>OZ253469.1:0-4841412 GCA_965261535.1 Candidatus Azotimanducaceae bacterium
AATACAGCCGAAACAACGCGCCGTCGAGCGTCGCATACGCGACCCTTTGCAACTCCGAGCGGGCATGCCCCAAGGGATTCGCCCAGCCGCGCCGGGTGAATTGCAGCAGCCCGAATCGGTTGATTTCAAAGCCGGGGCGCGAATCGCCCAGTTCGTCGCGCACACCTCGATGCGCAATTTGCTGAATGTCGCGCCGCACGATTTCGATCGCGCGCTGAGTTTCGACCAGCCGCTCGCCTCGCGCCTCGGTGAGTTCTTGCAGGTCAATGATTTGCATCAATAGCTGGTTCGACATGAGGCCGATAACGGCGAATACCGCGAGAGCGACCAGCATCTCGATCAAGGTAAATCCGAAACAGCGCATCTCAGTATTGCCCGAGGAATGTTGTCAGAGTATCGACCGGCCCCACTTCACGCCCATCTTCCAGGGAGAACACCGAATATTCGATCCTTGACAGCGACGGATGCGACGTCGCGAAGATGTTCTCCACGATCAGCCACTCCCGGGATCCGAGATTGACGCGTCGGCGTTTGGTCCCGGCGGGTAACGTCCCGCGATTCACCATCTGCCGCAGGCGCGCCCGCTCGACTTCGTTTTCCAAGGCCCACCGGGCAAGAGCGCGCCGCTCGAGCGAATAGGTTTGCTGAGCCGTTTCGCCGCCGCGCACGAGCACGGTTGTGGCGACGATAGCCACAACCGCCAATGCGACCATCAGTTCAATAAGTGTGAAGCCGCGCCCGATGCTCAAGTCCGGTCGTCCGATCGAGCCGCGGGAGACGCCCGTGTGCGGGTGATTCCATCGGATTCCACCGACCAGGAGGCGCGTGCGCCCGCCCCGATGCCGATGAGGAACGGCGTCTGCTCTCCGCTCGCCAGGATCAGCACCTGGGGCAAATCCGTGTTCTTATCGTCGGACTTTGACGGTTCGAGCCCCTCGACGAGTCGATCAGGCGAATCATCCAACTGGGACAACCCCTCAACCTGCAGCGAGAAAGTTACATCCGGCGGCGCGGTGCGCATTCGAAATGTTCTTTTCCCAGCCGCCCGCCAAGTGCTATTCAACTCGTCGTAGACCTTGAATTCGTACCGCGTCCGATCAACGAACAATCCCCAGGATTCGTTGCGGGTCAACGCCTCTACGCGCGCGAGTTCAATCAACGCGGCGAGCCGTTCGGCCTCCGTCTCCAGGTTGCGGTCCTTGTCGGCGCCGATCGAATGCAGAACGAGGACGCTGGCGAGTATGCCGATGATCGCCATTACGACGACCATCTCGATGAACGTGAACCCCGCGCTATCCCGGACACTGCGCCAAGTGCCGCGATATTTGCTAGTGACGTGCTGCGCCCGCAAAGGAGAGATCTCCCAGAGCTTTACGGGAGCCCCTGCCGGCTAGGCGCATTCCTTGCCGTCGCGGGGTAGTCAAAGGTCGCGATAGTAGATGTCGGCGGCGGCCCCTTCGCCGCCTTCCTGCCCGTCGGCACCGAGCGAGTACAGTTCAAATGTTTCACCCGCATTGATGTAGACATAGGGGTTTTGCCAAGGGTCGGTCGGAACTTTTCGGGCGTAACCCCCCGGGCTGTAGTTCATGGGCTCCGGCAGCCCGTTCGGCTTGCGCACCAAGGCTTCGAGCCCCTGGTCCGTGGACGGATAACGCGCGTTGTCGAGGCGATACAGATCCAGCGATGTGCCGACGCCGCGAAGGTCATTCACCACGGCGGTGCGGCGCGCCTGGTCGCTGCGGCCCACGACGTTGGGTACGAACAGTGCGGCGATAATGGCGATGATGACCACCACCACCATGATCTCGATGAGCGTAAAGCCGTTGTCCGCTCGCCGCTTCATGGAGCTAGGCCACAAGTTCATGGAGATTGAGAATCGGCAACAAGATAGCCAAGACGATCATGACGACAACAAGTCCCATGATAACCATCATCGTCGGCTCGAACACCCGCACCAGGGCAGTCGTCAGGCGTTCTATTTCGCTCTGCTGAAACCGCGCCACCTTGCGCAGCATCGTGTCCAGTTCTCCGCTCGCCTCGCCACTTGCGACCATGTGCAGGAACATCGGCGGGAAGTGGCCACAGGACTCTAGCGCCGTGCGCAGGCTGGACCCTTCGCTCACCTGGCGAACGGCATCGCCTAAGCCCCGTTTCAGCCACTGGTTGGAGACGACTTCCCCGGCGATGCGCATGGCCTCGACCAAGGGGACGCCGCTCGATGTCAGGATGGAAAGCGTGTTGGCGTAGCGGCTGGCGTTCCCACCTCGAACAATCCTGCCGAGCAAGGGCAAGGCGAGCTTCCGACGATCCCATTGCAGACGGATTTCCGGTTGCGCCAACAGGCGGCGGAGACCGTACCAGACCGCGACGACGCCTATGGCAAGCATCCACAGGCTGCTTCGCAAGAATTCGCTCAGGCCGATCATGATCTGCGTCAACAGGGGCAGCTCCTCCCCCGTATCTTCGAACACCTGCACGATCTCGGGCACGATGTATATCAGTAGAGCGCCGACGATCAACATGGCGAAGACCAGCAGGACCACGGGATAGAACAGCGCCATCTCGACGTTCCTGCGCGCCTCGAAACTCGCCTCGGTATAGTCCGCCAGGTTGTCCAGCACCGCGTCGAGATGGCCAGAGTGCTCGCCCGCGGCGACGGTAGACCGGTACATATCGGAAAATGCGGACGGAAACTCGCCGAGCGCGGCAGCGAACGCATGGCCTTCCCGCACCCTTCCGCGGACGGTCATGATCATGGCCCGGGCGTGGCGTTTCTCGATCTGTCCGCCGACCGCATCGAGCGCTTCTTCGATAGGCAGTCCGGCGGAAATCATCGTTGCCATCTGGCGCGTGAAAAGGGCCTGGTCGAGCGCCGACATCCCGCGCGGAAACACCCAGCGAAGTTCGCCGGCGCGTTCTTCCGCCATGTCGACGGAGAGCGGCGTAAGCCCGGCGTCGCGCAGCGCCTGGCGCACCTGCCGGCGGCTGTCGCCTTCCCGAACCCCCTTCTTCCTGCGCCCCCTCGAATCGAGGGCAACGTACTCGAACGCAGCCATGGTCAGTGCTCGCTACGTCCCGCTGTCGTCCAAAGTAGCCTTCATGACCTCTTCCACTGTCGTCGTTCCCTGCCGCACTTTCGCGCGGCCATCCTCGCGAATACTGGGGAACCGCTCGCGGGCGTGGCGAAACAGTGTCTGCTCGGACGCGCGATCGTGGATCAGTTCGCGCATGGTGTCGTCGCCAACGATGAGTTCGTAGATGCCGGTTCGCCCTCGGTAGCCGCTATGTCCGCAGGCTTCGCAGCCTCGGGCGCGATAGATGGTCGTGCAGTCGTCGGCTTCCAGGAAGTGCCGATCGACCGCGCTCGGCGCGACAGGCTCCTTGCATTGGTTGCACAACACCCGAACCAGTCTCTGCGCGAGTACGCCGGCAAGGCTTGAAGCCACGAGAAACGGCTCGACGCCCTGGTCCACCAGTCGGACCACCGCTCCGACCGCGGTATTGGTGTGCAGCGTCGACATCACCAAGTGGCCCGTGAGGCTCGCCTGGATCGCGATCTCCGCCGTTTCCAGGTCGCGAATTTCCCCGACCATGACGACATCGGGATCTTGGCGAAGAATCGCCCGCAAACCTCTGGCGAAGGTCATGTCCGCCCTTTGGTTGACCTGCGTCTGGCCTATTCCGGTCAGGTTGTATTCGATCGGATCCTCTATCGTAAGGATATTCATGGTCCGCGTGCTGAGTTCGGTCAACGACGCGTACAGGGTGGTTGTCTTGCCAGAGCCGGTCGGGCCGGTAACGAGAAAGATGCCGTGTGGACGATGGACCACTTCGCGCAGCAACTCGAGCACGTCCCGGCGCATGCCGAGGTTTGGCAGGGTAAGCCGTCCCGCCTGTTTGTCCAGGATGCGCAAGACGACCCGCTCTCCGTTGGCCGAAGGCAGTGTCGAGACGCGGACATCTACTTCGCGGCCGCCGATGCGCAGTGGAATCCTGCCATCCTGGGGAATGCGTTTCTCGGCGATATCGAGTTTCGCCATTACCTTGATACGCGATACCAGGAGCGGCGCCAGCGCGCGTTTCGGCCGCACGACTTCGCGCATGACGCCGTCGACGCGGAAGCGCACGCTGAGGTCCTTCTCGAATGTTTCGATATGCACATCCGACGCATCTTCCCGGATCGCCTCCGCCAGAAGCGCGTTGATAAGGCGGATGATCGGGGCGTCGTCCTCCTGCTCCAGCAGGTCGCTGACCTCCGGCACGGATTCAGCCAGACGGGCCAAATCCATGTCGTCGCCCATATCTTCCACCATCTGCTTCGCCTCTGAAGCGTCCCTGGCGTAGACATCCCCGAGGAGACGTTCAAATTCGCCGTTGGAAACCGTGCGCAGGTCGAAGCCGCTCCCGGCAAACCGCCGGACCTCGGCCAAGGTCGTCAACGTAGGCATCTGCTTGCAGACGAGGGTCATGCGACCGTTGGAACCGGGACCATTCGTAATGGCAACGCCGAATCGCCGCGCGAATGCGAACGGCAAGCGTCTAGCGGGTTCGAGCGTTTCCTGCATGTGTTGACTCGCAGTTCACGAAACGGTCAGCGGATGATAGTGCCACAAAAACCGTCGCCCTGGCGGGTGCGCGGTGTTTTGCCCCGCCCAAGCCTAGCTGTTTCGTCCCACCCGCCCGCCCGGCACCCTGTCGATCTTGCCGCTAGTGCGGCAAGTCGGCCAGTATGCTAGCGCCCTTGGATGACAACCGCTTGATATATAGGGCTAATACTCTATGGCGCCATGTTCGAAGGTGAACCCTCCCGTCGGCATCCGTAGCCGATGGCGTTCGCCGTCGATATCGGGGTTCCAATCGTCATAGCCGGCATCGCCCCGCCACATCGCCACCCGTACGCCGTCCCTGCTCTGGCCGATCCGGGTCAGGTAGAAGCGTGCGGGGATTGCGCGGAATCTCGCCAACAGCGATGCCACGGACGAATATCGCGACAGGTGATACAACGTGACCCAGGTAGGCGCGACCATGTCGATCTCGCCAGCGGCGTGCTTCGACAACGCATCTGCGGGACCTATCCATCGGTGGGCTTCTATCTCGCCACCGTCCACGTTGACCGCTTGGTCCCGGCCCCGAGCAGCAAAAAACCAGGTGGCAAAACGCGCCCGCACATCCGGGGGCGGCGTCCAATGGGAGAACCAGACGAAGTCGCTTGCATCGAGATCGAGGCCCGCCTCCTCCCGCGCTTCGCGCGCCGCAGCATTGCGCGCGCCAGTATGCCTGTATTCGTGCGAGCTTGGGTCGCCCTCCTCCGGATAGTCCTCCGGGTCGATGCGCCCGCCCGGAAAGACCCACATTCCACCGAAGGCGATACGCGAGTTCTTGCGCAGCATCAACACCTGCGGTCCGTCGTCGGCGTCTCGCAGCAGCACGACCGTGGCGGCGGGCACGGCGGGCTTCACAGAGTCGTTCGCGCGAGGTGCCGCGGTGCCATACATGTCGTTCTTGTGCCTTGTGTCGTTGCCCATCGCCTGTCCTTTGAGCCGCTGTCGCTCGCTATGTTCCGCAGTTGATAACAAAACGACAACCGTTGTTTTTTATTGCGAATAATTCGTATTCGCGTTAACGTTTGTCCTTCACTTGCGATCAATCTTTATGGACATCGAAACATGCTTCGTCGATAACCGGCCCAAAACCCGGGCTTTCCGTGTCTTATGGCCCCCCCTGGTCCAGACGTTCCGGCGCCGATCGCGGCTCTCCATGCACGCAATCTGGCTGGCCGCGGCCGTGTCCGGATCACAGAGCCTCGCGGAGGAGGCGCCTTCCTTCCTCGAGGAGGTCACGATTGTGGGCACCCGCGACGATGTCAGGAACATGCCCGGAGCGGCCCATGTCCTGGGGCCAGACGACATCGAGCGATTCGGCTACACGGATATCCAGCGACTGGCGGGGCAGATCCCGGGCGTTTCCATTCAGATCGAAGACGGCTACGGGCTGCGGCCAAACATCAGCATTCGCGGCGTTGCGAGCGAACGCAGCGGCCGCATCACTGTGCTTGAAGACAATGTGCTGATCGCTCCGGCGCCCTACTCCGCGCCCTCCGCCTACTACTTTCCCACCACTGGCCGCATGCACTCCTTCGAAGTCCTCAAAGGCCCGGCAGCAATCAGCCAAGGTCCCTATACGATCGGTGGCGCGCTGAACCTGGTTTCGACGCCCATTCCGGCCGAACCGGGTGGCGCGATTGTTGCGGAGGCTGGCCAGCACGGGATGAGGCGGTTGCACGCGAGCTATGGCGGATCGACTGATCGCGGATTCGGATTTCTGATCGAAACCCACCAGTGGGTGGCCCACGGATACCAGGCTATCGATCGCGGCGGGGAGAGCGGTCTGGCAATTGCCGACTACACCTTGAAAGCACGGTTCGCGCCCCCCGCCTCGCGGCATAGATTCGATCTAAAGCTGCAATTCGCAAATCAGGTCTCCGATCAGAGCTACCTGGGGCTGACCGATCCGGACTTCGCGGACGACCCGTTTCGGCGCTACGGTATATCGGCGCTCGATGAGATCGAGACCGACCACGACCAAACGATCCTCCGATACACATTAGCCCTTGGCAATGCCCTGGAGTTTTCGGCGGTCGCGTACAACAACACCCATGCACGGGACTGGTTCAAGACCGAAGGCATCGATTTCGATGGCAGCGAGGACGCGCAGACGTTTTCGCGCACCAGTTGGTCGAACGTGATTCGGGCGGCAAACCTGGGCGCGACCTTGTCCGGGCTCGATAGCGCCCGGTTGCTGGCTATTCTGCACGGCGCTGCCGACACGCCCGCGGGGAGCATCCAGATACGTTCGAACGCCCGCGAATACTTCTCGCGCGGCGTGCAAATGGGCTTGGCGTGGGATGCCGACTTCGGCGGCACAGAACACGCAATCGACATCGGTGCACGCCTGCACGCGGACGAAGAGGACCGATTGCAGCGCAATAGCACCTATAGCCAGCGCGACGGAAGACTCGGGCTCGACGACGCGGGATTGCTCGGCAACGCCGGCAACCGGATACAGGAAGCCCGTGCCCTTTCGGTATTCATTCATGATCGAATCACTATCGGCCGCTGGTCGGTTTCGGCCGGGTTGCGCTACGAGGATATCGAACAGAAGCGAACGCGGTTCGAAACCCGCTCGGGTCGCACTGCGGACCCGGCCAAGCGATCCGCAGGGAACATGCGCGATCAGCGCGAGAACCTCACCTCGGTGCTGCTGCCCGGCATCGGCGCGAGCTTCGATGCTACCGAAAACGCGGAGCTATTTATCGGCGCGCACAAGGGCTTCACGGCACCGAGCAATGCGCCCGGCGTCAACGAAGAAACAGCATTCAACTACGAGGCGGGCGCGCGGGTTTACCGTCAAAGGTGGAACGGCGAGTTGACCGCTTTCCTGAGCGATTACGATAACCTGCTGGGCGAGTGCACCGCCTCGTCCGGTGCCGACTGCGAGGTCGGGGATGCGTTCAACGGCGATGCCGCGACCGTGCGGGGCATCGAAGCGTCATTCAGCGCCGATCTTTCGACCGGAATGGGCTTGCGGTTGCCGCTCACGCTTACCCTCACCCGCATGGATGCCACGTTTGATTCGGATGTCGCGGACACCGACTTCTTCGGTGACGTGCGGCGCGGCGATCCGCTGCCGTACCTGCCGAAGCAGCAGGTTCATGCCACCCTCGGGTGGCTGTACGGGCGCGCCCAAGCGAACCTGGCCCTGCACTACGTCGACGAAGTTTGCGTGCGCGCGTCCTGCGGTGACTTTGAGAAGACCGACTCGGCGTTAACGGTCGACGTTGCCGCATCGTGGCGACTGAACGAGCGCGTCGCGTTGTTCGCCCGGGTCGAAAATCTGACTCGCTCGACCGGCATTGTTGGCCGCCATCCCTACGGCGCCCGGCCGAACAAGGACCGCACGGCGGCCGCCGGCGTGCGAGCGAGGTTCTAGCGCGAAGGACGCACCCTCAGAGCGAGACTCGATGTTATCCTGCGGATCTGGAGGGCTGAGTGCGCCATTGGCACGCTGGTGCGGCCCTACGCTATTCTCCAGACGACATACGCTCTGTCGCCTTGTGTGTGGAGCGTTTCGGAAGGACCGAGATGGCAAGTTCCACCGTCGGGGCCAAGGTGATCGTCGGCGCCTCCTATCCGACAGTACTCACCTTCGGCTTCGGCACATTCGCCGCGCTGGCGGCGCAATGCCTGCATGTAACGCTCGCCTCCTACATTGCCGTACTGGCCGGCGCCGCACTCGTCACTCTGCACGAGTTGAAGTTGCCGTGTCGTGCCGAGTGGCGACCTGGCTTGCCCGAGGTCGGAGCTGACACGCTGTTCATGCTCGTTGTGCAGGTCGCTCTGCCCTATCTCCTGTCCATCACCCTGGTGATCTTCCTCGCCGAACAACTGCGCGTTGGCGGCTTTATCGTGGAAGGACTCTGGCCCCACGAGTTGCCTGTGGCCGCTCAGGCGTGCCTGATGCTGGTCGCTGCCGATTTCTTCCGATACTGGCTGCACCGTGCTTTCCACAGATTCGAATTCATGTGGTGCTACCACGCCGTCCATCACTCGCCGCATCGCCTGTATTGGTTGAACGTGGGCCGCTTCCATCCCATCGAGAAGGCCGTCCAGTTCGCGGTCGACACCCTGCCCTTCGCGTTACTTGGCGTATCCACAGAGGTCCTCGCCGCCTACTTCGTCTTTTACGCCGTCAACGGGTTCTTCCAGCATTCGAACTGCGACGTGCGATTGGGACCGCTGAACTACATCGTCAGCGGACCCGAACTGCACCGCTGGCACCACTCGGAGTTCACTGAAGAGTCGGATACCAACTTCGGCAACAACCTGATCATTTGGGATCTCCTGTTCGGCACACGTTTTCTGCCGGCCGACCGGGTGGTTGGTCGATTGGGGCTTGTCAATCGCAACTATCCGAAAGAATTCCTCGCTCAGATGAAGACCCCGTTCGTACCGGGGCTGGACAAGGGCTGATGTCGCCGCGAATAGGCCAGCTGCTTGCCAGAACCGGCTTGTCCGCCCTGCATGGACGCCGCTTCGCACGGCTGCTCGCCGCAGCGAAGTCGCCGGTAGAAGCGCAGCGAAAAGTGCTTGACGGCATTCTTGCATCGGGCGCCCGGACCGCCTTCGGCGAGCGCCATGAATTCACCGCGATCCGCAATGTTGACGACTATCGCCGCGCCGTTCCGGTGCAAACCTACGAGGATCTCCGCGAGGACATCGAAGCGCAGGAGTCCACCGGTGAACCGCGCCTTACACGGGAGCGACCTGTCTACTACAACCGCACCAGCGGCACTGTGGCGGAACCGAAGAACATCCCGGTGACGTCAGCGGGCTTGAAGGGAATCCAGAGGAATCAGCAGCTCGCCGCGTACGTGTACTCGCGATGGCCGGGTCTGTTCGGCGGCAAGGTGTTCGCGGTATCGGGCGCTGCCGTGGAAGGCCACATGGCCGGCGGCACGCCGTTCGGTTCCGCTTCTGGCTTGCTCTACCAGAAGCAGCCCCGGCTTCTCCGCGCCCGTTATGTGTTGCCGGCAGAGTTGTCAGCCATCGAGGACTACGAGGAGCGCTACCTGGCCATGGCGGTATTCGGTATCGCCGAACCGCGTGTGACCTGCGCCGCGACGCCGAACTCCTCGACGCTGATTCGTCTGCTCGACGTCGTCAACCAAAACCCGGACAACGTTCTGCGCCTGGTGGCGGACGGACGTCTGCCGGACGGGGTTCGGTCCAACACAGCCGAGATGCTAAAACCGCAACTACGCCGCGCCGCCCAACTTCGCGCTGCCCTGGATGCCGCCGGCGAACTCACCTACGCGGATATCTGGCCAAGCCTTTCGGGAATAGTTACCTGGACGGGCGGTAGTTGCGGGGTTGCCATCCGCACCCTCGCGCCCACCCTTCCGGCCAACTGCGCGATCATCGAGTTGGGTTACGTGGCGAGCGAAGTCCACGGCACCATCAACGTGGATCCGCGCCGTAACGTCTGCCTGCCCACACTCGATCAGACAGTTTTCGAGTTCGTGCCGCGTGAGCGTTGGGAGAGCGGCGACCGGACCGACGTGATTGGCCTTGCCGAACTGGAGGACGACCAGGACTACTACGTGATTGTGACCACCGCCGATGGCCTCTACCGGTACGACATGAACGACATCGTGCGCGTCACAGGACGGATTCACGACACGCCGACGCTGGCGTTCGTGCAAAAGGGCAAGGGAGTGACCAGCATTACCGGCGAAAAGCTTCACGAGTCGCAGGTATTGGATGCTGTCTGCTCGGCGCTCGAAGACCGAGGCATCGAGTCAAGCTTTTTTATCGCCCTTGCGGACCCGGAATGCGCCGCATACACGCTCTACGTCGAAACACGTGAGGATGGCGCCTCGGATCCCGCTCTCGCCGGGCTGGTCGATGCGCGCCTGGGGTCGGCCAACATCGAGTACCAGGGCAAGCGCGCCAGCGACCGCCTGAATCCGATGCGAGTCGTATGGCTGAAGCGCGGCACCGGCGAAGCGTTCCGGGTGCGCCGGGTGGCCGAGGGGCAACGTGACGCCCAGTTCAAGTACCTGCACCTCCAGTACGCGGAAGAGTGCGGCTTCGACTTCGAGTCGTTCAGCCGGGCGGGGTGAATGAGGATGCCAATCAGCCGGTTTTCAGCATTTACCTTCCCCGTGCCGTTCAAGGTGGTATTCCGGCATGCATCGGCGAGCCGCGATCACGCGAAGAACCTGATCGTCGCAGCCCACGCCGAGGACGGCCGCGTGGGCTACGGCGAGGGATGTCCAAGGCACTACGTCACCGGCGAAACCGTGCGGGGCGGATTGGCCTTCATTCGCTCCCATGCCGATTCGCTCGTTGCCGACGTTCGCGACGTGGCAAGCCTGCGCGCGTGGATTGCCGACCACCGCGACGCCATCGACCGCAATCCGGCCGCCTTCTGTGCGATGGAGACCGCGATGCTCGACCTCTTCGGACAAGTATCGGGTCAATGCGTCGAAGAACTCGTCGGACTGTCGAGGCCGAGCGACGCGTTCCGATACTCGGCGGTGCTCGGCGACGCGCCTTACCCCGCCTACCGCTGGCAGCTTCGCCGCTATCGCAAGCGCGGCTTTTCCGACTTCAAGGTGAAGCTGTCGGGGAATCCGGCCCGCGACCGGCGCAAGATGCTCGCCTTGGCCCCTGTGGCTGCGCGCATCCGGTTGGACGCAAACAACCTGTGGAGTTCTGCCCGCGACTGCATTCACCATTTAACCAGCTTGCCGGGACAGGCATTCGCCATTGAAGAACCGCTCGGCGTCGGCGACCTGGAAGGATTCCGCGCGGTGGGCGAGGCTTCATCGATGCGCGTCGTACTCGACGAAAGCCTGCTCCGCGCCGAGCAACTCGAAGCGCTGCCGGACCCCGAGCGCTGGATCATCAACCTGCGCGTGTCCAAAATGGGCGGGATTCTCCGATCCATCGATGTCGCGAAACAGGCGGTCCGGCTGGGCATTGGCACCATCGTTGGCTGCCAGGTGGGGGAAACCAGCATCCTCACCCGGGCCGCGCTACCAGTTATGCACTGTGCCGGATCCAATCTTGTCGCCGCCGAAGGCGCGTTCGGCACTCAGCTCCTGCAACGCGACCTGACCACACCCTCCCTCATGTTCGGCGAAGGGGGGCTACTGGACACGGGCGCCGTGCCCCTGGCACCCGGTCTTGGGCTGACGGTCTCCCACAAGGAACTGAAACCTCTGGAGGATTCTTGAATCGCTGGTTCGCGATCGGCACGGCCGTTCTCGGCATTGCTTTCCTCTGCCGCGTTGCCGGTCACCTCATCCAGGTCATCTCGCCGGTCGGCTTTCTACCGCCGGCGGGAAGCTGGCAGGGCAGCGACCTGCCATACCCGGTGCTGTTGACTTCCCAGATCGCGATTCTCGGGCTGATCGGATGGGTGTCCACCCGCATGGCGGCCGGGCGAAGTGTCATCCCCTCGCGATGGGGAAGCCCGGTCATCATCCTTGGGGCCATCTACTTTGGCGCGATGGAAGCTCGGCTGCTTCTCGGGCTTACTACCATGGCACACGTCAAGTGGTTCGCAGCACCGATACCGGCAATCTTCCACCTGGTGCTCGCAAGTGCCGCGATACTGACCGGCGCCTACGCCCGCGCGCTATCGTCGAAGGCGGGCCGGGACGCCTGACGGGTTGTCGGTCAGACCACCGCCCTGTGCGATACTTCCGTCCTGTTTCAGCGATGCGCAAAGCGCTAGGAAGGCCTCCATGTCCATCTCACTCTACGATGCCACCGCCCTCACCTTTCTCCAGATCCTCGGCGGCGCCGAACGGGTTCTGGAGAAAGGCCGCGCCCACTGCGAAGCCAACGACATCGACCTGAACGACATTGTCGAGATGCGACTGATCGAGGACATGCATCCGTTTCGATATCAGGTCATTGCCATGACCCACCACTCCCTCGGCGCCATCCGGGGCGTGGAAGCGGGAGCCTTCAGCCCGCCGGAAATGTCAGACCTCGACTACGGCGGTCTGCAGGATCTTGTCACCGAGACACGCACTGCGATCGAGCAGTATTCGCGCGACGCGATAAATGGGCTTGCGGACAACCGGATCGAGTTCAGGGGGGGCAGTTTCAGGCTGCCTTACGTGGGCGAGGATTTCCTGCTGTCGTTTTCGTTGCCGAACTTCTATTTCCACACAACGACCGCCTACGACATGCTGCGAATGAGGGGTGCCCCCATCGGCAAACGGGACTACGCGGGCAGGGTCCGATTCTTGAAGACCTGAGTCAGTATCTGATCACTATCGAGGGTGCGAGTCGGGTTGGCGGCGCACCGCCCGGTCCACCCATATGCGCTCCGTCGCCGCGTTGTAACGGGCGTAGAAAGGCTGCGGCAGGGATTGGCAAAAAGCGCGCATCCGCGTTTTCGCCTCCTGAAGCGAGTCGGCAACGAAGTAGACCGGCTGGTATGCAGTCACCGGATAGGGGCAGTCGGCCGCCGCGGCTGGTTCCCAGTCTCGAAAAGTCGCGCTCGAGTTCGCGCCGCAAGCGTGGGCCAACTCGCCGAAGCTCGACAGCAATCCCGCACCGTAGGCTTTCCTTTGGCGGTTCTCGCGCACCAAGCCGAATTCCACCGAGTACCAGTAGCAACGCGCCAGGCGTTCGACCTCGCGGTCGCTGGCACCCAGACTCGCCAAGCCGATCTCTTGGGACAGGTCCGCAAACGCGGGATCGGCAAACATCGGTGCATGGCCGATCAACTCGTGGCAGACATCCGGTTCGGGGGTATACAAGGGCCTCGATCCGTGGCGGATGTACTGGGTCGAGAAGAACACGCGGAACGCGAGGCCATTGAGGAAGTCCCGCGGGCTCAGCAACCCCGCAACCGGGCGCAGCCGAAAACCCGTGCGCGACGCCAGAAAATCGCTCACATCGCGGCCTTGGGGGATGCCCTCTCGACCGTATCCGCGATGACGTTCCAGGTCGGCGATCACCCGTCTGAGGCGGTATTGTGCGTCGAACTCGTCACGCTTGGCACTCCGGCCGTCGGTAGAACTCTATAGTTGCACGCGACCGGTGTGCAAATGGACCGTCTTGACCGCCGTACGACGAAAACACCCTTGGCTTCTAGGAAGACAAGCGCAAGAGTTCCGCGTTGCCTCCAATGGCTGCTGTATTCCTGGTCACCGTCCGTTCCACCGCGAACCGCGGAAGATAGTAGGGTCCGCCCGCCTTCGGCCCGGTTCCGGACAGTCCCTCGCCGCCGAACGGCTGAACGCCCGGAACCGCCCCGATCATGTCCCGGTTGACGTAGGCGTTGCCAGCTTTCACCGTTGCAATGATCTTTTCGGCGCGCCGGTGAATGCGCGAGTGGATCCCGAGGGTCAGACCAAAGCCGGCGGCCCGGATCTCCGCCAACACGTCGTCGAAGCCGGCGGCAGCAAAGCGCACCACGTGCAGGATGGGTCCGAAGTGCTCGGCGTCGAGATCGGTGATGGAGGAGATTTCAATCAGCGCGGGGCCGATGTGCCGACCCTTCAGACCCTGCGGAACCTCGCATTGGTAGATGAGATGTTCGCGATTCGCCTCGACGTGGGCCGTCAAGCGTGCGAACGCCGCTTCGTCGATTACGGGCCCGATGTCGGTCTGGAGGTCTGCGGGGTCGCCGATAACGAGGGTTTGCATGGCCTGCGTGGTCATTGCGACCAGGCGCTCCGCGATTTCTTTCTGCACGTACAGTACGCGCAGGGACGAGCATCGTTGCCCTGCGGAGTGGAAAGCGGATGCGATCACATCGTCTACCACCTGTTCGGGCAACGCCGACGAATCTACGATCATGGCGTTTTGACCGCCCGTTTCCGCAATGAACGGGATGATGGGACCGTTCTTTGCGGCGAGCGCGCGCTGAATCTCTTTTGCGGCCGCAGTCGACCCGGTGAAGGCAACGCCGGCAATGGCGTCGCTCGCCACGATTTCGGCGCCGATCTCGTCCCCGCCACAGGCCAGGCAGACCGCAGCCTCCGGGATCCCGGCTTCGCGCATCAATTCGGTCGCCGCCGCGGCGATGGTCGGCGTCTGCGGCGCGGGCTTGGCGATGACGGTGTTGCCCGCCGCCAATGCCGCCGCCACCTGGCCGGTGAAGATGGCGAGCGGAAAGTTCCACGGCGAAATGCAGGCAAATACGCCCCGGCCATGGAGCATCAATGTATTGGTTTCTCCGGTGGCTCCATCCAGCAAGTTCCCGGTGCCGAACAGGCGTTCGCCTTCGCTGCCGTAGTAGCGGCAGAAGTCGGCGGCTTCTCGGACCTCCGCCACCGCATCGCGAAGCGTCTTGCCCGCTTCCCGCGCGAGCATCGCAACGAATCGGGCTCGGTTTTCCTCGATCAGGTTCGCGAGCTTCTCCAGCCGCGCTCGTCGATCTGTCGCGGGAGTCGACTCCCATGCCTGGAAAGCGCTGGCTGCTCGCGCGGCGAGGGCCCCAACACTTTCTCGGTCCGAGGCGATGGAGATTTGATCATATTCCCTCGCCGCGTCGACCAATGCCAGGACCTCGCGACGGTCGCCGATGTCCAGGCCCGATGAATTGCGACGCGCTTTTCCGAAGAGATCCTGCGGCAGCGGAATGTCGGGATGGGACTCGGCGCCGTATCCCGCTACCGCGCTGATTGGATCCACGACGACCTCAGCCGGCGCCACCTTTTCGTCGAGGAATCGGTTGACGAACGAGGAATTGGCGCCGTTCTCCAGCAGGCGGCGCACGAGATAGGCAAGGAGGTCCTTGTGGGCGCCGACTGGCGCGTACACGCGCACCGGCGGCAAGTCATCGAAGCGCCGTCGGGCTTCGTCATAGAGCAGCGCGCCCATGCCGTGCAGGCGCTGGAACTCGTACGCCGCACTGGTGTTCGACGCGAGTTCCAATACCGCCGCCAAAGTGTGCGCGTTGTGCGTTGCGAACTGCGGAAACAGGCGCCGGCAGCGGAGCAGCCTCTCGGCACAGGCGACATAGGCGAGATCCGTGGAAGGCTTGCGCGTGTACACAGGGTAGCTCTGCAGCCCTTCGACCTGGGCGCGCTTTATCTCGAAGTCCCAATACGCTCCCTTTACGAGCCGCACCATGATCGGCCTGCCGAGACTCTCCAGCCAGTCGATGACGGCCGGGGCCCGTTTCGAATACGCCTGCACCGCGATACCGAGCCCGTCCCAGGACGCGAGGTCGCGGGCCCGCGCCACACGCTCGAACAGCAGCAGGGACAACTCCAGGCGCTCGGCCTCCTCCGCATCGATAGTGAAGTGCAGACCCCGGATAGCGGCTTCACGGGCCAAGTCGAGCAACCTGTGTCCGAGTTCGTCCAGCACCCGCTTTCCCTGCAGCGGTTCGAAACGCGGATGGAGCGCCGACAGCTTGATGGAGACGCCGGACGCTCCCGCAGGCGTCGCATCCGGGTATGCGGACCCTATCGCTTGAATCGCGTGCAAATATGACTCGCCATAGCGCGCCGCGTCCGAATACGTACGCGCCCCCTCGCCGAGCATGTCGAACGAGGACAAACCGCCGTGGGCCTTCTCCCTGGCCAAGGCCTCCTCGATGGTCCTTCCCTGCACGAATTCGGCACCGAGGATGCGCACGGCCTGAGACATGGCCGCCCGCGCTACGGATTCGCCAATCCGACCCGCCAGTTGGTTGATCCAGCCTTGGACATCGCCGGTAATGTCCGTGCCGAGTCCGATGACGTTGCCCGTCAGCATCAATGCCCAGACAGATGCATTGAGGAACACAGAGTCGGACTGTCCGACATGATCTGCCCAATTCGCTGTCGCGATCTTCTCCGAGATCAGCGCCTCGGCGGTGTCGTCGTCGGGAATTCTGAGCAGGGCCTCGCTGATGCACATCAGCGCGATGCCCTCTTCGTTGCGCAGACCGAACTCGCCCAGGAACACGTCGAGCACGGAACGCTCGTCCGCGCGCGACCGGCACCCCTCCACCAAGCCGATGGCGCGTTCCAGCACGCGCCGATTCTCGGCATAGGAAAACGGGATTTCCGCGAGCCGCGCCTGTGCCGCCTCGCGCTCGCTTTGGGCACCCGCGGCGGAGATGGCTCTCCATAGATCGGCGCTCATCGGTTCATCCTTTGGAGGGCAACCCACTGCATGCGGGGCGGGAAAGCGTGTATCGGGACATTGTTCGCGCTCCATCGCGTCGGCAAGGCGATGTCTCACAGCCCGCGCCTTCGATGGCGGTTCTTTCCGACCAACGGTTCCTCGCGCTGCTGTCTGCTTGCGAGGGGTCACCCCTCGCGCTGCTGTCTGCTTGCGAGGGGTCACCCCTCGCGCTCCCCGGCCCCGCTCGTCGACCATGCAAGTGTATCAATCGCGTCCCGCGGAAAGAAACTTGGCGATCGAAATCCAATCGCCTTCGCGCCCGGTCTCATCGCTCGTGGATGAAAGTCGCTGCGTCAGGAAGTATGATTCCCGCTCCAAGGGGGACCCTTGGACTTCGTTGGCCACCACATACTATCCGTTGATCAGTTCGAGCGGGGCGATATCGAAAGCCTGTTCGATATCGCGGACGAGATGGAACCCTACGCGCGCCGAACGCGAATTACGCGGGTCCTGGAAGGCGCGATCCTTTCCAACATGTTCTTCGAGCCCAGCACGCGCACGCGAATCTCCTTCGGGTGCGCGTTCAACCTGCTGGGCGGAGAGGTGCGCGAAACGACGGAAGTGAAGGCCTCATCCCTCGCCAAGGGAGAGTCTCTGCATGACACGGCCCGGGTATTGTCCGGCTACAGCGACATCATCGTCATGCGCCACCCGCGCGCGGGTTCGGTCAGCGAGTTTGCGGAAGCATCCCGCGTGCCTGTCATCAACGGCGGCGATGGCCCCAACGAGCATCCGAGTCAGGCCCTGCTGGATCTGTACACCATAGGCAAGGAAATGCGCGAACAGGGGCGCGGTATCGATGCGTTGCGCATCGCCCTGGTCGGCGATCTGAAGTACGGACGCGCCGTACATTCGCTATGCAAAGTCCTCGCCCTGTTTCGCGGGATCACGTTCCAGTTGGTATCGCCGCCGGGCCTCGGACTCGCGGATGACCTTGTGGACGCGTTGCGTGCGCGCGAACACAGCGTCAACGTGATTCACGACATGGAGGCTGGCATTCGTCATGTCGATATCGTCTACGTTACCCGGACGCAAGAAGAGCGCTTCCCTTCCCTGGAAGCGGCGCGCCGATACCGCGGTCTGTTCCGGTTGAACCAGGCGGTCTATACGGAACACTGCGAACCCAATACTGTCATCATGCATCCCATGCCCCGGGACTCTCGCAAACAGGCGCGGGAACTCGACGAGGATCTCGATGCGAACCCGAATCTCGCCATCTTTCGCCAGACGGATAACGGCGTGCTGCTGCGCATGGCGCTATTCACCATGGTGCTGGACGTGGCGGACCGGGTCCATGTCGGCGCGCAGCCGGTGCATTGGTATACCGCCAAGCGGACACCGCGCTAGCCCGGATATTTCATCAAGGGCCGCGATGATCGCGCAGGATTTTGCCCGCGCGCGTGTGCTCGGAGCCTTCAGCCGGGGAGCGCGAGGGGGTACCCCTCGCAAGAAGACAGCAGCGCGAGGGGCACCCCTCGCATGAAGACAGCAGCGCGAGGGGCACCCCTCGCATGAAGACAGCAGCGCGAGGGGCACCCCTCGCAAGAAAAGAGACGGAAGCATAGCCACGCCTTATGGTGTAGCGACCATGTGTACGCACGCGGGCAAAAGTGCCCCACAGGCGGCGCCTACGGCTCCGCCCGTGGCCCGACCCCACCGAGCGAGGGCGCGGCCAGCGCAGTTTGTATCCGGCAGGATTTTCGATATATGGGATTAACCTATTGGAACCAACGGACATTTGTCTATTCAACAAGCGGCTTGGTGAAATATCCGGGTTAGTGCCTGCTTGGGTGCGCTACAGGGCGGCTTCGAGTTCCGGGACGGCCGTAAAGAGATCCGCCACTAGTCCGTAATCGGCGATTTGGAAGATGGGCGCGTCTTCGTCCTTGTTGATGGCAACGATGACCTTCGAATCCTTCATGCCCGCGAGGTGCTGGATCGCACCGGAGATGCCTACAGCGACATAGAGATCGGGAGCGACGATCTTTCCTGTCTGTCCCACCTGCATGTCATTGGGCACGAAACCGGCATCCACGGCGGCCCGTGATGCGCCGACGGCCGCTCCGAGCTTGTCGGCCACGGCTTCCAGAAGCTTGAAATTGTCCCCGCTTTGCATGCCGCGTCCGCCAGAGATCACGATCCGCGCCGCCGTCAGTTCCGGACGCTCGGACTTGGCGATTTCGTCGCGGATGAAATCCGAAATGCCAGCATCGTGGACGCTCGCCGACGCCTCCACCGAAGCTGAACCACCCTCCCCCGGCACCGGGTCAAAACCTGTACCGCGCACCGAGACCACTTTCTTGACGTCGTTGGACTTGACGGTGGCTATGCCGTTGCCGGCATATATCGGCCGCTTGAAGGTGTCGGGCGAATCAACGCCTATGATGTCCGAGATCATGGCCACATCGAACAACGCCGCGACTCGCGGGAGGAAGTTCTTGCCCGTGGTGGTGTGCGCCGCCAGTATGTGCTCATAGGGGGCACCCACTTCGGCGACCAGCAGAGCCAGGTTTTCGGCCAATTGATGTGCATACGCGGGCGCGTCCGCGCACAGCACGCGCGATACGCCGGCAATTGCCGCTGCGCTCTGCGCCACGTCGGCGCATTCGCTACCTGCGACAAGCACATCGATTTCACCACCGATCTCCCTCGCTGCCGCCAGCACGTTCAGGGTGACGGGCCGGAGCACACTGTTGTCGTGCTCCGCGACGACCAGTACGCTCATTCGATCACCTTTGCTTCGTTTCTGAGTTTATCTACCAAGTCTTCGACGCTCTCCACCTTGATACCCGCGCTCCGACCTGGCGGCGGCTCGACGCTGAGCACTTCGAAGCGGGGTGTCGCATCCACGCCAAGTTCCTCGGGGGTGGTGACATCGAGTGGCTTCCTCCTCGCTTTCATGATGTTCGGAAGCGATGCATAGCGGGGTTCGTTGAGCCGCAGGTCCGTCGTCACCACGGCTGGCAGGGACAGCAGCACGGTTTGCAATCCCCCGTCGACTTCCCGAACCACCTCCACCTTGCCGTCCGACACGGAGAGCTTCGATGCGAACGTGCCCTGGGGAAGGCCCGTCAGCGCGGCGAACATTTGCCCTGTCTGGCCGTTGTCGCTATCAATACTTTGCTTGCCGAATATGACGATCCCGGGCTCCTCCCGGTCGCATATGGCCTTCAGAATCTTGGCGACCGCCAGCGGCTGCGCCTCCGTCTCGGTTTGCACGAGAATCGCACGGTCGGCGCCGAGCGCAAGGCAGGTTCTCAGCTGTTCCTGGGAAGAGGTGCCGCCCACGGAAACCGCGATGACTTCCGTGGCAATTTCGGCCTCCCTCAGCCTCACCGCCTCTTCAATGGCGATCTCGCAGAACGGGTTGACGGCCATCTTGACGTTGGTCAGGTCGATGCCACTACCGTCCGGCTTGATACGCACCTTGACGTTCGCGTCGACGACGCGCTTTACGGGAACCAGTACCTTCATGCAATTCCGTCCGTTCGGGCGCCCCAGAAAGGCCACTTATTCGGGGAAAGGTACTTCGCGTCGCCGCCAAACGCAGTGTCGCGCCGCTCGGTGCCCGACCCCGCATCGTCGGCCGTAGCCGCGTATTTTCGCCTTTTTACCGACGCCGCGACAAGCGTTCGCGCCAGACCGCCGCACGCGCGCATTTCCTTCGGGACCGCCGCGCGTGCGCTACAATCCCGGTGGTTTCTTGAGCATCGGGGCTGCACGTGGCCGAAGTCCAACACGAATCCATGGATTTCGACGTCGTGATCGTCGGCGGCGGACCTGCGGGACTCTCGGCTGCCATCAGGCTGGCCCAACTCGCCCGGGCGGCGGATCGCGAGCTTTCGATCTGCCTGGTCGAAAAAGGATCTGAAATCGGCGCCCATATATTGTCCGGCGCGATCTTCGAGCCGACGGCATTGAACGAGCTATTGCCTGATTGGCCAGAGCTGGGCGCACCTCTCAACAATCCCGTCACCGAAGACACGATCTACTACCTGCCGAACGCCGGCACCCACATCAAGGTACCCAGGGCATTGATTCCAAAGGCGCTGCACAACGAAGGCAAGTTTGCCCTCAGCCTCGGCAACCTATGCCGGTGGCTGGGCGATCAGGCGGAAGCGATGGACGTGAACATCTTCCCGGGCTTTGCCGCCGCGCAGGTCCTCTACAAGGAAGGCCGGGTCGCCGGCGTATTGACGGGCGATATGGGCGTCGCCGCATCCGGCGAGCCCAAGGCGACCTTTGCACCCGGTTACGCCTTGCGTGCGAAATACACCCTTTTCGCCGAAGGCTGCCACGGCCATCTCGGCAAGGAATTGATCGCCAGGTTCAGGCTCGCCAACGGCGCGCAACACTACGGGATTGGCTTGAAGGAGCTGTGGGATGCGGACCCGGCAAAGCATGTCCCGGGCAAGGTGATACACACCCTCGGTTGGCCCCTGGGCCATACGGCTCGGGGCACCGGGGGCGGCTCTTTCCTCTACCACATGGAAAATAACCAGATCGCCGTCGGGTTGATCGTGGACTTGTCGTACAGCAACCCGCACCTGAGCCCCTATGACGAATTCCAGCGTTTCAAACACCACCCGTTGATCGCCGGTTTCCTCGATGGTGGAACCCGGGTCTCCTACGGCGCGCGCGCTGTCATCAAGGGCGGTATTCAAGCCTTGCCAAAGACGACCTTTCCCGGGGGAATGCTGATCGGCGACGACGCCGGGTTCCTCAATCAACTCAAGGTGAAAGGCTCGCACACGGCCATGAAGTCCGGGATGATCGCGGCCGAAGCGGTGTTCGACGCCCTGTCGCAGGAAATACCGGCGGCGGAGATCGACGATTTCGACCTGCGCTTCCGGGCGTCCTGGCTATTCGAGGAGCTTCAGTCTTCCCGCAATGTCGGGCCCGCCGTACATCGGTTGGGAACGTTGCCCGGCGCGGCGTACGCGTGGTTCGACCAGACCATCGCCCGCGGCCGCATGCCCTTCACGTTGAACGAAAACACTCCCGATCATGCCAAGCTGCGACTCGCCGCAGTTGCCAAACCCATCGAATATCCCAAACCCGACGGCGTGTTGTCCTTCGACAAGCTATCTTCGGTATTCCTCTCGAACACGAACCACGAAGAGGACCAACCGTGCCACTTGATACTCGCCGATCCCGACGTCCCGATCCGCGACAACCTGCCCAATTACGACGAGCCAGCGCAGCGATATTGTCCTGCGGGCGTATACGAGGTAGTCGAACAGGATGGCAGGCCGCGCTTCCAGATCAACGCCCAGAACTGCGTGCACTGCAAGACCTGCGACATCAAGGACCCCGCCCAGAATATCAACTGGGTTGTTCCCGAAGGCGCGGGCGGCCCGAACTACCCCAACATGTAAGTGCCCCACAGCCGGCCCAGGCTAAGGGGATCCGGATCCTGGATCGTACGCGTCTACGTCACCCAGCACGAACCGCATCCCGGAACTCCAAACTTCGAGTGCCCCG
This sequence comes from Candidatus Azotimanducaceae bacterium, assembly GCA_965261535.1. GTDB lineage: Bacteria > Pseudomonadota > Gammaproteobacteria > Pseudomonadales > Azotimanducaceae > VXNE01. The sequence goes on from OZ253469.1 coordinate 22,194, forward strand.
TCCCGAACCTCCCCCAAATCCACCAGACGATAGAACACGCTGCGGGCGATCAAAGCCCGCAAGCCGCCCCGAACCTCCACATACGGCCGAGGTTCGCCCTCGTTGTCGAGCACGGTGATGGGATGCGCCGCGTCGACGAGCACGTGATCGCCGACGTTGGTGGTCAGGATGAGCCGGCGTTCCTGGCCTTCTCCGGTGGATTCCATGTCGATCGCGACAAAGGGCGCGTCGTCGACCCGTATGTGCAGCTTTTCTGCGGGAGTGACGAGGCAATAGCCGTCGGGGTCGCGACGCAGGATTGTCGCAAACAGGTCAACCAATCGCTGTCGTTTGATTTCGGACCCATCGTGGAACCAACGGCCATCGGCCGTGATGCGGATATCGATATCGCCAACGCGCTGCGGTCGCCATTGCTCGACCGGCGGCAGTTTCCTGTCGTCGGCCGCCTTCATCAGGGTGTCGAACGCTTCGTTCATGCAAGCATGCGGGAATTGTGCGGGCTCGATTTCAACGGAGGTCGTCGACTCTCAAGCGGTTCTCGGCGGCGCGTCCGTGGAACGGCCGACGTCAACCGCCGATGAACTTCATCACCGTGACTTCTCCGGTGAACGCCGCCGTCTGTTTATCGCCCATCGCCTTGACCAGCGCGCCCTGCAGCCGGACGAGGGCTTCGTGCTCCGGAGCTTCCAGCAAGGCGTTGATGTCGTGATGGTTCGTATTGGACAGACATCCATAGAGGAGTCCGTTCGACGACAGCCGAAGGCGCGTGCAGGAACTGCAAAATGGTTCACTCTCGTTGGCGATGATGCCGAAAGTGCCGTATCCGGGCACGTTGAAACGCACCGACGTGGAGTCATAGGGGGCATCGGTCCGAGCGAACGTAAAACGGCTCCCGATGGTCGTGAGCAGTTCGTCCATGCCGATGAAGTCGCGCTGATAGGCCTGGTTGTATTTCAGATGTCCCATATTCATGAGTTCTATGTAGCGCAACTCTATACCCCGGTCGAGGCAGAACTCGAGCATCGGCAGAATCTGATCCGCGTTGGCGGTTCGCAAGGGAACCATGTTGATCTTCACCTTGAGGCCCAACTCGATCATGGCATCGATGCCCGCCACCACGGTTTCAAGGTCCCCCGATCGGGCAATCAGGCGGAAGCGGCCAGCGTCAAGGGTGTCCAGACTGATATTGATGCGCTTGAGACCGGCGTTCCTGATGATTTCTTCCTTTTGTACCAGGAACTGTCCATTGGTCGTGATCGCGACATCGGACAGTGGCAGGGCCATGACCGCCGGAAGAAATTCGTCGAACTTCGAAGACAACAGCGGCTCGCCGCCGGTGATCCGAAGCTTCTCGATGTCGGCGGCCCGAATCATCAGCCGCACGGCTTTTACCAGTGCTTCGGCAGACAACTCGCGGCTGGCGGGCTGGAGGCGTTTACCGTCGGCCACGCAATAGGTACAGGCGTAGTTGCAAGCAGCCGTCAGGCTAACCCGCAAATTGCGAAACCTGCGCCCCTGGTTGTCAACAATCATTCGTGAATTCCACGCAAGATTGGCCGTCGCGACGATGACCCCGGGCGACGGCCGCAATCGACCATATTACCGCATGCGCATATCGCCAGCACCCGTGACGCCGCTTTACGACATCGCCCCGACCGGCAGCGGCCGTTAGCTCCTCCAAGTACATGTCCCTGCGACGCCGGATCGTTCCTTGATTCGGCGGCCAAGCACGCGGGCGAAGTCGCGCGCCCAAAAGACCCGGTTCGATCCCTTGAGCAACACGATGTCCCCGGGTTGCAGCGCCTCGACGATCGCATCCATGTTGATGTCGTCAGCGGAAGGAAAAAATGCAAGCCGTCGATGACTCGGCAATCGATCAAAGAGCGCGTCCATCGCGCGACCGACACAAACTACCTTGTCGATTCCTCGACAGGCCGCCGCCATCGCTGCGTGAAGGCGCTCCCTGTCGTCGCCGAGTTCGAGCATCTCGCCCAGCACCGCGATCGTTCTTCCCGATTCGGTGCTCAACGTGCGCAGCGCAGCAGCCATGCTCGCGGGATTCGCGTTGTAGCTGTCGTCGATCAGCGTGACTGCGCCAACGCGGATACGGTTGCCTCGTCCAGCCGGCACGGCCTCGGCCCCTATACTGCCTATGGACGACGGGTTTCCGCCCAACGCGACGACGGTGGCGGCGGCGGCGGTCAACGACAGCGCACGGTGCTCGCCCCCGCCCGGAATCGCCGCTTCGACGCGGCCCGACGGTGTCTGGACCACGGCAACGTCGCCGGCCGAACTCATCAAGCGCACGTCCGCTTTGTGACCGAGACCAAAAGTGAGGACGCGCGTGCCAGGGTCGAGTCCGCCGAGGTCCAACGCGTCGAGGCAGACCAGCGTGCCCCCGACCCGCAACCCATCCGCAATGGAGAGCTTTTCCCGCGCGAGCGCCCCGATGTCCTCGAAATACTCGATGTGAGCCGGATGCACGTTGAGGACAACCGCGACATCGGGTGCTGCCAGACGCGCCAGCGGCGCAATCTCGCCCGGATGATTCGTGCCGATTTCGTACACGGCGAACCTGGTATCCGCCGGTGTGCGCGCTAGAGACAGCGGCACGCCCAGGTAGTTGTTCAGACTGCCGGGCGATGAAAAAGCATCCAGGGCGTGCGCGATGAAGGTTTTGACGGTGGTCTTGCCGCTGCTCCCGGTCACTGCGACTACGCGGCCAGCCAACCTCTCGCGCGCGGCGCGGGCAAGATCCCACAGGGCATCGATGGTGTCCCGTACAAGGATGCATGGGTCCCCGCCCCGCGCGTCCCTCTGCACGAGGGCACCGGCTGCGCCGGCGTCGAACGCTACGCGCACGTAGTCGTGACCGTCGCGTTCGGACCGCTGACCGACGTGAAATCGCGGTCCCGGGTCGCCGGGCAAAGCGACGAACAGTTCTCCGCCGGTCAGCGTGCGCGAATCGATGCTTACGCCGTCGATGTCCGGGCCGTCCGCCAGCGGCGCCCCGACTGCCGCGCAAACGTCGGCCCATCGCCAAAGACTCATCTATCGACCATCCTGCAAGGTCCCCAGCACCGTCTAGCCCGCGCTACCGCTCGGCTCGCGTACGCTGTCCAGCAGTCGCGAGCACAACAAACAACGCCTGTGGGACAATCGCCGCTTCTTATACCATCCGGTGACGACATGTTGTTTGGACAGATCCTGCGAAAGTCCTTCGCCGCCGTTTCGCGCGCCTTTGCATTCCTGCGGGTCGCGCTGGCGAATGTGCTCATATGCCTGCTGTTGCTCGTCTTGGTCGCCGCGCTCCTGTCCGCGCCCAAAGGCGTGCAGATACCGAACGGCGCCGCTCTCGTGGTAGCTCCCAAGGGGTCAATCGTCGAACAGCCCTCCTACCCCGCATTTGGAGTCCCGCCGTTGCTGTCCAATGTGTCGAACGAGACAAAGGCGGGAGACATCATCGACGCGATCAGACGAGCGGCTTCGGATGAACGGGTCGCGATGCTGACGCTGGACCTCACCGAACTCGACTTCGCAAGCACGGCGCACCTGGAGGCGATCGGTGAGGCAATCGAGGAATTCCGTGACGCCGACAAGAACGTGGTCGCCACCAGCGACTACTTCACGCAGCCACGATACTACCTCGCCAGCTTCGCCGACGAGGTCTATATGCATCCGCTTGGTGAACTCATGTTGACGGGTTTCGGCGCATACCAGGACTACTACGGCAGCCTGTTGGAAAAGCTCAAGGTCAACGTGCACGTCTACCGCATCGGCTCGTACAAGTCTGCCGTTGAGCCTTATACCCGCACCGACATGTCCGCAGATGCGAAGAAAGCGAACCAGGCGCTAGTGGATGATCTATGGCGAAGCTATGTCGACCAGGTGGCGGAAAACCGGCGCCTGGAGCCGCAAGCGCTGCAACACTACGCCAACGAGTACGACGTTTTGCTCCGCGAAGTGAACGGCGACGCGGCGCGAGCGGCGCTCGAAAACGGACTGGTGGATGAGTTGTTGACGCATGACGCGTTCCGCGACCGAGTTGCCGAAAGGGTGGGAACGGGAGACGAGCTGCGCGCCGGCGTCGCCCACTACCTGCGCGCAGTGCGCGGTTCCGAACGACCGGGGCATGGACCCAAGGTGGCCGTAATCATAGTAGACGGAGTGATTCTGGCGGGAGATCAACCGCGCGGCGTAGTCGGCGCCGATTCGACTTCCCGGCTCATTCGCAAGGCGCGCGAGGACACGGATGTGAAAGCCCTGGTGCTGCGCGTCGACTCGCCGGGCGGCAGCGCATTCGCCTCCGAAGTCATTCGTCAGGAGTTGGAGTTGGTGCAGGCTACCGGCAAGCCCGTGGTGGTGTCGATGGGCGGCGTCGCCGCTTCCGGCGGCTATTGGATCTCCGCCACGGCTGATGAGATATGGGCCGCGCCGACGACCATTACCGGGTCCATCGGCGTGTTCGCCATCTTGCCGACATTCGAGGATAGCCTGTCATCCGTAGGGATTTCACGGGACGGCGTGGGCACGAGTTCCTTGACCGGCGCTCTCGACCCCTTTGGCGGGGTCAGCGAGCGGATGGGGAACGTGTTGCAAGCTGCCGTGGAGGATACCTATGCCCGCTTCGTCAACCTCGTGGCGCGAGGCCGCGACATGGCGCCGGAAGAAGTGGAAGCGATCGCCCAGGGCCACGTATGGAGTGGACGCAAGGCGCTCGACCTGGGGCTCGTGGATGGACTCGGCCACCTCAACCGTGCCGTAGAAGCCGCGGCGGAGCGCGCCGGGATCGACGCGTACAAGGTGGTGACGATCGACGAGCCGTTGTCCACGCAGGAGAAGATCCTCATGCGGCTATTCGACGAGTTGGGATTCTCGCCGCATCCCGCCGCCGCCTGGCTTGAGCCGATCGTCGCCCGTTTCGAATCGCTCGCGTCGTTGAATGACCCGAGGCACGTCTACGCGATCTGCGAGTTCTGCGGACACAGCCCGCTTCGGTAGGCCCGGGCTCTTGTGCCCGATCAATGGAATAGCCGGGCCAGCCCGGCCATTTCACCAAGCCGCTTATCGAACAAACAAATGTCATGTGTTTTAAATCATATGCGTCGGTTTTTCGAAAATTCTGCCGGATACAAACTGCGCTGGCCGCGCCCTCGCACGGTGGGGTCGGGCCACGGGCGGAGCCGAAGGCGCCGCCTGTGGGGCACTTTTTTCCGCGTGCGCGCACATGCTTGCTACACCATAAGGCGCGGCTGTGCTTCCGTCTCTTTTCTTGCGAGGGGTACCCCCTCGCGCTGCTGTCTTCTTGCGAGGGGTACCCCCTCGCGCTCCCCGGCTGAAGGCTCCGAGCACGCGCACGCGGGCAAAATCCTGCGCGATCATCGCGGCCCTTGATGAAATAGCCGGGCTAGAACAGCCTGACTCGGGTACGCCCCGCATGCCTGGGACTGCGGGAGTTCCGGCGTCGACGCATGCGCTGGTGAAGTTCGCGTCGTTTCGCGGCAAGCCAATCCTCGCGCGTTAGGTAAGGGTCCCTGTTTCTCGACGCCTCCTCCCGCTGGTAGCGACGGAAGTCGTCGAACGCATCGATCTCGTGTTTCAGTTCCCTGATGATCAACTCGATCATGATGGCGTCGTCGATGTAACCGAGAACCGGGACATCGTCCGGAATGACGTCCTTCGGCTCCACGAAATATGCGAGCGCCGTGACGACGTTGTTGCGTTCGCCCCCTGTGAGCTGCCATTCGGCATCCCGCAACATGTCGATCAGGCTCTCGACGCGATCAATGCGCTGCGCGACGAACTCGGGTAAGTTGGCGCCTTTTACGTTGGCGATCATTGCGTCGGCCTGCGCAAGGACTTCCTCTTCGGACGCACGCTTGGCGCTTGTTCCGGCTTTTTTCATGATCGAGCGAAAATACTCGAGGTCTGTCTCTTCCAGATCGAAGGCGACCCGCAACGACATTTCAATCCCCGCCAGAGTGTTCGTAGGCTCGAACTATACCACTGCCCGCTTGCATATCCGCGCGAGAATCAACGGCTCCGAGCAATCCATCGCGGTCTTTCATGATCGGGCTTCGCGCATGGTCACGAACTCTTCGGCCGCGGTCGGATGGACGCCGATGGTGCGATCAAAATCCGCCTTGGTTGCCTGAGCCTTGATCGCAACGCTCAAGCCCTGGATGATCTCGCCAGCCTCGGGACCAACCATGTGCGCCGCGACCACGCGATCGCTGTCGCCGTCCACTAGCAACTTCATCATGGTTCGCTCCTCGCGTCCCGTCAGCGTGTGCTTCAAGGGGCGAAACGTCGACTCGAATACCTTCAGGGCGGGATAGCGGCGACGGGCGTTTTCTTCGGTCGGACCGACAGTGCCGATGTTGGGCTGGCAAAAGACCGCCGTCGGGATACCGTCATAGTCCATCTCGCGGTCTTCTCCGCCGAACAGGTTGTAGGCGATGCACATGCCTTCGGCGATGGCGACCGGCGTAAGTTGGACGCCGCCAATGACGTCGCCAATGGCACGAATGTGAGGCGCGCTGGTCCGATAGCGGTCATCCACGCTTACTCCCCCCGTCCGCCCAAGTTCGACGCCCGCCTGGGCTAGACCAAGGCTGGCAGTATTGGGGCCCCTGCCTGTGGCGCAGAGGACCACGTCGGCTTCAAGCGCGTCTCCGGCGTCTGTATGAACAACAAGACCCGCGCCTGCTCTCTCGATGCTGTTGATTTGCGTATCGAAATGCAGTGCCACGCCCTTTCCGCGCAGTTCTCCCGCAACGAAGTTACGCACGCCCCCATCGAAGCCGCGCAAAAACAACGGTCCCCGATACAGCAGGGTCGTCGCAGCACCTAGGCCATTGAAGATTCCGGCGAACTCGACGGCGATGTAGCCGCCGCCGATGATGACTACCCGGTCCGGAAACGTGTCCAGGTAGAAAGCTTCATCCGATGTGATCACCAGGTCGTCGCCGGGAAACGGCGGCACACTGGCCCGGCTGCCGGTGGCGATGAGAATATTCTCCGCCGTGACCGTTTCGCCCGCAACGACCACAGCGTGATCCTTCGCGAAGGTGGCCCGTTCGCGGATGATCTCGGCGCCCGGTCCTTCCAAAAGGTCCCGATAGACGCCGTTCAGACGCTCTATTTCCCGCGTCTTGTTGTCGCGCAGGGTCGGCCAGTCGAAGGTCTCCGAGGATGTGGTCCAGCCGTACGCCGCGCCGTCTTTGAAATCCTCCGCGTAGTGTGACCCGTACACGAACAGCTTTTTGGGTATGCAGCCGACATTGACGCATGTCCCGCCCAGGTAGAGTTCCTCGGCGATGGCGACTTTGGCACCTAGCGCGGCGGACATGCGCGCCGCGCGCGTGCCACCGGATCCGGCACCGATGACGAACAGGTCGTAGTCGAAGTTCAATTGCATCCCCGGTCAGTGGAATTCATGGCCGCATTGTTTTGCAAGCATCAAAGCCGGACACCGCAGAGCGGGCGGCTTTGCCGCAGCGCGCCGAGAGTCCGAACGCGCAAGGCTATCTTGTCGAAACGTGAAATCCAAACGCACCGGACCGCCCGCCCTGCCCTGCGTTAACATCGGATCATGGCAAGGACGCTTCTGTACGACTGTTTCAGCGGAATTTCCGGCGACATGCACATAGGCGCGATGGTAGACATCGGCGTACCGGTGGACTACCTGCGGAGCCAACTCGCAAAACTCTCCCTCAAATCCGAATTCGAACTTGAAGTCGAGACGACAGCCAAGATGGGCATCAAAGGCTCCAGGGCCACCGTCGTCCTGCGCCAGGATGCGCCCAAACCTCATCGGCGTCTCGCACAAATCGTCGAAGTCATCGAACGCGCCGGTTACAGTCGCGCCATAGAAGAGCGCGCAGTCGCGATGTTCCGAGCTCTGGGAGAAGCGGAAGCCGATGTTCACGGCATCGATGTGGAGGAAGTGCACTTTCACGAAGTCGGCGCGACGGATGCGATTGTCGACATCGTCTCCGCCGCGCTCGGTCTCGAGTATCTGGGTGTCGAGGGAGTGCTCTCACGACCCGTCGAAGTCGGTGGCGGCACGACACTCTGCGAGCATGGTCGGATGCCGGTGCCCGCCCCGGCCACCGCGCTGCTGCTCGAGGGGGTTCCGTGCCGCTACGGCGGGGTTGACGGCGAGGCGACCACACCGACGGGCGCGACGATCCTCAAGTGCGCGGTCGACGCATTCGGCGAGCCCCGCGACTTCGTCGCCGAACGCATCGGCTATGGGATCGGGCAAAAGGACTTCAATCTTCCAAATGTATTGCGCGTCGTCCTCGGTACAGCCAGGACGGACAAGGCTCCTGGCTATGATGTCGAAACCAATGTCGAGATAGGGTGCAATATCGACGATATGCGACCTGAAGCATTTCAGCCGCTGATCGAAGGTCTGTTCGCCATCGGCGCCAAGGATGTCAGTGTGACGCCGGTCCTCATGAAAAAGTCCCGGCCGGGACACAGGATTTCCGTACTGGCCCCGCCGGACCGGCTTGAAGCGGTCGTGCAGCGTTTGACGGAGGATTCCACAACCATTGGCGTGCGCTTTCACGAGGTGCAAAAGTGGATGCTACCGCGAAGCACCGCGACCGTGGAGACGACATTCGGCAAGGTTCGGGTCAAGGTGGCCGAGTTGCCCGATGGTCGCAAGCGCTGGAAATCCGAACACGAGGATATCCTTGCCCTCGCCCGCGCGCGCGGCGATAGCTACCTGACATTGAAGGACGCCGTCGATCGGGAGATCGCTGCATGGATGAACGACTGAACAGTCTCGCCGCCATCCTTGATGCGTACCGGGCTGGCGATCTGCCACGCGCTGATGCCGTCCAACGCATCGATTCCTCATATTTCGAGCCTCTGGAAGACGTGACCGCCGACCATGACCGTCGCCACCGCACGGGAGCGGCGGAAGTCATCTACGGCGAACACAAGACGCCGGAACAGATCCTGACCGCCTTTCGGGCGCTGCGCGAGCGCGGCGAAGACGTCCTCATCACGCGTGTGCAGGCCGACAAGTTCGCCGCCCTCAAGGGCGAACTCGGCGGTGCCGAATACCATGCAACCGCCCGCATCGTCACATACAAGACATCCGCCGGCACGCCAGCGCCAACCATGGTCGCCGTCGTTACGGCGGGTACCTCCGACGCGCCGGTCGCCGAGGAAGCGGCCGTGACCTGCGAGTTCTACGACACGCCGGTAACGCGGATAAGCGATGTCGGCGTCGCCGGGTTGCATCGTCTTTTGGCGCGGCGCGCGGTGCTTCGCGAAGCGAAGGTGCTGATCGTCGTGGCGGGCATGGAAGGCGCGCTGCCGAGCGTCGTTGGTGGTCTGGTGGACAAGCCTGTGATCGCCGTTCCCACGAGTGTCGGCTATGGCGCCTCGTTTGGCGGCGTCGCGGCGCTACTCGGCATGTTGAACAGCTGCGCATCTGGTGTCTGCGTGGTCAATATCGACAACGGGTTTGGCGCGGGCTTCCTCGCAAGCCGAATTAATCGGCTATAACCGGGTTAAGATGCGCGCATGAGCACATTGCAGGCAAAATATGCGACGCTGAAGTCATTCATCGGCGGCTTCGACTCCGCTGTGGTGGCCTACTCGGGCGGCGTCGATTCGTCGCTTGTGGCCTACGTCACGGCACAGGTCCTGGGCCCCAATTCATTGGCCGTGACTTCCGGCTCGAAAAGCCTGAAGCGCGACGATCTCGCCCTGTCGAGAGAACTCGCGGAACGTTGGAAAATGCCGCACCGCGTTATCGTGACGGACGAACTTGACGATCCCAACTATCGCGCGAATCCCACCAATCGATGTTTCTATTGCAAGACGTCGCTCTACACGCAATTGGCGCAGATCGCCGACGCCGAGGGTTTTGACGCGATCTTCAACGGCACCAACCTGGACGACCTGGGCGACCACCGCCCGGGACTCATCGCGGCCGGGGAGCATGGGGTCCGATCACCCTTGGCCGAGATCGGCTTCAACAAGACGGACATCCGGCAGTTGGCGGAGACCCTCGGTCTCGAGAACGCGCAGAAACCGCAGTCCGCATGCCTGTCCAGTCGCGTACCCTACGGCACCGCGATCGACGCGAGCCTGCTGCGCCAGATCGAACGCGCCGAGAGCGCACTACTTGCACTCGGCTTTTCGCAGTTCCGCGTTCGCCACCACGGCGACGTCGCTCGCCTGGAATTGGTCGCGACAGAGTTCGAAAAGGCCCTGGCGCGGCGCGACGCCATCGTCGAGCGGGTGAAAGCTTGCGGCTATCGGTTCGTGGCCCTGGACCTGGTGGGTTTCCGATCCGGATCGCTCAACGAGGGAATAGTCGAGCAACGGTAAAGCCCGCGTTTCCCGAAAAGCCGCGCCCTCGTGTCAGTCTGTGATCTCCCGCAGGAGCGACTTGTCGCGCAGCAGCTCCCGCACGGTGTCGACTATGGCCTGGGTCCGAAAGTCCACCTCCAGGTTCAGACGGTCTCCGACCACCCTGTTTTCGAATCCAGCGCGAACGAGTGTCTCGGGAATCAGCTTCACCGTTGCCATCCCCGCATCGCGATTCAATTCCGCGATGGTCAGGCTAGCGCCATCAAGAGCGATAAAACCCTTCTTCATCAAATAGTTGCACCAAGGTCCTGGCACGAACACCGACATCGATGCGAGCCCTTCGACGGTTTCGATGGCGGTTACGCGGGCGGTGCACCCGATATGGCCGGACAACACGTGGCCACCCACTTCATCTCCGACCTTGAAGGATCGTTCGACGTTCACGCGGTGGCCGGCCGCCACGTCTCCAAGATTCGTGAGGGTGGTGGTTTCGTCGACGAGATGGAATGTCGCGACGGTGTCGCACATATGCGTCGCCGTGGCGCAGACACCGTTCAATGCGACCGACGCGCCGGTCGTCAGGTCCTCCGCCAGTCGCCCAAGATCGACGGAGATGGTTGTCAGCGCGCCCTCGCGCTGCGTCGCGATGACTTCGCAACGCCCCTGAACGATCCCGGTATACACTTTCGAGCGCGCCGCGCGGTCAAAGGGGAACGTATAGGCTAGCTAATCCGCCGCCGCGAGTATTTCCCTGCGCTTCGCCTCGTTATCGATGTGAGCGACCCAGCGCGAACACATCCTTTCAACCGCTTTGTCGTTGGCCCTACGCGCGAATGTTCGCGCTTCGACGAATACCCTCCTCGCCTGGGTCAAACGATCACCGTTGAACAGGCACATTCCGTGAATGACCTGGGTACTGTACGGTTTCCTCAAGCCGCCCTTCTTGAGGGCGTTCTCTGCCGCCTCGTTACACTTCTTGTACTCGTCCTTTTCCAGGTACAACGTGGCCAGACGATGGAAAATCTCCCCGTCATCCGACTTGGTGCCAGCCTTCTCGAAGGTGGGAATCGCGGAGTCAACGTCCTGCGCCATTTGATACGCCTGACCGAGCGACTGAAGGTTCTGCGAGGTTTCTTCCACGATGCCCTCATCGAGCGCCTCCTGCAGCCATTTCGCCGCGCGGTAGGGCACCGTGCTCTGCATCAACAGACCCGCATAGTTGCGCATGTCGGATTCGCGGTCCAGATACCCCGCCACATGAGCCGCCTCGTAGGTATACACCTGTTTACTTTCAAAACCTTCCTGCCCGTACACCTGCGCGAGCTGTACCCAGTATTCGCGTTTCGGGAAATCGCGCACCATGATCTCCAGGATATCGAGCACCTTCGCCCAGTTGTCCTCTTCGAAGTAGAGATACTTCAGCAGTCCCCACCAGGTCTCCTTGACTTCCTTGCCCCGTTCCTGCGCGATGTCGATCGCCGTCTCCACCTGGATGATCGCCTTCGGGTAGTTGTCCATCCGATAGTAGATCTGCGCCATGAAGATATGCGGCTCGGGGCTTGGATTCTCGGCCCGATCCAGCCACAGCTGCATGTAGCGCAACGCCTCGTCGAAGTTTTCTTCCGAATAATGCAGTTGGGCCAGGCTGTTAATGACCTGCGTTTCCGTTCCTTCAGTGATCTCATCGCCCTGCGCCAGCACCTGTTCGTAGGCGGTGATGGCTTGATCGTAGCGGTCGATCGCGTAGTAGACGAACGCCATCATGTTGTATATGGCGCCGAGTTCATTACCGTTGTAGCGCCGTTGCCGGTCAAGCATGGCATTCAAGGCATTCAGGGCGCTTTGATAGTCCTCCGCATCGATGAATTCCTGCACCTCGCCCAATTTCTTGTAGGTCGCCTCGGTCATTGTCGGCACGCGCCGCGTTTGCTTTTTCGATTCGGCGGCGAACGCGATACCCTCGCTTGTACCGGATGGAATCGGAAACAGGGAAAGAAGAAAGACCGCGACTAGCGTCCTGGCTACTGGGTAGACCCGCATGCTCGCCTCCTATGCGTCCTCAAGCTCGAATTTGATGAGGTTGCGTACTCCCCCAACCTCGACCGGTTCGCCGTTGACCACCTTCGGCTTGTACTTGAATTTCAGCGCAGCCTGAATTGCGGCGCGATCAAAGATTCCCGGCGGCTTGGCGTCTATCACAACGGGATCGCGCACGGCGCCAGAACTCATAACGACGAACTCAAGCAGCACGTATCCCTCTATACCCCGCGTCTGGGCCCGTCGAGGGTAGATCGGCGCCACCTTGACGATCGGCAAGTACTCCCCATCCGACGTGAATCCGCCGGTGCCGGAGAGATTGTGATCTACCTCGATCTGCACAGCGCCAATCTCCACGCCCTGACTGATATTGGAATCGAAGTCGGGCTTCGGCATATCGGGCGGTGGCTCATCGGGGGGTGGCGGCGGTGTCGGCTTGCGCTTTTTGGTGATCAGTTCCTGATCTTCCTCCAACCGAACGAAGTCGAGGATCCGGCCCTGCCCCGCGTCGGAGAACGGACTCTTGTCGCTCTTGATCAGCGCCTGCATTAGAAGGAACAGCAGGAAAGTGACAACCAACCCGGCTGCCACACCGACGACGTAACGCGTGATCATGCGGACTCCTCCTTCTGTGCTCTCTGGCGATCGCCTGTTTTGGCCAGCTGTTTACCCAGCTGTTTGCGCGCCTCTTCACCCGGCTGTTTGCGCGCCTCTTCACCCGGCTGTTTACCCGCTTCTTTTTCCGACCTCTTTGCCACTTCGCTAGTTCTCCGTGGCTATCGCCACTTCGTTCAGACTCACTGATCGCGCCGCATCCAACACGGCCTTCAGCACCTCGAACTTGGCGTTTCGGTCGGCCTGGATGACCAGGCCTCCTTTCGGATTCTCGATATGAAGGCGTTCGATGTGGGCGGCCACCGCAGTCGGGTCCACCTGTTTCTTGTCGATCCAGATTTCGCCCGCTTCGCTGATGGCCACCAGTACGCTCACGGTGGGTTTCTGTTCGTACGTCTGCGCATCGGGACGGAAGACGTCGATACCGGCTTGTTTGATGAACGTCGCGGTAACGATGAAGAAAATCAACATGATGAACACGACGTCCAGCATCGGCGTCAAGTTCAGGTCCGACTCGTCATCGGATCGGGAGTGGGATCGAATCTGCCGCACCGGATTGTCCTTTCGTCTAGCTAGTTTGCGCAGTCATTACGCGGTCGCCTAAACAACGTTCAATGGTCCATTGTCAAGTGTTGTTCAAACGACTCGGTCTCGTACTCGATCCTTCGTCGCACTACGGTGCTTGCCATGAGGCCCGACAAGGATGCGATCATCCCGGACATCGTAGGAATCGTGGCCATGGATACCCCGGCCGCCATCGACCGCGCGTTGCCACCTTGCGTCGCCATGGCGTCGAATACGGTGATCATGCCGGTGACCGTGCCGAGCAGACCCAGCAGCGGACACAGAGTCACGCAGGTCTGGATGATCGGTAGCGAGCCAGTGATCCGGGCCGAGGTCTGAGAAATGATCGCGGCCCGAACTTCGCGTGCGCTCCAGGAGCGTCGTTCCGGGCGCGCTTCCCAAGCCTCGGAAGCATCGAGGATTACCCGCTTGTGTTCGGTCTGGAAATACCAGAACCGTTCGACCAGCAGCGTCCACATCAGGAACGTGACGATAGCGATCAAGTACAGGACATTGCCGCCCTGCTCGATGTAGGCGACGATCGCTAGATATGCGTCACCAATCACGGCCTGCCTCCTCTTACCCCAGGGCGCGCCCGGCGGCTTCTGCGCGTTCCGCGATCAGGCCGGCGCTCTCTTCATCAAGTATGTGGATGATCGACTTGCTGACCGTATTAACGATCGAATGCAGCAATACTGTGGGAATCGCTACGCACAGACCGAGCACGGTGGTCATCAGGGCGGTGGAGATACCGCCCGCCATCGTCTTCGGATCGCCGGTGCCGAATAGCGTTATGGCCTGGAACGTCAGGATCATCCCGATCACGGTACCCAACAATCCCAACAAGGGGGCCACCACGGAAATCACCTGGATCAGCGTAATGTTGCGGGTCAATTTGGGGGTTTCATTCAAGATCCCCTCCGCCAGCTTCAGATCCAGGGTGTCTACATCGATGTTCTTGTTCTCTTCGTAGATATTGAGCAGCCGCCCAAGCGCGTTGTCGTTGCTGAACGTGTCCGACCGCTTCTGTTGGTTGACCTTGCTGCGCACGATGAAAAGCGTGACCAGGCGTTCCAGTGCCAGCAGTACGCCGAGCAGGCCGCCCAGGATAATGACTGAACCGACATATCCGCCCTGTCCATCACAGAACGGGAGCCAGCATTCGGCCTTGGCGATACCTCCGAATGGCGAACCGACCCGCTCTCCAACCGTGGCCGCCTGAATCAAAAGGCTCAGCATCGATCCTCGGGACGGGTCGATCGCGAAGGCAACCACCTCGCCGGGATCAGCCTCGGAAAGATCTTCCGCCGTATTCGAAAACCGCGCGGAGGGCTGACGCCCCAGCTGCACGAGTTCGCCCGAGTTGACGTCGTAGTTGATGTAGTCGCCATCCGCTACGACATTGAAAGATCCAACGCGAATGACTTCGGTATCTATACGTTCGCCGTTGAGCATGTTGACCGTCGCGTTGAACCGCGTGATCTTGCCCGACTCCGTCATCTCTCGTTGCATCTCGAACCAGAGATCCTCCATCTCTTCAATGGTGGCGAGTTGGGTTGAAGTCCCCATTTTGGCGGCGAATTCGCCAAGCCAATCGCCGCGGTTCGGATATTCGATACTGATGACCGATCCCTCGAACTGTCCGCGTACATCGCCGGCGACCTGTTGCAGCACGCCGAATAGCTCACGCAACGATCCAAGGCGCTTGTCGAGTTGCTCTTGCCGCTCTCCGATGAGGATCTCGTTTTCCTCGAACCGCGTTTCGAGGCGCTCGCTACGCTGCTCCTCGCGAAGGCGCTGCGCGCGCGCGGTGTCCAGCATCCGCTGCTGCTCGTTCTTGCGCTCCAGGAACTCCTGCTCCCGGCGAACGTGTTCGCGATTCTCGACGACCCGTCTCTCTTGCACATTCTTCAGCAGATCGCCGAGCGTATCGGCGGGAACCAATTCAAGCGCCGGATCAACCGAGGAATCCGTCGCCTCCTGCGCTGCGATGCCGGTTGCACAGATCACCGTCACCGCGAGGCACCACATTGAAATGTTCGCTTGCATTATCGTGCCTCCGCCGGGTTGATTACGGGCAGGACCAGTAGCCCGGGAGCGAGTTGCTGGCGGGCCATGCGAATACCGTTGCGTACCGGGGCGGTGTACTCATCGTCCAACGATTCCCAGCGATTGGTGGTTGCATTCCACATCCCCGTCAGTTCGCCGTCGCTGGTCTGATATACCAGGGCGACGCGGCCCATCTTCAATACGTCGACGATATAATTTGTGCCATCGACGTTGATCGTATCTCCGTACGCCTCCATCGTGCGGCCATACTCGTTCTCGATCTGATATGCCCGCAGAGCCTGGGAGAACTTCTCCGAGACGGCGACATCGGCCCGATCCATCATCGTCCGAAGCCGTTCAATTCGATCGCGCCGCTCGCGTATGAGAAACGGCAGGTCAAGGTCCACAAATCGCTCCAGGCCATCGATCATGCGTAGCATCAGCGGCGTGATCTGACGTTCGATTACGGTGACCCGGTCGATGGAGTCGGACAGTTGCGCCAGTTCCCGCTCCTGGTTGGCGATCTGCTTCTCCAGTTGTCGGTTGTAAACCTGAAGCCCCTCGATTTGGTCCAGCACAAGCTTGTATTCCTGGTAGAGCTTGCGGCTTTCTTCCGTCAGGGCCTCAATCTTGCCCTGCGAAGTGCGTGCCTGCGCGTTGATACGCTCGGCAGCGGCGAAAATGTCGTCAAGCGTTGCGCCGCCAGCAGTCACGCCGACGATACAGCCGAGTCCAATTGCCGAAACCGCCGCGCGTCTCAGAATACGATGTCTCTTCATTCCATTTCCTACGCGATGTCCGGTTGATTCATTCCAAATGCCCGACACCGCTTCCGACGCGTCGGACTTCGGCGCCTTAACTTTCCCCTCGACCTTTCCCCTCGACCTTTCCCATCGACCTTTCCCCTCGACAACCCCTCAACCCTCTCGATGCCGCAGTCGCGCGTTAACGACGCGTACCATTCGCCATCAAGGGGCGACTCGTCTACGCGGCCGCTCACAGGCGGCGGTCAGAAGCATCACGAAACCCCGGTGGCATGTCAAGGACGAGATCACTTCGAGAAATATCCCGGCTAGACGCAGGTCTCCAACCATACCTCGATCATGGTGTAACGCGGAAAACTGACATTCGGGGTCAACCGAAGTCCTTTTGAACGCGAATCTCCCAAATGTTCTCCAACATCTGGCCCGCTGCTGGCGAGCCTGTTGGCGAGCCTGTTGGCGAGCCTGTTGGCAGGCCCAACGGCAGGGCCCTTGAAAACGATTACCGGCGATTCATCTTTTTGTCATATTTCATTGTCACGTTGCTTCATAGTTGCCGTCGCCCCACAAATAGACCGCCCGACTGGCCGGTAGCGTGCAGCAGAAGAGCGCATGGCCGCCGATTCCATTCTGCTCGTCGAGGACGAGCCGGAAATACGGGAAATGCTTTCGTTCTCGCTCGTCCGAGCCGGGTTCGACGTAGTCGAAACCGATAGCGCCGAGACGGCGCTGGAGCGACTCCAGGGACCGCCGCCGAAGCTGCTCATCATCGATTGGAGACTGCCCGGAATGAGCGGCGTGGACCTGGTGCGCCGCCTGCGCCGGGATCCCGTGACTTCGGAACTCCCGTTGATCATGCTCACCACCCGCGGCGAGGAATCCGACAAGCTTTCGGGTTTCGATGCCGGCATGGATGACTACGTGGTCAAACCCTTCTCACCGAAAGAGTTGATCGCCCGCGTGAAGTCCCTGTTGCGTCGGGCAGGGAATCCCGCCGACGGGAAGATCCCCGCAGGTTCGATCGAAGTGGATACCCGCGCGCACCGGGTGACGGTAGACGGCGCTCGGGTGCGCCTGGGGCCTCTCGAATTTCGGCTGTTGGAACAGTTGATGCGCTGGCCTGGGCGCGTTTTCGATCGCGCGCAGCTTCTCGACCACGTTTGGGGCCGAAACATCTTCGTCGAGGACCGCACGGTCGACGTGCACGTTCTGCGGCTGCGCAAGGCGTTGGCGCCGTTTGGCGCTGATCAGTGCATCGAGACAGTCCGAGGCATCGGGTATCGGTTTGCCGCCGAGGACTCCGACCGGGGAGAGTGTGGCGATTAATGACCGTGTGCGCCTGCTAGCGGTCGGCGCGATCATGGCAGTTGCCGCATTGGCTACCGACAGCATCGCGTGGGGCCTGGTCCTTGGGCTCGGCGTCGCAATCCTGTACGGCGTCTTGCAGTACCGTCAATTCCTGCGCTGGTCGGAGCGCCCGCTGACGCGGCCGGGAACGCCGGATCGCGGATGGCGCGTTGCGGCATATCGCGTGTACCGCACCATACGATCCGGCAGGGAGCGGAGCCGCAAGTTGCTGCAGGTCGCTACGCACCTTGCAGCGCACGGCCGAGGCGGTTCCGGACGGCTGGGCAATGGTCCGGCAATCCGGCGAGATAGAAGATTTCAACGAGGCTGCGGGCCGCCTGTTGCGCCTGTCCTCCCAAGACCGGGGACAAAACATCCTCACGCTCGTGCGCGACCCCGAGGTGGGCGCTCTGCTGCGGGGGAACACCGACGGCGAAATCATCGAAATCGCGGCGCCGGCCGATAACACGCGCCGGCTCGAATTGCGTCGGATCCTCATCGACGACGACCGTACGCTCATTGTCGTGCGCGACATCACGGAATTGAATCGCGCATTGACCATGCGCCAGGACTTCGTCGCCAACGTATCTCACGAACTGCGTACGCCGCTGACAGTGATCGTCGGCTAGCTCGAGCAGTCGACGGACGCCGACTACGACACGCTAAAAACGATCCTGCCCAAGCTGGTCAGTCCCGTGCGGCGGATGCAGGCGCTGGTCGATGATCTCTTGACGCTCACAAGGCTTGAGTCGGGGGGCATGCCCAACGAGTCTGCCATCAAGCACATCGACGTGTCCCAGGCACTGCATGTCATCGTGGCCGAGGCACGCGGCTTGTCGGGCGGGCGGCATACGTTGACGCTGCGGTCGGAGAAGCGCCTGCGAATCAGGGGCGTACCCGGCGAACTCTATAGCGCCTTCGACAACCTGGTCACAAATGCTGTCCGCTACAGCCCCGAAGGCGGCACCATCGAGGTGCGTTGGTTCAACGGCGAGAGCGGTCCGCGCTTTGAAGTTCGGGATGAGGGCATGGGCATCGCGCCCGAGCACCTGGCGCGCCTCACCGAACGCTTCTATCGCATCGATTTCGCACAATTCCGGGTCCAGGGTGGCACTGGACTCGGATTGGCGATTGTCAAGCATGTACTGCGACGCCACGGTGCCGTGCTGCGGGTCGAGAGCGAGCTCGGCAAAGGCAGCCTTTTCTTCTGCGAGTTTCCAGCCGCAGTTGCCGAAGCCGAATACGAAGACCGCGGCGTCGAATGATCGGTTCCATGAATCGATTGTTGCCGGCGCTCGGCGCGCCGACCGCGCCGACATTGTTAGCCGCGCTGACATTGCTTGCCGCGGCCGTCGTCGAAACCGCGGCGGATCTGTCGGCCTATGAACGCGTCAGCGGGATTTCGGGCAATCTGTCGAGCACCGGGTCGGATACGCTGGCCAATCTGATAACGCTTTGGACGGAGGCATTCAAAAGGCATTACCCCAACGTCAATATTCAGGTCCAGGCACCCGGTTCCTCCACCGCCCCGACCGCGCTGACGGAAGGCACCTCCAATCTCGGCCCGATGAGCCGATTGATGAAGGACAGGGAGATCGAGGCATTCGAGACCCGTCGCGGCTACAAGCCGACCGCGATCCGGGTTGCCGTCGATGCGCTGGCCGTCTACGTGCACAAGGACAACCCGATCCAGTCCATGTCGCTGCCTGAAGTCGACGCGGTTTTTTCCGTGTCTCGCCGCTGCGGCGGCGCGGAGAATATCCGCACATGGGGCGATGCCGGTCTGACCGGCGCGTGGGCGATGCGGCCGATGCAACTCTACGGACGCAACTCCGTGTCCGGCACCTATGGCTATTTCAAGCAAAAGGCACTTTGTTCCGGCGATTTCAAGAACACTGTCAACGAGCAGCCGGGCTCCGCGTCCGTGGTTCAGGCCGTCACTTCGTCGCTGAACGGCATTGGCTACTCGACGCATCCGCGCGGGAGTGACCGCCACGGCAACCGCGATGTTCGTGTGGAGTATCATCTTCTCCCCTTGTTCCGAGGCGGGCGCCCTCTCAACGACAATGAAGCGCGACAAACAGAAAGTGGTCGACGAGGTGTGGGACGATGAGCAGGTGGCGAGCTTCCTGCACAAGGTCCCGCCCGACCTGCCAGGCGATCCGGACTTCCATATCCTGCTGTTCGCATACAGGAGCATGCGCGCTACCGATTTCGCCCGGTTCCTCGACTTTTATGTGGATGCCGGACGCGACGTGGCGGCGAAAAACGGCGATGGCGTGAGCATGGCGCACTACCTGGTCCGCCACGCCAGGGCCGGCCCCTATATCGAGCTGCTGGAATCCGCAGCTGAACGCTCTGGTCAATGAATCGACGCAAGCTCATCGTGCTCGGGTCGGGACCCGCGGGCTATACGGCAGCGCTCTACGCGACGAGAGCGAACCTCGCGCCCGTGCTCATCACGGGCGTTGAAGTCGGCGGACAGCTCACCACAACCACCGACGTCGACAACTGGCCCGGGGACGCCGACGGTCTTCAGGGACCGGAACTGATGGAGCGCATGAAGCACCACGTTGAAAAGTTCGGAAGCGTGGTCGTCAACGACCACATCAACGCAGTCGATCTGGGAATCCGGCCCTTCAAACTGCTCGGCGATCGGGACGAGTATCGGTGCGATGCGCTGATCGTCGCTACCGGCGCATCGGCGAAGTACCTTGGGTTGCCAAGCGAGGAAGCGTACCTGGGGCGCGGGGTCAGCGCCTGCGCGACTTGCGACGGGTTCTTCTACCGAGGGCAGGACACGGCCGTCATCGGTGGCGGCAACACAGCGGCCGAGGAGGCCCTGTACCTGTCGAACATCGCGAACAGCGTAGTCCTGGTGCACCGCCGCGACACCCTGCGGGCCGACAAGATATTGCAGCAGCGCCTGTTCGCAAAACCGAATGTCCGGTTCCTGTGGAGTCACACCCTTTCAGATGTGCGTGGCGACGACAGCGGCGTTACGGCAATCGAAGTGAGCGATGCGCGCAACGGTGCTACCCGCGAGATCCCCGTGACTGGTGTTTTCATCGCCATCGGACATACGCCTAACACCGCATTGTTCGGAGGCCAGCTCGACATGACCGACGGCTACATCGAAGTCGCGAGCGGCGCCGACGGCAACGCGACCGCCGCGAGCGTGCCGGGCGTGTTCGCTGCTGGCGATGTCGCGGATCACGTTTATCGCCAGGCCATCACGTCGGCGGGATTCGGATGCATGGCCGCCCTGGACGCGGAGAAGTACATCGACACGCTATGACCTTCTCCGCCAACTCCGGCGTCGCCGACATCGAACCTGCGTTTCCCGATCCCAGGTATGCGAGCCGCGAAGGCCTGGTTGCGATCGGCGGCGACCTGTCGCCGCAACTCCTGCTCAGCGCCTACGCCCACGGCATCTTTCCCTGGTTCGACAACGACCGCGGGCCCGTGATGTGGTGGTCTCCCGACCCGCGCGCCGTGCTTGCGCCTGCCGACATGAAGATATCCAGGAGCCTCGCCAAGCGGCTTCGGCGGGACGACTACACGGTCACCATGGACACCGACTTTCCGGCGGTTGTGAAAAGCTGCGCGGCACCCCGCAAGGGCGGCGGCACCTGGATCACGCCGGCGATGCGCAGCGCATACGCGCGGCTGTCGGAATTAGGTTTCGCGCACTCCGTGGAGGCATGGTGTGAAGGCGAACTCGTCGGAGGGCTGTACGGCGTCTCCCTCGGACGCATGTTTTTTGGTGAGTCCATGTTCGCGAGGCGCACCGATGCATCCAAGATCGCCCTGGCCCACCTGTCGCGACAGCTAGCGGCCTGGGAGTTCGAACTGCTCGACTGCCAGATCATCAACGATCATCTGACGTCGCTAGGCGCGCGGCCGATGCCCCGGGCCGAATTCCTCGACCGGCTCGCCCGAAATCGGCGTATTTCCACACGGTGTAGCCGATGGCGCTTCGACATCGCCACGAACGAAGCGTAGTGGCAAACCTCCCCCAATGGGGTTGCGCCAGCATCGCGCCTGATGACTTGGTCGGGCACATCGTGCAAAATTGGGCGAATCCTGCGGCGGCGCATGTCCGTCGCTGGACAATCCACCGCGACCGTCCAGCGTAGGACGGGTAGCCGAACGCAGGACAGATGGCAAAAGAAGAACAGATAGAAATGCAGGGCAAGGTGATCGACACCTTGCCGAACACCACGTTTCGCGTGGAGCTGGAGAATGGCCACGTGGTGATTGCCCACATCTCCGGCAAGATGCGCAAGAACTACATCCGCATACTTACCGGCGACACGGTGAAGGTAGAACTCACTCCTTACGACCTCACGAAAGGCCGTATCACGTTTCGCGAACGTTAAGAGTCGCTTCGTCGCACTCGCGGCGACGTCGCTCGACCGGAGAAAGTGGTTCAGGCCGGATGTTTTTCCGGCGCCGTGGCTTCCACGGCAAGTTCGCCATCCTGGACGGTAACCCGTACGAGCCCGCCGCGTGCGAGTTCCCCGAACAAGATGTCGTCGGCCAGACGGCGCTTGATCTTTTCCTGTATGAGGCGCTGCATGGGGCGGGCACCCATCTTCTCGTCATAGCCTTCCCGCGCGATCCAGTCGCGGGCGGCTTCGTCCACCTCCAGCTGCACCTTCTTGCCATCGAGCTGCGCCTGTAGTTCCACCAGGAACTTGTCGACCACCGTCTTTATGACTTCGATCGGCAGCGAATTGAACTGCATGATGGCGTCCAACCGATTGCGGAACTCGGGCGCAAACATCCTCTTGATCACCTCCATGGCATCCGTGGAGTGATCCTGCTCCACGAATCCGATGGACGCGCGCGCGGTTTCGCGGGCACCGGCGTTCGTTGTCATGATGAGTACGGTGTTGCGAAAGTCCGCGTGGCGACCGTTGTTGTCGGTCAGCGTGCCGTGATCCATCACCTGCAACAGCAGGTTGAAAACTTCCGGATGCGCCTTTTCTATCTCGTCCAGCAGAATTACGCTGTGCGGATGCTTGGTGACCGCCTCGGTCAATAGCCCGCCCTGATCGAACCCCACATAGCCCGGCGGCGCCCCGATCAAGCGCGAGACGGTGTGCCGTTCCATGTATTCCGACATGTCGAAGCGCAACAGTTCGACGCCCATGATGATGGAAAGTTGGCGGCATACCTCTGTCTTGCCGACACCGGTAGGCCCCGCGAACAGGAAGCTGCCGATGGGTTTCTCCTCGACCTTTAGTCCCGCACGGGACAGTTTGATGGCCGACCCAAGCAGCTCGATCGCCTCGTCCTGCCCGAACACCACCATTTTCAGCTTATCTTCGAGACCCCTGAGCGCCTCTTTGTCGGACACCGTGACCTGGGTGGAAGGGATGCGGGCGATCTTCGCCACGACCTGCTCCACATCGCTGGCACCGATGGACTTCTTCCGCTTGTTGGGCGACAGGATGCGTTGCGCCGCGCCGGCCTCGTCGATGACGTCGATGGCCTTGTCGGGCATGAACCGGTCCGTGATATAGCGCGCGGCGAGTTCCGCAGCGACGCGCAGGGCGCGGTCCGTGTAGCGCAACTCGTAGTGGTCCTCGAACCGGGTCTTCAGGCCCTTCAGGATCTTGTACGTGTCGTCGACGTCCGGCTCGACGATATCGATCTTCTGAAACCTTCGAGAAAGTGCGCGGTCCTTGTCGAATATCCCTCGATACTCCTGGTAGGTCGTCGACCCCATGCACCGAACATCGCCAGAGGCCAGCAGCGGCTTCAACATGTTCGATCCGTCCATGACGCCGCCGGATGTCGCTCCGGCGCCGATAATGGTGTGGATTTCATCAATGAAGAGTATGGCGCGGGGCTCCTTCTTGAGCTCGTTCAGGAGCATCTTGAAGCGCTTTTCGAAATCGCCCCGGTACTTGGTGCCCGCCAACAGCGCGCCCAGGTCCAGTGCGTACACGATGCTATCATCGACCACCTCGGGCACTTCCGAATCGACGATGCGCTTTGCCAGCCCTTCGGCGATGGCGGTCTTCCCCACCCCCGACTCGCCGACCAGAAGCGGATTATTCTTGCGACGACGACAGAGGATCTGGATGACACGCTCCAACTCGTCTTCGCGGCCCACCAGGGGATCGATAGCGCCGGCGCGGGCGAGATCGTTCAGGTTGCTGGCAAACGTCTGCAGTGCGCCTTGTGGCTTGTCCTCGCCGGATTCGTCTGCCCCGTGCCGCTCGTCGTTCTCTCCCTCGTCGCCCACTTTGGAGATGCCATGCGCAATGTAGTTGACGACATCGATGCGCTCGATGTTCTGTTGCTTCAACAGGTAGACGGCGGTCGATTCCTGCTCGTTGAAAATGGCGACGAGCGCGTTGGCGCCGGTCATCTCCTTGCGGCCGCTGGACTGAACATGGAACACCGCGCGGCGAAGAACGCGCTGGAAGCCCAGGGTTGTATGTGTTTCCCGATTTCGGTCCCCAGCGGGAATAAGGGGCGTTGTTTTTTCGATGTGGTCGTCAAGCGCGGATCGCAAGCTGTCCAGTTCCGCACCCACCTTGAGCAGGACATCCTTGGCGATGGCATTGTTCAGGAGCGCCAACAACAGGTGCTCGACCGTCACAAACTCGTGGCGTTTGGCCTTGGCGTTCTGAAATGCCTCGGTGATCGTCGCATTCATGTCCTTGCTGAGCAGCATGGCTAATCGGTCATTTCTATGGTGGACATCAGGGGATACTTGTTCTGCTGGGCGTACTCGTTGACCTGTTCGGATTTGGATTCCGCGATGTCACGCGGATAAATACCGACCGATGCGCTACCGGTGGTATGCACGGCTAGCATAACCTGCACTGCCTTGTCGTGGTCCATACCGAAGAAAATTTCAAGTACATGGATGACGAACTCCATCGGCGTGTAGTCATCGTTCAGCAGGATGACCTTGAACATCGGCGGACGCTTCAGTTCAGGTTTGGCGGTTTCCGTCATCACGACGGTGTCGGGCTCCTGCGTTTTGGTGCCGCCGCCGCCATCGCCCGGGTCGCGGCGCTCGAATTTCGTAAGCCTCAATGATCCCATGTGAGCATCGACCGAACCGCTACGCTGCGCGATCGGATCACGGACCGTCGCTTCGCCTTCCCACATCTCTCGATCACATTCTTTGCGGTTTCTTCAATCATACTTCAAGGCCGAAGACATGTCCCCCGCGGCCCAATGCGTTCTTCCAAGTCAATGTCGATCAGCCCCGCCGGGGTCGCCGACCTTCCCGCGATCTGCGAAAACGATCCACCGCGACGGGGAGCCCGCGAGCCATCAGTTGAGAACAACATATCGTTAAATATCATTAATATATTCGCTTATCCCAGAAATTTACGCCGATACATGTTGCGCCCGTCCCGTCCTCATTTGTCGGCGCGACCATCGTCGCTACTTGCCAAAACGCACGGTCTGGCTCCGCACCGCGTCGCATCCCTTCCGGGTGCAAACGCGCCCCGTCAGGGATATTCTCTCGGGGCGCCCGGGTGGTGAAACAGGTAGACACAAGGGACTTGAAAAAATTGAGCACACGGGCCGGAAACGCCCGCTGTGAATAGGGTCAAACTCGGGGAAACCTCAGCGCGGTCGAGGCGGTGGCGATCCCGAGCTAAGCCGCGCCGCGGATCATCCGCGGCCGGAAAGTGTAGAGACTTGACGGCCCTCGTCTACGTCGTCTCGGCGATAGGACGAAGAGAAAGTCCAGACCACAAAACCGCCGCGGAGTCCGCGGCGGCGCGGCGAAAGCCGTAGCTGGTAAGAAAATCCCTCGGAGGCGACTCCATGCCGGTTCGATTCCGGCCCCGGGCACCAGCACTTGCTATGTAACAAACGTTCCACGGCGGTGCCAGGTCTTCGCCTCGACCCCTCTTCCCGGTCGCATCGGGCAAGTCACCTTGCTGCGTTCCTGGATCAGGGCTCCCCGCGATAGCGGCACGACTTCCGCGCATCGCCCTTCCGACGCCGCTACGATTCGCTCGCCGACCGCGTCGAATTAACGATGTCGATGCGCTCGATGTTCTGTTGCCTCAACAGGTAGACGGCGGTTGTCTCCTGCTCGTTGAAAATGGCCACGAGCGCGTTGGCGCCGGTCATCTCCTTGCGGCCGCTGGACTGAACATGGAACACCGCGCGGCGAAGAACGCGCAAGAAGCCCAGGGTCGGATCCGGTTTACGCTTTCGGTCCCCGGCGGGAGTGAGCGGCGTTGTGTTCTCGATGTGCTCTTCAAGCGCGGATCGCAAACTATCCAGGTCCGCGCCCACCTTGAGCAGGACATCCTTGGCGACGGCGTTGTTCAGGAGCGCCAACAACAGGTGCTCGACCGTCACAAACTCGTGGCGTTTGGCCTTGGCGTTCTGAAATGCCTCGGTGATCGTCGCATTCATGTCCTTGCTGAGCAGCATGGCTAATCGGTCATTTCTATGGTGGACATCAGGGGATACTTGTTCTGCTGGGCGTACTCGTTGACCTGATCGGATTTGGATTCCGCGATGTCACGCGGATAAATACCCACCGCCGCGCTACGGGTAGTATGCACCGCAGGCATAACCTGCACCGCCTTGTCGTGGTCCATGCCGAAGGCAGATTGGCAAGACGACGTTGGCACGCCAAGTAGCCCGGGCGGTTTCGGGCTCCACGCATCGATCAGGGCTCCCCGCGATAGCCGTAGGACTCCCGCGCCGCGGCCTCGGAAACCAGGCCCGCTTCCAGATCTGCGCGTACCGCCGCCGGATCTCGGGATTTTGGATCGCCGATGCCCCCTCCTCCCGGCGTTTCCATTACCAGTATCGCTCCCGCCGGCACGGTCTCCTTGCCTTTGCCCCGCAGTTCGTCACCCTGCTTGATGTAGACGCGGCCCGCGCGGCCCGATCCTCCGCCCTGTCGTCCGCGGGCCGGGTGCCGGATGCGGTCGAACATCTTCGAAACCTCGAACGGCGCCCCGTGTGCGTGCGCAATTTCGATGACCTGCCCCAAACCGCCGCGCAGCGCGCCGGGGCCCCCCGAGTCCGCCAGGTACTCCTTGCGCCATATCAGGATCGGGGCCGTGACCTCGTTGACCTCGGTGGGTGTGGTGCGGACACCGGAAGGGAATGCGGTGGTCGACAACCCGTCCTTGCGCGGCCGCGCTCCGGTGCCGCCGTTGAATATCGGGTTCGTCACAAAATGGCCGCCGCTCCAGTTGGCGCCCGCGCCCGCGCCCGCGTCCGCGTCCGCCGAGGAAAGCAGCACCGGGTTCCATATGCACGAAGCGCCTTCGGCCGGCACGGCGTCCGGCAGGATCTGCGCGAGGCAACCAAGGATGACGTCCGGCAGCATCTGCCCCAGCGCGTGGCGCGCGGAAACCGCCGCCGGTCGGCGGGCATGCAGGATACAGCCCTCAGGCGCGGATACGCGCACCGCGCGCAACGACCCCGCATTGTTCGGCACGTCGTTGCCCACTACGCAGCGCACCCCGAACGAGGCGTACGCTTCCGTGTAATTCAATGGCACATTGATCCCGTACCGGGACGGCCCCGAGGTGCCATCGAAGTCGACATGGATGGTCGCCTTGTCGATCGTCACCGCGCAGGCGATATGCACCGGTTCGTCGTAACCATCCACTTCCATCTCGTGCCGGAACGTGCCGTCCGGCAAGGCCGCGACTTCCTCGCGCATCGCCTTTTCCGAGGCCGCCACGATTTGCTCGCCGACGCCATCGATGGAGTCGAGTTCGAAATCTGCCATCATCTTGAGCAACTGGCCACCGCCGGTCTCATTGCTCGCCGTCAGCGAGTACAGGTCACCTTCCGCCACCACTGGATCCCGCACATTGGCGCGCAGGATGTCCATCAGCGTCTGGTTCAATTCGCCGCCGCGAAACAGGTAACCAATCGGAATGTTGATCCCTTCTTCGAACACCTGGTTCGCGTCCGGGCCGAACCCGCGGCCGCCGACATCTGCGATGTGACTGGTACTGGCGAACAGAGCGACGGGACGGTCGGCAAGGAACACCGGCGTGACCACCGTGAAGTCGTTCAGGTGCCCCGTCGCGTGCCAGGGATCGTTGGTCAGGAGGACATCGTCGGGTGCGAGCGTCGCCAATGGATGCCGCGCCAGAAAATTCCGTACCGATGCCGCCATGGCATTGACGTGGCCCGGCGTGCCGGTGACAGCCTGCGCCAACATGGAGCCGTCCGTGGCGAACACGCCGGCGGAAAGATCGCCCGCCTCCCGAACCACCGTCGAAAATGCCGTCCGCATCACGGTTTGCGCCTGCTCTTCCACGATGGCGAGCAGCCGGTCCCAGGCGAGTTGGGATCGAATGGCGTCGAGACCGGTTTTTGCCTTCATGCCGCCGCCCTTGTCATGAGGATGTCGCCGCGGGGAGAAACGGTCGCGGTGAATGTCGAAGTCACCACGGTCGTTGTCTGCGCCTCGACAATGATGGCGGGACCATTGACCACCGTGCCCGGCGAGAGTGTTGCGCGAGCGAAGCGCCGCGCGGTCACGACGGCGTTCAGCACCGGGTCATACATCGACCCCTCGCGGGCGATCGAAGCGTCCTCGACATCCTCGTTGCCTGCCGCGAAATCAAATGCCGGCGCAGCGGAACTCAACGCCAACGTCCAGCTAAGTACTTCGACGTCCAGACCCGGAATGGTGCGTCCGTAGAGTTGGCGGTAAGCCACCTCAAAGGCATCTCGAAGGATGTCGGCACGATTCGTGGCGGCGGGCAGGACTACGGCTATTTCGTAGCCCTGGCCAACATAGCGCATATAGGCGCGGCGCGTCTCTTCAAGAGGTTCCGAGGTGGCCGATCCGACCACATCCCGCGCTTCGGCGCGCATGTCCGCGTTGACTTCCTCGATCAGGGAAGCATTGAATTCGGACAGGCGCATGTATCGACTGCGCACTACTTCGTAGGACACGGGCGCCGCCAG
This sequence comes from Candidatus Azotimanducaceae bacterium, assembly GCA_965261535.1. GTDB lineage: Bacteria > Pseudomonadota > Gammaproteobacteria > Pseudomonadales > Azotimanducaceae > VXNE01. The sequence continues at coordinate 50,855 of OZ253469.1, forward strand.
CATGCCGATGGCCGATCCGACTCCAGCGCCGACCGGTACGACCACCGCGTCAAGGTCCAGCTTCAGGGCAATCTGGGCCGCGTGTTGCGGGGCGGCTCCGCCGTATGCGACGAGAACGCGTTCGGCGAGCGGTTTGCCCCACTCTGCGGCATGCGAACGGGCGGCGGCTGACATATTCTCGTCCACCACCTCGCCAATGCCGAACGCCGCCGTCACGGTATCCATGTCCAGGCTCGATCCAACCCATCCTTGCACTGCCGCGCGGGCAGAAGCGGTATCCAACATCATGGCGCCTCCGGCAAAGCGCCGCGCTTCGAGCCGGCCCATGACGGCATCGGCATCCGTGACCGTCGCATTTCGACCACCGCGTCCATAACACGCCGGGCCCGGTTCGGAACCTGCGCTTTCCGGCCCGACCCGGATGCGCCCGAGCTTGTCCACCGACGCGATGGAGCCTCCACCGGCACCGATTTCCACCATCTCGATCACGGGAACACGAACCGGCAAGCCGCTACCCTTCCTGAACCGGTAGCTGCGATCCACCTCGAATGCGCGCGACAACTGCGGCGCGCGGTCGTCAATCAGGCAGATCTTCGCGGTGGTGCCCCCCATGTCGAAAGACAATACCCGGTCCAGGCCGCGCTCCGCGGCGATCCGGCTGGCGAGAATGGCTCCCCCCGCCGGTCCGGATTCGACCAGGCGGATCGGAAAACGCACCGCGGTGGCAACATCGGTAAGTCCCCCGCCCGACGTCATCATGAGGAACGGACAGGTGAACCCGCGCGCCGCAAGTTCTGCTGCGAAGCGGTTCAGATACTTCGACATCAGCGGCTTCACGTAGGCATTCGCACAGGCGGTGGACAACCGCTCGAACTCGCGTATCTCGGGACACACCTCGCAGGCGAGCGTGACGGACACGTCGGGCAAACGCCTCTCGAGTATCTCCGCGATCCGCCGCTCGTGGACGGGATTCGCGTAGGCGTGCAGCAAGCCGACCGCAACGCTCGCCACTTCGTTGTCCGCCAGCATCGGCACCAGCGCTTCCACGGAAGATTCGTCCAGCGGGACCAGGATTTCACCTTGCGCGTTCATGCGCTCGGTCACGACGAACCGCAACTTGCGCGGCGTCAACGGCTGCGGCCGATCGATATTGATGTCGTACTGTTCGAAGCGATTCTCATAGGCCATCTCGACCGCATCGCGATGGCCGTTGGTCGTGATCAGCGCCGTGACCGCCCCGGTGCGCTGAATCAAGGCGTTCGTCGCCAGAGTGGTGCCGTGGAGAATGAGTTGGGCATCCGACGGGCGCCGCTTGCCGAGGGACATGACCTGTTCCAGCCCCTCGACCACCGCCTGCACCGGGTCCGCGTAGGTCGTAAGCACCTTGGCCGTATAGTGCCGGCCACCGCTCTGAAGGACCACATCGGTGAAGGTGCCTCCCACATCCACCGCGATCCGGCAACTTTGCCGGGCTTGCAGATCATCCATGGTGCGTTGTCTTCACGGTTCTTTCCTGGCCCGCCGCTTCGCTCGAGGTCAAGCCATTTCGAAATACAGATGATGGTGACGCGCGCACCCCGGGTTGAAGTGTGCCGCGCATCGGGGGCACGCCACACCGTTGTCGAGGTATTCGGCAATGTTCAGAAGGCTGCCACAGGCACCGCACAGCACCGCTTTGGCATTGCGGCAGCCAAGGGGCCACAGCTCGGCGGGATGGTCGGCCACCGCCTCGTGGCATGTGAAACAGGATACCCACAGCCCGCAGCACTTCATGCGCAGCGCGACGATATCGGTCGGCCCTCGCCAGTGCGCGCAGCGCCCACTGTTATCGAGATCGATCCCGTGGACGGGTACTCCGTGGACGCGCCTCACATTCCCGCGGCCCTTGGTGAGATACGCGGGCTAGTTGTCGAAAACGATAACGTTGCGCGCCACTTCTCCGGTTTCGAGTGCCAACAAGGCGTCGGTGACGTCTCCCAGCTTGATGCGCCCCGACACCATGTCGTCCAGATGCAACTTGCCTTGCAGGTAAAAGTCCACGAACCGCGGCATGTCCACGCGAAAACGGTTCGAACCCATTGAGGAGCCCTGGATTTTCTTCTCACGCAGGAAATCGGGTCCGTGCAGTTCCACCATGTCGCCGGGCGGGATCATGCCGATCACGGTCGCGGTGCCACCTGGGCGGAGCATTCTGAAAGCCTGCTGCGCCGTCGTCTTGTTGCCGATCGCCTCGAAGGAATAGTGCACGCCGCCACCGGTCAGTTCGCGGACCTGCTCGACGACATCGCCCGCGCTCGCATCCACCGCGTCCGTTGCCCCGAACTTACGCGCCAACTCAAGTTTCGATGCCACCATGTCCATCGCGATAATCCGCCCGGCGCCGGCGATTGCGGCGCCGTTGATGCACGACAAGCCGACGCCGCCACAGCCGATGACGGCGACGGTTGCCCCGGGTTCAATACCGGCTGTATGAATCACTGCCCCGACTCCCGTCGTGACGGCGCAGCCGATGAGCGCGGCGCGGTCCAAAGGCATGTCTTCTCGAATTTTCGCCACCGCGTGATCATGCACGAGCATGTACTCGGCAAACGATCCAAGATTTGCGAACTGGACGATGCCGTCCCCATTTTGCGACAACCTCGGAGGCTCGGCGGGACCGCGCTGCACCTCCGGCGCATGGCATAGGGACATGTGCCCGGTAAGACAGTACTCGCAATGTCCACAGAACACGGACAGGCAGGTGATGACATGATCCCCGGGCTTGACGTAAGTGACATTCGATCCGACCGCCTCGACAATGCCCGCCGACTCATGGCCGAGAATCATCGGTCGCTGGCCCGGATAAGTGCCGTTGTAGAAGTGCATGTCGGAGTGGCACACGCCGGCGGCGGCGGTACGCATCAGAACCTCGTTCGGTCCCGGGTTGTCAACGCTGACCTCCTCGATTTCCATGGGTGTGTTGATTTCCCGAAATACCGCAGCTTTCATGGCGTCTCCTATCAAGAGTTTTGCTTGTCTACCGAGCTTTCGGCTCAACGCGTGGGCGTCGCCGGGGCAGTGTGCCTAGTCCCGCGATAGATTGCCAGACGCCAGCATCACCGCGGCGTCCAGTGCCGCGGTCGCGCCAGAGGCATCGGCCACGCCACTTCCCGCGATGTCGAACGCCGTGCCGTGATCGACCGAGGTCCGCACAAAAGGAATGCCGAGTGTCGCCGTCACGCTCTGGTGAAAGTTGTGCACCTTTACGGCGATGTGTCCCTGGTCGTGGTAGAGCGCGAGCACGGCGTCGAACTCGCCCCCGATCGCTCGGTTGAAGACCGAGTCCGCCGGCAGCGGACCCACGGCATCGATGCCCGCCTCCACCGCATCCGCCACCGCGGGTTGAATCTCATCGATCTCTTCGCGGCCGAGCAGACCGCCCTCCCCCCCGTGCGGATTCAACGCGGCGACGGCGATTTTCGGGGCGCGCAAACCCCAGGCAGAGAGCGACGCATTCGCCAGCTTGAGCTTTGCGAGAACGTTGGTGCGGTCCACGTAGCGCGCCGCCTCCGCCAAGGACTTGTGCGTCGACAGATGCACCACTTTCAAACCCGGCGTCATCAGCATCGTCGCGGTGTGCTTCACGTTCGCCACCCGCGCGAGGATTTCCTGGTGGCCAATATCTTCGACATAGCCCGCCCGGTGGATCGCCTCCTTGTGGATCGGACACGTCATCATCGCCGCGATGCGACCGGCCAGGGCGTCCCGCGCGGCAGTCTCCACCGCCTTGACCGCCACTTCCCCGCAAATCGCAGAAACCTGGCCCATCTCGAAACCATCGGGCTCTTCGATGCCAGAGTCGATCAGCGGCCAAGCCTTGGCACCCCAGTCGATATCGCACAGGTCCGTGTAGCGCGCGTAATCCAGCCTTGCGCCGGCGAACTTCGCGCCCAGATCGAGCGACCAGCCAACTCCATAAAGGACGAGGCGCGCAATGCTGCGATCAAACGTGGCGAGCGCTTTGACAAGCACCTCCGGGCCGATGCCCGCCGGGTCTCCGAGCGTGACGCCGACGACCGGCACGTCAGGCATCGCTGTCCACCGGGTTCCACAACAGGGTTCCCAACAGGGTTCCCGACCAGGGTCCACGAGAGGAGTTCCGTACCATCAATCTGCAACCCGAAACCTTCCAGACCAACGTAGTCGATCTCGCGCGCGGCGAGAATGCGAATGCTCGTTAGACCCAGGTTCTTCAGTATCTGGGCACCGACACCTATTTCGAGCCACTCTGCCTTGCGCTCGCTTTCCCGCGTCGTGGACGCCGCATGATCCAGGCTTCCAAGCGGCACCCCGACAAAGCCGCTGCGCAGGTAAATCATCACGCCGCCGCCAAGGTCGTCGATACGGCGCAGCGACAAGTCCAGGAGGCTCGTATCGTGGTTCGATTGGGGCCCGAATATATCCTCCACCAGTCGTTCACGGTGTATGCGAACCGGCACGCTGGCGCCGGGGTCCAGGTGTCCGAACACGAGCGCCAGGTGCTCGGCATCCTCGAATTTCGTCCGATAGGCGTAAGCCCGCGCCTGCCCGATAGGCGTCTGTACCCGAAACTCGTGCGACAACTCGATCAGCACTTCGCGCCGCTGCCTGAACGCGATGAGATCTGCGATCGATATGATTTTGAGGCCGTATTCGCGGGCAAACGCCTTCAGTTCGGGAAGGCGCTTGACAGATCCGTCGTCGTTCACGATCTCCGCCAGCAATCCGACCGGCGGGCAACCCGCCGCCATTGCCAGATCGATGGCCGCTTCCGTGTGTCCCGAGCGCACCAATACACCTCCGACACGGCCGACCAAGGGAAAGATGTGGCCTGGACGAACAAAATCGTCCGCACCGACATTGCTATTCGCGAGGGCCAATGCGGAATTCGCGCGCTCTTCGGCCGAGATCCCCGTGGACAAACCGTGCCTGTAGTCCACGCTGACCGTGAACGCAGTGGCCAGCGGCGCATCGTTGCGGGCCACCATGGGTTCGAGACGCAGACGCTTCGCGTCATCGACCGTCACCGGCGCGCAGAGAATCCCGCTCGTATGGCGAATCATGAACGCGACCTTTTCGGGCGTCGCCTTCGACGCCGCCATGATGAGGTCTCCTTCGTTCTCGCGATCATCGTCGTCCACCACGACGACGAGTTCGCCCGCTCCCACGGCGGCGATCGCTTCCTCGAGGCTGTCGAATCCTGTTGCCCGGGCGGTCATGGCACGCGTTGGATTTGCTTTGAGACCCCCAGAGTATCACTCTTGCTGCGGTTGAGTCTGAAGGATAAATCACTCTCGATGGACGTAACGCGCGTGACGCTCGACCCTCGATTCGCGATCGGATCCGTGAGCCCACTGATCTACGGGGGCTTCCTGGAACACCTCGGTCGCTCGATCTACCAGGGCGTCTATGACCCGGATTCCACCCATGCCGATGAAGACGGCTTCCGCGCCGATGTCGTTGAGGCCTTGGGCGAACTCGCCATGACCATCGTGCGTTATCCGGGCGGCAACTTCGCCTCCGGCTATCGCTGGCGTGACGGTATCGGAGACAAGGCGTCCCGGCCGACGGTGCGCGAGCTTGCGTGGCAGAGTATCGAAACGAATCAGTTCGGGACCGATGAATTCATCCGACTGTGCCGGAAACTGGATTGGACGCCGATGCTCACGGCCAATCTCGGCACGGGCTCACCCGAGGAAGCCCGAGATTGGGTCGAGTACTGTAACGCTCCCACGGGTACGCTGTTCGCCGACATGCGGGCGGCGAGCGGCTCTGAAGCGCCCCACGCCGTACCGGTGTGGTGTCTCGGCAACGAGATGGACGGACCCTGGCAGCTAGGCCATGTGCCCGCCGGCGAGTATGCGCTGCGCGCACGTCAGGCTGCCAGAATGATGAAAGCCTGTGACCGGAGCGTCGAGACCGTCGCGTGCGGATCGTCGAATCCGCGCATGCCGACCTGGCTCGATTGGGACCGCACCGTGCTGGAAAGCATGGGCGGCACGGCTGATTACGTCAGCCTGCACCGCTATGTTGGCAATCCGGACGGCGACAGTCCGAGCTACCTCGCCATCGGCCGCAGCATCGACGAGCAGATCGAAGCGGTGAACGCTTGTTGCCAGTATGTTCAGGCGAGACTCAACAGTCGCCATCGTGCATTCCTCTGTTTCGACGAGTGGAACGTCTGGTACCGGACGCGAGGCGGCAACCACACCGACGGCGGCGGCAAGTTCGCGCCGCACCTCCTGGAAGAGCGCTACAACCTCGAAGACGCCCTCGTGGTTGCCGCGTTCCTGATGAGCTTCATCCGCCACGCGGATAGCGTAAAAATCGCCAACCTCGCGCAACTCGTGAACGTTATCGGGCCGTTGCTGACCGATACAGACGCGCTGCTGAAGCAGTCGATCTTCTACGCCTTCAAGCTGTTTTCCGATCGCAAGGGCGGCATCGCCCTGTCCGCCCACATCGATGGACCGCGCTACGAGAGCGAGTACGGCGAAGTGTCATACCTCGACGCCGCCGTCACACTGGACGGCAAGTCGCTGAATCTCTTCGCGATGAACCGGCATACGTCCGAGCCGCTGCCTCTTGTTATCCAACTCGGCGGAAACGAGATCGCGCGCGTCGACACGAGCGAGATCGTGCACGCGCTTTCGCTCGACGCCCAGAACACCTTCGAAGCCCCCGGCACGGTCGTTTCAAAGCCGTTCGAAGGCTGGTCCACCAGAGACCAGGTGGTCGTCGAGCTGCCGCCGCACTCCCTGGTCGCGACAACGTTTCAGCTCGCTTAGTATCGAGGCAAGCAAGGCTGCCTCTTAGAGGAAGCTCGCATACGCCGCTTGGAGCAGCGTCGCTGCAGTCGCTCAGCCGCTGCCAGAGCTTACGAACTGTCGTAACCGCTCCTCGAAATCCCCGCTGCCTGTGAAGACGAACGTCCGCCCGCGCTTGGCGCCTTCAATCAAGTCCAACTCCGCCAATTTCATGAGATCGGTGCGCGCGGTCTGGTAGGTGACGTTGTGGGACCTGCGGTGACTCTCGATGGTATACGATGCGTCGGGGTGCCTGGACATGTGTGCCAACAGCGCCCGTTGTCGGTAGTTCAACATCGACGCCAGCCGCGATCCTCCAAGGAGCTGCTGGATGTCGCGCATTTCCCGAGCCTTGCGCGCGAGGTAGCCGTGCAGTTCGCTTGTCGAGCGAAGGATCACCCGCAAGTTATAGTCGAGGAAGTAAGTGACGTCGTTGTCATCGATCTCCGAAAAGACGTACGCACTCACGTACTGCGTGGGCGCCTTGCGAACGATAGTCGAGATTGAGAGAAACCCCGTCATCCAATATCCCGATCTCGCCATCGCCCAGTAGAAAAGCGCTCTTGCGGCGCGCCCGTTACCATCCACGAACGGGTGTTCGTAGCCGATCATGAAATGTAGGAGCACGGCTCGCAGGACGGGGTGGATGAACGGCTCGTCGTCCCGTCCGTTGGCGAATTTGAAGAGCCGCACGAGCCGCCCATCGAGTGCGCACGCGCTCGGCGGCTCGTGCACAATAGTGCCGTCACGTTGATCGATCACGGTCACATTCTCCGAAGGGTGCCGGATCCGACCAACCTCATCTGGCTCCAACGTGTCCTCGGTGAGGATGCGATGCAGTTCCAGCAGGAGAGGCAATGACAGGTCCTCATCGGTTTGGTCGCGGAGAAACTCCATGCCTCGGTAGTTGTTGACGATCATCTGCTCGCTCTTGTCGCGGGGCCTGCGACGTGATCGCAACATTTCTTTCGCGACTCGGCGGGTCGTAACTGCGCCTTCCAATTGGCTCGACGTGATGGCTTCCTCGATCAACGAATTGACCAGATACCGATCGCGGGAACCGACGTTGACCAAGTCATCAGGCAGTTCGATGCGTCCGCCAGCATCCCGGTCTACCTGGTGGAGCATGCGATTCAAATATGCGGAGTCGGTGAACCCGAAGGACTGTCCGTTCTTGTCCTCCAGTGGCAGCACATGGCGAGCCGACAGTCTGGCCAATTTGATAGCGAGCCACCAGTCCTCGCTGGAAAGCCCCTCCGGAGGCTTGCGATACCTTAGCTTCGACCAGTGAAGGTACTTATCTTTCGGTAGCTGCCCCGCATCCGAAGATATCAGGCGCGAGATGTCTGGCCCTTGAGAACGGATGAGTTCCGGCAAGGCTGGGGGCATGGCGGGCATTCGCATCTTGGCACGGGATTGCAACGCGTTCGTTCGAATGTAAATTAAATACTAATATATTTCAAATTAGTATTTTTGCGTCGATCATTGAAAGCCCCAATGCGCTATGCACTCGAAGCATTTCAAAGGCGAGCGTTGCGAAGTGTCAGATGGCGCCCTGTTCCTTCAAAGCCTGCACGTCCTGTTCGCTGTGGCCGAGAAACTCGCCGTATATGGCCAGGCTGTCCTGTCCGAGTGCGCGCGGCAGGTGCGGCGTCGGCGGCTCCACATCCCGCATTCGCAGCGGCGTCGTCGGCAAGACGACTTCGCCGAACGTTGGATGGTGGATCCTGTGGAGTGCGCCGCGCGCGTGCAGGTGCGGGTCGTTCACCACCTCGTCCAAAGACTGCACGGGCGCGCAGGGCACGCCGGAGGATTGGCAAAGTCGGAATACCTCATCCTTGGTCAGGCTCGATGTCCATTCCTCGACGATGGCATCCGTCTCTTCCATGTGCTCGCTGCGCGTCTTCTTGTCCGCGAATCGGGGGTCGCCCACGAGTTCCTCGCGGCCCATGACCTCGGCGAGTTTGCGCCAGTGCCCATCCCGAACGCAGATAATCGCGACATGGCCGTCGGACGTTGGATATAGGTTGTATGGGGCAACCCCGAGCGCCTGGTGTCGATTCCCCGTGCGTGGCGGATTACCGCCGAAGCGGTAGTAGGCGCCCAACGCCGAGGCTAGCGTCGGCAACACGGAATCCTGCATGGATACGTCGATGACGGCGCCCTTTCCGGTCTGCTCTCGGCGATAGAGCGCCGAGACGATGGTGGCATAAAGGTGGATGCCACCCAGCATGTCGCAAAGGGCCGGTCCCGACTTCAATGGCGGCTCGCCTTCGTTGCCGGTGATACTGACGACGCCGCTCATGGCCTGCACCGTGATGTCCATGGCCAGGTAGTCCCGATGTGGACCGCTGCTTCCGTATCCGGTCGAAGCGGCGTAGATCAGCCGGGGATTTTCTCGCAGCAAAGCGTCCGCGCCGACGCCAAACTTGTCCATCGTGCCCGGACGGAAATTCTCCAACAGAACGTCCGCATGCCTCGCCAGAGCTACAAGCAGTTCACGCCCCGCTTCCGACTTGAGGTTCAGCGTGATGGTTTCCTTCAGCCCGTTCAGCATGGTGAACGGAAAGCTCTCCGAACCCGTAGCGCCACGCAATCCCTCCCCCAGGGGGGATTCGACCTTGATGACCCGGGCGCCGGCCATCGACAACAGATGGCCGCAATAGGGACCATTGTAGATTTGACCGAAGTCGAGGACCGTCACGCCCTCAAGCGGCTGTTCACCCACGTGTTGCTCCATGTCAGTAACGTACAGCAGTATGCCACGAAGCGCCGCGAGCTCGCCGGAAGGTCGTCCGGCCCGCGTATAATTGCTCGCTCACGCACCCGTAGCTCAACTGGATAGAGCACCAGGCTTCGAACCTGGGGGTTCGGGGTTCGAGTCCCTGCGGGTGCGCCAATTGCGCGTATCACGCGTTGTCGAGCACGTCGTTGGCTCCGTTAGCCAGGAAGGCGCCCAGCAAACGCTTGAGGTCGGCGGCGGCACGTTCCAAGGCGGCCTCGATCTGCGCGCCCGTTATCGGACCCTCTCCCCTTCCCGCCGCCGCGTTGACGACGAGACATACGCCCGCATAGGGGATGCCCAATTCCCTCGCCAATGCGGTCTCCGGCATGGCAGTCATTCCGACGACGGTGCAGCCATCACGCTCCATGCGGTCGATCTCGGCAGCGGTTTCAAGCCTTGGCCCCTGTACGCACCCATATATGCCGCGTCGATGCAGCTCGCCCGCGAGACCGCATCCGTCGGCGGCCGAGATCAATGCCAGGCGCACACGGTCATCGAAGGGCCGCGTGAAGTCGATGTGCCGAATCTCGCCAACCTCGACGTAGGTGTGAGGACGCCCCCAGGTGTAGTCGATGATCTGGTGTGGAATCAGGAGGTCCCCATCGGGTAGACCCGGCGCGATCGCGCCCACGGCGTAGGTGGCCACGACCGCATCCACCCCAAGTTCGTTTATCAGCCACATGTTCGCGCGATAGTTGATCAGGTGCGGCGCGGTTTCCGGGGGCTTTCCGTGGCGTGGCAGAAAGAGGACTTCTCCCGAAACCGTCGAGGCTACTTCGGGGATGGCCGAGGCGGCGCCGTAGGGCGTCTCCGCCGACTCGGCGGCGGGTTGCCAGCGCAGACCGACGCCGGTCAGCCGTTGACTTCCTGTGCCGCCGAGTATCGCCAGTTTCACTCTGGCATCTCTGCATCGCGGGGAAGCGCGTAGATGCCGCCAAGATTTCGAAACCAGCCGCCAAAATCCATCCCGCAGCCGATCAGATAGCGATCAGGTGCATCGAGCGCCACATAGTCCGCTCTGAACGTCCTTCCCGGAACCTCCTTGTTGACAAGCACGGCTGTACGGACCTGCGCCGCGCCCGCTTGCGCGACCCTCGCCGCGATCTCCTCCAGCGTGGTTCCCCGATCCAGGACATCGTCCGCCAGCACAACCGTTCGGTCGGTGACATCGCGCGCCACATCGACACGCACTTCAAGGTTGCCGCGGCGAGGCGTCCTGAGCGTGCCGGACACCGCCGCTCCACCCCGATAACGCATGGCGTGGACATAGTCCAATTCGAGCGGGAACGCGAAGCGTCGCATCAGCGCCGCCGCAAATGGCAGCCCGCCGTTCATCACGCATACCAGGATCGGGCGCGCATCCCGTAAATCAAGCGCCATCCGCACCGCCAATCGGTCGATGGCGAATTCGACCTCCGCCTCGTCGTACAGGCGCTCCGCCTGCCGGAGGATGTCTGGCGGGCTGACGATGGACATGCCAGTCGGCCGTCTCGAGGAGAAGCCGCTGCGGCGACTAGGTCACCGTAAACGTGATCTTGCCGAGCACGCCGTAGTCCGCCACATATTCTCCCGGCTGCGCCAGATGGATTCCGCCGACTGCGCCGGTGATCATCAACATTCCGTCTGCCAGCGGCCGCCCCAGTTCCCGCGCCAGCGACGTCATCCACTTCAACGCCGGAAGGGGACCGCCGAGCGCCTCTTTCAGAGTCGCGTGCGTTACAGTCTCGCCGTCCCGGGTCAGCGTTACCTCAAGGTCTTCATAGTCGTCGCGTAACTCCCCCTGCTCCCCGGTAATGAACCGGTCGGCGGCGATGTTGCAGGCGACCATGTTGATCCCGTTGGCGTCCGCCGAGCTCGCGAATGCGGCGCGAGGAACCTCGATCACCGGACCCGCTGTCCTGGGAGCGCCGTCGGCGTCGATCACCAGGCCGATCTCGCATTCGAGACTGACCCCGGGACCGCTCGCGAAGGACGCGCCGGATTGCAGCCGACCCGACTCGTACAGCGCGCCGATGAGCGGATGATCGATGCCGAACTGCGCTTGACCGGCCGGTGCCGTAAGACCAGCCTTGTAGCCCGCGATGGCGTCTCCAGCCACCGCCCGAACGAGTTTTGCCTGCATGGCGTAAGCATCGTTCAACGTCAGGTTGGCGGGCATGGGCGGAAGCGTGGTCCGATCCTTGATTGCCCGCGCCAGACTTTCCACAAGTTCGCTCACGGGTTCCTCCTTTACAGATGTTTCGCCGGGCATGATAGCCGCCCGCGCGGCGGCGGGGAGGAAAAATCGGTCGGCTGGGACTTGAGGGGGCTAGCGCCGCCAATCTCCTAGATTGCGTTCGTGTCCCGCAGTCGCGCCCACTCCATCTTGAACCACGGCGTATAACTTTCCGGATCTTCGTGGAACGCGTGATCCAGATCGCCCGGGTCAATCCAGCGCCAAGCCGCTATCTCAGCTGTGTTGACTACCGGAGTCGCATCGGTGCGACCGACGTAAACCCAGCACAATTCGTATTCTGTCCCGATGTCTTCGAACGCGGCGCGGTATTCGAACTTGTAGACGAACTCCACGGCGGCGTCGATACCCAGTTCCTGCTCGAGTCGGCGAGCCACGGCTTCATCCATCTGCTCTCCCGCGCGCGGGTGCGAGCAACAGCTATTCGACCAGAATCCGGGCCACAGTCTCTTGTCCCGGTGGCGCTGCTGCAGCAGCAGTTCCCCGGACCCGTTGAGCACAAACACCGAGAACGCGCGATGCAGCACGCCGTCGCCATCGTGGCAAGCCCACTTGTCGAGAAAACCCAGCGGCTCGTCGGAATGGTTCACCCGGATCAGCGGCTCGGAATCGGACGAGACGATCTGGTGCTTGGTGGGGCGGTTGGTCACGACGGCCATTCTAGCCGAAGGCGGCACGCACGACTCCCCCGGCACTCGCGCCGCGTGGATAATCGTCCACGGGGACCATCCACCAGAGGAACCAAGATTGAACGAACCTCGCGAGCATCGCGTCCGGCTGGGTGACATCGATATCGTCTGGTTCGAGTGGGGCGATCCCTGCGGTCAGCCTGTTGTCATGGCGCACGCGACCGGCTTCCACGGCCGTTGCTGGGACGCCGTCGCAACAGCCCTCGGGCTCGGCTATCGCGCGATAGCTCTCGACCAGCGCGGCCACGGACGCAGCGACAAGGCGGGGCCATACGATTGGCGTGCATTCGGCGCGGATCTCACCGCTTTCGTCGATCAGCTCGACCTCCGGCGGATTGTCGGCGTAGGCCATTCCATGGGCGGGCACGCAATGGTGCAGGCCGCGTCCAGCCGCGTCGAGCGCTTTGAACGGCTGGTGCTGGTAGATCCGGTCATCCTTGCGCCCGAGGCGTACCGAGACTGGCCTCGCGAGCGGCAGTATGCGTCCGCGGATTCGCATCCGGTCGCGCGGCGCAAGGCGGATTTCAAGACCTGGACGGAACTGCACGACCGGCTGCGCGCGCGCGTGCCTTTTTCGCTCTGGCGTGCGGACGTGCTTCGCGACTACTGCCTCCACGGCGTGCTGCCGAAGCCTGGCGGTGGCGTTACGCTCGCCTGCCCGCCCACTGTCGAGTCCGCGATCTACATGGGAAGCGGCGGCGCGGACATCTACCCGGAGATCCGGGCGCTGCCGCATGACGTGCTCGTGGTCCGCGCCCCACCCAGGGACGCCGCACCGAGACAGATGGACTTCTCGCGGTCACCTACATGGGAGCGGCTCGCGACCGCCTTCGCGCGCGGCCGCGATGTATACCGGCCCGACCTCACGCATTTCATCCCGATGCAGGAACCGGATTTCGTGGCGCGCGCAATCCGGGCACCCGACGTAGTATCGTCCGCTTGAGGAATGTCTTCGCGAAGTGCCATGGGTATTGTCAGTTGGATCTTGTTTGGGTTGGTCGTCGGCGCGTTGGCCCGGGTGTTCACGCCGACAAAAAGCACGAGCAGCGTGGGAGGCATCGTCGTCACCATCGTCATCGGCATCGTTGGCGCCGTCGTGGGCGGCTTCATCGGGACGCAACTGGGCCTTGGCACCGTGACAGGCTTCAATCTGATCAGCCTCGTGCTGGCGACCGCGGGCGCCGTGCTACTCCTGCTGCTGGTCCACGCCGTCAACGGCTCGCGCAACCGTTGACCAGCGCCGACCGCGAACCCGCCTCGACCGGGCGGGCATGAGCCTGCGCTAAATAGTGCGTCGATGCGATGGGGTCCGTATCGCGGCAATGCGTATCGTCGCGGTGCTCATGTTAGGACAATTCGGAATGACCCAGGCGAACGAGAACGATCCCTATCTTTGGCTTGAGAACGTCGATGGCGACAGGGCCATGGCGTGGGTCAAAGCGCGCAATCAAGGCACCCGGGAAACGCTGGCGCGAGGCGAACCTTTCGCGCGGTCCGAGCGGCGGCTGCGTGCGATTCTCGATTCCAGCGATCGAATTCCCTACATCTCGAAGTACGGGCCGCACTACTACAACTTCTGGCGGGACGGCGAACACCCTCGGGGCCTCTGGCGCCGAACGACGCTGGACGAATACCGCAAACCCAACCCGGCATGGGAGACGGTTCTCGACGTTGATTTGCTGGCGCGCGAAGAGAAAGAGAACTGGGTATTCGCGCATGCGGAGTTCCTTGAGCCGACCTATGACCGCTGCTTGATAGCGCTGTCCCGAGGCGGCTCGGACGCCGTTGTCGTCCGCGAGTTCGATCTTTCGACCAGGTCTTTCGTTACCCACGGCTTCTACCTGCCCGAGTCCAAGGGGTCGTTCTCCTGGGCGGGAAAGGACCGACTGTTCGTCGCGAGGGATTTCGGCCCCGATACGATGACGGAATCCGGCTATCCCCGGATCGTCAAGCTCTGGCGGCGAGGCGAAGCTCTGACAGCCGCGGATGTCATCTTCGAAGGCGGGCGGACCGATGTCTCCGTCGGCGCCTACGCCACGCTCGCGCCGGGATATGAAGCCGAATTCGTCTACCGGGGCATCGATTTCTACAACACTGACCTGTTCATCCGCCGGGAAGGCGTGCTGCGGGCCATCGACATACCTTCCGACGCGACCGCCTCGGTCCACCGCGGCCGGCTTTTCATCACGCTCGACACCGACTGGACTGTCGGCGCGCGAACGTATCCCGCCGGTAGCCTGCTTGCGACGGACTTCGAGCGTTTCCTGGCTGGCGACCGCAAACTCGACGTGCTGTACGACCCGAGTCCAGGCAGTTCCCTCGCGCAGTACAGCCCGACGAGGAACCACGTTCTCATCAATGCGCTGGACAATGTCCGCAATCGCGTCTATGCGGCAACGCCGACGATGGACGGCTGGGCAAGGACAGATCTGACCGAAGCCAGCGGCATCCAGACGATAAGCGTACGCGCGGTGGACCCCCATGTGGACGACCGCTACTTCATCGACACAGCTAACTACATCACCCCGTCCGCCCTCTCGCTCGGCACTGTCGGCGGGCCAGACATCGCCTTGAAACGCATGCCCGCTATGTTCGACGCGGCAGGCCTCTCGATCACCCAGGCGTGGGCGGTCTCCGCAGACGGAACGCGAGTTCCCTACTTTCTGGTGGGGAACCCAAAGGCGAAGGGCCCCCGCCCCGCGCTGCTATACGGCTACGGCGGTTTCGAAATCTCAATGACGCCCGAGTACTCGCCGGGGGTGGGCGCCATGTGGCTGGAACAGGGCGGCGTTTACGTCGTCGCCAACATACGCGGCGGCGGCGAGTTCGGGCCGGCCTGGCACCAGGCCGCATTGAAGGCGAACCGTCCCCGCGCTTACGAGGACTTCATTGCGGTTGCCGAAGACCTTATCCGCCGAGGAATCACCACACCCGAGCAGTTGGGCGTAATGGGGGGCAGCAACGGCGGCCTGCTGGCCGGCAACATGCTGACAATGCGTCCCGACCTGTTCGGGGCAGTGGTATCGCAAGTTCCGCTGCTCGACATGCGCCGCTATCACGAATTGCTCGCCGGGGCGAGCTGGATGGCGGAGTACGGAGACCCCGACAAACCGGAGGAATGGGCGTTCATCAGGTCCTTTTCTCCGTACCACAATCTCGACCCGGACACCCGATACCCGCCGCTATTGTTGATGACTTCCACGCGCGACGATCGTGTCCATCCAGGCCACGCACGCAAAATGGGGGCGAAAATGGCCGCCCAGGGACACCGGGTCCACTACTACGAGAACATCGAAGGTGGTCACGCGGGCGCTGCGGACAACGCCCAGAGGGCACGCATGTGGACCCTCGCCTACACGTTTCTGCATCGCACGCTGGGCGGCGGCGCGACGCAATCGGAGGACTGAAGATCACGGACGCCGGCCGCGACACGTTGGCGCGGGTGGAAAACATCGCCGGACAGATTGCGGAACTTCGGCGTGCCGTCGCGGGCAGCGACCAGCGCCTGGCCGGGCGCATCGCCGTATCCGTGCCCACCGTTGTCGCAGGAGTCGCTCTGCCCGCCATCGCAACGCTGTCGCGCACGCACCCGAGGATAGAAATCGAGTTTGTCTCGCCATCATCCGCGCGCCCCGATATCGGACGCGGCGAGGCGGATTGCGCACTCATGATCACCGACGATCCTCCCCAACACCTCATCGGCCGGCGCGTCGGAGAGTTGGCTTTCGCCGTGTACGGAACCCACGCAATCCTGGAGGCGCGAAACATCGGCGCCGCCGGATGGATCGAGTTCACGGAACTGCACATGGATTTCCGTCGAGACGCTTTCGCGCGTGCGCCGATCCGAACCCGCTGCACCGATGTATTCATGCAGCATGCCGCCCTGCGCCATGGCATGGGATTGGGACCGCTGCCATGCGTGCTCGGCGATTCCGATTCCGCGCTCATCCGCATCGAACCACCCCACCCTGCCATCGCGCGCGAGATCTGGCTGTTGGCGCATCCGGACCTGCGCTCCGCCACGCGCATTCGGGAATTCATGCGGGTCGTCGGTGACGCGTTCGAGAAGGATGAGGACCTTCTGCTTGGCCGCGCCGCAAGCGGAGTCGACCTGGCTTCAATCTGACTCATGAAGCGACCGCAACGGAAGCCCGCGCTTTGCTTTACGCGTTCGGGTCGCGCCGAAGTGCGGCTCGGTCCCTCTCGCTGATCGCGCCTGTCCACGCCTCGACGACGAAGCTGCCTGCGGCTTCGGCCACGACAGTCCCGTCATCGTGCCGCACCGCCTTGGCTTCGAGCATCGCTACGTGCCCACGTCGCCTCAGCAACCTGCCTTCGAGATCGACCCGCACACCCACCGGCAGCGGCTGGCGATAGCGTATGTCGGCCCTCGCCGTAGTACAGCGTTCACCGCGCAAAAAGACCCAGTTGGCCATGACATCGTCGAGCAGGCTGAAGAGAATGCCACCGTGCGTAACGCCTTCATAACCGACACATTCGTGGTCCGGCGTGAATTCCGCGCGACACACATCGCCTTCCAGGCGAAAGCCGACGCGCAGGCCACGGGGATTGCCCGGACCGCACACGAAACACCTGTTGGCGGAAGATTCCAGGGACATGGGGCGCGTATCATAGCCGAGTGCTTCCCATGGCGGACATCAAGGCGCGGCTCGCGGCCCACCAGCCAACGCGCTTCGCGCCCAAACGTGATACGCATCAGGCAGCGGTGGCGATAGTCCTGCGCGAGCGCGCGAACGACACCGACGTCCTGTTGATCAAACGTGCGGAGAAGAGAGGCGACCCCTGGTCGGGCGATATGGCCTTTCCCGGCGGCCACCGCGAGCCGCAGGACGCCGATCTCACCGCTGCCGCCTTGCGCGAGACCCAGGAGGAGATCGGGCTGATCGTCGATCGCGCGAACCTGATCGGAGAACTATCGCAACAGCGTCCGTCGCGACGCGGACGCACGTTCGACATGCTGGTCGCGCCGTTTGTCTTTTTCGTGGATGGCGATCCGTCTTTCGACCTCAGCCACGAAGTGGACGCCGTGGTGTGGTCTCCCCTCGCGCCGATGCACGGCGGTCGCAGTCACGCCAGCGAGGATCGACTGATCGGAGGGGTCCCGACGCCGTTCAACGGCTACCGCGTCCGCGGTGGCCACTTCGTCTGGGGGCTGACCTACCGCATGATCGAAACGTTGTTCGAAGCGCTCGATCCAGCGTACAGTCCGCGCGACTAGAGCCACAAAATCCGTCGCCCCTTCGGGTGCGCCGTGTTTTGCCCCCGCCCAAGCCCACCCAGCACCCCGTCGATCTCGCCGCTAATGCGGCAAGTCCGAAAGTCTGCTGGCGCCACAAAATCCGTCGCCCTCCGGGGTGCGCCGTGTTTTGCCCCCGCCGAAGCCCACCCATCCCATTCAGGAGACCAGGTCGTAGTAGTGTGCGATGGCGAGACCTGACGCCACGCCGGTGAAGGGATCGTGTTCCACCACGCGACCGGGGAATCGCCGGTCGAGGATCCGGCGTACGGCGGGAATCAGCGAGGAACCGCCGGTGCGCAGGACGATATCTATTTCGCTCGGCGCGATCCTGGCCTTCGCCAGCGTGGCTTCGACCGCCCGTTCAAATTCGTCCAGCAGGTCCGCGATCAGCGCCTCGAACGCCGTTCGCGTCACCAGCAGTTCGACATCGATTTCCGGAATGTCGAGCACGGCTTCTTCGGCGCCAGACAGTTCGGCCTTGAGCGCCCGGATCGCCTGGAACACGCGATAGCCATAGTTCTGCTGGATGAGATCCCGCAACCTCCGGAACTTGAAACGGGCCGGACCACCTTGCGCGACACAGTCGAGCACGGCCGTGGTGTACTGGTTCTGGCTCAACATGTATGTCACTGCCCAGTTAAGGAGCAGCTCCTCGTAGCGCTCGAAGGGAAACGGCGTCTCGATTACCCGCACCGTTCCCCTGCGTCTCCATCGCTCGCCCTTGCCGAGTAGCGGGAACAGCAGTTCGCTGAAGATGCGCTGATCGATCCTGTCGCCGCCGAGCGCGACGCCGTGCGTGACGACGGTCCGAAATCCCGCCCGGCTGCCGGTCCTTTCAAGCACGCACAGGTCCAATGTGCCGCCGCCGAAATCGACGGTGAGGATGCGCTTTCCGGTGGCGCCCGGGTGCGCATGCAGGTATCCAACAGCGGCCGCCACCGGTTCGGGAAAGAACCGGCGGTCGTCAAAACCCGCATGTCCGTACGCCTCCCCGAGGCGGGACAGCGCCAGCGTGTTGCGGCGCGCGCTCCGACCTTCAAAATTGACCGGATGGCCCATGCAGCCGCCGTGCGTATCGTCCGCGCCGACATCCTCCAACGCATCGCGTATGCGCAACAAGATGGGCGTGATCAGCGCCACCAACCGGAACGGGTGATCGAAGACCATTAACCGCCGTGCGTCCTCTCGACCGAGCAAGCGCTTGGTCCCGCGGAAAAGGCGCCCGCGCAAGCCGCGATCGCGAACGGGTTGGCCGTAGACCTTGCGCGTCAACACCTGCGGCCCCTCGCGTCCGCCGGAATCGCCGCCCAATGCAAGCGATGCCTCGCCGATCACCTCCGGTATGAGCTCGACAGTGCGTCCCGTGTTGTCCTCGACGTAGCGTTCGATGGCGCCGCGTCCCGTCTGTGTGCGCAAGTTCCTATCGATGTAGGTCGCCGACGCCAGGATCGGGAAGTTTTCCTCAAGATCGACCAGGCGCACCGATCGTCCGTCGTATATCGCGGCAGCCGAGTTGCTCGTGCCGAAATCGATGCCGATGCCGATGCGATCCCCCATCGGACGTGCCTCACGCCGGACAGGTCGGCTCTGGCGGGCGCTCAAGGGCGTAGTCGGTCAGCCACCGAGCCCTTTTTCCAACGTCACCAGCGGCTGCATATCGCAGGAAACACCAGTGCCACCGAGCCCGCAATAGCCGTGGGGCACCTTGGCCAGATACTGTTGGTGGTATGCCTCGGCGTAGTAGAAGACGGGCGCGGGTTTGATCTCCGTCGTGATCGGTCCGTGCCCGGCAGCGCCCAACGCCCGCTGATACGCATCCCGGGAGCGCTGGGCGAGTTGCCGCTGCGTCGCGTCGAACACATAGATCTCAGATCGGTACTGGGTGCCGAGATCGTTGCCCTGGCGCATCCCCTGCGTCGGATCGTGGCCTTCCCAGAAGACCTTCAACAGGTCGCCGTAGGTCGCGGCGCGCGGATCGAATACCACCAGCACAACTTCGTTATGGCCAGTGAGACCGGAGCAGACCTCCTCGTAGTAGGGATTCGACGTGACGCCCGCCGCATATCCCACAGCGGTGACATGGACCCCCGGCGTCTGCCAGAACATCCGTTCCGCTCCCCAAAAACATCCCATGCCAACCATCATCCGCTCCATCGCCCCTGGAAATGGAGGGCTCAAGGGATTGCCGTTGACGAAATGCCGCGTCGGTATCGGCATCGAGCGATCACGTCCCGGAAGCGCTTCGGATGCCGTCGGTATGCGTAGCTTGTGCTGCAGAGCCATATACTTTGGGACTCCCCACCTGATCGAACAATCTTAGCCCGGATTCGCACCCGGATCATCCGGGACGCTTACGGTGCCCGAATCCAGGAGCCTCGCGACCTCCGCGTCGGAGTAGTCGAGTTCCCGAAGCACCTCGACCGTGTGCTCGCCCAGCTGGGGCGCGCCTCGACGCACCTCGGCGCGGGTGCGTTCGAACCGCGCGGCATTGCGCGCCTGACGCAGGCGCCCCGCATAAGGATGGTCCGTTTCCATGACGATACCGCTGGCGCGAACCTGCGGATGTTCCACAACCTCGGCACGCTTGAGCACCGGAGCGCAGGGCACGCCGGCGGTGTCGAGTATGGACAGCCACTCTTCCGCGCTCTTTTCGATCAGCGCTGACTGCATGAGTTCAAGCCGTTCATCAGCATGGCGATCGCGCCCCGCCGGGGTCTTGAAGCGCTCATCCGCCAGCCATTGTGGACGCTCGACTGCCCGACACAATCCTTCCCACTGCGTATTGGTCATCACCGACACGCTGATGTAGTCGGTACGGGTTTCATAAATGAGATCGATGAAGGTGGCTGCCCTCTGGACACTGACCTCCTTGCCGACGAAGGTCAGACCGCCCATATCGGACGCCCACATGAAAGCGATGATCGCGTCCAGCATCGATACGCGCACATGCTGACCCTCGCCCGTGCGTTCGCGCGCAAGCAACGCGCTCGACACCGCCTGCGCGGCGGTGATGCCGGTCAGTTTGTCCGGCAGAATCGTCCGAATGAGACGCGGGCGCGCGTCGTCGGAACCGGCCTGGACGGTGGCAAGACCCGACAGCGCTTGAATGATCGGGTCATAGACGGGTTTGTGTGCGAGGGGTCCGGTTTCGCCCCAGCCGCTGATGGAGAGGTATACGATGCCTGCGTTCGCCGACCGGAGATCCGACTCATCGAGGCCGAGGCGCGCCATGACGCCGGGACGAAAATTTTGCGCGAAGACATCCGCCGTCTTCGCCAGGCGCAATATCGCCTCGCGGCCTTCGGCACTCTTCGCGTCAACGGTCATGGAACGTTTGTTGCGGTTGTTGTTGACGAACGCAGCCGTGAAGTGCCTCTGCCCATAGCCCGCGCGACGCGCGTGATCGCTTGCCAGCGGCGCCTCGATCTTGATCACGTCCGCGCCCTGGTCGGCGAGGATCATGGTCGCGTAGGGACCCGCGACCATCGTCGTGAAGTCGATGACGCGGATACCGTTGAGCGGCCCCGCCATGGCAATGTCCCCCTGATCCCGCCGGACTAACCTGCCACCTGGCTGATCTCGGAATCTTCGGTCATTTCGCTGCCGATTGCGCCTGCAACTCGCAGTCGGGCGATGTCCGCGTCGTTGAAACCGAGGTCCTGTATCAGCACCTCGTCCGTATGTTGGCCGAGCAGGGGCGCGGGCGATATCGCGACGCTGCTCTTCGACATCTTCGCGGGCCAGCCGAGCAGCCGGATGTCGCCGTAGTGCGGATGGTGTATCTCGTGCACGAAACCGCGCTCGACGAGATGGGGATCCGTATACAGCTCGTCGAGCGCGTAGACGGACCCGGCGCAAACACCCGCTTCCGCCCACGCCTCCATTGCCTCGCGTTTTGTGCGCTGCCGGGTCCATTCGGCGATTTCCTCAACCATGGCCTCGCAGTTCTCTTGCCTGGCGCGGGATCTGGCAAAGCGCGGATCGGACAACAGGTCCTTGCCGATGACTTCGCACGCCGCCTTTTGCATGCGGGGATTGGCCGCCATCAGGAACACATAGTCATTGGAGCCGCCCGGAGCGCTCGGATACAGCCGCATGAAGGGGTTCCGGCCACCTCCCGAACGCGGCGGTGACGCCTCTTTGCCGAAAAGCGTTCGCCCCGTCGCGGTGCGCAGGTAGTAGGTGACGGCCTCCTGCATGGACAGTTCGACCAACTGGCCCTCTCCCGTGCGCAGTTTTTGTGCCCAGGCGGCCACGATAGCGAGCGCGGCCTGCACCCCCGTGCCGGCATCGCCGATCGTCGGGCCGGGACGCATGGGCGGACCGTCGGCGTTACCGGTGATCGAAAACGCGCCCCCCGTCGCTTGCGCCACCATGTCCATGCTCTTGTAGCCGGCGTAGGGGCCGCTCGTGCCGAAACCCTTGATGCGCGCGTAGATGATGTCCGGTTTGATCGCACGCATGACGCCGTAGTCGATGTCTAACTTTTCGACCACCCCGGGCCCGTAGTTTTCCACGAAGACGTCGTAGCGCGGCAGCATCGACAGCAACAGTTCGCGACCCGCGGGGATGCTGAGGTCGACGGTGACGCTGCGTTTGTTGCTGTTCCAGTTGACGAAGTATGCGGCGTCGAGCGCCTCCCCGCGCGGGCGGCCCCGGCCGGGATCGCCGACCTCCGGCTGCTCGACCTTCACCACGTCCGCCCCGAGCCAGGCCAGACACTGCGTGCAGGACGTTCCCGCCTCCCACTGCGTCATGTCGAGAACGCGAAATCCATCTAAAGCGGCCATTCGGTTTCCTGCCATTTCGGTTGCTCAAGGGAATCATCCTCTGCGGAGTCAGATCGGGCAAGTGGCGGACCGAGGAACCTCGACCGAACAATCATCCTTGATGCTGCCCAAAAGCGCGTCGATAATTGCCCGGCGCGCACCGTCGCACCTGGGATAGTGTCCCATGCCGTTGCGACACCGCGCATGACGACCATGGGGGCGGACGGGACAGAGCAATGCGCTACATCATGCAATTCCTTATCCCGGCACTGATCGTCCTGGGCCTGGCCTATGCCTTCGTACGCGCGCGGCGGAGCGCGCCAAAAACCGCCGACAGCGGCGCTCCTCTGTCCGATCCAGGCATCGTGCTGGTCGTGCTGATTGGGGCTGTGCTTGCGGTCGCGCTGGTCGTGGCACTGAGTTCGTGAGCCGCGCACCCGCCCCATGGACGGTTTGACCGCCCGGGTATGCCCGAATGACGCGCTTTTCGGAACCCCTCTCACGGGCAGCGCTCTCGCCGCCCGCGTACCACAATTAAAGGAGATGATCGGACTGTGAAACTTTGGCAATGCATGACCTGCGGGTATATCTACAACGAAGCCGAGGGCGAGCCCGAGGACGGCATCGCGCCGGGAACCGCCTGGCAAGATGTTCCCGAAGACTGGCTCTGTCCCGAGTGCGGGACGCCAAAGAGCGATTTTGAGATGGTCGAGGTCGGCTAGAAGACTTCGCTTGGGGCGCAACCGGGCGTTGGCACCATGACGGCGTCCAGGGCTTTTCGGGACATACCCGCCGCCGACGGCAGGCTGCGTCTGTATCCACGCCTGTTTTCCGCCGAAGAAAGCGAACGCTATCTTCGCGCCCTGAAGGAAGAGGTCGACTGGAAGTCGGAGCGCATCATGATGTTCGGACGGTCGCTTGCCCTACCGCGAATGACCGCCTGGTTCGGCGATCCGGGCACGTGCTATACCTATTCGGGAATATCCGCGCAGCCCGTTGGCTGGACACGCACATTGCTGCAAATCAGGGCGCGCATCGAGGACACCACGAACGCAACGTTCAACAGCGTCCTGCTGAACTACTATCGGGACGGCCGCGACAGCGTTTCCTGGCACAGCGACGATGAACCGGAACTCGGCAGCGATCCCGTTATCGGTTCAGTCAGTTTCGGATCGGAGCGGCCGTTCTGCCTGCGGCACAAGGCTGGCCGCGCGGCTTCGCGAGAACCCGCTATGGGACGCGGACAAGCGCGTCTGGGACTAACCCTCTGCCTGCCGAACGGGAGCTACCTGGAAATGGGCCCCGGTATCCAACGCAATTGGGCCCACCAATTGCCCAAAAAACCTCGGCTGACTGGCGAAAGGATCAACCTGACCTTCAGAAAGATCCTCCGTCGCCCGGCTGCGTCCATACCCGAAGTTTACTGATCCTCACTGCCGGCAAAGTCTCCGGCGCGGACAATCGAAATCTGCTCAGGATCGATGTGCCGCTGCATCGCGACCAGGATGTCCTCCGGCGACAGCGCCCTGATCGCGGCCTCGTGCGCCTCGGTGAACTCCATCGTCCTGCCGACGATCAGATTGCCCACGAGGGATCCCGCCATGACGCCGTCGCTCGATCGGCGGCTCTGGGCGCCGTCGAGGTAACCGCGCTGGGCCGCTTCCACCTCTTCCGCGCTGAATCCGGATGCCAGCACCTTGTCCAGTTCTTCCCGGAACGCGGCGACCACTTTGTCACTGTTTTCCGGCGCGAAAATGGCATACGACCTGAAGTTCGCCCGTTCATCGAGAGCAGATGCTCCAAATTGCGATCCGACGCCATAAGACAGCCCGTCCTTCTGGCGGATCCGGGTCGCGAGCCTGGAGCTTAGAAATCCGCCGCCGAGCATGTAATTTCCGAGAACGAGCGCCGGGTAGTCCGGATGGTCGTCGCGCATGGGTATCACACTCGCCGCGAACATCGTCGCATTGGCCTTGTCCGGTGTCTCTATGACCACAGAGAGGGTCTCGATCTCCTGGTACGGGCGAGGCATGCGGACATATGTCTCCTTCGCCGTCCATTCACCGAAGATGTCGTGCAAAAGCGGAATGATCTCCTCCGGATCAAAGTCCCCGACGATAGAGATCGCCCCGCTCTGAGTACCGTAGAACGACGCCCAGAAGTCGCGCGCCTGTTCCAGCGTCGCCGACTCCAACCGCGAGATTTGTTCGTCGAACGTCGGAGAATAGAACGGATGTTCCTCCGGGTAGTCCGCCAGGTGCCGGTTGAGGGCCTGTCGCGCGAGCGCCTGCGGTTCCGACCTCTGCGCTTCGATTCCCGCCAACCGTTGTTCCCGCAGGAGTTCGAATTCCTTGGCGTCGAATGCGGGTTCGCGCAGGACTTCCGCCATCAGCTTCAGGGCCTCCGGCAGGTTCTCCCGCACGGTGGAAAAGCTCCCTGACGCCGACTCGGCGCCGCCCCCCGCGCCGCCCTGGATCTTCAACCGATCCAGCTCGTCGGAAATCTCCTGGCGGGAACGCTGTTTTGTGCCGCGCATGAGCATGGCGCCCGCGAGTCCCCCGGTGGTGGCCTTGCCCATAAGCGCGTCTTCATTGCCATGGCGAAACTGGAAACTGACGTTCACCGCATCGCCCCGATTCTCTTTCGGCAGCAGCGCCACCTGGAGCCCACCAGGCAGGGTAAGTCTCTGCGTCCGCGCGTCGATATTCGCCGGTGTCGGATCGAATGCTTCACCCTCGGCGATAGCCGCGCGGCCCACGTAGCCGTCCACCATGGCGGCAACGTCGGGCGTGGCGGGAATCTCCGCCCTCGCCGGAGTCTCGGCAGTGGGTTGGTAGTACCCGACGGTGCGGTTCGACGGTTTCAGATATGCCCGGGCCACCTTGTGCACATCTTCGGGCGTAACCTGCTCCAGGCGATCACGGTGCAAGAACAGTAGCCGCCAGTCGCCCATCGACGCCCATTCGCTCAACTGCAAGGCAATCCCTTGCGGGTTGTTGAATGCGAGTTCGATCGACGACAGGTAGTCCGTCTTTGCGCGGTTCACCTCTTCCTCTGTCGGCGGCGCTTGCGTCATCTCTTCCAACGTGGCGAACAGCGCCTCGGCGGCTGCCTCGAGCGAGTCCTCCTGGCGCACCCGCGCCATCGCGCCGAACAGGCCCGGCTCGTTGAGTTGATACGCAAAGGCCGACGCGCCGGCAGCCAGACCCGGCTCCACGAGAGCCTTGTACAACCTGCCCGCCGGCTGCGTGCTGAGTACGTGCGTCATGATGTCCACCGCCGCGAATTCTTCGTGCGACCCTGGCGGCATGTGATACGCGGCGAGGACGAGTTGGACATCGCCCACCCGCCTCAGCGTGACACTGCGCTCGCCATCTTGTGCCGGTTCTGCCGTATAGGTCGGGAACAACTGGTTCGCGCCGGTCCTGTCCGGGCGTGGAATGCTTCCGAAGTTGTCAACGATCAAGTCCAGGGCGCGAGCGGGATCGAAGCGGCCCGCCACGATCAGGATCGCGTTGTCCGGCTGGTAGTACTTGCGGTAGAACGCCTGCAACCGGTCGATGGGCACCTGCTCGATATCCGCCCTGGCACCGATGGTGGCGTTGCCGTAGTTGTGCCAATCATATGCGGCGGACATGACGCGTTGCTGGAGCACCCGCGAGGGATTGTTTTCGCTCCTCTCCCACTCGTTGCGGACAACGGTCATCTCCGATTTGAGGTCCTCCGCCGCGATGAAGGAATTGATCATGCGGTCCGCTTCGAGGTCGAGTGCCCACTCGAGGTTGTCGTCCGTGGCTGGGAACGTCTCGAAATAGTTGGTCCGATCAAACCAGGTAGTGCCGTTGGGAAAGGCTCCGCGCTCGGTCAGCTCACCGGCGATATCAGGATGTTCTGGCGTTCCCTTGAAGACGAGGTGCTCCAGCAGGTGCGCCATCCCTGTCTCCCCATAGCCCTCGTGACGCGAGCCAACCAGGTAGGTGACATTGACTGTGATCTGCTGCTTGCTCCGGTCTGGGAAAAGAAGGACCCTCAGTCCGTTTTCGAGCTGATATTCGGTGATCCCCTCCACCGTCGCGACCTCCGTCGCGCTTTCGGCTGCGACCGGCACGTCGACATCGGACGCCACTGCGGCGCAGCCGCCGAGCAAGGCGGAAAGCGCAAAGATGATGGCAGCCGGCCTCACTTGTTCGGGTCGTTTCATATTCGTATCTCTTTTAAAATGGGGCGCCGGATCCGGCCCGGCTCTACTTCTTTGACAAGATTTCTCGACAAAGTTTGGTCGAAGAATTGGAGCGGGAAACGGGACTTGAACCCGCGACCCCAACCTTGGCAAGGTTGTGCTCTACCACTGAGCTATTCCCGCTCGACACGGTATTCTCGCATGAGGGACGGCCCGCGGACAAAGCCTGCCCCGCCAGGGCGAGGCCGACATCGGCGAACGGAGTCCGGCTTGATCAGCCTCCGAAGTACTTGCCGTCCCCGTGGCGAACTTCGCCGGACTTCTTCAAAGCCGACAGGGTATTGCTGACGGATTGCTCGGCCGACTTGTTGCCCTTTACGTTCAGCGCCGCGATGATGTCCGCGCGGCCAATGCCATCGCTGCCGCTCTCACCGATGATCCGGACGATTTCATTGCGCCGGGAAGACCGCCGACGCCTTCTTTCTCTCTTGGCCGGCGCGGCTGTCTTGGCCGGCGCGGCTGTGGGGGCCGCCGCAGGCGCCACCGAATCCTCATATGCGCGGATGGCATTTTCAAGCGCCTTCAATTTGCGTTCAATTACATCCCGCTCCGCCACTAGCCGCTTCATTTCTTCCGCCGCGTAATCCTTAAAGTCCATAACATTCCCCAAGTTCGTTGGCGCGGCGTATGATTTCAAAAAAGAAAAATGAAAACAAACAAAATATCGACCAATCTCACCCAGTAAATGCTGATTCCCAGCGTCGCCTCCGGGCAGCATTCTCGGGCAATAACCACATTGTCCGGCAATTAAAATACAAAATTTGAATATCGTACACGCGCTAACTCATGCCAGATGGCTCTTGCGGCGATTACGGCACACCCGTTCGAAGATGAACCGAAGATCGCCGGGATTGGTTCAACCCTCCATGCCGGCGGCCACGGTACGAAGCGATTGCAGAAGACGACGTTTTCCCGCAGACTGCCCACCTTCATTCATCCGGTCCTTTTGAGTTGCTTGGGAGTCCTAAGCACGTGCGCTTGTGCCTGTTGATGGGGTTGCTTTGGCCGGTGTCGGCGTTGGGAGTCGTCGTCGGTGAGCGCGCGCCACAGTTTCCCCTACCGTCCATGGACGCGACGGCCCCGCCCATTTCCCTGGCCGAATACCGCGGAAAGGTCGTCTACATCAACTTCTGGAGTGCATGGTGCGCGCCCTGCCGCGACACGATGCCCGCGCTGGCGGCGTTGCGTCAGCGCTTCGCGAGGCAAGCCCTTGAAATCATCGGAATCAATGTCGATCCGGCGCCCGATGCCGGCCGTCGCGCCCTCGCCACGCTCGATTTCCGCTACCCGACAGCTAGCGATCCCGCCGCCAATTCTGCGATAATCTACGGCGTCGAAACACTGCCGGCCGCATTCATCGTCGATGCCGAAGGGCTTGTCCGGCACGTCCAACGCGGGTCCGGACAAAAAGACATAGGGAAAGAAAAAAGAAATAGAACAGGCTGAGGCGACGATCTCGGCCTTGATCGCAACTTCCTTCGATGCCGTTTCGCGATCGGGATTCGAACGGAGGGACGCACAAACCAGGACAGGAAGACCTTGAGGTTGAACGCAGACAGATTGACCCGAACGCCGGGGCCGGGGCCCGGGATAAGCGCGCCATGATCG
Source organism: Candidatus Azotimanducaceae bacterium (assembly GCA_965261535.1). Lineage (GTDB taxonomy): Bacteria > Pseudomonadota > Gammaproteobacteria > Pseudomonadales > Azotimanducaceae > VXNE01. The sequence goes on from OZ253469.1 coordinate 79,263, forward strand.
TCTCGATCATGCTTTTCGTCATCGTGATCGGGTCGTTGGTATTCAACTTCCTGAGTCCATGGTGGTTCACCGAAATCGCGTCGAACTGGGGCGGCATCGACTTCGCCGTATACGTCACGTTCTGGATTTGCGGCGTCGCCTTTGTGCTGATCGGCCTGTTCATGGTCTACACGACTTGGAAATACCGTCACCGCGAAGGTCAGAAGGCCGCATACGAACCCGAAAACAAACGCCTGGAGTGGATTCTGACCATCGTCACGACCATCGGCGTGGTCGGCATGCTGGCGCCGGGGCTTGCGGTGTGGGACGACTACGTCAACGTGCCGCCGCAGGCGCGGGACGTCGAGATCGTCGGACAGCAATGGTCGTGGAGCTATCGGCTGCCCGGCGAAGATGGCATTCTCGGCACCGTCAACGCGAAGCGGATCAGCGTGGACAATCCATTCGGCATGGATCCGGAAAACCCGTATGGCCAGGATGACATCCTGATCCAGCGCGAGGCCCTGCATCTGCCGATCGATCGTCCAATAAAGGCCCTGCTCCGCTCCAAGGACGTGCTACATGATTTCTATGTGCCGCAGTTCCGCGCCAAGATGGACCTCGTGCCGGGCATGGTCACCTACATGTGGTTCACCCCGACGCGCGTCGGCACGTACGAGGTGCTGTGCGCGGAGCTGTGCGGAATGGGCCATCACACCATGCGCGGCACCGTCATCGTCGATACCCAGGAAGATTACGACGCCTGGCTCAAGGGCCGGGCAACCTACGCCCAGATCTCGGCGCGTCCCGAGGGAGACCCGGTCGCCGGCCAGGCAGCCTATGCCGTCTGCGCCGCCTGTCACGGTCCCGCCGGCGAAGGCATGGTGGCGTTGAACGCGCCCAAACTGTCCGGTCAGAACGCGTGGTATCTGCGCCACCAGATCCTGGCCTACAAGCGGGGACACCGAGGCGTCCACGAGGAGGATACCTACGGCAGGGAGATGGCGCCCATGGTGGCGACCCTCTTCGACGACGCCGCAGTCGAAAACGTTATCGCGTATATTCGTTCTCTGCCAGACGATCCGGCTCCCGCGACGGTTGCCGGGGATGTCGATCACGGCGCCGACCTGTACAGCGGTTGCACCGTGTGCCACGGCTCCGACGGCGGCGGCAGCCACGGGACCTTCGCGCCCCGAATCGCCGGCATGAGCGACTGGTACCTGGCCCGCCAGTTGCGCAATTTCCGCCAAGGCATTCGCGGGGGCCATCCCCTGGACAACCTGGGCAAACAGATGGGCCTCATGTCGAAGCAGTTGGGCGATGACGATGCGATCAACGATGTCGTCGCATATATCAACACCATGAGCACACGCATGATGACCACAGCCATGCGCCACACGGTCGATGATCGAGGAGAAACTGATGGCGGTTGAGGCACAAGTCCCCTATCAAGAAGCGATCGACGTTCACCATCCCCATAGCTGGATCACCAGGTACTGGTTCAGCCAGGACCACAAGGTCATCGCCATTCAGTATGGGATAACAGCCATTGGCGTGGGTCTGCTGGCGCTGGTCCTGTCCGGCATGATGCGCCTGCAACTCGGTTTCCCCGATTACTTTGACTTCATCGATCCCGAGCACTACTACCAGTTCGTCACCATGCACGGGATGATCATGGTGATATACCTCCTGACGGCCCTGCTGCTCGGCGGATTCGGCAACTATCTGGTTCCCCTGATGTGCGGTGCCCGGGACATGGTGTTCCCGTTCGTCAACATGGTCAGCTACCACGTCTATTTCGTATCGGTTCTGATTTTGCTGGCGAGCTATTTCGTCCCGGGCGGCCCCACCGGCGCGGGATGGACGCTATATCCGCCGCAGGCGATCCTGCCGGGCACGCCGGGCGTCGACTGGGGCATCCTCACCATGCTTGTCTCCCTCGCCGTGTTTATCGTCGCCTTCACCATGGGCGGTTTGAACTATGTGACGACAATATTGCAGGCGCGCACCCGAGGCTTGTCGCTGATGCGCATGCCGTTGTCCATTTGGGGCATCTTCATGGCGACCGTGCTCGGCCTGCTGGCGTTCCCCGCGCTGTTCGTCAGCGCCGTCATGATGATTCTGGACAAGACCATCGGTACCAGTTTCTTCATGCCAGCCATATCCTCGCTAGGCGAGCAACTCGACTATAGCGGCGGCAGTCCACTGCTGTTCCAGCACCTGTTCTGGTTCTTCGGCCATCCCGAAGTGTATATCGTCGCCCTCCCCGCTTTCGGCATCGTCTCGGACCTCATCAGCACCCATGCTCGCAAGAACATCTTCGGCTATCGCATGATGGTCTGGGCCATTGTCGCCATCGGCGTATTGAGCTTCATCGTCTGGGCGCACCACATGTACGTTAGCGGCATGCACCCCTATTTCGGGTTCTTTTTCGCGACGACCACCCTCATCATCGCGGTGCCGACAGCCATCAAGGTCTACAACTGGACGTTGACGCTGCTGCGCGCAAACATCCACATGACGGTGCCGATGCTCTTTTCCATCGCATTCGTCATCACCTTCGTCGTAGGGGGACTGACCGGCCTTTTCCTGGGCAACGTCATCGTCGACGTCCCGCTATCGGATACCTACTTTGTCGTCGCGCACTTCCATATGGTCATGGGCGTATCACCGATACTCGTCATCTTCGGCGCGATCTATCACTGGTATCCGAAGATGACCGGCAAGATGCTGGACGACAGGCTCGGAATTGCGCATTTTTGGATTACGTTCCTCGGCACCTACGCGATCTACTACCCGATGCACTATCTGGGTTTCGTCGGCGTGCCGAGGCGCTACTTCGCGAACGGCGAAATGGCGATCATCGACGATAGCGTCCTGTTGCTGAATCAGGGCATTACGATCGCCGCACTCATCGTCGGCGTCGCACAGATATTGTTCATCTTCAACCTGGTCTACAGCTACTTCAAAGGCAGGGAGTCCGGGCCCAACCCCTGGAAGGCCACAACGCTCGAGTGGCAGACACCGGAGACTCCGCCGCGCCACGGCAACTGGGAGGCGAGACTGCCGACGGTCCATCGCTGGGCGTACGACTACAGCGTGCCGGGAGCGAAGGACGATTTCATTCCACAGTCGGAGCCCCGAAGCGCGGCTGAATAGACCACCCGTCCCGGGCGAAAACGACACGGGACGCACCGAAGCAGGAGCATAGGAACCGAATGGCCGAAGCAATCAGTGCGCCCAGGCTGCAGCTAGTCGAAGACTGGGCCGCCGACGTCGCCGTCTTCAGGGGCGTGCCGTGGGGCAAGGCCATGATGTGGATATTCCTCCTGTCGGATACCTTCATCTTCACCTGCTTCCTGACGGCCTACATGACGGTGCGCATGACGAGCCCGGAAGCCTGGCCCAATCCCAGCCAGGTGTTCTCGCTCGATGCATTCGGCGTTCCTGTGCCGCTGCTCCTGATCGCGATCATGACGTTCATCCTGATCTCGTCGAGCGGCACCATGGCGATGGCGGTGAACATGGGCTATCGCCGCAAACGCAGGGCGGCGGCGTTGCTGATGGTCGTGACCGCCATGTTCGGCGCGAGCTTCGTCGGCATGCAGGCTTTCGAGTGGACGAAGCTCATCCTCGACGAGGGCGTGCGACCCTGGACCAACCCCATGGGCGCGCCCCAGTTCGGCTCCTGCTTTTTCATGATCACCGGGTTCCACGGCCTGCACGTATCCGCCGGGGTTGTGTACCTCGGCGTCGTCGCCTACCGCGTGTGGCGCGGTCGCTACGAGGAGAAGGGCTACGAGATCGTCGAGATCACAGGGCTCTACTGGCACTTCGTCGATCTCGTGTGGGTCTTTATCTTCGCGTTTTTCTATCTCTGGTAAGGGGCAATGGCAGAAACCGGTCAACAACATCCTATCTCCATTTACTTCTGGATCTGGGGACTGCTGTTCGTCTTTAGCGCGGCTTCCTACATGGTGGACTACGTGGGGTTCCAGGGCTATATGCGCTGGTCGCTGATCCTCATCTTCATGATGATGAAGGCGGGGTTCATCGTCTCGATCTTCATGCACATGCGCTGGGAGCGCGTGGCGCTCATCACGGCAATACTGATGCCGCCCGGCGCGCTACTGGTGCTGGTGAGCCTGATGGCGTACGAATCGGACTACACGTGGGCGTCGCGCGTCCTCTATCTCGGAGCCGAAATAGCACCGCTGGCGTTGCCGCCGTCGTCTCACTAGCTCAGGCTCGCAACTAGAATCGCGATAATCGCGCAGGAATTTGCCTGCGTGAATCTACCCCATGCCGGCCAGCGACTACGTCGCCTTCACCCATACATTGCACCAGCCCTTCTCGGCGACCACGAAACCTGGAAATATCGCGCAGGGTCCCCAGCCTTCCTCATCTGACGACTTGAAGTGCAGGCAGTTGTCGCAGAACTGCTTCTTGCCTTCCTCAGAAGCTCGCTTGGCAAAGCGGCTAACATCGACCTCGTTCGCATCGTGGCGATAGCCCAGGGCGACCGCGGTCGGGTTGGTCTCGTCAAGCTTCGCCGTCGCGCCGGCCTCTTGGCCAAACGCCCGTTCCCCGAGCACGGCAACCACGGGTATGGTCGCCAAGGTCCTGGACGTTGTCGAAATGAACTTGCGACGGCTGATTTTCTGTTCTTCGGTCATGGTTCTCCTGCCACGGTTGCCGGTGCGCGGAATCATACCGTAATCGCGGGAGTCTTCGGCCCCTCCGGGCGTACTTCGCAGCTTCTAGATACGTCTTTCAGACTACCTCGGATCGTCCATCTGCCGATTGGTCTCGCAAGGCGAAAGAAAGGATTGCCACAACCGTAAACATGCTGCACCCCACGACAATCAATGCGTTACCGGGTCCCCGCCACTCCACCAACGCACCGGCAAGCAGGGCGCCAAACGGACCGGCGCCCATTAGGGAGAACGAGAAAAACGCCATCACGCGGCCTCGCTGATCGTAAGGCGCCTGCTCCTGCATGATCGAGCGCGCCATGCTCATGGCGATACCACCGCAACCGCCCCACAGAAAGATACAGCCCGCGAATACCGGGAAATCGAAACCGGCCCCAGCCATACACAGCATGACGGCCCCCATGGCATGAGCAAGCAAAAGCGCGCGTCTCTGGCGGCGTATGTACCCCACGCGGGTGAGAAGAAATGCCGTCAGTACGAGACCGAGCGAATTGGCCGCGTTGACCATGGCCAAGTCTCCGGCAGAACCGCCGTAGACGTCTCGCACGGTCAGCGGAATCGTCACGATGTAAGCTCCCATGAAAAACAGTCCCACCGCGAAGTTCTGCGCCACCACCATGCGCATCGGCACCGAGCGCATGACGGTGACGAATCCAGTGGCAACCGATGCATATAGATCGCGCCATACGGCGGTGTCGGACCGCGAGCGCGTTGGCGCCGCAACCGGGATACGGCCTATGGCGACCGCCCCGAGCGCCAGCACCGTCGCCTGCACCGCGATTACGCTTACGGCGCCGACGCGGTCCGTCAGTCCCACGATGACAAACGCGATCAACTGCGCCCCAAACTGAATCATCGTTACGCGGACGACAGCGGCTTGAATTCCGCCCTCGGCGACCTGATTCAGGAGCCCGTCCCGCGCGGGCGTCACGAAAGCCTGGGCAAACCCCATCATCAGCGCATAGCCGATCATGACGCCGAAGCTCAGTCGCCCCGCGACGAGCACCAGCAACAACCCCAAGACAGGAACGAGCGCAAGAGACTGCGCCAGGACGGCCACGCGACGCCCGCCATAACGATCCGCCAAGCTGCCGCCTATGAGCATGAACAGCAGCGCCGGCATCAGCATGGCCATCTGCGCGACACCCACCATCTGCGGCGATTCCCGCAGCACGATGGCGACAAGCCAAGCGAACATCACGCCCTGGATGCCGTGTGAAGCGAACCAACTGGCAGTACCGGCGAGGTATAGGTATTGGGGCCGCACGCACCCTCCCCTGAAACAGCCCGCGAACTGTAGACTGCGCGGCGTCCTGTTGAAACCGCTTCGCGCGGGTCTTAGAATGCGCGCCTTCCGCGCGTCCCCTTCGTCTAGAGGCCTAGGACACTGGGTTTTCATCCCAGTAACAGGGGTTCGACTCCCCTAGGGGACGCCATTTTATGACATAACTCAATGATATTATGAGAATTGTATTCTTTGTTTATCTGCTTACCCACTTCAGATCCCACACTTCGGGCCACCGTTCAACAGAGTAGGGCCCGCCTGTATCGCCGAGCTGTCCGAGGCGACTGATGGGCGAGGAGCACTTCGAATACGATGTTGGCCTGTCCTTCGCCGGCGAACAACGAGACTACGTGCGGGCGTTTGCCAGCGAGTTGACTTCCCGCGGTGTCCGGGTCTTCTTCGACGACTACGAGACGGCAGGGTTGTGGGGCAAGGATCTGTACTCCCATCTCGCCGAGATCTACGGCAACCTGTGCAGGTACTGCATCCTCTTTGCCTCTGCGGACTACGCCGCCAAGGTTTGGCCCAACCACGAGCGAAGAAGTGCCCAGGCTCGAGCATTGGAGGAAAGCCGAGAGTACCGTAAGACTCGATGACACGCCGATACCCGGGCTGCTCAAAACGACCCACTACGTCGACCTCAGGACGACCTCGTTGTCTGAACTCGTTCAACTGACCGTCAACAAGCTGGGCAACCCGCTACGCCGGAACTATCTTCCGCCGGTACTCGACCGACTCTACCACCGCCTCGACATTCCGGATGACCCAGAGGCGCAAGAAAGCGCTGAGTCTCAAGCCCGGTCATTCCTTGACGCGCTAGAGCGAATGACCGCGGATGAGCGCGACGCGGTCCTTGCGCTGTTTCGACTTGGCTGTCCCGCGGACTTGCCGGACAACGTGCACATCAACGCGGACCTCCTGAGGCGCGCTACGGGCAAGTCAATACCGAAACTGAAACGCCTCCTCGGCGGCCTCAGATCCCTTGGGTTCCACTGTTCCGTACGAGAAGCTACGGAAGCCGACATCGACGCACGCCTCGAAGGCGAACTGGTAGGAGAGTCCTACTTTTTCGAACTCGATTGGATCGACTTTAGCGATTTGAGCGCGTATCCATCCCTCTTGGTGGCGCACGAGATGGTCGACTTGGCGACGGAGAACTACTGCGAGGAACATGGGGCGGAGTTCCTCGCGCGTCTCGACTTCTCACAGCTCGCGAGCGCTACGCACTCGATTGACTCTCACGAGCCCGGTTAGCCTCCGGGCAGGCACCTCTCGCTCCACTCCGTACATCCCCCCGATTCCACTTCATCGACCCTCGCCGACCTGTGGACCAACTTGATATCTTGCCAGACGGCGCGGCCCCTGCCGGTTGGATACTCACCATAACTACGTTCTCCTGACTGTCCCCGACTGGGACAACAACAGGAGAACCATATGTCCAAAGACACCAGCGAACCTGGGCTCGTCGACGATCTCATAGCCGAGTTTCGGGAAAGCCTGAGGCGAGACGGCTTAGACCACAGCGCTCTGCTGTACGTCCAAAACGCCAGACACTTCGTTGTCTAGCTCGAGAACGAAGGCGCGCGGCTCGCAGACGCCGACGATGCCCTGCTTCACCGGTCTGCCCGCCATTCATGCGAGTGCGCGGGTTTCGTGGACCGCAAATGGCCCGCGCCCACGCCGCGGCAGTCGGCCTCCGGAGCGGTTCGGTTCGTGCGGTTCCTGGAAGCGCGAGATCTTGTTCCACATCCCGGCGAGGTGGCCGAAGGCTTCCGTCTGGCGGAAGCGTTCGCGCAATCCCTGCGCGCCCAGGGCTTCAAGCCGTCCACCGCCGATACCTACCGGCGCACGTTCACTCACCTTGTCGTTTGGCTGCACCAGTGCAGGATCCCGTTGGACCGGATCGACGCCGGCGTGGCGGCTCGTTTCGCCGCTCACGATTGCCTATGCCTGGGACCCCCGTAGCGTCCTCCAGTCAAGCGGTTGCGCCACGGCCGGAGCGCCGCGGCCAGAGTTGCCCGCTTCGCGGACTTCTGGGCCGGCGGCGATGCCCGGGCAGGAGAACCTGTGTGACAGCCCAGGCCGCCGGACCCGCGCCTGGAGCCGTTCCGGCAGTGGTTGTTGCCGGGAGCGTGGCATCGCGGAGCGCAGCGTGGACGTGTACACGCGCATCCTGCGTTCGCTGCTGAGCGATATCGGGTACGACGTCGGACGGTATGACGCGGCCCTCCTCAGGGACGCGGTCCTGCGGCAGTTCGAGGGCAAGTCTCCGAAGCGGGCTCAACTCCTGACCACCGCCTTCCGCGCCTATCTGCGCTACCTCGCCTCGACTGGCCAGTGCGATGCCGGACTGCTCGGCGCAGTCCCGACAGCGGGCACCTGGGCCCTCGCGGCGATACCGCGATACCTTCCGCAGGAGGACATCGAACGGGCGATCGGCACGTGCGACCCCTCCACCGCGGTCGGCGTCAGGAATCGAGCCATCCTGCTGCTGCTCGCACGCCTCGGTCTCCGCGCCGACGACGTGAGCCGCCTTCGTCTGGACGACCTGGACTCGACGCGCGCCCGCCTCATCGTATGCGGCAAGTCCAGAGTGTCCTCGGGCCTGCCGCTTCCACAGGATGTCGGCGATGCGCTTCTGGAGTACATCGAGCGTGTCCGGCCGAGGGTGGACGAGGAGAGGGTGTTGCGCCCCTGAAGGACTGCGTTGACCGCGCGGTTGACGGCGATCTCCTGGTAATAGCGTAGTGGCTTGGCCCGGTCCGGGAATGTGGGCGTGAGCAATCGTTCGGCGGCTTGGTCGTCGGCCGGCCCGTCGACGTGCCGAAGGCGGATCCACAGATCCTCGGGCGTCGGGAAGTCCGCGACCGTGCGTTCGACCCCCGTGGTGTAGTCGAACTCTACGATCCCTTCGCCATTCGTGGCGTACGCGAAGCGCAAACCCAGGATTTCGGCATATGCCTTGGCCTGCTGTAGCCCCTCCGCAGCATGTTTATACCGGGCCTTTGCCTCGACGACGGCGATCGGGAAGTCCGGACGGTACCGGAGAAGGTAATCCGCCCGTTTCTGTTTGCCGCGCCGAGCCTTGCCGCCGATGAATACGATTCTGCCGTCGGTGAAGGTTCGCTGCTCGTTGATGGCGTGTGGGCGGTCATCCCATCCTGCGGCCTGCAGTTTGGGAACGATAAACCTTCGACAGGTATCCGCCTCGTTCATCCGGATCTTATTCGTCCTCGACACGGGCAATCCGCATCAGATCGCCCTTCGTCGCGCTATGCCGTTAAGCCGTCCGACCGGCACGTCGGACTCCGGCGGCTAGTCTATACGTGCCAAGACAGCGGTGCGAACGGAGCGCCAGGGAAGAGGAACCCGGCGGCACCACCTAGATATCTGTACGCCCACACGGGCGCGACTTCAGCGTTTCGGTCGGGGGCGGCCCTTTCACAGGTCGAGGGCAATGAGCAGTTCATCGACGGTCATCTCGTGGTGCTTTGCTACATTCTTGAGAATGCTCGCCAAGGTCTTTGCCCGAATCTGACTATGCATCGGGATCACCTCGTGATGCTCGCCGTTGACCTGGGTCGTGATACGGACGTGGGACCCGCGTTGCCGAACCGCGACGTAGCCGAGACGCCGAAGTGCCCGCTGCAGTTTGGCGCCGCTGACATCGCGGGGCAGCTTCACGCCGCCATGATCTCGTCTCGCACAAAGTGGAGCCGAATCACACTAGGCCGCTCCATGGTCTCGTCGAAGTAGCAATCAACGGCCTCCCGGACATTGCGGCGGATATCTTCGACACTGTCCCCCTGCGTGTGGATGCCGTATCCGAGCGCGCTCGCCGAATACCCGCCGTCAACCTCGTCCTCGGTCACTTCGAAGATGATCTCGGTATTGGACATCGCTCACTCCCAGCAGGTTCTTCTCGCGGACCGCTGTCCGCGCCGTTCCTTGTTCCGCTCACCGACGCCACCCGGCGCGCAGCCGAACTCAAAGGGGCAGTCTATATGTGCCGGGCAGAGGGTGCGACCAGCGAGGCGTCGCAGGAGTCGCCCACGAACGCCCGTCACTCGCGTCAAGCCCTTCTGGGCAATTCGATGACCTTCCCCGAGTCGCGGGTGACATAACGCGCCCAGGACTCCATTAGCGCGCGGGGCTTCTCGAACAGGTCGGACCTCGCGTACGCCTGCTCGACGACGTTGCCCACCTTGTGGCCAAGCGCGGCCACCGTCCCGAAGCAAGAACTGCTGCTGCGTCAGGAATCTTCGACCCTGACGCGCAACCCGGTTACTGCGTTCGACAACCGGGAGGTCAGTATCCTTGCCTCGGCGCCGAATGCCGCAGCGCGGACGAGTAGCCGCTGCTCGCCGTCATCCCCGGTTAGACGACCCACCCGATCAACCTCGACACCTGTCAGCAGGCCATCCTCGACGAGAAAAACGCGCCGCTGTCCATACACGGCCTGCACGGGCACCGCCAAGACGTTTTCTTCGGGGGGCAACGTGATACGAAGGCTCACGGTGCGCCCCAGGTCCGGAGGTGGGCCATCGAGATCAAGCCGGACAAGTCCGTCGACACCGGACTGGCCCTCGCCGACCGCGCCGACCAGGCGCTCCAGCGCCCCGCTGACCCAGCGGTGGTCGAAGTTGATCACGACCGGCGGCTCCCGCCCCGTCTGAAGTGCCTCCTGCAACACCGAAAGGTACGCATTGGGAATCTGCGCACGGATCTGCAGCGCGCGGTCGTCGTAGATATCCGCCACCATCATTCCGGGCACTACCAACTCACCGGGCGCAACGGCGATATGCGTGACACGGCCCGGAAAGGGCGCTCGGATTCGCGTGCGTTCGAGGCCGACCCTTGCTTCCTCCAGGGAAGCCAGTGCCCGGTCGATGCGCGCCTCGATACTCGCGCGCCGATGTTCGAAACCGAGTACCAGACGACGCTGCCGGGACAGCGCGATCGCTTGCGTGTGGCGGGCCTCGACCACGGCTCTCCAGATCTCCTCGGCAATGGAGCCTTGCTCTCGCAAGCGGCGGTAGCTGTCCAGTTTTTCAATGGCCAGGCGGTGCAGTTCCTCCTCGTGCTTAAGTACTTCACGATCGTCGGCGCCTGCGAGTTGGAGGGCCTCGAGGTCTGCGCGCACCTCGACGAGGTCCGACTTGCGCCGGCGGACCAGCAGCCGGGCGTCTGTTTCATCCAGTTGCGCGAGCACGTCGCCCTTGGCAACCCGGTCCCCTTCGCGCACGCTCAACGACTCGACCGTGGCGCTGGTCATCGCCGTGAGGCTGGCCCGGTGCGGCGTTTCCACGCGACCATAGAGATGCAGCTCGGGAGACAAGACGCGCGGCTTCGCGACCAGGGTAGTCACGGGCACCGCCAGGTCTTCGACGGGTCGGAGATCGGGCTCGGGCGCGAACGCGACGAGCGTGGCGGCGGTGACAACGGTCAGTGCTACGGCCGTCAAGGAAAACCAGGATCGTCGCAGCCGCCTTCCAATCCGTCGGAGCAAGCCTTGTAACCGTTCAAACATCGGATTCCTCGTCAGGCAGGTTGCGGTTTCAGTCGGGCCAGCGCGCTGCCGAGTTTCGCCGTGCCACCGATAACGAGGGAGAGCATCACCGGGATGACCACCAGCACCAGCAGGGTGCCGTAGAGCAGACCAAAACAGATGGCCGCCGCCAGAGGCTTGAACATTGCGGCAATGGGCGCTTGTTCGAGCATGAGCGGAAACAACCCGGCGAAGGTCGTCAGCGACGTCAGCAGCACGGGCCGCAGACGCTGGCACACTGCGTCTTCGATGGCCTTTTCGACCGCGGTCCCTTCCGTAATCAGGCGCTTGTAGGCGCTCACGAGAATAATGGAATCGTTAACGATGATGCCGGTCAGCGTGAAGAAGCCGAGCAGGGACATCGGGTTGATGTGCAGGCCCAGCAAGACGTGGCCGAGCAGCGCGCCAGTCAGGCCAAGGGGGATCGCCGCCATGACTGCGATTGGCCAACTCCACGACGCGAACACCCACGCGAGAACGATGTAGATCAGCGCCAGGGCGACGAGGAACTGCAGGATTCCTTCGTTCAGGCTCTCCTCCTCGACGAGGCTGATCTCATCGAGGGTGGTGCCCACACCGTAGGATTCGACGAGCCGGTCGCGGATGTTCTCGTTGAAGTAGGTGACGACCTCCCGGCCCGTGATCTTGCCGAGATCGACATCGCCGCGCAGCCGCAACGTGCGCTGACCCTGGTGGTGGCGAATGGCATCGATGCCGCGCCGCGTCTCAAGGTCGGCCACCGCGGCCAGCGGCAGCATCTCTCCGCTGGAGACCTTGATGGGAAACTGCTCGATGCGTCGCAGGTCGGTGCGTTCTTCCTCGGGCAGCAGGAGACGCACCTCGAGTTCATTATTGCCTTGCTGGAATGTCTGGATTCGGCGTCCTTCGTAGGCGGCCCGCAGTTGCCGGCCAAGGGCGTCGGTGGACAGGCCCAGGGAGCGGCCCGCGGTGTTCAGGCTGAGGATAAACTGGTCCTTGCCGTATGGGAGGTCGTCGCGCAGGTTGGAGACGCCGTCGAGGGTGCGCAGTTCACGGATGGCGTCGTCGCTTGCTCGCTTCAGCGTGTCCGCGTCGTGGCCCTTGAGCAGGATCGAGAAGTCGGAAGACCAGCTCTTGTCGCGCGCGATGGCCAACGCGTCCACTTTCGCCGAGGATCGCACCCGAGTGCGCCAGGCCGCGGCAAACTCGTCGCCGGAAAGGTCGCGTTTCTCCGGAGACGTCATCTCGACGAGAATAGATGCGAACTGCGGCCCGTTCTTCGACTCGTTGTCGATGTTGGCGTGCTTCGCGACGACCATGTGGGTGACAAGGTTGCCACCGCCCAGCGCGTCGTCGGTGGCTTTGAGCGCCTCTTCGAGATGCGCCATGAATGCCTGGCGCTCCTCGGCGTCGACGCCGGCAACAAAGCGCACGTCGGCCCGCAGTTGATCGAAGCCGATGCTCAAACCCATCTGGGTCTTGATCCAACCCGTGGTCCACGCCAGCAACACCACGACGAAAAGCCCGACGGATACGGTGACCACGGTAGCCCGGTTTGCCAGCGCCAGGCGGACCAGGAGACGGAACCGCTGTTCGCGAAAACGTGCGAAACGCGCCTCGAACCGCTGTCGCAAACGGCTCGGCGGCTTGCGCTGGACGCGCTCGAACGCGTGGCGCAGGTGGCCGGGCAGGATCAGAAAGCATTCGACCAGAGAGGCCGCGATTACGACAAGCATGATCAGCGCGATTTCCCGCAAAGCCGCGTCGGTCGCGCCTACCAGGGGGATGAAGGCGCACAGCGTGGTGAGCGAGGAGGCGATCACCGGGGCGAGCATTCGTCTGGCGCCGGTCATCGCTGCCTCGACCGGCGACTTGCCGGCGTCGAATTGGGTCAGTGACTCCTCCCCAACCACAATGGCGTCGTCCACCACGATCCCGAGAGCCATCACGAAGCCGATGAGACTGACCGCATTGATGCTACCGCCGAGGTAGTAGAAGCCGAGCAACGCGGCGAGAAACGTTGCCGGAATGCCCATGGTCACCCAGAACGCCGGTACCAGACGCAGGAATACCACCAGTGCCAGGATGACGAGTATCAGGCCGGTGGCGCCATTAACGACGATTAGGCGCAGTTCGTCCCGGATGAAGCCCCACGCTTCGAGAAACAGGGTGAGGGTGGCGCCCTCGGGGAGGGTGGTGCGGCGCGCGTCCAGGTAGGCGTTGAGAGTCTCCGCGGCGGCAAGGGAGTCGCTCGCCAGTTCACGGCGGACAAACATGGCGATCGTGGGCTTGCCAGCGACGCCAAGTTCCGGCTCTTCGACCAGGGCACGCCGTTCGACCCGGGCGATGTCGCCAAGGCGCACGAGGTTCCCGGCGGCGTCGGTCAGGGGAAGATCCTCGAACTCTCGTGCATCGCGACGTTGGTCGAGGCTGCGCAGGTGCCGCGCAAGCACGCCGCTCCCTACCGTTCCCGCCGGAGCGTCCACCGACAACTTGGCGAGCTTCTGCGCCAACTCGTCGAAGGTCAGCCCGAGTTCGAACAGCGTGCGGGTATCCACCTGAATGGCGATCTCCTGGCGAGGCAGCCCGTCGAACTCGATGACATCGATGCCGCTCGCCAGCAGGTCGTTCTCCATCTGCCGAGCCAGGGCAATCAATTCGGTCAGGGTGCCCTCCCCGGTCACGAGCACTGCCGCAACCAGGTCGAGTTGACGTAACGAGTAGACCACCGGTGGCTCGATGTCGTCGGGAAAGCTTCGGATTTGGGCGATCCGTTGCTTGATGCGGTCCACGGCCTCCTGCACATCGGCGCCGGGTTCCACCTCTATCTGCACGAGCGCGGTTGCGTCCCGGGTGACGCTCCGAACGGTCTTCACCTCGGGTACGGTCTTGAGTTGCTGCTCCAGCGGCGTCGTCACCAGCTTCTCGAGATCCTCGGCGCTCGCACCGCGCCAGACAACGCTGGTGTTGACCCACGGCATCGGTTGCACGGGATTGAGGCGGACGGTGATCTTCGCGACCGCCCAGGCACCGGCGAGGATCATCAGCAACATGCCTAGATTGGCTGCCAGCCGATGCTTGACGAAAGTTTGGATGAGGTTCATGCGTTCCTGGCGCACTGCGCCTTGGGGCAGAACCAGCAGCATTCGTGCCAATCGGGTTAAGCCCTTGAATTAGCGGGCCTCTTTTGATTCAAAGGGTGGTTAAGAACAGGGCCGATTGTGGTGAAGCGCGCCAACATTTGGCGATATGGGCACGTCGATTGATGGCCGATGTAGACCGCAGGGTGGGACTAGGACACAGGCAGAAGGAACGTCATGACTTGGCCCACGCCATCCCCGGCCCTATTCCTTCCTGTCGCGCAACCGAACTGCGGTACTCCGGCCGTTAGCAGTGTGACCCCGATCAGGATTTGATCGTAATCGCTCGGCACGGCAGTGGGAGACGCACCCCTAACGGCTGCCCGCCGGCCCGTCCTCCAGCAATGACTTGCCTATCCAGTGGCGGGCGAAGTAGTAGGCGGTTCTGCCGTTGCGCGCGCCGCGGCCGAGGGCCCATTGCAGCGCCGCCTCGCGCACCTCGTCGTCCCAACCGAACCGCGCACCATGCTTGCGCGCCAGGCGATCAAGCCAATGCCGCACCACCTCCAGGTATTGTTCCTGCTTGAACGGATGGAAGGAGAGCCAGAGGCCGAACCGGTCCGACAACGAGATCTTCTCCTCCACCGCTTCATCCTCATGCAGTTCCCCATCGTGATGGCGCGCGCCGAGATTATCCGACATGAACTCGGATATCAGATGGCGGCGATTCGATGTGGCATAGATCAGGACGTTTTCGCTTTGCCTGAAGACGGATCCCTCCAGCGCGCTCTTGAGTTCCTTGTAGGACGGATCGTCCCGCTCGAAAGACAGGTCGTCGCAAACAATGATGAATCTGTAGGGTTCGTGGCGCAGTTCCGCGACGATCCTGGCCATGTCCCCCAAAGCGCGTTTGTCCACCTCTATGAGGCGCAATCCCCGAGCGCGATATCGGTTCAGGAGCGCGTGAATCAAGGAGGACTTGCCGGTGCCGCGCGCGCCCCACAGGAGCGCATTGTTGGCCGGATACCCCGCGATGAACTGGGCGGTATTGGTTTCAATACGTTCCTTCTGGAGATCTATCTCCAACAGGTCGTCAAGCTCGATGTCGTCCAGGTGATCGAGACGGACAAATCGATCTCTCCTGCGCCAGACCGCCGCCGAAGTCGCGGACCAGTCGACGGGCTCCGTCGCAGGCAGCAGCGCGGAAATCCTTCGGATGAGCCGATGGCCGCTCGATACCAGGTTTTCCAACGTATCGTTCATCTGACTTCGCTGCGCCGGATCTTGCGGCCGTAGACGGCTCAGGACCTCTGCCGAAGCGGCACGACATTGTCGCGCCGGCGGACGTAGACGCAGCGCTCGCGGCCCGGCCCGTCGATGCCAATGGTACCGTCGCCGAACGCGCGCAGATCGTAATCCACCGCTTCGCCGCCGTCCGGCCTCATTCTCAGGGTGTGACCGAGCAGACGCCATTCGCCCTCCTCCGCGCCGCCATCCTCTCGCAACGTGTAGTGGCCTTCGCCCAAGCCACCCCGCAACGACAGGATGCTCTGCGACGCTGCGTTCCGACGCGCCCATGTCCCGGGCAGGGAGAGCGCGCTCAGCCATTGGCGACGATTCGCGCGCGCCCCTCGAATCCAGAGTGTCACGAGCGCCGCCGCAACAATGACGACAATCAGTGCGGTCACGGCTGCGATCCCTGCGCGTTCACGCGGCAAAGATCTCCCTTTCGACATCTACCAGAGTTGCATCGATCCTTTCGCTCGCCCAGCGTTCGACATCGCCGAGGGACCGCTCCACCACCAGGTGGCTCGACGCTACGGCGACAACCGACCAGCGCGCACGGTGCAGCACATCCTGGTAGCCGCTTTCGCACACCGCCAGGCTGGTCGAGCGCCCCAGTTTGTCTCGCAGGCGTTGCAATCGGCTCCGCTTCTCTTTCAAAGAGCGACATCCGGCCAAGTGGAAGTCGAGTCCCAGGATCCCTATGTGCATCATCGCTCCCGGAACTCCGTAGCCGTCAACGCATAGAAGACCGTATCCAGCCCATGCCATTCGCGACGGGCCTGGAACGACATGCCGAGGCGCATGAGCACGCGGACGGAACGCTGGTTCGGCGTATCGGCGGCCGCGATGACGCGTGTGATTCCAGCTTCCTCGAAGCCGTGTCGCAGGACCTCCCTGGCGGCCTCGGTCACGAATCCCTCGCCCCAGTATTGCGGCAATATGCCAAACAGCATCTCGATCTGCTCACCGTCTTCGAAACGGCGAAAACCGCAGAAGCCGACAATCGCCAGCTCCGTCTCCTTGAGATCCAGAGAGAAAAAACCGAAACCGTGCGCGTCGAAATCAGCGATGCTCTGTCGAATGATTGCGCGCACGGTGTCCATCGGAAGGACTTTCCCATCCCACAGGTAGCGCCGTACTTCCACGTTCGCCCAGCATGCATGGAGCGCCTGGGCGTCCTCCATTTCGAGGGGTCGGATGTTGAGGCGGTCAGTCGCTCGCGTGGCCATCGTTCGCATCCCTTGAGGGTCCCGCCGCGGGCAAGCCGTCGCGGGCTGTAAAGCGATGCGAGTGTGCCACACGAACGCGCGCTTCGCCCATGCGCCGCGCTTTCGGCGTCAACCGTATCCGGTCTTGCTCACGTCTCCGGGAATAAGTGGATAGCTGATGCCGGCCCACTTCTGCACGACGCGCACGACCTGGGCCGCGTAGCCCATTTCGTTGTCGTACCAGACGTATAGCACGCTCCAGTTCTTGTCGACGATGGTCTTGTTGCCATCGATGGTGCACGCATAGCGACGCCCGACGAAGTCGGACGAGACGATTTCCGAGGTGTCGACGTACTCTATCTGACGCTGCAAGACGGAGTGCAGCGCGGTGCGACGGAGGTATTCGTTCACCTCGGAAACGGTGGTTTCCCGAGATAGCGTAAGGTTCAGTATCGCCAGCGAGACGTTGGGGGTGGGGACTCGAATGGCGTTGCCGGTCAGTTTGCCTTCGAGTTCCGGCAACAGTTTCGCGACCGCGTCCGAGGCGCCCGTCTCCGTGATCACCATGTTGAGCGGCGCGCCTCGGCCACGGCGATCCTTGGGATGAAAGTTGTCGGTCAAGTTCTGGTCGTTGGTGTACGCATGCACCGTCTCCATGTGGCCGCGCTCGACGGTGAATTCATCGTTCATCGCCTTCATCACCGGGACAACGGCATTGGTCGTGCAGGACGCGGCCGCGAGGATACGGTCGTTTTCGCTCACCAGGTGGGAGTTGACGCCCGACACGATGTTCTTGATGGTGCCCTTGCCCGGCGCGGTAAGAACGACGCGTCCGACACCCTTTGCCCTGAGATGCTGACTCAAGCCCGCCTCGTCGCGCCACGCGCCGCTATTGTCGATGACGATGGCATTGGTGATGCCGAACTGTTCGTAATCCACCGTGGCCGGGGAGTTCGAATAGATCACGTGGATGACGTTGCCGTTCGCGATGATGCAGCTGTTTTCCTCATCGACCCGAATGGTGCCTTTGAATCCGCCGTGAACCGAATCCCGGCGCAGCAAATTAGCCCGTTTCGACAGATCATCATCCGCGCCCTTGCGCACGACGATGGCACGCAAACGCAGTTGATCTCCACCGCCGGTCTTCTCTATCAGGAGCCGCGCCAAGAGACGGCCGATCCGTCCGAAGCCGTACAACACGATGTCCTGCGGCCGTTCCAGGGGCGGCACGTGGCGCCCGATGATCTCGGCGCATTCCCGTTCGACGAAGCTTACCGGCGTTGCCCCGTTGGACCCGGATTCCTCCATGAAGCCGACCGTCAGTTTCCCGACATCGATGTGGGAAGGGCCGAGGTCGAGCTTCGACAACGCCTCCAATACCGGATAGCTCTCGAACTCCGACAGTTCGTTGTGCTCGACCTGGCGCACGTACCGGTGCGCCGACATCAATTGCGTGACGCTCTGGTTGTACAGCGCCTTGCCGTAACAGTAGGTCACGACGTTGTTTCGGTAGAGGCGCCCGATAATGGGAATCATCGCTTCGGCCAATGCTTCGCGTTGTTTCCAATCGGGGAAGTAGTCGTCGAGACGTGGTAGTGCCACCGTGTTCGCCCGTTGAGGTGAATGAAGACGCGTATTATCGAGATCGCCCTCATTTCGTTCAAGGTGCGCGGACGGCCAAATCCTTTCGCGCTCGCATGAAAAACCGTCTCGTGCGAGCGCACTGCTATCCGCGGGGGCAAAGCGCACGCCGAGGGTCCTCGGCACCCGGCCACGACTGCCACGACACAAGTCCCCTGCCTGCGCGCAAGTCGGAGCATCAAGGAGGATGCGATACACTAGCCCGGATATTGCAGACCTACGCCATGGATCAAGTTCCAACGACACCTGTTGCAACCCTCGGGAAACAAACCCGTCTCGCCGCAAGGCCAGTGCGCGGCGTAACTTTTTTTGTTGCCTGCGTGTTGTTGTGCGCCGGGTGCGCGACGAACATGGTCGCCACCTACGAGGAACTCGCGGCCGCGATCAAAGCCGGCGAGGACGTGGACGCGCGAGCGTTGCGCGCGGCGTTCGTGGCCACCCCGGATTTTTCCGAGCGACTGCAGAACATCTCCGGCCTCGAAACCCAGGCCATGCACCTCATCGAGGAAGAACCGCTGCGTTTGGGACCGCTTGGGTCCGCGATAGTCGATCAGTATCCGGGCAGTCTCGCCGGGCACCACGCGCTGGCCACTTTCTATTCCTATCTCGAACGGGAAGAGACTGCCGCCGAACACCGGGAGTGGGTGTCCAGAATTCGCGCCAGCGTGGACGAGGCTGCCGACGGCACCTTCGAATCGCCACTGCCCGTCATATCCGCGGCCGAACCAAACGCCTATCTGATCGCAACCGGTCGAACTCCCGTCGGCTCCATGTATCTTCCCACCGACGAGACCCCATTCCTGCTGAAGGTCGCCGCAAAGCCCGCCGAGGGACGCATCGAGGATGTCTACTTTGATCTGGAAGCCGTCTACGCCGGGTGGCTTCGCGCGGCGCGCGAGGAGGAAGACGACTTTCACCCCGCGCGCATCATCGTTTCCCTCGCGCGTCGCAATGACCCGGCGGCGCAAACGTTTCTCGGTTCGCTCAGCTTCGATCAACGCAGGCTGGACGATGCGGAGGGATGGCTCACGACAGCGGGCAGAAGCGGCAATTTGATCGCGCGCATCATGCTGGCGCGGGTCTATCGGACGAGGGCCATGGACCTTCCCCGCGGGTCGGAGCGGGACGAGGCGCTGCTCGAAGTGGTCAGCAACTACGAGCACGGGATCGACATGGGTTCCGACGAAGCGATGTATGAGTTGGGAAGGTTGTATGCCTGGGGCGTGTACGATGGAGAGCTCCGCGAACAGGGAATGGATCTGCTGGCTCGGGCCGCCGATCTCGAAAATTCCGAAGCGTCCCTCTTTCTCGCCCAGTGGTTCCAGTTCGCGGAGCCACCGGCCCGACAGGATTACGACAAGAGCGACGAATACTACCGGCACGCCGCGTCTCTCGATAACCCCACTGCCAAAATTAACTACGCGCGCTTCCTCATGCGCGAGGAAGTCGACAAGGACTTTACCGACCAGGCCTATCGATGGCTCACCGGGGTGGCCGACGACGGCGGGCCTTGCGAAGAGCCTCTCGACTGCGCGGAAGCCAGGGTCCAACTCGGCAACCTGTTCGCCAAGGGCATCCACGTCAGGCGCAACTACCGCAAAGCCCGATCCTGGTTCAAGTCGGCGGTAGCCGCGTCACCGGAGTACGCCGGTGTCGTCAACGAGGTGGCGTGGACGCTCACGGTATCCAATCTGGAACGGCTTCGCGACGAACGCTATGCCTTGCAGATCATGGATCACGTCATGACCCGGAACGAGCGCGCGCGCGGCACGCCCGCATATATTGATACCTGGGCCACCGCTTACGCCGCCAACGGCGACTTCGAGCGCGCCATCGAATTGCAGCGGCGCGCCATCGAATTGCTGCAGGAAGCGCTGGATGAAGCAAACACGGTTGCTGCGGTGGCTGAAGCGGACGCGGAGCAGACCAATGTCATCGAGGTTCTGCGTGAACACCTGCAGGCATTTGAAGCGGGCCGCACGATCACGGAAGTGATCCCCTAGGCCGCGAGATCCTGCCGTGCGGTCGGATTCAGACTATGCCGCCGCGCTTACGATTGGCGCGCCGCTCATCGACCTGCGCTCGCCGGCGGAGTTTCGGCACGGCGCGTTCCCCGGAGCGGTGAATCTGCCGCTCCTGACCGATGCCGAGCGCGAGAGGGTCGGCATCCGCTACAAACACGGTGGGCCCGACGCTGCGCTCGCCCTCGGCAATGAACTGGTCTCCGGAAATGTCAAAGCCGAGCGGCTGGCCGCCTGGCAGAAGATGCTCGACGCGCATTCGGATGCGATGCTGTACTGCTGGCGCGGCGGGTTGCGGTCCGAGACGGTGCAGCGATGGCTCGCGGACACGGGCCGGCATGCGCCGCGCATCCACGGTGGCTACAGGGCGCTGCGACGATTCTGTATCGATACGCTCGACCGTCAACGCGGGTGGCTTATCGTCGGCGGGCGAACCGGCGTCGGAAAGACCGAAATATTGAAGCAGATCCCGGATAGCATTGACCTGGAGGCGCTAGCGAACCACCGTGGCTCCGCTTTTGGCAAGCGCGGGACGCCGCAACCGACACCGATCAGCTTCGAAAATGCGCTCGCAGTCCAACTCCTGCGGCGCGGTTCCAATTCGACGCCCACCGTGGTCGAGGACGAAAGCCGAACGATTGGTCGGCTCGCCGTTCCCGAGGGCGTTTATCGAGGCACGCAGGCCTCCCCCATCGTGCTCGTCGAGTTGGACCAGCGGACGCGGATCGAAAACATCCATCGAGAATACGTCGTCGAAGCCGACGATCAGGAACATCTCCGGGAAACGCTCGAGACAGCCCTGGACAACATACGTCGTCGCCTCGGCGGCGACCGCCATGGGGAAGTGCGCGACCAGATGCGCCGCGCGTTCGAACGCGGGGACGCGGATGCGCATCGCGCCTGGATCGGCATGCTGCTCGACTGGTATTACGATCCGCCATACGACTATCAGATCGGCAAGAAACAGCACCGAATCGTATTCCGGGGCAATGCCGACGCTGTCAGGGAGTACCTGCGCGGGGAGACCGAAGCGAGGTCCTAAGGACGGGCGAGCCTCCGCTCCTTTGTTGGGCGGCTAGCCGGTACCCAGTTGTTGCTTCAGCAACCGAATCTCTTCGTCAACAGCCCCGGCATCGGGCAGGTCTCTTTCGGCCCGGCCATACCAATGTCCGGCATTGCGCATATCGCCTTCCATGATGTGCACGATTCCGTGCGCCCAACAGCCCTGCTGTGAGGAGTCCCTCTGAACGATACGATGGGCCGCCTGCCAATCTCCCGACTCCAGGAGGAGAACCGCGTCTGATAATGTATTCATGCCGCGTAGCTTAGTGTCCAGCCACGGCCGTGGCAACCACATCCAGGCAAAACACGGCGCACCCGAAGGGGCGACGGATTTTGTGGCACTAAGCCCAGTCGATATCCGCGATTACCGGCGCGTGATCGGACGCTGTCAACCCTTCCTGCTTCTTCCGGAAGTCGCGGTCTATCTCGACTTGGGTGACGCGCGCCGATACCGAAGGCGTCGCCAGCAGGAAATCGATCCGCAACCCATGCCCGAAGCGGAATGCGCCGCCCCGGTAGTCCCACCAGGAAAACGCCCGGGCATCGCCGTTCCTTTCGCGGAAGAGATCGACCAGCCCACCCCGCAGAAGCGCGTCGATTCGCTTCCTCTCTTCGGTTGTGTGGAAGATCTCCCCCTCCGCAGCGTCCCCGCGCCAACCGTCGATCGGCTGCGGGACCACGTTGAGATCCCCGCAAAGGATGCCCTCCCCCACGTTGCGCGCAGACCAGAAGGCCGCGAGGTCGTCCAGCCACGCAAGTTTCCGGCCGTAGTCCTCATGTTCCAGGGACTTTCCGTTCGGGCAATAGACAGTGACAAAAGTCAGTCCCGCGATGCGGGCGCCTACGAGTCGCGCTCCCATGTCATCCTGGCCCGGCAAGCCGCGAAAGCTGTCTTCGACAGGCAGGCGGGACAGCACGGCGACCCCGTTCCAGCCCTTCTGCCCGTGCAGGACCACCTCGTAGCCCAGCTCCGAGAAGGCCGAATGCGGGAAATCGTCGGCTTGGGCCTTGATCTCCTGCAAACCGACGATGTCCGGCCGGCGCTGATCCAGCCAGATACGGATGAAGTCCAGACGGGCGCGCAGACCGTTCACGTTCCAGGTCGCGATACGCATGCCGACATCCTAACCGACTTCATCCAACAACGCGCCTTTGGGCTTGCCAGCGGCTCGCCAACGGCTTGCCAGCGGCTCGCCGACGGGCTCGCCCTCGGGCACCGTTGCGATCCCCCGGCGTAGCTGACACACTTCCATCATCGTGCGAACCGGGCAAGCCAGGGCGTAGCGAAGTCGGGACACGGGCTAGGGCAAGCGTATCCGCCGCCAGGACGGCTACGGAATCCCGCGAGGCGAGGGCCTTAGCGTGATAGAGGGAAGGAAGTAATGGATCCCATGCCAGCCACTCTCGGCGAACTCCGGGCGGCCAACTGTTCGGTGCCGTCCGTCAAGACCGAACTCCGCCGAAACCTGATCGCCAAGCTCGCCAACGGCGATACCCTGTTCCCCGGTATCGTCGGCTATGACGAAACCGTCATCCCGGAGATCCAAAACGCCATCCTGGCCGGCCAGGACCTGATCCTTCTCGGCGAGCGCGGTCAGGCAAAGTCGCGCATTCTCCGCGGACTGACCGCCCTGCTCGATGAGTACACCCCCATCCTCGACGGCGCCGAGATTCCCGAGAACCCCGAACGCCCCATCACCGAAGCCGGTAAAGCCATCGTCAGGGAACGCGGAGACGACGCGCCGATCCGATGGCTCCACCGCGACGAACGGTACGGTGAAAAGCTCGCGACACCGGACATCACCATCGCGGACCTGATCGGTGAAGTCGATCCGATCAAGGTGGCGGAAGGCCGATATCTTTCCGATGCGCTGACCATACATTTCGGCCTGGTGCCGCGAATGAACCGGGGCATCTTCGCCATCAACGAGTTGCCCGACATGACCGAACGGATTCAGGTCGGGCTGCTCAACGTCATGGAGGAGCGGGACATCCAGATTCGGGGCCACAAGGTGCGGCTACCGCTCGATGTCTTCCTTATCGCCACGGCGAATCCGGAGGACTACACCAATCGCGGGCGCATCATCACGCCGCTGAAGGACCGCTATGGCGCACAGATTCGCACGCACTATCCCGAATCCGTGGAACAGGAAATCGCCATCATGGAGCAGGAAGCGTCACAGTTCGACATGATGGGCCGTGAACTCCATGTGCCGGCGTTCATGCGGGAAATCATCGCCGAAGTGACCCACCTCGCCCGGAAATCGCCCGATATCAACCAGCGCTCCGGCGTCTCCGTCCGCACGTCGATTTCCAACTACGAGTCGCTCCTCGCCAACGCATTCCGGCGGGCCTTGCGTCTCGGCGAATCCGAGGTCGTTCCGCGCATCTCCGACCTTTCCTTCATCAGCCCGTCGTTGCAGGGCAAAGTCGAGTTCGAAGCGATGGAGGAAGGTCAGGAAGACAAAATCCTCCAACGCATTGTCAACGCCGCCGTGAAGTCCGTGTACGACCATCACGTCGACACGGACAAGCTGGATACTGTCGCCATGGCGTTCAACGAAGGCCTTGCCATAGAGACCGGCGAAGCCACCGCGGTCGACGAGTACATCGAGATGCTGGGCCGCGTGGATGGCTTGCGGGAGGCCGTGGTGGGGCTCGCGGGGGAGACGGGGCCGGGCCAGGCAGCCGCGGCGATCGAATTCATCCTTGAAGGCCTGCACCTGCATGAACTGCTGAACAAGCACGGCGTCCGCGGCCGCGCGGTCTTCACCGGCTAGCGGGCCCTTGCGCCACCTCTCCACACGTTTCCGTTATTCGCGTTGGGACGGCACCCAGGGGCTCGATATCGCGGCAGACGATGTGCTGGCCGCCATTGCGGACGACCTCACGGAATATGGCGATCTCCGCTGGGCATTGCGCAACCTGATGTCGCGCGGCATGCCCACGGGCGACCACCGGGTGCAAGGTCTGCGCGACATCATGCGGAAGCTGCGAGATCGCAGGCGGGAGCGGCTCGAACAGTTCGACCTGTCCAGCGTCATGCGAGATATCGAGCAGCAGCTCGCGCGCGTCGTCGAGATGGAGCAGGACACGATCGACGAGTGGATGGACCGGGACGACGAGGATTACTCGGACCGGGTTCTGAAGGAAATCGCCGAGCGCAACCAGGAATCACTCGACGACCTCCCGGACGATGCCGGAGGCAAGATGAAAACGCTGGAGAGCTACGAGTTTCTGAATCCGGACGCCCAGCGCAAGTTTCTGGAACTGCTCAACCAGTTGCGCCAGGCGATGACGCGGACCTTCTTCAACGACATCGAGCGGATGGTCAACCAGATGTCCGGCGAGGACATCAAGCGCATGAAGGACATGATCAAGGCGCTGAACGAAATGTTGACCCGCAAGATCGCGGACAAGGACCCGGGCTTCGATGATTTCATGCGCAAGTTCTCAGACATGTTCGGCGACAATCCCCCGCGATCATTGGACGAATTGCTTGATCAGATGCGCCGGCAGATGGCGGCAGCGCAATCCTTGCTCTCCTCGTTATCGCCGCAACAGCGAGAGCAGTTGCAGTCGTTGATGTCGGATCGTTTCGGCGATCCGGAACTCGAATCCGAACTCATCAAACTGGCCAAGGAAATGGACTTCCTGAATCCCGAAGGCAAGCGTTATGTATTCGGCGGCGGCGACGAACTTGATCTCGAAGCCGCGATGCGGCTCATGGGCGAGATGCGCGATCTCGATCAACTCATCGAACAGGTGCGGGAGGCGGAGCGGAGCGGAGATGTCGAACGCATCGATCAGGACGCCCTGCGGGACCTGCTGGACGACGACGCGGCCGATTCGCTCGACAATCTCAAGGAACTCCTGAAGGCGCTGCGTGACGCCGGATATATTCGCGATGGTGACCGGTGGGAACTCACGCCTCGTGGCGCCCGAATGATTGGCCAGAAGGCACTGGGCGAAATCTACGCCCGTCTGCGGCGACAACGGCTGGGTAGCCACGCGCTTCCCGAAGAAGGGCGGTTCGGCGACCGCCTGGAACAGACCAAACCCTACGAATACGGTGACCCGTTCCATCTGCACATGCCGCGCACGATCAGAAACGCCATCGACCGCGAGGGGCCGTCGACGCCGGTCCGTCTGAAACCGGAAGACTTCGAGGTCTACCGGTCGGAACTTCGGACCTCGACGGCCACAGCGATGCTGGTGGATCAGTCATGGTCGATGGCGCTCCGGGGCGCGTTCCAGGCGGCAAAAAAGGTCGCGTTGGCATTGCACAATCTCATCACCTCCCAATACCCCCGCGACGACTTCTACATCATCGGCTTCGCGGCTTACGCACGGGAACTGAAGGCGCACGACCTTCCTCTGCTGCAGTGGGACGAATACGTCCTCGGCACGAACATGCAACACGCCATGCTGCTGGCGGAAAGTCTGCTATCGAAACATGACGCGGGCAGCAAACAGATCATCATGATCTCCGATGGCGAACCCACCGCCCACCTGCTTCCGAACGGTCGCCACTACTTCTCCTATCCGCCGACGCGAGAAACCTATCGGGCGACCTATAACGCGGTCCAGCGATGCACGCGCAAGGGCATCGCGATCAATACCTTCATGCTGGATACGAGCTACTACCTGAAGGAGTTCATGGACCAGATCGCGCGGATCAACGGCGGACGTGTCTTCTACACGACGCCGGAACGGCTCGGAGAATATGTGCTGGTCGACTACGTCGAGGGTAAGCGGAAGAAGCTGGGCCGCCGATAGCGCGGGCCTCGGTTGACCCTGGCGGACAAGGGAGCTTGGCGAATGGAACTCGAACTCGGTACAGACAAGATGCGCGCCTGGGCGCGGGACGGCATCGGCTGGATGGTCTACAACAATCCCGCGCGCCGCAACGCCGTTTCCCTTGAGATGTGGCAAGCCATCGGCGACATCATCGAACAGTTCGAAGACGAGCCCGACATTCGCGTAGTCGTCATGCGAGGTGCCGGCGGCAAGGCTTTCGTGTCCGGCGCGGACATCAGCGAATTCGACCGCAAGCGATCCAACGCAAGGCAAATGGCCACGTACGGCGCCGCGTCGGCGCGTGGCAGCCGAGCGCTGGCAACGCTATCGAAGCCGTTGATCGCCTGCATCGAGGGTTACTGTATTGGCGGCGGACTTGCCGCCGCGATGAATGCCGATGTGCGTTTCGCCACGCCGGATTCGTTGTTCGGCATTCCCGCGGCCAAGCTCGGGCTCGGCTACGGCTACGAAGGTCTGGCCAAACTTTCGCGCGAAGTCGGCCCGGCGTCCGCTCGAGACATCCTCCTGTCCGCGCGATTCCTTGACGCACGGGAAGCGCTCCGAATCGGTCTGATCAACTTCATCGAATCGCGCGACACGATCCGCGACACCGTAGCCGAATACGCCGACAGGGTTGCCGCCAATGCGCCGTTGACAGTGAAGGCCGCCAAGGCGGCGATCAACGCGTGGGAGAGGGGCGGATTGAGGGAAGACCTCGACCGCGTGCGGCAATTGGTGGAGGCCTGTTTCGATTCCGATGATTACAAGGAAGGCCGACGTGCTTTCGCGGAGAAGAGAACGCCGCAGTTTGGCGGCCAATAGACGTCGCCCGTCACGACGCCAAACAGGGAACAGACAAGCATGACCGATCGAATCGTAACCGCGAGCGTCGTCATCATCGGCAACGAAATCCTGTCCGGCCGCACCCAGGACGTCAATCTGGCGCACATCGCACAGCAGCTCAACGAATGGGGCGTACGGGTCGCCGAAGCCCGCGTCATCCCCGATGTCGAGGAAGTGATCGTCGCCACCGTCAACACCGCGCGCGCCAGCTTCGACTATGTCTTCACCACCGGCGGCATAGGCCCCACCCACGACGACATCACGGCGGACTGTATCGCGAAGGCATTCGATGTTCCCTTGATGGTCAGCGAGAAAATCGCAGAGGGACTTCGCCGACGACCGGCGCCGGACGAAGTCATGGCAAATCGCCTGCGAATGGCTCGCATTCCACAAGGCGCGACCCTCATCGACAACCCAACCGGCGGACCGCAGGGGTTCCGCATGGAAAATGTCTTCGTGATGGCCGGCATTCCGGCCGTCATGCAGACCATGCTGTCCACCCTCGGCGGCGAAATCGAAGGCGGCGATGTGGTGCGGTCGAGGTCGGTCACGGCGTACCTCGGAGAAAGCCAATTGGCCTCGGCGTTGACCGACATCCAGGCGCAATATCCCGACCTGGAACTTGGCAGCTATCCGTTCTACAGGAGTGAGCGCTACGGGACGACGCTGGTGATGCGCGGCACCAGTGCAACCAACCTCGAGCGGATGTTCGAAGAGATCAGGAACGCGATCATCACGGCCGGCGGGCAACCGATGGAAGCCGAGTGATCCTCTCGCCCCGCCGAAGACGTCTGGCGAACCACGGATAGTGGCACGCGCCTAACCTACCGAATCACGTACTGAGTGAAGTAATACCATTTAATTTCATTAGGATATACTTGTTTTTTAAAAGGTCTATCAAACGAAGGACGCGGAGCGTCGTTCGCGTCGCCGCTGTATTCGCCGCTTGCCACGCATACCCAGCCACGCTGGAAGATGCGCTCCGCGAATATCCAAACCTCGAGGAAAGCAAGGCCATGGCCGTGTCGTTCTCCGATGAGCCGACGGCATTCAACATGGGCGGACAAGCTTCCGACATGGCCGCAGCGATGGCTGCACTTCACCTCTGCGAGCGTACCCGCCGGACATTCGGATCGGACCAGCCATGCGATATACATCGACTCAACGACGCCGTCGCTTCGAGTTCCGCCGACATCAAGGCGGGGCTGGAGGCCCGGCATCCGCTGTTCATGTGGCGCTACGAAAACGGGCCGACGCGCCTCTACCTGGTGGGCTCCATTCACGTGCTGAAACCGACCCTGCATCCCCTGCCGAAAGGTATCGAAGCGGCGTTCAGCCAAGCCGAGCATGTCGCGGTGGAGGTGGACATCGTGCGAGCTGATCCCGCTGCGGCGGCGAAGACCTTCAGGAAGTTCGCCCTCCTGGACGACGGTGCTCGAATCGATGAAAGCCTGAGTCCGGCACAACGCGACCAGTTGAGCGACGAGTTGCGACAACTCGGGATTCCCATTGAAGCTGTCGCACAGATGAAACCCTTCGTTCTTGCCTCGCAGATCAGCATTGCCCGCCTGGCGACCTTCGGCTATCTGCCGAACTACGGCATCGAAGCGCACTTCCTTTCTCGCCTTGGAAACAGAACCCTGCATGAACTGGAGACCCTCGAGCAGCAACTTGCTCTTCTGGCAAGCCCTTCAATGGCGGATCAGGTCGAGATGCTGGTGAACACTCTCGACGACATGGCAGAGATGGAGCCGATGATCGCGCAAATGGTGCGTGCCTGGTTTCTCGGCGACGACGGCGAGTTGTTGCGGTTGTTCGAACAGTACACGGTCGGATCCGATGCGGACCGCAGGTTAATGGAATCGCTGATCTACGAGAGAAATGTGACGCTGGCGGCGGGGATCAAGGACTTTCTCTCGAAGCGCGGCACCTGGTTTGTCCTCGTCGGCGCGGGACACCTGCCGGGACCCCGGGGTATCGTTGCCCTTCTGGACGCGCAGGGAATCCAGGGGCATCGGGTCATGTCAAAAACCGGGTCAAACCAATGAGATCAGCGGCGAAGCGGACAATCGTGCCCCAAGATACCTGCCCCATCGGACTGGCTGCCGTGTGCATCGCTTCGCTCCTGTGCGGCTGCGCAGCAATGTCGGAATCCGAATGCATTACCGCCGATTGGCATGAAGTGGGCCAGCGGGACGGACGCGACGGCAGAGTAATGGCGCACCTTGAGAAGTATTACGACGCGTGCGCCCAGTTTGGCATCTATCCGGACGACAAGGCATACCGGGAGGGGCGGGAACAGGGCCTCGCGGTCTATTGCACCGAGGACAGCGGCTACCAGGAGGGCCGTATCGGCCAGGGATATCGGGGGGTCTGTCCAGTGGGCCTGGAGCCCTATTTCCTCGAGGGCTACAACGTGGGAATTTCCGTGCGCCAGGCGCTCCAATCCGTTCACCGCGTTGACCATGGAATCCACTCTCGAAGGGAGGAGATCAGGAGCCTCAACGCCGAAATCGACGAGTTGGAGTCTCCCGATGACGATGCGGACACGTCCAAAGAGCAAGACAGGTCAGCCGCCGACAAGCTGAAGGACATGTACCGGGAACTCGGTAGACTGGAAGCGGAACTCGAAAGATTGCAGGACGAAAAGGTCTACGCCATCGTGGCATACCGGCGCGCCGTTGACGTCGCGCGAAGCAGGGGATTCTACGAGCAGTACGAATACTGATCAGGGCAAGGAGCCGAGCATGTTTTATGAACTTCGACAGTACAAGATCGTCCCCGGCAAGATGGACGCGTGGGTGAAGGTGATGGAAGAGGAGATCCTCCCGTTCCAGGTCGCCTGCGGGATGATCATCACCGGCATGTTTCGGGGCGACGAAGACGAGACCGTCTTTGTCTGGATGCGCCGTTTCGAATCAGAAGCGGAATGCGGGCGCCTGTACGCCAAGGTCTACGACAGCGACACGTGGAAGAATGAAATCGGGCCGCACGTTGCCGGCTTGATCGAACCGGGGGGAGTTCACGTGCAGCGCATCGTGCCGACGCCCCACTCCGCGACCCAGTAGCGGCGTCGGAAATTCACGTCGCGTCGGCCAGGGACCAGGCGACATACACCAGCAGAAGGGCGACAAACCCGGAAAGGTATTGGCCACTGTGTCCCAGTCTCCGGATGTCAAATCCCGCCGCCAGGTAACCCAGGCCCGCGCCGCATGCAAAGCCGGCGACATGCGCGAAGATGTCGGTATTCCCTCCTCCCATGCCCGTGAAGACAAGCAAGGCAACTCCGGCAAAGACCGGCGCCAGGCCTCGCCGCAATCCGCGACCGCGAAAGTAGCCGCGCCGCCAGACGAACGCGGCGATGAGTCCCACCGCCGCGAAAGTCGCGGTGGACGCCCCCAAGGAACGGAATTCGTCGGGTCGTGCCCAGGCGTTGAGCAGGTTGCCGAAAACGCCACCCAGTAGTATCAGTAGCCAAGCGAAACCGGAGCCGAGATAGCGACCGGCCATCAACCCGAAAACGGCACCGAACAGCGAATTCGCCACCAGGTGCGCGAAGCTGGAATGCAGCGTCAGCGCGGTGACCGCCCGCCACCATTCCCCTTGCGCAACCAGACCCGCCTGCAGGAGCCCGGCATTCTGCCAGTCGCCGCCAAACATGCCCCAGGAAGCCAATGCGGGCACCGACCAGATAACCAGCAGGTAGCCGAATATTCCCGCCCACCCACTGTCGAATGTGATGATCCGGGGAACCCGAACTCTCGGCGGAACGTTTTCCGCGCGGTAACGCTCAAGCTGGTCCACGGCGGCGTGCCGATGTCCCTGACGGATGAACAGGCACCATTCGCCAGCTTCGAGTTCGACGTAGTTGTCGATATCCATCGCCGTCAACACCAGCGCCGCCTCGTTGATCGGCTGACGCGAGGCGTGCGAACGCAAGCAGATCCAGCGGAAAGGATCGTCGTCATTCATGCGGCACGATCATCCGGCCAGTACTTCGAGGGCTTGGGCATGCACCCCCGGATCACCCGCGGCAACGATCCGCCCCCCGTCTTCCGGCGCGCCGCCGTCCCAGGTCGTTATGACGCCGCCGGCGCCCCGCACCACCGGAATCACACCCTGAATGTCGTAGGGCTTGAGCGACGCTTCCACGCACAGATCGATACATCCCATCGCAAGCAGACAGTACAGGTAACAGTCGCCGCCGTAGCGGGACAGCCGCGCCCGCTGCTCCACCGCTTGAAACGATTCCAATTCCGCCCCGTCCGCGAAGATCTCCGGGTGCGTGCAGCACACTACGGCCTCCTCGAGCCCGGCGCAGGCACGAACCGACAACTTGCGCTCATGGCCGCCGCTAGAACACCACGCGGCACGTCCATCGCCGATGAATAGCTCGTCGACAACCGGCTGATACACGCCGCCAAGTATCACCTTCTCGCCGTCGTACAGGCCCACGACGACGCCCCAATGCAACATGCCCGCGACGAAGCTTCGCGTCCCGTCGATCGGGTCCAGCACCCAGGTCAAGCCGGTTGTGCCCGGTTCGAAACCATACTCTTCGCCGAAAATTCCATGTCCCGGATAGTGTGCGCGGATCGCGGCCCGCATGGCGTTCTCCGCATCACGATCCGCGACCGTGACCGGGTCATAGCCGGACAGTCCGTCGCGCTTGTCATCCACCGGCATGGGCCGTCGGAAATGCGGCAGAACCACCCCGCCGGCGCGCCGCAGCAACTCCTCGAGGAACGTCGCGAACTCCTCGACGCTCCGGTCATTCAGCGACGCAGCGGGCGCTTTCGGCAGCCGATCCAAGTCAGTCCGCCCGGCAAACCGCCGCGCGGGTCGAGATACCCACGCCGCGACGACCCATCCGCAACGGATTGCGGTCGTGGCCGTTGGTGCAATAGCCGATGGAGATTCCAGTCGCCGGGTCCGCCCAGGCGATCTGGCCGCCGGCCCCACCGTGGCCGAAGGCCAAGGGCGAGTTCGTGTGCCCGAAGCCGCGGAAGTTGCGGTCCGCGTCTCCCGATACCACGACGCCAAGGCCCCGATTGACCCGCTTGCCGTAAAGCGGGTCGACGAGATCGCCACTCCGCACTTCAAGCGCCATGGCGAGCGTCTCGGCGGTCCAGACCTCCGGTCTGCCGACTGCGCCGCCGTGCAGCAACCCTTGGTAGAACAGCGCCAGGTCCGCCGCTGTCGCAATACCGCCGCCGCCCGGCACGCCGACGGCGCGGAACTCCGGACGGTTGAAGGTCAGGATCGCGTCCTCGGTCACTTCGGTGACGGGCGGCTCCGGCACGCCGAGGCGCGCATAATCCTCGCTGGTCAACGCATCGCCCACATGGACGCACTCGGCAACGCGATGGTTTTCCTCCGCCGGCAGACCAACATGAAAACCCGTCAAGTCGAGGGGCTCGATCACCCGTTCGCGAATGAACGCCCGGAAGTCCTTCCCGCTGCGGCGTTCGACGATCTCGGCTATCACCCACATGCTCGACGTCGGGTGATATTCGAAACGCGAGCCCGGTGTCCAATTAAGCCGCCAACGCGAGAACCGTGCGCGTCGCGCGTCTCGATCATCCCACTCCAGCGGGCGAAACGGCGCGCTGGGGAAGCCGGCGCTGTGCAGAAACAACTGCTCCACAGTCACCACTTCCTTGCCGTTGGTGCCGAACTCGGGAACGATCGCGGCGACGCGTTCCTTCACATCGAGTTTGCCCTCTGCGATCAAGAGCCAGGCGGCCGCCGACATGACCGCCTTGGTCGACGAAAAGACGCAATACATCGTGTTGTTGTCGGCTTCGCCGAAGGTCTCAAACAGGCCGACGCGCCCTTCCCTCGCCACGGCGATCTGCGCCGAAGGCAACAATCCCTCGTCGACTTCCTGGCGCGCGCGCCGTGTGAGTTCCTTGAGCTTTTGCGGGTCGAGACCGAGGGTCTTCGACTTCGCCGCGAATTCACGTTCCACGTTCGCCCTCCCAGGCACCTTCGGGGGTCTGGTTAAGGTTTACGCGGAAACCGGCGATATGCAAACGGGCGCAGCACAGAGCGCGATCGGGCGTACCGGCCCGCATCCGGCCGGCTAGACGTCGTGGCGGCCATTCCGGCCAAGCCGGACCTCGCCAAGCTCGGCCTCGGGACGGTTAACGGCAGGCGGCACCTCGATTGCCAGCGGGACGATTTCCTGCACATCTACGGCGAGATGCCGACGAATGGGAAATGTCATTGTGACCGAACGTACTCGACGAGGTCATTGCCGGTAAGCGTTTCTCCATCGGGGTGTACCGCCAGGGCCCAAGAGTACGCGCCACCCCCTTGATTCTTGTTCAGAAGATGAACGA
Organism: Candidatus Azotimanducaceae bacterium; assembly: GCA_965261535.1. Taxonomy (GTDB): domain Bacteria; phylum Pseudomonadota; class Gammaproteobacteria; order Pseudomonadales; family Azotimanducaceae; genus VXNE01. The sequence goes on from OZ253469.1 coordinate 113,055, forward strand.
ACACGACCTCTATATCGTCCTCAACACCCTTCACCTCCAGCACGTAGAGCCTGTCTTCCCGGTCCAGGAGCATCGGGGGGTATCTTTCGGCCTTGCGGCGCCAGCCTGAGGTTTTCAAATAACCGCCGTTGGTCATCTGCACCTTTTCGACGAACTCCTCAACCGTAACTTCACCAAGGGGGAAGTCGTTCCCTGTGGGTGAAGTAACCTTAGACTGCAAGAAATCCGGCGGCGGCTCGGTACCACCGCATCCGACAAGAATCAGGCACAGTATCGCGCCGACAATAGATCTTTGAATCATCCAATTTCCGCTTTTGGTTGACGGCACCAGATTTCGGGGGAAGTTTCCATGATAACCGGCAGCGGCAGCCCTTGAAGGTACGCCTCGGGCGGACCCGACCCAGAGGATCAGGGGTGGGAGACGGAGAATTTCGGGTTAAGATTCCTTCTTTTCGCCGTCGGCCAATGCATGGACACCCGCAACGGTTTTGTAGAAGCGATCGGAAACACCCCGCTCATCCGCTTGGCAGACCTGTCGGAGGCGACGGGATGCGAGATTCTGGGCAAGGCCGAATTCATGAATCCTGGAGGATCGGTCAAGGACCGCGCCGCCTGGTGGATCATTCGCGAGCACGAGAAGAGCGGCGCGCTCAAGCCCGGCGGCACGGTCGTCGAAGGCACGGCGGGCAATACCGGCATAGGCATAGCGCACATCTGCAACGCGCGCGGCTACAAGTGCGTGATCTACATGCCGGACAACCAGTCCCCGGAAAAGGTCGACATCCTGCGCGCGCTCGGCGCCGAAGTCCGCGTGGTGAAGACCGCGCCCTACGCCGATGAGGCAAATTACCAAAAGCAGGCCGGGCGCTACGCCGCAGCACTGGATAACGCCGTCTGGGCCAACCAGTTCGACAACACCGCGAACACCCTGGCGCACTACGAATCAACCGGACCGGAGATCTGGCGGCAGACCGACGGCAAGGTGAACGCTTTCGTCAGCTCTGTAGGAACCGGCGGCACCCTGGCCGGCGTCTCGCAATACATGAAGGAACGCAATGCCGATGTCCAAATCGTGCTTTCCGACTGCATGGGAAGCGCTCTGTACAACTACGTCACGTCGGGCAAAACGGTGATGAGCCCGGGCCCTTCGATCACCGAAGGCATCGGCAGTTCCCGCGTCACGGATAATCTTGCCTCCGCCCAGGTCGACTGGGCGGTGCAGGTGTCCGACCAGGACATGGTCGACATGGTCTATTCCCAGTTGCGGCGCAGCGGGTGGTTTCTCGGCTCCAGCACCGGCATCAATCTCTGCGGAGCGATGAAGGTGGCGCGGCAACTCGGACCGGGCCACGTCGTCGTGACCATGCTCTGCGATGATGGCAGCAAGTATAGATCGCGGCTGTACAACGCCGATTGGATGGCGGAGCGCGGCCTTACCATCCCGGCGGGTTGAGCCACTTGCGCTGTTCTGAGAGCCGCTGAAACAAAGGGCTTGCGGGCGGTGGATTTTTTCTTTACCCCAAGAAACGCGGCATTTCGGACGTTTTCCGACTTCACGGGCCTTGAATCCGAGATTTCCACCCCAACGCCCCGTGCTTACCCCAAGCCGTCGAAGGAGGAACGATTCGCATTTAGACACCGTGAAGACCCCATAACGACCAGTTTGACCATCTGTCGCGCCCCCGCACGCCTCGCCGAGCCTCTGATTGCTGGGCAACCAGCCGCAATCCGGCGAGGTCCGGCGAAAAACCCTACAGCGCAAGTGCCTCGGGTTAGCAAACGCTGGCATCCAGTCCCTGGTCCTTGTATAAGGATTAGTCTGGAAATCGAGGTGCTACATGGTTGATCGCCTGGCCGCCGCGTTGCTGATCGTCTGCTTCGCGCAGCAGGTGGATGCGGCCAAAGTCTGGTTGCTGGAAATCGAAGGCGCGATCGGGCCGGCTTCCGCAGACCATTTCATACGCGCGCTCGACGACGCCGAACAAGCACAAGTCGACCTCCTTGTCGTGCGCCTGGATACGCCCGGAGGTCTCGACAAGTCGATGCGGGACATGATCAAGGCTCTGCTCGCTTCCGATACGCCGGTCGCCACGTATGTCGCGCCCAACGGCGCGCGGGCGGCGAGCGCCGGCACCTACATCATGTACGCGAGCCACATCGCGGCGATGGCACCAGCGACCAACATCGGGTCATCCACGCCCGTCAGCATAGGAGGAGGCGGCCTGCTGCCCATTCCACAGCCGACGGGACCGAGGGACGAAAAGCCGGAAGCGGACGAGGATGAGGAAGGTGGAAACGTTACCCCGCCCGGCTCGGCAATGGATCGCAAGGTCATCAACGATGCGGTCGCATACATTCGAAGCATCGCCGAGTTGCGCGGGCGCAATGTCGAATGGGCCGAAAAAACGGTCCGAGAAGCGTCCAATCTACCAGCCAGGGAAGCCTTGGAACTTGGGATCATCGACCTGGTGGCGGAAGATCTCGACGATCTGTTGGCGCAGATCGATGGTATGACCGTCGACGTCAACGGCCGGTCGGCGACCCTTGAGACGGCAGACAGCGAAATCCATCGCATCGAGACGGACTGGCGCTACGAGCTTCTCAGCACCATCACCGATCCGAATGTCGCCTACATCCTGATGATGATCGGCCTCTACGGGCTCATATTGGAGTTCTACAACCCCGGCATCGGAGTCGGCGGCATAGTCGGCATCATCTGCCTGCTGGTCGGCGCCTACGCGCTGCAGATGTTGCCCATCAACTATGCCGGACTCGCGCTTATCATCGTTGGCATCGGGCTGATGGTCGCCGAAGCGTTTACCCCAAGTTTCGGCATCCTCGGCGTCGGTGGCCTCGCCGCATTCGTGATCGGTTCAATTATCCTGATGGACACCGACCTTCCCGGCTACCAGGTATCCATGCCGATTATCGCGGGTGTCGCCACAGCGAGCGCGGCCCTGGTCTTCTTGACCGTTGGCGCCGCCGTGCGCGCGAGAATGGCATCAGTCGTATCCGGCGCGGAAGCCATGATCGGTACCGAAGGGGAAGTACTCGACGATTTCGAGCGCGCCGGCAGAGTCCGCGCTGCGGGGGAAGTCTGGCAATCACGAAGTCATGAGCCGCTGGAAAAGGGCGCACGGGTTACCGTGACCGCCGTGGAAGGCGTCAGGCTGAAAGTCGTCCGGACCGGTGAAGACACGAATTAGGCACTCAAGGAGCAAGGCATGGAGATTTTTGGACTAGTCATCATCGGCATTCTGGTGGCGCTATTGGCGAGTTCGTTTCGCGTGCTGCGCGAGTACGAACGCGGCGTCGTCTTCATGCTCGGTCGCTTCCAGCGCGTAAAGGGCCCGGGCCTGATCATCATCATTCCCGTGTTGCAGCAGATGGTGCGAGTCGATCTGCGGACCATCGTGATGGACATTCCGACCCAGGATCTCATCACGCGCGACAACGTGTCGGTGAAAGTCAACGCCGTGCTGTACTTCCGCGTCGTCGATCCGCAGAACGCCATCATCAATGTCGAGGACTACATGGAGGCGACGGGGCAACTCGCCCAAACAACCCTGCGCTCCGTATTGGGTCAACATGAACTCGACGAACTGTTGGCGGAGCGGGACCGGCTCAACGCGGACATTCAGGATATCCTCGATCAACAAACGGACCAATGGGGAATCAAGGTCGCCAACGTCGAGATCAAACACGTCGATATCGACGATAGCATGATCCGGGCGATTGCGAAGCAGGCGGAGGCCGAACGCGAACGCCGCGCCAAGGTCATTCACGCGGACGGCGAGTTCGAAGCCGCGGAACGTCTGGTGGCAGCCGCCGAGAGACTCGCCCGCCAGCCGAATTCCATGCAACTCAGGTACCTGCAGACGCTGACCGAGATCGCCGGTGAGAGATCGTCCACCATCGTTTTCCCCCTGCCGATCAACCTGATGGAGTCGGTAAGAAATCTGCTCGAAGACAGCACCGAACCGTCTTCCAGCTAGCGATCCACGCCGAAACATAGGCTTCGGCAGCGCAAAGAGGTGCGACGAGACACCTCCACCTTGACGCCCGGGCATCGATGCCCGGGCGGAAGTCCAACCCGGCCCTCCGGCCCATGAATTGTCCCAACTGCGGCAACGAGCGCTCCTTGAGTTTTTGCGCCCACTGCGGTCAGAACGATCGGGATTACATCCGCTCGTTGCCGGCGCTGGTCTCGGACATCGTGCGCGAAACGTTCGAACTGGATTCCCGAATGTTCCGCACGCTCAGACTCCTGGTACTTCGACCGGGCGATTTGTCCGCCGAGTTTTCGCGCAATCGCCGCGCGAGCTATTCCTCGCCCATACGGCTCTATCTGTTCGCCAGCCTGGTTTTTTTCTTCGTCCTGTCGGGTGACCACGGGGCCAGAGTCGCCCGAAGAACGCGCCGTCGCGATCGGTTTCGAAGCCGAAAAGACGCCCGAAGCGGTCGACCTCGCGGCGTTGCAGGCAGCGCTTTCGCCACAACGACGCGAAAAGGTGGACCAGATCGTATCCCGCGACGGTTATCCGGGATCCAGATCACTCGTCTACGGGCTGGCCCATTGGGCGAACTACCGTGAAGACAAACTTACTCACGTGGAAAGGTTCTACCTGTTCCAGGGCGTGGATTGGCTGCACACGCCCGAACTCGCAGCGGAACGGCTGGCGGGCAACCTTCCGATCTCCATGTTCTTCATGCTCCCCGTCTTTGCGCTCCCGCTTCGGATCTTCTACCGGAAAAAACGGCGCTTCTACGTTGAACACCTCGTCTTCAGCACCCATGTGCACGTGGTCACCTTCGCAGTGTTCACAGTGCTGGCGATCCTCCCTGAAACGAGGATCGGCGGCATTCCGGATGCGATCCTGCTTCTCGCCCTTGCGGCGTACCACTTCGCGGCGTTGCTGCGCTACTACGGCGACGGACTGGCCCTGACGGCCGTGAAGTGGAGTTTCCTGACGCTGATCTACGGCATCATGCTGATACCGGGTTTCCTGCTTGAGGTGTTCGTCACGCTTTCCGCGCTATGAATACCGCCCCTCGGTTGGATCCTGTCTAAATCCAAGCCTCGATCCAGACCAATTCGGAGGCCTCGCACGCCTCGCATTCGCGAAAGTACCTGGTTCCTTCCTTCCGTATTCTCACGATCGGGTTGTCCCGCTGTCGCCGGGCACCGCAGGCCGAGCACTCCACTGGCATGCTAGTGTTTTTTCCACACGCGCCACACTGCCAGTAGTATCCGTATCTTCCCGAACAAGCGGTGAGATCCCTTGCGCCGCAATACTTGCAAACTACCTCCTCGGCGGTCCCACCGCGAGCAGCACTAGGTCTGGAGTGGTCCCGCGAGCGGTTGACTGGGGTCTGGCTCGAATGTGCCCGCGAAGCGCTCGAGCGCTCGGCATGCCGCGCGGCGAGAAATCCGGCTACCGTCTCGGCTTCCCCCGCCTCCATGATCCAGAGGCCGTATTCCTCCATCGGATTGAGGGTCAGCAAGCGGGCACCCGCGCGATGCTGTTTCAACTCCCGGGCGATCTTGTCCGGGACGGAATCAGCCTTGGCGACGAATACCCGAAATGGTTTCCGAGGCTCCTTCCATCCACCAAGCCGTGTAATCCTCCCGCCGTCGGACACCGCGATCACCAACTGCATCGGCGCGCGCATGAAGCCGCGTTGGTCCGTTCCATTCACGACGTTGGCGATCGTGCGAAGCCCCAATGGCATCCTTCCAACAAGTTCCTTTCGGTGCCGTTGCAGAAAGGCTCGCAAAAACTCGGACTGCCGCCGCGCCTGTTGGATCGGTGAGGGGATTCCCGTCTTCTTGTTCCCGTATACGCGGCTCCATTCGTCTCCGCCTGATCCGTCAGGCCGCACTTGCACTTCTTCCTTCACGGATTTGCTCTCGACGATGAACATCCCCCAACGATGTACGATCAGGTGATCGATCTGGCACACACCGGTCGAACCATCCTGCTCCGGCTGGTCCGGGTCCTCGATCCGTAGCCCGTGCAACACGTACACGTCCGGATCGTCCTTGAATCCGCGGTGCAGGTAGTGCGCCATCTGACTTTCTGCGTCAGCACCCGCTCGCTGGCGGCGACCTTGATGTGCGGTCGACTGCGTGTAGGGCTTTACTATCATTCCAAACGCCTGCGGATCGAAGTTGTCACGTACCTTGCCCCAGGGCGGTCAGGTTGACAATCGGATCCGCCGAACTTTGTTTCTATTCGTGCATCAGGCGCTTGAGCAGCGGCGTCACCAGCATCACCGCAACGCCGATGGCGACGCCCGCGTAGCCGATGGGCTCGAATGCCGCAACATAGGTGGGCAGCGACGCTAGCGCATCCACCTCGACGCCGGGCGTCCGTTCCACCGCCGCCGTGCCGGCAATCTGGCCCGCCAGGAAGCTTGCCGCCGCGCTGGACAAAAACCAGACGCCCATCATCAGCCCCAGCATCTTCGCCACCGATAGCCGCGTGACCATCGACAGCCCGACGGGCGAGATGCAGAGCTCTCCCGTGGTGTGGAGCATGTACGCGAGCACCAGCCAGGCGACGGCCACCTGTCCCGCAGAGTCGGCGTGGCCGGCGCCGTAGACCAGCACCAGGAAACCCAGTCCGGCCTGCACGACGCCCAAACCAAACTTCATCGGGGTCGACGGCTCCATGCCGCGGCGCGCCAATTCCCGCCACGCGATCGAAAACAGCGGTGCCAGGAGAATCACGAAAGCGGGATTCAGGAAGCCCATTTGCGAGGCCTGCATCTGAACGCCGAGCAATCCCTTGTGGACATTGCGCTCGGTGAAAAAGGTCATGCTGGTTCCCGCCTGCTCGAACAGCGTCCAGAAGACGACGGATATGAGCGTCAGGAACAGCACCGCAAACATTCTGTCCCGCTCTACCCGGCCGCATCGCATGACCGAATACAGCACGACGCCGACAACAGCCGCTGCTGAAACGATGCCGAGCAGGCTGCCGACGATGGCGCGGTGCTGCAAAAGCCACCAGGTCGCTCCAATCGCGACAACGGCGCCGAGGTAGATCGCGTTTTCCCGCGTAATGCCCGCCAGGCGTTCCCGCAGCACCGACGGCGCCGGAGGTTCGCCCGCTCCGCGAAACCAGTGCTGGCCGCCGATGAACGTCGCCAGTCCCGCCAGCATCCCGATACCCGCGAGGCCGAAGCCATAGCCCCACCCGTAACGCTGGCCGAGCCATCCGCAAAGCAACATTGCGGACAAGGCGCCCACATTGATTCCCATGTAGAAAATGGTGAATCCCTGATCGCGCCGCACGTCCTCGGCCGCGTACAGTTGACCGACGATGTTCGAGATCGCCGGCTTGAGGAAACCCACGCCGACGATGATGCACGCGAGCGCGAGGTACAACACGCCAATCGCGAACTCGTCCCTGACCACCTGACCGTCGAGCAGGGTCGCCGGCGCACCTTCGAATGCCATCAACCCGTGTCCGCAGCAGAGCAGAATCGCTCCCACCACGACCGCCTTACGGAATCCGAGATACCGATCGGCGATGACGCCGCCAATGATGGGCATGAGGTACACCATCGAACCGTAGGTGGCGACGAGGCCGCTCGCAAAACGGTCGTCGAACAGGAAATGCTGCGCCAGGTAGAGGACCAGCAGCGCGCGCATTCCGTAATAGCTGAACCGCTCCCACATCTCTGCGAAGAACAGCACGAAGAGCCCCCGGGGATGGCCCAGCAGGGTGACTTCTTCGCCTTGGGACGTCGGACTTGCCGCGGCCACGCGTCGGGGCCAGCCGCCGGCGCTTGCGCGCCTCACTGTCGCAGGGCTTCCTCGTCGGTGGCCATGTCGAGCGCGGCCGCGAACAACGCGCGCGAGTACGGGTTCTGAGGCCGATCAAAGACCTCGTCCGCAGGTCCCTGCTCCAGGATCTCGCCGTCGCGCATGACGATGATCCAGTTGGCGAGCGCGCGCACGACCTTGAGATCGTGGCTGACGAACAGGTAGCCCAGGTTGTGCGCCTTCTGCAGGTCGCGCAGCAGGTCCACGATTTGCGCCTGCACGGACATGTCGAGCGCCGAAGTGGGTTCGTCGAGCACCACGAAACGCGGCTTCAACACCATCGCGCGCGCGATGGAGATGCGTTGTCGCTGACCACCCGAGAATTCATGCGGATAGCGTTCCATATGGTCGGGGTCCAGCCCGACCTCCACCATGACTTCGCGCACGCGCTCACGACGCTCCTCCTTCGAGACCTCCGGATTGTGAACGCGCAATCCCTCGTCGATGATCTGCTGCGCCGTCATTCGCGGAGACAGGGAGCCGTAGGGGTCCTGAAACACGATCTGCATGTTCCTGCGCAACCCAGTCAGGTCGCGTCGCTTTATGGCACCTATATCCTGGCCATCGAAGCGGAGTTCACCCTCCGCCGCGAGGAGCCGCAACATGGCGAGGCCCAGTGTCGTCTTGCCCGAGCCGGATTCGCCGACGACCCCCACCGTCTGCCCCGCCCGAACCGTGACGTCCACGTTCTTCACGGCGGTGAAGAAGCGGCCACCGCCCAGCCAACTCTTGCCCATGGCGTATTTGACCGTCAGGTTCTCCGCCTCGGCCACAACCGGGGCCGTTGTATCGTCGTGCGCGGGGTCGCCCTTGGGCTCCGCCGCCAACAGGTGTTGCGTATAGCTATGCCTCGGCGCATGGAACACGCGCTCCGAAGGACCGGATTCCACGATTTCGCCTTCCGTCATCACGCACACCCGGTCCGCCATGTTGCGAACGATGCCGAGGTCATGCGTGATCAACAGCATCGCCATGCCGAATTCGCGCTGCAGTTCCTTCAGAAGCCTGAGTATCTGGGCCTGGATGGTCACGTCGAGCGCCGTGGTCGGTTCGTCGGCGATCAACAGCTTCGGCTCGTTGGCCAGGGCCATCGCGATCATGACGCGCTGTCGCTGGCCGCCCGAAAGCTCGTGCGGATACGCGCCGAGGCGGCTTTCCGCTTCTTGCAGACCGACGCGTTGAAGGAGTTCGAGCGTACGCTCGCGGGCTTCGACTCGATTCAGGCGCTTGTGCACCACCAGTGACTCGCCCACCTGCTTGGCGATGTTGTGCAACGGATTGAGGGAGGTCATCGGCTCCTGGAAGACCATGCTGACCATGCCTCCGCGGACATCGAGCAATCGTGCCTTGTTCGCGCCGATCATCTCTTCGCCATTGACCAGGACGCTGCCCTTGGGGTGGCTGGCCAGCGGGTAGGGCAGCAACTGCAGGACGGACAAGGCCGTAACGGACTTGCCGGAACCCGACTCGCCGACAAGCGCGACCGTCTCTCCGGTCTCAATGTCGAAGGAGACGCCACGCACGGCTTGCACATGGCCGAAATACACATGGAGATCACGCACTTGGAGCAAGCTCATTCGTAGCCTCCCTGCGCCAGTTGTTCGAAGTTTCCTTCCCGAGCGCGCAGCGGGGCTACGCTGTCCGGAATCGCCAAGTTCAGCATTGTCCTCTCTTCGCGGAATACGGCGGCGACCGTCATTGTACAGTGTCATCGCGCGAGGGATTGGTGCCGCAAGGCAAGCGTGCGTATACACTGGACGAACTGGGGGCACGACACCCACCACCGGAGCCTGTCATGTCGCAACAGAATCTGAAGAAAGCCGGTCTCAAGGTCACCCTGCCGCGGCTGAAAGTCCTGCAAGTCCTGCAAAACGCCGAACCGCACCACATGAGCGCGGAGGATGTCTACAGACACCTGCTCGAAACCGACGATTCCGTCGGACTCGCGACGGTCTATCGAGTGCTTACCCAGTTCCAGGCCGCTGGGATCGTCGAACGACATAACTTCGACGATGGCCATGCGGTATACGAACTCGCCGACCAGGAGCACCACGACCACATGGTCGACATAGACACGGGGACCGTGACCGAGTTCGTGAACGACCGCATCGAAGCCTTGCAGCGGGAAATTGTCGAAGCGCACGGCTATCGACTGGTAGACCACGAGCTGGTGCTCTACGTGCGCAAGCGCGAAGGGGAATAACGCAACACAGTTCTCGCGGGACGATATCCGTCGAGCTACGTCCTCCAGCAGGCAGCAGCAAGGAGAATCCAACGCGGCTGCCGGCGCCAATGTCGTGGTAGCCAGCCGCAACGCCGAGAAAATCGGGGAAGTCGCCGCCGTGATCTTGGCTATGGGTCAAAGCGCACTCGCGATTCCGGTCGACATCACCGACGCGGAACAGGTCGAAGCGCTGGTCGCCAGAACGGTGGACGCTTTCGGCGCGGTCGATGTGATCGTCAACAACGCCGGACGCTGGGGCCGGAGCCACCCCCCGGAAGACACGCCGCTTGACGAGTGGCGACACGTCGTGGAACTGAACCTGACGGGCTGCTTCCTGGTCTGTCTCGCCGCCGGCAGGCAAATGATCGCGCAGAAGGGCGGCAAGATCATCAACGTATCCTCCACCGCGGGCAGCAAGGGCAACCCGGGCGAGCTTCACTATTCCGCCGCCAAGGCGGGCGTCCTGAGCCTGACCAACAACCTCGCCTGCATGTGGGCGAGGCACAACATCAACGTCAACTGCATACTGCCCGGTCTCATCGCCACGGAAGAGCTCAAGGGCTACGGCATCATCCCGCCGTCCGTCGACGATCAGGGCAATCCGGTGCCGCGCCTCGACCTGCCGCCCAATCCGGAAGATGTGGCCAACCTTGCGCTCTTCCTTGCCTCGCCGGCCTCGGATGCGATTTCAGGCGAACTGATACCGGTCCGGTCCTGGCTCCGGAGCAAACGATTCTGGCTATGACTCGGGCCACAAAGGGTCCGCCGGAAGGCGCCTCAGCGAGCCTTCTCCCGTGAGTCGAGCGTCCGCTAGAAAGCGCGCGAGCAGCGCGGGATGGGTCGCCTTCAGTTCGCGTCGGAGTCCCAGGTCTTCCGGATTCTTCGTCAGCAGCGCCATTGCCAGGTCGAATGCGCGGCCCGGACCGACAAGGTCACCGCTCGGCGCGAGCGCGCGAGCAAGTCCCGGCTCCTGCAACAGCATCCAGGCAGGAAACCATTCGACCAGTATTTCCGGCTCCAGGTCTTGTTCCTCCGCGCTCCGCCAAGCCCTCCGCAACGGCAAGTCGGGAAAGTCGGGCGACTCGATGAGTTCCTTGAAGTGCCGCGGCGCAACGCGGCAGAGTTCGAACCAACGCCGGACTGCGCTCAGTCGATCATGAAGCCGCCATTCGGCCTCCGCAAGTAGTCCCAGCAACACCGGTACGCGCGCGTATCCTTGAACCGCGCGCGCTGAACGCTTGACGTTGTCCCAGTCGAGGCCATTACGGTATGCCCAACTCGCATGGCGGTCAGGACGCTGCGGGTCGAATCGCGCGGCATCGAGCGCACTTCCGACATCCCGCCACAGTGGCCTCAGGAAGTCGCGGCCGCTCCCGGCGAGCAACGTCGAAGCCGCCGGCAGCCACCTTTCTATCAACGTGTCACGCCGTTCAAGTGCCTCCGCGTGATCCTGCGGAACCGGCAGCTCGAGCGCTTCGATCAGAGCGGCGGCAGGTGCGCGGCAGCGGTGCTCGGGGGCGAGCCTGGCAAGTTGCGCGAGCGCACGCCGGGCATTGTCGGGACTACGCGCCCGTAGCGCTTCAACCAGGACATTGGTCGCCACGACCTCCGCGCTGTCCAGGAAAATGTCGAGTTGGCCTTCCTGGGATTCGCGGCCATAGTGGGTATGCAGTAACTCGTCGAGCGCCTGCTCAGAAGACGCTGCGAGACGCCTGCCGGCGTGTTTGCCCCAACCTTCGTAGACGACCCGCCTGGCGGTCAGGCCAAGCGTCCTGGAATACGCCCCCGCCGATTCCAGCACCGTTCTCACCCCGCCTGGGCCACCGATCAGAACTGCATCGAGGTCACCAAGTTCGCCCCGACGCCACGCCAGGTAGTCGTCGTAGGAAAGCCGGTTCATGGCCAACAACAGCTCCACAGGCGAGTAGAGCCCAGTTTCCAGCACCAATTCGTCCAGGATCGGTCGGGCGTTCACGCTTGCGATAATCCCGCCAGGTAGTCGTCCACCGCTCGCCAAAACTCCGGGTGGCCCGGAAACGCACCGTGGCGAACATCTATGGTGAGAAACTCGACAGGGGAGCCGTCCTTTGCAGCCCGCATTGCCCGCACCATCGCCTGGCTTTCCTCGTAGGGGATGACCCCGTCCACCGATGACGCGATCACGAGCGTTGGCGGCAGCGCAGCGGCAACGGTTTCGGCGCGAAACGGGTGTCGCAACATCCAGCGCACCGGGAATACCCGCAAGTGCTTCTGCGCGATGCGGCCGATGCTGCGGTAGGGACTCACGAGTATCGCGGCATCGGGTTTGACGCGCGCGGCGGCCAGCGCGGCAACGCCGGTGCCAAGGCTCGAGCCGAACAGCACCAGGGGTCGGCCGGGAAATCGCGCCTTCGTCCACTCGGAGACGGCCACGGCGTCTGCCACCAAATGGCGTTCCGAGGGCTTCCCGGTACTCTCGCCGTACCCGCGATAGTTGAAAAGCACGGTGGTCGCGTGCCGGTCGGCAAAATAATCAATGTTTCCCGATACTTCCTCGGCGTTTCCTCCAAAGTAGACGATGAGCGGCCCGGCCTGCTCCCCGTTGACGATCCAGCCACGCAGCACAGCATCGGGGCGAGCGATTTCTATGGAAACGGCTGCCGGATGCGACGGCTGATACGCCAATGCCCGAGGGTAGAAGATGAGCTTCTCCTGCACCGCCCACAGCAGCGCGCACGCCGCGATGTAGGCGATAGACAGAGCGGCCGCGAACGACATCACGAATGTCACCCCGAGTCGTAGTCGCGCAATTGTATGCCCCAAGGACCCTCCAACTCGCGCCCGGCCGCGGATTATATGTCGCCCTTCTGCGCCCGCCGCCTTGGCGAACTGGAGGGACGGACCGATCCCCCGTCGCGACCATTGGCAAGCGCAGCTTTCCAATCCTTCGCCGCCCCGAATACCATAAGACATTCATTCGGGAAAGGAATCGACGATGTCGCAGTTCGATGAAAGCGTGCTTGACGCCTTGCGGGCGCTGGATACGCCGACGGTATGCAACGCGCTGGAAGTGGTTGCCCCGGGAAGGCGGGGCTATGGCTACACGGTGGAACCACTGGTCTGCACCCGTCCGGAACTGGGTTCCATGGTCGGATATGCGCGCACCGCGGTCATTCGCGCCATGCATCCTTCCGACCTTTCCGGCAACAAAGCGAGAGTCTTGCGGGAAGGCTACTACTCCTACATAGACGCCGGACCCAAGCCGGCCATCATGGTCATCCAGGATCTCGATGGAGAATCCCGAGGATACGGATCGTTCTGGGGAGAAGTGAACAGCAACATCCATTGCGGGCTCGGCTGCGTCGGGCTCATCACCGACGGCAGCGTGCGAGACCTGCCTGATATCGCCGAAGGATTTCAGATGCTGGCCGACCGCGTCGGACCGTCACACGCGTTCGTGCACACCGTAGGTTTCGGCACGCCCATCACCGTCGCCGGGATGCGCGTAACGGATGGAGCCCTGATACACGCGGACCAGCACGGCGCGGTGGTCGTTCCGGCGGACGTGGCGAAGGACGTACCCGAGGCGGCCGCGCTGATCGCACGTCGGGAAGCGGTGGTCATCAAGGCCTCCCAGCAAGAAGGATTCAATTTCGAACGTCTGCGGGAGGCGTGGGGGGATCAGGCCGAGGTGCATTGATGGGGGCCCTGCTGCCCGCCTTCTCGCTACCAGACCTCGACGGTAGAACGCACGCTTTCCCCCAGGTGGGAAAGTCGGCGCTCTGCTTCGTCAAGGAAGACTGTCCCACGTGCAACCTGGTCATGCCGCTGATCGAGATATTGCACAGGGAAGCCGACCTCAACGTCCTGATCGTCGGCCAGACCGCCGAAGGCAACGACGTACTGGCCCGCCGGCATTCGCTCACCGCGCCGGCGCTCGATGACTCCGCCCTCAAAGTCTCGTTCGCCTACGATGTCGAGACCGTTCCACTGGTCATCGCTGCCGACGGCGAAGGCGTCGAAGCGGACCGCCTGGTCGGCTTCGACAAGGGAGAATGGCGCACATTCTTCGAACGGCATGCCGACGGCGCGGCCGTGGACTGGGATGCCTATCCCGATTGGCGACCGGGGTGCGGTTCGCTGACCCAGGATCCGATCATCAACGAACGCCTTCGCGCCGCTTCCGAGAACAGTCCGTTGCGCGCGCGCCGGATAGAGATCGCGCCAGACGACGACGTGCACGAGTTCATGTTCGACCAGGGCTTCTCGGACGGACTGCCCGTTGTGCCACCGACGCCGGAACGCGTTCTGCGCATGCTCCAGGGGACCGCCCGCGACCCGCAATCCCTCGTTGCCACGATCCCGCCGAATATGGCGCCCGCGACAGTGGAGAAGATTGCCGTCAATGCGGTCCTCGCCGGATGCAGGCCGGAGTACCTGCCAGTGGTCATCGCCGCGATCGAGGCGGCCTGCACCGACGCGTTCAACGCCCACGGCGTCATGGCGACCACCATGGGCGCGTCTCCTGTCCTGGTCGTCAACGGCCCCATCCGGCGGCGAATTGGCATGAACATGGGTCTCTCGGCGCTGGGTCAGGGCAACCGCGCCAATGCCACAATCGGCCGCGCCGTGCGTCTCGTACTGCGCAATGTCGGCGGTGCGCGACCGGGTGGCACCGAACGATCCACATTGGGCAACCCGATGAAGTATTCCATGTGCTTCGCCGAATCCGAAGAGCGCAGTCCCTGGCCGCCATTGCACGTCGAACGCGGCTTCGACGCGCAGGACTCGGTGGTGACCCTGTTCGCCATGACCGGAGGACCGACTCTGATCGTCGATCAGACTTCGCGCACCGCGCATCAACTCGCCGGCACCTTAGGCCTGTCGATGGAATCCGCGCATCACGTGCGAGCACACAATATGGGCGACTGCATACTGGTGGTATCCCCGGAACACCTCGATACGTTGCGTACCGAAAACTACACGAAGACCGATGTGCGCAACCGGATACAGGACGTCACGTCCAGGCCGCTCAGGGACCTGGTAGCCGACGCGGTCAGTGGCGCCGGTCTCGATCCGGCGCGCGCGGCCATCATGCCGGAAGACAAGCTCGACAGCCCTGCGCCGAAGTTCTCATCGGCCGACAGCATTCACATCGTCGTCGCCGGCGCCGAGGCGGGCAAGTTCTCCGCGTTCTTTCAAGGCTGGGCAAGCGGGCCAGGCGGCTCCATGCCTGTCTCGCGGAAGATAGAGGTGCCTTGAGGGCCCTGCCCTCGCGCGACGTGATGCAGCGTACCGCTATAATCTGCCGCATTGCCTTTCAAGGAGTTCCCCGATGACCACCATCATGGATCCCACCGACGAGCGCGTCCCGATCGCCCGCGATGTCTCGGCGCGACCGCAGGAAATCACGGGCAGCCTCGCTTTGCTCGATATTTCGAAGCCGCGCGGCAGCGTGTTGCTCGACCGCCTGGAAGAACTGCTGCACGAACGCCTGCCAGACGTCGCCATCAACCGGTACGCCAAACCGACCTTCACGAAGCCCGCGCCACAGGCGCTACGGCAGCAGATCAAGGACAACAACGGCTTCGTGATCGAGGCGCTGGCCGACTGAGGCTCCTGTACCACGTGCAGTTTGCATGACACGGTATGGTTCGAGATTCAGGGCGTGCCCTCTGTGGCGATTGCTTCCAGCGGATTCGAACAAGCCGCCGCCGCCCAGGCGAGTGCTCTCGGCATGGAAGCGAAGCGATGTTTTGTCCGCCATCCCATTCAGGACCGCACGGATGACGAGATGCGGGCGCTGGCCGAGGATGTGCTGGACGAGGTCATCGCGGCGTTGACGGGATAGCGCCACGGCAGTGCCCCACAGCCGGCGCCCTCGGCTTCGCCTGTGGCCCGGCCCCGCTCGACGTCCATGGAACAACCGCCCCGGTCGCTAACGCTTCCCCGAGGCGTTTGTTCCACGCAAGTTTGGTTGCCGGAGCCCTTGACGAAGTGTCCGGGCTACTCCCCGCGCAGTGCGGTTGTGATCGGCAGCCGCGCCGCGCGAACTGCCGGAAACAGGCCGCCGATCAGACCCAATCCCACCGCCCACACGATTCCGTAGATCAGCAACTCGGGAGTCACCGTGAAGTCGAAGGCGACCTGCGAGAAGGAGCCCGACAGCGTCGAAACGGTCCACCCGTTAAAGCCGAAATAGGCAACCGCCGCGCCGATGCCACCGCCGAGAACGGCCAGCAGGAGCGCCTCGAGCACCACGGACACCACCACCGGCGTGCCGCCGAAGCCCAGCGCCCGCAAGGTTGCGATCTCCACCGTACGCGTCGAAACCGCCGTATACATCGTATTGAGCGCCGCAAAGATGGCGCCAACCGCCATGATGGCAGCCACGGCATAGCCGAAGCTTTCGATAAGCGCCGTCAATTGCTGCGACTGGTTCCTGAAGTATTCGTCCTCGCCGGTGAGCGTGAGGTCGAGACGCGGGTCCTCTTCCACGCGCTCCGACAACGGGCCCGCCACCTCCGATGACGACAGTCGAACGCGCATTGAGCTGACATTTCCCTCTCTGCGAAATATCGATTGGGCTGTCGCCAGATCTGCCCAGACCTCGGATTCGTATACCGACCCGTCGGCCTCGAACATGCCGACGATGGTCCAGGTGGAGTTCCGGAGTTCGATCGTCGATCCGACTTCCACACCCTGGAACTCCGCAACAGCGCCCCGGCCGGCAATCATCTCCGTTTTCCCAGTGTCAAACGTCCGCCCGGCAGTAATCGAGATCTCCGGTCGGATATCGAATGCCCCCTGCTCCACTCCACGAATTGCCAGGTTGGCCGGGGATTGATTGGAGCGCTTTGGTACGTCGGCGACAAGGTATAGCTCACCGCTGGACGCAGTCACCTCCGAGAAGGACGAGATCACGGCCATCTCCCTCGGACCCATGCCGCTGGACAGTTCGCTCGTGGATCCCCCGCGCAACACGATCGCCCGGTCCGGCGCTGCAGCGCGGTCCATGGAAGCCTCGAAACCCTTGGCCATCGCCAGTATGGCGACCAGTACGCCGACCACGCCGCCGATGCCCACGATGATGACCGACGAACTGCCGAGGCGAGACGGCAGATTGCGCAGGCTCAATAGGGTGATCTCGAAGATCTGAGAGAACACGCCTATCGCTCCCGCAGCGCGTCGACGATGGCAAGGCGCCGCGCGCTGAGCGCCGGCACGCAGCCAACGATTGCGCCCAGCCCGGCCGCCAGGGCAAGGCCCTGCGCGACGATCGGCCAGGTGATCTCGATCGGACCCACGAACTGCTCCCCTGCTGCACTGATCGGGCCTATCGCCGCGAGCGCGACGCCGATACCCAGCGCGCCGCCGACCAGACACAACAGTATCGCCTCGCCCAACACGAGCGCCCCGACGGACCCGTCGGTAAAGCCGAATGTCTTCAACACCGCGAGTTCGGGAATGCGTTCGCGCAGCGCCTGCGCCATGGTGTTGGCGGTCAGCAACAGGATGGTGAAAAACACCGCACCGAGGATTCCCGTGGTCATCAGGCCAATGTCGCCCATCTGTTTGGCGAATTCCCGTTGGGCCTCGTCTTCCGTCGCGGTGCGCGTCGCATTGGTGGAGTTCTCGAACATCTTGTCGATATCGCTCGCGATCACCGCGGCGTGCTCCGGGTCCTCGACACGGACGATGAACCAGCCGACGCCCCCGTGGCCGAACAGGCGCGCCTCGTCGAAATAGTCGTACTGAAACAGGAACACGCCCGGGTCCGGGTCGTCTGGGGCGCCCCGATAAATACCGACCAGGTCGAACTCCCACAGCCGGCTACCGTCGCGCTGCGGATAGATATCGCCCTCGATGGGAATCTTGTCGCCAATGCTCCAGCCAAAACGTTCCGCCAAGCCCGCAGATACGACCGCGCCGGTGCGGGTCGCGCGAAACGCCTCAAGCTCCTCCAGTGCTATGACCAACTCGGGATACAACGCGAAATAGCCCTCGGGATCGACGGGGAACTTGGGAAAAAAGTTGCGCGGCTCCTGATATATGCCGCCAAACCAGTCCGCATGCGTCACGGCAGCGACGCCTGGGACCGTGGCGATCTGTAGCTGATGGCTGATAGGCAGGGAATCGATGATGGAGTACTTCGGCGATACGACCAGGCGGTCGATGCCCGCTTCGCCGAAACCGCCCCCCGAGAACGCGACCGCGACCGCCCGCAGCAACGTGAACAGCACGAACGCCACGAGCACCGACATCAGGGTCAGGATCGTGCGGGTCTTTCTCCGGAACAGGTTGGACCAGACGAGGCCAATAACATTCATGCCGCCTGCTCGACCAGTTGCCCCTTGTCGAGGTGCAGTATGTGACTCGCATGATCCGCCGCCTTCGGATCGTGGGTCACCATGATGACGGTCTTCCCGTGTTCGCGGTTAAGGATGCTGAGCAGGTCGAGGATCTCCTCCGCCGTCGCCCTGTCGAGATCGCCGGTGGGTTCGTCGCACACGAGGAGCGCCGGGTCGGCGACGATCGCCCGCGCGATCGCCACCCGCTGTTGCTGGCCGCCGGACAGCTCTCCGGGCTTGTGTCGGGCGCGGTCGCTCAAGCCGACGATTTCGAGGGCCGTCTCCGCGTTCTTCCTGCGCTGCGCACGCGACAGGTTTGTCAGCAGGAGCGGCAGTTCCACGTTCCGCCGCGCATTGAGCACGGGAAGCAGGTTATAGAACTGAAATACAAAACCGATATTCCGGGATCGCCACCTGGCCAATGCCTTGGCGGAGAGGTCGCCGAGCGACTGTCCGCCGACAACAACGGCGCCCGAGGTCGGGCTGTCGAGGCCGCCAATGAGGTTCAACAGCGTTGTCTTGCCCGAGCCCGAAGGACCCATGAGCGCGAGGAAGTCACCGTCCTCTATGTCCAGGTCGATGCCGGTAAGCACATCGATGACCTCGCGGCCCTTCCTGTAGCGCTTTGCGACTTCCTCCAGACTGACGATGGGCATGCCACCTCTCCAAACCATTCACTATTTGTAGCTACGCGGCTTCGCCCCGCCGCGTTCCCGACCGGGCTCGCGCGGCGCTGTTATATCAGACTTTCGAGCCGGTTACTGACCTTGCTGCTGCGCGAGAATCGCCCGCCCCACGCGCCGCGCCAGGCGGCGCGCATTCCCGGATATCTCCGTCGGCGTGCGCGCGGCAAGGAGGTCGTCGATGTCCCACGGCCGCAGATTCGGTAACGCGCGACTGCGATCGGTCGACCTGACCCCGAGTCCGGCCCGCGTGTCCGGCACCCATATGCGCGCGCCGCTGTCTTGGTTACAGGTCCACGCCTCCCGCACCCCCATTCGAAAGTATGGCGCCAGCGCATCCGTCGTCCTCGCGGGACGGTCGATCTCGACCACGAGATCCGGCATGGGATCGCCTCGGCGCGCATCCAGGTCTCCCTCGACGACCGCCGCGTGTATCGCGTGCCTCGGATTGAGGAAGAAACAGACGTCAGGGTTGCGCGCATCCTCGACTCCGCGCAATCGGCTCGGCCCGGTCAGGAAGAATCCGGGCGCCATGCCAGCGTCTTCAAGCACCGTTTGAACCAATATCAGGAACCTCGCAATCGACAATGCGCGTCCGGCGCGCGCGAAGCCCGGCTCGGCAACGCACGCGTCGGCCGGCGCGGCGGCGCCCCGGAGTGAAACGGCTCGCCCCGGACCGCCCGTTCCAACTTCGACGCCGCGCAACTCCGGCGTTTCGACAGTCTCGGCATCCACGATCAAGAAGGAGCACATCGGGGGAAAATCGCGACGACCGCTCAATTCACGATCTGCACGCGGTCGCCGTCCGCCAGGTCCAGGTCAGCAGAGGAGCCGGCCGGGAAGGAGACGACGCGTTCGCCGTCACTCAATCCGGAGACGACGCGCAGACGTGCGCCATGAGGCTCGGCGATGACGACCGGGCGCCGCGCGACCCGATCCTCGCTCACGACCCAGACGTAGGCCTGGCTGCCGGTGTCCGTGACCGCATCGGCGGGCACCAGCACCCCTATCTTGGCGACGGGTGGCGGCGTTGGCTTATCGTCCAGAAAGCGCACCTTGACCCCCATATCGGGCAATACCCGATCATCGCGTTCCAGGAAGCGGATCCGCACCCGGACCGTCGCCTTGTTGCGATCCGCCGTGGGGATGATCGCGATGACCGCCGCGGGCAGGTGTATATCCGGGTAGGCGTTCAACGCCACCGTCGCCGGTTGCCCCGGAAACACGCGATTGATGTAGGCCTCGTTGACATCGACTTCCACCTCGAGCGAGTCCATGTCGACAATAGTGCATATGCCCGTGCGCGTGAAACCGCCCCCGGCGGACACGGGCGAGATCATTTCACCGGGCTGCGCGGCCTTGGCGACAACAACCCCGGCGAAGGGCGCGCGGATCTGCATGTCCGCCAGCATCTGCCGTTGCACATCCGCGTGACGCTCGGCGACGTTCAACTCCTGTTCCACGCGGGCGAGCCGCGCCATCAGTCCCTCAACCGTAAGCGTGTCCCGATCCAGATGGGCCTGGCTCGCAAGTTCCCGCTGCGCCAGACCCGAGGTCCGCTCCAGGTCCAGCCGCGCCTGTTTGAGCCGCACCTTCATCTCGTCGAGGCTCGCGCCGGAGGCGCGAAGCTGGGACTCCGCCAATTCGAGTTGCGCCCCTGTAATGCTGTCGTCGAGTTGCGCCAGGAGTTGCCCCTCTTCAACGTACATGCCCTCCTCGACCAGCACCTCCACGACCTTGCCGGTCGTCTTGGAACTGACCGTCGCCTGGCGTCGCGCCACGACGTAGCCGGTCGCGTCCAGCACGCTATCGCCGGCCGGCACCGCCGCCAGGTTCTGCGCGACCGCGGTTCGAACCGGCACCGTCGACGCCTCGCTCGGCAGAACTGCCGTGAACGCGACGAAACCCGCGCCTCCGACAACAGCGATCAGCAAAAGCCACTTGAACGGGCGGATGGAAGACGGCGAATTGTCGGAATCGCGATCGATCTTCAGCTCGGAAAGCAGTGCCTTCTTGTCCATTCGATCATTGTATCAAGGCTCGCGCCGAGGCTCGCGCCGAGACTCCCGCCGAGGCTCCCGACGCAGCAAACAAAAACGCGCCGTCAACCCCTGTTCAGCGTCCGTTAGAATGTTCGATGCAACACTGGGGTAAGCATTGAGCGAACGAACCGCGAGCATCTGCAACGATATCACCGGCATCCCGGCGCGGGCGTGGAACCGTTGCGCGAATGCGGGCGGCGAATACAACCCGTTTCTCGACCACCGATTTCTGCATGCGCTCGAGGCGAGCGGCAGCGCGTCGCCCAAGACGGGCTGGCAGCCGTTTCACCTGGTGCTCCGCGAAGGCGACGAGATCCTCGGCCTTGCGCCGATGTATCTCAAATCGCACTCCCGAGGCGAATACGTGTTCGACGGCGGCTGGGCGGAAGCCTGGTACCGCGCCGGCGGCGAGTACTATCCGAAGCTGCAGGCCAGCATCCCCTTCACCCCCGCGACCGGCCGTCGCCTGCTTCCCGCCAAAGGCCAACCCGCGGCCCTTGTCGAGGAACAGCTTCTCGCAGCGAGCGTGCAGGTCGCCGAGCGCATCGGGGTCAGTTCCCTGCACTACACCTTCATGCCGAAATCGCAGTGGGAGCGGGCCGCGAAGCTCGACCTGCTGCAGCGAATGGATACGCAATATCACTGGACGAATGCGGGTTTCGACAGTTTCGACGACTTCCTCTCGCAACTGGCGTCGAAAAAGCGAAAGAACATCCGCCGCGAGCGTCGCGACGCGATTTCCGACGACATCGAGGTTGAGTGGGTCACCGGTAGCGACCTGACCGAACGCCACTGGGACTCTTTCTACGCCTTCTACGTCGATACCGCCAACCGCAAATGGGGCTCGGAATACCTCAACCGTCGGTTCTTCAGCCTGATAAACGAAACGATGCCGGAGCGAACGCTGCTGATCATGGCGCGCAGACGCGGCCGCTACATCGCGGGGGCGCTGAACTTCATCGGCTCCCATGCGCTATTCGGCCGCAACTGGGGCTGCGTCGAGGATCATCCCTTTCTGCACTTCGAGATCTGCTACTACCAAGCCATCGACTTCGCCATCGCGCACGGTCTGCAACGCGTTGAAGCCGGGGCGCAGGGTTCGCACAAGGTCGCCCGGGGCTACCTGCCGCAGCCAACCTATTCGGTCCATTGGATCCGGGATGCCGGGTTTCGACAGGCCGTCGCCCGGTATTTGCTGCAAGAAAAACGCTACGTCGAACAGGACGCGGAATGGACGGCTGCGCGTGGGCCCTTCCGCAAGGATATCGATCTCGCGCACTACGCCGAGCGTTGGCGAGAAGGCGAGACCCCAGCCGGGTAGAGGTCGCGCTCGCGTCGGCCCGCAGCTAACAAACTGCAGGGAGATCAAGGATATACGGTGATGCGTTCTGTCGATTGATCAAGCGCGCGAAAGTCCCGGTCGTGACTGACGAGGGCGATGCAGGACATCTCCAGTGCTGTAGCGACAATCGCGGCGTCGGGCAAGCGGAGTCTGGTCTGGCTTCTGATACGAGCGGCCCGATGGGCGATCGCGATCGTCAGATCGGCAACCTGCCACGTCGGCGGTCTCGTCAACGCCTGCCGATAGTCATCGGCAAGCTGTTCGTTGCCTTGCCGCAACGGACCGGTCAGGACCTCGACCAAGGTGACCGTCGAAATCACCAATTGGTGGTCTCCCGCCTCGGCCCGATCGAACAGGTCGGTAAAGCGCGGTCCGAAAACCGGATGATTTTCGAACCAGTAGATTATCGGGGCGCTGTCCACCAAGATCCGGCCCCGGCGCGGTAGATCGCCAATATCTTGCATGGTCAACGAGCGGGGCCGGTATCCCTCGCACACCACAGTCGGAGCCGAAGGCGCCCCCGGTGGAACCCTGCGTTCACCATTCGCGGCGTAGTTCGTCAATGTACTCCGAGACATCGCCGTAACAGCCCCGCGCCGACCCTCGCAAGGCCGTGAAATTCGGCGCGGTTGTACGCGCAACGTGGGACACGGGAACAATCGCGGCCCTTGGCACCCCCCGCTTGCTTATGATCGTCACCGTCCCATCACGTTCCGCTCGATCAATCAGCTCCGGCAACTTTTGTCGCGCTTCTTCAGCACCCACGTGATTCATGCTTCGACCTTTGCACCGTACGGTCGTACAGTTTAGGCCCGGTCATGGTTTCTGCCAACTCTCCTGACCTTGAGGAGACATATGCGTTGCAAGAGGTCGAGTCGATGAGAGCCATCCTCATCAAAGCGACAGACCATCGCGCCGAGGCTGCGCCCACAATCTGTTGCGGAAAAGTCCTCAATCAACGCACGCAGTTTCCGAGGGCGGCTGCCGGCGCACCGCAAGCACTTGTTCCGCATAGCGTTGCAGCCTGGCGAGATTGTCCGGTCCCAGCCGGACGAGCTGCTTGGTCAGCCCAGAAGCGGCTTCGATCTCGGCATCGGCATACTTGAATAGCGCATCTTCTCGCACGACCTCGACCGGCAACGCCGGAAACTGAACGGCCAGGATCGCCGCCAACGCGCCGTCGACCATTGCATCGACATCCGCCTCGGGAAGGCCCAACTCGCGCATCGCCTGCGCCAACAGGGGCCGCAACAACCGCGTGAGCGATGCGATCCGTTCCGGCGGCATGCATGTCAAGGCATCCACCACCGCGTCGTAGCGGCGGAAGGTCGCATTGTCGATGTAGTGCCGATCTCCGCGCGTCTCGGTTCTGAATTCTCCGGCGGGCGCCTCGATGAGGGCGAAACGGCCCCGCGACAATTCGCCACGCGCGGCGTTCTCCACCACTGCGGCCGCGCGCCGCAAGATGTCGGCCGTGCCATCCGGTAAGCCATTCGGCGAGCCACCCGAGAAAAACGCGGCGAGGCAAGCGTCCATCTGCGTGCGAATGAAATCGTCACTGTCGTCGAGCGGGGGCAATCCCGGCGCGGGGACCGGCACGCACGCGGATTCGGTAGGCGGCGGATCGGGCGGGGGGACCTCTTCGACGATTGCTTCAGGGGACGCGGGAACCGTCTGCGATGATACCGGAGCAAATATCGGCGCGCCGCGTTCTCGAGGCAGCAGCGCATTCCATACCAAAAAGCCGAGCCCCAGGACGGCCAGCGCGGCCGCGCCAACGATAAGCCGTGGCGTCATCGATCGCACCGCCGGAGGCGGCAGCCATGCACTCGTCGCATCTACACAGCCTTTACAGCCTTTGGCTACATCCTGCCGTCATGCGAGCGACCATCGCTCGTATTGTCCGCTCCGCGCACGGCAACCTATAATCGTTGCATCGTCCGGGCACGCGAGCCCCGTTTGCAACATACGCCGGTTTCAGCCGTTATTCACGAAGATATCGCCCCCGGCGACGCCGTTGCCATCGCTGGCTGGGTTCGGTCCCGGCGCACGTCGAGGGGCGGTTTCTCATTCATCCACGTGCACGACGGCTCGTGTTTCGATGCGGTCCAGGTGGTGGCGGACCAGGACCTCGCCAACTACGACGAACTCACCGCCCTCACCGCCGGATGCGCCGTCGAGGTCAGCGGCGTTGTCGTCGCTTCCCAGGGTCGCGGCCAAGGCCGGGAAATCCACGCCGATAGCGTCCGTGTCGCCGGTTGGGTTGTCGAACCCGACTCCTACCCCATCGCCAAGAAACGTCACACATTCGAATATCTACGTTCCGTCGCCCACCTGCGTCCGCGCACCAACACCTTCGGCGCGATTGCGCGTGTACGCAATGCGCTGTCGCAAGCCATACACCGCTATTTCGATTCGCGAGGTTTCTTCTGGGTCAATACGCCCATCATCACGTCCAGCGATTGCGAAGGCGCGGGCGATCTGTTCCGCGTCAGCACGCTCGACATCGCGAACCGAACCGCAGGGGGCTACAGCGACGACTTCTTCGGCCGCGAGACCTTTCTCACCGTATCCGGCCAACTGAACGTCGAGTCCTATTGCCTGGCGATGAGCAAGGTCTACACCTTCGGCCCCACGTTTCGGGCGGAAAACTCGCATACGACGCGACACTTGGCCGAGTTCTGGATGGTGGAACCGGAAATCGCGTTCGCCAACCTCGACGACAATGCCGATCTCGCTTCCGATTTTCTCAAGACAGTGCTCGCGGATGTGCTCGGGCGGTGCGCCGACGACATGGCTTTTTTCGCCGACCGCATCGAACCCGGCGTCATTGATCGGCTACAACGGGTGATCGACGCCCCGTTCGAACGTTTGCCCTACGGCGAAGCCGTCGCCATTCTCCAAGCGTCGGGCGAATCTTTCGAATTTCCTGTTGAGTGGGGGCTCAATCTGCAATCCGAGCATGAGCGCTACCTCACCGAGCGGCATGTGCACGGCCCTGTCATAGTCGTAGATTATCCGAAAGAAATCAAATCTTTCTACATGCGTCTTAACGACGATTGTAAAACGGTGGCAGCGATGGATGTGCTACTGCCCGGCGTCGGCGAGATCATCGGCGGGAGTCAGCGGGAAGAACGTATCGACGTGCTTGAGGACCGCATGGACGATTCCCTGGCGGACAACCTCTGGTGGTATCTGGATCTGCGTCGCTACGGCTCTGTGCCCCACGCGGGCTTCGGACTGGGGCTCGAAAGGCTGCTGCTGTACGCCACCGGCATGGAGAACATTCGCGACGTCGTCCCGTTTCCGCGCGTGCCGAACAACGCCGCCTTCTAGTGCCTTTCGAACCTATCGATCAGGACGCCGTGCTGGTGTCCATGGAAGACGCGACCGACCCGCTGTCCGCGTACTCCCGGCACGGATTCGAACTCGACGGCGAAGCATGGCCGTCCGTCGCACACTACTTCGAAGCCATGAAGTTTACCGACGTCGACCTGCGCAAGACGATCTGCGCGGCCGATACCCCGAACGCGGCGCGGCGGGTGGCCACGCGCAACAAGCGGCGCATCCGGGACGACTGGAACAAGCTCAGGGAGACGTACATGACGCGCGGCATATAT
The DNA here is from genome assembly GCA_965261535.1 of Candidatus Azotimanducaceae bacterium. Lineage (GTDB taxonomy): Bacteria > Pseudomonadota > Gammaproteobacteria > Pseudomonadales > Azotimanducaceae > VXNE01. The sequence goes on from OZ253469.1 coordinate 139,130, forward strand.
CGCAAGTGCCGCACTTCGAAGAACGCCGCAGCCGCCCTTCTCGGCACCGGTGAGCGCCGCATCATCGAGACCAGCCAGTACGACTACTACTGGGGCTGCGGTCGCGACACCCGAGGACTGAACACGTACGGCGAAGTGTTGATGCAGGTCCGCGCCAGGCTACGCGACGACCGCTAGGTCATTCGAGGATGGCGAACTACAATCGGGTCATGACGAAAAGCGGCGTCAAGTTTCGCAATGCCGATGGCATCCGCGCGATCAAGGACGGCATCAAGGTCGATCCCACGGCGCGTCCCGCGGCGGGGCCGAAGCCGCCCTGGTTGCGGGTGCGGCTCGGCGGCGGCCCGGGCTTCCAAAAAGTCCGCCGGACGGTCACCGAGCATGGCCTGAGCACGGTATGCCAGGAATCCCACTGCCCGAACATCGGCGAGTGCTGGAACCGAGGCACGGCGACAATCATGTTGATGGGATCGGTGTGCACCCGCGCGTGTCGTTTCTGCGCCGTCGACACCGGCAACCCCAACGGTCGTCTCGACGCGGATGAACCGCGCCACGCCGCAGAGTCCGTCCGGCTCATGGGCCTCAAGTACGTCGTCCTCACTTCGGTAGACCGCGACGACCTCGCCGACGGCGGCGCCGGGCACTACGCCGCATGCGTACGCGCTATCAAACGCTTGAACCCGGGGATCGGCGTGGAAGCCCTGACGCCGGATTTCGCCGGCGACCATGCGGCGGTGGAGACGGTCGCAACAAGTGGTATCGATGTCTTCGCGCAGAACATCGAGACGGTCGAACGTCTGACCCACCCCGTGCGCGATGTCCGCGCCGGCTACGCGCAGACCCTCGACGTATTGCGCCACGCCAAGGTTTCGCGACCTACGGTCCTGACCAAATCCAGCCTGATGTTGGGCCTCGGCGAATCCGGCGATGAAATCCGACAGGCGATGGACGACCTGCGCGACGCCGGCGTCGATGTCCTGACCCTGGGCCAGTATCTGCGCCCCACCGCGAACCATCTCCCCGTCGAGCGGTGGGTGCATCCCGATCAATTTGCCGAGTACCGAGAGCAGGGTCTCGAGCGCGGCTTCACCGAAGTCGCGGCGGGACCCCTTGTGCGGTCCAGCTATCGAGCCGAGCGCATCCTCGAAGGCAACAATCTCGGATTGATTCCCGCCCGGATGGTGTGACCCGGGACATTTCGAGCGGCCACAGGTCAACCTGAGCGGGGTTTCAGGGAGAACTCGACGGTCAGTCGGGTGTTCCGCCACATCAACCATGTCAGGAAGGGATAGAAGGAAATGGCTGAACTGACGTGCCATTCGGTCAGATTCTCAAGCCAGTCGTCATCCTCAATCAGATTGGTGAGCGCGATCAGCACCAATCCCTCAATGAGTACGGCCAAGCATAGCCAGACCTTCGCCCGCACGAGCGGCGTGTCGCCGATCGCTGCTTGCACCCGGTACGTGAGCAGCAACTGTCCCAGATAGGTCAGGCCGAAAAACATCACCGTGCCGTAGCGGCGCAGCGTCCGGTAGAAGTCTCCCTCCGACCCGAGAAAGGTGGTGTAGAGCACGAGAAAGGCCGCACCGACCAATCCAACCCACACGATGGACCCACGCCACCGGGCCGACGTTTCGCCGCAGCAGCGGAGCCAATGGCCGCACAACACCCAGTACACCATGAGGAAGACCGCCGCCGGCATCATGGTGGCCTTGAATATGAAGAAGCCGGCGCCGTGTCGCCCGGCCGAGCTGACACTGGTGCAGCCGGCAAGGTGCGGAATGCAACTGGGGATGTGATCCTGCTGCGCCGACGCGATATACGCGACGAACATGCCAATCCAGCTCAGCACCCAAACGATGACGGCTACGCGACGCAGGTCCACGAAGCGACCATACCCGGCAGGACTCGGCGAGTACACCACGCCGAAAGTCCTGAGCACATCGGGACTCGGCGAGCATGACGCGCGGCTTCTCGCACAGGAACATTGCAGCGCAAGATGTCAATCGACAGAATCCCAGTGGCCGATCATTGAACCCCGGAGGAAAGTCATGTCCATCCAGCAGACGGCCGACGCGCTCCTGCGCAACGCCACCGCCGACGGCGCGGTCCCAGGCGTCGTCGCCGGCGCCACCAACCGTGACGGCAACCTCTACCTCGGCGGGTTCGGCGAGCGCGTGTTGGGCGGCGGCGAAGAGATGACCCCGGATACCGTCGGCTGGCTCGCGTCGATGACCAAGGCGCTGACCGGCGCGGCCGCCATGCAGCTCGTAGAGCGGGGCCGGCTCGACCTCGAGACGCCCGCGGCCCAGGTGGTTCCCGCCCTCGGCGACGCCCGCGTGCTCGAAGGCTTCGAAGAAGACGGCAAACCACGCACGCGCGCGCCCAGCCGCGCCCTCACATTGCGCCACCTCCTCACACACACGGCCGGCTTCTCCTACGAGATCTGGAACGCATCGATCATTGGCTACCAGACGGCTACCGGCACTCCCGGGATCATCAGTTGCCAGGACGCGGCGCTCAGCACACCGCTCCTCTTCGATCCGGGCGACCGCTGGGAATACGGCATCAACATGGAGTGGGTGGGCAAGATGATCGAAGCGGTGAGCGGACAGCGACTCGGGGAGTATTTTCGCGATCACCTGCTCCAGCCGCTCGGCATGCGCGATACCGCATTCCGTATCACCGACGCGATGCGGGCCAGGCTTGCGAAGATTCACCAGCGCGCGGAAGACGGCTCGCTGATACCCCAGATGGACTTCGAACTGCCCCAGGACCCGGAGGTCGAGTTGGGCGGCGCCGGGCTATACGGCACCATCGGCGACTACCTGTGCTTCATCCGGATGATGCTCAACCGCGGTCGGGTCAACGGCGAGCAGATCCTCGCGCCCGAAACGGTGGAGGCGATGTCGCGCAACCAGATGGGTGCGTGTCGCGTCGGACCGCTCAAGAGCGTTGTCCCGCCGTACTCGAATGACGCCGAGCTTTTCCCCGGCATACCGAAGACCTGGGGCTTCAGCTTCATGATCAATACCGAGGATGCGCCGACCGGCCGCTCGGCGGGGAGTCTCGGCTGGGCCGGCCTCGCCAACTCCTACTTCTGGATCGATCCGACGAAAGGCGTCGGCGGCGCCTTCCTGACGCAAGTCCTGCCGTTCGCAGACGAGAAGTCCCTGCCCCTCTACCTGGCTTTTGAGCAGGCAGTCTACGAGAGCCTGGGCTGACGAGGGGAAACCGTCACGAGGCGGGGCGACGAACAACGGCCTCCCGTCGTCGGCTTGATTGCACCGCAATCACGCTGTACGGTGCAATTCAACATAGACCGGCAGGCTAGCCATGGCGAGCATCACAATCCGCAATCTCGACAACGATGTGAAGACCAGGCTGCGCATGCAGGCGGCGGGAAACGGCCGTTCCATGGAAGAGGAAGCACGGCTGATCCTGGCCGAGGCGGTCGCTCGGGAGGCCGCGCCAGCGAGGGGACTGGGAACAGCAATCCACGAACTGTTCAAGCCCTTCGGCGGTATTGAGCTAAACCTTCCACCGCGCGAACCGATGAGGGAACCACTGCGGTTCGATTGAGGCGGCGGCAATGATCGTGCTTGACACCAATGTCGTTTCCGAGCTGATGCGCAAGGATCCGAGCGCGGAGGTTCTTGCCTGGATGGACAACCGGCCTACGCGAGAGCTGTTCGTGACAGCGGTGACAGAGGCGGAAGTCCGTACCGGGATCGCGATCCTGCCAGAGGGCGCGCGCCGCCGGAACCTTGCAGAGGCTGCCGAGCGTGCTTTCACCGGTCTGTTCGCCGGCCGAGTTTTTTCGTTTGACAGCGCTGCAGCCCGCGCCTATGCGGAGATCGCGCGGGCCCGCCGCACCCTCGGGAGGCCGATCTCACAGTCTGATTGTCAGATCGTGGCGGTAGCCCGCTCGCGCGGCATGGCGGTGGCGACGCGTAACGTCCGGGACTTCGGCGACATGGGTATCGAAGTCATTGACCCGTGGAACGGCCCGTGACGCGATACCCGGAGTAGTACCACGCGGGTCGAAGGCATGAAGTTTATGGTGCTGACGATTGTCACGTTGGGGCTGTATCCGGTCTTCTTGCTTCTGCGAATGTTGGTTCACTCCATTGCTTTCGGCGGGTCTTCTCGAAAGGATGGCGTTCGGCACGTCGCGACGGCAGGTTCATCTCCCAATGAATTGGTTGATCCTGCCTGCCCATATTGCGGAGTGGTTCAAGATCCGCCGCCGAAACGTAAGAAAAAATGTGCGGATTGCGGTCAATCCATTTATGTCAGGAAAGACGGTAACCGTCGAAGGCTCATGACCGAGACGCAGGTCAGAGACCTTGAGAACAAACAGAACATTGGAACCAACAACTGCTTTTTTACAGTGCTTTTTTATACATCACATCGTTTTTTAACAATGGTCCTACCGAGACCGCATGACTTGAACTGCGGACGGACAGCATCGAGCGCGAGGGCTTTTGCGGGCGCGGACGGCTATCGGAACTGGCCGATGGACCAGACCGCGTGCTGCCTTGGGGATATCAAGTGATTCGGGTTATCCGGTCGCCGCCCAGGGCCTCGCTCGCGTCCATTGGGACGGCCCGCCCGAAGGGGCGCTTGATTCCCAGTAACCATCGCCCTTCCCAAGCGGGTTGTGGTACGACAAAACGAAGGCCAAGCGCATCGAGACGGCGCGTTGAACCATCGAACGCGAATGCTCAGAAAATAGCCGACGTCAGTTAGGCGGTAAACTGTCCATCAAGCTGATCGGGTGTACGGGGCAGTAGTGGTCTACGTCAGGGGCAGAGAGAAACTCGTTAACTGGCTACGCCAACAACTGATCGGTCCCGCCGGCGAGGGCGAACTGGCGGTGCCACCCTTGGTCAGATACCCGACTGGTGTGCTGTACCCCATCGAGCCCGGCGAGTCTGGCATCGACCCCGCATCAGCGGACTTGGCGGCCATGGATTCCGCGCGGCTCGAAGACCAAGAGGAAGAAACGCTCGCAACCAACGCCGAAGAAGGCGAATCGCTCGCGCAACCGGCGCGCAGGCGGCGGTATGTGCCGCCCTCGTCGGTCGGATTCTCCTTTTGCGTTCGTGGCGATGTGCGCCTGTCGATCACAGCTTCGGCCGCCATCTATACGGCTACCGATGATCGTGACGAATTTCGCCGTTTTCAGGCGAGACGATACGAAAGGACTCCACTCGACGAACAAACCCTGATCTGGTCGAAGTCCGACCAACCGAGTCGACGAATTTTGGCAGATCGGGCTGGTGTCGACGTTCGGGCAAGGCCCCATCGGGACGGTGACATACTCACTGTAACGCTCGTCAATCGCGGTGAGATTGCTAATGTTGCTTCGCGCCAACGTCAAGTCGAACGAGTGAACAAATCGTTGTTCGAGGCGCAGATCGAGTGCGCCGTTGAAGGTGGCCAGCTCGTGGAATACCCGCGCGTCGACCCGAGCCTGCTGACGGAGGAAGAGCAGGAACTCGAACTTCAGTACCGGGACCGGCGCATCTACGCGGTCGGGCATGGCGCGGCCGTCGATTGGGATATCCCCGCAGAGGGAGTGCCGCGCATCCGAAGCGAATTCATCCCGTGTGTGCAAGTTCCGATAACCACCAATGCGCGCAGCAGCGATGACGTGCTTGAATTCGGTCGCTTGGCCGAGGCGACCAGACCTGATGAACTTCAGCGGTTCGTCGACGGCTACGGCGATTGGATTGCGCAGCGGCAATGCGACGCAGAGGCATTCGAGGGTACCCCCAACAAGGCGGCGGGCAGGCGTATCTGCGCCCGAATGAAGCAAGCCCTGGTGCGGATGAACGGCAGCGTGAGACTGCTCCGCGAAGATCCACTGGCTGCGGAGTCGTTCTGTTTGGCGAATCGGGCGATGCGCGATCAGATGGGTCGGATCGATCACGTCCAACGTACGGAAACCGAAGAGGAACCTCGGTGGCGACCGTTTCAATTGGCCTTTCTGCTTACGGTCATGGAATCCACCATTCGAGAAGAGAACGCGTTTCGGGATGTCCTGGACCTGATCTGGTTCCCGACCGGCGGCGGCAAGACCGAAGCGTACCTGGGCCTGGCAGCCTTTCTGATCGTTTGGAGAAGGCTCAAGTATCCGGACACCGGCGGCGGAACCTCCGCGTTCATGCGTTACACGCTACGGCTGCTCACGCGACAGCAGTTCGAACGCGCCGCGCGGATGGTGTGCGCCCTTGAGTTGATTCGCAGAGACGACCCAGAGCGGCTGGGCGACGAACCGATCAGTGTCGGCATGTGGGTTGGCCGCGCTAGCAGTCCCAACCGGTTCGAGGAGGCCATGCAACGCGCACAGGAGATTGCGGGCGGCTCGGTAATGGCGCGGCACGCCCTCGTGTTGGATAGCTGTCCGTGGTGCGGCACGCGTCTTGACCCCATGCACGGCTACCAAGCAACGCTTGACGACTTCTATTTTCACTGCGTTAACACCAAGTGCGAATTCGGCCAGGATCGACGCCCACTGCCCTGCAACGTAGTGGACGAGGCCCTTTACAAGAACCCGCCATCCCTGTTGATCGCCACCATCGACAAGTTCGCACGCGTCGCGTGGGAAGAACGATCGGGGGCTTTTTTCGGCGGTGCGACACGGCGCTGCCGACCGCCGGAATTGGTGATTCAGGACGAACTGCACCTTGTCACTGGCCCCTTGGGTTCGGTGGCCGGTCTGTACGAGGCAGGTTTCGACACGCTGCTCATGCAACGCGGCGTACGTCCCAAGTACATAGCTTCCACAGCCACCATCCGCATGGCGAAGGAGCAAATACGTCGCCTGTATGCAAGGAATCTGGCAGTGTTCCCGCCCCCCGGGCTGTCTTGCGACGACTCCTACTTCGCACACACGGACGAATCGCGTCCCGGACGGGTCTATCTCGGTTATCTCGCTCCCCTGCTCGATCAACAGCACTGCCTCGCGCCACTCGCCGCCGCCCTCCTGGCGGCACCACTGATATTGTTCGACGAGGACGCGGACAGAGAAGCGCTGGTAGACGCCTGGTGGACCCAGGTTCTTTTCCACGGCAGCCTGCGGGGCGTCGGCAACAGCCATAACGCGTTTTTGACGGATGTGCGCGCCTTCGGTCGCATGCTATTGGATGAGTTTCACGAGGCAAAGCGATCCGGGGACGACGAGTCCCAAGATCGCAGTGAATCCGAAGGCGACGCGAGCCGATTCCAGAATCCCCGGATCGAGCAGATCACGAGCATGCAACGCGCCGAAAAGAACGGCGAGACTTTTGATCGGTTAACCAAGCCGGCGGTGGACACCGACAGTCTTGACGCCGTGTTGGCGACGAACATGGTCTCCGTGGGCCTTGACGTGGCGCGGCTGGCGTTGATGGTGGTCAACGGCCAGCCACTGACCTCCGCAGAGTATATCCAAGCCACCAGCCGGGTCGGTCGCGCCGAAGTGCCGGGCTTGATCGTGGCCAACTACTACCGCCACCAGGCGAGGAGCCTTTCACACTACGAGAGCTTTCGTCCCTACCACGAGTCGTTCTATCGCTTCGTGGAACCGAGCAGCGTCACGCCCTATACCTACCAGGTCCGCACTCGTGCGCTGCACGCCGCCCTCGTCATCGCCCTTCGACACGCTTGCGCTGACCTGTGCGGCAACAAGTCCGCCGGCGCGTTCAACAAGGACGCGCCGCAAGTCCGGGCGGTAATTGACGCCCTGAAGCGGCGGTGCATGGAAGCGGTGGGACGGCCGCGTGCGGCCGAGATCGATGCGCATATCGAAAGTCTCGTCGCGCAGTGGCATGACGAGGCGCGTCGCTGCGAGACGGAAGAGATCGACCTCCGCTACTATGCGTGGGGTCGCGAACGAAACGCCGAAAGACTGCTCTACGATCACGGCGAGATGCGTCGCGGGTTATGGGCTACGTTGCAGTCGATGCGCAACGTGGAGAGCGAGGGAGTGATCAAGGTGCATGGCTGAAGAGTTCCTGCCCGTTCGCCTGTCGCATCTGCTCCGCCATTGCTCGGTGGGCGCCATCGTGCGCGGGTCCGACAGCCTCATGGTGGTGCAGGATATCCGCTACTGGAACCCACCGGGCGAAAGCGCGTGCGACCGAGAAATCCGCTATGTGGACCAAGTGCGCAGCGCCCTCGGCATCAATCAGGCGTTGTGCAGGCCCCCTATCAAACACGAGCTCGACGGTGTCGTGCATGGCTGGATACCGGCGCAGCGGTTCCCCTCCTGGATGCGTTGTCTGAATTGCGGCTTGATGCACAGAACGCCTTGGCGCAACCCGGATGTGAGGGAGATGGAAGACCTTCGCTGTACCGGGAACGCCGGGGACTGCGAAGGCCGGCTAGAACAGTCGCCGTGGGTTCTTGTGCACGAGAACGGCTATCTCGCCGATGCGCCGTGGCATGATCTGGCGCACGCGGACTCCCGCGACCCAGAACAAAGTCAATGCCGAGCCGACCGGACAAGCCCATATCTCAAGCTCGTCGATACCGAAACGGGGCGCCGCATTCAATGCACGCGATGCCAATCGTCCGGCAGCCTGGAGTCGCGATGGCCTTTCGGCACCTACACCAGGCAACAGCCTTGGATTGACGAGCCGCCTCCGGAGACGCCCAAAGACCCCGCTTGGCTGTTGGAAATCAACGATGTCCGGGTGCACTCCGCCGAGAATCGCACGGCGCTGGTCATTCCCCCGGAGTCGCGAATTCGCCGGGGATCCATTGTGGATCAGCTCTACAGTCACTCCAAGGATCAACAGAAACTACGCAACGCCAAGACTCCCTTCGCACGAGAGAGCGCCATCAGACAGATCGCTACCGATTACGGTTGCAAACACGCCGAACTCCAGGAGGCCATGGCGGAGATCGACCGCGGCTATCCGCTGTACGGCCACGCGATTACGCCGCAAGACCTCTTGGCAGGCGAATACGTGGCGCTGACCGAACCCATCCCCGACCTGAGGGAAGACGAGGACTTCGTCACGGATCACCACACTCCTGCCTGGAAGGAACTCCGGCAAGCGTTGGAGGACGGTACGGCCCGCCGCGCTGCCGCCAGCGTCGACAGGCTGATCGCCGTAAGCAAACTGAAGGAGATTATGGTACTGACCGGGTTTCGTCGCGCCAACGGTGAAGTGGTGACGCCGCCCGACATCACCGGCGAGAACGACTGGCGTCCCGCCATCGAACTCTACGGTGAGGGCCTGTTCTTCACCCTCGATGAGTCCTTGCTGAAGCGCTGGGAAGACGACCCCGACCTGCGCGGACGCACCCTCGCCTTCGAACAGCGCTATCCGGCGGCCCCGATCCGTACCGAAGTCGATATCTCGCCGCGGTTTCTTCTCTGCCACACGCTGGCGCATCTGATGATTCGACAGATCGAGACGACTGCGGGTTATCCCGCCGCCTCATTGAAGGAACGCATCTATTGCGCAAGGGGCGCCAAACCTATGTCCGGCATACTCATCTATGTCGCGGTAGCCGACGAGGAAGGCTCTCTCGGCGGCGTCATGGAACTGGCCGCGCCCGAGCGCTTCCTGCGCTTGCTTACGGCCGCCTACGAGGCCGCGCAATGGTGCTCACTCGATCCGGTCTGTTCCGAACAGGAAGGCCATGGGCCGGGTTTGTTGAACCGCGCCGCCTGCCACGCTTGTGCTCTGGTGCCGGAGACAAGCTGTTTGTACGAGAATGTCCTGCTAGACCGCGCCTTCGTCAAGGGTGACGCCGGGTTCCCAGCTTTTCTGGACCTGACGGACGCCTAATGGCGAAACGGAAGTTCGAGTTGCCAGGCATTCAAGACCTCAGCAAGGAACAGGAGGCTGCCCGCGCCCTGCCGAAGGAGGGCCAGCACCTGATCGTCGGCGGCCCGGGAACCGGGAAATCAGTGCTCGCGTTGATCCGGGCCCGGCGGCACGTGCGAGACCAAAACAACTGCCTTTTCCTCGTCTTCAACCACCTTCTTAATCGGGCGAGCGCCCAGCTTTTCGGCACCGGTTTCGAGAGCAGGACCTGGGATGGTTGGTTTCGGGAGACGTTCCGGCAGATCGCGAAGCAACCGGTCCCGCTGCTGCCGCCACGACCCGACGAGTACACGGGGATTGACTGGAACGGCGTTGCAGAGGCCATCGAGGCATTGCCCTCGGGCGCGGACATGGACCGCCCGTTTCTCGTCATCGACGAGGGTCAGGACATGCCGCGCCAGTTCTACAGCAGCCTCGCAAACCTCGGTTTCGAACGCTTTTTCGTGGTCGCCGATCAGAATCAGCAGATCACCGAAGCGAACAGCAGTCGGCGGGATCTTCAGGACTGCCTCGCCATCGACACGCAAGATGTGATCGAACTGAAACTGAATTACCGCAACCGGTATCCCGTGGCAAGACTCGCGAGGGAGTTCTACACAGGCGATCGGGCCAGCCCGCCGCCAGCGCTGCCCGAACGCCGCGTAGGGGCGATCCCGGTACGCTATGTCTACAAGAGGGACGCCCTCGGCTCGGTTGTAGGACGTATCCTTCGGTTCGCGGATCGAAATCCGAGTCAACTCATCGGTGTGATCGCGCCGAACAACAAGGTTCGCCAACGCTACTTCGACAGGCTCTGCGCCGAGGATGTCACGATGGACAATCCGCGTCCTCCCGTTAACACATTTCACGGAGAAAACCGACCCGAGATCGCCTTCGACGAAGGCGGGATCTTGGTCATCAACGCCCAAGCCTGCAAAGGTTTGGAGTTCGACACGGTGATTCTTGCGGACATTGATGAGCACGTCCATCGACCGCAGGACCCGGATGTCGCCAAACGCTTGTTCTATGTCATGGTCGCGAGAGCCCGGGAACGCGTGTTCATGTTCATGAAGAACGACGGAGACCGCCGCATTGAGCAAATCCTGCCGGATGACCCGGCGGTGCTGCGGCGCGAGGAGTTGTGAGTGGCGATCGAGGATCTGTTCGGACAGGAAGACGCCCCCGCCCCCGCCAAGGAGTTCGACTCGGGCCTGCTCGTTACCAACCACCTGAACCTGCTGTACATGCTTTCGGCTGGCCTCTTGCTGCCACCAGCCGGATTCGGCGGCAAGTACTACCAGGACACCTTGGGCAGCTTCCCCGGCTGGATTCCGTTGTTCATCGAAAAGGTGTCCCGGCGAGCGATCGACTTTTCCACGAGAGAAGCAGGACACCTGAAGCCGGTGCTTGTCGAAGTCGCGCTGGGCGGTTTGTCGGGCCAAGTGTTTGTATACGGCGAGGATGGCACGCGGGCGTTGCGTTTCCCGGAGCAACTCCACGGCACCGAGCGGGTGATTTTCGTGCCTGCGCCCTTGCCCACTTCCTGGATCAGGTCAATCGTCTACCCATCGCCAGACGACAAGCGGTATTGCGAAGCCGACGCCAAAGACTTCGGCAACGTGCCAATCGGGGACTTCAAGGGCAGATCGAACAAGACCTTGTTCGCCAAAGCGACGGAAATACCCTGGCCGCTGCCCGACGGTCCGGCCGAACACGAGACCCCGCTGCAAACTCCTCTCGCCGCCGGTGGCGCCATGGCGATGTTGCTGCATTTCGGCAACCAGGGCGAGTTGGCGGTTGAGAGTTGTCGGCGCGCATTCGATCCAGGGGAGGTGCCCGCGGAACCTCTCGCGGACCCCATCCTTGCCGAAATTCCGGAATGGATGGAAACGGGCAAGCCGCAGCCTTCTTCGGTGGCGGATGGCGAAGGAGATCGGGCCGATATCCGGAACGCGACGCAAAAGCGCCTGTTCTGGGGCGCCGTCGAGAAACTGCTGGATTGGCGTCAGCGCGGCAGCGTTGGCGGCGCCGAGGACGGTTTGCTGGACTTCCTCGTGGCGACGACGGCAACGCTTGATTCCCGGCTGCAGGCGGGCCCCCGCAAGCTCTGCGACACGCTTTCCTCTTTGACTGGGCTTGCCGACGCCACGGCCAGCGAACTGTTCGAACGGCACCCGACGCCGATGGCGCGCGCCATGATCCTGTTTTGCCTACGTCGCGATTGCGCGGATCTGCTCGATTTCAGCCGAGACATGCTCCGTGAGCCTGATTGGCTGCTGGCCGCCATCCTGTTCGGCGTGCGAGACGGCTGGCTGCGTTTTCCGCTTCGGCTACGTGCCGTCCCCGGACTATCCGATGCCGTCTCTCACCGCATGGCGCGGATGTCGCATCGAATCGCAGGAACGGAACTTGACCTGGGCGATCCTCCAGCCAGAGCTCGTCCCTTGCGGGAGTTGTTCGGCGTCGGTTCGGGTTGGCGCGGCCCAAGGGAATCCGTCGCGCTCGAACTTGCCCGGAAGCAGAAGTGGGATTGCATAGACACGCGGATCAGCCTTGGCCGGGGCGAATACAGGCTGTCCGTCCGAGGTGGCTCGGCGCACATCGACATGGCCGGCGAGCCGAAGATATCCCCCCAGGTCGACATCGTTAAGTTCTCCAATCACCTGAGGAAATCCCGCCTGGATCCCAGAGTCGAAGCCAAGGTCCGCAAAAGTCTCCGGAGCTGACCGTCAATGCGTATGGTCCCTCCGTTCCCCTACGACACCCGCAGTCAAGCGGAGAAGCGAGTATTCGACAGGTTGCGCGGGGCTTTGGACGACAGCCATGTGGCCTACCATTCGCTGAAACCGACACGGCATCCCTACAAGCGTTTCCCAGAGATCGACTTCGTGATCTGCTCGGAGGAAGGTCTGTACGTTATCGAGGTCAAGGGTGGGCGGGTTTCCTGCCAAGATGGCGTTTGGCGGTACCGGGATCGGAACGGCCACATTGACAAGTCCATCGAAGGACCGTTCCGCCAAGCCGAAACCGCGCTGCGAGGCCTGATGGAGCATATCCGGATGAGTCTGCCTGACGAAGTGTCGGACCAATTCGCGACCGGTTACGGCGTGGTATTCCCAGATTGCGAGTGGCACGATCAAGGCGTCGAGTGGGATAACCCGATGGTCGCGGATGTACGCGCCAGTCGCGACATGGACGGCTGGCTTCGGCGCCTGTTCGACTACTGGCAAAGTCGGAGCGGCGCGACGAGGCGCCCGAATGCGGAAGCGCTCGAGCGGTTGCAGAACTATCTGCGGCCAAATACCACCCCGCCGGAGCACGCACTCGTTCACCAAGTCGAAGACTCCCGGCAGCGCATCGAGCGACTGACTGAAGATCAGATGCGGATGGTCGACATCGCAGAGGCGAATCCGCGTGTGCTCTGCTACGGTGGAGCGGGAACCGGCAAGACGTTCCTGGCCGAGCGGCTCGCGCGGCGTTGGTCGGAAGTCGGCATGCAGGTCGCTCTGGTGTGTCGGTCTCCTTGGCTCAAACATTTTCTCGCAGCACGTCTGGCTGTGCCCAGGGTCACCGTCTCGCTGATTGAAGGCGTTCGCTTGGCCTGCCGCCGGGCCGGATTGACGCGTTTCGACGCGGTGATCGTCGATGAAGGTCAGGACCTGCTCGACATGCAGTCCATCGAGGCCTTGGACGAAGTCTTGGATGACGGCCTGCGAGCTGGCCGCTGGTGTTGGTTCCAAGACTTGAATCAGTCGTTCTTTCCGGCCCGCGACCTGCATGCGAAGGACTTTCTGCTCGCGTCCGAGCCCACGCAGATGCCGTTGCGGACGAACTGCCGCAACACGCGGATCATTCTGGAGTGGGTCCAGGAAGCGCTTCGCGCCGATCTGGGCGTAAAGGGTGCCGGAGCGGGACCGGAAGTTCGCCAGCAGACCGCGACCGACACGCGGCAGTCCGCGGAGTTGATCGCATCGGAGATTGTGCAACTGGTGGATCAGGGTGGTCTCACGCCCGGCTCGGTGACCGTTCTCTCACCGTTCGAGCTCGGCGAGTCTTCCGTTGCTGCCATGACCGCAGATTTCGCTGGCCGAATTAGACGCTTGGACGAATACTCCATGAGGGCGATGCCGGGCGACAAGGTCGGCTTCGCCAAAATCGATGAGTTCAAGGGTCTGGAGAACGATGCAGTTATCGTTGTGGATCTTCCCGACCCGCTTGTAGCAGCCGACAGATCAGTCGCTCACTACGTAGCAATGAGCCGAGCACGATCCGTACTCTCGCTAATTCATCGTACCCAAGCATGAATCTCGAGTAGCTTTAGCGAAGGCCGAGCGCATCGATACTGCGTATTGAATGCCTATCGACATGCCCTTGTGTTCATCCCGCCGACCAGTCCTCGCAATTCAGACCCGCAACGCGCAGGCGCTCCGGAATGTTCGGAGCTTCTTTCGATCTCGGTGCCCGCTCGCCTGCTATAGTTTCCCCAAAGGTTAGGGGACAACCATGCAAGATTTCCTGCGTTGGCGCATCGGCGACGTCACGGTAACGCGGGTGGTGGAACTCACCTCGGCCACCATCGGGAACAACATACTCCCCCAGGCGCCGCCTGACCTCGTCGACACCCTGCCCTGGCTCGCGCCATTTACCAATCCTGAGCGCAAGCTGGTTCTCTCCTTCCACAGCCTGGTCGTCCAGTGTCCCGACCAGACCATCGTTGTCGACACCTGCATCGGCAACGACAAGCCGCGCAACTATCCGCGCTGGAACATGATGCAGTCACATTTCCTGCGCGACTTCTCCGACGCGGGATTCGAGTTGGACGGCGTCGACTCCGTCATCTGCACCCACATGCATGTCGACCATGTGGGATGGAACACGCGCCGCGTGGAGGATCGCTGGCAGCCGACTTTCGCGAACGCGCGTTATCTGTACGCCGAGGATGAATGGGAACATTGGCGCGACAGAGAACGGGCTGGCCGGTACGCGGACATCATCGATGATTCCGTCCAGCCTATATTCGACGCGGGACTCGCCGATCTCGTTTCCACAGACCATCGCGTCAACGCGGAGGTCGACTTCCTGCCCACGCCGGGTCACACGCCGGGACACGTCAGCGTGCACATCGTGTCGCGCGGCGAGGAAGCGATCATCACCGGCGACATGATGCATCACCCCTGCCAGTTGGCGCATCCCGAATGGTCGTGTACCGCCTGCGTGGATCCATCGGCGAGCGCCGCAACGCGCAAGGCGTTCGTCGAGCGTTACGCCGACCGGCCTGTGCTGATCATCGGTACCCACTTCTCTGGACCGACCGCCGGCAGGATCGTGCGCGACGGGGACGCATATCGTCTCGACTATTAGCCCGCGGGCACGGAATACGGGATAATCGGGCGGATGTTCCATTTCGCCACACATTGCGCTTGTCCGCGCCGCCGATCTAGCTGAGGCCTCCACGCGGGCGCTTCGCCCGCATTTGACTTCGCTGCGGACTACCCCATGGACATCTACATTCACGACACGTTGACCGGCACCAAACGGCGCTTTGAACCTCGCATACCCGATACGGTCTCGATGTACGTTTGCGGCCCCACTGTCTACAACTTGGCGCATGTCGGCAACGCCTTGCCCGAAGTGGTGTTCGATGTACTGGCGCGCGTGCTGAGGCTCCATTTCAAACACGTCACCCACATCCACAACATCACGGACATCGACGACAAGATCAACGCGGCAGCTCTTGCCAACGGAGAGCCGATCCGCGCGCTGACCGATCGATTCGTGGGCGAATACCGCGCCGACATCGCCGCCCTCGGCGTGCTCGAACCCGATGTCCGGCCCCGCGCGACGGAGCACATCAGCGAGATCATCGACATGATCGAAACGCTGATCGACCGCGGCCACGCCTACGAAGCCGAAGGGCACGTGCTGTTCCACGTGCCATCGGACCCGAACTACGGAAGCCTTTCGAAACAGTCGCTCGAAGACATTCTCGAAGGCGCGCGCGTGGAAGTGGCGCCATACAAACGCGATCCCAAGGACTTCGTGCTCTGGAAACCCTCGAGCGACGACTTGCCCGGCTGGGACAGCCCCTGGGGACGCGGCCGGCCCGGCTGGCACATCGAGTGCTCGGCGATGATTCGAAAACACCTCGGGCCGAGCATCGACATCCACGGCGGCGGCAGCGACCTCACCTTCCCCCATCACGAGAACGAGCTGGCGCAGGGCACATGCGTCGAGGACGGCCAGGTCTATGCGCGCTACTGGATGCACAACGGCCTGCTGCGCATGGGCGACGAAAAGATGTCGAAGAGCCTCGGCAACATCGCCACCATCCGTTCGTTGCTTCGGGATCATCCGGGCGAGGTATTGCGCTACGCGCTGCTCTCCGGTCACTACCGCGGCAGCCTGGAGTGGTCCGACGACCTGATCCATCAGGCCCGCGCAAGCCTGAACACCTTGTACCAGGCGCTTCTGGATGCGCCGGGCGATGCCGCCGCCACCTCCGGAGACTTCCGGAACGCCAGCGTCGACGCTTTCCCGGAGTCCGTGCTCGCCGCGCTCAGAAACGATCTCAACACGCCGCAGGCGCTGGCAGCCATGCACGCGATCGCCGGGGACATCCACAAGACCAGGGATTCGGCGAGGTTGCAGGCGCTGCGTCGCCAGCTCCTTGCCGGAGGATGGCTGCTCGGAATCCTTGGGACGCCCGCAAACGCCTATTTCCAACAGGCGGCGGGCGTAGATCCAGGCTGGGTCGAAGCGATGATCGAAAAACGCGCGGCCGCGCGGGGCGGGCGTGACTTCACCAGCGCCGACGCCATCCGGGACGAATTGGTCGCCAAGGGCATCGAACTTGAAGACACCGCATCCGGAACGCGCTGGAAAGTCATCCAATAGCGCCCGTCGATGCGGCTGGAATTCGTCCGCCTGCCGCTATACTGAGCGTCCCGAATCTGGCGTACGGGAAGCCGGCAAGAATCCGGCACTGCCCCCGCAACGGTAATTCGAGGTTTTGCCACCCGGTCTTATGGTCCGGGCAACCCTTCGGGGAGGCAAACGCCGCTGTTTCGAGCCACTGTCGTGAGATGGGAAGGCTACGGCGACGGGCGTCGACGCCGCCTCATGAGTCCGGAGACCGGCCAGGTTCTTAGTTTCACGCCGCGCGGGGTGCGACGGCTGATGGGGTGAAACCGTGAAAAAACCCGTCCTCTTGATTGCCGTCGCGCTGCTATGGCCCGCGCAGGCGGCTGAACTGGAAACCATCGTCGTATACGCCAGCCGCCTGGGTACAAGCACGCAGCAGCCGACGATTCTGACGGGATCCGAAATCGACGCCCGACACGCGCACCACGCGGGAGACGCCCTGCTCGCGTTGTCCGGCGTGGCGATCAGCCGGGCCGGCAATCGCGGCGGTCTGACGCAAGCCCGCGTGCGAGGTGCCGAGGCCAACCATGTGCTGGTCATGCTGGACGGCATTGAGATGAACAACGTGGCACTTGGCGGCGAATACAACTTCGGTCATCTGGATCTCACCGGCGCGAGGCGCGTAGAACTCATGAACGGTCCGCAAAGCGCTATCTGGGGAAGCGATGCCCTCGCGGGACTGCTCTATATCGATACGACGCCATCAGAGAATGCGGTGACGATAGACGCCGCGGGGGGAAGCATGGCGACACGGGATGCGAGCATCACGGCATCCCGTTCCAGCGCCGCCGGACACGCAGTCTTCGCCGCCAGTCATTTCTCGACCGACGGCAACAACCTGGCGAGGACCGGCGACGAGCGGGACGGCTATCGCGCCACGACCCTGCACACGAACATTTCCCGGAATCTCGGAGATTGGACCGTGGGTGCCGTATTTCGCGGCGTCGACGCCGAAGTGGAATATGATCCGACCCCCTACCCCGCCTATATTCCCGCCGACGGCGACAACATCACCCAGTCGGATCACCGTTACGCCAAGCTTGAAGCAAGCCATTCCGGTGTCGGCTTCTGGGAGCCGCGCCTGACCATCACCGGAGTCCGCGCGGGAGATGAGAACATCGAAACCACGAGCCGAATCGAGACTCTCGGCGAGAAGACGGCCATCGCATTCAGCAACAACTTGGCGCTTGGCGACGCGCACCGCCTGAACGCCACCGCCGAGCTCGAACGGCAACGTTTCACGCAGCGCGGGGCGGCAACCCCGTTTGGCGATCCGAACCAGCAGCAGGGCACCAGGACCGCCAGCATCGCCACGGAGTACCAATATCGCACCCGATACGCGCTCGCGTCCGTGTCCGCGCGGTACGACCACAACGACCAATTCGACAATTCCGCTGCCTACCACGCGGGTGTCGCCTGCGCGATGGGACCGGGCCGCCTGTTCGCGAACGTCGGCACCGGCATCAAGAATCCCACATTCGCCGAACGCTACGGTTTCGCGCCCGACACATTCATAGGCAATCCCGACCTCAAGCCGGAACGATCCGTCGAATACGAAGCCGGGTATGCCACCCGACGCTTCTCCCTCGCCTACTTCGACAACCGGCTGACCGATGAAATAGACGGATTCGTATTCGATCCGGCACGCGGGGGCTTCACGGCGGAAAACCGCGAGGACAACAGCCGCCGACGCGGCGTTGAGATCGGCTACGTGGACACGTTCGGTCCCTTCCGCTTCGCGGCTCACTACACCTATGTCGACGCCACGGAAAAGGACCGCCCCGAGATTCGCAGGCCACGCCACCAGGGACGCGCGGACTTCGCCGGCCCCATCATGTCGTCGGCACGGTTCAACGTAGGCGTAGCCGTCGTCGGAGAACAGTATGACAACGACTTCTCCGCGTATCCCGCCATTCGACGCACGCTGGATTCCCACCTGCTCGCACATGGCGGCCTGGACTTCCGCATATCGCCCCGCGCGCGCATTTACCTGCAAGTGGAAAACGCGTTAGACGCGGAGTACGAAGATGTGTTCGGCTTTCGGAACCCCGGTCGGCGCGCCCTCGCCGGAGTTGCACTAAAATTGTGAGCACGCTGTGAATATCCGGTGATCATGCTGTGAATACTCAAGACACTCGCGGTTTCGTCGCATCGGTTTGGGACGATGAAATCGTTCCGGCGCTTGAAGACTACATACGCATCCCCAACAAGTCGCCCGCGTTCGATCAAGACTGGGAGAGCCACGGCCACATGGTCGAGGCCGTCGAGCAACTGCGCCGGTGGGTCGAATCGTTTCCCATCGAGGGCGCCGAAGTCGACGTCCTGACCTTGCCGGGACGCACACCAACCCTGGTCGTCGACATCGGCGGCAATGCGCCGGGCAATATCCTGTGGTACGGACACTACGACAAGCAGCCCGAATTCACCGGCTGGGATGAAGGCCTTGCCCCGTGGACGCCTGTGATTCGCAACGGTCGGCTGTACGGACGCGGCGGTGCCGACGACGGCTATGCCGTGTTCGCCAGTCTCACCGCCATCGCCGCCGCCCAGCGCCAGGGGCTCCCGCACGCGCGCTGTTGCGTCCTGATCGAAGGGTGCGAGGAGAGCGGCAGCTTCGACCTGCCTTTCTACATGGAAGCGTTGAGCGACAAGATCGGCACGCCCGACCTCGTCATCTGTCTCGACGCCGAATGCGGCAGCTATGATCGTCTCTGGGTGACGACCTCGCTGCGCGGCATGTTGTCCGGCACCCTTACAGTGAGGGTGCTGACGGAAGGCGTCCACTCCGGCGCGGCGGGCGGTATCGTGCCGTCGAGCTTCCGCCTGCTGCGGGATGTGATCGAACGCGTCGAGCACGCCGCGACCGGCGCCATCCCCGAACTCGAAGTCGATATCCCCGATCTCGCTCAGCGTCAGGCGGAGCAGGTTGCCCGGACTCTGGGACCTACCGTGCTCGAACGCTTTCCCTGGGCGACGCGTTCACGGCCGGAGACGCCGCTGGCAGATCTTGTCGCCGCCAATACCTGGGGACCGAGCCTCGGTGTCGTCGGCCTCGGCGGCGCCCCGGGGATCAGCGACGCCGGCAACACGCTGCGCCCATTCACCTCCGCCAAGCTGGTCTTTCGCCTGCCGCCCAGCCTTGATGCACAAGCCGCGGCGCAGCGCATCAAGGCGGTCCTGGAACGCGATCCGCCGCCTGGCGCCGCTGTGCGATTCGAACTGAATCTCGCCCACTCGGGGTGGCACGCGCCGCCGACCGCAGAATGGCTCGACAAGTCGGTGGACGACGCCTCGCGCGCTTTCTTCGGCCAGCCCGCCATGACCATGGGCACCGGCGGCACCATCCCGTTCATGAAGATGCTGGGGGACAGATACCCCGACGTGCAGTTCGTTGTCACCGGCCTGCTGGGCCCCGGCTCCAACGCGCACGGTCCGAACGAGTTCCTCGACATCGCCACTGGCAAACGCGTCACGTCGTGCATGACCAGGATATTGGTCGACCACGGCGCGAGGTGAGGGAGCTCGCGCGAGGGGCGTGAAGGAATAATCTGAGGCGAGGCGAGGGTGCGCCCCTCGCGTTAGCCCAGCAGGCGGCTGTCCTTGCCGAACTGGGTTCTCAGCAGGTCCATCTGATCGCCGAGAATCCTGCTTCCGTTGGTCAGCGCAAGGTACTCGGCGAAGTTCGGCACATAGGGCAGCGCGATCAGTTCCATGCCGCACTCGTGGGGCAGGCGGCTGGCCTTGAAGTGGTTGCACCGCTTGCACGCCGAGACGCAGTTGTCCCATCGGTCCTCGCCGCCGCGCGCGCGAGGCACGACGTGATCGCGGGTCAACTGGAAATCGACGAAATCACCGCCGCAATACAGGCATATGTTGCGGTCGCGCCGGAATAGCGCCCCGTTTGTCAGGGGTGGCACGCTGCGCGCGGGCTCCACAATGCGTCCCCGACAGGCGACGATGCTGTGCACATCGAGCAGCGATTGGGTGCCATCGACGCGGGAGTGGCCGCCACGCAGACGCAGGACGGCGTCGCCCAAGGTCCAGACGACGAGTTCCCTGGCGTATAGGCAAGCAGCCTCCCGCCAGTTCATCCAGTCTACCGGCTGCCCGGCCACATTGAGCCGGAGAATGCGCGGCACCCGATCAAATTGTTCGAGTGTCGCCAACATGGCTGCGTCCCCGAAAAAACCGGGCGCATTCTGACGAATCGCCGCCGTCAACGCAAACCGGAGGCATCGGCCGGGGCTTCCCCTCGTCCAACGAACGCAGATACACGGCCGCCTTTGCAAGGACGTTTAGCGACTAGCGGCTTGGGCATATCCGGGTTACGGCGACGCGCCGAGCATCTCGCCAATCGCAAGACACCGTTTGACCTCGAAACGCAGGTTCAGCAACCGTTTGCGCAGGGACAGGTGCAGAGTTTCCGAGCGGACGACCGCCTGCTCCAGCACTTCGAGATAGGCCTTATCGCAGATTGTCCCGAGCAGGCCATGGGTCATCGGCCCGAAATAGCGCGGATCGAGACTGTCGCTCGCGGACTGCAGGCGATCGAACACCTCCCGGACAATCTTGAGCTGCAGATCGTGCTGGTGGTCCGGGAACAGCCCGTTAGCATGGGCCCACGCATCTGCGACGGTCAGGCCCGGGTCGGGATCGAGGAGCAATACCATCAGGCGCCGATGCTGTTCGGGATCGGGACGGGCAGCGTCCCCTGACAACGCCCGACGCCGGCCTTCGTCGGACGGGTCCCGTTCGCGCTCCGCCGCAAGCGAGGCTTCCGCGCCGGGATGATCGAATCCGCTGAGTAGCTCGACGGCGTCCCAGCGGCGATCCTGATCGAAGACGAAGCCCGCCGGCAGCTCGGCGCCCCCGAGCAAACCGGCAAGCCGGTCGAGGCTTTGCTCGCTTGTTGCCGCCGCCATGTAGTTGTCGAACATCAGGAGCTGCCGGTCGCTGCCGGGTTCGCTGGCGAGGAACGCCTGCCACAAGTAGCCCTCGATCCGCGCACCGGTCTCTCTCAGCAGCAAGGGGTCTTCAACGAGGCGCTGGAGATACGACCAGGAGCTTTGCAACGCGCCGAGCACCTGCCGGGCGACGTCGTCGACGCGCTCGGCATCCACGTTGGCAAGGGCGAGGTCGATGAACTCGACCGGCGAGAGCTCCTGCTGCAGGACCATCTCGTAGATGCCCTGCCAGAGCATCAATCGAGTCAGTTGATCGGCGAAGGCGCTGAGATGGTCGTCGAGCGTGGCCAGCGCCTTGCGATCGAAGTCCGCGCGCGCGTAGTCCCAGTCTCCGTGGTTCGCATAGACGAAGTCGGGACAGCGCTGGCCCTGGGAGGCTGGGACTTCGGTTCGGGCACCAGCGTAGGTCACGGGCACGAGCCGGACGGCGACTTCATCGGTGTCGAAATTGTAGAGGCCGAGCTGCGTGCGATGGGTGCGCAGGGTCGGCCAGGCTGTCGGAGCGGTTTGCGGGACGGCCATGTCAGTGATCCTTCCGTCTTCGCAGTCCAGGTCGACCGCCACGCCGTTGGTTCCCGGTTGGTGCAGCCAGTCGACCGACCAGTCTCCGAGTTCACGGCCCGCCGCTCTCGAGACCTCTATGAGGAAGTCGTCGATCGTCGTGTTTCCGTAGGCGTGCGCCTTGAGGTAGGCGCTGACGCCGCGCCGAAACGCGTTCGGCCCCACCAGATGGTTGAGCTGGGTCAACGTGGCGGAACCCTTGTCGTAGGTGATGGCGTCGAAGTTCGTGAAAGCGGCGTCGGTGTTCGGGGTAGGCAATTCGATGGCGTGCGTCGTATCGCGCTCGTCCGCCCGATAGGCGCGAACGGTGCTCAGATAGGCGCCCAGCCGTCCCTCCACGAACTCGGTGGCTTCCACCAACGCCAGCGTCGCCATGAAGGTGGCAAACGACTCATTCAGCCACAACCCGTTCCACCACTTCATTGTGACCAGGTTTCCGAACCACATGTGCGCCATCTCGTGCAGGATCACGCTGGCGAGCGACCGCCGCGCCTGTCGAGTGACGGTGCCGCGCCGCAGAAAGCGCTCGCTGAACGTGACGGCGCCGACGTTCTCCATGGCGCCCGCGTTGAAGTGGGGCACGATGACCTGGTCGTAGTTCCCGAACGGGTAGGCGACATCAAAGTAGTTCTGAAAGAAATCGAGGCCTTGACGGGTTGGAACGAACCAGTGCTCCGGATAGACGTAGTCCGCGACGGATGCCCGCGCGAAGAGTCGCAAGGGGATTTCGCCGGCCGTCGACTCCCAGCGCCGGTAGTGGCCGGCGTGCAAGGCGTAGACGTAGGTGCTGATCCGGGCCGACGGCGGAAACGTCCAGGTTCCACTGTCGCCGAGGTTCGCAATGTCCGACTCGGCGACGACCGAGATGACCTGCCAGTCCGCCGGCACTGTCACGCGCGTCTCAAAAGTGGCCTTCAGGTCGGGTTGATCGAATGACGGAAACAGCCGGTTCGCGTCGTACGGTTCGAAGTCCGTGTAGAGATAGTCGCGGCCATCGACCGGATCCCGGAACCGATACAGGCCGCTGCCGTCGGTGCTGTAGGGATGCGAAAACGCAATTTCGACGGTATTCGATCCGGTCCGCAGGGAATTTGCCGGCAGTGTCACGAAGTAGCCGTTGTAGGGGGCATCGACCGGCGAACCGTTGATCTGGAGGCTTGCGACCGTGCCACCGTCAAAGTCGATGGTCAGGTTTGCCCGCGCATCGTTTAGTTCGAAGGTAGTCGTGGCGCGCCCGGTGTACTCGTCGGCTTCGCCGTCGAGTTCGAACTCCAGAATGTAGGCTACGTTCCCTACGCGCGCGGATCGCGCAGCCGCATCCTCCATCCCAAGCATCGGTGCCGCCTCGCGCGGTGGCGGTTCCGGACCGGTCGCCATGTGGACCTCGGCACATCCCCAGACGAGTCCGGCAATGACAAGGAGAAACGGGAAACGGGCGAATCGACACATGACGACCAGCATACGGCAGCTGCTAAGGCTCCCGGCGGCGCGGGCATGGAAATCGATCCACTAGCCGCCTCCCTGCAACGCGACAAATCTGCGGTAGCGGCTACCCTCCGCAATTAACGCTTCGTGGCTTCCGATGTCCTTGATCTCGCCGTCCTCGAGCAAGACGATGCGGTCCGCCTGGCGGATGGTCGATAGGCGGTGCGCGATGACGATAACGAGCCTGCCTACCGGCTGCGCCGGGTCGTACCCGAACGCCACGCCTTCAAACTGGATCTCGCGGATCGGCGCCGGCAGCGGCATGGCGGTATCCGTGTCGACGATGTCCGGCTTCAGGTCGAGGAGGAAAAACGCCCGGTCGAGGCCAATCGCCATGTCCTGAATCACGCCCCATATGCGGATCAGATCCGCGCCATTCTCGACGAAGTCTTCAATCCGGCTGTCTACCGCTTCAAAGGCCCCCAGGTTCCAGACCGAGAACCCGACCAGCGCCACGGCACCGGCAAGAAAGGTCGGCGTTTCGGCGATCGTCGAACCAGCCATCAAGTACTGCGTGCCGACAATCATGGTGCCGGCGATGACCATGACCAGCGCTCGCATCAGGATGAACTCCGCGCGCAGGTAGTAAGCCGCATCCAGCGCCACGCGCGAGTCCTCGTCGAAACGCGCGCCCATGATGTGCTCGGCGCGGTTCGCCTTGACGATGCGGATGGCGACGAATGCCTCCTGGATTCTCGAAGTGAGCGCGCTATTGGTCGTTCGGGCCCGACGCGACCGCATCTGCAGTCGGGGCGTACACCAGGCCACGAGCCACAGGATCGGCAGCATCCCCGCCAGGTACAGGCCGCCCAGCATCGGACTGAACAGCCAGATCACGATAAAGCTGAATACGACCTGTCCAACCGCGACCACCGGCTCCAGCAAGACCCGCTCTATGACGCTGGTGATCATCGCGCTGTCCTGATAGATACGATAGATGGCATCACCCGTGCGGGCGTGGCTGTGATATCGCAACGACAGATGTTCGGCACGCTCTATCATCGTTACCCGCAGGTACTGAGCCACTTGCGCTGTTGTGAGAGCCGCTGAAACAAAGGGCTTGCGGGCGGTGGATTTTTTCTTTACCCCAAGAAACGCGGCATTTCGGACGTTTTCCGACTTCACGGGCCTTGAATCCGAGATTTCCACCCCAACGCCCCGTGCTTACCCCAAGCCGTCGAAGTAGGAACGATTCGCATTTAGACACCGTGAAGACCCCATAACGACCAGTTTGACCATCTGTCGCGCCCCGCACGCCTCGCCGAGCCTCTGATTGCTGGGCAACCAGCCGCAATCCGGCGAGGTCCGCCAAAAAACCCTACAGCGCAAGTGCCTCGGTACTGGTTCACCCTTTGCAAGATCCAGGTGCGGTAGTAGTCAATGGTCGGGAAGAGCAGGAAAATCAGAACGGTCGCGATGGCGAATAGCGCACCCAGGCGATTCCGGACCACGCGCCGCTGCTCGGGGGTCATGAACGCCGTCGGATCAAGAGTCGATTCAAATTCGACCTCCGAATCCTCGCCGTCCGACTCATCGAATGGTTCGAACCAACCGGTCGATTCCACCTTGCTGTCCTCGCCCGCAACGGCTTCGGCGATGGGATCGCGGACATAGCTCTCGTCCAGCCGCAATAGCACGGCCTGGGCGGGTTGCAGCTTTTCACCGAGCAGGATCTTGTTGTTGAACAGATCGAACGCAATCAGGGACGAGAACAGGAAAATGAGCTCCAGGGCATAGCGCGCCACGATCCAGGCGACGATATGCGGAAGCTGCGGCCGCATATCCGGCCATGTGCGCAATACCAGGCGGGCGAGTTCGCGCAGCGACAGCGTGCTCCGCTCCCCAGCGGTCGAGTCCGCGGGAGCGATTGGCTGGACGACCTCGCTCACGATTCGGCGCCCGGAAACCTGCGCATGCGCCCGATGCGGGACAGCCCGCCGAGCTGCGCCCCGGACAGCCTTTGACAGATGACATGGGGATCGGCAAAGTAGCCCGCCATGCCGACCACCCTTGTCAAAGTCGCCCTGATGCTAGCGCTCTCCATGGTAGCGATATCGGGGTGTCGCTCAGGGCCCACCGCAAGCGCACAGGCACCAACCTCGCCCGACGACGAGACCGATTGGTTCTGCCAGGAGGATGGAGACTCCAGCGAGTGGGATTGCATCCAGGACGACGCGTTGGCGCGTAACCCCGAAAGCGGAAGCCGGGCGCCAAAGGACAGTTCCGACTAGCCGGTTTTCCTTCCCGCGGGCGTCGCCAGCACGCCCCGCCCGTCCCCGGTAGCTGGCAACCCTCCTGCCGGGGGACCGGAGGAGCGTCCCCTACAGGGCTTCGAGAATAGCTTCCGCCCTGCTCACTTCAAACTGACCCGGCCCCTCTACCGCCAACTTCGTCACCGTGCCGTCCTCGACGATCATCGCGTAGCGTTGCGAACGCGTGCCGAGCCCGAATCCCCTGCCGTCCATCTCAAGACCCAGGGCCTTGGTAAAATCGCCATTGCCGTCGCCCACCATCGTGATGTCGCCCGCGTCGCGGTATTGACCCCACGCGTCCATCACGAATGCATCGTTCACGGCGACGCAGACAATGCTGTCCACGCCTTTCCCCCTGATGGCATCCGCGTTCGCGACGAAGCCGGGCAGATGCTGCTGGGAACATGTCGGGGTATACGCGCCGGGCACCGCGAACAACACGACTTTCTTGCCGCTGAACAGTTCGCTTGTCGTGACCGCCGATGGAGCTCCATCGCGAATCGTATGCAATGTTGCCTCGGGGAGTTTGCCGCCTTCTTGAATTGACATTTCGGTATTTCCTGTGAAGTCGTTGTTTCGAGATCGCCGACGAGTGTAACGGCGAAGATGGAACCGGTTCAATTGGGCCGTGGGTCGACCCGCTTGTGAGCACGGCCCGCCACCCTATAATCGATCGCGAAATCTTCTCTTCAAGGCTCTCCATGACGAATCAACGAACCGTGCTCATCACGGGCGGCGCGCGCGGTATCGGCAAGGGTATCGCGAAAAGTTTCCTCGAGGCCGGACACCGGGTCATGATCGCGGATCTCGATACCCCCGCGGAGCCCGGCAGGGAGTGGAACTACCGGCTCGCTTCGGCCACGGAGATGGACGCGGCGGTGGACGAACTCTCCGCAATCGGCGATGTGCGATGCACGCCGGTGGACGTGACACGGGCCGATTCCTGCGCGTCCGCCGTCGCCGCAACCGTCGCCGCATTCGGCGGACTCGACGTGCTGATCAACAACGCTGGCATCATCGGCAGCGGCCCCATCGACACGTTTAGCGAATCCCAGTGGGACCGGATTTTCGCCGTCAACGTCAAGGGGATCTTCCTCATGACGCGCGCCGCATTGACCGCACTGCGCGCTTCTACCGACGCTGCCATCGTCAACACCTCATCCGTCTCCGGCAAAAAAGGCTCCCCGTTTATCGCCGCGTACGCCGGCTCGAAGTTCGCGGTGATCGGCGTCACCCAATCCTTCGCTCTGGAACTTGCCCGGGACGGTATCCGCGTCAACGCGCTATGCCCGGGCATGGTGGGCACCGCAATGTGGTTCGATCACCTCATGGTGAATCGTGGCGGCGCCGACGCCTTCGAGAAGAACATGAGCGAAAGCATTCCACTGGGCCGCCCGCAGACAGCGGAGGACATGGGCCAAGCCGCCGTCTTCCTGGCCACGGCGCCGAACGTAACCGGCATCGCCCTGAACGTCGCCGGCGGCGTCCAGATGCATTGATCCGGCCCGCCGGTCAATGCCTGGTGCCCTATAGGACCGCCTCGATCAAGTAGGGCCCATCCTCGGCAAGCGCTCGACCAAGGGCCGCATCGAACTCATCGCAAGTCGCCGCGCGAGAGCCCGGCACACCCAGGGCCGCCGCCAGGCCCACCCAATCGATTTCCGGGTTGGACAGGTCGAACATGCTCGCCGCGGTCGCGCCGATATCGTTGACCCCCATCCGCCGGTACTCCACTTCCAGGATGTTGTATTGCCGATTGGAGTAGATCACGGTGACGATGTTCAGCCCTTCGCGCGCCGCGGTCCACAGGTATTGGATCGTGTACATCGCGCCGCCGTCTCCGATCAGCGCAAACACAGGACGCTCCGGACAGGCCACTGCGGCGCCCACGGCGACGGGCCCGCCATCGCCTATGGAACCGCCGGTCAGATTGAGCCAGCTATGCCGCACGCAGCGCTGCATCTGGGGGAACGCGGCCCCGCCGCCGCCGGAATCCGACGCGACGATGCTGCCCTGGGGCGCGCGCGCTGCCAATAGCGTGGCAATGATGTTCCTGGACAGCCGCCCCGAAGGCTTCTCCGGGCGCCCGCCCCCCGGGCCGGGCATGGTCGGCGCGTCCAACGCGTCGGCGACATCGGCCAGCGCCTTGCCGACATCCTCGTGGCGATGGGCGAGATGGATTACCTCGCAGTGATCGGGAACGAGCCCGCTCGGCAGATTTTCATAGGCAAAGAAGCTCACTGGCGACTGTGCGCCCGCGAGAACGAGCTTTTTCACCGACTTGAGCAGTTCGATGATCTGTTCGGGAAAGTACGGCAAACGGTCGACCAGGGGGAGGTCGGGACCCGCCTCTACCCGAGCGGGAAAAGTGGGAGTAAAGAGCCTTGAACCCCGCGCCGCAGCAATTCGGCCCGCCTGGCGCACGCCGTCCTCGGTGAGTCCGTTTCCATCGATGAGGATCAACGTATCCTCGTCGAGTCGCCGGACGACGGACTCGACCACATCCGCGCTCACTTGCGGCAGTCGGATAGAGGCTTCGAACGCGGGATCTTGACCCAGCGCGCGACCTTCGCCCCACGCGCAATCCGCAGGCACGATCAGGGTCGCGATGCCGCCCTTCGGCTGCGGGCTGGGCGACCGCGCCGCCCGCACCGCATCGACAGCGTCGAGACCCAGCCCTTGGGCGGTGCGAGCGGTCCTGATCCAAGCCGAAACCGGTTTTGCGACGGCTTCGATGTCCGACGTCAGGGGCGCGTCGTAGGGGACATGGTGGATCGCATGGTCGCCGACGACGTTGATCAACGGCGCGCCGCCGCGACGGCAGTTGTGCAGGTTGGCGATGCCGTTGCCGAGGCCCGCGCCGAGGTGAAGCAATGTCATGGCCGGCTTCCCCGCCATTCGCGCGTAGCCGTCGGCGGCGCCCGTGCACACTCCCTCGAACAGACACAGCACGCTGCGTATCGCACCGGTCGCGTCGATGGCTTGTACGAGATGCATCTCGGATGTGCCCGGATTGGCGAAGCACGCGGCAACGTCGTGCGCCGCCAATGTACGCAACAGGCTCTCCGCGCCGTTCATGACATCCCTCCCCTACGTTAAAGCGCGCGGGAGATTATCACGCCGCTTCGTCCGTCAGGCGCGCCCCAGGGCGACGTTTCCCGAACGCGACATCGCCGATCCGTCAACCTGCTACGATTCCGCCCCGACACGCGATGGAATAGGCCATGTCGGATACGTTCGCATTTCTCCGTCTCACCGCCCGTCAAGGCGATTGGCAGCGTCTGCATTCGTCACTGACAGATCATCTGCCACCGACGACGATATGGGGCGCGTTCTACGGTCTGTTCGGAGTGGGATCGAACGAATTGATCGCCGTAACCGTCGGCGACGACGATGCCGTGGACGCATCCATCGAAACGGTGCGGCGCCTCGACGTGGACCATGTCGACGCGTTGATATTGAAGCCCACCGCGCGGCCGACAAGCGCGGAGCCGTTGACGCGGGAAGGTCTCTACGTGTTCCGATTTCTGGATGTCGCCAACGCGGACGTCGATAAGATCGCTTCGCTGTCCGACCAAGCGTGGCGGACCTTCGAGAGTCCCGACGACTACCAGGCCGAGGCGCAGGCGCTATTCTGTCAGCGCGACCGTTCGGAGGTTCGCGGCCGCATGTTACTCCTGACATGGTACGACGGGCTGAACTCCTGGCAGACTTCGCGGGCGCCGCCCGCTGACGCCGCGGCGCTTTTCCAAAGGCGGCGCAGATTGACGTCAGGCACGATTGCCTACGCCACGCGCCTCGTCACCTGATTCGAGGCAAGCCGGATTCCCCGCCACGTATGTATCGCGAGACACATCGGCCCCAATTCCACTTCTCGCCGAGGACAAACTGGACCAACGATCCGAACGGTCTCGTCCACTTCGCCGGCGAATACCGCCTGTTCTTCCAACACAATCCCGATCACCCCGTCTGGGGCAACATGACCTGGGGCACGCCGTCAGCCCCGATCTCGTCCACTGGCGCCAACTCGAGCACGCCCTGCATCCGGACGCGCTCGGCACCATCTTCTCCGGCTCGGCGCTGGTGGACTGGGACAACCGCGCTGGTTTCTGTAACACCGGAACCGGCACGCAGCAACCCGCCATGCTGGCTTACTACACCTCTGCAGGTACGTATGGGAAACTGCCCCGGCCCTACGCCCAATGCCTGGCTTACAGCAAAGACCGAGGTCGCACCTGGACCAAGTACCAAAATAATCCGGTTCTCGAACACATCGCCGGCGACAACCGCGACCCGAAGGTGTTCTTCCACGCACCAAGCGGACAGATCGTCATGGCGCTTTGCCTCCAGGACAACCAATTCGCCCTGTTCCAATCGGCCGACGGCGTGACGTGGCGGGAAACCGACCGAGTAGAAATCGCCGGCAACACCGAGTGTCCCGACCTGTTCCCCCTGTCGCTCGAAGCCTTTAGCCCGCCGGATTCCGGCGCGCCCGTGACGCCCAGGGAACTCCAGGGGTCGCGACTTTTCCAACGCTGGCAGGCGCGTCATTCCATGGAAGACGAGGAGCACTGGGTGTTCTGGGCCGGCGGCGGCCGCTACCGGATCGGCACGTTCGACGGCCGACGGTTCGTGCCGGCGACGCCGGCCCTTGACTCGGAACTAGGTCCCAACGGCTACGCGGCGCAGACATACAACGATATGCCCGACGACCGCCGCGTACAGATTTCCTGGATGCGGGGCGGCAACTACCCGGAGATGCCCTTCAATCAGCAGATGTCGTTTCCCGTTCGCCTTACGCTGGCGCGCACCGCCGACGGACCGCGTCTGCGACGATGGCCCGTGCGCGAGATCGAATCGCTGGTAGAGACCAGGGAAACGACAGACCGCTTGGCGCTCGATGACGGCAAGGCCGCGCCAATTCGTCGCGACGGGCGACTGTTCGACCTCGCGTTCGATCTCGACCCCGACTCGGCGCAGAGAGTCACCCTATGGATTCGCGGCGTTCCAATGGTGTTCGAAGGCGATGTCCTTCAGTTCCAGGACCGGCGCATTCCGATGCCTTCTACGACACCGTCGGTGCGCCTTCTGATCGACCTGACTTCCGTCGAGGTGTTTTTGGATGGCGGTATCGCCAGCGCGAGCTTCTGTTTTCTCCCGGACGCGTATGTCGATGCCCTCTCGGTCCGTGCGAACGGAAGCGGCGCAGCGCTGGGCAACGTGCGCCTGCATGCGTTGAAAGGCATCTGGTAGCGCTCTAGAAGCGGCCTCGAATCCTCACGAACTGCAGGACAGCATGGAACAGCCGGCACGGTGGCGCGCCCAATCCGGGCGCTTGGCGGCGAACTCTTCCCGCCCCGGCTGCTCGGTGTACGGTTCTCGCAGGACGGTGAGCAACTCGCCGACCATGGAATAGTCACCCGCTTCGGCCTTGTCGATCGCCAACTGTGCCAGATAGTTGCGCAGCACGAAGCGCGGGTTGACGCTGTTCATTTGCTCGATCCGGGCGTCATTCGGTCGACCGTCGAGTTGCACGCGCCTGGCATAGGACGCGAGCCACGCGGCCAGACGTTCCCTATAGGCCGCATCGAGTTGCGCCGGCTGGTAATACGCTTCATCGAGAGGTTCGCCGTCTGGATTGCCTGGATCGACTTTGGCCAGATTGCGGAAGAACAGGGTCATGTCGGTCTCGACAGCGCCGAGTAGCGCGAACAGTTCCGCGGACAATTCCTCGTCGTGCTCCGGAATGTAGCGCGCGAGGCCGAGTTTCGCGGCGGTCATCGCCCGCGCGCCCTCGGTGTAGCGCTTCGCGAAACCGCTCAGCACGGCGTTCAGCGGTTCCGCCTCGCCGATCAGGGGATAGATAGCGTTGGCGAGTTGCACCAGATTCCATTGCGCCACCGCGGGTTGCTGGCCGAATCGGTAGCGTCGCGTGGCGGCGTCCGTGGTATTCGGCGTCCAGTCCGGGTCGTAGTTCTCCAGCCACCCGTACGGGCCGTAGTCGATGGTGAGACCGAGCACCGACATGTTGTCGGTGTTCATCACCCCGTGCACGAAGCCGACCCGCATCCAATGCACGATCATGTCGGCGGTTCGCGTCGTGACCTCGTCGAACCAGTCGAGATAGCGGGTCTTCGGATCGGCATGGCGGAAGTGCGGGAAATCCGTGGCGATGGTGAAGTCGAGGAGTTGCCGCAGCAGCTCGACATTACGCCTTGCGGCAAGGATTTCGAAGTGGCCGAAGCGCGTGAAAGAAGGCGCGACCCGGCACACCACAGCGCCCGGCTCGGGAGCGGGATGGCCGTCATAGAGAATGTCGCGCATGACCTCTTCACCGGTCAAGGTCAGCGATAGCGCGCGCGTGGTGGGCACGCCAAGGTGGAACATGGCCTCGCTGCAAAGAAATTCCCGGAGCGACGAGCGCAGCACCGCGAGGCCGTCGGCGTTTCGCGAATAGGGCGTCGGACCCGCGCCCTTGAGTTGCAGCGTCCAGCGCTCGCCGCGTTTGTTGACGATCTCGCCCAGATTGATCGCGCGGCCGTCGCCGAGTTGGCCGGCCCAACTGCCGAACTGATGACCGCCGTAGCATGTGGCGATCGGCACCATGCCGGACAGCAGCCGGTTCCCCGCGAATATCTCGGCCAGCCCCTCGCCGTCGCCGGGGTCGGTTGGCAGATCCAGCAACGCTGCCGCTTCGGGTGACCAGCCGATCAGATTCGGCTTTGTCACCAGGGTCGGTTCGACACGCGAATAACAGGCGGCTACCTGTCGGCGGAAATTCGCGGGCTCCGGATCCGCGGGGAGTTCGGCGGCGAATCGGTTATCGAAGCGAAGCGCGGCGAGGTGGGCTTCGATGGCGTCCGCGGATGTCGACTGGGTGGCAAGCATCCAGGTCATCTTACCGGAGTGGGTCGCGCGAGCGCCAAGTGGAAATGCCAAGCAGCACGGCCGGCAACAATCCCAGGGCGACAATGGCCAGCGCCGCAGTAGAGGCTTCGGCCAGGCGTTCGTCCGAGGCCAGCCGATAGACGCGCGTTGCCAGTGTTTCGAAGTTGAAGGGACGCAGAATCAAGGTTGCGGGCAGTTCCTTTATCACGTCGATGAAGACCAGCAGCGCAGCGCTGGCGATCGCTCCCCGCATGAGCGGAAAGTGAACTTCGCGAAGCACGTTTGCCGGATGAGCGCCCAAGTTGCGCGCGGCATCGTCCAGGCGCCGATGCACCTTTTCCAGACCGCCCTGGCAGGCGTTGTAAGCGACCGTCAGAAACCTGGCGAGATAAGCAAACACCAAAGCGGCAGCCGTGCCGGTGAGCAGGAGTCCGACGCCGAGGTCGAACTGGGCGTTGAGGAATCGCGCTACGGACTTGTCGATCACCGTCAAGGGCGCCAGCACGCCGACAGCGATCACCGCCCCAGGCAGCGCATAGCCAAGCGTCGCGAAACGCAGGGCAAGCCGGTTTATCGGCCGCGGGTTGAGCCGTGCGCTGTAGGCCAGCCAAAGGGCAAGCAAGGTGGCGAGTACGGCAGTTGCACCGGCGACGCTGAAGCTGGCAGTCGCGAAGTCACCGAAGCTGCGACCCCAGAGCGGATCGCCAACAAGGATCGCATAGCGGCCGAGGACGATCACCGGTATCACCAGGCCCAGTAGCAACGGCAAGGCACAGCCAACGGTGGCGAGGAGCGCCCGGAAGCCATTCAGCCGTGCCGGGACCGGCGGCGCGGTGCGGGAGACGGGATTGTTGTAGCCGCCGCGCCTCGCCCCCTGTTCGGCGACGACAAGCAAGGCGACCGCGAGAAACAGCCAGCCCGCGAGCTGCAGCGCGGCACCGCGGTCGCCAAGTGCGAACCAGGTTCTGAAAATACCCGTGGTGAAGGTCGAGACGCCAAAATAGTCGACTACGCCGTAGTCGGCCACAGTCTCCATCATCGCGAGCGCCACACCCCCGGCGACGACCGGCCGGGAGGCCGGCAGGGCGATGCTAAAGAACGCCCGTATCGAACCTGCACCGAGCACGCGGGCGGCGTCGACAAGCGATGCCGCCTGCGTCTCGAAATTTGTTCGGGCGAGCAGATAGACATAGGGGTACAGCACGAGGCTGAGCATCACCGCGGCGCCGCCCAGCGAGCGGATCGGGGGGAAGCTGTAGTCACCCCCCTGCCATCCGGTGACGGCACGCAGCGCGGTTTGCACCGGGCCGGCGAACTCGAGCAGGTCTGTATACACGTAGGCGACGACGTACGCCGGCGTTGCGAGCGGTAGCACGAGCGCCCACGACAGAAACCGCTTTCCGGGGAAATCCCGCGTCGCCACGGTCCACGCGCAGGAAAGGCCGATGATGGCGCTTAAGGTGCCGACGGCGATCGCGAGTACCACGGTATTGACGATGTAGCCAGCCAACACGGTCTCGCGCAGGTGCGGCCAGGTCGGACTCGGCTCGGCCAAAAGCGCCCACAGCACGACCGCGATTGGCGCGCCGACCAGTGAAGCGATCAGCCACGAGCCGACGGTCCACGTTCGATTCATCCGCGGCGGCTCCGTTGCCAAGGCTCGAAAGAGTGGCGCGATTGTGGCGCGAATGACCGAATCCCGCTAGTGAGCGTGGAGGAATGCATCCAGGTTTGGTCGGGCGAAAGCCGGCGCCGACGGAGGTCGACCACGTTGTGTCCACTACCGATAACGAGCGCCGGGGTATTTGTTGGCCGCTGCGGGCGGGATTTCCGCGCGTGCGTATACTGCCTCGCCATGAGCTTGGAATTCCGGGGCGTATGCCACCGCTATGGGCGCGATGAAGTCCTCAAAGGGGCCACGTTGACCGCCAAACAGGGCGAAATCACCTGCTTGCTCGGGGCTTCCGGCAGCGGCAAGACCACGTTGCTGCGCCTGGCCGCCGGTCTGGAACGAATCCAGGCGGGCGAGATTCGACTCGATGGCGGGCTGTTGAGCAAACCGGGCATTGACCCGCCGCCGGAACGTCGACCAGTCGGCCTGGTCTTCCAGGAGCATGTGCTGTTCCCGCACAAGACCGCGTTGGACAACGTCGCCTTCGGCCTACGCGAACTGGACCCGCCCCGACGCCGACTTGTTGCGCAAGCGAATCTCGATGCCGTGGGCTTGGGAGGGTTTTCCAAACGCTATCCGGACACGCTATCAGGCGGGCAACAGCAGCGTGTCGCCCTGGCTCGTGCGCTGGCCCCCGCGCCGCGCGTCATGCTGCTGGACGAGCCGTTCGCCAATGTCGACGCCACCCTGCGCCGGGCACTGCGCGAAGACGCGCGGCGGGCGCTTCGGAATTCGGGCAACATCGCCGTGATCGTGACCCACGATCCGGACGAGGCCCTTGAACTGGCTGATCGGATTGCCGTCCTGGACAGTGGATGCATCGTACAGATCGATACGCCAGACGTGATTTGGCGGCAGCCGAAGGACCGCGCGGTGGCCGGTTTATTCGGCCAGGCTCAGCATCTGCGCGGCAAGGTTGAAGCGGACGGTGTCGCGACGGCCTTTGGGCGGCTGCGCCGGACGTGCGCCGGAGCCGAGTTCGGCGACGTCGTGGATGTGCTGGTCCGTCCGAACGCGATCACGTTGGAGCGGGTTGCGGAGCAATCGGATGCCACATGTAGGGTCGAAGACGTACGCTTCCTCGGGGACCGCTATCTCGTTTTGGTCGAGTCGGCGGGTCAGACGTTGCACGCCAGCATTGAGGGCCTGGCGGGCATCCGCGTTGGCGACGCTGTGATCGCGACGTTCGATCACTTGGGTACCTTTGTTTACTCGGCACGCGGTGGATAAGGATTCGGTAGGGAGATTCGGGCGATCCAGCGCACCGGACGGCACCGCCGGAGAGGCGTTGTCGCCCTGAACGGGCTCCAGGTTTTCCCGACCGCGGCCATTCTGTCGATTTCGCTTTCGACCATCAAAGAGCCACTTGCGCTGTTCTGAGAGCCTCTGAAACAAAGGGCTTGCGGGCGGTGGATTTATTCTTTAGCCGTAACTACTCACCCCCTACCGGGCATCATTGTCGAGAAAGCATAGCCTGAACGGGGTTCTGCGGTATGGGTCGCAAGCGTCCGTCGGATTTCTCTTGACATCATAGGGCGTGGCGCCTATGGTGTGGACCTCATACGGATTATGGGTCTTTGCGAGTGGGCTATTTCGGATCGAAGGCGACCTCGGGGCTATGCCAGCCCATCATTGCCATGATGCCGCCGCACGACACCTACATCGAGACCCACCTCGGCGGCGGCGCGATCATGAAGCGCAAGCCGGCGGCGCTGCACAACATCGGCATCGACCTCGATGGGCGGACACTGGCG
This sequence comes from Candidatus Azotimanducaceae bacterium, assembly GCA_965261535.1. Lineage (GTDB taxonomy): Bacteria > Pseudomonadota > Gammaproteobacteria > Pseudomonadales > Azotimanducaceae > VXNE01. The sequence goes on from OZ253469.1 coordinate 175,436, forward strand.
ACGTTTGACTGCGACTACCCCGTGCAACGCATTCACGGCTGCGCGCACCGGTTTCTGGCCGAGTACGACTATCGGGGCTCGGAGCTGGTCTACAGCGACCCGCCCTACCTGATGCGCACCCGCACCTCGGGACGCCGCTATCGCTTCGATTACGGGGAGGCCGATCACGTCGAGCTGCTGGAACTGCTCAAGACCCTGCCCTGCCGGGTCATGCTGTCCGGCTATCCCTCGGCGCTGTACGACGGGTTGCTCGGCGGCTGGCGCAGGCTGGAGGTGCAGGTCATGAACCGGGGCGGGGTGCGCACCGAGAAGCTGTGGTTCAACTTCGTCCCGGACCGGGTGCATTGGGCCAGCCGCGCGGGCCGCAACTTCACCCACCGCCAGACCATCAAGCGCAAGGCGGCGAGTTGGGGCGGGCGCTACCAGGCGATGCCGCGGGCGGAGCGCCTCGCGGTGCTGGCGGCGATGATGGCGGTCGAGGCCGAGGACGGCTGAGCGGCGGCCATGGCCACGGTGAACCGGCAATCGCTGCGCGAGGAGTTCGAGCGCCTGAAGGCGGAGTTCGGGAAACTGTCCGCGGCGGACAAGATGTCGGCGGAAACGCGCGCGCTGTTCAACGCCCTGCTGATGCTGTTCGAAGTGCTGATGGCGATCTTCATGGAGAAGACCACCCGCAAGGGCGGCCGCAATTCGAGCATCCCGCCCTCGCAAACGAGCAAGGACGAGACCGCGGCGACCCGGCCCGGTGGCAAGGGCAAGGGCGTGACGCAAAACGATGCGCGGTCGCGCCATAGCCGAACCGTGACCACCACCGAGGTGGCGGCGGTCGACGCCTGCGCGAACTGCGGCGCCGATCTCGGCGATACGCCGTCGCAGCCCCGGCAACGACGCACGCGCATCGACATCCTGTTCGAGAAGGTCGTCCATCACGTCGACGCGCAAGTCAAGGATTGCCCCCGGTGCCGGCAGCGGACGACGGGGCAATTCCCGGCGGACATGTGCGGTCCCCTGCAGTACGGCAACGGCCTCAAGGCCTACATGATGAACCTGCTGATCGCCCGGATGGTCCCGCTCGACCGGGTGCTGAAGTCGGTCGAGACGCTGATCGATGTGGCCATTTCGCCGGCGACGCTGCTGAAGTTCGTGATCCGACTGCATGCGGCGCTGGAACGTTGGGAGGCGACGGCCATCGACGAACTGCTCCGCATGCCGGCCTTGAACGCCGACGAGACCTCGCTGCGGGTGGATCGGAAGAACCACTGGATCCATGTCTATTCCGGCGGCGAGATCACCGTCAAACGCCTGCACCGCAAACGCGGTTGCGAGGCCATCGACGACATCGGCATCATCCCCCGCTACGGCGGTGTCGTGGTGCACGACTGCTGGGCGTCGTATCTGTCCTACGATCATTGCGGCCACGCGCTTTGCGGCTCGCATCTCCTGCGCGAATTGCAGTTCGTCGTAGACTCCAATCAATACCCTTGGGCCAGGAACATGAAGCGACTGCTCAAGGAAACCTGCGCCAAGGTGTCGGCGAGCGACGCCAAGCAGGTGACCGAGCGGGAATACCGGAACCTGCGCAAACGCTATCGAAACATCCTCACGCGCGGCGGCAAGGAACTGCCGCCCATCCCCGCCCGGCCCAAGGGCAAACGCGGCAGAATCGCCAAGTCCGATGCGCACAACCTCTGGGAACGGTTGAAGAAGCACGAACAGGCGGTCTTGCTGTTCGCCGAGGAGTCCACCGTCCCCTTCACAAACAACCGGGCCGAGCGCGACCTTCGAATGAGCAAGGTGAAACAGAAGGTGTCGGGCTGCTTCCGCACCGAGCGATTTGCCCAAGCCTACTGCCGTATCTCCAGCTACCTGCAAACCATGCGAAACCGCGGATACAATCCACTCGTCGCCATCCAGATCGCTCTCTCCGGGGAGATCTACGAGCAAGGGGGTGAGTAGTTACCTTTAGCCCAAGAAACGCGGCATTTCGGACGTTTTCCGACTTCACGGGACTTGAATCCGAGATTTCCACCCCAACGCCCCGTGCTTACCCCAAGCCGTCGAAGTAGGAACGATTCCCATTTAGACACCGTGAAGACCCCATAACGACCAGTTTGACCATCTGTCGCGCCCCCGCACGCCTCGCCGAGCCTCTGATTGCTGGGCAACCAGCCGCAATCCGGCGAGGTCCGGCGAAAAACCCTATAGCGCAAGTGCCTCATCAAACGCTAATAGTTCCTGTTCGCATCTCGATGGGCTAGAATCGGGAATAGTTCCTAAATGCGAATGCATATCAATATGGTCACTTTGCCACGTTTGCTTTGTTCGCTCCTCGGCGCCTGCGCTTTCAGTGCGATGGCCGAGGATGATGCTTCGTCTGCGAAGGCGGTCGTCAACGTCTATTCCGCCCGCCACTACGACACGGATCTTCAGCTATACGAACGCTTCACCGAAGACACCGGCATCAAGGTGAATCTCATCGAGGGCAACAGCGACGGTCTCATCGAGCGGATCGTCAACGAAGGCGAATTCAGTCCGGCGGACATGCTTATCACGGTGGATGCCGGTCGCCTTTGGCGCGCCGCCGACCGAGGCGTGTTCCAGAGCGTCGAGTCCGCAGTTCTGAATGAACGTGTGCCGGCCCATCTCCGCGATCCCGACAGCTTGTGGTTCGGACTGTCGAAGCGTGCCCGCGTCATCGTCTACAACAAGGTCGAGGGTTTGCCCGACGACATCGCCCGATACGAGGATCTCGCCGACGGGCGGCTTCGCGATAAGGTCTGCATGCGCTCTTCGGGCAATATCTACAACCTGTCCCTGCTCGGTTCATTGATCGAGCACGATGGCCCGGAGGCCGCGCAGCAATGGGCAACCGGCGTGGTGGCCAACTTCCACCGCCGGCCGCAGGGCAACGATCGGGCGCAGTTGCGTGCCGTGGCCACGGGCGAGTGCGACGTCAGCATCGCCAACACCTATTACATCGGCCGCTTCATGGTCTCCGAAGATCCCGCGGACAAGGCTGTGGTCGACGGCATCGGCGTGCTGTTCCCAAACCAGGAAGATCGCGGTGCCCACGTCAACATCAGCGGCGCCGGCGTCGCGCGCCATGCGCCCAATCGCGCCAACGCGGTCAGGTTCCTCGAGTACCTGACGAGCGACTACGCGCAGCGAATCTTCGCCGAAGGCAACAACGAATATCCCGTCGTCGGCGAGGCGGCCGGGCCGATCGCTCAACTGGGCCTGTTCAAGGAGGACGCTGTCAACGCCTCGGTGCTCGGCGCGAATCAGGCCCTGGCGGTCAAGACCTTCGACAGGGCCGGCTGGCGATGATTAGGCGGCCCCGGAGCTTGATATCGAGCGACGCCATGCGTTGGCTCATCGCGGTCGCATTGCCGCTCGGGCTGTGGAGTTGCGGCGAAGCCGTAACCCCGCGCGCGCAGGAAGCGCCTGTTGACGCACAAGACGCGCCAGTCGAAGCGCAAGCGGCCCTGAGCGACCAGGAATACCTCGTTCATCTCGGCCTGATACGCGGCCATTTGCTGGTTGGCCACGGGCTGTACCGGCTCAACGCGCTAGACGCCGCCCGCAGTCACTCCAAACACCCGACCGACGAACTCTATGCGGGCATGGAACCTGAGTTCGCCGCCCGTGGCACCACCGGGTTCAGTGCAGAGCTGGAAGCGCATGCGTTGGCCTCCCAAGGCGAGGATGCGGCAGCCGTCGACGCGGCGTACGAGGCTCTCACGGCAGCGATCACGCGCGCCGAAGCCGCGATCACGGTATCGCCGGCGATGATCGTTGGCGTCGTCGTCGAACTGTTGCGCGAGGCCGCCGCCGAATACGCAGTCGGAATCGTTGACGGCAAGCTCTCCGACGCCCACGAATACCAGGACGCCTACGGATTCACGAGGGTCGCATTGTCGTGGGCGGATCGCGCCAACCCGGACGAAGTGTTCGATCAGATCGTGGAGCGCATCGAGGCGCTTTCGGACATGTGGCCGAGCCTCGTGCCGCCAGAGGAACTTCAGCAGCGGGCCGCACGACTATACGGGGCCGCGGCCGAGGTGGAGATCCTGCGTCTTGAGCCGACCGAGCCTTAGTAGCCTTCCAGCTCGCCGTAGCGATTGCGGTACACCGGTAGTTGACGTCGCCGAAGGTCTGTTCGGTGACGGCCGACCGCTTGATAAAGAAGCCGATATCGAACTCGTCGGTCATGCCGATGCCGCCGTGCATCTGAATGCCCTCGCGGGAAACCGTGTGGAAAGTCTCGCCCACCTTGGCCTTGGCGAGGCTCGCGAGTTTCGCCACCTCCGCAGCTTCGCGCTTCTCGTCGAGCGCCGTCAACGCCTCGAGCACCACGGACTTCGATAGTTCGATCTCGCAGAACATGTTCGCTGCGCGATGTTTGAGCGCCTGGAACGAGCCGATCGGCACCCCGAACTGCTCGCGCTCCTTGAGATACGCGATGGTTCGTTCGAAACACTCCTGCGTCGAGCCAAGCATCTCCGCCGCGATGCCGATGCGGGCAATATCCAGCGTTGGATCGAGCACATCCGCGCCCTCCCCGACGGCGCCTATCACCGCATCGGCCGCCGCCGCGACCTCGGTGAACGAAATATTCGCGGCGTTGCGGCTGTCGACCATCGTCGTGCGCGTGATTTCCACCCCGGGGGTGTCGACAGCAACTAAAAACAGCGTAATGCCGTCGCGATCTCCGCGATCACCCGACGTGCGCGCGACGACGATGAGCTTGTCGGCAACGTGGCCGTCAAGGACGAACGTCTTTGATCCCGTCAGCACATATCCCTGCCCGGATGGCACCGCGGCCATCGCTATGCCGTAAGGATCGTGGCGATGCGACTCCTCCAACGCCAGCGCCAGCAGCAGCTCCCCGGACGCAACCTGCGGCAACAACGCCGACTTCTGCGCGTCGCTGCCGCCGATGTTCAGCGCGGTGCCACACACCCAGACACTGGCGAACAACGGACTCGCCGCTAGCGTGCGTCCGGCCTCTTCCGTAACCACCCCCAATCCCTTGTAGCCGAAGTCGAGCCCGCCAAACTGTTCGGGGAAAGGTATGCCCGCCCAACCGAGTTCAGCCATCGATGCCCATACGTCGCGATCGAAGCCGTTGGGATCGGCTTCGTCGCGCAGTTTTCTGAGCTGACTCATCGGCACCTTTTCAGTGCAGAATTCCTTCGCCGTGTCTTTGAGCATGTTCTGCTCTTCGTTGAGAATCATCGGCATTGTCTGGTCCTTGTGAAACGCTTGTACGAAGCCGGCCGTCGGTTGATCGAATGGGCGGCACCCACCCGCTCCAGCCTCTGCACGGCATCCGCCGCGACCGCGTTATGACAGCAGAATCCGTCTCGCCGGGTCAACCGCCGCGACGGCGCGGGAAGGGCGTCGACTCAATAGCCTTACCCGTCTCAACGTGCCTTCCCGGTGCTTCTCGGTTCAAGACCTGGATGCCGTGTACCCAAACGATGAAGGGCGAATTTGCGCGGGTGCGTTTTCTTCGGTGTTGTTGACAGGACCGGCGCGTCACTCGACACTCCCATGGCTGCCAGTCACGAGGGCCGGAACGTGTCGATTGAACATCAAGACGGACTGCGCGTCGTGGCGGCGGACAACTGCAAGCTGGTGGACCTTGTCGCCCTTCAAGGCCTGTGGACGGAAACTCAGTACCTCAGATTGACCCAAGATTGCAATCACCTGCTCGAATTCACGGACGGATGGCTCGAAGTACTACCCATGCCGACTGATCAACACCAGACCATCTTGCAGTTTCTTTTCCTGGCCTGTCTGTCCGTCGTGCGCGAAAGCGGCGGCGCGGTGCGCTTCGCGCCGCTGCGCTTGCGCATCCGCGAAGGAAAGTTCCGGGAGCCGGATCTGCTGCTCGTCCGCGACGCCAACGACCCTCGCCGCAGCAACGACTATTGGCGCGGGGCCGACTTGGTCATGGAGGTGGTTAGTCCCGACAGTCCAAACCGGGACATTCGCGACAAGCGCACAGACTACGCCGAAGCGCGGATCGCCGAATACTGGATCGTTAACCCCATCGACGAAACCGTGACGGTGCTTATTCTGGATGGTGACAGCTACGCGGAACACGGAGTCTGGGGACGCGGACAGCGGGCCGGTTCGTTGTATCTGCCGGGATTGGCCGTTTGTGTCAGCGCCGTGTTCGACGCCGAATAATACGGACCTGGGAGTCTTGCCGACGCCGATAGCCGTATTCTCGCACTACCCGTTACTCAACGCGCCGGTTCGCATGCCGGAGCAACGTCGGCGAGTGCCTGCTTGTCGTGACTCGCACGACTTTCACGGCCCGGGCGGAGTGTCCGGGTCATGTGGTTAGATCATTGCTCCGCATGGATCGTTTCGTCGAGTTGCTGCTCTGGACCACGTTGGCCGGCGCTTGCATACCCGTTGGCGCCGGGCTCGCGCAAATCGAGCATATCCGTCCCCGATGGCTCGAAGAGGAGCTGCGCCATTTCGTCATCGCTTTCGGCGGCGGCGTGCTGGTGGGCGCCCTCGCATTGGTGCTAGTGCCGGAGGGCGTTGAGCGCCTGCCCCAGCCTCTGGCGGCCGTCGTTCTCCTGCTAGCGGGTGGCATTGCCTTCATGGTGCTCGATCGCATTCAGGAGAAGCGGCATCAATCGGCGCCCCAGTTCAGCACAATGGCGGCCGACTTCGTGCCCGAGTCGCTGGCCCTGGGCGGCATGTTCGCGGCCAAATGGCGGAGTCGGCTGGCGTCTCGGGCGTGTAGAACCCCAGCGGGCTGAAAGCGCATGGAATGTATTCCTGATATGAACAGCGCTGGCGGCGCTCCCCCTGCCGTCGCCCAGCACGCGCAACTGTGGCTGTTCGCCACGACCATGTTCGTGGGGGCCGCGCTGTTGTTCTGGATGCAGCCGCTATTTACGAAGATGGTCCTGCCCCTGCTTGGCGGCTCGCCGTCCGTCTGGAATACCGCCATGGTGTTTTTCCAGGCGGCGCTGCTATGCGGATACGGCTACGCGCATCTGTTGACTCGCCACCTTGGACCGCGCAGCCAGTGCCTCGCGCATCTCTGCCTGCTTGGCGCGGCGGCTATCGCCCTGCCGATCGGTATCGCCGAGGGTTGGCGACCGGACTCGGGCGCGCCGCCCGCGCTGTGGCTCCTGGGCCTGCTTGTCGTCTCCATCGGCGCGCCGTTCTTCGCCGTCGCCACCACGGCGCCGCTGATCCAACGCTGGTTTTCCCGCACAGGCCACCCGCACGCATCCGATCCCTATTTCCTGTACGCCGCGAGCAATCTCGGCAGCGTCGCCGTCCTGCTTGCGTTCGTGTTCGTGATCGAGCCCTGGTCGGGACGCGAGGGCAAGCGTTCGCGTGGACGCTCGGCTTCGCCGCCCTGGCCGCTTGTATCATCGGGTGCGGTGCCAGCGTGTGGGGCAGTTTCGCCAGGAACAAGAGACCAGTTCCATCGACAGCCGTCGCACGACCAACCTGGCGCCGTCGGGCGAGCTGGTTGGCGTATAGCGCGGTCCCCTCCGCCCTCCTGCTCGCCGTAACCGGCCACATCAGCACCGACATCGCTTCGGCGCCGCTGCTGTGGGTCGCGCCGCTCACGCTGTATTTGCTGAGTTTCGTCAATGCGTTCGCGCGCCGACCGCTCATCCCATCCTGGTTCGCGGTTCGCTCCATGGCGTTTGCGCTTGTGATCCTGGCCGCGTTGTTTCCCTGGCGAGAGCCGGCGAGCATATTCCTGCCGCTGCATCTCGTCGTTTTCTTCTTCATCGCCACGGCCTGCCACGCCGCGCTGGCCGAGCGCCGCCCCGCCGCAGAATTCCTGACGGAGTTCTACCTCTTCGTATCGTTCGGCGGATTGATTGGGGGCCTGTTCGTGGCACTTATCGCGCCGCTGGTCTTCGATTCCGTCCTGGAATATCCGCTTAGCCTGGTGCTGGCCGCGGCGCTGCTGCCGAATCGGACGCGGAAAGCCCCTGCGCAGAGCCTCACAGCCGCCGTGAGCGACACTCCAGACTATCTGGGCCGGGGAACCCTTTGGCGCGAGCGCGACATCGTTCTGGCTGTCCTCATTCTGGCGGTCCTGGTCGGAGGCAGATGGTTTGTTATTTGGGCGGAGCTGCCAATGCCCTTCATCGTCTTCGCTAGCGCGCTTGGGGTCTTCGCTCTGCTCGTCCTGTCGCGCCAGGTTCGCCCGATCGGGTTCGCAGTGTGTGTCGCGGCGCTCTTGATCGCGGGACAAAAACAATGGAGCGGCGACGACACGACCTGGCGCGGGCGAAGTTTTTTCGGCGTGTACCGGATCGTCGAAGCCGTAGACCCGCCGACGCGCAGCCTGATGCACGGCACGACCAATCATGGGGGCCAGTGGACGACGGACGACGGTTCCATCGAGCCGACCAACTACTACACCCCGGCAAGCCCCGTCGCCAACGTCATCGCCGCGACGCAGGCCCTGACGGACAGCCAGCGTGTCGGCTTGGTAGGACTCGGGACCGGCGCGCTCGCCTACTATCGACGTCCCGAGGACGCGTGGCGCTACTTCGAGATCGACCCGCTGGTCGCGCGGCTCGCCGCCGATGGTGGCCATTTCGACATCCTGCCAACGCATGACGCGTCGGCCACCATCGTGCTGGGTGACGCGCGCCTCACCCTGGGTCAGGAGCCGGATCGGAGCTTCGATCTCCTGATCATCGACGCGTTTTCATCGGACGCCATCCCGATACACCTGCTGACCCGGGAAGCGGTTGCGCTGTACATGCAGAAGCTTGACGACGACGGCGTGCTGCTGCTTCACATATCGAACCGCTTGCTCGACCTCGAGCCGGTAGTGGCTGGCATCGCCAATGACCTGAACCATGCTGCAATGGTGGGGAAACTCGGAATGGTAGACCGCGAAACCGACCCCGTGAGCGCACCGTCACATTGGGTGGCCGTCATGCGCGACGGCGCTATGTTCGACGAGATGGCGCTCAACGAGACCTGGGCGCCGCTGGATTCGTCGACTCGGCGCGTGTGGCGCGACGACTTCTCGAATCTAGCTGGAGTGATCCGGTGGCGGGTCAAGCCCGGGGATTGACGCATCATCCTGCCGACGCGTTCAGCGGCACATGACCTTCAATCGGCCCGCTCCGCCAATCAAGCGGCCGTCCCAAGGGACCTGAGCACCGGCGCCCGATGTCGGCACAACCCAAGGTCATCGCTTAACATGGTTTGGCTGGGTCCAATCTTTTCGGATTCGCTTTCTTTTTTCCACGCACGGGGGACGCCATGTACAACACCGTCAAGCAAAAACTCGCGAACGGCGAACAGGTTATCGGCGGCACCATCGACACGCCTGATCCGGATATATACCGAGCCATGGCACGTTCCGGATTCGACTTCCTGTGGATCGAGATGCAGCACAGTCCCCTGACCTACCAGGAAGTCGCGCGCATGATCTGGGCGGGCCGGGATCTGCCGGCGATACCCTTCATTCGCGTACCCGACGCAACCGAAGGCGACGTCCAGAAGGCGACCGATATCGGCGCGCTCGGCATCATTGTGCCCATGGTGGTCGAGGTGGAAAAGGTCGAAGCCGCGGTTCGGTTTGCCAAGTATCCGCCGGTCGGCGCGCGCAGCCTCGGGGGCGGCCAATACGGCGAGCTATGGGGCGGCGGCTACCGCCAGACCGCGAACGACAACATCATGATCGTCGGCATGATCGAGTCGCCCGCCGGAGTCGAGAATGTCGAAAAGATCGCCGCTGTCCCCGGAGTGGACGTTGTCTTTACCGCCGCGACCGATCTCTTCAGCTTCTCCGGATTCGCCCAGGGCACGCCTGAATATGAAGCCATGGTCGCCAGGATCCAGGACGCCACCCTGGGCGCCAGCCGCAAGCTCGGTGGTCCGGTGCAATGGCGGAATCGAGAAGGATTCAGCTTCTTCCAGGCGCCCCCGGCCACCGTGCTCGTCGGGCGTGGCGCCAGAGACCTGCTGAGCGAGATCGAAACCGTCGCCCCGGTCGAGGGATCAGAGCGGTAGCAGTGCCCACGGCCCGCAACGGCCCGCGCGGTAGGCAATCGACACTCAAGACACTGGCACTGACTTTGGATGACCGTTAGGCCAAGGTGAGCCAAGGTGAGCCGACGTGTGCCACGCATGATGCCTCCAGTCGTTGATCTCGACCGCTGGGATCGTCACTGCGTGGCCATCAACTCTTCCAGCAATGTCTCCTGGTGGAGGACTTCCCTACCGAACGCTTCGATCACGACATCGACGATCCTGCCGTCGAAGACAAACGGAGATTCGTAGAGATCGCCCACCGGGGTTTGGCTGTCGCGACCCACATCCAGGGGTTCATTGACGAAGTTGCGATAGCGGAACGGGGTCAGGACACCCTCGCCGGCCGGTTGATCGTCGATGTAGAACCGCACGCGGCCGTCGTCGGTCCCGGTCCGGACCACGTCGGCCCGGAGGGTAACGGCACCCGGCGGGATTGCCACGGGCGACGACGCGCGACAGCGCTCGCCGAAGTTGTTGGTGGTGTAGTGGAGCCGGTTGCCGAGAATGAAGACGCTCCAGCCGCCGAACCGGCCGCCGTCCGCAATGATCGCGCCCTCGGCGCCGGTGGAACCCCGTTCGACTCTCGCCGTGATGCGATGCGACACGCCCCGTACTCTCGGGCCGGCGCTGAAGAAGTGCGGCAGCACGGCATCCTGGTAGAGCACCCAGCGGTTCTTGGGCTCGGGCCACCAGCCGATGCCACCCGTGCCGAGGAGATCGTCCAGCGGCAGCACGTCGTAGCGCTCGGCTTCGCGCCACCACAGATCGACAAGTCCCTTGAGTTTTTCGGGATGCGCCTCGGCAAGGTTGTCTATCTCGGCGAGATCCACGTCGAGGTGGTAGAGCTCCCAGACATCGTCGTCGAAGCTCGTGCCGCGTTGGTGGAAGGTGACCGCCTTCCAGCCTTGGTGCCAGATGGCCCGGTGGCCGACCGTCTCGAAATACTGGATGGTCTTGCTGGTGTCGGCGTCGTTGTCGTTCAGGGTGTGGGCCATCGAGGTGCCGTGCAGCGGAATCTGCTCGACGCCATTGACGTGGCTGGGCCGGGGAACGCCGAGGAGATCGAGCAGGGTCGGCGTGACGTCGACCACGTGGTAGAACTGCCGGCGCGTCTCGCCCTTTGCGTGGATGCCGTTCGGCCACCGAACCAGGAGCGGTGCCCGGACACCGCCGGCATAGGTATTCGCCTTGTAGCGCTTGAACGGCGTCGAGATTGGCCGCTTCCCTCGAGACGAAGCCGCGCGTGTTGGGAAACCCGTTCACCATTTCCGCGACGCGGCCCCATGCCCACGCTGTGATGATTGCGGCCCGTCAGCAGACACGTGCGCGTGGGCGAACACAACGGCGTCACGTGAAAGTTGGCATAGCGCAGCCCGTCGGCGGCCAGGCTGTCCAGGGCCGGCGTCTCGATGTCGGAGCCGTAGCAGCCGAACTGGGAGTAGCCGACATCGTCCAGGACGATCATGACGATATTGGGACGTTGTTTGAGCTGGGATGGTTTCGACTTCCAAGATACCCGGGACTGGTCCACTGTTCGTTCGATCTCTCCGTCGAATAGCCGGTCGTGCTCCATCCAGTCCTCCTGTATCGGTACGAGTCGTAGGCGGCAGCGTGGCTACCGGTAGCGCTCCTCGATGTCGTTCAAGCCGGCGTCGATCGCGGCGCGATCGAGCCACCGTCCGCGAACCATGACGCCCTCGATGCGCTGCGTGTTGGCGATGTCTTGCAACGGGTTGGCGTTCAACAGCACCAGGTCGGCATCGCGCCCGACCGCGATCGCGCCCCAATCGGATGTACCCAGGAACGCCGCGGGTGCCGTCGTCCCGGTGGCCAATGCCTCGAAGGGCGTGAGCCCCGCCGCCACCATCGCGGCGAGTTCTCGATGGATCGCGAACCCTGGCACATTGAACATCTGCGGGGCGTCGGAGCCGAGCAGCACCGGGACACCGCCATCGTGCAGCGCCTTGATCAGGATCTTGCGGACCCCCAGGAATTCAGCGGCCTTCTCGGCGCTGGTGCTGGGCGCCATGTCTTTCATGTGTCCGATGTAACTGGTGCGCAGCGCTTTCGGCAAGTATTTGAATTGCGGGCGCCTGGTCATCGCTTCCCATCGGTAGGCATGGAAGCTGTTCTCGAGCAGCGTTTCGGTGGGCACGACAGCGGCCCCTGTCGCTTTTGTCATCGCGACAGCTTGCGGGATCAAATCAAGATCGACGTACGGGGCGAGCGCCGCGCCGAACCACGCTTCATAGGCATCCGGGTACGACTCGACGTCTGGCGTGATCACCTGCATGTACCCGTCGAGGTGTTCGGCCGTCGTCTGCCCCGCTTCGAGACTCGCCTGTAGCCCGACCGAGGCCGTCACGTGGCCCGAAAACGTAATCCCCACCTGGCGCGCCGCGGTGGCGATCGCGACGAACTGGTCGCCCGAGAGCCCCCCATGAATCTTCAGGAAATCGTAACCGGCATCCTTCTGCTCCCGCACGAGCGCCGCGATCCCCACGGTGCTCGACACCCGATCGATGAATGGCGGACCCGACGTGAAAAGGCGAGGGCCGAGCGTGCGGTGCGCGAGCAGATCTTCGCGCAAGGCCAAGTGGGTCCGATGGCCAACCATTCCGCGCGCCATCGTCACGCCGTTCGCGACCCACAGGAACAGCGCGTCATCGCGGTCGGGATTTTCGACGGACACATGCGCGTGCATCTCGGCGAGGCCCGGAATCAGAAATCGACCCGAGCCGTCGATGACACGCGCGCCGGTCGCCACGTCACCTTCGTCGATCGCGACGATCTCGCCTCCGCGAACGGTCACGTTCTGGCCCGCCTGCACGCCGGACTCGAGCATCGAGATCACGCCGACGTTGGCGATCACGATGTCCTCCGCGGTCGCCGTCGAGGAGATCAGCGCCGCGACCAATGCGGCGAGCTTGAGTCGTTTCACTTCCATCAACGTCGAACGGTTAGCGATCGACGCCCTCCTCCCAGTGTTGGACCAGTGGTTCCAGGTCATCCCAGAACCCTTCCGGGATTTCCAGGTGACCCGCTTTGCCGTTTGCTGTTGCTTCGGCGGCTGTCGTGGCTCCTGGAATGGCGCAAGCCACCTGCGGATGTCGAGTGCACCACTGCAGCGACGCTGCCAGCAGGGGAATTTCGTAGGTTTCGCATAGGGCTATGATTTCGGCCACCCGGGCAAGGCAGGCGGGGCTGAAGTTTCGTCGGGAACCGATGGCGGGCGGTTTCCCGGTGGCCAGAAGTCCGACCTCCAGCGGAGTGCCACAAAAGATTCCCACATTGTATTTTTCGGCGGCGGGCAGGATTCGTTGTGCCGCGAGTTGGTTCAGAAGGCTCCAGGCATCAGGCACGACGGCCGCGTCGAATTCCCCCGTTTCGATGTAGTCGGCATTCGTTTTCGGATCGTTGTTGGCGCAGCCGATGAAGCGGATCACCCCTTCGACCTGAAGCTTGCGCAAGGCGCCCAACGCACCGTCGTCGCTCATTTCCCGATCCATCGGTTGACCCATCGCGTCGTGGATGTAGACGATTTCAAACCGCTCAAGCCCCAAGCGTTCCTGGCTGCCTTCAACGCTCTTCAGGATCCCATCGAAAGAATGGTCTTTCACTCCATCGAGGTTGCCGGCCTTGGTCACGACCGTACACTTGGCCACCAGATCCGGGCGCTGTTTGAGTGCGTGCCCGATAATTCTCTCGCTTTGCCTGGCGCCGTAGACAGGCGCTGTGTCGATGAGCGTACAGCCGGCTTCGATGGCGGCCACGACGGCCTGCGCGCCCACGTCGAGGTCCATCTCTTTCGGTATTCCGCGCTCCGGCAGACTGGTGCTGCCAATGTATATGGCGCCAAGCCCCACGATCGGGACCTCCAGTCCAGTACGTCCAAGAATCTTGGTCCTCATGATTCCCTCCTCACCATTGCCGGTCTGAACGGCTTCCTCATTTCGATAATCGTTACAGTTATGCGGTCATCGACACTAGCGCAGGGGCCGGAAGAACTTCCGGATATCTTCCGCAAGCAGCTCCGGTTCCTCGAACGCCGAAAATGCGCACCGCGATCGAACTCGGTCCAGTGCACGAGGTTCGATTCCCGCGCGAGCTCGTCCCGCGTCTGCCTGAGCCACCGGCAGACCGCATAGCCGCTGGGAACTTCAATCCGGCCGCCGATGCGATTGACACTATTGTGCGCGTTTTCGTGGTACAGGCAGGTGCTGCTGTAGATGGTCTCCGTGAACCAGAACAGCGCGATCGTGGTCAGCAGCTCGTCCTTCGTGAAACGCGATTCGATGTCTCCGCCGCAGTCGCTCCAGGCATGCCACTTCTCCACGATCCAACCCGCCAGCCCCGCGGGAGAGTCCGTCAACCCATAGGCCAGCGTCTGCGGTCGCGTGCTCTGGATGTGTCCGTAGCCGCCTCCGTCGGCAAGCCGGATCTGACGTTCGTCGGCGGTCTCGCCGGGTTTCGGGGCCAGCCGGGGGATGCCACCCACCAGGCGGTGAATGCCCACCACCCGCTGCGGGTACTTCCAGCCGATCAGGCCCGTCACGACCCCGCCCCAGTCGCCTCCATGCGCCCCGTAGCGCTCATGGCCCATGTCCGTCATCAGTCGGTCCCACAACTCGGCGATGCGCGCCGGACCGTAACCGGTCACTGTGGGACGCTCCGAAAACGCGTAGCCCGGCATGGAAGGAACAACGACATCGAAGGCGTCGGCGGGGTCGCCGCCATGCGCGCCCGGGTCGGCGAGCCGCTCGATGAGCTTGTCGAAGTCATAGAAGGTGCTGGGCCAGCCGTGGGTGAATACGAGCGGCAGCGGATCGGGGCCCTGCCCCGGCGCATGAATGTAGTGCAGGCGGAAACCGTCGACTTCGCGCAAGTAGTGGTCGTGGCGGTTGAGGGCGGTCTCCTGCGCCCGCCAGTCGAACCCATCGGCCCAGTACGCACAAAGCTCCTTCAGATAGGCGTTGTTCGTGCCGTAAGTCCAGCCCGCGCCCGGCATCAGGTCCGTCGGCCAACGCGTGCGCTGCAGGCGCTCGCGCAGATCCGCCAGCGCCGCGTCCGGGACCTCGATCTTGAATGGTGTTGCTGTCATGTCACTCCCTTGCTCGACTAACCCTTTGACCTTGTACTTCAAGCGCCTCTTCTACAGGCCCGCCATGCGGGCAAACGCTTCCAACTCGCGGGGCACGTTGTGGTTCAGAGATCCGTACATGATCTCGGTGCCGCCCGCTCGCTCGATCTCCTCGAGGCGCGCCGCGAGTTCGTCCGGCGTGCCTGTAAAGGACATCTTCTTGAGTTGGCTCCAATCCATGTGCTGCTCGTCGTGATGGTTGCTGAGATCGACACAATGGCCCTGGTGAACCTCAAGATGGCGCATCTCGGCGGGCACGCGTTCGACGCTCTCGCGCCATGCCCTTCCGTTGGGCAGGCTTTCGATGGCCGCGGGGTCGCGCTCGTAGGTTCCGTGATACCGCACCGCCATGGCAGCCCCCGCGGCGCGTTTCACGCGCTCATCGTCCAACGCCTCGCCCGGCTCCAGAACCGTCCCGAACAGGAGCACGGCACAGGTGTCGAATCCGGACTCGGGAGGAATCCCGGAGCAAATGATGCCCTCCGCGATCTCGCGAGCGATACCGCAACCCATGGGCCCGTTGGCACCCAGCAATACCGGCACGCGAATCGGACGCTCCGGCATGTATCCTTCGGAAGGGATCAACTTGACCATCGCGCCATCGACCTCGACGGCGTCGCCGGCGAGCAGGGCCTTGACCTGCTCCACGTAAGCGCGCACGGTTTTCCACGGCAGCCGACGTTGGCCGAGCGCCATTCGCCCGGTGAAACCCGTGGCGAACCCCGCGGTCAGCCGCCCGGGCGCGATGTCCTCGATGGTCGCTATCGCCGCCGCCTGCGCGACCGGATGCCGCAAGCTCGGAATCAGCACCGCCGTACCGAGTTGCACGCGCGAGGTGTGCTCTGCGACCTGCGCCATCCGGGCCCAGATGTCCTGCCAAAGCGCGGGCGAATCGTAGAGCCAGACCCGGTGGTAACCCAGGTCCTCGGCGATCTTCGCATGCCTGACCGTATTCGGGCCCGGAGCAAAGCCGCACGAAATCTTCATCATTTCGGTCCCGCCCGTTCTTGTCCGGCCAACGAGAGAAAGTAACATGACAGGGACGATCGCTGACATGACGGAGGAACCATGGCCCTGCCCCGAGCGCTGGAGGGGATCCGGGTGGTGGACTTTACCTGGGTTCGAGCGGGCCCGTGGGCGACACGTTGGCTGGGGGCTCTGGGCGCCCAGGTCATCAAGGTGGAATGGCCCGAGGCCGAGCGTGGAAGAGCATCGGGAGGAAACACCACCCCCCGGGACGTTGAGCGCAACCTCAACACATCCGGCAACTTCAACGATACCAACGCCAACAAGCTGAGCATCACGCTGAATGTTCGGACGGCGAGGGGCCTGGATCTCATCAAGCGCCTCATATCAGTCTCGGATGCCGTGATCGAGAATTTCAGTTCCCGGGTGTTGACGAGTTGGGGCCTCGGCTACGAGGAGCTTTGCAAGCTGCGCCCGGACATCGTGTATGTCTCCATGTCCGGGTTCGGACACACGGGGCGCCACCACCACTACAAGACGTTCGGACCGGTGGCGCAGGCGATCTCGGGTCTGACCTTCCTGTCGGGGTTGCCCGACAAACCGCCCGCCGGCTGGGGGTGGTCGTACCTCGACGATACCGGAGGCCTGTACGGCGCAATGGGGGTGTTGACCGGCATCTTTCACCGCAACGTCACGGGCGAGGGCCAGCACGTCGACCTGTCCCAGATGATCACTGGCATCACGCTGAACGGCCCGGCGATCCTCGACCACACCGTCAACAGCCGAGCCTCGCGGCGTGAGGGCTATCCACCCGGCAACGCCACCCACTGGCCCGGCGCACCCCTCCTGAACAATTACCGGGGCCCGAGCGCGGTGCCCCACAATGCGTATCGAACGAGTCCCGGCGGCTACAACGACTGGTGCGTCATCGCCTGTTTCTCCAATGCCGAATGGCAGCGTCTGGTGCAATTGATGGGCGCGCCGACCGGCACCACCGCCGCTGAATACGCCGACCTGGACGGCCGCCTTCGCCGCCAGCAAGCGATAGACCGTGAAATCGAGACGTGGACCTCGACCCAGGACAAGTACGACTTGACGAAAAAGTGCCAGGCGGCCGGCGTGCGCGCCATGCCGGTGCAAAGCTCCGAAGACCGGGTGGATCACGATCCCCAGCTCCGTCACCGAGGCATGTACCAAGCGCTGGAGCATCCGGAACTCGGGCTGCGAAAGCTACAGAACGCGCCCTTCAAGCTTGCCACGACGCCGGCTGTCAACCACCTGCCAAGCCCGCTGATCGGACAGCACAACCGACAGGTACTCGAAGGCATCCTGGGCCTCTCTCACGAGGAACTCGTCAGCGGCTACGAGGACGGCACTTTCTGGCCCGTCGACCGCCCGCGCTATCCGTATATGGAGGAGATGCTGAAATGACCGAGCCCGCGACAGGCCCACTATCGGGATTGAGGGTGCTTGAACTCGCCGACCAGAAAGGCGAGTTCTGCGGCAAGCTGATGGCGGACCTCGGTGCCGACGTCGTCAAGGTCGAACCGCCCGGCGGCGAGACCACCCGCTCCGTGGGACCGTTCCTGGACGATATTCCACACCCGGACCGCAGTCTTTCGTTCTGGCATTACAACACCTCCAAGCGAGGCGTCACGCTCGACCTCGAATCGGGCGAAGGTCGGAGGCTGTTTCGGCGCCTGGCATCGACGGCGGACATCGTCCTGGAGACTTTCGCGCCGGGCTATCTCGCCTCCCTCGGCCTCGCCTACGACGCACTGAGCGCCGCCGACCCGAAGTTGATCATGTGTTCCCTGACGCCTTTCGGCCAGTCCGGACCCTGGCGCGACTACCAGTCGAGCGACCTGCTGCACATGGCCGCGGGCGGCCAGATGGCCTCAAGCGGCTACGACGAGAGCGATGTTCCGAATGCACCGCCCATCGCGCCCGGCGGCGGCAACGCCTGGCACACCGGCGCCCACTACGCATACATCGCGATCATGGCCGCGCTGGTCCATCGCACGGGAAGCGGCGAAGGCCAGTACATCGACGCCTCGGTGCACGACGCCTGCGCGCTGTCCACCGAGAGCGCCGTTGCCTCCTACATCTATCGAGACGAGGTCGTGATCCGACAGACCGGGCGCCACCACGCCGCGCAGCCGACACCGAGGACGCAGTACCCCACCAAGGATGGAAAATACGTCAACGCGCTGACGGGCGGGCGTCTCGATCCCGCCTACGTGCAAATCCTGGCCGAATGGTTTGACGGCCATGGACTCGCCGACGACCTGATGGACGAGCGCTATCGCGATCCCGAAGTGGTCCAGGAGAACGCCCGCCACATCGTCGAGGAAGTGCTCGCCAACTTCATCGCCAACCGCACCGCGGAGGAGGTCTACCACGAAGCCCAGGAGCGGGGATTCCCCTGGGGCGCCGTGCGCGCACCGGATGATCTGCTGTTTGATCCGCATCTCGAGGATCGGGAATTCTGGACCGAGGTGGAGCATCCCGAGCTCGCACGCACCTTCACCTACCCCGGCGGCGGCGCCATCTTCAACGGGACGCCGTGGCGTATCTCGCGACGCGCGCCGCTGGTCGGAGAGCACAACGCCGAGATCTTCGGCGGGCTGCTGGGACTGACCCGTGAAGAGCTCGCGCGCCTGTCCGACAGCGGTGTGATCTAGCGCCACAACAACCGTCGCCCTGACGGCGTCGTCGGATGCTGCTCCCAGCGTTATCGGACATTGAAGGCGTACCAGCGGTTGCGGGAGTAGGAGCGGGGTGACCTGCGCTGCGTGAGTGGCGTCACGGGAGTTATCATCCAGACGGCCGACGTTCGCGCGGACGACCACTGAAATGACGAGACAAGATGTCCTTATCGGACTTTCGTTAGCGGGGTTTAACTGGTTTCTTCTATTACTCGTCACTGGCGACTGGGGGTTCAGTGTGGCCTGGGGCGCCGGCACGTTGGTTCCGGGCTTGGCTCTGGGACCGATATGGCGCAGACGCGTGGCCAGTCTCAAGAAACGCCGGACGGCTTGATCGCCAGCGCGGGGAGACCCGTCGCGCTTTGCGTGGTGGGGCTGCGCTGCCCAGTGCGGCGACGACGCCCCTCCTGTTGGCGCTCAGGCTCGCCGACACCAAGCATTGGACTAGGTGCTTTTGCGGGCGTCGAATGCGGGTTTCACGAGGCGCGGCGCAAATCGGCTACGGCGCGGATGGCCTATCGACTCACCCGAGATTGCGTCGAAACATGCCGTGCACCCGTTCCCAGTGCTTTTCGGCCGCCTGGCGGTGGTGGCGTTCGCCGCCGGGCGGTGCAAAACCGTGCATGGCGCCTTGCATGAAGTCGATTCGATAGTTGATGCCGGCGTCGGACATGGCGCGGTCCATGATCTTCATTTCGTCTACGGTCGCCGTGGGATCCTCGTCTGCCCAGCCGAAATAGACTTCGGCCTTGATCTGGTCGATCTGCCGGTGCGGTGAGTCATCCTCGCGGGTCACGACCCAGGCGCCGTGCAGGGATGCGATGGCGGCGACCTTGTCCGGCATGGTCTGCGCCAGCGCCATGACCAGGGGACCGCTCATGCAGAAACCGACGGCGCCGATCTTGCCGTCGGAGTCCGCCTTGTCGTTGTGCGAGGCGAACTCGAGCATCGCTTGCGCATCCGGGATGATTCCATGACGCGTAACGCTCTGCATGAGTGAGCGCCTGTCGTCGTCTTCGCCCAACTCGTGGTACGGGCTCACGCGGTAATAGAGATAAGGCAGCAATACGTAGTAGCCGGCGGTCGCGAGCCTCGACGCCATATCCTTCAAGCCGGGTCGGATGCTCGGCGCATCCATCAGGTACAGCACGATCGGGTAGGGTCCGCCTTCCTCCGGATGAAACTCGAAGGTCGTCATGCTGCCGTCCGGGGTTTCGATCTCGACTTGTCGCTCTATCATTTCCGTTCTCCTGTATGAGGATTTGCTGTTCCCGCCCCACCGCGCTCAAAGTCCGCTCCAATACCACGGTGGGCATGTAACGAGGAGACCGGCGAGCAGTCGGCGAAGCGTCAGGGGCTCCCTTACTGTTGTTGGTGACGAGGGTTGCCCAAGACGGCGTTCCCGTCAACAAGCGAAGCGCTGAAACAGAAAGGGCCGATCA
Organism: Candidatus Azotimanducaceae bacterium; assembly: GCA_965261535.1. Classification (GTDB taxonomy): domain Bacteria; phylum Pseudomonadota; class Gammaproteobacteria; order Pseudomonadales; family Azotimanducaceae; genus VXNE01. Next base: position 195,748 of record OZ253469.1, read on the forward strand.
ACTCGCGGTTGACCGTCCGCCCCTCTTCGCATTCAATGTGGGGTTGAATTCCGAGGTAGACGAGGCAGGGATGAAACAGGGTGTTATTCCCGACGACTTGACGCGGCCGTTCTGGCAAGCCGCCAACGAAGAGCGGCTGGTCATCCAGAATTGCCGCGACTGCGACCGGCTGCAGCATCCGCCCGCGCCGACCTGCGGGAAGTGTGGATCGGACGCCGCACTCGAGTGGAAACAGATGAGCGGCCGGGCGCGCATATACAACTACGGCGTCGTCCACGACTGTCCGATCCGGCTACTGCAGGACGATCAGCCGTTCAACTGCGCCGTAATCAACCTGGACGAGGATCCCGGCATCCAGATGTACTCCCATCTGCCCGGCACGCCAGTGGACGAAGTGCCGGTCGGAGCCGCCGTCGAACTGGTGTTTGAATCCGCAGCCAACGGGCAGAAAGTTCCAGAGTGGCGGGTTGTTGGCGATACCCGATGAGCACGCAGAACGCACCCCCATCGATGTACCGGTCCCGGGAGGGACTGGGTGTATGGGAACACCGCGGCAAGGTCGCTGCCGTGGGGATCGGACATGGTCCGACATTCCGGCGCTGGGACGGCAAGCCGGAGACCTCGGTCGGCGCCATCAGCCTGATCGCGTTGCGCAAGGCAATCGAAGACGCGGGGGTGAATCCGGAGGATATTGACGGACTCGTGATGGACGAGCGCACGACCACGGGCGCCTTCTGGCCCGGCGGGCAGGAACTACCCTGGGACGTGATCAACGGCTACAACCGAACCGACGCTCCGCTGGACGGCATCACCCAGTTGAGCGCCGAGTGGATCCTGAAAAACATGCCCGAACTCGCCGGAGTCCAGTTCACGATGTACGCTCCGGTCTGCATGTCGAACGCCATCGTCGTCGCGGCCCAGGCGATCGGCGACGGGCTCGCCCACACCTGTCTCGTTCTAAAGGCCTGGCACAACCTCCCGGGTCGCTACTACCAGACCGGTCCCAACGCGGACGATGCGATACCGGGAACCAGCGCCTTGCGTTCGGTGTGGGGCGCCCCCGCGTGCTACGGCACGGCAATCCAGTTCGCCGAGTACTGCCGAAAGTACGGCAAACACCACGACATGATGGCGCCGTTCATTTCGAACTCGAGGAGCAACGGGCTGAAGTTCCCCGAGGGTTACTGGGCGCAGCACCGGCCGGAGGAGATCACGCCGGAGGACTACAAGGCCGCGCGCTGGATCGCCAAGCCCGCCAACCTGTTCGACAATGACATACCGATCATGTGTTCCGCGGCTTATCTGTTCACAACCGCCGAGCGTGCCCGGCACCTCAGGCAGAAACCGGTCTACATCCTGAATCACGCATCGAGCCGCGGCCAGGCACGCAGCTTCGTACCGACCCTCGACGAGGTGGAGGAAGAGTGCGCCAGTAGCGGCCGCAAGACCTTGGAAGGGGCGCGAATCACCGCGGACGATCTCTCTTTCGAGAACCTGTACGACGGATTCCCGCAGTTCCACCAGTTCCACATGGAAGGGATCCGCTACCGGGGGATCCAGCCCGGCGAGGCGCTCGATTTCTACCAGACGGACATCAGCATCAGCGGGCCCAACCCAGTGTCGCCGAGCGGCGGCAACATCGGCAGCGGACGCAGCCGATTCTGGATGCACACGGACTGCATCCAGCAAATACAACGCCGCGCCGGGAAACGCCAGGTGACGGGCGTCGAGCCGGTGATCGGCGTGTCCGGCGGACCGATGCCGACGGGCGGCAATTTCACGGTCTGGAGCGGGACGCCGGATTATTGATGCGAGCAAGCAACTTCCATGGAACAAACGTCTCCGGGGAGCGTCAGCGACCGGAGGCGGTTGTTGCCGAGTGGCAAGTCGTAGGAGAGAGCCGATGAGCACCGAGAACGCACCCCAATCGATGTACCGATCCCGGGAAGGACTGGGGGTATGGGAACACCGCGGGAAAGTAGCCGCCGTGGGGATCGGACATGGTCCGACATCCCGGCGCTGGGACGGCGAACCGGGGACCTCGCTCGGCGCCGTCAGTCTCACCGCGCTGCGTCGGGCAATCGAGGACGCGGGCGTAAGGCCCGAGGACATCGACGGACTCGTGATGGATGAGCGCACGACCACGGGCGCCTTCTGGCCCCGTGGGCAAGAGCTGCCCTGGGACACGATCAACGCCTACAACCAAACCGACAAACCCCTGGACGGCATCACCCAGTTGAGCGCCGAATGGATCGTCAAGAACATGCCCGAGCTCACGGACGTCGGGATGACCATGTACGGTCCGGGCTGCATGTCGAATGCCATAGTGGTCGCCGCCCAGGCGATCGGCGACGGGCTCGCCCACACCTGTCTCGTGCTCAAGGCCTGGCATAACCTCCCCGGCCGCTACTACCAGACCGGTCCCAACGCGGACGATGCGATACCGGGAACGAGCGCCATGCGTTCCGTGTGGGGCGCACCCTCGTGCTACGGCACGGCAATCCAGTTCGCCGAGTACTGCCGCAAGTACGGCAAGAACCACGACATGATGGCCCCGTTCATCGCGAACTCGAGGCGCAACGGGCTGAAGTTCCCCGAGGGTTACTGGGCGCAGCACCGGCCTGAGGAGATCACGCCGGAGGACTACAAGGCCGCGCGCTGGATCGCGAAGCCCGCGAACCTGTTCGACAATGACATACCGATCATGTGTTCCGCGGCTTATCTGTTCACAACCGCCGAGCGGGCCCGGCACCTCAAGCAGAAACCGGTCTACATCCTGAATCACGCATCGAGCCGGGGCCAGGCTCGCAGTTTCATACCCACACTGGACGAGGTGGAGGAAGAGTGCGCCTGCAGCGGCCGCAAAATCTTCGAAGGCGCGGGCATCACCGCGGATGATCTCTCCTTCGAGAACATGTACGACGGGTTCCCACAGTTCCACCAGTTCCACATGGAAGGGATTCGCTACCGAGGCGTCCAGCCCGGCGAGGCGCTCGATTTCTACCAGACGGACATCAGCATCAGCGGGCCCAATCCGGTGTCGCCGAGCGGCGGCAACATCGGCTCCGGACGCAGCCGATTCTGGATGCACACGGACAGCATCCAGCAAATACAGCGCAGGGCCGGGGAACGCCAGGTGACGGGCGTGGAGCCGGTGATCGGCGTGTCCGGCGGACCGATGCCGACGGGCGGCAACTTCACCGTTTGGAGCGCCACGCCGGACTATTGATAACGAGGAAGTGACAGCATGATTCTGATCAGCTTCGACATCGACGGGACGCTGGAAGAAGGCGACCCGCCGGGAGTCCTGACCATGGACTTCGTTCGCGAGGTGAAAAGGCAGGGGTTCCTTGTCGGTAGCTGTTCGGACCGACCCCTCAGCGCCCAACGGGCCATGTGGGAACGCCACGGCATCGAGGTCGACTTCACGGTATCCAAACACATGCTCGGCGAGGTCAAGTCGGACTTCGAAGCGGACGTGTACTACCACATCGGGGATCGGGAGGACCTGGACAAGCGGCCTGCGGAAAAGGCGGGCTTCGAGTTTCTCTGGCCGCACGAAGCGACGGACAAGCCCTGGTCCGCGGGGACGTAACGCCCTCACGTAGGTTACCTATGGCATTGGAACAGCCGATGTATCGGAAATGGCACCATATCACCGACTATGAAGTTTCTCCCGCAGGACTGGAAGACAAGGAACTACGCGCTCTTTCAGGAGTTTGGATCGAGCAGAAGTCAACGCTCCACAAATCCGTCGGAAGTGCCGAGTTCATGGAACGGCTCAAGCGAGAGTGGGCGATAGAGACGGGACTCATTGAGCGGCTCTATACGCTAGACAGGGGCATAACCCAACTACTCATCGAACGCGGCATCGATGCGGCGCTGATCCCTCACCGCGCTGCGAACAACCCGGATCAAGTTGCGGCCTTAATCTTGGACCAGAGAGATGCGGTAGAGAGCATCTTCTCATTCGTCCAAGGTGAACGCACCATATCGACCAGCTACATCAAGGAACTGCATAGCTTATTCACGCGAAACCAACCGTACGCCGAGGGTCGAGACCAATTTGGCAACAAGAGCCAAGTTCCGTTACTTCGTGGTGACTACAAAACGCAGCCAAACGACCCGATGCGGCCCGATGGCACAATGCATTCGTACTGCCCGCCGGAACATGTTGCGGCCGAGATGGACCAACTCATAGCGTGGCACGCCACACACGATGATGTTGCCCCGGAGGTAGAAGCGGCTTGGCTTCACCACCGATTCGCACAGATTCATCCTTTCCAGGATGGGAACGGAAGAGTCGCTCGAGCTCTTGCGACCCTCATTTTCATCAAGGCCGACTGGCTTCCTTTGGTAGTTCGAGACAGCGAACGAGCGAAGTATATTGACGCGCTCGAAAGCGCGGACGATGGCGACCTAAAGCCGCTTGTCTCTTTCTTCGCGAGCCTGCAAAAACGCGAGTTCGTCAAGGCGCTGGGAGTGGCTCGCGATGTAGAACAGACCCTCCACATCGAGGCACGAGTTCGATCAATCAGGGAGAGGCTTGCTAAACGGCGCGATGCGCTGGAGCAGGAGTGGCAAGCTGCCGAACTGAACGCCAAGCAGCTACATAGAGTGGCCTATGAGAGATTGAGTGAGGTTCGCGAGATGTTGGTGGACGCCGTCCAAGGATTTGACGAGTTCAGGTTCTTTGTGGACGATGACAATGATCAGGGCGCTCGAAGCCACTACTTCAAGCGACAGATCGTTTCGACAGCCAAAACACTCGACTACTACGCAAACACAAGCCACTATCGGTCTTGGGTTCGCTTGGTGGCGACGGATGGTAGCAATAGCCAGATCCTAATCGCCTTTCACGTAATTGGTCACGAGTTTCAGGGCGTTTTGGCCTGTTCTGGAACGTGGTTCAGGCGCGTTCAAACCGACGATGGCAGCCGCGAAACGGAAGGAGAAACAGCTCTCTCGGAAGAAGTGTTCCAAATCAACTATAAGGAAAGTACCGCAGACATCGAACACCGCTTCAAGTTGTGGTTAGAGGGAGTGATTGACCGCGGACTGTCATTGTGGCAATCCACAGCACTTTGACAGGTTGAGGCTGCGCGGTCCGAATGCGTTTGGCGCGAGTCACTTGTCGTTTACAGTGCCCGAGAATCTTCGGCTGAAGGGCCTTGGACCAAGGTCGTCACGCAGTCGTTGTTGCGTTCCCGAAAGATATGTTCGTCAGCCGATGCCGTCCATGAAACCGGCAAGCGCGATGTCGAGCGACGTGACGCCCCCGGCGTCGTGCGTGGACAAACGCACCTCGACCCGATTCCAGACGTTGAACCACTCCGGATGATGATTCATGTGTTCGGCTTTCAGCGCGGCCCGGCTCATGAAGCCGAAGGCGGCATTGAAGTCGTCGAACCGGAACGTCTTCTCGATGCCCGTGCCGGCAGCGTCCAGCACCCAGCCGTCGAGTTCGGCGAGCGCGGATTGCAGCGCGCCGTCAGTCAGTTTTTCCGCAGCCATCGATGTTCCTCCGCCATGCCAATCCTGGTCGTCGTTACGGGATAGGGTCCACGCGCGCCACGAACCGACTGCGCGGTCATGCCGCCGCTTGAAGGCGCTTGGAGATCTGTTCCATGTACAGATCGTTGAACTGTTCCGGCACCGAGTCGCGCACCCGGGCATCAGCCACCAACGCGTCTGTCCACGCGGCAACCTGCGGAAAATCCGCCATCAGCCCGCTTTCGATCATGGGCTCCACCATGCTAAAGCGCTGCAGGAACGGCGCATAGGACGCGTCCACGAGACAGAGATCGGGGCCGCTGAAGAACGGTCCTTCATTACCGCGCTCGTCGGAGATCGCTTGTTCCAGTTTGCCCACACGCTGCTTGGCAACCTCCAAGGCTTTCTCGCGCTTGGACAGGTCCCCTACAGAGACTCCGCCCAAGCCTGAGGCGAAGGTGGGAACAAAGTCGTTCCAGGCCCGGTGCCGGGCGCGCAGAAACGCGTCTTCCGGATGCAGTCGGGGCGGGATGATCTCGTCCAGATATTCGGCGATCGCGTTCGACTCGAACAGGGGTCGACCGTCCACCTGCAGCATTGGAACCTTCCCGTGCGGCGACAGCTCAAGGAACCAATCCGGTTTGTCGCGCAGATTGACGTAGGTGACTTCAAAGTCGACATTCTTGGCGCGCAAGACAATCACGGCGCGCTGTACCCAGGGTCAGGTATATGAACTGGCGAGATGGTATTCGGGCATGCGAATGGGTCCCCTCTTGCGACGCTTCCACCATAGGGCTTCGTCGGGGTTGGGGTCAAGCCTGCGTTCCAATCGCATCACAGTTTGGAGGTGGCACCCGTTCCCGTCTGGTACACCGCGGATTTCGCGCACGCCCGTGCTCGGCAGCGACGATGGAGAGTCGCCAAACCCCGTCGCGCAACCCGCAGATGCCGAAGGCCGGATCCCCGAGCCGCCGTTGCGCCGCAAGATCTTCTCGCATATAGTCAGACCAAGTCAGACCAGCATGATCGCGATGGAATCTACCCTCTCGCTCAGTGACGCCAAGGCGCGTTTCTCGGAGATCGTCGACAGAGCCATCAACGGCGAAGATTTCGTCATTACGCGAATGGGCAGACCCGCTGTCAGGATCAGCCGTTTCGAGACGCACCCTCGATCGAGGAAACTCGGCGACCTCGCCGGTCAGATCCGAATGAGCGAGGACTTCGAGGAATGGCCTCCCGATCTGCGGGAGGCGCTGAGCATGGAGCCGACGAAGTGAGATATCTGCTCGACACGCACACGCTGCTCTGGGCGCGCTCGGCGCCGCACCTGCTCTCCGAGGATGCCCTCGCCTTGTTCCGGACGGACGAGACCGCCCTGTACCTCAGCGTGGCGTCGCTGTGGGAATGTGCGATCAAGCGCTCCATCGGTAAGCTCTACCTCCCGGATGACTTCTACCGGATCGTGACCGGGGACTATGAGATTCTGCCTATTGAAGTCCCCCACCTGGAAACTTACGCGCGACTGCCCATGCATCATCGGGATCCGTTTGATCGACTGTTGGTGGCGCAAGCCCAACTCGCGGAGATGACCTTGGTTACTCGCGACCGCAACATCGCCAAGTACGATGTTTCGATCATGACCGCTTGATATGGACTCTTGAAGATACCCCGGAAATATCGGTCGAGACCCACCTTGACTTGATTGCGCGGCGCGCGTCTGCACAATGGCGGTTAGAACAATAGCGGAGCGATTCATGGCGATCGAAGAAGGAAAAGCGGCACCGCAATTCACCTTGCGCGACACCGACGGTAACGAAGTGGCGTTGAAAGACCAACGCGGCAAGCATGTCGTCGTCTATTTCTATCCGAAAGACGACACGCCCGGCTGCACAAAGGAAGCATGCGGTTTCCGCGACCTTTGGAGCGAGATCGAGGACACCGGTGCCGCCGTGTTCGGCATCTCTCCCGACGAAGCGGCATCGCACCGAAAATTCGTCGACAAGTACGCATTGCCGTTCACGCTCCTGAGCGATCCGAACCGGGAAGTCATGGAGATCTACGGCGCCTACGGCGAAAAGATGATGTACGGCAGAAAGACCATGGGCGTCATCCGCTCGACGGTGGTGATCGATCCCGATGGCACGGTGGTCAAGCACTGGCGCCGCGTCCCGAAAGCGGCCGACCACCCGCAAAAGGTGCTAGAGATACTGCAAGGAAGCTAGCCCGGCGTACTCCGCCGCACTAGCGCTAGAGCTAGAAGTGCGCCTGACCGGTCAGCAGGATCCGGAGTATGGTGCCGTGGCGCTCGCTGTCCGCGCTTTCGCCCGATATCTCCAGGCGATGCGGCAATCCGAGTACGGCGCTCGCAATTTCGTAGCTGACCCCAAGGCGGGCTCGGCGATAGGCATCGCGTGAAAGGTCCACCTCGGCGAATGGCATGATCGTGCCCGGCCGCCGCCACAGATCGAAACCGTAGCTGACGCGGGTACCCATGCCCCAGCCGGGATTCTGGCGACGAAGGGCGCCCGCGAACGGATGGCTCCGATACCTGAAGATATCCATGGCTTCCGCGGCACCGCCCCATCTCGGCGCCAGCATCAGCCGGAAACCCTTTCTTCCATCCGGTCCGACGACCAGCGTCGCCTTCACGCCCTCCTCCGCGTAGCTATCCGCGCTGTGCATAGCCAGCGTTCGTCCTTTCACCTCCAGGCTGACTGCCGGACCCTGGAAGCGGAAGCCGCCCGCCAATTCCACGCCACCGCCAGTCTCACCGTCGCCGCCGTCGTAGAGGCCGCCGACATCGATGAACGGCGATATCGGGACGCTGCCCAAGGCCATCGGCAGCGACGCCTCGGCGCCTACCCGCAACCGCTGCACGTTCACGGTCAGCCCCTGGATCGCCCGAGGGCCTTCCTCCGTCTCGAGTTGCGCGAATCCAACATCCCCCCGGACGGCAAAATCCAACTTGGCGAGCGGCCCGAAAGCGTAACGAATCCCGCTGAGACCCATTCGCATCGACAGATTGCTCGGTTCGCTCGCGACCGCCTGGCCTTCGCGCTCCGCAATCGCTTCGCCGGTGCCGAAACCGAGGATCGCCCACATCTTTCCGCGGTTCCCTAGTGCCCACTGGACATAGGGATGGATCACATTCAGTTCCGTCTGGAGGCGGCCCTTTCCGCCTTCGGCGCCGGTAAACTCATAGGACGCGTCGGCTAGTGCGCGAGAGATTGCGCCGCCGGCGATCCAGCCATCGCCCCGGGCATCAACACCCAGGTATGCCGATGTGAGGGATCCGTCATACAGGCCATCGTCCGGCTGGCCCTCGAAGGAGTGCCAATCGCCCGCGCCCCAAACGGCCCAGGAATTGATCGGATTGCCGAAACCTCCGAAGGGCATCTCGAACCACGCGTCCCGGAGCAACCGCGCGGGCGTGTATCCAATCGACCTCTGGAGATGCGGATCGTGCATGCCCCAATGTCCATTGCCGACCGAGCTTCCCCAATGATCGGCAGCATCGAGTGCGGACCATTGAGGCCAGGCCGCGAAGGATGCGGGTGCCATGCCTAGCCCGCCCCAAGCGTCGGATGGACCCGTCTCGGCCATCTCGAGCCGGGCGCCGATCGTACTCCCAGCGCTCGCCAGGAGGCCGCGTCCGACTGCCGCCATGGCATCTTCCAGCACTGCCGTCTCCTCCGCGCTTGTCTCCACCGTGACACCGAAGAACAGGAAGATCGCGGCATCCGTTGCGGCTACGGTAATCCTGGCCGTCCCTTCCGACACGGAAGTGATTGTCAGCATACTGCCCAAAAGATCTGCCGTGGCGACGGACGTGTCGTCGGACGACGACTCGAACTCTCCTACGTATTCGACGCCCAGACGCTCCAACTCTTCCAACAAGTCAATAGTGCGCGACTGCCCGACTATGAAGTTGAGTGAAAGTGGAAAGAGGAGCAGTTCAGCGCTGACCTTGTGCGACGCCGATGCGGGCACGGCTTCGAAGGTGAGATCGACCGCGTTTCCGTTGGCGTCCGTGATATCTCCGGTCAGCGAGTTGGCGGCGATACTGATGCCGTCCGTATCGGTGTCGCCAGCCTCCACCGTGTACTCGAACTTCAACGTCGGGGTACCGCTCCCTTCGACAAAGAGCGCATCCCCCATCGCCGGACCGATCGACAGCTCCAGCACCGGCGGCGCTCCAGTCACGTACACGGCTACATTGAACTCGACATCGACCTTGATAGTGTCATCTGTCGTGTACGTGTCGTTCGACCCCGCGTTGGATGTGACGGCAACCTCCAGAATCGCCGGTATGACCCTGTCCAGACGACCGTCCACCGTTTGCCCGATGTCGGCCTCAAGGCCCGCGAACGTGCGATCCACCGGGTTCCCGGCCGCGTCCTCGATGGCGCCCCCCTGCAGGGCGTTCGGGCCGATGCTGATGCCGTCTTCGTCGGAGTCGTTCTCCTGGACCACGTAGCGGAACGTCAGCATCTTGGTGCCGCTGCCGTCGACGAACGTTGCCGCGCGCGAGTACTCGCCGATCAAGAGGACCAGCGACAGATCTAACGAGTCATCGACGTGCACCACCTCGCCGAACGCGACCGCGACCTTGATCTCATCGTCCAGGCCGTAGAATCCGCTCGCGTCCGGGTCCGATACGATCTGGACCTTCGTCAACACCGGCCTGACGCCATCCACCTTGTGGTCGCTGTCGGCCGCTAGGGCCACAAACGTGCGCTCCACCACGTTGCCCGCGCCGTCTTCTATGCGGCCTTCCCGTAGAGCGCCGGGGCCGATGCTGATGCCGTCTTCGTCGAAGTCCCCTTCCCGCACGCGATAGCGAAACGTGAGCGTGTCGGTGCCGCTGCCGGAAAACAAAGCGGCGTCCGCTGTGCCGCCGCCGATCTCCAGCACCAGCACGGGATCCTCCGTCGCGTGGACCACCGTATCGAAGCGCACCTCGATCTCGATGTCCTCGCCGAGTCCGTAGGTCGTACCGGCCTCGGGGGCCAACGTGATCGCGAGCGAGGCGTTGACCGTGCCCACGACACTCCCGTCCACGGTCCACCGCGTGTCCGGCGGCACCGCGCGGAAGCGCCTGTCCGCGACGTTGCCGGTATCGTCGGTGATCGTCCCCTCGCTCAACGCGTTCGCGGGCACGCTGATGCCGTCGTCGTCCCGATCCGCCGCCACTACCGTGTAGTGGAACCGCAGCGTGTCCGTTCCGCTGCCGCCGGCGAACGACGCCGCCCGCACGTTCGCCCCGATGGAAAGCGTCAGCACGGGCGCGCCGGTGACGTGGACGACCCGATTGAAAACGACATGCGCGTCTATGCGGTCGTTGGCGCGGAACCCGCCGCCGCCCGGCGCAGCAAGGATGCGCACCGAGGTCACCGCCGGCACGCCGTCCGCAGCCACTTTGTGTCCAGACTGCCGCCGCATCGCCGGTATCCGACCGGGTGGATTCCCGGCAACGTCCGAGATGGCTCCCTCCGGGTCCAGCGCGTCCGGGCCCATGCTGATCCCATCGTCGTCGCGATCACCCACCTGGACTTCGTAACGGAACCGCAGCGTAGTGGTGCCGCTGCCGTCGACGTAGACTGCTGAGCGCGACGCCGCTCCGACAGCGATGACGAGTGCGAGCGGCGGTGTCACGCGCACGTACACGTCCTCGTCGAAGGTCACAGTTACCATGATCGCGTCTCCTGCGGCGTAGGTGCCGTCCGGCCCCGGATCAGAGGTGATGGCGATCCCGTCTACCGAAGGTTCGACCGCGTCGACAAGGTGTCCCTCGTCATTGTCGATGGCCAGATCCAACGAACGCGTGACAGGATTGCCTACCGCGTCCGTGATTCGGCCCTCCTGCAGCGCTTCCGATCCAATGGAGATGCCGTCAGTGTCGATGTCTCCGGGCTGCACCGTGTACGCGAAGGCAAGCACCTTCGGCCGCGTCCTCTCGAGCGTTGCCCGGCGCGTCAGCGCACCGTGCCTCGGCGAAAGGAAAGAGACCAGCAGAACTGGACGGCCGGAAACCTGGACGTCGTCGTCGAAGAGGACTTCCATCTCTATCCGGTCGCCCGCCGCATAGGTGTGGTCTGCACCCGCCTTCGATACGATGCTCACGGTCGCGCCTCCCGGCGCAACGCCATCGACCTTGATAACCAAGTTGTTGCCGACGACCCCCGCGACGTTTGCCCGGTTGCCGGCAAGGTCCCCGACTTCCCCGCCCTCGAGACCGGTTACCTTGACGTTGTCGCCCCGATCGCCGTCCTGCACCGCATACCGGAAGACCAGCGTGTCCGTGCCGTCGCCATCGACGAGGACGCCTCGCCGCACGGCGGCGGCGTTGCCGATCCGCAGCGCTAGCTTCAAGTCCGGATCGTGGCTGACGGTGACGCGCTCGTCGAACATGACGGCAATCTCGATAGACTCGCCCCTCGCGTAGGTGTCGCCGTTGCGCGGACTAGAGCGCTCCTCCAAGGGCTCTCGGAGGAGACCGGGATACACACCATCCACCACTTGATCCGACAACCGCGCGCGCGCCACGACCGTACGGTCCACCGGCCAACTGTGGACATCGACGAGGCGTCCGCTTCCCACCATCGCGTTCGCCGCATAGCCGACACCGTCATCGTCGCGGTCGCCCTTCTGGACTTGGTACTCGAATCTCAGCGTATCCGAACCGTTGCCGTCCGCGTCCCCGAAATCCATTTCTTTCGTCTCGTCCCCGATCCTGAGACGCAACTTGACGGGCTCGGCGCTGTCGTCCGCTTGGGCGTGCACGGTACCGCTGAAACGCACCTCCAGCGCGATCGAGTCGCCATCGCCGTACGGCCCGACCGAGGTGACGTCCACGCCCGCGACGCGCACGGTCGGCAGGCTGCCGTCCACGCGATGCGACCGCTGCTCCGACAAGGCGGAGTGTTCGCCATCCCACGGGTTTCCGGCCGAATCCAGGATGATGTCGTCAGGCATTACCGCATTTGGCCCAGCCGAAATCCCGTCCTGGTCGCGGTCGTCATCCTGCACTGTGTAGCGGAAGACCAGGGCACGACCGCCGCTGCGCTCGGGGTAGTATCGCGCCGAGCGCGTGGTTTCCTCTTCGCCCGTACCGACCTGCAACGTCAGCGTCGGTTGCGCATCGCCGGAAACCCGCACGGCCTCGTCGAAACCGAGTTCTACAAGGATGGGCTCGCCCCGACGATAGATCCCACCCCCGCGCGGGTTCGACACGATCCGCAGCGCGGGGTGTGCAGGCGGGACGCCGTCTACCGCATGTCCCGACTGATCAGGCACCCGCGGCAGATCGGGAATCGCGTCGTTGCCCGCGTCATCTTTGATGGTGCCCAAGAGCGCATCGGCCGCCACCGATACCCCGTTCGCGTCCTCGTCATCCTGGACCACCGTGTAACGAAAGACCAAGGTCTGCCCCGGGCCGGTGTTCGCGACCGAAATGTCGCGGGCAACCGTTCCGACAGTCAGCGTCAGTCCCGCGTCACTGGTAGTGACCAACTCATCGATCGTGACCGTGACCTCCACCACGTCGCCGATGCCGTAAATCCGATCCGGACCGGGGTTGGAGGTCAATCGAACATCGACGACCCTCGGCTTACTGGCATCGACGCGGTGGCCGCGGTCCCGGGCGATTGCCGGGACGATCCGGTCCACTGCGGCGGGAGGACTTCCAGACTCGATCCGGCCAGCCCTGAGGGCGTCCGAGCCGTAGCTGACGCCGTCGTCGTCCACGTCCCCGTCGACCACGGAATAGTTGAAGCGCAGCGTATCCGCATCGCTGGCATCGGCATCGTAGGCCATAGTGCGCGCTCTGCGACCGACCGTGAGCGAGAAGGTGGGCGCGCCCGTGATCGTGACATTCTCGTTGAAGTCGACGTCGATGCGGATCATCTCTCCCGCGTTGTAGTACGTGTCCGTGGGGGTGCTCGCGAAGGTGACGCCAGTGACCTCTCCCCCCGAGGCCGCCGTCGCGCCGAACATCAGCGCCAGGCTCGCTCCGAACGCCGCGCGCGCCTTGGGCGATGTCCGGCAAGGGAATGCGCGCCGCCGGAGACCCTCGGGGCCGACCGGCGGCCTCTTCCCCCGAGCGCCGGCGGACGCAAACGCCAGGACACCCGCGATCACGCGGGCAAATCCCGCGCGAACAGGTCCCGACTGCGTCGCGACGTCAGTGCAGTGTCCGCTGCAATTCATTGTCCAATCCCCTGTCTGCGCCAAAGGCGCCGAGCAAGGATCACTTGCTTATAAAGCCGGCGGTCGCCAAGCCAAGTTGACTCGCCGCCGACCACTTCCCCCAACGGACCGGCGAGCCTAGCACACAAATACTTCAATCCGCACAATGCCTTGCGTCCGTTACGCTCTACCCCGCACTGCCCGCGACGTTGCAGTCGCCGTGCCGGACTGCCAACATGACGGCTCGATCACGCGGGACAGGCACGTGAAATTCGGCATCTTCTACGAACACCAGCTTCCGCGGGACTGGGAGGAAGACAGCGAACATCGGCTGTTCAAGGCCTCGCTGGACCAGATCGAACTCGCGGATCAACTGGGCTTCGACTATGCCTGGGAAGTCGAGCATCACTTCCTCGAGGAATACTCGCACTCTTCCGCGCCGGAGGTTTTTCTCGCGGCCGCCAGCCAGCGAACCCGCAATATTCGACTCGGCCACGGCATCGTGCAGCTCACCACCAATCATCCCGCTCGCGTTGCCGAAAGAGTGGCGACGCTGGATCTGGTCTCGGACGGGCGTGTCGAACTCGGGCTCGGCGAAGGCGCCTCCGTCACCGAACTGCACCCCTTCAACCTGCGTTTTCGCGACAAGCGCCTCGTTTGGGAAGACGCCGTGCGCTGCACCCTGCCGATGTTCTGGAACCACGGCTGGCAGTACGAAGGCGAGTTCTTTCACTTCCCGCACCGCGCGGTCGTGCCCAAGCCACTGCAAAAGCCGCACCCGCCGCTATGGGTCGCCTGCTCTCAACTCGATACGATCCGCTACGCCGCGCATCGCGGGATGGGATGCCTTTGTTTCAAGTTCGTCAGTCTCGACGCCGCGAAAGCCTGGGTGCACGCGTACTACAACACGTTCGTGCACGACCAGGAGAAGCTGTGTGACTACAAGAGCAATCCCAACATCGCCGTCGTGTCCGGTTTCATGTGCGCGGAAACCGACGACGAAGCCTGGAAAAAGGCGGATGGCTGGACGTTCTTCCAATTCGCGTTGCAGCTCTACAACAAGGAGGGGCCGTTCGAGCCCGGGGCCGTCAATCTCTGGGAGCGTTACCAGGAGTGGAAGCAAACGCCCGCGGGACAGCGGCGCTCAGGCAGCGAACTGATCGGTTCGCCCGACACGATCGCCCAGCGCCTGCGCGAACTCGAGAAGGCCCATGTCGACCAGGTCATCCTGCTGAACCAGGCGGGCAAGAATTCGCATGAAGATATCTGCGCAAGTCTTGAACTTTTCGCTGAAAAGGTGATGCCCCGGTTCCACGCACGTCACCCCGAACAGGAAGCCTGGAAGACGGCGGTCCTCAACGGCGAAATCCCCCTGGAGGAGATCGATACCGAGCCGTTCAACTTCGCCGCGCGCGGCAAGCCAAGCAAACCACCGAGCCGGGACGGGCGGGACATGATCGGCGGCGTAGCCGGTCGGCCCGCATCCCGCGCGATCCAAAATTAGGGCCGGCGGTTCGACAACTTCTCAAACCGCGGACACCGGCAGGTTTTCGCTTTCCAGGAAGTCCAGGTTGACGCCGCCGCCGACCGTTCCGGGGTGACCCAGGTCCCGCGCCCGCACAATCGCATCGCGGCCGAAGCGCGTAACCAGGTGGTCGATGGTCGTCTCCAGGTTGCGGCGCGCAACGTTTTCAAACAGGTCGAGCTGTCGCGGCTCCCGACGCCAGTCGAGATCGAACGCGGTCATCCCAACCAGTCGAAATGGACCCGGATGATCGAATTCATTGAGCAGCCGTCTGCCGATGGCGAAGAAGTCCGAGGCTAGATCGACCGGCTTGCCCAGCGATCGCTGGCGCGCCATCAGCTCGAATCGGCTGGTCTTCAGACGCACGCGCACGCCGCCGGCGACATACCCCTTGGATCGAACGCGCCGGGCGATACGGTCGGCCGCGCGGCGCAAGTGCAATTCGATGTCCGCCCGCCTTGATACGTCCGCGCGCAGCGTCCGATCCGAACCGATGCTCTTGGCCGCCCTGGCGCGTCGGACCAAGCGCGGGTCGCACGCATGGGCCAGTTCATGGATGCGAACGCCAGCACTACCGAACTGCCGGCGCAGCAGGCGAACGTCGGTCCTCGCGATATCGCCGATGACGTTGTAGCCGAGCGCCGCCAGGCGCGGCGCGGTCTTCTTTCCCACGCCCCACAGTTTCGCCACCGGCAACGGCGACAACCATGCCTTGGCCCGATCCGGCGGTACCACCGTAAGTCCATCGGGCTTGTCGTGCGCGCTCGCGACCTTGGCCACGTACTTGGTGGCGGACAAGCCGACCGATATCCGCAGTCCGGTCGCCTCCAAGACCGCTTGTTTGATCTGCCGGCCCATCTCGCGAGGCCCGCCGAATATCGCTTCCGCCCCGGACATGTCGAGGAAGGCTTCGTCCAGGGACAGCGCTTCCACCCGAGGCGAGAAGTCGCCAAGAACACGCATCGTGTCTGCCGAGAGCTGCTGGTAGCGCTCGAAGCGCGGTTGGACGATGATGGCCTGGGGACAGCGCCGCGTCGCTTCTGCCATCGGCATCGCGCTGCCCACGCCAAATCGCCGCGCCGCGTAGCTCGCGGTCAGCACCACGCCCCGGGAGCTGTTCGGACCGACGATGACCGGTCGCCCGCGCAGGCTCGGATCGTCCATTTGCTCCACTGCGGCATAGAACGCATCCATGTCCGCGTGCGCCACGATCGCTGGCCACTTGCGCATGAGATGGACGATACTGTATGCAACAACAGTATTGCAACACCCGCGGAAAGCGAGCGGATGCGAGTTGCTTACTCCGCTGGGCGGCGCGCCCGTCAGCTCAGCGGTTCGGTCCCCGCGCCTGCGGGTACGGCTGCCAGCGCCGCAGCTTCGTCCTCGGCAACACCGAGGGATTCACTGCGCTGCGGGGCCAGAGACCCTGAAGCACCGTTGCCAGTTCCCTGCCGAGCCGGCGGCGCGTCTCCGGCCCCATGCGGGCCGATGCCGAGGCCATGTGCGGCGTACAAGCCACGTTGTCCATGTGCAGCAAGGGGTTGTTGGTCGACACCGGCTCCTGCTCGAAAACGTCGAGCGCCGCGCCGGCGATCGCCTTCGACTCGAGGGCGCGGATCAACGCTTCTTCATCTACCGTCTTGCCGCGCCCGTTGTTGATGAACAGGGCAGAATCCTTCATGCGGGCGAAATGCTCGTCGGACAGAAAGTGATCGGTCTCGGCGTTGTGCGGCGCGTGCATCGACACGAAATCGGAGCGTTCAAGCAGTTCGAACAGGCTCGTTATCGGCTCTACATTGGCCTCGGTCATCTCCAGTTCTCCAACGAATGGGTCATAGGCGATGACGCGCAATCCGAATACATGGCAGCGCCGGGCAACCGCCTTGGCGACGTTGCCGAACGAAATCAGACCGATCGTACAGCCCCGGAGTCTCGGAATATCATCATGGTAGGGTCGCCCTTCGCGCCAGCGGCCGTCCTTGGTCATCTGGTGCATGAGCAGCAACCTGCGGTGGGCCGCGAGCAATAGCATCATGGTGTGGTCGGCGACCTCGTCGATGAACACATCGGGAACGTTGGTGACCACGATGTCGTGATCCGTGGCTGCATCCACATCGACGGGGTCGGCCCCGACGCTGCCGAGGCCGATGACCACGCATCTGTTCAGGTTCGAGATGATGTGGCGATTGAGATAGCGCCCGCGCGCGATCAGCGCGTCGGCGTCGTCCTTGACGGCCGCGATGAATTCATCGTCGCTCTGGGCCGGCACCTCGATGATCTCGGCGCCAATCGCATCCAGCGCATCCCGTTCCATTGTGAATTTTGACTCGGCCCTGTCGTACGTGGGGCCGCCTTGCGCCTGAACCATTACCGTGGGTTTGCGGTCGGTCATAGTTACTCGCTTGTCTCCCTGGGGTGAAAAGGTGAGGCGGAATCCGTATCGGAACGCCGGTCGCGCTAAAGCGTACTGCGGCAGGCCCCGACAAAGCCAGCCCGGTTGTTGGCGGCGGGTCACGATGATCGACCAGCCACCAAGCAGCCGGCCTATACCGGCAATGCCCGCGACTGCTTGATCTCGGCGAGGCTAAAGCTCGACTCCAGGTTCGACACGCCCGGATAGCGCAGGATGCTCCGCATGACCAGATCCGAAAAGTGATCCATGTCGCGCGCGACGACTTTCATCAGGTAGTCGTGCGAGCCGCTCATGGCGTGGCACTCGACGATATGGGGCTCGTCCTGCACGCGCTGGTGAAATTCCGTTCGCTGCCCGGGCCGCTTCTCCAGAGTGAGATGGACGTAGGCCGTCACCGTCAGTCCCAGCGCGCGTTGATCCACCTTCGCCGCGTAGCCCTGGATCACGCCGTCGCGCTCGAGGTTCTTGACCCGCCGAAAGCAGGGCGACTCCGACAGGCCGACCCGGGCGGCCAACTCTACATTCGGAAGGCGGCCGTGTCGCTGCAGCGCTTCCAGGATCTGTCGCTCTACTCGATCCAGAGGCATTGGAAGAAAACCCTCAATATTTCTATATCAAAGCAAGAATACACCTGAAAATATTTGAAGAGAGACAAAATAGGTGAATTCCTGCTGCGTGCGTCCTCTAGGATCACACCATGATCGCAAAGGAAGGTGCAGTCATGGAAGCGCATGGCCAAGTCGGGACGCTCGCCAACCCCATGGGAGTTGATGGCTTCGAGTTCGTCGAGTTCTCCGCTCCGGAAACGGGAGTCCTGGAGCCGGTCTTCGAGTTGCTCGGATTTGAACGGGTCGCCCTGCATCGGTCGAAGTCGGTGGAGTTGTGGCGCCAGGGAGACATCAACTTCATCGTCAACTACGAGCCGAAAACCCCCGCCTGGTATTTCGCGCAGGAGCACGGGCCGTGCGCCTGCGGCCTCGCCTTCCGCGTTAGCAGCGCCCGTCGCGCCTACGCGCGCGCGCTGCGACTCGGGGGCGAGCCGATCGACAACCCCTGCGGCCCCATGGAACTGCGCCTGCCGGGCATCCGGGGCATCGGCGGCGCGGCCTTGTACCTCATAGACCGCTGGGAGGACGGGAACAGCATCTATGACATCGACTTCGCGTACGTAGACCCTGCCGACCGGCATCCAACGGGCGTCGGCCTGCAGGTCATCGACCACCTGACGCACAACGTCTACCACGGCCGCATGGATTATTGGGCGAGCTACTATGAAAGGCTGTTCAACTTCCGAGAGATCCGGCGTTTCGAAATCAGGGGTCAGGAGACCGGTCTGGTTTCCCGCGCCATGACCGCGCCCGACGGCAAGATACGCATCCCGCTGAACGAGGAAGCGGCCGCGCTCTCGAAGTCCGGGCGCAGCGGCCAGATAGAGGAGTTCCTGATCCGCCACCGTGGCGAAGGCATTCAGCACGTCGCTTTCGGCTGCGACGACCTGATGGCGACCTGCGATCGACTCCGCGCCCGGGGTGTGCCATTCATGGAACCGCCGCCTCCAGCCTATTATGAAGCGTTGGACCAGCGGCTACCGGGACACGGCGAGCCCGTCGCCGAGCTGGCACAACGCGGCATCCTGCTGGACGGCTCCACGGACGGCGAGCCCAGACTGCTGTTACAGATCTTCTCCGCCGACCTCATCGGCCCAACCTTCTTCGAGTTCATCCAGCGCAAACGCGACGACGGCTTCGGCGAGGGCAACTTCCAAGCGCTGTTCGAAGCGATCGAACGCGACCAGCTCTGTCGCCCGCAGGAGCGCCCGGGGGCACTCCCCGCAAGAGATAAATCCGCCCTCGAGGGAGTCGCATGAACCTCAAACGCATACACCACGTCGCCTACCGCTGCAACGACGCCAAGGAGACCGTCGACTTCTACCGCGACGTGTTGGGAATGGAATTCCAGCTCGCTTTCGCCGAGGACGAGGTGCCCTCGACGCGAGAACCGGACCCCTACATGCACGTCTTTCTCGACGCCGGCATGGGCAACGTGCTCGCCTTTTTCGAATTGCCCAACGCGCCGCCGATGGGAAAAGACCCGAACACGCCGACATGGGTGCAGCACATCGCCTTCGAGGTAAGCGACGCAGGCGCCCTCGCCGCCGCCAGAGAACGCGTCGAAGCCGCGGGTCTCGAAGTGATCGGTCCCATCGACCACGGTCTCTTCGACTCCATCTACTTCTTCGACCCCAACGGCCACCGCCTGGAAATCGCCGCCAACAAGGGCAGCGCCGAAGATCGGGTCCGCGCGCGCGCCGTCGCCGACGCCATGCTGGACGAGTGGACCCGGACCAAGCGCGCGCCGAAACACGCGCGCTGGCTGCATACGCCTACAAACGAAGGTCAGCCTGATTTCGACCAGATGCCCGAGCGCGAAGCATAAGGACCGCCCGGACCGCCGGGCATCCCTAGCCCCGCGCGGCGTGTTCCTCAATCGCCCAGGCCGGCACCGGTTTGCGTTACTACCAGGTCGACCACCGCACGCGGAGCTTCCCGCTCGCCTGCGCCTTCCAGGCGGCGCAGGCGGTACAGATCGATCTGCTCGTCCGCACTCGCCCCTTCCCGCACGATGTCGAGGCTGTGACAAAGCTCGGCTTCGCAACCCAGCGCGCGGGCATCGTCCATGAGCGCCTCAACCAGCGCTTCCAGTTCATCCGCGATATCGATCCGTCCGCCGCGGCGGGTGTCGCAAGGAAGGCCAGCATGCCGTATCGCTGCGCGAGCCACTTGTTTTCCGCGATGATCTCTGTCGGCGGCTCAGCCGGCAGGGCGTCGGCGCGGTCCAGACGCAGCAGCATCCGGATCAGACAGGCGGACATGGCGGCGATGCACAACGCGTCCTGGATACGCGGACAGACATCACAGATGCGCAGTTCCACCGTGGGGTACTTTTTTGAAGGCCGGATATCCCGCCAGATCTCGCTGCCGTCGCCGATGAAGTCCAGGCGCCGGTACGCATCCACAAGCGCATCGTATTCCGAACGGGAATGGAGCGGCCCGGGTATGCTCGTGCGGGGCATCGCTTCGAACAGATTGAGCCGTCCGCACTTGAACCCCGATTCGCGGGCGTCGTAGAACGGCGATCTGGGAGCGGAGAAACTCGTGCACGACTTCATGCGAACCCGAATCGGCAGCGCAACAGGTCCCTGGAACGAAGATCGACCAGGAAGAATCCCTCCTCGATACCAAGCGTAATCGGGAGGTCGTCGTCGCTGTCGGATCGGCTCATGGCCGGGCGTCGTCTGGAAATGGGCATTGCTGCAGGCAACGGCGCCAGGACTCGGTAAATCACACAACGGGGAATGCCCGCGCTTGCGCCGAGTCGTCAAACGCCATCGAATCGATAGCAATCGATGGCGGGTGTTGGTAAAAACCGCCTGATCTGTCAATCTAGCGCTCGGTCCAGGGAGGCCCAACAGTCATGAAGATCGGTATTTACGGCGGCAATGTCAGACGCAATGCGGCGCTCACCAGTCTCGTCGACGAGATCGCGCGATTCGAAGACGCGGGCTTCAACAGTTATTGGATGCCCCAGGTGGGAACCTTCGATGCGCTGACGATGATCGCGCTTGCCGGCCAGCGGACCAGTGCCATAGAACTTGGCACCGCCGTCGTGCCGACGTACCCCCGGCACCCGAACGCCCTCGCCCAGCAAGCGGCCACGGTCAACGCGCTCGCCGGCGGACGACTCGTCCTGGGCATCGGGCCGTCGCACGCGCCGGGCATCGAAGCGCTCGGATTGCAGTACGAAAGCCCGGCGCGACACATCCGCGAATACGTGACGGTTCTCAAGTCGCTGGCCGACGACGGCAGGGTCGACTTCGACGGCAGCATGTATTGCATCCGGACCGGGTTTGCCTGCCCGGACGCCGCACCGTTTCCCGTCATAGTCTCCGCCCTCGCCCCCTTGATGCTGAAGGCGGCTGGCGAAGTCGCCGATGGCACGGTGACCTGGATGGTCGGCAAGAACACCATCGCCAATCACACGGCGCCCCGGATCAGGAAAGCCGCGGCCGCCGCGGGCCGTCCCGCCCCCCGCATCGTCGTCGGGCTGCCGGTCTGCGTACACGACGACCGCGAGCAGGCCACGGCGCGGTCCGTACAGATCTTCAGCGGCTACGGCAATTTGCCGAACTACCGGCGGCAACTCGACGCAGAAGGACTGGAACAGGCGGGTGAGGTTGCCGTAGTGGGCAATGAAGACCAGGTTACAGAGGCCCTCGCCTCGTACTTCGACGCCGGCGCTACGGAAGTCATCGCCAGCGTATATCCTGCCGGAGACGACAGCCGAGGTTCATTCGCGCGAACCCACGCACTGCTGACACGCCTGTTGAAGTGACGGCACCTGGCCCGGTACTTCTGCCCCCGCGAGTCGTCGCGCCACGGCGAGTTCGGCTCCATGCGCCGAGCTATCGCCCGGTCGTCCGCGCGGCACGATAGTTCCGCGCAGAGGCGCCTGGCCGTAACATTGATCGAGTCCCCATCAGAAGCGATGCAGCCATCGTGTTTTATCGGTGCGTCTGCGATCCTCCTCCGGTCGCCAATAGGGTAGCGACAGGCGCTTTCGCCTTCTAACACCCTGCGTTTCGATTATTGCGTTTATCGCACCAAATCCGCTATCGTCTCCTCAACCACAGCACAGCCACTGAAACGACATGCCCTCGCCTTCCCGATCCCTCGCACCATCCAGCGCCGAGATTGAAGCGGCCCGCGCTTCCCGCGATCGCCTTACCTCATTCCTGCACACCGGTCGCCCTTTGACGATCCATGTAGCCAACGCTGGTGGCGAGGACATCGTCGAACTGCCCGCAACGGCGGCAGAACTGCTGCTGGAGATCCTCGACGACATGGCTGCGGGCAGCGCCGTGGCCGTGCTCCGTACGGACGCCGAACTGACCACGCAGCAGGCCGCCAATTTCCTGAACGTCTCCCGCCCCTTCCTCGTCGGGCTCCTCGAAGCAGGCACAGTTCCATTCCGCAAGGTCGGGACGCACCGTCGCGTCCGTTTCGAAGATCTGCGCCGTTACAAGGACGCGACGGACGACGCCCGGCGTGGAGCACTCGACGAACTCGCCGCAGATGCCCAGGACCTGCGCATGGGCTATTGAGCCTCGCCGCCCACCGTCGTCTTCCTCGACACCTCCGTTCTCTACCCCGCGCCCCTTCGCGATCTCCTGCTCGAACTCGCGGTCTCGGACCTTTTCCGCGCGAAGTGGTCCCAGGTTGTCCACCAAGAGTGGATCCGCGCGCTACTCCGCAACCGCCCCGACATCTCCACCGAGCAACTGGAACGCACGCGAGGGCTGATGGACTCCCATGTCCGCGACGCTCTGGTCACCGGGTTCGAGCACCTGATAGACGCCATTCGACTTCCCGACTCCGACGACCGCCCACGTCCTCGCGGCCGCCATCCAAGCGGAAGCGGACCTAATCCTGACGGCAAACGTCAAAGACTTCCCCGCAACCGTCCTCTCGGCACATGGGCTCCAGGCGCTACATCCTGACGTCTTTCTTTCCAGCCTTTGCCGCCAAGCACCATCGCAGTTCATAGCCGCCCTGCGCCGGGTCCGCGCGCGCCTGCGAAACCCGCCCCTTTCCCATCACCAGCATCTCGACGCACTACGCCGGGCCGGACTCAACGTCACGGTGGATCACATCCTGGCGAGGACGACATAGTCGTTCTCCTCGACGAGCGCAACGACAGTCCGAAACCCGGACGAACCATCGATCCAACGAGATCCCCCTAGCTTCGGCATCACGTGACGTTCAAGCGTCTGCTTCCGCTGACTGACGTGCTTCGCGTTGCGCCACCGCGGCCGGTTCGACTTGAAGGTTTTCGCGGAGGACTCGCCGAAGGTCGTACCGTCCAGGCTCAGACAGCGTGCGCATGCGCGCTACGGTCAGTTTTCCCGTCATGTTTTGTCCACTTTTTACCCGCGTTCCGTGCGAGACAGCACGAAATTCCATGAGATCGACCAAGAGAAAATTTATCTTGGGGAATCAATTCTTTCGGACATTTGCTGATGCAGAACAAGAACGCATGAGCAGGGGTTTGGAGGCTGGAGCCGGGGTCGAACCGGCGTAGACGGATTTGCAGTCCGCTGCATCACCACTCTGCCATCCAGCCGTGCTGCGTCGGGCGCGGCGATACTACCACGCGGTCCTTCCCCGAGTCGTCGCTCAGGTCGTCGGGTCGTGTTTCAGGCCGTCGAGCAAGGTTGGCCACGCGGCGCGCAGATAGGCAATCATCGACCAGATCGTCATCAGCGCCGCCGCGTACAGCAACATGTATCCGACGATGACCCATGGTCGTTCCAGCAGCGGCGGGTTCGCGAGCAGGACGATGATCGAGAACATCTGCAGGGCCGTCTTGAGCTTGCCGATCCAGGAGGCGGCGACCAGCCCGCGGCGGTTCACCTCCGACATCCATTCGCGCAGCGCCGAGATGACTATCTCCCGGCCGATGATGATAACGCCCGGAATGGTGAGCCAGAGGTTGGCATGGTTGCCGATCAGCAATACCAGCGCCGTGACGACGATGAGTTTATCCGCCACCGGGTCGAGGAACGCGCCGAACGGCGTCGTCTGATTCAGCCGCCTGGCCAGATAACCATCCAGCCAGTCGGTAACGGCAGCCGCGGCAAACAGCAGCGCCGCCAGCCAATGCCCCGCGTCGGCGAGCACGTAGATCACCGCGAAGATTGGAATGAGGGCGATTCGCGCCCCTGTCACGAGGTTCGGCAGATTGACTTGCATGGACGAACATTCTACCGGGCCGCGTCCCCGAACGCGCGGGTCTACGTGCCCACTAGTGCCACAAAAAAGTCGTCGCCCTGGCGGGCGCCGTGTTTTGCCCCCGCCCAGACCGACCGTCTCGTCCCACCGCCCGCCCGTCACCCTGTCGATCTCGCCGCTAGTGCGGCTAGATCGAACAGTCTGTTAGCCTGCGTGCAGCGCCGCGTAGACACTCTGCGCGAGCCGCCGACTGATGCCGGGGACCTTGGCGATCTCTTCCGCGCTGGCCCCCTTGACGGATGCGACCGAGCCGAAATGCGCGAGGAGTTCGCGCTTGCGCTTCGCTCCCACACCGGGAATGCCGTCCAATTCGGATCGGCGCTGCCGTTTCTGCCGCCGCCCGCGATGCCCGGTTATGGCGAATCGATGCGCCTCGTCGCGGATGTGTTGCAGGAGATGCAACGCGCCGCCGCTCGGCGACAGCGCCAGATCACCCTCCCCCGCAGCGAGGACGCGCTCGAGCCCCGGCTTGCGCGACCGGCCCTTGGCGATAGCCAGCAAACGCACGTCGTCGATCTGCAGTTCCTTCATTACGTCGACGGCACGGTTAAGCTGGCCGACGCCGCCATCGATGATGAGCACATCGGGAAACGCCGCTTCGCCCTGATCTCGCGCGATGCTCCCCTTCGCCCTCCCGCGCCGAGAACTCCGTCGATAGCGTCGCCGCAACGCCTGCTCCATGGCGGCGAAGTCGTCTCCCGGCGCGACGCCTTCTATGTTGAAGCGACGGTAGTCCGACTTCAGGGGGCCGTTGGTATCGAACACGACGCAGGACGCGACCGTCTCCTCTCCGCCGGTATGACTGATGTCGAAACATTCGAGCCGTTGCGGCAGGTCCTCCATGCCGAGCGCTTCCTGCAGGTCGACGAAGCGGGCGAAGACGTTCCTCCGGTCCGCCAGATAGGCGCCTAGCGAAAGCGACGCATTCTCCTGCGCCATGTCGAGCCAGCGCGCGCGTTGCCCGCGCACCCGGATGGAAAGTTCGACCTTGCGCCCCGCGCGCGCGGTCAGCGCATCCCGCAGGACATCGCGGTCATCAAACGGCGCCGACGCGATCACGCTCTTCGGGATCTCGCGCTGGGCGCCGCCAAAGAAGTACTGCGACAGGAAGGCCGACAACAATTCGCCCGGCGCAATGCCGAGTTCGTTCTTCGGGAACCATGTGCGTTGACCCAGCATTCGCCCGTCGCGAACGAACAGCCCCTGCACGCAAGCAAAACCACCTTCGGCGGTGATCGCGAATATGTCCGCGTCGCCGGCGGCGCCGTGCACATACTGGCTCTCCTGCACCCGCCGCAAGTGCGAAACCTGGTCGCGATACCTGGCGGCCCGTTCGAACTCGAGCTTCGCCGCGGCGTCGTCCATCTTGCGTTTGAGTTCATCCAGCACCGCTTGGCTCGAACCCTCGAGAAAGAGCACTGCGAGGCGAACGTCCTCCGCGTACTGCGCGGCGTCGATCAGACCCACGCACGGACCGCTGCAACGCTTTATCTGGTATTGCAGACACGGTCGAGACCGGTTGCGAAAGAACCCGTCGTCGCACGAACGAAGCTGAAACGGCTTCTGCAGGATATTGAGGCTGTCGCGCACCGCGTAGGCGCTCGGAAACGGCCCGAAGTAGCGGGCATCCGGCCGCTTCGCACCCCTGTGGAATGTCAGCCTCGGGAACTCGGCGTGGTCGGTCAGGCAGATGTAGGGATACGACTTGTCATCCCGCAGGACCACGTTGTACGGCGGTCGCTCTTCCTTGACCAGGCTCTGTTCGAGCAGCAACGCCTCGGTCTCGCTGCGGGTGACGGTGACCTGCACATCATCGATCTTGGAAACCAGCGCCATGGTTTTCGCGGAAAGACCCGAAGCGCGAAAGTAGCTTGTTACGCGCGCCCTGAGGTTTCGCGCCTTGCCGACATAGAGCACCCGGCCCTCGGCGTCGAGCATGCGATAGACGCCGGGCTTCTTCGTAAGAGACGCCAGAAAGGTTTCCGGGTCGAACCGTGCGGTTCCCTCCATCGGCGAACTATACGGCGACGTTCCCCCCGGGGGCAACGCTCAGCGCGTGTGAGGGCCCTGGCAGGATCCTACCAACGGATCCGCGATCTCATGTCGGCAGCCGGATCGATCATGCCGCCGCCGTCATCCCTGCATACTCGCAAGCGTGACATCGGCGGGCTTGGACGGGAGTTTCTGCGCGCGCGCCGGACCGCTCCGCGCCGCCACATCCTCTCTCTTCTCCTCCGAAGGCGGACTGCTAGGCGAAAGCGGCAACGACGCGTCGATCATCCCATGCTTGACCGCGAGCAAGGCCAATTCCACATCGCTCGACACCTTCAGCTTCTCGAAAATCCGGTAGCGGTAGCTGTTGACGGTCTTGGGACTCAAATGCAGGTTATGCGAGATTTCAGGCACGCGATGACAATTGATCACCATCAGCGTGATCTGCATCTCCCTGCTGGACAGTTGCTCGAAGGGACAGAGACCTTCATCGTCAATGGTTCGCAACGCGAGTTTCTGCGCGACATCGCCGCTCACGAACCGCTGGCCCGCAAACGCCCGGCGAATCGCCGTCATCAGTTCTTCCAGGCTGGAACTCTTGGTCACGTAGCCACATGCGCCAGCTTTCAGGGATTGGGAAGGATACGGTTCGTCTCGGCACCCGGTGACCATGACGACGTTGATGTCCTTTTCCAGTCGAATGATGCGTCGCGTCGCTTCGAGACCGCCTATTCCCGGCATGACGATGTCCATCAACACGACGTGAGGCAGCAGTTCCCGGCTGAGTTCTATCGCGCGTTCGCCACTATCGGCGCAGCCAACTACATCGACAATGTTGGCATCGGCAAGCATGCGGCTCAGTCCGAGGCGGAACAACTCGTGATCGTCCACGATGAGCGTCCGAATCATCTCGCTTCCTTCGATTTGTTGTCGGTGCTAGACCATATTGAAGCGCGCCTGCCGAAGTAAAGGCGGGCATCGAACATCCCTACCCTTTTTCATCATAGTTCCACTATCCAATAGCGGTTTGATATCACCGCCATCGTCACGGCTGACAGCGACGAGTGGGAATATCTCCGGTCAGTCGCCGGTAAAAGCCTGCAGCCCCGTCTGCGCCCGCCCCAGAATCAACGCGTGGACATCGTGCGTCCCCTCGTAGGTGTTCACCGTCTCGAGGTTCATGACGTGGCGGATGACGTGAAACTCGTCAGAGATGCCGTTGGCGCCGTGCATGTCGCGCGCCATGCGGGCGATGTCGAGGGCCTTGCCGCAGTTGTTGCGCTTCATCAGGGATATGGTCTCGATAGGCAGGCGATCCTCGTCAAGCAGCCGGCCGATACGCAGGCAGCCCTGCAGACCCAGGGAGATTTCAGTCTGCATGTCGGCGAGTTTTTTCTGGATGAGCTGGTTCGCCGCAAGCGGCCGGCCGAATTGCTTGCGGTCCAGCGTGTAGCGCCGCGCGGCGTGCCAGCAGAATTCCGCCGAGCCCATCGCGCCCCACGCGATGCCGTAGCGGGCGCGATTAAGACAGCCGAACGGACCGCCGAGCCCCTTCGCCCCCGGCAGCAGGTTCTCGCCGGGAACACACACGTCGTCGAGCACGATTTCCCCCGTGACCGACGCGCGCATACTCATCTTGCCCTTGATCGTCGGCGTGGAGAAACCTTCCATGCCGCGCTCCACCAAGAACCCCCGGATGGTTCCGTCAAGTTTGGCCCAGACCACGGCGACATCCGCGATAGGCGAATTCGTAATCCACATCTTGGCGCCGTTCAGGACATAGTCGTCGCCGTCTCTGATCGCTCGCGTGACCATGCCCCCCGGATCGGAGCCGTGATCCGGCTCAGTCAGGCCGAAGCACCCCACCAATTCGCCCGTGGCGAGCCCCGGCAGAAATCGTTCCCGCTGCGTCCGGGTGCCGTAGGCGTAGATCGGATGCATGACGAGGGACGACTGCACGCTCATGGCGGAGCGATATCCGCTATCGACGCGCTCTATCTCGCGGGCCACCAGGCCAAAGGCCGTGTAGGACACTCCGGCGCAGCCGTACTTTTCCGGCAGGGTGGCGCCAAGGAAACCCGCCGCGCCCATCTCGTTCATGATCTCGCGATCGAAGCGCTCATGCCGATTGGCTTCCACCACTCTCGGCATCAGTCGATCTTGTGCGAAATCCCGCGCGGAATCGCGGATCAACCGCTCTTCTTCGGACAGTTGGTCGTCGAGCAGGAACGGATCGTCCCAAGCGAAGGGAGTACGCGCAGCCATTGTCATTTCTCCGTTAGCGTGCAAGTCCTGGCCCGCCGGCCGCGGCGCCGGGACAGCCGCCATACGAACGTCGGCGGCGTCTCGCGACGCAAGATTAATCAAACCGCGAAGCGGGCGCAAAGCGCGATCCGCCGCGCGTCACGCTACGGATCCGACGGGATGCGAACCATGTTGTACAACCGCTCCGCGCTCGCGCGCGCCGCCTCGGGGAAGTCGCCGGCGCCCCCCGCGTAGAGGATGCTGCGAGAGGCGCTGACCACGAGGCCCCGGCCGTCCGACGCCACGCAGCGTCGGACCGCCGCCGGATCGCCTCCCTGCGCGCCAACGCCCGGCACCAGCAAGGGCAAGTCGCCCGCCGCTTCGCGCACCGAGGCCAACTGGTCGGGATACGGCGCCCCGACGACAAGCATCAGATCGCCTTCGTCGCGCTCGGCGGCGGCGCGGGCGATGCGCAGGTACAGGGGATCGTCCGGCGGATGTTCCTGCAGCCAGCCGCTATCCGGATTGCTCGTCCGGCAGACCAGCGCCACGCCGCGTCCGGCATACCGGCGGTACGGCGCGATGGACTCCCATCCGAGGTAGGGATTCACGGTGACGCCGTCGGCATCGTAGCGTTCGAACGCCTCCCGCGCGTACTGCTCGGCGCTGGAACCGATATCGCCGCGCTTGGCGTCGAGGAGCACCGGGATTCCGGGGTGCGCCGCGTGGATGTATGCAACGAGCGCTTCGAGGTCATGTTCCGCGCCGCGCGCCGAAAAGAACGCGATCTGCGGTTTGTAGGCGCAAACGATATCGGCAGTAGCATCAACGATGGCGCGACAGAACTCGAGCATGGGGCGCTGGCTGTGGGGCAGGAACGCGCGCACCCGTTCCAGATCAGGGTCGAGACCCACGCAAAGGAAACCGCCGGAGCGTTCCCACGACGCTTCCAGTTGCTCGCGAAAGGTGGGACGCGCCACGTCTTCAGCGCCCGGCTTTCGTGGTTCCATTCCGCAAGTTGAGTCCCTCGACAGATGCCGTCGCGCTATCGGCGATCATTGACCTCGCCATTGTTTTTCCGGGATGTGCACGACGATGCCGTCCAAGGCCTGGGTCATGAACATTTGGCAGGACAATCGGCTGTTGTGGCGCCAGTCGTCGAGATATTGCAGCAGTGCCTGCTCGTCATCGATCATCGCGGGCAGCTTGCCGAACCAGGACGCTTCGACGTAGCAGTGGCACGTCGAACACAGGCAGGCGCCGCCGCACTGTGCCTCGATCCCCGGTACGCCGTTGTCGAGTGCGCAATCCATGATGGAGTCCCCGATGTTTGCA
Organism: Candidatus Azotimanducaceae bacterium; assembly: GCA_965261535.1. GTDB lineage: Bacteria > Pseudomonadota > Gammaproteobacteria > Pseudomonadales > Azotimanducaceae > VXNE01. The sequence continues at coordinate 225,785 of OZ253469.1, forward strand.
CCGAGCGCCTGACGCCGGCCGTCCGAGTGGACGAATACAATCCCGGGTCGTTTCACTCGATCATTGTAACCGCTAACATGGCTTCGGTTTTTGGAGTCCTACTTGGTCATCGGTCTGACCGGGGGCATCGCTTCGGGGAAGTCGACTGCCGCCCGCTACCTCGCATCCCTGGGCGCGCACGTGATCGACGCGGATGCGATTGGCCATCGCGCCTACGCGCCGGACACCGATGCGTATCGGGCCGTGCTGGCGGCGTTCGGGCAGGATGTCCGTGGGGCCGATGGTCAACTCGACCGCAGGGCGCTCGGCAGCAAGGTATTCGGCGACCCCGCCGCGCTGAAGCGCCTGACCGATATCGTCTGGCCCGAGATCCGTCGTCTCGCCGACGGAGAAATCGCGACCGTGCGAGAGAGAGACGCCGATGCCATTGTCGTGCTTGAGGCGGCGGTGTTGCTCGAAGCGGGCTGGCAGGACGCCGTCGACGAGACGTGGGTGGTCGCGGTCGACCGGGATGTCGCCGTGTTAAGGGCAATGGCGCGCGACGGTCTGGACGAATCAGCCGTCCAGGCGCGCATAGACGCGCAGCTATCGAACGGGCAACGCGCCGCACACGCCGACGTGGTCGTGGATAACTCGGGCACCGAGGCGGCGATGCGGGCCCGGCTGGACCAGGAATGGGCGCGCGTGACGTCGCCCGGGGAACACGCTTCTTCTTTGCGAGGGGTATCCCCTCGCGCTCCCCGGCTGAAGGCTCCTTTGCGAGGGGTATCCCCTCGCGCTCCCCGGCTGAAGGCTCCGTGATACTCGACCTTCACACGCACTCGATCAAATCCGACGATGGTCGCGCGAAGGTGCGCAACTACTGCCAGTGGATCCGCTCGCGGGACATCGGCATCGACGGATTCGTGCTCACCGAACATCGCCAGTTCGACTTCGAATCCGACTATTCCGGGCTCGCGAAGCAATTCGGGCTGATCATCCTGAAGGGCAGCGAAGTCGAAACACAGTACGGCCACGTGCTCGTTTTCGGCGTGACGGAATCCCTGACGCGGGAATTCGACTTTGCATCCATCGACCTGTCCCTGGAAGCTGTTGTCGAGGCTTGCGACCGCAACGGGGCGGTGGCAGTGCCTTGCCATCCGGGACGCAAACGCGTCGGCATGAGCGCCCACATCGATGCGCTCGGTCCTCCAAGGGGAGTGCGCATGGTAGAGGTCAAGAACGGCGGCAGTCGCGCCGACGAGGACGACATCGCTCAGCGCATGGCCGTTCGGTTCAACTACCTTGGCGTCGGCGGCAGCGATGCGCACATCGTGAGCCAGATCGGTCGCTGCGCAACGCGCTTCCCCAATCCCGTAACCTCGGAGCCGGAGTTGGTCGAAGCGTTGCGCGCCGAAGACTTCGAAGCCATATCCGTCGCCAGGTAGCCATAGCGGGTTAGCTCGCCCAGACTCAAAGATCCGATCCAGCCGCCTGCCGCCCCAATGCCAGCCGCAGGCCAACACAGGCCCTCCGGATCACTGTTGGTTGGGTGAATGAGCAGATTGGATTCGAATAGGCGGTCCAGTCAACATCCGAGTAAACAACAATGGGAGATCGCTACCCGACTTCAGCGCACTCCCCCAACAGATCGCAATTTTGGATTGACATTGACAGGCCCATCAAGCTACCCCACCCGCTCTATCAACCGCGCCAGGTTTGCGACATGCCGTTTGAGATTCGATCGACCCGCTTCGGTCAACTCGTACCAAGTCACCGGCCGCCGGTCGCGGAAGCTCTTCTCGACCGCTAGATACGCGCTGTCCTCGAGCTTGCGGAGGTGAGTGCCCAGACTGCCGTCGGTCTCTCCCAGAACCTGCTTGAGCCGTCTGAACGACATGGCGTCATGTTCGGAAAGCAGAACGCAGATCGCGAGCCGAACCCGGTGTTCGAGCAGCCCCTGCAGCAACCCCAGCTCTTCCAGACCTTCAACGTCCGCCGGATCAGTTCGTCGCATGCTGCTCACGTCTTCCAAGCAATGCCTGCACAACCAATGCCACAGCCACGAGCACGCCGGCCGTCGTAAATCGGTACTCCGGCAAGTAAAGCGTGAACAGGTAGCCGACTACGAGAACCAGGCCGACGGGCATCAGGCGGCGCTCCAGATGCAATCCCGCCAGGAAGTATGTCAACGCCAACAGTAGAATCCACAGCGAACTCAGGCCCGACCAGCTCAACTCGCCTGCTGCGGCGAGAGCGCAACCGAGCAGGCCAATCGCGAAGAATCCCAGGAAGTGACCTGCCCATCGTTTGCCCTTTCGGCGATCGACCTGACCGGCACGATTGCCCGCTTGTACCGCAAGCCACCAAGAGAGCGCGCCGCCGACCGGCCCAGTGACCAGCCAGTACATTCCGATCCACCTCGATCCCGGTCCGACCAAGTCGACGAGGGAAAATCCGCACACGCAAATCCCGGCCCAGATGAGATAGATCGCGGGCACGTGCGCCGTGTTCGTATGCTCGGCCACGGCCCGGACATAGGCGATGTCGTCTTTGATCGAATCTGTATCCGTCATGTTCTACTCCGTTACACCTTCGACTGCATGCTCTTTATTACAATGTACTCTACTATTTAGAGTATCAGTGCGGAGAAATCAAGATCGAAAGTAGAATCAGGACACATCGCCCCTTTTTTCAAACGGCCGGCCCGTATGATCACGCGACTCGCCCATGCTAGAAGACCGTTTCGGCCAGCCCATGACGACGGACTCGGCGCGCGCGGCGGCACTCTACGACGAGGCGGTCGACCTCCTGTTCGCGCTGCAGCCCGGTAGCGGCGCCCTCATCGACAAGGCATTGGCGCTCGACCCAGACTTCGCCCTCGCGCACTGCGCCAAGGCACGATCCCTGGCAACACTCGGCACGATCGGGGAAGCACGGCGGTGCGCCGAACGGGGCCGCGACCTGGCAGCGCGTCTTTCCGAGCGCGAGCGCCGTCACGCCGACATCGTCTATCTCGCGCTCCGCGGTGAGTCACCGCAGGCGCTTCGCGCCGTCCGCGAACACGCGGCCGCGTATCCCCGCGATGCGGTGCCCCTTTCGTTCGCCCTCGGGGTCTACGGGCTGCTCGGCTTCGGTGGTTTCAATGACTTTCATGTCCAGCAGGCGGAGTTGCTCGCGAGCGTGGCCCGCGCATGGGGAGAGGACTGGTGGTTCCTCGCGGCCTTCGGTTGGGCACTGGTCGAAGCCGGACGCGCCGAAGCCGGTATCCCCATGCTCGACCGGGCACTGGAACTGAATCCCGACAACGCCAATGCCGTGCACGGCCGGGTCCATGGGTACTACGAAGCGGGTGCGGCGGCCGAGGGAGAAGCGTTGATCGACGCCTGGCTGCCGAACTATGACCGCACCGCCGTGTTGCACGGACACCTTTCCTGGCACCGGGCGCTCTTCGCCCTGCAACGTGGCCAGGCCGAGCGCGCTATCGCCATCTATCGAGATAGCGTTCGCCCGGTCGCCTCCCGCGCTTTGCCCATGTTCACCACTATCGACGCGGCATCGTTCATCACGCGGGCGGACATCGCAGGCCACCCGCTCGACACCGGGGAAAGACGGGAGGTCGCCGCGTTCGCGCGAAAGCACTTTCCGGAACCGGGCGTGCCTTTCGTCAACGCCCACCTGGCCATGGCCTACGCCTCGGTGAGAGACAGCGACGCCCTTTCGGGTCTTGAGCGGGCAGTCGCAACATTGCTCGATAAGGGGGCGCAAACGTCGGGCCGCGTCGTTTCGCTAGCATGCGGGGCGATCGCCGCCCACGGGCGCGGCCACTACGAAACCGCTTGGGAAAAGATGCTTGAAGCGATGCCGCACCTGGAACGGCTCGGCGGCAGCCACGCGCAACGCGACGTGTTCATCGACCTGCTGATCTCGGCGGCCATCCATGCCGGCGCGATGAAAGACGCAGAACGCGTCGCAAAGGGGCGATGGGCGCGGCGGGCGGGTCATCTCAATGCAGGCTGGTTGGCACGGCTTGTCGAGCGACGCACACCCTGCCAATAGCTAATAAATCAGGAAAGACATCAGATATATCTATCTGTTTATTATTATTTTTATACATCCACATTCGAGAATGTGGTGGAGCCAGCCGGGATCGAACCGGCGACCTCCACAATGCCATTGTGGCGCTCTCCCAGCTGAGCTATGGCCCCAGGAAACGTCGCGAATTGCACGCGACGTCAGGCGCGCGATGATATGCGCCCCATTCGCCGTGTCAATTTTTCGCCTATTTTCGTCACCCTTGTCCAACGAGACGTCATCGGCTCGGTTCCTGGACGGTACGAGGTCGTCGACTTCAATGCGACACGCGAGTCCCGTGCGGAGTCTACGACCGGCTTCGAAGCTCCAACGTTAGTTCCCGAAGACCGATCCCTTCCGCCTGTCCGGAGACTGGGAAGCGGTCTTCACCCGCGTGAACGACGAAAGCGCGAGCAGGCTTGAGATCCTCGCAGGCGGAGTGAAAGCCGCGGCTGATCCTGGGCGCAAGCGAGCGTTTGATCTCGATTGCCCACATCGCGCCGCTCCTGAATTCGATGACGAGGTCGATCTCGGCCCCACCGCTCGTCCGGTAGAAGGACGCCAAGGCCGGCCAGCGCAATCCCGCCAGGAGAGTCTCGACGGCAAAGCCCTCCCAACTCTGGCCAACCACCGGATGTCCGGCGAGCGCCTCCAAAGACGGAATGCCCAACAGCGCATGGACCAGGCCACTATCACGAACGTAGACCTTCGGCGACTTCACCAGGCGCTTTCCAACGTTCGCCCGCAGCGGCGGGAGACCCCTGACAAGCAGCAGATCTACCAGCAGGTCGACGTATCGCGTGACCGACTGAGGACTCACCTCCAGCGCGTGCGCCAATACCGAGGCGTTGAGAAGCGCTCCCTGTCGGTGAGCAAGCATCGTCCAGAGTCGTTCGAGTCCGGCCGCCGGCACACGCGGACCGAACTCGGCAACATCATGCTCCAGGTAAGTTCTGATGAAGTCCTTGCGCCAAGTCAAGCTCGCCCGACGCGTCGACGATACTACATGCCGCAGATCTCGCCGCCCTTGAACCCCGCACCGGGCGAGAGACCGGGGTATCCGCTTCGCCGATCTCCTCAGTTCTCCGCGTTCGAACGCGCGGCGGCGCGAAGGACAGCGAAGTCCTTGTCCAGTCGTTTCGTCGCCTTTTTCGATATGCCGCCAAGGGCGACTACGGCGGAGCGCAGGCGCGCGCGCGTCAAGTCAGCTCCGAGGAAAGCCATGGAGTCGAACAACGGTAGCGCCGCCGCGCGACCGGAGACCGCAACGAACAGCGGGAACAGGAAATCGCGCAGCTTGGTGTCCATCGCCGCGGCCAGCGCCCTGCACTCCCGCATCAGTTCGCCGCTTTCCCACGTGCGCACCGTCGTCATCATCGCCAGCGCATGGTGCAGGACACGCTTGCAGTCTTCCGCCGACAACGTCTTGTGCTGGAACAGATCCGCCGACAGGGCTCGGCGTTCGCCCAACAGGTAGTCGACCTGCGGTGCGATGTCGATGAAACGCTCCGTGCGGGATTGAATTAGCGGCACGAGGGGCTCAAGCCTGTCGCGGTTGAGCGCCCATTGCCCCACCCGGTCGGAGAACTCGGCCGGCGACAGGTTCCGGATGTATTGGCCGTTCAACCAATCAAGTTTCTCCAGGTCGAAGATCGGTCCGCCCCTGGAGACGCGGTCCAGATCGAACTCCGCGATCATTTCCTCGACGCTGAACACCTCCCGCTCGTCCGGCATGGACCAGCCGATCAGGCCAAGGTAGTTCAGGAGCGCTTCCGGCAGATAGCCGACATCGCGAAAGTAGTGCAGGCTGACGGGATGCCTGCGCTTGGACAGCTTGCTCCTGTCCCGGTTGCGCAGCAGGGGCAGGTGGGCGTGCTCGGGCATGTCCCAGCCGAAATATCGATAGAGGAGCTGGTGCTTCGGCATCGAACTGATCCAGTCGTCGCCGCGCAGGACATGGGTGATGCCCATGAGGTGGTCGTCGACAACCACGGCGAGGTGATAGGTGGGAAATCCATCGCTCTTCAGCAGGACCTGCATGTCGACCTGGGACCAGGGGATCTCGATCGCCCCGCGCAGCCGGTCCTCGAAACGGCAAGCGCCGCCGCACGGCACGCGCATGCGCACGACGTGCGGCTCTCCCGCCTCCACCCGGGCGGCGGTGACGGAGGGATCCAGACCGCCGCAGAGGCCGTCGTAGCGCGGCGTCTCGCCGCGTTGCCGCTGCGCGCGTCGCAACGCATCCAGGCGATCGGACCCGCAAAAGCAGTAGAAAGCGTTGTCCTCGTCGACGAGTCGCCGAACGTGGCGGCGATAGATCTCCCCGCGCTCACTTTGCCGGTAGGGACCGCAGGGCCCATCCCGGTCCGGCCCTTCGTCCCACTCGATACCCGCCCATCGCAGCGCGTCGACGATCATGGACTCCGCCTTGGCGTCGGATCGTTCCCTATCGGTATCTTCGATGCGCAGGATGAACTGGCCGCCGTGCTGGCGGGCGAACACCCAGTTGAAAAGCGCCACATAAGCGGTGCCGACATGGGGATCGCCCGTAGGCGAAGGCGCAACGCGGGTGCGAACAGTCATCCAGAATACGGACAGTGGAGTCGGGCAATATTATAGGGGAACGCGCCTGCGCCCGGTCGCACCGACAATGCTACGCGTCGCGCGGGGATCCGTCGGTGAGAAAGGCGACCCAAGGCGGGCCTCAGGCGATCGTCAGACGATGTTCGCAGCCGCGATATCGTCGTCCATGATCCCCTGCCCGTCCGCCGTCACCAGTTCCCATGCGTCGTCGACTCGCAGGAGCGCGTGGGCCAGCTTGTTGTTGAGCGCATGGCCCGACATGTAGCCTTCAAAAGCGCCGATTACCGGCTTGCCGAGCAGGTAGAGGTCGCCGATCGCATCGAGCAGCTTGTGCTTGACGAATTCGTCCTCGTAGCGCAGGCCCCCCTCGTTCATGATGCCGCCACCGCTGATGCCGACAGCATTTCCGAGGTTCGAACCGAGGCATCGGTTGATGGCGCGAGCCTGTTCGAGTTCTTCAACTTCGCCAAATGATCGCGCGCGGCTGACATCATTGACATAGGAGTTGTGCGCGAAGTCGAGTTCCGCGTACTTCGGGTACCGCCGGTAGACCGGGTGATCCTTGACGAAGGTATAGGCTGCCTTGAACCCGCTATAGGGCGCGAGAGACGCCCACGCGTCCCCTTGCGACACCGTGATCTTGCGCGTGATCCGAAACAGTTTCTTGGCGACGGGCAATTCCTGGATGCCTACGCTCCGGATCAAGTTGATGAACGGTGCGGCGCTTCCATCCATGATCGGCACTTCCTCACCGGAGAGTTCGACCAGGAGATTGTCGATTCCGAGGCCCCATAGACCCGACATCAGGTGTTCCACCGTCGCCACCTGCACACCATCCTGAATGATGCTGGTCGACAATGTCGTGTCCGATACATTCTGTACCAGGGCACGGACGGGACGGGAGTTCCTGATATCGGTGCGAATGAACTGGACCCCGGTATCGGCATCGGCAGGGCGAAGCGTCATACGCACGTTTTTGCCCGAGTGCACGCCGGTACCAATAGCGTGTGCTGGGGCGCAAATGGTTTTTTGACTTAGCATTGTGTGTCCGGTTGGCAAGCTCAACTTGCGCCAAGTTGGGGGATGATAAACGCATGCCATATCAAAATGAAGGAAAAATGGAGGGGGAAACGCAAAAAAATGGCAAACACTCCGATACCCATCGACGCTATGAATCCGAGCCCCGTCACAATGATGGCGATCCCTGTTAAGCCTACATCCAACTTCGCGTCGATGGCGCGCCGCGCACTCACTTCGCACCGCCTTGACGCAAGTGTACCGCGGGCACCGGGAACGGCCGGTCCCTTCCGATACGTTGCACGCGATGTTTGAGAAGCTAAGGCAGCTTGTGCGGCAGCAGGCGGCCGCTTCGACCACTCCGGACGAAGCGGTATCCGTGGCGCACGCCGCCGCCATGTTGCTCCTGGAGGTGGCTTGGGCGGATCATGAGATAGATGACGCCGAACTCGACGCCATGCGCCGGACTCTCAAGTCGCTCTACCTGATGGAAGACGCCGCGTTCGAGGCGTTGATTCGTCAAGCCAGGGCCGACCACGACGCGAGCACCGGCCTCTTTCCATTCACGCGAACCCTGAACGATGCGCTCACTGTCGAAGAAAAAACCGCGCTACTCACGGAGCTGTGGCGACTGACCCGCTTCAGCGGCGAACGGCACCACTACGAGGAACACGTGATACGCAAGATCGCGGATCTTCTCTATCTCAGCCACGAAGACTTCATTGCGACCAAGCTGATCGCGAGAAAGCGCCCCTGAACTTGCCCCGCTCCGCGGCAGGGAATCCTGGCTCAGTAGTGCCGCTGGTCCGGCGGCCCAACCGCCTCCAACGTGGCGACGAGATCCCGGAATTTCTCCTGGTTCGACTCGTTCAATCCCATCAACGCCCGATGCGCCTCCAGAACGCGTCGGCGCAGATCCTCGACCGATGTCTCCCCCCGTGGCAACTCGGCGATTTGCGACTCATCCACGAGGGGTCTCTCGACGATATGGAACACGTCGTCGAAACCGACCGTTCGCAGCACGCGCGTGATGTCGGCGTTCGTCGACACCAGGGTCGGCGTGAATCCATACAGGTCCGAAGCCTTGATGGACAGTTTGGCGAGAATGCCAAGCGAAGTGCTGTCGATGCCCAGCGTTGCCGTCAGGTCGACCAGCACCGACTTGAAGTCCTCGTCCCGGAACATTTCGGCAAGGAAGTCGTCCACCGCCGCGCACAGGTTCACGCGCACGTCGCCGACGAACTTGATCAGGTACATGCCGTCGTGATCCGCGACGAGAATGCGGCCGGGCGTCTTGGCTCCCGAGTGCGCACGCTCGGTAAACAGGGAGACGGTCTGGCGACTGTTCATGCTTGATTAGCCTTCACAGCCGACCATGAGGCAGGTCACGTCGTCCGGCCCGACGACCGTCGCATCGATGCCGATAGCGGACCAGAACCGATCCATGTCCGCATCGCACTCCACGGCACTGCGCCGTAAACGGGACTCCTTGTTCACGAACCCCTTCTCCGACATGACATCGAGGACGCCATCGGACATCATCACCAGGTTGTCTCCCTCCTCGAGTTCCGCAGAAGCGGACACGTATTCGACGCGATCGAACAGCCCGACCGGTTTGCCAGCCAGTTCGAGCAAGCGCGATTCGCCGTCCCGGACATGCATGGCGTGAGGCAGGTGTCCGCCATTGGCGTAGCACAGTTCGTTGGTCCTCAGGTTGACGACGCCGATAAACATGGCGACATGCTTGTCGATGCGATTGTCAAGAATCTCGCGATTCAGCGCGACGAGAATCTCACCCGGCGCGCGCAGCATGCTGGGGCGGTACTCGCGCCTCAGGCGACGGGAGAAATTTTTCAAAATGACGGTCACGAAGGCCGACGATGCGCCATGGCCGGATACATCGGCGATGTAGAAGACGAAGTGGTCATCGGTGATCCGGAAATAATCGACGAAGTCACCGGACAAGAGCAAGGACGGCTGGATGCGGTGTCGCAAACGATACTGGTCTATGGCGACGGGATTGGGCGGCAGCATGCCCATCTGAATGTATCGTCCCGCCCGCTGATCCTGTTCCAGGTCGCTTACCTGCTGGAACAGGGAGGGATCGTTGGCGCGACGAACCCGCGAACGGTAGATGTTCCGGTCCATGATTTCGGCAATCGTGCCCGCCCGCGCCGGCCAAGGCAGCACATCGGTGAATCCAAGGGTCATGGCGAGCGTCAGGTCCGCGGCCGAAGGCGCGGACAAGGCCACCAGGACTGCTGGAAGGCGTTCCGTCTTGCGCGCCAAAGGGCGCGCCAGCGTTGCGAGCGAAGCGGCATCGCGAAAACCCAGGACGAACATATCGGCGGCGTCGAGAACCGCCAACTGATCCGCGCGACCGCGGGTCGAGTCGTAACCGAGTTCAGTGAGGCGCTGGACTAACGATGCGGCTACCTCCTCATCGTCATCCATCACCACGATGGACATTTTATTTCCGCGCGTGGTGGCGATAGGGCGCGCACGCTACTCCTTTCGAACGCCTACGACAAGACGGGTCAATCAATCGATTCAGCCCGGGTTCATGCCGGTGCGGTAGCTGCCAACGCCGCCAATCAATCGCGGGGCGCACCGACTATGCCAAGAGCGGCGAGCCGTTCGAGAACGTCCGCGCCGAACTCGACGATCCGTTCGGGGTCGCGTCCAAGTTCGCCGGCGACCTGGACCAGCGCATCCCTGGCCGAGGGGGCATCGCCGAGAATCTGGAGCAAGCGCACCGTCACCTCGTTGGACGACACGAACCGCACCCTCTCCGCCGCGTCCCGGTAACCGATCAGCCAGGTAGCCTCTTCCGGCGGCGCCGCAGGCTGGAAGTCAGGTCCTATCTTGTCCACAGGGAAGCGATAGCGCAGCGGCCGCGCAAGCGGCGAAAGTACCAGGGGTCGGTCGAGAAGCGGGCCTTCCGGACGCTCGCCGAACGGCTGAGCGTCCGACATGTCGAGCGCCAGCACCACCCACTCGAAGTGGCACAGCTCCAACAGAAACGGGGCGTCCACGGAAGTGTCGCGCTCCGTTTCCAGGTAGACAAGGAACTCTTCGGGAATCTGCAGGAAGTACGGCGAACCCGAGACGTGGCGATGAATGAAGTCGCGCACCATCGCGTTCCAATGCGCGTCGCTGATGAGACCGCGCGCAACGCGAAACGTCCTCGCCAGGAAATTCTCGATATTCTGGTAGACGAGGCCGACGTAGACATCCATGCGCCGGGATGGGATGCCGGCAGGCGGCGGATTGCGTTCCGGATGCCGGATATGCGCCGCAAAATCGTGCTGCAACGCACGAAATCTCGGCAGATTGCTGCCCCGCACGATGTCAGCTACTGACCGTGGCCAGATCGGCCTTGGAAAGCGCGAATTCCTGAATGGATCGAATGCGCTCAACTTCCGCGAGGAGCGCGGGCACGGGCGGGAAATTGAAGTCCCGCTCGAGCAGCGTCGGGATTACACCGAAGTTCGCATACGCGCGATCGAGCAACGCCCAGACCGGCTCGATCACATCCGCGCCATGCGTGTCGATTCGGAGATCGACCGCGGAGCCTTCAGCCGGGGTGCGCGAGGGGGAACCCCTCGCATGAGAGGTGCGCGAGGGGATACCCCTCGCATGAAACGTGCTGTGACCGGCGATATGGATGTATACCGCGCGTTCTCCGGGCAATCCGTCGAGAAATGCTTCCGGAGCGTAGCCGAAATTGACGCTGTTGACGTAGATGTTGTTGACGTCGAGCAGGAGGTCGCAGTCCGCGCGGTCGATCACCGCCTTGATGAACTCCAGCTCGCTCATTTCCCGGCCCGGAGCGGCGTAGTACGAGATGTGCTCGACGGCTATGCGCCGTTCCAGGACATCCTGTGTCCGCCGGATGCGTCCGGCGACGTATTCCACGGCCTCTGGGGTGAACGGGATCGGCATTAGGTCGTAGAGATGGCCGTGATCGCTGCAGTAACTCAGGTGCTCCGTGTAGCAGCGCACGTCCAATTCATCAAGAAACGCCCTGATGTTACAGAGCAGGTCGATATCCAGGGGCGCGGGGGAACCGAGGGAAAGGGACAGGCCGTGACAGACAAAAGGAAAACGCTCCGCGAACCCGCGGAACTGTCGGCCGAATCGGCCACCGATGCCGATCCAGTTCTCTGGCGCGACCTCCATGAAGTCCACGGCGGCATCCAATTCCGCCGCGTGGTCGGCCAACCGGGCGAACATACCCCGCCGCAAGCCGAGCCCAACGCCCTGCACGGGATACTCCATGATTAGAGAAAGTGAAGTACCGAGCGCCTCAAGCGGTGCTCGGTACTCCAAGTATCATCTAGGTGATTTACTCTTCGGCAGCGGGTTCTTCCGCGGCAGCTTCTTCGTCGCCGTCGTCGCCGTCACCATCGTCGTCGCCGTCGTCGCCGTCGTCGTCGCCGTCGTCGCCGTCGTCGCCGTCGTCGCCGTCGCCGTCACCATCGTCGCCGCCGCACTTGCCTTCACCGCATTCACCTTCGCCGCCGTGACTATCGGCGAGAAGGTTGTAGCCGTCGCCAGCCGCGTCGAGGGCGAATGGATCCTCTTCCGTGTCAGCAAACACAGCGCCGGTCAAACAAGCTGTCATGACCGCACCGACTGCAACAGTAATCGGCTTAAATTTGTAGTTCATCGATGTCGTCCTTCCGAAATTTTGTTCCGATCACGCATCGTTAAGGGTACGCAACCACCTCTCGAACGCGGATAAACCGAGCGTTCGGCTCGATTCTATCCCTATAGTATGGAAAGGGGTCAAGAAGATTTGCACAGTTTTTTCACAGTCTGGAGAACCGCAACAGAAATTGTTATCGACGGCTATCGCAGTCGGGCTCTGGATTCCAGCGGTTTCAACGCCCGCGCCAGCCGTTCGGGCGACACCCTTACCTTCGTCCCGATACGTTGACTGAACAACGCGACACGGTACTCCTCGACAAGATAAAGGAGCTGAACAACCTCCGCATCGCCGGGCAAGACATCCAAAACGGACGCCGCCCGCGCCTCCCAGCGCGCCGCCTCGGCCAGGTTCTCCCGATCCTTCAAAACCCGTCCGGGCAGATTATCCGCCCTGTGCGCCAACGCGCGCAGGTACCGCGACAGGTCCGCGAGCCCTTCCGGCGGAATACGATTCGGAAAGTCAGGGGGCACGAGGCGTTCGAGATGCGCCATCATGTCTTCTCGGCTTGGGGCGAACGCAGGCGAATCGAGTGCGGCGATCTTGTTCGCCACGGCAAAACGCCGGGCCAGGATCTCGCGGCTGCCTTCGAGCACCGACGTGAAAACGGCGGTCAGACGCGCTCGCCGCGAATCGATCAGCGCATCGAACGCCTGGGCCGACTGCGGTAGCGACAGCTTCTTCGGCGGCGACACGGCAAAGAAACAGGACCAGGCCGACGCGAGGAGCAGTTCGTCGGCCAACATATCCTTGGCGCCGAGGGCCGCATAATGCAACGCCATGGTTCTCTCGGCGTCGACGCGCTTGCGCAGATAGCGGCTTGTCCTGGAGTCGGCCAGCAGCGCCAGGCGGCTGTACCCGCGCCTGTTCGTCGCCGCCTGGCTCGAGCGATGCGTCAGCATGACGAGATCCACGCGGTCCCCATCGTCCCGAAGCGCGGGATACACGACGGTGGGGATATCGCCATCATTGATCACCAGGGATTCCGGAACGTCGGCGGACGGGAAGGAACTCAAGCCTCGCGATTCAAAGCGCGTCCTGATGTCAGTGTCTGCGCGCCGCTCAATCCTGGGCAAGAGCCGGTTCTTGAGCGCGCCGACATCGCGGTCCTGGTCGACCGTGCGGCCCGCGCTGTCGAGCACCTGCACGCTCATTCGCAGGAACGGGTCTATCTGTTCGTCTCGGAAATCCGCCGCGTCCACGCGAAGGCCGAATTCCGCCTCAACGCATTGAGCCAGCGCCGTGCGCAGCCCGCCCCGACGATAGCGGTCCGGGCGCGACAGATGTGCCGCGACGCTGCGGGCCTTGTCGCCCAGGGGCAGCAACCGCCGCCGCGCCGATTTCGGCAGGGACCTCAAGAGCGCTGCGCACTTCTGCTCGAAGAATCCGGGCACGAGCCAGTCGAGGTCGTCTCTGTCCAAATGCGGCAACGCCCCGAGACCGACCTGGAGCGAAACGCCGTCGTCGGATTCGCCGGGAGAGAAGCGGTACTTCAAGTCCAGTTCGAGCCCATCGATGACAATGGATGGCGGGAAATCGGCGTCCGAGACCCCGAAGTCGGTTCGCGCCAGCAAATCCGCTTCGCTCATGTGCAGGCGATCAACCGCAGCCGTATCTGCCCGTCGCAGCCACGCAGCGAGTGTCTTGGCGCCAAGCACATCCTGCGGCAGACGTTCCAGGTAGAACGCCGCCTGCGCCCGATCCGTCGCGAGCAAGTCCGCGCGCCGGGACTTGGCCTGCAGTTCGACGATCTTGCGCGCCATCGCGCGGTTGCGGTCGAGGAACGGCGCCGACACCACGCTGTCGGATCGCAGCAGGGCATCGCGGACGAATATCTCACGCGTCGCCTCCGGATCAATTCCGGCGTAGCCCGCCGGGCGTCGCTCCACCACCGGCAGGCCATAGACGGTCACGCGCTCGAACGCGACCACCTCGCCGCGCGAACCGTCCCAATGCGGCTCGGACCAAGCGCGCTTCAGGACATTGGTCGCCGCCTGTTCGATCCACGACGGCTCCACGGCCGCGACGCAGCGGGCATAGGTCCGTTGGGTCTCGGCGATTTCCGCGGCGACTATCCACTGCGGCTGGCTGCGCGCCATCGCCGATCCCGGGAAGATGCGGAACTTCAGATTCCTGGCGCCCCGGTACATTCGGGCGTCGACATCGCGCATGCCGATGAAGCTCAGCGACCCGGAGAGGAGCGCCCGGTGCACGCACGCGTAGTCGGCGTCTCGGGCCTTGACGCGCATCCCCTGCCGCTTCACGGCGAGCAGCAGTTGACGATGCACCGCCCGCCACTCGCCCACCCGGGGCGGAGACAGGAAACTCGTCTCCAGCATGCGGCGGAACGCGCTCCTGGTCATGTCCCGGCGCGCGGTTTCCAACGCGTTCCAGAGATTCACGAAGGTGAGGAAGTCCGACTTCGAATCGGCGTGCTCCCGATGTTTCCGATCCGCCGCCTCCTGTTTGTCCAGCGGGCGCTCGCGCGGATCCTGGATCGATAGCGCGGAGACGATGATGAGCATCTCCTTGACGCATCGCAGCCGATGCGCCGCCACCAGCATTCGCGCCAGGCGCGGGTCCACCGGCAGCCGCGCCATGGTGCGCCCGATTTGCGTCAGCCGATCACCATCGAGCGCGTCCAGTTCGCGTAGAGTGAGCTCGGCGTCCTTGACCACGCGCGGGTCCGGCGGATCGATGAACGGAAAGTCCTCCGTCTTGCCGAGGCGAAATGCACGCATCTGCAGCACGACCCAGGCAAGGTTGGTACGCTTCAACTCCGGGTCCGTGTACTGCGGCCGACCCTCGAAGTCGGCCGACGAGTAGAGGCGATAGCAGGTTCCCGGAGCGATGCGGCCGCAGCGGCCCTTGCGCTGCTCCGCGCTGGCCTGGGATATGGGCTCGATGGGCAGCCGCTGTATCTTCGAACGATAGCTGTAGCGGCTGATTCGCGCGTTGCCCGGATCGACGACATAGCCGATATTCGGCACGGTGAGGCTGGTTTCCGCCACGTTCGTCGCCAACACCACCCGCTGCCGAGGCTTCGTTTTTTCGAGGGGTGCCCCCTCGCGCTTCTGTCTTCTTGCGAGGGGTGCCCCCTCGCGCTCCCCGGGCGCGAATATGCGGCGCTGTTCCCGGGCCGGGAGGCGCGCGTAGAGAGGCAGTACGTCGTAGCGATCTCCGTACTGCCGCTTCAGCCACCGCGATGTATCCAGGATCTCGCGCTCCCCGGACAGGAACACCAGAATGTCCCGGGGGCCCGACGCGCCTGCGCGCGCGATTTCCTCAAGGCAACCCTGCAGCGCGTGCTCGAAGCCCTCGTCCTGTTCGCGGTAGAGGACATCCACCGGATAGCCGCGCCCGCCCACGGCCACAACCGGCGCGCCGTCGAAATGCGCCCGGAACGCCTCGATATCGATGGTCGCCGACGTGACGATAAGTTTGAGATCCGGCCGCCGCCGCAACAGCGTTTTCACGTAGCCGATGAGGAAGTCCACGTTCAGGCTGCGCTCGTGGGCCTCGTCGATGATCAGCACTTCGTAGTTGTGCAGGTCGCGGTCGGTTCGGATTTCGGCCAGGAGCAGCCCGTCGGTCATCACCTTGACGAGGGTGTCGTCGCCATACCGTTCCGTGAAACGCACCGCGAATCCCACCACGCCGCCGAACGGCGTCTTGAGTTCGTTGGCGATGCGTTCGGCAACCGCGCGCGCGGGCAGCCTGCGCGGCTGCGTGTGGCCGATCATCCCGCGCCTGCCCAAACCTGCGCGCAGGCACGCTTTGGGCAACTGGGTAGTCTTGCCGGAGCCGGTCTCGCCCGCGACGATGACCACCTGGTGCGAACGCAGCAGGGCGACGATCTCGTCGATGTGTTTCGCGATGGGCAGTGCCCGAGGAAAGTCGATTCGGGGGACCGACGCGTCGCGCCGGGCGTACGCGGCCTTCGAGGACTCAAGGCGCGCTCGCTCGCGGTCCGAAAGCCTCCCCTTCGCGTTCAAGGCGCGCCGCAGAACGTGCGCGTCCCTGATCAGGATTTCATTGAAATCGAATGGCGTCATCCGATCGCGCGGCACCCGCTACTTCGACAGGTAGGCCATGCCCTCTTCGAGGCCGCGGATGGTGAGCGGATACATCCGACCATCCAGCAGATCACGCGTCATGCCGACGGAAGTCGAATATTCCCAGGTCTCCTGGGGCGTCGGATTGATCCACACCATCCTTTCGTAGTTGTCGAGAAAACGCGACATCCAGACTACGCCAGGCTCTTCGTTCCAATGTTCGACGCTACCGCCGGCATGGGTGATTTCATAGGGCGCCATGGTCGCGTCGCCGACGAATACCACCTTGTAGTCCCGATGGTACTTGTTGAAGATTTCCCACGTCGGAATGCGTTCGTTCATGCGGCGGAGATTGTCGTTCCACACGGATTCGTAGATGAAGTTGTGGAAGTAGAAGCTCTCCATGTGCTTTAACTCCGTGCGCGTCGCGGAGAAGAGTTCCTCGCAGACCCGGACGTGCGCGTCCATCGACCCGCCGATATCGAGCAACAACAGCACCTTGACCGTGTTCTTGCGCTCCGGCCGCATGCGGAGGTCCAGGAGGCCGCCGTTGTGGGCGGTGGACCGGATCGTGTTGTCCATGTCCAGTTCCTCTTCCGTGCCCGAGCGCGCGAACTTGCGCAAGCGCCGCAGCGCCATCTTGATGTTCCTGGTGCCGATCTCGACGGAGTCGTCGAGGTTCCGGTATTGGCGCTGGTCCCAGACCTTCCTGGCCCTCTTTTTCTTTCCCCTGCCCATGCCGCCGGGGCCGTTGCCCGGCCGGTCGTTTTCCTCCTCCCCGTCGCCCTCCTCGCCGTTTCCTTCGCCCTGCCCACCCTCCCGGGCGCGTTTCTCGCTCTCCTCCTTGGCCTTGCGGAACGCCTCGATCAGTTTTTCCAGGCCACCGAGAGATTTGATCTTCGCCAGTTCCTGCGGCGTCAGCGCCTTTTCGAATTCGCGGCGCAGCCACTCGTCGGGAATGAGCGTGGCCAACAGACCCGTCAGATCGTCCAGGCCCTTGAAGTACGTGCCGAACGCCCGGTCGAACTTGTCGTAGTGCTTCTCGTCCTTGACCAGGCAGGTACGGCTGAGGAGGTAGAAGTCGTCGATGTCCGCATACACCAGACGATGACTCAGCGCATTGATCAGGTCGAGCAGTTCGCGGATCGTTACCGGAACATTGTACTTCCGCAGCGCCAGGAAGAAGTTGATCAGCACCATCAGCTCCCTTTGCGCTCAGCCGCGGCTGTTGCGCCGGTTCATGAACGCCAGCCGCTCGAGCAGGTGCACATCCTGTTCGTTCTTCACCAGGGCGCCATACAGCGGCGGGATCGCCTTGCTTGGATCGCGGTTTGTCAGAATCTCGTCCGGTATGTCGTCCGCCATCAGCAGCTTCAGCCAATCGATGAGCTCCGACGTGGACGGCTTCTTCTTCAACCCCGGCACCTTGCGCACGTCGAAGAAGATGTCCATGGCCTCCCTGACCAACTCCTGCTTGATCGAGGGGAAATGCACCTCGACGATCTCCTGCATGGTCTCGCGGTCGGGGAAGTCGATGTAATGGAAAAAGCAACGGCGCAGGAAGGCGTCGGGCAGCTCCTTCTCGTTGTTCGACGTGATCACGACGACGGGCCGCAGCTTGGCCTTCACCGTCTGGTTCAGCTCGTAGACGAAGAACTCCATGCGGTCGAGCTCTTGCAGCAAGTCATTCGGAAACTCGATGTCCGCCTTGTCGATCTCGTCGATCAGGAGTACCACGCGCTCGTCCGCCTCGAACGCCTCCCAGAGTTTGCCCTTCTTGATGTAGTTGCGGATGTCGCCGACCCGCTCGTCGCCGAGCTGGGAATCGCGCAGGCGGGACACGGCGTCATATTCGTAGAGCCCCTGCAGCGCCTTCGTCTGCGACTTGATGTGCCACTCGATCAAGGGCATCCCCAAGCTGTGGGCAACCTCCTCCGCGAGCAGCGTCTTTCCCGTGCCGGGTTCGCCCTTGATCAACAGCGGCCGTTCGAGTTCAACGGCCGCGGTCACGGCCATTGAGAGTTCGTCCGTTGCGATGTAGGTATCGGTGCTCTCGAAGATCATTCAGGTTCCTGCTCCAAAACGGTGGGCTTGCGGGCGGAGGGGCAATTGGCTCCGCCAACGTCAGGCGAAGCGCCCTACTCTACCCGATAGATTGCCTCCAGGCACGTCGGGTGGCGGATTCGCGTCGGTCAGGCTAGGTCGCCTGCAGCCCTTTTTCTCAATGCGCGGATGACGCCGATAACGACGAAGTAAAGCGCCAGGACGATGGCCGTAGCCAGCAGCAAGCAGGCGGCCACGGACCCGGATTCTCCCGCCGCCTCGAACAGACCGCGAAACAAGAGGACGATGAAGGCCGGCGCGAAATGCTCCGAATCCTCCGCGATGCGCCACGGCAAGAGCGCCCATACAGCGACCAGCAGGGGCAACAGATACCGGATGCGCGCCGCGCGTCGATAGTGTCGCAGCGCCATGTGGAGACCCGTGGCGGCGCCCGCGGCAGCGATGGCGGCGACCGCCCAGGCGATCCACACCCCGCTCACGCCTCCACCCACCGAACGATGTAGTTCTCGAGGTCGTCCGGATGCACCCCGGATTCCGAAACGACCTTGCCGCGCACGCTGATGCCCGCCGCGTGAACGGTATCCGCCGAACCGGACACCAGCGGGTGCCACCAGGCGAGTCCCCGACCCTCGGCGATACGCCTGTACGCGCAGGAGGTGGGCAGGAAGTTCAGTTTCCCGATGTTGTCGGCGTTGATCTCCACGCAATCCGGCACTAGCGTGTGCCGGTCGGGGTAGTGCTTGCAGCGACAGCGTTCCTGATCGAGCAGGCGGCACACGACGCTGGTGAAGAAGACGTGGCCATCCTCGTCGTCGAGCTTCAGCGTGCAGCAGCGCGCGCAGCCGTCGCAAAGCGACTCCCACTCTTCGTCGGACATCTCGGCGAGAGTCTTGGTCTCCCAGAACGGGCGTTGTTTCATGTGCGGAACCCGCTCTTCGAGGAATCCGGCGCGATACGTGAACAGTAGCCGCTGGCCCACAGCTTGCGCAACCCGCCCGGCGGCACCGCGAGGAACACTCAATCCCTGCTTGATCGCAGCAGTTGGAGGAAGCGTTCGCCGAGCAGCGGCGCGCGCCAGCCGAGCAATGCCTCCGGCAGATCGCCCGTCGCGAAGAATCGCCGCACGCAGGCTTCTATCAGGCGCCTGCGCCCCAATAGTTCCGGCGCCAGGCCCAGCTTGTCCGAGGCTGCGCGAACGACATCCCGCATGCGTTTCACCACCGCCTGCTCCCGCCTCGAGAGCGGCCCGGGAAGCGGGTCGGGCGGCTCGGCGTCATGCTCCTTCCAGCCTTGGGCGCACGCTGACAGTATCGCGTCGGCGTAGCGCCGCCTGGCGCCGCGCGGCAACATCCTGAGCAGGTCATCGCGCGAAACCGGAGCGGCCTCGGCGACAGCCACCAGATCCTCGTCGCTCACGATGTACGCCCGTGGGACATCCCGGCGTCTCGCCTCGCGCTCGCGCCAGGTCGCGAGCGTCCTCAACACCGCCAGGTTCCGCAGCCGAAGCCGTCCGGCCCCCTTCATGCCTCGGTAGTATTCGCGCGGATCGGGCTCGGGCCGCGCCAGCATCATCGACATTTCGTCTTCGAACCACGGCAGGCGACCGCGGGCCACCAGGCGCTCTCGCATGCGCGACCAAAGCGGCACAAGGTGCGCGGCATCCTCCTTCGCGTACACGAGCTGCCGGTCGGACAGGGGTCGCCGCAACCAATCCGAGCGCGTCTCCTGCTTCGAGAGCGCCAGACCCAGGTAGTTCTCGACCACCCCGGCGTAGCTCTTCGAGATGTCCGCGCCGAGGAATGCATGGGCGACCTGCGTGTCCACGACGGCGACGGGACGCAGACCGAGATGGCGATCGATCATCTCCATGTCTTCCGACCATGAGTGCATGACCTTCGTGCGCGCCGCGTCCGTCAAGAGCGCGCGAAGCGGCTCGAAACTCTGCCGCGCCTGCGCGTCGATCAACCGAACGCCGTCCGCGCCGCCAATCTGGTATAGCGCGGGAATCGGATAGAACGTCCGCGTGCGCATGAACTCGGTATCGACGCCGACGATGTTGCCGCACGGACGGAGATCCCAGCGCGGGTCATCGTCCGTTTCGACGAGAGGACTAACCCGCATATCTCACCAGGTCACCTGTTGATAGTTCCGGGCTAGTCAATATCGCGCCGTCCGTGCAGCGCATGGGCGATGGTGCCGCCATCGATGTATTCCAGCTCGCCGCCGAGCGGCACGCCGTGGGCGATGCGCGTCACCCGCACATCCATGCCCGACAATGCCTCGACGATGTAATGCGCCGTCGCCTCTCCCTCCACCGTCGGATTCGTCGCGAGAATCACCTCGCCTACGCCGCGCTCACGCACCTGCGCGGCGAAGTCGACGAGCCCAAGTTCACAGGGACCGACGGCGTCGATGGGCGAAAGCCTGCCGTGCAAGACGAAATAGCGCCCGCTGTAGCCGCCGGCCTGTTCGATGGCGATGACGTCGGCCGGCGATTCGACGACGCAAAGCATGCTCGCGTCCCGCTTCGGATTGGCGCAAGCGGCGCAAAGCTCGGTCTCGCAAAGCGTGCGGCAGTCCCGGCAGCGCTTGACTTCGGCCACCGCGGCGCTTAGCGACCTGGCGAGCGTTTCGCCGCCCTCACGGTTGTGTTGCAGCACGTAGAGGGTCATCCGCGTGGCCCACTTCGGGCCGACGCCGGGAAGCATCTGAAACGCATCGATCAAACGATCGATCAGGGGGCTGATGCGAATCAAGATGGGAAATTGATGCCGAACGGCAGCCCGAGGCCCTTTGTGAGATCCGACATCTTCTCCTTGTGCATGCGTTCCACCCGGCGCGCCGCGTCGGTCACGGCCGCCGCGACGAGATCCCCGAGCAGTCCCCGGTCCTCACCGGTCAAGGTGCTGTCTATCTCCACCTTGCGCGCTTCGTAGCGACCGGTCAGCGTCACCTTGACCAGACCGCCCCCGCTCTCGCCCACCACCTCCACGTTGGCGAGTTCGGCCTGGGCGGCTTCAAGACGCGCCTGCATGTCCCGCGCCTGCTTCATCAAGTCGCCGAGATCCTTCATGGACTGCGATACTCCCGATCATCCAGGGGTTGTACGGAACCGACCCGGCCGTCGAATACGCGCAACAGCGACTGCACCGTTTCATCTGACGCGATCGCCTGCTCCGCCGCTCGCTGACGCGCCGCGCGAAGCCGCCGCCGGCGTTCGCCGGGAGTCTCCTGGTCGGGCTTGCCAACCACGATGTCAACACGCACATCCCGACCCATGTACTCCGACACCAGATCCTGCACCGACGCCCGGCTATCGTCGCGCAGCAGGAGGTCGTGCTCTTCCGCCAATACGAGTTCCCACCGATCATCCGCGCGGGAGGCGAACTGACAGTTGTCGAGCACCATTTTCGTCACACCGGAAGGCTGCATCCGCTCTATCAGCGCGTGCAGATCCGGCGTTGGCGCCTCTCCCTCGGATCCTTCTACGGGCGCGGGTCCCGGTTCCTCAGCCGACGCGGCCGCGGGCGGCGCATCCTCACGTTCTCTCGACGCCGGCGTCTGGCGGCTTCCATCGAGCAACCGCCCGCCGGGGTCGCCCGCGACCGGGGGCGGTTGGTCCACGGTCGAAGAGCGGGCTCGGGCCACAGGCGGCGCCGACTGTGGGGCACTTCCATCCGACTGGGCCGTTCCCGGCGCGAAGACAAGCATTCGGATCAGTGTCATCTCGAAACCGACGCGCGGGTCCGGCGCGAACTGCAGGTCCCGACTGCCGCGCAGCGCGATCTCGTAGAACAACTGCACATCCTCCGGCGTCATCCGCGCGACGAAGGGACTCAGCGAAGCCGTCGCCTCGCCGCCCACGGCCTGCGCCATGGCAATGTCGTGCAGAGACCGCTGCATCCCGGCGAGCACATCCGCGAAGTCCGCATTGCGCGACGCGAGTTCGTCGGCGCAATGCAGCAGAAGCCGCCTGTCCGCATCGGCAAGCGCGCCGAGCAATGCCGACACCTCGTCGCGCCGCACCGTGCCGAGCAGGCTCGCGACATCTTCGGCGCCCAGCCTGCCGCCGCCGAACGAGATCGCCTGATCCACGACCGAGAGGGCGTCCCGCATGCTCCCCTGCGCAGCGTCTGCGATGATATCGAGCGCAGCCGCCTCGAATTCCACCTCTTCCGTTTCGAGAATGGCCGCAAGATGCGCGGCGATGCGTTCGGGCAGGATATTCTTCAGGTTGAACTGCAAGCACCGCGACAGCACGGTGATCGGCACCTTCTTCGGATCCGTCGTCGCCAGCAGGAACTTCACATGCGGCGGCGGCTCTTCCAGCGTTTTCAACAGGGCATTGAAACTGGAGGTCGAAAGCATGTGCACCTCGTCGATGAGATACACCTTGTAGCGTCCCCGGGCCGGCAGATACTGCACGTTGTCGAGCAGTTCGCGGGTGTCGTCCACCCGCGTTCGCGACGCCGCGTCCACCTCGATCAGGTCCACGAACCGTCCCGCGACGATCTCGGCACACGCGGAGCAGGTGCCGCAAGGCGTGGAGCTGACCCCCGCCTCGCAGTTCAGGCAGTTCGCGAAGGCCCGGGCGATCGTCGTCTTGCCGACCCCGCGCGTGCCGGTGAACAGGTACGCGTGATGCAGTCGGTCCCCGTCCAGCCCGTTGACAAGGGCACGGATGGCGTGATCCTGGCCGACGACATCCCGCAACGTGCGGGGTCGATACTTGCGAGCGAGAACTTGATAACTCATCGGCGTTCGCATTGTAGCCCCGCGGGGAACAAAATGGCTTCCAACATCGCGCATGCCGGGACCGCTTCGGCTACGCGAACGCAGGCTCCACGAGACTCGGTTCGACCATGAGCTTCGACAGCGGATTCTTGATTATTGGACACCGGGGCGCCGCGGGACTCGCGCCCGAAAACACGATGAAGGGATTTCGCCGCGCCTTCGCCTGCGGGGTCGACGCGGTGGAACTCGATGTGCACGCGGTGAATTCGCGGCTGGCGGTGATTCATGACTCGACGGTGGATCGGACGACCGACCGCCGCGGGCCCGTGTCCGGCTACCGAATCGAGGGCCTGAAACACCTGGATGCGGGCGACGGGGAAGCGATTCC
The DNA here is from genome assembly GCA_965261535.1 of Candidatus Azotimanducaceae bacterium. Classification (GTDB taxonomy): domain Bacteria; phylum Pseudomonadota; class Gammaproteobacteria; order Pseudomonadales; family Azotimanducaceae; genus VXNE01. Next base: position 249,390 of record OZ253469.1, read on the forward strand.
GTTGCTCGAAGAAGTGATGGAGGCGCTACCCGCAGGGGTCGGCATCAATATCGAACTGAAGGGACCAGGAACTGAAGGGCTGTTGGCGGCGACGCCCCACGACGGCGCGAACACGCTCATATCGAGCCTTGATCTTGGACGCCTCGAGGCGATTCGGCGCGCCCTGCCGGATGCGATGTGCGCGCCGGTGTTCAGGATGCCGCACCACGACATGGCCGGTGCGGCGCGGGCAATCGATGCCTGGTCGATCAACATCCGAAACGACATCGCAACGCCCCGGCGCATCGAACGGCTGCGCGCGGCGGGATTTCGGGTGCTGGTTTTCACGGTGAACGACGGGCGACGGGCGCTCGAACTCAGGGGGCAAGGCGTTTCCGGCGTCTTTACCGACTTTCCCGACCGGGTGCGGGTGTAGGCGTCGCCTCGCCCCGCTCTAGTCGTCCTCGAGTTTTTCGATTTCGCGATCAAGCGCGTACTTGTCATCCGTGACGATGCGTTCCAGCGCCTCGACACGTTCGCGCAGTTCGTCGACTTCGCGCTCCAGGCTTTCCGCTCTGACTCCGTATCCCTTTGCGCGGCGGCGAATCCACAGCTTGCTCAGGTGAATCGAACCGCTGATGATCGTTATCACTATGACGAATAGGAAGACATCCATCTGGGCTACTGTTCCTTATCTTGTTGCCCGGTTGCGGGCCGGGGTGTTTCGGTGTCTGGCGATGATTTCGCCGCTGCGTTCGCGCCGATCTCCGCGAAGCCGCGTTCGAGCGAATATCGATCGGACGTGACGAACGCCTCCATGCGTCGCAATCGGAGTTCGACCTCGGCCATATCCGCCTGCGCCGCGCGCAGACTCTGCCTGGGCGAAAACTTCGCGCCGAATTCCGGCGCTGGGGAACGGTGGACCCTCTCCGCGTCGTAACGCCGGCGACCCTTTCGGGCAGCGCGTCTTACTGTTTTCTCCACGCGTCTTCTCACTTTGGCGGCCCTGGCCCTGGCGCCGCTCGCCCTGGTGCGCCTGCTTCCGTGGACCCTCGCATCCGATGGCGGATGACCCATGCATATGAAGGCGATCCAATAGCCGGGAAACACGATACTCGGCAGGAATATCAATCCGGTCAGCGCAGCGCAACGCGCCACCCACGCTTCGATGCCGAAATACCGCGCGACGCCGGCGCAGACTCCCACGATCTTCCGATTCCTGCGATCAAGGTAGAGTGCGCGCGAACGACGCGGCAGATCCTCGTAGTCGCGGTAGCGGATCCGTCTCGACCCGTGCTGGGAAGCCGAATCGTCGCGTTCACCCCCGTGCTCACGCTGTCTGCGGCCACCTGACTCTCCCCGCACGCGCGCCGCGGCGTCATCAAGCAACCTGGCCGCGCCGCTGGAAACTTCCTCCGTGGCCGCCGAGGCGAGCTCTTCCACCGCGCGCTCCAGATTCCTGGCAGCCTCCTGAATCTTCCGCGTTTTATTCCTGGTATCACCGCTATCGGTACGGCTCATCTGCAGCCTCCCGTCACGATGCCGGATCGCGTTTGCGCCAATCCGGCGTCTCGGCGTCCAGTATGGCTTCGAGCGTCTCGATGCGCTCGCCCATCCGATCCGCCAGGTCGGTAAGCTTCTCCAGCTCCGCCCGCTCCTCGCTCGATAACGCCGCCCGCCCGCGCCGCTTGCTCCGATAGTGCATCACGAGCCAGATCGGCGCGACGACGACCATGAACAGGACTGCGGGAACAAACAGAATCCCAAGCACGCTTTCACTCATCTGCGCTTCTCCTCAAAGGACCCGGGTTCAGTTCGCGTCTCGGGGTTGATCGTCCTGCTGCACGCGCTCCTTCAAGCGACGCAGTTCCGAATCGACCGTCTCATCGCCCTCCAGCGCGTCGATCTCCGCCGCCAGGGTCTTCTGCCCCATGTCGTAGGATTCCACCTGGCCTTCGAGATCGTCGATTCTGCTCTCGTACTGCTCGAAGCGCAGCATCGCGTCGTCGACGCTGTGATCCGACAGTTGACGCCGAATGCCGAGTCGGCTCCGCGCCGCCTTGCCGCGCATGACGATGACGTTCTGGCGCGCCTTGGCGTCCTTCAACTTCGCCTGCAGCGTCTCCATGTCGGCGTTCAGCTTTGCCAGGGTCTCCTCCAGCGCCGCAGACTCCTTGACCAACGCCTCGGTGGCGGCTTCGGTCTTGGCCCGCTCCGCCAGCGCACCCCGGGCGAGATCGTCGCGACCCTTGCGAATCGCAAGTTCCGCCTTGCGCTCCCATTCGCAGGCGTCCTTTTCAAGGAACTCCTGGCGTCGCGAGAGCGTCTTCCTTTCCGCGATCGCCCGCGCCGAAGTGGTGCGCACTTCGACCAGCGTCTCCTCCATCTCCTGGATGATCAGTCGAACCATTTTCTCCGGGTCTTCCGCCTTGTCGAGCAAGGCGTTGATGTTGGAGTTAATGATCTCCGTCGCGCGAGAGAATATGCCCATCAGTCTTGCTCCTTGCGGTGTGCGTGGCGATTCCTCGACACAATACGAGTCACATTCCGTGCCAACCCGCGAAATTCGCCCAACCTCTTGTTTTGTATCAACCCGCCCGCTTTCGTTGGAAAAGCCCAAAACAATTTTTGTGGCCGATTTCGCTAACTATTGGTTAAATGCCGCCATGCCTAGCGAGCCAGATAGACTGATCGGCGAGTCCGCCGCCTTCCTCCAGGCGCTGGACGACGTCTCCGCCGTGGCGCCGCTCGACAAGCCCGTGCTCATCGTCGGCGAGCGCGGAACCGGCAAGGAACTCGTCGCCGCGCGCCTGCACTACCTGTCGAACCGGTGGGACTCGGAATTCCTGAAGATGAACTGCGCGGCGATATCCGATTCGTTGATCGAAAGCGAATTGTTCGGCCACGAAGCGGGCGCCTTCACGGGCGCGGCGCGCATGCACCAGGGCCGCTTCGAGCGGGCGAACGAAGGCACCCTGTTCCTCGACGAAGTCGCAACCACGTCGGGACTGGTGCAGGAAAAGATCCTGCGCATCATCGAATACGGCGAGTTCGAGCGCCTCGGCGGCAGCCGCACGCTACACGTCGATGTCCGCCTCGTCGCGGCCACCAACGCCGACCTGCCGCGACTCGCGGACGCCGGCAAGTTCCGCCGCGACCTGCTCGACCGGCTCGCCTTCGACGTCATTACCCTGCCACCACTGCGCGAACGCGTCGACGACATCCTCCTGCTCGCCGAATACTTCGGCATCAATATGGCCACCGAACTCGGACGCGAGTATTTCCCCGGCTTCGCCGACGCCGCGGTCAACCAGCTCAGATCGCACGACTGGCCGGGCAACCTGCGCGAACTGAAAAACGTCGTCGAACGCGCCGTCTACCGCACCAGCGCCGACGCCAAGGTTACGGAAATCGTGCTCGACCCGTTCGATTCGCCGTTCCGCCCGCGCGTGGAGCGTGCGCAGGCGGGCACCCCTGCCCCGCCCGTCCTGCCGCTAGACCTGAAGCAAGCGGTGCGCACCTACGAAGTCGAACACGTCGAGGCGGCCATGGAGCAGGCCCGGCACAACCAGCGCAAAGCCGCGGAGCTGCTGGGTCTCACTTACCATCAGTTCCGGGGGTATCTGAAGAAGCATGGGTTGCAGGGGGAGCGTGGGGACCGGTGATCGTTCCAAGTACGGGACTCGAAGCACGGGTCATCGCGACCGAGACATCCTACCACCAACCCATTGATTTAACACGTTGTTATTCACACATGTCCAGCCATTGGGTATCGGCATGAATGCTGGTTCGTTCGCGAGACTTGGAGCGTCCTCGTGACCCATGTTGCGGTGTTGCGGTCGCACACTCGCCGATCGTGGCCCAGCATGCGACCAGGATGGCGGCGACCGGCGTAGGGTGGCCGATGACTCTGCCGATCAAGCGGGTGGAGATCGGGTTGGGGACTGCGGCGCTGGTCGGCACACCTGCTTTACGCGTCTGGCGGGAGGTGATAGCGTGCCTACAAACAATGCAAGTACTGTGCGGATCGACAGGATGGTGGAATGTGTCGCTGAGCGCGGTTGGGGCGGACCGCTTGTGCAAGCGTTGCCCGCATTTTCGCACTCTAGTGGCACGATCACTCGTGGCGCGCAGAACAATGTTGATGGTCGATACGCAAGGCACATCGGGTTGCCGACCATTTGGAGAGATGGCGCTTAGTGAGACTGGGATCCTTGGACGGCTAGCCGTCTTCAACTCGCGATCTAATGGCACTCGCAGGACGTTGGGTTGTGTTGGAAGTCGGCTTTGCGCAGGGCGTTCGTCCTTTGGCTCGACCGCGGTGCAGCCGCGCCGACGTGGCGCGATATGGCGCGCGTGGAAGCTGGCCAATGGCTTGGCTATTGAATCCATCCGTCGACCGTTGAACGAGTTGGGCGGATCGGAATGTTCAAATTCGAGTGGGATCCAGCCAAGGCTGCCCGCAACCTTCGGAAGCACCAGATCAGCTTCGAGTTCGCAAGAACGGTTTTTGGGGATCCACTGATGCGGTCGATTCCCGATGAGTACAGCGAGTTCGAAGAGCGTTGGAACACGATGGGGCAGGCTCACGGCGGGCGCCTGCTGGTCGTGTCGCACACGTGGAACGAGACTGATGGCGGTAGGATGTTGGTTAGGGTGATTTCAGCTCGTCAGGCTACGCTCAATGAGCAGCGTCAATACGAGTCAGGACAATGAAGCAGGAGTACGACTTTTCCACTGGGGTGCGCGGCAAGTTCTTCCACGCAGACGCCAAGCTGCACCTTCCGGCTTCTGACGAGAAACCGGATTGGGTTGGCCCGGAAGGTCAGCTTGGCGAGTTCACTGTCCAAGTAGCGAAAGGCACGCTTGAGTCATACCGTGCGCAATCGTATCGCGTGACGGAGGATGCCAACACGGAACAGTTCGCGGCTCATGGCGGCTACGCTCATCGGCAACTGTATGAACTCATCCAGAACAGCGCGGACGCCTTGCTCGATGCGCCGAGTGGACAGAGCATCCTCATCCGCCTGACGGAGCACTTCCTCTATTGCGCCGACGACGGAACACCTATCGACCAGGACGGTGTTGTCGGCCTCATGTTCTCCCGAATGTCGAGCAAGCTGAACACCACCGCGATTGGCAGATTCGGAATCGGCTTCAAATCCGTGCTAGGAGTGACCGACGCCCCAGAATTCTACAGCCGCCCGGTTTCCTTCCGTTTCGACAAGCAGCGTGCGGCGGAGCGAATAGCGTCTGCAACGCAGAGGGCGCAGGTCGAACGATATCCGGTCTTGCGCTTGCCTGAGCCCATCGATCCCGGCAACGAGATGGCCAAGGACCTGGAATTGGCGGAATTGATGAGTTGGGCCACGAATGTCGTGCGTCTGCCGCTCAAGCCGGGAGCACATGGCGACCTTGCCCGGCAGATGCGGGATTTCCCGCCAGAGTTTCTGCTGTTCGTCGATCATGTCCGGTACTTGACCCTTGAGGACGGCGAACACTCGCGAGATTTCGTGTTGAATAGCCGAGATGGCGAACTTCTGCTCGATACCGAGGGGGGGATCGCGCGTTGGCGGCGTTTCGAGACTACCCACTGTCTTTCAGACGATGCACGGGGCGACTGGCCCTTGTCTGGCGCCTCCGGCGATGTGGCGATCCAATGGGCTGCGCCGCTCGACCGGCTAGATCTCCCTGGTCAGTTCTGGGCATTCTTTCCGACCGACACAGCAAGCCTGGTGGCTGGCATCCTGAACGCGCCATGGAAGACCAACGAGGATCGTCAGAACCTGCTTCCGGGACCGTACAACGAAGAGTTGATCGAGGCGACTGCGGAGATGATCGCCGAGTCGCTCCCAAAACTCGCGACTGACGATGACCCCTGCCGGCACCTAGACGCGCTTCCGCGCAGACATGAAGGAGGCGATTCCAAACATGCTGATCTTCTTCGCAAGCGCCTGTTCGCTCATCTACGCGAGAGGGAAGTGATTCCCGACCAAGATCGTAGACTACGGGCCATCGGAAACATCTCCTATCCTCCCAAGAGATTGACCGACCAGTCGGAAACGGAGCCATTCGAGCGCTGGGCCGCGTATTCGGGGCGGCCGCGCGATTGGCTTCACCACGGGGCGCTCACGCGCAACCGCGTGAGACGACTCGCCGCGATCAACCGTTTGTTTCCTCCACGTTCGGATGGCGATGATGACCAGAGCGCGCCGCAGGCATCCATCGCGAATTGGCTTGAAGCACTTGTGGAAGACAAAGAAGGGGATGCCGCGATTGCGGCGTCGAAGGCCGCTATCCAGACTGCGGCGAGCATACCGCAGGGGATAGCGAGGTCAGGCAAAGAGCTTGGATGCATCGTGCTGACGGCCAGCGGCGACTGGCGACCGCCCGTTCCGGAACGTCTCTTTCTACCCGAAGGCACGCCAGCCGATGGCGTCCATGGGGACTCTGAATCGTACGTTCACGCGGCGCTAGTCTCGGATGGTGACGCGCTTTCAGGGCTGACGAAACTGGGGATTAGGGCACCATCGCCGGTAAGCGTTTTCGAACTCCTCGCGGAGCGCGTGCTCGAGAGCGGCGGGCGCGGTGAAGAGTTTAATGAGGATCTACACCGCGACTTCTGGGTGGCTTCACGCAAGGTGCCGACGGATGCCGCAAGTGAAGTCGTTCGGAGACTTAGAGGTTCCGCAAGACGAGTAGTGTGGGCAACCAAACTACGAGTGCGGACACTCGGTGGAACTTGGCAACCTCCCTATCGTGTGTTGTTGCCGGGGTGCATTGTGCCCGACGGAGGTCGGGACGAACACGCCACGGTGGACACCAAGTACCATGAGCCGGACGACAAACTGATGCGTGCTCTTGGGGTCACGGACGAACCCTACGATGGCTGCGAATTATCGTTCGAGCCGCATTTCGCCTCGTTCCTCCGTTCGTGTCGGGCGCAGTATTCGAAACAGGACGGCCTGCCGCATGATCCAAGGTGGCACCACCTTGATTTCACCGCGTCGAAAGGTCCAGGTCCGCTTGAGGTCTTGACAGACCTTTCGGACGAGGCCAAGGCGCGCTATACGGAAGCGCTTCTCGCTCTGGACGGTAGCTACAAGCCATGGACGATGTGGCACACCGGCACAAATCGACAAGGGTATCCGAAGATGCGATGCACCTCGCTTACAACCTTCATGCTCCGGGAGTATGGAAGGCTTCGAATTCCCCATCGCATCGTGCCACTCTCGGAAGCGACTGGTCCTCGCCCAAGGAGCCCGGAAGCCCTCCGTTTCCTGCTGGGTCACGCCAAGGCCGACGAGATCAAAGAAGCGTTCGAACTGATTGAACCGACTCCGGAGTTCTTCGGGGCGGATGATCCGATTCCGTTGACGGATGTGTGGCGTGGACTGGGACAATACCTTCGACCGCACCAAAGAACATGCGAGTTGGTCCGGTGCGAGCGAATCGTGGTCGTTGGTCAGCTTCGAGACTGCATCTTTCACGCTTCGACCATCTATCTGGCGGATACGACGGGTGCTGGTGAGCTAAGGAAGCTGCGGCTCGTGGTGGACGAACTTGATCTCGGGCTGTCCGATGCTCAGATCGAGAAGATACTGCGCCGTAGGACGCCGCAGGAAGTCCAGGAGCAAAGGGCCGCCGTAAGGCGATGCTCGACCGACGCCGAACGCCTCTTGGCAGCTGCAGGCGAACAAGCGTTGCGGCTGAGTCTTCCGGGGTCACTTCTGGCGGTTTTGGAAGGCGACGGGGTCACGTTGTCAGCCATTGAAATAGCCGAGGCCGCCATCGCGACTTGGCACACAGATGCGCCGAAGCAGCTCAAGTGGGCGCTCGACCGTCTCGATCCGCCGTCGCAATGGGCCGGTTCGCTGCGGACCGTTGAGTTCGTGCGATCACTGGGGTTTTCTGCTGAGTGGGCTGGCGAGCGGGAGAGCAAGCGGGATCCATTTGTCGAAGTAGAGGGCCCGTATTCGCTGCCAGAGCTTCATGATTACCAACGGACTATCGCGGACAATATTCGGACCATGCTGAGTCACGAGCATGATGACGGGGCTGGCAGACGCGGGATTGTCAGCATGCCTACGGGGTCCGGCAAGACACGGGTCGCGGTGCAGGCGGTCATCGAGGCTATGCGAGATGATGGTTTCACCGGTGGCGTCCTTTGGGTCGCCGATCGCGACGAACTGTGCGAACAAGCGGTGGAATCCTGGCGGCAGGTGTGGGCGAGCGTAGGCTCTCAAGCGGTACGCCTTCGAATCTCGAGAATGTGGGCCGGGTTGGAGAAACCAAGGCCGATAAGCCGGAACCACGTGATCGTCGCGACAATCCAAACACTCAAAGCGAGGTTGTCGAACGAGCCCGGCGAATATGCGTTTCTGGCGGAATTCGGTTTGGTCGTGTTCGATGAGGCGCACCGGTCGATTGCGCCGAGCTTCACGTCGGTGATGCAGGAAATAGGGTTCACACGATTTCAGCGGGGAAGCGAACCGTTCATGCTCGGCCTCACGGCGACACCGTATCGGGGACGCGACGAGGTCGAGACTCAGAGACTTGTTCGCCGGTACGGCAACGAGAGACTGGACTCAGGAGCGTTTGCGAGCGAGGAACCAGAAGCCGTCATCCGTCAGCTGCAAGACAAGGGCGTCTTGGCCGAAGCCGATCATGAGACCGTTGAAGGCGAGACGTTCTCGCTTGACGTGCTCTTGAATGAGCCGCTCGACAAGGAAGGGTTGAAACGGAAGCTGGACGAATGGCGGGCATCACCTTGGCTCCCACAAGGTGTGGAGGAGCGGATCGCCCAGAGTGCCGAGCGAACCAGGCGCATCGTGCAAGCGTACATGAGACACATTGAGCATGACTGGCCCACTCTGGTCTTCGCAACCTCGGTGGAGCACGCACAGACCGTGGCGGCACTCCTCAACCGCGAGGGCGTCCGGTCACGTGCCGTTATTGGAGAGACCGACAAGGCGACGCGCAGGCGGGTTGTCGAAGAGTTCAGGCAAGGCAAGGTCAAGGCGCTGGTCAACTATGGGGTATTCCGAGAGGGTTTCGACGCGCCGAAGACGCGTGCCATTATCGTGGCGAGGCCGGTTTATAGCCCGAATCTCTATTTCCAGATGGTCGGAAGGGGGTTGCGGGGGCCGCTCAATGGCGGCGACCAGCGTTGCCTGATCCTCAACGTCCAAGACAACATTGAGAACTTCAACCGCCAACTGGCGTTCTCCGAGTTGGATTGGCTGTGGGCCGGGCAAACATAGGACGCATCTTCACATCGACGTGGCCTTGGAGGACTCACGTAGAGCGTAGAACTGAGTAGCGGGTGTCCGTCAAGCTGGGGTTTGCCCGCTGGCCTGTAGCCGCCCTCTGTCACTACCGGCGGTTTTCGCATGGAGGCTATCGAGACTACGCCTCTGCGAGTCGAGTCTCGTTCCATGTCTCCCTCTCTCATTGCCAACATCGCACCCAACTCGCACGCGAATACTGTCCCAGCTCCGTCTACATGGTGCTAGCCGCCCGCGCACCACTGCAGTCCGTTCTGGACCACCGTGCGGTAGGCGGGGTGACTCCAGGCTTGGGGGTCGTGCCCGAGCTGCAGGCAGAAGATCCGGGACTCCCCCTCCATGCGCGTCCACGCGAGCGTGCGCATGGAATTGGGCCGGTCCGTCGTCAGCAGCACGTCGCAGTCGTCTTCACAGTCGCGAACCGCGTAGGTCTCGTCTTCGATCTCGAAGTCGGCCAGTCCCGTCGAGAGCGGATGATCGGTATTGACCTGTACCGGAAGCGTCCCGAACCAGACACCATTCACCGGTCCGCCGCAGTCCACGTCCCGAACCCAACGTGCTCCCCCGAGCCCCATAATGGATCCCCAGCGGTCGTCGTATCGCCAATGCAGCACCGAATGGTGCAGGACGAAAATGGACTGGCCGTTCTCGATCAGCCGTTCGACGCAGGCCCTTTCCTCTTCGTTCGGCCCTTCCTGCGTCATCGTGTAGAAGACGGTGACATCGAAGCTGTCGCGCACCGCATCGTGGACGTCCCTCGTACCCGCAAAGTAGCGACGGTCGTCAATACCCGAGGGCGTGAGCCAATCGTTGATGTTGAACACGTAGGCGTCGACGCCGTCGAAGCTCGTGAAGAAGTCGATGAACTGTACGACGTGGTGTCTGTGCCCTCCGGTGAGCACGGCAACTGAAAGTTCGCTCATGGGCTTTTCCCTCCTTGTCCGCCTTCGAGTATAGGTCGATTCCACCCAAGGCGTTGATCCAACGCCGGCCATTGGCCATGATTGCAGCGTCGAGGAGGACGAAATGAACGCAGAAGCAGGACAGAAGGCTGACTTATACGTCGCGACGAATGGCAATGATGCCTGGACCGGCACATTGGATAGTCCGAACGCGGACGCGACGGACGGACCGTTCGCAACGCTCGGGAGGGCCCGCGATGCCGTGCGGGACTTGAAGCAGGGCAGCGGGACGGGCGGGCCGGGTAGCGGGACGGGCGGGCCGGGTAGGAACACAGACGACATCGTCGTCTGGATTCGAGGCGGCAGGTACTACCTCACGGAAACCGTCGTTCTTGGACTACAGGACTCCGCGGAAGCGGGACAGACCATCACCTATGGCGCGTACCCCGGAGAAGAACCGATCTTCGGTTCAGGAGTACGCATCGATGGATGGCAAGAGCTGGGAGGGGATCTGCCCGAGGGTTTGCCCCACATGTCCCTGCACAAGCTATGGGTGGCCGACGTGCCGTCGGACCTTGGACCTTTCCGCACCCTGTACGACGGCGACCGGCGCCTTCCCCGCGCGCGCACCGACGGTTTCAACCCGACCACCCGGCGCCTCAGGCGCACCGAGCCGCCGCCAGGGGAATTCAAGCTCGGTCAAGGCGATATGACCGATTTTGCGGGCGTACTCGATCCCCTGCGCCACCTGGGTTTCCCCGAAGGCGCCGTAAAAAACTGGGACAACCTGGAAGACGTGGAGCTGGTCATCCGTTTCGGCTACGCGATGGCGATACTGCCGCTGGAATCCGTCGACGAGGAATGGCGCATCGCCACGACCGCCGCGCAAAGCGGCTACGTCCTGAAGGCGACGGGCGGTTTCGTCGACACGGGCGAGACCATCGCTTCGATCGAGAACGTGCCCGAGGGCCTGACCTACCCCGGAGAGTGGGTCCTCAACTCGAGGGAAAAGAAACTCTACCTCTGGCCCGTCGGGGATGTGCCCGGTGACGATATCTTCGCGCCGTCCCTGATGGAGCTCGTTCGCGTGGAGGGCGACATCGATATCGAAGGGCCGACGGACACCCCCGTCCGCGGCATCGTGTTCGAAGGCATCTCCTTCACCCAGGGCGACCGATATGTCGTCTCGGACGACGACATGTCGATCCAGCACGACTGGGCGATGATCGACCAGGGACACGGGCTGCTTCGCCTGCGGGGAGCGGAAGAATGCAGGATCGAGAACTGCAGGTTCTTCAATAGCGGCGGCGAAGCCATCCGGCTCGATCTCCACTGCCAGAGGAACGTCGTCACGCGCAATGAGATCGATCACCTCGGCTGCTCGGGCATCCTCCTGCTCGGATACGGCCCCGGCACCAAGGATGTCAACAAGCACAACGAGATCGTCAACAACCATCTCCATCATCTCGGCGAGATCTACTGGCATTCCCACGGAATCATCCTGCACCAGAGCGCGGAGAACCGGGTCGCCCACAACTACATCCACCACATGCCCCGCAAGGCGATCTGCCTGTGCGGCGTTCGGCCGCAGTTCTTTATCCCGGAAGAGGCCTACAACGTGCTCAACATGCGGGAATGCGCCCCGTGCATCCGATGGCACGAGATCGAAGATCCCGAGGCGGTGCAGCAGGACGCGCGAGACTCGAAGGTAAAGAACGTGATCGATTGGCCGCTGGTTACGCAGTACCTGCACACGAGAGACAACGTTGTCGAGTACAACGAGGTCTACCGCGCGAACCAGGTGTTCGTAGATGGCGCGACCATCAACGTTTCAGGCGCGGGAGAAGGCAACATCATCCGGCGAAACTATGTCCATCACATTTTCAATCCGCGCATCGCCGGCGCGATCCGCATCGACGACTTCCAGCGCAAGACCACGATCGCGGAGAACGTCATCTACAAGACCAACTCCTGCGGAATCATCCACAGGCACGAGACGTATGTGGTCAACAACGTCGTGTGCGATGTCTATCCGGGCTGCTACCTGTGGATCGGCCAGCGGCCCATCGACGGCTCGAAGGTCACGGGAAATGTCTTCCTGCATACCGGGGAAATGAAGGAACCGAGGCGGGGATACCGCTACGACGGGCCGTTCTATTCCCTTGCAGGACGCCTGATCACGGTCATGGACGTGTGGGAGCATCTCGGTCGAATGGAGAACACGAAAATCGACGGCAACGTCTATTTCTCGCAGGGCGTCTCCGAAAAGTCGGCCGAGGTCCTGGAGAAGCTCCGCGCGCTCGGCTATGCCGAGAACAGCATCTATTCCGATCCCCTTCTGGAGGATTGGGACAACGAAGACTTTCGCCTGAAGCCGGATTCGCCAGCCGTGAAAATGGGCATCAAGTCTCTCGACGTGCGCGAAATGGGGCTCACCGAAGACTTTCCCGAACGGTTCAGGCCGGCCGGCTAAGCCGATGGGAAGACAGCGTTCCGGGCCGATCCAGTTCGCCGCCATGGGGCTCGCGACGCCCGGGATCGCGGTTCCCGCGGCCGAGGCCGCGGAGCGCAACGGCTTCGACATCTTCCTGCTGACGGACAGTCAGAACCTGCGGGGAGACGTCTATACGCAACTCGCGCTATGCGCCAGGGCGACCTCCTCCATCATGCTCGGCACGGGCGTGACCAATCCAGTCACGCGCCATGCGGCGGTCACCGCCACGAGCATCATGAGCGTGCAGGCCGAAAGCGACGGCCGGGCCATCCTCGGCATTGGACGCGGCGACAGCGCCGTCCTGCACATCGGCCGAAAGATCGCGTCTCTGAAGGAATATGGGGCCTACGTGAGTGACCTGCAGGGATACCTCTCGGGCGGCGTGGTCGACCAGAACGGCTTCCCCAGCCGCCTGCGCTGGCTCGATCTCGTAGAGGTCGAAAAGGTGCCCGTGGACATGGTGGGATCGGGTCCCAGGTCCCTCGCGCTGGCGGCGAGCCTCGCCGATCGCGTGACACTGGCCGTGGGCGCCGATCTCGATCGGTTGTCCTGGGGAATCGATACCGTGCGTCGGGCCGCCGAAGCCGCCGGTCGCGATGCCGCCAGCATTCCCATCGGGGCATACATCAACGTCGCCGTCGGAACCGACAGGCGTCAGGCCCAGGAAGCCATACGCGGTGGCGTCGCGACGTTCGCGCACTTCAGCGCCGGCGCCGGAACGGACTTCTCCAATCAACCCGAGATCATGCGGCGCGTCACCGCGCGTCTGCAGACGGAGTACGACACCGCGCATCACTCGCAGGGCGATGCGGCCCACGCGAAATTGATCGATCAGGACTTCATCGACTGGTTCGCCGTCACAGGAACCGCTGAACAGGTCGTCGAGCGCCTGACACCCATAGTCGAGCTCGGCCTCAGCCACATCTATTTCGCGGGTGGCCGCGCCTTCGGCACGCGCGGAGAGCTCGCGCAGGAAGTGCTGCCGGCTCTGCGCGCGCTGTAGTGATCATCGAGCCAGCGGCGCATCGATTCACACTTATCGATTTACTATCAAAGCAATGCCGTGTGCGGAAACCGCTGCATAGCGGAATCGAACGTGTAGACAGCGTCCAGTTTCTCCCCCGCGTCCGATGCGACGTGCAGGGTCTTGAACACAATCAACGCATCAGCGAAACCGGCACCCTTCGCTGACCCAGCCTCGCTTACTGGCTCGGGGCCTCGGTAAGCATGCAAGGCGCGCCACACAACCTGATCGTCCTCGAAACGGATATTCGGCTCCCTGAACAGCCGCTCGAGGACGGCCACCAACTCAGCCTTGGCCAGTCGGTACTTGCGCCCGGCCAGCGTCCATACGGTCTCCACCAGTACGACATCCGTGATCAGAATGGTCTCCGCAGCGTCGAAAACCAGATCGGCTCGGGTCGCTTGGGCCTCCTCGTCGTGCAGCAAATACCGGAGCAGCACGTTGGTGTCGACTGCGATCAAGGCGTCTACTCGTTCAACGCGTCTTCCAGTGACTCCTCGTCGCTAACGGCAGGATCGCCAGCTACGCGCCGCAGAAACCCCTTGGCTGCACCGGCAGTTTTTCGCACGATGGTGATGCGGCCATCGGCAACGAAACTTCGGTACTCGTCCCCAGGCCCAATCCCGACCTCTCTGCATTGATCGATGGGGAGCGTAATTTGACGCTTGGCGCTCACTCGCGGCATGGGACTTCCTTCTCGACACTGCCGGTTCAATGGAACGGCATCTTACTCTTTACTTGGCGCCAATTGGTAAAGAACTTGGTTTCAGCACTGGTGCTGGACCTTGGTTGGCTTATCTGGTTATCTGCGCGGGAGGGAGGGTCATCATGACTGAGAAATTCAAGCTGGCGATCGTCGGTTGCGGCGGACACGCCAGGGGCACCCTGGCACCGCTATGGAAAGATATCCCGGAAATCGAACCGGTCGCGGCCTGCGACGCCCACGCGGAATCGCTCGCCAACTTTGCCGAGATCATCGGCATCGAGAACACCTACGCCGATGCGGCAACGATGCTGGCGGAACAGCAGCCCGACATCCTGATCGTCGGGTCGTGGCCCGCCTCGCACATGGAAAACGTCCTGGACGGGGTGCGCGGCGGGGTTCGCGCCATCTTCTGCGAGAAACCACTGGCTCTCAATGCCGCCCAGGCCGAGCAGATGTTCCAGGCGGCCAGGTCCGCCGGCGTGATCCTGGTGGAAGGGTTCATGCATCTCTACCACCCGCAGACGCACGCGGTGAAGGAGCGCCTCGACGACGGCGCGGTCGGTGAACTGCGTTGCGTGCGGGCCAGCTTTTCGTCCGGCTCCTCGAATCCGACCAACTGGCGTCGACGCGGCGAGCTTGGGGGCGGGGCCGCCATGGACCTGGGCTGCTATTGCCTCAGCAGCATCCGTTATCTGGTCGGCGAGGATCCCCTGTGGGTGTCGGCCAACGGGAATTTCGACGCCGACAGCGAGATCTGGCACACGCTCCTCGGCACGTTGCACTTCGAGAACGGCGTGATCGGGCAGTTCGACTGCAGCTTCGGCTGGCCCCGCCGGGGGACCTGCGAAGTGGTCGGCACCGAAGGCACCATCTGGGTTCCGAGAACCGCCTGGTCATGGCCCAGGGACGAATCGTCCACTTTCACATGGGCGAACGCCGATTACCGCAGCCCGCAGGAGGAGACGGTCGAAGTTCCGGGACTGAATCCCTACCGCGCGGAACTCCTCGACTTGTGCAACGCCCTGTCGACGGGCGAACCGACGCTTCTGCCGGCCGAACAATCTTTGGGGACCATGCGTCTCATCGATGCGGTGCACGAATCCGCGCGTACAGGCCAGCGGGTAAAGTTGGGGTAACGGCTAGCAAAGGGGGGAGCCACGACGAATGAGTGACACGATCAACGGACGGTTGCAAAAGGCCTTCGGCGCGCATGTGCGCAGCGAAGCCCCGCTGGCGGACAGCGGCGCAGGAATCCGGATCAGTGGAATCGATCTCAGCAAGCCGCTGGAACCTGAACAGGTCAACGTCCTATTCGATGCACTGGGTCAATTCCGCATCCTGACCCTCGCGGGTCAGGACCTGGATGCGTTCTCACCTACCCACTTCGAGCGTTTCGCCAATCACTGGGGCGCGCCGCTGCCGCACCCGAGCAATTTCAGGCGCCTCGGCAACACCCGGTACTACGAACCCGAACTTCTGCCGCTCGCGGAGCGCCCTTCTACACGGGTGAACGCCGCCTTTCCCGGTGCGCTGCGCTGCCTGCCGGGCGCGGACTCTCCCGCCGTTTTCGTCGTGACCAACGTCCGGGACCTCAGTGACGAGGAGCGTCAGGCCGGGCCGACGCTTGTCCCGTCCACCACGTGGCACACGGATATCGAGCACCACGTGATACCGCTGCACGTATCCATGTTTCTTGTCCACAAGGCACCCGTGTCGCGGGAGGCTCCAGGCCGCACATGGGTTCCCGAATGGGTTCCCGGTTCCCAGGGCCCGCAAACGGACCGCTATTTCGAAGATTCCGATCCCGAGTTGTTGCGCCTGCGCAGGGCGCTCCCGCTCAACGGCGAGACGGCATACGCCGATACGGCCGCGGCGTTCGCCGCCCTGCCCCGCGCCGAGCAGGCGCGTCTTTCGCGCATCCAGATACGACGGCATTCATATAACAGGAACGACGAAGCCGCCCCCGCGCCGCTGGTTCGCACCAACCCGCGCTCCGGCATCAAGTCGTTGCACAGCCCGCTATGGTGCCCCCGGCCTCCGACCCAGATACCCGTTGAGATCGACGGCATGTCGGCGCAAGCGTCACGGGCATTTCTCGAGGAGGTCGAGGCCCACGTGCTGCAGCCCCAGTTCCGCTACGACCATGCCCACACGCCCGGCGACGTGACGCTGTGGGACCTCTTCATGACCATTCACGTCTCGCCGCCGATGAAAGAGAACATCCAGTCGCTGGACGACGCCCGCCTGTTCTACCGCATCAGTTGCAAAGGGGAACCGGCGTTGACGCTGCCGAGGCACGATTCACTCGAGTGGGTCGGGGAGCACATCTTCCTGGAATACACGACGCCGGCGGACGTCATCCATGCCTTGTGACGAAAGGGTCCTTGGCCCCGGCCCCGGAGTCGGGAAGCGCCTGGAGGCACTGCTCGGAGGCTAAGTGGGGGGCGGAAACTTTTGACCGTGATTTGATTCACGCCGCCGATTTGCCCTCACGAGCACCCATCCCCCTGAAAACATATAGTGTTTTCAATCGCTTGAAGTGACATCTCACATTTGATCGGGATTTGATCGCACAGAGGATTTGACCCCGCCTTTAGCAGCGGATTCCGCTGTGGCAAGCTTGCACATCGGAAACGCTCATGTGGACAGTGGCCGAGCATGACGGACGAGCGCCTTCTTGCCCAAGTGAATGATCTGCGCCGTCTGCCGGCCGAGACGCCTTGGGCCGAGTTCAAGGAGGACAATGCCGATCCCCGGATGATCGGCGAACTGATTTCCGGCATCGCCAACTCGGCCCGGCTCGCGGACCGGGATGTCGGCTACGTCGCCTGGGGCGTTCGGGATCGGGATCACGCCGTCACCGGGACAAGCTTTGAACCCTCCGTTGCCACGCGTGGGAAAGAACGCTTGGAGATATGGCTGGCTCGCATGCTGAGCCCTAGCGTGGCCTTCGTCTTCCACACGCTGGACCATCCGGAGGGCCGCATCGTGCTGCTCGAGATCCCGGCGGCCATCAACGCGCCAGTCGAGTTCAATCGAATGGCTTACCTACGCATCGGCAGCTCGACCACGCGACTGTCCGGGTTTCTGGACCGGCAACGGGCGCTTTGGGACAAACTACGCCCGTACGCTTGGGAGCGGGGCGTGGCGCGGCAGTTCGTCGCTGCGGACGAAGTGCTCGATCTTCTGGACTGGGCCAGCTATTTCGCCCTCACCGGCACGCCGACGCCGAGCACTCCAAAGGGCATCCTCGCTGGCTTGGCGAGTGATCGCCTGATTTCCCCGGATGTCGGCGGGAGGTGGAACGTCCACAATCTGGGTGCGATTCTGTTTGCCAAGGAACTGCACCGTTTCGACTCGAGATTGGCCCGCAAGGCGGTGCGTTTCGTCGCCTACGACGGCGAAGGACGTACTGCGACGGTCACCCACCGAGAGGACTTTGCTCTCGGCTACGCCAACGGCTTCGACAAGTTGAATGCGCACATCAACCTGCTCGTTCCGGCACCCGAGAATGGCGAAACGCCCATCCGGAACGGTACGCCGCTCTTTCCGCAGGTGGCGGTTCGCGAATTGGCGGCCAACGCCCTGATCCACCAGGACATGACCCTCACCGGCGCAGGTCCCATGATCGAGCTGTTCAGAAACCGCCTGGAAATCACCAATCCCGGAACGCCGCTCGTGGAAGCCGAGCGCTTCATCGACTCGCCGCCACGGTCTCGCAACGAGGCGCTCGCGGCGCTGATGCGACGCATGGGGCTGTGCGAGGAGCAGGGAACGGGCATCGACAAGGTGGTCGGGGCGGCGGAAGAGGCGCGGCTCCCGCCGCCCGAATTCCGCGCCGAGGTGGAGGCGACCCGCGTGAGTCTGTTCGGCCCGCGCCGATTCGCGGAGATGACCATCGAAGAGCGCCTGCGCGCCTGCTACCAGCATGCCGTACTGCGGCACTTGAGCGGCCAGCGGATGCGCAACCAGACCTTGCGCAAGCGACTGGGCATCGAGCGCCACAACACCGCCCAGGTGTCCAAGGTGATTCGCCAAGCGTTGGACGAGCAGCTTGTGCGTCCGGCCGACCCGGCTCGTCCCCGGTCTGGCTACGTGCCATTCTGGGCGTGAGAAGCGGCGAACATTTGATCGGGATCTGTCTCTGGCCCCGAAATGCTTCGCCTCACTCGACTAATATGCGTATACATCAGAACCTTATGGAGCATTTGAACATTTGACCGGGTTTTGACGCGCGGGTCTGCGGGGATTGCGGCAATGGTCACTTGCCGACGGTCGCGGAACAGGCCAATCTTCGCCGTCACCCGTTCCACCTCAACAGATCGAGGCCACGATGACTCGACATCGCCACGGTTCCGACCCGGCAAAGGGCTGGTGCCTCTGGATGATCCCGGCAGTTTTGGCGATTTGCGTTGGCGGTCCGGCATCGGCGCAGGACGCCGATACGGCGACGTACAGCGTCACCTTTACCGGCAACTGGACTGACGAAAGCACGACCCCCCTCAATGACCTGCCCGGCAGCGCGCATTTCACCACCCTGATCGGCGCGATCCACAACAGCAATGTCACATTCTGGCAAAGCGGCGGCACGGCCTCGCCGGGCATCGAGGTGATGGCGGAGACGGGGGAACGAGCACCCTCCGAAACGAGATCCAAGCCAGTACGCATGTGCACGCCGTCATCCAGCAAGGTGTCTCGTTCGGTGGAACGCGTACCGACACGTTCAATATCGATGTTCCCAAGGACCATCCCCTGATTACCCTGACGTCGATGATCGGCCCCAGTCCCGACTGGTTTGTCGGCATCTCCGGACGGTCGCTGCTCGACAGCCAAGGCGAATGGATGGCGACGGTGGAGATCTCCCTGTATCCCTACGATGCCGGAACCGAGGACGGCAATACGTTCTCGCTGAACAACCCCGATACCGATCCACAGGGAACCATCACCAGCCTCAGGGGGACGGCCCCGTTCACGAGCGAACCCATGGCGCGGCTCTCGTTCGTCCTCGACACCACAGACCAACCGCCGGGCCGCGTGACCGGCGTCGCGGTCACACCCGGCATTGGCGCCCTGACCGTGTCGTGGAACCAAGTGGACGATGCCGATGGCTACAAGGTGCAATGGAGGTCGGCTGGCGAAGACTTCGGTACCGCCCGGGAGCGCGTCGTAAGCGGCTCGGTCACGGAGCATACGATTCCGAACCTGACGCCCGGAACCCAATACTTCGTGCGCGTTATCGCCACCAGGACCGGCACCGATGACGGTACGCCCTCGAATGCCGAGAGCGGCACGCCGCTCGCCCCCGTGAATCAACCACCCGAGACCACCAGCCAGATCGCCATGCAGTTCCTCGAAGTCGGCGGCAGCGTGCGGATCGAGCTGTCCAATCACTTCCGGGATCCCGAAGGCGGCGCGATGACGTTCCGCGCCGTTTCGGACAACACGGGCACCGCGACGGCGTCGGTCCAGGGCAGTGTCCTGACAGTTCGCGGCGTCGCCAGAGGAGGCGCCTCCGTGACGGTGACGGCCCGCGACAGCGGCGGCTTGACTGCCACGCAAAGCTTCCGCGCAATGGTGGGCCGGACGGCTTTCTTCGCGACCACCTCCGCATCCGCACCGGAGGGAGGAACGACTCGCCTGGCGGTTCGCCTCAGCCGCGCATCCAACGCATCCACGTCGCTCGAATACGTCTTCGGCAGTGACGGCAATCCGAACACCAGCGACGCGAACGCGGCGGACTATCAAGGCGCCGGTGGCACCGTCGCTATCCCGGCCGGCCAGACCGAGGGGGTCATTGAGATCACCATCCGCGACGACATCGACATCGAACCGGCGAGGGAGGTGTTCACGGTCGAACTCGCGGTGCCCGCCGAGCATCAGAACGACGTGGCGCTGGAGGCGGCAACCGCGACGGTCACCATCGACGAGGGAGTATGCGACCGCACGCCCGAAGTGCGCGACGTGCTGCGTGGCGCAGCCGCCTGCTCGGCGGTATCCACAGCCGACCTGGACCGACGAGAATCGCTGGTACTCGCCAACATGGGCATCGACGCGCTGCAATCAAGAGACTTCGACTATCTGCCGCGCATGCGCAACCTGGATATCAATGGCAACCGCTTGCAAACGTTGCCTTCGGGCTTGGTTTCGCGACTCGAGGATCTCGTGACCTTGAGGCTCGATGGCAACTCACTTACCGAACTACGCTCCGGTGCACTGGCGAATCTTTACGGCCTTCGACAACTACGCCTGGACGGCAACAATCTCCAGGTGCTCCCGGACGGCTTGTTCCACCGCGTTCCGAGCCTGACGGAACTGCAGTTGCACGACAATCCCGGGGCACCTTTCGTGCTGACGCTTGAGTTGGCGCGCACCGACGCCGACCCCGCGGACCCTGGCCCGGCGACGGTCGCTGCAACTGTCGCCAAGGGCGCGCCGTTCGCGATGCGCGCGGGCGTGTCGGCGAGCAACGGCGAACTGTCCGCCGACTCCGTGGCCGTCCTGCCGGGCACTACGGCGGCCGTTCCCATCACGGTGACCAGGATCGACGAGGGCGCGGTGCGAGTGACCCTGGACGCCGCGCCTTCGATCCCGACGAACCTTTGCGGCGACGACAGCCACCCCTGCTTCCAAGGCATCGCCACGGCGGTTGGCCCGACGCTGGTCCTGTTCAAGAATTCGCTACGGGCGACGGACTCCCCGCCGGCGCTCGACCTGCTCGCCTCCGGCGATGAGGCAATCGTCGACTTGACTACCCTGTTCACCGGCGCCGAGGGAGAGACCCTGACCTACGCGGTGGAATCCAGTGACCCGGAGTTGGTTGCGGTGAGCGTGGAAGGCACCAATCTGGTTCTGCTGCCGAACGATATCGGCGAGGAAGGCGTGGCCACCGTGACCGTGACGGCCACCGACGCCGACGGCCTGACGGCGACCCTTTCCTTCGTGATCACCATCGAAGCAAACCCGCAAAGTTTCCTGCGTGGCTGGCGCAAGGCACTGTTTGATCTGTAGGAGTTGCGGCGTGGGTGTTCGAGAACGCCCGGGCGAATAGCCGCGCGAGCCGGGAAGTACGAAGCTGCAATAGGCAAAGGGGGAGAGTTCCCCTGTTTTGTGCGGCTTCAGCCGCGGAGCAGATCCCAGAGCTCGCTCAGGTCTTCACGATTTTCCAGGTCTCGACACCAGCCCACGAGTTGCTTCGCGGTATCCGAACCCATCAGGGGATCGACCAATGAGTGGAACTTCCCTTCGAGCTTGCGCCACTGCAGTTCCAGGTCGCGCTCCGGAATGGCCACGTTCACGTCGAGCGACACCACGCGCCCGTCCGTTGCGGTGATGGTCACCCGGGTGTCGGCCGCCGGCTCATCGAAGGCGACGACATGGGCCTTGTCCCGCGTCTCGATCAAGGCGGGATCCTTGACGATATCGTCATTGAAGCTCTCGATACGGGCCGTGTCGACGCCGTGCAGCGCCATGGCGACGGCGAAGCGCAGGCTGAACTTAGCCTCGAGCCCGGTGCTCGGCGCCTGGATGTTCACCGTGGTGAAGTGACCGCTGTCCACCTTGACCTCGATGCTCTCGATCTCGTCGACGGTGAGATCGTGTTCGGCTTGCAGCGCCCTGGCCGCTTCTATGGCCGAGTGCACCAGGTAACCGGCGGCGTGGTACTTGTAGTTGGTCTCGGGCACGAACGATTCGATCACCTCGATGTCGCGCTCGAACTTCTCGATGGATACGGAGTCGCTCTGCGTTGCGCCAAAACCCTGGGGAGCTTCCAGGATGTCCGACCGGCTGGCGAAACCGCGTTTCGCGAGGCGCGCCGCGGTCACGCCCGTCGCGGCCGCGCGCCCGGCGTGCAGCGGCTTGGTCATCGTGCCGAAAACGGCCTTCAGGGCAGCCGCCTGGGTACCCGCGATACCGAACGCCTGGGCGGTGGTACCGGCATCGAGTTCGAGAAGCTGTGCCGAAGCCGCAGTGGCGCCGAAGCAGCCGACGGTGCCGGTCGCATGCCACCCGCGCCTGTAGGGTGATCGGCCGGTGTAGCTAACGGCCAGGCATTCGGCGTCGATGCCGGACGCAAGCGCCCGGATCACATCGCGCCCGGATGATCCCATGTGCTCGGCGAGCGCCATCACCGCCGGCGCAACGGGTGCCGTGGGGTGGCCACTGCAGCCGCTGTTGACGTCGTCGTAGTCGAGGGCGTGACCGGCGGTGCCGTTGACCAGCGCCGCCTGGCTGAGACTGGCCTTCTTGCCCGTGCGAAGCATCGACGCCTGCGGCCGGCCACCCTGCTCTTCCACCTCCTCGAGAAGGATGCGTGCCAGCGGCTCGTCCATCCCCGCCAGCGCGACCCCGATGAAATCCATCAAGCACTGCTTGGTGACGGTGATCGCCTCCGTCGAGAGTCCTTCGAAACGCGTGTTGACGACGCGCTCAGCGATGCGCGCGGTGGGGCCGCTCGATGTTGGTGGCATGTGCGCCGATTCCCGGGTACTAAAGGATTTCTTAGGGTACGCGAATGGATATGCCGGTAGAAGCTGCCGCGAACCAAGGTTTTGACCATCACCGTCACTTGCCACATTCCCCGCTCGCTCGCTACGATACGCCCCGCAACGATGGTGACCCCTCCGGTCCCCTCGCAACGACAAGTTGTGAACCCCGTCAGGCCCGGAAGGGAGCAGCGGCAGCAGCGGACTCGGGTGCCGGGGTGCGGCTGGTCGGGTCGCCTCCAATTGCCACCGGAGAGGTGTCCGAGCGGCTTAAGGAGCACGCCTGGAAAGTGTGTATGGGTTAATAGCTCATCGAGGGTTCGAATCCCTCCCTCTCCGCCAACATTTTTATTCAACCTGTTGATTTAACAACGAAAAATACGCACACGCAGAAACATGATATGCCTTGAAGTATCATTACTTTGGGTTAGTCCTCAGTTCGCGTTGGAGACCTAGACTAGCGACTTCGCGACGGCACGGTAGCGCGGAAGCGGCGTTATGGCGAGGACGATCCATCAGGCACTTGTAGGTCGTCAGCAGGGCGACGACACTGGATTTGGAGGCACCGGCTTTGAACGACGCCGTCAACCTGCCCGTCTGGATCAGGAATCTGCGGAAGACAGAGGTCACTGATCGGGTGCGAGACGACCCGCGTTCGGAGGGAAACTCAATGCTTGGAATGCAAGCAGCTGAGGTTCGGGAGGCGATAGGCGGCGGTCAGGCGGACTTCGATGCACCCCAGGGAGCGCTCACGCCTGACGACCTTGCGTTGCTGTATGCCTACTTCAACCAATTGGGCCACGTTGAGGAACTCGTCGAGGCGTTCGGACAGTTCTTCGAGCACTCAAGTCCACCCAACCCAATCGTCTTGGACGTAGGGTGCGGGCCATTCACCGGCGGGTTGGCACTGGCGGCCACCTTAAAGGACCCTCGCTTCGACTACGTCGGAGTTGATCCAGCTGAGTCTATGCGGCGCCTCGGCGAACGTCTGGCCTGTTCCGACCTAGTGCCGGGTGAGATCAATCGTCATTGGGCGGCATCGCTAGACGTAGTGGATTGGCCCTACCCGCGGAGCTGGCGCGAGGTGATTGTGATCGTGTCGTACCTATTCGCGAGCCCGACACTTGACGGCACGGAATTGTTTCGCGGGCTGGTCACGTTGCTGGGCCGCTTCGGCCGGGGCGCGGTAACGTTGCTGTACACGAATTCAGTGCGCCGAGAGGCCAATCTGGCGTATCCGCCGTTCCGGGACCTGCTCCTTGGGGCGGGCTTCCGCCCGGTCGCCGATGGCGAAGGAAAGATCGTGACAGAACGGTACTCTGGGCAGAGGCTGCGGCGATTGCGGTACGCGATGTTTCGGCGTGACCGCATAGAGACACTTCAAGTCAGGGGGGCATGACGTTGCGGCTACCGACCTACGATGAAGTCGCCCGCGTACCTCAGCAACTCGATGTCTATGAGACTCGGTTCGATAAGTCTCTCTTCGTAGTAGGGCCTCCGGGCTCGGGAAAGACGATGTTGGCCATCCACCGCGCTCGGTTGATGGCCAATGCGGGGAAGTCGGTTGTGTTGGTGACCTACAACCGGATGCTACGTCGGCTGAGCACACTATTGGGCGAAGGCGGTGTTCAAGCGAGAACGATGCACAAATTCGTGAGCGACCACTACCGACATCGCGCGAAACAACAGGCACCGGGCGTTTCCTTTTCCTACGATTGGAACGCAATGTCCACCGCAATGCGGAGTCGTCGCATTCAGCCAGATTCAACCCACCTGATCGTTGACGAAGGGCAGGATCTGCCGAAGCCGTTCTTTCGGTACGCACGGGAGTTTGTGGCGACGACTATGACGGTATTCGCGGATGAGGACCAGGCGCTGACAGAGGAGCGTAGCACCCTTTTGGACATCAAGGAGGCTGCTAGTCTCGGCGATCCGGTGCTGCTCAGTGGCAACCACCGCAACAGACCTGAAGTGGCGCTGGTTGCGGAGCACTTCCACGTCGGAGGACTTCCTGTGCCCGAGGTGCACCGCGAGGCCTCGGGGGAGTTGCCAAGCATTGTGCTCTACGGCAATCTGGAGCAGGCTTCGGAGCGGATAGCCAACTGGCAGATGACGCGCGGCGGCAGGGTCGGGGTGGTTGTGGATGTCAACGACACCGGATTGGCGATGCAGACTGCGCTTCGAAGACGTCTGCCGGGCAGGCGCGTCGACTTCTACAGTCACAGGCTGCGAAACGAGGACGCGATCGACCTTCTCGCACCGGGAGTTACGGTGTTGAACGAGAAGTCGATCAAGGGGCAGGAGTTCGACGCCGTGTTCGTGATGGAGATTGAGCGGTTCCTGGGGAGAGCCGGGGATGCGGCCAGTCGAGTCATGTACATGCTGTGTTCGCGCGCTCGGGACAACCTGATACTCATGCACGAAGGAAACAGCTTGAATTCGCTCCTATCTCAGTTGCCGGGGCCAGACCTACTGTCGAGGCCATGAGCACACCGGAGCTACCGCTGACGATGCCGCACGATGAAGCTGCTGCGCAGTTCAATGAACCAGAGACGTCGAGTCGTGCGAAGGCGGATGATGTGGGCGGAAACGAGAAGACACCGTCGGACTGGTTGGGAATTGAGACCGACCACCGACGATTGCTGGAGGCCGGTCAGGACGAGTGGTTGCATCCACGATCTGCAGGATTTTGGCTGGGGCAAGGGTGTTTCGTGTCTGAGCCGAGTCAAGCGGCAACGCCGAACGCAATTCGGGTTCGAATGGTGTTCGATCCGAAGAAACTGCCGCTATTCGACATGGCACTGTCGGGCGCAGGGCGAATCGTCGAAAGATCGGAGAGCGGGAACGAGACCGTTGTCGGATGGCTAGCACCCATTCCGTTGTACGCGGTCACGAAGATGGAAGTCTCCTCACGCGAAGAGAAGACGCGCCTTCTGGCGCTGGTCCGTGAGTTCTCAAATGTCACGCTACCAGAAGTTGGACTTGAGGTGGGCAACGCCAAGGCGTTCGACGTGCCTTCGCGGTCTTTGGGCGAATCGAACTTGGAGTTACCGGAGAGCCTTGACGCGATCCAAGGTGCCATGGCGATGGCGGCTTGGGCCGTGCCACGGGTCGATCCGTGGATCGAAGCGCTTCAGTGGGCGCTGAACCAGGACACTGAGGGTGCGACACGGAAGGTTGCAGCGCTGGCGGCACCGTGGCTGCGGTTTCCGTGGTGTGACGACGTGGCCCTGTCGGTGGATGAAGGGAAGGCCGGGCTGTGGAGCGCGGCAGTCTCTACGTTGCGCAGCCCAACGTCCAGCGGTAAGTCGCCCGCGCACTTGGCCGATGTCATTGCCAAGAATGCTTGCGCGGGAAGGGCGTGCGAAGGGACGGAGGAGTGGCTAGGTCGGACACGACGGATCATCGCTGCGGAAGAGACGTTTGGTCCCGGCCAGGAGGATGCGGGTCTGGCGATCCAGCTTGTTCTTTTGCGTCCGGAACCGATGGAATTCAGGACGTGGAGCCACGATCTTCCTTGGCTCCCTCCGGGAATTTGGTGGGCTGCCGCCGTCCTCTGCGGGTGGCGCCACGGTTATCGTACCCTGGATAAGAGGTTCAAGGGGGGAGCTGTGCTACGCGAGTTCCTCGCTACGCGGGCACTGTCGGCTTCGTGGGGGAATCGGGGAGAGGATCTGCTGCCAACATTGCAGCGAGCATCTTTGAAACGGCGGGGAGAGGAAGGTTGCTTTTCGCTCAAATGGGGCGAGCGATCAGTGTTGCGGAAGCGGTGGCATGCGCGCGCCAAGTGGTACAGGGCCGATTTGAGTGACGAGGTGGTCGGCAAGGCAGCGCGGCACCTTGCCAGTGAGTTGGGTTGGAAATGCCTCACGCAACGCGTACGCCTGAGGGCTGGCCGGATTCCGATAATCGGAGAAGGCGGGGTTAGGGTCGACGATCACGGGGATCTGGTGGTCGGGGGGGCGGTTCAACTGGAGCTGCCTGCGGAAGCTCGGCTGGTGGAGGAACTAGACGAGAGCGAGTTCCGACGAGCATTGGCGAGCGAAGCCGGTACAGTGTGCGATCCACCAGCCCGCAGGTTAGGGGAGGAGGACATCCCCGGTCTCATCTACAGGCGAGACTTCATCGAAACGGACGAGGAGCGGAGTTTGGTCACTCTCATCGACCAATGTGAGTGGAGCAGGCAACTCAAGCGGCGAGTTCAACATTACGGTTGGCGCTACGACTACCGCCAGCGGGAGATCGACGCATCAATGCGCCTTGGTGCTCTGCCGGACTGGGCGGCCGACTTGGGCCAAAGGCTGGTCGATGAGGGGCTGTTGAGTGAACTGCCTGATCAGCTTATCGTCAATGAGTACAAGGGCAGTCAGGGCATTCGCCCGCACATCGATCATCACGGGTTCGCAGAGCAGGTGGCGACAATCAGCTTGCTGGAGTCGTGGAGCATGGTTTTCCGGCTTAGGCACACCAAACGAAAGATCGGGAAGTCCCTTGAACAGCGCAGCGTCGCGGTGCTCACAGGCGACGCGAGGTACAAGTGGACCCACGAGATTCCGGCAAGGAAATACGAACGAGGAGGTGGGGATCACACCCGGATTAGACGAGAGAGGCGCATATCTCTCACCTTCCGCAAGGTCAAAGGGGCGGATGGTGCGTTGCTTACGGCGTCGGGAGAGCCTGCGATCTGACCCTTGTCGTGAGAGAGAACGGCGGTAACTACAACGCCGTCCTCGCTCACGACCACGCAACCTCGCAGTCGCTCGAGGCTCTGGATCCGCTGCTTGCACTCTCTGATCTCCCGGTCGATGTCACGGTCAAGGAGCACAGTGCGCCCGTAAGGGCCTGCCGTACCGCACGCCCTCACCAGTTGCACGTCCGGCTCCCGCAGCCCGCGCTGTTGCATGCGGCGGCCCGCGTGTCGCGTGATCGCAAGGCCGGACTGTCGGACGGGGCGTTTTTCTATTTCTTCGCTGAACATTTTTTAGATACCTTTTAAGTTAAGATATTATGGTCATAATACCACTTTATATGGGTAATAGGCGAAGAAAAAGGAGGTAAAATCCTTGCCATGTCAGAGCCAATCTACGACCCAGAGGACTACCCGCGCTTCGCCGTCACCGTCGACATCGCGCTGTTCACCATCCGGAACGGCGCAATCCACATCGCCCTCGTCCGGCGGGGCGAGTGGCCGTTCGAGGGGCAGTGGGCGCTGCCCGGGGGCTTCGTGAGGGAGCACGAGGATCTCGATCAGGCGGCCACGCGCGAACTGGCGGAGGAGACAGGTCTGCTGCATAGCGACGACTGGTATCTGGAACAACTCGGGGGATACGGCCATCCCACGCGCGACCCCCGCATGCGCGTCGTCACGGTTGCCTATCTGGCGGTCTGCGCCGACATCCCCGCGCTCACGGCGGGCGGCGATGCCGCCCTGGCGCAGCTGACCCCCTTCCAAGTGATCGAACTAGGACTTCTTGCGTTCGACCACGCACGGATCGTCCAGGACGCCCTGGAACGGATCCGGTCGAAGCTCGAGTACACCACCTTCGCCACGATGTTCCTGCCGCCGGTTTTCACGATCGGCAACGTTCGAGAGGTGTACGAGACGGTGTGGAACACGCGCCTGGACAAGTCGAACTTCCAACGGAACTTCCGCCGAAACGAAGCGTGTTTCATCGAGTGCCAAAACCAGCCACCTGCGCGTAGGCGCAGGCCAGGGCGCCCGCCGCAGCAGTGGTGGTCCCTCAAATCACCTCATCGCCGGGGCCGCCCCCTCGGGCTCCTCAAACACGCGCTTCTCGGGCCGCAGGACGCTTGGCATCACCGGCGGGACCACGCGGACGCTAATCCTCCCGTCGCCTAGCCCCGTCCGCTCCCACATAGAGCTAGCGTGCAGTCAATGCCCGAGGGCGCGTATCGGCCCGGCGAGAGCCGCGCAAACGCGGCATAAACGTGCGTATATTGTAACTACTCACCCCCTTGCTCGTAGATCTCCCCGGAAAGAGCGATCTGGATGGCGACGAGTGGATTGTATCCGCGGTTTCGCATGGTTTGCAGGTAGCTGGAGATACGGCAGTAGGCTTGGGCAAATCGCTCGGTGCGGAAGCAGCCCGACACCTTCTGTTTCACCTTGCTCATTCGAAGGTCGCGCTCGGCCCGGTTGTTTGTGAAGGGGACGCTGGACTCCTCGGCGAACAGCAAGACCGCCTGTTCGTGCTTCTTCAACCGTTCCCAGAGGTTGTGCGCATCGGACTTGGCGATTCTGCCGCGTTTGCCCTTGGTCCGGGCGGGGATGGGCGGCAGTTCCTTGCCGCCGCGCGTGAGGATGTTTCGATAGCGTTTGCGCAGGTTCCGGTATTCCCGCTCGGTCACCTGCTTGGCGTCGCTCGCCGACACCTTGGCGCAGGTTTCCTTGAGCAGTCGCTTCATGTTCCTGGCCCAGGGGTATTGATTGGAGTCTACGACGAACTGCAATTCGCGCAGGAGATGCGAGCCGCAAAGCGCGTGGCCGCAATGATCGTAGGACAGATACGACGCCCAGCAGTCGTGCACCACGACACCGCCGTAGCGGGGGATGATGCCGATGTCGTCGATGGCCTCGCAACCGCGTTTGCGGTGCAGGCGTTTGACGGTGATCTCGCCGCCGGAATAGACATGGATCCAGTGGTTCTTCCGATCCACCCGCAGCGAGGTCTCGTCGGCGTTCAAGGCCGGCATGCGGAGCAGTTCGTCGATGGCCGTCGCCTCCCAACGTTCCAGCGCCGCATGCAGTCGGATCACGAACTTCAGCAGCGTCGCCGGCGAAATGGCCACATCGATCAGCGTCTCGACCGACTTCAGCACCCGGTCGAGCGGGACCATCCGGGCGATCAGCAGGTTCATCATGTAGGCCTTGAGGCCGTTGCCGTACTGCAGGGGACCGCACATGTCCGCCGGGAATCGTCCCGTCGTCCGCCGCCGACAGCGGGGGCAGTCCTTGACCTCCGCATCGACGTGATGGACGACCTTCTCGAACAGTATGTCGATGCGCGTGCGCCGTGGCTTGGACTGCGACGGCGTATCGCCGAGATCGGCGCCGCAGTTCGCGCAGGCGTCGACCGCCGCCACCTCGGTGGTGGTCACGGTTCGGCTATGGCGCGACCGCGCATCGTTTTGCGTCACGCCCTTGCCCTTGGCGCCGGGCCGGGTCGCCGCGGTCTCGTCCTTGCTCGTTTGCGAGGGCGGGATGCTCGCATTGCGGCCACCCTTGGCGGTGGTCTTCTCCATGAAGATCGCCATCAGCACTTCGAACAGCATCAGCAGGGCGTTGAACAGCGCGCGCGTTTCCGCCGACATCTTGTCCGCCGCGGACAGTCGCCCGAACTCCGCCTTCAGGCGCTCGAACTCCTCGCGCAGCGATTGCCGGTTCACCGTGGCCATGGCCGCCGCTCAGCCGTCCTCGGCCTCGACCGCCATCATCGCCGCCAGCACCGCGAGGCGCTCCGCCCGCGGCATCGCCTGGTAGCGCCCGCCCCAACTCGCCGCCTTGCGCTTGATGGTCTGGCGGTGGGTGAAGTTCCGGCCCGCGCGGCTGGCCCAATGCACCCGGTCCGGGACGAAGTTGAACCACAGCTTCTCGGTGCGCACCCCGCCCCGGTTCATGACCTGCACCTCCAGCCTGCGCCAGCCGCCGAGCAACCCGTCGTACAGCGCCGAGGGATAGCCGGACAGCATGACCCGGCAGGGCAGGGTCTTGAGCAGTTCCAGCAGCTCGACGTGGTCGGCCTCCCCGTAGTCGAAGCGATAGCGACGGCCCGAGGTGCGGGTGCGCATCAGGTAGGGCGGGTCGCTGTAGACCAGCTCCGAGCCCCGATAGTCGTACTCGGCCAGAAACCGGTGCGCGCAGCCGTGAATGCGTTGCACGGGGTAGTCGCAGTCAAACGTCGCCAGTGTCCGCCCGTCGAGATCGATGCCGATGTTGTGCAGCGCCGCCGGCTTGCGCTTCATGATCGCGCCGCCGCCGAGGTGGGTCTCGATGTAGGTGTCGTGCGGCGGCATCAGGGCGATGATGGGCTGGCACAGCCCCGAGGTCGCCTTCGATCCGAAATAGCCCACTCGCAAAGACCCGTAATCCGTATGAGGTCCACACCATAGGCACCACGCCCTATGATGTCAAGAGAAATCCGACGGACGCTTGCGACCCATACCGCAGAACCCCGTTCAGGCTATGCTTTCTCGACAATGATGCCCGGTAGGGGGTGAGTAGTTACAATAAAACAATGATTCATACAAGTCGTACCACAATTCGTACCACAAAGTTGAGAAGCTTGGCACCTCGGCACTGCTTGATTCCTCTCGCGCCGCTGCGAGTCTCGCGAGGCCCTTTCGACGGTCCATTGCCGCCGTCGGCTATTCCATGGAAACGCATTCGCACTTGTCCGAGACCCCTGTTTTCCCGCCAGGCCCCCAGTACGTAGCCAGCTTCCTTGCAAGTCGGACCTGATTCACCAACCCACCCACCACTCATGTATCACCCAATCCCCCGAACCTGGCTGTTGGCGACCAACAAGATCGAGGTCTCATTCCGGAACGGCCACGATGAAAAATCGCCGCATGGCTCCGGTTTCTGGATTCGCAATGGCGAAGATCTGGTGTTCGCAACCAACCGACATGTGATCGACATCGAATACAAGGATCCGAAATACCAAGGTCTCGACTATGTGCTGTCGTCGGTCAAGACCTTGACATTCGACGCCACGGGCCGATCTGGCAGACAGCAGGTGGCCCGCGCAACGATCCTCACGCACGAGGATCCCCAAGTCGACATCGCCTTGTTGCGGGTGGCAGGCGTCATCAACCCCGACGGCATCTCCGTTCAGCCAGTCAACGTCGACGTAATCGCCGGTTCGAGCTTCCTGGAGACGGAGCTTGAATGGGGTGCCCAAGTCTCGTTCAGTTCGTTTCAGCCATGGCGCGACACACAAACTGAACGCCCCATCCTGCGAACGGGAATCCTCGCGAGCGACCCCGCGTATCCGTTTGTCTCAAACACGACCAAACTAGCCCATGTCCATCTTCTCGAAGCATTCTCGTTCGGAGGTAGCTCCGGCTCGCCGGTGTTTGCCAACGCCAAAGGCATAGAGCTAGGCTCTGGGCTCTCCGGCGGTGTCGGCTTCAGACCGGCGCGGATTATCGGCATGATGACGGGCCACCTCTCGAACAAGGACAGCGCTGCCGGCGTGCCCTATGACGCACATACGGGTCTATCCCACTGCCACCGTTCCGATATGCTGCTATCGATGCTGCGCGGATCCGAGTTCCTCCGGCAATGCACATTCGACGCCGCGACCTGAGTCACGTCGGACTCATCTCCCGGGATTATCCATTGCCAGACCATGACGATTTCACGCGTCGTCTGGAAAGGCCGCGCGCCGATTTCGATATCGCTCGACTTGGTCGCCCCCCCCCCCCCGGCCGTGAGCCATGCATCTTCATCCGCAGACTTCACCTCGATCACCCCACGCTCCGGCAGCTGCCCCTTGCGAGCGAGGCCCTTCTGCACCTGCTTACGCGGATAGCGACCGAAGTCTGGATGACCCGCGCCCTGATCCGCAGGTTCCTGTATGCAGAACACTTTGGGGCTAAAGCCCCTCGCCGACGGCGTCCAGCAGGCCGGTGAGAGGCCCGTAACTCGACCATTCCTCGGTCGCACCACCCGACGCGCGCACGCGTCCAAGCTCGACGAAGTAGGCCTCCATCGCCCCCATCAGTTTCTTGTTCGGTCTCTTCATCACGCCTCTTGTCGCCGACCAGCGCGACGCCGCTCCCGACGCGTGTGGCGCGCCCATGGAACACTTAGGGCACTGGGTGCTGGCGCAGTTCCGCGACGCGGCCACGACTTCGCCGCTCCCGATCATCAACCTTGCTGGCTACCACGACGGTGTCCGCTGGCAGGCGACCCGCACGC
Organism: Candidatus Azotimanducaceae bacterium; assembly: GCA_965261535.1. GTDB lineage: Bacteria > Pseudomonadota > Gammaproteobacteria > Pseudomonadales > Azotimanducaceae > VXNE01. The sequence continues at coordinate 282,208 of OZ253469.1, forward strand.
GGCCGACCACCGCGTGCCCGCGGGACCGCTCGAGAAACTCGTGACCCTGGGTCGCGATCGCAAAGGGCTGGTGCTTTCCAGTCACATGTGCGTTATGGCCGCAGCCTTTGCGTAAGGTTGCGACAGTACTCGTTCTCGGGATCTACCGCTATGCCCCTTTTCGCTATCTCATACGCTCGATCATCATTATCCAGGTTCAAGTAGAGCCATGCCAACCGTGAACAATTGGTTGCATCCAACTCCGATACTCGCTTCTCCATCTCCTCAGTGACACGTCCCACAAGCTCCCGTACTCCCTGTGACCACGCATCGTCGTTACCACTCCCTTTGAACGACCTTAGTCTATTGTTGAGCTGGTTCGCCAAAACACCCAGCTTGTGTCCGTCCATGGTGCCGGCGGACAGCGCCGCTTCGCATAGCGCGTGGATCTCCCCCTTTGCGTCTCCACTGATCCGACACAGATTGGCCAACCTCTCCCACGCGTCCTCTTTCTCACCTACGGGCCCAATCTCAAGAAACCGTTGGAGGTAGTACTTTGCAAGTTCCAACGGCTCCTCCGTGGCCTCCAGCTCCACGACCAACTCCGACAATTGCAGGAAGGCCCTCGGTACTCGCTCTGCCAAAAACTCCAGCACCGGGCGCCTTTCCTCAAAGATCTCCGGCTTAACCTGCGCCCGTTTTGCTACTGCCCGGTAAAGATTCTCTATCCTAGGCAACATGGGCTGCCTCGGATCAGATCCCCGGCTGGCGCCGAACTCCATCAGTATGTCCCGCTCTTCTTCCACCGACACCTTAAACGGGCTAACTTTCAGCTTTTTGCTGCCGTAGATCGACGCTGCCAGGGGCACGCCGACGAGCAATTCCCCTCCTTCCTCTGCCTGAGTGCGATCCACAAACGAAAATCGCTCCAGCTCGTCAAGTGCATCCGCAACAGCGAACCTCGTCGTCTCAGGCCGGAGGAGCACTGCCTCCACGGCAACCTCTGGTACCAACACGTGCCAACTAGACAACAGCAAGAACACCTTTTGCGCTCCCGCCGTCAGCGCATTGTAGGTCCGCTCGAACAATGCCCTAAGAAGCTGATCCGCCCCCGCCATTATCCTGCGAGGGGTTACCAGGCGACTTTCGCTAGCAACCTGCCCAAGCATCATTCGAATCACGTATGGGTGCCCCTCCGACTCCGAGATCAACTCGCGGCGATACTCGGTAGTGATGAGTTCCGTTACGCCGAGCCTCTGCGAGTGTTGATCAACAAGTGCGTTCGCCTCCGCATCTGTCATGCCACCGATGCCGATATGATAGTCGCCTCGGAAGTCCCTAGTTCTAGTGGTAATAAGCACCTTGTTAGGTGCCCTTACATGGGCGTCCATCCACGAAAATGCATCTGCCGGGCTCTGAAGCGTCTCGAAATTATCCAATACGTATAACGTATTCCCTGCCGCCCCGTTAGCAAGACAATCTTCGAAGTACGAGCTAGCGCTAAAGCCTTTCGAATCGCGTTTCTCTGGGTCCAGCAACTCTACGGCCGCGCGCGCAATATCCTTCTGCGTAATCACGCCAGGCTTAACCGACTTAGCCCCGGACTCCAGGAGGTCGATATCCCGTGCGCTAATCCAAAGAATCACTTCATAGGGCACGTCTTGGTGTACGACTAGCTTCTCTAGCGCTGCTATTGCAATCATCGTCTTGCCGATACCGCCAGGGCCTGTAAGCGATACGATTGGGTGACGCTCAGCATCGAGCAGCTGGCCCATGACATCGTCGACGATTCGGTCCCGACGCACGTAGTGTCTTAGTTGTGGTGGAATGTTCGCGAACGTCTCTCCAAACGGCTCAAGGACCGCATGGCCCTGCGTTTCACTCAGAGGGAGCTCACCTGGGGCAGATGACCACTCATTACCATCGACACGGGACACGTCGTTGGTTGCATATGATAGCGTTTCGAAGCTACCTCCACGATGATTGCCATTCGGAAGTAAGATGTCGTGCAACTCAGGGTCCGAGAAGACAAGACGGACTTCGATAGGGCGCTCAAGAAATATGTATACGCCATGGCCATATCGTTCGTTGTTGTTCGTCCTTAGGTAGTTGAATGGACTGTCATCGCCGGTTAGGCGGGATACCCGGTATTTTCCCGAGATGTTCTGATAGAGGTACGCCCATGGAATCGCGAAAAGCTCCATGTTACTTATCGCAATCTCAAGGGCCTCTGCCATCAAGGGACATGCGTTTGCGCGCTGCGCGGCTGTTGGAGCGCCGTGTCCTCGACTGCGGTTCCTAAGTTGAGCTCCAACCTCGAAGAACTGCCGGAAGGAGACCCGGTCGCCTAGCTCTGGAACCGCATCGACCGCGAGCGCGGCCTCCCGGAGCGACTCGACCGCATCGTACCTCCAATCGCCGCGTCCAACGCGTTGAGTGAAATCTCGTGCAATGGTCTTCCCGGCGGAGTGAAAGAACTGCGCCGCCGGGCCGGTGAACAAATCGTTCAACGCGTGGGCCCAATCGCCGACTGAGTCGGCCCGGACGAGGCGGTGTTCGATGGAGTAACGGTGCCTGCCGACGTCATCGCCAACGCATGCTAAGACCCCTGCAGTGACGAGTTTGGTCATGTACTCTAGCTTGAGGCTCAAGGCGATGAAGTACGCGGAGTCGCTATCGCCTTTCTCGAGGGCTAGTCGTTTGTCGATGTCCGCGAATAGTGGTTCTGTAGTCACCGCTAGGCCATCCTTGACGTGATTCACGCGGAGAGTAGCATCCGGCCCAGGCAAGCGTCCAAACGCTTGGCTTGAGCCCGTCTTTGGTACTCAAGTTTCCAACTCTACGGCACCAGGTGGTCCGGACGCCACGAGCCCGCGCATACGAGGTCCGCTCGTTGAGTTACAGGCCGGTGGCGAGTATCCACACACTGAGGGGCACCAATGCTGCCGCGGTTTCGGCGTCGACGCGATCACGAATGCCATGAGCTGCAGGGCGACCGTCACCCCGAACAGCACCGGATACGACCACACGGCCACGAGCACGCCGCCCGCTCCCCGCCACGCGGCGAGCGTCCCCGGGCCGCGTCGACCGGGCAGCTCTTGGCGTGCTGAAATCGACTTGAAACGACCTCCGCGGAACTTGCCGGGCAGGCCGCTACGGGCGATCACGGAGTTCGTCAGTATCTTGGATAGCGGAGGCGCGGTCACGGCGTGGAAACGTCGGCGCATTCCCTCACAGTATCCAGAGCCAGGAGACGGCTCCTCGTGTCGCCGCATGGGCCATAGCGTTGCCTGCTCGCCATCGCCGCGCCGCCGACCCAGTTCAGACGAGGGATCGGCACACCCGAACCAGCCTGTCTAGGTCCGCATCCGATACCCTTTCGCTTACGACACCGTGCGCGACTCTGTTTCTGACCGACGCCATCCGGTCGAGGAACTCTCCGTCTTCGAGTTCCACGAAACCGAGCATGACCGCGTCACGAACAAGAGATTGACCCAACTGCACCTGCACTTGACGTCGCTTTCCCGTGTACAAGTACATCCGAAGAGCACCCTCCACGACTGTCCACGCCAGCAACAGCACCGCTTGCTCGTATCCCGCCTCCCCGTTTCTGAATTGTTCGTGGAGTTTTTCCACCCGTCGCACCGCCTCGCGCAGGTCGTCGAGCTCGGCTAGCGGGACCGGAAAGTCGCGCTCTCTTGGACTTCGTGGGTTGGTCATCACGACCATGAATCGCCATCCGGGCTGCCGTTCTATCGTCTCCGATACGTCCGACAGCTCCCTCAATCGTTCGACCGATTCCCTCGAAATAACCTCGATTACGATCGACTCACCGTGGCCTTCGACGATCAAGTCCGGCCTATACCGTGACTCACGGAGGAATTTCGGAAGTCGCTCGCCTTGCGGTTGGACGTCTACCCTGAACCCGCGCTCCTCGTACTCGCCGGCGAGCAGCAGAGTCTTCCGCCGTTCGCGCCCTGGACGTTTCACCTCGTTCATGTCAGGTCGCTCAAGTCAGGAGGGTGATCGACGCGAACGTAGACGAAAGGGTCGTTTTTCGAGAATGCCAGCAACAACGTCGCAGACGCCCCGCCTATCCTGTAGGACCCGTCGATTCGCGCCTTCGCGGACGAGGTCTTCACGATTTGCCCGTCGTCCACGTACACAAGGCTGTTCAGCGCGTCTTGAATCGGCTTGATGACGTTGTCCACATCGGGTGTCTCGCCTTCATAGTAGTAGACCACGCTGATCGCCACTTCTTCGACCACGGGCGAACTGCCGTTCGGCAAAGCTCCCTCCGCAGCTTGCCTCACTCTCGCCTTCCATCGTTGGCGGGACGAACTCTTCGCCTGCTGTGACAACGGCGGTCCCTTCACAGTAAATTCAAACGGAATCATGCCGGCACCCGTCGGAATCAACCGGAACTGATATTGTCCACCGAGCACGCCGGCAACCGCGTCCCATCCCGCCAACTCCCGAGCCTCATGTGCGCGCCTACCCGAACACCATGAAAAAAACTGATCGCCACTTCCACTCGCGCGGGCGGCGTGGCCGAACCACTCGCCAGCAACGTCCGCACCATCCCCGACCCCCGCAGAATCCCCGGCCTCTGTTTCAGGCACCCCGACCTCCGGCGACGGCGAACCTACGCGCGTCTCCCGGTTGCGACAACTTCTGTAAGCATATACAGTCCCACCCGTGGCCGACAACCGCACACCCGAGGTTCGATCGAAGATCATGGCCTCGGTGGGACACAAGGATACGGGGCCCGAGATGACGGTCAGGCGGCTGCTCCACCGCATGGGATACCGCTACGCCCTCCACCGCTGCGACCTACCGGGGCGCCCGGACCTCGTCTTCGCACCCCGACCCAAGGTAGTCTTCGTCCACGGGTGTTTCTGGCACGGCCATGGCTGCCGCAAGGGGCGGCTGCCCACGACCCGGGTCGAGTACTGGAGCGAGAAGATCGACAAGAACAGGGCGAGGGATGCCCGCAACGTCAACGCCCTTCAGGCCATGGGCTGGGCCAGCTGCATCGTCTGGCATTGCGAGACCGCCGATACCGACACACTGAAGCAGCGCCTGGTCCGTTTCCTCGACGGAGTCACCTCGTGACGCGCCCGGCCGTGCTGGACGTCTTCGCCGGCGTTGGGGGCCTCGCACTCGGCTTCGAACAGGCCGGCTTCGACGTGGTCGGCGCTCTCGAAATCGACCCCATCCACGCCGCCACCCACTCCTTCAACTTCCTGCAGTCCCGCACGCTCTGCGACGACGCCACCGCCCTCCGGGGCCAAGACATCCGCAAGAAATTGCAGGTCCCCGTCGACGTCGTCGTCGGCGGCGCGTCCTGCCAGGGCTTCTCCATGATCGGCCAGCGGGCGCTCGAAGACCCCCGCAACCAGCTCGTCAAGCACTTCCTCCGGCTCGTCGTCGAGTTGGAGCCCGCCGTGTTCGTACTCGAGAACGTCCGCGGCCTCACCGTCGGCAAGCACCGGCAGCTCCTCGATGAGGCGACCGAGGAGTTCCAGTCCGCAGGCTACTCTGTCGCTCTCCCGTGGCAGGTGCTGAACGCCCGCGACCACGGCGTCCCGCAGGACAGGCAACGGCTTTTCCTGATGGGCGCCAAGGGCGTCGAAGCCCCCCGCTACCCGGATCCCGACACGGTCTCTCCGTCTCCCACGTGCCGGGACGCGCTGGACGATGTTCCCGACGCCGAGGGCTTCGAGGAGTTGGCGGACTCCGACTCCGTGCGCGTGCCCATCCAAGCCATGTCGAGCTCCAGCGCCATGCGCACCGTCTGCCCGAAGCAGGACCGGAAGAAGTCCCCCCGGTCCTTGCGGAAATCGCTCAGCACCCGGAAGTTTCGGGGTGCGGGGCAAGTCGAAGGTGGACGGCGAGTTCTCGCTGGTCTGCGCCGCGCACAACGTCAAGAAAATGGTCCATGCGGCGATCGCGGGAGTCGTGCGCCTGGAGTTCGGGCAAAGGGCGGCGATGGCGTAGAATCGGGCCTGCGGGAGATCTGGAAGTGACGAAACGGTCTGGCCGCGCTCTTTTTCAGTCGAAAAAGCATAACGAGGCGTCTTGGCTCGACTTCGCTTGGCCGGGACCGCGTTGCCGGAGCAACCCACATGAGCCGATACGCGTCAGCGGGAACAGAATGCCGCCAAGTGCCCTGTTCTCGGACGCCCTCCTAGGACGTTGGCCGCGTGGGGCGCGGATGGCCTGGAAGCCGATCTTGCGCCCCGTCACTACCCCATCGCACACCCCGACGCGTCCTTGGGCCTCCATTCTTATTGATCGTTCGCCATCTGATGGGGTAGTGACGGGCACGCGCGGTTAGACCGCTCGGCACCTGAACACGGCGATCCCACAGATTATGATCTCGTTGTCGCCTTGCAACATGCGGTCCGAGCTCCTCGCTGCCGAGCGTGCGTTCTCCTCCGCGAGTAACCGTGACTTGACAAAGAGTGACAATATCCCATGCTGCGATGCGATGGACTGGAAGAAGATATTTTCTAGTGCGCTATTCAGCATTGCCACCATCGCGGGCGGGTTCTTCGCACAGACAAGATTTCCTATGGGCGCTTTGCCTTGGCTCACCATTTCGTTAGTTTGCATCGGTGTAATCGCATTCATCTATCGCAACGACTTGAAACAGTGGTGGCTGAATCCGCGGGACAGACAACAAAAGCACGAGAGCAATGCGGCGAGTGATCCTGACGCGTTCATCAATGAACTTCGTATTCAGTTCGATGCCAATCCGGGGAACGGTCGCATCGCAGCCAAGTTGATCCTGCTGAGCCAAGATATAGAGTCGGCTGAACATGTATACGAAGCGTTCAAGCTGGTAGAGGCTGAAATTGGCCGTTACTGCCCAGAGTGCGCATTCGCGGCGAAACTCGTTGAGCATGATGAAACCCTGCGGGCGAGGTCCCTGCTTTCCGAAACCCAATTCTCGGCGTCATTCGCCCAGACATCCGCTGACCTCAACGGTGGGCGCAAATCCGCCGAAGTCGAGTACAAGACTGCGCTAAACGAGTTCTATTTCGGCGCTGGGGGTCCACCCGATCTGTTTGAGGAAGACGAGTGGTGAGAGGTAGTAGCTGTGCGGCGTAGACTCCTATGCGAGCACGACCACGCTACGTGTCCGGAGATCAACGCACAAGGTAGTCGGCCCAAGATGTCATCAGTTCCCGCCGTTTTTCGAAGAGGTCGCTGCGCGCGTAGGCGACCTCGGCCTTGTTTTTGATCGTGTGGGCCAGCGCCGCCTCCATGACCGCGTGCGGCGTGTGCGTCTGCTCCGCAGCGTAATCCCGGAAGCTCCACCGGAACCCGTGCGTGACCGCGTCGAACCGCAGTTCTCGCAGCAATTTCGCGTGCGTGTTCTCGCTCAGCGGACGGCCAAGTCGTGCGCCGGGGAACACCAACCCCGACACGTCCGAAAGCTCTGCGGCCTCGGCCAACACTTCGAGGGCGCGCCCCGACAGCGGTACGCGGTGCTCGCGGTTCGCCTTCATGCGCTCCGCCGGCACCGTCCAGGTCGCGCCCTCGACATCGATCTCGTCCCATTTCGCCTTGCGCACCTCCGCCGACCGCGCCGCCGTCAGCACCAGGAACTCCAGCGCCAGCTTTGACGACGCGCTCGCCCGGCGGCTGGCCTTCACCTTCGCGATGTAGTCCGCCACCTCCTCATAGGCGAGGGCCGGCATCGGACGCCGCTGCACGGTGTTGCGCGGCAGGGCGGCATCGACGACGACTCCCGCCGGGTCGTCGCTGCGGTACCCCTGCGCCACCGCCCAACGGCATATCGCCGAGATGCGCTGCTTTACCCGGCGCGCCGTCTCGGGTTTCTCGTTCCAGATCGGCAGCAGCACCGACATCACGTGTCCCGGCGTGAGCTCCGACACCGGCAATTCGCAGATGCTCGGATAGGCGTAGGTTTCGAGGCTCGCCCGCCACTGCGGCCCCGACTTCGGGCTGCGCCAGGTGGGCTCGTGTATGGCGATCACCGCCTCGGCCGCTTCCGCGAACGAGGGCGCAAGTACAGCCTTGCCGTCGGCCTGCCGCGGATCGCCGCCTGCCTTCGCGATCTTCCAACGCTCGAAGGCCGCCGCGCGCGCCTCCGCCAAACCCATCGAGGGGTAGTGGCCCACCGCGTTATCCGTCCGCATTCCCTTGATGTTGAGCCGCTGGATCCACGACTTCGCGCCTCTAGGGGACACTCGGAGGTCACATTCCGTGCTCGTCCGTCAGCTTCGCTGGCCCCTTTGCCGTTTCAATCCTTCGCACCGTGAGTTTCGCCAAAGTCATACCCCAACTCATACCCCAATTGGTATCAGTTTCAAGGATATTCAGCGATAGGTCAAGGGTGCTCTTGAGATTGATTAATGATTATTTATCAAAATGTTAAGATAACCCCATGGACCTTGGAGACGACTAGAGAGAAAGACCAGTGACGGACTCCCTCTCCGCCACCTCCGGGCGGCGGTTGACGTCCACAAGCCTGGATCAGCTCACGGCGGAAGTGGACTGCAAGGGAGTCGTGCCTGTAGCTCCTATCGCGAACCAACGAGGTGCGTGGCAAAAGTGGCTTCGGAACTCTGGTCTCCACCGCGTCACCGGGCGGGTGGGGTTCGAGATCCGCACCCACCAAGAGAGCTCGGCCAGAAGGATTGGCCTATCCGCATCGATTTCTCGTGTGTGCAGGGGGCGAGTATGAGTCTCATCGTTGCGGTGAAACCGATCAAAGAGGCACGGGCGAAGTGAACGCGTCCGTCTCTTGGGTGCCATCGTGGGTGCGTGATTCCTGGGGATCGGATGAGTAGAATGTGCAGGTACCATGGAGGGCTGCCGCGGCACGTACTGGCGCTGGCGAGCAAGCACGACATCGGGGCGCGCAAGCCGCGATGGTGGAAAGTTCCGGCGGCGAACCGGAATGGATCCAAGTTGTGGTTCAGTAGCAGAAGACTACGTTCCGCGAGGGGCGCGGTGGGAAGACCAATTGCGGACGGAACAGCAAAACGATTCCGCAGGCATGCAGAAGGAGAAATCTCGTGAGTGAGGACAAACCGGTACACCGACCGAACGACAAGACGTTTTTGATAATACTCAACGGGCGGCAAAGGCAGGTGGAGATTGAGGAGTTGTCCTTTGATGAACTGGTGGACCTTGCTTTCGACAACCCAGCACGAGGGCCACAACTCGTTTTCACCATCACGTTCCGGGAGGCCGGCGGACGTGTGCTCGAAGGAGAACTCGACGAAGGGCAGAGGCTGAAGGTGCGCGACGGAACGATCATCAATGTCACACGAACAGATCAGTCGTAGAGAGGACCTCAAACGACTCGTCGAAGATGGCTACGAGATCGAGGTCCGCTCAGGACACCTGATCCTGCACCGCGTCCCTTACGTCACAAGCGAGCGAATCGTGAAGTATGGGCAGCTCGTCTGTCCGCTGACCGTCACCGGCCCTCCACCGGATCACACCATGTTCTTCGCGGGCGAGTACCCGTGCGACGACCAGGGTGCGCCTATCGAGGCGCTCCGGAACAGCAGCAACCGCCAAGAACTGGCCGAAGGTTTATGGGTTGATCACTATTTCTCGGCAAAGCCAGTCGGCGGAAACTATGACGACTATTATCACAAAATGACGCACTACGCGCAGGTCATGGGACGCTGTGCAAGACGAATAGACCCGGGAGCAATCGGGCGCTCGGGGAAGCTGGTGCTGTCGCCCGACCCGAACGATCCCTTCGTGTTTATGGAGACTGCGTCAAGTCGTGCAGGGATTACTCGGCTGAACGAGAGACTGGCTGGCGACAGGATTGGGATAGTGGGTTTGGGAGGTACCGGGTCGTACATTCTGGACTATGTCAGCAAGACGCGCGTATCGGAGATTCACCTTTTCGATGGCGATCAGTTCCAGCAGCACAACGCGTTTCGCGCCCCCGGACCGACGACAATCCAGGAGCTAGAGAAAAGACCGAGCAAGGCGCAACTGTACCAAGAAAGGTACGCCAAGATGAGAGACGGAGTTGTCGCACATGAGACAGACATTGAGGTGGAGAATGTCAACCTGCTTGGTGATCTGAATTTCGTGTTCGTTGCCATTGATCGCAACGAAATCAGGCAATGGTTGCTCCCGGTACTGGAGCAGCTGGGGGTGCCGTTCGTCGACGTGGGAATGGGAATCGAAAAGGCCGACGAGAAACTGCTGGGGATTGTGAGAACGAGCTTCGGGGAGACGCCTAGGAGTTCGGCCGCGCAGCGAGGCGACGTTCGATTGCGCGACGTGGGCGAATACGCGAGAAACGTGCAGCTTGTAGAGCTGAACGCGCTGAACGCGGCGCTTGCGGTGATTCGGTGGAAGAAGCACCGGGGGTTCTATTTGGACCTCGGACAGGAGATCAGGAGCACGTACACGATTGACGGAAACCATCTGAGCAACAGGGCGCTCGAGAAGACGGAAGAAGAAAGCTGATGAGATTGCGGCACGAATTCGTGGAACATGTACCGGAACAGCTGGAGGACGGTGTTCTGTATGTGTCGATCCGGTTCGGCACGGTGGTACATCGGTGTGCGTGCGGTTGCGGTGAGGAAGTGGTGACGCCGCTCGGGCCGGGGGAGTGGAGGCTTACGTACGACGGGAGGACGGTGTCGCTGGCGCCGTCCATCGGGAATTGGAGCTTCGCGTGTAGGTCGCACTACTGGATAGACGAAGGAAACGTACGGTGGGCGCGCGGCTTTTCGGCAGTCGAGGTCGATTTGGTGCGGACGAAGGCCCGAACGCGACGCGAGGGCTACTATGGGACGGAAAGTCCGGAAACGCTCGGGCAGGAGCGCGGGAAAGGCGTGCCGCGCCGCTCGCTGAATGACGAACAGGGCGCTTCAAGACGGTCGATTTGGGAGAGGATTCGGACGTTGGGCCGGCCATGGGGACGTGGAAGGTAGCAAGCCCTTGGCGAATCAAAGGCACGCGTGCGATTGAGAACATGGGAGTTAGCGTTGGCTGAGACAGAGGACGGCAGAGGAGCCTTGCTTGAGGAGAGCATTGCGGAAGCTCGCAGAGTGTTGACCGAGCATGACGAGTACCTCCGTGGAAACGAGACAGCGACAAGGGCGCTAGTGATCGACGACGTGCTGACCGCATTGGGTTGGGACATCAAGAATCCGGCGCACGTGCGGCTGGAGCATCGCGCCAACGGGAATAAGGTGGACTACGTCTTGTTGTCGTCGGCTGGCGAGTTCCTCGCGGTAGTGGAGGCGAAGCCCGTAGGTTCGGGATGGCTGGAGGTACATCGGAGGCAGGCATCAGGATACGCAACTGAACTTGGCGCTCACTATGCCGTGTTGACCAACGGAGGCCGATGGGAAGGGTGGGAGATGGTGTCAGGGCAACCAAGGAAGGACGGCATTTTTGTTGAAGTGCACCTGATGACTGGGGAGGCTCCTGAAATAGCCGCGAGGCTGGGTAAGCTGCGGCGGAACATTCTTGGGCAATAGGGAAGTCGTGGTGCCTCGACCAGGCTGGATGTCTTCAAAGGCAGGTTCGCGCCGTCCTCGGCTGGAACTTTAGCGTTTGGCCTACGTCTCCCTTGCACATTCACAGCAGGTCAAGCGTGCAGGCCATAATAGCGTTGGAGTCCCAAGACCCTTCACGCTCGGGAGGGCCTTTTGCGGACGACAGGCGGCGGTGTTTCTATTGTGACAAAGCTAAAAGAAGTGAGGACCTGGACAGTGCAGGGGACGCGGTCGCAGCCAACGGACAAGTCAATTCTGGCAGTCGGGAGAGTTCCAAGAGCGCTCACTAGTGGATGACGAAGAGCGAACGAAGAGCGGCCTCGTGCTCCTCAAAGGACTTGCGACCGAGCTGATATATGGTGCTGAGCTTGTCGCGGTCGCTCTCTAGGAAATCCGTGCGGTACTGACTGTCGGACCAAGCTTCATTGATCCGCAATGTGGTGATGTGAGGAAACAAGAGCCTTCGTAAGGTCTCAACGGTGTTCGAGCTGGTCTGAAGCAGCGTACGGAAAGTGGGGACAGCTGTACCGACTAAGCTGGTCGACAATCTCCATCGTTGGGGAAAGGATCCCGTTCCGAGGCTCAGTAGACGGATTCGCTGCGGCTCCACACCTAGTGGCCCTAAAGCGTCTGTTAGGGCGAACAATGTGGGGTTATTCGCTGAAAAGCCGCCGTCTACTACGACTCTGTCGCCTGCGTTGGTCGTTGCCACGGTCTTCTTTCGAAACAGGGGAAACGCGGCACAGGAGCCGACTACGGCATCGGATATCGAACATCCGAAGCCCGGCTCGAAGCTGGCTTTGCTGCCGTGGGCCATCCCGATCTGGGTCTTGAAGATCATAGGACGATTGAACTCAAGGTGTGTGGCAACGATCCCCACGTTCGTGACGAATGATTCGAACTTCGCGCCTTCGTAGATTTTCCGGCCCCATTCCTCTAGCGCTGCGGTCCTGTGGCGTGGGAGCCGCCTGCTCATAACGTGGGGCACGATGGCAAAGTAGCGCTTGCGAATCGTGGATATGTTCTCGCCAAGAGCAATCATTGAGCCGATAACCGATCCAGTGCTGGTTCCGTAGATCATGTCAAAGGTTTCGTGTAGAGGTCGCGGGAGGATGCGCTCGATCTCGGAGAGGAGGCCAAGCGTGTAGACGCCGAGAGAGCCGCCGCCATCAAGTGCGAGTATGTAGAAAGGTGGGGCGGTCACCGCCAGTTGTCCCAAAGTTGTACCAGCTTGACTAGAAGAGAGTGAGCAGCCCCGATCTGAGTCTGGTGAATAGCAGTGCCGAAAACCTTTTGTTGGCGGTTCTGACACCACCAATTGGCCATGGACCCGTCCTGCGCAGCGGCGATCAACGACGAAAGGACATTGTAAAACATCGCACTATAGGAGCCGACGTATTGCGAGTCGGAAACGTTGTAGAGCAAGCACTCAAGAAAGTACGAGGGGAAGTCCGATTGCGCACGGTTCCTCGCGTTCTTGAAGACCCGTATCAGCGGCTTAAAGGCCCCGATGCAACAGGAGTTCTTTAGTGCGCCGTTGTCGTGGTGGAGTTTGGGGAAGTTTGTGACTTGTACGCCTGACTGCGTCCAAAACGTGATACCGCTGACGTAGGTTCGGTGGTCGGGGGCGAAGCTCTTGTACTCGCAGCACGGGACTACGTCGGCGTTCAGGCGGTTGCCTTGGCCACCGACCTTGATGCACTTATTGCCTTGTCTGACCAAATGGACTCCATAGTACGCCGCGAGCGCTGCGTAGACTTGGTCGTTGAAATGCGTCCATGTGAATGGTGGGGGGCCCCAGCCCGCCTGTCGGAGCTGGGCGGAAGTAATGTTGCCGTGGAAAAGGCGACTAGTCTCCGCGACGGCGTCGACGTCGCTATCGCCGCGGATGTTGGTGTGGTTGCGGTACGAACCTTGAAGATAGACGTCAGGAGGCCCCATGTTCAGGGGCCAGTGGTAGTTCGCCAAAGCCGTCTGGATAGAATTGTAGGTTTGCGCGGAACCGACCGTGGCACCTTGGTGCGACCATGTTTCGAGTTGGCTTTCAGGTATGGGCATGGAATCTCCCATTATTCTTGTTACGGTCAGTTTTTTGAGGCGTAGCCGTTCGTCGGGGCGAGAGACCATTGCGCAAACTCTTGGCGTAGAGATCGCGGGCGTTGCCGGGATGCGCCTCGACAATCCGAGCGGTTCCGCCGCGGATACGACGTAGCGCTTCGGACAGCGTGGGGTCGAAAAAACGGCACGCTACCATTGTCTGGAGTTGACCCGCTTTAGTGGACAGATGGATCCTAATAGGAGGAGGTGTTCCTATGGCGAAGACTCGACGCCCGTATGCGCGGGACTTTCGAGAGAAGATGGTGGCGCTGGTTCGGTCCGGTCGTAGTCCGGCGGAGTTGTCGAAGGAGTTCGAACCGACGGCGCAGACGATCATCAACTGGGTGCGGCAGGCGGACCGCGACGCGGGCCGGCGCGGCGACGGTCTGACGAGCGAGGAGCGGTCGGAGCTGCGTCGGATCAAGCGTGAGAATCGGCGGCTGCGCGAAGAGCGCGACATATTGGCAAAGGCCGCGGCCTGGTTCGCGCGGGAGACCGACTCGATACCGGAAAGGTGTTCGAGTTCGTGAGTGCGAATCGGGCCGATCACAGGGTGGCGACGATGTGCCGGGTGCTGGGGGTCTCCGCCAGCGGGTACTACGCGTGGCTGCGGCGGGGTCCGTCGCCGCGCGCGCGGCGGGACGCGGAGTTGGCGGCGCGGATCGAGGCGATTCACCGCGATTCGCGGGGCACGCGCGGCGCGCCGCGGATTCACGCCGAACTGCGGGAGGAAGGCGAGCGGCTGGGGCGCAAGCGGGTGGCGCGGCTGATGCGGGAGAGCGGTCTGCGCGGCGTTGATCGCCGCAAGTGGGTGAAGACGACGGCGGCGGACGCGGCGGCGGAGCCGGCGCCGGACTTGGTGCGGCGCGAATTTTCGGCTTCGGTGGCGAACGAGCTGTGGGTGGCGGACGCGACCTACGTTCCGACGCTGGCGGGGTTTCTGTTCCTGGCGGTGGTCGTGGATGTGTATTCCAGGCGCGTCGTGGGCTGGTGCATGGGCGCCGAACTGGTGACGCGGCTGATGCTCGACGCGTTGAACATGGCGCTGGAGCAGCGCGGCGCGCGCGGCGTGATCCACCACTCCGACCGGGGCTCGCAATACACCTCGATCGCGTTCGGCAACCGCTGCCGCGACGCCGGCGTGCGGCTGTCGATGGGCTCGACCGGCGACTGCTACGACAACGCGCTGTGCGAGAGTTTTTTCGCCACGCTGGAGTGCGAATTGATTGATCGCGCGACGTTCCGCACGCGGCGCGAGGCCGAGTTGGCGATCTTCGACTTCATCGAGGGGTTCTACAACAGCAAGCGCCGCCACTCGTCCATCGGCTACCTGAGCCCGGCGGAGTTCGAGCGCCGGGGCGGTTGGGACCACATGCGGGAGGCGGCGTGAACGTCGCCGCTCGCGGCCCCGCGGGAGCTTTGGGGCGCGGCCCGGCCGGGTCGCCTAAGCGCGCCGCCCGCCCGTTTGAATACGGGCGGCGCGCATCAATGGCGTCGCTCCGTATCGGGGAACCGCCCCGATCAAGGGCGAGGGGGCCGCAAGGCCCATTTGTTCAAGTGTTAAACTGTCCACCGAAGCGGGTCAGCTCCAGTCAGTCGTTTCGGGCTAGAGGGATTCACTCAAAGGAGTTTCAGGGAAATGCCGAAGAGGTCCGTCCGCTCAAGGGAGGTAATCCGGATATTCAGGCGCGCCCGCGCGGCGAGACCTTGCGAAACGAGTAGCGCTTTCCGTCCTAGTGTGGAAACCATGTCCGGAAATCACGGTACGGTTGGACCCGTTTTCCGGGCAATCGGGGCGGACATCGTGGCGACAAGGCTAGGCCCATGTCTGCACCGATCGAGCGGCCTGGAAGAGCGTGCCGGCGCCGACGACGTGTCACTGTCGCTCGGGGCACGTGCGGTTTTTCTCCCGGCCACAAGCTCACCGGCCTTAGCGATCCAGTATCAGACGAGGTCGGCGGAAGCGGGGTCCGAGCCCGCATAGGTCTCGCGCAGGCGCTCCGTGTACTCGTGGCCCAGACCGCCCCGCATAACCCGGTCCCCAAGAAACGGCGGGTTGCCGATCACGACTTGGGCCTCGGGCCACTGCGCTTTCTCGCCGTCGAACAAGCCTCCGTTGAACCACGGGACGGAGTCGAACCCGACACGCCCGCCCGAGGACATGGCGGCGAACAGCGACGCGGCCATGTCCTCGAACTCGGTGGGTGAACGCCGCGACTGCTCGAGCATCTTGGTGAACATGTCGTTCGGCAGCAGGCCGGCATCCTCGGCGAACATGCAGAAGACGAGCCGGTTGACAAAGTGCGCTATCTCTTCGGGCTCGTGGCCGCGGTCGCGGAGGGACTGGGCGAGCTCCGCGAAAGTCGCGGCGGCATTGGCTGTGAGCGTCTGGCGCGTCAGCTCTGGCCGCAGTCGCTCGGGATCGCTCATGGCCCACTTGAGCATGTTGCGGGCTGCCGGCTCCGCGAGGTCTTCGAGGACGAACTCGTGGGTGAGGCTGACGCTGTTCGTCCAGTTCGTTCGGATACGGAAACGCACCATGTCGGACACTATCAGAAGCGGGGGTTCTCCAGTGCCAAGGCGTACTGGCGGAGCTGCCTGAACGCCATGTCGAGGTTGGCGCGCTTGCCCTTGTATTCCCAGGCGAAGTGGTGCCGCTTCCAGACGTCGGCCCAGCCGTCGCCCCCCTCGTCTTTGCGCGCGCCGCGCTCGAAGCAGTAGTGTTCCCCTGTCGGATCTGCGTCGGCAGGCGTTTGCTCGTCGAGCATCCGGCACAGGTCGATGAAGTGCTCTTGGGAGGCGGAGCGTTCCTTGAGTTCGGACGCTCGCCACTTGGCGATGAATTCAGCTGGAGTCACGATGCTTGACCACTATGCCATCGGCTCTCTTGCGTGATCGGGGCATCGCGAATGGGACGCAGGCGAATACGAGTCGCATTCCTATGGCCCATCGGCGGCCTCAAGATAGGATTCATTGAAGTCGGGATCTGGGACGAACTCGTCCCGGACGATCCAGATCTCGCCGACTTCGCGAGGCTCCTGTCCAATCCTCTCAAGCGCCGCGTTGATGCGATCACACTGACCTTGGTCCAAGTAGAACCGATGCCGGTCCAGCCAATTTGTCCACTCGTGGTAGTTGTCTTTGGATGAGGACTCCAGTTCGCCAATGGCGTTGCGTATAGCTGAAGGTTTGATCCTCGGGCGAAGGAGCGGAACTACATCGACCGTCCGGTCATCGGAGACGACAACGGCGAGGCGAGGCGTGTCGCAGGAGTAGACGTAACGTATCGCGGAGTTGTAGCGCGACCCGCGCGCGGGCGTGCATTCGGGCCGAGCGCCGCCATCAAGGATGACGCCTACAGCATGACAGTCACCGCGAGGGTCGACAAGGATAGCGCCGTCGATGGAACTGACCTGCCGGAAGAGCTCGGGAGTCAGCCTGGTCGGGGCCACCGGGGCACCTTGTCGTTGCAGGCGCTGCGCCTCCTCTTCGGCATCTTGGGCGGTGACCAATGTGCTTCCGTGGTCCGCGCGCAATGCTACCCGGAATAGCTCCATGAAGCGCGCAAGGTCTGAAGGCCGGGCATGGGGAAACAGGCGCTGGTAGGTGTCGGCCAAGCGTTCTGTTGGGAAGGGCTCCTGCGGCAGCGACGGAGTTCCGTACCTGCTGATCAGCATGACTTCCTCGCCGCACGACAGGCGCCAGTGGTAGTGGTCTATGAACTCGATCTGGAAGACATCCTGCGTCGTCCAGGGGTCGACGCCCGGAGCCAATTGGCCCAACCCGAAGATCTTCTCGCAGTCCGCGATGAGTGAGGTCTCGCCCGAAGCCATCTCCAGTGCTTTGCGAGCCCACCGAGGCTCGCGGAAGGGCACGGCCTCGGCAAAGGTAAGCGTCATGTCGACAGATCCGCTGTCTGGGTTGGTCAACAGAAGTCGGCCCGTCCCTCGGGCTCCTTCGTACATCAGCGACGAGATCATGTTGAAGCGGTCGAAGAGTTCGGAGCCCCGGAAGCCCCTGTCGCGGAGAGCTATGGTGGGCGTGTGCATGAACCTGTCAGCAGCCTGGCGCGCGATCTCCGCGGCCGACCGCGAGGGCCGACGAGAACGCCCCGGGTCAGGCGTGAGAAGTTCTTCATGGGCTTCGTCGAGGAGTTGGGCGAGTGCGGAGTGGATCAGGCTCGCATGGCCGGTGAAGAGGCCGTCTAAGACAGGCTTCGGAAGCGGGCGGAAATGCTCGAAAACTGAGTTCGGCACTTGCAGGACTGGCACGACGTAGAAGGCGTCGACGGGTGCTGGCCTGCCGGCGAGAGACCGGACGCCGTGGCTGGAGTCGTATACGGCGAGAGTGTTCTGGACAGCTTTCCGGACACTATCCCGGCGGATGTTCTCAGGCTTGTCTTGCATACTAGGCTCGTCTCCGTAGATGACGTGCTGTAGTGGGTGCTTAGCGACTTCGGCTTCGATCGAGCCGAGCAAATCGTCGAAGAGGCTGAGGGGCCACTTGCCGTCCTCTGGTTCGACGCAAACGTCGTTGCGGTTGTCACGACCGGGACGCTTGGCGCCGACGAGAAGGCACTCGAAGGCCGCAGTTGGCACGCCCAACTCCTCCATAACGCGGTTTGCTTGATGCTCGAACTGCCTCCGGAAGTGCGGCTGGTAGCCCCACATGAAGAGGTTGATCGGTTTACCCCGCATACGTCTCGTATCCTTGCTGGCGTTCGGCGAACCGGTGGCCACCGATCAGCGAACTCCGAAGCTTACCAACCCATGCGGGACCGGGCCACCAAGGGCACAGAGCGGAACGGAGCGGCCCTCCGAGTTCAAGCGAACTGCATCGCGCCAGCATAGGCGCGAGGCGGCATTGGCACCGGATTTCGATCTTCGAGGGGCGGTCGGGTTCTGTTGGTCTTGGGCCGTTGTCGGCATTAGAGTGCACCTAGGACATAGCCGCCGCGAGCAGAAAAGGAGAATCCTCAAATGAGCCAGCCTTATATGAAACCGAAAGATGTGACCTCGCCGCGAGACCACTGGACTCTCATCGGGGTGTTGCGAGACGCCGGCCCCGGCGAGGCATCCTATGCGGTGGGACTGTGGGATGGGGAACGAAGGATTGCCTGCCGATGGAACGGATGGGATGGTAGTCCCACAGGCAACCCTCAAAGCCGCGGCCTGCCAACCTGGATGGTGATGGAACCGGAAGCTGGGGCGGCCCTTGTTCAGGCGCTGGATCTTACTGATGCGCTACTCGATTTGGTTGCCGACCAGCACGCCCGGCTAAACAGCTGATCTTGGCTCGCGGTTCGGCTTGGCCGGCGCAGTTGGAGTCAGTCAAGTGGAGCGTGCCGGCGGAATAGCTGAAGCGGCGCGGGTGCGGTGTGCCGCTGTTGGGCGCGAGGCGATGGACCACACGGCCGTGGCCGGATCGCAACGCTCTTCAGGCAAGCGATCGATACCGATCCAGGGCGCCGGGTCTTGCACTCCGCGGAAGGTGTTGAGCGACCATCTTGAACGCGCTGTCCCAGCCCCAGGCGTATCCGAGATCGACAACGGCTTGGCCCGTGCTCTCGATGGTTCGGCGCGCGGGAATCTTGTTCCGGTTCGACAATTCGACAACCTCGTGGACGCCTCGGGCGTCGGAGACGATGATGGGGGCGCAGCATTCGATGCTGCGGCCCATCATCAGCGTGGCGATGCGGGCCGGGTCCGTGGGGGTCTTGCGCCAGTGATTCCAGATGACAGGGACGCAGCCTTGCTCGGCCGCTCTGTCCAACATGCGAACACAAGCCGCAGCATTCAGAACTTCTGCGCGCGGTAACACTTCGATGTATGCCCTGCCTCCAGTGGTTTCCACCGTGCATCCGGTGCCGATGGGTCGCCAGCCACTCTTGAGGCAGACGACCGGCTCGTCATTTCGCAAGGCAAGGCGAACCGGGCTGCTTACTGTTCCATTCCGAGCGCGCTTCGGCTTCGGCGGGAGGGGAATGGTCGACCAGCGGAGCCGTCTCCCGGTCATGGACATGTCCAGCTCAACGACGTAGACGGTGTCGGCCTCGTGGCAGGCGGACAATGGTCCCGCAACCTCTGTGCCAGCGCGCCTTCCCAAAGCTCCTGACCGTCAGGCGAGTAACCAAAAGGATGGATCCTTCTTCCCCCATTGTCATGCAGCGTGCAGAGCGAGAAGAACCGGTTCTCAACGGCCCTGAGGCGCAGGACCGAAGACCATTTGAGGTCTACGACGTTGTCGTAGCTCAGGTTCACCCAGATTTGCGCGCCGCGCATGGACAGAAAGCGTTGGACCAGACCGAGATAGTGGTCGTGGCAGATCGTCGCCCCGACCGTACTCCTGCCTGTCAGATGTAGATCGTCGAGAGGTCCTCATCCTCGCCCATGTAACCAACGAGAATATACACGCCGGACCGCAATGGGCTGTCGTTTCGAGGATACCCATACGAGCTCCGGGTGCGCTCCGACTCTGCCACCGGCCCGGCTTCCCTTTACGCTCTCTTACAACTCTCCCTAGCCCATGTTTATCAAGGTTTTAGGTAAACCTACAAAGATCAACGGGTTGCGTTGATTGAAAATCGCGAGTGGCACTACAAATGCGCGCGGGCCGCTTTGCGGATGATTCAGACGATGGTCTTTTGGACGCCTCCGGGGCTGGGGTCGACGCCGAGGGCCGCGTAGATGGCCAGTTGGCGGGGTTCTGCGCGGGTCGCCTTGCGCACGTGCAGCGCGCCCCCGTCGGCGCGCCGGAACGTGGCGGTGACGCGCTGCTGTCCGGCGAGGACGCGGCGCAGCGTGGTCCAACTGGCGTGCTCGCCGCGCTCGCGCAGGCGCTTGCGGACGATCTGGACGAGTTGGTGGGCGACGACGGTGATGAACAGGTGGCCTTCGGCGCGCAGCGGCTTGTGGTGGTAGATGGGGCGCAAGCCGAGTTCGGACTTCAGGGACCGGAACACGGCTTCCAGATCGGTGAGGGTGACGTAGGTGCGCCAGAGGGCCTCCTCGTCCCAGTCGGCTTCGCTGCCGCGCAGGCAGTACACGCCCGGATGCGTCGCCATGGAGCCCTCGACCGCGCGCCGGGTCCAGGTCACGGCGACGGCTTTCTCGCCGGCCGCGTCGGCGGCGACGCGGATGTCGTAGTGCTGGGCGACGCCGCGGCTGTTCTCGCTCAGCCGCCCGATGCGCCGCCAGACGTGTTCGAGCCGCTTGCGCGTGCGCGGCCGCGAGAGCCCCTCGTCGAGCAGCGCCAGCTCCTTCTCGAAGCGTTTCGCGAAGCGCTCGACGATGCCCCGCTCCTTCTTCGCCCGCTCCTCCGAGTAGCAGTACAGGCGCGTCTCGCCGGAATCTTCGGAAACCTCCTTGTGCAGGCGCACGGTCTGTTTCGACCGGGTCTCGACGGGCACGGCGGCGTCGGCGTCGAACCGCCGGCGGCGTTCGCGGCTGACCACCACATGGCGGTAGCCTTCGGCGCGCAGCCACGCGACGCTGTCCTCGGTGGCGACGCCGCGGTCCATCACCACCAGCGCGCCCTTCGGCGCGCTCAGCGCCTCCAGCATCCCCGCCGGCGTCTCCGCCTCCTCGACGTTGCCGGCGAACACCCGCGAGCGGCGCACGAAGCCGCCGGCGTCGAGCACCAGCCCCAGCGTCAACAGCGGACAGTCGCCGCGCTTCTCCTTCGAGTGCCCGCGCCGCGCCAGCGGCTGGCCCTTGGCCTCGCCCTCGAAGAAAGTGTTCGTCAGGTCGTACAGCGTCACCGTCGGGCGCAGATCGAACAGCCCCATCGCCCGGTCGAACAAGTGCGACTCGATCGCCTCGCGATGCGCCATCAGCGCGTCCGACGCGCGGTACAGCCGCATCGCCCCCATGGTCTCGAAGTCGACATCCAGCAACTCGCCCAGGCCGCTGCGCTCGCGCAGCCAGCGCATCGTCGCCCGCTCCGAGGCGGGGAACGCCATGCGCCCGACGATCGAGCCCAGCGCCGCCGCGCGCAGCGCGCGGCCGATCCCCAACTCGCGCGGCAGCGCCGGCAGCCCCGCCTGCTCGAGCGCCCACAGGCCGACCCGCTCCGCGCCGACGCCGCGCGGGCGCGCCAGCTCCAGCGAATCCACGTCCACCGCCTGAATGTCGGCGCCGCCGCGTCGCCCGCCGGCGCCGCCGCGCGCGCGATCAGTTGCGCCGCGATCCGCTGCGCCTCGCGCTCCACCGCCGGCGGGCAGTCCGCCAGCAGCGCCGCCTGGCCGGACAGCGCCTCGCCGACGCGGACGCACAGCAGCGGCCAGTGCTCCCGCTCGATGTCGAAATGCCGCCCGAGGTTGAGCAGGGTGCGCTGGCGCACCTTGCCGCCGACGCGCTCCGAGCGCACCAGGCGGCGCGTGTGGTAGGTCTCGCCGCTGTCGGAGCGGCGCGTCTGGGTGCGTCGGACGAACATGCCGGGCCAGGATATCGCGGCCCTCCCGGCGCCGCAACGCCCATCCGAACGATTATGGCACTACATCGCCTCCCCGGACCGGAAATCAACAACTTGCGCGCGAAAATCGGGCAAAACCAAGCCCGAATCCCCAAAATCGCCGCTCACCTTGGTAAAGATGGGCTAGCATGGCAGATCTCCGAGATGCGCCGCCTCACCCGGCGCGCCGTCTCGCGCTTCTCGTTCCAGATCGGTAGCAGGACCGCCCCGAAAGTAGAAGGTCGCCCGCGACACGCATAGTGCCTACCACCCCGACCTGCACCGCAAGAGATTGGGCCGCCATCAGGAGTGAACCGCGCCGGGTTTGCCGGGGACTGCTTTGGTTGAGTCACGCGGCCAAGGCCGCGTGCTCGTCTTGGCGATGGTTCGATGCTTCGGCCTCCGCCATCCATAGGCTCGCGGCGGCCTCAGAGACCGGTTGTCTTAGCCGGCGTCGGCCAGGGGTTCCGGGTGAAGGGCTTTCAACTTCTCGAAGATCCCCTCGATGACGTTGCTCTTTCCGGCGAACAACGCCTCGGGACCGCCGGCGTGCACGCCACTGAACGGCGCGTCGTAGAGCGCGGACGGCTCCATGACACCGCGTGCCGTGAGTTGGTCGATCACCATCTCGATGAAACGGATCTGCGGCGTGGTCAGGCTTCGGTTGGAGAGGAACTCCGAGAAGGCCTCCTGCGCGGCAGCGCGGTCCATCCCCACCAGGCTCCGCACGAAATGGGCCAGTGAGGGCGCGTCGTTGCGCGCCAGGAGGCTGGTCAACAGCGTCTGGCCGTCGGCCTCGCCGATCTCGACCAGCGTCCGTTCGAGCCCCCGAAGGTCGGTAGCCGTGAGCGGCTGGTTGGTCCGGAGGCGGTGGATCACGATGTGGTCGAGATGGTTCTTCAGGTACTCCTGCACCTTCTTCTCGTACTGGACCCCGGTCATCTTCGGCAGGTAGACGACGGCGTCCTCGCGCACGCCCGTGATCTCATCTTGGAAGTCGGTGTAGACGACCTTGCGCGTCTTCTTGTCGAGGAAGGGCACCAGGCCACGCAGGCGCATGCGCAGCTCCTCAAGACCGTTCAAGGCGATGCCTTCCCAGAAGGCGGTCTCCTGCACTGCAGCCAGGTAGGCGAGCTGAGCCGCCACTGCGGGAATTGTGGTCTTTTCTTCGAGCAGCATGGCGATCTCCACCACCCGTCGGCGGTGCTTCTCGAATGTGCCCGTGTCGCCCTCGGCGAGGGCCAGTTGCATCGTCAGCGCCTTGAGATCGAACAGGCGGGACTCGATGTCGTCGGTCTCGATCTCGCTGGGCAGCCCGGCAACCTCACTCTGCAGGACATCGACGTCGGACGCGGTGAGCCGCTCCCATGAGGCCCGCTGCTGGAAACGCTCTACCGCCTCGAGCTGCATCCGCACGATGAAGTTTTCGCGGTTCATCGCCGCCACTTCCCGGTGGAGCTCCGTCGTCAACGCCCCGGCCAGCGCCGCCTCCGGGTCCAGGTCCGGCATGGACTGGACGTCGGACAGCAACCGCACCCGCGACCGGAAGAGCCGGGCGCGGAGGGAAACGCCGCCACTATCCTCGATCCCCTCCGGATGCTCGCCGAAAAAGTCGAAGTTGAAGCAGAAGTCGAAGACGCGGAAGTCGTGCTTGTCGTCCCCGGGTCCGAACAGATCGGGGCACAGGCGCGTACCGCGCCCGATCATCTGCCAGAACTTGATCCGCGAGTAGACCGGCTTGAAGAAAACCAGGTTGGCGATCTCGGGCACGTCGATGCCGGTATCAAGCATGTCCACCGAGATCGCGATATGCGGCGCTTTGTCCTTCCGTGAGAAATCATCGAGCAGGCTCTGCGGATACGTCGCGTAGTGATCGATGATGCGGGCGAAGTGCCCCGCGTACCGCGGGTAGTGGTGGTTGAACCGCTCTTCGATGAACTTCGCATGCTCGTGATTGCGCGCGAAGATGATCGTCTTGGCCAGTCGGTCGCCACCGTCGACGGTGTGGCCGTTCTCCATGAGATGCTGCAGCACCTTGTCGACGGTGTCGCTGTTGAACAGCCAACTGTTGATCGCGGACGCGTTGACCCGTTCCGGCAGCCCGCGATCATCCTCGTCGTCGCCCCAATCGAGGCTCTCCCACTGCGCCTGCTCTTCCTCGCTGAGCGAGTCGTAGTCGATGCCCTCGCGTGGGAACCGGAGATCCACCTGCTGAACCTTCGGTCGTACGAGATATTCATCCGCCACCGCAGTCGCGAGTTCGTACGCGTCGGTGGGCACGCCTGGCTCCACGTCGAAGAGCTCGTACGTGTTCCGGTCAACCTGGTCCCGCGGCGTCGCGGTCAGGCCCACCAGCAGCGAGTCGAAGTACCGAAAGATGGCCCCGTACTTCTGATACACCGACCGGTGCGCCTCGTCGATGATCACGAGATCGAAGTGCCCGACCCCGAAGCGGGCCTCTGTGCCCGTCGTCTCGTTGATCAGCCCCATCATCGTCGGATAGGTGCAGACGTAGACCCGGCCCGCCTTGTCCTTCTCGGTCACCAGGTTCACCGGGCTCGACTCTGGCAGGTGGGCCTTGAATGCCCCCACGGCCTGATTCACCAGCGATATCCGGTCCGCCAGGAACAGCGCCCGCTTCACCCAGCCCGCCCGCTGGAGAAGGTCGACCAGCGCGATCGCCACGCGTGTCTTGCCGCTGCCGGTCGCCATCACCAGCAGCGTCTTGCGCCGCGCCTGTGAGAACTGCTCGCCGATGCTCCCGATGGCCCGCTTCTGGTAGTACCGCTCGACGATGGCGTTCTTCACCCGCGCCACGTCCAGCGGCTCGCGGTGAACCCGGCGATGGAGCAGTGACGCCAGCTCGTCCCTTTTGTGGAAGCCGGCCACGGAGCGCGGCGTGTAGGCTTGGTCGTCCCACAGGTAGGTCTCGTACCCGTTCGTGTAGAAGATGATCGGGCGCTGGCCGTGCATGGCCTCCAGGCAGTCCGCGTAGAGCTTGGCCTGCTGTCGACCCACTGCCGGATCGACAGTGGTCTTCTTCGCCTCCACCACCGCCAGCGGCTTGCCGTCATCGCCCCACAGGACGTAATCGGCGTAACCGACCCCCGACGCGTTCGGCATGCCCGTGACTTCGTATTCACGGTCGTGTTTCTGGTCGAGCGGCCAGCCGGCACGCTGCAGGGCCAGGTCGATGATCAGACTGCGGGTTGTGCTCTCGTTCCAGTTGCGGGTCTCCGGGACGATCTCGTTCTCCGCCTTGATGGCGGCGAGCCGTTCACGCAGCACCTCCAGCTCGCCTTCGACATCCTTGCGCGCGTCTTCGGCTGCGTCCAGTTGGCGTTTGAGGGCGTCCAGTTCCTCGATGCTGGCCGGCGCGTCCCCCGGTTCGAGTGTGGGGATCAGGTACTCGTCGAAGGACTTCCCGCGAAGACTCTCCGCCCCTTTCCGCAGATAGGTGCGACCCGCCCAGTAGAGGATGTGCGCCAGCTCCCGCACCACGTTCAGCGCCAGCTCCGGCGCGGGCGCCTTGTTGCCGTGCACGGCCACGTTGCCCGCGTTCCGGATGTACTCCGCCTTCTGCCACACGACCTCGGGGACGAGCGCACGGAAGGCGGGCTCGCTGAGGTAAGCGTCCAGGTTCGTGACCTTCGGTGGGTCGAGGGTCTTGTCGACCTTGTAGACACGCTTGACCAGCCGCTCCAGCGCGTGCCTTGCATGGAAGCAGGACGCCCGCGGGTCGCCGTAGACGTGGCGCTCCGCATAACTCGCGCTCTCCGCCGCATGCGGGAACTCCTGCTTCAGGAACGCGAAGTTGGCGGAGACTTCCATAGCGGCTCAGAGATCTCCCCGGAAGGCACGGGATTGCAGGGCGGCGAAGAGGGTGTCGAGTTCGGCGAGGTGCGCTCGCTGGCTGGCTTTCTGTTGTTCGACGGATTGAACGATGGCCGCGAAGCGATGTTGGAGGTCGAGAGGGGGGAGCGGCACGACCAGTGACTTGAGTCTAGTCGTGTTCAAGAACGAGTAGGACCTGTCATCACCAGATGCTCTCAGGCCAGGTAGTCGATCGCCACAGAAGGTGTAAAGGCATGCGAAGTACACAGGCGTCATCGCGCCCGGATTAAGGGTCAATCGAATCAGGTTAGTACCAATAATGGACCGTTCGACCGTCGGCACAGCCACGCACATTCGGCCAACGGTGCCCGCACGTGAAATCAGAATATCGCCGGGTTCGACTGAATATCGACGCAATTGAGCGAATTTCGCTGGGGTTATGAAGAGGCTTCGTTTCTGGATGAACTGATTTGGCTTGACATTGTCGATGCCCCAAACCGGCACACCGTCGTCAACATACTCATTTTTCTTAAGCGCGCTGCCGAATGGTCCGCAGCAGGTTCCTGCACGTGTCTCGCTGAAGTAATCCTCTAGACGGCCGACCCGCCACCCCATGGGATTAGTGAGGGGGTCGCCGAACATGTCGAGGAAGGTGGATTGGAGGAGCGTGTCGAGCTGGGCGAGGGCCTCGCGTCGCTTGGCCCGCAAGGCGTCCGCCGCATCCAGAATCCCCGCAATCCGCCTCTGCTCGTCGAGGGGCGGGAGGGGAATTTGGAGGTCTTCGACGATCTTCTTGGATACCTCCTTGAACGTCGCTCCTCGCCCTTTGTTCTGGATATGCTTTTCTTGGGCCTTAAGCCACCAAAAAAGAAAGTCAGGCGAAATCAAGTCGAAGCGAGGCACTAAACTCTTGAAGCCCTGGTTGGTGCAGACGGGTAGCGTGTTGATGGCTACCAAGCCGATGGGCGCCCGCGAACTGAACAGAACAGACTGCGCAGGCAACATTCTGGCTGAGCAACTCTTCAACCCCGCCTTTGTGATCTTCCGGGGCGTATCGCTGAGATGCTTCCGACCGAGCTCACTCAGATCCTTCGGTGTCACCCAGGGAACATTCCCGCCCCAGAACTCCCGCTTGCCAGTCTTGGGGGTAGCTCCAGAGACGACCTCGCAGACCTCGCGGACTGTCGCGACCGGCCAACTCATCTCAACATCCCCTCCAACTCCACCAGCCCGTCCGCGATCTCCGCCTCCACCTTCCCCATCCGCTTCAGGATCACCATCGGCGGGTCGTACTCCACCGCGTCGTATTCGACCTCCTTGTAGCGGTTGATCGAGAGATCGTAGTCGTTGCTCGCGATCTCGGCCTTGGGCACGAGGAAACTCTGGTCCGTCCGCGCCCGCTTGCGTTCCGCCTCGCGGTTCCACCAGCGGGCGAGGATGTCGGCAAGGTCGCTCTTCTCCGGTTGCGGCATGCGCTTGTCGTCCAGCGAGTAGCCGTCGGCCTGCATGTCGTAGAACCAGACGTCGTCCGTACCTCCGGAGTTCGTCTTGGTGAAGAGCAGGATGGCGGTGGAGACCCCGGCGTAGGGTTTGAAGACGCCGGAGGGCATGGAGACGATGGCGTCGAGCTTCTGCTCCTCGACCAGAATCCTGCGCAAGGTCCTGTGCGCTTTGCTCGACCCGAAAAGTACGCCGTCGGGCACGATGACGGCGGCGCGGCCGCCGGTCTGGAGCAGGCGCAAGAAGAGGGCGAGGAACAGCAGCTCGGTCTTCTTCGTCTTGACGACCTGCTGCAGGTCCTTGGCGGTGGACTCGAAGTCGAGACTGCCCGCAAACGGCGGATTGGCAAGGACGAGCGAGTACCGCTCAGCGTCGTCCCCGCCTGCCGCCAAGTCGTTCTGGGCCAGCGAGTCCTTGTAGCGGATGTCTGGATTCTCCACGCCGTGCAACAGCATGTTCATGCTGCCGATGCGCAGCATGGTGGTGTCGAAGTCGTAGCCGTGGAAGGTGCCCTCGTTGAACCGGCGGCGGGCCTGGGCATTCCTGTAGATGCGGTCGCCGTGGTGCTCGACGAGATGCTCGGAGGCGGCGACGAGGAAGCCGCCGGTGCCGCAAGCGGGATCGCAGATGACGTCCTTCGGAGTGGGCGCGGTCATGTCCACCATCAGCCTGATGATGTGGCGGGGCGTGCGGAACTGCCCGTTCTGCCCGGCGGTGGCGATCTTGCCGAGCATGTACTCGTAGAGATCACCCTTGGTGTCGCGGTCGGCCATGTCGATGTCGTCGAGCTGGTCGACCACGTTGGCCAGCACCCGGGCCGTCGGCATCATGAAGAGGGCGTCCTTCATGTGATGGGTGTAGGTTGAACCCTCGTCCGAGTCCCCCGTCTGCCCCAGCGATTTGATGAAGGGGAACACTTGGTCCCGCACCGTCTCGAACATTCGCTCCGGCGCAAGCTCCTTGAGATGCGACCAGCGCAGAGCGCCTTGGCGGGCGGTGAACAGGGGCTTCGCGATCGGGTGGGCGGCGCGGGCGGCTCTATGCTCCTCGCGCGTGTGCAGCTCGTCCAGACGCTTGATGAAGAGCAGGTAGGTGAGCTGCTCAATGACCGAGAGCGGGTTCGAGATGCCGCCCGACCACATGGTGTTCCAGATCTGGTCGACCTTGGACTTCAGCTCACCCGTGATCATGATTCCATCTCGCCCGTCTCCATCGAGTCTTTGAGCCGCCTGAACCTCGAGGTTTCACCCTCGGGGATGTGCCGCTCACTGGTAGTCGCCAAGAGCGACGGCTCCTTCGGACACCATACTATCAAGCGATGTTGCCCGGCTTCGATGGTGGGTCACCGCACGCTGATAAGACAGCGACGGTCAGGGCCGCCATATGGCGGTTGTTGGCATGGCGCTGGAGCAGCGCGGCGTGATCCACCACTCCGACCGGGGCTCGCAATACATTTCGATCACGTTCGGCGACCGCTGCCGCGAGGCCGGCGCAGTGGACGATGGCGCCGACCTCGACCAGCATCAAGGCGGGGCACACCCGCACCCACAGGTTCGTCGACTCGATAAGGCGCTGTACGGCGCGCCAACGTCAACGCACTCCGTTACCGAGAGGTTTGGACCGTTGCCGGCAATCCAGGCGCTATTGTGCAATTCACGTCACAAGATCAGTCGGCCGCCCCGGTGCCGAAAAGTGTAGCAGCGTGTAGCTCTGGATCAGCGACGTCGTACCAGGTGGAGCGGCAACTTGCCTCAACGACGCGGCACCGAGGGCCCTCTTGGTCCACCGGCCAATGGAATTATTCACCACCGACTTGCCATCACGGCTACGGATTGACCTGCTGTGCTCGTCGCAAAGGATCTCGTACCGGCTGAGCCATCGCGGGTAGGCTTCGATCTTTTCGCACACTTTCCGCGTTATGTGCTCGTCGAAGTCGTCAGACGAGCGTTCAATCATCGCCATGAGCACTTCGTGCACTAGCTCCTTGACGTCATCAGTCTGGGAGGACGCAGGCAACTCTGGCCAGTCCAAGTCGGCAATCGCCCCATGCGGGACCTTGCCGTGGGCCCGGAAGGCTGCCTCGAGACGCTCCCTTAGCCATACCTCTGCCTCGGCTGTTAGTTCCATCGCAGGCTTCCTCATGATCGAGCGTCGTGGGTCCGTATCGCCAGTACCGCTCGCAAAGTTGCGGGCTGTGGACTCGAAGGTGCGGTGCTTTAGGTTGTCCATCAATTCGCCAAGCGAAACGCCGTTGCCAAGAGTCCCGGCGGCGAACTCGGCATGGTGTACTCGGACGTACCTCCGCCATCGTGATTTCCAAGGGCGTCGAGAAAGATCAGCGTCCGTAGCGTCGTCACGACCTGATCGGTATGCCATCCCCAGTGCGCGGCCGAATACACGGATATCTCCACCTTCTACCAGTCTGGCGATGAACATCACCGCGTCGTCTCGGACAATTCTCGGGCGCGCAGGATACGAAAGTGCCCAATGACACCCGTTACCGTCCACTTCGTCCAACGTCTTGGTCGATAGGGATGCCCGATCATCCCCCTGGCCTAGGAACTTCACGAACGCTTGGACCGGGTCGTCGAAGATCTCAGCGCCAGTCTGAGGTGGACGGGGGATCCCGATGTCTACGCCCATGTCCTCGATCACTTCACCTTTGGGGTGCGTCGTGCCGCCAAACGCGAGATGTCGCGTGACGCGCTCTTCCCACTTCTGTAGCTGGTCGGCTGACAGGTCGTCGCCAGCCCGCGCCCACATGTCGTTGAAGTACTTGCGGCAATCGGTGACGGCCCAACGTTCATCCGTCACCAAACCGAATTCGTGGTTGCGCTTGAGGCCCGCGTGCGTCAGATTCGCAGACGTGATGATCACGCGCTCAGATCCGAATACGTAGAGCTTGGCGTGCAGATGACGCACTCCGCGGATGGCAGCACCGGCTTCGAGCAACAGCCGAAGCGCAGCAATGTCACTCACTCGGTCAACGAAATCCTGCTGGCTGAATCGCGTGATGATTCGGCTGCCGCGGAGTTGGTCGAGCATCGGCTCTATCGCACGGGCCTTAATGAAAGGAGAGACGAAAAGGACATCGTCGGCACAGAGTCGAAGGCCAGTGGCCAGTTCGGCGTCCCAGCCTTCCTCAACGATTCTCACAACCATCGCTCCACACCCCTCTTTACCGCGTGTTCCGCTAGGGCAAGGGTGCTCGGTTCCCGCAGCGAGTTCCGCTGGCCGTTTTCCGAGTGCGCGACGAACTCGGAAGAAGCGACCCACTTTTGCCCAATCACGTCCGTAACCAACTTACACCAACACTCCATGCTGCTTGAGGCCGGCTTCGACGACGCGCAGATAGCAGTCAAGACGGCAGAGGAACGATCTGGCCCAGGCGGAGAACCAGGACCTGCTCTCCCCCACCAACCGCGTGCGGGCGATCATCACCAAGCAGGCTCTTGACTCGGACGAAAGCAGCGGAGGCCCACCGACCGAAGACGGGAACATCGAGCGGCCAGTGACGAGGCCCCGTGCATGACGCCGACACGGATCTCGAAGTTCGCGTCACGAGGACTGAGCACATGCCATTGACCCGAGACTTCAGGAAGACGGTTCGAGAGCGGCTAGCACACGATCCGGGGTTCCGCGAGGCGCTTCTGGAAGAAGGCGTGACGTGTATGCTCGCCGGGAAAGTGGACGTTGGCATATCCCTGCTACGCGACCACGTCGACGCGACATTCGGATTTCGGGAACTCGGCGGAATGACCCGCAAGTCTCCCAAGAGCCTGACGCGGATGCTGGGGCCGCACGGCAACCCGCAAGCACGCAACCTGTTCGAGATCATCCGCTGCCTGCAGGAGCGCGAGGGTCTGCGTTTGGAGGTCCGGACAGTGCGTTGACCGGGTGCTCTGCATGGATCTCCGATTGACGGCGGTGGGGCGGGTTCCGCGGGTCCATGCGGAGGACTCACGTAAACCCGGCGACTGAACCAGTCGTTGCCGACATTGTCCCAGCAGATCGGGAGAGTTTCGAAGGTCTTGTAGTCATTGGCCAAGAGCGGCGCGGGATGGTCTTCCTGGGCCGCCGCCTCGGCCTGGGCGGCAATCTGCGCGCGGAGCGCGTCGTTGCGCCAAGGCTCTTAGGCGATGTGGATGGAACTCGCGTTAGTCGCGACGGTGAGGGCGGCGGCTATGACGAAGATCAGAATCTTCGCTAGCACTTGTACCAGCCGGACACCCGATTCATACCTTCGTCGAACCAACCGGCAAGCTTGGTCCGCAGGTCTTCGACGGTGTTCTGGCCGTCGCTGGAGCCGAATACGACAGTGAGGAGCGAGGGGATTGTCCCTGCTCGCGCGGAGCCACGAGGTACGTCTCCGGAGGCACTGGGGAAGCGCCCAGTGGTATACTGGTTCGCAAGCGAGAAGCAAGGACAGCGGCCATGGCTGGCAAAGGTCAACACGTCGTGCCACGGGACGGAAAGTGGGCAGTCCGCAAAGGGGGCGCTGAGCGCGTGACGCGCCGCTATGATACGCAACGCGAAGCCATCGATGCAGCCCGGGAGATTGCGCGAAAGCAGCGAACCGAGGTGTATGTTCACGGCCGGGATGGGCGGATCCGCGAACGTAACTCGTTTGGGCATGATCCATTTCCGCCGGAAGGCTAGACGCTGCGTCGGAAGATGAGGGCGATTTCGAACGCAACGCATTCGTAAACTGCCCGTTCGACGAAGACTACGAACCTATTCTGCAGGCCGTTCTGTTCTGCTTGATTAGGTTCGGGTTGAGACCCCGCATCGCCAAGGAGAGGAGCGATGCCGGGGAACCGCGTGTGGAAAAGATTCTCGAACTGGTGGCCTCGTCCAAGTACTCAATCCACGATCTCAGTAGGTGTCAGGCGCGTGAGGGGGGCGAGTACTACCGTCTAAATATGCCGTTCGAGCTTGGGCTCGACTTCGGTTGCTGCCGGTTCGGCGCGGGGCGGCTGGCCAGGAAGGTCATTCTGGTGTTGGAGCAGGAGCGCTTCCGATACCAGGCGGCGATATCCGATCTCGCCGGGAGCGATGTCGAAGCACACCATGTTGCCATGCGGTCGCGGTCCGGAAGGTGCGGAACTGGCTCGCAGGAATAGGCGGCTTCGAGCGGATCGGCGGAGCCCGCGTGCTGGCGGACTACGAGGATTTTCAGCGCTGGTATCTCGACCGCCAACGGGCGGACGGATTCTCGGACGACGATATCACGGACTATTCGACCCCGGAGCTTCTTGCGGCCATGTTCGAATGGGACACTGAACAGCAGAGCGCGCAGCGCCGATCTTCGGGCCAACACCGCTCCCGGTCATGATGGCCAGAAAGCGAAGCGGAGGCGAACCGGGGCAATCCCGCCAATGCCGGAACAACCGAGGTAGGCGATGTACGTCATCGCGCTCCAAATGCACGAAAGCCCGCACTCGCATGCGGGCCTCGGAAGGAGGGCAGGAATCACTCCAGCGCCTCGAATCTAACCGTAGTCCGCCGTCAACTCCGCGTCGCAATATGAAACGCGTGTTGGCGCACGCGACGATCCGGCGCTCGTCCTAGTCCCCCAGGACGTGCGAGAGCGCCCGTCAGGAGTCCGATCCCGCATCTACAGACACACGCGCTAGGCCGCGCCGGTGTGGCTCACCGTTCCGCGCCTTTGCCCTCGGTTTGCTCATCGCGCCGCCAGAGCGTCCGCGCCATGTCCTTGACCTCACTGTTGTTACGTCAATGTCGAGCAGCAACCGCACGTTCGCCCGAACGTCGGTCGCATCAGCGGCAGAATCTAGCCTCGCCAGCATCCCCCGCAACAAGGTTCACCCAGCGTGGTTCATCCAGCGGCAAACCGGGTCAATGGCTTATACGGTGCGCTACCCCGCGCATCGTTACGCTCGCGCCGCGGGACTGCGGCAGGCGTGAGGCCCACGACGAGGAAGAGTACTATCGCTTCAACCCGCCCTCCGAACTGGGCTTTGACTTCGCTTGTCACCGCAACGGCACCGTACGAGGACTAGGCACATGCCATTGACCCGAGACTTCAGGAAGACGGTTCGAGAGCGGCTGGCACGCGATCCGGGGTTCCGCGAGGCGCTTCTGGAAGAAGGCGTGACGTGTATGCTCGCCGGGGAAGTGGACGTTGGCCTATCCCTGCTACGCGACAATCGGATTTCGGGAACTCGGCGGAATGACCCGCAAGTCTCCCAAGAGCCTGATGCGGATGTTGGGGCCGCACGGCAACCCGCAGGCACGCAACCTGTTCGAGATCATCCGCTGCCTGCAGGAGCGCGAGGGTCTGCGTTTGGAGGTCCGGGCAGTGCGTTGACCGGATGCTCTGCAATGGACCTTCGATCAAATGGCGGGGCGGGATTTGCGAGTTCGTGCGGAATACGAGGTCAACCCAGCGACGTGAGGACATCTCCTTGGACATGGACTTGCGTGGACTACCACCGAACCAAGAGGAACGCCGATCATGGCCATGCTGAATCCTTGCCATCCGGGCGAGATACTGCGCGACAATCTCGAGGCGGCGAACCTGTCGGTGACCGAGGCGGCGTCTCGGCTCGGCTGCACCCGGCAGGCGCTGTCGCGGCTGCTGAACGGCAAGGCCGGGATGTCGCCAGCGATGGCCCTGGCGCTGACCGGCAGCACGCGCCTCCACCTCGATGAAGTGAGTATAACCTTGCAGGATCGCGACACCGCACGTCGCAGCCTCTTGGAGCTGGGCAACTGGCCCTCAACGGGCGGTTCGACGCGTTGCGGCCACGCGTTTCCGACCCGCAGGCATCCATCCTCGTCTGGACGAGCCACTTGCGCTGTTCTGAGAGCCGCTGAAACAAAGGGCTTGCGGGCGGTGGATTTATTCTTTACCCCAAGAAACGCGGCATTTCGGACGTTTTCCGACTTCACGGGCCTTGAATCCGAGATTTCCACCCCAACGCCCCGGCTTACCCCAAGCCGTCGAAGGAGGAACGATTCGCGTTTAGACACCGTGAAGACCCCATAACGACCAGTTTGACCATCTGTCGCGCCCCCGCACGCCTCGCCGAGGCTCTGATTGCTGGGCAACCAGCCGCAATCCGGCGAGGTCCGGCGAAAAACCCTACAGCGCAAGTGCCTCTGGACAGGCCAGAATTGTCTAGGGCAATTTGCTCATGTAGCATCGGTATATCGCCATGGCGGGTTGGACGAGAAGATGGATGCAGGCACCGAATTCACGCCACAAGGCAGTATCGAAGGCATCTCAGCCAGAGCCTTGGCGCATGTGAGTCGATTGTTGAACAGGCCCATCGAGACTGCCTTGGACCTTGCCGAAGTCACCCGCAAGGGTGTGTCGCCCGAACTGATGACGGTGCTCGTTGACAGTGGCTTCACCCGGCGGGAAGTCGATTGGATTGTGCCGCCGCGAACGCTCAGTCATCGACGCCAAAACGGTCGACCGCTCACCGCAATGAAACCGGCTGCTTCTTGCGTGCCGTGAAAATTCGGGCGATGGCGGAAGCCGTCTTGGGAAATTCGGAAATGGCGCTCGCATGGCTGCGCAAGCCGCGCCGGTCCTTCGGCGGCATCAGCGCGATGGAACTTTTGCAAACGGAGGCGGGCGGCCAAGTTGTGGAGGAAATCCTTGGCCAATTGGATGAAGGCTATTTCGCTTGATTCCATGGCGAATCAGCAACCACGCCGACCTCAATGGCCTTGGCGGCGTCCACCGCAGCGGGCGATGGCACTTCGCCGGTGTGCCGGTGGTCTATCTTTCCGAGAGTCCCGCGCTGGCGCTATTGGAAGTGATGGTCAATTTCGACTTGGCGCCGGATGAACTCCCTGCCGATTACCAGTTGCTGGAGGTCGATTGTTCTGCTGTTGGCGTGTTGTCCCTGAATGACGACCAACCCGGCGAACAATGGGAGGATAGTCGTCCACTCACGCAGAGCATCGGCAGCGAGTGGCTGGTTTCCGGCGCATCCGCCTTGTTGAAGGTGCCGAGCGCGGTCGTTCCCAAGAGTTGGAACTATCTGCTGAACCCCCGGCACGCCGACGCCGCTCACGCAACCATCAGATCATCGAGTCGCCACCCGTTCGACCCAAGGCTGGTCCAGCCATCGTCTTCCTGACCAGCGCGCACGACCATTGAGGCCCTCGCTTACGTCGCGCTGCGGTTCAGCGATGTAGTTGTGGTGAAGGCGACAGCCCGAATCTTCCCGAACCGATCTGGATCGACGCAAGCGCCGCCACCTGTGATGCACTCTGGGTTGCACGAGGATCCAAGACACAAGCATCATGGACCAAGCACTCGGGGCGGCGTAAAGTAGTCGACGAGTTCCATAGACGGAAAGGGATAGGAAGGAACAGCCTCTGGAGTTCGAGTGGGACCACGGGAAACAACGGACGAACATCGGCAAGCACGGCGTCGACTTCGGCGAAGCGTCAACAGTGTTCGGGGATTCGTTCGAGGTGACGATACTCGACCCGGACCACTCGGCCGGGGAGCATCGCTTCCTGAGCATAGGTCTCTCAGAGCACGGGCGGTTGCTGGTCGTGTCCTACGCGGAGAGTGCGGACAACCGGATTCGGATCATCAGCGCGAGGGAAGCTTCGCACCGGGAGCGCAGAAGTTATGAGTCAGAATGACGTTGACACAATGCGGAAAGAGTACGACTTTTCCGAGGGTGTCAGAGGCAAGCACCACGAAGCGTACCGCCGGGGTACAAATGTCGTCGTACTTGAGCCGGACGTGGCAAAGGTATTCAGGGACTCTGCCGCCGTGAACCGGGCGCTACGAGCCATCGCGCAGGTGGCGCGGGCTCACGCGCGTGAAACCCCGGACCAAGGGGCCTTCTGACGGGCTCCAATTCGACGAACCGCACGACCGACACCACGCCCTTCCGCCGTCAAGGCGAGCCGAGCCTGCGCAAAAGCGTGACGTAGTGCGCCTCCAACTCCGCGCCGCGGCGGGTCGTCGGGCTCGTCCAGGCGAAGCTCTTGGGAATGCCGATGTCGCGGCTGTACGGCGGCTTGGCGTATTCGTCCGCCATCTTGTGGAAGATCAAGCAGGTCAACTGCTCGAGGTAGTCCCCGTAGCCGACGCCGTCGTCGCGCAGCGTGGTGAAGAAGCTCCAGACCTTCGAGACGATGGAGGCGGAGTTCATTTTGCTGGATTCCATAAGTTGGCGAGCCAGCACCTCTCCGGCGGGCGTGCGGCGGTACCGCTGGTTCCTGCTCGTGGGCCTGTCCGGCAAGGTCATTTCAATGAGGCCGGCCCCGCGTGCCTGGGACGATATGCTCTGCAACGAAGTAGAGTCAGCCGCCGCTAACGGCGTTTAGAATCTACACCGTTTGCGCCCGTGATCTGGCTGAGCTTTGAGGGTGTCGAGGAGCACGTTTCGACGACGGTTGCGGTCTAGGTGCGGCTAGCGGTGACGTAGGCACCCCGGGCGGCCATGAGATCGCGGCGCTTCTCGAACAGGTCGCTCCGGCGGTAAGCGGCCTCCACGCGGTCGCTGTTGACGTGGGCCAGGGCGAGTTCACACACCTCGCGCGGCACGTCGGTCCGCTCCGCCGCCCAGTCCCGGAAGCTGGAGCGGAACCCGTGCGGGACGGCGCCGACGTCGAGTTCCCGCAACAGCTTGGAGAGCGTGCTGTCGCTGAACACCCGACCGGTCGGCGAGGGAAACACGAGGCCGCTCTGGTCGGAGATGTGTCGCGCTTCGTCGAGCACGGCCACCGCGCGGCTGGAGAGAGGCACGCGGTGCTCCAGCTTCGCTTTCATGCGTTCCGGCGGCACGGTCCAAGTGGCCGCGGCGTCGTCCACCTCGTCCCATCGCGCACCCCGGACCTCTCCCGAGCGGCAGGTGGTCAGTACGAGGAACTCGAAGGCGAGCGCCATCGCCCGGTGCGCCTTGGATGCGCGCACCCGCTGGAGCGCTTCGGCGACCTGCGCGTGGGGCAGCGCCCTCTGGTGTTGGCGGCGGACGCTGTTCTTGGGCAGCGCGACGGAGATGGCGTCCCCGGCGGGGTTGTCCTCGCGGTAGCCCTGCGCGACCGCCCATTTCATGACCGCGCCGATGCGCTGCCGGACGCGCCTTGCGGTCTCCCGCTTGATCGACCAGATCGGCAGCAGCACCTCCATGACGTCGGCGGTGCTGATGCGGTCCACGCGCTTCGCGCCGATCTTCGGGACGGCGTAGTCCCGCAGGCTGGCGCGCCACTGGGCGGCGGACTTGCCACCGT
Organism: Candidatus Azotimanducaceae bacterium; assembly: GCA_965261535.1. Classification (GTDB taxonomy): domain Bacteria; phylum Pseudomonadota; class Gammaproteobacteria; order Pseudomonadales; family Azotimanducaceae; genus VXNE01. The sequence goes on from OZ253469.1 coordinate 319,821, forward strand.
CCTTCCAGTTCTCCGCGTGGATCCCGATGACCTCCTCGACGGCCTGCTCGAAGGTTGGCGCGAGGCTGGCCCGGTCCCGGGGGTCGCGGCCCTCGGAGACGATGCGGGCGTTGGCAAGCGCCTTCTGCCGCGCGTGCGAGCGTGACGACCGGGTAGGCGCCGAGGCCGACGTTGGCGGCTCTTCCGTCGAGGCGTATCCTCTGCGCCCAGGACTTGGAGAAGCCGCCGGTGGAGGCAGGTTTCACCAGAAGGCTCAGGCCGTGCCCCCCGCGTCCATCGCCGTAGCGGCCGGGAACGTTGACGGTGTTGACGAAGGTGGCGGAGAGTCGCTTGAAATCGGTATTCTGGCGGTCCTCCTCTCCGCCAATACTTATTGTCCAACTCTTTCTTTTTACACGTATTACCCGGAAATCAAGACGTATGCTATCCCTAATATCGCAAGCGAATAACGACCGCACCGTCTTGATGCTGGAGCGCGTCGCGCCGCTCGCGTTAGAGGTTTGGCTTAACTACAACGTCCTCGGCACGCGCATAAGCGGTGCGGTGCTGCGACCCGCGAGACCGAGCCTCGACCTGGCCGACATGCGCGATGCATCGGAGATCGCGGCGAAAATGCGCACCGCCGTTCCCATCGTGGATCGTCGGGACCTGTAATCGGTGTTCGTCAACCCGGAGGTGGCGCTCGAATCGCTGCCGGGCGCCGCGGAACTGGACTGGCTGGCTCTGGACCCAGCCTTCGTGCGTTGTCTGCAGACCAAGGCGCTGCTGCGTTGGGCGACCGTAGCGATCGCAGCCGGTGTGGCGAGCGCTCTACGTTTCGTCCTCGACACCCCGGGGGTCGGGCTGGAACTGGTCCTCGCCGGCTGGAGCGTGGTCGTGCTCGCCGCGGCGCGCGCACTCGTCTGGCCGTTGCTGGACGTGCCGCGCCGCGGCTACGTAGTGCGCGACAAGGACCTCGTCTACAAGGCGGGGGTCCTGTGGCGGTCGGTCAAGGCCGTACCGTACAACCGCGTGCAGCATGCCGAGACGGCGAGTGGGCCGCTCGATCGTCGCTTCGGTCTCGCTCGGCTCACGGTATTCACCGCCGGGGGCCGTGGCGGCGACCTGCGTATCGATGGCCTAGGCAGCGATGTGGCCGAGCGCTTGCGCGCGTTTGTCGCGACGCGCTTGGGCGATCACGCGTTGGCGGACCCGGACCCGGTGGCCCTTGACTGACCTGAACTGGCAGCGGACCTCGCCGTTCGGCGTCCTGTTTTTCTTCACCAGCGCCATCAAGCGGCTTACCGGCGTCGCCATGCAGATGGCAGCTTCGGCGGGAGTGGTCGTGGTGGCCTTGCGAAGCGACGGCTTGGGCTGGGCCGTGCTCGCCGTGGTGCTGGTGCTGGTCCTGCTCCTCGCAACGGCGATCCTGCGCTACTGGTTCTTTCGGTTCGCTTCCGATGGCGACGGTTTGCGCATCCGCCAAGGCGTGTTCCGCAAGACCCAACTCGAGATCCGGTTTGACCGCGTGCAGGGCATGGACGTCGAACAGTCACTCGTCGATCGCTTGCTCGGTCTCGCGACCGTGACATTCGAGACCGCCGGCTCGACGGCGCGAGAGGGACAGCTACCGGCCATTCCCCGGTCTTTCGCGGATACGCTGCGCGAACGCTTCGAACAGCGCAGGCACCAGGTTGCCACGCCGGCCCCCGATGGCGAGGCGCCGCCGCTACTCAAACTCGGCGCGTCTGACATGGTCCGCATCGGCTTCACGAGCCGCAACGTCCTCGTCGGCTTGGCGATCCTGCCGGTGCTGTTCCAGACCTTTGGCGAAGTGACCGAGGGGTTGGCGACGCGCGCCGTCACGGCGGCCGCCGAAGAACTCCTCGCTCTCGGCCTCTGGTTCGGCGTGCTCGTGGTGGCGGTGTTGGTGATCGCGGGCGTCACGTTGCTGGCGCTCTTGGCGGTGGCGTCGGCGTTCCTGCGCTTCCACGACTTCGAACTCCGCCAGGACGGTTCGGCGTTCCGGTCCCGAGCGGGGCTGCTAACGCGCAAGGAGGTCGTAGTCGAGCGCGCCAAGATCCAGCAGGTGTCGGTCGCGCAAGGTCTGATCATGGTCCAGATGGGCTGTTGTCGCTTGAAGATGCTCCCGGCGACAAGCGGCGCCCCGTCCGGCAACAACGCGCCGGTCGGCGCACAAACGCTGCACGCGCCGCTGGTCGGTGTCCCCAAGCTTGCGGATCTGCGTGCGCGTGTATTCGGCGAGGAAGGCATGCGGCTCAGCCTGCGTCCGGACAATGCCGGCTTCACGGCAATCTCGCCGTTCTACATCCGCGCCCGGTTGCTGAGCGTGGGCATTCTCCCGGCGCTTGTGGCGACGGCAGCGTTGGTCCCGGCGCTCGGGCTCGTCGGGCTGCTAGCCCTGGCTTGGCCCCTGCCCGTCCTGCTGGCGGCTTGGCAGGCGTGGCGCAGGCGCGGCTACCTGTTTGACGACGATGGACTCGTGAGCCGTCGCGGCCTGCTCGGCTACTCGGTCGATGCGTTCCTGTTCCGCAAGGCGCAGGGCGCCACGGTGCGCCGCTCTCCGCTGCAGCGACGCAAGGGCCTTGCGAGCCTGACGGTGCACTTGGCCTCCGGCGATCTCACGGTACCGTACCTGGACTTCGCCACGGCCTGCCGACTGCGCGACTACATGCTGTTCAAGGTCGAATCAAGCCGACGCCGTTGGCACTGACCCACGCCCGGCTCAAGCAGGCTCAGCGACCTGCGATGACGAGGCGTAGACGCGGTGATGCCAGCGTAATAGCTCTCCAGGGTCTTGGGACACGCGGCAAGGGGAACCGGATTCCCCACCACCGGATTCACCGGATTCCGGACACACGCATTTTCGGTCCTACAACAACTCGTCAAAAATCACCGGATTCCGGACACACGCATTTTCACCGGATTCCGGACACACGCATTTTCGGTCCTACAACAACTCGTCAAAAGTCGCACAGTCATCCCACCGGTTTTCCTACAATCGTTCGAGCTGGTCTCGCAACCGCCCGCGAAATCGACATCGCGAGGCGGTCCCGTCCTCTCGCCCACGAGGCCGTAGCTGCCTGCCCGGATTCCGGCGCCTGGCTGCCAAGCCAAGCGGGCAATCGGCGACGCCATCCGGCCACGTCTCCCTTGCCACTAGAGCACTCCCGGAAACAGGGCCGCCCTTTCCCTGGGATAGCCGCTGAAGTTTTCGCGGTACCACTTGCGTCGCCACAACGCCCGCGGCACCAGGTTGGCGACTGTCCACAGAGCGAAGGCGAGACCCGGCAGCGACCAGGTAAGCAAGGCGAAGCCGATCCACTCAATGATCTCGCCGGAGAGGTTGGGCCAGCAGACGATGTCGAAGGCGCCGCCGGAAGGCACCACGCCGCGGCCGGCATCTTTGTTGCGCAGATACCGGAGGCGGTAGTCAGCCCAGATATTCAGTGCCGCGCCACCAATGAACAGGGCCAGGCCGACGATAAAGGCTGGGGCCGTCAGCCATTGATTCGGGTAGTCGGCGGCGTAACCCATGAACCAGCCCAACAAGCCGCCGTTGATCAGGTTAAAAGCGATCGAAGATATGCACATCATCAACGGCGCCGAGGTGTCGCGCTTCGGCACCAAAACGCACCACACGATGCCCCGGTGACCATAGTGGGCGAGCCAGAGCCCGAGCACGATATTGCCAACCAGGTGAAGGTTGTCGCTCGCGAGATAGATGGCGGGGAATGTCACCAAGGCTGGCAGTTCAAAAAGGAACCACGCCCACCGGCTTCTCACCCGCCTACCGATCCCGTCGCCTCCCAACCGTCCGACCGGCTCCCAGCCGGCCAGTCCGGCAGCCAATGCAGGCAAGGCTGCCGCAGCCCATATGGCGGCGACAGTCAGATGTACCCATGATTGACTCACTGCAAAAAACCCCGTCTTCGCGGCTGGCCCGCTTGGACCCGTCGAAGCTGGCGGCAGGTTGTTACGAATTCCGTACACATACGAATTCCGGACACACGCAATTTCGGTCCTACAACAACCCATCAAAAATCGTAGAGGCATCCCCGCCGGATTTCCTACAAGAACCGAAGGTGGTCTCGGACAAACGGCGGTTTTCGGCGGATTTCACGAGTGGCAGAGTTGGTGGGGGTCGCCGCCAAACCAACTAAAGCCCCGTTCACCGACACACAACAATCCGGGCGGGCCAACGCCAGCAACCGCGTGGAGACCGCCACGCCAACCCGCAGGCGACTGTCGGCGCGGTGACCGCGGACACTTGGGAGTTCGTCGACCGGGGCCTGTTGGGCGCGGCGCGGGCGGTGCGGATCGAGTCGGGGGAGCGCGTGCGCGTCGACAGCACGGTGACCCGGACGCACATCCTGGAACCTGCGGGTAGCCGCCTGCTCTATGACGGCGTGCGGGTCTTGACGCGGTTGCTGGGCGTTACTAGGGCGGCGTTCGGGTCGTTCAAAATCGGTTTACTGTGTGGTCCTTTAGGATAGGTGACTGCACCGTTCAAGGTAATTGTTGCCGTCTGTGCTAATAGTTGCTCTGCTACAAAACGTTCCACTGCCCGAATGGGACGGGCGGTTGCGATGACGAGGACGAAACCAAGTCTTGCGCATGTCAACAGAGATCCAGTCTCTGGGTGTACGGATTGGGTTGATGTCAGTAACGTTCCATCCAGGTCGAAAATCAATGCGGGTTTCAACGCGTGGGTCCTCTTGTTCTTATTCTTCGCCCTTTGTGTCAAGCAATTGTTCAGGCGGTCATTGTGTCAGGGGTTAGCGTGCGGCGAACGCGGCCCTGCAACGTCAGGCGTCTTCGGAAAGGGCTTGGTCGGGTTTGCAGCAATGGTCTCGGGTGACACGCCGGATTGCTAGTCGTTCACCAGCCGTTTGCCCATGCTTATCGAGTCGTCCTCGCCGAACCCGAGCGATCGATAGAAGTCCACTGCCCCGGTATTCGACCTCCTGATCTGCAGGTTGATCTTGGGGCAGCCCAAGGCGCGCAGGCGCTCCTCCGCAGCGTCCATCATGCGGCGTCCGAAACCCTGCCGACGATGGTCTGGAGACACGGCGAGGTAGTTAATCCACCCGCGATGGCCCTCGTAGCCAGCCATCACTGTGGCTCCGAACTGCCTGCCCGTCATGCCGACGAGGAACAGCTCGCGCTGGACGCGGAGTTTACGGTGGATGTCCCGCACCGGGTCGTTCCAAGGCACCACTAAGCCGCAGGCGTGCCATAGAGCGACAACCGCCGCCTCGTCGGCGGTGTCGAACGGTCGAATGTCGAGAGTCGCCATGTACCAATCACCCGAGTCAATCGCGGAGATGCTACACGCGATATCAGCCACGGGCGAGGGGACGGCTGCGGTGCCAAACAGGTCGTTGGGTGATTCATGGGATTCTCCAGGCAGACCACCAATTCTCTACGCTGATCTATCGGATCCTCCTTTGAAAATCCGTAACTACTCACCCCCTACCCGACCTCATTCCCGAGAGAGCATAGCCTGAAAGGCGTCCCGCGCTATGGGCCACGCGCGTCCGTCGGATATTGCTTGACATCATAGCGCCTCATCGCTATGGTGTGGCCTTCGTACGGATTGCCGGATCTTCTCGATTGGCCTATTTCGGATCGAAGGCGACCTCGGGGCTGTGCCAGCCCATCATTGCCATGATGCCGCCGCACGACACCTACATCGAGACCCACCTCGGCGGCGGCGCGATCATGAAGCGCAAGCCGGCGGCGCTGCACAACATCGGCATCGACCTCGACGGGCGGGCTCTGGCGAAGTTCGACTGCGACTACCCCGTGCAACGCATTCACGGCTGCGCGCACCGGTTTCTGGCCGAGTACGACTATCGGGGCTCGGAGCTGGTCTACAGCGACCCGCCCTACCTGATGCGCACCCGCACCTCGGGCCGTCGCTATCGCTTCGACTACGGGGAGGCCGACCACGTCGAGCTGCTGGAACTGCTCAAGACCCTGCCCTGCCAGGTCATGCTGTCCGGCTATCCCTCGGCGCTGTACGACGGGTTGCTCGGCGGCTGGCGCAGGCTGGAGGTGCAGGTCATGAACCGGGGCGGGGTGCGCACCGAGAAGCTGTGGTTCAACTTCGTCCCGGACCGGGTGCATTGGGCCAGCCGCGCGGGCCGCAACTTCACCCACCGCCAGACCATCAAGCGCAAGGCGGCGAGTTGGGGCGGGCGCTACCAGGCGATGCCGCGGGCGGAGCGCCTCGCGGTGCTGGCGGCGATGATGGCGGTCGAGGCCGAGGACGGCTGAGCGGCGGCCATGGCCACGGTGAACCGGCAATCGCTGCGCGAGGAGTTCGAGCGCCTGAAGGCGGAGTTCGGGAAACTGTCCGCGGCGGACAAGATGTCGGCGGAAACGCGCGCGCTGTTCAACGCCCTGCTGATGCTGTTCGAAGTGCTGATGGCGATCTTCATGGAGAAGACCACCCGCAAGGGCGGCCGCAATTCGAGCATCCCGCCCTCGCAAACGAGCAAGGACGAGACCGCGGCGACCCGGCCCGGCGCCAAGGGCAAGGGCGTGACGCAAAACGATGCGCGGTCGCGCCATAGCCGCACCGTGACCACCACCGAGGTGGCGGCGGTCGACGCCTGCGCGAACTGCGGCGCCGATCTCGGCGATACGCCGTCGCAGCCCCGGCAACGACGCACGCGCATCGACATCCTGTTCGAGAAGGTCGTCCATCACGTCGACGCGCAAGTCAAGGATTGCCCCCGGTGCCGGCAGCGACGGGGCAATTCCCGGCGGACATGTGCGGTCCCCTGCAGTACGGCAACGGCCTCAAGGCCTACATGATGAACCTGCTGATCGCCCGGATGGTCCCCCTCGACCGGGTGCTGAAGTCGGTCGAGACGCTGATCGATGTGGCCATTTCGCCGGCGACGCTGCTGAAGTTCGTGATCCGACTGCATGCGGCGCTGGAACGTTGGGAGGCGACGGCCATCGACGAACTGCTCCGCATGCCGGCCTTGAACGCCGACGAGACCTCGCTGCGGGTGGATCGGAAGAACCACTGGATCCATGTCTATTCCGGCGGCGAGATCACCGTCAAACGCCTGCACCGCAAACGCGGTTGCGAGGCCATCGACGACATCGGCATCATCCCCCGCTACGGCGGTGTCGTGGTGCACGACTGCTGGGCGTCGTATCTGTCCTACGATCATTGCGGCCACGCGCTTTGCGGCTCGCATCTCCTGCGCGAATTGCAGTTCGTCGTAGACTCCAATCAATACCCTTGGGCCAGGAACATGAAGCGACTGCTCAAGGAAACCTGCGCCAAGGTGTCGGCGAGCGACGCCAAGCAGGTGACCGAGCGGGAATGCCGGAACCTGCGCAAACGCTATCGAAACATCCTCACGCGCGGCGGCAAGGAACTGCCGCCCATCCCCGCCCGGCCCAAGGGCAAACGCGGCAGAATCGCCAAGTCCGATGCGCACAACCTCTGGGAACGGTTGAAGAAGCACGAACAGGCGGTCTTGCTGTTCGCCGAGGAGTCCACCGTCCCCTTCACAAACAACCGGGCCGAGCGCGACCTTCGAATGAGCAAGGTGAAACAGAAGGTGTCGGGCTGCTTCCGCACCGAGCGATTTGCCCAAGCCTACTGCCGTATCTCCAGCTACCTGCAAACCATGCGAAACCGCGGATACAATCCACTCGTCGCCATCCAGATCGCTCTTTCCGGGGAGATCTACGAGCAAGGGGGTGAGTAGTTACCTCTCGCCAAACACGTTTTTTAAGCTATTGATTAATAATGGTTTAATTTTCGGAAATCGCGATTTTTCGAGTTCTCGGACAGCCTCCTAGTGAAACCCCGTTTCGGTTGCATACAGACACGCGGTTGCCATCACCGTTGCCAACGCAAGCTTTGCTATGCAAGTGCATTTATCTGCTGACCGATTTCAACCGAGACAACGGTAGCACCGTGCTCGTGCCGGGCAGTCACAAGTGGTGCCGCAACCCGGTCGCCGGCGAAACCTTGATTGGCGAAGGCGGCAACGACCAGGCTGTCCCCGTCGAAGCGGCGGCGGGCTCGCTGCTTGTCTTTCACGGCAACACCTGGCACGGCGCGTACAATCGCGTGGCGCCGGGGCTGAGAGTTGCCGTGCATCTTCTCATGGTGCGGTCCCTCCTTCGCGCGACGGAGGACTTCATCGGCAGGATTCCGCAGAAGGTGCTTGATCGAAACCGGCCAAGGTTCGCGATCCTGACTCAGCAAGGGGTCGTACCGGGCTACATAGACAAAGATGACGAACGGGCCAAGGTCGCGCACGCACAGAAATTTGTCTATGCGTATGAGAAGGATTCGGGAATAGAACTACCGGCCAAAAGATAGCCTGTACAATTTAGGTGAGGTCGCTGTCACAAAGGCACCTCCTGCAGGATACCCAGCTCAGCGCCCTGGAACGGAGGTCATAGTCAATGTTAACAAGTCGCTGTATTTAAAAGAAAATATGGCTCCGCCGGCTGGGCTCGAACCAGCGACCCGCTGATATGCCACCAGCCAGTCTATACGCAGGGGATGGCCTGATTCGCGTCCTATTCACAATCGACCTTGTTGCCCTCTTCCTGATGCTGGCGGGAATTGTCTGGTCCGTGGTCCGTCCCGACCGCCGCATCTGGCCTCCGCCGGGTCGGCGCTCTTGGCAATACATCGTGACCTGGGTCTGCTTCTTGGCGGCTTGCGGACTCAACGCATGCCTGCTGTTCCTGGACTGGAACTCCTGGGTTTTCGCGGGCAACCTCCGGTTTCTCCTCGGCATCCCCCTGGCGCTACTGGGAGGACTGCTTGCGATCTGGGGAGTCGCCACCATTGGCCGGAAGAATTCCTCGGGCCTCAGGGACGGCTTCGTCGCCTCCGGCCCCTACAGGTTCACGCGCAACCCGCATTACCTCGGAGGCAACGTCCTCTTCCTGGGCCTGGGTATCATCGCGAACTCCGAACTCCTCTGGGTAACCCATGCGCTGCTTGCCCTGGTGTTCATCATCACGCCCCTCAGTGAGGAGGTGTGGCTGAAGGAGCAGTACGGCGAGGACTACGAACGGTATCGTCGGGACACGCCGCGATTCCTGTGAATCTGCGCCTGCGCCCTGCGCCGGTACTTGGAGAACCGCGAGACCGGCCTGTTCCGGCCGATCTTCGAACGGGCCGACCGGATTGGCGACATCGCCGTGGTCGGTCATTTCAGCCAACCATCGTGCGACTGCGCCATCGGTCTCGCGGACCAACGTTAACCCGAGCTTGTGGAACGGCCACCGAGTCCGGGAGCAAACAAAAAAGGGCGGTCGGGCTTGCCGCCGCGATAAAAGGAGCGGCAAAGTGGCCTGGATCTCACCGGGTATCGTCTACCCGATCATGGGCGCGATGAGCGAATTCGTCCGGCACGACTTCGGAAAGTGGCACATCCAAAAGCGAAGTCGCTTCCGTCCAGATGAAATGGTAGCCCGAGCAGTGGCTCAGTTCCGGGCGCACGACTCGGCGGCAGGGTTGGTAGCGTGGGCGCGATGATGGGGCGGTAGAGTGCGCGGCAGTCACCTGCTGCCCGGGCGGCGTAGCCGGAAACGGAAGAGTCCGGCGTGTGACGGCACCCGAGGGTGCCCCCTTTCCGATTGACTCCCGCAACTGTCCCGGTATGCTCGCTGCAATCATGCATTGGCCGAAATCTTGCCCAGTACGATGAAGACGTTCGCAGAAGCCCGGCCCCGCGAGGCAATGACCCTGGAAGAGGCCGTGTGGGTCGACCAAGGCAGAATGAGCGGAACGCCGTGCTTCCGCGGTACGCGTCTGCCCGTCCAACAACTGTTTGACTGGCTCGCTGATGGCGTACCTCTCGACGACTTCATCCGCGATTTCAAAATCGACCCGAGGGCGGCCGCAGCCGTCCTCCGCGTCGGAAGCACAGCCGTGAAGACGGCGGCAATACAAAACCCCGCCTGCTCCGAACAGACCTGATCTCAGCCACTCCGAGTGAAGGTCCTTCTCGATGTCGGGATATCGCCGCGCCTCCGGCTTCCCCTCCAAGCCGCCCTCGACAACGTACCCGTCGAGACTGCCGTGTTCCACCAGTGGCGCTCGCTGGGCGACCGCGAATTGCTCGCCCGGGCTAGTGCACAGGGTTTCACCGCTCTGGTCACCACCGACAAGCGACTCGCCGAACAACGACGACACCCCGACTTGGCCGTCGTCGCCGTTGACGACAACAGGTTATCCTCGCTTCGATCCGCCTTGCCCGACATCGCGCAAGCCATACGCTCACTAGCTCCGGGCGATCACGCGCTCATCGCCATATACCCCTGACCTCCCTACGACGTCGACACGCGCTGATTGCAGTGATCAACCATGACATTCCAAGGCCGAGCGTTCCCGTCATCACCTCCGCTGAAACGGTTGATGTGTCAATCGGAATGGAGGTCGGCTGGCTCGGCTACCCGAGCCTCGACGGCCTGACCGAGCAGCTTTGTTTCTTTTCCGGTCGCATCAGCCTCGCCGACCGAAAGCGCCATCGCTATCTCATCGACGGCACCAGCGTCCCCGGGTGCAGCGGTGGCCCCGTATTCTGCCGAACGCTACATGGCCTCCGGATTGTCGGCGCGATGACTGAGTATTTGCGCCACGCCCTCACGCCGACTGAAACAAAGTCCCGGCCGGTGCCCTACTGCCCGGCCTCGCTGTCGCTGTAGACGTCTCCCACTACGATTTGATCCAGCAGGTCGTCGATCGGCTTCAAGCCCCCCAGCCACGTTCCATCACGATCCAACTCGACAAATGCCCCAAATGTGACTCCCCGATCATCGAGCGAACCGATACCCAAGACCCGACGCAAACGCTTGTCTGCCAAGCGGGCTGCGGCTCCCTCATCGACTCTCTCGATCCGGAACTCCTCCACTCCTTTCCCGGGGGAACCCATCAACTTGCCAAAACACTGCTAAACGCGTTCCGTCAGATAAACGCGGTCACCTAATTTGGCGAAAACAGACTCTCCGTTCGCGATCGACCAGCAAGTGGAAGAGCGCGTGGTAGGCGGAGGAAACGGCGCGCCGCAGGGTCGGGGCACAGCGCCCGCGTCGGCGTTGCCGTCCCCTGCCCTATCGTGCCCACCCTGCCTCTCCGTCCCCGGCGCCACAGCCTCCTGGGTTCGGAGAACGCCCATGCGACAATGCCGCTTCCCGCCCCGAGGACACTCGCCATGACACGCCGGGAAGAGGCGCCGACGGATGACCCTCCCATCCGCCTGGTGCGGACCGTGTTCCTCCTGCGCCACGGCCAGCACGCGCCGGACGCCCCGGACAACCTGGGCGGCGGGCTGACCGCCCTTGGCCGCCGCCAAGTACGACGCGCTGCGCGTCGCGTCGCCGAACCGGATTCCGGACGAACCGGATTCCGGACACACACGATTCCGGTCCTACAACAACCCGCCAAAAGTCGCACAGCCATCCCCACCGGTTTCCTACAATAGCCGGAGGTGGTCTCGGAACCGCCCGGCGAATCGACATCGCGAGGGACCTGATGCTGACTGGAACCTGTCTGCGCGCAGATATCGCATTCGAAATCGATGGGCCGGTGGACACAGTCGGCCACTGCCACTGCTCCATGTGCCGCAAGTTTCACGGCAGTGCGTTCGCCACATTCGGCACGACGGCGCCGGAGAACTTTCGGTGGGTGCGCGGGGCGGAGCGGGTCAGAACATACCGGTCATCGGCCCGGGGCTACCGTCACTTCTGCCCCCGTTGCGGCTCCGCCGTCCCGATGAGCGGCGAAGGCCAGCCGTTCGCGCTCGTGCCCATGGGCAATGTCGCCGAAGACCCCGGCACGCGCCCGCGCCTGCATTTCTTCACCGGTTCCATGGCGCCCTGGCACACCATCGTCGACGACCTGCCGCAACATGAAGCGTATCCTGCGGAATTCGGTCCGGACGCCATTGCGGTGGACCGTCCCTCAAGGAAGCCGAAGACGCCGGGCGCCATCGGAGGGAGCTGCCTTTGCGGCGCGGTCGCATTCGAATTCGACGACCCGCCGGTGCGGATGTACAACTGCCACTGCTCGCGATGCCGGCGCGCCGCAAGCGCGGCCTATCAGACCGTTATCCGCGCGCGCCGCAGCGGATTTCGCTGGCTGGCCGGCGCCGACAACATCACCGGGTACCAATTGCCCGGAACCCGGTTCCACTGCGCGTTTTGCCGTACCTGTGGTTCGCGAACGCCCTGGGAGCGGGACGGGGAACTGTGCGTTCCCGCCGGCTGCCTCGACAGCGATCCCGGTGAGAAACCGAGCGATAACATCTTCACCGATTCGCGCGCGGCGTGGACCGTTGTGGATGAAAGCCTCAAGATTTGGCCGGAAGCCGCAAGCTGGAATCGCCCACCAACGAATCCCGCTTAGTCTGCCGGGCCGGACGGTGGCCTACAGCAGTGCTGTCTACGTGGCTCCTCGTTCCTCAGTTGGAAGTTTCACGTCATAGATCCTCGACTGCATTCTTGGCGCGACCATACGGGTAAACCCCAGGTTCCTGCCTGCGTCCACGCGCAGCATCTCGCCGGTCTCACTCTGCTTGCCTTGCCACTCCGCCTCTACCGAGTCGGAGGTTAGCCAGTGTTTCCAGCCGTTGGGTATCATGTCCGATAGCTCCACTGTCACCAGGCCGCTCCGTTCCCAGGGTCGACGCCACCAGTCGGGACTGTGAAAGCACGAGAAGTCCCAATGCCAGCACGGTTGAAGGTGCTCCGGCGGACCCGCAGAGGACCATTCCCGGACCAGACCTGGGACAACAATCCCCATCTGCCCTTCCGGCTTAACGAACCGAGCGAAGTGGCTGCCAAGATACAGATCGTCGGTTCCGAAGTACTGGTATGCATCCATGCTGACGATGGCATCGAACAACTCGTTCGGGAAAGGCAGGCTATGGGCTTCGGCGTGGATGGGAAATACCCGGTCCTCAAGGCGGCTTCGCTGACTCGCTCCCAGTTATTGCTGGCCGGGACCCACAGATCGCTCGCCCATACCTGCAGATCGAACTCCTGGGCGAGGAATATGGAGCTGATGGCCGTGCCGCAGCCTAGATCCGGGACACGCATCCCAGGCTTGAGGGCCATCACCTGGCTCAGGGACTCGGTCAGCCACAGAACATTGGGGCCCATCATGTTCTTAATTGTCCAATCGGCGTCGTACTTCGCCGACCGAGGGAACTCGGTGAGCTTGAAAGCCATCGCCAACTCTTCCTTCGTGCGGCTCAAAGTTCACTTCCGTTTGCTATCACTCGGCGATTCATCCTGAGATCTCTATTCTGGCAGTGCTGCTCGGGTGGCTCGGTGCGTGTTAGCGACTTGATTGCGTGGCGCCAGCCTAGTGCTCCGTCAAGCCTAAATCTACGGGTATCTGCGGGTCTTTTTGACCCCTGGACTTCGTTACTCCTCCTTGTGTGGAGCCTGCCACACGGCGTCGTCGCGCCTTGCCAGGAACCAAAAATCCCTCGCAGCTACACTCGCATTTTTAGACTTGACGGAACACTAGCACCGGCCACCATGTCAACGAGCAAAGGTCGTCGGAGCCGCCATTCTTCGGGATCTCGCATTGCACTGACCGGCGCCATCATTTAGGCCTCATAGGCGTCACCGGCTAATCAGCCAATCGCCGGATTGGCGGTGACACATGTAAAGGACCAGAGCTACGAACCTCGTCGCGGTCGAAATCGCGCTGCTGAGGGTTTGATCGCCACACCGCAGCACGAGCGCGACCTCGATGCATTCCGGGAACAGTCCGATCGCCTACGCGGCCGGGCCGATCACGCCGACTCCTTTCCCGCCAGGTGTTCCACGCGGGGAGAATTCCTGCCGCTCAAGGCCGTTGCACTCGATGTGCGATGAAGCCATATTGAGTACGTTGCGGGCAACGCGCAGCCGAGTCGGCAGTGCGGCCGATGGCCCGCGAGGGGGGTACATCCGTCAACGTCCAAACCGCACAGCGCGAGCAGCTTCGGACCCGCGCCCGCGAACGCCCCTGGACCATCGGACGGCCCGATTCCGCACGGGCGACACCCGCCCGATCCGACGGGCCAATCCGCCCACGACCCCTCGAATCCCGTCCCGACGGCGTGCGCTCGCGATGAGCCACCCACCGGCGGAGGGCGGGGTGCCGAGGTTCCCCGCGCCCCGACACGCACTCGGATGGCGCGAGTGGGCGAGACTACCCGACATCGGCGTCTCCGCCATCCGGGTCAAGGTCGATACGGGCGCCCGGACTTCGGCCCTGAACGCCCGCCACATCGAACAATTCGACCGCGACGGGTGCCAGTGGGTGCGTTTCACGCTGCACCCCGACCGGCACTCGACGGGCGAGATCATCTGTGCCGCGGCGATCAAGGACGTGCGCATCGTCAAGGATTCGGGCGGCCACGCCGAGGAGCGCTTCGTCATCGAGACGGTCGTCGGTATCGGCGCACGACCGGAAGCGTGGCCGATCGAGATCACGCTCGCGAACCGCGGCGGCATGGGTTTCGCGATGCTGCTCGGGCGCACCGCCATCCGGCGGCGGTTCGTGGTCGACCCCGCCCGTTCCTTCGTCGCCGGCATCCCGTCGGCGGCACAGCACAGCGAGGCCGCAACGTGAAGATCGCCGTCCTGTCCCGCGGCTCGAAGCTCTACTCCACCCGACGCCTGCTCGAGGCGGGCCGTGAACGCGGCCACGAGGTGAAGCTCGTAGACACGCTGCGGTGCTACATGAACATGGCCACCGCGAAGCCGTCGATCAGGTACCGGGGGGAGCCACTCGACAACTACGATGCCGTCATCCCCCGCATCGGCGCGTCCATCACCTTCTACGGCACCGCCGTGGTGCGGCAGTTCGAGATGATGGGCGTGTATGCCGTCAACGAGTCCGTCGCCATCGCGCGTTCGCGCGACAAGCTCCGCTCCATGCAACTGCTCGCGCGGCGCGACATCGGCCTCCCGGTCACGGGCTTCGCGCACACGACGGACGACATACCCGACCTCATCAAGATGGTGGGCGGTGCGCCGCTCGTGGTGAAGCTCCTCGAAGGAACACAAGGCGTGGGCGTCGTGCTCTGCGAGACTCGCAAGGCCGCCGAGAGCGTAATCGAGGCGTTTTTCGGCATCGACGTCGACATCATGGTGCAGGAATATATCGCTGAGGCGGGCGGGGCCGATGTCCGCTGCTTCGTGATCGGCGATCGAGTGGTGGCGGCGATGCGACGCCAAGCCCCGCCCGGCGAGTTCCGCTCGAACCTCCACCGCGGCGGGTCCGCCGAGACTACGCGTATCTCGCCGGCCGAACGCCGCACCGCGGTCGCCGCGGCGCGGGCGATGGGCCTCAACGTGGCCGGCGTCGACCTCATCCGCTCCAACCACGGCCCGCTGGTGCTAGAGGTGAACAGTTCGCCGGGCTTCGAAGGCATCGAAGCGACGTCAGGCGTCGACGTCGCGGGCCTCGTCATCGAGTTCATCGAACGCCACGCCCGCCCGGGCAGAACCCGCACCCGTGGCTCCGGATAAGGCGACGGGGCCCAAGCTGACACTGGCGGTGCCGGTCGCCGACAGCGGCGCGGAGTCCGCGCGGCGCCGTGGGACAACGCCGCAGGGGCCGTTCGAGATCGCCGGCCGGCGCGTGCGACGCGGCGAGCGTCTGCAGTTCGAACTGCCCATGGCGCAGTTGTATACCCAGGCGCCGCTGGACATGACGGTGGAGGTGATCCACGGCCGCTCGCACGGCCCCGTGCTCCTCGTGTGCGCGGGGATCCACGGCGACGAGCTCAACGGCATCGAAATTATCCGTCGCCTGCGCACGCTGACTTCGCTGGACCGCCTGCGCGGCACGCTCGTGCTCGTGCCCGTCGTCAACCTGTTCGGCTTCCTGAACCAATCGCGCTACCTGCCGGACCGCCGCGACCTCAACCGCAGCTTTCCGGGCAGCGAGAGGGGGTCCGTCGCGGCACGCACCGCCAACCTGTTCTTCCAATCCGTCGTCGCCCGCTGCACACACGTCATCGACCTGCATACGGCCGCTGTCAACCGCGAGAACCTGCCCCAGATCCGGGCGGCCATCGACCAGCCGGGCGTCGAGGAGATGGCGCGCGGCTTCGCCATTCCCGTCATCGTCAACTCCGGGCTCATCGCCCGCAGCCTACGCGCCGAGGCAGGCAGGATCGGCATCCCGGTCATCACCTACGAGGCCGGCGAGGCGCTGCGCCTCGACGAGAAGGCGATCGTCTCCGGCGTCCGGGGCGTGGTCAACGTCATGCGCACGCTCGACATGCTGCCGTCCCGACGCAGCCGCGCGGCGCGCGCGGCACCGTACGTCGCCAACACGACCAGCTGGTTCCGGTCCCCCGCCGACGGACTGTTCCGGCCGCTCGCCCGCCTCGGGACGCAAATCCAAAAGGGTGCGACGCTGGGCGTCGTGTCGGGGCCGTTCTCGTCCGACGACACCGTGCTGGCCGCACCGTTCGAGGGCATCGTCATCTGCGTGAGCCGACTGCCGCTGGTGAACGAGGGCGACGCGCTGTTCCATCTCGCGCGCTTCCGCAAGGGGTCGGAGGTCGAGGGCGAGATCGCCTCCCACGAAAGCGACATCGCCGAGGACCCCCTTTTCGATATCGAGTCCGTCGACGACATCGGGCCGGACCCCCAATGACGCCGCCTCCGCAGTGCGCGCGGCCGTCCCTCAACGTACATATCCGCCAGGACATACCGACATGCTGGATTCCATCAACAACCTCGGCGAGGGGGTGTTCGCCTCGCTCCTGACCACCTGGAACGAGATCGCCGGCTTCCTCCCCAACCTTGTCGGCGCCCTGGTCATCCTGGTCGTCGGCTACGTCGTCGCCAAGATCGCGTCAGCCGTCGTGCGTCGGCTCCTGGCCGCCGTCGGGTTCGACCGTCTGGGCAAGCGAACCGGGATCGCTGACCTACTCAAGCGCATCAACGTGGAGAAGACTGCGAGCCACATTCTTGGACGGATCGTCTTCTGGATTCTGATGCTGACATTCCTGCTATCCGCGTCCGAGTCGCTCGGGCTCGACCGCCTGTCGGCGACCATCAACACCCTCGTACAGTACCTGCCGCGGCTCCTGGGCGCGGTGTTCATCCTGTCGATCGGCCTGTTCGCCGCGACATTCGCCCGCGACGCGGTGCGCGGCACCGCGGCCAACATCGGCTCGCCCCACGCGAACACGCTCGGCCAGACGACCTACGTGCTGCTCGCGGTGATCGCCGCCGCGCTGGCCGTGGGCCAACTCGAACTCGAGACGGCGCTCCTCACCGTGGCCGTCGGCGTCGTGATCACGTCGGCAGGCATCGCCGCCGCGCTCACGTTCGGCCTCGGATCGCGCGATGTCGCCGGCAACGTGCTAGCGGGCACCTACCTCCGCGACAGCTATCCCCCCGGGACCCGGATCAAGGTCGACGGCCTGGAGGGGGAGATCAAAGCCGTGGAGGCGACCAGCACCGTGCTGGCCACGGCCGACGACAGCGAGGCCTGCGTGCCGAACATGTTGCTTCTGCGCAGCACGGTGTTCGTCGACCTGCCGCCCAGTGAGCCGAACGAGGACGCGACCGATGAACCCTGAGCGACGCGCGGACGCGTCGTCGGAAACGTCTCGCGGTTCGCTTGCCGATGCTCGGATACACGCAGGTTCGAGACTCGCGCGCCGCTCGGGCCCGGATTTCGGGGCGAATAGTCCTCCCTCTCCGCCACTCAATTTACCTGACTTATTGGCGCCTGAACCGCCCGGCGAATCGACATCGGGAGGAACGCGATGCTGACTGGAAGCTGTCTGTGCGGAGATATCGCATTCGAAATCGATGGGCCGGTGGACACGGCGGGCCACTGCCGCTGCTCCATGCGGCGCAAGTTTCACGGCAGTGCGCGCGCCACCTTGGGCACGACGGCGCCGGAGGACTTTCGGTGGGTGCGCGGGGCGGAGCGGATCAGAACGTACCAGTCATCGGCGCAGGGCTACCGGTCCTTCTGTCCCCGTTGCGGCTCCCCCCTCCCGCTGCGCGGCGAAGACCGGCCGTTCGCGCTCGTGCCCATGGGCAATGTCGCCGAAGACCCCGGCACGCGCCCGCGCCTGCATTTCTTCACCGGTTCCATGGCGCCCTGGCACACCATCGTCGACGATCTGCCGCAACATGAAACGTATCCGGTGGAATTCGGTCCGAACGCCATTGCGGTGGACCGTCCCGCAAGGAAGCCGAAAAGGCCGGGCGCCATCGGAGGAAGCTGCCTTTGCGGCGCGGTCGCATTCGAATTCGACGACCCGCCGGCGCGGATGTCCAACCGCCACTGCTCGCGATGCCGGCGCGCCCCAAGCGCGGCATATCAGACCGTTCTACGCGCGCGCCGCAGCGGATTTCGCTGGCTGGCCGGCGCCGACAACATCACCAGGTATCAATTGCCCGGAACCCGGTTCCAATGCGCGTTTTAAGGGAACTCGGCGAGCTTGAAAGCCATCGCCAACTCTTCCTCCGAAGTGGCTCAATGTTCACCTCCGTGTGCCGTCACTCGACGACTCGTCCTGAGATTTCCTATTCCGGCAGTGATGCTCGGATGGCTCGGTAGCGCGTTAGCGACTTGATTGGACGGCGCCAGCATGGCAGCGGCGACCATGTGAACGAGGCAAGGTCGTCGGAGCCGCCCTTCTTCGGTATCTCGCACTGCACTGACAGCCGCCATCAAGGGTTCACCGGCTCATCAGCCAATCGCCCGATTAGCGTTGCCACACGATTTCGCTGTTTTTCCTCACCGAAGGGCGGAACAATCCGCGCGCCATCTCGCTCCAAGAATATGAGCTCACCCCGCGGCCGTCTGGTCGAAGAAGTTACGGAGGTACCGAACCCATGACACGATTGCTCGTCTGTCCGCCGACCTACTTCGGGGTCGAGTATGTCATCAACCCCTGGATGGCCGGCAATGTCGGCGCGGCGTCACAACCGAACGCCTTGCGCCAATGGGACTCGCTGGTCTCGATCCTCGAAGACCATGCTGACGTGTTCGCGATGGATCCTCGGCCGGGTCTCCCCGACATGTGCTTTGCGGCCAATGGCGGCTTCGTGTTGGACCAGACTTTCGTGCCCGCGAGCTTCAGCGTCGTCCAGCGCGAGCCGGAGGCGGGTTGGTACGGGGACTGGGCCGACGCTGCGGGATTTGACCTTGCCACAGTGGAGGGAACCCTTGTCTTCGAAGGCGAAGGCGATGCGCTCTGGTGGCCCAATGACGAGAGGCCACTCCTCTGGGCCGGCTATGGCGTGCGCACAAGCCTCGAGTCTCATCGCGCCCTGGCCGGGCTATTGCGCGTCGAAGTTGTATCGCTGCGACTCGTCGACCAGCGCTTCTATCATCTCGACACGTGTTTCGTGCCGCTGCCGGGCGGGCGCGTGATCTACTACCCGCCGGCGTTCGACGAGCGGTCAAGGCAACAGATCGAATCGCTCGTCCCCGCGGATCGGCGCATCGAGGTAGGCGACGAGGACGCCCTTGGCTTTGCCTGCAACGCTGTTCGCCTCGACCAGACTCTGATCACCAGCCACGCCAGCGGCGCACTTCGAAGAGCACTGGATACCTGGGGCTACGACGTGGTCACCACGCCGCTGACGGAATTCATCAGAGCGGGCGGAGCGGCCAAATGCCTGACGCTCGTCCTCGACCAGGACCTGCCCGACAACTTCCGCCAAAGGCGCCCGGTCGAATCGCCGATCCGGTCGCAGATGGTCGAGCTGGAAGGCCATCTGCTCGACGAGGGCGTCATGACCCACGCATTCGACGCCGTGAACCGGGCGGGCGGCAGCTTCCGGTTGGAACGGTTTCGGGCCGGAGAGCGCAGCGACCAGACGAGTCTCCTGCGTTTCGTCGTGAGCGCGCCCAACCAGGAAGAACTCGACAACACCATCGAACGGCTTCGCCCTTTCGGGGCGCGGGTTGCCGAAGACGCGGTCGCCGCCACGCTGGTTGCGGTGGAACGGGACGGTGTCGCACCGGAGGACTTCTGCTGCTCGACGATCTACCCCACCGAAATACGCGTCGACGGGCATTGGGTACTCGTCGAGCGTCAACGCATGGACGCCGCGATAGTGGTCGATGACAGCGCGGATGCGCGGACCGCGCGATGCACGCTCATGCGCGACCTGCGCCAGGGCGACAAGGTCGTCTGCGGCGAGGCGGGCGTCCGGGTGCGGATATCGGATCCGCGCCATTCCGGGCGCGAATTCGCTTTCATGTCCTCCGAGGTAACCTCGGAACGCCGGGTCGAGGGCCAGATCGAGGAACTGGCGCTGGAGATGCGCCGCATCCGGGCCCGGAATGGGCGTATCGTCGTCGTTGCCGGTCCCGTAGTGATCCACACCGGCGGCGGCCGGCACCTTGCGGCGTTGATCCGGGCGGGCTTCGTACAAGCGTTGCTCGCGGGCAACGCACTGGCCGTTCACGATATCGAGACGAACCTGTACGGCACGTCGCTGGGCGTCGATCTCAATCGCGGCCTGGGCGTTCAGGGCGGCCATCGTCATCACCTCACCGCCATCAACCGCATACGCTCGGCCGGGTCCATCGAGGCCGCCGTCGGGGCGGGCGTGGTCACCGGCGGCGTGATGTACGAATGCGTGAAGGCCGGGGTTCCCTACGCGCTGGCCGGTTCGATCCGCGACGACGGCCCGCTGCCCGACACGCTGATGGATCTGGTTGAAGCCCAGGCTGCCTATGCCCGGCTGATTGAAGACGCGGACCTCATTCTCATGTTGTCCACCATGCTCCACGCCATCGGTACCGGCAACATGACGCCGGCGGGCGTGCGGCTTGTGTGCGTGGACATCAACCCCGCCGTGGCAACCAAGCTCGCCGACCGGGGCAGCGTTGAGTCCACCGGCATCGTCACCGATGTCGGGCTGTTCCTGAACCTGCTCGCGCGGGCCGTGATCGGCGAGCGATGAGCGGCGTCGCTCAGCCGACCAACCGAGCGCGCGCGGCCATGCGAAACCTGTCATACTCCGCGCACGCGCTTGATTGCCGCGCCCGGGTTTCCCAGAAGCAGGTAGCCGACCGGTGAACCTGCACTACTTACTCCGCGCTGAATCACCTGTGTTACTTCTTCAATGGACAAGGAGTCCGTTTCTCTATGCCTCTACAATCTCTATCTGCCTCGACGAGGCGCGACCAACAACGCGCGAACACTCGTCAGAGCAACCGTGGCCAGCGCCACGAGGTCGTGTGCTCCGAATGCGACGCGACGACGACCGTTCCCTTCCGCCCGACCGCCGGCAGGCCGGTCTACTGCGATCCCTGTTTTCAGAATCGGCGGCGTGGCACTGCGCCCACTCCGGCCGACATCCGGCCGAACGTGGCGCCGGCGGCGACCGAAGTTCCGGTGTTGGACGCCGCCAACGCGGCCACGCCGTTCGCAGGCATGGCGTTGAGCATGGCTACCCAAGCGGCGATCGCCGGCATGGGCATCGTCGAACCGACGCCGATCCAGGCGCAATCGATCCCCCATCTCCTGGCGGGACGGGATGTGATGGGCCAGGCCCGCACCGGGTCCGGAAAGACGCTGGCGTTCGCCGCGCCGCTCGCCGAACGCTGCGATCCATCGCTTAGGCAGGTTCAGGCGTTGGTGTTGGTGCCGACCCGGGAATTGGCCATTCAGGTCGCCTCCGCCGTCGATATCCTGGCGACGTCGACAGGCCTTCGCGTCCAGTCATTGTACGGCGGCCGGTCCATCCGGCCCGAGCTGACCGCGTTGCGACGTGGCCCCCAGATCATCGTCGGAACGCCGGGACGCACGCTCGACCATCTGCGTCAGGGCAATCTGGACCTCGGCGCCGTGCGATTCCTCGTGCTGGACGAAGCCGACGAGATGCTGGACAAAGGCTTTGCCCGTGATGTCGAAGCGATCCTCGACCGGACGCCCCCGGAGCGGCAGACCGCCCTATTCTCCGCGACCATGCCGAATTGGGTGGCCAGCACCGCGAAGAAGCACCTGCGGGCGCCTCAGAAGATTGAAATCGACAGCGACATGCAAGCACCGCCTTCGGTGGAGCATGTCGTCTACGCCATCGACAAGTCCGACAAGATCCTGGCGCTTCAGACGCTGTTGGACGACAGCGACGGATCGATCATCGTGTTCGGCAGGACCAAGCACGGCGTCAGGAAGCTGGCGCGTCAGCTTGACTCGCTCGGGTACCTGGTCGGGGCGCTGCAGGGCAATCTCTCGCAGAACGCACGCGAGCGGGTGCTAGCAGACTTCCGGTCCGGCGACGCGCCGATCCTGGTGGCCACAAACGTGGCGGCCCGCGGGCTCGATTTCCAAGACGTCGACCAGGTGGTCAACTACGACCTGCCGGACTCGCGGCTACTGTTCACGCATCGGGTGGGCCGCACCGGCCGCATGGGCCGTAGCGGCGAAGCGATCACGTTCGTCACGCCCGACGAAACGCGCAAGTGGCGCGAGATCGAGCGTGGTCTCGGTTGCCGCTTCGTGCGGGAGCGCTGGCGCGCGGCGTCCGTGGCCGATGCGGCATAGTCTGCCGAGCCAACCATAGCTCGGCGCCATCAGTCGTAGAAACCCGCTCGCCATCAGCGCGGACTTGCCGTAGCCCAGCCCTTCTTGACGCCAGCCGTAGGGCTGGTTGTGGAGTTGACCCGCTTTAGTGGACACATGGATCCTAATAGGAGGAGGTGTTCCTATGGCGAAGACTCGACGCCCGTATGCGCGGGACTTTCGAGAGAAGATGGTGGCGCTGGTTCGGTCCGGTCGTAGTCCGGCGGAGTTGTCGAAGGAGTTCGAACCGACGGCGCAGACGATCATCAACTGGGTGCGGCAGGCGGACCGCGACGCGGGCCGGCGCGGCGACGGTCTGACGAGCGAGGAGCGGTCGGAGCTGCGTCGGATCAAGCGTGAGAATCGGCGGCTGCGCGAAGAGCGCGACATATTGGCAAAGGCCGCGGCCTGGTTCGCGCGGGAGACCGACTCGATACCGGAAAGGTGTTCGAGTTCGTGAGTGCGAATCGGGCCGATCACAGGGTGGCGACGATGTGCCGGGTGCTGGGGGTCTCCGCCAGCGGGTACTACGCGTGGCTGCGGCGGGGTCCGTCGCCGCGCGCGCGGCGGGACGCGGAGTTGGCGGCGCGGATCGAGGCGATTCACCGCGATTCGCGGGGCACGTACGGCGCGCCGCGGATTCACGCCGAACTGCGGGAGGAAGGCGAGCGGCTGGGGCGCAAGCGGGTGGCGCGGCTGATGCGGGAGAGCGGTCTGCGCGGCGTTGATCGCCGCAAGTGGGTGAAGACGACGGCGGCGGACGCGGCGGCGGAGCCGGCGCCGGACTTGGTGCGGCGCGAATTTTCGGCTTCGGTGGCGAACGAGCTGTGGGTGGCGGACGCGACCTACGTTCCGACGCTGGCGGGGTTTCTGTTCCTGGCGGTGGTCGTGGATGTGTATTCCAGGCGCGTCGTGGGCTGGTGCATGGGCGCCGAACTGGTGACGCGGCTGATGCTCGACGCGTTGAACATGGCGCTGGAGCAGCGCGGCGCGCGCGGCGTGATCCACCACTCCGACCGGGGCTCGCAATACACCTCGATCGCGTTCGGCAACCGCTGCCGCGACGCCGGCGTGCGGCTGTCGATGGGCTCGACCGGCGACTGCTACGACAACGCGCTGTGCGAGAGTTTTTTCGCCACGCTGGAGTGCGAATTGATTGATC
The DNA here is from genome assembly GCA_965261535.1 of Candidatus Azotimanducaceae bacterium. GTDB lineage: Bacteria > Pseudomonadota > Gammaproteobacteria > Pseudomonadales > Azotimanducaceae > VXNE01. The sequence goes on from OZ253469.1 coordinate 343,548, forward strand.
GCGCGACGTTCCGCACGCGGCGCGAGGCCGAGTTGGCGATCTTCGACTTCATCGAGGGGTTCTACAACAGCAAGCGCCGCCACTCGTCCATCGGCTACCTGAGCCCGGCGGAGTTCGAGCGCCGGGGCGGTTGGGACCACATGCGGGAGGCGGCGTGAACGTCGCCGCTCGCGGCCCCGCGGGAGCTTTGGGGCGCGGCCCGGCCGGGTCGCCTAAGCGCGCCGCCCGCCCGTTTGAATACGGGCGGCGCGCATCAATGGCGTCGCTCCGTATCGGGGAACCGCCCCGATCAAGGGCGAGGGGGCCGCAAGGCCCATTTGTTCAAGTGTTAAACTGTCCACCGAAGCGGGTCAGCTCCATTGCCACCCAGCAGGTTCGGGAAGCGGGTGTCGTTGGCCTGCCCGGCTGGCTGGCTCTGGCGCGGATGGTTACCTCGCCATGCCTACCCACCGCGTCAACCGGCCGAGTGGGCAAGACTGCCCGATATCGGCGTCTCCGCCATCCGGGTCAAGGTCCATACGGGCGCCCGGATTTCGGCCCTTAACGGCCGCCACATCGAACAATTCGACCGCGGCGGGTGCCAGTGGGTGCGTTTCACGTTGCACCCCGACCGGCATTCGACGGGCGAGATCATCTGTGCCGCGGCGGTCACGGACGTGCGCATTGTCAAGGACTCCGGCGGCCACGCCGAGGAGCGCTTCGTCATCGAGACGATCGTAGGTATCGGCGCACGACCGGAAGCGTGGCCGATCGACATCACGCTCGCGAACCGCAGCGGCATGGGTTTCGCAATGCTGCTCGCGCGCACCGCCATCCGGGGCCTCAACGTGCTAGAGGTGAACAGTTCGCCGGGCTTCGAAGGCATCGAAGCGACGTCAGGCGTCGACGTCGCGGGCCTCGTCATCGAGTTCATCGAACGCCACGCCCGCCCCGGCAGAACCCGCACACGTGGCTCCGGATAGGGCGACCTCGCCAAAGCTGACTCTGGCGGGGTGGTACCCGGTGCCGGTGTCTGTCCACCGACCTGTTTCACGCACTTGCCGGTTCGATCCGGAACGACGGCCCGCTGCCCGACACGCTGATGGATTTGGTTGAAGCCCGGGTGGCCTATGCCCGGCCTATTGACAGCGTGGACCTCATCTTCAACGACACGGAAAATCGCATGAGCAAGGCACCTCAGGGTGAGCCCCAAAAAAAGGCAGTGACTTCAAAGGTCATGGTGTCGTCCTATCCGGAGGAGGAACAGACATCGTGCGGGTTTTACGCAGTTCCTTTAGCACCAATATGCCGACCACCGCGCCGACAGCAAACAGGGCGGTTGCGCGAATGGCCTGCCCGTAGATGGCGCTGCCTACGGCGAAAAGCAGGGCGTAGATGCCGACGCAGCCAAGCAGAATGTTCATGAGCGCCTTGGGAATGTTGTCTTCCGGACGCGTCGCGAACTCATCTGCCAGGCGATCACGCACGGGCTTCCATCCGGGGCCGTGCGGCTGAATTCGCCGGTAGAAGCTATTTAGCACGTTGGGATCCGTCTGCGGGCACAGGTAGGTGGCCAGCAGCCAGCCGGCGGTAGTCACGCCGACTCCGGCGATCAGCTTGTGGTATGACGTCCAACCGGGCAAGGACGCAAACTGGAAGTACAGCGCCGCCGCAAACGACACGCCCATGGCAGCGATTTCGCTAAATGCGTTGATGCGCCACCAAAACCAGCGCAAAAGAAACAGCAACCCGGTGCCGGCGCCGATGGTCAATAGAATCTGGAACGCCTGCATGGCGCTCTCAAGATAGAGCGCCAGGCAACCCGCGAGCAGCATGAGCAGTACGGTCGTCGCCCGGCCAATGAGAACAAGGGTTCTCTCTTCGGCGTCCGGGTTCACAAAGCGCTTGTAGAAGTCGTTGACGATGTAAGACGCGCCCCAATTCAGTTGGGTGGACACCGTCGACATGTAGGCGGATATGAGCGACGCCAACACCAGGCCCAACAAGCCATGCGGCAAGAAGGTCAGCATCGCCGGGTATGCCAGATCGTGATTGACGATACCGGGATCGATTGCCGGGAAAGCCGCCCGAATAGCATTGAGATCCGGAAACACCACCAGGGAAGCCAGTGCGACCACGATCCACGGCCAGGGACGAATGGCGTAGTGCGCCAACTGGAACAGCAACACGGCACCGGTCGCATCCCGCTCGCTCCTTGCCGCGAGCATGCGTTGCGCGACGTAACCGCCGCCGCCCGGCTCGGAGCCGGGGTACCAGACGCTCCACCATTGCACGGCAAGCGGGATGACCAGGATCGAAATGGTTATCTCAAGATCGGAAAAATCAGGAAAGAACTGCAGACGGGACGAGACGGCGGGATTGGCGAGTAGGTTCCCCAGTCCGCCGACCTCCGGCAGGTTCACGACGACCCACGCCGCCGCAATGGCACCCGCCATGGATACGACGAAGAGAATGAGATCGGTGATTATGACGCCGAGAAATCCTCCAAGGGCACTGAAGGTCACCGTGACCGCCCCCGCCACAAGCACTGTTTGCAGCGGGCTGAGTCCCAGCGTTACCGCAGCGATCTTGATGGCCGCGAGGGTTACGAGCGCTATGACAACGACGTTGAAAAACACGCCCAGGTATACCGCTCGAAACGCGCGAACCACCGCCGCCGCCGAGCCGCTGTATCGCAGTTCATAGAACTCGAGATCGGTGAAGATTCCGGACCGGCGCCACAAGCGTGCATACAGGAAGCAGGTGAACATGCCGGTAATCAGGAACGCCCACCAGATCCAGTTGCCGGCAACTCCCTGGGTACGCACGATCTCGGTCACCAGGTTGGGCGTATCGGTGGAAAAGGTCGTGGCGACCATGGAAATGCCCAACAACCACCACGGCAGGTTCCTGCCGGACAGGAAGAACGCGTTGCTGTCACGGCCCGCTCGGCGACGGAGCGCGAAGCCGATCACGAGCGAGAAGACGAGAAAGCTCGCGATGATCAGCCAGTCATACCAGAGGAGAGTCATGCGGTTCCTGCGCGTACGCTAACCAGGCGCTCGCTGGTTTTTTGACACGGGGTTGTCCCCGGAAGAGCGCGCGACGCCATCGCCCATACTGAGGCGACCAAGGCATGAATGATCGTCGTGCGCGTGACTGTGTGACTTCTTCATTGCCCCATTATCTCGAGACCCAGGAGATAGGTGAGCTACGTCGCCGCGACCATGACGAGCATCGACACGAACGCCAGCGCGACGACAGGATAGAAGAGATCGAATTCGCACTCCAGAATGCTCGAAGGTCGGAGGGATGTGAAGCGCTAGCGCGAGAACGGGCCTCACGAACAGGACCAACCCGAGAACCACTACTCGAAGTGACCGAACAACACGCTCGGCCGGCATGTCCAGGCAACCAACGTACTCCCGATCAGAAACCCGGACCTGAACAGAAAACAACGATGTCGAAATGACGTGAGACGTTGCATATCGCGGCCCCGTGATCCGCTATAGTCGCCCTATGAGCCGCTCCCCTACTCGCCCCGAGTCGACTGCACGCCGTGCCCTCGTACCGGTGCTGCTCATGACGCTCGCCGTCGCCGTGCCCGCCCAGGCCCAAGAGCCGGTGGATCGACCCTTTCCGCCAGACGGGCTGCGCATCGTGGAAGCGGAAGGTCGCGAACTGGTTGCGCTGCCCTCCTACGCGGGTTCCGCAGACGTCCTGGAGACCGCATCTGGCGGGTTCGCCGCGCAGTCGCTCGAAGCCGCCTCGCACCGGATTCACGTCGTCACCTTCGAAGGCGAGACCTTCAGGGCTTCCACGCCCCTCGACGGTCCCCGATCATGGATCGCCTTCGATCCCGACCGGCGGGCCTTTGCGTCCCTGTTGCCGAGTATTCGCATAGAACTGGACGCAGGCCTGGAACTCGGCGCTATCGCGGCGGAGGTCGGCGCAACCGGCGTTACGGTATTTGAGTCGCTCGGCTTCGCCATCTTCGACCTGCCGGAGGATCTCCACCCCGCCGACGCTGTTGCGCGCGTACAGGCTCTCCCCGGCCAGCCCGACGCAGCCGTGCGGCTGCGCGGTCCCCGGATCGAATGGCGATGAAGCGCGGACGTTTCTCAACGCACCAACCCGAGGTGCTGGTCGCATCTGTCATGAAACCTCTTGATCCGGTGGCAGGGTTCGGACGCCGGGTTCCCCTTCCCAAGCGCGCAATCGCAGCTTTCGCGGCGCTGTGCCTGCTGGGCGCGAGCGGCTGCGGCGGAGGAGGCTCCACTGAGCCGCCAGTTCCTCCGCCTCCGGCGACGATAACGCTGGCTGTCACCGGCGGCGCCAGTATTGAGGAGGCGGAAAACCCGCTGGTGACGGTGACAGTCGAACTCGATGCGCCCGCCTCCTCGAGCATCGGCGTGCGATTGCACTTCGCCGGAACCGCCGAGCGAGGCCGCGACTACGAGGTCCCCGTCGACGGTTTCACGATACCGGCGAACGCCGCCTCCGCGACAGCGGAGATCGACGTCTACAGGGACTTCGACGAGGAAGGAAACGAAACCATCGAGGTCACCATTGGTGCGTTCACCGGCAACGCGCGGTTGGGCGATCCGTCCTCGGTCACACTGACGGTGCTCGACGGAGAGGCGGCGACGGTAGACAAGACGCAGCCGGACGAAGAGGAGAGCGTTGCCGTACTGCTGCCGTTGGCGTATGGAGTAGCCGAAGACGCCATCGTCCTTGTGGTGATCGCGCGGGTTCCCGGCGATGCATCTGCGCCCGTGCCGCTGGTGGCGGAGTGGTCCACCGACATCGACTTCAACAGCGACGTACACATGATCGGGGCGCACGAGATCGTCCCGCCCGACGATCCGTTCGAATTTTTCCTCAACAGCCTGCGCGAGTTTCGGCTGCCGCTGGCGGAGTTGGCGCCGAACGGGAACTACTTCATCCGGGCCTACCTGGGGGAGCCGCCTTCAACCGGGTTCGGCACCGAGTACCCGAACGTGTTCCTGAACGGTTTCGCGACCAATGCCGAGGGCCGGGTCGCCGTGCGGTGCGAAGCGCCTGATCGAATGCCCGCGGCCGGGGGTGGCGACCCGCTGTTTGCCGGGCAATGGCACCTGCGCAACACCGGGCAGGCGGCGTTCTCGGATAGCGGCGGCATTGCCGGCGCCGATCTGAGCATGGCGACGGCGATCGACACTGGCCAGAACGGTGCCGGCGTGAAGCTAGCGGTTGTCGACACCGGGATCGAGATCTGCCATCCGGACCTGGCCGCCAACACCGGCGCGGGCGGATCGTTCAACTTTGCCTACCCGGCCAGGCCCGGTTCATCGCGCACCGACCCCTTCAACTTCAGCACCCTCGGCGACCACGGCACCAGTGTGGCCGGCGTCGCCGCTGCGGCCGCCAACAACGGCTACGGCGGGCGGGGCGTGGCGCCGGAAGTCACGCTGGTGGGGTTCAACCCGCTCGAAGCTACGGGTGACGAGGGCGACGATCCGGAGGCCGGGGCGCAAACCGCGATGTTGCGCAGCCTCGGTGGCAGCGACGGCGATCCGGATTCCGCCAGCGTGGATATCTTCAACATGAGCTTCGGCTATGTGGCCCCGTCGGAGAACTCGCAGGAAGAGTTCGTGCGGCTGTTCTCGATGGGCACCGAGCAGCTTCGTTCGGGCCGCGGCGCGCTGTACGTGAAGGCGGCCGGCAACGCCTTTGATTTCTGCGATCAGACCCATCCCTTCATCCGCGAGTTGGGCTGCGTAGGCGGCAACTCGGATCCAGACCAGAACCTGCCCTGGCTGATCGTTGTCGGGGGGTTCAACGCCGACGATGTCAAGTCCTCCTATTCCAGCGCCGGCGCTAATCTGTGGGTCGTCGGTCCGTCGGGCGAGGACGGTATCGAGGCCCCCGCGATGATCACGACGGACCAGGCCGGCGCGCTCGCGGGCTTCAGCCAGTTTCCCCAGAATCGCCTGACGAGCGCACATCCGCTGAACCGCGACGGCGACTACGTCAGCGCTTTCGGCGGCACGTCCTCGGCGGCGCCCGCCGTCGCCGGCGCGGTCGCCATCCTGTTGGGCGTCAACCCGGAGCTCACCTGGCGCGACGTGAAGCACATCCTTGCGACCACGGCGCGCACGATCCACCCGGATATCTCGGAGGTTCGCGCCGCCTTTGACGGTACGCCGTACATCGCACAGCGCGCCTGGCAGACCAATGCCGCCGGATACGACTTCCACAACTGGTACGGGTTCGGCGCGGTCGATGTCGACGCCGCCGTCGCGATGGCGGCCGACTACGCCGCCGACGGCCTCGGGACCTTCATCGAATCGGAGTGGTTCGATGCCGGCGCCGAAACCGAAATGCCGCTAGCCATCCCGGACGCGGACGGCGCGGGTGCGAGCGCCGTTTTTGAGGTCGCCGGCCTGCCCGACACCGCCGACATCGAAGCGGTGGTCCTGGAGATCGCGGTCGAACACACCAACGCCTTCGATCTCGGGGTCACCCTTCAGTCGCCCGCGGGCACTGCCAACGTGGTCAACCCGCCCTTGAATGCGGTGCTCGAAGGCTTCGATGGGCTCAAGGACTGGCGTCTGCTGAGCAATGCGTTCTACGGCGAAAACCCCAACGGCACGTGGACCCTCCACGTGGCTGACCTCGCCGCCATGGACACGGGCAGCGTGACCGGCTGGCGGCTGCGTTTTTATTATGGCGAGCACCCTGCGGACTGATCGACGACCGCCAAGCGATCTTTCTTGCCGCACGGGAACATGAGCCGCATGTCCAAGCATCCAGAGGATGAAGTGGAGGAAAGGAAATCCCGCGTCTCGGCGGCGGCGACGGCGGGGGGCGCGGCGGTGACTTTCGCCATCCCAGTCTGGATGCTTGGCGTTCCGATGGAAACCGTAATGATCGTTGCCGCCTTCTTCTTCGTGGGCTACGTTTCGAGCGTGCTGTTCAATCGGCTTGCCGGGATACGCAGTTTGCCGCACAGATCCAAGTCGACCACCTTCGTGCAATCGGTAACCTTCGGCGGCCTTCTCGGCGTCGTCGGCGTGTCCGGCCACGAGTACTTCGACGCCATTGGCATTGGTGGCGCTGCTCTTGCGGGCCTGATCGTGTCACTGATGGACGCCGGTTGGCGTCAGCGCCGGAGTGAACGCCGAGGGTATCGGGAGACGCTCTTCCTGGGGCAGTCGGCAGCCTGAACCGCTGTTACTCCGCCTGCATCTGCCGCAACGGTTCGGACCCACATGCATCGCACGTCGGTCCGCCTCCCTGTTCCCGCTTCGAATTCAATTTGATCCAACTGCCCCGCGGCGGAGCAGACGGCCGTGACCCGTCCGACCGACCCTCCCCCTCTCGCCGCTCCAACTGAGCTGCCCGTTGACGAAGACATGATCGATGCCTTCCGACGCTTCCTTCGGGTTCTCGTAGGTGGCTCGATCCGCAATGGTCAGGGGATCGAATACGACAAGGTCCGCGTAGTTGCCGACGGCTACCGCGCCCCGGTCATGCAGGCCGAAGCGGTGCGCCGGCAGGCCGGTCATGTTTCGTATCGCCTCCTCGAGGGGAAACAGGCCCTGCTCCAAGGCGTCCCTGCGAATCACGCGCGGGAACGTCCCCCAAAGCCGGGGATGCGGATGACGGTCCATGGGCCGTCCATCCGATCCGATCATGGCCGGCGGGTGCTGAATGATTCGCCGCAGATCCTCTTCGCCGATGAAAAAGTAGCAGGCGCCCGCGGGCTTGAGTGCCCGACCGGCTTCCCGCTCCGTGCAGCCCCACTCCAGCGCGATTTCGTGCAGATACTTTCCCGATGCCGCAGGGTACGGAGTCGACCAGGTGATGAGAACCTTCATGCCGTCTTCCAGAAGATCGAGGTCGAGCACGCTCGATCCCGCGTCGTAGGGATAGATGTCCACGCTGATGTCCTGCGTGCCGCGGGCGTCGTCGAGAAGCGCCAGGGTTTCCCTGATTCGTCCCCAGTTGCGCGCACCGGCGCACTTGTGGTGTGAAATGAGCAGCGGTGCCCCGCCGACCCGTGCCGCCTCGAACGCTTCGTGCATGGAATCGAGCACGGCATCGTGCTCGTCGCGCATGTGGGTGGCGTAGACGCCGCCATGCTTGCCTGCCTTGCTCACCAGCGGGATGATCTCGCCACTGTCCGCCGCGCGACCCGGCGGATAGAAGACGCCCGTTGAAAGGCCTCCGGCACCCGCCCGCATGGCGTCGTCGAGCAGGCCCAGCATGGTATCCAGCTCCGCGGGCGTCGCTGGCCGCTGGAGGTCCCGCATGGTGGCGACCCGAAGTGAACTGTGGCCGACAAGGGCGATCACGTTGGTGCTTGGCCGCGCCTCGTCGACGGCATCGAAATAGGACCGAAAGTCCCGGAATCTGAAGTCTTCGGGTTCGCCCAGCAGATTGATGGGTTCGGGGATCGCCGGCGGATAGTCCAGCGGCGCCAGGCTCACGCCGCAATTGCCGACCACCACGGTGGCAACGCCCTGGCTGATCTTCGGCTCCATGGTCTTGGCCGCCATACATGCCTGATCGTCGTGTGTGTGCGTGTCTATGAAACCAGGGGCGAGGCACTTGCCTTGAATATCGATCTCTTCGGCCGCACGCGCGCCACGCAACTCGCCGATAGCAACGATCCGGTCGCCCTTGATCGCGAGGTCCGCCTGGTAGGCGCTGCGCCCGGTGCCGTCGATGAGGGAGCCTCTTGCGAGCAGCGTGTCATAAGGCGGCATAGGGCGGCGATGCGTCAGTCGATTTCACAATGGAATCACGCGCTTCCGCCCACTATTGGAAGCAGCTTGGTAGCTTACCGTGCCGCCCGGGGTGAAATGGGGAATCGGTTTGCGAAGGCGTAGTGCTCGAATCAGGCCGCCTCGATCCTTTCGACCTTGATGTCGTCGATACGGTTTCGCGCCTGCCAGAGATCATAGGCCATCTGCATGCCGAGCCACGTCTCCGGCGTCGAGCCGAAGGCCTTGGAGAGCCGGATCGCCATGTCCACTGAAACGCCGCCGCGCTCGTTGACAAGCTCTCAGAGGGACTGGCGGGCGACACCGAGGTGTTCCGCGGCCGCCTTCACGGACAGGCCGAGCGGTTCGAGACACTGTCGTCTTACTATCCCGCCCGGATGCGGGGGATTGTGCATTGCCACAGCGTGGTCCTCCTTAGTGGCAGCCCACGTAGTCCACATCGAATACATCATCGTTTTCGAACCGGAAGGTCACCCGCCAGTTCCCCGATACGGCGACCGCGTAGTAGCCCTTCAGTCCACCCTTCAACTGGTGGAGCCGAAAGCCCGCGAGGTCGACGTCCCGAGGCGTCCGGCTCCGGTTCAGGACGGCGAGGATGTCCACCAGTTTCCGAACGTGCTCCGCCGCCACTCGCCGCGCCGTTCTGCCCTCGTACAGCGCCTTCAGGCCTCGGTGCTTGAACGACGCATCATCGGCAAAGGCTATTGTGTCAGGCGTCGCCACTCAATTGACAGTATGGCGGGCGCGGCGTGTGTGCAATCAGTCGAACGTAAGCCGCAATGTGCTTATGGGGAAGAAGGCGGCAATGCGTCAGTCGATTTCGCAATCCAATCAGGCGCTTCCGCCCACCACCGGGAGCGGCTCGGTCGTCTGCCATGCCCCGCGGGTGAAATCGGGAATCGGCTTGCTGTTGCCCCGATCGGCTACCGACTCGGCGCTGAGCGGGCTGATGACGGACCACGCCGCGGCATCGTAGACGTTCTGATCCAGCGGTTCGCCGTTTCTAAGGCAATGGACGATCCGCCAGCACATCAGGTAATCCATGCCTCCGTGACCGCCTTGTTCCTCGGCTCGCCGACCTACCTGCACCCAGAGGGGATGTTCGTACCTGGCGCGCCATTTGGTCATGTCGTGGTCCCATTCGTGGAAGGTATCGCCGCCTCCATGCTCGAGCGCGATCCGATTCGGAAACCCGGCGAAGGCTCCGTTGGTGCCTTGAATCAGGTTGTGACGCGAATAGGGGCGCGGCGTGGTCGTGTCGTACTGCACCATGATCGTGCGCCCTTTCCGGGTCTTGATCAGGCTGGTGTTGATGTCGCCGGCGATGTAGGCAAGCCGATTGCGGGGATGTTCCGCCGGAAACTCCCGTCGCCCATAGGCGGCCCGACCGACGGCCGGGGAACTCATGGAACTCATGTAGTCGAACCGATCTCCCCGGTTTATGCCCATGTACTGGGCTATGGGGCCAAGCCCGTGGGTCGGGTACAGATTGCCGTTGCGCCGCGTGTGCCAAAGCGTGCGCCAGGACCCGGTCTGGCGGTCGATCTGCTTCATCTGCCAGCGCAGTTCGTGGATATACGCCGCCTCGCCGTGCAAGAGTTCGCCGAAGACACCTTGGCGCACCATGTTGAGCACCATCAGTTCATCGCGCCCATAGCAGACGTTCTCCAGCATCATGCAGTGCATCTGCGTGCGCTCCGAGGTATCGACGAGCCGCCAGGCTTCTTCCACAGTCGTGGCCGCGGGCACCTCCACAAAGGCGTGTTTGCCGCTCTCCATGGCTTCGGCCGCCATGGTCGCGTGCCACCGCCAGGGCGTTGAGATCACCGCGATATCAATATCGCGCCGTTCGAGCAGCCCGCGGTAAGCGTAGTCGTCACCGGTATACAGCGCCGGCGCCGGATCGCCGAATTCGGAAACGATCGCGGCGGCGCGATCAAGCACCGGCTGGTCCGTATCGCAGATTGCCGTGATCCGTGCGCCCACGATATTGCAGAAACGGTGGACGAATCCGACGCCGCGCTCGCCGACGCCGATCAGGCCGACGCGTACGGTATCGAGCGGCGGCGCCGCCAGGCCCATGACAGAACGACCGGCGGCGGGCCTCGAGCGATCGCCCCTGCCAGACTGAGGTATCGCAAGGGCATTCAATCCCGCGGCAGCGCCGATGGCCAATGTCGTCTTCAGGAATCTGCGGCGATCCGGATCATCCATCTATCACTCCCAGCTTTCGCCGTCTCAGTTCACTTTGAAACTAACGTCCTACAGCATTTCGGCAATGATACTTGTGTGGACATGAGACAAGCCGACAGGATTCGTGGTTGCATGTAAAATCGAATGGGGAGGCGGAGAAAGAGATATGAGCCAGATGACGGTTACCGCAGTCGGCAACATGACTCGAGCGGGCGCGCTGGGCGCGCGGTGGTGGAACGACTCCTGTGACCCGCGGGAGCTAGCCGATGCGGTAGCGCACGGCGCGGTTGGCGCAACGTCGAATCCGGTGATCGTCGGAAACGTGGTCAAAGGCGATCCGGACCGGTGGCTGCCGGAGGTGGACGCACTCATCGCTGACAATCCAACCGACACGGAAGTCGAAGTCGCATGGAAGCTGATCGCCCAGATGGGGCAGATCGCGGCGGAGATACTCAGGCCGGTATACGAGCGGACGTCAGGGGCAGCGGGATATCTGTGCTTGCAAGTTAACCCCACTTTTCACCCGAACGCCGAGCGCATGATCGAACATGGTCTCTCCCTCGCATCGGTGGCGGACAACGTCGCCATCAAGATTCCGGGCACCGCGGTCGGGCTGCAGGCGGTGGAGGAACTCACCCGGCAGGGCGTGGCGGTGAACGTGACGGTGTCGTTTACCGTGCCGCAAGCCGTAGCCGCCGCCCAGGCGATCGAGCGCGGCCTGCGGGAAGCGCGGGACCCCGAGTCGATCCATCCGTATGTCACCATCATGCAAGGCCGGATGGATGATCACTTGAAGCGCATTCGCGATGCCGACAGCATCGAGATCGACCCCGAGGCGCTGGAGTGGGCGGGAATCGCCGTGTTCAAGCGAGCGGCCAGGATATTCGAAGAAGCTGGCTTCAGAGCTACGGTGCTGGGGGCGGCTTTTCGGAACATCATGCAGTGGTCGGCGAACATCGGACCGAACGTGCTGCTAACGATTCCCTACCCGAACTGGAACGAGTACGACGCCGCCGAAGTCGATGTGCGGCCGTCGCTGCACGATCCGGTCGAGGCTCGGCACCTCGATGCGCTGCAGACCCGGTTCGAGGAGTTCCGCCGAGCCTACGAGCCGGATGGCATGACGCCCGGCGAGTTCGCCGGGTACGGCCCATCGATTCACACGCTCAATCAGTTCATCGACGGCTACTACGAGCTGCTCGCCATCGTGCGCGGCCGGATGCTGGTGTAACGCACCCTGCCCCCGGTCCACATGACTGAACACATACACAAAGACCACACCGCCATCGTAACCGGGGCGGCGGGCGTGCTCGGACTGGCAACGAGTCGCGCCCTGATCGACCGGGGAGCCAAGGTGATCATGGTGGACATCAACCAGGACAGGCTGGACCAGCTTGCTGCCGAACTGGGCGAGAACGCGATCGCCGCGAAGATCGATTTGCGCGATGCCGACGAGATCGGCGCCACAGCACGGCGGCTGCTGGACGAGGTCGGCGCGGTGGACATCCTGGTGAACAACGCCGGCATACTCTCGAACAACAAGTCGGCGACCACCACGCCCGCAGAGTGGCGGAATGTGCTGGCGGTGAATCTGGACGCTGCGTTGTACCTCTCGCAGGCGGTCTTGCCCGGCATGCGCGAACGCAAGTGGGGCCGCATCGTCAACACCTGTTCGCTGGCGGGCAAGACCGGCGGCCTGACTGCCGGCACCGCCTACAGCACCTCCAAGGGCGCACTGGCGGCCTTGACGTTTTCGCTGGCGCGGGAGGTGGCCGGTGATGGGGTGACGGCCAACGGCATCGCCCCCGCGTACGTCAACACGCCGATGGTGACCGAACAACTGACCGAGGCTCAGCGGCAAGCGCTGCTGGAGCAGATCCCGGTCGGGCGGTTCTGCGAGGCCGAGGAGTTCGCTCACGTGGTGACATTCCTGACCCATCCGCTGGCGGGGTTCATCACCGGCGAAATCGTGGATCTGAACGGCGGACTGCAATTCGATTGACCCGTCGAGGGCATGTGTCGCAGCCCGCTGTCGTCATACATCGGATCCCGATGTGCGTACGATTGAGTCCGCACGCCGTTTGCCGCAACGAGGCGTCTCGCATAGACTAGCTAGTCTAGCTAGATGAAGGCCGATGATGCTTGTAAACGTGCACGATGCAAAGTCCCAGCTCTCGAAACTCATCGCCGCCGCCGAAGCCGGCGAGGACGTGGTGATCGCACGCAAGGGCAAGCCAGCGGTTCGGCTCGTGCCTGTGAAGCCGGGCGGCTTCCAATTCGACACCTTGGCGAACCTGGTCGACGCCGTTCCGGAATTCGATGAACCCATGGGCGAAGACGAGCTGGCTCTTTGGGAAGGCAAGGCATGAGCGCTGTCTTGCTCGACACGCATGCGTGGATTTGGGGCCTCATGGATTCGACCCGTCTCGGCGGTCGTGTGAAGACAGCAATCCTCGAGGCGGACGCCGTCCACGTCAGTCCCATCAGCGTCTACGAGATCGTTCGCAAAGCGCGCCTGGGCAAATGGCCGGAAATCGTGCCGCACATCGATGCGCTCCTGACCGAGACGCAGACCGTATCCGCTCCCCTCACGCGCGCGGTCGCGGCCCGGGCTGGGGCGCTGGATTGGACGCACCGGGATCCATTCGACCGATTGATCGCCGCAACCGCAATCGAAATGGGCTGGGCGCTGATTTCCAAAGACGCTGAATTCGATGCGCTCGACGGAACTCGAGGATGGCGGGGACGCCTGTGGTCGTAGAAAAAGGCCGAAGCTCAACGGCAGGAGCTGTTGGAGCAGATCCCCGTCGGCATTGAGATCGTCGACGTTGAACCGGACCGGCTTCGTACCCGCGTTGTGCACGACACGACCTTCTTTGCGTCCTACCTGACGCAAATCGGCTCCGAGCTATCGTTGGTACCAATCGCACCGAATAGGACGCGGTGCTTGACATCGATCCGATTGGCACATGCGGGACACGATGCAAAAGCGCGCCCGGACGGGCGATGGATTTGATCAACAGCCTTATCGAACGCTACCGCGAGGCGGAACGGGAATCTCCGTCAGGATCTCGGCTCGCGCCAGGGCGCGACCGCCCAGGAACACTGTCAATACAGCAGTGCCGATCAGCGCGAGTACGAGCACCGCATAATCCCACGAATGGTATTCGAAAAACGTAAAGTACCCGCACACGCCCCCGCCCAAACCCATCAACAGAATTCCCGCGCATCGCCGATAATGAACGGATGGCGGCAACCGGCCGGTCACAAGGCATAGCAACGTGGCGATCAGGAGCGCGCTGCTGTGGACGATCAGAACTTCATCGAGAAGAAGTCCCTCCGCCGGGGCCCTTGCAAAGGCATGAATAGCCGACCAACCGGTTCCGAGTACGAGCCATGGGAGTGACATCCAAACGACGCGAGCCGCTGCTCGACGCCCGAGTTCCTTGCGATCCTGCGCGACACCGAATATCCAGTCTCGTGACAGTTGGACGTGGACCGTGGATTCCCACCAGTTGCAGACGGCACCGCCAAGCGTACTGAACCAAAGGAGCATGAAAAAAAATGGGCCGGCAGTCCTGGGAAAGAAGTACCACATCAAGACAAGCATGCCGAGCGCATAGGCAGCGCCCGAAACTCCCTTCCGGAGATCCTCCCGGGACAAGCTTCCGAACCCGATCGGCGATTGGATGGACCGGTCGATGCCAGTCGTTGGCAGGGCCATGGCACGTCGCGTGCCAGGAACGATCAAACCGACACCCACCAGAGCACCTAGCTGTATCCAGACATGGGAGAGCGCTGCATGACGCGTTCGATGTTCGCATCCGGTACCTTTTTTGCGTCGCGCAGGACGTCCAGGAGTTCCACCAGCGACACCGTCGAATCCGTAATCGGCACCCGCCTCGGCACCAACTTGATTCGTATCGTGCCCAGATCCTTCGTCTGGGCGGCACGGTTCACCGCGATCATGATCGTTTTCGGGATCTGCGTCGTGAGCCCCAGGCGGTTGTAGAGCGCCGGTCCGGTGATGTACCCGGACCGCCTCCCGTTGCGATACAGCTCGTCGCGCAAGCGCTCCTCGTCACTGACGGGAACGTCGCCGAGCACGCCCGTCCTGGGCTTAAAGAAACGTCCCTTCGCCAGCCGCTTCAATCGCCGGTTTTCGATCCCTCGACTAACGGCGCGCACGACCGCCCCGGGTGCTTCCCGGTATTGCGGAAAGACCTCGTAGCCGAAAATCCGCCCGGGCGGTGTCCGGTCGATGATCTGGTTTACCGCGGCCGCGATGCTCGTGGATGCCCCCCCTAAGCGCTTGTCCCAAACTGTCAAGTTTTATTATAGAAATACATGACACACGGCGGCATCGAGCTGGCGCTTCAGGGACGGCGGATGTGCCAGCAGCCGTACTCGTTCAGGAGGCGGCCAGAACCCCCTTGGGCTCCGGGACAGAACCCGTCAGTTGCTCGATGCGTGGCGTCGCGTTGTCGAACCCCGCGCCACGCCACGATATGATGGCCGCATTGCCGAACCGGGGCCGTCCCGGTGGTCAAATCGCAAGCTGCTGCAAGGAGAACATCTCATGGTACAACCCAAGCGCATCGGACACGTGGTCCTCAACGTCAAGGACCTGGCGGTGTCCGAGAGGTTCTACACCGAAATACTGGGCTTTCAGGTTGCCCTCAAGCGCCCTGCCGGCACGTTCCTGACCTGCGGCAAGATTCATCACGATCTGGCGCTGTTTCAAGCTCCGGAAGATGCCGCGCCCGTCACCCAAGGGCTGGGCCTGAATCACTTCGCCGTGCAGATCGGGGATCTGGACGAGCTGAAGGAGGTCCATCGCCGGCTCAAATCCCACGGCGCCCAGATTGATCACCTCACCGATCACGGGATGACCAGGAGCGTGTACTTCCGCGATCCCGACGGGAACCGCATCGAGTTCTTCTTCAATACGACGGAGACCGCGGAGGAAGGCTTGGCGATGATGCGGGCCCCGCGCCGCGCGACCTCCGAGTTGGTGCTTGAGGACGCGTAGCACCGCCGTTCGAACAGCTCGAAGTTATCTCGAAGTCATACGGGTAAGCCCATGGAATATATAAACTTTGGAAAGGCTGGCGTCCGAGTCAGTCGATTGGCGGTCGGTTTGGGACTGCGGGGGCAGAACGACGCGGCCGAAGCCCAGCGGATGATCGAGCACGCGATCGCGCAGGGAATCAACCTCATCGACTGCGCCAACATCTACGGGCTGATGGATGACCGGGCAAACGTGAGAATGTCGGAGGCCATTCTGGGCAAGGCGATCAAGGGCAAGCGGGACGATGTCCTGATCACCTCCAAGGTCGAGCAGGTCATCGGTCCGGGCCCGAACGACCACGGGGCGTCCCGGTATCACGTCATACGGGAGGCGGAGCGGTCCCTGAAGAATATCGGCACGGACCACATCGATTTCTACCTCATCCACCGTTACGACCCCAGCACGCCGCTCGAGGAGACCGTTCGGGCGCTGGACGACCTCGTTCGGTCCGGGAAAGTCCGCTACGTCGGGTGCTGCAACTTCGCCGCATGGCAGGTCTGCAAGGCGCTCTGGACGGCGGACCGGATCAACGCGACGCCGTTCATGTGCGTGCAGAACAGGTACACCCTGATCGCATCGGGAGATGTTCCCGATGCGGGAAGAGCGGCGCCATGGTATTCGGTCCGTTGGCCACCGGACTCTCTGAGCGGCCTCTATTCTCCCGAGATGGACCCGCCTGGGCGCCATGGTATTCGGTCCGCTGGCCACCGGACTCTTGAGCGGCCTCTATTCTCCCGAGATGGACCCGCCGCGAGGGTCGCATTGGGCATCGCGCCTGGAGGACTATCGCCGGAACGTGGCGGGAGATAGAGGCAAGGCCATTTCGACCGTCATCGAGCTCGCCGCCGAATTGGGCAAGACGCCCGCGCAGTTGGCCCTGGCATGGGTGCTGTCGCACCCGGAGATCACGTTGGCAATCACCGGCGGCGACACGGTCGCACATCTCGACGACAACCTCGGCGCGGTCGGCTGGACCCTCGATGCATCCGTGCGCGAAAAACTCGATGCGGTTTCCGCGTCCCTCTTTTAATGAATAAAGGAAACGCTGTTTCTCCACCAGCCTGCCGGCCCGGCCCTCGCGGGCGGCCCGGAGAATGATTTCGAAAGATCGACCCAACCTGGTTGTCATCTACGCAGATGATCTGGGATACGGCGACCTGGGCTGCTACGGATCAGACTCGATCCTGACGCCGCACCTGGACGAACTGGCAGATTCCGGTGTCCGATTCACCGACTGGTATTCGAATTCGCCCGTGTGTTCGCCTTCCAGGGCTGCCCTGCTAACTGGCCGTTATCCGAACCGGGCCGGCGTGCCTCGCATTCTGGGAGGACAGCGCGTGACCCCGGAGAGCGGAAAGCAAAGCACGCCGGGCCTTCCAACAACCGAGAAGACGATCGCCGCCTTGCTCAAGCCGCACGGATATCGGACGGCAATGTTCGGAAAATGGCACCTGGGCGTGGCGGAAGAGTATCGGCCCAACGCGCACGGATTCGATGAATTCTTCGGGTTTCTTGCGGGGTGCGTCGACTACTACTCTCACATTTTCTACCACCAGCAGTCACGCGGGCTCAATCCGGTGCACGATCTCTGGCACAACGAGCGAGAGGTCTGGCACAACGGCCGGTATTTCACTGAACTGATCACCGAGAAGGCCGTCGATTTCATCGAGCAAGGAAATGACCAGCCGTTCTTCCTGTACGTGCCGTACAACGCACCGCACTATCCCATGCACGCGCCGAAGTCTTACCTGGATCGGTACCCGAGTCTGCCCCCGGATCGCAGAATCATGGCCGCCATGATCAGCTCCATTGACGATGGCGTGGGTTCCATCATCAAGGCGCTTAAGGCCGCCGGCGAGTACGAGAACACCATGATCTTCTTCTCCAGTGACAACGGTCCCTCCCGGGAGACCAGAAACTGGCTCGACGGCAACGAGGATCTCTACTATGGGGGTTCGGCCGGGATCTTTCGGGGGCACAAGGGAAGTGTTTACGAAGGCGGAATCCGGGAGCCTGCCATTCTGAGCTTTCCCACAAGGATCCCCGAAGGCCAGGTTCGTGATGATCTGGGGGCAATGTTCGATGTGCTACCGACGTTTCTGGACTTTGCCGGAATTGATCCGCCTGAAGGTCTTCAACTGGACGGCAAGAGCCTCGTGAGGACTGTGACCCAAGGCGCCAAAAGTCCTCATGATCGACTGTTCTGGGAATATGGCGGCGGGCAACTGGCGATCCGACAGGACAACTGGAAGCTCGTGGTCAATGGCAGAGAGAACGGCCAGGCCGGACCTGGAGATCCTCCCGACCCCAATACGCCAGATTGCGTACACCTGGCAGATCTCGAATCGAATCCAGGCGAGCGGGAGAACCTGGCTGAGCAGAAACCTGAGCTCAGAGATCAGCTCATGCGGGATCTTCAGTCGTGGGCGGATGAAGTGGGCGCGGGCAACTGATTCGTTCCCGCTCGTCAGCCGTCAGTTCCCGGACCTGACGTCACTGATCCACCAACTGTCGATAACGCGCGCCAATCCGCCAGTCAGGTATTCGTAAATCGCGGCAGAATCGTCCGATCGTCCAAACTTGTCCCAATACAGGAAACGTTCCTCGTCAGGCATGTTCAGGGGAATATGGTAGAAGCCCCACAGCAGTACCCGGTCCAGGGCCCTGCAGACGACCGTCGCGGTCTCCATGTTCGGAGCGCGCTGGGCGAGTCCAACCAGGGTGTCAACCACCGGATCATCAATTCCCGCCAGATTGCCGCCCAGTTCCGCGACGGCCGCCGCGGAACTGAAGTAGTTGAGCAATTGACCCATGGGCGGGTTCGAAAACTCGCGACCTACCAGGAACATGTCGAATCTGCGCTGGCGCTTGTACTTGGCCGCGAGCACGTTTTCAAGCAGCCGGAAGCGCGCATCGATACCGAGGAATGCAAGCGACTCGATATAGGGAAGCAGCAGCCGTTTGGCCCACCCGAACTGGGTCGCGATCTCGAGCCTGAAAGGCTCTCCTCGCGCATCCTGCAGTCGGCCATCGACGACGGTCCAACCCGCCTCGGCCAGCAACCGTCGCGCCCGTTGAAGCGCCGCCCGATGCGAGCCTTGTCCGGTCGACCTGGGTAGCTGAAACGGTTCAGTGAATACGCGATCAGGAAGCTGGTCGCGATACGGCGCCAGCAATGCGTTCTCTTCTTCCGTGGGCAGTCCCCTCGCCGCGAAAGACGAGCCAGCAAAATAGCTCAGGGCCCGACTCTGAGAGTCATGGTGAAACACGCGATTCTGCCACTCGAAGTCGAACGCCAACGTCAACGCTTCACGCACCCGCACGTCACGGAACATCTCGCGGTTGAGGTTGAAGACCAGCGCGCGCGCCTGGCCGATGTTCTTTCGCACGCTACGGATCTCCTTGCGGATCCGACCCGACTTCAGCGCCGGTATGTCGTAGGAGCTGACCCAGTACCGGATATCGGTCTCCCAGAAAACATCGAACAATCCCTTGCGGAAAGCTTCCCGCGCCACGGTGGCGTCGCGGTAGACGTCGTATCGGATCGTATCGAAGTTGTGGCGCCCCCGGTTGACCGGGAGGTCGCGGGCCCAGTAGTCGTCCAGGCGCTGGTAGATGACGTGGTTTCGATCAAACCCGGCGATCCGATACGGACCGCCGCCAATCGGCGGCTCCAGCGTGGTTTCCCCCGGATCACGGTCAGCGTAGTAGTGCGCCGGGCGTACGGGAAACGTGGTCAATGCCAACAGGTTCGAATGGGTGAAGACATCCTTGTGGTGGATCACCAGTTCCCGGTCATTGACGATCTCGAACGACTCGACCCACCGGCGATAGTAGGCCATTCCGGCTAGCGATGTTGCATCCATCGCGTCGTAGGAAAAACGCAAATCGGCGGTTGTTACCGGGACGCCGTCATGCCAGCGAGCCTTCTCATGCAATCTGATGAAGAGCGACTTCCCGTCGGCCGAGAGGGCAATGCCGTCTACCAGCAAGCCATACATGGCGGACTGCTCGTCAGCCGATCTGACGAACAACCGATCGAATGTTCTCTCCAGGCCGTCGGCGTTGGCGACCCCGGTGCCCCAGGCACCCGAGAAGTTCCGGATTGGCCAGGTTGTGGACAAATTCAGGCTCCCGCCCTTCGGCGCCGATGGGTTCGCGTAGTCGAAGTGGGTGAAGTCGGCGGGATACTTCAGGTCATGCAGCAGGGAGATGCCGTGCTGGTACGGCGGTTGCTCGGCAAGGCAAGTGGATGCCAGCAAGAGCAAGGTGGTCACAATGCCCGCGAAGAACTTGCCCGGAACGCGATCGGACGTCGGCGATTGAGTAGCGGCCTTTCGCGGCCACGCGCAGGGTGTCATGATTCGTGTATCTTCTCATCAATAGCCCTACGGTCGGCATGCACGCAAGCCAGGAGATCGAAATGCAGACACGTTTCAGTCCACCGGATCTATCAAACGCAGTGGAGAATATGGTGGGTCCATACAAATTGGCAATGGTGTATCGGCGCTTCACCGCCGATGAGGGGCTGACCATTCACGTGTTCGGCCCGGTCGAAGGGGAAGATCAGGAGATCTTGCGGTTCGACTGCTTCAAGAACCATCCGCACTACCACCTGGGGTTTTCCTACCTCGACGAGCCGCGGCAGACAATCGACGATCCGCACCCATTCGCCTGGACGTTGGGGGAACTTGCCGAGCGTTTTCCCGACTACCTGACGCGGGCGCGGGCCGGGTGCCAACTACCAGAGAAATGGCAGGAAATGACCGCGAGCACAATTGAGGACTTCAGGTCCAGATCGGCTAATCTGATCTCCGACTGATCGCGACGGACGCCATGAAAATCACTTCCATCAAGGCGATTCCAGCCTCGCAGGCGTTTTCGCCCGCCGTTACCCGCAACTTCGTATTCGTCAGGATCGAGACCGATGAAGGCATCACGGGCTGGGGCGAGGCAACTTCCGGCCCGCTCGCTGTGGCCACGATGGTCGATGAATTCGGCAGGGAACTCGTCGGCAAGGATCCCATGGAGATCGAAAAACACTGGCAGACGCTCTACCACCATTTTCACGTACGAGGCGGCGTCGTGCAGATGTCCGCCATCAGCGGTATCGAAATCGCCCTCTGGGATATCAAGGGTCAGGCACTGGGCGTACCGGTATACGAACTGCTCGGCGGCAAGGTTCGGGATCGAATCTGGACCTACGGCCGCTGGGACGGCCCAACGCCGGAAGCATCCGTGAGAAATGCAATGAACCACATCGAGCAGGGATTGACGGCCCTGAAGGGTGATCCGTTCGAGCACCGGGGAATCTTCAGCGACCGGGCATCCGAGGATCTGGCAATCGAGAAGATGAGAGCGGTACGTGAAGCGGTGGGCGATGATGTCGAACTACTGGTCGAGGTGCATGGTCGCCTCGCACCTTCCGATGCCATCCGCGTTGGCAACAGGATGGAAGAATTCAGGCCGTTCTATTTCGAGGAGCCCGTGCCTCCCCAGAACCTCGGCGCGTTGAAGAAGGTATCGGACAACGTCAACATTCCGATCGCGTACGGCGAAAGAATGCTGACGAAATTCGACTTCGCCAATCTTCTGCCGCTGCACGCCGTGGATCTCATCCAGCCGGACATCATGCAGGCAGGCGGGATTCTGGAGGTCAAGAAGATCGCCGCCATGGCCGAGGCATACTATGTGGGCGTTCAGCCCCACAACTGTTATGGCCCGTTCGCCACGCTCGCGGCGTTGCACTTCGACGCCTGCACCCCCAACTTCCTGATTCAGGAGGGCGGTATCCATGGCTGGTACCAGGATTCGGTGATTGGTGACTTCCCTTTGCAGAAGGATGGTTATTTCGGCGTGCCACCGGGACCCGGGCTCGGCGCGGCGATGGATGAGAAGTGGCTCGCGGCACATCCCTGGGACAACAACGCAAGACCATGGCGTCACAGACAGGGGAACAACCGGTCACGACAGGACATCGAGTGGTCATAATCACCGACCACGGCGTGTAGAGGCCCCTACCGCACGCCTGCGCGCCCCAAGGCGCCCGACGCCTTGCCCGCACCGCTTCTTTCGCTTCTGGAGCCAGCCGGTCGCATCCCCCCGGTCTCGGTTTGACTCCGATTGAGCCACTTGCGCTGTTCTGAGAGCCGCTGAAACAAAGGGCTTGCGGGCGGTGGATTTTTTCTTGACCCCAAGAAACGCGGCATTTCGGACGTTTTCCGACTTCACGGGCCTTGAATCCGAGACTTCCACCCCAACGCCCCGTGCTTACCCCAAGCCGTCGAAGTAGGAACGATTCCCATTTAGACACTGTGAAGACCCCATAACGACCAGTTTGACCATCTGTCGCGCCCCCGCACGCCTCGCCGAGCCTCTGATTGCTGGGCAACCAGCCGCAATCCGGCGGGGTCCGGCGAAAAACCCTACAGCGCAAGTGCCTCCGATTTGGGGTGCACGTCAGATTTATGGGGATTTGGGGACGGCTTCAGGGCGACTGGCGTCCGGCGGGTTTGTCTGACATGTAATCAAGCAGTTCAGACTGTCCGGGGCGAACGATGCAAGAATCCGATTTAGTGGCCCTTGAGAACTACCGCGCGCTGGCTGATGTCGACATCGACGTTGGCCCCGTCAACGTGATCTTCGGACCGAACGGTGCCGGGAATTCGACACTGCTCGACACGGTGTATTTTTTCCGCGACTACGCAATACGTGGGGTGGAGGTGGCATCGTCCAATCGGGACCACGGCATCGGGCTGCTCTGGGACGGTGCAAGTGAGGAATCCCGCATCGTAGTTGAATTGAGCGGTGGAGGCGTCACCTACGAACTTGCGTTCTCTCTCGCGACCGGGAGGATCGACCCCCACCCAGGGGAGAAGCTGGTTTCGGCGAGCCGCGAACTGGCGCCGATTGATCGGCATCCAGGCTCCGCGGCGTTCGAGAGGGTGGCGGGGTTCGCGAGCTGGACTGCGGTGTGAGATCTGTTGATTTGTTCGCGGTGTCGCCGTCACGCGCGAAGAGCGGTTAGATGCTATCGAGCCGCATCGCACGGCTCGAAGCTCCGGGGCCGATCAGTGCGGGGTTCAGGCGCTGCGCGGAGGGCCGGGACTAGCCGGCCTGGCGTTTCGCCGCGGCGAGTTCGCGGGCGGAAAGGCCGGCGAACGCGGAGGGGACACGGGCGCCAAAGGCGAATCGAGGGGGCGTTGGAGGATTGCGCTGGCCGAGCAGAGCATTGATCTGTTCGACGGCTTGGAAGACATCGGCTTCGTCCCAGTGGAGCCGCGCTGCGACATCCTTCGCAAACACGCTGCAGAACGCGGCGAACTCCTCGGTGTCGGCGGCACCGGACTCCTGGGCGACTTCGGCTATGGCCGGGGGGAGTCCGATGGACATCCCGTCGACATGCGGGTCGAAGGAACCCGGATGCGCGTGGGCCTCTTGGTCTGTGAAGAACGATGTGGCCATGGGAACGATCCTATCACACGTGGAGCCACTCCCAAGCGTAGCGTTCCACGTACGTTGCGGAAACGGAGCCGTAGCCGGGTTCCGGATTGCGCGGGTCCGAGCGGTTGCCCGAGGCGCCCCACCCGGTGCCCCAGCTGTTGCGAATGACGAAGTGGCCTCCATTGGGCTCGGCAGGGTTCGGTACGAAGCCGGTGATGCAGACGGCATGACCGCCGACGACGGTGGCTGTGGCGGGCGGATTAAGCACGACGCCGCGACTAAGACCTACGGAGGAGTTCCAGTTGTGCTGGTTGGGGTTGGCCGGCGAACCGAAGACGGGAAGGGACACCGCCGTGGGGGTATCGCTGGCAATGCTGGCGTGGATGGCGGCGGCGGTGCCGCCGCTGTAGTGCGTGGTCACGGTGGTGCGGAAGACGGCATCGGATACCGCTTGGGGCGAGGGGCTGGCGCCGCCCTGGAAGGAACCGGGACCGGGGGGAATGGGCACTCTGCTATAGGGGCAGAGCGCTTCCGTGCATATGCCGTCGTGTGCGAGGGCGTCGCGCGCGAAGTTGAGCCATGTTCCGTCGGCCGTGGGGTCCCCGTCGTGGTGATCTTTGATCGCCCAGTAGAGGAACTGTTCGGAAAGGTCGGTGGCTTGGGAGAGGCTGATCTCCCGGCATGCGGTGGCAGCGAAGGCAACGCAGGTGCCCCGGGGATTCTGGTCCCGGACCGGCCAGTTCGGCATACGCATATCGACAGCGGAAAACGAGGGAGCGGCGGCGGCGGGCGGCGGGGCGCCGAGGGAAGGCACGGCCAAGGTCAGGCCGATGGAATGGCGAGCGCCGACATTGGGTTGTAGGGCTCCGAGGGCCGGGATGAAGTCATCTTGGCCGGGGTTGGCGCGGGAGGAAAGTTGAACGCCGTGTTGGGCGGCCATCTGGACGGCGAGGTTGGAAAGATGGGGAATACGCACATCTATGGTTGCCAGTTCGGGATACGTCTCCACGAGAGATTGGAGTTCGTCGGCGTCGAGGGGGTTGGCCTGCGAGAGCACTGCTTGCTCGAGTGGTGTGAGGTTCGTGCTGATTTGTTCAAGGAAGGCGTTCATGCGCTTGTGTGTGGGTCCCAGATAGAGACTCTGATTCAGAGTAGACCTGAATGGTGCATGACGACAAGGTGTCTTTTCCAAGTGTCTTTTCCGGGCTCGGCCCGGCGGCGCGCGGACAGACGCCGTTCACAGAGCGCATCGCTCACCTCGATCAGTTCCCGCGCGAGCGCCCGCAGGCGTTGGCACTCCTCGACCTGGCGCCGCGTCTCTTCGACGGCCGAGGCTGGCACGGCGAGGCTGTGCATCCTGCCCTCGATGAGCTGCGAAATCGACCATTGCGGTCCATGGCCCGGGTGGCCCTCGGCGGCACAGTGGCGGTTTGGCTTGCCGCACTTGCGGTGGCGCGACTTCAGCGATCCCGGTCGAAGATCGCCAATGGCGGCGATGGCATCGAGAAGGTCTTGCCGGCGGGCCTCAAGGGCCACCAAATCAGATTCTGGCATCGTTCGCCCCGGATAGTCTGAAATATTTATTACATGTCAGACAAACCCGCCGGACGGCAGTCGCCCTGAAGCCGTCCCCAATCCCCATAAATCTGACGTGCACCCCTTCGATTTGTCCGCAGTTGACAACGTTGTCATTTCAGGCTTACCGTGGACGCCTCATCACGTTCGAGGGGGACCGCGGTGATGGTTTCCATCCTGACCAAGCGCTTCGTATCCATTGCAGCCGCTACTCGCACGCGGGCTGGGTACCGCCAACCTGCCGAGGTTCGGCGCAGC
The DNA here is from genome assembly GCA_965261535.1 of Candidatus Azotimanducaceae bacterium. Lineage (GTDB taxonomy): Bacteria > Pseudomonadota > Gammaproteobacteria > Pseudomonadales > Azotimanducaceae > VXNE01. The sequence continues at coordinate 368,838 of OZ253469.1, forward strand.
ATGATGGCGAGTCATCTTCGAACGTGTGTCTGGGCGCTCGTGGCGACGTTCGTGCTCGTCGCCTGCAGCGGCGGCAACGACAACGCGGCCAAGGGCGGCAATCAGCCTTCGGTCCCTCTGACCCCCAAGGGCTGGAACCTGGTCTGGTCGGACGAGTTCGGCGGCGCACTCGACACCTCCAAGTGGAATATACAGACCGGCGACGGCACCGCCGAGGGCATTCCGGGCTGGGGCAACAACGAGTTGCAGAGCTACCAGGCGGACAACATCTCCGTCGCAGACGGCAATCTCATCATCACGGCCAGGCAGGAGGCGGCTGACGGCCGAACGCACACCTCCGGGCGCATCAATACGGCCGGCAAGCTGGACATGCAGTACGGCCGCATCGAGGCGAGCATTCAGGCGGCCGGGGGCCAGGGAATGTGGTCCGCGTTTTGGATGCTGCCCACCGATTCGGCCTACGGCACCTGGGCCGCCGGCGGCGAGATCGACATCATGGAGGTGTTCTCGCGCGACCCGAGCCCCTTCACCCAGGCCGCGGCGCACTACGGCATGGCGTGGCCGCTCAACACCTTCAACTACGCGAAGCACATGGAGGTGGATCCGGCCGACGGCTTCCACCTCTACGCCCTGGAGTGGGACGCACAGGAGATCCGCTGGTTCGTGGACGGGACGCACTACCACACCGTCAGGAACTCGACCTACTGGAACTACTACAGGGATGCCGCGACGAACGCGCACGTCGCGGGCGCCGACTCGGCGCCGTTCGACCGGCCGTTCCACCTGCTGCTCAATCTCGCGGTGGGCGGAAATCTGCCCGGCGCTCCCACGGCCGACGCGCTGCCCGGAGAACTCCTCGTCGACTACGTGCGCGTCTACGAGTGCACCATCGATACCGATACCGGCACAGGTTGCGACGGCTTTACGGACTACACGGATCCCTCCGTCACGCCGCCGGCGCCCGACAACGTTTTCCGCGCGGTCTACGACCTCTACGTCGATGCGGTCGGGCCGCTTACGTTCCCGAACGCCGAAGACAGCGTGGCGCTCGACTTCGGCGTCTACGACGCGGGCGGCGCGCTCGCGCTCTCGGAAGTCGATGCCGGCGACCGCGGCATGGTGATCGATGTCAACACCTCCGGCGGCGGCAACATTTCCATATTTCCCGCGAACCTCGCCAGACAGACCCTTTTCGGCATGGGCAGCGCGTCTGACCCCGGCGGCTACGCGGGCGAAGTGCAGTTCGACCTGTACATATTCGGCGACGAGACCAACGCGGCGAGCAGCCTGCAGGTCAAGCTCGACAGCGGCTTCCCGGACCTCGGCTTCGTCGATCTGCCGGTCGATACGCTGACCAGGAATGCGTGGACGACCATCACCGTGCAGATCAGCGACATTGCGCACAACGCGGGCAACTTCGGCGGCGGTCCCGTCGACCTCGACCGGGTGCTGAGCCTCTTCGTGCTCGAACCGACCAGCCACGCCCATGTGCGGGTCGACAACATCCGGATCATCTGCGGCCACGTCGGCGACGCCGATTGCGGCATTATGCCCCCCGCTCCGCCTCCGCCGGCGGCGGGCGAACCGCAGCCTGTCTACATCGACGCGGTCGACCGGGTTTGGGACGGGAGCATCAACGCCGCCGACTCCGGTACGGGCTGGGTCAACTATACGGACGGCACCAACCCCAACAACAAGGTGCAGTGGAGCGAGATCGCCGCCGGCGATCCGGCCCGAGGCCAGATCCTCGAAGTGAGTTTCTCCGAGGGCGAAGCGTTCGGCGTGTGGTTCATCCAGTCGAGCATGGGCGTCGACCTGGGTGCCTACGCGCCCGGCACGGTGAGCTTCGACATCAAGGTGGACGACTACGGCGACAACGACGCCGGCATGACCATGAAGATCGACTGCATCTTCCCCTGCACCAGCGGCGACCAGGGCATCGGCAAGGTCGGGGACGGTGACTGGGAGACTGTAGAGGTGCCTGTAGCGCAGTTGTTGGGCGGCGGACTGAACCTCGCTACGGTCAATACCGGCATCGTCATATTCCCGACGAGCCAGAGCAGCGCCCTCACCTTCCAACTCGACAACGTCCAGTGGCTGCCGGGCGATGGGCCGAACGGTGGCGGTGGCGGCGGTGCCGTCGAACTGTACGGCGACAGCGTCGCGGAAGGCTGGTTCCTGTGGGACTGCTGCGGCGGCGCCACCTTCGGCGAGGTTGACGACGACGCCGAACACGGGCGCGTGGTCGAACTGGCCTTCGGGGCGACCGGCACGGTCACAGGATTCCAGGCGACCGAAGGCGTCGATGTCAGCGCGCTCGCCTCCGGCACCCTGGAGTTCGACTTCAAGGAGGTATCACCGCCGCCGGCGGGCTCGGTCTGGCGGCTGAAACTCGAGAGCAGCACCACCTCGACCGCGGTCGAGGTGGTGCTGACCCACGCGGAGAACCCCGAGCCGGGGGCGGACTGGCAGCATTACAGCTTCACCCTGAGCGGAGACCTCGCCGGGCTGGATCTCAGCGACGTGAAGCTGGTGATGATCTTCCCCGACTGGGCCAACGCCGACGGCGCGGTGGGACGGATCGACAACGTCCGCTTCGTGCCCGACGCGGCGGAGATCGAACTCTATGGAGACGCCCCCGCGGAAGGCTGGTTCCTCTGGGACTGCTGCGGCGCCGCGACCTTCGGCGAGGTCGACGACGACGAGGAGCACGGCAGCGTGATCGAACTGTCATTCGGTTCCGGGGGCACCGTGACCGGCTTGCAGGCAACCGCCGGTCTGGATGCCAGCGCAATGGCTGGCGGGACACTGGAGTTCGACTTCAAGCAGGTGTCGCCGCCGCCCGATGGCTCGCAGTGGCATGTCAAGCTCGAGAGCAGCGGAGCGGCAACCGCGGTCGACATCCTGATGACGGCCGGCGGCAATCCGACCCCGCGCGCCGACTGGCAAACATACAGCTTCGACCTCGACATCGAATTGGCCGGGATCGACATTTCGGATCTAAAACTGGTGCTGTTCTTCCCCGATTGGGAGAACGCCAACGGCGCCGTGGCGCGCATCGACAACATTCGCCTGGTACAGGCGCTATAGCGGCAGGTGGACGAGATGGAGCGAAACACAATGCAGATCGCAGTTCACAGGGCTCTTGTAACGCTGGCTTCGGCTTCCCTGGCCCTCGCGTCGTTCCCAAGCGCTGGCGAAGAGGCGGCGGATGAGTCCGAAGCTCAAGCGGGCACTTATATCGAAGAGGTCGTCGTCACCGTCGAGCGGCGCGAACAGAACCTTCAGGATCTGGGCGTGACCGCCTACAGCTTCCAGGGCGACGACCTCAAGATGCAGGGCGTTCAGGACCTCACCGACCTGAGCGAACTGGCACCCGGCCTCGAGATCGGCAACAAGGGCGGCAACGTCGAGGTGTGGATCCGCGGAGTCGGATCCTCCAACAACACGGAGTTGGGCGATCCGGCGGCGGCGACGCACCTGGATGGCGTCTACATTCCACGCACGGCCGGCATCGGCTCCGCTTTCTTCGACATCGGCCGGGTGGAAGTCAACGTTGGCCCCCAGGGCACCCTGCGCGGACGCAACGCCACCGCCGGCTCCGTCAACATCATTCCCTGGCGGCCGGGGCTCGGCCGCACGGAATTCGCGCTCGAAGCAGAGATGGGCGACTACGACATGCAGGTCTTCCGGGGCGTGGCCAACCTGCCCCTGGGCGAGAACGCGGCCGTGCGCCTGGCGGGCTATTCCCTCGAGCACGCCTCGTACTACAACGACGTGGGCCCCCTCGACCTCGACACGGCGGAGGCCCAGGACAATGTGGGCTACCGCTTACAGTTTCTCTACGACGTGAGCGACCGGCTGAGCATTCTCCTCGCGTTCGACAGCGTGCACGAACAGGGCAGCGGCTGGACCGGCACGAACTACGCGAACCCGCTCGGCAACGGCATCAACCCCGAGGACATCGAGGATCCCCGAGACGTCTACGCCCGGGCGTTCGCGCCGATCCTCGACACCACGCACTGGGGCGCGAAGCTCGAAGTCACCTACGACTTCGACTGGGGGACGCTCGAATACACGGGAAGCCGGCGCGACCTCGTGTACGACTACGACGCGGCGACGCCGCTGTCGCCGGATTGGCGCGGTGTGGCCGATACCCTGCAGCCGGTGGACGAGACATTCGATAACTGGTCCCGGTTCCAATTCATCACCGACAGCGTCTCGAACATCCAGGAACTGCGCTTCTTCGGTGACACGGGTCCCTGGACCTGGACGGCGGGGCTGTTCTGGTTCAAGGAGGACCAGTACACGTTCCTGGGTTCGGCGGGAGACCGCGGGCTGTTCTTCCAGGGCGTCGAGTTCAACCAGCCGAATACGGACTCGAGTTCCGCGTCGATCTACAGCGATGTCACCTACCATCTCACCGACATCACGCGCTTGACGGTGGGCCTGCGCTTCACCGACGAAGAGAAGTCCCGCGTCGGCGTGAACGCGCGCTACGCCTTCGCCATCGGCGGACGGAACTTCTCCTGCTGCGGCGGCGTGCGCCTCGGCACCGAGGGTTTCCAATTCGCCGCCCGCGACCGCACGATCTTCAACCCCGACACAGATAACAACGGCACGGTATCCGACGAGGAGTACCTCGCGTTCTACTACGACGGCATCGCCCGGTTCGGTACCCGGGACAACGTCGAGGCCACTTTCGCGAAGGGAACCTACGGCGGCGGCGCGGCGCAGGAGGACAAGGTGCCCTGCGTCGATACCCTGAACCAGGACGACTTCTACTGCCCGCCCGACGGCCTCTACAGTTTCATCGCGATCATCAACCCGCAAACCTCCATCACGCCGCAGTTCGGCGAGATGGAGAACGACTTCGTGGACTGGCGCGCGCGCATCGAACACGCCTTCGACGGCTCGCTCGGCTACTTCATGATCTCCACCGGCCACAAGTCGGGGGGCTTCAACGACACCTTCGCCGCCGAAACCGGCCTGCCGGTAGCGCCGACCTACGACGAGGAGCAGGTCCTCGTCTACGAGGCGGGATGGAAGAACGAGTTCGACCTCGGCGGCGTGCCGACGCGGTTCAACGCCTCGGGGTTCTACTACGACTACACCGACCAGGTGTTCACGTCGCTCCTGTCCGTGGAGCAGGCGCTGGACTTCACGGTGGGCGGCGCAACGCTGATCGACCCCTCGGAGACCGGCTCCGGATCGCTGGTGGTGTCATTCAGCTACAACGCCGCCGACTCCGAAATCTACGGCATCCAGCTCGACGGCGGTTTCCAGTTGCCCCTGGGCTTCAGCTTCAATTGGACGGCGCTGTGGCTGGAGGCGGCCATCCAGTCATCGCTACCCATCCAGGACTTCCGTTTCCAGGCGGATGTCGCGCCGGACGAGGCCGTGTTCCGGTCCATCGATGGGCGGCGACTGCCGCACGCGCCCAAGTTCCAGCTCAACGGTTCGATCTCCCAGGCCATCGGCACCCAGTGGGGAATCCTCGACTACGTGATCTCCATCGGCTGGCGGGATGACCAGTTCCGCACCATCTTCAACAGCATCGACTTTCAGCAGCCCAATGATCCGAGGCTGCGCCTGAACGACGAGGTGCAGGGATTCGTGTCCATCGATGCCGGCGTCGGCTTCTCGCACAACAACGGACGCCTCCGGGTCGAAGGGTTCATGAGCAATGTCACCGGCGACGTGCACGAGGCCGCGCAGATCATCACGCAGTTCGACAATACCCGGTTCTTCACGCGCCCGCGCCTCGCCGGAATCAGGGCAAGCTACCGGTTCGGCGATCTGTAGCGGATCAGGAGTAACAAGCGGCTTGGCGAGATATGCGGGCAAACATATGTCACTTATTTTCAATCATGTGCGTCCGTTTTTCGGAAGTCCCGCCGGATACAAAGTGCGCTGGCCGCGCCCTCGCACGGTGGGGTCGGGCCACGGGCGGACCCGAAGGCGCCGCCCGTGGGGCACTTTTGCCCGCGTGCGCGCACATGGTCGCTGCACCATAAGGCATGGCTATGCTTCCGTCTCTTTTCTTGCGAGGGGCGCCCCCTCGCGCTGCTGTCTTCTTGCGAGGGGTGCCCCCTCGCGCTCCCCGGCTGAAGGCTCCGAGTACGCGCACGCGGGCAAAATCCTGCGCGATCATCGCGGCCCTTGGTGAGATATGCGGGCTAACAGCGGCGCGACGATCCGCGAAGTCGCCAAACTCGCCGGCGTGTCGATCAAGACGGTCTCGCGGGTCGTCAACAACGAACCGAATGTCCGTCCGGCGACCCGGGAACGCGTACTGAACGCCATCTCGGCGCTCGACTACGAGCCGCACCCCGCGGCGCGCGGACTCGCTGGCCACCGCACCTTCTCCATCGGCCTGCTCTACGAAAACCCGCACGAGTTCAGCTATATCCAGAAGCTCCTGGAAGGCGCCTCTGCCGCGTGCGAGGCGAGCGGACACGCCCTGATGCTGCGCCCGTGCAACGAGGATCCGACGCCGTCCCTGGTTCGCCAGTTCGCACGTCAAACGCGCGTCGACGGTCTGCTGCTCACGGCACCCATCGCCGACCGCTCGGACGTGACTTCGCTACTCGTCGAGAGCGGTATTGCATTCGCGCTCATCTCGCCGCGAAAGACGAATCCCGACTGGATATCGGTCAATCCGGACGACGCCGAAGCGGGCCGCGCGCTGACCGAGCACGTGCTGTCGCTGAGGCATCGCCGCATAGGGTTCGTCAAGGGCGATGCCAGGCATGGCGCCAGCGACAGGCGCCTCGCCGGACACCTGGACTGTCTTCGCGATCACGGCCTGGACATCGATCCGGATCTGATCGTCGACGGGCGGTTCGACTTCGACTCCGGCAAGCGCGGATTCCACGCCTTGTGGCAAGTCCCGGACCGGCCCACCGCCATCATCGCCTGCAACGACGATACCGCGGCGGGCGTGGTGGTCGCCGCCCATGAATCGGGCGTTGACGTGCCCGGCATGCTTTCAGTTGCCGGTTTCGACGACTCGCCGACCGCGACCCACACCTGGCCCGCGCTGACGACGGTGCGGCAGCCGATCGCGGCGATGGCCTCTCGGGCGACTGAGCTCCTCATTGCGGGTCTGGCCGGCGAACCTCCCCGACAGGAGACATTCCAGTGCGACCTGGTGACCCGCGCCTCCATGGCCGAACCAGCACATCTCGCGAACAGCCGAACATGAGCCGCGCCAGCCGTTATCGGCACCTGGCCGTGCTCTTCGCGATGCTTGCATCCATCGCCGGCCATGGCGCCGTTCGCGTCGAAATCGCCGCTGTCGAGGGCGGCTACACGCTCCTGCGCGACGGCAAGCCATATCTCGTCAAGGGCGCCGGCGCGGCCGGCGTCGACCTCGCAACGGTGGCCGCGCGCGGCGGCAATTCCATCCGCACCTGGGGCATCGAGGAAGCCCAGGCGACACTCGATTCCGCGCAGCAATACGGATTGACGGTCTCGCTCGGCCTGCCGGTGGCCGCGGAACGTTTCGGCTTCGACTACGACGATGCTGCCAGCGTGGCGGAGCAACGGCAGAACATCGAGAACGCCGTGCTGCGCTACAAGGACCACCCTGCGCTTCTTGCCTGGATCATCGGCAACGAACTCGACATGGGATTCACCAATCCGCGCGTGTACAACGAGGTCAACGAACTCTCGCGCCTGATCCACAAGCTCGATGGGAACCATCCGACGACAACCACGATCGCCGCATTGAACAGGGAGACCGTTGAACTCGTCCGCGAACGGGCGCCGGACCTAGACTTCATCAGCCTGCAGGCCTACGGGGCGCTCGCGTTAATGCCGAAGGCCATCAAGTATCTGCGCGCGGGACCGTTCATGATTACCGAATGGGGACCGCTCGGCCATTGGGAGGTCGGGAAGACGCGATGGGGGGCGCCCATCGAGCAGGACAGCACGGAGAAGGGACGCCACTACCTCACGGGCTATCGGAGGCTCATCGAGCCATTTCTCGGTCCGGGCCTCGGCTCCTACGTATTCCTTTGGGGCCAGAAGCAGGAAAGGACGCACACCTGGTTCAGTCTCTTCACCCAAACCGGCGAGTCCACCGCAGTAGTCGATGCCCTGGAGTTCGCCTGGACGGGCCGCATACCGGCGAACCAGGCGCCCGTGATTCAGTCCCTTCGACTCGCGCGGCGTCCCGCGGCCGACAACGTCCGCGTGGCCGCCGGCAAACGCTACACGGCCAAGGCCGAGGTTGCCGATCCGGACGGAGATCCGGTTGTTTTTCGATGGAGCGTGAAGCCGGAGAGCACCGAGACCGTGGTAGGCGGCGACCTCGAGGCGTCGATCGCAGACCTGGACGGCCTGTTCGTCGGCGACCCCGCGCAGCCCGAAGTGACCATGATGGCACCCGGTTCTCCCGGACAGTATCGACTGTTCGTCATGGCCTACGATGGCCAGGGCCACGCGGCGCACGCGAACATCCCCTTTCTGGTCTACGGCGAACAGCGGTGACCGCGCCGCGCGCACGCTCGGAGACCGCGCCCGAAGACCGCATCCCCTTTCTGAAGATGGGCGCATACGGCGCCGGCGGTTTCGCCAACAACCTGCTGGCCGCCGGCAGCGGCGGCATGATGATCGCGCTCAACCTGGGCTACGGCATGAACCCGGCCCTGGTTGGCCTGCTCGGCGCCCTGCCCCGCTTGACCGATGCCATCACCGATCCGGTCATGGGGCATATTTCGGATCACACCCGCTCCCGCTGGGGACGGCGGCGTCCCTACATCTTCGTAGGCGCTATCGCCGCACCCTTGTTTCTCGCGCTACTTTGGCAGCTTCCCGAGGGCCGCAGCGAATCGTTCTATTTCAACTACTTCCTCATCGGCTCGCTGATCTTCTATCTCGCCTACACGGTGTTCGCCACGCCCTGGGTCGCCCTCGGCTATGAACTCACGCCGGACTACAACGAGCGCACCCGCCTCATGGGCGTGCAGAACTTCATCGCCCAGGCGGCATGGCTGGTGGCGCCCTGGTTCCTTTTGTTCATGGAACTGCCCACGTTCGGCGGCATGCGCGATGGGGCCGCGGCCCTCGCCATCGTCCTGGCCTTGGCCTGCGCCGCCTTCGGCGTGCTGCCGGCGCTCTTCCTCGGGGAGCGCCACGCCGTCGGGGTCCCTGCACATCCGCGTCGCGAGCGCAGCGGTGCGGCCTCGCAGGCGTTGGCGGTTGCCGCAAAGGCGGTCACTGAATTCGTCGTCGGATTCGGCAAGACCCTCGGGTCCTTCGACTTCCTCAAGCTGTGCGGCGCGACCTTCCTGGTCTTCAACGGCTTCCAACTGATTGCCGCTTTCCAGGTGTACGTGATCATCTTCTACGTGTTCGGCGGCGATCAGGATGCCGCAGCCTGGTGGATCGGCACTGTCGGCACCTTGGGGGCGGTCGCCACCTTCGGCGTCATCCTGCTGACCACGCTGCTCGGCACCTGGATCGGCAAACGGCGCGCGTTCTTTATCTGCATCGGCATTTCGACTTTGGGATACGGCTTGAAGTGGTTCTGCTACGACCCCGCCAATCCCTGGCTGCTACTGCTGCCGGCCCCGCTCATGGCGTTCGGGCTTGGCAGCCTGTTCACCCTGATGGGCTCCATGATCGCGGACGTCTGCGACCAGGACGAACTGAGAACCGGCGAGCGCCGCGAGGGCATGTACGGCGCGATCTTCTGGTGGGTCGTCAAGCTCGGCATGGCGGCCGCTCTCGGCGCGGGCGGGTTCCTGCTGAACGCCACCGGCTTCGACGTCGACCTCGGGGGCGAGCAATCCGAGCGCACCCTGTTCCTGATGCGCGTCGCCGACGTCACGGTGCCGCTAGTGGCGTCGCTCCTCGCCATGCTGCTCATCGCCAACTATGGCATTACCGAGGCCAAGGCGCGCGAAATCCGCGCAACCCTCGAAGAGCGGCGCGGCGTACGATGACCCGGGAGAAAGCTGCAGCCATCGTCGCCAGGATGACGCTGGCCGAAAAGGCCGACTTGTGCTCGGGCGCCGACGTCTGGCGCGTGCCGGCGATCGCCCGTCTCGGCCTGCCGTCGATCATGCTCACCGACGGCCCGCATGGTCTGCGCAAGGCGGCGGACAGAACCCACTCCGGCCTGGAGCGCAATCTGCCCGCGACCTGCTTCCCGACCGCGTCCGCGCTCGCGAGCTCCTGGGACGTCGACCTGCTGCGCGAAATCGGCGTAGCGCTCGGTGCCGAGTCAGCGGCGGCGGAGGTCGCCGTGCTGCTCGGCCCGGGGATGAACATCAAGCGGCATCCCCTTTGCGGCCGAAACTTCGAATACTTCTCGGAGGACCCGCTGCTGTCCGGCCATCTCGCGGCAGCCATGATCGAAGGAATCCAGTCCCAGGGCGTCGGGGCGTGCGTCAAGCACTTCGCCGCCAACGACCAGGAGCACCGCCGCATGGTGGTCGACGTGATGGCGGACGAGCGGACCTTGCGGGAAATCCACCTGCGCGGGTTCGAGATTGCGGTCAGAAAGTCCCAACCGTGGACAGTGATGTGCGCCTACAACCGCATCAACGGCGTCTACTGCAGCGAAAACGACTGGCTGCTGAACGATGTTCTGCGCCGGGATTGGGGTTTCCGGGGCGCGGTGATGACGGACTGGGGCGCCGCCAATGATCGGGTTCGCGGCATCGAGGCGGGAGACGATCTCGAGATGCCCGCCAGCGGCGGCGTCAACGACCGCCGCGTCATCGCGGCCGTTCGCCATGGAGAACTGGACGAGAGCGTACTGGACCGGAGCATCACGCGCATCGTCCAACTGGTATTGAAGAGCCAGGAACGGCCCACGCCCACATCCTCGCCAGCAACGACCGACCACCACGCCCTCGCCCGCCGGGCCGCGGCCGAGGGCGCCGTCCTGCTGAAGAACGACGACAATGCGCTGCCGTTGTCCCCCGATTCGCGCATCGCGGTGATCGGCGCTTTCGCCAAACAGCCCCGCTACCAGGGCACCGGCAGCTCCCGCGTGACGCCCACCCGGCTCGACCGCGCGTTCGACGCCATGCGGGGCCTCATCGACCACGACACCGGGCATCCCCTGCTCTACGCACCGGGCTACGACCCGGACCTGAGCGAACCCGATCCCCAGCTCATCAACGAAGCCCGGGCCGTCGCCGCCGACGCGGACACCGCCGTGGTATTCGCGGGACTGCCCACGGTATACGAATCCGAAGGCTTCGACCGGGCCCACATGCGGCTGCCGGAACAGCATGACCGCCTGATCGAAGCCGTCTGCGCGGCAAACCCCAACACGGTCGTCGTGCTCGCCAACGGCGCCCCCGTCGAAATGCCCTGGGTAGACTTGCCGAAGGCCATTCTCGAGGCGCACCTCGGCGGCCAGGCCGGCGGCCCCGCGGTGGCCGACATCCTGTTCGGGCGCCGCACGCCCTGCGGCAAGCTCGCGGAAACGTTCCCCTTGCGCCAAGCCGACATCCCCTCGGATCAATGGTTTCCGGGCGCGAATCGACAGGTGCAGTACCGCGAGGGACTCTACGTCGGCTATCGCTACTTCGACAGCTTCCAACGCCCGGTGCTGTTTCCGTTCGGACACGGGCTCAGCTACACGCGGTTCGACTACGAGGATCTCCGCGTCACCTCGCAGGAAGGTCAACCCTATCGGGTCGCGCTGACACTCACTAATGCCGGTGAAGTCGGCGGCGCCGAGATCGTCCAGGTTTATGTCCACCGCGTCGACGGCCCACACCCATACCGCCCGGAGCAGGAACTGCGCGGGTTCCTCAAGGTCGCGTTGGAGGCCGGCAAAAGCCAAGCCCTGACCATTGAATTGGATCGGAATGCCTTCGCCTTCTACAACATCGAAGCGGGAGATTGGGCGACGGCACCGAGCGAGTACGAAATCCGCGTCGGCGCATCGAGCCGGGACATCCGCTTGCGCCAGCGCATCGTGGTGGATACCCCGAACGGCGGGCACGACGCAGCCAAGTCGGACGCGAACGACCGGCCGGTATTCGAGGACGGTCGACTGAAGGCGGACGATGCGACTTTCGCCGCCATGCTCGGCAGACCGGTTCCGCCACCCGAAGGCGTACGCCCGTTCCATCTCAACTCCACCCTATCTGAACTTGAAACGAGTTGGCTCGGCCGACTGGTCGCGAAGCGTTTCAAGGCGCGGTTCGCCGAACGCATGGGCGGCACCGACGCCGCCACGCGGAAGATGATCGAACAAATGGCCGCCGACATGACGCTGCGTTCGGTGGTCCTGTTCCTCGGCGGCAGGATTCCCTTCAGCGTGGCGGAAGCGTTCGTGGCCGTTCTGAACGGGCGCTGTCTGAAAGCCCTTGGTCTATTCGCTGGTCGACGCTGACCGCGCTGGTTCAGGCGGTCTGATAGGACTCCGAGCCGTCCCAAATCGAGACAGCCCTTCTTTATCATGGTGCGCGAACGCTCTACATAGGACACGCATGACAACCGAATTCTGGGTGACAAGCCTTGCTGCTCCCGGCCGCGCCGGGCGTATCGCCAAGCGCATCGAAGACGCCGGCTGGGATGGATTGCTCTTCACCGACAGTCAACATCACAACGGCGACGTCTACCAATCGCTGGCCCTCGCCTCGGTCGCGACCCAGCGTATCGGTCTCGGCACTGGCGTCACCAATCCACTTACCCGCAACGCGGCGGTTACCGCGGCGGCGATCCTGTCCGTGCAGGTGGAATCCGATGGCCGCGCCATCCTGGGCATCGGCCGCGGCGACTCCTCCCTCGGCCACCTCGGGCTTCGCCCCGCACCGGTTGCCGTGCTCGAGGACTACGTTGCCAAGGTGCAGGGCTATCTCCGTGGCGAAGCGGTCGTGCAGAACGATCACGCCGCGCATCTGAAATGGATCGAAGGCATTCCCAAACCGCCGGTCGATATTGCCGCCACGGGACCACGCGTCTCGGAGGTCGCGGGGCGCGTGGCCGACACCATCACCGTCGCCGTCGGCGCGGACGCCGAGCGCATGCAGCGCAATATCGACCGGGCGCGCACAGCGCGAGAAGCGAGTGGTCTGGATCCAGCAACGCTCGCTACAGGCGCTTACCTGAACGTGGCGGCACATCCTGACGTCGCCGTCGCGCGCCGCGTCATCCGCGGCAGCATCGGCACCATGGCGCATTTCTCCAGCATGTCCGGCGCGCCCCTCGACGAAGTCGCGACCGGCGAGCGCAGCGTTGTGCGAGATGTGGGAGAGCACTACCAGCTGGGACTCCACGGCGACGTGAGAGCGGCACATCTGCGACAAGTCGACGACGCCTTCATCGACCGTTTTGGCGTGGTTGGCACCCCGCAGCAAGTGATCGACCGGCTCAGCGCAATCCTCGTCCGAGTACCCCTCGATCGGGTTTGTATGATGCACGGCTCGCGCGGCGCGGATCCCACCGAGCTTGCCGAAGTTCGCGATTGCCTTGCGCGCGAGGTGCTGCCAAAGCTGCGGTAGCGCTGAATCAATCCTTACCCGGACGGCCTGAAGCTTGGCCACTATTGCTGCGGTTTGGCCGCAGGATAGCGAGGGAGAGATCATGCAACCCGCATCTCGATATGCGATATTATTCCCTGCGTGATTCGTAGCTTTCGCTGCAAGGACACCGAGCGGCTAGCGGCAGGGTACCGGGTAGCGCGCTTCGCCATGATCGAGCGGGTGGCCCAACGCAAGTTGGCCCAGCTCAACGCCGCAGCGACTCTAGCGTTCCTTCGAGTGCCACCCGGCAATCGGCTCGAAGCGCTCAAGGGTGACCGTGCCGGGTCCTACAGCATCCGCATCAACGATCAGTGGAGATTGTGCTTTCGCTACAGCGACGGCGACACCTACGACGCAGAGATCGTCGATTACCACTAGGAGGTCACCCAATGACCAGCCTTGACCCTGTCCATCCCGGCGAAGTCCTCAAGCACGACTTCATGGCGCCATTTGGCCTGTCCGACACCGCACTAGCCCATGCGATCGGGGTGACGCCAGCTCGAGTTAACGAGATCGTCCGCTGCCGCCGTGGCATAACCGCCGAGACGGCGTTGCGTCTAGCTCGCTACTTCGGTACCGACCCGAACAGTTGGATGAACCTTCAGACTTTATACGAACTTGCCGTCGCCGAGCGCAAGGTGGCGAGCGCGCTCGAGTCCATCCACCCACGCGAGGTCGCCTGAGTTACGCTGCCAAGGCGCCTTGGCGAACTTGATCTTGGGCCACCCGCGCAGATCCCACGTGCTTGGCTAGATTCGGGATTGCCTCGCACGAGAGGTACTGCCAAGCCTGCGGTAGCGAGCGCACGCGCACAGCGTGGCAAATGGCCGGTCTGGAAAGACTTGTCGGTATCTAACCATCGATGGTCAAACGCGAATTCCCTGTATACGCGTGAATGGCCCGAAGGGCATCAAGGCGCGCAGCCCAAGGCTCGACCCCTACGGCGCGGGACCGGTGGAAGTGACCCCAAGACTCCAGGTGAGGAGCGTGCGCACCCGCCGCAGTGTGGGTGTCATCGGAAATGACTAGACACCTGCGTTCGAGAACCTGCTGGCATTTCTGAGCATCCGATACTCCACGCCAAGCGTCGGTACGCTAGATGGCGTGAGGAGCAAAATCCCCCTTTCTTCAACCAGACTCAGCAGTTCCCGGCTCAAGGATTGCAACCTCGATCTCACTCTTTGCTGCCATTGCGCATCCACTACCGCGGACAAGAGCGCTGCCCAGACGTCCATGTCCACAAAAGTTACTTTTCCTTCAACCAACTTCACAGTCAGCACATGCTCGCACTCGACAATACGGCGATAGGTGTTGTAGATCAGGTGAGCCTTCGGATGACTCCACCACGGCCCACGGACGCGTTGTCCTGTCAGTTCCTCCACCAGCGAGGGGACTTGGTCGTTCGAACTTGTCAGCGTCGCTATCTTCGCTTCCGCCAACCACCCATCTGCATCGAAACGTGGCATCACGCCCACCCAATTCTATGAGCCGCGCATTCTGGCGCGCTCCAAGGAGTATCGGGACAGTCGGGGAGGATTGTCATGCAATCACGGCTATCCGCACCGCACAAGAAAAGACACGTTGTGACCAAGTTCCGCAGCGAAGCTGCCCGGGAGATCAGTGTTCCTGATGCTTCCCATCCGTTACGACCGGGCGTATCGGTTTCGGCACGGGCGTCGGTGTCGGGGCCAACCTGATCAGATTTTGGGTGGCGCGCCCCGATGCGCCCTGTCGGGCGGGCTCATCAGGCCAACGTGGTTGCCATCCGGGTCGACAACGATCGCGTAGCGCGAACCCCAAAAAGTGTAAAAGGGCCCCTGCGAAGTGCCGTGGCCCAAAGCGACGACACGGTCAAAGACGCTGTCTACTTCTCCGGCGTCCGCGTACCGAAAACTGATTACGGATCGATTGCCTTCACCCTTGAACTGGCGCCAGCCGGCGTTGTAAGTCTCGGCCAAAGCATGACTGTCGAGCGCCAACTCAAACCCGTCGGGCATCTTCATGACGACGTGGTGCGCCCCGGTCGCTGTGCGCCAAACGGTGGATTCGGGAATCTCCAGGCCGATCGTTCGGTAGAATTCCATCGACCGCGTCATGTCGCTGACGACGAGGTTCATCTGGTCCAGGAAGGGAGCGCTCACGTGATCTTCTCCGGTTACATTGCTAGCAGGGACAATAGCCCGCTTCAGTGTCCCATGATATCCCGAGCACCGCCCGTAACGAGCGCGGGTCATAGTGCCGGCCTGATCGCGAGCCGGTATCAGTCGGTCACCGCAACCGTGTCCAGGATGTGATCTGACTGCTCGACCAGCGCTTGCGCCTGCCGGCCGAGCAACGCGCGGAAGGCAACGACCGACAACCCGAACTCAATCATCGATACGACGAGATACACGGGAAACCCGTGACCGTCCTCGACAAACCCCCGTTCGGCGGCGAGTGCACCCCAGGCAATCAACATCAACGAGCCCGCGATCGCCAATTTAATCAATAGCAACAGGAAGGCTGCGGCGCAACCACCTCGATTGGTCATCGACGTGTGCGACACGGCGTGCGGCGAACCCATCGAGAAAGCGCCACCCGTCACGCAGCAGGCCAAAAAAACGATCCCTCCCTGGAAGACCGTCCCCAGAATGTGTGTCGGCAGCATCGACACAAGCACCGCCGAAACCGTCAAGACGGCGCCAGCAAGCAGGATGAACAGGGGCAGCAGCGCCAGGTACTTGCCCAAGAGGAGTGTCGTGGCGGGCACGCCCGCAAACCGATAGATACGGAATCCCTGACCGTCGAAGCCAAACAGGTTGCGGGCCAGTTCCATCGGAAAGCAAAACATCGACATGAGCCCGATCACGGTCAATGGCAGCGTGTGCGCATCAAGCTCACCGGGATCTCGAAACCGGAGGAACCCGAATACGACCAGCAGCGCCAACGTTGGCAAACACTCCATCACACCGCGTACAGAACGAAACCAATGCCTGAGCGTGATCTGGGCAATGGCCACAATGGGCGACGCCAGCGCCGTTCGTGCCCGCACCCGCCGCACCTGTTGCTCCGGCCCCACTTGTGGACGCGCAGTTCCGGTCTCACCGTTCCGGTACCGCGCAACGGTCGCCCTGTAGCTGCGCCGCAGGCTCAATATCGTGATCATGAGAAGGCCGACCATCCCCATCACGGACAACCAGGGTAAGCGGTCGGGTCCATCCGCCGAGCCGTGCGTCACCCAACCACGCGACAGCAACTCGCTCGACAGCCCCGTCTCTTCCCTGGTCGCTTGATCGGCTTCGTCGACGCGAATGCCTTCGTATCCCGGATCTGAAGAGGTTGCCATGGCCTCGGACGCCTCCGGCTCCGACGCGACCTGCTGGGTCAGATACACGACGTACGACGCCTGCGTCACCGCAATCAGCACCGTGAACACCAGGTAGCCGATCAACACGCGATGTCGCTTGGTCCCCATCGCCGACGTGATCCATCCCTGCGCCTGATACAGGATGGCCGCAACACAGAGGACCAGTGACAGCGATGCGGGAATGAGAACGAAATTGCGAACGTCAAGTGCGACCGTGCATGCGATTGCGAGTCCCACGAAGGCGGGAACAAACATGACAGTCGACAGCGTCAGTTGCGACAACGCGAAGTTCAACAGGAAGGCCTGATGCAGTGAGAAGGGCAGGTGCAGCAGATTGTCCAGCGGTAGTCCGTCGCCTTGCTGCAGGCGCCCCAACGCGTCGATCACGCGTATGAACACGAACACGGCGATCAGCCAGGTCCACGCGATCATCACGGCATCAGGCTTCGCTTGTGGGAAATAGGCTATTCCCAGAACCAGTGCGAGCACGAACAACAGGCATCCGGCCATGACCGCCAGAGCCGCCGCCAGCGCGCCCAACTCCCGGTAGAGCTGTCCCTGCCGTTGCCAACGCCGTTGCCAAAGTCGCCAGACCAGCCACACAACCGTTCGCAGATGTGTCGTCCAAATCCGAGCCCCGCGGCCCATGAGGGATTCCCGAGCCAAGGCCACATCGGACCCCGCCTCCTCGGGCGTCCTGCCCTCGGTCAACGGTCGCTCTCGGCCAACCAACTCAACGCTGTTCGCATCTCTTCCGTGGATCCCACGAGCTTGAGGAATACGTCCTCCAGCGACTTGCCGCCCATCGATGCCAGCGGCCCTTCGAACACCAGGCGTCCACCATGGATGATCCCGACGTCGGTGCAGAGCCGTTCCACAACATCGAGCACGTGCGACGTAACGAAAACCGTCGATCCCCGCTTCACATGGCTGCGCAGAATGTCCCGCATGACCCGTGATCCAACCGCATCGACACCCTCGAACGGTTCGTCGAGGAAAAGCAGACTGGGATTGGGCAGGAGCGCCGCCGCGAGTGCGAGCTTCTTGCGCATTCCGTGCGAATACTCCAGCACGAGCTGCGTGTCCTGTGCGCCCAACTCGAGAACCGAAAGCAGTTCTTCTATTCGCTGCGCCACGATGTCCTCGCTCAGGAGGTACATCCGCCCGACAAACGTCAGTTATTCACGCCCAGTGAGCAGCTCGAACAGCGCCATATCCTCCGGCACCACTCCGATCCGGCGTCGGACCGCCACGGCTGCGGCGTGGTCCGAGATACTCGCTCCCAGCAGGAATACCTCGCCCGCCGTGGGCGCAAGGATGCCCGTAAGCATCTTGATGGTGGTGGACTTGCCGGCACCGTTGCGGCCCAGAAACCCGTACAGCGAACCTGCTTCCACCCGAAGGTTCAAGGAATCGACCGCTCGCAAGCCACCCAAGTCGCGTGTCAATCCCCGAGTTTCAACAGCGAGGTCCGCTGTCGGCATGCAACCTTCCGGTGGTCTCTCTTCGTTCGGAAGTATAGCGAAGCCCCCTGGTTCCCCCGGCTGTATTTCGCTGCTTCGACGCGCATCTCACCCGCTATCCGATGCAGTCGAGCAGGACCTGTTCCACCCGTACCGGGAGAATACCCAGGTCTTGCAGGGTCAACGCCTGCTCCCCCACGACATTGTCCTGTCTCAGCAGTTTCACCTGGTCGCGAGTCAGCGGCGGATTGGGGTGCAATGCCATCACGCCCGCCAGGATGTCCCACACGAGGAAGGGGACCGGGATGACGGCCTTGCGCCGGCCTATCTGTCCGAGCACCAGTTGTACCAGTTCCCTGTACGTGTAGACCTGTGGTCCTCCGAGTTCGTACACGCGGCAAGCCGTAGAGGGATCGGCGAGGACTCTCACACAGGCTTGAGCGACGTTGTCCACGAACACCGGTTGCAGTCTCGTACAGCCATCACCGAACAGCGGCAGAACCGGGCTGCGCCGCGCCAGGGCGGCAAGCTTGTTCAACAAGGCATCACCCGGACCGAATATCGCGCTGGGACGCAGGATCGTGACGCCGTCGAATACGTCCTTGACGAGACCCTCTCCGATCCCCCGAGCGCGGACATACGGCGAGTTCGAGGCGGGGTCGGCCCCCAATCCCGAGATGTGAATCAGCCGCTCGACTCCCGCCTGCTTTGCCTGGCGGGCGACATGCAGGGCGCCCTGTCCATGTATCCTGTGGAAGGTAGCGTCCCCTGTCTCGACGTAGTGGCCAACCGTATTGATCACCGAAGCGGAACCTGCCACTGCCCGTGCGACCGTCGATTCGTCCGATACATCGGCGTGCACGAGTTCGATCCTGCCATCTCCACAGAGCTGCCGAAGAAAGCACGCGCCGGCCGGATGACGTACGCCCACACGCACTTGGTACTTGGCGCCGGCCAGGTACTGCACGATCTGGCGGCCGAGGAATCCGGAACCCCCGAAGACCGTTACGAGTTCGGACGTCATCAACTCCTCACCCCCGCAGGAAAGGCAGCAACGACGTCAAAGCTCCACGACCGGCGCAAATCCCCCGTAGATCATTCGCTTACCGTCGAACGGCACCGGGTTCTCCTCCGGATCGAAGCGGCTGTCAGCCTCAAACTGTTCGTGAATCCGGCCCATGGCCCCGTCCCGCGTCGCCTTGTCCGGCCACTCGATCCAGGAGAAGACAACTGTTTCGTCGTCTTTCGCATCGACCGCCTTGCGAAAATCGGTGACCGTACCGTCGGGTACGTCATCGCTCCAGCATTCGAGGATGCGGGTGGCGCCGAATTCCTTGAACAGGCGGTCGGTATTGGTGGCGTGTTCGATGAACTGCTGCCTGTTTGCAATCGGAACCGGAATCACGAAACCGTCGACATAGGCCATGCTCAATCCTCCTATTGTTTTTCGGCCGCAGCTTCGAGCGCGGTTGCAGCCCGGATAGTCGCACCGCGAAGATTCTGGTTGCAAATGCCGGTCCGCGCGACGACGCTCGACCTCGTTTCAGAGATTCTCGCCGCCATGATGAAACCTTCGCTCTTCTCGCTGCCACTCCTCGGAGCACTGGTCTTCGGTTGCGCCGGTGTGTCTCCGGCACCGCCTGACGCCGAGATGTTCGAAATCCACGAAATCGCGACCGGCACCGCCCGTCACCAGACAGTTCTGACCGGGTCTTTCGGTACCGGCGCAGCGCTTGCGGTGGTGAACATGGACGCGAATGGGCGGCAGCGAGTGCAGTTTCACGGCTTCGACGGAGACGACTGGTCGCGGGTGCTCGACGCACCGCTTGGCACCGGCGTCCTGTTCGTCGATGTCATTCGCGGCGCGGGTCGCGATCGCCTCGTCACGTACCGCCACGGGCGCGTCGAATGGTTCGACCTGGAAGGCGCCACGGTGCACGTTCTCGCTAAACTGTCCACGACCTACCGCGCCCCGGACGATGGCGGGGTGCCTCAGATCGATATCACCCGAGACGTGAACCGTGACGGTCTCGACGACCTGCTGGTCCCCGACATCGACGGATTCCGGGTTGCCGTCCAGTCGCCTGACGGATCTTTTGCAGCACCTGTCAAGCTCGGCCCCCCGGAGCCGTTCCTCGATGCCAGGGCCTACGGCGACACGCGCACATACCAGGAGGCCGGCATCACGCCGGAGAACATCCCCTGGTATTTGGCGCGAGTCCACGAACTGGACTACGACCGCGACGGCTTGAGCGACCTTGCCTTCTGGAACGGGGACCGGTTCGACGTTTACCCGCAGACCGAAACGGGCACATTTCAAACCACGCCGGACACCCTCGAGATTGATGTCAGGTTCGACTTCGACGGCGCGTACGCGCTCGCGTTCGATGTCGGCGACGCAAGTCCCGTGTCGCTGCTGCTCGGACTCGGCGAAAACGCAGAGCACAGGGTTCTGAAGGGATTCCGCGATCTCGATGCGGACGGAGTGGCGGATCTCATCACCCTGACGCTATCGGGCCCGAGTCCGCTGAGGTTCCGAGGCCGGTTCGAGATCCATTTCGGCCAAGCGGTGACCAACGGCACTGTCTTCGCGGTCACGCCCGACACTTCCGTCGACGTGCCAGGCCGGTCCGCAGGCGGAGAACCGTGGGGCTACGCGTCCCACCGCCTCGTCGACTTCGACAGCGACGGCGACATCGACATGGCGCTCGGCGCAGTCGATACGCGGGCGGGCGGCATGCTGCGCGCCATCGCCGGAAACGCCATCTCCATCGATCTCGCCTTCTACCGCCTGCGCGGCCGCGCCTACCCAGATCGGCCCGACGCGACCCGACGCGTCGCGAGCGCATTCCGCCCGCTCTCCCGGCGCGGCCCCCTGTTCCCTAGCGTCCTCACCGGGGATGTCGACGGAGACGGCCAAATGGACCTCCTGATCGGCGATCGCTGGGACGAACTGTCCGTGTTCCTTGCCACCTCCGGCCCGGATCCGTTCCCGGGCCCCGCCGCAAAGGTGTCCGTTGGCATACCTGCCGCCGGCGACCGGAATGCCCGACTTGCCGATCTCGACGGCGACGGTCGCCAGGATGTAGTCATCCACCATCCCTCGTCGACCGGCCCAAACCGAGTTGTGGTCCTGATGGCACGCTAGCCCGCATATCTCACCAAGTCGCTTGTTGGATTGTCGAATGTGATGCGTTTCAATCGGTTACTTCCCCATCTCCAACATCGTGCCGGGGTAATCGTTCGGTCAGGCCGTGACCGCGCGGATAGGAGTGCCATGCGGTTCCCGCCAGCCCCCGGAAATCGGCGCTTGGTGCGCCAATATCCGCCGCCTGAGCCGCCAATCCCACGGGACGACCGAACGGTTACGTGCCGGGGGCAGACAGCGCTGCCGCGCCCTCGCACGGTGGGGCCGGGCCACGGGCGGAGCCGAAGGCACCGACTGTGGGGCACTTTTGCCCGCGTGCGCGCACATGCTACACCATATGGCACGGCTATGCTTCCGGCTCTTTTCTTGCGAGGGGTTCCCCCTCGCGCTCCCCGGCTGAAGGCTCCAAGCACGCGCACGCGGGCAAAATCCTGCGCGATCATCGCGGCCCTTGGTGAGATATGCGTGCTAGCGGGATTTCCGCGGAAACACGCGCGAACTGCGGCCGCAGCGCCGGCTCGATCACTTCGCCATCCCGGCTGACAAAGATGACGTCATCGTCCTCGATCGTGATGTGGAAAGCGCCGTGGTGCAGCAGCCGGTGATGGGCGCCGCACAGCAGCACGAGGTTCTCGAGGCGGGTCTCCCCGCCATCGATCCAGTGCCGGACGTGATGTGCCTCGACATAGCGCTGATGCGCGCAGCCCGGGAAGCGGCAGCGGTTGTGGTCGCGCAGCTTCAACGCCCGCAACAGCCGGGCCGGCACGATCCGCCGCCGACGCTCGTAGTTGAGCAAATTGCCCCGCGCATCCTGGATAAACTCGGTGAGATCGGCATCGCAGGCGATGTGGCGCGCATCCGCCTCGTCGATGCCCCAGTCGGGGTCGACGTGGTAGCGCGCGCCGCCCGCCGCCCGCTGCCCGGCCAGCTCATGGCGGGCGATGGTCAGCATCACCTCGTAGCGCTGGCCGGTGCGGCGCCGCTTCCAAGGGCCCGCGCCGCTCGCCAGACAGTGCTCGGCCATGTCCACCAGCGCATCGGCGAAGCGTTGTTCCCTGCTTGCGAGATCGAACACCAGCCAGTCCGGGAGATCGTCCGTTTCCGCGGAAACACTTACGGGAACATCCACGTCGGTCACAGCGGCACCTGCAGCCCGGGTGGAGACCTCCTCGCCGTTGTTCCTGCCCGTGCCATTGGCCGGAGTTTCCGCGGAAACATCGGGCGCCGCCCATTCGGACTGCGTCGGCACGTCTTGCCCGCATATCGCGCCAGCGCATTCCGCCGCCGATCGCGCTGTCGCGGCACCAGCACCGAAACCGCCCTCTGCGCGACCGACGTCTTCCACATCCTCGTGGGCCGCAGGTTCGGCAGTCCCCTGTCGACAGGTGGCCGCCAGCCGGGACCCATAGTACGCCTCCCGCTCGTCCTTCCCGCCATCGACGACCTGCTGCAGCGCCTTGATCACGAGCGCGCCGCGCTCCGCCGGCACCGCCGCGGTGATGACCAGCATGCCGTCCTCGTAGTACCAACTCAGGCTTCGCCGCTGCTCGCTGCTGGCGCACTCGCGATCGTCAGCACCGACCCGCTCATAGGTCCGGACCAGGCTCTCCAGTTGTGCCGCGCTGCTGCCCTCGGCGATCGCCAGCAGCATCGCGTCGGTCTCCGGCGTCGCCACCCGGGTGACGGCCCGCACCTTGGAATAGCTGATCACCCCGTCGCGGAAAGCGCCGTCGATGCGCGGCAGTCGTTCAAGCGCCCGGCCGATGCGGATGCGCTCCCGGCCAGCGCAGGGTCCCAGGCCGCAGCGGTGGTCCAGCCAGTTGCCGAGATTGCAGTAGCCGCCTTCCCGCCAGCTTCGGGTGCGCTCCATGGCGGCAATGAGCTTGATGAAGCGCCAGTCGGCGAGGTTGATGTGGGCCGCCATGCGCGTGACGGCGCGGCGCAGTTCGGCGGGATCGTCGGGGATGAAATCGAGTGATTCGGGAACTGCGTCGATGACCGGGCCTTCGGCGGCCGGTTCGGCAACGAATTGGACGACTGCTTCGGTGGTTGCGGACATGCCTGGAGCCTGGATGAAGAGGACTATTAAATGCTGTATATAATAATAGTATATACATCCTTTATCATTGTTTTAATTAGATAACTTTATAGAAACCACCCGACGAAGCCTTGTCAGACTGAAGCGCCTCTATCCGACATTTGACTGCGGAAGAAAGACGCCACTGCGTGCCGTTCCGCGGCGCAGGCTGCTAGGCGATGGCCGCCCGGATCAGGTTAGGCTCAGGTTAGGCGTGTCCTGTGTTGCCGCCGTTGTTACTATCGGAGCACCCTTGCTACCTGATGGAGACCAACCCGATTGGACGCGCTCGAAGGCATGTACGGAGATCTGATTCGCCTCGATCCCGTCGGCTCCTCACAATCCCGGACCCTCAAACGGATCCCGCTCGGTACGCCGGCGGCGAGTGGTGGTGTCGACGAGGCAACGCTCCGCGATCTTCTTTTCCTCCATCCTCAAAGCCTGCCCATACCGGCGATCGACGCGGCATACGGCGGCGCAATCGCTGTGTGCAAGGAGTTGTCAACGCCGGCGGGCTATGTGGACGCGCTGTACGTGAATGCCCACGGACGACTCACCCTGGCGGAATTCAAGCTCTGGCGGAATCCGCAGGCGCGCCGAGAGGTGATCGGCCAGATCCTTGACTACACGCAGGAACTCGCGTCCTGGGGTTATGAAGATTTGCAACGAGAGGTTTCAAGGAGGCTTGGGAAACGGGGTAACGTGCTTTACGAATTGATACGGGAAGGCTCGCCTGAAACGGACGAAGCAGCGTTCGTGGACAACGTGGAGCGCTACCTCAGACGGGGTGAGTTCCTTCTGCTGATTATCGGCGATGGCATCCGCGAGGGCGTCGGGAAAATCGTCGACTTCGTCCAGCGACATTCCGGGTTGCACTTCCAGCTTGCCCTGGTCGAAGCGGCCCTGTACCGGGACAGCGAGGACCGGATCCTCGTACAGCCCCGCGTTCTTGCACGTACCGAGATCGTCGAACGTATTGTGGTTGAGAGCGGCGCCCCAATGGATGCTCCGGAGGAAGCGGAACAGGAGGATGTCCTTTCCGATATGGAGCAGGAAAACCTCCGCTTCTGGTCAAGGGTGGTGGACGACTTTCGCTTTTCCGACGTCACCGTCGAAGAACCAACGGAGACCAAGGGATCGTCAGTCTTGATTCCCGTGAGCAACACCGCGTTAGGTGGCCGGGGTATGTTCTTCGGGGCATACCTGTATAGACGTGAATCCCTTGTCGGCTGCTACCTCGGATGCAGGAAGGGGCAGTTGCGGGAAGGCCGCATCCACGAGCGCCTACGGGACTCAGTAGAGGAACTGCGGCGTGAAGCGGGAGACGACCTCCGAGTCTGGAACAACTCTGTTGGCCGCCCTCGCATCGGGTTCCAGCGTAAGACTTCTCTACCATTCCCTGCCGACGGAGACGATTCGCGAGAGTTCGACGAGGCGGTCGGATGGATGCGGGATCGCCTGGAGAAGCTCGTCAGCATTCTGAACCCACGGCTCCAGCGCATGATGTCGGAAGGAGACTGACTAACCAACTCCGTTTCGCACACGACACGATTCCAGCCCCGCCACGCGTAGCCGGATCGCAAACATCGTTTCCGCACTATCTGAAAATGCGAAAATGCCCATCTTTCACGGACCAGTTTTGCGGTAGCCGATCAATACAATGAATGAAGCGCATCGACGAGTTGCGTCCAAGAAAGAGCGAAAGATGCCCAAATCGGATTGGATCGAGCTGCTTGAGGGGAAGCCGGAGGCCACTCGTGCGTCTTCGATCCGCCTCGACGATGCGCAGATCTGCTTCGAACTCGGCGATAAGGTGCGTTTTTTGAACGCCGACGGCGACAGCCTGACCGGCATTGTCGAGAAGCTCAACCCGAAGCGCGCCAGGGTGCGGCGCGGCGCCGATGTCTGGGTCGTGCCCTACGCTGGGCTCGACCACCTATCCGGCGCCACGGCCAGAGACCGCCGGACACGCGTTACGCGGCTGAAAGAGGTCGCGGCCCAGGCGCGCGAGCTTATGGACCGGCACGGGCTCGGGGAGTGGACCCTGCGCTTCACCGCCGCCCAGAAGAAGCTGGGCGAATGCCGCCAACGGCAGAATCTCATCCTTCTCAGCCGGATACACGCCGTGAACGGCCAGCCTGGACAGGTCACCGACACCATCCTCCACGAGATCGCCCACGCCCTCGCCGGACCCGGGGCGGGGCACGGACCCGCCTGGAAGGCCATCGCCAGCCGGCTCGGCGCTACACCGAGGTCGTGCGCGCCTGAGAGCGACGAGGCACGCCTTGGCCGGGAAGCCGTCAAGGCGAAATTCCGCACCGGCGATACCGTCTCCTTCATCGGCGGGGAAGCCCTCCGGACAGGCGTCATCGTTCGCATGAACCCCAAGCGCGCCAAGGTGAAATGCGGCGACGTCATGTGGTCGGTGCCCTACGCCAAGCTTGGCGCGACCCACTGCCTCGACCGCGGTTCGGTTGACGCCTGAATTTCTGGAATCGCAATCTTCGTCAACGGAGTCGGGGAATAAACGCATGGCGGTCGAGTTGCAATCGCCTCTTCAGACCGAGCGTTACGTTTGGCCAGCCCTACGCGATAGGGACTGCCGGTAGCTCCAGATCAAACAAGCGGTGTGCGTGGCGCCAGCCACCAATAGACCAAACATCCGTTGAAGAAAGTAATGCTCATGGGACACTACAACCAGCGGGTGTGGTTGTGGGAGGGATCAGCGTTGCGGCGGCGCTGTCCGCGACGCCGGCTACTTCGGAACTGTTCCTGCTCATGAGGGGAAGCATTGAGCCAGGAAGCGCGCCCGACATTGGCGGCCACTACAGCCATCGCGAGGCTGACAACTGCGGAAGTTTGTGGAACACGTCCCAGTTCGTAGTGCCGATCCGTCACGCCAGCGTCGCCCCAGTCGATAATGCCAGCGGCGGGCGCATGCCGGCGAACGCGCGGCGATGATCACGACATCGCCGCCGATCAACGTCGCGAAGGTCGCTCCTCGTCCGGTTTCAACTTCAACCCATCACGGCAAGGTCGCTCACGCCCTTGACGATGCAGAGGGTGCCGAGCGCGAGGATCACCCAGCCCGTCACGCGCCGGAACTGTTGGTCCTCGAACTTCTCGAGCAGCCGCGTCCCGATCCTGGCTCCCAATACGGCGAGCAGGATTGCGACACCGATCAGCCAAGTGGATACGCCGGCCGCGGAGAACTCGTCGAGGACGGCGGTGGACACCCAGGCGTAATAGCCGATCTTGACGACGTGGCCCGCGGCCTGCGTAAGCGCCTTCGTCGCGACGATGACGCGCCGGTCGACGTCGGTACGCAGATAGAACGCGTCGAGCAACGGGCCGGACGCGCCGGCAAGCAACTGCGCGGCCGTGACCGTGGCACCGCAGGCCGCCGCAGTGAACGGGCGGCGCACGTCGAGTCCTCTGAGCGTTGGCAAGAGACGAGCCAGCCAGGGAAAGCAACCGACCAGGATCAACACCAGGGCGGGGTCGGGAACGAACGCCACCAAAACGAATAGCAGCACGGCAACCGCTGCGCCGGCGGCGTAGAGCGGCAGAATTTCCCACATCACGTGTTCGCGCAGGAACAGGAACCGCGCGCCGTTGGAGGCCGCCTGTACGGCGCCGTGGAGGATCATGGCGCTGGCCACCGGCAGCATGGTGACCAGCACCGCCATCAGCAACACGCCGCCGGCCATGCCGATGACTCCCGACAGCACCGCAGTGGCCAGCACCGTGGCCAGAATCACCAGTGCGGTCACGGGCGGGTCATGGGCTGGGCGGCTCGATCACGATTCCGGCCCATCAACACGCCAGCAAGTAGCCCCGCCGCCCTACCCCGGCTTGTCGACCGATTCGAAGTACTCCCGCGTCACCTTGAACACCATGGGCGCCAGCAGCAGCAAGCCGACTAGGTTGGGAATCGCCATCAGCCCGTTCAGCGTATCGGACAGGTTCCAGACGAGGTCCACCTTCAGATTGGCGAAGGAAAGCGCCGCCAGCACCCACAGCACGCGGTAGATCCAGAGGCTCTTCTCGCGAAACAGGTACTGCCAACATCGTTCGCCGTAGTAGGACCAGCCAAGAATCGTGGTGAACGCGAACACCGCGAGGGCGATCGTGACGATGTACTTGCCGCCGATGATGGAACTCTGAAAAGCCGTGGTCGTTAGCACGGCCCCGGTCAGGCCGCCGCCGTCGGCGCCCGTCATGGTCCATGCGCCCGAGGTCAGAATGACCAGGGCCGTCATCGTGCAGACGACGATGGTGTCGATGAACGTCCCTAGCATCGCGATGATCCCCTGGCGAACCGGACTGTTGGTCTGCGCCGCCGCGTGCGCGATGGCCGCCGACCCCAGCCCCGATTCGTTGGAGAACACCCCTCGCGCGACGCCGAAGCGAATAGCGGCGGCAACCGCGGCACCGGCGAAACCGCCCGTCGCCGCAGCAGGCGTGAAGGCGTGGGTGAAGATCAATCCCAACGCTGCGGGCACCTCGACGATATTGATGAGTATGATGACGAGCGCAGCGCCCACATAAAGCACCACCATGGCCGGCACCAGTTTGCCCGCGACTTCGCCGATGCGCCGAATGCCGCCGATGACGACGACGCCCACCAGCGCGGCAACGACAAGGCCCGTCACCCACGTCGGAACCGAGAAGCTGTCAGCGAGCGCGACCGCCATCGAATTGACCTGCACGGCGTTGCCAATCCCGAACGCCGCCACCGCGCCGAATACCGCGAACGCGAGGCCCAGCCACTTGCCGAGTTCCGGGGCGAATTCGCCGACGCCGTTGCGCAGGTAGTACATCGGTCCGCCGACATGCTTGCCGGCCTTGTCCACCTCGCGATAGGTGACCGCGCACACCGCTTCCGCGTACTTCGTGGCCATCCCGAAGAGCGCGATCAGCCACATGTAGAAGATCGCGCCCGGTCCGCCGAGCGTGATCGCGGTCGCGACGCCCGCGATGTTTCCCGTGCCGACCGTCGCCGAGAGCGCCGTCATCAGCGCGTTGAACGGCTTGACTTCGCCCGCGCCGGACGGCTCGGATCTATCGAACAGCAACCGGAAACCATAGACGATCTTGCGCCACGGCATGAACACCAGGCCGAGGGTCAAAATCAAGCCGGTGACGCCCAGCATGCCGAGCATCGGCGGCCCCCAGGCAAAGGCGTTGATCGAATTGATAACGGAGTTCAGTTGGTCCATGGATTTTTCCTGCGAGCCTTATGGATGCTGCCACATAGCGGGGCCGCGTCGGCGTGCTGCCGGCGGTCCAATGGGCTAACGGCCCCAGGCGTCCCGCAGGCAGACACTATCACCTTGCGCCTGTTCAATCCCGCGGACCGTTTCGCCGCGAGGATCATTATTGGTCCGGATCCGTGGTTTCGATTCGCGGAGAAATCCTACCCGTTCTGTTCTTGGGCAAGGATTCGAGATCGGCGATCAACGCGTACGGGTCATTGGCTCCCAAGGGATCTTCAAGCCAGCCATGATGCAGGCGCCCCTATCGATCACCACATCGTTGAACGGGCCCTACGACAGTGCTTTCGATCCTAGCGGTCGGCTGCGATATCGATATCGGGGAACGGACCCCGGCCACCGTGACAACATCGGCTTGCTTTTCGCCAAAGAAAACCACCTGTCGCTGGTGTACTTCCATAGCTGTCGCTCCATACTGAGCCGCAGGTAGCGCATCGGCGATGACCCACTCAAGGAGTGCAAGCGGCTTCGGAGAGCGCTCAGATCCGTCGCGGACATACGCTTGTCAACGGGCAAGCGTCGCACTGCGGTTCTCTCGCATGACACCAAAGCTGACCGATCCGCCAAGCTGGCCAATCCAACGCACCGGGGAACTCTGGGCTCAAACGTCGGGCCGCACGTATTGTCTGATCACCTGACTCAGATTCAGTCAGACCCGTGCGTCGAAAAACGCGCAAGACGTGCACACCCGGCTTGACGTCTATCTGCCGCTCCTGACCCCTGAAACAGCCGAAGTCGTCGTGCAGAATTCTGGTGGCCATCGCGGCGATTCCAGAGCCAATTCCATGAATCTCCTGGAGAGTCTTCTCCACCTCTGCGGGAGACGCACGCTCCCATATAGCGCTGGCATTCCCGCCAAAAAGTCCATAGACCAAGTTGGCAGCGTCCGATAGGGTTCTGGCACCTTGCTGCGAACCGTACCTTGGGCGCACGGGCAGTTCATCCAATAGAGATACGAGTTGATCATGAGCCATTGATGCCAACAGTTCCGGATCCAGCAGACCCTTGCGATCAATCTCTGCGGGAATTTGCCACGCCTTCCGCCATGACATGCCTCGATCAAAAGCAATCGCCACGAGAAATGCAAAGGGATTGCTCCGGATGAGATCCGCAGTACGCGGATCCAAGTGGCTCCAATCCTCATTGCCGCGTTTGAGCCCGTATGTTTTCAGTAGCTCGGTGACTGCCCGGTTTCCCATCGGTCGACTCCAAAACTCTATTTGCTTGTTTGGCTAAGTCCTGCAAAAACCATCATGGAGCATCGTCAACTCGTTTGCCGAAGCACCCATCGCTGCGATTCGAACGATCATCCGTCGGCGACGTCAGTTCGCCCCTTCGTTGCTCGACGTTTCGTCGGTTGCGACCTCCGCGAGGCTGACGTCCAGATGCACCGCGCCGTCGGCTAGAAACGCCCGAAAGCGCGCCTCGACAGCGCTTTCGCCGCCCAGATTTTCCTCGGCGATGCCGTCGGGAAGCCTGAGGAAGAGTGCCCACAGCGTCATGCTCTCAAGGCCGCGCCCGAGCGCCCAGGCCTTGTTCCGGGTCGGGCGCAGCCAGCGGCCTTCATGCAGCACGTCGAAGATTCGCGCGCGCTCGGAGCGCGTCATCGGCACGACACGGAGGATGTCGGCATCCGTTGCCGCGCCCCCGTCCAGATGTGCTTGATGCAACAGTTCCAGCACCTTCGCGCACTTGACGGCCGCCGGCACGCCATCCGGCTCGTCCTCCCAAGGGATCAGGGACAAGGTGCGCACGCAGATGGCGCCCACCAGGATCAGCACCCAAACGAGGTACAGCCCCGTGACGAACAGCGGCAGCGCCGCAAAGGCCCCGTATACCAACTCGTTCTGAAACCACGGAACCACAAATGCGAAGACCTCCTTCGCGAAGGTCAAGAGCACGGTGGTGACGATGCCGCCGACGAGGGCGTGGACGAACCGCACCGGGCAACTTGGCACCGCGTAGTAAAGCAGCGTGAACGTCAGCGCCGTGGCCAAAGGCGGGACCACCTCGCGCATTCCTTGCATGACCCCGGAACCGCGCAGTTGCGCAACGTAGTCCAGACCGAAGTCATAGCTCGCCGCCGTCACCGCGACGCCGATCATCGGCACGCCGAACGACACGATTCCCCAATAGGAGAGGAAGCGCGCCAGGCCGCTACGGGTGTTGGCGACGTGCCAGATGCGGTTGAACGACTCTTCCATGCGCATCAACATGAGCATGGTGCTGACGAAAACGACACCGATTCCGACCAGCGTCAGTTCGTTCGCCTTGGCGGAAAACTCCCGCACACGGTCGAGCACGACGTCGCTGGAACCCGGCAGGAAGGTCTCGAAGATGAAGCTGGTGATCGTGTCGCCGACCCCGGCGAACTCCGGCAGCAGCGAAAGGATCCGGTAGACCACCGCGAAGAACGGCACGACAGCGATCATCGTCGTAAACGTCAACGCGGCGGCGGCAATCGTGCAGCCGTCGTCGCGGAACTGGCGCGCGAGCTGGCGCACGAACCAGCGACCGTAACGCCATCCTTTCAGCCCGACAGCGAGCACTACCGCACCACCCGAGAGTGAGCCTGAGACTTTTAGCACCGTTGGCGACTGCGCGCCACGGGCGCGGTTTTTCTATACTCTCCATCCGAACCGGCAAACAGAGCTCCGCGATGGCAGAACCCGCCTCCATACTCGATCACAACGCCGTCCGAACTTCGTTGGCATATGCCACCGACGAGGGCGACCAGTACTACTACGAGATCGCGGCTCCGGAAGCCCAGGGACGGAATCTGGGCAGCGGTACCGCCAGGCACGAAGTGTCGATCTTCGACGCGCGCGAATGGCCCGAGCCGCTGTCGCTCGACGTGCACGGATTCGAGTTGCAAAGCGACTCTTTGCCTCCGATCGACTTCCTGGACGGCGATTGCGTCAAGCGAATCTACTACCCGGCCATGGAGAAGATTGCCAAGCGATGCACCGGGGCAGCGCGCATCCATATCTTCGATCACACCGTGCGGCACGGCGACGCGGAAGTGCGCCAGGCAAAAGGGCTCAAGCCCCCGGCGCGAGGCGTCCACAACGACTATACGCACTGGTCGGCCAGGAAGCGCGTGCGGGACCTGTTGCCGGACGAGGCCGAGACGCTGCTCAGCCGAAGGTTCGCCATCGTGCAGGCGTGGCGCCCGATCGGTCATCGGATCGAGGCGGACCCCATCACTGTGGCCGATGCGCGCACGGTCGACGAAGCGGACTTCATTCCAGTGCCCAGGCCCGCGCCGGGGCGCGTCGGAGAAATCTGGCGAGCCCTCTACAACCCGCATCACCGGTTCTTCTACTACCCGTACATGACGCCCGAGGAGGCGGTGTTCTTCAAGGTCTACGATTCGGCTACCGACGGACGGGCGCGATACACATTGCATACCGCGTTCGAGTTACCCGACGCGGGTCCGGCGGCGGCTCCGCGACACAGCCTCGAGATGCGCCTTCTCGCGTTCTTCTAGTGGAGGCCCGCCCCCTTCGGCTGGGACTGGAACAACCACAATGGTCCTGAGCGACCAAAGCCCCATCTCCTTTCGGGACGCACTGCCTCAAAGCGTCGACGTGGTCGTCATTGGCGCGGGCGTGGCCGGCATCTCCACCGCCTGGTTTCTCGCAAAGCGTGGCGTCGACGTGCTGGTCCTGGAGAAGGGCCGGGTAGCGGGAGAGCAGTCCAGCCGCAACTGGGGCTGGATTCGCAAACAGGCGCGGGATGCCGACGAACTACCCATCGTCATCGAAAGCCAGGGAATATGGGCCGGGCTGGCGGAGGAGATCGGCGAGGACGTGGGCTTCGCGCGCCGGGGCGTCACCTACCTTGCCGACACCCAACGTCAGTTGGCGAAGCACGAGGAATGGCTTGCGATCGCCCAGCAGCACCAACTGGACACGCGACTGCTCAGCAGCAGCGAGGTGGACGCGCTGATCCCGGGGCTTCCCGAACGCTACGTCGGCGCCCTGCATACGCCGAGCGACGCGCGCGCCGAACCCTTCCTGGCCGTTGCCGCGCTGGCGCGGGCGGTGCGGAGCGCCGGCGGACGGATCATCGAAAACTGTGCGGTGCGCGGTATCGAATTCCAGGCGGGCGCCGTCGCTGGCGTCGTCACCGAACTTGGCCCGGTACGCACGCAAGCCGCAGTCTGCGCGGGCGGCGCATGGAGTTCGCTACTGCTGCGCCACCTCGGTCTCGGCCTGCCACAACTCACATTCCAGGCGACCGTGGCGCGAACGGCGCCTGCGCCGGACTTCTACGACGGCAACGCTTCGGCTCCGGGGCTGGGATTTCGCCGACGCCAAGACGGCGGATACACCGTCGCCGCGGCCGGAACCAACGAGCACTTCGTGGGGCTCGACTCATTCCGCTATTTCTTTCGGTATCAACAAATCCTGAAAGCCAACGCGGGCGCCCTCGCACTGCGGTTCGACGGACTACTCGACCGCATGAAGCCCCAGACTTGGCGTGACGACGAGGAAAGTCCCTTCGAACGCAACCGCGTGCTGAACCCGCCGCCTTCCGACCGCGCGCTGCGCCGGATCAAGGAAGGCATCCGCCGCCGGTTGCCCGCCCTCGACGGGATTCCCCTGGAGGAATCCTGGGCCGGCATGATCGACATTACGCCGGACGTGGTGCCGGTTATGGACGAGGTGAACGGGCGTCCCGGGCTCTTCATCGCCACCGGGTTCAGCGGCCATGGATTCGGCATTGGCCCCGGCGCCGGCAGAGTGATGGCGTCGCTGGTGCTCGGCGAATCCCCCGGACATGACCTGACCCGATTCCGGTTCTCCCGGTTCCAAGACGGTACGCCCAATCGCCCGGGGCCGGGAATTTAACCGTGCGGCGCCCATCCGCGTGGTTCGTTAGGTGATGGACGGACGCAAGGTTCTCGCAGGATTGGGCATTTTGGCCTATGTATGGCCAGCCGCCTTCTTTCTGGCGCTAGCCCCGTTTATTGGACTTGCATACCTTCTGGATCGGATGGATTGGCCGGAAAGTTCCGCATTGGCCCTCCTTGTGTTCTTGATTTGCGCGTCCGCCGCGACGTGGGTTTCCATTTGGGTATACCGAAGGGCGTTTCGAGAACGGTAGCGGGCAGTCCGACTGTTTTGCGGCGCTATCTCTCTAGAGCCTCAAGAACCGCAGCGATGACGTCGCTGGTGCTTGGTGAGTCCCCGGGACGTCACCTGACGCGATGCCGCTTCTCCCGGTTCCACGACGGTACGCCCAAACGCGTGGGTCCGGGTCTTTGGGCACCCGTCCCATCGCCCTGCGGCCGGGGTCGGCATTCAAGCAAACGACCAAAACGGTGCATGATAAGGT
Organism: Candidatus Azotimanducaceae bacterium; assembly: GCA_965261535.1. Lineage (GTDB taxonomy): Bacteria > Pseudomonadota > Gammaproteobacteria > Pseudomonadales > Azotimanducaceae > VXNE01. Next base: position 402,990 of record OZ253469.1, read on the forward strand.
GTTGCTCCTCAAGCTACGGCGGGATCGCGAAATGGCGCGTCCTATAGTCGAGTCGCCCAACGCAGATCCGGCGGCTGCGGGTCAGAGCGTCGAGGGGCTGCTACGCCGCCTCCTCCATTCCGGCCGTTTGCCGGGGTTTCCGAAGCATCCAGAGCAACGTGACACCGTGCTCGCCGTCGCCGCCGGTCGCTTGGCTCGGCGGTGGCCTTATGCCGAGTGGGAGATCAACAAGGCACTTGTCGAGTGGCTGGCTTCGGTACGCGCGGACATCGATCACGTGACGCTGCGGCGGCGGATGGTGGACTGCGGTTTTCTCAAGCGCAGAACGGACGGTTCGGTGTATTTCCTGAACTACGGTCGCGTGGCGGACGTCCTGGGCGATCCGGCCATTGAAATCGATGCGGGGGCGATCAGTGATGACATCCTTCGCGACCGTGAAGCGCGCAAGCGATCCTACATCTGACCTGGTACGCAGTCGGCCCCCGCCCGCGCTCTGGATAGCAGGTTTCGGACCTGCTGTGCTATTCCAGACCCTCAAGGATCGCGGCGATGGAGTCGCCTCGGAATCCCCGCTTCGTTGCCGCATAGGCTGAAGCGTCGAGCTCCACCATGGGGCGGGCGACATCGAGCGCGAACTCCCGAAGCTTCTCCGCCGGAACCACTTCGTCGAGAAAACCGGCATCCCTGGCCTCTTCCGGCGAAAACATCGTGGCGCCCAAGGTCGCGCGGGCAAGGTAGCGCGTGGATAGTCGCTCGTTGGTGATCATCACCGCGAACGGCGGCAGGCTCATGCCGATCGCGGTCTCGTTCAACCCGATGCGGAAGTCGCCCTGCGCCCCGACACGGCAGTCCCCAGCCAGCAGGCACAACGCTCCCATGGCTACCGCGTGTCCCGTGGCAGCGGCCACCAGCGGCTGCGGTAAACCGTAGAGCCGCATGAGCAAGCGCGCGCCCGCGCGCACCAGGTCGTGCGCGGCCTTCTGATCATCGCCCCGCATCACCCGAAGGTCGAAGCCGCCGGAGAACAGGCCCGGCCGCCCAGTCAGCAGGACAACCTTGGCTTCGTCCGCCGCGCGGTCGAGTTGGCTATTCAACGCAGTGATCATGCTTTGGCTGAAGACGTTGGCCTTGCCGTCGTCCATGGTGACTACCGCCACGTGGTCAATGAGTTCGTAGGTCACGAGTTCAGCCATATTTACCTCCTCGGGAAGCGGCGGCGAAGTGTATACCGCCGTCGCCCAAAGCGGCGCGAACCCCGCGATGCCGTCGGACAACCGCTGAAGCGTTACATTCCGTCAATGTACTGACATTCCAAATGGACCACCCTACGGGAGCCGGTCACCAGGCCCGACCTTGGGGCAGATCCTCGATAGCTCCAGCAAGCCGGCCCTCGAGTCCCTCGAACGCCAAATCGTTCAGGAATTGCCGGCGCCACAGCAGCCGTCGATCAGCTTCGTTCAGTTGTGCCACGTCGCAGGCCTTTTCCCAGTTCCCTCCGATAACGGCGATCTGGTGCCTCATGATGGCCAGAGCACACTCATCCGTGAGAAGAAACCTGTTGGCGGCGGCGAGGCACAGCGAAAGCTGGCTGCGCCGCTCTCGGCCACGAATTTGCATGGCCTGCGAGGCCTCGCGCCCGGTCCTCGATTGCGGGCAAATGTCGTATGCCGGCGTAAGCGTGAGACTTTCGCCGTCCCAAAAGGCGGCATGGTTCCGGGCATGGTCGTCCGTGTTGCCGACAAGAATGTTGAAGGTCATGCGCGCGAAAAGCTCCCTTAGGGTCTCCACCGGTGGGGTGAAGCGCGCCCGGACAATGTCGGCGAGCGCTTCATAGGACGCGTGGGCCGCCATGCGCTCATCGAGCCCGAGTAGGGTCAGGGCCGAAACCATGGCCAACCGCCCCCAGCCAGCCGCTCCCGACGCCCGGTCAAAGCGTCGGATCAGGAGGACATCCTTGTTCATCGCCCGAACGAGCTTGACCGGCGCGACGTTCAGCCCAGCCGCCCTTGCGAGACGCATGGCGATGAATTCGGTCTTGATGACGTCGTAGGTGTCGGTCGACGAGGAGAACTTCGCGACATACTTGACGTCGCCATCCCGGATGAGCGCCTTCGGCCTCGCCCCCCCGATTGCCGTGCCGTGCTGCAATGCCTCGGCCAAGTCGGGCGCCAGCGGCAGGCCATGATCGACGCGGTCTGCGGAGTCCAGCAACCGGTCGAGCGTTTCGTTGTCAGACTCGCGCGGAACATAGTCCCTCGGGGATGCCTGGAAGTCGAGCGCGCCGATTCGATCGGAGCCGGACTGGAGCATGAAGGTGAGTTCGTCAAAGTCGACCATCTCGCCCGCCCCGTCGCGGCCGCTGACGAAGCGATGGGCAATCACCCGGCGACCCCAAGCATCCGGCGAGGAATCGCGCAGGGAATTGGCGATCTCGAGCGGCGGCTCGGGCACGATGGCGCCAGTGCGCAGTGGCAGTTCGGGCGTATAGACCGGAATCGCGTCTTCCCTGGCCAGATACGAGCGTCCGTAGGTGAAGACGAAATGATCGTCTTCCGCGTGAACGCGGCCGGCGACCACCGGCGCGGTCTTGCCGGGCAGCCATATCCAGACAAACGCCTCTCGGGTCGGAGACGCGTCAGAAGTCATCGTCGACCTCCCTGCGGGACTTGCGGATCGAACCCGGCATCAGGGCGAGCTTATCGTCGGTCCGCTCAATTTGCGGCGCGAGGGTCGTCGCCTCTGGAACGAACAGATCAACACCCGTCAGAGTGGCTGCCTCCAGCACGAGGCCGATCGCCACCGAGGGACTGCCCTTCTCGATGAGCTGCAACGTGCTCCTGGCGATACCGATACGGGCCGAGAGATCGTGTTCGGACATTCGCCGACGTTTCCGGGCGAGCCTGATCTGCTTGCCCAGAAGGGTCAGCGCCTCTTCGGTAAGGCGCGAGTAGGTGCGCGGCGTACTCGGCATGACGACGATACATGACTTGTTTAACGGTCATAAGAATACGTATGACTGTTTTATCGGTCAATCCTGATTGACTCATGGCTGGGGAATTAGCCCATCTCGTCTCGTGTTCGCTGTGGAGTTTCGACGCCGATCAGCCTGTCAAAGCCTTAGGTCGAGTTCGGCGTTGTGTACGGTCGAACGCGATCCTGGTACCCAGGATTGTCGAGCGCCCTTTCGCGGCGCGGCATAGTTAGTCGAACGCCGAAAGAATCTCCTCGGCCACGCGCTGGTATCCCTCCACATTGTCCGTTGGGATGCCGGCGACCATGATCTCGTCGGCGCCTGCGTCGATGATCTCGCCCACGCGATCAAGGACGTAGTTCTTCGGGCCGACGGCGGAACCCTCACCCAGGCGTCGATTTGCCATGAAGTGCGCCGCAGCGTTCTTGTCGTCCGTGACCATGATCGGTATCAAAACGGTGTGTTTGATCTCGCCCGGATCCCGTCCGGCGGCTTCGCAGTGGCGGTTCAGGACACCGACCTTGTGTTGGAAGTATTCCTTCGTCATTGGCCCGCCGGCCCAGCCGTCCAGGTTCATGATGTCGCCGTACCGGGCCAGGGTGCGCAACGTGCGCCGCTCTCCGGTACCGCCCACCAGAATGGGAATCGGCTTGTCGTAGCTGCCTGGAGATAGCGGCGCGTCGTCCAGCGTGTAGTAGTTGCCCTGATAAGTCACCGGCGCGTCATCGTGGAGCAGCCGGCGCAGCATTTCGACCGCCTCCTCGAACCGGTCCTGGCGTTCCTTCATGCTCGGAAAGGTCCAGCCGTAGGCGGCGTGTTCGCGGCGGAACCAGGCCGCGCCGATGCCGAGCACGAATCGACCGTGGGATATGTGGTCGACGGTGCCCGCCATCTTGGCGGTCAACCCCGGGTTGCGGTAGGTGTTGCCAAGCACAAGGTGGCCTATGCGCAGGGTCCTGGTGAATCCCGCGACGGCCGCAGCGACGGTGAAAGCCTCGTGAGCGGTAAGGTGTTCTTCCTCCTTGCGGCCCGGCGGCGGCAGGTAATGGTCCGCGAACCAGATGCTGTCCCAGGGCCCCCCGTCGAGGGCCTCGGCGACATTGCGGATGCTGTCCCAGGTGTTTCGGTAACAGGTAACTTGTGCGCCGAACTTCATGGCGTGATCTCTGCCTCTTCTTTACGTTGGCGACTCGCGGCCGAACCGCATCGCTGGGGTTAAGTATAAAGGCGATAAAGATACGGGACGTGGCTCGAAACACGGCCGAGGACCGTTGGCCATGCCATCGTCCATGGTGATTGCTGCCACGCGGTCGACTATTTCGTAGTGCGCGAGCTCCGACTACCTCCGGAGTTGACCGGTAGAAGTGGGAATGTCAGGGTCCCCGTTCACCACCGCAAGTCAGCAGAAATACCTGATGGCAAAGCCCAACATCATCCTCATCAACTGCGACGACCTCGGCTACGGCGATCTCGGCTGCTACGGGACCAAACGCAACGACACCCCCGCGCTCGACCGCATGGCGGCCGAGGGCCTGCGCTTCTGCGATTTCTACATGGCGAGCCCGCTATGTTCTCCGAGTCGCGGAGCGATGATGACGGGCTGCTATCCGCCCCCCATCGGCTTCGGCGAATTCGGGCACTTCCCGGTGCTGCTTCCGGGGCACGCCTACGGTCTGCACCAAGATGAACGGACCCTGCCGCAGTTGCTGCGGGAAGCCGGCTACCGCACCAAACTGATCGGCAAATGGCATTGCGGCGACCAGCCCGAGTTCCTGCCGACCGAGCGCGGCTTCGACGAATACTTCGGGCTGCCCTACAGCAACGACATGGGCCGCCAGGTCGGACGCGAGAAGCAGTTGCCGCCGCTGCCGCTGCTGCGGGACAAGGACGTGATCCAGGAGCAGCCCGACCAGAGGGGTCTCACCGAACGCTACACCGAAGAGGCGGTGCGTTTCCTGCGCGACAACCGCGAACGGCCATTTTTCCTGTACTTCGCCCACATCTACGTGCACGTGCCGCTGTTCGTCCCGAGGCGCTTTCTCGATGCTTCGCGCAACGGCGGCTACGGCGGCGCCGTCGCGCACATCGACTGGGCCGCTAACGTGCTTTTCGACGAGATCAAACGTCTCGGGCTCGACGACAACACGATCGTGATCTTCACCAGCGACAACGGCTCGCGCGCCCGCGACGAAGGCGGCAGCAACGACCCGCTGCGGGGTGTCAAGGGGACCACCTGGGAAGGCGGCATGCGCGTGCCCTGCATTGTCCGCTGGCCCGGCAGGATTGCCGCTGGCCACGTGTGCGGCGAGGTCGCCTCGGCGATCGACTTCCTGCCCACCCTGGTCAAACTCGCCGGCGGCACCGTGCCCCACGACCGCAAGCTCGATGGTCACGACATGGCGGACCTGCTGTTCACCGATACCGGCAGCTCGCGACACCCGTGTTTTTGCTACTACGTTCGCAACAACCTGGAGGCCGTGCGGTGCGGCAGATGGAAGCCGCATGTTGCCAAGCGCGGCGAAGACCTTTGCGAGCTCTACGACCTGATTGACGACATCGGCGAGACCACGGATCGCAGCGCCGACGAACCCGAGATCGTGGCCCGCCTGCAGGCGGTCGCCGCCGAGGTGCGGGCGGACCTCGGCGATGAGGCGCGCGGCATCGCCGGCGCCGGGGTGAGGCCCAAGGGCGAAATCGCCAACCCCAAGCCCCTCACCGAACACAACGAGGACCATCCGTACATGTTGGCCATGTACGACCTCGCGGACAGCAAGGTGATGGCCGGCTGAGCCGGCGATCGAGGAAGCAACGATGGTAGCCGGCCGCAAAGAGGCGCGCGTCCACGGAGCGCTGGTTTATGCGCTGGCGCCTTAGTAGCCTTGAGGGGTGTCCACCAACGCATCGATGAGGGGAGTGACGCGGATGGGAACCAGATCGCAGACCGAGAACCACGAGGTGGCCAAAGTTTCCGCAAGCCTCGGCGCCGAGGTGCGCGGAATCGCGCTGGCGCAAGTCGGCGCCGCCGAGGTGGATGCGATATTCAAGCTGCTTCACGAGCATCTCGTCCTCTTTTTCCCCGAGCAGCACCTCACGACAGAGGAGCACATCAAGTTCGGCCGCTATTTCGGCCAGATCGAGGGGCATCCCAATGTCAAGAACCGGACCGAGTATCCCGAGATTCTGGAACTTGTCGGAACGCGTGGAGGCGTCGCCGACGAATGGCACAGCGACCTGACCTTTCAGTCCCAACCCTCCATCCTGTCCATCCTCAACATGGTGAAGTGCCCCGAAGTGGGCGGCGACACGATGTGGGCGAACATGTACAAGGCGTACGACGAACTTTCGGCGCCCCTGCGCGATCTGTGCGAAGGACTGACGGCCCTCCATGACGCCCATCCCCACGATCGGGCCGACGTGATGGCAGTGCACCCGGTGGTGCGTGTGCATCCCGCGACCCGCAGAAAGTCGCTTTTCGTCAACGAGCATTTCACGCGCCGCATCGTCGAGTTGAGTCACGAGGAGAGCGAAATGCTGCTGGGCTACCTCACCCGGTGGGTGTCGAGTCCGCAATTCACGGTTCGCTATCGATGGACCGAGGGTACGGTTGCCATGTGGGACAACCGCTGCACACAGCACTCCGTGCTACACGACTTCGACGGTGAGCGGATCATCCGGCGGGTGACCGTCGTGGGCGACGAGCCCGAAGCGGCGAGTCCCGCGCGCTGGGAACCCTATGGAACCGCGTACAGGAAGGGGTCTACCAGACGGCATGACCGACAGCTCAATGCCTATCTCAAAAGCGCTTCCAGTACTCGCGCGGATAGCGGATAGCCTTTACGCCCGACGGAGAGGCGATCGCTACGGCGTGTTCGCCTCGATCACTCGCGCCCGCTCCACGAGCGCGCGGGCGCGAGTGAGATGCGGCACATCGACCATCTGGCCTCTGAATGAAAACGCCATGCGGCCTTCCGCCTGGGCTTCGTCGAACGCGGCGATCAGCGCCCGCGCCTCGGCAACCTGCTCCGGCGCCGGGGTGAAGGCGGCGTTGATCACGTCGATCTGGTCCGGATGGATGGATATCTTGCCCGTAAAGCCGAGCAGCGCGCCCTCCTCGCATTCCTGTCGCAGGCCATCGATGTCCCGGTAGTCCACGTACACCGCATCGATGGGTTGCACGCCTCCGGCGGCTGCGCTCAGCAGGGTCATCACTCGGCAGTGCTGATATACGGACAGATACTGGCCAGCCGCGTCGCGGTTACCCGGCACGCCGAGTGTCGCAGACAGATCCTCGCCGCCCCAGGTCATCGCTTCGACGCGGGGACACCCGGGAAAGGTCGGGATATTGAGCGCGCCCAACGGCGTCTCGGCGGCGATCAGGATCAGGCCGACTCCTCTATCGGGATGACCGTGCAATCGCTCCAGCCGCGAGAGCTCGGCGTCGATGGCATTCAAACCCTCCAGCGTTTCCGGCTTCGGAACCACGTAGGCGTCCGGCGGCGAGACCATGGTCGCTTCGAGGTCGTCATGGCCCCACGGTGTGTCCAGTGGGTTCATGCGCACCGTCTTTTCCTTGGTGTCGAAGTCGGACTCGGCAAGCCACGATGCCACGACACCGCGCACCTCGTCCTTGCGGTCCGGCGTGACCGCGTCCTCCAGGTCCAGGATCAAGGTGTCGGCATTGGTGCCAAGCGCCTTGGCGAGCATCCGTTCGTTGCCGCCCGGCACGAAATGTACCGAACGCCGTAGTCCTGTCATGGGGTAGCAAGATCCTCGATCATTCATCTACGGTTTTGGGGTGACGCACAGTCCGTGATCGGAGCGGAATAGTCAACTAGGTTCCCGGATGGGTTCCCGGATGGGTTCCCGGATGGGTTCCCGGATGGGTTCCCGGATGGGTTCCCGGATGGGTTCCCGGATGGGTTCCCCTCGCGCGTCTCGCCCGCGCCGAGATGCCGAACGATTGTTTTCATCGCGCGACAGTATTGTCAATACGTTGTATAGACAATTGTACAAACCACCTCTACGATTGTTGCATGGCCAAGACAGAACAACTTCAGCTGCGGGTTAGCGCGGAGCAAAAGCAGAGCATCAAGGCGCTGGCCGCACGCGCGGGAGAAGATGTATCCAAATGGGTATTGAGCAGGTTGCTGCCGGCGGCGTCCGATGAATTCCAGCGGCTGATCGACCGGCTGACGTCCGACCCATCCGCGCAATCGTTGACCCTCGCGGAGATTCACGATTTTCTCCAGCGCCGCAGCGCGCGAAGACTGGAGTCGGCGGTTCAGTCTGCTGACCTCGCCGGGCTCGACGCATGGGCGTCGAATTACCTTGCGGCGATGGTGGAGTACGCCTGTGGAAGAAAGCACGTACCGGTGCCGATTTGGCCGCGGGCCGTCCCGCCGCTGACAACCCCCTGGTTCGCATCGCGGCTGATATCCCTGAGATTACACTTGCTCGCGTCATCACCGCCGCCCTTCCGCCGCCGAAACCTGTTTGTGGACAGCACGCTGGGTGCCAGAGTCTGATGGCGCTTGATCGTGCCGACATCCATCGCCTCCTTGAACTGCTGAACGAGAAACTCGGGGAAGTCGATGTCGGCGGCGAGCTTTACCTTGTCGGCGGCGCCGTCATGTGCCTCGTGCACGAGGCACGCCAGAGCACCCAGCATCTCGACGCCTTCTTTCATCCCGCCGACGTGATTCGCAAGGCCGTACAACGCATCGCCCATCAGGAGCAATGCCCTCCCGACTGGCTCAACGACGCGGTCAAGGGATTCCTCAGTGAGCGGGGCGACTATCAACCGTTCCTGGCACTGTCGAATCTCTCGGTGATGACGGCGAGTCCCGAATACCTGCTGGCGATGAAGTGCCTGGGGATGCGGCTGGGGACGGAGTTCCATGACGAGGCCGATATTCGATATCTACTGCGCTATCTGAATATCACCGACCATCAGGTCGCGCTCGACATCATCTCGCGGTATTACCCGCCCGAGCGCATACCGCAGAAGACGCTTTATGCCCTGGAAGAAATCCTTACCGACTAACCCGCATATCTCACCAAGGTCCGCGATGATCGGGCAGGATTTCGCCCGCGCGCGCGTGTACCCGCTATGGCTTTACGGTCGCCGCAACATCATCGCCCCGCGAAGGCAGGAGCAGACGACCTCGCCGCGCTGATTCGTCCCGACGTGCTCGAAGGTGACGATCCCCCGGTCCGGTTTCGAGCGGCTTTCGCGACGGTCAACGACCGTGGAGGAGACCCGGATGGTGTCGCCTATGAACACCGGGTTCGGAAACGTGGTCTTGTCGAAACCCAGGTTGCCAATGGTCGTGCCCAGGGTCGTGTCGCCCACGGAAAGGCCCACTACCAGCCCCAGGGTGAATATGCTGTTGACGAGAATCTGGCCGTGCAGGGTGTCCTTGGCGAATTCGGCGTCGAGGTGCAGCGGTTGCGTGTTCATGGTCAGCGCCGTGAAGATCAGGTTGTCGGTTTCCGTGACCGTGCGCCCCGGCTCGTGCTTGAAAGTGCACCCCACTTCAAGCTCTTCGAAATACTTTCCAGCCATGGAAATGGTCCTCCTAAACGCCATGCTAACCTTGCCGCATGAACTTTGAAACGACCGGCGAACACCAACTGATCCGCGACGCCATCGGCAGGATCTGCGCGAACTTCCCCGACGACTACTGGGCCGCATGCGACTGCGAACACCGCTTTCCGTGGGATTTCTACAACGCGCTGGCGGCGGATGGCTGGATAGGAATCGCGATTCCCGAGAAGTACGGCGGCAGCGGCCGGGGGATCACCGAAGCGTCCATCCTGCTGGAGGAAGTGGCGGCGTCCGGAGCCGCGATGAACGGCGCGAGCAGCATTCACCTCTCGATATTCGGCATGCACCCCGTGGTCATGCACGGATCGGAAGAGATGAAGCAGAAGTACCTGCCAAGGGTCGCGAGCGGCGACCTGCACATCGCGTTCGGCGTGACCGAACCGGACGCCGGCACCGATACAACCTCCATCACCACGACGGCGCGACGCGACGGCGAGCACTACGTCGTGCGGGGCCGCAAGGTGTGGACCACGAAAGCGCTCGACGCCGAGCGCGTGCTGTTACTGGTGCGCACGGAAGCTCGCGAGAAGGTGGCCAAGCGTACCCAGGGCATGACTTTGCTGCTCGCCGAGCTGCAGCGCCCGGAAGTCGCCATCTCGCCGATCGACAAGGTCGGCCGCAACGCCGTCGCCACCTGCGAAGTGGTCTATGACGATTTGCCGGTGCACGTCACCGACCGCGTCGGCGAGGAAGGCATGGGCTTTCGCTACCTGCTCGATGGCCTGAACGCGGAACGCATTCTGGTCGCCGCCGAGGCCCTGGGCATCGGCCGCGCCGCCATGCGCCGGGCCGTCGACTACGCCAACGAGCGCGTCGTCTTCAACCGCCCCATCGGCATGAACCAGGGCGTGTCGTTCCCGCTCGGCGAAGCGCGGATGCGCCTCGACGCCGCCGAGCTCATGATCCGCAAGGCGTCGTGGTTGATCGACAACGGCGAGCCGTGCGGCGCGGAAGCCAACATGGCCAAATGGCTCGCCGCCGACGCCTGCTTCCAGGCTGCCGACCAGGCCGTGCAGACCCACGGCGGATTCGGCTACGCCAAGGAGTTCCACGTCGAGCGGTATTGGCGGGAGGCGCGCCTGCAACGCATCGCTCCGATTTCACAGGAGATGGTGCTGAACTACGTGACGGAGCACGTCTTGGGGTTACCCCGCTCGTATTGAATATTGCCGTATCGATTGGTCACGGCTTCCAGCGATCCACAACGAACTTTAGTGCAAGCTCCTCGGGCCACTGCGTTCGACCGGGTTTCAACCCGTCGCCAGTCGGGTTGCTATGCTCGCGATGCCTACTCGACTTGCGCAGATTGGAGCCCCGCCTTCGCAGCTTCCCAATCATGGACACTTCGATGACGCCGCCAGCGGCCGCAGGACTGTCATTGCCCGTCGCGTGGGCAGGGTCGCCGCCCCCGCGCAGAGTCATCCGCGAACGAGCACACGATGATGGGCAGGCGTACCGGTCTTCTGATAGCTTGCGGCAATAGTCGCCGGATCCGTCGCTCTCGCCGTCGTTCTGGTGTCCCTCGCGCCGGAACCCGAGCGCCGCGAGCCGCCGTCGCGGATACCGTTCGTCGAAACCGTAAGCGTCTCCGCGGGCTCCGGCGCCATCCCCGTGCGCGGCGCCGGAATCGTGCGGCTCTCCGCCGAGATCGATCTCGCCCCGCAAGTCGGCGGGCGCGTCGTTTGGGTGGACCCCGGATTTCGCAGTGGCCGACGTATCGCGGCGGGACAGATCGTGTTTCGCATTGACGAGGCCGACTACCTGTATCGGGTGCGCGAGGCGGAAGCGGCACTCGCCGCCCGAAGGGTCGCCCTGCTCGAAGCCGAGGAGGGCTCGGCGATTGCCCGCGACGAATATGCCCGCTTTTCGGCTCAGAAGCCGGACGCGGCAGCGCCGGGCACTCCCAATCCCTTGACTGTACGAAAACCGCAGTTTGAGGCGGCCCGCGCAGCACTCCAACGCGAAGAAGCCCCGCTTGCCCAGGCCAATCTGGCGTTGTCTCGAACCCGCGTCGAATCGCCTTTCGACGGGATCGTACGGGATGAGTGGGTCGATCCCGGGCAGATTGTGGCAGCCGATCAGCCCGTCGGGAAGCTCTTCTCCACGGACGCCGTGGAAGTTGTCGTTCCCCTCTCCGACGCCGTAGCGGCGTTGATACCCGGACTGTGGGAGGCCGGTTCGGACGATGGTACGGGACGCCCCGGAGCCCGCGTGTTCCACACCTACGGCGACGTCCGCGTTTCCTGGCGGGGCTTCGTGGATCGGGCGGAGGCGTCGCTCGACGAAGAGACGCGCACGATCCAGGTGATCGTGCGCGTGCCGGATCCATTCCCCACCGGTTCGCCGGGTAGCCCCCGCGACCACCCGCCGCTGCTGGTGGGCAAGTTCGCAGAAGTGGATATCGAGGGGCTTGCGCCCCAGAGCTACTTCAGGATTCGCCGGGCCGCGCTACAGCCAGACAGCGAGGTCTGGTCCGTACGCGCCAACGGGACCGTGCGCATCGTTCCCGTGCGCGTTCTGCAGCGTATCGACGACGAAGCCTACGTAATCGGGGCGCTCGATCCGACCGAGCCTGTGATCGTAAGCGGCATTCGTTTTGCCACGGACGGCATGGCGGTGCGCATCCGCCACGGACAGGCGGACCAGAGTTTCGGCACGTCGGTCCCGTCCCCGGCACGATGAACGGCGACGCCGCCCATCACGGCGAGCCGGCCGGCCCGATCGCCTACATGGCGAGCAACCCCATCGCCGCCAATCTGCTGATGTTGGGCATCCTGGCCGCGGGCATCGTGTCGCTTGGCGGCCTGGAGCGGGAAGCCTGGCCGACTGTGCCCTTCAACATGATCGAAGTCTCCGTGGCGTACCCGGGCGCCGCACCCGACGAAGTCGAGGAGTCGATCGTCGCAAAGATCGAGGAGGAGGTGCGCGGCCTGGAGGACGTGAAGGGGGTCAAGTCAGTGGCAGCCCCGGGAATCGCATCGGTCAGGGTCGAATTGAAGACCGACACGGACATCGGCCGAGCGATGGACGATATCGAGTCGGCGGTCGGATCCAGTCATTTCCCGGTGCTGCGGAGCGTCCGGAGTTCCGCGAGATGAGCAATCGTCAGAGCATGATCCGCCTGATTGTCCACGGCGACATCTCCGAGCGCGCGCTCAAGGAGCTTGCCTACCAGATCGAAGACGAACTGGCGTCGCTCCCAAGCGTGTCCTATGTCGAGACGACGGGAACAAGATACTACGAGATCTCCATCGAGGTGCCCCTCGGCGAGCTGCGGGCGCTCGGGCTCACGTTGCGGGCCGTCGCGGAGGCGGTCAGGCGCGCCTCGCTCGACCTGTCCGCCGGCAGCATCGATACCCGCGACGCCCAGGTGCGTATCCGCACCCTTGGCCAGCGCTACGATCAGCAGGACTTCGAGGAGATCATCCTGGTCGCCCGGGAAGACGGCACGGCGATTCGCCTGGGCGACGTCGCCGACGTGCGCGATGGCTTCCACGATACGGACCTGATCGTCCGGCATCAGGGCAAACCCGCAATTTTCGTCGAAGTGTCCCGCGCCGACGGCGAGCAGGTGATGGACGTCGCCGAGGCCGTGCACGATCACGCCGTCGCTTCCCGACGGCGTGGGAGTCACCATCTGGAACGACGACTCCCAGACCTATTCGGAACGCCTTGACCTGCTGCTCAAGAACGGCCTCCTGGGACTCGCACTGGTGACTATCGCCCTCGCCCTGTTCCTGGAGACAAGGCTCGCGTTCCGGGTGGTGGTCGGCTTGCTGACGGCGGGCATCGGCGCCCTGGCTGTCATGCTCGCTTTCGACCTCGCGATCAATACGATCTCGCTGTTCTCCTTCGTCCTGGCGATCGGCATCATCGTCGACGACGCTATAGTGGTGGCCGAACACATTCACCAGGAACGCATGCGGGGGACGGCCGGCGTCGTCGCGGCGATCCGCGGCTCCCGGCGGATCAGGGGTCCGCTGACGTTCGCGGTCCTCACCTCCGTCGTGGCGTTCGTTCCGCTGCTCTACATTCCGGGCGGCATCGGCGAAGTGTCGACCGCCCTGCCGGTCATCATCATCGGCATGCTGCTGATATCCCTGTTCGAGTCGCTGTTCATCCTGCCGAACCATTTGTTCCGCCTGCACGGACCCGAGTGGACACCCGCCGGGTCGGTTGATCGCTTTTTCGCGGGCACGCAAGCCCATGTCGACCGCGCACTGGAGCGTTTCCTGAACGGTCCGCTGAATAAAGCCCTGCAGTTTTCTACGCAGCAGCCCGCCATCGTGGCGGCGGGGGTCTTTGGACTCTTCGTCTTCAGCATCTCCCCGTTGCCGGCGGGAATTGTTCCCACGAGGTTCGCGGACGTGGTGGAGGGCGACTTCGTCACGGCGACCCTTGAAATGCCGGAGGGGACGACGGCGCAGCGCACCCACGAAGTCGCGATGGAGCTGGAGGACGGCCGGCTACCGGGTCCTCGACCGGCTCGCGCGCGACCAGGACGAGGGCGCGGCGCCGTTGTTGGTCGGGTTAACGGTAACCGTCGGTCAGGAGCCCCGGGTTGAAGGGGGGCGGGCTTAACCCGGCGCCCACCTTGAATCCTCGGGCCAACATCGCCGCCGTCGAGTTCAAACTCGTGAGCGCGCAGCAACGCGATATCTCCACGATCACTGTCATGCAGGCCCGGCGCGACGAGGTCGGTACGCTCCCGTACGTACGCGGCATCTCCTTCAGCGGCGAGGTGATCGACCTGGGCAGTCCCGTGGAGGCGGTGCTATCGCATCCGAACTCCGAACGCCTCAACGAAATCGCCGACTCCGTGGTCGACGGTCTCTGGAGCGTCGGGGGTGTCTTCGACGTACGGTCGGATCACGCTCCGGGCGTCAAGGAACTGCAACTGGCGCTGCGGCCCGAAGCGCGCACGCTGGGCGTCACCCTGGAAGACCTGGCCCGCCAGGCGCGGTCGGCCTTTTTCGGCGCCCAGGCCCTGCGGATACAGCGCGGCCCCGAGGAGGTGCGCGTCTATGTACGACTGCCGGAGGACGAACGGGATGCCATCACCGATGTCGAATCGTACGTGGTGCGGACCCCGGTTGGCGCAGAGGTGCCCCTCGGTCAGGTGGCTACGCTCAGCATGGGCACTTCTCCGCCCTCGATCCGACGCAAGGATGGCCAGCGCGTCGCTACAGTGACGGCGGATGTGAACGAGAGCGTGATTTCCGGCGGGGAGGCCAACGCCGTCCTCAGGGATAACATCCTCGCGGAACTCACCACCGCCGACCCCGAGCTGACCTATTCCTTCGGCGGCGAACAGCAGCGGCAGATCGAGTCCCTGGACGCCCTGTATCGCGGCTTCCTGCTCGCCATGCTCCTGATCTTCGCCCTGCTGGCCACCGCGCTTTCTTCATACGGCAAGCCGTTCATCGTCATGGCCATCATTCCGTTCGGCATTATCGGGGTCATCCTGGGTCACCTGGTGCTGGGCGTGGCAGTGAGCGCCGCGTCGCTCCTGGGCTTCTTCGGGCTGGCTGGAGTAGTCGTCAATGACTCGCTGGTGATGATCGACTTCATAGACCAAAAACCAAGGGCGTTGAGTTTGGTCGCGGGTTTTGAGGTTAATCAACGGGTGGGGAAAACGACTCGACCCGTTCGGCCACGGACGGATGCGAACTCAGGTAAGGAGGGATCTCCTCGCATTCCGGGCATTGGGCTGCAAGGCGAACGAGGAGGTCTCCCAAGCGCGAGGGCGCGATTCCGGCATAGATGAGATAGTCCCGAGCGACGCGGTCCGCTTCGCGTTCGAAGGCCCGGGAATAGCGCAGGGAGTCGAGAACCGCCGGCATACTCGCCGCGACTCCCGTCACGGCGGAAATGTCGCCGAGCAGGGCCGCCCACAGCACCGCGACTACTGCACTGCGCGCGACGTGCTTCATGACATGGCGATGCTGGACGTGGCCCAGCTCGTGGGCGAGCACCGCGATGATTTCTTCATCGTGTTCGGCCAATCCGATCAGTTCGTCGGTGATCACGACGGTGTTGCCCGCGAGGGCAAAGGCGTTGGCACCAAAGAGGTCGCTGCTTCGAAACACCAGCTTACCGCCCATCGGCGCCTTCATGTCGCTGACCATTTCGTCAAAAGCCGTTCGAATCGCGGCCTGTCGGGTCTCGGCGATCATCGACGGCGAAAACGCCACCTTGTCCAGCACGGTGAGCGATTCCTCGCCAATCGTCTCATCCACGCTTGTCGGCAGCGCCTGAACAGCCCGTTCTGCCAGGGCGGGAGCACCCCAGAGCATGAACGAGGCCGTGATCGCGCCAATGATCGCAATCGCGGCCACCGTGGCCCACGTGGATGTGTCCAGCCGATGCAGCAAGCGTGATCCGCGTTGCGCGTTCAAATGCCCCAGCCACGAGTCCACGGCACCGTTGTCGAGCAATTCACAAGCGTCACCTCCCGGCAGATAGAGATAACGGGGAATGTCCGCGAGGCGTTCGGAAATGTGCGCATCGTCCAGCCGGAAGGCCAGGTCGATGTCGTCTCCGTCGATGCGAATGTCGCCATTGCGGGCGAATCGGACCAGCACGCCCCGACGGTCCCAGGTGCGGCCGTCGTAATAGATTCCACGCACGGTGGTCATATGCCGAGATCCAGGTCGAAGGAGGCCCCGGCCTCGGCGCCCATGGCGCCGACGGTTTGCCGGGGACCCGCAACAAATGCTTCCGCACCCTGGCGCGTGATACTGAATTTTCGCAGCTTGTAGCGTATGACCCGGACTTTGGCGAAGGGAATGAAGGCTCCAAGCGTTATGGCGATCAGGAGCAGATTGCCCAGATACAGTCCCAGCATGCCCCAGAAGGACAGTTCGAGTTTGAACTGATACCCGCCGAACTCGGTTTTGGACCAGCGGAGGTTGTCGAGATTGACCTTGAAGTAGAGCCCCGCCAGGAGCGCTGGAACCCAACCGATGACACCGAGCGCCCATCCGAGACCCGGAACCGCCGTCGCCAGGATGAAAGCCGCCACCAGTCCGAAGAGGAAGATCACGACGCAAATAACATAGATGTGGTAATAGTCGCGTCCGGTTGCTTCAAATGAACACTCGGACGTGCCGAAGCGGCTGTTCTCTATCAGAAACAGGTCACGCCGCATCGCGATGTAGGGCACCATGAGCCCCAGGCTCAGCGCCCCCACAATGGGCCCCAGGCAGTAGTACTTGGCGGCGGTTGCGTAGTTGCCCTGGAATCCCCAGCAAATGTGACGGTAGCAGGAGTTGCCAAGGCGGAACGCTCGCGCCCGCATGGCGATCCAGGGAAACAGGAGAAACAGCAACAGGAATCCGATGAGGTAGTAGGTCATCGAGAATACCTGCGCCACCCACAGTGCGATCAGCACTGCCACCACGATGATCCGCCCGGTCAGAACCGACAAAGGGCGCGCGGTGTAATTGAACGCCGAGTCACCGAGCCAGGTGTTGCCATAGAAGTACCGGCGGGTGCGTACCGTTGCCCAGGCGGAGAACACGCCCAGGGTGAGCAGCGTCAACGCAGTGTTCGTGACCCAGATCCGGAAATATTCCCAGCCAGAACCCGTGAAACGGAGGCTCGCTGCTCCGGAGCGGTCCGGCGACGTTTGCGTTGGTTCAGGAATGACAGACTCCGGGGCCGGTGATCGTGCAATGCAAATATTTGTTTATCAATGTGATATTAGACTCTCGCGAGTGGTCGTGGACATCGTGCCAGGATGTTCCACGTGTCTGCGCGGCGTAACCCCGTAGCGCCGCCAAACCCCTAGACGGGATTCCTGATTTCGGTCACGCGGAACTTGAGCTTCCTGTCGGGCGCAGATGTCGGGAACGGGTTGATGCCCAGCCGGTAGTTCTCGGGCACGATCTCCAGCTTGACGTGGTGGGCTATCAGCAGCAGGTTCACGGCGATCTGAAGCTCCACCCACCGGTGACCCAGGCAAGTGCGCGTGCCGAGCCCGTACGGCGCATAGGCACCGGGGGCCATGTGCTCTTCCCGGTCTGGCAGGTAGCGGTCGACATCGAACTTCAGCGGATCCCTGAAAAGGTCTCCCGAATAGTGCGGCGCGGTGTGGCAGACAAGCAGCCGTGTCTGTACCGGTATTTCAAAGCCATCCACCACGCACTGGTTCATCACCGTTCTTAACTGCCAGGGAATCACGGGGTACATGCGTTCGGACTCGAGAAACAGCCGGTGCGTCACGTCCATGCTCCTGCGGTTGAAGTCCCGCGCCTGCGGTTGGTGCCCATTTCCGAACAACGCGTCCGCCTCCCGACGGACTGCCTCGTACAAATCCGGGTCGCTGACCATGGCGTAGACGGCGAAGCCAAGCGAACTGCCGAGATAGATGCTGGCGACCATGGATGCGACAAATGGGAACACCATGTCCGTTTCCGGCATGAACTGCGGATCGCTCCGATGAAGCTCGAGTATCGCGTCGGCAAGGTCTGGAGGCTTTCCTTCCCTCTGCGCCGGTGTGTGCGACGAGTGAATCGAGTCCTGAAGTGTCGCGATGAATTTTTTCGCGCGCATCATCCTGGGCGTTGACAGCATGAACTTCGGCATGGCGCGTTGAACGAGCGTAACGAGGTTCGTATGCGAGCAGTTCATCGACGTATGGGCGGCAATCCACTCCGATCGTCAGATGCGAGACCTGGCTGCTGATGTAGGTCTGGAAGGTCTCGGTCGCGCCGAACACGTCGCCTTCCTTCCACGGGCCGATGCCGTCCTTACAATGGTGTATGAGCTCCGCCAGCCTTTGCGCAAGCGCAGCGCGAGAATACGCACCCCGCAGAGACGTGCGCATCTTGTAGTGTTCGGGCGCGTCCATGCCAGGCAGCGTCCGTGAAGCGCCGAACGCGCCCTCAAGATCCTTTATGTAGTCCTTTGGCCGCAGGAAAAACCGTCCTTGCTTATTGATCCACATCCCGGGGGTCCGGTATGACGGCGTTCAGAATCGTATTCAGGACTCTTGTCCTGGCTTCCAGGCGACTCGCACCCTCGGCGGCGGGGTACGTGCCCGAGCGGGACACGGCGCGGGAGAGCGTCCAGAATCCGCCCGCCTCGTAGTCGAGGACTCCCTTCTCCACCAAATGATCGAGCGTCACCGTGACGATCTCTTCGGAACGGACGGTGTTCCGCTCGATCCAGTACTGCGTGGATGACGATTCCTGGGTTTCGCTGATCTCCAGCAGCGTAGGGTCAAGCAGTTCGTCCCCGGTCGGAGTGGCATCGATGAGATACAGTGATTCCAGATCGGTATCGATCCGACCCTCAAGTGCGAGATCGGCGATGACGGCACCCGCCATCACGCAGGAAAGTCCCAACCGGGGACCATTTCCAGATACCCGCTCTGCTCATTGAGCATAAGCAGGATCAACTCTTCCGTCAGCCGCATCGAGAAGACTCCGTCACGGGGCTATCCGGTAGAAACGGATGTCGAGCAGCACGCGTCAACGCCGCTCGACCTTCCTGTTTCGGCTGCGCCTTCTTCAATCACCGCCGGAATATGGTCGATCAGCCCAAGGAGGTCAAGAACCGCGCGGGGGGGGAATCCCCGGCCTGCCGGGATGCCCATGCACCCCCGATGGCGCGGTGCAAAGCCAGTCGCGCATAACCCAGTTCGCGTTCCCCTCCGGCGCGGGCGGACTTCGCGCTCACCAGAATCTGCGAGGCGGCGAGGAAACTGGCGTAGTCGTCCAGCCCGGACGCATACCTGTCATGCCCCAGCCCGGCCTCGGCCTGGGCCGCTTCCTCCAACGAGCCCAACAGGCCAAGACGGCGGCGGGCCGCCTCCAGCCCGGCAATTGCACTCTCCACTTCATGCACCGCTGTCATCACGGATCGACCGAACGCAGCTACCGCCTCATCCAGTTTGGCCTGGGCAAGTGCGAGGTTGGCCCGCAACCGTCCAGGCTGCAGCACCGGCGCAAGCAGGTTCACGCTCAGATTGCGGAACCATTGATCCGGATCGAACCAATCGGCGGATTCCGAACTCTGCAGACCGATCGAACCGGACAGCGACAGCGATGGCAACAGTTCCGCGCGGCGCGCCCCTACGGCGTATCGAGCCGCCTCCAGCCTTTGCCGCGCCGCCCTCACGTCTGGCCTCTGGACCAGGAGGTCAGCCGGAACGCCCCCGGGGGCCGGCCCAAGCGAGCACATCGGGGAGCATGCCCGCGAGTTCCTCGCTGTAGCCTCCCACCAATACCTGGAGTCGCGCTTCGGCATTGGCCAGCAAAGCTTCGAGTTGGGGCAGTTCAGCCTCGGCGCTATCCAGTTGCCGACGCACGGCGTAGAGGCTTTGGGCATCGGCCAGGCCACCGCCGTAACGGGTCTCCATCAGCCACTCCCACTCCTTCAGGAATTCGACGATCTCGCCGGCCAGCCTCCGCTGGTGTCGCAGATCGACGACCTCGAAGTATGTCCCCATCGTGTCCGCCAGCACCCTGATTCGAGCCGTACGCAAGTCCGACTCCGCAGCCAGGCTCTCTGCGCCGGCGGCCCGGGCCCCGTTGCGGTCTCGAAGCCAGAAATCCACCTCGTAGGCGAATTCCGCGCCGGCGGAGTAGGTGGTCAGATCGAGCCGGTCCGGCAGCACGAAACCGAACACGTCGGAGCCGAGGCCGAGTTCGTCCACTTGAGCGCCCAGTCCCGCACTCGTGGGCATGCGGATTTCGTTCGGGCCAATCGCCCCCTGCATCGCGGGCAATCGTGCCGCACTTGCCATGCGCGCCCTGGCCCTCGCCTGACCAACCCGGGCAACGGCTTCGTCGAGATCGAAGTTCGAGCCAAGCGCCGCTTCCACGACCCGGTTGAGCGCGGGGTCGTCAAAGGCCTTCCACCACTCCACCTGTTCATCGCCATCGGCTTGGCCGGCGCGGGCGAACTTTTCGTCGAGGGCCGAGACCCGTTCGGGAACCGGCGCATCCGGCACCAGGGAACAGGCCACGACCAGTACCGGCGGCAACAGCCCCAGCAGTGGTCGGGGCTCCAGCAAGGCAGCACTCACTACGGACACTTCAGATTGCGCGGGATGGTGCGAAAGCAACAGCGAGATGCGTTTGATTCCGGTTTAACCGAAGGACCAGGTAGGTGGCTACCCAATCTTCGCGAGCCGCGAGTCTGATCGCCGCCCGACGCTCGGACCAACCAAACCCACGCCTTGCGCATGCCGACCTTCGTCCAGAAACCGGGTCGCTCGGAGTTTACACGCATCGCCAAGTGCGCGAAATCCGGGTCTACGGAGCGCCGCCCCTTTGGCGGCCTGTACCATACTGGCGAATGACACCAACGGCCGGATAATGAGGAGAACCGCTGCGCAAGCGCTGGTGGAGACCCTTGAGAACCAGGGTGTCGACCGCGTCTTCTGCGTGCCCGGCGAAAGCTACCTCGATGTGCTCGACGCATTGCGGGACTCGTCCATCGAGACGGTAGTCGCCCGGCAGGAAGGCGCCGCCGCCATGATGGCAGAGGCCGACGCCAAGATGACCGGCCGCCCCGGCGTCGTTTTCGTCACCCGAGGACCAGGGGCGGCGAACGCCAGTTCCGGCGTTCACGTCGCCCAGCAGGACTCCACGCCACTCATCTTGTTCGCCGGGCAGGTGGCACGCAGCGCTAGTGGACGAGACGCCTTCCAGGAGATGGACTTCGGAGCGTTCTTCGGTGGCATGGCCAAGTCCGTGGTCGAGGTGGAGAACGCCGAGAGGGTGCCGGCCGAGGTCGCCCGCGCCTTCCGCATCTCGTTATCCGACCGACCGGGTCCGACAGTGATCTCGCTGCCCGAAGACATGCTTGGCGATCCCTGCGGTGCGCCTTCCATCGGTCGCGTGGAAGTGGAGGACGAGCCCCCGGACGACGCGCTGATACGAGACTTCGACGCGCGCCTGGAGGCCGCGGAGCGGCCGCTGGTGGTGGCCGGCGGTTCAGTCTGGCGCGCTCCGGACGCCGCCGCGCTCGCGGTTTTTGCGGAGACCGGCGGCGTGCCCGTGGCGTGCGTGTTCCGCCGCCAGCAGCTATTCGACCACGAACATCCCCATTACGCGGGCGACGTCGGCATCGGGCTCAATCCCGCGTTGCGTCGCGCCATGGAGGAAACCGATCTGCTCGTGCTGCTCGGGACGCGGTTCTCGGAGATTCCGAGCCAGTCGTACGCCCTGCCCTCGGCCACAACACCCGTGATACACGTGCATCCCGACAGCCGGGAACTGCAGCGCGTCCACCGGGCCGAACTCGCCATCCGGGCTCGACCCGCGCCCTTTCTTGCCGCGACGGCGGCGCGTGGCGAGCGTCCCTCCTATATCGGAACGCTGCATGCGAGCTATCTCGACTGGTCGAAGCTGCCGCATCCATCGCCCGGACAACTGACGATGGGCCATGTCATGGCCACGCTGCGCGAAGTCGATGATCCTGGCATGATCATGACCAACGGCGCCGGCAACTACTCGGCGTGGATTCACCGCTTCCACCGTTTCCGGCGGTTCGGCACGCAGGTCGCGCCCACGTCCGGCTCCATGGGCTACGGACTGCCCGCCGCCATCGCCGCCAAGCTGCGGCAACCCGAACGCACCGTAGTCTGCTTCGCCGGCGATGGCTGTTTCCAGATGACCGGCCAGGAACTCGCCACCGCCGCGCAGTACGATGCGCGCGTCGTCGTGCTGGTCGTCGACAACGGCATGTACGGCACGATCCGGATGCACCAGGAGCGCGCGTTTCCGGGGCGTGTTCACGCCACATCGCTTGCCAATCCCGACTTCGCCGCGCTGGCGCGCGCCTGCGGCGCCTACGCCGAACGGGTCGAGCGCGACGAGCAATTTCCCGCCGCTTTCGCGCGAGCGAGGGAAGCCGACTCTCCCGCGCTGCTGCACCTCGTGATCGATCCGGAAGCGATCACCCCCGCCGGGACGCTTTCCAGTCTGCGCGACAGATGACCGGAGCTTGCTCGGCGCGCGGCTTGAGCTGCAGATCACCGAGTGGAGAGATTTCGTACAAGCCGAAGTGGTAATGTCTTATGGCAAGGCGGATGCTGACTAGGCAAAATTGTTCGCGCCATGGACCAAAGCAAGGGCAAGCACACCATTCCGACTTGGCTCGACGGCAGAACCATCGCCATGCTGACCACCACGATCACCGTCGCGTTGACCCTCGGGACGATGATGCAGACAGCGCATGCGCGCCTCGGCGACGAGATCGGCCAACTCCGCCAAGAACTCCGCCAGGACATGAACGGCATGCGGCAGGAACTCCGACAGGAGATGAACGGCATGCGGCAGGAGTTGCGCGCCGACATCGAGAAGGCGCGCGCGGATCTGAGCAATGACATCAACAGACTCGACGACCGCGTGAACAAACTCGACGACCGCTTGCGCTCGGTGGAAGCGGGGGTTACTGCGATCCAGACCACCATGGTCGGATTCGACACCCGATTACGCGTAGTGGAACAGCATGCGCGCCATGCGGACGAAACGCCCGGTCCCGATCGGAACGACGGCTGAAGTCGCGGCTTCAATCATTGGCGGCGCCAATGCGGCCCGACTTCAGTCCGTAGAACCGCTGCAAGGCAGTTTCGCCGCTGGCGGCTTCAGGTCACCAAGTCCCCACACAGGTGATCCACCCGGTTCAGGTACCGGACCATCAAACGATCCTCGTTGAAGTCCAGACGGCTGATTCCGGTGTTGTGGCAGCTAAAGAAGCAGCCTGGCACGTGCCTCCCAAACAAAAGATGCTGAATCAGCAGGTTGAGAAAGCCTCCGTGACTGACGATGGCTATGCGCTTCTTCGCCCGCGGTAGCATATCCCGGATGTCGCCAGCCACCTGCGCCGCTCTGGCGCTGAGTTGCTCTCCCCGTTCGGAGGACCGGTTGCACCAACCGCAGTCGGTTACGCCCTCGGGAATTTTGAATCCTGCGAATTGCGCTTCCATCTCCCACCGGGTCAACCCTGGGTGGCCTACCCGCCCGCATCCGTCCTGATGGTCGAGCCACATCCCGCCTCCTTCATGGACCTCCAACCAGACTTCGGGAGCCAGGCCCAACGCCGCGCCGACGGGTTGGGCGGTCTGGAGCGCCCGCAGCATTGCGCTGCAATAGAGCCTGCCGATCCCGCAGCCGCCTTCGCCGGCAAGCCCGTCCCGCACATCCGTCCTGTCCAGCCCGTGTTTCAGATGTGCGGCTATGCTTTTGGCCTGCGCTTGGCCGGTCTGCGTCAGGCAGGGATCCGCCGTTCGAGGGCTCTCCCCGACAAGCGCATTGTTCGCCGATTCTCCGTGCCGAATCAGATAGAGTTACGGCATTCTTCTCAAACTCCGTGTGTGCGACCGCTACCGCGAGGCCAGTAGCCGTCCCCCACAGCCTACCGGGAACCAGGACAATAGTTGAGCGCCCTATGACGAGTCCTCGAAACGACTGTTCCGACATCACCACGCACATCAGGCCAGGAGCCTTCAGCCGGGGTGCGCGAGGGGGCACGCCTCGCCAGAAAACAGCCTTCAGCCGGGGTGCGCGAGGGGATGCCCCTCGCCAGAAAGGAGCCTTCAGCCGGGGTGCGCGAGGGGATACCCCTCGCAGCAAGGAGCCGAACGCCCCGTCTGTCGGGCACTTCGTCCTGCGGGCCGCCGCGATCCTGACCCTCACGGCGCCGTGCGCCGCCGCGCAGGGCGAAGCGGTGACGAATGGGACCCGGGACACAATCGAGGAGATCGTGGTCGTCGGCGATCTCGGTAGCCTGCCGGGGGATGCCGTGAAGACCGTCTTTGGCTTCGACAAATCGCTGCTGGAGACGCCGAGGTCCGTTTCCACGATCAGCGCGGAAATGATGGATCGCTTCAACATGCGCGACATCGACGAGTTGATCGCGCTGGCGCCCGGAAGCTTTACGCAGTCCTTTTTCGGCGTCGCCGGGTCCCTGGATATCCGGGGCACGCCCGGCGAGACGTACTTCCGGGGCGTCCGCCGGCTCGACAATCCCGGCAACTATCCGACCCCCATCGGCGCGTCCGACCGCGTTGATATCGTGCGCGGGCCCGCCTCCCCCATCTACGGACCGGCCAAGATCGGCGGCTATCTCAACTTCAACCCCAAATCCGCCAGAATCGAGCAGACGGGACAGTTCATCGCCGACAGGACGGGAGCGGTCGGCGTCGATTTCGGGAGTTGGGACAAGCGCATCCTGAGCGCCGAGATCGGCGGAGCCGACCCGTTCGGGGGACGCCATTTCGGCTACTACTTCTACGCGGAAGTCGAAGACTCGGACAGCTACTACCGCGACACCGGCACTCGGCAAACCCTGCTGCAAGCATCGTTCGACACCGACTTGGGCGACCGCTGGCATCTGGAGTTCGGCGGCATGTACCACGACCACCTGGGCAACCAGGTCGGGGGCTGGAACCGCTTGACGCAAGAACTCGTCGACCATGGCATCTACATCACCGGGCACCCTCTTCCGCTGGATGCCGATGGCGACGGCCGCATTTCACACCAGGAGTTCGACGTCGATGACGACGGCTTTACGGACCTGAACCCGTTCGCCGCCGGCCTGACGCCCGGCGATGCCAGTGCTCTGGAGCACGCCGGCCCCTTCCCCGGGACCTGCGCCATCGGAGACGCGAATGTGTTCGGCTGCCGCCCCGACCTTTTGCGGTTGGTGAACCCGGGCACCGCGCAGCTCCAGCCCAACCAGGTCCTGGTCGGCACCGATGACCTCCTCGACAGCCAAGTCCTCACGCTTTACTTCGACGCGATCATCTTCGCGGAGAACGGTTGGGAGTGGAAAAACCAGTTGTTCTTCGAGTCCGCCGATACGTTGGCGGAGTCCGCCTACGGATTCTCCCAGTTCCACGACACCTGGGTGCTGGAGGAAAAGCTGGTGGTATCCAACGACTTTCAAAGCGCCGGCGGCGAGACTTCGATACAGATCTCTCCATCGGTGCGCTACACGGACTTCCGCCACGCCGACGACTACACCAACGAATATTTCGACCGCCGCGATCTCACCCGGCCCGGCGGACCGCTCGACACGCGGCTGCTCGCCACCCAGATCGACGACGACTACACCGAGTACTACGTCGGAGACTACCTCGACCTCGGATTGGCAGTGCTGGCCAACACGGACTGGAGCAATGGCACGAGCCTCCTTGTCGGCGCGCGCTATGACGTCATCGACATGGAAAGCCGCCAACCCGTCGACAAACTCCTGCTCGCGAGCGCCAACAACTTTTGTCTGTCGCCCGCCGACGGCTGCGTGCGATCGCAAGCGGCTGACACGGTGGACGGTTTCTCCTGGACGCTAAGCCTGAGCTACGCAAGTCCCTTGGGTCTGCGGCCCTACGCCACCGTCTCCGCCCAGTCCACCGTGATCGCCGGACAGGGGTCCGAAATCACCACCGCCAACATTGCCGACGGCACCGCTTTCGATGTTTCCGAACTGCGGGAACTCGGATTGAAGGGAAGCCTGCTGAACGATTCCCTGTACTTTGCGCTGGCTGCGTACCAGCAAGAGCGCACCGACTTCTCGGCGCAGGCCACCGTCACCAATCAGGCCACCGAGACCAAGGGCGCGGAGCTCGAAGTCAGGTGGGTCGTCAACGAAAAACTGGTGCTGACGCTCGGATACTCGAACATCGAGGTGATCAACCTCAATACGAAAGAGATGGGTTCGCGCTTCAGCTTCATCGGCGCGGACGACATCCCCGGGGTGGTGCCCGAAGCCTTCTACGGTGGTGCGCTGGCGGGTTCCGTCATTCGTCCCGGCGCGCGCGGAGCGCGCCGCGCGGGCATGCCGCAAAACATCTGGGCGTTAACCGGCACCTACGACTTCGGCAACGGGTTCGCCGTCAGCGCCAGCGCCATCGACGCCCAGGCGGTGCACTCCGGCTTTTCCAACTCGGTCACGCTCCCCGGTTACACGCTCCTCAACGTCGGCGCAATATTCGAAACGGAGCACTGGTCGTTCAGCGCGACCGCCAAGAACCTGACTGACGAGCGGTACTTCCGGTCGAACTTCCCCAACCTCTTCGGCGGCGTGGTCGTCCTGCCGGAGTTGCCGCGCCACTATCAGGCGCGAATTCGCTATAGGTGGTAGGAAGTCTTCGGCGACCGTCAGGCATCCCTATTGACGGCCAACGCGTTGTCGAGTTCCTCGGCCCGCGGGTACGCCGCGCGGCCACAGCGCATGGCCGCCCTCCGAGCCATTCCGCCTTGAGGTGACCGGACGTGTCGCGATGCCTTGACTCCCGCGAAGGGCACGCGTATTTCCGCGCGCCCTTCGACCCCGTCTGATCCGTGTCACCCGCCAGCGTCATGGCATGCCTTAAGGACCGTCCGAATGCCGCAAATCGAAGTACGGGGTCTTGCCAAGACATTCCGCGTGGCCGAGCGGCTGCCGGGACTCGCGGGCGCCTTCCGTGGACTGATCCACGGCAGGATGCGTGATGTCCACGCCCCGGATGGCATCGACTTCGACATCGAACGAGGCGAGCTGGTGGGATACATCGGTCCCAACGGTGCGGGCAAGTCAACCACGATCAAGATACTGGCGGGAATCCTTACCCCCACCGCCGGCACCTGCCGCGTGGATAACCTGACGCCGTGGCGCGACCGCAAACGCCATGTTGCGCGGGTCGGCGTCGTGTTCCGGCAGCGCACCCAATTGTGGTGGGACCTGCCCGTGATCGAGAGCTTCGATCTCTTGCGGGATATCTACCGCATCCCGCCGGCGGCTTACCGGGACAACCGCGACCGGCTGATCGCGCTCATGGATCTCGAACCGCTTCTCGACGTGCCGGTACGGCAGCTTTCCCTGGGCCAGCGCATGCGTTCGGACCTGGCGGCCTCACTGTTGCGAGGTCCGAGCCTGTTGTTCCTCGACGAGCCGAGCATCGGTCTCGATGCCGTCTCCAAGCTCGCGATCCGCGATTTCGTGCGCGAGTTGAACCGGGACGAGCAGGTCACGGTGCTGCTCACCACCCACGACAATGGATGACATCGAGGCGTTATGCGACCGCGTCATGGTCGTCGGCAACGGTCGAATCCTCGTCGAGGGGAGTGTGGACAACCTGCGCCGGCGGGTGCGCAACGAGCGCGTGCTGGTCATGGACTACGACTCGGCGGACGAGGCGGTTGCGCTGGACGCCGAAGGGGAAGGCGTTCGGCTGGTGGAACGCGACGCCTCGCGGGTGGGTATCGCCTTCGATCCGGACCGGGTTCCGGTGGCGACGCTGATTGGCGCTCTCCTGGCCCAGGGAACACCGCGGGACCTGTTCGTCGAGCATCCTCCCATCGAGCAGACCGTCGCCGAGTTGTACGCCGAACATGACGTGCGCGAACAACGAGCGAGATCTTCGGCCCACTCCGGGCGGTTGTCAGCGCACGTTTCCGAACCCTGCTCCAGTATCGCGCGGCGGCGTTCGCGGGCTTTGCGACGCAACTCTTCTGGGGCGCGATTCGGCTCATGATCCTGGCGGCTTTCTTTGCCGCCGCCACTGAACCACAGCCCATGAACCTGACGCAGGTCGTGGCCTGCGTGTGGCTCGGCCAGGCGCTGCTCGGCATGCTGCCCTGGAACATCGATGCCGACTTCCGCGGGCAGGTGCGGGACGGCACCGTCGCCTACGACCTGCCGCGGCCGCTGGATCTCTACGCCTACTGGTTTGGACGCACGCCTACTGGTTTGGACGCACATTGGCCTTCCGGATCGCGGTGCCGACGCTCCGGGGCATACCGATGGTGTTGTTCGCCATGATCCTGTTGCCCGTCGCGGGCTTAAGCGACTGGGCACTGATCCCGCCGCCATCCGCTGCTGCGTTCGCCGGCTTCGCGGTGGCGGTCGTCCTTGCCGCCCTGCTTGCCACGGCGGTAACTCTGCTTGCCCACATTTCGCTGCTTTGGACGATCTCCGGCGTCGGCATGGACCGAATCCTCACCGTGCTGGTCACGATCTTCTCCGGCCTCATCGTGCCGCTGCCGCTGTTTCCCGACTGGCTCCAACCGTTTCTCGACTGGCAACCCTTCCGGGGGCTCGCCGACGTTCCCTACCGTATCTACAGCGGCAACATCCCGCCGGGGGAGATCGTGCCGGAGCTTGTCTTCATTCTCGTCTGGACGGTCGCACTCGTCGTGCTGGGACGGCTGATTCTCCGTCGAGGCGTCCGACGCATGGTGATACAGGGCGGATGAACGCCGCGGTTCTGCTTTCCCGCTATCTCTCGATCTCGCTGCGCGGTCAACTGCAGTACCGCACGTCGTTCCTGATGGCGGCGCTCGGGAACTTCCTCAACAGCCTGATCGAACTGGCCGGCATATGGATGCTGTTCGACCGGTTCGGGAACCTGTCCGGGTGGAGCTTCGCCGAGATCGCGTTGTTCTACGCCACGGTCAACTGCACCTACGCGGTCGCGGAACTTCTCGCCACCGGCTTCGACCAGTTCGGCACGCTGTACGTCAAGACCGGCGACTTCGACCGACTGCTGCTGCGCCCGCGCGGCACCGTCCTGCAGCTGGCAGGCCACGAACTCTCGCTGCGCCGGCTCGGTCGACTGCTACCGGGCCTGGTCGTGATCGTCGCCGCGTGGACGGCCCTGGATCTTCCGCTGGAGGTGGATCGCGTCGGGCTCCTCACGCTCGCGGTGGCCGGCGGTGTGGCGTTCTTCTTCGCGTTGCTGGTGTTGCAGGCCACCATGTGCTTCTGGACCACCGAGTCGCTGGAACTCATGAACATCCTTACTTACGGTGGTGTCGAGACCGCGTCGTACCCCCTGCCCATCTACCACCGGTTGTTCCAGCGCTTCTTCACCTACGTGGTGCCGCTTGCGTCCGTGGGCTACTTTCCCTTGGTCGCCGTGTTGGGTGTCGACGATCCGCTGGGAACTTCACGGTTGTTCCAGGTATCGGCACCCTTGGCCGGATTCGCTTTCCTTGCCGTGGCGATTGGCATTTGGCACTTTGGCGTGCAACGGTATACCTCCACGGGAAGCTAGCGCCATGGAATCCGCTGGACTATCGTCATCGGGGCAATTTTGAAGGAATAGTGATTCAATGGATGCAAGCTACGATTACCGCAAAGGGTCAGGTGACGATTCCCAAACCGATACGCGACAAGCTTCAACTCAGGCCCGGTGACAAGATCGACTTCGTTCTGGATTCGGGTGGCGAGGTCCGGGTCGTACCGTTAACGGCGTCCGTGAAGCAACTCAAGGGAATGGTGCCTAAGCCCCGCAAATCCGTGACGCTCGAACATATGGACGATGCCATTGCCAAGGCGTACGGACGAATGCGGTGATCGGCCGCGATATCACTATCCTGATCCGCTACATCGTACAGGACGACGCGGCGCAGGCCTCGGCGACCACGCGCTTGATCGAGAACCGGTGCACACAACAAACGACCGGGTTCGTGAGCATCGTGGTATTGGTCCAACTGGTGTGGGTCCTTGCCGCAGCGTACGAGTACGAAAAGAGCGTGATCGCGTCGGTGATCGGCCAAATCCTGAGAACGACCGAGTTCACGGTGGAAGACGGCGAGTCGGTCTGGCTTGCTTTGCGGGAGTTCGAGTCTGACAACGCGGATTTCGCGGATTGCCTGATAGGCTCCCGCAATCACTCGCGCGGATGCGAGACGACCTTTACATTCGACCGAAATGCAGCAAAAGGGCGTCACTTCGCGCTCGTTCCCTGACCGCCCGGTGCCGCCACGCGCCTTCCCTCGTCGTTTCGGGCGAGGAAACTATGACTATGGAACTTTCCCAACCTCTTCGGCGGCGTGGTCGTTCTGCCGGAATTGCCGCGCCACTATCAGGCGCGAATTCGCTCGTAGGTGGCAGCCGGGGTTTCAGCGACGGCCGCTCGACTATCAGGGGTCCCTGTTTCCGGGTATCGCGCCGTCGAGTTCCTGAGCTCGCAGGTACGCCCCGCGACCACTGAGCCGCGCCCAATAGTCCACGAAGACCGACGTTTTTTGGAGCATCGCGGTCATATTCATGCCCCACTGGACATGCGACCCGACATAGACATCGGCGGCGGAAAACCGGTCGCCCGCGATGTAGTCGCCGTTGGTCACCGCATGCTCAAGCGCGCCGACAACCGTTTCCGCGCTGCCGTAGCCGACCATTCCCTCCTGTTGCCTCGTCGGCGCGGCACCCAGCATTCGATCCGTCGTCGCCGCCTCAAACGGACCTGCCGCGAAAAAGAGCCATCGGTAGTAGGCGCCGCGCGCATGGGTCGGGGGCGCGAGATCGGCCTCGGGAAATGCATCGGCGAGATAGGCGCAAATGGCGGCGGTCTCGGTGACGACGACATCGCCGTGGCGAATCGCCGGGACCTTGCCCAGGGGATTGACGGCGATGAAGTCGGCCGACTTCATCGCAACGCCAAACTCAACGACCTCCGTGCGATAGGTCGCGCCCACTTCCTCCAGCATCCAACGCACAATGCGCCCCCGAGACATCGGATTGGTGTAGAAAACGAGTTCCTTCGCCATGCCTCGTTTCTCCGTGGTTATTGGGAGGTCCGCCGATTTCGTTGACGACCCGCGGAGTTTGCTGTTGCGGGGCGCGGTGCGCAAGGCGCGTGGGAACCGCTCCCGGAACGGTAACATAGTGGTGGTTCTTCCAGCGTCCCCGGACGCGCCAATAGACGGGCAAGCATAGGAACGACGCGTATGGCGACTGTGGAATTGATCGCGCACGACGGCTGGGCGGAGTTGGTGTTGAACCGACCCGAACGGCGCAACGCGATTGATGGCGACCTCGCCATGGCGCTCGCGGCGGACCTGCGCGCGCTGAATACGGACGATGCGGTGCGCGCTATCCTGCTTCGGGGCGCGGAAGGCGCGTTCTGCTCCGGGCTCGACACCAAGGCCTTCAACGCCGACCCGCCGCCCGAGTGGCTGCCGAAGTTCAACGTCATCTGGCGCGCCGTGCACACGGCGCTGTACGACTGCGGCAAACCCATCGTCGCCGCCATCGAACGCTACGGCATCAACGGCGGCGCGGCGCTCGCGCTCGCGGCGGACCTGCTGATCGCGGGGGAGACCGCCTTCCTGCAGTCGGCGAGGTGCGCCACCCAATGGCGGCACCCTTCAACATTGCCTGGCTGCGCTTGCGCCACCCGGAATCGGTGGCAGCGAAGCTGGCGCTGACCGGACGCCGATTCACGGGGCCCGAACTCGCCGCCATGGGAGTCGCATACGCGTGCGTGCCGGACGAAGAAGTGCTGCCCAGAGCGCGGGAACTCGCCGCCGAGCTGGCGTCGTATCCGGCGGGGGCGGCGGCGAGAATCAAGGCAACGATGCGAGCGTACAACGACGCCTCGGCGAACGCCTGGTTCGACCGCGCCGTCGCCGCGAGTCCCGCCACGGGCCGCATGTCGCCGCGCGCCGTGAAGAGAGACGAATAACCCGTCGCAAGTGCGATTGCGATCACCCGGGACCGCAACCTGCGGCAATGCCCGGGGCGCTTCCTACCAGGAACGGCTTGCCGTGATGCCGAACCGACGCGGTTCCCCGAGCTGCGTGAAACTACGGTCCGTATAGCCGTCTCGCGGGTCGTTGCCGAAAAAATAACCGCGCACGAAGTAGTCCTCGTCGGCGAGATTGCGCGCCCAGGCCGTCACGGACCAGTCGCGGCCCCGATAGCCGGCGCTCGCATTCAGCAGCGTATACGGGGTCGACTTCTCGCTGTGGCTGTCCGAAAAGTAGAACTCGTCGCGTCCGTCCATCTCGACCTGCGCGAAATACCTTTCGCCGAACGCGAAGTCGGCGCCGACGCTGAACTGGTAGCCTGGCGCATGCGCCTGCCCGCGGCCACCGAGGTCTATACCCTCCCCGTTTGTGTAGTCCTCATACTCTGACCGCAGCAGACCGACGCGCGCGTACAACGAGACCGCGTCCGTCGGCGTGAACTCCACGTCGACTTCGGCACCGCTGTTCGTGCCTTGGGCCGCGTTGCCGACGAAATCGATGAACTCCGTGCTGCCGTCTTCCTGGAAGATCACGATGGAGCTATCGATCTGCACGTCATCGCGCTGCATGTGGAAGACCGAGCCGCGAAAACTCAGGCGTCCGTCCGCCGCGCGCGCCTTGACCCCCGCCTCGAAGTTCCACAGGACTTCCGGCCCGTACTCCCTGAGGTCCGCCGGCAGCGTGCCGTCGATATTGAAGCCCCCCGCCTTGTAGCCGCGGGAAATCGAGCCATAGCCGACCACGCCGGGAGCGAGCGCGCGGTCGTAGGCCACGCGGCCGCCGACGAGACTGTCTTCAGGCGCGGAACTGACGCCAGCGTTGTCGTCATAGGACGCCGAGTGGCGTTCCAGGCGAAGGCCGACCGTCAGGGTCGAACAGGCGTCGAGCGCCGTCTCGGTCTGCCCGAACACGGCAAACCGGTCTATGCCGTAGTCGCTCGTGAAGTCCGAGTCGATAAAGGTCGACTGCCGCGTCAGCGCCACGTCCTGGCGCAACGTGTAGGTGCCCGCGGTCCACGCCGTCGCGCCCCCGAACAGTTCTCCGGCCTGCTTCGAAACAAGGCGGACCTCCGCCGTCACGGTGTTTCGGTCGCGCACATAGTCGTCGGTGCCCGAATAGCCCCAGGGGTGGAACCCGACATACACCCAGTCGGCGTCATAGCCGTACGCCATATCCGAGGCTGCGGCGCCCACATGCGCCTCGACCGCGAAGGCCGGGTTATCGTGCAACTTGACGCCGGCGGAACCGTACAGCGTCTCCTGTCTGTCGTGGCCCGGTTCGTCGGCCAGCGTGGTGCGAATGTTGTCCAGGGAGAACGCGTCATAGCCGTTGTTGGCGTCGATATAGCCAGCGGCGATATCGAAGGTTGCGGATTCGCCCGCGTCCCAGGAAAGCCTGCCTCGGAGCAGCTTTTCGTCCGTGTTGTCGGTGTCGTCAACATCGAGATAGTCGTTTTCGACAAACCCGTTCGCCCGGTCCACGCGCGCCGCCAACCTGCCGCGAGCGTTATCGGAAAGCGGTCCTGAAACCACCGCGCCCGCGCCCAAGGCACCGTAGTTGCCCGCGAACAGTTCCATCTCGCCCTCGTGCGCGTCGGTCGGCGCCCGCGTTACCACGTTCACCAGTCCGGCGAGCGCGTTGGCGCCATAGCGCGTGCCCTGCGGCCCGCGCAGCACTTCGACCTGCTCGACATCGAACAGCATCGCCACCGTGCCGATACCCGACAGATCGACGCCATCCACAATCAGCCCCACGGACGCATTGAGCGGCTCGCTGAACTGCCCGCGCTCGCCGATACCGCGAATCTGCAGGAAGCGCGCCCGCGACGTACCCTTCGCGTAGTTCACGTTCGGGATCATGTTCAGGATTTCCTCAAGATGGGTCGCGCCGCGCCGCGCGATGGCTTCGGCGGGAACCACGCTGATGCTCGATGGCACCTGGTATAGCTCTTCGCCGCGAAACGTCGCGGTGACGACGATTTCCTCGATTTCCGCTGCGTCTTCCGAGGCGGGTTGCTCTGCCTCCTGGCCTTGCGAAGGCGATCCTGCGACGGCCATGGCAAGCGCGACAGTTAGCGTGGTGGCAGATCTAGACATCTCGTCCTCCTCGTGTCCTTCGTGGGGCGGAGGGAGATGCTTCGATGGGCGCCCTATCCCTCCGCCGGAATTGTCCGGATCAGGTTCAAAGGGACTGCGGATCGCATCCGCATCTCAGGCTCTGGGCCACCCCTTGGGTCTGCCGACACTGTATCAGGCGCCGGGGTCGAGTGCGAACTCCTGATCGCCAGTTACCAACGCCACCGAGCCATGTTCCGCTGCACCCATGTTCCCGCTTCGCGACGAAAATCCGACTGTCCGCAATCCTGTCGCGACGATGGTCCTCATCGCGGCGAACGCCTGTTGCTGGATGCTGCTGCAAGGTTTCGGCACGACTCCGACCCTCGCGGAGAGCTTTTGCTACTACGCCCTGATCCCGGGCGATCTGCTCGGCCACGTTTTCCCAGGCAACGCCATACGCGTTTCTGAAACCCGGGCGTGCGTGTTCGATGGGACGGCCAATCCGTCCACGCCGATCTCGTCGATGTTCATGCACGGCGGCTGGTTCCACATCCTTGGCAACATGTGGTTTCTGTGGGTCTTCGGCGACAACGTGGAAGACGCGATGGGCCCGTTTCGCTTCGTTGTCTTCTACATTCTCTGCGGCCTTGCAGCAGCTTTCGCGCAGTTCGCGACAGACCCCGCCAGCCCCCGTGCCCATGGTTGGCGCGTCCGGCGCCATCGGCGGTGCCATGGGCGCATATGCCCTACCCTATCCCCGGGCCCACGTGCACACGTTCGTCTTCCTCGGCTTCTACGCGACCATGATCGCGGTCCCCGCCGTATTCATGCTCGGCTACTGGTTCCTGGTCCAACTCGTGAGCGGACTGCCGCGCTCGGACAAAGCGGCGGCGTGGCTTTCTGGGCGCATATCGGCGGTTTCGCCGCCGGGCTGGCTCTCGTTCTGCTTTTTCGGCGTCCCGAGCACCTGGCCGCTCACCGCGCACAGGGTGAGCGACGCGTGTCGAGACATCGGTGGATGTGAGGCACGCCAACATCTCTACGTCCGCCGCCTCAAACTAGTTCTTGTGGGTTGCGCGCCGCTTTCGCCGAGTCCTCCAGGAGGGATACGTTTCCGGCCATCTCGGAGCCTGCTGTCCCTTTGGATGCTTGATTCCGCGAACGGCGGCGCTTCTGGCCAATTTTGATCTGTGTAGCGAGTCCAACCCGCGAAGCCATGTTCACCAGCTTGTCGATAGTGAATTTGCTGATCCGGCCGTTGACGAGTTCGCTCAGCCGCGATCTGGGTATGCCGAGCCGTCTGGCAGCCTCTTCCTGAGTGATGGCCTGCCGGGCGATGTACGCTTCGATGGCATCCATTAGTTGCGAACGAAGTTTCAGGTTGGCCGCCTCCTCTGGACCGTCCGCGATTGCATCCCACACACTTCGGTAGGTATGAATCTCCATGAGCTAACTCCTCTGCCCCAACTCCGTTCGAACCGCCTTCAACCGGGACTTTGCTGTTTCGATCTCCTTCGCCGGTGTTTTCTGCGATTTCTTTACAAACACATGCAACACATACACCGAATCACCGATGTTCGTCACATACATGGCCCAAAGGCCGCTGTACTCAATGCGTGGAGGCGATGACTCGTTAACGGCACCTACCGGAAGCGGGCGAAGCCTACGTCAGAAGACGTATCGGGCCAGGCTCTCCGCCACGCAGCACGGCTTTTGCTGGCCCTCGACCTCCATCACGATCTCGCTCATCACCTCGACCATGCCGCCCTTGATCTCGACGGTCTTGAGCGTGCTCTGCGTCCGCACCCGCGCGCCCACGGGCACCGGCGCGGGAAATCGCACCCTGTTGAAGCCGTAGTTGATCGCGAGCTTCTGGCCCTCGATCCTCCGTCCTTCGGCGGCGGGCGCCGGGCGCGGCAAGTGACCCATGATCGACAACGTGAGGTGGCCGTGGGCAATCGGAGCGCCGAACGGCCCGGCCTTCGCGCGCTCGACATCCACGTGAATCCACTGATGATCCATCGTCACGTCGGCGAAATCGTTGATGCGTTGCTGGTCTATCTCGAACCAGTCCGAGGGCGGCGTCGATTCGCCGATGCGCGCGGTCAACGTTTCGTATGCGGCTTGCAGGTTGTCGGCCATGGTTATCTCTTTGTTTCTGTTGCGCTTCACTGAGGCGGTTTTCGACTTCGGACGCATCGATCACCGTCCCCGGTTGTCATGCTACCGCACCCGCCGCGCACTTGACCCGTCGATATGCTGGCTGCGGGCACCTTCTTACGCGACCTGACGCAAGCGTCCTGATGCCACATCCGGCCCAACTGCGTTTACACTTCAAATGGGATGAATTTCATCGACCACCCCCTGACGGGCACGCCCTTCGGCACGGCCCTCGACCTGTGCCTGGTCCTCGCGGGGCTCGCGTGGATTTTCTCCGTGATCAGTCGCGAATATTCCTGGGTGGATCGCCTGTGGCCCATATGCCCGGCGATCTATTGCCTGCTGGTAGCGGCCGTGGCGGACTTCGAATCTACGCGGCTGAATCTCATGACGGTTCTGACCGTGCTGTGGGGCGCGCGTCTCACTTTCAACTACGCGCGCAAGGGCGGTTTTCGCAAAGGCGGCGAAGATTATCGGTGGGAGGTCGTGCGCAAGAAACTCGGCCCCCTCAAGTCTCAGATCCTCAATATCACGTTCATCTCGTTTGGGCAGATGCTCCTGATCTGGCTCTTCACATCGCCAGCGCACCAGGCATGGCTGTGGCGGGGCACCCCGCTCACCTGGATCGACGGCGTCGCCGCGACCCATTTCGTCGTCCTATTCATCGGCGAAGCCATCGCTGATGAACAGATGTGGGCGTTTCAACAGGACAAGAAGCAAAGACTCGAGGCTGGCGAGGAAATCAAGCGTCCGTTCATTACAACAGGGCTCTTCGGCTTCTGCCGCCACCCGAACTACTTCTGCGAAATAGCCATGTGGTGGGTGTTCTATCTCTTCGCCATCGGGGCATCGGGTCAGTGGCTGCACTGGACCAGCTTGGGCTGCGTCCTGCTGACGCTGCTCTTCGTCGGCTCCATACGGTTGGGGGAGTCGATTTCGCTCGGCAGATATCCCGCCTATGGCGACTATCAGGCCAGCACGCCATGCGTAGTTCCCCTGCAAGTTCGCCGCAGAAAGGCGATCGCCTGATCCGGAGGTGGTCGAGCGGGGGTGCGCCGTTGGCAGGCCAGCGTGTCAATGCGCCGCGTCGCGACGTTTTAGAGCAAGGAAGAAATACATGAGTTTTCGCGCAAAGGCGAGGAGCTGGCTGGAGGCGAACTGTCGGGATAGCCTGCGCCGCGGACTGGGTGGCTATACGTCGGGCGGACGCAAGGCCGTATACGCCAATCCCGATACCAAACTGTGGCTCGACCGCATGGCCGAGCGCGGCTGGACGGCCCCCACCTGGCCCAAGGCCTGTGGTGGCGGCGGTTTGACGAACGCGGAGAATATGGTCCTCAACGAGGAGATGCAGCGCATTAACGCACCCGCCGCGTTGACCGGCCACGGACTGACCATGATCGGACCCGCGATCATGGAATTCGGCACCGATGCGCAATGCCGGGAACATTTGCCGCCGATCGCGCGCGGCGATCTTCGCTGGTGCCAGTGGTACAGCGAACCCGGCGCGGAATCCGATCTCGCAAGCCTGCAGATGCGCGCGGTGGAGGACGGCGACGACTACATCGTCAACGGTTCGAAGATCTGGACTTCCGGCGCCAGCGACGCGGACTGGATCTTCTGCCTGGTCCGCACCGATCCGAATGTATCCAAGCACGAGGGGATTTCCTTCCTTGTCCTCGACATGGAGACGCCGGGCGTCACCGTGACGCCGATCGAACTCATCAGCGGCGCTTCCGAGTCTTGCCAGATTTTCTTCGACAGCGTGCGCGTGCCGAGGCGAAACCTGATCGGCAAATCCGGTGAGGGGTGGACGGTCGGCAAGCGCCTGCTGCAATACGAGCGCAGCTCCATTGGCGGACGCGGCCGCACGCAGCAGAAGACCAGGACCATCGACGAGTGGGCCAAGGAGTATTGGGGCGAGATGGACGGGAGGATCGCGGACGCGGCCGTCCGCGACCGCGTCGTCGGCCAACACGTCGACGATCAGGCGTACCAGCTCACGATACGCCGCTCGTTCGAGGAGGCGACCAGTTCCCAGGCGCCGAGTTTCCTGTCGTCCATGTTCAAGCTCTACGGCAACGAGCAGAATATCCGCCGCAACGATCTGATGATGTCCATCCTGGGCTGCGGGGGGCTCGGCTGGAGCGGCGACGGATTCACGCCCGCAGAACGCGGAGCGGCCCGGGGCTGGTTGCGCTCGAAGGCGGCACCTCCGAGATCCAGCGCAACATCATCGCCAAACGGGTGCTGGGTTTGCCCGACTGACGCACAGGCGCAAGAACGAGAGCCACTTGCGCGCCCTCGCCGAAACTTCCGTGGAACAAACACCGCGGGGAAGCGCCAGCGACCAGGGGCGGTTGTTCCATGGTCGACGAGCTGGGTCGGGCCTGAGCCTTCAGCCGGGGAGCGCGAGGGGGCACCCCTCGCAAGAATGAATCCGAAGCCGAGGCGCCGCCTGTGGGGCACTCTCAGAAATGCGACACGCCGCCGTCGATGCTGATGGTGTCGGCGGTATGGTAGGCGCTTTCATCGCTGGCGAAATATACGGCGATGGCGCCGAAGTCGGCGGGTTTGCCCCAACGCCGCTGCGGTATCCGCTTGAGAACCTTCGTCTTGAATGCTTCGGTCTGGAAAGCCCGTTCCGTCATCGCCGTTTCGATCCAGCCGGGGATGATGGCGTTCGCGCGTATGCCGTAGCGGGCCTGGCCGATGGCCAACGATTGAATCAGCGCGATGACGCCCGCCTTGGTCGCCGAATAGTGTTCGCCGCCACGGGCCCCGAAACGCGCCGTGCCGCTGCTGGTGACGACCAGCGAACCGCCGCGACCGTTCTGTTTCATATGCTTGACCGCTTCCCGGAAGGTGAACATCACCCCGTCCATGTTCACCTTGAACACGCGATGCCACTCCTCGGGCGTCATGGCGTCGAAATTCGCGCCGCCGCCGCCGACCCCGGCATTGGCGAAGCATGCGTCCACCTGCCCGAAAATCTCGACCGTTCGCGCGAACGCGTCCACCACCTGCTGTTCATCGCTGACATCGCAGCGCAGCGCCAACACCTTGCCGCCGTAGCTTTCGAGCTTGCCCCGCGCCGCAGCGTTTTTCTCTTCGTTGGTGCCCCAGATGCACACGCCGGCGCCGTGCTCGGCCAACCCTTCGGCATATCCCAAGCCGATGCCCCCGTTGCCGCCCGTCACCAGCGCCACCTTACCGCTCAAGTCGAACATGTTGTCCTCCGTCTGCCCGAAACAGCCCTATGTTATGCGAGTGCCCCCTCGCGCTCCCCGGCTGACCATGGACGTTGGCATTGCGCAACTTCCGCCGCCGGGCGAAACAGGCCGCCCAGGCGATCAGGGGATGCCTACCATCTCCGTGTGGGCGCGAAGCACCTCCATGCGGTCGCCGTCCACCCACTCTTCCATGCCGTCCGGCCTGATGTGTTCCCGATAGCCCGCCCAACCGTCATGATCGTGAAAGTACAACTCGGCCATGCCGGCGTAAGGCTCGTCTGTCGGATCCATGCTGTGGCTCACGACGTAGCGGAACCCGCCGGACCGTTCCATGGCCTGTTTGACGTTCGGCACATGCACGTCGAGCCAATGCGCAAACAGCGCGTCGTAGTCGGTGTCCGGCTTCACCGCCACCAGGAAGGTCACCTTGAAGAATCCGGAGCGCGTCATGGGATACGGCGCGTTCAGCGTCAGGGGCGCCGTGCTCAGATGCTCGGAGCCGTCGATCACGACGTACTCCCGCGTCGCCCACGGCATGTAGGGTTCCGCCTTCTGCTGGAACGTGTCTCTCGGCGTGACTCCGTGGGGTTCGTCGGGCGTAGGCAATGGCCGGTCGAACCAGAGCTGGGCGACGCCGTCCCAGGCATGCTCGCCGCGTGCGTTGGCCTCGTACAACGTCGCAAAGTAGCGCCTCGCGTGGGATTGCCCGCGCCGCACCAGGTCCCCCTGGCGCTGGATGACGTCCGGCATGTGGTTGGCGAACCAATGGGCGATCAACTCTTCTCTCGACGTCTCCGGCTTGCGCCGGATGAGATACATCACCTTGGCACCGGGAACTTGCTCGACCATGTTCGATCCTTTGGCTGATTGGCTTGACCGCGACTATATGCCGCCCCGGCGCGAGTCGCCAAGACACCCAACGCGAAGATATGATTGTCCGCGACCGTCGGTATTCACTCAACGGTCAGCTTGACACAGGAGACGCCCATGCCCGCATTGGACGGCATCAGGATCCTCGACATGACCCAGTACGAGTCCGGCACGTCGTGCACGCAGGCGCTGGCCTGGCTCGGCGCCGACGTGGTCAAGATCGAGGCCCCCGAGTACGGCGATCCGGGCCGAGGCGTCGGCCACAATCCGGCCTACCAGGACTACGCCCCCTACTACTGCGCCTGGAACGCGAACAAGCGCAGCCTGGCGATCAATCTTCGCACCGACGAGGGCCGCGACCTGTTTATTCGCCTCGTGCCAAGGTTCGACGTCTTCGTCGAGAACTACGGTCCCGGCGTAACCGAGCGACTTCGCATCGACTACGAGACGCTCAGCGCCGTCAATCCCCGCCTGATCTACACCCGCATCAAGGGCTTTGGGACCACGGGCCCGTATTCGCACTTCCGATCCATGGACATGGTCGCGCAGGCTGCCGCCGGGGCGTTCTCCATCACCGGCGAGCCCGATGGTCCGCCCATGATGCCGGGGCCGACCACGGCGGATTCGGGCACGGGAGTACAGACGGCGATGGCGATTCTGGCCGCCCACATCCAACGGTCGCGCACTGGCAAGGGCCAGCTCGTCGAACTGTCGATGCAGGAAGCGATGATCTACTACACGCGCACCCGCGCCTTCCTGGGTTCCCGCTGGGGGACCCGGGCCACGCCGCGCAGGGGAAATTCCGGCGGCCGGCCTCCCGTCGACATCTATCCATGCAAACCGTTCGGCCCGAATGACTACATCTACCTGATGCCCGTCAACCAGGACCATTGGGACGGGTTGTGCGCGGCGATGGACCGGGGCGACATGCTCATCGATCCCCGGTTCGAGACCATGCCCGCGCGGATACAGAACCGCGACGCGCTGTATGAGGAAATCCGCGACTGGACGGCCAAGCGCACGAAATACGAAGCCATGGAGACCATCGCGGAAGCCGGCGTGCCCTGCTCCGCGTGTCTCGACACCGCCGAACTTCACCACGACAAGCACCTGAAGGCGCGGGGCTTCATCCATGAAATGGAACTGCCGGTCCATGGCAAGGTGCCCATGCTCGGCTTCGCGCCGCGCCTGTCCGACTCGGAAGTCGAAATGACGCCGCCGCCCCGACTTGGGCAGCACACCGACGAACTGCTCAGCTCCGAGCTGGATCTGGACGCGCAAACACTTTCAGCGCTTCGCGAAGCCGGGGTGATCGGCGATCCAATGCGATTCTCCTGACAGCTTGACGGCGGTATCGCTGCGGCCGGTACGTCGCGCCGACGGCCCGCTCTATAGAAACTGGTTGCGCGACCCGGCGCTCGCCGGGTGGCATGGCCGGGAACTGGACCCCGCAACGGAGTTCCGCCGCGTGCTCAGGTCTCGCTACAACTTCATTGTCGAAGCGGACAAGCGCCCCGTCGGCCATGTGGCCATTGAAGCGGACTGGGACCGAGATACGTCCGCGGAAATCGGCATCGTGATCGATGCGTCGCACCAGCATCGCGGCTTGGGCAGACGCGCCGCGTCACTGGCGTTGGCGTTCGCGTTCCGCGAGACCCGAACCCATCGCGTGTGGGCGGGGGTTCTCAGCAACAACGCACCGGCGTTGCGATTCTTCGAAGCCGCCGGTTTCGCCGAGGAAGGACGGGCTCGCGAAGCCCGGCTCGAAGGCGACGAATGGATCGACTACGTCTACTTCTCCATTCTGCGCCGCGAATGGGCACAGCGACTGTAGCTCGGATACTGCTCCAGGCGGATTGTGCGGGGCACCTACATCGCGGGCATGATGACGCCGCATCCGACGCGTCCGCCCGCGCCTCCGATCGGCTGGGTCGCGTGATCGTCGCCCATGGCGTGAATCACCAGCGCCGCCCCGTCTTCATCCATCAGCGCCGCCG
The DNA here is from genome assembly GCA_965261535.1 of Candidatus Azotimanducaceae bacterium. GTDB lineage: Bacteria > Pseudomonadota > Gammaproteobacteria > Pseudomonadales > Azotimanducaceae > VXNE01. The sequence continues at coordinate 445,357 of OZ253469.1, forward strand.
CCCCGTCGGGCGCGTTGTCGAACGTGCCGTCGACAGTTACGCCCGTCGTGTAGAGCTCCGCCTGCAGGGTTCCCGCTTCGCTCGCGTATATGTTTGGAAGATCGCCGTTGTCCGGACCTTCCGGGTTGAGAAGACCATGCTGGGCGCCCGCAGGGTTGATGTGCCCCATCGACGCCTTGAAGTCCGGTTCGCAAGCGCCGACGCCATGGACGTGAATCGCGTGTTTGCCCGGCGCAAGGCCGGCAAGCTGCAAATGGATCAGAACCCCGCGAGGCCCCTGCCAGAGCCTGGCCTCGCCGATGGCTTCGCCAGCCGGATTGTTGAACTGGGCGGTCGCCGCAGGCTGTATTTCTTCCGCCATCGACGATCCCGCCGGCAGCGCGACTCCGACCAACATACAGACCAGCTTCTTCAACACTATCTATCCTCCGTCGCCATCGCTTCCGGGATCCTTTGCACCTGACCATAGGGCTACCATATCCTCCGCGCAAGCATGAAAGCCCTTGTACCGAAACCGAGGAACTCGAAATCCGAACGGTTTGAACCGGGGAACGCTCCACAACGCATGAACGACGATCCGGACTCGGCAGTACGGGCAAAGGCCTTTGACGCCATCGAACACCTTGCCGTCCAGGCATCGGGACAAATTCGCTGGGAAGACATTGTTCGCGGCTTTGTGGCGGACGGGCAGACGGTGCGTTTCGCCAATAGAGCCTTGGGAATCTTCAGGCCGCGACAAATGAGCGCGGCCCTCAGCATCAAGACGGTCGTGCCTCGAACCGGCCGCGTCTCCCGGTACCGGGATCAGAGCATCGATCTCGATGATCCAACCGGCCTCCTCCACTACGATCTCGCGCGCGGCGGATTGAAGAACCAGACCAACAGGGATCTATACCAAGCCTACGTTCGCCGGGCGCCGCTGATCTATTTCCGCGGCAGAGCACCTGCCGTGTATGAAGCTCTCTGGCCAGTTTGGGTGGAGGAATTCAGCGAGGCCGATGAGCGCGTGCTCATCTCCGCGCACGACACGGTTAACGCGAGCGTGAGTTCCGTCATGGCGTCGGGTTCAGCCGAACAATTGCAGGTCGAGGCAACCTATTCGCTTCGCGTGAGTCGCCAGCGCAACCATCAAGCCTGGTTCAGTAGTCGCACGAAGTCCGCATATGGCTATCGGTGCGCATTGAGCGGCCTACCGCTCCGCAATTTGCTCGTGGGCGCACACATTCTGCCCGATGCCCAAGGCGGTCCCGCGTCCGTAACCAACGGCATCTGCATGTCCACGCTGCATCACACTGCGTTCGACGCCAATCTGATCGGTATCGACCCGGACTTCCGCGTTCACGTTGCTAGGCAAGTGCGCGAGGGTCGGGATGGCCCTTTGTTGGATAGCCTGAAACTGCTTCAGGGCGCGAGCCTTCGGCTACCCGTCGACCCGTCAGCCCACCCCGACCGCGGTTTTCTCGAGCAACGCTTCAGCCGGTTTATCGATGCAGGTTGATTCGCCGGGAACTTCGGTGCCGGGGAGCCTCGTGGACTGCGTATCCTCCATTCCGGCGTGCATCTCCGCTGGCGAACTTTGATCCCCACGCCCAAACTCAGCACAATGGCGTCTCGCCCGTCCGAGCAAACTGTGTCCAACATGGAACATTTCGATGTGATCATCGTCGGCGCCGGAGTCTCCGGCATCGGCGCGGCGTGTCACCTGCGGACGAAATGCCAGAGCCGGACGTTCATCATTCTGGAAGGCCGCTCCGCCATCGGCGGGACGTGGGACCTGTTCCGCTACCCCGGAATCCGCTCCGACAGCGACATGCACACCTTCGGCTACAACTTCAAGCCGTGGAAAAGCGAAAAGGCGATCGCGGACGGAGAGTCGATCCTCGCCTATGTGAACGAAGCGGCGACCGAATACGCCGTGACGTCCCACATTCGATTTCGACATCGGGTCATCAGCGCCTCCTGGTCCACGGAGGAGGCGCGCTGGACAGTCGAGTCGCAGCGATCGGACGATGGGGAGAGCGTTCGCTTCACCTGCGACTTCCTGTTCATGTGCAGCGGCTACTACAGCTACGCGGGCGGCTATACGCCGGAATTGCCCGGCATCGAGCAGTTTCAGGGCCCGGTCATCCATCCCCAGGCGTGGCCCGAGAATCTCGACTACGCCGGCAAGCGCGTGGCGGTCATCGGCAGCGGAGCCACCGCGATGACGCTCGTACCCGCCATGGCCGAGAAGGCGGCCCGGGTCACCATGATCCAGCGCTCCCCCACCTATGTGATCTCGCTGCCGGCGCGGGACGCGATCGCCAACGGGTTGCGCCGACTGCTCCCGGAAAAGGTCGCTTACGCCATCACCCGCTGGAAGAACGTGTTGATTCAGTACTTCCTGTATCGCCGCACAAGGGTCAAACCCGAATCCGTCAAATCGCTAATTCTCAACGCCGCGCGCAAGCAACTGGGCGCCGAATACGTGGACAAGCACTTCACGCCGACCTACAACCCCTGGGATCAACGCCTTTGCCTGATTCCGGACGGCGATCTTTTCAAGGCCATCAGGCGCGGCAAGGCCGAGGTGGTCACCGGCACCATCGCGGGCATTGCCGGCAATGGCGTGCGGCTCGCATCGGGACAGGAAGTACAGGCCGACATCCTGGTGACCGCGACCGGCTTGAACCTCTCCGTGATGGGCGGCGTCGACTTCAGCGTGGACGGCGAGCCGGTCAGTTTTGCCGAGACGCTCAGCTATAAGGGCATGATGTACGCCGATGTGCCAAATTTCGCCAACGTGTTCGGCTATGTAAACGCTTCCTGGACCCTGCGGGCGGACCTCACCTGCGAGTATGTCTGCCGCCTGCTGAATCGCATGACCGAGTCTGGCATGCGTCAATGCACGGCGCGCCTGCGCGACGAAGACCGGAGCATGGAACGCCGTCCGTGGATCGTCGGATTCATGCCGGGCTACATGGCCCGGTCGATGCATCTCTTCCCCAGGCAGGGAGATCGGGATCCCTGGCGGAACACGCAGAACTACCTCGAGGACAGAAAGACCGTGCGCCACCACCCGCTTGAGGACGGCGTGTTAACTTTCAGCAATCCGGACCCGGCCGCGACCGGCCTGGATTCGCAACCACCGAAGATCGCGCGAACGCGCAGCGCGGCTTGACTGCGCCCGAGGACAAGCGCCACCCGCCGGTCAGTCGCGTCGATCAACGTACATAGGGGAACCGCACCATGAGCACGGATACGCTTCGCATTGGCTTTATCGGCGCCGGAGGCATCTGCCGCAGCAGGCATCTGCCCGGACTGGCGGCTCTCGACGGCGTCGAGGTCGTCGTCGTGTGCAACCGCAGCAGGGAAAGCTCCGAACGCGTGGCGCGCGACTTCGGCATCGCACAAGTCGAGGAGGATTGGCAGCGGCTGATTGCCCGCGAAGACCTGGACGCCATATTCGTCGGCACCTGGCCCTACATGCATCGGGAACTGTCCATCGCGGCGCTCGAGGCGGGCAAACACTGTTTCTGCCAGGCGCGCATGTGCATGAACGTGGCCCAAGCGAAGGAAATGCTTGCGGTGGCCAAGGCGCATCCGAATCTCGTCAACATGATTTGCCCGGTCCCGTGGCAGCTTGAGCAGCACATGCGCGACATGGTGCAGTCCGATCTGGGCCAAATCACATCGGTCGAACTGTGCGTTGTGAGCGGCGCCAATCTGAATCGCTCCTCAGTGCATTGGCGCGAGCGCGTCGCCTACAGCGGCAGACAGATCATGTCCATGGGAATTTTCGCCGAGACACTCAATGGGTTGGTGGGGCCGTATGAAAGTCTGACCGCCCACCTGTCCACCCCCATTGCGCAAAAGATCGACGAAACGGGACAGGCAGTTGATATCGACGTTCCGCAAGTCGTGGCTATCAGCGGCACACTCGCCAGCGGCGCGTTGATCGTCGAACAGCACTCGGGGCTGTCTGTCGACACCTCGGGCAGAACGTCGTCGGTCACCGTGCGCGGAACCGAGGGAACGCTGCGCTACGACTTTCAGAACAACCTTGAATGGGCACCGGCAGGCGAGCCGCTGCAGAAAGTGGACGTGCCCGACGAAAAGCGGACCGTATGGTCCGTCGAGGCGGACTTCGTCGGCGCCGCGCGCGCCGCGCGCGCCGGAGCGCCCCCCGAAGCGCGGCCCGTTCGTCCCGATTTCGAGGAAGGTCTGCTCTACATGCGCAAGGTCGAAGCCGTGCATTTGTCCGCAGCCACCGGTCAGGCCGTGGCACCGCATACGCTTTAGTGCAACTACGGCAGACGCGTGACCCCGGAATAGTCGGAAAAATCGTGATCGAATGACAGAATCCGGCTTACACGATGCGCTGCCATCACAGCCAGGTGCAAGCAGTCGCGCGCCGACAGCTCAGGATGCCGTTCGGCGACCTTTCTAGCCGCTTCGACCTCGTCTCGCGATATCGCGAACACGGAAACTACAAGGTCATCGAGCAGTGTGAAGGCGTCGTTGATCGCGCCGCGACGATTGATCGCGGCATAGCGATGAAGGATCTCGCGATAAACCTCGGCGCTCGTCATCTAGTCTTCGTCGGGCCGTTGCCGCAAAAACATCTCGACCCGCTCCCGGTTTGGATGGGGCGCTCCGACCAAGTACATCGGCACATTGGAGTCAGCGAAGATCACGACCGCGCCCGATATCGGCCAGCATTTCCTCGATATCCGCTGTTGGGTGATTGCAGCCCAGTGCTTGATTCAGCGCCCGCAGCCTGCGTTCGGCCAGCTTCGCCGACTGCGTCCGCTGCGAAACCTGTCTCGCCCAATCGGTCTCGCCAAGGCCAGCCTCTTCTTCCGATTCTTCCGTACGATGCGCAACAAGCTCCTGAATCTCGGTCGTCATTTTGCGATCGGTGGCACTACACGCCGTCTTGAAGCGCGTGTGCAAGCTCTCTCCCAGGTTGAGGGTCAATCGCTTGATGGGCTCTGGCTCGGCACGGTATTTGTCGCGGGAACGCACTGTGTTGACTCTCCGTATTTCCACATCACGCCACCGGTCGGGCCGGGTGCACATAGGCTTTGAGGCTGCGAATCGACGCATTGTCAGCGACTCTCGCACCTCCGCGCGACGCGCCTGCCCACCTGATTCGGGTTCTACCACTACCGATCTAGTCGCGATTCGAGCACAATAGTTCAGGATTGAAGAAGGGGAACGCGTGACTACACAACCTACCGACGAAGTATTGCTCGATATCCATCGGCGCATGGTGAGAATCCGCCATTTCGAGGAGGAAGCGGGCCGAATGGCGGAAAACGGTTTCATTCCCGGCGCTCTGCACCTCTATGTCGGCGAAGAAGCCGTCGCCTCCGGCGTCATGGCGCACCTGTCAGACGAAGACCAGATTACCAGCACGCATCGCGGCCACGGCCATCTCATCGCCAAGGGCGGCGAATTCGACAGGATGTTCGCGGAGCTGTTCGGGCGCGTTGACGGCTATTGCAAGGGCAAGGGCGGCAGCATGCATGTCTCCAACCTGGAGATCGGGATGCTCGGCGCCAACGGCATCGTCGGCGGCGGGCCGCCCATCGCCATGGGGGCCGGATTCGCCAACAAGTACAAGAAGAACGGCAACGTCGCGGTCACGTTCTTCGGCGATGGCGCGAGCAACGAGGGCGCGTTCCACGAAGCCGCCAACATGGCGGCGCTCTACAAGCTGCCGGTCCTGTTCGTCTGCGAGAACAACGGCTTCGGCGAGTACACGCCGCAACGCGACCACCAGGCCATTGCCGACGTTGCCGACCGCGCTCAGGGTTACGGCATGCCGGGCGTGGTCGTCGACGGCATGGACGTCATGGCCGTGTACGAGGCGGCGGGCGCCGCTGTCGAGCGCGCGCGGCAAGGCGGCGGTCCGACGTTGCTCGAGTGCAAGACCTATCGGTTCTATGACCATGTCGGCAGGCGCGGCATGGGCCGCACGTACCGCACGGACGAGGAACTCGCCGAGTGGATGAAACGGGATCCAATCGAAATGTTCGAGGCCCGGCTCGCGGAACAGGACGTCCTGTCTGCGGAAGCGGCGAAGGAAGTGCACGAAGAGATCGCCCGCGACGTGGAAGCCGCTATCGAGTTCGCCAAGGCGAGCCCGATGCCCGACCCCGACGCCCTCCTCGACGACGTATACGCTTAAGCGAGAAACACAATGGCTGAAACAGAAAATGGAAAACGCGAACTGAGCTACGTCCTCGCCGTCAAGGAGGCGGCGGCGACCATCCTGAATGAACACCCCGACGCGTTCATCGCCGGCGAGGACGTCGCCGGCGCCGGCAGCGTGTTCGGCATATACAGGGGGCTGCTCGACGAGTTCGGCCCCGACCGGATCGTCAACACGCCCATCAGCGAGGAAGGCGTCATCGGATTGGGCGTCGGCGCCGCGGCCGCCGGTCTGCGCCCGATCGTCGACATCATGTTCATGGACTTCCTTGGCGAATGCATGGACGAGGTCACGAACCAGATGGCGAAGATGCGCTACATGTTCGGCGGCCGCGCGACGCTGCCGATCACGATCACGACCATGTGTGGCGCCAGAAATTCGATGGCGGCCCAGCACTCGCAATGCCTTGAGTCGTGGATCTGCCACATCCCCGGACTCAAGGTCGTGATGCCATCGACGCCGTACGACGCCAAGGGCCTGTTGATCGCCGCGTCGCGCGACGACAACCCTGTTTTCGTGGTCATGAACAAGGCATCGCTGGCCTTGACGGGCGAAGTTCCCGAGGAACCGTACGCCATCCCGATCGGCGAAGCCAACATCGTGCGGCCGGGCACGGACTTTACGATCATCAGCTACAGCCGGATGGTCCACGAGTCCGTAAGTGCCGCAGAAGCCCTCGCGGAACAGGGCATCGACACCGAAGTGATCGACCTGCGCTCGCTGCAGCCTCTCGATACCGACACGATGATCGCCTCGGTACAGAAGACCCACCGCGCCATGGTCGTTCACGAGGCGGTGCGCTTCGGCGGCATGGGCGGCGAGATCGCCGCGCAGATCCAGGAGTTGGCATTCGACTATCTCGACGCTCCTGTTGGCCGCGTTGGCGCCCCCTTCTCGCCGGTGCCCTTCAGCCCCTCCCTGGAACAACATTACGTGCCTAACGCCGACAGGATCGTTGCCTCAGCAACCGAGTTGCTCGGGCTTTGAAGATTCAACGAGCATGAGCTGCCTTGTCGGCCTGGCGGTGAATCCCGATTCCGGCAAGGACATCCGCCGAGTCGCCGCTGGCGCGTCGGTGTTCGACAACCAGGAAAAGCGCGCCGTTGTCGCACGCTGTCTTGCCGGCGTCGCCGCGGCGGATCCGAACCCATCGGTCCTGTACCTCGATGACAACAGGGGCATCGCCCACAGCGCCATAGCGACGGCGGGGATTGCCGGTACGCCGGTCGCCGGGCCGCGCTACGGCAATGCCGACGATACGACCCGCGCGGCGGCGGCCATGCGAAAGGCATCCTGCGGCGCGGTCATTTCGCTGGGCGGCGATGGCACCAACCGCGCCCTGGCGAAAGGATGGCTGGATGCGCCGCTGGTTCCCATCTCGACAGGGACGAACAACGTATTCCCACGCATGCAGGAGGGCTCCATCGCCGGGGTCGCGGCCGCCCTTGTAGCGTCGGGTGCCGTCGTCCTGCGCGATGTTGCGCCCCAGGTAAAGGTCATCCATGTCGAGATCGAAGGCGAAGCCGACGACATTGCCCTGATCGACGCCGTGGCGACCGACGACCGATTCGTCGGCGCCCGCGCGCTCTTGTCAGCCGACCGGCTGATCGTCGCCGTGCTCACCCGCGCAATCCCGGCGGCGGTGGGGATCACCTCCATCGCGGGCCTGCTTCAGCCGCTGTCAGACGATGTCGACGCGGCCATGGTGGTCGAGTTCACCGCGAGAGGAAAGCCTGCGCGATGGCACGTCCGCGCGCCCATCGCCCCCGGGCGATTCGACGACATCGCCATTGCCGACGCGCATCGCATCGACTTCGGCGAGACGGTCGACATTGTCGGACCCTGTGTGCTCGCCTTCGACGGCGAGCGCGAACGCGTCATGAAACCCGGACAACGTGCGAAGCTCACGGTGCGACGCGATGGTCCGCGCGTGATCGATATCGACGCCACGCTGGAAACCGCGGCCAACGACGGCCACATGCTTTTTACAACCTCCGAGGGAGTTCGCCATGCCGGTTGAAGTCCGACTGCTCAAAGTCGGTATGACCATGACTGAAGGTAGCGTCGAAGAGTGGTTCATCGCCGACGGCGACGAGGTGCGGAAGGGCGAAATGCTCTACCGCCTCGAAACCGAGAAGGTGAACATGGATGTCGACGCCGATGCTTCCGGCATCGTCAAACACCGCGTCGCCGCGGGAACGGAGTTGGGACCGGGCGAAGTTGTCGGATTTATTTTCGCGGCGGACGAGACCATTCCCGAAGTCCTGCCGACCCCCGAGCCATTACCGTCAGAAGAGCTTGCCCAGAACAAGACACCACCCAAGCCAGCAGCCGCACCCAAGCCAGCAGCGGCACCAAAACCGGCGGGCCGGCGCCCCGCAGCCTCGCCCTCCGCGCGGCGCCTGGCGGCCGAACTCGGCGTGGACCTGGCAGACGTCGAAGGCAGCGGCCCCCGAGGCCGCATTGTCGAGGCCGACGTGACTGCTCAAGCCGAGGCCAAAGAGGACGTTCAACCCAGGCGGCGCCAGCCGTCATCGCCGGCGGCCCGCAGACTGGCTGGCGAACTGGGTGTCGACATCGATTCGGTGGCCGGCACCGGGCCGGGCGGTCGCATCACACGGGAAGACGTTGAGCGCACCGCCGAGGCACAGGAGCAGGCGCCCGCGTCCGAACCACTGCGCGGCATGCGGCGCACCATTGCGGAGCGCATGTATGCGAGCCTTCGCGACACGGCCCAGCTCACCATCGAGATGGAAGTCGACATGGAAGATGCCGTAAAGCTCAGAACCCAACTCGTTGCCGAATGGGAATCCGAAGGCGTTCGCCCAAGCTACACCGACATTATGATGCTGGCGGCGGCCAAGGCCTTGCTGAAGCACCCGCGCATGCATTCGACGCTCGCCGACGACGCCATCCTGCGCCACGAGGAAGTGCACATGGGCATGGCCGTCGCCCTGGAAGAAGGGCTGGTCGTCCCCGTGATTCGCAATGCCGACAGCAAGGACCTGAAGACCATCGCCGGCGAGTCTCGCGAGCTGGCCGAACGCGCCAGAAACGGTAGGCTCGGCCTCGACGACATGAGCGGCGGAACGTTCACCGTCACCTCCCTCGGCATGTTCGGCGTCGACACGTTCACGCCTATCCTGAACACGCCGCAATCCGGCATTCTCGGCGTCGGCCGCATCTACGACGGCGTCGCCTGGCACGGCGAAACGCCGGTTCCGCGCAAGCGCCTGCGCTTGTCGCTCACATGGGACCACCGCGTCCTCGACGGCGCGCCGGCGGCCGAGTTCCTGGCAGAGGTGCGCGGATACCTGGAGGCGCCTTACCGGCTGCTGGTCTGACCAGCCTGGACCCGCAATGCACCGCGCGCCTGCGACACTAGCGGCTTCGTCCCAGGGAGACCGCCATGAACCTCGTGGCCGAAATCAGCATGTACCCGCTGCAAAGCGACTACATTCCGCCAATCGACGACTTCCTGGCGCAACTCAACGCCGAACCGTCGGTCGAAGCAAAGACCAATCGCAGGAGCACCCAACTCTACGGCGACCACGATGTGGTGATGGATCTCCTCAAACGGACAACCCGGATTTCGCGCGAACAGTTCGGCGCCGTTGCCTTCACCTTGCATGGTCGACGAGCGGGGCCGGGCCAGAGCCTTCAGCCGGGGAGCGCGAGGGGGAACGCCTCGCAAGAAAGAAACCGAAGCCGAAGGCACCGCCTGTGGGGCAGTGCAAGTTGCTGCCCGGCGCCGAACGCACGATCAATGGTTACGAATGACATACCTGGCAACGCTGCATATCCCCAGTAGCGATCGGCGAAGCGGCCGCCGTAGCTCTCGGGATCGCCTATCTTCTGTTCGCCGTCCGCCAGAACATCCTGTGCTGGTACGCCGCGTTTCTGAGCACCGCGATATCGGTCTACGTGTTCTGGAACGTCAGCCTCCTGATGGAGTCGGCGCTGAACGTCTACTACATGGCGATGACGGTTTACGGCTGGCAACAGTGGAAGTTCGGCGGCGGCGAAGGCAATACCCTCCCGGTATCGCGTTGGCGTCCTCTGACCCATATCGCTGTCATTGCCCTGGTCCTCGCCATGACTACAGTTTCCGGCAATCTGCTGGCGACGAATACCGATGCCGCATGGCCGTTTCTCGATTCCTTCACCACCTGGGCCAGCGTTGTCACCACCTTCATGGTTGCGCGCAAGATATTGGAGAACTGGATCTACTCGATCGTCATCGACGCCTTGTCCATCCTTCTCTACGCCGACCGAGGTCTGTATCTTGTACGCGGCGCTGTTCGCCGCCTACGTGGTCATCGCCGTGTTCGGCTATCTGGGCTGGCGGCGCTGCCTTGCCGAGCAAGCAGCCGCATGAATTCCAGACTGGCCCCAGGAGCTACGGAGCATGTCCAACATCGAACCGCGCAATAGTCGACAGCGCTCGCGCAATCCATCGTTAGCATGCGCTACGGTGCCGCTGCGGGCTGCTTTACCGCTGACGCTAGCGGTGTTGGTCGGGGCGTGTGGCGGCGGATCGAGCCCGGCGCCACCGGCGGCACCGCCACCGCCGCCGCCGGACCCGGCAAGCACCGCCATCCCCCCGGGACGCGCCGCGCTCGGATTGATCTCCACCGGCGAGGTGCGGTTTCTTGCCATCGCAGCGGGCGGGGAAGAAACTGAACTCGCCGTCGCCGCAACCGGGGACGATGGTCGTTTTGCCGACCGCGAAGTCGAGACGAGTCACACCGGGCCACTGCGCATCAATGTCGGCCCGAACGATGAGGGAACGAGCCGCTACCTTTGCGATCTGTCGGACGGTTGCGAGGGATCCGACGGCGCGCGTGCCGATTTCGGGGAAACGCTGCCGCTGTCTGCATCGCTCGCCGCCGCGGTTTCGTCCACCTCGTCCGAACCGCCGGACACCGTCAACATCACGCCGTTCACCACGGCCGCGGTAGAGAGAGCGATCACGCTCGGCGGCCTGACCGCCGCGAACATCGACCAGGCAAACCGGGAAATGGCCGAGACGCTGGAGAAGATTCTGTCCCAGATCCTCCAGCGTGACGACATCGATCTTGGCGACGATCCGGGCGCGATCAGCATCGTCGACCTCACGGATGCGCCGGGGCGCATCGCCCTGGATCACACGGACGTTGAACTCCTTGTCGCAATACTGAACGCGGCCCTGCTCGGATTGGTCGGCGGGACAACGGATGACGACGTGGTCCAACTGCTAGCCGAAGCGTTCGCCGACTCGGGCGCATTGCCTGCGAACGATACCGTCGCGGACGAAGAGACCGTCGACATGGCCGACCTGCTTCGGGTCGCGACGGGGGAACTGGAGGCGTTGCTGGCAAATGCGGATCGCCTCGCCGATGTCCGACAACTGCTCGGCCTCGACAACGCGGCCCAGGCCGATGAATTGCTGGACCGAATGCACGACCTCGTCGTCACCTATGAAGGCGTGACCGACACGGTCGAACTGGAACAGGTGGACAGCGACGGCGACGGCCTGGCAAACCTGGCCGAAATCGAGGACGGACTTGACCCGCAGGATCCGGACAGCGACGGAGACACGGTCGCCGACGGACGGGACCCATTCCCGTTGGACGGCGCGAGAACGGTAACGCCCGATGTCTTCCCCCCCGCGAGGGAGTTCGCGGCGCTGTGCGCCAATCCGCGCACTGGAGGTTTTCCCGACAGATCGGGAACGTTCGTCGACGAAAACAACTGGCTGCGCTCCTGGAGCAACAACCTCTACCTCTGGTACGACGAAATCGCCGACGTGGACCCCGTGCTGCATCCAACGCGGCGGTACTTCGATCTCATGAAGACATTCGCCGTGACGCCGTCCGGCGCGGACCGGGACCAGTTCCACTTCACTTACTCCACCGAGCGGTGGCTGCAGCTTTCCCAGTCCGGTGTTTCGGCCGGCTACGGGGCAGCGTTCGCGATACTGGCCAGGCGAACGCCTCGCGATGCTCGGGTGGCGTATGTCGAGCCCGACTCGCCGGCGTCCCGAGCGAACCTCAGTCGCGGCGCTCGCATCCTCACCGTAGACGGTGCCGACGTGGCCTACGGCAGCCCAGCCGTATTGAACGCGGGGTTGTTTCCCGCCGACACGGGCGAGACCCACGAATTCGAGATTCAGGATCCAGGCGCCAGTCAGCCGCGCAGGGTCACGCTCACATCCGCCGTCATCACTTCCGATCCCGTGCAGAGCGACATGACCATCGAGACAAGCTCCGGCACGGTCGGCTACATGCTGTTCAACGATCACATCGCGACGGCGGAACGGGAACTCGTTAACGCGGTGACCGAGTTCGAACGAGCCGGCATCGACGATCTCGTACTCGATTTGCGCTACAACGGCGGTGGCTATCTGGCGATTGCCAGTCAGATGGCCTACATGATCGCGGGGCCGTCTGCCAGGGGACAAACGTTCGACGATCTACAGTTCAACGACAAACACGCCACGATCAACCCGGTCACCGGCAGGACCCTTTCGCCGACTCCATTTTACGATACGACGCTCGACTTTTCGGTCGCGTTCGGCGATCCCCTGCCGAGCTTGAATCTGACTCGTGTCTTCGTCCTGACGGGTGGCGGAACATGCTCTGCCAGCGAGGCGATCATCAATGGACTGCGCGGCATCGACCTGGAGGTGATCCAGATCGGGAGGACGACGTGCGGCAAACCGTACGGATTCTATCCGGCCGACAATTGCGGCGTGACGTACTTCTCCATTCAGTTTCAGGGCGTCAACGCCAAGGGATTCGGCGACTACCCCGATGGGTTCTCGCCCCAAAACACGGACGGCGTCGAAGGCGTTTCAGTGCCGGGCTGCGTCGTCGGCGACGACTTCGAACACGCGTTGGGCGATATCAACGAGGCACGTTTCGCGGCGGCGCTCCGCTACCGCACAGAAGGGACCTGTCTCACGCCCGCCCCCCTCCGCTCTTCCGCACCTGTCCCCGGTTTGCGCGTTTCGCCGACGGCAGATGCTGTTGTGCCCAAGTCGATCTGGCTACAGAACCGATGGTGAAGCGGGCACTACCCGCCGCTTTCGCATCGTTTTGTCTGGCCGGCGCCTCGGCGGCGGAGCCGACGAGCGCGCCCGCCGCGATCATCGATTCGACGGCGTCCAGCCGCACCGATATCCGGCAGGCTGTGACCGCCGCGCTCGGCACGGAAGTTCTCATCGCCGACGACGCCTTGACGACGTCGAGTTTGCTGATCATCGAACGGCGCTCGCGGCGCACGATAGACGGCCGAGTCGGCAGCGGGCGGGTCGTGACGCCCCCCGAGATCTTCCAACTGGTGCTGGACGACGACCAATGCGTCCTGGTTCACCGCCGCACGGGCGAGGCGTATCCGCTCGAAAACGCGCGCTGCAGCGCGCCCCCCGACACCCCTCGCAGAGACGCGCATGTGCCGTTGTCGAACCAAAGTCCACAAAGCCCTTGATTTGGCGCACGGCAATCGGATAATGGGCACCATGTTGGGCTGAATAAAGGAGGTGATCTGTGATATCAACGGTTGAGGGGTGTATCAACTCCTAAATCGGGGCGGGGGCGCCCGATGCGTCCATGATCGGCGTCAGCGCTGATCGCAAAGGGCCACGGACGTTCCCGCCAAATCGATTCCATCCTTTCCCGCGCCGCCTCGTCATGCGTGGCGTGTCTTTTTTGTATCGGCTATCTATCTGACCAGTGGTAGCTTCGAATTCGCTACTTCCCCTCTCTTGCCTCGACGTACCAGGGAAACCGCCGCCTAGGAAAGCGAATCGGCGTAGGCTCGACGTGTCAATGGCGACTCAAACTGAACGTACCGGGTCTATCCCCGCGCGGGCGGGGAAACCTGCTCAAGCGCCTCGCCCGCCAGACCCGTCCTCAAGGTTCGGGTCAAGGTCGTTATCTGCATGGCTTCGGCGCGCAAGCACTGTCTCAGTTCCATCGGGAAAAATCTCGACCACGGTGCCGTCTGGACGACCGATAATTGCGCTCAGCCCCAGTTGCAACCGCCTGTCCGCCGGACTGAAATCGCTGGTGCGCGCGATAGTCTCTTCGTCGAAGTCCATTTGGCGATATCCTGTATATGCGCCGCCCAATCATATTCGATGCCTGCTGCCCCAACAACGGATCGTGTTGCTGGGGCAGCACGTGGAACTCTCTCGGACAAAATACGATAACCATTCGTTTTATCATCGGTTATCGCATACCCCGCAAACCGGAGAAAGAGTATGAAGCTCGCGGTCGAGTTTCCGAGCGTCGCCTATCGCGAAGGCGCCGAAGGCATCGTCAAACTGGCGCGGGGGATCGAAGAGATCGGGTTCGATCAGCTCGACACGTTCGATCACGTCATCATGGGTTTCGCCACCCCCTCGCGCGCCGCGCCGATGTATCCCCCGAAGATGCCCATCTTGGAAGCCCTGATGACCTTGAGCTTCGTCGCCTCCGCCACTTCGCGCATCGGCCTGGGCACCGAGGTGCTCGTTCTACCGCAACGCCAGCCAGTGTTGGTGGCGAAACAGGTGGCCACCCTCGATACGCTTTCCGGCGGGCGCGTGCGCCTCGGCGTCGGCGTCGGCTGGCAGGAGTCCGAGTACGACGCGCTGGAAGAACCGTTTCGCGATCGCGGCAAGCGCATGGACGAAGCGATCCGCGTGCTGCGCGCCTATTGGCGTGATGAGCAAGTGGACATCGCCGGCGACTACTACACCTCCACGGCCATGGCGATGGAGCCAAAACCGCCCCAGGGCGGAGACTTGCCGATCTGGATCGGCGGCGCGTCGGAGCGCGCTTTGCGCCGAGTCGGGGAACTCGGTGACGGATGGCTCGCGACCGCGATCCCCGACCCGGCGGTAGCGAAGAAGTGCAAGAACAAGATCGCGGCTTACGCGGAAGCCGCGGGTCGCGATCCGGACGCCCTCGGCTATCAGCAAATGCTGGCGGTTCCACCGACGGACGACGCCGGCAAGCGATTCTATTCCGACGCGAATCGGGTGGTCGAACGCGCCGTGTCCGCGATGGAAATGGGCTTCGGATGGGGAACGCTGAACGCGACGGCAATTTTCCAGTCCGGCGCGCGCAGCGTGGAGGCGATACTCGACGTCCTTGGAACCCTCCATGAAGCGATCCGCAGGGCGACGGACTGAAAGCGAAACCCTGCTGGCTACGCTGGCCGGGAAACACGTTGGACGCACACACACTCGTCACCAAGGCCGAGAAGCTCGGCCCGCTAGTCACCGCGCACGCCGACCAGGCCGAACGCGAACGCCGTTTGCCCGCCGCCGTGGCGAAAGCGTTCGCGCGCGAGGGGCTGTACCGGATTGCAGCACCGAAGGCATTCCACGGCGCCGAAGCTGACCCGATGACCCAGATCCGGGTCATCGAAGCCGTGTCGCGCGTGGACGGGAGCGCAGGCTGGAACCTCATGATCGGTATCGAAACCTTCGGCATCATCGGCCCGGGTTTCGCCAAGTGTCCGGCGCTCATCGCCGATCCGATGACCGTGATGGCCAGTTCGACCGCCGCCATCGGCCGCGCGGACCGCGTCGAAGACGGGTGGCGCGTCGAGGGGCAGTGGCCGTTCGTCAGCGGCGTGCACAATGCGCAGATTTTCGGCGCCACCGTGCAATTGTATGAGAACGGGGAGCGCATCGATGACGCCGCGCGTTACGCCATCGTTCCCGTCGGCGATATCGATATCGTGGATACCTGGAATGTCTCGGGACTACGGGGCTCGGGCTCCCACGACGTGCGCGTCGACCGCGTTGCCGTGCCCCAAGCGCACATCATCGCGGCGATGGGAGGTGCTACGGGCAATTCTCCGCTCGGGGGCATTCCTCTCGGCACGCGCCTGGCCTACAACAAGGTCGCCGTGGCGCTCGGCATCGCCCGCGCCGGGATCGATGCCTTCATCGAACTCGCGGCCGGCAAGCAACTCCGCCTGACCACCCGCATGCTGCGGGAACGCCCCTTCGCCCAGCGCGCCGTTGCGCTGGCAGAGGCGCGATTGCGCGGTGCGCGGGCCTCGGTGTTCGAGCGCACGGAGGACATGTGGCGCAAGGCGGTCGCCGGAGAGGAGTTCACATTGCGCGATCGCGCCCTATTCCAGATCGTCTGCTCGGACGCGGTCCTGGCGGCGGCGCGAGCGGTAGACACCGTGGCCGAAGCTGCTGGAACTTCGGCCAATCAGATCGAACAACCGCTGGAACGCATTGCCCGCGACGTCCGCGTCGTGCGCCAGCATGTGACGGTGGCGCCGCACCACATCGAGGACGGCGGCCGCGTGCTTCTGGGACTCGAGCCGACCGGTTTGATGCTGTCCGGGATCAAGAACTAGCCGGAGTCCCTGAGGGCCAGCAAAGCCTTCAGGCAATGACAGCGCTCTCCCCCAGGTGCTCCGCCAGCCATGCCTTGAGCGGCACGTCTTCATCGGTCGGCGAGGTATATCCCATCCCGCCCGTGGGACTCGCGCCCAGCAACTGGCGGCGAATCGGGTCCGCGTCCGCCAGGTAGTGGTTCACCGTCATGTCGTCGCGCGGGCGCAGCCAACGATAGCTGTAGCCAAAGAACAGGACCTTGCGAGTGAACCGGACCGGTTGCGGCCCGAGGCATGCCACAGGCGCCGCTCGAAAAACACCGCATCGCCGGCCCGCGCGCACACGGGCGTCGCGTCGGGATGCTCCGCGTTGTCCGCGGGGAATTCCATTGTGTTGCGCCGGTGGCTGCCGGGAATCACGTGGGTGCTGCCTCGATCCGGGGTCTCGGTGCTCGTGAGGACAAAGGCCACCTTGAGCGACACGCGCGGTCGCGGATTGGTTTCAAAGTCGATATTCAACCGACCGCTGTCCTGGTGCCAGCCCAGGCGGCCAGTTTGCGGCGGATGGTTCTCCGGCGGCGGCGGCGTGATGATGAGATGGCTGTGGTAGAGCTGAATGTGCCAGCCAAGAATGTCGACGACCTTCGCGATCGTCCGAGGCCAATCGAGGAGTTCCAGGAACGCTTCGTCGAACCCGATGCAGTCCAGGTGGTTGAGCCGTTCGTGGGGTTTCAGCCCGTACTTGGGCCGGTACTCGACGTCGAGCCGATCAGCCGCATCGGTCAGCCGCGCCAGCGTCGCCGGCGGCAGCACGTTCCTTGCGATGAAGTACCCCTGCTCGTCAAAGCACCTGCGCTCTTCCTCCGTCAGCCGGTAGTCCAGACATTCAGCGTCCATGCGTCAAGAGTGTACGCGCCATGGTAGCGCCACAACATCCGTCGCCCTGGCGAGCCTCGTGTTTCGCCCCCGCCCAAGCCCACCTATCAGCTCGCCTGAAACATCGCGCGAGGCTCGGACGGTTTCGGCGCCAGGCTGTCGCCATCAGCTTTTCGCCACCGACTCGTTGATCCATGACAGTATTTTGTCAAAGGAGCAGTCGCCAGCTTCCAGCATGCCGACGATAAAGGTGTGGGCGGACGTCGCATCCACCGAAAGTTTCCAGCCGTTGAGACGCAGGAAAACATCCGTCACGAAAAAGGCCACCCGTTTATTGCCGTCCAGGAACGCGTGATTCAGTAACAATGATTGGAACAGAGCGGCAGCCAATTCCGCCAAGTCATCGTAGTACCCCGTCTGGGGCCGGTACAAGGCGCTTTCGAGCAGCCCCTTGTCGCGAATCCCCGACGTTCCCCCGAATCGCTCGATGAGTCGTTCCTGAATGGCGATGGCTTCGTCCACCGAGAGGAACTGGACGCCTTCATTCGGCAAGGCGCCGGCCCAATTCCCCGTTCTCGGCCATCGATGCTTCCAGATGGTCCAACACAAGCGGGCGCAGGCGACGCCTGCGCACATAGTCGCCGATCGCCTCGGTCAACAGACCGGAGATGGTTTGATGCGACTCTCGGGCAAGTTCCTGTAGCGCGAGCCACTCGGCCTGCTCGACTTTCGAACTGATCTTGATTGCAGCCATCGTCCGAGACTAAATGCACGTGTCAAGACATGTCAAGACAGGATGTGTTCTGCCCCCGCCCAAGCCCGCCTATCGGCTTTTCGATCTTGCCGCTACTGCGGCAAGTCAGGCAAGCTGATAGCCTGCCTGAAACATCGCGCGAGGCTGCCGCCATGAAATTCGGTCTCTTCGTCTACTGCACGGTGGGACGCCGCCACGAGCTCGAAGCGGGCATGGCCGGCAGGAACCCGACGCTCTATCGACGCATGCTCGCGGAACTCGCCGACTACGCCCAGTTCGCCGAAGCCCGGGGCTACTTCGGCTTCGGCCACCCCGAACACCACCTGCAGATCGAGGGCTTCGAGATCGCAAACGACCCCGCGCTGATGGCGATGTGGCTCGGACAGCACACCGAGACGATGCGGATCGTTACCTGCGGCTTCGTATCCACCGCCAACAATCCCCTCGCCACCGCCGAGAAAATCGCCACCATGGACCACATGCTCGGCGGTCGGCTGGGTATCGGCCTGGTGCGCGGCTACCAGGCGCGCTGGGTGGAGAACTTCAAGGTCCGCCCGGAACTCAGGGCGGTCGGGCCATGGACGAAGGGCACGCCGGACGACGACCTCAACCGGCGCTATTTCACCGAGTTCGTGGAGGTGGTGACGAAGGCGCTGGCCAACGAGACGTTCTCGCACCGGGGGGAGTTCTGGACCTTCCCGCCGACGGATTTCGTCAACCCGCATCCGCATCCCGTCTACACGCGGTTCGGCCGCGGCGTGGATGACGACATGCGCGTCGACGAAATCGGCATCGCGCCAAGACCCCTGCAGGCGGAAATACCGCTGTATGGCGGTTTCTCCGCGAGCCTGCGCACGGCGAAGTTCTGGGCAAAGTACAAGGGTCGCCCGATCGTCCTTTCCGGCAATACGGAGTTCCTGCAGCTACTCTGGCGCGAGTGGCGCGACGAGGCCGAGGCCTACGGTCACGATGTCCCGTCCGGCGAGGAAGCGTGCTGGGGCGGCATCATGGTCTGCGCCGAAACCGACGCCAAGGCACTGGCGATGTTCGAAGACATGCAGTGGTTCTGGGATACCTGGGCGACACCCTTCGGACAAGGTCTTCCCGAACTCCTGGTCGGTTCTCCCGACACCCTCAACAAACGCATCGAGCGCATCTCGAAGGCGGTCCCCATCGACGAAGCCTTCCTGCTGATTCCGGCGGGTATTCACACGCCGGAACAGATTCACGACTCGCTCGACCTGTTCGCGCGAAAGGTCATGCCGAACTGGGGATAACGCACTAGCCCGGAGCCGCGCGCTGCCTGATCGCCTCGTAGGTCAACGCCTTGATCTTCTCCCGAAGTGGCCACGGCGATCCCATGAGTTGAATCATCCCGATGACGATGATCCCCTCCACCGGATCAACCCAGAAGATGGTGCCGGCGGCGCCGCCCCAGGAGTACTCGCCCACGGAGCCGACGCCCTCATCTCCCAGTTCGGTGACCAGACCGAAGCCAAGACCGAATCCGAAGCCAGGAACGTCCTTGCGCTTCTCGCCCTTATCTACCGGCCGCTCGCCCTGACCCGCGCCGGACAGCGCCGCGGGCAGATGGTTCATGACCATGAGACCCACGGTCTCGGGACGCAGGATGCGTACGCCGTCCAGTTCGCCTCCATTTCGAAGCATCTCGGCGAACCGCATGTAGTCGCGGGCGGTTGAAATGAGTCCGCCCCCGCCCGAATACATGGTTGCGGCCCTTCTCCCTTTCGCCCGGGCGTCGAACGCAACGAGCTTGCGCTCCTGCCCGTCCCAGCCATGGTTGGGCAGCAGCCGAGACAGCTTGTCTTCGGGAACGTTGAAGAACGTGTCGCGCATGTCGAGCGGGCGGAATAGCCGTTCGCGCAGGAAGACATCAAGCGACTGGCCGCTGATACGCTCGACGACGGCGCCAACCACGTCCGAGGCGACGCTGTAGTGCCATCGGGTGCCAGGCTCGAATTTGAGCGGCAGCGTCGCCAGGCGCTCGATGAATCCATCCAGGTCGGCAGCGCCCATCGGTTTGACCTCCCGGTAGAGCCTGTCCACCGGATCCTTGGGATCGAAGCCGTAGGAAAAGCCCGCGGTATGTGTCAGCAGGTGCTGCATGGTCATGGTCTTTTTCACAGACACGCGCTCCCCGTCCTCGCCGAGCACCTCGAGTGCCTTGAGTTCGGGCAGAAAACTGGAAACGGAATCGCTGAGTTCGAAGGCGTCCTCCTCGTAGAGCATCATCGCGGCGACCGCCGTTATCGGCTTGGACATGGAATAGATGCGGAACAACGCGTCTTCTCTCAGCGGTCGATCATCATCCACGCCACGCTGGCCCACGGCGGACACATGCACGACCCTGCCTTCGCGCGCGACCATCGTCAGCACGCCGGCGAGCTTGCCTTCATCGACAAATTCCTGTGTCGCCGCCGTGAGTCGCTCCAGGCGCTCGATCGAGATGCCGACACTCTCGGGCTGCGCGACGGGTATCTCGGCGGCGCCGGACGCCGATGCCAGGAGCAGGGCGACGGCGATCATCAGGGTGCTTTTCATGGATTCTCCTTCCCGAAGGGAGCCGTACAACGGCCTTCCCGTTTTGTGTCGTCTTCGTCGCTTGTTGGTCCGGCCATCTCGAAGCCGAGAGGCTTCGGCCAGATGCGCGCGCATTCTACGCAAACAGATGCGCATAGCGCTCGCGCAATGCGTTTTTCTGCACCTTGCCCATGACGTTGCGCGGCAAGTCGTCCACGCAAACCACGCGCTTTGGCTGCTTGAATCGCGCCAGCCTGTCCTTTAAGGCCCTCTCCACCATCGCCGCATCGACCGGACCATCTCGCGGCACGATCACGGCAACGACGCCTTCGCCGAAGTCTGGATGCGGCACGCCGATCACGGCGCTCTCCGACACTTCCGGCATGTCGTCGATCAGCGCCTCCACTTCCTTCGGATAGACGTTATAGCCACCCGAAATGATCAGGTCCTTGGCGCGGCCAACGATGGAGACGCGACCCTCGCCATCCATCACGCCCAGATCGCCGGTTTGAAAGAAGCCGTCGCTCGTGAATTCTTCCGCCGTCTTGTCCGGCATTTGCCAATAGCCCCGAAAGACGTTCGGGCCGCGCACCTCGATACCCCCGATTTCCCCCTCGCCCACCACGCCGCCCTCGTCCGCGATGCGCGCTTCGACTCCGGGCAAGGCGAATCCCACGGTCCCTCCGATGCGCTCGCCGAAGAGGGGGTTCGACGTGCTCATCAAGGTCTCGGACATGCCATACCGCTCCAGGATCCGATGTCCCGTCCGCGCCTCGAAGGCAGCGAACGTCTGCGCCGCCAGGGGCGCGGAGCCGGAAATGAAGAGACGCATCCCCCGGCAGATATCCCGGGTGAATGCGTCGCGGGCGAGTAGCCGCGTATAGAACGTCGGCACGCCCATCATGACCGTCGAGCTCGGCAGGTGTTCGATGACGGCGTGGGCATCGAATCGCGGCAGAAAGATCATCGAACCGCCGCCAACGAACACGCAGTGCAGGGCGACGAACAACCCATGCACGTGGAAGATCGGCAGCGCGTGCAGCAACACGTCGTCGGACCTCCAGCCCCAGGCGTCGCATAGCGTCCGCGCGTTGCTCGACAGGTTCCGATGGGTCAGCAAGGCGCCCTTGGGGCGGCCCGTCGTGCCGGACGTGTACACGATGGCGGCGATGTCGTCCGCCGCTCGCGATACCGTCGGTTCCAATGCGTGGGCCGCGTCCATCCGTTCGGTGAAGGAACCGCCGCCGCTCGCGTCCAATGTCTCAATCGGGACGACGGACTCGACCTTTCCCGAGGGGTCGCAGACCAGCAATGCTGGCTCGGCGTCCGACAGGAAATACCCTATCTCGGCCGCTGTATAGGCGGTGTTGAGGGGCACATAGACAGCGCCGATCTTGAGGCAGCCGAGATAGAGCGCTAGAGCTTCTGGCGTCTTCTCCGTCTGCGTGACGACGCGGTCCCCCGGCTTGACGCCCAATTCCACCAACGCCCCCGCGGCGCGTGAAACCCGGGCTTCGAGGTCCGCGTAAAGCCAATCCTCCCGATCCGGCAGCCGCAGGCACGTGGCATTGCAGTCCGCGCGAAATCGCGTCTCGAACAGCGCATAGACGTTGTCGTTCATGGTGCTCCGCCGGCACGCCTCCCCTTGAGGTGCGAACCACCGGTGCTCAACGCGCCCGGAGGCCCTACTCGGGCCCCCTGCGCAAAGTGGTGCAAAAGAATCAAAGGCGGTATGGATGCGGACCGAAGTTGGCCTCGTAGTAAGGCGATACCATCCGACCCGGCGGAATGATCGCGTCCACCGCGCGGCGGTCCTCCTCGGTCAACGCCACATCGGCGGCATCCAGGTTGTCATCGAGTTGTTCCATCGTTCGCGGACCTATGATGGGGCTCGTCACCCCCGGCCGCGCCATCAACCAGGCCAGCGCGAACTGCGAAAGCGCCACGCCGCGCGCGTTTGCGAGGGATTCCAGCGCCTCGACAACGTCGAATATGCCCTGGTGAAAGCGCCCGCTCCTCTGGGATCGCTCCTCGCCGAAGCGCGTCCCCGGCGGCGGCTCCTCGCCACGCTTGTACTTGCCCGTCAACATCCCGCCGGCCAACGGACCCCACGGAATGGTCGCCACGCCGTAGGTCTGCGCCATCGGTATCAGTTCGCGCTCCACGCGACGGTCGAGCAGGTTGTACGGCATCTGCTCGCAGATGAAACGATTCAGGCCGTGCTTCTCCGACACCCACAACGACTCGACGAATTGCCACGCCGCGAATGTGGATGTCCCGATGTAGCGCACCTTGCCGGCGCGAATCAGGTCGTCCAGCGCGCGCAACGTCTCGTCGATGGCCGTTTCCGGGCGCGGGCGATGGATCTGGTAGAGATCGATGTAGTCCGTCTGCAACCGGGACAGGCTTGCTTCGCACGCTTGGAGGATGTGCCTGCGGGATACGCCCTGCATGTTCGGATCATCGTCGTCCATGGAACCGTGGAACTTCGTCGCCAGGACGATCCGATCACGTTTGCCATTGCGCGCCAACGCCTCGCCGACGACCGTCTCGCTCAGTCCCCGACCATAGGCGTTGGCGGTGTCGATGAAGTTGACGCCGCGTTCAATGGCCCGATCCACCATCGCGTACGCGTCTTTCGGTTCAGTCGTGCGTCCGAAGGTCATCGCACCCAGACACAGGTTGCTCACCCTGACGCCCGTGCGTCCCAGCAGTCGAATTTCTACAGGCACTGATGTCCCTCCTCCGTTTTTTATTGACCCGTCATTCTCTCTTTATGGGCGCGGGTCGTCCATCGGGGGTCCGTCACGTACGACGGCGCGAAACCCGAGGCCGCACGATCCTATACTTCAGGCGCGACCCCGCAACACAAAGGCAAGGAGCCACGATGAAGGAATTCACAGGGAAGATCGCGGTCATCACCGGCGGCGGAACGGGCATGGGGAGAGCACTCGCCCGGCAACTGGTCGCCGAGGGTTGCGGCATCGCCACCTGTGACATCCTCGAGGACAATCTCGCTGAAACCAGGCGGCTGTGCGAACGCGAAGCCGCCCAGGGCTGCGTGGTCAGCGCCCACCGGTGCGACGTGTCCATCGAGGACGAGGTCCTTGCATTTCGCGATGCCGTCAGGTCCGCACACGACACCGACCACATCGATCTGCTGTTCAACAACGCCGGTGTCGCCGGCGGCGGAAGCTTCGTCAACGGTGACCGCAACGAGTGGGAGCGCACCTTCAACATCTGCTGGCTCGGCGTCTACCGCTGCGCCCGCGCGTTCATGCCCATGCTGGTCGCAAGTTCCGAGGCGCACATGATCAACACGAGCAGCGTCAACGGCTTCTGGGCGACACTCGGCCCCCACAGCGCCCACTCCGCCTACAGCGCCGCGAAATTCGCGATCAAGGGCTTCACAGAGGCGCTGATCACCGACTTCGCCAACAACGCGCCCCACGTCAAGGTGTCGGTGGTGATGCCTGGCCACATAGGCACATCCATCGCCATAAACACGGGGAGGATCATGCGTAGCGGCGACTACACCAGCGAAGACTTCGCCCGCCTGCGCAAACAGTTCACCGCGCTCGGCTTGATCGACGCCACAGCCAGCGACGACCAACTGCGCGAGATCATGGACGGGATCGGCCGCGGTTTTCGCGATGGCGCGCCGACGACGGCAGAGCAAGCGGCGACGATCATCCTGGACGGCGTCCGCGAGGAGCGCTGGCGCATTCTCGTCGGCGACGATGCCCATCTTCTGGACAAAATGGTGCGCGAAGCGCCGGAAGAGGCCTACACCGAGGGGTTCCTCGCCAAATTGCGCGAGCGCACGGCGTGGCATCTCGGTTGACCGGATATCCCGATCCCACCAACGCCGCGAACACGGACCGGCGGGCGCGCCGCCAGGCCCGCCCGCCGCGAGCAGCCCTATCGGGCGCTCAATCCGATCCGATCAGTCTTCCGATAGCGCCGCCAACAAGCGCGGGGGCGAAATCGGGAGATCTCCTACGCGCACCCCCGTTGCGCCTCGAATCGCATTCGCGGTAGCGGCTAACGGCGCAACGATCGGCGTCTCGCCGCATCCCCGAACACCGAACGGATGCGTGGGATTTGCGACCTCCACGATATGCGTATCGATCATCGGCAGGTCGGACGCGACCGGCACGCGATAGTCGAGGAACCCTGCGTTTTCCAACTTGCCTTCGGAATCCCAGATGTACTCCTCGTTCAATGCCCATCCGATGCCCTGGACCGCTCCGCCCTGCATCTGTCCTTCGACGTAGCTCGGATGCACGGCCTTGCCCGCATCCTGGATGGCCGTGAACCGCAGCACCTGGGTCTTGCCGGTTTCGCGATCGACCCTGACGTCGGCGACGTTCACCGCGAACGCGGGTCCCGGCCCCTGCGCATTGAGGGACGCCGTTGCGTTGATCGGCCCCCCCGTTCGCGCCGCGGCGCCCGCAATCTCGCGCAGCGAGAGCGGCTCGACATCCACATTGGCACCCGGTTTCGGCACCGCGCGGCCGTCGATCCAGTCGACCTGATCGACGTCCACGTCCCACGTGGATGCGGCGCGTTCCCGGAGATCCACGATGACCTTCCGCGACGCCTCGATCACGGCCATGCCGGTGGCGAACGTCGTGCGGCTACCGCCGGTGGCATTGCTGAAGCCGACGCTTTCCGTATCGGCCACCACTACCTGGATATCTTCATAGGGAATGCCCAAAATCTCGGCGCACTGCAGCGCCATCGAGGCACGCGAGCCACCGATGTCGGGATTGCCCTCCACGACCGTCACCGTGCCGTTCTCGTTGACCAGCACTTCCGCCGACGATTGGTTGCCGCCGTTGAACCAGAACCCCGCGGCAACGCCGCGACCCTCGTTCTCACCCAGTTCAACGGCGTAGTTCGGGTGTTGCCTGGCCGCCTCGAGACATTCTCGCAGGCCGACCTTGGAGAACTTGGGTCCGTAGGTGGACTGGCTGCCCTCGCTAACGGCGTTCTTCAGACGCAACTCGATGGGGTCCATGCCCAGCTTGCGAGCCAGTTCGTCCAACGTCGATTCGCCAGCGAAGTTCGACTGCGGCGAACCCGGCGCACGGTAAGCGGCGACCTTGGGTTTGTTGACCACCACGGTGTAGCCCTCGATGAGGAAGTTCGGACAGATATATCCGGCGAAGATGCACATGCATCCAGGTCGCATTGGCCCACCGCCACGATAAGCGCCCGCCTCATACCACAGCTCCGCTTGCATCGCCGTCAACGTGCCGTCCCGCTTGGCACCGATCTTTACACGCGAGCGCGTGGCCGACACCGGACCCGAGGCACGGAACACCTCCTCGCGGGTCATGACCATCTTCACGGGGCGCGCGGATCGTTGTGACATCAGCACGGCCAGCGGCTCCAGGTACAGCGTGAGCTTGCCGCCGAATCCCCCGCCGATCTCGCTGGGTATGACCTTGATCCTGGACACATCCATTCCCAGCACCCCGGCCACGGAGCCGCGTACGCCGAAATGGCCCTGGGTGGAGCACCATACCGTCGCTCGCCCCTCTTCATTGATGTTGGCAACGCAGGCGTGCGGCTCGATGTAGCCCTGATGCACCGTGGGCGTCGAATACTCGCCCTCGACGATGAGGTCGGCTGCTTCGAAACCGGCCTCGAGGTCACCGCCGGTGAGCATGTATTTCTGCGGTATGTTCGACGGCTCCGTCGGCGTCTCGGGCAACCCCTGGGTGAAAATGTCGTCGTGTATGAGCGGTGCATCCGGCGCGATCGCTTCTTCCATCGACATCAACGCCTGCAGCGGCTCATATTCCACTTCGATAGCTTCCAGGGCGTGATCGGCGATAGTCGTTGATGTCGCGGCCACCGCGGCGACCGCATGGCCGTGATATAGCACGCGATCGCGCGCAATGACGTTGACGGCCAGATCCGCATCCCGAACCTCGCCAAGCGCCGGGAAGTCATCGCCGGCGACAACAGCCAACACCCCGTCCATTGCGAGTGCCTTGCTCGTATCGATACCCAAAATGCGCGCGTGGGCGTGGGGGCTCCTGAGGACGCGGCCCTCGATCATCCCCGGGAGACTGAAGTCCGCGCCATAGTTCGCTCGTCCGGTGACCTTGTCGACGCCGTCCGGTCTGACGGGTCGCGTGCCCACATATCGAAAATCGATCGCTTCGCTCATAGGTGCTCACTTCGCAGTTGCGTAGACGATTAATGATGCCACAGTGCGCCAGCGAACTGACACGCTCGATTCTGTCGGCAACCCTGCGTCATCGGATAAGCTAGCCCGCGCTCTCTATCAAGCCCCTTGAACGTCAGCGCCAGCAGTCCGGCAATGAGGGCACGTCGACCACATGAACGCGCAAACAAGGCAGTCCGAACGTAGCGTCCTCGCATGGATGTGCGTCCTGATCGCTGTCAATCAGTTGGGCTTCGGCGCGGTGATTCCGGTACTTCCCCTGTACGCGCAGTCATTCGGCGTGCCCCAGGTCGCCATCGGCGCGACGGTTGCCGTCTATGGGCTGGCCCGGGTTCTGCTCGCCGTGCCCACCGGTCAGGTAGCCGATCGGCTGGGCAGGCGCAATGCCCTGGCCATCGGCGGCGCGTTGTCCGCGCTGGGCAACTTGTGGTGCGCCGCGGCCGGAGGCTACGTGGAACTGGTGTTGGCTCGATTCGTCGCGGGCGCCGGAGCCGGTATCGTGGTAACCGCCGGCCTGATCGTGCTCGCGGACATCACCCGCGCCTCGACGCGAGGCCGCACCTTGTCGATCTACCAGGGCGTGTTCCTGTTCGCTGTCGGCATCGGCCCCCTGCCCGGCGGCTACCTGGCCGAGCGGTTCGGGCTGGAGGCGCCGTTCCTGGTCTACGGTGTGGCCAGTGCCATCGTCGCGGCCATCGCCTGGTTCGGCGTGGCCGAGACGCGCGCCATGGGCGCAGCCGAACGGGAGTCGAGCGTTTCGGTTTTGCCGTTTCGTCGCCAGATTCGGGCGCTTGTCGGCAACGTCGGCTTTCTGCTCGTCTGCCTGATCAGCCTGACCGGCGCCGCGGCGCGAACCGGCGCCCTGTTCAGCATCGTTCCCGTCCTCGCGCGGGATCGCCTGGGACTGGACCCCAGCGACATCGGCTTCGGTTTAGCGCTCGGCAGCGTCATCGGTCTTGCCGTCACCTATCCGGCGGGCGCGCTCGCGGATCGCTACGGGCGCAAGTCGGTCATCGTACCCACCACCCTGCTCACCAGCCTGTCCATGCTCTGCTTCAGCCTGGCGCCCGCCTACGCCTGGTTTCTCCTCGCCTGCGTCGTCTGGGGAGGCGCGAGCGCAGCCAGCGCCGCCGCGCCCGCCGCCTACGCGGCCGACTCCGCGCCGCCCGGGTTGAACGCGTCGGCGATAAGCTCCTACCGGACACTGAGCGATATCGGCTACGTCGTGGGGCCGATCCTGCTCGGTTGGCTAGGCGACGCGCAGGGCCTCGACGCCCCCCTTTGGACTGCGGCGGCCGCGCTCCTGATCACAACCGCCCTGTTCGCTGCCATCGCCCCGGAAACGCATAGGAATCGATAGCCCTGGCCTACGATAGACTGGGCTTCGAAAGGCTTTTCCGAGAGAACGATGCTTGCGCCAAGACGTTGCGGTAGTGGGTTAGCAGTTCTGGCTCTGTTGTCGACACTGTCCGCCCAAGGCACCGAGTGGAGCAACACCGAACTGCAACTGCGCTGCAACCCGCCAGCGGATGGAAGTACGGCGACAACTTCTTCTTCATGGACGTGCTCGACGCGCGCGACCCGGGGTTCCAGGACTTCGACATCTACAGCGAGTGGTACTCGAATTTCAGCATCGGAAAGATCCGGGGCACGGGAATGGGCGCCGGTGTCGTTTCGGACGTCGGCCTCATCCTGGGCATCAACTGGGGCGCCGACGCCAACGTGAGGAAGTATCTCCCGGGCCTGCGGCTGTCCCTCGACCTGCCCGCTTCGCGTTCGCGAATCTCGATATCGCCGCCTATATCGACGACAGCGAAGGGGCACCTCCGGAGGCGCGCCGAGGGAAGACGACGCGTTCATGGTCGACTTCAATTTCGCGCGACCGTTCAGGATCGGCGAAACCAGCTTCAGCATCGAAGGCCACTTGGAGTACGTCGCAGAACGCGAGAACGGATTCGGCGGCAAGGTCGAGTCATGGATCCTCGCGCAACCCCAGTTGCGCTGGAATCCAAACGACCGCATCTCTGTGGGGCTCGAATACCAGTTCTAGATGAACAACCTGGGCGACGGCGCCACCGACGAAAGCGCCTTGCAGGCGTTGTTCGTTTTGAAACTCTAAGGCCTTCTTTGACGGGGCTGCCACGACCGCGAGTCAGCCGATAGGTGCGTCCCGCTTCGAAACCACCGAAGGCTTCCATCTCTCCACCCGGCCGAGACCGAAGTGCACCCGCAGGTCGCTCGACGCCAGTCCGTGAGTCCGTCGCGATTGAAGTCCGCGCCCACGATGTCCAGACCGTTGTCGCAAACGGCTCCTTGCGGCCGACGCCAACTATCGATGCCGTGGCATCGGTCGTATTGAACGCGGCCACCACGCCCGCCGGACCCGGAACTCCGCCCCATCGCGTAGCCGCACTCGGCGCACACGCAAAGTCCCTGGAGCAGGGTGGGATCAACCGCCTTGGGCAACGTCAAGGAGAACCGGACCTTGGCCGGCATGCTCGAGGCGCTCAAGGCGCTGCCGGGGTCGCGGGTGGTGCTCCACCGAGGCATCGCCATGGCGGAGCAGGTCCATTGGCTCAAGGAGAACGGCTACCGCTACATCGTGGTCAGCCGCGAGCGCAAGCGTCGATTCGAATCCGAGGCGGCGATGGCGCATCGCGCCCGCGGCGGCCGCGCGGTGCATCTCGAGCGGCACCCATCCCGGCGTCTATTGCACTCGCGGATTTCGAGGCGGTGTTCCGTTCTCTGAAATCCGAACTCGGGCTGCGCCCCATCCATCACCGCAAGCCGCGCTGCGCCGAAACCTGGGCTAGTAGCGGGACTAGCGGATCACATAGCCCAGTTCCCGTGCGGCGTTCTTCAACATGGTGATCATGCTGGGATCGTCCAGCGCCTTATGAAAACCAGGGGAGCGCGGCAGTGCTTGTGCCAGATCGGTGTGATCGTTCAGCATAATCGCCACGGCATTGGCGTGCATGGAGGAGGGGTAGGCTAGGCCCTGCGCCTCTGGGTACGCCGCGTAGAGCCCCCTAGCCCAGTTGCGGCCCACCGATCGTGCGCCAGTCATCAGTCCCATCGATGCACCTATGCGCGTCGGGAACGCGCCGGTGAGGTCCAGGAGCTTGAGCGACGATGTCATGGCAAACCCGACCAACGCGGGCTTGCGGTGTGTACGGTGGATGGTGCGGGTCTTTTGGAAGACCTCTGCGAGGCAGGTGACCGGGCTAAATGCCAGATACATGACTGCGCGCCTGGTTTCCGGCTGGCCCTGGAGTTGGTGGTCGAAGCGCGCGTCGGTAGGGCCGAACGTACGGAACTGATTCCATCGGGACGGGTGCTGGCCGCTGCGGAAGTACACCCGCCACAGCTCGTCACCAAGCCGAATAGGGTGCCACTCGGGAGCCGTGGAATTGAGTCTGTCGAGATCCGGGTGTTGGGGGACTTTCGGCACTACCGCTGCGGCACCACCTTGAGCACGGCGTTGACCTCGCGTCCAGCCTTCAGCCAATTGAGTGGCGTCATGTCTTGCAGATCCGGATCGGTGGTGGTGATCCAGCGTTGCGCCGAGACCGGGTCGAGATCGGCGATCGCCTGATTCACCTGGCCGACATTAGGTACGAGTGTCTGCTCAGCAAGTTGGTAGACGGGGACGCGCAAGCGCCCGTCGATCCGAAGCGCGTAGAGCCTCCTTTCCCGGATCATCTGCCGCACCCGCACCGGCGTGATACCGAGCATTTGGGCAAGCACCGTAGGCGTCAGGCTCGTTGTCAGGATGGCAGCGAACTCCTTGGCGTAGTCGAGCATGGGGTCCGTGTCGCCCGGCCGTTCATCGAGATCGGCCCCGCTACGCTCCAACATGGCGATCTCGGCGTCGGTAAGCTCGGCGCGGCTCGAGCCGTACAACGCGACTTCAAGTTCGTTGATCGCCATTTTGAGCGCGGCGTTCAACCTCTCGGGTGCCACGGCCTTGAGCCCGTGGACCTGAAAGTACCGTTGATCGGCAAGGGCTTCGGTATGACTCATGAATTGTAGGCCGTGACTTCCGTTTACTATCGTCGATAGTATACGAAAACCAACGGCGCGGCAATCCGTCCGGGTCGCGTGTGCATCATGACCACGCCGAAGCGCGTATGGCGCAGGCTGGAAGCGCCGAGCCCCACAATGCGGGCGGCGTCGACGAAATAGTTGCCCTCGTTGCGGAAGAAGGAATCGGTCTGCTGCTCCATGTTCACTACCAGCAGATCGGTATCGTCATCGTCATCGAACTCCGCTGCGGCGACTCCCATCCCGACCTTTTCAATGCGGTGCTCGTCCACGGCGCAACCCGAGAGCAGCGATTCATCCTCGAAGCGCAGATCCCCGCGTTTCAACCATAGCTGGTTGACCAACATGTCGTTGGCGACGAACACGTCCGTGAGTCCGTCGCGATTGAAGTCCGTGCCAACGATGCCCAGACCGTTGCCGAAGGAGACGTTGATGCCGGTATCGAAGGTGATGTCCGTTAAGGTCCCGTCGCCGTTGTTCCGGTACAGGTGATCCATGGCCGGGAGGGTGTATTGTCCGGGTCCGCGGTCGCCCATGCCGTAACCCTGATCGTCAGCGCCGGCTGCCCCAGGCGCTTCGTCGAAGTGCCCGTCGCCGCGGTTCAGATAAAGCCGACAAGATCAAGGTAGAGCGTCTCTCGCCAGCCGGTTGATGGTAAGCGCCGCGTCACTACCCTTCGGTGACGGGAGTGACGGCCGCCCAGCGGCCGCATGATGCAGGACGTTATTTCACCGGGCTGCCAAGACCGTGAGCAAGGCGATAGGTGGCTCCCGCTTCGAAACCACCGAAGGCTTCCCTCTCGCCGCCCGGCCACGTAACGACGACGTTGCCAACCCGAGTCTCCCGGCCGAGACCGAAGTGCACGCGCGGGTCGCTCGACGCCAGGTAGCTGGCGCCCGGCTGCACATCGCGGCGCTGTCGGGTGGCTCCGACGGTTGCCGAAACACTCGCCCCGTGGGCGTCGCGTCCAGCGGCCGTGCGCACCTCGAATCGCACCCAATTGCCTCGGGCGACGCGATTCATTAGCAGATAGGGCGCGGCATCGCGATTCATGACCAACAGGTCGACGCCGCCGTCGTCATCCACGTCGCCGACGGCGAGGCCCCGGCTGGTGTGCAGGAGCGGCGGGGTGACACCACCCTGGGGAGTGACTTCCTCGAATCGGAACGATGTGCCCCTCACGGCGCCGCGATACAGCGTGTTGGGCTCCGCGAAGTCTTGCTTGACCGAGGGGTCCGACGACTCGATTCGACCGTTCGCCTCGTAGAGATCCAGGCGGCCGTCATTGTCGAAATCCGCCAGGACCACGCCGAAGCGCGTATGGCGCAGGCTCGAAGCGCCGAGCCCCACCATGCGGGTGGCGTCGACGAAGTAGCTGCCCTCGTTGCGGAAGAAAGAATCGGTTTGCTGCTCCATGTTCACTACCAGCAGATCGGTATCGTCATCGTTGTCGAAATCCGCCGCGGCGACTCCCATCCCGGCTTTTTCAATGCCGTGCTCGTCCACGGCGCAACCCCAGAGGAGCGATTCGTCCTCGAAGCGCAGATCGCCGCGGTTCAACCACAACTGGTTGACCAACATATCGTTGGCGACGAACACGTCCGTGAGTCCGTCGCGATTGAAGTCCGCGCCCACGACGCCCAGACCGTTGCCGAAGGAGACGTTGATGCCGGCATCGAAGGTGATGTCCGTGAAGGTCCCGTCGCCGTTGTTCCGGTACAGCCGATCCATGGCCGGGAGGGTGTATTGTCCGGGTCCGCAATACGTGATCGCGCCGCGCACATAACAGTCTCGCTCGGTCTCGGGCGTCCAGTTCATGTAGTTGACGACGAACAGATCCAGATCACCGTCCGCGTCCAGATCCAGGAAGGCGGCCGCGGAGCCCCAGCCCCCATCGTCGACGCCGGCTGCAATCGACACGTCCTCGAATCGTCCGGCGCCGTCGTTCCGAAACAGCACGTTTGGCCCGTAGTTGGTGACGTACAGGTCCACATCGCCGTCGTTGTCGTAGTCGCCGGCGGTGGCACCCATGCCATAGCCCCGATCGTCAGCGCCGGCTGCCGCCGGCGCTTCATCGAAGTGCCCGTCGCCGCGGTTTAGATAAAGCCGGTTGGCCGCAGTAGCGTTTTCCGACCCGATTCGACCGCTCTGGACCAGGTATGCGTCCAGGTCGCCATCACCATCCAGGTCGGCCAGCGCCGCGCCCCCGGCGAGGATTTCCGGCAGCAGCGGTCGGCCCGCGTAGCCCGATTGGTGCTGGAAGTCGAGACCGCGCTGGCGGGCCTCCTCGCTAAACCATGGGCCGTCCTGCCCCCCGGACTGCGAGCACGCTGACATCACTGACATCAAGAGGGCCGCCCCGGTGACGGCCGCAGACACGACTCGGCAGTACGTCCCCACTAGAGCGCGGACTCCAGTTCCTTCAGTCGCCGCTCGGTTGCCTCAAGTTCATAGGCTGGAGCGCGGCCCTCTTCTGCCATCCGGAACGCTTGCCAGGCCTCGTCGATTCGGCCGGTTTCACCGAGGCTACGGGCCAGGTAAGCGTGTCCCACCGCGAATCCCGGGTCCAGTCGAATTGCGCGCCTCAAGTGCTCGATGGCTTGCGGCCAGCGCTCGAGTTGCCCTTCGACCATGCCCAGGTACAACAGCGTCGCCGGGCGTTCCGGCGCGAGTCGTACCGCCTTCTCGAGGGCAGTCATAGCCTCGTCGTATCGACCCAGGCCGATCAACAATCGCCCGCGCTGCTCGTAGCCGTAACCGAGCGAGGGATTCAAGGCGATGGCGCGTTGGATGTGGCGGAGCGCGCTATCGAGTTCGCGTCGATGACGGTAGCGGTCCGCGATATTGAGGTGAAAGGGAAAGAAATCGGGATTGATCGACAGGGCTCGTTGGACGAGGGCGAATGCCGCATCCTCGCGGCCCGCCCGCACGTACGCAAGGGCCAGCGTATTCAGGACTTCGCAGGTACGCGTCGCATGGTGGCCTGTTGCCCCGCACGTCTCGTCGGGCTGCTCGCCGCGCAACGTTTCCAGTATCTCCAGCGCGTCATCGACCTTGCCCGCGCCAAGCAGGTTCTGGGCAAACGAGAAACGGCCGATTCCCCGAACGAAAGCCGCCTTTTCGGCGGCGCGCGGATCCCTCCAGGAAAGCGGGTCCGCGGCTCGACCCAGTGCCACGGCCGTGCGCGCCTCTTCCATCCGGCCGAGGGCGCGCAATGCAAACCCCAGCGTGCGATAGATATACGGATGGCGGTAGTCCCGCGCCAAGGGTTCGAGCAGGGTCACGGCATCGGCGTGTTTCTCTTGCGCGATCAGCGCGCGGGCCCGTCCAAAGGCCGCCTCCTTGTCCGCCCCCAGAACGCGGGCACGCTCGAAAGCCGTCATGGCTTCGCCCAAGCGGTCAACGCGCCCCCAGGGTAGGCCCGTGCGAGGACTTCTTCGACCTGTAGATACTTAAGTGGGTCTTCCCCTCCGCGCCAGCGATTGCCCGCGTTTGAGGTGGCTACGCCACGGAGGTTCGGAAATCGTTTGCCCGCAGCACGGGTCTATGTGACAGGTTGTCCATTCAGGGACTTCGCAAACTTCTCGAAGTATTGATAGGGGTCAGCCTCACCGGGTGGACGCAATTCGACTATGAAGTCTTTTGCCACATTCCAGTACTTCCTATACTGGTCCCCGTTCCACTCTACATACGTCTCCCTATCGAGACTGCCCCTGTAAACTCCGATTGCCACCAGTTCGTGATGGTTTAGCCACGTGAACACCGTTTGCAGATGTTCCCTTTGGTGCTCAGGGAGCGTACCGGCCCCATACTGAGTCAACATGGGCTGCCACTGACTCTTGTCCTTAAGAATCGACAAGCTGAGAAGTCGAGCGTCATTCCACTCTTTCCCGTGGTGCACTTCGTACTGCGCAACGAAGCTAAGCGCACTTTGCTTCTTTGCGGTACGGCGGTTGTGGAGGTACCCGCATACCGCAGCAGCGACGAGGAGGAGAGCCGATACAAGCGGCATGAAGGCGGACACCCAGTTCACGATGCTCGGCTCAGACACCCCCTAGATTACGCCTGTTCCACTCACTTACAACTCTCCTCATTTGGTCGTTTGGACACGAGTATCGCAGCTAGGTTTTGAGTGTCAAGCGCTTTACCGGCTCACGGGTGCACGTCAAAAAGTGATGTCTTGTCGGAGCGGTCGATGGGCGCATTATTGTCGACGCCGGCTGCGCGTGACACGTCCTCGAATCGTCCGGCGCCGTCGTTCCGAAACAGCACGTTTGGCCCGTAGTTGGTGACGTACAGGTCCACATCGCCGTCGTTGTCGTAGTCGCCGGCGGTGGCGCCCATGCCATAGCCCCGATCATCAGCGCCGGCTGTCGCCGGCGCTTCATCGAAGTGCCCGTCGCCGCGGTTTAGATAAAGCCGGTTGGCCGCAGTAGCGTTTTCCGACCCGATTCGACCGCTCTGGACCAGGTATGCGTCCAGGTCGCCATCACCATCCAGGTCGGCCAGCGCCGCGCCCCCGGCGAGGATTTCCGGCAGCAGCGGTCGGCCCGCGTAGCCCGATTGGTGCTGGAAGTCGAGACCGCGCTGGCGGGCCTCCTCGCTAAACCATGGGCCGTCTTGCCCCCCGGACTGCGAGCACGCTGACATCACTGACATCAAGAGGGCCGCCCCGGTGACGGCCGCAGACACGACTCGGCAGTACGTCCCCACTAGAGCGCGGACTCCAGTTCCTTCAGTCGCCGCTCGGTTGCCTCAAGTTCATAGGCTGGAGCGCGGCCCTCTTCTGCCATCCGGAACGCTTGCCAGGCCTCGTCGATTCGGCCGGTTTCACCGAGGCTACGGGCCAGGTAAGCGTGTCCCACCGCGAATCCCGGGTCCAGTCGAATTGCGCGCCTCAAGTGCTCGATGGCTTGCGGCCAGCGCTCGAGTTGCCCTTCGACCATGCCCAGGTACAACAGCGTCGCCGGGCGTTCCGGCGCGAGTCGTACCGCCTTCTCGAGGGCAGTCATAGCCTCGTCGTATCGACCCAGGCCGATCAACAATCGCCCGCGCTGCTCGTAGCCGTAACCGAGCGAGGGATTCAAGGCGATGGCGCGTTGGATGTGGCGGAGCGCGCTATCGAGTTCGCGTCGATGACGGTAGCGGTCCGCGATATTGAGGTGAAAGGGAAAGAAATCGGGATTGATCGACAGGGCTCGTTGGACGAGGGCGAATGCCTCATCTTCGCGGCCCGCCCGCACGTACGCAAGGGCCAGCGT
The DNA here is from genome assembly GCA_965261535.1 of Candidatus Azotimanducaceae bacterium. Taxonomy (GTDB): domain Bacteria; phylum Pseudomonadota; class Gammaproteobacteria; order Pseudomonadales; family Azotimanducaceae; genus VXNE01. The sequence goes on from OZ253469.1 coordinate 481,563, forward strand.
ATTCAGGACTTCGCAGGTACGCGTCGCATGGTGGCCTGTTGCCCCGCACGTCTCGTCGGGCTGCTCGCCGCGCAACGTTTCCAGTATCTCCAGCGCGTCATCGACCTTGCCCGCGCCAAGCAGGTTCTGGGCAAACGAGAAACGGCCAATTCCCCGAACGAAAGCCGCCTTTTCGGCGGCGCGCGGATCCCTCCAGGAAAGCGGGTCCGCGGCTCGACCCAGTGCCACGGCCGTGCGCGCCTCTTCCATCCGGCCGAGGGCGCGCAATGCAAACCCCAGCGTGCGATAGATATACGGATGGCGGTAGTCCCGCGCCAAGGGTTCGAGCAGGGTCACGGCATCGGCGTGTTTCTCTTGCGCGATCAGTACGCGGGCCCGTCCAAAGCTCGCCTCCTTGTCCGCCCCCAGGGCGTGGGCACGCTCAAAAGCCGTCATGGCTTCGCCGGGGCGATCCAGATCCAGCAGCCAGGTACCGCGCCACAGCCAGGCCGGCGCATAGTCGGCATCGATCTCGATCGCGCGCTCGAGGTCATCGAGGGCTGCCTGATATCGCCCTTGTCTCCCTTTGAGCTGCGCGCTGAAGTATGGCCAGCGGAAGTCTTCCGGGTCGAGGGCGGCCGCCTGGGCATAGCTGATCAGCGCTTCTTCCGGGAACAGATTGTTCTCGTACGCCATGGCCAGGCGACCCCGCATCAAACCCGAGGTCGGCAACGAGCGGGCGTCCTGGATCATCCCGTTCAAGAACTGCGCAAGATCCTTGTCCGGCGAATCGACGCCCGCGACCACGGGCGCGTCGACTGCATCGCTCCTGCCACTACAGGCGGTCAGAGCCATTCCCGACGCCACCCACACGACGAGACTTCCCAGGAACACCGAGGACCATGTCAACCCGCGTCCATCATGGTTCATGAAGAAAGCGCTCAATTGGAGTGGGGGCATCTTGCTCCGATCAGATGGTGGGCCGCCAGCGTAGCTGTAGTCCGGGCTGCCGATGCTCGGTGACCCAGGCATTGCTGAAGGCTGAATGCCAATTTCGATCACGCTCACAGGCTCTGTCAAGTCTGAAGATACGAGTGTAGCCGGGAGCGCGCGGGTCGGGGCGAGCTTGACAATATTGCATCGTTTGGTGTATTCACAGGGCTGTAGTTACAAGAGAGGACACCGTCGGCGCGGTATCGCTGCCCGGCGAGTGGTGTAACAACCACCCCCCTGGGAAAGCAACGTCGCCGGTTGCCATTATTACAACCGAAAGGGGGAATGAATGACTACCTATTCCATGAGCTGGCGACAGCTCGGCATTGCGGCATTCGCCGCGATCGGCATGACGTTCTGCCTGCCTGCGTCGGCACAGTCCGACGACGAGGGCGAAGACGCCGACGATGCTCCTCTGGTCGAGGAGATCATCGTCACCGCCACGTACCGCGACACGCAACTGATGGACACGCCGTTGACCATCACGGCATTGACGGACATCGAGATCGAGGCACGCGGCGTCGAAGACATCACGGACCTGTTTCTGTCGGTCCCCGGATTGAACTACGGTCAAGCCGCGCCGACCTGGCACTATGTCAACGCGCGCGGCATCGCCCAGTTCAGGTCTCCGACCGGACCGGTGTCGATGTACATCGACAACACGCCGGTACAGGGCCTGGGTGCCCGGTCACCGCAGCTTCCGAACTTCGACCTGGAGCGCATCGAGGTGCTTAAAGGTCCGCAGGGCACGCTCTACGGCCAAGGCAGCATGGCGGCTGCGATCCGCTACATCACCAAGAAGCCGAATGTCGAGGGCTTCGACTGGTCCCTTTCCACGAGGATCGAGAATCCGTCGCATTCCGATGACACGGGGCACCGCATCGACGCCATGGTCAACATTCCCCTCGGGGATCGGATCGCGGCGCGCGTCACCCCCTACTCGCGGAACAAGCCCGGCATCCTCGACAAGTACGGACCCCGCATCATTCCGGATGTCGATTTCCGCGACGAGATCGGATTTCGGGCCCAACTCGCCTGGTACGCGAATGACCGGGTCACGGTCAATTTCACGCACCACTATGTCGACTCCATGCACGGCGCTCCCGGGACCGCCCATCACTGCTACGTGGACGGCCGCCCCGCTGAAGGCAATCTCGCCCCCGGCGATCATGTCGCCCAGATACCGCGCTTTCCCGTAACGGCAGGCCTGGCTGGGGGCGCCGACTGGCTCGACCCGGAAACGAATTGCGAAAGGGGCCAGAACGGCGCGTTGGACGGAGAGACCGCGAGATTCAAGGCGGGCCCCGAGCACTTCTACGTGACGCACATGGCCTCGCCGCAATGGAACGACGGTGGATGGTCGAAGACGTGGATCAACAACCTCAGCATCGAATGGGAGCTCGATTTCGCGGACCTGACGTGGTCCTCGGGGATCTACGAGCACCACATCGCCCACTCGGAGGAGCAGAGGGTCGGCGGCCGATTCGGCACCCTTACCCCCGACAGGCTTCCGGAGGACAAATTTCATGCATGGCTTTCCCAGCCCGCGAATCACAAGCTGATACGGACCGGTGAAGGTGGTCGCTCCTCGAGGTTCGCAGAGTGCACGTCGGGCCCGTTGACGCTCGATCAGAGGATCAAGTGCGATTGGTACGGTTACACGGATTGGCACTGGCGGTTGATTGAAGTATGCAAAGAAGCGATACCGGAATTCGATTGCGATTCCGGCGTCTTCTGGGGCCGCAGCAGCAGCAGGGCCGGCCTGAATCTCTACGACCGCATGACCCACGAGGTGCGCCTGGTTTCCAACCAGCCGGAAAACCGGCTGCAGTGGGCCGTCGGCGCCTATCTCGAGACAAACGAGGACGGGGACGATCCGCGCTCCTGGAGTTATTGCGGCGCGGTGGGGCACCAGAACAGGTCCATCTTCGGTGGCGCCGCCTACCCGGATATCACCTGCCAAAATAGCCGGTCCGCGGGCATTACCTACAACCCCGCGTTGTCGCTCGACCAGATACGGACAATGCACCGGCTCTTGCAAACAACCAGCGCTGGCCGGCCGGGCGCCGCCTCGACTCACCAGCGGGAAGAGTCCGCCATCTTCGGCGAGGTGAGCTATGCGATAAGCGATCAGTTGGAGATCCTGGCCGGCGCCCGCTTCGCCAGGAGCGAGTTCTCTACCTTTGCCGGCCCCAGCGGCAGGTGGTCCACGTTCGACGAGATGACGCAACGCGCCGAGACCCAGACCCAGGAGAAGGCAGCGCCGAAGGTCACGCTCACTTGGCGGCCCAACGACTCCACGATGGTCTACGCCATGTTGGCGAACGCGTTCCGCGCCGGAGGCGTGAACACGCGGCTCGTGTCGCGGCTGGTCGAGTACGAGGAACTCGCCGCGCGGGGCGTCCCCGGCGCCCAGGAGAACCTCAACGCCGCCCTGGACCTGCTGACGTTCGAAGGCGACGATGTGACGTCCCTGGAGTTGGGAATCAAGTCGACGGTCCTGGATGGACGGCTCGACGTCACCCTGGCCGCCTACCAGATGGACATCCAGAACGCGGTGGTGACCACGTCATTCGTGTTCCGCGAACTGGTGGATCCCGCTTCCCCGGTCGGGGGAGCCCCCCCCTATCCCACAAGCGTCAGCTCCAACATCGGCGAGGCCAAGTCCCGCGGCTTCGAGTTCGAGGCTCGGGGACAGTTGACCGATGCGTTGAGCCTGCGGGCTGGCGGCGCGTGGATCCCCGATGCGGAAACCCTGGCGCAGGAGGCGGGCGGGACCATAGCGGGAGCGGGCGTAGCGATCAACATCAAGCCCGGCAACCGCATTCGCCTGACGCCGGTACTGGCCTATTTCGCCACGCTGCAGTATGACTTCCAGCTCGCTGGCTACGACGGCAGCCTGCGCGGCGATTACTACTACCGCGGCAAGAAGGTGTTCAGGACCGAGAACAACGAGCGGCAGACGCCAACCTACGGGTTCCTGAATGCGAAGCTCATGTTTGCCCGCGACGACTACGAGGTCGGCGTCTATGTCAACAACGTCATGGATGAGATCGCACCCTATTCGCTCGGCGACAGCGGCTACCACGGCTTCCACCCGCCGCGGTCATTCGGGTTTGAGTACAGGATGAACCGGTAGCTCTTAGCTAGCTCACCTTGGGCCTTAGCGCAGCCCGCACCGAAAGGTGCGGGCTGTTTTTTTTGCGCGCTTGCTTTACCACGACTCCAGCGTGACCGTATTCGGTCGCCAGGACGCATGCGGGATCCGTTGAGGCGTACCCGCAGTACCGCTCTGGCGTGCAGGCAAGCAACCTCCGCGAAGCAAGAAATCTTCGCGCCCGAACGCTGACTTGACTTGCTAGCGCAGGCGCGCTTCCAGTTCGGCGATCCGGGCCTCGGCGGACCGAAGGGCCGTCGTCGCCTCGTCCCTCGCCGCCCTTTCCTCTGCGAGAGCCTTCGTCGCCTCCGCGTGGCTCTTCAGATACTGCCCGGTCGCGGGGTCGCGAAAGCGCAGTTTGCCGCTCTCCGCGCGCACGTCGAGTCTCAGAACTTCGCTTCGAATCGTCCGCGCGCCGTTCTCCACGAGCGCCGGCAGCGCGCGATAGGCGCGTTCCCGCAACACGAGACCCTGCAGCGGCGGATCGAAGTATTCGTCCTTCGGATCGAACAGCCAGTATTCGCGCACCCCAAGTTCAGCGTACAGCCCACGTTTTCGACCCAAATCCTCTCGCCAAGTGTTCCTGGACGCCACCTCCAGAACGAAGTCCGGCGCCTTCGGCTCCTCCCAGAGCTTGTACACGTTGCGTTTGTGATTCGCCGCCCCGAAGACGACGAAAACATCCGGCGCGGCGGACTTGCGCGGGTTCCCCTCCTCGTAGTAGATCAGCAGGTCGCCCGACACGTAGACGTCCGGTCGATCCCGGTAGCGAATCTTCAGCACGCCGATCGCGTCGAGAATCGCCCACAGCTGCCAGTCGTTCTCAGCCAAGGGAAGGCCGTCCGAACTGGGATACAGCGGATCCTCGGCGGGAAGAAAGGAATTCTGCTTCATCACCAAGTCGCTAAAGGTCGTCCAACTCGACAGCCTTGCCCGTCCGGGACGACTCCCAGATGCCATAGATGATCTTCATCGTCTCCATGTTGTCCCGACCGCTACTGATGGGTTCCCTGCCCGTCCTGATGCACTCCTCGAAGTGCAGGATCTCGTTGACGAAGGGTTTGACGGTGGGCAGATCGAGACCGCTCGTGTCGATGGGCTCGAAGGGCGGATGCACCCACCGCTCCAGATCGGCCGGAATACTTCGATCGATGGGCCGATCCTCCGTCGGAGCAAACATGATTCTTCCGAAGTGGTGGTGTTCGGGAAGCGTCTCCGGCGCCGAGTGAATAGTCCCTTCGCTGCCGTACAACATGTATGACCTGGTCGAGGCAGTGACCGGCCTCCCGTCCGAAGCGTCCTCGGGAGTTTCGCCCGGGCCCGCGAACAAGTGGCCGAGCGCACCGTTTTCGAATTCAAGGATCGCAGCGACCAGGTCTTCGGCGTCATTGACCATTCGCGGTCCTATCGACCTGCACACCGCCGTCAACCGCTTGACGTTTCCGGCGTAGAAACGCAGCAGATCAATGTGGTGCACCTGGACGGACATAAGAGTGCCGCCGCCTTGCTCGGCGTCGGCATAACGATCTTGACGTGCACGCCCAATACGGGGCGGAACCCGCGGTGAAAGCAGGTGGGTTCGAACGGCGAACATATCGCCCAGCCTGCCTTCGTCGATGAAGCGTTTCACCGCAAACGCTTCAGGCGAATAACGCAGGTCCTGCGCGATCATCAGGGTCACGCCGGCCTTGTCGGCGGCTGCAACCATGTCCCGGCACTCCTGCAAGGACCTGGCCATCGGTTTCTCGACGATGACGTGTTTGCCGGCTTCGGCGCAGGCAATGGTCAGTGGGGCGTGTGCAGGGTGAAAAGTGCAGTTGTCCACCGCATCGATGTCCGCCTCGCGCAACATCTGATCGAGGTCCGTGTAGACGGCTTCAACTCCAGCTTTCCTGGCAAGGGCCTGGGCGCGAGGCTCAACGAGGTCGCAAACCGCTGTGATTTGCACCCGATCCGGATGTTCCAGGTAGGCCGGCAAGTGCGAATTGGTAATACCTCCGGCCCCTAACATGCCGACTTTGAGTGGGTTGGACATTGTTCCCCCTATCCCCTACGGGCTCTTTCCTGGTTGCGGGACGGAAGAATAACCGATGATGGCGCGGATGGGATTTATGGGGATGTTTCCAAACCCCGGCACGAGAGTTCTTGTGGCTGACATCGCAGGCGCGGTGCCAACGATGACGCCCGCATGACTGGTGTTACCCTACGCGCACGGAAGCGGTCAGGAGGCGCATATGTGGCGATTCGTCTTTCTTTTTGTGATCACGGTTCCCGCGTTTGGCCAGGACGCGGACATGACATTCTCCGAGGCCTACGCGCAGTACCAGTCCCACGTGCAGGCCGGCAACCTCGACGAAGCGCTGCCTTACGCCAGGCTCGCCTACGAGCTGGGTGAAAAGGCCTACGGCCCGGACCACAAGAACACGGCCGGCCTGACCTACAACTACGGAACAACGCTGCTCGAAACCGGGCACTATGACGAGGCAGCGGAAGTCCTCGAGATCGCTTACAGGCGATACGAAAAAGCCTATGGCAAGAACACGCTGGAACTGATCGATCCGTTGATGATGCAGGGCCATGCTTCGGCAGTACCCGACCAACGGCCGAAACTGAGGTTCTATGACAGGGCCATCAAGCTTGCCCAGGCAGAAGGTGATCTCGGCCTCCTGGCGGCTTTGAATTACGACGCCGGGGTACGGCTGACAGAGCAGGCGAAGTCGCTGGACGGCCACAAGTACCTGAATAGGGCATACGACATCTACACTGACCATCTCGGCTCGGACAACACGCAGACCATCGGCGTTGCCTTCTTCCTGGGGAAGGTCGAGATGGGCCGTCTCAACAACGACGCCGCCAGGGAGCTGTTCTTGCAGGTGATCGACGGCCTCCCACCGGAACACCGCCTGGCGCTCACCTCGCACGGGTTGCTCGTGCAACTATACATGCAGGCCGGAGACGCCGATGGGATCGCCAAGCATTGCAAGGCAGTGAGCCATCTGCCGAAATGGAAACAGATGTGTGGGCCACATGCCCAGACCGCTACGCCAGAAAAGCCACCAAAGAAAGTCACGCGGGTTGGCCAGCCGCGGACGGTTTTCGGCCCGCCGGAACTGGCGAAACGCCGACAGTACCAGCTCGGGACCGCGGCTGATATCAAGGTCTTCCATGCGTTCGAATTCACCGACCAACAGCCGGAAAGTGGCATTACCTTTCGCCATCGCAGCGTTGAAGACACGGCGAGGACCTACAAGGCGGTGCACTACGATCATGGCAACGGCATCGCGGTAGCCGACGTCGATAACGACGGCAGGCTGGATGTTCTGTTCGTCACCCAGGCCGGCGGAAATGCGTTGTGGAGAAATACCGGCGACGGCAAATTCCAAAACATCACCAGCAAAGCGGGCGTGGCCCTGCCCGACCGCATTTCCGTCGCCGCCTCGTTCGCGGACATCGACAACGATGGCGATGCAGACCTCTACATCACGACCGTTCGCAAGGGAAACCGCTTGTATGAAAACATCGGGGGCGGGGCTTTCCGCGACATAACCGATGCATCCGGTACCGGGCACAAAGGCCATTCTTCCGGCGCCGTGTTCTTTGACTACGACAGGGATGGCCTGCTCGACCTGTTCCTCACCAACGTGGGCCAGTACACGTCCGAAAAACTGCGTGAGGCATCCAATGACGGTGTCGATTACGCGTTCTACGACGGCCTCAGTGACGCGTTTGCCGGCCACCTCAAGCCCGAGCGCTTCGAGCAAAGCATCCTCTATCACAACGAGGGCGGCAATCGCTTCATCGATGTCTCTGAACAAGCTGGCCTGCAGGACATGGGCTGGGCTGGAGATGCGGCCGCCGGCGACATCAACGGGGACGGCTGGGCGGACCTGTACGTGCTCAATATGCAGGGGGATGACCAGTACTACCAGAACGAGGAGGGCAAGCGCTTCGTCAACATGGGCCGGGAAGTCTTCCCCCAGACTTCCTGGGGCGCGATGGGGATCAAGATATTCGACTGGAACAACGACGGGCTCATGGACATCTATATCACCGACATGCACTCCGACATGGGCGAGAACATCGGCGTCGAGCGGGAAAAGGACAAGTCGGAGATAAGCGCTGCCGCCATCGTCATCCGTGGTGGTTTCGGCACCGGGGGCGAGTCGGATGAAGACCTGAGTCATGAAACCAGCATTTACGGGAATTCCTTCTTCGAGCAGGAGAGCCCTGGCACCTACAAAGAGGTCTCTGACCGGATTGGCGCCGAGAATTACTGGCCCTGGGGATTGAGCACGGGTGACATCAACGCCGACGGCTTTCAGGACGTGTTCATCGCCTCCAGCATGAATTTCCCTTTCCGCTACGGCGTCAACTCGGTCCTGCTGAACGAAAACGGCGAAACGTTCCTCGACTCCGAGTTCATCCTCGGGGTTGAGCCGAGACGCAATCAACTGTCGGCGGTGCGCTGGTTCACACTGGATTGCGACGACGAGAAGGATGCCGAATTCTGGGCCTGCAGCGACCGGCGTGGGCTGGTGGAAATCTGGGGCGCAAGGGGCACCCGGGCCTCCGTCATATTCGACCTGGATAACGATGGTGACCTGGACATCGTCACCAATGAGTTCAATACCGAGCCGATGGTCCTGGTCAACAATCTGACATCGGTGTCTGCGAAGACCCGGTATCTTAAGGTCAGCCTCAAGGGCACGACCTCAAACCGGTCCGGTATCGGCGCGCGGGTGGAACTGAATACCGATACCGGCAGTTACGTGCAGGTGATGGATGGCAAGTCCGGCTATCTGTCACAGAGCAGCATGCCGCTCTACTTCGGTTTGGGCGATGCCGACAAGATCGAGGAAATCCGGGTCTTGTGGCCTTCCGGCAGCCAGCAGGTCATTTCCGAGCCTAAGAAAATGAACACCTTGCTGGAAATTGAAGAGCCGAAGAACCCGGGTGCCGGATCGATGCCCGGATAGGAATCAGTCGTCTTTGCCAGCCGCAAAAGGCCGGTACCCGACTTCCGCGTATTCCGGCGCCGTCGGCACGAAATTCTCGTCGAAAAGCGGATCGGACGCATCCAGGGTAACGGCGAACACGCGTCCCCACCAATTCGTGCCCCACCTCCTTCTGCAACGCTTCGGACGAGTTGCTCGACGCGTTCGAAGGTGCCCATGGCAAGTGAGGCTGCTGCTTGTGGTAAGTTTCAGGCGAGCCTTGGCCCTTCGCTCGAAATGCTGCCTCAGTAGTGGTGCCGTGCCGCTAAAAAGTAGATGCGGTTGCCGTCGACCTGATAGACGAGCCGGTGCTCCTGGTCGATGCGGCGGGACCATTTTCCAGCGAGTTCTCCACGCAACCGTTCCGGCTTTCCCGTGCCGGCGAACGGATCCCGCAGCACCTCCTCGACGAGTCGGAGTGTTCGCAACGCCCGCTTGGGGTCAGTCCGCGTCCAATGCTCCAGGTCAGCGAGGAAGTTTCGGTCCATGACCGCTTGACGCGGGTGCCTGCCAGTCACTCCCTGGCCAGCCCCAGGCGCAGACGCAGTGCATCTATGTCCATGGCTTCGCCTTCGCCTCGAGCCGCCCTCCGGCTCGCCTCCAGAAGGCGTCGCGCATTGTTCGGGGACCGCAACAAGTGCGCCGTCTCCAGCCAACCGGCCAGCTCGTCCGCCGCGATCAAGGCAACGGGCTCCCGTCCCCGACGCCTGATCAACACGGGTTCGCGCGTATCCGTAACCTGATCCATGAGCGCCGCGAGACGCTCTCTGGCCTTCGTATAGGTGGTCTCCTGGATCATCGGGCCGCTCCAAATATGTACAGGATTAATGTACATATGCCTTGGCAGGCGGTCAATACCGACCGTCAAGGAACTTTCCGGGAGATGGCGGGCTAGAGGGGGCTAGAGGTTCGGATTCAGTCGTCCTGGTCAGCGGTAAAGGGCCGGTACCCAGCTTCCGAGTATTCGGGCGACGTCGGCACGAAGTTTTCGTCGAAAAGCGGATCGGGCGCATCCAGGGTATTGCGCTCGGCGTCAATGCTGTTCTGCACGTCATCCAAGTCACCGTTGACGAAATTTCCTTCAACGCCACCTGAATTGACGATATCCATCTCGTAGCGCGCGCCCTCGGCCATTCCACCCGGAAGGTTGTTCTTCCAGAAGATGTTGTCGCGGTACGTGCTCTTCTCGGCCCGATCATCAACCCCCGCCCAGTTATTGGTAAACGTGCTGCTGCTGACGGTTGCCTTCGCCGTGTCGAAAACGGTCAGCGCACCCGAGCCGTGTTTCCCGTTGTACGGCTGCGCTCCGCTGATCCAGTCATACCCGACGTTGGCGACGTTGCCGACGAACAGGCAATTTCTGATCTCGGCGTTGCCCAGAGGCAGGACATCGATGGCCGCGCCGGTAATCTCCGCTCGATTGTTGCGCATGATGCAGTTCTCGATAAGTACGGGAGTCTTGCTGAGTGCGTCCGGCCCGTGTTCGATGGAAATCCCGCCCGCGCAAGGGTTTGCGTAGTTGTCGTAGACCTCGATATTCCGGATGGTCGGATAGGACTTTCCGAAGATCTTGATAGCCCCGCCGTCGCGGTAGAAGAAAAGGGTTCTCTGCAGTCGTTTGCTGGCCTCGATGTCCGGCCCGCCGTAGGTCAGAAAACCGTTGGCTCCGGTGATTTTGAATCCGTCGAACACCGTCTTGCGGCTGATGCCGTCGCCGAAATAGACCACGTGATTGACCACGGCCGGGAAGCTGGCATCGGCCTCGTTCGCAATGTCAGGGTTGGCGGCGGTCAGAATGACCTCGCCTTCAGCCTGCAGCAGAATGCCGTCATGGCGCTGGTTGAACCAGATCAACGCCTGCCTGTCACTGTCGGGGTGGTAGGTTCCCGCATGCACCGTGATGGTCTTGTATTCGCTGTTTTCGGCTGCGGCTTCGAGTGTGGCCTGGATGTCACCCCCCGGATAAACGTGATAGCGGTTGGTCTCGTCGTCAAAAACCACCCGGTGTGCGTCGGATTCCGCGGCCGAGGCGGCCTGCGACAAGACCAGCAGGACGAATAGGGTGTGTCGCGACAATCTGGAGATCATGCGCATGGGCAATGTCTACGATCCGGTTCCACGTCAATCCTGGCTGCTCTGAATAATCTACACGCTACCGATAGCCGACTCCTATAACCAATCCGTCACCGATAACGTCGGCAAAGCCGCTCCCGGCGGAATCGAATTCGAGGCGCGGGGCCAATTGACCGACGCATTGAGCCTGCACGCGGGCTGTGCGCGGGGCTCGCACATCCTGCAAGGCGGCGTATAACGCACGACAGCACGATACACACGGCACAACAGTCGGTTGAATGAAAGGCAAAAATACCTTACGTTGGGTGCGATTCACAGGAACGCAGTCATGACAATCGTCGTTACCGTCACAGCCAAGGGCCAAATCACCCTACGCAAGCCGTTGCTTAGGCATCTCGGCGTGCGTCCTGGCGACAAGCTCGAAGTGGACTTGCTGAACAACGGTCGATTACAACTGGAGCCCCAACGTGGAACGCCCATCGATTCAGTTTTCGGCATGCTGGCAAGACCCGGAACTCCGCAGCTCTCGGTCGAGGAGCTTAATGAGGTCGCTGCGTCCGGATGGGCGAGCGACTCTTGAACGTCACGGCGGACACGAACATTCTGGTTCGCGCGGTCGTCGAGGACGATCCCGATCAAGCCGCAATCGCCCAATCGTTGCTGCGGCAAGCAACCGTCATCGCGGTGCCCGTTCCGGTGCTCTGCGAACTGTCGGGTCTTAAGGCGCGGGTACGGCTTCAGCGGCGACGAGGTCGCCGAGACCATCACGGCCATAGTCGCCGTTGACGCCGTCGTCACCGAGCCACCCGTAGTAGATGTTGGTTTGGCCGCATTGGAGGCGGGGGGAGACTTCGCTGATGGCGTCATCGCCTATCAGGGCGAAACGCTTGGCGCGACCGTATTCGCAAGCTTTGATCGCGAGGCTGTCGCTCGAATGAAGAACCATGGATTGGCGGCGGCAGATCCTTCCGAACTGGTCGTTTAATGTGGTTCTGTGGCCTACGCGCATCGCAGGTGGAGGAAGCTCTGAATCGACTCGATGCGTCAACGTCGAAGACCAATCCATGGCGCCGGGTCAGCGGCGCGATGCGTTGCGCGTGACCAACGCGTTAACGATGGGACGCGGCTTCATCCTGGCACCGCTGCGAATTTGCCGCGCCGCACACCAGATGCCATCATCATGTCATGACCAAGATAGTCGCAACGCCCCAGCGATCTGCTGGCGCAATCCCGCTCGATGCCCGTCCCCCGCAGGGGTGCTGGAACGAGGTCGACTACCTGTCGCTCACCGACCGCTGCAACCGTCTGGTGGAGTTCGCGGACGGATGCATCGAGGAACTCCGTGAACCCACCGATTCACACCAGTCCATCCTCATGCTGTTATTCCGCCTCTTCGACCAGCGTGTCCGAACCGAAAACGGTATCGCACTTGTTGCACCGTTGCGGCTCCGCATCCGCGAGGGTCGCTTCCGCGAGCCCGACCTGATGGTTCTGCTGGACGCCACCGATTCGCGTCGTCAGGATCGCTATTGGCTTGGTGCCGACATCGTGGTCGAAGTGGTAAGCCCGGACGATCCGGAGCGAGACTATGGGCAGAAACGCACGGACTACGCAGACCTCCGAATACCGGAATACTGGATCGTAGATCCTCAGGCTACCAAGATAACGGTGCTCACGTTTGACTGTGACGGATACATGGACCACGGCGTCTTTGCTCCAGGGAATGTCGCCTCCTCGGCCGTGCTCAGCGGTTTCGAACTGCCTGCGTCCAACGTATTCAACGCCAGCGCGTTCAGTTGATCGCGGAGGGGAGCCAACGGTCGCCAAGCAGGAGCGCAGCAATGTTGCCGGCAGGAAGCTCTGAATCGAGTTCGATGCCTCAAACTCGAAGACCAGCCCGTGGCGCTGCTCAACCCGTGCAACCGCCTTCGTGTCACATCCCGCGCCACCGGGCGGCGGGCTAGACCAAGGGACCTGGTCCGGAGACTGCGAAGCGCGTTTGTGCGAGCACGTTCTGAGCAAGGACTGCCTGTCTCAGTCCCCATGAACCCACACGCGACATTGACAGCAAAATCGAGACGGTGTATTAACTTCCCGCAGTCACGTGAGAGGACACCGTCGGCTTGGTATGGCCAGCCGACGATGTGGTGTGACAATTTTCAACAGATCCACTTGGAGGGATTTAATGAGCAATCATTTCATGAGCCGGGGACGGCTCGGCATTGCGGCATTCGCCGCGATCGGCATGACTTTCGGTTTGCCCGCCGCAGCTCAGTCCGACGAGGACGAAGCCGACGAAGGCGGTTCGCTGGTAGAAGAGATCGTGGTCACCGCCACGTACCGCGACACGCAACTGATGGACACGCCGATGACGATCTCGGCATTGACGGACGTCGATATCGAGCAACGGGGAGTCGAGGACATCAAGAGCCTGTTCCTGGCGATCCCCGGATTGAACTACGGAAACGCCACGCAGACCTGGCACAGGGTCACGGCCCGCGGAGTCGCCCAGTTCAGGGCGCCGACGGGACCGATCGCCATGTACGTGGACAACACACCGGTCTCGGGCACGGGCTCCCGGGCACCGCTGCTTCCGAACTTCGACCTTGAGCGCATCGAGGTGCTGAAGGGGCCGCAGGGTTCGCTCTACGGCGAGGGCAGCATGGTGGGGGCGATCCGCTACATCACCAAGAAGCCCAACCCGGAAGGCTTCAGCTATAGCATCCAGATGCGGCTGGAGGATTCCACCCAGTCCGACGACCTCGGGCACCGCATCGACGCGATGGTCAATATCCCGCTCGGGGATCGGCTGGCCGCGCGCATCACCCCCTTCCATCGCTACAAGGCCGGTGTCATCGACAAGGTCGGACCCGCGATCATCAAGGACGTGGATTTCGTCGCGGACCAGGGATACAGGGCCCAGCTCGCCTTCTATCCGACCGACACGCTGACCATCACCGGGACGGCCACCTATGTCTATGCCGACATCGGTGGCCCCGGGATCGGCTTTCACTGCTACACGGACTGGCGTCCCGCGGAGGGCAACCTCGCCCCCGGCGATTTCGTTCCTTCGATACCGAACTATCCCGTTATAGGCGGGTGCGAAAGCGGCCCCAATGGCGGCATCGATGGGGAGACCGGGAGATTCAAGGACGGCCCGGACTCCGTATACATCACGCACATGGCCTCGCCCGACTTTGACGACGGCGGAGAGTCGGATACTTGGATCTACAATGTCACCGGTGAGTGGGAACTGGGTTGGGCCGCCTTGACGCTGTCCAGCTCGTTCTATGAGCACAATATCACCTATGCAGAGGAGCAGAGGGTTGGCGGACGCTTCGGCACCATCCGGATTACCGAGGAGGAAATCGCGGCCGGCGTAGCCGCGGGCCAGAGCCTGATTACCGGTAGCGTTGAGGGAGATCGCAATTCCTACAACGGCTGGAACGACCGGGTCGACCAGCATTGCCTAGAGGGCATCCCGGAAGACGGCTTGCCTCCCGTAGGTTGTGGTGCTGGCGGATTCTGGGCCCGCAGCAGTGTCCGGGCTCACGCGGATCTGAATGAACGTACTGCCCACGAGGTGCGCTTGATTTCCACGACGGACAGCCGGCTGCAGTGGAGCGTCGGCGCCTACTTCCAGGACGTCTACAAGCCACCCGATTCGCGCCTTGGGCTGTATTGCGGCGCAACCGGGCCTAACGCCGAGGTCTCCTACGGCGGTCCGGCATACCCCGATGTGCAGTGCCAGTGGGGAGGCTTCACGTTCAACCCAAACGTCATGACGCCGGAGCAGATGCGGGAGGTCCACAGGCGGCTGCTGCCACCGATCCAGGGTTCTTCGCGATATCAATTCCGGGATGAAAGTGCCGTATTCGGCGAGGTGAGCTATCGCATAAGCGATCAATTCGAGGTCCTGGCCGGAGTGCGCTATGCGGAAAGTGCCTTCGAGCAATATGCGAGCACAGATCGCGGCTGGCAGCCGTTCGAGAACACCGTCCAGCAGGGCGACACGCAGACGCAAGAGAAAGCAGCGCCGAAGTTGACCCTGACATGGCGACCCAACGACAGCCTGATGATCTACGGCCAGTGGGCGACCGCGTTCCGTTCGGGCGGCATCAATACGCGGCTCTCCGACGCGGCGCTCGAGTTTCAAAGACTGGCAGGACAGGGCGTTCCTGGCGCCTCGGAGTTGGCCGTAGCCGCCAACGATCTGGCGACGTTCGAAGGCGACGACATCGAGACCTTGGAACTCGGAATCAAGACGACGATCCTGGATGGACGGCTCGACCTCACGCTGAACGTGTACGAAACAGCCATCGACAACGCCGTCGTCACTACCGCAGTCAGCTTTCCTTCACTACCCGACCCCGAAAACCCGGGCAGGTTTCAGCCGTATGACTTCTCCGTCACCGACAACGTGGGCCAAGCCGAGTCGCGCGGCTTCGAGTTCGAGGGGCGGGGCCAGTTGACCGACGCGATCAGCCTGCACTTCGGCGGCGCTTGGGTTCCGGACGCCGAGACCCTCAACCAGGAGACCGGCGCGCCCATCGGTGGCGGCGCGCGGAGCGTCAACATCGCTCCGGGCAACCGCATAGAGTACACGCCGGTGCTGAGCTATTTCGCCTCGTTGATGTATGACTTCGAGCTCTTCGGCAACGATGCTACGTTGCGCGGCGACGTCTACCACAGGGGCGACGAGGTGTACCGGACGCAGAACAACGAGCGGCCGACGCCAACCTATACGTTCTTGAATGTGAAGCTCCTGCTGAGACGCGAGAACACCGAGTACGGCTTCTATGTCAAGAATCTCAACGATGCGATCGGCATCTACTCGGTCGGAGACAGCGGCTATCATGGCTTCAACCCGCCGCGGGCATTCGGGTTCGAGGTTACCTACACCCCGTAGCACGCAACGTTTGCTGAGTTGATTCTTAGCGCAGCCCGCACCATTTGGTGCGGGCTGTTTTTTTTGCCCGCACAACTGCGGGCTAACGCCGCCAATCCCCTCGCCCGATGGCTCGGCGCTTGGCCCCAGCCCGCACCGCACTATGACCTTGCGTCTTGATCGGCACTTACGTGCCGTTCTGCGGCGCAAGCTCCCAGAGGACAACCACCTCTTCCACTGCCAGCACGATCGTCCGCGACCTGTCCGTCAGCGTCTCTTCGAGCGCCACGATCCGGCACCCTTCCTCGGCCAACGAGAATGGCTCTGCGTACCAGAGGCTGGCCATGCCATCGAATGCGGGCTCCCCACCCGCGCGGTATATCCCCAATCGGCAATGGTCCTGCACGTAGCGCCGAACACCCGGTAAACCCGCCACTTGCGGGCCGACTCTACTCCGCCATTCTCCCTGGAATTGCTCCGCTGCGAGGTTGGAGCTACGTTTGACGAGCGCGAGCACCTTACATTCGCGAGTTCCGGCCGATCCGTCTCCGATCGCATGTTCGTCAGTGACGATCAACACCATGCTGCCGGCGGCGATGAAGTTCGCTTCGTCGGCGCGGATGTCGGCGAGCACCGGACTACCGGCATTGGCGCGCATGCTCTCGATGTCATCGAACCATACTTCGGCGATGCCGTCCCAACCTGGGTCACCTCGCAGCACCGCGGTCACATGGTTCTGCACGTAGCGGCGAATACCAGGCAATCGTGTAACGACCTCGGGATGACGGTTGCGCCAATAGTCGCGGAAGGCTTCCTGCGAGAGATCTTCCCGCCTTCGAAAGATACTGAGTTGTTTCAACATGCGCGTTGGCTCTCAGACCGAAATGCTTCGTCGTTCCGCAGGCGACGCCGAGTTGGTCACCGCAGTGTAGCCACGCAGGTACGTTAGCGCGAACAACATGGAGCCGGTCTCGCAACAAGTGTCGGCGTCGCAATGGGTTACTCTTGCTACTCGCAAGAGAGCACGTAGGGAGATAGGGGAAAATGTCCGAACCACTGAAAATTGGCCTCATCGGATCAGGGGGCATCGCCAACCGACACCTGACCGCCTTCCTGGAGCATCGCGATCGCGTACAGCTCATGGCCGTATGCGATATCGTCGAAGACGCGGCCCGGGACTACGCCAGGCGGGCGGGTGTCGAGGCCGTCTACCTGGACGCCGACGAAATGCTGCGCGAGGCGGACATCGAAGCGGTGGACATCTGCACCTCGCACAACACGCACGCGCCACTGGCCGTTGCCGCGGCGCGAGCCGGCAAACATGCGATCGTCGAGAAGGCGATGGCGCCCACGCTGCAGGGCTGCCGGGACATGATTGACGCGGCCGATGAGGCGGGCGTGATCCTCATGATCGCCCAGCACCTGCGCTATTCCCCCGAAGCCCGCGCCGCGAAGCGTCTCATCGAGGACGGCAAGCTGGGCGAGATTCAAGCCGTTCGAACCCACCTGATGGGGGGAGGAAACGCTCGCCCTCGGGAAGGACACTGGATGGACGACCGCAACCGGGGCGGTGGCATGCTAATGGTCACCACCGTGCATCACCTAGATCTGCTGCGTTACTACGCCGGCAACGTCAAACGGGTGACGGGGGTCTGCAAGTCGCTGGCGCCGCACTTGCAGAATGGCGCCGAAGACCTGGTCTCCGCGACCCTCGAATTCGAGAACGGCGCCATCGGCGACGTGTTCGGCATAGGAAATTCGCTGGCCCCCGAAGGCAGGGGGTATATGCTGATTGGCAGCAACGGGACGTTGTATTCGACAATGCCAAAGCCGGGCCAAAGCGACGCGAGCCCGACGCGCCACTTCGGCGACCTCATGTTTTCGCTCAAGGGGGCGGAACTGAATCCACGCGACGCGCGCGATCGGCAGAGGATAATAAATCCGCCGTTCGAGCCCCTCGATACAAGCGATATCGATCTGCCGACGCCGGACTACTTCGTCAATGAGATCCTGCACTTCGCCCACTGCTGCGGGACGGGCACGGAACCCATCAGCAGCGGTCGGGACAACATCGAGACCATCAAGATCATCATGGGTATCTTCGAATCGTCCCGGAGGGGAGGTCAGCCCGTCGACCTCGACGATCTCTAGGCTGGATATTGCACAATCATGCAGCCGACGGGTTTCCGATGGCCCGCGCTTAGCCTGATATGCGCGATTGCGCTCGCGGCGCCGGCATGGTCCGGAGAACCGAGCCATGGTTTCTCGTACTTCGGGGATCTGAAGTATCCACCGGACATGGCCCACTTCGATTACGTCAATGCACAGGCGCCGAAGGGCGGGCGCGTTAAGGTCGGCAGCATCAGCACGTTCACCAATCTGAATCCGTATGTAGACAAGGGGAACCTTGCACACTACATCAGTCCCAGATACGGATCGGGCTCCTACATCTACGATCCCCTGATGCGCCGGGGGGAGGATGAGCTGGCATCGTACTATTGCTGGCTCGCCGAGAGCGTGGAGGTTGCCGACGACTACAGGTGGGTGACGTACAAACTGCGCGAAAACGCCCGCTGGCACGACGGTCGACCGGTGACCATGGAGGACGTTCTGTGGACCTTCGACATGATCAAGAGCAAAGGCTCGATCACCTGGAGGCAGGAGTACGGGGACATCGTTCGACTGGAGCGGATCGACGCCTGGTCGTTCAGGTTCCACTTTAGTGACACCGCCGAACGGACACCCTACCTCATCATCCTGACCGCCGCGTTTGCGCCCCTGCCCAAACACTTCTGGAAAGGCAGAGCGTTCGATGAAACGACCCTCGAACTCCCGTTGGGTAACGGTGCATACCGCATCACGTCAGTGGACCCCGGCTACAAGGTCATCTTCGAGCGCGCGCGCGACTACTGGGGCAA
The DNA here is from genome assembly GCA_965261535.1 of Candidatus Azotimanducaceae bacterium. Taxonomy (GTDB): domain Bacteria; phylum Pseudomonadota; class Gammaproteobacteria; order Pseudomonadales; family Azotimanducaceae; genus VXNE01. The sequence continues at coordinate 500,565 of OZ253469.1, forward strand.
GGATCTCAACCTCGCCGTCGGTCATTTCAACTTCGATGAGATCGACCTCACGTACTTCTTTGACAAGAGGGTCATGCTCCAGGCGTTGCGGGCCGGCCTTCTCGACTTCTACTTCGAAGAGAACGAAAACGACTGGGCCACCGCCTACGACTTCGACGGCTTTCACAAGGGGCTGTTCAGGAAAGAGACCTACAGGATGGGGTACTCCTACGGCATGCACTTCGGCCTGGTCTTCAATACCCGCAGGGAACCGTTCAACGACATCCGCGTGCGGGAGGCGTTAACCCTCGCCTACAACTTCGAGTGGGCCAATCGCGTCTACTGGCACAGCGGTATGGCCCGCAACAACAGCTATTTCATCCGCTCGGGGTTGCAGGCTATGGGACTGCCCTCTGCCGAAGAACTCGAACTGCTCCGACCGCTCCGGGGACAGATTCCCGAACGGGTCTTCACGGATCCCGTGGAACTGCCCGAGAACGGTGGTTTTGGCCGCAATAGGGAAACGTTGCTCCAGGCCGATGCGCTACTCGAAGATGCCGGTTGGATCATCGGGGATTTCAGGCGCGTACACGCGGACACCGGCGAGCCCTTTCCGCTCGAGTTACTGGTCACCTATCACGATCACGAACGGATGCTGGTGCCCTTCGTGGACAATCTGACACGCTTGGGCGTAGATGCGGTGTTGCGCAGAGTGGAGAACAACCTGCTGACCAATCGCCTGCGGAAATACGACTTTGACGCGACCGTGCGAAAGCTTCGCGTGGGGGAGATGCCGGACCGCCACCGCCTGCGTACCCAGTTCACCTCCCGGTATGCGGATTTGCCGAATATGAGGAACTACGCGGGCATCAAGAACCCCGCAATCGACTTTCTGGTGGAGAAGATCCTCGATTCGGACACGTTAGACGCGATGAACACCGCCGGGCGCGCCCTGGATCGCGTACTGCTCCACAACTTCTACGTGATTCCGGATGGCCATCCGGTCGGACGCCACGTGGTGCACTGGGACCGTATCCGTCATCCGCCCCTTGGGATCGAGCACATGAACTGGACCGGGTTTCCTCACTTGTGGTGGTTGGAGGAGGACAGGAACGCGCGGGTTGACGGGCGCATCGCGGAGTTCGGCGAGAGGTAGTGACGTTCGGCGCAGCTACGGGCCGGCATCCTAGTGTCGTTGTCCTGCATCCTCCAACGCAACACACCCCGCGTCAAGCCAGGACTTCATCCGGCGGGAGCGCCGTTCCGGCATCAAATCGCCGCTTCCAGGCAGCGAGGTCAAACGCTCCTGGTTCCCACTCGCCGAGCCATTCCAGTAACTCTTCGACATTCTTGGATGGCTCGATGCAGGCCACCGAAAGTGGCGTCGGCGGTGATCAGAAACCGTCGCCAAATCCGTGGCCTGATATCGCGCAGGGACACTTCGAACTCGAAATAGGACGGCATGGCATTTCTCCTCGCGGCGTGTTTCCGTTGCGTCGACAAAGTCCTCGAAGGAAAACACTACCATCATGTTTCGCATGTTGCGCATTGAGGAACGCGGCCAGTGTGCAGGCGTTGGCTCGACCCTACGCCGCCTGGCGGGCGACTTCGAACAACGCCTGGGGCAAGTCGCTGCTGACCTTGCGGCAATCGATGTAGTAAGGTGCGAGCAGACGCGCTGGATATCGGTCGGGACTTGGCGGGTCTCGGCGGGGACAACGGATGTGCTCAACCGACTAAAGTTCAACAATTTCAAGGCGTGGCGCGAAGCGGACTTGACGTTCGGCAAGGTTACGGGGTTCTTTGGTACCAATAGCGCCGGCAAGAGCAGCCTCCTTCAATTCCTCCTGCTGCTCAAGCAGACAAGAAACGCTACGGACCGAGGCCTGGTCCTGGACTTCGGCGGGCCCGGAGACTTGGTGAATCTGGGGACATTCGCCGATGTGGTTCACGGGCACGACGAGCGGGATCGGATGTCTTGGCTCGTCGAATGGACGCTCCGCAGGACTTTGGAGATCAACGATCCAACACGACGTCCCGGCGATTTGCTGTTCAAAGGCGACCATCTTCAGACGCGGTGCGAGGTCGGCCTGAGGCAGGTTAGATCAAGACCCTCGCGCCTCTCGCCGCTCGAGTTGGCGTATCGGTTTGACGGCGTGGACTTCAGACTGCGGCCAAAGGCTGATTCAGCGACGAACTACGAGTTGACGACCGACGGCGACTTCGAGTTCATAAGGAATCGTGGCCGTGCCTGGCCGCTTTCGCATCCGGTCAAGACCCACTTGTTCCCCACTGAAGCACGGACCCATTATCAGAACACGGACTTCCTCGCCGATTTCGAGTTGGCATACGAGGGCCTGATGGACTCCATCTATTATCTCGGACCGTTGCGCGAATACCCTCGACGGGAATATCACTGGGGGGGTGCGAATCCGGACGATGTCGGCCAGCGAGGCGAGCGGACAGTGGATGCGATACTTGCCGCCACCCGAGACGACGAAAAAAGAAGTCTCGGATACCGTAAACGACGCATGCCTTTCCAGGCGATGATCGCCTATTGGTTGAACGCGCTGGGTTTGATTCACGAATTTCGTCTTGAGGAGATTGCAAGGGGAACGAATCTGTACCAAGCGACGGTAAAGACCTCCGCATCTAGCGTGCCAACGGGCCTGACCGACGTCGGTTTCGGTGTATCGCAGGTTCTGCCGGCGCTGGTCTTGCTCTACTACGTCCCGGAGGGTTCGACCGTGCTGATGGAGCAGCCGGAAATACATCTCCATCCCGCGGTACAAAGCGGGTTGGCCGACATCATGTTGAATGTCGCCCAAGCGCGACACGTGCAGATCATCGTCGAGAGTCATAGCGAACACCTGCTGCGGCGACTGCAACGCCGGGTCGCGGAGGACGAAGTTTCCTCCGACGACGTGAAGCTTTACTTCGTTTCGTCGACTCGAGGCGTAGCGCGGGCCACTGATCTGGTTCTCAACGTGTGGGGCGATATCGAAAACTGGCCGCACCAGTTCTTCGGCGACGAAATGGGCGAGATCGCAGCGATAACCAAGGCTTCGTTGCGAAGAAAACTGGAGCAATCCGGATGACCGTAGTCGTCGTGGATACGAATGTTGCGATCCTCGCTAACGGGGACGGTGACGCCAAAGACGATATCCAGTGTCAATTGCGTTGTGTCGAAAGACTGGAGGGTGTGGTCGAGCGAGGAATTGTCGCTGTCGACGACAAGGATTTGATCTTCGAGGAATACAGGAATCACTTCAGCTATTCGGGTGCTCCGGGGGTGGGTGACAAGTTCTTCAAGCATGTATCGGACCATCAATACTACGAATGCCGGGTGCGACGGGTCACCGTGACCCCATCCGAAGATGATCGAAGGGGATTCGAAGAACTGCCCCAAAATGCGTTTGATCGTTCAGACCGGAAGTTCCTGGCAGTCGCACTGGTCGCCAAAGCGGTTGTATTGAATGCAACCGACAGCGATTGGGGCGAGAACGCGGCCTTGATGGAGGAATTGAGCGTGCAGGTCGATGAACTTTGTCCGCATCTTCCTCAAATTCAGTCCGGTGACGGCCCGCACCGGTGACACGCATGAGGCACTAGAAGATGAGTGTCCTACCGACGCGTTTGTGAACGCGAAATTTCCACGAATACCGTACTGGCCCTATTCGCCCTCCATTGGCCGGGACGATGGCGTGCATGGCGATCCGCGCCGATTTGTGGGTGAGCCTGTGGTGGTGACGGAAAAATTGGACGGCGGCAATACGCTGCTTCACGCCGGAAAGGTCTATGGACGCAGCGTATCGGTGCCTTCAAATGCCAAGTGGATGGCGATGGTAAAGAAACATCATGCGTGGAAAGTGAACGAACCCGACATCTATCTCTACGGCGAAGACATTTACGGTGTGCACAGCATCACGTATGACCCCGTGAGGGAGGAAGAGACGTTTCATGCCTTTGCACTCCGGTACGGCGACGGCGCGTTCGCATCGTTCTCCGAGGTCGAGGCCTATGCGCGGCGGCGGGAGATTCCGGTCGTCCCGGTGCTGTTCAAGGGCCGCTTCCAATCGGTTGCCGACGTACGCGCGTTTTTTGAGCGCGCCCACCGTAAACCATCGGCGCTCGGCGGATCTCGGGAGGGCGTCGTGTTGCGGTTGTCACACGGATTTTCGGAGCGGGCGTTTCCGAACAACGTCTGCAAGAGCGTCCGCGCCGGACACGTGCAGACCGACGAGCATTGGAGCAGGAACTGGCGACCATGCAGGATCATGAAAGCGACCGAATAGGGGCGTCTCGCCGCGCCGGGTACGCCACCCTCACGCTGCGGGACGTATAGACTCGACGAATCTTCCGATCAGGACACGTTCCCTTGCCGAGATTTGCCGCCAACATCAGCACCATGTTCCCGGATCTTCCCGTCGCAGAACGCATGCGAGCCGCGCGCGATCTGGGGTTCGCCGCCGTGGAGTTACTCTTCCCCTACCCTGATCCCGCAGCTGAAATTCGGCGCTGGATTGACGACGCGGGCCTCCGCATGATCCTGCTCAACACGCCCCTCGGAGACGCCGGGAAGGGCGAGCGCGGGCTGGCGGCAATCCCCGGCCGACAGGCCGATTTCAGGGATAACTTCGAACAGGCGATGGCCTATGCGCTCGCACTCGACGTGCCGATGATTCACGTCATGGCGGGCGTCGTCGCCGATCATGACCGCGACGAGGCCCGGTCCGTATTCGTCGAAAACGTGCGCTTCGCCGCGAATCGAGCAGCGGGACATGACATTCGCGTCCTCCTCGAACCGCTCAACAGCGAGGACACGCCCGGCTACCTGCTGACCCGCACCGACGAAACCCGTCGCTGCATCGACGCCGTCGGCCGCGACAATGTGCGGCTTCAATACGACTTCTATCACCGTCAGATCATGGAGGGAAACCTCGCGCGGCGCCTTGCCGACAACCTGGATATCATCGGACATATCCAGTTCTCGAGCGTTCCGGGACGTCACGAACCCCAGCACGGCGAAGTGAACCTGCCTTTCCTGTTCCAGCTCTGCGATGAGATCGGATACGACGGCTGGATCGGTTGCGAATACCGCCCCAGGACGACCACCGTCGAAGGATTGAGTTGGGGCGAACCCTACGGACTAGGAGCACGCTAGGCGGGCCAGATCTGCATGCCGCCGTCCACCCGCAGCACCTGTCCGGTGACATACGACGAATCGCTGGTAACGAAGAACTCCACCGCCCTGGCAACTTCGTGCGGCCAGCCGTATCGCGTCAACGCGCCCGTCTCGACCTTGCGCTCGTCCCGCGTCGGACGGCTGGCTTCGAACCGGGGAGTGATGATTTCGCCGGGAGCGATGATGTTCGCGTACACGCCGTGCGGACGAAGCTGCGCCGCCAGGCACCTCGTGTACTCGTGCACCGCCGCCTTGGCAACGCTGTAAGACACCTCTCGAGGATGTCCCGACAGGCCGGCTATGCTGCCGATAGTGACGATCCAGCCCTCGTTCCTTTCCATCATCTCCGGCACCACCTCTCGGCAGACGAGAATGCATGTGCGCAGGTTGCGATCGAGTATCGTCTCTACATCGGTCAGGGAAATGTTGACAGCGTCGTTGACAACGGGCTTGCCGGCGTTCTCCGCAGTGACGCCCTTCGAACCGATATCGCCGCCGGCATTGTTGATGAGAATGTCGATTCTGCCCAAGCGATCCCGGATCTCACGGACGTTGCGCGCCACCGTATCGACATCGGTCAAATCGCCATGCACCGCGAGCACATCCGTCCCGTGCGCCGTCGCAATTTCCATCGCCACGGCATCGAGCGACTCCGCCTCGCCGAGTTGTCGCGTCGATGTGGGCGTCGTTCCGTGGACGGCGACCTTCGCCCCGAGGCTTGCGAGATGCTCGGCGACAACGCGGCCGATTCCACGCGAAGAGCCCGTTACCCAGGCCACCTTGTTCTCGAGACGATTCATCGATATCTCCTCCCAGGTTGGTCAATAGATCGATCGCCTTCGCAGGAGGTCGTCCTTGAGAGCTTCTTCCGAGGCGCCTTGCACAGTCTGCCCGGCCGGAACGTCCAGAACCACATTCTCGCCCCAGGTCTCCCCTGCCCGCAGGGGCTTCGGCGCCGGCAGGCCATTCAGATACGCCTCGACGGCGTCGCGGATAGCCGTATCACTTGCATAGACCCCCCGCACCGCGGCACGAACGCGGTTGATGACAGCCGTGTCCGTGATTCTGCCGCGCTGTCCCCAAGCCACCACGCCATCCGAACGCTCGCCCGACGCAGGCACATCCGTGATTCCCACATCAGCAGTGATGCCGAACGCAAAGCGCGTCATGATATTTTCGAACAGTGTCGCGAAGTCCTCCCGCACGGTGCTGTAGGCGTAATACTCCGTAGCCCCATCCGGGGGGAACTCGCCTATCAGGTCGTCCGGCTCGAGCGCTCGCTGCGTGGCCGTCGAGTCAGTCCCATGGAAGGAGACTTTGGCAAGGCCTTTCATCACATCGGAAGTGAGCGGGTACGCACTCGAAACGCTTCTCGACAATCGGGCGTCGCTCACCTGGTACGGCTTCTGGCCGAGGGAAAGACCGGCAATCTCGCCGACAGGCATATAGTCGGCGGCGTGTGCGAGTTCATGGAACAGCAAGAACCCGAGAAAGGAGGTTAAATCCTCGATCCGGCGGGATCGGTCCGCATCGCGATGCGCCAGGATCCAACGGTTGTCGCGCACCATGCGCCAGGGCATCCTGAATTGCAGATCGCTGCCAAATCCGGATCGGTAGTCCTCCTTATCGGTAATCGATGCCTGCTGTTCCGCCGTCAGCGCCAGATACGCAGCATCCAGATAGATCGCGCCGTAGGCCGCGCTGTAGTAGGCGGGGCGAATATCGCTCGCGATCACCACCACAGTGATGGAACGGAACAGCAGCAATGTCTCGGGCGGCATGCGCGCGAGCATGGTGCGGAAGTTGTCTCCCATCCAGCGGTGCGAGACGAGCACGCGCGTCATGACATCGTTCAACGTCGGCCTGTTCGTGTTAGCGCCCAGGTACGGCAGGCGCGCAAATTCGCAGGTTTCGGTGTCGGGCCTGAAGTACGCACATGCCTGCAGGTCATCCACATGGCGGGACGACTGGTCGAACGCGAAGGTCTCGACGACGCTCGACGGGCGGGTGGTCGAGGACGAGGAACCGTCCACCGCGTGACCGGACTGGTCGGCCAGCGCCCCGTGTGCCAGGTTCGCGTCCACGCTGGAATCCTCTTTCTTGATGGTCCCGCTATTCTTCGTCAAGGCGTTAGCGCCGATAGAGGCGCCATCCGTATCGGCGTCCGTCGCCGCCACCTCGTAGTCGAACACGAGCACAGTCCTGTCCGAACCGCGCAGATAGGCGGCTTGCCGCGCCGAGCCCGTCCCGATAGTGAGGCCGATTTGCGGGGTGCCGCCGGTGGCGTCTACGGTAACGGCTTCGCTGAACGTCACGGCAACCTGAATCTTGTCCCCGAGCTTGTACGTGGCGTCCGGACCCGCGTCGGAAACGAGCCCTACGCGCAGAACCGTCGGCACGGTGTCGACCGTCATGCCCTCTCCCGCCAGCGACCAGAGGCTTTCGCCCTCGTCGCTGCGTGCCAGCACCTGGATCTGGTAGCTCGTTGACGGCGCGAGGCCCGTGATCGTAGCGACGGTACCCGCGCCGCCATGCTCCCAGTCGTCGAAGTTCCCGCTGTTTCCGACCCGGTATTGCACGTCGTAGTCGCGAACCAGGGGCCCGGCGTTGGCTGGGACGGTCCAGCGCGCGGTCAGGCTGTCTGAAGAAGCGGACCAGATTGTCGGGGCGGCTGGCGTTGCGGGACGCTCCGTCGTGTCGGATACCGCGACCGTGATCGTCCGGCTCGCGGTCCGGGCTCGGCTTCCCGCGCCACCCGTGGCTGTCACTACCAGGACGTAAGCGTTGTTGCGCGGGGCGTTCCGCGGACTCGCGTTGAAGATATCCGTCGGATTCTCGAAATCCCGGGCGGTGGTGAAGCGCAGGTTTCCCGTAGCGTCTATGGAGAATCGACTCCGGTCGGCGCCGCCCGTAATTGCATAGCCGCTGATGCTGTCGCCGTTGTCGGGATCGGTCGCCATCACTCTGCCAACCGACAACGTGTTCTCAGACACCGAGAAGCTCCGCGCACCAGTGAAGATGGGAGCCGCATTCTGCGGTGGTGGCGGTGGCGGTGGCGGGGACGTACCACCACCACCTCCTCCGCCGCCCGCGCTCGGAGTGCGTCCCTGGGCCGTGTCCGACCACGCCCCTGTCCCTTCGTCGTTCACCGCCCTAACGCGCACCTCGTACAGCGTCGCCCGCGCCAATCCCGTGATCGTCGCCCGCGTCGCCGTCTCTTCATGCTCCGCGTCCAGATACGCCTCGGTACCCCGCGCCCGGTATTCCACGTCGTAACCCGATAGTTCGGGCCCTTCGTTCGTCGGCACCGTCCAGGTCACCTGCAAACCGGTCGAGCCGAACGCCGTCACCGTCGGCGCACCGGGCTTGCCCGGCGGCTCCTCCACGTCCAGCACTTCGATCCGTACCGCGATCCGCCCCGTCCCGCCACGCGCGTCTCTGGCTTCCACCTCGACCGCGTAGCTGTCCCGTGCCTCGTGGTTGTATGTGATGCCTTGACGCGTCAGAAGCTGGCCGCTCGAAGCGTCGATCACAAACGCGAACGCGTCCGGCCCCTCCAGGCTGTAGCGCGGCGCGCCTCGACTCACCGTCGCCGTGACCGGCTCGCCCACAGCCGCGCCTGGCGCCGCGTTCTCCTGTACCTCCCGCTCCGCGCTCTCGCCCTCGACAAACTCCGGTGGCCTGACCAGGGTCGTGACGCCGACCGTCTCCGACCAGTCCCCCTCCCCCGCATCGCTCACCGCGCGCACGCGCACCCGATACTCGGTGTCCTCGGCGAGACCCGTGATGGTCGCCTCCGTCGCCGTGCCGTCGTGGCCCCAGTCGACGAACCCCGAAGCGTCCGCCGTCCGGTATTGCACGTCGTAGTCCACGATCTCGAACACCGCGCTCTCCGGCCCCGTCCAGGACACCGTCAGACTGTCGTAAGAAATATCCGACAGCGTCGGCGCCGCCGGCTGGTCGGGCGTCTGGCGCCACCAGCGCGATCTCAGCAACCAGCGCAGGATTCCAGGATCGAGCTCTTCGGCACTTTCCGATGCGTCTACCGCACCTCGCGCGCTGTCGCCGCCTAGATACGCGCCAGTGCCCGCGAGGACGATGAGCGCAAGCAATACCCCAACCAAGCGATTCATGGATCAATCCGTTATTCCGGCCCGACTCCTAAGATGCCGGTCGATCAACCCGTTCGCAACATCCGGGTTACTGGATCCGTGCGTTCAACGTCGGGCGGACAAAAATAGCGCGTTTCGTCGAGGTCTCAGAGGATGATTGGTGGCCGTGGGGATGGCCGGACAACGTGTCTGTTCACTCGCGCACGGGTAAGGTGGCCATCCTCACATTCTCGATCTCAGATATCGCCGTCTTAGCGCTTGTCTATGCCGAATGCGTATACCTTCCCGCCACCGAAAGGTCCCCCGGCGGCAAACTGGCCTCCCGTGTAATAGAAGCCATACTCGCCGGGATTGAGGGCTGATCGCGGGGTGATCTGATAGACGCCGAAGCCCACGTTCTCGTACTTCACGCGCCGGATCGAACGCGGCGGAACGCCGGTTCGCCCACCAGTCAAGATGCTTGCGCTGCCTATCTGGACGGAGCGCTCCCTCCGGCTCTCGCTCGCCTTGAGCGCAACCACCAGAAAATCTCTCGGATCGACCATCGTCCTGGGGTCTGCCGAATACTCCGACTCCTCCGGACAGAACCAGAATGTCGGCACCCGGTTGTTTGTGCGCGTGTCGGATCGCGCGCCCCGTATGGCCGCCCTGGCCTTCACCGGAACGAGGCCCCACGTAACGCTGGTCAGCACCTGGTTGCCGCTTCGAATCTGCGGTGCCAGCGGGTCGATGCCGCGCAACTCCCCCCGTCCTCCTCCACGTAGAGTCCCGGTGCCGTACACGGCGTGCCTTCGAAGCGCTGCGCGTAGACCCACGGTGTCCGACTCGCCGCAGACGGTACCGATTTCACCACCATCGCTTCGAGCACCCCAGCTTCGACGCCAGCTCGCGCAAGGGCCACGAGCTGTTCGTGCGCGATATCGAAGCCCGTCTCCGACGCCATGATCTTTGCGATGATGACGCGCTCCGAGAGCCCCCCTTCCGTCATGACAAGGATGTTCTCGTTGGTGAGCACTTCCTCCTCACCGGCCACGTCCGCCGGTTGCGCAAGAAATGCGGCCAGAATGATCGATACGATCGCTCTTCCCATGACTCCCGTCCGAATTGTCAATCGCGTTATTCGATCAGCTTGGCTGGTGCAGCGCAACGAAAATTAGAGGACTACCCGAGCGCGACATCAACGAAGGTGGCGCGCGCCTGATTCAACGTACCGCGCGGTTTTCTCGTCACCACGTCCGCCTATCGAAGTTTCGTATCGGACAACGATCTACAGCACAGGTTCATCGAACTCGCAAAGCCCTCGGTGGTGGGGAATCGCGTTTCGTTCGACGAGGCGTCGGACAACGTGCAAGCGCTGTTCGCCGCGGGCGATCTTGCCCGGAATATCGTCGAGGAAGTCGCCAGCGCCTATCGCGCGCTCGGCGACGCGTTGCCCGTCGCCGTCCGCTCATCCGCCAACGCGGAGGACCTGCCGGGCCTGTCGTTCGCGGGCCAGCAGGAAACCTACCTGAACGTGCGCGGTGCGGACCAGGTCGTCGCGGCCATGCGAGCTTGCTGGGCTTCCCTCTGGACAGCACGCGCCCTCGACTATCGCCACCAGAACGGCATCGATCAGAATAGCGTCGCCATGGCCGTCGTCGTCCAGGTCATGGTCCCGTCGACGGTATCGGGAATACTGTTCACGGCAAATCCGGCGACCGGGGAATGCGCCGAAATGATCGTCAATGCGAGCTTCGGTCTAGGCGAAGCCGTCGTCAGCGGCGAGGTGACACCCGACACCTATATCGTTGATCGCGCAACGGGCATCGCCAGCGAAACCATCATCGGCCCGAAGGAACAGAAGACCGTTTCGGCCGGGAACCAGGGCACCAGGATGGAGGACGTGTCGCCGAGAGAACGCGACCAGGCCTGCCTTACCGACGATATGCTGAAGGGACTGACCGAAACGGCGCTCGCGATCGAGAAGCTCTACGACGGCGTGCCGCAGGATATCGAGTGGGCGTTTCCCCCGGATGGAAGCCTGTCGTTATTGCAGTCGCGGCCCATCACCAACCTGCCCATACAGCCGATCGAGGTTGTCTGGCAGCCAACGCCGCCCGCGAAGATCCTCTACCGGCGGCAAATTGTCGAGAACATGCCCGACCCGATCTGCGATCTGTTCGAGGAGCTTTACCTGACGGAAGGCCTGGAATCTTCGCGCAAGGGCGAGAGCATGATGGCAGGCGGCGGACCGCATTTCGTCACATGCAACGGCTACGCCTATAACCGGGCCGATCACAAGGGGACGGTGATGGATCCCACGATGGCGCCGGAAGAGATGGAGGCCGTGGCCCAGCGTTTTCTCGAGCAGATACGCCAGCGTCAGGGCGACGTGAGGGAGAGGGAAGCGCACGACATGGCGCTATTCGTATCGGAGTTGCCCGCCGAGGACAAGGCCGCGTTTCTCAAGGTTGCTCAAGGCATACCAGGGCGACAACCTCGCACACGATCTCACCATGCCGAAAAGCGACAATCCGACCTATATCGCTATCCACAAGACCCAGGACAACGACCGGGGTTGGAATTCCTGGCAGGAGGAGGCCATGCCGCGGCTGGTCGCCACCGCCGAAAGATGGCGTGAGCTGGATATATCGACCGCCACCGACGAGGAACTGCTGGCCGGCATACGCGAGATGGCCATCGAAGAGGGCTTCTACTGGACCGGCAACACAAGCCATACGTTCGGCATCGCCAAGTCCACGGACGATCGACTGCAGTGCTTCCTGCGCGAGAACATACCGGATCAGCACTTCATCAGCGGCCAGTTCCTCACCGGCCTGGAATCGAAGACCATGCAGGCGAACCCGAACCTGTTCGAGATCGCGAAGATGGTCCGCGCGAGCGAGGGACTGACCTATGTCGTCATCGTGACGCCTTTGAAGTTCCTCATGCAGGCGCTGCGCGCGCACCGGGAAGACGGGCCGGTGCTGAAGGCCATTGATACCTACCTGGAGAAGTATGGGCACCAGGGCTACAGCCTCGACTTCATCGAGCCCACCCAGGGGGAGGATCCTTCCGCGTTATTGGCAACGCTCAAATCGATGGTGCAGGACCCAGACTACGACCCCAAGGACCAGGAAGTTCGCGCCGCCGCGATCCGCGAGCAAAAGTACCGAGAGGATTCGGAAATCCTCGATGGTCTGACCTACTGGCAGTTCCGCTACCGGCTGTGGTTCGCCCGCAAATACAACCACATCAGGGAAGAGACCGCGTTCTACTTCGGCTACACTTGGCGCATCCTGCGCCCCATGGCACTCGAGCTGGGGCGGCGCATGGTTGACATTGGCACTTTCCGCAGCACGGAGGACACCTTCTTTCTCGTCACGGCGGAACTGAGACAGGCCATCGAGGCCCGCGAACGCGGTCTGGCGCGGCCCGAATTCGGCAGGATGGCCACCGAACGCAGGGAACTGCGGGAAGCCCGCAAGCGTCACCACCCACCGGGAACGATCCCCGCGGAAGCGAGCAATATTCCATCGGTCAGGTTCAAGGAGACCCAGATCCGGAACGATGAGGCCAGCGATACGCTGAACGGCTTCGCCGTAAGTTCCGGCACCGTGACAGCCCGGGGGAGCGTCGTCCTGTCACAAACGGATTTCGACAGGATGTCCCCCGGCACGATTCTCGTGGCGCGCAACACCACGCCGGCCTGGACCCAGCTCTTCTCCCACGCGGTCGGAGTCGTCACCGACATGGGCAGCATCCTTGCGCACGCCTCCATCGTCGCCCGCGAATACGGCATTCCCGCGGTGCTCGGCGTCGGCAATGGCACGTTGCGAATACATCATGGCCAGATGCTGACGATCAATGGCGATGCCGGCACCGTGCTGATCCACGAAGCAACGTGACAGGCATGGCAAAGTGACCAATCCCTTCTTTGAGAACCCCATCCTTAACTCGCCCTACGAGTCTCCGCGTAGGCACTGGGAGTTGGATGAGGACCGGAAACCCACGGGAACCGTCATTGAGACACGACGCCTGTCAACGCTTATCACGCCGGTTCCAAAACCCCGAAGACGCGGCGGCAAGCAGCGAGAGATCTCGTTGGGTGTCGATGAGCTGTCGTCGACTCTGCAACAATACGACCCGATGCCCGTCATCAATGAGGTTCGTCGGCATGTCGACGCCTGGCGCACATTGCCTGCCGAGCGGTGCGGCGTGACTCCCGTCACAGCGCGACTACTTCGACATTGGCGGGAGCATGAATTTCAGAACTTGCGTCCATTCTTCTGCCAGGTGGAAGCGATTGAGACGGTTATCTGGCTCACGGAAGTGGCGGGATGTGTTGGCGGACGCGGGCCAGCAAGGTATCGGAATATCCGCGACCATCTGCACGGCGCCAACGAGCAGGCGAACCCGGACCTGCTTCGAATTGCGCTGAAGCTCGCGACGGGGGCCGGCAAAACTACGGTCATGGCCATGCTTATCGCTTGGCAGACCGTCAACGCCGTGCGTCAGCCGAACAGCCGCCGATTCACCCGGGGCTTTCTGGTAGTGACGCCAGGCATCACGATTCGAGACCGCCTGCGCGTGCTGCAGCCGAACGACCCGGACAGCTACTACGGAAAGCACGAGCTCGTTCCGAACGACATGCTGCGCGATCTCGACCGCGCGAGGATCGTCATCACCAACTACCACACATTCGGCCGCCGCGAGCGCACCAAACTTGCCAAGGGTAGCCGGGCGCTGCTCAAGGGCCACGGAGAGGACATTTCGACGCTGGAAACCGAAGGCCAGATGCTCCAGCGTACTTGCGCCGAGCTGATGGCCATGAAAAACATCTTGGTGCTGAACGACGAAGCGCATCACTGCTACCGCCAAAAACCCGGCGATACCCAGGAAGGGGCGCACACCCGGGATGAGCTGCAGGAAGCCAAGAAAAACACCGAGGAGGCCCGGCTGTGGATTTCCGGATTGGAGACGATGCAACGCATGCTCGGCGTGCGTGCAGTGTTCGACCTGTCCGCAACGCCATTCTTCCTCAGCGGTTCCGGTTATGTCGAGGGCACGCTGTTCCCTTGGACGATGAGTGATTTCTCTCTGCTCGACGCTATCGAGTGCGGTATCGTCAAGCTACCTCGCGTGCCCGTTGCGGACAACATCCCCAGCGAAGAAATGCCGCGCTATCGCGAACTCTGGAAGCATATCGGACCGAAGATGCCGAAGAAGGGTCGGACTGGCGCGGGCACGCTGGATCCGTTGAGCCTGCCCCCAGACTTGCAGAGTGCCATACACGCCCTCTACGGCCACTACGAAAAGACATTCAACGCTTGGCAAGAGGAAGGCATACAAACGCCGCCGGTGTTCATCGTCGTCTGCAACAACACCGCCACTTCCAAATTGGTGTACGACTACATCGCTGGCTTCGCGCGCGAATCCGCCACAGGCGAAGTCGTCCCGGGTCATCTGCCGCTATTTGGCAACTACGACGCAGGCAACAACCGTCTTGCGCGCCCCCGAACGCTGCTGATCGATAGCGAACAATTGGATTCCGGCGAAGCGCTCGACAAGAACTTCCGTGCCATGGCGGCCGATGAGATCGACCGTTTCCGCCGCGAATTGGTCGAACGTACGCGCGACACCACCGCAGGGGACGCCCTCACCGACGCCGACCTTCTACGCGAAGCGATGAACACGGTAGGAAAGCCAGGTCGACTTGGCGAATCCATCCGCTGTGTAGTCTCCGTGGCCATGCTCTCGGAAGGCTGGGACGCTAACACCGTCACCCATGTTCTTGGGGTGCGCGCTTTTGGCACGCAACTACTCTGCGAGCAGGTCGTGGGGCGCGGGCTACGTCGGCAGTCCTATGAACTTAATGCCGACGGCCTCTTCGATGTCGAATACGCCGATGTGCTCGGCATCCCCTTCGACTTTACCGCCGAGCCCGTTGTCGTGCCGCCCACCAAGCCGCGCAATACAATCCACGTTCACGCCGTGCGTCCAGATCGCAACGCGTTGGCAATCGAGTTTCCCCGTGTGGAAGGGTTTTCCGTTGAGCTGCCGGAAGAACGCCTCACGGCGAGTTTCAGTGAAGACTCGTCATTGATATTGACGCCCGAAATGGTTGGCCCCACCCGCACGCGCAACGAGGGCATCTTCGGCGAAGGCGTCAATTTGACTCCAGAACTGCTCAAGGCTGCCCGCCCGGCGACGCTGGCGTTTCATCTCGCGAAGCACCTGCTGTTCAAATACTTCCGGGGCGCCAACGAGGTTCCCAAACTGCATCTTCTGGGCGATCTCAAACGCATTGCCCGGGATTGGCTCAACAGCGGTTACCTGGTCTGCACCGGCGGCACCGTACCGGCCCAGCTTCTCTACTCGGTTATCGCCGACGACGCCTGCACACGTATCCATGCCGCCATCGTGGGCACCTTGGGCGAGCGACGCGTGCGGGCGGTGCTCGATTGCTACAACCCGATGGGCTCGACCACGGATGTCGATTTCCATACCTCAAAGACAAACCGTTGGCGCACGGACGCAGCGAAATGCCACATCAACTGGGCGATCTGTGACAGCAACCGGGAAGCGGAATTTTGCCGCATCGTAGAATCGCACCCCCGTGTACTGGCGTACGTCAAGAATCAGGGCATGGGATTCAGCGTACCTTACCGTATGGGCGGCACCATGCACCGGTACGTACCGGATTTCATTGTGCGGATCGACGATGGCGGCGATGATCTCGTTAACCTGGTCGTGGAAATCAAGGGCCTACGCGGCGAGGACGCGAAGATCAAGGCGGAGACGATGCGCACCTCGTGGGTGCCCGGCGTGAACCGGCTGAAGGACTTCGGTCGCTGGGATTTTGTGGAGTTCAAGGATGTTTACAGGATGGAGGACGACTTCCACCGCTGGTTCTCCCAGTGCGCCATTTCGTCGGCCGTGCGGGCAGCCCATGGACTGATCCTCGCCGGCGGTAGCTCACCTGGTCTGGAGTACATTCCGCGCCGAAGAAGCGAAGTGGGGGAATGATCCTTGTCGACACATCCGTCTGGGTCGATCACTTGAACGTGCCGAACGCGACGATGGCCAAACACCTCCGAGCGGGCGACGTTTTCATGCACTCGATGGTGATTGGGGAATTGGCCTGCGGGAATTTGCCCAACAGAGAGGCTAGTGCTCCGTCAAGCCAAAATCTACGGGTATCTGCGGGTCTTTTTGGCCCCTGGACTTCGTTGCTCCTCCTTGCGTGGGGCCTGCCACACCGCGTCGTCGCGCCTCGCCAGGAACCAAAAATTCCTCGCAGCTACACTCGCATTTTTGGACTTGACGGAACACTAGGATTGCCGAGTTAACCAGCATGCCGAAGATTACAGAACTTCGCAACGATGTCGTCACCCTAAGCATTGGAGAGCGCAATCTGATGGGACGCGGGATCGGCTTTGTCGACGCGCATCTGGTTTGCGCGGTCTTGGAGCGCGAAGGTGCCCGACTCTGGACCCGCGACCGACGCCTCAATAGAGTGGCGACCGAACTTGGTGTGGCATTCGTCGAGCAGGAAGACGACGCCACAGGTGACGGGGAACATTTGAACGATGGCCCGTAAACCCAAGGCAAAGAAACAGGTTGAAGCGCTGTCGCACAACGATGAGTCGCGGCTAAACATCCCGACAGCGGAACTGGAGTCCGTCATGCCGCAAAGCGACAAGGATCCCATTCGAGTCGCTTACCAGCGCCGCAACCGCGATCTCGATCCCCAGCTTGTCTGGCGAGGCAAGGATGAGCAGGATCAAGCAGACCTGGTAGTGCAGGCCCCGCCGCTCTATATCCAGGAGAAGGTCCACCCCAAGGTGCTGATCGACGATCTCAGCCGAGAAAGCCGGGAACGCGCCCAAGAGGAAGCACCCGATATCCCTGATCTCTTCGCGGACTTCAACGGATTACCGAACCTGGAAGCGACGACCGAGTTCTACCAGCACGACCAAAACTGGTCGAACCGGATGATCCTAGGGGACTCTTTGCAGGTCATGGCGAGTCTGGCGGAACGCGAAGGATTGCGCGGCAAAGTGCAATGCATCTACATGGATCCGCCCTACGGAATTAGCTTTAGATCTAATTTTCAGTGGTCCACGACAAGTACGGATGTGAAAGACGGGAGGAAGGACCACATCACTCGTGAACCGGAGCAAGTAAAGGCGTTTCGCGATACATGGCGAGACGGGACTCACTCTTACCTAACGTACCTCCGCGATAGATTGACAGTAGCACGAGAGTTACTTGCAGAGAGTGGGAGCATTTTCGTACAGATCGGAGACGAGAATGTCCATAGGATCCGCGCGGTGATGGATGAAGTGTTCGGCGAGGACAACTATGTTTCGGAGATCGTATTCCTAAAGACTACGGGAAAGTCATCAAGAGTTCTTGATAGCAACTTCGATATGCTTGTCTGGTATGGTCGAAACATTACATCTCTGAAATTCCGAAAGCTCTTCTTTGAGCGGAGCCCAGAGGACGACTACAACCTTCGATATGTTCAGACTTCAGACATGCGGCGTCGACGTGTCAAGGATAACGAAGTGTTGACCTTATTTCGGCAAGGAGCTGATTTCTATCGGCCGAACCCTCTGACTTCTCAAACTCCCAGTAGCACCATTCAGTTTGAGGTTTCTTTTGAGGGAAATAATTACTCGCCCGGCAAAAGAGGATGGTCGACCAACGAAGCAGGAATGAACCAACTCAGACGCGGCGACCGGCTCGTCGGAACCGGAAGAACGCTCTCCTACATTAGATATCTCCGTGACGCTCCCGTGCGACCACACACTTCGTTCTGGACAGATACGAGGCAGAGTGGATTTGGGGAAGAAAAGCTCTACGTTGTATGGACGGCTCGCAAAGTCGTCGAACGTTGTATCCTCATGACCACCGACCCCGGTGACCTCGTGCTCGACCCAACCTGCGGCTCGGGCACCGCTGCCTACGTCGCTGAGCAGTGGGGGCGCCGGTGGATTACCATCGATACCTCCCGCGTGGCACTCGCTCTCGCCCGTGCGCGCGTGATGGGTGCGCGCTATCCGTACTACCTGCTCACAGACAGCCGCGACGGGCAGCTTGGAGAAGCTGAGATCACTCGCAAGGCACCATCGGAGTCTCCCACGTACGGCGACATCCGCCAGGGTTTCGTTTACCAGCGCGTTCCGCACATCACACTCAAATCTATCGCCAACAACGCGGAGATCGAGGTCATATACCAACGTCGACAATCAGACGTCGAAGCGGCGCTCACTGACCTCAATCGAATCTTGCGCGGCCACAAGAAGCCGTTTCCCGTTGTCACCGGCGGGCGACGGGGAACAGAGATCCTATTCGATGCCGCGGTTAAAGAAACGACTGTCATGCCAAGCGGCGAGCGGGTTCCAGCCAACGAGATCTTGGAGTGGGAAGTTCCCCGCGAAGCGCCTGATGACTGGCCCGCCGCTGTCGCCGAACCGCTTGCGCGATTCTGGGAAGCCCGCATCGCCCGCCAACGCGAGATCGACGCCTGCATCGCCGCCCGCGCTGAATTCGAGTACCTCTATGACAAGCCTTACGAGGATAGGAACAAGGTTCGCGTTGCAGGCCCGTTCACCGTCGAATCGTTGACCCCGCATCGAGTCGTCGCAGTCGAACCGCCATCTGCATCCCCACCCTCGTCGGACCAAGTTGAAGACGTACGCAGTGGATACACCCTGGAGGATCACATTTCTGAAACGGAGGCGTACGACTTTACGGCAGTCATTCTCGAACAATTGCGTACCGCTGGCGTACAGCAGGCTGACAAACGCGGCAAGATCGACTTCACATCGCTAATGGGCTGGCCTGGCGCCTACATCTGCGCCGAAGGCCGGTACCTCGAAGGCGAGGCCGAGCGCCGCGCCGGCATCCTGATCGGCCCGGAGCACGGCACGGTTGGCCGCGCCGATCTGATCGCGGCCGCCCGCGAGGCCGGTGACGCCGACTTCGACGTGTTGATCGGATGCGCTTTCAACTACGACGCCCAGTCCACCGACACCAACAAGCTCGGCCGCCTGCCCATCCTCAAAGCCCGAATGAACGCCGATCTCCACATGTCTACCGACCTAAAGAAGACCAAAGGCGGCAACCTGTTCGTCATCTTCGGCGAACCGGACATCGAAGTTCTACCCGCCCCCGATGAATGCATTCAAGTGAAGATCAAGGGCGTGGACCTTTTCGATCCCCGTACAGGTGACGTCCGCTCCTCCGAAGCCGCCGATCTCGCCTGCTGGTTCATCGACACCAACTACGACATGGCCAGCTTCTTTGTCCGCCACGCCTACTTCCTGGGCACGAACGACCCCTACAAGGCACTAAAAACTACCCTCAAGGCCGAAATCGACCCCGAAGCCTGGCAAAGCCTCCACTCCGACATCTCCCGCCCCTTCAAGAAGCCAGACTCCGGTAGGATCGCGGTGAAGGCAATTAACCACCTGGGTGACGAGGTAATGAAGGTGATAGATGTCTCGTAGCGAGTTCGCCGTGCGCCAGACCACTCCCCTGCGAAGCCGCTATCATTCGCGAACACAACCGCGACAGGATCTGCCATGGCCGAGCCAAGAGACATTCCGGACGAGAACCTGAAACGCTGGCTGGCGCTCACGCCCGAAGACGCGATCGATCCCGAGCAGCCGATCATCGATCCGCACCATCACCTGTGGGATCGCCGGTCGCTGCCGGAGTCGCCGCCAGGTTCCCGCCGGCAGGTAGTTTATCTGGCGGATGAACTGATCGAGGACATCCGCGGCGCAGGCCACAACGTCATCGACACGGTCTTTGTCGAGTGCCGGTACAAGTACCGCAGAGGCGGTGGCCTGGACGCGCCGGCGGGCGAGACGGAGTTCGTACAGGACTTCGCGGCAAAGGTTGCTTCGGGGCTCTACGGCGAGGGCGTTCGCTGCTGCGGTGCCATCATTGGCTTCACGGATCTCACCCTGGGCGCGCAAGCAAAAGAGGTACTCCTCGCGCACCAGGCGGCGGGGCGCAACTTTCGGGGGATTCGGCACGCCCACGGCTGGCACGCATCCCCCGAAATGCCCAGGTCCCACCATCCCACCGCCGGCACCGAAGGGCTTTTAGGTTTGCCGGCGTTCAGGGAAGGCTTCGCCGCGCTCGACGAACTCGGTCTTGTCTTCGACTGTTGGGGTTTCCACAGCCAGTTGGAAGAGGTGGCCGACTTGGCGAACGCCTTTCCCGGCGTCACCATCATCCTCAACCATATCGGCGGACCGATCGCCCTCGGACCCTATGCGGGCCAGCGCGAAGGGCGGTTGTTCGAGGAGTGGAAGCGCGGTATCGAGATCGTATCCCGCTGCCCGAACATCGTGGTCAAGGTCGGCGGCTGCGGGATGGCGACCTACGGTTTCGGTTTCGAGACTTGGGATGCCCCGCCGGACTCGGCAACCCTTGCCGCGGCGTGGCGACCCTACTTCGCGCACCTGATCGACTGCTTCGGGTCGTCCCGGTGCATGTACGAGTCGAATTTCCCCGTCGACAAGGCGTCGTTCTCCTACGGCAACATGTGGAACGCCTTCAAGCGCATCGCGAACGATCTCGGATTGTCGCGGGATGAACGGGACGACCTCTTCTATCGAACGGCGGCCCGCAGCTATTCGATGGACGTCGCGCCATCGGACTGAAAGGCGCGGTCAACAACCCAGGAGAACTGCTGATGTCGTTGTACCAAGTGGTGGTGAACCGATTCGTCATCCCCGTGATTGAGGCGCACAAGGCGGAAGGCCGTGAGCAGGGCCGTACCGAAGGCCGTGAGCAGGGCCGTACCGAAGGCCGTGAGCAGGGCCGTACCGAAGGCCGTGACCAAGGTCGCGCCGAAGCCCGGGCCGAGTGGCACGCGTGGAACGAGTGCCGCCTCGCAGCGGAGCGGGAGGGGCGCGAGTTCGCCGAGCCGCCTCCCGAAGGCTAGCCACCAAATCCGACGCCCCGTCAGGCACCGTCCACAGGATGCGCGTAGTCGCGGGCGGCGGCATCCAGTCAGTCCACCGGTCAGCCCGCCCCGCACGGCGCGCGATCCATAGTCGTCTTCCCACGAACATTCGGGTTGCCATCCGCTATTGGCACCTGTCTGCATGGTCCAGAATCTGGCACTTGCAAGTTGTGACGCCGGGGGCAAATCGTGAGGTGGTTGTACAGGATGCTGCCATCACCGACGCCGCGGTTGCACGACCATGTATCAATTTGGAGCGTCGCGGCGCGGGATGCCAAGACATTTTTCCGCATCGTTGGCGCGCTGTGGCTTGCGGCGATTGGGTTCATCGTCTACGAAAAACGAGACGAATCGCCGTGGAGTTTGGGCGCTGCCGGGACCACAGAGCAGGCTTGGCGGGGCATCGGCGATTTCACTTTCGCCGTGCTGGCCGACTTTGGAACCGTCGGCATAGCGATTACAATCGTGGCGATGTTGCTCACCCGCGCGGTGAACAAGACAGGAGAACTGCTGATGTCGTTGTACCAAGTGGTGGTGAACCGATTCGTCATCCCCGTGATTGAGGCGCACAAGGCGGAAGGCCGTGAGCAGGGCCGTACCGAAGGCCGTGACCAAGGTCGCGCCGAAGGCCGTGACCAAGGTCGCGCCGAAGCCCGGGCCGAGTGGCAAGCGTGGAACGAGTGCCGCCTCGCAGCGGAGCGGGAGGGGCGCGAGTTCGCCGAGCCGCCTCCCGAAGACTAAGTTCACCCTATTGGGCGCCGTCTACGGGCGGTGCCCAACAGCGTCAGACGTCGTCGTCAATGAACGCGTTGAGCCGTTCCGCGGCGTTGACGAAGTCCTCCATGAAGTCGTAGACCACCTGCCGCGCGGACTGCACCTCATTCATCAGGCCTACAGCCTGACCCACGAAGTAAGTCGTCAACTGCCGTGCGCCGGGATGGCCAGTCTCGGCGAGCTGCGCGATCTTTCGTAGCGGCGGGCCGCTGACAAGCTGCTGCAATGGCATCGGCAGCGGGTCGGGCGCGTCTTCCGCGTGCCAGGCGTCCGTCCAGGGCGAGCGCAGTTGGCGCGTGTACTTCCCGGTGCGACTGCGCGAGCGCACTGTCTGACGGGAACTGGCCGATAAGTATTTCTCCTTGACGGCCGGCGCGGTCTCCGCTTCGGCGGTGGTCAACCACACGGAGCCGGTCCACACGCCGTGCGCGCCCATGGCCATCACCGCCGCCATCTGCCGGCCTGTGGCGATCCCGCCTGCGCCGAGGATGGGAATCTCGCCGTAGGGCCTGATCGCCTCCAGCACTTCCGGAATCAGGACCAGGGTGGAGACCTCGCCGCAATGGCCGCCGGCCTCCGTCCCCGCCACCACCAGGATATCGACGCCGGCTTCGGCGTGCTTGATGGCGTGCTCGCGCGCACCGGTCAACGCCGCCACGGGCACGCCTTCCCGACGGCCACGCTCCAGCATGAACGGCGGCGGAACCCCCAGGGCATTGGCAACGAGCTTGATCGGGTGGGAAAAGGCCGCATCGAGTACGAGTCTTGCACCCTTGGCACGCATGTTGTCGCCGACACCGGCGCGAGGCCTTTCCACGTAAAGGTCGTCGGTAGGTATGCCGTACTGTGCAAGCAGGTTGCACACATACGCCTTGTGCTCCGGCGGGATGCGACTCTCGAGTTCCTCGACCGCCAAAGCCTCCTCCCTGCTGTCCAGACTGGTCGGCACAATGAGGTCGACGCCGTAAGGCTTGCCCTTCACCTGGTCGTCGATCCATGACAGCTCGATATCCAGGGTTTCCGGCGTGTGTCCCACGGCGCCCAGGACACCGAATCCGCCGGCGTTCGAGACGGCCGCCACCACATCCCTGTGATGGCTGAATGCAAGGAGCGGGAACTCGCAGCCCAGCATGTCGCAAATCGGTGTTTTCACGGTTCTCCCCCGCGCGTCTTTCCCGCTATCTTAACTCCCACACCCTGCGGGCAAACGCCCCATGCCGGAAGAGAGAAGCACCACCGCTAGCGAGCCTGCCGTCGAACTGCGAGCCGCTCGCATTCCACTGATAGGCGCAGTCGCGCACCATCACTGGTTCGTGGTGCGCGCGGGGGACCGTGTCGAACGGTGGGAAGTTTGGCAACGACCGGACGCCGGAGGCGAGAGCTGGGGACACCTGCACCGCGATCTGCTGGCGCCCGAACAGGGCGTGGGCAATGGCGGGAGTTGGCGCGTCGCCTTGTTCCAAGGAGAAACTGCAATCGGGTTGGTCGCACGTCTTGCAGACGCGCCGACGGCCTACCCCTGGCGCGACATCTACCGCTATTGGCCGGGTCCCAACAGTAATACCTTCGCGCAGTGGGTTCTCGGCGACCGACACCTCTTGTCCTGGCGAGGGTTCGGGCGGCGCTATCGTGGTCTTGCCGAGGTGCTCGCGGCCGAATCCGGATGAGTGTGCCCACGACGGCATGGGCAGGTCGTTATGACGCGCTAGTCGTCCCAGACCTCTTCCGGCAGGGGAAGGCCTGCAAGATCGTCGCTCCCAAGCGGTTTGTCCGGCTCGATACCCAGTCCTTCGAGCACCATGGCGAGTTGGCGCGTGTGCTGGGCGGCATGCCAGGCGCAACGCTCGAGGACGCCATGCAAAGTCGATGTCCCGTAGTACGTCGCCACGCGGCTGGACGGGTCCACGACCAGCCCGGAAAGTTCCGTTTCCACGGCGCGCGAACGCTCCGCGAGGACGTCGCGGTCGAGTTCGTTCCCCGAAATGGCGCTTCTCGTGTACTCGCGTCCCGCAGCCACTTTGATGAACCCGCCAGCGATCTGGGCAATGTGGTTGGCGAGCGAGAGCAGCGTGCGATCCCGATCAGGCAGCTTGTCTAACAGGTTGGTCGACGGAATCTGGGCCGTGAGGCGCCTGGCGGTGGCGAGGGTGTGGCCGAGCCGCGCTTTCAAAACATCGACCGGCAATGCGGGTTCGGGATCGTAGGACAGTTGCAGGAACTCGGCGACCATGCCGAGATCGATCCCTGGAATGAAATGGCCACCCCTGGCGACGATCGGGACGCTGTCAGCACCCAGCGAATCAAACGCTGCTCTCGCCTCCTCGTCGTTGGCGATGTCCCTGGAAACGAAGTCGACCGCACGGGCCGACAGAAACTCCTTGAGCTTGAGGCAGCCGGTTCAGCCGGGCTGCCAATAGACTTCAACGGTACTCATTCAAACATCGATCCAGTGCAGCAGCGTTACTTGGATTGTACATGGTCGCACGTACCCGGCAGCACGATACGACGCCCTAACCGCGTGCCCAAAACCTCTTCGGACCGATATGGGTCGCAGCGTGGCAACGCGCCCCCATTTGGGGACTCATGCAGCCCGGACAGCCTCAGGCGCCGTAGTCCCTTTATATCTTTTGGCCCTTGCTTCCTCGCGCAACAGGACCATTTCGGCTTTCAGCGCATCCCGACCAGCTTGTGCCTCGGGGTCTGATGGGAGGTAGGCAAACTCCGTCTCCGGGTCGCCGGCAACGCGAACTGCGATGAATTCCCGCAGTTGCGAGTAGTCGTAGGGCCTCGCGCGATGCAGCAGGGAACGATTGTCCCAGATAAGCGTATCGCCGGGCCGCCACCGGTGGCTGTATACGCGGGACGGTTCGGAGACCACGAAATCGCGCAAAGACGTCAGGAGATTCCTGCCCTCTTCCCGGGACAGGCCCGATATGCCGAACGCATGTCGACCGATAAACAGATTCTTGACGCCTGTGTCCGGATGCACCTTGACGATCGGACGCAGGTAAGCTTCGCTGTGGAAGATGCTGTCCCCGTCCTCGGGCGGCAAGTCGCCCAGATCGTGGGCCGCGGATGCCTTGGTCGAATGATAGGCGCTGAGGTTCGCGATGCGCTCCTTCGTCGCCTGATCAAGAGCGGCATAACCGGCCCGCATGTCCGCCAGTTCCGTTTCGCCACCTTTTTCGGGAACAGTGACTGCGGACAGGATCCCGCACTTGGCGCTGATGGGAATATAGGATGAGTCGGTATGCCAGTTCTGATTACCAAAGACGCCGCGCATTCGCTGCGATTCGTACGGAACCGTATCGCCGTAGCTCCCGTCCTCCCGCCGCTCCTTGTTGGCCATCGGGTGAGCACCGTAATGCAGCTTGCCGAAACGCTGCGCAAACGCCGTGTTTCCTTCCTGGGACAGGAACTGCGCCGGGAACACCAGGAAACCGTATTGAAGAAAAGCGGACTTGACGACGGAAAACTCGGCATCCGTCAATTTCTCCAACGAGATATCGGTGACAACAGCGCCGAATCCCTTGCCTTCTATCGGAGTGATCTGCATTTCGCCCTTCCCTTCGGCATATCGAACTTGGTTGCACAAAGATACTACAGAGTGCGGTTATTTGGTGCGGCGTCCGGCAACCGGTCGCCCGCCGGCCGTGGGCAACGGCTGTCGTACCTGGTTGCTTGACGCTCGCCCGCTTTCCATGAACGCTTGCACCATCCATCGCGACAAGCGTCTGGGAGACCTTGCCGCATCGCTCTACCAGCCATTTGGGGAAAACATGTCCGATCTCGCGTTCAAGCCGGCGCTGGAACTCGCCGCCATGATCAGGAACAGGGAAATCAGCTCGGCGGAGTTGACGACGCACTATATCGAGCGCATCGAGAAACTCGACGGTCCCAATCTCAACGCCGTGCCCGTTCGTATCTTCGAGCGTGCTCGCGAGGACGCGGACCAAGCCGACGCGGCAGTGGCGCGCGGAGAGGAACTCGGCCCCCTGCACGGCGTCCCGATGACGATCAAGGAGTCCTACGTCATGCGGGATACGCCCACGACCTGGGGCCTCGAGGCGTTTCGCAACAACATGGGCCGGGCCGACGGCATCGCCGTCAACCGCTTTCGCGCCGCTGGCGCGCATTTCCTCGGCAAGACCAACGTCCCCGCCAACCTGGCGGACTTCCAGACCTACAACCCGTTGTACGGCACGACCGGCAATCCCTGGGATACCGACCGCACACCGGGCGGCTCCTCCGGCGGCAGCGCCGCCGCCCTGGCGGCAGGACTCTCCGCCCTGGATGCTGGATCCGACATCGGCGGCTCGATCCGCAACCCGGCGCACTTCTGCGGCGTATACGGTCACAAGCCGACGTGGGGCATCGTGCCCATGGCCGGCCACGAGTTGCTGGAACACACGCCCGACGCCGATCTGAGCGTTTGCGGCCCACTGGCCCGCAGCGCCGAGGACCTGGCTCTCGCTCTCGATACCATAGCGGGCGCCCCCGGTCGCGAACGGCGCGGCTTGCGCCTGGAGCTACCGCCGCCGGAGTTCAGTCATTTACGTGACCTTCGCGTGTCGCTGTGGCCGGACGACGAACTGTCCCCTGTCTCGACCGAGATCGCCGATCGCGTAGTGTCGGTCGGCGAGACCCTCGCACGTCTCGGCGCGAAAGTGTCCGATACGGCGAGACCACCGTTCGACGTCAAGCGCGCGCACGACACCTATGTCAGTCTCCTGAACTCCGTGATGTCCTCGGCACAACCGGAAGCCGAGTACGCGCGAAACGAGGCCCGGGCGGCCGAACTCGATCCTCGCGACACGTCGTTCCGCGCGGTGAGCGCCCGCGGCATGGTGTTGAGCCACCGCGAGTGGCTGCGCTACAACTTCAAGCGCGAACACCTGCGTTTCGCCTGGGACGACTTTTTCGACGAGTGGGACATCCTGCTGTGCCCGCAGATGGCGACGCCCGCATTCCCCCACGACCATCGGCCGTTCGGGCAACGAACGATCGATGTCGACGGGACGCAACAGGACTATTTTCAGCAGCTATTCTGGTCGGGGCTCATCACGAATGCCTACCTCCCGAGCACAGTGTTTCCGACAGGACTCTCGCGAGCGGGCCTGCCCATCGGGATTCAGGCGGTGGGTGCGGCCTATCGCGATCATCGGACCATCGAGTTCGCGCGCTTGATGGCCGAGGAACTGGGCGGATTCCAGGTGCCAGCGCCGCTGGCTAAGTCGGCTGGGTAGCTCGCGAGATATGCGGATCGCGGGGGATAGCTTTTTTCTGGCAGGACTTTCGTCTCTGGTGTCCTCTCGCGCGACACGACACCTTGCAGTGAAGCCCGCTCCAAAGTACCCGCATCTTGGACGCTCACCATCCGCAGATGTGACTTGGATATAATTATCCAATAAAAACAATGACAAAGGGTACATATACTAGTAATATATACAGTATGTACAGCCCTCTGCCTCAAGGCCTCAAAGCATGTCCGTCCCGACCGAAGAAGTCGTCCAACATCTCGACTTCATCCCCGAACCAGCCATCGATCTTCTCATCCTCGAAGCAGACGCCGACCACCTCGATTTCATCCCCGACGATCCCGCCGAACTTCGCCGCGCCGTCACCCGCATGGCCGCCCACATCAACCTCGCCGACTGGCGCTTCATCAAGCTCATTGCCGCCATGGAACGCACCCGAGGCTGGCAGGAAGGCGGCTACTGCAATCTCGGCAACTGGCTGGACCACCGCTGCGGCCTGGGACCCTGCGCTGCCCGGGAGCGCATCCGCATCGGCCGGGCGCTTGCGCGACTGCCGCGCATCGACGCCGCGTTCCGCGACGGGGTGATCAGTTATTCCAAGGTGCGGGCCATCACCCGGGTGGCGACGCCGGATACCGACGCCACGCTGTTGGCGATCGCCGAGGGCAGCAGCGCGGCACAACTGGAGAGCCTGGTCCGGACCTACGAACGGGTCGGTGCTGACGATCGCGAGTGCGCCAGCAGCGAACAGCGGCGAGGCTTAAGCTGGTACTACGAGGACGGCATGCTGGTCATTACCGCAGCGGTGCCCGCTGAGCGAGGCGCGCTCGTGATCAAGGCGCTGCAGGAGGTTGTCGACGCCAGGAAGGACGAACGGGAGGCGTGCCATCAATCCGTGCTGCCGGCTACTTGTCGACGCGAAACCGCCGAACCTGCGGCGGACGGGGATCTGGAAGGCATCGGCTGCGCGCAAGTCGCGAGCCGGGGATCTGACGAGGCGCCGATGCATGCCGCTGGAGACAATTCTGCGGCAGCCGAGTCGGTCGTGGCCGGCGACGATTTCGGCGCTGCTGCCGCGCCAGCGCGGTCGGCGGCGGAGGGCGCTGGCGCGACTGACGGGAATGGGGTACCCGCACAGTCCGAATGGGCGGCGGCCGATGTTTCCGCAGAAACTCCGGCCAATCGCGCGGGCGGGGTCGACGGCAAAGTGGTTTACACGCAGATTGCCAGTGCGGATGTGACCAACGTGGATGCCGCCGGAGATGTTTCCGCGGAAACTCCGGTCGATCACACGGGCGGGGACAACGGCGAGGGGGTCTCCATGCCGACTGCAAGCGCCGCTGTCACCGACATGGATGTTCCCGGAAGTGTTTCCGCGGAAACGGACGATCTCCCGGACTGGCTGACATTCGAACTCGCGAGCAGGGAACAGCGCTTCGCAGATGCGCTGGTAGACATGGCCGAGCACTGCCTGGCGAGCGGTGCGGACCGCTGGAAGCGGCGCCGCGCCGGCCAGCGCTACGAAGTAATGCTGACCATCGCCCGCAATGAGCTGGCCGCGCAGCGGGCGGCGGGCGGCGCGCGCTACCATGTCGAGCCCGACTGGGGCATCGACGAGGCGGATGCGCGCCACATCGCCTGCGACGCCGACCTCACCGAGTTCATCCAGGATGCGCGGGGCAATTTTCTCAACTACGAGCGCCGGCGGCGGATCGTGCCGGCCCGGCTGTTGCAGGCACTGAAACTGCGCGACCACAACCGCTGCCGCTTCCCGGGCTGTGCGCATCAGCGCTATGTCGAGGCACATCATGTCCGGCACTGGATCGACGGCGGGGAGACCCGCCTCGAGAACCTCGTGCTGCTGTGCGGCGCCCATCACCGGCTGCTGCATCACGGCGCCTTCCACATCATGATCGCGGACGGTGACGTCGTCTTTGTCAACCGGGATGGCGAAGTGATCGAGCCGGCGCTGCGGCCGCAGTTCGCGGAAATTCCCGAGGATTGTTTCCGCAGAAGTTCCACTGCTGGGGCCCGCGATCATCGGACTATCGAGTGCGTGCGCTTGATGGCCGATGAACTGGGCGGATTCCAGGTGCCGGCGCCGCTGGCTGAGTCGGCTGGCTGAAAGTCGACAGGTGCCGCTCCAGCCTCACTATGTCCGCGGCCGGGTTTCCCAAAGGAGACGCAGCGGTACCGCATAGAGCCTCTTGCCAAAGCTCACGCACGTTTCACCGTCGTACAACACGGCACCTCCGGCAAAGCGATCACCTACAGCCTTCGACAGCTTGCGCAAGCCACGGAAGTCCGACTCCCTCACGGTCGCCCCCGCCTTGATTTCCACGCCCGCAACGGACGTCCCGCGCTCCATGACGATATCCACCTCCACTTTATCCTTGTCCCGGTAGTGAAAGAATTCGCAAGGCGTTTCGCGCCAACTCGCTTGCCGCCGCAACTCCTGATACGCGAATGTTTCCACGAGTTGACCCAGCAATTCCCGGTCGTTCGCGAGCGATGTCGCATCCACGCCCAGCAGCGCGCAGGCCAGACCCGTATCGCCCAGTTGTAGCTTGGGCGTCTTGACCAAACGGCTCAGGCGATTGCTATGCCAGGGCGAAAGCCTCTCCAGCAGGAATATCCGTTCGAGCAGAGCGACATACTCGTCGATCGTCGGTCTGCTGACCTGGAAAGGAGAGGCTAGTTCCGAGATATTCAGCAACCGCGCCGACTGACCTGCAGCGAGCGCAAGGATGCGGGGCAGCAAGTCGAGGGCGCGTATCCGGGAAAGGGCGCGTATGTCGCGCTGCACCAATGCGTCGACGTAGTCCCGGTACCAAGTGGTACGCCGCCGACCGGTCGGTCGAGCGAGCGCCGCCGGATAGCCGCCGGCAACGATACGCTCCGCGAGCTGTCCACCGAGCCGTTCGGTCCGCCTCATCCTGAACCCCCCGCCGAACAGGGCGTCGAGGAAGCCGTCGGGGCGACCCGCCATCAACGGATGAGTCGCTGCCAGTTCGCACTGCGCGAGGGGATGCAGGCGGACGACTTGCATGCGGCCGGCCAGAGAGTCCGAGAGTTTCGGAACCAACAAGACATTGGTCGAACCTGCGAGCACGAAACGTCCCGGCACGCGGCGTCGATCCACTTCCATCTTTAGCGCGCTGAACAGTGCCGGCACCCGCTGCACCTCGTCCAGAATCACCCGTTCGGGCAAATCGGCGACAAAGCCCATGGGGTCGGCCTCCGCGCCGCCGCGAACGACTTCGTCATCGAAGCTCAGATACTCGTATCCTCGGTCTTTGGACGTTGCCACAGCACGTGGCTGTCCCGTCCATTGGAGGGGTTCACCCCACCAAAGCAGCGCATCCGGCGCGCAGACGATCTGCGCGAGGGTAGTCTTGCCGCACTGGCGAGGACCATGAATGAGGACAACGGGCGAATCTTCGAGCGCCTCCGCGAGCGGACCTTCGGCGTAGCGAGGATACAGTCTTGGCCCAGCCATCGGCTATGTGTAACTTTGGATACGACTAATTGCAAGTTAATCTTCGTCTGATTGAAAATATATCGCCGTCTAATTGAAAATTTATGCCCTGCCTCAGCGCCAAAACTCTTGGGCTCAACATCCTGTAACGCTGCCCGATTTTTCCGGTCGCAGACTACGAGACGTCGAAAATCCGGTGCCGACAAGGCAGGTCCTTCAGTCGGCGTTCAGCACGCGGTGGAGCAATCCCCAACACCTATTGCAGAAGACGCCTTGGCATGCCGACGTGCCAAGTCCCGATCTGAACGCAGCACGGCCCAAACGGATGCAAGTGTCCATGTTATGTTGCTTCGGATAGAGACCCATCGGAGGCGCGCCATACCAATGGCCCCCAATCAGGCACCGGCGGAATCCAGTTCCCAGGGTGCGGCGGATCGAGACGTCCGATCCAAAACAACGCGTCGTGCAACTGTTGCCGTAGCGAAAGTTCTGACTATCGCGCTGGCCGGAGTCCTGTTCCTTTGGACGCAGCCGGTGCTATCGGAGTCAGTTGCGACGATCAATTCGTCGCGCGCGCCGCAGACCGATGGTGCCGAGAGACCGCGTGCCTGGGAACGGGCCCTGCGCCTCGTCCGCGAAGCGTTCCCAGAAGTGCCGCAGATGACGACGCGGCAACTTGCTGCCATACGAGCAGACGACGCGGTCCCGGACATTCTCCTGCTCGACGCCCGCACGGCGGACGAGTTCAATGTCAGTCACCTGCCGGGAGCGATGTTGGCCAGCAACACCCGCATGGCGCTCGACGCACTTGAGGCGAACAACCCGGAACGCACTGTTGTCGTGTACTGCTCCGTGGGCTATCGCTCCTCGCGACTGGCGGAGGAGCTACGGGCTCGGGGCTTCGAGAACGTGTTCAACCTCGAGGGCTCGCTGTTCCAATGGGCCAACGAGGGTCGACCCCTTTATCGGGGAGAAGAGCGCGTATATCAGGCGCATCCATACGACGAAGAATGGGGCCAGTTGCTCGATAGACGGCTCTGGGCCGACTGAGCCGATGTCGGCTCGGATCAGTTGTTCCGCCACCAATCCATCTTGAATCAGCCAATCCTTCGTTGGCAGAATTTCCAATTGAGTCTCGGCGACAATTCGGCGATGGGTTTTTCGTCGTTCACGGACCTCGGCATTTAGAAGTCACAGAATAAAGAAATCTTCGTCTTCGTCATCCTCATCGTCGTCGCAACCGGCATCCGGCTCGCAAGGCTCGAATCCATCCATCGCCACACCGCAATCCACGAAATCCGTCACGGCTTCCTCTCGTGTGTCGTACGGTCCCAACGGATCCGGGTCGGGGTTTGGTGCGTGGTATTTCCAGTACCAACCATCGTCCCCCTTCAAAAGTTCCATGGTGACGTTTTCACTGGTCACATACTCGACGTGTTTCACTTTCGTGTCCTCCTCGCTTCCAGGTCGGCGGGATCGATCCCCGCTTTCTTTATCCCTTCGAAAGGGACGATATGTGTCGGTTGTGCGCGGCGATGATGCGCCCGGCCACGTCGAGCAGGGGGTAGAGGGTGTCGAGGCGACGGACCCAGGTATGGGGGATCCCCGCCACGCCCTTCCAGGATCCGTAGATCTGCCCCGCCATAGAGGCCGTGGAGTCGCTGTCCCCGCCGTGGTTGCTCGCGATGCGTACGGAGTCCGCGAAATCGGACGCAACCAGCGCCGAGTACAGACCGATTGCCAAGGCTTCCTCGCCGATCCAGCCTTCGCCGAGCTGGGCGACTGCACTGGCATGATCGACAGTGGGCTGTCCCGCCAATTCGCGGGCGTGTTCAATGGCGTCGACGGTCTCGCTGGCACCTGGCCATTTGCGCGCGATTTCGATGGACCGCTCGGCGCACCGGTCAGGCCCGAGTCCGCCCAGGAGGTTTCGGACGATTGACGCGAGCGCGCCAGCAGACAGGTACCCGGACGGGTGTCCGTGGGTCTGAGCGGCGCAGCGGGCCGCCAGTTCAAACGTCTCCTCGTCGCTCAATCCCAACCACAGGCCGACGGGCGCGACGCGCATCACTCCGCCGCATCCCTTCGAGTCGTTGATCGGGTTCTCAGGCGTGCCCGTCGCGCCATCCGAACAAGCGCCCATGCATGTCGTACCCGGTGCTCGCCCTTCTCGCAGGACAGCGTATTCGGCCAACCGGCCACCCGCCTTCCCGCCGGTCTGCATCGCGTACCAATCGAGCGTCGTGGCACGGACCGCATCGAGCGCATCGGCCGTTGTCGTTAAGCCATTCTGCGTGATGCTCTCGATCAACCCCTCCGCCGTGAAGAGCGTCATCTGCGTGTCGTCGCTGACGACCGCTTTCCCGGCGCCGTTCAGGGCCGGCTGTTGAATACCCGCCGGACCGAAACGCTCTCGGATGCCCCCAAGACTCGAGAACTCCACCTCGTAGCCGAGGGCATCGCCGACCGCGCCGCCCAGCAGGCAGCCAAGAACCCGGTCGGCGTAATATCGGTCGTCCGACGAAACGGCCTGCTGGCGCAGGACGTAGGATTCCTGACCGGACTCCACCGTCCTCGGTCTGGCTTTTCGTACACGGAGCAATGCTTCCTCCGGTGCTACGCCGCATTCGATCAACAAGCGGGCGGCGACGGTACCGGTGCGCCCCAAGCCGCCGCGGCAGTGCACGACGATCCGCTCTCCCGACGCGAGCTTTCTGCGCAAGATGTGGCCCGAGTAGGTCCAAAGCCGCTCGAAGCGCTCGTCCGGAGCGTGAACGTCCCGGATCGGAAGCCAGTGCCATTCAAGCCCCGCAGCTTCTGCGACATCGCCTAGGTCCGGCACCCCGAATTTGGGGAACTCGTGGTCCTCCATAAGCGAGACGAGGGTCGACGCTCCCCAGTCCACGATCACGCCCATGTCGAGCGCCAGGTCGCGTTCCCATTGGCCGCCGAAGTAACTCTCCACCTGCTTCCCCGGACACAGGGTCATCCCCAGTAGTCCGCCGCCGCAGGGCATGGCGTCGATCTTCAGAGGATGAGTAAGACTCGTCTTTGTTTGCATCGCGGGGCT
Organism: Candidatus Azotimanducaceae bacterium; assembly: GCA_965261535.1. GTDB lineage: Bacteria > Pseudomonadota > Gammaproteobacteria > Pseudomonadales > Azotimanducaceae > VXNE01. The sequence continues at coordinate 534,392 of OZ253469.1, forward strand.
CCTTAGGAAATGGGATGGGTGGCGAATTGCGGATAGTTGACGACTTCGGCCAGTTCGAGGTACCGACAGAATCCATTCGCCATCCGCATCTGGGCCGGGGTCCGACACTCGGGTCGAAACAGGTCCGGGCTGCCTACCAGGATGCAGAGGGCGCGCGCCCGCGATGTCGCTACGTTGAATCGGAACGGGTTGTAGAGAAACTCCATGCCCCGAGGCGCGTCGTCGGCACTCGAGGAGGTCATCGAGTAGATCACCACGGGCGCTTCCTGTCCCTGAAAGCGGTCCACGGTGCCAATGCGATCCGCCAGCCGGGGGATTGCCTCCGTCAGGGCCGACACCTGTGCGTTGTAAGGGGCGACGACAAGGATGCCCTCCTCCCCCAAAGGCGACATCTTGCCGTCCTTGTCCCGCCAGTCGCAGTCGGCGATGAGGTCGTCGATCAGTCGCGCGATCACATCGACCTCCTCCGACGACCTGGCTTGGTTGCCGGTGTGGGTTACGGGCACGTAGCGTAGGCCGGCGCCGACAAACGGCGACGCCTGCCCGCGGCGCAGGACGATGCGTTGTCGCTCGAGACCGGGGCGCGCCTGCACCCTGCCCTGGTAGTAGACCTCGGAGGTGAAGTCAGCGATGTCCGGATGCAGCCGGTACGTCTCGGCAAGGAACAGGCCCCGGTCGTCCGGCATCGTCTCCGCGCCATCCAGCAGGTGGGAAAGAGCGGATACCTCGCTGCCTTCCGGGTGGCTGCTCTGAAGCGGCTGTTCAAGCTGCTGGGGGTCGCCTAGCAGGACGAGGCTCCGACCCGCTCGGGAGGCGGCGAGCACGTTAGCCAGCGACATCTGGCCAGCTTCATCCACCACCAGCACGTCGACGCTTTGCTGGAACTCGGTGCGCGTCCAGCACCAGGCTGTGGCACCTAGCACATCAATCTTTCCGTCCGCCAATTCCTTGTGAATCCTGGGGTAGGTTTGGATGCGCTCGATGCCCAGGTCGCCCTCGTACTTCCCGCTGTCGCGGTGAACGATGCGCATCGAGGCCCCGCGTCCCCGCGCGTGTTCGGCGGCCGACTCGAGGAGGTTGACGATTACCTTGTGGCTCACGGCGGTCACGCCGACCTTGAGTCCCTTCTCCACGAGGGCGCAGATCATCGCGCCGCCTGTATAGGTCTTGCCGGTCCCCGGCGGCCCCTGGATGGCGAGCACCTCGCCATCCAGCGAGAGGGCGATGCGAGACACGGTATCGATCGTATCTTCGCCGTCGCGGGGAAGTGTGCCGACGCCAGGCGGCCTGCGGAGGAGGAGGCGGACAGCCGCCCGATAGGGATTTCGCGGTTCGAAGCCCTTCGCAAGAATCGCCTTGCCGAAGTCCTTCAGCGCGTCCCGAAGGGTGGCGGCGGAAACGCGACGGTGCAGCACGACCCCCGCGGGGTGCTCATCGGCGGAGTCCATTCGTTTCTTGATGTCGATCGCGTGTCCGCCGTAGTCGACGGACACGACTTCGCCAAGCTGTTTGCCGTTCAGGTTGTGGACGGAATCTCCCCTGCGGACGTCGAGGTCCTGCGTAGCGAATCGATACCGCTGAACGGGCGCCCGTGTGGCCTCCACAATCCGATCGTAGACAAGACCCGCCACGGCGCGGCGCTCGTCCAAGAGGTCGTCCTCCTCAAGACCGCACAGGCGGAAGTACTCCCACCAGCTTGCCTTGTCCTCCCGGCGGTGGAACTCCATCATGTGCGCCAGCGCGAACCGCGCCCGCTCTTCGTCGGTCCGATCGTCTGGATCGTCTGGTACGCCCGCCAGCAGTTGATCGCGGAGCGCCTGCAGTTCCTGGTCGAGGGCGCTCACCGCCTCACTCGCCTCGCCGCTGGCCGGAAGCGGTCGCGGCACGACGTGTCCTGCCGACACAACATCGGCACGGAGCGCCTCCAGCCAGTCGCGCAACCGCAACGTGGACTCGCAGTCCTCCCGGTTGTAGTCCTCGACGATGCGGGAATGCGAATCACCGGTGTTGAGACTGCCGTCGGCGACCGCGCTCTCGACCAGCCGCATGCTCTGGGACGCTTCGCGCAGATCCTGATCGCGCTCGTACCCGAAGAAGGGCTCCAGGTCCTTGATGGAGTAGCGCTCGACACTGGCGATCAGGGACCGCTTGACCACCTTGTGCAAATCGACGAAGGCGTTGCCGCGCAGCAGCGCATCGAGCTCGACCTCCCGGGTGGCGTAGCGGCCCATCAGTCGTTTGAGGGCCACGGGCTCATACGGCGCGAAGTGGTACACGTGGGCGCCGGGGTTGCTCGTTCGAAGACGGATAACCAGATCGATGAACGTCTCGAAGTTACTGCGTTCCTGTTCTGGCTTCGCGGCCCACAGCGGCGTGTATTGCTGTTGCCCGCCGGCATCTGCCATGACGTAGCCGAGCAGGTACTCCTGCACGCCCCCTTCGGCAAAGTGGTCGCCCTCGAAGTCGAGAAATACGTCGCCTTCGGCCGGCTCGGGGAGAAGCGCGAAGCCATGCTCGGCGTCGAACGGCGCCCTGAGTTCGTGGAACGGTTTGCCTGTGTCCCGGCCCTGCTTCTGCACGCGGGCCTGGTCCCGAACGCGCACCAGTGCCGATTGCGAGCCGCGAAGCGGAGTCGGCACGGGATCGAGCGTGGCCAAATCCGCCAGACGCTCTACCCCCTCCGCGCGGAGACTCTCGATCTGCCCTCGGGATATGCCGGCCACGTAGCAGAGGTGATCGTCGCCCCGTCGGCGTTTCTCGCAATCGGGCCACCATACGCAATAGTCGCAGCGGGGCACACGCTCCGGGTATGTCGTTGCGGGGTCGCCGAGGAAGGTATCCATCTGGCCCGCCAGCAGCCGGAAGTACGCCCCGTAGTCGTCGACGCGATACTCGAGGGACTTGAAGTCGCGGCCGGGCGTGACCACGTGCATGAGGCTGGGGCGGGTGCCCTGAATCTTTTCGAGCAGGTGCGAATAGACGCAAAGCTGCAGGATCGTCGCCGCCCGGGTATCCCGGGCGAGCTTGGTGTCGTAGACCTCGTAGGACCAGTCGCCGAGATGGCTGGGCGTCGGCACCTTGCGCAGGAAATCCGCGCGACCGGCCCATCGGTCGTCCAAGAGGGCAGCCTGGTAGATGACGTCCACGCCGGCACGCATCTCGGCGATGGTTGCCTGAACGTTCCGTCCCGCGGCATCGACCACGGCAAGGCCCTGGTCCCGCAACCAGTCGAGATACGCCTTCTCGTGCTCCATGCCCTTCTTCTGCAGGTCTTCGATCACCGGGCTGTATCGGAAAGGAGGTTTGGCCGACCCTCGGGCGGCACCCAGATCGAGAACGGAAAGGTGTCGGCACCCGAGGAAATTGCCCAGGTCGGTGGGGGCCACGAAAAGGCCTTCGGCTGTCTGCTGCATGGAGTTGTCCTTGGTCCTTTGGCGGGCGCTTCTATGCCCCGACCTCGATCACCGTCAGCAAGTGCTTGGCTCGAGATCTCGCGACATAGCGGCTGGTAGTCTCCCTGGCTTCGTTGCTCATAGGGGTTTCGATGATGACGACCGCGTCGGCTTCGAGTCCCTTGAACCGGCCCCATGTGGCGATCAGTACGCCTTTGCCTTGACGCCACTCCTCGAAGTCCCGGGTGAGCGGAATCGTTGCGAACCGGTCAGGCCAGAATTCGTCCACCGCTGCGGGGGCGAGCACGACAACCTGGGATGTTTTCAACCCCCCGACGTTGCTCAGGCAGAGTTCCCGTACGCGTCTGCCGGCGACCTGCACGGCCTCGCGCAAGGTGCCGACGGACACCATCGCAGGTTCTTCTCCCAAGGGCGCATCGTCGCGAGTCTGGTTTTCATGGCCGACGAGCGAGGCGCAGTGTGCCGCGATGCGGACGGTGTTCCTGCAGTTGGTGGGCAGCGAGTACGGAGGGCCTAGTTCATCGGGAAGGCTGGGGTGATCCACGAACAGGTTCTGCTTCGGATCGTAGAAGACGTAGTAGCAAGCCTTGTTGTCGGCATCGCGAAAGACCGATTCCAGACTCACCCACCACAGGTCCTGGAAGTCCTGGCCTTCGTCGACGACGATCGCGTCGAACTTGTGTTCCGGCCCCAACTTTCCGCAGGCCTCATCAAGGGCCGCTGGCACGACCTCGCTCCAGAACTCCGGATCAGCGGTCTCGCCCCGGTTCCACATCGGCACGCCCGCCGTCCTGCACAGCTCGTCGGCGAGGCCGTGGTAGTTGTCGATGACAAGGTTCGCGCCGAATTCGTCGGCAACGGAGTCGCAGAGCCAATCCTTCAACGGGCGGTTGTAACAGAGTAGCAACGTCCGACAACCCTGCCTGGCCATCGCCTGCGCCTTGGCGAGAGCCAGCAGCGTCTTCCCGGATCCAGCCACACCCGAAATTGCCGCCTTGGGTTGTTGCGCGAGAATGTCGAGAATCCGCTGCTGCTCATCCGTAAGGCGGCGCAGCCGCTCCTCCTGATCTTCGATCTTGCGCCAAAGCACGGGGACGAGGTGGTATTTCGGGTAGAGTGCTTCGCGGACGGAGGCCACCTCGTTGGAGTAAAGCGCGCGATCGTCCCTGCGGGCGAAGCTCTCGAATATTCGACGCAGCGCATCCGGCAAGCTGCGAAGCCTGGCGGCGTCCAGGATCAATTCGCGCTGGATGCTCGGAGGTAGCCATCCGGACACCCGGCAGTCCGGGAAGGCGACGGCGAAGCCATAGGTGAAGGGCAAGCCGTTCGATAGCGCGGGGTACCGCCTTTTCACGATGTCGACGATGTCGTGCATCGCCCTCTGAGCCTGCTCGAACGGGTCCTTGTTGATCTCGCGTCGTTGAGTCCCAACCTCGCGGACCCACTTCTCGCCATCGAAGGCCAGGGAGCCTCCCTTGACCTCCACGAACAACAGGCCCTTCTCGGGTTCGAGCAGTATGAAGTCGCACTCTCCCTCCAGGAGCGTGCCGTGGGAACTCCTGGCCAGCCAGTTAAAGCTGTGAAAGACCTCCACGCGACGCGGCAACTGTTCGATGAGCGCGCGCGCAACGGAGCGCTCGCCGGAATTTTGGATGTCATCGGGTTTAACTTTTGGAAACAGGTTTGCCATCGGGTTCCATGTATACGTCGCAGCACTGGACGGAACTCACGACTGAGTGTGGCAGCCAACGGTCGCGGCCGACAAGCCATCGCGGGAAATCATTCACGCTTGGATCCTCCCCTCCACGCGCGACCAGACGACAATCCCTTCTTCAGCGAGACGCCTGAGCATCGCCGCAGCTTCCTTCGGCGTCGGGCTCCTCTCGTCGAAGCCGAGTGGGCAACCGTGGTACAGGGCGCCCATGGCGCAGTCTTTCAGGCCCAAAACCCGGGCCGCTTCCGTCTTGATGAAGTAGGGCTTGCGACGCTGGCGCCGATGGTTCCATTGCGTCGGAGCGAAGCGAAACAGCGCGTGCGCCAGTAGGCAGGCCGGGCTGCCGTCGTCGTGCTCCGTACGAGTTTGGTCATATTGCTCGAGCGGAACCGTCTCCATGTATTCCGCTAGCGCAACGACGCGTTCGCTGCTTTCGGCAAACTGGTGCAGGTCCCACCATGCCTCCGACAGATGATCGCGTTCCCGCCGGACTAGCCGAAGTGCGACAGCCAGTCTCGATTCGCGCATGCCGCCTTCCATGATCGCCCCGGGCAAGACGTCGATCCTTACCCGTTCGCCTTCGTGGTCGACTGTCAAGCGCGGCGCGGGCTGTCCATCATAAACGAGCGCGTACAACGCCTCTTCGATAATCGCCCTCGTCAAGACGTCAATCCATGCCCATTGGCCTTCGCGCTCGACTCGCAAGCGCGGCGCGGGCTGTCGATCGCAGATGAGCGGGTACAAGCCACCCTCCTCTTCGGCGTACATCGTCATGGGCGCGTCTGCGTACAGCGAGAAGAAGTCACTGTGAGCAGCCGCCAACTGATCCGATTTAATCACTCGTTCACCCCCTGACCAGAGTATTGAAGATCCCCGCTTGTTCTGCGCGGGCGCGTTACGCTTTCGCGCCTCGCCCGATGAGGGATTCTCCAGCTCCATGCGACTTAATACGTCGTATTACGGTGGCATGGTTCGCGCCACTATCAGCGCTGCGGGGAAATACGCCATGCTCAATGCTTACGAACGCCGTCTCGCTCTCTCCTATCTCGCCAACATGTTCGCGCGACTGGACCGCAACCGCACGGAGGGGAAGAGCCTGGTGGAATGGCTGGAGGAGAATGCAGCGCTGATAGCCAGTGGAGCGCGGTCGTCCGAGCGCATGAGGAAGACCGCGTCGACTGCCGCAGTCTCGGTCGGGAACTGGTGCACACTGCGCAAACTCGTCCAAAAAGCCTCCGTCGCGTCAGCGGATGCACTCCCGGACCACATGGGTCGTCGCCTGGGTCGCCTTGCTGAAGCGGTCGGTCTCTCGCCGCTGGATGTCTCGCTGCTTGAGGTTCTCTTGCGCTACAAAACGCAGCCGGTTATCGAGTCCGTGATCGACGCCGCCTTTCTGTACACTCGCGCGTCACTTGGACCGATGAACGTCCGAAGTGCCGCGCTGGCATGCGTTCTTGGCAAGTCGACCAATGTCGTCTGCAACCGATTGGCGGAAAACGCACCGCTGGTCCGGACCGGACTCGTGTCAATCGACGAGGACCAGGATATCGAAGTGATCGGTCGTCTGTGCCGATTGGGTTCGCCTGGTCCAGATGACAACGATGTCCGGTCCGTATTGCTTGGGAAGAACCGGGTAAGCGAACTCGAGTGGTCGGACTTCGATCACCTCGGACAGAACAGGGACGACGTGGCGCGGCTTCTCCAGGGGGCGGTTGTACGCCGTGCGAGAGGGGTGAACGTTCTCGTATACGGTCCCTCCGGAACGGGCAAGACGGAGTTCTGCAGAGTGCTTGCAAAGCGGCTGGAGCTCGACCTCTTCGGCATCGGAGAGGCGGACGAAAGGGGCAACGAGCCGTCGCGGCAGGAACGTCTCGCTGAACTTCGCCTTGCTCAGTGCCTCGTCGGCCAGGACGCGGGCGGCTTGCTTCTCTTCGACGAAATGGAAGACATCCTGTCGAGTTCGACTGCCTCGTGGTCTCCGTTTGGAGGATTGCTCGGACGAAGCCTCCGGGGCAGCTCCTCCAAGGTGTTCATGAACAGACTTCTTGAGGAGACGCCGACACCCATCCTCTGGACCACAAATGCCGCAGAAGACATCGAGCCCCACATCCTCCGCCGCATGATGTTCGCCCTGGAAATGCGGCAGCCGCCGGCGAGGGTTCGCGCCAGAATCTGGATGCGCCAATTGTCCAGCCATGGCATCGACGCGAAACCGGCCCAGGCGTTGTCGCTGGCCAACGAGTTCGACGCCTCGCCAGGCGTGGCTGCCGGCGCTACCGCGGCGGCGTCACTGGCCGGCGGCGACTTCGACCGGGTGCGTCGCGGCGTTCGCAGCCTGTCCCGCGTACTCGGATGCGAACGCCCAGAGCGTCAGGTCACGACGCGTTTCGACCCGCAACTCCTGGAGGCCGACGTCGATCTCAGAGTGCTGGCCAACCGTTTGACGGACCGGCGCGAGCGCCGCTTCTCAATATGCCTCCAGGGTGCGCCCGGGACAGGCAAGAGTGCCTACGCGCGGTATCTCGCCGAACGTCTGGGGCTGGAAGTCAAACAAATGCGCGCGTCCGACCTTCTGGGCATGTATGTGGGCCAGAGCGAGAAGAACATCGCCCGCGCGTTCTCTGAGGCGCGCGCCGAAGAGATGTTTCTCGTGTTCGACGAGGTGGATTCGCTGCTCGCGGACCGGCGGGGAGCGCATCGGAACTGGGAGGTGAGCCAGGTGAACGAGATGCTGACGTGGATGGAAAGCCATCCGTTGCCGTTCGCGTGCACGACCAACTACGGCGAGAAGCTCGACGAAGCGGCGTTGCGACGATTCACGTTCAAGGCGACGCTCGGTTGCCTCGAACGGCAGTCGGCACGCGCGGCATTCCTCGCGTACTTCGGCCTCGATGCACCGTCCGAACTCGACCGATTGGACAGTCTGACGCCGGGCGATTTCGAGGTCGTCCGACGAGAGGCGGAAGTGCTTGGCAAGCTGGATGACGTTCCAGCGTTGTTCGACATGCTGCGCGCGGAGTGTGACGCGAAGCCGGGTCAGACGGCCTGCATCGGCTTCCGGGCCGCTTAGCGGGCCGGAACGCGGCCGACGTGGATTTGATCTGCAAGGGGCATCCCAAACGAGAAGCGGAGGAAACGCCATGGAAGTAAGGAAATTCGTTGAGGTCGACGACGAGCTCTATTTGGCCGTGATTACTGAAGTCGGGAAGGATAACGCAGGCGACTTCGCGCGGGCGTTCAAGTTGTACCGAGGCGGGGAAGAGGTAGATTTGGACACGCTGAGCGACATGGCGGTATATGCCATCCACCTGGAACTTGACGGCAAGCTGGCTGATGCATGGGGCGATGCCGAGATAGCCAGAGAACGCGCCAAACAAAGGGCTCGGTGGGTCAGGATCGTCAACCGTTAAACACTCCGCTCAGCCGCGATCTACCGTCAAGGAACTTGGGATAAGCGTGCCGGAGTTACAATGCCGTGATGCGCAAGGCCACTGATACCGTCCTCCGCCATCTCGCGATGCTCGCGTCCATTCCCGTCCGCCCCAATGCCAAGAGTACGCGGGAGATTCGAGAAGAATTGCTGGAACAGGATTCCGAATACGACGTTTCGGTTCGTTCCATCCAGCGCAGCCTGGAGATGCTGTCGACGCGCTTCCCCATCGCTTCCGAAATGCGCGGTCGGGCGAATTACTGGTACTGGATCGACAAGCACGCGCTAACGCAGATTCCCGCGATGGGCGAGCCCACTGCATTCGTGTTGCGACTGGCATCGGAATACCTCAAGCCGTTGATGCCGGCTTCGGCGCTACGTCGCCTGGAGCCGTACTTCCGCCACGCGGACGAGGTCATCGCGGGCACGGGCTTGGGTCGGTGGGTGAAGCGAGCGCGCCTCGTGGGTCGCGGGCCACTCCTGCAGCCTCCGGACGTTAAAGACGAGGTGTTGGAGGCAGTCTACACGGCGTTGATGAATAATCGGCAGGTGGAAGTAGCCTACCGAAGCAAGGCGGGCACGCGAGCCCAACGGATAGTGTTGAACCCGCTCGGCGTCGTCTTGCGCGACGGCATCGTCTATCTGGTCGCGACTTCCTGGGAGTATGAAGACACGCGGCATTACGTCTTGCATCGGATGGCGAAGCCGGTGCTGTTGAGGACTCCCGCCAAGTCTCCGCCGGAGTTCAGCCTCTCCGCCCACATTCAGGAGGAACTTCGGTTCTCCTACCCGGTAAACCCAGGCAACCTGCCTCTACGCGCACTTTTCGCCCGAGATGCGGCGTTCCATCTCATGGAGAGCCGTCTTGCAGCCGACCACCGGACTACCGAATGGGAAGACGGGCGCGTCCTGCTCGAAGCGACCGTTCCGGACACGGCAGATCTGCGCTGGTGGCTACTCGGCTTCGGCAGCGCGGTCGAGGTGCTCGGGCCAGCGTCGTTGCGCGAAGAGTTTCAGAATCAGGTGCGCAAATTGAATGCGATGTATCGATGAGCAGTTCAGCCGACTGGTACTCCACGCCAACCATAGGCCAAGCCCCGCGACAGATACCGCTCATTGGAGCGATCTTTCTTCCTAATCCGCGCCGTCCGAGGTAAGTGATCAAACCCACCCTCTCGAAAACGCGCTACCTCTCCGGCGACCAGTGCCACCTGCGGCTCTGGTACGACACCCATGCACCCGATCTTGCCCCCGAGATCGACGACACTCTTCAGGCGGTCTTCGATACCGGGCACGAAGTCGGCGAGATCGCCTGCCGTCGTTACCCCGGCGGACACCTCGTCGCGCAAGATCATCGGCACGTGGCGGAGGCTATGGAAGAGACGCGGGAGGTCATTGCGGCGAGCGACGCTCCAGCCTTGTTCGAGGCGGCGTTCGTTCACCGAGGGGTACTGGTCCGGGCGGACGTGATCGAGCGCTTGCCGGGCGGTGGTTGGGGGCTGGTCGAGGTCAAGTCCACTACACGGCTCAAGGATGTCTTCGTCCTCGATGTTGCCGTTCAGCTCTGGGTTCTGCGCGGCGCCCGACTCGATGTGCGCGAAGCCGGGGTCCTTACTCTGGATCGGGACTATGTCTACGACGGCAAACGGCTCGACCTCGACGCGCTGTTCAAGCTGCATCCCGTTCTGGATCAAGCGGAGTCTCTGCTGGATTCCGTCGTCACCGGCGTTCGGGAGATGCAGGCCATGGTCGAAAAGAGTTCGGCGCCGGACATTGGGCCGGGCGATCACTGCTTCACGCCGTACTCGTGCCCATACTACGCGCACTGTACGCGCGACGTCGCCAAGCCCGAACATGGCCTCGACGAACTGCCGTGGCTGGGCACTAAACGCGGCGATTCCCTGATAGCCGAGAGCATCGAGGAGATCCGGGATATCCCGTCAGACTTTCCGCTCACCCCTCTGCAACAGATCGTCCGCCAGGCGGTACGGGAGGGGCGCGCGGTGGTTCGCGGTAACCTCGGGAAGGAACTCGCCAAGGCAGCGCCGCCCATTCGCTTTCTCGACTTCGAGACTTTCGCGCCCGCCATACCCCGCTTCGCCGGCACGCGTCCGTATGACGCAATTCCGTTCCTGTTTTCCGTACACACGGAACTCGATGGGTTCCCACCTGCCCACGAGGACTACCTGCACGGGACCGACGATGATCCTCGCCCGGAGCTTGTCGAACGGCTGATAGAGGCCCTCGGGCACAACGGTGCCATCTGTACCTACTCCAGCTACGAACGGCAGGTGATACGTGCGCTGATGGTGGCCGTTCCCGAGCGGTCGGAGTCACTCGCCTCGATTGAAGATCGACTTTTCGATTTGCTGACCGTGCTCCGAAACGGGTACTACCACCCGGACTTCCGGGGATCGTTTTCAATCAAGAACGTGCTGCCCGTTCTGGTGCCCGGCTCGGGTTATGGCGATCTTTCGATCTCGGACGGACAGACTGCGGCAATCCGATACACACAAGCTCTCAAAATAGAGGATGTCCTGCAGCGGCAGCGAACGTTCAACGATCTACGCGCCTATTGCGCCCGCGATACGCTCGCCATGGTCAAGCTGCGCGAGGCGCTCACGCTCCTAGCCTGTTCATAAGCCAACGACGAAGAATTCCGAGTCCGCAGTTCTTCTATCCAAACGAATACGTTACGCATCCCGCGCCAGACAATTGTCCGAATTTACCTTCCAATCGGAACCGTGACACGTCTTAGATCAAGTCTCCGGGTATTCCCTCAATCCAACCAATTTCAAACCACGCGGGATCCCCAAATTATTGCTGATCGCCCATCGATTGACCGCCGCTATCACGTCTTTTCTGGGGTGGCCATTCGACTTCCCACGAACATCAACGATAGTATTGTCTTTTCCCAACTCAATAGTCGCTACGCGACCACCCACGTCTAACGCGTTCACAGATTTTTAATTACAGTCCAGATCGACAACCTACCTGCCACGCAATAGTGAAGGTAGGCATAAACGCAATGATGCATAATTCTCCCCTCTTTCGCCAAATCCTTCCCGTTCTTGATTTGACGGAATTCGTACCTTACAGTGCCGTCAGAATACTTGTAGGCATAGGATTTATCTGGAATTGGCGCGCCATCCCACGTTATCGCAGAGCCTCTATTTTCGGCGAGCCTCATATGCCACGCATCACGTAAAAGAGCAAGACTTCTCAATGTGCGCCCGCGCATGGTTTGTACGTCATTCCTTTGGAGAAAGTCCAAATAGTCGTTGAATTCGTTTAGGGGAACATAGTTGCGCTAGAAGAATAGAAGAACCTCTTTCCAAAAAGACAAACGATCCCAAGCGATCATACAGCGCTTTTGAAGGACAGCATCATTGGACCCGAAGTCGGTCAAATTTTATCTGGCTACGAGGTCCGCGAACGCTCGACTATTTCCGGAAGCAACATACGCTTTAGACCACCAAAGATTCCGGTGCAGCGTGTTGCTGACGGGAGCCTCAGTCATAAGGACGTGAACCTCTCTCTTGTTCAATATTTCACGAATGACGGTCGACTTGTATAACGATACTCCCTGCGCCACGACGACATACCAGTCTCTGTAAAGACCATCAATATCATCGCTCGCTAAGGCTCGATTGAAAAAAATGGGAACCGCGTATTTTTGAAGCAGGTGTCTTGCCAAATCGCGCTTTATTTGGGAATTGTGTAGCAAAATGCGCAACCCTAGCCGGATTTGCGCCGCGTCAGCTTCCATCGGGTTTCCAGCTCTTCTTTCGACGGCTCCCGATTCTCGGTTTTCGCCTCGCCCCTCGGGGCGAGTAGCACGGACTTCAAGGCGTCCTCAAAGTCCTCGCGCGACATTTCCCCGTGTTCCTTTTTGGCGATCTCCTTGCGGTTCATTCCTTCACCATCCACCCATTCTTTTTTGCTTCATTCATCAGTCGTTCCTTGTAAATCTTGGAAAAGCTAAATATAGATGATATGGCGGAAGACTTTATAATTATGTTGCTCGCGGCGGTATTCTTCGTGCCAATGCTCATCGCTGCCATCAAGACTGTTTTGGATGACGAATAAGCGTTATTTGTTGGTTTCTTCCGCATGTTTCTGCCAAGCTTTTCCGGCGAATATTCCGCCGAACAGAGCCATCAATGCTGCATTGAGATCAGAATCCGAATAACCCAATGACTGGAGTACAAGCGTGGCGGAACCAGCCACCATGCCTATCATTGCCATGATGCGGAATGAGGAAAGCCCGCCGCCACTATCCGAAAAAATCTCGCGGGCAATTGATTTTTTGTCTACTCCATTCGTCAATTCGCCATCCATCCGTTTTTCTTGTTCATCCACCGCAGTCCGCTCAATGTGTAGATGTTGCTTTTCGCCCTGTTGCACGGCGAACAAAGAAGTATCCTGTTGGTGACGTGGTTCATTCCGCCGTCCGCCCTCGGGACGTTGTGGTCCAGTTCCAAATAACGAGGATCGTCGAACGTCCGGTCGCAGCCTTGGCACTTCATTCCCTGCTGTTTCACGAGGTGGTCGTACATTTCTTGTCGCGACCATTTCGGCCCTTCGGGTTCCTTCACCCTTTCCTTGACGCGGAGAAATGGTGCCGCCGTCTCGCCGTCGTCGGTGCGTTCGGGTGGTTCCTTGGAATAGTGGATTTTTCCGTAGAGCGGCAATGCTTCCCCGACGCTACCTTCGGGAACGGCGAGACCTTCCCTCGACAATCGCCGGATGACCGTGTTGTGTGCTTCGTCCCAGATGTCGATACCGACCCATCTGCGTTTCAGGCGTTCGGCTGCAACGCAAGTAGTCGCACAGCCCGCAAACGGATCGAGAACGATGTCTCCTTCTTTGGAAGACGCCTTGACGATGCGTTCGTAGAGAGCCAGGGGCTTCTGTGTGGGGTAGCCCATGCGTTCGGACGCCTGCGAAGCGATGACTTTGATGTCGGTCCATATGCTCTGGATCGGACGACCCTTGACTGCATCGAGAAAACGCCGTCGTTGGATTCTCCCGGTCTTTTTCTTGGGGAATTCCAGCCGTCCTTCCTTGTCCCACTGTTCCATTTTCTCTTTGGAAATCGCCCATCCTTTCTTGGGATGCGGATATCCTTTGTAGTCGTACATTAGATTTGGTCTCAGCGCAGGATTCGCCAGATTATCAATACGGTATCTTCGACCGGAGGGAGTCGTGTGGCGGAATGCCCTTTCGATATATGCCATGTAGTCGGGGTCATCGAACGAATACTGTGTGTTGAATACGGCAGCGTCCGATTTCGCGTAGAACAGTATATTGTCGTTGCAGATGCCGAACTTGTTGGCAGTATGTAAATGGCTGAAGGTGCCATAGCGCCGTTTCCAAACAATTTCATTCTTGAAGTTCTTCCTCCCGAACACGGCGTCCATGAGTTGCTTGAGATAGTGGCTCGCGGTCGGGTCACAATGCAGGTAGATGCTTCCCGTATCCTTGAGCACCCGTCGCATCGCCAATAGCCTGACCGCCATGAAGCACAGGAACGCGCCCATGTCGTCGCCGTAGCTCGAACGTGAACCTTGAATGACGTGCATGACGTTGGGGGAGTCGTCCTTGATCTGGTCCACCCACTCCTGATGAACGTCCTTTTCCCACGACCAACGGTCTTGGAACTTCGCACCGGAGGCGAGACTATCCGGCGTGGCGTGGAAGTCCCTGCCTTTGTTGAACGGCGGGTCCGTCGCGATAAGATCGACCGACTCCGAATTCATGGCTCGAAGGAAGTCGAGATTGTCGCCGTGGAATAGCGTCCGATTTTTCCAGTTCGGTTCGCTCATCGAACCGCCACCGCTTCCCGCGAAAGTCCGTTGTCCGCGATGAGTTCCTTGTATGCCAGCCGCTTGCCGCCGATGCCTTCCGCGAAGGACTCCATCCGGTCGATGGTGTCTATCTCGACATTGCCCTCGTTCAGCCGGAAGCTCGCCTCGTTGACGTAGCGGGAGAGATGCTTGGGCGAAACATGGTGCCATGTTCCATGGATCGAACGCTTGAGAACCGCCCATACGGATTCGATACCGTTGGTATGCACGTCGCCTCGAACGTACTCTCCCTTGCCGTGCGCAACGGTGTCGTGAACATACTGGTTGGAGATACTCGACAACGCGCCGTAGGCGGCTGCGTCGTCGGTGTAGACGGTCGAACCGTGCTCCACTGTTTCTTCGACCAGCGGAACCAGCGTGGCCGTGTTGGTGCGCTCGACGTGCTTCGCCTTGACCTTTCCGCCTCGCTCCCTGATTCCGACCACGGCGGCTTTGCCGACCGCGCCCCGCCCTTGTTTGAGCTTCTTGGCTTCGTGCTTGCTGCCTTCCTTCCCGCCGATATAGGTTTCGTCGACCTCGACCACTTTGGACAGGGTGAAATCGCCGGTGCCGCAAGCCTCGCGCACCCGATGGAGCATATGCCAAGCCGTCCGATACTGGCATCCTAGCTCTTTGGACAATTGCATGGCGGAAACGCCCTTGCGGGACGTGAGCACGGTGTAGATCACGTATATCCAGTCTTGCAGTGGTCGCTTGGTCGCATGGAGTATGGAGCCGGTCTTGACGTTGAAGCGACGGCGGCAAGCCTTGCACCAATAGCTGCGGGGCTTTTCCTCGGTGATGTCGCTTTGCGATCCGCAGCGATGGCAGGTCGGAATGCCGTTCCATCGCGTTTTCTCGAACCACTCGATGCAAGATTCCTCGTCGGGAAACATCCTGAATAGCTGCGGAATGCTGATCGTTTCCGCGATGCGCTTGCCGCTCTCGTTGTGCGGGTTGCCGTTGGAATCGTATTCGATGACTGCCATGTGTTCTTCCTCAACCGTTGCGCATTATTATATGTTCAATGGAATCAAAGCTCAAGCGATTCTGCGCATTCTGCTACACAATTCCCCTTTATTTTGTCGGGTTGCATCGAGCGAGGAGCACGCCAACTATCCAAGGGACGGATGAACTTGGTGCCGTAGAGGAGTTGCAAATCCCGATAGAACTCGTGCGCGACGTTTTGGCTCAGTACCGCTTTGCGCTCCTTTTTAGATGTGGAAAGGGCTTTCTTGAGCATCGCCTCCGTAGCGAGTCTCACCTTTGCTCTTTCCGCTCTTTTGGTCTTGTTAGCCATGAGAAGTATATGCCGATGTGGGTTGGCGCCTTTCATTCATGGCAGCGACGCCGCCACATGCGAGAGCAATTTGGTGCGCTGACCTTCCCGCTACGCTATTGTGAAGGCGCAACGCTTCGCAAGACATCCGACGATTCGCCCTAACCACCGCCTACCGCTCTGATCTACGCTTCGATCACTGCGCGAGCCTGGATCTTCGTCTCTCGACGTCATCGTTACCGATAGCGGAATCGTCCTCGCGCATCACTTGAAACTACGGATGTTCGCAACCCCAAAGGTTTGCGAAAAGTCAGCGCAGAACGGAATGCTATCCCAATATTGCGACGAACTATGTCGCCTTATTGTTGATAATCCAACCGTGATCGAGGCGCGAACGCCCACTGCAAACAGCGGGCATCTTGAACTTGGTAGACGCTCATGACATTCGCAGAGATCCTTAACCTTGCCATGGGGCCGGAAATCGAAGCCTGCCTGCGGCGGCACTACTGCAATGACGGAAAGGAAGCGGACGACTGCGACAGGTTCGTCTCGGACCACTCGCAGGTGTACGCGACGCTTCTCAAGCTGCATCCGGAGGCTGATGACACCGTGGTCCACATCGACCTCAAGGAGGAGGAGGACGGGTTCGAGGACTTCGACGTCTACGGCATCAAACCGGGCGCCAAGGACGCCTGGGCACTGGAGTTGACCCGATGGGAGCTATGGCTCGGGATGGAAGTAGCACCCTCTACGCTCCAGCGTTTCTCATCCTCGGAGATCGTCGCCCACTGTCTCTACGAGATGAGCTTTTGCGGCTACGACCAAGAGGAGATCGCGCACCTCACTACCGAGGTGAGAAGCAGGGCTGAAAAGGCCCACGGTGACGAGTTCGATGGCATCAATGCCGAGGACATCTTCCGGGAAGAGTATGGGAATGATCCTGAACGGCTGGCGGAGTTCAATCGGGAATTCGACGCCTACGTTCGCAAACTGAACCTTGGTCGCTCCGCAGGTCGGGTCACAGACTCCGGCGACGAACATGGCTGAAACACCCAACCCGACTCCTCATCCCGAAGCACGTCATAGGTGAAGAGGAAGGGCGACAATCCAGGGCCAATCGCATCGTGGCTTTGCCCATCACACCGTTCCTGACTCCTGCCCTTCGCATGCCTCCGGCAATCGCCGCGCATTCCACAGGTAGTAAACGACCGGATAGAGACACAGAACAACGATGCCGGACGTAACGACGCCGCCGACCAGGGGCGTGGCGATGCGTTTCATGACGTCGGCGCCGGCGCCGGCGCTCCACATGATGGGAAGCAGTCCGATCACATCCGTCGCGATGGTCATGAGAATCGGGCGCACCCGCTTCACCGTTCCGTCCTTGATCGCCTCCATGAGCCCGGCGCGATCATTGAGAAGACCGCGCTCACGGTATTCCCGGACCGAGACGTTGAGGTATAGAAGCAGGACGGTCGCGGTCTCCGCGTAGAGGCCCGCCAGGGCGATGATGCCGACCCAGACGGCGATGCTCAGGTTGTAGTCGAGCGCGTAGAGCAGCCAGATCGCGCCCGTCAGCGCGAACGGCGCGCCCAGCAGGACCAGAAGCGTTTCGGCGACGGACTTCCGGCTGATGTAGATGATCGCGGCGATCAACAGCAGCATCGCCGGGATGACGAATGCCAGCCGCCGCTCGGCTCGCTGCATGTATTCGTACTGCCCGCTCCAGGAGATGGTATAGCCCTCGGGCAGGACGATTCGCTCCGCGACGGCTTCCCGGGCGGCGTCGACGTAACCGCCGACATCGATATCGTGGATGTCGACATAGACCCAGGCGTTCGGTTTGGCGCCCTCGCTCTTGATGCTCGGCGGACCCACGGCGTATTCCATACTGACGAGGCGCCCCAAGGGGATCTGCGCTCCGGAAGGCGCGGGCACCAGGACATCGCGCAGCGCGGGGAGGTCGTCCCGCAGTTCTCGGCTGTAGCGCAGATTCACCGGATAGCGCTCCAGACCTTCGACGGTCGTCGTGATGTTCATACCGCCGATGGCAGTCTGAATCACGTCCTGCACGTCACGCACCGTCAGGCCGTAGCGGGCGATGGCATCCCGGTCCACCTTGAAATCGAGATAGTTCCCCCCCATCACGCGCTCCGCGTACGCGCCACGGGTGCCGGGCAGTTGCCGAACGACGGCTTCGGTTTCCTTGCCGAGGCGCTCCAGCACGGCAAGGTCCGGGCCGGCGATCTTGATCCCCACGGGCGTCTTGATACCCGTGGAGAGCATGTCGAGGCGGGTCTTGATCGGCATCGTCCAGGCGTTCGTCAGCCCGGGGACCTGGATCGCGTCGTTCAGCTCTTCGGTGAGCTTGTCGGGGGTCATGCCGGGGCGCCACTCGCTCCGGGGCTTCAGCATGATCGTCGTTTCGATCATCGACAGGGGCGCGGGATCGGTGGCGGTCTCCGCGCGCCCGATCTTGCCGAAGACCTGCTCGACTTCCGGGAAGGTCCTGATGATCCGATCTGTCTGCTGCAACAGTTCGCCCGCCTTGGTGATGGAGATGCCGGGCAGCGTCGTCGGCATGTACAGGAGATCGCCCTCCCAGAGCGTCGGCATGAACTCCGAACCCAACCTGGAAAACGGCACGGCGGTGACGGCGAGGAAGAGAACGGCAAGCGCGAGGACGAGCACCTTGAAACGCAGGACGGAATTCAGGATCGGGCGATATGTCCAGGTGAGAAATCGGCTGATCGGGTTCCTGTCCTCCGGCAGGATCCTGCCCCGCACCCAGTAGCCGACGAGGACCGGAACCAGCGTCACCGAGAGCAGCGCCGCGGCGGCCATCGCGTAGGTCTTGGTGAAGGCGAGCGGCTTGAACAGCCTCCCCTCCTGGGCCTCCAGGGTGAATACGGGCAGGAACGAAATGGTGATCACGAGGAGGGCGAAGAACAGCGCCGGACCCACCTCCTTCGCGGCCTCTGCGATGACCTCCCAGTGGGGCCGCCGTCCGAGGTTTCGCGCAAGGTGCTTGTGCGCGTTCTCCACCATGACGATGCCGGCGTCGACCATCGTCCCGATCGCCACGGCGATGCCGCCCAGCGACATGATGTTGACGTTGAGTCCCTGCAACCCCATCACGATAAAGGCCATGAGGATGCCCACCGGCAGCGTGATGATGGCGACGAGACCGCTCCGGACGTGGAACAGGAATATCAGGCAAACCAGCCCGACGATCAGCAGTTGCTGGGCGAGGCTCATGCCGAGGCTTTCGACCGTGCGTTCGATCAGCGCGGTGCGATCGTAGGCGACCTCGATCTCCACGCCCTCCGGGAGTCCCGGCTTGACTTCCGCGAGCTTCGCCTTGACGTCGCGGATCACCTGCAAGGTGCCCGCGCCGTGTCGAACGACGACGATGCCGCCAACCGTCTCACCCTCCCCGTTCCACTCCGCCACGCCGCGACGCATCTCCGGCCCGATGCTGACGCTCGCCACGTCCCGAAGCAGGATAGGCGTGCCGCGCGCGTCCACGCCCAGGGCAATCTTCCTGATGTCGTCCAGGGACTCGATATAGCCGAGCCCGCGGATCATGAACTCCTTTTCCGCCACCTCGAGCAGGCGCCCGCCGACATCGCTGTTGCTGTTCTGCACGGCGGAGCGAATCTTCGAGATGGGAATGCCGTAGGCGCGAAGCCGGTTCGGGTCCACCGTGATCTGGTACTGCCGCACGAAACCGCCGACGCTCGCGACTTCGGCGACGCCGGGAACGCTCGTCAACGCGTACTTCAGGAACCAGTCCTGGATCGAACGCAGTTCGCCGAGGTCGTGGCGGTCGGACTTGAGGGCGTACATGAACGCCCAACCCACGCCCGTGGCGTCGGGTCCGAGGGTCGGCGTGACCCCCGGCGGCAACTTCCCGGAAACATAGTTCAGGTACTCGAGGACGCGGCTTCGCGCCCAGTAGAGGTCGGTGCCGTCTTCGAAGATGACGTAAACGAACGAGAAGCCGAAAAACGAATATCCCCGAACGACCTTCGCGAACGGCGCCGCAAGCAACTGCGTCGTCAGGGGGTACGTCACCTGGTCTTCGACGATGCGCGGCGCCTGGCCCGGATACTCCGTGTAGACGATGACCTGGACATCGGACAGGTCGGGGATGGCGTCGAGCGGTGCCCGGGACAGCGAATAAACGCCGGCCGCCACGACGAACAGCGTTGCGAGCGCGACGAGAAACCGGTTCTCGATCGACCAGTCGATGATACGTTCAAACATCTCTACCCCCGCTCACTGACGGTGGTATTGCTGGTTCATCGACGCGTCCGGCGCGGCCTTCTTTTGGTCTTCGCCCCGCAGCAGTTGCGAGATGGCGGCCTTGAGATTGCTTTCCGAATCGATGAGGAACTGGGACGAGACCACGACCTGCTCGCCCGGAGCGAGGCCATCCGTGACTTCCTGCATCCCTTCCGCCGCCAATCCGAGCTCGACCCCGCGGGGCCGGAATACGCCGCCGCCCTCGGCGACGATCACGACCGTCCGCTCGCCGCTGTGCAGCACGGCCTCGGCGGGCACGATCACCGCATCGGTCGCGCCCTCGGCCGACACCGAAACGTCGACATACATCATGGGTCTCAGAACGAGGTCGGGGTTGGCCACTTCGATGAAGGCCGTGAGCGACCGAGTCATCTGATTCACGGCGGAACGGAAGAACAGAATTCGACCATCCCAGCGCCGCCCCGGAAAGGCGTCGACCTCGATCGTCGCCCGGCTGCCTTCGCGGACATGCCGCAGGTCTTCCTCGTAGAACTCCGCCTGGACCCACAGCGTTGAATGGTCGGCGATCTTGAGCACGGTCATGCCCGGGCTCAGCTTCATTCCCTCCAGCGAATCGCCCATCTTGTCCACCACGAAACCCGAGGTAGTAGAGAAGAACCGCACCGTTCGCGTGGCTGTCCCCGCCGCTTCAAGGTCGTCGATCTGCGTCTCGGTAATGTCCCAGTAGCGCAACCGTTCGTGCGCCGCCTCGAGCAGCGACCGGGCGCGGTCGATCGCTTCCGGGTACGCGCCGCTCTGCTCAAGGCGCTTCACGTAGTCCATCGCCGCGAGATATTCGCGCTGGGTGGTGACCAACTGCGGGCTGTAGATGTCGAACAGGGGGTCGCCCTCCCGCACCGTCTCGCCCACGTTGTTGACTTGCGCCTTCTCGATCCAGCCATCGAACTTGGTGTTGACCGAGACAACCTTCTCTTCGTTGTGGGCCACAACCCCGACCGTGCGGATCGAGATGGGCAATGCGCCTCGCGTCACCTCCGTCGTCCGAACCGCGAAGTTCTGCAGGAAGCTCTGACTGACGCGGACGCCGCCATCAACGCTGCCTTGGTCTTCGTAGACCGGCACGAGGTCCATGCCCATGGGCGACTTGCCCGGCTTGTCGGAGCGATAGTTCGGGTCCATGGGCGCGCGCCAGTAGAGCACCTTGCGCGCGTCCGCGCCCTGCCGCGTTTCCTTTCGAACAAGCTTCATGCCGCAGATCGGACAGTTTCCCGGCGCGTGTCGAATCACTTCCGGATGCATGCCGCAGGTATAGAGAGTCTCGGATGCGTCGGCGGCTTCCACCTCTCTTTCGTATGTGACGTCGGGCAGCCACGCCCAGCCAAGCGGATTCCAGAGGGCAAACGCCGAGACGCCCACCCCGAGCGTCAGGCCAGCCAACAGGAAAAACGGATTGCCAAGTCGCATCATGGTGATTCCTCCAACGGAAATGCCGATCCGATGGCGCGTTCCATTTCGGCCAGCGTCTTCATGTAGTCCGTCTCAAGGCGCACCAAGCCCAGTCGCACGTCCAGCAGCACTTCTTCGCTGTCCAGCAGTTCGAGGACGCCGGTAGTGCCCGTCGAGTACGCCTCCTCGGTGGACCGCAGCGCTTGTTCCGCCTGCGGCAGCAACGCCCTTGTGAACAGGGCGATCTGTTCTTCGATCATCTCCAGAGCGAAGCCGGCCGAACGAACGGCGACATCCACGCCGTTGACCGCATTGCGATACGCCTCGCTCGCGGCCGAATGCCGCGCGGAAGCCGCCCGGACGCCCGCGTCATATTTGGATCGGAATAGCGGAATATTGATGCCGACGGTCACGCTGTAGACATCCTTGCCGTTCGCGGGCGGCGGCTGCATTCGTCCCGGCTCGTCCCGACGGTCGCCGACGCTTCCCCAGGCGGCGCCGACAACGATGTCGGGCCAATACTGCCGCCGGGCCAATCGAACGCTGTCGTTGTCGCTTTCCATCCGCAACAGAGCGGCTTTCACTTCGGGTCTGCCGGTTCGGGCGATCCGTTGTAGTTGTTCGCCATCCACCTTCGTTACCCTTCGGTCGACCGGGCCGACCGAGGGAATCGAGACATGCACCGGCTGGTCGCGCAGCGCATTCAGCGCCGCCTCCGAATCAGTCCGCTTCCGTAGAAGCTCCTGCCGGCGAAAACGCACGCGCGTGATTTCCGCCTGCAGCTTGACCACAGCCTGCTGCAAACCAAAGCCCTGGGAATATCGCGCCTGTGCGAGCGACTCGTAGTGGCGAAGCAATTCTTCTTCTTCCGCCGTGATCGCGATCGCTTGATCAAGATATGCGAGGTCGTAGTAAGCGAGCTTGACTTGGCGAACCACCTCCGCGCGTCGCGCCGTGACCATCTCCTCACGCGCGGCCGCCTGCTTCGCGGCGACTTTGCCCTGGTCGGACAGCTTGCCAAACCATGGAATCCTCTGGCTGACGGAGATGCCGCCCGTCTGTGGACCGACACGCGTCTCCGGGGTGCGTAGATGCCTTGTCACCGACAGCATCGGATCGGGTAGCGCGCTGACCTGTCGAACGCGCTCGTGCGCCGCTCGATAGTCCCACAACGCTTCCCGAACTTGCGGGCTCTTCTCAAGCGCCTCTGCAACCAGGGCAGCAAGCGTTGCGTCGCCGTTGGTCGCATAGTCCAGCGCCGTCGCGTCCACCTGAACCGACAGCAGGAGCCACGCACCCACCTTCACTATCTTCATTGCCTTCCTTTGAGAACCGGTGATGCCAACCTCGCCCACCGCCGAACACCCGGGTGATTGCCGGAGCCAAGGCGAGCGAAAGTACTGTCGCGGAGTACCGCGACCCAGGAAGGAAGCGGCTTAAATCAGCAGCTTGTCGAAGCGGCGCACCGGCGTATCGGCCGTGCGCGAAAGACGCGGAAGCGGTGGGTGGTGGGAGAAACCGCGCAGCGGCGATGTGATAGCCGCGAACGCGGTCAACGCGGTCTGGCCATCGTCATCCAACGACAGTTTCGGCAATTGCGGCACATCGTCGCGCACGGCGTCGTGCTTCGACACGGCCCCAAGCGCCATGCAGTCGCCGCAATCGGCGTGGTCACAGCCCATGTTCGCGAGGGCGTGGCCGTCCTCGTGATGCGCATGATGCGTGGCGACCGCGTCGTCGGCATCGATCATCGGCACGGAGCAGGCGCAGACAACGCCGGCTAGCGTTACAGCAGCCGCCAACATGGACACCAAGACTGTTCGCCGGTAGTGCATACGACGCGTATACGCCTCCCGCGGACTCAGGTCAAGCCGCCTCCCGACAGCTACTGCGCTGCAAGCCCGGACGATATGTCTTCGGCATCGCCTCCGTCCGGGTAGTTCGGCGCGTATTGTCCATACAGGTACGCGCCGATGCGCTCGATACGCTCGCGCTCGTGGGCTTCCAGCGGACCCTGCTCCGCGCTGGCCGGCCCGCACAGCACCATGTCGACTGCCGGATGGGAAAGGGAGTAGCGGTAGCAGTCGCGCGCCCGCAACGGCGTCTCGCCCGGCGGCATCTTGCCCGGGTCGAGCAGGTGCCTCCAGCGCGTTGCCGTATAGGCGACGACCAGCGGCTTTGGCCCCGTCTCGGGCACGAACCGAAACACGTCGCGCTCCGCGCCCCTATGCACCGCGTTGTAGCGCAGCATCAGCAGTTCGTAGGGGCTCTCGCCTGCCGCGTAGCCGGCGAGCAGCTTCGGCAGCATCGGGCGGTTGTGACTGCTGATCGACATGAAGCGCACCTTGCCGCGCTCCCGCAACCGCTCGAAGACATCCACGTAGGCATCTTCGGGGACTTCGCCGCGGTTTCCCAGCAGCAGGAAATCGAAATACTCGAGGCCCGCACTCTTGAGTGCCTCCTCGACCTCCCCCGCAATGGATTCGGGATTCTTGGAGTAGGACTGTATGGTCAGAATCAGTTCGTCGCGATGCTCCCTCGACAGGTTGACCATGGCGTGCGCGAATTCCGGCCGGCGGACCGTGCCCCAGTAGAGGTAGTTGATGCCCCGCTCGAAGGCTTCTTCAATGGCGCTCGCCGGCGCGCCGAACGTCGAACCGATCCCGAGCCGGGCCGTCTGCATCCCGGTCCGACCGACCTCTCGTCTTTCCAGGAAATCGTTCATGCCCTGCTCCTCGTTCCGGCCACACGTACAGGATTGATCGCCATGGCGATCGATTCAAGGAGAATTCGGCAACGCGGGTGACGGAAATCTTGGTGCGAAGCGACCATGTTCCCAAACGCGCAATAGCGGGACTCGCCATTTCTCGTTCATGCAGGAAATGAAAATAACGTTCCGTCCGTCTTCGCTCGGATCGCTAAACTAACGGACCCCACGCCTCTTATTTCATTTTTACATACAGAATAGAATAATGGTCGGCGTTATTTCGCAATCACGAATAGTAGGAGTCGGCCGTGCTCCGCGACGACCAGGGCAGGTACGAAGTCACCGAATTCGGCAACGAGCGCGTCCGGGCCCTTGTGCCGCCACCCCTGCCGCCGAACCCTCCTCTGGTCCTGGACGGTACGCTACAGCAGGACCTCGAAGCAGCCGTCCTCGCGCTCGGGCGCCTCGACGGTACTGCGGGCCATCTTCCGGACAAGGCGCTCTTTCTGTACGCCTACGTCCGCAAGGAAGCGGTGCTTTCCTCGCAAATCGAAGGGACGCAGTCGTCCATCTCCGATCTGCTGTTCTACGAGCTTGAGCAGGCGCCGGGCGTGCCTCTGGATGACGTCGTGGAAGTCTCCAACTATGTCGCCGCCCTCGAACACGGGCTGCGGTTGCTCGGCGAGGGCCTGCCCCCCTCGATTCGCCTCCTGCGCGAAATCCATCGCGTACTGCTCACGACGGGACGGGGCAGTTCGAAGCTGCCCGGAGACTTCCGGAAATCGCAGAACTGGATCGGCGGGACGCGACCGGGAAACGCCATCTTCGTTCCGCCGCCCCACACGGCGGTCCCCGACTGCATGGCCGCGCTCGAGCGCTTCCTCAACGCGGAGGACGACGGTCTTCCCGAACTGCTTCGAGCCGCACTGGCCCACGTGCAGTTCGAAACCATTCACCCGTTCCTGGACGGGAACGGACGGGTTGGACGGCTGCTCATCACTCTCCTTCTGTACGATGCCGGGATGCTGCGTCAGCCGCTCTTGTACCTCAGCCTGTTCTTGAAGCAGCATCGGGCGACCTACTACGAACTGCTGAACCGGGTGCGCCTCACAGGCGACTGGGAGGCGTGGGTGACTTTCTTCCTCGAAGGCGTTCGGGCGACCGCCGAAGCAGCCCTCGAGACCGCGGATCGGCTATCCACCCTGTTTCGGGACGACCGGAACCGGCTTGCCCAGAGCGCGGGGCGGAGGCTCGGCTCGGCCCTGCGCATGCACGACGCGCTCAAGGCGCACCCCATCCTGTCGCTGCCAGTCGCCTGCCAGGATACCGGGTTGTCCTTCCAGGCTGCGGCCTCCGCCATGGAGATGCTCGCGGGTCACCGCATCGCCCGGGAACTCACCGGCAAGCGCCGTGGCCGACTCTTCGCCTACGATGCATATCTGTCCGTACTCACCGAGGGCACGGAGCCGCTCTGACGCCCAACGTCCCCGTTCCTTGCGGCATCCCGCACCTTGTAGTACGTTGTCGTACATGACTACGTTGACTATTCGACTGGACGACAAGCTAGACTCCGACTTGCGCCGGTACTTGGCACGAACCGGTAGTACCAAAAGTGAATTCGCTCGCGACGCGCTCAGGCGGCAACTAGCCATCGCCCGTTTCAGGGATATCCGAAGACACTTGGCGCCTTTTGCCGAGGCCCAGGGCTGGCTCACCGACGAGGACGTCTTCGAAGACATCTCCTGATCGGTTATCCAGAAAACCATTCCAAAACCGGGTTGACTTCCTTTCCTCATTTCGCGGGGTGAGCGCATGAGGATTCTATTGGACACCAACGTTCTGGTAGCTGCGTTCGCTACCCGTGGCTTGTGCGAAGATGTGCTTCAGGTCGTTCTTGCCGAACACCACCTTCTGGTCGGCGAAACGATTCTCGACGAGTTCAAACGGGTACTTGGTGAAAAGCTCCGAATGCCCGACAGACAGGTCGAAGAGGCCGTCTTGTTCATCCGCGAACAATCGGAACTGGTCTCTTCCGCAACACCCGCAACATGGCCGGAAAGTGACCCCGATGACCAGTGGGTTGTCGCTGCGGCCATCGACGGTGATGCAGATTTCGTCATTACGGGGGACAAGGATCTACTGCGCGAGAGGGGCAAAGAGGAATTTCAGGTCATCTCGCCAAGGGGGTTCTGGGATCTGCTGCATAACCCACCGTAGAACGGCACGCAGTGCCGATCATGGCGCGGGATCGTAGGTGGGCTTGGGCGGGGGTGAAACACGGCGCACCCCTTCGGGTGCGACGGATTTCCTGGCGCTAGGTTTCGGTGCCCTGCTCCCGCTGTCGGCGCTGCAGGTCCCAGAGCAGTTCGTTGACCGAGGCGATGACCTCCGCGTGGCGCTTCTGTGCGTGGCGGATCACGCCGCTCTCGTCGAGGATGTAGCTGGTCGGCCAGCCGGTGACGTTCCACTCGCTGGCGATGGGCCCTTTCGTCGCTTCCTCGCCGTGGCCGTCCCACCACACGCGGTAGTCCAGCCCCTCCTCTTCCTTGGCTTCCAGTATGGTCTCGATTTCCTCATCGCTGTTGACGGACAGGACCACAACCGGATCATCCTCGTAAAGTTCCAGCATGAAACGCTGGTAGGGGTACTCGCGGCGGCAGGGTCCGCACCACTGGCCGCTGAAGTAGATGACCACGATATTGTCCCGGTAATCGTTCAGGGAGAACTCCACGCCGTCAAGGTCCGTACCCGTGATGTTCGGGGCCGTTTTCCCGGGAAGCAGGTTCTGCAACTGGAACCGGTTGCGGGCAATCATTTCCGTGGAGTCCGGATGCTGTGCCTCAACTTCCTCGAAGTAGGCGACTACGCGCGCGGTTTGCTCTTCCGTGAGACGGCCCTGCTGAAGACGGTTGCCGAATCGCCAGAAATGGATCCCGGATTCATTGTCGAAGTCCGCAACGGTTTCCGGCATGGTGAGCATGGCATCCAGGATGTCGAGCAACTGTCCGACGACGTCGTCTGAAAACGGCTCGCCGCCCATATCGAAATCACCGGCGTCGGGAAACCAGCCATGCGCGGCAATATTGAAAGGCAGCGACCGCTCGTTGGCCTTTGCGTAGTGCTTCTCGAGCAATTCGCGGCGTTGACGGAACATCGGCTCCTGGTCCGGATGTTCTTGCGCGAGCTGATCGAAATAGGCGTAGGTTTTCTCGCTTTGCTCCGGAGTAAGTTCCGGCATGGCCACGCGGCGAACGAAGCTGTGCAGGTATATCGGCGCTTCCCGCTCGATGTCCGCCAGCGTTTCATCGGCCTCCATGCGTTCCTTCAGTGTGGCCAGCAGCGCGTCGAAATCCTCGTCGGTAAGCGATTCGCCCTCGTAAGCCTCCATGGGAGCGAACCAGAGTTTCTGCGCGGCGACGGGGAGCACCAGGCCGGAAGAAGTTCCCTCTTCGGTTTCTGCCCCAGGAGTTTCCGCCCCAGGGTCGGCAGGCGAGGCGTCCCATGGCGCCCACTGGGCAATCGCGAAACCGACGCCAAAGGCCAGTATCGCGGCAACTATTGATCCACGCTGCTGCATCGATCGTCTCCTGTCTTATCCAGATTGGTGGGGAAAATCAGGTTTGAGCGCCTTCGAGTAGCGCCAGCAACCGGTTCGACTCCTCCTTGTATTCGCGGAAGGCCGCCTGCTGTTCCGGCGTGTCCATCATCCCGCGCTCGTTCCAGAGTTCTTCGCGCCGCTGCTGCTGGCTGCGCACCATTTCCACGGCGGTTTCGCCATTGCCGTTGGCCGTGGCGGGGTCCATGCCGTGTTCCAGGAGAACTTCGACGAGTGGGAGATAGCCGTACATGGTCGTCAGGTGCAGGGCGTTCATCCCCTGCTCGTCGGTCTCGCCCGGGTCCATGCCATGGGCGAGGAATAGCCGCAGCAGATCGGGGTCTTCAAAGAAGATCACCGCCCGCGGCAGGTAGAAGGACGAACTGCTTATCGGTTGTGCGCCCGCCTCCAGAAGCGCGCGGGCGCAATGGTCTTCGCGTTCCTTGACGCTCCCCATCAGCCCCAGCCAAAGCGGCGTCGCGCCGTCCAGATCGGGCTGGTTGGCGAGGCCCGGGTCAGCCGCGACTGCCGCCAGGAACTCATCGCAGCGTCCGATGCCCATCAGGTCATACAGCCCGATGTCGGGTTCGTGCGACAGGATCAGTTCGATCAGCGCCTTCTGGCGGACGCTCGAGCGCTTGATCGCCACGGACAGCGGCGTGCCGCCATCGGCAAAGGGTTCCACCAGCAGATCGGGCCGGTGCGGAAGGATGGCCTCGATATCCTCAAGTTCGCGCGAGACGATGAAGTGCTCGCGGTAGTCGTCCTGTAGCAGCATCGTGAGGCGCGTATCGAGCATGTCCCCGCCCTCAACCATCGTGGTCAGGTATCGCTCGTAGATTTCCCGCTTTTGCGGGCCCTTTATGCGGTCCTCTTCCCGACCTTCGTTAAAGAAAATAACGGTGGGAATCCCGTTGACCCGAAGCTTCTCGTAGATCTCGGGCGAATCGTCGATGTCGAGCTTCACGACCTTGGCCTTTCCGGCCATCTCGGACGCCAGTTCGTCCACTATCGGGTCCACTTCCTTGCAGGGCGCGCACCAGGTGGCGGTGAAGTCCACCAGCACCGGTAAGGCCGACTCGAATACCTCCTGGCGGAAGTTCTCGTCGTTTACGTAAGTTGCGCCGCTTCCGGCCTCATGATCGGCCGTGACGCCATCCTCGGCCAGCGCACCGCCAGTCGTCGCGAACAGGCAAACACTCGCGAGGGCCGTGCGACATACACCGGAACGCAAGAACGACCGGAACGCCGCTGCGCGTGACGGCGCGCGCAGCGCCGTGTTCGGCTCGGTCGAAGTGTCCATCACCGACCGCAGTACGGACTTGCGACACCCCCTACCAGGCAAGCTCCATCACGAAATCGACGAAGGCGACGCGGCGACGAAAATCAACGTGCGCGGAATCCACACCGTAATAGCCGTCGAAGAAGGGAAAATCCGCGTCGAAAACATTCTGCACACCGGCCGTAACGCGCCAGGGGGACTGGGGACGCGCAAAAGTTCCTTGCAGGTCGACTGTCGTGTAGCCGTCCACATCGGTTCGGGATACACCGGTAGTGATGTTCTTGTAGCTGCCTGCGCGGTTGATCGTCAGGTTGGCGCCCCAGGGTCCGAGAGACCAGTCCACGTATGCGCTGCCTTTCAGTTCGACGGGGCCCTGGTTCGTGCCTTCCTGTGCCACAGGATCGATGCCGGGTCCCGAGACCGTTTCCAGTTTCAGCGTATTGGTCCCGAGAACACCTACCGCGAAATCGCCCATGGACGTGTCGAATGCATATCGCGCATCGAAGTCCACCGCCTCACTCGCCCTGTTGGACAAGTTGATGCTCTGCAAGGACAGGTACGTCAGAACTCCGTTTGCATCGCGCCTGACCTGCTCGGGAAACTGTTCCCAATTCTCAAATGCATACACCGGCGGCCAGCCAAAGGCGCTACTCAAGCTTCCAATAAGATGCTCGAAGTCGGTTTTGCTCCAAGTAAGGGAAAGATGCAGTCCCGGCATGTCGGCAGGCGTGTACTCAAACCCGAGGGTCGTTGTCTCGGAAGTCTGGGGTTGCAGGTCGGGATTGCCGCCAAGAACGGTGGTGGGAAATATCGACGCGAACGGCCCGCCATTCTCAACGGGGTTGAGCGGATCGAGAAACCGGAAGAAGGTGTAGGTGTTTACTGGCCCGAACAGTTCCGGCAGTGTTGCCGCCAGGAAAGCCTGGCCCCACGTGGCGCGCAGCTTCAGACTCTCCACAGGGAAGTAGACCACGCCGAGCTTCGTCACGAAGTCGTCGAACTCTCGGGTGCTCGCCGGCTGCAGAATGCCCTCGAATGGCCCTTCGATCCCGAATTCGTCATAGCGGCCGGCCGCATACAACGTCAATCTATGGATGCCCGGACGTGAATTCGCATCGCCGACAAGCGGGGCCGAAAGTTCCAGGAACCAGGCCCTGTTTTCCGACTCCGGAACGATTTCCGGTGCATCCGGAACACGGAACGTGAACGGATTCAACAGGAACGAATCGAAGTCGAGCGTATCGGTCCGGGTTTCGGCTCCCACGGCCAGTTCGACGAGCCCGCCGGCAAGTTCAAGCAGCGGACCGGACAAGCTCAAGCCGATAACATTCTGCCTGCCCTCTCGCGCTCCCCGCGTGGCGTATTCCGAAAACTCGGCGAGCGTGGCGCGCTGCACGGTGCCATCGCCGAACGGATTGATCGCTTCCGCCGGATCGCTGCTGGCAAGCGCCGCCTGGAATGCGGCGCCCCTGTAGTTGAAGGATCCTGGATAACCGCCGTACGGATTGTCCTTGCCGTGATTGGCCGAGAAGACGGCAGTCCAACCCTCAATTGGCGTTTCCCATGTCAGGGATGTGCCTAGATTCACGCGATCAAGGTCGGTCGTCCTCGCAAAACCTGCAAGCTTGCCATCGGCGATTTCACGCTCAAACCGGTAGGACATGTAAACGGCTTCGCCGAATGGGTTGTAGTAGTTGCTTGCCGGAACGGGACCGCTGAAAGATGCACCCACTGCCTCTTGAACGGAGTCCTGCCGCGCGTAAGTTCCGGACAAACTCAGCGTCAGATTCTCCCCGATTTCCTGCGTCAGATTCAGGTAAGCAGACAGGTGTTCCGAAGCGGGAATTGCCTCGCCGTTAGAGTTAGCCGAAAGCCCCTTTTGCAGGAGATTGAAGTTCCCGGATTGGGTCGCGACCTCCTCATTGGACACCCAGATGACATCATCCGGACTGAAGTTGGTGCCGTCGCCGGCGGGCAGGATCCCATAAGTCGTGTTCGGTGGCGCTATCGAGGGGAGTCCAAACCGCAGGATATTGCCGGGTTGCCCGAAGGTGTTTGGGTAGAGTCTGCCACCCTGCTCGCGGTAATCCCCATCCGTGTCGAGTCCCGCATCGCGCGCAAATACCGGATCGTCCTCACGATAGCTGACGGACGCTGTCACGTTGCCGCTGTTCCAGGAGACTCCGAGGGTCTGCTCAACGACCCTTCGGTGTCCGCCGGAACTGCTGTCTTCGTAGCGTACCGACGTTTCCGATCCCCGGTAGTCCTTCTTCATGATGAAATTGACCACGCCTCCCACGGCGTCCGAGCCGTACACGGCGCTGGCGCCGTCCGTCATCACTTCCACCCGCTCGATTGCGCTGAACGGGAGCGTGGAAACGTCGGTAAAGGTGCCATTCTCGGAGGGCGAAGCCGCCAGGCGCCTGCCGTTTACCAAGACCAGCGTGGACCCTTCTCCCAAGCCGCGGAGATTGATCGTGACCGAGCCGATCTGGAACCGCGGTGACCGATTATCGTAACTGCCCCCATTGGTGATCGTGGAAAAGTTCTGCGGCAGGTAGCGAACGATGTCCTCGATGTTCGTTAGTCCTCGGGCGTCAATATCGGCCCGGGTGATTACGGTCACTGGAGAGGCTGCCGGTCCGGTACGCAACCGGCTACCGGTAACGGTCATGACCTCCAGTTCCCGGGCCTCGTCTTCGTCTTGATCTGTTTCCGACGCCTCGTCGGCGGCGAAGCCCGACGAAGCGACCAAAACGGCGGCGAGCGTGGCCCCGATGCGTCGCAGCAGGGGTTTTCTCTCAATATCAGATTCTTGCATCGGTGTGTTCTCCGTGTTGTCTGGTTCCCCGGTCTCAGCGAGTGAGATCTGCAGAACCCGTTTGTCGGAGAGGCCGCCTTCAATCCCGGTGCCCCGGAGCAACGCTTCCACGGCTTGGGTCAGGGTGTAGCGCCCAACGATCTCGTTGGCCTGCCGGCCCTCGGCAAGGTCGTAGGGGAACAGCACGATGGTATCGGTCTGCTCGGCCAGCCGGTTGAGCGCTTCCGCCACGTCCAACGACGGTATGTCGATGTCGTAGCGTGGCTCAACGCTCGTGGCGCCCCAGGCCCAGGAACAGCCGATGACCAAGAAGGCCACCAGCATGCCATCCCGAACCGTTGGCTTCCGCCCCCTCCTGCCGGATATCCCCAAGTACCGTCTCACCTGTCAAACGGCCTCGTCACTTATATGACTAACGGGGGGATGCAACCCGCAACGGGATTTGCGATGGCTCGGCAATCGCGGCGTAGCTTGCGGCAAATCCAGAGGGCCGAACGAACGGGTCAGCGGGATATTGTCCGGACAACCGCGATCCGCCACCCGAGCCATTGCGCGCTATCTGTCCGCGTTGATCTCGATGCGATCCTGGCCAATGCGGGTGACACGCAGGCCGAAGTTGGTCTCGAGGGCGGCGATCATGCCGTCGGTTTCGCCTACCGCGATCCGCCCGCCGATCCGGATGGCTCTCACCTCGGGATCCGGGATATCGACCGTGACCGTCGTGTAGCGGCTGATTTCCGCCACCACCTGCTCGAGGGGATCGCCGGCGAATGTCAACAGACCGTCCCGCCAGCCGAGTTTCTTCTCGATATCGATCGGTTCAACCGTTCGGATCTCGTCGATCGCACCGGCGCGTTCTCCGGACCGCCGGATCGTCGTCTGCTGACCGACCCGCAAGGTACCGAGCACTTGCAGCGCGTCCACCGCAGGTTCGTCGCCAATGAGGCCCGCGGGTTGCCGTCCGTTGCCGGTCGTCGCGATCTCGACGCTTCCCTCGGTCACCAGCACATCCACGTCGCCGTCCCTGATGTGCACTGCGAAGGCGGTTCCCGTCGCCTGGATGCGACCGTCGCCGGCGTAGACCCGGAACGGCCGTTCCCCGTTCGGCGCCACCGTGAAGTGAGCTTCGCCCGCCTGCAGGCGGGTGTCCCGGTAACGCTCGCCGTACTCCACCGACAGCCGGGTGTTGGTGTTCAGGCGGGCGACCGAACCGTCCGCCAGGGTGATTGTCCGCTGCTGGCCGATGGCAGTCGCATAGTGCCCGTCGCCGCTACTGCTGGTACCGATGGAAGGGTCGTTGGCGATCAGGACCGCGATCGCCGCGACCAACGCGGCAGCGGCGAGACCGGCGACCATCGAAACCGGGCCGACGGGGAGCCGACGCCTACCTTCCGCGCGTGTGCGCCGGCTCTCGCTTGCGGGCTCGTCCAGCGGAATGGCCAACTCGGTCAAGACGTTGGCCCTGCCCCAGAACCGCACCAGGCTGCGAAGCTCCTTGCGGTGCGCCGGGCTGAGAGCGAGCCATGCGTTGAGTTCCTCGCGCTCCTCGGCAGACAACGCTTCGTCGCCGTCGAGCCTGATCAGCCACGCGCCTGCCTCCGCCTCGACGGTGCGTCGGTCGGGGAATTTGAGAAGGGTCGGTTTCATCGTCTACGGTCTTGCCGGACCAT
The DNA here is from genome assembly GCA_965261535.1 of Candidatus Azotimanducaceae bacterium. Taxonomy (GTDB): domain Bacteria; phylum Pseudomonadota; class Gammaproteobacteria; order Pseudomonadales; family Azotimanducaceae; genus VXNE01. Next base: position 567,867 of record OZ253469.1, read on the forward strand.
CGAACCGAACGCGGAGCGTGACTTCGCAGCGGCACCTTCGCGTCGCGCCACGTATGCCCGACAGGCAAGCACGCCCTTCCGCATGTATTTCTCCACCGAACTGACGGACAAGGACACTCGTTCGGCTATCTCCTTGTGTGACAGCCCGTAGACTTTGCGCAAGATGTACACCTGCTTGCATTTCTCCGGCAAGTGGGCGACGGCCTCGCAGTGCAGGCCCAAGGACTCCTCGGCTTCGACCTCCGCCTCAAGGGGAGTCTCTCCCTTTAAGACTACGGCCGGGTCCAAATCATCAATCAAATCGGTCATCTGGCGCGATTTTTGGGTCAGCTTCGTGAGCGCCAGGTTCCTCGCCGACCGGAACAGGTAGGCTTCCGGCCGGTCGATCGCCCTGCTCTGCTCGGCGACATAGGCGCGCAGGTACGCCTCCTGGGCGATGTCCTCGATGTCCTGTCGTTGCGTTAGGAGACGACCGAGAAAGGTCTTGATCGAGACGTTGTTCTCGACAAAAGCACGGGTGACTGCCGACAACGCCTTGGCCTTGCCCGACCCGGTTTCGCTGGACTCCGCCATGCCAACCCTCGGTGGTCCTCCCGCTCCGAATCCGACTTCCACGGAAGGCGCCATTATGACAGCCCGCCGCATCGGCTGCAGCCCGTGGCGCCTTTGCCAAGCCGCTATCGCTGCGGTGACCGGAGCGCGGCGAGGCTTATCGGCGGATCGTCGCGGCTAGCATAACGACCTGAAGCAATACACCTCAAGAAAGTTCCGCGCGCCGGAGGCCTTGTGTCTCCGGCGCCGCGCGAAACCCGCTCTTGATCGCGTCCCGCCAGGGACCGCGCTAGAACTGCATCTTCAAACCCAGGGTAAAGGTACGGCCCCGGGGATCATCGAACTTGGCGTTAACTACGGCATCATTAAGGTAGTCGCCACCAACGGCACTGAACTCCCTATGCTCCGCAAGATCATCAAACAGGTTGGTAATCCGCAGGCTCAGGACCGAATTGGACAACAGGCCGAACCGCTCGCCGAGTTGATATTGAGCGCTCAGATTCACGTACAGCGGTTCATCGTGCGTCACCTTGATTTTGTCCCCGGGGAGGTACCATACCTCATGGCTTGTACTCACCGCAGATGTGTAAACAGCGCCCAGCCAGGCCGACCAGCGCTGATCGGCGGATTCGAACCCGACACTCAGCGTACTGCGGTATTCGGGCACCAAAGCCCAGATACGGCGAAAGGCTTCGACATCGCCGACATAATCGTATGGCTCACTGCCATCTCCGATGTCCTTGTAGAACGAGTCTGTCTGGGTTGTCAGCGCGTCGATGCTCCATCTACCCCAATCTGTTGACCAATCGTAGCGGACTTGAAGGTCCAGCCCTTCGTTGTTCCATGCGGCGGCGTTGACCGATCTGCGATCCGCGTAGTATGCGCCGTTGCCACTGGGATCAGGGAAAATGAAGGCATACGCTTCGGCCGGGTCCACGCCAACATAGTGAGGAACGTCACCGCGATTGCTTGCCCCGACAATCTTGTTCGTGTAGTCCACCGATCTCCAGGTCAGGTCTATCGACAGTCCCGGTATGGCCTCAGGCGTCAGTTCGACACCCGCCGAAATGCTCTCCCCTTCTTCAGGCAGCAGATTCGGGTTCCCTCCGAATACAAGGTGAGAGAAGTAGATGAACGACTCCCCAGGCGTCGTCGCCAACGAGCCGTCGGGATTCTGCCGTCTGGTCGGATCGCCGAGACAAACGCCCCCCGGCTCCAGTTCATCCCACTCTGGTTTTAGGTAATTGCAACGCCAATCCTGCCCGATCCAGAAATTATTGGGATCTTCCAACCCATCCCGGGCGGTTGGGATGATGTACGAGGTCGAAAGGTTGGAATGCAGTCTGACCGAGCCGATCGGGCGCCAGACCGCGCCTATCGACCAGGTGGTGTCGGAATCATAATTGTCGTAGTCATCCCACCTTACCGCCGCGGACAGATCCAGCGATTCCAGAATAGGCGCCGCGAACTCGGCAAAGAGCCCGATGTTGTCATTTACGAATTCGTTGTCCCAAACGCCGAATCGGATCCCCAAACTTGGCTCCTCGGTCCAATAACTGCCATCGTTGCTGTTGTGACCATAGGAATTCTGCTTGTTGTCGGTCTTCAACCCCGTCGAGCGCCAGGCAGCGCCCACCACGAACTGCGCATTGCCTCCCGGCAAGCTCAGCCAGGAGCCTGACAGCGTCGCTTCGGCCCAGTCGGTGGTATTGGTCCAACCGCTTGACAAATCCTGGCCCCAGAACTCCCTGAAGGCCCCCACTCCTATGAACTCAACATAGTCAGGACGGACGGATGCCAATTCCCACGCCCGATACTGATCCGCCAGATTGGGCGGTAATTCAGGATCGTAGGATGCATACAAGTTACCCGTGTGCCGATTGTCACTTCGATCATTGGTAGTGCCGGCGCCAAACGCCCACTCCATGCCCAACACGGAACCGGTCAGATCGAAATTCAAGCGAAAAACTTCCTGTGTTGCGATGGAGTCCCTATCGATCCCCGGCACCGACCAATACATGAACGCATTGTCACCGTCGGGCCCCGGAAAAAGGAAGTGGGCAAAGTCTGCGTCCCCCTGATCCGTCGTTGTGATGCGATCCATATAGTAGGCTTCCGCAGCCAGGCGCGTGGCGCCGAAATCATGATCGAAGCCCAGCATCGCGCTGATCCGGTCCTGCTCCGGCAAGAGCGACGCGTTGTCCATCGTCGACTCCTGCCCGGTCAAATCGCCGCGAAAAGATCTCACCTTGATTGCAAGGGAGCCATCGGGTTGCAGTTCCGACAAATAGATATCCGCTACCCCGGGGGAACTGGTCGTTATGCCGGCTGGAAGTTGACTCGGCCGGTAGAGCGTTCCCTGGTACTCGTAGACGTTGCGTGAGCCCCGGATACAACCCTTCTTGCAATAGGCGTTCGAATCGTATTTGGCCGGGCGGTCCCTGCCGTAGAGGTGGCTGTGGCTGCTGGCCTGCACGTTGCCTCGCCACCGGGTTTCACCCCACAACCACGAACCGGAGAGCGTCAGCGCGCTCTCGTCGAATCCGCCCCGGCCCGGCACCGAGTGCATCACGTCCAGCTCGGCACCCTCATAGTCCTTGCGGGTAATGATGTTCACCACGCCGCCCACCGCATCGGAGCCATAGATGGCGGACGCGCCATCCAGCATGATTTCCACCCGTTCAATGGAGGCGGTCGGGATACCGGAGATATCCGTTACCCCACCGGTGAGACCCGAGGAGCCGATCCTCTTTCCGTCCACCAGCACCAGGGTCGCGCCATCCCCCAGACCTCTCAAGTTGATCGCCGATGCGCCGCTCAAATTGATTGCACCATTGAAATGTTGCCCCCCGAGCCTTGCATAAGACGCGGTTGAACTCGCCGCCAGTTGATTTTGCGGCAGCGCCCGCAACGCCTTGTCGAGGCTGACTTCGCCCGTGGACCGAAGCATGCCTTCATCCATAGTCACCAGGTTGGCCGCGATCTGGCTGGGCGTGCGTTCCAGACGCGTTCCGGTGACGACGATTTCCTCGACGGCGTCCTCAGGCTCGGCATCCGCGGTTTCGGCGGTGGCGCCGTCGTTGTCCTCGTCCGGCTCGGGTTGACTCGATGTGGACTGTTCCTCCTGGTGGCGAACCTGCGCCAGAAGGATCGGCTCGGACGCGGGCCGGGAGTCCTCCGTCAAGTTGCCTGACCGCGCTTTGCCGGTGGAAGCCGCAGCACGGATCACGACAGTCTCTTCATTGACGAACTGGTACTCGAGACCGGTGCCTCTCACCAACGCATCGAGCGCGGCTCGCGGCTCGTCGACACTCGCGACTCCCTGGGATACCTTGCCTTGCGCCAACTCGGCCGCGTAGCCAATCTGCAGTCCTGTCTGCTGCGAGAAGTCAAGCAGGGCGAGCGAAAGCGCCTGCTCCTTGATCGTCAGTGACGCGTCGTTGGTGCCTGCCTCGGCAACGGCCGATTGCGCGCCGAACAGGCAGACGATCGCAGCGACGGAAACGAAACGGGAACACGGAAAGTTCATGCTGAGGCCCTCTCAACTGATTACGGGAAACGTCCCTTGGATACCAAGAGGCGAAGTTCGCGATTTTTGCTACCCGACTCTCGGGTTTCGTTGCCGATCAATCGGCTTCGCGGGGAAAATGCAGCACGATGGTGCCGTCCGCACGCCGCACGGCTTCAACCAGATCGGCGGTGGACAGAAACAACGCAAAAGATTCGGGGTCATCCGCGTCGAAGGATCCGCTGATCGACCTATCGGCCAATTCGGAATCCCCGATTTCAATCTGACGGTCGCCGTACAGGTTGAACTCCGCGACAACGTCGGCAAGCGGTTGCGACTCGAAAATCAGACGGCGCTCGCGCCACGCGGTTGTGTCCTCGGTGTTCGCGTCAAGAACAACCACTTCGTGCGATTGCTCATCTACCCGCGCCTGTTCGCCCGCGTCAAGGCGAACCATCCCGTCCCGGTCCCGCAATCCCCCAGGAACGGCTGCATCTCCGGCCAACGTCACCGCGACATCTGCGGACTGCAGGGCAGGCGATCCGGACCCGTCACGGGCATCGATCAACCGCACGTCGACCGTTCCCTCGATCACCGTGACGTTGGTGGCCTCACCACGTCGGCGCACATTGAAGACCGTGCCCACCGCGCGAATCACGGCGAGGTCGGTCAGGACGCGAAACGGGCGATCCGCATCCTCCCGGACCTCGAAGAGCACTTCGCCAGTCAGCAGCCTGACCATCCGATCGGTTTCGGTGTAGTCAACCTCTATCGACGATTGCGTGTTCAGGACCACCACCGACCCGTCCGACAGTGGAAACGCGGCCTGCTCCCCCACTCCCGTGGTATGGACCAAGGGACCGGAGGTCAGGGCGAACCAGATCCCGGCCAGGCCCATGATCGCGACCGAGGCGGCGGCCGTCCAGACGGCGCGGCGACCTCTCCGACCGGTGGCGTCACGAGGCCCCTTGCCGGTGACCGGGCGCGCCGCATGGATTGCCACGACGTTGTGTTGATCGCCACGCTCCCGGGCCAGTGCGACCAACGCATCCACATCCATGCCCGACGCCGACTCGCGAATCTCGCTAGAGACCGCAGCCACCGACAGATATTCGAGCACATGCTCCGCCGAAGCCGCGAGCCAGGACGCAAACTCCTCGCGATCGGCGCCGGAGAATTCGGGCGCCTGGACACGCACGAACCATAGCGCGGCCTCATCGGTGATTCGATCAAGACGGCTACTCATGGGACCCGTCGCGCTCCTGTTCCGCGATTCTTCGCAGTCGCTTCCGGCAGTGCGCAATGCCGCTTGCCAGATACTTCTGCACCATTTGCCTGGACACGTTGATGCGTTCCGCGATTTCAGCCTGGGTCAGATCTTCGTGCCAGCGCAGCAACAGTGCTGCCTGGCACTTCGGCGACAATTCCGCCATTGCCCGCTCGATCAGTTCCCGGCGGCGCGCGAGCAGCGCCTGGTCAAAGGGCGACGGATCCCCGGACTGCAGTTGATCGACGTCAATGTCGGCGAAATCGTTCGGGCCATATCCGGCATAGAGTTCGTGGACGAGGTTGCGGGCGACGCGGTAGAGGTAGGCCTCGGGGTGCCGGATCAGATCCGAGCGCTTCACGCGCAGGATGCGCAAATACGCTTCCTGCGCCAGTTCCGCCGCATCGTTCTGGTTTGCCAGGCGCTTTCGCAGATACGCCTCCAGCCGATCGTGATGATCGGCAAACAGATGTGCGACGTTCGCCTTGGCCTTGGCCTTGGCCTGCTCCTCGGCTTTACTCGGCTTCACGGTACTGCTCTGGATGGCACTCCAACAACTATGACGCGAAACGGCCAAAAAATGCCACCCTGTCGTCCGGGTTATCCACAGCGAAGATGGTCATTTCGCACGGCAACCTGCGGATCTGGGCACGGAACACGTGTTCTATCCGCTGGCAGGCATGCGCCAGAAAACACGGTCGGCCGTGAGCTCGCGATCCAATGTCGCTGCCGTCGGCGCGCCGCTCAGTTCAAATTCAGACAGAACCGTCTGTCCCTCGAGTCGCACGGCAGCAGAAGCTTCGGATCTAGTGGATACCTCCTTCCCGAAATAGGCTGATACGTACCCGTCGCCACCACCAAGGTACACAACATGGGTTTCCCGGGGATACGGATCGCCGGTCGGCCTGGCCTCTATGGCGATTCGGCCGTTGGGGAACTCCAGTTCGATCAACACGACTATTTCGCCGTTTTCTTCGGCGATTCTGAAGTCCTGCCGCGCCTCGATTACCGGGTATCCGAGACTCGCGAGCAACGTTTGCGCCGGCCCGTTCGCGGCGGCCCGTCGCAAGGCAAACCAGCCGGCCGGGGGAATCCGGGTCAGCACGATCCGGCTGCTGTCGCCCGACACCGGAACAGCGCTGTAAGCATAGGCAAGCGGTTGCGCATCGGAGCCTCCAGAAGGCTCGGGCACACAATGCAGCACATGGAGTTGCACGCGTCCGGTGCCGTCCGACTGTCGGATCCTGAGTCCCTCTCCAAGCCTCGCCTGAAGACGCTCCGGCGCCACGGCCCATTCCACGACCAGCCGGTCACAGGGCCAGGCAAGGCGGGAATCAAGCGCATTGATACCGTAGTCGCGCGTCGTGCCGCAACCCGCGGCGGCGAGGGCGGCCGAGCAATACAGACACACGATGTTGGAGATTTTCACGTTCCGTATCTTATGCCACGACCATGATCGAGCGCGCGGGTTGTCATGCAAGGGCCGTTGCCCATCGCCCGCCCCCGCGCGCCGAACCGATCAGCGATGCCCCACAGTCGGCGCCTTCGGCCCCGGTTTTTCTTGCGAGGGGCAGGTGCGAAAGTTGCTGAAAGGAACTTCGGATCGTCGCGCCAAGGGGGCTTTGGGGTCTGCTGCATGACCCCTGTATGACAGCCCAGGCACACCGTGATACGGTCCCGACAGGATGGAAACGATTGACATACCCGTTCGGTGCGAATGCGCCTCGGTGCGCGGGATCTTGCGCGAGGTTTCGCCATCCCGCGTCACGCGGGCGGTCTGCTATTGCGACGATTGCCAGGCCTTCGCCCACCATGTTGGCCACGCCGACGCCGTGCTGGACGAATATGGCGGCACGTCGATCTTGCAAGTTTCGCCCAGCCGCCTGACGATCACGGAAGGCGCGCGGCATCTCGCTTGCGTTCGTCTGACTGACGGCAACCTACTGCGCTGGTATGCCTCTTGCTGCGGGACGCCCATCGGCAATACGCCCGGCTCGTACAAATTTCACTTCGTGGGTTTGATTCACGTTTGCCTGGATCTCGCCGCTCTGGAGGTGCCTGTCCATCAGGCACTTGGCCCCGTGAGGGCGCGCGCATTCCGAAAATTCGCCCTCGGCGACAACAGCGTCGTGATTGCCATGCCCGGCTCGATCATGCCTGTCGTGATCGGCGGTATGCGTCGAATGCTCGGCGCGCTCTTGACCGGCGACTACAAGTCGACGCCATTTTTCGATGATTCCGGCGTGCCCGTCTCGGCACCTCGCCGCCTGACCGAAGAGGAGTGCTCTCAACTGCCGCCGTACGCGAACGCTTAACGCCTTGTTCGCGGCCCTCCCCGACCGCCGCGAGGACCGGCAACCCCACGCGTCCGCCGACTGCGCCAGCCCAATTCCAGCGTAGCCGCCGCCCGATAGGCCCGGCGTTCGAAACACCGCTCCATGTAACGTTGCAGCACGCGCGACTCGGGCAGCACGCCCAGAGCTCTCATGATGATGACGCTTCCGCCAACCAGGACATCCGCAGCCGTGAATTGGTCCCCGACCAGCCACGGGCCGGGCTCCAGACCTTTCTCCAGCGTCTTGATCATCATGTCGAAATCGCCCCACCCATTGCCCCTGGGGTTTGTCTCGAATCCGCCGATTTTCTCGCTCACAGCGGGCTCGATGGCGCCCGGCCCATAGGTCATCCAGAACAGGTATGTGCCACGTCTCGGATCGTCGAGCTCCGGAGCGAGCGCTCCCATGGAGTACCGGTCCGCCAGATAGATGCAGATCGCGGCGGCGTCCGCCATCCTTACCTCGCCATCCTCAAGTGCTGGCACCTTGAGTAGTGGGCTTGCGGCGACGAATCCCGGGTCCTGTTTGGCAACAGGATCGCCCAGGTCGATGTACACGCGCTCATACACCAGGCCCGCCTCTTCCAGCATCCAGACCACCCGCGACGCCCGCGTACGTGGGCACCAGTAAACCTTCAAGGCGTTCTACCCATTGCCGACCTCACAGGACTAGTTTCGTTCGCCCCATGCCCCGAAAGCAAGTTCTTGCGGGAATCGCCCTAAAGACCGAGGGCTCGATGTACTTCTGACCTTCGGATTGGGTCTCGGTTCGCCAGCGACGGGCCTCGGTGGCGCGGTAGTCGGGATGCAACTCGAACTGGACAAACAGCCCGTCCTTGCCGTTCAGGATGCGTATTCGCTGACCGGTTCACCGCATCCCGCCAGGTGGCAGGCCAGTGCCGCGACACCAGCCCACCAGCCAACGATATTACGGTTGATACCGAATGCCGAGGGCAAAGGTTCTGCCGTAGGTCTCGTACTGGGCGTTGTAGCGCCGCTCGCCGAAGTAGGCGTAGTACGGTTCGTCGCTCAGGTTGTTCGCATCGAAATATAGCTGCCACCTATCGCTGACGAAGTACTTCACGCCCAGGTCAAGCTGCGTGTGTGCGTCCTGGAACACGTCGAAGGCCGGATCGTCGAGTTCCTCCAGCCCGATCAGTCGCTCGCTCTTGTGTGCCAGCGCGACACGGGCGCTAAGCCGCTCGGTCTCATAACCCAGGGAGAAGTTGGCCACAAAGTCCGCCTGGCGCGGCATGGGGATCTTCTCGTCGCGAAATGGAATCGTCGCCTCGCCGCTGGTCAACGTCACGTTGGCGCTGACGAGCAGGTTCCTCAACCAACCCGGCAGGCTTGACAACTGCTGCACCCAGGCGAGTTCCGCGCCCAGCAGCTTGGCGTTGTCGCCGTTGATGGGCTGGATGATCTCGGCGTAGTCCACCCGGTTGTTGCCGACAAACTGGCTGAAGTCGGTGATGCTCGCGGTGTCCGCCAATACCACGAAATCTTCCAGGGCCTTGTAGTAGAGGCTTGCCGAAAGGAGCCCAACGTCCGCGCGGTAGTACTGGATGCTCAAATCGAAGTTATGCGCCCGCAACGGCTCGAGATCGGGATTGCCGACTTTGGCCTTCAGCGAGCTTCCGCCGAAATCCACCTTCCCGCCGGGGGCGAGGTCCCCGAATTTCGGCCGCGCCATCGTCTGATAGAGAGCCGCCCGCAGCAGCAGGTCGTCGCTGATCGCATAGCGCAAATTGACGCTGGGAAGGAGCCGCGCGTAGTCGGCCGCGAACGCGACAGGCGCCGCGACCGGATCACCATCGGCAGCAACATCGTCGTAGATCACCCGCATTCCCTCGGCTTCGAATGCCGTTCGTTCGTAGCGCACTCCGTAGACGATTCGCAGCGCATCGATGTCGAGGCGGTTCTTGATGAAGACCATGTCGACATCCTCGTTCATGCCGTAGTCGCCGCCGGTGGACGCCGCGAGCGTATCGTCGTGTTTCAATTCGAAGCCGGCCAGGTTGCTCGCGATGAAACGGTCGACAGCATCTCCCGACACGCCGAGTCCGAACGCGCCCTGGCTGTAGTCGACGGTGTCCAACGCGAACATCGCAAGCGTCGGATCACCGGGGAATCCATCAAATATCCCGATATCGATATCGTTGGACTTCTCGCGGCGGCGGAACCTGGCACCCGCTTCCACGTAGCCCTGCATCCATTGCGTATCGAAGTCACGTCTCAAATCGATCCTGAAACTGTGCTCCACATCCTCGGTCAAGTTGTCCTGGATGATGATTTCCTTCAAATCGTAGGCTCCAGCGTCAAGCGTGGCGGGGGCCATGAACAGCGCCGGCATCTCGCCGTGGCTCGTGTAGCCGAGCTCGACTTCTTTAATCTCGAATTCCGTATCGCGATGATCGGGCTCCGCCTCGCTCGCTTTCGAATAGCCGACCCCGTATTTCAGATTCCACTGGTTGAACGTCTGCTCGCCGCCGGCGCTGACCGACAGGATCTTCTGCTCTTCGTAGCGGTCCTTCAGCTCCTTCTGCAAGGAGGCGCCGCCCCAAGTGGCGAAGCCTTCGCCGCCCTTGATCGCATGGCCTTTGTCGAACTTGAACTCGTTGCGTGTGCGGTACTCCTGCTCGGAAACCGAACGGAATAGCGTACGCAGGTACCAGCGTCCTTCGCCGTCCGGTCGATAGTCGAAATTGGTAGCCACGCCAAGCCTTTCGCGGTTCACCACATAGTCACGTTGCTCGATTTCTTCCGCGCCCTTGAACTCGACGCTGTCTTCACGCTCGAGGTCGTCGAACCATCCACCGTCCGTTTGGATGTTCTCCGACCCGAAGTCGCGGTCGAACCACGACACCGCCGCCGCAATGCCGAAGTTGTCCTCGTCGTCGCCGAGCGTGAAAAGATCGGAGTAGGTGAACGCGAGTTTCGGACTCATTTCGCCCTGCAGCGGGTTTGCGCTTGCGTGCGCGTTGGCGCTCAGTTTGCGGCCAGGCGAATCGAAGGCGGAGGCGCTCCGCAGCGCCTGGGCCACATTCCGATCGGGAAGCTGGCCAACATCGGTCTCCGAAACGATGAACACGATTCCATCCGCAGCGCGTTGCTGGTTAAGCGCGGCCGCGATGCTCGCCGTCTGCTTGCCGTAGACCACCATTTCCTCCAGGGGTCTGGAGAACGCCACCACGTGGCACGTCGTCTCACCGTCCCGCACGTCGATGCGGGTGCTGTAGGGCGAAAACCCGATGTAGTTGACCGTCAGATCGTAGCTACCGGCCGGCGCGGAAGCGAAGACGAAGCGGCCATCGGCCGGAGTGACGACTTCGAGTTTCAATTCGTCAATTCGGACCACCGCCCCCTTGAGATAGGCGCCACCGGACGACGACGAAACCTGGCCCTCGATTCGGCCAGATGCCCAAGCGGACGCGTATGCCCAAACCGAGAGTGCCGACAACAATAAGACAAACCCGCCCGAACGAGATGCGCGGCCCATATGAATCCCCGAGAACTGAATCACGCCAATTTACGCGTAGCGCGTGACAGAATTGTGACGGGGGGCGTGGTTTGAAACAAGGAAGAAAGATGGACGTTCGAAACAAGATCGCCGTGGTGACCGGTGCCGGTTCCGGCATCGGGCGCGCGCTGGCGGAACGGTTGGCGAGAGAAGGCGCCAAGGCGGTGGTATGCGCGGACCAGAATGTCGACACCGCCGAAGAAACCGCGCGCAGCCTCGACGGCGTCGGCTCCGCCGCCAGCGTGGATGTGAGCGACGAAGCGGCGGTCAATGCGTTGGTCGAACAGACCGAGCGGTCGTGCGGCGGTATCGACATTCTGGTGTCCAACGCGGGATACAACCTCCCGAGCGGGCTCGAACTCCCGACAGCGGAGTGGGAGCGAATGATGCGTGTGCATACCTGGTCGCATCTGGCCGCGGCGCGCGCCGCGTTGCCGGGCATGATCCGGCGCGGGGGCGGATACCTGCTGAACACCGCCTCCGCGGCCGGGTTGCTGACCCAGATGGAGTCCGCCTCCTATGCCGTTTCAAAGCACGCGGCGGTGGCGCTGGCCGAGTGGATCGCCATCAACCACTACGATGACGGTATCCGGGTGTCGGTCCTCTGCCCGCAGGCGGTGCGCACGAACATCGCCGCCAATCAACCTGACGCCGACGATCCGTCGAACCCGGCCAACCTCGACGGCGTGCTGGAACCCGATGAAGTCGCCGACGCGTGTCTCGAAGCGATCCGCGAGGAGCGGTTTCTCGTCTTGCCCCACCCGGAAGTCGCAACCTACTTCCAGCGCAAGGCGAGCGACTATGATCGCTGGCTTCGGGGGATGCGGCGGTTCAAGTCACGCCTCGAGGCGCGGTAGTTCCCGACAAGAGACTGCGATCACAGGCCGAAACCATAGCTTAGCCTGAGGTACCCAAATCGACCGGCCAGTCCATAGGGCGTATCCGTCGGATAGCGGATGCCCCACAGAATGTTCGACAGGTGCGTCTTGTCGAGCTCGGTCGGCAACTGGTCAAACAGGTTGTTGACACCAAGCGCCGCCTGGAAGGCACCGCGTTCGAGCCACGCCTGAAAATCTACGGTACTGGCGGGCTCCACGGTCACCATGCCCGTGTCCAGCGGATGCTGAGTCGTCTCGCCGAAGTGATTCATGCGAAGCAGCGCGCCCCAGGCGTCGTGACGCCAGTCGGCGCTGACGCTCGCCTGTGTGCGGGGTTGTCCGTGTTGCAGGAGATCCGCGCCCCAACCACCGAAATAGTCGTCGAAACTCAATCCGGCCGGCGCGCCGGCAGGCATGTTCTGATCGGTGATCTCGGTCTTGTTGGAATGGACGTTCGCCGAAAGCCACAGGTAGCCGCCGGCGGCAGACACGCCCCAGGATGCCGAGATATCGACGGCCCGGGTGCGCGTGTTCACACCGTTGAAAAAGAACGCGGCAGTCGCCACCTGCTCGGCATCGCAAGCAGGAATGCCAGCGCAACCGATCGCCTGGGAACGCACCACCCGGTCCTCGATGTCCGTACCGTACAAGTCCGCCGTGATTCTCATGTTCATCTCCGGCCACCGGCCCACGATGCCCGCGCTCCAGTTGCTGGCCGTTTCATGTTCCAGCGCGTCGACGCCAAAGGCCCGCGCAACGGGATGGCCCTCGTTGGCAGAGAACGTCGTCGTCAGACCGGTGTCGCTGCCGACGAACAGGATGGAGTTGAAGCGGCGCTGAGAGAGGCTCGGCGCCCGGAAACCCGTTGACACGGCGCCCCGCAGCGCAACGCTGTCAGTCAACTCCAGGCGAGCGGTGAGTTTGCCGGTGGCCTGTGCACCCGCGTCGCTGTAGTCCTCGGTCCGCAGCGCCGCCCCCAACGAGATGGCGTCGGCAAGCCGGCTCTCCAACTCAACGTACGCCGCCCGGCTGCGGCGACCATCCTCGCTCAATTGTGCATTGCGCGGGCTGTAGCCGGGGTAACCCTGGAATCCGCAGGCGGCGACCACGCCTTCGATCGGCGTGCCGTCTGGAGCGACCGCGAACGCGCTGAAGTTGGCTACGTGGGGTAGCCCGCAGGACCACGACGCCTCGTCACCCGCCTTCTGGCGATAGCTCTCGTCACGGTGCTCAAGACCTCCGGCGACGGCGGTCAAGAGTTGGTGGTCGAATGTCCGGCGAACTTCCACGTTGGTCGTGCGCTGGTCGAACTCGATGCCGCCGCTATCGCCCGACAGCGGGCCCGCGTTGGCGACTATGTCAGCGATGCTCGCGCCCGGATTGCGCTCCAGGTAGTAGGCACCGACCGAGGCGTTGATCGTATCGGAGGCGCTGAAGTCGAAGTTGTTCCGGCCATACGCGACACTCAGGTCCACTTCCCAGTCGCCGACGGGGCCGCGCCAACCGACCGCGACCGATATGTCGCTGATCTCGGACTCCTCGTAGGGGAGAAACCCGTCGGGATACACGGGGTGGGCGTTGCGTTCGTGGAAGTTGATGAAGTTCGGCAGTACGAAGTCCCAGGTTTCGTCGCCGGTTTCGATGCCCTGCCAATAGTTGTAGCGGAACCGGTAGGCGCCGCTGGAACGTCCCTCGCGACTTGAAGCGCCGCCGAAGGCATAGACTTCGGCCGCGTCGCCGACGGGCAAGGCGGCATTCACAAACAGCGTCTGACCCTCGTGAGAAGGTGAGCTGGATACGATGAGTTCTTCCTGATAGTCGGGATCGTGCCCGCCATTGCCACCGTTGCGCCGCAACGCGTCGCTGTCATACCACTCGCCGGTCACATTCAGGAAACCGTGGGCACCGAGGGAAATCCCGCCGTTGAACGACGCGCCGAAGCGCGCGCCGCCCGCCCCCGCCGTAGCGCCGCCGTGGACGACGAGTTCGCCGCCGGTGTCTTCCTTCAGCGCGAGATTGATGACGCCCGCGATGGCATCGGAACCGTATTGCGCCGCGGCGCCGTCGCGCAGGACCTCGACGCGGGCAACGGCGACCGCCGGTATGGCACGCAGATCGGTACCGCCGGTGCCGTAGCCAATCACGCCGTCAAGCACACGAATCCACGCCATGCTGTGACGGCGCTTGCCGTTGACAAGCACCAGGGTCTGGTCCGGTGCCAGACCACGCAGCGTCGCGGCATTGAGCAGGGCGCCGTCGCCCACGGAAAGGCGCGTGTAGTTGAAAGACGGCGCCAGTTTGGTCAGTGCCGCGCCAAGATCGATCTCGCCGGTGCGGTCGAGGTCGAGGCTGTGGTGCACATCCACCGGCACCGGCAACTCGTCGGCCTGGCTCTCCGGGCGGGCGCGGCTGCCTATGACAACCACCTCCTCGATGCTCCGAGCGCTCTCCTGCACAGTTCCCGTGTCCTGTCCATGCACCGGGATCGTGAACGCGGCCAGGATGCAAGCCAAATAAAGGGAACACTTCATCATGCGAATTCTCCCCTTGAGGCAACACCTGGAGTATGCGCCTGGGCAGCATCGAACGCGCGGCAGTTGAACAATACCTTATGGTGATCCGGCGGCTCGCCGCCGTCGGGCTTATCAGGGAGCGACCGCCTCAAAGCCCAGGTGTTCGACGAGCCAGGCTTTGAGCGGCACGTCTTCGTCGCTCGGCGACGTGTAGCCGAAGCCGCCGGTTGGGCTGGCGCCCAGCAACTGGCGACGGATCGGATCGACAGAGGCCAGGTAGCGGTCCACGGTCATGTCGTCCCGGGGACGCAGCCAGCGGTAGCTGTAGCCGAAAAAGGCCACCTTGCGCGTGACATTCGAGCGGTTGCGTCCGCCCGCGTGCCACAGGCGGCGGTCAAAGAAGACGGCATCGCCCGGGGCCGCGCATATTGGAGTCGCCTCCGGGTGTTCTTCACTTTCGTCGGCAGGAAACTCCGTCTCGCGGAGATGGCTTCCAGGGACAAAGTGAAAGTTCCCTCGATCGACCTCCGATGTGTCGGTCAAAAAGAAACCCACCTTGAGGGATACCCTCGGGCGCGGGCTCCCCTCCAGATCCAGGTTCAGGCGACCGCTGTCCTGGTGCCAGCCAATGCGCCTGGACTTCGACCGGTAGTCCTCGGGCAGCGGCGGCGAGACCATGACGTGGCTGTGATAGAGCTGGATGTGCCAGCCGAGAATGTCGATGACCTTCGCGATGGTCTTCGGCCAGTCCAGGAGTTCGAGAAACGCATCGTCGTAGCCGATACAGTCGAGATGGTTGATCGGTCGAGTATCAGCTCCGCCGAGCGGCCGATTCTCCGCGTCCAGCCGATCCGCCGCGTCCGCCAGACGGGTCACCAAGCCCGGCGGCAGCGCGTTCCTGACGATGAAGCAACCCCGCTCGTCGAATTGCCGACGCTCCTCGGAAGTCAGACGGTGGTTAAGACATGCGGCATCCATTGACCACAGTGTAAGGTCGCTCCGGACGCTTTGCACCGCCTCCGACTATCCAGCCAATCCTAGGACTTCAGTAGTTCCGCTTCCGTAAACCGGGAATGATCTCCGGCAAGGCTGTAACCTTCCGGCTTCGCATCAATGTAAATCTCGCCAACAAGCTCGAAACCCGACTGATCGTCGAAGGTGCCCAACCAGAGGATTGGCGTCCCGCTAGGTTTCATGCGATAGAAAAGGTTGGTTCCGCACCGCACGCAGAATGCCCGCTCCGCCCACGAGGACGAGTCGTACCGGCGGATGTTTTCCTCGCCCCGGAACTCGACGCCGCCCGCGTGAACCGCGAATGCGGGGCCGCCTGACCAACGCCGGCACATGCCGCAGTGGCACGCCTTGTATTTCTTCTCCACGTCCTGGGCCGTGTAGGTTACGGCGCCGCAAAGACAGCGCCCGGTCATTTCAGGCATTGGAATCCCTCAAGTGATCACACAGGTTGCTAGACTTTCAATGATGCCACCAGGACCGCGGGTACTGCGCGCCCGACGTCGTTGTGTCTGGACATCCCGGTGGATATCGGGTGATGGTGTTGGGGCCACGCACATGGGAACAAGAGAATGACCAAAAAACCCAATGTCGTCCTGATTTTCTCCGACCAGCATCGGGGCGACGCCCTCGGCTGTGTTGGCAATCCAGTGGTTCGGACGCCGAATCTGGATGGTCTGGCGGCCGAGGGAGTGGCCTTCAGAGGCTGCAACGCCAGCGCGCCGTTGTGCATGCCGGCACGGGCTTCATTGATGACAGGCATGTACGTCAATGAACACGGTGCCTGGGGAAACCGTCACGAAGCAGACCGCCGCGGGCCGAGTCACGTGAGAAATATTCGGGACGCGGGATATTGCACGGCGGTGATCGGCAAGACGCATTTTCGACTGTACCAGGCCGATGACGGCCATACCCGGGACCATGCGGCGGGATTGCGTGACTGGGGATACGAGTACGCTCACGAGATCAAGGAGACCATCCCCTCGGCTAACCACAGGTGCTACTACTCGGACTTCCTGGCAGAAAGGAAGAAGCTCCAGGTCTTCGAAGACGGCTGCCGCACCTGGCGGCTAGGACAAGAGACGAGACGACTGCGTCCGTGGGAACACACGCCCAACCTGCTTGAAGAGGACGAGCACATCGACACCTACACCGCCAACACGGCGTCGGAGTGGATACGGCGCTATTCGGATGACAAGCCCTTCTATCTGCAGGTCTGCTTGCATGGACCGCATCCCCCCTTTGATGCCCCGACCCGGCACCGGGACATGTTCGATCCAGAGAAGATGCCCCTGGCGATCATGGAACCGCCCGCCGAGCCCGTATCGCCCCAGGTCAGGAGGATGCTGGAGCGGAGAGGACTCATGGATATGACGGAAAGTCAGAGTCGATTGATGACCAGCCACTACTACGCCAAGGTTGCATTCGACGACTACGCCGCCGGCATCGTGGTGCGGGCACTCAAGGGAAAGGGGCTAATGGACAATACCTGGATCATCTATACCTCTGACCACGGAGAGATGCTCGGCGACCACAGGCTGTGTCAAAAGGCGGTGTTCTACGAGGGTGCGCTCAGGGTTCCACTCATTGTCAGACCGCCGGGCGGTACCGAACCATGGATAACAGGCGGCCTGACGGACCACTACGACGTTGCCGACACCCTGCTTGACGCCGCAGATGCGGTGCCCCTGGAGAACGACCATGGCGTCACGTTGATCCCGAAGATCGAGGCGGGCCCGGATGCGCGGGATGCGCAGGAAGGCAAAGACGTGGTCTTCAGCGAGGTGAACCTCTACTCGATGGCCCGCACCCGGCGGTACAAGATGGCCATTGGTTCACTGACGAGAGAGCCGCTCGAACTGTACGACATGGCGAATGATCCCAACGAGTTGCGCAACCTTGTCAACGAATCGTCACTCTCGGGTGTGCGAAACCAGATCCTCGACGAGCATTTCAGCCAGCTACTGGCCAACCCGAATATCGCGCAACTCAAGGTGCACCAAGCTGGCGGCATACCGACCAATCTTCACCAGGAATACCCTGAGTACTGAATGACCGGTGCGCTATCGCCGGTTCATCAACCGCAGGAATCCGTTTTCTTCATCCAATCATTGCCTTTCAGGGGTACGCGCCAGCGACCCTCCCCTTCATATCGGGCAACGGATGACAGCGGAACCGCGGGCGTACCGCCGCCGCCGGGCGGCATCGAGCCGGTGGGAAGCAGCGGCAGGTCGTATTTTTCGCACCAGGCGGGTTCATCGACCACATGGCCGGTCGCATCGCGCTGCCCCAGATTCCACTCCCGGCACATCTCATCGAACGGCGGCGACCGGTCCAGCACGAACTCGTTCGAGTCGGAAATCCATTGCTGGGTCACTTCGCGATAGCCATCCGCCGGGTCATCGCCGGTGTCCGCGGCAATCGTCAGTACGCCGTCCATATCGGTGTTGATTCGCGGCCCGCCATGCTTGCCCGCCGCTGTCCAGCGCAGATGCCCGCGTTGCCGCACCCGGTTGAAATCGAGGATCGACGCCATGCGAATTCGCCGACTCTCGTGGAACCCCGCCGAGTGCACCGTGAGGGCGTGGCAGAACAGCACATCCCCGGCTTTCCCCGTGAATTCGAGCGGCTGGACGTCCGCCTTGATGCCATCCATGGCGACCTTGGAACGGTCGGTCAACACCCAGTTGAGTGCCTGCGTTGAAGTGGGGTACAGCGCCCGGGCCGAACCGCGGTACAGGGTAAAGCCTCCCGAGCGCGGGCCGATGTCCTCCAGGATGAGCACGGCAATCAACTCGATCGGGTTGTCATCGATATGCGGGCCGAGACGGGATCCGGGTTCAGAGGGGTCCCTGGGAAATATGGCGTACATGCCACGGTTTCGCCTCGGTCGTTTCACCGGCCCGCCCAGCAGCAGTTCGACCATGTGCAGCATGCGCGGGTGCGCCGACGTCATGGCGACAAAGGCGGGGTCATGACCGATGCCGTGCCAGCGCCACACGTCTTCGGCGCGATCGCGGGTGAGCTTGTACGGCAGGCGGCCGACCCGTTCTCCCAGGTTGGCACCCGGTCGCTCATCCGCCGGCCCGGGCCATGGACTGTTGCCCATCCAGTTGTTTGCGAGCCCCCAGCGATTTTCATGAGGCCAGTGCCTGCCCGGCGAGACCCAGGTGCCCGGATCGTCCCTGCGCATGCCCGCCGCGATAACCGGAGGCTGCTCCCACCAGAGTTCGATCACGGGGGCAAAGTCTCCGGCGGCAACCAGACCGCGTTTGATCACGAATCCCTGCTCGCGAAACTGCTCTGCCTCCGCCGATGTCAGACCGATGCGGTCCGCGCCCGGGGGATCCAGTTCTGGTGCTGTCGGTAACGGCGAAAGGCTGGCGGGTGTCCCTGTGCGGAACGCGTCCTCGGGATCGATTGGTGCCGGGGTAGCATTCAAGGCGTTCAACGGGCTTCCCTCATTCCAACTCCTCTGCCTGCCGCAGCGATTCGACGTGATAGTCGAACCACACATCGCGGTACCGGTCGATTATCGGTTTCTTTCTGTGGCCCAGACCTTCGACTTCCATGTACGTGTGATCCACACCCGCTTCCAGCAACGCCTGGTGGAAATCCCTCACAGTTGCCAGATGGCCCGCGTCCTGCGTACCGCACCACATCTGGATGCGCAGGTTGCCCTGGATGTCGTCGACGTTTTTCTCAAGCAGTTCGTAGGCATCGTTGTCGATGTAGTTCTGCCGGTCGGGGCCAAGGTAGTTGTTGGGGTAGGTGTCCGGCGAAGACGGGTCGAAGTGCGCAAGGGTGCGCGGAACGTTGCCCGCCAGGTTGAACAGCGAACAGAACAGGTTCGGGTACTTCATCGCCAGGCGCGTTGCCCCGCGGCCGCCCATGCTATGGCCCTCGACACACCGCCCCTTGCGCTCGGCGATGGTGCGGTACGTCGCATCGATGTGGGGAATGAGTTCGCGAATGATGAGCGTCTCGCTCTGGAAGCGTCCATCGTAGGAGTTCTTGTAGAACGTGCGCATGCCGCCGTTCGGAAGCACCACGATCATGGCCGGCCAGCGTCCCTCGCGAATACCCGCATCGAGCACCCTCACGTCATCGAAGCCGTGCAGCTCGTTGTCGCCCGCGCCATGCAGGTTGTAGATCACCGGATAACGCTGGTCCGCCGGGGCATCGTAGCCCGGTGGCCGGTAGATGCAGTAGCCCACATCGGCCTTGTGCGCCTCGGAGTAGAACGTCTGGTGCGTCACGCCATCCGGTAACTGGTTCGCCGAATGGTTCGCCTCGGTTTTGTTGACCCAGACCGCCGAGGGGCCGTGCGATTGTTGTGCCGTTAGTGCCACCGCTATTTCCTCGCCCGTGTCAGCCTGCTAGCCCTGTCGGGATCGATCCACCAGCTATCCAGGACACGCACGGCGCTGCCGATCAGGTACTCGTACTTGGCGACCGCCTCGTGCTCTGGCCTGGCAAACTTGTCCCAGCGCACAAATCGTTCCTTGTCAGGGATGTTGAACGGGATGTGATAGAAGCCCCATAGCAACACGCGATCAAGCGCCCGGCAGGCGGTCATTGCCTCTTCGATTGTCCCCGCCATCTGCTCTGCTTTCTCGATGAGCGCATCAACGACGGGATCGCGTAGCCCGGCCATGTTTCCTCCCAGTTCCAGGTCCGCGGTCCTGGAGCCGAAATAACTCTGCAATTCCCCTAACGGCGGATTCAAAAAGTCGTGCCCCCGGACGTACGCATCGAAATTACGTTCGCGCAGGTAGTTCACCCACGACACGTTGTCCAGCAGCCGCAGACGCGCGTCTATGCCGAGTATCTTCAGGGACTCGATGTACGGCAGCAGGACCCGACGCTGGAACGGGTTCTGCGTCGTCAACTCCAGTTCGAACGGCTGCCCCGCGGCATTGACCAGACGTCCGCCCCGTATCGTCCAGCCGGCTTCGGCGAGCAGATCGCGCGCTTTTTCAAGGGCCGAACGATGCAAACCGGCCCCGTTCGAGACCGGCAGTTGAAAAGCCTCGGTAAACACCCGCTCCGGCAGACGGGCCCGGTAGGGGGCAAGCACGGCGAGCTCGGCTTTCGAGGGCAGGCCTCGCGCGGCAAAAGACGAATTGGCGAAGTAGCTCAGCGCCCGCGACTGTGAACCGTATTGAAATACCCGGTTCTGCCACTCGAAATCCAGCGCCAGGGTCAGCGCCTCGCGGACCCGCACATCGCGCAATCTTTCGCGATCAAGATTCAGCACGATCGCCGACGCGAGGCCAATGAATTTCTGCAGGGACCGCGTTTCCATAATGAGCGATCCCGCTTCCAACGCCGGGATATCGTAAGACGAAACCCAATGCCGAATGTCGGTTTCGAAGTAGATATCGAACAGCCCCTTGCGAATAGCCTCTCTGGCCACCGTCGCGTCGCGATACACGTCGTACTGGATGACATCGAAATTGTATCTTCCGCGGTTAACCGGGATATCCCGTCCCCAGTAATCTTCGACGCGTTCGTAGCGGATAAAGTCGTGATCGAAATCGGCCACGCGATAGGGGCCGCTACCCACGGGGGGCACCAGGGTGTGGGTACTGGAGTCCTTGCCTGCGTAATAGTGCGCCGGTCGGATGGGGAACCAGGTCAGCGCCACCAGGTTCGAATTGGTGAACACACCCCGATGGTGAACGACCATCTCCTTGTCGTTGACTATCTCCAGCGATTCGATCCATGACTGCAGGTAGACCTTTCCGAAGGGAAGCTTCAACAGTTCGTCATGGGAAAACTTCACATCCTTCGTCGTCACGGGCACGCCGTCGTGCCAGCGCGCCTTCTCGTGCAACCGGATGAAAAGGGACTTCCTGTCGGCGGACAGTGCAACGCCGTCGGCAAGCTGGCCATATAGACCGGACAACTCATCCGCAGAACGGATCATCAGCCGGTCGACTGTTCTGCCGAGGCCCTGTACGCCCGGTACGCCCGTTCCCGGGACACCCGAGAAATTCCGGATGGGCGTGGTCGCCGAGAGCTTCAGTTCGCCGCCTTTCGGCGCGTCGGGGTTTGCGTATTCGAAGTACTCGAAGTCGACGGGATACTTCAGTTCATGCAGCAGCGAGATGCCGTGCTGATAGGCTGGCTGTTCCGCCATGGACACCAGCGCCTGCAGCAGAATCACGCCCGACAGGCAACGCTTGTGAAGCCTGCCAAGCACGTAGTCAATCGCAATCTTTACTTTCATGCTCCTTTCTGATGCGTTGCGGCGTGGCCTCCCATCATCTAGACGCTGGCATCCACCTGATCCTCTCCAAGCCCGTGAAGAATAACCGGTCCGTCGAAGCGCAGCGCACAGGCAAGACGTAGTGTGCGTAATCGAGTTTTGCCGGTTGCGGCCACCAGACTGCCCGCATCACCATCTCGACACTAGGATGGTCTGGCCACATGGGTACCAGCAGACCGGTTGCCCCGGAGATGCTGTCAAGGCTCGGGGCGGACGGCGTCAGCCCCTGGATTGTGAAAAAGTGGTTGATATACATGACAATCGTGAATATGGACAACATATGAGCTCAAGGAATTTGTATAATTATTGTCATAATTCACTAATTGCGTGAAAAATGGGTATTGATACACAAAACACCAGCTTGACGCTCGCGGATGATCTGGTCGCCGACGGAAAGATTCTCTTTACCTTCGGGGAAGCTCGGCGACGCCTCGGACGATCTCGAGCGGCGACGGGCAATGTGCTCAAGCGCATGGTCGCCGCGGGCCTCATTGATCGCGTCCGGCACGGTTACTATGTCGTCAGGCAACTGGGCGTGCTGGGTACGCCATCGGTGGCGGAGGAAATCGCCTTGGCGGTGGCTGCGGCATTTCCCAGCATCCCACATCGAATGGCGTACCGCACGGCGTTGGATGAGCATGACCTCGTCACCCACCCGTCGCGATCGATCCAGGTCGCTAGCACCAGGCGAATTCGTGCCAAGACATTGTCGGGTCGACCACTGCACGTCGTTAAGGAATCGGAGAGCATGATCGGGGTCGGTGCTATCGTGAGTGGGGAGTCGCGCGTCTCCGATCTCGAACGGGCGCTACTCGACGCTGCCAGACGCCCGACGCTTGTCGGCGGCGCCGCCGTGCTGGCGGAAGCGGTTGCCGTCGGCAGCGAGAGTATCGATACCACTCGGCTCACGCAGTACGCACAGACGCTTGGTTGGGCATCAGCGCTGCGTCGAGTTGGCTCGATCGCCGACGCCCTTGCGCTCCAGGGACTGGCAGGGCGTCTCAGCCCCCTAAAGGCCATATCAGCGGATCTTGACCTGGAGCCTGGGTCGTCGCAAACCTACGCTTGGCGAGACGCGCGTTGGCGAATTCGGTGGCCGCAGCCCATCGACGAAATAAGGGCCGTTGTTCTACAGTGATCGACGGCACCGCTACCGTCGACGGCTATCTGCTTGCCTTCATGCGCCCGCCTGATGCCTTGCGGCGTGGCTTCTCAGCATGGCAACGCTGGCATCCACCTGATCCTCTTTGAGCCCGTGGAGAATAACCGGCACGTCGAAGGGCAGCGCGCAGAGCAACGAGACGTAATGCGCGTAGTCGAGTTTGCCGGTTCCGGCCGCCAGATGGCCGGCATCACCGTCTCGATCGAGATCCTTGCCGTGTGCGATGGCGATGTGATCGCCGAGCAACTCAAAAGCCTCGTCAAGTATTTCGGTCATGCGCGGCAAATCGCCCTCGCCGAAGAGATTCGATGCATCCATGACGACTCCAAGATTCGCCGAGCCCATCTCGTCAATCAGTCGCCGCGCCTTCCTTGCCGTGCTGACAACATTGTTCACCTCCGGTTCGAAGGCGATGATGACCCCGGCCGCTTGGGCAACCGGCAATACCTGTTCCAGCGTATTCCGCAACACCCGCCAGGCTTCTTCCGTGTCGTTGTCCGGGTGCTTGCGCCACATGCTGTCGAGATCCCGGGACCCGGTGCACGACGCGATCACGGAAGTACCCATCGGGCCGCAGGCTGATATCAATAGCTTCAATTTCTCGATTGCCTGATCGCGCTGCGCCTCGTCGACGGCCACCATGTTGGCCGGGCCGCCCACCGCCGCGATCGTCATGCCTCGCTTTCGGGTCTCCGCGCGAACCATTGGCGCCTTCGCGAGCTTATCGGCCAGCGGCCCCTGCACATTTACCGACCCCGGGTTGAATTGAAGATGACGGATGTCATGCCCGAGAATCGCATCGAGCGATTCCTCCAGGGTGGGTCGCTGGAAGTGACCCGACATGATTCCTACCTGCATGATGTGTCCTTGAGTTGTTGAGTCGCCTTTCTCGGGCGACTTTCGGTTGAGATTCCCGTTGAGAACGGGCCCCAGAATGGCATTTTGCCTTCAGATCACCCCTTTCAGTTGAAAGGCATTACCACGGACCTGTTGCCACGGATCTGCTCGGGGATGGAATCGTAATAGGGGATCGGCTCCGCGATAGCCTGCGCCGCCCCAGCCGGATTCGAACCAGATATCTCAGGAATGACCGTACCTTTCCTGGCAAGCCTTGCGGCCAACGAGATTCTCCCGGACCGCATGTCAGCATTCCTTCGGAGTTCTGGATTCGGGGCACCGAAGTAGCCCGGGCGCCAGTCCTCCTCCCTGTGTCCGTAAGCCAGGCTGCGATGCAGCAACGCAGAATGGAATACTGCGAACTCCCCTCTCTTGAACGTCAGCGGGGTGATCCTGTCATGGACCACCTCCGGCATTTCATCAAACAGACGCGGCATGTCCCTGTCGAAACCGTCGATGGGCGAATGCGATCCCTTGATATATTCGAGTCTGCCGTGATCCATGCCCAGATCGGACAGGGCCACCACGAAGGAGAAGTGATTGCTGGTGTCGTAAACGTTGATCGGGTCATTGCCGTTTTCAATAATGCGATCATGGTGCCATCGATTTTCTCCGACGCCTTCGTATTTCGGAAAGAACTTGGTCTGCCAGAGCAACAGGTCCTTGCCGAAACACTCCGACACCACGGACTGCAGGTTGGCGTCGAGAAAGAGTTCCCTTACCGCGCCGAACGCCATGTGTCTGTTTATCAATGTGGTGTGGCGCATTTGATCTTCCTGTCCCGCCAGCATTGCCAGTGAATTCTGCGCCCGTTGTAGTGCTTGCAGTCCTATGGCCACTTCAGACACCGCATCGAGTATCGACGTGTCCGCCAACTCGAACGGCCCCGCCAGGCCGTCCCGCTGCAATTGAGCGGTAAAGCGGCGCATATCGGTTCCTATCCCGCTGCCAGATGTGTCTGTTGCCATGCTTTTTGCTGCCATGCCTTTCGTTGCCATGCGTTCTCCCTTGTCTTCTTTAGCTATTCTGTCTTCCCGCGGCATCGGCTTCCCGCATGCGCCGCAGCGCGGCATCAAAGAAGTCCGCTCCGCCAGCGCCCCCCGCCTTGGTGACCAAGGATATGGGATCAGTGCCCGCCCTGTGGCAGTAACCGCCTCCCAGATAGTCGAACGAGGAGACGCGAAGCCGATCGATGCCCAGCGTATCGATGACTTTTCCCGAGGTCTCACCGCCGGCCACAACAAACTTGCGGACCCCGAGTCCGTGCAGGCGACTGGTCACGCGACCCAACAGGCCTTCTGCCAGGTCCGCCGCTCCCTGTCGGCCAAGCGCTTTCTGTGCGCGCTCGACTCCGTCGTGATCGGTCGTGGTGGCAATACCAACGGGTCCCCGTTCCAACTTGTCCGCCGCCCAGTCGACTATCTTGTCGACCGTGTTCGAGTCGCCGGCAGCTTGCACCAGGTCGACCTTGAACAAAGGATGCTGCTGTTCGAACACCCCGACCTGACGGTTGGTGTTGGGGCTGCAACTGCCGGACAGCACGGCCTGGTATCCCGGCGCCGGCGGCAGCAACCTGACCGGCGCCGCCTGTTCTTGTCCCCGCCGCCAGTTGCGCGCCAGGTAGACCGGCAACCAATCAGCACCCGTGCTTAACGGTGAATCTACCGCTAGTTCCCCGATTCGGGCGACATCCTCGCTGTCGATCGCATCCGCAACAAAAAACGCTGTGCCGCCGCTTATCTGCTCAGCGAGAAATTCGCCGGCGGCAGGTTTCGCGCTGCGCAAAACGCGAAGGGGCAAGAGGCCCACTTTAGCCCGGCTCTGTGCCTGCAGGACTTCCAGCAGGTTGGAATTGGTCATCGGCGTTGCCGGGTCCCGGCTTGCCCCCGATTCGTGCAGCATCCGATCGTTCACAAAAAGCCGTCCCAGGTACACCGTGGCACCGCGCCAGGTTGGACAGAACAGGACATGGTCGGCCCCCGTCAACGCCATCAGGCCCTCCGAGACGGGGCCGATATTGCCTTTCTCGGTCGACATGAAAAGCGCGCTGTACTTGTAGTAGATCCGTTTTGTCTGCTGCGCGAGCAGCGCCTCGGCAGATCGGCGGGCATCGGCAACCGCTTCTTCCGGCGGCAGCAGCCGAATCTTCCGACCGATAACAACCGCCTCGGCATCTTCGTCGAGCCCGGCAAGCCCCTCGGTAGACGTCACCAGCGGGCAGGCAACACCCTCGCGTTCCAACAGGCTGGCCACCATCATGCCGCCGGTCAGATCATCCGCAATGACGCCCAGTTCAAGCAATCCGACTCTTCCTCATGCCCAGGCACGGGCCAGTTCCCGATACCCGCCCATTTGCCCTACTCTGATACCACCGTGATCTCAAAAACCTTTTCGGGGCTGTTGTGATGCCCGATCCTTGAGACCACTGTCCTGAGGCGATGACTACCGGTGGGCAGCCTGATGGGCCCGGTGTACACCCGCCAGGAGGACTCCTCGCCCTCTTCCAGCGTGAAACAGATACTGCATCCCTGGGTCGGACTGAAGAGCTGCAGCCGGTGCTGCTCGGGCAGGCTGAATTCATCCGGCGCCCGCTTCTGCCCGTACGAGTCCGCTGTGAAAACCAGGCACTTTGCGTCCGTGCAGACCGGCTTTTCACCATTCGGATAGTGGAGGGCCTTCATGACCCTTTCGTCGACCAGTCCAAGATCCCGGGTTTCTTTCTGCCAGACGTCGAGTTCTTCCCGCATACGGTCCACCACATCGCGGCAGCCATCGTCTTGCGCGAGGTTGTGTACCTCCCAGGGATCCGTCTGGATATCGTAAAGCTCTTCTACGGGCCGTTTCTCAGCGAACATGATTGATTGTGTTTCGTTGAGTTCGCCTTCCATCCAGCAGCGGTACCATTCCTGCATGATGGGATGCGTGTTCCGGAAGGCATTCCAGAGAAGATATGGCTTCTCGGGAAACCAGTTCTTGATGTATTTGTATCTCTTGTCTCTTACCGCTCTGACCATATCGTTGTCGGCATCGGAACGATCGACTGATGCATGAATGTATTTCCTCTCGGGCCCGGTCTGTGCGCCCAGAAAGGCGCGCCCCTGCATATGCGGTGGCACGGTGATTCCGCAGGCGCTGAGCATGGCGGGACCCAGGTCAACGGTGCTGACCAGCCTGTCACTGGTCGAGCCCGGCTCGATTGCCCCCGGCCAGCGAATGATCATCGGTGAGCGTATCCCCTGATCATAGGTGAAGCGTTTACCCCTGGGCATCGGCCCGTGATCGCTCCAGTGCACGACTATGGTGTTGTCGGCCAGGCCATCTTCTTCGAGCTGCCCGAGCAACTTTTCCATGACCTGGTCGCATAGAGCGATATTGTCGTAGTTCTTGGCGATACTCCTTCTGACCCTGGGCGTATCCGGAAAGTACGGCGGCACCTCGACCGAATCTGGATCGGTGGTTTCCTTCAGATTCGGCACAATGTAATTGAATGGCCAGGTACGCTTCTCCTCCCACATACCCGACTCGTGGGTATATTCGGGGTTGAAAACAGCGAAAAAAGGCGCCGATTGATCAGGCCGGTTTCTCCAGTGAGCGGTATTGGAACAATCATCCCAGGCCGCAAAAGGCGGTTCGAACTGATAGTCCGTCTTGACGTTGTTCGAACAGTAGTAGCCCTCTCTTCTGAAGTACTCACCAAGACATTTGGCGTAGTGTGGGACCGGTGCATCGTAGGCCTGCCCCCGGCTCGTTCTCATATGGTGCGCGCCGATACTGGTGGGATACATCCCGGTGATCACCGCCGCCCGCGCCGGCGCGCAGATCGGGGCCGTCGAGAAAGCATTGGGATAAATACACCCCTCTGACGCCAGCCGGTCAACCGCCGGTGTTCTCGCTATCTTGTCGCCATAGCAACCATAAAACGGCAGGCAGTCTTCAAAACTGATCCATAGAACATTGAGTTTCCTGGTCACTGGCAACGACCTCGCATTTGGTTTCTGGTAGACCGGCGTCTGATGCAGCCGTTACGACAGACCGGCAATCTTTCGGTGAACGGTGAGCGTGCGCATGGCCAATTCGGCCATGGCGACTTCCTCGAATCCGAACACCTTCGGCTTGATGGTGTCGTTGAGCGGTGCCACCAGGCTCGAATTCAGTCCGCTAGCGCCACTAGCCGCACCGACAATCGAGCCGCAGGTGGCACCATTGCAGTCGGTGTCCCAGCCGCCTTCGACGGAACTGCAGATCGACTGATGGAAATCCATCCGTCCATAGATCATGGCGCCAATGACCACCAGCGCGTTGTTTACGGTGTGCACCGGACTCAGCTCGCCATAATGTTCGTCGACCCAGTTCATGTAGGTATGGAAGTCGTCACAATTCGCTGATTGAGCCAGCGCACCATTGACCGCTTCGGCAAGACGACTCCCCTGTGGAATCTCGGAAAGGCCAATACCGATCAGTTCCAGGGGATCGCGCACCACAAAGGCCGCCGCCGTGATCGCCGCAAACATCATCTCGCCATAGATGCCGTTGGCCCTATGGGTCCAGCAGGCGTCGCGAAACGCGAACTCTGCCGCCAGTTCCGGGTTGCCGGCGCAGGCATAGCCCCAACCGTCCGCCCGGATCTGCGCGCCGATCCATTCACGATAGGGATTGCGGTGGGTACTGGTGTACTCGGGCGTGACCCAATTCGTCCTCGCTATTCGGGGCGAGGCATTGTTGTAGTTGAGGATGGCCTGCGTTTCCGCCGTACAGATCGCGTTGTAGGGCAGGCAGTTGTTCCAGGCGGTGGCGACATTCCGCCAAGTGAAGTCCGCGCCGTGCGTTTCCAATACGTGGAGCGCAATCAGGGTGTAGTGAATATCATCGTCGGGTTCCATGAACGCGATGTTTTCGCGCTGCGACTGTGGGCAGGCGATCCTGATATCGTCTCCCGCGTCTTCGCCGCTGAAGTAGAAATCCAGCGGCCAGTGTTCCCGGTTTTCCAAATAGGTCCGAATGGTCTGCCGCCCGGACATGCCATGGGCGCCCCGCATGCCCATACCCTCGACCGGCTTGCCCAATGCGCAACCGCATGCCCTGCCCGTCCAGGCACCATGCAGTCGGTCGAGGAGTTCCGACGCGTCGACACTGCCCAACTGGCGAGGACCGCTTGGACGGTCGCGACGAATGGCATCCAGATCGTTCGGCTGCACATAATGAAATTCGCGCGCCTGCGGCAATGCCGCAAGTTCATCAAACAGCGGATCGATGGCGCCGATGTTCATCCTGTCCTGCTCCGGGTCCAGCGCGGACACCCGTTCACTGATACTGTCCGGGACCGGATGGCCCTCGTATTCCCGTTGTTTCAATTCCGCCTTGAGCAACTGCAGCGGTGTCGTCCATCCCGTGAACATCATTGGTAGTGCACTCCTCACTGGTTTTCCTTTATGCCTGAATCGTCCCGGTGCCTACTGACTTGCCACGAGGTTTGGCACCTTCATCAGCAGATCGGTTACGTCGCGCTGTTCCCTCGCATTCAGCTCCCGATAGACCGGCGCCCGATGCAGGCGTTCGCAGGCGGGCCTGGTATCCCGCTTGGGCACCACATCCGGAGTCTCGTAATTCGTTGCCATCATGGCCCGTTTGTAGTCACTGCGATTGAAGCCGGCCCGGTGCCAGGTTCTCGCGTCGTAAAGAATCATGCTGCCACCCGGGGCTTCAAGAACGGTGGCCTCTGGTCCGCTGTAAGGCAGTTCACCATTCTGCAAGGCGGCGTTCCACTCTTCAGGGGGCCCGGAATCGACGAGGTGCGAGCCCGGCTTGAACATCGTCGCGCCATTCAGGTGGGTGAAGTCCGACACAAACGTATTACGGTTGCAGGCCTTGGGTGGCCCCTTTCGAGGAAACACGGGCTGAGGACTCGATGATCGCGTGTACGGGATATCGGAATGCCAGCGCCGACCCGCTTGCGCCAGCGTTTCAGGTTCCAGAACGTTGAAACCGGGCGGGTGGCCCAAGTGTATATCCCGGCTCTGCAGGTACTCGCGGAGCACCCAGAGCGATACCGGCTCGGCGATCGCCCTGCCGACGGCGGCGTCCTGGCAGATTTTCGGAATGTCATTGTTTTGCTCGAGGTGTTCGTGGCGATTCGTGCAAGCAACGCGTTGCAGACGTTCGACGAGCTCCGGCGGGAGGATAGAGTTAAGACACACCCAGCCCTCGCGCCGCAGGTGCTCAAGATATTCGGAAGGTAGTTTTTCCGGACCATGACAGATCTGGAGGTCCACCTCATCTGCGCCGACCGACAACGTGCAGACGTCATCGCCGATATCCACCGCTACGTCCTTGCCGGTTGCCACGTGCTTCACGCCCTCGGCCGCTCGATCCCAGATGACGCGATCACCCGCTTCGTCGAACAGCGCGAGACAACCATTGTCGTCGAGACCGAGCATCCTGCCGTCGGCCGCGGTCAGCAATGCGTGGCGATGTTTCGGGCGCTCGAGTGTGACAATTTGCGGCTGCGATTCTGGTTTGTTTGCCATTGCTCTGGCTCCTTGCGCTGATACCCCGCTTCCACGCTGCTTCATTGCACCGCTCTCTTAAGCTTCTCTCTTGCGCTACCCGTTGTCCGCGCCCGCCGCGTCCAGACGGTCAAGAATTTCGTCGGACAGGGTCAGGTCGAAACCGATCAGACTCTCACTTAGCTGCGGCGCCTTGCTGGCGCCTGATATTGGAATGACACCGCGCCCTGTAAGCCAGGCGAGGATGACCTGGTTGGGTGTGGCGCCTATCTCTTCGGCGATCTCAAACAGCGTTGCCTTGCGTGCATCCGAATCGGGATGCCGATATTGCCGCTGGATCTCGCGATCTTCCCGAATGTAGGCACCACCTAACAGAGGTGAGTACGCGATCAATTGAAAGTCTCGCTCTTTACAGTATTCGAGCAAATCATCGTTAGTGGATTTCTGAAAGCGAAAATCCGCATCCACCCGTGGCCGCAGATAGGTATAGCGCTGCTGCACGCAGCAGAATGCGGTGATGTTGTCGGCGGCGCTCACCGCGGCCGCTTCAGCCAGGCGCCAGGCGTGGAAATTGCTGGCACCAACGTGACGCACTTTGCCTTCCTGGACGAGCTCGTCCATGGCGCCCAACTGATCCTCGAGCGGCACGGAGCGGTCATCGCAGTGGAAGTAATACAAGTCGATGTGATCGGTCCGCAGCCGTTTCAGGCTGCGCTCGCACTCGCGGCGAATGTGTTCCGGTTTCGATGACATGGGGGCGTCCTTTGCGCGACCGCCCATCTTGGTTGCAAGGACTATCCGGTCCCGATTGCCGCGATCGGCCAACCAGTTGCCCAGCATGGTTTCGCTTTCGCCGCCTTCCCCGTTCCAGATGGCGTAATTGTTGGCCGTATCCAGAAAGTTGCCGCCGCCGTCGATAAACTGATCCAGCATGGCATAGGAGACAGTCTTGTCGTCGCGGGATCCGAAGTTCTGGCCGCCGAGGCAGAACATGCTGACGTTAAGATCCGTGTTTTTTATGGTGGTTGTTTTCATTTGCGATGGACCGAAGCTGATGGATGGAAGCTAAAGCTCATATGACTGACTCTGGGCAATCCGCTCGAGAATCCTGAGCCGCATTGTGTCCGCAACGCCGCGGTGCTCGCTCAGACCCGCAAGATTCTGTTCCTCGTTGGGGTCATTCCTGCGGTTGAACAGCATATAGGTCTCGCCTTCCCTGTTGAGCGCGATCTTCCATTCGTCGTTCATCAGCATGAACTCGCCCTCGATCTCCGAGAGGGCGTCTTGTCGATGCCGACTGCCGTCAAACGCACCAGTCAGGGATTTGCCGAACTGGCGATACTCGAGTTCGCCGCCAGCGAGTTCCACCAGCGTCGGTCCCAGATCGACGGTTTCCGCCGGACTGTCGTTTACGACCCCTGAATACTCGGCGCCCGCTGTCCTGACGATCAACGGCACACGGACCGCGCCGTCGTAGAAGTTGCTCTTGGCGATAAGACCATGATCGCCGTTCATCTCGCCGTGATCCGAGGTGAAAGCGATGACCGTGGAGTCCATGTCTCCGCGTTCTTCAATGACGCCCAGGATCTCGCCGATCTGATCGTCGATCAGGGAGACGCTACCGGCGTAATCGGCGCGCATCGCGCCCACTTCGCCCGCCTCGAAGGCCGGAAAGTTCCGCCTGTTCTCGAACATTCGGTCAATCCGTCCCCTTGGCCGCGGCAGGTCGCTTTTCCGCTGAGCGGGCTGCGGCATCGACTCCGGATCGTACATGCTCGCGTAGGGTTCGGGGGTGTCCCAGGGCTGGTGCGGACCGCCCCAACTGACCCAGCAGAACCAGGGATCGTCCCGGTCATAGCATGTCAGGTACCGCTTGGCCTGCTGACCTACATAGACGTCGTAGTAGTCGGGGAGCGGCAGAACCGAGGGGCGAACCACGTGCGGCTTGTTGGAAGACCGTTCCCTGAAGTCATCACGGTACGCTTCGAGCAGACCCTTTTCCTCCCACCTCGCCGTCATATGGCTCATGCCGACCGTGGAGGCGCGAGGCCCGCCGATCTCGTCCACGTCGTCCAGACCCAGGGCATGAAGGAGATCCTCCCTGTCTCGAAGGTCCGAGGGGCCGTGGGGGTGCAGATGCGTTTTGCCGAACAGGCTTGTTCGATAGCCGAGATTCCTGATCTCGCGAATCCAGTGATCGGTGCCCGCCGGGACGGAATAGGGAATGTGGCCCCAAACGCCGTTGTTGTGCGGGTACCTGCCGGTTGCCAGCGTCACCCGCGCCGGCACGCACAGCGGCGATGTCGTGACGGCGCTGCTGAAGCGCACGCCCTGCTCGGCGATACGATCCAGGTTCGGCGTATTCACCCAGCCGCCGCTGGAACCCATCGCGTCCCAGCGCTGCTGGTCGGTCATCAGGAAGAGAATATTGTGCATAGAAACCCAGTGCCGTGTCCCGCAAGCCTAAACACTCGGCTCAAGCGGGTCATAGTCGGGGTGGTAAGACGGCAAGACCCGGTCCAACTCCCTTTCGGTCCATTCCCAGCTTGTTGGCACGGGACGCCGCGGCGCACCGATCAGTTGATTCACCTCCTTGAATTCATCGGGTGTGAGTTCCCACTCGGCTGCCTTCGCGTTGTCTTCGAGCTGGGTCAGTTTGCTGACACCGGCGATGACCGAACTGACCATGGGGCGGTGCAGCAGCCAGGCAATCGCGAGTTGTGCAGGCGTGTGACCGCGAGCCCGTGCAAATTCCGTCATTGCTTCGAGGGCGTCGTAGGCGGCCTCGGTGCCGTAATAGTCAAAATAACGCCCCGGACCGCCCCGCCGGGATCCTGCCCTGCTATCCTGCGGGGGGTCCTCTCCGCGCGTATATCTTCCAGCGAGGAATCCGCAAGCCAGCGGAAAAAAGGGCAATATGCCAACACCGGCCCATTGGCAGTACTGACTGACGTCCGACTCAACTTCCCGCTCGAACATGTGATAGTGCTGTTGCACGCTGATGGCCCTGTCCCAGCCATGGAACTCGGCCAGATCGTTGCAGCGGCAGAGCTGCCAACAATAGATATTGGACAGGCCCACGTAGCGGACCTTGCCGCTGCGCACCATGTCATTCAGCGTTTGCATCATTTCCTCCATGGGAAATGTTGCGTTGTACAGGACGTGCACCTGGTACAGGTCGACGTAGTCGGTTTTCAACCGTTTCAGGCTGGTGTCGAGTTGTTTGATGAGATTGACTCGGTTCGGCACGCCGTGGGCA
Organism: Candidatus Azotimanducaceae bacterium; assembly: GCA_965261535.1. Classification (GTDB taxonomy): domain Bacteria; phylum Pseudomonadota; class Gammaproteobacteria; order Pseudomonadales; family Azotimanducaceae; genus VXNE01. The sequence goes on from OZ253469.1 coordinate 601,546, forward strand.
TGGTGTCCACCCTTCGTTGCGATCACGAATTCGTCTCGGCGGCCCGCGATGCCGCTGCCGATGAACTCTTCGGATTCTCCGCCACCGTACAGATACGCCGTATCGATGAGCGTAATCCCCATATCGCTCGCTGCGCCGATAATCTTGTTTACGGTCCGCTTGTCTACACGGCGGCGGCCGAAAGTATCGGTACCAAGGCCGACGGTAGAAACTTCAAGACCGGATGTTCCTAATGTACGGTGCTTCATCTGAACTCCTGAATCTTCTGTACTGGTTGCGTATCACACATTGTGCACGACACTAATCGTTCCATGGAAACCGATAGGCGAAAGCATCCTCCCTTGTCGCATGATCAAGCTGACCGCGACCGGTAACAGGGAGTCTGGATCCATCGAGCTCGGAGTCCACGTAGCTGGCGAACCAGTCGTCCAGCTCCCGGCGCAGCGCCCGAATGCGGTCGGCTTGGCCGCGCTGGCCGAAGAGGTTGACGCGTTCCGCGGGGTCTTCGCCGACGCTAAAGAGTTCATGGGCCCCCGCCGGGTAGCGCCAGACCAGCTTCCACTCCCGCGATCGAATCATGCGTACCGGTCCGTACTCGTTTCTGAGATTCTGTTCTTCGAGCCAGTCCAGCAGCCGGCCAACATTTCGGTCCATCCCTTCGATCGCGGCGAAGTAGCCCGAAAGATTCTGTTTTCGCGTCTCGGCATCGACGGCGCCGGCGTTGAAGCCGACCGGCAACGGTTCGTCCGGACCTGGTACCGATTCGAACGGGCAGCGGTCGTAGTATTCATCCCACAACGCCTGCGGATGATGCTCGCGTCCCCATGGCTTGTGCGGTGCCGTGTAGTGGACGGCGAGGCAGAACGGTCGTTGTTCGCCCGCCTGTGCGTTAAGGAACCGCAGCGCGTTGTCGGTAAACAGCTCCGTTGCATAGGTTTCGTGTTTGTCGAGATGACCGTTCGCCACGACGGGCACGTTGAAATAGTTGGTGCCGCCGTACGGCATGGGGTTCCACGTATCGAAACCGCATCGCGGTTCGAGGCCGTCGCCGAGATGCCACTTGCCCGACAGACAGGTGTCGTAGCCGCGATCGCGAAGCAGCTCCGCGTATGTCGGCATCCCGAGCAGGAACTGAACGCGGTCCGCCGGCACCTCGCGGTCGAGCCCGCCCTTGCTGGTATCCGACTGCCACATCAGGGCGTCGTGCACCCCATGCTGAGATGGAATTCTGCCGGTCAGAATCGACGCCCGGGCCGGCGAGCAGACCGGCGAGGTGCAGAAGAAATTGTCGAAGCGGATTCCTTCCCGCGCCAGCCGGTCCAGGTTGGGCGACCTGATTTCCGCATTGCCGGCACAACCCATGGCCCACGCGCCCTGGTCGTCGGTCAGGACGAACAGGAGATTGGGTTGGTCCGGATTACGACTGGCCATCGGTCTCGTTTCCCGAAGTGCGCATCCTCGAAATACCGGCGATCCGCCAGGTCCCGGAATCCCTGCCGACCACGACGATGGTCTGCTCGCCGCCGCCGGCCGCATGGTCGGCAGTCACCGCCACATTGACGCCTTTGGGGCCGGACTGTGCCGCGCTGATGTTCAGATCGTTGAACTGCGTCGTTTGCTGGCTGACCCGCTGCGCCAGTTCGATGCCGCTCTCGATCCGGGTGGCCTCGCCAATACCGACGTCGATCATTGGAAACCGGCAGAGTCCGGCGCAGGCGACGCCGTCGCCCCTGGCCATTGCATCGTAGTAGCGCCTGACCAGGCCGGTTGCGGCTTCGGCAGCCAGGTGGGTCTGCGCGTCGTCGTCGCTGCCATCGTAGGTGCCCAGCGCGAACCGCGCCTGGATACCCCACGAATCGCCGGGCCTGGTGAGAATGTAGGTGACCCGATTCCACAGGATGGGTTCGTCCTCAGCGTCGAATCGAGTCCAGCCGCCGACGAGAAGAACCCGGTCGGAAGACTCGTGCAGGCGGACCGGTTCCCGACCCCGCGTCCGCACCCAGCCTGTCGCCACTCTCGAGTTCCAGTCGGCGTCATCGGAGTAGTCACGTGCCGTTTCGAAGTAGAGGACTTCACCCGATGCCGCGACACGCACGTGGGGATAGCTCATCACGGCAGCCCAGGCGTCGCCGTCTTGGGCAGCATCGGCCTCGAAAAAGCCGAAGTACGCGTCCTCCGGAGTATCGAAGTGTGTCGTGTTCATCTGCACTATTCGCGAGCCACCCAACTGTCAGCCGTTCCTGGCATACGCCATTTCCTCCGCTTTTTTGAAGAAGTCTTCCCAATCGGCGCCGGTCAGCCGTTTCGGTTCTCCCAGTTGTCGGGCCAGCACATACTGCCGGCACATGATCTCCAGGCGCTGGGCCTGGTTGACCGCGCGCTGCAGGTTCGGTGCGCGGGCGATCATTCCGTGGTTCCCGAGCAGGCACGCCGTGCGGTCGGCGAGCGCCTCGGATGCATCGTCGGCGAGCTTCTGCCTGCCGAACGTGGAGTACGGCACGCAGGGGACATCGTCGCCGCCAAACACGCCGACGAGATAGTGAAAACCGGGTAGCCGCGTCACATGGCTCGCGACGGCGACGCAGTAATCCGAGTGGGTGTGCACCACCGCCTGGGCGTCGGCGTACTTTTCATAGATGGCCGCATGCATGCGCCACTCCGATGAAGGCAGGCGCTCGCCTTGATAGTTGCCGTCGAATGAGGTCGCAACGACGGTGTCGACGGCGATGGATTCCCCGGTTGCCCCGTTCGGGGAGATCAGCATCCTGTCGCCGAACCTGACGCTCAGGTTGCCGGAAGACATTTCGTTCAAACCGAGGGTTTCGACTCTCCTGTATTGCGCGACCAGTTGTTCGCGCAGGTGCATCTCGCTATTGGTGTCTGCCATACCGGTCCCCAGGGTGATTAGTTACTGCGCTCCGCGCGTTCCGAGACATCTGGCTGGTTCATCATCAGTTCGGTGATCTCCCGCTGCTGCCTGGCATCGAGTTCGTGATAGACGGGACTTTCGTGCAGTCGCTTGCAGACCGGCCGGGTATCCCGCTTGGGTATCACGTCCGCCGTCTGGAACGACATCAGCATCGCGGCCCGCTTGCGATCGCTGCGGTTGAAGCCGGCGCGGTGCCAGGTCCTGGCGTCGTACAGGACGATGCTGCCGGCCGGCGCCTCGATCACATCGGCCTGCGGACCGCTGTAGGGACGCACGGTGGGGTCCGGCCCATGGCGACCGGGATTCCACTCGGGTGGAGGTAACGTGTCGGCCAGATGCGAGCCCAGCTTGTATGCGGTCGCGCCGTTTTCCTTGGTGAAGTCGGACACGCAGACGTTGCGCTGCACCGCCTTGATCGGGCCTTTTCGGTGGGCAACGAGATTCCCGCCCACCGACGGAATGTACGGGATGTCGGAGTGCCAGCCCTGCACCCGCCTCTTGCCGTCATAGGGTGCGAGGCAGCGGCAATTTGCCGGATGCCCCAGGTGCAGGTCTCGCGTCGGCACGTATTGCCGGATGAGCCAGAGGGATATGGGTTCACAGATGGCCCTGCCGACGGCGCTGTGCTGGCAGACCATGGGCATGTCGCTTGTCGTCGGCGCACCCTCGTGGCGGTCCGAACCGGCGACGCGCTGGAGTCCGTCGACGATGTCCGGCGAAAGAATGCAGGTGAGACAGACCCAGCCTTCGCGCTGCAGGTGTTCGAGATACTCGGAAGGCAGCTTCTCGGGGCCGCGGGCGATGGTGAAGGTCCCCTGGTCTGAGCCGAGAGGCAGCGTGCAGCGGTCTTCATCGATATCGGCCGATACGTCCCTGCCGGTTGCCACATGCTTCACGCCATCTGACGTCCGATCCCAGATCACACGATCATCCGCCTCGTCGAACAGGGCGAGTTCCCCGCTATCGTCGAGACCAAGCATGGCGCCGTTCGGCGCGAGCAGGAAAACATGGTGGTTTTCGGGGCGTTCAAACGTGACTGGCCGCTCCTGAAATTCCTGTTGATTTTCCATTGGTGCGACTCCTGGGAACCTAGCTCGCATAAAGGGCATACCCATACTTTTTCAATTCAAGGTGCAGTTCATTTACAAGCCAGTTATTGCCCTCTCGCGAAGCATCCGATATTCGTTGCAGGGTCTCGGGAGACAATTCCACCGAAGCGGGAGAATCATCGGCAACCGTTGATTGGATGACGCCATCTCTATCAGAGAAACCTATGGATCTTTTCTTTCTTTCCACGCTGGACAGGCGCCATGCGAGACAACCTGCAAGCGACGAATTGATTGCTTGCATCCTGTTCACCTGCGACTCGAACAATCGAGTGTGCAAATGCTGGCCCTCCGCCAAATCGAGGGTCTCTTTCGCATCAATACCCAGGAAACCCGAGACATCCCGCAGGTATTGCTCGGGGTCGGACTTGAATTGTTCAAAAAGAAAAATACCGACGTTCGCCGCGCCCAACAGCCTCACGGCCACTTCTACATACTCACGATAGGTAAAAATGTTCTGCAGACTTCCGAGCTGTTGCTCCTGTGAATCCAGCCATTCATCAAAGGTGACGTACGTGCGGGCCAGTTGCTTTTGATTGCCCCTCAGGTGCTGCAAATACATCGACGGCAACCGGGTGACCGGGTTTCGGAGGCTGATCAATATCCTGCAGACTCCGCACACGGCCACGAGGCGTTCGATGGACGCTTCGAAGGATGCTATTCCCTGCTGGCCCAAACCCTCCCATGAGCCAAGAATGATCTGGTTCGCACCTGCTCTGGGCCCAAGTGTTTCAGCATAGAAGTTTTTTGCAGCGGCGATATCGCAAGGCTGATCTGTTTGCCACAGCAGAGGTGCCAGAAAGTCATAAGTGTCGGCCGAGGCGCATTGACGCCCGTGCTTGCTTCCAGCGATCTTTCCCAAATAGCAAATCTGCGAATGGTTCTGAAAGACAGCGCGTTGAAGCGTAGTCGTTGCGGTCTTCGAAAGACCTATATGCAGCACAATACCAGTCATGAATCGCCAGTCATGAATCCAAATGCAACAACCGTTCGAGCAATGGCTAGGCAGACGGCAACCGATCAACCGGTCGCCACGTTTATATCCACGGAGTGAATGACTCCAGTGAACTCGAACGGTGGTTTGTAGGCGTGGGTCATGGGGGCTTGCCTGTCGCGACCGATCTCCGCGCCGCGCATGCTTGAGATTTGCGTCACGTCCGGCATGGCGATCGTATCGATTTCCCGATCCTGGGCCACCAGGGTGAATCTCCCCGTGTCACCATCGCCCGGTTCGAACACGACACCCACGGTGAGACGGCCGGCGGGTAGCTTCGTCGCGGCCCGACCATAGGTCGGTTTTCCCAGCAACCTGTATGCGAGACACAAGGTTCCGTCCTGTATGAACAGGGACAAGCCGTTGCGGAACGATCCTTGGGAATAGATGACGCCTTCGGTTTGGGCGCCCCGGAGTTCTACGTCCGCCAATACGGACCATTTGCGCCGGCCGAGGGCCGGTGACTGTGCCCTGGGCACACGCGAGAGCGGCGGGACGAAACGCCAGGTCAGCGAACCATGCCCGGCGGGGCCGCGCTGCCCGGCGCGATCGTCCAATGGCAACACTCCGTGGCGTCCGGCCTCCACCCACCACAGGTCGATCAGCCTTCGCAGGCGATCCGGTTGTGCTGCCGCGAGGTTCACGACCTCCGAGAAGTCTTCATCGAGGTGATACAGCTCCCAATCGTCATCGTCGTAATCATCGCCCGGTTCGTGCCGGGTAACGGCCTTCCAGCCATCGCACCAGAGCCCGCGTTTACCCATCATTTCAAAGTGCTGAATGGGTTTTCGCGTCGGGCAATCCGCATCGCCCAGGGTATAGGCCAGGCTGGTCCCGGCGATGGGCATCTGGTCGTATCCGCGGTAGCGTGGTCGGGGACGCACTTTGACGATCTCCAGTATCGTCGGAGCTATATCGGTGACGTAGTGGAACTGACCCCGGATACCCCCGGGATCCGATATGCCCGGCGGATAGCGAATGATCATCGGCACCTGCACGCCGCCGCCGTGCGTGTCCTGCTTGTACCAGCGAAGCGGCGTGTTCCCCACCTGCGACCAGCCCCACGGAATGTCGCAGTTGCTGTTGGGGCCGCCGATGTCATCGAGTTTTTCCTGTACCGCGTCGAAATCCTCTAGCCGCGTCGGCCGACCAAGTTTCTCTCCCAGGGTCCGCCCATCGTTTGTCGCGTTGCGCATGCCTCCCGGCTGGGCGTTCATGACGCCGTACGGTCCGCCGTTCTGGCTGGTGCCGTTGTCCGCGGTGAGGATGACCACGGTGTTGTCGAGCTGGCCGATCACGCGCAGATGTTCGATGAGGCGTCCGATCTGCGCATCGGTATGGTCGAGGAAGCCCGCCCACGCCTCCTGCAGCCGGCACACGAATTTCCTTTCGTTCTCGCCCAGCGTTTCCCAGCGCCGCACCCCCGGATTGCTTGGCGGCAGCCGCGTGCCCTTTGGTACGATTCCAAGTTCGGCCTGGCGCTCGAAGTAGCGCTCGCGCAGGATGTCCCACCCTTCGTCGAAACGGCCGCGGTACTTGTCGATGTAGACCTTCGGCGCCTGGTGCGGGTAGTGCATGGCGCCGGTCGCGAAGTAGGTGAAGAAAGGAGTCTCGGGTCGGATGGCCTTGAGGTCGTTGACGAACTCGATGGCGTGGTCCACCAGGTCTTCCGTCAGATGGTATCCCCGCTCCGGGGTTTTGGGAGGCATCACCGGATGATTGTCGTAGGTCAGGTCCGGATCGAACTGGGGGGTCGCGCCCGGCAGGAATCCGTAGAAGCGATCAAAACCGCGCTGCAGCGGCCAGTCGTCGTAAGGTCCCGCGGCGGAGCCAACGGGGTTGGGGTTGAGATGCCATTTGCCCAGCGCGAAGGTGGCGAAGCCTTCCTCGCTCAGCATCTCTGCCAGGGTTGCCGCGTGCGGGGTGACCCGACCCCGCTGGCTGGGATACCCGCTGTCGCCGAATCCGGTGATGGTCGAGATGCCGACGGCGTGGTGGTTGCGGCCCGTCAGCAGGGACGCACGGGTGGGGGAACAGAGTGGCGTGACGTGGAAGTTGTTGTAGCGCAGGCCGTTTTCCGCCAGCGCGTCCATGTTGGGCGTGTCAATGGTCGAGCCGTAGCATCCCAGGTTGCCGAACCCGGTGTCGTCCAGCAGGATCAGGAGGATGTTGGGCGCGTTGTCCGGCGAGGCGGTTGAATGCCAGTCGGGTTGCGAATCCTCGTAGGTGACGCCTATCCGTCCGCGAAAAGTCTCTGTTGCCACGCGCAAGGCTCCGTCTACATCACGCCCCGTGGACACCCATGCCCATTGGCGAACAGCACGTCTGACGCAATGAACAGCCACAAGGCGCGCGTTCCCTGATGACGCCGCCTCTTGCGAGATGCGACATCATCAGGGGACCGCCCGAATTCCGCGACATCGCCTCGGAAGAGGCGACGTCGCCAGGAAAGACCTACATCTTGAAGCGCACGCCGAACTGGAACCGGCGCCCGGCGTTGATCGCGCTGGAGAAGTGGTCCTGCTGGCCCGATCCGACCCGATTGTAGTAATAGACGCTCTCGTCGGTCAGGTTGATCCCTTCCAGGGCGAACGAGAGTCTGTCGTTCGGCGCATAGCCGAAGGACGCGTCAAATTGCTCGTACGGCTTGACGAAATAGGGATGTGGTGCCCAGGCGAGGCCGATACTGTCCAGGAAATCGTCACGGAAGTTGTAGGAGACCCGACCGCTCCAGGGACCCTTCTCGTAGAACACGGTGAAGTTGATCGTGTTTTCGGATAGTCCCGGAATGCTGTACGAGGCCATCGTTTTCGCGCTCTCGAAGTCAGCCCCGGAGTTGATGTAGGTGTAGTTGGCGATCACGCCGAGGCCATCGAACGGCGCCGGCAGCAGACCTTCCATCGTCCGCTGGAACGCCAGTTCCATGCCGACCAGGCCGGACTCTCCGGTGTTCAGCGGTCTGAAGGCCTCCAGGACAAGGGGTTGGTTCGTTTCGGGATCGGTCACACCGGGGAACGGGACCAGTTCGATGTCATTCTGAACGAACCCCTCTATCTCCTTCGTGAAGAGGCCGAACGACGCAATCGAGTAGTCCGCGAAATACCATTCCAGCGCCAGGTCGAACTGCAGCCCCACGGTCGGTTCGAGCTGGCCGTTGCCGCCCGACATGGTTCGGTTGTTTGGCTGCACGCTGGCATTTGGATTCAGCTCCCGGAACGCCGGTCGACTGAACACTTTTGCGACCGCAACCCGCACAACGAGGTCGTCACGGGGATCGAATCGAAGATTCAGGGAAGGCAGCAGTTCGGTGTACTCGTGCGCCACCTCGAGATACTCGGGTGCCGCCAGAATGAGCTCTGGCGCCGTCGGATCGGAATAGTCGATCGTGAGGGGTTGCACGATCAGACCCTCGGAACCGGTGCTGTTGTCCACGTAGCGGACCCCGACATTGCCGGAGTACGGCGTGTCGCCCAGGTTTCCGCTGAACGTGACCATGGCGTAGATGGCGTTGCCATCGTCTTCGTGATTGATGTCTTCGTTGAAGCGGCCCGAGGTGTACTCGTCCAAAGACTTGCCGGTTCCGGTATTGAACCCGCCGCCCGCCCGGATTTCGTCCGCCCGGGTAAGGAATGTCTCCTGAAGCGCGTCGAAGTTCGGGCTCAGGATAGGCGAAGGAAACTCCGCCCCTAACCCGTCCAGGAAGTCTGACTCCGCCGGAAACGCAAGGCCACCGCCGAACTCCGTGATCGGACGATTAATGAAAGCCCTGCTGTTCAGATACCTGGCTCGGTCGCGGCGTTCCTGTCTGTAGGCCCTCACGCCGACCTGGGCCGTGTCGAGCCAGCCCGCCTCAAATTGATAAGTCGCGTCGGCTCTGAATTGCGTATTCACGTCATCGACCAGGTGCTCCTGTACCGACTGTTTCACAACGGTCCAGAAATTGGGGTCCGTCAAGGGGGAAGTCGAGGTCATCGACGGAACCCCGCCTGGACCGTTCTGGCGGTAAGTCATCTGGGTGCGGGTGTTGCGCATCAGGGCGTCCCCATTCTGGATCGGAACTTCCGTATCGGACACCGCCACATCGAAGTTGAGGGCAAGTTTATCCGTGGCCTGAATCTGCAGGTTGGCACCGAAATTTACCGCCACGTTGTCGACCGTCTCGGTGGCGTGCTGAATGAATGCGCCCGCGCCGGAGGTGGAGATCATGGTGAAGATGCCGGTCCCGTTGTCATCCACCACGGTTGCGTCCGTGAGCCGCGGATGCCCCTGCGATATTCGGAAGGACTGCAAGTATTCGATCTCGTCGGCCACATTGCTGGCATACAGCACATCGAATGTCACGTCGACGCGATCCGAAGGTCGAAATTGCAGGGAAGAGGAGATGTTCAGGCGATCGCGGTCCGTGGTATGCATTACCGCATTGAGTTGGTTCGGATAGTAGCCGGTCCCTATTTCCACGCCGTCGATGACGGCTGTCCTGGGATCTCTAACGTACCCGTGCTGGTGCAGGGCGTCCGACCGAAAGACCCGATTGTCCCACTGCGCAGAGACCATCAAACCCACCGTGTCGCTCAAGACATCGCTGAACAGCGCGAATACGCCGGGCGCCGTGTCGTTCGACAACTCGTTTACCGTCGTGTCCAGGGACAACGCAACGTGCCGCTTTCCGAGGTCGAAGGGTTTGCGCGGCTGGATGTCGACGAAGCCACCGAGCCCGCCCTCGACGTGATCGGCCCGTGGTGACTTGTGGATCTCCACCGCCTGCACCAGCCCGGACTGGAAGCCGTGAAAGCCGACCGCGCGGGATTTCGGGTTCGAGTTACCCCTGCCATCGTGGCTTCCGGGAGCAACGTTGGACGCCGAAACACGCCCGCCGATGGTCGTTGCCACGAACTGGGGCCCGAGCCCGCGAACGCTGACGAACGCGCCCTCGCCGCTCTTGCGGTCGATGGCGACGCCGCTGATCCGCTGCAGGGCTTCGGCCAGGTTCTGATCCGGAAACGCGCCGATGTCCTCCGCGGTGATCGCGTCGACAAAGTGGTCGGCATTTCTCTTGCGTTCCAGCGACTGCTGCATGCTGCCGCGAATGCCGGTCACGACGATCTCTTCGACGATGCTGGCCTCTTCTTCCGCTTCTGCTCCTGCCTCGGCGTCCGCCTCTTGAGCAGATGCTGTACCGCAGAGCAGCGCAGCGGCCAACGCCGCGGCGACCAGCCCCAGCGTGTTCTGAAGTTTCGTATTGCTTGCCATGGAAGATCTCTCCACTGTGGTCATGTTCTCTACCTGGATTGGTGTCGAGCCCGTCGATGCCAACGCGGCGCTCAATAGCTCTCGCTACGTCTGGGCCGTCCTCAGGGGGCGGGATGGGCCCGTACAGAAACACCCTTCCTGTGACAGCTAGACGAGGCCGATCCGGTTTCCCTCACCTGAATTTTTGATTTTTTTCACGAGAGTCGGCCAGGGTGTTGCCCAAGCCATGAGTCAACTAGCCCGGATATTGCACCAAGGGCCGGGCTAAAGCTTCACGCGTACGCCAAACTGAAACCGGCGGCCGGCATGGATCGCACTTGAGATGTGCTCCTGTACGCCCGTACCCAACCGGTTGTAGTAGTACACGCCCTCGTCATTCAGGTTGATCGCTTCCAGCGCAAACGAAAGTTTTTCGTTCAGCGCGAATCCGAAGGACGCGTCAAGTTGATCGTACGCGTCGACAAAATAGGGGTGCCCCGAAAAGCCGCCGTTGATGTCATCCAGGAAGTCGTCGCGGAAGTTATAGGAGATCCGGCCGCTCCACGGCCCCTTCTCGTAGAAGAACGTGAAGTTGATCGTGTTCTCGGACAATCCCGGAATGCTATAGGCAGCGTTCGTTTTCTCGTTCCTGAAGTCCGAGCCGGAATTGATGTACGTGTAGTTGGCGATTACGCCCAGACCGTCGAACGGCGCCGGCAGCAGTTCCGCAAACGTTCGCTGAAGTACCAGTTCCATGCCGACCAGACTCGACTCCCCGGTGTTCAGCGGTCTGAAGGCCGTCAGGACAAGCGGCTGGCCCGTCTGGGGATCGATCACGCTGGAGAACGGGACGATTTCGATGTCAGGCTGAACGAAACTCTCGATGCTCTTGGTGAAGAGGCCGACCGAGGCCATCGAGTAGTCGGCGAAATACCATTCCAGCGCCAGGTCGAACTGCACCGCCGTGGTCGGGTCGAGTTCGCCGTTGCCGCCCCGCATGGTTCGGGGCCTTGCCTGGACGGTGATTCGAGGACTCAGGTCGAGATATCTCGGCCGGCTCATTACCTTGGCTAGCGAAGCTCGCACGACGATTTCGTCGGTTGGATCGAAGCGGAGGTTCAGGGAGGGCAACAACCGGGTGTAGTCGTGGCCTATGAGGACAAACTCCGGCGCGGACAGCAGGACTTCAGGCGATGCCGGATCGGAATAGTCGATATCGAGGGGTTGCGTGATTTCCCCTTCCGACCCCGTGCTGTTGTCCACATATCGCACACCGACGTTGCCGGAATAGGGCGTGTCGCCCAGTTCCCCGCTGAACGTGGCCATGGCATAGATCGCGTTTCCGTCGTCCTCGTGGTTGAGGTCTTCGACGAAGCGTCCCGACGTGAATTCGTCCAGGGACTTTCCGGCGCCGGTGTTGAAACCGCCACCTATCCGAATTTCGTCCGCCCGGGTGATGAAGGTCTCCTGCAGCGCGTCGAAGTTCGGGCTCAGGACAGGCGACGGAAACCGGATACCGAGCCCGTTCAAAAAATCCGATTCGGCCGGAAACGAAAGGCCGCCGCCGAATTCGGAGATGGGCCTATTGATGAAAGCCCTGCTGTTCAGATATCTGGACCGGTCGCGGCGTTCCTGCCGGTACGTCCTGAAACCCACCTGGACCGTGTCGAGCCAGCCGCTGTCGAGCTCATAGGTCGCATCGGCCCTGAATTGGGAAATCCGATCATCGACCAGGTGTTCCTGTACCGACTGTTTCACAACACTCCAATGGTTGACGTCAGTCAACGGCGAAGACGAGGTCAACGACGGAAGCCCGCCTGGACCGTTCTTGTGGTAAGTCATCTGGGTTCGCGTATTGCCCATCTGGGCATCCCGATTCTCGATCGGCGCTTGTGTGTCGGAGACCGTGACGTCGACATTGACGAAGAGGTTGTCGGTAGCCTGGAACTGCAGGTTGGCAGCGTAATTCACGAACGCGTTATCAACGTCCTCCGTGGCGTGCTGCATGAACGCACCCGCGCCGGAGGTGGAGATCATGGTGAATACCCCGGTGCCGTTGTCGTCCGAGAGCGTCGCATCGGTGATGAGCGGATGCCCCTGCGCGATGCGGAAGGACCGCAAGTAGTCGGTCTCAAAGGCCGAGTTGCTGGTGTACAGCACATCGAACGCCACATCGACGCGGTCCGAAGGTTTGATTTGCAGGGAAGAGGAGACATTCAGGCGGTCACGGTCCGTGAGGTGCAGTTCCCCGAGGAGCTGAGATGGATAGTATCCGGCACCTGTTTCGACGCCGTCGATAGCGACGGTTCGGGGATCTCCGAGAAACCCGTATTGTTCCAGGGAGTCTGATCGAAAGACCCGATTGTCCCACTGCGCCGACACCATCAAGCCCACCGTATCGCTCAACACGTCGCTGAACAGTGCGAATACGCCGGGCGCCGTGTCGTTCGCCAGCTCGTTTCGCGTGGTGTCCACGGACAAGGCAACATGCCGCTGGCCCACGTCGAAGGGCTTGCGCAACTGGATGTCGACGAAACCACCGAGGCCACCCTCGATGTGGTCCGCCCGCGGTGACTTGTGAATGGACACGGCCTGCACCAGCCCGGACTGGAAATTGTGGAAGCCGACCGCGCGCGACTTGGTGTTCGTCGCGCCTCTGCCGTCGTGGCTTCCCGGCGCGACGTTGGACGCGGCGACACGCCCGCCGACCATTGTCTGGACGAACTGCGGGCCGAGGCCACGAACGCTGACGAACGCGCCCTCGCCGCTCTTGCGGTCAACGGCGACCCCGCTGATCCTTTGCAGGGATTCAGCCAGGTTCTGAGCCGGGAACGCACCGATATCCTCGGCGGTGATGGTGTCGACAAAATGATCGGCGCGTCTCTTCCGGTCAAGCGACAGACGCAGACTTCCACGAATGCCGACGACGACAATTTCCTCGATTGCGCCCGACCTCCCGACACGCCCTTTGCCCGAAGATGCGTTAGTCCCCGACGGCACGGACGCAACGCCGGAGGTTGCCCGCTCGGACACAATCCCGGCCTCTGATCCCGGCGCTTCGGATTCCTCGCCCGCGGTGACCTGAATCTGGTTTCCAACCAGGATGGTGTCGAGATCGGTGATTCGGTATTCCAGCCCTGTGTTTGCCAGCAGCCGGTCCAGCGCCGCAAGCGGGTGATACCTGCCGGAAACCTCAGAGGTCGACTTGCCGGAAATCTCGTCTTCGACGAACAGAAGTTCCTTGCCGCTCTGCAACGCAAACTGATTGAGCGCACTGCCCAGGTCCTGCGCTTCTATACGGAAATGGACAGCCTCGGTCACATCCGTGTCGCGTGCGGCATCTGACGCCGAGACACCGACAGACCCGGCCATGAGCACGACAATCGATGCGCGGAGCGCCGTCTTGATTCCGACAGCTGCGACCACTGCTTGCACCCCCTGTAGCCGCGCCGAAACGCCGCGCGCTCAGTCTAGCAGCCTGTCGGACTTGCCGCGTTAGCGGCAAGATCGACAGGCTGCCAGATGGGGCCTGGGCGGGGGTAAAACATGGCGCCCGGTTAGGGCGAGAGGTTTTATCGCGCTAGCGGGTTGGCTGGATCTTTTCCGTCGAATCTATCGAAGGTTCTGTCAACCCAGACCAGGGCGACTCGGTCTGCCGCAACCCGGCGGGCCTGGACGGGATAAAGTTCCTCCATCGCCGCGACGAACGACTCCGTGCTGCCGGCCTTGAAGACGCCGCCAATCTGAATGCCATCAAGCCGCTCGTCGTCATCGACAACAAGCTTCTTCGTACTGTAGCGATTGATTTCCTTTACCACGTTGCGCAAAGGATCGTCCCGGAAAACAAGCTGGCCTTCACGCCATCCGACGACTTGCGCCACGTCCACAGTGATCACTTCGGGCGGCGCATCGGGCCTTGCGATCAACTGCTCTCCCTCCTTGAGCACTGTCCCGGAGGTTGTTTTGCCGCTGGACGTGCCGCCCGCAGATTCCGGCGTCGGCGAGACTGCTGCAGCGCCTCGAACCCCACCCTCGTACACGGAGACGCGGCCTTCCACCAACGTCACCAGGACGCCGAGATCCTCGTCGATCCGAATATCGAACGCAGTCCCCAGCGCGACAACACGCTGACCGCCGGCAAACACTTCGAACGGACGGGAGTCCTTCTCCACAGCGAAGTGCGCCTGTCCGCGCACCAGAATCAGCCGGCGAACATCGGAGTTCTGGACATAGGGCACTTCGACCAGCGAATCGGTATTGAGCGTCACAACAGAGTCGTCCGGCAATATGACCGTGGAACGCTCGCCAACCGCTGTCTCGAAGGTGCTCTCGACGATTCGCGGTTGCTGATCGACACCAGGTTCCACGCCGTTTTGCAGGAACGTCACGACACCCAGTACCAGGGTGCAGGCGACTGCGAGCCCCATGCCCGCGGAACGCAAGAATGGCCGGCGCGACTTTCTTATTTCCTCAAATACCCGTTCGCCAAGATCCATCAGTTCGATGCTGCCAAGGTTCTGATCGATGATCGCCAGTGCCCGTTGCGCGCGCGCATATGCTTCGGCATGTGGGGCCTGCGCGGCGCGCCACTTCTCGAACGCCGCCCGGTCGGCCGGCCCGCAACTCGATGCTTCGAGCCGCACGACCCAGTACGCCGCCGCCTCCTCCACCGAGCGTTTCGCAACTTTGTCGATACTGACGAGTTTCATTTCATTGTTCGCCCAGGATAGATGTCAGATGAGCAATCGCCCTGATCATGTGTTTCTCTACCGCGCTCACAGAGACCCCAAGTCTTTTCGCAACGCTCTTCTGTCTAATACCTTCGACGCGACAGAGCACAAAAACCTGACGCGTACGTGTCGGCAATTCACCCAGCGCCGCAAGAATGGCATGGATCGATTCTCTACCCTCCAGCTCTCGGGCAGGCCCATTTTCCTCAAGCACATGCCCTTCGATGTACTCCTCGTGCGCTTCCTCCGCATGCGTTTTTTTCTTGCGCAGATAGTCCCGCCACACATTCGTGGCCGTACGCATCAGGTACGCTTCGGGCTGTTCTATGCTGTCACAGTCGCCGCGAACGGCCAGACGCAGGAGGACGTCCTGAACAAGGTCCTCGACATCGGCGCTCTGGTTCGCGCGTTTACCGAAGTAACGTCGCAGCGCGGGACGGTACTCCCGCGCCAGCGCCTCGAGCCGTCCGGCTCCTGTCGGCACCTGGCCCTGTTGCCCTGCGGCCATCTGGGTTCCGCTTCCCGGAAGTAGTGTCGATCATAAGGACTAACGTCACGATCTGACAAGTTCTCATGGATGGAATCAAATTGAGGGTTTCGGATGGCCAGCGGAGGCCCGACGGCGATTTAACCGGGGCATTCCCGGTGGCGCCGGTCGTGTCTGCCTGCAGCACAGACGCTCGATGTCCGTGCGTTCGCGCTCGGTGAGTCTGCAGGCGACCGGTGAACCCGGGAAATCTCTGCCCAACCCACTCTTGTCCAACATCGGCCGGACGTAGGCCGGTGCTGCGGCGTTCAGAATCGCGATGCGATCCCGCCCGCTGACATTCAATTCGTGGCAGGCGCGGTGCCACATGCGCGCGTCATAGATGAGCCCGCTGCCGGCGGGCGCCAGCCACTGTCGCACCTCGGCATGATGACCATGACCCATGCGGGTGCCTGGAGTGTTGAATTCGATCGGCGGTCTCTCTCTTCTCAGGTGCGATCCGGGCAGATACTGGGTGGCGGCGTTGTCGGCGCGGAACGCATCCACGCAGACATTGAACTGGACGCCCATTGCCGGTTGTTCCGGCCAGGAGTCGTCGGGGAATACCCCGGGATGATACGGGTAGTCGGTGTGCCAGCCACGTTCCGGGAATGTGCCCCTGAGCGCGTCCGCAGGCTTCACGGTCGTGATCACGGGTTGATGGCAGAAATGTATCTCTTCGGTGCGCATGTATTGCTGCATGATCCACAGCGCCACCGGATGGCTCGCGGCGCGCGCAACTTCCGCGCTCCAGATCAGCGAATCGACAATCCAGAAGTAGCCGTCGTGACTGCTCTCGTCGGCGTGCCGCTGTGACCGGACTTCGCGGAGTTCGGCTTTCAGACGCGTGATCGAATCGTCACTCATGATGTGCGGAATAATGCTGAAGCCGTTCCCCCGAAGGTCTTTCAGGTGCCAGGACGGAGACTGGCGGGGCCCTTCAAGCAACGCGAATGGTGCGCCTTCGACCTCGCCACCGTTGTCGAGGGCGAGTCTGTACTTGTCAGCGCCCAACGGCTCCAGCCTCAGGCGCGGGGCTCCGTCCGCGTGAACGAGGTGATGGTTCTCGCGCCGCCACAGGCAACTGTCATCGCCGACGGTCGTGGTGGCAAGTCCGCGCCCCGTTGCGCTGATCAACGCGCCGGCGGCGTTTTGAACCAGGATATGGCCGTCCACGGCTATGCAAAGGTTGCCGTTTGCATTCGGGTATTTCTGAACTGCGGAATGTGCGCGCGACAAGGCGATGGTACCACCGTCATTGCAAACGGCTTGTCGACCGAACCGGCGCCGCGATATCCCTTGTTCGGGACTCGGTTTTGCGATAACACTGCCTGACCCCGTGCTCCAAACGGGCTCCAATCTCGAAGGGGACGACGAAGGCATGATCACACGCAGAACCATTCTCGCCGGCATCTCGCTGGCGCCGGCGCTTCCCTTGCTGACTCGCGCCGCCTGGGCGGGCGAACAGGCGACCGCCGCAGACAAGCTGAATACCTCGCGACTCGTATATCTCACGCCGATCAAGAGCGACGGCGAGGAAAGCCGCTGCAAGGCCGAGATCTGGTTCGCCCACGATGCCGGCCACGTCTATGTCGTCACGCCGCCCGATGCCTGGCGCGCCGAGGCCGTGGGGCGAGGGTTGGTCAGAGCGCGACTGTGGGTAGGTGACTTCGGTGTCTGGACAAGGTCCGACGGCGCTTTTCGCGAGGCGCCGGAATACATGGCGACCGCATCGATCGAGACGGACGCCGGCGTCCACGCCCGCATCCTGGAGTCGATGGGCAGCAAGTACGCGGCGTCGGGATGGAGCAACTGGGGACCGCGTTTCCAGCAGGGCCTGGTCGACGGTTCGCGCGTGATGATCCGCTACGCCCTCGACGCCTGAGGGAGAGCCCTTCCAACCGGCAAGCGCCACCAAAGCTAGCGTCGTCGTCCCTGGCGCTCAGTACTCGCCACGCGGCGTCAAGCGGCGCACTTTCGGATCGAATCCGGATGCGACCCACTCGCACTGGGCGGTGTTCCAGTGAGAGAAAAACAACCGTTTCCCGGGGTCAGGATGCAGGGCCAGGCGTTCCGGAAACAGGTTCCAGTCGGTCAGGACGGGGGCGGGTTGGCGTACGTATTCGCCGACTCGCGGCCGCCAACTCGTGAGCCAGCCCCCGCGCGCATGGTATTGATGCCAGGTTCGGCGGCGCTTCCTGCCATCGCCGTCGAACCGGGTATGGAAGATCGCGGTGTCATACAGCACGCAGGTGCCCGCCGGCCCATAGACAGGCACCTCGTGGTAATCGGCACCCAATCCGTCGAACGCGTCCCGCAGCGTAGCGTAGCGGTTGCTCTTCGGGACGATACAGAAGGCTGGCGTGGTGGGATCCACGTCGGTCAAGTAGTGAATGGCACACAGCCAGTCACAGGGATTGTACGGACGCCGTTCGAAGCGATCGGGCGCCGCCCGATCATGATGAAAATTCATCGCGCCCCTACCCGCGTCGGCGGGCGTTTCGCGGAAGTTGAACTCGCTGAAGCGGACGCGTTCTTGGCCGCCCAGGATCCGGGCGACCACCCTGCAGGAACGCGGGTGTTGGGTGTAGGGATCGAGTTCCGGATAGTCGAGTAGCGGCTGCGAAAACATGATGCCCGCATTTTTTTGGAACAACTTCCTTTCGCCCGAGAGGCCCCAGGCTTCGGGCCGCTCGCGTTGCGTGCGGTCGTAGAATTCGTTCAGATGCCCGATCTCCGCCGGGCTCAGGCAATTTTCCAGGACGACAAACCCGTGCTCCTCGAAAAAGGCACAGGCGGCGTCCCGCTGGCCTTCCGGCTCGAAATGCACTGCGTACCCGGCGTCGATACGAACGAAACCCTGGCTGGCGACCTTCCGGTCGCCACTCACGTTTTCCTCTCTTGTGACCTTGAGCATCACCGTGCCATTCGCCATTGATCGCTGAATGCAGGCCCAGATTGCATCTTTCGCCGCTGCTTGTTACATTATTGAGTAAATCTACTCAATAATGTAACAAGATGAGTTTCGAGCGTGCACAAGCCTCCACACTCCTTGACCGGCTCAATGAGTCCCCGCAGCGGCTGATTTTCGTCACGGGGCCCCGGCAGAGCGGTAAGACAACTCTTGTCGACCAAACCCTCGAACATCTCGACCAGCCCAGTCTATACCTGCCGGTTGATGAACCGGAGTCATTGGCCCTCCCCCGAATTCGAAACCTACCGGACGATGCGCCCCCGAGCTTCGCCCGGGCTACGTTCTCGGATGAACGCGACTCTCGCTGGGTCGCACAAGCCTGGGAGCGCGCGCGAATTCAAGCCGCTCGATCACGACGCGGCTTCGTCCTGGTATTCGATGAAATTCAGAAGATCCCAAACTGGTCGGAGACGGTCAAAGGACTGTGGGACGCCGACCGCCGGGAACATCGAGCGGTGCACGTCGTGTTGCTCGGTTCAAGCCCTCTATTGATGCACAAGGGCATTACCGAGAGCCTTGCCGGGCGCTTCGAAGCCATCAGGATCGCGCACTGGTCCTTCCAGGAAATGGCAACGGCATTCGGTTTCGACTTTCCACAGTACGTCTACTTCGGCGGCTACCCGGGCGCTGCCCCGTACATTCACGAAGAGCCCCGCTGGCGTGACTACGTGGCGAGCGCGCTGGTGGAGCCCAATATCGAGCGCGACATTCTGGCAATGGACCGAATAGACAAGCCCGCACTGCTCAAGCGGCTGTTCGAACTGAGCGCGGAGTTCTCCGGCGAGATCCTTGCCTACAGCAAGATGGTCGGCCAACTCGACGACGCAGGCAACACGACGACGTTGGCCCGCTATCTGCAATTGTTGGAAAGGGCTGGCCTGGTGGCGGGACTTTCCAAATACGAAGGTCTGGCCCGGCGCCAGCGGGCGTCGAGCCCGAAGCTGAATGTCCTGAACACCGCATTGATGGCTGTCCATTCCGGATACACGTTCGAAGAAGCGCAGGCAGACCGAACGTTCTGGGGAAGACTGGTTGAGAGCGCCGTTGGCGCACATTTGCACAACACCGGCATGCCCGAAATCCGTCTCTACTACTGGCGTCGGGGACACCACGAAGTGGATTTCGTCCTGGAGCGAGGGCGACGCCTGGTGTCCATAGAAGTGAAGAGCAACGGCCACGGAATCAACCTCAGCGGCCGCAAGGAGTTCGCGAAGGGTTTCAACCCCGAACGGTCGCTGCTCGTTGGCCGCGATGGCATTTCTATCGAAGAGTTCCTGTCGGTCCCTGCAAGTCACTGGTTTGAGCGGGATCCATGACCGAACTGATCGTTCCCAGGACCTGCACGGAAGTTCGTAGCAGTCGCCCCGTAGCCTTTCCGCTGGAGTCTTTTCGGGACAGCGCGGCCTACGTTTTACTCGGCGCGCCAGGTGCCGGCAAGACCAGAGCCTTCGAACGCGAGGCCGAAATGCAAGGAGGTTGTTATGTCACCGCTCGGGATTTCGCTACCTTCGATGACAAGCCCGAGTGGCACGGCACGACGCTGTTCATCGATGGACTCGATGAGAGTCGCGCGGGATCTACCGACCAGGGGACGCCTCTGAACCATATTCGTTCAAAGCTATACAACCTTGGATGTCAAAACTTCCGTATCTCTTGCCGGGAAGCCGATTGGTTCGGCACCGCCGACCAAAACAGTCTGGACACCGTGGCGTCAACCGGAAGCGTTCTCGTGCTGCGTCTCGACCCGCTGTCCGACGAGAACATCCGAGAGATTCTGCGCAACCATCCGGGAATAGATGACACAGACGGTTTCTTGGCGTCGGCGCGACAACAGGGAGTCGGCGGACTTCTACGAAACCCCCAGAGCCTGAAGATGCTGGCTGACGCAGTCGCAGCCGGAAGTTGGCCCAAAAGCCGAATGGAGACGTTCGACTCCGCCTGCCGGGTGCTTATGCGTGAAACGAACATTGAGCATCTACAGGCCGTTCGAGATCGTGCAAACGAATCTGACCTGCTTGATGCCGCAGGACGTCTTTGTGCCACCCAGCTCTTGGCAGGGATTGCGGGTTACTGCTTTGATCCGGCAAGCGCCCGAACAGACGAGATTCCTCTCGCACGAATACCCAGGCCAAGCCAGCACATCCTACGCGAAGTGACGAGCACGAGGCTCTTCGAGGTTGAAAACAGCCTCGCCGTTCCAAGTCACCGCCAGATCGCAGAGTTCCTCGGCGGGAAATACCTCGCGGCGCGCATTGGACAAGGCCTTCCCGCAAGACGAGTTCTTTCCCTCATGACTGGCGAGGATGGCGTCGTCGTGTCCGAATTGCGCGGCCTCGCCGCGTGGCTGGCTGCCCACAGCAAGATCGCGCGCAAGGAGTTGATTGAGCGCGATCCGATTGGGACAGTGCTCTATGGCGATGTGCGGAACTTCACCGTATCGGAGAAGGAGTTACTCATAGACTGTCTGGAACGCGGGGCGCAAAGCGATCCATGGAGCCTGCGGTCATTCCACGAGTTGGACACCCGATGGGGAGATCTCGCAACGCCCAACATGGAAACGGCCTTCCAGAAGGCGCTTACCGACCCAGACCGGCGCGACGGACAACAGGCCGTGTCCGGCGCATTACTCCAGGCACTGAGACACGGTGCAGTGATCCCCAACGTCCAAACGATGCTGATGAGCATTGTTCGGAACGCACAGCGCGCATCAGGCATAAGGTCTCTCGCGTTGGACGCATACACCAATCAATCCAGCGGCCAGACCGAGGAATTGATTGCGCTGTTGGACGAGGTGGGCTCCGGGGCCGTGACCGACCCGCAAGACGAACTTCTCGGGCGTCTGCTGCGCAATCTCTATCCCGGCCAACTAAGTCCAACCAAGGTCGCTTCCTATCTCAGAGCACCCAAAACTGAAGGTTTGTTCGGGCAATACCAGTATTTCTGGACCTACGATGTAGAGAACAAATCCACGAATCGACAACTTGGGGAATTGCTGGACGCTTTGGTGGGGTCAAATACGAAAAATCAATGGTACGACCCAAACCATGCAACACCTCCGTACCTGCTACATGCAACTCCAAGACGTGTATTGGCCTGCTACCTGAAGGGCGCATCCAGCGTCGACGCCGACCGTCTGCTGGGGTGGTTCACTCTCATCGGAGACCAATGGCGACGCGATAAGCACACGGTCCAGATCCGCCAATGGCTGAGCGACCATCCGGATACCTACAAGGCAACCTTCAAAAAATCTGTCGAACAAGATCCTATCGCCTTTCCAGGCAACCGCCTGCTGGGTTCACTTCCGCCGCCGGACTTCGGTCCGTGGTGTCTCGAACAGGCCATTCGAGCCGATTCGGAAGAAGTCGGCAATGAGTTCCTTGACGAAGCGATCCGTCAGATCGACGACCACGATTCCGGGGAAGGGTTCTCCTGGGAGAGGATCAATGATCGACTGATCGAACACCTGGCGCTTAGGGAACGGGCAAGAGACCACTTGCAGGTCCAAGAACAACGGGTGGCTACAACCGGGGAACTGGACCGAGAATACGATGCCGGGGAGCGACAGCGGCGAGAAGCTTGGCACAACCACATTGCGTCCCAGGTGTCCTCCCTGCGGGAGAACCGGGCTCCGCCTGCGTTTCTCCATCACTTGGCCACCGCGTACTTCGGCGATTACATCGATGCTGAGGGCGACACGCCAAGAAGCCGATTGCTGAACCTGCTGGAAAGCGATGGGGAACTCGTCGACACGGTCATTGCAGCGTTTCGCTCGACAACCGTTCGCAGCGACCTGCCGGAAGAGTCCGAGATTGTCCGGCTCGCATCAGGGAGCGAGGTGCACTACCTGAGTTGTCCGTTCATGGCAGGATTGGAGGAACTCGATCCCGCAGAGCTCGACGAAAGACAGATACGCCTTGCTCTCACCATCCATTTCAACAGCTTGCGTCCGGTGGGGAAGATCGAGTGGTACTCATCGATCGTATCGCATCGGCCCGAGTTGGTTGCGGACATCCTGGTCCGGACAGTTCGGCAAAGCTGGACTCGGAAATTCTTTGATCACCCGGCGCTGTTCGAACTTACTAACGAGCAACACGCTGCCGTGGCCGCATTGGCCATACCACAGTTGCTTCGATCATTCCCGCCGCGTGCCACGTCGAGACAACTTCCCGCGCTGAAACATTTGCTTCGGGCGGCAATTCGGCATTGTCCCACGAAGGAACTTGTTCAAGTCATCGACCGCAAACTGTCAATTCGCAGCATGAACGTGGCACAACGGATTTACTGGTGCTGCACGGGATTGCTGGTCGAGCCGGTTACGTTTACCAGCCGATTGGGGCAGGAGATCGGGCGAGGAAGCGAGAGAAGAGTACGACACGTGTCCTCGTTCCTTGATGCTGACCTCAACGCAGAGTGGATCGGCAGGTTGAATGTGGCAGCACTCGATCTCCTGATCCGGTCTCTCGGGAGTTCCTACAGGCCCTCGAGCCCCATGACCGGAGCTGGCGCCTTCATTGTCACTGAAAAAATGGAAGCCGCCGAACTGGTGCAAGGGCTTATCGAAAGTCTCTCGACGACTCCGTCGCGTGAAGCGTCTGAAACGCTGAAGAGCCTATCTACTTCTGACTTCTTGCGTCCTTGGCGCGAGAGACTTCGGCATGCGAAGACCAGGCAGCGTGAGGCGAGTTTCCGTCACACCCATGTTGAGCAGGTGCTCCAGACGCTGGATGGCCTACAACCAGCCAACTCCGCTGACTTGGCCGCATTGACAATGGATGTCCTGAAATTCCTGGCAAACGACATCCGCAACGGAAACACGTCCGATTGGCGTCAGTACTGGAGCACGAAAACCGAAGAGCCGGAACATGAAGATCTTTGCAGAGATCGGCTACTGTCGGACTTGAAACACAGGCTCGCGCCCTTGGCAATAGACGGGCAACCCGAGGGACGTTACGCAGACGAGAAAAGGGCTGACGTGCGCCTCTCCTTTCGAAACTCCGATACAGCCTTTAATGTGCCGGTCGAAATCAAGAAAAGCACGCATCGCGACCTCTGGACAGCCATTCACGGTCAACTGATCGCCAAATACGCACGCGATCCCGACGCAGACGGGAACGGAATCTGCCTGGTCTTCTGGTATGGGTCCGAGAAGTGCGCGAGACCACCTTCCGGACAACGGCCAAACAATGCTCAGGAACTACGCACACGCCTCCTTGAGACCCTCACGACGGAACAGAAGCGGAAGATAGCCATCTGCGTGATCGATGTGTCCAGGCAGTCCAGGCAATAAGGCGATGTATGCGAGCATCACCTGGAAGGCTCGACAAAGCGCATCGCCGGCAACATCAGCCGTCGCGAACGACGCAGCGAAAGCCGATGTGCGATGTCGCCGTGTCGATCATCTGCGGGATACGTGCCGCGGGACGATAACGCAGGCAGTAGTTCGGCGCGCAGAGATGCGAACCTCCTTTGAGAACCTTGCGCGGAATCCTTATCTCGGGTTGCGATGGATCGAGGCTGTCGCGTTCCGTGCCACCGCGGGAATTGGTTCGCCGGATGGTTCCCTGGCTGACTGATCCGCAACAAGGGAGTTCGATTCCTTCGTTCGACGCGCTCCACCAGTCCTGGGTCCACTCCCAGACGTTTCCCACCATGTCGAACAGGCCGTAACCGTTGGGCGGATAGGTTCCCACGGGCGAAGTGCGGGTATAGCCGTCGCGCTCGGTATTGCGCCACGGGAAATCACCCTCCCAGGTGTTCGCCATCGCCTTGCCGCCGGGGTGGAAATCGTTACCCCAGGGGTAGGTTGCCCCGTCCAGGCCACCTCTTGCCGCGTATTCCCACTCCGCTTCCGTGGGCAGCGATTTGCCGCGCCAGTCGGCATAGGCGCTCGCATCTTCGTAGGCGACATGCACCACGGGATGGTCCGGATGGGCGGCCTCTTCTCTCCAGTTGGCACCCCTGACGAATCGCCACCAATTGCCGGGATTGCCCAGGTCCACGGGGCCGCGAGTCTGGGTGAACACAAGCGACCCCGCCGCAAGATCCGCTTCGTCGAGACCGGGATAGTCCTCGGCGATCAGGTCCCTTTCCGCGACCGTCACGTAGCCTGTCGCTTCGACGAAACGCGCGAAGTCCCTGTTGCTCACCGGCGCGGGATCGATCCAGAAGCCATCCACCCAGACGGCAAGCACGGGGCGCTCCTCCACGTAAAAGTCCGCTGCCCCCATGTGAAATTCCGCTTCGGGAATTCGGACCATTTCGTCGGTGCCGGAAGTCAAGCCTGGTGCTCCGTCAAACCTAAATCTACGGGTATCTGCGGGTCTTTTTGGCCCCTGGCTTCGTTGCTCCTCCTTGTGTGGTGCCTGCCACACCGCGTCGTCGCGCCTCGCCAGGAACCAAAAATCCCTCGCAGCTACACTCGCATTTTTAGGCTTGACGGAACACTAGTTCGCCGCAGCGCCCGATACGTCCTGCTCGATCACTGCCAAGTTTCTCACCTGCAAAAGGGCGTCAACCGTCGCCATGCATTCGTCTGCCATCAGAGGGAAAGCTTGGGGGATCTCCGCAGCCTGCTAACCCCCGTCCTTCAGGGTCGATGCGGCGGCTATCCGTGCCTTCAACGCTGACAGTTCTATCTCGGTGGCCGCAAGGCGCTGCTCAGTCTCCTCCGGCGTCAACAGGTTTCGCTCCGCGACGGGATCGTATAGACGCAGGGTGGAACAATCCAACCATAGATCGAGTCCGAGTCTCCCGCTGGACAAGCCCCGTTCGCCATTGGAAAGCGTGCGCTCGCGCTTTGATCGGTACCCCCCGCGGGACAGTTCGAAACCCTGCAGCGCCGGCGCCAGGTATTCCCCGCGCGGGTCATACATGAAGTACTCGGCCACGCCCCACTTCGCGTAGCGCGCCTTCTTGCGTTCGTCCTCCCTGCGCGTGGTCTTTGAGGTGACCTCCAGCACGAACGCTGGCGACGGATCCTCCCAGAGCTTATAGATCTCTCGCTCGCGTTCTTCTTCGCTCACGCCACCGAACGCCACGAAGATATCCGGCGACAGATGCTTCCTCGGTTCCTTCGGATCGTCGTAGGCCAACATATTGACGCCGACGTAGGCGTCCGCTCGGCGTTTGAAGAACGTCGTGAGGCAATACGCCAGGTCCGACAGGCGTTTGTAGTGGAGTGGAGTCTCCGCCACCGGTCTGCCGTCCGACGTCGGAAACTCAACGGCGCGGGAATCGGCGCGCAGCACTTCGCTCATGGGTCCGGTCTCGCTTCAGGCGCCAGCCTTGCCGACGGCCAACCGAGCGTAACACGGCGGCGTTTGAGCGCTCAATCCGAAGTGGGTCACCCGATTCACGGGAGCGGCCAGCCATGTGTCGCTCCGGAAAAACGCCAAGGTAGATTGTCGCCGACGGGCGAACGTCGCTCTGACAGTCAACGACCCCCCCATCGATGTAGGAAGGGGCTGAAACCACCTGACATTTCTACCGGTGGAAGTCGGCCCCAACCGCAGGCCGCGTCCGTGGGATCGCCTCTGCAACGGCTTCCGTTCGTGGTGCAAAATGCTTCCCGGATATACTGCGCCACTGGAAAGCCGGAGAGTCAAATGGCCTACGAAACACTGATCGTTGAGAACAAGGACTTCGTGACGACCATCACGTTGAATCGTCCCGAGCGTCTGAACGCGTTGAACCTGCAGCTTGCCAACGAGCTCTTCGACGTGCTCGCGGAGAAAGACCAGGACGACGACACGCGGGTATTCATCATCACCGGCGCGGGTCGCGGATTCAGTTCGGGCGCGGATCTCCGGGGCGGAGGCGATAGGGAACCCAGGGCCAGCAACGCACCCGGTCTTGCCGAGCGCATGTTCCAGTCGTTTATCGACGTGGAGAAGCCCATCATCGCTTCGATCAACGGCTGGGCGGTCGGCGGCGGATGCACCATGACCCTGCTCTGCGACCTTCGCATCGCGTCGGAGGAGGCGCGCTTCCTGCTTCCCTTCACGAGACTCGGCATCTCCGCCGAACTCGGGTCGACCTATACGCTCCCGCGCCTGATCGGTCTCGGCAAGGCGTCCGAAATGATCCTGCTCTCGAAAACGGTTGAGGCGAAAGAGGCCTTGGAGATAGGGCTCGTGAACCAGGTCGTGCCTGCCGATCAACTGGCCCAGGTCACATGGGAAACGGCGACCACGATCGCGAATTTCTCGCCCTTGTCCGTGCGCATGAACAAGCGGGGCCTGAAACAGGGCCTGCACTCCGACATAGAGACCCAGGTGAGGTACGAGACGCTCGCGCTATCGGTGCTGGGCAAGGCCGAGGACACCCAGGAAGCCCGCTCCGCCTCCCGAGAGGGTCGCGACCCGGTCTTCAAGGGGCGTTAGCGCGCGGCTACGCCCTTCTTGATCGCCCGCACCGCACTCCAGACGGAAAGGGACGTTTGCTCTTAAGAACCCATGACCGAACGAACCACGAGGGACAAGGCGCGCGTCTTCGGCTTCTGGCTGGGAATCGCGGCGTTCGCGTTGCTTGTGGCGTTTCCCATCGATCCGACCAACGCACCCGCGAGCCGCATGGCCGCGGTGGCGGCGTTGATGGCGGTCTGGTGGATTACCGAAGCGATTCCGCTTTTTGTCACCGCGCTGATGCCGCTGGTTCTGTTTCCCCTGCTGGGCATCATGGCCGGGCGCGAAACGGCGCCCATCTACCTCAACAGCATCATCGTGCTGTTCATCGGCGGCTTCATGATCGCGCTGGCGATGGAGAAGTGGAACCTGCACCGGCGCATCGCGCTGGCCATCATCCATTACGTCGGCGGCGGACCAGCCCGCATCGTGCTGGGCTTCATGGTCGCCGCCGCCTTCCTGTCCATGTGGATATCCAACACGGCAACGGCCGTGACGATGGTGCCGATCGCACTGGCGATCATCGCGCAGATGGAAGAACGCGCCGGTGACCGCGCGCGTCCGTTTTCGACCGGGTTGATGCTCGGCGTCGCCTACGGATGCTCCACCGGCGGCATGACGACCCTGGTTGGCACGCCGCCCAACCTGTCGTTCACGCGCATCTTCCAGATCATGTTTCCCGACGCGCCGGAGATCGCTTTCGGTCAATGGATGATCGTCGCCTTTCCGGTCGGCGTATTGATGCTGCTGATAACCTGGCTGTTGATTACCCAGGTCCTCTACCGGGCGCCCGCCGATATCGCGGCCGACCGCACGCTCATCGACCGGGAGCGCGAACGCCTCGGGCCCATGTCCTTCGAGGAGCGGGCGGTCCTCACGGTATTCATCTCCACTGCCCTGCTCTGGGTGTTTCGCGCCGATCTCAATCTCGGTACCGTCACCCTCCCCGGCTGGTCGCGTCTATTGCCCTGGCCGAAGCTGATCGATGACGGCACCGTCGCGATCACCATGGCATCGCTCATGTTCTTCATTCCGGCGCGCGACGCCGAAGGACGCGCAACGCGATTGCTCGACGCCCAGGTCATTCCTCGCCTGCCCTGGAGCGTCGTCCTGCTGATCGGCGGCGGCTTCGCGTTGGCTACCGGGTTTCAGCAGACCGGACTCGCCCAACTGGTCGGGGGCCAGTTCGGCGCAGCGGGCGAACTACCCACCTTCCTGCTGATACTTGTGGTCTGCCTGTCGATTACTTTCCTCACGGAATTGACAAGCAACACCGCCACCACCGAGATGATCTTGCCGATCCTGGCGGCTGTGGCCGTGGTCTCGGGCACGCACCCGCTGGTTCTCATGATCCCGGCGACGATGTCCGCCTCATGCGCGTTCATGATGCCGGTCGCCACGCCGCCGAACGCCATCGTCTTCGGCAGCAACCGAATCAGCATCGCGCAGATGGCCCGGGCTGGAATCTTCCTCAACCTGATCGGCGCGCTCGTCATTACGAGCGTGGTCTACACGCTGGGGCTGGTCGTGTTCGACATCGATCCCGGCGCATTGCCGGACTGGGCTACGTCCATCGCTACCGAATAGCCAACGCCCCGGGCGCCAACGCGGCGGTTGTGCCGCATTCCGCACTCGAACTATGCTGCTCGGCGATCAGACACGGCAACGCGAGGAGGACATATGGCACCGGTTCCCAGAGGAGGCACCGTTGCGGTAACGGGCAGCGCGGGATTCATCGGCAGTTGGGTCGTGCGACGCCTGCTCGACAAGGGTTACCGGGTGCGCGCGTGCGTTCGCAACGCCAACGACCCGGAACGCACGGATTTCCTCAGGGCGATGCCCGGCTACGTTTCCGGGCGGCTCACCGTGCATTCGGCCGACCTGGACGACGCCGGATCTTTCGATGACATTTTCGCCGGCTGCCACGGCGTATGCCACGTCTCCCACGTGAGCGACTACGGCGACCTCGACTACGTCAGGACCGTCTGCGACCACATGATCGAGAGCGTCAACAAGTCGCGCACGGTGACCCGCGTCGTCGTTACCTCAAGCGTTGCCGCAGTCATCGCCGAGACCGACATCAACGAGTGGACGCGCCGCCCGGTGTTCTACGAGGATCGCTACCCGGACGCATACGACTCAAGAAGCACCCAGGACCTCCCGGGTGGCTATTCCAATGCCAAGATCGTCGCCCAGCGGGCCTTCTCGGACGCGGCCCAGGCGAGCGGCGAATGGGACGCCATCACGTGTTGTCCGGCGGACAATGTCGGCCCCATTCAATCCGCGCACCAGAAGGACATGGGGCCCTGGCAGCACAACATCGAGATGATGCTGCTCGGCCAGTACAACCAGACCGCGGCCTACCGGCCGTGGATGACGGTAGACGTGAGGGACAATGCCGAATGCCACATCCGCCTGCTCGAGAGCGTCCTCGTCAGGAACGCAGAGCGCTACATCGCCTGGTCCACGGAAATGCACCCGGTGGAGGAGATCTGCGCCAGCATCGACCGACTGCTACCCGAGCTGGGCCACGACACGCCGGAGGTCACCGACAAGTTACCGGACCACATCAAGCAGCGGGAAGCGAAGTACCGCGCCATCTGGGCTGCGAGCGACCTGCGTAACGACCGTATCCGGGCCGTGACCGGAATCGAGTTCCGCCCCTTCGAGGAGTCGCTGCGTGACTGCGTGGAGTCGCTGATCAGCGTCGCCAAGGTGAAACCAAAGCTGAGGGAAGGGTTTTCGCTTCGGGCGTGACGTAAGCGCTCTCATGCCACGGGGGATTGGGGGCATCCAATTTAGAAACGGAGGATGGCTACATTGGCTGACCTAAGGAAGATCGACGAATTGGAGCAGGCATGCGCGGATGTCGTGGAGGCCGAACAAGAGGACCCGGGCCACTTACAGTGGGGCGATGATCTGCGGGAGTTTCTGGTCGAGGTTCGCACTGCCGACCTACAGACGCGCGCAGGCGAGGAGTTCCAACGCAAGATCTGGGACCACAACCCCGTGACGAGCGTGGGGCAGGGACATGTTTCGGTTGACGCGGCCATCTCGGATCCAGACTTTCGCAGTTGGCTTGCCCGGCAATCTCTAGTGCAGTTGCCGGATACACCCGAGGCGCGGGCGTCGACATTAGACACATTGTTCGACGAGTTGGAGACTCGGTTGGGCCGGTACACGAACCGCATACCGCGCTTGAAGATACATAGGATGTTGGCGGGATTCTTTCCGTCCGACCTCACAACGGTGTCAAGCGAGAAACAGCTACGCGAGCTCCACTCGGCCTTGTTTGGGGACCTAGGAAACAAGGGACCGACTTGCCATTCCAATATCCTTCGGAGACTGTGCGAAGCAATCGGACCGGCAGGCGATGACCTAGACGCCGTGGTTGATCGTATGCGGCTTCCCTGGCTGTTGTTCAAACACTACATCGAGCCGTCAGATGAAGAGCAGACAGAATCCTCGAAAGGTGCATCAGAACAGGAAGGGCTGGTGCCGTTACCGGCCGCCAGCAGAATAAAGGGTCTGTCAGGACTCACGGGAGGTCGTCCGGCGTTGCTGAACATCCTTGAGTTCTGCCGTGATGGAGCCTCACGCGAGGACCTGCAAGCCCATGTCAATACTGTCTTTCCCAAATGGCAGCACAGGTCGATCACTAGACATATCAACATCATCGAAAACGAGCTCAACTGCCTGAAGTGGGATGGGGATCAATTCGTCCTTACAGACCGTGGGAGTGATTTTCTGGAATCGGGCGATCCCGGGGAGCTGATGGATCGGCTCGTGACGACAGTCCTCGGTGTGGACCACCTGTTGGTGATCCTTCGCGATCAGGGGACCTGTTCAAGAGCGAAGATGGTGCACCGGATTCAACAGGTGAATCCTGGTTGGAAGGCCCCAACGGTCCCAAATTCCATCGTCCGAGAGCTTCTTGAGTTTGAGATTTTGGATTGTGACGAAAGCAATATCCTTTCTCTGAGCGATGCAGGTAGAGAATGGGCGGAGCGCATCCGCTGGGATCCTGAATCGCTGGCACCGGAGAAGTTCCCCAACCGTAGAGAGGTTAGTCCAGCGGCTATCGAGGACGAAACACGGCAACCCGAGTGGCCGACGTTTTCCGAGATATACGACGACGTTTCAAAGCACGGCCACTTCCCGGAACCGTTGATCCGCAAGTTGGACGCCGGCATTTGGGCTAACAAGCGCCGTCATTTCGCCGTCCTCACGGGGCTTTCCGGTGCGGGGAAGACCTTGCTCGCCAGGGCGTATGGTGACGCAATCGCAGGTAAGGCGGATAACCGCAGCGAACACTTATGTACTATCCCCGTTCAACCTGGCTGGTACGATCCCTCTGCGCTGTTGGGATACGTCAATCCACTGCAGGGAGACTCCTACATTGGTACGCTTTTTCTGGAGTTCCTGCTGGCCGCGGCCGCCTCCCCAGAGCTTCCATTCACGGTCGTTCTGGACGAGATGAACCTGTCCCGTCCCGAGCAATATCTTGCGCCAATCCTCTCAGCCATGGAGACGGGGGATGCTGTGAATCTCCACCGCGAGGGCGAGATGTTCGATGGTGTGCCCGCCGATGTCCAATATCCGAACAACCTGGCGATAATCGGCACCGTTAATATGGACGAGACCACGCACGGCATCTCCGACAAGGTGCTGGACCGTGCGTTCACGATCGAGTTCTGGGACGTTGACCTGGCGAAATACCCCCGCTGGGGAGAGCGGAGCCTCGACTCTGAGCACGAGGCGAAGGCCCGTGCATTGCTTGAGGATCTGATGAAGAGTCTACGGCCAGCTCGTCTGCACTTCGGATGGCGTGTCGTCGATGACGTGCTCGACTACGTGGACCGTGTGACGGTCGACGGCGGTGCGACCGATCCCGCCGCCGTTCTAGACGATGTCATCTACGCCAAGGTGCTTCCAAAATTGCGAGGGGATGACTCGCGGCGATTCCGGGAAGCACTCGACAATTGTTTGCGAGTCCTCGCGGAGCACGGGTTGAATGATTGTCAAAACAAGGTTCGCGAATTGAAGGATGACCTTGAAT
Source organism: Candidatus Azotimanducaceae bacterium (assembly GCA_965261535.1). Lineage (GTDB taxonomy): Bacteria > Pseudomonadota > Gammaproteobacteria > Pseudomonadales > Azotimanducaceae > VXNE01. The sequence continues at coordinate 633,495 of OZ253469.1, forward strand.
CGACTGGCAGCGCGAGATTCTGGCGGTAGGTCGTGGCCGACGCGCCAATAGTTCTTGACGTTCGTTCTATAAAGGAACTCTCGGATAGTTCGACAACGTGGCGGATTGACCCAAACGCTGTCGGCTACGGTTTCAACGAGGACCGCAATTATCGGATTCGGAAGCCAACCGAAGGTGATCGCCTGTTGATCGACGATGAAGCCGTCGAAACTGACGACGGCGAGTGGGTCTGGAGTCCCGGCTTCTACGCCGGTCAAGTTCGCGCCGAGTTGCTTGGACCCGATGACCGCGTTCGGACAACCTACCTGTTGGATGTGTCACCGCACCCAGACAAGCTGGGTGGCGATATATTTCAGTCCATGCTCGATCAGATCTGGGAGTTCGATCCCAGTCTGGTGTTGGGCACGGAACCGGCTACTTTACCCATAGGACACGACCCCAGGATCGAAGACCCTTGGCTCGAATATGCGCGGCTGCGAAGCGAGGGAGACAACTTCGTGCGCGCGTTGTCGGCCATAGTCAGCCATCCGCTGCGGGACCTGAGGGCCGAGAGGGCACTGTTGCCGTTGCAATACGTACGCCGCGCCGACCGGCAGACAGCTTTGGCCGCACTCCGAAACGCGGGGCTTTTGACGGTTCTCGCTCCCGGAGACTCCAGTGCGACGCCGATCACCGCTCTGCCTCCGTTCGACGTGCCCGTCGCCCGGGAAACACTGGACAGCGCCGGCAATCGCTGCATTGCCGCCATCGCATACGCGGTGTCCCGCCGCGCCGTCCGGTTGCGGGAAAAGCTTCAGTTGGCCGTAGAGGGCGAAAGTGAATCGGACACCCGCACCGCGCTCGTCCCCCGTTGGCCGCGTCGCCGGGATTTCCTCGACCGGATCGTGAGGCAGTTGCGACAACTACAGCGCGTCTCGCCACTGGCCGATGTCACCCGTCGCGAGATCTCGGCTGCGGGCCTGAACGCCGTTTCAGCAGATCCGGCGTATTCCAACGCGTACGGTTCGGGTTGGCGAATACTCCGGAATGGCGTCGAAGGCCCGCCCGATGCGGAACGCCTTTGGATCTCGCCAACGTGGGAGATCTATGAACGGTGGTGCTTCGTCCGACTCGGTAATGCCATCCGGACGCTCAAGCGGGAATATGACTGGTCGATTTCACGGAACCACAAGTCGGGGGCAACAGCGGCGTTCACAGCTTCGAAAGGCGGGAAGGCATGCATCGAGTTGTTGTTACAACCCACGTTTCCAGCGCATGACCGTCATTCAAACGCTGGCTTCCGCTCGATTTCACGTCAGCGGGAACCCGATATAGTTCTGACATGGACCGACCCTGTACGCGCAGTGAAATGGGCCGTTCTCGACGCGAAGTACCGAACGGGACGACCCAACGTTTTGCACGCCATGAGTTCGGCACATATCTACAGGGATGCGCTGCGTTGGCACGAGAAGCGGCCGGAGCGCGCATTGCTTTTGGTCCCGCGAGCGGGCGGTGCGTCTTGGTTGGAGCAACCGGACTTCATACGCCGACATTGCGTGGGTGTCTGCGCGCTCAGCACCGAGACCGATCCCGAAAGGGTTTTTCGGTCTTTGTTCAGCGAAGACACTTCAGGACAACTCTCGGTCACTCACGAGCGCTGATGATGACCTCGCCGCTGGCCACCGTCCGCCAGCGCCGCCGGAGGTCACCGATAACTCCCCGGACGACATCAAGGACAATGCCGCAAATGCCGTGCGATTCCGGCCCGTGTGGGTCAAATCCACGGTGAACCGGAGGACAATCCGCGTCGAGACCAGCGAGTTCGCTTCTAACGCAGAAATTGCTAGCATTTGAACTAGAATGCTAGCATCACCCAAATTGAAGACAAGGCGTAACGATGGCTAGTTTGAGCATACGTCGCTTGGAGGACGAGACCCTTAGGCGCCTGAAAGCACGGGCGAAGCGTGATTCCCTTTCGTTAGAGGAAACCGTGAGACGCATACTGCGAGTGGCGGTAGTGGATGACGTGCCCCTCGGCACGACGATCCGCCGAATCGTCGGCGAGGATGCTATCGACCTTGAACTGCCGCAACGCGAATTGGACAGTCCAATCGATTTCACGTCAGACGAATATGGCACGGATGGCCAATGATCCTGTTGGATACAAACATCATCTCGGCAAGCATGCGAATTGAACCCGATACGAATGTGACGCGCTGGATGGATCGGCAACCCGCTTCCAGTCTGTTTCTATCCACCATCACCGTAGACGAAATCACTTTCGGGATCGAAGTTCTTCCTGCCGGACGAAGGAAGAGCCGATTGGCACGCGTGTTTACCGAGATCATCGATGTTTTCGCCGGCCGAGTCCTGCCGTTGGACACGAACTCGGCGATCGAAAGTGCGAGATTCCGCGGGCACCGTCAGCAAATCGGTTTGCCTATGGGTCTCGCCGACTCGCAGATCGCGGGCATCGCCAAGAGCAATGACTTTTCGCTAGCCACGTTGAATCTGCGCGACTTCGACAAGATTGACCTCACGGTGATAGAACCGCGCTGACATTCGCCCAAGCGCAACCGGGCGCCACTCCGCGCGGGACATCACGCACGGCGTTCGGCTGCATGTCGAACATGGTTCGTCGATCTCAGCCCGTCCGCGCCCAATTCGCTTTGGACCGGTCAATGGGTCTACGGAAGTCCAGCCCGATCGAGGGAGCCAAGTGCCCCCTTCACCCCTGCCGTGCCTTCAGCTCCCGCCGCCGCGCGTGGAGTATCGGTTCCGTATAGCCGTTGGGTTGTTCCAGTCCCTTGAACACCAGGTCGCAGGCTGCCTGGAAGGCGATGCTGTCGGCGAATGCCGGCGCCATGTTCGTGTACTCGTCATCGTCGGCGTTCTGAGTGTCCACCACCCCCGCCATGCGTTCCATGGTCGCGCGCACCCGCGCTTGGGTGACGATGCCATGGTGCAGCCAGTTGGCGATGTGTTGGCTTGAGATGCGGCAGGTGGCCCGATCCTCCATCAATCCCACATCGTTGATGTCGGGCACCTTTGAACAGCCGACGCCGTGGTCGATCCAGCGCACCACGTAGCCGAGAATACCCTGGGCGTTGTTGTCCAGCTCCGCCTGCACCTCATCCGGCGACAGGTTCTCGCCGGCCAGCAGCGGTATCTTCAGGATGTCGTCCACTTCCGCACGCGGGCGAGATATCAGTTCCCGCTGCCGGGCGGCGACATCCACCGCGTGGTAGTGCAGCGCGTGTAGCGATGCCGCCGTGGGCGATGGCACCCATGCGCAGTCCGCGCCGGCGGAAGGATGATTGGACTTCGTTGTCAGCATCTCTTTCATCTCATCGGGCTTCGGCCACATGCCCTTGCCGATTTGCGCCCTCCCCGGGAAGCCGGTGGCCAGCCCCGCATCGACATTGGCGTCCTCGTACGCGCCGATCCAGGTCTCCTGTTTCATCGGCTCTTTGCGCACCATCGCGCCTGCTCGCATGCTGGTGTGGATCTCATCGCCCGTGCGGTCGAGAAAGCCGGTGTTGATGAAAACCACGCGCTGCCGCGCGACGCGGATGCATTCGCGCAGGTTGAGGCTTGTGCGGCGTTCCTCGTCCATGATGCCGACCTTGAGAGTATTGCGGTCCAGGCCAAGAAGATCCTCCACGCGATCAAACAGTTCACAGGTGAACGCCACTTCTTCCGGACCGTGCATCTTCGGCTTGACGATGTAGACGCTGCCGGCGCGGCTGTTGACGAACTCCCCGTCGCGGCGCAGGTCATGCATTGCGCCCAGGCTCGTCATCGCGGCGTCGAGCACGCCCTCGAACACTTCGTCGCCGCGGCTGTCGAGGACCGCGTCGTTGGTCATGAGGTGACCGACGTTGCGCACCAGCATCAGGCTGCGCCCCGGCAGCGTCAGCGAACTCCCGTCCGGGGCCGTGTACGTTCGATCCGGTGCCAGTCGACGCACGACGGTTTCGCCGCCTTTTTCGAAAGTTTCCGTCAAGTCGCCGCGCATGAGCCCGAGCCAGTTGCCGTAGACAAGAGTCTTGTCCTCCCCATCGACGGCGGCCACAGAATCCTCGCAGTCCTGAATCACGGTCAGTGCGGACTCGACAACCACATCCTTGACTCCCGCCGCATGCGCGGCACCCACTTCGTGGTTGCGGTCGACCTGAATCTCGATATGCAGGTTGTTGTGCCGCAGGAGCACGATGGACGGCTCGCCGGGAGGCTCGCCCTCGCCGACGAAACCCGCGAAGCGCGATGGATCGGAAAGTCCCGTCCGCGCCCCCGATGACAGCGCTACGCCGAGCGCGAATCCACCGTTGACGTCGTCGACCGCATAGCTCGACACATCGGCGTGGGAGCCCCGCGCCAACGGCACGATGTCGTCCAGCACACGCGCGGTCCGATCCACGACCAACTCGCCGCGGGCGGGATTGTAGCGGTCTCCCTTTTCCCGCCCCGGGGTCTCGTCAATGATGTCGGTGCCGTAGAACGCATCGTACAAGCTGCCCCATCGGGCATTGGCCGCGTTCAGCGCGTAGCGCGCGTTAATCACAGGAACGACTAGCTGCGGTCCCGCCACCGAAGCGATCTCGGGGTCGACGTTGGCGGTCTCGATCTCGAAGTCGCCGCCCTCCGGTACGATGTAGCCGATTTCCGAGAGAAAGGCCTTGTACGCGGCGGGATCGTGCGTCTGGCCCCTGCCCGCCAGATGCCATGCGTCGATTTTTTCTTGCAGCGCATCGCGCGTCGCGAGCAGCGCGCGGTTCTTTGGCGTCAAGTCGTCGACGATGGATTCGAACCCTTTCCAGAACGGGTCCAGTTCGATTCCCGTGTCCGGCAGCATGCGCTCCGCCACAAGATCATCGAGCACCTTCGCCACTCGCAACCCGCCCCGCTGAACCCGTTCTGTCATGGTGCCTCGCTCTCGTTGATTGAAATAGACCGGCAAAATACCGTTTCCTTCGCCGCGCCCGCAAGCGCGCGCGGCGAAGGACCGGAGCCGAGTGGTCCAGTGCACGTCACGTTGGGAGCAGTTCAGGCCACGGCAGGGGCAACCCTGCACCACGGTCGAAGGGCGCGCCAAACTGGCGACAGACCACCCCTAGCGCGAACCGATCTCTAGAAAACCGCCGTATCCGCCCCGGAAAAACAGCAGCGGCCCCCGCGATCCGTCGAGAATATCGATGTCCAGTACTCGGCCGACGGCAATGGTGTGATCGCCGGCGTCATGTTCCGCCTCCAGGGCGCAGTCCACGTATGCCAGCACGCCGTCGAGTATCGGAGCTCCCGACACTCCCGCGCGCCAGCCGATGTCGGCAACGCGGCCGGTTTGCGCAAACACTTCACTGACCTGGCGCTGATCGTCCGCCAATACGTTGATGCAGAAGCGTCCGGCGTCCCGGATTCGCGGCCAACTCGTGCTCGATTTCCCTGGACAGACTGCGATCAGCGGCGGTTCCAACGACAACGACACGAATGACTGGGCCGCGAACCCTGTCATTCCGCCCTCGTCCAACCCGGCGACGATGACAACGCCGGTGCAGAACTGGCCCATTGTTTCCCGAAACTCCCGACCGTGGAATTCCGTCATACGACCCTCCGGTAAGGTCGCCATGTTACCCCACGCCCGGATGGGTATCCGAGACCCGACGGATCGGCGGTGGCTGTCCCGATTGTCGCCCACCAATGTCGCCGAGCCGAATGGATATCCCAAAGCGACCGCCGGATGGGTGCCCCTAATTCCATGGGTGTCCCAAAGCGATCGTCAGACCCGACGGTCCGCGGTGGGTGTCCCAATGTCGCGAGCCGAATGGATGTCCCAAAGCGATCCCAAAGCGACCGCCGGATGGGTGTCCCTAATTCCATGGGTGTCCCAAAGCGATCGTGGGTGTCCCAAAGCGATCGTGGGTGTCCCAAAGCGATCGTGGGTGTCCCAAAGCGATCGTGGGTGTCCCAAAGCGATCGTCAGACCCGACGGTCCGCGATGAGTGTCCCAATGTCGCCTCGACCTGGGTCTGGCGAGATTTCAAGTGGTAGGCGTCCGGGGCAACGGAGTAGAATTTCTTGCAGATGGCCGAAATCAGCGCCCGTCCGCAAAACGACGCAAAGCAAACCTACGCTGCGCTGGACCTCGGTTCCAACAGCTTTCACCTCATCGTCGCCCGAGACCGGGGCGATCGGCTGCAGGTGGTCGACAAGCACCGCGAAATGGTGCGCCTGGCCGAGGGTCTGGGACCGGCAAACATACTTTCGCCAAAGTCCACCGCGCGGGCGTTGGAATGTCTCGAACGGTTGAGCCAGCGCCTCCGTCAACTGCCGCAGCGCAACGTGCGCGTGGTTGGTACCAATACCTTGCGCAAGGCGCACAACAGCCAACAGTTTATCGCTCGCGCGGAGGAAGTCCTGGGCCACCCGGTCGAGATCATCAGCGGTCGCGAGGAAGCGCGGTTGATTTACCTCGGCGTCTCCCACTCCCACGAGGACAACCACGACACGCGGCTCGTCATCGACATCGGCGGCGGTAGCACCGAATTGATCCTCGGACAACGGTTCCAACCGCAAATCGCCGAAAGCCTGTACATCGGCTGCGCGGATCTGTCCGCCAGCTACTTCGAAGGCGGCCGCATCGATGCGGATGGCATGGCGGCCGCAGAGCGAGTCGCGCGGCTGGAATTCGAGATCGTCGAGCGCATCTTCCGAGCCCGCGGCTGGGACAATGCTGTCGGAGCCTCCGGCACCATCATCGCCGTTCGAGACATCATCGAGTCGGAACTCGGCGGCAAGGACATTACGCGCGACGGCCTGGACCACGTCACGCAACGGTTGATCGAAAGCGGCCACACCGCCAACTTCGACTTCGCCGGCGTGGACAGCCAACGCGCGCCGGTATTCCCCGGCGGAGTGGCGATACTACGCGCCCTGTTTGACGCGCTCGACATCGACAGGCTGACCGTATCCAACGGCGCCTTGCGCGAAGGCCTGCTGCACGACCTTGTGGGAAGGATTCACGATCAGGATATCCGCGAGAACACGGTGCTCGACCTGGCGCGGCGATTCAACGTCGACCAGGATCACGCCGCGCGGGTCGCTGCGACGGCGCAGGATCTTTTCGATCGGCTCGGACCCTATTGGAACGACATCGATCCCAACCTCGTCCCCTTGCTGCGCTGGAGCGCCGTGTTGCACGAGATCGGCCTCGATATCGCCCATAGCCAGTACCACAAGCACGGTGGCTATCTGCTGGACAATATGGACATGCCCGGCTTCTCGCGTCCGGAACAGCACCGGCTGTCACTGCTGGTGCGCGCCCACCGGCGCAAGTTTCCCGCCGAGGATTTCGTCGATGGCCTCGACCTTGCGAAGCTATGCGTTCTTCTGCGGATGGCGGTGGTGTTGCACCGAGGCCGGTCGGAATTGGCGCTGCCGCCATTCGATGTCCGCGCCGAAGACGACATCATCCAGTTGTCGTTCCCCAGGAACTGGATCGCCCAGCATCCGCTGACCCAACTTGACCTGGAACAGGAAGCCGAATACCTGCGGTGGTCGCCCATCCGACTCGCGATACCAAAGCGATAGGGTGTGGCCGACGCGATCGGTCGGTCGTCGGAAACCACCCGAAGGCGCGTCAACCGGGCGCTGCTTCCAGCAACCGCTCCTGGGCGATGAGAGGTTTGCGCCCGCTCTTGCGCCGCTCGTAGCCGCCGTCCGCGTTGAGCTCCCAGGCCCGGGTATCGTCCAGGTAAAGATTGAGATCGCCCATCAGCGCGTCGCGCAGCGCCGTGTCCTCGATCGGAACGCACGTCTCAACGCGATCGAAGAAGTTCCTTTCCATCCAGTCGGCGCTCGATATGTACGTCAAGGGCTCACCCCCGTGTTCGAAATAGAACACGCGCGTATGCTCCAGGAATCGACCGACTACGGAGATCACGCGAATGTTCTCCGAAACGCCCTTGACGCCGGGCCTGAGCGCACAGAGGCCGCGCACAATGAGGTCTACCTTGACCCCCGCCCGGGACGCCCGGTACAGGGCGCGGATCGTTTGCGGATCGATCAGCGCGTTCATCTTGGCGATCACCCGAGCCGGGCGACCCGCTTCGGCAGCTGCGATCTCACTCTCGATATGCTGAAGCATGGTGCTATGCAGCGTGAACGGCGACTGCAGCATTTTCTTGAGCTTGCCCGCACTGCCCATCGTCGTGAGCTGTTTGAATACCCGCTGCACATCCTCGGTGATATCCGGATCGCAAGTGAATAGCCCGTAGTCCGTATACAGGCGTGCGGTGCGCGTATGGTAGTTGCCCGTTCCGAGGTGCACGTATCGGACCAAACTCTTGCCTTCGCGGCGGATCACCATGGACATCTTGGCGTGCGTCTTGAATCCGACGACGCCGTAAACCACCTGCGCCCCCACCTCCTGCAAGCTGTTGGCGAGTTCTATGTTGGCGGCCTCGTCGAAACGGGCACGCAGTTCGATGACGACCAGGACCTCCTTGCCGTTGGATGCCGCGTCAATCAGCGCGCTGACAACCGCGGAGTCGGCACCCGTGCGGTACAGCGTCTGACGAATCGACAGCACCGCCGGGTCGGTCGCCGCCTGACGCAGAAAGTCGATCACCGGCAGGAACGAGTCGAACGGGTGGTGCAGCAGGATGTCTCCCTCGCGAATAGCCGCGAACAGGTCCGACGCGCGCTGGATGCGGCTCAACGTTCGCGGCGTGAAACCCGCATACTTGAGATCCGGACGGGCGACTTCATCCGGAATGGTGATGAGCCGCATGAGGTTGACGGGACCGTCGCAGCGGTAGACATCATCGTCGCCAAGGTCGAACTGCATTTGCAGGAAGTGCGCGAGATCGGGTGGACAGTCCTCGGCCAACTCGAGGCGCACCGCGTCCCCGAACCGGCGCGAGATCAACTCGCCCTCGACGGCCCGCAGGAGGTCGTCCACTTCCTCCGCGTCCACGAACAAGTCGCTGTTGCGCGTCACGCGGAACTGATAACAACCCGTTACCCGCATGCCCGAAAACAGTTCGTCGACATAGGCATGGATGATCGACGAAAGAAACACCAGCTCGTTGGGCGCCTCAGCATGGCTTTCGGGCAGCCGCACGACCCTCGGCAGCGCCCGCGGCGCCTGCACGATAGCCATGCCGCTGCTACGTCCGAATGCATCCTTGCCCTCCAGGGTCACGATGAAGGTGAGGTTCTTGTTCAGGAGGCGCGGAAACGGGTGCGCGGGGTCGAGACCGATGGGCGTGAGGATGGGCTCCAGCTCATAGTTGAAGTATCGCTTCAGCCAGGCACTTTGCTTCTTGTCCCAGCTCTCGCGCCGCAGGAAATGGATACCCTCCTGCTCGAGAACCGGGATCAGGAGGTCGTTGAGCACGCGGTATTGCTCCGCCACCAGGCCGTGCGCCTCCACCGAAATGGCGCGCAATTGTTCTGCCGGCGTCAGGTTGTCCGGGCCCCGCTGCGTGGAACCCAGCGCACTGTGTTGTTTCAGGCCCGCCACGCGGATCTCGAAGAACTCGTCGAGATTCGAACTCGTGATGCAGAGGAAACGGAGCCGTTCCAGCAGCGGCACATCGGGATTCTTCGCTTCCTCCAGCACGCGCCGGTCGAACTGGAGAAAGGAGATCTCCCGATTTTTGTAGTAGTCCGGATTGGCGAGATCGACGTTTGCGGTCATCATGCGGGCACGATACCAAAACTGCCTGACGATGCCACGACAACTCGCTCAAACTACGGGCGCAACTGTTCCGGCGCGACCCGGACGACTATCATCGTCGCCATGAGAAAACGTTGCCCGGCCACTGCCGCCAAGCCTGCGCCATGTTGTTGACGCCGCGCTATTGGGGCAAGACGCGCCGCATTCTCGCCATCCACCGAGCGTTTCGGGACGAGCCCGGCGTCGGTCTGCACCCGCAACAGATCGCGCGCCACACGGGGATCGCGATGATCGAAGTGAAAGAGCGCCTCGATGCGACGCCCGAGCTCTTCGTCCGTTTGCCGAAGCGCGACGGACTGACACGTTATCGTCTCACCCCGACAACGGCGGCGAAGAGTCCGGAAGAAGTCGAAGCGCGCGTGCGGCGACATGCCACGCGGGAGGCGGTTATCGTCACGGCGGTCGGCGCCATGGTGCTCTGCGGTTTCGTCATCATTGCCTTGTTGATGTCGCAGACGCCGTAGCAAGCGCGCAACGTGCCGGAATCGCTAACGCCCGAACTGCTGCAACTGCGCGACGAGACGGATGCGTTCGCGCGCGACATGCTGGCGCCTCTCGCAGCAGACTTCGCCGGCAACCGGAAACGGATCATCGACGCTTCAAAGGCGGCCGGGCTGTTCTCCATGACCCAGCCAAGGGCCTTCGGCGGCAGCCAGGCGAGCACGCTGGCCATGACCGTGGTGCGGGACACCCTGGCGAGTCACAACCTGTCCCGCCTGCCTGTTTTCGGTCCCGGTCCCGGCGTCCTGGCGGGCGCAAGCGAACCCCTCGCCAGCCACTACCTCTCGCCACTGATCGCTGGCGATAAACGCGGCTCTTTCGGCTTTACCGAGCCCGACAACGCGAGGCGCCCCACCTGGGGCCGCATAGACGGCGACACGTTGACGGTCAACGGTCAGAAGTCCCATGTGACGGGCGGCGCGCAGGCCGACTTCGTCACGGCGCTGGTGGAAGTCGAAGGCAAAGGCCCCGCCATGGTCGTCATCGATACCGACGTCCCGGGCGTACGCATCAAACAGGTCTTCGGTTCGCTCGACGGCACGAACCATGCCTGGTTCGAGTTCGACAACGTTCGCGTCCCGGCAGCGCACATCGTGGGCAGACCGGGCGAAGGTCTGCCCCGCGCTCTTCGGCAAATCGGCGACACGCGCATGGCCTTCGCGGCCGAGTCCGTCGGCCTGATGCGCTGGGTACTCGAATACCTGACGGCACACCTGGGCGCGCCTCATCGCAGCGGCGCGCCCCTCGGCAGCCGCGAAGGCGTGCGACTGCGCTATGCCGACCTGCGCATCAAGGCATACGCCGCGCGCAGCATGGTGTACCGCACGGCACGGCTCGCCGACGCGGGCGAGAACACCGTCAACGAAGGCATCGCCTGCAAGGTTTTCGCGACGGAAACCGTGGGCGAAGTGGTCGACACAGCCATTCAACTCGTCGGAGGCAAGGCGTTGACAGTCGGGCATCCCCTGGAGACGTTGTATCGCCGCGTGCGCGCCCTGCGCCTCGCGGAAGGCGCGAGCGACATACTGCGGCTGAACCTGGCCCGCGGACGGCTCGATCTCGACAAGGGCAGGATCTGACGGCGCGTACCGACGGGCCTTGAACTCAGGCCACTCGGGCAGTCCGCAGACTGGCACCGGCCAATTCGTCATATCATGCTCGTTTCGTTTTGACGGTTACGCGATCCATGGAACCGATCTCGACCCAACGTGCGCATTCCGAAATGGCAAGCCGCGAACCGCGCTTGGCCATCCTGATCGACGCGGACAATACGTCACCAAAGTGGGCCGACGCCATATTCGAAGAGGTCGCCACGCTCGGCGAAGCTAGCGTCCGACGCATATATGGCGATTTTTCGAATACGAACCTGCAGAGCTGGACCGAAAAGCTCCAAGGCCACGCGATCATTGCCCACCAGCAGTTCGCCTACACAAAGGGCAAGAACTCGTCAGACATCGCATTGGTGATCGACGCCATGGACCTGCTGCATAGCGGCCGTTTCGACGGGTTCGTACTGATTTCTTCCGACAGCGACTTCACGCGACTGGCCAGTCGCGTTCGCGAGCAAGGACTGGATGTCTTCGGCATTGGTCGAGAAAATACGCCGGAGTCCTTCCGCAAAGCGTGTAAACGATTCATCTTCGTCGAGAATCTGCTAGAGAGCGCTGAGACGGGGCAAGAGGGAACCCGCAAGTCTGCAGGAGCATCGGCGAAAAGAGCGCCCGCCAACGCCGTGCCGCTCATTGTGGCCGCAATACGCAGCCACGAAGACGACTGGGTCCCTTTGAACCAGATTGGTAGCCATATACACGCGGCCAACTCGGACTTTGACCCGCGGACGTACGGCTGCACCAAACTAACCGATCTACTGGAAAAAACCGGCCGTTTTGAAGTGGACAAGCGAACAAATCCGAGACGGGCGCGACTGAGACCCTCGGGGAAGAACTGACGTCCTGCTCGGTATCGGAAGGAATCCATGAAACGGTCTGCCGGCTCTCCCGTTCGACGGAGACCACCTGATAGCACTTTGCCGAAGCATACGCTGAATCGCTCCCAACAGCCTGGTTCCCGCCGGGCTGGCAGCATATTTTGCCAAGCCGCCATGAGGATGCGAGCTAGTGGCCAAGGCTTTCGTAAGACCTTGGAAGTGTTGCACATCCCTATGGTTCAAAAGGGATTTTTTCACTAATCAGATCGACCCCGGATATCGGCAAACGGGGGAAAGAGGCCGACTTTATCGGGCCTTTTCGCTATTATTGCCGACTCGCCCCGTCTCTCGCCCGGATACCGTGAACGCCCTGCCATGACGCGCTTCCTGAAGATCATCCTGCCGGTGGCATTCATCGTCGCGGCGGTCGTCGCATCGTTCGCCATGATCCAGGCCCGTCCCGACGCGCCGAAGGAGGCCGCGCCGAAGCCGGCGTTGCTGGTATCCGTCGCGACCGCCAGACGGGGACCCATAAAGTTTGTAATCAGATCCCGGGGTCTGGTGTCGCCGCGCACACAGACGACATTGATGTCCGAGGTGTCCGGCCAGATCTCCGAGGTGTCGCCCGCTTTCGCCAGCGGCAGCTTTTTCAAGCGCGGCGATGTGTTGATCCGCATAGACCCACGCATCTACGAGACCCTGGTGAAGCGCGCCCGCGCCGAAGTAGCGAAGGCCCGGACGGGGGTCGCCACCGAAAACGCCCTGGCGGGATATGCCTTCAAAGACTGGGAACGACTGCGCCAGCTCAACGCCGCGGCCGGACCGGCATCGGAACTTACATTGCGCAAGCCGCAGCTTCAGCAGGCACTGGCCGAACTGGAATCGAAGGAGGCGGAACTGGAAAAGGTTCAGGAAGATTTGCGGCGAACGGTCATCCGCGCCCCCTACGACGGCATGGTGCGCGAAAAGCTCGCCGACGTCGGCCAGTATGTGAACGTCGGCGCGCAACTCGTCCGCACGTTCGCGGTGGACCTGGCCGAGATTCGACTGGCCGTGACGCAGAAGGACCTGCGCTTCCTCGATCTCAAGAAACTCAATGCCGGCGGGGAACTACCGGTGGTGCTGAGCGCCAGCATTGGCGATCAATTGTTCGAGTGGGAAGCGCGCGTCGTTCGCTCGGAGGGCGTTTTCGACGCCGCGAGCAGAGTGCTTTACATCGTCGCGCAAGTCGACGATCCCTATGACCTCGCCGGCAGCGGACGGGAGCCGCTGCGCATGGGGACGTTCGTTACCGCGGCGATCGACGGCTTGCCGGGAGGCGAACTGATTGCGGTGCCTCGGCACGCCCTGTCCCGGGGCACCACGGTGTGGGTGGTGGAGGCGAACTCCACCATACAACCACGCATCGTGAGCGTGGTGCGCACCGACGATGACATGGTGTACCTGGACCGCGGCGTAGCAGACGGCGAGGTCTACGTGACCGCGCCCATCGACCATCCGTTGCCGGGAATGCGGGTACGACTCGATGGCTGAACCCCAAGCCACGCCCGCGCCGCCCGAATCTCGCGGCTTGATCGGATGGTTCGCCAGTAACCATGTGGCGGCGAACCTGCTGATGTTCTGCATCATCGGCGCGGGCATCTGGTCCCTCTTCGCCGTCAAGAAGGAGAGCTTTCCGGATTTCGGTTCCGACCAGGTCACCGTGTCCGTGCAGTATCGCGGAGCGGCGCCTCAGGAAGTCGCGGAAGGCGTGGTGGTGAAAATCGAGCAGGCGATCGAGTCCATCCAGGGAATCGGCGAGATCAGATCCACCGCCACGGAAGGATCGGGTCGAGTCGTCGCCGAAATCGAGCATGGCTACGACATCAATGCGGTCGCCAACGATATCAAGGTGGCCACCGACGGCATTTCGACATTCCCCTCGGAAACCGAGAGACCCGTCATCTCCAAGGGCCAATTCACGTTCGGCGTCCTGAGTGTCCAGGTCCACGGAAATCTGGACGAGGCTTCCATGAAGGAACTCGCGGACGACTTGCGCGACGAGATCGCGGCCCTGCCGGAGGTACCCCTGGCCGAGGTGACCGGTTCGCGCCCATTCGAGATATCCATCGAAGTCTCCGAGCAAACGCTGCGCCAGTACGGGCTGACCTTGAGCGAAGTCGCCCGAACCATACGGCAGTGGTCCATCGACCTGCCGGGCGGCTCGATCCAGTCCGAAGCCGGCCAGATTCGGCTGCGGACCAAGGGCCAGGCATATACCGGCGCGCAGTTCGAGCGGGTCGTGCTGCTGACGCAGCCGGATGGAACGCGTGTCAGGCTCGGCGACATCGCGACCATTCGCGATGGGTTCGTCGAGGTCGAGAGCTACTCGTTCTTCAACGGCGAACGCAGTTTCGGCATAAACGTCCTCGGGGACAGGACCAGCAATGAGATAGCGATCAGCGAAGCGGTCCATCGCTTCATCGAGCACCGGCAATCGACCCTGCCGGAGGGGGTGGAACTGACCGCGTGGTCCGACAGGACTTACTATCTGAAGGGCCGGCTCAATCTCATGCTGAAAAACATGGCGCTCGGCGCGTTGCTCGTGTTCGCCATTCTCGGCATTTTCCTGCACATGAAGATCGCGGCCTGGGTGGTGGTCGGTCTACCCGTGGCGTTCCTCGGCGCTCTGGCGATGCTGCCGCTTCCATTTGTGGACGTGTCGATCAACATCATGAGCCTGTTCGCGTTCATACTCGTCCTGGGCATCGTCGTCGACGACGCCATCATCATCGCCGAGAGCGCCTACACATACACCGAGCAGCGAGGCTATAGCCTCAACGCCATTGTCGCCGGCGCGCGACGCGTGGCGGTACCCGCAACCTTCGGCGTGCTGACGACCATGGTCGCCTTTGTGCCCATGCTCCTGGTCCGCGCGCGCATGGAACCCCTGTTCGAATCGATCGCCTGGGTCGTGGTCTTCTGCCTCCTGTTCTCGCTGATCGAGTCGAAACTCGTCCTGCCGTCGCACCTGGCGATCATGAAGTCCTCTCACGGGCCCAAAGCCGGTATCGCCGACTGGGTCGACCGTAACCTGAAGCGTTTTGCGGAGCGTGCCTACAAGCCGTTCCTTCGAAGAGCGATCGCGTACCGCTACGCGACGGCGGCGTTCTTTGTCAGCCTGCTGATCCTGGCGTTCGGTTTGGTCATAAGCGGCACGTTGCGCTATGTATTCTTTCCGGAGATCGACAACGACTTCGTCAGGGCCGAGGTCGAACTGCAAGAGGGCGCGCCCGATGCCCTGATCCTGGACATCGTGCACCGCATGGATGCGGCCTTGCGCGAAATCAACGAGGAAATCAAGGCCGAAACCGGCACCGACATGGACGTTGCCGAGAACATGTTCGCCTACGTCAGCGACGGTACAAGGGCGAGCATGCGGGTGGAACTCGCAAAGGGTGGCCAACGGCCGGTGACGCTGAAGGAAGTTGAACACCGATGGCGGGAAAAGGTCGGCGAAATCGCTGGTACCACGGAACTGCGGTTCTACTCCTCCATGCGCATGGGCGGCACTGCCAATATCGAACTCGCGCTGCTGGGCAACAACTATCAACACGTCGAAAGCGCCGCCGAGGAACTCGCCGACCACCTGCGGACCTTTGAGGGCGTCTACGAAGTCCGCAGTTCTTCCGCGGCTGGGCCCGAGGAAATCAAGCTCAGGGTCAAGCCGGAAGCCGAAGCCATGGGCGTTACCCTCGCCAGCCTGGCCCGTCAGGTGCGAGAGGCCTTCCATGGGGCGGAAGTGCAACGCATCCAGCGAGACAGTCACGAAATCAGAGTGATGGTGCGTTATCCGCGGTCGGAGCGTCGATCAGTCGGCAACCTTGAGAACATGTGGTTCCGCTTGCCGGATGGCCGCGAACTCCCCTTCGATGCCGTAGCCGAATACGACACGACGCGCGGCTACAACGCATTGCGGCGGCTGGACGGGCGCAACTCGGTCACGGTGAGGGCAAATGCCGATACGAACGTCGCGGAACCCTCTCGGATCGTGGACGAGGTCAGGCGGGATTTCATTCCAGACCTGCTGGGCCGGCACCCTGGTGTCGCCCTGGAACTCACCGGCAGTTCGATGACCGAAAACTTGGGTTTGCAGCAGCTCGGGTACGCCTTCCTGGCGGCGCTGTTCGGGATCTACGCGCTGCTGGCGATTCCGCTTCGCTCCTACATCCAGCCGCTGATCATCATGAGCGCCATTCCGTTCGGCATTGTCGGCGCCGTCGTCGGCCACATGATTCTCGGCCTCGCGCTCAACTCGGTATCCATCGTCGGTTTCATCGCCTTGTCGGGGGTCGTGGTCAACGACAGCCTCATCATGGTCGACTTCGTCAACAGGGCGGCCGCGAGCGGCCTGTCTCCCGCGGAGGCGGCGATCCAGTCCGGCGCCGCGCGGCTGCGCCCCATATTGCTCACTTCGCTTACGACATTCTTCGGTCTGGCGCCGATGATCGCCGAGACCTCCATGCAGGCGCAGATGGTCATTCCGATGGCGGTTTCGCTCGCGTTCGGCATTCTGTTCGCGACCGTTATCACCCTGGTTCTGGTCCCGTGCCTGTACAACATCGTTGCGGACCTGAAGAAGGTTTCGGTCTCAGCTATGCAGCCCTCAGGAACGTGACCCGGACGCAAGGCGCGCACAACCCAACCCTTAAGCGTCAGCCACCGCTCCTCCGAAAGAGAGTTCCTCGTACACCGTATCGCCGTTCACCGCGACTTCGAGCCGGTCCCCGGCGCGGCGGTAGTAGCGTGCTTCGACATACCGGTGTTCCTCCCAGTACAGCTCGACGTTGGTCCACACATATAACGGATCGCGATCGGACGGTTCACGCCGCTTGCGCAGGCAACCGTTGAGCCAAAGCTCAAGCCCACCGTCCGCCGTCACGGTCACGCGGACGGTCTTGTGTCCGACCGGGATATCGACCGTACTTTCCGCCGCCATGCAAACGGAGATTCAGGCTTCCAGGGCCTCCGCGGGCTCTTCCAGCTTCAACGGGAATTTGCCGCCAAACGGGCCTGATCGTTCGGACCATTGCCACTTGGATCTCGGCAACTCGTAGTAGATCTCGATCTCGTTGTCGTCGGGATCAAACAGGTAGACGCCCAGGGAGAGTCCGTGGTCGGCGATGTGCTTGATGCGGATCTCGTTGTCCTTGAGCCTCCCATACAGTTCCTGCAGGTCCTCGAAAGTCTTCATCTGCCAGGCCATGTGGGCCTGACCGACCCGCGATTGATCCGGTCCGGGGGCGTCGGGGCCCAACTCAAAGACGGCCAGTTCGTGGGACTTGTCGGTGTTGGCGGACATGAAAGCGGAGCGATCCGACTTCACCATGATGGTGAGACCCATGATTCGCGTGTAGAAGTCGACCGAACGGTCCAGATCGCGGACCCGCATCACCACATGGCCCAGTTGCATCGGTGCGAATGCCATTTGCTTCTCTTTTCGTTAATCCGGTTACTAGAATAACTCCATCTGCGGCCTATTCGGGCGAAAAAGGTCGGTCCTGAGCATCGGCATGGCCGAATCCATGCCGTGCTTGCGCGTTGCGATGGCGTGACGCTTCGCCAACAACTCGGCGAACGCGCCCTCCCCGCGCATTCGCGTGCCCCATTCGGATCGGTACTCTCGTCCCCCGCGCATATCGCGCACGCGATTCATCACGTGCTCGGCCTTGAGCGGGTAGTGTTCCCCAAGCCACTCCTTGAACAGGTCTTTGACCTCGAACGGCAGCCTCAGGAGGATGTAGCGCACCGTCCTGGCACCCGCGTTGGCCGCGGCTTCGACAATCGCTTCGAGTTCGCGGTCATTGATGATCGGGATTATCGGCGCCGCCATGACGCCGACGGGCACCCCGGCATTCGCCATCGCCTCGACAACGCGCAGCCGGGCGGCGGGCGACGCGGTGCGCGGCTCCAGCTTCGTCTTCAACGCGTTGTCGAGCGTAGTGATGCTCACCATGACCGAAACCAGGTCCTGTTCCGCAAGTTGCCGCAACAGGTCCAGGTCTCGCAGCACCAGGGAACCCTTGGTCGTGATGCTTACGGGATGCCGGTAGGCGAGCAGTCTTTCGAGGATCTGCCGCGTGATGGACAAGCGTTTCTCCGCTGGCTGGTACGGGTCCGTATTGGTGCCCATGGCGATGGCGGAGCAAACGTAGCGCGGATGGTCGAGGGCCTCCTCGAGACGCGCGACAACGTCGGTCTTGTAGAAGATCTTCGTTTCGAAATCGAGTCCGGGCGACAGATCCAGGTAAGAGTGCGTGGGCCGCGCGAAGCAATAAACGCAGCCGTGCTCGCAGCCCTTGTACGCGTTGATCGACTGGTCGAAGGGAATGTCCGGCGACTTGTTGGTCGCGATCAGGTTCTTCGTGCGGTCGGGAAAGAATTGCGTTGTCGGCGCCGATGCCGCGAACTCCGGCGTTTCCTCCGAAGCCCAGCCGTCGTAGATCACCTCGCTATGCTCGGCGTCGAAGCGGCCCGCCGGATTGGATACCGCCCCGCGACCCTTGTGCGTCTGCTTCCGGTTCAATGCCATTGGTCCCCCCAAGCCTTCGACGTACACTATATGTACGTACGTACAGGCGCAAGTCCCCCGATCTTTCCTGGCCGAGGTTGCCGCCCGCGATCAACCTTGCAGGAACCAGTCCATGATGCGGGGGTTTTCTTCGCGCGGATACGTATGCGAGAGGTCGGCGATCTCGCGATAGGTGACGCTCGCGCCCGCCGCGATGAGGGCAGCGTTCGCGGTGCGCGCAATATCCACCGGGAACATCCAGTCGAGAACGCCGTGAATGAGGTAGATCGGCAACCCGCGCAGGCGTTGCCGCGCCAGGCCTTCAAGCAGCAACGGATGGAAACTCGCCGAACTCGGCGCAAGGTGGGTAAAGGGCGAACTCTCCCTTAGTCCCGACACGTAGGCGAAAGTCCCGCCATCACTCATGCCGGTCAGCAGCATCCTGTCGCGATCAACGTTCCAGCGCTGGGCCACGCGCTCGATGATCGCGTCGAGATTCGGACTGTCCCGGTCGGGACCCATCAGCGACCAGGTATCCCCGAGCGCGGTCGGACCGATGAGGATCGCGCCCCGGCTGCGGGCTTCGCGCAGCCATGCCCAAAGAAAGTCCCCGCCGTTGCCGCTACCGCCATGCAGCGCCATGATGAGCGGCCAGGCGCGCGCCGGATCGTAGTACTCGGGCACATACAGCGAGAATCCGCCCCTTTCCGCCCGCTCACGGCCGATGCGCAGGACGCCGACATCCGATCTCGAATGGTCGGCCCCGGTCAGTTTCTCGTTCAGCGCCGCATCATCGCGCAACGCGGGCTCGATATAGAACCGGCTGACGGGCGGTAGCATCGATGCGACCGGATACAGCGCCTCCTGTGCCTTCGTCGCGTAACGCATGGCCCGGTAAGCGCCGAGGACGCTGTCCGGCGCTGTCGCCGTCTCGCGCAAACGCTGTAGCGCCTCGCACGCATGGTCGGCCGCATCCTCCACGCAGACCGTGAATGTCAGCAACCGAGCCGGCCACGACACGGCGCGGAACCGCTTCATGCCGTCGATGAGTGGTTGTTCGGCACCCGCGGCAGATTCCGCCAGGGCTGCGACATGCGGCGGATGCAAGTACCTGCCAACATGCGCCAGCGCTTCCAAAGCGGACAACAACGGCGGCACGGCGGCGGTGATCGCATCGAGCATCCGGTCGATGTGCTGATCGCGCTTGGCTTCGGTCGGGGATTCGTCGGGCATGGCGGCCTCGGTTGTCCAGCGGCGGCGGCGCGCACAGCCAAGTACGATAGCCGATCTGATACGCTCTCGTGCCTGCCGCCGATGCAAACGATAAACGGATGAACGCATCACCCCGCATGGCGATCACGATGGGCGACGCTTCTGGCGTCGGACCGGAAATCATCTTGAGACGCTTCTCACAAGGGTTGCTCGACGACACCGTGGTGGTCTACGGGGATGCGGCAATCCTCGAAGCCGGCGCGGGCCTGCTCGGCCTCGATGTTCGCGCGCACGTTGTCGCGCATCCCTCCCAGTCACGATCGGGACGTCTGAACGTCATTGACTTCGAGCGCCTCGACGCGGCCGATCTGACGCCGGGCCGACTCAACACCAAGGCTGGCGCGGCAGCGCGGGACTACGTCGAAGCCGCGACGCGGGACGCCTTGGCCAGACGCGTTGCGGGACTCGTCACAATGCCGATGAACAAGCAGGCGACCCGCGCGAGCGATCCGAACTTCATCGGTCACACGGAGTTGATCGCCACGCTTTGCGGCGTTCGCGAATTCTCCCCGATGCTCGCCACCAAGGATGTGGCGGTAACCCACGTCAGCGCCCATGTGTCGCTGGCCGAAGCCATCGCGCGCGTGAGCGGTCCGCGCGTGCGATCGGTGATCGAATTGACGCATCGAACGCTGTCGCTTTTCCTGCCGCGCCCCCGCATCGCCGTCTGCGGCTTGAACCCGCACGCCGGCGAGAACGGCCTGTTCGGCACCGAGGACACCGAGGTCATTGCGCCGGCCATCGAGGCAGCGCGTCGCGCCGGCATCGACGCGACGGGGCCGCATCCCGCAGACACGGTGTTCTACCAGGCGATCCGCCGCGACCGCTACGACGGAATCGTGTGCATGTACCACGATCAGGGGCACGCGCCAATGAAGCTTGCCAGCTTCGAGTCCGCCGTGAACGTCACCATCGGACTCCCCATCGTGCGCACATCGGTCGATCACGGCACGGCGTTCGATATCGCCTGGCAAGGCACCGCGTTTACCGAATCGCTGGGGCACGCCCTCGACTATGCCTGGAAACTCGTCAGGGCGAGAAGCGGATAGACACAGATGTGCGCCCACGCTACGCTGGTACGCTATTCGTTCCGGAGAGAGTCTTGATCTCAGGCTAAGAGCTGGTCATGGAGTTCATTCATCGTCCCGGCGACTCCCACCGACTTGGCGACTGGCTCAAAAACAATCTCGAAAAGGACTGGACCCACTTCCGGGCAGCTATCGCTTTCGTTAAACGCTCTGGCACACGGCATATCGTCGAGCCGCTCACTGCGTTCGCCAAGTCCGCTCATGTCGAGATCATCACCGGCATTGACCATCGCGGCACGTCATATGAAGGACTGCTTGACTTGCTTCACGCTGTATCGCCAAACGGCCGAGTCGTCGTTTTTCACAATCGCCTGCCCCTTACATTTCATGCAAAGGTATACCTGTTCAAGTCGCAAACCGCTGCGGATGTGGTCGTCGGATCGGGCAACCTCACGGAAGGCGGATTGTTCACCAACTATGAGGCGTCTTTGCGTCTCGAATTGAGTCTCGTTGAACCCGATCAGGTTGCCACGCTGCAGTCAATAGAGCATACGCTTGACGACTGGGCATCGACCGCGCGAGGCAGTTCGTTCGACCTTGACGAAAAGTTCCTGAATCAACTGAAAGACTGGGATCTTGTAGCCCCGGAAGCCGGAATGACTTCGCATCCGACGATGGTCCAACCCCTTGCTCTGGCCGGCGGCGAGAGTGCTGAATTGCCCTTCACATCCGTTCCAGAACGTCGCGCACCACTCATACCAAAATGAAAGAAAAAGGCGGGAACCAACAGTGGGGATAGGAATGTGCCGGTACCCAAGTTGCAGGGTGGGCAATTCCTCATGACGCTACAGCGCACCGATGTCGGCGTCGGCCAGACGACTGCGGGGACGTCACGACGCTCCCCGGAAATCTTCGTCCCGTTGGCCGCCCGAAATGCAAATCCGACCTTCTGGGATTGGCCGCAGCAATTCGTCCAAGACTCGACCACGCTCGGCAAGTTCGACCGCCGGGGCGTCCGCATGCGCTTGGATGGGAAGACCATTGCGGTCAACATGATGACGTGGCCTGCCAGGCATGATTTCCGCCTACGTAGTGAAGCGTTACGTAGCGCCGGCAACATTGGCGACATCTTGAAAATGGAAAAAGCCCATCCCGCAGAGGACTTCGATTACTACATCGAGGTTATTCAATCGCGATCAGATGAATATCCATCCTACTTTTTAAAATGCAACCAACTCGTCCGCAACTCGAAGAAACGGTTTGGTTACTTCTAACGCGCGCGTAGCGCCAAGATCCGTTCAGATGGGACCGCATTCTTGCGGAAGATATCTCTGGACGGCAACATTTCCATAGACAAAATGCCGGTCGATTGGAAGCCAACGTTTTCAGCAATTCTCCTCAGGTGATCGGCAGTGGAAATTTCTACCAGCTCGCCGCCCGCAGTTGTCCGATTGTTGCCGACAACCAGGAACGCAGAACTCCCAGGACGAAGTAACGTATACATTTGCTGCAGCACCTCCCTCATGTCGAAGAAATACTTCGCAAGCAAAGCCGGCAAGTTTCTTCGTCGAAATCCCACCGAGTGTGGCTTGTTCAACTGATCGATTCGGTCGATCAAGGAGCAGGTCGTCTTAGGCAAAAGATCTTTGTTGGCCCCGTAGTAGTCCAAATATTCCGAGCGTTCGCGGGTTGTCACCTCTCGATTTCCAATCATCAGGTTGTCGCGGGATCGATGTTCTCCACGCGACAGTAGCCCGAGATAGATTAGGCTGAGTCGGTCCGTATCGAGATAAGGCAGCGCCGTAGCGTACGGAGGAGACGTTATGATGGTGTCCACTGTTCCAGCGAGTTCAGGCAACACGCTCGCCGCAAGACGCGCGTCCGCTTCCAATACCGAGTGACGACCCATCGCCATATGGCCACGTTCCGACAGGAAAGCCGCGAGCAGCCGGGTCGAACGCTTCGCTTGTTCTAGGAAGAGTCCAGCGACCTCGCCATTCGCGACCTTGCGCACATCCCGACGAATCCGTAGATCGTCGTCCTTTTGCCAAGAGACCTTCCGCAGAATGTTGCTCAGGCAGACCAAGTAAAAGTCCCGCAGTACCTTCGATCGCAGCCGCCGAATCGCGGCATGAATGGGATCTAGTTCGTGCAACGTAGATAGGGCAAACCACCGCTCAAGGTAGTCCTGATCTCTGCTTGGGAGAGTAGCGAAGTAGCTCTGATCGACGCGCCCCTCTATCCCGCAAAGGTTGCTCTGAAGAGCCTCGTATCCTTTTACCAACGAAGACGGTGAGAGCGTTAGTGCCCGGCACTTCACGTCAGCCACAAAAACCGAAAGCGGGTTCATATCGAGTCCGCAGGCTAGTCGACCTGACAGTTGCGCCTCCACCAAGGTCGTGCCACTACCGCTCATCGGATCGAGAACGATGCCTCCTTCCGGAGCACCCGAAATGTTGATTATGGCGCGGACGAGTTGCGGGAAGAATTTGCCCCGGTATTCGTGCAGACCGTGCGTGGCGTAGCGGAGACAACGTCTGCGCGGCAACTTTAACGGCAATGCCTTCCCTTCGTTCTTGAACAAGTCGGAGGTCGCAATACCACCATTGGCAGTCAACGTAGTTGCTTCACCTCGAATCTGAAGCGTTAGCGATTCGGGCGCGCCGACCGAATGCCAATAGGCCAGAGCATTACGCAACATTCCAGGGTCGCTTAAGCCTTTGATGACGAAGGTCGACGCCATCGTTTCGTCTCCATCGACCGGAATCACCGCAGCCTTAGTCAAGGCTCGCAGTTCGTCAAGCGCGAGCTGACGCTCAAACGGTTGAATGTAGTCCTTGATCCGACAGGTCAGGGCGGTCATGTCATCACGCCTTCCGAAGAATCAGGACGTTCTCGGTCCTGATCTTGCCGATCCTGGGATTGAACGACTTGCGGTTTGTCGCGATCTTTCGGTTGATCCGGGCAACCTCGCGAAAGCCTGCGGCCACACCAGCATTCGCAATGATCGACGAGTTGTCGACAAGTTTGCCGTCGAGGGTAGAATCACCGATCACAAAGCAAGCGTGTCCACTGTCCCGCAAACGGTGTCGCAGCCAATCAAATATCTGTCCGAATTCACGCCGGAATGTCTCTGGCGTCGCCTTGTTCGGCCCCTTGGCACTGTACTTCCGATGGCTCCCCACCTCCACCTTCTTAAATTGTTCCGCATCGTGTCCAAGCCATATCAAACGGCTCCGGTGATATAGGTGATAGCTGTACGCATTCGGGTATGGCGGTGAGGTCACGACGAGATCTAAAGGCGGTATATCAGGTGCCTCTAGCGTGTTTGCGTTCAGCACCTTGCAGGCGAATCGTTCCTCTACGACATCATCAAGCTTGCGAACTGCTGCGGTCGCCCCATCAAGCTGTCGGATGTACCGCCGCGCGGTGTCGCCAGGCTCAATGACTTTGACTCTTCGGACGTATCGCGTGTCCGAGTCTTGCTTCGAAACCGTTACCACGATTGCCGCGAACGCAACCGCACATAGGTTTCGGGCGGCCTCGCTAGCTATTTCTCCGATCAGGTGCCGAAGTTCCGCGAGTTCCTCAACGACATGCGGTTCAAACCAAAACTCGCAGAGATCTCCCGCAGGTCGCCAAGCGGACGATCTAAAAGGCCAGCCCTCATGAAAAAGATCCCCAGTCCCAGGATCGATAGTCTCGACAATCCGCAGGCAGGCGCGTCTAAGGTCCGCCACAGCTTCGAAATCCGACTCGGCCAGCGGCGTCGTCTTTGCCTTACTAATCGAAACTGCCAAGGGATTCGCGTCGATACCCAAAGCGTGTCGTTTAAGCATCAGTGCTTCGAGCAACGTGGTGCCGCTTCCGCAGAAAATATCGCCTACTGTGTCTCCAATCGAAGACAACTCTTGAATCAGCGCGTTCGGTATCTGCGGAATAAATTTTGCCGGATAAGGATGAAGGTTGTGCGTCAGGTATTCCGTCTTCGCGGCGGTGAAGTCCCATTTGATGGCCTTGAGGCGGGAGATCGCAGCTTCCTCGTCGCGCGGTTTCGCGTCAATTTCTCCGGCGCCCGCAAAGACCGTGATCGCCGCAGCTTCACGGGCGGAAAAAACCCGCCATCCTCGGCTGTCGCGACGAGGTTCCGCCACAGAACCCTGCCGCAACCATCGCAGGAGCGTATCGCGATGTACGCCCGCCAGCGCGGCAACCTCTGCGGTGGACAACGACCGATCCATCTAGCAACCATGCCTATAGTTGCCTATAGTTCTCGTGGTAGGAACACAGCAAACTACATACAAGTGGCTTTTGTCAACGACCAATTTTTTGGCGCGGACACGCCTGCGTCGGCGCACTTGTCCCGTTCGCACACACCACCGACCGTTACGCGGCATGCGCGAACTGGCATCATGTCTCCTGCCAGCCTGCCCTTTCCAGCGCAGTAGGCCCCAACGGCTGGAGAAATCTTCCCGGCAGACACAATAGCCCAAAGGACGAACCCATAGCACAACGACGATGCCGTCGGAGCCCGGCTACGCTCAGCGCCCCTTCCACACGGGGTCGCGCTTCTCGGCGAACGCGCGGGCGCCTTCCCTTTGGTCCTCGCTGTCGTAGAGGTGGTCCACCGCCGGGAACTGGCGCTTGCCTACCCGGCTGAGCGCGTCCTGGGCGCGCATGTTTTCCGACTCGCGCACCACCTCCTTGATCGCGGCGAAGACCAGGGGCGGCCCGTCTGCTAGAAGCCGGGCGAGTTTCCACGCCCGTTCAAGCAATTCGTCGGGTTCTACCACCTCGTTGACCACCCCCCAGCGGCACGCCTCCTCGGCATCCATCCGCCGGCCCGTGAACAAAAGCTCCATGGCTACGTGAAATGGCATGCGCTTGGGCAGTTTGATGGAGGCGGCGTCAGCCAAGGTGCCGGCCCGAATCTCGGGCAGCGCGAACGACGCCGTGCGCGAGGCCAGAATCAGATCGCAGGACAGGGCCAGTTCGAAGCCGCCGCCCACCGCCATGCCATTGACCGCGGCGATGAGCGGCTTGTTCAGCGCCGGCAACTCCTGCATCCCGCCGAAGCCGCCGCAACCGTAGTCGCCGTCCACGGCATCGCCGCCGGCCGCCGCTTTCAGATCCCAGCCGGCGCAGAAGAAACGGTCTCCGGCGCCTGTGACGATGGCAACGCGCAGCGCCGGATCGTCGCGGAACGCCTTGAAGGTTTCGCCCATGCGTCGGCTGGTCGCCAGGTCGATTGCGTTCGCCTTGGGGCGGTCGAGCGTCACCTCCAGAATCCCGCCATCGCGTCGTGTCCTGATCGGTTCGCTCACGCCTCGATCTCCTTTCCCATGACCGTTTGCACTCTCGTTCGGATCAGCGCGTCGAGCGCCACCGCGCCCCGCCCCTTCGGGCCGACGCCGAGCGGATTGACATCGACTTCCTCGAGCACGTGACGGTGTTCAACCGCGAAACGGGCGATGGCGAGAATTGCCGCTATCGCCGCGTCCTTGTCCGCCGCCTGCTGGTTGCGGTGTCCGTCGAGCAGCGGCGCGAGGCGAAGCTTCGCCAAGGCGTCGCGCACTTGCCCTTCGGACACCGGCAGCAGCAGCGTAACGCTGTCTCGAAGCAACTCGACAAGCGTGCCACCGGAACCGATGGTGAGCAGCAAGCCGAGTTGCGGATCTCGCGCGAGGCCCACAAGCAACTCGACGACCATCTTCGGGTAGAACCGTTCGATAAGCACGGCGTCACCCAAGGCGAGCAGTTCGCGCGCGGCCTGGCGAATCTCGCGCGGTTCGCTCAACGCCAGCCTGACCCCTCCGCGCTCGGTCTTGTGGGCAATGCCGAGCGCCTTGACCGCAACGGCACCCCCGAGGGACTCGGCGACGGCTACCGCCGCGTCTTCATCTCGCGCGACCCCGCTCGCGGGAACCTTAACGCCGCTCGCAGCGAGCAATGCCTTGGAGGCCACCTCGTCGAGGACAACGGGCTGGCCCGGCGAGCAGCGCGACTCCAGGAGTTGCGCGGGGGCGG
Organism: Candidatus Azotimanducaceae bacterium; assembly: GCA_965261535.1. Classification (GTDB taxonomy): domain Bacteria; phylum Pseudomonadota; class Gammaproteobacteria; order Pseudomonadales; family Azotimanducaceae; genus VXNE01. Next base: position 660,518 of record OZ253469.1, read on the forward strand.
GCGAGCGCCACGCCGCGCCAATCGCAGCCGCGCTGTCTATCGCCGCGAGGGTTTCGCGAACTCCCGCGAGCGGCGCGATGCCGCGGGCGATCATTTCCATCGCGCGCGCTTCGGACAGGTTTTCCCCCAAAGCGGCCGCGATGATGCCTTTCGACTGCGTTGCGCCCATGGCCGCCGCGAACGCGTTGAGTGTCGTCTGCCAGTCGGTGTCGTCACAGCGGTCCGCGCGGGGAAAATCGAGCATCAGGAGTGTCGCGTCGAACCGCCCGCGCGCGAATGCGGTAAAGGTCCTGATCAACGCCTCCTCGTCGCCCCAACTGAAGGTGTGGTAGTCGAAAGGGTTGGATACGGTAACGAGTGGATGCACCGTTGCGTCCAAAGCCGCAGCATGGCCCGGCGCGAGGTCGGGAAATGTCGCCTCGGCGTCCTCCGCCGCGTCCGCGAGCACGGTCGCCTCACCGCCGGAACAGCACATCGCGCCTATTCGGGACCCGCCCAGGGCGCCGTGCACGTGCAGCAGCTTGAGCGTCTCAAGCAGTTCGGGGATGCCGTCCGCGCGGGCGAATCCGAGCCTTCGCAGGAATGCCTCCGCCCCGGCATCGGACCCGGCGATGGATGCCGTATGGCTGAGCGTCGCTGTCCGCCCTTTCGCCGAGCGGCCCGTCTTCATGGCCACGACGGCCACCCCGCGTCCCCGCGCGCAACGGGACAATGCTTCAAAGCCAGTGGCCGAATCGAACGCCTCGACATGCAAACCCAGAGCACTCACCCGTTCATCCTCAAGCAGCGCCAACGCGAGGCGCGACACCCCCAACTGCGCCTGGTTGCCGGCGGTCAAGAGGTAAGCGATAGGCAGCGCGCGTTGCTGCATGGTCATGCTGATGGCGATGTTCGAGGATTGGGTGATGATCGCAACGCCGCGTTCCGACGGCTCGAGCCGTCGGCCGCCGTGCTGGTCCGGCCACAGCGGCGCGCCGTCGAGAAAGTTGATGAAACCGTAGCAGTTCGGACCGATGATGGGCATGCTCCCCGCCGCATCGACCAGGTCACGCTGCAAGAGCTCGCCGTCCGCCGCCTCGAGAAAACCCGACGCATAGCAGACGGCACCGCCCGCCCCCATTCTCGACAGGGCGGCAACGGCAGCGATGGTGGCGTGCCGGTTGACGCCCACAAAGGCGGCGTCGGGCACGCCGGGAAGCATGTCGATGGAGCGGAAAGCCCGCTTTCCGGCGACGGTTTTACGCGACGGATGCACTGGCCACAGGTTGCCGTCGAAACCCATCCGGTCGCACTGTTCGGCCACGCGCGCCGCCGCTTCGCCGCCGATGACCGCGATGCTGCGCGGACGCAATAGCCGCGTCACGCCTGCGGCGGCAAAAGACCCCACAGTCGAGCGACGAGCATCCATATCAAATCTCTACCGATGCCATTTCGTTGAACCGCTCCTCTGCGATCAAGCGCCGAGGGGGCGCAGCAGCTCGCGCCCGATGATGTGTCTCTGAATCTCCGATGTGCCGTCCCAGATGCGTTCGACCCGGGCGTCGCGCCAGAACCGCGCCAGCGGCAGATCGCTCATCAGTCCCATTCCGCCGTGGATCTGGACCGCCTCGTCGGTCACGCGAGCGAGCATCTCCGAGGCATACAGTTTGGCCGACGCGATCTCGCGGTTCGCCGGAAGACCGCTATCCAGTCGCGATGCCGCAGCCAGGGTCAACCAGTCCGCCGCGTCGACCTCGGTGACCATGTCGGCCAGCTTGAACGAGACCCCCTGGAATTTGCCGATGGGTTGGCCGAACTGGCTGCGTTGGGCCGCATAGGCCAGCGCCAGGTCGAAGGCGCGCCGCGCCCGGCCGACGCACATCGCGGCAACGGTGAGCCGGGTGCCATACAGCCAATCGTTGGCGAGTTCGAAACCGCGATGCGGCTCGCCGAGGATCTGCCCGGAGGGGAGTCGGCAATCGTCGAAGGTCAGGATGCAATTGTGATAGCCCCGATGGGACACGGAGTCGTAGCCTCGGCGGATGTCGAAGCCGGGGGTGCCGCGATCAACCAGGAAGCAGGTGATGCGCCTTCTCCGAGGGGATGCCCCTTCCCGCCCCGTCTCCAACTCCTCATCCCCGGTGGCAACGAACACAATAAAGAAATCAGCGACATCACCGTGGGAAATGAAGTGTTTTGTGCCGTTGACGATCCAGTCATCGCCGTCGCGGCGAGCGAAGCACTGCATGCCGCGCACATCGGAACCGGCGCCGGGTTCCGTCATGGCCAGCGCGTCGAAGCGTTCTCCGCGCGCCGACGGCAGCAGGTAGCGCTCGCGCTGCTCGGCATCGCAACCCATCAGGATGCCCGACGGACGGCCCCAGAATACCGTGAGGGCCATGGAGGCGCGGCCGAGCTCGCGCTCGAGCAGGGTGAAGGTGAGGTGATCGAGACCGCCGCCGCCAACGTCCTCGGGCAGGTTCGGCGCGTAGAAACCCAGATCGATCACCTTGCGCTTGATAGCCTCGCCGAGTTCCGGCGGCACGCGCCCGGTTCGCTCGACATCCTCCTCGTGGGGATAGAGTTCCCGCTCGACGAAGTCGCGGACGGTGTCCACCACCATTTGCTGTTCGTTGGTGAGTCCGAAGTCCAAGTGTCCGTTCCTTTTTCGCGTTCCTTTTTCGCGTTCCTTTCTTTGCGTTCCTTTCTGGGCCAAGCTAGTCGGTTGCCTGTCCACCAGCCAGGCGCTCGCGGCGTGTTTCGTTGTCTGCGAGCGTCTTGCCGGCGCCAACGTCGTATCGGCGCAACGCCTGCATGATGGAAATCAAGCATTCGTCGCGCAATCTCTCAAGCTCCTTCACGGTGCGCCCCGCCGCCTGTCGCTCGGTCCCGGAAGCCATTTTCTCGACCAGCGCCTCGGTAAGGTCGGGGGCCTCGAGTCGGGTCCAGGGCAGTTTCAGCGCCGGGCCGAACTGGTGCATGAAGTGGCGCATGCCCATATCGCCGCCCGCCATGTGAAACGTCAGGCAAGTGCCCATGAATGCCCAGCGCAACCCCGGCCCGTAGGTGATCGCCGCGTCCAGTTCCTCGGTGGTCGCCACATCGTCGTTGATCAGATGCAGCGCTTCTCGCCACAGCGCCTCCTGCAAGCGGTCGGAGAGGAAACCTGCCACTTCGTTGCGCACCTTCAGAGGATGCATGCCGAGGTCCGCGTAGAACGCGACAGCCTCATCGATGCGCTCGACCGAGGTCCGCGCGCCTCCCACCACTTCGACCAGGGGCAGCAGGTAGACAGGGTTGAAGGGGTGGCCGACCATGACCCGTTCGGGATGGCGGCAGTCGGCCTGAAAATCGGACGGCAATAGTCCGGACGTACTGGACGCAATGACGACGTCGGTATCCGCCCAGGAATCCATCTGCGCATGCAGCGGACGCTTCACTTCCAGCTTTTCCGGGACGCTCTCCTGTACGAAGTCAGCCTCTCGGCAGACCATCTCCAGAGAGTCGGCGTAGCGCAGCCGTTCGACCGCGGCTCCAGGATAGAGCCCGAGTTTCTCAAGCGCCGGCCAGGCGTTTTCCACGGCGGCCCGCAGCCTGGTCTGCCAGCCGCCAGACACATCCCACGCCACCACGTCGAGTCCCCGCGCCAGGGCGCGGGCCGCCCAGCCGGCCCCGATCACGCCGGTGCCGACAACGGCGAAGGTATCGACAGCTCTGGACAAGGTCCCGGTCAGCCGCGCTTGACCAGGCCGAACTTGTCGCGCGCCTCGGCGGGCGAAAGCACCCGCGCGCCGAGCAACTCCACGATCTTGCGCGCCCGCTCCACGAGCTGCGCGTTGCTGGCGAAGACGCCTCGCGACAGGTAGAGATTGTCCTCCAGTCCGACTCGGACGTGGCCGCCGAGCAGCACGGACTGCGCGGCGAAGGCCATCTGATTACGGCTGATCGCGAAGGCCGTCCAATTCGCACCCGGCGGCAGCATGTCGACACAAGCCTTGAACACCCCCACGTCGGCGGGCGCGCCCCACGGGATGCCATAGCAGAGCTGGAAAAGTGGCGGATCCTCCAGCAGATCTTCGCTCAGCATCTGCAGCGCGAAATTCAGGTGGCCAGTATCGAATACCTCCAACTCGGGTTTGACACCCAATTCGAGGATGCGTTTCGCCCCCCGGCGCAGCATATCCGGGGTGGAAACGTAGACCAGGCTACCTTCCCCGAAGTTGAGCGAACCGCAGTCCAGGGAGCAAATCTCCGGCAGCAGTTCCTCAACATGCGGCAAGCGGTCGCGCGCTCCCACCAAGTCGGTGTCTTGCCCAAACTCCGTCGGTGCCTCGTCGGGACCGATGAACAGGTCGCCGCCCATGCCGGAGGTGAGGTTGATCACTACATCGACCTCGGAGTCACGGATGCGGGAGACCACTTCCCGGTAAAGCGCCACGTCGCGGCTGCCCTTGCCCGTTATCGGATCGCGCACGTGGCAGTGCACAATGGCCGCGCCCGCCTTGGCCGCGTCGATCGCGGAAGCGGCGATTTGTTCGGGTGTGACGGGAATATCCGGGTGCTTGCCGACGGTGTCGCCGGCACCAGTCACCGCACAGGTGATGACAACCTCGGGATTCATTGCAGAGGCCTCCTTCAATGGTTGCGTTGTCCGGACTTTAGCACCTTAGTGGGACGAAAAAACGCGTTGCGCGCATACCGGGCATGGAAAAATGTCTTCGGGAACGCTAGCGACCGGAGGCGACTGGAAACTCGTCCAAGACCAATGCATTGTCGTGCTGCTTGACACGCTCGCCGCCGTTGCCATCATCACCCTGGGGCGATACAAGCGACACCATGGACGCGGTGAAACAAGCAGGATATGGCGGTTCGGACGCGCGGCGGGAGCGCTTCGCGCGCGACGGCTATCTGTCGCCCGTGCGCGTCCCGGATGCGGCGGCGGCGGCCTACCGTGAGAGAATGGAACGGGCCGAGGCCGTCACCCCTCGCAGGAAACACCCCTCCCCGTGATCGTCTCCCACCGGCACCGGTTCGTTTTCTTCGCCGTACCCAGAACGGGTACGCACGCGATTCGAACAGCGCTACACCCCTTTCTTGGCGACGAAGACTGGCAGCAGCAGTCGCTCACCGAGCAGGTAAGTCTGCCCGTGCCCGCCCTGGCGCGCGTGGGCCACGGCCACCTCACATCGCGGCAGGTGCGGGCACACCTGCCCGAAACCCTCTGGCGGGACTACTTCAAGTTCGCCTTTGTGCGAAACCCGTATGATCGTTTCGTGTCGGTATGTGCGATGCTCAACAGGCGCAATCCGGACTACCGCGGGCGGGAGACAGCGTTCATGAAGCGGGCCATCCAGGTCGGACGGTTTCAGCAGCGGGCATTGGTTCGACCGCAGCGGGATATGCTGGTCGATGAGGTCGGCGAGCCCGGCATGGACTTCATCGGGCGTTATGAAAGCCTGCAGCAATCGTTCGAGGAGGCTTGCCAACGGATCGGCATTCCCGAGCAACGACTTGCGCAGAGCAACGCCACCGATCACCGCGATTACAGGACCTATTTCGACGACGAGTTGCTCCGCCTCGTGAACGACTTCTACCGGCGGGATTTCGACAGTTTCGGCTACGAAGTCGCGGTCTCGGCGGGGGCGATGTCATGCGCCTGAGTAAACCCTTTATCCGCTTGCCGTTTCGGTTCGACGCGGACAGGCTGGCCGGGGAGGTTCGCCAGTTCAGCGCGGACCGATGGATGGCACATCCGAGCGGCTTGTCCGGCAATTCCGCCATCGCGCTCATTTCCAGCGGCGGCGGCGACAACGACTCATTCGAGGGCCAGAAGAAACCGACGCCGCATCTCGGCGAGTGCGAGTACGCGCGCCAGGTGATGGCGAGTTTCGGGCAGGTGCTTTCCCGCTCGCGACTGATGAAGCTCGATGCGCGCGCGGAACTCAGCCTGCACGTCGATTTCAACTACCACTGGTTCAGCCGGGTGCGCATTCACATCCCGGTCATCACGCATCCGTCCGTGATCTTCCATTGCGGTCGGGAGCGGCTCAACATGCGCCCCGGCGAATGCTGGATATTCGACTCCTGGCGGCGCCATAGGGTCGTCAATGCCAGCGCCGAAGACCGCATACACCTGGTCATCGACACCTGCGGTTCATCGCGTTTCTGGAACATGGTGCAAACGGTGGAACACAGCGACCCGTCGGAGACGGCGGCGAACGCCAGGTTCATCGCCTTCGAACCGGGCAAGCGGGTCGCGCTCAGGACGGAACGATTCGCCAGCCTGCCGGTGATGGCGCCGGGAGAGTGCGCCGCCCTCATCGAGGACCTGATCGCGGACTTTGCGGGAAACCCCGACAACGATCCCGGTCTCGTGGAGACCTATGCCGCCTTGATGCGCGGCTTCGCGAGCGATTGGCGCGAGCTTTGGCTCTTATACGGCCACCGCCCGGAAGGCATCGGCCACTATCGCTCGCTGATCGAGAACACGCGCGGTCGGCTGCATCCGAACATGCGCGCGCTGACGGTCGGGAGCAACCGAATCGGCGTCAACGCGATCTTCGCGCAACGGGTGCTGAACGCCGCTATCGCGCCGGATGCGCGCATGGAATGACATCCATGCGCGCCTTGCACTAGTGTTCCGTCAAGTCTAAAAATGCGAGTGTAGCTGCGAGGGATTTTTGGTTCCTGGCGAGGCGCGACGACGCCGTGTGGCAGGCACCACACAAGAAGGAGCAACGGAGCCTTCAGCCGGGGAGCGCGAGGGGGCACCCCTCGCATGAAAACCATCAGGGGCCGAAAAGACCCGCAGATACCCGTAGATTTAGGCTTGACGGAGCACTAGTCGATCCCGTGACGCGCCCGCACCTCCGGGCCGAGCGCCTCCTTCAGGGGGTCGAGCCAGGATTCGTAGTGGCGCCATTGCTCCAATGACGTCCGGAAGATGGGCTGCCGAACCTGTTCGGCGCTGGGCGTGCGGATGCTGCGTTCGGTCTGGTGGTAGTCAACACAGGCCTGCTCGAACGGCAAGCCACAGAAGTCCAGAATGCGGCGCACCTGTCCTTCCAGGTCCTCGACCACCTCCTCGTGTTCAACACGCAGAACAAAGCCGGGCAGCACATTGTCCCAGTGGTCCATGAGCTTTACGTACTGCCGGTAGTAGTTGCCGATTTCGCCCAGGCCGTAGGAAAACTCCTGCCCCTCCCCGAACAACTGCTTGTAGCCGCTGAAGCAGCAGGCCATGGGATGGCGGCGCGCATCGATCACCTTGGCGTTGGGCAGGATGAGCTTGATGAGGCCGATGTGGAAGAAGTTGTTCGGCATCTTGTCGACGAAGAACGGGGCGGTTTCCCGGTAGACGCGCGTGTCTTCAATGAACTGTTCGCCGAACCTGCGGAAGTAATCGTCCTCGATCTCGTTCAGGATTCGGGGATACCTCGGCGGTTGGTTCGGCTGATCCCGGCCGCGCAGCCGCTTGGCGAGATTCAAAATGTTGTGCAATTCCATTGTCCCATCCACCGCCGAATGCGACGACAGGATTTGCTCGATCAGGGTCGATCCGGCTCGCGGCAGTCCCACCACGAAGATCGGGTCGGGCGCGTCGAATCCCAGGCCTTGACGACGGGCGAAGAGTTCTTCGGTGCAGACTTCGATCTGACTCTCGATCCGCACTTGCAGGTGCTTGGGGTCGTGATAGGTCGTCGGCTGCTTCAATGCGTTGCCCCGACTGTAGTATTCAAATGACCGCTCGTATTCGCGCTTGTGCTCATAGGCGTCGCCGAGGGCGAAGCAGACCTGAATGCGGTCGTTCTCGCCGGTGGCGGGATTCGTCGCCAGGGACTCCATCCGCGCCAGTTCGTCGTCCGTGAATTCGTAGGACTTCGTGTTGGCCAGACTCCAGAACGCATCGCCATGATCGGGTTTGATCCGGTACGCCTCCCGATAGAGCGCGACGGCCTTTTCGATCTCGCCGTCCGCCTTGTGCACATGCGCCAGCGAGACCGGGAAGAAGTGGTTGTCGGGATGGCGTCGGATCAAGCGTTCATAGCTCTCTATGGCGGTGGCATTCCTGCCGACGCCCGCACAGGCGGCGGCATACAGCGCTCGAATGTGGTTGTTATCGTTCGGATGCTCGGCAAGGAGCCGCTCGGCTTGTTCAAACGCCTTGGCAAACTTCTGCATTCGCATGAGGATGTTGGCGTACTGGATCCGGGCATCGCGGTGCGATGGGTGGAATTCGACACAGCTTTCAAGCAGGAACTCGGCCTCGTCAAACGTCCTGTTGCGAGTCGCGACTTCCGCGAGCAGGCGCATTCCCTCGACGTGGGTCCTGTTGGACTGGAGGAAGTGTTTGCAGAGGCGCTCGGCGTCCGCCAGACGGTTGTCCGACAGGTAGCTGATGACGGCGAGAAGTTCGGCTGGCAACGATTCCAGAAAGACGAGTTGATCCTTGACAGCCTGTAAGCGCTCCGTGTTGCCGCTGTCGTGGTAGAGCCTGGCGAGACACCTCCAACTGTTGATCAGCGACGGGTCCCCGGTAATCGCGCGCTCGAAGGCCGCGCCAGCCCGGCTAAAGTTCTGCAACGCGAGGTAGTTGTAGCCCACTTCCTGGTGCGCGCGACCGAAATTGGGTTTGCGCTCGAGTATTCCGGTCAGCGTGGCGAGCGCCGTCGTCCACTGATGCTGATGGCGCTGGGCGACCGCGAGGGCGTATTGGGCTTCGACATTGTCCGGTTCCTTCGCGAGAACCTCGCCCATCAACCGCGCGGCCCGAGCCGGCGCGCCGTCGCTCAACAGGTGTTGAGCTTGCCGTACTATCGCGTCGCTTTCGGACACGCTGACAGCGGCGGGAGGCGCGGAAGGCAGGTCGTCCGCCGATTCCCTTCTCCCGGCCCGGCCTGCCTGTTACGCCCCGCCGCCCGCTACGTTTCGCCTGCCGGGCAGTGGTCAGTCGAGCTCATAGAAGATCCTCAAGCCCATCGTGCGCGGCCGTTGCGTACTCACGAACGGCGTATAGTGGGCCGCCACCTGCGCGATCTGCCCATCTTCATCGGTCAGGTTGTCGATGAACACCTCGGCGCCCCATCCTTGCCACTGTTCCTGCTCGATGCCGAAGGCAACGTTCACGGTCATCGCGGCAGGATTGACGAAACGAGAGTTCTTCGGTAGCCGCGAGTCAATCTCGACGGTGCCGAAGGTGCCACCCTCGTCCTGCCACTCCAGGCCCGAGTAGCTGCCGGACTGCTGGTATATCGTGTCGTCCATGAACTCCGCGTTGCCGACAATACCCGCGACATGCTCCGTTCTATAGTTCAGGCTGCCAAGCAGATAGGCGTTGGCCCCCATTGCGTCGAGCCTGAAGTTGTAGCGCGCCCTGATGTTGCCGGCGAAGGCCGGCGCCAACGGCAGTTCACTGCCCACTGGAACTGCGATGCCCTGCAGTTGCGGGTTCAAGCGAGTCAGTTCGGTGCCGAGGATGCTGAAGGCGCCGGACACGGACAGTTGACTGCTGACCGCCCACTGGAAGTTCACGTCCAGGCCCCTGCTCTCGGCATCACCGACATTCTCGATGAAATACAGGAAGGCGACGTTGGACGGGTCAAAGCGCGACACCTGCAGATTGTCGATCACGGTCTGGTAATAGGTCGCGTGCAAATGCAGGAACCCGTCGAGCAACTCGCCCTTCACACCGACCTCGAAACTGGTCAGTGAATCGCTCAACGCCACCGTAGGCACGACGTAGTTCTGGTAGACGCCTGACTGGTTCGTCGAAAGTTGGCCCGCGTTGCGATTCGCGGTGGCGGGGCGATAGCCCTCGGCGAAGGACGCGAAGATCATCATGTCGTCGGTCGGGCTCCAGCTGATCGACGCCTTCATGATCGTGTCGGTCTCGTTGACGGAGCCGTCCGGCTGCAGGTGTCCGATCTCCAGGTGCCCGCTCTTGATCGCAGCCAGCGTCTCCGCGTTGCTGCCGCCTCCCCGGAACATTTCACGGGCGCCGTTCGGGCTGCGCGCGTTCAGTATCACGCCGTCGCTGCCGCTTTCGTTGTATTGGCCGAGCGTCACCAGACGCGCTGTCACGTCATTGCTGAACGCGTGGCTGTTGCAACGCCCGTCGGCAGTCCTCTCGGAGTTGCCGAATCCCTGCGGCGCCGTGCCGTAGCGGCAACCGAACGAGAAGTTGGCCGCGCCAGCCAACCGGGTGGTCAGGTCGTAGTACCGGGCACTGAGGGAGACCATCACGTCATCCGAGACATCCATCGCGACTTCTCCGAAGAACGCAATCTGTTCCTCGGTACGGGTGAAGTCGTTGAAGAACGTCGTGAACGGGCTGCGCGGCCCGTCCGTGTTGACGCCGTCTGTCGGGATAGTGGTGTTGCCAAGCTGAAAACCGTCGCCGGAATTGTCGTTGTAGTAGCTGCTGACGTGTTCCGCGAAGGCCGGATTGGTGGCGGCGTACTGAAAGTCGCCTACGTGGGTAGTATCCACGTCGTTGATGTACAGCCCGCCGAGCAACCTGATCCGATTGCCCACATCCGTACTGATCCGAAACTCGTGGGTGGTGCGGTCGTTGGTGCTGACTTCGGCGTACTGCTTGGTCGGGTCGTAGCAGTTGTTTACGTCCGTGGCATCGTAGACGTTGCCGCTGCAGAGGTAGTAGGTAATGTAGCCGCCGCCGTTGTTGTAGTGGGTGTAGTCGATGATGCTATCGATATCGCGGCTCAACACGCCTCCCGTATAGATCAGGTCCAGTTGGCCGATACGCCCATTGAGCGTCCATGTGGTCAGACCGAAACTGTCGCGGTTGTACTCGGGGGAGAACCGCGCCGTCGCATTGTCCTGCTCGAGGTTGGGGTCGACTATGAACGACCCTTCCGCCTCCAGCGTTTGCGAGGTGTGTTGCACGAGCGCATCCCAGTTCTCGTCGATGGCCCAGGCGACGCCGAAGCGGCCGCCACGGTAGGACGCTTCGTTCCAGTCGTCCTGCACGAGACCGTCGTTGCGCGCACTCATGATTGAGTCGGCACCGGTGAGATCGGGACCGTACCCGGCGACATTGTTGCGGTCGACCACTTCGCCGCTAGGCGTGAATGTCGCGGGAACGTTGTCCACCCAGCCTCCCTGGGTGTCGCTGTAAACCACGGCCCGGACAGCCAGGACATCCGAGATCGGCAAATTCAGCCAGCCGTCGGCCGCGCTGCTATCGGCACCGTCGCGGGTCGTCGCGAACTTCGCGTTGAATCCGGTGGCGAATTTGCCGTACTGCGGCTTGCGAGTGATAAGGCGCACGGTGCCCGACTGCGAACTGGCGCCGAACAACGTACCTTGGGGCCCTGAGAGTACTTCGATGCGTTCCAGGTCCGCCGCGTAGATATCGAGGTTGCGTGCGCCAAAGGATACGGGCTGCTCGTCCAGGTAGAGCGCAACCCCCGGCGCGGAACCCTGCGCGGGGGCGACGGTTGGGCCGGTCTGCTCGGTGGCGCTGCCGCGTATGTAGATCTCCTTCTTGCCGGGGCCATTCCCCGCACTCACCACGTTCGGCAGGTACTCGACGTATTCGTCGAACGTCTCGATGCCGAGTTCCCGCACGGATCTCCCGGTCACCGCCTGCACTGAGATGGGTACGTCCTGCAAGCTCTCCTCCCGCTTGGTCGCGGTGACAACGATAACCTCGGGGGCGGTTCGCTGGTCGACCTCTACGCCGTCGGTGCCCTCAGCGGGTTCGGCGGCCGCCACGCCGCCAGCGCTCGCCACCGCGGCCGAGATGGCAATGCCCAACGGCTTTCTCTTCCAGTTCGCGGGGCCACCCAACCTGTTGCGCCCAAGTTTCTTACCGCACACACGTCGCGTTCTCATCGCCTGACTCCCCATACCACGCCCAAAGGAACCGCACCGGTTCAAGACGTAGTTAGTAGCACTAGCCGCGCTTGAATGCAATGGCGCCATGCCCACACCGTCCGGTCGCAGAATCCGCTTTCGGCACCCGGCGGGGAGCACGCCGCAAGCCAAACCCGTTGTCCGCGACCGGCAAAAAGGCGACACTCAACGGCGATTTCCGCAAGACGGATGTACTAGGCACATGAGGGGACCGGCCACCTTCGAACATGACGACCAGCCAACGCGCATCGGTTTCCTGATGACGCCAGACTACACGATCGTCACCTTGGCCAGCGCCATCGCAGTGTTGCGCATGGCCAACCGGCTGAGCGAACGCAAACTCTATCGCTGGACTTGCCTGACCCTCGACGGCGAACCGGTGGCGTCGAGCGACGGCCTGCGGATCGTCCCCGACGGCAATGTCGATTCCCTGGATCCCGTGGACATCTTGTTCGTCTGTGGCGGCTACCACGTCGAGCGGCATTGCAACAGGGCGCTGCTTGACACCCTGCGCGGTTTCGCCAAGCGCCGCGTATCCCTGGGCGCCCTGTGCACGGGTGCGCATTTCCTCGCCGCGGCGGGCCTGCTCGACGGCTATCGTTGCGCGATCCATTGGGAAAACCTGTCCAGCCTTCGCGAACAATTCCCCCGCGTGCAGGTATCATCCAAACTGTTTGAGATTGATCGCGACCGCTACACCTGCTCCGGCGGCATCAGCTCCATCGACCTGATGCTGAACGTGGTCCGCGCCCCCCACGGACAGCAGTTGGCGCGAGACATCTCGGAGCAGTTCATCCTCGAGCGGATGCGCACCGAGAACGACATGCAGCGAACACCGCTGCACTACCAGCTCGGCGCCGTAAACCAGCAGAGGCTGGTCGACGCCGTGGCCTTGATGGAGGCCAACATCGAGGAGCCGCTCACGCTTGGCGAGGTAGCCGACTACACGGGCATCTCGGCGCGCCAGCTCGAGCGGCTGTTTCACGAGCACCTGCATTGCACCCCGTCCCACTACTACTTGGATCTGAGGTTGAGCCGGGGGCGCCTGCTGTTGATGCAGACCGGCATGACCGTCAGCCACATCGCCTCGCGCTGCGGCTTCTCCGCCGCGGCGCGGTTTGGGAAGTCCTACCAGGAAAAGTACGGCAAACGGCCGACCGACGAGCGTCGCCCCGCGCCCCGAATCGACGCGATTTGACCATCTTCGGCATGTCGTTTTTCGACCATTCAATGTCGCCTGTTTCGTTGGCGCGGTTCACGCGAATTCGCTGTTTCACCTTCCATGGAACGACCGGGTGACGCACGGGGCCGACCCCGGAACATCGGTCAGAAAAAGTAGCCTCGTCGAGGCGTCGTTTCTCGACCATTGGATGTCGCCTTTGGCAGGCATGAGGCAACGCAAGTTCAGGCAATCTGCCGCCCGTTACCGCCCCGCGAAAAAGGCGGTCTCCAACTCCGCTCAAGAGGAGCAACATGACCAAGGACACCAGCGATACCGGGGCCGTTCAGTATTCCGATCTGCGCCAATGCGTCAGCGTCGACCAGTCGGACCGAAAAGTGCCGATCAACCTGCGACAGTCGGGCCCGACGCCGGTTGGACTGCTCATCTCGACACGCGTGCGCAAATCCCCCTACTGGCACCTGTCCATGGAAGCAGGTTGTTGGCGCGCAACCGTCTACAACCGCGTCTACCATCCCCGCGGCTATGTGCGTCCGGAAAACGGCGGCGCCATGATGGAGTACGAAGCGCTTGTCAATCATGTGACGCTCTGGAACGTGGCGGTGGAGCGACAGATCCAGGTGAAGGGTCCGGACGCGGAGGCCTTCGTCAACCATGTCATCACGCGCGACGCGACCGGCATCGAGCCGATGCACGCCAAGTACGTCATCCTCTGCAACGAAGACGGCGGCGTGCTGAACGACCCGGTGCTACTGCGCCCGGCCGAGGATGAGTTCTGGATCTCACTTGCCGACAGCGACATGGAGATGTGGCTTCGCGGCGTCAACCTCGGTCTGCGCTGCGATGTCTCCATCGCCGAGATCGATGTCGCGCCGGTGCAAATCCAGGGCCCCAAGTCCGAGGCGCTGATGGTGGACCTGTTCGGCGAGCGCGTTCGCGAAATCCCCTACTACGGGCTGATGGAAGGGCAAGTGAACGGTCGCGACGTCATCGTTTCGCAAACCGGGTTCACCGGCGAGAAGGGCTACGAGATTTACCTGAAGGACGCCACTCTCTACGCGGAAGACCTCTGGTACGGGGTGCTGGAGGCGGGTGAGCGGCATCAACTCATGGTCACCGCTCCGGCGCATCACCGCCGGATCGCCGCGGGCATCCTTTCCTGGGGCCAGGACATGGACCAGGAGACCCTGCCCTTCCAGTGCAACCTCGGCTACCAGGTGCCGCGCAGAAAAGGGCCGGACTACGTCGGCAAACAGGCCCTGGAAGCGGCGCGGCGCGACATGGAAGCCGGTTCACCTGGGTTCCGCAATGTGCTGGTCGGCATCGTCTTCGGCGGCCGGCCGGTGACCGACTACGCGAACGACTTCTGGCTTATTGTCGGCGGCGACGGGGGCGACCCTGTGGGCTACGTCACTTCGCCGTGGTTCTCGCCGGAACTCGAGACCAACATCGCGTTGGCCTATGTCCCTTGGGAAATGCGCGACGTTGGCACCAGGCTGCGCGTTCGCCTTCCCGCAGAGTACGCGGATCGGGCCGGCGAGCCCGTGGCCGGCGAGGTGGTGGCCGTGCCGTTCCGGCCATCGGCAAACCCGAACGTCCGGGAAGTAGTTCGGAGTCGCGGTCGGGACAGCGTGGATTGAAGCCGATGAATGCATTTCACAGCAGCGTCGCTGCGCTCAGTGACATCGATGTGCTGGACGCCCAGCGCGAGTTGGTCCGCAACGCCTCGGCGGAGCTCTCGCCGCGCCAACTTGCATCGACAGGCCCGCTCACGGACTACTTGTCCCGGGGCACGCGGGTCTACATCCCCTCCATTCCGGGCGCTCGTTGGAGCGAGTCCGTGGCCGCCTGCCGACGCCTCAGCGCCGAGGGCATGCGGCCGGTGCCGCACCTTCCGGCGCGATTGCTGAGAAGCTCCGGCGAACTCGACGACCGGCTAGGCGAACTTGCCGAGGCCAGCGTCGGCGACCTGTTGCTGGTGGCCGGAGACCATAAACATGCGGCAGGCCCCTACCACGACACGCTCGATGTGCTCAAGTCCGGCAAGCTGATCGAGCACGGCTTTCGCCGTCTCGGCGTCACCGCCTACCCGGAAGGACACCCGTTGGCGCCGCGCGCGGAACTCGAAGCAGCCCTGGCACGCAAGATCGCCTACGCCAACGCAACCGACACCGAGATGTGGATTGTCACCCAGTTTACCTTTGCATCGGCGCCCGCCATCGCCTGGCTTGCAACAATGCGAAACCGGAGCTGTCCGCTGCCGGTCTACATCGGTCTTCCGGGCCCGGCTCGGTTGCGTACCCTGTTGGCTTTCGCCGCCCGCTGCGGCGTCAGCGCGTCCGCCCGGATGCTGACCCGGCAGCCGCGCGTGATCCGGTTGCTCAGGAACTGGACGCCGGACGATGTCCTGCAGGGACTGGCCCGATACCGGGTGGAGTCGCCCGGCACGACGCTCGCCGGAATTCACCTGTTCACCTTCGGCGGCCTGCCGCGCACGTCTCGCTGGCTGCGAGCCAACGGCGCGACAACGAACGCTGGCGCGGTTGTTGACTTCCGTGCAACCGCCCCCAAAGTCGCCGGCAGTGTTTCCGACGACGACTCGGGGGGCTTGCGCCCGATCATTCCCCTCGCCGAAGCCCGCCTTGGCATCGGCCGGCATCTCCTGACGCCGTATGGTCACTACAAGGCAAAGCTGTCGATTGACCATGGCATCGAAAACAACCAGGCGCCGAAGCGAGATGGCAAGCTGGTGCTGGTGACCGCCATCTCGCCCACTGCCGCGGGCGAGGGCAAGACCACGACCAGTATCGGTCTGAGCGACGCGCTGAACCTGCTCGGCGTGCGCGCCACGGTTTGCCTGCGCGAGCCGTCCCTCGGCCCGTGCTTCGGCATGAAGGGCGGCGCGACCGGCGGCGGTCGCGCCCAGATCGTGCCCATGGCGGATATCAACCTGCATTTCAATGGCGACCTGCACGCCGTTTCCGCAGCGAACAACCTGCTCGCCGCCGTGCTCGACAGCCACATGTATTGGGGCAACACGCTCGATATGGATCCTGCGACAATCTCCTGGCGTCGGGCCATCGACCTTAACGACCGCGCGCTGCGCGAGATAGAACTCAGCCTCGGACGAGGCGCCCATCGCGCCGGCGGTTTCGATATCACCGCCGCGTCCGAAGTCATGGCGGTGCTTTGCCTCGCTCGCGACCGTGCGGATCTGCAGCAGCGCCTGGGCCGCATCGTCGTCGCCCGCAGTCGAGCCGGCCAACCGGTTACCGCGCATGATCTTGGCGTCGATGGCGCGATGGCCGCCCTGCTGAGCGACGCCCTGCAACCCAACCTGGTGCAAAGCCTCGAAGGCAACCTGGCATTCGTCCATGGCGGCCCCTTCGCCAATATCGCCCACGGCTGCAATTCGGTGGTCGCCACGCGCGCGGCCTTGACGCTGTCCGATGTAGTCGTCACCGAAGCAGGTTTCGGCGCGGATCTGGGCGCTGAGAAGTTCCTCGATATCAAGTGCCGCCAATCCGGCCTGCTTCCCGACGTGGCGGTGCTGGTGTGCACCGTGCGGGCGTTGAAATTCCAGGCGGGCATCGCCCAACGCAATCTGGCGGCACCGGATGCCGCAGCCGTGGGCGCCGGTGCGCCGAACCTTGCGCGCCACATTGCGATCCTGAAAAGGCTCGGGTTGAAAACGGTGATCGCCATCAACCGCTTCGCTGGCGACACCGACGACGAGATCGCCGCTATCGAAGCCATCGCCAGCCGACAGGGCATCGAAGCCATTGCCTCCACCCACTGGGCGGACGGCGGTGCCGGCGCTACCACGCTAGCCCAAGCCATACTCACCAAGCTCGAAGAGGGTCCCTCGGAGGTCGAATTACTCTATCCGGACGAACTTCCCTTACGACAAAAGATCGAGCGCATTGCCACGAGCCTCTACGGCGCCAGGGCCGTGTCCATGGACCCGATCGCGGCACGCCAGCTTGAGGAGTTCGAAGCACTGGGCTACGGTCATCTGCCCGTGTGCATCGCCAAGACACAGTACAGTTTCTCCGCCGACCCGAAGGCCAGAGGCGCGCCGGAAGGCCACGTGCTCCCGGTGCGGGAAGCGCGCCTCGCCGCCGGCGCCGGATTTGTGGTCGTCGTCTGCGGCGACGTCATGACCATGCCCGGCCTGCCGCGCCTCCCCGCCGCCCTGGATATCGGGGTCGACGAGCGGGGGCGAGTCACGGGTCTGTAGGTCCGCCGGATCTCCTGCTAGTGAAGTGAACACGGCGATAGCGTTCGAGCGTTGGAAACCCGGGACCTCGCCCCGCGCCTTAAGCGAAGCGCTGTTCGAAGGCGCGTTGGTGGTGTTTGACGGCCTGCGGCCGGTGACGCGCCTGGTAAGCCGTGCGCGGGCAATCCTCACGCGGGTATTCGAGACGGACGAACCTCCCCTTGCGGAGCGCCATTTGTCCGCGTCCAGCTTTCGCCGCCTGGCGATGCTGGCGCGCGAAGTGGTCCCCCGGGACGCGACTGTCGCCCAGCACTGGCGCGACACGCTGACGCGCATCGGCTATCGCCGGGACGCGACCTGGCTAGACCGGATCCGGTTGCGCGCGGTGCCGTCGCGGAGCGATATCGACCACCGACGCCTGCAAACGCTGCCCCCGCACCGCGACACCTGGGCATCCGGCATCATGGCGCAAATCAACTGGTGGTTGCCGCTGTATCCGCTGGCCGAGGGCAGAACGATGCTGCTTTGGCCCGACGCGTTTCGCCGTCGCCTCGCGAACAACAGCGACGAATGGAACTTCGAAGCGTTCAAGAACGGCGGCCGCGAGGACTATCCGCTCTCGCCGGTTGCCTGCGCGCGCCCCGCCCAGCCGGGGGTGCCTGTGCTCATCGAGCCCGGCCAGCTTCTGGCCTTTTCGGCTGCGCACCTGCACGCTGGCGCGAGCGATGCGTCGGGCCGGACCCGGTTCGGCGTCGACAGCCGCTCGGTGTGGCAACCCGACCTCAGCTCGGGCCGGGGCGCGCCAAACGTGGACGGCGCAGCGCGCGCCGAGATGTGGCGGTGGTTCCGTGCACCGCAAGCCCAGGGGGAACGGTAAATGGCGCAACATGCCCGCGTGGTGGTCATCGGCGGCGGTGTCGTCGGCGTCGCCACCCTCTATCAACTGGCACGAAAGGGCTGGTCGGACGTGGCTCTGCTGGAGCGCAAGGAACTGACCTCGGGTTCGACGTGGCACGCCGCCGGCCTCTTGCCGCTGTTCAACATGAGCTACTCCGTGGGCCAGATCCACAAGTACTCAGTCAATCTCTACCGCACGCTTGCCGAGGAGACCGGCGACGATGTGGGCCTGCGCACCGTCGGCAACATACGTTTGGCGATGACGCCGGACCGCATGGACGAGTACCGCCAGTACGCGGGCGTCGCGCGCACCATCGGCGTGAACGTCGAGTTCCTTACCCCCGACGAGGTGCACGACATGTGGCCGCTAGCGGTCACAGATGGACTTGTCGGCGCCATGCGCCACCCCGACGACGGCTACATTCAGCCGGCCGATCTCACTCAGGCGCTGGCGCGCGGCGCCCGCCGCCGGGGCGCCTCGATCCATCGCCAGACCTGCGTCACCGGCATCGAGCAGACACCCGACGGCGAGTGGCTGATACGCACCGACAAGGGCGACTGGATTGCCGAGCACGTCGTGTCCGCGACGGGCAACTTCGCGCGCCGCACGGGTGCCATGGTCGGCCTCGACGTCCCGGTGCTGCCGGTACAACACCAATACATCGTGACCGAGACGCACCCGGAAATCCTCGCCCGGCACGAACAGGGTTTGCCGGAGTTGGGCGTGCTGCGCGAATCGGACGGCTCCTGGTACATGCGCGAAGAAGCCGGCGGCCTGTTGCTCGGTCCGTACGAGAAAGGCGCTCCGGCATGCTACCTGGACGGCCCCGACCCCCAGAGCGAGTACGAACTCTTCAACGACGATATCGACCGCCTGATGCCGCACATCGAGTCCGCCATTCGCCGGGTGCCCGCGTTCGCGGATTTGGGCATCAAGCGTGTCTACAACGGCGCAATCGCCTACACCCCGGACGGCAGCCCCATCGTCGGCCCCGCATGGGACAAGCACAACTTCTGGCTCAACGAGGGCCATAGCTTCGGCATCACCGCCGCAGCCGGCGCCGGCTGGCAACTCGCCGAGTGGATCGTCGAAGGCGAGCCCACCATCGACATGCTCGGCGTCGACCCGCGCCGATTCGGCGACTACGCCACCGGCGCCTACCTCAAGGCGAAGAACGAGGAAGCCTACGCCAACGTCTTTACGGCCCACTATCCGGACGAAGAGCGACCCGCCGGTCGACCGTTGCGCACAGCGCCGTGCTACCGGCGGATGCGCGACCTGGGCGCGGTGTTCGGGCAGAAGTTCGGCTGGGAGCGGCCCAACTGGTTCGCTCCCGACGGCGTCGCGCAGGAAGACCACTGGTCGTTTCGCCGGTCGCGCTGGTTCGAGCCTGTGGGCGCCGAGTGCCGCAATGTACGAGACAACGTCGGCGTGCTCGACATGACCGCGTTCGCCAAGGCTCGGGTCAGCGGCCCCGGAGCGGCGCGATTCCTGGACCGGTTCGTAGCCAATCGCCTTCCCGGGCGGGGACGCATCGGACTGTGCCACGCGCTCAACAGTCGAGGCGGCGTGCACTCCGAGTTCACTATCCACCGCGAGGCGGCGGATCGTTTCTACCTGGTGTCGGCCGGCGCCTTCCAGCGGCTGGATCACGACTGGCTGCGGCGCCAGATGCCGACCGACGGCTCGGTCCAATTCGAGAACCTGACGGCCGCGATGGGCGTCCTCGTCGTGGCGGGACCGAAATCCCGGGAACTCCTGTCGCGCATCTGCGACACCGACCTTTCCAACGCTTCGTTCCGTTGGCTCACCGGCAAGAACGCGACCATCGGCCTCGCGCCCGCGAAGCTTCTGCGGCTCAACTTCGTCGGCGAACTCGGCTGGGAGATCCATCACGGCATCGAGTACCAGAACACCATTTTCGACGCGCTGATGGATGCCGGCCGCGACCTCGGCGTCAAACCTTTCGGCATCCGCGCCATGGACTCGCTGCGCGTCGAGAAGTCCTACCGCATGATCGGCACGGAACTATCCATCGAGTATGCCGCCCTGGAATCCGGTCTTGATCGTTTCGTGCGCCTGGACAAGGACGATTTCACCGGTCGCGCGGGACTCCTGGAATGGCACCAGCGCGGGTTCGCCAACCGCTTTGTCACCCTGTCGGTGAACGGCCCCGAAGACGCCGACCCCATCGGCAACAACCCGCTCTACGTCGGCGGCGAGATGGTCGGCAGGGCAACCAGTGGCAACTACGGCTTCCGGCTTGAGCAATCCCTGGCGCTGGCGATGGTGCGTCCGGATGTTGCTGAGGTCGGCACGTCGATGGAGATCGAGATCCTTGGCGAGAAGTATCCGGCCCGCGTGGTGCAGGAAAGTCCCTGGGATCCCGATAACGCACGGTTGCGGGCATGAGAGCGCCTGTCCCATAGACCCACGAGCGCCGACACCGAAGTAGTTGCCGGTTCGCCGGGGGGTGCGGATATCCCGTAGGGATACCCTTTCATGGCCGCAGCGGAAAGAGTCGCCGGTCCCAAGGGACTGGCGTTTCGGGGCCGACAACGATGCGGGATGCGTCCGGGTGGGCCAAGTTGATCAGCACGTTGCGCTCGAATGGCGCTACTGCACTTGGCACGGCGAGCACGGCGGAACTACCGTTTCGAAGCCAAGCGGATCCGAGGGCGCGCGTGATCGTCAGGTCGTCGCCATCCCAGCCGCGCGGGAAGTCATTGACCGTCAACTTGCGGCTGATTTGGCCAAGTGCGTGGTTTGACCGCCGTCGTGCGGTTCACTCCGATGTCAGCACGCTTTCGATGAAGGCGGCTTTTGTCGTCCGGTAGCGTTCCTCGCTGAACCCCTCACAACTTCGCTTCATTGCGTTGTACTCGGAGAGCAACTTCGCATCGTTGCGAAGAATGTCCCTGAATTTCAGGAACATTTCGAAGGAAGAGCCGTTCTCGACCAGTTGGATCGCTACGTCGCAATCATACTTTTTGGTTTCGAGCATACGTAAGGACTGAGTTCCAAGTGTGCCCTTCTTCTCCGAATACCCCATGTCTTCCAGGATCAGAATGCTCGGGGCAAAGCGATGTCTCGGAACGCCGACGAACACGTCCAGATCTCCCTTGGAAATGGCTCCCGGAATCGACGAAGCTCCGATGTGTTCGATGCGGGCATCTCGCAGTCGGTTCCCCACTTCCTCCGCAATGCGCTGAAATAGTCGGTTCATCCGGGGTTGGTACTGGCGTGGGGGGAGAAACTTCATGGTCCACACTTCAACGGCGGCGTTGTGTGTTCCACGCCGAACTGAAGAATAGTCAAATCCGCCCGGTACGCCGCAACACCGACAGGTGGTTGCGGACGTTGTCGTGCTCGAAATAGGCGTCCTGAAGATGGCGGCGGCCGGATCGATTCGCCATCGAACTCGACGTTGTGAACCGTCGCGACATCGGGTCGCAGTACCGCAGCGCTCAGTTCGGCATGGTTCTCCGGTGACAGCACATCACCGATGTCGTGGACGAGCGAGGCGACCACGATCTCCTCGCACTCTCCGGCGCGCAGCGCCCGGGTCGCCGTCTGCAGCGAGTGCTGGTAGCGGTCGACGCGGTACCCGAGCAAACCGTCCCTGAGGTTCTCAAGGTAGGCGAGCACGCGGTCGCCGGTCTTCGCGATATAGGGTTTCGCAAGCTCGTCGAGGAGGGCATAGTCCTCTGCGGTGCCTTGATCCATGCGCGTGAATTCGACGCGCCGCGAAGGCTTCGCAGCGCTCGAACCGACCATGCGGGATGGGTTGGCGGTTTCGCCCCTGTCGGGGATGCGAGCAGAGTTTGGGGGTTTCATCGGGCAGAACCTCGTACCCACCTCAAGTGGCGGAATTATGGTCCAATTCAACTGCCCTTCAAGACTTGGCTGCCCACTTCGACCATGGAGCCCATGTTCTCGACCAACCCACGACAATCTGCGTAGACCGAGGCCCGAATGTCCTGTAAGGTTTTTGTTCAAATTCGCCTCTGAATCGGAAGGGGACGAAGATGGCTATCGCGGGCGAGCCTGCGGCAGTACACGGCGAGCAAGCGGAACTCTACGCGTTCATTTGCGATGTGCTGCCGCGCCAAGGCTGCTGGAATGAAGACGCCTATCTTTGGTTGACGGACCAGACCCGCCGGCTTGTCGAGTTGGCGGACGGGCGCATTGAGGTATTGCCGACGCAGACAGACGGCCACCAGGGGATCCTGCACTACCTCAACGAAGTGTTCTCGGCGTTCGTGCATTCCCGCGGCGGCAAGGTTCGATTCGCGCCCTTGCGACTACGGGTGCGCGACGACAGATTTAGGGAACCCGACCTGCTGCTGGTCAAAGAAGCCAACGACCCACGTCGTCGCAACCGTTTCTGGTCCGGTGCTGACGTGGTGGTCGAAGTGGTCAGTCCCGACCGACCCGAGCGCGACCTCGTGGACAAGCGCCACGACTACGCCGAGGCCGGGATACCGGAATACTGGATCGTCGATCCGACGACCGACACGGTGACGGTGCTGAAGCTCGTAGACGATGCATATGTCGAACGCGGGGTCTTCGGTCGTGGCACACTGACAAGTTCGGCGGTGCTTGACGGCTTCTCCCTAAATGTGACGGCCGCATTCGATGCTGGTGCCACAGTCGACGACTAGAAAACACTTGTCCATATCGAATGACCTGGCTTGCGCCTAAGCCATGGAAAAATATTCGCTCCTCAGCCTGTTCAAACACGCCCGGCGCCACCACGAGGACTGGCCGAGGGTATGGCGCGACCCAACGCCAAAAGACGCCTACGACACGGTGATCGTGGGCGGTGGCGGACACGGTCTCGCGACGGCCTACTACCTCGCCAGCGAGCACGGCGTCACCGATGTCGCGGTGGTCGAAAAAGGATACCTCGGGGGCGGCAACACCGGCCGCAACACCACCATCGTGCGCTCCAACTACCTGCGCGACGAAGCGGCGCATCTCTATGACTTCTCACTGAACCTGTGGGAGGGCTTGAGCCAGGAACTCAACTTCAACGTCATGTTCAGCCCGCGCGGCGTCCTCAACCTGGGACACACGCTGCAGGACATGCGTGACATTGAGCGGCGAGTGAACGCGAACAGGCTGAACGGCATCGACGGCGTAGTACTCAATTCTGCCGAGGTGCAGAAACGTGTGCCCTTGTTGAACTGCTCACCAAAGGCCCGCTATCCGGTGTTGGGCGCATCCTGGCAGCCGCGCGGCGGTGTCGCCCGCCACGACGCGGTGGCCTGGGGCTACGCGCGCGCGGCCGACGCGCATGGTGTCGACCTCTTACAGCAAACCGAGGTCACCGGCATCCGGTGCCGAAACGGCGCGGTTGCCGGCGTCGAGACCAGTCGAGGCTTCATCGGCGCGCGCAAGGTGGCCTGTGTCGCGGCGGGCAATTCCGGCGTGCTGGCAGCGATGGCGGGGTTGCGCCTGCCGATCGAGTCGCGTCCCCTGCAAGCACTTGTGTCCGAGCCGCTGAAGCCGTGCCTCGACACCGTGGTGATGTCCAACGCCGTCCACTGCTACATAAGCCAGGCCGACAAGGGCGACCTCGTGATCGGCGCCGGGACCGACAGCTACAACGGCTACGGCCAGCGCGGTTCGTTCCACGTGATCGAGCACACCCTGGCCTCGGTGTGCGAACTGTTCCCCGCTTTCAGCCGCGTACGCATGAACCGCCAGTGGGGAGGCATCGTCGACATTTGCCCGGACGCCTGTCCGATCATCGGCAAGACACCTATCGAGGGGCTCTACTTCAACTGCGGCTGGGGCACGGGCGGCTTCAAGGCGACGCCGGGATCGGGGTACGTGTTTGCCGATACCCTCGCCAACGACCGACCGCATCCGCTCGCCGCGCCTTTCGCGATGGACCGATTCGCGAGCGGCGCGCTCATCGACGAGCACGGCGCCGCGGGGGTCGCCCACTGATGCTGCACATACACTGTCCCCACTGCCAGGAGACGCGCAGCGAAGAGGAATTCAGCTACGCCGGCGAGGCGCACATTCTTCGCCCGTCGGAGCCTGGCGCGTTGTCTGACGAGGAGTGGGGAGACTACCTGCACTTCCGCACGAACCCACGCGGACCACACCGCGAGATATGGGTGCATACAGCGGGCTGCCGACGCTACTTCAATGTCCTGCGCGACACCGTGAGCTACGAAATCCTGGAGGTTTATCCCATGGGCAAGCCCGCACCGGGGTCGCCCGCAGAGACGACGCCCTAGTGCCTGCGCAACCCCGACGCTTGCCGAACGGCGGCCGGATCGATCGCAGCCGCGCGCTCAGCTTCTCGTTCGACGGTCGCGCGATGCAGGGCTACGCGGGCGACACCCTGGCGTCGGCGCTGCTCGCGGGCGGCGTCGACACGGTGGCGCGCAGCCTCAAATATGGTCGGAGACGCGGGATAGTCGGGCACGGGCCGGAAGAACCCAACGCCATCGTCCACCTGGGAAGCGGCCCCGGCAGCGTCCCGAACCTCAAGGCCACCGAGGTCGAGCTGTTCGAGGGACTTGAGGCGCGATCAACCCGATCGGGCCCGCAGCGTTTGCTTGGCGCCTTCAGCGGTCTTGTGCCGGCGGGCTTCTACTACAAGACCTTCATGCGGCCACGGCGCCTGTGGATGATGTGGGAACGACTGCTGCGCCGCGCGGCGGGTTTCGGCGAAGCCCCGGATGGACCAGATCCCGACACGTACGACAAGCTGAATCAGCACTGCGACGTGCTGGTGGTCGGCGCGGGTCCCGCCGGCCTCGCCGCCGCCCTGGAAGCCGCCCGCTCCGGCGCCCGCACTCTCATCGCCGACGAGCAGCGGGAGTTCGGCGGCAGCCTGCTCGGCAGGACTCC
This sequence comes from Candidatus Azotimanducaceae bacterium, assembly GCA_965261535.1. GTDB lineage: Bacteria > Pseudomonadota > Gammaproteobacteria > Pseudomonadales > Azotimanducaceae > VXNE01. Next base: position 685,544 of record OZ253469.1, read on the forward strand.
CGCCGTTGACGGCGGGAGCGGAGCGGACTGGGTGCAAGACGCCATCGCCGAACTCTCGTCTTGTTCAAACGCAACCCTGCTGCCGCGCGCCACGGTGAGCGGCTATTACGATCACAACTTCTTCACCATACTGGAACGACGTACCGACCACCTGCCAGCCGTGGACGACACGGGTGCCCGTCAACGTCTGCATCGCGTTCGCGCACGGCAGGCGGTCCTCGCGACGGGCGCCATCGAGCGCCCCCTGGTGTTCGCCAACAACGACCTGCCGGGCGTCATGCTGGCATCGTCCGTCTCCACCTATCTCCACCGATATGCCGTGGCGCCCGGCGACAAGCTGGTGTTGTTCACCACCAACGACAACGCCTACAGAACAGCTATCGACTGGCGCCGGGCCGGACGCGAAGTGGTGGGAGTCGTCGATGCTCGGCAGAGTCCCTCCAGCACGCAGGTCCAAGCGGCGATGGACGCAGGCATCGAGGTGATCAGCGGCCACGGGGTCGTTGAAGCCCTTGGACGCAGCCGGGTGCGCAGCGCTGTCATCGCTCCGTTGAACGCGCAAGGCGATACGCTGACTGGCCCTTCGCGGCGGCTCGATTGCGACCTTATCGCCTGTTCCGGCGGCTGGAGCCCTACCCTGCATCTCAGCTCTCAGACTGGCACCAGGCCTCGATGGAGCGATACCGCGGTGGCATTCCTGCCCGGCGATCCGGGAGCGCGCGCCATATGCGCCGGCGCGGTCACAGGCGCGCGATCATTGCGCGAATGCGTGCAAGGAGGTGCCTCGGCGGGCGCCATGGCCGCATCCCGCGCGGGCTTCGGCAACGGTCGGACCACGTTCTCCATCCCGGATACGGAGGATCCGCCCGAGACTCCTTCGCAGGCGCTGTATCTCGTGCCGCATCGCAAGCCGGTGAGCCGGGCTCCGAAACAGTTCGTCGATCTGCAGTTGGACGTGACCGCGGCAGACATCCAGTTGGCCGCCCGGGAGGGCTACACGTCCGTGGAGCACATGAAACGCTACACCGCGTTGGGCTTCGGCACCGATCAGGGCAAGCTCGGCAACGTTAACGGCGTCGCCATCCTGGCCCGCGCCCTGGGGCAGGACATCGCCGCCACGGGCACGACGATGTTTCGCCCGGCCTATACGCCGATAACTTTCGGCGCGGCGGGGGGCCGAGACGTGGGCGACATGTTCGACCCCGAACGCCACACCCCCATGCACACCTGGCACGCGGCGCAGGGGGCCGTATGGGAAGACGTGGGCCGCTGGAAACGCCCTCGCTACTACCCGCGACCGGGTGAATCCATGCGCCAGGCCGTCAATCGCGAGTGCCTCGCCGTACGCGATGGCGTGGCGATTCTCGACGCGTCGACCCTCGGCAAGATCGACATCCAGGGGTCGGACGCGTCGGTGTTCCTCGACCGCGTCTATACCACCGGTTTCACGAGACTCGGCATCGGCCGGTGTCGATACGGCCTCATGCTGCACGAGAACGGGTACATCTTCGACGACGGCGTGACCGCGCGCATCGGCGAGAACCGCTACCTGATGCACACCACCACCGGCAACGCGGAGGCGGTATTCGCGTGGCTGGAGTTTTGGAGACAGACCGAGTGGCCGGCGCTCGACATCCATTTCACCTCGGTAACCGACCATTGGGTGACCGCGGCGGTAGTTGGCCCGAAGTCGCGGGATGTCCTGCAGAAGGTGTGCACGGATATCGACCTGGACCGCGATGCTTTCCGCTTCATGGATGTGCGCGAGGGGCTCGCCGCGGACGTTCCAGCGCGGGTGTTCCGCATCAGCTTCAGCGGCGAGCTCTCCTTCGAGGTGAACGTCCCCGCCAACTACGCCTGTCAGGTCTGGGACGCGCTGATCGAGGCGGGGGCGGAATTCGGCATCACGCCCTACGGCACCGAGACCATGCATGTGCTGCGCGCCGACAAGGGTTTCATCATCGTCGGCCAGGACACCGACGGCTCCATGACACCAGCAGACATGGGCATGGCCTGGGCGGTGCGCCGCAACAAGACATTCGGCTTCATCGGCGACCGTTCGCTGGCGCTGGCCGATCACCAGCGCGACGACCGCTTGCAGCTTGTCGGCCTCGCCACCGCCGATCCCGAAACCGTACTGCCAGAAGGAGCGCAACTGGTCGACGAGCCCAGACGCCCTCGGCCGGTTCCCATGCAAGGACACGTCACCTCCAGCTACTACAGCGCGCGCCTGACCCGTTCCGTCGCGCTCGCGATGGTGAAAAGGGGCAGCAAGCGTGCGGGCCAGATCCTCTACGCTCCCCTGGCCGACGGGCGGATAGTCTCCGCGACCATCGTCAGTCCCGTCTTCTACGACCCCGAAGGAGCGCGCCAGAATGTCTGAAGCGCCCGGTGTCGAGTTGCGCGACCTGGCGTCGCGGGGATGCCTGAATCTCCGAGGCGATACGGACGACCCGGCGTTTCGCGATGCGGTCGCGACGGCGCTGGGGGTAGACCTTCCGATCAAACCGTGCAGTTGGCACCAAGCCGGGGATGTCCGCGCCTACTGGCTCGGTCCGAACGAGTGGCTGCTTATCGTGCCCGACGGCGAGCAATCGAAGCTGGAGCAACGGCTGCGCGACGCCGTGCCCGACCGCCCCTCCGTCACGGACGTGAGCGGCAGCCTGGTACACGTCAATCTCTCGGGCGAGGACGCCGGCAAGGTGCTGCAGAAATCGAGTCCCTACGACTTCAACCCCCGGAACTTTCCGCCGGGACGTTGTGTCCAGACAGTGTTCGCGAAAGCCGCCGCGCTGGTCGCCGCCAACGCCGACGGCAGTTTCGACCTCGCGATTCGCCGCAGCTACGCGGACTACCTGTCGCGCTGGATCGCCGCCGCGGCGGAGGAGTACGGCTATTCGGTGTGCCAGGTGTGAGAACCAGGCGTCCATGGGCTCGATCCTTGCTGCGGCACCTATCTTGGTGCGTCCTGAAGACTGCACATGTAGATTGAACATTACCGCACTTAGTGCTATAGAAAGCCGCCTGATGACAGGCGATCGCCAGATCCGAATTGCAGACGTTCAAGACCAAGGCGTTCGCACGTTTCGCCGACCGCGAAGGGCTGGAGGATGCCGCGTTGTGCGAGGCCGTCCGGCGGGCTCGAAAGGGCCTGATCGATGCTGATCTCGGCGGCGGGGTCATCAAGCAGCGCATCGCCCGGAAGGGAGGTGGCAGGTCCGGCGGGTTTCGCGCGATTGTGCTGTTTCGCCGAGACGAATTGGCCTTCTTCGTCTACGGCTTTGCCAAGAGCAGCCGGTCGAATCTGCGTCGAAACGAGCTTGACGCCTTCCGAATGCTGGCGAACGAAATGCTCAATCTCACACGGGCGAGCCTCGAGGCAGCCTTGGCCAATGAAACGATTATCCGAGTGACATGCGATGACTAAGCGGTACAAGAGCGAGGCCTTGGCGGCCGCTCACGAAACGGCCATCGGCTTGACCGAGGCAGGGGTCATGACGAAGCGGACCATGAGGGCGTTCGACGAAATGTGTCTTACGCCGGTCGAGGCGATGGCCCCGGAGGAAATTCGCGAGCTTCGGCTTCGTGAGCATGCGAGCCAAGCGGTGTTTGCGCGCTACCTCAATGTAACCACGGGCTTGGTGAGCCAGTGGGAACGCGGAGAGAAGCGACCGCGGGGTGCTTCGTTGAAGCTGTTGACGTTGGTGGCGAAGAACGGTCTGAGCGCGGTCGCGTGACGGTGCCCGCCGGCACCGTCACGATCTGGGCTAAGCGCGGCGCTCCCAAATTCGAGAAGCGCGGGTCGCCCATGCATGCGAACCGATCCGCGAAAGCATGGACGAAGTCGGCTGGAACGTCACCAAGTCGGCGGCTCGGCTGCGAACGCGGAACGCTGTCGCGTGTGTCGAACGGTAAGGCGGGGGTATCCGCGAACATGGCACTGGCACTGGAGGACATTGGCTGGGGCACCGCCGATCACTGGATGCGGATGCAGGCGAGCTACGAGCTTGCCCAGGCGCGCCACGACCGGGCCTCCACCGAAAGGCGGGCGGGGGCGCATTGCACGCATGATCCGGTCTCGCGTGCGCGCTGAGGGACGGGTTAGCGTCCCAGACTTCGCCGTTCGTCTTGAGGGAACGCTTCTGACCAAAGGTAAGCTGTCCAGTCTGCGGTGCAGTGAGTCGGGAGTGAGACCCGACCGACGAAAGAAGAGAATTTGACGAAGCCCCCTTCAGACGCGATGAAGATTGTCACTCGGGTGATCAAGGGTTCGGACGACGAAGGCTGGGCCAAGATCAGCGATATCAATAAGCGCATCTTCTCAGCCGCGCCTGACTCCGATCCCCGAACCTACGGCCGACTCAGTGCGCACACGGCGTGCAGGCGGCAGTGCATTCAGCATCGCAAACAGGACGCTGTTCAAATTGTTGGACGAAGGGCCACCTGCAAATTGAAATGAGTTCGTGGTTGCGGGAGACTGAATCGAACCCATTATCGGCGATATGGCGGGCCTTGGCACGCAGCTATAGGCATTCAGCAGCGAACCGCCGTCACGGGTGGACTGAGAGATGGTCGCTGATATCCTCCATTGATCAAGCCGACATTCAGGTGCGACCAGATGATATGGTGGACACGCATTCAAAGGGGTAGGAACCTATGACCGACATCAAGCTGTTCGCCTTGGGCGATGAGTTGGCCAACGAGATTCCTGGAAGCGCCGTGGCGCTCGAAAAATCTCTTCAAAATCTCATCGAGCAGAATCTTGATGCGGTACTCGGTATCCGATTACTTGAAAGCGAGTATTCGACAGGTCCAAAGCATGGGGGACGAATCGACACACTCGGCATCGATGAGAATGCGAGCCCAGCGATCATCGAGTACAAGCGCGCCACAAACGAAAACGTCATCAATCAAGGGCTCTTTTACATGGACTGGTTGCTCGATCACCAAGCGGAGTTCGAACTGCTGGTACTGAAAAAACTGGGCCAGGATGTTGCCGAAGGAATCGACTGGTCCGCACCGCGCCTACTCTGCATCGCAGGTGGGTTCACGCGTTACGACGAGCATGCGGTAAAACAAATGAACCGAAGTATCGAGTTGATCCGTTACCGACGCTTTGGCGAACATCTGCTGATGTTGGAGTTGGTTAACTCGATCTTGGCGGAGCCGGTAGCTCACCGCGGAAACGTAAGCGTTACGTCAACGTCTGGTCCGAAGATAATTGCCAACATCCTTACGGGGCTAGAAGGGTCGCTGCAGGATCTCTATCAAGCGCTTCAGGCACACATTTTGGCCTTCGGTGACGACGTACAGGAGAAGACACTCAAATTTTACGCTGCCTTCAAGCGGCTTCGGAACTTCGCCTGCGTCGAAGTGCATCCAAACAAGGCAACGGTGACGATATATCTAAAGGTGGATCCGGACGCCACACCCCTAGAAGATGGATTCAGCCGTGACGTCCGCAATGTCGGCCACTACGGTACGGGTGACTTCGAAGTCACCATCCGCACACAGGAAGACCTAGAACGGGCGAAGCCTCTTTTGCAGAAGAGTTATGAGGCGAATTGATGCGGGTCATGTCATCCAATCTCAAGAGAAGCCATCTAACTGCTCAACATCGCCCGCTCCTTCCGCTCACTTCCCCACGTAGTCGTGCAGCGGGCAGCGCGCCGCCAAAGCGATCAACACCACCCTGCAGTACTTGAATCCACCCGACAATGCCGCGGTGGCGTGCGTGGATGAAAAAACTAGATCCATGCCCTTCAGCGCGGTCAACCGATGTTACCGGTGGCACTCGGCGACGTGAGTGCCGCGCCGAGCCAGAGGGCTCAGCGCAGCGCGAAGCCTTCGTAGCCGTTCGCAGCCACCTCCGCGCACTTCTCAGCATAGGGCGGGAAGCCGATCAGCGGCATGAATACCTGGGGCTTGCCGGGAATGTTCTTGCCCAGGTACCAGGAGTTGCAGGTCGGATAGAGCGTGAGGCCGGCGACCGCGTTGACGTGGTCCACCCAGGCGTCCTCGGCTTCCGCAGTGGCCTCGATCATCGCCAGCTTCTCGCGGCGCAGGTGCACCAGGCAGTCGGCGATCCAATCCACGTGCTGCTCGATGGATACCATCATGTTGGTCAGCACCGACGGACTGCCGGGCCCGGTGATCAGAAACAGGTTGGGAAAACCGGCGGTGCCGAGGCCCAGGTAGGTGCGCGGTCCCTCGGACCACTTTTCGCGCAGGGTCTGGCCGCCTCGGCCGCGGATATCGACCCCGAGCACGGCGCCAGTCATGGCGTCGAACCCCGTCGCAAAGACGATGCGGTCGAGCGCGATCTTGCGGGAGCTTTCCTGCATGGTGTCCCCCGTTTCCCGACTCAATACCTTGACCACGACGGCATCCGGCGTGATGCGCTCGATGGGATGGGTTCGCGCGTCTGGAAGTTCGACGTTCGACCGGTTGTAGGTTTCGAAGTAGCCGGTGTCCAGGCAGGGCCGCTTGCAGCCGATCACGTTGTCCGGACACAGGAGTTCCGCGACGCTGGGATCCTTGACAATGCCGCGAACCCGTCCCCGCACGAACTCCGCCGCCGTTTCGTTGGCGTCGCGGTTGATCAGGAGATCATTGTAGGCGCCAAGAAAGCTCAAACCACCCCGTTTCCAGCGATCCTGGTAAGTAGCCTCCCGCTCGCGAGGATCGTCCTCCAGCGCAGGGGATTCCTTGCGGAATATCCTTGACCCGAAACCGGCGTACATCCGACGGTTACGGGCCCGGAACGCCGGGTATTCCGCCTTGATTTCGCGCACGTAGTCGGGATCGATGGATCCGTTGCGTGCCGGAATGGAGTAGTTGGGCGTACGCTGAAAGACGGTGAGGTGTTCCGCTTCGGCTGCGATGATGGGGATCGCCTGAATGGCGGATGAGCCCGTACCGATCACCCCCACCCGCTTGCCGGCAAAGTCGACGCCATCGTGGGGCCAGCGGCCGGTGTGGTAGGTCTCGCCCAGAAAACGCATCCGACCTTCGAATTCGGGCAGGTTTGCGGACGACAGACAGCCGGTCGCCATGATCAAGGCCTTAGCCTCCACGGTCTCGCCGGTGTCGGTGTCGATGCGCCAGCGGCTCGCTGCCTCGTCAAATGCCGCCTTGGCGATACGTGTGTCGAATGTGATGTCCCTCCTGAGATCGAACCGGTCGGCGACGTGTTCGGCGTAGCGCAGGATCTCCGGCTGGCCGGCGTAGCGTTCCGTCCACTTCCACTCCTGCTGCAACGCGTTCGAGAAGCTGTAGGAATACTCCATGCTCTCGATATCGCATCGCGCGCCCGGGTACCGATTCCAGTACCACGTGCCACCGACGCCCGACCCCGCCTCGAACACCCGCGCGTTGAAGCCAGCCTGGCTCAATCGATGGAGCATGTAGAGGCCGGCGAATCCAGCGCCCACTACCACGGCATCGCACCGCGTTCGCGCCGTTTCCGACATCACCCTACCCTCGAAACCAACATGCCGATTGTATACGGCCGCGTCCGTGCGCTCGTGCGCGAACGGAGCCCGCAGTCAAGCGTACCGTCTCCGCTATCTACGCCCAAAGGGTGCGGCACCTGGGAGGTGGCGGGTGGAGCACACGGTGAACACCATGCCCCGGCGGCGGATGCGGTGGGGTTCCGGCACCCGTGGCGTCACCACGAAGTTTGATCCCTCCGGGTAGAGGGAGCGGAATACTTCGACCGGAGCCGGATCCAGCTTATCCGCGTTTATCTTGCACTCCACGAGATCCACGCGCCCCCCGCCGTGACGGATGACGAAGTCCACCTCGCGCCGAGATTTGTCCTGCCAGTAGAGAACGTCCTGCTCCGGACAACGCATCAGTAACGAATCCAGAACCAGATGCTCCCATAGCAGACCCCGGTCGTCGTCGCGGATGTCGTTCCAGCCCCGCTCGAACGTGACAAACCCGGTATCGAAGGCGTAGCACTTCGGACGGCTGACGATCTCTTGTTTGCCGCCGCCATGAAACGGTCGCAATAGTCGCATGGCGTGCGCGATCCGCATGGCCTCGATATGGGATTTCACCGTTGGGCGGCTCATCTCGCTCAAGGACGCGAGTTGGCTGTAGTCGAGCTGGCCACCGCTGCGTAGCAGGAGCAGGCGGAAGAGCGTGAGAAACCCTTGCCGATTGCGGATGCCGAACAGTTCCATGATGTCGCGGGCGTAGAAACTGTCGATCCACTCACCGAAGAAGGCCGGATCCTTGTCCGAGGCGAGCAGTGGCTCCGGCAGGCCGCCGTGCAGCAAACGGCGGTCGAGATCGTTGATGCCGAAGGCCCCGGTGCACTCCTCCCACGGCACGGGGCCGAGATGCACCTCGTGCTTGCGTCCGGTCAATGAGTCACGGAACTTCCGCGTCGCCGCCAGCGTCGAAGAGCCCGTAGCCAAGATCCGAAGCTGCGGATATGCGTCCGCGGCGATCTTCAGCAGACGACTCGGGTCCTCCAACCGATGCACCTCGTCGAACACCACGACGGTGCCCGCTTCCAGCCCCTCGAAAAACAACTCCGGATCCTCCAATGCGCGTTGTACGGACGGCAGGTCGCAATTCATGTAGACCGCATCCGGCAACATCCGACAGAGTGTCGTCTTGCCGACCCGGCGAACGCCGGAGAGCCAGATGATCGGGCGGCGCGACCAAGCATCGCTGATCTTCTTCAGCCAAGGCTCTCTCTGGATCATAAGGGCATAGTTTACACACTCAATTTACATTTGGTGCACCAAACGTAAATTATGATTTCGGCAAGGCCAGTAGCAAAGTCGTCCCCAACGCGCCACAAAAGCCCTCGCATTTCAGGTGGAGCCTCCTATTGGTATATACCGGTATACTCTCAGAGTGACTTCTTTAGAGCGAATCTGCGCCGCGTTGCGCAGTTCCGGCGCACGCTACGCCGTCGTAGGCGGCTACGCGGTGGCTTTGCATGGTGCCATTCGTGGGACTATCGACATCAATTTGGTGTTCCCCTGGACAGAACGGACGCTGGTCCTGGCGGAAGCCGCGTTGAACGGAATTGGCCTGGTGTCGGGGTTGCCGGTGAGCGCCAGGGAGGTCTACGCGTTCCGCGAAGAATACGTCCGGAACCGCAATCTGATCGCCTGGAAGTTCCACAATCCGGACGATCCATTGGAACAGGTGGACATCATCATCAACTATGACCTGCGGGGCAGGCGAACAAAGCGCGTGGAACTCGCGTCCGGCCCGGTGACAGTGCTGTCCATCGGGGACCTGATCGCCATGAAACGCGAAAGTGGCCGCCCCCAGGACATCGAGGACATTCGTGCGCTGGAGCAGCTCTAGTCAGATGAAGGCCAAACCACGTCCCGTGCAACGATTCACCGCCGCATATCTCGAACGCTGCCGTGAGCTGTCCCCCGACGACATAGTCCGTTTTCTCGACGACTTCAAGAAAATCCAGGGCGCTGCCAACGCCCGTTCCCGCCTCATCAGCCTAAAGGTTCCCGAACCCTTGCTCGCCACCTTCAAGATCCAGGCGCGGCTGCGCGGCGTGCCGTACCAGACCCAGATCAAGACGCTGATGCGCAAGTGGCTCGATCAGGAGTCGGCGCGCCCCGCGGATGCGCCGCCGCGCCTGCCCGGCGTGAGATAGACATCGAGCAGGTCGCGCCAAGCCCCTCCATGCTAACCTTGCCCGTTCCATAAAATGACCGGGGAGGAGAATGAACGGTTTCGATTTGATCGCGCGCTGCCTGAAGGCCGAGGGCGTGTCCTGGATGGCGTGCTTTCCGGCAAACCCGCTCATCGAGGCGGTCGCCAAGGTCGGCATCCGGCCCATCGTGTTCCGGCAGGAAAGAGGCGGTATCAACGCCGCCGACGGTTTCAGTCGACAGTCGTCGGGCAACCATATCGGCGTGTTCGCGTCGCAAGGCGGGCCGGGCGTCGAGAACTCGTACGGCGGTATCGCCCAGGCCTGGGGCGAGGGAGTTCCCATCGTCTTTCTCCCAGGCAGTGCGGGCTTGCGCGGCTATGACATCAAGCCGAATTTCTCCGCCACCAGGAGCTACGAAGAAGTCACCAAGCTCGCGCTTTCCATCGACAGGATCGAGTTGACAGCGCGGCAAATCCGCCGCGCGTTTCACGCGGTGAGAAACGGCCGGCCCGGGCCGGCGCTGGTCGAGTTGCACGGCGACGTGCTGGGTCAGCAAGTGCCCGAAAACGCCGTCAACTATCGAGCTTCGAAAGCCATGAAATACGCGCCCAACCGTTCAGACGTCAGGGACGCGGTGAAGGCGCTGCTCGACGCCCGCAATCCCGTGATCTGGGCCGGACAGGGGGTGCTCTATGCCGAGGCCGGGGAAGAATTGCGCGCGCTGGCGGAACTGACGCAGATCCCGGTCATCACCACGATGCCGGGCAAGAGCGCGTTCCCCGACGATCATCCGCTGGCGCTAGGTTCGGCGAACAGGACAGCGCCGAAAGCCGTGTTCAAGTGGTTGGGAGCGGCGGACACGATACTCTGCGTAGGCTCGGGCCTGACGCGGACGAACTTCGGCATCGACATTCCGCCGGGCAAGTTCATGATCCACTCGAACGTCTCCGTCGAGGACATCAACAAGGACTACGACATCGATATCGGGCTCGTGGGCGACGCCAAACTCGCCCTCGAACTGATGATCGACGAAGTGAAGGCGGCGGTGGGCGACAACGGGCGCGAAACGAACACCGCATTCGCTGCCGAGATCGCCGCCACGAAGGCCGAATGGCTGGCGGAGTGGGCGCCGCTCCTGACGTCCGACGAAACGCCGATCAATCCCTATCGCGTCGTCAACGAAATCAACAAGACTCTCGATCACGCCAACAGCGTGGTGACCCACGATGCCGGCAACCCGCGCGATCAGATCATGCCGTTCTACAAGGCGACCGTGCCGCACGGATACATCGGCTGGGGCAAGACCACGCACCTGGGGTACGGCATTCCGCTTGCGATGGGCTCGAAGATGGCCAACCCGGACAAGTTCTGCATGAACTTCATGGGCGACCTGGCGTTCGGCCACACCGGAACGGAGATCGAGACAGCCGTGCGGGCGGAGATTCCGATCACGAGCATCGTCATCAACAACCGCACGATGGGCGGATACGACAAAAACATGCCGGTCGCGATGGAGCGCTACGGCGCCGGCAACCAGGGCGGAGACTATGCCGGCGTTGCCCGCGCCCTCGGCGCGAAGGCGATCAACGTGAACGAGGTCGAGGCGATCGCACCGGCGATCAAGGAAGCGCAAATCGCCAACAAGGAAGGCAAGGTCTGCCTGATCGAAATCGCCACGCGCCAGGACACGCGGTTTTCCAAATATACGGACCTCCTGAACGGAGGCTGACGTCGGGCTGACGCGGCGCGCGATCAGCGCCGTCAATGCCCCATGAACGATCCGCCACAGTGGTTGATGGACTGGCCGTGGATCCACGACGCCGCTTCGGTGCAGAGGAATGCGACGAACTCGCCGAACTCCGCCATGACACCCTTGCTCCTGTTTGAACCCAAGTGCCTTGAGCATAACCAACTGGCAAGTGGGGGCACCGCTGCGTCGACATTCCAACGTGCCACTTTCTGCGGTGGTAACGCGGGGAGATTATGATTTCGACCGACGCGGGCCATCAGCTCGGCAATCGGCGTCGATAACGGGGAAGAGAAGAAACGCATGGCCCACGTGGAATTCGGCATTGGCTTGCGGCGGATCGATGACATCGCCGCGAACGCCCGGGAGGCGGAACGGCTCGGCTACCAGTTCGTGTCCACCGGAGAGCACGTCTTCTTCTACGGTCCGGTCAACAATGGGCTGATCGCGCTCGCCGCGGCCGCGGGGGCCACATCCTCGATCAAGCTCATGAGCGCGATCACGCTCGTGCCCTTGTACCCGCCGCCGCTGCTGGCCAAATTGGTCGCCACCCTCGACCTCGTCTCCAACGGCCGTTTCCACCTCGGCGTCGGCGTGGGAGGCGAGTTCGCCAGGGAATTCGAAGCCTGTGGCGTTCCGGTTCGCGAGCGCGGCGCACGAACGAACGAATCGCTGGCGATCATGAAGCGCCTGTGGACGGAGGACGACGTCAGTGTCGAGGGACGCTTTACGCAGCTTTCCGGCGTCACGCTCGCGCCCAAACCCAAGCAGAGACCGCACCCGCCGATCTGGATCTCGGGGCGCAGCGAAGCCGCCATGCGCCGCTGCGCCCGACACGGCAACGGCTGGCTACCCTACATGTACACACCGGAGCGCCTGGCGGACAGCCTTGCCGCCATCGCCGGGTTCGCCGACGCGGCGGGACGCGATGACGCGGTCATCCCCGGTCTCCACATCTTTTTCGCCGTGCACGAAGACCGCGACACCGCCGTCGAAATGGCGGCGCAGCGATTGTCGCTACAGTACAACCAGGACTTCTCCAGGCTGGTCGGCCGGTACGCGCTGGCAGGCAATCCCGAAGATTGCATCGCCCGGCTGCGCGAATATGTCGATGCCGGCGCGCGCACCATCATGTTGAACTCGGCCTGTCGCTCGGACTACATGGTCGACAACGAGCGTCTGCTCGCGACAGCGGTGCTACCGGCGTTTTCCTGACCGGGCGGGCGGGACGAAACAGTCAGGCTTGGGCGGAGCAATACACGGCGCACCCGAACGGGCGACGGATTTTGTGGCGTCAGCCGGTGCGCAGACTCGCAAGCTGGTCATTCGACCAGATCTTGCGCCTGAACCGGGGGTTCTTCGAGGACATGTCGATCTGGTAGAAGTTGTCGGTCGGCTCGCCCGAAACGCCGGTGATCTCACAGAGCTTGCGCGCGAGCCACTTTTCGATCTTCAGCACGACCATCTTCTTGCGCAGCCGACCTTGCTCGTCCCGATTGAGCACCGCGGGCAGTGTGTTGAGAGCGAGGATCTCGTCGACCGCGCTGTCCGCCATCTTCTGCCGACCCTCGTCGCTGGCGTAGAAGTGCGTGACCGCGAAAACGAGGCGGCCGGGATTGACTTTCTTCAGGAACTGGCACGTCTTGATCAAGGTGGAGCCGGTACGCACCATGTCGTCGAACAGCACGATGTCGTGGCCTTCGACGTCCTCGAAACTCGTCTCGCTTCCCTCGTACAACGAGATTTCCACGTCGCGTTCCCCGGAACGCTCCTTCGCAAGCAGAATGCACTTCACCTTCGGCAACCCCAATGACGAAGCCATTTCGAGCACGAACTCCCGCGCGCCCTGGTCCGGGGCACACAGCGCAAGCCCTTCACCGTTCGGTCCGTACCGCACGATGTCGGAGTTGTGCAGGTAGTCGACATAGATCTCGTGGGGCAACAGGTGGTGATAGCCCCCATCGAAGATCTTGCCGAACACCGATCGCACCGCATGGGAGTGGTTATGCACGGTCACGACGCGGTCCACGCCGGCCAACTTCAGCATCTCCGCGTAGAGCATCACCGAAAACGGTTGCCCATCGAACTTCTTCAGATCCTTCTGATCGCGTTCGGAAGCGGTAAAGCCAAGTTCGGGCCTCGGTCCCCGATCCTGCGCGCTGTAGTACAGGTCCGGCTCCACCAGGATGACTTCCGCCGCGCCGTTTTCCTTCGCCCCGCGCGCGATCAGCATGTTGCGCATGGCCAGGTTCTGGCGGCTCACGACACGATTCGAGGTGCTCACGATAACCACGATCTTCCCGCTAAGCTTGTTGCCGATGTTCGCGAAGTCCGTCTCGTCGGAGATGAAACGGGGACAGAACTCCGTGTTGGCGAACGTCTTCATGCTGATGAGGTCGGCGACGTCCTCGGTCTGGCCGAACGCAAATGCGACGTCGATGGCGAAAGGATCATCGGAACTATTGCCGACGACGATGACATCCGATCGCGTGCGTGTCGTTTCGCTCATCGTTTGCGCCACCGTCCGGATCTTCGATGCACAATTTGAATCACCCGGGCGCGAAGGTCAACCGAAAGCAGAGACAGTTTCCCGAACGGCTTGCCTGCGGTCGCCAGCGCGGCAAGATCCGGCGCAAATCCCGCTATCGGACGCGCCGCATCCGAATTGACTTGCGGCGGGAAGGTGGCAAAGTGACCGGGGAACCGCTGTGGATGAAGAGCCCATGCAAACCAACCTGCCCAGCCGTCGAACGTTCGTGCAACTGCTCGCGATGCTCGCCGCCGGCGGCCAGGCGCTGTGGCAAACACGCGATGTCCACGCGGCTGTGGAGACGGCGAAGGACGCAGCCCCGGGTGCCGAGCCCTGGCCGAAAATGGCCTATCGGACCCTGGGCCGCACGGGCTACAACGCCAGCCGGCTCATCTTCGGCTGCGGCGCCGCGCTGTCCCGGCAGCCCCAGGACGCGTTGCTCGAACGCGCCTTCGAGGCGGGCGTGAACGTCTTCGATGTCGGCACGCGCCGGTATTACAACGCCGCCGAGCGCAACATGCGTGACTTCGTCGGGCGCCATCGCGACGATATCTTCCTGATATCAAAGGCAATGACGGGTATCGATGCGGATCCCGACGAAGAGATATCCGTGACAGACGCGCGCAGGGCCGCGAAGACATGGACCCAGGCGATGGATGAGAGCTTGGCCGAACTCGGCACCGACCATGTGGACGCCTACTACCAGATGGGCGCGAACAACCCGCACATGGTCCGTTCCGAAGAGATGTACGCGGCCTTTCTCGCGGCCAAGCAGGCGGGAAAGGTGTCCCACTACGGCGTCAGCACGCACGAGAACGCCGCATCCGTTCTCGAAGCCGCGGTACAGAGCGGTTGGTTCAGTCTCGCGATGGTCGCCGTTACGCCGGCCGGCTGGTACGACTGGAACAGTCGCAACATCCTGGACGGCACCCCTGACTTGAAGGCGATTCGTCCGCTGCTCGGCAAGGCCCGCGCCGCGGGTGTGGGGTTGATTGGCATGAAGGTCGGGCGCCTGCTCGCGGGCCGGGGCTGGCTCGGGCGCGGGAATCCCGGCGCGTTCGAAGGCCACTACGGCGAGAAGCTGCTCCGCGCGCAACTGTCGGACTTCCAGCGGAGCTACGCGTTTGTGCTCGAAAACGGGCTGGATGTTGTCAACGCCGATATCCAGAGCTATGCGGTGTTGAAGGAGAACTACGCGGCGGCAGCGACGGCGGAAACATACATCGCGTGATTACATTTCAGAACGGCTGCGAATCGGTTGGCGATCCCAACAGGCCGTTCCGATGAGCCCAGACGACCTCTGTTTCGCCCCTGCGACGCAGCTCGCGGCATGGGTCCGTGCGAAGCAGGTCTCACCAACGGAGATCGCCCGGGCGGTACTCGACCGCATTGATCGCCTTGATGCGAGCGTCAACGCCTTCGCCAACCTGACCCCGGATCTCGCCCTCGAAATGGCGGAAAAGGCGGAAAAGGCGGTGGTACGCGGCGAGGCGACCGGCGTGCTGCATGGCGTTCCCGTGACCATCAAGGATCTGTTCGATCTCGAGGGATTCCCGACCCAACGGGGTTCCTTCTCCCAGGCGGGTCACATGGCGGACAGCGATTCCCCCGTCGTTCAACGCCTCAAGACTGCGGGCGCGGTGATTGTCGGCAAGACCACCACTTCGGAATTCGGCTGGTCGGGGATGAGCCGCAGCCCTCGCACCGGAATCACCCATAACCCCTGGAAAGGCGGCTTTAATGCCGGCGGGTCGTCGGCCGGCGCGGGGGCCGCGGCAGCGATGGGGTTCGGTCCGTTGCACCAGGGCTCGGACGGGGCCGGGTCCATCCGCATGCCGTCGCATTTTTCCGGTGTCTTCGGCTTCAAGCCCACCTGGGGACGCGTGCCTCACGTTCCGGTGCGCAACAACGACCTGGTCTCCCATGTCGGGCCGATCTCCCGGACCGTCGCGGATGCCGCGCTGTTCCTCGATGCAACCGCCGGCGCCCATCCGTTCGATCACACCAGCCTTGCCGATTCGGATAACGCGTTCTCCGCCGCGTTGGAGAGGGATATCGGCGAGTTGAGAGTCGCCTTCAGCGCCGACCTCGGCCACGCCCGCGTCGATCAGGATGTGACGGACATTGTCGCGAAGGCGGCGCGCGATTTCGAGTCCTTCGGATGCCGCATCGAGCCCGTGGAGCCGGCCTGGGGCAAGGACGGCCCCGAACTCGCCCGATTCTTTTGGGCGGTCCACGAGTCGCCGCTGGCGCGGCACCTCGACGCGTGGGAAGACAAGATGGATCCAGGACTGGTCGCGTGCATTCGTGCCGGCAGCGGACACAGCGCGGAAACCTATCTCGCCATGCGCGCCCGCAAGCTCGCCTACATCGAACGCATAGTTCGGTTCATGGCCGATTGGGATCTCTTGTTGACGCCGTCGGTATCGGTTGCCGCATTTCCGGTCGAACGCCTGCAACCGGCGCACTGGCCGGACCACCCGTGGGACTGGCTGTCCTGGTCCGAGTTCTGCTACCCCTTCAACATGAGCGGTTTACCCGCAGCCAGCGTGCCCTGCGGCTTCACGGGCAGCGGCCTGCCGGTAGGGTTGCAGATCGTCGGCAAACGCGCGGCCGACAGCCTGGTATTGCGCGCCGCCGCCGCCTTCGAGCGCGCACGGCCCTGGGGGGAGCATCGACCGCCGGCCAAAGGTTAGCCTGGACGCGCATGAACTTGCGGGACACGAGCCCGGACATTTCATCAAGGGCCGCGATGATCGCGCAGATTTTTTTCGCGCGCGCGTACTCGAAGGACGAAGTTTCGCCACAGACGACCCGACCGAGATCGGGCGGAACAGGACCGTCTTCCGCAGCCCTGATGTCGGTGGACGCACCACTGCGAAGGGCGTATGTTCGAAGCGCGTGGAGCCACTGGAGCAGGTTGCGGTCCGTCTTCCAGGACGGCATGTAGGGGATCGTCGATGAGCATGTCCGCTTCGTCGCCAACCGTGGATTGAGGCATCGAGTGCGGCGGTTTGATCAAATCAGCCCTGTGGCCGGGATACTCATCCTCGCTCTCTCGGGGTGTCAGACAACCGTCGGTTTGGTCGATGACCCTATCCCCGAGGCCGACTTGCTGTCGGGCGAGGCGATCTTCGGCGAGGCGGTGGCGGCTGCCGAGCGTCCCGATATCGACATTCTTGCTACCGACGATTCCATGCGCGCGTTCGTCGCGGATCTTCTGCAGATTCGCAACAAGGCCGGCCGCTTACGAAGACTGCTCCAGCGGATGCGCGACAGCGGGTACTTCGAGATCGGTTACGACGCATATTCGAACCTGTCCGCGCGCGAAGCGTTTGCCGAGAAACGTGGCAACTGCCTGTCCTACACGAGCTTGTTGATCGCGCTGGCCCGGGAAGTGGGTCTCGATGCGAGCTACCAGAACGTCGACGTGCCACCGGACTACGACAGCGTCAATGGCATGGTCGTGCTGATCAAGCACGTCAACGCGAGGGTGGACGACATTCCCGGGCGCGGCCCGGTAACGCTGGAGTTCAGCCGGAAATACGCCAACGGCATTCACGACCGGCACGTCGTGGGCGACCGATTCGCCGCCGGATTGCACTACAGCAACCTTGCCTTTTCCGACGACATGGCAGGCGACGAACGGGGATCCTTCGTCTATCTGCGAAAGGCGATCGAGGTGGCGCCCGACAACCCGGATTTCTGGACCAATCTGGGCGTGTTGTATGCCCGGCGCGGCCACTTCGACCACGCCATTGCCGGCTACAGTCGGGCATTGGGCCTCGACGGCGACCACCACCCGGCGATTCGCGGACTGGCGAACGCCTATGCAGCGCTCGGACAGGACGCAAGAGCGCGCTTCTACAAGCGACGCGTCGCGCACTCGCGCACGCGGGACGCCTATATGTACTACATCCTGGCGCAACGCGCCCACGAGGCCGGCATGCCCACGGAGTCCCTGGAGCTAGTGTCCCAAGCCATCCGCCTGTATCGCCGAGATCACCGGTTCTACGAACTGCGGGATGAGATCCGCGACCGGCTCGGCAATGAGGTGGCGGACAACGAGAGCTACAAGCGCGCCCGGACCCTCGCACGCGACGACAGGCGTCGCGCTCAGCCGGGATCGTAGGGGGGGGGAAGCGCTACCCGCACGCCAAGGTGGACACGCCGGGCGACGGCTCGGTCTTCTAGGAATTCGCCGGACCAGGGCGAACCTGACGCCCAGGGCTTGGGCGGGGGAAAAAACGGTGCCCGCCAGGTCGACATTGTTTTGGCGTTAGGGGAACGCCACCACCGCGTGACCCGGGCATGCCCGAAGGCCGTCCTGGTTGACGACATTGATGTCGAGACGGACACGTTGCTCGCCCTGCTCGTTTATCTTTTCCGTCACTTCACCGACGACGGTCAATACATCGTCTTTCTGATTGAGGGCCCGATACTGGCATCCGACTTCCCTCACGATCCCCTCGTCCCCGATCCAGTCATGCAGCGCATTGACGATATAGGCGTAGCGCAGATTACCCATGCCGAAGGCTCCCTGCGCGTTGCCGGCCTGGCGCCCCGCCTCGTCGTCCATGTGGAACGGCACGAACTCGTGGTTGACGGCGGCGTACCGGTTCCACTCCGGAAAGCTCGTCTTGCGCGACCATTCGGGAAGCCGGTCGCCCACCTGGATATCCTTGAAACGGACGCTCATCCTCCCCTCCTCAAAAGCGAATACCGATGGCCAGGCGCGTCCTGACGTATTCGTCGTTCTGGTTGCGCCACTCGATCTCGGATTTCACGTAGAGCGTATGTCCCAGGCGGCCCTTCCGCTCCTGCCAGTCGAGAAGGCGGCTGCGCTCGGAGATCACGTCGCCCGCCCGCATCGGCACCCCGTAGGTATCCGTCTGGCCGCCGTTCATGCCGGACAGCCTGGAGCCGTCCGGACGCTGTCCCCGCATGCTCAAGGTAGAGAACGGGCCCCGCTCGAATGACCATGCGAAAGGATTGAAGTCGGGCGGCGCAACGATGCCGCCCCAACGCGTTGTCGCCGCGTATTCCGGATCCCAATAGATGCGCGGGGGCTTCTCCGGATAGAACGTCGCGATCGCCCAGCGGCGGATGTCCGTCTCCGTGATCGGCGGCGCGGTGCGCGTTCCCCCCCACTCTCCCCGGGCCGCGAGCATTGCATCGGTGACATAGGTCAGATCGCCGCCGCTCATCCCGCGGCCGTTGCTAGGGACATACGTGTCATGGCACGGAAGTTTCCCGATCCGTCCTTCCAAATCGTTCGTCAAAGTTTACTGCATCCGGCAGGGCACACAGAACCCGCCCGGTCAAGGTCAGCACATGTTCCCAATTTGCGACGAGTTCTTTCTGGCGATTCCCGAGACGGTTTGGTGCTCCTCGGGCAGGTTGGCGAACTGAGACCGCCGAGCGGTTGACCACCCAAACAACCCGAATTCGCTTACGTTCATTTCGGACATATCCCAACTAGAGGAGCGTCCCAAGCAATCGCAATGGCGCCATGCGCGCGCGTCAAATACTCCATGCGGCACCGCCCGCCTGCTCGAATTGAGTTCGCGGGCGCAGCTATGCTACGGTCGCTGCATTCGTCGCCAGCGTTCCGCATATCGAGGCGCACCGCATCGGCATCGACCAACCAACCATCGCACCAGACGCCATGGAACCCAGAACCGATTCCTCCCTAAACCTCCCAAGCCTGTCAATATCCGGTTTCCGCGGGATAAAACACCTCTCCATTCCTCGTTTGGGACGCGTGACACTACTTGCCGGCCGGAATGGCGTGGGCAAGACTACGGTCTTGGAAGCCGTCCGCGTCTATGCGGCAAGAGGACGCCCGAACGCCCTTCGCAAGTTGCTGAACAGACGCGAAGAGTTCGCGACCGCGTTCGACGAAGAGGGCGATCCAGAGATCTCAACAGACTTTGGTGCCTTGTTTCACGGGCGGGAGTTTGACCAAGCAAAGACGATCTCGATCGGAACGGGATCGGGAAAGGACGACTTGACTGTTGAAATGTCCACACCGAGTGATTGGTCAAGTAGGCAGCGGCAGTTGTTTGCAGGTGGCTCGGAAGACGTCAACATTCGCGCGTTGAGGGTCCGATTCCGCAACAAGGAAACCTTGCTTCCCTGTTTCATCCCCGATGACCCGCGCACGAATTTGGTGCGCTCCCGTTACTTTGTCGACTGGCAAAGACGCAGGATGATCGACGACGAGTGGCCAACTATCGTCGAGTGTGAGTCCTTGGGTCCGGGCTTGTTAAGCAACAAAGACCTGGCACGGTACTGGGATAACGTGGCTTTGACCCAAGACCAAAATCTCTCGATACAGGCCTTACGGCTGATTCTCGGAGACGAAATTGATGGGGTTGCCGTGGTCGGAAACGGCCGGTTGAGACAACCTGGATACGGCAGGCACATGGTTGTCAAGTTACAGGAACATGTGCGGCCCGTTCCATTGAAGAGCCTTGGCGACGGCGTCACGCGAATGTTCGGGGTTGCACTAGCGCTCGCCAACAGTCGCAATGGATTTCTGGTCATTGACGAAGCGGAAAACGGGGTCCATTACTCGGTGCAACGGGACTTTTGGTACATGGTGCTACGCGCCGCATGCGAGGGGAACGTACAGGTTCTGGCAACCACCCATAGCTGGGACTGCATCAAGGGCTTCGCACGGGCGGTCGGGGATCTTGACCAGGGCGACGGCTTGATCGGCCACCTCGTTCGGCTCGAACGAGATGGAGAGGCCCTTCGAGCCGTCGACTACTCGAAGGAGGAACTCGCGGCAGCGGCCGATCAGGAAATAGAAGTAAGGTGACGCATGCCAGCGGAACTACCGTCTGATCGAGTGCTGCTCGTGGAAGGGCCAGATGACAAGCACGTTGTCCAGCATCTGTGCCGAACTCTCGCACTATCACAAGAATTCAGAATCGCGGACAAAGAAGGCTTTTCCAATCTCCGCAAGGCGATTACGCCCGAAATCAAACGCTCCGGCCAGTGTGCGGTTGGCATCATTGTAGATGCCAACGACAACCTACAGGGCAGATGGCAAGCGATCGGTAACGAACTAAGACGTATCGACATAGCGTCGCCACGGTCGCCTTCACCGTCCGGCACGGTAATCGATGGAAAGCCTCGAGTTGGCATTTGGTTGATGCCAGACAACAAAGCCAAAGGTGAACTCGAGGACTTTGTCGAAAGGATGATTCCAGACGCCGACCCCGTCTGGCCAAGGGCGCAACGGTACGTCGATGACATCCCGGAGCGTGACCGCAAGTTCAAGTCCGACAAGACCTTGAAGGCCAAGCTACACGCATGGTTGGCAACGAGGGCAGACCCTCGGCGGATGGGTTCGGCTATCGGTGCGGGTGACTTGAACATCGAGGCCCCTCTCGCAAAGGATCTCGCCGACTGGCTCCGATTGTTGTTTGGCTAGTGCCAAGCCCGGTCCAAGCGGTATTACGTGACGGCTGGGTCTCGCCGCGGTTGCCCCTTCCGCAGACGTCGGTGCCGGCAAAAATTAGTTGTGCCTTCCAAAATACGCCGCCGTCCCGGTTCGACCGGTCCGTGCTCACGCCCAAACCAAGCGCGCGATTGACCAAACTCCCTATCTGAACCCCGCGTTAACTCCGTCGAGGGCGACCTGGCCGGGGCAAAGTTCCGCCTCGCCCAGCACGCTGAGCGGCATGCCCACGGTGTCCAGGATTTCGTGGCAGTCGGTACCGTCGCGATCGACGTACAGCAATCCCGTCACCACCTCACCCTCCTGCTGGGCATCCAGCACGTAGCTCAGCGCGCGGGCGCGGTCGTGGGGATCGTAGTCCTCTTCGAGTTTGCGCAGGTGCAGTTGGGAACCATCCGGCAGGCGAACGACCTCGCGCTCGCCCGGGGCATAGTCCGCGGTAATCTCTTCGTGCGGCGCAACGAAGTCGGTCACGACGACGCTCGCGGCGTGGCCGCGCGTGTATTCGTAGCTCTTGGTGGAGCCGTTGTGGTTGTTGAACGCCACGCAAGGAGAAACCACGTCGATGAAGGCGAAGCCCCGGTGCAGCAAACCGGCCTTGATCAGGGGCACGAGTTGGTCCTTGTCGCCGGAGAAACTGCGCGCCACGAAGCCGGCGCCGATTTGCAGCGCCGTAGTCACCAGGTCGATCGGTTCGTACAGGTTCGGCACGCCCCGCTTGCTGGTCGATCCCTTGTCGTTGGTGGCCGAAAACTGGCCCTTGGTAAGACCATAGGTGCCATTGTTATCCACGACATAGAGCATGTTGATCCGACGGCGAACGATGTGCGCGAACTGTCCGAAGCCGATGGACGCGGAGTCGCCGTCGCCGGAAATACCGATGCAGTAGAGATCCCGGTTGGCCAGGTTGGCGCCCGTCGCGACCGATGGCATGCGGCCGTGGACGGCGTTGAAGCCGTGGGAGTTGCCCAGGAAGTAGTTCGGCGTCTTCGACGAGCAGCCGATGCCGGAAAGCTTGGCGAACCTGTGCGGCGGGATCGACAGCTCGGCGCACGCCTGGATGACGGCCGCGCTCACCGAGTCGTGTCCGCAGCCCGCGCACAGGGTGGATACCAGGCCCTCGTAGTCGCGGCGGTTCAGACCGATCTCGTTCAACGGGAGCTTGGGGTGGTGAACTACCGGTTTCGCTACGAATGTCATTGTCGTCTCGACGTCCTTGTCGCGTTGGCGCCCGACACCTCGGTGAGGCGCGCGAGGTTGTTCTCGTCGTAGTGCTGGCGCACGCGTTCGCGAATCGTGTCGGCGGAGATGGACAGGCCGCCATAGGATAGGACCGAAACGATCTTCGCGGGGTCGACGCCCGTTTCGTTGACGAGCAGCGTCTTCATCTGCCCATCGCGGTTCTGTTCGGCCACAAAGACGAAATCGTGCGCGTCAATGAACTCGATCACGGCGTCCGAGAAAGGAAATCCGCGAATGCGCATGGTGTCGAGCCGCACGCCGTCCTTAGCCAGATAGTCCAGCGCCTCCGCCATCGGCACCGCGGTGGTGCCATAGTAGACGATGCCGACACCGTGACGATGTCCGCTGATTTCCGGCGCGGGCATCAGCGTCGCCGCCGTTCGCCACTTGACGAGCAGCCGATCCATATTCTCCGTGTACGGCTCCGCCGACTCGGTATAGCGTGCGAACACGTCCCGGGACGTTCCTCGCGTAAAGAACGCCCCCTTGGTCGGATGCGTGCCGGGAAGGGTCCGGTAGCCGATGCCGTCGCCATCGATGTCCACGTAGCGGCCGAACTCCTCGATCTCGTCGAGATCCTCCCTGGTCAACACCTTGCCCCGATCATACTTTCGGTTGTCGTCCCAGGTCAGTGGATCGGACAGGTTCTCGTTCATGCCGAGTTCAAGATCGCTCAAGACGATGACCGGCGTCTGCAGCCGGTCGGCGAGATCGAACGCGGTAGCCGCCAATTCGAAACTTTCCCCGGGCGTCGACGGGAACAGCAGCAGATGCTTGGTGTCGCCGTGGGAAGCATAGGCGGCTGAGAGCAGATCGCCCTGCTGCGTGCGCGTCGGCATGCCGGTTGAAGGCCCCGCCCGCTGAATATCGAACAGCACCGCCGGGATCTCGGCGAAGTATGCGAGGCCCAGAAACTCGGACATCAGCGACAGGCCGGGCCCGCTGGTCGCGGTAAACGCGCGCGCGCCGTTCCAGGCGGCGCCAATGACAATGCCGATCGCCGCCATCTCGTCCTCCGCCTGAATGACGGCGAACTTATGCTGGCCCGTATCCTTGTCCACGCGTAGCCGCGCGGCGTGCTTCTCGAACGCTTCCGCCATCGACGTGGATGGAGTGATCGGGTACCAGGCGCAGATCGTGGCGCCCGCGTAGATCGCCCCCAGGGCCCCGGCTTCGTTGCCGTCGATCATGATCTTGTCGCCGCTGGCGTCGCTGCGCCGCGCCTGAATCGGCAAGGGACAATCGAGGTATTCGCGGGCGTAGTCGCGGCCCATCTCGAGGGCGCGAATGTTCGGGCCTATGAGTTCGTCCTTGCCGCTGTACTGCGTCGAGACCATCCCGGTGATGACGTCGAAGTCGATGTTCAAGAGCGCCGACAGGGCTCCGACATAGACGATATTCTTGAACAGTTTGCGTTGTCTGGGATCGGTGTACGCGGCCACGATCAGCTTGGAGATCGGCACCCCCATGTCGTGCACGTCGCGCCGGAACAGGCGCCGGTCGAGGCCGGCGGAGTTGTCGTACAGCAGGTACCCCCCCGGCACGATGGCCGCGACATCCTCCTCGTAGGTCTGGGCGTTCATGGCGACCATCAGGTCGACCCCTTCGCGGCGACCGTGATAGCCCCCTCCCGAAGCACGCACCTCGAACCACGTCGGCAGGCCCTCGATGTTCGAAGGGAAGATGTTGCGCGTGGAGATGGGCACGCCCATGCGGAACAGCGCCTTTGCGAACATGCCATTGGCGCTGGCCGAACCGGAGCCGTTGACGTTGGCGAAGCGAATGACGAAATCGTTGTAGGTCGTCATTCGGGATAGGTGCCGAGCTGGGGAATGTGGATCACCGACTTCTGCATGTCCCATGCGGCGGTGGGACAGCGTTCCGCGCACAATCCGCAGTGCAGGCAAACGTCCTCGTCTTTCACCATCACGCGACCCGTGCCGAGTTCGCCGGAAACGTAGAGGTCCTGCTCGAAGTTCTCCGCAGACGCCAGGAGGCGGCCCCGCAGATCTTCTTCCTCGCCGTTGTCGGTGAACGTGATGCAGTCCATCGGACAGATGTCGACGCAGGCGTCGCATTCGATGCAGAGCCTGTCCGTAAATACGGTCTGCACGTCGCAGTTCAGGCAGCGCTGCGCTTCTTTCAGGGCGAGCGCGCGATCAAAGCCCAGTTCCACCTCGACCTTGATGTTCTGCAAGGCCGTTGCCTTGTTCGCATGGGGGACGATGAAACGCTTCGCGGGGTCGTGGGCGCTGTCGTAACTCCACTCGTGGACACCCATTTTCTGACTGATGAGATTGACCCCTTCGGGCGGACGATCCCGCCGGATGTCCTTCCCCTGGCACAGCAGGTGGATCGAGATCGCGGCCTGGTGCGCGTGGGCCGATGCCCAGATGATGTTCTCCGGTCCGAACGCCGAGTCGCCGCCGAAGAACACCTTCGGGTGGGTGGTCTGGAAGGTCACCTTGTCGAGCACAGGGCAGTCCCACTTGTCGAACTCCATGCCGATGTCCCGTTCGATCCACGGACAGTGATTCTCCTGCCCGATGGCCATCAGGACATGATCGCATTCCATGTAGACATCCGGTTCGCCGGTCGGCACGTAGTTCAGGCGCCCGCTGTCCTCGTCCCGCACCGGTTTGACGCACTCGAACACGATGCCCTTCAGCTTGCCGTTGTCGTGCACGAATTCCTTCGGCGGCCGATTGTTGACGATGGGAATGTTCTCTTCCAAGGCCTCTTCCTTTTCCCAATCGGAGGCCTTCATCACTTCGAACCCCGAGCGGACGATTACGGTGACCGATTCGGCCCCGATGCGCCTGGAAGTCCGGCAGCAGTCCATGGCCGTGTTGCCGCCGCCCATGACAATCACCTTGCCGGAGATCGAATCGATGTGGCCGAACGCCACGCTCGACAGCCAATCAATCCCGATGGATATATGCGCGTCCGACTCGCGGCGCCCGGGCAGGTCGAGATCGCGACCGCGCGGCGCGCCGGTTCCGACGAAGTAGGCGTCGTAGTCCATATCGAGCATCTCTTTCATGCTCGATATCTCGTAGTTGAAGTGGGTGTTGACCCCCATATCGAGGATCAGGTCGACCTCCTCGTCCAGCACTTCCGCCGGCAGGCGGAAGGCCGGAATCTGGCTGCGCATCATGCCGCCCCCGGCGGGGTCGCGGTCGAACATGTCGATTTCGTACCCCAGCGGCAGCAGATCGCGCCCCACGACGAGCGAGGCGGGGCCGGCGCCCAGCAGGGCGATGCGCTTTCCGTTCTTGTTCTTCGGCACGGCCGGCATGAACGGACGAATGTCGCCCTTGTTGTCCGCGGCGACGCGCTTCAACCGGCAGATCGCTACGGGTTTCTCTTCGGTTCGCACGCGACGGCATACCGGCTCGCATGGACGATCACAGGTGCGACCGAGGATGCCCGGGAACACGTTGGACTCCCAGTTGACCATGAACGCCTCGGTATAGCGTTCCTGGGCGATCAATCGGATGTACTCCGGCACCGGGGTATGCGACGGGCATCCCCATTGGCAGTCCACCACCTTGTGAAAGTAGTCCGGATTACCGATATCGGTGACTTTCATTTCAAGTTGGACCCAGCAGGCCGTAAGTGCCGATATTTTTCGGAAATTCCCAAGCGGGAGCCCCGCTATTCTAACTTTTAGTGGGCGTAGCTTCCAGAAAACCTGCGGCTGCCGCCCCAGCGAAGATGCCCCCAACTCGCAAACCACACATTTCCGGTTTGGGACAGGAACCGCAGCAGATAGAATAAGGGCTCCCACCTTGCCCGAGCCCGGACATTCCATCAAGCCGCTAGTCGAGTCGCCAAACGTCTTTCAGTTTCAACAGGTCAATCCCATACTTCGGAAATCCTGCCCGATAAAGACTACGCTGGCCGCGCCCTCGCACGGTGGGGTCGGGCCACGGGCGGAGCCGAAGGCGCCGCCCGTGGGGCACCTTTGCCCGCGGGCGCGATCATCGCGGCCCTTGATGCAACGTCCGGGCTAGCCTCCCCCCATGGACCCGGCGCACATCGACGTTCCCCCGCGGCGTTCGGCACGCAATTGGCAATGCCTGTTCGGCAGCGGTCCAAGCTTGGCTGCCGCGCGCCTCGTCGCCCGATCAGATCACTTCGTGCTGTACGTCGCGCGGGACACCGAGGGCGCCGACCGAGTGCGTCGGGAGATCGGGTTTTTTGCGGCCGGCACGACAGCGCCGCTCGCCTTCCCCGACTGGGAAATATTGCCGTACGACAACTTTTCGCCGCACCAGGACATCATCTCGGAACGGCTCGCGACGCTCTATGCCCTACCCCGAACGGAGCGCGGCGTGTTGGTGGCGCCGGTGCAGACGCTGATGCAGCGGCTGCCGCCGACGGCCTTTATCGAAACCCACTCGCTCGTGCTCGAAACCGGCAGTCGCTTCTCCATCGACACCCAGCGCATACGGTTGCAGCGCGCGGGATATCGCAATGTCGGCACGGTAACCGAACGCGGCGAGTACGCCGTGCGCGGTTCGTTGATGGACATCTTTCCCATGGGGTCCGAACTGCCGCTGCGGATCGACCTCGACGACGACAAGATCGATAGCCTGCGAACATTCGATCCGGACACCCAGCGCACGATCGAACGCATAGACGCGGTTAGGATCCTGCCCGCCAAGGAGATTCCCCTCGACGCCGCGGGCATCGGTCGCTTTCGCGAGCGCTGGCACCACACGTTCGAGGTGGACGTGCGCCGCTGCCAGGTGTATCAGGACGTGAGCGATGGCATCGCACACCCGGGCGTGGAGTGCTATCTGCCGTTTTTCTTCGAGAACACGGCGACATTGTTCGACTACCTGCCGGAGACAACGGCAGTTGTGCTGGATGACGGTTGTCTTGAGAGCGCCGAACGGTTTGTCGGCGCACTGCACAATCGCCACGAATCGCTGCGCCACGATATCGAGCGGCCCCTGCTCGAACCCGGGGCGCTATACCTCTCCCGGGAGGAGTTGCTTGCCGCGCTCGCGCCCTATCCCAAGCTGCGAATAGACCCCCACGGCGAACGACGCCGCCACGGCATCGCCTTCGGCGGCAGTCGGCTTGGGGACCTGATGGCGAGCCAACGCGGACGCGACGAAGCGCACAACCTGCGAACCTTCATCGACGCTGCGGAATGTCCGGTGCTGTTGACAGCCGAAACGCCCGGACGCCGGCAGCACCTCGCGGAGTTCCTCGCGCGCGCCCGCATACGTGCGGTGGAAGTCAATGATTTCCAAGCGTTTCTTGACAGCGGAGCGCCGCTTGCGCTGACGGTCGCCGATATGGACCGGGGCACGCGACTGCCGGAGTTCGCCCTGATCACCGAAACGGAGATCTTCGGCCACCGCGCCGACAGTCCCGTCTCCCGCTCGCCGCGAACCCTCGATACGGAACTGGTCGTCCGCAACCTGACGGAACTGTCCATCGGCGCGCCCGTCGTACACGCCGATCACGGCGTCGGCCGCTATCGCGGTCTCAAGACCCTCGAGATAGACGGCTACGCGCAGGAATTTCTCGCCATCGACTACGCTGAAGCCAGCCGCCTCTATGTGCCCGTCACCGCGCTGCACCTGATTTCCCGGTACGCCGGCGCGGACAGCGATCACGCGCCGCTGCACCGCCTCGGATCGGATCAGTGGGACAAGGCGAAGCGGCGGGCGGCGAAGAAAGTTTACGATGTGGCCGCCGAGCTGCTCGATATCTACGCGCGCCGGGAAGCGCGGACCGGCACTGTCTTCGGCGCTCCGGACGATGACTACTATCGCTTCTGCGAACAGTTTCCGTTCGAAACGACGACCGACCAGCAGGGCGCCATCGACGCGGTGCTGGCTGATCTTCAGTCGGAAAAGCCCACCGACCGTCTGATCTGCGGGGATGTCGGATTCGGCAAGACCGAAGTCGCCATGCGCGCTGCATTTATCGCCGTCCAGTCCGGCAAACAGGTCGCCGTTCTGGCGCCGACCACCCTGCTCGCCCAGCAGCACTACGAGACTTTTCGCAACCGTTTCGCCGATTGGCCGGTCGAAATCGAAGTCCTGTCGCGCCTGCGTACCGACAGCGAAGCGCAAAATACCCGACAACGGCTCGCCAGGGGCGCGGTCGATATCGTGATCGGCACGCACCGGCTGCTCGTCGTCGGGATCGAGTTCGCCGATCTCGGACTGGTAATCATCGATGAGGAACATCGATTCGGCGTGCGCCAGAAAGAACGCTTGCGGGAACTGCGCGCCGAGGTCGATGTCCTCGCGCTTACCGCCACGCCGATACCAAGGACGCTCAACATGGCGATCAGCGGCATGCGCGAATTGTCGATCATCGCCACGCCGCCAGCCAGGCGGTTGTCCATCAAGACCTTTGTCATGCCTCGTCGCGACCATATCCTGCGCGAAGCTATCGACCGCGAACTCGCCCGGGGCGGCCAGGTGTTCTACTTGCACAACCGCGTTGAAACCATTGCGCGCGCCGCCGAGAGCGTTGCCGAACTCGCGCCCAACGCCCGCATCGGCGTCGGTCACGGCAAGATGCCCAAGCGCGCGCTGGAACAGGTCATGGGAGATTTCTACCATCGCCGCTGCAACCTCCTGGTCTGCACGACGATCATCGAGAACGGGATCGACATACCCAACGCCAATACGATCATCGTCGATCGCGCCGATCGTCTCGGCCTGGCGCAGCTTCATCAGTTGCGCGGTCGCGTCGGGCGTTCCCACCGCCAGGCGTACGCCTACCTGCTGACTCCCGATCCGAGAGCGGTCACCGCGGACGCGCGCAAGCGCCTGGAGGCGATTGTCGCCGCCGGCGAACTTGGCGTCGGCTTCACGCTGGCGACCCACGATCTGGAGATCCGGGGCGCCGGGGAACTCCTGGGCGAGGACCAGTCAGGCCAGATCGAAAGCATCGGCTTCACGCTTTACATGGACATGCTCGAGCGGGCGGTGACGGCGATTCGCGCCGGGCACGCCGCGCCCAACCTCGACCAGCCTATTCCCAAGAATCGAGAGGTGAATCTCCACGTACCCAGCTTGATCCCGGACGACTATTTGGCGGACGTCCACATGCGCCTGATCCTGTACAAGCGCATCGCCGGCGCGGATAACGCCGATGCCCTGGACGACCTCAAGGCCGAGATGTTCGATCGCTTCGGACCGTTGCCCTTGCCGGCCCAGAACCTGTTCCGCGCCACGCAACTGAAACTGGCAACCGAGCGCCTCGGGATAGACCGGATCGATGTCGGGCCCCTCGCCGGTCGCCTCGTGTTCAATGCTCGCACGCGGGTCGATCCCGGTCGCGTCGTCCGCCTGATCCAGAACGAACCCGGAACCTATCGTCTGCGGGACGCGACCAGACTTTCCTTCACTGCGGCGCTCAGCCACCCCGAGGCGCGTTTCGCGTTTGTCGAGCGCCTGCTTGAGCGGATTGCCCCCGAAGAAACTTCCCGTATCGCGGCCACCGCATGAGTCGCATCGGCGCACATCTCCTTGCTTTGGCGTACGCGTTCGCAATCGCGAACGCGTACGGCGCGCAGGCTGACATCGACGACTACCTCGAGCGCGAGTGGTACTACGTCGAGACCCTGTTCTTCCGTTATCTGGCGCCTCCCAACGACGAGGATTTCTCGCGACAGGCGGCGCCCCAGCACCATTTGGGGCTCGCGGTGCTGGAACCGCCGCCTGCGGCATACAGCGAGCGCATCGCCGCCGAGCCGCCGGAGCCGCTCGACTTCCCTCGGCTGGAACAGTTCGACTGCACCGCGCCGACCCCGGCGCCATGGATGAAAACCGACATCGCTGTCGAGTTGCCCTCTGATCCCGATGCCGCGTTACGCGAAGACAGCGAGAGCGAAATTCAGCCGCCGAATGTGGCGATCGCCCCCGTCCCGACCGGACCGCCCGCGCCGTCGCCGGGACAACTCGCGCGCTGGGCTCTTGAGGAATTCGAGCGGGGGCTGATGCGTGAGGGCTGGCGATGGCGATACGACGACCTTTCCTTGAGGAGAGCGGCGACCCGTATGCGGCGCTCGGGCGACTACGCGGTGATGCACCATGGAAGGTGGTTGCAGGCCGTACCGCCGCGCGACGACGCAGCGCCGCTGTTGATCCAGATCGGTGCGCAAATGCCCGACGCCAGTTTCGAGCTGGAAGGTTCCGTTAGCGTTACCCTGGGCCGGTTTCTTCATTTCGCGGCGCAGGTATGGTTGCGGCAAGCGCCAGCGGACGCCCAGGCCGCGCCCAACCTCGCAGTGGAAGCCGCATCGACCGGCGAGGTGGACAGCGTCCCGGTAGATGTTGATGGTTCGAACATGGACACGGCCGGCTACGTGCTGTTGTCGGAGTCCCGCCGCATGCGTCCGGGCGAGCTTCACTATCTCGACCATCCCTGGCTGGGCATCCTGGTGCTGATCGAGCCGGTGGATGCCCCGGACGCGTTGCTTGCACTCGCGGAGTCCTTGGCCGACGGCTGAGCGCCCGTGGTCTGCCCGGCGCGAAAGCGCAAGCATTCACGCGCTTGGCGAAGTGTCCTGGCCAACCCCCAGGAGAGCAACTGCGGCTTCACGCGCCTCTTCCACGGTTTCCACAATCTGGTCCTCCGGCACACTTTGCAGGACGTTGAGCGTGTGTAGCGTATGTGCGGCAGAGCCCGAGAGTCCCATCACAATCAACGACGTCTGCTCCTTCCTCGCGACTTCCATGAGCTGCTCTATCAACATGGCGGCGCTGTCGTCGAGATAGGTGGCCCCGGAGAAGTCGAAGATCACGACCTCGTGATCCTTGATGTCCGCGCCAATCACCGCAACCAGCCTGTGCGACGACGCGACCGTAAACCTCCCCCTCAGCCTCACCATGCCGACACGGGCCGCAAACGGGTCCGCTGTCGTCGCGTCCTCGGCCACGGAAAGGAACATCTGGTCCAACAGCGGCACCGACACCACGCTGTCGAGTTCCAGCCGCTCCAACTGGCGGGCATGGGCCATTCCCGCGGCAATCAGGCCTATCGCCACAGCGGTGATCAAATCCACGAAAACGGTGAGGGCCAGCGTCGCGAGCATGACCACAAGGTGCTCCGCTGCATGCGGTGGGCGCGGCCTAGAAGGCGCCAGTCAATGATGTCCCAGCCGACTTTCACCAGCACGCCCGCGAGCGCGGCGAGCGGAATCGGGTCGACATATCGACCCAGTCCCAGCACCAGCGCCAGCATGGCGAGCGCGTACAACGCACCCGAAACCGGCGTCACGCCCCCCGCGCGTATGTTGGTCACGGTGCCCGTGGTAGACCCGGCGCCGGGAATCCCACCGAACAGTCCCGCCACCATGTTGCCGATGCCCTGACCCATGAGTTCTCGATTCGGTCTGTGCTGCGTACCACTCAGCGAGTCCGCCACGAGCGAGGTGAGAAGGCTGTCCACGGAACCGAGCAAGGCG
The DNA here is from genome assembly GCA_965261535.1 of Candidatus Azotimanducaceae bacterium. Classification (GTDB taxonomy): domain Bacteria; phylum Pseudomonadota; class Gammaproteobacteria; order Pseudomonadales; family Azotimanducaceae; genus VXNE01. The sequence goes on from OZ253469.1 coordinate 717,628, forward strand.
AGGATGAGGGCCGGCTCCAGGGCGCGCGCCAGGAAGCCCGCGGAAGGCGGCGCGAACTGTAGTTCGGGAAGCCCGGTCGGTAAATGTCCGATGGCGGGCGCATCCGAGATGCCATAGCACCCCCAAAACCGTTCCGACGATCAGCGCCACCAAGCGGGCCGGGCAGATACTTCGCAAGGCCCTGAGGCCAAAAGTCCCGACAGCGAGCGTCGCTGCGGCGATGGCCAAGGCGCTGACATTGATATCCGCAACCGCCTCCGGCAACGCGCGAAGCGCGCCCATCGCGCCACCCGATGCGGCAGGCGCGCCGAGAAACGGCATGATCTGAATCAATATCACGATGATGCCGATGCCGGACATGAATCCGGAAATGACGACATGCGGCGTGTAAGCCACGAAGCGGCCGATCCGCGATACGCCCAGGAGAACCTGCAGCAGTCCCGCCATGACAACCACCGTCAGGGCTTCGGACAAACTGGTGGCGTGGCTGGTGACGATGACCGCCATGGCCACCGTCATCGGCGCCGTGGGACCGGAAATCCGGGACCGCGTGCCGCCGAACACGGCGGCGAAAAGCCCATCGCGATCGCGCTGTACAGGCCGGCGGCCGGCCCCAGGCCCGATGCGACGCCAAAGGCGAGCGCCACCGGTAGCGCCACTATCGCGGCGGTGACGCCGCCGAAGATATCGCCGCGAAGCGTGTGCAGGTCGTAGGTCATAAAGGCCGCAAGGCACCCGCTATGCCGCGCTCAAAAACGCTCGGAGACGGATTCCGCCCGTCTTCTCCACTAAGGATTGTGTAACTCTTCGAGCAGCAGCGTCTGCGTCGGGTATGCGATCTCGGCCTTATGGGACTCGATGATGTCCGCGATCTTGAACAGAATCTCTTCCTTGATCACGTGGAAGTCCTCCCAGACCGTCGTCTTCGTGAACGTGTACACGAAAAAGTCGAGGGAAGAGGCGCCGAAGCTGACGAGATTGACCATCAGCGTGCGGGAGGTATCGATCTCCGGATGCGTCTTCAACATGCTTCGCACGTCGTCGATGATGTTCTTGAGGACGTTGATGTCGCCGTAACGAACGCCGATGGTCTCGTAGATGCGCCGGTTCTTCATTCTCGACGGATTCTCCACGGCAATGCTGTTGAACAGTCCGTTCGGCACGTACAGCGGTCGTTCATCGAAGGTGCGGATCAGCGTCAATCGCCACCCTATGTCCTCCACGGTGCCTTCGAGTTCCCGATCGGGCGAACGAACCCAGTCTCCCACGGCGAAGGGGCGGTCCAGGTAGATCATCAGCGCGCCGAAAAAGTTCGCAAGCAAATCGCGTGCCGCGAACCCCACGGCGATGCCGCCGATACCGCCGAACGCCAACACGCCGGTCACGCTGACGCCCATGGTCTGTAGCGCGATCAGGAAGGCTGTGATCACCACCGCCCCGCGAATCAGCTTGGCGCTGACCGTCGCCGTGGTCGCATCCATCCGCCGGCCCGCCCTGCCCGTGTAAGACGCGTCAGAGATGCTCCTTTCCATATACGATACGAACCGCAGCGCGAACCACGCTGTCAGCAATATCGCGGCCAACTGGCGCGCCACGCCGATGTAGTTGAAGATTTCCGCCTTCGACTGCCCGCCTGCGATATCCGCCGCCCACGAAATGCCGAAGACGTAGATGGCCCATCCCACGGGCCTGCGCGCGGCGAACAGCACGGCATCGTCGTAGAGGTTGTGCGTCTTTTCGGCCTGGCGCTCGAGGCGATCAAAAGACCGCTTTGCCGCGTAGCGCGCAATGAGTGTCAGCAGGACTATGCCGAATACGTAGCCGGCCCAGGTGTGCGCGGCGATCAGTTCAAGAAAGTCACCCATCCGTCACGTTCTCTCAAGCGGAGCGTCAACGTTGCGCAATGTCGATAGATCAAGTCAAGGTGGTGGAACGCAAAAGAATACTGTATATAATCACAGCGAGGCATTGGCGCCCGCTCTTCAAGGCACCGAAGGCCGTCAAGATACGGCGACTTGGCCGCCGTCATGGACTGAACGCAATGAACGTGAACCCAATGAACGTGAACCCAATGAACGTGAACCCAATGAACGTGAACCCAATAAAAAGGAATGCCGCCATGAACAGTCTCACGCGTAGGCAAGCCGAAGTGCTCGACGTAATCAGGTCGCACATCGCCGATTCGGGATATCCACCCACGCGCGCCGACATAGCGGCGGAATTGGGGTTCAAATCCGCAAACGCCGCAGAAGAGCACTTGAAGGCGCTCGCGCGCAAGGGCGCGATCCAGGTGATCCCCGGTACGTCCCGAGGCATTCGTCTGCCGGGCGGCAACGGACTGCCCATCATCGGACGAGTGGCCGCCGGCAGTCCCCTGCTTGCGGTGGAGCACATCGAAGATACCTGCGACGTGCCGCCTTCGCTGTTCCGTCCACGAGCGGACTTTCTCTTGCGGGTGCGCGGCGACAGCATGACCGGTGTCGGCATTCTCGACGGCGACCTGCTCGCGGTACACAAGACCTCGGAAGCGCGCGACGGACAGATCGTGGTCGCCCGCATCGAGGACGAGGTCACCGTAAAACGACTGCAACACACCCCGCGTCGCGACCATGTGTTGTTGTTACCGGAAAACGACGACTACGATCCGATCGAGGTCGACCTCAAGCGACAGGAGTTCGTCATCGAGGGCCTGAGCGTGGGGGTCATACGACGGCATTGAAACCGTTTTTCGCAAGCGAGCCCGGATATTTCACCAAGCCGCTTGTTGAATAGACAAATGTCTCTTAGTTCCAATAGGTCAATCCCATACTTCGAAAATCCTGCCGGATACAAACTGCGCTGGCCGCGCCCTCGCACGGTGGGGTCGGGCCACGGGCGGAGCCGAAGGCGCCGCCCGTGGGGCACTTTTGCCCGCGCGCGTGCACATGGTCGCTACACCATAAGGCGTGGCTATGCTTCCGTCTCTTTTCATGCGAGGGATGCGCCCTCGCGCTGCTGTCTTCATGCGAGGGGTGCCCCCTCGCGCTGCTGTCTTCATGCGAGGGGTGCCCCCTCGCGCTGCTGTCTTCATGCGAGGGGTGCCCCCTCGCGCTCCCCGCTGAAGGCTCCGAGTACGCGCACGCGGGCAAAATCCTGCGCGATCATCGCGGCCCTTGATGAAATATCCGGCCTAGACGCGAATTTGCCGGAGTTCGATCCGCCGGAACGGCCTTCGCGGCGGGATCGCTACTGCCGCCGACGTCGGGGCTATGACGGGGCGGCTTTCCGGGTGCGGCGCGTTCTTCTCGTCTTGCTTGTCTTGCCCGCCGGGCTGGCTTGCTCCCATCGCCCATTGCTATAGAAGGCGCGCCACGAAGTGGGCTTGCCATCTTTCTCCGAAGCGATGAACTGCTGTCGCGTCTTGCGGGCGAACTTGATCACCGCGGGATTGCCGTCGGGGTCGTGCTCCGGCGCCTCCAGCAGATGCGCGAACTTCGGATCCAATTCGTTCGCGTGGGGCTTGATCTCCGTCACCAGCGGCGCGCGCGTCTCCCGGTTTCGCGGGAATCCGCTTGCCGCGAGGAATATCCCCGCCGCGCCGTCGCGCAACACGTAGTGGTCGTCCACGGTGCGGCATCTGAGTTCCGGCATTGGTATCGGATCGGCTTTCGGCGGCGCCGGTTGCCCGTTCCGTAGCAGCTTTCGGGTGTTGGTACACGATGCGTTCGTGCAGCCGAAGTACTTGCCGAAGCGGCCGGACTTGAGCTGCATCTCGCCACCGCATTTCTCACATTCGACGACCGGACCCTCGTAGCCCCGAATCCGGAACTCGCCGCGCTCCAGTTCGAATCCGGCGCAATCGGGGTTCCTGCCACAGATGTGCAGCTTGCGTTCGCTATCGATCAGAAAAGCGTCCATCACCGTATCGCAGACGCGACACCGCCGCTTTGCCCGAAGGATCTTCGATTCCCGCTCGTCGTCCTCGTCCGCGCCGCCGGCGTCCACCGCTTCGCTATCCGATAGGAGGTCGATCGTGTTTGTGCAGCGCTCCTTGGGGACTGCGCGATATCCGGAGCAGCCGAGAAATACGCCCGTGCTGGCGGTTCGAACCTGCATGGGTCGTCCGCATGTGTTGCAGGGGATGTCCGTGTTCGTGGGCTCGTTGGCGCGCATGCCGCCCTCAGCGCTTCCGGCCCGGGCGAGCTTCTCGCTAAATCCCCCGTAGAAGGTGTCGAGAACCGAATGCCACGCCGTTTCACCGCCGGCGATCTGATCCAGTTCGCGCTCCATCCCGGCCGTGAAGGAATAGTCCATCAGGTCGCTGAAGTTCTCGACCAGCCTGTCCGTTACGAGTTCGCCGATCTTCTCGACATGGAAACGCCGGTCCCTGAGCGTGACGTAGCCCCGATCCTGTATCGTTGAAATGATCGATGCATAGGTCGAAGGCCGGCCGATGCCTCTGCTCTCCAGCTCGCGCACCAGGCTTGCCTCGCCGTACCGGGGCGGCGGCTTGGTGAAGTGCTGCACTACGTTCGCGTCGACAAGCTTCAAGGACTCGCCTTCCGCAAAGTCCGGCAAGGCTTTGTCCTCGTCCCGACGAGAGACCGGCGCCAAAACGCGCGTGAAGCCATCGAACTTGACGATACGGCCGCGCGCGCTCAACTCGAAATCGCCGGCCTTCACCGTAACCGTCGTGGACGTGTAAAGGGCATGCGTCATCTGGCACGCGACAAATTGCCGCCAGATGAGGTCGTACAGGCGCCTCTCCTCCTGCGACAGGGAGCGCGGGCCGGTTGGGCCGGACTCGACCACGGTGGGCCGAATCGCCTCGTGGGCTTCCTGGGCGGTCGACTTGCTCCGATACGCCGCCGGTCTGTCCGGCAAGTACGGTGGGCCGAATTCCCCGCCGATGAAGGCCCGGGCGCCGGCGACAGCGTCCGCCGACAGGTTCATCGAGTCCGTGCGCATGTACGTGATGTGCCCCGCCTCGTAGAGTCGCTGCGCGACAGTCATGGTCCTGCGCACCGAGAAGCCGAGCCGGCCCGCCGCGGCCTGTTGCAGAGTGGAAGTAATGAACGGCGGGTTGGGCCGCGCCCGGGTCGGCCTATCCTCGCGCTTGTGCACCGCGAACGCCGCGGATCGCAGTCGTCCGAGGGCTTCGTTGGCAGATTCGGCGTCGGCCGGCCGAAAACGCTTGCCGCGGTCTTTCGCGACGCTGAAGCGATGACTGTCGCGGCCGCTCTGGGTGTTTCCCGTAACGGCGTCCCGAGCGAGATCCGCGAATCCTTCCCAGTACTCTTCCGGCGTGAACGCGCGGATTTCGCGTTCGCGTTCGGCGATAAGGCGTACGGCGACCGACTGCACCCGGCCGGCCGACAAGCTTCTGGCCACCTTGGCCCAGAGTAGCGGCGACAGCTCGAAGCCGACGACACGATCGAGGAAACGCCGCGCCTGCTGTGCGTTGACGCGATTCTGGTCGACTTTCCCCGGTTGCCGGAAAGCCTGCTCTATCGCGGACTTGGTAATCTCGTTGAAGACCACTCGACGAAACCGTTCGGGGTCGCCGCCGATCAGTTCCTGCAGATGCCAGGCGATGGCTTCGCCCTCGCGATCAAGGTCGGTGGCGAGATACACGCGATCAGCGCGCTCCGCGAACTTGCGCAGCTCGGCAACCACCTTCTCCTTGCCGGGGAGCGTTTCGTATTCCGCCTTCCAACCGTTGTCCGGGTCTACGCCCATGCGCCGGACGAGCTGCGCGCGGGCGCGCCTGGCCTTGTATTCGGCCCTTTCTTTCGGTGCGAGTTTGCGGGTCTTCGCCGCTTCGCGCGTGCGTTCAGCGACATCCGTGCGCTTCCCGCCGACGGGAAGATCGCGGACATGCCCGACGCTCGACTTGACCACATAGTCCCTGCCGAGATAGCGATTGATGGTCCTGGCCTTGGCCGGAGACTCAACGATGACTAGCGATTGCGCCATCGAATTTCCTACTCCCCAAGTTCGTCGCTCATAAACCGAAGCTCCAGCCTGCCCCGATGCAGGGTCTCTCCAGGCTGGCGGACGCGCCGTCCCTCGACCTGTGACAAACACCCCGGGGCAGCGTCAGCGACCAGGGGCGGTTGTTCCGCGGTCGACGAGCGGCGCCGGGCCACGGGCGAAGCCGAAGGCACCGACTGTGGAGCACTTATAGAGATTGTCTTGAGTGCCTGTCAACCGTACGGTTCCCGGTGGGACCCATCCAAGTCCGTGCGACCCGGCGAGACGCGACGCAGTTGGCGGCTGATGACCTCGCTCACTCGTCCAGGCTGCGCGACACATCGGAGCGCGCCTGCAGCGACGCTATCGCGCGCAGCCGTTCGGCGATTTCGCTCACCAGTTCCGTCGCCTCCCGCCCTCGCGCATTCTCCAGCCAATACCAACTCGCGGCACGCTCGGTGACCTCCATGGCCAGGCAGTGATCTTCAAGGCCGGCGACCGCGTCGCCGACGGCGCGCCAATAATCGGCGTCGACGGACAGAGCGGTAAGCGGTACTTCCGGATGCTGGGTCCACCCCGACAACGGTGTCGCCCCACCCGCGTCGCGCAACAGGAACCAGCAGGGCGCGCGTTGCCAGGGCCTGGACGCCACCAAGCGGTAGGCGCTGCACGGCTGCGTGACTTCGCGCTCGACGCCGTCGGCGCCAACCCGCTCCTCGGCCCGCGCGCAGCACTTCGGCAATGCCGTGACTTCGACGATCAGTCCCGCGCGCCGCGCGTGTTCCCGCAGCTTGACGAGCTGCCGATCGCGCTTCGTCGGCATCAACCACAGCACCGGCCCGAACGCCAGGATCAAGAGCCCGCCGACAAGCAGCCACGTCATGCGTTGCTCCCCTCGCCCAACACCGCGCGACGGCTTCCGGGTTTATTCGATGCAACACGAATCATTGTGTTGTATCGTCGCCGCAACCGCGTCGCAAGGCAATCGCATGGTTGGATACAAGCGTATTCTGCTTGCCGTCAATCTCGCCGAGGAGTCGAGCACCGTGGGCGAGCGGGCGCTCCAGTTGGCGCGTCTGTTCGACGGCGAACTGCACGTCGTTCACGTGGTTGAACCCCTTACTCTCGTCTACGGCGGCGACATCCCCATGGACATGTCTTCAGTACAGGACCAGATCCAGGAGCAGGCGAAGTCGAGTCTCGATGAATTCTGCGACGCCGCCGGTGTGCCCGAGGCGCACCGGTACCTGATCTTTGGACGACCGGAAACGGAAATACATCGCATCGCGATGAGCGCCGATATCGACGCCATCGTTGTCGGAAGCCACGGGCGGCACGGTCTCGCATTGCTGCTCGGTTCGACAGCGAACGGCGTTCTGCACGGCGCCTGCTGCGATGTGCTGGCCGTTCGCGTCGGACCGGGGGCGCACCGCAGCGCCGACTGACGACCTTGCCGTACCAGCTACCCGTGTCCGCGCCGGGAACAGCGCGGCAAGTCTCGACTACCATGCGCCGGCAGTTACCGATTCTGCTCATGTTGGTCGCAAGCTTGGCCCACGCGGACATCTATCAGCTTCGAACCGAATACAAGCGCGCGATTTACGCAATCGAGACGGGGCACAGCGGCAATTTCCGCAGCGCGTTGTCGGCGCTCGCCGACTATCCGCTGCATCCCTACCTTGTGTACTTCGACGCGCGACGACGGGTCAGTCGCATGTCCCCGAGCGAAGCGGCGGCGCTCAAGGCATCCTTCGGCGACACGCATCTGGGCGAGCGCCTGTTTGAGGCCTGGTTGATCGCCCAGGCGCAGCGGCGGCGCTGGCAAACATATCGCGACCACTACGAACCCATGGAGCGCGCCGACGGCCGGTGCTTCTACGCGCGATCTCTCTACCGCACGGGGGACAGGGCCGCGGCGCTGCGTCTGGTGCCGGAACTCTGGATCGTCGGCGTCTCGCAACCGGAGGAATGCGATCCGCTGTTCGCGGTGTGGATGGCCCAGGGCGAGTTGACCGACGACATGGTGTGGGAACGCCTGCTTCTCGCGCTCGCCGGAAACGAACGCATCCTGGCGCGCTATCTGCTCGGGCGCTTCACCAGCGCTCGCGCGAGTGCCGCGCGAGCCCTGTACGACGGCCACGTGCGGCCAGGCAACGTGCGCCGTCCCTCGCGGTTTCCCAATACGCCCCACGGCGCGGAAGCGCTGGCCCACGCGCTGTCGCGCTATGCCCGGGAAAACGCGACGGACGCAGCCAAGCAGTGGCGGACGCTTGGGCGTCGCAGCATGCCGGATGCCACGCGCGCATTCATCGAGGAGCGGCTGACGGCCGCTCTCGCGCTCGCGGGCGAGCCCTTCGGCGAGTTCCCGGACGCCCCGGGATCCGCGGCATTCAACCGGGACATGGCATTGGCGAGCGTCATCCATCAGCGCTGGTCGCAGGCGGTGCGCTGGATCGAGGCGATGGACGAAGCCGAACGCGACACGCGTCAGTGGCGCTACTGGCTCGGCAGAGCGCTCTCAAGCCTCGACGCGGACTCTCCACGGGGCGAAGCCCTTTTGAACGAGGTGGCGAAACAGCGCTCCTACTACGGGTTCCTCGCGGCCCAGAAACTGGGAGTCCAGCCGTCGCTGAACGCACGCGCCGACCCGCGGTCAAGTCGTCCCGACCATCCCGCGGTAGAACGCATGCTGGAACTCTATGCCGTCGGCGACGTCGTGAACGCCCGCCGCGAGTGGAACTGGATGTTCGAAAGGTTCGGCGCTCCAGACCAGAGCGCGCTGATCGAACTGGCAGCCGATATTGGTTGGATCAATCAGGCGATATACGGCGCCAACCGCCCGGAGCTTATGGATCTTGTCACGCTGCGTTTTCCGACGCCGTACCTGCATCTCTACCGACGCCTCGCCTTCCAGACAGACCTGCCGCGGCCGTTGCTGCTCGCCGTGACGCGCAAGGAGAGCGCGTTCAACCCGAGCGCGGTTTCGCCTTCCGGCGCTGTCGGCCTGATGCAGCTCATGCCCCCCACCGCGCGGTACGCGGCATCGAAGGCGCGTCTCGAACAACCGTCCCGGCGAGATCTTTTCGACCCGGTCGCCAACATCGAACTTGGCGCCCACCATCTCGCCGATCTCATGGACCGCTACGACGGCCACCGCGCGCTCGTCGCGGGCGCGTATAACGCGGGACCGAGTCGCGTGGCCGCGTGGCGCAAGGAGCGCCGCGATATGCCGACCGACTGCTGGATCGAAGCGATTCCGGTGAGCGAGACTCGCGACTATGTCCAAGCCGTTCTTGCCTTCGATCTCGTGTACGCCCATCTGTTGGGGGAGCCGGTATCGAGCCTGCTCAAGCGCGGCGAGGAGCGCGTGCCGTGATCGACATCGGCGCGAACCTGACGCACCGTTCGTTCGAAGCAGACCGCGACGAAGTACTGTCCCGCGCGCGGTCGGCGGGCGTCAAGGGCATCGTCGTTACCGGAACCAGCGTGGCGGAGTCCCGCGAGGCGTTGCGGCTCGCGGCGACGAATGCGGATGTCTGGAGTACCGCTGGCGTACACCCACACGAGGCGAAGTCCGTCTCGGCCGGCTGGATCGACGATATCGCGGCGCTCGCGAGCAAGCCGAAGGTTGTCGCCATCGGGGAGGCGGGACTCGACTTCAACCGCAACTTTTCGCCCCCAGCCGCCCAGCGCGACGTGTTTGCCGCGCAAATTGAACTCGCCCGGCGGCTCGATATGCCGTTATTTGTCCACGACCGCGAATCCGAGGGCGAGACAGAGAGACTGTTGGCCGAACACCGGGCGAAACCAGACCGTGTCGTGATCCACTGCTTTACAGGTTCCGCCGAAGATCTGGACACTTGGCTGGACGCGGGTTACTACATCGGCATCACCGGCTGGATCTGCGACCCGCGCCGGGGCGGTGAACTGCGGACGCTGGCGCCGCGCATTCCCTCCGACCGCTTGCTGATCGAGACCGATGCGCCCTATCTGATGCCCCCGACCGTGCGCTCGAAGCCCCGCTCCCGCCGAAACGAACCGGCATTCCTGATCGAGGTCGCCAACGCGCTCGCCGAGCTGCGCGGCACCACCGCGGCGGAACTAGCGGAAACCACCGGCGAAAACGCCCGTCGGGCGTTCCGTCTACCGGCCGGCGCCCTGTAAGGACAGGACTGAGCCGGTACCATAGACGGTCGCAGATTTGAGCTCCACCGGTATGACAGCGGATGTGATATGGCGTATCGCTTTCGCGCCCGATGCGCGGAGTTGGCGTTATCCGTTACCTTTGTCCGGTGAACTGGAGTGGCGCGCCGACGGCGTCTCGGAGGCGGAAATAGCGCTGCCCGCGTTACCACCGGGCCACATCGTCGTACCGAGTTTCGCGAGCGCGGAAAGTCCCGACCACCGCTGGACGCTCGTCCACGAGGACGCATCGTCTGCGACTGCGAGCTTCGGCCGGCCGATCAGTCAATCCGCCCATGTCGACGGCGCGGCGGGACTCAACGCCAGAATCGACTATTTCCAGACTTCACAAGCGGTGTCGAATGCCCGGCTGCGTCTCCTGGTCGACGCGCCGGCGCCGCCCGGCGATTATCTGGTCGCTGTCGGCGTGCGTCCCGTCCGCATGGCGATGGGCGTTTGCCCGCCCGAGGATACGCCAGTGCTGGGCATACCGGCCAGGAGCCAGACGGCCGCGGCGCAGAAGGAGATCCGCGCGCGCATATGCTCGCCAACCTGTGTTTCCATGGCGATGGACCATCTGGAGGTTGATCACGCGTTTCATGAACTCGTCATCGCCGCCTATCATCGCGCGACAGACCTGTACGGCGTGTGGCCGCAGAATATCTGGGCGGCCAGCCGCTGGGGCGTCATCGGTGCGATCGAAACAACCGTGGATTGGAGAATCATCCAACTCGCTGTCGCCGGGGGACACCCGCTCGCGGCCAGCATCGCATTCGACGAGGGCGATCTTGAAGGCAGCGCCGTTCCGGCGAGCGCCGGGCATCTGGTCATCGTTCGCGGCATACAGAATAATCGGGTGTTGGTAAACGATCCCGCCGCAAACGATGCTACCGATGTGCCGCGGCACTACGACGCGCAGGAATTCCTTCAGGCGTGGCTTGCCACGCGCGGCGCCTGCTACCTGTTCGCGGTCCCCGCATGAGACATCTGCTCCGGTTTGCGCTGCTTTGCGTGGCCGCCGCCCTGACTTCGTTTGGTCTGGCGTACTGGCAGCACACCGGCTTCAGCATGGAGGGGTTCTGGTTCGTCGACAATGACTACCGCCCGCACCCGCTGCATATTCTGGCACTCGGTCTCGCGATGATTCCCACGACCATCTGGGAGATATTCCTCCTCGACGCGAAGCGGGCCGAGACCAAGGGCAATGGGAATGCGTGAAACAGCCCCCGCCACGCGCGTGTATCTGCGCAAGGTCCGCAGCGCCGACAGGCGCGAATTGATTGAACGCGTTGTCGAAGGAGAGTCTCTGCTGAGTCCGTGGATCTCGGCGCCGGCGACACAGCAAGCCTTCAGGCACTATCTGAAGCGCACGCACCGCGACGACCACGAGGGGCTGCTTGTCTGCCGCCGGGACTCGGACTCGATCATGGGGGTAATCAACCTGAACAGCATCGTCCGCGGATCATTCCTGAGCGCATCTCTCGGCTACTACGCGATGGCGCGCCACGCCGGACAGGGCTACATGCAGGAAGGTCTGGAACTGGTCAAGGACCATGCGTTTCGCGAACTCGGGTTGCATCGCATCGAAGCGAACATCCAACCCACCAATCAGCGCTCCATCAACCTGGTGAAGCGTTGCGGATTCGTGCGCGAAGGCTATTCTCGGGCCTTCCTGCACATCGAGGGCGCCTGGCGCGATCACGAACGCTGGGCGGCCATCGATCCTCGGACGACCATGACCGCGACGTTGACCACAAGGCCGATGCTTCGATGACGACGGTTCCGTACGGCGCCTGGCCATCGCCGATCACGACGGATCTCGCGACCGCGCGGTTTGTCTCCTTTTCCGACTTGAAGTTCAGCGGCGACCGCCACTATTGGCTCGAGCAGCGTCCTCGCGAAGGAGGCCGGTCTGTGCTGGTCGCAGCCAACGGGCGGACCCGACGGGATCTCACGCCGGCGCCGATGAACGTGCGCAGCCGCGTATACGAATACGGTGGCGGCGCTTACGCGCTCTCCGATGACGCCGCCTACTTCGTCAACTTCCATGACCAGTGCATCTACGCCGTCTCCATCGACGGGGGTTCGCCGAGACATCCGCCAAGACAGATCACCCAGGGCGATGCCGACGAGAGATTCGGCGGATTGGAGTGGGATCCGCACCGGCGGTGCTTGATCGCGATACGCGAGCGCCACGGCGTCGGCAAGGACGATGCGGCGTCTGCACCGGAAACGGCGAACACGAACGCCGACACGACCGAAAACGACCTTGTGCGCGTCGACGTGGCGACCGGGGAAGTTGCGGTTCTGCACCAGGGCCACGACTTCTACGCCTGGCCTTGCCTTTCCGCTGGCGGCGACCGCCTCGCCTTTGTTGTCTGGGACCACCCCAACATGCCCTGGGACGGCACGCAACTCGTCGTCGCGGACATCGACGCCACCGGAAGGTTGCGCCGCGAGACCCTGGTGGCCGGAGGCATGGACGAGTCGATCTATCAACCCGCGTGGGTCGGAGACGACAGCCTGGTCTATGTCTCCGACCAGAGCGGCTACTGGAATCTCCATAGCTACGACGCATCCGGCGTTCGCGCCGCAGTACCCGACGATGCCGAATACGGCCTGCCCATGTGGTCGCTCGGGTCCACGAACTACGTGGTTGCGGGACCCGGCCACGTGGTTGCTCAACGCATAGAAGACGGCGAAGCCGAGCTGGTCATCGCCGACATCGAGCGGGGTGTCACGACGCCGTTGCCGACAGAATTCACGAGCTATCGGAGCCTCACGCGATCCGCGGCCGGCATCACATTCATCGGCGGCAGCACAGACGATGTCGCTCGCGTGACGGAACTCGACATCGCCACCGGAAACACCACGACGCTCGCTTCCGCCGGCGACATCGACTTCCCCGAGGGGACGCTCTGTGCGCCGCAAACGATCAGCTTCACGTCCGCGGGCGGCGCGCGCGCGTACGCGAACTTCTATCCGCCGCAGCATCCCGTGTGCGTCGGAGGGCAAGGCGAACTGCCCCCGCTGCTAGTAACCACCCACGGCGGGCCCACCAGCGCCGCCGGACGCGACCTGAGTCTCAGAATCCAGTACTACACGTCCCGTGGTTGGGGCGTGCTCGATGTGAATTACGGCGGCAGCACCGGCTTCGGCCGTGCGTACAGGGAGCGGCTCAACGGCCAGTGGGGAGTCGTCGACGTGGAAGACTGCGTCGCCGGAGCGAGGCATCTCGCGTCCGAAGGAAGAGTCGACATCAACCGCATCGCTATCCGCGGCGGCAGCGCCGGCGGATACACCACCCTGGCGGCAGCAACCTTCGCCGATCTCTTCCGCGCCGGCGCGAGCCACTACGGGATCGGCGATCTGGCCGCGCTTGCGCGGGAGACGCACAAATTCGAGTCGCGCTATGTTCACCGGCTTGTGGACGAAGCGGATCTCGATGCGCGCTCGCCCATCCGCCACGCGGAACGCGCGCGGTGTCCGATGATCTTCTTTCAGGGGTCCGAAGACCGCATCGTGCCGCCGAACCAGGCCGAAGCAATGTTCACTGCGCTGAAAGCGAACGGAGTGCCAGTGGCATATCTTCTGTTCGAGGGGGAGGGCCACGGTTTCCGCCGGGCGGAAAACGCCGCGCGCGCCATCGAGGCGGAATACCTGTTCTTCGCCAGGGTTTTCGGCTTCGAACCCGCGGACGATCTGGGCGAAATTCCGGTGGAGAACGCACCATGGATCTAGTCGTGGCCGTAATCGCTGGCGGGGCATCACCCGAAGCGGAAGTATCACGCTCGTCGGCGGCGGAAGTGGTGAAAGCGCTGCGTCAACGGCACACGAGCGTGGCGCTGCTGGAACTCGACGAAGGGCTCGCCGACGCGCTCGCCGACGCCGAACCTCAAGTCGTCTTCCCCGTGCTACACGGATCACCCGGGGAAGACGGCACCGTGCAGGGATTTCTGGAAACGCTCGGCTATCCCTATGTGGGGAGTGACGTGCGCGGCAGCGCCATGGGCATGGACAAGCATGTGTCGAAAGCGTTTTTCCGCACCGCTGGACTGCCCGTGCTAGACGAATTTATCATACGGCCCGACGACGACATCCAGGCGGCAATCGCCAGCGTCGAGGCGCGGTTCGGCGACGGCGTGGTCGTCAAACCGAGCCGTCAGGGCTCGGCGCTCGGCACGACGCCGATGCCGAACGGCGGCGACCTCCCCGAAGCCATCGCCGCCGCCATGCGTTTCGGCGGACCGGTGATGGTCGAGCCGTTCGCGGCGGGCCGCGAGATCACGGTCGGTGTGCTCGATATCGAGGGCGAACAACCGACAGCCTGGCCGACGATCGAGATTCTCACGGCGGCCGGTGAGTGGTACGACTACGAAAACCGATACACGCCCGGCAAGAGCGAACACATCGTGCCCGCGCCGCTACCGGAAACGACGCGCGCCGAACTGCAGCGAATTGCCATCGCGGGCCACCGCGCGCTCGAACTCCGGGATCTTTCCCGCGCAGACTTCATCGTGTCCGACGACGGCGAGATCCGGCTGTTGGAGATCAATACAATGCCCGGCATGACGCCGACGAGCCTGTACCCGGACGGCGCCCGCGCGGCGGGCTACGACTTCGAGAGCCTGGTCGACGCGCTTGTCCGCAGCGCCTTCCGGCGCGCGGAATAGCCTCGAATCGAGCGAAGCTACAGGTCGTAACCCCGTTCCTCGTGCTGCGTCAGGTCGAGACCTTCGGTTTCCTCGTCTTCGGTAACGCGGATGCCGGTGACCATATCGACCACTTTCAGGATGCCCCAGGTGAGCACCGCCGTATAGGCGAGCGTAGCGAGCGCGCCAATGGCCTGTACGCCGACCTGATTGCCGATATCGATGTCGTGCTGCCCGCTGAACACCCCGAGGAGCTTGCTGGCGAACACGCCAGTGAGAACGATCCCGAGTATGCCGCCGACACCGTGCACGGGAAACACGTCGAGTGAGTCATCGATCCTCAACGTGCGCTTCAGGAAGTTCGTCGCCGCGAAACAGATCACACCGGCGGCGATGCCGATAATGAGCGCCCCCCCAGGTCCGACGTAACCGGAAGCGGGCGTGATCGTAGCCAGGCCCGCAACCATTCCGGTGACCGCGCCGAGCACGCTCGGCTTGCCGAAGCGAATCCACTCCGCGACCATCCAGACGAACGCACCGGCGGCAGCGGATATGTGCGTCACGGCGATCGCCATGGCGGCATCCCCGTTCGCGGCCAGCGCGCTGCCGCCGTTGAAGCCGAACCAGCCGACCCACAACATGCCGGCGCCCATGACGGTCAAGGTCATGTTGTGCGGCGGCGTCATGCGATCCGGGAAGCCCCGGCGCGAACCCATCGTCATGGCGGCGACGATCGCAGCCGTGCCGCAGGTGATGTGCACCACAGAGCCGCCCGCGAAATCCATGAAGCCCATTTCGCTGAGCCATCCGCCGCCCCAGACCCAATGGCAAACCGGCGCATAGACCAATAGAAGCCACAGCGTCGTGAACAGGAGCACCGCGGAGAAACGCATGCGCTCGGCGAAACCGCCGACGATCAGCGCCGGGGTGATAATGGCGAACGTCAACTGGAACATGGCGAAAGCCGATTCGGGGATGGTGCCCGACATGGCATCCTCGCCAATGCCGGCGAATAGCGCCTTGCCCAGGCCGCCGACAAAGAAGTTGCCTTCGCCGAACGCCAGACTGTAGCCGACCAGGAGCCACAGCAGCGATACCAGGCAGGCGATGGTGAAGCATTGCATCAGGACGCTCAACACGTTGCGGGAGCGCACCAGCCCCGCATAGAAAAGCGAAAGGCCCGGCAACGTCATGAACAATACCAGGGCCGTGGAGGTCATTACCCACGCGGTATCGCCGGAGTCGAGCCCATCCGCGGCGATCGGCGCCGCGGCCACTACCGCGACCGCCGCGGCCAATCGTTTAATCAATAGCTGATGCATTCGAAAATTCCCCATGCCTTGCCCCGCTCGCGACCTGTATTTTCATGCCGTCCGTCGCACATGATACAACGCGATCCCCAAGTTGCAGCCGATCGGATCCGCCGGGCTTGCGGCGCGCGCCGCGACGTCCACCGGACGGCCCGGACAGAAAACGGAAAGATCATTGGCTCAACCCGAAGGACGTGGCGGAGTGCGGCGAAAAAAATGGGCCCGGGAAACCCCCACGGAGCACCGCGAGCGCCCGACCAACGTCAGCCGAACCCGCCACCGCCACCACGGTGCCGATTCTTCGGCCGTTGGCCTCGACGTCCGTACCCGGAGATGGCGAAGCCCCGGACCAGTCCAGGGCGGTGAGCTTGCGCTTCACCTGACCCAGATGCTCGGCTCGGGCAACGACTTCCTGACCGAGATAGCAGCCCTTCGAGAAACTGACGGCGCCGATCTCGTCCAACCCGATCATCTGCGGCAGGAATTCGCCCGCGGTATCCGCCGCCAGCCACACTTCTCGCCGCTCGATCAGAGCGAGGTCCCAACGCGCGCGCCGCGCGGCATCCATTGCGGCATCGACTCCCAGGTCATCGGGCCGCGATGCGTTCCTGGGCAGCACGAACAGTTGGCGTGCGTCGTCGAGGCGCCGTGCGGGCGACGCCACGCCGGAGAAGGCTTGCCCGTCGCAGCCCAGGGCACCGAATACGGCAACGGTGGGCGTTTGGTCCGAAAGCCGGGTCTTCGAGAACATCATGTAGGGCCGCAGAAAATCCCGCACGGTCGCACACAGGGAACGATGCAGCGCAAGGGTGACCGCTTGTCCATCGAACCAGGCATATCCCGTGCAGACCGCGCGGCCACGGATGTCACACATCGCGGTGAACTTCGGGTCGTCCCCGAGTTCTGTCGCGTCGGACGTCAGGTAGCCTTGCAGGAATCCGATCGCGTCCGGGCCGTCGAATCGCAGCAACCCGATGTCGTCCAGCAGGACGAGCGCAGGCGGTTGGGGCAGGCCGTCAGCTTCCATGGCTGGATTGTTGCCCGCCTCGTCGTCGGTGTCGAGCGCCACAAAGACCTGACAACTTCTGCCGAATCCCCAGGCCGATCAGTGCAAGCCACCGATCAACGCACAGCCCGGACCTTCAGGTGCAGGCCCTCGCATTCCTGCAAGCAGCCAATGAACTCGAACAGATTGCGGGCCTGAGGATTCCCGTTCGGGCCGAGCATCCGCATCAGGCTCTTCGGAGACTTGTCAGTCAGTCCGCCGAGCTGCCGAAATCCGATGGTGGCATTGACGTAGTCGCGCAGCACCGACTTGCCAACCTCTACGTCGCCAGCGAGAAGGCACTCCACCGCTTCCTCAAGAAGTATCTCGCGGAAATCGGGGTCGCGCTCGATCCTCGCCCGAACCGTCGCCTTGAAGTCTTTCGTCAATGGCATGGTCTCAATCCTCCGGCCGTTTGCGCCGCCGATACTCCCGCCAAAGGTCTCCGGCGTTCTCGATATCGCGTTGCTGGCGCGCCTTCGTTCCGCCGCCGAGCAGAAGGATCAGCACCTCACCATCCCGACCGAAGTAGATCCTGTAGCCCGGACCGAAGTCGATCCGATACTCGAAGACCCCCGCGCCGACGCCTTTTGCGTTGGTTGCCCTGCTCCATACGGAACAATGCGGTCACGACCTTGGCGGCCGCGCGGGGCATCGAGGTGATCGAACCATCGCGCGAACGGGCTACTGCCTCCGGCATCGATAGTTTCCTCGATCTCGAACATCGGAGCATAGTAACTGGTATGTTACCGTCAATGGGACGCCTCCGGGCATGAATTGCCCGCGGAGTTAGCGATGGCAGGCGATCCCTTGCGCCGCTCACATACTCCCTACCGAGCCGCCGTGTACCACCGAGTCGGGGCCCTCCGGGGCAACGTCAAGCGCCGTCCGCAACGCCCGCACCAACGCCGGACCGGCAAAAATCAAGCCAGTGTAGATCTGTATCAGGTCCGCGCCCGCGCGCCGCATGGCGCAGCCCGCCTCGGGATCGAGGATGCCGCCAGTGCCGATGATCGGCACCTCTTCTCCGAGCGCCTCGCGCAAGACGGCGATGGATTCCAGCGCCAGCGCCGCCAGCGGCGCGCCGCTGAGTCCGCCCGGCTGCCTCGCAAACGACGGGTCCAGACCCGCCGGGCGCGACAAAGTGGTGTTGCCCGCGACCACCGCATCGATACCCGTCTCCTTGACGACAGCGGCGACATCGCGCATGCGGCTGGCATCAAGGTCGGGCGCGATCTTCACCGCGAGGGGAACGCGCCAGCCGGAAGCTTGGCCCAAGGCGTCGCGTTCGCGCCGCAAGGCCGTCAGCAGGCGCTGTGCGGCGTCACTCGCCTGCAGGTCGCGCAACCCCGGCGTGTTCGGTGAAGAAATGTTGACCGTCACGTAGTCGGCGAGGTCATGCACGGCGGCGAGAACCGCCCGAAAGTCGTCGAGCGCGCCGGCCAACGGCGTATCGCGGTTCTTGCCGATGTTTACCCCGACCAGCGTCCTCAAGGGGCGTTTCCGCAAGCGAACGAGCCGCTGCCGGACGGCGTTCATGCCGTCGCTGTTGAAACCCATTCGGTTAATCAACGCGCTGTCCGGCACCGAACGAAACAGCCTGGGCTTCGGATTGCCCGGCTGCGGTCGCGGCGTCACCGTGCCGACCTCGACGAAACCGAATCCCAGACGGGCGAAGCCGCGCACCGCCACCGCGTCCTTGTCGAGTCCCGCGGCAAGTCCGACCCGATTGGGGAAATCCAACCCCATGACGCGAACCGACTTCGCGCTCGCTGCCGGTGGAGCCACCGCGCCCCAGGCCCGCAAGACCGCCAACGCCAGCCGATGCGCCGCCTCCGGAGGCAGCGTGAAAAGCAGGCGGCGAATGACTGGAAACACGGCGCCGAGTCTACCGCACGCGCTAGCGGTTGAGCCCTCTGTAGTCTCCCCTCCCCTATGCTCCGCTCCCCTATGCTCCCCTCCCCTTGCTCCCCTCCCGGCCCCGGATAGGCTGTAATCTTGTGTTCAGAGGAATTGGTTCGGAGCTGGCGCCATGCACATGCGCTTTGGCGACGTCGGATGCGGTGCGGTCGCACGAAAGTGCGCGAGACTTGCCCTTGCTGCGGCGTTTGGGGTCGCCGCCACCGATGGCGTTGCCGAGCAGGGAACCATCGAAGAAGTCGTCGTTACCGCGAAGACCGGAAGCCGGATCGGACGGCAGGGGGATTCCCCGTCGCCGTTGTCGAACTACGACGGCAGAGCCCTGCGCGAGGCGGGACTGAAGGACCTGCGCGATCTCGTCGGGGTGCTCGCCATCAATGCCGGGGCGGAAAACAACGCGGACAACCTCACGCAGAACTTCACCGTGGGCACGGCCAACATCAATCTGCGCGGCCTCGGCGTCGCTTCCACGCTGGTGTTGCTGAACGGCAGGCGGCAAGTCCTCTCCGCCGTGCAGACGGACGACGGTTCGAGTTTCGTGGACCTGGCAGCGCTGGTGCCGGTGATGGCAATCGAGCGCGTGGAAATTCTGAAGGACGGCGCCGCAGCCATTTATGGTTCCGAAGCGGTGGCGGGCGTCGCCAACTTCATCACACGCCGCGGCTTTGAAGGAATTGAGATCCAGGCCGAGTACCGCAGCCGGACCGGCAACGGTTCGCAGGGCGACATCACCGTCGATGGCGTCGTCGGCGGGAAGATCGCCGGCGACGGCGAATTCCTGTTGGCGGCCAGTTATCTCGACCGCACCAGTCTCGTGCTCATCGAAGTGGACTGGCTGCGACCCGCCACGAGCGGCTTCGGCAACCCCGGCAGTTTCAATGTGCCGTCTCTCGGGCGCACCGTCCCCGATGCAGGGTGCGAGCGCCACGACGGACTGCTGCAGGAGTTGGCGAACGGCGGCACGCTCTGCCGCTTCGACTACGGCCCGCAGATCACGGCGGTGCCCAACGAACAACGCGCGCAAGCCTGGGGCCGGGTCGATTGGCAATGGAGCGACACGACGACGGTGTGGACGGAGTTCGGCTACGCGCGAAACGACATCAGTCGCGATGTATCGCCCAGCTTCCCGGTGCTCAATACCCCGCGAGTGCCCGCCAACCATCCCGGCAACACCTTCGGCGAAGATGTCTGGTTCCAGGGTCGGCCGTACGGCTACGGACATCCGCCCGAAATGAACTACTACCAGCACGACACGGCGCGCGTCGCACTCGGCGCCAGCGGTCAGTTGTCAAACGGGATCTCCTGGGACACGTCCCTGGTGCGGGCAGCCAACGACGCCCTCCTCAATCCCCGCGATGTCATCGCCGCCAACTTCCAGGCGGCGCTCCTCGGTTTCGGCGGCAACGGTTGCAACCCAGACAACACCCTGCCCGGTCGGGGCGGCTGCCTGTTCTTCAACCCGTTCAGTTCGAACTTCACCGCGCGTCCGGAGGACCCGCTGTTCAACCCGCCGGAATTGCGCGACTTCATCATCGGCGACTATCTTGGCGACGGCGAGTCCCAACTCACGACGTTCGAGGCAAACGTCACCGGGTTCGTCCCAAGGTTCGGCGGCGCATATGCCGTTGGGGCGCAATACCGCGACCAGGCGCTGGATTTCTCCTACGACTCCATCACGCGCCAGGACGGATTCGCGTTTCTCATCGGCAACGCCAACTTCGCCGCCCACGACGACGTGTTCGCCGCGTACGGCGAGGTCTGGCTACCGCTGCGGGAGCGCGTGGAGGCCACCTTCGCACTGCGCCATGAGGACTATCGCGGCGGCACCGGGGACACGCTGGACCCGAAGGTCACGCTTCTGTTGCGCCCGACGGAAGCCTTTTCGATGCGCAGTTCCTTCGGCACCTCGTTCCGCGCGCCTTCGCCATTCCAGACCCAGGGCGTGCAAACCAACTTCACGAACATCATCGACCACGACGGCTCCCAGACATTCGCCGGGCGCCGGACCGTGGGCGATCCATCCCTGAAACCCGAGACTTCGCGCGCAATCAACATCGGCGCTACATGGCGCCATGCGCGCCGGGCACTCAGCGCCGACCTGTGGCGGTACACCTTCGAGGACGTGCTCCGCAAGGACAACGCGCAGGCGATCGTCAACGCCGATCCGTTCGATCCCCGGGTCGAACGGACCTCCGCCGGCACCATCTCGATCGTCAATGTGGCCTTCATCAACGCCGATTCGATTGAAACCGCCGGCATCGACCTCTCCGCGCGCGTCAATCTGGATGTGGCCGGAGGCCTGCTATCGGCATGGATCGAGGCGACGTGGCGACTCGCCTACGACGTGACCAACGCCGGTGTGGCCATCGATGCGTTGGGCAAACTCAACCGCGCCAACGTCGGCGCGCCCAATCAACGATTCAGCGCGGCCGCCAGCGCCGGCTGGTCCCGAGGCAGCGTCCTGCTCGCCGCCACGGCACGACATGTGGGCCCCTACGAGGACGACGCCGGCGGCGCGATAGACAGCTTCACGACACTGGATGCGAACATCCGCTGGTCGCTCGGCCAACTGATCCGCGCGGGCTCGGAGACATCGATCACGCTGGGCGTCGCCAACCTGTTCGACGAGGACCCTCCCCTCGTCGATATCGCCGGCAGCCACGATCCCCGCTCCGCCGATCCGCGCGGGAGGCGGGTCTTCCTGTCCTTCGGACTGGAAGTCTTGTAGCGGGGCGATTAGCTACTGGATGGACTCGAGGAACGATGCGACCGTTTGGACATCGGACCGTGCGATCCT
Source organism: Candidatus Azotimanducaceae bacterium (assembly GCA_965261535.1). Classification (GTDB taxonomy): domain Bacteria; phylum Pseudomonadota; class Gammaproteobacteria; order Pseudomonadales; family Azotimanducaceae; genus VXNE01. Next base: position 739,486 of record OZ253469.1, read on the forward strand.
GGCGACGGCTCTCGCCCCCGATTCGGAGATGATTCCGACGCTTTCGGATGGCGCTGTCGTCGCGCGGCGCCAGCACAAAGTCCGAAATCGGAGGCCCATCGCCGGTAGCGATGCAGTCAGGCCATTGCAGGATCGAACTGACGCCCGTCGACGTGAGGCGAACTCGAATCAGTAGCAACATTTGTCCGGATGTGGGTTCGGGCCCATCCGTTCGCTGCCTCACGGTCGGCCTGTCGTAGCTCCTCTTCGGAGTCAGCGTGCGCGAGAGACCGAGCGCGCCTCACCTGACTCAACGTGATAACCATGACCTCTAGCTCTAAGAGCGGGTTGTTACAGAGCTCATTCCAGAAATCTTTGGAACCGTAATTGGAATACTGTTCCCCCAAGAGGGCCTTTATCTGCGGGAACTGTTGCATCAGCTTCCTCGATAGCTTCAGGGCTCTGCGATACGCAGCAACGCGCCTTATATCGCTGATGCTCGCTTCGTCGAACTTGCCATCAAGGATTTTGCCGACATTGGACGCAAGCATTCGGATTGTTCTCGCGTTTGGTTTGAGATCCGCCATCGTCATATCGGCCGCTTCACGCCATTGATCCCTCACGCGATTCGAAATGTCCGCCGACTGTCGGCCGTCTCCACGTTCGTGCTTGGTGGAAACGCGGTATTCGACGCCGAGATCTTCCAAGCTCTCGCCCAAGACGCGCGCAATCACCTCGGCACTTTTTACGCGAACGAACTCACCTTTGCGGCAACGGTCAATGGTTCTCATGCTGAGCTCGCCGTCTGCCAGCGCCTGGATTTGATCCAACCGCTTCGACTTCCGCTGACCTTCGGCCCAAGGGATCAATAGAGTCTCGAGCCGCTGCTTCTGCCCATCGCTCGGCTCCCACATCTCCAAATGCTCGGCAATGAAATGCACTTTGCATGACATCAGGACGCCTCCCTATCCGAAAGTTGTCGATGGACTCTCTTCGCACAGGGTGTATCGCTCAATATCAGCATGTCGACAGTCCGTACTTGGTGCCGGACACCCTGGACAGTTTCGGTTCAGAAACGCGGTCCCAGGAACGGTATTCCAAATGTCAAACCACTGTCGTTGTGGTATCGGTCCTGCAGAAATACGCTGATCCCTGAAGAGGGGTACCAAAAGACCAAACCGCTTGTAATCACCCGGCCGGAGAAATTGCATGTCCAACGAAAAGCCCACCACCGACGCATTCCGGTTGCCGGACACGGCGCGGCCAATACACTACGACCTGACCCTAAGTCCCGATTTCGACGACTTCACATTCTCGGGTGAGGTCGAATAGTGGAACGATACCTACGGAATGGAATCGAGGAACGCAGCTACGGTTTGAACAACGATGCCGGAGGTTGTCTCCGGCTTGTCCATAAAGCGGCCAAAGTCGTGAAAGTCGCCGGTCAACAAATGCGTCGCGTGCGAGGCCAATGCTGCCTGGAAGATGGGGCGGTCCTTCTGTGCCAGTTCGGCGGGAAACCATAGATCCGGGCGATGTTCCACAAGCTGGATGCCCCTCAGCAGGGATTTCAGATCTTCGAGCGAGTGAGGGAACTTCGTCTCCAGGTTGCGACGGGCTTCCTCCAACGCATAGGCGCTCGTCGCAAGCGCCCAGTGGCCTTGCTTGCCCAATCCGATGGCCAATGCTGCCTTGCCCTTTGGGTTGTGTGCAGCGGTGAAGAGTACGTTAGCGTCGAGAAACAGCCTCACTTCTTCAACCGGGTCACAGCATCGAGTATCCGCGCTCGTTCCCGATCATCTAGCCTGTCGGCGGCGTCCCATTTGTCAATCTCGTCGTCGCTGTAGCGGTGCACTTCGAGAACTAGCGCAGCCTTGAGGACGATTTCGGCGCCTCGATCCTCAACAAGCACGACATCGCCGCCCTTGATGCCCAAGCGTTTGCGCATGGCGGCTGGGAGAGTGATCTGGCCCCTGCTGGACACGATCAAGGGGTCCGGCATCTAAAGCGTCCTTCGATGGATGACTGGCATCTACGCTAACATATTTTCCGAATATCCGAAATTCTGCGCTCTCACTCGCGGAGAGCATGATCTCAATCCCCTGGGCCGAACGGTAGAGGTCGGCATACGCTGGCGACCGTAGGCAATTCGAACACCGCCTGGGCGGGTGGCCTCAGGTTCCCAGCGCGTCGTGGAACTCGAGGAATGTCCCGAGGGCCAGTTCCGGATGCTCGAGCATGCCGTTGTGTCCAACGCATTCCAGCACCGCCAGCGTCGCGTTGGGCGCCGTGGCGGCGATGACGCGGCTCGATACCAGGTTCGGGTCGTGGCTGCCGGTACCGATCAGCACCGGCATGGTCAGTTTGGGTACGAAGGTCGCCAGGTTGAACTTCCGCAACGCCTGCGTGGCCTCGCCCACAGCTTCCGGATGTTGGTGTTCGTTGAAGCCCTTCGGCGGCGGGCTCGACTCGATGCCGGCCTCGCGGCGTTGAGCAGCGGCGCGTCTCGATCCCTCCTGCTGCGCGGGCACATCCGGTTGATCCGTATTGGCGGCGTACAGGGCCGCGGAGATGACCCGGTCCGGATGGAAGGCGCAAAAAGCAATGGCGGGCCGCGACCCCCAGGACTGCGACCAGACGTGGCAGCGGTCGATGCCAAGGTGGTCGAGCACGTCGCGCGCGTCTTTCGCGTATTGCTCGAAGGTGTACTGCGTCTCGGGATCGGCCGCCGGCGAACTCCGACCCATGCCCCGTATATCAATGCGCACGGTGCGGAACCGCTCGGTGAGTCCCACACGCGCACGGTACAGCGGCCGGGAGGCCAGAGGAGGAGCGCGGGATTGGACTCCGATCCATCCACCTCGACGTACAGCGTTGCGCCATCAACTTCTACTATCATGAAATCGCGCGCCCTCCTTCGGCGCTAACGGGCGGTCGAGTGTCCGCGGGCCAAAATTGGCTCCCGGATGCCGCCAGGAAAGACAGGATATTATCGCGGGCTCCCTCCCGTCGGGGTAATTGACCCCAGGTTGCCGGTGATACACTAAGCCCATGCAAGCCGTTGACCAACAAGTGCTCGAGCAGGTTTGCCAGTGGCTCGAAGCCGACGAGTCGTGTTGGCTCGCCACGGTGGTGGAGACCTGGGGTTCTTCGCCCCGGCCCGTGGGCTCGCTGTTGACGTGCAACCGCGCCGGCCAGGTGCGGGGATCGTTGTCCGGCGGTTGCGTGGAGGACGATCTGCTGGAGAAGCTCACCTCCGGCGAACTCGCTCGCGAGCGGGCGCAATTCTTCCAATACGGCATCACCCCGGAAGAGACGGAGCGGCTCGGGCTCCCCTGTGGCGGGCACCTGAACATCGTCGTCGAACCTTTGCCCGCGAACGATGCGTTCCGCGGCCACTTCGGGCATCTCCGGGAACGCGTTGCCGGCCGCCGTTCCGTCCGGCGAACCGTCAATCTGCGAAACGGCGCGACCGCGATCAAGGTTGTGGACGCGCACGCGCCATTGGACTACGACAACGAAGCGGAAATTCTCACGCACACCTACGGCCCGCAGCGCCAACTCTTCATTATCGGCTCCGGCATGGTTTCGTCGTACGTGGCGGAAATGGCGCAGGCGCTCGATTATCAGGTGACCGTATGCGACCCGCGCGCGCACCTGCTGGATGAGTTCTCCGTTCCGGGCGTCACCAAAATCAATGACATGCCGGACGATGCCATCGAAAAGCATGCCCACGATCCGCTTACGGCGATCGTCGCGCTAACGCACGATCCGCGCATCGACGACATGGGCATGATGGTGGCGCTGAAGACGGACGCGTTCTATATCGGCGCGATGGGGTCCACCCGCACTTCGGCCAGCCGGCGCGCTCGCCTGAAGGCGCTGGAACTCACCGACCGGGAGATCGCGAGGCTGCACGCGCCGATCGGTCTGCCGATAGGCAGCAAGACCCCACCGGAAATCGCGGTCGCGATCCTTGCCGAGATCACCGCTGTACGCTATGGCGCCGCGCCCGCCACCCAGACCCAACTCGACGCCCTGACCCGCGCCGCTTGATCGCGGAACCCGCAACCCGCGCGGCAGCCGTCTTGCTGGCGGCCGGCGTGTCGCGCCGCTTCGGTACCGACAAACGGCTCCATCGCCTCGAAGGAACGCCCATGGTAGTGCGTACCGCGGAGCGTTACACGCAGACGTTCAGCAAGCTGTTTGTCGTTCTGAAGGAAGACGACGAGGCCGTCGCCAGGCTGGTCGAGCCGCTGGGACCGACCATCGTCATAGCGCACGAGGCCGCGCAAGGCATGGGACGCAGTCTCGCTGCCGGCATCGCGGCAGCCACCGACCATCCCTTTGTGTTCATCGCTCTTGCCGACATGCCGTTCACGCAGGCGTCGACATTACGGCAACTCCTGGATCTGGCGGCGCCCGGGAGTATCGTGCGGCCCCTGTACCGGGGCACCCCGGGGCATCCGGTCGGATTCGCCGAGGAATACTTCGAAGCGCTCAAGCAACTGGAAGGCGACCAGGGCGCGCGCGACGTCATCCGCCGCCATTCGCGGTCTCTCGTCCAGCTCTGGACCGACGACGCCGGCGTCGTGCGGGACGTGGACCAACCCCCTTAGCCGTTGCCCAGTCGACTCGCCCAGTCGAGCTTGCTGCGGCAGGACTGAAAGAAACTGTGGTCTACGGGATAGGCCAGGTGGAGCGTGCGCGGATGTTTGACGATCACGACTTCGTCTCCCGGTCGCAGCGCATAGTCGACCTGTGAATCGCAATACACATGCGGCACGGCTGCGGCGGTTCCCATCACAACCCTGATTTCGGCATCGCCCGGCACCACGAGGGGACGCGATGTCAGCGTATGCGGAAACATCGGCACGACCACGTTGGCGTCCAGGCTCGGATGCATGATCGGCCCGCCCGCGGACAGGGCGTAAGCCGTCGATCCGGTCGGCGTAGCCACGATCAATCCGTCCGAGCGCTGGTCGTAGACGAAGTCACCATTCACATAGAGCTTGAAGTCCATCATTCGGGACGCAGCGCCGGCGTTCACCACGACATCGTTCAACGCCGCGCAGGCGTCGGAGAATTCGCCGCCGCGAATGATGCGGGCATCGAGCAGAGCGCGTTCGTCCACCGTGTACTCCCCCGACAACACAGCGCCGATCTTCTGTTCGATCTGATCCGGCGACACGTCGGCGAGAAAGCCCAAGCCCCCGCGGTTCACGCCAACGACCAGCGCCGGGCTGTCGGCGAGGTCGCGGGCAACCCCGAGCATGCTGCCATCGCCGCCCACCACTACGATCAGGTCGCACCGCGAACCGAGGTCTCGGCGGTTCACGGTCTCGTAATCGCCATCTGGCAACATGGGCACTGTCGCCGTCTCCAGCACGAGTTCGACACCGGTCCCGGCAAGAAAACGCGCGACCGCGGCGACGGAGTCGACGACCATGGGATTTCCGACTCTCCCAACGAGGCCGACGGTATTGAATCTTCGGGGTCTGGACATCTTTGCAAGCGTTACTGGTGTCGTATCCCGCAAGTTTATGTCACTTCAGGGCATGCCACGGGGTCTATGGCAAGGCGCGTCCCGCCGGAAATGGTGAACCCTGAAGCCCAAGGAGCTCCGCGCGGGAAGCATCGATGGGCATATCGTTCGACCAAACTGTGCCTTGAAATCCCGAATCGGTGCGTTCACGCTACGCTCCGGGAAACAGGCGACTCGGGGCGCGAGCACACCTCGGCATCCGGGCAACCCATTGGACAGACTGACCATGAATCAACGCAGCGACGACGCCAGCAGCGCAACCGGGTTGCCCCGCGTCGGTTACGCCAAGACACTGACCGCGGTCCCGAACCTGTGGGAGACAGCGCGGGCCGAAGCCGAAATCAAGGTCAGGGAAGAGCCCATCCTCGGCAGCTACTTCCACGCGACGATCCTCAATCACGCCTCCTTCGGTGCCGCCCTCAGTTTCCGATTGGCGAGCAAGCTCGACACTCCCATGTTGCCGACGATGTTGATCCGCGAAGTCATCGAGGAAGCGCTCGGCGACGATCAGACGATTCTCGAAGCCGCCGAGGCCGACGTGCTCGCGAGCTTCACTCGGGACCCGGCCTGCGATGAGCTGTCCACGCCATTTCTGTTCCACAAGGGCTTCCACGCACTCCAGGCCTACCGTATCGCCCATTGGCTGTGGCGTCACGACCGAAAAACGTTGGCGCAGTTCTTTCAGAGCCAGATCAGCGTCGGGCTGGGCGTGGACATTCACCCCGCGGCGCGGATCGGGCGCGGACTCATGCTCGATCACGCTACCGGCATCGTGGTCGGCGAAACTGCCGTGATCGGGGACGACGTCTCGATACTGCACTCGGTCACGCTCGGGGGCACCGGGAAGGAAACCGGCGACCGGCACCCCAAGATCCGCCACGGCGTCCTGCTCGCCGCCGGATGCAAGATCATCGGCAACATCGAAGTCGGCGAAGGGGCCAAGGTGGGCGCCGGCAGCGTCGTACTGCACGATGTCCCGCCGCATGTCACGGTAGCCGGCGTTCCCGCCGTCATCGTCGGCAGACCGCGCGAGGAGTCGCCGGCCCTCGACATGGATCAGCGGATTGAATAGCTATGGCCGAACCTACCTGCCCGAAGTGCAACGCGGTCGGCATTGAGCACTTCGCCTCGAAACGAAGCGTGCAGCAAAGCCGCGCGGGTGAGCCCTGGTATTTCGTGATCTATTGCGACGCATGCGGACACGTATACGAAGTCGTCACGAAGCATGTGTTTATCCAGGGGCAAACCCACCGGTTCAGCCTGTCGCCTTCGCCCTGACCGGACGTGAGGTGGTGGCTTTTCGCTGGCGCGTGTTCTATAAGATGTCCCATGGACGGCGCGACCGTCAGATCAGGAGAATATCGATGCAAAAGCCCCACAGCCGGCGCCTTCAGCTTTGCAAAGTCTTACCCGCGGCCGCTCTGACATTGCTTGCCTCTGGCATCGCGGCGGACGCTGTCATCGAGGCTCAGACCCTCGAAGTCAAGGAACTCCTTGAAGTCATCGAGGTGATCGACGTCACGGCGGAAAAAGAGATCGATGAATCGTCTACCCAGGCACCCGACCCGGAGGTTGCCGCAATCCTCGAGGAAGCGGTCCGCGAGGAAACCGAAACTCCGGCGGAAGAGGAGTAGACCGGCCGCCCTATTCGGCCCCCGAGTTCTGCGCCGGCTCGGTGCAGGTGCCGTATTCGACGAAAAGCGACGCCTGGGGCGCGTAGAAAGCCCAGCCACCGATCGAGCTGCGGGTAAATCGGCCGCGCGCGGGATTGATCAACAACATCTCAGACGGCGGGTTGTTGACGCAACTATAACCCTCGTTGCCGGCGGCGCCACGCACCGCCCGACAATCGAATTCCGTCTCGGCACCGTCGGCGGAAGTCATCGTGACATAGAGTTGAACCCTTCCCGGTCCGGGTGCCAGTCCGCCTCGCTGCCTCGCTTGGGTTTCCCCTTGCTGGTCGAGAAGGTGCCGCATGAAGAGGGCATTTTCACGCAGGTCGAACGTCTGCTCGGTAAATACCGCAGGCGCATAAGTCTCGTCGACACTCCCGGAATGCTGATGCATCCCCACGGTCTGCCCCGCCTCGCAGGTTGCCGGCAGCCAGTCGACCGCCTCCGCGGGCAACGCGCACAGAATGATCAGGATCATGCGCAGACTCATAGCGTCGCTTAGTCTAACCCTGGTAGTGGCGGCAGCGGCACGCGGCGATGTCCAACAACATCATTGGCACCGCGTGACAACGCCCGACTTCGAGATGCTGACCGACCTGGCGCCAAAGGATGCCCGCGCGCTTGCCGACAGGATGACCCGTTTCCGACTCGCCGCGCAAACGCTCCTTGGCCCGCAACAGCTATCCGGGCGGTCGCCGCAAATCCTCGCCTTCCGGCGCGCGCGCGACTTTCGGCGCGAGTTCTCGCTACCGAACATCGGAGGGTTCACGTTGTCCTCGCTAGATCGGTACAAGCTCGCGTTCGGACCCGACGGTCGTCGCGGATATGCTTCGCGCGCCCTCACGGCATTTCACGAGTACACGCACTACCTGCTGCGCCATCATCGGCAGATGAACTATCCGGCATGGTACGAGGAAGGCTATGCAAACTTCCTGTCCACCGTGTACATGGCGGAAGACGGCCTTGTGGTTGGGCATGTGCCCGTTTTCAAGAGACGGGAGATGTTCCGATCAAAGCCGACGCTGGCGGAATTGCTCGACGAACGCTTCATGTTCGACTGGAAACGCCGTGACCTCGAAGCCATCTACCTCAAATCCTGGCTTCTCGTGCATATGCTGCACCTCGGCCATCTGTCGGGCCTCCCGGCGAGCCTCCCGGCGAGCCTCCCGGCGAGCCTCCCCCCATTTCATACCCGGGTGCCTGAAATGCTCGCGATGATCGATGCCGGCACGCCGGCGGCGGTCGCCATTGAGACAGCGCTAGGCGTCACCCTCGACGATTTGGGACGCCTGCTCAATGCATACGGCAGACGTACGTCCCTGCCGACGCAGACTCTCGTAGCCAACGTCGATCACGAAACACCAATGGACGTTGCACCGATGACACGGGCAGAAGTGCGCCGCACTCTCGCTGGTGCCGCGGTGGCAACGGGCAACGACAGCTATGCCGCGCAGTTGTTTCAACAGGTGCTCCAGGAGAATCCCGACGACATCGACGCGCTCGTGGGACTGTCCGCCACGGCAGACGATCTGACTAGCTCCCTGGAGACGGCGCGACGCGCACTTGCGCTCGACGCGGATCATCCCGACGCGAACATTCGCATGGCGGAACTCCATGCCACCAAATGCAGGCAATCAACCCGAGACCAGTGCTACGCCATATTGCTCGAGAGCGCCGAGTTCTACCGTCGAGCCTTGAGAAGCGACCCGGACGGCGTCCATGCGGCGTTCGGTCTGGGCGTGACCTACCTCCATCTGGGGCAACCCGGCAACGCCCTGGGCTACTTGCGCGTTGCATACCACCGCACGCCCTGGGCACCTCGCGTCAACCACTTTCTCGGCGAAGCGTATCGCTTGATCGGAGACCCGGAGCGCGCCCGCGTGCATCTCACCAAGGCGATGCACTGGCACCGCGAAGAACTCTGGCGCGAGCGCGCGGCAAGCGCGCTCTCCATGCTCGAATCGGGCGCCGACAAATGAAAGCCCGAGCGGCGGCCGCATACACTCGTTCGACATGAACGATACCCCTGCTTGAACAGTCGGCCGACTGACGGCCGTGTGACGCGCGTGCGATAACATCGCTCGAAACATGTCGCGGAGTTCGCCATGTTCTCAAACCTCACGCTGGCGCTTCTCGGATGCGGCGAAATCGCCCGCTTCCACCTCGCCGGCATGCGCGAGCAAGCACCCCGAATCAGTGTGACCGCCGCCATCGATATCGATGACGACAGAGCGAACGCCTTCTCCGAGCGAACCGGGGCCAGGGCGTTCGCGACGCTCGACGACGCCCTCGTCGGCGGCGACTTCGACGCCGTGGACATCATGCTGCCCCACGATCTGCATGAATCCGCCGTCATGCGATGCTTCGACGCCGGCAAACACGTGCTGCTGGAAAAGCCCATGGCGCCTACCCTCGACGCCTGCGCTCGCATCCTGCGGGCCGCCGAACGGGCCGGCGTCGTGTTCATGGTTGCGGAGAACGCCCAGTACTGGCCGGAAGTCGTGAAGGCGAAGGAAGTCATCGATTCCGGTGCCATCGGAGAACCGGTCACCGCGCGCGCGGCGTTCGCGAACAACCCCCTGCGCGACGGCTTCTTCGATCCAGACGCGAAGTCGCCGTGGCGATTCAACGCGGCGCGGGCCGGCCGCGGGATCACCATCGACGGCGGCTCGCATTGGATTCGCCCCTTGCGCATGTGGCTGGGAGAGATCGATTCCGTAGTCGCGACCACCGCGCGCCCGCTGGCGGACATGCAAGGCGAATCCCTGGCCCGCGCGCTCCTCCGGTTCCGCGGCGGCATTACAGCCGCGTTCGACGCAATCTATCTCGACAGCGTATTCGCACCCGACGACATGTGGCGCGTCACCGGCACCACCGGCGAACTCACCATCTCAAGCCGCGGCGGAGGCCTATGGCTCTGGAACGCCTCCAGGCGGCGCGGAGAACTGTTGCTGCAATCGGGCGGCTATCCGAAGTCGTTCGGCGGCGAGATGAAAGACTTCGCCGCGGCCGTGCAAGTGTCGTGTCCCGCAAGTTTCTGGTACTTCTTAAGTTCGCCATGCGCGTCAATGCAAGGCGTGGTCCGCAGGGAATATCGGGCATATTCGCAAGGGCCACAACGCGGCAGTGGCGCGCATGGCGATCTCCCGAAGGGCGCGCCCCACGGGGCCTGTGCGCCCCTTGGCAATGGAACCCACCATTCCCGGCGGGACGCGCCTTGCCACAGACCCCGTGGGGCGCCGCTGAAGTGACATAAACTTGCGGGACACGACACCAATGGATCACCGCTCAAGGCCGGTCCCGAGGTCTCGCTCGGGGAACTCCGCACCGCGCTCGCCATCTACCGATCGGCCCAAACCGGCGCCTGGGAGTCCGTCTGGGACTGAAACGGGTGCACGGGCGCTACGCTGTTCGCCATGATCCACCCGCGGGTGCCGTCCGCCAGGGCGATGCGCAACCAGCCATCGCGGGTCTCCAGAATGGTGACTTCGGCGCCCGCCGGCAACAGATGGGCAAAAGCCAGCCGAGCGCCCGTGCTGTCGGCAGAACGAAGCGGCGCGCCATCGATCACGACCACGCCTTCGGGCGGCGCGCTCTGGGACAACAGGGCCGACCCAACCGCCACCGCCCATACCGCAATCGGCACAACGGACAGCCGCCGTAACAGTCGGACGCGCCGCGTCGACCACGGCGTCAGCAGCAGCACGGCGAGGGCGAACGCGCCTGCCGCGATCCAATAGCGCTGCGCGACGGAAACCAGGTCGCGCCAGAACAGCAGCGAGTCGAGAGCACCCCCGCTTGTGGGACGCGGCAACCAGGCCGACGCGCGGTCGCGCAGCCACGCGAGGTTCTTCGCCGCACGCTCGTGATTCGGCTGCGCCGCCAGCGCGCGGCGAAAAGCGAGCGTCGCGCGACCCGAATCACCGGCGCCGAGCGCGGCATTGCCCCAGTCCGCAAGGAGTTCCGGCGTCGGTCGCATCGCCGCGGCTTCGCGCAGGGAACGCTCGGCGTCGGCGAAATGACGCGCGCGACGCACGGGGTCCTGTTCCTCCAGCGCCCGGCTGTAGACCTGCCGCGCCCGTTCAATAACGCCCTGCATCGTCGATCCGAGCTCCCCGGAAGCGACGCGAGGATGCGTCTCGGTCGACGCGGTCATCACGCCTGCGTCGGCGGACAAGGCGGCTGCCGCGCCGAAAGCCATGCATAGCACCGCCGTCGCGGTCGAGACCGTTCGTCTGTTGCCTCCGCATCCTCCACCTCCCCATTCCCGCGCGAGGGCGCGGACCGCCGCCACGATTTCCCGGTCGAGGAGTTCCCCCGCCGCCGCGGGATCGAATGCCGAGGTCTCAAGCTGTTCGAGCGCGGGAGCACCCAGCGCGCCTTCATGGCCGGTCAGGCGCGCCAGCGTCCGCATTGCGTTGAGCGCCTGCGGCGCCTTCTCGCGCGCGGCGCCGTCGGATTTGAGAACCCGCTCCACTTCGCGCCGGGCGCGGACGATTTCACGCCTTCGACCGCGGCGCGCCGCCGTGCGCATCTGCCACATGCGGAAACCGCCGAGCGCGAGCGGAACCAGGTACAGCAGCACCATCGGCAACGGCGCGATGGTAGAGCCCCAGGGCGGGGCCAACGTCCGGTTCGCGGAGCTCAAGGACATGTCGGCACCGATGAGGACCGCGGAGGACACGGCACGCGGCGACTCCGTGGCCACCGCGACGGTCGCCGCCGGCACGGCGGCGGCCGTGACATCGCCGGCGTCCACCACGTTTACCCCGGCGACGGAGAGCGCGACCGGCCGACTTGAGACGGTGACGTACTCGCCCCGGTTCGGGTCGAAATAGGCGAAATCAATGGGCGGGACCTCGCGCACCTCCGCGCTCAAGATCCGCGCCGTAACGGTAAAGGTCTTGGTGTTCGTCTGTGGATCGACGCTACCCACCGCAGCGGCTGCTGGAACCGAAAACAGCGCCCGCGATAAACCGCCCCTCCCGAGCAACGGCGGCAAACTCAGTCCCTGAAGTTCGCCGTCGCCCCGAATCTTGAGCGTCAGTTCGATCGGATCTCCCACGCTGACCACGGTACGGCTCGCCTGCACGTCGATGGAGAAACCGCCGCCGACGGCATTGACAAAGTTGTGCGGCCGTCCGCTCTCCGGCAGCGGATGCACGACGAGTTGCTGCCGCTGTCCCGACGCCTGGAACAAAGCGCCGCGCGCGCGGCCGAAGTCCGGGAAACCGAAAAAGCCTCGATCGCGAGTTGATTCCAGGCGGGCCACGACTCTGACCGGGTCCAGGTCGAACGACTGCGCGCGCGCTACCGTGGCACGGAATGGAAAGCGGATTCGCGTATAGTCAATCCCGTCTTCCCGCAGACGATCCTGTTGCATGGGCACATCGATGACGCGGGCGCCGGCCCGAAACGACCGCGTCCTCCCTCCGAGGGCCGCGCCTTCGACGCGCACGGCATCTATCTCGAACAAGGGCACGACCAACTCGTAGCTTTCGACATCCCGCGCCAACAGCCACTCGATGGCGCCGTCGAACGTCTCACCGACCCACACCGGTCGCTGGGGCAAACGCATGCGCACGACCATGTCGGCGGTCTGCTCGACATCGCCGACATCGAACGTGGCGGCGGGGCTCGCCGCGGACTTCGACCCCTGAGACAGGGTCAGGGCCGGCACCGTGTAGCGGACGGCGGACGGCGCCGTGACCTGCCAACGGTAAACGAGCGTCACCTCCCGCCACTCCGAACGGCGACCATTGACGATCTGGATCTGTTGCGAAACGCTGGGCGTCATGCCGATGTAGGTCACGCGGCAGCCGTCGATCACCAGGTCGGGCGCGGCAGGCGGCGCCTGCTCCTCGAAGCCCTTGGCCGACAATACGAGGGTGAACGGCATGCCCGCATAGATTTCGCGCGAATCTACGCTTACTTCAAGCGTCTGCGCTCCCGCGGGAACGGCGAGGAGCGCAAGGCCAATGGCCACCAAAGCGATACCCGACGGCCTCACCAGTCTTTCTCCACCGGCTCCGGCGGCGCGGGGTCGCGCTGCCGCCGGCGCTGTCGCTCAGCCTCCCGGTCCCGCGCGGCCTGCAACCGCTGCAACGCCTGCCGACGCGACATCTGTTCCGATGGCTCGGGTTGCGCGTGAGCTTCCCGCTGCTGTTGCTCCCCGCCCGAGTCCTCTTCTTCCGGAGATGGCGGGCGCAACAGCCGAATCGCATTCTCGATATGACCGATGGCAGCGACCTGATCAGCCAGCGCCGGCTCGAGGTGGGGTGACATGCTCTGGACAGCTTCTGCCGCAGCCGAGACCGTCGCGGCGGCGCCGCGCATTCGCGCGGTGCCCGCGCGCACCTCCCGGGTCGCTTCCGCGATGTTCTCCGCGGATTCGGCGTTCTCGTCACCGCGCGCGGCATCCGTCTGCGCCGCCAGCGCTTCGCCCAGCGCCGCCCCCGTCCGGGCGTGGGCCGCCTGGCGCTCGGCAACGAAACCGAGCGGCGGCGCGGTTTCCGGCCCAACCTGTACCGTCGCGGTCTGGTCGTGCGTATCCGTTTGCTCGGCCAGCAATTCCTGGAGATGCTCGACAATACTGAAGAACAGGCGCCGCAGTGTCTCGAGACGTTCGAGCGCCAATCGCGCCGGAGTGCCGGCTTCGCCGTCCGCCGCCAAGGCCCGCGACGCATCATCCAGGGCTTGCTGGGCTTCTCCGCGCAGCCTTTCGGCAAGTTCGTAGCGCTCTTCGGCAGCACTCTCTTCGGCAGCACTCTCTTCGGCAGCACCCTCTTCGGCAGCACCCTCTTCGCCTTCAGCCGGCGCTTGCGCGAGCGTATCCGACAGCATCGCCTCCATCCGTTGCAGGCGCTCGCGGTTGCCGTCTACCACCGCGCCCACCAGGCGCTCAACGAGGGCTGCCTGCGCTTCCTCTGCGCCGGCCTCCAACAGCGCCACCGCGCGCGCCTGATTCGCATAGGCGATCTCTATCAGTTCGCGCAACCCCGCGAAGCGCTCTATCGCCCGAGAGAGTGCTGCGACCGCGCGCGCGCCTTCCCGGGCGGCATCGGTGACCGCTCCCCCGCCGAAGGCGGAGAGGGCCGAGCGCATGGCGTCGAGGGCTTCCTGCACATGCGGGATAGCCTCGCCGATGGCCTGACGCGTGCGCGCGGCCTCCGGTTCGCCGGACGGCTCATGGGTTGGCTCGCCTTCCTGCGTCGCCGCAACGGCCGCCTCCAGGCGGCGCAACATTTCGCCGGTGCGCGCCGCCGCATCTTCCTGTCGGTTTGTGAGGTGCCCAACCGTAAGCCATGGCGGCGGACCGTCGTCAGCCGAGACCGCTGCCAGCGCGTCGGCGTGAGCGACCACGGACGCCTCATCGCGAGCTACCGCCTTCAGTACGGCGACAGGGTCAGACAACTGCTCGCGGGCGCGCTTGAGTTCCGCGAGGGCAGTGTCGGCCCGGCGATGCGCGCGCTCGCCCTCGAGGCGGCGCAAGCGCCTGCGCGTATCGCTCATCGACTGCCTCGCGCGCTGCAAGTAGTGGTCCATATTGCCGAGTTGATACGCGCGCGCGCGTTGCTCGGGCGCCAGCGCATCCTCCCCCTGTCCTTCAAGGTGCGCGCGTTCCTCGGCAGCCAGATCGGCGATATCGGCCGTTTCCGCCAGCAACGCGCGTTCCGACGCCGCGAGCGACTCGAAGCGGTGTCGAAAGTCGGCGCCATCTTTGGATTCCACGTCCGCCAACAGTTGTCGCAACTGGTCGCGCAGGCCGCGTTGATCGTCGATGATCCGGTCGAGGCGGGATTCGAGATGGCCGTCCCGATTGATCTGATCCGCCAACTGCTGGATCCGGCGCAGGACAATTTCGAGGTTGACGCGCGCGTCCTCGTCCCCCTCCGGCGCCAGTCGCGCCGCATCGCTGAACCATGCCGCGCTGGAACGCAGCGTCTCGATGGTCTCCCGCAGCGCTTCTTCGGCTAACCCATCGGCCTGTCCGGCCAGCGCGAGTCCCAGATTGAACGCCGACCGGTAGCGCAGCACCGCGTCCCCTCGAGCGTCGTCCCGCGCCGCGAGGAAGTCTTCCGCCGCGCCCGCGGAGTCACCTTGTTCCAGGTCTTCAAGGCCCACGTTGTAGCGCTCGCGCGCACTCAAGGCTTCCTCGGGCGCAGCAGTTTCCGATGCCGACTCCTCCGCCGCGGGCGGCGGCGTTTCGACATCGGGATCCCCAGCAGGGTCCGACGCCGCCAGGAGGACGAACACGCCAACCGCCACACCGAACCGGCGCATCGCGTTGAACCACCTCATGGGCATCACGGGCTCACCATATCGCGTCCGACACCGGTTGATCCGACCCACACGGCGGCCACCAGAGACAGCAAGGCGCCAAGCACGAACCACCGATAGTGTTCCGTCGGGTTTTTTCGTACCACGCGAGCGGAGACGTCCGCGACCATCGGTCGGATGTGGGCCTCGACGATGGAATCAAGATCCACCGCAGAGGTTCCCGCCGGGACGTAAACGCCTTCGGCCGCCAGCGCAATCTCGCGCAGCAGGTCTCCGTCCAGTCTTGACCGCACGACATTGCCGTTGCTGTCCAGCAACACGTTCTGGGCGCCCGTCTCCTGATCGGTCAACACGACCTCGCTGCCGGTTTCGCTGCCAAAGCCGATGGCGACGATGCGAATGCCGGCGGCCACGGCTTCCTGCACGGCCTCCAGCGGATAGGAATCGTGATCCTCGCCGTCCGTGATCAGGAGCATGATGCGCGGCGTGCCGCGATCAGGCCCGAACACGGCGATCGCCTTGCGCACGGCATCGCCGATCCGCGTCCCGCCACGCGACACCGACCGGACATTGACATCGCGCAACATCAGCCGGAAAAAACCATAGTCCGACGTCAGCGGAGACTTGACGGCCGCGCGCCCGGCAAACGCCACCAGGCCGACGCGCTGGCCATCCACGCGTTCCAGCAGTTCGTTGATCTCCGCCTTTGCTCTCGCGAGACGATTGGGTGCCGCGTCCTCCGCCAGCATGCTCTTCGAGACGTCCAGAACGATCATGATATCCGCCGTGACGTTCTGCGATACCACCTCCGTTCCCGTCGGCGATTGCGGCCGCATGAGCGCCAGCACGCCAAGCGCCAGAGTCAGCGCAAACAGCGCAAGTTTGGTGATACGTCGCGCGCGGGTCTGACGCCATGCCAGACGCGTCTGCATGGGCAGGGACATGAACTGCGCAAGGGTTTCGCCGGCGCGCAGCTCGAAGTACGCGGCGGCGATGGCCACCGCCAGGACCGGCCACGCCAGGTGAACCCAGTCCGGTGCTGCGAAATCCATCAGGGCAACCTCGCGAACAGCGCGCCGCGGCTGAGCCAGCCAACCGCCAGGAGCGCCAGGCCGAACGCCAGCGGCAGCGCAAACAGTTCGTCGTACTGGCGGAACCGGTCCTCGGTGATGCGCGTACGTTCCAAACGGTCAATCTCCGCATAGACGCGCGTGAGTCCTTCAGCGTCCTCGGCGCGGAAAAAACGTCCCCCCGCGACTTCGGCGATGCGCCGCAGCACCTCCTCGTCCACCTCGACGCGCATCGAACGCAACACCGTTCGGCCAAACCTGTCCTCTACGCGCACCGGGGCGAGGCCCGTGGTGCCGGCACCGATGGTGTAGACCTTGACGCCCATGGACCGCGCCAGTTCCGCCGCGACCGCCGGCGATTCAACCCCCGCATTGTTGACGCCGTCGGTCAATACCACGGCGATGCGCGACTGCGCCGTCGATTCGCGCAGACGCTCGACGGCGAGCGCCAGGGCGTCGCCGATGGCGGTGCCATCCTCCCTGCGATCACTTACGGTTGCCAGGTCCCGCGCCACCGCAGTGAGATTGTTGTGATCCAGTGTCAATGGCACCGCGGTATCCGCGAAACCCGCGAAAGAGACCAGGCCGATGGCGTCGTCGGGTCGCCCCGGCAGATCGCCATCGCCCAACACAAAGGCTTCAAACACATCCTGGACCGCTTCGAGACGCGTGCGTTCCCTTGCCGGCGTGGACAGGTCCAGCGCCCGCATGGAGCTGGAAACATCGACGACCATCATGATCGCGATTCCCTCGCGATGTATGCGGCTGAAGCGCTCCCCGATGCGCGGCCCCGCGAGGGCGACAACCAGCGCGATCAGCGCCAGGCACAACACGGCATCCGGTATCCACGCCAGCCGCCTGCGCCAGCCGCCGGCCTCGTCGGGGAGAATATCCAGCGAAGAGAACACGAGGCGGCCGGGCGCACGACGCGCGAGCAGGAACACCGGAACCGCCAACAGGGCCAGCAACAGCAACAGCGGCTCGCGAAATTCGATGGCGGTGATCGTATCCATGCTCAAGCGGCGTCGGCGAAGTCCGCCTCGGCCTCCGTCAGGAAACGCCGCGCGACCTCAAGCGCGCTGCGCGATTCGTCCTCCTGGGGACTGTAGCGCGCGAACTTGACCCGATCGCAACGGCCAAGGAACGTCGACAGGAGATCCCGGTGCGCCGCCGAGAATGCCACCGTCCGACGCGCTTCAAAGAGGAACTCCTCGGTGGTGAGTTCCGGCGCGCGAACGGCGTGGCGATCCTCGATATAGCGGCGCACGATGTCGGAGAGCTCGACGTACCATGCGTCTACAGTCTCCGCGACGGGCAGTCCGCGCTTCTCGATCGCCTCCAGGCGTCGCAGCGCACGCTCGAACGCCGTCGCCCTCGCACGCTCCGCCGCGTATCCACGCCATATCATCGCTCCCCACGCGATGCCGGCCACGGCCGCGGCACCAAGCGTCAACCACAGCCACCAGCGCGACCACCAGCCCCCCGGGAGTTCCAGCAGTGGTCCGCGCGCCGGACGCAGCGTGTCGACGACGGCCCCCTCGGGCAATACGGACTCGATCTCGAAGGGAAGCTCGTCGGTGATCAATTCGCGCGGCGTGGTATCGCCGGTACGCTCATCGATATATTCGACGCGCAATCCCGGTATGCGCTGCCGGCCGCTCGCCGGACCGCGCAGCGTATAGTCCTGTCGCGCCATCACCCCGCCATCGGCACCGCTCGTCAACCGAGGCGTGAAGTCGAGTATGGAGAACCGGCCCAGCGCTTCCCCGAAGTCGGGCATCTCGATGCGCACCCCCGGTTTAGCCTCGACTGTCAGCGTCAACTTCAACGGATCTCCCAGCCTCGGCGCGACCGACGCCAGGGCGACGGTCGCCGTGACCGGGCCCTCGCGGGTGATACGCGACAGTTCCGGCTCCGCTTCCGGCTCCGCTGGAGCGTCGACGGTTGTCGCCGGTTGGCACGCGGCGAGCAGCAAGGGCGCCGACAGGACGGCGGCGCGCAGCGTCAACGTCTAATCCTCTTTTCGCGCATGCGGAAAAAAGCCAGCAACGGCTCGACCACGGAACCCGTCGCATCGATGCTGACGACATCGATGCCGGACCCCCTCAAGCGCCGATGCAACGCTTGGGTGCGCGCATCCGCGTCCCGTTCGAGCGCGGCCCGCAATGCGGGAGAGCTGGTGTCGACCAGGCGCCGCTCGCCCGTCTCCGCGTCTTCCAGCATCACGAGACCCGCGCCTTGAAACTCCGATTCGCGCCGATCGGTTACCCGCACCGCCACCACGTCGTGCTTGCGATTCGCGCCACGCAAGGCATCGAGATAGCCTTCGTCCAGAAAATCCGATATCAGAAAAAGCACCGCCCGTCGCGGCAGAACGCGCCGACAGAACTCCAACGCATGGGCGATGTTGGTCGAGCGGCGTCGCGCGCCCCGCGACCGCTCGCGCAATTGCGCGAAGCGAATCGCCAGCGCGCGGGGCAGCGCGGCCAACGCCCGCTCGCGGGGACGAACCGCCGACGTCTCCTGGCCTCGCGCAAGGACTTCGCGTACAACCCGCAAGGCGTGCTTCTGACCCTTGCGCGGAGGAATAAACTGGTCCACCTCGCCGTGGAAAAGCAGCAGGCCTACCTTGTCGTCGTTGTAGATGGCCGAGAATGCGAGCAGCGCCGAAAGCTCCACGGCCGCCTCGCGTTTTGATCGTTCGGCGGAGCCGAAGTCGAGGGACCCGCTCATATCGACGATCAGCAGAACGGTGAGTTGGCGTTCCTCGACATAGCGCTTCACGTAGGGCGCGCCCATGCGCGCCGTGACGTTCCAGTCGATGGTCCTTACATCATCGCCCGGAACGTATGGCCGCACTTCGTCGAATTCGACGCCGCGACCCTTGAAAACCGAGACATAGGCACCCGCCAGAACGTCCGCGACCTGGCGGCCGGTTCGCAACTGGATCCGCCTGACCTGTCTAACGATCTCCGCCGGCAGCATGCAGAAACTCGGCCCTAGGGCACTTCGATATTGGCGAGAATCACATCGACCAGGTCGTCGGCGCTGCGTCCCTGGGCTTCCGCCTCGTATGTCACCACGACGCGGTGCCGCAAGACGTCCGGCGCAACGCTCTTGACGTCGTGCGGGCTGGTATAGCTGCGACCCGCGAGGAGCGCGTTCGCCTTTGCCAGCCGAACCAGGTTGAGCGAACCGCGCACCGACGCGCCATATTCGATCAGTCCCGCCAGCTCGGACATGCCAGCGGCCGCCGGATCGCGGGTCGCCGCCACCACGTCCACCGCGTAGCGCTTGACCTTGTCGTCGACGAAGATCTGCCGCACCACTTCCCGCGCAGCCAGGATATCGCCACTCGCAATGACGCGCGATGCCCTCGGCGCGTTTCCCGACCCCGCCATCCGGTCAATGATGCGCACCTCGTCGTCGCCGCTCGGATAGCCGATCAGGAGCTTCATCATGAAACGGTCGAGTTGCGCCTCCGGCAACGGGTAGGTGCCCTCCTGCTCTATCGGGTTCTGCGTAGCCAGGACCATAAAGGGAGCGTCCAGGGGAAACGTCCGCTCGCCCAGCGTCACTTGCCCCTCCTGCATGGCCTCGAGTAGCGCCGCCTGCACCTTGGCGGGCGCCCGGTTGATCTCATCCGCCAGGATCAGGTTGCCGAATACCGGGCCCTTCTTCACGGAGTACGTGCCGTCCTTCGGATTGAATATCTGCGTGCCGGTGACATCGCCGGGAAGCATGTCCGGCGTGAACTGGATGCGAGAAAAGTCGCAGTCGATCGCGTCGGCGAGGGTGCCCACGGCGAGGGTCTTGGCAAGGCCGGGAACGCCTTCGAGCAGCGTATGGCCGTCCGCGAGTAGCGCCAGCAGTAGACGCGTCACCAGTTGCTCCTGGCCCACCAGCACCTTGCCTACTTCGGCCCGCACGAGATCGAATCGCTCCCGGACCTCCGAAACATCACCGATGATATCGGCCGCCGCCATCGTACCTCTCCGTTGTTATTTTCCTAGCTCAGCCGCTTGAAGCTCAGCACATAGACCATGCCACACGGCAAAGGTTCCCGCCCTCCGGTTGACCGTCAGCCTGCCCGTTTGACCACAACCCAACCCACGACCCAGCACACAGCGATAGAGGCCAGGACCGCGAACCAGGGGGCAATATCGAATACCACGCTCGCCGGCGCAAGGAGATCCTGCAGGTACTTGAACAGCAAACCCGCGGCAACCCCCACGGCGAGGCGCGCGCCCATGCCGACTTCGCGCAGGGGTCCGACCACAAGGCCGACCGCCAGCAGAGCCAGACCCAGGGTCGCCAGGGGTTGCATCGCCTTGCCCCAGAACGCGATCCGATAGGTATCGGCGCTCAATCGCTCCTGGTCCATCCGCCGAATCTGGAATCGGAGGTCGGCGATGGATAGTTTGCGCGGATCGACCAGGGCGCCCGCCGCCAGGAGTCGAGGATCGACATCGCCATGCCACGTTGTTTCATCCTCGGCGTCGACCCTGGTGCGATCCTCGCCGATGCGGGTCGAGCGCACATTCACGAGCCGCCAGAGTCCCTCCCGTTCGTCGAATACGGCAGACTCCGCGCGGCTTGCGGCGCGGAGCTGTTCGCCGCGCATGTCGAACTGATTCACACCGATCAACTCCCCGTCGGTGCCAAGCGCATCGACACGCGTATACACGCTGCCCTGACGGTGCCAGAATCCTTCCAGCCGGATCGTCCCCGAGTCCTGCAGCGCGCGGGAACGCACCGCCTCGCCCGCGGCGTCCAGCCGCGGCGCCGCGTACTCTCCGAGGGCCGCGGCCGCCAGGGACGCGCCCACCACCGGTATCGCCAGCGCGCCGAAGATGCGCCACAACGACGTCCCGGCGGCGCGCAAGACCGTGATTTCGGAGTTTCCGGCCAGCGTGCCCAGCCCGATCAGCGCGCCCAGAAAGATCACGTAGGGCGCCAGTTCGTAGATGCGCCGAGGCGAGGTGTAAAGGACGTAGCGCAGCGCCTCGCCCCCGCCATAGGCCTGCTCTTCTCGCCCCAGTTCCTCCACCATCGCGAACAATGTCGTCAGGGCGTAGAAGCAAACGAGCACAACCAGCATGGAGGACATGGCGGCCCGGCCGATATGGCGGTCCATGACACTTGGCATCATATCGGCCGGGCGCTCCGCCGGATGCAATAGAGGGCCAACACGAGCATCGCCGCATGCACCGGCCAGACTCCCGCGACTGCGGGAAGCGTTCCATCCGCGACCGCGCCGCGCGCTGCGGCGCAAGAGAGGAAATAGACGGCGAACAGCACCGTGCCGGGCACAATCCGCGCGAAACGTCCGGCGCGCTGTCGGACCCGCGCCAGACCGAACGCGGCAAACGCTCCCACCACGGTCAGGAGCGGCAGGCTCAAGCGCCATTGCAGTTCGGCCACGTGCGCAGCGTTCGCCGGGTCAAGCCGCCTCAAAGGCAACGCCCTCGCCTGTGTCGGCGATCCGTCCCCGGTACTCGGTTCGATGCGACGGCCCAGGCGCTCGAACTCGACCATATCGAAGGCGGCATCACCCGCCGTCCCCTGGTACCGAGCGCCCCGCTCGAGCAGAAGGAACCTGCTGCCCGTCTCGGCATCCACATACTGGCTGCCCTCCCGGGCCCACATTGTCGCGAAATCCTGCCCGAGATGATCACTCATGAACACACCGATAAGGCGATGCCCTTCGGGGTCGATATCCTCCGCATACGTCACTTGGCGCCCGGAGTCGAAACTGTGGAACACCCCCGGAGGAATGGATGGAAGCAACAGCGTCGAACGCTGTTCCGAAAGGAGTTCCGACGCCGCGCGCGTCGCTATCGGCGTGACGACCAGGGCCAGGCAGGCGACTCCCCCCGCAACGGCCAGCACGCCTGCGGCAAGCCAGGCCAGAATGCGTGAGGGACTGGCGCCGCCGCTCGTCAGGGCGGCGAATTCGCCTTCCGCGTGCAAGCGCCCGCAGGTGATCAACACCGCGAGCATCAGCGCGAACGGCGCGGTGAGCTGGGCGAATTCCGGCAGGCGCAAACCTGCGAGCAGCCACAGGGCGTCCGCCGAATACCGTCCGAGGGCGGCGTCCTGCAGATAACCGACAAAGCGTCCGCCGAGCGCAATGACGAGCAACGCGAAGAACACCACCGCGAACACGGCGGCCAGTTCCCTGTTGACGTATCGAAACGCTACGACCATACAAATGCCCCACAGCCGGCGCCTTCGGCTCCGGCTCTTTCATACGAGGGTACCCTCTCGCGCTTCTGTTCCATACGAGGGGTGCCCCCTCGCGCTTCTGTTCCATACGAGGGGTGCCCCCTCGCGCTTCTGTTTGTATGCGAGGGGTGCCCCCTCGCGCACCCCGGCTGAGGGCTCCTTTCTTGCGAGGCGTGCCCCCTCGCGCTCCCCGGCTGAGGGCTCCTAGCCCGGCCCCGCTCGCCGTCCATGGTACAACCGTCCCGGGTCGCTGGCGCTTCCCGGAACGTTTGTTCCATGGAAGACATCGGCTACACTGCCGACCCTCGGGGGAGGCTCGTCCCTTCGGCCAAGAACCTCAATCCAATGCGCAGATTATGAAGTACACGACGCGAACCGGGAATCCGGCCAACATGCGAACCGACTGCCTGGTGGTCACGCGGGCGCGCGCACGGGAGATCGCCACGGCGCTCGACGTGGTCGCCTTCGTCGACCACGCGCTGGCGCAAAAGCCGAAGGGCGTCGCCGTGATTCCGATCCCCACCAACATCAAGAACCTGATGGTGGTGCCCGGCGACGACTCGAAGATCGACGATGCGGCCTTTCGCAAACTGGCCGGCCGAGCCGCGCGCGCGCTGCGGGACCTCGCCGCAGTCAACGCCGTCTGGTGCCTGAACGATATCGATGTCGCCGGACGGGATGACTACTGGAAGACACGCACGGCTTTGAGCGCCTTGTCGGACGCTCTCTATTGGTACGATGAATACCACTCCAAGCAGAAGAAGACGACGCGGGTTTCGCGCGTCGGCGTGCTCGCGGAGTCTGGCAGCCGCGCCAGTACGGCGCTGGCAGTCAAACACGGCCAGGCGCTCGACGAAGGCATGACGCTCGCGCGCGACCTCGCCAACACGCCACCGAACGTGTGCAACCCCTCCTACCTCGCCAAGGCGATCACGAAACTCGCGCGACTGGATGCGGTCACCGTTGAGGTCTTGAGCGAGCAGAGTATCAGCGAGCTCGGCATGGGCGCCTTCATGTCGGTGACGCAGGGCAGCAAGACACCAGGCAAGTTGATCGTCGCGCGCCACGATGGCGGCGCGCCGAATGAGGCGCCCATTGTCCTGATCGGCAAGGGCGTCACCTTCGACACGGGGGGAATCAGCCTGAAACCCCCCGCGGCGATGGACGAAATGAAATTCGACATGTGCGGCGCGGCGACCGTTATCGGCGCCACTCTCGCAGCAGCGACCGCCGAGTTGCCGATCAACCTGGTAACCATTGTCGCCGCCGCCGAAAACATGCCCGGCGGCGAGGCCTCCCGTCCAGGCGACATCGTGACCACGATGTCCGGACAGACGGTCGAGATCCTGAATACGGACGCCGAGGGTCGCCTGCTGCTGTGCGATGCGCTGACCTACGCCGAACGTTTCAAGCCGAAATCCGTGGTCGATGTCGCGACCCTGACCGGCGCGTGTGTGGTCGCCCTCGGCAGCCACGCGAGCGGTCTGTTCTCGAACGACGAAGACTTGGGCGACGCGCTGGTGGCGGCGGGACAAACGAGCGGCGACCGCGCCTGGCCGTTGCCCCTGTGGCGCGAATACCAGAGCCAGCTCAAAAGCAATTTTGCCGACATGGCGAATGTCGGAAACCGCAACGCCGGCGCCATCACGGCCGCCTGTTTCCTGTCACGTTTCGCCGGCAAATTCAAATGGGCGCACCTCGACGTTGCCGGCACCGCCTGGCGCAGCGGCGCAGCGAAAGGTGCCACGGCGCGGCCGACGCCGCTGCTGTTCCAGTACCTATTGGACCAAGCCGCGGCGTGACCCGCATCGACTTCTATATCCTGCCCGACGTGGATATCGATGCGAAGTTCCGGTTCGCCTGTCGTCTCGCGCACCGGGCGATCGCCGACGGCGGACAGGCGCATGTGCGAACCGCATCGGCCGAGGCGACCGCCATCCTCGACGCCTTGATGTGGAGCTATCCCGAAGGCCGCTTCCTGCCGCATACCGCAACAGACGAAGACGGGACGCTCTGCTTGCGAGGGGTTCCCCCTCGCGCTGCTCTTTCTTGCGAGGGGCTGCCCCCTCGCGCTGCTCTTTCTTGCGAGGGGCTGCCCCCTCGCGCTGCTCTTTCTTGCGAGGGGCTGCCCCCTCGCGCTCCCCGGCTGAAGGCTCTGGTCCGCATCGGCCACGAGGAACCGCCGGCCGGCCCGGACGAACTGCTCATCAACCTGGGCGACGATGTGCCGGCATTTTTCGACCGGTTCAGCCGCGTGTGCGAGGTGGTGCCGGGACCGGAAGTGGCCGCCGGACGGGCGCGCTACAGCCAATATCGCCGGCGCGGCTTCCCGCTCCACCATCACGAGCTGGACGACTGGGAAACGGCAGGTTGACCTCCGCAGAATCGCTCAGGCCGTGAAAGACACCTTCGAACCGGTATCGCTCGAACGCCCGCTATACGCCGAGTGGGAGTCCAATGGATACTTCGCCCCGGCGGGCGACGGGCGTCCCTTCTGCATGGCCATTCCGCCGCCGAACATCACCGGCCGCCTCCACCTGGGGCATGCGTTCCAGCACACGCTCATGGACGCGCTGATTCGTTATCAGCGCATGAAGGGCCGGCAAGCGCTATGGCAAATGGGGACCGACCACGCCAGCATCGCCACCCAGATGATCGTTGAGCGCCAGCTCGAAGCCGATGGGATCAGCCGCGACGACATCGGACGCGAAGCGTTCCTGGAACGGGTCTGGCAGTGGCGCAATCGCTCCGGGGGCGAGATCTCGCAGCAGCTCAGGCGCATGGGATCGTCGTTGGACTGGTCGCGGGATCGATTCACCATGGACGAGGGCTTCAGTACTGCCGTGAACGAAGTCTTCGTGCGGCTGTACGAAGACGGGTTGATCTACAAGAAGAAACGCCTGGTGAACTGGGACCCGGTTCTCAAAACGGCCGTATCGGACCTGGAAGTGGACAACGTGGCGGAACACGGCCACCTGTGGCGCATGCGCTACCCGTTGCTGGACGGCATCCGTACGGCGGAGGGAGCGGATCATGTCGTCGTCGCGACGACCCGGCCGGAAACGATGCTAGGCGACACGGGGCTCGCCGTGCACCCCGACGACCCGCGCTACCGCGACCTGATCGGCGCCCGCGCGCGGCTGCCGCTTGTCGGACGTGAAATCCCCATCGTCGGCGATGCGCATGTGGACCCGGAATTCGGCACCGGCTGCGTCAAGGTCACCCCGGCGCACGACTTCAACGACTACGCCGTGGGCGAGCGCCACGATCTGGCCTGCATCAACATCCTGAACGCCGACGCCAGCATCAATAACAACGCGCCTGACGCATATCGCGGCATGGACCGCATGCGTGCGCGCGAAGCCGTTGTGGCCGACCTCACAGACCTTGACCTGCTCGCATCCGTCGAACCCCACGAGCTGACCGCGCCCCGGGGCGATCGCTCCGGCGCCGTACTGGAGCCGTGGCTGACCGACCAGTGGTGGGTCGACGTCAAGCCGTTGGCGGAGCCCGCGATCGAGGCGGTGCGGGACGGGCGCATCCGGTTTGTGCCGAAACAGTACGAGAATATGTACTTCGCCTGGATGCGCGAGGTGCAGGACTGGTGCATCAGCCGGCAGCTATGGTGGGGGCACCGCGTTCCGGCGTGGTACGACGACCAGGGCAATGCGTACGTCGGCCGCGACGAACGCGAGGCGCGGAAAAAAGGCGGCGTACCCGACAGCACCGCACTCGCGCGGGATGACGACGTACTCGACACCTGGTTCAGTTCGGCGCTGTGGACCTTCGCTACTTTGGGCTGGCCGGAACCCACGCGCGAGTTCGAACGCTTCCACCCCACCGATGTCCTGGTCACCGGGCACGACATCATTTTCTTCTGGGTCGCTCGAATGATCATGATGACGCTGCGCTTCACCGGTGACGTGCCATTCAGGACCGTCTACACGCACGGGCTGATACGCGACGCGCACGGCGCCAAGATGTCGAAGACCAAGGGCAATGTCCTCGATCCGCTGGACATCGTCGATGGCATCTCGCTCGAAGACCTGGTGGCAAAACGCACCGCCGACCTGACCCAGCCGCAGATGGGCACCGACATCGAAGCGGCGACCCGGACCGACTTTCCGGAGGGCATCCGCGCCTACGGCACCGACGCGCTGCGGTTCACCTACTGCGCCCTCGCGTCCCCGACAGGGCGCGACGTCAATCTCGACCTCGGTCGGGTCGACGGCTATCGTAACTTCTGCAACAAGCTGTGGAACGCGACAAAGTTCGTCCTCATGCACATCGAAGGCGCCGACCTCGAGGGGCCGGCGCCGCTCGGTCTCGCGGACCGCTGGATACGCTCCCGCGCCAGGCGGCTGATCGAAGATGTCGAACGCGCGATAGGCGACTACCGCTTCGACCTGTATGCGAATGCGATTCACGAATTCGCCTGGCGCGAGTACTGCGACTGGTACCTGGAGTTCACCAAGCCCGTGCTGTGGCGCAGCGAAGAAGATCCCGCGGCCGCCCGCGCCGCCCGCCAGACCCTGCTCGCCACCCTCGACGTGTTGTTGCGCGCGGCGCATCCGATCATGCCCTACATTACGGAAACCCTGTGGCGCGAGGCGGGCGCCGCATCCGGGCGTCCCGCCAAAACGATCATGCTCGAACCGTTTCCGCAAACGGGCGACCTTGAAGACGACGCCGAAGCTGTCGCCGCGGTGGAGTGGCTGAAGGCCGTGGTTGTCGGCATCCGGAATATTCGAGGCGAGATGGGCATCGCTTCCGGCGTTGGCGTCGACCTCCTGTTCCAGGCCGGCGACGCGACGGACCGAGAGCGGTTGCGCGCGACCGAGACTCTTTTGCGCCGAATGGCCGGCGTCGAGGCCATCACATGGCTGGACGCTGCCGCCGAGGTGCCGCCCGCGGCCGTGCAAATCGTCGGCGACCTCAAAATCCTCGTGCCACTCGCGGGGCTGATCGATATCGACCGTGAATGCGAACGACTGCAAAAGTCGATTTCCCGGTTCGAGCGCGATCTCGCCCGCGCCCGGGGCAAGCTTGGCAACGAGAACTTCGTCACGAAGGCGCCGGCGGCGGTGGTGGACAAGGAACGTGACAAGGTGAAGGACCTTGGGGCGAAGCTCGCGATGATGCGGGAGCAGCTAGCCCGGCTGCGCGGAACAGGGGCGGAGTAATCCCTTGACCGCCAACGCCGCCGATGCGGCGATTGCCAACTCGCTGGCACCGCCCTCGCGCCGGTGGCCGTACGACCGGTGTGGCAGAGTCTTGGCACCGGCAGCGCCTCAATTCCCACCGGTTTGGCGCATTGCCGGCAACGCGGTTTCGACCCGGTCTCCGTACTTGGAAATCTATGCTACTACACGCGCTTTGGTTTCTCGGCCCCACTGGCCGAACGCCTGTGCGTTCCGTTCTCCGGCCCCGCCTGGCGGCGAAGGCACCTAGCCGCATTTATCGGGATCATGTAGGAAGGTGCCGAAAAGTGCTTGACTCGTATCCGCACTATCATCATCCTAAATCACGAGGTTATGAAATGTCCCCGCAATGCTCGCGGAAACGCTCACCGCAACGGCAACTCACTCATCGAGACCATGAGCAAGTTCCCTAACGATCACACCGCCATGATCGACGGCAAGAGGCTCTGCTTCAGGACTGATCGCGCCTTATGAACTGCCCAATAGAGCACGATCAAGGTAGCACGGCGACATGAGAAATGCGTTGGGATAAATCCCGCAGCTTAGACAAGCGCAATTTAACTAGTTAAGTGGGACTATCCTGAGGAGGAAGAAATGACCGATGAAACAGATCCCAAATTCGATCGTCTACCAATGTCGGATAGTCCCAGCACATCTCCAGATATATATCTCAATGGCGTTGCAATTGGTCTTACGCTATCTGACATAAGAATCACGGCAGTTGTTGATGGCCAGCAGCAGTGTCAATTACATATGTCATTCACGACCGCCAAAACACTTGCGACCGAGCTGAGCCGTGCAATTCGTCATTTCGAACGCCTGACAGAACGCGACATTATGACAATGACCGAAGTGGAGAAGGGGATGGAAAAGGCGCACAATAAATGATCAGTCCTTCTTGCTTCTTTCTTGTTGATGCGACGCCTCGGCAGGACAAACAAGACGCCGCAATTATAAAGATTGACTCGTTTGTAGACTTGCCGAACGGATGGCACTATGGCGAAGGTCGTGGCGCCACAAAACTCGCCGTCAACTCGGCGCGAACTATGCACGCCTTGTTGATGGAGCACAATGTGAATGAGGTCGAAGTGTTCCCGGATGCCAATGGTGGAATATTGCTCTCCGGCTACTATGACGAAGAGACCCTAGAAGTCTTTTGCGATCATGACGGAAAAATCAATATACTGCACGAAGTCGGAAATGAAATTACCTATGAGAAGGATGACGTCTCAGCACAGGAAGTGAAAGGATACGTTGGAGGGCTGCTGTGGAAGAAGTTCATGATACGGCGATTCATGAAGTTATCCGACTACTTCATCCAAATCACTTCAGTAGAACAAAGGGAAGATTTACAAGTCTGGCATTCAGAAATTCCTCAAAGAATGGTGGCGTCTCGGTTATTGAGGCCCAATGTGCTACAAAATGTAGTGGAACAGAATGTGGACATATATTCTCTTTCTACTCCCCCATAGTTCCGGAAGATCTGGCGATATTTTGGAGGATAGATACGACCAAACTACCAGATGGAATGCGACTAGAATACGAGACATCGAGCACCGGAGATGAGTGTCATATGAACATTTATAACTTGCCGGATTCTCAGTGTAGAAAAATCATCAAAGCAGTAGCAATTGATGATCTCGAAATATGTGATGGCAGCAATCATCGCTCTTTAACCCTACAGGACATGGTGCGGTTCGGAACCTAGCATGGAGGTCGTTCCAAGGACAGGAGAGCGACGCTACAGAACGATCCCCAGGCCAAACGACCGATGAACCCCCCATGCATTAAAATGGCACCTCAAAGTCCGATCTTGTAGTCAAGTACTATGGTCGTTGTCTAAGGGACTTCGAGGACGACCTTGCCGAAGGTCTGGTTGTCGGCGACCAACCTGTGCGCCTCGTCCGCCCGGTCCATCGGCAACACGGTATCGATGACGGGCCGGATCGCGCCCGCTTCGAGCTTCGGCCAGACCCGCTCCTTCAGCGCGTCCATGACGGCGGCCTTTTGCGCGATGGTCCGGGAGCGCAGCGTGGAGCCCACGATTTTGAGGCGCTTCGCCATCACCGCGCCTAGCGGCAGCTCGGCTCGCGCGCCGCCCATCAGCCCGATGATGATCAGGCGACCTTCCAGCCGCAAGCTCGCCAGGTTGTCCGAAAAGTATGCGCCACCCACCGGATCGAGGATGACATCGACGCCCTCGCCCCGTGTCCACTCCCGCACCTTGTCGGCGAAGGACTCCGCGTGGCGATCACAGCCGGCCGTCGCGCCCAGTTCGATGCAGCGCGCAACCTTCGATTCGGACCCCGCAGTCACGTAACACGGGTTGCCGAACTCTCGGCACAACTGTATCGCCGCGGTACCCACGCCGCTCCCACCGGCGTGCAGCAGGGCGGTTTCCGCAAATCGGAGCCGGGCCTCCATATAGAGGTTGAGATACGCCGTCGCGAACACCTCCGGCAGCGATGCCGCTTCGACGAAGGAAAGACCTTGCGGCGTTTTCAGGATCTGCCCGGCCGGTACGACTACGGCTTCGGCGTAGCCCCCGCCGGAGAGCAGGGCGCACACGCTATCGCCGACATCGACGCGCGCAACGCCGTCGCCCACCGCCTCGACGACGCCAGCGCATTCCAGCCCGAGAATGTCGCTCGCGCCCGGCGGCGGCGGATACCCGCCCGCCCGCTGGGCAAGGTCGGCGCGATTGACGGCGCTGGCACGGATGGCGATCCTGACTTGTCCGGGACCCGGCTCGCCAACCGGTGCGCCGACGGCCGCATCCGTCCAGACGAGCCGTTCGCCAACGACGCGAATGGCTTTCACCAGGACATCCGCATCTTCACGCCGCGTGCGTCGAGATGTCGCTTCAGTCCGCTCACTGTGTAGTCCCCGTAGTGGACCATCGACGCGACCAGCGCGGCATCCGCCTTGCCCTCGGTCAGCACGTCGTAGAGATGATCTGGAACCCCGGCGCCGCCGGAAGCGATGACGGGGATGCGTACCGCCTCGCTGATTGCCCGCGTCAGGTGCAGCTCATAGCCGTTGCGAGTGCCGTCCGCGTCGATGGAGTTGACGACCAGTTCGCCGGCGCCCAGACGTTCGCCCTCTCGCGTCCAGGCCAGCGCGTCGATGCCCGTCGGTGTGCGGCCCCCGCGCACGACGATCTCGTAGCCGGACGGAAAGTCGGGCGCGACGTCGACCTTGCGTATGTCCATGGAAAGCACGATGTTCTGGCTACCGATCGCCTCCGCGCATTCGGCGATGAGCGCCGGCCGCTCGACCGCCGCCGTATTGACATTGATCTTTTCCGCCCCGGCGAGGCGCAGGTCCGTCGCATCCGCCACCGAGCGCACGCCGCCGCCAACGGATAGCGGGATGAAGACCTGCTCGGCCACCGCCTCGACGACATCGAGGATGATGCGACGCTTCTCGCTCGATGCGGTGATGTCGTAGAAGACGAGTTCGTCGAGGCCGTCGAGGTAGTATTCACGCGCCTTGGCGACGGGGTCGCCAATATCCTTCGTGTCGACGAACCGGATGCTCTTCGCGAGTTTCCCATCGCGCACATCGAGACACGCGATCAAGCGCTTGCTAAGCATCGCGTCCGTCCCAACGCGCGAAGTTCTCGATCAGGCGCAAACCGACGCGTCCGCTCTTCTCGGGATGGAACTGGGTCGCGAAATAGTTGTCGACACCCAACGCGCAGCAGAAACGCCCCTCGTAGTCCGCCACCGCCCGCACCGTGCGCTCGTTCTTCGGCACCGGATAGTAGGCATGCACGAAGTAGAACTCGTCCCCCGGCTCGACATGCGCCAGGAGCGGATGCGCGCGCAACACACGCACTGCGTTCCAGCCCATGTGCGGCACCTTCAGCGCCGGGTCGGAGAGCGCGAATCGCCGCACCTCACCGGCGATCAGGCCCAGGGTGTCCTGGTCGTTTTCCTCGGAGTGATCCAGGGATATCTGCAACCCCAGGCAGATGCCGAGCACCGGCGTGCCGCCGCGCATGACGTCGACCAGCGCGTGATCGAGACCGCGCGCCCGCAAGCTGCGCATGGCGCTGCCGGCGGCGCCCACGCCTGGAAAGATCACGCGGTCCGCCCGGCGCACGCGCGCCGGGTCGCTCGTGATGACGGCGGCGGTTCCCACTTCCGCGCACGCCCGCTGCACGCTACGCAGGTTGCCGGCGTCGTAGTCGACGATTACGGTCATGTTCTTCGCACGTCAAGTTGATCTGGTTTCGGCCTGCGGGAAGCAGTTCCGAACACGCCTGCGAGGAACCGCTGCGCTCCTAGCCTGGATATTTCACCAAGCCGCTTGTTGAATAGACAAACGTCTTTTAGTTCCAATAGGTTAATCTCATATTTCGAACATCCTGCCGGATACAAACTGCGCTGGCCGCGCCCTCGCACGGTGGGGTCGGACCACGGGCGGAGCCGAAGGCGCCGCCCGTGGGGCACTTTTGCCCGCGTGCGTACACATGGTCGCTACACCGTAAGGCGTGGCTATGCTTCCGTCTCCTCTCTTGCGAGGGGTGCCCCCTCGCGCTGCTGTCTTCTTGCGAGGGGCGCCCCCTCGCGCTGCTGTCTTCTTGCGAGGGGCGCCCCCTCGCGCTGCTGTCTTCTTGCGAGGGGCGCCCCCTCGCGCTCCCCGGCTGAAGGCTCCGAGCACACGCACGCGGGCAAAATCCTGCGCGATCATCGCGGCCCTTGATGAAATATCCGGGCTAGTGTCGTGTCCCGCCAAGGCCATAGCCGCGCGATGGTAGGCGGTGGTCGAAGCTACGGCAAGGTTGTCCATCGGGCACGGCCTTGGAACAATGCGGGACACGACACCAAGCCAATCAGGAATTCCATGAACGAGCGCGGTGTGCTGATCGCCAATCTCGGATCGCCCGCCGGTTGCGACACCGCCTCGGTGCGCCGCTATCTGAACGAGTTCCTGATGGACCCCCACGTCATGGATGTGCCGTGGCCGATACGGCGAATGATCGTGTCCGCTTTCATTCTTCCACGCCGACCGCGACGCAGCGCCGCGGCGTACCAGGCAATCTGGCGCGATGACGAACCGGGGTCGCCCCTTGTTCACCATACGCTGGCGCTGGCGGACCGCATCCGCGGTCTGACCGGCCTGCGGGTCGCCGTTGGCATGCGCTACGGCACACCCAGCCTGGTCGACGGTATCGCGGCCTTGGGACAGGTGGATGAAGTCCTCCTCATCCCCATGTATCCGCAGCACGCGGCATCCACCCGGACGACCACCATCGAGCGCGTGAAGGCGCTGACGCCTGTTCGGTTGCGCGTGATGCCGCCCTTCTACGCGCGCGCGGCGTTCCTCGACGGTGTCGCCCGGCTGGTGCGCTCGACCATGGACCCCGAAGACCACCTGGTCTTCAGCTATCACGGCTTGCCCGAGCGGCACCTCACCAAAGCCGACCCCACCGGGTCGCACTGCCTCGTCGGCGCCGATTGCTGCGAGACGCCCTCGCCCGCCCACGCCACCTGCTACCGGCATCAGTGTCTGGAAACCACCCGGGCGCTTGCGCAGCGTCTCGGCATCCTTGCGAGGGGTGACCCCTCGCGCTCCCCCGCTGAAGGCTCCCTTCTTGCGAGGGGTGACCCCTCGCGCTCCCCGGCTGAAGGCTCCCTTCTTGCGAGGGGTGACCCCTCGCGCTCCCCGGCTGAAGGCTCCCTTCTTGCGAGGGGTGACCCCTCGCGCTCCCCGGCTGAAGGCTCCCGCTATTTCACGAGTTTCCAGTCGCGCCTGGGCCGGATGCCCTGGCTGCGTCCCTACACCGACGAACTGCTGGAGGAACTGCCGCGACAGGGCACGCGTTCCATTACCGTGGCGTGCCCCGCGTTCACCGCGGACAACCTCGAGACGCTGGAAGAAATCGGTATTCGGGGCCGGGCGACATTCATGGCCGCGGGCGGCATTTCATTTCGACTCGCGCCATGCCTCAACGACGACGAGGAGTGGGCCAGGAGCGTTGCCGCCTGGTGCACTGATCCGCCCCCGGAGCTGTTCTTCGACAAACCGTCGCCAGACCGCGCGACTTTCTTCACTCCCGGGGAGTGACTACTGGCCTTGCGCGGTGCGCGGTGCGCGGTGCGCGGTATTGACCTTAGCGGATAGAATATGGCTTGAGTTATCGATCAATGACAACTAGTTCCGGGGCGGTAACAAGGATATGAGCGACCTACGGCACGAGTATCGGTTCGAAATTGACGCGTGCAGTCCCGACACCCTTCCCATGTCGCGATTGGCTGAATACATGGCTGACCTGGCGCAGTTGCTAGGTGAGGTTGAGCGGGTACATTTCGCACGGTTGGAGGCAGGCAGTGCCGTACTCGTACAATACGTCGAGTCAGCGGCTCTACCGAAAGTCCGCGAACGCATCCGAACCATCGCAACGGAAGAACCCGTTCCAGACGTAGCCAGAGCTTACGAAACGCTGAATCGACGTTTGGCTGGCGACAACGCCATCGGGAGCTTGCGCGAAAGTACCGGTTCTGAAGTCATCCGGTTTCCCGGTCGCGAGCGGTTGCAGCCGCTCACCTTCGGACCCTTCAATCAGCCAGGCATTCTCGATGGAGTACTTATCCGCGTTGGCGGCAGAGATGACACCGTGCCAGTACATCTGCAAGACGGAGATACCATCCATCTGTGCAACGCTACGCGCGAAATGGCCCGGCGGCTCGCTAGCCATCTCTACGGCGCTACGTTGCGCGTACGGGGACACGGCCGCTGGGAGCGCGACGCAGACGGCTGGCTGCTGAAGCGCTTTAACATTACCGACTTCGAAGAACTCGACGAAGCCTCCTTGAGCGACGTTGTCGCGCAGCTACGCAACGTCAAAGGCAGCGGCTGGAGAAAAGTTGACAACCCGTCGGCAGAGCTTAAACGATCACGGGCCTCCGACGAACCTCTTTGATGCCCGTCTTCGACGCTACGGCACTATTGCACTTTCTAGCGGCAGTCTGCGCGCGGGTCTTCAAACGACTCGCGCGAAACTCAAGTTTGACCGACAGATCATCGCGATTACTCGAACTCAAGAGCAGACTACCATTTACTCCGATGACGGAGATATCGCGAGACTCGCCGATGCGCTTGAACTTACCGTCGTCCCCATGCATGAACTACCTCTACCGCCTGAAGACATGCAGGTGGAACTTGAACTAGACGACGAATAGTTTGCCACCGCCCCCATCTGCTTGCGCGGTCCAGTCACGCCTCGGCCGGATGCCCTGGCTGCGTCCCTACACCGACGAGCTGCTGGAGGAACTGCCGCGACAAGGCACACGTTCCATTACCGTGGCGTGTCCCGCTTTCACCGCGGATAATCTCGAGACGCTGGAAGAAATCGGCATTCGGGGGCGGGCGACATTCATGGCCGCGGGCGGCGTTTCGTTTCGACTCGCGCCGTGCCTCAACGACGACGAGGAGTGGGCCAGGGGCGTTGCCGTCTGGTGCGCTGATCCGCCCCCGGAACTGCACGCTTCACCAAATAGCTGATTGAGTGAAGCGGTTCTGCGGGCATCGCCCTTCGTGCGCGGTGCGCATAGCCCCGTCAGTCACCTACTGCCCGCAACATGGAGGACCCCATAGCGCCCAGGAGCAGCGGCAGCGACGCATCGATGAGTATCCAGACGAGGGAAGTCGTATCGCTTCCAGGCGCGGTGTACCCCGGACTCAGCAGGGCGAACCAGTTCCAGAAAAACAGGATCCCCACGAACAGGGTGCCGTAGAAAAACGTATTGGCGACAAGGTACTCGCGCGTCACCCCCGTATCGTCGGCCTCCGCCGCCCGCTTGAGGACGTAGGCGACTCTGACGCCCAGCAAGAGTGCGAGCGCCATGAGCGGATCCAGGATTTCCCAGACCGAACTATACGACGGCCCAGCCTCGGACGTGTGGTAGAGCGGCTCGACCACCGTGTGCACCGCGACCAGCACCGCCGTCGCAATGAGAAATACGCCGCCGATTCGATTGAACATGTCCATCTCCCACATCAGTAGAGCCAACAGACATTACCACCCCACCTTGCGCTGGCGCCGGGAACATCAGAAATCCCGAAGCGATCGCGTCCTGCGCCAAGGCATTGGTAATGGTCAGGCTGGGCGCGCCGAGCCGGCGCACCAGGGGCTCATTCGGCTTCCGCGCCTTGCGTCGGCTTGACAACGAACAACAGGTCGCCGGCGTTGACCTGCTGGCCGCTCGTGACGTTGATGTGAGTCACTTCGTACTCGCCATCGCGGTAGAGGCCATTGTCTCCCGAGTTGTAGTCCCCGAGCCGCAGCGGGGTGAAAATCTTGAACGCCTCGAGCTGGCACAGAATGTCGTTCAGGCCGATGCGTTGGCCGGGCTGGACGAATTCGGGTTCCGCCGGTGACGGCGTGGCGAAAAAGATGCCCGCGGACGGCGACAGCACGCGCAGTTCGACGCTGTTCTCTATACGGATGGCGTCGCCGCCGATATCGCCGGGTCGAGGCCCGGCAGCGCCTTCTATCTCCTCTATCAGCGAGTCGGTGTCCCTGCCTTCGAGAAACTGCGGCAAATAGCCGGTGTCGTAGTCGCCCGCGAGGAACGTCGGATCCCGCAACACGCGTTTGACCAGCGCGATGTTCGTCGCGATGCCTTCCATGCGCACCCGGTCCAGGTAGTTCGCAAGCTTGGCCGCCGTATCGGCGCGGTCTCGGCCGTGCGCGATCACCTGGCCGATCATGCTGTCGTAGTAGGGCGAAATGAACCTGTTCGGTCCCGCGATGCTGATGACGTCTATGTCTTGGGCCGAAGGGAACTCGCACGCGGTGATAGTTCCGGGGCTCGGTTGAAAGGAGTGATCCCCCGCTGCTATGCGCTCGGCGTTGATGCGCGCTTCAATGGCATAGCCGTTCTCGCGCACCTCAAGGTCGGCGATGCTGTTCCCGGCGGCGATGTTGAACTGTTCGCCGACGATGTCGACGCCGGACACCATCTCGGTAACCGGATGCTCCACCTGCAGGCGTGTGTTCATCTCCATGAAGTAGACCGCCTCGGCGTCGAGGTCGTAGATGAACTCGACCGTGCCGGCGCCGACGTATGCCACCTCGTCGGCGAGCGCCGCCGCGTGTTCGAGCACCGCACTCGCAAGGGCGTCAGGCAGCATGGTCGAACCGGACTCTTCGATCACCTTCTGCTTGTCCCGCTGCACGCTGCAATCGCGCAGGCCGAGCACCTTCGTGTTGCCATGGTAATCGCGCAGGATCTGCGCTTCGATGTGACGCAGCGAGGTGATGTACTTCTCCAGATAGACATCGCCGTTGCCGAAGGCCGCGCGGGCCTCCGCGGAAACGCGTTGAAACAACTCGTGGAAGCGATCCCGCGATTCGACCACCTGGATCCCTTTGCCGCCGCCCCCGTGCACCGCCTTGATCAGTATCGGGTAACCGATCTCGTCGGCCAACGCGGCCGCGCGGTCGACCTCGGTCACGATTCCATGGCTGCCCGGCACCACCGGCACGCCCAGCCGCATCGCGGTCGTGATGGCGTTCGATTTGTTCCCCATGATGTCCATCGTGACCGCGGACGGGCCGATGAAGTTGATCCCGCGGGAGCGGACGAGTTCGGCGAACTGGCTGCTCTCGGAAAGGAAACCGATGCCGGGATGCAGGGCGTCGACGCCCTCGTGTTCGGCAACGGCAATGACGGAAAGCGCGTTGAGGTAGCTCTCGTCGGGCGTGGCGCCGCCGATGCACACCACCGAATCGCGTTCGGAGAGCATGTCGACGGGTAGCGATTCCATGTCCGGATCCGACTGCACCAGAACGACCGCAACCCCACGGCGCTGGGCGATGCGGATCAGCTTGACCGCGGTACAGCCGCGCCCGTGAATCAACACCTTCGACACGGGTCTGATCAGGTCGGCGGGCTTCACCGTCGGACGAGAAGGCGCGGTCATGCGTCGCTCATGGCTGAGCACGCCAGCCATGACGCGATTGACGACGTCGGTCACCGACTCGACGGGGACCGGAATATCGGGGTCGATTTTCCGCAGTTCGTCGT
This sequence comes from Candidatus Azotimanducaceae bacterium, assembly GCA_965261535.1. Classification (GTDB taxonomy): domain Bacteria; phylum Pseudomonadota; class Gammaproteobacteria; order Pseudomonadales; family Azotimanducaceae; genus VXNE01. Next base: position 777,502 of record OZ253469.1, read on the forward strand.
CGAGCTCGAGCAAGAGCGGATGTTTGACCAGGCCCTGCATCGCCCCCGGAGTATCGCAGAGATAGTTGGACAGGATCGCGTCCATGGGGAGGTTGGACGGCACGACGATCTGTCCCGCGAACGGCATGCTGGCGCCCGAGAAGTAGTACGTCTGCGCCAGCGGATGCGTGACGAAACTCGCCTGCGCGCCGCCCGTGCAGTCGCCGAAGCCAAACATGATGATGGGCAGGTCGTAGTCGCGGACGAAACGCGTGATGCGGTCGTTGATGGCCGCCATGGAAAACAGCGCGCCGGCGCCCTCCTTCGTCTGCATGCCCCCGGAGGAGATGAAGCAGATCACCGGCAGGTGCTGTTCCGCGCACGCGACCAGCAGTTTGCAGAACTTCTCCGCGCTGGCCATATCGAAGGCGCCCGCCTGGAAGTCGGCGTTCGAGATAACGGCGCCGACGCGCAGACCTCCTTCGCCGTCCTTGAACCTGCCGATCCCGGTGACGACGCCGCACGGCGTGGTTGCGTTTGCCAGCGCGGTCTCGATGGACTGGCGCAGGCCTGGAAATTCGCAAGGGTCGGAGCTCAGGAGGTCGGCGAACAGTTCTTCGAATTCGGAAAAGAACATGTCGATGAATGCATTCGGCGCCGTGGCGCGCCGGGACTTGAAACGCTGGAGCGTGTTCTGGGTGCGCAGATCGCGGTAGGCGATGTGGAGCCGATTCCAGAAGTCCTTTCGACCGATCTTTCGGGGCGCGATGCGCCCGTCGTATCGGCGACCGTCCCATTCCGAACGCAGATACGACAGCAGCAGTTTCTCGAACAGGAAGGTGACGACCACGAAGAGCGTGTCCGGCAAGTGCGCGAAAGCCCGCTTTTTCCACTCTTCCACAGCGCGAAAGAAGTCGCCGGACCGGGGATTGTCCGCGATGCGTCTGTACCAGTCGAAAAACTGCCCCTTGAGACGCCCGGCGGCCTGTCCGGAGTTTGCGTCGGCCGGCGCGTCGAAGGTCATACTCCTGGCGGCCGCCGCGAACGCGAGGTCGATCAGCCCCGACAGGGATGTCTTCGACAGGCTGCGTGTGCGACCGGCTTCTTCGGCGATGGAGTCAAGACTTGCGATGGTGTGATCGTAGACGGCATCGAACAGCAGGAAGTTCTCGCACTCCGAAGCGAAGTCTTCCCGCAGATCATCTTCGAGCAGCACGTCGAGCACCGTGCGCTCACCGACCTCGGCCTCGCCTGCCGGGGCGACGATAAACGACGGATACCGGTCCTCGATGATCATCCGGTTGGCCACCAGGGGCGAGGCGGATTTGCTGGCGCGCGCCAGCGCCTGGCGCGTAGGCTGCGCGAGTTCGGCCTTGATGACCCGTTCGTCCATCGGCCCCTCGGTCATGGCCAGGTTCAGTTCCGCCGCCAATTGCGAACGAACGAAGGCGTCGGACTTGCCATCGAGATGCTCCGGCGAAAGCAACTTGCCGCCTTCGTGGGTGAAGCGCTGGCGCAGCATCGGGCCGAACGCGGGATCGCGCGCGATCGCCCGGAGCAAGGCGCGCGGCTCGCGAATCTCGTCCACGCCAACCAGGGCGCGGACCTCCGTGTGGTTCGTCAGGTAGTGTTTCAAGGCGCCGAAGTTGCCCGTCGCGTCGGATTTCCAGCGATTGAAAAGGTGCATGCCGACATCGCTCAGCAGGGTCGCGCGGGCTTCCCGGTAGTTCTTTGCCGGCTCGCCCAGGAACAGTCGCGCGAAGCGGCCGCGCTCATCACCGAGGGCCTCTTTCCTCGCGACGTAGTTCTTCCACGCGCGCGATAACATATCGTCGTAGCGAACCTGATCGGGTTCCTGCATCCACTTCAGGAACACCCGCCGGCGCTCGCGCGCAGCGCGTGCCGCCAGTTCGCCTTCCGGCAGAACCTGTTGTTGCGCCAGGCGCCCGTATTGCTGCTTGGAGGTGGCCTTTATGCGCCGGCGGCAGCCGAGATACCGAAGATAGCGATTGGCAACGCCGAATACATTCGGATACTCCGTGGGGTTTCTCGACACCCTGAACGCCCCGCTCTCCTGTATCCGCTGCAGACGTTCGGAGGGGGCGAGGTATCGCTCCAGGCTGCGCCGATAGTGATCGAGGATATAGGGATTGTCCGCGACGAACGACTTGGTCCGTGCCTCGATGGACTGAATGCCCGAGACGATGGCCAGGCGGAGGTTCTCCAGGGTGCCCTCCTCGCCCGGACTGTAGTCGATGACGCCGTCGATATTGCCCTGGTCATACAACTCGAACGGCGACAGGCCGACACGCTTGGCGCACTGTTGCCAGGACAGGTTCAGCCGGCGCGCGATGCTGGCGAGGCCCTGCGGCTGGATTGTGCTGAAGACGCCGTCGCGCACCGACAGCAGGAGGTTGCTCGCCGCCAGGGGAATGGCGCCGCCGGAGTAGCCGAGGCCAAAGATGATGCCGAGGTTGGGCACATGCACGCCGGACATCCGGGTGATCAGCCTGGAGATGCTGTGCGCCTGGTTGTTGCGATTCGCCTGGGCCTGGGCGTCGGCGCCCGGCGTATCCATGAAAGTGACGATCGGGATTGCCCGATTGGCGGACTCTCCCACCCAGTCGGCGGCGGCGTTGTGGTGTTCGGGTCCCCAGACGCCGTTGTTCACCGATCGGTCCTGGGCGATGAACGCGACCGGGCGCCGCACGCCATCGAAATCCATCTGCAGGACGCAAGCATAGAAAGGCCCGTCCCGCACTTCGTCGCCGGACCTTTCCCCGAGACGCCGTATGACCTCGGGGGCCGGCGCGCGGCGCGTGTCTTCCGCGCCAGCCACGACGGCTTCGATGTAGGAATCGATATCCATGTTCGCCAGCACATCCCGCCGGCGCGCTATTTCCGTCTCCTGCAACAGGCCGCGCATGGACCGGTCCTGACCAGTCCCGGGACTGGGAAACAGCGAGAAGTCCTGGGCCAGACTCTCGGCGATAAAATAGAGCCGGTCATTGACCGACGCGGTTCTGATCAAGCCCCAACCCATATGCATAACCGGGTCGGCTACTGTAATGTAAACGCTCTCGAATCCGCAAACTTTCAAATGGTTGCCAAATGGCCGGCGAAGTGGCGAGTAAATCCTTGCAAATCGCGGTGTTGACCGTTTCGGATACCCGCACCGAGTCGGACGACACCTCCGGCGACATCCTCTGCGAGCGCCTGGTGGGGGCCGGACACGCGCTGGTCCAGCGCGCGATAGAGATCGACGACGTGTACCGCATTCGGGCCCGGGTATCGGCGTGGATAGCCGATCCGGGCATCGACGCGGTCCTCGCCACCGGCGGCACGGGCTTCGCGGACCGCGACAGCACGCCGGAAGCCCTGTTGCCCCTGCTCGACAAGACCATCGATGGATTCGGCGAGCTGTTCCGGCAAGTCTCGCTAACCCAGATCGGCAGTTCCACCATCCAGTCCCGCGCGTTGGGAGGCCTGGCCAACGGCACGCTGATCTTCGCGCTGCCGGGTTCCACCAACGCCTGCCGCACCGGCTGGGACGAGATCCTCAAGGACCAACTCGACGCCGACTTCAAACCCTGCAATTTCGCCGAGTTGGTCCCGCGATTCAGACAGCGCCAGTCGGCATGAACCCGACGGCGGCGGAAATCGCCGACTACCACGGATCAAACCCATCGCGCCCCGGCGCACATAGCACATAGCACATAGCAGGAAGGAACTCCCATGAACGATGTCTTCATACTCGGCGCGCAACGCACGCCTATCGGCAGCTTTCTCGGCGTCCTCACTGACAAGTCCGCGCCGCAGCTCGGCGCCCGCGCCATCGAGGCGGTCACGGCGGACGCCGGCCTCGAACCCGACGCCATCGACGAAGTGCTGATGGGTTGCGTGCTCGGCGCGGGCGTCAGGCAGGCCCCCGCGCGCCAGGCGATGCGCCTCGCCGGCGTGCCCGACGCCGTGGGCGCAACCACCGTGAACAAGGTGTGCGGCTCCGGCATGAAGTGCGCCATGCTCGGTGTCGACCTCATTCGCGCGGGCAGCGCCGACTGCGTTGTCGCCGGCGGCATGGAGAGCATGTCCAACGCGCCCTACCTCCTGGCCAAGGCGCGCCGAGGACAGCGCATGGGCCACGGCGAAATCTCCGACTCGATGTTTACCGACGGACTCGAAGACGCCGATACTGGCGCGTCCATGGGCAGCTTCGCCCAGGCGACCGCGGACGCGCACCAGATTACTCGAGAAGAAATGGACGCGTTCGCCATTGCCTCCGTGACAAAGGCCCTGCGCGCGATGGACGGTGGCGATCTGGAGCGCGAGATCGCGCCGTTCGACGACGTGCGCGAAGATGAACAGCCGCGCCGCTCCCGGATCGACCGGATTCCCACGCTGCGCCCGGTCTTCGCCAGGGACGGCACCATAACGGCGGCGAACGCGAGTTCCATCTCCGACGGCGGGTCGGCGCTGCTACTCGGCAACGCACCTGTCGGCGGCAAATCGCCCCTTGCCCGCGTGGTCGGCCACGCCACCCATTCGATCCACCCGTCGGACTTCACCATTGCGCCGGTCGGCGCCATCGACAAGCTGTTGTCCCAGGTCGGTTGGAGCACCGACGATGTGGACCTGTTTGAAATCAACGAGGCGTTCGCCATGGTGACCATGCTCGCCATCGCCGAGCTGGGGCTCGACGCGGACAGGGTGAACCTCTACGGCGGCGCCTGCGCCCAGGGACATCCCATCGGATCGACCGGCAGCCGACTGCTCGTGACGCTGACGCACGCGCTCGAAGCGACCGGAGGCAGGAGGGGCGTTGCGGCGCTGTGCATCGGCGGCGGCGAATCGACCGCGATGGCGATCGAGCGGGTGTAATAGCGCACGCTTGCCTCTACAATCGGGGTATCCCGGAGCCGGGAACTGAACCCGGAGATTGCACCAAGCCGCTAGTCAAATGGACAAACGCCGTTCAGTTTCGATAGGCAATTGCTTTTGGGAATATCCTGGCGGGAACAAGCTGCGCTGGCCGCGCCATCATCGCGGCCCTTGATGCAACATCCAGGTTAAGTTGTCCAGACTCCCCGTCATCGTCGGTATCGGCGGCATCAATCCTGCCGGCCGGGTTTCGTTTCACCACGCATTTCGCCGCATCGTGATCGACGCGATCGGCGCCGCCGACGCCGACGATACGTACGCCTGCCTCGCCGCGCTGATGCGGCTGACCGACGATCCGGCCGCCCCATCGACGCGCGAACATATTCGGGACAACACCCTGATCCGCCGCATAGCGCTCTTCGATCCGACCGATGTCATCCGCCACCGGCAGGCGACGATCAGCGCCGCCGACACCCAGGGCATCAGGTTCGTCGTCGCCAAAAGGCACTTGCCGGAACGCGTTCCATCCGGTTGGCGCGTGGAAGCTCTGGATAGCAGGCGCGTCACGGTGTGCGCCGGCGAGGAGGCGTCGGTGCTCTTTCCCGAGCGCACGATATCGCGCGTCACCTCCGCCGGACAGGTCCCCACCGGATTCGAACCCGGCCGGCTGTATCCATCGCGCAGTCACCCGAGGGGTCTGGAACTCGCATTGTTCGGCGCCTCCGACGCCGTCCATTCCATGGGCATCGACTGGAGCGAACTGCGCGCCCGGGTTCGCCCCGATGCGTTCGCCGTGTACGCCGGCAGCGCCATGGGCCAACTCGACAACAACAGCAACGCCGCCTTGATGCAGGCGCCCCTGAAAGGCAGACGCGTCAGTTCGAAGCATGTTGCGTTCGGCCTGCCGGAGATGGCGGCGGACTTCGTCAGCGCCTATACCATCGGCAACGTCGGAGCGATCGGCGGCGTCATCGGCGCGTGCGCCACATTCCTCTACAACCTGAACCGCGCCGTGGACGAGATCCGCGCCGGACGGCTGCGGGTGGCGCTGGTGGGCGGTGCCGAAGCGCCTATCGTCCCGGAGATCATCGAAGGCTACCGCGTCATGGGCGCGCTTGCGGAAGACGAGGCGCTGATGGCGCTCGACGGCAGCGATACGGTGGACAATCGCCGCGCCTGCCGTCCATTCGGCAACAACTGCGGTTTCACCGTGGCCGAGGGCGCTGTCTACGCCGTGGTGTGCGACGATGCGCTTGCGCTCGAAATCGGCGCCAATATCCATTGCGCGGCGCCTGCCATATACATCAATGCCGACGGTTTCAAGAAGTCCATTTCGTCGCCGGGCGTGGGCAACTACCTCACCATGGCCAAGGCGATGTCCATGGCCCGCGCGATCCTCGGCGACGACAGCTTGCGACGGCGAACCTACGTGCACGCGCACGGCACCGGAACGCCGCAAAACCGCATCAGCGAGTCCCGCATTCTGGACGAACTCGCGGGCGTCTTCGGTATCGAGCATTGGCCGGTGGCGGCGGTCAAGTCGGTGTTGGGACACTCGATGGCGCCGGCTTCCGGCGACCAGCTCGCCTGCGCGCTCGGCACATGGGCCTACGACTGCGTCCCAGGCATCACCACCATCGACGCCATCGCCGACGACGTATCCCACGACCGGCTACGGTTCGAAACCGAGCACTTCGATCTCCCCGGCAAGGACATCGACGCCGTCTTCGTCAATTCCAAGGGCTTCGGCGGCAACAACGCGACCGGGGTATTCCTCGCGCCCGCCGTGACGCGGCGCATGCTGGAGAAAAAGCATGGCGAGCGCGCCATGGCCGCGTACGCCGAGCGGAACGCTACGGTTCGAGAACGGGCGCTCGCCTACGACGCCGCGATGACACGAGGCGAAACCCAAGTTATGTACGGCTACGGCGAGGGAGTGATCGACGGCGACGATCTCGGTCTATCCGAGACAGAACTGCGCGTTCCCGGCTACGCGCAACCGATTCCCCTGGACGCGGAAAACCCCTTCCCCGACATGACCGGCTAATGTTCAGGGTCTCGCCGATCCCCCAGTTCCAGACTCAGGATCAGGACACGGGATGCAGCGCCTCCATTGCGCGTTCGAAACTGACCAGACGGCGGATCAGGGCGTTATAGCGCGAATGGGCGTTGCCGGCCTCGCGCGCGCCGACGGCGGCGTACAAAGCCAGTTCAGGACTCTCGGGCCAGGCCGGCACATCCGGAATGTCCAGCCCGATGCCGCGCAATCGAGAAGCGCCCACGGCTACAAGCAACGCCTCAACGGTGAATTGGCCGCACCGCAAATCTTCAATCCCCATCGCCACGAGATCCGCCCCGGGAACGTCGGGCCTGATCGATGCGCGGGTCAGCTTTTTTCGGCTGCCGGTGGTCACGATATCCCCGTTCGGCTCGCCCTGACCGCTCTCTCAACTCGATTCCGGAAATGAGAGGGATCAATGGCGGGATAGCGCACGAGATCGGTTTCAATGGCTTCGAACAGGCGCATCAACCGACCGGACTCGATCAGTTTCAATCGCCGCATCGCTTCGACATCGCCCAGATCCTGCGCGTGACCTCGTTCTATTTTGGCAAGCGCCTGAGAGTAGAAGTCATAGTGAAGAAAATCTACGGAACCATGTCGTGCGACGAAAACGCTGCGCGCACGCCAATCCGGCAAGGCTGGTATGAAATCGTCGGGGCTGGCCAACTCCAGATTTATGTTCAGTGCATCCTTGGCGCGTGCAATGGCGTTGAAAACGCCGGGCGGTTCGGGCTCCAGCTTGAGATCGACATCAACCGTTGTGTCTCGCCATCCGACAATCACCGCCGAGGCGCCACCGACCAGGTAGATTCGACCCTTTCCCTGCGCTTCGCGACCCAGTAGCCGCATAAGCTCCCGAACTTTCTCGGCGTTGCTGGTTCCTCGTGGCATCGCTGTCGCCGGACTGGTTCGCTTCGTCTGTGAGTATGGTCCGACGCAAGTTGAGCGGCAACCGACCCCTCCTCAACTGATCCAACGCCGGGGCAAGTTCAAGGACTATCCGTCGCGAGTGTTGGCCCGCGCAGCGCCCGCTCGTCGACCATCGAAAAACCGCCGCCCATCGCCGATCCGGAACTGTCTCGAAGGTCCGTTCTTGCGTTGAATCGCTGTCACTCCCAAACTTAGCCGTTCACGAAATCAAAGGGAGAGGACAACATGGCCATCGTCGAGACGCGCTACGGCAAGGTAGAGGGTGCGAACTTCAACGGTATCCACCGCTTCAGGGGCATTCCCTTTGCCGCCCCTCCCGTGGGAGAGCGGCGCTGGCGGGCGCCCGAACCGCCGGCGCCCTGGTCCGGGGTGCGCGCCGCAGACGGCGACTGGGGCACGCAGGCATGGCAGGCGGCTCGCCCGGGCGAAGGACCGCTGAAGTTCGTTTTCAACGCCGCCAACGCTTCGATGCGCGATGAGGACTGCCTGCAACTGAACGTCTGGTCGCCGGGCCTCGACGACGCCAGGCGGCCGGTGCTGATGTGGATTCACGGCGGCGGTTTCACCGGCGGCACGGGGGCCACGCCGATCTACGACGGCGAGATACTGTCGCGTCGAGGTGATGTGGTCGTGGTCACCATCAACTACCGGATCGGCGCGCTGGGTTTTCTCAACCTGAACGAGGTGACCGGCGGGCGCATTCCATCGACCGGCAACGAGGGATTGCTGGACCAGGTCGAGGCGCTCAAGTGGATACGCGACAACATCGCGGCGTTCGGCGGAGATCCCGGCAACGTCACCATACTCGGCGAGTCGGCCGGCGCGGCGAGTGTCTGCGCACTGCTCGCGTTGGCACCGGCGCGGGGACTCTTCCATCGGGCGATGCCAATCAGCGGCGGCGGCGGCAGCGCGAATCCCCTCGAACGTGCGGTGAAAGTGTCGGAGGGTCTGCTGGGGAAGCTGGGCCTGTCGGGGACGGACGTCGACAAGCTCATCGCGCTTGATCCGGAGGTCCTGACGGATGCCGGCCTGTCATTCTCGCTGCCGGACGGCCTGGGCAACTTTCGGTCGGTCATCGACGGCGTCCACCTCGCCCAGGTACCGGTCGACGCGGTCAGGCGCGGCTCGGCGGACGGCATCCCGGTACTGGCCGGCACGCAGCGGGACGAGTGGCGGCTCTTCACGCTCCGCACTCCACTGGCGGCCCACCTCGACGAGGCCGGATTGGTCGCCGAGGTTTCAAAAATCGTCGAGGATGCACAAGGCATGATTGACGGCTCCCGCCGGATTCTCAAGGGCCGCGACGCCCCGGCCGACCCGGTTTCGGTATTGGCGGCGATCGAGACCGGCCGCAGGATGCGCTTGCCCTCGATCCTCCTCACCGAGGCGATGGCCGCGCGCGGACAGCCGGCATATCAGTACGTGTTCACGGCGGAATCGCCGTGGGACGGCGGCATTCTGAGATCGTGTCACGCGATCATCATCGGCTTCGTGTTCGGCACCCACGCCTTTAGTGACGAGAGCGTCGAGTTCTTCGGCGGCGGAGAAGCCGAAGATACGCTTGCAGGGCATTTGCAGGACGCGATAATCAACTTCGCCAGAACCGGCAATCCGCGCACCGAAGCGCTCGCCGACTGGGTTGCCTACGACACGCAGACGCGCTCTACCGGGGTCTTCGGCCACCCGGCGGAGGTTGCGAACGCGCCGTTCGAAGAGGAGCGCGTGCTCTGGACCAGGCACAACCTGGTGAGGTGACAATACTCGTCGTCGGAAGGCTAGCTGGGATGTTGCACCAAGCCGATCATCGCGGCCCTTGGTGGAATGTCCGGGCTAGTTGACCGTCGAGGAACGCTTCGGCAACGCTTGCAGCCGGCTGCGAATGCGTTCTTCCATCTTGCCGTCCGCCAGTTCGATGGCGCGTTCCAGTTCGCGCCGGGTCATGTCGAGAGACCCCAGCGCTAGCCACAGCTCCGCGCGGTCGACATGGAGGGCGAACGCGGTCGGGCGCAGGATGATCTGATAGTCGGTCAATTCAAGCGCGCGGGCGTGGTCCCCCAGCGTGTGTGCCGCCAAACGCAGGTTATTCAACATTCTCAGCATGATGTCCAAGGGCTCCGTCGGCCGAAACACGGTGTCGTCGACGACTCCGCGCCGCCCGTCATTGCGCAACTCCCGACGCAACCATGCCAGGCAATCCTGCTTGCTGGTCATCCGCATGGCGATGGGATCGACCAGGCGATTGTTGAGCGTGACCAGGAAGCGTTTGGGAAAGTCGATGCCGGTGGCCCGCAGGTCCAGGTGCGCGGCGGTACCGATGATGGCCACGCCGAGACTGATGGGAATACCCCGGCGCTGGCGCAGCACATGTTCCAGCGCGCTGTTGCACGGCAGGTAGTAGCGTTCGGGGGAGACGCCCCTGAATCCCTGGCTGCGCAGCGACTCCACCAGGGTCACCGGTCCGGCGTCGGCCCCCGCGATCTCCGCCAGACGGCGCATCTCCGCCCGGCACCAGCCCGCATCGGTGTCCGGATCAACCACGCGGGAAACCAGCAAGGCCCCGTCCACCACGCCGCTGCGCCGCTCCATGAACAGCCGGAATTCGCCGGCCAGAGGCGGTTCTCGCCCGCGAAAGTCGATCACGAAGCCTTTAGCCCGCTGGGTTGCCGCGCGTCCGTGACGCCCAGGGAACTCCGACAATTGCGAGTCCGAAAGCGGTGGTGGCAGTTTTGTTCCGTAGAAGCCACTAGCCAGTTCGCGCTGTGCGTCGGAAGCGCGCGGCGCATCGACACTAGTAGCTGATCGACGTCTGAAGCGTGACCCAGCGGCCGTCCTGTACCTGCGAAAGCGTCGACGAGTCGACGCCCTTGTGGTCGTGGGGGCCGAACGTCAGTCGGTTGCCGAAGATGTCCGTGTATTCCGTCAACGATTCCAGGGCCTCGATCAACCCTTCGCGGGTGAGGTCCCGGCCGGCGATCTCAAGCCCCCGCACGGTGAGGTCCGCGGCGCGCTTGCCGACCATCGGCGGCAACCCGGGAATTTCGCCGAAGCGTTCCCTGTAGCGGTCGAACCAGTCACGCATTTCCGGCGCCATTTCGTCGTCTTCGTAGATCATCGCGATCGGAGCAAAGGCGTAGTAACCCTCCCCCGATCCGCTCTTCTGCTCGGCGATCACGCGTCCAAAGGCCGCTTCGTTGCCGACAAAGGCCACATCCTTCCAGCCGATCTTGCGGGCCGCCTCCAGGATCAGGATCGTGTCGCGGTGGACCGTCCCCATCATGACCAGGTCGCAGCCCGCGTTCTTCAGGCGCAGGATCGCCGCCGTGAACTCGCTTTCGGTCGGCTTGTGCGCCGAAGTGGCACCGATCACGATGCCCATCTCCTCGGTCTGGTCCCGCACGCCTTCCAGGATCTCTATCCCGTAGTCGGAGTCGTGATAGATAGCGCACGGCGTGGTTTTGCCCACCTCCTCCACGAAGTACTTCACGCCAGCGCGCATTTCCTCGTAGTACAGGCCCATCTGGCTGATCATCAGCTTGCGGAACGGTTCCACCATGTCCCGGGAGCCGGAAGACGGAAACAGGTTGGGAACACCCGCGCGGAACTGCTGATCCATTGCCGCGTTGTTGGTCTGTGTGCCGACGGCCGCGATCATGGCGAAAATATTGTCCCGGTTGATCAGCTTGTTCACCGCCGAGATCGCCCTCGGCACCTGATAGCCGGTGTCCTCGACGATAAGGCGGATCTGCCGACCGTGGACGCCGCCCGCCGCGTTGACCGCATCGAAGCGCATACGCAAACCGTTGACGATGCCTACGCCCCAGATGGCGACCGGACCGGTCAGATCAGCATGCGTGCCCAGCACGATCCGGGTGTCGGTAACGCCGTCCACCGGAGCTTGCGGCGGTGCTCCGCCCGGCGCGGTTTCAGTACTCTCCGGCGCGCCGCAACCAGCAACCGCCGCGATTCCAGACAACAAGAGAACCGTGATGGCATGTCTCATCCCTCATCCCCTCTTCAAGCGTCGGATCAGGGAAGCTTACGGGATGTGCCGCGAACGCGCCACGGCTTGCCCGCCGGGAGCCCTCTGGGAAGCCCTGGGAACCCCTTGGGAACCCCCTGGGAACCCCCTGGGAACCCCCTGGGAACCCCCACCAAGCTACTCGGGCTTCGCGATTCGGAGGCGGAAGTATTCGAGGGCTTTCTTGGCGACTAGCGGGAAAACGCCGAGCAGGATGAAGGAGAGGATCAAGGTCGGCGAAAGAATACCGGCCAGCGATTCCAGTTGGCCAAGTTGCTTGCCCGCGTTCACGAAGACGACCGTCCCGGCCAGCATGCCTACCTGGCTCACCCAGTAGAACGTCCAGACGCGAATGGTCGTGAGGCCCATGGCAAGGTTGATCGCGAAGAAGGGGAAGGCGGGGACCAGGCGAAGGGCGAAAAGGTAGAACGCGCCTTCTTTCGCCACGCGCCGGTTGACCGGCGCCAGCACCTTCTCGAAACGGTTCTGCACGGCGTCCCTGAACAAGTAGCGGGCGAGCAGAAAGGCGAGAGTCGCGCCCGCGGTGCTCGCGAACGATACCACCACGACGCCGGTAGCCAGTCCGAATACTGCTCCCGCGGCCAGCGTGAGGATCGCCGCGCCCGGCAGCGACAACCCGGTCACGGCGATGTAGATGGCCATGAATGCCAACGCCGCCAGCCATGGATTGGCCTGGTAGAACCCCACGGCCACCGACCGCTGGGATTGGAGGAACTCGAGCCGCAGGTAGTCCTGCACGCCGAAATGGAAGAAGAGCGCAATCAGAATGACTACGCCCGCCAGTAGCAGCAGTCGGCCGCGCTTCACGGCCTGTTCAGGCCCCAGTCGTAGTCGTGATCGAAACCGTCGTAGCCGTCGAGCGCTTCGGCCAGTTCCGGCGTCGCATAGCGCCTCAAATGCGCGAAGACGCCTGCGTCGGTACCGCCGAAGTCCACCTTGAACCATTCGTAGACGCTCGAAATCAACAGCCCCTCTTCACGTACGGTGACGCCGCGGGAATGGTTCACGTATTCCCTGGCGCCCTGTTCCAGGAGACGTTCAAGGTTGTCCGACCGATACGCTTGCAAGGCCAGGTTGGGGCATCCGAGACTTGCGCAATTCACGGCGTAGTGGATCCGGGGATCCCGCCAGATCGGGCGAAGGATGCCATGTTCAATGTCGTCCAGAGTCAGCGGCTCCCCCTGCAGGGTAATCAGTTCCATCTCCCATGGACCAAAGGTGAAGAGACTGCTGCTGATGTCCTTGATCGAATCCACGGGGTATCGTCCAACGATGACAAACACCGTGAGGGCGTTGTAGAGGTTGATCCAGTAGGCCATCTGCTCCGCCTTGGCGAAGCTGCGCGGATCGATCCCCGCGAGGCTCTCCACGTAGGATGCGAGCTGCGTACTGTGTTCCTCGCTTGCCTTCAGGGACCCGTAGTCGAAGCGGTTGATGCCGGACGGATGCGTCGTGAGGTAGGTATCCAGCAGTTCCTGCCACGCCTGGTGGCTGATCGTCGCCGTGTTCGTTTCGTCGCTGGCATCCCATAACGGAAGGCGTTTCGGTTCGGGCGCGGCGTGGGTCGCGACGGCTCCGCAAAACAGTGCGGCCATCAACGTTCGTACGGGTCTCAAGGCATCCTCATGAAGGTCTCGGCGATCACGCGAAGTCGCTCGTACTGCGCCCGTCGATGGCGCTGAACCAGTTCAATGCTACACGCATCCGGTCACCGAAGCCGTATGTGCCAAGTACGCCAATGGCCGGACCCGGGAGTTCTCCGGGTTGTCGCAATCAGGCGGCCCGGTGTCGCAATCAGGGGTCACCGCGCCGCGCCCGCCATCGCCGCCAGAGGTCGATACCGAGTGCCGCGAATATGACCCCGAATTCGAGCGGACGCACCCAGCCGGGTTGGGCGAAGGCGTCCATTTCCAGATCGCCCAGGTTGATGCCCGTGACATAGGCGAGCAACAGGGCCGATGCGGCCGTCCACGCCCAGTAGCTCGGAAAGATCGCGGCGAAAGGCAGCACCCAGAGCGCGTACCAGGGGTTGATGACCGGCATGGAGACCAGAAAAATGCCGTAGACCCAATCGCCTCGCGGGATCTCCCCCGGATAGTCGCGGCAGTATCGGTGCCAATAGGAGATGCCGAGCGCGATCAGGCCCGCCCCGATCAGCAGTTTCGCGTTTGTCGCAGAGAGCCATACCGTCATCAGCCCGAACAGCGCCGAGTTGAATTCCCACGCGGCCGCGAAGACCTTGAGCCCGGCCATGTCGGTGGCGCCCTGCGCCACGAAGGGCAGATACAACAAGGCAAGGACTCCGCAGAACGTGATCCAGGGACGCACGCCGACGCGCGCCAGGACGAAAGGAACCAGGAGCAGAGCAAAAACCTTGGCGCCCGCGGCCAGGGCGAGACACGCCGCGGCCAGGTGCGCGAGGCCTCGACGCCGAAGCACCACGGCCCCGATCAGCAGGCAGACGCCGAGTCCATCCGGATGCGCGGTGAAGGCGATCTCCTTGATCACCAGCGGACACCATGCGTACAGCAGCACAAAACCCGGCCGCGCCGCGCCCAACAACAGTCGGATGAGCAGGATATCGACACAGATGAGCATGAGTTGCAGCGCCGCGAGGCTGCCCGGAGCAAGGAAATACGCCAGCAGGAAGATGTACTCGATTGTGGGGCCGTAAATCGTCGGAATGTCGGGATAGTTGATCTGATCGAGAATCCGTTGGAACGCCTCGGGAACGCTTAAGTCGGCGAACGACGCCGCCGGCGCCCATCCATAGGGCGTGCCCGTCTCGGCGAAGCGGTATCCGTCCCACAGGTAGCGGAAGTAATCGTCCTCGAAGAGCGGGATTGCAAGCAGGCCGCAGACCCGGAACAGTACTGCCCAGAGGATCAGGCGTCGCACCGGCAACATATCCGGGCAACGGTGAAAACATCCGAAGACGAAGATCCACGGCAGCGAAACCCAGCCCATCAGGGCAAAGAAGGCGCCGAGACCCGGTTCGCCGAGGTCGCCTCGCGAGTAATACGCGAGGGACGCGTATCCGAGCAGGGCGAGAGCCCCCCCCAGGTCAACGATGCCGTTGGATCCGAGCCGCGTGGCCCACCCGTCTCCCGCGCGTCCCGGACGCCCAAGAAACTCCGACATTCGCGGCGTCAGGTGCCGACGGCGTCTAGCCGAAGCGCCAGGACCTTCGCGTCCTCCCGGCCGTTCGGCGCCGGGTAGTACCACTTGCGCCGTCCGACTTCGTCGAAACCCAGGGACGCGTACAGCCGGGACGCGATCGCGTTCGATGGACGCACCTCCAGGAAGACGACCAGCGCACCGCGACCGATCGCTCGGGAGATCATGTGCTGCGCCAGCGCGCGGCCGTGACCCTGATGCTGGACCTTCGAGCGGATGCAGATGTTGAGCAGGTGCGCTTCGCGCGCCGCTACGGCGAGCACGGCGTGTCCGATGACCTCGCCCCGGAACCTGGCGATCCAGCACTCGTGACCCACCGCGAGGCAATCGACGAAGACGCCGTCGGACCACGGATAGTCATACGCGCTCCGCTCGTTGCCAACGACGGCGTCGAGGTCAACCAAACGCATCACCTCAAAGGTGACTAAGTCAACTTCCGGATCCGCCGCCATAGCGATTTTTTCTCCGTCAGGCCGCGCAGCGCGCGGTCCAGGTATATGTGTCCGTCGAGATCGCCCCCGATCAACTCTCGCACCCGCGCGCCCGCAGCCAATATGCGCGTGTCCTCTCGCACCTGCATCTCCAGGTAGGCGCGAAACGCTCGGCCGGCGGCTTCCATTCCCGCATCCGCCGATCGCAGCTGCGGCCAGTCGAACCGGAGGCTCTCCCGCTCGACTCGCCCGGGACCATGCATGGCGCGCGCGACATCGAGAAAGAAACGCCGCTCTCGCCATAGAGACTCGTCGATCAACGCCAGCACGCGGCCGAACCGAACGCATCGGATGGTGAACGCGACAGCAGGGTCGCCAACAGGCTCGCCGGCAGGCTTGTCGGCGGGCTTGCGAGCCGGCACTTGCTCGGCGGTTACATCCGCGCTCGGCTTGGGCGTCCCGGCGTCTTCGTCCTCGCGCGAACGCGTCGCCAGCAGTTCGCGCCGCACCCAGACATCGATGCCGAGGGCATCGAGATACGCCAGCGACGCGGAAGCCTTTAGCCCGCTGGGTTGCCGCGCGCCCGTGACGCCTCGGGAGCTCCGACGTTGCGCGTCCTCCAACGGTGGTGGCACCTTCGTTCCCTGAAAGCGAGCATCGAACAAGTGTACATCAGCCGCCAGCGCCCTTACATTAGGCTCCCCGAAGGCCCCCGAAGGGGTCAAAACCGAACGAGGACAGACCGAAACCCATGCAATACCTCACCGACGACGTGCGGATCTCCGGCATGGAAGAAGCGGCCGCGCCGGAGCGCCTGATCGAGGAACTGCCGATCTCCCAGCGCGCCTCGCAGCTTGTGTTCAGCCTGCGACGCCGACTGAGCGACATCATCGCCGCACGGGACGACCGCCTGGCGGTGGTCGTAGGCCCCTGTTCCATCCACGACCCCCGCGCAGCGATGGAATACGCCGAACGCCTGACGGAACAGGCCGACAGGCTCGCCGAAGATCTGTGCGTCATCATGCGCGTCTACTTCGAGAAGCCACGCACGACCGTGGGTTGGAAGGGGCTCATCAACGATCCCCACCTCGACGGCACCTTCGACATCAATCTCGGGCTGCGCACCGCGCGGCAGTTGCTACACGATACCGTCGATCTCGGATTGGGGACGGGCACCGAATATCTGGATCCCATCTCGCCCCAGTACTACGGCGACCTGGTCTGCTGGGGCGCGATCGGCGCGCGCACGACGGAAAGCCAGATCCACCGTCAACTCGCCTCCGGCCTGTCTTGCCCGGTCGGCTTCAAGAACAGCACCAACGGCAACATTCAAGTCGCGGCGGACGCGGTGAAGTCCGCGACAAACGAGCATGTCTTCCTTTCGGTGACGAAGTCGGGACACTCGGCGATCTTCCAGACCACCGGCAATAGCGATTGCCACATCATTCTCCGTGGCGGCGGCGGCGAGACGAACTACGACAACCCCTCCGTGCACTACGCCAGCAAGATCCTGGAACAGGCGGGACTGCGCGACGGCGTCATGATAGACATGAGCCACGCCAACGCGCAGAGGGATCCCCAGCGCCAGATCAACGTGTGCGACGACATCTGCGGCCAACTGGAGGCCGGCGAGGGGCACATCCTGGGCGTGATGATCGAAAGCAATCTCGTTGGCGGCTCGCAGTCCATCAACGCGGACGAGCTCGTCTACGGACAGAGCGTTACCGATGCCTGCATCGGTTGGGACGATACCGTTGCGTGCCTGGACAAACTCGCCATTGCGACCCGTCGACGCCGCGAGGCCAACTGAGGTTCATGCCGGGACGCGAATACGCTCCACCAGTTCCCGCACGCTCTCCGGCGGCCGCCGCGTCGCCGCGCTGACGCCGATAGCGACGACAGCGTTCAACGCGGCGCCCAGGACGCCGATTCCTTCGGGCGAGATCCCGAATAACCAGTTGGCGGCCACGTTCCCTCCAAGGGGGTCCATGTAGCCCTTGAAATACACGATGTAGCCGACGGTGAACAGAAGACCCGTCAGCATTCCGGCGATCGCGCCCTCGCGATTGACGCGAAGGCTGAATATGCCGAGCAATATCACGGGAAACAGCGACGACGCCGCGAGGCCGAATGCGAGCGCCACCACTTCGGCGACGAACCCCGGCGGGTCATAGCCGAGGTAGCCCGCGACCATCACCGCGGCGGCGGCGCTGACGCGGCCGGCCAGCAGTTCCTGTTTCTCCGAAATGCGCGGCGCGATGACGCCTTTCAGAAGGTCGTGGGAAACCGCCGCCGAAATGACCAGCAGCAACCCCGCGGCGGTCGACAGCGCCGCCGCGATGCCGCCCGCGGCCACCAGCGCGACGACCCAGTCCGGTAGCCCGGCAATCTCGGGATTGGCGAGGACGATGATGTCGCGGTCCACCGTCAACTCGTTGCCGCGCCAGCCGTATTCCGCCGCCCGCTCGGCGAATTCCGGGTTCGCGTCGTTGTAGTACTGAATCCGGCCATCCCCGTTCTTGTCCGAGAAGGTGAGCAAACCCGTTTCTTCCCAGGTCCTGAACCACTCGGGCCGCTGAGCGTAGGCGAGGTTCGCATCGGCTTCGCCCACGGGACCCGCCTGGATGGTGGTGGTGAGATTCAGACGCGCGAGCGCGCCGACCGCCGGCGCGGTGGTGTACAGGATGGCGATGAAAAGGAGCGCCCAGCCCGCGGACATCCGCGCGTCGCGCACCTTGGGCACGGTAAAAAAGCGCACTACGACATGCGGGAGCCCCGCGGTGCCGAGCATGAGCGCCAGCGTAATGAAGAACATGTCGACGCGACCCTTGGCGCCGCTGGTATACGCCGCGAAGCCCAGGTCCGTGACGATCTGGTCGAGCTTGACCAACAGGGGAACGTCCTCGCCCGCAATGTCGCTGCCAAAGGCGATCTGCGGGATCGGGATGCCGGTCACCTGCAGCGAGATGAACACCGCCGGCACCGTGTAGGCGAAGATCAGGACGCAGTACTGCGCCACCTGCGTATACGTGATTCCCTTCATCCCGCCCAGCACCGCGTAGAAGAACACCACGCCCATGCCGACGAACAGGCCGGTGGAAACGTCGACGCCGAGAAAGCGCGAGAACACGATGCCGACGCCCCGCATCTGCCCCGCGACGTAGGTGAACGAAATGACAATCAGGCAGATCACCGCGACCACCCGCGCGGTCCGCGAGTAGTATCGCTCGCCGATGAACTCCGGCACGGTGTACTTGCCGAACCTGCGGAGATACGGGGCGATCAGGAGCGCCAGGAGGACATAGCCGCCGGTCCAGCCCATGAGATACACCGAGCCGCCGTAGCCGAGGAACGCGATCAGTCCCGCCATCGAAATGAACGAGGCGGCGGACATCCAGTCGGCCGCCGTCGCCATACCGTTGGCCACCGGATGCACGTGCTTGCCGGCGACATAAAAGTCGCCGGTGTCGCGGGCCCTGGACCAGAACGCTATCCCGACGTAGAGCGCGAAGGTGGCCCCGACAACGAGATAGGTAAGCGTCGTCAGCGACATCTACTGGTCGTCTTCTCGCGAAGCGTCTCGCCGGGAATCCCCGGGCTCGTCCGGTTCGTCCACACCGTACTTCCTGTCGAGGCGCGTCATGCGCCACGCGTAGAAGAAGATCAGCGGCAGGAAGAGATACAAGCTGCCTTGCTGGGCGAACCAGAAGCCGAGGCGGAAGCCGCCGATCGTGACTTCGTTCAGCACATCCACCAGCAACAGGCCGAAGCCGAAGGAGACGACGAACCACACGACGAGGCAACACGCCACCAGACGGAGGTTCTCCTGCCAGTAGGTTTTGTTCATGGTGTTGCTCTTGAAGATCGGCGGGCGCTGCGGGCGATTCTAACGACTCTCTCGCCCAGCGGCAGATCGGCTGCGGACGATTCTAACGAATCTTTCGCCCAGCAACAGGACCAGGATCGCCGTATAGAGAAAGGCATCCTCATAGCCAGCCTTGGACAACCACCAGAGATGAATGCAGGCGAGCACGCCAATGGCATAGACGAGCCGATGCAGCCGGCGCCAGTTCCTGCGCAGCCGACGTTGCCAGCCCCGCGTCGATGTCGCGGCCAGGGGAATCAGGCAGGCGAGCGCCAGGATTCCGACGGTGATGTAGGGCCGTTTCGCGAAGTCGTCGATGAACGCGCCAAAGTCGAACCCGGCGAGCAGCGCCCAGTAGCCGAGGAAATGCAGGACCACATAGGTAAACGCGAACAGGCCGAACATGCGGCGGAAACGCACCCAATGCGGACGCTTGAACAATCGCGACGCGGGAGAGACCGCTAGCGTCGCCATCAGCAGCCGGATCGCCCATTCGCCCAGATAGCGAACGATCTCCTCGCCCGGGTCGGGTCCGAAGGCGGCGCCGGGCATGAAGAATTCGCGATACAGATCGTACGCGAGCACGCCAAGGGGCGATGCCAGCGCCGCGAACAGCAGCGCCTTCGCCGCCGCCCAGCGCAGGTTGACCTTCATGAACCCGCCACCTCAACGCTCGCGGAACACGCCGCGAACGCTTGTCCGCGCATCGCGAACAGCCCGATCCATTCGGCGAACGCCGTCAGAACTTTCTGCGCAGACTCATGTCGGCGTAGAGCGACGCTACTTCCTCCGCGTAGCCGTTGAACATCTTCGTTTCGATGCGGTTCGGCGACAGGAATGAACTTGGCAGGCGACGCTCCGTCTTCTGGCTCCAGCGCGGGTGATCCACGTCCGGATTGACGTTGGCGTAGAAACCGTACTCGTCCGGCGCCATCTCGTTCCAGGTGGTTTTGGGCTGGCGCCGCAGGAGGCGGATCTTGACGATGGACTTGATGCTCTTGAAACCGTATTTCCAGGGCACCACCAGGCGCAGCGGCGCGCCGTTCTGGTTCGGCAGCACCTTGCCATACATGCCCACGGCGAAAATGGCAAGCGGATGGTAGGCCTCGTCGAGGCGCAGCCCCTCGACGTAGGGCCAGTCGATGCTGGAAAAGAAAGACCGCTGGCCGCGCATCTCCTCGGGACGGTGCAAGGTCGTGAACTCGACGTACTTCGCGTCCGCGGCGGGCTCGAAGCGGTCCAGCAGCCGTTTCACCGGAAAGCCGATCCAGGGTATGACCATGGACCACGCCTCGACGCAGCGAAGGCGATACAAGCGCTCTTCGAGATCGACGCTTGCGAGCAGGTCCTCGATTGCGATCTTGCCCGGCTTGGCCACCTCCCCCGTGACTTCAACGCTCCAGGGATCGACGGTCATTTCTTCCGCGAACCGCGCCGGATCGCCCTTGTCCGTGCCGAACTCGTAGAAATTGTTGTAGATCGAAGCGTATTGGGACGGAGTGATTGCCTCGCCCCCATCCTGGCCCTTGAAAGTCGGGCCGGCGGCAAAACCCTTGGCATCCAGCCAATTCTCGGACAGCGCCAACGCGTTGATACCCGCCAGCGCCAGCGAGGAAGCGCCCAGCGCCATGATTTCCCGGCGCGAGCGATAGACGCGCTCCGGCGTGATCTCGGACGGCTTCGGATCGCTCGATGACTTAACGCGAACGGGCATGGGTTCCCTCCGATAGGGCAGTCAAGCTTCCTTCTCCGGCTTCGGTCTCTCCCGCAGACGCCCCCAGAGATAGCGGCCCGGGCCCGAAAGCGCATAGACGGTGAATGCCAGCAACAACAGTTTCGGCGGGTCGGCCAGCACGACGGCGAAACCGAGCGTGACGCCAACCAGCGTGAAGAACCCGACGCGCCCCCTGAAGTTGATGACCTTCGGCGAGAAGTACTTGAAATTCGACACCATCAACAGGCCCGTTCCAGCGGTGACCGCGGCCAGACCCATCGCGGCCAGAATGCCCGGCGCATCGCCACCCAGCGCTTCGCTCCAGACCCAGACCGCGCCCGCAACGACGGCTGCCGCCGCCGGGCTCGGCAACCCGGTGAATGTGCGATGGTCGGTCTCCTGAATGTTGAAACGGGCCAGCCGCAGCGCCGCGCACGCCATGTACACGAAGGTGACCACCCAGCCCACCTGGTCAAGACTCGACAGCGCCCAGGAGAACGCGACCAGCGCCGGCGCCACACCGAAGGCCACCATATCCGAAAGGCTGTCGAACTCGGCGCCGAAGTCGCTCTCGGAACTGGTCAAGCGGGCCACGCGTCCATCGGCCGCATCGAGCAGCATGGCGACATACACCGCGAGGCCGGCGGCGACGAAACGCCCGTTCATGCCGGCAACGATCGCGTAAAAGCCGGAAAAGAGCGCCCCGGTGGTGATCAGATTCGGTAGCAGCGCAATGCCGCGCCGGTAGCCCGACGCCCTGCCCGGGGCGCTATCGTCGGACGCGTCGGTCGATGTCCTTATCGGCCGCAAGCTCGGTTTGTTCTCATCATCCGCCACGGCTATAGACTAGTGCTCCGCTGGAGTGAATTCCACGCACATTTGACCCGAGGCAAGGCGGGTTAGTTCTTCGCGCGGTCCACCAGCTTGTTGGCCTGAATCCAGGGCATCATCGCTCGCAGCCGCTCGCCGACGCGTTCGATCTCGTGATCCTGGCTCATGCGGCGCATGGCCTTGATTGTCGGCGCCCCCGCCTGATTCTCGCTGACGAACTCCCGCGCGAAACGTCCCGACTGAATCTCCTCGAGGATGCGCTTCATCTCTCGCTTCGTGTCCTCGGTGACGATGCGCGAACCCCGGGTCAGTCCGCCGTATTCCGCCGTGTTCGACACCGTGTACCACATGTTGCCAATACCGCCCTCGTAGAAGAAGTCGACAATCAGCTTGAGTTCGTGCAGGCACTCGAAGTAAGCCATCTCCGGCGCGTAGCCCGCTTCGACCAGGGTCTCGAACCCGGCCGTCACCAGCGCGGCGGCGCCGCCGCAGAGCACCGCCTGTTCGCCGAAGAGGTCGGTTTCCGTCTCCTCCCGAAAACTGGTTTCGATGATGGCCGCCCTGCCCGCTCCCAGGGCGCACCCATAGGACAGGGCGATCTCCCTGGCCCGGCCGCTGGCATCATGGCCGATGGCGATCAGGGACGGCACGCCGCCGCCCTCTACATAGGTGGAACGCACCGTATGGCCCGGCCCCTTCGGCGCGATCATGACGACATCGAGATCCTCGCGCGGTTCGATCAGACCGAAGTGGATATTGAATCCATGCGCGAAGGCGATGGCGGCGCCCGGTTTGATGTTGGGAGCGATCGCATCAAGGTAGATGCGTCGCTGATGCTCGTCCGGCGTCAGGATCATCACGAGATCAGCGCCGACGACCGCCTCTGCCACAGGCGCCACCGTGAATCCCGCGGCCTCCGCCTTGGACCAGGACCCCCCGCCCGGACGCAGTCCGACCCTGATGTTCGACACGCCGGAATCGCGCAGGTTGTTGGCGTGGGCATGGCCCTGGGAGCCGTAGCCGGCTACCGCCACGTGCATGTTCTGGATGATCGACAGGTCGGCGTCCTTGTCGTAATAGACCCGCATGGCTATCCCCCTATATGCTCAGAATCTTGTCGCCCCGACCGATTCCGGACACGCCGGAACGCACCGCTTCGAGCACCGTCGATCTGTCCACGGCCCGAAGGAAGGCGTCGAGCTTGTCGCTCGGACCGGTGAGTTGAACGGTGTAGGCGTTTTCGGTGACATCGATGATCTGTCCCCGAAATATGTCCGCTGTCCGCTTGACCTCCGCCCGTTGAAGACCCTCGGCGCGCACCTTCACCATCATGATCTCCCGCTCGAGGTGATCGCCCTCGGTCAGGTCAACCACCTTGAACACTTCGATCAGCTTGTTCAACTGTTTGGTGATCTGCTCGATCGTATGCTCATCGCCGAAGGTCGTCAGGGTCAGACGCGACAGCGTCTGGTCCTCCGTGGTGGCGACGGTCAGGGATTCGATGTTGTAGTTGCGCTGCGCGAAAAGCCCCACGATTCGCGACAGCGCGCCCGCTTCGTTCTCAAGCAGAACAGCGATGATCCGGCGCTCGCTCATGCCCGCGCCGGCTGTCGCTCTAGAACCATGTCGCTCATGTCGCCGCCCTTGATCGCCATGGGATAAACGTGTTCGTCCGGATCGATGCAAGCGTCCACCAGGACCAGCTTGTCCGCGTAGCTCGGGCTGAATACTTCGGACATCACGTCCTCAAGCTCCGTTACGCTGTGTGCGCGGAAGCCCGTGTGGCCGAAAGAGCCCGCCAACTGGACAAAATCCGGCAGCGCGTCGCGGTAGGTGCTGTGGGAGTGGCGACCGCCGTATTGCATGTCCTGCCACTGTTTCACCATGCCCAGCGCCGCATTGTTGAGGTTGATGATCTTGATCGGCAGCGCGTACTGCATGCAGGTGGACAGTTCCTGCATGTTCATCATGAAACTGCCTTCGCCGGTAATGCACACCACGGTGGCGTCGGGAAAAGCGAACTGGACACCCATCGCTGCCGGCAGGCCGAACCCCATGGTGCCGAGTCCGCCCGAGTTGATCCAGCGGCGCGGCCGGTCGAACTTGTAGTACTGCGCCGCGAACATCTGATGCTGGCCGACATCGCTCGTCACGTAGGCGTCGCCCGAAGTCGCCCGATACACGGCCTGCACCACCTGCTGCGGCAGCAGGGGCGAGTTGCCGCGATGGCGCTGGTCGTGGTCGAGTCCGTGTTCGCGACGCCATTGCCGAATTCGCTCCCACCACGCGGCCAGCGCGTCCTTGTCGATGGCATCGCCGTCGCGGTCGAGGGCCTCGTCGAGCACTTGGTTCATTTCCCGCAGCACCGCGTCCGCCGGTCCGACGATGGGCACGTCGGCGCGAATGATCTTCGAGATCGAAGCCGGATCGATATCGAGATGAACGATCTTGGCACCGGGACAGAACTTCGCCGGATTGTTGGTGACGCGGTCATCGAAGCGGGCGCCCACGGCAAAGATCGTGTCCGCATGGTGCATGGCCATATTGGCTTCGAACGTGCCGTGCATGCCGAGCATGCCAAGGGAGCGGCGATCCGTCCCCGGAAATCCGCCAAGACCCATCAACGTGTTGGTGACCGGACAGTCGAGCTTGTCGACCAGTTCCCCGAGCGCCCGGGCGGCATTGCCCTGGACGACGCCACCGCCGGCATAGATGACCGGGCATTTGGCGTCCAAAAGCGTTCGTACAGCCCTGCGAATCTGTCCGCTGTGCCCGCGCACTGTTGGATTGTACGACCGCAGCGCGACCTCGCGCGGATAGCGGTACTCGAACGTCACGTTCGGGTCGGTAGTATCTTTCGGGACGTCGATCACCACCGGACCCGGACGGCCGGTGCACGCGATGTAGAACGCCTTCTTCACCACCTCCGGAATCTGCGACGCTTCGCGGATGAGGAAGCTGTGTTTCACCACGGGCCGGGAAATACCGACCATGTCGGCTTCCTGGAAAGCGTCGGTGCCGATCTGGGCGTTCGGCACCTGGCCGGAAATCACGATGATCGGCGTCGAGTCCATGTGCGCCGTGGCGATTCCGGTAATGGCGTTCGTCGCCCCCGGGCCCGACGTTACCAGGACGACCCCGGGCCGTCCCGTGGCACGGGCGTATCCGTCCGCCATGTGCGTCGCCGCCTGTTCGTGGCGCACGAGTATGTGCTCCACCTTCTGCTGTTTGAATATGGCGTCGTAGATGTGCAGGGAAGCCCCGCCCGGATAGCCGAAAAGGTATTCAACCCCTTCGTCCTGCAAGGCGCGAATCAGCATGTCGGCGCCGGACAGCATCTCCGCCATGGGACATCCAATGAGATTGGGTAAAAGCCGCGCATTCTTGTCCGTTCGCCCCTCGCATGTCAAACGGCTCAAGGACCACGCCGTCTACACCGGATGGTTAGGTCGAGCCTGTCGGGGCGGTCCCGAAAGCCGGCTCGGACCTGATGAACCCCTCGAACAATCCTTCAACGCGCGCCATGCGCTCGCGCAATTCACCAACTTGGCTGCGCACCTCGCCCACGTCAGTCCGCAAGCCACTGATCTCCGACCGCACCTCGCCCAGACCAGCCTGCGACTCGGCTCGCGCCTCACCCAGTTCGGCCCGCAACTCGCCCAGCCCAGCCCGCAACTCCGCCCGCAGTTCCGCGAGACCAGCCTGAAACTCCGCTCGTAGTTCCGCCAGACCAGCCTGAATCTCGGCCCGCAGCTCCGCCAGACCAGCCCGCGACTCGGCCCGCAAGCCGTCCACTTCAGCCGCAAACCTCCGATCGAGGTCCACGACTTCGCGTCTCAGGTCTCCAATCTCGCGCCGCAACGACCGCATGCCGGGCACCATGACGGCAGCCAGGGTGATGGCGGCAACGATGATGGCGACGAGTTCCTGGCTCAGCCCTTCCATGTGCTTTTCCATAAGCGACCATGCAAATGTAGCACAGGAAATTCGGCACCGTTGTGCGTCAACGTCGGGAATTCGATACCGACATTTGCCTCAGTCATCACGAGTCTTCCGGCATGGGGCCGTCACCCCGCGCCTGGAGAAGCAACCTCATCGGCGTCGGCCGCGAGTGCGCGAATCAGCGCTCCGATATCGGCAGGGATAGGGCTCTCGAATCGCATCGCCCGGTTCGAGACCGGATGTTCGAAGCCGAGAACACGCGAATGCAGCGCTTGTCTCGGAAACCGCCGGATAGTCTCGATGAGTTGGGCCCCGGGGCCTTTCGGCAAGCGGCCTCGCGCGCCGTAGCGCCTGTCGCCCACCAGCGGGTAGCCCACGGCGCTGAGATGAGCCCGCACCTGGTGCGTGCGTCCCGTTTCGAGCTTCGCGCGCACCAGCGTGTGGGCTCGGTAGCGGGCGATGACGCGCACGCGCGTTAGCGCCGGACGGCCATCCTCGCGCGCCCTGAAGCGCATGCGGTGCAGGGAATCGCGGCCTAGCGCGAGATCGATGTCCCTACCCGCGATCATGACGCCCTCCGCCACGGCCACATAGATTCTATCGATAGCGCGGCGCTGAATCGCACGTACGAGCGACAGGCGCACCTGCTCGCTCGCCGCCACCACCATCAAACCGCTGGTGTCCTTGTCCAGCCGGTGCACGATTCCCGCCCGCGGCAGCGCGGCCAGGTCCGGCCGCTTCGCGAGCAAGCCGTTGACCAGGGTGCGGTCGGCATTTCCCGCCCCAGGATGCACCACGAGTCCAGGCGGCTTGTCGACGACGATCAAATGTTCGTCCTCGTAGGCCACCTCGAACGGCACGGGTTGCGGGATATCCCGGATTGGCCGAGGCTCCTCCTCGAGACGCACGGAAATCCGCTCGCCTCCGAGCACCCGGTAGGCCGGCTTGCGCGCGCGACCGTCGAGCAACAGGGCACCAGACCTGATCGCGGCGACAATCCGGCCACGCGACAAGTCCGGCACCAGCTTTGCCGCCGCGACGTCCAGCCTCTCCCCGGCGCATTCCTGCGGCACGACGCCGTCAAACACGTGATGTTCGGCCTGCATTCGTGGCTCCTTCGGCTATACCCGCCGCCACCAGTGAAGCGGTACACTAGCGACCGTGCACGCACAACTACGAATAGCGTTCCTCCTCCTCGTCCTCGGCGCCAGTGGATGCGCCTGGATGCCGTTCATCGGTCGCGACAAGGACGACACCGAGGCGCACAGCACCGAGGAGCTACTCTACAACAGCGCACGCGCAAGCATGCGCTCGGGCAACCACAACGTCGCCGTCGAAAAGCTTGAGCTGCTGGAGGCGCGTTTTCCCTTTGGCCGCTACGCGGAGCAGGCCCAGCTCGAGTTGATATACGTAAAGTTGATGTCGCACTCGCTCGATGACGCGGAGAGCGCTGGGGATCGCTTCGTCCGGCTGCATCCCCAGCACCCGAACATCGACTACGTCCTTTACCTGCGAGGGCTGATTTCAGAAAAGTACGATCGAAATGTGTTCGATCGATTTCGGCCGAGCGACACGTCCAAACGCGACGTCAGCAACATGCGCCAGGCTTTCGCCCACTATTCGGAACTGCTTGGAAGCTATCCGGACAGCATCTACGCCAAGGACGCCCGACAACGCATGATTTACCTGCGGAATCTCCTCGCCAAATCGGAAGTGAGTATCGCTCTGTACTACATGTCTCGCGGCGCTTGCGTCGCGGCGGCAAACCGCGCACGCACTGTCGTCGAAAACTACTCCCAAACCCCCGCGTCCGCAGACGCGCTTGCGATCCTCGTCGAGGCGAACTATCAGCTCGGCTTGCCCGAGAGCTCAAACGATGCGTTGCAAATCCTGGCCATCAACTACCCCGATCATTCGGCGTTCGACGTTGACGGCAATTTCGTGTTCGCGCAGACGATGAAGGGACGCAAGCGGTCGTTGTTGAGCGTCATGACCCTCGGCCTCGTCGGCCGGTCCAGCGTTCCGAAGCCGGTCATGATCGAGCAGCCGGGCACGAACTAGCGCTCACAGTTCTTCTGCCGCGCAAAGCTCCCGGGTTGACTTCACACCTCACTTGGGGATAAACGCGCACGCATCCTCCGGTGATGGCCTCTAGCGCACGTTTCGATGCGCATCTATTGTCGTGATGCAAGATGATGAACGGGCTGGTGAAATCTGCGGGGCTGACCCTGGTGGAGTTGCTGACGACGCTGGCCGTAGCTGGCATCCTGGTAGCCGCGGCTAGCGGCGGCGCTGCCCACCTGATAGGGCAGCATCGCGCAAGCGCGGCCGTCAACCAGATGCTGGGCGCGGTCCGCTTCGCCCGCCATGCCGCCGTCGCGCACCGCTCCTCCGTCACACTGTGCCCCGCCGACGGCGCGCAGAGCCTTCAGCCGGGGAGCGCGAGGGGGCACCCCTCGCAAGAAAACAGCAGCGCGAGGGGGCACCCCTCGCAAGAAAACAGCAGCGCGAGGGGCAACCCCTCGCAAGAAAGGTGTGGCCGGCGCAATACCTGGCACAACGGCGCGCTGGTGTTTCTCGACAGAAACGCCAACGGACGCTTCGACGGCAGTGACGTGCTTCTTCGCCGCATGCCGCGCCTGGGGGAAGGCGAACGGTTCTACTGGCGTTCCTTTCGCAACAGGTCCTACCTCATGATCAGACCCAGTGGATTGACGGATTGGCAGAACGGGAACCTTCTCTATTGCCCGGCGAGCGGCGACCCCAGGTTCGCGCGGCAGATTGTCATCAACGCGCAAGCTCGCGTCCGACACGCCCGGGACAGCGACGGTGACGGCATCGTGGAAGACGTGAAAGGTCGCGCGGTCGATTGCCCATGATCGGTCTATCAACCCGCAGATCAAGGAGCCTCCAGTTCTCGCCACGACAGCCGAATGGACTGTCTCGGCCCGGAAGCCGTGTCGCCATCGGGTGATGACAACGCGAACGCGCTCTGCAGCACGACGCGCGCGTGCTGCGTGCCGCCGATGGCGCGCGCGGTCACCCTGAATACCTCCACGCCGCCGTCGGGGTCCACCCACGATGCGATCTGTTCGACGATGAATCGGGGCGGCTGGGCGACGCCAGCCAGGGGCGTTGCCACGCGACTGTTCGCGCCTCGCCAGGTTTCCGGGCGCGACCATGGCTCCGGCGCGCCGAAAACGGCGCCCGCGTAAAAGCCCGGAGCCGCCGGATCGAACCCGCCCGAGGCAATAATCCGCTCTCCCTCCCGCAGCGCCGACTCCGCCGCCTGCAGGGCGAGTTCACCGTCGTGCCCGTTGCGGGCCATTCGCACCTCCAGCGACACCGTCTGGGAAGCCGACACTCCCGCCACGCCGAGAGCGAGCAGTACCACCAGGCAGACGAACAATGCGATGCCGCCTTG
Organism: Candidatus Azotimanducaceae bacterium; assembly: GCA_965261535.1. Taxonomy (GTDB): domain Bacteria; phylum Pseudomonadota; class Gammaproteobacteria; order Pseudomonadales; family Azotimanducaceae; genus VXNE01. The sequence goes on from OZ253469.1 coordinate 806,774, forward strand.
CCTGGCCCTCATACCTCACCAAGCCGCTTGCGAGCAAACATATGTCATTTATTTTCAATCAAGTACGTTCATTTATTGGAAATACAATTCAGTTGCGAAGCGTGATCACACGGGAAAACGTGCGGCGCATGGGTTCAATGCCGTCGACCCTATCGACGCTGTTCGCGGTCAATTGGACATCAATGGATCGCACGACTTGTCCGGCGGCCTCGCCCGGAACGGCGTACCGGTCCACCGCACCGTCGCTGTTCCCGTCCAGACCCAGGCGCACTTGCAGATCCTCGACTCCCTGGATCAATTCCACTGGCCCGTCCATCGTCGTCTTTCGCCACAGGGAGGCCGGGACCGATCCGACATTGTTGCGGCCGGTTCCGCGAGCGACGAAGTAGATTTCCGTGACGACGCCGAAGACTGCCGCTCCCTCTGAGTCAAGCGCGCCCCCATAGGGCGTGTCGGTTGCGGATAGCGAAGCGCCCGCCGCATTGTCGAACGGACCGCCGCCCGCCGCGCGGACCAGGGTCGCGACACCATCACCCCGCTCTATCCGGTTGACGCGGAACAGCGACGCTTGCCGGCAGTCCGAGATGACGGCGAAATCGTCGGCCTCGATGCCCAGTTCGCCATTGTCTTCCACCAAGGGAAAGCCGTCGGGAGCCGCCATCGCCGCGATGCGCGCGCCCGGCGCGGCGACTCGGCGCAAGACCAGCACATCTGTGAGCGGCAAGACCGCGCCGACATCGATGCCTCTGCCGCTCGCCGAGATGCTCGCCGGCAGGCTCGGCGTCCAGCTATCCGGCGAGCCGCGCGCATCCATACCATCGAAGGCTTCGACAGGCGCGCCGACGTTGATCTCGAACATGTCGTTCCACGAACCGTTCAGCGTGTTCCGCACCGCGCCCGGCGACGACCGGCAACCCAGGTACCCGGCCGAGCGGACAGAGCGGGCGATGAAGTCCAGCGCCTGGCGGGCGGACTCCTGCATGCGCGTCTGGCCGTGCAGCAGCGTGTACGCGCGTTGGCTATCCGCGAATAGCCGCGCCGCGCCAGCAGCCACGAGCACGCCGAGTCCCAGCGCCAGCATCAGCTCGATCAGCGACGCGCCAACCGCAGGTTTCAGCGATTTCGCCACGCGGCACCGACCCCCGGCGACAGCGCTCACGCCCTGCTCGCCATCGCAATCCTCAAGAGGAACGCGCGACCGGGCGGTTGCCACGACACGGTGACGGTGACCACATTTGTAGCGGCATCCACGACGACCGTGCCGTCGCCCTCCGGCAGCCCGGGCATCTCATCGGCGCCCGCCAATGCGCCCGCTTCCCGAATCCGTACACACGCCGCGGCGTCGCGCCAACCGCCGAGCGCGCATTTCCACAGCGCCATATCGAAGCGCGCCATCTCGCGAGGGGCGCACGCGGCATGCAGACAGTCTACAAAGACCGGCGGTCCCGCGCCCACGGCGAACTCGCCGGCGGCCACGGCATGGTTCGCCCTAATGCGATCCATCATGTCGACGGCGCGCTGCACCGCCACCGAACGCTCGTACGCGTCGCGGCCCGCGCGCAAGCTTTCGGCCTGCAGACCCGCAAGGCCCAGCGCGCCGGCGCTCATGACCAGAATGGCAACGAGCAGTTCGGTCAGGGTAATGCCCCTTGCCCGGGCTAGCGCCACGTGTCCTCGCCCGGACCGAAGTCACCGTTGTCGTTGCGGTCCCAGAATTGCCCGCCGGACGCGTCCAGCGCCAGGTCGCCATCCTTGTCAACCACATTGCCGGGCTGGGCCGGGCTCGCCCGGAGCAGGAACCCGGCGGCGCCTTGATCCACCAGGTCGATGCGATATTGGGTCGATGCCGGCGTGCAGACATTGGGCGTCACCTGGCCCGCGTCCATGTCGCCGATACCGTCGGCGTTCGAATCGATCGCCGAACGATAGGAGAACGTGAGGCTCGCATGACGCTCCATGCCCTGGGCGCAGCGCAGGAGATCGGCCTGCGCCATGGCGCGATGGGCGCCGACGCTATAACGCGTATACAGCGGCGATGCGAGGGCGGCCAGTATGGCCAGGATCCCCAGCACCGCCATCAATTCGATGAGCGTGAATGCCTTCGCTGTCATCTCCACCCCGCTTCATGCGCGCCAGGCGAAGACGTAAGGTACAGCGGACCAGCAAGGCGGTTTAGAAGTCAGAGCCCTGAACGTGCGTGCGATTCTTCCGGTGAATGGCGTGAGACGCAGGCGGCGCCGGACGAAGCGCTCAGGAAGTCTCGTTTCCCCTCGATATCGCGCGCGTGACCGTCAGCGCAATCCAGGTGGCCGCGCCCACGGTGACCGCGGAGTCCGCAACGTTGAAAACCGGAAAACGGAACGCGTCGTAGTGGACGAAGACGAAGTCGATCACGTGCCCCAGGCTGAGCCGGTCCAGCAGGTTGCCGAGGGCGCCTGCCAGGATGCAGGCGCAGGCGAAGCCGTACCACGCGGCGCCGCGTTCGAGCGTGCGGATCTCGTTCATGAGGAAGATGGAAAAGACCGCCGCCAGCCCCGACAACCCCCATCGCGACCAGGCGTCGCCGCCCGCGAACATGCTGAACGCCGCGCCGGTGTTGTGCACCAGCTTCCAGGACAGAAATGGCAACACGTCCACCTCGACCCCATAGTCCAGGGCCTCGCTCGCCACGTATTTCGTCCACTGATCGATACCGAAGACGATCAGCGCGAAGGCGTAACACCCAAGCCTTATGCGGCGAACCATTCCTTCGCTTCCTCGATATCGATTTCGATGCGCGCCTTCAGCGCATCCAGCGACGGAAACTTGCGCTCGTCGCGCAGCTTGTGGTGAACCGTCACGGTCAGGAGCCTGCCGTAGATATCCTCGTCGAAGTCGAAGATGTGCACCTCGAGCAACGGTTCCCTGCCGTCAACGGTCGGCCGCACGCCGATGTTCGCAACACCTTCGTAACGACGGTCGAGACCATGTACGGTGACGCAGAAAACACCACTGAGGGCCGACCGATATCGCTGCAGGCGAATGTTGGCCGTCGGCACGCCTATGGTGCGGCCGATCTGCCGTCCATAGACGACGCGTCCCATCATGAAGTACTTGTGGCCAAGCAGTTTCTCCGCCATCGCGAAGTCGCCGGCGGCGAGCGCGGCACGGATCCGAGTGCTGCTGACGCGTTCGTGCTCCAACGTCAGCGTACCCATGTGGCTGACGCCGTAGCCGTAGCGGTCACCGGCAGCTTTCAGCATGGCGTAGTCGCCCACGCGCCCACTACCGAAACGGAAGTCGTCTCCAACCATGACGTGTTCCGCGCCAAGGGCGTCGCGCAGGAGATCCTTGGCCATGTGCGACGCGGGCATGGACGCCATTCTTTCGTTGAACGGCACGCACAGCACGCGATCGATACCCGTCGGCCGGAGCAGGGCCACCTTCTCGCGAAACCGCGTCAGCCGCGCGGGTACCGCTGTGCCTCGGAAGAACTCCCTCGGCTGGGGCTCGAATGTCATCAGCAGGCTCGGCCGCCGCAACTCGACGCCCTTCGCGACGAGATCACGAAGCAGCTTCTGGTGACCGTGGTGCACGCCGTCGAAATTGCCGATGGTCACGACATTGCCACGATAGCGCGGGACGATGCTCTGCATGCCGCGAATGAGCTCCATGGGCCGGATTCTACTCGTGTCGTGTCAAACGCGGTGACGCATCTGGCGCGGACGCACTCCCATGAGCCAGGCCGCGGCGACGTACACCAGAAAACCGACGACGACCGCGGAGGCGAGCACCAGCGCCCGCGCGGCCAGGAACGTATCGACGGCGAACGCCTCGAGCGCAAACGCGTCCGCGTCGAGCCAGACTTCGTCGGCCGGGACGAACCAGGCCAGCACAGCGACCATGACGCCACTCGCGACAATCGACGACGACAGCGTGCGCCACAGCGCCCGCGTTGGAGCATAGTCGGACCGGCGCAGCAGACCCCGCATGAGCAGGGCCGCGTTGACCGTGGCGGCGATGCCGAGAGCGAGGGCCAGGCCAACGTGCCGCAGCCACCAGAACATGGCCAGTCCAGCCGCGATGTTGACGCCGACGGAAACCACGGCATAGCGGAAAGGCGTGCGCGTATCCTGCCGCGCAAAGAAACCGGGGGCCGCGATCTTGATCAGCACCAGCGCCGGCAGTCCGAGGGCGAACGCCCGCAGCGCCGCCGCCGTCATGCGCGCGTCCTCGGCGTCGAATTCGCCGTGATGAAACATCGTTCCCACCAGCGGGACGGCAAGGAAAAACAACGCGGCGGCGGCGGGCAGCGCGAACAGGATCGCCATGCGCAAGCCCCAATCGAGGGTCGACGCGAAACCCGCGCGATCATCCTCGGTGTGCAGCCGCGAGAGGTTCGGCAGCAGCACGGTGCCGAGCGCAACCGCGACCAGTCCGATCGGCACCTCCATCAGGCGGTCGGCGTAGTACAGCCAGGAGATGCTGCCGGTGGCGAGCAGCGAGGCGAGAATGCCGCTGATCAAGCCGTTGACCTGGTGGACCGACGCCGCGAACACGGCGGGACCGAGCAGATTCCCGACCTTGCGCACGCCCGGATCGCGCCAGTCGATCTTCGGCGGCAGCAACAGTTCGAGACGGCGCAACGACGGGAACTGGAACAGCAGTTGGGCAAAGCCAGCGACGAACACGCCCCAGGCCAGGGCCATGGCCGGTTGGGAAAACATGGGCGCGGCGAACAGCGCCGCCCCGATCAGCGTCAGGTTCAGCAGGACGGGCGTGAACGCGGGCACCGCATAGCGGTGGAAACTGTTCAGCATGGCGCCGGCGAAGGCAGTGAGAGAAATGAGCGCGAGGTAGGGGAACGTCACCCGCAGCATGTCCGCGGCCAACGACATGCGAACGTGGTCGCCGGCGAAGCCTGGCGCGAAGAGCACCACAAGGCCGTAGGCACCGAAGATCCCGGCGATCGTCACGAGCGTCAGGACCAGGGTGAGGTTGCCGGCCACGGCTCGCACGAAGTCGTTCAACGCGCGACGGTCGCCGGTGTGGTATTCGGCGAGAACCGGCACGAATGCCTGCGCGAAGGCGCCTTCGGCGAATAGTCGCCGGAAAAAGTTCGGTATCCGGAACGCGACAAAGAAGGCGTCCGCCGCGCCGGCGGCACCCAGAAAGTGGGAAAGGACGACATCGCGGACGAAGCCGCTGACGCGCGACAGCGCCGTCATCGATGCGACCACCGACCCCGCCGCAGCGACATCGGCGGTGTCGGCGGTATCGGCGCTAGAGTCCGGCTCAGTTGACATCGTCGACCCCGGCGGGCACATTAGCGCGTCCTTTTCGAGGAGGTCTTACTTGGCCAACAATCCACAAGCCAAAAAGCGCACGCGCCAAGCGGAGTCGCACCGGACTCGCAACGCAAGCCAGCGCTCGATGTACCGCACTTACCTGAAACGGGTCCAGGCCGCAGTGGCGGCGGGTGACAAGGAAGCGGCGACCGCGGCATTCGCCGCCGCCGTGCCGGTTCTCGACAAATTCGTCGGTAAGGGAATCCTGCACAAGAACAAGGCGGCGCGACACAAGTCGCGATTGCACGCCCATATCAGCGCGCTCGCCTGAACGCCGCATCGCGCTGATTTTTCTTCTTGCTCCACGCGAGGGGTATCCCCTCGCGCTGCTGTCCTCATGCGAGGCGTGCCCCCTCGCGCTGCTGTCTTCGTGCGAGGGGTGCCCCCTCGCGCTGCTGTCTTCGTGCGAGGGGTGCCCCCTCGCGCTGCTGTCTTCGTGCGAGGGGTGCCCCCTCGCGCTGCTGTCTTCATGCGAGGGGTGCCCCCTCGCGCTCCCCGGCCGCGGGAGCATCACAGCACCGCCAGATTGTCCCGGTGGATCAACTCGGGCTCGTCGACATAGCCCAGGCGCGCTTCGATCCGATCGCTTCCGGCACCCAGCAACAGCCGGACTTCGCCGCCGCTGTAGTTCACCAATCCCTTCGCCACCTCCGCGCCCGTCGCGTCCGTGACACGGACCATGTCGCCGCGTTTGAATTCCCCCGTCGCTCGCACCGCGCCGACGGCGAGAACGCTGACGCCCCTGTTGCGGACCGCCTCCACCGCGCCGGCATCGAGGGCGATCTCCCCCTTGGCGATGAGTTGTCCGGCAATCCACCGTTTGCGCGACGCTAACGGTTCGACATCGGCCGCGAGCACCGTACCGATGTTCGCGCCCTTCGAGAGCGCCAACAGGACCCCGTCCAGCGACCCCCTGGCGATCACCGTATGCGTTCCCGAACGCGCCGCAAGCCGCGCGGCCGCGAGCTTTGTCACCATGCCGCCCCTGCCGAGCACGCCGCCGCCTCCGGCATAGTCGTCGAGCCTCCGATCATCCGCCGATGCTTCGCTCACCAGCGGCGCGCCCGGATCCACCCTCGGGTCGCGTTCGAGCAATCCGTCCTGGTCCGTCAGGAGCACCAGGATGTCCGCGCTCAACGCGCTCGCCACCATGGCCGACAACATGTCGTTGTCCCCGAGTTTGATCTCTTCGGTGGCAACCGAATCGTTTTCGTTGATCACGGGCACGACATTGAAATCGAGCAGGGTTTCCAACGTGGCGCGCGCGTTGAGGTAGCGGCCGCGATCGGCGAAGTCGTCATGGGTCAAGAGCACCATCGCCGTGCCGAGACCGGAACGCCGCAACGCCCGTTCGTAGGCCTCCACGAGACCCATCTGTCCGGCGGCGGCCGCCGCCTGCAATTCGTGCACGCTCTCCGGTCGCCTCGCGAGGCCCAACCTGCGGCAGCCTTCCGCCACGGCGCCGCTCGATACCAGGATCACCCGGTGCCCGCCTTCTCTCAAGGTCGCGATCTGATCGCACCAGCGGGCAATGGCGTCGTGATCCAGATTACGACCGTTGGCGGTCAACAGCGCGCTGCCGATCTTGACCACCCACAGACCCGCCTCGCGGAGCTTTTGTCGTGCCGCCGTGCTCATCGGCGCGCCCCATCCGGGCTATCGGGGGCCGCTTCGGGACCCGCTATATCAAAATCGACGCCCGGGTCCTCGTCCGCGCCCGCGTCGGGGACCGCCTCGGCGCCGCGCAGGGCGCGGCGCTCCGCTTCCGAGCGCAGGAGCACATCGCGCGCGATGCGTTGCCGCAACGCCGCTTCGGCTTCGACGTCGATACCGGCGAGTCCAGCGGCGAGCGCGCCCACGAGGGCGGGAATTCCCTCTCCCGTCACGGCGGAGATCGCATACACGGCCCGACCCGGGTAGCGCGCCCGGATCGCATCGGCCACGCGGGTATCCATCGTCAGGTCCATCTTGTTCGGCGCCATCCAGATCGGCCGTTCCGCAAAGGCTGGACTATAGGCCAGAAGCTCCCGCTCGATTGCGTCGATATTGTGCAAAGGATCCGATCCGTCCGGCGGGGCCACATCGACGATGTGCAGGAGAATGCGCGTTCGCGCCAGGTGCCGGAGGAACCGGGTGCCGAGCCCCGCGCCGGCGGCGGCGCCGGGGACGAGCCCCGGGATGTCGGCGACGACGAAACTCGTGTCGGTATCGACGCGCACGACGCCGAGGTTCGGAACCAGGGTGGTGAAAGGATAGTCGGCGATCTTCGGCTTCGATGCGGAAACACGGGCAATGAGAGTCGACTTGCCGGCATTGGGAAGACCCAACAGGCCGATATCGGCGATGACCTGCAGTTGCAACCGAAGAGAACGCGTCTCGCCCGGTTCTCCCGGCGTCGTCCTGCGCGGCGCGCGGTCGGTGCTCGACTTGAAGTGCGCGTTGCCGTACCCGCGGCGGCCGCCGCGGGCGACGATCAGGCTCGCCCCCGCGCGCGGGAGGTCGCCGATGACCTCGAGGGTGTCCTCATCTATGACCGTAGTGCCCGCGGGAACGCGCAGCGAGAGGGGTCGGCCGCCGGCGCCGGTCTTGTCGCGGCTGCCGCCGGGACGACCGTTCTCCGCGCGGTAGTTCGGCTGGAAACGAAAGTCCACCAACGTGTTGAGCGCGTCGTTGGCCACCAGCAGGATATCGCCACCATCGCCACCGTTGCCGCCATCGGGCCCGCCTCTTGCGATGGACCTCTCGCGTCGAAAGCTCAGGGTGCCGGGGCCGCCCTTCCCCGCCGCAACCGATACCGCGACTTCGTCGACGAACTGCATGGCGATTGATGCCGCGCGCTAAAAACCCGGCGCTTTCAACATCGCAGGGGCGGCGGCGCTACCCCGATATCGTCGTCAGGCGGGAGTCCGGCTCGTCGCCAATACGCGGCGTAACGGTGAGGTACTTCCTGCTCCGGGGGCCCTTGACGGAGAAGCTCACAGTACCGTCGGCGGTGGCGAACAACGTGAAGTCGCGACCGCAACCGACATTCTCGCCCGGGAAGAACTTCGTCCCCCGCTGGCGTACGAGAATGTTGCCGGCTCGGACGAACTCTCCGCCGTACTTCTTGATGCCGAGACGCTTCGATTGGGAGTCGCGTCCGTTGCGCGTGCTGCCGCCAGCCTTCTTGTGCGCCATGATGCACTATCCTCCAGAGGACGCCGAATCAGACATCGTGGCGCATTGTAGCGCACCTCGACGCCCCGACCGGCTCAAGCGTTGATTCCCGTGATTCGGACTTCGGTGTAACTTTGCCGATGGCCGGTGCGACGCAGATAGTTCTTGCGGCGCTTGAACTTGATGACCCGGATCTTTTTGGCGCGTCCCTGGTCCAAGACCTCGGCGGTGACCTTGCCGCCTTCGACATAGGGGCTACCGACGGTGACGCCGTCGCCCTCGGATACAAGCAGCACGCGATCAAACTCAACGCTTTGGCCGGGTTCCACCGCCAAGCGCTCGAGTCGGATCACTTCGCCCTCGGACACGCGGTGCTGCTTACCGCCGCTCTCGAAAACCGCAAACATGACGATACCCAGGGATACCCTTTGTACTACAATGCCGCGCACCGTAGATCTGACCGTTAGAAACGGCGCCAGCTACCACGCCATGCGCGCCGCGACCAAGCCGAAGGCGCGTAATTCTACGGATCGGGGACAGTCTTTACAACGCGCGGCCGAAAGCAGGCAATGGCCGCGACATCTGGATATGGAGCTTCGGCCAAATGGCGTCCAATACGGCAGCCGCACGCGCGCCGCGCCTCGACGCAACTGACCTCGCGTCCATCTACCGGCTCGCCGCCAGCGACTTCGCCCAGGTCAACGCGCTCATCCCACCACAACTGGCCTCCGAGGTCGCCCTGGTGGAACAGATCGGCCACTACATCGTCAATAGCGGCGGCAAGCGCCTGCGTCCGCTGATCGTGCTGCTGGCGGCGCGCTGCTGCGGCTACGACGGCTCGGATCACATCCGGTTGGCGGCGATCATCGAGTTTCTCCACACCGCCACGCTGCTGCACGACGATGTCGTGGACAGTTCCCGCCTGCGGCGCGGCCGCGCAACCGCGAACGTGACCTGGGGCAACGCCCCGAGCGTCCTCGTCGGCGACTTCCTGTACTCGCGCGCGTTCCAGCTCATGGTGGATCTCGACGACATGGACATCATGGCCATCGTTGCGGACGCGACCAACATCATCGCCGAAGGCGAAGTGCTGCAGCTCGACAACATCGGCAACGCCGCCTTCGACGAAGCGGGCTACATGGAGGTGATCCTGCGCAAGACCGCCCTGCTGTTTCAGGCCGCCTCCCATACCGCCGCCGTGCTCGCCACCCGGGATCCGGACATCATCCAGTCCATGCACCACTACGGCAGGGACTTCGGCCTCGCCTACCAGCTCGTCGACGACTGGTTGGACTATGAGGGCGACAGCGCCGTCATGGGCAAGAACATCGGCGACGACCTGGCCGAAGGCAAGGCGACACTGCCCCTCATTCGCACCATGAAGTACGGCCGCCCGGAAGATGCGGCGCTGGTGCGCGACGCCCTCGAAACCCGTTGCTCCGACGCGCTGACCGCCGTGCGAGCCGCCGTCCGCCGCTCCGGCGCGCTCGACTACACGCGCGACCGCGCCGTGGAATTCGCCGCCCGCGCCGCCGACTCCCTCGCGCGCATGCCCGCCAACATCTACCGCGAGGCACTCGAAGCGCTCGCCAGCTTCGCCGTCGCCCGCATGCGGTAAGTCGAATTCCTGACGTCCCGTTGGCGTGTTCCACGCTGCCCAGATTAAAATACGCGACCCGTCGGCCCATGCCGGGCGGAGGGCGTCGGAGTGTAGCTCAGTCTGGTAGAGCACCGCCTTCCGGAGGCGGCGGCCCGAAGTTCGAATCCGCGCACCCCGACCAACCTTTTCAATAGGTTGGCGTTCCTTTCCCGGACCGTTCACTTCTCTCGAGGTGCGCGACCGCAGGCCATTCGACGAGTCGCGGCAGCCAAACGGTATTCACGATCCATTGGCGCGATCTGCCGGCCAATTTCGCCGTGGTATTCGAGGGCGTCGATTTCCTGTCCGCTCGCCGGAGCACGCGTAAGGCACGTTTGGGGTACTTGCCCTTACTTAGGGGAAGACGACTTGTTATCCCTCATTCTTCGTCTTGCGTCGTCCAGGAATTTGCCAACCGCTTGCGGCGGTTCACCAGATCGGACTAACGCGTTCAATATGCCGGCGACATCGCGAGCCGGAAGTTCGCCGCGCGGTTGGGGATCTTTCGACTTTATTTCGCTGCCTGATAGTATTTCAGCGAACCTAAGAAGGGGACTGGTGTCCTTCAAGGCGCTGATGTACTTGTTGGTCTTGCCGACGTTGAAGACGTATGTGCTCTCGGGCTTAATCCACGACTTGTGAGACGAGAGCGGCACCCACAAGACCTTTTCGCCGCTAACAACCAGAACGACCCAATAGTGGCTCTTGTCGCTTGTGTTCTCCGTTTGGTTTTCGGCGTCCAGCCAGAACACCGCGCCTTTGTGAAAATCCAGCGATGCCATAGCGCGGGAGCGTCAGGAAAGCAGCGGTTTGCTCGTCGCTTTCAGGCCATCTCCCGCATATCGTCGCGTTTCTCGCTCACACGTTGGAAATAGGTGATCTCTTCCGCCGCTTCCAAGGCATCGTCTTTGCTCAATTCCCCCAGCATTTCGCAAAGGTTCGCGTAAGAGACCGGGACCGCCGAGCTCTTTCGACTTTCATCGTTCCAGTGCGCTATCCATTCGTCCAAATGGTGATGGACATCGTGAACCAACTCGTCCTGGCTCATTTGCCCGTACGTTCCCCAAACATGCTCGATCACTTCGAGATCGTTTCGGCTCAGACTGTCGAGATCATCTTCCCGGACATTCGGGCGCACATCTACACTCTGGTAAGGTCGCGGCGGCGCGATCAATTGGTCCCACTCTCCGTTCGTTTTCGTTCCCAGCTTGCGAATCATCAGATCGTAAGTTCTGGACAGCATCATGCCCTGTTGCATGGCGTAGATGCCGTCGAATGTAATGGGAAAAACGAATCGCTGCATGGCTTCCCTATCGGCCAGATACATGAGCTTCATCAGCTTCAAGATACCCACCGGCCTGCCGGTTCGCAGAATAAAGGCCGCAGCCAAATGCGAGGCCTTCCTCTCGTCCATGTCTTCCTCTCCGGCGAAAATGGGTTGCTCCCGATTCGCGTTTTCACGCTCCGTGCGCTCCGCTTTGCGGCACGCAAAGCGTGGCACGGCGAAACTCGAGCGTCAAGCCAACTTCGATCCAACTTCGATCCGTGTAAGCGCAAATCCGTAATGTCCCCTTTCTGCAAAGTTAAAGTGTCCCCTTTTGTCGGAGACGGAGGGGGTGCTTTTGGTATCGCGGGAAGGGATGCTGAGCACGAGGGAGGCGGATCGGCCACTACATCGTCAATAGCGGCGGCAAGCGCCTGCGTCCGCTGATCGTGCTGCTGGCGGCGCGCTGCTGCGGCTACGACGGCTCGGATCACATCCGGTTGGCGGCGATCATCGAGTTTCTCCACACCGCCACGCTGCTGCACGACGATGTCGTGGACAGTTCCCGCCTGCGGCGCGGCCGCGCAACCGCGAACGTGACCTGGGGCAACGCCCCGAGCGTCCTCGTCGGCGACTTCCTGTACTCGCGCGCGTTCCAGCTCATGGTGGATCTCGACGACATGGACATCATGGCCATCGTTGCGGACGCGACCAACATCATCGCCGAAGGCGAAGTGCTGCAGCTCGACAACATCGGCAACGCCGCCTTCGACGAAGCGGGCTACATGGAGGTGATCCTGCGCAAGACCGCCCTGCTGTTTCAGGCCGCCGCCCATACGGCCGCCGTGCTCGCCACCGGGGATCCGGACATCATCCAGTCCATGCACCGCTACGGCAGGGACTTCGGCCTCGCCTACCAGCTCGTCGACGACTGGCTGGACTATGAGGGCGACAGCGCCGTCATGGGCAAGAACATCGGCGACGACCTGGCCGAAGGCAAGGCGACATTGCCCCTCATTCGCACCATGAAGTACGGCCGCCCGGAAGATGCGGCGCTGGTGCGCGACGCCCTCGAAACCCGTTGCTCCGACGCGCTGGCCGCCGTGCGAGCCGCCGTCCGCCGCTCCGGCGCGCTCGACTACACGCGCGACCGCGCCGTGGAATTCGCCGCCCGCGCCGCCGACTCCCTCGCGCGCCTGCCCGCCAACATCTACCGCGAGGCGCTCGAGGCGCTCGCCAGCTTCGCCGTCGCCCGCATGCGGTAGGTGGCCTATCCGGAAGTTCGGTTGATCGAGGACTCGGCGTATTGAAGCTGTTCCACGATCCATCCGAAGTCCGGAACATCACCAACCTACGCTGGGGTCGAGCGCCGACCTCGCGCCCGCCTCGATCTTCACGCGCGGTGATACATAAGCGCTATCGCCGTACAAGGACGTATATTCCACAAGTAGTGTTTGTCGATCATCGGCATCCTCACCGACATGACACCTCGCCTCAATTTGCTCGAGCAGCGACGATAGGGCTTGCTTGAGATCGCCAAGAACGTAGCTGCTGCACGCCGCAACCAGTTCTTTGAACAGCGCGTCCCTCTTCTTTCTCGAAAGATTTTCTGCAGCGGTCGGGTCGCGCTCGCCCGCGAAGCCAAGGCCATCGCGAAATATGACGAGATCGATATCTTCCGAGAACCGTTCGATGAGTCCGAAGGCTTTCGACAAGGAGGTTCCACCTTTCAACAGCAGCCCGGGATGGCCATTCGGAAGCCAATTGAAGAGCAAGTTGAGCACGAGGCTGACCCAAAAGTCCTTTTCCACATAGCTCGGCAACGTGTCCAGGCGATTAGCCGCCGCTTCGAAGACATCTCCTCGGTCCCGCTGCGGAAGAGCAAGGAAGGTTTGGGCGTCCCTGTTCATGCGGCGGCGATGTGGTCGGTTTGAAGTTCGTGCACGAGCGGCAGCGCCCAACCTCGTAAACCTCGTCTGTTCCGAAACAGATCCCGCTTCACCGCATCGGGCAAACTCTGCTTCAGCGCCGAAATGACATGAGGGTCTTTCGCGGCAGCGGGGCCAAGCCAGCGCAAGGCTTGAGCAACGCGGGCTGCCGGCCTTCCCGTCCACTGCATGACGCTCGGACCAGCATGTCGAAACTGGATGGTGCGTCCGTCTATCTTGACTGTCCTCGAGGAGCCATCCGTCACGTAAACGGCTTTGGCAGGTACGGCATTGGTGAGACCAAGCTGGTTTGCAGCCACCAAGCCATCAGGCATGATTCGAACCCCTTCACGCCTCGCAATGGCCGCAACGACAGCATCCACATCCGGGGGCGCCAGCCGCTTCAAAACACCGCTGACTCTTGGCATGTCGTAGAGACCTTGGCTGAGCCGACGAAGCCGTCCCGCCTTGACGAGGCGAGAGAGAGCCTGGTCGATGGCCTGTCGACTACCCAAATCCAGGAAATCCTTCGGCGTGCACACCCACCGTCCGCGACCATGCGCGGCCACCCTTTTCATGATCCTGTCGGCTATACGCGTCATTGGTGAAGTGTCTTTCGCTATTTCTGGTCAGGAATTTACTCTATTTTTCTTGCATCAACAACTGTGCGGGAGGTGGCTGTCGAGGGTAATGGGCCAACCCCTTGGGGCAGTCGAACCCGTCGCGAAGGCGTTGCCAACGAAGGTATCGGGCGAACATTTCGAATTTCGGCGTCAGCGCTCGCCGTCGGACCAATGCAGGTCATCAGTCACATCGGGTTGGCGTGTTCCATGCCGAGGGCATTACAATACCCGGCCCGCCGGCTCACGCCGCGCGGAGGGCATCGGAGTGTAGCTCAGCTTGGTAGAGCACCGTCTTCGGGAGGCGGGGGCCCGCGGTTCAAATCCGCGCACTCCGACCAATATTTTCAACGGGTTAGCTACTAAGCCCGTCGCCAGGCTTCCCATCCCATCGACAAAATTTTGTCGATGGGATCTCAAATCACCAAAGAAAGAGCCTCGACCGACGGGAACCGAATCGAGGCTTTCGCATACCTTCCGGCTCGAAAGGTGAACCAGGGCACACGGAAGCGGCGCACCAAGGCGCAGGTCGACCAGCTAGAGGCGCAGATCATCGAGGAGACTTCCAGCAACAACATGATGGAGCCGGAGTCCGAATCTGTTTCTCCGTCAGTTGGCACGCGATAGGGAAGCTGGACCAAGCTGCACACGATGCGCTTCACGCGTTCGAGCCGACTGGAGGTTGGGACTCCAACGGATAAAGACTTTACTCAACGACGAAACTGCTCACGGAGTTTTGGTAGATCGATACTCGACCAGCACTCTCGAGTCAGGTGGGCGCCACTAGGCGGAAAAGCCCCATGTAGGACTTTGATCCCCCTGGTTTCGAGGAAGGCTGCAACCGGAACGAAGTCTTTATCGGACGAAACCAGGACAGCGATATCATAGTTGTCGACCCAGGCGAGGCGGATCATCTCTGTCGCCATTCGAACGTCAACGCCCTTCTCTTCCGTACCCCTCATATCAGCACCGCACACCACACAATGTGTGACTTGCTCGTGGCACGCAGGGCACGAGGGGGGTGACCGCTTCTTCTGCCTTGGTACCATCGAAACCTGCACGCCGGGGAACGTGTCTACCACCGTCGTGGCCCATCGGTGCAGATTTTGCTCCCGGGCCGGATTGTACGACCCAAAAAAATTCAGTCCCTGGTATTCCCCACCCGGACTGCCGAATACCTGCTTCGCCGCCTCCTCTGTCAAGACAGGGCCCAGCTTGCTCCAGTCCGTTTGGTGGTTCGCCTCGACATGCCGCATCGACAAGGTGTACTTCCAGAAGTCCACGAACACCCGTATCCGATTGCGTCGGCGTTCATGCTCTTGGGGCATTGTCGAGGGCCAGAAAAATACAGGGACGCCGAGGCGTCCCTGGGGTCTAAATAGATCGGCTGCCACTTCTTGCCGCTCTATCGGCAGGCATCCGAGGGTCTAAATCGCCAGATATAGTGTGTACGACGTAAACATATGTCAACCACTTTCGACAATCTTTCTCCCAATAAATCCTCAACAAATCTCGGCAAATCCCAACAAATCGGATTCAATCAAAGTCTAGGAAACGCAGCCTCGAAGCTGCTTCCCCAAAATCCCCACCGCCCCCAAACGCTTGATTTTGCGTCCTGTTCGGATTCTGGATAGACTTCGCGAGGCGGGGGCCCGCGGTTCAAATCCGCGCGCTCCGACCAGCAATTCAACTCACGGAGGGCTCGCGAAATGGACGATAACGAATACCGCACGGCGCGGCAGGTTCTGTCCGCCTCTCTCGCGGACCAGACGGACGCGGAAGCGGCGACCAAGGCGGCGGCGGCGATTGTGGTGGCTCAGGACCTGCGGCGCCTGGTCACCGCCTTGAACGAACAAACCTTACGCCTCGAGGCAATCATCAGCGAACTGCAGGGGACGAGGCGCTGAGCCTGACAGGACCAGAACCTTCTGCAAGGCGGCGAAACGCCCTACCCGCTTCCAAAGTCCAGGAAAGCGCGAAGCGCGCTGACGCGGGACCAAGCAGTCGCGCCAATGAACTCACCGGGATTCAACGGTTTTGCAGTCGCCATCGCGGCGATGATCGTCGTCGTCGCAGGGACGGCCATCGGCTGGTGGATGGTGCTGCCGGAACTCGCTCCGAAACGCATCGCCATCGCCGTGCTGCCGTTCGCCGACACGGAGCCTGCCAGCGGCAATGCGCACCTCGCCCACGGTCTTGCGGCCGATATTCTGTCCGGTCTCGCCGCCGTCTCCGACTTCGACGTGCTCGAGGCAAGCGAGACAGCGCAGTACAGGAGCGGCGAGACACAGCTACGGCAACTTGCAGACACGCTCGGAGCGACCTATGCCGTGGAAGGCAGCCTCCAACGGGAGGGCGACCAGCTCACCGTGACCGCGCGCCTTACCGACCTGGCGGACCTCAACGTGATATGGCGGGACAGCGTGCGCGGATCGATGGACGACATCTTCACCCTTCGCGATGCCATCGCCGATGCCATCGCCGAGAAGCTGCTACTGGGCGATGCCCAGCTGTCCTCCGGTCCCGTGATCGATCGCCGCGCCTACGAAATGTTCCTGCGAGCGCGCACTCGCGGCGATGCGAAAGACTATGACGGAGCGCGCGACTTCGCGGAGCGATCACTCGCGATTAGCGAGGACAACCCCTACGCCCACTACTACCTCGGATACCTCAGGCACATTCAGAACCAGGGCGACGAGATGCCGCACATCGAAGCGGCCCTGGCGGCGGATCCCACGTTCGCGCCCGCGCGTGCGCTCGCCGCTCGGCTTCGCGTCTCCCGCGAACAGCGATAAGAACACTCAGCCGGCGTCGGTCGATATCCCCCAGACCTCGCGCAGGTCGCGCCACTCGTCCACGTCCGGGGTGACCGTCAAGGCCAGGTCCAGGTAATGTCGGGCGTCATCGGTGAAGCCGAACTCATGGGCCTCCTTCGCGGCCGCTGCGAGCCACTCGGCCGTGCGGGTCAGTAGCTCCGTCGCCGCGCTGTTGCCAGGATCCAGCCGGAGCACTTCCCGCACCTTGGCGACAACGCCGCCGTCGGCGGGCTCGGTGAGAAAGCCGTCCGCGAACAATGTGCCCGCCTCGGCCAGGAGTTCCGCGACGGTTTCCAGGCGCCCGATCTCGGCGTCGTAGCGCGCGCGCATCTCGTTCACCTGCACGTCCTCGAGCCCCACAGCGGAGGAGCGGTCGGCCAGGCGTTTGGCGGCCTCGAAGTTGCCGGCGTCGAGGAACTCGCCGAACTGCGCGAGCACGCTGGCGGTGATCTCCAGCAGACCCTGCCGGGCGACCGCGTTGTCCCGGTCCGTCGCGAGAACGCGGTGGTATATCTCCGCCGCGTTCGCCTCGGCGGGATCGACCAGCGCGGACGCCGCCCTGTAGGCGCTCGCCCTATTCAGCAGATCGTCGATTTCCGCGCGCAGGGTGGCGGCCTGGTTGATCTGCGCGCGCACGCTGTCCATGCCCGGATACTCAGGGTTGGCGGCGGTCGCGCGCCCCAGCTTGTCCATGGCGCCCGCTACGTCGCCCTCCAGCACAGCGCGCTCCGCCAATCCCGTGTAGTGCCCGGCGAGTTCGTTCAGGCGCATTTGCGCCTCGGCGTGCTCCGGCAGGAGCTGCAGCACCTCCTGGTAGGCCTGTATGGCCGAAGATGTCGACGGTTCATGCGACATGCCCTGACTCGCGAGCAAAGCGTTCGTGCCCTGCATGATCGAATCCGCTCGACGCCGGTCGGTCAGCCGCTCGAACAGCACCGTGAGCTCCGCGTCCTGCGGGAAGACGCCCAGCGATTCGTTCAGCTTGGCCCCGGCCAGAGCCAGGTCGTCCGACTCCAGAGCGGTATCGATGTCGCTCTTCCAGGCGGCGGCAACCGTCGAAACGCGTTCCAGCGCGCCGGAGTGCTCCGGGTCGCTATCGAGGACGCGCCTGTATGCGGCGACAATGGCCGCGAGCGACTGATTCGGGTCAAGGCGCAACGCCTCGGCGACCTTCCATGCCGCCGTCGCGGAGACATCCTCTATCACACCCGCGCGCGCGAGCAAGCCCGCGATGGCGGCGCGTTCGGCGAAACCGAAGTAGCCGGCCAAGGCCACGGCGGCGATCGCTATCGATGCGAACGCGACGGACGCGGCCCGGCGGCCCGGCGCGCGCGCTCTCTCCGCGCGAACTACCGTCGTCGCGAACGCCGTGCCCGCCACGGCGCGAATCTCGTCGGTGGCGACGGCGTTGATCCGCGCCGGCGAGATCGGCGTCGGATCCCGCACCTCTACGGCGTCCAACGCGCGGATCGCGTCTGCGCCGGTCTGAAATCGCTCGTCGGGATCTTTCCGAAGCCACCGGTCGACCACACCCTGATACGCGGCAACTGACGCCGGCAGGCGCCCAACCGCCTGCGTCGCGGCGAGGACCCCGTCGTCGTCGGATGCGTACGGAACATCGCCCGTCAGCATGAGATAGAAGACGACGCCCAGGCTGTAAAGGTCGGATCGGCTGTCCACGGCACCGCCGGCCGCCTGCTCTGGACTCATGTATCGGGGGGTTCCGACGATCCCTCCGGGAGATGGTTCGCCGGATGGCTCGCCGGATGGCTCGGCACCTGCCTCTGCGGCGATGCCAAAATCCGTCAGCACCGCCTCGTCGCGGCCCCGGAAAAGGATGTTCTCCGGCTTCACGTCCCGATGCACGATGCCGTGAACGCTTAAGGTGTCAAGCGCCAGGGCGACGTCCCTGGCGATGCGCACAACGTCGGTGACGGACATGCCCCGGCTCAACCGGGCGATCAGATCGCCGCCGTCGAGATACTCCATCGCGATGTACGGACAGATGCCGGTACCGGCCTCGTACACCTTGACGACGTGCGGATGGTCGATATCGGCGACGAGATCGGATTCGCGCGCGAAGCGCCGCTGGATATCCCGGTCCTGCGCCGCCTCCCCCACCGCGACTTTCAGCGCGACCTCGCGCCGAATCTCACCCCAGGTCGCCAGATAGACAATCGATGCCGCGCCGCGGCCGATCTCCCTCTGGATCTTGAAACCCGGAACCTCCACCTAGCGCTCGTCCTGCACGATGAGCCAGTGCATTTCGCCGGCGACCATGTTGCCGAGAACGAACCGCCCTTTGTCCACATACGCCTGGCCATCCAGGCGCACCGCCATGCCAGCGCCGTGGGCGCGACCGTTGATGCAGTCGCCGCTCGCAAACATCCACGGCTCGCCTTCCAGTACCAGTGCGCAGCGCGGGTTCGCCGCGACGGGCGTTTCATCCACCAGTTCGCCCTCCCGCCAGCGTTGGAAGTGGCGCTCGCCGTCCGGCGTGAACTTGACGCCGAACCCCCGCATTCGATTGTCCGCGAACTGCCCCCGATACACGGTGCCGTCCCGCCAGTGGTACGCACCCAGGCCGTGGCGCCGGTTCGCCTCGAACTCCCCGATGTAGCGGTTGCCGCCGGTCCACGTCTGCTCGCCCCATCCGGTGCGCACGCCGTAGACAAATTCGCCCTCGTACACGTCCTGGTTGTCCCAGACGAGCCTGCCCTGACCGGTGATCGCATTGTTGCGAAACTCGCCGGTGTAGACGTTGCCGTTCGGCCAGGTCAGCCGGCCAAGCCCCTCGCGGCGGTCATTGGCGAAGGTGCCTTCGAACACGCGGCCGTCGGGCCAGGTCAGGGTGCCTCGGCCGTTGCGCAGGCCGTTGACGAAGGTGCCCTCGAAGACGCGCTCGTCGGGCCAGTGGAAGGCGCCCTCGCCGTGCATCTTGTTGTTCGCGAAATACCCGGTGTAGCGGTGGCCCGCGGCGGTGATGTAGGTGCCGAATCCGGAACGGACTCCGTTCACCACCTCGCCTTCGTAGACATCGCCATTGGACAGTTCAATGCGCCTTACGGCCGCATCGGCGGCGGCGGCCAGCAACAGCGGCGCGGTCCACAACAGGGCACGAAGGGGCGCGGCGCGGCGAACACCGCGAAGCAGTCGCGGCGCGCGTTTGCCTCGGGAAAGGCGAAGTGTGCGCATGGCCATCAATCGTCGTTCGGCGCGCCGCCAGCTTACCCGACCGCCGACGCGGGGGCTAAACCCGGATACTGCACCAAGCCGCTTATCGAACAATTGAATGTCATGCTATTTCAATAGGTTATTACCATGATTCGGAAATTCTGCCGTGAACAAACCGCGCTGGCCGCGCCCTCGCTGGTCATGTTGCAACATCCGGGTTAACCGCCCACGGCGCGAATCTGTATGGCATCGACACGTGTCTGGGCGAGCACGTCCGAAATCACCACTACACGCTCGTTTGGCGGGATGTTCTCCCGCTCCTGCAGCACGTTCAGCGCCGTCTGGATCGTCTTCTCGGGCACGGTCGAAAAGGCGGTGCGGTGCGAGAACACGCCACGGTTCAGCATCAGCCGCCGGCGCGTCTGGCTATTGTTCGAGAAAGCGAATATGGGCACGGTCGGCGGCTGACAACTCGTGACCAGATCGACCATCACGCCGCGCCGGGTAATGACGACGATGCCCGCGGCACCGATCGCCTCCGCCAATCCGGCGGCGGCCTTGGCCACATGATGCTTGTCCGAGTCGGCGATGAAGTCGGCCGCGAAGCCGAGACTGGGGAACTGTTCGCTGGTGGAGGCAATGCGCGATAGTTGCTCGACGCAGCGCACGGGATGGCGACCGACGCTGGTTTCCGCGGAGAGCATGATCGCGTCCACGCCCTCATAGATGGCGTTGGCGACGTCTGTCACTTCCGCGCGCGTCGGAATCGGGTTCTCGATCATCGATTCCAGCAGGTGGGTGGCGACAACGCAGCGTTTGCCCAGTCTGGCGCAGGTCCGCACGAGGTTGCGCTGTATGTTGGGCATGGCCGCGATGTCCACCTCGATGCCGAGATCGCCCCGGGCGACCATCACGCCGTCGGCCGCGCGGGCGATCTCCTCCACGTTCGCGAGGCCTTCCCGGTCTTCGATCTTTGCGATCACCTTGAGCGTCTTCTTGCCGAAGAGTTCCCTCGCCGCCGCGATGTCATCGGCGGACCGCACGAACGACAGCGCCAGGAAGTCCAGGTCCTGCGCCATGCCGAACAGGATGTCTTCGCGATCCTTGCCGGCGATCGCCGGCAGGTTGACATGCACGCCGGGCAAATTGATGTGCTTGCGACTGCCGAGGGAGCCGCCGTCGACCACGCGGCAGAGAAGGGCTCGCGCCGACTTCTGCAACACCTCGAGGTTGATCAGGCCGTTGTCCAGGGTCACGGAATTGCCTACCGCCACAGCATCCGGCAGTTCGGGATAGTTGACATGGATTTCATTGGCCCGGCGATCCGAAGGGCTTGCGAACTCCACGGTCAGGTAGACCTCCTCGCCGGCTTCGAGACGCATCGGCGCGTCGATTTCACCGGTGCGGATTTCGGGTCCCATCGTGTCGAGCAACAGGGGCACCGGGTACCTGACCTTTCGGTTCAGGGTCTTGATCCAGGTGATCACCCTAAGCGCATCTTCCTGGTTTGAATGCGACATGTTCAGCCGCACGACATCCATGCCCGCCCTGTACATGCGTTCGAGCATCGAATAGCCGGAGGTGGCCGGACCGACGGTGCAGATGATCTTGGTGCGCCTGCGCATGGCGTCAGGTTACCAGCCTGCCCCGGCTACGCCAAAAAGACGTTATGGCGGCGCTGATTTCGCTGCTCCGAACCTGGGCGGGGCGCCAGTAGCGCGGGAAGAACGCGCCCCAATCCGCCCTCGGAAAACGCGGATCGACGAGGACCACGACCCCGGTATCGCCCACGCCGCGCACCGCGCGACCCGCCGCCTGCGCCACGCGCGTCATCCCCGGCTGACGATAGGCCACGTCGAAACCGTCCGCGCCGAACCGCTCCCCTATGAGATCCCGTTCCAATGATCGCGGCGCCAGACCGACGCCGACGACGATCACGCCATCGAGCGCGCCGCCGTCGAAGTCGACGGACTCGGCAAACATGCCACCCATGACAGCGGCGCCGATGAGAGACGGCTGCGGGAGGGGATCTCCATTACCGGCAGGCTTGCCGTTCCTGGTCGAGAGCCGGAGGATGAACGCCTGCTTCTCGGCATCGCTCATGCCGGGCCGCTGCGCGACGACTTCCGCCATCCCTCGAAGACGGGGAACCACCAGATCCAGATATGCGAACGACGGGAAAGCGACGAGATAGTTGCCGGGCGCCGCGCCGATCACAGCCTCGACAACCCCCGCCAGCGCGTCCCGCGAGGCGGCGCGGTCCCGGTAATAGGTCGATACGTCGGAAACGATGAATACGCCCAGGTTGGAGCCCCAGTCGAGGCGAACCCGCGCGGCTCGGCTCGACGCGTCCTGTCCATGGATAACCTGGAACAGCGGCAGCGGCGATACGGTGCCGGAAAAGCGAACCGCGCCGCTGTAGCGACGCAGCACGCCGTCGATGTGCTGCGAGGGAGACAGGCAGACCATGCGCGCCTCGATGTTTCGCCCGGTTGTCGCGAGCAGGTGGCAGTAGTTCTCCTCGTCGCGCCACCCATTGCCCTCCTGGAGGCGAAAACAGTCGAAAAGGAACTCGCGGGTCGCGGGATACGACCCGAGATCGGCTTCAGCGGCCGCGGCGAGCAGCCGCTGCACGGCGCGCAGGAGCGCGGTCGGCTCTTCGATCCGGTACTGGGCACCGTCGGAATCGTCGTGGACCCGCGAGGATGCGTCATCGACGTCGGGGATCCCCGTCGGGTCGCGGCTTCCGGCCGCAGTGCCCCTCGCCTCGCGCCGCAGCTTCAGGAGTGCGCGGTCGACGGCACGGAGCCCTTTGCGAAGCAGCGGCGGCGCTTCCGCAAGGGCGCGCTTGAGCGCCGCGCGCGCAAGCGACGCGCTCAACATGCCGCGCACCCGATCACCCAATTGATGCGCCTCGTCCACCAGCAGGCCAACGCGCTTGAACGGCGGCGCGGTCAGGCGCTCGAGCCTGACGACGGGATCGAAGACGTAGTTGTAGTCGCACACCACGACATCCGCCCAGGCCGCGGCGTCGAGACTGAGTTCGAATGGACAGACGGCGTGGCGCGCGGCGGCGCGCTCGATCGTATCGCGCGTCGCCAATCCCATCCCGAGCACCTCATCGCGCGCCGGCCGCATGCGGTCGTAGTAGCCCCTGGCATAGCGGCAGCACGCCGGGTCGCACGGCACCTCGGGATTGAAGCAGATGTCTCGCTTCGCCGTCAGGACGACCGTCACCGCCCGCTCCGCTTTTCCTTCCTCCTCCCCTTTTCCTTCCCCCTCCCCTTTTCCTTCCCCCTCCCCTTGCCCCTCCCCTTGCCCCTCCCCCAGGGCGCATTGCTCAAGCGTCTGCGTCGGCGACAGCTTGCCGGTGGTGCGCGCGGTCAGGTAGATGACGCGGTCGAGCGCGCCGTCGCCGATGGCGCGCAACGCGGAGAACACGGTCGCCGCCGTCTTGCCGCTACCGGTGGGCGCTTCCACCAGCAACTGTTCGCGATCGCGAAACGCCCGGTAGGCGCCTCGGGCGAGGCGCCGTTGACTGTCCCGGAACTCGGCGAACGGGAACGGCAACCGGGTTAGACACGCATTGCGCCGGTTGATGCGCGCCGCTGTCGCCGCCAGCCAGGCGGTATAGGCGGCGACCGTGTCCGCGAGGAACTCCGCCAACGCGTCCGGTTGATGCGTCTCCTCGAAATGCGTCGCGGCGGCGGCGTCCGGATCCGGATGCAGGTAGATCAAGCGCAGCCGCCACGCGTCGCGGTTGGCCGGCACCTGTTCCGTAGTGTTCACGAGGGCCGCATACAGCTTGAGCTGGGCCATGTGCAGATGGCCGATGTGGGCGTGCAGGTCGGCCACCTCGGAGCGCGTTGTCTTGTATTCCTCGATCAAACGCGCGCCATCGTCGATGCCGTCGATCCGGCCCCTGATGCGCAGCGTCACGCCGTTGCGCGTGACCGTCGCCGCCACCGGCACTTCCCGCCGGTAGCCTTCGCGTTCCGGCTGCGCCCGCCGCTGCGCCCCGATGCCTTCCGTGGCGGTGGCGCTGCCCGTGTAGCGATAGTGGATGTCGCCACGACGATGGACGAAGGCCGCCAGATCCCGCACTGCGACCGTGGCGGCCGTTATCTCGGACGGCGACGGTTCCGGCGCGACGGTCATCTGCATCGCGCGACCCGGACCGGCAAACGCGCCGCGCGCAGCCGGTCGATCCACAGGTACTGATCGTCGCGCAGCCGGTCGTTCGGTCCCTTCACCTCGACAAACTCAAAACGGCCGGGGCCATAGACGACGGTCAGGTCCGGAAAGCCCCGGCGCGCGTTGTCGAGATCCGACGATGCGAAAGCGACCAGCTTTCGCACGGCGTCCATCCCCAGTCCGTCAAGCAATATGCCGAGCGAATCCACGTCGAAAACGCGCCAGTCGACCAGGCGATTGGCCACGTCCCGATGCGCGCGGCACGCATCGAGCATCGCGGCGCGCAGGGTCTCGTCGTCGACCGCGAGCGGGTCCGCGCACTTCTCGCGCCGGGCCTCGAGAAAGTCGGGCCAGAAGAGGTCGATGGGGGCGGTCTGGAACGCGTTGATGAACATGCCGTCCACGGGCGCGAACATCCAATCCCAGTAGGCGAGACCGAACAGTCCCATGGGCAGCGCGTTCTCCAGGTGCCAGGCGCGGCCTTCGTCGGCGGTGAGGATCGCGGCCGCGGCCGCCTCCACGCGATCAACGTCCGGCACGTCCAGAATAATCGTCTCCTGGGGCCAGGGCCGATGCCGTCGCGCGCCGAAACGCCCGGCGAAATCCGCCTCCTGCGGGCAGATCGGACGCTCGCGCATGCGTCGGCGCAGGCGCTCCACGGCGTCGAGATCTCCGAGGCGCTTCAGGATTCTCATCCGGCGCTCTCGCGCCGGCGCCATGCTGGAGCGCGCATAGCAGGCGAGCGCCGCGTCGAACTCGCGACCGCGCTCGAGCCCCCGGCCCAGCCGGTTGAGTATGCGGCTGCGGCGACGCTCGAAGAGGCGGTTCCCATGGGGCTGCCAAAGCGCCTCGAGCACGGGCATCGCAGCGTCGGATGGTGGCTTCGGGCCGAGTTCGTCGACGTGGTCGCCGAGGCCTAGCAGCGCGATATAGGCGTCCAGGGAAGCGCGATCGGCGAACAGGCGCCGTTCGCGGGCCAATTCGTACTCGGCGTAGCGGGCGAGGCCGAGGTCGCGCAGCACGAAGGTCGAGAGGTCGCGCCGCCGGTCGCCGAAGAAAAGCAGCCGGTACAGTTCGAGCCGCTCCCCGATGACCAGCGCGACCCAGGGGCAGCGTCGTTCGACGCGTTGATGGACCTCGCCCTCGCACAGGTTGCGCTCCATCCACTCCAGGTACTCGCGCTTACGGCCGGTCGCTCGCCTCGGCGGTGTGTCAGCCGGGCGTTGGGCGACGACAGCCGGGACTCCCGATGACCCATCGCCCATAGCGGCGTCGCGCGGAGCTTCCCCGGCGGCCAGGACATCGCCGAAATACTCGGCAAGCTCCGCGCGGGTGAGTAGCCGGGCGAGATCCAGCGCCGGCGCTTCGGGACACCAGGACACGAACTCGCGCGCGATCAGGTGCGTCAAAGCGGCGGGGGTGTCGTCGATTTCCCGAAACTCCAGCGAGTCGACGCGAACGAGCGGGCCCTTGCGCGAGATCAGGCGCGCCAGCAGGCGCTGCGCGTCCGCCGACATTGCGATGACGCCCTCTCCGAAATCCGACTCCTCGGGCGTCAATATGTCGCCGTACTGTTGCCGCACGCCTTCGATCAACGCGATCAGGTTGTCCGCGTAGTAGTGATCCGGGGGCGGTTGACCTGCACTGAGTTGGGGCAATGGCGTGCCGCGTATCTCCCAAGAAGGCGAGCCGCATTATAGCGACTTATGTATGCACATACAGGCTCCCTGCCCGCAATGGGGCCACCCACCCATTTCGGGACACCCATGTGCCTTCCCGCATTAGCAAGGCGCATTAGGGACACCCACCCATTACGGGATACCCATGGACACCGGGACACCCATTACGACACCCACTACGGTACGACAAGAACAACTGCAGGAACGTCTGGGCAAACACTTTCGGGCGCTGGATGTGCCCCTGTTGGTGGAGTGGTCCAACGGCCGCCGTGAGGCGATCCTGTTCGTGCTGGAAGAAGAAACTGACCGGCGGCGCTTCTCGCTGCACCGGCTGGCGCACTACTGCCTCGACCTCGCCGAGCTGTTCGAGACAGACCGCGTGGTTCCGGTGACGATCTTCCTGCGCGATGCCGACGCGGCACCCGCGTCACTGACCCTGGGCACCGAGAGCCGCATCTATATGAAGTTCGACTATCTCGTCTGCAAGCTGAAGGAGATACCCTCCGAGCGCTGGCAGCACAGCAACAACCTGGTGGCGCGAGTCAACCTGCCGAACATGCGCAGCCCGGAGACCCGCAAGATCGAGGTCTACGCGCAGGCGGTCCGAGGTTTGCTGGACCTGGAACGGGATGGCGGCAAACGGGCAAAATATATCGAATTCATCGACATCTACGCCGGCCTCACCGACAATGAGTTCCGGCGTTATCAACGGCAGTATCCCGAGGAAAGTTCCACCATGGCAGGAGTCATCGAAAGGGCCCGCGACGAAGGCATGCAGCAAGGTCGCGTCGAAGGGGAGCGGGCGGTTCTGCAACGACTGCTGCGGCGACGATTCGGTCTCCTATCGCCCGGAATCGCCGAAAGGCTAAGCCAAGCGTCCCCGTCCGATCTGGAGATCTGGGCCGAAAACGTTCTCGACGCCCAAACGCTTGAGGACGTATTCGACTCAAGCCTCTAGCCCGGAGTATTTCACCAAGCCGCGACCATCCGTCCAGATTTTGCCCCTCTATGCAAGACCTATCAGGGACACCCATGAACACCGCATCGGGGACACCCTTGCGCCAAACAGAGGTCATGACCTTTGGACGCGCAAGCAATCGCTAAAAAAGTGCATGGAGGGACGGGAAGGCGCCAGCTCACCCGACTAAGGCAGATTGCTCCTCGCTTTTTCAGCGATTGCCCGTGGCGCGCCAGCGGGCACTTGCCCGATCTTTGTGGTCGAACAAAAACCGGGCGCAGTTCATGGCGGACGCCGTCAGCCACGACCAGAACTTCAAGAACCTGATCCTCGACTATCCCCGCGATGCGCTGGCATTTTTCGCCCCCGAAGAGGCGCCCACGCCTGATGACTCGGTGGACATCATCCCGGTACGACAAGAACAACTGCAGGAACGTCTGGGCAAACACTTTCGGGCGCTGGATGTGCCCCTGTTGGTGGAGTGGTCCAACGGCCGCCGTGAGGCGATCCTGTTCGTGCTGGAAGAAGAAACTGACCGGCGGCGCTTCTCGCTGCACCGGCTGGCGCACTACTGCCTCGACCTCGCCGAGCTGTTCGAGACAGACCGCGTGGTTCCGGTGACGATCTTCCTGCGCGATGCCGACGCGGCACCCGCGTCACTGACCCTGGGCACCGAGAGCCGCATCTATATGAAGTTCGACTATCTCGTCTGCAAGCTGAAGGAGATACCCTCCGAGCGCTGGCAGCACAGCAACAACCTGGTGGCGCGAGTCAACCTGCCGAACATGCGCAGCCCGGAGACCCGCAAGATCGAGGTCTACGCGCAGGCGGTCCGAGGTTTGCTGGACCTGGAACGGGATGGCGGCAAACGGGCGAAATATATCGAATTCATCGACATCTACGCCGGCCTCACCGACAATGAGTTCCGGCGTTATCAACGGCAGTATCCCGAGGAAAGTTCCACCATGGCAGGAGTCATCGAAAGGGCCCGCGACGAAGGCATGCAGCAAGGTCGCGTCGAAGGGGAGCGGGCGGTTCTGCAACGACAGTTGCGGCGACGATTCGGTCTCCTATCGCCCGGAATCGCCGAAAGGCTAAGCCAAGCGTCCCCGTCCGATCTGGAGATCTGGGCCGAAAACGTTCTCGACGCCCAAACGCTTGAGGACGTATTCAATTCAAGTTCCTAACAACAAGGCGGGTTGGCCCAATGGGACGGACCGTCAATCCGACCTCCACCGCCACCGCCACCGCCCTTGCCGTGGAGGATCTCGCGAAGCAGGGTTTGGAATTTTCTGCGTTCGTGGGCCAGATCATGGCCGGTGACGGTGACGCGTGCGCCCTCCCTGATGGCCGCAATCCGGGCCGCGGGCATAGTCGCAGCTTCCTTCGCTGCACCCACTAGCGCTTCTACCCGATAGGGTGGCTTGAGACAGTTGACACCATCCAGACAGTAGTCGTTGCCGCGCACATCGGGGCAAACCGTCAGGGCGCCAACAGCCATCGATTCCAGCGCTGGCAAATAGAATCCCTCAACCGTCGCCGGCAAGCAGACCACGGTTCTAGCCCGCGCCATCATCCGAAGAAACGCTTCTCTACTGACCATCTCGATCAGTACTTCTGCGCGCAGTCCCGACGCGTTGAGCAACCTCGCGACAGTTCCAGCGATATCCGGCCTCTTGTAGCCGACAATCAGGACATCGAGATCGCGCACGTCCATCGCCGATAACCGGGGTGACTCGATGCATGCGGGGATCGTATGGATCGGCCCGCCAGCGACATTCGCGCGCCGCAAAGCGTCCTCCAGGGGAGCGCTAACGCAAATCCTGATGGCGGGATTGGCCAGATACCTGAACTGAGAGTCCTCCGGGTCTATTCGATCAAACGACTGAACCAAATAGAGGACGCGGAACGGGGGCGCCTCATGGAATCGTTTTGGTATGAAACGGTCCCATCCCCAACCAGAGATAACCGCAACCGCCACGCTTGCCCAATTGATCGAGTAGCTCACCCGAGCTCGGTACCGAGACCACGGATTGCTATCACCCCATTTCGTGTCTTCCGGCATGTACAGGATCGCGTGTTCGGCCAGCTCACTGGCCAGCACGTGTTCGAAGTAATGGCGGAGCTTTAGCGCACCCCCGCCCGGAGAGTCGCATCGCACGGCAAACTGCACGCCCGAGCGGGACGGCGGCAAGCCGGCAAGATTCATGGAGTTCATCGACATCTACGCGGACGTGACCTGTCCAGCCTACCTTCCTGTCTGAACGCCGGGATTGACGTGCGGGAAGGGCTGGTCGGGAACCGGCAGTTCGAGGAAGTCGCATAGCGACTCCCAGCCGTCGCCGGCGGTGATATCCATGGTGAGAAGACACTCCCTGCGGGAGAAATACGCGATGACATCCGCGTTGTGGCGACGATACCGATCAAGATAGGCGCGCTCGTTGCCGCGCGGCGCCCCCCGCCCCGGCCCGTAGATCCACTCCCGCATGGGCGTGCGCTCGCCGCCGAAGTAGCGGACCACGCTGGCGATCCAGCTATCCGGGGGACGCAGCGTCAGGATGAACCTGCTGCCGGGAAAGGCCCCGTCCAACTCCCGGTACAGGACAGACCAGGGATTGTCATTGAACGCGTCGAACCACGAAGCGATGTCGAGCGCCATGGGCAAGGCGCGCTCGGCGATCCGCGGATCGCGGGCGCCGTTCGGCCCCGTCACGCGGTACCCGAGGATCTCCAGCGCCCGGGCGAGGGATTTTGTTCCCGTCTTGTGGAAGCCGACGCCAAATACCTTTGGCTGCTCGGTCTTCAATCCCAAGCCCGGATATCGCACCAAGCCGCTCGTCGAGCAGTTAAATAGGTGGTTTCAATAGGTTAATACCAATTTTCACAAATCCGCGCTTGCCCGAACCAAGAACCGGAATTGTAGCATCGCGCCTTCTTTGCCAGAATCTGTCGCTTCGCGCCTGATCGGGCGGCGCATACGCAACGGCAACAACCGCAAAGAGATCGGGCGGATGATACTGGATGGATAACGCAGCTTTTCGCGCGGCGGTGCGCGCGGCGACCGCGCCCGGCGAACCATTCGAGACCACCGTGCGGCGCGTCAACGGCGTCGACTTCACGACGTTTGTCAAAGCGCCGGAACACCTGCGCGACCTGTATGCCGAAGGCCTTGCATACGCCGACAGGGACT
The DNA here is from genome assembly GCA_965261535.1 of Candidatus Azotimanducaceae bacterium. Taxonomy (GTDB): domain Bacteria; phylum Pseudomonadota; class Gammaproteobacteria; order Pseudomonadales; family Azotimanducaceae; genus VXNE01. The sequence goes on from OZ253469.1 coordinate 836,719, forward strand.
TCCTCGTCTACCAGCGGGAACGCTACAGTTTCCAGGAGTCGTGGGACCTCGCGGCCCAGTGCGCCAACCGGTTGCTGGCGGAGGGGATCAGGCCCGGCGATCGCGTGGGCATCGCGCTGCGAAACTATCCGGAATGGGCGTTCGCCTACATGGGCATCACGTCCATCGGCGCGATCGCCGTCGCGATGAATGCCTGGTGGACCACCGAAGAGATGATCTACGGGGTGGAAGACAGCGGCCTGTCGATGCTGTTCGTCGACCGCGAGCGGCTCGAACGGATCGGCGGTCACGCCGAACGGCTCGGCATCGACCTCGTCACCGTCCGTTGTCGGGGCGAGGGGTGGCGCACCTGGGAAGCGTTCATCGCCGGCGCTTCGCGCACGATGCCTTCAGTGGAACTCGACGGCGACGACGACGCGATGATCCTCTATACGTCCGGCTCCACGGCGCACCCGAAAGGCGTGCTCTCCATCCACCGCTCCATTATCCAGGCGTTGCTCGGCTGGGAAGCCGGCGGCGCCGTCGCCCGGCGCCTGTGGCCGGAACTCGCCCAGCAAGCCTCGGAACCGCAGTATCCCCGGGCGATCATCCTGTCGGTGCCCCTGTTTCACGTCAGCGGCCTCGTGGCTCAGCTCCTGCAGTCGTTCCGCTCAGGGCGCAAGGTGGTCGCCATGTACAGGTGGGATCCGGAGGAAGCGCTCCGCATCATCGAGGCCGAACGCATCACGAGCTTCAACGGCGTCCCCATCATGGCGTGGGAACTCGTGCAATCGCCGAACTACGCCAGGTTCGACCTGTCTAGCCTGAGGAGTGCGGGCGGCGGCGGCGCGCCCATGGCGCCGGAACATGCCAGGCGCATCAACGAGAAGGTCGGCGCGGGGGCCGCCGGCACCGGCTGGGGCATGACGGAAACCCAGGGACTCGCAACCACCATCGGCGGCCCCGCGCTGCGTGAACGTCCGAGGAGCTGCGGCCGCGCCGCGCCGCCCCTGGTCAAGGTCAAGGTCATCGACGAGAACGGCGACGAGGTCCCCCGGGGAGAGACCGGCGAGTGGTGCATCCGGGGCGCGATGAACTTCAAGCGCTACTGGAACAAGCCGGAAGAGACAGCGCAGACGCTGGTCGACGGTTGGGTGCGTACCGGCGACATCGGGCACATGGACGAGGACGACTACGTCTTCATCACGGACCGCGCGAAGGACATGATCCTGCGAGGCGGCGAAAACATCGGCTGCCAGGAAGTCGAGGCGGTCCTGTATCAACATCCCGACGTGGCCGAGTGCGCCGTCTTCGGCGTTCCGGACGCGCGTCTCGGCGAGGCCGTCGCCGCGGTCGTCATGCCGCGCCCCGGCGCCGATCTCCGCGTGGAAGCGCTCAAGCGCTACGCGGCCGAACACCTGGCGCAATTCAAGATCCCCGAACACGTCTGGCTGCGCGACGAGCGCCTGCCCAGAATCGCATCCCAGAAGATCTTCAAGCGCCGCCTGCGGGAAGAGGCGATCGAGCAGCTTGGCGCCGAGCGATCGTCGGGCTGAGTCGACTACGTTTACTCGCCATCCTTCAGCCCGCGCAATTCTGCCTGTTGACAACGCTATCCCGGAAGGCGAGTATCGCGCTCGGTTTCGCGTGGACATTGAAGTTCCAACTTGGATTGGACCAGAGATTCCCGTTGCGGAGTTTCTCGTGTTGGCCTACGTTGCGCCGACCGAGGAGCGCGGCCAAAGAGGCCAGAGCAAGGACTTGGATGTGCACATTCTCTCCTCGCTAGCTATCTTGGCTTAAAGACGTGCAGACGAGTTGCGTTTCAATCGAGAAACAGCATCCGTCGCTAACCTAAGCAACGCATGAACGTTGAGCCGCGACCCATCTGGTCGCGGCTCTCAGTTTCCGGAATCAGCGAATGTTGTCGTTCGGCGCGATGTTGACGTGATTCCGATCAATAGCCTCGCTCCCATCGCCCTTCTCTGCATACAGCAAAATTAGGCGGACCCCCAAGAGCTGGTTTTCCCGGTCTCCCTTCTCACGCCGTCGAAGCTTGGCACAAAGCCGGCCGTACAGTGTCTTCGCGTACGTGTTCGTGTAGCTCCCGGCTTCCTCAAGCGGGAGCCAAGCGAACACCGGCACAGTCGGGTTGAGCCCCTGAAGAAACGAGTTCCCAAGTCGGCAAGAGATGCCTGCAACGACGACAAGCGGTGGCTGTGTCAAAGGGGCTGACGCCTAAGCTTGTCGACTACGTCCAGAGGCATCGTGATCCGTCTGAGCTGGTCGGGATCTAGAGCAACCAGTATCCGTCCAAGTAGGTCGTTAGCTGGCAGGGACTTGCTCTCGTGCCCCTTGCTGGCGCGAAAGGCAGTGGAGTCAAGGTTGTTTGCTGCCAGCCAATCTTCGATCTTCCCCTGCACTTGCGAGGCTTCCGCAGTGTCCACGATGTAGGATCTCTCAACTTCGGTGAACTCGCCGAGAGGCGGCTCGCCTAGGGGAACATCCTCGAAGTGAACTGGCGACCTGTGGCTAACGTACCGTGCTCTGGACTCGTCAAGCGGCTTCCGAAAGGCTGCCCAGAGGGCAGGCTGGAGTCGCGTAGTCCCACTAAGCTGGCTGCGGGTTCGCTCAAGCAAGGCGTTGGCGCCCCCGTATTCGTCTATCCCCGCGTCCGCTGGAACGGCTCCAACGAGTACGGGCATTTCGTCGTGTTGGATCACTCGAACTCGCTCAGCCAGTCGACTTCGAATGTATGCCGCCAATCCCCCGGCTTCCTGTCTGGCCGTTGCCGCTAACTTGCCATCGTCGTGCGCACCCAGCTGGCTCAATAGCAGGGGTTTGTTGTGATCCTCCCACCACTCACGTACCAAGTCCGCAAGGCGATCATCGATCTCTGCGAGAGACGGTTCCTTGGTCATTCCCTTCCTTCGCGCGACAGCACGTCAATTCGAAGCGTATCAGGGCAAGCCACCACATTCGACTGCTTCCTGTAAGCGCAACGTGTTCGTCGACCGCGAGCGGCTCGAACGGATCGGCGGTCACGCCGAACGGCTCGGCATCGACCTCGTCACCGTCCGTTGTCGGGGCGAGGGGTGGCGCACCTGGGAAGCGTTCATCGCCGGCGCTTCGCGCACGATGCCTTCAGTGGAGCTCGACGGCGACGACGACGCGATGATCCTCTATACGTCCGGCTCCACGGCGCACCCGAAAGGCGTGCTCTCCATCCACCGCTCCATTATCCAGGCGTTGCTCGGCTGGGAAGCCGGCGGCGCCGTCGCCCGGCGCCTGTGGCCGGAACTCGCCCAGCAAGCCTCGGAACCGCAGTATCCCCCGGCGATCATCCTGTCGGTGCCCCTGTTTCACGTCAGCGGCCTCGTGGCTCAGCTCCTGCAGTCGTTCCGCTCAGGGCGCAAGGTGGTCGCCATGTACAGGTGGGATCCGGAGGAAGCGCTCCGCATCATCGAGGCCGAACGCATCACGAGCTTCAACGGCGTCCCCATCATGGCGTGGGAACTCGTGCAATCGCCGAACTACGCCAGGTTCGACCTGTCTAGCCTGAGGAGTGCGGGCGGCGGCGGCGCGCCCATGGCGCCGGAACACGCCAGGCGCATCAACGAGAAGGTCGGCGCGGGGGCCGCCGGCACCGGCTGGGGCATGACGGAAACCCAGGGACTCGCAACCACCATCGGCGGCCCCGCGCTGCGCGAACGTCCGAGGAGCTGCGGCCGCGCCGCGCCACCCCTGGTCAAGGTCAAGGTCATCGACGAGAACGGCGACGAGGTCCCCCGGGGAGAGACCGGCGAGTTGTGCATCCGGGGCGCGATGAACTTCAAGCGCTACTGGAACAAGCCGGAGGAGACGGCGCAGACGCTGGTCGACGGTTGGGTACATACCGGCGACATCGGGCACATGGACGAGGACGACTTCGTCTTCATCACGGACCGCGCGAAGGACATGATCCTGCGAGGCGGCGAAAACATCGGCTGCCAGGAAGTCGAGGCGGTCCTGTATCAACATCCCGACGTGGCCGAGTGCGCCGTCTTCGGCATTCCGGACGCGCGTCTCGGCGAGGCCGTCGCCGCGGTCGTCATGCCGCGCCCCGGCGCCGATCTCCGCGTGGAAGCGCTCAAGCGCTACGCGGCCGAACACCTGGCGCAATTCAAGATCCCCGAACACGTCTGGCTGCGCGACGAGCGCCTGCCCAGAATCGCATCCCAGAAGATCTTCAAGCGCCGCCTGCGGGAAGAGGCGATCGAGCAGCTTGGCGCCGAGCGATCGTCGGGCTGAGTCGAAGACGCATTCGCCCTTCACCAACCAAGCGGCTATGTCCTATTCACGCTTGATCGGCTGATGCGCATGCTCGCGGCGCTCGATTGTGACGTGGGGATTACGGTCCATGTCGGCGCGTACGCCCCGGACGCGCTATTGCACGGTGGCGGGCGAACGCGCGCTGGCGCATCACGTTCCGATTTCGGGACAGGGCCGCATACGATGTCGCGGTCGAGGACTACCACACGGGCTGACGAACCGGAGACCGCGATGACACGCATCAGAACCCATCCCGGCCATACCCTGCGCGCCGAACTCGCGGAACGCGGCATGAGCGCCAACCAACTCGCGCTCGCCATCCGCGTGCCCGCCAACCGGATCACGGCAATCCTGCGCGGCGACCGCGCCATCACCGCCGAGACCGCGGTCCGTCTCGGCCGCCACCTCGGCACGGGCGCCCAGTTCTGGATGAACCTCCAGAGCCAGTTCGACATCTCTGTCGTGGAAGCGACCCAGGGAGAGGTTATCGAGCGCGAACTGGCCGGAGGATCGTCGCCCTGAGCCGACCAGGTGTGGCGCCCGTCAACCCGAACGTTGGGACGATGGCCTACAGCGGTTTGAGAGATGGCGCATTGTTGGCCGTCCCGAGGTCGCGGACAATGGACAGTCGACGAACCGAACGGGCCAACAACCGCGCGGAGCACCTGGTGTCGGGTGGGCGCGGCGGACCGGATGTCTTGAGGGTGTCGAGGCGGCTGTGCTACGGTCACGGCGACCGACCTCGGTTAAACGGCACTGGGAGAACCCGCCGATGAGCGAACCCGGGCTTTCGTCGCGCGTCATCGACTACCCCTCTTCGGACGGCAAGCCGATGACCGAGAGCGAAGCACAGTTTCTGCCCCTGACCTACGTGGCGTTGGCGCTGCGCGAGCACTTCGAACAACGCGACGACGTGTACGTTGGCGCCAACATGTTCCTCTATTACGAACAAAACAATCCGCGCGCCGTGGTCGCGCCGGACGTTTTCGTTGTCGTCGGGGCGCCGAAGCGCGTGCGCGACTCCTACCTGCTGTGGAACGAGCCGAAGGGGCCGGACTTCGTGCTGGAAGTCACGTCCCGCAGCACGCGGCGCGAAGACCAGGGTCGCAAGAAGCGTGTCTACGCGTCTCTCGGCGTCGGCGAATACTTCCTGTTCGATCCGACAGGGGACTACCTGCGACCGAGGCTACAGGGTTTCGTTCTGCGCCAGGGACGCTACGAACGCTTGCCGACGGCGCGGCTGCCGCACGGCGAGCCAAGCCTCTCCAGCGAGGCGGTCGGGCTTGATCTGCGGGTCCGGGGAGAAGAACTGCGGCTGTACGACCCGGACGAAGGTTACGACCTGTACTCCTACTCGGAGTGGGCCAAGGCGCACGCCCGGGAAAAGGATCGCGCCGCGACGGAGAAAACCGCGCGCAAAGCCGCCGAGGCCCGTATCGCCGAGTTGGAGGCGCTCCTACGAAATCCGCGGGGGTGACCCGGCGTCAAACGGCTCCCTGGTTCCATCGACGAACCGAACGGGCCAACAACCGCGCGGAGCACCTAGTGCTCCGTCAAGCCCAAATCTACGGGTATCTGCGGGTCTTTTCGGCCCCTGATAGTTTTCATGCGAGGGGTGCCCCCTCGCGCTCCCGGCTGAAGGCTCCGTTGCTCCTCCTTGTGTGGGGCCTGCCACACCGCGTCGTCGCGCCTCGCCAGGAACCAAAAATCCCTCGCAGCTACACTCGCATCTTTGGACTTGACGGAACACTAGTGCCAGGTGGGCGCGGCGGAGCGGATGTCTTGAGGATGTCGAGGCGGCTGTGATACGGTCACGGCGACCGACCTCGGTTAAACGGCACTGGGAGAACCCGCCGATGAGCGAACCCGGGCTTTCGTCGCGCGTCATCGACTACCCCTCTTCGGACGGCAAGCCGATGACCGAGAGCGAAGCACAGTTTGTGCCCCTGACCTACGCGGCGTTGGCGCTGCGCGCGCACTTCGAACAACGCGCCGACGTGTACGTTGGCGCGAACATGTTCCTCTACTACGAAGAGAACAATCCGCGCGCCGCGGTCGCGCCGGACGTTTTCGTCGTCGTCGGGACGCCGAAGCGCGTGCGCGACACCTACCTGCTGTGGAACGAGCCGAAGGGGCCGGACTTCGTCCTGGAAATCACGTCCCGCAGCACGCGGCGCGAAGACCAGGGCCGCAAGAAGCGCGTCTACGCGTCTCTCGGCGTCGGCGAATACTTCCTGTTCGATCCGACAGGGGACTACCTGCGACCGAGGCTACAGGGTTTCGTTCTGCGCCAGGGACGCTACGAACGCTTGCCGACGGCGCGGCTGCCGCACGGCGAGCCAAGCCTCTCCAGCGAGGCGGTCGGGCTTGATCTGCGGATCCGGGGCGAAGAACTGCGGCTGTACGACCCCGACAAAGGTCGCGACCTGTACTCCTACTCGGAGTGGGCCAAGGCGCACGCCCGGGAAAAGGATCGCGCCGCGAAGGCGAAAGCCGCGCGGAAAGCGGCCGAGGATCGCGCCGCCAAGGCGAAAGCCGCGCGGAAAGCCGCCGAGGATCGCGCCGCCAAGGCGAAAGCCGCGCGGAAAGCCGCCGAGGATCGCGCCGCGAAGGCGGAAGCGACGCGGAAAGCCACCGAGGCCCGTATCGCCGAGTTGGAGGCGCGCCTACGAAATTCGCGGGGGTGACCCGGCGTCAACCAGCCTCTGGCCCCGTTTGACGACGTCACATCCGTCCGCGCAGATTTTTTTCGCCGTACATTCACCCCGATTCTTGACACGCCGCGCTCGGTACGCCGGAATCACCACCGTACTATGTTGCAGTGACCTATAACGGTTCCGTCCGGCAGCGGGCGCTGACTGGCGTCACGGTTTATTACCTTCCAGAACGCCCGGCGAAAGAATCGGCATCAAGTGTCGCTGCCACGAATCAGGCAAAGCGAGGCCATCAGGATCGCTGTGATAGTCCTGCGACGGCGCAACTCGCGTTCGATGTTGCGGTCCCCGGCGCAGCTTTTCATAGAGATAGTCTCGAACAGGCACCTGTGGCGGCCTGGACGAAAGACGGCCCTTCTTCGCTACAACCGGGATCCGCGAGTTGAATTGGGATAGACCGTCCATCGTGATGGTCGCCCGGCCCCTCGTAGCCTGGTAAAAGTTGTGACCGGCGTAAATGCCGAAACCCTTGTGACTGAACCACGAAACATCTTCGCTCAGCCTATCCAATCTCCGTCCGACAGCAGGGTGATCCTGGTCGATCAACAGAATCGCCGCAGCCCGGAACTCCCGTTGCGCTTGCGGGTATGCCGGGACACGGTCACCATGTTCTGCGACGAGATCCTCGGCCGTATAGATCGTCAGTTCACTCGCGGTAAATAAGGGATGTCCGCTATCGGTGCGAACGACGGCGCCATCTTCGTCAAGAAGCCACTCGCCATCCTGGGCGATCGTCAGATCGGGAACTTCCTCGAGCGGCAAGAAACCGGCCAAATACAACTCAATGGGACTGTAGGGAACGGAATTGCCGCCGTTTGCAAATGTTCCGAAATTGCCTGCGGAATATTTGCCTTCCCCAAGGTCGACGAGAGCTGCGGGATGGAAACCGCCAAGTTGACCGTTGGCGCTGCTGAATCCCCAGTGCGCCCAAGACGGGTTCGGCGAAACGACATAGTTCGCCCACCGATGCATCAACTCGTGTAGCGATGGACCTCGATATAGCAAGCCATACCGGGGAAAGTGCATTACGCCCTGAAGCTTGGCAGCCGATCCCCAATCAGCGGTGTTCGAATAGGTTTGACGACCGATACCCGCCGTATCGTTCATGACGGTATAGTAAATGCCGAAATAGCCGTGCTGATCATCGCCCGCGAGGTTCGAGACGAACATCAGGAAATCGAAGCCATCGTCGAAATCATCGTAGAATTTCGCCGTGTATTCTTCGAACAGCAGCGCGTCAGTGGCGAGATCTTCGGAGACGGGGAGGACGAATACATTGTCGTTGTAAATCAACGGCTCGTCATTGATCGTGGCGACAGTTCCGAATTGAACCATCACGCCTCTGTCCCGAAGCGCCGGCCCATGCACTTCAATCGAAACCCGGTTCAGGGGATTTTCTTCGACATTTACCAAATCCCCCGCGCCCAATCCGTCGTTCGCCACTAGCGGCGCCAAATCAGACACGTTGTTGGAAGTAAGCCATAGTTCCGTCAGTGCGGTCATACCGACGAGCGGCGTCAAGTCGGATACGTTGTTACGGGTAAGGATCAGTCGCGTCAGCGCAGTAGGGCCGGCCAGCGGCGCCAGGTCCGATATGTCATTGCGGCGAAGATCCAGGTTCGTCAGCGCGGTCAGACCCGTCAGCGGCGTCAGGTCCGATACCCCGTTGAACCCCAATTCCAGCTCGGTCAACGCGGTCAGGCCCGTCAGCGGCGTCAGGTCCGATAGGTCGTTGCCCCCCAAGCCCAGGTCCGTTAGCGCGTTCAGGTCTGACAGCGGCGTCAGGTCCGATATCTTGTTAATTTGAAGCACTAGTCTTTTCAGCTCGGTCAGGCCCGACAGCGGCCCCAAATCCGATACAAGGTTGCTTTGAAGGTTAAGGTCCGTCAGCGCGGTCAAGCCGCGCCGTCGTTGTCGTCGTCCGCGTCCACGTTGTCGGCAATGCCGTCGCCGTCTGTATCGACCGGGGGCGGTGCGGGCTGTCCCCCACCGTCGCAGGCAGCAAGCGCAAAGATCAACATCACGCACGCGAACCGTAACCAAGTCGCTTGTTGAGTCACTGAATGTTCATTTGCTTTCAATCAGGGTCTTTCCTTTTTCAAAAGTTGTGGCCGGTACAGACCGAGCCGGCCGCGGGTGTACCAGGCATTCAGACGGAACGCCCGCCATAACCTGTCGCGGGGTGTCGCCGCGTCCCGATGGGACGATGACGTTTTTCCGCGGCCGGGAGGCCCGCAACCGGGTCGATCGGGTAACCACCCGCGCCAGCGATGCCGGCGCCACAGAGATGATGCATTGTTGGCTGTCCCGGGATCTTGCTACGGGTGCGCGTCGCGGGGAATGAGGAAGACGACCAGCCAGTGGGCGCGGTACAGGGCGCAGTAACCGCATCCGGCGGCCACCGGGGCGGCTGATCGAAGATTGGGACGACAGCGGGCGCGGAATTCGCCGGCCTCGGGGTCGATCTCGAGTTCCACGTCGCTGGAACCGAGAAATTCGCCCGTCAGGGGGTTGACGGCCTTGTAGATGGCTTCCTTGCCGGAGAAGACCATGGTGCGCCAGTCCGAAGCCGGCAGCCACTCGCGTTCGGCGGAGGTCAGGACGCGCTCCGCGACCCGCCCAGAGACTGCGGTCCTGGCTTCGATGTCGATACCGAGGCCGTCGTGGCCCGCTGCCGGGCCGACGATCGCCGCCGCGAGCGTCCGGGTGTGGGCGATGCCGCCTACGGCGGAGGACGGCCAGACCGGAAGCCGACCCCGCCGGGGGATTTCGCAGTCCGCGACGCCGATCCGCCGAAGTGCGGCGCGGGCAACCCTGCGCCCGGTGGCGAACTCCAGCGCGCGGGTGGGGAGGACGGACGCGGCGTACGCCGCTTCTTCGGCGAACAAGTCGGTTCGGTAGTCACCCACCCGCGCAACGACGACTTCGGCGGCGACCGCGGCCAGCCGCGAGTCCGCCAGAATGTCTTTTGAGAGGTCCGCGTCAAAGACGGCTATGGTTGTCAGACCCTGTCTTGCGGGCACCAGGCCCGATCGATGCTTTCCCCCGCTTCGTCCGTCACGGCCGCGTCATCCCGAGACGTTCCCGAGGTAGGACGCCAGACCAACCAGGACTCCCACGGCTGGCACCATGATCGAGATGGACTTCCGCGTCTGCTTGCTCGAGTGTTCACGAAGCCTGCCTTCCATTGTGGCCATGTCGCCTCGGATCTCGCCCTTGAATTCCGCCATCTCACTCCTGAGCTCGCCTTTGAACTCGGCGATGTCGACTCTGAGCCCGGACATGTCGACCCTGAGCCCGGACATGTCGGTTTTGAGTTCGGATACGTCGGATTTAAGTTCGGATACGTCGGATTTGAGGGTCGCGACGTCTGACTTCAGTTCGGATACGTCGGTTTTCAGGTCTGACACGTCGGACTTCAAGGTCGTCACGTCGGCCTTGAGGCCGGAGATGTCCGCGTCCATGTGGCGGATGTCGGAACGCATCTCGGCGACGTTCTCAAAGGCTTCGAGGAAACATTCGTCGAATGTGGCTGGCTGGGGCGTCACCGGCTTTCCGATCGGGCGATTCTTCCCTGATTCATCGGGGCATTATGCCCTGCGACCGGTGCCCGTCAACAGAGGCGCTTTCCGCCATGCGCGTGCGACTTTGTCCGTCTGTTGCGGTTGGCAAAGCGGCGTCTTTTTTACGAAGAAAGGGCCTATCCCCGCGGCGGGGTTGTCGGGCTGGCGGCCGTCATCGCCTCGCGGTCTGGATTCGGCGGCAAGAGGCCGGACCGACCAGGACTCCCGCAGTTACGCCAGAATCTTGACGAAGTAGCCGGTCAATCCGACCGAAGCGACCATGAGGGTTGCAAGGACGCTGATCGTCATCCAGGCCTGCCTGTTCACGTGGGCATGCAGCCGGCCTTCCATTGCCGCCATCTCGCCCTCGAACCTGGCTATGTCCCCTTTGACCTCGCCCTTGAACTCGGCCATGTCGCTTCTGATCTCGCCTTTGAACTCGGCCATATCGCCTCTGATCTCGCCCTTGAACTCGGCCATATCGACCCTGAGCCCGGACATGTCGGTCTTCAGGTCTGACACGTCGGTCTTCAGGTCTGACACGTCGGTCTTGAGTTCCGATACGTCGGATTTCAGGGTCGAGACGTCTGCCTTGAGTACGGATACGTCCACCTTCAGGTCTGACACGTCGGTCTTGAGTTCCGATACGTCGGATTTCAGGGTCGAGACGTCTGCCTTGAGTACGGATACGTCCACCTTCAGGTCTGACACGTCGGACTTCAAGGTCGTCACGTCGGCCTTGAGGGCGGAACTGTCCGCGTCCATGTGGCCGATGTCGGAGCGCATCTCGGCGACGTTCTCGAAGGCTTCGAGGAAACGTTCGTCGAATGTGGCTGGCTGGGGCGTCACCGGCTTTCCGATCGGGCGATTCTTCCCTGATTCATCGGGGCATTATGCCCTGCGACCGGTGCCCGTCAACAGCGGTATTCTCTGCCATGCGTGTGCGATTTTATCCGTCTGTTGCCGTTGTCGAAGCGGTGTCTTCCTATGCAGGCCTATCCATGCAGGCCTATCCATGCAGGCCTATCCATGCAGGCCTATCCATGCAGGCCTATCCATGCAGGCCTATCCATGCAGGCCTATCCATGCAGGCCTATCCAAAAGTCCCGTGTGGTCGGTACCGGGATCGGAACGGCTGGCTCCTGCGCACAATGGAGATCGCGGCGTTGCTCAAAAGAGTCGGTGTAGTGATTGATCCCGATGCCGGACCAGCACCTGAACCGAGACCTTGTGGAAGTACGACAGGACATTGCAGGACAAGCCGCCCGCCCACGAGTCTATCCCGAGCACTTCGGCGATGTCCTCAGCGTGCAACACTGTCGTTGCGCCAGCGCTGATCGTCGAACCCAACTCGCCGAAGTACTCCATCCCGTCCTGCCCGTTGCAGTCGAGGAATTCCGTGCAGTCGAGGAATACCGTGCACCTGTCACCCGGAACGCGTACGCCGGCAGACACCCTATCGCCAGCGGCCTCGCACGTGATGCGGACACGGGCGACTTCATCCAAGCCGGCGTTCAGGATCGCGAAGGCCGTCGTCATCGGTCTCACACCGAAGCAAGTCAAACCAGCGGTGTACGATATGGCTTCATGATCAACCAGCGAGTCATCGTCGTATTCGATGCTGATCTTCGTATTGAAGGTTCCGGGCTTGAGGTCGGTTTCGCCACCGGGAGCGTAGTTGACGCGACCCTCTACTTGTGCCCCCTGCTGCCAATTGCCGAGGCCTGAAACTCTTCGAGGCGACGCCGTTCGTGATGTCGAGGCCTTCCCCCGCGCCAGTCTTACCGTCCCTATCCAGGTCCAGGAAGACCGTGTCGGTGTCGCGGATCACACCCGACACATTGACGTAGATATTGGCTCGGCTTCCCGCGCCATCACGGAAAAACGATTTTCCGTCCGCCTCCTTCGACCCGGAATTTCCCAGCAGGCGAATCGGCGCTATGAGCAAAGGACCAAAGCCGACCAGCTTCGTACGATCCTCAAGCTTGATCAAACCCAGCGGCCGACTGCGTTCGGACTCTAGAGTCCAGGCCTTCTCCGAGTCGGCAATCACATTGGACGAAGTGGCGGGTGTCTCGACTTTGTTCGGGAAATTGGAGCCACCTTCGGCCGTCACTATGACCGACGCACTGGCAGTCACCGAAGCATCGCCAGACGCCAACCCCGCGGCGCCTTCGAGCGAGCCGATGTGCAGCGTGACGGTCGCGTTACTTTCGGCGCCTGTGGTGCCAGTGACGCCGGTAGTTCCGATCTTCACGGTCACGGAAGAATCTCCAACGCGTCCGTTCTTTATCGAGCCTGCGACCTTGGTCAAATCAGACCCGGTGTCGATGTCGATCCAGTTGATCGGCTGACCGAATACGGCGCCCGATATCGTAAACGTCACTTCGGCTTGCGCGCCGATCTCGACGTTTGTCTGGTCAGGTAGTACGAGTTGGAGCTCGACACGCGTCCCCTGCCTGCCGTTTGTTGTGTTCGTGTCATCTCCGGCAAGCGTAAGGTCCAGGTTACCCGGATTAGCCCCGCCGAAAATCTCCTCGGCATAAGTAACAGGCTCCTTGACCTCCAACTCCCAGTAAAACGCCCAAGCCCCGGTCGCCAACCAGAGAGCAGCGACAGAAGCAATGGTAGGCAACATGATCGAGATGGGCGGTTACGCCAGAATCTTGACGAAGTAGCCGGTCAAGCCGACCGAAACGACCATCAGGGTCGCGATGACGCTGATCGTCATCCAGGCCTGCCTGTTCACGTGGGCATGCAGCCGGCCCTCCATTGTGGCCATGTCACTTCTGATCTCGCCCTTGAACTCGGCCATGTCGACCCTGAGCCCGGACATGTCGGTCTTGAGGTCGGACACGTCGGACTTGAGTTCGGAGACGTCGGACTTGAGGGTCGAGACGTCTGCCTTCAATACGGAGACGTCGGATTTCAGGTCTGACACGTCGGACTTCAGGTCTGACACGTCGGATTTCAGGTCTGACACGTCGGATTTCAAATTCGTCACGTCGGACTTCAGGGTCGAGACGTCTGCCTTCAGTACAGATACGTCGGTCTTCAGGTCTGACACGTCGGACTTCAGGGTCGAGACGTCTGCCTTCAGTACAGATACGTCGGTCTTCAGGTCTGACACGTCGGACTTCAGGTTTGTCACGTCGGTCTTGAGGGCCGAGACATCGGCGTCGATGTGGCGAACGTCGGAACGCATCTCGGCGACGTTCTCGAAGGCTTCGATGAAACGTTCGTCGAAGGTGGCTGGTTGGGGCGTCACTGGTTTCCGATTTGGGCGATTTCGGCCCTGATTCATCGGGTCATTATGCCCTGCGACCGTTGTCCGTCAATAGCGGTGTTCTCTGCCATGCGTGTGCGATTTCGTCCGTTGTCAACACGCGCGACTATCCCTGCGGCGGCGATGTCGGGGTGGCGGTCGCCATCGCCTCGCGGCCTTGATCCAGCGGGATGGATCGGTGCCCGCCCAGAAGGACTTGCAGCCAGACTTCGATGCGCGCCACGCGTTCGCGCAGATACTGCTGGTCCCTGGCCAAGGCATCCATCTTGCCTCCCAGCCGCGCGTTTACATTCAGCGATCAAACCATCTGCCAGATCAAACCCGCGAGCGCTCCGCCGACAGCGAAAATACCTGGTAGCTCCGGACTCATTCCCCGGTTGCCCCCTGTTGGCCCCTAGTGCTCCGTGCAGGGCGCACGGTGCCGATATATGTATTTGCATCGATCTTACGCCGAACGACAGGGCGATTCGGCAGAGTAGGGACAAGTCTCCCATGGCCATACGCATACTTCTTACGGAACGTGGACCCTGCGGACCGCGGGATGCGGGTCGGACCGGGTTCCCAGGATAGGCGATGCCACACGCCGGTTGGCGAAGGAAGGTGCTTGCGGCGAGGGCGTGGAGTGGCAGGAGGCCAGATCGGCCAGGTTTCCCGCGGTTACGCCAGGATCTTGACGAAGTAGCCGGTCAAGCCAACCGAAGCGACCATGAGGGTCGCGAGGACACTGATCGTCATCCAGGCCTGCCTGTTCACGTGGGCATGAAGTTCGCCCTTGAACTCGGCCATGTCGACCCTGATCTGGCCTTTGAAGTCGGCCATGTCGACCCTGAGCCCGGACATGTCGGTCTTGAGTTCAGACACGTCGGACTTCAAGTTCGTCACGTCGGTCTTGAGGGTGGCGATGTCCGCGTCCATGTGACGAATGTCGGAACGCATCTCGGCGACGTTCTCGAAGGCTTCGATGAAACGTTCGTCGAAGGTGGCTGGTTGGGGCGTCACTGGTTTCCGATTTGGGCGATTTCGGCCCTGATTCATCGGGTCATTATGCCCTGCGACCGTTGTCCGTCAATAGCGGTGTTCTCTGCCATGCGTGTGCGATTTCGTCCGTTGTCAACACGCGCGACTATCCCTGCGGCGGCGATGTCGGGGTGGCGGTCGCCATCGCCTCGCGGCCTTGATCCAGCGGGATGGATCGGTGCCCGCCCAGAAGGACTTGCAGCCAGACTTCGATGCGCGCCACGCGTTCGCGCAGATACTGCTGGTCCCTGGCCAAGGCATCCATCTTGCCTCCCAGCCGCGCGTTTACATTCAGCGATCAAACCATCTGCCAGATCAAACCCGCGAGCGCTCCGCCGACAGCGAAAATACCTAGTAGCTCCGGACTCATTCCCCGGTTGCCCCCTGTTGGCCCCTAGTGCTCCGTGCAGGGCGCACGGTGCCGATATATGTATTTGCATCGATCTTACGCCGAACGACAGGGCGATTCGGCAGAGTAGGGACAAGTCTCCCATGGCCATACGCATACTTCTTACGGAACGTGGACCCTGCGGACCGCGGGATGCGGGTCGGACCGGGTTCCCAGGATAGGCGACGCCACACGCCGGTTGGCGAAGGAAGGTGCTTGCGGCGAGGGCGTGGAGTGGCAGGAGGCCAGACCAGCCAGGATTCCCGCGGTTACGCCAGGATCTTGACGAAGTAGCCGGTCAAGCCGACCGAAGCGACCATAAGGGTCGCGAGGACACTGATCGTCATCCATGCCTGCCTGTTCACGTGGGCATGAAGTTCGCCCTTGAACTCGGCCATGTCGACCCTGAGCCCGGACATGTCGGTCTTGAGGTCGGACACGTCGGACTTGAGTTCGGAGACGTCGGACTTGAGGGTCGAGACGTCTGCCTTCAATACGGACACGTCGGATTTCAGGTCTGACACGTCGGATTTCAGGTCTGACACGTCGGATTTCAAATTCGTCACGTCGGACTTCAGAGTCGAGACGTCTGCCTTCAGTACAGATACGTCGGTCTTCAGCTCTGACACGTCGGACTTCAGGTTCGTCACGTCGGTCTTCAGGGTCGAGACGTCTGCCTTCAGTACAGATACGTCGGTCTTCAGGTCTGACACGTCGGACTTCAAGTTCGTCACGTCGGTCTTCAAGGTCGAGACATCGGCGTCGATGTGGCGAACGTCGGAACGCATCTCGGCGACGTTCTCGAAGGCTTCGATGAAACGTTCGTCGAATGTGGCTGGTTGGGGCGTCACTGACTTTCCGATGGCCGATTTGGGCCCTGGTTCATCGGGCATTATGCCCTGCGACCGTTGTCCGTCAACAGCGGTCTTCTCTGAGATGCGTGTGCGATTTTGTCCGTCTATGGAGATCGCGGCGTTCCTCAAAAGTATCGGTGTAGTGTTTGATCCTGACGCCGGACCAGCACCTGAACCGAACCCTTGTGGAAGTACGACAGTACATTGCAGGACAAGCCGCCCGTCCACGAGTCTATCCCGAGATTTTCCCGAGGTAGGCGCCAGACCGACCAGGATTCCCACGGCAGGCAAATGTGGTTGAGATGGACGGTTACGCCAGGATCTTGACGAAGTAGCCGGTCAAGCCGACCGAAGCGACCATGAGGGTCGCGAGGACACTGATCGTCATCCAGGCCTGCCTGTTCACGTGGGCATGAAGTTCGCCCTTGAACTCGGCCATATCGGCTCTGATCTGGCCCTTGAAGTCGGACATGTCGGTCTTGAGGTCGGACACGTCGGTCTTGAGGTCGGACACGTCGGACTTGAGTTCGGACACGTCGGACTTGAGGGTCGAGACGTCTGACTTCAATACGGAGACGTCGGATTTCAGGTCTGACACGTCAGATTTCAGGATCGTCACGTCGGACTTGAGGGTTGTGATGTCCGCGTCCATGTGACGAATGTCGGAACGCATCTCGGCGACGTTCTCGAAGGCTTCGATGAAACGTTCGTCGAATGTGGCTGGTTGGGGCGTCACTGGTTTTCCGATGGGCGATTTGGGCCCTGGTTCATCGGGTCATTATGCCCTGCGACCATTGCCCGTCAACAGCGGTCTTCTCTGCGATGCGTGTGCGATTTCGTCCGTTGTCAACACGCGCGACTATCCCTGCGGCGGCGATGTCGGGGTGGCGGTCGCCATCGCCTCGCGGCCTTGATCCAGCGGGATGGATCGATGACCGCCCAGAAGGACTTGCAGCCAGACTTCGATGCGTGCCACGCGCTCGCGAAGATCCTGCTGGTCCCTGGCCAAGGCGTCCATCTTGCCTCTTGGCCCCGCGTCTACATTCAGTGATCGAACCATCTGCCAGATCAATCCCGCGAGCGTTCCGCCGACAGTGAAAATGCCTACAAGCTCCGGACTCATTCCCCGGTTGCCCCCTGTTGCCCCCCAAGTGCTCCGTGCAGGGCGCACGGTGCCGATAAGTGTATCTGCATCGATCTTACGCCGAACGACAGGGCGAGTCGGCAGAGTAGGGACAAGTCTCGCATGGCCATACGCATACTTCTTACGGAACGTGGACCCTGCGGACCGCGGATGCGGATCGGACCGGGTTCCCAGGATAGGCGACGCCACACGCCGGTTGGCGAAGGAAGATGCTTGCGGCGAGGGCGTGGAGTGGCAGGAGGCCAGACCAGCCAGGATTCCCGAGGTTACGCCAGAATCTTGACGAAGTAGCCGGTCAAGCCAACCGAAGCGACCATGAGGGTCGCGAGGATACTGATCGTCATCCAGGCCTGCCTGTTCACGTGGGCATGAAGTTCGCCCTTGAACTCGGCCATGTCGGCTCTGATCTGGCCCTTGAAGTCGGACATATCGGCTCTGATCTGGCCCTTGAAGTCGGACATGTCGACCCTGAGCCCGGACATGTCGGTCTTGAGGTCGGACACGTCGGACTTGAGTTCGGAGACGTCGGACTTGAGGGTCGAGACGTCTGACTTCAATACGGAGACGTCGGATTTCAGGTCTGACACGTCGGACTTCAAATTCGTCACGTCGGACTTCAGGGTCGAGACGTCTGCCTTCAGTACAGATACGTCGGTCTTCAGGTCTGACACGTCGGACTTCAGGTTCGTCACGTCGGTCTTGAGGGCCGAGACATCGGCGTCCATGTGGCGAATGCCGGAACGCATCTCGGCGACGTTCTCGAAGGCTTCGATGAAACGTTCGTCGAATGTGGCTGGTTGGGGCGTCACTGGCTTTCCGATTTGGGCGATTCAAGCCCTGTTTCAGGGGGACATTATGCCCTGCGACCGTTGCCCGTCAATAGCGGTGTTCTCTGCTATGGGTGTGCGATTTTGTCCGTTGTCAACACGCGCGACTATCCCTGCGGCGGGGTGGTCGGGCTGGCGGCCGCCATCGCCTCGGGGCCTTGATCCAGCGGGATGGATCGGTGCCCGCCCAGAAGGACTTGCAGCCAGACTTCGATGCGTGCCACGCGCTCGCGAAGATACTGCTGGCCCCTGGACAGGGCATCCATCTTGCGTCCCAGCCGCGCGTTTACATTCAGCGACCGGACCGTCTGCCAGATCAAACCCGCGAGCGCAGCGCCGACCGCGAATATGCCTATCAGCTCTGGACTCAATTGCCGTTTGCTCCCTGCGCTGGGTACACCGCACCGTTAACGTATCTGCCGTGATCTTACGCCGAACGACAACTCGATTCAGCAGGAAAGGCGAAAGTCTCGCAGAGCTTTCCGCATTCCTCCTGCGACCCTGGCACGCCGGCCGTACGCCGGGATGCGCCAGGTTGGCGAGACAAATCAATGCGAAACGCGGGTTGGCGGAGGAAGAGGTTTTGCCACGAGGGGAGCGGGAGCGAGTTTTGGCCCGCATTAGGGGTGCTGCCAGATACGAAAGGCGGGCAAAAGAAAGCCCCTTCCCTTCGAAACCGAAGGGAAGGGGTGGAGTATCGAGCCGGGAAAGAAGGATCGCCGTCAGGCGATCCTTCGGAGCGTTAACTCAATTATCAGCCCGAGCCTGCGTCCTCGGACATTTCAGCAGACTGGTTCGTTTTGATGGTATCAACCACTCCCTTCACACCGCTAACTGCCGTGTTCACACCTTTGACTGCACTGGACAGCGTAGTCAGCATTTCCGCAACGGCGTCAACGGCGTTGTCATCAACATACGTATTGTTGACCAAGACGCTGCTGCTTCCGGATCTTACGAGCACCTGAACCGTGGCGTCGCCGGACGACAGGACGTCGCAGGACAACCGTCCCATCCAGCCGTCGTCAGCACCGATCATGTCAGCGATGGCCTGGGATTGCAGAACCATGGTGGCACCACCATCGATTTCTCCCACCTCACCGAAATAGTTCGTCCCGTCCTGTCCGTCACATGAGAGGAACATGGTGCACGGAGTTCCTGCCTCACACCTGATGCGAACATTACCAACGTCATCCATCCTGGCAGCGTTGGGAATGGCATACGCCCTGGCTTCCATGGCCACGCCGTCATAAACCAGCATCCCCGATTCCTTTTCTTCGCCCGGATTGACTGACGACGTCATGTCGAACTCAACATTAAAGGTCGCCGTCAACATGCCGGCTTTCAGGTCTTCTTCGCCACCCGGGACGTAGTAGACAGTGGCCGGGGTTGCCCGGAAAGTCCCGGAAGCCTTGCCGTCAGCGACGTCCAAAAGTTCGTTATCGGTCATCTTCTTGTCTTTATTCAGATCGTAGAAGACCACATCTTCATCGTTGACCGCGATGTCACCCGAGACACCGATTTTGACATTGCCCGCACCGTTGAACATGCCGTCATTATCCGCCACATTGGCTGCGGTGACCGTGCGAGTCAAAGTCGCCAACGCTACCTTTAAACCCCTGATCTTTGTACGGTCGTCAAGGGTGATGGGACCCATTCCGCCGGCCGTAGCGCCGTAATCATAGGACAGCACGGAACTGGCGATGACATTGTCAGCAGGCTTGAAGACCGGCTTGCCGTCCTTCATGGATTCGTCGGCGGGGGTCGTGCCGGGATCGTCCCTGACGCCAGGAGGCGTGACCTCTATCGGGAAATCGACCATATTCGCTCCAGCCGTGCCGACCAGTTCTACCGAAGCGCTGGCGGTGACCTTCGATTTCGGCGTGGCCAATCCGGTAGCGCCTTCTATGCTCGACAGGACCAACCTGATGGTCGGACGAGCAGCGTCGTCAGTGGCCTCAGGACCGGCGCCCGAAATATCCGATCCGTCGGAGCCATCACCGGCTTTAAATCCAACCGAGACGGAGCGATCACCAACGCGACCGTCCTTCTTTGAACCGTTCACGATATTGAGGTTAGCCCCCTGCGTCTTGAAGTCGTTGATCTGGACCGTGTTACCGAACGTGGCACCGTTCAACGTGACCGTAACGGTAATCTCCGAGCCTGCGTTCACGGTACCATCAGGTACCAGCATCGCGAGGTCAACGTACGTCCCTTCGTTCTCATTGAACTCGGTAGTGGTGGCGTCGTCGGTCTCCAGGGTGAGCTCCAAGGTTGCCGCGTCCGCGCCGAATATTTCCGACGCGTACGTCACGTTCCCGCTGGTGCTCAGCTCCCAGTGGGCCGCCGAAGCGCCGAATGCCAACCCAAGAGCAGCCACATAGGCAAATGCGCTCGCCACTCTGCTGGTGTTTCTAGCCATTGAAATTCTCCAATCAGTCATTTCGTTCCCGTCTCAATTGACGAAGGCTGCCTATGAAGGCGTGGGAAATCATAGCGTGTTCATCCAGCATCGCAAGCCTTTTCTGCGGATTTTTCGGCGTCCGGCGGGAAAATCCCCCGGTTTGCGTCGTTTGTCCGCATCGGTTCGTCTTGCCTTCAGACCTCGGTGATTATTGCCACGCCCGGATTGGCGCCCAAAAGAAATTAACGCAGAAATTCGCGGTGCAAGTCAAGCTGTTGTTTGAGTTCTTCGGTCAGGGCCGAACCCTCCTCGTGGCTGGCCACGACGTAGGGAATGACCATGATCAGAAGCTCGGTGCGATCCTCCTGCAGGGTGTCGTTGCGGAACAGCCTGCCGAGCAGCGGAATCCGCCCCAGGGCCGGTATCCCGGTCTGTCCGGCGCTCTTGTTATTGGCGATCAGACCGCCCATGACGAGAGAGCCGCCGTCCTTCAGCGTCAGGCTGGTGCTGATGTGGCGGCTCAGGATGGTCGGGGAGCCCGCGATACTGGTGTTGGCACCGGGCTGCGCTTCGGAGAGTTCCTGGGAGATCTCCAGATCCACGAGGCCGTTGGCCTGCACGATGGGGCTGATTTCAAGCGAGACGCCGGTCTTGCGGTAGGAGACGTCCTGCAGGATGTTGGTGGAGCCGCCGATCTGCCGCGCCTCGTCGGAAATCTGCGTGATGACGGGGATCTCGTTGCCCACTTCGAGGGTCGCGGTGCCGCCGCTCTTGACGAACAGCTTGGGGCTCGAGCGGATGGCCACGCGGTTGTCCTCGTAGAAGAGGTTCAGCAGCGCGCGGGTCTGGCCGGAACTGTCGAGGACCATGGACAGGGCGCCGGCGCCGACGCCCAGCGCCTTGAGCGTGCCGCCGCGCAGGCCGAGGCCGTCGACGCCGCCCCTCAACATGAACTCGAAGCCCGACTTCTCCATGTCGGTCAGGCTGATCTCCGCGATGAGGACCTCGATCAGCACGGATGGCACCGGCTTGTCGAGCTTGGCGACGACCTCGAGGATGTCGGCCCACTCCTTGCCGGAGCCCCGGAACAGGATCATGTTGCGGTTCTTGTCGACGACGATCCTGCCGGCGGCGGCCACGCCGCGGGGCGCCTGCTGAAATGATGCCGCGCCGCCCGGTTGCGTCTGCGTCTGGAACGCGGACGACTGAATCGGGCCGATGTCGCTCAATATGTTGTTCAGGGTCTCGGTCAGTTCCTCGGCCTGGGTATTCTTCACTTCGTACGTGAAGAGCGCTTCCTCCACCGTATCGCGGTGCTCGGCGTCGAGGATCCTGGCCCACTCCTCGACGTGGTTCAGTTGCGCCGGGTCTTCGGCGAAGACGATGATCTTGTTGGATTGCTCCAGCGGCAGGAACGTCAGGCTGCCCGTTCGACCGACGCCGACGTTGTAGCCCTCGGCGATGAGCACCGTGGCCAACTCGTCGGCGAGGACGCCCGCGGGCAAAAAAACCGGCTGCAGAATGTAGCCGTTCCGTCCCTGCAGGAGCGGCTGGTCCAGAACCTCCAGCATATCGATGGCGCGGGCGATGAGGTCGGCGCCGCCCTGCAGGAGAAGGGCGTTGCGGTCGGGCTCCTCGATGATTTCCAGGTCCTGGCCCTTGAACGAGCGCTCGAGCCAGGCGGACACAAAGTCGGAGCTGGCAATGTGCAGCGGCACCAACTGGAAGATCGTGCGGTGGGTGGCGGGCACTTCCGGCAGCGCCCTGCCGCTGATGAACAGGGGGATGTCGGGGGAGGCGATCTCGTCGCTCTGGAAAAAGGTGAGGACGCCCCCCTCCTCTTGCGTGTCGACGCCGTAGGTGCTCAGGGCGCGGCGCGCCCAGAGGAAGAGTTCCGCGGGCGGGAGCGGTTCGGTGAGGCGCAGGGTGACGAGGTCCTTCTTGTTCTGCAGGCTGGGGGAGACGACGAAGGACATGTTCAGTTGTTCGCCGAAGACCGCGTCGATGAAGGCCACGAGGGGCATGTCGTGGAAGCTCACCTTGACCGGTTCGCCGGTGAGGTCCTGGCCGAGTTGCTCGATCATGCCCTCGGCGACGGTGCGCTGGATGATGACGCCCGGGATCTTCGAAAGGGTCAGGCCGCGCTGCCCCGCTTCTTCTTCCCCTGATGCCGCGTCCTCGCTTGTCGCGGCGGTTTCGGGGTCTTCCTTGGGCGGACGTATGGGTTCGGGCAAGGGATCGACGGTGAGCGTGCCGCAGGCGGCCGCGAGGGTGGCTGCCACCAGGGCCAGGCCGAAGGCGGTTGTTGTCCGGTGGCATTCCTTCGCGTGGCCGGCAGCGAAGGGATTGCGCTGTCGCCGGCATCGCTCCGGGCTGTTTTCCATTGAGATCCTGCGAGTGGTCAATCTGGTTGCCCTATTTGCTTCAAGTGCTGCTTCAAGTGCTGCTTCAAGTGCTGCTTCAAGTGCTGCTTCAAGTGCTGCTTCGATTGCTGCTTCAAGTGCTGTTCAAACCGGAATATTATGTTATCCGAAGCGGATTCAGACGCGTATTGCGTTTTGGACCGGAGAGGCGCCGGTGCGCCAACGCGCCGCCGCGGCCGGATCTTGTGTCAACTACCCGCCTGGTCCGGTTGCCGGGTCCGGCTCGCCGCGAGGAAAGAGTAGCAGCACCTGCTGGTAGGCGTCGGTGCCCGTGCCGCCGCCGTCGTCCGGGCCGGCGGAACCCCCGGCACCTTCGGGATTGCGGGTCAGGGTGATGCTGTTGTCGGTCACCGCTGTCAGGACGCGTCCGTCCGGCAGGGTATCGCCCGGCGCCAACTGGACGATGCCGCCGCCGTCGAATTCCGGGTCGGCGAGGAGCACGGCGATGACCTCCCCGGTTTGGATGAGCCCGAGGAACCCCATCCGCCTGAGGACGGGGTTCAGTCCGCGCCGCGCCAGGTTCTCCGCGGCGATCGTCTCCAGCACGTCTTCCAGGGAGACGCCCCAGCGATCGCTACTGACGAAGGCGCTCAAGTCTTCCGGCACCGCGGCCGGCAAGTTGCCTTTGAGGCCGCCGGGGCCGTCGGTTGCCGCGGCGCCGCCCGAAACGCCGGGGGGAATGGCGAAGGCGGCCAGGACCGTCGCGAGGATTGCCGCGCAGACGGCGATGGCGGTGCCCTGGGGAGTGCGAAGGTCCGGGAGTTTCATTCGGTGCGCGAAGTCCTGCCGCGGGTCATGCAATTCGTCAATCTTTGGCGCGGTACCGTTCCTTCCATTCCTTCCATTCCTTCCATTCCTTCCATGCGGACGCCCACCGTGTGGTTCCACGGCAAATCGTCCGTCGCCACCTCTGATGTGTCAAGCGGGAGTACCCGTCGTCCGCGAATCAGGCACCGCCGTCACTCGCTATTGTCGTTCCCGCCGCAGTGCGCCACGCATCTCTTCGAGGTCTGTTCCGGTCAGGGTCGGATCCAGCGACAGAGCGCTATCAAAACTCCGGAGCGCCTCATCGGGCCTGTCCAGGTTGTACAGCGTCGCGCCCATGTTGGCATGGACCCGCGCGTTGGCGTCGCCGATCTCGATCAAGGTTTCGTAGAGACCCAGCGCCTCCTCGTAGCGCCGCTGTCGGAAACGCAACACGGCGAAGGAATCGAGCGCTTCCGCATTCCGCGCGTCGATCTCCAACGCGCGTGCATAGTGTTCCTCCGCCGTTTCCATTCGACCCAGTTCCTGGAAGGCCCGTCCCATCGCGACGTGACGATCCGCGTTGGCGGGAGACTCCGGCTGAAGCGAAATGGCTCGCGCAAGCGATTCGACAGCCTCCTCGTATCGCTTCAACTGAAGCAACGCGTACCCGATCCCCGCATGGGCGGGGACGTAATCGGGATCGATCTCAAGCACGTCGCGATAGGTCTGAATGGCTTCCTCGTGACGCCGCTGTCTGTGTAGCGCATCGGCGAGGAGGCGGAACGCGCTGACCGGCAGCGCATCCGGTCGCAGGGAAACCGCTCGCGCCAGTGACTCCGCCGCCTGTTCGTAATCACCCAGACGAAATTGCGCCGCGCCCATCCCGGCATGCGCCGGCGCCAAATCGGGATCGATGTCGAGTACTCCCCGGTACCACCTGATCGATTCCACGAAGCGCCCCTGTCGCCTCCGCGTCTCGCCCATGTTCTGGCGAGCCTTCTTGTGATTGGAATCAAGTTCGAGGGCGCGTCGGAAACTCTGGGCAGCCTCGTCCAGGCGATTCATGGCCAGTAGGGCGACACCGCGGGTGTTATGGACCCTCGCGTCATCAGGGAACTGTTTCACCGCGACGCGGCTGGCGGCCAGCGCCTGGGCCGGACGTTTTGCATCGATCAGCGCATTGACCCGGCCCCAGTGAGCAGATATCGCCACCGGATTAAGAGAGAGGATGTGGTTGTAGAACGAGAGATCGTCCCGATATACGCCGGCCTGCTCCCAGGTCAATCTTCCGAAAACCGCCAGAACAAGGACGAGTACGCCGGCTGCCCCGATCTTCAGAATATTCGGGAGCTTCCCCGCGCCGTAGGCGGCGGCACCGATGAGGACCGAGATGACGCCGATGCCCGCCAGGTACGCGTAGCGGTCGGCGACAAGGGACAACCGCATGTAGCCGTAATCCATGAAACCCAGCGTCGGAGACAATGCCACCGCGAAGAACGCCGCGCCGGCGAGAGGCCCCCTGCCCAACCGATGACGACCGAACCAGAGCAGCGCCGCGACCGCGACGGCGGCGATCAGGTAGCCCCAGGCGAGCGGGTCCCGGATATCGATGTTCGACAACGGATAGATGACCGCCAGGTCGGTGGGCCATGCCAGCTTGCCGCCGTAGAACCATAGGGCGCGGGCGGCGATCAGCACGCGTTCGACAAGCCCGTAGCCAAAGTCGAGTTCCCGCCTGGACGTGTAGTAGGACAGGTCGGCCACAGCGATACACAGGGCGACCAGAAAGAAAGGCGCGATTCGGCACGCATCCGACCACGTCACCCGCCCTTGTTTCCACCAGAGCAGGATCGCGAACGCGACTGGCAGCGTGATCGCCGCCGACTTGGACAACATGGCCGCCACGAACAGTCCCAACGCCGCCAGGTAGAGTCCCGGGCGCGGAACGCCGTCAAGAGGCCAGCGCCGCCAGGGAGATCGCGAAAGGGGGTCGCGGGAATCGGGCCGGCTATCGCCAACGCTGTCCATGGAACGGATCCAGCAAAGTGCCGCGGCCATGTAGAAAAAGCCGCAGAGCAGATCCTTGCGTCCGATGACCCAGGCCACCGACTCGACATGCATGGGATGAACCGCGAATACCGCAGCCACGGCCCAGGCGCCCGGCACGGCGAGACGTCGCAGCAGACGCCACAGCAACAGGACATTGACCATGTACAGCAGCACATTCACCAGGTGAGTGCCGAACGGAGTGAGACCCCAAAGCTTGTGCTCCAGCCAGAACATCGTGTACATGATCGGCCAGTAGTGCCCTTCCAGCTCGATGTCGTCCGGCGAGAACCAGATGTTCCACAGACCGGACCAGGCGTGAACCTCGGGTGCCTTGGCGAAAATCCAGTCGTCCCAGATAAACCCGGCCGCGAGCGCCGGGTAATAGCTGACGGCAACCATGGCGCATAGCGCGACGCCCGCCGCGGCAGGCTGGCGTTCCCACGCGGCGAGGAATGCCCAAGGCGATGGGGTGGGTTGCGCTTCCTCGTTCCGGGGGGTGGTCACCGACGGCGACGCGCGACGCGACGCAGCCGCCTGCCGACGGCGGCGCATGCGCTTCGCTTTCCTGCTTGGTGGCATGTCGGGGATTCTACAAGCAGTGGTAGCGAGGGCAGCCACGCGACTCGGTACTACGCCTGCGTACCCCAGGTTCAGCCCGCGCCGCGCCAGGTTCTCCGCCACGGCCTCTCCAGCATCTCCTCCAAGGAGACGCCCCAGCGATCACGCTACCGACGAATCCACTCAGATCTTTGGGTACCAACGCGGGATATGGCTGGCGAGGCCGCTCGGCCCGTGCGCTCACGCATCGCCACCCGAAACGCCGGGGGAATGGGGAAGGCGACCACAACCGTCCCGAAGATTACCGCGCGGGCCGCGATGGGGGTGCCCTCAGGGTGTGCGAAGGTCCGGGAGTTTCATTCGGCGCGGGGAGTCGTGCCGGGGATCATGCGATGCGCCGGCCGCCCGGGCTCACGAACCGGACCCCGATGTCGCCGACTCGTGCGATCAGTTCGTCGCCGCTGGCGCACTCGATGATCGAGTCTCCCACCTCGGCCAGATGCTCGGGATCATCGATCCGCGACAGGAGGCCCGCCAGCCGCTCCGCCGTGCCCGCATCGAACTTGCGCGCCGCCTGTCGGCGCAGCAGGTCCCGTTCGGCGGCGATGCCTCGCTCGAGGCCCTCTGCGCGACCTTCGGCGCGATATTTGTCCTGCTCCGCCAGGACGCGCTCCGTGAAGAACACTTCGAGCTCACCCGACTCGTGCAACCGGTCCACTTCCGCCATGTCTTCTATCCCCAGGTCAAGATTGAGCCGCCGCCGCGACACACGCTGCGCCCACAGCAGCATCAGTTCCTTCAGCGGCTTGAGTTCCGGCGCGTCGAGCCGCCCACGCAACGCCGCCACCTGCGCCGCGACGCGCTCCAGGGAGGGGTTTTCCAACCCGGCCAGCAGCGCCGCGGCGTTGTCCATTCGCAAATCGTCCGCCCCCATCCGATGCGTGTCAAGCAACAGGTAGCCATCGCCCGCGAACAGCGGGTCGGCTCGAGACGCGACGCTTGAACTCCCCCGTTCATTCCGCGTGGCGCCCGGGGTCACCAGGTCGATCACCCGCGGCGCGGCACTCCATGGGGAGTTTCCGTTATAGATCACGATAGGCAGGACCGGCGGCAATCGACTCGTGGAGAGGAAATCCTTACCTCGCCGTTGCTCCATGTGGAAGTTATCGACGTAGTTGCGAATGCGCAGCGGCATCTTGAAGTCCACCTCGGCCTGGAACTCTAGTATCAGGATCAGATACAGCCACGCATCGTCACCCTCCTCTTCCGCCCGACCGCGAAACCGCACGCGCCAGACCATGTCATCCGCGTACAGGCGCGGGTCTTCGGCAGTTCCGGTGACGGACTGCTCATGCAACCGCAGCATCTCTCCGAAGTCGAGCGCATCGACGAGTTCGCGCGCGCCGTGGAGATCGGCCACGAACCAGCGCATCAGTTCCTCGACCATGAACTCGTGGGCGAAGATTTGCTTGTAGGTTGGATCGGGGTTCATGGCTGCGACCGTAGCGGGAGAAAACCTGTCCAGCTATTGGCCATCGACCATTGCTCGCGTAGCCAATCGCCGCTTTTTGCGCGAGAAATGTCCGGGGGTCACAGATCGGGGCGCGCCCCATACGAGCCGGAGTATCCGGCCGGGACGACACCAGACCGCCGCACCCGCGCCGATCCGCATCTTCGCGCGTCCATGTTGTAGTATCCGCCGCTTCTCGCTCACGACCCGACGCATCCCATGAATCGCTGGCCAGCGCTGGCGGAGTTCCGTTCGCTCGGCGTGCTCGCCGTGCCCATCATCATCACGCAGCTCGCGCAGATGGGCATGGGCGTCGCCGACGCCATCATGGCGGGACGGGTCAGCGCGACCGACCTCGCGGGAATCGCCCTCGGCGGCAACCTGTACTGGCCTCTGATGTTGCTCATGTCCGGGATCGTGATGGCGGTGACGCCCTGGGTCTCGCAACTGCACGGCGCCGGACGCATCGGCGATGCCGGCGCCGTCGTGCGACAGGCGCTATGGATCGCGGTGTGCGGCGGCGCGATGGTTGCGGTGCTGCTGCAGTACGTGGAACCCGCGTATCGACTGTTGGGCGTGGACGAGCGCGCGATCCCGGTGGCCGCCGGCTATCTGCGCGCCGCGAGCCTCGGTCTGCCGGCGATGCTGGCCTATGTCGCCCTGCGCTGCCTGTGCGAAGGCATGTCCTGGACGCGGCCGGCGATGCTCATCGGACACGAAGACGACGATGCGAGATTGGGTCTGGCTGATGTCCAGGCGATCACCGCACCGGAAAGAGTCCGACGCTAGATCTGTCCGTTGGTGGCCAGCAGGGCTTCGTAGTCGGTGCGGGACCGCGCGCATTCGATAAAATTCCTGAACTCTGGGGCGGTAACCTTGCACTGGCGGGCCATTCGGCCAATCGGAGCGCATCAACCGTCGCGTCGCCGACCTGCTCCACAAGCTGACGGGCGCCCGTTCACAATCGAGACGGACGGGACCCGGAAACTCGGAGCAGCAACCGGTTCCGCACTCGCCGAGGCTGCCGCCGCCCTTCGGGCTAACTGTGACGCCGGCGGTAGCGTCTGACGGCGTCGGCGTACGCTTGGTCGTGCGGTCCGACGGCAATAGGGTAAGCGAGGCCGGCAGTCACTCCGAACACGAAACGGTAGCTGCTGCCAAGGCGCACGGAGTACACGCCCGGCATGTTCGTCAACTGTTCGTAGTTGCGCCCGGGGGACAGTTCGCCTTTGAGCAGTTCCTCCACTGCCAGACCAAGTTCCTCTCGCATCCTCGGTGGCAATCGCCGCGCATTCCTCTTGAAACTACCTGTGGGTTCGTCGAATCCGCGCAGCGGCGGCGGCCGACTACTCTTCATGGAGCGACGCGAGCCACTCGGACGAGGAGGCAAAGGAGCGACCCTCGGGGGACCTGGCTTTGTCCTTGACTCCCTCGAAGATCAGGACGGACCAACGTACTTCCTGCATAGTGGCGACGATCCACATGTACAGGTTGTCCAGGCGGTCGAGCACGTCGAAGACCTCGTGCGAAGGCGAAGCACCCACCTCGACGAAGGCATCGCGCAAGTGGCGGAGTTCCTCTCGACGGTGTTTGAAGTAGGCTTCGGCGTGTTCCAGAGCACGCGCGCCCTCTCCCTCGGGATCGGCGCTCTCCTCGGCGTCGAGCTTCTCGATCGCCTGCGCCAACGTGTTGCCCGCCCGATCAATCACAGGGAAGAGATTGTCGTACCGCTGGCGCAGTCCTACCGTGTGGGCATCGAGCAGTTCGGCCGAGATGGGAACATCGAGGTCGGAATCTGACACGAGCGCGGGAAGCGCACGGCTGACGTCACGTATGGTATTGGAATGTGCCGACATAGCACGACTCGCCGGGATAATCCTGGAGAGGATCATGGAATATACAGCATTGGCGATGCTGGTCGCCACGGCAGCTAAGTGCTCCGTCCAGCCCAAACCTACGGGTATCTGCGGCACTACCATGCAACAAACGTGTCCGGGGAGCGCCAGCGACCGGGGACGTTTGTTGCATGGTCGACGAGCGGGGCCGGGCCACGGGCGAAGCCGAAGGCACCGGCCGTGGGGCACTTTTTGGCCCCTGATAGTTTTCATGCGAGGGGTATCCCCTCGCGCTCCCGGCTGAAGGCTCCTTTCTTGCGAGGGGTATCCCCTCGCGCTCCCGGCTGAAGGCTCCTTTCTTGCGAGGGGTATCCCCTCGCGCTCCCGGCTGAAGGCTCCTTTCTTGCGAGGGGTATCCCCTCGCGCTCCCGGCTGAAGGCTCCGTTGCTCCTCCTTGTGTGGGGCCTGCCACAACGCGTCGTCGCGCCTCGCCAGGAACCAAAAATCCCTCGCAGCTACACTCGCATCTTTGGACTTGACGGAACACTAGCCGTCGCCGGCGAACAGGGGATCGGCCCGCGATGCGGCATTCGAACTTCCCCGTTCATTTCCCGTGGCGCCCGGGGTCCCCAGGTCGATCACCCTCGGCGCGGCGCTCCATGGGGAGTCGCCGCTATAGATAACGATAGGCAGGACCGGCGGCAATCGACTCGTGGAGAGAAATTTCTTGCCTCGCCATTGCTCCATATGAAAGTTGTCGACGTAGTTGCGAATGCGCAGCGGCATCTTGAATGCCCCACAATCGACGCCTTTGGCCCGGCTTGTACGTAGGGTCGGGTCGCATGGCCACGACCGTAACGCGGGAAAACGCGGCGGGCCAACGGACATCGACCGTTCCTCGCGTGGCGAATCGCCGATTTTTGCGTGAGAAATGTCCCGGGCGTCGCAGTTCGGGACGCTGGGCACGAGGCGCAGCGCTCGACCGGGAGGAAACAATCTCGCTCCCCGCCGGTCCGCACCTTCGTCTGTCCCTGTTGTAGTATGCGCCGCTTCTCGCTCACGACCCGACGCATCCCATGAATCGCTGGCCAGCGCTGGCGGAGTTCCGCTCGCTCGGCGTGCTCGCCGTGCCCATCATCATCACGCAGCTCGCGCAGATGGGCATGGGCGTCGCCGACGCCATCATGGCGGGACGCGTCAGCGCGACCGAGCTCGCGGGAATCGCCCTCGGCGGCAATCTGTACTGGCCGCTGATGCTGTTGATGTCCGGGATCGTGATGGCCGTGACCCCCGCCGTCTCGCAACTGCACGGCGCAGGACGCATCGGCGATGCCGGCGCCGTCGTGCGACAGGCGCTATGGATCGCGGTGTGCGGCGGCGCGATGGTTGCGGTGCTGCTGCAGTACGTGGAACCCGCGTATCGACTGTTGGGCGTGGACGAGCGCGCGATCCCGGTGGCCGCCGGCTATCTGCGCGCCGCGAGCCTCGGTCTGCCGGCGATGCTTGCCTATGTCGCCCTGCGCTGCCTGTGCGAAGGCATGTCCTGGACGCGGCCGGCGATGCTCATCGGGTTGAGCATGCTGGCCATCAAGGTGGCGCTCAACTGGCTGTTCATCCATGGCCAGCCGGCGCTCGGCATCCCCGCCATGGGTGGCGTCGGCTGCGGCTGGTCGACGGCTATCGTGATGGCCTGTTCGCTGATCGCCATGCTCGTCGTCGTGTCGGCATCAAGGGCGCGGGCATCGGGCGTCTTCTCGGCGTTCTCGCGGCCGGAACCGGCCGAGATCGGACGTCTCCTGCGGCTGGGAGTCCCGATCGGCCTGGCGCTGTTCGTGGAGGTTGCGTTCTTCTCCGCGGCAACGTTGCTGATCGGACGCCTTGGGGTCGAAACCGTCGCCGCGCATCAGATCGCGTTCAACATCGTGGGGGTCTCGTTCATGGTGCCCCTGGCGCTCGGCATGGCGGCGACCATCCGGGTCGGGTTCAACGTGGGCGCGAACGATCTCGCCGGCGCGAGCAGATCGGCCTGGACGGCGACCTGGGTCGCGGTCGTATGGGGCGTCAGCCTCGCCGCCGCCCTGTTGATCTGGCGCCACGAGCTCGTCGGCCTGTATACGAAAGAAACCGACGTCGTTCAGCTCGCCGCGGGGCTGCTCCTGCTCGGCGCCCTGTTCCAGGTCTTCGACGGCCCCCAGGCGACCGTGATGGGCACCCTGCGCGGCTACAAGGACACCCGCGCGCCGATGGTGATCGCGCTCGTCGCCTACTGGCTGTTCGGACTGCCGGTGGGCGCGACCCTGTGCTTCGGGTTCCAGGGCATCCCGGGAATCGGCGTCCACGGCATGTGGTGGGGGCTCGTGGTCGGACTTGCCGTGGTGGCGAGCGCGTTGTTCGCCCGGCTTGCGAGAGTCTCGAGAGACCCGGTGCGGGTCGCCCAGCTCAGGCTGCGCTGATCGGGGGCGCTGATTGGTCGTTGGTCGTTGGTCGTTGGTCGTTGGTCGTTGGTCGTTGGTCGTTGGTCGTTGGTCGTTGGTCAGGCATTGGATGGCCGACCCAAGCTGCAGTCAACCGAACGCGCCGCGTGCGGGTGCGGGACACCATCACTCCCCGTTGGGCCCGGGTAGTGTATCCGTTTGAAAAATCAGCGCGGTTGCGCGGCCAACCATTTACCGCGATCAGATCGCGGACAACGGGCTGGATTCCGGGGTCGCGCCCTCGAATGGGCGGGCTGGATGCGTCATTTGTTTTCCCTCCATTTCTCGATCTCGCATCCCGGCAAGCCGGGATCGTCAGCGTCTACCCTAGCATACTATCGTTGAGCGGCACGCCATTCGGCCATCGTGCGCCCGCCCTTCGAACGGTTGCAGCCGGAACATAGCAGTTGCAGATTATCGGGATTGTCTTGCCCGCCGCGCGAACGCGGTAGCTTATGGTCGACGTCCATGACGCGGAACGGAAAGTGCGTATCGCACCCGGCGCATACGCCCTCCTGCTCGCCGTAGAGGCGATGGCGGTGCGTCCGGTAGTTGGGCAGCTTCCCCAGGTCGGTTCGCTCCGGCGGCTTCTCAAGCGCGTTCGCTCCGCCCCAAAGCGGGCCGCGATCTTCGGCGATGCGGTCATTGACCAGCCTGATAGCCAGCGGCGATAGGACCATATAACCTCGTTTTTGAACTGAGCTCGCCCGAAAATCCCATCCATCAGCAGCTTGAGGTAGTGGCTAGCGGTCGGATCGCAATGCAGGTAAACGCTGCCTTCGGGCTTCAGGATGCGCCGTATCTCCAGCAGCCGGACGGCCATGAATATCAGATAGGATTGCATCCCCTTCCCGTGCGCTTGGCGGGCGGCTTCGATGACGGAATATGCGGCGGGGTTTCTCTCGGCCAATTCGCCATGCTCATGCACGTCAATATCATCGAGCGTCCAAGCGTCCTTGAACGATGCGCCAGCGGCCTTGCTGCCTATCGGCGCCTCGTAGGTGCGATTCGAGTTGAACGGCGGGTCGAGATAAACGAGGTCAACGCACTCGGAGTTGATCCCGCGCATTACGGCCAGATTGTCGCCGGTCCAAATGCTATCGCTGACGAAGTTCGGCGCGGCCATCTACGCCGCCCGCTTGCGGTATGTCTTTGGACGCTTCGCCTGCGGGGCGCGGACGGCGATCAATTCCGCGATCCATTTGGCGTCCCGCGCCGTGGTTTCGATTCCGGCTTCCATCGCGGGAGTGACGCGAAGGGTCTTGTGGATGCGGCAAAAGTTGTAGTGCAGGAAAAACAGGTTGACCATCGCCGAATGCTTTTCGATTTTCTTGGAGAAGGCGTTAGTCAGTCGCGTGAAGCGCCGGTTGCCCATCCGCATTGTGAGGTTGCTTCGCTCGACATAGCTGGTATTCGCCTTGCGCATGTCGGGATTTCCTTCGACCCTGCGCTTTTCGACCTTCGTGCAGACCGGCGGGCTGTAGCGCCGCTCGTTGTCCTCTCCCGGCAGCTTGCCGTATTCCTTGATGACCATCGCATAGTCTACATCGCCGCCGAAAGCGCCCTCTATGGCTTCGAGATACGCGCTTAGGCCGTCGGTGGAAATCTGCGGTCGATCCTCCAGCCGGGATCGCAGATCGTCCATAAGCTCGATGGCGGTTTCCCCGTCGCGGTTTCCGACCAGGTAGCTCACTACCAGCTTCGAGTCGGCGTCGATTGCGGAGAATGTCCAAGCGTCCCCCGCGTCCTCCGGAGCGGACTTCGCGCGGCGAACGTTGCGAGCCTTCGCGTAGACGAAAGCCCATACCTCATCGCACTCGATCCGGCGATTCCCGCCGATGCCCCTGACATGCTCATCGTGATACGCGGCGGCGGCGGCGCCAGCGGCGTCAATCAGCCGCGCAACGGTGTTGATCCCGGCACCTTCCAAGCGGGTGATCGCCCGCATGGATACGCCTTCGACCAACAGATTCAGAATGTGCGCTTGTCGTTCGATGGATAGCCTGTTCATGCATGCTATTGCATATTGTTCCGTTTGAAACGCAAGCATTTATAGGCAAAAAGAAGCCCGAACCTGTTAGGATTCGGGCTTCTCCAATCCTTCACGCGGACGGCGTTTGGGATTTAGCTAGGGTGACAGAATGGCCAATGTGCGGGGTTCGCAAACCCAGGCTCCGTTGCTAAACCCAACGGTCGCGGGTTCGATCCCCGCCCCTAGCTCCAGTTCGCAACTCCGGTTCGCAACCCGAAGCCGCTAGCTGTTCTTATCTGTTGTTCCATCGTGCCTCTGCCGCCTTGCGCGCGATCTCGCTACGGCGTTCCGGCGATAGCTTCTCGGCTCGCGCCTTGCCGCTGTTGCGATGCTTGCCGGTGTAGGATTCCTCGGCATCGCCGACAAGCACGCGGCACGAGTGTACCGCATTGCCGATCACGTCGCCGGGGCGCTTCTCTCCGTTCGGTCCTATCGGCATCCTAAGCCTCCTTGTGCTGGCGTCCGGTGAAGCCCTCGAACAAGCCTTCGATTCGGGCCATGCGCTCGCGAAGGCTCGCGATGTCTCTATGCAGACCCCAAAGGAATCCGAGGATCGCCAAGCCCACCGTGATGGTGCCGATCAGTTCTGGGGTCATTCTCTATGTCTCCCGATTTCGCGCCCCGCGTCAGCGACGGGGGGCGTCACTGGCCATCATCCGGTCAACCGCAGTGGGCTGTATTGTCCCAACTGTGCGACATTCGATGCATGGGTGTCAACACTTATCCTCAGCAGAGGCACTTGCGCTGTAGGGTTTTTCGCCGGACCTCGCCGGATTGCGGCTGGTTGCCCAGCAATCAGAGGCTCGGCGAGGCGTGCGGGGGCGCGACAGATGGTCAAACTGGTCGTTATGGGGTCTTCACGGTGTCTAAATGCGAATCGTTCCTCCTTCGACGGCTTGGGGTAAGCACGGGGCGTTGGGGTGGAAATCTCGGATTCAAGGCCCGTGAAGTCGGAAAACGTCCGAAATGCCGCGTTTCTTGGGGTAAAGAAAAAATCCACCGCCCGCAAGCCCTTTGTTTCAGCGGCTCTCAGAACAGCGCAAGTGGCTCTCAGCAGAGGCATTTGCGCTGTAGGGGTTTTTCGGCCCAGCCGCGCCGGATTCCGCAGTGCGCTCCGCCGGTTCGGACCGTCGAGGCCGCGGCGACGGCCCGGCGGAGGCTGCCAAGGACGACCCGGAGGCGGTTTTCCGGCCTCCCAATAGGAATAATTCGTATTTGCGCGGGCCGCGCCCAAGGGCGATCCTCGACCCGGCGGTCGATCATGGCGAACGGCGGGGCGGCGGTCTACGCCGCGAGCGGCAGGCCCGGATCGACCAGCGAGCGCATCCGCTCGGGGCGTCCCGCCATGACCGCGCCCAGGGCCAGCGCCATCATGACGCACAGCGCCAGCCCCATGCGCGCCTTCATTTTCGCCCTGCCGCGGATGAAGTGGTTCTCGAAGCCGAAGCTATTGTCGACGCGCGAGTTGATCCGCTCCAGCGCGCCGCGCCGGTTGTAGCCGCGCTTCCAAGTCGGGGAGCCCCAGGGCGTCGGCGCGAAGATGCGGCGGTCTTGGTCCCTCAACGCGATGCGCACGACGCGCCCGTAGTCGCCGGCCTTCGCGCCGGCGGCGCGGCAGCACTCCTCCCGCCCCTTGCAGTCAAGATCGTAGGCGGCCGCCGGGCAGCGGTACTTCAGCGTCCCCCGGTCCGCCTCGAAGCCCTGGAACGCCATCGGCCGCTCCTCGCCCGTCGCCGGGCAGCGGCAGAACACCTCGCCCTTCTCGCTGTGCAGCACGTTGCCGCCGCCGTCCTTCGCCAGCGCGCGCAGGATCGGCTTCGACGGGTCCCAGCCCGGCATCTCCTTCTCCTCCCGCCACATCTCCCGCACGTCGATCAGCGGCCGCGCCTCGTAAACGTCCCACAGCTTCTTCTTCAGCGGCTCCGCGTCGAGGCCCCGGTCGGCGCAGAAGTCCGCGCACCGCGCCGCCAGCTCCGGCTCGTCCGCGAACAGCTCGTCCACCGCCGCCGACAGCACCTTGTGCTCCGAGCGCGACGCCTTCGTCACCTCGAACCACACCGGAATCTCGTGCTCGACGTCGGCGATCAGGTGCAGGCCGTAGCCGAACCATGTCTTCACCCTCGTCCACGCCTTGCCCGTGCGGCGATCCGCGCCGCGCGTCTCGTGCTTCCCCCAGTCCGCGTCCGGATCGGAGGTCTTCCCGCTCTTCGCGTCCTCGCGCCCGGTCGAATGGCTGCCGACCGCCTTGCCGTCGTAGCCCAGGTGCCGCCCGAAGCCCGGCAACTCGTCCATCAGGCGCCGCCGCAGAGCGTCCGCCATGCCGCTCACCGCCCCGGTATCATCCTCCAGCTTCGCCACGCCCGCCAGGAACCGCGAGAACGCCCAACTCTCCGGCGCGCCGTCCCGGACCGGACTCGGCAGCCGAACCACCGCCGCCGCGCCGCTCTTCGACCGCTCCACCGACCGCCTCGGCGGACCCTGCCGCGGCAGCGGATCGAAGCCGCACAGGTCCAGCAGCGCCGGGTTGCGCCGCAGCTCGCGCAGCAGAGACTCGACCGAGGCGTGCTGGAACACGACCCCGGCGACCAGCGCGCGCCACATCGCCTCGACCGGATAGTCGTCGCGCCCGCGCCCGCGCCGCGCCCTCAGCGCCGCGACGACCGGCCCGTCGGGCAGGTGCTCGAGCGCCAGCTCGAGGCGCCGCAGGTCGGGCAGCTGATCGACATCGCGCCAGGAAAAGGGTAGCTTGCTCTGCGTCGCCATACGTTCCCCTCCGGGGGCGGGTGCCCCTTGTTGTGGATAGGCGAATGGCGCCCTATGGCGACGCTAGATTCCACTTATCCATTTGATTCATATATATTTTTTATCCTCCCGGCGCCTCGCTCCCGAACCTGCGGCCGCCGCGCCCGGCGGCGCTTGCCGTTGGGGTGGAAATCTCCGCTTCCGAGCGGAAAACGCCGCAAAACGCCCGAATCGGGGCGTTTCCTGGGGTGAAGAAAAAATCGAGCGCCCGGAAACCCTTTGTTTCAGCGGCTCTCAGAACAGCGCAAGTGGCTCTTGTGGAAACTATTGTTAGCAATAGATTTTGTGGGCTTTCCCGCGCTCGAAATCCATGCCGATTTTAGCGCGCGCCAAGGGCTGCCGTTAGCATGCTCAATGGGGCGCGAATAGCCCGACCGAGTGGCACTGACAGTCCAAACTTTACACCGCTTCCGGATCGCGTCTCATGGTTGGAAAATAGCGCGAAAGCATTGGGCCAACAACGGACATTGATCCTTACCGCGTGGAAGAAATCGCCGCTTCTCGCGTGAGAAACGTCGTGGGGCGCGCGGCCCCGTGGTGCCGTCAACCCAAGGAGACGCTGTCGTGGGCAGAGCAGTTCATCCAAGAAAGCGGTGCCGCAAGTTCAACCGAGGGACGAGGCGGACAAATCGAGATGATCGCGTTGTGCTCGCCGGGGCAACGTCACGCGCTTCCGGCGCGAGACCGACGAAGTAGGCGGACACGAGGATGTTGATGCGGGCTCGGGTCTGGCTGATGTCCAGGCGATCGACCACTAGCTTCTTGGGGCGGGTCGCGAAGGCGTGCAGCAGTCGCAGTTCGGCGCCCATGCGATGGCGGGCGGTGAGACGCGCCTGGACTCGCCAGACATCGGGCGCGTCCGCGACGGGCTGCACGACGCCGGGCTGGACGCGCGCGTCGCTGAGTTCCGTCTCGCCAGCAAGCTCGGTCAAGGCAGCCAGCAGGCGGGCCTGGGCGACGCCCTCGGTCTCGGCCTGCCAGAAGTTGGCGTTGAGCTCCGCGCCGGTGCGCTGCTCGACTTCCAGCAGCAGCGGCCAGTCTTCGTCGGCCCGGGCTTCCTGCGCGCGCTCGAGGCGGGCGATTTCCCCGGCGTAATCGGCACGGGCCGCCTGCAGGTCCTCGGAGCGCACGAGTATCCAGTAAACGAACACCATCGCCAGGACGCACCAGACGCCGAAGCGCACCCTGATATTGGTTGCGAACTCCCGGCGGAGTGGAGCCAGCGCGCTGCGGACGCGCGAAGCGGGCGGGGGGTTCGGGGGCGTCGTGGGCGCACCGTCAGCGTCATTCGGATCTCGTTTTCCTTGCGGCCCTGTTCCGCCGCGACCTGTTCGAACATGGGCTGGGCCTCGAGGGAGCGGACGTAGGCGATGGGGTCCGCGCTCTCGTCTTCAACCGCGGCCACAAGGACAGCCGCGCACCGATGGTGATCGCGCTCGTCGCCTACTGGCTGTTCGGACTGCCGGTGGGGGCGACGCTTTGCTTCGGGTTCCAGGGTATCCCGGGAATCGGCGTCCACGGCATGTGGTGGCGCTCGTGGTCGGACTTGCCGTGGCGGCGACCGCGTTGTTCGCTCGACTTGCGCGAATATCGAGAGACCCGGTGCGGGTCGCCCAGCTCAGGCTGCGCTGATTCCGGGGGTTTGGTCGGGGCGTTGGGCGTTGGCGCGAAACCGACGAAATACGCGGACGCGAGGATGTTGACGCGGAACCGGGTCTGGGGCTGAGGTCGAGGCCAAGGGCCTCCTATCACCCGACGTTGGTCGCGACGAGGCGGATGTCGACAATGTCGCAGGTGTCGATGGCGTGGCGGTCGGCGGGCAACTCGAACTGGTCGGCGTTGAAGATCGTGACCTTGAGGGAGTCGCCGTTGGCGAGACGGATACGGGCGTTCTGGTAGCCCATGCCAGACTCGGGGAGCAGGCAAAGCCGGTCGATCCAGGATTGCGGAAGGTGAACGATCACGACCGCCGCACGCTACCAGGCGGGGAGAACGGTTGGTTGCTTGGACGCAACAGCTTGGCCATGGTCGAGGATTCGGAACTCGATCCCGCCTCCAGATTGATTATGGGCAGGCTTTACCGTACCACACATTAGCCTTACAGGTTTCTCGGGACGGATGGTGACATCGAACCTGAAGATGGCGGGCGCATTGTTCGGCAAGGCGTAGCGGGCGACAGCGGAGAGCCCCGTGTTGACATGGTGGGCGTCGTTGACGGACGTGACGTACGTGCCGGGAAGAAGGGTCGAGTCCGGCAGGATACGTCGGTCGTTGGAGAAGGCGGAGAAACGACAGAAGCGCTGGAGTCTGTCTACGGTGGCCTCAAAGGAGCCATGGACGCGGAGGGAGAGTTCGTCGAGGGCAAACGGAAACGGGTCGGGAAACGAGACCGGGTTTTCAACGAGCACGACGGTACGCGGGGCCGACGAGGCGGATGCGAGCGTGGCGACGTAGTCGTCGAATCCCCGGAGTTCGTCCGGGTCTGGCAGCCAGTTCTCGGTCATGGCCAGAGCCCAGGCAGCGTTGATGATCGCGTAGTTCTGTGGTTCGTTGCCGCCGCCATCCATGGGCGGGGCGGTGGCAAGTTGGTATCCCATGCCGTACTCCGGCTGCTGCAATAGGTGAGCGGAAAGCTCGGGTTCGATCTGGTATGGCATGGGATGTCAACTTGGTATGTTTGGAACGCGACTATGTGCGAACGGCGGTCGCGAGCGTTGATCTCGGATGCAAACGGGTAGGATCGTTGGACTTGGCGATGGCGGTGACCTACGTGGTGGCGGGCGTCGTTTGGTTGGAACATAGCCCGGGAACGTTGGGGCCAACAACGGACATTGATCCTTCCCGCGTGTGAGAAAACGCCCCTTCTTGCGTAAGAAGTGTCGCCGGACCCGTGCCCCGTGCGCGGTCAATCCACGGGGCGATATTGCGGATAGAGCAGTTCACTCAGCAAAAAAGCGACGCTGGGGTTCAATCGGGAGAACGGCGAACCAAAAACCGAAGCAGTTCGGCTACAGGTTCGGAGATCGAGATGATCGCGCGTGCTCGCGTGGCACCGTCACGCGGCTTCCGGCGCGAGACCGACGAAGTAGGCGGACACGAGGATGTTGACGCGGGCTCGGGTCTGGCTGATGTCCAGGCGATCGCAGGTGGAATCAAGCGGTGCGTTGGGGCGAGGGAAGGTCGGAGAGGATGGCCCAGTTGGCACGGAATCGCGACCAGTCGCGCTTACCACATCGAACCGTAGTGCCTTTGAAGCGGATGTTGAGAGAGATGTGGTCGCCGTGTCCGCTGCCGACGTTGTGCAGGGCGTGTTCATCGTGAAGGTCGCGGCGCGGGATCAGGAGGAAGTCGAACCAGTTCTGATCCCGAAAGAGGGCGAAGACGTAGAAGAGCTCGGGCGTACGCGGCGTGCTCACTTGCGCGACCGATAACCGAAACCGCCCGACGTTGGACGTCTTCTGCTGCTTGGCGTGACAGGTCTTGACCTGGACGCGCAACACGCGAGCCAAGTCCTTGGCAATCAGCAAGTCGTCGCCGATGTCGACTTCGGGGGCGGCGACTTGCCACTCGCGGATCAGGAGGTGCGAGATGACCGCATGTTCGCCAGCCTTGCCGGTGTAGAGGTCACGGCGAGCCACTACGCCGTGGCGGGGTCGAAACGGGCGAAGTCCTTGCCGGGGTCCAGGAACTCGAGATAGCCGATTTGGCTGAGTTCCTTGCGTCCCAACCCGGTGAGAATCTCAGCGACCGTCCAGCGCAGCTCGTCTCGGCCAACAATCTGGACAAAGTCCTGCTCTGTGTCGCAGCCGATGAACACGCTCCTGGGCAGGGGGCTGCCGTCGGTTCTTGTGGCGTTTAACAATTGCCGGCTGCGGGGCTCCAATTCGAATGTGCACCCGTCCACTTGAGTGCCGACGTAGATGGTCATCTTGCTCACGGCGGACTGTGGCGCCTCACGCGTAGGGCGAATCTGGTTAAAGTTGAGTATAGGGGAAGTCATTGAGGGTTTGGGTTGCGCCTCTCGATAACAAGCCAACCACAGCGTCTACAATCGACCTCGCCGCCAACCAGTTCTGACGCTTCACGAGATTTCCGCGCGACGCCGACTACGGCCCGTAAAGCGCCCCACGATAGGGACGGACAACGACCGAGTGGCTCCAAGTCCAGAGTCTGCACCACCGTTGGATCGCCTTTCATCCCAGTACCATAGCGAGGCGTCACCGCATGGGCTATCGGGCATCGACCACTTGGGTCATGGGCAATCGCCGCTAATCGCGTGAGAAAACGTCGTACGCGGGAATCGCGCGCCTTACTCAGCTTCCGGCGCGAGACCGACGAAGTAGGCGGACACGAAGATGTTGATGCGGGCTCGGGACTGGCTGATGTTCAGGCGATCGACCACTAGCTTCTTGGGGTGGGTCGCGAAGGCGTGGAGCAGCCGCAGTTCGGCGCCGATGCGATGGCGGGCGGTGAGACGCGCCTGGACTCGCCAGACATCGGGCGCGTCCGCGACGGGTTGCATCACGCCGGGCTGGACGCGCTCGTCGCGGAGTTCCGTCTCGCCAGCAAGCTTGGTCAAGGCAGCCAGCAGGCGGGCCTGGGCGACGCCCTCGGTTTCCGCCTGCCAGAAGTTGGCGGTGAGCAGCGCGCCGGCGCGCTGCTCGACCTCCAGCAGAAGCGGCCAGTCTTCGTCGGCCCGAGCTTCCTGCGCGCGCTCGAGGCGGGCGACCTCCCCGGCGTATTCGGCTCGGGTCGCCTGCAGGTCCTCGGAGCGCACGAGTATCCAGTAGAGGAGGACCATCGCCAGGACACACCAGACGCCGAAGCGCACCCTGATATTGTTTGCGAACTCCCGGCGGAGCGGGGCCAGCGCGCTGCGGACGCGCGAAGCGGGCGCGGGGTTCGGGGGCGTCATGGGCGCACCGTCACCGTCATTCGGATCTCGTTTTCCTTGCGGCCCTGTTCCGCCGCGACCTGTTCGAACATGGGATGGGCCTCAAGGGAGCGGACGTAGGCGATGGGGTCCGCGCTCTCGTCCGCAACCACCACCGAGAGTTCGCGCTGCTGGTAGGACCACTGGCGGAAGCGCGCGTCGGGGCCGGGGATGGCGCTGTCAACCAGGCCCATGAGGTACGCCTGCGACGGTTCGCGCAGGATCTCCGCCAAGGCGAGATTGCGCCCTCGCAATGTCAACAGTTCGTTGCGGGCCGAGAGGATGGGGTCGAGGTCCTGTTGCAGCCCGGCGAATTCCGCTTCGGCTGTCTGCTGGAGGTGGCGGGCCTGCCAGTAGCGCGCTTCATGCCAGGTCGCGGTCAGGACGAGGGCGAGAAGGACGGCGGTCGTCAGCGGGCGCTCGTTGAGTTCCAGCCACTCTTGGGGTGTCGGCGAACTGGACCAGGGTTCGTGGGTCAGGTCTTGCGTGGACACCTGGCCGGCGAGTGCGGGGTTTGGCGACCCCGGTTCAGGCGCTTCGGCGTCGGCGCCCCATTGAGCCAGGACGCTCTCGATGCGCGTCTGGTCCGGACGTTGCCGGAACCAGAAGGCGTGCTCCAGCACGCGGTCGCGCCAGTGCTGCAGTTCGAAGCCTTCGCGGCACGCATGCAGGTGCACGCCATCGGACATGCGGGGGAGGAAGACCGTCTCCGGGCGGATGCGGGGCGGCGTTTTCGAGGACGCGGCGTTGGGGGGCGCGTCCGGGGTTGCGGAATCGGCTGGCACCGTCTGGGCGTCCCAGAACCAGACCATGGCCTTGCCGCCCTCCCAGACGCAGTGATGGTCGGTGTCGGCAAATGGACTCCAGAGCGGCAACTTGAGGTCCAGCGCCGCGCGTCGCTTGTTGCGGGGCACGTTGCCGAAGTCCTCCGAGCGATACATGCAGAGGCCGCGGCCGACGATCCAGTGGGAATGGAGCGACTTGAAGGGCAGGCGTTCCGTGCCCTGCCGCGTCTGAATGACGTTGGGCTTATTGGAGAAGCGGCGTCGCAGCCTGGATAACGCCGGCATCACTCGACTCGTTGACAATCGCGGGCTCCGTGGGGTCTCGATGGGCTCCTGTGGCCGCTGCCCGGGTGCGCGCGGGCTCCGGTGGTTTCG
The DNA here is from genome assembly GCA_965261535.1 of Candidatus Azotimanducaceae bacterium. Lineage (GTDB taxonomy): Bacteria > Pseudomonadota > Gammaproteobacteria > Pseudomonadales > Azotimanducaceae > VXNE01. Next base: position 879,726 of record OZ253469.1, read on the forward strand.
TGGGCTCCATTGGCTCCGTGTAGCGGTAGTCGATGCGCCAGGGGACGTCGCCGAAAGGGGTCAGCACCATGCCGGCGAGGGACCGCAGACCGCTGGCATTATGCCAGATGGAGATTCTCAAGGAGCTGGAAGGAATCCCCTGCACGCCCATGGGATCGATGTCCACATGGGTGCCCGTCAGCATGAAGACGCGGTTCAGGCTCACCACGGACTGTTCGTCGCGCGCGGCGAGGATGTTGTCGACGGCGACCTGGTCCAGCTTGAGGACAGCGGCAAGGATATCGGCGCGCATGGTGTTGAAGTTGTAGCCGCTCGTCTGGCGAATGGTGAGCATGGGCTGGAGGCGGCGCCACTGGTCGGGGGCAATGAGGTCGCCGACGCCGAGAACCCGCCGCAGTTCCAGGGGCGTGGCCATGGACCAGTTCGATGGATTGGGAAGCCGGAGGTCCCAAGCCGCGCCAGGACGTGCCCTGGTGCGGTCGAGACCTTGGGCGGGTGCGGCGCTCGTGGTGCGGTCCCGCGCGCGGGATATCACGCTGGACGCGTAGGACGGATCGGCGCGACCGGCGGCCGCGGGCGAGGTGGCCTGATCAAGGGTCTTGTCGTAGTCGAACCGCTCCGCCCCGCCCAGGGAGAGGTCGTCGTCCATGTCGATGTAGTCCTCCACCCTGGGGATGATGCGGTCGATGTCGGCGGATGCGACGCCAACGTAGGACAAAGCGGCGGCGAATTTGTCGCTGCGCGGGAAGTTGACGGACACGAGGCCGTTCTCGTCCTGGATGGAAAAGCGCGTGTCGCCAGGGCCAGCATAGGTTTCCCCTGAGAAAGCGATCACGCCGGCGCTTCGGTCCGGACCTCTGTTGCCCTCCGCGTCGGAGAAGCTCTGCTCCGGCTCCAGCATCAGACCGCGATGATTCACGCGGCCCGTCGTCAGCAGATAGGCCAGCGTGGCGTCCGTGCTGCGCCGCGCGAGTTCCTGCTCGAGCGCGGCCTTCGCGGCGGCAGCGCGCTCGATGTCGGCGGACGCGACGCCGTCGATGTACGCCGCGAGGACAGCCATCGCCGCCAGAGTCCAAAGCGTCGCGATGAGCACGAAGCCGCGGTGCCAGCGAGGAGCGCCATGGGTGTCCCGAGCGCGGTGGGGGTCCTTGCTGCGTTGGGTGTCCTTCCCGTGGTGGGTGTCCTCACCATGATGGGTGTCCCGAGAGGGATGGGTGTCCCAAAGGTCGCAATGGGTGTCCCTGTCGACACGGGTGGGTGTCCCCGATGAAGCTTGGTGGGTGTCCTCACCATGATGGGTGTCCCGAGAGGGATGGGTGTCCCAAAGGTCGCAATGATGGGTGTCCCGAGAGGGATGGGTGTCCCAAAGGTCGCAATGGGTGTCCCTGTCGACACGGGTGGGTGTCCCCGATGAAGCTGTGGGTGTCCCGAATGACGCGAATGACGCTGACGACACGCCGGTCACTCGAAATCCCTCGGGTTGCCGACCGGCTCCTGGTGAAGGGCGAAGGTCGCGGTCCAGACGGTTTGCCCGGCGGATGTGACTAGCCTGACCTGACGGGGAATCCATTCCCGCGCGCCGTCGACGGGCCAGTTCTCCTGCCAGACGCGATCCAGGCCCGCGTACTCGAAGGTCAGTGAGTCGGCGAATTCGAGGACCGTCCAGTGGGTGTCCTCGAAGGGTGCGGCCCCTGCGGCGCAGGCGAGGTCACCCACGCCCTGGGCGACGTTCCCGGAATGGGTGTCCCTGCCGACGCTTCGGGACGTTTGCGTCGCGGTGCGATTCCCGCCTCTCGCGTCCGATGGACATGGGTACGGCTGCTCGGCGTAGACGACGGCGGTGCCCGCTTCGCCTGCGACAATGGACCAGCGGGCGGCGACGGGGATGCCCGAACGGGAGCGCAGCGGCTGAATGGTGACACCCTGGAAAAACTGGGAGTCGCCGACGAAGCGCCTGTTCGCTGCCAGGTAGGGCACCATGGCGTGGACGGTCGACGCGAACCAGTGTTGTTGCAGCGCTTCGGAGGAGGCCTCGCGGCCGATGCGTTTGACGGTGTCGTACTGGCCGAGGAAGAAGCCGGTGCCCTGGATCAGGAGCGTGCCTACCAGCGATGCGAGCACGAACACGACCAGCATCTCGAGCAGCGTCAAGCCGCTCGCCGTTCGGCGCGCCGATACGCTTCGGGAACATGGCGGGCAGGCGGTCCGCATTCCTCTCATCGCCCCGCTACTCGATGAAGCTTTCGGACTGGCGCACCTTCTGGTAGCCCGCCAGGCGCATGCGGTAGGTGCCGTCCGGGCGACCGTTCCGGCTGAGTTCGATATCCACGTCGTAGAGACCGATTTCGAAACCACCGAGAAAGCCCTCGGGCGACTGGCCGTGGCGCACGGGTTCGACCAGGTTCGACGACCATCCGATGTCGAAGCCACCGATCTCGAGTTGACCGGTGGGTTGCTCGCGAATGTTGATCGAGGACAGGTGCTCGACGGCACGCAGCACGGCGGGCTCGCGCCGCGAGATGTCGGCGGCTTTGCCGAGCCCGATCAGATTGTTGTTGAAGAGGCCGTAGAGGGCCATGCCCCCGGCGGCGAAGATCGCCAGGGCGACGGTAGTTTCGAGCAGGGTGAAGCCGGCGAGGCGCGCGGCGCGTTTGAGGATCGCACGGGCGTTGTCCGACCCAGGATTGAGATATGCCCGGTGCTGGCGTCCGCGGGACGCGCGCCCGAATTGGGTTGGTCGATCAACTTGAATGCTTATTCGCGCTCCCGGAGGAATTGCTGGCGGACGCGCCGCACAAAGTCGACCGCGGACTCCGAATCGAGGGCCACCGAGACGACAGCGGCATCCGACAACTCTGAAAACGCCGGAAGCTCGTCCAAGTCCAGCTTCGAAACCTCGATGCCCCGCGACCGCAGTACTTCGCGAGCTATTGCCATACGTTCTTTCATGCGGCCCTCCGCGCGACCCGCTTCGAAACCCTGTCGTCGCTGCGACCGAAGCAACGGGTCATCGTGAGGACCCGTACCCTCCCGCGCACCCAGCAGCGTCCCGACGCGCTCCAGAACCCCGTAGGTGCGCACCGACGGCGTCGTCTCGTTCATCGCGGTGTGGATCTCCGCCGCCGTCCAGCCCGGAAACGCCCGGCTCTCGACCGATGTCTCGTACGCACCGCCCTCCAGCAGGTAGATCGTCAATCCCGGCACCAGCCCGCGCGGCCGACTTGGCGACGACCAGTCCGGCACCTCCACCCACACCTCCGGGAATTCCCACGCCTCGTATTGCAAGAGCTTGCCCCGACGTATGTCCGTCGTGTGGTCCACCTCCAGCACCACGTCCGGCAGCGCGTGCTCACCGACGATCATCGCGCGCGGCCCCGGTAGTACGACCCATTTCGGCCGCAGGTACACGGACTGGTCAGCCTGCATGATCCGCCGGGGCGCGCCATCCGCATCGCATTGCATCAGGGCCATCGCCCCGTAGCACTTGATCGGCGAACCGCGCGCGGCGGCGATGCGCTCGACCAACGCCACCAAACCATGGGCCGGGCTCTCGTGCACCGGGCTGACATCGCGGACCACCCAGGCGGTTTCCGCGCGGGCGTCCCAGAACTCCAGCCGCCCCTCGAAAGTGTCGATCTCATCGAGCGTCAGACGCATCGGTTCGCAGCCGGGGAAATCCAATTCAGGCTGCGTCGCGCCATACGCCGCCGCGCCAAAGTCGAGCGGCCGTTTGTCCCGAAGGGGCACCAACAGAGCGGATTCTTCAGCCAGGAAGCGCGAGGGGGTATCGCCCGTGAGAATGGTCTTGGCCATCCCGCGATTCTAACACCCGCGCCGACCCGCACCGCTGCGAGCGACCCAAGGTGGCATGCCGTGCTCCATGACCACAGAGCCGCCTCACAGGTGGGCCAGCGCGGCCCCGTGCTGCGCCGCGCGAACTCCCGTTCGAGCTCCCGTTCGAGGGTAGGCCGCAGGGACACCCATAGACAAAGAGGTAGGCCGCAGGGACACCCATAGACAAAGGGTAGGCCGCAGGGACAGCCATAGACAACGATGGGTGTCCTTGCCTCAAAAGGGTAGGCCGCAGGGACAGCCATAGACAACGATGGGTGTCCTTGCCTCAATGATGGGTGTCCCAAATAGGCCGCATTGCCGATAGACATTGTTGCCGTGGGTGTCCCGACAACGATGCAAGGACAGCCATCGCCGCCAGGGTCCAAAAGGTCGCGATGAGCACGAAACCGTGGTTCGGGCAAGGCGCGGGATGGGTGTCCTTGTGGCGGTGGGTGTCCCAACACCGGTGGGTGTCCTTGTTGAGGTGGTGGGTGGGTGTCCCGACAACGATGCGATGAGCACGAAACCGTGGTTCGGGCAAGGCGCGGGATGGGTGTCCTTGTGGCGGTGGGTGTCCCAACACCGGTGGGTGTCCTTGTTGAGGTGGTGGGTGGGTGTCCCGACAACGATGGGTGTCCCAAAAAATACCCGGACGTGTCCAATCACAGCGGCAGCTACATGTTGAGCAGCATGCTTCTCAAACTGGCGCGCGAGTCATATTTCTCGAAGATCGGGCCGGAGAAAACTTCGGAGTTCCTTGAAGACATGATTGGTCTAGCGCAGATGTACGACGGCAATCCGGGAGAGGTGCTCGGAGACATCAGCGAAACCCTTGGCATCTGTCGTTGGTGCTTCAAGCAAAGCGACGACCTGGAGGACGGTTCGTGTCCCTCTTGCCGGTGACTTCGAAAACCCACTCCACTGTCGAACCAAGGACTGCGGATGTCTGACCACTGGAACAGCGATCTGTTGAACAAGGTCCTGACCAAGATCGAGGCCGCGTCGTTCTTCAAGGATATCGGCAGGGACAGGACGCTGAGCTTTGTGCGAGAGAGCTTGCGGCTGGCGCGGTACCACGATGGCAATCCCGGAGAGGTGCTCGCCGGGGTGGGGCAGCGCCTGGGCATCTGCTACTACTGCTGGAACTACGGCCGAGATCTGTAATACGGCATCTGCGAGACCTGTCGCAAGGCAGACTCCATACGGATTGAGTCCGACGAAGCCAAGTCGCGTCCCAGGGATGCACGAATCCGAAATTTGTTCCGCTGCAAGGAAATGGTCGCGGATTTGCTGGACTTTCTGCCCAGGGAGCTCACGGCCGATCTCGACACTCGGACATTGGAACTAATGCCGAGCAACTGCGTTTTCTCTGGCCTCGATCGGATCCAGCATGTGCGCGAGGTCTACATCGATGCGCCGTGGCGGGTGGACTACCTGCCCGGCAGACGGCAACCACGGGGAACCCCTGTGCTGATGATCGAGTTTTGCTCGCATCCCTATCCGAAAGTGGTGGAACGCCTGCGCCAGTACGCCCCAGCACTCTCGGAGCTACTGTGCCTGGGCAATTGCGTAGAGGTGAAACCACCTTTCATCGTGCCCGTTCTGGTTTACAACGGCCGTCCCGCCTGGACACCGGGCGCGGCAAGTCCATGGGACAGGTTCGACTACACGTTCATCGACGTGGACCGACTTCGCCCCGAAGAAGCCAGATCGCGCAACCTGGCGAAGGCCTTGTTCGCCCTGGAGCAACTCGACAGTTGGTCAACCACGCCGCAACCGTGGCGTATCCCGTCCCTATCGACGACAAGGCAACCACCCTGGCGACAAACCTCATGACGCGCCTGTCTCGGTGCAGGAACAAATACGGCGCCGAGATGGCGGCAGCGTGGTACGAAATGACGCGGTGGCCGAGGCGGGATAGCGCTGCGGTTTCCAAGGTCCAAAGAGCGCTGTAGACGAGGAACTCTCCCCGGGACAGTGGAGAGTGCCCTTTTTTCGCGCCGGATTCGCGCCGGTCCGCCGCTGCCGCGATCAGAGGATGTTCTGCGGCGATATGCGATGACCCGTCGCTATAACCCAGGCTCAAGCGCCCGAGTCGACGCGGCAGTACGGCGGTGCGAGTTCGACCCTCACGGCGGCGGACTGGGCGTGGGACAGCGTCAGCGCCCCGCCCAGGCAGACGCCGTTCGCGAGCACCACCAGGGGCGTGTCGAGGACCAGGCGCCAACCCTCCGGGATATGCACCAGGTAGGTCTCGTAGTCCGCATAGCGGGCTGCTTCGGCGGGGTCCGGCGGCGGCGCGTTGCCGAAGACCACATAGGCGCGCCCGCGCAGCATGGCCTCGCGACCGAGGCCGGCGATCTGGTCCAGGACATGGTCCCGCTCGCTGGCTCGCGTCGCGGCGGCGTAGAGTCGCTGGAGGTTTGGCATCGCCATCGCCGTCGCCAAGCCGAGAACGGCCAGCACGACCAGCAGTTCAAGCAATGTAAAGCCGCGCCGCGGCCTACGAGCTTCCTTCCGGCAGATATCCGATGTCCGCATTGTCGCCTTCCCCGCCCTTGGCCGAGTCCATGCCGAAGGAGTAAAGGACGAAGCCCTGGAGATTGTTCACCGGCGCTTCGTATTGATAGGGGTTCCGCCACGGGTCGGCCGGCAATTCATCCTGCAGGTAGGGACCGCGCCAGTATTCAGCGACTTCGTCAGGCGGGGACATCAGGGCGGCCAGGCCCTCGGCGGTGCTCGGATAGGAGCCGACATCGAGCCTGTAGGTCTGCAGGGCGCCGCGCAGCATCTTGATCTGCGTCTCGGCGACGCTGACCTTGGAACTGTCCAACTGCTTCATGAGTTGCGGGCCGACCAGACCGGCGAGCAGGCCAATGATGACCAGTACGATCATCAGTTCGATCAGGGAGAAACCCCTGGCCGGACTATTCATGGCGCGCATGGCGCCCTCGCTCATGCGGCGCTCAAAGCACAATCTTATTAACACTCGTTATCGCCAATATCATGCCGATCATGATGGTTCCCAGGAACCCGCCGATCAGCAGGACGGCCGCTGGCTCGATGAACGTGAGGACGCGCCGCATGCGCCGCGCGCTGTTCTCTTCATACAACTTCGCCAGCGCCCGCATCATTTCTGCCAGCCGTCCGGACTGTTCGCCGACGCGGATCAGATTGTAGCCCGTCGGCGTCAGCGCGTCCTGTTTCTCGAGCGCCGCCGACAACGCCACGCCGCTTCTCACGTCGTCCGCCGCCCGGTCCAGCAGCTCCTTGCGGCGGCTGATCCGCACGCCCCGGGACGCTAGCCCCAAGGCATCCATGAGTTCGACGCGGCTCGCGAGCATCGCGCCCATGACGGAGGCCCACTTGGCGGTATCGACCTCCGAAAACCAGCCGCGCACCAGGGGCAGCGTAGCGACGGCGTCGGTCAGCCTGCGGCGAAATCCCTCGCGCCGCATCAGCGCCACGCCGACTGCGACGACCGCGGCGACGATGCCCGCCAGCAGCCCGGCGTTGGCGTTGAACCAAGCGCCGGTATTGAGGACGGCCGCCGCCAGGAACGGCAGGTCCTCGGCAGACTCAAGCAGGTTGGAAAACTGCGGCACGACGAAGATGAACACGATAAACACCGCCGCGATGCCCGCCACGATCAGAATCGATGGATATGCCAGGGCGCCCCGGATATCCGAGGCGACCCGCAGGTCGTATTCCATCTGCTGCACCGCGCCGCGCAGCGCCTCGGCCAGACGGCCGCTATGTTCGCCGGCTTCGACCAGTTGGTAGACATAGTCGGGAAGGGGCAAGTCGCTCTCGCGCAGCACCTCGAGGTAGCTTTGCCCGCGCATGAGGCCGCGCGCCATCGCCTCGAACGCGGCCGCGAGATGGGGATGGTGCGTGCCTCGGCCCTGGGCCGTCACCGCATCCCCGAGGGCGACGCCGGATTCGAGCAGGGTGGCGAGTTCGTTGAAGGCTATGGTCACGTCCTGGGCCCTCGGACCGCGGCGCAGTCCGCCCAGCGCAGGGGCGCGGTGCTCGTCGACGGCGACGACCGTCTGGCCGTCGCGGGAGAGCTGGCGCACGACGTCCGCGCGGGAGGCGGCCTCAACGCGGCCCTGGCTCGATTGACCGCCGCTGTCGACGGTCTCGTAGTTGAATTCCGGCATCGTTCGGCCTGGTGAAATATGCGGGCGCGGGCGCTAGCCCGCCTCGGCGTCTATCACCATGGCCCGCATCAACTCCTCCACCGTCGTCTCGCCGCGCGACGCCTTGATGAGGCCGTCCTCGACCAGGGTCCGGCAGCCCTGTTCCCGCGCCAGGCGCTTCAACTCGCTCAGGTGCGCGCCGGAAACGATCATGTCCCGCAGGCCATCCGTCATCGGCACCAGCTCGTAGATGCCGGTGCGCCCGCGATAGCCCGTGTGGCGGCAGTGGTCGCAGCCTTCGACCGAGACCCAGCGGTTGCCGATCATGTGCGCCGGCACGGCGTCCAGGTAGCCGTCCGCCAGCGCCGGTCGCGGCACCGGCACCGAGCAGTTGGGGCAGGCCCTGCGGACCAGCCGCTGCGCCTGCACCCCGCGAACGGGCGCCGCCACCAGGAACGGCTCGACGCCCATGTCGATCAGGCGCGTGAAGCTCGATATGGCGTCGTTGGTGTGCAAAGTGGACAGAACCACGTGGCCGGTCAGCGCCGAGCGGATGGCGATCTCCGCCGTCTCGAGATCCCGTATCTCGCCGATCATGATGACCTCGGGGTCCTGCCGCAGGATGGCGCGCAGCGAGCGGGCGAAGGTGAGGCCGATTTCCGCGTGAACCTGCATCTGCGTGATGTTCGGCATCTGGTATTCCACCGGATCTTCGACGGTGATGATCTTCTTGGCGCCGTCGTCGATCTCCTCCAGGGCGGCGGCGAGCGTGGTGGACTTGCCGGAACCCGTCGGACCCGTGACGAGGACGATGCCATTGGTGGTCCCGAGCCAGCCTTGGAACATCTTGAGATGGTCGGGCTCCATGCCAAGGTTGCCGAACACCAGGTCGTCGCGCTCCGTGGCAAGCAGGCGCAGGACAAGGGATTCGCCGAATGCGCACGGCACCGTGGACACGCGGATATCCATCTCGCGCCCCGAAACGCGCTCCGTGATGCGGCCGTCCTGGGGCAGCCGGCGTTCCGCGATGTCGAGACCCGCGATCAGCTTGATGCGCGACGCGACGGCGGCGAAGCGGTCCTTCGACTGCGTCAGCCGGGTATGCATCACGCCGTCGACGCGCATGCGCACGGAGAAGGTCTCTTCGGTGGGTTCGACGTGGATGTCGGACGCCCCCAGATCCACAGCCTGGGACAGAAGATTGTTGACCAGCTCGATCACCGGGGCCTGCTCGGCCATATCGCGCAGATGTTGCACCCCGTCGCCGGAGAACAGGTTCTCCATCGCGCGCTCCTGGCGGACATGGTCAAGAGCGCGATCGAGGTGGTGGTTCGCGGTGAGGCAGAAGCGGATGGGCGGAGCATCCCCAGCGGCCGCGTCGGCGGTCTGGTAGAAGTATTCCAACGTCTGGGCCACCTTGTGGTCGGGGAGGTCGCGGGCGAGACAGTAAATGCTCTCGTCCCGCTGCCACATCAGGACGGCGGTGTCGAGGAACCAACTGAGCTTGATCGGCGACGCCGACATGAAGCGGTACATGTCCAGCGTGTCCGGAAAATCCTCCGCGTCGGCGAGATATAGCGCGCCGATCTGCTCCGCCAGCGTGCGCAGTAGCATGTCTTCGGAAATGGCGCCCGTGCGGACAAGGAGCGTGCCCAGCCGGCCGCCCACGGTGCGCTGAATCTGGAGCGCCCGGTCGATGTCGGCCTGCTGCACGGCGTGCCGCTCGACCAGCATCTCGCCCAGACGCCTGCTCTGGCCCCGCTCTGGCTGCACGTGTAGTTCCCGCTGCTCTTGCTCTGTCGTGGCCAAAGGCGGTCTGGTCCCCTCTATCTACTATCTACTATCTACCGCGCGTAACGCGCGAGCGCGTTACGCGTCGCTTCAACGGGCAACGGTACCAGACTTGCGTGTGACATCGCATCATTCGCGAGGGTGGTGCCGCCAGCTAGGGTGTTGCTCGGCGCGCGCGCAGAGCTGTCGATGAAACGTCGCTGCGGAACTCCCCTTCACTGAAGCCCGCTGACAAGGCGCGCAGCCGGTCCGGCAGCTTGAGGTCGTCCAGGGTGACGAAGCGATCTCCTTCTTCTTGCTCGAGTAGCCGGCCGAACACGAGGAAGCGGCATCCAATCCCGGCGAGTTCGTCGACCGCCGCGCTCACATCGCCGTCTTCGTAATACTTCGCGTCCGCGATGCGGCACATGGTGTCCGCGCCGACGACGAACGTGACCCCGCCGAAGACGCGCGCCTTCTCGACGAAGGTGGACGCATTCGTCAACCAGACCTCCTCGGACTCGGCGAACTGTTCCCTGCGCGCCCGAATGTCGTGGAAGTTGAGCGGCGGCTTGTCGACGTTGCGTATGCAGAGTTCGTACGCGACAGGTTCGCCCAACCGCATGGCCGCGGCCGCCGCCATCCGCCGGTGGCCTTCGTGCAGCGGATTGAAAGCCCCGGGAAGAATCGCTTTCTGCGCACCGGCTCCGACGGCCGCGCGCGCGCCGGACAAGAGTTCTTGCGTTTCCGGGTCGCCCTCGGCGACGTGCGCCTGCAGCGTGTCTCCGGCTGTCAGCCTTATGCCGGGATGGCCGATGTCAAAGGCTTCCGCCAGGGCGGCCAGCGCGACATCGCCCAGGAGACGCTCCTCCCCTTCGCGGCTGCGCTCGCCCTTGGCCAAGCGAAGTGAGGTGGTATGGGTCCGCGTGGATGTCTGCAGGGCGCAATACGCCCGATGTTCGCCCCTTTTCGGGCGCCTCGAACGCAGGCTCGCGGTGATCGCGAAGCCGAACGCCTTCGCCCCGGGGGCAAGTTGCTTCGCGCGCAAGAACGCGCACATCGCGAGATCTCGCGCGGTTTCGGCGCTGCAAGCCCGCGCAGGCGGCGCGCCCAACAGCGATGCGAGCGACGCTCCCGCGTAGGGAATGCCCGCCTCGACCAGCGTGGCCGAAGCCCCGGGGACCTGCAGGAGGTCGGACAGCACGAGCGAGCCGCCGCCCGTCACATAGATGACGCCCCGATGCGGCCGATCATGGAGCCCGCGGGCGATGTCGATCCTGGTCGCCGAGCCGCCCTCAACCAAGGCCACTCTCTTGCGAGGAGCCGGGCCTCGCGTGGTCCTTCGATGAGGATGAGGGGTCGCGCGATGTGGGATCCCGGAGGAACCCGCGGACGATGGACAGGAACTCCGTCAACTGGTCATGGTGGACCCAGTGGCCGGCATCCTCGATCACTGCCGCCCGCATCTTCGACAAATACCTCGCGCGTCCGTCTTTCGCCGGATGGGGGACCCATGACTCGGAGCCGTAGACCAACAGGGTTGGACAGGAGATGCGCTCGTACAAATGGTGGGTCTGGTCCGCCGTCAGCCCGACCGGCGGCGTCGCCCGCACGTAGTTGTCGAACTTCCAGCTATAGGTCCCGTCCTCGTTCTGGTTGCTGCCATGGATCGTGAGGTGGCGCGCCTGCGCTTCCGACAGGTGGGGGTTCTCCGTCTGCATCCGATGGAACGCTTCTTCCAGGGTCGGGTACCGGCGCGGCAGCCGGCCCGAGATCCTGCGCGTATTGCGCACCCAGTCGTCCAGCAGGCGCCCCGTCGCCGCGCTGTCGCCGCTTTTCGCGCTCGTCGCGGCGAGCGACGGCAAACCCATCCCCTCGACGGCGACAAGCGTCTTGACCGTATCCGGATACAACCCGGTGTACAGCAAGGATACTGACGCGCCGAGCGAGTGGGCGATGATCGTCGCCGGCGTCATCTTCTTCTGATGCAGAAGCTGCGCGACGTCGTAGACATATTCGACGGTGTTGTAGCCCCCGCCGATCATCCACTGAGAGTCGCCGTGGCCGCGCAGGTCGGGCGCAATAACGTGGTAGTCACGGCTCAGGTCCCGAGCGACCCAATCCCAGTTCCGGCAATGGTCGCGACCGCCGTGCACCAGCAGCATGGGCGGCGCCTCTTCATTGCCCCAGTCGACGTAGTGAAGCCGCAGGCGCTGGGAAAAGTAGACGTGCGATGTCGGGCCGCTTTCGATCATCCGGCGATTATAGCTGCCACATCGTCCGCACGAACCTCCGCGCGAAAGTCCGTACGCTGACCGCACCCCAGCGGGTCGTCGGCGCGGGGGCGTCGGCGCTTGGGGCGTACGCGACGCAAGCAACAAGATGCCCCGATGCCGTGACTTGCCGATGGCTCGCTGGCTGTCCACCTGTGCCCCGTGTGGCTGTCCACGATGTCCGATGGGCGATGTCCGATGGGTGTCCATGGCTCGTGTAGCCGTCCACGTGTGGATATCCAAGATAGCCCGATGGCTGTCCAGATCGTCTGGCTACCCATATGGCCCGCGATGGCTGTCCTAGCGAATCAACGCATCAATGGCTGTCCCAAGCGAATTGTCCACAGGAATCCGATGGCTGTCCTAGCGAATCAATGGCTGTCCCAAGCGAATCACGATGGCTGTCCCAAGCGAATCGCGCATAACCGGGCATCCGCTATGGCTGTCCCAAGACCGGGGTCCCAAAACCGCGCAATACGTTCCGCCATGGCTGTCCTGCCGCGCATCCATGGATGGCTGTCCTAGCCCCTGACTCGCGCCACTGCGGATCGATGTCCTAGCCACCCGTTCTTGCAACGTCCCGACCTTTGGCGAAGAATCCGCGAATGCCACGGAGTCCGTCCCGATGACCAAGTCTTTGCTCGCCCCGTCAGCGACTGCCGGAGTATCGCCGGCGATTTCTCGTCGACCCGGCCAGTACTACGCATTGAAATGAGCCAACCATTGATGACGCCAACTGCCGAAATGGCAGAAAGATCAAATCTGGCGGAGTTCATGCGACGCCACGGATTCGATGACTATGACGCGTTGCATGCGTGGTCCGTAAAGGACCGTGGCGCCTTTTGGCGAGCGCTGTGGGACTTTTGCGACGTCATCGCCACAACCGAGGCACCGCGAGCATTGGAACACGGCGACGACTTTCTACGCTCCCGCTGGTTCCAGGGCGCCGAACTCAATTTCGCGGAAAACCTACTGCACTGGAACGACGGCCGAACGGCTATCGTGGGGGTGCTCGAGAATGGCAACCGCCGGACGCTCACTTACGCGCAACTGTATCGCTGTGTCGCGCGGGTCGCCGCGGAGTTCCGCGAGCGGGGCGTTGTAGCCGGGGACCGCATCGCCGGTTGGCTGCCGAACGTGCCCGAAACCGTGATTTGCATGCTTGCGGGGGCAAGCCTTGGAGCAGTCTGGACATCCTGCTCGCCGGATTTCGGCGTCGAGGGCGCACTGGATCGGTTCGGCCAGACCCAACCAAAGCTCCTGATCGCATGCGACAAGTACCAATACGGAGGCAAACAGTTCGATGTGTCCGCCAAGGCCGAGGAGGTTCGGCAACGCATCGACTCGATTGAAGCGCTGTTGTGGGCCCAAGACATTGAACGGACGGCAATAGAGCGCCGGGAAGAGAGAATGTCTTTCCAGCCGCGCGGCTTCGACGATCCGCTATACGTGCTCTATTCTTCTGGTACTACGGGCAAACCCAAATGCATAGTGCACGGCATTGGGGGAACGCTGCTGCAACATTCGAAGGAGCATCGTCTGCACGTAGATCTGTCCCGCGGCGACACCTTGTTCTACTTCACTACCTGCGGCTGGATGATGTGGAACTGGCTCGTATCGGGTCTGGCCACCGGCTGCGCGATGGTGCTGTACGACGGCTCGCCATTCCACCCTCATCGCAGCGAACTGGTCGATCTCGTTGACGCGGAAGGGATTTCGATATTCGGAGTCAGTGCCAAGTATCTTTCCGCACTACAAAAATTCGGCATCAAACCGCGCGTGAGCCATCGGTTGCCCAAACTGCGTTCGATTATTTCTACCGGCTCACCCCTTGCCCCGGAGGCATTCCACTACGTTTATCGCGACTTCAAGGAGGACGTAGCCCTGGCTTCCGTTTCCGGCGGCACTGATATCGTCTCGTGCTTCGCTCTCGGCAATCCGCTTCTGCCAGTCTACGCGGGCGAGTTGCAATGCAAAGGGCTTGGAATGGCTATAGACGTGTTCGGCGAGGACGGCAAATCACTGCCTCCCGGAGAAAAAGGCGAGCTCGTTTGTACCAAATCGTTCCCGTCGCGACCCACGGGATTCTGGAACGATCCCGATGGAGCGAAGTTCCGCGCCGCCTACTTCGAGAAGTTCGACAATGTCTGGGCACACGGCGACTTCGCCGAGTTTACTGTCCACGGCGGCATAATCATTCACGGGCGCAGCGACGCGGTGTTGAATCCGGGCGGCGTTCGCATCGGCACGGCGGAGATCTACCGCCAAGTTGAATCCATAGGCGCCGTCGTCGAATCGCTGTGCGTTGCACAGTCATGGCGCGACGACGTGCGCATCGTCCTTTTCGTTGTGCTGCGCGAAGGGTTGACTCTGGACACCCCTCTACGAGCTGCAATCAAGGATCGTATTCGGCGAAACGCATCTCCCCGACACGTGCCAGCATTGGTCCTGCAGGTTGACGACGTGCCCCGCACAATGAGCGGAAAAATCGCGGAGCTTGCAGTGCGCGACATCATCCACGGACGAGAACCTAACAACGCGTCAGTGCTCGCCAACCCCGAAGCGTTGGATCAATTCAGGGAGATTCCGTCGTTGGTCGGACAGCGGCGTTAGGTCAGCTCCCGTCGCGTCGGCCTCTGCTCGGCCGCCCGTAATTCCACATTGCAGTTCTTGCCGCCGTCTCAGAACGGCCATCTCGTACAGGTCAGGACTGCAGGTGGGGACACCCATCCTCTGTTGGACACCCATAGGCCTCGGTGGGGTATTGACACCTGCAGGCCGGGACACCCATCTCTCGAGGAAAATTGGGACACCCATCTCTTTTGGACACTCATCTCGTCGGGACACCCATAGGCGTCGTCGGGTGTTGAGCGCATCTGCAGGATGGGCGTGGCGCCAGAGACTTTGGGCGGGCCGCTTGACGCGGCATCGGCGGACGGACGGGCCGCCGGGACAATCGGCCACGCGGAGGAGCGGCGATAGCGCGCGCCGCGCGGCGGCGCGCGCCGCTACCCGTACCGCCGGGGGCGGCTCACAATGCCCCCATGACGCGACCCAGAAGCGAACTGGTCGACCGTGCGAACGGCGGCTTCTACCACCTCCTCAACCGCTGCGTACGCCAAGCCTGGCTCTGCGGTGAAGATCCCCACACGGGCGAGAACTTCGACCACCGACGCGGCTGGATCGAACGCCGGCTGCTCGTCCTGACCGAGGTCTTCCCCGTAGACGTCTACGCCTACGCTGTCATGTCGAACCACTACCACATTGTCGTCAACTACTGCCCCGCGCGCGCCCTCGACTGGTCCGACGCCGAGGTCGCGCAGCGCTGGCTTCGCGTGTTCGGCCCGCCCGCGAAGGACCCCGAGGCGCGCGCCGTCTATGAGGCGGCGCTGCTGGCGGATCCGGCCCGGCTGGACGAGCTCCGGCAACGGCTGGGCGACCTGTCCTGGTACATGAGGTGCCTGAACGAAAACATCGCGCGCCGCGCGAACGAGGAGGAGGACCGCACGGGACGCTTCTGGGAGGGGCGCTTCGAATCGAAGCCATTGGCGGACGCGCAGGCGGTGCACGCGTGCATGGCGTACAACGATCTGAATCCGCTGCGGGCGGGCATGGTGGCGCGGTTCGACGCGCCGCAGCAGACGTCGTTGCGGCGCCGGCTGGAGGAGGCAGGGGCAACGCCGGAGCGGCGGCGCGAGCCGCTGCGGCCGCTACGCCTCGATCACGATTCGGGGCGCGTGCTAACGGCT
Organism: Candidatus Azotimanducaceae bacterium; assembly: GCA_965261535.1. Taxonomy (GTDB): domain Bacteria; phylum Pseudomonadota; class Gammaproteobacteria; order Pseudomonadales; family Azotimanducaceae; genus VXNE01. The sequence continues at coordinate 895,494 of OZ253469.1, forward strand.
GGCGAGCCAGCCCTAGCGACGACCCTGGCCGCGTATCTGGAGCAGGTGGAGTGGACAGCGGCGCGTTGCCGCGGCGAGCACGCGGAGACCGATCCGCCGCTGTCCTGGCGCGATCGCGACACCTGGCTGTCCGCGTTCGCGGCGCAGCGTCGCCGGGGCCGGCGCCGAGGTGAGACCCCGGCGTGGCTCGCCGCTATCGCTTGAGCCCTGCACAGCCGGATTCAAGCGGCCACGCGCGCGCCGCCGCCTCGGCGCGCGTGTTCCCTTATCCCCCCGCCATCCAAAAAAACCTCTGAACTTCCAGCGCCCGCCCCGCTCACGCCCGCTGACTGACAACGCGCAAATATTCTTAGCGGCACTTTTCTCCGACCCCAGTCTTCACCATCTCCCAAGCGGAAGTTCCCGCGTCCCAAAACTCCTCTCAACCACTTAAATCCAAATCCCGATCCTCCGGGATCTACTTCTTGTCGAAGAGACACTCGTCCAGGAAGTGGCCAAGCCAATGCAACACGTGTAGGTGTCCCTCGGACACGTTCCTCCGGCGCGTCAAGCGTGGGTATCCAAAGCCAAATACGCCGCAAGGCTGTCCCGGATTCGTCTCGCCAGGCCAGGCAATGTTGGCCCGGAGCCATGGGTGTCCCGCGGAGCCGCAATGGATGTCCCGGAGCCGCGTCGATGGGTGTCCCGGAGCCGCAATGGGTGTCCCGGAGCCGCAGGAGCCGCGTCGTCCCGGAGCCGCGCCCCGAGCGTCCTTTCAAATCGCACAACTCGTGTGCTACAAGAACGATGCAATGTACGAACTCCCTAGCGCACGACACGTTTATTCAGTCAGCGAGCTGACAGCCACCGTTCGGCTTGTGATCGAGCAAGGGTTTCCACAGACTCTGGTAGAGGGAGAAATATCCGACTTCCGTAGTCCCGGCCGTGCGGGTCATTGGTACTTCAGTCTGAAAGATGGGCAGGCGCAGGTCCGATGCGCGATGTTTGCCAACCGGAATCGTTTCGTGCGCAAACCCTTGCGGAACGGCGCGCTGGTCGTCGTCAAGTGCCGGCTGTCCCTATACGAGGCGCGCGGCGATTTTCAAGCCATCGTCGATGCTATCGAGCCCGCTGGCGAAGGTGAATTGCGGGCCGCATTCGAGCGCCTAAAGATTGAACTTCAACGCGATGGACTCTTCGCGGCGGATCGCAAGCGGGCGCTGCCTCCGTTCGCTCGGCACATTGGGATAGTTAGCTCGCTCTCTGGAGCGGCACTTCAAGATGTCCTGGCGGTCCTACGGCGAAGATTCCCGTGTGTCGAAGCCACCTGTTTCGCGGCTGCGGTGCAAGGTGCGGAAGCTGTCTCCGAAATCATTGAATCGATCAACCGAGCCGAAGCATCGACGCCGCGACCGGACGTGCTGCTACTGACTCGAGGCGGAGGTTCCCTGGAAGACCTCATGGCGTTCAACTCGGCAGCGCTGGCACGACGCATAGCGCAGTGCGCGATCCCGATCGTCTCCGCCATCGGACACGAAACCGATGTCACCATCGCCGACTTCGTCGCGGACCAGCGAGCGCCTACTCCCTCCGCGGCGGCGGAAATGGTGACACCCGACCGCGCGGAACTCATTCTTCGCGTCCGCCGACGCGCTGATACGTTGGCCGCGCGGGCACTGGACCGGGTTCAATCGGAACGTCGTTTGCTCGATGCAACCAGTCGCAGGTTGACCCACCCATCGCGTTCGCTGGAGCAGCGAATGCAGCGGGCGGACGAGTTACGCGATCGCCTGGCACGGACAATTGATCGTCGCATGAGCGTCTCCGGAGCACGCCTTGGTACGGCCCGACGGTTGCTGGCGCGCGCCAATCCCGATGTCCTAATCGAACGCGCGACTGATCGTGCCGCGCGGGCTCGGCAAGAATTGGGCGCGGCAGCGCAACGCAAACTGGATGCTTCGGACGCAGCCGTTGCCGCCATGCGGCGCGCGCTTCGTGCCGTTAGCCCGCTTGCTACGCTCGACCGTGGGTACGCTATAGTTGCGCGCCCCGACGGCACGCGTTGGGGCGCCGTGATTGCTGATGCGGCAGAGGCTCGCGCAGGCGATGCCATCCAGGCACACTTGGCGTCAGGAACTATTGACGCGACAGTGATCGCTGGATCGACACGCACTGATCCACCATGATTGCGTTGTTGTCGCTACTCGCCGCCGTCGTGGGTTCCGGCGTCCCGGGGGGCGTCGTGGCGATACCGTTACCCGAACATGCTGTTGAGGTGCACTTCGACGGCCGCCCCGCGCTGCTCCACCGCGGCCATGCGCTGATCGGCCTACCGTTGGACACAGTCCCGGGACAGCACAGCGTCGACATCACCACACGCACGGGTAGTCTTGAGCTGTCGTTCGATGTGGCGGCGAAAGATTTTCCCGTCCAGCGTTTGACCATCGCCAACGCTCGCATGGTCAACCCGAATGCCGAAGATTTGGCCCGCATCAACGAAGAGACCACGAGAATGCGTGCGACATATGCATTGGTGAGCCTCGACAGAGGAGACTTGCACCCGTTCCTGTTGTCCGTGGACGGAGAAATATCCAGCCCATTCGGGCGTAGGCGGATCCTAAACGGGCAACCTCGCAGTCCCCATCAGGGTCTTGATATCGCGGCTGATACAGGGACGCCTATCATCGCGCCTGCCGCGGGGCTGGTGGTAGTCACCGGCAATTTCTTCTTCAACGGCAATACGGTGATGATCGACCACGGAGCAGGCTTGGTAACCATGTACTGCCACCTGCATGAAGTTCGTGTCAAGCAGGGCGACATACTCGCTCGGGGCGAGGCGTTCGCCTCCGTGGGCGCTACGGGCCGCGCCACGGGCCCTCACTTGCACTGGACCGTAAGCATGCATGGCGCAAAAGTCGACCCGCTAGCACTGATACAGACCCTAGGCCACATCGAGCGCATCGAATAGCTCCCCTCCAAGCTTCCCCTCAATGGCCGCCCATCGTGCCTTTTGCATCGCGCTTTCGCGTTTGCGCTCATTGAACTTGGCTGTCCTTCACCTACAGCCCAGCGCTTAGTCGTTCCAGCCGAGCTAGGCTCGGCTTCCGCCCGGTCTCCGTGCCTAGATGATGGGTGTCCCCGAGACCCCAGGCTATGGCTGTCCCCGTGCCTTGTCCAATGGGTGTCCCTGAGATCCGGGCGATGGGTGTCCCTGAGATCCGGGCGTGCCTTGTCCAATGGGTGTCCCTGAGATCCGGGCGTCCCCGAGATCCGTCCCATGGGTGTCCCCGAGATCCCCCCTTTCCTGGAGGGAGTCACAGGGACACCCATTGAGTTCACAGGGAGAGTTCACAGGGACACCCATCAGCAGCTTGTCCCTATGGGTGTCCCCGAGACCCTGTCAATGGCTGTCCCCGTGACTACTGGTGGCTGTCCCCGTGCCTAATGCTGATGGCTGTCCCCGTACCCAGATGGTCCCCGTACCCAGATGGCTATGGCTGTCCCCGTGCCTTGTCTATGGGTGTCCCTGAGACCCCTGTCCAAGACCCCCGCCCTGATGGCTGTCCCCGCGACTACTTTGGGACGCACGAGGATGAGTTCACAGGGACACCCATCAGCAGCTTGTCCCTATGGGTGTCCCCGAGACCCTGTCCCCAAGACCCTGTCCAAGACCCCCGCCCTGATGGCTGTCCCCGCGACTACTGGTCCCCGTGCCTAGATGATGGGTGTCCCCGAGACCCCATGGCTATGGCTGTCCCCGTGGCTGTCCGTCCCCGTGGCTGTCCCCTGTCCAATGGCTGTCCCCGTGCCTTGTCCAATGGGTGTCCCTGAGATCCGGGCGTCCCCGAGATCCGTCCCATGGGTGTCCCCGAGATCCCCCCTCTGAGATCCAATGATGGCTGTCCCCGTGACTACTGGTGGCTGTCCCCGTGCCTAATGCTGAGATCCAATGATGGCTGTCCCCGTGCCTAATGGGTGTCCCTGAGATCCGTCTCATGGGTGTCCCCGAGACCCCCGCTGTCCTTTGGGACGCACGAGTGGCCCGAAGGTTGGTGGGCGGTATTGTTCGGGAAGCTCAGCGACGCCTGTCGCGTCGAATGACGCGTTGGCGGCTGGCGCGCTGTCTTGGGGTCAGTGCGTTGCGCTTGCCCGCGAACGGGTTGTCGCCCGACTGCAGGGTGATCTTGACGGGTACGCCGGCGAGCGACAACGCGTCGCGATAGACGTTTTCCAAATAGCGGACGTAGGATGCGGGCAGGACGCGGGTGCGGTTTCCGTGCACCGCGATGACCGGCGGGCGCGATCCAACCTTGTGGGCAAAACGGAGTTTGATCGGTCGGCCGCCGACTGCCGGCGGCGGATGTTTCAAGGTCGCTCGGGCGAGAATGCGGGTCAACTCCGCAGGAGACGCGTCGAGTCCCGTAGCGGAGTAGATGTCGTCGAGCAGACGCAAGAGCCCAGCGACGCCCGTGCCACGCAAGGCTGAGATGAACTTCGCCGGTACCCACGGCGCGAACCGCATGCGACGATCAATACCCTTGCGCACCACGGTTCGCTCCTCGGACGAGAGTCCGTCCCACTTGTTCACCGTGAGGATGAGGCCAGTACCTGCGTCGGCCGCGTATCGCATGACGTTCAGATCCTGATCGACCAGGCCTTCGCGAGCATCAATCAAGACCAGGGCGACATCGGCGTGCCTCAGCGCTTCGAGGGTCTTCGCCACGGAGAACTTCTCGACCACGTCGTGAACCCGGCCGCGTCGGCGCACGCCGGCGGTATCAATCAGCAAATAGCTCGAATCGCCACGCTTGAACGGCGTGTAGACGGCGTCGCGAGTGGTGCCCGGCGTCTCTGAAACGATTTGGCGGGCATCGCCCAAGAGCTGATTGACTAGCGTCGACTTGCCGACATTCGGACGCCCCACCACCGCTACCTTCGGGATCTCGGAGTGGCGAGTTCGCGGGTCGTTCGCGCGCGGGTGGGTGTCCTTCGCGTCCCCACGCCTTGCACGATGGGTGTCCCTTGCACCCCCTTCCCTTGCACCCCCTTCCCTTGCACCCCCATCGCCCCCATGGCTGTCCCTTGCGCCAGCGCTGGCGCATTCCGCCAAGCTCTCCCGGAAGCCGGCAATGCCGCGGCCGTGAGCGGCCGATATGAGCAGGGGCGAGCCGAATCCGAGGGGGGAGAAGTCGGCCAGGGCGGTTTCGGGTGGGACGCCGTCGATCTTGTTCGCGACGAGCAGCGTGCGCGCGCCGCCACGGCGCAGGTCGTCGGCGATTTCTTCGTCTGCGGCGGTGAGGCCTTCGCGGGCGTTGACCAGAAACACCACCCAGTCGGACTCGGCGATCGCGATGTTCGCCTGCTCCGCGACCAGCGATGCCATCTCGGCGTCATCGACATCGTTCTCCAAACCGCCCGTGTCGATCACGGCCACGGTCAGGCCATCGAGGTCGGCGACGCCGTACTGGCGGTCGCGCGTGAGCCCCGGCCGATTCGCGACCAGCGCGTCGCGGGCCGCCGTCAGCCGGTTGAACAAGGTGGATTTCCCAACGTTCGGCCGACCCACGAGGGCGACGACTATCATGCCTTGCGCCTGATCTCCAGCGCGTTCAACCGGCCATCGTTGGTGAGCAGGTACACGACGTTGTCCGCGACTATCATGCCGGAACGCAGGCCGTCGCCAATCTTGCGCCGCGCGACCAGGCGGCCGTCGCTCTGGGCGAGCACGTGCAAGTACCCTTCGGCATCGCCCACCAGGACGTAGTTGCCGAACGCCACCGGGCTGGTCAAACGTCGATTGCGCAGGCCCTCCTGCCGCCACACCAGCGCCGCGTCAGTCTGTTCGATAGCGCTGACGACATCCTCGTCCGACACGACGTAGATCTGACCGTAGCCTTCGGCAAGATCGAGAAATGACGACATCTCGGACTCCCAGAGGATGGCGCCGTCGGTCCCTCGAAACGCCTTCAGGCGTCCCTGGAAGCTAACCGCATAGACGACGCCGCGCTGGACGAGGGGGGATCCGTCCACATCCACCATACGGCCCAACTCGGACCGGCCTTCCGGCAGCATCACGCGCTGCTCCCACACGGGCTCGCCGTTCTCTGCGCGAAACGCCGCGACCTTGCCGGTGGCGAAACCGGCATAGACAAGCCCATCGCGCAGCGCGGGGACCGCGGTGCCGCGTAGCGTCAGGATCGGCGGCTGAGTGTCGAAGCTCCAGCGCGGTGTGCCATCGGCGCCGTTCAGGGCGGAAACCCGGCCGTCTGCGGTCTGCACGACGACCAGGCCCTCGGCGCCGACCGGACGCGCCAACACTTCGCTGCTGACTTCGGACCGCCACAGAGCGGACCCGTCCGCCGCGTCCAGCGCGACGATCTCGCCCCGCGTGGTGCCAACCAGGACCCGGCCGCCAGCCGCGCCGACGCCACCCGTTACGAAAGACGGGTCGCGTCGGTCCCAAAACTTGAAGCCCGACCTGGCATCCGGCTTGCCGATGCTGGTGCGCCACGCGTTCCCGCCCGTGAATCGATCAAATGCGGCGACGGTGCCGTACGCGTCCGCCGCATAGATGCGGTCCGCGAGGATGGCCGGAGACAGCCGCAGGTATTTGCGGCCCAGGCCCTTGCCCACCGACGCCTGCCACAACCGCACCACGTCCGCTTCCTCGGCAAACTCGACCAGCGGCGCCGGCTTGTCGGTGTCCCCCTTCTTGTCGCCGCCACCGATGCCCGGCACCCAGCTGAACCAACTGCATCCGACAGCCGATAGCAGCGTGAAAACGGCCGCGATCCGCAGGCAGTGCCCGCCGAGGGCGCTTGTTCCATGGAAGTACTTCATTGCCCTGGAGATTCCGTTTCGTCGCCCGCCGCGGCGGGCGCCACGGTGGCCAGTTTCAATTCCAGCAACACCCGCCCGGCGTCGGGGGCCAGTTCGAGCGCGGATTGATACGCTTCGCGCGCGTCTGCGTTATCGCCCTTTTGTACCAGGATGTCGCCTGTAAGTTCTGCAACCTCGGCGGCAAACCCGGGACTCAACACGCCAGCCAGGATTTCGAGAGCTTCGTCGAGCTTACCGATCTGTCGCTGGACTTTCGCCAGTCGCAGCGCCGCCAGGTCGCGCAGGACGTCGTCTTCCGCGTAGTCCGCGCTTGCGGACAACAGCGCCGCCGCGGGTTCCCAATCTTCGCTGTCGACCCCGTCCCTGGCCTCATACAGCAAGGCGAATATGTGATAGGCCGTACCCTCGCGCGCCTCGGCGAGATCCGCGGCAAGTGCCGACGCGTCTCCCATGGCGCGGGCGGTCAGGTACGCGCTGTAGGCGCGCGAAGCCCCTTCGGCCTGGTCCTGTCGATATTCCTGGAACCAGCGCCAGCCCAATACGCCGGCCACAGCCACCACGATGCCGACAATGATGGCCAAGCCGTGGCGCGACCACCAGTTTCGCAGCCACTCGACCCGTTCTTCGTCAGAAAGATACTCAGACACGTCATTAACGTCCGTGCACTCGCGCGTCGCGGATCATCGCCGCCACTTCGTCCATGGGAGCGATCGTCTGCGGACGATCCGCGCGCAGCCACTTAAGGGAGACGCGATTCTGGGCTATTTCATCCTCGCCGACAATCATCGCCCAACATGCGCCGCTGCGGTCCGCGCGTCGGAACTGGGCCGACAGGCCACCGCCGCCCGCGTGCATGCGAACGCCCAAGCCCGGCACGCGAACGCGCAACGCCTGCGCCGCCGCCAGCGCCGCCGGCATGTGTTTCCCGTCCTGCACGACCACGTACACATCGGCAGAACGATACTCCGAAGCGTTCGTCGCCGCCTGACGCAACAGCGCAACGCGGTCGATTCCGACGGCGAATCCGGCGGCTGGCGTCGCATGCCCGCCGAGAAGCTCGATCAGCCCGTCGTAGCGGCCGCCGGCGCAGACCGTGTCCTGGGCGCCAATTCCGTCGGCTACCCACTCGACCACCGTGTGGGTGTAGTAGTCGAAGCCTCGCACCAACCGGGGATTCACCCGGTAGGATAGTCCCAGACCGTCGAGCAGTTCCCGCAGCGCATCGAACTGCCCGCGCTCGGTAGCGTCCAGGTAGTCCGCCAGGTTCGGGGCCTCTTCAAGGATGCGCTGCGTGGACGCCACCTTACTGTCCAGGATGCGCAACGGATTTGCATGCAGGCGCCGGCGGCTGTCGCCGTCGAGTTCACTCTCATGCGGCGCGAGGAAGGCGACCAGCGCTTCGCCGTACGCGGCTCGCGAAGCGCTGGAGCCGAGGGCGTTGATCTCCAGTCGCACCGCGTGACCGATGTCGAGGGCCTCCCAGATCGCCGCCGCCATCTGTATCAACTCCGCATCCGCCTCCGGTCCGGCAACGCCAAAGATTTCCGCGCCGACCTGGTCGAATTGACGGTAGCGGCCCTGCTGCGGGCGCTCGTAGCGAAACATCGGACCCGCATACCAGAGCCGCTGCGTCCGATTGTGCAGCAATCCGCGCTCGATGCAGGCGCGCACACATCCGGCGGTTCCCTCCGGGCGCAGCGCCAGATGCTTGCCACGGCGGTCGTCGAAGACGTACATCTCCTTCTCGACGATGTCAGTCGCCGTCCCGATCCCCCGGCTGAAGAGTTCGGCGGACTCCACCAACGGCAGGCGGATCTCCTCAAAGCCGAAGGCACGCGCCACGGCGATGCATTGCTCCTCCACCTGCCGCAGGTCCGCCGCATCTCCTTCGGCGAGATCGCGCATGCCGCGAACGGCCCGGTATTGCAGGGTCACAGTCCAAGCACCAAGTGGGCGATGTTGTCATGCGTGTGCTGCGAAAGCATCACGCGTTCGCCGTTGTATTCGAGATCGACACCGGGCGCGTAACCGAGCGTGATGGTGAACGGGGCATCTCCGCTCACCTCCAACTCGCCTGCGGCGCGTTCCAGATCTTCATGCAGCAGGCTACCCGCGGCGTCGAACACCTGGACCCAAGAATCGTGCGTGAACTGGAAGAGCAGCACGTGGTCACCGCCCGGCGTGTAAGTCAGCGGGTTCGACAGGGGAACAGATCCGTCCTCGGGATCGTTCGCCGAACCGTTCAGGACAGACACCAACGGCAGGTCGTCCGCGGGATCGTCCGGCCAGCCGTTAGAGACGACCCCCGAGACGTCACCCGAGACGGGCGTTTCGCTCTGGGCGATGGGACCGTTCGGCATGGGTTCGACTGGGGGCTCGGAAACAGGCGCTGAAGCATCGGTGGGGACAGCCAATTCGAAAGGCACCTCGTCTGCGGCCGAGACCGGCTGCACCCCGTTGTCCATGGAAGCCTGGTTCGGCTCTCCGACCGGCGCCGATGCTATCGGCACCTCGGAGGGCCAGATCAACCAGAGGAAAAGGCCAGACACGGCCATGACGACGATCACCGTGCCGCCGAACACCCACGACTGCCGCCGCGGCACTTGCGAGCCCATGGTGAAAGTCGCCAGCGTTCTCGGAACTGTACTCCGCGGCCGCGTTTCGTTCTCCGTCGTCTCCCCCGAAGCGGTCTTCTGGTCGTAGGCCCGCAGCACCTCATCGGGGTCGAGCTCCACCAGGCGGGCATAGCCGCGGATATACGCGCGTGTGAATACCCTCACCGGCAACGCGTCGAACCGTTCCGCTTCGATGTTCTCGATGATCGCCCAGGACACCTTCAAGGACCTTGCGACCTCGCGCACGCTCGCGCCCATTGCCTGCCGCGCCGCGCGCAAGGCGGAACCCGGCGAATCGACCTCGCTCATCCGGCCAGCCCCGCTCGCGGCGGCGAAGCCGGCTGTTGGCGGAGCCGGGCAATGTAGCGTGCCCGCCTGTTGGTGCGGTCTCGCACCGCGCCGGTGAGCTGGCCGCACGCCGCAGCGATCTCGTCGCCCCGGGTTGCGCGCAGCGTGGCCGTATAGCCCGCGTTCATCAGGTAGGTCTGGAACGCTGTGATCGCGCTCACATCGGGCCGTTCGAAAGCGGCGTCCGGGAACGGGTTGAACGGTATCAGATTGATCTTGCAACGCAGGGTCCGCAACAGCTTGGCCAACGCCGCCGCGTGGGACAGGCTGTCGTTTACGCCTTTCATGAGCGCATATTCGAAGGTCACCGACCGACGCTCGCCGACGCGGGACAAATACGTCCGGCACGCGTCCATCAACTCTGCTAGAGGATAGCGCCGGTTGAGGGGAACAAGGCGATCGCGCAAAGCATCCTCCGCCGCATGCAGGCTGACGGCCAGGGCGCAGTCGGTGTGCTCGGCGAGCAAGCGTATATTCGGCACCACCCCGGCCGTGCTGATGGTGACGCGGCGCTTTGACAGACCGTAGGCCAGATCGTCCATGAGCAGATTGGCCACCGTGATGCAGGCATCGAAATTGAGCAGCGGCTCGCCCATGCCCATGAAGACGACGTTCGTTAGGCCGCGCTCGTCGCCCCGGCGCTCCAGTTCCCGCGCCGCGAGCCACACCTGCCCGGCGATCTCGTGAGGCGTCAGATTGCCGTCGAAGCCCTGCTTGCCGGTGGCGCAGAATGCACAGTCGAGGGCGCATCCCGCCTGGGAAGAGATACATAGCGTCTGCCGTCCCCGGTCGGGAATCAGGACCGTCTCGACGGCGTTGCCTCCGCCAACGGCCACCGTCCACTTGGTGACGCCGTCGGCGGCGTCCCGACGCTCGACGACCTCGGGCGGGCGAATTTCCACCTCCTCGGCGAGGCGCGCGCGCAGGGATTTCGACAAGTCCGTCATGTCGTCGAGCCGCGTCGCGCCGCGTTTGTGGATCCACCGAAGCAATATGCGGGCGCGGTAGGGCTTTTCCCCAAACCCGGCGAGATATCGCTCAAGTCCGGCGCGATCGAACCCCAACAGATTGACGCGGGTTGCGTTCACGTTCGCGCGCAGATTTCCGCGTCGTCGAAGAAGTACGCGATCTCGCGAGCCGCGCTCGACGGCGAGTCGGAGCCATGTACCGCATTGGCGTCCAGGGATTGGGCAAAGTCGGCGCGAATGGTGCCCGGATCCGCTTTCTTCGGATCGGTCGCCCCCATCAGACGGCGGTTCCGGGCGATCGCGTCCGGGCCTTCCAGCACCTGGAGCACAACCGGCCCTGAACTCATGTATTCGAGCAGTTTCTCGTAGAACGGCTTGCCCTTGTGCTCGGCGTAGAAGCCGGCGGCGGCGGCCACGGAAAGCCGCGTCATCCTGGCGGCGACGATGCGCAGTCCGGCCTTTTCGAAGCGGCTGATGATCTCGCCGATGATGTTGCGAGCCACGGCATCGGGTTTGAGAATGGACAGTGTGCGCTCTACTGGCATTGGCCTCTCCTGGAATTGGACTTAAGAGCCACTTGCGCTGTTCTGAGAGCCGCTGAAACAAAGGGCTTGCGGGCGGTGGATTTTTTCTTTACCCCAAGAAACGCGGCATTTCGGACGTTTTCCGACTTCACGGGCCTTGAATCCGAGATTTCCACCCCAACGCCCCGTGCTTACCCCAAGCCGTCGAAGTAGGAACGATTCGCATTTAGACACCGTGAAGACCCCATAACGACCAGTTTGACCATCTGTCGCGCCCCCGCACGCCTCGCCGAGCCTCTGATTGCTGGGCAACCAGCCGCAATCCGGCGAGGTCCGGCGAAAAACCCTACAGCGCAAGTGCCTCCTTAAGGGCGCGTGATGTCAGCCGGAGGTGGCTGCCGCATTATACGCGGGCGGCGCGCAGCTTCTCCACGGTGGTGGCGACCCGACGCGCGGCGTAATCCACTTCGTCCCTGGTGGTATAGCGGCCCACCGTGAATCGGATCGACGCATGGGCGAGGTCGTCGGGCACGCCGAGTGCCTTCAGGACGTAGGACGGCTCCACCGTGGCGGAGGTGCAGGCGGAGCCGGTCGAAACTGCCAGGTCGTCGAGCGCCGTCAACAGCGTATCGCCATCGACGTCGCCGAACGACACGTTCAGGTTGCCGGGCAGGCGCTGATCCTCGTCACCGTTCAACTGCGTCTTCGGCAGTTGCCTCAGGTGCGACCAGAGACGGTTGCGCAGCGCCCGGATGCGTCGGTTTTCGCCATTCTCCCTGTCCAGTTCTTCGCCGCAGATGACGCACGCTTCTCCGAGGCCGACGATCTGGTGGGTAGCCAGCGTTCCCGAGCGCATGCCGCGCTCGTGACCGCCGCCGTGAATTTGCGGTGCCACAGCCAAGAAGGGCTGGCGCCGCACGAACAGCGCGCCGATACCCTTCGGTCCGTAGATCTTGTGGCCGGAGACGCTCATGAGATCGATGTTGTCGCGGCGCACGTCGATGTCGATCTTGCCAACGCTCTGGGCGGCGTCGGTGTGAAACGGTACGCCCCGCTCGCGACAGATCGCGCCTATGGCGCGGATATCGTTGACCACGCCGATCTCGTTGTTCGCATGCATGACCGAAACGATGGCGGTATCCGCGTCTATGGCGTCGGCGACCACCTCGGGCCGGACGATTCCCCTGGAGTCCGGCTCGACATAGGTGACAGCCACTCCCAGGGACTCCAGGTGGGCGCAGGTATCGAGCACCGCCTTGTGTTCGTACGTGGTGGTGACGACGCGCTCGCCGCCGGATGCTTCGACCACGCCCTTGATCGCCAGGTTGTCCGACTCGGTCGCGCCCGATGTCCAGACGATCTCGCGGGGATCCGCGTTGAGCAGCGCGGCGACATGCGTGCGGGCCTCTTCGACCAGTTCCTCCGCTTCCCAGCCGTACGCATGGCTGCGCGACGCGGGATTGCCGAACGCGCCGTCGGTGAGCAGGCACGCACTCATGCGCTCCGCCACGCGCGGATCTACGGGCGTCGTGGCCGAATAGTCCAGGTAGACGGCCCTGGTCGGGATCTTGGTCGACATATCGAGATTTTACCCGAACGCCAATGTGATCGGGCCGAATGTCGTCGGTTCTGGGCGGCACGACGGGCGTGCGCCCGGGCGGATCAGAGCATCTGGGCGTTAATCAGGTTTTTCGGGTCCTGTCGGCGAGCAATGGTCCGAATGTCGCGTCGCTCGACCAGCGACGCGAACGTGATGCGCTTCAGGAACAAGTCGATCTGCTGCGAGAGGTCGGCCCAGAGTTCGTGGGTGAGGCAGATCTCGCCGTCCTGACAGTCGCCGGTGCCCCCGCACCGGGTGGCGTCGACGCCTTCGCCGACGGCACTGATGATGTCCGAGACGCTGATGTCCTCAAGCGTCCGGGCAATCCGGTAGCCGCCCCCGGGACCGCGCGCGCCGATGACCAGGCCGCTGCGCTTGAGTCGGCGGAACAGTTGCTCGAGGTACGCTTGAGAGATGCCCTGGCGTTCGGCGACGTCCGCCAGGGTGACCGGTCCGTCGTCGCCGTGCAGCGCCAGATCCAGCACCGCCGTGACCGCATAGCGGCCTCTCGTCGTCAACCGCATGATCTACGGACTTGCATCACGATAGCCGGCCCCAAGTATGCAGCATGCAAGTATTTCGGTCTAGACTGCCGAGGCCCGTACTGGGGGTCCGCATTGATCGGGATGGGTGTCCCGAAGATCGAAGGCTTATCTTTACGGGTGTTCCTGACATCGATCCTGTGGGTGTCCCTGAATGGGTGTCCTCGTAACCTTTATGAATGGGTGTCCTCGTAACCTCGGTGGGTGTCCCTCGTTGGTGGGTGTCCCTCGTTGGTGGGTGTCCCTAATCTCGCTGGTGGGTGTCCCCAATGTCGATGATGGGTGTCCCTAACGTCGATGATGGGTGTCCCGAAAATCGTGTGGTGATCCATGGGTGTCCCTGAGAATCATCCCTGAGAATCAGAATCAGTGGGTGTCCCTAACCTCGGGTGTCCCTGAGATCGCAAGCTCCGCGGTGGGTGTCCCGAAGATCGTAGGTGGTGGTCACGGTGCGGCTATGGCGCGACCGGGCATCGTTTTGCGTCACGCCCTTGCCCTTGCCACCGGGCCGGGTCGCCGCGGTCTCGTCCTTGCTCGTTTGCGAGGGCGGGATGCTCGAATTGCGGCCGCCCTTGCGGGTGGTCTTCTCCATGAAGATCGCCATCAGCACTTCGAACAGCATCAGCAGGGCGTTGAACAGCGCGCGCGTTTCCGCCGACATCTTGTCCGCCGCGGACAGTTTCCCGAACTCCGCCTTCAGGCGCTCGAACTCCTCGCGCAGCGATTGCCGGTTCACCGTGGCCATGGCCGCCGCTCAGCCGTCCTCGGCCTCGACCGCCATCATCGCCGCCAGCACCGCGAGGCGCTCCGCCCGCGGCATCGCCTGGTAGCGCCCGCCCCAACTCGCCGCCTTGCGCTTGATGGTCTGGCGGTGGGTGAAGTTCCGGCCCGCGCGGCTGGCCCAATGCACCCGGTCCGGGACGAAGTTGAACCACAGCTTCTCGGTGCGCACCCCGCCCCGGTTCATGACCTGCACCTCCAGCCTGCGCCAGCCGCCGAGCAACCCGTCGTACAGCGCCGAGGGATAGCCGGACAGCATGACCCGGCAGGGCAGGGTCTTGAGCAGTTCCAGCAGCTCGACGTGGTCGGCCTCCCCGTAGTCGAAGCGATAGCGACGGCCCGAGGTGCGGGTGCGCATCAGGTAGGGCGGGTCGCTGTAGACCAGCTCCGAGCCCCGATAGTCGTACTCGGCCAGAAACCGGTGCGCGCAGCCGTGAATGCGTTGCACGGGGTAGTCGCAGTCGAACTTCGCCAGAGCCCGCCCATCGAGGTCGATGCCGATGTTGTGCAGCGCCGCCGGCTTGCGCTTCATGATCGCGCCGCCGCCGAGGTGGGTCTCGATGTAGGTGTCGTGCGGCGGCATCATGGCAATGATGGGCTGGCACAGCCCCGAGGTCGCCTTCGATCCGAAATAGGCCAATCGAGAAGATCCGGCAATCCGTACGAAGGCCACACCATAGCGATGAGGCGCTATGATGTCAAGCAATATCCGACGGACGCGCGTGGCCCATAGCGCGGGACGCCTTTCAGGCTATGCTCTCTCGGGAATGAGGTCGGGTAGGGGGTGAGTAGTTACGGGTAAAGAATAAATCCACCGCCCGCAAGCCCTTTGTTTCAGCGGCTCTCAGAACAGCGCAAGTGGCTCAGAAGGTTGCAACACACGCCTCGTCGGTCTGAGGCGGAGAGCCTCGCTAGTCTTCCTGTTCAGGGTCGGGGCGGTTCGAGGTCTCGATATGAGTGAGAATGCCGCGCAACATGCCGACTTCCGCCTGCTCCAGTCCGATGCGGCCGAACATTCGGCGCAGGCGGGTCGTCGCCTGTCGGGGCGTGCTGGACCTGAGAAAGCCGATCCGCCGCAGGACCGTTTCGAAGTGGGCGTGGAATCCTTCGACCTCTTCGAGGGAAGCGAGGCTGGCGCCGGTGGACGCGGCGGTGGATACGTCGGCTGTCGCAGCGGGGGTCGTCCGGGCCTTGAACAGTTCATAACAGACGACCTGCACCGCCATCGCCAGGTTGAGCGAGGGGTACTCCGGACTGGTGGGGATCGACAGGTGGAGTTGGCAGCGTTGCAGTTCTTCGTTGGTAAGGCCGCTGGTTTCGCGTCCGAAGAGGATGGCCACGGGCTGGTCGGCGTACTCCGCCGCCAGGCGATTCGCCACGCTTTGGGCATCGGCGACCGGGATCGGGATGCGCCGGCTTCTCGTGCTGGCGCCAACCGAAAGGACGCAATCACCGATGGCGTCGTCGAGGCTGCCCACCACTTTCGCCGCCGCCAGGACATCGACGGCGCGCGCCGCGCGCCAGTCCGCCTGCGGGTCCGGGAAACGTCCGGGGCGCACCAGGTAGAGGGACGTGAGCCCCATCGTCTTCATCGCCCGCGCGGCGCCGCCGATGTTTCCGGGATGGCTGGGTTCGACCAGCACGATGCGAACGTCGGCCATGGGCATGCGATCTCCCGTTGCTTGTGCGAGAGGCTCGGCGTTCGGCAACGCCGGGTCCGCCCGCCCCATGCGCTTGCGCGGCGATCATACAGCCTCCATCCGACCGGCGTGCCGTCGAACGATCCGGGCTAGAATAGCGTCGCGCTTCCCCTCGGACGGTCCTGCTTCATGCATCCCTTCATCAACATCGCCTTGCGCGCCGCGCGTCGGGCCGGACGCATCATCGCTCGCGCGATGGACCGCATCTCGACACTCAAGGTCGAGGAGAAAGCCAAGAATGACTTCGTCTCGGAGATCGACCGCGCCGCCGAGGACGCGATCATCGACACCATCATGCGCGCCTATCCCGATCACGGCATCATCGGCGAGGAACGCGGCGCCGCCAATGCGGACGCCGAGTTCGTATGGATCATCGATCCTATCGACGGCACGACCAATTTCCTTGCCGGCATCCCGCATTTCTGCGTTTCGATCGCGGTCAGGAGGGGCTCCGTGCTCGAGCACGGGGTGATCTTCGATCCGGTGAGGAACGAGGAGTTTTCTGCGACCCGGGGCGCTGGCGCGCGCCTGAACGGCAGGCGGCTGCGCGTGTCCGGAGACTCGAGGCTCGAGAACGCGATCATCTCGACAGGC
Organism: Candidatus Azotimanducaceae bacterium; assembly: GCA_965261535.1. Classification (GTDB taxonomy): domain Bacteria; phylum Pseudomonadota; class Gammaproteobacteria; order Pseudomonadales; family Azotimanducaceae; genus VXNE01. Next base: position 911,984 of record OZ253469.1, read on the forward strand.
ATTCCCTACCGCATGGTATCGAGCCATCTGGACTCATACATCGAGATGTATCGAGCGCTGCAGGCGTCGTGCCGGACGATCCGCCGCATGGGATCCGCGGCCCTGGATCTCGCCTATGTCGGCGCGGGACGCACCGACGCATTCGTGCAGGTTGGACTGCAGCCGTGGGACATGGCCGCGGGAGCGGTGGTCGTGCGCGAAGCCGGCGGCTTTGTCAGCGATGCGGCCGGCGGCGACCGCTTCATGGAGAACGGCCACCTGTTGGCGGCGAATCCGAAGATATTCAAGGACCTGTTGAGACTCGTCCGGGCCTCGGTGGGAACGCCGGGCGACACGGCGTTTCTCCGGGGATAGCTATACCGTAGGCGTGTCGTCGGTCGCCTCCTTCTCCGGCAGCACCAGATCCTCCTTCGAAATCCCCAGAACGAGCAGCATGCTCGCCGCGACGTATATCGAGGAATACGTGCCGACAACCACGCCGATGGTGAGCGCCGTGGCGAACCCGCGAATCTGTTCTCCGGCGGCCACCAGGAGCGCGACCAGGACAAGCAGGGTCGTCAACGATGTCACCAGGGTGCGCCCGAGAGTCTCGTTCAACGACCGGTTGATGATATCGACAGGCTTGCCCCTGCGGACGAGGCGGAAGTTCTCCCGGATGCGGTCCGACACGACGATGGTGTCGTTCAGCGAGTAGCCGATCACGGCGAGGATCGCCGCAAGTTCCGCCAGATTGAAGGTCCAGCGAAAAACGGCGAACGCGCCCAGGGCCACGATCACGTCGTGGGCCAGGGCCGTCACCGCGCCTACGGCGAACTTGCCCGTGAAACGGAACATGATGTAGAGCATGACCACGGCCAGCGCAACGAGCATGGCGATGCCGCCCTTTTCCGTCAGTTCCTCGCCGACGGCGGGTCCGACCACTTCGGAGCGACGAAGCGCTACGCCCCCGTACGCATCTCGAAGCACCGCCAGGATCTCGTCGCCGATCGTGGACTGATCCACGCCAGTCTGCGGCGGGACGCGAATCAGGACCTCCGTCTCCGAACCGAAGTTCTGCACCACGGCCCTGGCGAAGCCCGCGCTCTCGAGCTGCTGGCGCACATCCTGCGGCTCCACCGGAGCGTCGAACCCCACCTCGACCAGAGCGCCGCCGGTGAAGTCGAGACCCCGATTGAGACCAAAGACCGCGAGGGCGACGACGGACACGAGCAGGAGGCTCGCGGACACGGCGCCGGCGATCATCCGCCGGCCCATGAAGTCGAAATTGGTCTTCTTCATCCGTCCGTCAGCCTCAGATGTGGAGCTTGGTGACCGTTCGGCCGCCGTATATCAGGTTGATCGCCGCCCGCGAGCCCATGATGGCGGTGAACATCGAGGTCACGATGCCGATCGCCAGCGTTACCGCGAAGCCGGCTACGGGGCCGCTGCCGATGGTGAGCAGGATCAGCGCCACGAACAACGTCGTCACGTTGGCGTCGAGAATGGTGAGAAAAGCGCGGTCGTAGCCGGCCTGGATCGCCTGCTGCGGAGGACTGCGGGCGAGTTCCTCGCGGATGCGGGAGAAGATCAGCACGTTGGCGTCCACCGCCATGCCCACGGTGAGCACGATCCCGGCGATGCCGGGCAATGTCAGCGTCGCGCCGAGGAGCGACATCACGGAGACCAGAATGACCAGGTTCAGCGTCAGCGCGATGTCGGCGACCAGTCCGAACACCTTGTAGTACAGCGGCATGAAAAGGAGCACGAGCAGGAATCCCGCGGCGACCGAGTACATGCCGCGCTCGATGTTCTGCTCCCCCAGGGAGGCGCCGACCGTGCGCTCCTCCACGATGCGCATCGGAGCCGCCAGCGCGCCCGCCCGCAACAGCAGCGCGAGGTCCTGCGCCTCTCGCATCGTCAGGCCGGTAATGCGGAAGCTGTAGCCGAGGGGGGCCTTGATGGTGGCGACACTGATCAACCGGCGCTCGTCCCGCAGTCGCACGGAACCGTCCTCCTGCTTTACCGGCTTCTGCTCGATAAACACTATCGCCATCAGTTTCCCGACGTTGGGCGCCGTGGCGTCGTGCATGCGTTCGCCGCCGATGCTGTCGAGTTTGATATTGACCTGCGGCATCGACGATTCGGGGTCGTAGTCCTGCATCGCATTCGTCACGCGGTCGCCGGTGACCACGACTTCCTTCTGTATGCGCTGCATGCGGCCTTCATACGGCATCTCTTCGACTTCCGAGGGTCGGTCGCCGGGCAACTCCGCGAGGCGGATCTCGAGATTGGCGAACTTGTCGAGAATGCGCTTGGCCTCCGATGAGTCCTGTACGCCTGGCAGATTGACCACGATGCGATTGCGCCCGAGGCGCTGCACGACCGGCTCCGAAACGCCGATTTCGTTGACCCGGTTGCGCAGGCTGACGATGTTCTGCGTGATGGCGTAGTTCTCGATCTCGTCGATGTAGGTCGAGTCGACTTCGATGACGACGCCGGGCCGACCGTCGACCACGTCGGCGCCCATCTGGTAGTTGGGGGGCGAATAGTCCTGGATCAGCAGTTCGATCGCGCGGTCGCGCATCGCGGCGTCCGTGAAGCCGATCCTTATCGCTTGATCCCGCACCAGGTCCTCCGTGCGGGCGTATCGGATGCGCGCGTCGCGTAGCTGGGTCTTGACGTTCTTCGCTTCGTCATCGAGGCGCTTGCGTATGGCGCTATCGATATCCACCTCAAGCACGAAGTGAATGCCGCCGGAGAGGTCCAGGCCCAGCGCCATCGGCTTGCCGCCGACGGATTCGAGCCAGGCGGGCGTCGTCGAGGCCAGGTTCAACGCGATGACGTAGCCGCGCACGGCGTTGCTCGGATTGAGCATGTCGTCCAGGATGGTTCGACCGCGCAGTTGGTCCTCGTTGCTATCGACGCGGATCAAGCCGCCGTTTGGCGTGACCTCGCCGCCAATCACGCCGACCCCGGCATCCTCCAGCGCGGCGACGGATGCGTCGATGAGCGACTGATTGACGCGGAGATCCGGACTCTCCGGGGCGATCTGCAGGGCGTAGTCGGGCGGATACAGGTTCGGCGCCGCGTAGAGCATCCCCAAGCCGATAACGACCACGATCAGCAAATAGCGCCAAAGGGGGTAGCGATTCAGCGGACGGCGCGTCCGTCGCCGCACGCCGAGGAGTTCCTCGCCGATCACGTCTCTCTAGCGCCTATCGCCGCGGCTCAAGCCCGAACGCGGCGAGCGCGACGCGGTTCACTTGTCATCGAGGGCTTTCAGGGTTCCCTTCGGCAGGGTCGAACCGACGGCACTTTTCTGCACTCGCAGTTCCAGGTTCCTGGCCACTCTTACCATCACGAAGTCGTCCTCGACTTTCGTCACCTGGCCCAGGATGCCACCGGCGGTCGCGACTTCGTCGCCCTTGGCGAGGCTCGTCATCAGCGCCTGGTGCTCCTTGCGACGCTTAGCTTGAGGGCGCCACAGCAGGAAGTAGAAGATGGCGACAAAGCCGACTAGCAGGAGTATGTCGAAGCCCGCAAATCCCCTGCCGCCGCCTTCCGCCGCGTAAGCAACGGTCTCAAAATGGATCATTCGCTTGAGTTCCAGCTATCCAACAGGGTTTTCGCGAGGCGCTGCAATGTACCCTGTTCAATGGACTCGCGCAATTTGGCCATCAGCGCGTGGTAGTAGTGCAGGTTGTGCGTCGTCATGAGAATGGAGCCGAGGATTTCGCCGCACCGGTCGAGGTGATGCAGATAGGCGCGCGAGAACCGCGCGCACGTGGCGCAGGCGCAGGCGTCGTCCAGCGGCGTGTCCGCGTAGCGATGGGCCGCATTGCGTATCTTCACGGTGCCTTGGGAGGTGAATGCATAGCCGTTCCTGGCGTTCCGCGTCGGCAGCACGCAGTCGAACATGTCGACCCCAAGCCGCACGGCGCGCAGGATGTCCGCGGGGGTGCCGACACCCATGAGGTAACGCGGCGCGGTGGCCGGCATATACGGCATCAACGCATCGAGGACGGCGTTCATCTCGGCTTTCGGCTCGCCGACCGACAGGCCACCGACGGCATAGCCATCGAAGCCGATGTCGACGAGAGATGCCAGGCTTTCGCGTCGCAGATCGTCGTACATGCCGCCCTGGACGATGCCGAACAGCGCGCCGGCATGGTCGCCGTGGACGTCCAGGCACTGCTTCGCCCAGCGCATCGACAATCGCATCGAGTCGCCAGCCGCGTTGTGGGAAACGGGATACGGCGTGCACTCGTCGAACGCCATGACGAAGTCTGCGCCGAGATTGTGCTGCGCGGCGATCGAGCGTTGGGGAGAAAGGAACATGGCGTCGCCGTTGATCGGCGAACGAAACGACACGCCGCCCTCCTCGACCTTGCGCATCGCCGCCAGGCTGAACACCTGGTAGCCGCCGGAGTCGGTCAGGATCGGTCCCGGCCACTGCATGAACGCATGCAGTCCGCCGAGCGCGGCGATCGCCGCATCGCCCGGACGCAACATCAGGTGGAACGTATTGCCGAGCACGATCTGCGTGCCCACCTGGGCTAGCGCCTCCGGGGTCATCGCCTTGACCGAACCGTAGGTGCCGCAGGGCATGAACACCGGCGTGTCCACTTCGCCCCGGGGGGTCGCGATCCGTCCGCGGCGCGCGGCGCCCTCGGCCGCAAGGACTTCGAACCGCGCCGTCATGCCCGCTCGCAGAACATCGCGTCGCCGTAGCTGAACAAACGATAGCCCTCGCGCACCGCCTCGGCGTAGGCGCGCATGACGCGGGCGTGGCCGGCGAACGCACAGACAAGCATCAACAACGTCGATTGCGGCAGGTGGAAATTGGTGACGAGCGCGTCGACGACGCGGAACGCGTATCCCGGCGCGATGAACAGGGCGGTCTCCCCCGCGCCGGCGCGCACGTGGCCGCCGCTGTCCGCCGCCGACTCCAGTGTCCGCACCACCGTCGTGCCCACGGCGACCACGCGACCGCCGCACGCGCTGACGGCTTGCGCCGTCGCCTCGGGCACCTCATAGCGTTCCTCATGCATACTGTGCTCGGACAGGTCTTCGGTGCGGATCGGCTGGAACGTGCCGGCGCCGACATGCAGGGTGACGGCGGCGATACGTACCCCCTTGTCGGCGATCGCGCGCAACAGCGCCGCGTCGAAGTGCAGCCCCGCCGTCGGCGCGGCCACGGCCCCGGGGTGCTTGCCGTACACCGTCTGATAGCGCTGCTCGTCCTCGGCGTTCGCCGGGCGCGAGATGTACGGCGGCAGCGGCGTGCTGCCGTGGGCATCGAGAAACTCCAGCACATCGCCGGGGAACCTCAGCAGGTAGAACTCGCCGCGACGCGCCATCACGATCACGATCTCGCCGTCCACCAGGAGCGAGCGTCCGGGACGCAGGGCTTTGCTGACGCGCACCTGGCACAGCGCGGTGTCCGCGCATTCCATCCGCTCGACCAGGATTTCGGCGCGACCGCCCGAATCCTTGACCGCGCGCAGCCGCGCCTTGATGACGCGGGTGTCGTTCACCACGAGGAGATCGTCCGGGCGCAGCAGATCGACGATGTCGCGGAAACGCCGGTGCGCGATCCTGTCGTCTCTCAGTTCCAGCAGCCGGCTGTCCGTGCGCGCCGCCAGCGGCGTCCGGGCGATGAGACGTTTCGGCAGGTCGTAGGAGAAATCTGAGCGACGCATTGGCTTGACCGACCAACGGAGTCGGCATTGTAGCGCGATGGGTGTGCCCGGATGGATAGCTGTCCTTAATATCCCGGGGTGGATGGCTGTCCTTAACGATGGGTGCGATGGGTGTCCCGGATGGATGGGTGTCCCGGATGGATGGGTGTCCCGGATGGATGGGTGTCCCGGATGGATGGGTGTCCCGGATGGATGGGTGTCTCAAATGGATGGCTGTCCTTTGGCTGTCCTTAGCCCGGATTTCTCAAACAAGGGTGTTCAGAGATGGGAGAATGTGCTATAACCCTTTGATTGACAAATAAAAAAGAGGAACAGCATGGATTCTCCCACCGCGACAGACTGTAGCGCGGCGGTAAGCGTTCGGTCAGCCCGTGGGATTCTTCGCCGAGCCAATAGAGGTTGGTGCCGCGCACCAGAGTTTTCAGGGGAATGGCGCTGAATCACCTGCGTTCATGCCGCCCCATCACGGCTTAACCGAACGGTTACGCGCGGCGCGGCTGCGCTGCGCAACCCCGGACGGCGTTCGCCCGCGGCGTTTCGAAGCCGATTTCACGGGCGGCGCCCTGACCGCCGACGGCGGCGCGCTGCTCATGGGCCTGGCGAACCAGTCGGTCGGGCTGTTCCGCCGGGTGGCGGCCTGCTTCTCCGACCACCGCGACGCCGCCCACGTCGTGCACGAGGTGGAGACGCTGGTGGGTCAGCGCATCCTCGGCCTGACGCTGGGCTACGAGGATTTGAACGATCACGACGCGCTGCGCAAGGACCCGCTGCTGGGCGCGGTGCTGGGCCGCTTGGAGAAGCGCCGCGACGACTGCGAGCCGCTGGCGGGCAAGAGCACGCTGAACCGGCTGGAGTTGGCGGCGGCGGCGCGCCCGGATCGGAAGCATCGCAAGGTGGTGGCGGACTTCGGGCGCTTCGACGCGCTGCTGGCGGAGTTGTTCGCGGAGCGCTTCCGGGCGCCGCCGAAGGAGCTGGTGCTGGACTTGGACGCCACCGACGTGCCGCCGCACGGCGGCCAGGAGGGGCGCTTCTACCATGGCTACTACCGGGAGTACTGCTACCTGCCGCTGTTGGTGTTCTGCGGCTCCGAGCCGCTGCTCGTGCGGCTGCGCGGCGCCGCCGTGGACGCGGCCGCCGGCGTCGAGCGCGACTTGGACGCGCTGGCGGACCGGCTGCGCGCGCGCTGGCCGGACGCGCGCCTGATCCTGCGCACGGACTCGGGCTACTGCCGGGAGGAGATCCTGGCGTGGTGCGAAGGCCGGGAGGGCGTCGACTACGTGATCGGGCTGGCCAAGAACGCGCGGCTGAAGCGGATGATCGAGGGCGAATTGGCGGACGCCCGGCAGAGCGCGCGCGAGACCGGCGAGGCCGCGCGGCGCTTCGCGGACTTCCGGTACGCCACGCTCGACTCCTGGACGCGCGAGCGGCGGGTGGTCGCCAAGGCGGAGGCGCTGCCCGGCACCGGCGTTGCCGGCGCGAAGGACAATCCGCGCTTCGTCGTCACGTCGCTGCCGGCCGAGACGCATCCGGCGCGAGCGCTTTACGAGGAGTTCTACTGCGCCCGCGGCGACGCCGAGAACCGCGTCAAGGAGCACAAGCTCGACCTGTTCTCGGCGCGCTGCTCGTGCAACCTGTTCGACGCCAACACGCTGCGCCTGTACTTCTCCACCTTCGCGCTCATCCTGTTCAACCGCCTGCGCGACGCCCTGGCGCGAACCGCCGACAAGCTGGCGAGCGCCTATCCCGGCACGCTGCGGCTGCGGCTGCTGAAGATCGGCGCGCGCGTGCGCGTGTCCGCGCGCCGCATTCATCAAGGAGCACAAGCTCGACCTGTTCTCGGCGCGCTGCTCGTGCAACCTGTTCGACGCCAACACGCCGCGCCTGTACTTCTCCACCTTCGCGCCGATCCTGTTCAACCGCCTGCGCGACGCCCTGGCGCGAACCGCCGACAAGCTGGCGAGCGCCTATCCCGGCACGCTGCGGCTGCGGCTGCTGAAGATCGGCGCGCGCGTGCGCGTGTCCGCGCGCCGCATTCACGTCGCCATGGCCGGCGGCTGTCCCGACAAAGCCGCGTTCGCGGCGGCGTGGCGCGCGCTTGTTCCGACCTGATGCGCGGCCGACCGGCCCGAACAATGCTCGCGCCCGCGCGAACGACGCGATTCCAAAGAAATTACCTGGGGACGAGGCCGGCCCGAACAATGCTCGCGCCCGCGCGAACGACGCGCCCGGTCGATTGCGCGCGCCCGAACCGCCGCCGCCGGCGGACAACGCCGAAGACCGGCCGCCGCCGGCCCGTTGTCCGGCCGACCGCCCCAATCGACGGGCCGCTACGCCGCGATATCCTCGCCGCGCCGCCAATCCGCCAATCGGTCGCCGAAACCCCCCGACCTCCTCCCGATATGCGACCATCGCCCCGGTTTATGAGAAATGCGGGCTAGCGCCGCCTCCAGCGCGGCCTGCGCCGCGTCGAACGCCGCGGTCTGTCTCTTCAGACCGGCGTCGTAGTGGCCGAGCCGGGCCTTGTTCAGGCGGTAGATCGACGCGATGCGCCCGATCCACCGCCGGCACCACCGGGTCAGCCGGACTTGGCCGGCGGCGCAGTCGATGAAGTCCCGGCGCATGTGGCACCAGGCCAGGGTCAGCAGCCCCTCGTGCAGCCGCGCCAGCTTTTTGTAGGCGCTGTAGCGGTCGCAGACGACGACCGTGCGAAGCAGCGCGTCGGCGAACAGCTTCCGCGCCGCCTCGGCGCTGCGCGAGGGGTCGATGTGGAAGTAGGCCGCATCGTCGCTGACCGAGGTCCACAGCCAGGCGCGGGCCGACCGCCCGCTCTCGCGAAGCGCCCGCACGCGCCAGGAGGTCTCGTCGGCGTGGCGCAGGCCCGCCTCGTTCTGGTGCGCGCGGATCGCCTCGCCCAGCGGCTCGAACAGGGGCACGAAGCGCGGCACGCTGTCGCCCAGCGTCCCCGCGGAGACCGGCAGCCCCTGGTCCGATAGCCAGGCCGACACGCGGTTCAGGGGCCGGAAGCAGGCGTAGTGCTCGTACAGGAAGCGCGACCAGACGCTGGTCCCGTAGGACGTACGGTCGAACAGCCGCGGCACGGGCGGCGCGAGCGCTTGCACGGGCGACGACGCGCAACCGCGCGTGCGCCGCCAGCGCGGCCGGCGGATCACGCGCCGGTGGGCCCGGATCTCGATCTCGACCAGGCTGGACTCCTCCGCGCCGTTCGCCGCGTAGGGCTTCCCGCACCCGGAACAGGTGCGCGCTTCGGCCGCGGGGTTGTGTTCTTCCGTGCGCTCCCCGAGCCCGGGACGCGGGGTGCGGCCATGGCCGGGTGCGCCGGGCTGCTGGCCGCGCCGGCGTCCGCTGCGCGGCATGTCCTGCTTCTCGCTGCCGCGTCCGAACAGCCGCTTCGACAGCACCGTCCGGGTCGAGCGGAGCTGCGCCAGCTGCGGTTCCAGCGTCCCGACCCGCTGCCGCGATGCCTTCAGGCCCCGGCGCAGCCGGGCGTTCTCCCCGCCCAGCGATCCGATCGTGGTCTTCTGGCGGCGCGACCGGCCCAGGGCCTTGCGCAGTTCGGCGTCCTTCGCGGCCGGCGCCTTCGAGCGCGCCGTCTCGATCGCGCGCTGCAAGCGAGCCTTCAGGCGATCCTTCCCGACATCGGCGATCTCGTAGAGCCGCACCGTCTCGCGCAGCAGCAGGCGCAGACCGACGTTGTCGTCGTTCTCCTTCCCCAGGGCCTTGCGCAGCCGGTGGATCTCGGCCGCCTGGATCTCCGCCCCCGGCGCCGCCTTGCGCAGCAGCCCGACCTCCATGCGCAACGACATCATCGTGGTGCGCTTGCGCGGGTCGACGCCGGCTTGCCGGAGCAGCCGGGTCAGACGGGCAACCTCGGACTCCAGGAACAGGGCGTCCTTCGCGGCGCGGCGCGCCCGCTTCGCCTCCTCGACGGCCTCCTGCCGCTTGCGCCGCGACCCCTCGAACCGCGACTTCCACGAGCCCGCTTCGGTGCGCGCCGCCACCTCCGCCCAGCGCCGGTCCTCCGCGCGCGCTTCCGCCGTCTCCGCCCGCTTGAGGGTCCGCTCGTACAGCAGCCGCCAGTCCGACCGTGCAGCCACCGGCGCCGGCTCCGGAACGTCCGCGGCGCCCTCGTCGGTGGCGGTTGCCGCCGTCGCTGTGCCGACTTCCTTGTCCCGATACGCCATGGCGCGTGACCATAGCGCAGCGCGAGTCGCGTTACCAGACCCAGGAGCTAGCCGTCACGGCCTGACCGAACGCTTACGGTCGCGACCCATCCATTTTCCGCCACGGAGAATCGCCATCGACGTAGAACGGCACCGCCCGCACGGGGTCGAGCTTCGGCTTGCCCATGGCCAACGCCCCCAAGACGGCGGCGCGCAAGGGCTGTTCGCGACGGACAAGCAGCCAACCTGCGGGAACGGCCGGCAGCGCATCCTCTGGAACCAACGTGTCGAAGTCTTCGCATTCGAGGCCCGTCGACGCGAAACGATAGCGCGCCGCGTAGACCCAGCCGGTCCTCGCGCCGCGCGCCACGACGACGCCGCCCGCCGAACCATTGCGGCGGCGCACCTGTTCCGCCGCCACCTCCGAGGTCGGCACGCGTATCACGGGAATGTCGCCCCCGAGCGCGATTCCCTGGGCAATCGCCGCGCCTATTCGCACCCCGGTGAACGAACCCGGTCCGGCCGAAAACACAACGGCTTCAAGCTCGCGCGCGCCTACCCTCTGGGAAGCCATTACCGCATCCACCATCTTGAGGACCAACGCGTTATGCCGCCGGGGCGCGATCCGTGTAAGCTCCAACACTTCGCCTTCGCCGACCAGCGCCACTGAGCACGCCGACCCTGTTGTTTCGACCGCGAGAAAGGCACCGCTCTTGGCGCCTGGCGCCGGATTGCTCGCAGCCGGTACCCTTGGTTTCGGCTCTTTTCTATTCATCAACCCATGCTAAACGTTGACGACGCTCTCGGGAAACTGCTCGCCTCCGTGCAACCCGTCGAAGGGAGCGAAGTGGTCCCCGTTGCGGATGCCCTCAACCGCATCACGGCGACAGACATCGTGGCTCCTGTCGATCTACCGCCGTTCGACGCATCCGCGATGGACGGCTACGCGGTCGCCGCGGCCGGCTTCGATGGAGAGCCGCCGCACACGGTCGAGGTGATCGGCGAAAGCCTCGCCGGACATCCCTCCCGCGCCCGCGTCTCAGGCACGGACGCGGTGCGCATATTCACCGGCGCGCCGATCCCGCAAGGCGCGGACGCCATAGTTATTCAGGAAGACACGCGAGCGGCTCCGGGCGGCATCGCGCTCATGGAGACGCCCCGCAGGGGCGACAACGTCCGGCCGCGCGGACACGATGTCGTTCGCGGCAGCCCCATCGCGCGCAAGGGAGACCGGCTCGACGCCTACAGGCTGGCCTGGCTGACGGCGTGCGGAATCGACCGGCTCGAGGTCAAACGGCGGGTCGACGTCGCGATCTTCTCCACCGGCGACGAACTCGTGGATACGGGCAAGCCCCTGGGGCCCGGACAGATCTACGACTCCAACCGATTTGCCCTGGCGCGGCTCATGTCCGATCAGCCGGTCAACCTTACCGATCTTGGGTGCCTGCCGGACGATCCCCGCGCAATCCGCGCCACCCTCGAACAGGCGGCCGAAAGCGCCGACATGGTCCTCACCAGCGGCGGCGTGTCCGTCGGAGACGCGGACTATGTCCGGGACATCGTCGAGCAGATCGGCCGCCTGGAGTTCTACAGGATCGCCTTGAAGCCCGGCAAGCCGCTGGCGGTCGGAAAGATCGGCGACGCCGACTTCTTCGGCCTGCCCGGCAACCCCATTTCGACCATCGTGACGTTCCTGCTGTTCGTCGTGCCCGCCATCGCCGTTCGCTCCGGCGGACGCCATACGCCGCCATTGGAGTTCGCCGCGGTGCTCGCCGATGACATTGACCATTCGCCGGGACGACGCGAGTACCAGCGCGGGAGAGCGGAGAATGCGGGGGGAGGGCTCATCGTCCGATCGACTGGCGATCAAAGCTCCAATCGACTTGCGACCTTCGACGGGGCCAACTGCCTGATGCGGGTGCCGGAGGATCGCGGCGACCTTGCCGCCGGAGAGACCGTGTCTATCGTGCTGTTAGGCGACCGGGGCCGTTTGTTCTAACGCGCTGGAAACCCAGCCTCAAGAACCGTCGCCCAACCCTTTCAGTATGTCCCGCTTGACGCTGTCGACATCGCCGATGCCGTTGACGGCTCGATATTCGAGGGGCACCGTACGCGAAAGCTCCGTGTAGAAGCGCACCAGCGGTTCCGTCTGGCGCCGGTACACCGCCATGCGCTCGCGAACCGTCTCCTCCTTGTCGTCACCCCTTTGTGTCAATGGCTCCCCGGTTTCGTCGTCCCTGTCGGGGATCCGAGGCGGATTGAACAGCACGTGGTATACGCGACCGCTCGACTCGTGCACGCGCCGACCCGTGATCCGCCTCACCACCTCGTCGTCGTCCACCCGTATCTCGATGACGCGGTCGATCTCGACGCCCGCCTCGAGCAGGGCTTCTGCTTGAGGGATCGTGCGGGGAAATCCATCGAATAGAAAACCCGCTTCGCAGTCCGGTTGCGCGAGTCGTTCCTTGACCAGTTCAATGACGATGTCGTCCGAGACGAGTTTCCCGGTATCCATCACGGATTTAGCCATCCGCCCCAATGGTGTCCCCGCCGCGATCGCCGCCCGCAACATGTCCCCGGTGGAAATTTGCGGTATGCCGCGGGTATCACAGATAAAACGTGCCTGGGTGCCCTTCCCCGCCCCGGGCGGGCCCAGTAGAATGACCCTCATGACCGGCGGACGTCGCGCACGCTCGGGATGCGACGCAGCCGATCTACCGCGCGCGCGAGTTGCAAAATGTCGTGAACGCGGATGCACAGCGATATCGCTGTGGACTCTTCCTGCGCATGCGCGCGCGCCACGGTACTGACAACATCGATGTCCATCGCCGCCAGGACCGACGTGATGTCGCGCAACAGTCCCTGGCGATCCTCGCCCGCGATATGAATCTCCTGGACCGATCCCGCCTCCGACTCCGGCGCTGCCGGCAACAGCGAAAGTTGCCTGTCCTCTAACCGATGCCCGCCGATCAGGCGCACAAGATCGATGATCTGGCACTCCCCGACGCCCACCGCCCGCCACAATTCGTTCTCCGACGCATAACCCGCTTCCCTTGCCAGTTCGCTCGGGTTTGCCGACAAATCGAGGCGCCGCAATGTATCGAGCAACAATGCACGGCCAGCGGCGACGTTGGATTCGACGACCTGCTCGCGGAACCAGGATTGAATCTTCATCCGCGCGCGCGATGTCTTGACGAAGCCAAGCACCGGGTTCAACCACTCGCGGCGCGGCTGTTCTGTCTCGCCTGTGATGATTTCCACGTTCTGACCGGTAGCGAGCGGTGTACTCAACGGCACTGAAAGCCCATCCACCCTCGCGCCGACGCATCGGTGGCCGATTTCCGTGTGCACGCGATAGGCGAAATCGACCGGAGTCGCGCCCTGGGTCAAGTCCAGCACATGCCCTTGCGGCGTGGCGACGTAGATTCGATCGATCGATACCGGCTCCGTATCCATTTCCGACAAGTCCGCGATTTCCGCCACGTCGTCATGCCACTCCAACACCCGGCGCAGCCAGTTCATCTTGTCCGAATGCAATGCCTCGCGCCGTTCATCCTTGTAGGCCCAGTGCGCGCAGAGGCCGATTTCCGCCTGCCGGTGCATTTCCCTGGAACGGATCTGGACCTCCAGCACTCTGCCCTCCGGCCCCATGACCGCGGTATGGATCGACCGGTAGCCGTTGTCCTTGGGATTCGCCACGTAGTCGTCCAACTCGCTCCCGATATGCGGCCACGCCGTATGGACTACTCTCAGCGCTCCATAGCAGCGCGGCAGATCGTCAACGATCACGCGTACCGCTTCCACGTCATACACTTGGGAAAGGTCGACGCCCTTGCGACGCATCTTGCGCCAGATGCTGTAGATATGCTTCGCCCGACCGATCACCTCCGCGTCGATGCCAGCATCGGCGAGACGGCGTTTAAGTTCCGTGACGATCTTGCTCACCCGCCGTTCGCGTTCCTGGCGGCGGGCGGCAAGAGACGTCGCGATCCGCTTGTATTCACCGGCATGCAAATGGCGAAACGCCAGATCTTCCAGCGCCCATTTGAGTTGCCAGACGCCAAGCCGGCCCGCGAGCGGGGCGAATATCCGCAGCGCTTCCCGCGCAAGCCGCCGATCTGCCTCCGCATCCATCGACTTCGCCATGCGCAAGGCGATCACGCGTTCCGCAAGCTTGATGATCGCGACGCGCGGATCGTCGATCAACGCCACCAGCAGATGCCGCACGTTGTCTACCTGGTTGCGCGCCTCGTTTCCGAGCATCGGCAGATTGGACAGCTGGTATTCACCCGTGGACGCCATGCGCAACATGGCGTCCACCAGATTCGCGACATCGGCGCCCAGCGTTTCCTCGAGGGTCTTCGGGGATAGAGAATGCGTTCGGGCCGTCTCGTACACCAGACCCGTGGCCACGGCATCTGCATCGAGCTCAAGATCGACGAGAAGTTGCGCCAGATCGAATCCGAACTGTCGGCAACCCTCGTCTCCGATCAGTCCTGTCGCAGCGCGAATCTTCAGCCGATCGCACTCGTCGAGACTTTCCTTCCAGGCGTCTACATCGACGCGGCCAGTGTCATGCTGCGGAAGATCGAGCCTGATCTGGACCATCGAGGAGAATTTCTCTCGTCAAGGCCGTCGTGCGCGGCCGAACCGGCTCAACATATCAAAAAGAAGCGGATTCTTCTCGCGATGGAAAACCTATTGCCCGCGAAACAGTTCCCGCGCGGCCAGGGGACGCGGACCGAGATGGGGCTTGAGCGCCCGCCGCAGAATGATCTTTGCCGCGCGGCGCACATCCGTCGCTTCGTAGCGGTCGCGAGCGATATCCTTGAGCACCCGACCCGGAAAAGCGTTTTCGGTCGCCGTGCCCGCAACCCGAAAGCCCTCTCCTTCCGCGAAGATGTAGGTGCGGTCGTCCGCCACCGCCTCGCCGGAGACGCTCTCGACATCAAAGGTCGGCCCGTAGCCGAGTTCGAATAGCAAACGCTTTTCGAATACTCGCAGCGGTGGCTCGAGGTCGGCTTCGGACGCGAGCCGTCCCAACGTCACCTGATATGCCCAGAACAGGTTGGGCACTGCCTCCGCCGGACGCAGCGAACGGATCAGGAGCTCATTGACATACATGCCGGCGAAGAGCGCTCGGCCGGCGAGGTGCCAGCGGCGAGCCACTTCCCGGCCGGTCACCGTGACCAGCGATCCGCTTCCCCGCCAGCCGATCTCCATCAGGCGGAACGCCTCGATTGGCTGCGGGCGACGTCCGCCGCGAACGCCGCGGGCCACGCCCGCCACACGCCCGTGCTCCAGCGTGAACAGCTCGATGATCGCACTGGTCTCTCTGTATGCGCGTGCGTGGAGCAGGTAGGCGGGCTGACGCAGAACGGTGACCGTCATCGGTAGCCAAGCGTCGCCAGCACGCGCGCGTCATCGGTCCAGCCTCTGCGAACCTTCACCCACAGCCGCAGCATGACCTGCTGGCCGAGCAATGTCTCGATGTCGGCGCGGGCGTCCTGGCCGATTGATTTCAGTCGGGACCCGCCACGGCCGATCACGATCCCTTTCTGGCTCGCACGCTCGACGTATATGACAGCGTCCACTTCGGCCACGTGCGGCTTGGCTGTGAATCGCTCGACGGCAACCGTCGCGCAGTGCGGAATCTCCGCTCCCAGGCGCCGCACAATCTTTTCGCGAACGATCTCCGCGAGGAAGAACTCTGTCGGCCGGTCCGTCACATCCCCCTCGGCGAACAAATGCTCTCGCTGGGGCAGCAGGCTGGAGACTTCCGCCCAGAGCGCGTCCAATCCCTCGCGCTTGAGCGCCGAGAT
Organism: Candidatus Azotimanducaceae bacterium; assembly: GCA_965261535.1. Taxonomy (GTDB): domain Bacteria; phylum Pseudomonadota; class Gammaproteobacteria; order Pseudomonadales; family Azotimanducaceae; genus VXNE01. Next base: position 927,668 of record OZ253469.1, read on the forward strand.
CGGAACGATGGCCTCGAAATCGTAGCGCCCGCGCGCGTCGTCTATCATCGGCAGCAGAGCGCTCCGATCCCGCAGGCGATCAATCTTGTTGATCGCGCAAATGCACGCGCACCGCGCGTCCGCGACCCGCCGCAGCGCCAGCTCGTCGCCCGACGTCCATCGCCGCGCCTCCGTCAACAACACGACGACATCCGAGTCGCGGATCGCGCTGGTGGCCTGACCCGACATGTAGCGGTTCATCGCCCGCCGGTCCCGCCGGTGAATTCCCGGGGTATCGAGAAAGATGATCTGGGTCTCGGCCCGCGTGTCGATGCCCAACAGGCTGTGCCGCGTCGTCTGCGGCTTGCGCGCCGTGATGCTGAGCTTTCGTCCCAGCAGGTGGTTCAAGAGCGTCGACTTGCCGACATTCGGACGACCGGCCAATGCGGCGAACCCGCAACGCGTGGTGGTCATACCGCTTGCTTGAGGCGCTCAAGCAAATCCAGGGCGGCGCGCATCTCCGCTTCCTTGCGCGAACTCCCTTCCGCCGTGCTTTCGAGGTCGAGTGCATCGACGCTGCAACGCACAACGAATCTTGGCGCATGGTCGGCACCCTCGACGCGCATCACGACGTAACGCGGCAGCGCCATCCGACGGCTCTGCGCCAGTTCTTGCAGCAGGCTTTTCGCATCCTTCAGGACAGCGCTGCCGAAATCTCGAAGCCGGTCGTGAAACAGTCGGTCCACCACCATCGCCGCCGGTTCGATGCCCCCATCCATAGCTACCGCGCCGAGCAGGGCTTCCAGCGCGTCGGCTAGCAGCGAAGGCCGATTGTGGAGGCCGCTGCCGCGCTCCCCCGCCCCGAGCCGCAGGTTGCATCCGATGCCGATGTCGCAGGCAACCTCCGAGAGCGTCTCCTTCCTGATCAGACTGACGCGCATCAGCGTCAGTTCCTGCTCGCTGGCATGCGGATGGCTCTCGAACAAACGCCTCGCCACGACGTAGCCGAGCACCGCATCGCCGAGAAACTCCAGGCGTTCGTAGTTGTCCGCGCCGCCGCTTCGGTGCGTCAGCGCCCGGACAAGCAGACCCCGGTCGGCGAAAGTGTGCCCGATGGCAGCCTCGAGCCGGTCCATGCTATTGCCCACGGATCAGCGATCCATCTTGAGCACTGCGAAAAACGCTTCTTGCGGTATGTCCACGCTCCCAAGCTGTTTCATGCGTCGTTTGCCCGCGCGCTGTTTCTCCAGCAGTTTCTTCTTCCGCGTCACGTCGCCGCCGTAGCACTTCGCCGTAACATTCTTGCGCAGAGCCTTCACATTTACCCTGCCGATGACCTGATTCCCGATGGCCGCCTGGATCCCGACATCGAACATCTGGCGCGGAATCAACTCCTTCATCTTGCGGATGAGGTCCCGCCCCTGCGCCTGGGCCTGTTCCCGGTGCACGATCACCGCCAGCGCATCGATCCTGTCACCGTTGATGAGCACATCGAGCTTCACCAGCGGCGCGGCTTCGAAACGCACAAAACTGTAGTCGAGCGAAGCAAATCCCCGGCTCACCGACTTCAGGCGGTCAAAGAAGTCCATCACCACTTCCGAGAGGGGCAATTCGTAGGTGAGGGCCACCTGGCCGCCGGAGAACTGCGCGCTCCGCTGGACGCCCCGTCGCGATACGCAAAGATTGATGACATTGCCAAGGTAGGTTTGCGGAACGAGTATGTGCGCTTCCGCGATGGGTTCGCGCAGCTCGGCAATCTGGGCGGGTTCCGGCAAGCGCGAAGGGTTGTCGACCTCCAGGGTGCGGCCATCCCGGGTGACGATCTGGTGGACCACTGTCGGTGCCGATGTGACGAGATCGAGGTCGTATTCCCGCTCCAGCCGCTCCTGCACGATCTCCATGTGCAGCATGCCGAGGAAACCGCAGCGGAAGCCGAAGCCGAGGGCGTCGGAAGTCTCCGGCTCGAAGAAGAGCGCCGCGTCGTTCAACGTCAACTTTGCCAATGCATCACGGAAGTTCTCGAAATCGTCGGAGACGACGGGGAACATGCCGGCATAGACCTGCGGTTTGGCCGGCGCAAAACCCGGCAGCGCGGCGACATTCGCCGCCTTGGCGATCACCAGGGTGTCTCCCACCGGTGCGCCCCGTATCTGCTTGATGCCGGCCGCCACGTAGCCGACCTCGCCCGCCGACAGCGCATCGCACGTCTCGCGCTTTGGCGTGAAGCGTCCGACATCGTCGACCATGTGCGTACGCCCGACAGACTTCGCCAGGATCCGGTCGCCCTTCTTCACGGTTCCCTGCACGACGCGCACCAGCGACACAACGCCGAGGTAGTTGTCGAACCAGGAGTCGACGATCAGGGCCTGCAACGGCGCGCCCGGATCTCCTTCAGGCGCGGGAATGTCGGTCACCAGCCGCTCCAGCAACGCTTGCACACCGCTTCCGGTCTTCGCGCTGACCAGCATCGCATCCGCAGCGTCCAGGCCGATGATGTCCTCGATCTCCGCACGCACGCGATCGGGGTCCGCCTGCGGCAAGTCGATCTTGTTCAATACGGGCAGCACTTCGACCCCCTGATCGATAGCCGTGTAGCAGTTGGCGACGGATTGCGCCTCGACCCCCTGGGCGGCGTCCACCACCAGCAAGGCGCCTTCGCAGGCGGCGAGGGAGCGCGACACCTCGTAGCTGAAGTCCACGTGGCCGGGAGTATCGATAAAGTTGAGCTGGTAGGATCGCCCATCGCGCGCCGCATAGCGCAGCGTCACACTCTGGGCCTTGATCGTGATTCCTCGTTCGCGTTCGAGTTCCATGGAATCCAGGACCTGCTCGGCCATTTCCCGATCCGGCAAGCCGCCGCAAAGCTGTATCAACCTGTCGGAAAGCGTCGACTTGCCGTGATCGATATGCGCGATGATTGAGAAATTTCGGATGTGGTCGATGACCGGCAACGCATTACGCCGTCATGCAGAAGGGCAGTGAGATTTTACCCGTTCTGCCCTGCGGCGGCACGGTCATCTCCCGAGGTCGGCATCCTGCCGGGCTCGAAACTCCACCAGGACCGGATCCACCCAGTCGTCGAGTCCACCGCGCCGCGCCGCCAGCAGCGCCAGGGCGCCGCCGCCAATCAGTCCAGCCAGGGCACCGGAGAATCCCGCATTCCAGAGCATTTCCATAGCTGCCGCAGCCGCCAACATGAGGCCCAGCGGCAGGCCGAATACGACTGCCGTCGCGAGCGATACGCCTGCGCGCGACACGCCGACCAGCACGCAGTCTCCGCGCCCGGCACCGGGCGCGTCCAGTTCGATCTCGCGCGGAAAAGTGAATCCAACGCCGCAGCGCCAGTTTCGGTCAGCGCTCTCGGTAGCAGGACAAATGGTGCAATAGTCGCGCCGCAGCGCGACCCGACAGGTCCTTTCCTGGGCCGAAACCACCGTTCCGCTACGCAGGATCAGCCGGCCGGGATCGCGAAGGTCCGGGCGAATCGGATCAGTCTCGATAGTAGACCGACCTCGCAATGCGACGGGCGGTCGACGTCGGTACCTCGCCAACGACGGTCACCAGGTGCTGGTCCACCTCCGGCGGCCTTACCATGTGCGTCACCACTACCGTCGCGCCATCACGCGACACCAGGTCGGAAGCGTGACCATCCGGGGTCGATTCCACGAAAACATGAAAAGCCGACAAGCCGTCGCTCCACATCATGGTCGTAACGGCTTCGCCGGATCCTCGCAGATCACACACCTCGGCGTCCGCCATGACGAAACCATCGGGCACCCAACCGGCATGCCATCTGATCGGCGCCTCCGGCGCGCGCGCTTCATCGCTTTGCGCCGTCAAGGGCTCGTGCACCCAACCTTCGCCCGGCTCCGGCTCCAGCGCCGACTCGGGGATGCCTTCCCCGATCACAAGCGACGCGAACTGAAACACCTCCAGATTGTCTCCGTGGGCGTCGTGCAACTCCGAGCGGAGCAACAGTCCAGTATCGTGATCGAGCCACAGCCGGTGCCCGAAGCGGTCCTCGTCCCAGGGACATAGCATGATGCGCACCGCGCGTCGTCCCGCGATCCTGTCCTCGCCATCGATGTGCATTCGGTAATGCTTTTCAGCAGCCTGGAAGCGAGGGGCGAAGGAGCGTCCCCACGGCCCTACCGGGGCACTGCGGCCAACACGCAGGGTCTGGTCATTCAGCGGCACCATCCGTACGACCTGATCGCCGTGGCGAATGACTTCCCCAGGCGCACCATTCAGGTGGACCAAACGCGTCCGCTTCACGCCATCGACATTGAGATGCACGATTCTCAGCATCGCGAATTCCGAACCGCCGCGATACATGAAAACGCCGTCATAGCCGAGTTCGTCGAACGCGGCGTGCATGGCGTTCAGCCACTGTTCCGGCGTCTTTTCCTGGGCGCCCGGGGCGAATTCGGACTGCGCGTACGAGGCGACCGCTCCCGCGGCGAGCAGCCAAACCAGGACAGGACGACTATTCATTGCTCATTGCGGTCGGGTTGGGATTGCGGCCGATAGGTCGCCAGTTTGGCGATCGGAATAGGGTGAGCGCGGTTGGCCATAGAATGCCGCCGCAGATGTTGCAAGAGGTAGGTTTGGGCGCGAGCGCGGTCTTCTGACGAAAGCGCGTCCCACGCCGCATGCTCCGCCGGAAGGGTCTCCGACGAACCCACCTGCGCCACAGAGTCCACCGGCGGTCGTTCGCCGCCGGAATCCTGAACCGGATACAGCCAAACCGCCAGCACCGCCGCCGCCGCGACGCCGAGGACGGCCGCCCCCGTCCGGAGACCAAAGGGACGGCGGCGAGGGAGGGTCTCGACCGTCTCGGTGGACTCCTCGCCCGCGCCAGCGTCCACCGCGTTCCATAGACGGCTGATCGCATCCGCGCTATCCGTCGCATCCAGCGGGTCGCCGACGATCGCGCTGCGCGTCAGGTGAAATCGATCCCACGTGTCGCGCAACGCTTCGTCTCGCGCGATCTCATCGAGGAGGCGGCGCGTCTCCAGCTCCCCCGCCTCACCATCCATGATGGCCGACAAAGCTTCCTTGACTTTATCAGTCACTTGCAACCATCTCCTACAACCGTATTCGTGCTCACTCCGTGTCAGTCTCTGGATTGTGCGCCATCCTGTCTCCGCCTCGGTCCGACGAGAAAGCGGATATGTTCGTCTATCGCTTCACGCGCCCGGAAGATGCGTGAACGAACGGTGCCGACAGGACAATCCGTGATTTCGGCGATTTGTCGATAGCTTAGACCATCAAACTCCCTAAGAGTTACCGTCGTCCTCAAATCGTCCGGCAGATCCATAATCGCTTGCCTGATCGCGGCGGCAAGTTGGTCCCGGCGAAGCGCTTGTTCGGGACTCTCCCCATCGCGCAACGCATAGGTGCCGTCGGTCTGTTCGAGTTGCTCCGCCATACCAACATCAATGTCCACAGTGGGAGTCCGGCGGCTTAACGCCGCGACGTAGTTCTTCGATGCGTTAATGGCGATTCGGTAGAGCCAGGTATAGAAGGCGCTGTCCCCTCGAAAGTTCGGCAACGCGCGGTAGGCCTTGATGAACGCCTCCTGCACGACATCGTCGAGTTCCGCCGGGTCGCGCACAAAACGTGCCACCAGACCCTTTATCTTGTGGCGATACCGAAGAAACAGCAGGTCAAACGCACGCCGGTCGCCCTCCTGCACCCGGCGGACCAGTTCCTGATCAGGTTCAACAGCGGCCAACTATCGCATCCCATTCGACTGCCGGATCGGCGTGCCCACGACACCATTGAGACTCCGGCATTTGCCAGCGACATTTTGCATCTTGTGTGCGGTATATACTAGTCTGCCCATTGCACCAAGCCACTTGTTGAGCAATCGAATGTCATTTGGTTTCAACCGGATACGTTCATGTTTCCGGAGACGGGTGTCCGTCCCCGAGACTTGGCGAAATCGATGAACGACCGATATCGCGCCGATGTGCTCATCATCGGTAGCGGAGCGGCGGGCTTGGCGACCGCACTCCAGGTAGCCCACCGGGCACACGTCATCGTGTTGTCCAAAGATCGCATCGACGGCGGCTCCACCAACCGCGCCCAGGGCGGCATCGCCGCGGTGACCGGCCCCGGCGACTCGCCCGAGGACCATATCCGGGACACCATGCGCGCCGGCACGGGACTGTGCGATGAAGAGATCGTTCGCCACGTCGTGGAAAACGGCCCTGGCATCATCGAACGCCTGATCGAATACGGCTTGTCGTTCGATACCGTCAGCGAAGCAACATTCCACCTGACGCGGGAGGGAGGACACACCCATCGCCGCGTGCTGCACGTCGCGGATCATACCGGTCGCGCGATCGAAAGCGCCCTGACCCAGCGCGCTCTGGAGCATCCCGGCATCGAGTTCCTGATCGGCCGGGTCGCGATAGATGTCGTCACCACGGGCAAGCTCGGAATGTCGCCCAACCGCGCTATCGGCGCTTACGTCTACAACCGCGACTCGGATGATGTAGAGCTCATACAGGCTGCGAACATCGTGCTCGCGACGGGCGGTGCCAGCAAGGTCTACCTTTATACGAGCAATCCCGACGGCGCAACCGGCGATGGCATCGCGATGGCCTGGCGGGCCGGATGCCGCGTCAGCAACATGGAGTTCAACCAGTTTCATCCGACCTGCCTGTATCACCCCCACGCGAAGTCGTTTCTCATCTCCGAAGCCGTGCGCGGCGAAGGCGGTCGCCTGGTGCTACCGAACGGGGAACCCTTCATGAGCCGCTTCGACCCGCGCGAGGAACTGGCGCCCCGCGATGTCGTCGCGCGGGCCATTGACCACGAGATGAAACGACTGGGCGCCGACTGCGTGTACCTTGATATCAGTCATCGCTCCGCCGACTTCATCGAATCGCACTTTCCGACCATTCGCGCCCAGTGCCAAAAGTTCGGCATCGACATGACGAGGGAGCCGGTGCCGGTCGTTCCCGCCGCGCACTACACCTGCGGCGGCGTCATGGTCGACCGTCATGGCGCCACGGACGTTCCAGGACTGTACGCGATCGGCGAAACGGCTTGTACCGGACTGCACGGCGCGAACCGACTCGCCAGCAACTCGCTACTCGAATGCATGGTATTCGCGCACTCCGCCGCCGAACACATCCTGGCCGACCTCCCAGGAGATGGCGGGCGATTGCCCTCGGCGCCCACGTGGGATGCGAGCAGAGTGACGGACTCCGACGAAGATGTGGTCCTGTCCCACAATTGGGATGAACTACGCCGTTTCATGTGGGACTACGTGGGGATCGTGCGGACGAACAAACGTCTTGAACGCGCGTACCGGCGGATCGAACTGCTGAAGAAAGAAGTGCACGACTACTACGCGAACCATCACATTTCTAACGATCTCATCGAGTTGCGCAACGTGATCCTCGTGGCCGAACTGATGGTGCGCTGCGCCATGTCGCGCCGAGAGAGTCGAGGTCTGCACTACACCCTGGACTATCCTCGCGCGCTGGAACGAGCACTGCCCAGCGTGCTTGGCCCAACCTCCGATCCGTGGGACGTTCTTCAGCCGCGGGCGGCGCGCCGCAGCCGAGCAAAGTCCTGAGCCGACAACCGCCCGCGGCGCACCGGCAATACTCGCCGGGCAGTCGGGATGACGAGCCATCTCTGGGTCATCCAGCACGCGCCCGCCAATCGCAGCACGGCACCGCGGCGGCGTACCTCTATGCGGTCATCAAAGGCGATGAGCAGATACGCTTCACCAGGTCGCGCACGGACCGTCTTGAGGGCGAAACTTGCTCCGCATACCGCGATCCACCAAGGCGATAACAGCGCGCCCAGGGAGATCGCAAGCAATGCGTGCAGCGCCCCGACCGCGAAGAACCAGTCTGCGCCAAGCGACCATCGGATTTCGCGACGGCCAGAGAACCGGGGTTGCAAGGTGTCCGCTGGCACGCGGATGTCCTGAGGCTCGGAGGGGTCCCCGGACGGGTTCCGTCCGATGGCCTCGCGATCCTTCCCCATGCGCCGCGTCTTGTTCGCGGCGCGAACGAGATCGGAGAACCGGATTCTCAGATCGGCCGCGTGACGGCGCAGGCTAGTCCACGTCGAACCATTCAATGGGATCGAACCCCCGGGCTTTCAGATAGCGGTTCGCGCTGGAGAAGTGGCGGCACCCGAAAAAGCCCCGGCTCGCTGACAGCGGCGACGGGTGCGGCGCCGTGAGAACCAGGTGTCGGCGTGTGTCCACCAGCGCGCCCTTTCGTTGCGCATAGCTTCCCCAGAGCATGAATACGACCGACTCCCTCTGGTCCTTGATCAATTCGACAACGCGATCGGTCAACGTCTCCCAGCCGCGTCCCTGGTGCGAGCCGGCGCGTCCGCGCACCACGGTCAGGACGGAGTTCAACAACAACACGCCCTGCCGCGCCCAAGGTATCAGGCATCCGTGACCGGGCGGTATTTCGCCGCTGGCGAGGTCGTCGGACACCTCTTGAAATATGTTCTCCAGAGACGGCGGACGGGGTACGCCGGGGCGAACCGAGAAACACAGTCCGTGCGCCTGGTTCGGCCCGTGATAGGGGTCCTGGCCAATGACGACCACGCGCACCTTGGGCAGCGGCGTCAGGTTCAGCCCGGCGAAGATTTCGCTGCCCTTCGGATAGACGACCTTGCGCGCCCGCTTCTCCGCGAGAAGGAATTCCCGTAGTTGCCGCATGTAAGGCTTCTCGAACTCCGGCAACAGCGCCGTTTTCCAGGATGGCTCCAGGACGACGCGATCCGCCGCTTCGCTCATGTCCCGGTCTTGCGCATTTGCGGGAACAGCAGTACGTCGCGAATGGAGGAAGCATCGGATAGCAGCATCATCAATCGATCGATGCCGACACCCTCCCCCGCAGTCGGCGGCATACCGTATTCCAGCGCCGTGACGTAGTCCGCGTCGTAGTGCATGGCTTCGTCGTCGCCCCTGGATTTGCGTTCCGCCTGGATACGAAACCGCGCGGCCTGATCCTCGGGATCGTTGATCTCCGAAAATCCGTTGGCGATTTCGCGGCCCCCGACAAAGTACTCGAACCGTTCGGCGATACCGGCATCGGCATCGCTTCGCCGCGCGAGCGGGGAGACCTCCGTCGGATAGTGCGTGATGAACGTCGGCAGCACGAGTTTGTGTTCGACATGACGTTCGAACAACTCCGTCAATATCCTGCCGTATCCCCAATCGCCTTCGACCTCGACATGCACATTTCGAGCGGCGGCCGCGAGGCGGGTCCGATCGGCGAGATCCTCGGATGTCATGCCCGTGTGCGCAAGGAGCGAGTCGGCCATGGTGTGGCGTTCGGCCGCGGCCCCGAAGTCTATTTCGACGCCCTGGTGGGAGACGACGCAGGAACCGGTCACCCTTGTCGCAACCTCGCGCATAAACTCTTCGGTCAGGCGCATCAGGTCCTCGAACGTGCTATAGGCCTGGTAGAACTCCAGCATGGTGAATTCCGGATTGTGCCGCCTTGACAAGCCCTCGTTGCGGAAGCTCCGATTGATTTCGTATACGCGTTCGAAACCGCCCACGGTCAGTCGCTTCAGATACAGCTCCGGCGCAATGCGCAGGTAGAGGTCCATGTCGAGGGCGTTGTGCCGCGTCACGAAGGGCCGCGCCGCGGCGCCGCCGGGAATCGGATGCATCATCGGCGTCTCCACTTCCAGATAGCCGCGCGCATCGAAAAACCGCCGCAGTTCCGTCAACAATCGCGAGCGCATCGCGAAGCGCGCCCGCGACTCCTCGCTCATGATGAGGTCGAGGTAGCGTTGCCGGTACTTCACTTCCGTGTCCGCGAGGCCGCGGTACTTCTCGGGCAATGGCCGCAACGCCTTGGTCAACATGCGAATCGTCGCCGCGGCGACGGTGAGTTCCCCCCTGTTGGTCCGCATGAGCGTTCCGGCGATCCCGACGATATCGCCGATGTCGTACAACTCGCGGAAGTCCGCGTAGGCGGAGTCGCCGATGTCATCGCTGCGCAGATAGCACTGGATGCGCCCGCTTACGTCCTGCAGCGTGATGAAACTCGCCCTGCCCATGACACGGCGCAACATGATGCGTCCGGCGACCGTCACGGACTTGGCCCGCGCTTCGAGCGTCGCCTTGTCCGTCTCGGCGTACGCCGCGTGCAGTTCTTCCGCAAGGCGGAGCGCTCGAATCCGTTCGGGTATGCCAGGCCGCGTTCGCGCAGGGCGGCGAGCTTCCTGCGACGGACGGCCGCGATGTCGCTTTCTTCGGCATCAGCGATCGACCCGGTCTTGAGGCTGGCCTCGATGAACTCGTCCAGGTCCCCGTCAAGGACATTGTTCGGATCGCCGCGTTCGACGCCGGTTCTCAAGTCCTTGACGCGAGATTGATCGAGGACGTAGGACCGGATCTGGTTGCCCCAGCCGATATCGACCTTGCTGTCTTCCACCACCTGCTGCTCGGCCTGGCGTCTGCGCAGCTCGCGCTCGTAGAGCTTCGCGCGGAGCTGCTTGTATGCCCTGTCCCTATTCTGGTGTTGCGAACGCTCGCTCTGGCACTGCACGACGACGCCCGTAGACAGATGCGTTAGCCGCACCGCCGAGTCGGTGCGGTTCACATGCTGTCCGCCGGCACCGCTGGCGCGGTACGTGTCGACGCGGACATCGCCCGGCGCGATCTCGATCTCGATGTCATCGTCGACCTCGGGCGACACGAAAACGGAGGCGAACGACGTGTGGCGCCGATTGCCGGCATCGAACGGCGACTTGCGCACAAGCCGGTGCACGCCGGTCTCGGTGCGCAGCCAGCCGTATGCGTAGTCCCCGGTGAACTGCACCGTGGCGCCCTTGATCCCGGCGACATCGCCGACCGACATGTCGACGACATCGGTATGGAAGTGGCGCCGCTCGCCCCAGCGCAGATACATGCGCAGCAGCATCTCCGCCCAGTCCTGGGCCTCGGTGCCCCCGGAGCCCGACTGGATCTCGAGAAAAGCGTTCGCGGGATCCATCTGGTGGTTGAACATGCGGCGGAACTCGAGATCGGCGAGGCTTGTTTCGACCCCGTCCAGATCGCCGTCGATATCGTCAAGCGCTGCCGCATCGCGTTCCGCGGCGGCAAGTTCTCCCAGTTCGGATGCGTCGGACAACTCGGCGGCCACCGCCGCCAGCCCGCCGACAACCTTGTTCAGGGCGGCGTGCTCGCGCGACAACGCCTGGGCTCGATTTCGATCCTCCCAGACATCGGGCACCGCTAGCGCGCGCTCGACCTGCTGCAGCCGCTGCTGCCGCGACTCGTAGTCAAAGATACCCCCACAGCGCCTCGCGACGCGCGTCAAGGCCCTTGATCCGGTCGCGGATTGAAGTGATTTCGGCCATGGGAGCACCCAAAACGCAAATTGTACCCTCTCCAGACGCCCACACACATCTTCGAGTCCGGATGGAATCCGGACACAGGCAACATCCAAATCGTCTGGATTTCGGACACACATCTCCAGGACGGTGAACGCGGACCACATCGCCCGCCGCGGCCCAGAAATGTCACGCGCGCGGCGGCGGCGATGTCGGGGTCCACGCGGCGGCGACAGCCGCTACGCTTTGCCGACCGACTCCATCGACGTCGAGCGCCTCTCCAGCGACACTCTCTCGCCCATGGCAAAGAGAACTATATGTTGGACTTCCAACCCGAACGGAACAACTTGGCAGAAGGAGCGTCAATAATTTCGACTATTCGGTTGAGTTCATTTTGGAAACCCACGCGGAAATCCGCAGCTTGCGTGTCAAGCGGCGTGTCCAGGGAGTGCCCGTTCGCGAGATGAATCAGCGTGGCGCCGAGGGACCCGGATTCTGCATCCGTGCCCACCGTTACGATAGCTCGGACGATCAGGGAAAGGGCTTCGAGCCGTCCCTTCTGGTACTCCGTTTCGTTCATGAAATCAGCCCCTCCAAGGCGGAACGGGAGCGCAGTTTGAAATTCGAGGCATCAGGGGTCGCCGCAGCGCTCACAGGTTCGCCGTGTCCTCAATCCGGGTCATCGACCGGCTCTCGCGCACCGTACTCCCGGCTGCGAGCGGCTGGTCTGAGCGCCGGATTGCTCCCGATAACTGTAGAAATCGCGAGTACAAGGGCGGCTCGTGTTCCACTTGTACGGAGGCCGGCCCATGTTCACCGAAACCCCGCGCCGATCCCCAGCCGGCATCGCTAGCAATCGTTCAGCCGTCGAGTGCATCGACGGTTGCTTGGAGGCCGCCAAGGGTGCGATCAGCGAAAACACCGAACGCGCCCTTAGGGCGGATCTCGTCATCTACGCCGCGTGGTGCCGCGAGCGTGGGCTGGCGGCGCTGCCGGCCAGCCCCGCTACAGTGGCAGCGTTCGTCGACGATATGGGTGCGGTGCGGGCACCGGCGACGGTGCGCCGTTACGTCGCGAGCATCGCCGCAGCTCACCGAGCCATTGGTCGCGCCAAAACCGTGCGAAGCGCAGCCGTGCAAGTCGCGCTCAAGCGCATGCACCGCGCCAGGGGACGTCGACAGGGGCAGGTGTGCGGCCTGACCTGGCCGCTCCGGCAGCGGCTACTGGCGGCGACTGGAGGGAAGCCGATCGACGCCCGCAACCGGGCTCTAGTCGCAGTGGCGTACGACGGGATGCTGCGCCGCTCGGAGCTGTCGGCACTGCAAGTGGATGATCTCATTGAGGAGATGCGAGGGGATGCAACGCTGCTGGTGCGCCGCGCGAAGACCGATCAGGAAGGGCTGGGGGAGGTGGTGTACCTCGCGCCGGATACGGTCGCGATGGTAAAGGAGTGGCTACAACGTGGTGGGATCGGAGACGGCCGGCTGTTCCGCTCCCTGCGTCCGGGCCGTCCACCGGGAACCAAGCTGGATGCGAGTCAGATCCCCAGGATCTTCAAGACAATGGCCCAGCGGGCCGGACTGCCGGAGCAAGTCGTGGCAGGGCTCTCGGGGCACAGCGCCCGCGTCGGCGCTGCACAGGACATGATCGCATCGGGAATCGAACTGCCTGCCATCCTGCAGGCGGGCCGGTGGCGGACGACTGCCATGGTGAACCGCTACGGCGAGCGGCTGTTAGCGAGCCGAAGCGGCGCCGCACAACTCGCCCGGCTGCAGCGAAGGGTGTGAGGGCGCCGAATCCGCCAAATGGGCGTTTGACCACGCCGGCTCCGCCCGCCCTTGCTGTTCGTCAACGATCAGTAACCGGCCGATTCGCTGGAAGTTATCGCGAGTATTCTGCGCGCACGCCGGGGCGTAGAAAGCACGAGCAGCGCACCGGTCGCAGTCGACGAGGTTCCGGGGAATTCTGAGTTGCATCAAGGCGTTGCTGTTGGCTTGGCGGCGGCTCAAGGCATCAGCGTCAAGATCGAGCTCGGGAGGGGTGGCGTTCCGCATTGACGTAAGAACTCACGATAACTACAGTTATCACGCGTTCCGGGCCACAGTTTCCCGACGGCACATACTGCGAGAAGTTCCGCGGAAACAATTAATTTTCCACGCTTTCTTCGACCAGAAACGAGCGGGAAAGTTCACCTCCGGTCGCTCCCATCCTCACAGGAGCGGCCTCCAGTTGCGCGAGCCGCCGCTCCCGGCCTTACGTTTGAGTCTAGGCGATGCGTGTCCCGAAATTTGCAGGAGAGGATCACTAGGCAGCGCGAACTGTGTGTGTCCTGAAACTATACTACGCGTTCCAGGTCTTCGATCACCAACTGAAGCGTCTCGATGCCCGAGTAGTCGTTGACGCCGAGGCGATAGAGGGCGCGGATGCGGTCGACGCCGACGGGCTCTTGGTTGAACGCTATGGCGTCCACTACCCTGTCCTCATGCCGCAGCGCGAGCTTCAGATGCCGCTGCCCAACGACGCGCTCGGACACGATGTCGAACTCTCCGTGGAATGTCGGCTCCTCGAAGCCCTGGCCCCAGGGCCCGTGGCTCGCCACCAGGCGGGCGCTCTCCAGGACCAGGTCCGCTGGTTCGAGTTCGCCGTCAGTCATGCGAATACCGGCGAGGTCCCGCTCGCTGACGCGGGCCCCCACGGCATCGGCAAATGCCTTCGTGAAGCGATCCAATTGCGCCCGCTTGATGGACAAGCCCGCAGCCATGGCGTGGCCTCCGAACTTCACCATGAGGCCCGGAAAACGCGCGGCGACATCGTCGAGGGCGTCGCGTATGTGGAGCCCCGGAATCGAGCGGGCCGATCCCCTCAGTTCGCCGGGCGCGGCTGTGCCCGCGTCAGCGAAGGCGATGACGGGACGGTGATAACGTTCGCGCATGCGCCCGGCGACGATACCGATGATGCCTTGATGCCACGAAGCATCGTAGAGGCAGATGGCGCTACCGTGGTCGGCGCGGGATTCATCCACCAACAGCGTCGCGTCCAATGTCATGTCGCGTTCGATATCGCGCCGATCGGTATTGAGTTCATCCAACTCGCGGGCGAGCCGTTGCGCCTGGACCGTCTCCGGGCTGAGCAGGCATTGAATACCCACTGTCATGTCGGACAGCCGGCCTGCCGCGTTCAGTCTCGGGGCAATGGCGAAACCGAGATCCTGGGCGGTCACTGCGCGGAGGTTGCGACCTGCAACCTGCGCCAAGGCTCGGATTCCAGGACGCGCCAAGCCGGCCCGCATGCGCCGCAGTCCCTGGTGCACCAGGATTCGGTTGTTGAGGTCCAGGGGCACGACATCCGCGACGGTGCCCAAGGCCACCAGATCAAGCCAATCCGCGAGTTTCGGGGAAGGCAGGCCTCGCCGCACAAAGAAACCGTCTTCCGCCAGGAGGGCTCGGACTCGGCTCAGCACGTAGTAGATGACGCCGACACCAGCAAGCGCCTTGCTGCCGAACTCGCACCCTGCGGCATTCGGATTGACGAGAGCGCACGCCGGCGGCAATTCCTCGCCCGGCAAGTGATGGTCGGTGACGACCACGTCGACGCCGGATTCCTGCGCCAGCGTCACCCCGGCGACGCTCGACATGCCGTTGTCAACGGTGACGATCAAGGCGGGTTCGCGTTCCAGAGCGACGCGAACGATTTCCGGCGTCAAGCCGTATCCGAATGCAAACCGGTTCGGAACCAGGTACTCCACGCGCGCCGCGCCAAGGGATTCGAGGAGCGACACCGCAAGTGCGGTGCCGGTGGCGCCGTCCGCATCGAAATCGCCCAAGACCAGGATCGCCTCGTTACCTTCCACCGCGCGCGAGATGCGTGAGGCTGCCGCATCGATGCCAGACAAAGCGTCGGGTTGCAGCAGGCGCGACAGCGAGAGGTCCAGATTTTCGCTAGATTCGATACGGCGCCCGGCAAGCACCCGAGCAAAGAATCTGGGGTACCTTCGCAGAAAATCCGATGTCGGCTCCGGCACCTCTCGGGATTCGAGTTCGATCAGTTCGCTCCCGTCACGCGCGGCGCGACGCGCCCGCGCCTTGCAAGGTTCGGGCTATTCGCCGTCGGAGTTCTCCAGATCCAGTACGCGGATTCGCCTGACCCTTCCCGTCACGCCCGCCAGCTTCTCGATATCGGCGACAGCCCGTTCGGCATCACGTTCGGCGACGACGTCGGTGAGGATAATGATCGGCACCCACTCCGCTCCCCCCGTGACGCGTATCGCCTGGGCATGCTGAATGACACCTTCGATCGATATGCCGTGCCGGCTCAGTGTCTGCGCAACGTTCGCGAACACGCCCGGCTGGTCCTCGGCTGGAACGTTGAGGTAGTGCGCGCACGTCAGATCGCCCAGGGGCGAGGGCTGCGGGGCGCCGCCTTCGGCAGGAAGCGCGGCGCTCCAGCCGGCGCCACCGCGCGCCAGTTCTATCAGGTCTGCAACGACCGCGGACGCTGTCGGCTCGGCACCCGCCCCCGGTCCGACGTAGAGCGTCGAGCCGACGGCGTGACCCTTCACCTGTACCGCGTTCATGACGCCGTCCACCTTGCCGATCAAGGCCGACTCCGGCGTCAGACACGGATGCACCCGGCACTCGACGCCCGCGGCGGTACGTCGAGCGACCCCAAGAGGCTTGATCCGGTAGCCGAGTTCCCGCGCATATGCGACATCCTCGGCGTCGACATCCGTTATGCCCTCGACATACACGCTCCCGAAGTCGAACGGCGCGCCGAACGCCAAACCGGCGAGGATAGCCAGCTTGTGGGCGGCATCGATGCCTTCCACGTCGAACGTCGGGTCCGCTTCGGCATAGCCGAGCCGTTGCGCCTCGCCAAGCGCGGTCGCAAAATCCTGGCCCTCCTCCGACATCGCCGTCAGCACGTAGTTCGACGTGCCGTTGATGATACCGGCCAGCCACTCGATCCGATTGGCGGCGAGCCCTCGGGTCAACGCGTTGATAATGGGAATGCCCCCGGCGACCGCCGCCTCTATACCAACGAAAACGCCGGCCTGCCGGGCGTCGCGCATGAGTTCGTTTCCATGCACGGCTATCAGGGCCTTGTTCGCGGTGACGACGTGTTTGTTCGCCGCGACCGCCGCGCTGAAAAGCGTCTTCGCGGCATCTTCGCCGCCTATCAACTCAACCACGACATCGACGTCGTTCGCAGCGGTCAAATCGGCCAGTTCCGTAGAAAACGCGGCACCGTCCAGATCGATCTCGGGACGGGGCGTGCGGCTCGCGACCCGAGTCAGCTGAAGCTTCCGTCCCGCGGCCGCAGCCAACAACGCGGCATCGCGCCGGAGCAGACGCACGACTCCTCGGCCCACCGTGCCGAGACCCGCCAGCCCTATTCTCAGTGGCGTCTTGACGCTTATTGCACGCCCAACCCTTGCGCCAGTTCAGCCGCCGGAACGTAGCCGCCGATCAGTTCGCCATCGGCCGTGACAATGGTCGGGGTACCCTGGACACCTACGATCTGGCCGATTTCGTAGTGCTCGGCGACGGGGTTGTCGCACGTCTTCGAGGGGATGATGCTGCCGCGCTTCAGCCTGGTGATGGCGTCGTGCGGATCGTCCGCGCACCACGCCGAGACCATCTTGTCGTATGTTTCGGAACCTATTCCCGTTCGGGGGAACGCGAGATAGCGCACCTCGATGCCGTACGCATTCAGCTCGGGCACCTCCGCATGCAGCTTGCGGCAATATCCACAGTCGGTATCGGTGAACACGTGGAGCACAGTCCTGGTGTCTTTCCCGGGCGCAAAGACGATCATCCGCTCCATGGAAACATCGGCCAGCAGGGCTCGACGTCTCGCCGCTCTGCGGGCTGCCGAGGGCTCCACCGGCCCGTCCTCGGTCAATGCGTAGAGGATTCCCGCAATCGCATGCGAGCCGTCCTCGGTCACATATAGCGTCACACCGTTATCGATCTCCACCGTGCGCAATCCGGGAATGGGAGACGACTCGATCGCCGTAATATTGATGTCCGGCAATCGATGCTGCAGCAGATTGACGAAATCCGCGCTGTGGGAAGGAATTTCCTTCACTGCCGCGTCTTCCGCCGCCGCCATCGTTGCGAGGGCCAGCGCCACAAAAAACGTCGCCCTAAAGGGCGCCGTTTTTTGCCCCCGCCCAAGCCCGCCTATCCATGCCGCTCTATTTCGAGCCATGCCCATACTGCTCTGCTGTCTGCTCAACTGTCGGAACCTGACGTTTTAGAGTGCAACCGCGGCCCATCGTGCGGTTCATCCTCTCGGATGATGCATCGAGTGTAACCGCTTCAGACGATCCCGCGCGACATGCGTGTAGATCTGCGTCGTCGACAGGTCGGCGTGGCCGAGCATCATTTGCACGGACCGCAGGTCGGCGCCGTGGTTGATCAGGTGCGTCGCGAACGCGTGCCGCAGCGTGTGCGGCGATATCTCCCGGACGATGCCGGCGCGTAGCGCATAGCGCTTTACCGCATGCCAGAACGTCTGCCGAGCCATCGCGTTCCCGCGCCTGCTCGGAAACATCACATCGCTTGACTTGCCGCGCAGAAGCGTGGGCCTGGCCTGGGCCGAGTATCGCGTCAGCCAGCGCAGGGCAACTTCTCCCACCGGGGTGAGGCGCTCCCTGCCGCCCTTGCCGACGACGCGCACGACCCCCTGGCGGGTGTTGAGCGACGAGACTTCGAGCCCAACCAGTTCGGACACACGCAAACCCGTGGCATAGAGCAGTTCGAGCATCGCGCGATCTCGGAACTCCGTCGGGCACCCGATCGGGTCCTCCGCGTTCGGTGCGTCCAGCAGCGCCTCCACTTCGTCCTCGGAGAGAGTCTTTGGCAACGGTCTGCCGAGCAACGGCCGCGTGATATCGATGGTCGGATCGCGATCGAGGCGTCCAGCGTCGACGGCCTCGCGGTAATAGCCGCGAAGGCAAGACAGAAGCCTGGCGGTAGAACGGGCAGAGAGGCCGCCGGCGTGGCGCGCGGCCAAGTATCCCTCGATGTCGTAGTCGCGGGCTCGGACGAGGTCGCGACCCGCCTCGGCCGCCAGCCACGCGGCGAACGCGTTCAGGTCGCGCCGATAGGCGACCAGGGTGTTCGCGCTCAAGCCGCGGCGCAGCCACACCCGATCAATATAGGCGTCGATGTCACCGCCGAGCGACGTGCGCTCGCCCGGTTCACCCGGGGTCGCTCCGCCTGCCGACGCGTCAGCCTGCATGGACTCCTTCGAGAATGGATCGACGCGCGCACATCAGGTTCGGCCCCCGCCCTCCGAGCTAGCCCGCATATTTCACCAAGCCGCTTGTCGAGCAAACAGATGTCATTTGTTTTCAATCAGGTGCGTCGGTTTTTCGGAAATTCCACCGGATACAAACTGCGCTGGCCGCGATCATCGCGGCCCTTGATGAAATATCCGAGCTAGTCCGCCTGATCGAGCTAGACCTTTTCCTTGATCCGCGCCGCGCGGCCCGACAGTTTGCGCAGGTAGTAGAGCTTCGCCTGGCGCACATCGCCTCGGCGCGTGACGTCGATGCTCGCGATGATCGGGCTGTGCGTCTGAAATGATCGCTCGACGCCAACCCCGTGCGATATCTTTCGCACCGTGAAGGACGAATTGAGACCCCGGTTGCGCTTGCCGATCACAACGCCCTCGAACACCTGCAGCCTTTCGCGGGTGCCCTCGCGCACGCGCACGCGCACCGCCAGCGTGTCTCCGGGACGAAACTCGGGCAGGTCGTCTCTGAGCTGCGCGTTCTCGAATTCTTCGATGACCTTGTTGCGCCGCATGGAAATCTACTCCGCTTTCCCCGCCAGGTCTTTCCCCGCCAGGTGTTGTCTCAACAATTCCCGATCTTCGGCGCAAAGTACCCGGTTCACCAACAGGTCCGGGCGACGCCGCCAGGTCCGCGCCAACGCCTGTCCCCGACGCCACCTCGCGATCACGGCATGGTCGCCGCTCAGCAGTACCGCAGGGACCTCGGCGCCACGATATTCGGGCGGGCGCGAATAGTGGGGATAGTCTAACAGGTTGTCCACAAATGACTCACATTCTGTCGACGCCGGATTGCCGAGTGTCCCCGGCAACAGGCGCGCCACGGCATCGACAACGACCATGACGGCGAGTTCGCCCCCGGTCATCACGAAGTCGCCCAGCGACAGCTCCACGTCCACCTCGCGTTCGACGAAACGCTCGTCCACGCCTTCGTAGCGGCCGGCCACGAACACCAGGTTGTTCAGACCGGCGAGTTCCGCGGCCATCGCCTGGTCGAAGCGGCGCCCTTGCGGGGACATGTACACAGTCGTCACCGGCCCCGGGGCCGATGTTCGCGCCGCCTGGACAGCGGCGCACAGCGGCGCCACCGTCATCACCATGCCCGGGCCTCCGCCATAGGAATGGTCATCCACCGAACGTCGACGGTCAGAGGCGAAATCCCGGGGATTGATGACGCGCAGCGACAGACCACCGTCGGCGATTGCGCGGGCCACCACCCCTTCGCTGGTCAACGCGCGGAACATGTCCGGGAATATGCTGACGACCGCAGTCCACATGGCCCGTCAAACCGGATCTTCCCAATCCACGACGATCACCGATCGGCGCAGGTCAACGTCCTTGATCACGGACCCGATGAAGGGGATCAATCTTTCGCTCGCCCCGTCGCTCACTACCAGCGCATCGTTGGCGCCGGTGGCCATGAGGTTTTCGACGCGGCCAAAGCGGTCGCCGACAACGGTAACCACGTCGAGTCCGATCAGATCGCGCCAGTAGTACTCGTCGGTGCCCGGTTCCGGCAACGCGGACTCCGGCACGCCGATGAGAACACCGCGCAGCGCCGCCGCCGCTTCGCGATCAACAACGCCATCCATGCGGCACAGGAAGCCACGGTCGTGTCTTCGCACGCTATCCGGGACAACCTCCGCCTCGCGCCAGGTGCCGTCGCCAAGAAAGCACCAGGGGACATAGCTCAACAGGTTCTCTGCGGGATCGGTGAAGGAGACGATCCGCAACAGTCCGCCGATTCCGTGGGGACCGGAAACTTTTCCGACCACGACCATGCCGTCGTCGCGTAACTGCGCCGCCGCCCGGATTGACATTATGGCTACCTGCCGTCCGCTTAAGGGCAGGCTAACAGCCTGTCGGACTTGCCGCTCCAACGGCAAGATCGACAAGATGACAGGCGGGCGGGCGGGACAAAACGGGCGGGCGGGCGGGACAAAACAGGCGGGCTTGGGCGGGGGCAAAATACGGCGTCCGCCAGGTCGACGGATTTCGTGGCGCTAGTCCGACGCCGCGACTTCCCGCCGCGCGACCCCAATGAGTTGCATGACGCGTTCGGAAGGCCGGGCGCCCACTGACAACCAGTAGTCGATACGAGCCAGATCGATTCGCATCCGCTCCTCATCGCCTTGCGCCAGCGGATTGAAGAAACCCACCCGCTCGATGAACCGTCCATCGCGCTTCGCCGACTTGTCAGCCACCGTCAAGTGGTAGAAAGGCCTTTTCTTCGCGCCGTGTCTCGCCAATCGAATCGTTACCATTCGAATCGGCTCCCTATGGAAAGGCGCGCATATTACCGCAACCGGCGCACCTTGGCACGACCGCGCGTCAGCGTCGAAAACGGGGCCGCTGCGCGACCTGGCTTTGCGCCTGGAGAGTCCGCATCATCTTGTCCATGCTTCCTCGGCGGCCCACCTTGCGCATGAGTCTTTGCATCTGCTTGTGCTGCTTCAAGAGTCGATTGACCTCCTGTATCCGCGTGCCGCTGCCCGCCGATATCCGCCGCTTGCGGGATCCGTCGATGGTGTCGGGAAAGCGCCGTTCGCGGGGCGTCATGGAGTTGATGACGGCTTCCATGCGACGAAAGTCGGCATCGTTGATGCTGGCCCGGGGCATCTGGTTCGCGCCCGGGAGTTTGTCCAGCATGCCGCTGACTCCGCCCATCCTGGCCATCTGCTGCAGTTGGTCGCGAAAGTCTTCAAGATCGAACCTGCGGCCTCCCGCGACCTTCCTGGCAAGGCGCTCGGCCTTCTGCTTGTCGACCTTGCGCTGGGCTTCCTCGATCAGGCTGAGCACATCCCCCATGCCCAGTATGCGCGACGCCATGCGGTCGGGATGAAACGGCTCCAACCCGTCGGTCCGTTCGCCGACGCCGATAAACTTGATCGGCTTGCCGGTGATCGCGCGCACGGATAGCGCCGCTCCGCCGCGGGCGTCGCCGTCCGCCTTGGCCAGGACCACCCCCGTCAGCCCAAGCGCGTCGTTGAACGCTTTCGCCGTGTTCGCGGCGTCCTGTCCCGTCATGGCGTCTACGACAAACAGTGTCTCCACAGGGGCTAGCGAGCGATGCAACGCCGCGATCTCCGCCATCATCCGGTCGTCGATGGAAAGTCGACCCGCCGTATCGACGATCAGCACATCGTCGAACCGCGTCTTCGCGTCGGCGAGCGCTCCCTCGGCGATGGCGAGCGGCTGCTGCCCGACCGCGCTTGGAATGAATCGCGCGCCGACCTCCTCCGCGAGCGTTCGCAACTGCTCGATCGCCGCGGGTCGATAGACATCGGCGCTCACCAGCGCCACCTTCTTTTTCTCGCGTTCGATCAGCAAGCGCGCGAGCTTGGCCGCGGTCGTGGTCTTGCCGGCGCCCTGCAGGCCGGCCATCAGGACCACCGCAGGCGGCGAAGCAGCGAGATTCAACGCGTCATTCCGCGCGCCCATCAGGGTCACGAGTTCCTCGTGCACCACCTTGACGAGCGCCTCGCCCGGATTGAGCGCGACCGCCACGGACTGACCGATGGCCTTGCGCCGCACCTCTTCTGTGAATGATCGGACAACTTCGAGCGCCACGTCCGCATCCAGCAGCGCCAGGCGCACCTCGCGCAGCGTCGCCTGCATGTTCTCTTCCGAGAGGTACGCCTTGCCCGCAAGGCCGCGCAGCACCGCCGTCAAACGCTGACTCAAGCTGTCGAACATTGGCGTCTCCCCGTGCCCCCGGTCGGCGAGCGAGAATTATAGTCCGTCGCGGGTTGACCGCGCGCTGTCACAAACGCATCCCGCAAAGGCGCTGGCGCAACGCGCGGACAATGTGCCAAACTCCGACCATCATGCTCTCGCAATCGCGGGTGGCGGCGCGCCCGCCAAGCGGCCGATGAATCCGGTTTATCCCGGTACCCTTGCAATACTGCTTTACGTCGCCGGATGCTACTCGCAGTTCCGCGCGCTCTCCGCGCGCGATCCAAGGCCATCGAAACCGCTGCTGGCTCTCTCCGTATTCGCTGTCGCTTTGCACGGACTGTGCCTCGCACTGGTGTTCTACGCGAAGGCCGGCATCGACCTGTCGTTGTTTACGATCGCCTCGCTCATAGCGTTCGCCGCGACGCTGACGATCCTTGCCGCCTCCTTCGCGCAGCCTCAAGGCAGGTTGCAAAACCTGTATCTGTTCGTCTTTCCGTTGTCGATCATCGCCGTCGCCGGATCTCTGGCGTTCGGCGGAACGAAAGTGCGCCAGGTCCTTGACGGCGGCTTGCTGGCGCACTTGCTGGTTTCCATCTTCGCGTACACGCTGCTTACGGTCGCCGCGTTCCAGGCCATCCTTCTCCGGATACAGGAACGCCACATCCGCCACAAGGAGCCGATGGGGGTGATTCGCATCCTGCCACCCCTGGAAACGCTGGAAATCGCCCTGTTTCAGCTCCTGTGGGCCGGCTTCGCGCTGCTGACCGTTTCCATCGTGATCGGCTTTGTGTTTCTCGATAACGTGCTGGCGCGGGACGTGGTGTATCACACGGTGCTCGCGACCGTGTCCTGGTTGATCTACGTGGGTCTGTTGAGCGGCCACCTGGTCTTCGGCTGGCGCGGCAAGATGGCGGCGCGCTGGACCTTGGCGGCGTTCGGGTTGCTGGTGGTCGGGTACTTCGGCAGCAGGTTCATATTGGAGTTCGTGTTGGATACCGGATAATGGAAACACCCACGAGCGCAATGCTCCTTGCCATTCTCCTGCTGACCGTCGCTTCGGCGTACTTTGCCAGTTCGGAAACGGCGATGATGTCGCTGAACCGTTATCGACTGCGGCACCTGGTCAAACAGGGCCATCGCGGAGCGAGAAAGTCAGCGCGTCTTCTCAACCGCACCGATCGCCTGCTCGGCGTCATCCTGATCGGCAACAATCTGGTCAACAACATCGCCGCCACCATCGCGACCGTGATCGCCATCCGCCACTTCGGCGATCTCGGTGTCAAGATCGCGCCGATCCTGCTGACGATCTTCTTTCTCATCTTTGCCGAGGTCGCACCGAAGACCGTCGCGGCGGAACGGCCCGAAACCATCGCCTTCCCTTCGTCGTTCGTCCTTGAACCTCTGCTGAAGTTTCTCCATCCCGCAGTAGCGTTCATCAACGCCATCGCGAATTTCGTCGTGAAGCCGTTCATCACCGGCGGCTCGAAGTCCTCCGAACCGCTGGGCGCGGAGGAACTGCGCACCGTCGTCAACGAGGGCACGCGGCTGTCCGGAGGTCGTCGGAACATGCTGCTCGGCATACTCGATCTCGAGCGGGTAACCGTGGACGACATCATGGTTCCGCGATCAGAAATCGTCGCCATCGACATCGACGCCGAGCAGGCCGAGATCGTCGAGCAAATCGTCAACTCGCAGCACACGCGCCTGCCCGTGCACCGGGGCGGAGAAAACAACGTTGTCGGGATGCTGCACCTGCGCCGCGCCGGTCGCTTCCTCATGAAGGAGGATTTCGATGCGAGCGACTTGCTGGAGGCGTCGGAAGAACCCTACTTCGTGCCGTCGGGGACGCCGCTGCACCAGCAACTGTTCAATTTCAAGAAGGCGAAGAGCCGGATCGCGCTGGTCGTCGACGAATACGGGGACATCGAAGGAATCGTCACACTCGAAGACATCCTGGAGGAGATCGTTGGCGAGTTCACCACCGACGTCGCGTCGGACATAGCGGAAATCCACCCGCAGGACGACGGTTCCTACGTGATCGAGGGAGCGGCGCTACTGCGCGACATCAATCGCGCCCTGTCCTGGTCGCTGCCGATGGACGGGCCGCGCACGCTGAACGGGCTAGTCCTGGAGCACCTGGAGTTCATCCCGGAGTCAAACGTGTGCATGCGCATCGGGGACTATCTGATCGAAACCCTGCAAGTCACCGACAACGGCGTGCGCGGCGCGAAGGTGCGCCGCACACAGACGCCCAAGGACCCTTCCGGGGGGCGCTAACATACTGTCGGACTTGCCGCATTAGCGGCAAGTCCGACAGGGTGGCGGGCGGGCGGGACGAAACAGTCGGGCTTGGGCGGGGGCAAAAAAACGGCGCCCGTTAGGGCGACGGTTTTTGTGGCTCTACTGCCTGATCTTCCAGCGCCGATTGACGGCGGAGACGATGGCCGACAACGAGGCGGTGATCGTGTTTCGGCTCATGCCGATTCCATAACAGCGCGTCTCAAAGTTGTCGATTGCCAGCAGACAGAGAGCCGCCGCGTCCTTGCCCCTGGACAAGGCGATTTCGCGATAATCGATGATGTTGAGCGGCTCGTTCAATGTATCGACCATGCCGTTGACAAACGCTTCGATGGGACCGCTGCCCCGGCCCGCGATGCGCACCGCGTTTTCCGACACCTCGAGCGTCGCCTCGCAGCACTGCCCGCCATCTTCCACTTGCGTGAGGTCATAGTCGATCAGTCTGTAGGGCCCGTCCTCGCACAGGTACTCGTCAATCAACGCCTGGAATATTTCATTCGCGAGCACTTCGCGGCACAGGCGCTCGGTCATGCGCTGCACATGGCGGGAAAACTCCACCAGCATGTCGCGCGGCAGCGGCACACCGTAGTGCTCCTCAAGAATGAAGCCGACGCCACCCTTGCCGGATTGGCTGTTGACGCGAACGGTTTCCTTGTACGACGAGCCAACATCGGCCGGATTGATGGGCAGGTACGGAACCTCCCATCTGTCGTCGCCCACCTGGGCCATGCCCTTTCGGATCGCGTCCTGGTGCGAGCCGGAGAACGCCGTAAAAACCAAGTCTCCCGCATAGGGATGGCGTTCGTGCACGGGCAACTTGTTGATGGCCTCCACCGTCTCTCGAATGCGTGGCATATCGCGGAAATCAAGCTCCGGATCGACTCCCTGGGAGAACAGGTTCATGGCCAAGGTGACGATGTCACAATTGCCGGTGCGCTCTCCATTGCCGAACAACGTGCCTTCCACCCGCTCGGCACCCGCCATGAGCGCGAGTTCCGTCGCCGCGACCCCCGTGCCCCGGTCATTGTGCGTATGCAGGCTGACGACGACGCTATCCCGCGCCGGAAAGTTGCGGCAGAACCACTCGATCTGATCGGCGTACACGTTCGGCGTCGCCATCTCCACGGTGGACGGCAGATTGACGATGATCTTTTCTTCCGGCGTCGCTCCCCACGCCTCGGCGACGGCCGCGCAGATGTCTGCGGCGAAGTCGAGTTCCGTGCCGGTAAAGCTCTCGGGCGAATATTCGAACGCGACGTTGGCGCCGGACAACGCCGAGAGCCCATCGCGGACAATCCTGGTCCCGTCCACGGCCAGTTTGATGATGCCTTCCCGCCCCATGCGGAACACCACCCGCCGCTGCAGGGTAGAGGTCGAGTTATACAGGTGAAAGATGACGTTGGGCGCGCCGTCGAGGGCTTCGACCGTGCGCTCGATCAGTTCCGGGCGGGCCTGGCACAGCACCTGAACCGAAACGTGATCCGGGATGCGGCCCTCGTCGACAATGCGGCGAATGAAGTCGAAATCCGGCTGCGACGCCGCGGGAAATCCCACCTCGATCTCCGCGAATCCGACGGCCAGCAGCAAGTCCCACATGCGGATTTTTTCTTCCACGTTCATCGGATCGATGAGCGCCTGGTTGCCGTCCCGGAGATCGACGCTGCACCAGCGCGGCGCGCGCGTCAGCGTCGCTGCGGGCCAGGTGCGATCCGGCAAATCGATCGGCTTGAAAGCACGGTATTTTTCGAACGGCATGGCACCGGCGCGCGCGCCGGCGGCACCGACCACGAACTCTTCACTTGGATGCATGGCGAATTTCTCCCGAATTCGTCCCGACATGTTTGGGTTTTGACGGCAGGCCGAAGGCCCGGATGTAGAGGTATATGCCGGCTAGGCCGGCAGGAGAAGTGCCAGAGCCAGGGTGGACTCGGAGACGCGGCGGGTCATGGCGCCGACTATAGACCTGTTTCCGCGCTTGTCAACGCGACCACGGTCTTCGCGGTGCTATGCAGGCCCGAGGTTGCAGCGCACGGCGGCGGAGGCGGTTCTCGCCTTCCTGCGCGCCTCGTCGATGGATTCGCCGACCGCCAGGGCAACGCCCATGCGTCGCTCGCCCCGCACCTCGGGTTTTCCGAACAGGCGAATCTCCGTGCCCGGCGTCGCAAGGGCGTCATCGAGCCCGGTGTACGTCACCTGATCGGAGTCGCCACGCGCGATGATGACCGCGGAAGCCGCCGGTCCGCGCTGCACGATTTCCGGTACCGGCAAACCCAGTATCGCCCGGGCGTGGAGCGCGAACTGTGACTTGTCCTGGCTGATCATCGTCACCATGCCGGTATCGTGCGGCCGCGGACTCACCTCCGAAAACAGCACCGCATCGCCCTTGATGAAAAACTCGACCCCGAATATCCCGCGGCCGCCCAGTTCGCCGGTGACCAGCGCCGCTATGCGCTGCGCCTCGGCGCGGGCCGCTTCGCTCATGGGTTGGGGCTGCCAGGATTCCCGGTAATCGCCGCCCTCCTGGCGATGCCCGATGGGTTCGCAGAAGGCCACCTGGCCGTCCCCGTAGCGCACGGTCAGCAGGGTGATTTCGTAGTCGAAGTCGACAAGACCCTCGACAATGACACGGTCGGCGGCACCCCGCGCGGCGCTATGGGCTAGCCGCCACGCCTGCTGCGCATCGTCCCGCGCCGCCACGGTGGACTGTCCCTTGCCGGACGAACTCATCACCGGCTTCACGATGCACGGCACGCCGATGTCGTCGATGGCGGCAAGATATTCCTCCTGGGTCTGGGCGAAACGATAAGGGGAAGTCGCAACGCCGAGTTCCTCCGCCGCGAGTCGGCGGATGCCTTCACGGTTCATGGTCAGGCGCGCCGCCCGCGCGGTCGGCACGATGTTGTAGCCCTCGCATTCCAGTTCCACCAGCGTCGGCGTCGCGATGGCTTCGATTTCCGGTACCACGAGGCGCGGTTGTTCCTCCTCGATCACGGCGCGCAGCGCTTCGCCATCCAGCATGTCGATCGCGTGGGCCCGATGCGCGACCTGCATCCCCGGCGCATCGGCGTAGCGGTCGACGGCGATGACTTCCACGCCAAAGCGTTGCAACGCGATGACCACCTCCTTGCCGAGTTCCCCCGAGCCGAGCAGCATCACCCGCGTCGATGTCCCTGATAACGGCGTGCCGATTTCGATCATTCTCGATCCGCCTCCTCCTGGCTTTGCATTTGTGTCTTGTACAACTTGAAGTTATCGACGTAGAGATTTGAAAAAAATGTTATTTCTTCAATCTCTTCTACGGAAAGCTCACGCACGACCCGACCCGGAGAACCCAGAACGAGACTGCCATCCGGGATTTCCTTGCCTTCGGTCACCAAGCTGTTGGAGCCGATCAGGCAGTTCCGGCCGATCCTCGCGCCGTTCATCACCACGGCATGAATACCGATGAGGGAGTTGTTGCCAATCGAGCAGCCGTGCACCACGGCATGGTGGCCGACCGTCACGCCGTCACCTATGGTCACCGGATACGTGTCGTCCATGTGGACCACAGCGCAATCCTGAATGTTGGTATTCGCACCGATCATCACCGTGTCGTAGTCGCCGCGCACCACGGCGCCGAACCACACGCTGACGTTGTGGTGTAGCACCACCGCGCCGACCACGGTGGCGGACTCGGCCACGAAATAGTCGCCGCGCGTCACCACGCGCCGGTCGCCCAAGGCATAGATCACGCGCTTTCGCCCTCCCGCGACGGTGCCTGTCCCTTGCAGCCGCATTGTGTCGAAGCCGCGCGCGCAAATCCATCGAAGACCTTCGGATTCTGCCAAACGACCAGAGGATAGAAGGGGCGGCGGTTCACCGGGCTATAATCGGTCGCGTGAACTATTGCAGCAGGTGCGGGGCGCCCGTATCGAAGAAAATCCCGCCGGGCGATGATCGCGAACGATTCGTCTGCCCCGGCTGCGGCACGATCCACTACGAGAATCCGAAGATCGTGGCGTGTTGCGTGCCCGTCTTCGAAGACCGCGTCCTGCTGTGTCGCCGCGCGATTGAACCGCGCCGGGGGCTCTGGACCTTCCCCGGGGGATACCTCGAGACGGGCGAGACAGTGTTCGACGGCGCCGCGCGCGAGACCTGGGAGGAAGCCCGCGCCCGTGTCGACGGCCACGGCCTGTACACCGTATTCAACCTGCCGCACATTTCGCAGGTCTACATGTTTTTCCGCGCCCGCGTGATCGACGGCCGCTACGGCGTCGGCTCCGAAACCCTGGAAACGCGCCTCTTCCGCGAACCCGACATTCCCTGGAACGAACTCGCGTTTCCGGTCATCTCGAAAACGCTTGCGCATTACTTCCGTGATCGCCTGCGCGGGGTATTTCCCGTCCGCGTCGAGGACATCATCATCCAGGGCGCCATCGACAAGCATCCGACGCCGACCAGCCAGGATGGCGGCTCCGAGCCATAACCGGTTGTCCGAATTCGCCGACAGCCGAGCTGGTGTAGACAAGATCGAGGCCACGGCGCGCGATGCCCAATTGCGCGACGACGCGGCGCAAGCCGCCGGTTCCTTCGGAATCGCCGCGCCTGCGCGGATCACTCGCTACGGCGCAGGCAATATCAACGACAGCTACCGCCTTTACACACCCGCTAGCGGCGACTACCTGTTGCAGCGAATCAACCAGGCCGTCTTCGTCCATCCCGAACGCATCGCCCGCAACCTGGAACGCCTGTATGCGGCGCGGCCCGACCGGCTCCCCGAAATCCTGCGGGCGGCGGACGGTGGACTGCTGCATCGGGATGCCGACGGCGCGTTCTGGCGCTTGTACCGCTTCGTATCCGCGAGCCGCCACATGGACACTGCCCAGACGCCCGAAATAGCCCGCGAGGCGGGCCGCGCGTTCGGCGCGTTCCTGCACGAAACCCGCGGCCTGCGGCCCGACGACTTCGAGGATACCGTGGCGGGTTTCCACGATCTGCCCGCCCGTCTGGGTGCGTTCGAACGCGCTCTCGGCGACGATGTCCGCAGCCGCGCGCGACATGCGCAAGACGCCTGCACCGCGATCGAACGCTTTTCCGGCCTCGCGGCCATCGAGTTCCCGCGCGACCGCATCGCGCACAACGACTGCAAGATCAGCAACGTGCTTTTCGACGCCAACGCCCCTCGCGCACTCTGCGTGGTCGATCTGGACACCGTCATGCCGGGCGCCGCGGTCTTTGATTTCGGCGACCTCGTCCGCTCGGCGGCGGCCCGCACCGACGAGAATGAAACCGACGCGTCGCGCATCGGCCTCGACCTCGCGCGGGTCGAGGCCATCGCCAGCGGATTCTGCGCAACGGTCGCCCTGACACCTGCGGAAAAGGACACCTTGATCGATGGCCTCCTTTCCGTCACGTTCATGCTCGCGGTGCGGTTTCTGACCGACCACCTCGAAGGCGACACGTACTTCCGCACCGCCTACGCCGATCACAACCTCGACCGGGCGCGCAACCAATTGGCCCTGCTGCGCGACATGGACGGTCAGCGACTGGCGCTGTCCAGGACAATCAGGACCGCCGCGAAGGGCGAGGCCCGTCGATAGTGCCTTGCCGCGCAAAACCGGTACCGGTAGTCTGGCCCTCTCAAGCCAAGTACGGACGCACGCGATGAAGTACCTCCACACCATGGTTCGGGTGAACGACCTCGACGCCTCCATCGACTTCTTCGAAAAGCTCGGGTTGAAGGAGTTGCGCCGCCACGACATCGAAGCCGGCCGGTACACGCTCGTCTTCATGGCCGCCCCGGGAGATGAAGGCGCGCAGGTTGAAATCACCCACAACTGGGACCCGGAAACCCTGGGCGGTGGCCGCAACTTCGGTCATCTCGCTTATCGAGTGGACGATATCTACGCGCTGTGCCAATCGTTGATGGACGCGGGGATCACGATCCATCGCCCGCCTCGGGACGGGTACATGGCCTTCGTGCGCTCGCCCGACAACATATCCGTCGAACTCTTGCAGAAAGACGGGCCCCTGCCGCCGGCCGAACCGTGGTCCAGCATGGCGAATACCGGCGAGTGGTGAGGGCACCGCCCATCGCTGGCGGGAAAGCGTAGAATGCAGAACATAGGCCGGGGAGGAACTTAAATCATGGCAGAACCCGCAATCAAAACGGAAGAACCCGTAATCAGGTCCCAGACCACACTCGATCGCTCATGGAACGAAATCTGTGAGCTTGGATTGCAGAAACATGTGGCCGAGCTCGATGCCTACGGCTACACGATAGTCCCGCCCGAGATCGCCAACCCCAACGGCCTCGCGGATCGATTGCTGGAGAAGTGTCTCGATATCGCCGAGCGGCGCAACGGCGAGCGTCCCGACCTGGAGAACGGCTCGACGCACGTCAACCTTGAGGGGACGGAAGTGGGGATGCGTTACGTGGGACATACCTATCATCCACACGGCCCGCTAGGCGACGTGTTCCATTCGCTGCTCCTCGAGGACGAGGTGTTCCAGGAGGTGCTGATGAACCCGGTGCGCCTCGCGCTGGTCACGCACCTGATCGGCTATAACGCGGTGATGTCGAGCATGGGCTGCTGGATGAAAGGGCCCAATAGCACAGCGCTGGCGTTACATGCGGACAACTCGCTGCCGTCACCGCTGCCGCCGCATGCCATCGGCTGCCAGACAACCTACTGGCTGACTGACTACACCCGGGAAAACGGCTCGACGGCGGTCGTGCCGGGTAGCCACAAGTGGTGCCGACAGCCGCTCGGCGAAGAGAAGATCGTGCCGGAAAAGGAAGGCGATCGCGGCAATCAGCAGGCGATCCCGCTCGAAGGCAAGGCCGGCTCCCTGCTGGTTCACCACAGCAACCTCTGGCACGGCGCGTACAACCGCACCGCGCCGGGGGTGCGCGTCAGCCTGACGAACTACATGCTGCGGCATTTCATGCGCACGACCGAGAACTACATCGACAAGATTCCGCAGGACACGCTCGACCGGCACACGCCGCGGTTCGCGATACTGACCCAGCAGGGCGTCAAGGTGGGAGGCTCGAACCCGGCCGAGACGACACACCGGGTCGAAACCGCCGAGAAGTATCTCGCCGCCTACGCGAAGGAAATCGGAGAAGGCTACCTGCCCGTGGAGCAATGAGCCGCGCGCGTCCTCGATGACGCTCGAGGGCCACCCGTGCTTTCGTAATTTTCCTTGCCCGCTGCTCCGGAATCCGAGCCCTGGTCGCACTTTCGTGGTCTACCCAGGACTCGAGACGTCTGGCCCGTTGGCGAGGGACGTTCACGTCGTCGCTGCACCAGATGATCTGGAAGCCAAAGGTCCGGAGTTTCCAATGAAGCCCGTGCCGGCAAGGGCAGAATCGCTTTTGTGAAGTGGGCCCTGACTTTGTCAATATTGAGCTGGTTCAGTCACCGCCTATGGCCTGAATGGGTGAGGCAGCGATTGGTAGCACCAGATCAATTCATGAGATAACGATGAATGAAGCCTCCGAGAAAGCGGCCATCGCGGTCGTGCACGCGTTTATCGACACATTTAATGCGCAGGACCACGAGCGTCACGCCAAGACGCTGAATTATCCGCACATCCGCCTGGCCAATGGCAGGTTCACCAGCATTGAAAACGCCAACGTCTTTATTGCGGGTTCAAAGCGTGGCGAATCGATGCTTGAACAGGAAGGATGGCATCACACCGCTGTGGCCAGCCTGGAAGTGGTGCACAGCGGCAATGACAAGGTCCATATCGCGCTGCGAAACGACCGTTGTCACGCCAACGGTTCGGTGTATCACAGTTTCGATACCTTTTGGATTGCGACCCTGGTTGAGGGCCACTGGGGGATTCAGTTCCGCTCCAGCTTTCTGCACACCAGCTAGTATCGAGAATTCGGCTGGCCTGTTGCTTGGGCTGAGTCTGGTCACGTATCGCACGGCAACTTCGGGTGCTGATGTCGGTGCCGAATAGTGGCACCGACATCAGCTCTTGTCATACCACCCTACTGGCGAATCACGCATCGATACGCCCGACCCTAAACGTTCGTTATCCCTGTCGCTAGCGATGTACGCCCTTCTCCCAGTGTCGGACCAACGGCGCCAGGTCGTCCCAGAATGCTTCGGGGATTTCCACCGATCCCGCTTTCGCGTTCGCCGCGGCTTCATCCGGCGTTCGACCGCCTGGAATAGCGCACGCGACCTGTGGATGGCGAGTGCACCACTGCAGTGAAGCTGCCAAAAGGGGGATCTCATACTGGTTGCAGAGGTCTTCGATCTTGCCGACGTGGGCAAGACATTCCGGACTAAAATTTCGTCGGCCCTCCGCAAGTGCCTGTGAGGGCCCCGTGGCGAGAAGTCCGATCTCCAGCGGCGTGGCGCAGGAGATTCCCATGTTGTACTTCTCCGCTGCGGGCAGGATGCGTTCCGCGGCGGTTTGGTTGAGCAGGCTCCAGGTATCTAACCGCAGCCGGGCACGGCACGGGCGCACTTTTCAAAGGTTGACCTCGACCAACCGCCCTCCCATAATGGGAGGCTATGCGACTTATTGCTATCGGAACTTTGAGAAACTTTTGGAGGACTCATCCCGACAGCAGAGAGCCACTGCAGGCATGGTACAAACTCATGAAGTCAGCAAGCTGGAAGACGCCCAATGATGTCAAAAGACAATTTCGTTCTGCCGGCATCATCGGTGACAACCGGGTGGTGTTTAACATAGCTGGCAACAAGTATCGACTGATAGTAAAAATTCACTACAACACTGGAATTATGTACCTGAGATTTGTCGGAACGCACAAACAGTACGACGCCGTTAATGCCGAGGAGGTGTGAGATGGAGATCAAACCAATCAAAACCGAGCGGGATTATCGACGCGCCTTATCACGGATTGAGGACTTGATGGATGCCAGGACGGGTTCAGCAGAGGAAGACGAGCTCGATATTCTGGCTACGATCGTTGAAGCTTATGAAGAGAAGCGCTTTGCAATACCAGATGCCCACCCTCTGGAAGTCATCCGCTTCGTAATGGAACAAAACGACATGAGGGACAAGGACCTGATGCCGTTTATAGGGAGTTCTGGACGTGTGTCGGAAGTCATGTCCGGTCGGCGACCATTGACGATCAACATGATTCGAAAACTCCAGAGCGGTCTGAAGATACCCGCCGACGCTTTGATCAGAGACTACGATGTGGCGTAGTAACACCAACTGAAGGCCATCGTACGTGGCTGGCAAATGCAGCGCTGCTCAATGTTTCCGTTAGACTAGCCCGGATATTTCACCAAGGGTCGCGATGAAATATCCGGGCTAGCGATCTACGCCCTTCTCCCAGTGTCGGACCAGCGGCGCCAGGTCGTCCCAGAATGCTTCGGGGATTTCCACCGATCCCGCTTTCGCGTTCGCCGCGGCTTCCTCCGGCGTTCGACCGCCTGGAATAGCGCACGCGACCTGTGGATGGCGCGTGCACCACTGCAGTGAAGCCGCCAAGAGGGGGATTTCATACTGGTTGCAGAGGTCTTCGATCTTGCCGACCTGGGCAAGACATTCGGCACTGAAATTTCGCCGGCCCTCCGCAGATGCCTGTGACGGCCCCGTGGCGAGAAGTCCGATCTCCAGCGGCGTGGCGCAGGAAATTCCGATGTTGTACTTTTCAGCCGCAGGCAGAATGAGCTCCGCAGCGGTCTGGTTGAGAAGGCTCCAGGCATCGGGGACCACAGCGGTGTCGAATTCCCCGGTCACGATAAAGGGTGTATTGATCTCGGGGTCATTACAAGCAATGCCGATCCAACGGACCAGCCCTTCGTTCTGAAGCTTGCGAAGCGCGCCAAGGGCGCCATCGTCGCTCATGACTTCTTCCACCGGGTAACCGCCCGCATCGTGGATGTAGACGACCTCGAACTTTTCGATACCGAGGCGTTCCTGGCTGCCCTCGAAGGCCTGCAGAATGCCGTCGTACGAATGGTCCCGCCCTTCTCCGAGATAACCGACCTTGGTGACGACAGTACACTTGGCTGCCAGGTCCGGGCGCCGCTTGAGCGCTTCGCCGACGATCTTCTCCGATCCACCTCGCGAATAGACGTAGGCCGTATCAATGAGTGTGCAGCCTCCCTCCATGGCGGCCAGAATGGTCTGCACGCCGAGCTCAAAGTCCATGTCCGGAGTACTAATGCCAGAATTCGCGGGCTTGCCGGAGTACATGCTGCCGAGCCCCACGATAGAAACCTCGAGACCTGTCCGTCCCAGAATTTTGGTTCTCATGATTCCTCCCTCACTCCTGTTTCCCAATCAACAATTCGTTATTCACTAGCGGTTCCCAGTATCGCACTAATGTTCGCTGGGGCGTTCGCGATGTCGCTGCGGAGCGCCCGGTGAGGATGCCGTCATTGCTCCAGGCGCACGTCGTAACCCGCCTCCTGAAGCGACCCGACGACGGCTTCAACCTGTTCTTCGCCCCGCATCTGCAGCACCAGTTCGACCACGGTGGCACGCACTGTGGACGTGCCGAACGCGCGCTGGTGCACGATGTCCACGATGTTGCTGTCAAGTTCGCCCAAGCGCCGGGTGAGTTCGCCGAGCGCGCCTGGCTGATCGGGTATCTCGACCGCGATGCGCACCAGCCGGCGGCCGCGCACGAGGCCGCGCTGCACGACCGACGACAGCATCATCATATCGATATTGCCGCCGGTGAGCACCACCACCGTCTTGCCGACAGCGAGCGTCGGATCCGCAATCACGGCGGCAAGGGCGGCGGCGCCCGCGCCTTCGGTGACGGTTTTCTCGATCTCCAGCAATTGGAAGATCGCGCGCTCGATATCGCGCTCGGCGACCGCCACCATATGGTCCACGGTCTGGCGGATGATGCGCATGGTCATGTCTCCCGGCGTATCGACGGCGATACCCTCCGCGACGGTGCCCGGCCGCGGGGGACTCGGATCATGGCCATGGAAGGCGGCCACGGCAGCGCTGAAACGTTCCGCCTGGACGCCAATGATTGTGATACCCGGGCGGAGCGCCCGAGCCGCGATCGCAGTGCCGGCAAGCAGGCCACCGCCGCCCACGGGCACGATGAGCGTGTCGACGTCCGGTGCCTGCTCCAGCAACTCGATGCCGAGCGTGCCCTGGCCGGCGACAACCGCTTCGTCCTCGAACGGATGCACCAGAATCCGTCCCAGGTCGCGAGCCAACCCGTGCGTATATTCCAGCGTCTCGGCAAACCGGTCGCCGTGCAGGAACACCTCGGCACCGAATACGCGGGTCTGCTGCACCTTGGCGTTCGGCGTGTGGCGCGGCATGACGATGCTGACCTGGATCCCCAACCTGGCGCCGTGATACGCGAGCGCCTGGGCATGGTTGCCCGCGGACATGGCGATGACACCTTGACGACGCTCGCCCTCGTCGAGCAGCAGCAGTTTGTTCAACGCGCCGCGTTCCTTGAACGACGCGGTGAACTGCAGGTTCTCGAACTTGAGATGCAGGTCCGCTCCGAGCGCCGTCGACAGGGTTTCCGACCGCTTCAACGGCGTCCGCGCGATGGCGGTTCCGAGTCGCGCCCTCGCCGCCTTGATGTCATCGAACGTGACGGTCATGTTCTGTGTTTTCCCGGTCGATCCGCGCGACATTGTACCGGCGCAAGCGGTCGGCCACCGGCGCGCCGCTTTCGCCGCACGGGCCGATAGCCCCTGCTAGGGCGACGGTTTGAATGGCGCTAGCGTTTGCCGCGTCTCGGCGGCGTCGATGATGTCGTTCCAGTCCCAAAGCTGCGGAATGGTCTCGACATCGGTCCACAGTCCGGCCTGATCCGCGTAGTGGGGGCTGCCCGGATGCCCAGACGCACCAAGGGGCACGATCCATCGCGAATTGCGCCAGTCGGACGGATCGTGGATGTAGCGATTGACCGACATCACCGTCGCGACGCACCGGTCCACCATCGAGTAGGCGCCCGCGAGCGGTGTGTCGCCATCGCCATGCGTTTCGACCTGGGGCGGATCGAGGAGATCCGCGCACTCGGAGAATGTTCGGGACAACGGATGCCGGGGACGAGTGTGGTGAATCGCGCCCCATGTCCAGTCGCGCATGTTGTCGCCCAACCGGGAGCGAAGTTCGCGAACGGCCCTCGCCAGGGCAGATTCCACGCATCCCGCCCAGGTCTGGCCAGGTTGGAGGCAGGTATCGTCGTCCTCTGCCATAGCCGCGACGGCGCTTGCATACAGCGTCGCGGCGTGTGCCGTAGACCCCCGACCGAGGCCGCTCGTCGCGCCGAATGCCGCGTTCGCCAGCGGGCCGAGCGCCGCTTCAACGACCTCGCGGAACAGGTACGTGCGCGCGACGCCGTAGATCGCCGCGCCCGCGGCCGATCGGTCCATGCGGCAGTCCCAATCCAAGAGAATGTTCCGTGCCTTTCGGGCGTCGGGGTCCATTGGACTTATCGTCGCCAAGCGTTCGATGAGAATACGTGCCGGGATCGACTCCCGATCCGCGTGGATGGACGCCATGTCCTCCGGCTTCGCCGCGCCCGGGGGTATCCCCCGAAGCCGCGCGGTAATCCGGCGAGCGCGCCAATCGGGAGCAAAGAACGTGTTGATGTAGTGCGGATAGTCTGCCTTTGTCGGCGCATTGTTGCAGGTCACGACAAAGCCGGCTTCCGGGTTGCGGGCGCTCGGCATTTCCTCGAATGGAATCCGGCCGCGCCACTCGTGCTCGCCGGTCCACCCCGGCACCGGGACCCAGGCGTTGGCCATGGATCGAAGAGGGATCCGTCCCCGGTATCGATAGCCGAACGCGCCGTGCACATCCGCGTAGACGAAGTTGTTGACCGGTTCAGTCCACTCCCTGAGCGCTTCCTCCGCTTCGTCCGCCGACCTGGCGACCAGGAGATCATGAAGCGTGTCGGCCCAGGCGGTTCCGCTGTTCGTGCCGGGATGACTGAACGCGATGCCGAATCCCGCCCGGGGATCGCCGGCGATGATCGGACCGTGGCGAGTTCGGACAACAGTCAGTCTCTCGGATTGGCCGTCGCGAATGGCAAGTTCCTCGCTGCCCACCTCGGCGGGCAGCCAAGTCTCTAGCCAGGCATATTCGAGCCGGCCATTTTCGGTGCGGAAGCGTTCGATGTAGAGATCCTGATAGTCGCCATGGCCGTGCGTCATGCCCCAGGCAACGTGCTCGGTATGGCTGAAGTGCGGCATTCCCGGCACGCCCGGCAGCGCGTATCCGTTGCAGCGAAACGCGGGACAGTTGATGTGTATCTGGTAGTAGACGTTGGGCGTGTCCAGGGGACGATGCGAGTCGCCGGCAACGAGTGGCAGACCCGACACCGTGCGCGCACCGGAGACGACCCAGGCATTGCTGCCGCCTTCGGTCGCGCCCAGCCAGCCGAGTTCCTTCGCTGCTTCTGCGAGAGCATCGAAGCTGTCCAATCCGATATCCCCATAGGTCTCCCCCGGCGGCACACAGACCAGGCCGTCGTCCGGATAGCCGCGGAACAGGGGCGCGGCACGCTCGACACCCAGGGCGCGTGCAAGTCGCGCCCGCCACAACTTGATCTCGTAGGTTCCCATCAGCATGTTGCGGACCTTGTAGACCGCAAGGCAGTGCCACGGGCGCCACGCCTCGGGGATCGCGCCAAGAAGCTGGTGTTCGATGGGAAGCGACTCCGTAGTTTCGATGAATGCGTTGACGCCAGCGGCGTAGGCATCCAGCATCGCCTTCGCGGCGTCGCTCGTGACCTCCAAATCCGCCTTCGCGGCGCGTTCGAGGTCGAACGTGCGCATTAGCCGATCCCCCTCGATGCCGGAATCTCCCGCGAACTCCGACCAGCGGCCGAGCGCCCGACGACGGTCGTAGTCCATGTGCCAGAGCCTGTCCTGGGCCGTGACGAAGCCCTGCGCGAAGAAGGCGTCGTGCTTCGTCGCCGCGCGAATATGCGGGATGCCCCACGCATCGCGAATGACCTCCACAGGTTGGTGCAGACCCGAGGCGCGGATCGTCGAGGTCAGGTCGGGCAGCGCGGCCACGAGATCCGCCCGGGTGATGGGCATGTCGACTCCTTTGAAGTGCAGCAACTGTAACGCAAAAAATGCCGGGCGCCCCCGCGACGGTGCCGCCAGATCGCATGCGGTTTTCAGCGCTTTCCCATGTCAGTTCGAGTCGTTGTCGTACAACATGCCGCAAGCCGAAACGGCATGATCAAGACTTGCAATGGTCGACGAGCGGGGCCGGGCCGGGAGCCTTCAGCCAGGAGCCTTCAGCCAGGAGCCTTCAGCCGGGGAGCGCGAGGGGATACTCCTCGCAAGAAACAGCAGCGCGAGGGGACACCCCTGGCAAGAAGCAGCCGAAGGCGCGGGCTGTGGGGCACTGGTAGACTGCGCAAGGCGAAGGGACAATGAATGCGACCGTGATCGACACGCTGAGATTCGCGGACCGCCTGAAAGCGGCAGGGTTCGAAGCGCCGCATGCCGAGGGCATGGCGCGCGCTCTTGGCGACGAGTTGGCGGAGCGGATGCTCACCAAGAGCGATCTTGACGAGGCCCTCCGACCGATCTACGCCAGGTTCGATGCCATCGACGCCAGGTTCGTCGGCATCAACGGTAAGTTCGTCGGCATCAACGGTAAGTTCGTCGGCATCGACGGCAAGTTCGAAGCTATCGATAAAAAGTTCGACGCGATCGATGCCAGGTTCGAAGCTATCGATAAAAAGTTCGACGCGATCGATGCCAGGTTCGACGCTATCGATGTCAGGTTCGACGCGATCGATGCCAGGTTCGACGCCATGGACACCAAGATCGATTCCCTTTATCGGGAACTCTCCGGCAAGTTCAACATCCTGGTCGGCGTAATGGCCCTGGGTTTCACACTGCTCGTCGGGCTCGGCGGATACAACGCCGTTTCCCCGCGCTTCGCCCAGCCGATCATGCAAGCGCCCCAGATGCAACAGGAGGCGATAGAACTGCCAGGCACGCCACCATCGCAGCCGCTCGCCGAGGGCTGAGCCAACCGCCCGGCGCGGCGTACCGGCGGTGACACCGAGTCGCCCGGGGCAGGCTACTGTTCGCTCACTCCAGGGCAAAGCGCGCGTGGTATGTTGTCGCGTTGCGGGGAGGGTTGAATGTGGCGAAGGACATCAAGGCGGCGGTACGGGAAATCTGTCTGTCTCTGCCCGAAGTCGAGGAGCGCGCCGGACACGGCATGCCCGACTACAAGGTCCGCGGCAAGTCTTTTGCGCTGCTGGCGATCAACCATCACGGCGACGGCCGCATCGCCCTGTGGATCCACGCGCCGCCGGGCGCCCAACACTTGCACGTGGACGGCGAGCCGAGGTTCTATTTCGTGCCTCCCTATGTTGGTCCTCGAGGCTGGCTTGGTGTGCATCTCGACCAAGGCAACGACTGGTTCACCATCGCAGTCAGGATCCGGGAGGCTTATGCACACGTCGCGCCGCGCGCCCTCGTGACCCGACTCGGCGACCCCATCAAGATCGAACCGCCCACCGAAACCGTGGCCCCCGAGGACTTCGACCCGCTGTCGGCCCCGCACGCGCAAGAAAAGCTTGTATGCGTCCGCGCCCTCTGTGCTTCGCTACCAGAAACCTCCGAGGGCACCCAGTTCGGCGTACCGGCGTTCAAGGCCGGCAAGAAGACCTTCGTTACCGCCCATCGCTACAGAAAACGAATGGGTCTCGAGTTCTGGGCAGGACCCGAGCTCCAGGCGACCTTGTGCGATGACTCGCGCTTCTCCATCCCCGCCTACATCGGACATCGAGGCTGGATCGATCTCGACGTGGAGGACCGCTTCGACTGGGACGAGGTGCGCGAACTAACGCTGGGGAGCTACCGCCACTTCGCACTCAAGCGGATGTTGAAGGCGCTACCAGATACGCTTCACGCACCGAGTGACGGATGATCGCGCCGTGCCGGAATTGAAGACGCCCCGACGGTGAGCGATACGGGAACACGGCCCAGGTCAATATCCGTCGCCAATTCGGGGATGTGGGCCGGTCTGCATCCTGGCATGGCGCTGGCTTCCCTGGCGATGGTGCTGCTTTTCGTCGCCTTCACGGTGGTCAACGCGGAGCGGGCAGCCACCGCGTACGCAGGCGTCAGGGCATGGATCGAATCCACGCTGGGCTGGTTCTACATCCTGGCCGTCTGCATCATGTTGGTCGCATGTCTCTACGTCGTCTGCAGCCGCCACGGCAACGTGCGCCTGGGTGACGACGACTCGCGGCCCGAGTTCAGCAGGTTTTCCTGGCTCGCGATGCTGTTCTCGGCCGGGCTGGGCATCGGCCTCCTGTTCTTCTCGATCTCCGAGCCGATGTTCTACTTCGACAACTCCGAGCCCTTCGGATACCCCAACAATCCCCATGCCGACAACGCCGGCGCGATGGAGTTGAACGAAGCGCGCGCCGTGGCCGCCATGCGCGTCACCTACTTCCACTGGGGACTGCATGGCTGGTCGGTGTACGTGGTCGTCGGCCTGTGCCTCGCCTACTTCGGCTTCCGCAAGAAGCTCCCCCTTACGCTGCGGTCCGCCCTATACCCCATCATCGGCGAGCGCATCTACGGGCCCGTGGGCCACGGCGTCGACCTGCTTGCCGTGTTCGGCACGGTGTTCGGCGTCGCCACCTCGCTCGGACTCGGCGCCAAGCAAATGGCCGCCGGGCTCGACATACTGTTCGGGATCGCCCCGGATACGGGGACGCAGATCATCATCATCGTCGTCATCTCGGCGGTGGCCACCCTGTCGGCGGTGTCGGGCGTGGCTCGGGGCATCCGCATCATCTCCGAGTGGAATATCTATCTCAGCGTCGTCCTGCTGGCGTTCTTCCTCTGCTTCGGGCCATTCGAGTGGCTGCTAGGTTTCTTCGCGAATTCGGTTGGCGACTACCTTTGGAACCTGGTGCCGATGGGACTCTGGGTCGCGCTTGAGCCCGGCGACGCGACCTGGCAAGGCGGCTGGACGATCTTCTATTGGGGATGGTGGATCGCCTGGGCACCTTTCGTGGGCACGTTCATCGCCCGCATCTCGCGCGGACGCACGATCCGGGAGTTCACCATCGGTACGATGTTCGTGCCGACGGCGGTGGGCATCGTCTGGCTTTGCCTGCTCGGCGGTAACGCGCTCTACATGGAGTTGAATGCCACCGGCGGCGTCGGCACGGCAGGCATCCTGGACATCGTCCGGGGATGGCAACTGGAAGCGGCGCTATACGGCACCATCGAGCGGATGACCGACATTTCCTGGCTGGTCTGGGCCATGTCGGCGCTGGCGACGTTTCTGTTGGCGACCTGGTTCATCACCTCCTCCGACTCCGGCACCCTGGTGATCGTGACCATGCTGAGCATGGGCGATGAACATCCGCCGCGCCGTTTCCGAGTTGTCTGGGGCACCGCGATCGGCACGGTGGCCGCAGCATTGTTACTCACCGATGGCTTGCAGGCCCTGCAGGCCGCGTCCATCGCAGCCGCCCTCCCCGTCTGCGTCATCCTGCTGGCAATAACCGCCGGAGTCATCACGTCGCTGAACCGAGACTCTTCGGCGGTTCCGGCGGTAGGCACCAGCGAGCCGACCCGCGACTGAACCGGATTTTCGTCGCGGCAGGTGCTCGCCTTGTCCGACCCTCTTCGCAGCATGCCATGAGCGCGCGCGGGCACGCGATCAGGTCTCTCGAAAGTCCCTGCCCCCACGCCGTAACAGTTCCAGCCGGCTGTAGAAATCGTCTCGACAGACGTAGCAACCCTGGAGCGAACGTCGACCGCTCTTCGGTTCGAAACCAAGGCGTGCATGCATGATCCGATGGTTGTCGAATACTTGGCACTCGCCCGCGTTGAGGCGAAACCTGAACTGCATCTCGTCGCTCGATGCGATGCTGAGCAAATGTCGATGCGCCCGATAGAATGCCATCTGCGACTCCGGCTCTATGTCCACCGGGCCAATCAGCGCCGGATGCAGGCGCGTGCCTACGATATCGCCATCCTCATCCACATCTATCACCGTTGCGCGGTTGGCGATACGCCAGTCGTCGGCGATGGATGTGAATGTGACCTGGCGCGTACTCAGCAACTCGAACGCGGCTCGGTCCGACTGCCGCAATGCCTCGGCGCAGGCAATCGCATCGACCAGTACGCTGTCGCCGCCCGTGGCGTCATTGCGCAGACAATGCAGGAACTGGATGCCCGGCGGGTACCGGCGGCTGGGAAGATCGTTATGGGGATAGAGCTTGCGGGGCGTGTAGGCCAGGTTCTCCGCATCCGGCTTTGACTCGACGGTGAAGTGGCGGCCGAAGTGCGAACCTTCGACGAGGGCGATGCGCTCGGCCAGCGCCAGGACGACGAGATCTTGCGACGGGAGACCTTTTACCAGGGCGACGCCCTTGTCGTCGATGTTTTCCAGAAGTTCCAGCAGACCGCCGTCAGCCATCATGACATGGGCGAAATCGACGGACATCTCGTGTTTGCTCCACGCGGTGGCCGACCAGGGGCGGGGCCGCTGTTTGCGCCGCAAGCGGGCACCGCGCTCCGTCCGGTGGGCGTCAAGCCAGGCCCAACTGAAAAAGCTCCCGTCGCAAGGCGCGTCATGACGCGGCCACTCGATGCGCAATCCCTGCGCGTCGGCGCTGAGGGACGCGGGCGTTATGTCCAGGGGAATCGCGAGGAAGTCCACCGTGCGCTCCCAGGCGTGCGGGTGCGTACACTTCGGACAATGGCAGTTTTCGCGAAGCCAGTAGTACAGGTGGCGGCTGCGGTCACCGCCGGGCCACGAGATATCGAGGCTGTCTGTTCCCGGCGCTATCTGCGGTTCCAACGCTCCGGGTTTCCGCATAGCGCTGGCGCAGCGGGAAGCATCTTTCCCCATGCTTTCGCTAGCACCTTGATCCATAAGCGTTTTACCCAACCCTTACCCTGCTCCCATAACGCTGGCGAGACTCTCCGCCGATCGGCCGGTTGGCCCGCCCACACCATGCCTGGCCCGATCTGATCTCAATGATACTCCCCGAGGTTTCCGCGGTTCGATCTCCCCAGCAGCACGAACGGGGTTGAACGCCGTAGAATGCTTTCATGCATTCGCGGTCGACGTCATTGCGGGAGGAGCGCAAGCGCCAAGTGGCGCTCGGTTACCGCGTCTTTGCGGCACTCGGGTGGGGCGATCTCGGCGATGGCCACATCAGCGCCCGCGATCCCCAGCGAACGGATTGCTTCTGGCTACTCGATGCGGAAGTAGCATTTCGCGATGCAGATTCCGAATCCCTGGTGCTGGTGGCGCCTGACGGGACCACCGCCGGTGGGCGTTGCCCCACGAACTGGCCGGCCTACTACATCCACTACCCCATCCTCGCCGCGCGCCCGGAGGTGGTGAGCGTCGCGCATACCCACACGCCTTACGGCACGCCTTTCTCGGCGTCAGCCACGCTGCTCGAGCCGATCACCCAGGAAGCGTGCGTCTTTTACGAAGACCACGCTCTGTTCGACGACGAAGAGGTGCAAGTACAGAGCATCGCATGTGGCGAACGCATTGCCCGAGACCTTGGCCGCAACAGGGGTATCGTTCTGCGCAACCATGGGCTGCTGGCGGTCGGGCAGACAGTCAAGCAGTCCGTGGCAGGTTTCGTGATGATGGAACGCGTCGCCGAGGCGCACCTCAAGGCCCGCGCTCCAAGGCCGATTTCACACAACGCGGCGCTCTTCGCCAAGGCTGATCTAACCACGGAGCGTTACCTCCACTCGGTATTCGACTTCCTGGTTGCGCATCATCT
Organism: Candidatus Azotimanducaceae bacterium; assembly: GCA_965261535.1. GTDB lineage: Bacteria > Pseudomonadota > Gammaproteobacteria > Pseudomonadales > Azotimanducaceae > VXNE01. Next base: position 971,988 of record OZ253469.1, read on the forward strand.
CGGTCACCAGCCCTGAGCCGTTTCATGACGCGGATGTCGGGGCGGTCGGTCGCGGTTCGGATGCGGACGCTTCGCGCTCGTCCAGCAACCGAAAGTGACGCACATAGAGGCGGTATCGATCCTGGATTTCCCGCACGTAGCGGACTACTTCGGTGCCGCGCACGTACCCGTAGGCGGACTGTTTCGCATACTCCGGCTCCGCAAGCTTCAACATGGCCCGCTCCACGTTGTCGAACCATAGCGAGCCATCGAGACCGAGTTCGCGCGCCAGCCGGCGCCCGTCGCGGATGTGTCCATGCCCGGCGTTGTAGGCGCCCAGCGCAAACAGGATCTGCTCGCCCACCGGCAGGTCGGGGAAGCGTTGCCGGGTCCAGTCGAGATAGGCGACACCGGCGGCAATACCCGTTTCGGGGTCCTTGAGTCCGGCGGCGTCGACGCCGAGATCGGCGGCAGTCCTCGGCAGGACCTGGAGCAGGCCCTCGGCGCCGGCGAAACTGATCCGGTTAGGATCGAAACCGCTTTCCTGGTACATCTGGGCGACGATCAGCCGCCAATCGAACCCCGCCGCCTCGGCCGCCGGCCGGATGATGTGGTCATACGGCGACAGCGCGTCTCCCGTGATCCGATGCTCGCGCTGGCTCGCCATCCGGCGCGGATTGACGAAGTATTTGTTGCGCAGCACGTTGAATTCGTAGCCCCGGTAGCGTTCACCGATGAACGCATCGAGACGGTGCATGAGTTCCTCGTTGTCGTCGCGCGTCGCCCAGGCGAGCCCCTTCTCGGGCTCGAGCGCAAGGCCCAGGGACAGGCGTGGATTGAATGTCGTCTCCAACTCTGCGCGGTGGCTGTCGACCAGCGTGGCATCGAGGCTGCCCCCGGCGATATCCGCGAGAATCGCGCTGGTCGACCGATCGACGAATGCCACATCGAAGCCCGCCTCGGCGCGAATGCCTTGCAGCGTTGCGGCATAGCTCGTCTGCGGGTTGACCGTGATCCGTCGTCCGGCGAGACCGGCGAGATCGGTGATCGATTCGCCGGCGGTGACAAACGTTTCGCGTATCCGCAAGTACGGGCGGGTAAAGCGCAAACCCATCTCGACGCGGTGGTCTGTCGGAACGAGGCCCGCGGCGATCATGTCGCCGCGACCCGTCGCGAGCCCATCGAGCAGGCCGCTGATGTCGCCCGAGACGATCACTTCCAGCTCGAGGTCATGCGCCGCGGCGAAGGAGCGGACCAGCTCGTATTCGAAGCCGAGCAACTCACCGCGCCAGAGGTAATAGGTGGCCGGCGCGTTGACAGTGAGCATCCGGATGCGGCCGGCGGCGACGATAGCATCCCAGTCGCGGAATTCCTCGCTACGCTCCTCGATCATATGGCGTTCCAGCAAGTACGTGTCGAGCATCCTGCGCAATATCCGGTTTTCGCGTCGCAGCGCCCACGCGTGGTCCTTCACTTCGGGTAGTTCGCGCAATTTTTCCACGCGCCGGCTCGTCGCCACGACCACGCGCGCTGCGGCTTCGTCCATGATGGTTGCGCCGATGACGCCCGCTTCGATCAGTGCCTGGAACCCGATAGGGTCGGTATCCACCGGCACCGGCACGCGCGGCGATTCGGGATAGTGCCGCGCCAATGTGTCCACGTAGGCGGTGTGCTCGGCGACGCCGAAACTGCCGTGCTCGGTAGCGCCGATGACCCATTCCCGCGAGCGCGTCAGCGGCAGCGAAAAGGCGACGCGTTCCTTGCGGTGTTCCGTGACCGTGATGTTGGACGCCGCGATGTCAGCCCGTCCTTCCTCCACGCTGCCCAGCAAGTCGTCCATGTTCGAAACGACGATCCACTCAACGGCAAGATCGTGACGGCGGGCGAATCGTTCCGCGAGACGTTGGTACTGTTCAGTCGACAGCCCCTGCGACGGCAACGTCTCGAAGTCCGACCACGCCCGGCGGGCAAAACGGATCGCGCCGCGCTTCTCGACGGTAGGCCAATCGCCTGTGGCCGGTAGTGCCTTGCCCGGTTCCGCGACAACCGTGCGATCGGGTTCGCAGGCCGCGAGCGCGAGGATTCCTACGGTCGCCAGCACTGCATGCCGATGGCGGGTCGTCAGACCCGTCTCGCGCAAGGTTGCCTTGTACGTTCCTCGAATATCAGTTGCCACAGCGGCTCCTTTCGCCAGACCAAAAAATCAGACCGCACAGACCATGCCTCGGTTCCCTCGCACCGTTGGACACTTCCATGGAGCAAACGTCTCCGGGGGGAGCGGTCGGGGCAACAGGCGGAGCCGGAGGTGACGGCTGTGGGGCATTCTCTCAGCCGCTATTCGACCAGGCCGTGCAGGGGCAGCGCCGTCGTGTACTTGACTTGCCGAAGCGCGAACGTCGATGTCAGGTTGCCGACCTCCGGCAGGTGTACCAGCGTTCGCTTCAGCAGGCGCTCGTACGCGCTCACGTCCGCCACAATAACGCGCAACAGGAAGTCGGTCTCGCCGGAAACCGTATAGCACTCCACGATCTCGGGAATATCCTGCACCGCCTCCTCGAAGCGGCTCAGCGCGTTCTCCTGGTGGCGTTTCAAGTTCACGTTGACGAATACGTTGACTGCCAGGTCGAGACGGGCGGGATCCAGCAGCGCGACGCGTCGCCTGATGAAGCCTCCTTCCTCGAGCCGTTTAACCCGACGCCAGCAAGGCGTGTGCGAGAGGCCCACCCGATCACCGAGTTCCTGCATCGACATGTCCGAGCAATCCTGTAGTTCAACGAGAATGCGCCTGTCGATTCGATCAAGATATTTCATCCTACTTTTCCGGAGAAGCTAGGAATAGATTTGAAATCTTGCCGCATTTCCAACAACAAATGCAACGCCATGCTCGGGAATTGGTCATATGATCGTTGACGAGAATCCAGGTGCCGATATGCCAGCCAAGCGCCTCGCCAGGAACGAACCGCCGCGCGCTGCCCGCGCGGGAGATCGGTTTACCCAGGCACGTTATGGAACAGAATCGGGGATCGCCTACCTGACGGGTATTCAAGCCATCGCCCGTCTTCCCCTGGACCAGCGCCGACTGGACGACCGCGCGAATCTCGATACCGCCGGCTTCATCTCCGGATACCGCGGCTCTCCCCTTGGGGGCCTGGACCAGCAACTGTGGCGTCTGTCGCATGAACTCGAGTCCCACCGCATCGTCTTCCAGCCCGGGATCAACGAAGACCTCGCCGCCACCGCGGTGTGGGGCAGCCAGCAGGTCGGACTGTTTCCCGGCGCGCGCCGCGAAGGCGTGTACGGCTTGTGGTACGGCAAAGCGCCCGGCCTCGACCGCTCCTCCGACGCCGTGCGCCACGCCAACGCGGCGGGCACCAGTCCAAAGGGCGGCGTGTTGCTGGTCGTCGGAGACGACCACGCGTGCAAGTCCTCCACCCTGCCGAGCGCCAGCGAATTCGCGCTGCGCGATCTCGGCGTTCCGATTCTGGCGCCGTCAGACGTGCAGGATGTGCTCGACTTCGGACTCATGGGTTGGGCCATGTCGCGCTACGCCGGCTGCTGGACCGGCCTCATCGCGCTGACCGACATCATGGACAGCGCCCTGACCGTCGAGGTCGATCTCGACCGGCACCGGTTCGTCAATCCCCCGCACGGGGAAGAATTTCCGCACATCCGGCTTCAGGATTCGCCCATGGACCAGGAAGCCCGACTGGAGTCGAAATTGCGTCTGGCGCGGCGGTTCGCCTCGGCGAATTCCATCGACCGGATCGTTACCACCTTGCGATCGCCGCGCCTCGTGCTGGTTACCGCGGGGAAGGTCTACGCCGACGTGCGCGAAGCCCTGGCGAGGCTGGGTCTGCGATCAGAGACGCAACTCGTTCAAGCCGGCGTTCGCCTCGTAAAGCTCGGCATGACCTGGCCGCTGGATACGGATCTGGTCAACGAAATCTGCGGCGGAGCGAAACGCCTGCTGGTGATCGAGGAAAAACGGCCGTTCATCGAAGATCAACTCAGGACGATCCTGTTCGGCCGCTCCATCGAACTGTTGGGCAAGGGCTGCGTGGCCCATTCCCCGACCGGGAACGATCACCGGGACACGCTGTGCAACCTGCTATCCGCCACCGGAGAACTTGACGTGCACGCCATCGCCACGGCCATCCGAACGCTATTGCCCAAGGCAACGGACTCCAGCTACCTCAGCGAAATCGCGACCGCAGCCAGCACGCTTCCCAACGCCGGGCAACTCCCGAAGGTAACGCGCAAACCCATGTACTGCGCCGGCTGCCCGCACAATACCTCGACTCGCGTGCCCGAAGGCAGTCGCGCCATCGCCGGAATCGGCTGTCACTACATGGCCCAGTGGATGGATCGCAACACGGGCACACCCACACACATGGGCGCGGAGGGCGTGAACTGGATTGGCCAGGCCCCTTTCACCGATGAACCCCACATCTTCGCCAACATCGGCGACGGCACCTATTTCCATTCGGGCATCCTGGCGATCCGCGCCGCCGTCGCATCCGGCGTCAACATCACCTACAAGGTGCTCGCCAACGATGCGGTAGCCATGACGGGTGGCCAACCGGTCGACGGCACGCTCACCGTGGAAGACATCGTCGCCCAGGTCCGCGCGGAGGGCGTCGCCGAGGTTCGGGTCGTCAGCGACGACCCGCGGCGACATCGAAAGGCCGGATTCGACGTCGCGGGCCGCGATGCCCTGGATGCCGTGCAACGCGAGCTTTCGGCAGCACCCGGCTGCACCGTGCTGGTCTACGACCAGACCTGCGCCGCCGAATTGCGCCGCCGGCGCGGTCGCGGTCTGGCGGCGGACCCGGACGTACGCGTGGTCATCAACGATGCCGTCTGCGAAGGCTGCGGCGATTGCTCCACGCAGTCGAACTGCGTCGCCGTCGAACCCCTCGACACCGAGTTCGGAGTAAAGCGGTCCATCAACCAGACCGCCTGCAACAAGGATCTGTCCTGCCTCAATGGTTTCTGTCCTGCCCTTGTCACGCTGTCGGGCGCGAAACTCAAGGCCAGAGGCACTACGGTCGATGACGTCAAGCCGTTAGTACCGCTACCTGCAAGCAACCAGCGCCCCGCCAACATCCTCATCGCCGGCGTCGGGGGTACGGGGATCGTCACCGCCTCTCAGATCCTCGGTATGGCCGCGCATCTCGATGGCTGCCACGTCTCCACACTGGACATGACCGGACTCGCACAGAAAGGCGGGGCGGTCGTCAGCCACGTGCGCATCTCTGCCGTCGGCAAACCACATCCGCCAACCCGGATTCCGGCGGCGGGTGTCGACATGCTGATCGGGGCCGACGCCGTCACCGCGGCCGGCATCGACGTGCTCCGCCTTGCCTCACCGACGCGAACCCGTGTCGTCCTCAACACGCACCTCGCACCCACCGCCGAGTTCGTGCTCCGGCAGCGACAGGGGTTCGACTTCGAGCAACTTGAAGCTCGTCTGCAGCGGCGCGCCAAGCGACTGGTCACGGTGGACGCGAACGTTGCGACCCAGGCGCTGTTCGGCTCCACCACCTGCGCGAACATTTTCCTGCTGGGCTACGCCTTCCAGTCCGGCGGGATTCCCGTGTCGCTCGATGCCCTCAAGCGCGCCATCACGCTGAACGGCGTCGCTGTCGAGGACAACCTGGCGGCGTTCCAACACGGCCGAAACGCGGCCCACGAGGTCGAGGCAGCGGCAGCGGGCCTGCTGGTCCACCGGCATCGGCCACGCTCCGACGCCATGCAGCCGCCACGGTCAGCGAGCCTCGCGGATCGCATCGCCGCACGATGCGCTTTCCTGACGGAGTACCAGGACCAGACGCTGGCGTCCAGATACGAGGCGCTGGTTGACCGGATCCGAGATATCGAGGCCCGCGTAAAGCCGGGCAGCAGCACCCTGGCGGAGGCTGTCGCCGAGAGCTACTTCAAGCTGCTTGCCGTAAAGGACGAGTTCGAGGTGGCGCGTCTCTTCACGGCCGCTCCCACGTCCACCGACCGCAGCTTCCGGGCCAAGCTTGCCGAGCAGTTCGAACCTGGATTCCGGACGACCTTCCATTTCGCCCCGCCGCTCTTCGCCCGTAAAGGCGCCGACGGGCGACCGAGAAAGATCGCCGTTGGCGGCTGGATCGTGCCCGTCCTGCGCCTGCTGGCGAAGATGAGGCGTCGGCGCGGCGGAATCTTCGATCCGTTCCGATTCAGCGCGGAACGCCGTCTGGAACGCGCATTGCTGACGCGCTTCGAGTCCGACATCGAGATGATCGTTGCACACCTTGATGCAACCAACTTCGACGCGGCGGTCGCATTGGCCGGCCTGCCAGGCACGATCAAGGGTTTCGGCCCGGTGAAGGAAGACGCGGCCGAATCGGCACGGCTACGCCGGAACCTCTACCTGGCCCAGTTACACACGCCGCCGGGAATGGCCCAACCCTACCGGTGTTCCGGAGAACCCGCTGGCAAAGCGGTCGCCTAGCGCGCATATCTCACCAAGGGCCGTGATGATCGCGCAGGATTTTTTTCGCGTGCGCGTGCTCGCGAGCGGAAGCATAGCCACTGCTTATGGTGGAGCGAGCATGTGCCCGCACGCGGAAAAAAGACCAGCGAGGACGCGGCCAGCGCAGCTTGTTCCCGGCAAGATTCCCGATAAATGGCAGTAACCCATTGAAACCACCAGACATTCAACTTTTCGACAAGCGGCTTGGTGCAACATGCGGGCTAGAGCCCGCTCGTCGACCAGGAAGTGCCCCGCAACCGGCGCCTTCGGCCCGGATCCTTTGTGCGAGGGGTGTCCCCTCGCGCTCCCCGGCTGAAGGCTCCGGCCCGGCTCGTCGTCCATGCAAGTACCCGGCGCTGCGCGATGCTTGCCGGCTAGAACTGCATCTTCAGTCCCAGGGTAAAGGTGCGGCCCCGAGGATCATCGAACTTGGCGTTAACTACACCATCATTACGCAGTTCGCCGCTAGAGGCCAGGATCTCCTTATGCTCCGAAAGATCATCGAACAGGTTGGTAATCCGCAGGATCAGTACCGAATTCGACAACAAGCCGAACCGTTCGCCGACTTGATATTGACCGCTCAGATTCACGTACAGAGGCTCATCGTGAATCACCTTATGCGGTTCCCCTCGATACGTAAAGGTTGAACTCACGACCGAGGTGTGAACAGCGCTCAGCCAGGCCGACCAGCGCTGATCGGCCGAGTCGAACCCCACACTCAGCAAACTGCGGTACTGGGGCACCAAAGCCCAGATACGGCGATACGCTTCGACATCGCCGACATAATCGTATGGTTCACTGCCATCTCCGATGTCTTTGTAAAACAAGCTGGTTTGGGTGATCAGAGCGTCAATGCTCCAGCTACCCCAATCCGTTGACCAATCGTATCGAGCTTCAAGGTCCAGCCCTTCGTTGGTCCAGGCGGCGGCGTTAACATTTCTGCGATCCGCGTAGTATGCGTCGATGCCACTGGGATCGGGAAAGATAAAGGCATAAACATCGGCCGAGTCCACGCCAACATAGTGAGGAACGTTATCGCGATCGCTTGACGCGACAATCTTGTTCGTATAGTCCACCGATCTCCAGGTAAGGTCCAGCGACAGTCCCGGTATGGCCTGGGGCGTAAACTCGACACCCACCGAAATGCTCTCCCCTTGTTCGGGCAATAGATTCGGGTTCCCGCCATATACCAGGTGGGAGAAGTAGATGAACGACTGCCCGGGCGTGGTCGCCAACGAGCCGTCGGGATTCTGCAGTCTGAGCGGCTGACCGGGACAATCGTCGCGTCCCCCCAGTTCAGCCCAATCCGCGTTATTCGTGCAGCGGAAAGGCTGCCCGATAAAGAAAAGAGCGGGATCTTCCAACTTGTCCCGGGCGGTTGGGATGATGTACGAGGTCGAAAGGTTCGAATGCAGTCTGACCGAGCCGATCGGCCGCCAGACGGCGCCTATCGAATAAGTGGTGTCGGAATCAAAGTGGTTGTAATCATCCCACCTTACCGCCGCGGACAGATCCAGCGATTCCAGAACAGGCGCCGCGAACTCGGCAAAGAGCCCGACGTTGTCATCTACGAACTTCTTGTCCCAAACGCCGAATCGGGTTCCCAAATTCGGCTCTTCGGTCCAATAACTACCACGGTTGCTATTGTGACCATAGGAATTCCGCTTGTTGTCCGTCTTCAACCCCGTCGAGCGCCAGGCAGCGCCCACCACGAACCGAGCGTCGCCTCCCGGCAAGCTCAGCCAGGAACCCGACAGCGTCGCTTCGGCCCAGTCGGTGGTATTCGTCCAACTTGGTAGGCTTGCGCTGACAGGCGCGTGGCGCCGAAATCATGATCGAAGCCCAGCATCGCGCTGATCCGGTCCTGCTCCGGCAAGAGCGATTGGTTGTCCACCGTCGAATCCCGCCCGGTCAAATCGCCAGTTAGAGATCTCACCCTCAATGCCAGGGAGCCATCGGGTTGCAGTTCCGACAAATAGATATCCGTTACCCCGGGGGAACTGGTGGTTATGCCGGGTGGAAGTTGACTTGGCTGGTAGAGCGTTCCCTGGTACTCGTAGACGTTGCGAGTCCCCCGGATGCAACCCTTTTTGCAAAAGTTGCTCGTATGGTATTTGCCCGGGCGGTCCCTGCCATAGAGGGGGCTGTGGCTGCTGGCCTGCACGTTGCCTCGCATGCGCGTTTCACCCCACAACGTCTCGGACGCATAGGCCATGTTACATAAATCATGGTATAACGACAATAAATCCCCGTAACTCGCAGCCTGAAATTGAAGAACTTGAACACCGCGCCGTACTGGGACATTTTGCCCAAAGCGCAGCGAACGCTGTGGGCGCGGCTTGTGAGCCTGCCGGAGCATTTCGTGTTGTACGGTGGCACGGCCCTGGCGCTACAGCTGGGACATCGCACCAGCATCGACTTTGATTTTTTCAGCGCACAGCCAATCGATCCCCGGCAGTTGTATGAAACGCTGGATTTTCTGGCGAAAGGCCGGATTACTCAGGAAGAGCGCAACACGCTGACGGTGCAGGCCGAAACGGAAGACGGGCCAGTATCCGTGAGCTTCTTCGGTGGGCTGAGGCTGCGTTGCGTTGATCTTCCCACCAAAATCCCGCCGGGGGTGAGCCTGGCTGGGGTCCGTGACATATTCGGCTGCAAATGCGCTACCGTTCAGCAGCGGGATAGTCTTAAGGATCTTCAGGACATTTGCGCGTTGCTGCGTCACGGGCTTTCGTTGGCCGAAGGACTGAGTTGCGCACGGGCCATTTACGGGAAATCGTTCAACCCGCGCATAACGCTGGTGGCTTTGAGTTATCCGCCCGCGTTGGAAGGGCTGCCGGCGGAAGACAGCCAACTTCTTGCCCAAACGGTGGAAGCGATCCGGAAGGTGCCCGCTGTAGCGGTTGCGCCGCTCGGACGCATTGGCGAAATTGCGCCCGGCAACCCTGTTTTGGACCCGAAGTAGGAGCGCCAATGCCCGCCCGTTCTTCCCGTCTGCTTCGTCTCGCGCGCCACATCAACTGGTACGAACCACCCGAAACGGTGGCGGCGGACACACGCAAGCTCTTGAACGAGACCATGGCGCGCGGGTCCGACGTGGATATTGAAGAGGCCTGGGCGCTGTTTTCAAGGGAAGAATTCATTGATGCCTACGGCCATGCAGCACCGGGATTGTTCTCACGCCGTCATTGGGCGTACTGGGGTCTGATGCTGCTTGGAAATCCGGAAGCGCTGCCGTATCCGGTGCGGTATCCAGAGGTCGAATGGGAGTGGCCTGCATCCTTTCAGGACAGGCATCCGCCCAAACCCGCGACAGCCGATGACATCAACTGGATCGCGCCAGTTTGAGAATAGTCCCGGCGGCTTAGCCGTCTACCCTGCGTGGAGGGCGGGATGCCCTCGTCACCCGGGATGCCCGCATTCCTCTCTACGGGGTCCGAACGCTTGCGGCTTGAGCAAAGTCAACTTCGGAGGACCGATGGCGGCATTTCCCACGCGCTTCCGGAATTCCGATTGGATTCCTGCGTACGCGGGCATGACGTACTGTGTGTAGCGGGGGCGGCAACGGGGAGCGCCGGAGACTCCGATGTAAGTCTCCGGCGCTGCGCGATGCTTGCCGGCTAGAACTGCATCTTCAGTCCCAGGGTAAAGGTGCGGCCCCGAGGATCATCGAACTTGGCGTTAACTACACCATCATTACGCAGTTCGCCGCTAGAGGCCAGGATCTCCTTATGCTCCGAAAGATCATCGAACAGGTTGGTAATCCGCAGGATCAGTACCGAATTCGACAACAAGCCGAACCGTTCGCCGACTTGATATTGACCGCTCAGATTCACGTACAGAGGCTCATCGTGAATCACCTTATGCGGTTCCCCTCGCCATGTAAAGGTTGAACTCACGACCGAGGTGTGAACAGCGCTCAGCCAGGCCGACCAGCGCTGATCGGCCGAGTCGAACCCCACACTCAGCAAACTGCGGTACTGGGGCACCAAAGCCCAGATACGGCGGTACGCTTCGACATCGCCGACATAATCGTATGGTTCGCTACCATCTCCGATGTCCTTGTAAAACGAGCTGGTTTGGGTGATCAGAGCGTCAATGCTCCAGCTACCCAAATCCGTTGACCAATCGTATCGAGCTTCAAGGTCCAGCCCGTCGTTGGTCCAGGCGGCGGCGTTAACATTTCTGCGATCCGCGTAGTATGCGTCGATGCCACTGGGATCGGGAACGATAAAGGCATAAACATCGGCCGGGTCCACGCCAACATAGTGAGGAACGTTATCGCGATCGCTTGACGCGACAATCTTGTTCGTATAGTCCACCGATCTCCAGGTAAGGTCCAGCGACAGTCCCGGTATGGCCTGGGGCGTCAACTCGACACCCACCGAAATGCTCTCCCCTTGTTCGGGCAATAGATTCGGGTTCCCGCCATATACCAGGTGGGAGAAGTAGATGAACGACTGCCCGGGCGTGGTCGCCAACGAGCCGTCGGGATTCTGCCGTCTGATCGGGGCACCGGGACAATCTTCGGGTCCCGGCGGCCCGCCGCCAGGTAACGCCAGTTCAAACCAATCTGCGACACGTGAGCAGCGCCAATCCTGCCCGATAAAGAAATTATTGGGATCTTCCACCTTGTCCCGGGCGGTTGGGATGATGTACGAGGTCGAAAGGTTCGAATGCAGTCTGACCGAGCCGATCGGCCGCCAGACGGCGCCTATCGAATAAGTGGTGTCGGAATCAAAGTGGTTGTAATCGTCCCACCTTACCGCCGCGGACAGATCCAGCGATTCCAGAACAGGCGCCGCGAACTCGGCAAAGAGCCCGACGTTCTCATCTACAAACTCTTTGTCCCAAACGCCGAATCGGATTCCCAATCCCGGCTCTTCGGTCCAATAACTACCATTGTTGTCATTGTGACCATAGGAATTCCGCTTGTTGTCCGTCTTCAACCCCGTCGAGCGCCAGGCAGCGCCCACCACGAACCGAGCGTCGCCTCCCGGCAAGCTCAGCGAAGAACCTGACAGCGTCGCTTCGGCCCAGTCGGTGGTATTCGTCCAACCGCTTGACAGCTCCTGGCCCCAGAATTCCCGGAAGGTCTCTATTCCGATGAACTCAACATAGTCAGGTCGTATGGATGCCTGTTCGTACGCCAGAAATTGATCTGCCAGGTGTGACGGTATGTCAGGATCGTAGGATGCATAAAAGTTACCCGTATGATGATTGTCACTTCGATCATTGGTGGTGCCGGCGCCAAACGCCCACTCCATGCCGAACACGGAGCCGGTCAGATCGAAATTCACGCGAAAAACTTCCTGTGTTGCGGTGGAGAGCCTTTCGATCCCTGACACCGACCAATACATGAACGCATTGTCACCGTCGGACCCCGGAAAAAGGAAGTTGGCAAAGTCTGCGTCGCCCTGATCCGTCGTTGTGGTGCGATCCATATAGTAGGCTTGCGCTGACAGGCGCGTGGCGCCGAAATCATGATCGAAGCCCAGCATCGCGCTGATCCGGTCCTGCTCCGGCAAGAGCGATTGGTTGTCCACCGTCGACTCCAGCCCGGTCACATCGCCAGTTTGAGATCTCACCTTGATTGCCAGGGAGCCATCGGGTTGCAGTTCCGTCAACCAGATATCCGTTACCCCGGGGGAACTGGTGGTTATGCCCGGTGGAAGTTGACTCGGCCGGTAGAGCGTTCCCTGGTACTCGTAGACGTTGCGTCCCCCCCGGATGCAACCCTTGTTGCAAAAGTTGTTCGAATCGTATTTGCCCGGGCGGTCCCTGCCATAGAGGGGGCTGTGGCTGCTGGCCTGCACGTTGCCTCGCATGCGCGTTTCACCCCACAACCACGAACCGGACAGGGTCAGCGCGCTCTCGTCGAATCCGCCCCGGTCCGGCGCCGAGTGCATCACCTCCAGCTCCGCGCCCTCATAGTCCTTGCGGGTAATGATGTTCACCACGCCGCCCACCGCGTCGGAGCCGTAAATGGCGGATGCGCCGTCCAGCATGATTTCCACCCGTTCAATGGAGGCGGTCGGGATACCGGAGATATCCGTCACCCCACCGGCGAGGCCCGAGGAGCCAATCCTCTTTCCGTCCACCAGCACCAGGGTCGCCACATTGCCCAGACCTCTCAAGTTGACCGCCGATGCGCCACTCAAATTGATGGCGCCATTGAAATGTTGACCCCCGAGCCTTGCATAAGACGCAAGTGAACTCGCCCCCAGTTGATTTTGCGGCAGCGTACGCAACGCCTTGTCGAGGCTGATTTCGCCCGTAGCCCGTAACACATCTTCATCCATAGTTACCAGGTTGGCCGCGATCTGGCTGGGCGTGCGCTGCAGACGCGAGCCGGTGACGATGATTTCCTCGACGTCCGCATCCGACACTTCGGCATCGTCGCTTGAAGCGTCGCTGTCGCCACCCGGCTCGTCCTGTTCTGTCTCCTGGGACTGCGCCAACAGGATCGGCTCAGGTGCGGGCTGACTGCCTCCCGGCGCAGAATCCCCCGCGGCTTCGGCGCGCCGAGACCCGATAGCCACCGTCTTGGCGTTGACGTACTGGTACTCAAGCTCGGTACCATCGAGAATGTCGGAAAGTGCCGCTTTCGGCCGGGTCTTGCCTTGTGTTCCCGGGGAATCCTTGCCCTTCGCCAACGTCGCGACGTAGGCGAGTTGCAGATTCGTCTGTTCCGAGAATTCCTGCAAGGCGCCCGGCAGCGGCTGTGCCTCAACATCAATGTTGTGAGTGGGATCTTGCGCGGGAGTTTGTATTGCAAACAGCGAAGCGCAAACGGCAAGCAAGGGCTTGGCGTAATGATTGAAGCTCATGGGCTACGGTCTCCATTGTCGAAAAGGGGTTCCCTCAGCACATAAGAGGGAACTAACCCCAAAATCGGGCACCCTTGCGGGACTACTGACTCGGCGTGTCGCCCGACATTCCTCTCAGAACGATGGTGCCGTCGGCGCGCGTTGAAGACTCCGCGAGTTGCATTTGGGCAAGGAACTGCAAGAACGAGTCACGATCGATGGAACGGAACACACCGCTGATCGGCAATGATTCCAGCTCCTTGTCCTCGATTGCCGTCGGCGGATCGTTGTAGCGATTGAATTCTTCGATGACGTGCTTCAGCGGCAACGCCTCGAACACCAGCCGGTGCTGCCGCCAGGCCGTCGCCTTCTCGACCGAAACATCAACAACCACCGGATTGGCAAAGCCTGATTTCACCTGCGCCTGCTGGCCAACCTTGAGCCGCACCGGTTGCGATGAACGCTCGGCGTACGGCTCGCCGTCCACAAGCATTTCGGCTTTGGCTCCGCCAGCCTTGCGCGATACCTCCACCAGGCCCTCGACGACTGTAACCGTGACCTCATCAATGCCCTTGCGCACACTGAATTGCGTGCCGACGGCTTCGATGATCGCTTGTTCGGTGATGACGCGGAACGGTCGCCCGGTGTCCTTGGCAACGTCGAACAGCGCTTCCCCATCGCCAAGATGGACGTCGCGATATTCGTCCGAGTAGCGAACGCGCATCGTTGACCGGGTGTTGAGCGTAACCAGCGACCCGTCCGGCAGCGGTATGGAAGACTGTTCGCCCGTCGCGGTCGCGTAGAGATTTGGATCTTCGACGGGCGGCGAGATCAACAGGATCGCGCCAACGGCCACCGCCACAAGAAGCCCGGCGGCGCGTCCCATCCAGCGCGCGCGGGAACTGCTCCGTCCCGGCGTGCTTCTCCGCTCTCTTCTCGGCGTTCTTCCCGGCTCTCTTCTCGGCTTTCTTGTTGGCGTTCTTGTTGGCGTTCTTCTCGCTTCAGACTGGTCCCTGTCCGGCAACGCCACGACGTTAGGCTCCGTTGCCGCCGCGCCAACGAGTTCTTTGATCGAAGGTTGCGAAGAAAGCTCGGGCAGCATGCCCCATATCGCCGAGACACAGAGAAACTCCTTGACGTGCTCGGGCGACAGGCGCAACCAGGCGGCAAACGCCTTTCTGGTCTGCTTATCGGCATCGGCGAGGGCGATGAGCCAGTCGGCCGCTTCCCGGGCGATGATGTCGCCGCGCCTTGACGATTTTTCCTCGTTCATCTCACGGTACTCATGAAATCAGCGCAACCTGGCCCGGCATCGCGCCAAGCCTTGCGAGAGGTACTTCTTGACCATGGACGATGAGACGCCAAGCGTCCTGGCGATCTCATCGTAGGTCATGCCGTCGCGGCGATGCATGAGAATCGCCGCGCGGCACTTTGGCGACAGGTGCCGCAGCACGTTCTCCAGCCGCTCCATCTGCTGCGAAATCTCCGTCCAGTCCTCTACCGACATGCCCTCGTCGACGAGTTCGATCCCCTGGGCAGGCTCACGAGACCGCGACGGCGAGCTATACCATTCGTGCAAGAGGTTGCGGGCAATCCGCAAAACATACGCCACCGGGTCGTGAATGACCCGCGAATCCGACGCACGCAGCAGCCGCAGGTAAGCCTCCTGGGCCAAATCCTGCGCGTCCTGCTCGTTTGCCAGGCGCGCGCCGAGGAACCGCAACACTCGAACGTATTGCTTTTCGGCGGCTACCGCGCCGCGACCGAGATGCTCCACGCTATTGCGCAGACGGATCACCCTTTTTCTGCTTGCTCTGATTATTGAGGAGTGGGATACGGTGGATTTCGGGCACCATTTTGTGGGGGATTGGGGGTTGTGGGTTCGGGGGTTGCGGGTACGCGCCAATATACCCGATCAGAAACGAGGCCCCGGTCGAACGTTATCGCTGCCGGCGCTTCGGGCAAGTCGAACGGCGATAGCGGCGTTTCGCCGACGACTCTCACCGCTGCGAACGCCGGGTACCGCAATGACGCCTCTTCGCCAAAGTATGCGAAGTCAAACCCGTCCCCACTGCCGAGAAAAGCAGTCGAGGCGGCGTGCGTCGTGGACTGGCCGATGGTGTTCGCGTCTATCGATATGTGACCGTTGTCGAACGTCAATTGCACTGAAATAGAGGGTTCGTCATCTGCCTCGTCAATCATGAAATCCTGCGCCGCCGCCACGACGTCCAGGTGAAAGTCCTCAAATAGCGCCTGTGAATTCTCGCTCGCAACGGCTCGCAGCAACGAAAACCAGCCCTCGGAGGGCATCCCGGTAATCCGCACCGCCGCGCTGTCACCTGACACGGCAACGAGAACATAGGCATACGCCAGTGCCTCGGAATTTCGCCTGGCAGGTGACGGAGGCTCGCAATGCATGACATGAAACTGCAGCCGGCCGGCACCGTCGATTCGCCGCACCCTGGGCGATTCGCCCACCATCCGTTGCAGGTCCCCGGCATCCACGGCCCATTCCACAATGAGCCGGTCACACGGCCAGGCAAGGCGGGAATCCAGGGCTCCGGTCCTGGACACGGGGGTTGAACTGCATGCGGCAAGCGCCACTATCGTCGCCGCAAGGATTAATGTTGTGCGGGCGAAAGTGCCCCACAGGCTGCGCCTGTGGCCCGACCCCACCGTGCGAAGCGCCAGATTTCCTGCAATCTCAGCCATCATCAAACATCATTGCATGGAACAAACGGCGATGGGGAGCGTCAGCGAGCGGGGCCAGGCCAGAGCCTTCAGCCGGGGAGCGCGAGGGGGCAACCCCTCGCAAAAAAGGAGCCTTCAGCCGGGGAGCGCGAGGGGGCAACCCCTCGCAAGAAAGGAGCCTTCAGCCGGGGAGCGCGAGGGGGGCAACCCCTCGCAAGAAATAGACCGGGTCGCGAAACAGAAGCGGCGTAGCGAAACAGCACGCGCATCACTGCTCCCGGTGGGGCTATCCGGATCGGGACCCCAACTGTTCGGCACCCCGTGGCAGGCGCAGCGGCGACGACTCTTTCTGGCTGTCCCGTCTGTCCCGTCTGTCGAGAGTCGATGCTCGACGGTTCTCCATCTGGCTGTGCAGACGGCGAATGCTACTGCTGCCGGTGGTGACGAAAAGGAAGGGAAAGAGGGCATGCACCAGGCAGGCAAACCCCGCGGCCAGCATGGCTGCCCCAAATCCCACGGCCTTGACGAGGTGCTCGGGGTAGGTTTCCCCGACTTCTCTCAGATGTGCGGTCAATGGATTCATCAATACGCCGAAGTTTTTTCGACGATTAGAACCATATCCTATATATGGAAGAAAATTATTCCAAAATTTACGCGTCTAAGGTCCAATTGTAGAATCTCATTATCACGATAGCCCCACCCAGGAACTGCAGGGGGCATGAACCAAGGGAGCACCAATTTCCATGGATCGCATCGACCTGAGAATCCTCGACCTGCTTCAGCGCGACGCCACGCTTTCCACGTCGGATATCGCGGAAGCCGTCGGACTGAGTACAACGCCGTGCTGGCGCCGGATCCAGAACCTGGAAAAGGAAGGCGTGATTACTCGGCGCGTAGCGCTGCTGGACCGCGACCACCTCAACGTGTGCGTCGATGCATTCGTCGCCATCCGCACGGACCAGCACAACAAACGCTGGCTGGACGCATTCGCGAAGGCCGTGGCGGCGTTCCCCGAGGTCATCGAGCTATATCGCATGAGCGGCGAGGTGGACTACCTGATGCGCGTCGTGGTTCCGGACCTCGCCGCCTACGATAGCTTCTACCTGCGTCTTATCCGGGAGGCAGATCTCCACGACGTGAGTTCCAGCTTCGCGATGGAGCGCATCAAGTACACCACCGCTTTGCCCCTCACCTACGTGAACACTTGACCCCGTCCAGGCGCGCATCGTTGCGCCGCGATGACCACCCCTGAATCCCGAAACGGCACTATTTCGGTCTGCCGCCCTTGACGACGTTGCGGTGCATGATGCGCTGCTCGTCGTAGTCGCGGATGGCATAGTGCATCACCGAGCGGTTGTCCCACAGCACGAGGTCTTCCAGTTCCCATCGATGACGGTAGGTGAACTCGGGCCGGCTCGCATGGGCGAATAACCTGAACAGCAGAAGCTCGCTCTCGGCATCCGGCATGTCTACGATGTACTTGGTGAAATTGCCGTTGACGTAGAGCGCCTTGCGGCCAGTTTCTTCGTGCGTGCGCACTACCGGATGCACCGAGTCCTCGACATCGGGTCCGAACACCTTGCCGGTGTGGAACGCCTTCAGGTCCGAGATGCGCTCTCGCGTTTCTTCGTCGAGCGTCTCATAGGCCAGATGCTGGTTGGCGAACGCGGTGTCGCCACCCGCGGACGGCAGGCGCCACGCGTGCAATCCGGTGATGATCGGCGGCGTGGAGTGCCACGTCATATCGGAGTGCCACCCGCCGCCAAAGGCATGCACTCCACGGAAGAATGTGAACTTTCGGTCTTGTTTGCTCCCAATCCACTGCACATGGTCGGTGTCGCGGTGTTTGGTCGCCGGATGCGGCAGAAGCTCACCCCAGCGCCTGCCAAAAGCGGCCAACTGCAGCGCCGAGAGCCTCTGACCCGGGATCACCAGCAAATGATGATCGAGCAACAGTTGCCGCAATTCGGCGATGACCTCCTCGCCGACCTCGCGCGAAAGGTCCAGGCCCTCGATGCGCGCCCCCAGGGGAACGCTCACGCGGGTGGATGAGATGCGTGTGTCGCGGGCCGCTTCCGCCATGATCGATCCACTGTGTCGTCCACTGAACATCGTCCCGCGCGCAGCCCAGGCCGTCAAGCGCGCTTTGCGAACGCGGACCCGCCATCGGATGGACAACGACTTCCTCTACGAACGCCCTTGTACGAACAACCGCGATAGCCGCCTGTCCGCGACCGCCCCGCCAGCGGAAGCTGCTATGCTCCGTCGGCATCTTCGCTTGGAGTCTTGGCGGCCGTTCCTGATGGCTATATCGCTGGGCGTGCATCTCGGCCAACAGAGCATTCCAATGCTGGAGCTGCGGGCGCTCTGGCGCAAACTTGACGCGCGCGGCGTCGACTGGATCTCCGTGCGGGATCACCTCTACGAAGCACCGTTCGACGGCGGCACCGAGCCTCACTTCGAGGCGCTCGCCACCCTGGGCGCCCTGGCGGCAGAGACCACGAATGCCCGCATAGGCTGCCTCGTGTTCTACGTCGGCTACCGAAATCCCGCTCTCCTGGCGAAAGCGGCGATAACCCTCGACCACATTTCAGGCGGACGCTTCGAGTTGGGCATAGGGGCCGGATGGCACGTTTGGGAAGCCTATGCGTACGGCTTTCCGTTTCCTGACATAGGCACTCGCCTCGACATGCTGGACGAGGCGGCGGAGGTGATCCATAGACTGTTCACCGAGGACCGCACGACCTATTCGGGCAAACACTTCCAGGTCGACGACGCCTCCTGTCTACCCAAGCCGATGGGGCGACGATTGCCAATCTGGATCGGCGGCCTCGGAGAACGTCGGACGCTCGAGATCGCCGCGCGGCGCGCGGACGGCTGGAATGCCGCGTTTGTCAACCCTGAGGAGTATCGCCGCCTGAACGGCGTGCTCGATCATTGGTGCGAAGTGAACCAGCGCAATCCTTCAGACATCCGTCGGGCGGCCAACGTGACGTTTGCGCTGGCGATGAACGACGCCGGCGCGAAAGTCGAACGCCGAAGGCTCCAAGCGCTGGACAACGGACAACGCCTCGATGACGGTGCCCTGCTCGGTACGCCAGACGCGGCCGTGGAACAGGTAATGCGCTACGTTGAAGCGGGTGCCCAGGACATCAATGTGTTGTTGCAACCACCTTGGGACGAGGAAGCGCTCGACGCCTATCTCGACGACGTAATACCTGCGATACACAAGGAAACCGGCAGGGCGATATAGGCCGCGCAGCCGTCTTCGGACGCCCTCGCTATCGAACTGCCAATACGCGCGCCAGCGCCAGCGTGCGTTCCGCCTCGGCCGCGTGCATGTGCTCGACCAGGCGTCCATCGACCTCGACGATGCCACGACCCGCCTTTCTCGCGCCGGCCCACGCCTCGGCCACGCGCCTCGCCGACTCCACGTCCTCCGGCGAAGGACCGAATACGGCGTTCGCGATGTCGACCTGGGCGGGATGAATCAGGCACTTGCCGTCGAACCCCATGTCCCGGCCCTGTTCGCATTCGGCGCGGAAGCTCTCGAGGTTGCGAAAATCCAGGTGCACGCCGTCGAGAATCTCCCGGTCCGCCGCCCGCGCCGCTATCACGCAGCGCTGCAAGGCGTAATCGACGCCCCGCCGGGCCGCGTCGTGCCGGCCCCGGAGTTGCGTCACCAGGTCGGTCGTGCCCATCACCAATACGCTGACGCCGGGATGCGCCGCCAACGCATCCACGCGCTGAATCGCGAGTGCCGTTTCCAGCATGATCCAAACCGCCAGGCCGCCGCCACCCGCCGCATCGACCGCGGCCGCGATCTCATCAATCCGCGCTTCAGATTCCACCTTCGGAAACAGGATCGCCCCTACCTTCAATTGCGCAACGCAACGGACATCGTCCGCAAACCACCGGGTGCCCGGCCCGTTTACGCGCACGACCAGTTCGCGATGCCCGTATCCGCCGAGAGCAACCGCCGCACTGACATGCTTGCGCGCCAGGGCTTTTGCCTGGGGCGCGACCGCGTCTTCGAGGTCGAAAATGATGCCGTCGCAGTCGATGGTCCGCGCTTTCTCCATGGCGCGAGAATTCGTGCCGGGCATGTACAGAACGGAGCGACGCGGAGTCACGCGGCTGCGAAGCGGATTATCGAACGGTCAATGCGGATGGACGTGTTGTTCGATGGAAGAGCGGCTGGAAGGACGGAAGGGCAGTTGCAAGAGCCGCCGCACCTTGACGGTGTTCTCTGCGGTCTTCAATCCGGCGCTCCCTTTGAGACGGCAACTGAAGTTGGACAGCACCGGGATCATGCAGAACGCCGCAGCCACCAGGTATATGGATTCGTGCCGTTGGGCAATCCAGTCGCCACGCAGATGCGGCACCATCTGGAAGAACAGCGCGAAGTAACAGAACATCGCGACAGTCGCGCCTATGGCGCCAACCCACGCGACCGGGTAGGTGACCCGGGACTTCAACGACAATAGCGCAACCAGCGCGCCGTATCCGTAAATGAGCGACCAGGGTACCGAGTTCGATTCGCTCAAATAGCTCAGGGCAAGAACGAACAGCGCCACGCAGATCAACCCATTCACGTATCGCATATGGCTATCTAGTGCCTCACATCAGCGCTCAGGCACAATACTCTTCAAACACGCCGAACTATTCAACCTTTTGTTACGAATGGTGACAAATTCGGGGTTTGGGCGGGACAAACACGGGTTAGGCCGCTGACCGCTCGGCGGCGCTCGCGCGCGCCTTGCGCACGGTATCCCACGCCGCCTTGATCTGCTGTGTGCGCTCGGTGGCGGCCCGCATCATCTCCTCGGGCAGTCCCTTCGACGCGAGCTTGTCCGGATGATGACGCGACATCTGTCGGCGATAGTGACGCTTGATCTCGGCGTCCGAGGCGTCGGGCGACGCGCCGAGAGTCGCGTACGCGTCCTCCAGCGACATTCCCGAATCGGTGCCGGCGGCCGCATGGATGCCCGATGCGATCAGGCATTCGAGTTCCAGGTAGTCCGCCCGCGACAACCCGAGCCGCGCCGCAATGTGGAGCAGGATGCGGCCTTCCTCGGCGTGAATTCGGCGGTCGGCGGCGGCCGCCTGAATCTGGATTTCCACGAAGATGCGGATGAGGTTGGTGGCGCGACCGCACTCGGACCGAAGCTGGTCGAGCACATCGTCAAGGGGGAACTCCGACCGCTTGCCCTCGTCGAAAAGGGCGCGGGCGGCGGTGCGTTGACGCCCATCGAGACCGAGTTGATCCATCACCTGGTTGGCGAGATCGATCTCCTCCGGCGTCACCCGCCCGTCGGCCTTCGCGACGTGCCCCATGACGCCGAATACAGCGGCAAAAAAAGCGAGTTGGACGCGCTCCGGGCGCGATCCCCCGGATTCCTCGGCGCCAATCCCGCCAACGGTTCGGCCGAAGCCGCGACCCATCGCGGCGCCTAGCAGCGCGCCGATGGGACCGCCGAGAAGATACCCGAACGCGCCGCCGAGCAGCAGTCCCCACCAACTCACAGAATCATCCTCGCGAAGCCCGACACACCCGTTTATCGGTAGACATCCGCATCGTACACTAGCGCACGACTGCAATACGCATGGCAAGGGGAGAGCGAAACGTGGCATTCGGCGGCATCGAGCAAGCGAAATTCGGGGTTTCGATATTCCCGACAGACTACGCGATTCAACCGGTGGAACTGGCGCGGGAGGTGGAAGCGCGCGGTCTGGACAGCCTGTTTTTTCCCGAGCACACGCACATTCCCGCAAGCCGGCTGACACCGTTTCCCGGCGGCGGCGACCTGCCGCAGCAGTATTGGCGCGCGCACGATCCCTTCGTCGCCCTCGGCGCCTGCGCCGCCGTGACGGAGCACATTTCGCTCGGCACCGGCATCTGCCTCGTGATCGAGCGCGATCCGATCACCCTGGCGAAGGAGATCGCATCGCTCGACGGGATATCGGGCGGACGCGTGATCCTCGGTATCGGCGCCGGATGGAACCGCGAGGAAATGGAAAACCATGGCGCCATCTACAAGGATCGATGGAAGATCACCCGCGAGAAAGTGCTGGCGATGCGCGCCATCTGGACCGAGGACGAAGCGGAGTACCACGGCGAGTTCGTCGATTTCGATCCGATCTGGTCGTGGCCGAAGCCCGTTCAGTCCGGCGGACCTCCGATCTGGATAGGCGCAAACTCAAGATGGGTTTTCGATCGCGTGGCGGAGTACGCGGACGGCTGGATGCCCATCGGGGGACCGGGGTCCGGCAACATGGAGCGTCTCGCCAGGGCAATGCAGGCGAGGGGCCGAGACATGGCGGACCTCGACCTCGCCCTGTTCGGCGCACCCATGGACGCCGCGCAATGCGCGGGGCGCATGGAACAGGGATTCGAACACCTCGTCTTCGGCCTGCCGCCGGCGAACGCGGACACGGTATTGCCGCTACTTGACCGAATTGTCGAGGTCGTCGCCGCGGTCCGTGGCACCGCTTGTCCGTGACGTGACGAGATCAGGTCAGACGATCAAGTAGCGTCCGATGATCGGGCGTGAGCGGCAACGACCCCGCTTGCCGCCGCGCGACCGGCGACATCTTCGCCCATGTGCGCTTCAGGATGCGCGCGACCTGCGCCGCGTCGCGTCCTTCAGCAAACCGAGCAAGTTCCGATTCCAGGAAGACAAGACATGCGCAGTCCTCGAGCGCCTGCGCCTCCGGGTCCCGATCGAGTCCGCGCTTCTGCATCAACGCGCCCACGCGCTCGACCCTTGCCTGGCCTACCCCGCACGACGCGAGCAGGCCGCCAACGGCTTGCGCCTGTCGCCGCGCCGCTTCGCGCCGCCACCGCAGGTATCCCTCGCGACCCAGGGGAAAGTCCTCGCGCGGATAACGCCATCGCTCGAAATGCTGCGCGCGGACGGCTATCTTGAGGTCTTCGGACGGCGCCTCGGCGAGCAAGCCTAGCCACGCGGCCATGCGCTCTGCATAATCCAACTCACGCCCCGCAGGGTCATCCGCGTGGCGACGATCAATGGCGGCGATGACTTCGGCAAACGTGCGGCTTTCCATAGGGTGAACCCCAAGCACCTGCTCATCGTATACCACTCGCAACGCGGCAGCACCGCGCGCATGGCCCAGGCCGCCTTCGACGGCGCGACCGACTCCGCGATCGAAAACGTCGAAACCAGACTGATGCGCGCCGCCGACGCCCAGGCGGAGGACCTGCTCTGGGCGCAAGGTCTGCTCATCGGCACGCCCGAGAACTTCGGCTACATGTCGGGGGGCATGAAGGACTTCTTCGACCGCACGTTCTACCCGGTCGAGGGCAAGATCCAGCCGCTGCCCTATGCGATCTTCATCAGCGCCGAGAATGACGGAACCGGCGCTTTGAGGGCGATACATCGTATCGCCACGGGTTATCCATTCAACGAGGTAGCCGAACCTGTGATCGCAAAGGGGGATCTGACCGAGACCCACCTCGCGCGGTGCCGCGAACTGGGCATGACATTGGCAGCCGGGCTCGACATAGGAATATTCTAGCGCCACAAAAGCCGTCGCACCCGAAGGGGTGCGCCGTATTTTGCCCCCACCCAAGCCCGACTGTTTCATCCCGCCCGCCCGACCCGTCATCCTGTCTGCTAGAACCACTTGCGCTGTTCTGAGAGCCGCTGAAACAAAGGGCTTGCGGGCGGTGGATTTTTTCTTTACCCCAAGAAACGCGGCATTTCGGACGTTTTCCGACTTCACGGGCCTTGAATCCGAGATTTCCACCCCAACGCCCCGTGCTTACCCCAAGCCGTCGAAGTAGGAACGATTCGCATTTAGACACCGTGAAGACCCCATAACGACCAGTTTGACCATCTGTCGCGCCCCCGCACGCCTCGCCGAGCCTCTGATTGCTGGGCAACCAGCCGCAATCCGGCCGGGTCCGGCGAAAAACCCTACAGCGCAAGTGCCTCTGCTAGGCCGGATATTTCACCAAGCCGCTTGTCGAGACAACATATGCCATTTGTTTTCAATCGCGTGCGTCGGTTTTTTCGGAAATCCCGCCGGATACAAACTGCGCTGGCCGCGCCCTCGCACGGTGGGGTCGGGCCACGGGTGGAGCCAAAGGCACCGCCTGTGGGGCACTTTTGCCCGCATGCGTGCACGTGTTCGCTCCACCATAAGGCGTGGCTATGCTTCCGCTCGCGAGCACACGCACGCGGGCAAAATCCTGCGCGATCATCGCGGCCCTTAATGAAATATCCGGGCTAGTTGGCGACGCCGCGTTCCGGTTCGGACTCCTCGTCCGGTTCTTCCAGGACCGGCGGAGCGTGAGGAAGGTCGATGATCATCTCCGTGAAACTTCCCGCCTCGGATTCGACGCGGATCGTGCCGCCGTGTTGCCGCACGATATCACTGGAGATCGCAAGACCGAGCCCATTGCCCTTATCCGTGGGCTTGGTGGTAAAGAACGGATTGAATATCTTGTCGATGACCTCCTTCGGCATACCCGTCCCGTTGTCGCGCACGCGAATCTCGACCGTTTCCTCCATGCGCCGGGTCGACACGGCGAGGATCGGTTTGTAGTCGTCTTCGGATGCCATGCGCCGCTCATTCGTGGCGTCGCAGGCATTGCCCACCATGTTCAGGAATACCCGGCCAAGGTCCTGGGGAACGACATCGATTTCGCCGGCATCGGAGTCGAAATCCTCCTGGATATCGAGCTGAAAGTTCGAATCGTTGGCTCTCGCGCTGTGGAAAGCGAGGCGGACGTGCTCTTCCAGCAGGCTGTTGATATCCGTCGGCTGCCGCCCGCCGGAACTTCGCCCCATCCGCAACATATCGCGCACGATCCGGTCCGCCCGATCACCGTGACTGCGGATGCGCTCAAGGTTCTCCGTGAGGTCCTGGCATATTTCGTCGATCAACGCGCGCTGTTCTGGGTCCATCGACTCGCGGATCTCGTCAAGAGTTTCCCGCAACTCCTCGATCAGTTCGCTCGACGCCTCGGCGAAGTTCTTGACGAAATTCAACGGGTTCTTGATTTCGTGGGCCACGCCGGCAGTCAGTTCGCCCAGCTCCGCCAACTTCTGCGAGGCGATGATCTGATCCTGCGCCTCGCGCAAATCGGACAGAGCCTTTTCGATGGCCTCGTTCTTCTCGCCCAGCTCTTCCGCCAGCTTCTCCACCAGGTTCAACCGTTGAACCTCCAGGGCGTGGCGGCGAAAGACTTCGAGCGCATCGGCCATTTCGGCCACTTCGTCGTGCCCGGTGATGTCGACTTCCGCTTCCAGATCGCCGTCCGCCATGCGCCGCATACTGTTGGACAGGCGGTCGATGCGGCGCAATATGACGCCGCCCACAAACAACCAGGCGATCAACAAGGCGCCGACGATGCTGACGACGTTGAGACCCAACAGCAGGTGGCGACCGGTGAGGATCGCTTGCGTGGACGCGCTGGTCGCCTCGTCGACACTCGCGCGCGCCGTGGCGACATAACTCTCGACGTCAGCAACCAGGTCGATTTCCAGGTCGTGATTGCGCTTCTCCAGTGCGCGTTGTCGGTCGACAAGCCGCAATGCCGATGTCCGCACATTGAAGCCGCCCTCCTGCCCCACTCCCAGTTCCGCGAGCCGCGCGAACAGTGGCGCAACGGCTTCTCCAGCGGAAGAACCCGCAAGTGCCGCCAGGCTCCGTTCGATACCTCCAATCGCGGCTTCAAAGCGCTCGCGCAACGGTTCGATCAGGGGCGAATCAGACATGTTGAAGGCGCTCGCCAATAGCTGTGTCGCGATGCTGGCTTCGCGCCGCAATGAAGCCAGGTGCCGATAGCGATCAAACTCCGCCGTGGAGAAATGTTGCTCACGGGGTACCCGCGGCTCGTTGAGATCACGATAGCCGGTCATCGCGTAGAACAATTGGTCATCGATCGCCGTCGTCAGAACGACGGCCAACCGGTTCTCCAGCGCCGCCAGTTCCGAGCGCACCGCTTCGCTACGCTCCGCGAAGTCAAAACCAGCCTGTACGGACTCCTTGATCGCCTCCGTATTGGCAATGAGTTCCACGCCGTGCTCACGAATCCGTTCATAGGTTTCGCCCTTGTCGCGCAACTCCGCCAACAACAAATCGAAGGCATCCCGTTCGGCGTCCACTCGCGCGGCGACATCCGCGAACGACCGGGCGTCGGCGGCGGTCAGCCGCGGCGCCGCGGCGACCAGGGCGCCGCTTTGCTGCACCACCGCGAACGCCGCCTCCATCTCCGGCACGCTGTATTCGTTCACCCGGCTCTGCAGGTTTCCGACGCGGTTGAAGGCAAACCAGCCCACCAGGCTGGCGAATGCGGTGAAGGCGACCGCAAAGCCGATACCGGCATAGAGTCGGACCGAAATGCGGCGGCTGGCCAGCAGCAGGCGACCCAGATTCTCGCGGATCACCGGATTAGACCCTTGAGCGAATCTACTTCGCGGTAGCGACCGCCGGCGTCGATCATGGTGAGAAATACCACATCGGATCCCTGGTTGTCGTTCTCGCCGTAGCGCAATTCGAAGCCGTCCAGGTCAATCGGTTCGGCATCGCGCAACACGTCGAGGAATGCGCTCCTGGTCACTTCTTCGCCGCACCGCCGAAGAGCGGCGATCGCCAGGCGTCCCGCCAGATATCCCTCGAAAGACACAAAGCCGGGCGCCGCGTACGCCTCGTGGGCGGTCAGCGCTCGCGCATATTTGACCACCACCGGCGGCGCTCCGCCGGTCGGGAAAGGCACCACCTGCATGACGATCACGCCCGCGCCGCTTTTGCCGAGTTCGTTCGCCAGAGCGTTGCTGCCAACGAAGGATATCGTCACAAACACGGGATCGAAGCCCGTATGCCGCGCCCACTTGATGAACGCGGCGACGGGCTGGTACGCCCCCACGAGGATCACCGCGCCCGGATCGCTCTTTCGGATGTCCATCAAGCCCGTCTTCACCGCGGTTGTGTTCCGGGAATATACGCCGGTGGAGACGGGCTCCATGTTGCGCCGCGCAAGGGCCGCCCGAACTCCTCGATAGCCAGCTCGCCCAAAGGAATCGTCCTGATACATGACGGAGATGCGATCAATGCCGAGATCACGGATCAACCGCTCCACCATCTCTTCGGTTTCCTGATCGTACGATGCCCGCAGGTTGATGACGTTGCCAAACTCCGGATCGCGCAGAAAGGCTGCACCGGTAAACGGCGCAACGTAGGGGATGCCCGCTGCCGCGGCCACCGGCGCCGCCGAACGTGACGTCGGCGTGCCGACGGCCCCGATCAAGGCAAAGACCCCGTGCTCCCCGATAAGCCGCTGCGTGTTGACGACTGCCGTCTCCGGTTCGTACGCATCGTCGAGGGTAACGAGATCCAGTCGCCGACCATGCACCCCACCGCCTCGGTTCGCCTCGGCGAAAGCGGCTGTGATACCGAGGCGCATGTGCGTGCCGAGTTCGGCGGCGGGACCGCTGAACGCCGCAGACTGTCCGAACAGGATACGGTCTTCGGTCACGCCCGTTGTCGGAGTGTCGACCTCGGCCGCGCGTGCTCCCGCAGGGTGTTCCGGCATGCCCCCTTGCTGCGCGCTCGCCGACAGGGAAGCCGCCATCAGCGCTCCAGCCATCGCCAGACCACCCATTCGCCGACTCGGCACGGTCGAAAAAAGCATGCGGACTGCGCCGCTCCACCGATCAGCCGGCGCCTGCGGCATCCCGCTGACGGGAGTTACTTTCATGGAACAACCGTGTTCCGGGAGCGCCAGCGACCGGAGACGGTTGTTCCAGGGTCGACGAACTGGGCCGAGCCAGGAGCCTTCAGCAGAGCCTTCAGCCGGGGAGCGCGAGGGGGGATACCCCTCGCAAGAAGAAACCGAGGCCCCAGGCGTCGGCTGTGGGGCACTCTCATCCCGTACTTCGCTTTGTCAGCGTCAAGCGATTGCGGTCGTTTTCGCGCCGGTACTCCAAATGATCCATCAGCGTCTTCACGAAATAGACCCCCAAGCCCCCGATACTGCGCGCCTCAAGCTTAGCCTCCACATCCGGCTGTGCGGCTTCCTGCAGCGGGTCGAACGGCTGGCCGCCGTCGATAATATCGATCACAACGCCATCGCAATCCGATTTCAGCCTCACCTCGAATTCATGCGGCTCGCCATCGTCGTAGGCGTAGCTGATGACGTTCATCACGACTTCCTCCAGCGCCAACTTGATGTGATAGGACATCTGCTCGGACCATTGCTCCGCCCGGCCGAAGTCGTCAACCGCGCGGTCCAGCCGGGCCATCTCGTCCGTGTTGTTGAGAAGACGGAACGTCGCCCTTGCGCCGCCGTCGTCCCGTTCTTCCCGATCCTGGACGATGGTTTCGTCGCGACTCACGATCCGTCCTCCTTGCGCATCAGCGTCACACACGTAATGTCGTCGAACTGCGGTGCGTCGCCAGCGAACGCCTCGACGGCGTTGAATACCACCTCGTTGGCTTCGCGGACAGAATCCGAAGGGCCGCTACGAAAAACTTCCTGCAGTCGATCCGAACCGAATTCTTCGCTTTCGGCGTCAATCGCCTCGGTGACTCCATCTGTATACATCACCACCAGTTCCCCCGGTGCCAGCGTGATGCAGCTCTGCTCGAACTCGTAGTCGCGGATAACGCCGAGCGCGACACCGTCCGTCGTGGGCAGGTACTCGGAGGTTCCATCGGCGTGAACCAGGAGAGGCGGATTGTGGCCACCGTTGGCATAGGTGAACTCGCCGGTCTTCGGGTCGAATACCGCATAGAAGACAGTGACGAACATCAAGGACTCGTTATCCTCCTCCAGCAGGCTATTGACCGAGCCGAGGACGATGCTGGGATCCTCCGAGCCAATGGCCGATCCCTTCAACAGCGTGCGGCTCGACATCATGAACAATGCTGCGGGAACGCCCTTGCCGGAGACATCGGCGATGGCGATACCCAGACGGTCGTCCTCAAGGTGCACGAAGTCGAAGAAGTCGCCACCAACCTCGCGCGCCGGCACCATGTTGGCAGACGTCTCGTAGCCCGCGCCCTCGGGGAAGACCTTGGGCAGTATCGACTGTTGCATCTGGCTGGCTACGCCAAGCTCGTTTCTGATTGCGACCAGCTGATCGCGGGACTCGAGGGCATCGCGCCAGACCGCCATGTGCACGAGAGTCCGATCAATCGTGATTCTCAGATCGTCGAAGTCGATGGGTTTGGTAATAAAGTCGAATGCGCCGCGATTCATGGCCGTTCGGATGTTCTTCATGTCGCCGTATGCCGACACGATCACGGAACGGATGTTGGGGTCGACCTTGGCTACCTGGTCGAGCAGGGCGAGTCCGTCCATTTGCGGCATGTTGATATCAGACAAGACCATCTCGATATCGGGCTGCTCGTCCAATCGCTCAAGGGCCTCAACGCCGTTGTGCGCGAACACGAACTCGTAGCGTCCGGCCCGGACATGCCTGCGCATGCGCTGCCGCATGAGATGTTCGAGATCGGGTTCGTCGTCAACAACAAGGATCTTGTGTTCTGCCATCACTTTAACCGCATTCCTGACACAGGCTGGTTTTTCCCAATGCGGCCCGCGAAGTTATCACTTGGTCGGCCCGGCATACTTTCGACCTTATCCTATAATAGACTCCGCACGGACGCCCTCTCACCGGCCAATCCATGCATTGCGACTACGAACTCGACGCAGCAATACACGACGAACTGTTCGAGGCGCTCGCCGTGCCGCGCAATCATTGCCGCAAACTGTACGAAGTCCTCGGCGACCTCTCTGCCGAGGAGCTCGCCAGCATTCAGGAACATGTCACCGCCGCGTTATCGAACGAAGGGATATCGTTCACGTTGTATGGCGACAACGACGAGATTGAGCGCGTCATTCCCATCGACTGCATACCCCGCATACTCTCAGGCGCCGACTGGAAGCTGATCGAGCAGGGCCTCAGCCAGCGCATCCTCGCCTTGAACCGTTTCCTGGAAGACGTCTACGGCGATGCGCGCATTGTCGCCGACGGCGTCATCCCCGCCGTCGTCGTCCGCGGCTGCCCCCAATACCGGATCGAGATGCGCGGCGTCTCTGTCCCCGAGGGCGTCTGGGTGACCATCTGCGGCACCGATATCGTGCGCACCAATGATGGCTTCCAGGTGCTGGAAGACAATCTGCGCGTACCCTCCGGCGTCTCCTACATGATCGCCAATCGCAAAGCGGTGAAAGCAAGCCTGCGGCGCCTTTATCGAAGCTGCCGCGTGCGCGAAGTCGAGAACTACGGTCGCCTGCTGTTCGAAACCCTGCGCGAACTGGCTCCCAACGGACGATCCAATCCGAGCATAGTGCTGCTCACGCCCGGCGTGTACAACGCAGCCTTCTACGAGCACATGTTTCTCGCCGATGAGATCGGGGCGGAACTGGTGGAGGGCCGCGACCTCATGGTCAACGACGGATTCGTCTATATGCGGACCACCCGGGGACTGCGACGCGTGGATGTCATCTACCGCCGCGTGGACGACGATTTTCTCGATCCGTTGGCGTTCCGCGCGGACTCGCTGCTCGGCGTTCCGGGTTTGTTGCACGCGTACCAACTCGGCAATGTGACCCTCGCCAACGCGCCGGGGACCGGGGTCGCCGACGACAAGAGCGTGTATGCCTACGTGCCGGACATGATCCGCTACTATCTGAGCGAAGAACCGATCCTCGCCAACGTCCCGACGCGCCTGTGCCGGTGGCCCGACGATCTCGAGTACACCCTGGACAACCTGGAGAACCTGGTGGTAAAACGCGTGGGCGCGTCCGGCGGCCACGGCATGCTGGTCGGGCCTGAATCGACCCGGCCGGAACGCGAAGCGTATGCGCGAGAACTGCGCGCCAACCCGGCGGATTTCGTTTCCCAACCCGTCCTGCCCCTGTCGCGGGCACCGTGCCTGATCGACGGCAAGGTGGAGCCCCGGCATGTGGATCTGCGTCCTTTCATTCTGCGCGGTCACGAAACCCGCATCGTACCCGGCGCGTTCTGCCGCGTGGCATTGCGCCGCGACAGTTTGGTCGTCAACTCCAGTCAGGGCGGAGGCGGCAAGGACTGTTGGGTGCTCAAGGACTGAGCATGTTGTCGCGAAGTGCACAGGGACTGTATTGGATGGGGAGAAACCTGGAGCGCGCCGAACACCTGTGTCGACTGTTGCGAAACCAGGTGGAGTCGCTGGTGGACCGGCCAGTCCGGGAAATCCATTTCGGCTGGAGCCGGATGTACGGCAGTCTCCACCGGCAGCCGCCGGTCGGCAACCTGGAGCCCGGAGGCGGCGAAGATTTTACGCTAGCCGACTCCTACACCCTTGCGGACGATCTCACGTTCGAGCGCTCGAATCCCGACTCGGTGTGGAGTTGCTTCTCCCTTGGCCGCGAAAACGCGCGCCAGATGCGCCATTGCATTAGCGCCGACATGTGGACGAGTCTGAACGTCGCCTATCTTCGCCTCCAGGGGCAGCGCATCGAGGACATCTGGAGGACTTCTCCGGAAGACTTCTACACGCAGACGTGTCGGGACATTCACGCCTTCGGCGGCGTGGCGGAAGCGACCATGTATCGCGACGAGGGATGGCGATTCATACGTCTGGGGCGCTTTATAGAGCGCGCTCAACTCGCCACCTCCCTGTTCCTGGCCCATATCGCGGCCGTCGAAGCGCAGGAAGAATCGCTCGACTCCGACTCGACGAGTCTGTTGCAGATATACCGGGCTTTCGCTGCGTACAAACAGGCGCACAGCGTCGAGATCCGACCGGACCGCGTATTAACCCTGGTCGCCACCGACCCGCTCTTGCCGAGTTCATTGTGTCGGTCGCTCGACGCGGTGGCGCAGGAACTCGACGCCATTGGGCCGGGGCCCGGCACACGGGACAGCGCCGCCGCCGAGAGACTTGCGGGCCGCGTGTGCGCGCTTGTTCGATACGACTGGCCGGATGTCGAAGACTACGAAGCGTTGCTGCGCAAAGCGAACGACTACTGCCGCGACCTGCACGATCTCATTACGGGCGCCTACATGGAATATCCGATTGAGGACCGGGGCCCCTGAAGTCTGCTATGAACGGCGTTCGCTACAAAATCGAGCACGTCTCCCGCTACCGCTACACAGCGCCCGCGCAGAGCTGTGTCATGACGCTTTGCCTGCAGCCGAGGGATGACCGCGGCCAATCGCTGCACGGGTTCGAAATCAAGACCGAACCCGCCGCCGTGCTGAACGCGCAAACCGACTACTACGGCAACACGCATCACGTCTTCAATCTCCACCAGGAGCACGACGCGCTGCGCATCGTGATGCATTCCGATGTCTGCTCTGCCGTGCCGGATCCCCTGCCCCTGGCGCTGGAGCGCGATGCCTGGCGCGAAACGCGGTCCTGGTCGAACTCGTTCGAGTACTGGGACTTCGCGTCCCCGAGCGCGCTGACCCGTCCGACTCCCGCATTGGCCGCGTTTATTGATCGCCACCAGATTGCTCCCCTGGCGGACCCGCTGACGGATCTGCTGCGACTCTCAAGCACGCTGCATCGCGCGTTTCGCTACGAGCCCGGAACCACCGCCGCCGAATCCACTACGGAGCGCATTCTCGAAACCGGCTGCGGAGTTTGCCAGGACTACGCCCATGTCATGATCGCCATCGCGCGATCCTGGGGTATTCCATCTCGCTATGTCTCCGGCTATATGGGCGACGCCAGCACCAATACCGAAACCTCCGCCGGCACCCACGCCTGGGTGGAGTGCCGCTTGCCCGAAATCGGGTGGCTCGGATTCGACCCCACCAACAACGCCCTTGCCGACGAGCATTACATTCGAGTCGGCATCGGCCGCGATTACCACGATGTCTCGCCCACTCGGGGCGTCCTGCACGGAGGCGGCGAGACAGAACTCGACGTCGAGGTGATCGTACGCTGCCTGCAAGGCAGTCCCGAGAGTTCCAGCGCGGGCTAGCCCGCAAGCGGGGTCGATGTCTCCGCCAGCGAGGAAATCTCGGACTCGGAAAAGCCGAACTCTCGAAGGACTTCACGCGTGTCGCGCCCGGTATCCGGCGCGGCGCGCTCGAACCGCTCCGGTTGGTCAAAACGCGACAAGTTGATCGGTGATCGGATCAGATGCACATCGCCGAGTTCGGGATGCGGCGCCGGCTTCGTCATCTTGAGGAACTTGGCCTGCGGATTTTCGTACGCATCGGCGACGTTGTTGACCGGCCCGCAGGGGACGCCGACCGGGTTCAGGCGTTCGACCAGCTCTTCGATGGTCAGGTCCGCGATCACCGCCTCGATGTCGCGCGTCAGCGCAGCCTTGTTGCGAGAGCGGTCCTCGAACGTCGCATACGCCTCGGCCCGAAACAGGTGCTGCGCATCGACCGCCCGGCAGAAACTCTTCCACATGCGGATCGAGGACGCCGCGATGTTGACCAGGCCGTTGCGACACGTGAAGGTGCCCATCGGCGTCGCCACGGGGTGGTGGTTGCCCTGCTGTCCCGGCACCTCTCCCAGCATCGTGTAGCGCGCGCCCTGGAAATCTATCTTGTTCAGCATCGCCTCGAGCAGCGACGTGTGCACCCACTGCCCTTCGCCGGTTCGCTCGCGATGCAAAAGGGCCAGCAGGATGCCCTGGCCGAGAAACATGCCCGCCGCCGTGTCGCTGATGGCAATGCCAACACGCATGGGGCCGCTTTCAGGGGTCCCCGTAATAGACATCAGGCCGCTCATCCCCTGCACGATCTGGTCGACGCCGGGACGTGAACTGTACGGACCTTCCTGTCCGAATCCGGAAATGCTGGCGTAGATGATCGCCGCGTTCGCGGCCTTGACGGATTCGTAGTCGACCCGCAGTCGATGCTTCACCTCGGCGCGAAAGTTCTCAACGACGATATCGGCGGCGGCCGCCAGGCGCATGAACGCGGCGTGGCCATCGTCGCTCTTGAGGTTCAGCACTATGCCGCGCTTGTTGCGATGCAGGTTCTGCTCGTCCGGCCCGCGACGCGCCCCGATGAGCCTGCTATTCCCTCCCGGGGGCTCGATCTTGATGACGTTCGCGCCCCAATCGGCGAGCAACCGCACCGCCGTGGGCCCCGCGCGGGCATGGGTGAGGTCAAGAACCGTATACCGGCTCAGGGGTAGTTCCTGCATCCTGCTTCGCTTATCGACGTGTTCGGACATCATACCCGACCGAATACGACCTCGTTGCCCCGCGCCGGTCGGGCGGGGACATTCTGCGAAAGACTCAGCGAACATGCCGCAAAGGCCGCACCGACCAGGAACACCGCGGCCGGCGAAACGATCCACACCATCCCGAGAACCGCCGGGATGACCACCGCGGCGATGTGATTGATGGTGAAGGACACCCCAGCGGTGGAAGCGATGTCCGCGGGATCGGCGATCTTCTGCAGATAGGTCTTGATCGCGATGGCCAGCGCGAAAAACATGTGGTCCACCACGTACAGTCCGGCAGCCAGGTAGGCATTTTCTACGAACGCATATGCCGTGAAGACGCCGATCAGGCCGATGTACTCGAACGTCAGCGCGCGGCGCTCGCCGATGCGCCCGATCAACGCACCGATGCGTTCCGCAAAGAGCCAGTTGAATGCGTGGTTGATGAGGAAAAGCGCCGCGATATTCGCCGCGCTGTAACCGAACTTCTCGACCATCAGGAAGCCGGCGAAAACGACGAAAATCTGGCGGCGCGCGCCGGACAGGAACGTCAGTCCGTAGTACAGCCAGTACCTTCGCCGCAGGACGATGCTCTTGCGCTGCGGCGTCTTCGAAGCGAATCGCGGGAAGGAAGCAAGCACGGCCGCGAGGACGAGCACGCCGCCGCCCGCCACCAGGTAAATCCAGACATAGTCGATCTCGATCGACAGTGCGGCCCACACTGCGGCGTAGCAGACAAAGGACGCCATGGACCCAACGGCGATCAGCTTCCCGAGAACGCGCGGCGCTTCCTCTTTGGACAGCCACTGCAGCGACAGTGATTGCTTTACCGTCTCGAAATAGTGAAAGCCGATCGACATCAGCACCGCTGTAAAGTACAGGCCGTACTCGAAAGGGAAAA
Source organism: Candidatus Azotimanducaceae bacterium (assembly GCA_965261535.1). Taxonomy (GTDB): domain Bacteria; phylum Pseudomonadota; class Gammaproteobacteria; order Pseudomonadales; family Azotimanducaceae; genus VXNE01. The sequence continues at coordinate 1,007,026 of OZ253469.1, forward strand.
AGCCGGTCAGCGCCACACCAAGGCCGAAAAAGGCGACGGAGATCACTGCGAACGTCTGCTCCCTCAACACGAGCAGCACGAATACTGCGGTGAAAGCCAGGAACCCGGGAACCTCCCGCAGGCTCTGCAGGATCCCGATCTCGACACCGGTGAACGCGGCGCGCTCGATGACGAAGTTGTTCAGCAACGCCGTCCAGGCTGCGAAGCCGAGCGGTATCGCGATGCTGGCCACGACAAGGAAAAACCTTGGGGTGCGAAGGTGTACTGGAATCAAATCGGCGCCCGACCAGTTCAATCGCCCAAACGCCATGGTTGCGCGGCTACCTGGTCAGGCTGGTGTAAACGCGGTCGATGAAGCCGAGCGATGCCGACTCCAGGCCGTAGGTTTCGTCGAAGTCCGCGGTGACCTTTTCCGCGATCACCTCTTCGGTGGTCTTGCCTTCGGCGATCAGGTCGGCGACCCGCGACCGAACTGTCTCCAGCATGATGACATACGCCACGACGGCAGCCCGGTCGGTTACGGGGCCATGACCCGGAATCACCACCGCGTCTTCGTGAAGTTCCGCCAGAACCGCTCGGCAAAACGCGATCATGCCGTCGATGTCGCCGCCGCTATCGACATCGATGAAGGGATAGCCGGTGGTGACGAACACGTCACCGAAGTGCACCGCGTTGTGTCCGCGAAAGATGACGGCGGTGTCGCCGGTCGTGTGGGCCGGCCCCGCGTGAATGAGATCGATCTGTTCGCCGTTGAAATGCAACTGCATGCGGCGAGCATAGGTAATGGCCGGCAAGGCCTCCTCTGGATAGGGTTCCTGGCTGTATTTCGCGATCACCAGGTTGATCAGTCCGCCTCGAGCCATGTCGCGGCGCGCATTGGCGTGCGCCAGAATGCGCGTCCCGGCGGGCCCCAGGGTCAGGTTGCCCTGGGCGTGATCGAAATGCCAATGCGTATTGACCACGTAGTCGATCTCGCTGCCGGCGCCGGTCCCTTGCCCGAGCGCTTCGATGGCGGCACGCATCTTTGGCACCATTTCCGGAAACTGGTCGTCGACGATGAGCACGCCATCCGCGCCGATGGATACCGCGATGTTGCCGCCCACGCCGAACATCACATGTAGGCCCTCGCCCACCTGTTCGGTCGTGACCTCTGCCGTGGCCAAGTCCCACCCGAAGCGTTCGAGCAGTTCGTCGAGGGACATTGCATCGTCCGCGGCGGCCGCGGCCGCCAGCCAAACCGAGGCTGCCGCAATCATGACTTTCGTGGTGCGCATCTAGGGCCTAGTCCGGCAGTCCAAGAATGCGTTTCGCGATGATGTTGAGCTGTATCTCGGAGGTGCCGCCCTCGATGCTGTTCGCCCTGGAGCGCAGCCACTCTCGCGTGGTGGCGAGTTCTCGGGCCGCGAATCCGTCTCCGGACCAGCCGAGAGCCTTGACGCCGAGCATCGATGTCAGGATGTCGTGGCGCCTCTTGTTCTGTTCCGTCCCGTAGTACTTGAAGAACGACGAAGTGAAAGTCGGCGCCCGGCCGCTTCGGGTCTCCTCGCCTCCGCGGCGCATCGAGAGGCCGAATGCACGGTCGTTCATGGAATGTTCGATCACCCGCGCGCGTATGCCGTTGTCGGCGATGCGATTCCCATCATGGCCCGCATATCGCTTCGCGAGCGCCTGCAGCGAGCGCGCGCGGACCCCGCCATCGCGGCCGCCGCCCATGCCACCGCCGATCGACGTTCTTTCGTACTGGAGCAAACGCTTCGCGACAGTCCAGCCCTTTCCGGGCGTGCTGACCACATTGCGCTTGGGCACGCGCACATCGTCGAAGAAAGTTTCGCAAAAGGGCGATGCGCCGCTGATCAGACGTATCGGCCTGACGCTGACGCCCGGCGACTGCATGTCGAACAGAATGAAAGTAATCCCGTCGTGTTTCGACACGTGGGGATCGGTGCGCACGAGGCAAAACATCCAGTCCGCATGGTCGGCGTTCGAGGTCCAGATCTTCGAGCCATTGATGACGTAGTCGTCGCCATCCTCCACCGCGCGGGTCTGCAGCCCGGCGAGGTCCGAACCGGATCCGGGCTCGCTGTATCCCTGGCACCACCAGATTTCGCCGCGCACGATTTTCGGAATGTGCTCCCCGCACTGCTCCGGCGAGCCGAATTCCAGCAGCGCCGGGCCGATCATGCTCGTCCCCATGCCGCCGCCCAGGGACGGCCGCGCATGGATGCGCCGGAGTTCCTCGTCCAGCACCTGCGTCCGCTCCTTCGACAGGCCGCCGCCGCCGTATTCCGCGGGCCACATGGGCAACGTCCAGCCGCGATCCGCCATCCGGTCCAGCCACAGCTTGGTGTCCGGGTTCTTGTGCCGGGCCCGCCGACCGAAGCCGGGAGCCTCATCCGCCGGCATGGGCGTGCGCATGCCGGGCGGACAGTTCTGCTCCAGCCAGGCGCGCGCTTCTTCTCTAAAATTCATATCACGACTCGCGTTGCAGTACGTTTCCTCTTGCCACCACCATCACCGGCGCCTCAAGCGCACCGATGTCGGTCAGCGGATCTCCGTCCACGAATATCATGTCGGCGGCATGGTTCTCGGCGATGCGTCCGGTGACGCCGCCGAGGCCCAGCGCATCCGCGCAATCCGACGTGGCCGAGCGCAGCGCCTGCACCGACGTCAGCCCGGCGAAGTGCGCAAATACGGGCAATGCCTTGGCAAGATCGTGGTGCCGCACATTCGGAATGCCGGCATCCGTGGACGCTATCAGGCGTACCCCGGCGGCGCGCATGCGAGCAAAATTTTCCTTTACGGCCTTCTCAAACTTGCCGTCGCCACCCGTGAACCGCTTCCAGCCCGCGCTGATTGTAGGAGAAACCCAGACCCCCTGGCGCGCGATTTCGGCCGCGACATCCGGGTCGTATCCGCTTCGGCGCCCGTCATCCCCAAGCCAGGAACAGTGTTCGATGGTCGCGACCCCCGCGCTCGCCGCATGCGCGATACCCTGGGTGCCGTGGCAATGCGCCGCCACGTCCAGACCGCGCCCATTGGCGTAGCGCACGATGGCGCCGGTCGAGGCCGCGTCGAACTGCGCGGACCTGGGCGACGAGTGCTTCGTCATCATGCCGCCGGTGGCCATGATCTTGATCAGGTCAACCCCATGCTCGGTCTGGCGTTCGATCACCGCGCGCGCCGCGTCCACATCATCCGCCTCGCCGCCCCAAAAGTGGCAGTGGCCCCCGACAGAGGTCACCGGCTGTCCCGCGCACAACAGCCTTGGCCCGGTCAATTCGCCGGCGTTGATGCGGTTTCGCAGATCGATCTCAAACCACTTGCCGCCGCCAAGGTCGCGCGCCGTGGTGATACCCGCGCGCACCATCTCTTCGGCCCGCTCAACCATTCCCCGCCGGACTTCGTCATCGGTTGCGGCAAGCTGTTCGTCGGGCGTGCGCAAACCCGGATCCAGCGTCATGTGCACGTGCGCGTCGATCAGGCCCGGAACCAGCGTCAAGCCGGACATGTCGCGAACGTCGTCGCCGTGGGCGTTCTCGTCCACGGCGACGATGACCCCGTTCTCCACGGCAACCGCACCGATGCCGAGATAGTCGGCGGCGACCCCATCCCAGATGCGGGCGTTCCGATAGGCGATCCTGCGGGGCATTTCGATCAGCGCGCCGTCAGCCGCTGAACCGCGGCTTCGTTGAGATCGATGCCGAGTCCCGGCGCATCGCCGAGGTGCGCGACGCCACCCTTCGGCAACACCGCCTCCCCGTACAGGTCGGCCACATCGTCCAGCGGACCGGAGAACTCGATGGAGAACTCGTGCGGCCGGGTCGCGTTCTGCACCGTCGCGTAGACGTGCAGCGATGCCATGGAATTGATCCCCGCCTGGGGACTGTGGGGCATGACGGGTTTGTTCAGGACGGTCGCCATGTCATAGATGCGCTTGACCTCGCTCGGACCGCCCGCATTGAGGATGTCCGGCTGCAATATGTCGGGATTGCCAAGCAGCACCAGGTGGTGGAACCACCAGCGAAAGGCGTCCTGTTCGCCCGCCGACACGGCGACATCCAGGGCGTCGCTCACCTGCTTCAGCCCCGGCAGATCGTAGTGCGGAATCGGTTCCTCGAAATGGTCGATGCCGAGTTCCTCGAAGCGCCGGCCCTGCTGGATGGCGGTGGACACCGAGTAGCCATTGTTGGCGTCGAAACCCAGGTATTCGCCCGCGGACAGGTGTTCGCGCACGAGCTTGAACATGCGGTAGTCCTTTTCCGGATCCACATCCTGTCGCCAACCGCGCCAGTCCATCCGAATCTTGAACGCGCGAAAGCCCTGCTCCCAGCCGTTCCGGACCAGGCCCAGCATTTCTTCCGGCTGCATCCTCCAGCCGGATCCCGTGCTCCAGTAAAGGGGGATCGTCTGCCGCCGGGCGCCGCCCATCAACATGTGCACGGGCAGTCCCGCATCCTTGCCCAGCAGGTCCCACAGCGCCACGTCGATGACGCCGACAACCCAGCCCGGCAGCTTGTAGAAGCGCTCGTCGCGGCCCAGCGCGAAAGTCTCCCAATGCCGATCGATCAGGCGCGGGTCTGCGCCGATCAGCGCCGGCTTGATGGCGCCGTCGAGGTAAGCCTTGAACACCGCGCTGTTGCGGCCGGGCACTTCCGCAAGGCCTTCGACGCCGGCATCGGTCTGGACGCGCAGCAGGCCCTTGCCGATGGCGAGGGGCGTATGGGTGATATCGGTGACTTTCATGATCGATGAAGTTCGCTTGTCGCGCGGGGAGCCGTCGGACGCCGCCGGAGGGGCTCACTATACCAAACGCGTGCTCTGCCAAGTCGCGCCGCCGACTTTCGCTGCACGACACTGGGCTGTCTCACGCCGATCGCAAGACGCGAGAATTGGAGTTGATCGTCGAGTGTTCCGGGTATTCAATCATCGCAAACGCGCGGGCGCGTCGCAGGAGGAAAGGCAGATGGATCTGGGATTGGCAGGAAAGCGCGGCATGGTAGTCGGCGGCAGCCGCGGAATAGGCAAGGCGATCGCTCTTGAGCTCGCGCGCGAGGGCGTCGATCTCGCTATCGGCGCGCGCACCGAGGATGAACTCGCGCGCGCGGCGCGAGAAATCTCGGAGGCGACCGGCCGGCGCGTGTTGCCCATACCGTTCGACGCGAAGGACCGCGACGCCGTCGAAGCCGCGATCGGCACCGCCGCCGGAGAACTCGGCGGGCTGCAGATCCTCATCAACAGCGGCTCCCGGCCAGGAGGCTCGCCGACGGCGACGGGCCGCATCGACACCATCGTCGACGAGAGCTTCCTTGATGATTTCGACGTCATGTCATTGGACGATTCATAAGCCATTGTTTCAAAGGGCTTTTCGACGATTAGTCATATACTACCCGTTTGTAAGCGTTCGGTCAGCCCGTGGGATTCTTCGCCGAGCCAATAGAGGTTGGTGCCGCGCACCAGAGTTTTCAGGGGAATGGCGCTGAATCACCTGCGTTCATGCCGCCCCATCACGGCTTAACCGAACGGTTACACCCGTTTTAATGCCCCACACGCGGCCATAGGCGAACACTGGCAGGGGAAAGGCGAGAATCTATTCCGCATGTTTCGGTAACTCGCTTAGGGCGCGCGCTTGAACGTCTAGGCCGAAATAGGCGCGGCAAGCAGTGCTGAACGCCTCGGTTCCCACGCGTGGACGCTCGCGCCAAGCGGAGGGCCAGAGACCGGACGCCCTGAGATCCGCAATTGCCTGCTCGTATTCATGCAAGAAAACAGTGCGGGAATTAGAACGGGTCCTGCCCGACTCATTCTCCAGATCGGAGCATCCGTGCTTGCATTGAAAAGCGCCCAAGGCGGCGTTCTGATTCAGTGCGCAGACCATCTCCCGCCAATCATCGATGAAGTTATCCCACCCGGTCTGTGTCAGGGCCCCCGATTCCCGCCACATATCCCAAAACGACTTTTGTGCCAAGTCGGCCATTTTCACGCGCAGATCAAGGCTTTGCGCTCCGCAAGTGTTGTAGCACTCGCCGAGATCTGCGCTCCGCAATGGGGTCGCCTCCTGAGCGATTGCGGATAGAGATAGTGCGACAGCCGCCGCAGAAAAAATGGGTGTGAATTTCATGTGCCGCGCTCCAACAACGGTGTGCGCAACGTAAGTCAACCGTGCGGTTTAGTCAATCAGGGCCTTTCCGAGTTTGCCGCGCGCAGATCGGTTTGCCGTGAGTTTCCCGGTTTCGGTGCCGAGTTTCGGGTCGACAGCTATCGCCGGAGCCGAATGAGACGAGGCGGTATGCCATTTGGATGCGGATTTCGACCCCGGGAGGGCCGGGTCGGGGGAGCGGACATGCCGAAGGCGTCGTCGCGGGGGCGCTGGCGGGCGCTGCCGGTCAGAAGACGGCGCGGGTGACTTCGCGGATGGCGTCCCGCTGGCGGGCGGCGCAGTGGCGATGGGCCTGGGGCACGTGGTCGAACTGGCCGCGCAGGCGAATGATGGAGATGGCGGCGTTGCGCAGACGGGCGAGATTGCGCGGCAGGCTCTTGACGTGGTTGCGGCGCCGGTCCTCGTCGCAGGAGACGTCGCGGACATGATGCAAGCGGTTCTCGATCTCCCAGTGGCGCCGGGCGAGGTCGAGGATCTCGGCGGCACCGGCCCGCTCCGGCGACAGCGACGTCAAGCCGTGCGCGGCGGCGGCGGCGGGTGTCGATGCGCCCGTGCCCCCGGTCGACGGACTTGCTGAGGATCGACCGAGCACCGCGACGGCAGCCTCCTATCAGTATCGTTTCCACTGGTGACATCGGGAGCGGAAACAACGACGGCTGTCTGGGTTCGGTGTCGTGCCTAGGCATTAGAAGCGCCCGCTCCGTGTTGATGGTCACGTTACTTTTCCGTTCGCCAATGCGCACTTCGTAGCGAAATACCTCGAAATCCTTGTCCCGCGGCAAACGCTCTCTCAGGTCCTGCGGAATTTCGAACTCCACGGCCAATTCGAAAGCGGGGATTCTGGAGGGTCGCCCCCAAACAAGGTCCTGAAAGTTATCGGTGCGATTGCCCACAGCCGCCTCAACGCCGTCACGCACCATGTCACCAAGAAAGGCGACGACGTCGAAAAGCGTGCTCTTGCCACTGGCATTCGGGCCAACGAGCACATGGAATTCGCCAAGCGCCAAATCGACGTGACGCAAGCAACCGTAGTTCAACGCCTGAATGCGGCGAATCATCGGCATGGCTACGTCTCTGTCAGTGGGATCGTCACTGATTCTAGTGACAAATCCAGTTCAGCACCAAGGCGACAATCTTCACGTCGATGGCGAAGTGATCGACGGCGGCGGCAGCCGGTCGGTGTATTGCTGACAGTCTGCCCGTCATTGCCTCAAGAGCCGAATCGGCGGCGGCAGCCGGTCGGTGTATTGCTGACAGTCTGCCCGTCATTGCCTCAAGAGCCGAATCGGCGGCGCCGCGGGCAAATGCGTGGATCGAAACGGATTGATGTCTATGCCTCCCCGACGCAGGAATCGGCCGTATACGGTCAACTGGTCGCAACCACATCGCGCCTGGATGTCGACGAATATCTGCTCGACGACGGTCTCGTGAAAAGCGCTGTGGCGGCGGTAGGAAACGAGATATTGGAGTAGCTGGCGGCGATCGATTTCCCGACCTCGGTACGTGATCAGCACCGACGCCCAGTCGGGCCAGCCCGTGACCGGGCACACCGACGCGAACAGGTCCGTGTGCACCGTCTCTTCCACGACGCGGAATCCGCACGCGCCATCGAGCATGTCGGCATCGCGCTGATACGTCCCGATGTCGACCCGCTCGCGATCAAGCGACCGTCCCGGCAGCGCGGCGTGGAGTTCCGCTCTGTCCAATTCGAGCATGGACACATCCGCGGGCGCGCCGAATAGTGCGTTCAGATCCGCCTCGATCAGCGCAAGGACATCGGCCTTCTGCCGGAAAGCCTTCTGCGAGAAAGCGTTGAGGTAGCCCTTCAGCGACTTGCTCTCCACCGTCGCCGGCGAATCGCACGGCACTCTGATACGCAACGCGCCAACGGCGGGAACGCCCGTCTGCGTCAACCAGGACAATTCGTAACAGTTCCAGACGTCCTCGCCGGCAAAGGGCAACGGCGCGCTCAAGCCCAATGTCCGTCGCTGCTCCGAGCGATCGATGGAACGCAACAAAGCGGCGGGAGTAGATGCGCTGGCGCGTCGCACTGCGAACCCCGCCCTCAAGCGTCCGGGCTGGCCATCAAGACGGGCAAACCCCGCCGCGCGCCGGGCACGGCGCCCATGACGACGCCGTCCGCGTAGTCGAAAGCATCCACCACGATGCCAGTGCCGCCGCGCCCGCGGACCGTCGGAAGCACTACGTCGAGTCGCGACCCATCGACGATCCAGACCTCGGTGCCCACCTGTTCCGCCGCTTCCGGCAGCGTATACGTGTTTGCCAGCGCCGGGCCTTCGATCTCTATGTCGACGAAAGTGCCGGGCGGCCAGGCGGGAACCTCCTCGAAGGACAGGAACAGGCGCGCGAAACGCGTCCGTTCATCGAGTTCCGACGAGACGCGTTCCACCGCCGCCGAGAGCACCTCGCCGCCGGCGCGAACCGTCGCCGGGCGCCCGATTACGGGCGAAACGCGATGCAAGTCGTCCTGGCCGATGAAACCCACCGCTTCCACAGCATCCATGGCGAAGGCCCTGCCGAACGACTGGCCCTTGTTGAGCAACTGCCCGACTTCCGCCGCCGCCTCGGTCACGCGGCCCGCGAACGGCAGGGAAAAGCGCGTGCGGGAAAGCTCGAGCGCGGCCACCTTCGAACGCGCCCGGGCGGAGGCAAGCTGCGCCTTGGCCTGTTCGATCTGGGGAACGCGCGCGACGAGGGGCGGCACCGCTTCGCCCGAATGCAGAATGGCGTAGTTCGAGCGCGCGGCATCGCCTTCCGCTTGGCGCAGCAGAAGCGTGGACTCGGCCGACGCAACATCAGCCAGCGCCTGTTCGAGCGCCAACTCGAAGTCGCTGCGATCGATGACCAGCAGTTCCTCCCCGGCGGCAAACGATCCGCCCGCTCTCAGGTTGGGCGAGACAGCGGCCACCCGGCCGGTGATCTGCGGCGTCAAGGCGACGTGATTGCGCACGTTCACCGAGCCGGTCGTGACAACGGTGAGCGCCGTCGTTTCCGACACCGGACGGATCACGCGGACTACGGGCGGCGGCGCGGACCGTCCGAGATGTGCCGAGCCTTCGGCGCCGAGCACGTCTTCCTTCGATGGCGCTCGCGAAAACATCAGGGCGGCAAAGACAGCCGCCGCCACGGCAAGTATCTGGATCGGACCGACGAAGCGGCCGCCGCGCCGGTCGGATCCTCGATCACCGGCATGGACGCCGGACCGCCGCCGGTTGAACATATTTCCGAATAAACGCATTCGCCGCCCGAGCCCATGATCAAAACGGTGCGGATTATGGCAACCTTCGATATCCAACCCAAGCAGCGATCACACCCGGCAAGGCCGCGGGTGTCGACAAACAGGCCGCGACTTGGTCGGATGCGCGTGGATATCGGCTTGATGGGGGATGGGTTCGCATGACAGATCGTCCGGCAATACCAGACAGCGGCAACGCCATCACCCTCGAGTGGATGCGGCAGGCGCTGACGGCGGGCGCCACGTCCGAGGTTCCTCCGATCACGGGCATCGCTGTCGAACCGATCGGCATCGGACTCGGCCTGCTCGCCGACATCCTGCGCTGTCACCTGACCTATGACGATGGCGCCGGCAGCGGGACGCCCGGCGTCGACCCGGCGCGGCCGGAAGCGCCCGCGTCGGTCGTCGTCAAGCTTCCCAGTTCGGAAGCGAAGAGTCGGCGCCTGTGCAAGCGATTCGCGCTATACCAGCGGGAGTACGACTACTACCGGCGTCTCGCGCCGCATGTCCCGCTGCGGACGCCGACGCTGCTATACGGCGACTTTGAACCGCGAAGCGATCGGTTCGTCCTGGTGCTCGAAGACCTGCGCGCGATGTCGACCGCAGACCAGATCGTCGGCGCGACCGCGGAACAGGCAAGACGTGCCGTCCGAGGAATCGCGAAACTGCATGGCCATTATTGGAACAAGGTCGATCAGCCCCCCCTGTCGGGTTTTCGCGTCGAACTCAGCCCGAAGTACAGACCGCTGGTGCAGATCGTCTATCTCACGAACCTCTTGGCGACGCTTCATCGTTTCGGCGGCGTCTTCTCGAAGGAGATGCGGGGCCTGGCCGAAGCATACGGCCCGCGCGTGGCCGAGCAGATGGGCATGCTCGCCGCCGGGCCCATGACTTTCACCCACGGGGACTTTCGCCTCGACAACATGTTCTTCGGCGAGCAGGAAGATTTCGCCGTCATCGACTGGCAGGTGAGCGCGATCCACAGCGGCTTGTACGACGTGGCGTACTTCCTGGCGACGAGCGTGTCAAGCGACGTTCGCCGCCAGGTGGAGCGCGAAGCGCTCACGGAGTATCACGACATCGTGCGCGGCATGGGGGCGGGAGACTTCACATTCGAGGAATGCTGGCGTGCGTATCGCGACAACATCCTCGGCCGACTCGTGACCGCCATCATCACATGCGGCGGGCTGGACCTGAACGACGAACGCAGCTACCGACTTGCCGAGATCAGCCTGCAGCGAACCCTTGCGGCCATCGAGGATCTGGATGTCGGCGAACTGATTCCCGTTCGCCAAAGCATTCCCGCCACGATCTTCTCCAGCCTGTCGCGCGGCGCATACAACCTTTGCAAGGCGTTGCATCGGCCCTGACGCGTCCGGCGCCCGCCGTATTCGAACCGCCACATCTTCTACGACGCCGACGAACCATCGCGGGGGCCATACGGCACTTCCGCGGGCGTTTCGCGAAAGTCCTCGCGAATGATTACCAGCGCCGGCACCAGGAACAGGATGACGACGCTCGCGAACACGATTCCCGTCGCCAGGCTTACCGCCATCGGAATCAGGAACTGCGCCTGGGTGCTCGTCTCGAACAGCATCGGGGTCAGACCGAGCGCGGTCGTTGCGGTCGTAAGGAAGATGGCGCGAAAACGCAGTCGCGTGGCGGCGACCACCGCCTCCATTGGCGGCGCTCCGGTCGACCGACGTAGTCTGTTATAGCGGTCGATCAGCACCAGCGAATCGTTAACCACGACGCCCGAGAGCGCCACCATGCCGAAGATCGATATGAACGACAGATCGTAGCCGAGGAGGAAATGGCCGACCAGCGCGCCCGCCGCGCCGAACGGTACCGCCGCCAGAATGATGAACGGCTGCACGTAGCTTCGAAGCTGCGACGCCAGCAGGGCGAAGATCACCATGAGCGCCACGAGCATCAACTGCCCGAGAGCACTCAGATCCTGGGCTTGTTCGCTACCGATACCGGATTGGTTGATCTGCAGTCCCGGATAACGACCCAGGAGTTCCGGCAGGACATCGCGCTGAATCCCGGCGTTCACCTGGGTCGGTGTCGCCAACGCCGTTTCCACTTCCCCGGAAACTGTGACGACGCGCAGGCCGTTGACCCGGTCGATGGAAGAGTAGCCGCGCGACTCGCTGACGCGCGCCACCGCGGAAAGCGGCGCTTCGGCACCGTCCGCCAGGCGTATGCGCACGTTGAAAAAGTCCTGAGCGCTCTGCCGCTGATCCAGCGGATAGCGCACCATGACCTTGAGTTCCTGGCGACCCCGCTGAATGCGCTGGACCTCGGCACCGAAGAAGTTGCCGCGCAGTTGCCGCGCGATGTCGGCTTGCGTGAGTCCCGCCGCCTCACCGGCCGGCGTCAGTTCGATGTCGTACTGCCGCTTGCCCAGGTTGTCGGAGTCCTGTATTTCGTAAATCGACGGATACCCCCGATAGGCGTCCTTGAGATCCGCCACCGCCGCCTCGAGGGTCGCGTCGTCCTGGTGCGCCAGCTCGTATTCGACATCCGCCCCGGCGGGGCCGACAAACTCCGCCGCAAAGGTCAACCGTTCGGCCCCCGGCACGTCACCCACCTTCGCGCGCCAGAGGCGTTCCAGTTCCGTCGCCGCCAACGTGCGCAGCGGTTCGCGATGCAATTGCACCTGCACCGCGGCGACGTGGCTCGCAATCTGCATCTCGCCGGTGCCGCCGGGTCCGGTAAACTCGCCCGGGCGCCCGCCCACTGTCACGCTCAACGCGCGCACCGATGTCCCGCCCACATCCTCGTTGACAGCGTGCACGGCGGCGGCGATGTCCTCGGCAGCCGCCTTCGTCACCGCAAACGGCGTGCCCACGGGGAACTCGACGTCCGCCCGCATGTCATCCGATTCCAAAGTCGGAAAGAACAGGAACCTCACTGCCCCGCTCACCATCAGCGACGCCGCCACGGCGAGCAGCAGCAACCCGCCCAGTAGCGTGATGTAGCGATGGCGGACCGCCCGTCGAATCGCGGGCACGAGCCGGTTGTCGCGAAAGCGTCGAACCGCGCCGGCCACGGCCGCCTGAAACCCATCGAGTGGCCAGCGGCTCCAGGCACCCGGATGCGCCAGGTGCGCCGGCAGGATCCAGAACGCCTCGATGAGCGACATGGTAAGCACGGTAATCACCACCAGCGGCACCACGCCGAGGATCTGACCGAAAGTGCCGGTGACGAACGCCAGCGGCGCGAACGCGGCCATCGTCGTCAGCACGCCGATGAGCACCGGACTCTGCACGCCGCGCGCACCGGCCACCGACGCTTGCGGTCCGACGTTGCCCTCCTCCCATTGCGAGGAGATGTTCTCGCCCACCACCACCGCGTCGTCGACGACGATGCCGATCACCATGATCAGGGCGAACAGGGACACCATGTTGATGTTCACTTCGAGGAAATCGAAGAACAGGAACGCGCCAAGGAACGAGATCGGCACGCCCATCGCCACCCACAGCGCCAGCCGAAGGTCCAGCATGACGACCAGGAACAGGAACACCAGCGTGAAGCCGAGCATGCCGTTGCGCACCAACAGGCTGATGCGATCCTTGAGAATCTCCGTCTGGTCCTCCCACACCCCCACGTCGATGCCGGCCGCCGGTCGATACTCGGCCAGGAGTACCTTGATGTCGTCCGCGATCACCAGCGCATCCTCGGCCTCGGATTTGCGCACCCGCACGAAAACGCTCTGCCGGCCGTTGTATTCGTGGATGAGATCGACATCGGCGAAGCCGTCGCGAATGGTCGCGACATCGCGCAGTCGGAGCACCGCTCCGCCCGGCGCCGCGCGGACGACGATATCCTCGAACTCCGCGCCCCGCTCCCGCTTGGCATTGGTGCGCAACAGCAAGTCGCCACCCTGCGTACGAAGTTCGCCCGACGACAGGTTGAGCGACGCGCGACGCACCGCGTCGGCCACCTGTCCAATACTTAGACCGTAGCGGCGCAGCGCCTCTTCGCGCACCTCGATGGAAATCTCGTAGTCCCGGGCTCCGACCAGCGAGACAAGCGAGACGGATGGCAGGGCGAGCAGTTTCTCTTCCAGCAGTTCGGCGCCGCGTCTCAATTGAGCTTCCGGCAGCTCGGAAGACACCACCATGGTCATGACGTCGCTGATGGTCGCGGCACGCACGACACTCGGCTGTTCCGCGTCCTCCGGCGGAAAATCCGCGATCCGCTGCACGGCGGCTTCGACATCGTCGCGCACGCGCGCCGCATCGACGAAATCCTTGAGTTCGACGGTCACCGTGCCAACGTTTTCGGAGGCCTTGGAAAGGATGCGCTCGACACCGTCTATGCCGAATACCGCTTCCTCCACACGTCGGGTAATGCCCTCCTCCACCTCCGTTGGCGTTGCGCCGGGATAGGAGACCCGAATGTTGATCACCTGCGGATCGATGGTCGGGAAAATCTGTGCTGTGAGGTCTGTGCCCGCGACGAACCCGCCGACGAGCATGAGCAGCATGATCAGGTTCGCCGCGACGGTGTTGTTCGCGAACCACTCGATCAATCCGCCGCCCCGCGGCGCGGCCCCGCCGGCCGGAACGTCGCTCAAGAGTCCATCCTCGCGAACAAGCGATTGCGGGCGCGGACCGCGGCGCCGCCCGACCGTTCGCCAGCCCGGTTTCGAAACAAGCTCATCCGCTGTTCGCGCCGACCACCAAACAAGGCGCGGATTATGAACAGTCTGTTTCGACCTGTCGCCCGCCTAGCGCCTACTACTCTCGCTCCATGCGCTCCATTTGCTTCGTATCGGCGAGGTCCGTCTGCGAACAGGCATTCGAGCGCGAATCCATCGCTTGGTCGACAATCGATGCCTCCACCAGCCTGAGCTGACGTCGCAATGCCGCGGGCATGGTGACTGTCTGCGGCACGCGGCGACCGTGGCGCTCGACAATATCGAAACGCGCGGGCGACACTGTCCCTTCCTTGCCGTCGTCGTCAAGGACGTCGTAGTCACACCGTTCGTCGCCGGCGTCGTCCACCGCGCGTTCCCGCAACACCATCGCGTAGCTCTTGCGCCCGTTGTTCAGGACCGGTTCGGCGTCGCAACGCGCGGTCACCCAAAAGAAGGACATGAAATCAACGCCGTCGGGCGCCGGTTGCTCCTCCTGCGTCTCGCCGTCTCGCTCCTGGCGCAGCATGCCCCGGGCGATATGGACTAGCCGGTCTTTGTTCCGCGCGCGTTCATGCATGCGAAACGTTTCCGGTACTGCGCGCGCGTCCTCGATACGGCCACCGACGTCGAAACGCGCTTCCCACGGCACCATGCGAGCCCAGACGTCGGTCGTATGCATGCGCCCGCAGACGCGATATCGACCGTCGCCCGTTTCGGCGCGAATACGCGCGGCACCGACGCGAACACCCCGAATGAACACCTTGTATTCGAGTTCAAGGGTCAGCACGTCCGGCGGCGTTGCCAAGCCCAGCGGGGCGGGGAGCAGCATCGCGGCAGCGGCCAGGCATATCAGTCCCCGCCGCAAAGCCTGTGACGCGGGCTCACGCATTGGATATGCTCGGCGTATGCAATTGCGCGGGGGAGTTCTCATGTCCAATCCGTTGAAAACGCTCACGACAGGCGCACTGGCGGTGTTCGTCCTGTCTTGCGCGTCGACCACCAGCGCCGACGACAAAGCCGAATTTCAACGCGCATACCAACAATACAAACAGCACATGGAAACAAAGGAGACCTCCGACGCCCTGGACGCCGCCGCACAAGCCTACACGCTGGGTTCGAAGCTGTTTGGGAAAAAAAGCGTCAACACCGCCAACCTTGCCGTCAACTATGCAGTCTTGCTGAACAACTCTGGCGATTACAAACAATCCGGAAAGGTATTGCGAGGGACGCTGGCCGTCCTGGAGGACCAGTACGGCGATGAGGCCCTCGAGCTGGTGCCAGTCCTGGTCGAGCTTGGCCGAGTGAAGTTCGATCCCCGCAGGCCCAGGGAAGCGCTCGAATATTTCAGCCGCGCGTCCTGGCTGGCCGACAACCACGAGAACAAGCTATATCGCGCCGAGCAATGCTTCGCTATCGCGCGGGAATTGCTGCAACGCGGGGGAGTCCAGTTCGCCGAGCAATATATCCAGAGCGCCCATACGATCTACGCGGAGGAACTGCAGGAGAACGATTTGCGGCTCGGGCTCTCGTCCTTCCACATGGCCATGTGGGCATTGGGCAGGCGACAGATTGATAAGGCCGCCGAATACTTCAACGGCTCCCTGACCGCGTTCAAGACGGACGATGATCCAATGCGGGAGATGGAGAGGACCATCCGACAACGCCTGGTCGGGTTGTACGAGAACATGGAACAGCCCGATCGCGCGACCGAACATTGCCATGCCCTCGGCGCGCGCCAGCAGTGGTCGTTGCCGCCCACGCCGGTCTACAAGGCAAGACCGGTATTTTCCCAGGAAGCCATAGACGACGAGCTGTCGGGCGAAGTGGCGCTGATCTTCATGATCGACGAGCAGGGCTATGTGCGGGATGCAACCGTCACCCGTTCCTCCGAGGAAGCGTTCAATGACGTCGCGATCACCATGATACGGAAGTACCGCTACGCCCCGAGATTCGAAGGGGGAAAGCCCGTCGCCACCGATGGCGTCGAATACGTCGCCACGCTAAGCGCCGAGGCGCCAGAGGCGAGACCGCAACGTCGAGGGCGCCGCGCGCGCCGGGGCGACACTCCAGGTGGTCGCGAGCCTCGGCAACGCGACTATCCGGGCGGCGTCGACGACTAGCCGTCGTCTTCCGTAGCTGCGGGAGCGCTCCCCTCGGCGTCGTTCTCGGCCTCCGCCG
Source organism: Candidatus Azotimanducaceae bacterium (assembly GCA_965261535.1). Classification (GTDB taxonomy): domain Bacteria; phylum Pseudomonadota; class Gammaproteobacteria; order Pseudomonadales; family Azotimanducaceae; genus VXNE01. The sequence continues at coordinate 1,023,265 of OZ253469.1, forward strand.
TGTCGACGGCCAGGTCGTCAAGTGACACATCAAACTGTTCCGCGATGTAGGAGGAAATACCGAAAGTGCCTTCGAAGCGGTTCGATGTCGCCGCGTAGTCGTCGTCTTCCAGGGCGAACAACGACAGTTCGTGAGACCCGGCGCCGTCCGCCACGGTAAGACGCACATTCGGTTCCGGCGGAAGCTCCGCATCGACGAGGTCGAGCACATTCAGTCTCCGAATACGGTCGATGAACGTGTTCGTTTCGTCCTGGTCGAGTTCGACGCCGTCGGTTGTCCAACCCCCATCCGTCGATGTCAGCGTCCACTCGCCTTCCGCCGACCTGCGCGTGACGGATTGCACTTCTCCGTCGGGTTGCAGCAGCGACTTTTGCAACCAGTCGGATTGCTTCGTGCCCGCTTCGTAATTGGAGAACGTGATCGCATAGACCGGCCCGCCGGCTGCATGGCGCGCATGCACCTTGCCGAAAGTGGGCGACGTGCCAAGATATATGTCCGCCAGGGTCTCCTCGCCGGCGCCTATCTGCACGTGGCGCTGGTGTTCTTCTTCGACGACCTCGAACCGTTTCATGGCCGACTCGCTGGTGGCCACTGGCCAGCCCGCCGCCGCATCGGACAGTTTCTGCAGGACCCCGTCGATCTTGCCGGCGTCGGAGGGCAAGCCGTTCGGCGAGCCGTTCGCTAGCCGCCATTCGCCGTCCGCGCGGGCAACCGTTACCGTGCTTTCGGCGTCCGAGATGGTCAACGTGTCTACGCTCGACGAGTCGAAACTGAGGAATACGGGCGGAGCATCCCCCGGGCGCGACTGCAAGCCCCAGACCACGGCGACGACGATCAGTTGCGCGAGCAGGATAACTCCCAGGATCGTTTGCCTGTTCATGCCGCCTCCTCCAGCCACGCCGCTTGCTGGCGCCGTCGCCGCGCGCGCCACGCGAAATGCAGAACAAACGCGCCGAACACGGCCAACACCGCGACAGCGTAGTTCGCATATTCCCAAACGCGCTGTTCGTTCTCGTCCATCGGCGGCAGCGTACGGTTGAAGTGACCACGGCCACGGATCGTCAGGAGGGCCTGGTCCTCCACCGCCCAGTCGACGAGATTGGCGATGAACTGGACCGAGTTCGCATAGCGCGTCCCGTCGGCCGCCCCGATCATGCCGAGGGTCTGATCGGCGATGAATGAACTCGACCCGATCACGATCAGCCGGGCCGACTCCGGCGACCGTTCGATCACGCTCGTCACCGCACCGATGTCATCTTCCGCCTTCTCGTCTTCGTCGCCCGCCCCGGCCTGGTCATCGTCGGCCGGGTCTTCTTCTATCTCTTCGGCGAGCAGCGGCGACTCTTCGAAGAACGAGTCGAAACGTCCTTCGATCATCCCCGCCAACGTCACGACCCCGACGTCCGGGCTCGGGGCGAACGGCGTTTCCGCGTTTTCTCCCATATTTGGCATCACGTCCGTCGACGTGGAACGCCACGCCGCGGGGGAGCTTTTGAGCAGCGTGGTGACGGCGCGACCTGCGTTCGCCTGGGCGTCGACGTCCACCGGCGAGCCCCAGGCGAATGTCAGTTGCGGCAGTTCGGCGGTGGGCATGAACTCCTGATTCAGGCCCTCTTCGCGCACGTCCACGAAATATGGATAGTCCAGCATCGCGAGCTGCTGGAAGCTGAAACCTCCCACCTGTCGCCGCACCGGCACCGGGAAAGCCGAGTTCGCGGCATCCATGACGAAGGACTTGTCGATCGCGACGCCGTGATGCGCGAGCCAGTCGTCCAGACCGGTGTTTTTCGACATCGCCATGAGCGATTGTCCGCTCAGGCGCACTTCGTATGCGCCGGCCGCGACAACGACCGTGCCCCCGCGCATGAGAAACTGGTCGATCGCGAAGACTTCCTTCGCCCCGAGCGCGCCGGGGTCCACCACCACCAGCACGCTCGCGCCGGTCCCGAGTTCACCTGAATCCAGACTGTCCGTGGTGACATCGAAATCCACGGCCAGGAAACTGCGCAGACTTTCGAACTGATCGCCCGGCGGAACCGGCATCTGTTGCTGCATGTACGGATTCGGCGCCGGCGGCAGGTGCAGCGCGACCTTCTTCAGCAATCCCTCGGCAAAGCGTTTCAATCCCTCCGTGAGGCCACGCTTCAAGCCGTCCGCGTCAAGCGATTCCGGTATGGGTATCTGCACCACGGTTTCGCCGTCGGAAAGCGTCAGGTAGTAGAAGAAGGTGTTGCGATCGAAAAAGCTCGCCGCCATGGGCGTAAAGCCGAACCGCTCGGCGATCTCGGTCGCGAGCGCGCCGTCGCCGGCATCCGGGTCGCGAATCGAGGACGTGAGCTTCCCGCCCGACTCGGCGATCAACTCGTCGAGCACGACCGCGAGTTCGCCCTTGAAATCCACCAGCGCAGCGGGAAGCCGTTCGTCCGCGGAGATGTATCCGGTAAACGCAACGGGATCGACAATGGCGTCGAACACCTCGCCCCCGCCCCGAAAACCGTACACCACTTTCTTGATGGCGCGCGTGATGTCGTATTCGGGGTTGCGCAATCGAACGTCAATATCGGCTTCGCCGGTCACCTTCACTTCGATAAGGTCGCGAAAGTCCAGAACCTCGTACTCGTCGCCGTACTGGACCAGCACGTCGAAGTACGAACTCACGAGACTGGATTGGTAGCGGTCGGCAACCTGGAACGGGACCGGCCGGATGCCGTACTTGGAGTTCGCCTCGTCCTCCAGTTCGGGCGCGGTGGCGGGATCGACCAATTCGAGCCGCAGGCGACCGTCCGCGGCGAGTTCGTATTCCGTCAGCAGATCACGCATGTCGGGCACCAGCGGCGCCAGCAGGGGATGCGTCTTGGCGCTGAAATAGCCGCGCACCAGCAGCGGTTCGCGAAGCTGCGACAGGTAGGATCGAGTGGCTTCGGAAATCGAGAATTGTCTGCCTTCCGTGACATCCAGCCGCAACGCGATATTTCCCGACAGCCCCGCCAGCCAGAAGTTGGCGACGATGAAATTGAGCACGACCAGCGCGGTCAGGCGCTGGGCGTTTCGGTGCCGTCCCTCCGGTCCGTCGCCCGCCCAGCCGTAGCTTTCGATGGCGTAGACATTCAACGCCAGAAAGACGCCGACGATCGATACGTAGTAGTAGAGGTCGCGCAGGTCGAGGACCCCTCGCGTGATGGACTCGAAATGTGAACCCGCGCCCAGGGCGCGCAACACGTCGCCGACTTCGTTGTCGAACAACTCGGCGATGAAAGGGCTTCCTATCAGGTAGAACGCGCCGCAAGAGAAGGTGGCGAGAATCAGCGCGACAATCTGGTTATCGGTCTTCGCGCTGACATACAGGCCGATGGAGAGATACGCCGCGCCAAGCAGCAGCGCCGCGACATAGCCGGCGAACACCGGACCCCAGTCCAGGTTTCCGATGACCGCGACCGTGATGGCCAGCGGCAGGGTGAAGGCCAAAGCCACCGCCAACAACGCCCAGCAGGCGAGGAATTTCCCGGCGGCGAACTGCCATGCGCTCGCCGGCACTGTGACCACGAACTCCAGTGTCCCGATGCGGCGCTCGTCGCTCCACATGCGCATGGTCAGCGCGGCCGCCAGAAACACCAGCAGGATCGGCAACCACTCGAACATCGGGCGCACGTCCGCGATGTTGCGCGCAAAAAACGCCTCGCCCCAAAAGAAGACGAACAGGGTCACGCCCAGGTAGGCGAGCAGGAACAGGTAGCCGATGGGCGAACCGAAAAAGAGCGCGAGTTCCTTGCGGACGATGGCACCGACAGTGTCAAACATCGTTGTCGCTTCCTGCCAAAACCGAAGGCGCCGACTGCGGGGCGCTGACGCGGCGAAATACCGTCTCCAGATCGCGTTTCTCCCGCTGCAGCGCGTGGAACGCGAGTCCCGCCCCGACCAGGCGCGTGGCGATCTCCGCCGAAAGTTCGTCGCCAAGGGGCCGGCCGAAGGTGAGGAACCAGCCGCCCTGGGCCGCTTCGACATCGACGCGCTCGCCGACCGCTCCCCTCAGGGCTTGCGGTTCGGCTTCCGTTCCCACGTACAGACGCTGACTTCGCTGCAGGTCGGCGAGTTTTTCGTCCAGCGCGAGTTCGCCGGCTCGCAAGATCATCACGCGATCACAGACGGCGTCCACTTCCTGCATGATGTGGGTCGACAGGATGACCGTGGCGGACTCGGCCAATCGACGGATCAGGTCGCGCATTTCCTGCGTCTGGGCCGGATCGAGGCCGCTGGTCGGCTCGTCGAGGATCAGAAACCGCGGCGCGTGCAGAATCGCTTGCGCCACGCCGACTCGCTGCTTGAAACCCCGCGACAAAGTGTCGATGACGGCAAGCGCGCGTCCGCTCAAACCCGTCGCGTCCACCGCCCGGCGCACAGCCGACGGTCGTTCGGGCGAGGGAACGCCGCGAACCGTAGCCGCGAACTCGAGATAGTCGACGACGGTCATGTCCGAGTACAGGGGAACCGTTTCCGGCAGATATCCCACCTTGCGCCGCACTTCGGCGGCGTGTTCGGTAACATCCTGCCCGTCGATTTCCGCCGATCCGGAACTCGGCTCGAGAAAGCCCGTCAGCAGCTTCATGATCGTTGTCTTGCCAGCGCCGTTGTGGCCCAGCAGACCGACGATTTCACCCTGTCCTATGGTGAAACTCACCGAATCCGCCGCTACGTTTTCGCCGAAGCGACGCGTCAGTTCCCTTGCTTCAATCACTTTTCGATCTTCCCGTCCGATGCGAAGCGGCGCATATTCTTAGAAGGTTGCGCAAGAATTTCAAGCCCAAAACCTGGCGGAATTCCCAAGGGGCGGACATTTCGAAGTAGTACCATCGAGTTTTCCCCAAGATAAGGTGCTCAGGTTGCGGGACTTGGCGGGCAAGGTCGCCTTCGTCACGGGCGGCGCGAGCGGCATCGGCCTGGCCATGGCGCGCTCGTTCTCCGCGGCCGGCATGAAAGTCGCGATCGCCGACATTGAAGAACAGGCCCTTGCGCAGGCGGCGGCGTCCTTCGAGCCGAGCAACGCCGAAGTGATCGCACTGCGCGTGGACGTCACCGACCGAGACGCGATGGCGCGTGCCGCCGACGAGACGGAGCGCGCATTCGGCAGGGTGCATGTCGTCTGCAACAATGCCGGAGTCGGGATCACGGGGCCCATGGAGAAAATGTCCTATGCCGATTGGGACTGGGTCGTCGGCGTCAACCTGCACGGCGTGATCAACGGCGTGCAGACCTTCGCCAGACGCATCATGACACACGGCGAAGGCGGCCACTTCGTCAACACGTCCTCTCTGGCGGGACAGGTGGCCGTACCGGGACTCGGCGTCTACAACACGACCAAGTACGCCGTCGTCGGGTTGTCCGAAACGATGCGAGCCGAGTTTGCCGCCCACGACATCGGCGTTTCCGTCCTCTGCCCCGGCTTCGTCAACACCAACATATTTACCTCGGAGCGCAACCGACCAGTTGCGCTTCGGTCGCGGCCGGACTCCGCTCCTCAGCCGATGGATCTCCGGGCATACGAAAAATTTGTTGAAAGCACGCTTGACCCCGCCGTCGTGGGCGACATGACGCTCCACGCCATCCGGCACAACGAGGCATACATATTCACCCATCCCGAACTCGCCCTCGGGGTGTCCAGCCGACTGGCTGACATTGAAGCCTCGATCGAACGCTGGCGACAGTATCGGGAGGAGCGCGATGTTTCGGCCACAACTCCCTGAACCATCCGCGCCTACGCACGAAAGCACGGCTTCATGTCGACTTCGCCGGCGTACTCGCCGAACCGCACCGGTGTTCCGGTGTGTCCATCGAAGTCTTCGTTTGGCGCGACGGGGACACGAAACGCCCACGCTTGCCCCGAGTTTGACCATGGCTCCCCGACTGGTGTAGAAATCCCGACACGGCGGCCTCGCAGGAACACAGCATGCAGACGACCAGAATCGTGTACAGGGAGGACGACGGGAGGTGGCTGGGCTACCTCCGGGAGTTTCCAGACTATTGGACGCAGGGAGACACGCTCGACGACCTTGAGGCGCACCTGCGGGACCTTCATGTCGATCTAACGAGCGGAGTCTTGACCGGCATCCGCAGAGTGGCGGATCTAGCCGTGGCGTGAAAAGGACGGCCTTGCTCAAGGTGATCAGGCAGTCCGGATGCGTCTGCTCCGACATGGCGCCAAGCACGACTGGTACCGGAATCCCGATTCCGGCCTTTCCCAACCCGTCCCGCGTCATCGGGAAATCAATGATCGACTTGCCAAGCACATCATTGAGGAGCTGCGCCTTGCGTCGAATTGATCTGCGGGCTTGGGCGGGGGCAAGACACGGTGCACCCGAAGGAGCGACGGATTGTGCCACTAGCGTTCCGTCCGCTCCATGCTGCTGCGCGGCCGCAGCGCGCGCACGACTCGCGACCCCATGCTGATCATGGCCACGAGGCACTGCCGTTCTGGTTCGACCCAAGTCGTGCAACGCGCTACCATTTCGTTTCGCCGACGACCAAGCAACATCGATGTCAGACAAGATTGTTGTGACGAACAAAAGCGCCCTGGACCGGAAATACGGTGCCCCGGCTTGGGCCGACATCGAGTGCGCTCTACAGCGTCTTGTAAGAGCCGACGCGGCGCGCGGGATCACAACGCAAGTCCTCCGTCTTGATGACCCTGCCGATATGGCGCCATATCCGTCAGCGCCGGTCACCGTGCCTACAGACGAGCGCCAGGTCAAAGCCGCCATCGACGCCGTAGGTACCACAAGGCCAGACTACCTCCTGCTTCTTGGTGCTCCCGACGTTGTGCCTCACCAACAACTGCGGAACCCCACGCCAGCGGACCGCGACCCGTCCGTGCCGAGCGACCTGCCTTACGCCTGCGTACGCCCCTACTCACAGTCCATTTCCGATTTCCTCGCGCCGTCGCGCGTCACGGGTCGCCTTCCCGACATTCTCGCTGGTACCGACCCGGCCTACCTGGTCGCGCGCATCGAGGAGGCCGCAACAACACCGTCCTTTCCGCTAGCTGCGTACGCGGGAGATTTCACTCTCAGCGCAGCCGTCTGGTTGCATTCCACGATCACAAGTGCACACAACATCTTCACGTCACCCACTGTCCACGGTGCGCCACCGACGGGGTCGCTGCTGAGTACACCGCTGCTCGGCAACCGCGCCCACTTCATCAACTGCCACGGTGCAACCATCGATCCCAACTTCTATGGGGAAGATCGCAGCGGCAATTTCCCGGTGTCCATGTCGGCCATCGACTTGCGCGGCAAGCTCCTTCGGGGGACGGTCGCGGCTGCCGAGTGCTGCTACGGAGCTGAACTGTACGACCCCGCCCTTGCGGCAGGTCAGTCCGGCGTCTGCCAGACATACCTTGAAGAAGGCGCGCACGGCTTCTTCGGTAGCACGAACATTGCCTACGGTCCCTCCGTTGGTAACGGTGCGGCCGACCTCATCACCCAATTTTTCCTGAAAGAAGCAATTACCGGGAGTTCCTTGGGCCGCGCCGAACTCATTGCGCGCCAGTCCTTTGTCTCGACCTGTGGCGTCATGTCCCCGATCGAGCTCAAGACGCTCGGACAGTTCCTTCTTCTCGGCGACCCTTCGATACACCCCGTTGTTCCTAGTCATCCAACCACGCGCGGTGCGTTTGTCTCGAAGTCCGCCACACTGGCGCGGACAACGGCGTTCGCTACCGAAGCGGCCAGCGGCCCGTCGGACGATGCGGCTGCCTCTCTTAGCGCCCTAGCGGAACAGGCGGGCATGGACGAGTACGACCTCACAAGCCATGACATACGGGCGGGCGATGACTTCTGGGCAGCAACACCAACGGATCCCGGCAAACGTCGCCTGCATGTACTGTTCCACATCGCTGGTCACGCGGACGACGTGGTTCGACCCATCCGCGCCATCGTCGCCACAGAAGAGGCAGGTCAGGTCGTGGCCAGCCGCGAGTACGTCGCCAAAGGCCACTGGCGTGGCAGTGTCGTTCGCAAACGTGTCGCCGAAGGCTCCAAGAGCGATCGCCTCGCCGTGGTCATGATTAGCGATGACGACGCCAGTGAATACATCCTCCGCCGTCTCGGAGGCAATCCCTTTCGGGATCACGAACTCGACCGACTCGTCGGTCGCCATCTACGTTGCGAAGGCAATCTCAGCGGCCGAACTCTCATCCTCGAGCGCTATCAGGTGGTCGACGATTGAACACCACGAAGCTCTTCTGCCGTCGCGCCCACTGCCCAATGCTTCAGCCAAGTCACCCTTCAAGACCGCCGTGAACGCTGTCTCGTCTGCTTGCCCCACACTTCCTCTGGGTGCTTCGTTTTGCAGACGCGTTCCCCTCCTTCAGCGCCGTCCCTCGCAATGACAACGGACGCCGCGCCGGATCAACGCTCCGTCCGCTCCATGCTGCTGCGCGGCCGCAGCGCGCGGACGACCCGCGACCCCATGCTGATCAGGGCCACGAGGCTGCTCTTCGGGAGCGTCAGAATCTGGCCGTACCAGTTGTTCATGGTATCGATGAACGCCATCATGTCGGCGAGGCGCGTCATGGCGACCCCGCTCACGTTGGGGTCGGCTTCGGCTTCTGCGATGCATTCCTTCAACGCCAGGCGGACCGGATCTATTTCGCGCGCCTTTCGACCTTCGGCGATGCGCGTGACGATCTCCCACAGGTCCGTTTCCGCCTCGAAATAGTCGCGCCGGTCCGCGCGCACGGATACGCGGCGCACCAGCTTCCAGACGACCAGTTCCCGCAGCGAGTTGCTGACGTTGGAGCGCGCGATGCCGAGTTGACTCGAAATCTCTTCCGCCGTCAGCGCGCGCTCCGACAGATACAGCAATGCGTGAATCTGGGCGATCGAACGATTGATCCCCCAGTGCGTACCCATATCGCCCCAGCGCAGGATGAAATTCTCCACCGCCGCCGGCAACCGCGTTTCGGAAATTTCGGGCATATCAGGAATATCTGTCCTCACAGACGCGAAGTCAAACGGGTCGGCGCCGTTCCGCCTTCACGTATCATCTTGTGCCCACGACGAACGGGTGGTGGGTCCATGACAGCAAGCGAGTCAACTCCAGTCCTGGTGGGCATCGCACAGATTGGGCAGCGCGCGGACGACCCCGCGACCGCCGAAGAACCCCTGGACCTGATGATCAGGGCGACGCGCGCCGCCGCCCGCGATGCCGGCGCGCCGGCGCTGCTGACCGACGCCAGCGCGGTGCGCGTGATTCGCGGCATGTGGCCATACCAGGATCCCGCCCGGGCGGTCGCCGAAGCGATCGGCAATCCCACCGCCGAGACCGGTGTATCGTTCTGGAGCGGCACCGTCGTTCACCACCTGCTGAGCGTTTCGGCGCTGGAGATTCAACGGGGGACGCACCAGACGGTAATCCTGACCGGCGCGGAATGCGGCGACACCCAGGCAAAGGCGCGCCGGGCAGGCGTCGATCTCGCGTGGCGAGAAGCGCCAGGCAGGCCGGATCGCACGATTGGCGTCGAGTTGAGGATGCGCCATCGCGCCGAGGCGGCGCGCGGCATAGTGAACCCGGTACAGATGTACCCGATCTTCGAAAACGCCATTCGTCGCGCCCGCGGCGAATCCATCGACGCCCATATCGAACGCATATCCCGACTGTGGGCGGGCTTCAGCCAAGTGGCGGCGGAAAACCCGCACGCGTGGATGCGCGAACCGAAGACGTCGCTTGAGATCCGCACGCCCGGTCCGGCCAATCGACCCGTCTCCTTTCCCTACACCAAGCTCATGAATTCCAACGAGAAAGTGGACCAGGGAGCAGCGCTGATTCTCACATCGACCGACATCGCGCGACGCCTCGGCATCCCGCGCTCCAAGTGGATTTTTCCCTGGGCGTCCACCGAGACCCATGACACCTATGCAGTATCGCATCGCGACAACCTCCACAGCGCGCCGGGACTGGGCATCGCCGGCAGTCGCTGTCTCGAAATGGCCGATCTCGGCGTCGACGGCATCGACCACCTGGACGTCTATAGCTGTTTCCCGTCCGCCGTCCAGGTTGCAGCGGCGGAACTCGGCCTCGATGAGAACAAACCGCTAACCGTCACCGGCGGAATGGCCTTCGCCGGCGGCCCGCTGAACAACTACGCGATGCACGGCATCGCGCGCATGGCCCAGGTGCTGCGCGAACGTGCGGGCGATATCGGCCTCGTCACCGGCAACGGCGGTTTCCTGACCAAGCATGCCTTGGCCGTGTTCTCCTCGGAACCGCCGGCACGAGCATTCCGCCACGACGAGCCGCAGGATCGGGTGGACGCCATGCCGACACGCGAACTCGCCGAATCGGCCCGCGGATCCGTCACGCTCGAATCGTATACCGTCATGTTCGGTCGCGACGGTCCCAACATCGGCCTTGCCGCCTGCCTCCTGTCCGACGGCCGCCGGGCCTGGGCGAACACCAGGGACGCCGACGTGCTCGACGCGATGACGACGGAAGAGTTTTGCGGTCGACAGGCGCACATCGACACGCGCGGCACCGTCGCCTTCTAGTGTCCGGCCGGACAGCCAACAGCGCTCCGCTACACCTGCGCCTGCTCGCCATGCTCTACGATGCGCTCATCGTCCTCGCCATATGGGTCTTGACCGTCGTGGTGCTGGTGACGGCGGCGGGCAACGCGGTCTCCGGCTTCTGGGTCCAGCTTCTCCTGCTGACCCAAGCGTATGCGTTCTTCGTCTTTTTCTGGACGCGGCGGGGCCAGACGCTCGGCATGCTGGCGTGGCGGCTGCGGGTAGCCCACGGCGATGCGCCCATCAGCCTGCGGCAAGCCCACCTGCGGATCGTCGGCGGGATCCTGAGCCTCGCGTGTCTCGGCCTCGGCCACATCTGGATGCTATTTGGTCGTCGCGGCCGGACATGGCCCGACATGCTCTCGCGCAGCAACATCGAACGCACCGCCGCGAAGCGGTAACATAGGCGCATCGATACGCGGACAATCGACGGGGTCGGGACGTGCGAATCGCGATTTTGGGGGGAGACGGGTTCATTGGGTGGCCAGCGACGCTGCACCTCTCCAATCTCGGCTTCGAAGTGTTCATCGCAGACAACCTGAGTCGGCGATGGATCGATACGGAACTCGGGGTGCAGTCCCTGACGCCGATGGACTCCATCCAGGAGCGTCGGCGCGTCTGGCGGGAACTTACCGGACACGATATCGGATTCGAACGCATCGATGTCGCCAGCGACTACTCGGGTCTGAAGTGTTGGCTCGGCGATTTGCGTCCCGACGCCATTCTGCACCTGGCCAAGCAGCGCGCCGCCCCCTATTCGATGAAGAGCGACCGGCACAAGAACTACACGGTATCGAACAACGTCAACGCCACCCACCAGGTCCTCAACGCGCTCGTCGAGCTGTCTCTCGACGCCCACCTCGTGCACATCGGCACCATGGGCGTGTACGGGTACGCAAATATCGGCGCAACGATTCCCGAAGGCTATCTTTCCGTGGACATTCGCCAGGATGACGGCGGCACCGCAACGCGGGAAATCCTGTATCCGGCCAATCCCGGCAGCATCTACCACATGACCAAGTGCCTGGATCAGCTTATATTCCAGTTTTACGCCAAGAACGACGCGTTGCGCATCACCGATCTGCACCAGGGCATCGTCTGGGGCACGCACACCGATCAGACCCGACGGCACGTGCAACTCATCAACCGTTTCGACTACGACGGCGACTACGGCACCGTGCTCAATCGCTTTCTGATCCAGGCCGCCATCGGTCACCCGCTGACGGTGCACGGCAACGGCGGCCAGACGCGGGCGTTCATACATATCCAGGACTGCGTGCGCTGTATCGAACTCGCGCTCAAGAATCCGCCGGAGCGCGGCGCGCGGACGCAGATATTCAACCAGATGACGGAAACGTATCGCCTGCGCGATCTCGCCCACATGATTCGCGACCTGACCGGCGCCGAAATCGCCTGGCTGCCTAATCCCCGCAACGAGCCGGCCGAAAACGAACTCGCGGTGAAGAACGAACACCTGCTCGACCTTGGTCTGCAACCGACGACGCTGAAAGAGGGGCTGCTGGAAGAACTCGTCGATGTCGCGAAAAAGTACGCGCACCGGATCGACCGCAGCCGCATCGTCAGCACTGCCACATGGAGCAAGGAACGGGCCGAGCGCATTGCCAGCAGCAATGGCGACGCGATCGAATAGCCCGGAAACTTCCGGGCTGTCGCTCTGTCAAGCCCGATCCACGGGCATCGGCGAATCGCGAATCTTCTTGAACTCGACAGAGCGCTAGCCATGTTCGCCTATGCGACCCTGGTGACCAACGCGGACTATGCGCTGGGCGCCACCGCCCTCGCACGTTCGCTGAAACGCGCCTCGGCGGCTTGCCCTCTGATCGTGATGGCGAAGCCTGGAACGCCCGGGCTCGACGAACTGGAAAGCGAAGGGTGCATCGTCCGCGAGACTGAGAAGCCAGCGCTGTCGAAGGCTTTCGAGTCGCGCCACAGCCGCGCGGCGCAGCACGCCAAAAGCCCATTCACCAAGGGCGAAAAGCCCGTATTCCACGAGCCCATCGACAACTTCATGAAGCTCGAGCTTTGGCGCCTCGACGAGTATGAGCGCATCGTCTTCATCGACGCCGACGCCATCGTCGTGCGCAACATCGACAAGCTGTTCCGCTACCCCGAGTTCTCCGCCGCGCCGAACCTCTACGAAACGCTCGCGGACATGCACCGCATGAACTCCGGCGTCTTCGTCGCCGAACCCAGCCGGCGCACTTACGAGGACATGCTTGCGCGCCTTGACGCCCCGGACGCGTACTGGCGGCGAACCGATCAGACCTTCCTGGAATCCTGCTATCCGGACTGGCACGGACTGCCCTACACGTACAACGTGTTGCAGTACATATTCTTCAATCTGCCCGATCTCTGGCATTGGCCAAGCATCAAGGTGGTCCACTACCAGTACGAAAAGCCGTGGCAGGCCGATCACCCCAAGCGCGACCTGCTCGCGCCGCTGATCGACCTCTGGTACCGGGTGCTTGAGGGTCGGCCGTTGCCGGACGACATTCGCGCGCGCTCCGCATGACGGGAGTACACCTATCACGGCCTCGCCCACGAGCATGAGAGTCGCGCTGACCGGCGCGAGCGGGATCGTCGGGCGTTTCGTCGCCGCGCGCCTGGCTCGCGAAGGCTGCAGTGTGGTGGCGCTGACCCGCCCGGAGAGCGACCGCGCAGGTTTCGACTTTCCAGTGACCTGGATCGAAGGCGATCTGGACAACGAGGTCGCGCTGGTTTCGCTTGTGCGGGGCGCGGATGCACTCGTGCACTGCGCCTTCGATCATGTTGCCGGCCGGTACCGGGGCGGCGAAGGCGACGATGTGGAAAGTTTTTGGCGGACAAACCTGTTGGGGAGCCTGCGCCTGCTGCGCGCCGCAGTAGATTGCGACATCGGCCGTATCGTCGTCCTATCCAGCCGCGCCGTTTTCGGTCGTCCCGCCAGAACGCGCGTCGGCGACAACCATCCCCCCTCTCCCACCACACATTACGGCGCGCTCAAGGTTGCACTCGAAAGCCTTGCGGGGGTGTACCCCCGGACCACGTGCTTACGGCCCACGGGCATCTATGGAATCACCTATCCGCCAAGCCAGAGCAAGTGGTTCGGCATGGCGCGCAACGTGGTAGGCGACCGTCCTGTTACCGCGACGCGCACGTCAACCGAAGTCCACGGCGAAGACGTGGCGGCCGCTGCCTGGATATTGCTCACGGCGCGCGAAGCCGATGTCTCGGGACGCGCCTTCAACTGTTCCGACCTCGTCGTGAGCGCCCGCGAGATCGCCGAGCGCATGTACAGCATTCATCGCGGGGCGGCCGGACTCACGCTTCCGGATGCCGCGCCGCCGCCCGAGAACATCATGCGATGCGACGGATTGCGCGCCCTCGGCTGGCGGCCCGGCGGCCGGCGGCGGCTGCAGGCGACCATTCGCGACCTGCTCGACGCCGCTCAAAGCCTGAATTGATCAACGCCTCATCGACCAAGTGAGCGCCTATGCGCGACTCGGGATTACAGATAGTTGTACCCGATATCGCGCATGCCCCGCGTATGGGATCGATAACCAACGCATCGCTCAGCGCTCGATGAAAAAGCGGAGTTGCGGGGAGCGACCCATCCCAGATCGCGAAAATAGCGAAGTGCCTAGCTACGAAGCCATCGCCCCGGACATGCACCAAGTAACCCAGCTCGTCCCGACCGGTCAGGTCGGCTGGGCGTTGTCCAAGAAAACTCTCGACCGTGGTTGCCACGACCCGGGAGCGGGTCACCCGAAAGGATTTACAACACAGGGACGGGTCGCAATGCTCGCGCGATCCGTAGCGAAACTGGACAGTTCAAGCCCTTGACTTTGCGGACCCTTGCTCCCAATATCAGCCGCTGACGTAAACGGAACTTCTAGACATACGCGCCATGCTCAACCTTGACACGCTACCCGTAGGCTTCTAATCGCGGGTTCTCCGTACCCTGCGCCTTTTATCATGGGGTGTCGGGGGTGTCTGCATCCCCGATCATCTGCCGAACAAAGTCTGCATTCCTGAACGCATGCAGGTCGCCGCCAAGCTTGGTGTCCTCCATCAAGTTTCTGCGGATCGCTGCACCGCCTTGTTGCAACTGCGCCAATCGAACCGCTTCCTCCAGCGCCCCTCGTACCTCATCTGCCACAGAACCTTCCGGCATTCCGAGCGCAGCGTAACAAGCCTTGTTGTACCAACCAGCAAACGTTGGCTTCGTTCTGAGCGACTCCTGCACTTCCAGCCGCGCTTCGTCCACTCTTCCCAAACGCTTGAGCGCATACCCGCGTAGCACTCGTAGGTTAGCCATGTCGTCTGGGCTAATGTCACCGCGCGGGAGATCTTTCAAATGCTCCCACGCCGCACCCGGAAAGCCCTCACGCAAACTTCTCTCGCTTTCCCGCACGATCCTTTCAACATCTACCTCCTCCCGTACTGAGTCTAGCGTTCCCGCCATTCTCTCTATTTTCTGCGCCAACAACTGCTCAGCAAACTTTTCAATCAAACGAACGCCCAAATACCCGCACATACCCGGCGACCGGACAGAGCACCGGACTCAATACCCAAGGCCGGATCAAGAGTTCCATCTGCGAAGCCCTCTGCCTCATTGTCAAGCATCCCCTCAGACCTCGGCGTTAGCACATTTTGGTCTTATGCGGGCCACAATCTGGCGGCGCCGCCTGCGACCGCGATACCCGCCGCGACAATGCTTGCGACCATGGCCCGCTACGATTTCGTCGCGTAGAGCTTTGCCTGGGCCACGTCCTCCTTCGTCGCGATGTGCGGCAGAGCGTCTTCAATTCTCGCCATGGATGCCGTCAGGGCGAGGATGCTGGATTCCATCCGATCCATGCGCCCGTCCATTCGGTCCATGCGCTCGTCGAAACGTGCCATGCGCTCGTCGAAACCATCCAGACGCTCGTCGAAACGGTCCATGCGCACTTCGATCCGCTCGAGGCGTTGGTCGATGATGTCGATCGCGCTTCGCTCATGATTTCTCCGCGCCGACCGAGTGGCGACGGGCTCTCGACATTATGCACCTCGCCCCCTCGCTATTCCTGCGGGTTCGGCCGAAAGATCCGGTCGACAACGCCCATTGACCATGTGAACAAATACGCACAAATCCGGGATGATCGAAACGAGCCCTGAGCAGGCTCATAGGCGACGTAACGCGTTGGTATGATGCGGATCGCGACATCTTCAAGCTGTCCTGCCGAGACGAGGACTCGGCGCCCGACACCCCCATACCGCACGGGATGGAAAGAATGCGCAGACTCGTATCGTTGCTCGGCCTGGTCTTCTGGGCGACCGCTGCGAGCGCCGACGTTCAACACAACAAGTGGTGTCAGATCACGACGTCCGACTTCGAACTGTCAGCGACCTGCGGCAAGAAAACGCCCGCGCGCTGCCCGGTGTTGGGCAGCCTGCGCCTGGTGCACGCCGCTGCGAGTTTCCGCGTCGGCCGTATCGTGATCCTGTCCAGCCGCGCCGTTTTCGGTCGACCCGCCAGAACGCGGGTCGGCGACAACCATCCGACCTCTCCCACCACGCACTACGGCGCGCACAAGGTTGCCCTCGAAAGCCTTGCCGGCGTGTACCCCCGGACCGCATGCATACGGCCCACCGGCGTCTACGGGATCACGCATCCGCCAAGCTGGAGCAAGTGGTTCAACATGGCGCGCGACGTGGTGGTCGGCCGTCCGGTCACCACGGCGCGGACATCGACCGAAGTCCACGGCGACGACGTGGCGACCGCCGTCTGGCTGCTGCTCACGGCGCGCGAAGCCGATGTTGCGGGACGCGCCTTCAACTGTTCCGACCTCGTCGTGAGCGCCCGCGAGATCGCGCAGCGCATGTATGCCCTTCATCGTGGTGTGGCCGGACCCACGGCAACGCTTCCGGAGGAGTTGCCGCCGCCCGAGAACATCATGCGCTGCGACGGCCTGCGCGCCCTCGGCTGGCGGCCCGGCGGCCGGCGGCGGCTGCAGGCGACCATTCGCAGCG
The DNA here is from genome assembly GCA_965261535.1 of Candidatus Azotimanducaceae bacterium. Taxonomy (GTDB): domain Bacteria; phylum Pseudomonadota; class Gammaproteobacteria; order Pseudomonadales; family Azotimanducaceae; genus VXNE01. Next base: position 1,039,833 of record OZ253469.1, read on the forward strand.
TGCTCGACGCCGCTGGCGCTTGGAGCGAATAGCGCAATGTGCAGGTTGAATTGGGAAATGCAGGGAACTACAGGTAGTTGTACCCGATGTCCTGGCACGCCCCACGCAGGGGATCGATAAGCAACGCATCGCTCAGGGCTCGATGCACAAGCGGCGTCGCAGGGAACGGCGGAGATCCCAATACGCGTTCGTAAAGGGCCAACACGGGCCGATTCGTGAAAGATGACGGATAGCGGATGCCTTCAATGCTTGCGTAGCACGCGTAGAAGGCCCGAGACCAGTTCTGCGCGTATGTCCTTGGCCCGCTGACGAGTCTCATGGATCCCCCTGCCCGCACGCAGAACGTACCGGTCAAATCGAGTAGTCGAAGATCGCGGGCGATGCCGAAAGAGACGAGCCATGGCTGGTGGCGGTGGCGGTCAACCAAGCGACCAACCTGAAACACCTCGGCCAACGCCGTGGGGATATCGCGGGCCAAGTAGACGATTCCCCGCTCCTGGTCGGATGGTTGGCCTGACTCGTCTCGCTTGTGATGATCGAAACGGGCGTCGGCCGGACCGAAGTGGCGTAACGACTTCCAGGTCGACGCGTACGGACCGCCGCGGCGATAGATTCGATGAACGGTCGTACCGGCGGGAACGGTTACGACAGGCGGCGTTAGTTGTCGAAGAAGTTGTCGATCCGGCGAACGAGGTAGTTTCGCCCCGCGACTCGGAGAAGGGGTCATATCGCTAGCCGGCTCATGTCGAATTCAAGCATACGGAGCGGAGGAGGCCAGCCACGCGGGTCAATCGCGGGTTAATCGTGCGACCCGGGCAGGTTGAGCAACGAGAATGCGACGGCGAACGCTACAAATCGGTCGCAATCAGCAGCAGCGTGTCCAGTTCGTACCCTGCATTGAGCCAATCGAGCGGCGATACGATTCGATCCACATCCCCCTCCAGGAAAAGATCGGGATTGGGCGCGTGATACCAGTTGTAGACCGCCACCGGATGGGCGCTTGGGTCGAGGGTCCTGTTGACCATTGCAATGCCTGGCACGAGACCCGCATCCGAGAACTGAAAGTCCGGGATGTGGCGCGTGCCGCCCAACAGGAAGCTGTGAAGCGACCGATCGGCGACCATCTGTCGAATGCGGCTCGGCGCCACGCCCAACCGCTGGCTCGCATTCTTGCTTGAGAGGCTCCGAACGACGATTGCCGCGTACCTGGCCACCGTTTCGGCCATGGGATCGGGACGGGCTGGCCGATCGAGGCGTAGACCTCCTTCCAGCAGCACCTGTTGTTCGGTTTTTGTCAGTCCGCTGGCGGCAGGTTCATACGCCGTTGGCAGCATGCTCTCCAGAACGGCTCGCAACGCTTCGTTCAACGTTTCCGGCGTCTCTTCCAAGCCTCGGCTCGTCATGAATGCCATTGTCGACCGCTCTGCCATCGAACAGGCCCTCACGCATATTAGCGCTGTTAGGAAGTGTTAGTTTAGCGCCTGTGGCGACATCTTCAAGCGGTTTGCGTCGATGCGCGGGCGGCACATCTTCTGGCGTCGACAACCCAAGGTGCGACGATGGTGTCCTTGCGTATTGCTTCCGGCGAGATACGATGCCGACAAAGCATCGCCGAACAAGCTGCACGACATGGCAACAGTGCTCAGGCTCTTGCCGTTGCTCGGCCTGGTCTTCTGGCCGACGGCTACGAGCGCCGATGTTCACCACAACAAGTGGTGTCGGATCACGACGCCCGACTTCGAACTGGTGAGCGACCTGCGGCAAGAGGACGCCCGCTCGCTGGCAGACAGAATGATGCGTTTCAAGCTCGCGGTGCAAGCACTGACGCCGAAGCGAGCGCTGCGGGGGTCGCCTTTGGAAATCATCGCCTTCCGGCGTACGCGAGATCTCCATCGCGTGTTCGCGACTCGCAACATTGGCGGATTGGGGATGTTTTTGAGGGAACGGTCTACGCTCGCCTTCGTATACAACGACAGGTATCCGTACTGGGCGCGCGCCAGGACCGCATTTCACGAGTACGCCCATTACCTGCAGCGCACCGGTCAGCGGTTGAACTACCCAGCATGGTACGACGAAGGCTACGCGGAGCTCCTGTCGACCATGTACTCGTCAAAGGAAGGCGTTGTCGTAGGCTACGTACCCCGCATCGTGCGCCCCAGCATGACTCGGCTAGAACCGACGCTGGCGGAACTTCTCGAGGTACGCCGTCCACTGCACTCGAGTCGCCACCAAACCGAAGGCTTTTATGCCAAGGCCTGGCTGCTGGTACATATGTTGGAGCTTGGCCACCTGGCGGGGCTGCCGGCGTTTCACGTGCGCATGCCGCAAATGCTCGCGATGATCGATGGTGGAGAGCCGGCAGAAGTCGCAATGGAACGCGGGCTCGGCGTCGACATGGCTAGGTTGCAACACCACCTGGAGGAATACGGCAAACGCAAGTCCCTGCCGACGCTTACTCTGGACGTCGATGTCAGACACGAGACGCCGATCAACTTCCGCTGCCTCGACAGCATGGACGCTCGTCGGATGCTCGCCGCCGCGGCGACTACGACGCGCAACCATGACTACGCGGCGAAGCTCTACGATGAAGTGCTTGCCGAGAATCCGGATGATGTCGATGCGTTGGTGGGATTGTCCTACGCGACTGACGATCTCGGCCGCGCACTCGAGTTGGCCCGCCGCGCGCTCGCGGTCGATCCGGATCATCCCGAGGCGATTGATCGCGTCGCAGAACTTGAGGCGAACGAATGATGGTCTGCGCTGACCGTTTCTGACATCTTTTTTCGATTCCACGCTTCACAAGAGGCTTCCACGATTCACGAGAGACGGCAGCTCACAAACAGGTAGGAACAAGCCCATTCTTGTCGGGCTTCTTGCTCGAATTTACGTGCGAAAACGTCCCGCGGGGTGTAATGTTCGCCGCAACCGCGTTGTGCCGCCATGGAGACTGGTTGAAGCCGGGTTCGCAACCCAAGGCAGGACGGCGCCGATTCGAAAAAGATGCGTTAACGTCGCTTGACCAAACATGTCGGCGACCCACGTCGCCCCACACAATGGGAGCGCGAAGGAGGGAAGGGAATGAACGCAACTGCAAATCACCAAACACCGTGGATCCAGAACCTGATCCGCGTCGTTCTATCAAGCTGCCTGATCGCCTTTTCGCCGGCGGTTCTTGCGCAAGAGGAAGAAGCGGCCGAAGAGGAGGAGGTGCTCACTGCCGAAGAAGTGCTGCCAGCCGAAGACGACGAACCGGTGGCCGATGAACTCGTCGTCGTCACCGGCTCGCGCCTGAAGCGCGACACCTACTCAAGCATCGCGCCGCTGCAGATCATCACGGCGGAGGTTTCGCGGGAAGTCGGGTTGATCGATGCCGGCGACATTCTGCGCGATTCGACCGCCTCCGCCGGCCGGCAAGTCGACTTGACGTTTCAGGGCTACGTGCTCGACAACGGTCCTGGCGCCACGGAAGTGAGTTTTCGCGGTTTGGGCGCAAGCCGCACGTTGCTTTTGATCAACGGTCGCCGCATGGCACCCTCCGGCGTGGAGGGCGCGCCGAGTTTTCCCGACCCCGGACTCATTCCCGGTTCCCTCGTGGCGCAATACGACCTGCTGCTCGACGGCGCGTCGTCCGTCTACGGTTCCGACGCCGTCGGGGGCGTCGCCAACATCATCCTGCGCAAGGACTTCAACGGCCTGGAGGTGGGCGTATTGCCCACGCTGCCGCACCATGAGAACGGCTTCCGTCCCACAGCAAGCGCGACCTGGGGCAGAAATTTTGACCGCGGCTTTGTCGGCATCGGGGCCGAATGGTCGAAGTCCGAACCCGTCACGCTGGATGATCGCCCATGGACCGAGGGTTGCGAACGCCATGCGGAAATAGACCAGAGCGGGCGCAGACGGCATCAGGAGCTGTTCTACACCACCGTTTTCGACATGGAATGGGATGATTGCCGCCTCGGCTCGCTAGCTCGACGCGTCTTCGTCCCCGGAACTAGATACGGCAGCATTTACTATACGCCGGGCTATAGCAACGGCGGCTGGCCCAACTTTTCAGAGTCGAACCTGTTCGGTTTCGGCGTCGACGGCGACGGCGACGGCATCAACGACGTCAGCTACCGCGACGCCGACCTCAACGGTAGGGAACAATTCCGTCACCTGTATCCTGAGCGAGAGCAGTTCAGCGTCATGGCCTACGGCGAATACACGCTCGAAGGAGAGATGAACCTGACGCCATTCTTCGAAGTCCTGTACGTCGAGCGCGACTTCCATAGCAACAGCGGCGCGGGTCAGTTGTTTCCCGACGTGCCCGCGCGCAACCCGTTCAATCTCTGCAACCCCGAGGCCGAAAACGGCGTCGATTGCGGACTCGCCTGGCAAGCGCTCTTGAACAACCCCATCTATGCCGCGCAGTTCGCCAATGTAATCGGCGTCCCACCCACCGCATTTTCCTTCCTTTACACTGGCCCCTCGGGACCCATTCCCACGTTACCGATCGTGTCCGTGCGCGGAGATCGCACCCTCATCGACGTCGCGCAAGATCAGGTTCGGCTGGTGGCGGGCGCGCAGGGCGACTTGCCGTGGTTGAATTTCGGCGATTTCAGCAACTGGACGTTCGACTTCGCCGTCGTGCATACAACATCGAACGGCGTATCACGCCGGCCCGGCGTTCGGGAAGACCGACTCAATCTCGCCCTGGGGGCCTATTCGACCACGAATACACCGTGCGAAAACGACACCGGCGAACCGCTCGCTGCCGACGCCGCGCAGGGTTGCGTCCCTGTCAACATGTTCGCGCCGTCGCTGTATCCGGAAAGCGTCGTCGGCGATTTTGCCACTGCGGCCGAGCGGAACTATGTCTTCGACGACCGCGATTTCGATACGGTGTACCAACAGACGCTGATTTCCTACTACATGACCGGCAACGTGTTCCAGCTTCCCGCCGACTGGATCGTCGGCGGATTCGGTTTCGAATATCGACTCGACGATATCGACTCGATACCGGACGCGGTCGCCCGCGACGGACTTTTCTTCGGCTTCTTCGCCGACGGCGGTGCCGTCGGCGACAAGTACACGCGGGAGCTTTTCGGCGAATTGGAGATTCCGATCATAGCGGGCCAACCGGCGGCGGAAGAGTTGGTCGTGAACTTGTCGGCGCGATGGACCGACGACGAGTTCTACGGTGCCGCCTGGACGCACTCGTACAAGATGGCCTACCGTCCGGTCAACTCGCTGCTGTTCCGCGTCACCTCCGGAAGTTCCTATCGCGCGCCGAATCTCCGCGAACTCTTTCTGCGACCCCAGACCGGTTTCCTCAACGTGTTCGATCCGTGTCTGATCCCGGCACTCGCCATCGACGAACTGACCGGCGACTATATTCCCGAAAACGACCAGCGCGAGGATATCGTGCTTGAAAATTGCCGCGCGAACGGGGTCGATCCCGCTATCGCCAGCAACAACGGGTTCAACGTCTACAACGCCGAAGTCGCAGCGGGCGGATTTCTGGACCTCGACGAGGAAACGTCGGAATCCCTGTCCGCCGGTTTCGCTTGGGAACAACCATTTACCAACGCTTTCGATCTGTCCATCGGCGCGACCTACTACGAGATCGAAATCAACAACTCGATTGTCGAGCCCTCGGCCGGCTACATTGTCTTCGACTGCTACAACTCGCCCACCGGCAGCAGCGCGTTCTGCTCCCGCATCCAGCGCGAACCGGATCCCGCCCAACCGCTGATCGACTACATCGACCGGAGCTTCATCAATCGCGACAGCGAAATCGCTCGCGGCGTCGATGTAAACGTCGCTTTCGAGGATACCTGGACGGTCTTTGGCCGCGCCATCGATATGGTGGTCGACCTGGTGTTCCACCGTCAAATCGAACGATCAACGCTGTTTATCAATGACGAGGGACTGGAGGACTTCAACGAATTCCAAAAAGAGTGGGGCTTTCCCGAACGAACGGCGAGACTCGATATCGGCGCCGAGTACGGCAAGTGGCGCTTCCGGTGGTCCACGAGTTACCTGGCCAGAGTAGATCAGGACGCTGAGGACGTTGACGACTTCGAAGAGGCAATCGATGGAGCCTCCAGCACCTGCTTGGGGCCACCGGACGATCTCCTCTGCCGGGATGTCGGCTTTGGCGACGAATACTTGACCCACCAGGTTTCCCTCTCTTGGCGCGGCGACACGTGGGTAGTCCTCGGCGGCATCCGCAACCTGTTCGACGAGCCGCCACCCGTTGTCGACGGAACCGAGAGCGGATCATCCATCAACAATACGCCCATCGGCTACGGCTATGACGTCTTCGGCAGGGCCTACTTCTTTAACGTCCTACACCGTTTCGGCGGCTCGTAGAGCAGGCGAAGAGCAACGCCGGAAGGGCTGGACCTTCCCTGCTTGCAGCGCCTTGATCGGGAGGATCGAATGACGAAAAGGAAACATCCTTGCGCGGTGCGCGTATTCGCCACGTACGCCGCCGCGCTGTGCCTGGCCTGCGCGGCGGTTGGCGCATCCGAGGAGCCGCTCAAACCTTACCCGCTTGAATACTGGGCGCTGCGTGACGTCATAAGCAACGTCGAGTTGTCTGCGGACGCTACCTACATGGCGTTGATGAAGATCCCAACCCGCAACGCCAATCCGATCATCGAGATCTACGAGACCGCTGACCTCGCGAAGGAGCCGTTCCGTCTCGACGCGGATCCCATGGAGATCATTCAGTACTCCTGGGTAAGCGATACGGACTTGGTGTTCGCGTTGCGGCAAAAGGTTCGCGACAAGATCGAGGGCTTCAACCGTGGCGTGTACGAATTCAAGGTCGCCATGCTCGATGTGCCGGGACGCAAAACCACGGAATTGAGCAATGAAAACCTGTTCGTGGCCCATGTTCTGCCGAACGAGCCCGACAAGATCATCGTCGAAGCCTTCCCGGCAGACGACGACGGACCGGGGGCAAAGATCAAGGAAGCCTTCCGGTCGCGCTCCTACCACGAAATGGATCTCAAGAAGGGGACGACAAAGCTCCTGATCCGATCCAGACCGTACATCGGGCGAATTTTTTTCGACGGCGACGGCAAACCGCGCTTGACCGGCGGCTTCGACCGCGGCACCCAGGAATACGTTTCGTACGTACGCCGACCCGGCGCTTCGGGCTGGGAGGAATTCCACCGCCAACACGAAGACGAGTTCGGGTTCCTCCGGGTCGGAGGCATCGACGAAACGAAGGCCGACAGTATCTACGTGATCGCGCTGAACGGCGAGGATACGTATGGGCTCTGGTCCCTCGACCTGAATACCAAGGCCATGGAACCGATCTACCGTCGCTCCGATGTGGACGTAATCGGAGTTCGCCTTCATAGCAACTCGTGGACCGACTTCGACCGGGTTGTCGGCGTGGCCTACTTTACGGACAAGCTGCACGTCGAGTACTTCGACGAACTGGAGGGGGCGACCCACGCCCAACTCGAAAGCATCATCCCCTACGCGCACTATGTGCGAATCCGCAGCCGCTCTCGCGACGGGGCAACGATGCTCGTGTACAACGTAGGGCCGAGGGACCCGGGCACCTACTTCCTCTTGAAAGACGGCCGGCTACAGACCGTCGGTAGCGAAAAGCCCCTCCTCCGTAGCGAAGACCTCGCTGACTTTCGGCGCATCCAGTACAAGGCGCGGGATGGCATGACCATCCCCGCCTTTCTCACGGTGCCGCACGGCGAACCGCCGTTTCCGCTGGTCGTCATGCCCCATGGCGGACCTTTCATCCACGAGCGCCCCTACACCTATTTCGATGAGTGGACCCAGTTGCTCGCCAACAACGGGTATCTCGTATTGCAGCCGCAATATCGCGGGTCGGAAGGGTACGGCATGAAGTTCAAACACGCCGCTTTCGGGAAGGGCGGCTACGGCGGCTACGGAATGCAGGACGACAAGGACGACGGCGCCATGCATCTCGTCAAGGAGGGTCTGGCGGACAAGGACCGGATGGCCATGTTCGGGTGGTCCTACGGCGGCTACGCGGCGCTGGTCGCCGCATCCCGCTCACCGCAGATCTATCAGTGTACCGTCGCCGGCGCTGCGGTCGCGGACCGGATGATGCAGGTCAACTATTTCCGCGACCGTGTTCGCGGGGCAGAAGGTATCGCCCAAACCCGCACATGGCTGAAGAGCCTGTCGCCCATCGACGAAGTGGAGAAGGTCAACGTGCCGATGTTGATCGTCCACGGCGATGTCGATCAGCGCGTGCCGGTTGACCACGCGAAGAAGTACCTGAAAGAACTGGACAAGCAGGGCAAGTCCTACAAGTACGTGGAACTGGAAGGCGCCGATCACTTCTCGAACGCGCTGTTCTACGACCACAAGATCACGTTCTACAACGCGCTGATCGACTACCTGAAGAACGACTGCGGGCCGGGGGGGTTGTAGCGGCGGTTGCGCGGTTGGGCTGGCCAAGGCCATTCACTCGGCGCATTGGCGCTATGATCGCCTCTGAACCCACTCACCAATTAGACATACCAATGAGCATCCACGGAACCGGCCCTATCGTCTGAATGACTCTGGCGACTTCCCCTATCACCGAAGCCGTCATCGTCGCGCAGTCTATCCCCCTCTGTGCAGCCGATCTGCTCAATGGCGCGAGCCCCTTCATAACGCCCGTCGTTCTCGTCGCCGCCGCTATCGGGGCGTGGCGTGTGCAAGCCAACATCCTCGCGCGAAGAACGGCATTCGACTACGTCGCCCAGTACGAACTGAGCCAGGACTATCAGGATGCCGCCGCCAAAGCCCTCAGACTTCTCATCCCTCGGCCCCACCCTGGGGACTGGGAAGAATTCGCCGCGCGGTGGTCCCAAGGCAACATGTCCCCGGAGGAGGAACGAGAAAGCATGCCCGCTTTCCAATGGCTCAACCGTCGAGAATTTGCTGCCATCGCCATACTCAACGGCTCAATGCATCAACCTTCATACGCCACTTGGTGGGGCATCGAATTCATCCATGAGTGGAACCGCGCCCGAGGTTTCGTCATCGCTCTTCGCGACACGAGACGCGGCGATGAAGACCTTTATTCCAACTTCGAGCGCCTCGCGACTTCCGCCAAGTTTCGCCAAGTTTCGCCAACTCGCCAAATGGGACCAACACGCGCAGAACGACGCACAACGGTAACTTCGAACTCCGTCACTTAACCGGCGAACCCCCGCCGAACATTTCCGCCTAACTGCATTCCTGCATTTCCGCCAGCCTATGAACTCAACCTCGTGGCGCGCAAGCACCCCCAGGATGGCTGAAAAGTCAGCTACGGTTTCTGGCATTCCGAGCGTTCAGGATGGCATTCACGTTGTTCTGCAAAATCTGAAGGCGTTCTTCCGGAGTCTTTGATGCCATCCACCGAAGCATCGTCAAATCAACTCCCGATCGCGCATTGGAGGACCGCGGAATCTTCGAGTTGCTACCGGCCATTTGTTCATTATAGAAGCCAGACTGAAGCCGCGCATATGACGGCCCTGGTCGTAGGTCGCGGCACGGCGCTCACGCGGCGGTCCTTCGATCATCATCATCGTAGCAACGCGACCGTTGAAGGGCATCCAGTCGGCGATCAAGGCCGGTGGGCCTATCGCAATGGCTGACTTCACTCTCACCCGGAAGCACTGACCCCGTGTCCCAGCCGAGACTCATACGGCCCTTCGAGCTTGTTCCGGACGAATTGGACTGGACCGGACGCCGGCTCGGCGAGACGATCTGGCAGATGCTGAACGCCGCTCGCGACGGGGACACCACCAGGCTCCGCGCGATGCTCGAAGACGATCCGACCCTGGTCAATGCGGAGTTCTGGTACACGCCACCGCTGCACTTCGCCGTGCGCGAAGGCCATCTGGACGCTACGCGCATGCTGCTGGAAGCCGGCGCTGACATCTTCCACTGCTCGCTGTACGCACAGGAAACCCTGCTGCAAATGGCCCTCGACCGCGGCCACGACGAAGTTGCGAATCTCCTGCGCGATGAATTGAGACGTCGTGTCTCCTCCTCCGGCAGCCGCCATGCGATCCATGACGCCGTCTCCGCTGGCGACGCCGACACCGTCGAGAAACTTCTCGCGGGGGAACCCGACCTGGCGAACCGCGGCGACCATCTCGGCCGGAGACCCTTGCACTTCGCCGTTGAAGTCGGCCGCGCCGATCTCGTCAACCGCCGCATCGATCTGGGCGCGGACGTGGACGCGTCGGGATTCAGCAGCGATGATCGCCTCGGCGGAACCGGATTCCGACCGGTGGCGCTGGCGCTTTGGCAACATCCCTATTGGCAGCAGCGCAACGACTGCGCCATCGCCCGACAGTTGCTCGCGCGGGGCGCGCGCTACTCGATCACCGTTGCCGCCGCACTGGGCGACGAGGAACGCGCGCGTGAATTGCTGGCATCGAACGCCGAACTCGCCAACGATCAGGAACCGGGCGGCAAGCGGCCACTGTCAGCCGCCGCCGAGCGCAACCACGTCGCTATCGTCAAACACCTACTCGACGCGGGAACCGACCCCAATCTCGGCGAAGGTCCCAACTGCCCGAAGGGCTACGCGCTGTGGGCGGCAGCGCGTCTTGGTTTCTTCGAAGTCGCGAAGATGCTCCTCGATGCGGGCGCCGATCCCAATGCCGACGTGGAGTCGTCGGGGACACCCACCGGGACGTCCAACAAGGAAATGCGCGCCCTGCTCTACGAACACGGAGGGCGCATGCCGCTCGCCATGCACTTCTACGAAGGCAACATCGACACGGTTGCCGCACTGCTCGACGCGAAGCCCGACATGTTCGACGAACTGCGCGTCACGGAAGGATTCACCATGGCGGTATCCGCCGGCCACGACGCGCTCGTGGGCCTGATGCTGGCTCGTGGCTTGCGCGTTCCCGCCTCGGTCAGCTACTGCCAGACCTACCTGTGGCGATCACTCGACCTCGCCCGATTGCTGCTCGACCACGACATGGACCCCAACCTGCCCAACTGGCAGCAGGTCCGCCCGCTTCACTACATTGCCGAGAACGGGGAAATCGACAAGGCGCGTTTGTTTCTCGGGTACGGCGGCGACCCCAACGCCATCGACGAGGAATACCGCACGACGCCCCTCGGCTGGGCGGCTCGACGCGGACAGACCGAATTCGTCCGCTTCGCGTTGGCGAACGGTTTCGATCCAACGCTGCCGGAAGCGCCAGCCTGGGCGACCCCTTTGGCGTGGGCTCAACGCCGGGGCCACGACGAAGTTGCCAGGTTGCTGGAAAGCCATGTCCCGAGTTGGGCATTTCCGACCCGTTCGGGTTGCCTCAATGCAACCCACCTGCGACAGCCGCTCGCCCCCGCCAGCCCATCAAAGACCCGCCACTTCGCACCGATACAAAAGCGGACAAGTCATGAGCTGCTGACAGGATTCGCTGGCGTCGCTCGTGATAACGTCTGATGTACAAAGTAATGAACATGTCGGCTTGAGCGATGACCCGGCAGTACTCAATTGCAGATGCCCGCCGCAATCTCCCAAGCCTGATTCGGGAAGCCGAAAATGGCAGAACGGTGGAGTTGACGCGACGCGGCGAACCCGTTGCCGTGTTGGTTGGATGCCGAACATTCGAGCAGCTTTCCGCAGGTCGACGTGGTTTCGTGGATGCCTATCGGGATTTCAAGGAGGCCGTTGATCTCAAAGAGCTCGCCCTGGATCCGGACGAACTGTTTGAAGGTACGCGGGATACGGCGTCTGGGCGCGACATACGGTTCTGATCAGTGCGATATCTGCTCGATGCCAATACGGTCTCTGAACCACTGCGCGCAAAGCCCCATGTCGAGATCATGAGCGGGCTCCGCAAGCATCACGCCGAGGCGGCGATCCCCGCGCCGGGTTGGCACGAGTTGCGCTTCGGATGCTCACGGCTTCCCCAATCTCGCCGTCGTCAAGCGATAGAAAGCTATCTCGAAGATGTTGTTCTGGCCAGCTTCCGAGTGCTTCCCTACAACCGAGAAGCAGCCGATTGGCACGCAATCGAACGTGCACGGCTTGGCGCGCTAGGCGGGACGCCACCGTTCGTCGACGGGCAGATTGCCGACATTGCGTACATCAACGACCTTGTCCTCATTACGTCGAATACAGGAGACTTCGAGCACTTCCGCGGGCTGCGGGTGCAAAGTTGGGCGTGAGAACAAGGCAAAACAGGATACAACGGGCAACCCGACTTCGAACTGAATATCCATGACGTCATGGCCACCTCCTGGCCTGGGCGTCGCCGCCATTTGGCTGTTGGGGCTGGCGCCAGCGACCCAGGCTGAGATGAACCGAGCGGTCGTTGGGCCCTCTCTCGAATCGCCTGCTCTGAGATCTCGCGAAGTTCTCGGCAACCTCGAATGCACCATGATGGCCGGACGGGGCGCGGCCAGCGGCTCCGCTCTAGTGGTCCTGGCCACTGCATCGGGCGCCAGGTTCTCCGTGCTCGACGGTGCAGGTGGCTTGGTGGCGGATGTCCTGCCGTTCAGGCCTCACCATTTCCGGCTGGGGAGGCAGAAGGACGGAACCCCCGTGGTCGGGCTGGGCGATCTTCGCCTCAACTCCAAACAGTCTCGTCCGGTGGATTCGCCGGAACCGGTGCGAGTGTACGTGGGCAAGCACGTGGTGTATGACTCGGACAAGGCTTGGGATTTCATCGTGGCGCACGATGGTTCGTCCTTCGCGGTTCACGAACCTCTCGCCGGCGGTGCCTCCCGGCTGGTCGTGCATGATCTGGAACTCGGTAAGGAGCGCTACTTCGACTTGGGCACCCGCTGGGGGACGCCCAACGCATACGAGCCCGATCACATGATCGACTACACGCTGGACGCCAGGGAGATCATGTTCCAACCCGCGCACGCCGATGCCATGGGCATGGGGACCTACTGGTTCTACCCGGTCGACGAGGGGCCGGTGCGGCAGATTGTCGTAGAAGATGGCCAAGGCGCATTGTTGATCTCAAGCAGGGAGGGCTATTTCGCAGATCGATCGGAAACCTGACGCCCGACGGTAAGTGGCGAATCACCAGACGCACGTTCGAGGCCACGAATGCCACGACCGATGTCGTGTGGAGCCGGACGTTGGACCTCGAAAAGTTCTTCGGCAGAATGTCCTTGTCGGACAACGGCCGGTGGTTGGGCGTACATGGATGGGACTTTCACGTGCTGGACGCGGAGAGCGGCGACACCGTATTCAGATACCGCACGGTGGGCTATCCGGCGCAGCATCTGCCGAGGTTGATCAGCGTGGTTGGAGAAAACGCATCGGCATCCGATGTCGGGCGCCTGGGCAACATCACCTTCCGGGGCGACAGGATGATGTTCTTCCGACAGTTGGGTCGGCTGAACTGCTCCACGCTACCCGGAGAGGGATACGATGATCTCCGCTATCGGAAGTGCGTGCGTCATCATCGGAAGACCGGTCGCTACAGGACGGTGTTCGACGTCTACGACATGACAACGATCACGCTGGACGCCCAGCCGAGCTATCGAGCCGAAGTGTACCGGGAGACCAACTGCATGGAGGGGAACATGCCTTTCCGCGGACTGCAAAGCGTTGGTGGGGAGCTGTCTTACCTGAGTGATCCCCGGCAGCCGAGCTCGCGTTGATCGACCCAGCCCGCTACAGCCTCTCCAACTGGAGGAGTTCCGCCAGGGATGCGACGACTCCATCCGGCGTGACGCCGTCCTCGGCATCGGGACCACTCCCGTGGACATTGATCCAGATGGCGTAGATGCCCGCCTGCTGCGCGCCGCGGATGTCCCACACCAGGTTGTCGCCCACCATCCACGCTTCCTCCGGCGCAACGTCGAGCGCGGCAAGCGCACGACGAAACGCACGGAGGTCTGGCTTGCCGAAGCCCACGCCGCCTTCCACCTGAATGTGATCGAAGAACCTCGCGAGGTCGAATTGGCGAATCTTGGCCCACTGCTTGTCAGTGCTCCCGTTGGTCAGCAATCCGAGCTTCAGACCGTGCTCCCGCAGCCGACCGAGCACCGACAAAGCCATCGGCAACAGCGAGACGGCCTCGTCCCGCAGGGTGGCATAGCGCCTCGCCATGGCATCGACCATCGACGATTCGGGTCGTCGAGATCAAGGATGATCGCCTTCGGGAGCGTTTCCCCGCGTTCATGTGGTCGATGCTTCATCCGTTACGGTTATCGACAACGCGCCACGCGGGATTCAACGCCCGCGCGACGCCATTCGTCCGACCTCTCGCGCCGACCGCGGCATCCGGCAGTTCGGGCCGCAGAACCGCTGCGGCGCGCTCAAACCTGCAGTGCGGTGGAGAAGTCCGGCACGTCGGCCCAGCGGCCCGGATCCGTGTGCCGCATGATGGCCACCGTCTTGATCACTTCGGGGTTCGCCAGGCCGTGCGGCTTCTGGCCGGTCAGCACGCGGATGATGTTCTCCGCTTGCATGACGGACGTTTCCGCAAGGAACACCGGAGACATGGCGGCGACGTGCGGCGTCACGTAGCAATTCGGAAGACGCAGCAGCCGGCTGTCGGAAGGCAGCGGTTCAATTTCCGTGACATCGATTGCCGCGGCCTCGATTTCGCCGGCTTCCAGGGCGTCGGCAAGTGCTTCCTCGCTGACGATGGGTCCGCGCGCGGTGTTAACCAGCAACGCGGTGGATTTCATCCGCTTGAAGGTTTCGGCATCGAAAAGGTATTTGGACTGGTCCGTCGCCGAGCTGTGGATGGTGATGTAGTCTGCCTCGGCGGTCAGTGTCTCGAATTCCACGAGCTCAACCCCGTACAGGTCGCCGGCAAGCTGGTTGACGTACGGATCAAAGGCGAGAATGCGGCTGACCCCGAATCCGCGTACGCGGTTGGCAAACGCGCGGCCAATGTTGCCGAAGCCCACGATGCCGACGGTATGACCGGCCAACCGGCGCATCGACGTGGTAAAGGCACCCCGCGAGCGCGGATCGTCCGCCCAGGCGCCGGCGCGAGTGCTCGTGATTGCATCGTAGAGGCGCCTTGTCAGCAACAGCAGCAGCGACATCGCATGATCGGCGACTTCCGTCGTGTTCGAACCTGGCACGTTGCACACCATCACCCCGAGTTGCGTAGCCGCTTGGAGGTCGATGGAATCCACTCCGACGCCGAAACGGCTGACTACCTTGAGGTTTGAGCAGGACTCCATCACCCGTCGCGTCGTCGGCGGCAAGATGCCCACCTGCGCACCGTCGGCATCGCCAATCATTTCGATCATCTCGTCCTCGGTCCGGCAGCCGCCTTCCCCGACCTCGATTCCCGCTGCCTCGTAGAGATCTTTCTGCCGCTCCCGAGCCCCGCCCTGCAACACTACTTTCACCGGATGTCCTCTCGTTGGTGGATGAAGGGGAGATTGTGCCCTGATTGGCGACGCACGCGAAGTCCTGCCATGGCAATAGTCGCGCGCCGCTGCCAAAAGAATTCGAGGTCGTGTGCAAATCCGGTGGTTCAACATTGACGCCCGATCTACACCGGATACACTTGAGCCTGACACTCAAGGCGAGTCAAGTGCGTTGTGCAAGTAGAAGCGGAAATCAAGAGGTGGGGCAACAGCCTGGCGTTGCGCGTCACCGGCATCATGGCGGAGATGCCGCAATTCAAGGCGGGTACCAGGGTGACGGTCGACGTGAGCCCCGAAGGCCTCGTCGTCAAGCCCGCCGTTGGGAGACTGGGCACACTCCGTTTCCCCCACAGCGAGAGCGCGTTGTTGGCGGGGATCACGCCGGACAAGGCGCATGCTGACGTCTTGGCAGATCCCACAGGATTTGAGGTCGGCATCTAAGTGGCGGGCGCGGGTTACGTCCCTGAACGCAGGGACGTGATATGGCTGGACTTCGAACCCGCGAAGGGCAAGGAGATCGGCAAGTACCGCCCGGCGCTGGTGTTGAGTAGTCAGGAATACAATCGCAGAACGGGCTTGCTCATCTGTTGCCCCATCAGCACCAGCGTTCGCGGCGGCGCCACGGAGGTCCCGATCACCAATCTCGACAGGCCGTCGGTCGTTGCGGCGAACTTGGTGCAGACCCTGGCCTGGAGAGAACGGAAAGCCGACAAGATCGTCACTGCGAAACCAGAGGAGTTCAGGGAGACTTTGTTGAAGCTTCTACCGCTGCTAGGGGCTCTCGACGTCTTGGGGGACTAATCCGGCCGCACCACGACGTCGAGTCCGTGATCCGGCAGCTCCGGCCGGCGCCGGCCGCGGCGTTTCTTGTTGGTGGAGGGAAGCCGCGGATCGGCTTCGATCCGGTAGGCCGTGGCGGTGCTGAAACCCGCCTTCGCGGCGGCCACCTGCAGACCATTTTTCTGTCGAAATAGCATGTAAAGCCTCATTTGGTGATCGGTGATGTGTCTGCCTGGCATCGGTGCCCGCCCCTGAAACGACGACGCACCTTAGCCAGCCCTGTCACGATCTCCCGGCGGGACTCTCGGCCCCGCCGCCGCTCGCCTTGCTCGATCGGGCTACGCCCTCCCTCCCAAAGCGAGCGATTTCGGCTTTCTCATCTTGATTGTCGCTGAACAGGCAGGAGTCCCTCGCGCCGTTTGCTCGCGCTTGCTGCGCAGGTGTCCGAACAAAATGCGGACATCGCTGCCGACGATTCCGGCAGCGCGCTTGGCGCGACCGCTTGCGGCTCCATCCTCCGAATGACGAACCTTTCGATGCTTGATAGCCCTGTCCATATGCGCCTCTGCCGATGCTTCGCCCGGTTCCTCGCGAGACCGGACGCACGGCTTGAGGGTAACGGTGCGCTTTCGCCACCGCCCGTCACCAGAATCATGCTGCGGAAATCTCCTTCATTCCGGACCGATCCCGATGAATATAAAAGAATTATGTACGTGTACATCTCATATTTCCGGTAAGATCGGCATCTGTATACACTAGATTACTCCCAACACCCGCCCAATCGATCCTGCTGTTCGGCCCGCGCGGGACCGGCAAGTCAACCTGGATCCGCGACCGTTTTCCCGACACCGTCACCTACGATCTACTCGATACCGGCGAAGCGCTGCGATTGAGCAAGGACCCGCACTCGCTGCACCGCGAGCTTGCGACGTTGTCCTGGGGTAGCTGGGCCGTGATCGACGAGGTTCAGAAAGTGCCCGAATTGCTGGACGAGGTGCATCGTCTCATAGAGACCCATGGGCTGCGCTTCGTGCTCTCGGGTTCAAGCGCACGCAAGCTGCGCCGCAGTGGTGTCAATCTGCTGGCGGGCCGGGCCGTCACGACATCCATGTTTCCATTCGTGTCGGCGGAGCTCTCCTTCGAGATCGATCCCGAACGGGCGCTGCGTTTCGGCATGCTGCCGATGGCGGTCACCACCGACGCTCCGCAGAACTATCTACGGACCTTGCCGATACCTATATTGTTCAGGAGATCCAGGCCGAGGCGCTGACACGCAATATCGGAGCCTTCGCGCGCTTTCTTGAAATTGCAGCACGGCCAGAACAGCCAGCTTACCAACGCCGCGAGCATCGCACGCGACGCTGGAATCAACCGCCGAACCGTACAGAACCATTTCGAGATTCTGACGGACACCTTGATCGGATTCTGGCTGCCCGCGTGGAAGTTGAAGTCGGCCACCAAGCAGGTGCGGCAGAGCTAGTTCTACTTCTTCGATTCCGGCGTCGCCCGGGCGCTCGGCGGCCGGCTTTTCTATCCACCGACAACAGAGGAAATGGGCCCCCTGGCCGAAACCTTCGTGCTCAGCGAGCTGCGTGCCTGGCTCGGGTATTCCCGCACGGACTACAGGCTGTACTTCTGGCGCAGCTACGACGGTGTGGAGGTGGACGTGCTGTGCGAGACGGTGGAAGGTTTCGTTGCAATCGAGATCAAGGCGTCATCGCGATGGGAAAAACGCTTCAACCGAGGCCTGCACCGAGTCGGGCACGACCTCGGGAAGGAGCGGACCAGGTGCTATGGCGTGTACCTTGGGGAACGGGCGGCGCTGTGGGACGATGTTCACGTGCTGCCCCTGATCGACTTTCTGAAGCGGTTGTGGGCGGGTGAAATCATCCGCGTTCCGTGACCGCGGACCGTGGGCGAGCCGCCGTGCCAAGTCCGATGGTCTGGTAGGCTGCACATCTCCCTCTTGGTTGCTGGGATTCTCTGCAATGCCCAATCCAATTCCCGATTCCCGCGCGCCCCGCGCCCCGCCCCACGCGGAAGATCCATACACCAACACCATTTTTCCACAGCTGAGTAACGGGACTTGATGGGCGTCGGACGCTGGAACGATGTCAAAGCTGTGGGCAAGCGGCTCGCGTCGCACCGCCTCGCCTATCGAGATCTGAGTGTGGGAGCAATCGTGGGACCTTCAAATTTTTCCTGAAAACAACCTTGAATATCAACGTCTTGAAAAGGAATCTGGCGGAGCGGACGGGACTCGAACCCGCGACCCCTGGCGTGACAGGCCAGTATTCTAAACCAACTGAACTACCGCTCCGTACGGGCGTGGTGGGTGTTGCAGGGCTTGAACCTGCGACCTACGGCTTGTAAGGCCGTCGCTCTCCCAACTGAGCTAAACACCCGCGCTGGCGACGCGTATCTTACCTTCGGCCGGAGGGCTGTCAAATCCAGGTGCGTGCGTCGGGTGGCGGCGACCAGCGCTTCCGACCGCTTTTGCTCGCCGACATCAGTTACCCAAGGGCGCTACAACCCCTCGAAGGGCCTAGAATTGACCACCGAACCCGCAATCGGTTCATAGCCGGAGCCATGCATGATCGAGGGCATCGCCTACCTGATCGCCATAGCGACTTCGGTGATCTGCGTGGGGATTCATTATGGGACGTTGCGTTTCATCAGTTCCCGCCCCGCGCATCACCACCGCCATGGCGTGCCCGCGACCATGGCCGGGCTGATCATGGTTCACTTTGTCGAAATCGCGTTGTTTGCGGGCGTCTACGCGTCGCTATCGAGTACCGCGTTTGGATCGGTGCACGGCGCCGATACGTTTCTGGACCACATGTATTTTTCAGCCTCGGCCTACACCACGCTCGGCATAGGCGACCTGGTGCCGCGCGGCGCTCTACGGGCAGTGACCGTCGCCGAAGCAATCGCCGGTCTCGTATTCATCGCATGGTCCGCTTCGTTCGCGTTCATCCAGATGCAACGCGCCTGGAACGACGAGTAAGCGGGGCGCGCAGCGCCAATCGATTCGGCTAAGCATGCCAAGCGCCTGTCCGGGTCGCCGAATGGTGGTGCGGGCAGCGGAAGCCGAGTCCGCAACCTCAACGTTGGCAACGTTGCGCTCTGCCGATTGAGCTATGCCCGCAAAGACTGGTCCGCCCTGGAAGAATCGAACTTCCCTCACCGGGGTAAGGGCCCGGTGCACAGCCACTATGCCAAGGACGGAGTGACTCGGCCTGCCTCGCTCGGATATTTCACCAAGCCGCTTGTCGAACAAACAAATGTCATTTAATTCCCATAGGTTAATCCCGTATTTCGAAGATCCTGCCGGATACAAACTGCGCTGGCCGCGCCCTCGCACGGTGGGGCCGGGCCGCGGGCGGAGCCGAAGGGGCCGCCTGTGGGGCACTTTTTCCCGCGCGATCATCGCGGCCCTTGATGAAATATCCGGGCTAGAAAGACGCGAACTCCGACCCACGCGTTTGTATCGAGCGGCTCTGATTACGCTGGGCAAAAATTGGCGGAGAAGCCAGGATTTGAACCTGGGCGGGGTTGCCCCCTCTCCTTTAGCAAAGGAGCGCCATAAACCTCTCGGCCACTTCTCCATTGGGGTGAGCGACCGGGTTCGCACCGGCATCGACCAGATTCACGGCCTGGCGCTTTGCATTAAGCTACGCTCACCATTGACTCTTGGCACTTGGTCCTTGGCGGAGACTGGAGGGATCGAACCTCCACGCCCTTACAGGCATCACCGGGTTCAAACCGGATTAGCACGCCAACCTTGCGAGTCTCCGCGGCGGAACTGGTGGAGGGGGTAGGAGTCGAACCTACAAAGCCCGTCAAGGCACCCGGTTTACAGCCGGGCGATCTCGCCATTGAAAATGCCCCTCCATGCATGGGGCTGACGGTGAGCCTCGAACTCACAACCTGCGATTTACAGGACCGCCGCTCTGCCAATTGAGCTACGTCAGCAAATATGGGGCAGCCGCGCGCGTGCGCGGTCGGCTCGGCATTCATCAAACCCGCCCGCCCCAAACGACCACATTGTCAAAGAACTACGCCAGGGCAAAAAAGCCCCGGCCGGTTCGAACCTGCCAGGGCTTTTGTTTGAGCTTTCTGGAAGGTTCGATGCCTTCCAGAATCAACGGAAGGACTTAACGCATGGGCTGACCATAGATGGACTCAAGTGAGTCCGTGCGGACTGTCTGCGGGTGCCGAAATACGGCGCGCGAGAACACCTGGCCGGAGCTACCCAGACTGGGGCAAACCGGCTTGCCGCAAGCAATATGTCTGCTGTCACGTTTCATGAGGCGGGCAACTATACGCTTCCCGCACAAGATTGAAACACCCGAATCGGTCCGGATTCTTCCCATCTCTGATCCCGCCACACCTCGCGAGGCCGACTGGTGCGGATCTGGGCATTCAATAAATGATTCGCGTAAGCTGACACGATGCGCACATTGCGCTGGAGAACGCGACATCGGCGGATGAGACACCTTCAGCGAGACGGACGCGGGGTTTGCGCAGCGAACCTCATCCATCGGCGATACCACCCGTGGTTCATGGCACATTGAGTTGCACCCCAGGTTCGCGCACATGAGGCACTGGACCCGCTTCGTGCCGATCATCGACTCGGTGCGTGAGTATCGCCGCGTCGACTTCGGATACGACCTGGTGGCGGGCCTCGTGCTCGGCGTCGTCACGGTTCCACAGGCGGTCGCCTACGCATTTCTGGCGGGATTGCCGCCGCAGGCGGGTCTCTATGCCTGCCTCGCGCCGATGGTGATCTATGCCATTCTCGGCTCTTCGCGCCAACTCGTGGTGGGGCCCGTCGCGATCGCCGCGCTCATGGTGGCGGCGACAGTGGGCGAACACGCGCCCGCACACTCGGACGCATACCTTGGGATTACCACCATCCTGTGCCTGCAAGTGGGCATCCTGCTGTGGCTGTTGCGGCTCTTGGGAATGGGCGGGATCGTCAACTTGTTGAGCCATCCCGTGATCACAGGGTTCGTCAACGCCGCGGCAATTCTGATCATCATCAGCCAATTGCCCGCTTTCACCGGGATCGCCATCGACGGTGGAGATAACGCGATGGACCGTCTCATCGGGCTTGTGTCCGCCATAGGAAATCTCGATTCCGTTGCGGTTGGAATCGGGATCGCGAGCCTGGCCGCATTGTGGCTTGTCCGACGCTACGCGGGCCTGTCGATGCATGATCGCGACCATCCGATCGGTCGGACCGGGCCGGTGGCTGTCGCGATTGCCGGCACGGGCGCCGTTGCGATCTTCGGCCTGAACGTCGAGACCGTGGGCTTCGTTCCCGCCGGGCTTCCCGAACTCGCGCTCCCGCCCTTCGACCTTGCGCTCTGGCTGGACCTCGCACCCGCAGCAGCGATGATCGCCCTCGTCACGTACATAGAGAGTTTTTCCATCGGCACGACGCTGGCGTCGAAGCAACGCACCCGGTTGGATGCGTCGCAGGAACTCGTCGCCCTGGGCGCCGCCAACATCGGCGCGGCGTTCACCGGCGCATACCCCGTGGCAGGCAGCTTCTCGCGCTCAAGCGTCAACGCCGCCGCGGGCGCGCGAACATCTGTCAGCGCCCTCATCTGCGCGGTGGTGATCGTCGTCACGCTTTTGTGGCTGACGCCGCTATTCGAAAACCTGCCGCACGCGACGCTGGCCGCGATCATCATCGCCTCCATCGTCGGGATCATCGACTTTTCGATGCTGCGCGAGCACTGGCGCTTCTTTCCCGCGGATGTGCTGGTGCATTTTCTCGCATTGGGCGGGGTGCTGCTGCTTGGGGTTCAAGGCGGTCTGCTGCTCGGAATCGGCGCCGCCGTCATTCTCTTCGTGCATCGCTCCAGCAGACCGCATATCGCCGTGGTAGGGAGGCTCGGCGATTCGGCCCATTTCCGCAACGTCGACCGGTACGCCACAGAGACCTTTCCGCATGTCGCCGCCGTTCGCGTGGACGAGAACCTCTATTTCGCCAACGCGAACCAGGTGGAGGACCGGTTCCTGGCGATCGTGGAGCGCCACGGTGAAGCGCGCCACCTCGTGCTGGTGTGCAGCGCGATCAACTTCATCGACACGACGGGCCTCGAAATGCTGCGCCGCCTGAACCACACCCTCAGTGCGCTCGGCATCGCGCTACACCTATCCGACGTGAAAGGCCCGGTGAGGGACCAACTCGAGTCGACGAGCCTCGCCGGCGAACTGTCCGGCAACCTCTATCTCACTACCGACGAAGCCATGCGGGAACTCTCTCCATCGCAAGATCCTCGTCTTGAAAAAGAGCGGTAGGCCCGGGAACTCGCCAATCGTGTTGCCGAAGTCCCGCACATTTGTCAATCTGACGCCAATCCCAGGAGATCTACGGGCTGCAACATGTATCCAGGCAATTGGGCAAAGATTTTTCCGGACAAACCGGCGGCGATAGACAGCTCGACGGGCGCCCGGCGCACATACGGAGAACTGAACGACCGGTCGAACCAGTTGGCGCAGTTCCTGTTCGACAAGGGTCTGAGGCGCGGCGATCACATTTCGATCTTCGCCGAAAACCATCTCGCCTGGTTCGATGTCGTATGGGCCGCGCTGCGATCGGGACTGTATCTGACCACCGTCAACCGCTACCTCACGGATGAAGAAGCCGGCTACATCGTCGACAACTCGGAGTCGCAGGTGCTCATTACAACGCGCACACGGGAAGAGGTGGCGCGCAATCTCCACAGATTCGCGCCGAGTTGCCACACATGGCTGATGCTCGATGGCGCCGTCGATGGCTACCAGGACTTCGAGGAAACCATTTCCCACTACGCGGCTGAACCGCTGGCCGAGGAGCCGGCAGGAGGGTTGATGCTATATAGCTCCGGCACCACCGGCCGACCGAAGGGTATCTTGAGACCGCTGCCGGAAGCGTCCATCTCGGAGGATGCGGGCCCCATCCGCGCGTTGCAAAGCATCCTCTGGGGATTCGACGAAAACACCGTTTATCTGTCTCCGGCGCCCCTCTACCACGCCGCACCGCTCGGCTTCAGCGCCACCGCGCAATCCTTGGGCGGCACGGTCGTCTACATGCCGCGCTTTGATCCGGTGCACGCCCTGCAGGCTATCGAGGAGTACGGAGTTACCCACAGTCAGTGGGTACCCACGATGTTCTCGCGCATGCTCAAGCTCGAAGAATCCGAGCGCCACCGCTATGACCTCTCTTCGCACAAGGTCGCGATCCACGCCGCCGCGCCCTGCCCGCCCAAGGTAAAGGAGCAGATGTTCGACTGGTGGGGACGCATCATCTATGAGTACTACGCCGGAACCGAGGTCAATGGATTTACCCATACGGGACCGGACGAGTGGTTCGAACACCGAGGCACCGTGGGCAAGCCCATCCTGGGCATCATCCACATCTGCGGCGACGACGGTGCCGAGTTGCCCGCCGGGGAAACGGGAGTGGTCTACTTCGAGATGCCGACGGTGCCCTTCGAATACCTGAACGATCCCGAGAAGACCCGGGAAGCGCAACATCCCGAACATGCCAACTGGACCACCCTGGACGATGTCGGCCATGTCGACGCGGACGGCTTTCTCTACCTCACCGACCGCGCCACCTACATGATCATTTCCGGCGGCGTGAACATCTACCCGCAGGAAATCGAGAACGCCCTGATCCTGCATCCCAAGGTGCTCGATGTGGCGGTCATTGGGGCGCCGAGCGAGGAAATGGGCGAGGAAGTGCGCGCGGTTGTCCAAACGGCGGAGGGCGCGGTGCCCGGCCCGGCGCTGGAAGCGGAACTCATCGCCTACGCCCGAGAGAACATCGCGCACTACAAGTGTCCGAAAGCGATCGACTTCCGGGACGAGTTGCCCAGGCTGCCCACCGGCAAGCTCTACAAGCGGTTCTTGAGGGACGAATACTGGGGCAAGCGCGGATCGCGCATCGTCTAGCCCGGAAATGGACACATCGGCGTGGGTTTTCGGCTACGGGTCGCTCATATGGCGCGCCGACTTCCCTTGCCTGGAGCGGCAACCCGCGATGCTATCCGGATGGGCGCGCAGGTTCTGGCAGGGCTCCCACGATCATCGCGGCGTCGCCGACGCGCCCGGCAGGGTCGTCACGCTGGTGCGGGCGCCCGATGAGACCTGCCACGGCGTCGCGTACCGCGTGGAGTCGCGAGTATTTGACCATCTCGATCACCGGGAAAAGAATGGCTACGAACGCATCGCGGTCCGTCTGGCGCTCGCCAGCGCGGAGAATGTCGATGGCGTCGTCTACATCGCGCCGATCGACAACTTCGCCTTCCTGGGGGACGCGCCGCTCAAGGAAATGGCGCGCCACATACAGAGTTCGGCGGGACCGAGCGGCAAGAACATCGACTACTTGCTCGAGCTGGCCGCCGCGCTCCGCGACCTGGGCGCCGAGGATCCGCACGTCTTCGCGTTGGAAGCCGCTGTGCGCGAGGCTCCGAGCCCGTGAATCCGCGCGATCTCCAGTACCTGGTCGTCGTCGCCGAACATCGACACTTCGGACGCGCCGCCGACGCGTGTTTTGTCAGCCAGCCCACGCTGTCGACCCAGCTCAAGAAACTCGAAGAACGCCTCGGCGTGACGCTGATCGAACGGGACAACCGTCGAGTGATGCTGACACCGGTGGGAGAATCCATCGTCGCCCAGGCCGCGCGCGTGCTGCGCGATGCGGACGAGCTCGTTCAACTCGCCGAGCAGGCCAAGCGCATCTATGTCACTTGAACTACCTACGTTGGCCGAAATACGAGATGGCGTACCGGCAAGCTTTCTGGACGATCTGAAGGACACGCTGAAAATGACGGAAACGCAACTCGCAAGGGCTGTCGGTGTCGCGCATCAGACCCTGGTTCGACGGCTCGGTGCGCAGCACGAGAGCCCGGCCCCCACCAGGGGATCGCCCCCTCCTCAAGTGACGCTTCGGGGTCGGCCTGCTCAGATGGCAAGGTGTGCGTGCGCGCCGATCCGGATCAACTCGAGGATGTCCGCATCCCGCTTGCGGTACACCAACACCAGATCGGGGCGCAGATGGCAGTCGCGGCAGTCTTTGTACTGCCCCTTCATGGGATGATCCACGGATCGGGACGGCAGCGGGACATCGGCGGTGAGCAGTTCCAGGGCTTCGAGCAGGGTCGCGTCGAGATTCCCGCCATGCACGCCTCGCTTGACTCTCTTGAAATCGCGGCGGAATTGAGCCGTCCGCTTGACCGTGCGCACTGAGGGAAAACCCCGCCGCGATCGTCAGTCGTCGCGGTTGAGTTCGGCGAGCGCTTCGGCCGGCGTGCCGAGTTCGACGACGTCGCCGCGCCGCGCGGCCTCGATAGCCTCGACTGTGGTGTCGTTGGGCGCCAACGCCCCGAAGTCCGGTCCGCAGCCCGCCGCCGCGTGTTCGAGGACGATGCGCATGGTTTCGTCGATGGTGAGGCCCTGCTCCGCGAGCTGCCGCGCGGCCTGGTCCCTGACGTCCCGTTCGACGTCCACGCGCACCGTAACCTTCATTCGGACTCCCCGCGGCTACACCGCTGCAAACAACACCATTGAGGACAATGCGATTCTACACGCGGGCCGCCACTGGAGACACTCTCTCAGAGGATCGCCCCAAGCGCTGGGTTAACCCGCATATCTCACCAAGTCGCTTGTTGGTTTGTCGAATGTCATTTGGTTTCAATAGGCTATTTCCGTTTTTCGGAGTTCCTCGCGGGAATAGATTGCGCTGGCCGCGCCCTCGCTGGTCTTTTTTCCGCGTGCGGGCACATGCTTGCTCCACCATAAGCAGTGGCTATGCTTCCGCTCGCGAGCACCCGCACGCGAAAAAAATCCTGCGCGATCATCGCGGCCCTTGGTGAGATATGCGGGCTAAAGCCGCGACCGCTCGGTCCTCACTCCGATTGCAGCGCGGCCACCGGATCCATGCGCGCCGCCGAGAGCGCCGGATACACGCCGAACCCCACCGCTATCGCTACGCAGACGACTACCGCCAGCGCGATGGTCGGCAAAGACCAAGCCACCGCCCAGCCCGCGAAAGCGGCGATGACATAGGCCATGACCACGCCCAGCACGACGCCCGCAGCCGCGCCCAACAGGGCGATGACGGCGGTTTCCACCAGGAACTGCCGCACCACATCCGTCTCGCGCGCCCCGATCGCGCGGAGCAAACCGATCTCTGAACGACGTTCCATCACGCTCGCCAGCATGATGTTCATGATGCCGATGCCCCCCACCAGGAGCGAAATGCCGGCGACGGCCGACATGACGATGGTAAAGATCCACTGCGTCTGCTTCTGCTGCGCCAGAAGCCTCGCGGGAATCGTCAGCCGCGTGTCCTTCTGTCCGCCATGGCGCCGGTCCAGCAGATGCTGCACGGCTTCCGCCGCCACGGCCGGCGAAACGTCATCCGCCACCTGGATCTTCAATCGGCTGAGCTCGGCCTCCATGAATCCCATGCGCAAGCGCCTCAAGCCGGTCTGAAGCGGGAGGTAAACGCGGTCATTTTCTCCGCCGACCTCGCGACCCTGAAATGCGCCATCGGGTAGCTGTCGATCCTTCAGGATCGCCACGACCTGCAGCCACAGGTGGTTGACCTTGACGAGACCGCCCAAGGCTGCCCCCCTGGGGAACAGTTGGTTCGCGGCGTTTCCGCCAAGCACGGCCACCTGCGCGAAACGTTCATCGTCCGCGGCGTCGAACAGAACGCCTTCTCCCGCATCGAGCTGCGTCAACCCGAAGTAGGAGGGGCTCACGGCCCACGCTTCGGCGTGACTTCGCCCCTGGTGGGAGAACAGATCCCATACGCTGATCCTGCGAACGCCCGCCCAGTTCTCCAGGAAGGGCAACGTATCCGACATGGCGAGCGCATCCGCAACCGAAAGTCCCGCCGAGTGCTTTCGCGTGTCCCGCTTGGCCTCCCCCCAGGGATCGTCCGCTTCGACGATCAGGTTTCGCACCCCCATCCCCTCGATCATCGCGAGCGCCTCCCGGCGTCCCCCTTCGCTGACCGCGATCATGGCGATCACGGCACCCACGCCGAAAATCATCCCGAGCAGCGTCAGCGCCGAGCGCAATCTGTGGTGGGCCAGTTGTCCCAGCGCCTGTCGGATGTCGGGGCGCAGCCGCCTGACTATCGTTGCGATGTATCTGCGGGAGACTTCGACCCATCGGATTGCCGCCCGCGCGTATCGTTGGATCATCAACTCGCGTTTCGCGGCACCGAGACGGCTACCTGCTCCCCGGCCGCCAAGCCGCCGGTGATTTCCACCAGCGTTGGACTGCGATGTCCCAGGACAACCTGTCTCGGCACCGGCTCTCCCTGGTCCAGGACGTAGACAAAGGCCATGTCCCGCTCAACGAACACGGCCTGCTGCGGCAGCAGAAACGCACCTCGAATCGTGCCGGTCGTGATGGTCGCCGTCAGGCTGCTGCCTACGCGCATCACCTCCGGGTCCACCTGATCGAGTTGGGCCTCGACGACGAAGTACTTTTGCGGATCGTCGCGGTGGCGGGGAATGGCGACTGGCGAAACGCTGGAAACGCGCGCGGTGAAATCGTGCTCGACTGCACTGTCGATGCGCAGCGCGACAGGTTGACCCGGTTCGATTCCCACCGCATCGACTTCCGCCACGAATATCCTCGCCCTGACCTTGCCGCGAATCGGCAGCAGCCCCACTGCCCGACCCGGATACACCGTCTGTCCCTTGGAGAGCTTTCGTCCCCAGGGCGTGCGCGCGTAGACGAACGTGCCGTCGGCCGGACTGGTCAACTCCATCTGCGCCAGCGCCGAGTCCTGCTTGTCGAGTTTGTCCTGGCTCGCCTCACGACCGCTATCGATGCGGCGCTGCTCGGCGGACGAACGCTGGTCGTGGGTGATGGCCTGCCACACGTAGTACGCCTCTTCGACGCCCAGGTACGCGAGATCGCCCAAGGCATCGATGTATTCGTTGCGACTCATCAGGCGGGGATCGACAGTCACGTACGTTCGGGCAATGTCCGTCTCTGTGTCGACGCGCTCTGTTTCATGGCCGATAAGCGTGCGGTCGATGGCGCTCCTGCGCGCATGGCTATCGAGCTGCAGATCGCCGTTCACCACTTCCAGGACGCTCGTCTCTCGCTGCACGCGCACTTCGCTGTCGTCGAACCGCACGACCACCTGTCCCTTCTTGACCTGGGAATATTCCGGCACCACCCAGGTGATGTTGAAACCCATATCGATGTCGCTCGGCATGCGGATGGCAATGGATTCGGACGGCACAAGCTCTCCCCTCGCGCGCACGACAAAAGTATGGTCCCGCGCTGTCGCAGATATCGTCGGCAGACGGGACGAGGGATCCCCGCAGCCCGCCACGACCACCGTGGCAACCAGCAACTGCCGCCAGGTCGGAGCCTGACGGCGCAGCCACATGATCGACCCGCACAATCGATTACTCACAGACGCACCCTGTCCCCTTCTTTCAGACCGCCGTCCACGATAAACATGTCCGCGCTGCGCTCGCCGAGGAGAACCGGCTCCCACCCTCCCGCTTTCAGCACGACTCCGGGCGATCCCGACCGGTAGACAAGCACCGATGCCGGAATGGCCAGCGCGTGCTTCAGCATCGACAGCTCCACCTCTATCTGGACCGACACGCCGAGTCTGAGCATATTTGGCTGCCCGGGATCGATCTCCACGGTGATGTCGCGCACCATGGCCTGAGAATAGCGCGAGCGGCGGCGAACGGTGTTGGCCACCTTGCTGACGCGACCGACAAGGTCCGCCTCCCCGGCCGCATCGATGGCAATGCGCACACGCTGGCCTACGGCGAGACGCGCGGCGCCATGCTCGTGGATCTCCGCCTGCACGGCCAATCGGCTGTCGTCCGCCAGCCGCACCACCACCAGTCCGGGGTGTACGGAGGCGTTGATGTCCAGCTTGTTGCCCTCGTTGTCCGTGCCGAGAACTACCAATCCAGATCGGGGCGCCCTTATCGTGAACGATGCGTGTTCCCTTTCGACTGCCGCAAACTTCGTCGCGAGCTGGCGTACGCTGGTTTCGAGTTCCTTGCGCCTCGCCTCCCTTACCCGAACGCTCAATGCTTGCCTCTCTCGCGCCCGCAGCATGAGAAGGTTCGCGATGCGCTTCTCCTCAACGAGTTTCTGGTATTCGATCCCGGGAATCAGTTCTTCGGGTTGTTCGGCCTTCTGATCGGCCTTCCTCGCCTCGCTCTCCGCCGCCGCCAGCGCCACTCTTTCGTCCTCGATCTCCTGGCGCTGTTTCTCGTCCAGGGACAGGAGTTCGCTGCGCTCCTGCGCCAATTCTCCGGCAAGGCGGGTCACGTCGTCATCCACGTTGCTGCTGTCGAACCGGGCAAGCAAGTCGCCCTCCTCAACCCTTTGACCCTCCTGCGCCAATTCGACAATGGAGACCTGCCAGTTGCTGCTTGGCGGTGGACCAAAGCGCAGCACCTCGGTCGATACGACGATGCCGCTCGTGGCAACGGTGACCGGACGATCCGCCTGGTGCACCTCGAACCACTGTTCGGCGGCGACGCTGAACCCAGCGAGCAGCACAACGAGCAGCCGCGTCCACAGAAGAAAGGTGCCACCACCGCTGGAGGACTTGAAACGTCGGAGTTCCCTGGGCGTCACGGGCGCACCGTAATCCAGTGGGCTAAAGGCTTCCACGGAACAAAGGTGCCACCACCGCTGGAGGACTCGCAACGTCGGAGCTCCCTGGGCGTCACGGGCGCACCGTAATCCAGTGGGCTAGAGGCTTCATTGATCAAGCTCCGCCATGACGGAGATTCCCGGCATGAAGCCGTCCGGCATGCCCTCCACGGGCGCGGCGGTGACGTCGAAGTAGCCGCCCCGGCTCCAGTCCTGGCGCTGGGTTGCGTGATTGGAGGTCCAATCCACGGTCGCGACAACGGATTGTGTCGGCATGGCGTCGGCGACGACCACAATTCTGGTGCCTACGGGCAGTTTGAATATGTTGGCCTCGTGGACCCGGAACCGAAAGCGGAGATCCTCTTGGCTGGCGACGTGCGCGATGTGAACGCCACTCGGAAGCGTTTCTCCGGGAAAGATCTTGCGCCCGGTGAACTCGCTCTCGGCATAGATCACGAAACCCGCCTTGGTCGCATGCACCTGCGTCCGCTCCAGGGCATCGCGCATGCGCGTCGCCTCCAACTCGGCTCTCGCGATCGCCAACTTCATCGACTCCTGCGCGCCGGCATTCTCCGCTTTCTTGTCGGCGAACTCGGCGCGCGCGCGCTCCAGCGCCTGTTCAGCCGTAGCCAGGGTCAATTGAGCGCGGGAATAGATCAACCGGGAAGTCGCGGTCGGCGGTACTTCGGCATCGATCCGCGCGAGGCGCACCCGAGACTCCGCCACGAGGACCGCCGTTTGGGCGTTCATGATCGCAAGCTCCAGTTCAGCCTGCCGCCGTTCGTTCTCATATCTCTTTTTCTCAAGGTCGATGGTCGCCTGCTCTTCCAGCGCGATCAGGCGCCCGGGGTCGAGCCGAACGATCAGGTCGCCCACGGATACGGTGCTGCCTTCGGGCGCCATCCATTCGACGCTTCTCTGCCACGAACCCGGCAGACGGGGCATTTCCACGGTCTGCGCCTCTCCATCTTCAACAACGCCCGTCAGGTATGGGGGTGCGGCGCCCGCGGGCGCGACACACAGCAACAGCCACGCCCCGACCAGGGGAGCGAAGCATCGCCCAAGGAGAGATTGCGACCTCCCCGCCGGGCTCACCGGGTGGCCCTCAGTTTCGCGCGCGATCATATTCCACCTTGCCATCGCGCATGTGCACGACGCGCCGGGCATGGGCGGCAATCTCTTCTTCATGGGTCACCATCAAAATCGTCTGGCCTTCCCGATTGAACTCGCCGAACAGTGCCATGAGGTCCTGGGAAGTTTTCGAATCCAGGTTGCCCGTCGGCTCGTCCGCGAGCAACAGCGAAGGCGCCGCCACCAGCGCGCGCGCAATCGCGACGCGCTGGCGTTGACCCCCGGAGAGCTGGTTCGGGCGGTGGCGCATCCAGTCGCGCAGCCCCAGGCGGGCCAGCAGTTCCGGACCGCGGCGTCGGGCTTCGTCTTGGGCATCGCCATCCTGCGCGAACCTGAGCGGCAGCAGGACGTTGTCAAGCGCGGTCATTCGCGGCAACAGGTGGAAGCTCTGAAAGACAAAGCCGATATAGCGATTGCGCAGATCGGAAAGCTGCTCGTCGTCCATGCTGGACACCGGTTGGCCGAGCAATCGGTATTCGCCCCGGTCGGGTCTGTCCAGGCACCCGAGTATGTTCATCAGGGTCGACTTGCCGGAACCCGACGGCCCCATCACGGCGACGAAGTCTCCGCTTTCGACCTCGATGTCGACGTGATCGAGCGCATTCACGCGGGCCTCGCCCACCTGGAAAGTGCGGCAGAGCCCCGATGTCGAAATAACGCTAGCCTCGCTAGCCCGTTCTGTCGGCAAAGCCAAGACCCCGAAAAGTGCAATACCTTATCGCAACGGGACGGGTTCGAACTGTCTTTCCGTCAGACCCATGACGGCATCCGAACCCGCCTGGACCGCCGCGAGGCTCGCTCCCGCGCGCGGCAGGATGTGCGCATTGTAGAACCGCGCGGTAACGATCTTCGCGGCGAAGAAGGACTCCTCCTCGTCCGCCGCGTCCAGGCGCGCCGCAGCCGCCAGAGCGCTGCGCATCGTGGCGTGCGCCCCCGCGACGATGCCGCACAACATCAGCATGTTGACCGCCCCGGCACCCGCCGCCGCGAAGTCATTGCCGGCATTCGCGAACAGCCAATCGACGCCCGCCTCCAACCTGTCGACTCCCGTGCGGTAGGCGGCCGACTCGTCGGGCAGCCGCGCTTCGATGTCCTTATCGATGTCCCGCATTTCGGCAATCAATGCGCGGATCGCGACGCCCCCGTCCCGCAGAATTTTTCTGCCCACCAGGTCCGATGCCTGAATTCCGGTCGTCCCCTCGTATATCGTCGTGATACGCGCGTCGCGGTAGTGCTGGGCCGCGCCGGTCTCCTCGATGAAGCCCGCGCCGCCGAACACCTGCAACGCGAGCGAGGCGATCTGCTGTCCGGTCTCCGTGATCCACCCCTTGATGATCGGCGTCATCAGATCCGCCCGCGCCTGTGACCGCGCTGCCAAGTCGCCGTGTGACGCGCGATCAAGATAGGAAGCGCCGATGTATCCCACCGCGCGCATCGCTTCGATCTGCGCCTTCATTTCCATCAACATGCGACGCACATCCGGGTGGTGGATGATGGTTACGGGATCGTCTTCCCCCGGCAGGTTGCCCTGGACCCTTTCCTGCGCATACTGCAGCGCGTGCTGATAGGCGCGCTCCGCCACGGCCAGGCCCTGCATCCCGACGCCGATGCGCGCCCGGTTCATCATCGTGAACATGCAGGCGAGACCGCGATGTTGTTCGCCAACCAGGTAGCCGATGGCGCGGTCGTATTGCATGACGCAGGTCGGGCTGCCGTGAATGCCGAGCTTGTGTTCGATGGAAACCGCCTGCACGCGGTTGGCGGACCCCAGGTTGCCGTCTGTCCCGACGAGAATCTTCGGCACGAGAAACAGGCTGATACCGCGCACGCCCCGCGGCGCGTTCGGCAAACGTGCCAGCACGAGATGAACGATGTTGTCCGCCATGTCGTGGTCGCCGTAGGTAATGAAAATCTTCTGACCGCTGATGAGGTGGTGGTTGCCCTCCGGCGTCGCCCCACAGCGGATCAACGCCAGGTCGGAACCCGCCTGCGGTTCCGTGAGGTTCATCGTACCCGTCCAGGAGCCGTCGATCAGTTGCGGCAGATAGGCCGCTTTCAGGGAATCGCTCGCATGCGCCTCGATCGCGTGCACCGCCCCCTGAGAGAGTTCCGAACAGTTCGACCACGCAAGATTCGCCGACTGCCAGAGTTCCGACACCGCGACGGCAAGCAGTTCCGGCAATCCCTGGCCGCCGAAATCGGGATTGGCGCCAAGGCCCGTCCAACCCCCGTCGCGAAACTGTTGAAAGGCTTCCTTGAACCCGTCGGGCACCCGCACGCCGGGCGCATTCGGGTTCCCAACAGGGTTCCCAGCAGGGTCCCCAACAGGGTTCCCAGCAGGGTTCCCAACCGGGTCGAGCCGGGCTCCTTCGTGATCTCCGGACACATTGGTCGGCGCGATGACCTCCTCAGCCAACGCCGCGGCCTCCTTCAGGGCCGCGCGCACGATATCCGGCGTCGCCTCCTCGAAGCCCGGCAGGGCGTTGATCTCATGCCAGGGAACGAGTTCCTCCAATACAAACCACATGTCGCGGGTCGGCGCCCGATACACGGTCATGGACAACGTCCCGGCGATCGGGCCAAAGGCCCTCGATGAACAATGTGTTGCATGCGACGCACCTCAGGCGTTGTCTTCGAGAATCATCGCCGCGCCCTTCTCCCCGATCATGATGGTTGGCGCGTTCGTATTGCCGGAAACGAGGGTCGGCATGACCGAGGCGTCCACCACCCGCAGCCCGGCAACGCCGTGTACCCGCAATCGTTCGTCGACGACGGCTTTGGCATCGCCTCCCATCTTGCAGGTGCCGACGGGGTGAAACACGGTCGAGCCGGTACGCCGACAGTATTCGAGAATCTCGTCGTCCGACTGCGCGCCGTCGCCGGGGTACAGTTCGCGTTCGGCATAGCGGGCCAGGGCGGGCGCGCCAGCCACGCGCCGGGCGATGCGTATACCTTCGATCAAGGCCGCGCGGTCAACTTCCTCGGAAAGGAAGTTCGGTCTGATCGCCGGAGCCGCGGCGGGGTCGGCGCTTTGAATATGAATCGAACCCGCGCTTTCCGGACGCAGGTGACAAACCGCGCACGTCATCCCCGGATCCTTTTCCAATATCCCGCGCGGGCGTCCAGGGTCATGGCTCGCGTGCGCGAAGTGAAATTGCACGTCCGGCGTTTCGAGCTCCGCCCGGGTGCGCACGAAGCCGTGGGCGATTCCCGCCGTGTACGTCAGCACGCCGCGGCGGCGGACAGCATACTTGAACGCCTCCACGAGCAGACGCGCGCCGCGCGTGTCCTCGTTCAGCGTGCCCCCAGCGCCCCCCACGCGCCACGCGATGGAACTGAGATAGTGATCGCGGTAGTTCTCGCCAACTCCGGGCAGATCGCGAACGACATCGATGCCGTATTCGCGCAAGGTTTCGCCCGGGCCGATTCCGGAGAGTTCCAGCAATTGCGGCGACTGCACCGCGCCCGCAGCCAGAACCACCTCCCGGCTTGCGGTCGCTTCGATAGTTCGACCGCCGAGGGCGTAGCGAACGCCGATCGCTCGAACGCCATTCCCCTCGGCGCAGCCCGATCCCTCGAAAAGGACGCGTTGCGCGAGCGCGCGAGTTGCGATGGTGAGGTTCGAGCGCGCCCGGACCGGATCGAGGAAAGCGCGGGCGGCGCTGACCCGCCTGCCGTTGCGTTGCGTCACCTGGTAGATGCCGAACCCTTCTTGCGAGGCGCCGTTATAGTCCGGGTTTTTCGCGTAGCCGATCTCGCCGCCCGCGTCGACGAACGCGTCCAGGATAGGGTGGCTCTCGATCATGTCCGCGACGTTCAGCTCGCCCCGGTCGCCGTGGAATGCGTCGCCGCCGCGTTCGAAACTCTCCGAACGCTTGAAGAACGGCAGCACCTCTTCGAAAGACCAGCCCCTGTTGCCGAGCTGGGCCCAGGTGTCGTAGTCCCGCGCCTGGCCCCGCACGTACAGCATGCCGTTGATCGAACTGGAACCGCCCAGCACCTTGCCGCGCGGAATCGGGATCTTGCGCTCATGGGTATTCGATTCCGGCACGGTTTCGAAACACCAGTTCACGCTCGGCCGATCGATCATCTGCCAGAAGCCGCCGGGAATGTGGATGAGCGGACTCCAATCGCGCCCGCCGGCCTCGAGCAGCAGCACCGAATTGCGGGAATCGCGGCTCAACCGATTCGCGAGCACGCAGCCGGCGGAACCCGCGCCCACCACGATGTAGTCATATGCCGGCATGAATTCTCCGTGTGTCCCGACGGCCACACAATAGTAGGCAATCGGACCGGGTGGAATCCATGCATAACATCATTTGTCACCGCCGCACCCTACTCCGACCCGCAAACGCGTAGTCGCCACCGTAAATCAATCCTCCTGAGCAGAGAGACTCATCATGGAATTGCCTGCACAAATTTGGTGCTAAAGACTGCATATGAATGCATGCAAATGGCGATGCCACCGATGAAGACCATCACCGTACGCAACGTTTCCCCTGATATCGCTGCAGCGCTGGAAGCCGAAAGGCGGCTTCGGGGGCTTTCCCTCAACCGCACGGTCCTGTCGCTGATGCATGAGGCGCTCGGACTTTCGAACCCCAGGCGCCGCAGCAATGGGCTTCGACGATTAGCGGGAACCTGGACTGAAGCCGATTTCCGACAGTTCGAGGAGGCCGTGGCGCCTTTCCAGGCAATCGACGAAGACGTGTGGAGATGACCAGACTGTGTCTCGACACGTCTGCCTACAGCAACTTCCGAAGAGGACATGCGGGAGTTGTAGACCTTGTTGACCCCGCAGATTGGATCGGGATGCCCAGTGTCGTCATCGGAGAACTTTGGACGGGTTTTCTCCTGGGAACGCGTCGCGTCGAGAACATCCGTGAACTCGACGAATTCTTGAATCATGCCGTCGTCGAGATCGTGCCCATCGACGAAGAGGTCGCGCATATCTACGGCGAAATAGTTGTCGAGCTGAGGCGCAAGGGTCGACCGCTACCCACAAACGATATCTGGATTGCCGCAACGGCGGTGCGGGCTGGAGGGACGGTCCTGACATTTTATGAGCATTTTCAGGAGATTACGCGCGTCGGTGCCCTCATTCTCTGACTCACGAACGGCGGGTCCCGGTCAACGACTGGAAGGTTTCAGGCTGCGCGGTTCGTCAAACAGCCGTTCCCACATGTCGCAGATAGTCTGCCGGTATGTGGTCAGCCGCGCATCGGCCTCGGCGGATTCCGGAAGGTCCAACGTCTGATGGTGCACTTCACCGCGCAAGGCGAGGTACGCCAGCACCAATCTCTCGGCGTCCTCTTCCGGCAGTACGCCGGCGTTGGCCGCCTCTTCCAGTATTCTGACGTTATCCGACCAGGTGGCGAGGTTCGGATGCGCATGCGCCCAGGCCAGGACCAGGTACTGAACGATGAACTCCAGGTCGACGATGCCCCCCACGCCGCGTTTCAGGTCGAGGTCGTCACCCTGCTGCGCCGTCATGCGTTTCCTCATGTTCTTCACTTCCCTACGCAAGGACTCGGCGGATCGGGGCTGGCACAGAAGATCCCGGCGCGTGCGTTCGAAGGCCTGCATGAGCGCCGGATCGCCGGCCACCGCTCGGGCCCGGATCAGCGCCTGATGCTCCCAGACCCATGCCCGGCTGGTCTGGTACTCGCGAAACGCCGAGAGGCTGGACACCATGAGACCGGCGTTGCCCGAAGGACGCAGGCGCATGTCGATCTCGTAGAGCGGACCGGTATAGGTCCGCACCGTGAGCAGATGCAGCAGCCTTCTCACCATGCGGTGCAGAAACTGCGACGCCGTCCCCGGCAGGTCGTGCAAGAACACCAGGTCGAGATCCGAAGCGAGTCCCAACTCCTGTCCGCCGAGCTTGCCGTAACCCACGGCGATGAACGGCCGCTGTCCCTCGAAGTCGTCCGCACACTGCTCCCAGGCAAGTCGAATGGCGTGCTCCAGCACCGCCTCGGCCAGCCAACTCAGGTAGTCGCTGACATGCATGATCGGCAGCAGACCCCTCGCCTCGGCCACCGCCACGCGAAAAACACGTTGCTCCTTGAATTCGCGCAATGCGTCCACCAGGGCTTCTTCGTCCGGTGCGGCCGCAAGGACGGCCCCGAGTTCTTCCACCAGTGCTTCCCGTCCCGACAGCAGGTCCCACGCGTGCTTGTCCAGCAGCACCTCCATGAAACCGGGATGCGCGGCGACATGATCCGCCACCCAGCGACTCTGGCCCGCCAGTCGCACGAATATCTCCAGCGCCCCGGAGTTCTCTCGCAATAGCGCCAGGTAGGTCGAGCGCCGCAGCAGGGTCTTGAAGATCGGCACGAGACGCTCGACCGTGCGCGCCGGGCTGGGCTGCCGACTGGCAATTTGCAGGACCTCCGGCATGAGCGCGTCAAGCCGTTGCGCGCCGTCTTCACCTACCGAGGACCGATCGCGCGCCTGAGCGAGCTCCCGCAACAGGGCAGCGACCCTTTCCGGAGCGTCAAACCCCGCTTCGGCCAATTGGGCCAGGTCTTCGCCGGCTTCCCACAAGCCGCCCTGGGCTCGGGGCGCTCCCGCTCCGATGACTCGATCGAATATGCGCTCCACATTGTCGCGATGGCGGGCAAGCGCCGACAGGAACGCCGCGTAGGAATCGAACCCCATGGCGAATGCCAACCGCAACCGACTGCTGTCGGACACCGGCAGCCGCTGCGTTTGCCGATCCGCCTCCGCTTGAATGCAATGCTCGGTGTCGCGCAGAAACCGGTAGGCGCCGGACAGTTCGGTCACTGTGCTTGCATCGAACTTCTCGGCCCGCTCCAACTCGGCGAGGGCGTCGAGGAATCCGGGCTTCCGCATGTTCGTTAGCCGACCGCCGAGAACGAGTTGCTGCACCTGCACGGCGAACTCCGCATAGCGAATGCCGCCGGGACCGAGTTTCACATCTTCGGGTCGATGCCGCTCGGCGCCAAGGCGCGCCTTCATCTCCCGCATCGCCTCGAGCGAGCCGAAGTCGAGATAGCGCCGGTACACGAAGGGCCGCAGCGAATCCAGCAGTTCCTCGCCCCGCTTCGTATCCCCCGCACACGCCCGCGCCTTGATAAGCGCGTAGCGCTCCCAACTGCGTCCCTGGGACTCGAAGTACTCCTGCATCGCGCCGAAGTGCATGACCAATGGGCCGCTGGCGCCGTACGGCCGCAGACGCATATCCACGCGAAATACGAAGCCGTGAACCGTGACCGGATGCAACAGATCTATGATTCCCTGGCCGACGCGGATGAAGAATTGCTGATTGCGCACACCCGATGACGTTTGCCCGTCTTCCGGGTAGGCGAAGATGAGATCCACATCGGACGACAGGTTGAGTTCCCCCCCGCCCAGCTTGCCCAGCGCGAACACGGTAAGACGCTGCACCTCGCCGGACGTCCCGCGCGGCTCCCCGGCGCGTTGGGTTTCGCGCCGCTGGGCCGCCTCGAGCGCCGCGGCGATGAAACCGTCGGCCATGCGGGAAAGCGACCGCGTCGTTTCCTCGAACGGCGCCGTCCCGGCGAGGTGGCGCCAGACGATCCACAGTTGGCAGCGGTTGCGCAACAGGCGGAGACCCCGCTTGAGATCGGCGGTCGCCGGCGCGCCGGTTGTGGCCCCGGCCAATTCGTTCCTGAACCAGACTTCGTCCCACGGCACCTCGAAGCGGTCTTCATCCAGCGATTGCAGGAACCAGTCGCGCTGCTGCGACGCCACGCGCTGGGCGAAGTCGCTCAGCGCCATGACCCGGCGCGACGACGCCGAGAGTTCGAGTCCCTCCCTCGCAGCGAACCGGTCCGCAAGGTCGGCAAGAACCGCCGGCAATTGGTTGGAATCCATCAACCCGACACCCTATTCAGCCACGCCAAGGGTACGGCACGGTTCTTGAGCTTTCCGGCTTGTTTCTCAACCGCGCGGCGACAGGGATTCTGAAGCGCTCCCGATCAGCGACAAGCACTGTTTACGGTTGCGCCATCGCCGACTGGATGTAGTTCTGGATTCCGGTCTTGCCGATGAGTTCGAGTTGCGTTTCCAGCCAGTCCACATGCTCCTCTTCCGACACGAGGATGGCTTCGAAGAGCTCGCGGCTGACGTAGTCGGATACGGATTCTGAAAAGGCGATAGCTTCGCGCAGCGTGGGTATGGCCTCGGTCTCCAACTCGAGATCGCACTTCAGAATTTCCTGGACATCGGTACCGACGAGTAGCTTCCCCAGGTCCTGAAGGTTAGGCAGTCCTTCGAGGAAGAGAATTCTCTCCATGAGCTGGTCGGCATGATGCATCTCGTCGATGGATGCTTTCTTTTCCATCTCGCCGAGCTGTCCCATGCCCCAGTCGATAAGCATCTTCGCGTGCAGGAAGTACTGGTTGATCGCCGTCAACTCGTTCTTCAGCACGTCGTTCAGGTGTCCGATGATGTTCGAATGCTGCGGCTTCATGGCTTGCCTATTGTCGTCCAGACCCAGCACACTATCGCTTCGTTTATTGCCCATGTCAAAGTTAACTTTTTGAAATATAAATCAAAATTGTTCGCAGACGCGATCATTGAGACACCCGCCGCCGGGACGTCTCAGCCCTTGGAGAAAACGATTTGCTATTACTAATCATTCTCATTTAGAATTCGCGCACGATGTACGTATGCCTATGTCAAGCCGTCGACGACGCCGAGATCGAGGACGCTGTCAGAGATGGCCACGCAAGTCTCGAGGCGCTTGCCGACAAGCTCGGCGTCGGCACTGGTTGCGGTTGCTGCCGGGAATATGCCGAGGCGCTCATAGAGAAACTCTCCCCGGTCGGCAAGGCATTTCACGAAGCGGCTTGAGGCCGTCACAACCCTCGGCGGGGCACTTC
The DNA here is from genome assembly GCA_965261535.1 of Candidatus Azotimanducaceae bacterium. Lineage (GTDB taxonomy): Bacteria > Pseudomonadota > Gammaproteobacteria > Pseudomonadales > Azotimanducaceae > VXNE01. The sequence continues at coordinate 1,079,624 of OZ253469.1, forward strand.
AAGCCACCCGCCGCTGACACAAACTCGCATCCAACTCCATCCCCATTGACAAACAGATGACGGCGGGCGCGGCCTGCGGTAGCCTCATCGTTTGCGGCCGTCTTGCGCGATCATCTTGAGGCGCGGCCTCATGAAGCAGGAACGTCTCCACACTAAACTATTTAAGCCATTGTTTCCAAACTATTTATGATGAGGGCATAGATGGACTCCAACCGAACAGAAGTCCTGGTCGGGAACGCCTCCAGTCGCGGCGCATCCACTGAAATCAGTGTCGCGGTCCCCGCCTACGATCGCGAGAGACTGGAGGATGTCGGCTTCATGACCGCCATGACGTTGACACTGCTCGGCAACTACGCGCAGACCGGCCACTTCGGCGGTCCGCTCGCCTATACGCCCTACAATGTCGCCCTGCACCTGGCCGGTCCCGAAAACGGCGGCCTGCGCTACGACTACCGGCGACCCAAGCACCCGTTCGGCGACAAGCTGCTGGTCGCGGGCGGCCATAACATCCCGACCCTCTACGCCCTTTGGATGATCATGGGCGAGGCCATGGCAGGCCGCCACGCGGCCACCGGCGACGAACGCTTCCGCGTCGATCCCGAGATCGCCATTCTGCCCATCGACTGCCTCGGTTTTCGTCGAGGCGCGGGCGCCCTCACGACACTGCTCGCCGACAACGGCCTCACCGACGACCCCCTGTTCGCCCAAGCCAGGCTGCGCGGCATCCGCTCCCTGGCCGGCCACGCGGAGACCACTGATCTCATCAACGATGTCAACGGCGGCCCATCGGGGATCGGGATAGCCACCGCGGCCGGCAAGGCCGCATTCTGGGACTTCATGGGCGCCGGAGCATCGCCAAAGATCGTGGCGCTGGAGGGTGAAATGGCCATGACCTCCGGCCATTCCCAGGAATTCAAGACGCAGGCCGTCGCCCAGCAGGTGGGCAAGCGTCTGCGCATCCTGCTGTCATTCAACAACGCGGGCATAGACGACTCGTTGATCGGCGGCGTGGTATCCGAGTCCATCGACGGCTATCGCATCGCGGACCAGTGGGCGGCGTACGGCTGGAACGTCCTCACGCTCGCGAACGGCAACGATTACGACCAGGTGCTGGCGGCACTCAAGACCATGGACGCGTGGGACCCGGATGATCGGCGACCGATGATCGTGGTGGGCAGGACCACCAAGGGTTGGTGGCCCGCCGCGCGCGACGGCGAGATTCCCGGTTTCGGCGCCCAGGTGGTCGGCTATCACAGCCACCCTTACGAGATGAAGATGAACGTGCCCTACTTCGTCGCCCTGGCCGAGACCTTCGAGCAGCGTTTCGGCGTCGTCTTCGAAGGTATCCGCGACGGCGCGGTCGCAGGCGAGGCCGAGCGGCTGCGCCAGTTCAAGACCAACATCGACATCGCCATGTCCGTGCTGGAGAAGGACGACCTCGGAGCCTGGCTCACTGATCGGATGGTCGAAATCGGCGACAGCGTGTCCGACGAGGTCAAGCTGCGCTTCGACGTTCGCAAGGATCCGTTTCAGGATGATCGCCTGCGCGTCGATGCGCTCCCCGTGGAACCGTGCACGGTCGTGGGGAACCTGAACGGCAAGACGCAGGAAATCGGCGTCGAACTGTTCAAGCAATCCGGCGAGGTTGCTGGCACAAGGCGGGCGATCTCGGAAGTGGTCAAGTGGATGAACCACGTCAGCGACAATCGTTTCATCACCGTATCCGCCGATCTCTCGAACTCCATCAACGTCGAGAAGGGGTCGCTGACCGGACATTACGACCCCCGCACCAACCAGGCGGGCACGCGGTTCAAGGCGGCGATCCAGGAGGCCGGCAACGCGTCTACCGCAGTGGGCCTGGTCGGCCAGAGCGCGTCGCTCGATCCGAACGTGCATAGCGGCGTATGGGCGATGAGCGGCAGCTACGGCGCGTTCACGCCTTTCATGTACCTGCCGGCTCGAGTATGGAGCCAACAGAACCAGGACAGTCCGTTCCGCGTTGGCGTACTCAATATTCTCGCCGGTCACTCGGGGCCGGAAACGGCCGCCGACGCGCGCACCCACTTCGGCATCTTCTCGCCCCAGGTCTGGAAACTGTTTCCACGCGGCCAGGTCATTGTGCTCAATTTCTGGGACTACAACGATGTCGCGCCCGGATACTTCGCCGCCGTCGAAATCGCCGCCCGGGAACCGCTGGTGGGTGTGATCGTTCTCGAAGTAGCGCGGCCGGACTTCCCGGTAGCGGACCGCTCGACGTTTGCCGACACCGATCTGAGAGCGGCCGCCAAGGGCTTCTATGTACTGCGCGATTTCGAACCCGACCAGCCGAGGCACGGCTACATCGTTGCTCAAGGGTCCAGTTCCACCGTCAACCTGATGCGGGCGCTGCCCGAACTGGAAGCCCAGGGCATCAATCTCAAGGTGGTCGCGGCCATCAGCGAGGAGTTGTTCGAACGTCAACCAAGGGCGTATCAAAACGCGGTGCTGCCGCCGGAGGCCAGGCACGATCTGATGATTGTCACCACCGGCACCCAGCGCATGTGGCCCCTGCGCGATGTCGGGTCGCTGACCGCCGAGTACTCGATGGTTTCCGACTGGCACGACCGCTGGCTGACCGGCGGCCTGGAGCCCGATGTCATCGCCGAAGCGCACCTGGACCAGGATTCGATCCTGGCGGGCGTAGAGCGTTTCGCCCGGGACCGCGATGCGCGCCTCTCCCGGCAAAGAGAAGCCTTGGCTACCTTGTAGGCGCGTTGCGCAAGCCGCTTCGAGGGGAGAGCAAAAGAATGATGGAGCACTTCCTGGTGCCGGAAGTCGATGCGGTGCGAGTGACCGAAGACGCCGCACGGGCCGGCACCCAAGCCATATTCGAAAGGATGGGCCTCGCCGAGAACGACGCGGCGCTGTGCGCCGACGTGCTCATCACCAGCGACCTGCGCGGCTGCGAGAGCCACGGTATCTCCAACATGTTGCGGCGGTACATCAACTCGTATCGAGCAGGACGTTTCAATCCCGCCCCAAGGGTCCGCGCGGAGCGCGAGTCCGCCGTCAGCGCCACGCTGGACGGCGACCGCGGCATCGGCCTGCAAGTCGGCCCGCGCGCGATGGAAATGGCCATGGAGAAGGCCGAAGCGTGCGGCATCGGCGCCGTCGGCGTGCACAACTGCGGACATGTCGGAATGCTCGCCTACTACCCGCTCATGGCCATCGAACGCGACATGATCGGCGTCTGCATGGTCTCCGCCGCCGGCGACCATATGTTGCCGACGTTCGGTACCGAACCGGTTTTCGGCACGCATCCCATCGCCTGGGCGGCTCCGGCCGGCGAGTTGCCGCCGTTCGTGTTCGACGTGGCCACCACGCAAGTCGCGGCCAACAAGCTCATTCTCGCCAAGCGCGTCGGCTCGAAACTGGAGCCGGGGTGGATAGCCGACCTGGACGGCAGACCCATCATGGAGCCAATCGATGCGCCAGACGACGCCGGCAACCGCATGCTGCCGTTCGGAGGCACCCGGGAGAACGGCAGCCACAAGGGCTATGGCTTCGCCGCCATCGCCGACATCATGTCGGGAATCCTGTCCGGCAACGGTCCGGGTTTTCTGGCCGGCCGACGGAGCACTTCCCAGTTCGTCATGGCGTTCAAGATCGACGCCTTCACCGACCTGACGCAGTTCAAGCTCGATATGGACGCGCTGCTTACGAAACTCAGCACGATGAAGCCCGCTCCCGGGCACGAGCGGGTCTACTACGCCGGGCTGATAGAGCATGAGGAGACGCTGCGGCGAAGAGCCGATGGCATCCCCTATCACCGCGAAGTCGTGGAGTGGTTCAACCGCACCAGCGAAGAGCTTGAGCTCAATCTTCGCTGGCCCTAGCGTCTATACTTTCCATCCTTATGTCGAGAGAGCGACGAGCATGACGACGGGGGCAGTTGGCAAACCTGTCTCGCAAGCGCAAGTGAATGGTCTCATTGCGGATGTGCTTCCCCAAGGTTGCTGGGGCTCGGAGGAGTATCTCTGGCTGACGGACCACACTCGTCGGCTGGTGGAATTGACCGATGGATACTTGGAGATACTGCCAGTGCCATCTCGCGGACACCAAAGAATTCTGGCGTTCCTCTATACGGCGTTCCAAACCTACCTCCAACCCATCGGCGGCGAAGCACTGTTTGCCCCTCTCCGACTGCGCGTCCGCGATGGCAAGTTTCGCGAACCCGACCTAGTATTAGTTCGCGATAGTCATGACGCGCGCAGCACAGACCGCTTCTGGACCGGGGCCGACCTTGTCGTCGAGGTTGTCAGCCCGGACAACCCGGAACGCGATTTCCTTCAGAAGCGCGACGACTACGCGGAAGCGGGCATCCCCGAATATTGGATCGTCGACGCCCGGTCGGAGTCGATAACGGTGCTGCATCTCCAAGGGGCTGCATATGTCGAGCACGGTCTGTTCCAAAGGCACGAACATGCGACATCGACGATTCTCGATGCATTCGGCGTCGACGTTGGGCAAGTGTTCGATAGAAACGCGGATTAACGACCTTCGAACTTCGCTCGCGCTTCTCCACGAAGGCACGCATCGCCTCGCGTGAGTCGTGGGTGGCGCCCGTTCGCATGTGGCGCTCCGTCTCGAGCTCAATGTATTCGCGCAGCGGCATGTTCTCTGCGTTGATGAAATTCCGCTTCATTTCGCCGATCGCAAGCGGTGCCGACATCGACAGGCGTTTGGCGATCTGCCGCACATCTTCGCGAAACGTCTCATCCGGAAAGGTCTTCAGCACCAGGCCAATGCGTTCCGCCTCGTCGGCGCTGAATCTCTGCGACATGAAGAACAGTTCCCGCGCCTTCGTCGCCCCGATGATCCGAGGCAACAGCCACGGCCCACCCATGTCGCCGGATATGCCGACGCCGAGAAACGCCGAGTTGAACATCGCGCGCTCGCTCGCGTAGCGCAGGTCACAGGCGCAGGCCCAGCCCAGACCCGCGCCGGCGCAAGCGCCATTGATTGCCGCGATAGTCACCTTCGGCATCTCGTGCAGCAGCGTCGTGATATGGAAGTATTCCTTCTTGTTCGGCTCCTGCGGTTCGCCGCTGGCCGACGCCTTGAGATCGACGCCAGGGCAGAACCCGCGAACCGCGCCGGTAAATATGACCACGCGGACGCGCTCATCGACCGCCACCTCGCGCAAACAGGTATGCAGTTCGCGGTTCAGAGTCCCGGTGATGCCATTGAGGCTGTCGGGCCGGTTGAGTGTAACGGTGGCGAGGTTGCCGTCGATTTCGCAGAGGATGGTTTCGTAGTCGGACACGGTCTCTACCTGCAGCGAATGCGTGGCGGAAGCCTAAGCTGATTGCCCCCGGCCGGACAAGCGAAACGCTAGTGGACGCAACCCCGTGCGGAGGCCTCGAATATCGTTTCGACGACGCCGTTGCGCACACCGACATAGCGGTCCCAGCGATTCATCGTGACGTCCTGCTGGTGCGTGAGCAGGAAAAAGTGCGCGCCGATCTCGAGACGCAGAACGTCCTCACCCGACAGGACGACGCCGTGGTGGTCGATGCCCGTCACCGCGACGCCGGCGAATCCTTCCAGGGTCGGCAGGCCGTTGGGCGCGCCGATGGCATCGATGGGCACATCGCCGATGGCGGTGTGGGTGTCCGGGCGCGCGTACACGCGGCCCATTACCCGGGCGGCAAGGTGAAACTCGCGCATATAGGCATAGGGAACCTCCATGACAACGTAGGTTCCGCCCTCAATTTCGGTGACCTCCGGATACGATGCCGCCACATCGTAAGTCCACGACTCTCCGGTCGAGACGACATCGACCGGAATGCCGACCGCCTCGATCGCCTGCTTTGCCTCCACCACCCGCTCGATGGATCGACCCCCCTCGACGAACCGCTGATCCCGGCTCGGCGCGCGAACCGTCGGCACCTGGTGGCTCATGACGCCCCGAAATCGCAAATCCGGCGTTGTGGCCACCATGCGCGCCAATGCCACCGCGTGCTCGATCGAGCGCACACCGCCGCGTCGCATGACGGTATCGATTTCGATCACGACGCCCAGGGTTGCGCCGACCGCGCGGGCACCGGCGGCGAGCCTCTCGATCTGCGTCTCGGCATCGACGGCAACCATCGTTTCAACCCGCCTGGCCAGCATCGCGAGGCGTCGAATCTTGTCCGCGTCGACCACCTGGTTGGCGATGAGCACATTATCCGCACCAGCGTCCGCGAACACCTCCGCCTCGGATACTTTCGCCGCGCACACGCCGCCGACCGTACCCCCCGCCGCCATCTGCATTGCAAGTATCGCGGGCGACTTGTGGACCCAAACCTCGGCACGCGACGGACCGGCCACAGCGGCGAAGTTCGCATCCAGCCGGTCGAGGTCGACGATGAGCGCCGGCGTATCCAGATCCTCAACCGGGGTTCCTGCGGGTTTCTCGATGGGGCGTTGCACAGTGGATCAAAATTGTCGCGGTAAACCGATCAACCTACCCGGTCGGTTGGCCGCCGCGGCAGTTCTTCACCAAAGCCGAGTGACGCCGTAGCGATCGAACACCGGATCGGCCGACACGACCGTCAGTTCCCCCAACAAAGCCTGCGCGATAAGCATCCGGTCAAACGGATCGCGGTGAGGGCCGGGCAAGCGCCCGGCGCGCTCGGCATCGGCGACGCTGATTGCCAGTTCTTCGAAACCTTGGCCCGCGATGTGGCCGGCGATATCCAACGCCACAACCTCGCCTCCGGGGAGCTTGCCGATCCGGAACTTTGTGGCGACTTCCCAGGCGGATGCTGCGCTGATCAGAATGTCGTTCTCCTCTTCCGCGATCACGCTACGTGCCATTCCGGACAGGCGCCCGCTATCCGCGATCCACCAGAGAAACGCATGAGTATCCAACAGGGCGCGCACCAGCTAGCGACCTTCCCATACGGTCAGTTCCTCCTCCGGTAGCGGGTCGAAAAAGCTCTCGGGGATGACGACTTTCCCCTTCAGGACATCCGCTTGCCGCTTGTTCCGGGGTTTGCAGCCAACGAGACGCGCAACGGGCTCGCCCCGGCGGGCAATCACGATATCCTCACCGGCCTCGACCCGCGCCAAGAGTCGTGAAAGCTGTGTCTTGGCTTCATGCACATTGACGACGAGCATGACCCTGCACTCCTGTTTGATATCAACCTAGCTAATACGATAGCTAGATTGCAGGCAAGGTCAAGGAGCGACTGCCACCAGCCGACAAGGACGGGAACCGATCCTTCTGTGCCAAAATCACTTCGTCGCAACAGCCTGGGAGATTCCATGGCCCGAATCGAGAGTGTCACGGCCGAATTGCTGCACGACCGATCACTCGTCAACGTCATCGTGCGCGTGCGCGATTCCGATGGCATTGAAGGCGTGGGCGAGGCGTGGTGGGGAATTCTGGACGCCAAGCAACCGAGCAGAACGGCATCGCCGATCATCGCCGTGGTCAACGACATGCTCGCGCCGAGACTTTCCGGACGCGACCCCGACGCCATCGAACGTCTCTGGTTCGAACTATGGGACTGGGGCTATCGGTACGCGGACCAGGGCATCTATCTCATGGGGCTGTCGGGCGTCGATCTCGCGCTCTGGGACCTCAAGGGCAAACGTTTGGGCACCAGCGTCGGAGCACTGCTCGGCGGGCCGGTGAGCGACGGCATTCCCGGCTACGCGAGCCTTCCGCCTTTGCGGGAACCCAAGCGAATTATCGACGAGACCGCGCGCGCCATGGAGGCGGGATTCACCGCAGTCAAGCTACACGAGATCGACCCGGAGCTGACCGCCCTGCTGCGCAAGGAGTTCGGCGACGCCATAAAGATCATGGTCGACGTCAATGGACAGTTCGATCCGTTGGAAGCGATTGCGGTAGGCAAGCGGCTAAGTGAGTTGGGAGTCACGTGGTTCGAGGAGCCCGTGCGGCCCATGCGGGACCATGACGCGATCGCCCGCGTGGGTGCCGCCATCGAATGCGATCTGGCCGGCGGTGAAAACGAGTACACCCTGGAAGACTTTGATCGCCTGCTCGCCACGGGAGCGCTCGCCTATCTGCAACCCGAGATCACGAAGATCGGCGGCCTGACCGCGGCGCGCCGCGTCAGCACGCTGGCCGAGTTGTACAACGTGGCGCTTTGTCCGCACAACTTCCGTCTCGGTCCCTCGCTATACGCGTCCGTGCAGTGGGCATTCACGTCTCCCGCTTCGAAATGGCTTGAGATTCCCTGGATGCCGTCCGGCGAAGCATTTTCCTTCCCCGCGGCCCTACCCCCGATGCGCGACGGCCTGGTGCTGCCTCTCGAAGGACCGGGTCTTGGCTGCGGGTGAACCGAGATCGACGAGATCCGAGCGCGGTGTCATTCGTTTGAAACCGGTACCCGCCAGGACATTCGTGTCGAGGAGAATCACAACTCGACCACCACTTGCGGCTGATCATGCTCCTGAATGTACGACTCGATGTCTTCACTGGGGTCGACAAGGGCGATGAGATCGTGGGGAAACCCCGTCGGCGGAACCGGAGCGCGGGCAGCTTCGTCGCGAATCGACCTCGCGAGCGCCTCAAGGCTGCAACGGCTGGACTCGGCGCGCTTGCGAAGTCGCTCTTTGGACTCGGCAGCAAGGTGACGTATGGTGATGCTCGCCATTGCGAAGTCATTCGTATCAATCAGGCATTGATGCTTGCATGCAATCATTTTGGCGGCAAGTTGCTTCCACGGTGATCCGCTTCCGGCTCGACCCAGGCGAGCGTCGCGATGGCGAGCGCGATGGCCGGGATTGACATGGCGAGCACCGCGTTCCAGCCGAAGAGTTGCATGACGACCCCGGCACCCAACGAGCCGATAGCCGCGATGCCGAACACCGCAGAATCGTTGATCCCCTGGGCGCGGAACCGCTCACCCGGCCGGTGGGCGCTGCCGAGAAGCGTGGTGCCGCCGACGTAGAGGAAGTTCCAGCCCACGCCGAGCGCGACCATCGACGCGCCATAGTGCATGACTTCCCGGCCCGCGAAACCGACGATTACCGTGATGCATAGGATGACGGCGCCGACAAGCATCACGCGTCGACAACCGACTCTGCCAACTAGATAGCCCGTCGCCAGCGAAGGCGCGTACATCGCCAGCACGTGCGCCTGGATAACCGCCGCCGTGTGGGCAAGCGAGTGGCCCTCGACTACATGCATCGAAAGCGGCGCGGCGGTCATCACGAAGGTCATCACGCCATAGCCGACCGCTCCACCGAGGACAGCGACGACAAAGACCCGGTTGCGTGCGATTGCGACGAGTCCTCGGACATCCTCCGCGACCACGGAGGACATCCGCGGCATCCGCAGCCGCAGCAGCAACACGCTGGCGCAAACATAACATCCCGCCACCGCACCGAAGGTCCCGGCAAACCGCGCGCCGCCCATCCAGTACTCGCCGCGCGCCGCAAGCTCCGGGCCCAGGATCGCCCCGATCAATGACCCCGCGAGCGTGATGGACACGGCCCATGCCGCCGACGCCGAGGAGACGCTTTCAGCCGCCGCGAAACGGTACTGGTGAGCGAAGGCATTCGCGACGCCCACGAGCACGGCGGCGCCGCAGAACAATGCGAAACTTCCCTCGATCATCGCTCCGAGGGCGCACAGAGCGCCGACACAGCCCACGCCGGCGCCAAGCGCGAAGCCGCGCGCCCGACCGATACGCGACATCGTCCAGGCCGCGAATACCGTCGCAGCAGCGGTACCGATGATGAGCAGCGATATGGGGAGCGTGGCGAGCGCCGGCACCGGCGCCATGCCATGCCCAACGATTCCGCCCAGGGTGATTACGGCCACGGTTCCCGTCACGGCCGTTGCCTGTGCAACAGCCAGGATCGCGATATTCGCGTTGAGAAGTTCAGTCGGTCGCAAAATTGACTACCAAGGGAGCCGATCCAGGTCGACGTTGCCGCCGGAAAGGACAATGCCGACACGCATCCCCCGCACGTCGATCCGTTCCTCGACGAGGGCGGCGAGGGGCACCGCGGCCGACGGTTCCACAACGATTTTCATCCGCTCCCATAGGAGACGCATCGCGCGAATGATCGCCGCATCGCCAACCGTCACGATGTCGTCGACGAAACGCCGGATGAGCGCGAAGTTGCGCACACCGACCGATGTCAGCAAGCCGTCGGCGATGGTTTGCGGCGCAACCGATGGCAAGCGCACCCCAGCGCGAAACGACCGGTAGGCGTCGTCCGCCCCCTCCGGTTCCACGGCGACCATGCGAGTCCCGGGCGAACGCGACTTGACCGTCAGAGCAGTGCCGGCCGCAAGCCCGCCGCCGCCGATAGGCGTCAGGACCAGATCGAGGTCCAGCACGGTGTCGAGGAGTTCCAGCGCGACAGTCCCCTGTCCCGCAATGACTCGGGAGTCGTCATAGGGGTGAATGACGACGGCGTTCGTACGGGCGACAACGGCTGCCAGCGTCGTTTCCCGCGCTGCAAGAGTCGGCGCGCAAAAATCGATCTCGGCGCCGTAGCCCGCGACCGCGGCTTGCTTGACGTCCGGCGTATTGCGCGGCATCACCACCCGGCAGGGAATACCGCGCAACTTCGCCGCAAGCGCCAGCGCCGCCGCGTGGTTACCGGACGAGTGCGTTGCCACGCCGCGCTGCGCATCGCGTTCCGACAGGGGGAAAACGGCGTTGCAGGCGCCGCGAAACTTGAACGCGCCGACCTTCTGGAAGTTCTCGCACTTGAAGAACAGCCGCGCCCCGAACGTCGCGTCCAGCGTCGAGGAAGTGAGGACGGGCGTGCGGATCGCATAGCTTCGAATGCGCGCCGCCGCATCGAGCACATCGCGCATGGATGGAAGATCCGCGAGCTGCCCGCGTTCCTGGTTCTCCATCCGCATCAATGCCCGCCTGACCCGGAATCGAGGTTATCTTGTTTCGTCCTGTTTCAGAAGTGTTTCGTAGCGCCTTTTGTGGCAAGATGCGTGATGTCCTTGGGGGAGGATTCGGTCTAGCTGTCGCAGTTATAGCGACGGTTTCTTGATGCGCTGTTCTCCCCCGTCTATTGGAAAAGGAGTAATAGCATGAACCATACGTTTGCATCGTCCTTCGCTGCATTGCTTGGCGGTATCGCGCTGCTCGTCGGCGTGCCCGTCACTGCGGCCGAAGACACAAATGAGCTCGCAGCCGACGTTGGCGCCGATCCCACGATCGAGACCGTCGTCGTCACCGGATCGCGAATCGCGTATTCGCCGACGGACGGACCGCAGCCGCTCACGGTCGTCACCCGGCAGGACATCGAGGACTCCGGTCTGCTGTCCATCGGCGACCTGATTCAACGCTTGCCCATGCAGGGCTCGGGCGTTAACCGGACCTACAACAACGGCGGCGATGGATCCATTCGGGTCGAACTGCGCGGGCTAGGTTCCGCCCGCACGCTGGTGCTCGTCAACGGCAAGCGCTGGGTAGCGTCCGGCGAAGGCGCCAACTCATCCATCGACCTGAACACCATTCCCATGGCCGCGATCGAGCGCATCGAAGTGCTGAAGGACGGGGCCTCCGCGGTGTATGGCTCGGACGCCATCGCTGGCGTCGTCAACCTCATCCTGCGCAAGAGCTTCGAGGGTATCGAGTTCTCTCACCAATCCGGCGGTTTTACGGCCGACGGCGGAGGCGACGAACAGACCTGGAGCGTCCTCGGCGGCACCACGGGGGATCGGGCCCGGTTCACGATCGGCGCGAGTCTTACCACCATCAACTCCCTGTCGAATGCGGATCGGGCAGAGACGGCCAAGAGGCCTGACGACGGGGGTAGCTCCGGCACGCCCCAAGGCCGATTCGGCTACGGTGGCGTGGTCGGAGATTTTTCCAACTTCACGGTGAACGAAGGGGACGCGGGGACGGACCCGAGTCACTTTCGCGAGTGGACGAGTCCCGACGACCGGTTCAACTACAACCCGGACAACTACATTCAGACGCCGAACGAACGGCGCAACATCTTCATGAACGGGTCCTACGCGCTTACGGATGGCATCTCGTTCCTGTTCGACGCGCTGTACCAGAACCGGCTCTCGGACCAGCTACTCGCACCGACGCCCCTGTTCTGGGGTTTCGAGGCTGATGAAGGCATCGATGCGACCAACATCCACAATCCGTTTGGAATCACCCTCTGCGGCTTCTCAGGCACCAACAACCTTGGCGCGGATTGCAGCACGCTAAGCGAACCCGTTGCCTCTGGGTGGTTCGGACGGCGCATGGTGGAAGCCGGCAACCGCAACTTCCTGCAGGATATCGAGACCTTCCGGGGCGGCTTCGGCCTGGAGGGCGGTTTGGGTGACCGCTGGAATTGGGAAGTCTATTGGTCATGGGCGCAGAACAACGCATCGGTCACCACAGAAGGACTGCTCAATACCGATGCCATCCGCAAGGCCCTCGGCCCAGCCGCGGGCTGCACCGGCGATTGCGTACCGCTCAACGTCTTCGGCGGCCAGGGCACGGATGCGACGTACCCCGGCGACGGTCGTTGGGACGGATCCGGGTCCATAACGGAAGCGATGCTGAACTACATCAGCTTCACGGCCCACGACAACGGCGGCAACAACATGAAGAACATCAACGCCCAGATCACGGGCACGGTGATGGACCTGCCGGCTGGACCCGTGGGCGCGGCGTTCGGCTACGAGGTGCGCGAGGAGTCCGGCTTCACGTCTCCCGACGCCCTGATCGTCACGGGCGCGACTTCCGGCAACGCCTCGCAGCCGACCAACGGCAGCTACGAGGTCTCGGAGTTCTTCGCCGAGATCGCCATACCGCTCCTGTCCGGGGCGCCCTTTGCCGAGTCTCTCGACATCAACATCGCCGTCCGCAGCTCCGACTACTCGACGTTCGGTCGAACCACCAACGGCAAGTACAACGTCACGTGGCGTCCGCACAATGATCTCCTGCTTCGGATGACGGTGTCGGACGGGTTCCGGGCGCCGTCGGTCCCCGAACTCTTCTTCGGCCAGTCGGACAGCTATCCGGAATTGCAGGATCCCTGCGACGTCAATTCGCCCAACTTCACGGGCAGCGGCAATCAGCAAACCAACGCGCAGTGCCAGAGCCACGGCGTTCCGGACGGGTTCACCCAGCCCAACTCGCAGATCCGCATCACGGTTGGCGGCAACCCGGAACTGCAACCTGAAGAGTCGGAAAACTTCAGCTTCGGTATGGTCTACCAACCCGGATGGCTGGACGGTTTCCAGGTCGAATTGGACTGGTTCGACATCGAGATCGCCAACACGATCTCCGCGATTGGCGACCAGAACATCCTCGAACAGTGCTATAGCGACACGCCCCAATACTGCGAGCACGTGGACCGAGGCGCCGGCGGTTTCGTAACGGACCTCCGTGACCTCGCGACGAACGTGGGCGCGCTGGCCGTATCAGGTATTGACATGGCCGTCTCCTTGAGTGGCGTCGATACCGATTGGGGAATCTTCGACCTTGCCTGGGACATGACCCAATACGATAACTGGGAGAGCACGGACGCCCTCGGCACGCGCTTCCTGGAAGTCGGGTACGTGTTCGGCAGTTCGCGCAACAACAATGTCGATCTGCGCTCGACAGCGCACGTCGGCTGGACCCGAGGCCCGTGGTCCGCGCGCTGGTCCTGGCAGTACATCGCCGAAGGCAAGGGTGTCGCGAACACTCCGCCGAGCTACGACGCGGATGGCACCTACGATGCGGGTGACGAAGTGCGCACGCTGGACGCGAGGCTGTACAACGACATCGTCGCTTCCTACCTGTGGGAACGGAACGCGTATAGCGTCACGTTCGCAGCGGGTGTCGACAACCTGCTGGACCAGGATCCGCCGTACTTCCCCGAGTCGTTCGCCAACGACTTCGATCCGGACTACCGGTCGTGGTCCAGCCGCTTCTGGTACGCCCGGGTCAAGCTCTACTTCAACTAGGAAGCCGGGCCGCGTCCAGGTTGCAACGCCACCCCGTCCGGGTGGCGTTGCAACGATCGAGGAGCCTCGCCCGAGGCCCGGATCCAGGCGACTGCCCGTGATCGGAGCCGTATGAAAACATTGGTCATTTCCGACGTGCATGGCAACGCCGAAGCGCTGTCGGCAGTCCTCGGGAAAGAGCGCGACGCCGACGCGACGGTGTTCTTGGGCGACTCGGTCTCACCGGGTCCGCAGCCGAACGAAACCATGGCGCTGCTGCGAGGATTGTCCGGCATTTCCATCATTGGCAATCACGATGTGGAAATGCTGGAGCCGGAACGCATCGCCAACTGGCCGGCCTCGTGGCTGGCGCTGTACGACTGGATCTTCGATGCATTCGATCCCGCCGGTTACGAATATCTGCGCAACATGCAGCCGGGCGGAGAGTATGAGGTGGACGGGACCAGGATGTGCCTGCAACACGGGACGCTCCCCGGAAAGGCCCGACACGCCCTGCCGGACACGCCCGACGAAACCCTCGTTCGACTCGCGCAGGGCAGCGATTGCCCGTACGTGCTCTTCGGCCATTCCCACGTGCAGTTCAGGCACGTCGTCGAGGGACAGGAATTCATCAACCCGGGCAGCGTGGGACAAAATCGCTGCGGCAAGTTGCTGGCCTGCTACGGCGTCTTCGAAGACGGCGTCTTCCACCACCGCCAGGTCGAATTCGATCCAGGCCCATGGCTAAGAGCCGTGGACAGGATTACCACGCTCGACGCCCACCCCGACTTTCGCGAGTGGCTGAAACAGGGTTTGCTTCGGGGCTACGGCATCGGCGAGCAGGAACCATGGACGCGGTACGTGCGAGAAGGCTACTTCTGACGTAGCGCTTGGCTGTGGGATCCCCGGCGTCGATGCCGGCGTCAGGTCTTGTCGTCGAGCAGTTGGCGATACGTCCGCAAGTGGCGCAGCGAGGAAACCTCGTCGCCGCGCAACTCGAATATTCGCGCCAGGTTGTAGTGGGCATCGGGCACGCCGGGCGCGCGGTGGTAGTACCCCGCCGCCATGGACAGTTCGTCCAGTTCGTCGAACACCGTGCCCGTGTTGTAGATCGCGAGTTCGTGCCCGGGAGTGGCGCCGAGGGCCAGACCATAGTGGCGTTTGGCCCGTTTCAGATCGCCCTGCAACTGGAACAGTCGACCCAGGTTGACATGCGCATCCGCATTGTCGGTATTGAGGGCTATGGCGCGAGCGTACGCTTCCTTCGCTCTCTGGACGTCCACGTCTTCGTAGTCGAGCCCCAGGTTGTACCACTCGTGGCTGCCCAGTTCCTCCGAGTCGCCCAGTTCCTCCGAGTCGCCCAGTTCCTCCGAGTCGCCCAATTCGCGATCGGCAATGCGCGCGACTTCGCCCGATGCCTCTGCCGCTGCCGGCACGCCGAAGTCGAGATGGCCCTGCCCCGATTCCGCGTCCCATAGCTCCTTTTCTGCGCGCACCACCACATCCTTGCCATCGGCGAAGATGCGCAGAGAAGCGAGCGGCGTCGCTTCGGGGAGCCTGCCCTTGAGTTTCGTCAGCGCGGAAATGGCCTTGCGCGCGGGGACCTTGTCGTCCAACAGCCCTTTGGCCGTGCGCAACAGGACGACATCCTGAAACGAGAACCGGTATTCGCGCCGGCCTCCCCGCTTCGGTTCGACGATGCCGCGCTTGACGTACTGTCGCACCTGGTCGTGGGTGAGGCCAATCAAGTCGGCCACCTCTCCCGTGGTATATCCGGCCGCCGACCTGTTGTTGTGCACTTCTGCCATTACGCTGTGACCGTTGGGGTGCTATGCCTTGGCGCGACGCTTTGTCTTCGTTTCGCCCGAGACGAAGACCAGACAGAACGAAGTAGAGGCAGAATCAATGGCGCGCGCGGCCATATGACGCACTCCCAGAATGTCTTGGAGACTATAGCGCAGCTCCCGTATGCCCTCAACGCTACCCTTCCCATGACGCACCAATTCTCGGGTGTGCGTCAAGGTCGATTTTGTGGCCGCTCAGACGTCATGCCGGTTTTCCAAGTTCCGTGCGCACGAAATGCAACGTGTTCGGAGGTTCCCTAAAGGCCGATGACCTGCGGTTGCCGCGCGCCGCTCTCGTTCGCGGCGTCGGCGAACCAGTCCGCGACCTGCCGATGGCAGGTGAACACCAACACCTGGTTCTGATCCGAAAGTTCCGTGAACGCGCGCGCCGCTCGCGCTCCCCGGTCCGCATCGAAGTTCACCAAAGCTTCATCGAGGATCACCGGCAACCGCTCCGAGCGCTCGCCCAATTCTCGGATTAGCCCGAACCGCAACGACAGAAATAGTTGCTCCCGGGTGCCCCGGCTAAGTTGAGCGGGTTGCCTGGAACCGCCATCGTTATCCGTCACGTGTATTTCGGAACTGCCGAGCGGGCAGAATACGGTTCGATACCGTCCGTCCGTCATGTCGCGGAAATATCCCTCGGAGTGACGCAGCACATCGGGCTGCCGCTCCTTTTCGAATTTGCCCCGCGCTTCCTTGAGGAGATTCTCCGCGACCATGCGAATGGCCCACTCCCGCGCGTGCCCGTCCATCTGTTCCCGCAGACGGTGACCTTCCGCCCTCAACCTGGATGACTCTTCCTCGCCGAGCAATTGCTCACGCTCCGTGGTGACCGATCCCCGCTCGGTATCCAGTTCGGATCGTTTCGATTCGATGGTCGCCAATTCCGCCCGGCAACGGTCGATTCCTTCCCCGATGATCGCGGGGTCCGATGCGGCGAGCCGTTTCGTGAATGCCGCCAGCCGCGCACCGGGGCCGCTGATCCGCTGAAGGTTCCTGTTGGAGGCATCCAATTGGGCTTGCAGTCTCGTGCGTTCCGCAAACGAGACTGCTCGCCGCCGAAACTCCTCGGCGTTCTCTGCGCCGCCGGACTGCAACAGCGTGCCGATTTGGTTCGCGACCTCCTTCCGCGATCCGTCGCGATGCGCCTGCTCCTCTTCCGCTTGCCGCAACTCGTCCCGCGCATCCTCCCGCGCCTGCGCCTGTTTTTCTACCTCGGTGTGTGACTCGATCAGCGCATCCGCAATGCGAGCCACGTTGAGGTGGTCGTTCGGGTCGATCTCGATATCAAGCAATGCAGCTATCCGCACGACCTCCGCAACAAAG
This sequence comes from Candidatus Azotimanducaceae bacterium, assembly GCA_965261535.1. Taxonomy (GTDB): domain Bacteria; phylum Pseudomonadota; class Gammaproteobacteria; order Pseudomonadales; family Azotimanducaceae; genus VXNE01. The sequence continues at coordinate 1,096,712 of OZ253469.1, forward strand.
CGGTCGATGTCCTCCCGAATGGCGGAAATGCGGCCTTGCATCGTCAGCACTTCGTCCGACTGGGTGCGTCCGAGATCGACGCGCCCCTCCAAAACCTCGATATTCTGCGGCGAAAACGTCTGTTGGAGCTTGCGGTCAGCCAACCACTGCCGCCACTTGTCCTCGGCGGCTTGAAGTGTGGTTTCGGCGTCCTCAATGGCCTTCGCCAAAGCGTCGCAGTCTACCCGCCGACGTTGCAACTGAGTCTCGGCCTGCACCAGCGCCTTTTCCGATCCTTGCCGAGCGGCGAACCGCTCCCGCTCAAGAACCAGCGCATCTTCCTGCGCGTCGAGCGCGTCGACGTCGACCGATGCGACGCCGAGTTCCCCGGCCTGTGCCGCAAGCCGTTCCCGAAGCGATTTCGATTGCCGTTCGGCTTCATCGGCCTGCTGCCGCATCCGGGTTCTGATCGCGTCCCTGGCGCCCGGACGCGCCGATCGACGGGCGCGGAACAACACGAAGGCGGCAGCGGCCAAGAGGGGTATCGCGACGGCGATGCCGATGGCCCAATCTCCCGGCAAAGCGACGCCGAGGAACAACACTGTCAGGCCGGCGGCGGCCAATATGACGGCAAGCACCCTGTCGCGGCGCGCCGGTCGTGTCGGCGACGCGTCTTCGGCTTCGTCGCCCAGTTGACTGCGGAGATCATTGGCCCTGACTGCGGCGCGGCCATGTTCGTCCAGAGTGTTCCGGGCTCGGCGTATCAAGAGGCGGCGCGCGTCTATCCCGTCCGCGTCCAGTGCCGGTCGCGGCGTGGCCTGCAACTCGTCTCGAGCGCGTTCGACGGCGTCGGACGCCTCATCCATTGCTTTTTGAACTTGGAGCGCGGCTGATCGCAGGTGGTCGCGGTTCTCCGTTTCCGTACGCAGGCGGTCCGCGTGCGCCGAAACTTCCTCTCGCACCGCTATGGACAGGTCGAATTCGGAGAGGCGTTCGGCGGTCCAGTCCGGTCCCAGTTCGGCGAGGGTCTTGGCCAGTCTCGATCGAATGGCGGCGAGTTCGACTTGGCGTTGGGGCAGATCGCGCACGGACTGGTCGAACGAGTTGCGCGCGCGCTGAAGCCTGCCTATAGCTGCGGACTCGCGCAGCATTGCCTCTCGCTCGATGGGCAGCTCGGCCCTTTGCCTGGCGCTCAGCACCCGGCGGGTTGCCTTCTCCAATTCTTCGCGTGCCACAGCCGCTCGTTCGTCCAACGTCTCCAGCCGGCCCACGCCGTTCTCCGGAAACTCGTCTATCTCCGGAAGGTTCCGCAACCCGTCCTCGGCATCGAGCAGGTCATTCCAGTCTTCCCAGGCGCGCTCGAGATTGCGGTAGCGCCGCAGCTTTGACTCGTAGCGACTGCGGCGCTCGCCCAATTCGCCCAGTTCGGACTCGATCTGCGCCAACCGAGTCGACAGGCGCCCGTACTGCTCCGCGTTGTTCCGCACGTCCCTTAGCCGGGAATCGACCCGGTCGATGGCCCCCGCGATCTCGTGGATCTCATGCTTGCTTCCGCCCTTGAGAAACAAGTCGCGTTTGTCCTGATCTAGGATTCTTAGCGCGCCGGGGAGCCTGCTCGCGCCCATCCCCGCGCTATATATCTGGCCGTTGATGCTCTCGTCGCGCAGTAGCGCATCGTCGTGCAACTCGTCCAGGCTGAAGGCGAAGACATGCTCGAACACGCTCATCGAGTGATTGCCTAGCAGCTTTGGCAGTTCCGTTGCGACAATCGGCGCGCCGGCTGCGGAAATGAGGGCAGGCGTTCCGCCGCCGGTGCCACTGAAGCGGCGCACGGTGATGACCTCGCCCGCATCGCTGACGAAGGTCACGCTGCCGCCGTGCTGGCCGCCGGCGATCGGCGGGTAAGGGTTTCTTCTGCTGCGCCCGTCGGGAAAACCGAACAATACGCGGCGGATGAAGGCCAGCAACGTGCTCTTGCCCGCTTCGTTCGCTCCCAGGAAGACGGTTACAGGTCCCTCGAAGGGTCCGCAGTCGAAGTCGGCGAACTTGCCGAAACCGTCGATGTGGAGGCTTCGAATTCTCACTCGTCGTCCTCGGACAGCAGATTCACGGTCATCGATTCCGCCTCCTCGAGAAGCACCAGGAGACCATGATCGTCCGGCGCATCGCCCAGATGGCGGCGGAAGCGGTGATGTTGGTACAGATCCGCCAGTCCTTCGCGCAGACTCACTAGCCGCGCAGGATCCTCCCGCGCTTGATCCACGGTCCGCAGCACCTCCGCCAGAAAATCGGAACCGGCGGCGCGTCCCTCGCGATCGAACGCTGCGCGCGTCTCGTCCTCCACGCGATCGCACCAAAGGAACGGCGTCCGTCCGTCCCAGGCGTCATTGATCTGCGCCGCCAGATCGCCCTCGGTGTGCTCCCGGCGCAGGAATTCGGTCAATCGACCGCGGCCGTGCAGCGTGACGCGGACAAGGACGTGGCGGTCGCCCGCGTCGTCCCACGCGCCCTGCATTCTTTCGTGCAGCGCGTCGAGCAAGTCCTGTTCCGTCTCCATGCCGTCGATGGCGACCGCGATCCGTTCCCAGCGGACCGAATCCACGGCGCGAAACTGCGGACGCACGTCGCCGCCCTCGTCCACCTCCACGAGATACACCCCGCGCGGGCCGGTTTCGTTGAAGTGTCTGCCCTGGGGATTGCCGGGATAAACAACGGCCGGGTCCCGTTCGTTCAGGATCTGACGCGTGTGGATATGGCCGAGTGCCCAGTAGTCGATGCCGGACCGCCGGAGATCGTCCAGGGAACACGGAGCGTAGGGGGCGTGTCCCGGATTGTTGCCAACGTTCGTGTGCAGCAGACCGATGGAAAACGGCCCAGGGTCGGCACGGTCGAGGCGGCGGACCAGGTTCGCTGTCATGTCGCGGTGCGCATAGCTAATGCCGTGGACAACGGTCCGCTCGGGATCGTCCCGGAACACGGGCACGGCATCGAATTCGGATCCGAATCGGTGACAGCCCCCCGGATACTTGAGCCGCGCCTCCCAGCCGTCGAGGGGATCGTGGTTGCCGTGGCAAACGAAGGACCGAATGCCTGCGGCATGGAGCCGATCCAGGCCGTCGACGAATCTGCTCTGGGCGCGAAGGCTGCGGTCGGCCCCGTCGTAGATGTCTCCGGCCACGAGCAGCGCGTCCACCTCCTCTCGAATGCACAGTTCGACGATGTTTTCGTAGGCTTGGAACGTTGCGTCGTAAAGGGCGCTCGCGACACGGTCCGGCGCTGCGGCCCGCAATCCCTTGAACGGGCTGTCGAGATGCAAGTCGGCCGCATGGACGAATCGAAGGAGGGTCATGGTTGGTGCGATTCTATCCCGGCGACTTCGACAATGCGCCGGCGATCGGGACATCGTCCACGATGTTCAGTTTTCCGGTTCCCCCCGCTTGTCGCAAACGGCGCACTTCGGGTTCTTGGGCAGCGTGAACTTGCGCCACTCCATGCGCTTGGCGTCTAGATAGAGCACATGGCCGACGAGTGTTTCGCCGACGCCGACGATCAGCTTCACGGCTTCCATGGCCTGCACCGCACCGATGATGCCGACCAGCGGCGCGATGACACCGTTTTCGGCGCAGTTCAGTTCTTCGCCTTCCCCTTGGGGATACAGGCACTGGTAGCAGGGCGAGCCCCCCTGCCTGGTATCGAATACCGCGACTTGTCCTTCCATGCGAATGGCGGCCCCGGACACCAGCGGGGCCCGGGTGTCCACGCACAGACGATTGATGGCGATGCGGCTCGCCAAGTTGTCGGTGGCGTCGAGCACGAGATCCGCGTCGGCTACCGCCGCCGCGACGACATCGCCCTCGAGTCTGCGGCACAGGGGAACCGTGCTGACGGTGGAATTACTGCCGCCATCGCCCTCGTGATGCTGACCCTCCTCCCATTGCCCCTTGCCGCCGCACCCGTTGCCCAGGATGCTGCCCCCATCACGCTTGAGATCCACCGCGACGGCGAACGTGTCTTCTCGCCGTTGATGTTGGTCCGGCTCGGGCAGATGGCCGAAGCAAGCATCGAATCGCCCGCGGGCGAAGGACACCGGATCGTACTGTCCGTGACCCGTTACGGTGATGTCTTCCACATGCGGTCGATCTATATGACGAAGCAGGAAGACAAACCTTGGGTGGTGGTCGCAGAGCCCGCGATCTCGATACGAGACGCCACGGAAGGCTCAATGGCGTTGATTGGCGGTGACCACGAACTCCGCTTCGACATCGAGATAGGCGGCGGCACGTTCGCCGACCTGCGCGCCCGCGCGTTCCCCGACGCTGCAGGGGAGCCAGCGACAGAAAGGCCATTCAGGGTATTCCTTCAAATAATTTGTTGTTTTTATTGCTATATTGGCAGAGAGGCAGACCGTCACGGCAACGACATCTGACACCGTCGCGCCATTGACTCGTGATTGAGCGGGTCGGCATGCTCCTTGAGATATGGCAGTGAGGGCCTCATATGGACGCAAAGAACGTTCTTCGTGAGGCACACTCGAAGAGCGCCTTTCGGCTGGAAAGCCATGACGACGAGGGACTCTTGTCGACCGCGACAGGTTTCTTTTTCGCGATCAACGATGAGATCTTCATTGTCACCAACTGGCACGTAGTCAGCGGTAAACACTTCTTGACGAAGCAACCGCTGTCACACTCGGGTCGGCTTCCAACTCGACTTGTCGGCCACTTGCTCATGGTCGGTGACCCCATGCCGGATGGTCGTGTTCGTATGGGCAGCGTGCAAGCCCCAATCAACATCTACGGCACGGATCGAACCCCTTTGTGGTTGGAACACCCCGCCCTCGGCTCTCGGTGCGATGTTGTTGCACTGCACGTTCAAGGTTCGTTGTCGTCGTCGAAGGTCCTCCACAACATCGCAAACCGTGTCGACGAAGGTCGCGTGCCCGTCGGGCCCGGTTGCACCGTCTTCGTGGTCGGATACCCTCGATCCTTGAAGATCGGCCCGGGGTTGCCTCTTTGGAAGTCGGGCTACATTGCTTCCGAAACCGCGTTCGACGTGTCGATAGGTGATCAGACTCTACCTGCCTTCTTCATCGACTCACAGACGCGGGAAGGGATGTCGGGCTCTCCCGTGTTCGCGCACTATGTTGGCCTCTGGGATCCCGAGGATCCCCACGCTCCGTTGCGAGAACACGAACTGTTAAAGAATGCCTGGGGGAGCGGGATGCAGTTCGTCGGTTGCTATAGTGGTCGTCTCGGGCCCGACGAGGAAGGTGCCGCACTCGGACTATGCTGGCGAGAGGACAGCCTCCGAGAAATCTGCTTGGGCGGAACCAGGGGCGAGCATCCACACATCACCAGCGCGGAGTGCCGCTAGAAAGGTTGCAGCCTTTTGTGCGGAGTAGGCTCCGAGAAAAGCGCTGTGTTAGCGTGTGGATACTATTGTGGTAACTGATTTTTTCCTAAGTCCAGATGCTGATTTAGAATCAAAGTGTTACGTCGGTTTCGTGATCGGACAACCCGACTGTTTCGTCCCACTCGCCCAACCCGTCATCCTGTCGATCTTGCCGCGAATGCGGCAAGATCGACAGCCTGTTAGCCTCACTGAAACCAGTTTTCCACGATTAGATCAGCAAATCCCGCATAGTCAGCCAAGTTACGGGTCACGAGCGTTAGTCCATTGGCCACGGCGATTGCGGCAATCTGTCCATCCACGAAGGCCGGTGTCCGTCCATCGGTCGTCAAACGCGCGCGTTCAGCCGCGTGCCATCGGGCGGCATCTGCATCGTAGGGCAGTATCGGCAACGACGAGACAAACAAGCGTCGGTAGTATTCGGCGAGCCGCTCTCGCCTTCGACCGATTGGCATGCTCATCACGCCATAGTGCAATTCGTGGAGAATGGGCGCGCCGGTGCCCGCCTCCGACCCGCATTCCGCAATTCGCGACATGACGGCCGGGTTCGGTCGCGGACGGCTTCCTTCCGTCAGAATGTTGGTGTCAAGAAGGTATCTCAGTCCGGCCATTGGACGGCCCGACCAGAGGAGTGATCACGCCAACGGCTCACCTCATCCAGCGTCAAGTCGGGCCAGTCAATGTCTTGCTCTTCTCGCCACATTTGTATGGCCTGCCAGACGTTCTCCCTCGGAACATCGGCCCCAAGCGCTTCGAAATCCCCTTGCGACATCAACACGGCCACCGGCTTGCCTCGGCGCGTGATATGAACAGGCTTTCCCGTCTCGACCTTATGGATCAGCCGCGTCAGAGAGTTTCTCGCCTGCGCAATCGAGACTTGGCTCACTTGGTTCTTCCCAATGGCTACTTGGATGGCTATCTTGGTCCAACTGGTTGATAGTTGCAAGCGTCCCCCGCTGGCACTCCGCGACTTGACCAGGCAACGTTATTAAGACTACTTTCTGTGTGAAGAATTGTGTAGAAGATGACACATGGCGACAAACCTGGCGATAGATCCGGCGCTGCTGGACAGGGCTCTGGAAGTCGGTGGCGAGAAGACCAAAAGGGCGACCGTCAACCGCGCATTGCGGGAGTTCGTCGCGCGGCGGGAACAGGAACGGATCCTGGACCTATTCGGAAAGCTCGACTGGGACGAGGACTTCGACTACAAGCGCGAACGGCACCGCAGGTGACGTTGTTTGTGGATACCAGCGTGTGGTCACTGGCGTTACGGCGGGATTCGGCATCGGAGAGACCGGAGGTGGCGCGTCTAAGGGAGGCGCTCGGCGGCGGCGAGACAATCCACACGACCGGTGTGGTCCTGCAGGAGTTGTTGCAGGGCTTTCGCCGACCGAGAGCGAGGACGCGGATCGTCGAACGATTCGCGGCGCTCGCCATGATCACCCCCGCCCGCGAGGACTACATCGACGCCGCCGAAATACGCAACGATTGCCGCCGCCACGGTGTTCGGGCGGGAACCATCGATGCGTTGCTCGCCGAGATCTGCATTCGCCACAGGCTGGTCATGTTGTCTACAGACCAGGACTTCAGGCACATGGCCGCGCGGACGAAGCTCGTGCTCTGGTCCGCCTCTTGAACTCGCCCGATGCGGGTTTCCTCAGCCGGTAACCAAAGCACCGCGATCCGTAATCGCCGCTGTTGTAACCCGACAAGGAAGCGGGCTAAGCGACTTCCCGCGCGAGCCCCGCTTCGGTCAAATCGCGCCACAGCGCGTCGGGGATATCGCGCGAGAAGAGATCAAGGTTGGTGTCGACCTCTTCAATGGCCGAGACGCCCGGAATCACGGCCGCCACGGCGGCGTGTCGCAGCGGGTACTGCAAGGCCGCCGCGCGCGGGTCCACGCCGTGGGACTCGCACATGCGCCGGATCGCCTGGGCTTTCCGCCACAGGTGGTCCGGCGCCGGCTTGTAATCATAGGTTGCCCGCTGCCGATCATCGGTGGTGAGGATGCCCGAATTGTAGGGTCCGCCGATGATTATGGAGACCTTCCTTTCCAGGCACTTCGGCAGGAACGTGTCCAGCGGGTCCTGTTCCAGCAGAGTGAAACGGCCGGCGAGCAAGAAGCAATCGACATCCATCATGTCCAATAACCGGCTGCACACCTGCCACTCGTTGACGCCGAGACCGATGGCACGCACGACGCCCTGCTCGCGTAGCTCGCGCAATGCTGGCAGCGCGCCACTTCGCGCCGCGTCGAATATCCCCGGCTGCGCTTCGCCGTGGGTCCAGGTGTCGATGTCGTGGCAGAGCAGGATGTCGATGCGGTCGAGGCCCAACCGGTCGAGACTCGCTTGCATAGAGCGTTTCACCGCATCGAAGGAATAGTCGTAGCGTATGCCGAAAGGCTCGCGGTCCCGTGCGCGGGCGACTCGCTGACCCTCTTCCACCGCCACGAGCAAACGCCCGCTCTTGGTCGACAGGACGAACGCGTCCCGCGGCAACTCTCGCAGCACGCGGCCCACGCGCTTCTCGCTAAGACCGTGCCCGTAGAGTGGCGCCGTGTCGAAGTACCGAATGCCGCCGTCCCAGGCGCGACGCATGACCGTGGCGGCCTCTTCGTCGGCGATCAAATCACCCACCACGCCGAGCGGCGCGCCACCGAAGCCGAGTTCCGTCACGGCGATGTCGGTCCCGCCCATGTTTCGCGTCGCGATCATTCGCGGGCCATCAGCGCGCTTTCAGCGCTTCCTCGATGAAGGTGATCTGCTCCTCGGTGACAGGTTCAAACTTCGGAATTATGCAGCGCGGACCCCAGGCCCCATCGTCGAAGCCTATGCCGAAGCGTCCCTGAATCGTGTCGTTCGCGCAGATTTGTGACGAGCGGCGCTCAATGCGCGTGACGCCGTTCCTTCTCAAGCCCGGACAACGACGCTTGAACTGCACGACATACTTCTTGCCCCCGCGCAAATGAAACACGACGAAGCGGTCGCTCAAGACCTCCGTGCGATCAATACGCCCCGAAACAATGCAACGTCTTGTTTCGCTGTAATCGGCGTCGTCGGATCCCGCCAGGATTTCGGCAATGGTCGCGTCGACATCGCGCTCCTGACTCGACTCGTCCGCGGCGGCGACGATCCCGCACAAGATGAAAGCGACAGCAAGGACAGCGGGCCGCCGCACTACCCTCCCGTTCACCGTTCGGAACCCAGCCGGATACCCCGCGCGGCGCGCAGGCTTTCAACCTGCCCCTCGTCGATCTTCTCGAATTTGCCCAATACGCAATTCATGGAGCCCGGGAATCCCGAACGAGGCTGGCCGCGAAAGCGGTCATGCTCGCACACCCGGCGACCGTGAGATTCGACGGTGGGGATCGAGTCCCACGTCAAACCGCGGCAGGGACGCGACAGGCGATTGAGCCAAATGCCCTTGCGTCCCCGAAACAGCAAGGTGCTTTCGTCAAGAACCTCCAGTCCGTCGTAGCTATTGGTGGCAATACAGTGCCTGCTGGTTCGATATTCATCCTCATCCAGCGGGTTGGCGAGGATCGCATCGACATCCAGCGGCGCGTCGTCGGCCGTCTGTTCATTGTCGTCGTCGGCGAACTGAAGCGACGCCAGACCCGCAGCCAACAGCGCGAGCGTCAACGTCATGCGGCGCATGCGACCTCCTGGAAAGTCCCTGCTGCACCCGAGTTTACAGAGTTCCATAGCGCCGGGCCAAGTGTGCGAGGAAGGCGGCCGTGCCCAACGGAGCGCCTGTCGCCTCTTCAACAATCTGCGCGGTGGTTTTCGCGCATCCGTGCGCGTGGACGTTGCTTCTGAGCCAACCGACCAGCGCATCGAAATTCCCTGCATGAATCGCATCGGCAACGCCCGCCGCGCGCGCAGCCGCGAACAACTGCGCCGCCGTGAGCGCGCCCAGCGTGTACGTCGGAAAGTATCCGATCAAGCCGGTGAACCAATGTACGTCCTGCATGCAGCCGTCGCGGTCGTTTCCCGCGGTCGTGAGGCCCAGGTACTCCGTCATTTTCGCATCCCAGGCTTCTGGAATATCGGTCACGCGCATGGAGCCGTCGATCAGATCCTGTTCAAGTTCGTAGCGCAGAATGACGTGCAGCGGATACGTGACCTCGTCGGCCTCGACCCGGATGAAGTCACGCGCAACCCGGGTCGCGGCGCGATGCAGGTTTTCCGCCGACCAGGCCGGGTCATTGTCGTCGCAACCCAGGGACTCGCGCACGATGGGCGCCGCGAACCGCAGGAACTCGAGGCTCCGGCAAACCTGCATCTCCATCAGGAGCGACTGACTTTCGTGCAGCGCCATGCCGCCCGAACTTCCCACCGGCTGACGACGCCAATTGATCGGCAATCCCTGTTCGTACATCGCGTGACCGGTCTCGTGCAGCACGGCAAACATGGATTCGAGAAAGTCATACGGGTTATAGCGCGTCGTGATCCGCGTATCGTCCGGGTCGCCGCCGCAAAACGGGTGATGGCTCGTATCCAGTCGGCCACGTTCTAAATCGAATCCCAATCGTTGCATCAGGTTCCGTGCCAACGCCGCCTGTTTCGCATCGGTAAACGGTCCCGGCATCGGCAACGGCTCGTGCTGCGCACCGAGCGCCGCTTCGATCACCGGCGGCAGCGCTCCCTTCAATTGATCGAAGATCGGACCGATCACCGACCGGCACATTCCCGGCTCGAATCCATCCATCAGCGCATCGTAGGGGTCCATTCCCAGGGCGGATCCCAGGTGCTCCGCCCGCCGGCGATTGAGTTCGACGACCCGGCTCAAGGGTTCCACCATGGCGTTCCAATCGTTTTCCGCGCGCCGTACGCGCCACGCCTGCTCGCAACGCGCCGTTTCGCGGCTGAACTCCACGACGAGTTCTTCCGGCAAGGCGCGCGCACGGCGCCATATGCGCTGAATTTCGCGCGCGTTGGCGCGCTCCCATTCATCGAGTTCCGTCTCTTCCGAAGCCGCATCGGCCCATTCGCCAATGCGCGCGTCGGAAATCATCGTGTGCACGACACCCGCAAGCGTCGCCAGAGACTCCGCGCGGCCCGGCCCGCCGCCCCGAGGCATCATCACCGCTTCGTCCCACGACAGCATCGCCTGCGCATGCTGCAAATCGCCGATTTTTGCGAACTGCCGGTGCAATGCTCGATAGCTCATGGGGAAATCCGCCTGAAAGCCGATGTCATCGCAGGCGATCCACAGCGCGCAACGCAGCGCCCGCGACACGCGGGAAGCGGGTATAGGCGCTGGGAGAAGCGGCCCCGCTATTCACAGTCATCGCCACCGCAAGGTTGCGCGATGGATCGCAAAACGCACCGCTACTGCCGTAGCCATAGTGGCCGAAGGCGGCCGGTACGCGGGTACCGAGAACGAATGCGCGGTGATAGCCCAACCGCCACTGCATCGGCACGAACAAGACCTTGTCGCGACCGCGATTCTGGACCTGACCGATCTCGGTTACGGTGGCGCGCGACAACAGGCGCACACCATCGAGTTCGCCTCCGTTTGCAATCATGGCGTACATCTTCGCCAACGACCGCGCGGTAAAGTGGCCGTTCGCGGCCGGTATCACCGCGGCGGCCACCGCATCGTCGTTCCAATCGAAGGGTTCCGAGAAGGGCATCATCGAAGCCCGGAACTCGGGCAGCTCGACACCGACCACGGTCAGCGCCGCCTCGATGCGTTCCCTCAATGTCGCGCGCCAATCGTCAGTCGACGGACTCCGTGGCTCCACCGGCACGTCCAGCAACACCGCCCGGCGCGCCATGGCTTCTGCGGGCATGCTTATGAACATGCCCTCGAGGTTCAGCGGCTCGATCAATTCCTCTTGCAGCACGCGCTGAAACGACCGCTGCCCGATCGCCTCGATCAGACCGCCGATCAGCCAGCCATAGGTCAATCCGTGGTAGCCATGCGTGGCGCCCGGCGTGTGCACGGGCGCGGCGTTCGCGACCACTTGTTTCATATGCTCCCAATCGAGCATCTCGGCGGGGTGTTCGACCATATCCCCGATTCGATAGAGCCCGCCTTCATGGCACAGCAGTTGACGGACGGTAATGGCGTTCTTGCCTTGCGCACCAAACTCCGGCCAATGTTTCGAGACGGGGTCGTCGTAGGCCACGCGTCCCTGGTCAACCAGGATATGCAGCAGCGTTGAAGCCACGCCCTTGGTGGTGGAAAAAGACAGGCAGACGGTGTCCTCGCACCAGGGGCTGCCCACGCCGTCCCGCGTGCCGCCCCAGAGGTCTGCCACGCATCGTCCGCGATGGTACACGCAGACCGCGGCGCCGCCGTGGCCTGTCCTGGGAATTGCCCGCCGCAGCGACGACGCGACCTCCGCGTAGTCCGGATGGATGGTTCCTTTCAACATGACACCCTTCCAATCGTCCGACGCGAGAGTTTCCCATGGAAACCGCCCAAAGTCGCGCAGGAAGTGAGGTCGCGCCGGCCCGCCCGTCGCTGACCTCTATGGGGCGCAATGCCGATTGCAAATAGGCCCTTTGCTGAACGGGCCAGTCGCCCCCGCGGCCAAAAGGTCGTCGACGAGGCAACCGCTCAGCAGTCGCCTGGGCAAACATTCTCAGGGATGCCAGGCGCCGTTGGCCTCAATGGTCGAGGTCGCCGAACAGCCCAGCGGCGACTTCGTCCGCGAGCCGTCGTAGTTTGGCTGCGCGATCGGTATTTTCAGGATTCAGGTCGTCGTGGAGTTCACAGCGCCATCCCCGAAGGAGATGGAGGACGCGGTCGAAAGGAACAAGGGGCGTCAGGAGACTGGGATCGTCGGGATTTTTGGCAGACGCGGGTTTAACGAGTTGCTCGCGGTCGAGTGCCCCTTTTGCGACGGCGAGGTCTTCGAACGGAACCGGATCGGACTCGCCGAAGCCGACGAGGACCACGTCGCGGCCGGCGTGATGCGAGATGTGCACAAGTATGCAGCCCGACGTTGCCACGAGCGCTGCGGAGATGAATGCATGCTTGTCGGGAATGTCGTCGTCGTAGGCCACAACTCTGACCTCCCAGCCATCGCCAAGGCCATCGGCAACCTGATGCCGAAAGCACTCGACTGCATCGGGCCGGTTCCAATCTTTCGAGGAGCAGTCGATGAGCATCAGCGGCCTACTGCGTCCAGACCGGAGCGCGCGGAATCGGAACACCGCGGGCGCGGAGGTACACCAGTTCACGGAACAGCCAAGTGCCGGGCCGGACAAGTCGCGGGTTCACGGAGAGGACGAAACAGTCGCCAGCCCTGTTCATCTCATTCAGGAAGTGTCGGCTGGCCGCTCACGCCGTGGTGGGTCCCATCACCGCCCACGCGGTGGGACCGACATCGAAGCGTCTAGCCCCGAGTTTGTCGGAGAGCGTAATGTACCCCGGGAAGTGGCCCAGGACCGTGGCGCTGCTCAAGCGAGTCTCGCCTCAAGCCGAATGTCGCATCGAGTGTACTGCAATTCAAGCGGCGGCATGAATGCGATAATGACGCGTTGTGCCTTGGCCTGGAGCGTATCTTTGCGTGCGAAATGTAGTGCGCGAGAAATGCGTCGACCAGAAAGCGGGCACGTCCTCCACTGGTCGTGATAGGGCATAATTCGTAAGGCCGACTGCTTCCCTGCCCGACCACCCCGCACATGACGACAGCATTCAAAGGACTTCGCGTTGTGGACCTCTCCGACCGGCTGTCCGGCGCGTTCGCTGCGCGCCTGTTCGGCGATTTCGGAGCCGACGTGATATTGGCGGAGCCCCCGGAAGGCCACCCGCTGCGTTTCGAGCCGCCGTTTCTGGACAACCGACCCGGCATCGAGCGCAGCGTCGCGCACGCCTATGCGAACTGGAACAAACGCTCCATCATCGTTGACGGCACGGACGCGCTCGATGCCCTGATCGGAACCGCGGATGTCATCATCACTACCCGCGATACGTTGGCCGGAACGCCGTTGTCGGATTCGCTCGCAAAGCTTCCGCCCGACGCCGTACACCTTTGCATCACGCCGCACGGTCTCGAAGATCCCCTGACGAAGCGAGCGGGAAATAACCTTACCGCGAGCGCCCGCGTCGGCTGGTCCTTCATCAATGGCAATCGCGACGAGCCTCCGTTGCGAATGCCGTTGGACCAGGCCGGGATTGTCGGCGGCGTGACCGGTTTCATCGCCGCGGCGGCCGCCCTGCGTCGCCGCAACGCCCACCGTGTCGCCGAACGCGTAGATGTGAGCGAAGCCGAAGCGTTCGCATTGACGGTGCATCCCTGGGGCGTCGCCGCCGTATACCAGGATCAGGGCACGACAGTGGGACCGGTCGGCGGTCGGCGACGCGGCCAGCCTGGACCACTATGGGATCTCGCGGACGGCCGCATGGCTTTCGCAGTGGGTGACTTCCGCAACTGGACGCAGGCGATGGAAGCAATCGACCTGGCGGACATCGGTCGGCGCGAGGAACTTGTGCCGGACATTGGACGACATTCCCAGGACCTGCGGGAAGTGCGCCAAGCCATGACCCGAACACTCCCGGCGCTCGAACGCTGGACGGTATTCCACGCGCTGGCGGAGTTGCGGTGCGTCGTAGGCGTCATGCAGGACATCGACGACATCGTCAACAATGCGCAACTCGTCGCCCGCGAATTCATCGTGAAGACGCGCATCGAAGACAGACCTGTCCGCGCCGCCGGCGCGCCGGCCAGGCTTTATCCGAGTCCCTGGCAGCTTCGCCGTGCCGCGCCCGGTCTCGACGCGCACCGCGACGAGATCAAGACGGAGGCTCCTCTGGCGGCGAGGACCGCCTCCGAGGCCAGTGTCGACGCCAATCGCCCACAACACGGGGGTGGGACCCCGCTCGACGCTGGGCCGCTCAAGGGCGTCCGGGTGCTGAGTTTCAGTCAAGCGTGGTCCGGCGCATTCGCCTCCGAGCTGCTCGCCTTCCTGGGAGCGGATGTGGTACAGGTCGCCTCGCCACGTCGACCCGACGTGTTTCGGCGCGTGCACAACCGGGTGCCCTCGGGAGTCGCCAGGCCAGATCGAGTACAGCATCCGCTGAACACCCAGGGCCTGTACAACTCCGTGAACCTGCACAAGCGCGAGGTGACCATCGATCTCAAGAATCCGCGCGGCCGGGAGATTCTCTGGCGGCTGCTGCCGCGATTCGACATCCTCGTAGACAACTTCCGCCCGGCCGTGATGCCGTCGTGGGGCATCACGCTGGAGAAACTACACCGACTTCGACCCGGCATGATCTGGGCATCCGTTTCCGCCTACGGCGAGGACGGTCCCTATCGGGAGTATCCGGGCAACGGCACGACCACGGAGCCGATGGCCGGCTTTTCGTCGCTGCACGGCTACGAGGGCGACGCGGGCAAGAATTCGGGCGGCCTGTATCCCGATCCCGTCGCCGGCTATTTTCTTGCTGCGACGATCATGGCCGCGCTGAGCCACCGGGATCGCACAGGCGAGGCGCAGCGCGTGGACCTGTCGATGATGGAAGCCGTCGCGGTAGTCTGCGGAGAGGCGATGGTCGAATACGATGCCACGCACGCCCTGCCCCGCCCACAGGGCAACCACCACGGACGAATCGCCCCGCACAACAACTATCAGACCCGGGGCGGAGAGTGGCTCGCGCTGGCCGCCGAAACCGATGTCGCCTGGGGCGCGCTGACCGCGCACATCGCCGATCCCCGCCTCGAGGATCCGCGCTTTTCCACCATGGCATTGCGAAAGGAAAACGAAACGGAGTTGGACGCGCTCATCGGCGAGTGGTGCAAGGAACAGGACGCCGCAGATGCCCAGCGCGCCCTCGGCAACCTCGGTATCGCCGCCGCGAGGGTCGTCCCGCTATACGAATTGTACTCCCGACCCGATCCGCGCTTTCTCGCATCGGGGTTCATTTCCGCCGTCGATCACCCGGAGACCGGCAAGACGTGGCTGCCGGGCCGCCCCTGGCGATTCTCCTGGGGACCTTCGACCCCGATCAGTCCCGCCCCTTGCGTCGGTCAGCACAGCCGGGAGGTGCTAAACGAAGAACTGGGTATTGACGACAGCGAGTACGAAGCGCTTGTGACCGCCGGAGTCACCGGCACGCTCGACGACTGAGGCACCCCTAGGTTCCGGTGAACTTCGCGTCTCGCTTTTCGCGAAACGCCCGGGCGCCTTCCGCCGCATCGTGGGTCTGCGATGCCGCAGCCTGCAACCGCGCTTCCAGGTCGATCTGTTGCTCGTAGGAGTTGTGCCAGGTGGACCAGTACGCGTGACGGATCATCGCTAGCGATTTTGGTCCCGCGGCGAGCTTTCGGGCGATTTGCATTGCTCCCTGCCTGAGGGCGTCGTTGTCGTCGAACAACCTGTTCACCAAGCCCCACTCGAACGCCCGCTCGGCCGGCAGCCGTTCGGCGAGCAGGGAGAGTTCCATCGCCCTGCTCCAGCCGATGCGCCTCGGAAGTATGAAGGTCGCGCCACCGTCCGGCACCAATCCGACGCGCGCGAACGCCTGCAGAAAGTAGGCGCTTTTGGATGCGCAGACAATGTCTCCCGTCAAGGCGAAACTCATGCCGACACCGGCAGCCGGTCCGTTTACCGCAGTGACGATGGGCATGGGGAGATCGCGCCATTCCAACAGGATCGGATGGTAGGCGTCGCGCAGTCTATTGCGGCGCCTTTTCGATCTTTCGGAGAGATCGGCGCCAGAGCAAAAACCGCGCCCCGCGCCGGTGATCAAGAAGCACCGCACCTCGGTTCCCCGAGACCGAATCTCACGGACAACATCGCCCATACCTTCCAGCATGGCGTCGTCGACGGCGTTCAGCGCCTCGGGGCGATTCAAAGTCATCACCGCGACGGCGCCATGGATGTCGAGCGATACGCTGTTGAATTCCATGGCGGCCCCTTCTGCACAATGCCGCAAGGCACTCTACCATGCTGCAACGGCACAGCGCGACGACGCGCGTTTCTGCAATAATCGGACAATGAAACTGGTCTCCGGAGAACTTGGGTTGGCGACCCGACAGGACGCGCCAACGCTTGCCGCCATGTCGCGCGACCACATCGAACGCGGCCTGGGCTGGCGCTGGCGCGCGCCGGCAATCGAGCACCTGATCGCAAGTCCGAACACGGTCGTCCTGTGCGCCCGCGTACCCACGACACTCGGCAAGGTCATCGTCGGTTTCGGCATCATGCAGTACGCCCTCGAAGAAGCCCATCTGATTCTGCTGGCTGTGTTGCCACGAATGCGCCGCCGCGGGCTGGCGCGCGAATTGTTGACATGGCTGGAAAAGACGGCCGATGTCGGGGGCATCCGGAAGATCGAGTTGGAAGTGCGGGAAGGAAACTCCGGCGCCCGCAAGTTCTACCGCAAACAGGGCTACATATCCGGTCCTTCCATTCCGCGTTACTACGATGGCCTCGAGACTGCGGTGCGCATGGCCAAGAAGTTGCGATGACACAATCCATCGATCGCGACGAGCGCCTGTTGCGAAGCGCGTTGTGCATCACCGCGCTGTTCATGCTGGCCGAAGCTGTCGGCGGCTGGCTTGCGAATTCGCTGACTTTGCTCGCGGACGCCGCGCATATGCTGCTCGACGCGTCCGCGCTCGGCATAGCCTGGTTCGCCGCACGCCTGACCCGGCGCGAAGCAAACAACGAAATGAGCTACGGCTATCACCGCTCTCAGGTGGTGGCCGCATTTGTCAACGGACTGACGCTCGTCGTCCTGATCGCCTGGATTCTGTTCGAGGCGGCATCCAGGCTGCGCGCGGCGGAACCCGTGCTTCCCGTGCCCGTATTGGTCATTGGCACGATGGGCCTCGCAGTCAACATAGTCGTCTACCGCATGCTGCACGGGTCGCAGAACCTCAACGTTCGGAGCGCGGCCTTGCACGTTCTCGGCGATTTGCTCGGATCGGTCGCCGCCATCGCGGCCGCGGTGCTCGTCCTGTTGTTCGACTGGGTGTATGCAGATCCGCTGCTCGCCGCCGGGATTGCCGCGATTCTCTCGCGAGGCGCATGGCGGGTGCTGCGCGAATCGGGCCACATTCTGCTCCAGGGCGCACCGTCGGGCATCAGCGTCGAGGAGATTCGCACTGCGCTCGTGGCTAGCGTGGGAGGATTGCGGGACATTCATCGAGTGCACGTCTGGTCGATGACCAGCAACAGGCCGGTGCTGACACTACATGCCGACCTTGTCGACGGGACCGACGAACAGACCGCGATGGGGAACATCAAGTGCTTACTTCTAGACAGATTCGGCATTGACCATTCCACTATCCAGGTGGAACGGGGCGTTTGCGTCGACGACTAGCCCACCACGATGCCCGGCCCCCGCACAGTCCTTGTCGTCGACGACGATGCGCACATCCGCGATGTCGTATCTTTCACGATACGCCGAGCGGGTTTCGAAGTGCTGGAAGCCGCCGACGGGCGCGTGGCACTCGATATCGCCGAGTCCGATGCGCCCGACCTCATTCTGCTCGACATCCTCATGCCGGAACTCGAAGGCATCGACGTTTGCCGGGCCATTCGCCGCACCTCCAACGTGCCCATCCTGTTCCTGTCCTCCAAGGATGCGGTGGTGGACCGCATCATCGGGCTGGACGCCGGCGGCGATGACTATATGACCAAACCCTTCAGCCCACGCGAGCTCCTCGCCCGCGTTCACGCCATGTTTCGCCGCATCGACGCCCTGGAGGCAAACGACGCGAGAATGATCGAGCCGGGGCCGCTGCGCATCGATATCGGAGCAAGGCTGGCGTATCTCGATGGCAAGGCGCTGGCCCTGACCGGCACGGAGTTCGGCATGTTGGCCACGCTCGGACGGCACGCGGGCAATACGGTGAACCGGGAAACGCTGATGCGGGGCGCCTACCTCAAGCGCCGCGTGGTCAGCGACCGCACGATCGACAGCCACATCCGGCGCCTGCGGGAGAAGTTGCGCGCCGCCGGTGCCGATCCCATTCACACGGTGCACGGCGTCGGCTACCGTCTCAGCTTCGACTGATGTTCCGGCTCCGGCTTCGAACGGTCCTCCTCGTCGTCAGCCTGTTCGTCCTGGTGATCCCCGTCGCGGGCATCCAGGTGCTGCGCCTATATGAAAGCGCGCTCTTGCGCCAGACTGAATCCGCACTGATCACCCAGGCCGCATTCATCTCCGCGTCGTACCGCGCGGCATACAACAAGGCTCTCGGCGCCGCTGAGACGCATTCCAACGCATCGCCACAAACACCGCGCCTGCCGCAGCTCGACTTCGTCGAATCTCCCGTCTATCCGCCGTTCCCGCCGGCCGTCAATAGCCTGACCGCGGACCCCTTGGCGCTGCGCGCCGGCGTCGATCTGACGCCGGTGCTGAAGGACGCGCAAACCGTTGCCCTGGCAAGCGTGCGCGTGATCGATGCGAACGGCGTTGTGGTAGCCACGACCGATGCAGATCTGGGGCTATCGATCTCCCACAGCGATGAGGTGATTGAAGCCCTCGCCGGTGTCGACAGCAGCCGCTTGCGTCGCCGCGAACCCGGTCGCCGTCCGCCCCCCATCGGCCGCGGTAGCGCGACCCTGGTCTTCGTCGCCAGCCCTATCCTGTTGAACGACCAGATTGTTGGCGCCGTGGTGCTTTCGAGGGCGCCGGTCAACATCTTCGATACCCTGTATGCGAAACGTCATCTCCTGCTCCAGGCGGCGGTGCTCGTCCTGGCTGTGGTGGTCGGCATCGCGCTGTTCGCCTCCCGGACGCTGGTCATCCCGATCCACCGCATAGCCCGTGGCGCGGAACGCCTTGCGCTGGGGGAGACGGCGGAATTCGAAGCACAGCGACCTTATCGCGTGGTCGAGATCGCGCGTCTCTCGAACAGCGTTGCGGCCATGGCAAGGAATCTGCAACAGCGGACCGTCTTCCTGCGGGACTTCGCTCAGCACGTGAATCACGAATTCAAGACGCCGCTCACAGCGCTGCGCGGGACCGTTGAGGTGCTGCGCGACCATCTCGACGAAATGACGCCCTCACAGCGACGACGCTTTCTCGACAACGCGCGCTCGGACGTGGAACGGCTGAATCGCCTGACGTTGCGTCTGCTGGAACTGGCCCAGGCCGACATCGGCGCCGGCGACGAGATCACCGACGTGCTGGATGTGGCCCGAAGCCTGGATCACGCCACGGTGCGCGCTCCACCCGATGCCAGCGTACGCGCGCACATTCGCCGGGAATCGCTGGAAGCCGCGCTCGCAAACCTGGTGAACAACGCGCGCGAGCACGGCGCGTCGCGCATCGACGTGCGCGCCGAGACGCATGGTGACAACGTCGAAGTCTGGGTGGAAGACGACGGGCCCGGCATATCCGATGGGAATCGGAGCCGGATTTTCGAACCGTTCTTCACCACCCGGCGCGACGAGGGCGGTACCGGCCTGGGGCTCGCGATCAGCCGCTCGCTGCTGCGCGCCGCGGGCGGCATGATCGAGCTGGCGTCCGCAAAGACCGGCGCGGCGTTCAAGATCACGTTGACGGGGGTCGGCGACGAGCCACCCGCATAAGGACCCGCGCCAGCGCCACAAAAACCGTCGCCGCTTCGCGTGCGCCGTGTTTTGCCCCCGCCCAAGCCCGACTGTTTCATCCCACCCGCCCAACCCGTCATCCCACCCGCCCAACCCGTCATCCCACCCGCCCAACCCGTCATCCCGTCGATCTTGCGCCAGAGCGGCAAGTCCGACAGGCTGCTAGCGTCGGAGGACCTGCCGCAGTCACTGCTGCGACTTCACCTTTGATGGGCGACGCGGTTCAAGCTTGCTTTCCGTCTGCCCGTGCCGGGCACCGCAAACGCAGTGGTTCCGGCCGGAAACGGCGACACCCAGCAAGAAACCATACGAAAGCGTAGGCAACCCGTTGCAACGCGTCAGCCGATGATCCGCCTGTCCAGTTTGCTGATTTGCTCGTCAAGCCAGGCAGCAAGACGTTCATGGCCACCGTATCTGGCCATGTCCGGCACGGTGTAACGATCATCCTGATCGCCAACCATAAGTGTCAAATCGGCACCCGCCTCTATCATGTATTCCACAAGCCCACGATCACCGTGAGTAGACACGGCTTGCGTAATAGGCAACCAGCCTCGTGCGGTCCATGGCTGATTCAGGACCCGGGGTTCCTTTGATAGCAGTTCCCGCAACGCTTGCAGATTGTTTTCGCTCGCGTAGTACTGCGCCTGAAACATCCTTGCCAACTGAGGCATGGGGCGATTCCCAGGATTCTCGTTTGCGTACCATGCATGTGAACGCGTCGCGATTTCCGCCATCTCATCGAAACGATTGGCCAGGCAGGCTCTTCGGAAGGCGGACAGTTCTGGCCATTGTGCTTCGTCAAAGTCCAACTTCATGGCAACTCCGTCTTGTCCGGCATGGGCAGCCATGCCTGGGTTTAGCCATGAGTCGCGCAGCGGGCCTCAACGCTGACCGGCGAAGTGCGCCTGGAGACGCGACCGCAAGACGGCGCCTTCAGGGTCGGGCTCGCGCTGTGCTCCTGATCAGTGAAATGAACGGGTCGTCGAGGCGATGCGTGCGAGCGGCTATGGTGCCCACGGCGTCAACGAGCACGTAGGTGGGATAGCCGCGTACCGCCCACGTCTCAAGTATCTGGTGGCGCGGCCCCACATGCCAGTTGGCCCAGGGCATCGGCTCTTCCGATTGAAATTCCGCGACCGTGTCGACTTCCTCATCGACGCTGATCGAGAGTATCTCGAAACTATTTGCCGGCAACTGGGCACTCAGTTCCCGCAGGTCCGGCAGCGACTTGATGCAGGGGCCGCACCAGGTCGCCCAGAAATCGATCAGAACCGTCTGGTTCTGAAATGTTGAAAAATCTTCGTCGGCGCCATCGAGCCGCTTGGCGATAACGTTCGGGAGCTTCCGGCCGACGGTGAGATGGTTGAGGTTGTATAGCAGATCCCGCTCGGCTTCGGCCAGGGTCTGGAAGGGAATCGGCGTGCCATCGTCTTCGAATCGGCGGCGCTTTTGGAGTTCCTCGTCTTCCACCCCGGCGCTCAATCCGTCGGCGATCGCGAGCGCTTGTTCGCGGTATTGCTCGCGTTCTTCCGACTCAGTGGAAACCTCGTTCGCCAGTCGCAGATTGCGGGCGGCCCGGTAGTACGCGGCAGTGGCTCTGGTGACGGCAGCCGTTGCCGACTCGGACAGCCGCTCGAAGATCGCCTCCACCGCTTCGTCCTCTCCCGGATTGGTATTGAAATCGAGCATCCAAAGCAGCTTCGGCCAACCCTCGTCCTCGGGAAAGTGCTTCGTGATCGTTCGCGCTCCCCGCGCCACGTATTCGGCGGAATCAGATGACCCCATGGTATGTTCCATCATGAAGACCGCAGCGTCGCGCGTGCGGTCGTGTGCGCCATCCAGATCCAGGATGGCGCTTGCGGCAGCGACGGCCATGCTGATGTCGGGATGGTCTCCCAACTCCGCCTCCCGGCGCTTGCTCCGCTCCTCGGTGGAAGCGTCCGATTTCCTGATCTCCTTATCCAGCGCATGCCACGCCTCATCGAGGTCGATGTACGCCTGAACCAACGACCAGTCGGGTTCGGCGGCGGCGATCAACGCGTCCTCAGCCGCATCGATGGCGGCGATGACGATATCGGGGAGCAATATCTGCGGCAGCACCGCAGCCTCGGCTACCGACGAGCCTTTGGGAAAATACAGGTACAGGGGAACGCCAACGCGGCCATGACGGCGGAGCCATTCCGTGATCACCGGATCCTGGTTGGTCCAATCGCCCTCGAGAACCTTGATGCCGCGCTCGCGAAAAGCCGCGCCAACCTTGTCGGAAGCTAGCGCCACCCGCTCGTTCACCTTGCAGTTCACGCACCAGTCGGCCGTGAAGAAGACGAACACCGGCTGACCGGACTCGACGTAGTCGGCGACTCGCTCGGGGGTGAATTTCTCCAGCGTCAGTTCACCCAGTGTGCCGGATTGCCCATCCGCAAATGCCGCCGGGTCTAACCTGTAGTCCTCGACGCTGGCGCCGGTAAACAGCGTCACAACGAGTGCCGCCGCGGCCACGCCCCGCCAGGGCCATGGCTGCGTGCTCCCGAACACCCGTCCATACGCCCACAGCGAGAAGGCAAAGAAGACCGCCGCGAGCAGCCCGAGGGCCATGGAACTTGCGCCAAGCTGCTTACCCAGGATCCAGAAAAGCCAGACTGCGGTCGCGAGCATGGGAAACGCCAGAATGCTCCGGAACGTCGCCATCCACGGACCGGGCCTGGGCATGATGCGTCCCAACGACGGAACGAAGCTGATCAGCAGATAGGGGAATGCGAGGCCGAGGCCCAGGGCCAGGAAGATGCCGAGGGCAACCGGCACCGGCTGCACCAGCGCATAGCCCAGAGCGCCTGCCATGAACGGCGCCGTGCATGGCGTAGCCACCACTACAGCCAGGAGCCCGGTGAAAAAAGCCGCCTTGCGTTCGCTGCCCGCCGTGAGATCCTGTCCGATACCGGCCGCGCGCACGCCGAACTCGAAGACGCCAAGGAGGTTCAGTGCAATGGCCAGCATCAACAACGCGAGACCCAGGTTCACCAGCGGGAACTGCATCTGGATACCCCAGCCAACGGCTTGTCCGGCCTCTCTCAGGACGACCAGAGCGCCGCCCGCCAAGGCAAAGGCGACCAGGATCCCCGCCGTGTACAGCAGTCCGCTCTGCCGCGTCTCCTGCGGGACCGCATGCCCCATCCTCACCAGGCTCAGCGCTTTCATGCTGAGGACGGGAAAGACGCAGGGCATCAGGTTCAGTATGACTCCGCCAAAAAAGGCAAAGAGCAGCGCGACAGGAAGTGACATGTCGCCCAATGGCAACGCCGGCAGGGACGCCATGGCACCACCGGCGGCAAGCGGCGCGGTATCGGTTGCCGCCTGCACTTCCACCCGAACGGCCCGCTCGTCTCCGGCGCTGTCCGTAAAGCGCAAGACGGTCGAAAATTCCGTCGCCGCGTCCGCCTTGCGTCCCGCATCCATGGAGACAACGATGCCTCCCGGCGCGAACGTCGCCGACTGCTGCGCGTATTTGACGATGTACCGAGATTCGACGAACAGGTAGGGATCACGCATCTCGGCGACTGAGTCGGGTGTTTTCACAGCCACGCGCACGGATTCGCCGACGCGTTCGAATTGCGCGGGCCAAACGACAACTTCCGGCAACTGCGCGCGCGCGGCGGCAAACGACTCGGCGTGGCGCCCATCGAGGTCTCCATCGCCGAAGGCCAATGTCAGCGAGAGCGATGCCTTTTCCGGAACACATAGCTCGTCGTCGCAAACAACCCAGCGAGCCTCCCCTTGCAAATCCATGGTTTCGCCCGCCTGCCCGGCGGGAACCGCGATCTCGCTCAAGAGCATGATCGGCTCGTCGAAGCCGTACGTGACAAGCTCGCCGAAGGGAATGACGTGGGGTGCCGGAAACTGGAGTTCAGATGCAGAGAATCCCTCCGGCAGACTCCAGCGCATGGTCACCGCAAGGCCAGCGTCGCCTGGATTGATCCAGTAGGCGTGCCAGGTCGGGTCCGGCGCGATATGGAGCCCGAGGGTCACTATCCCTCCGTCCGCCGGTATCGAGGATTGCTCCGCAACCAACTCCGCGCG
The DNA here is from genome assembly GCA_965261535.1 of Candidatus Azotimanducaceae bacterium. Taxonomy (GTDB): domain Bacteria; phylum Pseudomonadota; class Gammaproteobacteria; order Pseudomonadales; family Azotimanducaceae; genus VXNE01. The sequence goes on from OZ253469.1 coordinate 1,120,702, forward strand.
GGAGTAATTCGTCCGCACTGGGTCGGCCCATACGGAAACGCCGAACGCGAAACCGCAGACAATGAGGAGCGCCATTGCCCGCCATGCCAGTGCCTTCAGGTCTTCCCCCAAGCTCGTCGAGTTCATCGAGGCCAACCCTCCGGTTGTCGCAAGCACGCGCGGATTCCTCCGAGCTGCCCTGCTGTGAACGAGTGCGCCATTATCAACGGACCATTGCGCAAGGTACAGGTTCCGCCACCCGCGCTGTCGCACCTGGCTCCGAGCCGAACCATGAGTCGCAGGCCGGCTGTCCAATGTAGACTGCGCGTCGATATCGCGATGACGAACGTGTTCCAGCAACGGCGTGCATGCGGCGCGAAATCGGCCACAAGCACGGCGCGCAAACGGGGATGGATATTGAAGCCCAAACCGGGTTCACATGAAAACGCGATACAGGCTGCGATGCTTGTCGTCCTGGTCGCGGGCTGCGGCGGCGGCGGCAGCACACAACCGTCTCGCCCCGTGCAGCCGCCGGCTCCTCCGCCAGAGCCGCCACCGGCGGCCACATTGTTTGTCAATGCAACCGCAGAGTCGGGTATCCAGTACAGGCACGGCTACCTGAATCCACCGGAATTTGTGGATCCTGAAGAGTTCGGCGGCGGCGTAGCGGTCGGCGACTACGATGGCGACGGGCTGGTGGATCTCTTTATTGTGCGCGGCGACATCGGGCCCAACCTCCTGTACCGAAATCTGGGCGACAACGTCTTCGAGGATGTCGCGATGGAGGCTGGCGTCGCCTACACGAAATCTGGCTCCGAGAACTATCGGCACAGCGGCCCGGCATTCGCCGATATGGATGGCGACGGCGATCTCGACCTGTTCGTCGGTGGGCTGGAGTTCGATCCTTCGTTCGTCTTCACGAACGAAGGCGACGGAACGTTCACGGATATCACCGCCGGCTCCGGCATAGACACGCTCGGAGCCCGACACACGGTGTCCGCCGGATTCGGCGATTACGATCTGGACGGCGACCTCGACATGTTTCTGACGCATTGGGGAACGGAAGACGGCCCCGGCGTCAGGTTGCATACCGAGCATCTCTGGCGAAATGACACCCGCGACGGAGAAATCCGGTTTTTCGATGCAAGTCTCGAAGCGGGCATTGCGTCAGAAATTTTCAGTGCGGCACCAGTGGCGTCCTCCTACGGCGAGGGATTCGACTACACCTTCACCCCCACTTTCGCGCGAATGAACGAGGATCGCTATCCCGACCTTCTGATCTCGGCGGACTTCCTGACGTCAATGTACTTTGTCAACAACGGCGACGGCACGTTCACGAACGCCACCGACCGCAGCGTCATTCAGGACCGAAACGGCATGGGTTCGGCTGTGGGCGATTACGATGGCGACGGCGACCTCGACTGGTTCGTCACTTCCGTCTGGAGCGTACCCGATGAGGCTGGCGATCAAATCTTCGAATTGGGCAACCGGCTTTATCGCAACGCGGGAGGAGAGTTGTCAGACGTTACCGAGTTGGCCGGCGTGCAGGACGGCGGGTGGGGATGGGGCGCGTGTTTTGCGGACCTCGACAACGACGGCGATCTGGACATCTACCACACCAACGGCTGGTGGGTGGCCTTCGAACCGAGTAATTTCGACGTGGACGAGAGCCGGTATTTTGAATCCGACGGTCACGGCGCGTTCGTGGAAATGTCCGAGGCGGCCGGGCTTGCGGATACCGAGCGCGGGTACGGCATCGTTTGCGCGGATTTCGACAACGACGGAGACACGGACGTCTTTCAGGCGCACCGAAACGAAACCAATGCCGGGACGCTCTGGCGAAACGATACCGGGGGTCGCTATCTCAAGGTGGAACTCAATGGGTTACCGCCCAACACCCAGGCCGCCGGCGCGCGTATCCGGGTAACCATAGGAGAGAGCACGCAACTGCGCGAGATCATGATCGGCAGCAACTTCACGTCGCAAAATCCTGCCGTACAGATGTTCGGTCTTGACGGCGCCGCAGAGGTGGACGTGGTGGAGGTCGAATGGCCGGACGGCGAATCGACGACGATGCGCAACGTCGCCGGCGACCAGACGCTACGGCTCGATCATCCGAGTAGGTGAGGAAGCGCCCGCGGCGACCGTGCTCGGGGACCCCAACAGTTCGGCGAGCTTCTCGTCGAGATGGTGGGTGCGCAGGTCCTTGGCGACGATATCGCCGGTGGCGGATTCCACCAGGTAGTTCTTGGGTACGCCGGTCACGTTGTAGGCAAGCGGCGCGTCGGCATCTTCGCCCATCCCAAGATTAGCCCACGGCAACTGCTCTTCCTCCGAAGCCACTTCCCAGTCCTCGCGAACGTTGTCGATCGTGAAGGACACGATTTCAAACCCCTTGTCCCGGTACTGGGCATAGGCTTGCTTCATGTGCGGGATTTCGACCCGGCAGGGACCACACCAGGACGCCCAGAACTCGACCAGCACGAACTTGCTATTGGCCCGCACATCGGCGAGCCGGACCGACTCACCGTCAAGTGTCTTCGCTTCGAAGTCGCGAATCCCGGCACCAACCGCGAAGCGCTTCCTTTCCTCGGATCGCTTTGCTTCCGCCGTCTCGGTCGTCGCCAGTCGCTCAACCACCCAGGGATCTTCCGGTGTCATCTCGGCGAGTCCGCGCAAGGCTTCCAGCATCCAGGGGCCGCCAAGCCAGGCCGATTGGATGGTCAGGCGACGCACCAACGAATCCGGATGCGTGGTCGCCGTTTGCCCGCGGCCTTCCTGCTCCATGCTCAACATCCGGCTGAATACAGCCGATGATCTGTCGCTGCGCGCTCTTCGGTCGGCTTCGGTCTCGCCGTCGACCGCGGAAATGAGCGCTCTGTATTCGGCCTGGGCTTCCACGTAGGGCGCGGAACGGCGCCACGAGTTATAGACGGCGTCGTTGTATCCGCCGCCTTCGATATGGAACCGGCCGGGGCGGCTCATGTGCAGTCGCAGGTTTCCCGGCTCCAGGATGAACGCGTTGCCCTTCATGGGCGCGTAGCGCCGCCCTTCGAGGCCGATGGCGTCGAGCACGTAGAAGTAGACGACCCGCGGCGTGTCCACGGTGGCCTCGACCCGGAACGTGCCATCTGGCGACAGCGGCGCCCTGGCGACCACATCAAGGGTCGATTCCATGCTGACCGGCTTGTCGGCACTCGATGTCGCCGCCATCATCATGCCCCGAGCCCGTTTGCCGTCCGGCGAGGGCTTCGGGGTCCAGACGACGAAGTTGCCGCTGCTGTAGTGGGCCGACAGGTCGCCCTCAAGCACGAAGTCGCCAGCGAATGCCGGCGAGCCCGCCAGCAACGCGAGCAATGGCCAGTTTGTCAGGCGCACATTCATCCCCTCCAACTCAGCGCAAAGCGTTCATCGTTAGGACCATCCTTCCGAGCGCAAGTTCCCATCACGCTTCCTGGCAAGTCCCGCCGTACCAGACTCTAAAGCGACATGTGCATGGTGAGGTTGAATACGCGGCCAAACTGCGGCGAGCGGGAGGACACACTCACTTCTTCACCAACGGAACTCACGACGGATGACTCACCGAAGCTGTCGTTCAGGTTATTTACCGTGAGGGAGACGCGGGCACCCTTCGCCCAGTCCGGGGACGGCAGCAAAGTGCCTTGACCGATATCGTAGCCGAGCCTCAGGTCAACGAGCGTCGGCGGTTCGTACGTGTTCGTCACGCCGGCGAGAAACGAACTCGTCTTGGATCTCGACGAAAAGTCCAGGCTCGCTTCCAGTCCGCAAGGGTTGCTCCAGATCAACTGGGCGGTCGTCGCCGAACGGGATACCACACCGACCGCCGTGCTGCCGAAGGTATTCGCGACAACGCTGATCGGTTCGTCCGTCGCGGGATCGACGATGACGTCGTACTTCCCGGTCCTGGAATGCCTGAATTGCACAGCCCAGTCGCCCAGGTCGTTGGAAGTCGAGTAGTAGACTTCGACATCGACACCGGCGCGGCTCACCGACGATACGTTGATCCAGCGGCGATCCTGGAACCACAGATCGTCTGCGGCCGAGTACATGGTGTTGCTGGGCGGGTTATTCCGGTCGATTATGATATTGTTAACGCGGCTGATGCGGTCCTTGAAGTCCGTCCAGTTCCAGGTCACCTTGGTGCCAAGCCCCGGCACGTCGACCGGGTTGAACTCGATGCCAGCGCTCAAGGTGTCCGCAGTCTCGGGCGTGAGGTCCGGATTGCCGCCATCCAGAATGAGTGTATCCGCAAAGGTAAGCGAGCCATCGGGTTCCTGGACGAAGAGGCCCCTGAATGGTTGCGCGGCGCGCTCGCTCGTTGTCCGCAGCAACTGGTTGAGTTGCGGCGCGACAAAGGCGGTCTGCGCGTTCAGGCGGACGCGAAAGCCTTCCCCGGGGGTGAATATGAGCCCCGCGCCCCAGGTCGTCGCGTCGCCCGGGTCGGCAATATCCTGCGTGGACTCCGTCCCCAGGTCGGTCTCCCTGTAGACCACATCCGGCTTGTCGTACGAGTCCCAGCGGGCCGACAGGCTCAGGGACAGGCTGTCGGCGAGCGGTACCAGCGCTTCGGTGTAGAGCGCCTGGTTGGATCGCTGCGCCTCGGTGTTGAAGGACGCGACGTCGCTGATGGGCGATGAATCGACGATCCCTATCGTAAACTCGCTTTCACTGTCGAGTAAAGTGGCGTGCCGACTGTAGCCGAGCAGCACCCTTACCTCGCCCGCCGGCATGGTCCAGAGCCCGCCCCGTACCAGCGCATCGAAGCGCGTCTGTCCGTTCGTGCTGGCCGCCAGCAGAGAAGGAGTAATGTAAGGAGTCAGGTCGCCCCACGGGCTGATGGGTGGAATAGGCGGGGTAGTGACCCGACAGAACCCGAAGGAGAACGATCCGCCCTTCTCGGCGCAAGACTCCGCCGTTTCGCCGAACAGGAACTGACTTCCCGGGAGCCCGTTTGAGTTCAGACCGGGCACCAAGGCACTATTGTCCAAGGTATTCAGACGCTCGGAGTCCGAATTCTCGGAACTGACCCCGAAACCGGCCTCCCAGTCCCAGTTATCGTCAATTGAGCCTTCGAAATCGATGCCCCAATTCAACGTCTCGCTCTGCGTCTGGGTGGACAGGGTGCCCATGTCGGGGCGTTGGCCACGCACGTGGACCAGTCGGCCCAAGGGATTGAATGGATTGGCGCCGTTCAGGCTCTGGCCCGAGAGCCTGACGTAGCCGCCGTCGTATGTCGTATCCCGGGTTTCGTAACGGAAGTTTGCCGTCGCACTCAACCGCAGTCCGAAATCCCGCTCGACACTGGCCGAGAAGCTGTCGCGCGTTTCCTCGGGCAGGATATGGTAGCCCGCCTGGGTCTCCGGTCCCCAGTTGGGCTCCCCGAACTGCGTGATGTCGTCGACACTGGAATTCTCATTGAAGCCCTGCGGCAGGACGGCGTGGGTTTCGGCGCTCGTCCGTGCCTTGTCCTCGGGTGAGAGCGCGTTGTACTCAGCCAACGTGAGCACGTCACCGTCCAGGCGATACAGGATCGGGAAGGCGGTACCGTCCGCCAGGCAGCAGAAACGGACGTCGTACTGCGGGCCGGCGAATATCGACCGGTCGAACAGTGTGGTTTCCCGGTCCGCGCCATCCAGGCCGGAATGCCCGGAGCGGCTATAGTTCAGACGCACGCGGGTGCCTTCCAGGTCCAGCGCCCCGGCGATCGAGCCCCGCGCTTCGTCGTAACTGCCTCCACTCGGCCAGTTGTAGTTAAGGTCGATCTCAACGCCTTCGTAGTCCTTGCGAGTGATGATGTTGACAACGCCACCGACCGCGTCGGAGCCGTAGATCGCGGAAGCGCCATCCAGGATCACCTCGATGCGCTCCACCATCGACAGGGGAATCTTCGAGACGTCGGTCACGCCGCCAAGGAAGCCGTTGTAGCCGGAGCGTTTCCCGTCAATCAGGATGAGGGTCGACTCGCTCCCCAGCCCGCGCAGATTTACGGTGGATGCGCCAGTGAAATTTCTGACGTTATTGAGGTTGCTGCCGAATGACTCGCTGGTGCTGTTCAGGTTCTGCGGCAACTGGCGCAGCACGCGCTCGAGCGTCGCTTCGCCGGTGGCCTGGATGAATTCCTCGCCGAGAACGACGAGGTTGCCCGCCAGCTCGCCGGGCGTGCGGGCGATCCGCGAGCCGGTGACCACGATTTCTTCGATTTCCGCCTGCGGGACGACCGGGGCGTCTTCGAGTTCTGTCTGCGGCGTCACGGCGGCATCTTCGACTTCCGTCTGCGGCGCGTCGGCATCTTCGAGTTCCGTTTGCGGAACGACCGGCGCCGCTTCCAACTCCGTTTGCGGAACAGCGGCATCCTCGAGTTGCGTTTGCGGAACGACCGGCGCCGCTTCCAACTCCGTTTGCGGGACTGCTGCGTCTTCGGTTTCGGTTTCCTGCGCGCCAGCGAGCGCGGCCGTCCCGATCAATACCGCCGTCAGGAACCAGCGACACAGTGAAATCAGGTTGCTACTTACCCCTTTCTCCCCTCTCATGACTATCGTTGTTTGTCTGGACATGATCACTCTCCACGTGTTCATCCGAATCCGCGTTGGACGAACGCCCGCATGTTTGGCAGGCGCCATCCCGAGATTGCGATTTGGTGTACGCGATCCGCGAATCCGAAGGTTAGGCCATCAAGGCATAAGAATATACCGCTTTCCCCTGAACAACCATGGTCGTAGGCCGGCCTTCAAAGGCACAGGATCCGACCACCCGCGCTGTCCGATTCGGGTCAATAGCCGAGTTCCTTGTCGATGACGCCCGCAAGGCGCTCGTCGTCGAGAAAGCGGCGGATGTTGCCGACGAAACGGTCGATGTTGCGGGGCGCCCGGAACTGACTTGCACCCGCGGTATGCGGCGTCATGACAACGTTCGGCAGCGCCCACAGTTTACTGTCGGGCGGGAGGGGTTCCCGAGGTGCCACGTCGAGTGCCGCGCCCGCGATGCTGCCCGACTCCAGCGCTTCCGCCAGGTCCTCCTCCACCATGACCTCGCCCCGGGTGACGTTGACGAGATACGCGGAAGGCCGCATCCGGTCGAAGGCGGCGGCGTTGAATCTTCCCCGCGTTTCCGGCGTCAAGGGACAGCAGATGGCCACGACGTCCGACGTTTCCAACAGGGCATCGAAATCCTCCGGGCCGAGCACGCGATCCACTTCCGGCGAAGGCGCCACCGGGTCGCGGTCCACGGCCTGCACATTCATGCCGAACGCCGCAGCACGTCGCGCGACGGCACGGCCGGTCCCGCCGAAACCAAAGATTCCCATCATTAGCCCGGTAAGCTCTATCTCGCGACGCCGCATCTCCCATCGGTGGTTCCACCCGTCGGGTCCGAACTTGAGCGCGGTGGCGAGTTGACGCGTCAACATCAGTAGCAAACCGAAGGCGTGGTCCGCCAGGTGTTCGCCCACCAGTCCCTTCTCGCTGGTCAGCACCACGTCGCTCGCCTTGAACTCGTCGTAGAGAAAACTGTCGACGCCGGAGGAGATCGCATGCACCCAGCGAAGCTTTCTGGCCACGGCGAACATCTCTTTCGATACGTGGCCAAGCACCACGTCCGCGTCGGCGATGTGACGGATGGCATCGCGTGGGTTGGAAACAACGACTTCCCGCGCGCCCGCTTCGCGTATACGGCGCAGGTCAGCCTCGGAGACTTCCCGCAGCGTCAATCCCGGGATGATCAATACCTTCATGCGAACACCACTTCGACAACACCCAGTTCCGAACCGAAATCTCCCGACCACCTGGAGGGCTCCGACACCGGGCAACGCCCGAAAGAACCCGTGATAACCCGCTGTCCCGGCTGCAGCGTCCGGCCGAACCGCGACAACTGCGCGGCCAGCGCCGCGATAGACGTGAAATGATCGTCGATGTGACCGCGCGCGGCCACCGTCTCCACCGCCTCGCCGTCGCGGGCGAGCGTGACGACAAGGGACTCGAAGTCGATCCCGGCGACGGCCCGGGGGGACCCTGCCACGATACCCCACTGCGACAGGTTGTCCGCCAACCGCTCCGGCGCCGGCGCATTCGCCGGCAGGCGTCGTTCGTTGATCTCGAATGCCGGCGCAACACCTTGCACGGCGTCGACAACTTCGTCGCGCGACACCTCGCCCGCGAGTTCGCGACCGATCGTGAAACAGCACTCGTTCTCCACGCCTACGCTGCTGAAGGCGCCATGGTCGATACGAGCACCCGAAGCGAAAATGCGACTCTCGAGGATATAGCCGAACGGACGAAAGCCCGCGCCCATGGAGTCACGCGCCTGTCCCGATGTCAGGCCCACCTTCCAGCCTCCCAGTGATTCCCCGGCGGCGAGCTTGCTTTCCAGCGTTTCGAGTTGACGGCTTAATCCGGCGTGCAGATCACGCAGTGTCGGCGTTTTTGGCGGCATAATTTGAACCTCCAATATATCGAGAGCTTATCAGTATTCGGCGCGCACTCACGGCCTTGGCATGGGCAAGCAATGCGGCTTCAAGCATCGATCTGGTCGTAGTGCCCGCCAATCGCAAAAACGTAGATGGCGTCGTCATCAAACCGATAGATCAAGCGGTCACCCCGCGAAATGCGCCTCGACCAAAGCCCCGACAAATCGTGATTCAGCGGCTCCGGCTTGCCAAGACCGGAAGATGGGTCGTCCGAGCGCAGCATCTCCTTCAGATGTCTGCAAAGCGTACGGTGCAGTCTCTTGTCTCTATCGCGCAGCTTTTCGTACGCAGCCCAGGTTTCACCCTCGAAGACCAGTGACCTCATTCGTTTGCTCAGCCGTGGGACGATAACCTGTCCCTTGGGAGTGGGTAATCATAGAACTGGCGATCTGGCGCATGAGATCCTTGTTCTGCAAGACGTACAAGGTCTCCTGCTCCCGTTCCCAGTCTTCGGCGCTGACTACCACGAAATCGGCACCCGAGCGACGCGCCACCTTGAGCGGCACGTGATTGTTGATCACTTGGTCCACCATCGATTTCAGATGGTCTCTGAAACGATTTACGCTGACGGTATCCACAACGCCCACCGAGTTGTACGGAAATTCCGTACGAGTATAGGGAACGCTTCTCTGTCACGCAATCTCACGACCGTTCTGGATCCGGTGGCCGAGACATAGCGTGTCCGTCGCATCCAAGAACGCGATGCGGCGACTTGGACCGCAAGACGGCCGGACCGCGTTCAGGTCTTATCGGACCAGGGCAGCGCGATCCCGCATCACGTCGTTGCTGCGCTCCATGTGGAACATGCCGCGCACGATCATCAACTCGCCGGTCACGTGCGCGGCGGCGTCCGAGGCGAGGAATACGCAAGCGTCCGCGACATGTTCCGGTTCGTTGGGCAGCAGCAACGGCGGCACGCTGGTGCCGTCCTTTCTGATGGCCGGCGGCGCGACGCCGCTACTCTTGATGTATGGGGTCGCTGTGAACCCGGGCGCGACGCAGTTCACATTGATGTTGTGCTCGGCGAATATGAGCGCAAGGCTTTTCGTCAGATTGATCATGCCCGCCTTCGCGGCAGCGTAAGCCGCCAGCCCGGGATTGAGATTGATCCCGGCGGTGGAGGAGATGTTGATGATCTTTCCGCCGTCGCCCTGCTCGATCATGACCTTGGCCGCGCCGACGTCGCACAGGAACGCGCTGTCGAGATTGAGCCCGATCGTCGGGTCCCAATCGGCCAGCTTCGCCTTCATGATCCCCGAGAAGCCGCCGCCCCCGGCGTTGGCGACCATGATGTCGAGCCTTCCGAACGCGTCCAACATCTTCCCGATCAGGTTATCCACCTGCTCGGGGACGGTCACGTCGGTCGCGATCGCCAGTGACTCCCGCCCATTGCCCGAATTTCACCCGCCACGCGATCCAGGCGTTCCTGCTTGCGCGCGCCGATCACGACGTGCGCCCCGGCCTCGGCGTATGCCTTGCTGATCGCCTCGCCTATGCCGCTGCCGCCGCCGGTGACGATGGCAACCTTGTCCTGCAAGCCAAATGCCGACATGCGTCTTGCTTCCTGTCCTTCCGACTTGTCCGACGCTCTCTCGCTTCCGACCAAGCTAACTATAGGCCGACGCCCACTCCGCACCCCTCACGACCAGCGTCTCTCCCGTCATGAGGTCGGAACCGGCCGAGGCGAAGTATATGACCGCGCTGGCGATATTCTCAGGCTTCCCCGGGAGTTGCAGCGGCTTCGCGCCCGCCGCCGACTGCAAGCGTTGCCGTTTCAGATACTCGTCTTCCGGCATGCCGGGAACCTGTCGGTCCGGCACTTCCACGCTGCCCGGGGCCACGCAGTTCACGTTGATGCTGTGTATCGCCCAGCTTATCGCCAGGGACCTGGTGAGATTGATCACCGCCGCCTTGGCCGCCGCATAGTGCGGCGCATTCTCCTCGCCCTTTATTCCGGAAGAGGACGCGATGTTGACGATCTTGCCGCCTTGCTGCTGGATCATCTGCCTCGCCACCGCCGCGCAGCAAAAAAAAGGTGCTGTTGAGATTGAGGGCGATACTGTCCGTCCATTCGTGCGGCGAGATCTCCTCGGGTTTGCCGAAGGAGATGCCGCCTACGTTGTTCACGAGAAAATCGACGCTGCCGAACGCATCCAGTGTGCCGGCGACCATCCGCTCGACCTGCATCGGATCGGTGACATCGGCGGGAATGGCCATCGCCTGCCCGCCCTGCTCCAGAATTTCCGCGACTATCCCCTGTCCAGGGCGTCCCGATGACGCCCCACAACAGCGACCGTTGCACCCATACCGGCGACAGAGAGCGCAATGCTTCTGCCTATCCCGTGGGCAGTCCCGCCGCCGCCCGCAACGATGGCGACCTTGTCGTTCAGTTCAAACTTGGACATCTCGGAAGGCGTCGCGCGGGCTAGACGTCAACCGCGCAGAGTTTCAGAAAGAACTTCTTCTGCTCGTGGGTCATCGCGCTGAAGTTGGGCACGTCCATGTCCGTGGTCGGCAGATCGGCAAATTCAGGCGAAGGCGACTGCAGCGTCGCGGCGATATTGTGCAGACCGCCGCCTTCTTCGGCACCCGCGCCCAACGCGGCACCGACTTCGCGCGGCCAGACAGCCTTGGGACCGCCGTCCAGGCCCGGCGGATTGGGACGGCCGACGTATTCCTCAATCTCCCCGAACATCACCCGTTCATCCGCGGACCGCTGCCTCTGGCCCTCGCGGCCGTACTTGGAAGCCGACTGGTTGCAGATCGTCGCCCATTGGATGGCGACATGGAAACCGGGCAGCGCCTTGCACTCTTCCGGCGCACCGTCGCCGCCGCTCACCTTGCCGTCCTTGACCATAATGTAGTAGGCCGCTTTCTCGCGACCGCCCTCCAGCAGTCGCGCTGGCGGATGCGTGTAGTCCTCGTTGAACCCCCATTCGATATCCGCGGGAAGATTCCCTTCTTCCAGAAGCTGCACGCCGCCGACCGCGCAGGCTTCGCACTAGTGCTCCGTCAAGTCCAAAAATGCGAGTGTAGCTGCGAGGGATTTTTGGTTCCTGGCGAGGCGCGACGACGCCGTGTGGCAGGCCCCACACAAGGAGGAGCAACAGAGCCTTCAGCCGGGGAGCGCGAGGGGGCACCCCTCGCATGAAAACCACCAGGGGCCGAAAAGACCCGCAGATACCCGTAGATTTGGGCTTGACGGAGCACTAGGCCTTGGAGCCGAATTCCCCGACCGGTTTCAGTTTCGATACGTCTATGGGCATTGTTGTTCTCCCCTTCTCAACAACAATCAGCTTCGCGGATTTGGCCCGCGTGAACAACCTTCACAGCTAGGGCATATACGGGGTCGGGCTCGGGCCCAACTGCGTCTCCAGCATGGACTGCGCCATCTGCACGAAATCGCACACCATCGGACGCGTTTCCCTCGGGTCGATGATGTCCTCGATATTGAACGCCTCGGCGGTGCGGAACGGCGACGACAGCGCTTGCAGGCGCGCCTCGATCTCGGCGCGCTTGGCTTGGGGGTCGTCCGATGCGTCGATGATGCGCCGGTACGCAGCAGAGACGCCGCCGGAGATGTGCATCGACCCCCAGTGTCCCGACGGCCAGGCAACGCGCTTGAACATGCCGCTCGGGCGGTCGTGACATTGGCCGGCGACGCCGTAGAGTTGGCGGATGATGATGGATATCCAGGGCATGCGGGTACGCAACGTCGCGCACACCATTTTCGCGCCAGCGCGGACGATTCCCTGGCGCTGCTGCTCCGGCCCGACCATGAAGCCGGGCTCGTCGGCGAAATAGATCATCGGCAGGTGGAAGGTGTCGCAAAGCTGCAGGAAGCGGATGACCTTGGTCCCCGCGGCCACATCCATCGAGCCTCCCAAGCGTTTCGGGTTGTTGATCATGACGCCTACGGGGTAGCCATCGACCCGCGCGAGCCCGACGATGCGCGAGCGCCCGTAGAACGGGGTGATCTCGAAAAATGAATCCTTGTCGAGCACGGCATCGAGGATCCTGTAGGGATCGTAAGCGCGTCGCTTCTCGCGCGGAATGATGTCCAGCAGGGTTTCGTCACGGCGGTTCGGATCGTCGCCCGTATCGACCCTCGGCGGCATCCGCCAGACGTTGTCCGGCAGGTAGCCCAGGAATCGCTTGATCATGTCGAACGCCTGTTCCTCGGTCTCGGCAAGGTTGTCGATGGCACCGCTTTCGTACACCTGGCTGCGCTCGTCGCCCAGATCCTCCTTGGTGATGTCGATTCCGAGCGCGGCCTTGACGACCGGGGGACCGCCGGGGAATACCTGGCTCGTGCGCCTGACCATGACGTTGAAATGGGCCAGGCAAGAATCGACAGCGGGCAACCCCGCGACGGAACCCAGCACGGCGGCGACCACGGGCACGCGGCAGAGCAGATCCTGCACCCCGGGCGTCGTGGGGTTGGTTGGGATATACGTGCGACCGATCTGCTCGAACGTCCTGACGCTGCCGCCGGTCGCGTCGAGCAGCCGAACATACGGCAGGCGCCATTCCAGCGCCATCTTCTGCGCATGGCCACTCTTATTACCTATCGAGGCGTCCGACGCGCCCCCGCGGACCGTGAAGTCGCCAGCGGTCAGCACCGCCTTGCGGCCGTTCAGGCTGGCCAGACCGATGACCATGTTGGATGGCCGCACATCGACGAGTTCGCTGCCGTCGTAGGTGGCAGCGCCCGCGAGCTGCCCGATTTCGCGGAACGACCCCGCGTCGGTCAACAGCTCGATACGCTCCCGGACGGTGAGCTTTCCTCGCCTTCGCTGCTCGGCGACGCCGGCTTCTCCCCCCATCTGTTCGGCGAACGCGCGCCGCCGTTCGATTTCGTCTATTTCGGGTTGCCAGACCATGTTTCGTCCCCTCGCGGAGTCTTGCACGTCCTCTTCGCGGTACGCGCTACAAGAGTTGCGCGTAGCGGTCCAGCACCGGCAGCACCGCATCCGCGCCCGCCGATGGTAGCGTCAGCACAGCGCGGCCGATGCCCACCTCGCGGTAGCGCTCCAGGGCTTGGGCATCCGCCGGCGCGCCCGAGACCGTGATCGAGAGCGTCGCCATGTCGCGTTCTGCGGCATCGGCTACGGCCTTCAACCGCGCCACGTTCTCGGCCGGATCGAATCCGCCGCGTCCGCGCGGGAACCAACCGTCCCCGTATTCGACCACCCGGCGCAATGTGTGGATGGACTCGCCGCCAATCAGCAGGGGAGGATTCGGTTTCTGTACGGGTTTCGGATACGACCATACCGGATCGAAGTCGACGAATTCCCCGTGAAACGCCGGCGTCTCTTCGCACCAAATCGCCTTGATCGCCTTCGCGCGTTCGCTCATGACTCGGAACCGCGTTTCGAACGCGGTACCGTGGTTCTCCATCTCCTCCGCGTTCCAGCCGGCGCCGATGCCGAACTCCACGCGGCCGTTCGACAGCAGGTCGAGACTCGCGACTTCCTTGGCCGTAATTAACGGATCCCTTTCAGTCAGTAGGCAGATACCGGTACCGATGCGGAGTTTCGAGGTGGCGGCGGCGGCAGCCATGAGCGCCACGAACGGATCGAGAGCGTGCCAATACGCCTTCGGCAGCGCCGTCCCGCCGGGCCACGGGGACCGACGACTGGTCGGGATGTGGGTATGCTCGGGCACGAACAGGGACTCGAAGCCCCTTGCCTCCGCTTCACGCGCCAGCGCATCGATACGCATGGCGTCGTCGGTGGCGAAGATGGAAACACCGATCTTCAAGAGGCCCTCCTCAAGTCTCGGATGTCAGTACGACGGACAGGCCAGAAGCCCAACCAGCTCAAGATGATATCCCCAAGGCCGCTCGACGGCGACCGTTATGGGAATGGACGACTTCGGCTTCCCAAGTTTCCCGGCGGCAAGGTTAGTGCCACAAAATCCGTCGCCCCTTCGGGTGCGCCGTGTCTTGCCCCCGCCCAAGCCCGACTGTTTCGTCCCACCCGCGTGCCCGTCACCCCGTCGATCTTGCCGCCAGAGCGGCAAGTCCGACAGGCTGCTAGCCCGCCGCCGACACATCGGACTCCGATTTTTCCGAAGTCTCCGCCGCGTCGTGCTCTACGACAGCGGTCGCCGTGCCGTCCTTCGCCATCTTGCCCAGGAACTCCGGCAGTTCGATGCCGGCCATCCTGGCCACCTCGTGGAATGGCGGGAGCGCCTTCGTGAGTCCGCTCAAAAAGCTGCCCACGGCGTTGCCATTGCCGCCGTCGTAGACCACGATCTTGTCGAAATCGATGTTGCTTATGGCGTTCGCCTGCACCCCGGCGATCGCTTCGAGCTTGTCCACGATCATCAGGCTTGCCGCCTTGTCAGGGTCACCGCCAGCGGCGCTGACTATCTCGCGAAAGCCATCGGCCATCTTGGTGAGAATCTCCATGCGCCCCATGGCCTCCCCGGCGAGCTTGGCGCGCAGGGCCTCGCCCTCGGCTTCGCCCGCGAGGACTTCCTTCTGCTTTTCGCCCTCGGCTTCGGTGCGCACGCGGTTTCGTTCGATCTCCGCCGGCACGACGATGTTGGCGTACTGCGCGGCGCGGTCGCGTTCCGCGCGGGCGACCTCCGCCTGTTGCTCGGCGAGATAGCCTTCCTGTTCGGCCGCTGCCGTCTTCACGGCGTCCGCCGCGTCGGCACGGCGCGTGGCTTCGGCCTGGGCTTCCCGCAGGTCGGCCTCCGAGGAGGCCTCCACAGCCTTGGCCTGGTTCTCGCCGAACACGGCCTTGGCGTTGGCTTCTGCGACGCTGATTCGCTGCTCCTGCACCGCCCGGGCGGAGCCCACGGCGCCATCGCGCTCCTGCTGGGCGACCTGGACCTTGGCCTTGTTGATCGCTTCCGCCGCCGCCCGCTGACCCAGGGCCTCTATGTATCCCGACTCGTCGGTGATGTCGGAGATGTTGACGTTGATGAGGTGCAGGCCGATCTTCATCAGTTCGGACTCGATGTTTTCCAGCACCCGGGACTCGAACTTCTCGCGGTCGCCATTGATCTCCTCGATATCCATCATGGCGATGGTGGCGCGCAACTGGCCATATATGATGTCTTTGGCCGTGTCTTCGATCTGGTGCGCGCTAAAAGACAACAGCCGCTCCGCGGCGTTGTTCATCAGTTCCTCGATGGTGCCGATGCCGAAGGTGAAGCGGGACGGCACGTTCACGCGGATGTTCTGTTTCGACAACGCACCGCGCAGGTCGATGTCCACCGTCAGCGGCGTCAGGTCAAGATAGCGGTAGCCTTGCACCACCGGCACGACGAACGTTGTGCCGCCATGGATGGCCTTGGCCATGCGCTGACCACCCACCTGCCCGTACTTGACGAGGATCCTGTCCGACGGACAGGTTCGAATCCTGCGCATTGCCGCGATCGTGGCGACCACGAGCAGCACTACTAGCAAGACAACGACGATGACAGTTGGACTAAACACGGGCCTTCTCCTGATTCCCTTGGGTTACGCTCTTCGGCTGCTGGTTCGGTTCGGCCCGATCACGGCGGACGGGTACCGCTCATGGCGTGGCGACCACAAGCTGACTGCCCGAAAGGCCCACCACGGTGACCGCGGAATTGCGTTTCAGCGCGCCGCCGTCGGTGACCGCGTGGAACTCCTGCAAACGGCCCCGCGCCGAGAGACTCACCTTGCCGACGCCGGTCCTTCCTTCCGGCACGATCAGCGAGACCCGCGCGTCCTCGCCGATGGCGTCCTCGATGCGTAGGTTACCTTCGTGCTTCAGCATCGATAGCAACGCCAGCAGGCCCATATTGACGGCGACGAACGCCACCCCGACGACGATGCCGACCGGAACCGCAAAGAATGCGTGGGTCAGTCCCCAGGAGTAGGCCATCAGGCCGCCCCAGGAAAGGCCCATGACAAACGAGACGCCGTTGCGAATGGTGAAGATGTCGCCAAACGGCGTTCCCTCGTGACCCAGCTCGCCCATCTCAACATCGTCGACCTCGCCGATCCCGAACAGCGTGAATACGACCTGGATGGCGAATACCGAGGTCGAGATGGCAGCGATGACGAAAAGCGTTTGCTGCAGCTCTGCAAGCCCCTCGAACCACTCCATCATGTCATCTCCTACCTTCCGAACCTCATAGCAGCAAGTATCGACCCGCGACCGCCGCCAATCAACTTGAAACCCGTGGAAATTCGGTGGAGTCGCTTGATGGGGTCGGCGCGACCTCGTCCGCTACTGCCGTGGAGAAAGCGACCCTTCCGGCGGTGTCGAAACCTCTTCAGCACGTCTTGCGCGTTGCTCGGGGCCGTAGTACTTCTCCAGGTAGTCGAGCACTTTGCGACGATCATCGTCCCGCAACGGCGCCATTTCCTGATCCCGCACCATCTCGACCAGCACTTCCTGCCACACCGCCCGGGTCAATCCCTGCTGCACCACCAGGTTGATCGAGTGGCAGGAGGCGCAGAACCCGAACACCTCCAGCCGCCCCTCATCCTCGGGCATCCCGCCGAAAAGCGCCCGTTCCTCCTCGTCGGAACCGCCGCCACTCTCGATCCCCGCTGCGAGCCCGAGTAACCCGCATGCCAGCAAGGCACAAGCTATCGAAATGCGGGACGGACGCATCGGTCCCCGCCTGCACTAGCCCACATGCACCGACACGTGATGCATGGCGTTATTGAGATAACCCTTGGGATTCCAGGCCGCCCTGAAGGGTTGACTTGCGCCCGCCAGGGCCGTGGCCCGCGCCCAGATCTCGAAATAGCCGGATTGCGGAAATGCCATCCGGGCCACGAATCGCTGCCAGGCATGCGGATTGTGGGGCGGCGACAGTCGGGCCGGCTGCCAGGTGGCGCCGAAGTCGATGGAAAGGTCCACCTTCGCCACTTCGGAGTCGCCGACCCAGGCGTGCCCCGCGACTTCCAGTTCGCGACCCGCGACACGCTCGCCCGTCCGGGGACGCGTAATGAGCGACTTGACCGGCATGGCATGGATGATCTCCAGATCCTCCTCCGGCACGAAGGCGCCGGGAGCAACCGGATAGCGCGGGACGCGGTAGGACGAGCCGGTCATTTTCGGACCGTCGTGCACCATGTCCCTCAAGCCAATGCGGGTGAGCCATTTTTGCGAGCAGGAGCCCGGCCACCCGGGAATCACCAGTCGCAGAGGCGCCCCGTTCATGGGGTGCAGGGGTCCGCCATTCATGCCGAAGGCAATCAGGTTATAGGGATCCATTGCCTTCTCGATCGGCACGCCGCGCGAGATCGGCAACTTGCCCGGCACGCCGGAGAGGTGTCGGTCAGCGCCTTCATGGGCGGTGTAGATCGCAGAGGATTTCACGCCGGCCGCCTTGAGCACGTCGGCCAGCCGCACGCCGGTCCATTCCGCGCATCCCACCGCGCCGTAGGTCCACTGGTTGCCGCGGGCCGGCGGCTCGAAACCGGCGCGACCGTTGCCTCCGCACTCGAGGACCAGCCGATGCGTGACCACCTCGAAACGGCTACGCAAATCGTCAATGCGCAACGTCGTGGGCCGCTCTACCAGGCCGTCGATACGCAACTCCCACCTCGCGGGATCCAGGTCTGTGGGAACGATGCCGTTGTTGCGAATGAAGTGACGAGCGGTGGGCGTAACCTCGCTGTCGAGCAGGTGCGGGGGCGTCTGGGCGCTGAGCGGACGCTCGTTCAGCACGGTCAGTCCGTCCTTGCCTTCTATCCTGAATGATTCCACGGCGGCGGCTCGGGGCGTCCAGCGTTGAAGCGGCACCGCTGCGCCCACCAACGCACCCATGGCCGCCAGGTTGGCGCGTCCAAGAAAAGTGCGGCGACTTGCATGGAACAAACGTCGCCGGGGAGCGGCAGCGACCGGGGACGTTTGATCCATGGTCGACGAGCGGGGCCAGGCCACAGGCGGAGCCGAAGGCGCCGGCTGTGGGGCACTGCTACCGAAAATGGCGACCGACCAGATAGGGGTCGTCTGCTCCGACTGCGCCCGCATCGCACGGTTCTCGTTGTAGACGTCGCCAGTGCCGTCGCTCATGGCCCTACTCCCAGCATTTATACTTTCTCACACAGGCGTACACTACGACAAAGCAGCCCCGCGCTACCCATCGCCTCGCAGGTCTTCATCCCCTTCGGCGTTCAATCGCCATTTGCTCCAGAGCCCGCAAACCACATCAGCTTCGCCAACGATCACCAGATGCAACAGGGGCAGCAGGGCAACGCACCCCAACTCCACTACGCGGGCCAGCAAGCCCTCATAGGTCCCGGCGGCGGTTGAGACCATGACCAGGACAATCACCGATGCCGTCGCGCCGAAACCGCGCCAGCGGACGCTCCCCGACTCCGCGACTCGCTGCATGCGCCAGGCGATGTAGCGCTTGTCCCAGCTATTGCTGGAGGATGTCCAGATACGAACGTCATGCATCGGCCACCGGGCCAGGACGTCGCGGGCGTACCACGGCCACCAGAACCAGGCCGCGAGCACAAGCCCGGCAGCGGCGCAGAAACTGGACTGTTTCAGCAGTTCCGCTGAAGGGGAGACAGAGAATAGGGCTACGATCAGCCCGAAACCGAGGACCGCGAACACCAACAACCAGCCGACGGCAAACGCGGCAAAGCCGAAGGTACTGAACAGCCAGCGCACAACGGACGTGCGTTTGTGAACACCTAGCACATGGGCTGCGCCGCGAAGGAACACTGGCAGCAGCAGCGCCAGCAACGGGAAGCGATAGGTGGGATCGCGGAGAAAGAACAGGACGATCACCGCCAGTGCGGTCGGGGGAACCAGCAGCGCGAGAGCCCTCACGCGGACTCGATAAAACATTTCCCAAACCGCCCTGGTTCCGGGGCGTGTCCCATCTCGGCGAGCAAGGTTGGACGGCCTCCCTGCCCAAGAAGAACCCAATCCGCTCCACCCTCGACAACGTGACACCGTTCCAGCTGTCGCCGCCCATTGCGCTTGACAACTCCTAGAATAGTGACCACGATTCGAAGTGGAGGCTTTGCGGCGCTTCGGCGCGTCATTGCCTTTTTTGTTTCGTCATTGACCATCATCCCGTTCCGACTGCGTCCGCAGGTCACTGATGCGCGCAAAACTCCAGATTACGAATCGAGGGTTTCCGAGTCGCTCACGCACAGCACGGTAACGAAGGCCGGCAATCTGTTTCGCAAAACCCGCCAACTCTGCCCGCGCGGGCTTCGTCATCTGTGGGGTGCGGAAGCCCCAAGAGACGACATAGGCCACCAGGTCGGCGATCTGGACACCCGTCGTGAGGTCGCTGTGCACGAAGAAGGGTTCGGAAATTATGCGAGTCGCCCGATGCTGGCCGGCCTCTTGCAGTTGGCTGATGACACTGCTGACGACCCGATCCTGGATTGCCGCTCCAGCCAGAACCTCGTACGGCGACGCCTTTCTGTCGTGACCGCTTTCGTCGATGAACAGGAACCACGCCATCGAGAAAGACTACAACACATGCCGACGCAGCACTTGGCCTTGCTCCAACTATTACGTGCCACCGGTGCTGTAAGGATCGGCGGCGTCCCGTAAACCGTCACCAAGCAGATTGAACGCCATCACCGTCAACACCACGAACAGGCCCGGCAGCATCTGCCAGGGCGTGATCTCGATCACCAGCGGGTTCTGCGCCTGGAACATCAGCACACCCCAGCTCACCACCGGCGGCCTGAGGCCGATGCCAAGAAAGGACAACGCCGTCTCGCCCAGGATCATCCCGGGTACCGCAAGGGTCGCGCTAGCAATGATGTGGCTCGAGAAACTCGGCAGCATGTGTTTGAGGATCACGCGCGGCGTGTCGGCGCCCAACAGTCGCGCCGCCATCACGAACTCCTCTTCTCTCAGCGCCAGGAATCGGCCGCGCACCTGCCGAGCCAGGCTGGTCCAGCCAAACAGGGAGAGGATGATCGTAATGCCGAAGTAAACAAGAAGCGGGGACCAGTAAACCGGCAGCGTCGCGGAGAGCGCCATCCACAAGGGGAGGGAAGGCAGGCACTGCAACACTTCGATCGCCTTGTTCACGGCGCGGTCCACAAGACCGCCCAGGTAGCCCGCGAAACCTCCCAGCAGGATGCCAAACACGATGGTCAACACGACCCCCACGAGGCCGATGGAAAGGGAGACCCGAGCGCCGTAGAAGACGCGGGAGAACATGTCCCGACCCAGCGGGTCGGTTCCGAAGAGATGTATGTAGCCACCCTCGTCCACGGTGAACAGGTGGCGGTCCGTCCTGAACAGGTTCCACATCTTGTACGGCTCGCCGCGGGCAAAGAAGCGGATGTCAAACCTTCTGCTGGTGTCTTCCCTGTAATTCCGGATCCATGTCTGGGGGTCGACCTCCATGTGATAGGCATACACGAACGGGCGCAAATGAAACTCACCCTCGGCGTCGAAGAAGTGGACGCCCATGGGCGGGGCGTTGATGGCGGCGTCGTTGCGGGTCACAGTCCCATAGGGGGAGACGAACTCGCAAAGGGCGGCGAGGGTATACAGCACCAGCAGGAATGCCCCGCTGGCCAAGGCCAGGCGATGGCGACGAAACCGCACCCAAATCAACCGCCGAGGCGATATGGCGATGATGTCTTCGCTGCCCTCCACCGGACCCGCGAGTGGCACAAATGGCGCTACGTCACTCAAAACGAATCCTCGGGTCTACCCACGCCAGCAACAGGTCGGACAGCAGGATGCCGACGACCGTCAGGACCGCCAACCACATGAGAAGGCTTCCGGCCAGGAACATGTCCTGGTTGAGGAGCGCCTGCAGCAGCAGCGGGCCTATGGTCGGCAGCCCCATCACCAGGGATACCAGCGCCTCACCGGAAACCAGCGCCGGCAGCATCAGCCCGATGTTGCTGATGAAGGGGTTGATGGCTATGCGCACCGGATACTTCAGCACCAGCTTCAATGGCTTGACGCCCTTCGCCCGGGCGGTGACCACGTAAGGCTTGTTCAGTTCGTCGAGCAGGTTCGCGCGCAGGATGCGCATCGTGAACGCCGCGGAGCCCAATCCGACGATCACCATCGGCAACCAGAGGTGCGCCAGCATGTCGACCACGCGGCCCCAACCCCAGGGGGCGTCCTCGTACTCGGGCGAGAACAGCCCGCCGGTGCTCACCCCGAACCACTCGAAACCGAGGTGCATGAAGATCAGCGCCATCAGGAACGGCGGCGTCGCCAATCCCACCAGGGCGATACTCGTCATCACGTAGTCGCCAATCGAGTACTGGCGGACCGCGGAATAGATGCCAACGGGCAGGGCCACGATCCAGGTGAAGAACAGCGCCGAAAGGGTAATCGACAGCGTATAGCCCAACCGTTCCCATACCAGTTCGTTCACGGGCCGCTCGAACACGTAGGAATACCCCATGTCCCCGATCAGGAATTTGCCCGCCCAGTAGAAGTATTGCTGCACCATGGGCTTGTCCAGGTGGTACTGGGCCCGCAGGTTCTGCACGTATTCCTCCGTCGGGGCGATGCCCTGGGCCGCCAGACGATCCAGCGTCGACGAAACGACGTCGCCTTCCGGCAACTGAATGACCGTAAATATGATGACTGAGATAATGGCAAGCGTGGGAATCAAGCCCATCAGCCGGGATACGACGTAAGACCGCATTATTCCTGCCCGTCCCGCCCGTGCCCGTCTTGCCCGTCCGTTTCGTCGATGTACCAGGTCGCCGGATGGTAGGGCGTCGTCCAGCGATTATCCGCGCCCCATATGCCGTTGGGCACCACGTTCTTGAGCCGACTGGAGATCGCTATCGGATGCGGCGCGTTACCCACCGTGCCTATGGCCCAGAGGTTGTCCGCAGCGGCCTGCAGGAGCGTCTTGGCGGCCTTCGCGCGGCGTGCCTCGTCGGTGGCGCTGAGCAGTTCACCGCCCCAGTACTGCAGGTTGCGGATGAACTCGGGCGGCTCTTCGCCGATTTCGCCGTCGGTCTGGTGGTAACGCCCCCAGTGGTTCCACATCGTCATGTCCCAGCCGGCCCGGTGCGGATAGAACCAGTCCGGCCAGTGGGGGAACAGGATGTCCGTCACCTTGTCCGCGTGCCACGCCGTCATCTGCATCTTGTTGGCCTGGGCCCGCTCGGTTTGCAGGCGCCTCTCGATGATCTTGAGGCGCAGGTCGATGCCGACTTCACGCCAATAGTCCCGCACCAACTCCAGGCTGATCCCCTTCGGCGTCTCGAAATCTATGAACTCGAGGGTGATGATCAGCGGCGCCCCGTCCGGGTATTCGCGCAGACCGTCGCCGTCGACATCGAAAAGGCCGAGTTCGTCCAGCAGCGCGCGAGAGTAGTCCGGATCGTAGCGAATATGAGTCTGGGAGAACCGTTTCTCGTACCAGCGGCTCGACGGGTGCACCGACACCTGGCTCGGCGTTCCCCGGCCGAAGTAGATGACCTCGTTCATCTGATCGCGGTCGATCGCGTGGGAGAGCGCGCGGATGAAGCGCCGCTCGCCCTTGCCCCACACCAGTTCCCGGTACTTGAGATCATCGTAGTTGTAGTTTGGCTGTATGGCCACGTCGGCGACGTGCAGGCGGCGCCAGATGAGCACCTTGTTGACGCCCTTCCTCTCCCCGAGCTTGAGCAAGGGTATATTCGGGGTATCGAGCGTGTGGCCGGTGAAGTCGAGCTGGCCGGTAGCGGCCTGGAACGTGATCATCTGCGAGTTCTCGAGCACGACGATCACGTCGAGGGCGTCGATGTACGGCAACTGGTTGCCGGCGGGATCTATCTTGAAGTAGTAGGGGTTGCGTTCCAGGCGCAGCTTGGTGGGCGTGCGCTCCACCGCTCTGAAAGAGCGCAGGGTGGGCACGTGCGGGGCGTCCTCGTTGCCCCATCCGCGCAACTGGTTGAACATGGCCATCCAGGTGACGTGACCCTTTTCCTTCACCAGGGCGTCGAGTTCGTCCCGGTCCCTGTACGCCGGGTGATAGTCCTTCAGGAAGTGCATTGGATCGACGAAGTGGCTGCCGAAGAAGGCGAAGTAGTTGGCGAACATCGGGTTCGGCTTCGGGAAGACGTACTGGAAGGTCAGGTCATCGACCGTGACGAACTTCGCTCCGCGCACGGCGACGTTCGTCAACGGCTGCATTTCCGGATCCAGCCAGTCGTGGTTGAACCGGAACATGAAGTCGTCGGAGGTCAGCGGCGCGCCGTCGGACCACTTGATCCCCGGACGCAGGCGGATCGTCGTGACGCGGCCGTCTTCGCTCACGCTCCAGGACTCCGCCAGGTTCGGCAGGACGTTGCGCAGGTCCGCGGAAATCGTCAGCGCGTGCTCCCAGGCGAAGAATTGCCACCCGTCCCAAAGCGTGATGCGCGCCTTGCCGCCGTACTTGCCGATACGCTCGTAGGGATGGCTGACGACGGGGTCGTCCGGCAGGCGGTCCGCCACCGGCGGAAGGTCGCGGCCGTCGAGCATCGGGCTCTGGGAGAACTGCGTGATGCCGAGTTCGCTCGCGGTCTTCGGCGGGGCGAACCACTCCGGCGGCATGTTACTTGCGAGGGGCGCCCCCTCGCGCTCCTCTTTCATGCGAGGGACACCCTCGCGCTGCCCGGCTGAGGGCTCCGACGCGATGTCCTCTTCGGCGACGCAGACTGTCGCGCCCATCGCAAGGCAGACCCACACACCGGCAAATTTCATGCGAGGGGTCTCCCCTCGCGCTGCTCTTTCATGCGAGGGACACCCTCGCGCACCTCTTTCGTGCGAGGGACACCCTCGCGCACCTCTTTCGTGCGAGGGACACCCTCGCGCACCCGGGCTGAAGGCTGTTTTCATGCGAGGGGTCTCCCCTCGCGCTCCCCGGCTGAAGGCTCCGCTAAACTTCATCGGGCCATGATGGCGACTGCCCTGCCGCCGCGTCAACAAGCGCGTTCTACCGATGCGCGGCAAAGGGGAATCGCAGCCCGGCTGGACATCGACGTTGCTACTCCTTCTCGTCGTCCGTTTCGTCGATGTACCAGGTGGCCGGATGGTAGGCCATCGTCCAGCGGTTGTCCGCGCCCCAGATGCCGTTCGGCACCACGTTCTTGAGACGCCTCGAAACCGCCACGGGCTGCGGCGCGTTGCCCACCGTGCCGATGGCCCAGAGGTTGTCCGCGGCGGCCCGCAGGAGTGTCTTGGCGGCTTTTGTGCGATGCGCCTCATCGGTGGCGGTGAGCAGTTGACCGCCCCAGTACTGCAGGTTGCGGATGAGTTCGGGCGGCTCCTCCCCGAGTTCCCCGTCGCTCTGGTAGTACCGCCCCCAGTGGTTCCACATCGTCATGTCCCAGCCGCTCCTGTGCGGATAGAACCAGTCCGGCCAGTGGGGAAACAGGATGTCCGTCACCTTGTCCGCGTGCCAGGCGGTCATCTGCATCTTGTTGGCCTGGGCGCGTTCGGTTTGCAGGCGACTCTCGATCGACTTCAGGCGCAGGTCGATGCCCACTTCGCGCCAATAGTCCCGCACCAGCTCCAGCGCGATCCCCTTGGGCGTCTCGCGATCCAGAAACTCGAGCGTGATGATGAGCTGCGACCCGTCCGCGTACTCCCGCAGGCCGTCGCCGTCGACGTCGAAAAGGCCGAGTTCGTCCAGCAGCGCGCGGGAGTAGTCCGGGTCGTAGCGAATATGCGCCTGGGCGAAGCGTTTCTCGTACCAGCGGCTCGACGGGTGCGCGGTCACCTGGCTCGGCGTGCCACGGCCGAAGTAGATGACCTCGTTCATCTGGTCGCGGTCGATGGCGTGGGAAAGCGCGCGAATGAAACGCCGCTCTCCCGTGCCCCACAGCAGTTCCCGGTACTTGGGGTCGTCGTAGTTGTAGTTCGGCTGTATGGCCACGTCGGCGACGTGCAGCCGGCGCCAGATGTACACCTTGTTGAGGCCCTTCGCCTCGCCGAGTTTGAGCAGCGGTATGTTCTGGGTCTCGAGGGCCAATGCGGCGAAGTCGAGCTGGCCGGTGGTCGCCTGGAAGGTGACCATCTGGGTGTTCTCCATCAGGATGATCACGTCGAGGGCGTCGATGTACGGCAACTGGTTGCCCGCGGGATCTATCTTGAAGTAATAGGGGTTGCGCTCGAGCCGCATCTTGGTGGGGGTGCGCTGCACCACCTTGAAAGAGCGCAGGGTGGGCACTTTCGGGGCGTCCTCGTTGCCCCAACTGCGCAACCGGTTGAACATGGCCATCCAACTGACGTGACCCTTCTCCTTCACCAGGGCGTCGAGTTCGTCCCTGTCCCTGTACGCCGGGTGATAGTCCTTCAGGAAGTGCATGGGATCGACGAAGTGGCTGCCGAAGAACGCGAAGTAGTTGGGGAACATCGGGTTCGGCCTCGGGAACACGTACTGGAAAGTCAGGTCGTCGACGACGACGAACGTAGCGCCCCGCACGGCCACGTTAGTCAATGGCTGCATTTCCTTGTCCAGCCAGTCGTGGTTGAACCGGAACATGAAGTCGTTGGAGGTCAGGGGCGCGCCGTCCGACCACTTTATTCCCGGACGCAGGCGGATCGTCGTGACGCGGCCGTCTTCGCTCACGCTCCAGGACTCCGCCAGGTTGGGCAGGACGTTGCGCAGGTCCGCGGAAATCGTGAGCGCGTGCTCCCAGTTGAAAAAATGCCAGATATCCCAGAGGGTGATCCGCGCCTTGCCGCCGTACTTGCCGATGCGCTCGTAGGGATGGCTGACGACGGGGTCGTCCGGCAGGCGGTCTTCCACCGGAGGAAGGTCGCGGCCGTCCAGCATCGGGCTCTGGGAGAAACGCGTGATGCCGAGTTCGCTCGCGGTCTTCGGCGGGGCGAACCACTCCGGCGGCATATTGCTTGCGAGGGGTGCCCCCTCGCGCTGCTCTTTCTCGCGAGGGACACCCTCGCGCTGCTCTTTCATGCGAGGGACACCCTCGCGCTGCTCTTTCATGCGAGGGACACCCTCGCGCTGCTCTTTCATGCGAGGGACACCCTCGCGCTGCTCTTTCATGCGAGGGACACCCTCGCGCTCCCGGGCTGAGGGCTCCTTTCTCGCGAGGGGTGCCCCCTCGCGCTCCCCGGCTGAAGGCTCTGGCGCGATGTCCTCTTCGGCGACACAGACCGTCGCGCCCATCGCAACGCATACCCACGCACCGGCAACGCCAAACTTCATCTACCGCGCCCAGTGGTTCCACATGGCCATGTCCAAGGGGGAGCGGTGTGGATAAAACCAGTCCGGCACCCGGGGGAAATGGGGATCAAGCCAATCAGCCGGGACACGACGTAACACCGCACTACTCTTGCCCGTGCTGCTCGTCAGTCTCGTCGATGTACCAGGTCGACGGGTGGTAGGGCGTCGTCCAGCGGTTGTCCGCGCCCCAGATGCCGTTCGGCACCACGTTCTTGAGCCGCCTCGAAACCGCCACCGGATGCGGCGCGTTGCCCACCGTGCCGATGGCCCACAGGTTGTCCGCATGGCCCCGCAGCAGCGCCTTGGCGGCTTTCGTGCGATGCGCCTCGTCGGTGGCGGTGAGGAGCTGACCGCCCCAGTACTGCAGGTTGCGGATGAGTTCGGGCGGCTCTTCCCCGAGTTCCCCGTCGCTCTGGTGGTACCGCCCCCAGTGGTTCCACATAGTCATGTCCCAGCCGGCCCGGTGCGGATAGAACCAGTCCGGCCAGTGGGGAAACAGGATGTCCGTCACCTTGTCCGCGTGCCACGCCGTCATCTGCATCTTGTTGGCCATGGCCCGTTCCGCCTGCAGGCGTCTCTCGATAGATTTCAGGCGCAGGTCGATGCCAACTTCGCGCCAATAGTCCCGCACCAGCTCCAGGCTGATCCCCTTGGGCGTCTCGAAATCTATGAACTCGAGCGTGATGATCAACGGCGACCCGTCCGGGTATTCGCGCAGGCCGTCCCCATCGACATCCAAAAGGCCGAGTTCGTCCAGCAGCTCGCGGGAGTAGTCCGGATCGTAGCGAATATGGGCCTCGGCGAAACCCTTCTCGTACCAGCGGCTCGACCAGTGCGCGGTCACCTGGCTCGGCGTGCCCCGGCCGAAGTAGATGACCTCGTTCATCTGATCGCGGTCGATGGCGTGCGAGAGCGCGCGGATGAAGCGCCGCTCTCCCGTGCCCCACAGCAGCTTCCGATACTTGGGGTCGTCGTAGTTGTAGTTCGGCTGTATGGCCACGTCAACGACGTGCAGGCGGCGCCAGATGTGCACCTTGTTGACGCCCTTCGCCTCGCCGAGCTTGAGCAGGGGTATGTTCTGGGTCTCGAGCGTGAAGGAGGTGAAGTCGAGCTGGCCGGTGGCGGCCTGGAACGTGATCATCTGCGAGTTCTCGAGCAGGATGATCACGTCCACCGCGTCGACGTACGGCAACTGGTTGCCCGCGGGATCGACCTTGAAGTAATAGGGGTTGCGCTCCATCCGCATCTTGGTGGGCGTGCGCTGCACCACCTTGAAGGCGCGCAGGGTGGGCACCTTCCAGGCGTCCGCGTGACCCCAGCTACGCAACTGGTTGAACATGGCCATCCAGGTGACGTGACCCTTCTCCTTCACCAGCGCGTTGAGTTCGTCCCTGTCCCTGTACGCCGGGTGGTAGTCCTTGAAGAAGTGCATGGGGTCGACCCAGCGGCTGGCGTAGAAGGCGTAGTAGTTGACGAACGTCGGGTTCGGCCTCGGGAACACGATCTGGAAGGTCAGGTCGTCGATGACGACGAACGACGCGCCCCGCACGGCCACGTTCGTCAGCGGCTGCATCTCCGGGTCCAGCCAGTCGTGGTTGAACGAGAACATGAAGTCGTTGGAGGTCAGGGGCACGCCATCGGACCATTTGATGCCGGGCCGCAGGCGGATCGTCGTGACGTGGCCGTCCTCGCTCACGCTCCAGGACTCCGCGATGTTGGGCAGGACGTTGCGCAGGTCCGCCGAAATCGTCAGCGCGTGCTCATGGGGGAAAAAACGCCGATGGTCCCAAAGCGTGACCCGCGCCTTGCCGCCGTACTTGCCTATGCGCTCGTAGGGATGGCTGACGACGGGGTCCTCCGGGAGGCGTTCCTCCACTGGAGGAAGATCCTGGCCGTCCAGGATCGGGCTTTGGGAGAAATGCGTGATGCCGAGTTCGCTCGCGGTCTTCGGCGGGGCGAACCACTCCGGCGGCATATTGCTTGCGAGGGGTGCCCCCTCGCGCTGCTCTTTCCTGCGAGGGACACCCTCGCGCTGCTCTTTCCTGCGAGGGACACCCTCGCGCTGCTCTTTCCTGCGAGGGACACCCTCGCGCTCCCGGGCTGATGGCTCCTTTCTTGCGAGGGGCGCCCCCTCGCGCTCCCCGGCTGAAGGCTCTGGCGCAATGTCCTCTTCGGCGACACAGACTGTCGCGCCCATCGCAAGGCAGACCCATGCACCGGGAAAGCTCAACTTCATCGGGCCATCATGGCGACTGCTCTGACGCCGCGTCAACAAGCGCGTTCTACCGATACGGTTCAAGGCGGGAATTAGCCCTTCGACCGTATCTCGAGACCTGGAACCTTACTATTGCTTGTCAGGCGTTTCGTCGAAATACCAGGTCGCCGGATGGTAGGCGAGCGTCCAGCGATTGTCCCAGCCCCCGGATGCCGGTCGACGTCACGTTCTTCAAGCGCCTCGAGACGACCACGGGATTCGGCGCCTGTCCCACCGATGATCAGCGGCGATCCGTCCGGGTTTTCCCGCAGGCCGTCGCCATCCACGTCGCGAATGCCCAGTTCGTCCAGCAGGCCACGTGCGTAGTTCGAGTCGTAGCGGATGTGCGCCTCGGCGAAGCGTTGTTCGTCGGCGCATTCGGGACACCCATCGTTGGCGTATTCGGGACACCCATCCCCGATTTGGGGACACCCATGAAACACCGCCTCGGGGACACCCATAGGCAAATGGAAGCCATGACGTTTGGACACGCAAGCAGTCGTCCAGAAAATGTGCATGGAGGGACGGGAGGCGCCGGCTTACGCGACCAAGGCAGATTGCCCCCCGTTTTTTCAGCGATTGCCCGTGGCGCGTCCAATGGCAACTGCCCGATCCTTTCGATCGAAAAAACATCGGGTGCAGTGCATGGCAAACGCCGTCAGCCACGACCAGAACTTCAAGAACCTGATCCTTGACTATCCGCGCGACGCGCTGGCGTTTTTCGCCGCCGAAGAGGCCCCACTGCCGAAAGATCCGGTTCAGATCATCCCAGCGCGACAGGAACAGCTCCAGGAACGCCTGGGAACACACTACCGGGAGCTCGACGTGCCCCTGTTGGTGGAGTGGGCCGACGGCCACCGCGAGGCGATCCTGTTCGTGCTGGAAGAAGAATCCGACTGGCGGCGATTTTCGCTGCACCGGTTGGCGCACTACTGCCTCGACCTCGCCGAGATGTTCGAGACGGACCGCGTGGTGCCGGCGGTGATCTTCTTGCGCGCCGCCGACGCGGCCGCCGCGTCGCTCACCCTGGGCACCGAGCGCCGCCCCTACCTGACGTTCGACTATCTGGCGTGCAAGCTCAAGGAGATACCCGCCGAGCGCTGGCTGGACAGCGACAACCTGGTGGCCCGAGTCAACCTGCCGAACATGCGCAGATCGGAGAACCGCAAGGTCGAGGTCTACGCGCAGGCCGTCCGAGGCTTGCTGGCGCTGGAGCCCGACGGCGGCAAACGGGCGAAATATCTCGAATTCATCGACATCTACGCCAGCCTCACCGAAAATGAGTTCCGGCGTTATCAGCGACAATATCCGGAGGAAAGCACCACCATGGCAGGAGTCATCGCAAGGGCCCGTGACGAAGGCATGCAGCAGGGGATGCAGCGGGGGATGAAGCAGGGCCACATCGAAGGAGAGCGGACCCTTTTGGAACGACAGCTCCGGCGGCGATTCGGTCTCCTGTCGCCCAAAATAGCCGAAAGGCTAAGCCAGGCGTCCGCCACCGATCTGGAGACCTGGGCCGAAAACGTGCTCGACGCCGAAACGCTTGACGACGTGTTCGAATCAGGCTCTTAGCCCCGACATCTACGCCGGCCTCACCGAAAATGAGTTTCGGCGTTATCAGCGACACTATCCGGAGGAAAGCACCACCATGGCAGGAGTCATCGCAAGGGCCCGTGACGAAGGCATGCAGCAGGGCATGCAGCAGGGCATGCAGCAGGGGATGCAGCGGGGGATGCAGCGGGGGATGAAGCAGGGCCACATCGAAGGAGAGCGGACCCTTTTGGAACGACAGCTCCGGCGGCGATTCGGTCTCCTGTCGCCCGAAATAGCCGAAAGGCTAAGCCAGGCGTCCGCCGCCGATCTGGAGACCTGGGCCGAAAACGTGCTCGACGCGCAAGTGCTTGACGACGTATTCGATCCAAGCCCCTAGCGTCGCGTCGGCGCACCCTGCCAGCAACCAAGGTCCCCCGCCTCGCATTGCTACTCCTGCGCCGGCGTTTCGTCGAAATACCAGGTCGCCGGATGGTAGGCGAGCGTCCAGCGGTTGTCCCAGCCCCAGATGCCGGTCGGCGTCACGTTCTTCAAGCGCCTCGAGACCACCACCGGATGCGGCGCCTGGCCCACCGTGCCGATGGTCCAGAGATTCTCCGCCGCCGCCGCGAGCAGCGTCTTGGCAGCCTTCGTGCGATGCGCCTCCGTGGTCGCGGTGCGCAGTTCATCGCCCCAGTTCTGGAGGTTGCGAATGAGTTCGGGTGGCTCTTCGCCGAGTTCTCCATCGGTCTGGTAGTACCGCGCCCAGTGGTTCCACATGGCGATGTCCCAGCCGGAGCGATGCGGATAGAACCAGTCCGGCACCAGGGGGAACACGATGTCCGTCACCTTGTCCGCGTGCCATAGCGTCATCTGCATCCTGTTGGCCTGGGCGCGCTCGGCTTGCAGGCTTCTCTGCACCGACTTCAGCCGCACGTCGATGCCCACTTCCCGCCAATAGTTGGACACGAGTTCCATGGTGATGCCCTTGGGCGTCTCGAAATCGAGATACTCGAGCGTGATTGTGAGCTTGGATTCGTCCGGGTATTCCCGCAGGCCGTCGCCGTCCACGTCGCGGAGGCCGAGTTCGTCCAGCAAGGCGCCGGCGTAATCCGGGTCGTAGCGGATGTGGGCGTCGGCGAAGCGTCGTTCGTACCAGCGGCTCGACGGGTGCGCGGTCACCTGGCTCGGCACGCCCCGGCCGAAGTAGATGACTTCGTTCATCTGATCGCGGTCAATCGCATGCGAGAGGGCGCGTACGAAACGCCTCTCCCCCCTGCCCCACAGCAGTTCCCGGTACTTGGGGTCGTCGTAGTTGTAGTTCGGCTGTATCGCCACGTCGCTGACGTGCACGCGCCGCCAAATGTGCACCTTGTTGACGCCTTTCGCTTCGCCGAGTTTGAGCAGCGGGATGTCCTGGGTCTTGAGGGCGTAGGCGGCGAAATCGAGCTGGCCGGTAGCGGCCTTGAAGGCGATCATCTGCGAGTTCTCCAGCAGGATGATCGCATCGACCGCGTCTATGTACGGCAACTGGTTGCCAGCGGGGTCCACCTTGAAATAGTAGGGGTTTCGCTCAAAGCGCATCTTGGTGGGCGTGCGTTCAATGACCTTATATGCGCGCAGGGTCGGCACCTTCCTTGCCTCCTCGTTGCCCCAGCCGAGCAAAGTGCGGTACATGGCCATCCAAGTGATGAAACCCTTTTTCTTCGCCAGCGCATCCAACTCGTCCCTGTCGCGGTACGCCGGGTGGTACTCCCTGAAGAAGTGCATGGGGTCGGCAAATTGGCTGCCGTAATGGGCAAAGAAATTGGCAAACATCGGGTTCGGCTCCGGGAAGACGTACTCGAACGTGAGGTCGTCGAGCTTGACGAACTTCGAGCCCCTCACGAGCCGGCGTGTCACCGGGTTCATTTCCGGGTCTAGCCACACGTGGTTCATCCGGAACATGAAATCGGCGGCGGTCAGCGGCGCGCCGTCGGACCACTTTATCCCCGGGCGCAGGCGGATCGTCGTGACCCGGCCGTCCTCGCTCAGGCTCCACGACTCCGCCAGGTTGGGCAGGACGTTGCGCAAGTCCGCCGAGATCGTGAGCGCGTGTTCCCCGTTGAAGAACTGCCACGAGTCCCACAGGGTGATGCGCGCGGTGCCGCCGTACTTGCCGATTGCGCTGTACGGCTGGATGACCACCGGATCGTCCGGCAGGCGTTCCTCCACCGGAGGAAGGTTCCGGTCGTCCAGCATCGGGCTCTGGGAGAAACGCGTGATGCCGAGTTCGCTCGCGGTGCTGGGCGGGGCGAACCACTCGGGCGGCATCATTCTTGCGAGGGGTGCCCCCTCGCGCGCGCTCTCTTGCGAGGGACACCCTCGCGCACCCGGGGCTGAAGTTTGTTTTCTTGCGAGGGGTGCCCCCTCGCGCTCCCCGGCTGAAGGCTCTGGCGCTGGGTCCTCTTCGGCGACACAGACCGTCGCGCGCATCGCGAGGCAGACCCACACAAAGCCGAATTTCTTGCGAGGGGTTCCCCCTCGCGCTCCCGGGCTGAAGGCTCCGCTCGACTTCATGGGGCCATGGTGGTGACTGCCGTGCGGCCGCGTCAACACGGCCAGCTACTCCTTGCCCGGCGTTTCGTCGAAATACCAGGTCGCAGGATGGTAGGCCAGCGTCCAGCGGTTGTCCCAGCCCCAGATGCCGGTCGGCGTCACGTTCTTGAGGCGCGTGGAAACGACCACCGGATGCGGCGCCTGTCCCACCGTGCCGATGG
Source organism: Candidatus Azotimanducaceae bacterium (assembly GCA_965261535.1). Lineage (GTDB taxonomy): Bacteria > Pseudomonadota > Gammaproteobacteria > Pseudomonadales > Azotimanducaceae > VXNE01. Next base: position 1,153,838 of record OZ253469.1, read on the forward strand.
TCCAGAGGTTTTCCGCCGCTGCCGCCAGCAGCGTCTTGGCCGCCCTCGTGCGATGCGCTTCCGTGGTGGCCGTGCGCAATTCGTCGCCCCAGTTCTGGAGGTTGCGGATGAGTTCGGGCGGCTCTTCGCCAAGTTCGCCATCGGTCTGGTAATACCGCGCCCAGTGGTTCCACATGGCGATGTCCCAGCCGGAGCGGTGCGGATAGAACCAGTCCGGCACCAGGGGGAACAGGATGTCCGTCACCTTGTCCGCGTGCCACAGTGTCATCTGCATCCTGTTGGCCTGGGCGCGTTCGGTTTGCAGGCGTCTCTCGATCGATTTCAGGCGCAGGTCGATGCCCACCTCTCGCCAATAGTCAGTCACGAGTTCCATGGTGATGCCCTTGGGCGTCTCGAAGTCCAGATACTCGAGCGTGATCGTCAGCTTCGATCCATCGGGGTATTCACGGAGGCCATCGCCGTCCACATCGCGAAGGCCAAGTTCGTCCAGCAAGGCGCGGGCATAGTCCGGGTCATAGCGGATATGGGCCTCGGCGAAGCGTTGTTCGTACCAGCGGCTCGAGGGATGGGCGGTCACCTGGCTCGGCACGCCCCGGCCGAAGTAGATGACCTCGTTCATCTGCTCGCGATCGATGGCGTGCGAGAGGGCGCGGATGAAACGGCGCTCTCCCCCGCCCCATAGCAACGCCCGATATTTTGGGTCCGGGTAGTTGTAATTCGGCTGTATGGCCACGTCGCTGACGTGCAACCGGCGCCAGATGTGCACCTTGTTGACGCCCTTCGCTTCGCCGAGCTTGAGCAGGGGTATGTCCTGGGTCTTGAGCGCGAAGGCGGCGAAGTCTAGCTGGCCGGTGGCGGCCTGGAAGGCAATCATCTGCGAGTTCTCCATCAGGATGATTGCGTCGATCGCGTCTATGTACGGCAGCTGGTTGCCCGCAGGGTCGATCTTGAAGTAGTAGGGGTTGCGCTCGAGGCGCATTTTCATGGGTGTGCGCTCGACCACCTTGTAGGCACGCATGGTGGGCACCATCGCCGCGTCCTCGTTGCCCCATCCCCGCAGGGCGCCGTACATGGCCATCCAGGTGACGAAGCCCTTGTCCTTCACCAGCGCGTCCAGTTCGTCCTTGTCCCGGTACGCCGGGTGGTACTGCTTGAAGAAATGCATGGGATCCGCGAAGTGGCTGCCGTACTGGGCAAAGAAGTTGGCAAACATCGGGTTCGGCTCCGGGAAGACGTACTGGAACGTGAGGTCATCGATCTTGACGAACTTCGACCCCCGAACCAGCCGGTACGTCACCGGCGATATTACCGGGTCCAGCCACACGTGGTTCAACCGGAACATGAAGTCGGCGGCGGTCAGCGGCGCGCCGTCGGACCACTTGATTCCCGGTCGCAGGCGGATCGTCGTGACCCTGCCGTCCTCGCTCAAACTCCAGGATTCCGCCAGGTTGGGCAGGACGTTCCGCAGGTCCGCCGAGATCGTCAGCGCGTGTTCCCAGTTGAAGAACTGCCAAGTGTCCCAAAGCGTGATGCGCGCCGTGCCGCCGTACTTGCCGATTGTCCTGTACGGCTGGATGACGACGGGATCGTCCGGCAGGCGCTCTTGGACCGGAGGAAGTTCCCGGCCATCCAGGAACGGGCTCTGGGAAAAACGCGTGATGCCGAGTTCGCTGGCGGTCTTCGGGGGAACGAACCATTCCGGTGGCAGCGGCACCGCTTCCTCCTCCGCAACACAAACCGTCACGTTCAGCGCAACGCAAGCCCACACACCCACAGAGCCCAACTTCATTGGGCCATCATGGCGACCGTGTATCAGAAACGTCAACAAGCAGTACGCCACAGCCGGGGCCTTCGGCTCCGGTGTCTTTCTTGCGAGGGGTATCCCCTCGCGCTGCTGTCTTTTGGCGAGGGGTGCCCCCTCGCGCTGCTGTCTTTCTTGCGAGGGGTATCCCCTCGCGCTGCTGTCTTTTGGCGAGGGGTGCCCCCTCGCGCTCCCCGGCTGAAGGCTCTGCTGATGGCCCCGACCCGACCCTGCTCGTCGACCAGAGAAGCGCTCCGCAACCGACCTCAAGCAGCGGACAGCAGCGTTCTGTCGCATGCATCGTGCCGTTACGCGTTACAATCGATCCGATGAGGTTCATGCACAAGGGGCTACGGGACCTCCATGAACGGGAACGCACGCGTGCACTGCCACAGAACCTTGTTTCGCGCATTCGCCGAATCTTGGCTGATCTCGACGTCGCGGTTACACCGCGTGATGTGGACCTCCCAGGTTATCGGCTCCATGCACTCAAGGGTGATCGTGCAGAACAATGGAGCATCCGGGTGAGCGGCAACGGCGAATCGTGTTCCGCTTCGAAGACGGCGAAGCGGTGGATGTCGATCTGATCGACTACCATTGAAGGAGGCTGGCGCGTGAATGCAATGGCGAATCCCCCTCATCCTGGAGAAACCGTCCGGCTGGAGTGCATCGAAGCGAGTGGACTGACGGTCACCGAGGCCGCGCGACGACTAGGGTGCACGCGGCCAGCGTTGTCAAGAGTGCTAAACGGGCGCGCCGCGATATCGGCGCATATGGCGCTGGCGTTCGAACGGCAGGGCTGGAGCAACGCGGACTTCTGGATGCGTCGTCAAGCCGCATACGACTTGGCCCAGGCGCGCCGGCGAGAAAGCGCCGCATAGCGGGGACCGCACCTTGGAGACCAGCGCCATGCAACAGCGTCGCAATCGTGTGCAATGGGTCTACGCGGCGAAGAACAACCGGGAACTCGAAGCGCGCTACGACCAATGGGCACCGCAGTACGACAAGGACTTGACCGAGGAATTCGAGTGGGTCGGCCCGCAGGTAGCGGTCGAGCTATTCGCCAGGCACGTGGCGCCAGGGGCGAGGATACTCGACGTGGGTGCCGGGACGGGTCTCGTCGGCGAGCGCCTGGTCGCCGCCGGCTATCGCGACCTTCAGGCCATGGACCTCTCCCCCGGAATGCTCGACGTGGCACGGCAATAGAACATCTATGGGCATTTGTGGCAGATGACCCTCGGCGAGCATCTGGCGTTTGCCAGCGACACGTTCGATGCGGTCATCGGCGTCGGCGTGTTCACCACCGGCCATGCCCCGGCACACGCCTTTGATGAACTGGTGCGGATCACCAGGGACGGCGGACACATCGTCTTCTCGCTAAGGACGGACCTGTACGAACAAGAAGGCTTCGGGCAATACCTGGCCGATCTGGAAACCGCTGGAAGGTGGAGCCTGGTCGAGCGCTCGGAGCCGTATCACCCGCTGCCCAAAGGCGAACCGGAAGTCGTGCATCGGGTTTGGGTCTACTAGGTCAGCAACTAGGTCGCCCCTCTCCGCCGGTCGCCGCAAACCCAGGGCAGCTTTGGGCTCCAGCCGACCCGTCGTCCACGCCGGACAGCCGCTCGTTCTACCCGCCACGATGCCGCGAGATCGGGCAAGACGAGAACGACGGGTACGCATCCTAGAGATCCGGACCATGCTTTTCAAAGATACGCAACTTGCGTAGAGTTGGAATGTGTTGTTCATTGAGACATCGGAGTTCACCAAGCAGTTGCCGTTGCATCTCGACGACGAAAGCTACGCCGCATTGCAGGAGTTTCCAAGCGCACACCCGGAGGCGGGCGATGTCATTCGCGGCTCTGGCGGCATCCGGAAAATCCGCTGGGCACCGAAGGGTCGCGGCAAACGGGGCGGCAGTCGTGTCATTTACTACTGGCTTGCCGTTGAAGACCACATCTACCTACTCACGCTGTACGACAAGGGCGTGAAGGATGATTTGACGCCGGCAGAGCGTGCTGCTTGGCGAAAGGCCGTGGAGGCAATCAAAAATGGCTGATCGCGACATCGCCTCCGAGGTCCTGAAGGGCCTACGCGAGATTCACGAACACCGGGCTGGAAAGCTTACGCTGCGAACCACGCAGGTCGAAGCCCGGCCGCTACCTGAACTTACGCCGGACGCGATTCGAAGAATCCGGGCCAGCCTCGATGTGTCGAGAGCGGTGTTCGCGCACATGATCCGCGTCCCGGTTCGTACCGTTGAGGGTTGGGAGCGGGGCAAATCCAGACCGCCGGATTCCGCGAAAGCGCTCATCCTCATGGCCGAAAAGTACCCGGATACGTTTGATCGACTGGCATCACTGTGAGCGCTGAGCGAATGCGCACAGTGAAACCACTACCGCCGCGAGAAGACCAGTTCGTCGGCGCGCTTGTGGGCTGCGCGGTTGGCGATGCCCTGGGCGCTCCGCTTGAAGGAAGGTCGCGCGAGGAGATCGCGCCGGTTACCGGCCTCACAGCCGGATTCCGCCCATATCGGGAATATTCCACGGGGCAGTACACCGACGATACCCAGCAGATGATCGCCATCGCAAGAAGCATTGTCGGCTCCGGCGGCGTCGATGGCGCGGCGATCGCGCGCGAGTTCGTGAAACTGTGGGAATCCGGCGAGATCGTGGGCGTGGGCCCCGTGGCCGACCGTGCGGTCAAGCGGCTAATCGCCGGTACGTCCTGGCAGGAAGCCGGACGTGCGGATGATCCGCCATTGAACGGGGCGGCGATGCGGGTCAGTCCGGTCGGCCTGTGGAATTTCGACGGCACCGAACGGCTCGCCGAAGACGCGAGAACTTCAAGCATCGTCACGCATCAACACCCGATGGCCATCGCCGGGGCGATCGCGATTGCCACGGCGGTAGCCCACGCGAGCACCTCTAGTTCCATCGACACGGCCGACTTTCTTCGTTTGACGAGCCAGTCCATCGCCCAACAAAGCCCCGGATTCGCGGAGCACATCCTCGCGTTGCGCGACTGGCTCACACTCGACGAGACCGCCGCGCTGGCCGCCATCGTCTCGGCCAGCGGACAACCGCCACGCCCAAGGGGATCCGGCATCTCGGCATTGGTCGAGCCCACCGTTCTCGCCTCGCTATACGCCTTTCTCAAACACCCGAACGACTATTGCGCAACGGTTGCGCGCGCGATTCGACTCGGCGGCGACGTCGACACGACCGCGGCGATCGCCGGGGCCATTTGCGGCGCGCACAACGGCGTTGACGCCATTCCCGGCCATCTGGTCGCGAGCGTAAAGGACAGCGACGAGATCCAGGATCTGGGAGCGCGGCTGTTTGCGGCAAGGTTCCCGCCAAGCGTTTAATGTAAACCCAACGGCTTGGCGGGCAGTCGGATGAATGACGCGGTGGTCACAGACAAAGGCTACGTTTTCGAGCCGACGCCCGGGGGCGCGCCGATCAAGGCGTGGACGCAGGGCGTTCCGGTCGACGAGAGCGCGTGGAACCAGCTTCGCAACGTGGCGCGACTGCCGTTTGTGCACAAGCACGTCGTGGTCATGCCGGACGCGCATTTCGGGATCGGCGCCACGGTCGGATCGGTCATTCCCACGTCCGGCGCCATCGTTCCGGCCGCGGTCGGCGTGGACATCGGATGCGGCATGATCGCGGTACGGACTTCGCTCGCGGCGAGCGATCTGCCGGACAATCTGAGTGGGCTGCGGGCCGAGATCGAGCGCAGCGTTCCGCACGGACGCACCGTGAGCAGGGGCAAGGGTCGGGACAAGGGTTCGTGGGAAGACCCTCCCGCATCGGTCGTCTCGGTTTGGCGTCCGCTCGCGCAGGGGCTTGACGCCATCGTTTCCCGGGCTCCCAAGTTGGGCCGCGCCGCCAATCGCGCGATGCTGCATCTCGGCACGCTGGGAACCGGCAACCATTTCATCGAGATCTGCCTGGATGAGGAAGACCGCGTCTGGGCGATGTTGCACTCCGGCTCCCGAGGTATCGGCAACGCGATCGGCCGGTATTTCATCGAACTGGCGAAGGACGATATGCGCCGGTTCTTCGTCAACCTTCCCGACAAGGATCTCGCTTACGTCGTCGAAGGCACCGAACACTTCAATGACTATGTCGATGCGGTGTCCTGGGCGCAGAAGTTCGCCCTGGTCAACAGGGAAGCGATGATGGCTCGCGTGCTCCGCGCATTGGAAAAGTCGGTCAGGCCGTTCGAGCAGATCGGCCAGGCGGTGAACTGCCATCACAACTACGTCGAACGGGAAAACCACTTCGGGAAGAACGTCTGGGTCACGCGCAAGGGCGCCGTTCGGGCACGCACGGGCGACCTGGGAATCATCCCCGGTTCGATGGGCGTGAGGTCTTATATCGTCGCCGGAAAGGGCAATGCGGATTCGTTCAATTCATGCTCGCACGGAGCGGGACGCGCCATGTCGAGGGGCGCTGCCCGGCGCACCTTCACGCTGCAGAACCACCGCGATGCCACCGCCGGCGTCGAATGCCGCAAGGACGAGGGGGTCATCGACGAGACGCCCGGCGCGTACAAGGACATCGACGCCGTCATGGCGGCGCAAACATCGCTGGTCGACGTGGTGCATACGCTGAAACAGGTGGTTTGCGTCAAGGGCTAGGCGATTGAGCCGCCCCGATACGAGGTATGATCGTACACACCACTCCAGGGAGGGCATCACATGCGCAACGGCTATCGCGTCATCGACACCGACTCCCATCAGATGGAGCCGCCGTCCATGTGGCGGGAATACATCGACACGGCATTCGCCGACCGCGCGCCGAAGTACGGCGACATAGGCCACGGGCGCGTCGGCCTCACGGTGGAAGACGAGCCCGTTGCCAAGCAAGACGGCACCTACCCGATGCACGCCGAGGAGTTCCACGAAGCCTCCAGGCGCGCCTCCATGGAAAAACACGAAGCGGCGCGCGCCGCCGGGTTCAGCCCCGAGGTTCGCCTGTCCGACATGGACCAATACGGGGTGGATGCCCAGGTTCTCTACCCCACCATGGGCGGACAGATACTCGGCAAGCCGTTTCGCGACCCGGAACTGCTCGCCGCCGTCTGCCGCGCGTACAACGACTGGAGCCTCGAGTACTGCAGCCGCGCGCCGGAACGCCTGCGCATGTCGGCCATGCTTCCCATGCAGGCGCCGGACCTCGCCGTCGAGGAAGCGAAACGCATGGCCGAGCGCGGCGCCGCCTGTTTCTTCGTGCGCCCCAATCCCGCCGCCGGCCGCAACCTGTACCACCGGGACTACGACGAGTTGTGGCAGACGATAGAAGGAGTGCGGCGCCCGGTGTGCATCCACGATTCCGGTTCACCCTACGTGCCCTCTTTCGGCGACCGGATGGAGACGCATACTTCGGGCCATATCCTGGCGCACCCGTTCGAGGCCATGGCCGCGATGATGAGCCTCATCTGGTACGGCACCATCGAACGTCATCCGACGCTGTCCATCGTGCATGTCGAGGCGGACGCCGGCTGGCTGCCTTACTGGCTGCAACGGATGGAGCAGCACTGGGACTTTTCCGGCAACGCCGAACATCCCGATCTCAAGAAGCGACCCACCGAGTACTTCAAGTCGAATTTCCTGGTCGCCTGCCGTGGCGACGAGATGACGCTGGGCTCCATCTGCGATCTGGTCGGCGACGACTACGTGACTTTCAATACCGACTACCCCCACGCCGACGGCACGTGGCCGCTCGGCATGGAACACCTGGAGCGTCAGCCGCTGCCGGAACAGAGCATTCGCAAGATTTTCTGGGATAACGCGGCCCCGGTTTTCGGTCTCGACTAACGCCCGGTGCCCCGCTTTAACTGCGCGCGGAAAATCGTGTGGTTGCGCTGGCACCGTCCCGCAATAGCCGTGGTATTCTCGTTCACCTAATGAAACGAAGGCTTGTCGTGGATGTTCAGCCTTTGTTGCTCGCTGCAGCGGCCGGCGCGGCGGCCGGGCTGGTAGCGGTGGTGATTTTCGACGCGGTGGGTAGACCCTCCTGGCGGTCCAAGAGACACACGCGGGTGAAGTCGAAGCAATAGAGCCGCAGCGCCCGCGACAGGCGCGTCTCAGCCGCCGACGAGATGCCGAACTCGGGTTCGGTTTGGATATCACCGTGTGAGTACCCGTCGCGGGCTACTGCGCGCGGACGATCGTGTGGTAGCGCTCCCCGTCGAACCTGTCGAAATATTCGCCGAGCCAGGGATGATCAATCTGACTCAATTCGGAGCTAACCTCCAGATGCCGCTCGGCGACATAGGTGCTGTGGAGCGCCCCATCCACCAGCACGTGATACCAGGGTTGATCTTTCGGCGGCCGACTTCTCGCCACCTCCTCGTACCACTCCTCGCTCAGCCCGAACTCGGCGTCGACGCCGAACACCACGCCGCGATAGCCAGACCTGTTGTGCGCAACGATCTGGCCCACGAAGAATCGCGCGTTCACTGCAAATACCCCAACCTCGGACGAGGTTCGATTATCCGTCAAATCCCGTCTTTGCGTTACGCTTGACCAAAACGTCCACGGAACAACAATGCCACCATCGCTGGAGGACTTGCAACGTCGGAGTTCCCTGGGCGTCACGGGCGCACCGTAATCCAGCGGGCTAAAGGCTTCCCGGGAGACTCATCCATGACGAAAGATCGCCTGCTCGACCGCGACTGGCGCGAGCCCGTGCCCTATCCCGACCCCGCCGTCGAGGTGATCGATCCGCGTTTTCGCCGTTACGTGCTCAGCAGCGCGGCGTTGGAAAGGCTATGGACCGGCGCCCGCTGGGCCGAAGGTCCCGTCTGGTTCGGCGATAGCCGCCACCTCGTATTCAGCGACATACCCAACAACCGCATGTTGCGCTGGTCCGAGCACACCGGCGAGGTCGATGTGTTCCGGGCACCTTCCAACAACGCGAACGGCAATACCCGCGACCGCCAGGGCCGGCTCGTCACCTGCGAGCACGGCAGTCGCCGCGTCACGCGCACCGAGCACGACGGCACGATCACGGTCCTGATGGATCGGTTCGAGGGCAAGCGCCTGAATGCGCCCAACGATGTGGTGGTGCACACCGACGGCGGCATCTGGTTCACCGATCCAGGCTACGGAATCATCTGGAACTACGAAGGCAACAAAGCGCCGTTCGAACTTCCCACCCGCGTCTACCGCATCGATCCCGAAACGCTGGCGGCGACCGTCGTCATCGAGGAGATGGAAAAACCGAACGGCCTCGCGTTTTCGCCGGACTATTCCGTGCTGTACGTCGTGGACACCGGGGCATCGCACAAGCCAGGCTATCCACACCACATCAAGGCCCATGACGTGGTTGGCGGCACGCGCGTCGAGAACGGCCGCGTCTTCTGCGATCTCGGCAGAGCCAGTCCGGACGGCTTGCGCGTCGATATGGACGGTAATGTCTGGTCCGCGGCCGGCTGGGCCGGCGATGCGGAAAACGGCGTCCATGTGTTCGCGCCCGACGGAGCGAAGATCGGCGCGATTCATCTGCGAGAAACCGTCTCCAACGTCTGTTTCGGAGGCGTCAAGCGCAACCGGCTGTTCATGACCGGCTCGCAGTCGATCTATTCCCTGTACGTCGAAGCACAGGGCGTGCCCTACGTTTGAGCTATCCCAGGTCGGAATTCGTGAACGCGGCGCCGAATGCGCCCGCCACCGCGAGCGCCGCGCCAATCGCCGTCCGGACGCATTCTTCAGGTCCGGCGTCAAGCCGAGTTTGGACCTGACCGCCTTCCTCGCCTCGAAGTCCCCGTTCGCTCAACCTCAAGCCGTTCCAACGGCCACCAACCCTACTCGCGAAGACTTCAATGCGAGTTATCCAGGATCAAGCCACAACCGGGCGGGGGTGCACGTCAGATTTGTGAGATGACGACTATTTTCCATTTGCGCGGCGCTCCCAGAAGTCGTCGAAGCGGTTGCTGAGGATCGCGCATCGCAGGGCCATGATGGCGTTGGCGCCAGCGACGGTCCAGTGCATTCCGCCGCGCTTGAGGCGGCTTGCGACGATGTTCTTGCAGCCGCCCTCGACGACGCCGGTCGCGACGCAAAGGCCCATGGCCCGGAACTCCGGATACCGCATCCGGTCGCGGTTGTTGTCGATGTAGTCGACGCACTTGCGGGCGTCGTCGCAGGTTTCGGCATGGCCGCGGAGGGCGGCGAGGATGTCGTCGATGCGGCCTTGATCGAGTTCGTCGCGGCGTTGTTTCCCCCACCGGTCGGCGAGATCGGTTCCCGCTCCGTAGATGGCCTTGGCGACGTCGAACAGATGCCCCTTGGCATGGAAGATGTCGACGATCTGGATGGCGCCGGGGGCGTGCTCGTCCGCCCAGTTCCATATCCAGAGCGCGCCGTCGCCGAGGACCGCGCGACGCGGTGCCTCGTCGAAGCATCGCCTTTCGGCCTCGCGCAAAGCGCGGCCGGCGAAGGGCGACGGCTCGGTGTCGGTGTCGCGGCTGGCGATGGTCTCGATGGCGGCGCTGTAGGTGACCGAGCCGGGATCGCGCGCGGGACGACCGTCCCGGTCGAGGGTGTCCGCGGACCAGACGGCCACGATCTTGGCCTCGCGCGTCTTGGCGGACCCGTCCGGCTGCTTGCCCCTTCGGCCCCGGGTCTCGGCCTTGCGCACCGGCACGCCCGTGCCGTCGAGGCCGAGGTAGAGGGTCCGGGCGGTCGCGGGTTCCGGTTCGACGACGTGGCGCTCGTCGTCGGCGATCTCGCGCCCGAGCGCCTCGGCTTGGCGCTCCGCCAGCTTGGCATCGATGTCGAGGCCGGCCAGCTCGCGCAGAAGCTCGCCGCTCTCGGCGAAGCTGACCCGGGCCGCGGCGAGGCCGGTCATGCGCGGGGCCGCCGGCGACAGGGACGTTCCCTCCGGGCCGAGCGCGCGGTCGCGCGGGCTGAAGCCCGCGCCGCAGTTCTCGCAGTGATACCAGGCGCGCAGCAGTTCGATCTCGCCCAGCGCCGTCGTGAAGGTCTTGGGCCGGCGGCCGGCGCATCGGGCGTGCGCGCCGCACGCGCAGGGTTGCCGGGGACCCTTCTCGTCGGAGCGGTCCGCGTTCAGGCGCCCGGCGACCGCCCGGCCCATGATCCCGAGCGCCAGCCGTTTGGCCGCGGTCTCGACCGCCTCGAAGTCCAGGCCGTCAAGCGCGCCGTCGCCGATCAGCCGTTCGACTTCGGCGCCGGCCTCCGCCGCGACGCGCGCCGCGAAGCCCCCTTTTTCGCGGCCTCCCCGCGCTCCCGCCGCGCGCCGGCCCGGCGCGCATCCCAGAACCGGTCGCCGACCTCGATCAGTTCCCGCACCAGCCGCCGCAGGCGGCGGCACTCGGCCACGCGCGCCCGCACCTCGGGGACTTCCGGGGCCGCGATGATGCGCGTGACCGTCTTGCCACCGACGCGGCGCGTCAGCGACCAACTCGGGCCGTGGCCGCGGCCGCCGTCGGTGGCGCAATGGCAGGTGGGCTTTCCGCATCGGCGGTAGCGCTCCGCCAGGGAGCCGGACTGCATGTCGCCGAGGGCGGCCAACTCCCGGACGATCTGTTCGCGGCGCTCGTTCAAGGCTTCGAGATCCTGTGCGTTGGACATTGCGAGATCCTCGCGCGACTGACAGCATTAGATACTGTCAGAAATCCGCGCCAATGTCCCGTTCTCTCCCGCCTCTCGCAAATCCATCACAAATCTGACGTGCACCCACCGGGCGGACCGCCGTTGACCTGTTACGATAGTTCTGGATACGATAGCGCCGCTTTGAGGTCGTCCCCGCCTGGGCCAAGGGGTTCGGGCGGCAGGCAAGGAGGAAAGACAATGGCTGAAGCTGCAAATTCCCCAACCGGCGAGTATGTCCAGTTGGATGACGTAGGTTGGGTTCCATTCCCCCCAGGTCTGTGCGGAGGCGATATTCGCTGGAAGCTGTTACACGTAGCGCCGGAATCAGGCGCCTGGACCGCGATCTTCGATTGTCCGGCGGGTACCTCGTTCGCCAAGCACATCCATATGGGCCCCGGCGAGTACTTCCTGACGAAGGGCCGCATGAATGTGCGCGGCGGAACCGTCGTGGGCGGTGCCACGGCCGTGGCGCCAGGGTATGGCTACGAAGCCTGCAACGCCCAGCACGATCACACGGAATTTCCCGAGGACAGCGAGTTCTACATGACCTTCTTGGGGCCGCTGAACTTTCTGGACGACGATGGCAATACGGTTGCCCTCGTCGGCTGCCAGCAGGTATTGGACGCTTGGAGAGCTACTGCCGGCGGCTGATTTTTTGCCTTGGCCGACACGGGACAAGGTAGGTGCGGAGTTAGATCGGGGACGGCATGGCGTCGCGTACTCGTGCGCTCGTGCGTAAGAAACCTAACGGTGGCGAGTTGCCGCAAGCACACTTCAATCGCCTGAGGATCGTGCGCTGGGTTGCGTTTGATGTGATATATGCTTGTCCGCCATGATATGAACAATCCTTAATGTTGGCTGGCAGCCTGTCGGGCTTGCCGCGTTGGCGGTAAGATCGACACGATGATAGGTCGGCTTGGCGGAGGCAAAACGGGCCACCCGCCAGGGCGACGGATTTTTTTGGCGCTGGCCCCGGCCAAGATTTCGTGACGGAGGGATGGCAATGAGCAGACGCTTTTTACCGTCGGCGGTGGGTGGTTTCGGATCGGCAGTTTGCTTCGTAATCGGCCTGCATGGTCAGCCGCTCGCTGCCGAGGATGTGCCCGTCGCCCGCGAGCATGTTCTTGAGGAGATCATAGTCACGGCTCGAAAGCGCGACGAGTCGATGCGCGAAATCCCGGAGTCGGTATCGGCTATTTCGGCTTTCGAGTTGGACCAGGGCCACATCAGCCACATTAACGACATCGGCCTGAAGGTCACAAACCTCAACCTTTCGGCCCGCGCGGACGGGAATCCCAACGTGACCATTCGCGGCGTCGGCTCTTTCGGCAACACGCATGGTGTCGGTTTCTACGTGGACGGCACGCAGATATTCGTTGACGCATCCGCCGAATTCGGTGACATGGAACGCATTGAGGTGCTGAAGGGTCCACAGGGCACGCTGTACGGCGGCAACAACATCGGCGGCGCCGTCAAGTTCGTCACGCGCCGGCCCGTCTTGGGGGAAGCAAGCGGCGAAGCCGAGGTGGAAGCCGGCGCCCAGAACACGCGTAATTTCGAGGGTGCGGCGAACCTGCCGCTCGGAGACAGCGTCGCGGTGCGGATCTTCGGCTATTCCAAGAAGGACGATGGTTTTGTCAAGGCGGTCGCGCCCGAGCGTCGCAACGGACGCTCCAACGTCACCGACACACTTTGGCCATACGGGATACCCGCAAACAATGCGGCGGCGCCGAACATGTATCGCGAGGATGTAACGGAAATATGGCGTGAGCGCCCCAACGAGCGCGATGAAGTCGGTTTCCGGGTCTCTTTACTGGCGGAGTTGGCCGAGACCACAACGCTTTACGCGGCGATGCGGCACAACGAACTCGATGCCGGCAACAACAACTGGCGCGTCGAGGACGGCAATAATCTCAACTACAACCGCGAGCGCGAGCTCACCTTCGCCGGACGTAACGTCCGGACAACTACGGGAGGGCTGCTGGAAATAAGCCACGACATGGAGTCGGGCAATCTCACCTACCTTGGCGCGGTCACCGATGCGGAAGGCTTGAGGACTACCGATCTGGACGTGAGTTCGGAGGTCGGCTTCGACTTGGTTCGCCCCGAGTTGACTGACGTGCAGACCCACGAGTTGCGCTTCACGTCGGCCGGAGACGGCGCCCTGGAGTGGCAGGCGGGAGCGTACTACGCCAGGTGGGAGAACGATTGGGATTCCTGGGCGACGTTCTACGGCACCACCGAGGTGCTGTGCAACTTGTTCGGCGACTGCGGGCGCGCGGGATCGCTCGGCATCCTTGAACCCTTGAGCGCTGCCGAACGCAACGCGTTACCGAGTGCGGAGGCCGACCCCAGGCTTGGGACGCCCGTACAGACACCTGCTTTCGAGCAGGAAATATTCAACCGACTCTATTTCCCCTTTGAAAACCGCGCGCGCGAACGCACCAACCAAGCCTTGTTCGCCACCGCCAGCTACCGGGTGAATCAGCACTGGGAGATTGGCATTGGCGCGCGCGTGGACAAGTGGAACGCGGACACGCTGGATCGAAACCGCGACTACTGGGTGACCGCCCTTGGCTTCTATCCCAACTACGAAAATTACCTTGAACAGGGTGGCACGGAATTTCTACCGAAGGCTTCGATCTCCTATTTCGCGGAGAACGGCACGCACGCGTATTTCAGCTATGCCAGAGGCTTTGAGCCGGGTAACTACAACCTTTATACCCAGGAAGGAGTCCCATCGCTTGTGCCGTACGGCAAGGAAACGGCGGACAACTTGGAGGTAGGCGTGAAGACGACCTTGTCTTTGGGCGACCGGCCGCTGGACCTGAACGTGGCGGCGTTCTTCATTTCCTACACGGAGCGGCAGTTTGAACTGCAAAATCAGATCGCCGTGGGAGGTATTGTCGAGAACATCCTGAACGCCGGCGATTCAGACCAGTACGGCGCCGAAATGGACTTCACCTGGGGTTTGAGCGATGCGCTGACGATAACCGGCGGCGTCGGTCTGGTTGAAGCAACTTTCGACGAAGACAGTTCGGTGTTTGACGTGATCAATCGTTTCAGCGAAGTAAGCGCCCATTTCCCGCCCTGGATTTCGAAGAGTTCCCTGAACCTGGCCGCGCAGTACCGCCGGCCGCTGACCGGAAACATGGAGTTGCTGGTGAACGGAACGGTACTCGCCAAGGGACCTTTCTGGTTCAACTCGGAGAACACGGTCAAACATCCCGCCTTTCAGGTGTTCAATCTGCGCGTGGAGGTGGCAGCCGAACGTTGGTCGCTTGCCCTGAACGTCAGGAATATTTTCGACGAGGGCTACTACACGGACGGTTCGGTATGGCCGGGGGATTCGGTTCCGGGCCTGAACCGGGATGATCCGAACGGTCTGACCTTCAACCCCGTAATAGGTACGCTGGGTCAGCCTCGGCTTGCGACGCTGATCGTCCGGGCCAAGTTCTAGGAGCCTTCAGCCCCCTGGTTTACAGTGCGCCCGTGACGCCCGGGGAACTCGGACGTTGCAAGTCCTCCAGCGGTGGTGGCAGTCTTATTCCATGAGAGCCTTCAAGGAGGACAGTTAACACATGTCAAAGCAGGGCCTTACCGAGTTACGCGCCCAAGAGGGGCGCCCGATGTCGATGCCCGAAACACAGGGCTTCGTTTTCAACCAGACGATGCTGCGCATCCGGGATCCGGGGCGTTCGCTGGACTTTTATTCGAATGTATTGGGCATGACCTTGGTCAAGGAACTCAGTTTTCCGAAAATGCAGTTCTCGTTGTACTTCGTGGGGTACGTGACGCCGGAAGACGAGGCGATTCCCGACGATCCCGTAGAGCGTTGCGCCTATGCCTTTCGACAGAGAGCCATGCTGGAACTGACGCACAATTGGGGCACCGAGAGCGATGAATCGTTCGCGGGGTATCACAATGGCAACGACGATCCGCGTGGTTTCGGGCACATTGGATTGTCGGTTCCCGATGTCGAGAGCGCTTGCGCACGATTCGAAAAAATGGGTGTTGAATTTGTGAAACGGCCGAACGACGGTACGATGAAGGGGCTGGCTTTCCTAAAGGATCCGGATGGCTACTGGATCGAAATATTGGAAGCCAACAGTTCTGCCTCCATGGCTGTAGAAATGGCCGGTGGCTAGGGCCAGCCCGCCTGCGGCGCCTGTAGCGTAGCTCCTGAGCGGACGATTAGTTCGGGATTACGCGCCTGGGGTTGAGGATGCCTTTTGGATCGAGCGCGGTCTTAAGCCGCCGCATCAATGCGACCTCCTCTTTGGACCGTGAATAGTGCAGGTAGTCGCGTTTAAGCACGCCGATGCCATGCTCGCCGGAGACGGACCCGCCGTGGGCACCTGTCAGTCCATAGCCGATATCGAAGATCGTATCAAGATCGCCTTGCCGGTGAGTGGTCACGAACAGGTGTAGATTGTTGTCGCCGATGTGTCCGAAGACGAGATTCAGCGCGTCCGGCAGCGCGGCCTTGAGTTCCTTTTCGAATTCATCCAGAAACTCCGCCATCTCGGCGATATCCATACTTACGTCCAGACTGGCATAGGGCACCAAATCCTTCATGATCTCGGCCACCCCGTCCCGGATGGCCCAGAAACTCTGCCGATGATTCTCCGATTGCGCAATCGCCGCGTCACCGATAGTACCGGACTCCAAGGCAGCGCCAAGGACTTCCTCGAAACGCTGACTGTCGGCCTGTTGGTCGGAGCCTTCCGCTTCGACAAGTGCGTACAAAGGGAAATCCTCGCCAAATGGCGAACGCAGGTGGTCACTGTGGTCTATCACCCGATCGAAGTACGGAGGCCACATGACTTCGTAGGCGCTTACCGAGCCCCCCAGCTTCGCCTGTAGTTCCCGCAGCAGCGCCACGGCTTGAGGGAATGAATGCGCGGCGCAGAGCGCCGTACAGGTGCTGGCAAGTTTTGGGTACAGCCTCAGCACCGCCCGCGTGATGACGCCCAGTGTCCCCTCGGTACCGATAAATAGCTGTTTCAGATCGTATCCCGCGTTGTTCTTCAACATCTTGTTCATCGAACTGATAACGACGCCATCCGCGAGCACAGCTTCCAGGCCGAGAACAAGGTTGCGCGTCATGCCGAACCGGATGACCTGATTGCCGCCGGCGTTGGTGGCGATAGCGCCTCCAATGTGACAGGAGCCTCGGGCACCGAAATCCAGCGGCAGCAGAAACCCCGCTTCGGCTGCTGCTTCCTGAAGGACCTGAAGAGGCGTTCCCGCCAGGGCGGTGATTGTCATGGCGGTGGCATCGAGTTCCTCGATCCCTGAAAGCCGTTCCAGCGAAAGAGCCAACTCTCCCGCTTGCGGCGTGGCGCCGCCAGCAAGTCCCGTCATTCCACCTTGAACCACGACCGGTTGGCCAAGCTCGTAACAGGTTTTGAGCACCTTGGAAACTTCTTCGGTAGAGCCGGGACGCAACAACGCCATGGGTTTTTGGGCGTTCTCTCCCGTGAAATCCACACTGTAGCGTTCGCCGATGTCGTCTCCGGTGATAACGGAATACCCCTGTCGGACCAGCGTTGAAATCGTGTCTGTGGTACCGGGGATGCTCATTGCGAGGTGCTTCGTTGGTGTTGTGCTCGTTCGTCAACCAGGAGACTTCAGCCCACTGGATTACAGTGCGCCCGTGACGCCCAGGGAACTCCGACGTTACAAGTTCTCCAGCGGTGGTGGCAGTGTTGTTCCATGAGAGCCTTCAGCCCACTGGATTCCAGTGCGCCCGTGACGCCCAGGAAACTCCGACGTTGCAAGTCCTCCAGCGGTGGTGGCAGTGTTGTTCCATGAGAGCCTGAGTCAGGCTGCCCTGGCCAACTCCACGCAGGGGTTGAAATGTGATCGTCGCGGCGTCGCGGCTAGAAGAAGTAGCTGAAGCTCGCGGTTGCCAGTTGCGGCTGGCCGAGCGTGCCAATCACAATTATTGAGTCCGCGTCTCCATCCAGGAAGAAGAAATCCGGGAACGTCTGCACGTCCGTGTAGTAATCCTCGTCCAGCGCGTTCTCGACGTTCAGCGCAAGCTCCCAGTTATCGCCAGTCACGCCGATTTGGGCGCCAACCAGCGTAAAACTTGGATTGATCACACTGACGCCCTCGGGATCGGACAGGCGCAGGCCCGTGTACTTGCCGTTATGGCTGACCTGTACGCCAGCGATGAATCTCATCGTTCCGGACATTGGCCGCTCATAGTCGGCGGCGAAGCTCCAACTAAAGTCTGGAGTGACTGGTGGCCTATCCCCGCCGATGTCCTTGAGTACGGGGTTCGCCGCATCTCCTCCGGTGATGACGGTGGTGCCGTCGTCCCATTCCGCCCCAATCCAGCCGGCGGAAAACGCCGCCGAGAGCTCGTCGTTCACAGCCACCCTCACATCAAACTCCAGGCCGGACTGTTTGGAGTCCCCGACGTTGTTGATCAATTCCACAAGCGCGGCGCCGGCGGTAGGAATCTGGGTTTCGATCTGCCGCTGGTTGTAGTCCACATAGAAAGCCGCCAGCGACATCGTCAAGCGGCCATCCATCAGCCGGCCTTTCCAACCGGCTTCGTAGCTGGCCGCCTCCTCGGAATCAAAGCCCACCAACTCGTCTGCGACATCCTCGCTTACGTTGAAACCGCCCGGTTCATAGCCATGAGACATCGTGCCATACAGCATCGAACTCTCGCTCAACCAGCGCGTCAGCGATACTCGAGGCAGAAGCTTCGTGCCCCCGTCGTCGGCCCTGTGGTTCGTGCTGAACCTGAGGGTATCGTTCGCCCAGCGATCACCGCGCAGTCCCACGCCCAGCTCCCAGTCGCCCAGAACGTACGTGACGTTGACGAATGCGGCAAGATGGCTCTTGTCGCGCATGCGTTTCTCAAACGGCGTCTGCGTGATCTCATCGCGCTCCTGCGCCAAGGTCAGCATGCTGTCGCCAGCCCAGACGCCGGAACAGGTATCCAGTCCTGCCGCACAGCCCAGCGGACCAGTGATGTTGCCGTCCGGAAGGATCGTAGTGTTATACCAAATCAGATCGGAGTCCATTTTCTCATCGTATTGGGAATAATAGACGCCGCCAAGCCACTGCAAGGGGCCTTCTTCGGTAGAAGTGAAGCGGATCTCCTGAGTCAGCACGTCCATCTCCTCCGGCCGGAAGAGGGACAGCAGGTACTCTTCGCGCTGATCCAGGTCCGTGAAGCGGGAACTCTCAGTGCTCGTATAGGATGTCACGGAGGTGATGTCGTAACCTTCGAGTGCCCAGGTGAGTTCCAGCATGCTCGATACGGTCTCTCGTTCGTGCCGGGGGTTGATACTTGCGGGAACGTTACTCGGGTGACTCAGGGAGGTCTCGTCCAACTCGCGGATCCAGGTGTTGTTTGGACCTTCGTACTCGTTTGCGCGCACCGAAGCGTAGGCCGACAGATTGTCGCCAAGCGGGCCCGCAAGCGATATGCGCACACCGGATTCTTCCGACTGGCCGATGTCTTCGTCGTTATCGCCAGCCATTCCGTTGACCCGCATCGGGTTCGGATTCTCCAGGTAGCCGTCGTTGGTGACCGCGAAGCCAAAGGCCCGCATGGCCCAGTCCTCGCCGCCCAGCGGGAGGTTTGCGCTCGCCTCCACGTCAACAATTCCCTGAGCGCCGAGTACGGCCTTGACGCGGCCGAACGCGGTTTCGGAGTCGGGACGGGCGCTCACAAACTTGACGGCGCCGCCGATGTTGCTGCCACCATATAGCGTGCCTTGCGGCCCTTTGAGAATCTCGATGCGCTCCAGGTCGCCGAAACGCGAAGACGCATCGGAGAAGAGCTGCACATCGTCAAGGTAGAAACCCACGCCCTGGGTATTACCGAAGGCACCCATCCCTCGAACGGATACGTTGGGAAACCCGTCGAGGCGCGTGGAAAGGTTGAGATTTGGCACCTGGAAACCGATGTCCTCCAGGCCCTTGATATTCTGTCGACGAATATCCCCGCCCGAAATCATGGAGACAGACTCCGGAATTTCCAGGAGACTCTGCTCCCGTCTGTGGGCGGTAACGACTATTTCTTCGATCTCGGCCGAGGTGCCCTCCTGCGCCATCGTTACCGTGACCGGTGATAACACGGCTAACGCTGCCACCGCTCCGACTGTCGAGCCCAACCACTTGTTTGATGCCATTCGGGATACCTCACAGTGAAGCGAACCGCTAATTATCACCAGATCGACAGTGGAATCAATCTATTGAACTCGCTGAGGCACTTGCGCTGTAGGGTTTTTCGCCGGACCCCGCCGGATTGCGGCTGGTTGCCCAGCAATCAGAGGCTCGGCGAGGCGTGCGGGGGCGCGACAGATGGTCAAACTGCTCGTTATGGGGTCTTCACGGTGTCTAAATGGGAATCGTTCCTACTTCGACGGCTTGGGGTAAGCACGGGGCGTTGGGGTGGAAATCTCGGATTCAAGTCCCGTGAAGTCGGAAAACGTCCGAAATGCCGCGTTTCTTGGGGCAAAGAATAAATCCACCGCCCGCAAGCCCTTTGTTTCAGCGGCTCTCAGAACAGCGCAAGTGGCTCTCGCTCAACCCAGGGCGATTCGCAAATTGCGCCAATTGAACCGATTTTTATGCCTACCAACGACTTTGGAATGATCCTGGCTCACTCAACTCAGGACTATTCAAAAGTGATGATCCAGGGCGGTTGTGGCCAGGGTGCCCGCTGGGTTTTGGTGGACTTGCGTGACAAGTTCCCGAGCGCGCTCGGGAACGGGTGTCCGGACCGATTTCGGGTCGGTTCCGGTGCGGCGGCCGCGGTGATGCCGCATCGGGCGCGCGCTCGGTCAGGCGGTGGCGTCGAGATCTTCGCAGAGGGAGTCCCGCTGTCTGACGTCGTAGGAGCATTCCGCCCTGACC
This sequence comes from Candidatus Azotimanducaceae bacterium, assembly GCA_965261535.1. Taxonomy (GTDB): domain Bacteria; phylum Pseudomonadota; class Gammaproteobacteria; order Pseudomonadales; family Azotimanducaceae; genus VXNE01. The sequence goes on from OZ253469.1 coordinate 1,174,153, forward strand.
CGACGAGGTTCGCAACCCTGCGGCGGTTCGATCTTGATGATTTCGGCCCCGAGTTCTGCCAAAGTGCGCCCCGCCATCTCGCCCCACCGGCTCGTGGCGTCGATGATCCGGATACCGGGCCGTGGAGTAGAATCCGTCGCGCCCGAAGCGGAAGTTCGGCGGGCGGTGGTGCGCTGCTCCATGTATCCGGCAATTCCTCGTTTGGTCAATCTTGGTTGAAGGCGGCGTATTCCGACCATTCCGGTTGATTCGCGTCGCACCGACAGACAGGATACGGCCATGAAGATCGTCCACTTTGCGGATTTGCACCTCGATGCGCAGTTCGCATGGACCGGCGCGAGCGGCGATGTGGCGCGCCGGCGCCGGCAGGGGTTGCGCGACGCGCTCGGCCGCATCGCGGAATTGGTCAGGGAATCCCGCGCGGACGCGCTCTTCTGCGGCGGCGACCTGTACGAAAACGATCGCGTGGCCCCGGACACGGCGGAGTTCCTGCGCGAAACCTTCGCCCAACTCGATCCTGCGCGCGTCTTTCTCGCCCCCGGCAACCACGACTGGTACGGACCGCAAAGCCTTTACGCATTGGTGGAGTGGAGTCCGAACGTGCATATCTTCACCGATCCCGCGCTGCGACCGGTCGGACTCGGCCAAAACCTGACCCTGTGGGGAGGCGCACATTGCGTCCCGGCAAACACCCCCAACTTCCTCGACGGATTTCACGCCGATGGATCGGCCACGCATATCGCCCTGTTCCACGGTTCCGAGCGATCCTGGTTGGCCGCCCAGGGCGATGACAAGCAACCGCATGCGCCGTTCGACGCATCCGAGATCGAAACCGCCGGCCTCGAACACGCCTTCCTCGGCCACTATCACCGCCCCAGGGACGCGCCCCGGCATACGTATCCAGGCAATCCCGAGCCCCTGGCTTTCGGCGAGGACGGCGAACGCGGTGCCGTGATCGCGACCATCGATGCTCGCGGCGGGGTCCATCGCCAACATCGGCGGATCGCCACCGGGCTGGTTCACGATGTGTATCTGGACATCACCGGCTGCACCACGCGAGAACAGATAAGAGAACGCCTCGCCAAGGCTACCGACGACCACTCCGGTCTGGTTCGACTGACCGTCAGCGGCGAGATCGATTCTCACGTCGAACTGCGCGAAGACGAACTGCGCGATATCCTGCTTTCACGCTTCGAAGCCGCGCGTATCCGGCGGGGAGATTTGCGCGCCGGATACGATCTGGACGCGATCCGCCAGGAACATACCGTCCGGGGTCAATTCGTGAACGACGTGCTCGACGCCGGCTTGCCAGAGGATGAGCGGCGGCGCGTCCTGATCACGGGGCTCAGGGCCCTCGATGGCCGCGACGATCTGGAGGTGTTGTAAGTGCGTTTCGAATCGGTGGTCGCCCACGCTTTCGGGCCACTCGTCGACGAGACCCTGGAACTCGCACCGGGCATGAACGTCGTGTACGGACCGAACGAAGCCGGCAAGTCAACCTGGCACGCGGCGCTGTACGCCGGACTCTGCGGCATGCGGCGCGGCGGTGCCCAGACGGCCGCGGACCGCGATTTCGCAGGCCGCCACAAACCGTGGAACGGCGGCAGCGCGTGGGAGGTCAGCGCCGTCATAGCGCGCGATGACGGGATTCGGGTCGAGTTGCGGCACGACCTCGCCACGCGAACCGGCACCGCGCGCGATGCGGACATGGCGGGACGCGACTATGCGTCGGACATCATCCGCGACGGTGCGCCGGACGGCGCGGCCCTATTGGGACTCGACCGCAGGTCCTTCCTCGGCACCGCCTGTGTCCGCCAGGCCGACATTGTGCGCGTACTGGAAGCGGCAGACAGTTTGCAGGAGGCATTGCAACGCGCGGCCGATACCGCCGGCGCGGACGCCACCGCCGCGGCAGCCTTCGACTTGCTGGACAAGTGGCGCAGGGAACGTGTCGGCTCGACTCGCGCCTTTACCAGACCCTTTGCGGTCACCCAACGGCAGTTAGAGCAATCGGGGCGCGCCGCCGGCGAGGCGCGGGACGCCCGCGAGGAATACCTCCTCAAACAGGCCGAAGTCGAACGCCTGCGCGCAACGGCCGCTGAATGCGAGCGCGTCCGAGCGGCGATGGAAGCTGGCGGATCTGAGCGGCATCCGGCCGAAGATGCGGACCTGGCTGCGGAAATCCAGACCGCAATCAACACCTGGTCCTCGCATCCACCGATGCCCAGGCCAGCCATCCCGTCTCTCGCGCAACTCGCGGCGGAGTTTGCCGAGACCGACCGACAGTTGGCTCGACCGGACACCAGGAGCAACCTGTGGCTGGGAGCGCTGGTCCTGGCCGGGTTCGTCGGCGCTGCGAAATTCGCATTTCTATACGTTGGCCCGGAGCTTCTTGCCGCCGTCGTGTTCGTGTTCGCCGGCGGCGGCATCGCGTGGTGGCAAAGGCGTTCGCAGCGGGTCGCCATGCTCGCAGAGCGCCGAACGCGTATCGAATCCGAAATCGAACATCGTCGCGACGACGACGAACGTTACCAGAAATCCGTCGCGAGGCGCGGGGATGCCGTGCACCGCGCAGCCGACCGCAGCGGTATCGCGCCCGGCGAAATGCAAGATCGCGCTTCAGCGCTCGAACGATGGTTGCAGGCCTGGCACCGCAGACTACAGGAATCAGAGCAGCGACAACGGCGGCTGGACGACGCGCGCCGCGAGTCTACTACTGCGCGGAACGCCGAGGAACGCGCCCGCGGCGAACTGGACCAATTCGCCAGGAATATGCCGAACGTATCCGCGGCCGAAGAGGCCGAGCAAGCCGCTCGGCTTGCGCACGGCCGACTGCAACGGCTCGATGCGACCTTGGGCACGACCATCGAATTCCTCCGCCGCGCCGAGGAACGCGTTCACCGCGACATTGCGCCCAAGCTTCGTGCCAGTGTGGTCGGGCACCTGTCCCGAATCACTGGCGGACGCTACACGGACTGCCGTATCGATCCGCAGTCGCTCGGGGTCGAGGTCCGAAGTGGCACCGGTGCCTGGCGACGGGCGGAGTGGCTGTCCCACGGCGCAGCGGAACAGATCTACCTGCTGCTGCGCATGGCGTTGGCCGAGCATCTGTCGGCTCCAGACGAAACCTGTCCCCTCATTCTTGATGACCCGACCGCCACCAGCGACGCGACGCGGCGCCAGGCCGTGCTCGACACGTTGCTCGCTTTGAGCGAGACCACGCAGGTGATCCTGTTCACCCATGACCGCGACACCCGGGACTGGGCGCGGCAACGATTGTCGGAACCGACCGGACGGCTGCGGGAAATCGACCGCGCCGGGATACCCGCGTAGCCCAGCGTCATTTTGGTCGCCGCCCCTCGGCGGGCAGTTCAGGACCTTTAGCCCGGTCGGTCCGGCATGAAGATCTTTGGGGCTTCAGCTTGGCTCAGGGGCGCCGTTTCCACATGCGCATCGCCCGCAAAAAGGTCGATATCGCCCTGCGCGTAGCCTGCGAACTTCAAGTGCTCGCACAGCGCGCGGTCAACCACGTCCTCCATCTCCGCGTCGAATTCGTCGGAATCGAGCCTCGGGAATCGCCGCACCAACGCGGGTCGGTTGTAGACGAACGTGCGCTTCATTGATCCCGATACGAAACGCTTCTCGGCCAACTCGAATTCGAAGCGGATACGGATCGGCACCTCGATCAGTGCCGAACCCGCTTCGATCACGTGTTTGATGACTTTCTTGTCGACTACCCAGAGCATCAATTGGCGAGTCGGCGAGCCATCCGGCGAGCGAGTCGCGTTAGCCGACGCACCACCTCACGCCAACATGCGGTGGGTCGCGGGCGCAAATGCGGGCAGGTCTATGCCGTGCGGACAGGCCCCCGCGCATGGTTCCCCGTTGCAGGACAGGCATGCGGAGGCGTTCTCTTCGAGCTTGGCGTATTCCTCCCGGGCGAACCGCACATCACCATAGTCGGTCGCGTACATCCGCGTCCGCAGCACATCGGGAATGGGTACGCCGTAAGGACACGCCCCCTCGCACAGGGAACAGGCGTGGCGGCAGTAGGTGATACCGTTGGCCACCGCATAGCGTTCGAGCAGCGCGACATCTTCGCTTGACACGGGCATACCGCCCGACCCGCCGAGATATTCGTCGATCTGTCCCTGCTCGGTCATGGAGACGATAAGCGCATCCACATTCGCATCCGACAGCACCCAGCGAAACGCCGCCTGGGAGAACGTGGCACCGCCGGTCTCGAACCGCCGCATGTCGTTCAGTCGCGCGCCCATGAGGGTCTTCATGGTCACCACCCCCACGTCCCTGGACTTCGCCTTGGCCAGAGCACGGGGCAAGTCCGGTTGCAACGGCAGCCTGAACGACCTCGCCATGTTGGCCAGAAACGAGGGATCCTGGCCGAAGTTGTACGCCACCAGGACGACATCGACCAGGTCCCGGTCAAAGGCGTAGTCGAGGCACTCGATCAACCTCGGGCCGTGACCCGACATGCCGGTGAAGCGGATTTTCCCCTGCCGCTTCGCCATCGCCGTGAATTCGTGCCACTCCGGGTTCGCCATACGCGCGATATCGTTCACCGCGTGATTGAAGTAGACATCGACATAGTCCGTGCGCAAACGCCGCAACGACGTATCCAGCGCACGCATCAGCGACACGCGCGACTCGTCCTTGCCGGCGACGAACTTCGACGCGATGTAGACCTTGTCGCGGCGACCTTCGAGGGCCCGCCCGATCGTATTCTCCGACGCCCCGGCGCTATAGCCGTCGGCCGTGTCGAAGTAGTTGACGCCCCTGTCCAGGGCGTGGTGAATCAACTGTTCGCCGCCGCGCCGCAACCTGCTCGAGCCGAACGATATGTCGGAGATCTCAAGTTCGGTTCGGCCAAGGCGCACATGGCGACGCACTTCGCCCGCTGCCGGCGCTTCCTGGCCCGCGGCAACCGATGCAAGCGGGATGACGCTCGATACGGCCCCGAGGCGCAATACATCGCGACGACCGATTGCTGGCATGACCCTTTTCCCCCGTGGATTCGACCGGGGTAGATTACGTCCGATAGTCGAACGTGTCACCCGGCCGATTCCGCTACAATTCCCGATCGAGAGAGAAGCGGCTTCCTTCCCGGACCGCTGAAGGAGGCTGCCATCCCCTTGCTAGAGATCTACATGATCGTCGGGTTTCTGCTGGCGGCCTACTCCGTGGTCGCCAACGACTCGATCCAGACACTTGGGACGTTCCTGTCCTCGAATTCGCACCGGCCGTGGTGGGTGCTGTGGATGTTCGCCGGAACCATCCTCCTGGTCGTGCTGTTCTACGGTTGGTTCGTCAACGGCGGCGACCCCGCCTATGGACGCCTTGAAAAATTCCCGGTGCCGGAGGGCGGCGTGTCGTGGGTACACGCTATTCCACCGCTGGCCTTGCTGATCCTGACGCGGCTCGGGGTTCCGGTCAGCACCACGTTCCTGGTGCTGACGGTGTTTGCCGTGGGCAACATCGACTCCATGCTCATCAAGTCGGCCCTCGGCTACCTGGTCGCGTTCGTCTCCGCCATCGTGTTGTTCAGCTTCGTGTTCAAGCGCGCCACGAAGTACTTCCATCGGACGCAGGGCGAGGAGATGCCCGCCTACTGGGTGGTCCTGCAATGGGCGTCGACCGGGTTTCTGTGGAGCCAATGGCTGATCCAGGACCTCGCCAACATCTTTGTTTACTTGCCCAGAGAACTCTCCCTGGTCTGGCTGACATTCGGCGTGGGCGCGCTGCTGGCATTGCAGGGGTACATCTTTTACCAGTTCGGCGGCGAGATCCAGAAGATCGTCACGAGCAAGACCGATACCACGGACATTCGCGCGGCAACGATCATCGACTTCATCTACGGCATCGTGCTGTTTGTGTTCAAGGAAATGAGCAACATGCCGATGAGCACGACCTGGGTATTTCTCGGTGTGCTGGCGGGGCGCGAGCTCGCGTTGTCGTTCTATCTCGCCGATACGACCACCCGCGACACGACGCGCAAGGTGATCTCCGACGCCGCGAAGGCGCTGTCGGGGCTGATCGTCAGCGCCATCCTGGCCTTCGGCCTGCCCTGGCTCCACAAGCTGGTCTTCTCCTGACCCCTACGCAAAGTTCCCGCGGGCCAGCAGCCAGGGAATGCCCCTGCCGGCTTGCAGCCCAGCGGGACGGGCCATTTGTTATGGGCCCGGACAGTTCTATTTGTTGCTGGCAGTTCCAACGTCTGCGACGTTGACACTATTCGCAGCGGGGCGTTAGCTTGAGCCGGTTGTTCATGGAACTTCGGGGGAAGGTCCGTACAGCGCCGAGGCATTCGCGTTCATAAGCGGGTCGGCGTGTGCGGAGATGCCGCTGGATCCACGACTTACCGGGGGAGGTCGTCTCGACAGGTGAATCCATGGAGTTGTTGACAGGTTTCTTCGACTTCCTGCCGGGGTCGTTTCTGCTGCTATCTCCCATGCTGCTGCTCGGGCTGTTCCTGTCGGGCCTGATCCACGTCTTCATTTCCCGTCACGCCATTCTGCAATGGTTTCGCGACGACAGTCTGAAATCGGTCGCTACCAGCGCGGCTATCGGCGTGCCGATGCCGCTTTGCAGTTGTTCCGTCGTGCCCGTGGTCGCCGAGATGCGCAGGAAGGGCGCATCGCGTTCATCCTGCATGTCGTTCCTGATCACCGCGCCGGAAACAGGCGCGGATTCGATTCTGATCACGAACGCGTTCTTCGGTTGGATCGTGGCGATTGTCCGACCGATCATCAGCTTCATCACCGCGGTCGTCGCCGGCATCTTCTGCATCGGCCTCATTCGGGACGGACGCGACGAAGCGGAAGCCGACGACCACGACCACGGTCATGAGGATGGCGGCCATGACCATGACCACGACCATGGCTCCCACGAATTCCTGATGCCGGATCAGGACGATTGCCACGTAAGTCCTGCGCAACTCAAGAACTCCGCGAAGAGCTGGGTCAAGAGAACCGCGCTGGCGGCCGAGAGATGGAAGTCCGCAACCTGGATCAAGCCGGAGTTCTACAAGGAATCGATGGCTACCAGAGAGGAATCGATGGCTACCAGAGAGGAATCGATGGCTACCAGAGAGGAATCGATGGCCGCCAGAGGGGAATCGGCCGCAGCATCAGCCGCGGCCGACGACGCCGAAACCAGCGAGCCCATCGACTTCAAGAGAATCGTGAGGCACATCTTTCGCTACGGTTTCGTCGAGATCGCAGACGATATCCTGTTCGCGCTGCTCGTCGGCATCGCGCTGGGAGCGGTGCTGTTCCTCGCGATTCCAACAGACCTGATGGATCACGAGTACGCCCGCTGGTTGTCCTATCCGGTCATGGTGCTCGTAGGCATCCCCCTCTATATCTGTGCTTCCGCGAGTACACCGATCGCCGCCGCGCTGGTGGCGAAGGGCTTCAGCCCCGGCGCCGGTCTGATTTTTCTGATGACGGGCCCCGCGACGAATACCGGCACCATCGCCATCATCGTCAGCCAGTTCGGCGCCCGCTTCGCGGGCATCTACGTTGGCATAGTCATCGCCGTGACGGTCGTGCTCGGTATCCTCATCGATGTCCTGCTCCTCGCCGCCGGTCTGTCGATTACGGTCAACCTCGAAGCCTCCGAGTCGCCCGCCATCCTGTTCTTGCAGTGGACCGGCGCCGTGACCCTGATCGCGCTGATCATCTGGCGGTTCCGCGCCGGGGCGCTGAAGAGCGGATACGACGATATGCTGCTCAACGTCCGTCCCGTGTTCAGGACCTGGGGACGGGCCTGGACGCGACTGACCCGAGGTTGCGCCATCCGCAGCGTGTTTTTCGACAAGACTCCGTAGGGCACAGGTCTCGGTATCCTGATCATCGTCGCGTTTCTTGGCACGGGTTTCGCCTCCGCGCCTCCCAATTCGGTCGGTTACGGGCGCCTGGTCGGAGACCTGCAACCGGGGCTCCACTATGCTGTATTTCTAACGACGTCGACTCCCGTGTCCGACGCGCACTTACTATAGGTCCATCTCGTGCGATCAAACGCTCCCTTTTTGCTGATCGGATACATGGTTGGCATCTTCGCGGTTTCCTTGCTCGGCGGGAAACTGTCGGGGCTGGGCAAGATGACGCACACGCGTATCCAGATCGTGATGAGCCTTGTGGCGGGGTTCATCCTCGGCATGGCCCTATTTCACTTGCTCCCGCACAGCATTGAGCGCATTCCCGGGCCTGACGGCATGGTTGTCGTTGCCGGATGGATGGTGATGGGCATGATCATGATGGTCCTCCTGTTACGGGTCTTCCAGTTCCATCAGCACGACTTCAGCAGTGAGGCAAATGAACTATACGGGGCGCATGAGCACGACCATAAGCACGAACACGGCGCAAGCATCCGATCGAGCAGCCTATTGGGTATTGCGCTGGGCCTGAGTCTTCACACCGTCACAGAGGGCGTCGCCCTGAGCACGAGTGCGCGGATTGACGAAGGTCTACTACCGGGCCTGGCGGTCTTCATCGCCATCATGCTGCACAAACCGCTGGACGCGTATTCCGTCATCGGCATGATGAACTCAGCGGGTTACGCACCTCGCGCACGCAATCTCGCCAATGTCGGATTCGCCCTGCTCTGCCCCCTGGTCGCCGCGGTGAGTTTCTGGGGCATCGGCATGATCGGCGTTTGGGACCAAGCGGTCGTGATCGGCTATACCCTCGCTTTTGCGGCGGGTGCGTTCCTGTGCATCTCATTGAGCGATCTGCTGCCGGAAATCCAGTTCCATACCCATGATCGCGGCAAGCTCATGGCCGCTCTTATATTGGGAATCGGTCTCGCCTACGCGCTGTCTTATGTCGAAGGGGGCTCCGTACACGAGCTCGAAGCGCACTAGGGGCGGAGATCAACTGCGAGCGGCCGTGCCCGAGGTCAAAGCGTGAGGCCGCGGACTTTGAGCGGGTCCTCCCGAAAAAGCTCCGTCAGCAACGCGTACACCGACGGAAAGGCATCGGCGAGAATGTCCGGGACCGTAAAGAACGTCTCCACGGCGACAGCGAAGAATTCCGCCGGGTCCGACGCCGCATAGTCGTCGATGGGCGGTTCCAGGTCCCGCTCCAACAGTTCGCAAAGGGCCGCGTATGCCGCCGAAAACGTTTCGGCCCATCGTCCATCCGACATGCCCCTGGGCAAGGGCGGCAAACCGTTGTGATGTCCCGACAGCTCATCCAGCTTGTGCGCGAATTCGTGAATCACCACGTTGGTCGGAAAGTAGTCCGGCTCGTTGCGCCGAGGGTGCGCGTCATCCCATGCCAGCACCACCGCGCCGCCGTGCGCAGCCTCGCCGACGAGCTCTTCGTGGCCCGTATGCACGATGCCATCCTCGTCCTCCACTTCGCGCTCCGCGACGAACCCGCCCTCATAGACGATGACCGTGCGGCAGGCGCCGAGGTATTCGAAGCCCAGGTTCGCCACCAGTCGACACGCCTGGGCGGCAATCGCGGCCCGCACGGCGTGGTCAACAAAAAAGCCGCGCGCGCCGAAGAACTTCTTCTCCGCAATAAACCGGGCGGCGAGGTTGCGCACCCGTTCCAAGGTCGCGCGGTCCAGTCCGTCAAACAGGTCCGAGTCGGCGACGATGCGGCGCCAAAGCGCGCCGTCGATACGATGGTGGCGAATGCGGCGAGCGACGAGCCACCGTTTGATCGGGTTAGCTCCCATATCGAACTAGCCCATCAGCGGGTCAGGAGTCAGCGTCATCCCGATCATTCTTGAACAAACCTTCAAGCTCCGCGCGCGCCCTGTCTTCACTCGATGTGCCGGTGGGCGCGGTATCGTCCGGCGTCTCCCGCGCGTCACCGCCGAATAGCGCGCCCAAGTGCTGGCGGGCCGAATCGCGCCGCGAACCCCTGGTATCGTCGTACGCGCCCGAAAGCGGACGAAAGAATTCGCAGAAGTTGGCGTTCTCCTTCTGGATGGGAGGATCGGCGCGATCATCATCGCACTGGCCCGTCAAGTGTGGGGTGAAGTGAACGCACAGCCGGCAGCAGTGCAGATCTTCGAAACACTCCGGACAGTTCGCGTGACGACTGATCGGCCGCGGGATGTCCTTGAGAGAACAGCCGCAATTCCAACATACGACACTGGCCATCGAACCCACTCCTCGCATCCGGCCGCCGCGCTTTGCTATTCGGTTCGGTTCTGCGAGTGCTGCACCGCCGCGTCATAGCGCCGCAAACAGTTCGCAACGACCATGTCCTCATCCTCTACCAGCACGTAGCGCCGCACAATGAGATCCCGCGTCGCCGCGCGCACTTGGAAAGCATACTCGCTGCGACTGGCATAGCGCGTGCGGACATCCAGGAATCGCGTGAACCCCAGGAACGTCGCAGGCTGTTCGGGCGCGCCCCGCTTCGGATGGCGCGGATTCCATCCCGTGTGACTGCCCACGGGCACGCTGATGTCCGGCAGTCGAACACCCGCCGTTTCGTTCAGGTCGTCGTCGACATTCGATACGGGGCTGGGATAGGCGGGGCCGCGACGCCCGGGGAAGCGGCAAATACCGCGGTTCGCGCCCGGGCCCAAGTCGAGCGCGCGCACATGGCCGAGTTGTTCCGCGTCGAGGGTCTGTATGCCGAGTCGCGATTCAAACAGATTGAGAATCTCCTCCCGGCCGGCAGCGGTACCGTCCGCGAACCGAGGTACCGCGTTCGGAGGGGGTTCGACATCGTCCGCTGCCCAGGTATGCAAATTGACCAACGCTGCGCGCAGCAGTGGCGAGTAGTCCACTACGTTGAGTATGTAGCGCCCCGAAGCGCCCGTGCGCGGATTGAATACGGCGGGCGGCATCACACCGTTGATGTGGTGCGTACCCGCAAACGCGTACCGGCGCTCGTTCGCCGTCGCCTCCAGGTCGCCGCCGCCGGGATGGGTGTGAATCAACGCCGCATCGCCCCGCCAGTATTCCCACGACGAATTGGTGAAAACCACCTTCGGCAACATTGTCTCCGCGTCGAACAAACCCGCCGTTTCGCCCGTCAGCGGATCCGTCGTCGGCGCCGATGCGAAAGGGAAGGTCTGGCCGGGGCCCGGCACGCCGATGTTGCCGGGCTGCGCGAAGCGATGGTTGAAATCACCGCGCTGCCCCCCGGCGATATGCGCCAGCACGCCGTCGAAGACCCGCGCGCCGTCCTCGTCGGTATTCAGTCCAAGCGCGAGGAAGTGGCGCAACAGGCGACCGGTCTGGGACGCGCCGAACGCGTTAACGCGGTCGAAACCGTACGCGAGCGGGCTGCGACCGTCGCCCGCGCGCAACGCGGCGGCCGCATCTCGCAGCGCGAGCAGCCCCGCGCCAACCACGGGGACATCGTTCGCGGCGTAGACCAGCGTATACACCCAACCCGCGTCAAAACCGTCATCGAGGTGGACGCTCGTTCCCTTGCGCGACTCGAAACGCCAGGACGATCTCGGGATGGGCACATACTCGTCATTGTCGTGACGCTGCCGGAACAGCCGCGCGTTTCCGTCCGAGGGCGCGTAAGTCGCCGCCGCCGCATCGCCGAACGCCAGACTCCGAACGCGCCGGTCCGGCTGCGCGCGGCATACCACATCACCGCGAGGCTTCGAGCCAGCCAGCGCGCGCGGGGCGGTAAACCGCAGGCCTTCGCGCACGTCCCACTGCCAGCCGACGGACGCCACCGCGAAACCACGATGAAACAGAAAACCGTCGCCCGGCGCGCAAGGGTCGTGCAGCAGGTCGGCCGGGGCGGCGCGATTCAATAGAGAGAACGCGAGCCGTCTGCCGCGGTTGGGAACATCCACCAGCAGCGCCTCGGCGGGCCGCTTCGCCGGCGCGATCAACGTCACATCGCCGCTGAACGCCACGCTTCCCGCAGTTCGTGGCGCCAACGCGAGGTCGACTAGATCTGCGTTCGCCGGATGATGGGGATCGACCGCGTACTCGATATGCCCGTCGATTCTCTCGAACGGGCCGTAAGCGCCAAACGACTTGCCGTCGGCATACAGTTCGCGTTTGGAGATCTGAAACCGCGTTACCGTCATTGAAACCGAGTCGCGCGCACCGAGAACACTCCGAATGGGCCTAAGGCAACGGCAGGCGGCCGATCAATTAAACCGCCGCCGCTTCCCCATAAAATCGCTCGCAATAGCGTCGAAAACGAAAGACATCGCCGTCGGAACGGCTAAGGGCCGGCCGAGGCTGATACCGCTGGCGCGACCAGATTCGACATCCTTGCGCACTTCGAGCGCGAGGTCACGCAGAACCAGCTTCGAAATCAGTTTGCGCCTGATCGACACCGACAACAGGCCAAGCCAGTCGGAATCTCCCAGCAGGTCGACGATCAGCCAATAGTCGATGTATTCGCCATCGACGGGTATCGCCATGATCCAATGCCGCGCTTCCAAACTGATTGCCAAACAATGGACCCCAACCGTCGAAACTCCCAACCCCCAAACTCCGATTTCGATTGCGAGCGATAGCTCCAGACGCTGTAGTCCAGGTGTGAGCATTCTTTTCGTGAACGAGCAGGAGGACGACAGAAAGGGCCCGTCGATCTTTGTCGGCTCAGTTTGCTTCAGTTCGCGATAGCCGTGCACATGCGCGAGATGGGCCAGATCAACCGAGTTCTCCGTCGTCGTCTGCGGATGCGCCCTGATGCGTAGCCGTTTCGCGGCTCTGCCGATCCAGCCATCGGGCGAAACATCCGGAATCCGCCATTCCGGCGGACGGCCGGCGTTGTCCCAGTAGGCGAAAATGAAGCCGTTGACCTCGGCGACCTCGTGCAATTTCAGCCGAGCTGATCGGGGCGGCGGCGCTTCTCGCGCCACCACGCACTTGCCGCTGATGTCGTACTGGAAGCCGTGAAACGGGCACACGAGATTGCCGTCACGCACCACCATGCCGCCTGTCGACGGTCCAAGGTGAGAACCCAAATGGGGACAGAATGCATCCGCGACGCAGACCGCCCCGGTTCCGTCGCGCCAGACGACGATCTCCCGGCCCATCCAGGTCTTCTCGATGAGCTGCTCCTCGCGCAGGTTGGAACCCAATTCGATGACATACCAACCGTTGGGAAACGGATGCAACGGGTGCACATGGCTGGCCGGAGACGGACCTGACGAAGGCGTCCGCATTTCTGGATTATCAACCTCCTACGTAATGTCTTCAATGATCGCCGTCTGCGAATACGGCGAACCGCCGGGAACAGAACCATGACGCGTTTGTCGCTTTCGCGCCTCTTGGATATATTCGCTGACAAGGATCGTTCAACTGAAGAGGAGACCTGATCGTGGGATTCGCACTATCACAGATGCAATTAACCAGCCCCGCATTCGAAGCGGGAGGAGCCATACCGGCACGGCACACCGGCGAGGGCGAGGATGTGTCCCCCGCGCTGGCGTGGTCCGACGCGCCGGACGGCACGAAGTCCTTCGCGATCATCTGCCATGACCCGGACGCCCCGCTGGTAACCTCGGGACGCTACGGCTATGTGCACTGGGTGCTATACAACATTCTTGGAGACGTCGCCGAACTGGCGGAAGCGTCCGAAGAATTCACCCAGGGCACGAGCGATTTCGGCAGGCTAGGTTACGGCGGGCCCATGCCGCCCCCAGGACATGGAGTGCATCAATACTACTTCTGGGTGCTGGCCCTCGGCAGCGAACTCAACCTCGAAGGCGGTCTGAATATGTGGACCCTGCTGGAGAAGATCGAAGACCACACGATAGGCATGAATCGCCTGGTCGGCACCTACCGGCGCGTCAGCCGCAGCTAGCGGGGCATCTGCCGCGCCGCAAGTCGCGCGAGGGCGACCGTCCTGCCGTCGGGGTTTTCCACGATTCCTTCGCAGTAGCGGAGGATGTCGAGATGTTCGGCAGCATCTCGCAAAGCCCCCGGCGCGACGCGAAAGGCTGCGTCCCGCGGACCGGCGACCGCCCGATCCGTCGCCAGATGCAGTTCCACAATCAGGTGTCCCCCCGGCGCCAACAGGTTGGCGAAATCCGGGATCAGATCGAGATCGAGATCGACGTAGTGAATCATGACGATCAATTCAAACTTGCCCGCCAAACCGAGACCGGTCTCGAGATCGCGCCTTATCCATTCGACGGACAGTCCGCGCGCTCGGGCGGTGGCTTCGGCGCGGGCGAGCGCGACGGCGGAGATATCGATCCCCGTCACCGAGAAACCCCGCGAGGCAAGAAAGATCGCATTGCGCCCGGCGCCGCACGGGACATCCAGCGCGCGCCCGGGCGTGACGTCGGGAAGCCAGCGTTCAAGCCAGGCGCTCGGATGGACTCGATCCGCGTAGGCCCCAAGCCGGTAGCGCTCATCCCATTTCTCGCCGTCGGCGGCACTCATCGGTACACATCCTCTTCCAGCATGCTCGTCGGGTGTGATCGCACGCTGGTCCGACCCGCTCCATCACCGCGCCGATACGTGACATGCGGCGCGACGGGAATTTCACGCGCCGTTCGATATGCCGGGACGATCCGGGGTCTGTAGACTGGCATGGTGGCACATTCTATAGCTGCCGAATGCCGGAGGTCGAACAGATGCGGATCGTGAGTTGGAACGTCAATGGATTGCGCGCATGCGTCCGCAAGGGGTTCCTCGACTTCCTCGAAGCGGCGGACGCCGATGTCGTGTGCGTCCAGGAAGTTCGCGCCTTCGCGCATCAACTGGAACCGCAAGTGCTCGCGCCAAATGGCTGGCATAGCAACTTTTCCGCAGCCGAAAGGCCCGGCTACAGCGGCGTCGGCATCTATTCACGCCAGGCGCCGACGCGCGTCGAAACCAGTCTCGGCGACGAACGCTTCGATATCGAGGGTCGGATGATCATGACCCACTTCGGCCGCATGGCGGTGGCGTCGGTGTACTTTCCGAAGGGCAGCGGCCGCGACCGCGACAACAGCCGGGTGCCCTACAAGCTCGACTTCTACGCCGCGTTGTTCGATCGACTTCAGACGCTGCGCCGCCGAGGCCCGGTCCTGGTAGCCGGCGACTACAACACCGCGCATGCGGCAATCGACCTGGCGCGCCCGAAGTCGAACACGAAGGCGAGTGGCTTCCTGCCCGAAGAACGCGCCGAACTCACCCGCTGGACCGACGCTGGCTGGGTCGACACGTTCCGCGCGCCACATCCCGAAGAACCGGACCACTATACCTGGTGGCGGCAGTGGGGCGGCGCCCGCGAAAACAATGTCGGCTGGCGTATCGACTACGTGTTCGCATCGAAGTCCGCCGCAAAACGCGTGACGGACGCGTTCATCTGGCCAGGGGTGATGGGCTCCGATCACTGCCCGGTCGGCGTGGACGTGTCATGGTGAGAGCTCGGGGAGCACCCATGCGCGGTATCAGCGCGGCATGGCGACAAATCGACGCGACGATTCGCCCCACGGGGCGGGTATTTTACGGCTGGTGGATCGTGGGCGGCGCCAGCGGGATCCAGATGCTCGCCGCATTACTGTGGATGCAGTCCTTTGGCGCCTACGTGGTCGTGTTGCAGGACGAATTCAACTGGAGCAAGGCAGTCGTCTCCGGCGCCTTTGTCCTGACGCAAATCCAGACCGGACTGCTCGCGCCCGCGCAGGGCTGGCTGGTCGACCGTTTCGGTCCACGCGCGGTAATGCGTGTCGGCTCGGTGATTTGCGCGGCCGGCTTCATGCTCTTCAGTCAGGTTGATTCGATCCTCGCCTTCTATTTCACGTTGGCCCTGATCGCGTTGGGTTCGAACCTGGCCGGATTCCCCACCGTCATGGTGTCCATCGTGAACTGGTTCAACCGGCACCGCGCGAAAGCCATCGCGGCCGGACAGCTAGGTTTTTCACTCGGCGGCATAGCGGTGCCCATTGTCGTGTTCTCGTTGCAAGCGTTCGGTTGGCGCAACACCGCGCTTGCCTCCGGCGTGCTGGTGTTGGTACTCGGCCTGCCCCTGGCGCAGATCATGCGTCACCGGCCAGCACCCGGGGAGTTCGTCGACGGCATCGCCGAACGCACGCCTGCGGGGCACGCCTCCAGGGAGACACCCGGCCAGGGCTTTTCCATCCGCCAGGCGATACGCACCCGCGCCTTCTGGTTGATTTCCGTCGGCCATGCATGTTCGCTACTGGTCATTTCCGCCGTCATGGTCCACTTGGTGTCCCATTTGACTGAAGGTCTCGGCTATTCATTGACCTTGGCCGGCGGCGTCGTCGCATGGATGACCGCCTGTCAGATGGGCGGCCAAGTGATCGGCGGCTATATCGGGGACCGCCTGAACAAGCGCTTGCTCTGCGCCGTTTGCCTGCTTGCACACGCCATCGGACTACTCATCATCGCCTACGCGGCAAACGTCTTCATGGTGATCGCCTTCGTCATGCTGTACGGCATCGGAATGGGCGTCAGGGGTCCACTGGCGGTGGCGCTTCGTGCCGACTATTTCGGCCCGAAGGCATTCGGAACGATCCTGGGGGTTTCCATGTCGATTGCCATGATAGGCATGTCGATCGGGCCTCTCGTTGCCGCCTTCATGGCCGACGCCTTTGGCAGCTACAAGGGCGGCTTCACCATTTTGGCCGCCGGCGCGGCGGTCGGCGCCGTGTGTTTTCTCGCCGCGAAGCCACCATCCAGACAGCCGGGTTAACCGTCGTATGAGGACAACATGACCACTAAACCCGGTCCGGATGGGGGCCTCCTCTACCAGGTAGACGAAAAGCCCCGTTGCCGCTCGCAGCCGGCATCGGACTGCAGTACGCCGTGCTTTCCCTCTCCAGCATGATGCTGATGCCGACGGTCGCGTTTCGTGCGGCGGGCGCATCCGAGGCGGCGCTCGTCTCGGCGGTTTTCGCATCACTGATTATCTGTGGTGCCATCATCACGCTGCATGCGCGTCCGATTGGCCGCTTCGGCTCGGGCTACGTGCTCGCTATCGGTCCGAGCAGTGCGGCCATCGCGGTCACCGTCGACGCGTTGCACGCCGGCGGACCCGCCCTGCTGGCGATCCTGGCAATCACCGCCTCGGCGCTCCAATTCGCATTCGCCGCTCGGATGTCCCTGCTGCGTCGCCTCTTGACGCCGACCGTCTCCGGCACGGCCCTCATGCTGATTCCGGTCACCATCGTCCCGGTCATGTTCGGCATGCTCGACAAGGTGCCCGCAGAATATCCACCATCGGCTGCGCCCGTTTGCGCAGGCGTCACGCTGCTGGTCGTCGGCGGAATCATGCTCAAGGGCACGTCAAGTCTGCGCACATGGGCTCCGGTATGCGGAATCGTCGTCGGCTCGGTAGTCGCCGCGTTCTACGGACTCTACGACATCGACCGTGTCGCCCAGGCAGCATGGTTCGGCGTACCGACCGAGTGGCCAACGCACTTCGCGACCGCGGTCGACGGCTTGGACTTCGAGACCTTCTCGGGGCTGCTGCCCGCCTTCGTACTGCTGTTTCTGATCTGCACGATTCGATCGATGAGCAGTTCGCTCGCGATCCAAACCGTGTCCTGGCGGGAGCGCCGCGCCATCGACTTCCGCCCGGTGCAAGGTGCGATCGCGGCCGATGCCCTGTCAAACCTGGCCGCCGGTCTCGCCGGCACGATGCCGAACGGCGCCAACTCGGCCACCGTCGCGCGCACCCAGTTGACCGGCGTTGCCTCGCGGTCTGTCGGCGTCGTTTTTGGCGCCGCCGTGATCCTGCTGGCGTGCTGCCCGAAGGTCCTCGCACTGGTGCTCGCGGTCCCCGGACCCGTTTTCGCCGGCTATGTGACGGTCATGATCGCAGCCACCTTCACCATCGGCCTGAAGATGGCGGTTTCGGAGGGCGCGGATCATCGACAGGGGCTGATCATCGGCCTTGCGTTCTGGATCGGCGCCGGGTGCCAGTACGGATTCATCTTCCCGGACTTCGTCGCCACATTCGCCGGCGGCATGCTGAAAAGCGCGCTGACGTCCGGTGGCTTGGTGGCGATCCTGCTCACCGCCCTGCTCGTGCTGACAGCACCGCGCCGGCAACGACTTGAGGCGCAGCTCGCGGTCTCGGTGCTACCGGAACTGCGCGATTTCATGCGGGATCTTGCCAAACGGAACCGGTGGCGGTCGGTAATGGCCGACCGCCTCGATGCCGTCGCCGAAGAAACCTTGCTGACGCTTCTGCGAGACGATCAAGAGGCCGCCGAGCCGCAACGGCGACTGCTCGTCCTCGCGTCCAGCGAAGGCAGTGCCGCCGTGCTCGAATTCATCGCCGCAGGCGGCAAGGAGAACATCGAAGACCGGCTCGGCGAAACGGCAACGGATGCGTCCGTCGAGCGCGATGTGTCGCTCAGGCTACTGCGGCACCTCGCGTCCGAGGTCCAGCACCGTCAATACCACGACGTGGACATCGTGACAGTGCGCGTAGACGCGCCGACGTGACCGCGCCCAGCCATTGGGAAATGCTGATTCTAGCTAAAACCGTGTTGAGCCCGATGGAGTTGCGAGTCGAAGGTCTGCATGCTCTTGAACCACTCGTGGCGCCCATCGGTCGCCTCATCGTAAACCTGCGCTTCGAGCGCCTGCATTTGCGCTGCAGAGAAGGGTTCGAAGTCGCGGGCGATTGCCAAATCCTGCTGCAGGTCGGCGTCCGACTGAATACCGCACACGAGCGTGCTGATCGGCAGTGACAGAGCATAGCCTCGACACTGCTCAGCCGTGAGTCCAACTTCGCGGACGATCTGACCACGGCCGCCCAGGCTCTTCATACCAATCACCCCGATGCCTCGTTCTTGGAGCACCGGCAGTGTCTCCTTTTGAAAGCTGCGGTAGTGCGCATCCAGGACGTTGACGGGCATCTGGCAGGTGTCCCAATCACAGTCCTGCGCGAGCATCCTGGCCAGGATGTGGGGGCTTTTGTGACCCGTAAAGCCGATAAACCGGACCTTGCCGGCCTCACGGGCCGCAACGGCGGCCTCAATGGCGCCGTCGGGCCGAAAAATCCACTCCGCATCGTTGTCATAGTTCACTTCATGGAACTGCCAGACATCGATCACATCGGTGCGCAGCTTTCTGAGGCTGTCTTCAAGCTGCTTCTCTGCGGTTATCCGGTCCCGGGCGCAGACCTTGGTCATCAACACGACCTTGTCCCTTCGGCCTTCGAGGGCGACGCCCATACGGCGTTCGGACTCACCGCCAGCGTATTCCCAAGCGTTGTCCATAAAGGTGACGCCGGCGTCGATAGCCTCCTGAATTAGCCGCACCGTTGTTTTCTCATCGATGTCCGGTCTGACGCAGTGGCCGCCGCCAAAGCCGATAATCGAGACCGTCAGTCCGGTCCTGCCGAGTTCGCGAACGGGCATTCCAGCTTCGTTCTTTTCCATGCATTCCCCGTCGTGTCGTGATTTATCTGCTGAATCTGTGACTGATGAAAGAGGTTATGGATATCACGGGCGCGGCGGCAATGGGCTAAAGGCTTCCATAAAACAAACGCCTCCGGGGAGGCGTTGTTCCATGAAAGTCTGTGTTTGCCAATGTGGGATCCAAAAGAGGAACCCCCCGTCAGCCGGTTAGGGCACATGCCGCCCACATCGGAGGTGGGCCCGAGCGGTGGGGCAACCCATCGAGGTTTGGAATCCCCCCACGCCCTCTCCGCCAACTATTAGTAGCGGCGGCCTCTTGTCGGTGCTATGCCGGTACTAGGCCGGGACTCCGCCCACGGTTGCGAGCTTGACCCAGTAGGAGTCGCCTCCGCCACCGCCGATCCACTTCTGATACCAGCCATCGGTAACGGAATCTTCGGCGATGAGGCCTGCCCATGGATCCGATTGCCTGACGTGGACCTTAACCTGTCCAGCTTGCCATTCCAGAATCGTCGCCGGCTTGGCGCCAGTGTCGATTCCCGGTCCGCGCCCTTGCCTGACACAAACGGCGCCGCCCTGAATCCAATGCCACGTTACGGTATTGCCGCCTTCGATCTTGCCGAAAGACTTCAGACGCGCTTCGTCCGCAACCGGACCTGCGGTGAAATCAAGGAATACCGCTCTTCGCCCTGGTACAGGACCTCGGCCCTTGCCGTGTTCTTGCCCCGCGTAATGCTGATCTGATCAGCGACGTACTTGGGCCATCCCCAGATAACTCCCTCACGCGTGTGGTGAAGGAATGGCACGGGTGTGCTTATGCACATCCAGGATTCAAGACCATCCGGACACAAGACCTTGATCGTGAATCGGCCTTCCTGGAAGCGGGCGGCCTTTCTGCCGAACTGGTTCATGTCGAGCAGGCTCGCGCCGACAATCGGGTGCTCCGGCATCGCCAGCGGGGCCGGGATGAATGAGCGATACAGATCAAGATCCGCAGGCTCAATGACGGTATGGACACCCTGGGTCCCGGCTCCGACGGCTATCAGCGCATCGAGGTTTTCTTTGGATGGGACTGCCCTTCCGGCCCCCGGACCTTTGCCCCCGTTTATGAAATACGTTTGGTCGAAATCCTCGATGAATGCCTGTATGGCATCCATCCTGGTCCTGGCGGCGTTGAGCCTTACGACTTCAATCTTCCGGTCCAGTTCCTTGTCGCCAGTCCGGTACCTTTCGGATTCGGACCGCAGAAGAGCCAGCTCGGAACCATACTTCTCGGGGTCGGCCAGTTCCGGCGGGCATGCTATCGACGTAACGTGATCCGGATCGGGTGAGATGACTTGATAGGGGAGTTCAAGATTGTACTCCATGTTTGCACTGAGATCGGCTTCTGCGCTCTTTAGAATTGCTGCCATTTGATTTGCCTCTTTCCTTCCTCTTTACCTTGCTTCGCTTCTTCCTTGCTTCGGATCAGTTGTTTCTAGAATTTGGGAATTCTAATTGAAGCTGTCGATCCCACCTGGGTGACGTGGCCACCACCTACTGTTGCAAGCTTGGTCATGACGGAGTCGCCGCCGCCGCCGCCAACGAACTTCTGGTAATAACCGTCGGTGACAGAATCTTCGGGTATCAGCCCCGCCCATGGGTCCGAAGGCCTGATATGAACTTTGACCTGTCCTGCCTGCCAATCCATTATCCGAGGCTCTGAACGGCCGTTGCTGAAACCCGGGCCTCTTCCCTGCCTGCACAGGACGGCGCCGCCCTGGATCCAGTACCACGAAACGGTGTTGCCGCCTTCAACTCTTCCAAGCGCCCTCAATGCCGCTTCGTCCTTCACGGGCCCTGCCGTGAAATCGAGGGAATAGCGCTCTTCCCCAAAGTACAGGACCTCGGCTCTTGCCGAGTTCTCGTCTCGACTGAAGCTGATCTGGTCAGCCACATACTTGGGCCAGCCCCAGATCACGCCTTCCCGGCACTGCAGGTTGAATGGCACTGGCGTACTGATCACCAGCCAGGACTCAAGGCCATCCGGGCATAGGCACTTGAGCGTGAACCGGCCTTCCTGAAAGCGATTGATCGGATTGCCGGAGTTCATGTCAAGAAGGGTCGCACCCACGATCGGGTGCTCGGGCATCTGTAGCGGTGCCGGCAGGAACGTGCGATACAGATCCAGATCTGCCGGTTCGATAATAGTAAAGATGCCTTGCGTGCCACGTCCCATCGCTATCAATTCTTCGAGTTGCTCGGGTGTGGGGGCCGGGACAAAACTGTGACCAGGGCCTCTGCCGCCGTTTATCGACCAGGTCTGGTTCGGGTCGTTGACAAATTTTTCGGCGCGGTCCGTACCGATTCTCGAGCGAGCCAATTTCAAAAGTATGGCTCTTTGATCGGCTTCTGCGTCGCCCTTTCCAACGTCTTCGCCGTCGGTAGGTCCGCCGAAATTTTTCGGTAAGACAAGCTCCTCCGGAATTGACCGGGTTGTAACGTTGTTTGACATTGCCTCTTCTTCAAATATTGGGTTCGCGGCCATCGGCTCCTCCCTTTTCCATGTGCTACCCAACGTAACACTCTCACGCATCCGGCGCAACGTAGCGAGAGCTGCCACCGAGACACCCAACCGATTCCGTCGCTTCGATCACGCACAGCCGCAACGCGAAATCGGCACGTCGCATTGCGGCAATACAGGTGTAGGCGCTATGTTCGAGGTTCACATCATTCGTGAGAACGGTTCCCTTGCCAGAGCACGCCAGTTCCGAGCAGCCATTCGATGGTGTGCGCGTGGTCGAGTTCGGTCAGTTCGTTGCCGTACCTTTCGCAGCCCAACTCCTCGCGGAAGGCGGCGCGCGGGTCATCAAGGTCGAACCGGTGGATGGCGATCCCGCGAGGCGATTGCGGCCGCTGGCTTCCATCAGATCGCGCGACGAGAACTCTGCAAAGGCTTCGGCGAGACCCGTTGCACCCGAAACGCGCACGTTCCTGTCGCGCAACCGGGGCAAGCGGTCGCTGCCGCTGGCGCTACGACACCCCCAAGCCAAGCCCGTCATCGATGCATTGCTGGCATGGGCCGACGTTGTGCTCATGAACTTTCGTCCGGGATTGGCGGAAGAACTGGGCCTGGGCGCATCCGCGCTATGCGAACGATTCCCCCGTCTCATCGTCGGTTCCGTATCGGCGTTCGGCAGCCGGGGTCCTGAAGCAGGACGCGCGGGAATGGACATCGTCGTGCAGGCGCGCAGCGGGTTGATGGCAGCCAACGGACGCATCGTCGACGGACGACCGGCCACTGGAGACCCGGTAAGCGCGGACTACATGAGCGCCATGGCGCTCGCTTTCGGCGTCAGCGCCGCGCTCCTTCGGCGCGAGCGAACGGGGCGCGGCGGCCGGGTCGACACGTCGCTGCTGCAATCCGCCATGACTCTGGCCAACAATCAGCTCATCCGCGTCGAGAGCGAGGACGGCCCAATACACCGCAACGCGCTCGACCGACTCGCCGCGCTTCGCGCCGCCGGCGCTCCATACGCCGC
Organism: Candidatus Azotimanducaceae bacterium; assembly: GCA_965261535.1. Classification (GTDB taxonomy): domain Bacteria; phylum Pseudomonadota; class Gammaproteobacteria; order Pseudomonadales; family Azotimanducaceae; genus VXNE01. The sequence continues at coordinate 1,196,979 of OZ253469.1, forward strand.
GCAGGCCGAGATAATCCCCTCGGTGCGCGCGCGGGCCATGTCGCAGGTCTATTTCCGGACCTACGAGACGGCGGATGCGACCATCGCCGTCGCCTGCGGCAGCCCCTCGTTGCGGGAAAGATTCATGCACGTCACAGGCCTCGACGATACAGGCCTCGGTCCGAATCCCGGCCCTCACCTCGACGCGCACTATGATGCGCTGAAGCTCAATGTCGAGGCGAAGTTGCGCCAGCGCTCGAGCACCGAATGGGTCGCGGAACTGAACGATGCAGGCGTTCCGGTTTCCACGGTAAGGTTTCCCATAGAATTGCTAGACGATCCGCAAACGGCGGCGAACGGCATGTTCCATACGTTCCGGCATCCGACCGTCGGCGAGGTGACGGCGTTGTCGCCACCGGTGAATCTCGACGACGAAGGCTTCACACCGGCCCCGCCGACTTCAGCGCTCGGTTCGGATACGGCGGCCATCTTGACGGAGTTGGGCTTCACGGGCGACCAGGTCGACGCGATGCTCAACGAGAGGGTGACGCGCGACAGCTAGAAGGCTCGCTTGCCTAACCTTGGCAGTATGGTCACGATATCTCTGCACCGATTCAATCAAAATGATGGTGCATCTGGGCACGAACTTTCCTCAACCACGGGTTGGCGACGCTCGGAAGCGAAAGCCTCAAACGAAACGACGTTCCGCTGCCGATACGAATAGGAAGCACCAATGAACGAAATCAGACCATTTCAAATCGACATTCCAAAATCAGCGCTGGACGACCTTGCGGCCCGCCTGGAGCGGACGCGGTGGCCGGATGCCGAAACCATCCGTGCCGACGAGGGTGCGGCACATGACTGGAACCAGGGAGTGCCCCTCGCCTACGCCAAGGAGATTCGCGACTACTGGCTTAACGACTACGACTGGCCCGCGCGACAGGCTTATTTCAACCGGTTTCCGCAATTCATGACCGAGTTCGATGGCCTGGACATCCACTTCATCCACCGGGAAAGCGCCCATCCGGACGCCGTTCCCCTGGTCCTTACCCACGGTTGGCCAGGTTCCATCGTCGAATTCCACCGCATCATTGAGCCCCTCGCCGACCCGACCAGCCACGGCGGGGCCGCTCGCGACGCGTTTCACGTCGTCTGCCCTTCCCTGCCCGGCTTCGGGTTCTCGGGCCAGCCCGAGAGCACGGGTTGGAACGTCCCCAAGATCGCCGACGCGTGGGACGAGATCATGGCGCGTCTGGGATATGACCGCTATTTCGCGCAAGGCGGGGACTGGGGCACGACCGTGTCGAACGCCCTCGCCGCACGGCACCCCGGACGCTGCGCGGGAATTCACGTCAACATGCCGGGCGGTCGCCCGCGCCAACCTCCGGAAAACCCCACCGAACGCGAGAAGGCGGCGCTGGCACGCATTCAGCGCGCGCAACAAAGGGGCGGCGGATATGGGAGACAACAGAGTACGCGCCCACAAACGCTCGGCTACGCGTTGGCCGATTCGCCCATGGGACAGGCCACGTGGATCCTTGAGAAGTTCTTCGAGTGGACGGATTGCGACGGTCGCCCCGAAAACGCCATCAGCCGCGACGAACTTCTGGACAACGTGATGTTCTACTGGCTAACCGACAGCGGCACATCATCGGCGCGAATATATTGGGAGAACAATCAGAGCGCGCTCGCTGGTGGCTACGATGAGCATGCCGTCGAGATAAAGGTGCCCACCGGATGCAGCATCTTCCCGAAGGAGATCACGCCGACACCAAGGAACTGGGCCGAGGAGCGCTACCCCAACATCGTCTACTGGAACGAACTGGAGAAAGGCGGTCACTTCGCGGCTTTCGAGCAGCCCGAGGTGTTCGTCGACGAGTTGCGCAAGTGCTTCCGGTTGATGCGCTGACGTGGCAACGGTGTGATGCGTTGATGCCTACATCTTTGATGATATGGTGTTGCGCGAAAGGAGAAGAGGCTGACCCATGCGCACCACGCTTACCATAGAGGACGAGACTTTCCGCAAGCTGAAGGGGATCGGTCATCGGACCGGAAAGTCATTCAAGGCCATTGTGAACGAAGCGCTTCGGGCGGGCATCGAAAACGAGGGGATTGCCAGTCCGCCGCGAGCGTATAGAACCAAGCCCGTTGCAATGGGCGAAGTCGTTGGCCCCTACGACCTCGACAAAGCGTTGCAACTCGCGGATCGGCTGGAAGACGAAGAAACCAAGCACATACTACAACTGCGCAAGTGATTCTCGTTGACGCCAATCTGCTGATCTATGCGGTCAATTCGGACGCGCCGCGCCATTCGGCGGCGCGAGCGTGGCTCGACGAGACACTTTCCGGCGTGACGCCGGTCGGGTTGCCTTGGGTGTGTGTACTTGCCTTTCTGCGCATTACGACCGATCCGCATATTCTCGCTCGGCCAATGTCTGTAGATGCCGCCATCGACCAGGTGGGGGAGTGGCTGGATCAGCCTTTCGTCGACACTGTCGCTCCCGGCGAGAAACATTGGCCAATCCTCCGCAATCTACTTCGGACAACCGGGATGGCCGGCAACCTCACGACCGATGCGCACGTCGCCGCGATGGCTATTGAACGTGGCGCTACAGTGTGTTCAGCCGATCACGACTTCAGACGTTTTCCGGGCGTGCATCACATCGACCCACTAACCTGACGACGTTCTTTGTTGCCGGTAGCTATCAACCCGGCGGGTTTCCGTACGAGCCTGAGCTCCACGTTCACAAGCCATCAGCGCTGGAAGACTTTGAGCAGCGCGTCCCGGGGCGGTGCGTAGAAGAAGCTGCCGATGACGGGACGCGAAAAGTTCAGGAGGTGGTCGTGCAAGCCGTCGCCGGTGAGGCCGAACATCGAGTCCAGCAGCCATCGGAATCGCTGCGGGTCGGCGCTGAACGCGAGAAAGTAGAGTCCCGCATCACGTACGGTGCCGACCGGACAACTTCTGCGGTAGATCTTGACAGCGTTGCCGTCGCGTTTCAGGTCTGTGCGGCTGACATGGCTATCCGGCGGCATTGCGTCGCCTTCGAGTTCAATGCTGTCCGGCTTGGTGCGGCCGATCACGCGTTCCTGATCCGCCATGGGCAACTTTCCGAACCCCGACAAGTCGTGGACCCACCGCTGGGCGAGCACGAAACTGCCGCCCGCATGTTCGCCGGCCTGGACCAGAGCGGCCACTTGCTGCGCCTCGCCCCTCGGATTCGCGGAACCGTCCACGAAACCGGTGAGATCACGGCTGTCGCGAAAGCGAAAACCGTGGTCTTCGTGGGCGAGGTCCGCCACGGGGCACAAGCACTCGCGCCACTGCAGGGCGCGGGCAAAGAGTTCGTCGCGCTTCGCGCCGTGTAGCCAGATGAAAAGATCCCGCTGCGTGGCGGGGCTGCGAATCCCGCCGCGCCTTCGATGGGAGTGAAGTCGACGGCATTCGGCGGCGCCTCCGGTGCGCGGAGTCCGCGCAATAACCTCCCACCGAATGCGACCAATTGTTCGCCCGCGTCGACTGCAGAATCCGCCGGAGCATCGCTTGGCAATGACGTAACCGCCTCCCGGACCGTGAATTCAAGGAAGATTTGATGGGCGGTGCCTTCCCGAAAGATAGCCCTTTGATGAGTGCTCATGACATCACTCTTTGACCTGCGAGACCGGTCGCTGGTTCGGGAGGCTCGCCGGGAGGCTCGCCGGGAGGCTCGCCCTTCGATCCCCTATACGTTGAATCGAAAGCGGACTACGTCCCCATCCCGCACGACATAGTCCCTGCCTTCCAGGCGCCACCGCCCCGCCTCCTTCGCACCCTGTTCGCCTCCAAGCGAAACAAAGTCCTCGTAGGCGACCACCTCCGCCCGAATGAAGCCCCTTTCGAAGTCGGTATGGATGGCCCCTGCGGCTTGCGGCGCGGTGGTCCCGGTTGGAACAGTCCAGGCGCGCGCTTCCTTGGAACTGCAAGTGAAGTAGTCGTGCAAGCCCAAGAGCCGTTGACCGGTCCGGATCACGCGATCAAGACCCGGCGCTTCCAACCCTAGATCGCGCAGGAAGTCCGTTCTCTCATCGGCTTCGAGTTCCGCGATCTCGGCTTCGATTTTCGTGCAGATGGGGATGCAGGCGGCGCCTTGTGCGTCGGCGATCTCCTCCACCGGAACCAGCAGCGGATTGTCCCGCAGCCCGTCTTCAGCCACGTTGGCGATATACATCACCGGTTTGGCCGTGAGCAGATGCAGATCCACGATTCCCGCCAGTTCTCCCTGCGTCAGATGGAGTACACGTACCGGGTCACCTCGTTCCAGCGATTCACGCACCTTCTCCAGCAGTGCGGTCCGGTCGCGCGCTTGCTTGTCACCGACCGCCGCGATGCGCCGGACGCGATCATGGGCCCGCTCCACGGTGTCAAGGTCCGCCAACGCCAGTTCGATATCGACAACCTCGATGTCATCGGCCGGAGAGCCGGAGCTTCCGACGTTGATGACCCCCTCGTCCTCGAAACAGCGGACCACATGCGCGATGGCCTGGGTTTCGCGAATGTGTGCGAGGAACTGGTTGCCTAGCCCTTCTCCCCTGGAAGCGCCCTTCACCAAGCCCGCGATATCCACGAACTCCACCATGGTCGGGACCACCCGTTTCGCCGACGCCAACTCGGCGATTCGCCAAAGACGCGGATCCGGGACAGGCACGACGCCCACATTCGGCTCGATGGTGCAAAACGGAAAGTTCTCCGCCTCGGCCCCGGCGCAGGTCATGGCATTGAACAGCGTTGACTTGCCGACATTCGGCAAACCGACGATGCCACATCGGAAACCCACGCCCTATTGCCTTGTGGGTTCGGGCGCGTGAAGGCGGCTCATCGCCTTGTCCCATTCACCATCGACGACAAGTTGCACCAGCGCGTCGTCCATCTCGAGGCTCGCCTCGACGCGCTCGCGATCACGCTTGCCGAACTTCTTGCCGGTGAGAAAGCCGATCATGCGACGCCGTCCGGGATGGCCGACACCGATGCGCAGGCGCACGAAGTCGGAACGATTGCCAAGACCCGCAACGACGCTGGCGACGCCGTTGTGGGTGTGATGCCGGCCGCCGTTCTTGAGCCTGGTCAGGCCCACGGAAAAATCGACCTCGTCGTGGGCAATCAATATTTCGTTGGGCTCTATGCCGTAGAACCGCGACAGCGCGCCTACAGATTCGCCGGACAGGTTCACATAGGTCGACGGCAGAAGAAACCAGACATCCCGGCCAAGGACGTCCCCTCGACCGACGCTCCCTCTGAACCTGGCGCGCGCCGCCATGGGCGCGGCAAAACGCATCGCGAGGTTCTCCACCCACCATGCGCCGATATTGTGTGGCGTACCTTCATACTGGCGGCCGGGGTTACCAAGCCCTGCGATCAGACGGATACCGGGCATGTCTCGGCCACCTTCGATTCTGCGGCTCTCTCCTAGCCAGTCGAAGCGCCACCCTCTCCCGCAGAGTCTTCCGCCTCACCCAGCGTTTCCTCTTCGCCCATAAGCAGCCCTTCCTCCCCGGGCTCCGCTTCTTCTTCCAGTCCGCCGCGCGGCGCCTGAATGCTCACTACCGGCGTGTCGTGTGCCTCGGCGGACGACAGCGCCACTATCGACACGCCTTCGGGGAGCTCCAGATCGGAAAGGTGCAACGCCTGGCCCAGGTCCAGATTCTCGACATCGATATCCAGGGACGCCGGCAGGTTCGCCGGCAAACACGTGATCTCAACTTCAATCAGATTGTGGGAAATATTGCCGCTACGCTGGCGCACACCGATGCAATTGTCTTCGTTGAGGAACCGCAATGGGACGCTCATCTGGATCGGTCGATCGGCTCGGATACGCATGAAATCGATGTGGAGCACCTTCTCCGTCGCCGGATGACGCTGCAAGTCGCGCAACACCGCCTGCTCCGACTCCCCATCGATCCGCAACTGAATGATCTGGGAGAAAAAAGCCTGTTGCTCCATGGCCTTCGCCAGCAGCCGGAGCTCCACCTCGAACGGCACCGAATCCCCTCCACCGCCGTAGACGACGCCGGGGACCTTGTTCGCCTCGTTGCGCAGTCGCCGGGCCGCCGACTTGCCGCGGCCGACCCTGGTTTCGGCTTCCAAAACGCATTGTTCCGCCATGCTACTTTCAACCTCCGGGTGCATTTCCGCGCAGTCGCCGCCACGCCCCTTGCGCCGCGTTACGGTACGCGCGCCTCTCAAACGCCGTTGCGATGTGGCTGGGGTGGCAGGAATCGAACCTGCGAATGCCGGGATCAAAACCCGGTGCCTTACCGCTTGGCGACACCCCAATCCAACACGTTTCTCTACGTGTTTCGGCTTGCCGAATGGCTTGCCGGACGGCCCGCTGAATGGCCCGCCGGACGGCTCCGGGGCGCGAACGCCCATTCGGCAGCGGCGCGTATTGTATGGCTGCCCACCGATGTGTCAATGCGCGTCCCCGTGTCAGACTCACACCGTTGATACCTTCAGTAAAGAACCGGCCCCCCGCCGGGAACCCGGCTGGTAACCCCGTTGGGAACCCCGTCATCGTTCGGGTGAGACGCCCCCGCTGAAAGGCGAATGACGGCTTAAGCGCGTCAGCCAGCCACCGACGCGATCGCTTCAGCGCGAGTACCGTGCACCGCGATGATCTTGTTGAAACCGCTGATCCGAAAAACCTCGTCGATCTGATCCGACAGCGAGCACAGGGCGAATCCGGCATTCCGCTGACGCATCGTCTTCGCAACCAGCAGGATCGCGCGAAGGCCCGCGCTGCTGATATAGGAAATGCTGCCGAAATCCGCCACGACCGCACCTTCGGCATCCACGATCGCCTCCATGACAGAGGATTGAAAGTCGCTGGCGTTTTGGCCATCGATGCGGCCTTCCGGCTTCAGAACGAGCACGCCGTCCGCCTGCTCCGGGTTAACTATCATCGTCTTCGTTCTCCAAAGAATTCATCTTGCCAGAACTTCGCCAAGTCCACTGCGCCGCGAATATGGATTGGTCTGGGGAGTGCCCGACAAATTATAGCGGGATTGTACATCGCTTTCTGTTCCTTATGAGCCTTCCCCGCGTCCGCTACCTCAGTGCGTCCACGTCGTCCTGGTCTGGCATCAACATGAACTCCGGATAGGCCTCGATTCCCAGTTCCGCCGCATCCTGGCCGAGCGATTCGACGTCGCTCGAAATTCGCGCTCCCATCGTTTTCTTCAGCACCAGCCAGATGACCGCCGATACCGTCCCCACGAACACCCCTACCGCCGCGATTCCCGCCAGTTGCGCGCCAAGATTGCCGCCAGCCGCGATGCAAACCGCAATGGTTCCCCAGATACCCGCGAAAAGGTGCGCCGGAACTGCACCCACCACGTCGTCTATCTTGCAGATTTCCAACAGCTTGATTCCGCCGATCACGACCACGCCGCCCACCGCGCCGATGACCACCGCCCAGTAGTGATCGACGATGTCCGGACCCGCGGTAATGGAGACGAGGCCGCCAATCGCGCCGTTCAACACCGCAAGCAGGTCGACTCGCCCGAGAGCGGGCCGGGACAGGCTGATCGCCGCGACGACACCGGCGGCAGCGGCCAGGTTGGTGTTGACGAATACGTTGCTCATCGCCACCGCGTCGATGGTGCTGGCCAGCGCCAGTTGTGAGCCGCCGTTGAAGCCGAACCATCCGAGCCAAAGTATGAAAACGCCCAACGTAACCGCAGGGACGTTCGATGGCGGCGTGGGCTTGACGCTGCCGTCGTCCCGGAACTTGCCGAGCCTCGGCCCGATGATGATGGCCCCCGCGAGCGCCGCCCACCCACCGGTGGAATGCACGATGGTAGACCCGGCAAAATCCTTGAAGCCGAGCTGATAGAGCCAACCCTCACCCCATGTCCACGCACCGACCACCGGATAGATGATGGCAGCCAGGACTGCGGTAAAGACAAGGAAGCTCCACAAATTCACGCGCTCCGCCAAGGTGCCGGATACGATGGACGCCGTGGTCGCCACGAAGACCATCTGGAAGAACCAATTCGACATCGTGGAATGGCCGGCGGCGACCACCGCCGACTGCGCTCCCTCCTCGCCCGCGAGCAGGGCGAGCTCATCGGCGGAAGGACCGTAGAACAACTGGACGGATCCGATCCACTGTCCCACATCCACGTACATCAGGTTGTACCCGATGAGGTAGTACGCGAGGCCCGCGATCGAATACAGGCCAATATTCTTCAGGCAGATCATCGAGGCGTTCTTGGTGCGCACCGACCCCGCCTCGAGCATGGTGAAACCTGCGCACATCCACATGACGAGCGCGCCGAATATAAGGAATGAGAAAGTGTTGAGAACGAATTGGGCTTCCGCCGCGACCGTTGCGTGGGCAGTCGTCCCGAGTACTACAAGCGCTATGGCCAATGCCGATGCCAATAGCAGCTTCCGGTATGGAGCCCCGTAGCCGGATATTTCGCCTGCGCGTCCCATCTTCGTCCCCCTTACGCAGCAGCGGCAAACCGCTTCGGCCAAGAGTATGCCCGTGCCCTTGGGCAGGGTCCATTTGTTGCGGTTTTGGGACAATTCCGCCGCCGCCGCCTGCGGGGCACGGCATCAATGATCTATTATTCGCGCTCCCGCGAGAGCCCGGTGTCGTGTCCCGCAAGTTTCTTGTACTTCTTGAGTTCGCCATGCGCGTCAATGCAAGGCGTGGGCCGCGGGGGAAATCCGGGATATTCACAAGGGCCACAACGCGGTTCGCATGCGAGGGGATTCCCCTGGCGCGCCCCGGCTGAAGGCTCCGGCGTGCATGGCGAACTCCCGAAGGGCGCGCCCGGGGGAGCGCGAGGGGGAGACCCCTCGCATGAAAATTGCGGCCTATGGCCGCGTTGCGCCCCTTGGCAATGGAGCCGACCATTCCCGCCGGGACGCGCCTTGCCACAGACCCCGTGGGGCACGCCCTTCGGGAGTGACATAAACTTGCGGGACACGATACTAGACGCATGGGCAGCAAAATGACGGTTCAAAAACTCGACGCACCGGCCATTGAAGCCCACGGGATCGGCCATACATACCGGGGCGGCCATATCGCGCTAACGAACGTGGATCTGTCCCTGGGCACCGGCCTGTTCGGTCTGCTCGGCCCGAACGGCGCTGGCAAGAGCACGCTGCTGCGCATTATCGGCACGCTGCTGAAACCGACTCGCGGCAGCGTGTCAGTGTGTGGATACGACGTAACGCGGGAACCCTTGCAGGTGCGGTCCCTCATTGGCTACCTGCCGCAAGAGTTCGGCGCCTGGCGCCTGCACCGCACCGAAGAAGTGGTCGACACCCTTGCTCGGATGTCGGGTCTGTGGAAACGCCGGGAACGGCGTCGCCGCGTGGCGGAGGTTCTGGCGACCGTGGGGCTCGAGTCCGTCGCTGACCGCAAGGTCAAGAAGCTCTCGGGGGGCATGGTGCGACGACTGGGCGTAGCCCAGGCCCTGGTGCACGAACCGCAGGTGTTGATTGTCGACGAACCGACAGTCGGACTCGACCCGGAAGAGCGCATGCGCTTCCGTCAACTCGTTACCCGCCTGGGCCAGGATCGGACGATCCTGCTATCCACGCATATCGTGGCCGACCTGGGGGGTGGCTGTCGACAAATAACGCTGCTCGACGCTGGCCGCATCGTATTTCACGGTACGCCGAAGGCATTGCTTGACCAGGCCGCCGGACGGGTATTCGAAGTCACCACGGACGCAGCCGGGATGGAACGCATGGCAGCCACCTACGAAATTGTCTCCCGCAGTCCAGCGGGCAATGGCGTCGCGTTACGTGCGGTCACCACGGAGGAGATTCCCGAGGGCGCCGCGCCGGTCGAGTCGCCGACGCTGGAAGAGGCGTACCTGGCGTTCATGGCTGCCCGCGGCCGTTCCGAGGTAGCGCGGCAGGACGAAGAGACCGCAACGGAGCCCGGCAGGAACGCCGCGTAGTGTTCCGTCAAGTCCAAAAATGCGAGTGTAGCTGCGAGGAATTTTTGGTTCCCGGCGAGGCGCGACGACGCGATGTGGCAGGCCCCACACAAGGAGGAGCAGCGGAGCCTTCAGCCGGGGAGCGCGAGGGGACGCCCCTCGCAAGAAAGGAGCCTTCAGCCGGGGAGCGCGAGGGGACGCCCCTCGCAAGAAAGGAGCCTTCAGCCGGGGAGCGCGAGGGGATGCCCCTCGCAAGAAAACTGTCCAGGGGCCAAAAAGACCCGCAGATACCCGTAGATTTGGGCTTGACGGAGCACTAGTGCGAAAACTGTTCGCGATCGCCGCGGCGGAAATCAGGTCCGCCCGGCGCCTGGTGCGGACTTGGCTATTCGCCGGTCTGGCCGTAGCCATGGGCACAGGCCATTTCTTGTTGTTCAGCTTCCTGCACGGGTACGCTTCCGGCATGTCTGGATCCGCCGGACTCATCGCGCCGCGATTCATCATGTCCTTCTACGGCATGTACTACGTCTGGGTCCTCATGATCGGCCTGATATTCCTTGCCTTTGACATCCGCGCGCGTGATCAACGCGACCACATCGCGGAAGTCATCGATGCACGCCCGACCACCAACCTGTCACTCCTGGCCGGCAGACTGGCAGCGTTGGTGCTCGTAGCCTGGGTGCCGATTCTGGCGCTTGCAGTCCTGTTCCAGACAATAGGAGGTGCGGCGCTTCTCTTCGACTGGTGGATGGGCGAGATGGTCCAGCCGGTCTCATTGATCGGTTTCCTCTTCCTCGACGCCCTGCCGGTGTTGATTCTGTGGTGCTCGGTGGTCATGTTGCTCGCCGTCACGTTGCGCCACCGGCTGCTGGTCGTGGTGGCCGCGGGCGCCCTGTTCGGATTGCAGGTGTATGCGGCAGGCAACGCGCCGGCCTACCTGCTCGCGACGATCCTCCCCTTCGGGACTCAGTACCCTTCCGACATCCTGCCCGCGTATCCCGATGCCACGGTGCTTGCCCATCGCGCCTCGCTCCTGCTGTTCGCCGCCGGCGCGTTGTTCGTTGCAGCCGTGCTCTATCCAAGGCCGGACGGCGCGTTCAAGTCCGTACGTATCGGCGCCGGCGCGGCCTGCATCGCCGCCTGCGCCGCAATCCTCGGTTTGCTGGTTGCGAACGCGTCGAACGGTTTGGCCGCGCGAGAACGCTGGGCGGCAGCGCATGAAATGCGGCGGGATGACCCGCGGCCCGGCGTCGAGGAGGTCGCGGGATCGATACGCATAGCGCCCGGCGAGACCCTGGCGCTCGATATCGAGATGCTTCTCACCGCGCCCGGGGACCGCGCACTCGACGAACTACTGTTCAGTTTCAATCCGGGCATGGGGGTCGACGCGGTGCGCGTCGATGGCCAACCGACAACGTTCACCCACGCGCACGGGCTCTTGGCCGTCGTGTTGCCGACACCGCTCGCAGCGGGTTCGTCCGTCGTCATGTCGGTGCGCGCGCAAGGCGTTCCGGACCCGTCCTTCGCCTATCTCGACAGCGCGATCGACACCGCGCGCCTGAAGGCCGGCAGCTCCGCGCTGCCAGCCCTGGGCTCCGATGCCTCCCTGTTCGATCACCGCTATGTCGCCCTTATGCCAAACTCCAGTTGGCTGCCCCGCCCCGGCGCGAACTTCGATACCGAAGACCCGTCCAGGCGGCCTCGAGATTTCTTCCATGCCGATCTCGAAGTCGAGGTGCCGGTCGGCTGGCTCGTCGCCGGTCCCGGTCGCCGGGAGCCAGTCGGCGACGGACGGTTTCGCTTCCGGCCCGCCGCGCCGGTACCGGACATCGGCTTTGTCGCTTCGCGATTCGAACGTCGCGCGCTGAATACGGCAGACATCGAACTCGAACTGCTCGTGAGCCCAGGCCATATGCGCAACATCGCGTTCTTCGCCGACGCGGCCGACGCCCTCGCCGCGCGTCTTGAGGAGCTTTTTGTCGCGGCTGATAACGCGGGGCTCGGTTACCCTTACGAAGCCTTGAGCCTGGTCGAAGTTCCCGCGCGGCTTAGAACCTACGGCGGTGGTTGGCGCATGGATACCGTCCTGTCGCTGCCCGGCGTGATGCTACTCAGGGAACTCGGCTTTCCCACCTCCCGTTTCGAACAGCAGTTTCGCGACCCCGAATCGTTGGCGAAGATGGCGAGCGAAGAAGGCGGGGTCGGCGCCGCCAAGGTTCGCGCGCTTGGGCGATTCTTCGAGAACGACGTCAGCGGCGGCAACCCTTTCTTTGGCGTATCACGCAACTTCCTGCCATATCAGACCGGCGCCATGGGCGACGGCGCGATCGCCCTGGACTTCCTCTGCGAGACGCTGGCAGAACGGCTACTCACCGGACAGAACGCATTCTTCTCCGCCCACCTTTTCCGCCGCACCGAGGACATGGAAACCATGATGGCTTCCGTCATGGCGAACGCCTTCACAGACACCGGCCACTGGACGGTGACGGAGTCCATCATGGACCGTGTAACGAACCGGCCATCGGTGTGGAACCGCGCCCTCGGCGGCGCCCTCGCGAGCCTCGACACGCGCACGGACCCCGCGCAGGCGCTCTACACACTGATCCTCAAGGGACAGGCGACGGCGTTGTCCATCTGGGACGCCCTCGGTCGCGAACGCACGGCGGCTCTGCTCTCCGAGTTGCGCCAGCGGTACGCAGGGGAGAACTTTACCGTGTCGGATTTCAATGCCGTCGCGCGGGGTGCGGGAGCGGATCTTGAATCGATTGTCGGAGATTGGCTGCACGACGCATCGCTTCCCGGCTTTCTTGCATCCCCCGTCGAGGTGTTTCGGCTATCGGACTCCGACTTCGGCCAGTCCCGCTACCAGATACGCCTGCATGTCCGCAACGATGAACCCGTGCCGGGCCTGTTGCGCGTCGAATGGAGAGCGGCGGGCAAGGAGGAGCGCGGCGGGACCAGCGCGCCAATCCGAATCGGAGCATGGGCGTCCGCGGAGATCGGCCTCGTGACAGAAACACCGCCGACGGAGGTGACGCTCGAACCCTACCTCTCGCTGAACCGGCAGCCCGTGCGCCTCGACCTGCCCGAAATCGACCGCGAGGAACTGGTCGACCGCGAACCTTTCGAGGGTTGGCGTCCGAGCGATTGGCAGTCCGCGCCGCCGCAGGGCATCGTGATGGATGATCTCGACCCGGGCTTTTCCGACGACGGCGCTATTGCCGAGCGCATACGCAACAGGGACATCAGGGATGTCGACGAGGGACTTCCAGCTTTCGGCGCTCCCGGCAGTGGCGTCGGTTGGGCGCGGGAGGAACGGGATGGAACCTGGGGCAAGTACCGGCACACCCTGGCCCGGTCGGCAGCGTCGTCCGGCACGTCCGAGGCGGTTACCTTCACCGCCCGCCTGCCACACGCCGGCCGCTGGCGCCTGGACTACCACCTGCCCAATTGGAAGTCGCGTAGCCGATCACTGCAATCACGGTTGGCCGTGGGCATCAGTTCTAGCGGCGATGTGGATGTGGACTTGGGCGATTTCCGGAAGCCGAATCAAGGTCCCTACGACATGCAACTCGTCGCCGATGGCACCCAAACTGCGATCGAATTCGACGGCGCCGCAGCGGCACTCGGCTGGAACAACCTCGGCGAATTCGAGCTCGGCGATGGCGAGGTCAGTCTGGTCGTCACCAACAGGTCGGTCGGACAAAACGACGACAAGTACATTATCGTGGCCGACGCCATCCGTTGGCTGCCGGTGGACAGCAAGTGAAATCGTTCTCGCAAGCATCGTTCGCAGGCGGCGCCGACGCGCCAGTGTCTGTCATGCGGATCCTGTTGATCGCACCGATCATCGCCGTCGCCCTCTGGGGCTGCGGGCCGGCCGCGAGCGCGCCGCCGGCCGAGTTCCGGATCCCGGTCGAGGTGAGCGCGGTGGAAACCGGCAACGTCGAGGAACTGATCGTTACCACGGGGACGCTGCGCACACGGGAAATGGTCACCCTGAACATCGAGACTCCCGGCTCTTTGCACATCGGTCGCGACGATGCTGGGAATCGTCTCACGGAGGGCGCAACAGTCGCGGCGGGACAAGTCGTCGCCGAAGTAACCGGCGAAGATGCGCGCTTGCACGCGCGCATCGAATCGAGGAGACGCGCGCTGGAAGCAGCCGAGTCGGAGCTCGATCGGCGGCGGGACCTGTTCGCTTCCCGGCTGATCGCGGAGGAGGAACTGCGGCAGGCGGAAGTGCAGTACGAAAACGCGCTGTACGAGTTCGAGCGCAGCAAGCTGAATGCCGCAAAGTCGAAGATCACCACGCCCATCGGCGGCGTAATCCTGCGTCTGGCGCGCAATAGCGACGGACTGCCGATCGCGGACGGCCAACTCGTCGCACCCGGATTCACCATTGCGCGGATTGCGCCGCTCGAGGAATTGATCGCCGACATCGATCTGGTTGGACCGGAGCTTGGCCGCGTTCGCGAAGGACTTGCGGCGCGTATCCGCCACTACGCCTACGAGGGCGTCGACATCGGTGGCGAAGTGATCCGGCTGGCGCCGTCGGTGGATACGAACACGCATACCTTCCGTGCCGAGGTGGCCGTGTCCAACCCGCAACGGCTGCTCCGCCCGGGCATGTTCGTGGAGGTGACCATCATCGCCGAACAACGCCTGGACGTTCCCGTCGTGCCGCGCGAGGCGGTTGCCCGGCGAGGCGGCAAGACCGTCGTCTTCGTTCTCACCGGACAGCGTGTCGCGCGACGCGACATAAACCTGGGCCTCGGCGACGACGAACAGGTCGAAGTCCTCGCCGGGGTCGCACCCGGCGACCGGATCGTGGTTCGCGGCGTCGAAACCCTCACCGACGGCACGCGGGTTCGAATCGTCGACACGTCGTAGACGGGTCGTAGCGCGTGTCATAGCAAAAGTGGGATCGTAATTGTTCGAGTCGCTCGCAGCGCTCGCCGTTCGGCGTCCCGTCGCCGTCAGTGTCGTTGCTCTCGCCGTCGCGCTCGTAGGCTGGCTTTCCTGGCAACAGCTTCCAGTCGACCTCCTGCCGGATGTCGAGACGCCCACCGTCGTGGTGTCGGTGCGCTCCGGCGACCGTCCGCCCGCAGAGATGGAGCGCCTCTACGGCGAGCGTGTGGAACAGCTTCTGTTCAGCGTTCGCGGTATCCGCAACGTCGAGCAGGTCGCACGGTCGGGCAGGTTGGTAGCCACCGTCGAATTCGATTGGGAAGCCGACATAGACCTCGGTTTGATCGACGTGCAGAAGGCCGTGGGCCGGATCGAAGCGGATCCGGAAGTCGATGAAGTGCTGGTTCGCCGGTTCGATCCGCGCCAGGCCCCAATCTTGTCCCTCGGCCTGGTCGCCCCCTCGGGCAAACCGGATCTGGCTGAGCTCAGGCGTCTGGCCCGCCGACAGGTGGCGCCCGGCCTCGAACGGTTGCCCGGCGTCGCCGAAGTGCGCGTGGTCGGCGGCAGGGAGCGCGAAGTACGCATCGCGGTGGAGCGCTACCGCCTCGACGCCTACGGTGTCTCGCTGTCACAGCTCGAAGGGCGTCTGGCCCAGGAAAACGTCGATATCGCCGCTGGGACACTGGAAGAAGAGAACCGCATTTTCCAGCTTCGCGCGCTCTCGCGTTTTCGTCGTATCGAAGATGTCGGCAACGTTGTCGTGCGTTACCTGCGGGACGATTCCGGTCGGCAACAGGCGGTGCGCGTGTCGGACATCGGCAACGTCGAGCTCGTCGACCGTGAGATCGATCACCTGGTTCGGGTCGACGGCACCGAAGGCGTAGGGCTGTCGATTTACAAGGAAGCTGGCGCCAATACGGTCGCCGTATCCACTACGGTCCGCGATGCTCTAGGCGGTCTGGACGACGACCTGCCCAACGTAGACGTGCGCGAGATCACGGACGATGCCAGCGTGGTGGTCGATGCGCTGGATCACCTCAAGACCGCCGCCGGCGTCGGCGTTGTTCTCGCCATCGCCGTACTCGCGGCGTTCCTGCGCTCCGCAGGCGCCGTCTTGATCGTTGCGGCGGCGGTGCCGGTTTCTCTGTTCGCCGCGTTGTTTTTCATGGGCTTCGGGTCCTACAGCCTCAACATCGTCACCCTGGGAGGCCTTGCCCTCGGTGCCGGAATGCTGGTCGACAATGCCATCGTCGTGGTCGAATCCATCTATCGCCGCCTGGCCGCGGGCGACGCTCCGGGACCGGCGGCCGCCCGGGGCACGGGCGAAGTCGCCGGCGCGATCACGGCGAGCACGCTGACGACCTGCGTGGTATTCCTGCCGGTGCTGTTCGTGCAGGGTCTCGCCGCCCGCCTGATCGATGGCATCGCGTTTACCGTGACCATCTCCCTGGTCGCATCGCTCGGCGTGGCGCTATTCCTGATACCTGCGTTGAGCCGCTGGTTTCTGCGCGGTCCGCGCCATGAGGCGCAGCCGTCGCCCGCGCGTCGCGCGCTCGAATCCTTCGTCGCCAAACTGTTGCGACGCCCGTTCGCGGTAATACTGATCGCCGCGACGGCCGCGGTCGCGGCGACAGTGACATTGCTTCGACTCGGCACCGAGTTGATGCCGCCGGCAGACCCGCGCCAGTTTTCGATTCGGCTCGTGGGTCCGTCGTCGCAGCGCGTTGAATCAACTGCCCGAGTAGTGGCGGGGGTCGAGGACTTGCTGCGCCAGGCCGGGGGGGATGCACTGGCCGCGACCCTGTCGGAAGTTGGTCGCCTGCCTGAAGACGACCGCTTGATCCAGAGCGAATTGACGGAAGAAAACACTGCGCGCGTCATCGCGCGGATGGACATGGATGGCCCCACTGGACGCCAGGTGGCGAACTGGCTCGGGGCGGAACTCGCCAGCCTGCCAGCGACGGAAGTCAGTTGGGAGATTGGCCGGTCGGCGTTGACCGACGCGCTCGGAACCACCGGCCCGCCGATCACGGTGGAAGTATCCGGGAACGCGCTGGAAGACCTTCGCCGGGGCGCTGATCGCATCAGGCAGCGTCTCGAGATGCTGCCAGAACTATGGAACATCCGATCATCCTTCGAAGGCGGACCGCCAGAACTTCGCGTGACGCTGGACCGGGCCATGGCCGATGCCCTGGGGGTCAATCTCAACACCATGTCGCGCGTGCTGGAAGCCAGCCTCGACGGACGCGTTGCGACGATCCTCTCGACCGGCGACGAAGAGCGCCGGGTGACGATTCGTCTACCGACGCCTCGGCGCGAGGATCTGGGCGATGTCGTGTTTCGCGCCGAAGACGGTCGCCTGGCGGCGATCGGGCAGGTCGCGACCTTTGCGGAAGAACAGGGCGCGCGGGAGATATTTCGGCGCGATCAACGGCGCACGGCGGAGGTTACGGCGCAAATCGCGGAAGGCGTCTCGCAACCGGCGGCCATCGCCGCCGTCCGAGCGGCCCTCGACGACCTGCCGCTGCCCCCCGGCACACGCAGCGCCCTACGAGGCGAAGAAGAGCAGCGCGCGCGCACTTTCGCTGAACTGCGGCTAGCGGGCGTGCTGGCACTGGTGCTGGTATTCATGGTGCTTGCGGGCACGTTCGAATCGCTGGTGCAACCCGTGACCGTCCTCAGCGCGATTCCGCTGGCCCTGATCGGGGTGGCCAGCCTCCTCGTATGGACAGGTCAGCCGATCGGCGTCATGGCGATGCTAGGGCTCATCGTCCTGGCGGGCATTGCCGTCAACGACGCCGTACTGCTCATCACGACAGCCCGCCAACAGATGGCCGAGGGACGCGACCGCATTGACGCCCTGGCAACCGCCGCCGGCATACGCCTGCGACCCATCGCCATGACCACCCTGACTACCGCCCTCGCGCTCGTTCCCCTCGTCCTGGCCGGCGGCGAAGGCGCATCTTTACGCGCACCGATGGCGCTGACCATCATCGGCGGCATCGTGGCTTCGACCGTCGGATCGCTCCTCGTGCTGCCCTGCGTCTACCTGGTGCTTGACCGGACATCGTCGCGCTTGCGCAGGTCTTCCCCTTGAATCCGCTGGATCTGCCCGTGCGCCGCCCCGTCGCGGTCGCAATGGCGTTCTTGGCCATAGCAATGGTCGGCCTGGTGGCCTGGCAGCGCATCCCCATCGAACTCTTCCCCAACGTCGAGGGCGATCTGCTGTGGGTCAATTTCTCGCGGCCCGGCAGCGAGCCCGAGACTGTGGAGCGCGAAATCCTTCTGCCGCTCGAGGGGCGCGTGGCGGCGCTGCCCATGGTTCTGGAGACCAGCGCTTCAGTCCGGGGCTCCGGCGGCAACTTCCAGGTGCTGTTCGAACGCGGCGTTGACATCAGGGTTCGCGAACTTGAACTGCGCCGCATCGCGGCGGCGATCGAGCGCGAACAACCGGAAGGAACGTCGCTGTATGTCAGCGGCTCGGACACCTCGAACTGGAGCACGTTTGTCATGATGATCAACGTGCTCGGTGGCGATATCGACCGCAACGCGCTGTTCGATGTCACGGAAGAGTTCATCGCACCGCGCTTCGCCGCCGTGCCCGGCGTCACGGAAGCCATTACCACCGGTGGCGCGCCCCGGCAGGTGACGCTGACCGTCGATCCGGCGAGGGCGGTGGCCCTTGGCGTAAGCATCGACAACGTCAGCAACGCGGTACGGCGCAACGTCGGGCACTTGCGCCACGTCGGCAACCTTGAAAATACCAGCGGCATCACCGATGTCGTTCTGGACGGCCGGCCAGCCGGCATCCACAGCCTCGCCCAAGCGCGGATTGTTCCGGGGAAACCGGCGCAGTTGCGGCACGCGGGCGAACTCGACTTCGGCACCGGCATCGAACGGTCACTGTTCCGCGTCAACGGCAAGCCGTCTGTCGGCATCGCCGTATACCAGGAGCAAGGGGCGAATCTGGTCCGCCTCGGCCGCGACCTTCGTGATCGTGCCTCGGAACTGGGCGAAGAAGTCGGCGAAATGGGACTTGAACTCGTGATCGGGACCGATGCCGCGGAACAGGTCGAAGAACAGATCGGTCGCCTCGCCCGTCTTGGTCTGTCCGGATTCGGCATCGCCTTGATGGTTCTCTACCTGTTCCTGCGGCAATGGCAGGCCGTGACCGTGGTCGCAGTCGCGGTACCGGTCAGCCTGCTGGCCGCCTTCGCCATTCTGTATCTGTTCGGGGACACCTTGAACATGCTGACCCTGTTCGGTCTGGCGCTCGCGGTCGGGTTGCTCGTCGACAACAGCGTTGTCGTATTCGAGGCGGTGCAACGCTCGCTGGACCGCGGCGCTGCTCCGGACGCGGCCGTGCGCCAAGGGCTCCGGCGTACCGTGCGCGCCATAGCAGCAGCCAGTCTGACGACCGCCGTCGTCTTCCTGCCGCTGGTGCTCATCGATGTCGAGGCCGGTATGACGAGCTTGCAGAAACAGCTTGAGATCACCATACGCGCATTCCTCGTGCCGCTGGCCACCTCCCTCCTGGTCGCGGTGGCCCTCGTGCCGCTGCTGGCGCATCGGTTGGCCGCCCCCGCGGCCATGCGCCGCCTTGCGCGGCGACGCGAAACCCGCGCGGCCCGGGGCGGCATGGTGCCACCGGATCCGGTACGCATCCTGTTCGGCGGCATGGTTGCGAGCGCCCTGCGGCGACCGCCCGCCTGGCTCACGGGAACCGTTTTCGCGGTCGTGCTCACCGTCATGGTGGCCATACCTTCGATAGCCCTGGGTTCCGGCGCCGACCCCACCCGGTCGGACACCGTCCAACTCATCGCGCGCTTCGACCAGGGGGGTTCCCTGAGGACGGCTAGCGATGCACTTGCCAAACTTGAGGCGGCGCTCGGTGCTCTGGACGGCATCGATACCATCGAGACGGTCGTACGGGAAGACGGCGGATCGATCACCGTGGAACTGGTGGACGAGGCCGAGCGACCGGCAGAACTCGATGCGGCAGAGGTACGCAAAGTCGCGCGAGACGCAGCAAAAGAAGTCTCCGGGGGATTCGAACTGCTGAATCCCGGCGACGACCCGCGTGGCGGCGGCGGCAAGGGAGGTGCATCCGGGGGCGGACGGGGCGGCTTCGACAGCCCGCCCGGTGAAGTGGTTCTGTCAGGACCGGACAGCGGTCAGCTCGAGCGCTTGGCCAAGGACGTCGCTGCCCGGCTCGATGCCATCCCCTACGTCCAGAATTCCTGGCTGGCGGAGCGTCCGGGACTTGAAGAAATCTGGATACAGCCGCGCGGAGCGGCGTTCGAGGCGTACGGAATCACCATGGGCGACGTGCTGCCGAATCTCGGACTGGCCGGCAGGGAAGGCCGCCTGAATGCGACTGGTTTCGCACTGCCGAGCGGCAGGGAACTGCCCGTCGTGCTGGAAAGGGTCGACGCGCGCACCGAACGCGCGGGCCGCGAACTCCGCAACCTGCGGCTGCAGACGGCGGCCGGCGTCGTTCCCATATCCGCCCTGGCCGACATCAGGCAGATGCCGGCGCGACCGACGATCGAGCACAAGAACGGCCGCCGCGAAACGCGCGTCTATTTCCGCCTGGGAGATGGCGTATCGGAAAGCGGATCCGCACGGGAAGCCATCGAAGAGCAGATAGCCGCAACGGTGCGGGCAGTGCCGAGACCACGCGGATTCACGGTAGAAGTATCGTCCCGAGACGAACAGATCAGTTGGTTCCAGCGCGTCCTGGTGCCGGTGGTGCTGCTCCTGTTCCTTGTGCTCGCCCTCACCTTCGAATCGCTGACGTTGCCCGTGCTCGTACTGTTGGCCGTGCCGCTGACGGTCATTGGCGCAAGCTGGGCACTGGTCGTCGCCGGCATGTCCTTAGGTCCCATGGCGGCACTGGGCGCGATCGCGCTGTTCGGCCTGACGGTCAACCCCGCCATCCTGCTGGTGGACAGAATGCAACAGAAAGTTCTCGTCGGCGGTTGGACCGCTGGCGCCGCAGCTTTCGCTTCCGTGCGGGAGCGGACGCGTCCGGTGCTGATGACGACGGCCACCACGATCGCGGCCCTATGGCCGCTGGCGATATCAACCGGCAGGGAAAACGAGATCTGGCCCCCGTTCGCGACAGTCGTCATCGGCGGTCTGGTCACGTCGTCGCTCCTGACCCTGCTCGTGATCCCCGTTGGTTTCATTCTGCTGCACCGTCTCGACCGGCTGTTCGGGCGCGTCGGCCCGTGGCTGGTTGTCGGGTGGCTCGCGGTGACTGGGGGGATCATGTTCTGGCTCGTCCAGTCCGGGCTCATCACCTCGCTATTCTGGCAGGTGGTAGTGTCGCTTCTCGTCGGCGGCGGCACCCTCGCGTTCACGATCGTATTGTTCCGCAAACCCGAAAGGCACGAACCGGACAGTGATGCGGGCCCACCCGCCCTCGAAACGCGCAACCTCAGAAAGGTGTACGCGCTTCCGGGACCGTTGCGGCGAGCCCTTGCGGCACCGAGGGTCTTCGCCGCCAGGGCATTGGCCCAGGGCGATTTCGACCCGAACGCCCTGAGCCTGGCGCGAGCCTTCGGCCAAAAGGAAGCCCGCGAGAGACTGTTGCCGGCGATAGCGATGACGGTCGCGGCGACCGCGCTGGCCGTGCGCGCGGAGAGCGGCGGCTGGCGTCTGTTGTTCTGCATGCTGGCGGCGGCGTTCGCGGTCGGACTGCTGCGGCAGGTTCGCCGCAGCCGAGGGCGTTTGAACGCCGTCGGCGCGGTCGAGCCCGGCGGCGTCGAGAATTTCGTCGCAGCGGGCGTGCCGTGGGCCGTGCTCGGCATTTTCGCGTGTGCCGCCCTGCTGCCCGGGTTCGGCGGGAACGTCGATGCCGCGAATATCTTTTGGCCCGTCGCGGGCGCACTGCTGCTCGGGGCCTGGCAACTCATCCGCCGCAGCGCCGCCGCCCAGGCAAGGGGTCAGCTAAAGGAACGCGCGAGCGGCAGGTTTCTGCGTTATCCGCGCACGATCATGCGCCGCTGGGCGCGCCGCATAGGTGGGCTCGACCTGCCGGCGTCGCCGGTCGAAGCCCTGGTCGGCGCCAATTTCAGGATCGAGCGCGGAATGGTCGGCGTTCTCGGACCGAACGGCGCGGGCAAGACGACGCTTTTGCGCCTGCTGACCGGCATTCTGGATCCCACCCGAGGCACCATTACGCTCGGCGGCGTACCGCTCGCCAAGGTGCAAAGAGTGCTCGCGCGCTGGGTCGGCTATCTGCCCCAGGACGCCGGACTGCCCGCCGGTCTATCGCCGAGAGAGTATCTGCGCTATTTCGCGGCTTTGTACGACTTGCCGCCGGCGGGGCGCCATGAGCGGGTCGAGTACCTTCTCCGCGAAGTCGGCCTTCACGACCGGGCGGACGACCGCATCGGTTCGCTTTCGGGCGGCATGCGGCAGCGCGTTTCCGTTGCACGCACATTGCTACGGCTACCGCCGATTATCGTTGTCGACGAACCCACCGTCGGCCTCGACCCCAGGGAGCGTATCCGTTTCCGAAACTTGCTGGCGAACCTGGCGCGCGACCGCATCGTGCTCTTTTCAACGCATGTGGTGGAAGATGTCGCCGTCGCCTGCGAACGCGTACTGGTCCTCGCCGGGGGTCGGGTGCTATTCGACGGCGCCCCCGGGGCATTGGCCGAAACCGCCCGAGGAAAGGTGTGGGAAACGCAAGCCTCGGCATTGGCAGCCCTCGAGCTCCCGCCGGGCGCCATCCTGGCGGAAGAAACGCCTCTGGGGGACGGTCGCGTGACGCGAAGAGTGCTGGCGGAACGGCCGCCGGACTCGGAAGCCAAGACGTTGGAATCAAGGCTGGAAGATGGCTATCTATGGCTCTTGCGCGGCGCCGGAGACGCCGCATGAAGGCCGCGCTTTTCGCTCAACTGGAAGCGTTCCGCCTGGCGGTCATGACGATCGCGGGCCACCGCTACTGGCTGTTGCCGATCGTGCCGCTCGCGTGGCTTCCGATCTGCGCGTGGATGGGTCTCGGAGGCGAGTTCGAGCCAGCATCTGCCCAGGGCACCTTGATCGGCCTGCCGCTGACGTTCCTCGCCATATTCCTGGGGCTGCGCATCATTGCCGGCGAAATCGACGGCCGCAGCCTGGAAATCGCCTACACCGTTCCCGGCGGCTGTGAACGCGTCTGGTGGACGAAGCTCGGTGCCGCCCTGCTGCTCCTCATCGCGACGGAAGTGCCGCTGGCCGTCGCGACGTGGATCTTCTTTACGCCGTTCCCGCTCGATGCGCTGTACGGCGCGCTGCAGGCCGCGGTTTTCTACATGGTCCTGGCCATGGGGATGGCGACGCTGTTTCGCAGCGAAACGGCCGGAGCCATGCCCACCGCGGTGATCCTGGGCTTCAACGGCATCGTTACGCGGTTCGGCGAGAACCAGGTGCGCGTCTCGCCGTTTTGGAATCCGCACGCATCCAACTTCGTCGCCGACGGCGGCGGCGTTTCGGACCCCAGCGAGATCCTCGCCTGGACCGTGCAGAACCGCATCGGTTTCGCCCTGCTCACAGCCGCGATACTCGCCCTCGCCTTCATGCGGGCCGGGCGCAGAGAACGGATGCTCGACGGGTAAATCGTGCCTTGGCCTCGCTCCGTGAAACTGCGCAACCAGCTTCAGTGTCCGCGAGGCTGGCAATCGCGGCTCGCATGAAAGTTCTTTCCTGGGCAGCCGCATCGCAACCTTCTGTTGGTCACTTCCGTCGGGACGATCCAGACACAGAAGAAAAAAGCAATTGCGAAGCAATTAACGCGCAATGTGGCACAATAGAACATATATCTAATTGATAATGAATAAAATTTCAATTTTGGAAAATGCGATAATTTGCTTCCTCGAAGCAATCCCTTGTAAGCGTTCGGTCGAGTCGTGAAGGTTGCAGATCTACCGATTGAGGATGCGCTTCCAGTCCTTGCGGAGCGGTCGGAGCCAGATGTCCTTTTTTGGCTTGTCGTAGCGGTTGTTGGTGTCGTAGCGCCCGCGCCCTTGGGTCGTGCCGACCCGGATCCAGCCGGAGGCGCGGTAAACGGCGCCGGTGTAGCGTGGCGTTTCGACGAAGGTCTCGATCAGCACCGGGTTGTTGCCGTAGCGCGCCGTCCAGTCGCCGGGCAGGCGCTGGCGGACGAGGGCGAGGATGTGCGAGCCGAGGTTGGGGATGTGGACCCCGGGCAGGATCAGGAAGCGCGGGTTGTCGACGACGAGCGGCAGGTTCTTCTCGCGCATCTGCCGCGACCAGCCGATGAAGCGGTCGCGCGGGGCGAGGGTCCAGGCGGCGGTGGAGAAGCCGAGCATGGCCAGCGGCGTGCCGTCGTGGGCGTGCACGGCGTAGCGCATCTGGGCACCGACCAGGGTGGTGTAACCGAGGTAGTGGTAGCGGGCGACGAACTCGTTCCAGAGCTTGCCCTCGCGGCCGTAGCCGACGATCGGTCGCAGGCTGAGCGGGCGCACCGCCGGCAGCGTGTCGGGCGGCGGCAGCAGCGGCGGTTCGGTGTCCGGTCCGAAGGTTGCGGGGCGGCGCGGCGGGCGCGGCCATTTCGGCGGCGGCAGTTCGATGCGCCCGTCTTTGTGCATGGCCAGCATGACGACACGGGCCATCATGTCCTTGAGCCCGCCGTCGGCCTTGAACCAGCCGATGCGGCGGCAGAACTCCTTGGACAGGACGTGGCGGTTGAGCGCTGGCGGACCGGCGATCAGCGCGCGCAAGAGCGCCATCTCGTCGGCGCTGAAGTCGCGCCCGTGGTAGCGGCACTCGACGCTACCCGTCATGTCGGCACCGCCAGTTCGCGCTGGCGTGCATCGTCCATCGACCAGGGCAGCCAGGGCGACAGATCGGCCGGTGGCTGGCCGCCGTTCTCGGCGCACGCCGCCAGCCACGCTTCGAGCCAGCGCCGGACGTCGATGCCGTTCAGGTTCAGGGTGCCGACCACCGAGTACATGAGCGCCGCGAGCTTCGCGCCGGTCTCGGAGTCGGAACCGAACGACAGGCGTCGTCCGATCACCGGTCCCCTGAGCAACCTCTCGGCCAGGTTGTTGTCCATCGGCGTGCGCGGGCGTTCGAGGAACACGCTCAGCCCCTCGCGGTGGTTCACCAGTGAGCGCAGCGGCTTGCCCTCGCGGGCGTGTTCCGGCAGGCCGGCGACCTCCCGTTCGGCCTCGGCGAACAGGCCGTCGAGCGCCGCCGCCAGCGCGCGCTGCGCCGCGTCGAACGCGGCGCTCTGGCGCTCGATGCGGGGGTCGTGGCAGACCAGCCGCGCCTCGTTGAGGCGGTAGATCGCGGCGATCCGTTCGAGCCATGCCCCGCACCAGCCGGCGAGGTCGACCTGCCCGGCGGCGCACTGGATGAAGTCGCGGCGCTGATGGCTCCAGCAGAACTGCAGGATCACCATGCCCCCAAGCAGCCGCGCCAGCTTCTTGTAGGCGCTGTAGCGGTCGCAGACGAGCACCGTGCCGGACCGCAGCTCGCCGAACAGCGTCTGCGCCGCCTCGGCGCTGCGGCTCGGGTCGATGTGGAAGTACACCGCGTCGTTGCCGACCGAGGTCCACAGCCAGGCGCGGGCGGAGCGGCCCTCGGCACGCAGCGCCTGCACCCGCCAGGTGGTCTCGTCGGCGTGGCGCAGCGCGGATGCGTTCTGGTGCGCGCGGATCGCCTCGGCGAGCGGCTCGAACAGGGGCACGAAGCGCGGCGCGCTGTCGGCCAGCGTGCCGGGCGCGACCGGGAGCCCCTGGTCACCCAGCCACGCGGCGACCCGGTGCAGCGGGCGCCGGCACGCGTAGCGCTCGTACAGGAAGCGCGACCATACGCTCGTGCCGTACGGCGTGCCGGGGAACAGCCGCGGCACCGGCGGTGCCGTGCGTTCCGCTGGCGACGATGCGCAGCCGCAGCTCCGCCGCCAGCGCCCGCGCCGGATCACCCGCCGGTGGGCGCGCACCTCGATCTCGAGAAGCGACGACTCGTCGGCGCCGTTCGCTGCGTAGGGCTTCCCGCACGCCGCGCAGACGCGCGCTTCGGCCGGCGGGGCGTGCACCTCCAGGCGCTCCTCGATGGCGGGACGCGGCGTGCGTCCGTGGCCGGGCGCGCCGGAGCGCTGGCCTCGACGGCGTCCGGAGCGCGGCGTCTCCTGCTTCTCGCTCCGGCGCCCGTACAGCGTCCCGGACAGCACCGCCGCGGTGGCGCGCAGCTTCGACAGCTCCGCTTCCAGCGTCCCGACCCGGCCCTGCGACGCCTTCGCGGTCCGCCGCAGCCGGGCGTTCTCCTTCGTCAACGCGTTGAGCGCGGCCTTCTGGCGCCGCGACCGGCGCAGAGCCTTGCGCAACTCGGCGTCCGCCCGGACCTTCGCCCGCGCCGCCGCCTTGCGCAGCCGGGCGACCTCCCTGCGCAGCGATATCTCCGTACCGCGCGGCTGCGGGTCGACGCCCGCTTCCCCGAGCAGCCGGGTCAGACGTGCCACCTCGGCTTCGAGAAACAGCGCGTTCTTCGCCGCGCGGCGGGCCTCGTTCGCGTCTTCGACCGCCGCAAGCCGCTTGCGGCGCGCCTCCTTGAACTGCCACTTCAACGACTCCGCCGCGCTACGGGCGACCACCTCCGCCCACTTCAACTCCTCCGCGCGCGCTTCGGCCGCCTCCGCCCGCTCGAGGGTCTGCTCGTAGAGCCGCCGCCAGTCCCGCGGCGTGCGCACCAAAGCCCCCTCGGCAACGTGGGGGACCGCGGCGACTTCCGTATCGCGATACGCCATGGTGGCAACCATAGCGGAACGCGAATCGTGTTACCAGTCCCAGAAGCTACCCGTCACGACTCGACCGAACGCTTACAATCCCTTACAGCAATCGAACATGCCAATCACGCTGAAACAGCTCAAGATCTGGTTGCACGAGGGGGAAAGCGAACGCCTGGAAATCAAGGAGGTGCGCGCGCAGTTCGATGCGGATGAATTGACGCGCTACTGCGTGGCGTTAGCGAACGAGCACGGTGGCCGCATCCTGCTGGGTGTTAACGACAAACGACAAATAGTAGGTAGCAGAGCCTTTCCCAACATCGCCAATCTGAAGCGTGACCAAAGCCAGCGCGTCCGATTGAATATCGAGGCTAGTGAGGTCGCACACCCCGATGGCCGCGTAGTAGTGGTCACCGTTCCACCGCGTCCCATAGGAGTGCCCCACAGCCGGCGCCTTACGGCTTCGGCTGTGGCCCGGCCCCGCTCGTCGACCATGGAACAACCGTCCCCGGTCCTGGATGACGAGCGCCGTAGCGGCCGCGGCAATCCGTCGGGCGACTTCGGGGCGACCGATGTTCCAAACGTCTACAGCTGGATATGCCTCGTCGGCGCGCTGACTCAGCTTGATGTCGGCGGTGACGAGGGGCGCCGCCTCGGCTTCGGCACAGGCGAGGTAAAGGCAGTCGTACACGGGATGATCGATCTCGACGGCCAAGGCGGCGGCCTTCATGACAAGCTCGGCCGAAGCTCGTAGGACCACGGCATCGGGCCTATGGGCCAGTTCTTCAATGTAGGGCTGGGCCGCGGGAATCTCGTTGAGGCGGGCTTTCTTCCAGATGACGTTGGCGACCTCCGTGAGGATAAAGTCTGGCGCATGCAGGACGATGCGCGGAGCGAGGAGCTGCCGCGCATCGTGCGAGTTCACTTCGGTGAAGAACCACTTGACCGCGATGCTGGCGTCGACGACGAGTTTCAACGGTCGCGGTCTTCACGGAGCAGGACGACGCTGTCGGTCTGAGGCAGGTCAACTGTGAGCGAACTGAGCCGCGCCGTCCGCTCGCGGAACTCCCCGAGGCGTGTCCAGCGGAGCACCTGTTGGGCGAGGACGTGCCGAATCTCGCCCTCCAGCGAACGGTGGTTGGCTTTCGCCTGCGCCTTGAGCGAGGCGATCACATCGTCGTCTATGTTGCGGACAGTCACGTTTGCCATGGCGAGCCCTAGGAACATTGATGGCGTAATGCTTGCATATTGCTGGCAGCAATTCTAGCGAGGCTTCGCCTCAGACCGACGAGGCATGTGATGGGCTCCTCCAACATATTAGATCGGTTTCGCCCTGCCCATGGCCGCGATACTCGCGTTCGCCTTCGTGCGCGCCCGACGCGGGGAACGCATGCTTGACGGCTGAGTCCAAACATCGCGGGAAGCACACCATTGGCGCCACGGACTGGGTTCCTACGCGAACAAGGCCCTTGCCGGTTGCAGCCAGGAACGCGGCGACACCTTGCCAACCTCGACGTCCGTACAGCCGGTGAACGCCGCGTAGTCGACAACCGCCTCCCCGAATGCGGACAGGAACGCATCCGTCACGTCGCCTTCGAGGAACAGTGCCTTGATCTCGAAGAGCCCCTCGGAGCGATGTGCCTTGCAGTCCATGCGGCCGACCAAGCGGTCCCGGTACAGGAGGGGCAACGCGAAATAGCCGTATCGTCGTTTCGCCGCGGGCACGTAGCACTCGATGGTGTAGTCGAACTCGAACACTTCGGCGGCGCGCCGGCGCTGGATGACCAGGTTGTCGAAGGGCGACAGGATGCGCACCATGGGGGCGAAGCGTTTCGGTGGCCCATCGAACGCACCCGGTCGGGCACAGATGGGTTCGCCAGCGGAGGTTCGACGCGCGATAAGCTCGCCAGCGCCGATCTGCTCCGCGACTTGCTGCCGCACCATGGCGCGCACTTTGGGGTCGCGGCGCGGATAGTTGATGGTTCTTTCCGTCGCAAAGCCGTGGGCGCGCATCGTCATGTCGATGAGATGGTTGGCGTGCTCCTCGACGTCAGGCTCCCGCATGTCGACGTTGGACGGTAGAAATCGCTCGGCAAGCTCGTAGCGCTTCTGGAACCCCTGCCGTTCCATGCTGACAAGTTCGCCCTCCATGAATAATTGCTCGAGCGCCCGCTTGGCGGGCTTCCTGTCCCACCAGCCGGCGCGGCGCGGGCGCGGATCTTCGAAATCCCTGGCGAACAGCGGCCCCTCGGCGCCAATCCGATCCAGCACCCGGGCGCGCAGGCGCTGGTTCCGATCATGGTGCCACCACCCCCACTCGCCGTTCGCGACGCCGCGCATCATGGGCAGAGCGAAGCGATAGTCGCGCATCGGCAGGTAGCACGCCGCATGGCACCAGTACTCGAAGGCGCGATGCGCCTTGACGAGACGATTCAGCAGCGATTCGTCGTACCTGGCGACCCGGTTGTAGAGGATATGGTGGTGGGCACGGGCAACCACCGAGATGGTGTCGATCTGGACGTGCCCGACTTGGCAAAGGGCCTTCTCGACTCCGGCCATCCCGGAGCCGAGCTTGCGCTTCCCGGCGAGCCCCTGACGGACGCTTGTCGTGCCACCCAGCCGTGCATCCCATCACGACGACAGCTCCGATTCCCGCATCATGGTGCTGCTGCCACTACGACAGGTCACGCATTGAACTCCACGGGCCGCACTGCCAGCGGACCCACCAGCTACAATGAACGTGGGTCAATCGAGCGCCACAGGAACATAAATGCCTCAGCTCTCTCGTCGGAACCACTATGTCCCCCAGTGGTACCAGAAGGGCTTCATTCACGGTACCAGAGGCACACTCCCCCATCTCGACCTCGACCCGCCGAAGACAGACCTCCCCGACGGCCGCACAATCACCGGGAGGAGCGTAACCCTGCTTTCCCCCAAGCGGTGTTTCGTGGAACAGGACCTCTATACGACGCGGTTCGGCAAAACGATCAACGACGAGGTCGAGCGATTCCTGTTTGGAGCGACCGATACGAGCGGGGCGCGCGCCGTTCGGGCGTTCGCCGGCAACGATCCGCAAGCTATCCACAACCACTTCCAGTCCTTCTTCGCGTACCTCGACGCGCAGAAGCTGAGAACGCCGAAGGGTCTCGACTGGATCGAGATCAGGTATCCCCGCCTTACGCAGTTCGAGTTGATGGAGGAGATGCAGCGTCTGCGCCAAATGCACTGCGCGATGTGGATCGAGTGCGTGCGAGAGATCGTCTCCGCCAAAAGTCGGACGTCAAGTTCATCGTGACCGACCATCCGGTCACCGCCTACAACGCCGCCTGCCCGCATGGATCGCCGATGTGCCAGTATCCGGACGATCCACCGATCACCCTCAACGGCACACAGACCGTGTTCGCCCTGGACGGCGATCACTGCCTCATCCTCACGAACCTCGAATACGCCAAGGATCCCCGCGGCGTCGACGTCCTGGCGCCACGACAGAACGCCCGCTACCTGGGCAGCAGCCTGGTCCGCACCAACGCCATGATTCGCACCCGATCATTGACGCGCGACGAGGTCGTCTCGATCAATTCCCTGCTCAAGGCGCGGTCGCGCCGCTTCCTTGCGGCCTGCGAGCGCGAGTGGCTGTTTCCGGAGAAGGCCGGCGCGGTCGCCTGGAAGGACATTGCCAAAGTCCTACGCCCCCCGAGCGACGGGCTTTGGGACTTCGGCGCCAAATATTCGTCGGATACAAGGACGGTTCCAAGGGCTATCAAGATCCGTTCGGTCGCACCGAACCCAGTCACGAGTTCTTGAACAAGAAGGTTCCGTCCGCGCCCGCACCCGACGATCCCTGCGGCTGCGGC
Organism: Candidatus Azotimanducaceae bacterium; assembly: GCA_965261535.1. Lineage (GTDB taxonomy): Bacteria > Pseudomonadota > Gammaproteobacteria > Pseudomonadales > Azotimanducaceae > VXNE01. The sequence continues at coordinate 1,227,402 of OZ253469.1, forward strand.
AGTGGGCGCAGATACAGGAAGTGCTGCCTTGACGTCCCCGAGGGCGACACGCCGCCTTGGGACGTCTACAACATCCGGGACCGCAACAGGATCCTCTGCGATGCGGTGGTCGACATCCTCGGCCTGAATCGGGGGAAGACCTGGGACGATGTGCGGCGGGACCTGAGCGACGACCAGGTGAAGCGCATTCACCAGATCCTCGACACGCTCTGGCCGACAGACACCAACATCGCCGATCTCCTCCCGCGGCCTGACAAGCGCGTGTTCCGAGCCGTCTACATGGGGTTCATCGACCCGCGGACGATCGCACAAGCCGTGATCGGCCCGCTCGCATACTTCGACGAGATCTTCGTACTGAACCCGTTCCCCAACCCGCGGCACATGAGTCCCGAATACAGTCCCACTCAATCGCCCGCCAAGCACAAACCGCAGTTGCTCAAGAACGCGAGCCTACTGTTCGCCCTGCAACCGTTCATCGACGCCGGCATCGTCCATCTCCTCCCGGACCCCATGGAATTCAACCCCGATTTCCGGCGCGAGCTCATGGCCATGGCCGAAGAGCGCACCGCGAACTGGAGCCCGAAGACCGAAGAGTTGGAATCCGGGATGGACTTGGGAACAGACGACTTCCAACGGAACATAGCGCGCCTGTCCGACGACCAGTTGCGACGCCTGATACGCCAATCCGACCCCGACATCGATACGCGTCTCCTCGAAGCCGTAGTCGAACACATGAAGGCCAACCTTCTTGGTGATCCGCTCGCGCTCCTCCAGCCGCTCCCGGACGGCTCGGACCGTGGGGAATTGCAGGTGCTCCGGTGCATGAATCTCGAGCTGGCGCTGTTCGTCGCCCATCTGACCGGAGCCGCCATCTACACCGACCAGCAACTGTTCTGGAGACAACTGCACGAACAGACGAGCGCAGCTACCGATCGCCGACCTTCTCGATGGGGGCCGCTCGCCCAAAGCATGGCAAGCCATTCGTTTCCAATCGAACTCAATCCACTGATTAATCTTGAGATCAGGGTGTCAGGCAAGCTCTGCCGAATACGGCGCTTCTTCCGCCGCTGCTGGCACGCCACTCTGACGCGCCGTAGCGATGCCAACGACGAAGCCATCGCTCGAGATCTCGCGACGCGCTTGCAGAACGCCGTCCTGCGGTCAGCGCTCGAGTGGGATCGATGCGGCACCACGACCGGTCCGTCCAGGCGATTGCGACGCCGCATCGAACTCTCGGCGCCGCCCGCTGGGTTCAACCTGAACAGCGTCCATCGGCTGCTCGTCACCTCCGGGCGTCGCACCTACCTGGCATCGGTCCCGAACGCCTTTCTGCTCTCGACCGTCGATGACCCGGCGTCGACGCGATGATCGCCCCGCACCGTCTTCGGACCTTGGTCTCCTCGCAAGCATTTCCCGCAGCCTAGTTGCCCGATGACCCGCGCGCTGCTTTAATCGCCAGGCAGACGGAATCGACCCTTGTCCGAAAGATCCGACGACCCATGACAACCTTCGAGAAGCGCCGCATCGAAGCCGCCATCAGGGATGCCGTCGTGCTTGCGCACCCGGATGTCGTCTTCACCGATGTCTGGGTCGAGCCGCGCACCTCTTGGTGCGGCGGCGACATGATCGATGTCTGGGCGATCTACGACGGCGACACCGACGACCTCGCTGTGCCCGCCAAGCCCAGCCTCGGCACCCGCATCCAGGACATCCTCTGGGACTTGGGCGTGGATGCGGCCCCGAGCATGCACCTCGTCGCCAGGGCGGACGCGAAGGACCTCAAGCCTGAGACCGTCTGACCTCCTCGCCTCGGCTGGCAACCTCGTTCCCTATGGCCGCGGCAGACCGCTCGAGTCCGACCTTCGGCGCGCGGTCAGCACCACCTACTACGCGCTGTTCCACGGTCTGGCGGAGTGTTGCGCCAATGAGTTCGTCGGCAGGAACATGCGCGGACAACCCGCCTGGATCCGCATCTACCGCGCGCTGAACCACCGCCAGGCCCAAGAGGCTTGCCGCGGGCGCGACATCCGTTCGTTCCCCGTCGAGGTGCGGGATTTTGCCAACCTCTTCGTCGCCCTGCAGGACGAGCGGCATCAGGCCGACTACGACCCCGTCGCCACGTTCTACAAGAGTGACGTGCAGCGGCTCCTCGTTGACGCGCGCGCGATACTCAAAGAATTCGAAAACGCCGACCGGCGGGAGCGCAGGACTTTCGCGGCATTCGTCCTGTTCCGGCGCCGCAGCTGAACCGCGCCTGAACCGCATTGCCTCGCTCCTACCGACGCCAATCTCCCAGCGCCCGGCTTCCCTCGATCCTTTTGATTTTGCCCTGTCGCGAGGACCTGCCTGACGTGCGCTCTCGCTCCCCCACGAGCCAGCTGTCATTTCGGCCGCGTTTGGTCAGTTCCCGTCCGCTCTAGCCCAGGAGTTCAAGTGGCGGCGGCTCTCCCAAGGAAGAGCCGACCGCCTTCGGCTCAATGGACGAATACGAACAACGCGGCGACGGCCACCAGCGCCAGGACGACGCCCAGCTTCGTGTAGCCCCACCAGTCCGTGTCGAACCGTTCGTTCAGGGTGACCTCTTGTCGTTTCATGTCGTCCTCATCAGACCAACCAATCGAAACCCTTGATCAACCCGGCGATGCCGGAGAATACGCCCATGGTGGCGATAACCACTTTCGGCACGCTCAACTTCATCTCCAGTTTCAGCCTCCGAATCTCGATCTTCAGCCGTGCGAATTCCCAGAGAAACCGCTCCTCTTCCAAGTCCATTGGCTTTCCTCCATGCGGAATCCCGCCAGCGAACCGCCCGGCGCTGCCACGCAACACCAGCACCGCTCGCGCAGGGCGCCGTAGGTCGCGTCGAACTCAACGCGGGGTAGGCCGTCAACCGCCATAGCGCGTCGACGTGCTCGCGTTCGGATGCCGTGAAGAGACCGTCACCGACCATCCCGTATGGTTTTTCGTTCGTTTGAAGATGCCCATCGACCTCGTCCCGTCCGTCGGGCCGGCGCACCCATCAAGAGAGCGCGGGCGCGTCTCCCCCTTGAGGAAGAAACGCGCCCCGCCGGGCATCGCCGTCTTACGCCAGCTGCACGACCACGGTCGGCGCGGGGCTCCGGTCGAGCCGCGCCGCCGCCAGGATGCTCCGCGCAAGCGGAAACACCGCGCGGTCGACGCCAGCGGCGGTGCCGTCATGGATCTCGACCATGCCGTTCTCGAACTGAACAACCGAGTTCGCCGTTACGCGGGCATGAGCCTCAAGGTTGGCGCCCCAATTCTTGCTGACCACCAACCTCCTCTGGCCTACCGCCTGAACGGCGGAGGCCCGGAGCGCCCCGTGAGCGCCCCGTGAGCGCCCCGTGCGATTTTGAACGCCAGGAGGTGCCGCCTAGCTGCCGAAAGTCTCGTGATCGAACACGTAGCCAGAGCAGTAACGGCTCTGGCCATGCGCCAAGAAATCCCACAAAATTAAAGGGTTGATGGGAGCATGTCGCGGACGCGGGGAACGCATGCTTGACGGCTGAGTCCAAACATCGCGGGAAGCACACCATTGGCGCCACGGACTGGGTTCCTACGCGAACAAGGCCCTTGCCGGTTGCAGCCAGGAATGCGGCGACACCTTGCCAACCTCGACGTCCGTACAGCCGGTGAACGCCGCGTAGTCGACAACCGCCTCCCCGAATGCGGACAGGAACGCATCCGTCACGTCGCCTTCGAGGAACAGCGCCTTGATCTCGAAGAGCCCTTTGGAGCGATGTGCCTTGCAATCCATGCGGCCGACCAAGCGGTCCCGGTACAGGAGGGGCAACGCGAAATAGCCGTAACGTCGTTTCGCCGCGGGCACGTAGCACTCGATGGTGTAGTCGAACTCGAACACTTCGGCGGCACGCCGGCGCTGAATGACCAGGTTGTCGAAGGGCGGCAGGATGCGCACCATGGGGGCGAAGCGTTTCGGTGGCCCATCGAATGCACCCGGTCGGGCATAGATCGGTTCGCCAGCGGAGGTTCGACGCGCGATAAGCTCGCCAGCGCCGATCTGCTCCGCGACTTGCTGCCGCACCATGGCGCGCACTTTGGGGTCGCGGCGCGGATAGTTGATGGTTCTTTCCGTCGCAAAGCCGTGGGCGCGCATCGTCATGTCGATGAGATGGTTGGCGTGCTCCTCGACGTCAGGCTCCCGCATGTCGACGTTGGACGGTAGAAATCGCTCGGCAAGCTCGTAGCGCTTCTGGAACCCCTGCCGTTCCATGCTGACAAGTTCGCCCTCCATGAATAATTGCTCGAGCGCCCGCTTGGCGGGCTTCCTGTCCCACCAGCCCCCGCGGCGCGGGCGCGGATCTTCGAAATCCCTGGCGAACAGCGGCCCCTCGGCGCGAATCCGATCCAGCACCCGGGCGCGCAGGCGCTGGTTCCGATCGTGGTGCCACCACCCCCACTCGCCGTTCGCGACGCCGCGCATCATGGGCAGAGCGAAGCGATAGTCGCGCATCGGCAGGTAGGCCGCCGCATGGCACCAGTACTCGAAGGCGCGATGCGCCTTGACGAGACGATTCAGCAGCGATTCGTCGTACCTGGCGACCCGGTTGTAGAGGATATGGTGGTGGGCACGGGCAACCACGGAGATGGTGTCGATCTGGACGTGACCGATCTGGCAAAGGGTCTTCTCGACTCCGGCCATCCCGGAGCCGAGCTTGCGCTTCCCGGCGAGCCCCTGATGCTCGAGCGCCAGGCTGCGCAGCTTCCGGGGGCTGGGCGAACTGGTCACTGAGGTCCGAAGGTCCATTGCCGGCAAATGACGGTGATGCGATAGTCGGCGCGGGACGCTGTAAGTTTCCTCGGCTGGCGCCTGCCGTCCCAATCGTCCCAAGCGGCAACCTCGATTTGCCAACCCAGTTGATTGAACCCATCCGCGTCTACGCCGCTAACCGGCCACTCCTGTGCGGGGCGGCCCGTGATCCAACTCGACAGCGCGCGGATCGGCACGTCCAGGCGAAGTTCGCGGCGTATCCAATCCCGCGCCTGGCCGTCGTTTATGCGCTCGCCCCGCGCTGTAAGCACCGACAGCCTGTCACCGTCCACCACCAGGTGCGTCCGGCCCTGCCCCAACGGCCCCCAGAATTCCACATCGAAGCCCGACTCGTACTGTCGCCAAAGAAAGTCCGCGCTCCCACCTCTCGTCCTAGCCGCAGCGCCCGTCCTAGCCGCAGCGCCCGTCCTAGCCGCAGCGCCCGTCCTAGCCGCAGCGCCCGTCCTAGCCGCAGCGCCCGTCCCAGCCGCAGCGCCCGTCCTAGCCGCAGCGCCCGTCCCAGCCGCAGCGCCCGTCCCAGCCACGGCGCCGACGCGTCCGGCAACGCTGAAATCCAACTCCGCAGCTCTAGGCGGGAGAGTCGCGCAAGCACCGATCAACAACGGCATCAACAAAAAAAATACGTTGACCAGTAGGGGGTTAGCACCAGTCCCGCGCCCCTTCCGGGAGGCTGGAAAGTCGCACTCATCTGGTACCATTACGGTTTTCCATCGTCGCATTGGCGCAAATGGCCCTTCTGGCTTACGGCGTTAGCTTCCGAACCGCGCCCATCGACATGCGGGAACGCATCGCATTCGGGACGCGGGAATTGCCGTGCGCGCTCTCGCGCCTTGGCGAAACCCCGTCGCTGTCCGAAGCCGCGATTCTCTCGACCTGCAATCGTACCGAAATTTATTGCGCACTAGACGCGCCGAATCACGATCCTGTCGCGAACTGGCTCGCGCGGGATCGCGGCATACCGGTCGGCGAACTGGCGGACGCCGCCTATGCGCTATGGAACGCCGATGCCGCCGCGCACGTCATGCGGGTCGCCGCCGGGCTCGAATCCCAGGTACTCGGCGAGCCGCAGATCCTGGGCCAGGTCAAGTCCGCATTCGACGCCGCGCGGCAAGCCGACTCCGTTGGGCCGGAACTCGACCTGCTGCTTCAAAGTTCGCTCAACGCCGCCAAGCGCGTCCGCACCGAAACCGACATCGGAAAGAATCCGATCTCCATCGCCTACGCCGCCGTCACCATGGCGCAGCACATCTTCGCCGACCTGTCGATGATCGACGCGCTACTTGTCGGCGCCGGAGAGATGATCGATCTCGTGGCGCGTCATCTGGGCCAGGCGCAGGTACGCAAGATTGGTATCGCCAATCGCACGTTCGACACCGCCCACGCCTTGGCGCGCGCGAACGGCACCGGCAGCGCGATCCACCTGGAGGACCTCGAGAAGCATCTCCCGGCGTACGATATCGTCATCAGTTCCACCGGCAGCGCCAGCCACATCATCACGAGGCACATGATCGAAAACGCAATCCGGGAGCGACGCCACAAGCCGATGTTCCTGGTGGACATCGCAGTGCCGAGGGATATAGAACCCTCCGTTGGCGATCTCGACGACGTGTTCCTGTACTCGATCGATGACCTCACCGAGGTCATCGAAGATAACGTGGCGACGCGACGCGAGGCGGCTGAACAAGCCGAGGCAATGGTCACAGAGGGCGTCGGGCGCTATACGAGGCAACGGCGCGTGCGGGACAATCAGGCATTGCTTCGACAGTTCCGCCAACGCGCCGAGGAGGCCCGCGACGAAGAACTCGCCCGCGCCCTGCAGCGCCTGGGCACGGAGCACGATCCCGAGAAGGTGATCGAGCGGCTCGCCCGCGACTTGACCAACAAACTCCTCCACGGGCCCATTGCGGCCATCCGGGACGCCAGCGCTGACGGCAGAACGGACATCCTCAACTACCTGCGCTCGCGCTACGGGTTGGATTGATATGCTGTCCGCCACCCTATCGGCCAAGCTGGATCGGCTGATCGACCGTCAGAACGAACTGTCGTCACTGCTTTCCGACCCAGAGGTTGTTGCCGACCGCAATCGCTATACGGCGTTGATGAAGGAGTTCGCGGAACGCGAGCCGGTGCTGGTCGCCTACGGCGTCCTGAACAAGGCGATGTCGGCGCTGGCGGAATCCGAATCACTGCTTGAAGACGACGATCCGGAAATGCGCGAACTCGCGCAGGAAGAGGCCACCGAACAGCAGGCCGAGGCGGAGCAGGCCGAGCGCGAACTGAAACGGTTGCTGCTGCCCAAGGACCCGGACGACGCCCTCGATGTGTTCCTCGAAATTCGCGCGGGGACCGGCGGCGACGAAGCTGCGCTGTTCGCGGGCGACCTGTTTCGCATGTACGGCCGCTACTCCGAGGACCGCGGCTGGCAACTCACGAAACTCGCCGAGCGCTCCTCGGAACATGGCGGTTACAAGGAAGTGGTCGCGCGCATCGGCGGCAAGGACGTTTACGAACGGCTGAAGTTCGAGTCCGGGGCTCACCGGGTGCAGCGTGTCCCGGAGACAGAATCCCAGGGGCGCATTCACACCTCCGCATGTACCGTGGCGGTCCTTCCGGAACAGAAGCAGATCGACGCGGTGGACATCGACACCAAGGACGTGCGGGTCGACACGTACCGCGCCTCGGGCGCCGGCGGCCAGCACGTCAACAAGACCGACTCGGCGGTGCGACTGACGCATCTGCCGTCGGGCATCGTGGTCGAATGCCAGGACGAGCGGTCCCAGCACCAGAACAGGATACGGGCGATGTCGCTGCTCAATGCAAAGCTGCTCGATCAGGCGCGCGCCGAACAACGCAACGAGCGCGAGCAAACGCGACGCAACCTGGTCGGCACCGGCGACCGTTCGGAGCGCATCCGCACCTACAACTTTCCCGAACGCCGCGTAACCGACCACCGCATCGGGCTGGTGCTCTACAAACTTGAGGAGGTGTTGAACGGCAACCTCGATGGGTTCATCAGTCGATTGACGGAAGAACACCAGGCCGACTTGCTTGCCAGCATGGGTGATGGCGAGTGAGCACGCTCGGCGCCTGTTTCGCGTCGGCTAGCGCCGCCCTGCCGAGGTTCGAGGCCGAACTGCTGACAGCACATGCGTTGCAACAGCAATCGAGCGCCCTGTATGCATTCCCCGAACGCCGCGTCCCCAACCGGCTGATGCGCCGGCACGTGGACTGTATCGAGCGGCGCCAGCGCGGCGAACCTGTGGCCTACATCATGGGCGAGCGAGGATTCTGGAACCTGACGCTCGCCGTGGACCGGCGCGCGCTGATTCCCCGCGCGGACACGGAGTGCCTGGTCGAGGCTGCCCTGGCGCGCATAGGGGCACCACCACGCGCGCGCGTTCTGGACCTTGGAACCGGATCCGGCGCCGTCGCGCTGGCCGTGGCGGCCAGTTGCCCGACGGCGGACGTCGAGGGCATCGACCGCGATCCGGGTTGCATCGCCCTCGCCCGACACAACGCCGAAAATCTGGGTATCAGCGCCACTTTCTTCGAGTCCGACTGGTTTTCGGCGGTCCGGGGCACCTACGATGCGATCCTGGCCAATCCTCCCTACATAGCCGAAGACGACCCCCATCTCTATCGGGGTGATCTGCGCTTCGAACCACGCCCAGCGCTGGTCGGCGGATCCGACGGCCTGTCGCATTTGCGTCGTATCGTGCGCCAGGCACCGAACCACCTTGATCGGGGCGGAACCCTGCTGGTCGAACACGGCTACGATCAGGCCGAACCCGTTCGCGCATTGTTCCGAGGTGCTGAGTTCGGAAGCATCGAAACGCTGACCGATATGGCTTGCCTCCCGCGCGTGACCCTGGGCCAATGGGCGTGAACGACGACCAACTCCTGCGCTACAGCCGCCAGATCATGCTGCCGGAGTTCGATATCGCCGGACAGGAGCGGCTCCTGTCGGCCCGTGTGTTGATCGCCGGCGTCGGCGGACTCGGCTCGCCCGCCGCGTTGTACCTCGCGGCCGCCGGCGTCGGCCATCTCACCCTCGCCGATGACGACGCCGTCGACCTTTCGAACCTGCAGCGCCAGATCGCACATGGCGAAGCGAGCCTGGGTCAACCCAAGGCAACCTCCGCAGCCTCGGCGATCTCCCGAATCAACTCTACCGTCAGGACGGTTCCCCTGTGCCGCAGGCTGGAGGGCGATGTCCTCGCGGCGGCGGTGGCTGATGCGGATCTCGTACTCGACGCCACCGACAACATGGAGAGCCGCGTCGCCATCAATCGTCTGTGCGTGGACACCCGGACGCCGCTGGTCTCCGGGGCCGCCATTCGGATGGAAGGACAAGTCGCGGTGTTCGATCCCAGGGAGGCGGACTCGCCGTGCTACCAGTGCCTGTATCCCGCAGGGGAAGGCGAGGCACTGAACTGTGCCGAGAACGGCGTCATCGCGCCCCTGGTCGGCATTGTCGGCACGGTGCAGGCCATGGAAGCGGTGAAGCTGATCGCCGGCGTCGGCGAGACGCTCGTAGGCTACGTGCTCTATCTCGACGCCAAGCGCATGGAGTGGCGCAAGTTCACGCTGCCCAAGAACCCGAAGTGCGCCGTTTGCGGCAAGCGCGCAGAACCGGAGAACTGACCCTGGCCGACGATATAGTTGATGTCCTGATCGTGGGCGCAGGGGCGTCCGGCGCCGCCGTGGCGTGGAGCCTCGCGGAAACCCGGATGCGCATCATGTGCATGGAACAGGGCGACTGGATGAATCCCGCCGAATACCCGAGCAACCGGCGTGACTGGGAAGTGCTGCAAGGAAGGGATTACTCGATCAGTCCCAACTTCCGCCACCGCGCGGCGGACTATCCGATCAACGACGACGACTCACCCATCGCGGTCGCCAATTTCAACGCCGTCGGCGGCAGTACGATTCTCTATTCGGCGCATTTCCCCCGTTTCCACCCCTCCGACTTCCGCGTCAAGTCCCTCGACGGCGTCGCCGACGACTGGCCGATCGACTACGCCTTGCTCGATCCCTATTTCGCCGAAAACGACCGCAATATCGGCGTCGCCGGCCTGGCCGGCGATCCAGCCTATCCGCCGCACAACCCGCCGCTGCCCCATGTGCCGATGGGTCGCATGGGCGAAAAGATCGCAAGCGGTTTCAACAAACTGGGTTGGCACTGGTGGCCATCCGACAGCGCCATCGCGACCCGACAGTACGAGGGCCGCGAGCAGTGCGCCAACCTCGGCCCATGCAACGCCGGCTGCGCCACGGGCGCGAAAAGTAGCGCCGACGTCACCTATTGGCCCATGGCGCAACGCGCCGGCGTCGAGTTGGCGACGAACTGCCGCGTGCGCGAAGTCACCGTGGACGCGCGGGACATGGCCACCGGCGTCATCTACTACGACGAAAACGGCGTCGAACGCCGTCAGCGCGCGGAAGTGGTGATCATGGCGTGCAACGGCGTCGGCACGCCGCGCCTGCTGCTCAATTCCGTTTCCGCGCGCTTCCCTCAAGGGTTGGCGAATCGGTCCGGCCTGGTGGGGAAGAACCTGATGTTCCACCCGTGGGGCAACGTCACCGGGGTGTTCCACGAGCCGCTCGAATCGCACTTCGGCCCGCAGGGATGCTGCATTCTCAGTCAACAGTTCTACGAAACCGATCGGATGCGCGACTTCGTGCGCGGCTACAACATGCAGATCGTCCGCGGCAGCGGACCCGTCGGCACGGCGCGCCAGGGCATGGACGCCGGATCGATTCCCTGGGGCGCGGGACACCACGAGGCATTCGAGAAGTACTACGACCGGGTCATCAGATTGGGAATCTGTTGCGAAGACCTGCCAGAGGAGTGCAATCGCGTCACACTCGACCCCGAACTCAAGGACTCGAACGGCATCCCGGCGCCGAAGATCGCCTATCGACTGAGCGAGAACAGCGAGCGGATGCTGCAACACGGGCTTGAGAAAGGCAGCGAAGTCATGCGCGCGGCCGGAGCGTGGGAGATCACGAAGCAAGGACCGCTCCGCATGGCCGGCTGGCACCTGCTCGGAACGGCGCGCATGGGCACGGACCCGGAACGGTCGGTAGTCAACGCCTGGGGACGGAGCCACGACGTGCGCAACCTGTTCATCGTCGATGGCAGCGTCTTCGTCACAGCGGGCGGCGTCAATCCCACAACCACCATCCAGGCGGTGGCGCTCTATATCGCCGATTCCATGAAGAAGAACCTCGCCAACCTGTTCGACTAGCAGGACACCTCAGCAATCCTCCACTCTGGAGCCAGTCTATTCGTGCGGCATATCAGCCTGACAAATCTGTTACATCGCTGAAGCAAGGCCGAGATCTACACCCTGAAATCTGTGTGGCTACCCATCAGATTTCAGGGTACGCTTGTCGCATGATACGACGTCCTCACCAACTCGCTCGGTTGCGAAGCCTTCTGCGCAACAATCCGGTTGTCGCTATTCTCGGTGCCAGGCAAGTAGGCAAGACAACGCTGGCTAGAGATCTCCAGAGAAAGTGGAAACAGCCTTGCCACGCCTTCGACCTGGAGCGCCAACGCGATATCGTCCGGTTGGCCGACCCGGAACTGGCTCTCGAACCGCTCAAGGGACTCGTCGTGCTGGACGAGATTCAGCGAATGCCCGACCTGTTCCCGTTGCTCTGCGTACTGGCCGACCGAAGACCAATCCGTACCAGGTTTTTGGTGCTGGGCAGTGCCTCTCCGGAATTGCTTCGGCAAGGGAATGAGACCTTGGCGGGACGTCTCGCATTGCACGCCCTCGACGGATTCTCTCTGCAGGAGGTGGGCATCAAGAACCACTCGAAACTTTGGCTTCGAGGAGGCTTCCCTCGTTCGTTCCTGGCGTCATCCAACGCAAGAAGTCGGGACTGGCGCGAGGACTTCATCAGCACGTTTCTCGAACGAGACCTGCCGCAGCTCGGCATTCGCGTAGGCGCCGCCACGCTCAGGCGATTTTGGACAATGCTGGCTCACTATCACGGCAATATCTGGAATGCCTCGGAATTTGCCCGCAACTTCGGAGTGAACCATACGACCATCCGACACTACCTTGACATCCTCACGTCGGCGTTTGTCCTAAGGCAACTCCAGCCATGGCATGAGAACCTGAAGAAGCGTCAAGTCAAGGCTCCGAAGGTCTACCTTGCCGACTCCGGCCTATTGCACGCATTGCTTGGAGTCACCAACAAGACTGACCTTGATGCTCATCCACAACTCGGTGCGTCATGGGAAGGATTTGTGATTTCTCATGTGACTCGGTTCCTTGCCGTCCGGCCGCACGAATGTTTCTTCTGGGCGACTCACACAGGTGCTGAACTCGACCTGTTGGTCGTGCGCGGCAGAAGGCGTTGGGGATTCGAAGTCAAACGCACGTCGGCACCAACCATCACGCCGTCGATGCGGACGGTTCTGCCCGACTTGAAGCTCCAGCGTCTCTTCGTCATTCATGCCGGCCAGCACTCTTTCGACATGGCGAAGAAGATACGAGCAGTTGCGTTTTCGCATCTGCTGGACGAATTGAAACCATGGTAGGTGCCACGGGCGGTTGACTCGCTGGTCAATGCGGAAGGGCGCGCCTTTGGATCGGGCTTAGACCAGGTCCCTGACGCGTTCCGCCACCGCTTCGACGCCCTCGGCAAAGGACAGGTAGTCGACGATGCGGCCAAAGGGATCGACGATGTAGACCGTCGAGGCGTGCGACACCTGGTAGTCGTCGGCGCCGCGCGGCGGAGCGTCCTGGAGGAAGGTCTTGAAGGAGGCCGCCACGCCTTCAAGGGCCGCGCGCGAGCCGGTCAACCCCACGAAACGATGGTCGAAGCGTTCGACGTACGCGGCGACTTTCGCGGGGATGTCGCGCTCCGGGTCGACCGAGATGAATACCGGTGTAATGCCGCGCGAGTGCCCGGTGTCGTCGAGTTGCGCCATCACGCGGGTCAGATTGCTCATGTGCGTGGGGCAGATGCCGTGGCAATTGGTAAACCCGAAAAAGACCAGCAGATAGCGACCGCCGAAATCCTTTTGCGTGACCGGTTCGCCGTGCTGATTCGTCAGCGAAAAGCTCACCCTTCCGTCGGCTTCGTAATACCTGACCGCCAGGGCGAAAGATGCGGCGACAACGGCGAGAACGACGCCGAAGAAACCGATGCTCTTGACTCGGGGCGATATGTACATGTGTTCCCTTACGGCTTGCGCGCGGACGCGACCGACCACGCGCCGAAGAATACCGGATAGAGCCAGGTGATGGACAATGCGACTCCAAGCACCAGCAAGCCCCGTCCCAATAGCACTTGATCGTCGAGCAGGTAACTGTTGCACAGACGATCCGGAGAGATGAGATACAGCCAGCCGAGACGAAAACACATCGCCAGAAACTCTATCTTCACGAGGCCCCGGGCGATGGGATGCAGGCGCTGCCAGCTCCATGCCAGCGGCATGCCAGCCAATATGACCAGGGAGGCGTACTTGGCGGCTGCAACCGCGGGCGCTTGCAACGACGCATCAAGCCAGCGCGGAATCATCCAGAAGGCCAGCGCAAAGGTGACCAACAGGATGCCGGGGATACCGCCCCCATTTAGCGGTTCCAGCGCCTTGCGCCAATGCGGCTCAACGCTCTGCCCCAGGACAAACCCCACGGCCACGAGCAAGGGAATCTCCACCAGCACGTGACTCGACAGGCGCGATTCCAACCAGGTGCCGAAGGGCGTCAGCGCGACTGCGGCCCACGCGGCCACAGCGACCGCCAGCCAGGCGCGTTCCGCGACGGCAGTCGAATGCCGGGCTATCCGGCCTGTAACCGCCACTCGATGGCCCGCAACAATCCGGGCCGATCATCGAAGTCGTATATGCCGACCACCCGACCCCGGTCCACGAGATAGATCGCCGTGTTATGAACGAATCCGACGCTCGGTTCCGGAATGACCACGACGCCCAGATCGCGCAATACGGTGATGAGGTCGTCTTCGTTTTCGAAGCGCGCCGCATTCCAGAGATTCGGCGCCGCCCCGAATCGCTCTAGGTAGTCCGCGAGCTCGGCGGGCCCGTCGTGCTCATAATCGAACGTCAGACTGAGCAGCCCCACCCGATCATGCCAGCCGCGCGAAACCAGTTCGCCTTGCAGGTCGCGAAAGGTCGCACCCAATGCCACGCAGACCGTTGGACATCGGGTGTAGATGAAATCGACGACGGCTATCGGGCGCTCCAGGGCCGTCAGCCCGATGGATCTGTCCCCAACGTCGCGCAGCGTCGCATCCGGCAGGTCGTGCGGCCGCTGTCCGATGTCGAGCCGGCGCGCGCTCTCGGCTGTCCAGGCGGCACCGCCGTCCGTCGCCGCCCAGAGGGTAAGGCACCCTCCGAGCAGCACGGCAACGGTGGCTGCCGCGGACAGCCACCGGTTCATGTCATCCTGGCGCTCTTCAGGCTCGTCAGGAATCGCAAGGCGAACACGGCCGCCGCGAGCAATACGAGCACCGCGAAGATCGACGAAGTTGCGCTGTACTCCACCCACTCGGGCAAGTGCTCAGCGAAGCGCCGCGGAACGGATGCGTAGCCGCTCCAAAGGAACATGAACGAGAATGCCATCCCCGACGCCGCGTATACCCAGAACGCCACCTTGTCGATCACCTTCGACACGCCGTTCTGACCGGCGACGTGATACATGAAGCCGAACAACATGGCCACGAGTCCGACGATCAGATAGGTATGCACGTGGCCGGGCACCCACATGGTGTTGTGCATGACATTGTTGACCGCGATGGTGCCGTCGATGATCGCCGGAATGATGCCCACGCCCCAACCGAAGATGGACAGGAACAGCAGTCCGGAGACGATATCCCACCGTATTCCAGACCTGTACACATTCGTTAGCGCGGTGTAGGCGGTCACGATCAGGATCGGGATTCCGCTCAGGTAGGAAATCACCTGGCCGAGGATCAATGCCCAGGTTGGCATCACGAAGTCCATCAACAGGTGGTGCGGATAGACCGACATCACCATGATGGTCGATGCGGTCCACGCGGCCAGGAATACCCGGCTCGAGGGCCACGGCCGCTTCGTGTATGTCGGCAGGATCTCGTACACCGCGATGACCGCCTGGTAGATCGTCGCGTTGATGAATACATGCCCGAAGAAGTAGATCAGGTTCTTGGTCAATAACGGGTCAACGGCGAACGTCGGCTCGAAAAGGTTGACCAGTATGAGAACCAGGACCACGGCACCGGCCGTGATACCTGCGGTATTGATGATCAGGACCATGGTCGACGCGACGACCGTCGGCGGGGGCGGCTCCCCCTCGCCGCGACCGAAGAGATGTGGCCAGCCAAGGCCCTTGGCGAGCGAACCGTACCTGGAGATGATCGCGCGCGCCACATCGAGATAGAGCAGGAGAAAGCCGACGCCGATGGACAGCAGGCCCAACAGGTAGCACGCCGCGCCGGCGTTGCCCCAGGCACCCATTCCATGGGATGGCAGCGGAAACAGGAAAGTCCAGCCGCCACCGAAACCACCGACGAATATGCCGCCGAGGATCAACACCACGCCCAACAGGAATAACGCCAGGTTGGTCCAGAGGATGCCGACGGTCAGGTCGACGTAGCGCCGCAGGAAATACCACATGACGGCGCTACCGGCGAGACCGGAAATACCCACCATTCCGGCGCCGTGCGCCGTCATGACCTGATAGAAGATGTCGGGCGGCATCCAGAGCCAGTCCGCCTGACCGACCCGCATGAGCAGGCCAAGTGCCATCATGAGAACGAACACCAGGGCGGAAATAGCGAGGTAGGTCAGTACGCCCGCTCGGGCGGACGTCGGTAGAGGTGAAAGTGTTGTGGTTGCTTCGCTCATGCGCCGTCCCTCCCGTCGTGCGCGGTGATCGCAGCGGCATGCTCGGGATGCGCGGCGACCTCGAAATTGCTCATCATGGCGTGATGCGCGGTGCCGCAGTACTCCAGGCAAAGCAGCTTGTGCGTACCAGGTTCGCGCAATGTGATCTGCAGCGAGTTGACGTACCCCGGCATCGCCTGGGTCTGTCCCAATAGCCGCATGTTCGGATCGTAGACGCCCAGGCCGTGGTTGACGTCGCCGGCGGTAACCTCGAACACCACTGTGTCATCGACCGTCACGGAATCCTGGCTCAGCGTCCAGAGCCACTGGCGACCATCTACCTGGATCTTGACCGCGCCTTCGGCGGTATCTCCGCGTGTCGCCGCATACGGCAGGTCCAGCGTAGTGATCACCGTGATGAGCACTCCCGCCACGACGACCACCCAGAACAGACCGGTGCGGATACTGAA
Source organism: Candidatus Azotimanducaceae bacterium (assembly GCA_965261535.1). Classification (GTDB taxonomy): domain Bacteria; phylum Pseudomonadota; class Gammaproteobacteria; order Pseudomonadales; family Azotimanducaceae; genus VXNE01. The sequence goes on from OZ253469.1 coordinate 1,243,528, forward strand.
CGCCTTGGCCTGCACCGGACCATAGTCGACGCTCTCTTTGCCCGCGTTTACCGCAATAAAGACAAAGACTCCTACGACCACCGCCATCAGAACGATGGTTACAAGAAAGATCGTGTCTTGAATCATTCGACTGTCCTCCCCGACTGCCTTGCAGCAGCCTTGTTCCTGCGACGTTACTCCTGTCGTCTCCTCCGGGCAACGCTAACTGCCACCTGTCGAACGGCCCAGCGGCATTGAAATCGGGAGGCGCATTTCGTTGCGGGCCAGCGAGAGCCGGATTCCCGCCCGCGTATGTCGCGTCGATTGATAGACTAGTCTCGCAAAGTTCGGAGACAGCGTGACGAGCGACAGAATCATCGGTTCCGACGGAGCCCTCACGGCGGCGCAACGCGAGACTCTCGTAGCAGTGCTGGACATGATCATTCCCGCGAGCGGCGACGGCCGGTTCCCAAGCGCAGCCGAAGTCGATGTTCTCGACCATATCCGCGAGTCACGGAGACAACTGCTTCCAGCGTTGCGTAAAGATCTCGACCGGCTGGCCGCGGAACGTTCGGTCACGGCTTTCGCGCAGCTAGCGAAGTCAGACCGGGCTCGGGTGATGGACCAGATCAGATCCGCCGAACCCGGCTTCCTGAAGTCCCTGGCGCTGGAGACCGCGACCCGCTACTACCAGGATGCCCGTGTCCTGCACGCGCTCGGCATGGAAGCGCGTCCGCCCTTCCCCGAGGGCTACGAGGTAGTGTCCGGAGACTTGTCCCTACTCGACCCGGTTCGCAGGCGGGGCAAGTTGTATCGCGACGCGCCTTAGGATTCTCGCTCGCATCCGTGCCGTCGAAGTGTCGCACCCGCTGAGACCGCGCACCTTCGCACGGCGCACTGAAATGTCACGGCTAGTCCGCCCAAGGGTTGACCACCAGCGTCCCCGTCGGGGAAAAGTCGTCTACGTTGCGCGTCATGACATGCATTCCGTGGCGGCGCGCGGTGGCTGCGATCAACCCATCCTGCACTCCTACCGGTCGACCGATGCGGCGGGCGCTGGCATCCAGTTCGCCCCAGAGCCTCGCCACTTCGGCGTCCACTGGCAGGATCCGCTCCGCGTACGTGATCTCGAGTCCGTCGAGCCAGGCAGCAAGCTCCAGTCGTCGCCGCCCCCTGGCGAGTCGCGCGACCCCCGATGCGAGTTCTCCTAGCGTGATCGCGCTCAGGTACGTGTCGTCCTCCCGTAGCCCGGCCACCGCGCGCCTTACTGAAATCTGGCCCTCAGGTCGCCGAATCTCGGAGATGACGCACGTGTCAAGCAAGACCCTCACAGGTCGACCTCGCGCATGGGCGTTGGGTCGCGGCGAATGTCGACGCCTTCGAGTGATGGCCCGTTCATCAAATAATCGATGAAGCCGAGGCGATCACCCGTCAATCGCCGGTAGTCGGTCTCGCGGACCACGACGACGGCTTCCTTGCGACGCGTGATCCGTTGCGGCGATTTAGCGAGCGCTCGGCTTACGACCTCGCTGAGTCGGTTCTTGGCTTCGGCCAGTTTCCACTCGTTCATTGTTCAAGGACACATTAGATAGCCTGATTAGCTAGATATATTGGACCAAACGGGTGGCGGATTGCAACGCCCACGGCGCCCGAACGCCCCGCCAACGGTGGTTCGTGGTACTGCGGAAGATGGGGTACATCAGGGCCGGCACTACGAAGACCTGCCTCGCGCCGTCCGACGCCCCGGTGAAGTCGGACTATGCCTGCATCAAGTTGCAACCAAACGATGTTTAGCTGATCGACTGGCGGCTTGGTGAAATGTCCGGGGCAGGGGCTTACTGCTTCGCTTCCTCGGACACAGACGTGCCGTCCATCGTCTCACAGATTCGCGGACGCCCGGCGACGAGCCAGTAGCCGAGGCCCATCAGCACCGCGCCAGCCACGGCGTTACCCAGCGTCACCCACACCAGGTTGTGGACCGCGCCGGCCATCGAGACGCCTTCGGGATGCTCCGAAAACAATGCGACCGAGAACACGGTCATGTTGGCGACGGAGTGCTCGAATCCCGCGGAGATGAAAGCGAACAGGCACCAGAAGATGATGATGCATTTCGCCGCGTCGTTGTCGGTCCTAGCCGAGCCCCAGATCGCGAGACAGACCAGCCAATTGCACAGAATGGCGCGCACGAACAACTCCACCGCCGGCGCAGTCATCTTCTTCTCGGCGACGGCATGGATCAGATCCTGACCGCCCTCCTGCAGCACCGCGCCGCCCCCTCCCGCGACGAACAAGGCCCCTAGCAGACCCGACCCGAGCAAGTTGCCTGCCCAGGTCGTTCCCCAGGCGCGCAGGAGGTCCAGGGTCCGAATCGTGCCCGTCAACCGGCCGATGGTCATGTGCATCGCGTGGCCGGTGAACAATTCCGAACCGGCAAAGATGACGAGCGTCAGCGCAATCCCGAAACTCGCGCCCATGACCAGGCCACGCCACGACGGGTCGGCTGTCTGCCCCACCGAGAAAATCAACAGGATGCCCATGCCCACATAGGCCCCCGCCATCATCGACGCAACCCAGAAACCGGACGGATTGTCGCCGAGCGACCGTGTTTTTTCCGAGCGAGGAAGGCCAGTTCGTGGATCGTACTGTTGCCTTTCATCTTTCTCAGCGCATCTCAGGGCATTAGCCAACCGCTCGATGCACGCTCGTTTGATACATCGCGCCGGTCGACCTGGTGACGCACGACGTCCACGCCGCGCTCCGGGCACAATGTCGCGATCGCAACGTGGCCGCCGCTATCGCTGGCATAGGCGGCTACCGGAGAGCCGGGATAGTACGCTTTGGTATCCCCTTGACTGTGATCGCGCCAAACATGCACATGCCCCAGGGCGAGGTAGTCGAATCCGGACTGCCGGATCTCCTCATGGGTAATCTGCGACGACGCCATGCCCACCCGCCGCTCCACCACCTGGCCGTGCGCGAGACCGACATTCCACAGTTCGCGGTGGCGCGGCGGCACGCCCAGTAGCGGCACGTTCTCCGGCGCGTGCTCTCGCATCGCCCTGCCCCACACGCGCACGCCGATGTCTTCGAACTCCAGGCAATCGCCATCGGTCTCCAACAAGAGGTGGACATGACCACCGTTGTGGCTGCCGTCGGCATCGAATTCAATGCGGTGCCAGACGGACCTGTCGTCGTGCACGTCGTGGTTGCCGGGCAGCAGGACAACCGGGCACGCAAGACGACCGAGCTGTTCGCGCACGAAATCGAAGTCGTCTTCGAGTACGCGGCCGTGATCGAACAGGTCCCCGACGATCAGCAGGAGATCGGCTTCTTCGGCAAGCGCGACATCGATGACCCGAGCGAACGCCCGCTCGGCAGAATTGCGGAAGCCGCCGGCCGACTCGGAGCGGATTCGGCCATCGAGATGGACATCGGAGGTATGAACGAGTTTGACTAGCCGGGTCGTCATGACGTTATCGTATCGCGACCAACGGCCCTAATAGTAGGTTTGTCTACCCGTCCTAGTTTGCTAAGTTCCTGTCCACATTTTGCAAACGCGCGTCTCGCGGAGGCTCAGCATGACAAACGTGGTCGCCAATCTCGATGAGGCGGTCAAAAATATCTACCGCTACCAAACCGCAGTGCGACAGGAACCTGAACTTGCCAAGCTCATGAAACAGGCGCACGCATGGTACGCCGTCAGATCGAATGACGGTACTTGGCGCTTCGCGCCGTCCAAATTCATCGGCTATGCGGGAAACAACGCCAAGGCCTATTTGTCGGAAGCCCATTATCGGGACGGTAGGTCGACGGAAGCCGCGCTCGAGAACTGGTTCGACGTTGCCCCGTCCAATACTCGTCGAGGCACCGAACTAGACGGCGCCCTGAGAAGGTTCCTGGGAACGTACGGACACTCTGGTCCGCGCAAGGAAGCGCGGATATGCGTTCTCAAGGAAATTCTCGCGAGCGACGCAGATATCATCGCGTCCGAAGTCCGGGATCGTATCCATATCGATGTCGGAATCTGCGGGGGCCGACCTCATATCCGGGGTACCAGGGTTCGCGTATCCGACATACTGGATCTGCTGGCCAATGGCGTGTCGCAATCGGAAATCCTTGCCGACTATCCCTATTTGCGCGAGGAGGACATGCGCGCGGCCTTGGCGTTCGGCGCGGCCGCAAGCAAGCACCGCGTTATCCTTGTCAACTAACCAGTGGACTTCCTGATCGATGCGCAGTTGCCGCCAGGCCTGGCCCGTTGGCTCGCCAAGAGTGGTTACTCTTCGAAACATGTATACGATTTCGATCTCGGCGGAGCATCGGACGACCAGATAGAAGCCAAAGCGCGGGAGACGAAAGCAGTCATTGGGTCGAAGGATGCGGATTTCGCAGACCGTGCGCGTCGGAGCCCGGGGCTTCAGGTGGTCTGGCTGCGCCTCGGAAACACTACCAATACCGCGCTACAAGCCAAACTGGCGGGGCATCTCCCCGCCATCGAAGCTGCCCCAAGGGACGGCGAGTCGTTGATCGAGATCCGATGATGCCGCCCGCAGGCCCCGTCGGTATGGAGCGATGGCACGCTTTAACACTCAAGACAGTGGCTCCGTTGCCCCGGGCGTCCCGCGATTGTCATCCCTTCTCATCGAAGCAAGGTCGTCAGCACTTAGCCGGTAGCGGATGGCATTGCCTTCATGCAGGCTGCGGACTTCGTTACCGATGCAATCGATGACCTGCTCCCGGTCGGCGTCGGGAGTACGCGCCTCGGGGGCCATTAGCGCAGCCCTCCGTACGCGACGACGCCCAGGGCAGATCAAGATATCGTTTCACATGAAATGAAACGATACGGATATCTGAGACGATGTCATCGGCGGATTCGGCCATTGCTCGTCCAAACAACCCTGATGAATCACCCTGTTCCTGAATGATCTTTGACACCCACATCATCGTCGACTGGTCGGCGCGCTCCAGACCGAGCCCGGCGCGTCCGACGAAGGACTCCATCTGGTGGTGCGCGGCCAAAAACGGCATTGCGGACAGTCCCAAGTACGCCAGAACTCGTCGCGAAGCCATCGTCGGTCTGGCCGCCATCCTCGGCGCAGAACTGGACGCCAACCGCCGCACCCTGGTCGGATTCGACTTTCCCTTCGGCTATCCGGCCGGCGTCGCCCGGGATCTGACGGACCGAGCATCCGCTTTCGCGCTATGGGACTGGCTGGACGATCGAATCGAGGACGCCGGGGACAACACGAACAACCGTTACAAAGTGGCGGAGACAATCAACCGGATCTATCCCGGCGTGGGTCCCTGCTGGGGCCGCCCAGCGAGTTGGCCGTATCCCGATGTGCCGACGCGCAAATCCGCTCGCACACGGCAAGCTGCCCATCCACCGGAACGTCGTCTCGCCGATTGTCGCGCCCAAGGCGCCAAGACCGTCTGGCAACTGGCTTACGCCGGGTCTGTCGGATCGCAGGTGTTGTTGGGATTGCCGGCACTGAAGCGACTGGTCGGGGACCCCAGAATCAAGGGCCAAGCCGTGATTTGGCCTTTCGAAACCGGGCTGTCGGCACCCGACGCGCCGGTTGTGATCGCAGAAATCTACCCTTCCCTTCTCAAGCCGGAGATTCGCCAGCGCAGAAAACAGGGCGAAATTCTCGATGCCGCCCAGGTTCGAGTGAACGCGGATGCGTTCGCGGGACTCGACAAGCGCTGCCGGCTGGCACCGTTGTTTGGGGGAGATGAGAGCCTTACCGCAGAAGAACGCCGCATTGTTGAAACCGAGGAAGCGTGGATCCTCGGCCTCGGCCACGAAGACGCGCTGCGGGATGCGCTCGACTTATTGTAGGTCCCGTTCAAGCCGTCAATATGGTGAACCGCGCGCCGAAGGAGACAGCTTTTCCGCTTGGAACGATGAATCACGCCTATATGATGTTGATTGTACAGGTGGAGAAACGGAATGCTTGCCTTCAAGGTCACCACCGTCGGCGCATCGTCAGGCGTCATCCTCACCAAGGAGGCGATGGCGCGGCTGCGCGTCAAGTAGGGCGACACGCTTTTCCTGACCGAGGCACCGGACGGTGGGTATCGGCTGACCCCCTACGATCCTGAATTCGCACGCCAGATGGCGCTCGCCGAAGAGATCATGCACGACGACCGCGAGGTGCGGCGAGCGCTGGCGAAGTGAGTGTCGGGGCCAGCGGTCCCCGGCGCTGGATAGATTCGCGCGTCGTGCTGGCTATCCATGACCGTCAGCTCGCCGAGCATGGTGGGGCGGACGTCTTCTGTCCGCCATTCCATGACGTTCCTCGGGACCCCAATGTAGGCCGATGCCACCGTTAGCCCAAACTACACCGGCGTCTTTTCAAACTATACCGGCACCCCAATCGGGTCCACGTCAGCCCTCGAATGGTCGGCGTAGAGGCAGATGTGCCTCACAAACAACCCAAGCTCCTCAATCGATATCTTGTGTTCAACTACGTCCTGCCAGCCGAGCACGACTGTGAATCGCCGCGTGAACACGCCATCGGCGCAGGCAGCCACGAAAGACCGGAATATCTCACGAACGACTTCCTCCCTCTTCGCGGGCAGCCTCGAAAAACCAGTACCCAGAACGGGCGAAACCAAGGGTGAAATTGCACCCCGCCCGCCCACGTATAACCATAGCTCCGCGAGCGCTCGCTTTAGCCCTTCGAATTCACCTTGCGCCACCCCTCTCTCATTGATATGCGCGATCGCCAGAAGATAGGCTCGGCGGCTCGGATCCTGGCGATCAGGATGAACTTGGACGACCGTCCCCAATTCGTACCTCTCGCTCTTGCCAACACGGTTTCCGGCTAGTTGTTCCCGTGAAAGATCACCCAACTGGTCACGAATCTCCCCGTCGAGCATGTCATGATCGTTTGCGTAGTACCTCGCCAGGAACTGGCCTTGCACACTGTCCTTGGAAATAAGCCTTTTCGACACCTCTGTGTCGAATGTCGTATTACTGCCTACCACAAGGTCGCCGCTGAAGGACAGAACATCACCCACAGCAATCTCGAGCGTCACATCTCGTCCCGAGAGCATGTGGGCTATCGAAGTTCGTGGCTTGCATGTCCAGAATGCCCAAATGACGCCAAGAAGAAAACCAAGCCACCAATACTGTCCCAAGAATCGGTGCACGACTGTGTTCTCCAAGAACAACGCTGCCATCTGGTAAAGCAGGAAGAATCCACCGGCAACCCCAAACATGTTGGAGAGGGCTTTTGTTGATGTCGCCTCCTTGACCCACGCGATGGCCTGGAATCGAAGTCGACTTAGGGTCACAGGCCAAGTCCCCAGGGCCAATTTTAGATGGTTGGCAACTCATTGAATAAATGGGGGAAAGGGGTGGTCTAGACAAACGGCGTCGATGCTGGCAATATTGGCGGCATGGCGGCGATGGCGAAAAGGGCGAAACCGCGGGCGTCGGGCGCGGGCGGCGCGCGCCGGGTGACGGTGCGCCCGGTGCGCGGCGAGGCGGAGCGCGCGCGCTGGGACACCCTGATGCGGGACCACCACTACCTGGGCTTCCGCGGCATGATCGGCAACAGCCTGCGGCACGTGGCGGAGCGGTCGGACGGCGCTTGGGTGGCGCTGCTGGGCTGGCGCGCGGGGGCGCACAAGCTGGCCGCGCGGGACAAGTGGATCGGCTGGACGTCGGAGCAGCGGTCGCGGCGGCTGCATTTGATCGCGAACAACGTTCGATTCGTGATTTTGCCGGGCTGTTCGGAGCCGAACCTGGCGTCGCGGGTGTTGGGCCGAAGCCTGCGGCGGCTGTCGGAGGACATGCGCGGGGCGCACGGGCATCCGGTGCTGCTGGCGGAGACGTTCGTGGATCCGGCGCTGTTCGCGGGGACCAGCTACCGGGCGGCCAACTGGGAGGCGGTGGGGCTGTCGAAGGGCTACGAGCGGGTATCGGGCGGGGGCTACCGGGAGCACGGCCGACCGAAGACGATCCTGGTGCGGGAGCTGTCGCGGGACGCCCGCGCGCTGCTGCGCGGCCGGGCGGACGATCCGGCGTGGGGCTGCGCGTCGCCGGCGCCGCCGCCGGAGGCGCTCGAGCCGGTTCGGCTGCGCAGCCTGTACGACCATCTGCGGGGGGTGCCGGACTTCCGGGCGCGCCGCGGTCTGCGCCACCAGTTGGCGACGGTGCTGGCGATCGCCCTGGCGGCGCAGTTGTGCGGCGCGTCGGGGGTGGCGCCGACGGCCGAGTTCGCGAAGCGTCTGAACCAGCGCCAGCTGGGGGCCGTGCGCGGCTGGACTCCGGCGGGCGGGCGGCGCCGGACGGCGCCGGGGCAGACGACGTTCTTCCGGGTGCTGTCGTCGGTCGACGGCGACGCGCTGGACCGGGCGCTGCGCGACTGGGCGGCGTCCCATTGCGACCCCGAAGGCGCCCTGGCGCTCGACGGCAAGCGCGTGCGCGGCGCCTCCAGGCAAATGGACGGCAACGAGAACTGCCATTTGATCGCCGCGCTGGAGCACGGCTCCGGCCTGGTCCGCGGGCAGGTGCAAGTGGCGGACAAGACCAACGAGATACCCGCGGTGCGCGACTTGTTGGCCGAGATGGACCTGGCCGGGCGCATCGTCACCGCCGACGCCATGCACACGCAGACCGAGACCGCGCGCCTGATCGTCGGCGAGGGCGCCGACCACCTGCCGGCCGCCAAGGACAACCAGACGGAGATGCTCGACGACATCCGAGCGATCGACTGGGCGCGCGCCGCCGCCGGCGAGTGCGAGACCGTCGACCGGGCGCACGGGCGCATCGACACCCGCCGCTGCCGCGTGGTCGAACTCGACGAAACCTTCGACGGCTACGCGCTGCTGCCCGGACGCCGCCAGGCGTTCCGCATCGAGCGCGAGCGGCGCTTGCCCGACAAGACCACGACGGAAACCGCGCACGGCTTGACGTCGCTGCCGCCGGAGCGGGCCGGCGCCGCCGAGATCCTCGACCTCGCCCGGCGCCACTGGGAGATCGAGAACCGCTTGCATCATGTCCGCGACGTCTCCTACGACGAGGACCGGCGCCGCAACCACGTCAAGAGCCTGCCGCGCAATCTCGCCTGTCTGCGCAACGCCGCCATCTCCATCGTGCGTCTGCGCGGCCAATTCGACTATCTGCCCCAGGCCCATCGCCACTACGCCGCCCGCCAGCAGGACGCCATCCGCGAAGTCACCCGCGCCGTCTTCTGATCGACGACGCCCGCTGATCGACGACGCCCGCCATCGCCCCCGGGCGACGCCTCCGGCTTGTCTTCGACCCCCGCCGGGGCATCCCCGCAGTCGAAATCGGCCTCGCCAAGGCGGCGCGGACCGTCTCATTCGGCTCCGGCGACAGCCCATGCCGCAAAACCGATGCAGCGCAGCGACCTCGGAAAGGCCCTGAATATTGGCCAAGTTGGCTACAAATCTGGCCACAAATACGCTATTGTCTGTTCAGGTCTTCCACCAGAAACTCGCCATGAAAGCCATCCCCCTCGATCAACTCGAAGCCCGTTTCGGCGCCGCATTCGCCGCCGCTCTCCGCCGGCGCCTGCAGCTCGACGACGCCTCCGACACCATCGAAGCGTGGAATGTCGGTCAGGCCAAGGACCACTTCAGCCAGGTTCTCGACCGCGTGCGCGACGGCGAGTGCCAACTTGTGCGCCGACGCTCCGAAGACCCCATCCTCATGATGTCCATCGCACAGCTCGCCAACTTCGTCCAACTCGCCGCCCCCAAACGCCGGTTCGCCGAGGTCATTGCCCACGATCCGACACTCCCGGTCGGCGATCCATTGACCGTCTCCGAAGCCGTCACCGGCCGCGACGAGATCAAGATCTAGCGTGCCCGCCTACCTCCTCGGCACACAGGCGCTGGTCGACGCCGCCCGCAACGAAACGACCGCCATCCACCGGTGGGCCGATGACGAGCAGCTTACCGAAGACCAGGCCGTCGCGAGCGTCGTGTCCTTTGCCTTGCTCAAACACGAGGTCGACTCGCTGCCGCCCGGCCGACGCGCGCCGTGGCAGCGTCTGTTCAACGCAGCCCTGGCGCGCTTTCGCGCCTGCGACAGCATCGTCCCCGTGAATCTCGACATCGCCCTCCGCGCCGCCGAGCTTCGCTCCCTGCCCCTCGAAACGGACAGCGCCGGTCGACGCGATTCGCTGGGCGACCTCGGTATTCTCGTCGCCGCCACGGCCCTCGAGGAGCACCTGACGCTTGTTGACCGGCGCCAGCCCTACCACGAAACGCTCGAGTCCGCCCACGGCCTCGCCTTCCACGATCCCTACCCGTGAGCCGAGACCCCGGGATCGAACTCGATCCCGTCCGCCATCCCGTCCCCACCGACCATCGCCAGCTCCTCTGCCTGAGCGGCGGCGGCTTCCGGGGCCTCTACACGGCGCTTGTCCTCGAAGACCTCGAGCAGCGAGCCCAACGTCCCCTGCGCGACGTCTTCGACGTCGTCGCCGGCACGTCCATCGGCGCATGGATCGCGGCGGCTTTGGCCCTGCAGATCCCCGCCGCCGACATTCGAGCCGCGATCGCAGCCCATGGCCCCGCCATCTTCAACCCCCGCCCCGGAACCGGGCGCCGCCGGCTCCCGATACGCAATCCGCTGCGTTTCCTATACCGCCCCCGCTACGCGAAACAACCCGTCCGGCGGGCCATCGACATCGTATTCGGCGCGCACGGACGCACGCCGCTGTCCCACATCCCAACCCCGCTTGTCCTGGCCACCGTCGACGTTGCAACCAGCACGCCCGTCATCCTGCTGTCCGGCGGACTGGCCGGCCAGCACGCTTCGAACCTGCCGCTGCGGGATGCGCTGCTCGCGACATCCGCCGCGCCCACCTACTTTCCGGTCCACCGCGTCGGCGGGCGCTCCCTCGTCGACGGCGGACTGGTGGCCAACGCGCCCGACCTGGTCGCCGTCACGGAGACGATCCGCCATCTCGGGTGCGACCTCGACCACGTCCGCGTGCTCAGCATCGGAACCGCCGGGGCGCCCCATGCCGCAGGCGTTAGCACGAACGCGCCCGGCCTGCTGAACTGGCTCGTTCAACACGGCCTCGTGCAGCTGACCCTGTCGTCCCAAGAACAACTCGCCGTCCAGCAGAGCGCGGTCCTACTGCGCGACCGTTATCTGCGACTCGATCACTCCCACGACGGAACCGACGCTCCCGGCCTCCGCCTGGACTCCGTCTCGGACGCGTCCATCGCTGCCCTGCAGCGCGCCGCCGACGCGACGATCCAATCCTTCTCCTCGACCAACCGCGCCGCCGTTCGCCGTTTCCTCTCTCACCGATCCCAAGACCCGCGCAGAGCTCCTCTCTCCCCCAACCGCAATTGAACGGGCGCAGCTCGCATACACTACCAACGCTGCTCGCGTCCCAGCGACCATCGACCCTTCACCCGGCTCAAGGCCGCCGCGACTGTGCCACCTCGGCAAGCTTGCGACAGTAGATCTCCATGCCGTGCGCCTTCACCGGCCACCAAAGACTCTTCGCGATCCCCCGCCACATCCACACGACCCGGTCGATCGCCGGCGGGTTCTGCAGCAGCCGCACCTGGTCGAACCGGCCGGCCGCGACATCGGTCAAGTAGCGGAGATCGCCGTAGTGACGATACCCCTTCAGCCTATCCACCCGCGCCTCCACCTTTTTCAGCACGCCCGAGGCCGCCGGCCACCAGCCGGTGGCCCACGCGGCTCCGCGAATCGCCCCGCACAGGAGCCGCATTCCGGCACCCGGTGGAACGCGCGGCACCGCGTCGGCGGAATTTACGACCCGGTACACCGGCGTCTTCACCTTCCGGAAGAACTCGTAGTTCGCCACCCTTGGGCCGCCGTACGTGTAGCACGCGCCGTCCACGTCCGGCGCCACCAAAACCGTCGTCAGCACGGCCAACGCGCCGCCCAGCGAGTGGCCGGTGATGAACACCGGCAGCGACTTGCCTTGCGCATCCTGCGCCTTGCGGCTCGCCAGTGCCGACGCGACGATGTCCTTCACCGTCCTGTCCGATGGGTCCCGGTTGCCCGTCAGTGCCTTCAGGAAGCCGCTGTGAACCTGCTTCCCACCGCCGACATCCTCCGGCATGCAGTTCGCGTCCGTCAGCCAGTCCTGCACTTTATTCTCGGTGCCCCGGAACGCGACCACGACGTAGGACGACTCCGTTTCGACCGACCGCCGACACACGAATCCCTGAGTCTCCGCCACGTCGATGACCTCGAGCAGCTTGAACCCGGCGTCGTCAAGTACCTTCCGGAAGCAGTCCAGCCCCAGATTGCGCCCGCTCAACAGCCGGCTCGCGAATCCGGACAGGAACTCCGCGGCCTCGCGGGCATTGCCGAGTTTGCCGGCCGCCGCGATCTCGCTCATGTCGTTCACTAGCCCTTCCTCCGTCTCGAAGCGGTAGTAGGCCAGCGCGGACATCTCGGCAAGCACGTACGCCATCCGGTCGCTGTACGCCGGCCGGTCCATCGGCGGCGAAAGCAGCTCTCCATGCTGGAACCGGCCTCTCGCCTCCTGCCCGGTGGTCTTCGGGCGTCGCACGAAGGCGCGGATCATCGTCCCCAACGCCCCCGCGCCGCCCAATCCCCCGACGCCCGCCGCCGCCCACTGCAGCCAGGGCCACACCTGTTCCCAAACCTGCTGCACCAACTCGTTCACGCTCGCCTCCTATTTCCACCGCTCGACCTTCGAGGCGCGGCACCCGTCTCCCGCCCAGGCGGCGGCCGACTACATCGACGGTTCGCGCGCTCTACGCCAGTGTCGATCTTGCTCCGAGTCTCCTCGTCGGACTCGCCGACGTATTCTCCCAAGCCGTCGGTCAACTCCGTCGCAATCGCGGTGAACGGGTCCGAGACGTAGTCGGATTCCCATGCATTGAAGCTCACCACGGGCACCTCGTTGTTGACCAAGTACCGATGCAGCATCCGAAGAAACGTCGTCTTGCCGTTCCCCCAGTCCGCATCGATACCGAACACGCCGGGGCCTTGCACCGAACAGATCAGTCTGGCGAGGATCCCTACGGACTCCTTCCGGTCCAAACAGTCGTGCTTGAAGGGATTGTCCTTCGGTATCTCGATGTCGTCAGGCTGTACCCGTGCCCTCAATGTTCGCTTCTCCATCCCTTTGTTAGTTCCATTCAAATCGCCAGCATCCGCTGCCCGAGTGCGCGCAACGGCTATGCCCGCCTCCATGCCTCCGCGCCCCTCAATCGGGCTCCATCTCCCACCATCCATGTCGCACACGCACCAGCCTCCTGCAGGGGGGCGATCCCTTCCTCGGCGAGCCGAGTCTCGGCCCTGCGGGCTTCCATCCCTATCGCGGGCGCGTTTGGCGGCCTCCCTGCGCCCCCTCGTCCGGCCAAGTGGCCACTGGCGACGAGCACCGCAGAAGCCGACGGCCATCATACCGTTCCGCCGCTTCGGTCTCAGCCGCCAGCGGTCGTTTAACCGGGAGCTACAAGTTTTTTAGTTGCCCGGACCGCACGGCCACCCCACACTTCCCGTCACTCCCACAACCGGCAAGTCGACAAGCATGAAAGTCGTCTCGGTGATCGCGCATAAGGGCGGAACAGCCAAGACCACGCTTTCCATCGCCACCGCGTGCGCAGCCACCGCCGACGGTCTCTCCACAGTCGTCGTCGATCTCGACCCCCAGGCCACGACCGCCAGTTGGGGCGACCGGCGGCGCTCCGACACGCCGCTGGTCCTCTCCGACCAACCTCCGCGCCTACCGCGCATGCTCGAAGCGGCTGCCGGGCAGGGCGTGGATCTCGCCGTGGTGGACACCGCGCCCCGCGTAGAGCAGAGCGCCGTCGCCGCCACCAAAGCGGCCGACGTCGTGGTCGTCCCTTGCCGGCCGGCCGTCTACGACCTGGAGACTGTCGTCTCCACGCTGGATGTCGTGCGCGCCGTCGCCCCCGGCGTCCGCGTGCTATGCATCCTGATCGGCGCACCGCCACGCGGCCCCCGACAGCACCAGGCCCGGGACGTTCTCGCGGAGATCGGCATCGACGTGTGCCCGGCGTCGCTCGGTTTGCGCGCCGCCGTCGACTACGCCGCCGCCGCAGGCCGCACCGCTCAGGAGCACGAACCCCGCAGCAAGGCCGCGGCCGAGATCCCGGATGTCTACAAGTTCATCCGCGAGCTTGTCGGCTTGCCGAAAGCCCGCCAAGCCGACACCCCGGACCTACGACAAGTCGACTTGCCCCCAAGTAGACATTCCCGCTTGCCGACTGTCAGACAAGTCCACGCGTCGACTAAGGGACGGGCACAGCGCCGTGGCTAAGCCGACCGACCTGCGCCAGGCGATTCTCGAGCAGGCCGACGCACCTGCCCGAACCGCCGATCACGCGCGTCGCGATGCCCAGCCGACGACTCCGCCCGGATCCCCCGGCCGCCAGCACGGCCGCGTCGGCAAGGTGAGCGTCGCCCGGTACTTCCGTCCCGAAGTCCGCCGACAGTTGCGCCGCCTCGCCGCAGGAGACACCACCGTTCAGGCGCTGCTCGGCGAGGCGCTGAACGACCTGTTCGCCAAGCACGGTCTCCCCGAACTCGTGGAACCGGACTGACGCGCCTGCCCCTCTGCCGACGCCGGGCTCATGCTTGCGAGCCGAGCGCCGTTCGCGGTCCCGCCCGGAATTCCCGCACCCGCCGGCCCGGCCGCCGACCTCGACGACGCCTCGCAGACGGCCCGTTGCCGCTCCGGCGCGACTGATCCGACCGTTGCCGTTGTCGTCCAAAGGGCCGGGGCGACCTCTCCGCTTGGCCCCCAAGACACTTCGCTGCCACTGAACCTCCGCCGCCGCCCAGGACCGGCGTCTGCACGCCAACGGTGTACGATGCCTCCGAAAACCCAAGGGCACGAACAGCCCGTCCACTGACAGGGAAGTCCGACGCTATGGATGCTTTTTTCTCTTGGCTACTGGAACAGCTTGTAGGCCAAGCACTTGTTTGGGTCGTCGTCGTCCTCGCCGCGGTCCTTTGGGGTTACCTGACTCGCCGGAACCGGCTGCTGACCGCCCGAGTCGCAGACCTTGAGCAGCAACTCGGCGCTCTCGCCAAGGAAACCGACCGGCGAATCACAGCACGAAGCCACGAAATCATCGCCATCCTCGGCTACCTCATGCCACTTCAACAGGCCATCGAGAACGCCAAACTAAGACAGTCAGAGTTGTTTGTCGACACCCACCTGGCCGCCTTGGCGGCAGTCGTGCGTAAACTCGCCGCCCGAACCCGCGTCGCGGAGTGACCGCGCAATCGGGTCGCCTGCTTCGTGCAGGTTGGCCACCGCCCGCCGCGACTAATCGCAGACGACCCCGTCGCCGTCCCCGTCGCGCATGTGGCGGTAGGCGGGATGGCCGCGCGGCACCGGCGCGATGCCGTGGTGGCGCGCCTCGGCGATGGAGGGACAGGATCGAGAGCCTAGCTGGCCAGATTGCGTGACAGTAGCTCCCGTAGCGCGGTTTAGTCAGCGATGTCTTACGCCTACCGTAAGCTGCAGCAACCTCGGGCACAGCTTATCTTCACGAACCAATGACAGATGGGGATCGCATCTTATCGAGGAAGACCGGAGGAGAGTCAATGCTGTGGCGACGCCAGTTCAGCAGTCGAGGTCAGCACTTGAAAGATATAGTCTGCCATGACAAGCATGTTCACACTGTGCTTGAAAGTTGAATATGGAACCAATCCATGAATCGACGCGTGACGATTTGGAACGAAATCCTCCTCAAATTGCGCCCTATTACCATCGTCAACTGGCTCGTACAAATGATCAATCAGGCGCCCAAACAAAATCCAACCATATGCCTCTCTTGGGAGGAAGCTTTCTAACTCCCCTCGATTCGTTAGCTTTTCCAACAGTCTCGTGGATGAAATTGAACCAGCCCTGTCTTCGAAGAAATGAATCCGAAACTCCCGTTCGACTGCTGGAAATAGGACACGGCAAACACACCGATAGTGGCCGACGTCGTGTGCTGCAAGGGCTTCGCGGAGTGTCGCTTTAGTTTCCTCCGATAGTTGATATTGATCCAATCTTGTTTCTATATCTTCACGTATTACGTTCCAATTGTTCCGGTAGAAACTGGTTATACGCGTATCAATCAGCGACACATCATCTCCGCACTCTTCAACGTACACCAGTGAAATGGTGTAATAGGGCAACCAACCGGTCGCACCGACCGAATCGATAAACTTATGGTACCTCACCAATTGTTCGAACTTCGGAGCTATCGCACTAACGAAGGGGTGGATGGCTTCAGCGATACCTGCCAGTGCTTGAACAAATGGCCGAAGGGACTCCTCCAATTTGTTCAGCGCGGCAACAAGATTGTGCGCGATCGGTACAGATTGGTCGTTTGTCATTGGTGGATCGAGAGTCTAGCCCGCCAGGTTGCGTGACAGCAGTTCCCGCAGCGCTTCGTCGTCAGAAATGTCTTCCGCCCAGCCGTAAGCAGCGGCAACAGCGGCATCGAGCCTTGCGTGCGCGTCCGCGAGCCACTGCGGGCGGGCGTTATAGAGATGCGTCAGGGTGCGCTGCCTAAGCTGTTTTGCCGCCGCCTCGTCGCGCGGAACGGGGCGCTTGGGATAGTAGCCCGGCACCAGTTCTTCCACCCATTCCACCCATTCGGGCGGATGCAACCATCGATCACGCAGTTCTACCAACCGACGGGCGGCTTGGGCGATGGCCATCGCACGCGGGTCGGCAGCGTAAGTGGTGGCGGGAATATCCGGCCACAGTCCATCTGGAAAGGGAAAGGTCTCGAAGGTCGTAGTGGGCGTGTACCGTGGATCGTTGCCTTTGCCAAGCCACGTGCCGAGGCGTAGCGACCACGCCTCGTGATACCGGCTGTGCAGAATACCGAACATGGTGTCATCGTCCCGCGCAATAGCAATCAATGCGCTGTCAGGGCAGATGCGCGCGTCGAGCCACACGAATAGTCGATGTTTGGCGACGCGAGGGGTAGCCATGTACCGGGACAGGCCGTTCAGCGCCCGCCACATTCCTTGTCGCGGCTCAACATGCCGCCACCAGTAATCGCGATAGGACTGGCGGCGATTCCGTTGCCGCACTGGGTAAACATGCTTCTGGGCGTGTTGAAACGGCGCCTCGTAGAGCGCGGCTTCCTCCCGCACTATGTTCCACCCAAAGTCGACGATCCACTTGTCCGCCGGACGGCGAGTTAAGTCCATGCCGTTCCTCCACGGCCTCAATACCTCCACATTGGACCTGCCATTTGGGTTGGCCGGTGCTTGCAGCCACTCCCGCGCCCGCGTACCCGGGACATCGAAGGCGCCTCCCTTTGTGTCGCCCATGAATGCGACACCCCTGTTCCGGTAGAGACGCTGCGCGCGGGTGAGATCGACGCCAGCGCCGCCGCGCATCGCCGTGAGATCGGCATGAATGGCATCGACCGGATCCCCGTCGAGCCGCCGTTGCAGCGCCGGCTCGTCGTCCAACTGTGAGAAGCACACCAGTGAGACGCGCACCGCCGCGCCGTCGATGACCCAGGGCTCATCGCTCCACGCTTCGAAGATCGGCCGGCCGTCGATCGCCGTCGCGAGCGCTCTGCGGTTCGCTCCGCCCCGGATGGAGTTGGTCGCTACGAGACCGACACGCTTTGCCTTGCCCGCCCCGACGTGCTGGCCCGCCTTCACGAACCAGTAGCAGACGAGATCCGCTTCGGCCGGCACGCGCCCCGCGTACACCGAGAAGATGCGAGATACATAGTCCTCGCCAAGGCCGGCGTTGAGGAGCTTTCCGCCTAGAAACGGCGGGTTTCCGATAACGACATCCGCCGCCGGCCACTCTGGCTCTCCGCCGTCTGGCGTCACGATCGCGTCGCGGCATTCGATGGTGTCCAGCGGCTTGAGGATCGGGTCGCGCGATTCCCGGAACCCGTTGCGGCGCATCCATTGGATCTCGCCGATCCATACCGACACCCGTGCCAACTCGGCGGCATAGGCGTTGATCTCGATGCCCCTCACGTTGGCCGGGCCGACCGCTGGAAACGCGCGCTGTAGACCCAATGCCTCCGCCTCCAACTGGATACGGTGCTCCAGATCTTTCAGCGCGTGCAGCGCGAGGTAGAGAAAGTTGCCTGAACCGCAAGCCGGGTCCAGCACCGTGAAGTTCCGCAGCCGCTCCAGGAAAACCCTTAAGCGTTGGTCCACCAGCGCGTGCCGACGCGTTCTCGCCGCCCTCGACTTCGCCGCATCCACGCGTTCGAGACCGGCGGCGATCTCGGACTTCGTCCGCTCCCATTCGGCGAGCCAGGGACGGACGATTACCGGCTCGATGATGCGCATGATCTTGTCCCGGTCGGTATAGTGCGCGCCAAGCTGTGCGCGCTTGTCCGGGTCGAGCCCGCGCTCGAACAGGGTGCCCAGGATCGAGGGGTCCACCTCCGACCAGTCGAGGTTCGCCGCCTCAAGCGTCGTCTCAATCTCGGCCCGCGTGAGCGGCAGCGCCACGTCGTCATCGAACAGTCCACCGTTGAACCAGCCGACCGCCTCGAATCCGACTCTGCCGCCTGTGGACATCGCGCCAAAGAGGTCCCGCGCCAGCGCCGCGAACTCGTCGGGCCGCTGCCGCGCCTGTTCCAGCATCCTGGTGAACATGTCGTTTGGGAGCAGGCCGACATCCTCGGCGAACATGCAGAACACAAGGCGGTTGACGAAATGTGCAACCGCCTGAGGGGCTTGGCCGCGCTCACGTAACGATTGCGCCAGGTCCGCGAAAGTCGACGCCGCGCGTTCGGTCAGCGCCTGCCGGCTCTCGCCCGGACGGAGCCGCTCCGGATCGGACATCGCCCACTTGAGCTTGTCGCGGACAGCCGCATCCGCGAGATCGTCGAGCGCGAACTCGTGCGTCTCGCTGACGCTGTTGGTCCAGTTGGTGCGAATGCGGAACCGCGCCATGTCGGAGACGATCAGGAGCGGCGGGTTCTCCAGTGCCAAGGCGTATTGCCGGAGTTGCGCGAAGGCGTTGTCGAGGTTCGCGTGCTTGCCCTTGTACTCCCAGGCGAAGTGATGACGCTTCCAAACATCGGCCCAACCGTCGCTACCGGAGTCCTTGCGCGCCCCGCGCTCGAAGCAGTAGCGGTCGCCGGTCGGGTCTGCTTGCGCCGGCGTTTGTTCGCCGAGCAGCCGGCAGAGGTCGATGAAGTGTTCCTGCGAACCGGAACGCTCCTTCAGTTCCGAATCACGCCACTTCGCGATGAACTCACCCGGCGTCACGACATCATCCCGCAGTCGGATTCGCACCGCGGGTCATGGCGTTTCCAAGCACTCCTGCGGGCTCTGCTCCGGCGATGCGAAAGGATCGACCACTCGAACACCGTCGAGGTCTTGCCCGTGTTGCAGATCCTCGGTCAGCAGAGTCGGACATTCAGCCACCTGCGCTGCAGCGACGATGAGAGCATCCCAGAACGAAAGACCGTAGCGCTCCTCAAGCAGCCAGGCTCTCCGCAGCATGCCGGCATCGATCCGGATCGGTTGCCATTGCAAGTAGTTCGCCACGATAGCGCGCGCTGCGGCGCGGTCAAGGCCAAGCCCGCGGCCCCGCGTCAAAGTCGCGTAGAGTTCCTGAAGAACCTGAAAGCTCAAACGGCCCAAGCGGCGGTGCCAGAGGAATGTGTGCCAATCATCGGCCCGGGATTGCTTGGCGGCCTCCGAGCTGTCGTGCCGGTACACCAGGACATTCGTGTCAACGAAGACCGGGCCGGTCATACAACTCCTGCCGTGTCGGCTTGCGTCCTTCAGCCCACTCGATCCTGCGGGGCTTAACGGCCAAGGACCGGCGCATGCCGATTTCGTACTCGTCTTCCTGGTGCCGCATTCGTTCCAGCAACTCTGCGATCCAACGGGAAACGCTGCGGTCGTGTTCGGCCGCCTTGACGCGAAGCCACCGAGCGGTGTCCTCGCGTAGCGTAATCGTCACGTTTTTCAATTGAAGAGAACCTCCGCTCCAAACACACGACAATAGTGTTACACGGAATTCGTGTCAATGCGTTATGTTGTGGGTGCGCCTTACGCGTTGTCGTTCAGGAGCGAATTCGTGGTCCTCGACGCACTCGCCCGACATCGAAATACTCGACGAGCGCCGACCGTCCGACGATATCGACGATCCGCACGCGCAGTTCGGTCCCTTCGGCATCGGTCAATTGCAGTTCCTCGCCGGGGATGAATTGGACCGGCTGTTGTTTGCCCTCGTCGATCACGATATTGGACGCATAAAGATAAGTCCGATCATGGGTATCGCGGATGGGATTCAGCCTGCCCTTCAATCCTGGAAGGTGACCGGTCGCCTCCGGAAGAATGACACTCCCGCCTTCCGGCAAGGCATCCAGATCAATCGCAAGCGCGCGTTCGATGGGTGTCCAATCCCGCTCAAGATGCGCGGCATGTCCCGGCGCGGCCGCGAACACGCTCAGAGGCAACTGCGTCGTGTGCAGATCGACCGCCGCCTCGCCCTGCTCGTCCGTGGTTGCACGTTTCCAGGTCTTGTTCGGAAACAGGAGAAGGAGATCGGCGCCCGCCAAGGGCCCACCGCCGGATCGCACCGAAATGACGGCACGGGCGGGACTTTGTTCCTGCATCGCTGCGGGAATGACAAGAAGGACCTCCGAATCGTCGACCACCCGGTACTCGGGATACTTCCCGCACAGCTCCCATGTCTCGCGCCGGACAATGGGGACACCATCGCCACGGCGCTCCATGAAGTAACGCCTGTCTTCGCCGCCACCGGTCCCGCCGACAGGCATCCGCGCCAATACGGAGGTCAGGGCCTCGTTGCGCGTCGACTGCCGTGAGGCCATGCTCTCCACCGACAGGTTGTTCGGCAAGGAACCGGGCGACTGAATCTCCAGGTGATCGTCGAACATGGACAAGCGAATCTTGCTCCCCCTTATGGAATAGTCGCGATGGACCACTGCGTTGACCAATGCCTCGAACAGGGCCTTTTCGCTGTACTGAGGCAGATCCGAACGGGCCGGATCCTTCCGTGCCGCGACCTGCATGTTTCTGGCGGCGAAGGCAACGGCGCCGGCGATCTGTTCGTTCAGCGGGCCGGTGATCTCCCGGGCATCGACCTGGCCGGAGGCACGGTCTCCGCCCCGGTATCTGGTCGCCGTGATGCGCGCGTTGGGAAGCCATTGTTCCGGATTCGGCGTGCACAACAACACGCCGGCGACCGTGGCGCGGAGAACCCCGGCCTCGTCGTCTTCCAGGAGCGCGAGTTTCCCGAGCTCCGCCTCGGGTTCGGCCGCGCCCTCGGCGCTCAGCAACGGTTTCCAGAGCGCCTCGGCCAACGTCCTGAATCCGGTCTCCGGCACCGGTTGCTTGTCGAACCACAAAAAGCGGGCCTGCGACCGCCGTTGCGCCAGACGTAACCGCTCGTCGCCGCCCATAAGCCGCTTCGAGGCACCCACGCGCGTGTAACTCCCGCCGGGGCTCTCGTGCACGGAATCGCTCACCGGCACCTCGGCCAGTAATATCAGCTTGCCGTCGGAGAGTTCCCTGTGATGTGTGCGGATGCGTACGGGCGGCTTGATCGTATCGGTGCTCACCTCTACCAGAAGGGAGTCCAGATTCGCGATTTGCGCGCGCGACATGCCGATGACGTGCCCGTCGTCGGAAACGCAAGCGAGCACGACGCCCCCCGCGGCGTTGGCGAAGGCCACGATCTCGTCGGCCCAGTCTCCGCAGGTCGGTCGTTTCGGACGATCCCCGGCGAACTCGACCTGCTTGAATTCCCAGCCGCTGTCCTCGCCCGACCGCAGTTGGCTTTCGATTTCCTCAACGCGGTAGTTCATGTCGCGAGATTCCGTGAGCGGAGCTGATGTTAACAGTTGGGTTGCATTTCAGGCGGCGAGCTGGCGCCTCTGAATTGGACCGGCTGTTGTTTGCCATCGTCGATCAAGAGACAGTGGGTACGCTTGCGCCACTCTACGGGGTCACGGCGGGATTGCGAGCCGCGATTCTGCCGCAGCGGTGCGATCGGCAAGGGGCGTCGCCGCGGACGCTGTGGATTCTGCGAAGCACGTCCGCCGGAGCGCGGCCGTACCCGGTGCGCCGCCGGTGACCGCCCCCTCGGCACGCCTTCCGATAGCAGCTACCATGTCCGCATGAGACACGACAAGATTGACGAAGCCGTGCTGGCGCTGCTCTATCTGGGAATACATGAACGCTATCCGACTGTCGGAGCGCGCGCATGGAAGTCGTTCGACTGGGAGGCGTTGAACCGGCTCCACGGGAAGGGTTTGATTTCCGACCCGGTGAGCAAGGCCAGATCGGTCGTGTTGACCGAAACGGGCCTGGGGCAGGCGGAAGCGGCCTTCCACCGGCTGTTCGAGGACTGAGCCGAACGGCACACTTCCGGCCGATCACCGGCGATCCCGCTTCACTCTCAGAACGCGAAGCGCAGGGACAGGCGGAGCCCGTGGCCCTTGAGCCTCCCCCGCGTTGCGGCGAGATCGAGCGGCAGCGGCTCGCGGCTGCCGTCGCGCCAGACCACCTGGCCCGCGCCCCGCCCCGTGCGAACCTCGCCAAGGTCGGTGTAACGCCAGGCAAGTTCGAGCGTCGTACGCTCCCGTGGCGCCGCAGCCACCCCTGCCGTCACCATCCAGGCGACGGCCGTCCGGCTGGCGCCCGGCACGGTCGTCGTCGTTCTCGGGAACGTCATGTGTGTGTCGCCGATCCGCGTGCGAACAACGCCGGCGCCGGCCCCGACGAAGGGCACGAAAGGGCCGAGCCTAGCCGCCCCGAACGTAGGCAGGTCCGCATAAGCAGCAAATATCGCGGAGAGGGTCGACAGATCCGCGGCAACCGACTGCCGGCGGGTTGGATCGAGGAAATTCGCGCGTCCCCGGAAAGCGAGACGCGGGCGGTATTCGAACTGGACCTCGAGACGCAGCGTCGGTGCGGCAACATGGCCGAGCCCGAGCTCGAGGGCGCCCGCCGTCCCGAAGTCTCCAGCCGAACGGGTTGGCGCACCATCGCCGTCCCGGCCACAGCCGTACAGCGCCGCCGGAGCCATGCTCGAACAGTCCCGATCCGAGAATACGGTCTCCGCCGCGCTGTCGAGGCCGAGTCCGGTCTTGACATAGAAATCGCCAGCGTCCGCGGCTGCGCAGCCCGTCGACACACCCGCCACGACCGACGCGGCGAACAGGCGCCGCCTCCAGACCCGCGCTCCCGCACGCCGGGCCGGGCGGCACGCGCTCATGGGCGGTTTGGGCAATTGCTCCAATCCCTTCAGTTCCTCGATTGATCCGTGCTTCCAGAGACCCCCACGCGCCCGATGCGCGGGACCTCGCCGCAGGCTTGCATCCCGCGTCACTTGCTCGGGGCAACCTCCGCAGCCGACGGCTCCTGAGCAACAACCCGCTTCGTACACGCCGTGCCGAACAGTTCCGGGTAGGCATCGGGATACTCCGACTCGCAGAACGCGATGGCGACCCGGGTCTGGTTCACCACATACGCTTGCACTGCCTCGGAATCCGCTTCGCTCAACACATGGTCGAAGCGGGGCATGCCGACTGATGCATAGACGCCCTCGCGCACGATAAGGTCCCAACGCGCGTGGGCGTCGGCGGACAGG
Organism: Candidatus Azotimanducaceae bacterium; assembly: GCA_965261535.1. GTDB lineage: Bacteria > Pseudomonadota > Gammaproteobacteria > Pseudomonadales > Azotimanducaceae > VXNE01. The sequence goes on from OZ253469.1 coordinate 1,267,113, forward strand.
TACTTGAGATCCGGCAGCGCGCTGCCGGACGTGACGCCGGCACCGTGGCACGACGAGCACCATGTGTGATAGAGGAGTTCGCCGCGCGCGACTACCTCCGGCGTGGCATCGATGGCGGGAGGTTCCGGGATGTTCACATGGGTGACGGCGGGGCGCGGCAACGCGGCGGTGCCGCCCAGCTTGAACGCCAGGATGCGCCCCTCGGTCAGCACGTTGCCCTTGTGCCGGGGCACGCCGGAGAACACGGTGAAGGAGCCGCCCCAGCCCGCGACCACGGCGATGTATTGTTCGCCATCTATGGTGTAGGCGACCGGCGCGGCGATGATCCCCGTATGCACCGGGGTTTCCCACAACAGTGCGCCGGAGTCTGCGGCATATGCGGCGAAGTAGCCGTCCGACCGGCCCTGAAAGACGAGGTTGCCCGCGGTGGACAGCAACCCGCCGTTCCAGGTGGTGGGATGCTGCACCCGCCAGACCTCCCGCTGCGCGACGGGGTCCCAGGCGGCCAGATGGCCCTTCATGCTCTGCAACATCTCGACCTGGCCATCGACGGTCTTCGGCGGCAGCAGCGGAACGATGTCGATACCGGTATTGAAATGGCCCGGCAGGTATTCGAAGTCCGGGGCCTGGCCGTAGGGAAAGGCCATGTCCAGGGCCGGGATGTAGACGTAGCCGGTGTCGGGGTTGTAGGCCATCGGATGCCAGTTGTGGCCGCCATGCGCCGACGGGGTGATGAACTGGACTGCCTCGGAGTAGCGGGCACCGGGACTTTCCACCGGCCTGCCCGTCGCCGGATCAACGTGGCTCGCCCAGTTCACCGGCACGTAGGCCTCGGCCGATATGAACGTGCCGTCGGTGCGGTCGAGCACGTAGAAGAAGCCGTTCTTCGGCGCCTGCATGATGACCTTGCGCAAGGCGCCATCGATCTCGATGTCGGCCAGGATCATGTGCTGCGTGGCGGTGTAGTCCCAGGTTTCGCCGGGCGTGGTCTGGTAATGCCATGCCATGGTGCCGTCATCCGGGTTGATCGCGACGATGGAGGAGAGGTACAGGTTGTCGCCGCCGCCGGGACTGCGGATGTCCCGGTTCCAGGGCGTGCCGTTGCCGACGCCGATGTAGAGCAGGTCGAGTTCGGGGTCGAACGCCATCGAGTCCCAGACCGTGCCGCCGCCGCCGACTATCCACCACTCGCCGTGCCACGTGGATGCCGCGAGTTCCATGGCGGCGTCCTCGAACGGTTTCGACGGGTCCCCGGGAACTGTCCAGAAACGCCACCGCTGATCGCCGGTTTTCCAGTCGTACGCGGTGACGTAGCCGCGCACACCGTATTCGCCGCCGCCATTGCCGATGACGACGAGGTCCTTGACGACCCTCGGCGCGCCGGTGATCGTATACGGCCGCTCGCGATCGATGGTCAGGACTTCCCAGACCACTTCCCCCGTGCCCGCATCCAGCGCCACCAGCCGTCCATCGAGGGTCCCGACAAAGACACGCCCCTTCCACACCGCGGCGCCTCGGTTGACCACGTCGCAGCAGGCGTACTTACCCCATTCCTTCGGCACCTCGGGGTCGTATTGCCAGATGAGTTCCCCTGTGCGGCCGTCGTTGGCATACACCCTGCTCCAGGTGCCGGTGGAGAACATGACGCCGTCGACGACGATCGGGGTCGCTTCGAGACCCCGCGCATCTCCGGTGTTCCAGTACCAGGCGAGGCTCAGACCGCCCACGTTCTCGTCGTTGATATCCGCCAGGGGACTGTGCCGCTGCTCATCGTAGGTGCGACCGTGCGCGAGCCAGTTGCCGGGCTCCGTATCCGCGGCACGAATCCGGTCGGTTCCGACCGTGGCCGTCGCGGCACGGATCGCATCCGCCCGGGTGACTTCGACCTCTCGGCTGCATCCGGCAAGTATTGCCGCCACCACCCCCGCGACCAGGATCATTTTCGTCCGCCACATGCCAACGCCCCCCTTGTCTCTCGCGCCAGATTACACCGTACTGCGCCTCGTCCGCCAAAGCCGGGCGCCGACATCCCGATGTCCATGCTCGCCCCCATCCCATAGGGTCCGTATCATCCTTCTGCAACGACGAAAACGGACGCGCCATGCTTGAAATTCGCAAGGACAACGCCGTCACGCGCATCAGCTTCGGCGGCAAGCTGATCGACTACGCGATGCTGGAATCGCTAAGTGAAGCCGTCAGCGCCGCGTCGGCCGACGACCGCGTCCGAGCGCTGGTGCTCGACTGCGAAAGCGGCGGCGATGACTGGACGAACATGGGCGAGTGGCCGCCGCGGCTTGCCCATCGGCGACCCAAAGGGTCGCACGGCCCGGGGCCGCTTCCGGAGCAAGACGCCATCAAAGCGCTCCGAGGCTTCATGAAGCCCACGCTCGCACTCCTGCGTGGAGAAGTCCTGGGGCTCGCCCTGGACCTCGCCTGCGCCTGCGATATACGTCTCGCGGCGGCGTCCGCCTCGATCGGCGATCCGAGGATTCGCCAGGGCCGCGCGCCGGCGACCGGCATCGCCTACCTGTTGCCGAAGCTGATCGGCCAGTCCCAGGCCATGCGTATCCTGCTGTTGGGCGAGCCCATCGACGCCGCGGAGGCTCGACGCATTCAACTGGTGCACGAAGTCGTCGAAGACGCGCGTTTCGACGCCCGTGCCGCAGAACTCGCGAGCGAGATAGCAAGGCTGCCGACCCGCGCCTGGGAAGTTCACAAGCTTCAGGTGTTGCCGCAACTCGACCTGCCCTTCGACGCCGCCATGGTGCATTCCCTCGGCATACGCCAGACGCACGTCATCGAAGACCGGCTGGAAGGTATCAATGCCTGGCGCGAGCGCCGCGCCCCGGTGTTCAAGGGGCGTTAGGGACTTAGGTTCGGGCAGATCAGGCCATGAGCGACAAAACGGCTTTCATCATCGAGGACGACGGACCGATCCGCCACCTGGTCTTCAATCGCCCGGACAAGCTCAACGCCCTGGATCTGGACCAGCACGCCCGGATCAAGCGCGCGATCGAAGCAGCAAACCCGGACGCGTCCGTTCGGGTCCTGGTCCTGTCCGGCCGCGGCCGGGCGTTCTGCGCCGGCGACGACCTGACGGCCGATACGCCAACGGCAGAAGATCCCCTCAAGGGACGGCGCGTCGATCTCGAAATGGGCGCGGGGCCCGCGTTTCTGCTCGAATCCGCGGCCGTCCTGCGCGCCTGTCCGAAACCGACCGTAGTACTACTGCACGGCCACGCCCTGGGCTCCGGCTACGACTACAGCCTGTCCTGCGACTTCCGCCTCGCGACAGAGGACGTCAACTATGGCGACCCGCGCATTCATCGAGGGTTGTGGGCAGCGGAGGGCTGGTCGTACAAACTGCCCCGGCTGGTCAACCAGTCCGCTGTGGCGCCCATCGCCTATCTCGGCAAAACCATGGATGGACCCACCGCCCATGACTTCGGGCTGGTGCACCGCATCTATGCCGCCGGTGCCGACCTGCGGGTCGACGCCAAGCCGTTCCTCGACGCGTTGGCGGCGCTCGACCTCGACGCTTACGCCCGGACCAAGGCACGCATTCTGGCCGCAGTCGATCTCGACTTCGATCACGCGCTGGCGTTCTCGCCCTAAGCACCGCGTTGTTACGTGGTCGAATCAGGATAAACTTCGCCGACTCCCGATCAGGCGGTGCGGAGCACGCAATCGATGTACCAGAACGAATTCGCGGCGGACCTTTCGCCCCACGAGATGACAGGCACCGACGAGTTCCAAAGCCTGTGCCAGAGCGCCGCCGACCTGGGCCTCGCGCACAACAGGGACATCCACTACCGCTCTCGGCAGACAGTTGTTCGCCGCCTTCGGTTTCACTTCACGGAATGGGGGCAGGTCGGTGCGCCACCGATCCTGTTGCTGCACGGGACGAATCAATCTTCCCACTCGTGGGATCTCGTCAGCCTCGCCCTCGCCACCTCCTATCACCTGTTCGCTCTCGATCAGCGTGGTCACGGCGACTCGGAGTGGAGCCGCGAACTCGACTACTCGACGATGGCGATGGCGGAGGACGCGATCGCTTTCGCCCGGGATCGCAAACTGAAGCGGCCGATTGTCATCGGCCACTCCATGGGCGGTCGCGTCGCCTTGCTCGCCGCGCTCAGGGAACCCGATCTTGCGCGCGCGCTGGTCCTGGTCGATTCCGGCCCTGAAATGAACACCAGCGGTGGCAGGACGATCCGCAATTTTATTCACAACAACCGCGAGTTCGACAACATCGACCAGTTCATCGACAACGTCGTCGCCTACGATCCCTACCGCAAGCGCGAGCATGTCGAGCGGACCGTCAAGTACAACATGTTCCAGCGCGCCGACGGCAAGTACGTCAGCAAGAACGATCATCGCCGGCTGGCCGATTCCCGCACCGCAATCGACCTCGGCGACGTAAGCGCCCTGCCCCACCCGGTACTGGTAGTGCGCGGAGGAAACTCGAATGTGTTCACGCCGGAGGCCGGCCAACGCCTGGTCGGCACCCTGCCCGATGCACGGCTGGTCACCGTGCCGAACTGCGGACACAACGTGCACTCGCAAAATACCCCGGGCTTCCTGGCGGCGGTCAAGCCGTTCCTGGACGAAGCGGCGGGCGTTTGAGCTTGGTTCAGGAACGATTTTGCGACAGCCAAACCGACTCCGGCTGAAGCGCACACTGCTCGGGTTTCGCAACGACTCCACACGGTGTGTTAGAGTCGTAAAACGTTTTTGTGATCGATTGTGAGCCGAATGGAACAAGTTAAAGTGTCCCCGAAATTCCAGGTTGTCATACCCAAACTGGTGCGCGAGTCCCTTGGCATACGGCCCGGCCAGCGCTTGCAGGTTGTACCCTACGGGGACCGCATCGAACTCGTCCCGCTGCGCGACATCGGCGAGATGAGGGGATTCCTCGCTGGCATGGATCCTCGTTTCGAGCGCGAACCGGATCGCGACCTCTGACGATGGCGGTGGCGAACGAACTGAATCTGGTCGATTCCTCGGGCTGGATTGAGTACTTCACCGATGGCCCCAACGGCGGAGTCTTCGCCGATCCGCTGTCGGATGCTAGCCGGCTCGTCGTCCCCACCGTGAGTTTGTACGAGGTCTTCCGGGTGGTGCTGCGCGAGCGCGGGGAAGACGACGCGCTTCGCGTCGCCGCGTTGATGGGCCGCGGCCGGGAAATCCCGCTGTCATCCGCGCTCGCGCTGGAGGCTGCGCGGCTCGCGCATGAAAGGCGCCTGGCGATGGCCGATGGAATCATCCTGGCCACTGCGCGACTCACGGGAGCAATACTGTGGACCCAGGACGTCGACTTTGAAGGAATGCGGCACGTGCGCTATTTCCCGAGGATTCCAAGCTGACGCCATGAGCCCAGCGGATCCCGGCCCTGACGAAAGGAAGATCACCAGACTTGGCTGTCGGCTCACCCTTGTCGACCAGGGTACAACCGCCTCTGGTGGCTAACCCGACTTCGACAACTTAGCCTTTCCGCGCCCGCGAGTCATTGATTTACAGTTCGCGAAAGCAAAAGGTCGGCACTCCCAACCCGGTACTGGTGGTGCGCGGCGAAAACTCAAACGTGTTCACCGCCGAGGTCGGGGAACGCCCGGTCCGGGCCCTGCCCGACGCGCGCCTGGTCACCGCGCAAAACTGCGGACACAACACCCCTGTCCCGTCCGTTCATCCGGTTCAATGACTATGCTCCCTGGTCCGCGTAGCGGCGAGACTCGGCAAAATTCAACCATGAGGGCACGCCTCGGAACCGCCCCTCCCTCGCGATACGAGGCAAGAGGGGCGGACCGGTCGCTCATCATGACCCTCCCTGGACGCTCACCGCGCGCCCGGCGGCGCCTTGACGCCGCCGGTTCCGGCCGTTGAGCGTGCGGGCCACACGGAACCCGTTGTTGTTGTTGCGGTTGCCGGTGGTGTTCCTGTTCCGGTTCGCGGCGCGGAGGTTCCTCGGATTGTTGTTCCAGGAGCCGCCGCGCAAAACGCGCTCGGGGGAGGATCAGGCTCGCGCGCCGGGTCAAACCAACCGGCGCGAAAGATCGACTGGCGCAGACGCCAGGTGTTCGCGTGCTCGGCGTGCGCAATCCAGGACCGCACGTGCCGCAGCACTTCGTCTCTTTCAACTGTCCCGCGCCGCCAACGGTCACGCAGACCGCGCAGACGGTTGCGGAAGCGGCGGACGTTGTCCTCGGGCAGGCGGCGGCGCCCATCGGGCATCAGAACGAAGCCAAGGAATGGCGCGGGTTCGCAGTTCGGCAGGATCATCGTCTTGCGTGGATGCAGCCGGAGGCGCCGACCCTCCAGAAATGTGTCGATCCGTCGCCGCCACGCTTCGAGTTGTTCGCGGTCGTCGTGAAACAATGCGAAGTCGTCGACGTAGCGCAGATAGCCCTTCGCGCGCAGCACCTCCTTGCAGAAATGATCAAGCCCGTCGAGATAAAGGTTGGCGAAGAATTGGCTGGTCAGGTTGCCGATGGGCAGTCCCCGGCGGCGTTCCAGAGGTGTCAGGAGATCGTCGCCGGGGAACAGCAGGTTGACTGGCTCCTGCGGGTTGGAGCCGTCGATAATTCGGTCGGCGAGGGACAGAGTGCGTTCACAGGCGATGCGGCGCCGCAGGTCCCGCTTGAGAATCTCGTGATCAATGGCGGGAAAGTAGCGGTAAATGTCGCAGCGCAGGACATGGCGGAAACGGTCGCGGAATCTCTCGTATCGCGCGACGGCGCGGTGCGTTCCCTTGCCGAGCCGGTTCGCATAGCTGTCGTGAATGAAGCCGCGCTCGAAGATCGGCTCGCATACGGCGCAGAACGCATGATGCACTACGCGATCACGGAACGGCGCGGCGGAGACGATGCGATGTTTCGGATCGAATATTTCGATCTTCGTGTACCTCCCCGGTCGATAGCGGCCGCTTTGCAGTTGCCGCTCCAACCGCAGGAGTTCAGTCTCCAAGCCGGCGAGAAATGCCGCCACGCCCGGCTTGCCGCGCTTGCCCTTCGCGGCGCGCAGGGCCGCCGGGAGCAGCGCCGAAAACGCGGCGATGCCTTCAAACAGATCAGTTTCTCTCTTGGGCATTGTGCGCCTTGTTCCAGGCGCCGACCCTGCGCCCGGTCTCGTCTATGCTGCGCGCCGCGTATTCGTAGCGGCGATAGTCCAGAATTCGCAGGTCCCGCGCCAGGCGAAAAAGGAAACGGAGTTTTTCGAGACCCAGGTTCGCGTCGGCGAGGTGGCCTCTCCGGCGCTTCGTATACGTCGCTTCAATCAGACGCTCCAGCACATCGAGGGCGGTCGCCTGGATGCGTTCTCCGAGGAGGAACTTCTGCTTGCGGGGGAAGCGCTCCACCGTGGGCACCAGCCACAGGACGAAACGGTAGTGCGCCTCCAACGCGGCACCCGTCGTGCGTGCGCGGTTCGCGTCCTTGGCGCCGCCGCCTTCGTCATTCGTCTCCAAACGGTACTCCTCCGCTCTCTTGACAGCGAAGATTCCGGAGAATTCGCACCAAGGGGGCAAGCCCCCTTGGAACCCCCCAAGAGGTAAAGATGTAAGGATTCAAGGGGTGAGCGTCCGGGCCACACGGAACCCGTTGACGAAGTTGCGGATGCCGGTGGATTTCCTGCCCCGTTTCGCGGCGCGGAGGCTCCGCGGACTGAAGTACCAGGAGCCGCCGCGCAAAACGCGCTCGGCGCAGTTCCCGCTCAGCCAAGCGCTGCCGTCCACCGGCGCTCCCGCGTAGCTCGCGTTCACGCAGTCCTGAACCCACTCATTCACGTTCCCGTGCATGTCATGAAGACCGAATGCGTTCGGCGCGAAGGAACCCACCGGCGCAGTCTGCTTCCCATCCCACTGGCTGCCGCAGCCACCAGACCCCCAATCACCACAGTTCGCGCGGTTGACACCAATCTCGTTCCCCAAACTGTACTTCGTCGCCGAACCCGCCCGCGCCGCGTACTCCCACTCCGCCTCGCTCGGCAGCCGGTATTCCGCCCCCGTCTGCGAGGACAACCACGCCACATACTCCGTGGCATCGCTCCACGACACGTTGATCACCGGGCGACGGGCGCGGCCCCAGCCAAGGTCGTCAACCTTGTTCGGGTAGGTGAACCGGTCGTAGTCCTCGAACGTCACCTCGTGAACCGACAGCGCGAACGCCCGCGGAATCGTCACCTCGTGGACCGGCTTCTCGTCATCACCACAGTCCAGACCCGACACGCACCCCATGCGAAACCGCCCCGCAGGAATCACCACCATCTCCGGCCCCTCGCCGCCGGAGCGCAGCACGTCGCGGAAGGCGTTACCCGTCGCAGGCGCCCTCGTCCCCGGGGCACCTTGCCCGGGCGGGGTCCCGCTGACCGTGGGCTGCGCCACCACAGGAGGCGTCGGCACCTCCCGTCGCTGGCTTCCAACAGATCCAGCCTTGGTCATCGCCTCGATCACGGCGGCGTCGACTCCCGCCCCGGCCAGCGCCACAAGCTGCTCCACTGTGGTATCGAAGTCTGACCTCGTCGCCGCGATCTTGGCGACAATCACCGACGTCGGCAGGCCAGCCTCGGTGAGCGCAACGATGTCCTCGTTGGTGAGCACCTCTTCGCCTTCCCGCGCCGCGACAAGCTGCGGCAACATGACGAGAACAACCAGTCCCAACGACGCAACAGTCCTTTTCATGGACACGGCCCAGCAGTTTCAATCCCTACATTGTTCCCGCCATCCAGTATCGACGCAACAACCCGTCGTGACGAGGCATTTGCGCTGTAGGGTTTTTTGGCGCACCTTGCCGGATTGCGGCTGGTTACCCAGCAATCAGAGGCTCGGCGACGCGTGCGGGGGCGCGACAGATGGTCAAACTGGTCGTTATGGGGTCTTCATGGTGTCTAAATGCGAATCGTTCCTACTTCGACGGCTTGGGGTAAGCACGGGGCGTTGGGGTGGAAGTCTCGGATTCAAGGCCCGTGAAGTCGGAAAACGTCCGAAATGCCGCGTTTCTTGGGGTAAAGAAAAAATCCATCGCCCGCAAGCCCTTTGTTTCAGCGGCTCTCAGAACAGCGCAAGTGGCTCGTGACGCGCAGAACGCATCCCTGTGACGGGTGTCCAGAGCCGCCACGCATCACCAGAGTTTCGTAAGGTAGCCCACAGGTCGGCGAAACGCGTCACCGCGAGGTGACACGAACTGCGCCACTAGCAGTGGCCCACAACTGTGCCTCCGGCCTCGCCTGTGGCCCGGCGCTGCTCGTCACCACGGAGCAAGCACGACCGGCCGCTAGCGCTCCCGGGAGGTGTTTGTTCCATGGCAGTGCGGCTTTAGCTCGGCAGCCATGCCCCGGACCCATCGACCGGGTTGTGCCTTGAGCGGGTCGAAGCCGAAACGCAGCGCCAGTGCCCGCACCAGCGCCGCTCGCGCAACATCCAGGTCCGCCGGGCCGCCGAGATCGGAGACTTGCGTGACTTTCATTCCCACCAGGCCGCACGGGTTGATGCGCGTGAACGGCTCCAGGTCCATGGCGACGTTGAGCGCGAGGCCGTGGTACGCGCACCCGTGTCGAACGCGCAGACCAAGTGCCCCGACCTTGCGGCCGCCGACGTAGACGCCTCGGGCGTCGCCGCGCGTTTCGGCCTCGATGTCCCAGCCCCCCAGCCCGGCGATCACGGCGCTCTCGATACCGTCGACCAAAGCCCGAACGCCGATCCGCATGCGGCCGACATCGAACATCGTGTATGCGACGATCTGTCCCGGTCCGTGATAGGTGACCTGCCCGCCCCGGTCCGTAGCCACCACCGGAATGTCGCCGGGCGCCAGCACGTGTTCCGACTTGCCGGCCTGACCCTGGGTAAAGACCGGTTCGTGTTCCGTCAGCCAGATTTCGTCCGTCGAGGTGGCATCCCGCGCATTCGTGAACACGCGCATCGCGTCGAACACTGTTCGATAGTCGGTGAGGCCGAGGTCGCGCACCCGAAGCGCGATGCGACCGAATCCCTCAACACTCGATTTCACTCGTTCCACCATCGTCCAGACATCCGGATCGCACGAATTATAGTGGCCACGCCCCTGCGACAGGCTTTTCGCAATGTCGCTCCAGACACCTCGCCAGCATGGCGCCCAAGCGAACTCATGGCCAAACTTGCGTTAAGCTATCTCCCAGGGAACAAGGAGAGTAAATGACCACTACCAGGGACAAAATCGACAAGCCGAAGGGCCGCGCCATGCCGAGTCGACGGTTCGAGATCTTTGCCAATCCGCCGATGAGCGAGCGCTACACATGGCAACGCGCGGACTGGTCGCAGGCTACAGCAAATTGGGAAATGAGCGATCTCTTCGAGAAGTACGGCGAAGAAGAAGTGCGCAACAAGATGACCGAGGTCCTGAAGTCTTATGCCGGTGGCATGGTGATTACCGGGCTCTTCGCCGAAGGCGGTATGGAAAACCGCGGCAGGCGCCCGCGAAGAGGTTGCAGCCTGACCCATATCTGGGTCGGACCCGGTTTTCCGCTGTTCCGGCACAGTCATCCGGGCAGCGGCGACTGTCTCTACTACGTGACCAATGGCGAACTCATTGTCGGCAGGCGCCATCTCGGACCGGGATCGGGGTTCTTCATTCCCGCCGGCATGCCGTACAAGTACACCGGCGGCCCGAACGGGGCTGAACTCCTGGAGTTCCATCCGGGAGGCGGCGACCCGGACGCGCCCGGTTTGAAGGTCGACGAGCGGACGATGGATTCGATGCAGCGGCTCGTCGACGATGCCGACGAGAACCGGCACAGGTGGCAAAGGCCCGAGAGAATAGGCGACACAACCCGAGACGAGACCGAAGAAACGTCTGACGGCTAACAACCAGTCCAGGGCCTAGTGCTCCGTCAAGCCCAAATCTACGGGTATCTGCGGTTCTTTTTGGTCCCTGGACTTCGTTGCTCCTCCTTGTGTGGGGCCTACCACACGGCGTCGTCGCGCCTCGCCAGGAACCAAAAATCCCTCGCAGCTACACTCGCATTTTTAGACTTGACGGAGCACTAGTAGTGGCCACTCGCATCAACGGCGCTATTGCCCGGCTGGCCAACGATCAACCGGTCTTCTACACCGGCGGCCATACCGGCGCGGAACTCACGTTTGAAGCCGGGATGGCAATCGCGGATACGTGGGCCGACTACATCAACATCGGCATGGAGCACGGCCCGCTGGATATCCCCGGCCTGAGCCGGTTCATGCAGGGCATGGCGTCGCTCCGAACGCCGACCCCCGTCGTGATCGTGGAACTGCCCTTCGAAGGCCGAGAGCCGGAAATGGTGCGCGCAAACGCCTCGCAGGTGCGCCAGTTGCTCGCGGTTGGCGTACACGGCTTCCTGCTTTGCCACGCCGAGCAACCCGAGGCCGTGGCGGCCGTGGTCGAAGCCATGCGATACACCTTTCGGGGCGGCACCCGCGGGTCCGGCGGCCAGGCCACGGCGGGGGCCGTTTGGAGAGTAACGCCGCAGCAATACCTGGAACGCGCCGACCCGTGGCCGCTGAATCCGAACGGGGAACTGCTGCTTGGCCTCAAGATCGAGAATCGGCGGGCGCTCGAAAATGCGTTTGAAAGCGCGAAGGTGCCGGGCGTAGCGTTCGCGGAATGGGGTCCCGCGGACATGTCCATGTCGCACGGATTCCGGGAGGTGCCTTACGACTTCGGGCGACCCGAACTGGTAGCTGCCCGGCAGCGCGTGTTCGATGCCTGGCAAGGCTGCCGGCATCGCCTTCCTGGACGGTTGCACCGAGGAGACCCTGGCAGCCAAGTTTGCTGAGGGTGTGCGCATCAGTCGGGGTAGTGAACGGCTGAAAGCCCTGGCTGCGAAGCTATCGGCCTAACCGCCGCTATCTCTCGGGGCGCGTAGCCAACCGCCCGAACGAATTGACCAAATGGGGAAAAAGCCATGGCGAGTGAACAAATGCGCACCCTCCTCGAAATGCGGCGAAAAGCGCCACGGCGGGAGCAACGTCCCTACGCGCGCGTCGACACGGTCCGCCAGGGCCGACCGCAACGGCCGCAAGGGCATCTGTCTCGTCAATCTGTCTCGTCAATCTCGACGCCCGATACGCAACCTGCGAAGATGATCTTCCCTAGCGTGTCCGGACACCAACGCGCTCATGGGCTGGCCGCCAACTATCGGGCTAACGCTGGCTGTCCCGACCTGCATTTGCGCCCCTTCGCACCACAATCTTCAAATGATCCTCTGTAGCCTCAAACTCTGGGTCCACCCCGTTCAACTCGCGGACAAGAGGGATGATTTTCTTCCGAACGCCCATCCCACGTGCGTCTACGTAGCCATAGTCCCTCAAGACCTCCACGATGAGCGGATTGCGCGCTGAACGTTGACCCGCGATCATCTTTTCCACCGTCATCATGTTCTGCAGTGAGCCTGGGCTCAGAACTTCCAGCCGGTCAACGTAACTAGCGACTTCGATTTCTTCTTGGCGAGTCCAGTCACGATGGGCAAGCGCGTTGACGACAGCCTCGCGCAGAGCCTCGATCGGATAGTGCCACCGGCGCACTCGGCGCATAGACTCACCTACCTCGCCGACTTCTTCCGAAACAAACGGCCGGACCGTGTTGGCAAAGATTTCGACCAGTCCCTTCTCGACAATTTCCCGTGACCCGCTGGATGTTTTCCTCCATAAGGCGACGAGCGGACCATCAAGCACTTGGTCATCCAGTGCGTCGTATGCCTTGTCATCGCCTTTAAAGGCCATCCAGCGAATGCCCGCCTGGCGCAACAGTCGTCGTGGTCTGTAACCAAACAGCACAAGTCCCGCAATGGTGCACACAGGAGGGCCATCCTCTCGCTCAGCCATGAAGCCGAGTCCGCACAAACGTTCTCCCAGAGCGTCTTCCGAGATTGGCGCTTCATTGTCACCGACGACGGCTGTGAGATAGTCCTCTAACCTTCCTTCGCTTAGGTCACGCAACGCACTACCTGAGACAGGAAGCAACTCTGTATGAAGCATCCCGCCGAGTGCGAACAGTCTTGCCTGTTGTTCGCGTGTAGCGAGCCGAGAAGTGCTGCCAACGCGTATGTAGATGTCTTCTCGGTCGTTGTGGCGCACCACATAAGGCTTGGTCGTGCCTTGTGTAAGACTGATCACGGCGACCCGTCGTTGCTCGTCAACTTGAATCTCTTCGTAGAAAGGAAGCAGCATCGGATGCACTTTGCGGCCAAATACCGTATCCATTACCCAATGTTCGATATCTTCTCGCCCAATGCCCGTAACGGTCCCATCATCTTCCACTCCCAGCAGAATTCGGCCGCCTTGAAAATTCGCCAATGCCACGATTTCCCTCGCGAGTTGTTCGGGGCGCAGATCGTCGCTCTTGAACTCCACTCCAGAGTTCTCACGATTCGCGATGAGGTCAAGAAGCTCTATCTTCGTCATTGGTAATCGAACCCGTACTTTTCCCGGCGCTGTGTGAACGCTTCTTTTCCACCTTCGAGAATACTGGCTGCCTGGTCCCTAATCTCCGGGATGTCGATCGATCCCTGCATGTGCGGCGGCATTTCAGCCCGGTCTCCAGTAGCAGTGCACACGCCGATCCATTCCGCGTCCCCAAATACGGGAATGTTGGCGTTATGGGTGGCGAACAGGAATTGCCGCTCAGTTTTCGCGGATCGAAGCTCCTTGACGATGCGCTCCGCTATGACTGCATTGTCAAGGTTGTCTTCCGGCTGATCCATGATCAGCGGGTCCGGGTTGTCGAGCAAAAGCAGATGCAAAATCGCAGTGCACTGCTGTCCAATAGACAAGTCCTCGAGACCCCGGAAACGCTCGGATCCAGAACGCGAACGTTGAAACGGGCGTGCGTGTATCGCGTGTCGTTCATCTTTCCGTCCCCGCTCTTTCCCGCCCCTCCATCCCTCGGCAACGCCCAAATTTACATCGTTCACCGCTTCGCTGCCCAGCATAGGCCGCGGCAGGCCGCGGCGCGTTCACTTGATAACCGCACCACCCTCATTCCCGCTAGCGGCAAACCCGCATCCCACGCGGGTCTCAGTCCCCCGCGCGCGCGTCCCGAACAAGCGTCACGATGCGGGCCAGATCCGGCGTCGGCACGGAATCCCGCCGCAACCAGTCGAGAATCTCCCAGTCCTCGCGCTCCAGAAGGTTCCGGTATGCGGCCCGATCGGCAAGCGCCAAGCCCGAGTATTGGTGCTCGGCGAAGGGAACCAGGCAAAGATCCAGTTCCAGCATGCCGCGTCGGCTGCGCCACCGTATTCGTCGTAGGTCTTCGCTGTCCCCGCCGCTGTTCACGCGCACTCCGCCCACCGCCCGCAAGATGCGCGAAGTGTCGGCCACACGCCGCGCAAGCGGCTACACTAAACCAATGTACCGGTTCAGCGTAACGCGGGGAGACCTTCCGACGGTCGCCGCGCGAGGGGCCTGATGAGGCGATTGCCGCCGTCCTGGGAGCACGATCATGGCCGCGCCTGATGTCCACCGAACCGTAGTGACCCTGGGCGGCGGTTTCGCCGGCGCCTTCAGCGCCAGGTATTTGCGCCGCGTCTTGCCCCCCAACGTTTCGGTGGAACTCATTTGCGATTGCAACTACTTCGTTTTTCAGCCGCTGTTGCCGGAAGTCTCGACGGGCACGATCAACGCGCTGGTACTGGTGATTCCCCGGCACGACTTCCTCGAGATACGCGACAGTCTCGAGGTGGTGGACAACTACTTCAAACGCATCCCGGACAAGATCTATCCGCCGGGAATCAGGGCTCGGCGCGCGGTCGGCGAATAGCGACAGGTGCAGTCCATCAATCAACACCTGGCCGACGCAGCGTTGATCGCGCACGTGCTGTTCGTCGGCTTCGTCGTGGGCGGTCTTCTGTTAACGGTCTGCGGCGGCCATCTCGGCTGGGCCTGGATAAGAAACGTCTGGTTCCGAGGGGTACACCTGGCCGCCATCGGCGTTGTCGTCGCGCAATCCTGGGTAGGCGTGATATGTCCCCTGACCACGCTTGAGATGTGGCTTCGAAGCCAGGTTGGCCAACCGACGTACGAAGGCAGCTTCATCCAGTATTGGCTGCATCGGTTTCTGTATCTGGATTTGCCCGACTGGGCGTTCATCGCGGCCTACACGGCCTTTGCACTGCTGGTCGTGTGGGCCTGGACGCGTTTTCCGCCGAAGCGTTCGCGCACGCCGCCTTCGACCAGTCGTTCCCAGGCCGAGGAATCCGAGAGGCCACCGCAGCGCGCATCAAATCGGTAAAAGACTGCCGCTGGTGATCCGACCGCTTCCCTGCGCCACCTTCGAAAGGCTACGCCCTTTCCTCCCGGCACCGATAAAATGGCGTGTTCCTACGACCAGCGGAGGATTGAAAGTGACCACCAACGGCGAACCACTCGGACGCCTCGACCATATCGGCATCGCCGTGCACAGCATCGAGAAGGCCCGGATTTTCTTCGAGGAGGTGCTGGGGGCGAAACATCGGTACACGCGCGATCACGACTCGGGAGACTTTCGGCTCGGACTGTTCGACCTCCACGACTTCTGCATCGAACTGCTGGAACCGATCAACCCGGATGGATTTCTCGCCGGGTTCCTCGACAAGCGCGGCGAAGGCTTCCATCACCTGACGTTGCAGACGCCCGATGTCGAAAACAAGACGCGCGACATGGAGAGCCGCGGCATCCGCATCGTGGACAAGCACTTCGACGATCCGAAGTCCGTCGATGCGTTCATTTCGCCCCGAAGCGCGCATGGCCTGTTGATCCAACTTGGACAGACACCGGGTCCGCTGAACAATCC
The DNA here is from genome assembly GCA_965261535.1 of Candidatus Azotimanducaceae bacterium. Taxonomy (GTDB): domain Bacteria; phylum Pseudomonadota; class Gammaproteobacteria; order Pseudomonadales; family Azotimanducaceae; genus VXNE01. The sequence continues at coordinate 1,282,886 of OZ253469.1, forward strand.
TCCGTATTGGGAGATCGAAGCCGGTTGATGGCCGCAACGGAGAATCTTCCATTGACTGGGCGCACCCCCCGCGTGCTGGAACTCGGCAGCGGTGTTGCGGCCGCGTACGCCGCAAAGCTCCTGGACGATGACGGTGCCGACGTAATCAAGGTGGAGGAGCCCGAAGGCGACGCAACCCGATGTCGGGGACCGTTTCCAAACGATCAGGTAGATCCAGAGAAAAGCGGGCTATTCCTGGCGCTGAACGTGAACAAACGCGGGGTCCGCCTCGATCTTCGGAGCGCCGCCGGACGCCAGGACCTGGAACGCCTGGTCACATGGTCCGACATCCTGGTGCACAACTACTCTCGGTTGCGTGCCGATGCTCTCAGCCTCAATCCGAATGTCCTCGAGGAGAAGCATCCCGACCTGGTGGTCCTTTCAGTCACGCCCTTCGGTATTACAGGTCCCTACCGGGACTACCATGCCACGGAGCTGATCGTCGCCAATGCCGGCGGTTGGGCGGGCGTGTGTCCCGCAACGCATCCGGAAATCGACCTGCCGCCGCTGAAAGTGTTCGGCCATCAGTGCGCCATGATGACCGCCACCGCAGGCGCGCTGGCGGCGCTGGCCGCGCTGCGCGATGCGCGGCGTTCCGGTATCGGCGAGCACATCGACCTGTCGGAGCAGGCGTATGTCGCGGGCGTGCTCGAAGCCGCCATACCGGCGTACGCCTACCGCGACCTCGTCCTGAAGCGCACTCACCGGCGTTCACTGATCCCCTGGAAGATGTTTCAGACGAAGGATGTCCCGATTTTCCTCATGTGCGCCGAACCAGACCAGTGGGAACGGCTGGTCGATTTCATGGGCCGGCCGGATTGGGCGCAGCTCGAGGTATTCGCAGACCTGGAGGGCCGCGCAGAAAACCAGGACATGGTGCATCAGTTCGTGCAGGAGTTTGTCGGCCAATGGAGCGCCCTCGACTTCTATCACGCCGCGCAAGAACGCCGCATTTGCGTTGCGCCGATACAGCAATACGCAGACTTTGCGGCCAACGAGCACCTGAGGGCGCGTGAATTTTTCGCGGCCGTCGATCGGCCGGACACTGGACCGATCGAGCATCTCGCGTCGCCAATATTGACGACTGCGGGCCGTCCGCCCATTCGACGGCCGGCCCCGCGACTCGGCGAGCACAACGGCGTTGTCGACGCTCTCGAAGCGCGGCCGGCGCCCGAGCAGATCGGGAAGCCGGCACCACCTCTTCAAGGCGTTCGGGTCCTCGATCTGACTTGGGTCTGGGCAGGCACTTTCGGCACCATGAACCTGGCCCACCTGGGCGCGGAAGTGATTCGCCTCGAATCAGTTGAGCGAGCCGACATGTATCGGCGACTCGGGCCGTTTCCGAACAACGCGCCGCCCGACCTCGACTGTTCGGGCATGTTCAACCAGTGGAACCAGGGCAAGAAAAGCGTCGCCGTGGACCTCCGCAATCCGCGCGGGATCGACATCGCCAAGGATTTCGTGCGCGCAAGCGATGTCGTCATTCAGAATTTCGGCACCGGCGTCATGGAGCGACTCGGCTTGGGCTACGACGTCCTGCGGCAAGTCAACCCGCGCATCATCCTGGCGAGTATCAGTGGCTATGGCCAGTCGGGACCGCATCGCAACTATATCGGCTACGGCCCGTCGATATCTCCTCTCGACGGTATTTCCGCGGTGACTGGCTACGTCGGCGGCCAACCCGAAGAGGTGGGGGTCTCGATGCCCGACCCCAATGCTGGAATCACTGCGGCCCTGGCCATCGTGTCCGCCCTGGCACGGCGCGACCAAACGGGCTCGGGTGACCATCTTGACATCTCCCTGCTCGAATCGAGCGCCGTTCTTGGCGTAGAAGCCTGGATGCAATACGCCTTCAACGGCTCCCAGCCGGAACGCTCCGGCAACCGCGACCCCTGGATGTCACCCCACGGCTGCTTCCCCTGTCTTGGCGAGGACGAGTGGGTTGCCATCGCCTGCGCCTCGAACGCCGAGTGGCGTGCGTTCGCCGAAATGGTCCAACCGGGGCTCGCCGCCGATGCCCGCTTTGCGTCACTCGCCTCCCGCAAGGAGAACGAAGACGCGTTGGAGGATATCGTGGCGGCCTGGACGCGGGATCGGGACCGCTGGCAGATCACGTCACGACTTCAAGCGGCGGGCATCGCGGCTTTTCCCACCTTCACCAGCCAGGACATCGTCGAAGATCCGCATCTGAACGCGCGGGGGACTATCGAACGCCTGCCGCACGTCCGCGTCGGCGTGCGTCCGCATACGGGCATTCCGTGGCGATTCTCAAGGCGCGCCAACGGCGTGCGCTTCCCCGCGCCTTGCCTCGGCGCGGACACGGATGCGCTGCTCGCAGAAGTGCTCGGCTACGATGACAAGAAGATCGCCGAGCTGCGGGCAAGCAAGGTGCTCCGTTAGCGCAGTCCGCGCAAATGCTCCGAGCGGCGCTATACTCGGAGCCACATGGAAGGAGAGTACCTTGGAACGTATCGTCCTCTATCACAACCCTGGCTGAAGCCAGTCGCGCGGCGCGCTGGGGATCCTGCGCGAGCGAGACGTCGAGTTCGATGTCATCAACTACATCAAACAGCCTCTGAGCGAGGAAACGTTGCGCGAGGTCATCGGCATGATCGACGATCCGCCGGCGGAACTCGTGCGCAAGGACAAGAACTTCCGGGACCTCGGGCTGGATGCCGGAGACTACACCACGGTAGATGCCGTGGTCGCCCTGCTCCGCGAGCACCCGAGGTTGATGCAGCGGCCCGTGGTGGTGCGCGGCAAACGCGCTGTCATCGCGCGCCCGTCCGGGAAGGCGGAAGCGCTACTCTAGCCTGAGGCAGGCGGGCGCGACCGACCTTCAGCGAAAGTTCGGTATCACCTCTTCTGCGAAGAGCTGGGCTGGTTCGCGGGTGTCCCTGCCGAAGAACTCGATGATGAACATCGTGCAGCCGAGTTCGATGTGTTTTTGGATCTGCTCGCAACAGCGCTCCGGCGTGCCGGTTATCGCCAACGGTCCTTTTGGATCTCCCATGTGTCCGCCGAAAATTCGCACCGCGGCATCCGCCATCGGTTTGGCGGAGGCTTCGTCCGGCGCGACGGTCACCAGACACTGCTGGCTCGCAATGATCTCCGACGGATCCCTCCCGGCTTCGTCGCAGTGCCGTCGCAGCACCTCCATCTTGCGGCCAAGATTCGCTTGGGACCCGGCCAGGTTGTTCCAGATATCCGCTTCCCGCGCGACAATCCGCAACGTGACCTGTTCGCCTCCGCCGCCGACGAGGATGGGCACCCGGCGTGGGGGTTTCGGCTGGCAGACCACGTTTTCCGCGCGCACAAACTCGCCGACGTAGGTCACAGCTTCTTCGTCGCCCCACATGCGCTTCAATAGTTCGATGGTCTCGCCCAACTGGCGAAGACGCTCTGGAACAGACAGGAACGGCACACCAAAATCGGTAAATTCCCGCGGCATCCAGCCGCCGCCAAGCCCTGCAATAATCCGCCCGCCCGCGATGTTGTCAACCGTCGCGATCACCTTGCCGAGTTGCGCGGGATTGCGCATTCCCGCCGGCGTCACCAGCGTGCCGATCTCGACCCGCTCGGTGATTGCGGCAAGCGCCGACACCATCGACCAGGCCTCCAGAATCGGCAACTGCGGCGACTGCGGACCATAGAGATGGTCGCACACCCAAAGCGAGTCATAGCCCATCGCCTCAAAACTTCGCGCCGCGTCGGCGGCAGCCACCCAGGGGCGCTTGATCTGCGGAACGGTAACGCCGAAGTGGGGCCTGTGTCCGGCAGCCGTCATGTCCCGTCTCCAACATGCTAGTCTGAACGAAGCATATCAGTCCGGTAGAAGGAGCATTCCAGCCGGCGGCGTCTAGGCCGACGAGGCAGCCATGAAGGAAAACATCGCATTCGAGGTCATCGAGGGTTGGGAGAAGCTGCCCGAAGGCTGGAGCTTCGTCGAAGTCGCTGGCGTCGCTACGGATTCGAAAGACCGCGTCTACGCCTTCAATCGCGGCGAACACCCCATGATCGTCTTCGACGCAGACGGTAACTTCCTCGACGCATGGGGCGAGGGACTGTTCACCAATGCGCACGGCATCTACATTGGTCCCGACGATCGGATCTACGCGGCGGATAACTTCGATCACACGGTTCGCATCTTTTCTCCCGACGGCACCCTGCTCAAAACCCTCGGCGAAAAGAACCAACCCTCCGACACCGGATACATTCAGGGCCAGACTCCCGTGCAGCACGGTGGAGATCCGTTCAATCGCGTAACCAACCTGGCGCTCGACAGCGCCGGGGATCTGTACATCGCCGATGGCTATGGCAACGCACGCGTACACAAGTTCTCTGCCGACGGCGAGCATCTCTTTTCCTGGGGAGAACCAGGGTCCGGTCCGGGAGAGTTTCGCCTACCGCACGCCATCGCGATCGATGAGGATGATCGCGTGCTCGTCGCCGACCGCGAGAACTCGAGGATTCAGGTGTTCTCGCCCAAGGGCGAGTATTTGACAGAATGGGTCGGTATCAGCCGTCCCGACGATCTGTTTATCGACGACCACGCCGGGTTGATGTACGTTGCCGAACTCGGCGGATGGGCCGCGGACGCCGAAATGCCGCCCCACGCGCCGCCTGCAAGCGTCTGTCTTGTCGACCTCGACGGTAGCCTGGTTTCACGCTTCGGGAGCGGAGACCCGGTGCGCCCGGGCAACTTTTTTGCGCCCCACGGAATCTGGGCCGATTCGAAAGGCGATCTCTACGTCGCCGAAGTGATCGTCAGCGTTGCCCGCAATCGCGGCCTGGCGCCGCTCGATTGCGCCGCGCTACAGAAGTTCGCGCGAATTCGATCCGACTAGCCCCTGTGGAACGAGCACCATGCGCGCACGCGGGCAAAATCCTGCGCGATCATCGCCGGGCTAGTGCTCCGTCAAGCCTAAATCTGCGGGTATCTGCGGGTCTTTTCGGCCCCTCATAGTTTTCTTGCGAGGGGGATCCCCTCGCGCTCCCTGGCTGAAGGCTCCGTTGCTCCTCCTTGTGTGGTGCCTGCCACACCGCGTCGTCGCGCCTCGCCAGGAACCAAGAATCCCTCGCAGCTACACTCGCATTTTTAGACTTGACGGAACACTAGCGCCCAGAGGCACATTGATCGCGCCCTTGAAACGCGTGTGGTTGAACGACCCGGACTCGATGTCCACGAAGCCATCGGAGCCGTCGGTCGACGGCATTTTCGTCACCAGGTTGATAGTCCCGCCGGTGGCATTGCGGCCGAACAGGGTACCCTGCGGACCACGCAGTATCTCGACCCGCTCGAGATCGAAGAATTCCATCGATTCCAGGTTGCTGGGTACCGCGATTTCGTTGACGTGCGACGACACCCCGGACTCGCCCGAGCGCCCCACCACCAGCCGCCCGATACCGCGAATACTCAAGGTAGAACTGCCGAAATTGGCTGCGCTGAACGACAGGTTCGGCGCATTGAGCTGCAGGTCGGAGGGGGTGATGATCTGCCAATCCCTGAGCGCATCGTCGGTTAACGCCGTCACCGCGATCGGGACATCCTGGATGCTCTGGGCCACGCGTTGGGCGGTAACGATCACCTCTTCGATCGCAGCACGGCCCTCGGCCGACGACTCATCGGCAGCAGGCGCGGAAAAGGTCGGCACCCCAATCAACACGGCGCTGCACAGTGCGAAACAACTCAAGATATGACGATGCATACTTTTGCCCCCTTGGCCCGAATATCTCACCAAGCCGGTTGTCAAGCGAACACATATCACTTTATTTCTTGGGCCCGTCCGTTCTCGGACACATAGCCGGATACAAACCGCGCTGGCCCGCCCTCGCTGGTCTGCGCGATCATCGCGGCCCTTGGTGAAATATCCGGGCGAGCAGCCTGTCGGACTTGCCGCTCTGGCGGCAAGATCGACGGGATGGCGGGCACGCGGGTGGGACGAAACAATCGGGCTTGGGCGGGGGCAAACCACGGCGACCGCCAGGGCGACGGTTGTTGTGGCGCTAGCGTATCCGCACTTCGTTATCGCTTGGCGCCAGCCGCGAAGATATCCGGGCAATCGCGTGCGCGTTCTGAGCGCCCAACAGGCGGCGCCTTCGGCTCCGGTTAGTTCTTGCGAGAGGTGCCCCCTCGCGCTCCCCGGCTGAAGGGCTATCTGCTTGCGAGGGGTATCCCCTCGCGCTCCCCGGCTGAAGGCTCCTGCTCGGCTCGTCGAGCATGGAACAAACGCCCCCGAAGGCGTTTATTCCATGGATGACGTTCGCTACCCGCCGAAGTCGTACCTCACAGATAGGCCGAAGATCTGCGGTTCCGTGAGGAAGTAGTTGCGGTAGAACCCGGAGGTATCCGACGTAAGGTACTTGCCCGTCACGTTTTCGTCGTCCAGAAGGTTCCGAACCCAGGCTCTCGCGGACCAACCGCCCCCGCTCTCGTAAACCAGCATCAAGTTGTGCTGGCTCCAGCTATCTATTTCATCGCCCACCGCGTTGAACTCACGGGCGTATGACTTGCTCTGCCAATAGTAGTCCCACCGCAGCGTGAGCAACGCAGACCCCATCTCCCAGGTATGGGCCAAGCCGAGCCTGGCCGTATGCCGAGGCGCGTTCGGCAGGTCGTTGCCGTCCAGATCGACCGGGACCCCATCCAAGGTCTCGACACCGACCGCGTCCAGGAAACCGCGCGAAAAATATGCCGGTATGGGTACACCTGCGGAATTGGGCGGGTAGAAGATGTTCGCGCCTGTATAGCCGCTGATGACTGCCTGGATGGCCGGCGGCAGCGAGGCGACAAACGCCGCTATCAACTGCGGCGTAATCTGTGACTCCCGCGCGACGAAATTGATTCCCGTAAGGGAGCCCGGATCGATGTTGTTGAGCAGGATATAGTCGGGGTTACCGCCGGTTCGGTTGATCGGATCGACGGACATGGTGTCCGTGACCTTGGCCAATAACGTACTGTAGCCGAAATCGACCAACAGGCCCGGCATCCCCGCGGGCCGCCAATGTCCTTCGAGCTCGAGCCCACTGATGGCCGAATCGACATTTTCGTTGATCGAACTGTTGTTCCTGATACGTGTAACCTGGAGACCCGAATAGTCATAGGTAAACGCCGCGCCGCGCAGGATGAAACCTCCATCCAGCAACGCGGTCTTTGCGCCGACCTCGAAGGCGTTGACCTGTTCCGCATCGAAGGTAAACGCCGAGGTCGCCTGGAACGCCGGCGGGATGGCCGGGTTGAAGCCACCTGGTTTGTATCCTCGGCTGATAAACCCGTACAGCAGGGTGTTGTCGCCGAGTTGGTAGTCCAAGCCTACGCGACCGCTGACCTCGCGCCACTGCGCCTCGCTCGGGCTGCCGGTTACGAACCGCGTCTCGCCGAAAGCGGGTACGGGGCCCACCGCATTGGCAATCGTAGTGAACGCCTGCGCGCCGGCAGCGATGCCCGCGTCCTGGGCGATGATCGCCGGATTCTGGCTCAGCAGCGCACCGACGGTGGCCTGAAAGATCGGCGGCAGCGGCAGGCCCGCAATGACTTGAGGCACGAACTGGATCGGCAGCAGCCCCGCCGCAATCTGCGCTCCAATGGCTTGGGCGGCGCCCAGCGCCACCAGCGAACCGATGGCCGCCGGCGCGTTGGCCGCATATACGCCACCGGCGTTGTGGAACTCCAATATCCTGCTCGAAGATTCACTTAAAGATACGGCCGGGTTGGCCGCCATCGCAGCCATTTCGCCGAACAGGCCGCTGCGCAGCCAGATCGGGCTCGGTCCGAACAAACCGCCGACGGCCGCGCTGACGTCCGCCGAGTTGAACAGCACGCTCGAATCGCTGACTACCTTGTTGTCCTCGTTGAACCGCAGCCCGGCGGTGAATTTGAGGCGGTCCGTTGCGTCGTAGTAGATCTCGCCAAAAGCCGCCTGACCGTCTTGCGGGACTCCGCCGTCTTCCGGATTGTTCGTGTTGTAGAAAAACCCGGGATAGAGTGGCGGCGCGCCGAGGGCGGGAGAACCGTAGAGGCTGACTAGATCCAGCGTGTTGGCGAGCACGTAGTAACCGCCGTAGTTGGTTTCCTCGTGGCGGCTGACGCCGAGCAGAAAATTGAAGCGTCCGTCCAAGTCCGAGCGCGCTTTTGCCTCCACCGTGTAGTACTGGCCATTCGTATCCCCCTGATCGTAGGCGAAGGAACGATTCTGATGCGTCGGCAGCACACAGCCGCCGAAAAGACCCGAGGTTCCTTCAGCTACATTGCAGGTATCCGAGAGCCACTCGGCGCCCGCGCCGCCCGCCGGTTCGGAAGTCGGCCAGACACCCGAGGGATTCTGAGGCGTGGGGACCATGCGTGGTCCCACGTCCATGAGGTAATCCTGCCGCGACACGCCTTCGTAGTCGCGGACCGCGCCGCCGAGACTCACGCTAAGGTTGTCGAAGTCGTAATTGAAGCCGAATGACCACAGGTCTTCCTTTTGCTCGAATATCGGCTCGAAATCCGTATGCATTTTCCTGAAGCTGCCGATCACCGGGCGCGGATAGTCGTATAGCGCCGGATCGGAACCGTCCACGCCTGGTGGCAGCGCCCCCGCGGCACCGCCGAAGATGCCGCCTGTGGTTGCGCCCAGGTGTGGGGTGTCCCAACCGAACTCGTTGGGCAGACATCCGGTCGTCGGCAGGGGATTGCGCTTGCAGACCTGGTTTGTGATGCGGACCCGATCATCGTCCTCCCGGAACACGCTGTACTGCAACCACACGCTGGCTCGGTCCGATATGTCCCAGGCGAGCGTTGCTCGCGACGCCCAAATGTTGCGGCCGTCGATATCTTCGTTGATGCCGGGAATGGTCTGGCCGGCGCTGTTGGTCTGGCCGTACGCCAGGTTTTCGATGTAGCCGTCCCGCTTGAGTTTGAATCCGGAGACGCGCACGGCGATATTGGATGCCAATGGCAGGTTGAACGCCCCCTTGGAACGACTGTGGCTGAAACTGCCGGCCTCGACGTCCGCGAAACCATCGAACTGGTCGAACGAAGGCATTTTCGTGACCACGTTAAGGGCGCCGCCGGTGGCGTTGCGACCAAACAACGTGCCTTGTGGACCGCGCAGAATCTCGATGCGTTCCAGGTCAAAAAACTCTATCGAATTCAGATTGGTTGCAACTGCGATTTCGTTGACGTGCGACGACACCCCGCTCTCGCCGCTACGGGAGATCACCAGTTGTCCGATACCGCGAATACTCAAGTTAGAACCGCCGAAGTTTGTCGCGCTGAACGACACGTTGGGCGCATTCAATTGCAGATCCGAGGGATTGATGATTTGACGATCCGCGAGCATGTCGTCGGTCAACGCCGTGACCGCGATGGGCACGTCCTGAATGCTCTCCGCAACGCGCTGTGCGGTCACGATCAATTCTTCCACCGTCGGAAGCTGAGTTTCGACCCCCGTTTCGGCCGCCTCGTCGTTCGTTGCCTCCGCCGAGGCGGAAACCGCTGCCGCCGCCACGAACACGACTGCACCGCATAACGCAATGCGCCTCAGGATTTTACGTGTCATACCCTCATCCCCCGAAATATTCTGGCACGAATCCTGCCACTAAACTCCTTTTTGCCGGAGGCGTCAATTTACGCCCATTCCCCCTTTCTCTAGACGGGTCTCCGCAGCCCGAGAACTTCCGCAGCGGGAAACCGCCCACCCGCATTTCTCACTTCCCGAGATCGCGGAAGAACAGGTAGATTCCCTCGAAAAAGCGCGGGAAGAACTCCAACTCCGCGACCGCCTCCCGTGCGATGAGCGGCGATGTCGCGAGAGCCTCGCGGTCCAGGCTCACGTGCAGTTCGCCGAGCACGTCTCCCTCGGCGATCGGCGCCTCCAGCGCCCCCGGAATGTCCAGCGTCACCGCGATGTCATGGTAGCGGCCGCGGGGAATGGTCACATATATAGCCTCTGGAACGCCCATCGACACCTCGTTCGGGCTCCCATAGCGGACTTCGGACGTCTTCAGGGGCGCCTCGTTGTCGTAGAGCTTGCGCGTCTCGAAGTATCGGAAACCGTAGGAAAGGAGCTTCTGGCTCTCGCGAACGCGCACCGCGTCGCTCGCCGCGCCCATGACCGCCGAGATCAGCCGCATCCCGTCGCGTTCGGCGGAAGCCACAAGACAATAGCCCGCCTCCTTGGTGTAGCCCGTCTTGACCCCGTCAACCGTCCGGTCTCGCCAGAGAAGACGGTTGCGATTCGGCTGTTCGATGCCGTTGTACTTGAATGATCGTTCCGAATACAAGGCGTAATGGTCCGGGAAGCGCCGAATCATTTGTTGCGTCAAGATCGCCAGGTCTCGCGCAGTGGTGTATTGGTCGTCGTGGGGCAGACCGGTCGCGTTCGCGAACCTCGAGCCCGACATCCCAAGCAACGCCGCATGCTGGTTCATCATGTCGGCGAACGCATCCTCTCCCCCCGCGACGAATTCCGCCAGCGCAACGCTGGCATCGTTGCCGGATTGGATGATCACGCCCCGGAGAAGGTCTTCGAGGACCACCGTGGTGCTCTCGCGGACGAACATCCGCGACCCCGGCGTCTGCCAGGCGTTGACGCTGACGGGCACGTCGTTGGCCGCATCGATGCGCCCCGCCTCCAACTCGACTGCCACGACGTAGCCGGTCATGATCTTGGCCAGGCTCGCCGGCGGCAACGGTTCCCGGCTGTTGTCTTCGGCGAGAATCTTCAGCGTATCCGCATCCATCAAGACGTAGCCCTCGGCCGCGATCGCCGGAGGATCAGGCAACACCGCCACCGCCGGCGGCTGTCCCCACAAAGGCCCTCCAAGCGCAACGACAGCGAACGCGAGCGCGGCTTTCGCCTGGGCGGGGGCAAAACACGGCGCCCGCCAGAGCGACGGTTCTTGTGGCATCTTCACTCCTTGATGATTTGCGGCACGGCGCCGTGGTGGAAAGTCAATAATGCTTGGAGGCGCACCGCCTTCCTGCGATCCCCGAATGGTCCGATACGGACCCGATATAGTGGATCCTCGGGTGTTTGCACGACATGGATCTCGCCAACGATGTCCGCATCGATACTCCGCCGGAGGTCATCCGAAAGGGAATAGGCGAGGTCTCGCTCACGAAACGCGCCAGCTTCGAGGAAGTAGCGATCCACCACCTCTCCCCCTTCCATCCCGCCGCGTTCGCGGGGGCTGGGATTCGCTTCTGGCCGCGCAACGACGGTAACGCGTACGCGCGCCGTGCCTCGCTCCAGCATATCGAGCTTGACCGCAGCCGCGTAGGACAAGTCTATGAAACGCCCGCCTCGAAAGGGTCCTCGATCATTGATCCGGACGATTGTGGAGCGATCATTCTCCAGGTTCTCCACGCGCGCGTACACCGGAATCGGTAGCGTGGGATGCGCCGCAGTAAGCTTGTACATGTCGTACGTTTCTCCGCTCGATGTGCGGCGCCCATGAAACTTGACGCCATACCAGGACGCCTTGCCGATGCGATCATAGCCTTGGGCCGTCGGCAATATATGAAATGTGCGACCACCCTCAGTGTAGGTATTGTTGCCGGTCGCGCTTCTCGGTTCATCCCTCACCACAGGGTTCGGGAGTTGCTCGAGAAGCGGGGGCGGAGATACGGGCGCGCGATCGACCTCCGAGGGCTCTGGAGGGGGAGGAACGGTACCAGGAGGTGAAGGAACGGTACCAAGGCATCCCGAAAGAGCTGCGCAGAGCGCGGTCGCCACGATGACAACCCGCGTTCGGCAAGTGTCCCTCCCGCCTGCATGTCTGGAATGGTCAGCGTCACGGGCACGCCCAAGCCGATGGCTGAACTTTCTGCGACCGTATATCTCACCAATCGTCGGCATCACGGAAAAACGGAAATGCGGCGGCTGGCGTTAGCCGGCACCTTCCGCAACCACGGTCGCCAGGCGCTCGGTCCTTTCGATTCCCGACCGTATCGCCTGCCCCAACTGCCATACGGCCAGGGCGTACAGGCGGCTGTGGTTGTACCGTGTGATGACATAGAAATCGTGCAGGCCGAGCCAGTATTCCGCGCCTTGGTCCCCTTCCATGCGGAACAGGGCCACCTTGACGCCCGGCGGGACGCCGTCGCTGATCACGCCGAGTCGCTTCAACTGTTCCGCATCGTAGTCCGGCTCCAGGCCCCGGTTCACCATCTCGTCGGCTACCGGTCCCTGCACTTCAACGCGCAACGCCGCTGGACCGTCTCCGCGCCAGCCGTGCTCGGAAAAATAGTTGCCGATGCTGCCGAGGGCGTCGTTGACGTTGGTCCAGATATCCCGCGTGCCGTCGCCGTCAAAATCCACGGCGAAGCTTCTATAGCTCGATGGTATGAACTGCCCGTAGCCCATGGCACCCGCGTAAGAGCCCTTCATGACCAGCGGATCGATGCTTTCTTCGCGGGCCAGCAGCAGGAACTCGGTCAGCTGGCCGCGAAAGAAGGTCGACCGCGGCGGATAATCGAAGGCCAGGGTCGCCAGCGAATCGAGGACTCGGAACGAGCCTACATTGCGACCGTATCGGGTTTCTACGCCGACAATGGCAACGGTGATTTCCGGCGGCACATTGTAGACGCGTTCCACGCGACGCAGCGCGTCGTCATTCGCCCGCCAGAATTCGATTCCCTCGCGAATCCGCGTCGGGGTCACGAAGATCCGGCGGTACTCATGCCATTGCTTGCGTTCGGCCGGGCGTGAAATCGCCGCCAGGACGGAATCCTTGCGCTGGGCTTCCCGGAACAAGGTCAGCAGTGCGGCCGGGTCAAAGCCATGCTGCGCGGCAACCTCCGCGATGTAGTTCCGCACCACTGGGCGTTCATCGAAGTCGGCCCAGGCCACGGCCGCGCATACCACGGCCACCGCGAATGCCAAACCGCGTTTTAGCAACGTTACCTCCTGCCGGTTCGGTGGGTGTGAATGGACATGACGATACCGCACCCGATCAACATCGAAAGCGCCGAGGTTCCGCCATAGCTCACCAGCGGCAACGGCACGCCGACGACCGGAATCAACCCACAGACCATGGCAATATTAACAAAGACGTGACCAAAGAACGTCAGCATGAGTCCACCGGCAAGCAAGCGACCGAACCTGCTTGGCGCCAGCGTCGCGAGATGCAGCCCGCGCGCCAGGATCACCAGATAGAAGAGCAGCAGCAGCAATACCCCCACGAAGCCCAGCTCCTCGCCGATTACGGCGATGATGAAGTCCGTGCTGCTTTCCGGCAGGAAATCGAGGCGGCTCTGGGTGCCTTGAGCCACGCCCTTGCCGACCAAGCCGCCGGAACCTATTGCCGTTTTCGATTGGATGATGCTCCAACCCGCGCCAAGCGGATCTCTTTCGGGGTTAAAGAGCGTCAGAACGCGTTCCCGCTGGTAGTCGCGCAATGACATCCACAAGACCGGCATCGCCGCGACGCCCAATGCCAGGGCGGCGGAAATCCAACGCCAGGACACGCCCGCCAGGACGATGACGGCCAACCCGCCGGCGGCCACCAGAATGCCCGTTCCCAAGTCCGGTTGTTGGACGATGAGAAGGACCGGAGCGGCGATGATCGCGAACGCCACCAGCATATCCCTGAATCTTGGAGGCAGTCGTCGATCCTGGAAGTACCAGGCCAGCATCAGCGGTATGGCGACTTTGGTCAGTTCCGACGGCTGAAATTGCGGCAATCCGGGAAGATCGATCCAGCGTTGTGATCCCTTGGCGGAAGTGCCGAAAAAAAACACCAGCAGCAAGAGTCCAACCGCGGCTGAATAGATCGCGGGGGCCCACGAAATATACTGGCGTGGCTCGACCCATGCGGCAACGACCAGGGCCACCAGTCCCGCGACCATGCGCACCAGCTGGCCTTGAAACGTCCCGAAGTCCCGGGAGTGCACCACCAGGCCCAAAGCGATGACCGCGAGGATCGAAATACACAAAAGGGCGTCGAGGTGCGCCGCGGACAGGCGCGTCCCGGACGGGCCCGAGATGGGCATTTGCCGGACGAAGTCGTTCGCCACGCGAGGGCTCTACAGCCTTGCCAATTGCGGCAGCAAGTAGGCGTCGATCATTTCTCGCGCGACCGGACCCGCGACCGAGCTGCCCCCGCCGCCATTCTCCACCAGGACGCTCAAGGCGATCCTCGGATCGTCCGCTGGCGCGAACGCGATGAACCAGGCGTGCTTGCGTTGGCGTTCATCCAGCGCTTCCTCGTCGTACTCCTCTCCCTGGCGAATCTCGACCACTTGCGCCGACCCCGACTTGCCCGCCATGCGGTAGCCGATGTCCCGACCGATGTAGAACCACGCCGTGCCGTTTTCGCGAAAACCCTGGTTCCCGCGATGCACAACGTCCTCCATTGCATCGACCAGCATCTCCCAGTCCTGCTCCGTCGGGCCCCGAACTTCCGATGGCGACGAGGGTACACCGAATCCCGACAGCGCCGCGTCGCTCGACAACAGCAGGCGGGGTTGCACCCATCGACCCCGGTTGGCGATCACCATTGCATAAGTGGCGAGTTGCAGCGGGGTCACCAGCAGGTGGCCCTGGCCGATGCTCATGTTCACCGTATCTCCCAGGTACCAGTTCTCGCCCCGGGCCGCTTTTTTCCATATGCGAGTCGGAAGAACGCCTTCCGCCGCATCCACATCCAGGGCGGTCGCTGTGCCGAAACCGAACTGGGAAGCGAATTCGCCGAGCGTATCAATACCGATCCGCGTACCGAGTTGATAGAAGTACACATTGGATGATCGGAAGATCGCCTTGCGTAGATCCACGACACCCTGCCCGCCCGCGTTGTTCGTCGTCCAACTCCAGTCGCGATACGCGCGCGACTGGCCCGGCAGCCTGAACTCGCCCGTGTCGATGATCGTCCTCTCCCAATCCGTAACACCCGTGCTCAACCCCGCAAGAGCCACGACCGGCTTGAACGTGGATCCCGGCGCATAGGTTCCCCGGGTCGCACGATTGAATAGCGGCGTATCGGCCGATGCCGCAAGCAGGCGATACTCTTCTTGCGGTATGCCCGTAATGAACGGATTCGGGTCGTAGCCGGGATTGCTGACCAGCGCCAGGATGCCTCCGGAACGGGGGTCCAGGGCGACGACCGCACCGCGGCGTTGGCCCAGAGCGGCGTGCGCGGCGGTTTGCAGCCTGCTGTCCAGGTGAAGCGTCAAGTTCTGTCCCCCCGTGGCGGGCATGGCGGGCAGCTCGTTTTCTTTCGAACGTTCTTGAACCCGCCCGCGCACATCAATCTCGACGTGTTGATACCCAACCTCCCCGTGTAGCAATTGTTCGTAGAATTGCTCCACGCCGAAACGGCCAACGAACTTCGTGCCGCTGTAGCGCACCGCGTCCAGCGTCGCAAGGTCGTCTTCGTTGATCCGGCGGACCGAGCCCACCGCATGCACCATGAGACTCGCCAGCGGGTAATACCGCAGGTTCTCGTCCACAACCGCCACGCCCTTCCATCGGTGGCCATCCACCTTGATTCGAGCGACCTCGTCCTCGGTAAGATTCACCTTCAGCGCGACTGGTTCGTACGGCCGCCGAGGCTGTTCAATCCGGCGCTTGAACTCGGCTATCTCACCATCGGAAATGTCGATGAACGATCCGAGTTCACCAATGGCGGTGTCCAGGTCAGCGACCTGCTCGACCACCACCGCCAGCGTTCGAATCGGCCTGTTGTCCGCCAGCAATACACCCCGTCGGTCGTAGATCAATCCCCGGTCCGGGGGGATAGGCTGAACCTGGATGCGGTTTTCGTCGGAGCGGGTGCTATAGATTTCGTGCTTGAACATCTGGAGGTCGACGAAACGTGCCAGCAGACCCAGTATCAGGACCGCGGCCACCAGGAATAGAACGGTGGCGCGCGTGACAAAGGCTCGTTGTTCTATTTCATGGTCTTCCATGGAAGCCCCATGGGCGTGCCGGGAAGAGCCAAGCCAGGCGCGCCAGCCCGAGGAGAGCGAGGGTCTACCTTCCACACGCAGGTATCGGACCGGAAGGCCTGGGTTGTGGGAACCAGGACGTTCGTACATGGTTTCAGGCTAGATGGTAGGCCACCGGCGCCTGAGCGACACAGCTTGTGTCACTTGCGCACGGTAGCGCGGTGGCCCGCGCTACATTTCCGCCAACGGCGAGGCCAGATCGCTCCACAACCGCTCCAAGTCGTAAAACGCGCGCGTCTCGGTTTGCATCACGTGCAACACCACATCGGCCAGGTCGAGCAATACCCACTCGCCAGTGTCGGCGCCTTCCATGCCCAGAATCTGCGCCGAGCGACGTTTCGCCGCATCGTGCACAGCGTCGACCAGCGCCCGCACATGACGTCTCGAAGTGCCAGTGACCAGAATCATGTAGTCCGTGACCTCGGTCATGGTAGCCACGTCGAGGACCACGACATCCCGTCCCCTGAGATCCGAGATCGCCTCGACGACGAGATCTCGCAGTTCGCTCGGCCGCATCAACGTTCTGCGCGATTCAGCGATGGTACAGGCCTCGCTGTTCGATGTAGGTCGACACGGGCGACGGTAACAAAGCAGACGCGTCACCGCCACGGGAAAGAATTCGCCGTATGCGCGTCGCCGAGACGTCGAGCATGGGGTGCGAAAGTACGAACAGGCAACCGCGTTTGCGCCGCGACAGACACTCCGGATCGTCAACCCGGTTGAATCCCGGCAGCGGCACTACCGCAGTCCCCGGTCGCACGACGGCAACGATGTGACAGAGTTTTGCAAACGCCCCGAATCGATGCCAGGTCGCAAAGGTGTCCAGGCCATCGCTGCCCACGATCCAGGCAATGGGGTCGCCGCCGCCAAGCGACTCGATGGTGTCGATGGAATATGACGGACCGCCACGCCGAAGTTCGACATCGGAAGCCGCCAGCGCCGCATCACCGGAAACCGCGAGACGCAACATTTCCCATCGGTCCGCCGCGTCCGCACGAGCCGCGCGATGCGGGGGCTGGGCCGCGAGAACCAGCGTGACCAACGGCACGCCGAGGGCGTTCCCCACGGAGCGGGCGGCGTGGAGGTGGCCGATATGCACCGGATCGAAAGTACCGCCAAGAAAAGCCCGCACCTTCAACGAGGAGGAGTTTCTCCGCATGGGACGCACGCATCCATCACATGGATAATACGCTCCGCCCATGATGGCGTCACGCGACGATTTCGGGTGCCGAAAGCGGTCGTTCGAACACGACAACTTCACACTGCTTCTTGCGTTGCGCTGTGTGGCAGGCCGCGACCCCGAACACCGAAGGAGTCGCGGCGTCATTCTCCGATGTAGCGCGTTCGCACCGTATAGACGCTGTCTCCAGTAAGGACCCCGCCGCGGGCGAACAATCGTCCATGCTCCCAATTGGAAAGGCCCAATTCCGGCTTGTTGAGGGCGAACTGTCCGTCCACCCACCGCGTATGCCCGTCGCCGACAAAGGGCGCGTTCAATGTTTCGAAGAATTTGCGGTGTTCGTTCGGGTCTTCCGATACGAGCGTGCCGACAAGGCGCGGACTCTGCGCGTTGAACAGGGCGACCGCCTCATCGAGGGAGTCCGCTCGGACGAGGGTGATTTCCGGCGTCTCCTCCCACTCCCACTCGATGCCCAGCTCCTCCCGGGAGATCACCTCGGCCTGCTTCTCGACGACAGTACATCGAGCGCGCGCGATTCGGACCTCGCCTTCGAACAGCGCTTGCGGCACCAGATCTTCATCGCCGGCGGCAACATGCAACTTGAACGACTGGCCGCGGGCGGCACCCGCTTCGACAAGGCCTTCCAGCACCAGCCGCGCGTAGTCCCGCGCGCTGGCGCCGACGAGGCAGCAGGTATTCAATGTATTGCAGACCTTTCGGTCCAGTGACCGCACCACCGCCCGCTTCACATGCTCGCCTTTGGCCGTCTCCGACACGACGATCCAAGCCCCGCCAGTACCGTGCAGACTTACCGGAGTGCCGACACCGCGAGCCAGCGAACCGAGCAATTCGACGGTCTGACCGGAACCTCGCGCCACCGCCAGCGACAACCGCTGATCGAGAAATAACGCCCAACCCGCCGCATGCGCGGCGCTGTCTACCAGCGAAACCGTTCCCTTCGGCAATCCCGATGCGGCGAGAGCAGGGTCTATCGCCAGTCGCATGATGCTCCGCGCCGTGGCCAGCGCGTCACTGCCGATGCGGAACACCACCGTATTGCCTCCGCGCAAGACGCCGCAGGCGTCCCCGAGGACGTTGGGACGACCTTCGAATACGAACGCCACCACCCCAAGTGCCGCGCCCACCATCTCGATCCGGAATCCGTCGTGGCGGATGGTTTCCAGCAACGCTCCGCGGCGTGAGGGGGTGCTCGCCCAGCCTCGCATGCCCTCGATCATCTTCTCGCGCATGTCGGCGGATACCGCCAGGCGCGTGGTCGATCTGCCCCGCGCGCGGGCGCGGTCGACATCTGTACCGTTGACGGCTGCGATTTCTCGCCACACGGCGTCGTCGGCAAGCGCTTGGGCACCGCGCTGGTAGAACATCGCAATGGCGCTGTCATCGACCGATCCCATCCGCCCGAACGCGTCAACCGCGCGGTCGACCGCTGCGCGAGCCGCGAGCGCGTCTTCACGAGGGATGCGCAGCAGCCCAGCGCCCGGGTCCGCGATCACGCGGTCTCCGGGCTGAAACGCGGACGCGAACGCCTCGTCCACAGGGAACGCGGTACCGTCCGGCGCAAGCACCGTCGAACCCGGCCGCAGTGCTTTCAATGGCCTAGCCTGCATGTCGCACCAAGCCACTTGTTGAATAGTCGAATGCCATCAAATCCGGTCGCGCGATGCAATCCCGGGCTCCCCTGCTCAAGGTCAATTCCTGGCCGCCCCTTCGACCAGGCGGCGAATCTCTGTCAGGCGTTCCAGCGCGCCAGGCATCTGCAACAGGGTTTGCTTGACCTCCGGCGGGAACGGCAGCACGTCGGCCAGCCGCCAACCCAGCGTCCACGCGTCATCCAGATCGACATCTTCCTCCCCCCGGTCCGACCATCCGGATGCCGCAGGATGCCGCATTATCTCGCGCAGGAGCGCGGTCAATCCTTCGAAGCCACGGCCGACGGGACAAGCGCTTTGCTCGGGCAGAAACTCGACATCGCCGAGCAACAGGTGGTCTGCCTGTTCGCGGGTGGCGGTGATACGGAACTTGTTCCCACCGCCAATTCTGATCGCGAGCTGACCTGCGTCAGCCTGGTCGAAATCGACGATGCGCGCCATGGTTCCGACATCGTGGATTTCCGGTTGCCCCATGCCGGCACCATAAGTGTCGGCGCCCCTGCGGATGAGTACGACGCCGAATCCTGCATCTTCCCGCATGCACCGACGAACCAGGTCCAGGTACCTCGCCTCGAAAATCTTGAGCGCCGTGTGCCCGCCGGGAAACAGAACCTGACCGAGGGGAAACAGCGGCAATTCGCTGGGGGAAGATTTCGGCATCGCCGAACGTTAACACGCACGCTTGCAACACGTACACTAGCGGCAGCGTGGACCTCTCCCAAGTCATTGTCCTGGCGCTGATTCAGGGTATTACGGAATTTCTCCCGATCTCCAGTGCGGCGCACCTGATATTGCCGGCGCAACTGACCGCCTGGCCGGATCAGGGCCTGTTGTTCGATGTCGCGGTGCATGTCGGATCGTTGACCGCCGTCATCATCTACTTTCGCGTCGAGTTGGCGCGTTTCGCCGCCGACGCGTTTCGACTGCGCGCCGGCCCATCCGCATTGCTGTTGTCCAAGGTGGCCATAGCGACAGTTCCCGCCGCGCTCACTGGACTACTGTTCAAACCTTTCATCGAATCGGAACTGCGAACCGTTGGCGTGATCGCCGTCGCAACCATCGCTTTCGCCATTCCGCTGTGGTGGGCAGACCGCCGGGTAGTGTCGACACGGGACGAGCATGCGCTGTCCTATCCGCAAGCGGCCGTCATCGGCCTCGCGCAGGCGCTCGCCCTGGTACCCGGCATCTCCCGGTCGGGAATCACGATCACCGCCGCGCTGCTGGTCGGGCTGGGACGGGAAGGGGCGGCGCGGTTTTCCTTCCTGCTCGCGATTCCCACCATCGCGGGAGCAGCCCTGCTGTTCGCCGTCGACGCCCGAAATACGCCCGAAGTCGTGGCGTGGACGGACCTGGGCGTGGGATTCGCCGTATCATCGGTCGCGGCCTACGGTTGCATCTCAGCGTTCGTGGCTCTCTTGAACCGGACCGGGATGACGCCCTATGTCGTCTACCGACTGGTTCTCGGCGCAGTGCTGCTATCGCTTTTTGTTTGATGGCCAGCCCCGGGCACCGCCAAGGCCGCGCCTCGGCCGCGTCGAATCCGCTGCTAGAACGGAATGTCGTCGTCCAGGTCGTCGAGATCGTCCGCCGTATCCGCTGCAGGCGCCGCGCTCCGCGCCGGCTGCGCACGTTCCGGCGCGGCACCGCCGCGGGGTGGCGGGGCATAGTCTGCGGGCGCATCGCCACCGCGACTGTCGAGCATCTGCATGTCACGGGCGACGATTTCCGTGGTGTAGCGCGTCTGACCTTCACGGTCCTCCCAGGAGCGGGTCTGCAGATAGCCCTCGATGTAACACTTGGAACCCTTGCGCAGATACTGGCCAGCAACCTCCGCGAGCCGCCGGAAACATACGACCCTATGCCACTCCGTCCGCTCCTGCTGCTCATTGGTTTCGCGGTCGCGCCACTGATCCGTGGTAGCGAGGTTCAAGTTCGTCACCGGGCTGCCGCCTTGCGTGTAACGCGTTTCCGGATCGCGGCCCAGATTGCCTATGAGAATGACCTTGTTGATGCCCCGCGCCATGGCTCATCTTCGTTTGTGGAAAAGGTGGTTCAATATAGCGCAAGGCACAGCCTGACACTACCGAGATTGCCGCCTCGCCATGTGGGAGAATGACGCTGTTGCGGCAGCGTTATCGACCGCGTATTTTCGCTGGTTTGACTGGACGACAAGGCGCGAATGAATCCGTCGAAGATTGCCGTGCGCGGCGCGCGCACGCACAATCTGAAGAACATCGACCTCGACATTCCGCGCGACCGGCTGGTCGTGATCACGGGACTGTCCGGTTCCGGCAAGTCGTCGCTGGCTTTCGACACGCTCTACGCCGAGGGCCAGCGGCGCTATGTGGAGTCCCTGTCGACCTATGCGCGCCAGTTTCTCTCGATCATGGAGAAGCCCGACATAGACCATATCGAAGGGTTGTCTCCGGCCATCTCCATCGAACAGAAGTCCACGTCCCACAACCCCCGCTCCACCGTGGGCACGATCACGGAAATCTACGACTATCTGCGCCTGCTCTTCGCCCGCGTCGGCGAGCCGCGCTGTCCCAGGCACAGCACCACGCTCGACGCCCAGACCGTCAGCCAGATGGTCGACCAGGTGGCCGAGTTGCCGGAAGGTCGCCGCGTCATGCTCCTGGCGCCGGTCGTCACCGAACGCAAGGGCGAACACCAGCACATCCTCCGTGAACTGGTCGCCAACGGATTCATTCGCGCCCGCATAGACGGCATCGTCACCGATCTGGATCATCCGCCGACGCTCGACAGGAACAGGAAACACACCATCGAAGCCGTCGTCGACCGCCTGCGCGTGCGCGGCGACATGAAGCAGCGCCTGGCCGAGTCCTTCGAGACCGCGCTCGAGCTCGGCGACGGCGTCGCCACGATCAGTTTCGACGAGGACGACGATCGCGACAACGACCTGGTGTTTTCCTCACGGTTCGCCTGCGCCGTCTGCGGCTATAGCATCAGCGAGCTTGAACCGCGCATCTTTTCGTTCAACAACCCGGCCGGCGCGTGTCCCGACTGCGACGGCCTGGGGGTCGAGCAGTTCTTCGACTCCGAGCTGGTGGTCGCCGACCCGGATCTGGGTCTGGCGGCGGGCGCCATTCGCGGTTGGGACCGCCGCAATGTCTACTACTTTCACCTGCTCAAGTCCCTCGCGGCGCATTACGGTTTCGATATCGAAGTCCCGTTCCGGAGGCTCAAGAAGAAACAGAAGGACGCCATCCTGTATGGCTCGGGCGACGAGCGCATCAACTTCGGCTATGTCAATGATCGCGGCGACCGGATACGACGGCGGCATCGATTCGAGGGCGTGATTCCCAACATGGAGCGCCGCTACAGGGAGACAGAGTCCTCGATGGTGCGCGAAAGTCTCGGCAAGTACCTGCGAGTGCGCCCGTGTCCCGCGTGTGGCGGCGCGCGGCTGCGCGAGGAAGCGCGCCATGTGTACATCGATGGCGCGACGGTCCCCGAGATCACATCCAACTCCGTCGAAGATGCTCTGGCGTATTTCACGGGTTTGAAACTTGCGGGCAAGCGGGGCGCCATCGCGGACAAGATCGTCAAGGAGCTGCGCGCCCGGCTGCGATTTCTCGTCGACGTGGGACTGAACTACCTGACGCTCAACCGCAGCGCCGAGACCCTCTCGGGGGGAGAGGCGCAACGCATCCGCCTGGCAAGCCAGATCGGCGCCGGCCTGGTCGGCGTCATGTATATCCTTGACGAGCCGTCCATCGGCCTGCACCAACGCGACAACACGCGCCTGTTGCGCACCCTCACCCACCTGCGCGACCTCGGCAACACCGTACTGGTGGTGGAACACGACGAGGAAGCCATTCGCACGGCGGACCACATCATCGACATCGGCCCGGGCGCGGGTATCCACGGCGGCGAAATCGTCGCTGCGGGGACGGTGGAGCATATCCAGTCGACCAAGGCATCGATTACCGGCCAGTACCTGTCCGGCAAGAAACGTATCGAGGTGCCGCTCAGGCGCGTGCCGGTGGACAGACAACGCACTGTCCGCCTGGTAGGTGCCACAGGCAACAACCTGAAACAAGTGACGGTGGACATCCCGACGGGACTCTTCACCTGCGTTACCGGCGTCTCGGGTTCCGGGAAGTCCACGCTGATCAACCAGACGCTCTACCCGATCGCGGCGCAGCGCCTCAACGGCGCGAGCGGCAGGTCGCCCCGCCCCTACGCCGCGATCGAAGGACTCGAACACCTCGACAAGGTGGTGGACATCGACCAGAGCCCCATCGGCCGCACGCCCCGTTCGAACCCGGCCACGTACACGGGTGTCTTCTCGCCCATGCGGGAGCTGTTCGCGCAAACGCACGAAGCCCGCACCCGCGGCTATCGGCCCGGACGGTTCAGTTTCAACGTCAAGGGCGGTCGTTGCGAGGCGTGCCGGGGGGATGGCGTCATCAAGGTCGAAATGCACTTCTTGCCCGACATTTACGTCCCCTGCGATATCTGCCGGGGCAAGCGCTACAACCGGGAAACGCTCGACGTGCGCTACAAGGGCAGGAACATCCAGGAAGTTCTGGATATGACCGTCGAGGAAGCGCGCGAGTTCTTCGACCCGGTGCCCGTGCTGGCGAGAAAGTTGCAAACCCTGGTTGATGTCGGACTGTCCTACATCCGTCTCGGCCAGAGCGCCACCACCCTTTCCGGCGGCGAGGCTCAACGCGTCAAACTGTCGCGCGAACTTTCCAAGCGCGACACTGGCAAGACGCTTTACATTCTCGACGAGCCCACCACGGGATTGCACTTCGAGGACATTCGTCAGTTGCTGAATGTGTTGCATCGACTGCGCGACCAGGGCAATACGATCGTCGTCATCGAGCACAACCTCGATGTGATCAAGACCGCGGACTGGATCATCGACCTGGGACCGGAGGGCGGCGACGGCGGCGGCCGAATCGTCGCCGAGGGCACTCCCGAAACGGTTGCGAAGCACCGTTCGTCGCACACCGGCAGATTTTTGAAGCGGAGCCTTCAGCGGGGGAGCGCGAGGGGGCACCCCTCGCATGAAGACAGCAGCGCGAGGGGAAAAATCTCCCATAGCGCCCACACGGAGGCAAACGGCGAGTGATCGTGATCGTGGGCGGCGGCCACGCTGCGGGCCAGGGGGCGGCCAGCCTCCGTCAGAGCGGCTACGAGGGGAAACTCGTCATCGTCTGCGATGAACCGCACATCCCCTATCAGCGACCGCCACTGTCCAAGCAGTATCTCGCCGGCGAACAGGGTCTCGATCGCGTGTACCTGCGCCCGGAAGCTTTCTATCAGGATAGAGGTATCGAACTACGTAGCGGCAGGCGCGCTACAGAAATCGACGTGAAGGCCAAGACCCTCGTGCTCGACGACACCTCGACGCTCGCCTACGACAAGCTGCTACTTGCCACGGGCTGCCGAGTGCGCAAGCTCGACCTTCCGGGCGGTGCGCTGCCCGGCGTTCACTACCTGCGGAACATCGCCGACGCCGACAACATCAAGGCGGACATGGCTCCGGGACGGCGCGTCACCATCGTGGGCGGGGGCTACATAGGCCTCGAGGTCGCCTCCGTAGCCGTGCAAGCCGGACTCTCGGTAACCGTCCTCGAAATGGAAGATCGCATTCTGAAACGCGTAGCTTCGGCCGAGATGTCCGCCTTCTACCATGCGCTGCACACGGACGCCGGCGTCGATATCCGCACCGGCGCATCTGCGCAGCGCTTTGCCGGCACCGGGCGGGTCGACCAGGTCGTATGCGCCGATGGCACGGAAGTTCCTTCCGACCTCGTTGTCGTCGGCGTTGGGGTTGCGCCCAACATCGAACTTGCGGAGTCGGCCGGGCTCACCTGCCAAAACGGCATCCTGGTCGATGAGCGTTGCGCCACATCCGCTCCCGACATCTACGCCGCCGGGGACTGCACCAACCATCCAAACCCGATCCTCGGACGTCGACTTCGTCTCGAATCCGTACCCAATGCGATGGAGCAATCGCGCGTCGCGGCCACCAATTTGGCGGGGCAGGAAAAGGTGTATGCGAACGTGCCCTGGTTCTGGTCGGATCAATACGATCTGAAGCTGCAAATGGTCGGTTTCTCGACCGACGGCGATTCTCACGTCGTTCGCGGTGATCCGGCGACGCGCAAGTTCATCATGTTCCACCTCAAGGACGACGTGCTGACAGCTGCGGACGCGGTGAACGCGCCGAGAGAATTCATGACGTGCCGGCAACTCGTCGGACGCAGAGTCGATGCCCGGCAGCTCGCCGACGCCAGCATTGATCTGAAACAACTGATGCAGTAGTCCCGTGGCGACGGGCCGCAACTTCCATGGTTTAATTCCGGTTGCGTGACTTCCATGGACGACGAGCGGGGCCGGGCCGGAGCCTTCAGCCGGGAGCGCGAGGGGGGAACCCCTCGCAAGACAACAGGTTTCAGCCGGGAGCGCGAGGGGGGAACCCCTCGCAAGACAACAGGTTTCAGCCGGGAGCGCGAGGGGGAACCCCTCGCAAGAAGAACCGGGGCCGAAGGCACCGACCGTGGGGCACTCGTTGGAGGCCGAGCCCGCAGCCAATACGACAACGAGAATCTTGAGGACATTCGGCATGAGCGATGTACGGGACGACACCCGATCGACAACACTCGATCCAAACCTGAAGGACCTCATCGATACCGCCGACCGATCGAAGAAGGGTTACATTTTTTGCGTTGCGTGCGAGCACGTGATCGGCCACATCGATGACCGCGTCGACATCATGGGCGCACACGAGCACAGCATGACGAATCCCCACGGCGTCACGCATCGGTTCGGTTGTTATGCCGAAGCGCCCGGAGTAGACCTGTTCGGCGAGCCGACTGCCGCGGACACCTGGTTTCCCGGGTTCAGTTGGCGCCTCGCCTGCTGCGAGGGATGCGGGCAGCATATGGGCTGGATGTTCGAACGGAACACCGAATCGTTTTGCGGCTTGATCGTTTCCCAGATTCGAGCCGGGTAGTAGCGGGTCGGGCGACATCGTGGATCGAGGAGCCGAGTTCGACCCGGGCGCGTTCGATGTCCTGACAATGGACTGCTACGGTACGCTGATCGACTGGCAAGGCGGTATTGTCGACTACCTCCAGCCCGTGCTCACGAGCCACGACGCGCACGTAACAGACGACTTCATCCTCGAATTTTTCGCCGCGACCGAACCCGTCCTGCAACGCGAAGACGGCAAGTACGAGGACATCCTGCGCCGTGTCCTGGACCGCTTGGGCACGCGCCTGGGCTTTGTGCCGACCCCGGCCGAACGCGATGGTTTCCCCGCGAGCCTCGGCGGGTGGAAGCCGTTTCCCGACACCGTCGATGCGCTGGCGCGCCTCGGGGAACGTTTTCAGCTCGCCGTAATTTCGAATGTCGACGATGCGCTCTTTTCGCTCACGAGAAAGGCATTGGATGTCGAATTCGCCCACGTCATGACCGCCGAGCGCGCCGGCGCATACAAGCCGGACAATCGCATCTTCGAGGCCGCATTAAAGGCTATCGGCTGCAGCCGGGACAGGATTCTGCACGTCGCTCAGAGCCTGTTTCACGACATTGCCCCAGCCAGCGGACTGCAGCTCGCCACGGTATGGATCGACCGCAATCGGGGTGCGCAGGGCGCGGCACGGGAGACCCAAGCGCAGCCCACCTGGACATTCTCGACGCTCGGCGAATTCGCCGACGCCGCCTTAGCCCGCATGTCTCGCCAAGGGCCGCGATGATCGCGCAGGATTTTGCCCGCGTGCGCGTGCTCGGAGCCTTCAGCCGGGGAGCGCGAGGGGGCGCCCCTCGCATGAAGACAGCAGCGCGAGGGGGCGCCCCTCGCATGAAGACAGCAGCGCGAGGGGGCGCCCCTCGCATGAAGACAGCAGCGCGAGGGGCACCCCTCGCAAGAAAAGAGACGGAAGCATAGCCATGCCTTATGGTGTAGCGACCATGTGCGCGCACGCGGGCAAAAGTGCCCCACAGGCGGCACCTTCGGCTCCGCCCGTGGCCCGACCCCACCGGGCGAGGGCGCGGCCAGCGCGGTTCGTATCCGGCAGTATTTCCGAAAAACGTACGCATCTAATTGAGAAAAAAATTGCTTGCTCGACAAGTGGCTTGGTGAGATATGCGGGCTAAGCCGACAGCCGCGATGACGGGAAGCATCAGCATCGACATCGCGAAGGAATATCTGCATTTCTCCGCCGCGCACTTCACCGTGTTTTCGGCAACCGAGCGGGAGAATCTCCACGGCCACAACTTCCAGGTCCAGGCGACTCTGCGCGGCCGCGTCGGCAACGACGGCCTGTGCTTCGACTACAACACTGTCAAAGCCAAGCTCAAGGCGCTGTGCGATGCGTTGGACGAGATCGTGCTGTTGCCCGGACGGTGTCCCCACCTCGAGATCAGGGCGGCCGAGGAATACACGGTCGCCGCGTTCAACGACGAACGACTACCCTTCCTGCACCGGGACGTCAAAGTGCTGCCAGTCCGCAACGTCACGGTGGAGGAACTCGCCCATTGGCTGATCGGAGAGTTGACCGACGACCACGAGGTCGCCGCATTGCCGGTTACGGACATCGAATTGCGCGTCTCTTCCGGGGCCGGTCAATGGGCTTGTGCCACCTGGACCTCGCCGTGAAGCTCCTCGTCATAACCGGCGCTTCCGCCGGCATCGGTGCCGCTACAGCCGGCGCCTTCCACGCTGCCGGATATGCTGTCGTCAACCTGTCGCGGCGACCTTGTCCCGTAAGCGGTGCCGTCCACATCACCTGCGATCTGTCGAATCCCGACTTCCTGGACGCCGTGGCGGACCGGATGGGTCCCATGCTGCAAGACGCCGAACAGACGGCACTGGTCCACAACGCATCGCGGCTGGCGTCCGACACTGCGACCAACACGTCGAGCGATGCCTTGCGGGCAATCATCGAACTCAACATCGTCGCCGCCAACACGCTGAACCAGTACGTCATCCCCGCCATGGGCGCCGGGTCGAGCGTTCTCCTCGTCGGTTCCACCCTGTCGGAAAAGGCAGTGCCCGGTAGCTATTCCTATGTCATCTCGAAACACGCGGTCATCGGCATGATGCGCGCGCTCTGCCAGGATCTCGCTGGAACGGGCATACATACGGCGTGCATCTGTCCCGGTTTTACCGATACCCAGATGCTGCGCGAACACGTCCCGGCGGATGCGATGGCGGCCGTGGCCGGGATATCGGCCTTCAATCGTCTCATCGAACCTGCCGAGATCGCCGAAACGCTGCTGTTCGCCGCAGCGCATCCGGTGGTGAACGGCGCGGTCATTCACGCCAATCTCGGACAGAGAGAACGTTAGCGCAATGCGCCGTGGACTCCGCCCCTGTGGATAGCAGCGCGCTCGTCGACGCGACGGAATCCCCCCTGCCGGGCAAGATCGACCTGACGGAACGCCGCGAGCGGGTGTTCCTGGTACTCGCGGGGTTTTTTCTCTGCGCGATGACGCTGCTGAACGTGATCGGCATCACCCGCTTCATCGAACTCGGCCCGATGACGCTGGCGGTGGGCGTACTGCCCTACCCCCTGACGTTTCTGTGCACGGACCTCATCAGCGAACTCTATGGCCGCAGGCGCGCAAACTTTCTGGTCGGCGTCGGCTTCGTCCTCAACTTTTTCATCCTGGGGTGCCTGTGGTTGGGCAACGCGATGCCCGCCGCGGACGTGGACAGGCAACCGCCCTGGCAGGTGTTGGAGCTGGCGGAGCAAGTCGCATTGCCCAACGGCGACGTGCTGTCCGGCGGCGTCGAACTGTTCGGGCTGATCTTCGCCTGCACATCCGGCGCGGTATTCGCCTCCATGATGGCTTACCTCGCGGCGCAATTCTGCGACGTGCAGGTGTTCCACTTCCTGAAGCGTCTCACCAGGGGAAAGCACCTGTGGGTGCGCAACAATTTCTCGACCCTGACCAGCCAGTTCGTCGACTCCGTCACTGTAATCTCCGTCACCTTCGGCGCGGCATTCCTTGCCGGGCAATACACGTTCAGGGCGATGCTGGTACTGATCGGCAGCAACTACCTCTTCAAGGTGACGGTCGCGCTGATCGATACGGTGCCGTTCTATGTCGGCACCCACTACCTCAAGCGGTACCTCAGCGTAGACAACCTCGCGACCTACTGATTTTCGAGGTGGCGCGTGTTCAGGAGAACATCGACGCGACGGTTTCCACGGAACGTTCCAGGTGCGTCGCGTCGACGCCACCGATGCGCAGTCGCGTGACGATGAGGTGGGTAATGCCGAGGTCGCGGCGGTATTGCGCGATACGGTCCCGCACGGCGGTGGGCCCCGCTGTCCAATGAGAAAGTGAGGGTGAAATTGTCCGATCCGTGAAGCGTCGGTTGTTTGGATGCCCTGCCGCGATGCGAGGGATGTTGGGGGCGATGGCGACATTGGTCAAGCGCGTCCAGTCCGGCGAGGAGCGAGGCTGGCGAGGGTGTCGGCGAGCCGGAGCGGAGCGGCGGTCAAGGGCGGACGGGACGCCGCGATCACTGTCGGGGGTTGTCGTGACGATTGGAAAGAGTCGGGCCGGGGGTTCGCCAAGGATCTTGAGGCGTCCTGGCCGGCGAAGCGAACCCTTGACCGCCGCGCAGCGACCCCACGCTGTGGGCGGGGATGGCGCCCCGCTGTCGTCGGTGCGGGCTTGGCATTTGGCGGGCTCGGTGAGGTTCATCGTGTCAACCGCGGGCGCCATCCCTGCCCGAGCGGCGAGCGGTCCTCCCCGACGCCCGGCTCCCCGGGAGGGCGTCATCCGGCGGCGCGGGCGGCGGCCATGCCGGCGCTGATGCGCAGGAACAGCTCGCGGCGCTCGGCCTGGACGCGGCGGGCGGCCTCGAAGTCGGTCTCCGCGACGGCCGCGGCGTCGAGCAGGGCGAAGCCGAGGCCCGGCTTGAGCAACTCCTCGGCGCCGGTCGAGGCGCGACGACTACCGGGGCCGCCCCTCGACCACGGCTACAGGTTCGCCGCGCCAGGCCTTGATCATGTGTTCCAGGCACCACTCGAACTTGCGCCGTTTTTTCCCTGGCGGAGACCGAGAACGCGGAGAGCAGGGATGTCGAATACCCGCGGCCGACGCCCAGGATAACGCGACCATTGGACAAGCGGTCGAGCACGCCTACCTGTTCCGCAGCCTGGAGCGGATTGCGCAGCGGCAGCAGAAAGGAGGTCGTGCCGAGCAGTATCGTCCGCGTCCGCGCCGCCACCGCCGCCAGCAGCATGAGCGGTTCCGGCACCGCGTCACCGCGCGAAAAGTGGTGCTCGGGCAGCCAGAACGAACGGTAACCCCACGACTCGGCGAGTTCGCCCTGGCGACCCAGCATGGCGGCGTCCGCGGTGTCCGAAATCAGCCACGGCGTGAGTCCGAGATGCAACGCGCCCATTCGCGTTTTCCGCAGAGATCCGGCGCCTGCCCGCTACCGGACTTCCCGCTGCGCCAGCAACATCGCCGCCATCGTCGCGCGCACCGCAACGAGGTGGCGTTCGAGAGCGAACGCCGCGTACAGCGGATCGTCCTTCAGCAGGACGCAGCGCTCACCCTGCCCGCAATCAAATTGCGTCGGACGGCCGAAATTGTTGCCCGCATCCCCGTATTCGCCAAAATCGCCAGGGTCGCCAAACTTCCAAAGTGCTTCCCAGGTCGTCGGCATACCCAGCATGGGTGCCCGCACCGCCGCCTGGGTATCCTCCGCCGTGCGGTGTAGCACCGCTGCGAAGGTCCCGTCGCCACCTTCGAGCGGCATGCAGTAGTCGCCGATAGCTTCTTCCACCGCGCGTTCATCCACGTCGTAAGTGTTGAACCGGTCGGCGAAACTCAAACGCCACCAACGCGTCGTGAATACGGGTACAACATGCGCGGGCGACGTCATGTCCTGAATGAGATTGACGATACCGCCGAGACTGGCGTACTTGCTGCTCAGATCGTCCGCGACGGCGAGCTTGGCCACGGCCCCGTCAAAGTGCTCGTGCAACCGCGTCTGGATGAACCAAAGCAACCGGTTGCGGCCCGCGTCCCTGCCATCGTAATACGGCCATCGCGCCACCTTGCGCGAGAAACGCCACTCCGCCCTGGCGACATAGCGCACCTGCAGCGCTGTGAGGCGCGGGATATCGAGGTTCGACACACAGCGATTGAACTGCATGGCGGCAATAAACGTAAGTTGTTGGTGCGCGCGTCCTTCAAAGGCGGCGACAGTTCCGCATGCCAAAATCAGCGCGAGGCAACACATCCGACGCGCGTCGCGCGGATGGTCGCGGAGCGGGGAGCGGCGGCAGGCGCGACCCGTCCAGGCCCCCTTGAAGTTCATGCGCTCAGATCCTTCATCCTGCTTCAACCACCGACGTCCGTCGAAATGCGGGCTCAGCCCGGATATTTCACCAAGCCGCTTGTCAAATGTTTGAATGTCTTTTTGTTTCAATAGGTAATCCCATTTTTCGGAAGTCCTGCCGGGAACAAACTGCGCTGGCCGCGCCCTCGCTGGTCTTGATGAAATATCCGGGCTAGCCGCTCGCCGGTCACGAGGGATTCCGCGATCTCCGAAATGCTTCGCTGGGTCCCCGGCCAGATCCAGTCGGGCGCCACCTCGGCCGCTGGCATCATCACGAATCGCCGTTCGTTTGCCCGAGGATGGGGCAGTGTCAGCAGGTCGGACCGCCACTCTTCATCGCCAAACAACAGCAAATCCAGGTCAAGTTCTCGCGGCGAGTTGCGGATCGGCGCCGCATCACGTCCGTAGCGACGTTCCATGGCCTTGAGGTCTTTGAGCAACGCTTCCGGTGATCTCGAATCTACCATAAGCAAACCGACCGCGTTGACGAAGTCGCCCGACCCCGGCGGACAATCCACCGGGCTCGTTCGCCACAATGACGATGCTCGAAATCCCGCGTAGGACAATGCCTCAAGCTCGGCGAGCGCCCGCTCCACAATATCGACGCTCGCGCCCATGTTTGAGCCGAGACCTACAAGAACCCGGGTGGCCACGGAAGTGTGTCCAAATTGACCCGTCTGGTGGCCAATCAAACCGGGCGGACAGAAAGAAGTCAAACCACTTCCGGGACCCCGCCGCAGTGCCCCCGCCCGCGCACACCGGCCCGGCCTATCTTAGAGCCGGATGAAGCCGAATTTACCCTCGCGGTAGACGCGAAGCTCGACGGCGCGCGCGATCCGCATGCGCTGCCACAGGTCGGCCAGGAAATAGATCCGCCGGCCGTTGGCCCCGTCAATAATGTCTCCGGAGCGAAGCCCCCGGAGCCACGCGGCCGAGTCGCGGTTGACATCTACCACCAGGACGCCCGCGCTGCTCTGCGGGTCTCCGGCTGCGCGAAAGTCGGACAGGGTCGCACCGGCAAGGCGCGGATCCACGCGGTCGCCAGCGACCTGGACCACCTGCTTGTCATCGACTTCCATGCGAAACGTCCGTGCCTGTCCGTCCCGCACCGCGCCCACATCAACGGTGTCGCCTACCATGATAATCGCGGTGGCGCTGTCATAGTCCGCTGCGCCCCGGATATCGCGCTCGCCAATCCGCGTCAACACATCGCCGGCTTCAATGCCCACCATGTCCGCAATACTGCCGGGCTCAACCTCGAGAACGAGGACGCCCTGGCCCCCCTTGACGCCGAACACCGAGGCTTCTTCGGGATTGAGCGCGCCGACCCCCAATCCAATGCGGGCGCGCCGCACCTCGCCATGCTCCACGAGTTGCATCATGATCGCCTTGACCAGGTCGCTCGGAATCGCAAAACCGATGCCGACGCTGCCGCGAGAACTCCCCGGCGAGACGATTGCGGTATTGATGCCGACCAGTCTGCCCGTCAAGTCGACGAGCGCGCCACCGGAGTTGCCCAGATTCACGGACGCGTCGGTCTGGATGAAGGCCTCAAAGCCTTCGATACCGAGACCCGTGCGTCCCAGCGCACTGACGATCCCGGAAGTCACGGTTCGTTCGAGACCAAATGGGTTGCCGATGGCAACGACGAAATCGCCGACGCGAACCGCACTGGAGTCGGCGAATTCCAGCGCGGCGAATCCGTCGCCTTCAACCTGAAGTACCGCGAGGTCGACCTGGGGATCGGAACCGACAAGCGTAGCCGGGATCCAGCGACCATCCGACAGGCCGACGACGATTTCGTCGGCGCGCTCGATGACGTGGTGGTTGGTGACGATATAGCCATTCTGTGCATCGACAATCACCCCCGAACCCGTGCTCTGTTCGCGCCGAAAGGGTCGTCGCTCTTCAGGTATGCCAAAGAAGTCGTGCAGCGGACTCCTGATTCGCACCGACGTATAGATCGATATGTTGACAACGCCCTGGGTGGCCCGATCGAGCATCGGCGCCAGGCTTGGCACTTCCGAACCGTCGGATACCTGGGGCGGCAGGGCGCCGCCACATGCGATACCGAAGAACAGGAGCGCGAACGAAAAAAACAGTTTCATGGAGCTGGTCCAGACAATTTCGGCATCAGGGATCTAGTCAAGCGATGCCTGTTGGACCCATGGATCGCAAGGAAGTGCGCTTGAGTGACAACGACACACCGCCGACACCCAAGTGCTCGAAAGGCGCCCAATGGCGAAAAGCGCAACCTCAACACCCTATCAGCATACAGCGGGCGCCGGTGATATTTGCGAGGATTCACGAGATTCTGGAGCGGGCGGTGGGAGTCGAACCCACGTCTCCAGCTTGGGAAGCTGGGGTAATGACCGTTATACGACGCCCGCATTCAAGCGAACGTCGCCAATGCTACTACAGCCGGCTCCCGGGCGACCGTTTCCGGCCGCCCGCGGGCAGGTCATTTACGCTCGCCCCTCTCGACTTTCTCGATCCACTTCCGCGCGGATTCGGGCACGCTCGGCGGTAACCGGGGCTGTTTGACGTTCGGCGGCGGCGGCGCTGCCGGCGGGGTCCGTGGCGGCGGCCGGAACCGAGGCTCAGACGGTTTCCGGCCAATGGGAGCCGATACGCTTGGACGCACCGGGGGAGTCGTCCAGATTGGCCCCTTCGACTCGTCGACCGGGCGCTCGATTCGCCGTCGCACGTCGCTCGGCACCCCCGGCGACCTCGGTCGCACGGGGCGATCCGAACGTTCCACAGGCCTTCTGCGCTCGCCACCAATGGGTCGGCGCGCCGTCTCCGGCCGGACGACTGGCGGGCGCGGCGAGCCCTTCGGCGAGCCCGATCGAACGAATGGCTGCGTGGGTCGGGGGTCTTTCTGTCGTCTTTCGATCCGCCGGCGCACGTCCTCCGGCACGCCGATCGGCGAGGTTGCGGGCTTTTCGCTGACCAGGAGCCGAGGATTCGGATCGCTGCGCGGATGCGGCCGACGCGGCCCGCCATCTGAATCTCTTCTGCGCCCCCGGTCCTTGTCGCCTCTCTGTCTGTCTCCCCTTCGGTCGCTCAGCCGACGATCTTGATCATGCCTGCGTCGGTCATGGTCGCGCGCCCTGTGGCCCGCTTTGCCATGCCGGTCGCCCGATTTGCCGCGCCGGTGTTTGTGCCCGCTATAGTCGCGGTACACCACGATCGGGTACACCCGCGTGATCCGGTCGTGATAGTAGTAGCTGTCATAGATTCCGTAGTAGCGAGGTGGGTAGTAGGTGGTGGTCGGATAACGACGCACGGGGTACGTCGCAGGGTAGACGGTCCCATCAGTCCGATAGACCCGCGTCACCTCGGTGGGTGCCTCTTCGTAAGCCTCCTCTGGCACAGGCTCGACCAGCGCAAGCGTTTCGCGCTCCTCGCGGCAATTTTCGACCTGATCGCGAAAATCCCGCATGAATGCATTGCTGAATCCTGCCTGCCCCAGCCGGCGCGCGTCCTCATCGGCCAACGGCTCGCAGACGTTCTTGTGCCGGACAAACTGCAAAATCGTCTCTTCCGAGAAACCGGCCTCCCGCAACGTGACGAACTGATCCACTTCGGAGGATTCCTCGACAGGCACACCGCCGCGATCCAGCATCAGTGTGACGATTTCGTCTGCAACGTTTGCCTCGCCCAGTGCGAGCAAACCGTCCACATCTATCACGAAACGCGCGTTGGTCACTTCTATGAGTCGCTCGATTTCCGTCTCGTCATAGCCGTTACTTGTAAGCTCGATCACGTCGAACACGGACAGCGCCATCGCCGCCGGGCTACACCAGGCAAGCGACAAGCTCAGTAGGCATGCACTCAGTCTGTTCATTTCGCGTCATCTCCCGCTTGTCGCTCGATATAGACAGTATAGGATCGTGAATCGAGATTACATTGCCGCGGGCAGTTTCCAATTCACAAAAATCAATGGTTTATGCCGTGTACCTGTACGCCCCATAAATCGGGTGCCAAGTTTTTTCCGTTGTTCTTCGTTCAAGAGCCTCCTAAGCTTGTGGCGTTGACTTGATGGCGGGGGCCGGAATGCGGCTCATGGCGCAATGTGCGGCGGTGCTCGGGGAGTTTTCCTGGGTCCCGCCCGCCTGGCTGCGGCGCATCGGCGTTCGTCGCGCCGGGTGGTCGTTGCTGGCGTTGTTCGTCGGCGCTGCCGTGGCGACCGGTGCCTACCTTTACTACCAGAGCCTGCCCAAACCCTTGCGCGTAACGATCAGCGTCGAGGCGCCGGGGGTTACGGCGATCATCGACGACGAACTGGAACCCGATCCGCTACGCCTCGATTTCCAGTATTCCCTCGATCCGGATGCGCCGGCACCGCCGCCGCTGTCGGCGGCGCGCATCGACCTGGTGGGGGAACCCCTTGACGAGGGGATCGAGTTGCGTCCCGCGATGGCGGGCGAATGGCGCTTCGAAACCGAGAACCGCCTGATGTTCCGGCCCGCCGACGATTGGCCGGCGGACCGGGCTTACCGCGTGGGGTTGTCGCGGGACCTGTTCGCGCCCGGACTTGAACTCGCGGAAAGGCAGGCGGAGTTCTCGACGCCCGCATTCGCGGCGTCCGTGACGAAGGCAGAGTTCTACCAGCACCCGGAGGTATCGGCAGAACGCAGGGTGGTCGCGAGTTTCGACTTCTCGCATCCCGTGTCGCGCGTCGATTTCGAGCCACGGCTGGACATGTCCGCGCGCGAGACGAGCGACGGTGGTCAGCCCTCGAGAGGGGGCGAGGCACGACCGCTGGGCGTGAGCATTGAGTACGGCATCCATGATCGGTCGGCCCACGTTCACTCGGAGATCGTCTCCATACCGGAGCGGGAGAGCTTCGTCACCGTCGCCCTGGCGCGCGGCCTCAAACCGGCAAATGGCGATGGCGATTTCGACGCCCCGCTGTCCGTCCACGTGCGAGTGCCCGACCGGGAGAGCTATTTCCGCATCCAGCGCATCGATGCCTCGATAGTGGAAGATGCAGAGGACGTTCCAGTACAGACGGCGTTGGTGACCTTCACCGACCAGGTGAACACGGACGATTTCGCCCGCCGCGTGCGGGCATGGGTTCTGCCAAAGGACCACACGATCGGCACGGTGACCTACGAATCCTACGCCTGGCAGTCACCCAGGCAGGTGACGCCGACAGTGCTGGCCGCGTCCGAACCGCTGGCGTTGGCCGTGAATCCCACCCAACGCGACGCCGCGGTGCTGCAAAGCGTCGCCTTCGACGCGCCGGCGGGACGTTACGTCTACCTCCACGTCCGCGCCGGTCTCACCTCCGAGGGTGGCTTCGTGATGGGGTCCGACTACGACGAGGTCGTGCGCGCGCCAGACTACCCGCGCGAGGCGAAGATCGCCCAGGACGGCGCCCTGTTGCCGCTTGCCGGCAGCAGGTTGCTCACGTTGTCCGCCCGCGGCGTGGAGGCGATCAAGGTAGAGATCCAACAACTCCTGCCCACCGCGCTCAACCACCTGGCAAGCCAGACCGGCGGAGATATCCGTAACCCGTACTTTCGCGGCTACTTGTTCGATGCCGACAACCTGTCCGTTTTGACCACGCGCATCATCGACGTGAATCCCGGACATCCCCGGGAGCAGGTGTTCGCGACACTGGATTTCAAGAAATATCTCTCGGCGGGCGGCCTGTTCTTCGTCAAGGTGCAAGGCTGGGACCCGGATCTGGAGCGCCTGGTGGGGACCTCGGATCGACGGATGGCGCTGGTGACGGATCTGGGATTGCTCGTAAAGACCAACGTTGATCGTAGCCAGCACGTGTTCGTCCATTCCATTGCGAGCGGCAAGCCCGTGTCGGGGGCGCGCGTGCACCTGCTTGGCAAGAACGGCCTGCCCGTGCGGACAGGGAGCACCGACGCGCTAGGGCACGCCCGACTCGACTCGGCGAAGGAACTCAAGCGTGACCAGGAACCTGCCGTATTCGTGGTTCGCCACGGCGACGATACGACCTTCATGCCCTACCGGCGTCGCGATCGTCAACTCACCTGGTCGGGGTTCGATACCGGAGGCGAATACATAACAGCCGACGATGCCGATCGCCTCAAGGCTGCGGTCTACACAGACCGCGGTCTTTATCGTCCAGGCGAAGAGGCGCACCTGTTCTGCATCGTGCGCGAGGGGGACTTCGGCGCCGTTAGCGACGCGCCGCTGGAACTGCGGATCACGGACCCCCGCGGTGTCAAGGTGTTGAGCCACCGCGTCAAGCTGCCCGCAGACGGACTGCTCAACTGGGATTTCGCCACCCGCCTGGAGTCGCCCACCGGCAAGTATCACGCGAACGTGTACCTCGTTGACGACAATGATCGGCTTCGCGGACTGGGAAGCGCATCGTTCAGCGTCGAAGACTACCAACCGGATCGCCTTCGAATCCGCGCGGCCATTTTCGAGCGGGGTCCCGCGGCATCGAAGCGAAAACGCCCCGAACGCGGCTGGTTGCAGCCTGGTGCCCATTTCGCCCAGGTGGAACTGGAGAACCTCTTCGGTACTCCCGCAAAAGCACGGCGCGTACGCGGGACCCTGGCGATGCGGCCCGTATCGCCTCATTTCCCGGAGCATCCCGGATTTGTGTTCACGGATCCATTCCGCGATCCGAACAGTGTGCGGAGGCCCGTTACGCTGGAACTACAGGAGACGCTGACCGACGAAGACGGCAGCGCGCTCCTCTCGTTCGATGTCGGTCAGTACGACAATGGCATCTACCGACTGCTGTTGACGGCTGAAGGCTTCGAGTCGGGCGGCGGCCGCGGGGTGAAGGCGCTGGCCGGTACGCTCATGTCTCCGGCGGCCGCGCTGGTGGGCTCCAAGGCCGACGGCGAGCTGGACTTCATTTCTCTGGATGCGGAGCGCGCGGTGCGTTTCCTGGCGATCAACCGGGATCTGGCGCCGATCGCCATGGACGGTGTCGAAGCCGTGCTTTACGAACGCCGCTACGTGTCCGCGCTGGTCAAGCAGCCGAACGGCACTTATGCCTATCAGTCGGTCGAGAAGGAAAACGAGTTGGAGCGTGCCCGATTCGAGTTGCCGGCGACGGGCGGCGATCATCCGCTGCCGACGGCGCGGCCGGGGCGGTATGCGCTGGAGTTGATCGACGCCGATGGCGGCAAGCTGAGCCGCGTCGAATTCGCGGTGGCCGGTGCCGCCAACCTCGCCGGCAACCTGGAGCGCGATGCGGAACTCGACCTCAAGCTCGACCGCCGAGAGTACCGGTCCGGCGAAGAGATACTTCTCGAAATCACCGCTCCTTACGCCGGCACCGGACTCGTCACCATCGAACGGGATCGGGTCCACGCCTTCGAGTGGTTCCGTTCCGATACCAACACGGCGCTCGCACGCATCCGCATCCCCGACGATCTGGAGGGCAACGCCTATGTCAATGTCGCCTTCGTGCGCGATTTCGATTCCCAGGACATTTTTGTCAGCCCCTTGAGCTACGCGGTGGCACCGTTCGTCGTCGACCGCGCCGCCCGCCTCCTTGACATCGATCTCGCCGTACCCGACGAGGTCCGCCCCGGCGATAGCCTGGTGCTGCGGTACTCCACCCCCACCCCCGCCCGCCTCGTCCTCTTCGCTGTGGACGAAGGAATTCTCCAGGTGGCGAAATACCAGACCCCCGATCCCCTGGAGACGTTCCTGCGCAAAAGGGCGCTCCAGGTGGAAACGCACCAGATGGTCGATCTGATCCTGCCCGACTACGAGGTGGTGCGCCGAGCCCGAGCGCCCGGCGGCGGCGACCTGGCGCGCGTTCTGGGCACCAACCTGAACCCGTTCCGGCGACGGCACGAACCGCCGGCGGCCTTCTGGGTCGGCGTGGCCGAAGCGGGTCCCGAGCCACGCGAGGTCGCCCTCGACGTGCCCGACTACTTCAACGGCGAACTGCGCGTGATGGCGGTAGGTGTCGGTGCCGACAAGTTGGGCGCGCGGGCAATGCCAGTCACAGTTCGCGGTCCCCTCGTGCTCACGCCCAATCTGCCGCTCGCCGTCGCGCCGACCGACGTTTTTGACCTTTCAGTCGGCATCGCCAACCAGGTAGAGGATTCCGGCGGGGAGGCGCAGATCGCCCTGACCGTAACGGACCTGGTGCGGCTCGCGGCCGAGGGCGATGACCGGAGCACGCTTGCCATCGCCGAGGGCGGCGAAGGCCGCGCGACCCTTCGGTTGCGCGCCGGGCCGTCTCCGGGAGCCGCGTCCCTGACGGTGACCGCGCGTCTCGGCGAAGAGACCGCACGTCGACAGACCAGCCTGTCGGTGCGGCCAGCGGTGCCCTTCGAGACCACAGTGGTGTCGGGTTTCGACAGCGACGGAGATGTGGGGGTCGACTTGCCGCGTCGCCTGCACGAGTCCTTTGCCACTCGTCGTATCGCCGCCTCGGCGAGTCCGCTGGTGCTGGCTGACGGGCTTTTGGAGTACCTCCACGAGTTCCCGCATGG
Source organism: Candidatus Azotimanducaceae bacterium (assembly GCA_965261535.1). Taxonomy (GTDB): domain Bacteria; phylum Pseudomonadota; class Gammaproteobacteria; order Pseudomonadales; family Azotimanducaceae; genus VXNE01. The sequence continues at coordinate 1,322,517 of OZ253469.1, forward strand.
TTGCGTGGAACAGATCGTCAGCAAGACGTTTCCGCAACTGGGCCTGATGCGGTTTCCAGCCTTCGGCCTCGACCGCACGGCTTACAGGGCCGAATTTCGCGCGACGCTGACACGACTGCGCAGCCGCCAGGACGCCGACGGCGGATTTCGCTTTTGGGCCACCTCCGCCGAAGCCGCACCGTTCTCCTCGGTGTACATCACGCATTTTCTCGCCGACGCGCGCGCGCTGGGCATGGCGGTCCCCGACGACATGCTGAGCCGCGCCCGCGACTACCTGCGGCGCCTCGCGGGCGCAACGGCTCGGCAGTCGTCTCCGGAGGCAGACCTGGCGGCGGCCCGGACACGCGCCTACGCGATATATGTCCTGACGCGCGAGGGGGCCGTGACCACCAACTACCTCAACGCGCTGCAGGAGGCGCTGCAGCGCGACTTCGACGATACCTGGCGCAGCGACATGGCGAGTGCCTACATGGCCGCCAGTCACGCCCTCCTGCGCAACGACACCCTCGCCGAGCGGCTGATCGGCGGCTACCGCCTGGGAGCGTCTTCGCGTCCCGACACCGACTTTGACACGCGCCTCGGTCGGGATGCGCAGTACGTGTACCTGCTGGCGCACCATTTCCCGAAACGCATGGCGCAACTCGACGGAACCGCGGTGCAGCGGCTGGTGGAACCCCTGTTCAAGGACCGTTTCAACACCCTGTCCGCCGCCTACACGATCCTGGCACTCGGCGAGATCCACCGGATGCTGGAGCAGCAGGGCGCGCTCGCGCCGCCAGCCATCGTTGCCGGTGGCGCGGATGGATCCGTTGACGTCGAGGTTGCGCAAGGCGCATTCGCGCGGGCGTCGCTGCCGGTGGGGGTGGACCGGGTGGATATCGAGGCAAGCGAACGCGGCGTCTACTTTTCGGCAAGCCAGTCCGGTTTCGATGTCGATGTCCCGACGACACGCCTTGCGCAAGGTATCGAAATCGACCGCGTCTATCTCGACGCCGAGGGAGATCCGGTTGATCGCGTGCAGTTGGGCGACGAACTCACTGTCCGCCTTCGCGTTCGCTCCCAGGACGGCTGGATCCCCAACGTCGCGGTCACCGACCTCTTGCCCGGCGGCTTCGAGATCATCACCCAGTCCGTGCGCGACCGCCATGATCGCTGGACCCCCGACTATCGCGACGTGCGCGATGACCGGCTGGTGCTCTACGGCAGCTTCGGCGAAAGCCTGACGGAGATCCGCTACCGCGTGAAAGCAACCAGCCCCGGCGAGTTCGTGGCCCCCGCCGCCCATGCCCGGGCGATGTACCATCGCAGCGTGCGCGGCCGCTCGGCGCCCGGCCGGCTCACCGTGGACGGCGCGTGATCAAGCGTTTCGCCGTCTGCCTATGCGTCGCCTCGGCATTCGCGCTGCTCGCCTGGGCACTGGTGCCGAAACCGGAGCTCTACGAAGACATCTCCTTCTCCACCCTGGTCATGGATCGACAGGGAAGGCCGCTCAAGCTGCTGGCGGCGAAGGACGAGCGCTATCGCCTGTTCACGCCGTTGCAGGAGATCGCTCCAGTGGTGCGCGAAGCAACGTTGCTGTACGAGGATCGCCACTTCCACCGCCATCCGGGTGTCAATCCCGTGGCGCTGTTGCGCGCGGCGTGGACTACCTATGCGAGCCGGAGCCGCGTCGTGGGCGGCTCCACCATCACCATGCAACTCGCGCGACTGCGTTTTGGCCTCGATACCCGCTCGCCCCTCGGCAAGCTGGCGCAGACGGTCCGCGCGCTGCAACTGGAACGCCACTACGGCAAGGCGGAAATCCTTGAGGCGTATCTCAACCTGGCGCCCTACGGCGGCAGCATCGAAGGCGTCGGCACAGCCGCCCGCGTGTATTTCGAGAAGCCGGCAAGCGCGCTCAACCGGGGCGAAGCGATGGCCCTGGCGGTCATTCCGCAAAGCCCGGCGGCCCGGTTTCCGGCTACCGCCGCCGGCCGTGCCCGGCTGCTCGCCGCGCGCGACCGTCTGGCGCAGGCATGGCGCGTATCCGCCCGCCAGAAGGGCGATGAAGAAACCGTTGCCCGGGCGCTCCTCGACCCGGTGTTCCGGTCACCCGCCGATCTGCCTCGCCACGCCCCCCATTTCGTCCGCGATCATGTAACGCTCACTGACGCAGCCGAGATCCGCACCTCGCTCGATCTCGATCTACAGCGGCTGCTTGAGAACCGCATCCGCGACCACGTCGACCGGCGCCGCCAGGACGGCATCCAGAATGCCACCGCCCTCCTGATCGATCACCGGCGCATGGAAGTGCTTGCGCTGGTGGGATCTCGGGACTTCTTCGATGTCGATATCGCCGGCCAGGTGAACGGCGTGCGCGCCCCACGGTCTCCGGGATCCACGCTCAAGCCATTGCTCTTCGGGCTGGCCCTGGACCATGGCCTGATACATCCCATGACGCTGCTGGAGGACGCCCCGCGCCGGTACGCCGCGTACACGCCGGAGAACTTCGATCAGGGGTTCCTCGGTCCCGTGTTCGCTCGCGATGCCCTCATCCACAGCCGCAATATGCCCGCCGTGGGCCTACTCGCGAAGCTCGGAGTCGCGCGGTTCCGCGACTGGCTCCGCGACGCCGGAGTGGAAGGGCTGCGACCCGCGGAGGAATATGGCTTGGCGCTGGCACTGGGAGGCAGTGAAATCACCATGAAGGAACTGGCGCAGCTCTACGCGACGCTCGCCGGCGGGGGCGTCTGGCGCGATCTCGCGACGGTGCCGGGACCGCAAGGCGCAATAGCGAGAACCGTGCCGCAAGCGCGCCTGCTCAGCGCCGAAGCAAGCTACCTGGTGCTCGACATGCTCCGGGACGTTTCCCGGCCGGACGCGCCATCGCTGGCGCCGACGCGGCGACCGGTCATCGCCTGGAAAACCGGAACATCGTTCGGCTTCCGAGACGCCTGGAGCGTTGGTGTCATCGGTCGCTACGTGCTCGCCGTGTGGGTTGGCAACTTTGACGGCACCGCCAATCCGGCGCTGGTCGGCCGAGAGGCCGCAGCACCCCTGTTCTTCGCCATTGCCGACAGCCTTCGGCCGCAGCCTGTCGATCAGTACGACAGCGGGCCGCCACCGGGGTTGAACCTGCGTCGGGTCGAGGTGTGCGCGACCACCGGCGACCTTCCCGGAACCCACTGTCCGCGAACGGCACTGTCCTGGTTCATCCCCGGCGTATCGCCGATCAAGGTGTCCACGGTCTACCGCGCGCTTCCCATCGATCCCGCGACCGGTCTGCGCAGCTGCCATCCCGGCGCGGACACCCGCCAGGTCGTGTTCGAATTCTGGCCCTCGAACCTACGCGGCGTATTCCGTCGCGCCGGCATCGCCATTCGGCGTCCGCCGCCGTGGTCCCCCGAGTGCGGTCTGGACAGAACTTCCGCATCGGGCTTCCCTCCGCGCATCCGGTCGCCCCAGCGCACCCTGATCTACCATGCGCCCCGACGCGGCGAACAATCCCGTGTCCTGTTCTCCGCCATTGCCGACGACGACGCGCGGACGCTGTTCTGGTTCGTCGATGATCGCTTTGTCGCCCGCGCGGCACCGGGCGAGGACACCCTATGGACCCCGGAATCCGGACAATTCACGGTGCGCGTAGTAGATGACCTGGGACGCGCCGCAGCCGTCCCTATCACCGTAGCCGGAGCGCCTCCCCGATACAGAACCTGAATCCAGGCGCAAGCGCGGGTGCCGTCCAACGTTACGCCAATGTCGCCACGGCTCGTTTCGCCATCACCACGACGAGGTGGGCGCGAAATTCCGCCGAGGCATGCAGATCGGAGTTGAAATTCCCGTGGGGCACACAGACGCCGTCGAGGGCCGACACTGAAAGACCGTTCGCCAGCGCCGCTTCGAGGCCCACCGATCGGAAGGCGCACGGCCCGGCACCCGTGACGCCCACACGCGCATCGCCGTCCACCAGCGCCACCATGACGCCGACGATGGCATAGCGCGACGCCGGATTCGGGAACTTCGCGTAAGCCGCGCTGGTCGGTATGGGGAATTCGACGGCAGTGATGATCTCGCCGTCTTCCAGCGCCGTTTCGAACAGATCTCTGAAGAAATCGTCGCCGGCAATGGAGCGCCGGTTCGTATGCACGGTGGCGCCCAGTCCGACCACGGCGGCCGGATAGTCCGCCGCCGGGTCGCTGTTGGCGACCGAGCCACCGATGGTGCCCCGATTGCGCACATGCGCATCGCCAATTCCCTCGGCCAAATCCGAAAGTGCGGCGATGGCGCCGCGCACTTCGGCGGAAGCCGCGACTTCGGCGTGGGTGGTGAGAGCGCCGATGCGCACCGTCGCGCCGACGTCGATGCCGCGCAGATCGTCAAGCCCGCCGACATCTATGACATCCGATGGCGCGGCGAGACGTTGCTTCAATGTCGGGATCAGCGTCATGCCGCCGGCGAGATACACGCCGTCCTCGGCGTTTGCCCTGAGGTCCGCTGCTTGCTCCACGCTGGAGGCCTTGCGATAGTTGAACTGGTACATTGAGTCTCCTCCCTCTACGCGGTGTTGCGCAACGCCTTCCAAACGGTTTCCGGCGTCGCCGGCATCGCTAGGCTCTTCACCCCCAGCGCATCGGTGACGGCGTTCATCACCGCAGCGGTGGCGCCGATCGCGCCCGCTTCCCCGCAACCCTTGACGCCCAGGGGATTGTGCGTGCACGGCGTCACGGTGGTATCCACCGTGAAGCTCGGCATATCGTCCGCCCGCGGCATGCAGTAGTCCATGTACGAACCGGTCACAAGCTGCCCGGCATCGTCATAAACGCCGTGTTCAAGCAACGCCTGCCCGATCCCCTGGCACAGTCCCCCGTGGACCTGTCCTTCGACAATCATCGGGTTGATCACGTTGCCGAAGTCGTCCACCGCTACGAAGGCCACGACCTTTGAGACACCCGTCTCGCCATCGATTTCCACCTCGCAAATGTGCGTCCCGGCGGGATAGGTAAAGTTGCCCGGATCGTAGAACGCCTTCTCCGACAGACCGGGCTCCAGTTCATCGAGGGGAAAGTTTGCCGGCACATAGGCGGCGAAAGCCACCTCGGCGAAAGCCATCGACCGGTTCGACTCGCGCTCCGCGAATATGCCGTCGGTGAAATCGATATTGTCGTCGGTCGTCTCGAAGTTGTGCGCGACGATCTTCTTGCCCTTGGCAATGATCTTTTCCGTCGCCCTGACCAACGCGGATCCGCCCACCGCGATGGAGCGAGAGCCGTACGTGCCGAGGCCGTAGTCCGAGCGCGCCGTATCGCCGTGCACCACTTCCACGTCGTCGATCGGAATGCCGAGGCGGTCCGACACGACCTGGGCGAAGGTCGTCTCATGGCCCTGGCCGTGACTGTGCGAACCGGTAGTGACCGTCACCGAACCGGTGACGTTGACCCGTACTTCCGCGCTTTCGAACAGGCCGATGCCCGCTCCCAGCGACAAGGCCACCTGGGACGGCGCAAGGCCGCATGCCTCGATATAGCTGGAAAAGCCGATGCCGCGCTTGTTGCCGTTCGCTTCCGATGCGGCGCGCCGGGCGGCGAAACCCGGATAGTCGCTGAGCTGCAGCGCCTTGTCCAGGCTCGCCTCGTAGTCGCCGGTGTCGTACGTGAGGGCAACCGGCGTTGCGTAAGGAAAGTCTTCCGGCTGAATGAAGTTCCGACGCCGAATTTCCGCCCGATCCATGGAAAGCTCGCGCGCGGCGGTCTCCACCAACCGTTCCACCACATAGGTCGCCTCGGGGCGTCCGGCGCCGCGATAGGCGTCTACCAGCGCAGTATTGGTGAACAGCGCGCGCACTTCGACGTAGATCGCCGGCGTCTTGTATTGCCCGGCCATCAGCGTGCCGTACAGGTAGGTCGGCACGCTCGACGCGAACGTCGACAGGTAGGCACCCATATTGGCGATGGTCTTGACTCTCAAACCCAGGAACGTGCCATCGGCCGCCAGGGCCAACTCCGCCTTCGTGACGTGATCGCGGCCATGGGCGTCCGCCAGGAACGACTCGGAACGTTCCGCCCGCCACTTAATCGGACGCCGCAGCTTACCCGCAGCCCATATGACCGCGGTTTCCTCCGCATAGACGAATATCTTCGAGCCGAAACCGCCGCCGACATCGGGCGATACGACCCGCAACTTCGACTCCGGCGCGACCTGCACGAAGGCGGCCAGCACCAGGCGCGCGAGGTGCGGGTTCTGGGAGGTGGTGTAGAGCGTGTAGCCCCCGGACGCCGCATCGTAGTCGCCGACGGCGGCGCGGGGCTCCATGGCGTTGGGGATCAGGCGATTGTTGACGATGTCCAGGGACGCGACGTGGTCGGCCCTGGCGAAGGCGGCGTCGGTGGCTGCCTTGTCGCCAAGCTCCCAGTCGTAGCACTGGTTGTTGGGGACCGACGCATGCACCTGGTCCGCTTCGCCGGCGGTTGCCAGATCCACCACCGCCGGCAGGTCATTGAAATCCGCCGCCACCGCCTCCGCGCCGTCACGCGCGGCTTGCAGCGTATCGGCGATGACCACCCCGTAGGGTTCGCCGACATAGTTGACGCGCTCCACCGCAAGTGGCGGATGCGGCGGCTGAATCATATCGGAGCCATCTTTCGACTTCACCAGCCAGCCGCAAGGCAGGTCGCCGATACCGTCCGCCGCCAGGTCCGCGCCCGTATAGACGGCGACGACCCCCGGAACCTGCAGCGCGGCCGCCGTGTCGATGCCGCCTATGGTCGCCCGCGCGTGTGGCGATCGCAGGAACACGGCGTACGCCTGGCCCCGCTGATCGATATCGTCGGTATAGCGACCGGCACCGGTAATGAAACGAAGATCTTCCCTGCGTTTGACGGACGCGCCGATGCCTGTCTGTGTTTCCGCCATGCTCGTCTCCTTTCTCGTCCCTGCCTACATGTTGTCGCGCGCGGCGAGTACCGCGCGGACGATGTTGTGATATCCCGTGCAGCGGCAAAGGTTGCCTTCCAACCCATCGCGCACCGCCTGCTCGTCGAGGTTCTCGTGCGTTTGCACCAGGTCGATGGCGGCCATGATCATGCCTGGCGTGCAGAACCCGCACTGCAGGGCGTGGCAATCGCGAAACGCCTCCTGCATCGGATGCAGTTCATCCGCCGTGCCGATGCCCTCGATCGTCGTAACGTCGGCACCGTCCGCCTGCCCCGCGAGCACCGTGCACGACTTCACCGCACGCCCATCCATGTGCACGACGCAGGCGCCGCACTGACTCGTGTCGCACCCGACATGCGTGCCGGTCAGGGCAAGGCGTTCGCGGAGCACCTCGACCAGCAACGTGTTGTCCGGCACATCCAGACTGTGCGATGTACCGTTGACCGTGAGCGAAACTTCCACCTGAATCTCCTCCGCCTAGAAAAGAATGAACGCGGCAACCAACAATAGCGCCAATCCCGCCCCCCATGCCAGACGCATCCGCCGGGTGTTGCGGGCGATGGCGCCGCCACCATCCTCAGCGGCTTGCTCCGCGTCCGCCTCGACCGGATCTACGCCAACAAGTCCCGCAAACGTTTCGAAGAACCCGTTCGCAGTCTTCCGCGCTGCGACATCGATGAGCCGCTGGCCGAGCTGGGCGAGCTTGCCGCCGACGGTGCCGGCAGCCGTGTAGCTGAGCAGGGTGCCCTGTGCGGTCTCCGTCAGGGTCACGGATGCCGTGCCCTTGCCGAAGCCCGCTGCGCCGCTATTGACGGCGAGCTCAAGGTCATAGCTATCGGGAGCCTTGATGTCGACCAGGGAAACGGTGCCCTTGAACGTTGCGCTCAAGGGTCCCACCTTCGCCTTGACTTCGGTCGCGTACCGATCATCGCCGATCGCCTCGAAACGCTGGCAGCCCTGGATGCACTGGCGCAGTACCCCCGGATCGTTCAGCGCCGCCCACACGCGCTCGCGGGGCGCTTGAATCGAGTATTCGCCCGACTGCTCCAACCTCGAAACTCCCCCAAATACTCCCGCTTGCGCGACTCTCGCACGAATGTACGCATCCGGCAATACTCATATGGACACCCATTCATATGGACACCCATTCATATGGACACCCATGGTCGGTGGCAGACGGAACTGACGGACTGGACGCCACGCCGCGCGGCGTGGTCCGGGAGGAACTCCGGCACATGGCGTAGCAGGCGCTCGTCCGCACTGCTTCGCGCCGCGAGCATGTTCTACTCGCCGCCATCCCCCGGATCAGGTCACGGGGAACGTTGCAGGCTCGAGTATTCCAGGCATCGCATCGGGTCGAGTTCGCCATCCTTGGCGTGGCGCTTCGGTTTCAATGCCTCTAGTGCGGCGGTTCGCTCTTCCGGGGCGAGACCGGCGAGCACATCGACCGCTTCCAGGAAAGATGTCCAGCCACCCTCCCGCTGGTACAACGCCGCGAAGGCGGGGTACCAGTCCGCGTAGGCGCCCAGGGCAACCAGGTAGGCGTTGTTGACCGCCTCCACCAGCCCGTCGAAAGCCCCGCCGCCGAGCAATGGCTTGTGGTGTTGATAACAACGCCGGAATGTTTCGAGCACCCGGGCCTTCTCCCGGTATCGTTGCTCTTCGTCGCCCCCTTTCAGGTAACCCGACGCCAGTTGCGCCCTGGTCGCCAACAGCAACGCCCGAAGGCGCCGCCAGCCCTGGCGCGAGGCCAGGTAGCGGTCAAATTCCGCTTCACGACCGGTTTGCCGGAACCAAAGACGCGCACCGGTTTCCCCGGCGAACGCCGCGAACGACTCGTTGAAGACCACATCGTCCCTGACCCAGACCCGCAGGTGGGCAATCTCGTGCAGCAGGAGGTCGGCCAAGCGAGGTTCCGACCAGTCGATGAACGTGCTCAACAGGGGATCGTTGAACCAGCCCAGGCTGGAGTACGCCGCGACACCCGCCACATGGGTCTCGTAGCCACGGCGCACCAATCTGGCTTCCGCCCTGAGAGCGGCGCGCTGGTCAAAAAAACCCCGATACGGCACACAGCCAACGAAGGGATAACACCAGCGGTGGCCTTCGAGGGACAACGGCGGCGCCGCGAACAGGTTCCAGACGACGAACGGGTCGTCAAGTGCCACGTAACGCCGGTAACTGTTCCCCGCATCGAGCCCGAGTTCCGACCGGGCGAACTCGACAATGCGGTCCGCCAGTAGGAGACGGTCCCGGAGCGCCTCCCCTGTATCGGGATCGGCGATGATCGACTGAACGGGCCGGCTCGCCCGGAGGAGTTCAAACTGGCCGCCGGCCGCTTGGGTGTAGTAGTGCAGCGCCGCGCAGCCGCCCAACAGCCAGATCGCCGCAAGCAGCGCGCCAGCGCGCCAAAGGTGTGCCCGCGCTCGCGAGACCGGACCACCTGTGTCAATGGGCTCGCCGATGGGCTCGCCGAAGGCTTGCATGGCATCGTTGAAAGGGTCCCTATCGCTGCTTTTCATGTTAGCGAACACGACTGCCGTGTTCCTGAACGCCGTCGGCAGATTGCCGGACGGCGTCTCCATTGCCATCGCCGGATCATGCCCGACGTGCTCCCGACGTGCATGGGCGGTAGCCTTCCCGCGCGCGTTTCAGTAGGCTCACGCGCCAAAGTTCCAGGAGGGGACGGATTTGATCGAACAGCGTATCAGGCACAACTGGACGATCGACGAAGCAATGGCCCTGTTCGAGCAGCCGCTCAACGACCTGTTGTTCGCCGCGCAGTCGATCCACCGGGAATACCATGCCCCGAACGCGGTGCAAATCAGCACGCTGCTGAGCATCAAGACCGGGGGCTGCCCGGAGGACTGCAAGTATTGCCCGCAGAGCATTCACTACGACACCGGCCTCGATACGCACAACCTGCTGCCCCTGGAAGATGTCGTCAAGGCCGCGGAGCGGGCGCGCGCGGCGGGCGCGACGCGTTTCTGCATGGGCGCTGCGTGGCGCAGTCCCACCAATTCGCAGACGCGCAAGGTGTGCGAATTGGTGCGAGCCGTGAAGCACCTTGAGATGGAAACCTGCGTAACGCTGGGCATGCTGACGGCGGATCAGGCGCACGCCCTCGCCGAAGCGGGTCTCGACTACTACAACCACAATCTGGACACCTCTCCAGACTACTACGGTGAAATCATTACGACGCGAACCTACCAGGATCGTCTCGATACGCTCGCCCGTGTGCGAGGCGCCGGGATGAAGGTCTGCTGCGGCGGCATTGTCGGCATGGGCGAGACCCGCGAGGATCGCGCCGGCCTGCTGGTGCAGTTGGCCAATCTGCCCGAACACCCGGAGTCCGTACCGATCAACAATCTAGTGCAGGTCGAGGGGACACCGATGCACGGCAGCGAAGCATTGTCACCGCTGGAAATGGTTCGCTGCATCGCCGTGGCGCGCATACTCATGCCGCGTTCGGTCGTCCGACTGTCGGCGGGGCGAACGGACCTGTCGGAGGAAGCCCAGGCGCTCTGCTTCCTCGCCGGCGCCGGTTCGATGTTCTGCGGTGATCGTCTGCTGACGACGCCGAACCCGCGGTTCGAATCGGACATGGCGATGTTTCAGGAACTCGGCATCGCACCGCAGGCGTTCTGACGCCGCCGCACCGGCACGCCCTACGCTCGGGGTTGGCGCCATGCGCTACTACGAAGACATCCCGCGCGACTATCGTTGCATCGTAGGCACATTCGTCCTCTCGGAAGCCGCGATCATCGACTTCGCGAGCGCCTGGGACCCGCAGCCCTTTCACACCGATCCCGAAGCGGCCCGCGCATCGGTTTTCGGCGGGCTGGTGGCCTCGTCCGCACATCTGTTCGCCATTTGCACGCGGCTGTTTTTTGATCACGCGGATCCGATACGCGTGGTCGCCATGCTAGGCAAGGACAAACTGCGACTACCGAATCCGGCCCGCGCTGGGACGACGCTCACCTATGAGACGCGCTGCGTTGACAAGCGCGACTCCGGCAGTCGTTCCGACATCGGCATCGTCACCCTGGCGGACAAGGTGACCGACGATGCCGGCATGGTCGTGTTGACGCAGGAGGTTTCGCTGATGGTGGCGCGCCGGCAACGCCTGTAGGATTGTGGCGCATGATCCTCATGATCGACAACTACGACTCGTTCACCTACAACGTGGTCCAGTACCTCGGAGAACTCGGCGCGAAGGTGGACGTGCGCCGCAACGACGAAATCACGCTGGAGGAGATCGAGCGGACCGCCCCCGACAAGATCGTCATCTCCCCCGGGCCCTGCACCCCGGACGAGGCCGGCATCTCCGTTGACTCCGTCCGCCGATTCAGCGGCCGGATTCCGATTTTCGGAATCTGCCTGGGGCACCAGAGCATCGCCCAAGCCTACGGCGGTGACATCGTCCGGGCGCGCCGGGTCATGCACGGCAAGATGAGCGCCATATACCACACTGGCCGGGGCGTGTTCGAAGACCTGCCCGATGGCTTCGAAGCGACGCGCTATCACTCCCTGGTGGTCAGGCGCGAAACGTTGCCCGACTGCCTCCAAATCACCGCGTGGACGCGGTTCGAAGACGGATCGAACGACGAGATAATGGGTCTCAAGCATCGAGAGTTCGATGTCGAAGGCGTACAGTTTCATCCGGAGTCCTTCATGACCCACGTCGGACACGACCTGTTGCGCAACTTTCTCGATCGGTAGCTTGACCTGGACTCGAACTTGAAACGGTAGTTGAGACATGGACATACGCGATGCCCTCGAACGCTTGACCAGCGGCGAACATCTCGACCGGCAGGGAGCACGGGATGTGTTCGACATCATCATGGCCGGAGAGGCGACGCCGGCACAGATCGGTGGCGTGCTGATGGCGCTCCGAGCGAGAGGAGAGACGGCCGCGGAGATCGCCGGCGCCGCCGAGGCCATGCGCGCTGTCAGCCTCAAGGTGGATGTCGTCGCCCCGCACCTCGTCGATACCGCAGGCACCGGCGGCAGCGGTCCTGCCAAGTTGTTCAACATCTCCACTGCAGCGGCGTTCGCGGCGGCCGCAGCCGGCGCGCATGTGGCGAAGCACGGCAACCGGGGGATGACCAGCGCCAGCGGGAGCGCCGATGTGCTCGAAGCAGCGGGGGTCAACCTCTCCCTGCGCCCGGAACAAATCGCCCGCTGCATCACCGAAGTCGGCATCGGCTTCATGTTCGCGCAGACGCACCACAGCGCCATGCGACACGCCGGTCCCGTCCGGCGCGAACTCGGCGTGCGTACGGTATTCAACCTGCTTGGCCCGCTGACAAACCCGGCCAACGCGAAGCGCCAGGTGATCGGCGTATTCGCACCCGCCTGGCAGCGCATCCTGGGCGAAGTGGCTGCGATGCTCGGCGCTGAGCACGTGCTGATCGTGCACAGCGACGGCCTCGACGAAATATCAGTCGCGGGACCATCCCGCGTGGTGGAATGCAAGTTCGGCGCGATCACTGAATACGTTGTCCATCCCCGGGATTTCGGTATGTCGACGCACTCCACCGACACGTTGCGAGCCGGATCCCCCGCCGAGAGTCTGGCGTTGATCAAGGCCGCCTTCAGCCAGGAGAACGAAGCCGCGGCGGACATCGTCGCGCTGAATGCCGGGGCATCGATCTATGCATCCGGGGTCGCATTGAACCTCGCCGACGGCGTGGCTATGGCGCAGGATGCGATCGGATCGGGAATGGCTGCGGAGCGCCTGCAAGAACTGGCGCGCTTGTCGAGCCTGTTGGCAAGCCTGATGAACGTGCCATGACGGTCCTTGACCGAATCCTGTCGCACAAGGCGGACGAACTCGCGCATCGGCGCCGCAAGCGGCCTCTTCGCGATGTGCGCGCCGCAGCGGAAGCCGCCGCGCCCGCGCGCGGATTCGCCGCCGCCGTCAAACGCCGAAAGCCCGCCGTGATAGCAGAGATGAAGAAGGCGTCACCGAGCAGGGGCGTGATCCGCGACCACTTCGACCCGGTCGCCATCGCCGCGAGCTACGAGGCTGCCGGCGCCGCCTGCCTCTCCATCCTGACGGACGAGACCTTCTTTCAGGGCTGCGACGAACACCTGGCAAAGGCGAGAGCGACAACCACACTCCCCCTGCTGCGCAAGGACTTCATCATCGACGAATACCAGCTATTCGAAGCGCGGGCACTCGGCGCGGACTGCATCCTGTTAGTCGCCGCCGCCCTGGATCCGGAACGTATCGCCTCGTTCGCCGGACTCGCGGGGCAACTCGGTCTCGATGCCCTGATCGAAGTGCACAACGCACGCGAACTCGACGGCGCCCTGGGGGCGGCGCCGACGCTCCTCGGCATCAATAATCGCGACTTGCGCACGTTCGAGACGTCCCTCCAAACCACCTTTTCGTTGCTCGCCGAGGTGCCGAAGGGAACAACCGTCGTGACAGAGAGCGGCATCCGCACCCGGGAGGACGTCCGCCGCATGCGCGACGCCGGCGTCGAGGCCTTCCTCGTCGGCGAAGCTTTTATGCGCGCCAGCGACCCCGGAAGTGCGTTGCGCGAGCTGTTCCACGCGGACGCGGACGCCAGGGACTCTTGATGGCCGAGCTGAAGACCCGGCCGACCAAAGCCAGCGTAGACGAGTTTCTCAATGGTGTTGACAACGACAGCCGACGTGAAGACGCCCGTTGCGTTCTCGCAATCATGCAACGGGCAACGCACGAGTTGCCAACGATGTGGGGCGACAGGATCGTGGGATTCAGCAGCTACCACTACAGATATGCGAGCGGCCAAGAGGGGGATTGGCCGCTGATCGGATTGTCGCCGGGCAGACGGAATCTCACGCTGTACATCATGCCCGGTTTCGACGATTACGCGTTACTGCTCACCAAGCTCGGCAAACATCGCACAGGCAAGTCCTGCCTCTATGTGAACAGACTCCGAGACATCGACATGAGCGTTCTGGAGGAACTCATTCGACAATCCGTCGCCGACATGCGCCGACGCTACCCGCAGACGGGCTAGCCCCGCGCACCACGCGGAGCCCGCCCCGAGCGAGGGTCTAATAGCGCCGCGTCGTCCGCTCCCGCTCCCTGCGCGGACGCGCCTGGTTCACGGTGATCTGCCGCCCACTGAGTTGGGTGGCGTTCAACGCCTTGATCGCCTCGTCGGCCTCGGAGTTGTCCGGCATGTCGATAAAGCCAAATCCCTTGGAACGTCCTGTCTCTCTGTCGGTGATCACCTGCGCATCCTGAACGCGCCCATGCTCTTCAAACAGCTTCGCGAGATCTTCGGAAGTCACGTTATAAGGCATGTTGCCTATGTATATTTTCAATTTCAGCCTCCTGTGGCGGTTTTCGTCTTTTTCCGCCGATCCTCAAGTTGACTCAACGATGGCTGAATAGCTCCGAAGTACTGCTACATTCAATTGTGGTCCAAGTCCATTCCACCCCTCCCATGCGCCTTCCCATGCGCCAATGCCACGCAAATGGTCGGACACCGGCGAAAGTCCCGAAAAAGGGCGACACGGCGTAGAGGAGTCACCAAGACCCACCTACGCCAACGCAACAGTATGGGCGGGCACCGCCCATATGTCGAGCGTCGGACCAAACGAATTGGACAAATGGGGAACAAGTGCTCTGCACAAAGATCCCCCCCCCCCCGGCGAAGGTCCGAGGCTTTAGCCGTCGGCCGCCTCGGCCTCTTCCAACTCCATTGCGGGCATCGTGTCATCCGCATCGGCGGGCATCTCCGAGGCGTCCATGGCATCGTCGGCCGTTTCGCCCGACCCGTCGCCATCCTCAGCCGCAGCTTCTTCGGCTTCGCCTTCGGTTGCCTGTTCGAGCTCTACTGCTTCCATGGGCTCTTCCGCCATGGGTTCTTCCGCCATGGGTTCTTCTGCGGCTGCGGCCGCAGCGCCCTCGTCCGTAGACGCGGGTTGCTCACAACCTACAAGCACCACGACTGCCAGTAGGGCAGCGAATATTCGAATCAAGTTCATGTGACCTCCTGTCGCAAGTGAGGCTATGTTGCCACATCTTGTGGCCGCAACACTGCCGTACTGCCGAGCATACTAGAAAAATGCGGCGCATCGCGACTCAACGAGCCGTAAAAGGCAAATTTACTCCACCAGGAGGTCTGCGGCGGCCATCAATCGCGCGATGCCAGCAGCATCGCGATGACGCGCTCGATATCGGCGTCTTTTACGGTCTTCAACTCGCTCATGCGACGATAAATGTCCGAAGCCGCTTCGTGGAAGCCCGAAGGCAACCCGGCATCGCTGAATGTCGCCGCAATTTCACGCATCTCCCCGTCGAACCGCCATGCCTTGCCACTCGTTCCCCTCGCCGCAGCATCGCTCCTCGCCGCCAAATCGGGCTGCGAGATGTTCCACTCGGACAGCAACTCATCCGCAACCGCCTGCGACGCCGCCAGCGCTCGAACGGCGAGCATCAGCGCGGAAGACCCCTTGGTGTACGCCGCGTAGCACATCTTGAGCGCCGACGCCGAGCAATCCACGACGCGCGCATCAACGAGGGACCCCTCGAACCAGGAGGCGGCGCGGGAAGCGAGTTCGCCGCACAGGTACAGACGCGTGGCCCCCGGCCTGCGCGCCGGAGGACCGATGATCCCGCCATCAACAAAACCGTCACCCGCGATGTCCGCAATGCGTCTGGACGTCGCGGGCGAAACCGCGTTTGCATCGACGTAGACCCCACCGAATCCGGCATCGCGCACGCTCCGCGCAACGTCCACGGCAGCGTCCGGCGGACACACTGATATCACGTTTTCCACGTTCGCCAACGCGCCTTCGAGGGTTTCGGCCGGCGTCAGACCCGCCGCTGCCGCCCGCTGCCGCGTCGCATAGCTGCGGGACTGGGAGACCCACCCTACAGCGTGGTTGTTGGCGCGCAGTGCGGCGCCGATGGAAGCGCCCATCTCCCCGGGATGCAGAAGCAGGATGGATTCAGTCATGTCCCCTCCTCAAGGCCCGACGTCAGGTCTGGCGTGATCCGGCCGTAGCCGGTGATCGCTTCCACCGCCTTCGCGACCGACAAAAGGAACCCGTCCCGGCGCATGGGCGCGACGAGTTGCACGCCGACGGGCAAGCCCGACGCAAACCCGCCGGGAAGCGACAGGGCGGGACAACAAGTGACAGTGATGCAACTGCAACTTTGCATCCACTCGATGTAGGTACGCAAGCGTCGCCCCGCGATATCGCGCACCCACTCGGTCTCTATATCGAACGGAAGTACCTGCGTCGTCGGCCCGAGAAGGACATCCACATGCTGGAAAAATTCCGCCACGCGCGCGACAAGAGCGGAGCGGGCAAGGTTTGCCCAATCTTCGTCCGCGTGGGTCAGGGCTTCACCGGCTTCGGTATTCCAGATGATCGTGTCCTTGAGCTGGGCTTTTTCTTCCTCGGCGAAGCCCCCGAACTGCGCGCGGAATCGGGCAGCGCGGAGCACATGGAAAATGCGCGTCGCGTCGGCCAGGTCGGGACACGCTTCCACAACGCGGGCGCCGGCTGCCTCTATCTTTGCCGCGATCGCTCGGACAGCCTCGCGTATCTCCGGTTGTACGGGCAAACCACCGAAATCCTCGGTCACGGCCACCTTGAGGTTGCCCAGTTCGACTGGCGTTACGCGTCGAAAGGTCTCGCCCGGCTCCGTCAACACGCCCGCAAGGCGATCATGCGGGCCGGCAATCACGGAGAACAACAGCGCCGTATCGTCGACGCTGCGCCCCATCGGACCGGGCGTCGACAGATCGCTCCAGGCGGGGCGGGTAGACTCGAACGGGACACGTCCCGGGGTTGGCCGGAAACCGACGACATTGCAGAATGCGGCGGGATTGCGCAGCGATCCGCCGGTATCGCTGCCGTCCGCGATGGGTATGAAACGCGCCGCTAGCGCGACGGCGGCGCCGCCGCTGCTGCCGCCGCAGGTACGGGAGACATCGTAAGGATTGCGCGTCGCGCCGAACACGCGATTGAAGGTCTGCGATCCGGCCCCGAATTCCGGCGTATTGGTCTTGCCGAGCGTGATCGCGCCGGCGGCCTTGATACGCGCCACGATAAGCGCGTCCGCAGTCGGGATGTTGTCCGCGTGAAGCACGGAGCCGAACGTGGTGCGAAGACCTCGGGTAGGGACCAGATCCTTGTGCGCGATGGGCAACCCGGCGAGCGGCCCGCGCAACGCTGCCGTTGCCGCCATCTCCCGCGCCTGCTCGAAGCACCGTGTGACGACGGCATTGAGAGTCCCGTCGTAGCGTTCGATCCGGTCGATGTGGGCGTCCAGCAGTTCCAGGGCGCTGACCTCTCCCGCGTCCAGAAGCCGCCGCTGCGCGACTGCAGACATGAAACACAGTTCATTCGACGCGGACATGCGTCATGTCGCCGACCTTGACAGTTCCGCCGCCCGCGTCAGGCTCTGCGCCCTCGGTCGCTTGTCCTGGCTTTGTTCTTCCTGTCCTTCTTCGCCCGACTCACGCCGTACGTGCTGCGGTTGATCTTGCCGCGCCGTGTACGGATATCGCCTTTTCCCATGCTCTACTCCCTTGGCTTCTCGTCTACAGCTACAAGCCCCAGCATTCTAGCTCGTTGGCAAACACCAGAGGACCGCCGTAGTGTTCCGCGAGGGCCTCTCGGCTGGCGCTTTCGCGACCCAGCGTGCGGGTCGTTCGGTGGCCAAGGAACACCATGCGCGCGTTGGCGCGCTGAGCGATGCGACCAATCTGGGAGGGTCGCACGAACCGCTCCCGAACTTCCCCGCGCGCGAACTCCGGAATAGCCAGGTGGATCACCAACGCGTCCACATTCTTGGCAAAACCCGCGACGATGTCGTTACGATTGTTGAAGTTCCCGGTAAACACGATCGAGCGCCGCGCAATTTCGGCGCGCCACGCGAGGCTTGGCACGTCGCCGTGATGCACGGGGATCGCCGACAAACTCAGGTCTTTCGTGCCAAACCCCGACCATCGGCGCTGCCCCGTCGCGGGCGCGCTACGGGCACTGATCTTGTATCCGCCAGGGCTCCTGAACGACAGATATCCGGCCAGATGCGCGTACGCTCCGGCAGGCCCGATAAGACGTTCGATAAACTCCCGAGTCGATGGATAGGCGTCATCGCCATCGGGGCCGAGAACCGTCAGCGGCCGGTCTCTGTCGGCATTTCGGGAGCCCGCGACAAAACTCGGAAAGTCGGCCGTACGGTGGGCCAGCAGACTGGTAAAGACAATGGCGTCCAGGTCCGCGAAGCTGGCGCCCGCTTCGTCGAAGCGCAGGGAACTGCCGGGACCCGGGTCGACCAGCAGCAACGCGCGGGCGTCCAGCCAGACCAGGTAGCTCGCCGCGCCGCGGCGATCGTTGAGTTCCTCGCCGCCGGATCCGAGTGTCTGGATCCACACGCCCTCGTCACCGCAATACGGTTCCTCCGGCTGCGCATCGACGCATATCGCCACGAGCGCACAAAGCAACAACGACCCAATTCGACGGACAACCCGAATCAGCGCAATCTCTCCAGCAAAACCAGCATCGCGTTCGCATCGGCCTCGTCCGGCATTCGCCAGTCTCCGCGCGGAGACAGGCCCACGGTACCCACCTTGGGTCCCGCCGGCATAGTCGTGCGTTTGAACTGGGCCTCAAAAAAGCGCCGGAAGAACACCTTGAGCCAGCGCTTGACGTCATCGCCCGAATAGTTATCCGCGAACGCCAGCCGCGCCAGCGCGTATATCTTGTCGGGCGCCGCGCCGGTGCGAATGTAGTGGTAGAGAAAGAAGTCGTGCAGTTCGTAAGGACCGATAATCGACTCTGTTCTCTGCGCCACGGTGCCGCTCTCGGAAGGCACGAGTTCCGGCGTGATGGGGGTGTCGAGCACGCGTTGCAGCACGGCCGCCAGCGCAGCCCGGGCGCGGTGGCGCCCATACCAGCGGACGAGATAGGCGACCATCGTTTTAGGCACGCCCGCATTCACGTTGTAGTGCGCCATGTGATCCGCGTTGAACGTGCACCAGCCGAGGGCGAGTTCGGACAGATCGCCGGTGCCTACAACGATGCCGGCGTTCTGATTCGCCACATCGAAGAGAATCTGCGTGCGTTCGCGGGCCTGCACGTTCTCGAACGTCACGTCATATGTGCCATTGTGCCCGATATCGTCCAGGTGCAAGCGGACCGCTCTCTCGATGGAGATTTCCCGAATAGTTGCCCCTGCCGCCTTTGCCAGTTGCTTTGCCGAGGCGTTGGTATGCTCCGTGGTGCCGGGACCCGGCATGGTGATCGCATGCAGCGAGTCTACGGCTAAGTCGTTTAGCGCCAGCGCATCGAGGCAGACGAGGAAAGCCAGCGTGGAGTCGAGCCCGCCGGAGAGACCGAGGACGGGATGCCTGCTTCCCGCGGCGCGCAGGCGGCGCGCGAGACCGGTCGCCTGAATCGCGAGCACATCTCTCGCCCGCGCATCAAACTCTCGCTCGTCGTCTGGCACGAACGGGTGTTTGGGGTAGCGCCGCAGTGTCTCCTCCAGGGGTCGGCCGGCGCCAGACGCAACCACAGGATAGGCGTCGCCGCGGCGGCTGCCGGAAAACGTCGAATTGCGGGCGCGCTCGCGGCGTATTTTATGCCAGTCAAAATCCACCGCGAGACTCCCGCCGTCGAGGAGAAAGCGTTCCGATTCGTCCAGCATCCAGCCATTCTCCGCGGCCAGCAGATGACCACCGTATACGACATCCTTGGTCGACTCCGAGGGGCCGCTCGACGCATACAGATATCCGCAGACGAGCCGCGCGCTTTGCATGCGCACGAGGTCGCGCCGGTAATCGGCTTTCGCCACCAGCTCGTTGCTGGCGGAAAGGTTTACGATGATGTCTGCTCCGGCAAGGGCGTGGCGCACGCTCGGCGGCATCGGCGACCAGAGGTCCTCGCAGACCTCGATGGCGAAACGGGTTCCGCCGATACCGAACAGTTGCCTGGGGTTCATGGCGAAGATGCCGAGCCGATCATCGTCTACCGCGACTGCTACATCTTCGCCGGAAACGAACCAGCGTTTCTCGTAGTACTCCTCATGGTTCGGCAGCGCCGACTTGGGCACCGCGCCCACCACGCGTCCCCCCGCGCACACGAACCCGGCATTCAGCAGGCGCCCATCGTCCAGGCGCCAGGGCGCGCCGACGACGAACGCCGCGTCGCCGGTTTCGCGCGCTATCGCGGCAAGCGCTTCTCGCGACGCCGCCAGCAGATCCTCCGCGCCGAACAGATCTTCGCAGCTATATCCGGTGACGCCCAGTTCGGGCGTTACGACCAGCGATGCACCGCGGGCAGCAAGTTCCCGATATGCGTCGAGGAGCGCGTCCGCATTGGCCGCCGGATCCGCAATGCGCACGCGGGGTGCGGCGGCGGCGGCGCGAACAAAACCGAACTTCGCATAGTCCATGCGGGGATTTTAGCCCGTATATTTCACCAAGGGCCGAGATGATCGCGCAGGTCAATGAGACTTGCGCGAACTCAACGTACAATCCGCGCCCCAAGAACATAGGAACGTGCGCGGAATCCAGCGTGAATTTCGAATTCTCAGATGAGCAAAACCTGCTGCGCGAACAGGCGGCGGGATTTCTCCAGGACAAGTGTCCGCCGAGCGCGGTGCGCGCGATCCTGGAAGGCGACGCGTCTTTCGACGCCGAGCTATTCAAGGGTATTGCGGAAATGGGTTGGACAGCCGCCACCATCCCGGAAAAGCACGGCGGTCTCGGACTGTCCTACCTGGAGCTATGCGTGATCGCGGAGGAACTCGGACGTGTCGTCGCGCCCGTGCCTTTCTCATCGTCGGTCTACCTTGCGGCGGAAGCGCTGGTCCTGGCCGGAAACGATGCGCAGCGGGAAGCCTGGTTGCCGAAGCTCGCTTCCGGCGCGGCTATCGGCGCGTTCGCGCTCGCCGAAGGTCCGGGACAACCGGCGCCGAGCCGTCTCGCCACATCGTATGCGAATGGCACGGTGACGGGAGCGAAGCTGCCGGTGGCCGATGGCGACATAGCGGACTTCGCGGTGGTGGTCGGCAAATGCGACCGCGGCGACGGCGCAAGCCTCTACCTGGTGCCACTCGACGGGCAAGGCGTAACACGGGCGAAGGTGGAAACCCTGGATCCGACCCGGTCCCATGCCAAGATCGACTTCGACAGCGCGGCAGCGGAACGCATCGGCGTTGCGGGAGAAGGTTGGTCGCTCACGCGCAGGATCCTCGATCGCGCCGCGGTGCTTTTCGCATGGGAACAGGTTGGCGGTGCGAACGCGGCGCTCGAGCAGGCCAAGGAGTACGCCATGGGCCGCTACGCCTTCGGGCGACCGATCGCCGGGTTCCAGGCCATCAAGCACAAACTCGCCAACATCTATGTAAAGAATTCGCTCGCCCGCTCGAACTGCTACTACGGCGCCTGGGCGCTGTCGACGGATGCCAGCGAGCTGCCCCTGGCGGCGGCGACCGCGCGGGTCAGCGCAATCCAGGCCTACTACTTCGCTTCCAAGGAAAACATCCAGACCCACGGCGGCATGGGGTTTACCTGGGAGTTCGACTGCCAGTTCCACTACCGGCGCGCGAAGCTGCTATCCGTGAACATCGGCAGCGAACGCATTTGGCAGGACCGATTGATCGCCGCGATCGAAGCAGGCCAGGCGGCTTGAGAGATTCAGGGAGCACGCAGCATGGACTTTAACGACACCCCCGAAGAAGCCGCGTTCCGGCGCGAAGCGCGGGCATGGCTGGAAGCCAACGCACCTTCCAAGGCGGAACTCGAGGGGCTCGACGAGATACAGCGCGCGAAGCTCTGGCAAAAGCGCAAGTACGAAGCCGGATGGGCCTGTATCCGCTGGCCCAGGGAGTACGGCGGGCGCGGCGCGTCGCCCATGGAACAGGTCATCTGGAACCAGGAGGAGTCGTCCGTTCGCATCCCTTTGAGCGTGTTCGCGATCGGCCAGGGAATGGCGGCGCCGACGATGATGAGCTGGGCGACGGAAGAGCAGAAACGTAGATACCTGCCGCCGCTTGCGTCCGGTGGACACATCTGGTGCCAGTTGTTTAGCGAACCCGCCGGCGGCTCGGACCTCGCGGCGTTGCGCACCAAGGCGGAAAAGGACGGCGACGAGTGGGTGGTCAACGGCCAGAAAATCTGGACCTCGGGAGCCCAGTATAGTGACTACGCGATCCTGGTCGTCCGAACGGATCCGGAAGTGCCGAAGCACAAGGGGCTGACCTACTTCTTCGTCGACATGAAGTCGCCCGGCATCGAGATCAAACCGATCAAGCAGATATCCGGCGAATCCAACTTTAACGAAGTCTACTTTACGGACGTGCGGATTCCCGATGCACAACGCCTCGGCGCCGTGGGCCAGGGATGGCAGGTTGCCATCACGACGCTCATGAACGAGCGCGCCGCCATCGGGGGCGGAGGCGGACTCGGCTTCAAACAGGTGTTCGAACTCGCTCAGCGCGTGGAGATCGACGGCCGGCCCGCCATCGAGGACAGATCGGTGCGCGCCCGACTCGCCGATTGGTACGTCCAGGAATCCGGCCTGCGGTTTACCGGGTACCGGTCCATGTCGGCCCTGTCGAGGGGCGATATTCCCGGGCCGGAAAATTCCATCGGCAAGTATGTCGGCGCTTCGAAAGCCCAGGAGATGGCTTCATTCGCCATCGACCTGCTGGAAATGTCCGGGGTCGTTTCGGATCCCGAACTGTCGTGGCGCTCGGGCATGCTCCAGGGGGCGTTCATGGGCGCTCCGGGCATGCGCATCGCGGGCGGCACCGACGAGATCATGCTCAACATCCTCGCCGAGCGCGTACTCGGCATGCCGCAGGACGTGCGCGTCGACAAGGGCATTCCGTTCAGCCAGGTACCGACCAGCGCTTCCTGAAGGATCGGGAGTCTGAGGCACCAGCCCGTGTCGCGCGCAGACAGACCCTTGCAAAAACATCGAACACCCCAACGTATGCGTTTGTAGACAACTGATCCGCGAACGACTCGACGGGGTTCGACATGCGAATGGACAAACTGACGACACGGCTCCAGACAGCGCTGTCCGAAGCGGGAAGCCTGGCTGTCGGCCGCGACCACCAGTTCGTCGAACAACTCCATGTGTTGATCGCCCTGCTCGACCAGCAGGGCGGCGGCGTTCGACCTCTGCTCGCGCAGTCGGGCGTCGATGTCAACGCGCTGCGCGTGCAGCTAGGAGACATGCTGGCGCGGCGGCCCGCGGTCACCGGCGGGGATGCCGGCGACGTGCAGATCGACAACGAACTCGCCCGCACGCTGAACGTGACGGACAAGCTCGCGCAGAAGCGCGGCGACCAATACATATCCAGCGAACTGTTCGTTCTGGCTGTCCTGGAAACCGGCGGCACCGTCGCGGATGCGCTCGTCGCCCACGGCGCCCAACAGCAAGCCATCGAAGCGGCCATCGCCCAGGTCCGGGGCGGCGACTCCGTTTCCGACCCCAATGCCGAAGAAAACCGGCAAGTCCTGGAGAAGTACTCCATCGATCTCACCGCGCGGGCCGAGCAAGGCAAGCTCGACCCGGTGATCGGCCGGGATGACGAAATTCGCCGCACCATACAGGTGTTGCAGCGGCGCACGAAGAACAACCCGGTGCTTATCGGCGAACCCGGCGTCGGAAAGACCGCCATCGTCGAGGGTCTTGCACAACGAATCGTCAACGGGGAAGTGCCGGAAGGACTGAAGAACAGGCGCTTGCTGGCGCTCGATATGGGCGCTCTGATCGCCGGCTCCAAGTACCGCGGCGAGTTCGAAGAACGCATGAAAGGCGTACTCAACGACCTGTCCAAACAGGAAGGCCGCATTGTCCTGTTCATCGACGAACTGCACACTCTTGTCGGCGCAGGCGCGGCAGAAGGCGCGATGGATGCCGGCAACATGCTGAAACCCGCGCTCGCCCGGGGCGAATTGCATTGCGTTGGCGCGACAACCCTGGACGAATACCGCCAGAACATCGAAAAGGACGCCGCGCTCGAACGGCGGTTCCAGAAAGTGCTCGTCGATGAACCGTCCGTCGAAGACACGGTCGCTATTCTACGTGGCCTGAAGGAGCGCTACGAGGTGCACCACGGCGTCGACATCACCGACCCGGCCATCATCGCGGCGGCGACCCTGTCCAACCGCTATATCACCGACCGCCAGTTGCCCGACAAGGCCATCGATCTTGTGGACGAGTCGGCAAGTCGAATACGTATGGAGATCGACTCCAAACCCGAACCGATGGACCGGCTGGAACGGCGACTGGTGCAACTCAAGATCGAACAGGAAGCGCTGAAAAAAGAGACGGACGCGTCGTCCAGGGAACGGCTCGAACGGCTCACTCTGGACATCGAAACGACGGAGCGCGAATACGCCGACCTGGAAGAAGTGTGGAACGGCGAAAAAGCTGTCGTAAACGGCACGCAGCAAGTCAAGGAAGAACTGGAACGCGCGCGCGTGTCGTTCGAGACCGCGCAGCGCGGCGGCGATCTCCAGCGCATGGCAGAGCTGCGCTACGGCAAGATACCGGAACTCGAGAAGCGGCTCGGCAACGCCGCCGACGCCGACCGATCGGGCTTCAAGCTCCTGCGCGACAAGGTGACCGAGGATGAAATCGCCGAAGTGGTGTCCGCCTGGACCGGCATTCCGGTATCCAGGATGCTGCAAGGCGAGCGCGAAAAGCTGCTTGCGATGGAAGCCGACTTGCATCAACGCGTTGTCGGCCAGGACGAAGCCGTGACTGCCATCGCCGACGCCATCCGGCGCTCGCGCGCGGGCCTCGCCGACCCCAATCGGCCGAACGGATCATTCCTGTTCCTCGGCCCCACCGGAGTTGGCAAGACCGAACTTACCAAGGCGCTGGCGGAATTCCTGTTCGACAGCGAAGACGCGATGGTGCGCCTCGACATGTCCGAGTTCATGGAGAAGCACTCCGTCGCGCGCCTCATCGGCGCTCCGCCGGGTTACGTCGGCTACGAGGAAGGGGGCTACCTGACAGAGAAAGTTCGCCGCAAGCCCTATTCGGTGCTGCTGCTCGACGAAATCGAGAAGGCGCATCCCGACCTGTTCAACATCCTGTTGCAAGTGCTGGAAGACGGCCGTCTCACAGACGGCCACGGGCGCACGGTGGACTTCCGAAACACCGTGGTCGTCATGACTTCGAACCTCGGTTCGTCGATCATTCAGGAGTTCGCGGGCGAGGAGAACTATGAGGCGATGAAGGCGAGCGTCATGGACGTCGTCGCGCAGCAGTTTCGTCCAGAGTTCGTGAACCGCATCGACGAGACGGTGGTGTTCCACCCCCTGAGCAAGAGCCAGATCCGCGCGATCACGGGCATACAGGTCGGTCGGCTCAAGGAGCGTCTCGCCGAACAGGATATCGCCCTCGAACTGAGCGACGCGACGCTCGACAAGCTCGGCGAAGCGGGCTTCGATCCGGTGTACGGCGCGCGGCCGCTGAAGCGCGCCATCCAGCAGCAGTTGGAAAACCCCCTCTCCAAACGCTTGCTGGCTGGGGAGTTCAGCGGCCGCGAGGCCGTTTCGGTCGACGTCGCGGGAAACGAACTGGTCTTCACCAGCGGTGCGCCCGTGGCGAATGCGGCTGCATGACGACGCGAGTGCCAGACCTCCGCCCGTCGCTTGTACTACAGCTTGCGATCCCGCTTCTGCGCGCAGTCGATGCAGAGCGCCACGGAAGGTAGCGCGTTCAACCGAGGCTCCCCGATCTCTTCGCCGCAACTCGAGCAGTACAGGTATTCGCCCGACTCGATTCGTCGCAACGCAACTTCGATTGACCGCAGCTCGGCATTCAATTCGCTGTCTATCGCTACCAGGACGCCCTGATTCTCAAGCTCCACCGCCTGCTCGGCGAAATCCGGCGGCAGCGGTTCTTCGCGATGCTGCGTATAAGTTGCTACTCGGGCGACGCGGTCCCTCATCTCTTCCCGGCGCGCTTCGAGTTCCTGACGGCGTTCATCAAGGTCCATACACACACCCTAACGCAACACAGCGCGCTGTCAATGCAGCGAATGCCGGTGCATGTGCGCCCCGAACATCCGCGACGCCATCAACGTAACACGACAAGCTCCCGCCTCCCTCCGCGCTGAACGTGCAGCATCAGCACGTCCAGCACATCTTCCTGCTCCCTCACCGTTTCGACAAATTCGTCGACGCTGCGCACTTTCCGTCGATTCACCGCGAACACGACGTCCCCCCCGCGCAGGCCGGACTCCCAGGCCAGACTGCCCGCTTCGACGCTCCGCACCTCGACGCCCTCCACTCGCCCGAACCATGGATGGTCACGGCTGATCTCCCCGAATTCCACGCCTTTGAGCTTTTCGGACGAGGTGGCGCCAGCAACGGAAGTGGACTGTACCTGGCCGATGACGACCTCCTTGTCGATGCGACGTCCATCGCGAACGATACCGATCTGGACGGTTTCGCCAACCCGGGACAAACCGATTCGGTTGCGCAGATCGACGCTGTCTTCAACAGGCTCATCGTCGACGCTGACAATCACATCTTCCGTCTCTATGCCCGCCGCTTCCGCCGGCGAGTCCTCAATCACGCGCGATACCAGGGCACCGGAGATTTCATCGAGGTCCAGCGCTTGCGCTATGTCCGGCGATACGTCCTCGATTTCCACGCCCAAGTGTCCTCGTCTGATCTCCCCGAACTCCAGCAGTTGATCCACCACCGTTTTCGCCATGTTGGACGGCACGGCAAAGCCGATGCCGACATTGCCTGCCACGGGCGTAATCAGCGCCGTGTTGATGCCAATCAAGCGTCCTTCCAGATCGACGAGCGCGCCGCCGGAATTGCCCGGATTGATGGAGGCGTCGGTCTGAATAAAGTCCTCATAGCCGCCAGGGATGGGATTGATGGATCTTCTGCCCAGCGCGCTGACGATGCCGAGCGTTACCGTCTGATCCAACTCGAACGGGCTACCGATCGCCACCACGAAGTCCCCGATCTCGAGCGCATCGGAATCTCCGAGCGGAAGTTCCGACAAATCCTCCGCCTCGATCTGCAGCAGTGCGACATCCGTTCCCGGGTCGCTGCCGATGAGTTTCGCTTCCATGCTGCGGCGGTCGTGAAGCCGCACCTCGATCCTCTCGGCATTTCGAATCACGTGATGGTTGGTGACCACGTAACCCTCGCTCGCATCAATGATGACACCGGACCCTGTGCCGGGGCTCGGTTCAACCGGAGATCCGTCCGGCACCGGGAACTCGAAGAAGTCGAAGATCTGGGGACGTCGACTGTGCTCTTGCCCGAAAACGGAGATGTTCACCACCGCGGGTGCCGCTTTCTTCACGGCGGGCGCCGCCGTCATTTTTTCGGCGGCATGACCGAATGCGGCGAACGACAACGCCAAAAACGTCGGCAATGCTCGACAAAGAAGTGCCTTCGGCATATCGCATGCTCCTGCGCGGGGCTCCTGCGCGGGATTGCCCGGCCGAACGCCTTCCCGCAACGTCGTAAGCCCTCGCCGTCATGGCCGGGAAACCGCATTTTAGCGCGCTTTCGCTAGTCGCATGGACGATCGCGAAGAGGCTGCGGGTTGCGCGCGGGACCGATATTCGCCGCTCGAATCGAAGACAGCGCAATCGGGCGCTGGCGATGTGGTAACGTCACGACCTGTTCGCGCTGCCCGCGACGGAACCCGGGCCAGAGTCCTTTTGGGAGCGCGAGCTACCGACACCGGATATGGGACGCTCGGTTGCGCGGCTCGATCCACCCAAGATGAGGACTGCAGGGGATATACGCATGCCAATGACCGGATTCGATCACCTGGTGATTCGTGTTTCTGACTTGGAGCAAGGGATAGAGACCTATCGTGACCGTCTCGGACTCACCCTCGACCGCACCGATCAGACCGACGCGCTCGGCGTCAAGCAGGCATTCTTCAACCTGCCCGACGGCGGATTCATCGAAGTCGTTGCGCCGACCGATCCCAATGGCCCCGTGGCCCGGGCGCTGGAAAGCCGGGGAGAAGGTATCCACACCATCTCGTTCGCCGTCGATGATCTGGCCGCCACATCGGCCGCAATGAAACAGGCCGGCGCGCAATTGATTGGCGAAGGTGGACCACAGGTGTTTGTGCATCCGAAGTCCACCCACGGGATCCTGCTCCAGCTCACGGCGAAGCACAAATAACGCGGGAAGCAAGTTCCCTGCGGCCCCACGCGGAGAGACAAGCGTGGACAAAGCAACGATCATCCTGACTACGCTGGTCGCGTACAAGGTCGCGATGATCATCATCGGCCTGTGGGCGGCGTCGAGAAACCGTAGCGAGGCCGATTTCTTTCTCGGCGGTCGCGGCCTTGGACCGCTGGTGGCCGGGCTTTCCTATGCGGCGAGCACTTCCTCCGCCTGGGTGATCCTGGGATTCTCCGGATTCGTCTACGCCATCGGCCTCAGCGCCCTGTGGATGGTCCCCGGCGTGTGGGCGGCATATGCGGTCGTATGGCTGTACTTCGGTCGTCGTTTGCGCCAGGAGTCCAGGGATCATCAACAGGTGACGCTGACGGACTTCCTGCTGCAGGACAGCCAAGGCGATCTGCGGCGGATCGCCACGGTAGCGGCGGCAGTGCTCGTGCTGTTCTGCTTCATCTTCTACGTCGCGGCGCAACTCGACGCCGCCGGCAACGCGCTGACCGAGAACTTCGCCATCGCGACGCCGACCGCAATCGTGATCGGGGCGACAATCGTCGTGTTCTACTCGCTCGTCGGCGGATTCTGGGCGGTGTCGGTCACCGACACCGTGCAGGCCGCGATCATGATGGTGGTATCGGTGGGGGTGCCATCGGCCGCTCTCGCCGCCGCGGGCGGGCCGACCGAGGTGTGGAACACGCTGGCCGCCTCAATGCCCGCCGCGTACCTGCAGCTCGACGGGGGCCATGCGGGACTGATCCTGCTGGGCTTTGTGGTCGGATTGGCGGGCATGTCGCTCGGCGCATTGGGTCAGCCGCACCTGCTCGCCCGGCTAATGGCGGTGCGGGGCGAGGCCGAACGCCGGCAAGCCTATGCGATCGTGTTCGGCTGGGGCATCGTCGTATTCGCCGGAATGGTGACGCTGGGCCTGTCGGGTCGCGCGCTCATTCCCGAAATGGGCAATCCAGAGACGTTGTTCTATCGCGCCGCCAGCGACTATCTGCCCCTCGTCCTGGCGGGTGTCGCAACCGCCGCCACCTTGTCGGCCGTGATGTCGACCGTCGACTCCCTGCTCCTTTCCGCCGCCGGCGCCGTTGCCCACGACATGGGTGTCAACCGCCGCTTCCCGGGCCGCGAGGCGATGGCGTCGCGGGTCGCGATGTTCGCTGTCGCCGCGCTGGCCGTGGTGCTCGCGCTTAGCCTGCCGGACACCATCTTCAACCGCGTCCTGTTCGCGTGGTCCGCACTCGGGGCCGCATTCGGACCCATCGTGCTGTTCCGCGTCATGGGGCGCATCGTCGCCGCAGGTCCCGCTCTGGCCGCCATGCTGTCGGGTTTCGCGGTGACCGTCCTGTTTTATTCTCTGGGCTCCGCGCCAATCGGCGACTCCATGCTCTCGCAAGCGGCACACCTGCCAGGGGATCCATTCGAGCGCGTCGCCCCGTGGCTGCCCCCGGTTCTTATCCTTTGGTTCTTCACCAGGAGACGCGACCCGTAGGAGTTGACAGCCGTTGGCGGATTGCCGAACGAGCGGTTGTCGCTTGCGGTCTACCCTACTGGTCCCGCAAGGACTTGATCGAAAGGTGACGCTGTTCCCAGGCGCGAACCAGGGGAACGGCTGCGTCGAAGATTCGCTCGTAGTTGCGCCGCTCCACCTGCGCCCGCGTGTGGGCGTCGAGCCGTTCCCAAAGCGGCCGGTAGACCTCATGCGTCCTGGCGTAAGCGTC
This sequence comes from Candidatus Azotimanducaceae bacterium, assembly GCA_965261535.1. Taxonomy (GTDB): domain Bacteria; phylum Pseudomonadota; class Gammaproteobacteria; order Pseudomonadales; family Azotimanducaceae; genus VXNE01. The sequence goes on from OZ253469.1 coordinate 1,352,314, forward strand.
CCAGTTCGATGGCGCGACCGAGTCCGTACCGAACAGGAACCGAGTTGGATGTTTTTCGATCAGCACTGCCCAGGCAGCCGCAGTGTCGGCGTCCCGCACGACGTACTCCGCCACTTCGTCCCACGAGATATCGAGCATCACGTGATCGTAGCGCGGATCGCCAAGCATCTCATCGAGCAAGGACAGGTGTTGATCCGTCGGCGGCACGAAACGGCCCAGTCCCGTGTGAGCCCAGATTACGGACGCACCCGGACGGGCAGCGAGGACGGCAAGCAGATCGTCGTAGTGCGCCGGTCGTTCGCCTGGACCCACCCGCGCAATATCGCAATGCAGGATTGCCACGAGGCCGATTTCCGCGACCGTGGCGAGGATCCTGTCCAGGGCGGGATTACGCAGGCTCGCCGTGTGGCCAGCGACCTTCGACGACACGAACTCCTTGTGGATGCTGAATTCGCCGATGCCGGAGAAGACGCCCGGAAAGGTGAGCAGAACCCGCCGGATATGGTCGTCGGCGTACATGTCGGTGGGGTTGAAACCCGTGATCATCGGATCGACGCGACGCTTTTGCGCATCGCTCAACGACAGGTATTCCCGCGCGATCACAGCGTCGACGAACGAATAGTAGTAGAGCGCCGCGTCCGAGTGCAGGTAGTAGTGGGGCGCGCGATCACCGGAGACGAAGTAGTCCCATTTCTGCTGCAGCGGAATGCCGAACATCGCCACGCGGCCCACCCTATCGCCCACCAAGTCGAAGTACTCGCGCGCGGTGATACCCTGTTGAACGTAGTTGGAGGGGTGAAAATGGACATCGTTGAATAGCGGGGCGGGCTCGACCGCATCGACTTGCCCCGCGGCCGCAGCGGCGGTCGCCGTCGCCGGGAGAGTGCTATCGGCGGCGCACCCGGGAAGCAGCAGTACGAACCAGAGGAAATGCCCGCCGCGACGAATACCTTTCGCCCGGATCAAAACGCGCATGTCGGGATCAGGCGGGCACGACCAGATTACGAACGGTGCCGGGCAGGTACCGGATCACTGCGGCGCGGATGGTCGACCACCATACCGCCATCGCCAGGAACAGGCAGCCGATGACAATCAGCGCGATGGCGACACTGTACAAGGTCGAAAGCTCGTTGAAATACCAGGCAACGGCACCGACGAGGTAAGCCGTGGCGGCGACCATGATCGCCCTTCTGTTCACAAGCACGGCAACGTACGCGAGGCCCAGGTAACACACGACCACGGCAGTAGCTTCGAGCCAGTCGGCGGATAGAACGCCCGACTGAACCCACCAGAAAATTGGATGCGCGATGGAGGGGGCGGCAACCAGATGGAGCCAGAAAGCCACGTCCGACTGCAGTGATATTCGATCCTGGTCGCCCGCATCCCAATACATCGCGAAGGCAAAAGTTCCGATGCCGAGCACGAACAGTACGATGTTGGCACCCTGCGCGGGGTCATCGAACGGCGAAAACACCAGCCACGTGTAGTAGAGGGCAGCACCGAGGAAGAACACGCCGACTGCGACGGCGATAGGCACCCTGTATCGCCACCAGAACAACGCCGCCGCGACAGCACCACACAAGAGCGCCGACAATCCCGACTTCGGGGCAAGGTGAAACAGAATGACCGGGCCCATCCAGGAGTGCGGCGACCAAAACGCCCAGAACAGGCCCGCGGCAGCGGCGATGCTGAATACGAGCACGTAGAGTATCGATGACAGCGCCAAGCGTTTGCGCAACGTGAAGTACTCGCTCAGCGCCACGGCAAGCGCCATCACCAGGAGACAGGCGGCGACGACTCCCAAATCAGCGTTGAACCACGCGATGCCACTGAAAAGCAGTACCGAAGCCAGGGCAACGAAGACGTCGTTGAAGCCCTTGAACAGGTGAAATTCTTCTTCGTCGACGTGCGGCGCACGAGATGCCATGTAAGACCGAAACGCATCCGCGTCTGTTTCCGAAACGGCTCCGGCGCGCACGGCATCGCGCAGGTCCTGTTCCGTAAAAGTGGTCGGGGATGAAGTTGATGCCATAGCTTCTCGCCGCAAGAAAAGGCGACCAGAACTATACACCGGGAAACCTGGGTGGCGCCCTCAATCTGTTGCCGCCAAGGAAACCTGCAACATGCCGATCGGCTCTTCAGTGACTCAACGTATATGCGATCCTCAGAGGCAACCGGACAACTCGCAACCTCAGCGTGGCTACTACGCATTTCCTATATGATCATCAGATGCCTGTTGAGCCGACACATCGCTGATGACTGGCGCTGACTTGCTACGCCGAATCCGACTGGGCGAGGACTCAGCGTTGGAGTTCAAACACGTTGAGGCGGTACCGGGACGGGTTTCAACACCGAGTCGTGACGAACTCGCAGATGAACTGGCGGCCTTCGCCAATGGCCGAGGCGGTCGCCTGCTCCTCGGGGTAGACGACAAGACGCGAACGATTCATGGCATTCCGCTGAACGCACTGGACACCGTGGAGGGTTGGGTCCGGGAGGTATGCAACGACTCCATCAAACCGCCGCTCGATGCCGATATTCTGAAATTGGAGTTGGAAGACGCAAACGGTCGTCTCTTGCCCGTGCTTCGCATAGATGTCGAGCGGGGTTTGTTTGTGCACAAAAGCCCGGGCGGATACTTTCGGAGGATCGGCAGCTCCAAGCGTGAGATGCCACCCGATACACTCGCGCGCCTGTTCCAAGAGCGGAGTCAAAGCCGGGTCATTCGTTTCGACGAGTCGATCATTCCCCGTACCGAACGAGCAGACTTGGACTACGCACTTACCCAGCGTTTCTTGCGCGCAGACGTTGCCGACGAGTCATTGTCCCCCGAAATCAACGGTCCCGGGGCCGAGAACGACACTTTGCACAAGCTTCGAATCATCGCGACCGCAACGGACGAGCGCCTGCGGCTGACCTTGGCCGGGACGCTTCTCTGCACGCGAGAACCGCAGCAATGGCTCCCCCATGCGTACATACAGGCCGTCAGTTACGCCGGCGAGCGGACGGACGCCGATTACCAAACCGACGCACGTGATATCAGGGGACCCTTGGATCAGCAAGTGGCGGAAGCGCTGCACTTCGTGCAGCGTAACATGCTGGTCCGGGCAGCCAAGGAGACGGCCCGGCGGGACCGTCCACAATTCAGCGAACGGGCCGTATTCGAGGCAATCGTCAACGCCGTGGCCCATCGCGACTATTCGGTTGCAGGCGAACGAATACGCCTCCACATGTTCGGCGACCGTCTCGAACTCTACGTCCCCGGCGCGTTGGTCAATACGCTCACCCCGGACAGTCTGCACCTGAGGCAGGCAAATCGAAACGAACTCATCGTGTCGCTGCTGGCTCGTTGCGACGCGCCGTCTGGCCTCGGGCGCACGCGCCTGATGGACAGGCGCGGCGACGGGGTCCCGATCATTCGTCGAGAGTGCCAGAAGATGTCGGGACGATTGCCGGAGTACAGCCTGATCGACGACAGTGAGTTGCGGTTGTTAATTTGGGCGGCCAGGTAGCATGGCAGACGTCAAGCAAATCGTTTGTCTGGCAAACTCCCGCAAGCTGGCAGGTCGGTGCATCGCGGGCCGCGAGTGGACTACGGAGTCTGGAGCGGGGAACTGGATCCGGCCCGTAAGCAAACGGGACAACCGGGAAGTGTCAGAGTACGAGCGCCAATATGAAGACGGAAGCGACCCGCAGGTTCTCGATATAGTTCAGGTACCAGTTCTAGCACCAAAGCCCCATAGCTTTCAGACTGAGAACTGGTTGCTGGATGATGAGTACTACTGGCATAAAGTGGGCAGGTTTTCCCAGCTCGAATTGCCGAAAATTGCCGATCCCGTCGAGCCGCTCTGGGCGGACGGATACAGTACCTACAACGGTCGAAACGACAAGATCCCGCTTGAATCGGCCGGCGAGGTGGTCAGTTCCCTTCGGTTCATTCGGGTCCCACGACTCAAGCTGTCTGTATTCGCGCCTGGGGAAGCGTTCGGGAGTGCGAAGCGGCGCGTGCAAGGCTATTTCGACCACGCTGGAAGCCGGTATGCATTGTGGGTGACCGACCCAGGATACGAGAGAACGTACCTTGCAAAGCTCAATGGCACCTATGACTTTGGGGAGTCCTACTTGACGATAAGCCTCGGCGAACCCTACGAGGGGCACTGCTACAAGCTCATCGCGGCGATCATTGGAGGCAAGAGCGCGACATGAGTTCGCGCGGAGCTACAGTCTTCACGATCGGACATTCCAATCATTCCCTGGAAGTGTTTGTGAATCTTCTGGCGCAACACCGAGTGAGCGTTCTGGCCGATGTCCGTTCAGCGCCTTACAGCCGCTTCAACCCGCATTTCAACCGAGAATCACTCTCGGGCGCGCTCAAGGCAAGCGAGATCGAATACGCGTACTTCGGGCGCGAACTCGGCGGACGCCCGAGTGATTCCGCGTGCTATGAAGGCGGGCGCGTCTGCTACGATCGAGTTGCCAAAACGCGGGATTTTCGACAGGGCCTCGGAAAGGTGATGAACGCAGCCAACAAACAGCGTGTCGCCCTGATGTGTGCGGAAAAGGAACCGCTGGACTGCCACAGAACGCTGCTCGTCGCCCAGGCGCTCGACGCTCGGGGTGTGAGCGTGCACCATATCCTGGCTGATGGGGGCCTCGAAGACCACGCCCACGCGATCAGTCGATTGGTCAGGCAACACGATCTGAGCCCAGAGGGCGACATGTTCGCAACGCGTGAAGAGTCCATCTCGTTGGCCATAGCACATCACGCCGAACAGGTCGCCTTCGCCGCACAGAGAGACTCCGAGCAGGAGGTCCCATGAAAGTTTTGACTATAGGCTTCACGAAGAAACCGGCCAGCCGCTTCTTCGAGTTGCTGCGCGAATCCAGCGCCAAGCGCGTAGTGGACGTGCGGCTCAGCAACGGTTCGCAACTTTCCGGTTTCGCCAAGAAGGAAGACCTCGCTTGGTTCCTCAAGGAAATCTGCCAGATGGAGTACGTTCACTTGCCGAACCTGGCACCGACCAAAGAATTGCTGCGCGGCTACAGGAACGGCGACATCGACTGGAATACCTATGAGACTCGGTTCCTCGATTTAATGTCCGAGCGAAAAATTGAGAGATCTATCCCGCGGGAAGTCTTGGATGAGGGGTGCCTCTTGTGTAGCGAGGACCAGCCGCACCATTGCCACAGGCGACTGGTCGCGGAGTACCTCGATGAACGATGGGGCGACATCGATATCGAGCATTTGGGCCCTGCGCCCAGTGCATAGCACGCGAGGACCGGATTGTGGCAACCAACTATGTGCTGATCGACTATGAAAACGTGCAGCCGAAGAATCTCGCTGCCTTGAAGGATGTTTCGAAGGGACGCGCTTTCAAGGTTTATGTGTTCGTCGGGGCCAACCAGTCGAAGATACCGAGAGACCTCGTATTCGAGATGCAGACCTTGGGCAAAGACGCGCAGTACGTAGAGATTGCCGGAAGCGGCAAGAACGCCGCCGACTTTCATATCGCGTTCTACATGGGAGCGCTGGGCGAACCCGGTTCGGACGATGAGTTCCACATCGTCTCAAGGGACACGGGTTTTGATCCGTTGATCAAGCACTTGCAGGCCCGGAACATAAAGGCGGCGCGCAGAAGGGACTTGTTCGAGATTCCGTGGCTGAAGGCCAGCGAATCCGAATCTCTCGGCGAGAAGATGGACAAGATCATCCACAACTTCGATCTGCGCGGGCATTCGCGTCCGCGCAAGGTCAGGACGCTCAAGGCCTCCATTCGTTCCCTCTTTGGCGACAGCTTGACCGACGACGAGCTGGAGTTGCTGGTGCAGGGATTGAAGGAACGGAGATATGTCGCCGTCGAGGGGGAGACGATCAAGTACAAGCCTTGAGCGTTCCCCTGGGCATCAAGCGGCGCCGCGCTCCAATGCCACCTGGAGCTCCGGATCCGGGTACAACACGTCGAGCGGAATCGATTTGCCGTCGTCCTGCACGATACGGCAGTGAAAACGCTTGAGGCGCCGCGGTTCGGGCACGCCGCCAGAGTGTGCGATGACTCCGACCTCATTTTTGATCGCCAGCGCGTAGCGCCTCACCCGTTCCGCCTTGTCTACGGGATCGAGGCCGCGCTGCAGCCTGGGATCATGCGTGGTGACGCCCGTTGGACACGTGTTCCTGTTGCACTGCAGGGCCTGAATGCAGCCCAGCGCGAACATGAAGCCGCGGGCGGACACCACGAAATCCGCGCCGACACACAGTGCCCACGCCGCTTCGCCTGGCGTGATCATCTTGCCGCTCGCAACGACCTTGATGCGTTCCCGCAAACCGTAGCGCGCCAGGATATCGACGACGAGCCGCAGGCTTTCCTTGATCGGCAGACCCATGTAGTCGATGAGACTCATCGGCGCCGCCCCGCTGCCGCCATCGGCGCTGTCGACGGTGATGAAGTCCGGCGCGCTCTCGATGCCCCGGCGGTGAACTTCCTCGCACAACCGCTCGATCCAACCATAGGCGCCGATCACCGTCTTGAACCCGGTCGGCTTGCCGACGATGCCGCGCACGTGGGCGATCATGTCCAGCAGGTCTCCCTCGGAATAGATTTCCGGATGGCGGTTTGGACTGATGGAGTCCTGGCCGGGTTCGATGGTGACGTCCGTGGTATCGACCGCGTCCTGCTCCAGGGTCGGATAGGGGCAGTTGACAAAGATGACCGAGCCAACCGGCTTCAAATCCCTTGTCGAACCGAACGCCGCCATCGTGTCTTCGCCCTTGGCGGCGCGATACACCCAAGAGCGCTCCGCGCGGTTGAACGGCATCTCCTCGCGGTCCATGGCGAAGAATTACTGGCGAAAGAACTCGCCCAGGTGCTCGAACAGATAGCGGAAGCGGCCGATGACCGGAAAGTTGCGCCTGACCGCGTTGCGGGTCTGGGTGCGATCCACCACATACAGGACGGCGACGATCAGGATGCCGAAGCCCACCATGGTTACGAATAGCTGCGCGAGAAAGTCCAGCAGGTCGAACATGTGATCCCCTCCGGGCGCATTGATTTCCACGAACACTACAACTATACGACCACCGACATGGCGAAACATCCTCCAGACTTGATCGCACACGCAAGCCGCGTAGTGCTTCTCGCCGCTTTCCATGCCGCGCTGGCCTGTCATGCCTATGCCTCTGTGTGCGCGCCGATGTCGACGCGGGATCTCCTGGTTGTCGATCAGTCGGATCTGGAAACCGCCCGCCTTCACTCTGCCGGCCTGCACGCCGTCGGCGATGCGGAAAAGGCGTACCGCGCGCGCCTCTGGCATCGCCGGAAGGACGACCGCACGCAAATGATGCGTTTCTCACACGAATACCGGGCCTATGAAATAGATGCGTCGGTGGACAGGGCACTTCAGACCAACGGCCATCTGCATCGCCTGGCGCTGGCTTACCGATTTGCCGGTCCGCATTGGGAGTTTTCCGCGGCGCCGGTGCTGGCCGGATCGTCCAATGCCGGTCGACATCCAAGGGCCATCGATGGGGAGTTCATCTTCTGGCAGGGCTTCATGCGATACCGTCGCGCGTGGACCCCTTCGGTAGACGCGTTCTGGGGATTTTGCCGAGACGACCGGTTCGGGACGACACGACTGAAACCCGTGCTCGGCATCGACTGGCGCGTCAACGACAAACTGGAAATGACGCTCGGTTTTCCGGACGCGCGGCTCACCTGGCGCGTGCACCCGCGCTGGCGATTGCAGGCAGACATCCATCCCGCGGGCGGTCGCTGGCGCGTATACGACGACGCCCTCGTGAGTCGGAGCCTGTTCGCAATGGAAAGCTGGCGTCTACGCCTCGGATTGGCCTTCCGGATCACACGCGCGCACGAACTGGTCATCGGCGGCGGTCGCGAAATGTGGCGCGAGTTCACGTTTCGCCTGATCGACGGTACCGACATCCGAACGGCCGCGAGCGACGCCGTATTCACGGGTATTCGGTGGCGCTGGAGCCGCTAGTGCCACAAAATCGGGCGCCCTGGCGGGCGCCGTGCCTTGTCCCCGCCCAAGCCCACCTATCGGATTGCTTTATTCCATCGCAGCCCTATCATTGCGGCATGGACATTTCCGGACTGGTTGACGCACGGATAACGGCTACCGGCACTACGTGGAGTGCCAAGTGGGTCGACGTATTCGTGTGAACAGAACCGGGATACGGCGACCTTAGGGTCGCCGGCGTCAAGACCCCGGCAGGCGGCCGCCACCGGGGTTTTTGTTGAGGGCACCAAAATGCGGTTGGAACACAGCGGCGACGGAGAGGACAGCCTCTACCGGATTCGGCACAGCCTTGCGCATGTCATGGCCCAGGCTGTGCTTGAGATGCGGCCGAACTCGACGCTCGGCTTCGGCCCGCCCATTGCGGACGGCTTCTACTATGACTTCATTCTGTCCGAGCCGTTGAACGAGGAAGACTTCCCCGAAATCGAACGGCGCATGAAGAAGATCCTGAGGTCCGGTCAGCGGTTCTATCGCGAGGATCTCGACGCCAGCGCAGCCCTCGAGCGCATCGACGAGATGCGCGAGCCTTACAAGCGCGAATACGCCGAGGAACTTCTCTCTCGAGGCGACCTCACAGGCTTGTCCTTCTACCGCAACGGGCCGTTTCTCGACATGTGCGAGGGTCCGCACGCGGAAACCACCCGCGACATCCCGCGCGATGCATTCAAGCTGCGCAGCATTGCCGGAGCTTACTGGCGGGGCGATTCCGACAACGCCATGATGACGCGAATCTACGCGTGGGCGTTTACCGACAAGGAGCAACTCGACGCCCGCATCGCTGCCTACCAACTGGGGCTCGAGCGCGATCACAAGAAACTCGGCCGCGAGCTCGACATCTTCCACATCGACGACATGGTGGGGCGCGGACTGCCCCTGTGGCTGCCGAACGGCACCGTGATTCGCGACGAACTCGAGAAGTTGGCCAAGGAAATGGAGTTCCGGGCGGACTACCAGCGCGTGGCGACGCCCCATCTCGCCAAGGCCGAACTCTATCGCAAGTCCGGACACCTGCCCTATTACGCGGCGGACATGTTCCCGCTGATGGAACTCAAGGAAGCGGACGAGGATGGCGTTTGGGTGCGCGAAGCCTATGCGCTGCGGCCGATGAACTGTCCTCACCACCACAGCATCTTCGCCGCGCGGCCGCGCAGCTACCGGGATCTGCCGCTTCGCCTCGCCGAATACGGCCACGTGTACCGGTTCGAGGAATCCGGCGCCGTAAGCGGGCTCTTGCGGGTGCGGGGCATGTGCATGAACGATGCCCATATCTACTGCACCGAAGACCAGATCAAGGACGAGTTCAAGGGTGTCATGCAGATGTACGCCGACGCGTACGCCGTGCTGGGTCTCACCGACTACCGCGTGCGCCTGTCGCGCTGGGATCCGGACGATATCAAGGGCAAGGACAAATACGTGGGCAACGCCGAGGCGTGGGCGTTCTCGGAACGCGTGCTGGCCGAAGTTCTGGCCGAGATGGGCATCGACTATGTCGATGGCTTGGGAGAAGCGGCGTTCTACGGCCCCAAGATCGACATTCAGTGCGCGACTGTCACCGGCCGCGAGGAGTCCATGAGCACCGTGCAGCTCGACTTCGCGCAACCGGGTCGCCTGGGACTCTCCTACATTGGCGCGGATGGCGCGCCGCATACGCCATACTGCATCCATCGCGCCCCCCTCTCCACCCACGAGCGGATGGTAGCGTTCCTGATCGAACACTTCGGCGGCGCATTTCCCACCTGGCTGGCCCCGGTGCAGGTACGCGTGATCACCGTCTCGGAGCAGTTCGAGCGCTATGGTCGTTCTCTGGTGGAGCGATTGCGGGCCGGATTCGTCCGCGCGGAGATGGCGTCCACGAGCGATACCGTATCGAAGAAGGTTCGTGATGGCACCACGCGGAAGATCCCGAACCTTCTGATCGTCGGCGAGCGCGAGCAGGCCGACGGGAGCGTCACGCTACGGCGCTACGGTGTCAGGCGGCAGACGACTATGCCGTTCGAAGCGTTCGATCAGTGGATTCGCGAACAGATCGCATCGCGCGCGCTGCCGGAAGGCTAGGAACGTCAGGGCGCGGCGGACGCTTCCGCTTCAACCATCGCAACCTGTTGGTTGAGTCCGATGTAGTCGAGCAGGATGAGGCCCGTCTCGCGCAACATCGGATCGTCCAGCGGCTCTTCCTTCAGCGGGTCTTCCCCGCTCTCAACACTCGATTCGCCATCAGTGAGTGGGGTGATTGTGATTGGGGCGGTTGGGATTGGGGTGATTGGGATTGGCGCGTCGAGTCCAGCGCCATCCTCGATCCGCCATGAGTTCAATTCTTCGATGTCTTCGATCGGCGGTTCGCCCTTGGCCGTCAAACGCGCGTTCACGATGGCAAGCCGCCGGTCCATATCCGCCGCACGTTCCTGTTCCCGCGTTTCGCGGTTCAACGATATGTGGGTTCTGGCACGGAACTCCGCTTCGCGTTCGGTCATCGCGCGAAGGTATTGGAAGTCGGGATCGTCCGCGACGCGCTGCGTATGTGCGGTCTGCAACGCGCTGACGAACGGCGCGATCGCATTGGTGGTCGAATAGTCCGCCGGGGAAATCCGGTCCCACGGCATCGCATCGTCCAGTGCACTTTCGCCTATCTGGTCGACGTCGAACGTCTCCGGTAGTTCAACGTCCGGGATCACGCCTCGATGCTGTGTGCTTTGGCCGGAGATGAGGTAGTACTTTGCCTGGGTGATCTTGAGCTGGCCGCGATTCAACGGGAGCAGCGTTTGAACCGTGCCCTTGCCGAAGGTCTGGCCCCCGGTGATGATGCCGCGCTGATAGGCCTGTATCGCGCCCGCAAAAATTTCTGACGCCGACGCCGAGAGCCGGTTCACCAGCACCGCCAGCGGACCGCTCCAGTCAACGCGTGAATCCGTATCCGGGAACGGCTGCGCGCGCCGCCCCTGGTTGCGCACCTGCACAACCGGGCCAGTCTCGATGAACAGCCCCGTCAGGGTCTTTGCCTCCTCCAGCGATCCTCCGCCGTTGTTGCGCAAGTCGATAACGATGCCTTCGACGCCTTCCTGCTTGAGTTCAGCTATCAGTCGGCTTACATCCCGCGTGGTCGTCTTGTAACTCCCATCGCCCCTCCTGCTCGCCCTCAGATCGGCATAGAAGGAAGGAACATCGATGACCCCGATCTTGCGCTCGCGCCCGCCGACGTCGTAATCGAGGATTTTCTTCTGCGCTGCCTGCTCTTCCAGCATCACCTTGTTACGGGTGATCTGGACGATCCTGGCGTCGCTATCCACCGCGTTCGGCGCAATCACCTGCAGGCGCACAATCGAGCCTTTCGGTCCCCGGATCAGGTCGACGACCTCGTCGAGACGCATGCCGACAACATCGATAAGCTCCCCCATTTCTCCCTGCCCCACGCCGATGATGCAATCCAGGGGGTTGAGCGCGCCGCTTTTGTCCGCCGGACCCGCGGGAACCAGGCGGACAATGGATGTGTACTCGTCCACCGGTCGCAGGACCGCCCCGATTCCTTCAAGGGAAAGCGACATATTGATGTTGAACTGGGCGTAGTTCCGGGGAGAAAAGTACTCCGTATGCGGATCGTACGTATTCGTGAATGCGTTGATGTAGGTCTGAAACGCCTCCTCGCTTCGGGTCTCGCGCTTTGTTTGCGTCAGTTGCCGCAGGCGGTTGCGGTAGCGCTTGCCGATCGTTTCTTCGATATCCTCGATTTTTCGGTCATTCAGCAGCATCTCCAGCGTCCAGGCCTTGACGCGCTTGCGCCACAGGGCGTTCATTTCGTCGCGATCCCGTGGCCATGGCACGTTCTCGCGGTCGATCTCGAGCGATTCGTCCACCGTGAAGTCGAGAGTGTCCAAGCCATCGTCAACAACTGCGAGGACATATTCCAGGCGATCTATCATGCGTTGCTGGAACAAATTGAATATGTCGAACGCCGGTTCCAGGTCGCCTTGTCTAAGCGCCTCATCCAGGCCGAATCGGTACTTTTCGTCCAACGCCTGGACATCCTCGGCGAGGAAGTACGCCCGATCCGAATCGAGCCTGTCGAGATACTTGTCGAAGACCTGGGCCGACACGCTGTCGTCGATCTTTCTGCGCGGATAGTAATGATTGTTGCGCAATTCGTTGACGATGGAGACCGATGTCTTTCCATGCGAAGCCAGCGGCGCCAGCGGCTCATATACGTGGCTCTTGGCCTCTGGCGCGTCCGACGCGGCGACCGAGACCATCGTCAGCGCGAAGATTGAGGCCGCGACGGACCACCTGGCTATCACGAATGTCTCGCCAAGGCGGTCGCCGAGCATGTTTGTTTCCTGTCTCAATGCGCACCTGCCCACTTCGGTCTTCCCGCAATTTAGTCCCCAAGGGTTCTTGGGAGTTCACCGCACGGCGTCAAGTGGTGAACTGTACCCCGAAGTACTTCCAAGGAACAAACGCCCGTGGAGCGTCAGCGACCACGGCGAGGGCAAAAACAGCGCGCCCGAAGGGGCGACGGTTTTTGAGGCGCTGCGCTACAATCGCGGATACCGGCCCGCAGGACGCCTCCAGATGCGAATATGGTATGCGAATATTTTCGTCGTTATCGCACTCGCCTTGCAATTCGAAGCCGAGGCGCAAGGCGTGACCGATAATCGGGCCCAAGGCGAAGCCTTCCTCGCCGAAAGCGCCCAGCGCGAAGGCGTAGTGACGTTGCCTTCGGGACTGCAGTACGAGGTTCTCGAGGAAGGCGACGGCGCAACACCGAGACGGCGCAGCACCGTGGTCGTGCACTATAGCGGAACGCTGATCGATGGCACGCCATTCGACAGTTCCTACTCGCGCGGCGAGCCCGCCAGGTTTCCGGTAAACCGCGTCATTCCCGGTTGGACGGAGGCGCTCCAGCTCATGCAGGTCGGCGACAAGTGGCGACTCTTCATTCCTGCCGACCTCGCGTATGGAGACCGCGGCGCTGGTCCCGTGATCGGCCCGGGATCCACGCTCATCTTTGAAGTCGAACTGATCGAAGTGCAATGACCCGCCAGGACATCTGCGCTCTTCGGCTTGCTCCGTGAGCAGTAACCCAGCGCGTTGCGACCGTCGATATAGTGCGCCCGCCTGAGGCCCCCGTCCGCACGGTTCTGCTAGCGGCCATCGCAGCGGTGCTGGCCATCGTGTGGCTCGCACGTAACTTCGAAATCGAAACCGGCGAACTGACGGGGTTCTTCCTGATGAGCCTGGGAGTCGTGGCGGGCATAGTCGTATTGGCCGCGCTCACTGTCGTGGCCGCAAAGATGTTCCGTCGGTTTCAGGACAGGTCGACGAAGAACCGGCGCACGCGCGGGGCGTAGTAGTTGGCGTGATCCAGCGAGAACGCAACCGCGTGAGCGCGGCCGAGAATGCGTTCCCATGAAACAGGACCGATGCGCCGGAAATCTCCGCTGTTGTCGCGGTTGTCGCCAAGTACCAGGTAGTTGTCGTCCGGCACCGTGAAGCGGCGAAACGACGAGGAGGTCGGATCAATCGGAGACCGATGCACCATGATTGTCCGAGACTCGCCCAGGATCGTTTCGCGCAAGACCTGATATGTATTGGAAGGACGGATTCGCAGGTCGGCGCGTTCCTCCTCGGTCAAGGTTTCGTACGTCGCGCCAACTCCATTGATGATGAGCTTGTTGCGGCGCAGCTCCACCGTATCGCCCGGCACGCCAACGACGCGTTTGATGAACTGTCGGCCGTCGACAGGATTGAGGAAGGTGATGATGTCCCCGCGCTCGGGGGCCGACCAATGCGCGATCCGCGTCAGCGTAAAAGGCACCCGCAGACTGTAGGCCAGCTTGTCGACGACTATCCGATCTCCGGTGAGGATCGTCGGCTCCATCGAACCGGACGGCACCTGGTTCCAGTCGGCAATGGCGGAGCGGAACACCAGCATCACCGCGACAAACAGTACGAATCCGCGCCAGTCGAGCCAGATCCTGCGAAGCTTGCCGGTCGATCTCTGTGTCTCACCGGCCCCGGTCTTTGGCGAACGCATGACCTACGACGCGGCCTGATTGCGCTCGAATTCCGCGCGCTGCCCGGGGCTCGCGACTCCCTGATATTTCGACTTCCACTCGGCGTAGGGCATGCCGTACACGATTTCCCGCGCCGCTTCATAGTCGATGTCGCGGCCCTTTTCACGCGCCGCTTCGACGTACCATTTGGAAAGGCAGTTTCGGCAGAACCCCGCGAGGTTCATGAGATCGATGTTCTGCACCTCCTTGTGCGCATCGAGATGTTCCACGAGGCGGCGGAATACGGCCGCTTCGATTGTTGGGGCTCGAGCTTGGTCGTGGTCATCGGTCATGGTGTACTTCTAAAGCGATTACTGACGGTACGGATGATAATCCCATGCTAGACCTGCTCGCCAATCCAGAGGTATGGATCGCTTTCCTGAGTTTGACGCTGCTCGAGATCGTCCTCGGCATCGACAATATCGTTTTCATCTCGATCCTGACAGGGCGGCTCCCCGCGGATCAGCGAGCGCCGGCCCGCTATCTGGGGCTTGGCCTCGCGATGTTCATGCGCATCGGTTTGTTGGCGTCCCTCGCGTGGATAATGAGCTTATCCGCGGATTTGTTCGAAATCCTCGGCAGGAGCGTGTCATGGCGCGACATTATTCTGTTCGGCGGCGGCGGTTTCCTGCTCGCGAAATCAACGCGGGAGATGCACAACGCCCTCGAGCATCGAGAGAGCGAGACCGCTGGCACACCGGTTGCGAGCTTCGCGGGGGTGCTGGTGCAAATCGGCCTGATCGACATCGTCTTCTCGCTCGATTCCGTGATTACCGCCGTCGGCCTGGTGGACGAGCTTGCTGTGATGATCGCGGCGATCGTCGCCGCAGTGCTGGTGATGATGGCCGCGGCCGGTCCGGTCAGCAGGTTCATCGACGATCATCCGACCTTGAAGATGCTTGCGCTATCGTTCTTGCTGGTGATCGGCCTGATGCTGGTGGCCGAGGGATTCGGAGTCTCGGTACCGAAAGGCTATGTGTACTTTTCGATGGGTTTCGCCCTCCTGGTGGAATTGTTGAACATCCGCGCGCAGCGAAGCCCGGTCAAGCTGCGCAAGGCGCAACTGGGCGACCTGGTGCAGCCAAGGGAATAAAGGAGCTAGTGCTCCGTCAAGCCTAAATCTACGGGTATCTGCGGGTCTTTTTGGCCCCTGGTGGTTTTCATGCGAGGCGTGCCCCCTCGCGCTCCCCGGCTGAAGGCTCCCTTCTTGCGAGGGGTGCCCCCTCGCGCTCCCCGGCTGAAGGCTCCCTTCTTGCGAGGGGTGCCCCCTCGCGCTCCCCGGCTGAAGGCTTCTTGCGAGGGGTGCCCCCTCGCGCTCCCCGGCTGAAGGCTCCCTTCTTGCGAGGGGTGCCCCCTCGCGCTCCCCGGCTGAAGGCTCCGTTGCTCCTCCTTGTGTGGGGCCTGCCACGCCGCGTCGTCGCGCCTCCAGGAACCAAAAATCCCTCGCAGCTACACTCGCATTTTTAGACTTGACGGAGCACTAGGCAGCTAGGCTGGCCTGTCGCGTAGAAAGACCAACTCGTCCCTTGAAGACTGCGCATCGCAGTAGCGATACCCGCCCCAGTCGAAGTCCTTGAGACCCCCCACCCTGTCGACGCGGTTCTTCACGACGAAGCTCGCCATCAGCCCGCGCGCCTTCTTGGCGTAGAAGCTGATGAACTTGTAGCGGCCGTTCTTCAGGTCCTTGAAGACCGGCCGGACTATACGCCGCGCGCCGATGCGATCCGGATCGAGGACATCCCAGTACTCGTTCGAGGCGAGGTTGAGCAGCAGTTTCGAGCGGTGGTTTTCGAGTTCCGCCGCGAGCGCCGCAGACAGCCTGTCGCCCCAGAATTCGTAGAGGTTCCTGCCGCGCGGGTTGGGCAGCGATACGCCCATCTCCAGGCGATAGGGCTGAATCAGGTCCAGGGGCTTCAACACACCGTACAAGCCCGAGAGGATCCGCACTCGCTTCTGTGCCCAGGTGAAGTCGCGTTCCGAATAGTTCCAGGCCTGCATGCCCATGTAGACGTCGCCACGGAAGGCAAGCGCCGCCTGCTTGGCGTTATTCCGGCTGAACGGCGGCGCCCATTCGTTGTAGCGGTCGCAGTTGAGTTCGCCCAGCTTTGCGCTGATGCCCATCAGGTCCGAGATTTCGCCCGGGGAAAAGTCCTTGAGTTGATCAATCAGCAACCGGGCGTCGTCGAGGAACTCCGGCTGCGAGAACTTGCGTGTCGTCGGCCTGGACTCGAAGTCCAGCGACTTGGCTGGGGAGATAACCATCAGCATGGCATAACCACCTCTTGTCTCGGACGCAACCTATTGTAATCGCCGGTACTCGGTTGGCCAACCTAGTGCTCCGTCAAGCCTAAATCTACGGGTCTTTTTGGCCCCTGGACTTCGTTGCTCCTTCTTGTGTGGGGCCTGCCACACCGCGTCGTCGCGCCTCGCCAGGAACCAAAAATCCCTCGCAGCTACACTCGCATTTTTAGACTTGACGGAACACTAGCATCTCCGAGAGCCGAACACACGTTGCTCCGCAGAGGAAACAGGGCCGTCCAAAAGTCGCAAACCGTTTTTTGAGCTGCTGAACCGGAACATACGGCGTTGAGACCGGGGCTGGCTAAGACTATTCAGAAATCGTTGTGTTATGAATAGGATGCATGGCGACATCAGAGGCTTGCGGCGACCGGATCGCGCCGCGCGAGGTGACGGTTCGACCCGTGCGGGACGCGCGCGAGCGGCGGTGTTGGGATGCGCTGGCGTCCGAGTTTCATTATCTGCCGTTCAATGGCCTGTTCGGCCAGTGTCTGCGCCATGTCGCGGTGCGGGGAGAAACCTGGGTTGCGCTGGTGGGCTGGACGGCGGGAGCGTTCAAGGTCGGCGTCCGGGACGCCTGGATCGGCTGGACGCGGGAGCGGCAGTTCCGGCGGCTGAAGCTGATCGCCAACAATAGCCGCTTTGTGGTTCTGGGCGGCAAGGGCGCGACGCGCAACCTGGCGGCGTTGAGCAACGCCGCCATCTCCATTGTGCGCATGAGGGGCGAGTTCAAGTACATCCCCCCGGCCAATCGCCACTACGCCGCCCGCCCGCAGGACGCCCTCGACGCCATCCTGACCGCCGGACGGCCCTGAAACGGCCCACCCGCAACGCCCGCGGCGCGCCGCTCGGCCGCGCCGCGGCACCCCGATGCCCGCGGACAGCCTTCCGGCGGGAATGCCCGGACTACAACCCCTCCACAACACTCCTCGGACATCATTGGACCATCCGCGGCATGCCGCGGCGTTGTCGGCACCACTCGCCGGGTAGAACCGTTCCGCTGAATGCCGGCCGTTTCGATCCCGGTACTGACCACACGGGACTTTTGGATAGGCCTGGCAGAGGAAACAGGTCAAATTCTCCGCTACCAAGGTTCCCTGAGACGCGTCCGTCGGCGCAGTGTTGGAATGGGGAAGACGAATTCTCCGCTGGGTATGTTCCGATCAGCCCCAACGCCGCACATTCGACCTGCACCAGGCGATACCCAGGCGTATCCAACCTGCGCGCGCGCTATGCTCCAGTATGGCCTACCCAAGCCGAGGCGCGTAGAACGGGAGTGTTCCAGCGGTGATCAGAAGCGCGCCTCGCCGGTCAGCGAGACGTAATTCCCGGCGTGGCCGCGTCGGGATTCGCGGCCGAAGTCCCACTCGACCGCGAACCCTCGCGCGGGGTCTCCGACCTCGTAGCGGAGGCCCAAACGGACGCCTCGACCCGCGTGTCCCGCGTCCAGCTCGAAGACCGCTGTGGCCAGGCCGCGGGACACGGCGAATCCGTACCCCAAGCGCGCGTCCGTCAGCCGCTCTGGCTTCTCCGCCACCACGCCGCCGCGAAAGCCGGGTGCCCACGGGAAGGTTTCGCTACGGCGACCCAGCACGCGGCCGAACGCTCCGCGCCGAGACCACAGCGCCATTCGAAGCCCCGTGCCGTCCGCCTTCGGCAAGATCGACACGGTCAGGTCCAGACCGCTCTCAGCGTGGCCAGCCGATGAATGGACCACCAGCGTACGAACCGCTGCGTCGACACCCAGCCGACGTGTTCGGTCCAGATAGCGCGCGCCGGCCACCGCCTCCAATCCAGCCCCCGTATCGCCGTCTCCATAGTCCCCGCGCACCAAGGCGCGAACGAATGTTGTAACCGACACCGGGCAATCTAGCGGCGCCACACCCGACGCCTCAAGCCCGAAGCGGGCGCGACCCACAGACACGGATCGGTCGCCAATGGGGCCCATCCCCTCTCCGGTCCCGAGGCGCAGAACGCCGACATCTTCCACCAGCGACCACTCCACGCCTTCGTTGTACACGAGCGGATGGTGACCGCCCAGCACGGCCAGCCGCATCGACAGGTCAGCTACGGAGCTCCGCCCCGACCCGCAGCGCTCCATTGCCGTCTCGCCCCAACCAGCACCGACGACCGCCCAGACCCAACCACCGCCCAGCCACCGACCGACGTACGGGTGCACGCTGGTCAAGTCCACATCCAACAGCCCTTCGCCGGTTCCATCGGTGCCACACGCGTTGACAGACCGGGCGAATCGGTAGTCCGCCTCCGCCGCACTGCGCGACACTGATACGCCCGCCAGCCAGTCTCCGACGCGCATGTCGGCTCCCAGGTGGACGCCGCTCAGCGAGCCTTCGTGCTGCACTCCGCCGGCGTTCCCTTCGAACCGCCGTGCTCCGCCCTGGCCCCAGAAAGACCAGCCGCCGCCGACTACGCTCTCGGACGGCCCGTCGCCGACAGCGAAGGTGAACGCACGCATCGCGCCGTGTGGCTGCGGCTGCGGGGAGCGCCTCGCCGAAAAGTGCTCGGTGAAACCGATTTGTGGCGCTGCCGGAACGCCCCGCAACGACGCCGACGGCCTCCGTTCCCAAGCGAGGCCACCACCCGTCGGGAGGTCACCGGTCGAGGCCCCGCGGAACGCGGTGCCGAACCGTCGGTCGACTGCCGCCGCCACCTCTCCAAGGAGGTTCCCGCCGATCGAGGCCAGAACCGCATCGATAGCGACCTGTTCCGCAGGGTCGGTGACCACCGTCGCCGTCATCGCGCCGATGGTCTCGCCCTGCGCATTGATCGCCGTCACCGTCACGTCCGCCCGGCCTTCCGATACTGGCATCACCGTGAGCATCTCGCCGGCTAGCGTCACCGCCGCCACCTCAGGCACCGACGAAACCACCGAGTAGCGCAGCGCTTCGCCCAAGAAGTAGCGCGAGAGATCGACTACGAGCCCCGCGCCGCCCACGCAGAGCGCCGCGTCCGGCAGAGGCACGACCAGAATCGGCGGCGTCGCGTCGTCGTCCCGGATCGTGCCCGTCGCGGAGCCGTCCCCCAGCGCCGCTCCGCTCGGCGCGCTCAGGGCCACCGCGAACGTCTCCTCCTCCGGCTCGTCCAGGGCGTCGTCCAGAATCGACACCCGGATCGTCTTCTCCACCTCCCCCGGCGCGAACGCCAGCCTCCCGCTCGCCGACTCGTAGTCGCTGCCCGCGGTCGCCGTGCCGTCAGCCGTCGCGTATTCCGCCGTCACCTCGACGCCGCTCGGCGCGCTCAGGCTCACCGCGAACTCCAGCGCCCCGCCGCCCTCGGAACCCGCCGCGTCCGACACCGACAGGGTCGGCGGCGCGTCGTCGTCCCGGATCGTGCCCGTCGCGGAGCCGTCCCCCAGCGCCGCTCCGCTCGGCGCGCTCAGGGCCACCGCGAACGTCTCCTCCTCCGGCTCGTCCAGGGCGTCGTCCAGAATCGACACCCGGATCGTCTTCTCCACCTCCCCCGGCGCGAACGCCAGCCTCCCGCTCGCCGACTCGTAGTCGCTGCCCGCGGTCGCCGTGCCGTCAGCCGTCGCGTATTCCGCCGTCACCTCGACGCCGCTCGGCGCGCTCAGGGTCACCGCGAAATCCAGCGCCCCGCCGCCCTCGGAACCCGCCGCGTCCGACACCGACAGGGTCGGCGTCCCGTCGTCGTCCCGGATCGTGCCCGTCGCGGAGCCGTCCCCCAGCGCCGCTCCGCTCGGCGCGCTCAGGGCCACCGCGAACGTCTCCTCCTCCGGCTCGTCCAGGGCGTCGTCCAGAATCGACACCCGGATCGTCTTCTCCACCTCCCCCGGCGCGAACGCCAGCCTCCCGCTCGCCGACTCGTAGTCGCTGCCCGCGGTCGCCGTGCCGTCAGCCGTCGCGTATTCCGCCGTCACCTCGACGCCGCTCGCCGCGCTCAGGCTCACCGCGAACTCCAGCGCCCCGCCGCCCTCGGAACCCGCCGCGTCCGACACCGACAGGGTCGGCGTCCCGTCGTCGTCCCGGATCGTGCCCGTCGCGGAGCCGTCCCCCAGCGCCGCTCCGCTCGGCGCGCTCAGGGCCACCGCGAACGTCTCCTCCTCCGGCTCGTCCAGGGCGTCGTCCAGAATCGACACCCGGATCGTCTTCTCCACCTCCCCCGGCGCGAACGCCAGCCTCCCGCTCGCCGACTCGTAGTCGCTGCCCGCGGTCGCCGTGCCGTCAGCCGTCGCGTATTCCGCCGTCACCTCGACGCCGGCCGCCGCGCTCAGGGTCACCGCGAAATCCAGCGCCCCGCCGCCCTCGGAACCCGCCGCGTCCGACACCGACAGGGTCGGCGTCCCGTCGTCGTCCCGGATCGTGCCCGTCGCGGAGCCGTCCCCCAGCGCCGCTCCGCTCGGCGCGCTCAGGGCCACCGCGAACGTCTCCTCCTCCGGCTCGTCCAGGGCGTCGTCCAGAATCGACACCCGGATCGTCTTCTCCACCTCCCCCGGCGCGAACGCCAGCCTCCCGCTCGCCGACTCGTAGTCGCTGCCCGCGGTCGCCGTGCCGTCAGCCGTCGCGTATTCCGCCGTCACCTCGACGCCGCTCGGCGCGCTCAGGCTCACCGCGAAATCCAGCGCCCCGCCGCCCTCGGAACCCGCCGCGTCCGACACCGACAGGGTCGGCGTCCCGTCGTCGTCCCGGATCGTGCCCGTCGCGGAGCCGTCCCCCAGCGCCGCTCCGCTCGGCGCGCTCAGGGCCACCGCGAACGTCTCCTCCTCCGGCTCGTCCAGGGCGTCGTCCAGAATCGACACCCGGATCGTCTTCTCCACCTCCCCCGGCGCGAACGCCAGCCTCCCGCTCGCCGACTCGTAGTCGCTGCCCGCGGTCGCCGTGCCGTCAGCCGTCGCGTATTCCGCCGTCACCTCGACGCCGCTCGGCGCGCTCAGGCGTCACCGCGAACTCCAGCGCCCCGCCGCCCTCGGAACCCGCCGCGTCCGACACCGACAGGGTCGGCGGCGCGTCGTCGTCCCGGATCGTGCCCGTCGCGGAGCCGTCCCCCAGCGCCGCTCCGCTCGGCGCGCTCAGGGCCACCGCGAACGTCTCCTCCTCCGGCTCGTCCAGGGCGTCGTCCAGAATCGACACCCGGATCGTCTTCTCCACCTCCCCCGGCGCGAACGCCAGCCTCCCGCTCGCCGACTCGTAGTCGCTGCCCGCGGTCGCCGTGCCGTCAGCCGTCGCGTATTCCGCCGTCACCTCGACGCCGCTCGGCGCGCTCAGGCTCACCGCGAACTCCAGCGCCCCGCCGCCCTCGGAACCCGCCGCGTCCGACACCGACAGGGTCGGCGGCGCGTCGTCGTCCCGGATCGTGCCCGTCGCGGAGCCGTCCCCCAGCGCCGCTCCGCTCGGCGCGCTCAGGGCCACCGCGAACGTCTCCTCCTCCGGCTCGTCCAGGGCGTCGTCCAGAATCGACACCCGGATCGTCTTCTCCACCTCCCCCGGCGCGAACGCCAGCCTCCCGCTCGCCGACTCGTAGTCGCTGCCCGCGGTCGCCGTGCCGTCAGCCGTCGCGTATTCCGCCGTCACCTCGACGCCGCTCGGCGCGCTCAGGCTCACCGCGAACTCCAGCGCCCCGCCGCCCTCGGAACCCGCCGCGTCCGACACCGACAGGGTCGGCGGCGCGTCGTCGTCCCGGATCGTGCCCGTCGCGGAGCCGTCCCCCAGCGCCGCTCCGCTCGGCGCGCTCAGGGCCACCGCGAACGTCTCCTCCTCCGGCTCGTCCAGGGCGTCGTCCAGAATCGACACCCGGATCGTCTTCTCCACCTCCCCCGGCGCGAACGCCAGCCTCCCGCTCGCCGACTCGTAGTCGCTGCCCGCGGTCGCCGTGCCGTCAGCCGTCGCGTATTCCGCCGTCACCTCGACGCCGCTCGGCGCGCTCAGGCTCACCGCGAACTCCAGCGCCCCGCCGCCCTCGGAACCCGCCGCGTCCGACACCGACAGGGTCGGCGGCGCGTCGTCGTCCCGGATCGTGCCCGTCGCGGAGCCGTCCCCCAGCGCCGCTCCGCTCGGCGCGCTCAGGGCCACCGCGAACGTCTCCTCCTCCGGCTCGTCCAGGGCGTCGTCCAGAATCGACACCCGGATCGTCTTCTCCACCTCCCCCGGCGCGAACGCCAGCCTCCCGCTCGCCGACTCGTAGTCGCTGCCCGCGGTCGCCGTGCCGTCAGCCGTCGCGTATTCCGCCGTCACCTCGACGCCGACCGCCGCGCTCAGGGTCACCGCGAACTCCAGCGCCCCGCCGCCCTCGGAACCCGCCGCGTCCGACACCGACAGGGTCGGCGGCGCGTCGTCGTCAAGGATCGTCACAATGATGTAATCCTCATACGTTAGCCAGCCTTCGAGGCTCGGTTCCCCTGCATGGATTCCGAACGTTTCGTCCTGTTCGGACAGATCATCGCCGATGATGACAACCTTGATATCGTTCGAAAATAGGGAACCCTTAGGAATCACGAACGTCCCATTCATGCCCTCATAGTCTTCTCCCCTGGTTGCCGTAATGTCGAATATTTCGAAGTCAACATGCAGATCTTCAGGTATCGGTAGATCTGCAATCAGATTAAAGCTAAGGTCCCCAACGTCCTCCCGGGTCGCTATGCATACCACTGCGGCATCCGCCGGCGCATCCTCCCAACATGGGGCGCGTACGGATGTCCCCGCCCGGCTTGGCCGGACGATCTTTATCTCAATGCTGCCACCAGCGGTTCCCAAGTCCGCCGCATACACGGATGTTGCGCCGTCCGCCTCAGTCGCGATGACCCTCTGCTCCTGCCAGAATGCCGTTGCGGCGTGGTAGGCCGCGGTTCCCGCAGCGGGAACCGCGGCCCCCAGGGCGACCGCGAACAATCCGAGCCTTGCCCGCATCATGCCGGGAGTCCCGCGCCGCCCTGGCGCGTTCGGGCGAACGCGCCGACAGATCGCACCACGCAAAGCACCCGCAGTCGAGCTATCGCCCTCATGGCAGGGTGATCATCCGGCTTGATCGCTCGGACACGTTTGAAGGATTCATGCGATTGCGGCCTGTCTCTCCGATCACTTCGTTAACGCCATTCCAGCGTTGGGAACCGAGAGTTGCCGAGCTGCGGCAGCCGTGTTGCGCTCGCCGAAATCTGGGAGCAGCCGCAGGCGAAGGCCCTCTCGGACCGAAGATCAACGTATCAGTCTTTAATGATCTTACGATGGCCTTAAGACTGCAATTGTGATCTTTGCTTCCCGGGGAGGGGGGTGCGGCAAGATGACAGCGTCACCCAACGAAGGCGCGAATCGCCTCGCGCGCCGCGTCGATCAGCGGCGTCGGGTGGACGCCCATGACGACGATGGCAACGCCGAGGACTGCGACAGCGGCCGGCCCCCACCAGGATAATGTCACATCGTCGGCCTCCGCCGGCGCCTTGGTCATGCTGAACACGATGCGCAGATAGTAATAGACCCCGATGGCGCTGCCGACCACCAGCGCCCAGACCAGAAGCCAAAGGCTGCCTTCGACGCCGGCGGCGAACAGGTAGAACTTGGCGATGAATCCGACCGTGAGCGGAATGCCCGCGAGGGAAAGCGCCGCGGCCGTCAAGACGGCGGCCAGGAGTGGCCGGCGCCAGAACAGCCCTTCGTAGTCGGCCAGGTCTTCGACATCTTCGTCGGCGGACAGGACCGTCATGACGCCAAAGGCGGCCAAGGTCATTGCGAAGTAGCCGACCAGGTAGACCATGCCGGTCTCCGCCGCCATTCCGGGGCCGGCCGCGGACGCGACCGCCAGCACCGCGATCAGGAGATAGCCCATGTGCGCGATGGAGGAATAGGCGAGGAGCCGCTTCAGGTTGTTTTGCAACAGCGCGAGCACGTTGCCCGCCACCATGGAGACGATCGCAATGAGCGACAGGCCGAAGAACAGTGCTTCCTGCCCAAGCACATCCGTGGTTGCGACGTAGCGCAGCAGGAGAGCCGCGACGGCTCCCTTCGAAACGGTAGCCACGAAGCCCGTTACCGGCGCGAGCGCGCCCTGGTAGACATCCGGCGTCCACATGTGGAACGGCACCAGCGAGAGTTTGAACGCGAGTCCGGCGAGGATCATGCCGTGACCGACCCGCAGCAGCACGCTGCCGCTGGCCAATGCATCGGCGAACTCCATGGATCCAACCTCTCCGTACACCAGCGCCATACCAAACAGGATGGTCGTCGAAGCGACCCCCGACAGCACCAGGTACTTGAACGCCGCTTCCAGCGGAGCCCGGCCGCTATCGGGATAGGCGATCATGGCGTACAGCGAAATCGACAGGATTTCCATGCCGAGAAGAAACGCGCCGAAATGGGCTGCGGCGGCCATCGTCATGGCGCCAAGGGTCGCCGTAAGCAACAGGATGTAGAACTCCTCCTGTTGCGCGGCACGTTTTTCCACATAGCCGTACGTCAACACCGCCGTCGCGAGAGCCGCGATGACGAACAGCGCGTTGAAGAAGTGCGCGTAGCCGTCTACCAGCAGAAAGCCATCCAGGCGCTGCGCGCCCGCACCGGCCGCGAAGCCAATGGAAACGAGCGTCCCCAGCAGCACCGCCATGGTCAACGCGATGGATATCGGGCCGCGGCGGACAAACGATATCGTCAGCAGCATCAAGGTCGTGCCGCCGGCCAACACGATATAGGGCGCGAGCGCCGTCAGACCGGGGCCCGTCATGGCGCGTCCTGCCAGAGCGCATTAACAGCCGGCGCGGACATGTCGAGCAGTTCCTGCGGATGAATGCCGATCCAGATCAACCCCGCCATCATCAAGGCCATCACGCTCATTTCGCGCCAACCGAAGTCGCGCATCGAAGGCACGTCCGGATTCGGCGTCCCCTGGAAAGAGCGCTGCATGAGGATGAGTCCATAGACGGCGGCCACGACGACGCCAAGTGCACCGGCGACGGTCAGCGGTATGTTGGCCTTGAACGCGCCCACGAGAACCAGGAATTCCCCGACGAAGTTCCCGAGGCCCGGCATCCCCACCGATGCCACGACGAAAAACAGCGTCACCGCGCCCATGCGGGGCGCGCGCGTCCACAGTCCTCCCATGTTCGACATCTCCCGCGTGTGCAAGCGCTCCTGCAGCGCGCCGGCCATCATGAACAGCGCCGCAGTGGAAAGACCGTGCGCAACCATGGTGACCACTGCCCCCTGCACCGCCAGGTCGTTGACGACCAGGACGCCGGCGGCCTCGTAAAAGGCAAAAACGCCAAGCAGGACAAAACCCATATGGGCGACGGAACTGTATGCGACCAGCCGCTTGAAGTCGGATTGGCTGTAGGCCATGAAACCGCCATAAAGAATGCTCAATGCGCCGAGGAACATGGCCCAGACGGCAAAGTCGGCGGCGGCCTCCGGGAACAACGGCACCACGAAGCGAATCAACCCGTACGCGCCGGTCTTCAACAGGATACCGGCGAGTATGACGCTGCCGGCCGTGGGCGCCTGGGTGTGCGCGTCCGGCAGCCAGGTGTGAAACGGCACGCCGGGCAGCTTGACGACGAAGGCGACAAAGAACCCGAGCATCACGTAGAACGCGACATCGCCGCCGAGTTCCGCGTCCAGCAGGTCGTAGTAGTTGAACGTGATCACCCTGGTCGCGGCGTAGTTGAAGTACACCAGCGCCAGAATGGCGAACAGCATCAGCAGACCGCTGATCTGGGTGAACAGGAAGAACTTCATCGACGCATAGGCCTTGTCTTCGTGGCCCCAGATGGCGATGAGGAAGTACATGGGAATGAGCATGACTTCCCAGAAAAAGAAGAACAGGAACAGGTCGAGGGCCGTGAAAACACCGACGACGCCGGCCATCACCCACAAGATATTGAACTGGAAGAATCCGGGCCTCTCCTTGATCTCGGTCCAGGAGGAAACGACGGCAACGATGCCGAGGAACAGCGTCAGGGCCACCAGCAGCTGCGACAGGTTGTCCATGGACAGCACGATGTTGATGCCAAACCGCGGAATCCATGGGATGTACTGATTGGCGTATCCGTCGCCGGCGATGAACGCGGCTACCCAAGCAAGCGTCACGATGAAGGTGGCGAGGCTGATCCATTTGGGGGCGGCGGGATGAAGTCTCTCCGACAGCCCGGCGACGGCGCCTGCGCCAAGCATCACGAGAATCAGGGCGAGAATATTCATGGCCGTCTACAGCACCCCCGCCAGGAGGAACACCACGACCAGACCAAGCGCCATGTTGACCGCGTACCAGCGCAACCGGCCCGTCTGCGTCAGCACGGCGACCTGGTGCAGCCGCCGCATGACAACGACGGTGCCCCTGTACACGAAATCCACCGCGTCGGGCTTGTTCACACGCGCGAGCCAGACGAAGGGCGCGACGAACAACCGGTCATACAGCCAGTCGAAACCCCAGCCGCCGAACCAGAACCGCCCGAGCACATTCCCGAGACGGGAGTTCACGATGGCACTTCGATCGACCCAGCCGCCGAACAAGAGCAAACCGGCGACGATACCGAGTATCGGCGCGGCCATGGTGGCGAGCGCGACGGCGGAAAAGTGATCCTGTTCGCCCAAGCCGCCATCCGGCAGCACCGAACCCACCGACGACAGGCCAAACCACCCACCCCCCACGGCGAGCAGCGCGAGTATCACGAGCGGCCCGCGCATGTTTATCCCGGAGTGGTCGTGCGGCTCGGTCTTGCTCTCACCGAAGAACGTGATCACCATCATGCGAGTGGTGTAGAGGGCCGTGACGAAGGCGGCGATTGACGCTACCGCCCAGAAAAACGGGCCGCCCCACGCATACCCAAAGCTGGTCAACAGGATGGCGTCCTTGCTGTAGAAGCCCGAAGTGAGCGGCAGCGCCGCGAGCGCCAGCGAACCGATCAACATGCTCCAGAAGGGAAGTGGCAGTTTGCGCCAGAGACCGCCCATCCTGAACATGTCCTGCTCGTGGTGCAGCGCCAGAATGACCGACCCGGAGGCGAGGAACAGGAGTGCCTTGAAGAACGCGTGGGTCATCAGGTGGAACACCCCCGCCGACCAGGCGCCGACGCCGAGTGCGAAGAACATGTAGCCGATCTGACTCATGGTCGAGTAGGCGAGCACACGTTTGAGGTCGCGCTGCACGAGCGCCGTGAAAGCGGAAATCAACAACGTGGCCAGCCCCACGCAGGCGACCGTGAACTGCGCCTCCGGCGACAGCAGGAACAGTTCGTGGGTGCGGGCTATGAGGTACACGCCGGCGGTGACCATCGTCGCCGCGTGAATCAGCGCGGACACCGGCGTCGGACCGGCCATGGCGTCGGGCAGCCAGGTCTGCAGCGGCACTTGCGCCGACTTGCCGACGGCACCGCCGAGCAGCATCAGGGCGATCAGCGTCGCCGTGGATGAACCCTCGGGCCAGGCTTCGCGGGCGCCGGCCATGGCGTCGCCTATGTCGATCGTGCCGAGTTCGCGAAACAGGAGGAACAGACCCAGCAGCATGGCGGTGTCGCCGACGCGCGTGACGACGAAGGCCTTGCGCGCGGCGTAGCCGTTTTCGGGTTCGGTATGGAAAAAGCCGATCAACAGATAGCTGCATAGCCCCACGCCTTCCCAGCCGAGGAACAGGACCAGCAGGTTGTCGCCCAGCACCAGCATCAGCATGGCGAAGACGAACAGGTTCA
Source organism: Candidatus Azotimanducaceae bacterium (assembly GCA_965261535.1). Classification (GTDB taxonomy): domain Bacteria; phylum Pseudomonadota; class Gammaproteobacteria; order Pseudomonadales; family Azotimanducaceae; genus VXNE01. The sequence continues at coordinate 1,380,334 of OZ253469.1, forward strand.
TGTACGCGAAGAATCGGCTGTAGCCCTCTTCTTCCCACATGTAGCCGGTGGCATAGAGGTGGATTAGGAAACCAACCCCGGTGATGACGCCCATCATGACCAGGGAAAGACCATCCAGATACAACCGGATGGCAGGCGCGAAACCACCGACTTCCATCCAGGTCCACGCCGCGTAGGTATGGCTCTCGACGCCTGCGCGCTGGAACTCGAGGCCAACGACGAACGCTACCGCCGCCGCCAAGCCTACCGACCCCGCGCCGACGATGCCGACGATGCGCTTGTCCAGCCGGCCCTCGGACAGCAGCAGGATCAAACTGCCGGCGAGCGGGCACACTGGGACGAGCCATAACAGGTCCATCGTCTAGCCGCTCAACTCGCCGGCGGTATCGACGTCGAGGCTGTCGAAGCGGCGCTCCAGCTGCAACACCAATCCGAGCGCAACAGCGACCTCCGCCGCGGCCAGCGCCAGGATCAGCATGAACATGATCTGCCCGTCCGGTTGCTCCCACTTTGCGCCTGCCGCAATGAAGGCGAGTCCGCACGCGTTCATCATGATTTCCAAAGACACGAGCAGGAATATCACGTTGCGCCGCACCAGCACGCCGATCAGACCCATGACGAACAACGCTGCCGCGAGCGCCAGGACGTGTTCTATCGGGACGACAGCGACGGTCACGACCATGTCTCCTTTGGGGGCTCCTCTCGCCGATCGCTCAGGTAGCGCCGACCCAGGTGGTAGGCCCCGATGAGCGCCGCGAGCAGCAGCATTGCAGCCAGCTCGACGGCCAGCAGGTATTTACCGAAAAGCGCCATCCCCACCGCCTTGGGCCCGACTACCGTGCCAGCGGTGGCGCCGGGCGCGCCGGCGACGATGACATAGAGCATCATGAAGAACAGCACGCCGACCAGGATCCCCGGTCCGATCCACATGCCGGGCCGCAGCCAAAGGCGCTCTCGCTCGGCGGAGCGCCTGCCCAGATTCAGCATCATGACGACGAACAGGAACAGCACGACGATGGCGCCCGCGTAGATGACGACCTCGAGGGCGGCGGCAAAAGGCGCGCCGAGGAGAAAGAAGATCACCGCGATCGACAGCAGCGAAACCACCAGGTAGATCAACGCATGCGCGGCATTGCGCCGCGTGACGACCAGCGCGGTAGACCCGAGCGCTATGGCCGCCGCGATGTAGAACAGCGCCACTGCCACTATGTGCCCACCCCGGAGACATCCACTCCTATGCCCACCCCCGAGGCCAAGCCCTTTTGTTGTGTGGCGATCAAGGCAACAGGCTCCGAAAGTCGGTCGGCGGCGCCTCGTTCAACGCTTCGCCCTTGTCCTTGCCGTCGATGGTCTTGCCGGCCACGCCCCAGAAGCTGTAGTCCGGATACTTGCCGGGACCATTGATGAGCAGGTGCTCCTTTTCGTACACCATGCTGTCGCGGTTGTATTCGCACAGCTCGAAGTCCGGCGTCAGTTGGATGGCATAGGTCGGACACGCCTCCTCGCACATGCCACACATGATGCAGCGGGAAAAATTGATGCGGAAAAATTCCGGATACCAGCGTCCATCTTCTTCGCGTTCGGTTTTCTGCAGCGCGATGCAATCCACCGGACAGGCGACGGCGCAGAGGTTGCACGCGACGCAGCGCTCCTCGCCGTCCGGGTCTCGCGTCAGGATGATGCGGCCCCGATAGCGCGGCGCGGCGTACGGCATCTCGTCCGGATACTCCACCGTCTCGTTGCGCATGAACGTGTGCTGCAGGACGGTCCAGATGGTTCGCAGTTGACTCCACATATCGGCTTATCCTCGACGCGGGACGATTTCCGCCGGGCTCAATGTCGCAGCCATAACGATACCGCGCCCGTGATCAGCAGGTTCACCAGCGACAGGGGCAGCAGGACCTTCCAGCCGAGCGACATCAGCTGATCGTAGCGAGGGCGCGGAACGGCGGCGCGCAACAGGATGAAGAAATTGATGAAGAAGAGAGTCTTCACTCCGAACCACACCACCGGAGGAATGTATTCGGCCCCGGGCAGAAAAGCGGGCGCCAGCCAACCGCCGAAGAACAGCGTGACCACGAGGGCGGAGGTCAGCACCATGGCGAGATATTCCGCGGCCATGATCAGCGCGAACTTCATGCCCGAGTACTCGGTGTGGAAACCGGCGGTGAGTTCGTGCTCGGCCTCCGGCAGGTCGAACGGCAGACGGTGCGACTCCGCGAGGCCGGCGAGGAAGAAGATGACGAAGCCCACGCACTGCGGGAAGATGTACCACATCCCGCGCTGTGCCTCGACGATGTCGACCAGGCTGAACGAGCCGGCGTGGATGACCACACCCATGAGCGAAAGGCCCATGAACACCTCGTAGGTCACCATCTGCGCGGCGGCGCGCAGGCCGCCGAGCATGGCGTACTTGTTGTTGCTCGAAAGCCCGGCGAGCAACACACCGTAGACGGCGAGCGAACTCATCGCGAGAAAGAACAGGATGGCGATGTTCGAATCGGTGATGTAGAGATCGGGGCCGAAGGGCACGATGACGTAGGCCATCAGCATGGAGCCCGCGACGACCATCGGCGCCAGGATGAAGAACGCCCGGTCGCCGAACGGGGGCAGCCAGTCTTCCTTCGTGAAGAGTTTTATGGCGTCCGCCAATGCCTGCAGCACGCCGAAAGGTCCGACGCGATTCGGGCCGAGACGATCCTGCCACCAGCCGAGCAGTCGCCGTTCCCACCAGACCAGGAATAGCGCGAACACCAGCGCGCCGACGGCCACCGGAACGATGAGGATATAGCTCCAGTCCACGTTCATCCCTTGGCAATGATCTGGGGTGCGCGGGCAAAGTCCGCATCGCGCGAGAACTCCACCGGGGTTGCGGGGAGCGGACCCGGCGCGTCGGGCAAGCCGACAATGCAAGCCGCCGCGCCCCGCGTCATGGCCGCGTCCAGGCGCACTTCAGCGGAAACGGGCAACGCGGCGCATTTGACTCCCTCGCCCGCAGCGACGCCAAGTTCACGGGCATCCTCCGGATGCAGCACGATGTAGGGCGACGGACTGCTGTTGGCGACTGGCCACGACCGCGCGGACAGCTCATCGCTGCCGAAGATCGCATGCAGCGGCAACAGCCTGAAGCCGACCGCCGCGGCAAACGCGGCCGGCGGATTGCGGAAACGCTGCGCGTCCGCGCCGTCGGGGTGCGCCCCGGTTTCGATCAACCGGACGCCCGGGTCGCCACCGCTCAAACCGCCGTTGACTTCCTGCTGAAACTTGAACACCGACTGGTTGGAGTTCCAGCCCGGCGTCCAGACATAGGGCACGTTCGACCCCGGTTGACGACCGGTGTTCTGACCTTCCATCGAATACGAGAACGGCGTCTCCTCGTCCATCGTCGGCTTCGGCTCGTGGACGTTCACATCCGCCCGCATGGCAGTGCGGCCACTGTAGCGATGCGGCTGGCGCGGAATTCTGGTGTCGGCTTCGGCGCGATAGCCGGCGGCCGGGGCCGCCTCAGGCATAGCGGCCAGTGCGGGCACGCTCGCAGCGCTTGCCTGAACAAGATCGTCGATGCCCGACCAGTCGCAGTCGCTGCGCCCCGCCGCGCGCGCCGCGCGCCGTATCCAGATCCAGGAGGCCACGATCTCGTCAGCCGGCTCGAACACCTGGTAGAAGCGCTGAGCGCGGCCCTCGTAGTTGACGAAGGTTCCGTTGCACTCCGCGTAGGTCGCCGCCGGCAGCACGAGTTGCGCGGCTTGCGCGGTGGCGTTTTCCATGGAGTCGATAACGACGACTTGTGTGCCGCGAGCAAACGCCTCATCGACGCTCCCGCGCTCCGCGCGGCGATACAGGTCGTTCTCCATCACCACCAAGGTATCTGCGGCACCCGAGCCCACCGCCAGGAGGGCCTCATCGAGGGTCAGGCCGGCGTCCACCATACCGGCGCCGAAACTGTTCGCTTCGTGCGGCGCGACCAGGAGCGCCGGGTCCGCACCGCCCGCGCGCAGCGCCCAGGCAATATTGGCCGCCGCCTCGATAACGCCCCGTTCCGCCGATCCGGTACCGGTGACAATCAACGGACGCTTCGCTTCCCCAAGGGCGGCGGCGACACGATCGACGAATTCGTCCGCGACCACGCCCTGGGGCGCGGCAAAATCGCCGTCGATGCGATGGGCGATGGCGTAGCCGGCGCGGGCGATGTCCTGGGGCGTCGCATGAAGCGTCGCCGCCGCTATATCGTCGATACCGGTGGGCAACGTCGAAGCCAGGAACACGGGACTCAAGCGACCCTGCGCGTGGCCCCGAATCCCGGCGTCCTGCCAGGCCGGAATAGCCGCGGCGTCCGCCATTTCGAGGGCGCTTCCCCGCGCCGCCTGCCGAATCGACAGGGCGACGCGCGGGGCGGTATTCAGCACATCCTCGCCGAGCACCAGCACCGCGTCCGCGGTCTCGACATCGCTCAGCGTCGGTATGCGCGCACCGCCCCGGCCATGGACGTCGAGGGCGAGCGCGATCAACTGCGCCTCACCGGCGGCCAGACCGTTGCTGAAATTGTCCCTGCCGACGAGACTTCGCAACGCGAAATTCGCTTCCACGCTGGCGCGGGGAGAGCCGATGCCGATGGCTTTCTTGTCACGCAGCATCTCGCCGAGAGCGTCGATGGCCGCATCGACGCCGCGCGCCTCGAACACGTCGTCCTCCGCCCGTGAACCCGCTTTCCTGATCCGCGACGGATCGTTGATGAAATGCGAACCGAAGCGGCCGCGATCACAAAGGAAGTAGCGATTGATTTCGCCGTGGTAGCGGTTATGCACACGCTTCAGGTTCCCGTAGCGCTCGCTCGGAAAGATGTTGCAGCCCACCGCGCACCCCGGGCAGACGGACGGGGCCGACTGCAAGTCCCACTTGCGCGTGTACTGCTTGGCGAAAGGTCGGTCGGTGAAAACGCCCGTTGGGCAGACCTCGACCAGGTTGCCGGAGAACTCGCTTATCAGCTTGCCGTCGCCAACGCGGCCGAAGTACATCCGACCCCGGGAACCGAACGCTTCCAGATCCGAGCCGCCGGCGTAGTCGCGGTAGAAGCGCACGCAGCGATAGCAGGTGATGCACCGATTCATTTCGTGGCCGATGAACGGGCCCAGGTCCTGGTTGCGCCAAGTCCGCTTCGCGCCGCGATAGCGGCGGCTTGAATGCCCCGTCATGACTGTCATGTCCTGCAGGTGGCACTCGCCGCCCTCCTCGCAGACCGGACAGTCGTGCGGGTGGTTTTCCATCAACCATTCGATGACCGAAGCGCGGAACTCGACAGCGTGCGCCGCGTCGATGGATATCCGCATGCCGTCGCGGACGGTCGTAATGCATGCCATGGAGAGGCGACCGCGCGCGGCTTTCTCAGCGGCCTCGTCAGCGTATTCCACGATGGCGCATTGCCGACAGGCGCCGACGGAGCCCATGGCCGGGTGCCAGCAGAAATACGGCAGGTCGAGGTGCTGCGACAGCACCGCTTCCAGCACGTTCTGTCCGGCCCTGGCTTCGTAGTGCTCGCCATCAACGAAAATGGTTGCCATTTCCTCTCCGGATTCCCTAACCCTTGTGTTCCCGGTACGGGCAGCATGCTTCCCGGACATGGGCCTCGAAGTCCTCGCGGAAGTACTTGAGCGCGCTCTGCAACGGTTCGATCGCACCCGCGGCGTGCAGACAAAATGTGTTTCCCGGCGCGCCGATGAAGTCCCCGTTCTTTTGCAGGATGTCGATATCCTCGAGCGTCGCGCGACCCGCCTCGATGTCGACAAGCAGTTGCTCCAGCCAGGGCAAGCCTTCCCGACAGGGCGTGCAAAAGCCGCATGACTCCTGCGCAAAGAAATGCTGCAGGTTTCTGGACATGTCCACCGGACAGATGGAATCGTCCATCAGGATCATCGTACCGGTTCCCATGCGGCTGCCCGCCGCGGAAATGGACCCGTAGTCCATGGGCAGGTCCAGATGCTCCTCCGGCACGAGGAAATCCGTGGACGCACCGCCCGGGAGCAATCCGCGCAGCGCGTAACCGTCCCGCATTCCGCCGGCATGCGTCTCGATGATTTCGCGAATCGTCGTACCCATCGGGAGTTCCCAGAGCCCGGGATTGTTCACCCGTCCGGACACGCCGTAGATCTTCGTCCCCGCGTCCTCGGTGAGCCCCAAGCCACGAAACCAGTCCGCCCCCAGGCGCATTATGGCGGGCACGTTACATAGGGTCTCGACGTTGTTCACCACCGTAGGTCGGCCCCAGGCGCCGCTGGCGGGCGGAAACGGCGGCTTCAGCCGAGGCTGCGCGCGCTTGCCCTCGAGCGCGTTCAGCAACGCGGTCTCCTCGCCGCAGATATAGCGCCCGGCCGAGCTGTGCAGCCGGAGATCCAGGTTGAATTCGCTGCCGAAGACGCCCTTGCCCAGATACCTCCTGCCCCGGGCGTCGGCGATCGCACGTTCCAATGCCCGGTAGGGTTCGAAATACTCGCCGCGCAGAAATATAAAAGCGCGTTCCGCGCCAATCGCATAGGCCGCGACAATCATGCCTTCGATCAGAAGATGGGGGTCGAACGTCATCAGGTAGCGGTCCTTGAACGTCCCGGGCTCCATTTCGTCGGCGTTGCAGACCAGGTACTTGGGTCCCGAACCCGCGGCATCTCCCCGCGGGACGAAACCCCACTTGACTCCCGTTGGGAAGCCGGCGCCGCCGCGGCCGCGCAGGTTCGCGTTCTTGACCAGTTCGATGACCGCTTCGGGCGTCATCGTCGTCACCGCCTGGCGCGCGCCGACATAGCCGCCGTCGGCCTCATAGGCGTCGATGTCCACGACGCGACCGCCATTCTGCTCGATTCGTTCGGTGAGAGGCTTTTCCATTGGTTCCAGGCGCTCTTATTCGAACCGGGCGAATATCTCGTCCAGGCGGTCTGCCTGGACATCCATTATCAAATCTTCGCCGATCAGCATCGTCGGTGCCTTGTCGCAGGCGCCGAGACAGGCGATGGGCAAAAGCGTAAATCGGTCGTCCGGCGTCGTCTCGCCGAAGTCGATGCCGAGATGTATCTTCACGCGCTCCGCGAGGCGATCCGCACCCATGACGTAGCAACTCACGCTGTCGCACATCATGACGACGTGGCGACCCACGGGCCGCCGATAGATTCTGTTGTAAAAGGTCGCGATCGCATCCAGGGCTTCGGCGGACATGCCGAGCAGGCGCGCGATGGCGAACAGGCTCTGATCCGACACCCAGCCCCTGTGCTTCTGCACGATCATCAACGCATCGATGGCTGCGGATTGCCGGTCGGGCAGATGCGCGCATTCCGCCTCGATTGCGGCGACTTCGGCCTCCGACAGCGTCTGGATCAGTGCTGAATCGAGCACGGCGCTATTTGCGCTACTTGCTGTCATCGGTCGACGTCCGCCATGACGAAATCGATGCTTGCGATGATGGCGATGAGATCCGCGATCATGAAGCCGTTGCTGATCAGGGGAATCATCTGCAGCGCGGGGAAGGACGGCGTGCGTATGCGCGTCCGGTAGGCCATGGTGCCGCCATCGGCAATCGAGTAGTACGAATTCCAGCCCTTGGTCGCCTCTATCAGCGTCGTCGACTCGCTCGGCGCGATGACAGGGCCCCAACTCACATTCAGGAAATGGTGGATGAGCGTCTCGATGTCTTCCATCGTCCGCTCCTTGGCGGGCGGCGTGGTCAGTCGATGGTCCGCCTTGTACGGTCCGGAAGGCATGTTCTCCGCGCACTGCCTGATGATGCGCAGGCTCTGGCGAATCTCCTCGACGCGCACCAGGGCGCGGTCGTACACATCGCCGTTCTGCGCGGTAGGCACATCGAATTCGAATTGGTCGTAACCGCTGTAGGGCCGCTTCTTGCGCAGGTCCCAGTCATTCCCCGTGGCTCTGAGCGACGGCCCCGTAATGCCCCAATCGAGCCCCTCGGCGGTGGTATAGGCGCCGATGCCGATCGAGCGGCGCTGCAGGATCTTGTTCTTCAACGTCATCTTTTCGTAGTGATCGAGGCGTTTCGGCATGTAGTCGACGAAGTCGAGGACCATCCTGTCCCACCCTTCGGGCAAGTCCTGGGCGACGCCGCCGATCCGGAACCAGCTCGGATGCATGCGTCCGCCCGTGATCGCCTCGATGATGGAAAAGAGACGCTCCCGGTCCGCGAACATGTACAGAACCGGCGACATCTGGCCGACGTCCTGGGTGTACGTGCCGTAGAAGACCAGGTGGCTCGATATGCGGAACAGCTCCGCCAGCATGACGCGAATGACCTGAACGCGCGGCGGCACCTGGATGCCCGCCATCTTCTCCACGTTCATCACGTACGGCAGATTGTTCATCACGCCGCCGAGGTAATCGACGCGATCCGTGTAGGGAATGTAGGTGTGCCAACTCTGGCGCTCGGCCATTTTTTCCTGCGCGCGGTGGTGATAGCCGATATCGGGGACCGCCTGCACGATCACCTCCCCATCCATTTGCAGCGCGATGCGGAATACGCCGTGTACGCTCGGGTGATTGGGGCCCAGGTTGAGAAACATGAAGTCCGTGTGTTTCGCCGCGCGGCGCATTCCCCACTCCTCGGGCACGAACCGCAAACCCTCCTGTTGCGAGCGCTGGAACTCCGGGGTCATCGTGAACGGATCCATTTCCGTCGCGCGAGCCGGATGCTCCTTGCGCAACGGGTGACCCTCCCAATGCGGCGGCGTCAGAATACGGCGCAGGTTGGGATGTCCCGCGAAGTCGATGCCGAACATGTCGTACGCCTCGCGTTCGTACCAGTCGGCTACCGGGTAGATGCCCGTCACGGTCGGCACGCTCGGATTGCGCTCGGGCAGCGCCGTCTTGATCCGCAAGTCCGCGTCGTGGGTCAGGGAAATCAGGTGATAGAACACGGTGAAGCCGGAATCCGGCTGGCCGTCGCGAAACTCCCGGGTGCGTTCATCAATGGCGGAGAGGTCGAACAGCAGTTCATAGCCCTCCTCGTACTTGAGACAGCGCATGACGTCCGGCACATGGGCGCTTTCCACCCACAGCGTCGGAATCTGGTCTACCGTCGGCTGTGGAATGCAGTTGCCGAAACGCGCCCGCAATACCGCTGCGATCGCGGGTTCCTGCGCGTGTTGGACAGCAGTTTCCGCCATGAAGCCCTTAGCCCACCGCGTTCCGAGCGCCCGTCACGCCCAGGGAACTCCAACATTGCGAGTCCTCAAGCGGTTGGTGGCAGCTTCTTTCCATAGAGAGCGCGCTTACTTCCGTACCAGGAGTTCGTCAGACAAAGGCGCGTCGCCGACCGTGTCCGGATGCGCCAGATCGGAGACCGCCATGCGCTCCGGCGTGCGCGCATCGCGCTGGCTCGGTTCGTGCTTCCTGACGGTGCCGTCGTCGCCGATCAGCCACGACAGCGGCCGCGGGGTCGCCTTGATCGAGGCCTGCAACAGGTTCAGTCCCTGCATGAACGCCTCGGGGCGCGGCGGACAACCCGGGACATAGACATCCACCGGCAGGAACTTGTCCACGCCCTGTACAACGCTATAGACATCGAACATGCCGCCGGAATTCGCGCACGAGCCCATGGAAATCACCCAGCGGGGTTCCAGCAACTGTTCGTACAGGTGCTGCACCACCGGCGCCATCTTGCGGAACACGGTGCCCGACACGACGATGAGATCCGCCTGCCGCGGCGACGCGCGTATGACTTCCGCACCGAAACGCGCCACGTCGTGCCGCGACGTCAGAGCGGTCGCCATTTCCACGTAGCAGCACGACAGCCCGAAATTGAATGGCCAGATGGAATTCGCCCGCCCCCACGCGACCAGGTCCTCGAGCTTGGCGGTGAGAATGCTTCTCGCCGCGTCGTCCCGGTAGGCAACATCGACTTCCTCCATGGAAGCCCCGGGTTCGGTCTTGATCACCCGCCACCGCATCGCTTATGCGTTCACCGCGCCATCGCTTTGCCCAGCCGTCTCACGGGCATACCCGGGAGTGCGGGCGTAGCGACTCTTGACGCCCCACTCAAGCGCGCCGGTCCTGAACTCGTACACGAGGGCAACCAGCAGGATGACGATGAATACGGTCGCACCGATATAACCGCGCCAGCCGACTTCGAAGAAAGCGACCGCCCAGCCGATGAGGAATATCGTCTCAAGATCAAAGATGACGAAAAACATCGCGATCAGGTAGAACTCGATGGAAAAGCGCATGTCTTCCGCATCGCCCGCGGGCACGATGCCGGACTCGAACGGGATGTCCCGCGCGCCTGCGTGTCGGGATCGGTCGCCGATAAACCACGACGCCGCCAAGGTGACACCAACCACGGCGGCGACCACCAACCCGTAGAGCACGAACGGCAAGATGTCCACAGTCTCGGTCATGTATGCATGCAAGCTGCGCTTTGCCGACAGGAAACCCCTGGTAACCGCTCGGGACCCATTCGGGAACCCATTCGGGGACCCTCTACACGTTCCGGGGCATACGCTCGCACCAAGGAAACCAGTTTACGCAGCCCTTCATCGTGAGTTTGGTTGGGACGCGGCAACGCTGGCGGAGCGCGCGGCCAAAACAGCGATACTATACATCACATTTCCCGGCCCGCATATGTCACGAAGGGCCGCGGAGGGGGCTAAATTTGTTCTCCGGTTGGTTGACGATATTCGCAGGGTGTTCCGAGCCGCGCTCGATAAACAAATCCTCGAACATGATCGTATCTCCTTGTGGTCGGAGACGTGACCATGGCAGACGAATGCGAATCGAAAAAATTATGTTGCGGAGATATGGAGGGAACTCATGTCTGGAGCGACGATGAGGCATCTCCGCAACATAGTCGGGGCCGCACATCAACGGCGCGATTTTATCGAGTGCGCGGCCGGCCAGGTTCGGCTGACGGCATGGTGCCGGGCATGGGTCGAGCGGATCGCGTCGATCTACCGCCTCAACGAGGCGCGGCTGACTCATTGCGATCCCGGCCTCGGGGGCCCGGACCCTCGCGTTCGACGCGGCGCGGGGCGCGCTCGAGGCGGCGCTCGACAGTCTGTTCGCGGATGCCGAACGGGAACTGGCCGGCCTGCCGGAGCGGGCGCGCGAGGGCAAGGCGCTACGCTCGCTCGTGAACCATCGCGAGGGCCTGAGCGTCTTCATCGACCGTCCGCGGGTCCCGATGGACAACAACGCGGCCGAGAGAGCGCTAAGGGCGCCGGCAATAGGAAGACGACTGTCGTTCGGCTCCGACAGCCGGAGCGGCGCCCGGTTCACGGCGCTGATGTACTCGGTGATCGGCACCCTGACGTTGAACGGCATCGACGTCCCGCGCTGGCTCAAGGGGTGGCTCGGCGCGTGCGCGGAGAACGGCTTGAAAGACGCGTGCACATCCGGAAAGAACACGGTGGCTCGGCGCGTGCGCGGAGAACGGCGGCCGGCCGCCGGACGACCTGTCGCCCTGGCTGCCCTGGTCGATGGACGCGAAGCGCCGGAACGAGTTGACGGCGCCGGGATGACCGGCCGGATGGAGTGCCGCTATTACGGGCGCGACTTCAGCGCCGGGGAAATGGCGCTCCTGCGCGCGTTGATCGCCGCCGAGCCGGCGCCGACTCGCCATGCCCTGTCGAAGGAGTTCTGCCGGCGCATCGGCTGGTTCAAGCCCGACGGCGGGCTCAAGGACATGATGGCCCGGGTCACCATGCTGGCCATGCACAAGGATGGCCTGATCACCCTGCCGCCACCGAAGTGGCGGCAGAACCGGCCCGGGCCGATCGTCTTCGGGCCGGACACCGAACCGCCGCTGTTCCCGGCGCCGACAACGCTTGACGAGGTGCGCCCGCTCGACCCGCGGCCCGTCGTGCGCGGCACCCGCGCGGGCAAGCTGTGGAACGAGTTCGTCGCCCGCCATCACTATCTCGGCCACAAGACCCTGGTCGGCGCCCGGATGCGCTACGCCGTCCACGACCGCGACGGCGGGCCCATCGCCATGCTCGGCTTCTCCACCGCCGCCTGGAAGCTCGCCCCGCGCGACAACTTCATCGGATGGACGCCGCGACTGCGCGAGAAGAACCTCCCGCTGGTGGTCGACAATCCGAGGTTCCTCATCCCGCCCTGGATCGAAATCCCCAACCTCGGCTCGCACCTCCTCGCCATCGTCCGCCGCCGCCTGCCCGAGGACTGGACCGAGCGTTACAACACAAAGCCGGTGCTGATCGAGACGTTCGTCGAAACACCGCGATACACCGGCGCCGTCTACCGGGCTTCCGGCTGGGTCCATGTCGGAACCACTCGGGGACGCGGGCGCTATGATCGGCAAAGGCAGTTCGACAAGCCTCGAAAGGACATCTGGCTCCGACCGCTCAGAAAAGACTGGAAACGAATCCTCAACCGGTGACACCCTACCCGCCGTCACGGGACGACCGAACGCTTACCCGACCATCGCCCCGGTTTATGAGAAATGCGGGTTAACTCCTTTGTTTCGCTGAAATTATCGGGATGGACCAATCCGCCCTGCCGCGGCGACCGAGGGCAGCGTTTTCCAATGAGAAGATGAGCCTGAACAAGGCAGGCTTGCGCCGAGCGCAGACGGCGGTTCTGGACGTATTGCGATGTTGTCATCCTAGGTTCCGCAGCATGCGCTGGCAAGCGGGGCAGGCCTATCCAAAAGTCCCGTGTGGTCAGTACCGGGATCGGAACGGTCGGCATTGAGCGGAGCGGTTCTCTACCCGGCGAGGGGTGCGGGCGACGCTGCGGCATGCCGCGGATGGTCCGATGATGTCCGGGGAGCGTTGTGGAGGGGTTCCAGTCCGGTCATTCCCGCCGGATGGCTGTGCGCGGGCATCGGGGTGCCGCGGCGCGGCCGAGCGGCGCACCGCGAGCCTTGGGGAATGGGCCGTTCAGGGCTGTCCGGCGGCCGGGAGGGCGTCCCGCGGGCGGGCGGCGTAGTGGCGATTGGCCGGGGGGATGTACTTGAACTCGCCCCTCATGCGCACAATGGAGATGGCGGCGTTGCTCAACGCCGCCAGATTGCGCGGCAGGTTCCGCACCGAGGCGCGGCGGCGATCCTCGTCGTAGCTGAAGTCGCGCACGTGGTGGACCCTGTTCTCCACTTGCCAATGGTCGCGCACGAGGTTCGGGAGTTCGTCGGGGCCGGCCTCGCCGGCGCCGAGGGACGTGAGGCGGAACGCGACCTCGCGGGATGTCTCGCCGGTCTTGACCACGATGCGCTCGCGCTCGACGCGCAGCGCCTGCCGGCGTCCGAACAGATCGCACCGTCCGCGCCATTTCGGCGTGGCCGGATCGAGGACGGCGCAGCGTCGGGTCTCGATGCGGCCATGGCCTTTCTCGATCGCATCCCCGCTCCAGCGCGCCGCGCGCCAATCGATCGCCGCGAGGTCGTCGCGGATGGTCGGCTGATTGTCCTTCACGCCCGTGACCACGTGGTGGGCCTCGCAGTCTTCGGTCAGGCGGCGCGCGGTCTCGTGCCGGGCGTGCATGGCGTCGACGGTGACGACGCGGCCGGCGAGATCGAGCTGTCGCGACAACTCCCGCAGCGCCGGAATCTCATTGGTCTTGGCGCCGATCCGGACCTGTCCCAGAACCAGGCCGCTGCCGTGTTCCACGGCGGCCGCCATCATGCGCCTTTCCTTTCCGACCCGCTTCGAGGCGCCGCGCACATCCTTGCCGTCCATGGCCACGGGCACGCCGCCGCTCGCGCGCGTCCCGCACCGGGCGAACCGTCACCTCGCGCGGCGCGATCCGGTCGCCGCAAGCCTCCGATGTCGCCATGCATCCCATTCATAACACAACGACTTCTGAATGGCCATAGCCAGCCCCGGTCTCGACGCCGCATGTTCCGGTTCGGCAGCTCAAAGAACGGTTTGCGACTTTTGGATGGTCCTGAACTCTAGGGCGTGAAATTCGAGTTGCGCGGGAGTACACTGCGCGGTCATGGTACCTCCTTGCAGACATAATGTAAGTATTTGATTCAACTCACATTGCATGACAAATCTAGGTCCGTTCCATTTCTTGGGGAGATATGCGGACTAGTGTTGTTCTCAAACCATGTGTCGCATCTGCCGCGATGGATTTCTTGGCCGCGGACAGATGGCGATCCCGAACAATCCGCAGGTCCGGCGACCCCGGCGGCCACCGTGGTACTACCGATCATGAAGACGCCTTTCGAAGCCGCTTGGCGGCGAGCCCTGCGGGTCGGCCTGGTCGTGCCGGGGCTGGCACTGCTCTCGATGACCGTTGCGGCGAATGCCGACGGTCCGACATCCACGATCCAGATATTCGATGTCGACTCGGTGCAACGGGAGGCGGTCGGCGGGCGCAACGGCTGCTGGGAGGATGCCCCGATGGGTGCCACCGTGTTCTGCACCTCCCCCCACCCGGAGCACACCGGGCTGACCGCCACCGCCGTGCTGGATCGGGTGCCGACCTCCGACACAGCCATCGCGTACGAGACAATGGACCTCACCGCGACGGGAGGAGTCGACTACGTTGCCGCGAACGGGACGTTCACGGTCCCGGCCGGTCAACTCAGAGCGTCATTCCATATCGACTTCATCGACGACGTGCTGGTGGAGGGACCCGAGGAGTTCGTGGTGAAGGTCACCGCGCCTCCGGGTTTCGACCTCGAGGCGGACCACATCCTTGTGACGATCCTCGACGAGGAGAGCATCAGCGTCTCGGTGGCGGACTCCTCGGCAGACGAAGGACATGCCTCGGGGATGCCGGTTACGGTGACTTTCAGCGACTGGGTGTTTTGGGATATCGGATTGCGGGTGGTGCCAACGGAGGGGACGGCCGGACCGAGCGACTACATTGGGTCAGGCGTACTCGCGGTCAAGCGCGAGCCGGGGACCGCCTTCAGTAGCGTCACCTTCGGGCACGCGCTCATCGACGATTCGCTCGACGAGCCGGACGAGACCTACACGCTCACCGTCTCGGGCTACAGTTATCTGAGCACGGATGCCGACTCGGGGACGATGACGATCCTCGACGACGACGATCCGCCGTCGGCGTCCATCGCGGACGCCGGCGGTCCGGAGGACTCCGTCGGGAGCCTGTCGTTCACCGTGGAGCTCGACGCGGCGAGCGGCAAGGAAGTGGCCCTGGACTACGCGACCGCGGACGGCACGGCGACGGCGGGCGGCGACTACGCGGAGACGACCGGGACGCTGACATTCGCGGCCGGCGAGGTGGCGAAAACGATTAGCGTGCCGGTGTTGGAGGATGGCCTGCCCGAGGCGGACGAGACGTTCACCGTGACCTTGTCCGATGCCGTCAACGCGACGATAGGGAGCAGCACCGGGACGGGAACCATTCGGGACGACGATCCGGTGTCGGCCGCGCTGTCGATCGGGGATGTCGAAGGCCTGGAAAGCAGTGGTGCGTTGGAGTTTCCGGTAAGGCTGACCGGCACCGGGAGAGCGGGAACCACGGTGACGGTGGACTACGCGACCGCGGACGGCACGGCGACGGCGGGCGGCGACTACGCGGAGACGACCGGGACGCTGACATTCGCGGCCGGCGAGGTGCGGCGGACGATTCCGGTTCCCCTGCTGGACGACGCGGTGGACGAGCCGGACGAGACGTTCGCGGTCGTCCTGTCCAATCCGGCGAATGCGACGATCGGGGATGCGGAGGCGGAAGGGAGGATTCGGGACGACGACGAGACATCGTCGAGCATTTCACTGACGGCGCGACCGCCCCGGGTGTCGGAAGGCGACGGAGCGACGCCGGTGGAAGTCACGGCGACCCTCGACGGCGGCGTCCGGACGGTGGCGACCACGGTAAGCGTGACGGTGTCGGGAAGCGGGCGGGCCGACGCCGTGGACTACGCGGCGACGGCGACGGCCTTCGACATCACGATCGCCGCCGGCGCGACCGCCGGGACGGGAACGTTCGCGGTGACCCCGGAGGACGACGAAGTCGACGAGCGGGACGAGGTTCTCGACTTGGCGGGCACGTCGGACCTGCCGGTGACATCGACGTCGGTGACGCTGGCGGACGACGACCAGACCTCGACGGAGATCCTCCTGTCGGCGGTGCCGTCCACGGTATCGGAAGGCGCGGGCGAAACCGCTGTGGAAGTGACCGCGACGCTGGACGCCGGGGGCCGGACGGAGGAGACGAAAGTGATGGTCACGGTGACGGGCAGCGGCGATCCAGATGCCGTGGACTTCACCGCCGTGCCCGACTTCACGATTATGATCGCGGCGGGCGCGACCAGCGGCCGGGGGACGTTCTCCCTGATTCCGGAAGACGACAACGTGGAAGAGAGCAGCGAGACGCTGACGGTGGATGGCACCGCCGACCTGCGCGTGACGGGCGCCTCGGTCACGATCACCGACAACGACGTCGCATCGGACGGCATCGTGCTCTCGGCATCGCCCGCGCGGGTGTTCGAGGACGGCGGCGCCGTTCCGGTGAGGGTGACCGCTTCGCTGAACGGCGCCGCGCGTCGGGCGGCGACGACGGTGACGGTGTCGGTGGCCGGGAGCGGCGATCCGCGGGCGGTGGACTTCCAGCCGGTGGCGGACTTCGAGATCAGCATCGCGGCGAACGCGGCGAGCGGCGAGGGCGAGTTCACGCTGACGCCGGTGGACGACGGCACGGCGGAGGCGGACGAGACGCTGGCGGTGTCGGGCGCGTCGGACCTGCCGGTGACGCCGACGACGGTCACGCTGGCCGACCGCGACGACCCGTCGACGCGCATCCTGCTGTCGGCGGTGCCGGGACGGGTGTCGGAAGGCGACGGCGCGACCCCGGTGACGGTGACGGCGACCCTGGACCGCGCCTGGCGGCAACAGGCGACTTCGGTGACGGTGTCGGTGACCGGCGGCGGCGATCCGGACGCGTCGGATTTCGAATCGGTTCCGGATTTCTCGATCACCATCCCGGCGAACGCGGCGAGCGGCACGGGGACGTTCACCCTGACGCCGGAGGATGACGAGACGGTGGAGGCGGACGAGCAACTGACGATATCGGGCGTGTCCGACCTGCCGGTGACGCCGGCGGCGGTGACGCTCGCGGACGACGACGAGGCGTCGACGCGCATCCTGCTGTTCCTGGCGGTCGATCCGCCGCGGGCGTCGGAAGGCGACGGCGAGATTCGCGTGACCGTGACGGCGGCGGTGGACAAGGGCGCGCGCCCGGAAGAGTCGCGGATCCGCGTCTCGGTGACGGGCAGCGGCGATCCGGACGCGGTGGACTTCGCGGCGGTTGCGGACTTCGAGATCGTGATTCCGGCGAATGCCCCGGAAGGGACGGGGACGTTCACGGTGGTGCCGGAAGACGACCTGATCGTCGAGGCGGACGAGACGCTCACGGTGTCCGGCGTCGCCGACTTGCCGGTGACGCCGGCGACCATGGAACTTCTGGACGACGACGAGGCGTCCGGGCGGATCGTGCTGTCGGCCGATCCGGCGCGGGTGTCCGAGGGCGACGGCCCGGTGGCGGTGACGGTGACCGCGTCCCTGGACCGGGGTCCGCGCCAGGAGGCGACGACCGTGACCGTGTCGGTGGCGGGCGGCGGCGATCCCGACGCGGTGGATTTCGCCGCGGTGGCGGACTTCACGATCACCATCGCGGCGAACGCGGCGAACGGCACCGCGACATTCACGTTGACGCCGGAGGACGACGCCGAGGACGAGGCGGACGAGACGCTGGCGGTAACGGGCGAATCGGACCTGCCGGTGACGCCGGCGTCGGTGGTCCTGGCGGACGACGACGAGATGACGGTGAGCCGCGTGCTGTCCATCGCCGACGCCCAGGCGTCCGAGGGCGCGGGCGAAGTGCGGTTCGCGGTGACGCTGGACGGCCCGAGCGCGGTGGAAGTGACGGCGGACTATGCGACGGCGGACCCGGCGGGGTCCCTGGATCCGGTCGCCCGGGCGGGCATAGACTACGAGAGCGCGGCGGGGACGCTGACGTTCGCGCCCGGCGAGGTGTCGCGGACGATCGGGGTATCCATCATCGACGACGACCTGGACGAGCCGGACGAAACGTTCACGCTCGTGCTGGCCGACCTGCGGGGCGCGACGCTCGGCCGCGGGTCGGCGCTGGGGACGATCC
Organism: Candidatus Azotimanducaceae bacterium; assembly: GCA_965261535.1. Taxonomy (GTDB): domain Bacteria; phylum Pseudomonadota; class Gammaproteobacteria; order Pseudomonadales; family Azotimanducaceae; genus VXNE01. The sequence goes on from OZ253469.1 coordinate 1,398,409, forward strand.
TCGACGACGACGAGCCGCCGGCGCTGTCCATCGCGGGTGCCTCGGGGCCGGAGGATGTCGGCGAACTGGTTTTCTCGGTAACCCTGATGGCGCGGGCCCTGACCGAGGTGACGGTGAACTACGCCACGATGGACGATACGGCGATCGTCGGCGACGACTACGGGCCGGTCGAAGGAACGCTGGCGTTCGCCCCGGGCGAAACGGCCAAGACGATCCGCGTGCCGGTGATCGACGACGCCCTGGACGAGGCGGACGAGGAGACCTTCGCGGTGGCGCTGTCGGCGCCGACCGGCACGACCCTCGACGCAGGTACCGCTACGGGCACGATCCGCGACGACGACGAGCCGCCGGCGCTGTCGGTGTCGGACGCGGCGGGGGACGAGGACGTCGGGGCGCTGGAATTCGCGGTGACGCTGAGCGCCCCGAGCGGGATCGAGGTGTCGTTCTTCTACGAGACGGCGGACGGCACCGCGACGGCGGGCAGCGACTACGCGGCGGCGTCGGGAACCCTGGTGTTCGCGCCGGGCGAGGTATCGCGGACGATCCGCGTGGCGATTCTCGACGACGCCCTGTACGAGGCGGACGAGGAGACCTTCGCGGTGGCGCTGTCGGCGCCGACCGGCGCGACCCTCGACGCAGGTACCGCTACGGGCACGATCCGCGACGACGACGAGCCGCCGGCGCTGTCGGTGTCGGACGCGGCGGGGGACGAGGACGTCGGGGCGCTGGAATTCGCGGTGACGCTGAGCGCCCCGAGCGGGATCGAGGTGTCGTTCTTCTACGAGACGGCGGACGGCACCGCGACGGCGGGCAGCGACTACGCGGCGGCGTCGGGAACCCTGGTGTTCGCGCCGGGCGAGGTATCGCGGACGATCCGCGTGGCGATTCTCGACGACGCCCTGTACGAGGCGGACGAGGAGACCTTCGAGCTGTCGCTGTCCGCGCTGCGGAACGCCACGGCGGCGGACGATTCCGCCACCGGCACCATCCGCGACAACGACCTGGCGCCGCCGACCGTCGCGGGCGACCTGCCGGCGGCGCTGCTCTGCGTCGGCGGCGCGCCGTACGAACTGGACCTCGCGGGCTATTTCGACGGCAAGGAGCTGCGGTTTTCCGCCGTCTCGTCGACGCCGCTGGTGGCGACGGCCGCGCTCGACGGGAGCATGCTGACGGTCGCCCCGGCATCCGAAGGCGAGTCGTCGGTGACGGTGACGGCGACCAACGAGGCGGGATCGATCAGCGGCTCGATCGGCGTGCGCGTGGTCGCGGATCCCGCCGAACTCGAGGCGGTGGAGTCGGTCCTCGCGTCGATCGGCCGGGCGGTCTTGACCAGCGTGGCCGAATCCGTCCGCGCCCGTTTCGATTCGAGAAGCGCCATCGGGGAGCAGAGCGCCTCGACCAGTGTCCAGCGCAACCGGGCGCAGGCGATTCCGTCTGCGGTTGCAGTTCTCGGGAACCGGTGGCCCGGACCGCCGATGCGCGGCACCGGATCCGTCGGATGGGACGGGAGAGGGCTCTTTGAACCTCAAGTCCCCGGCGACGATTGGTTCGAGACCATGAACCGGACCTACCGGCGCGGCATGGTTCCGTTCTCGTTTTCGCTCGACTCCGCGCAGTCCGGTTCGGCGGGACCCGCGTGGGGGGTCTGGGGACGAGCCGACGCGCACCGATTCGAGTCGGGGATCGACGGAAATTCCCATGACGGCACCCTCACCGCCGTCCACCTGGGCGCCGACGCGCGGGTCGACGACTGGCTCGCCGGCGTCTCCGTGTCGCGCAGCGCGGCGGAGGCGGACTACCGCTTCGAGCGCTCGGTGGACGCCTGCGGCGGGGGCGGCGTCGGCGAGGGGATGGTCGGTGCCGAGTTGACGAGCGTGCATCCCTACGCGGGCCGACAGGTCGGCCGGGGCTCGGTGTGGGCGGCCCTGGGCGCCGGCGGCGGCGAGGTCTCCGTGGAACGTTGCGAGACCGGACAGCGAAACGAGGCGGATCTGTCGATGCGCCTGGCGGCGTTGGGCGGCCGGCATCCGTTCGCCGGCGGGGAACGGATGGCGTTGTCGGTGGTGGAGGAGATCGGCCTGCTGGCCCTGAAGACGGGGGATGCTTCCGGCCCGATCGGCGACCGCTCCGTGACGGTTGGGCAGGCCAGGCTCGGACTGGAGGCCTCCGGGGTCGTGCCGGCGGACTGCGAGTGCTCGCTGTCGAGTTTCGTGCGGGCCTTCGCCCGCGGGGACTGGGGCGACGGGGCCACGGGCGCCGGATTGGAACTGGCGGCGGGCGTGCGCTACAGGAACCACCCGCGGCGTCTCGGCATCGATGCCGGGATTCGGGCGCTGGCCGTGCATTCGGCGGAGGACGCCGCGGAGCGAAGCGCCAACCTGACCTTCTCGATCCTGCCGAAGGCGGACGGGACGGGGTGGCAGGCGTCATTGGCATGGCGGCGGGGGGCGAGGAACGCCGGTCTCGACATGATGAACGGCATCGCGCCGTGGACCGCGCCATCGGGAAGCCTGCCGGGGGCGAAGCGGGACTGGATCGCGGAGAGCCGGCTCGGCTACGGCATCGCGCTGCGGCGGGGCTCCGCGACGCCGTTCGTGGAACTCGACGCCGGGCGTTCCGAACGCGGCGGGGCCCGATTCGGCGTGCGCCACGAGTTCGGCGACCGCGCGCGCGGGCTGGTGTTCGAGTGGCGCGTCGAACAGAGCGGTTTTGGGAGCGCTGGAAGGAGGATCCTCCTGGAAGCCCTCGGCCGGTTCTAATAGAGGACGAGAACGGGGCGCCGGCCGATCCGGCGAAGGGGAAGTGGCACGTTCGAAACGCCTCGTCAATCGATCTTGCCGCTAGCCCGGATATCTCACCAACATTGAAGGCTGGCTCAAATTGGCTTGATCGAGCGCGGTTTTGGTCCTTGCCGGGCGGCGGCGAACCGCGGCGACGCTGTTTGCGGCGCGGGCATTGGATTTGCCGCCGCGTCGCGGCGCCGGCTACCGCTGTTCGGCGCGTTGTCGCCCAAGCGCGGGCTTCGTCGTGGCGCGGGCGAGCCCCGGCCGCGCATCGGCCGGCCTCGAAGCGACCGGGCGGCGACCTGATCGGGCGGCGCCCGGGCCCGGGCACGGCGCAGCGCCGCCAGCGCGGCGGCGAACTCGCGCCGGTGCGGATACACGGACGAGAACGACAGCCACACCTTGCGCGCGGTGACGCGCACGCGGGCGGCGACCTTGAGCAGCTTGGCCCGGAGCGTGCCGCATTGCGCGTTGGCCCAGCGCGTGCCGGCCAGGCCCAGCCGCCGCGCGCCGCGCATCAGGACGTGGGCGAAGGAGGCGAAGTACAAGCGCAGCTGGTTGGCGCGCAGCGTCGCCGCGCTGGTGCGATCGGCGAACATGTCCAGCTGCCGCTCCTTGATGCGGTTCTCCATGTCGCCGCGCGCGCAGTACAGCTCCTCGTACAAGCGCCGCAGGCCGGCGTCCCCGAGGCCCAGGCTGGTGACCACGAAGCCCGGGTTGGACCCCTTCGCCAGATGCTCCGCCTTGGCCACCACCCGCCGCGTCCGGCTCCACGGGTCGCGGGTGCGGTAGCGGAACTGCCGGAACCGCCGCGACTTGCGCAGCGCCTTGCCGATCCGCTTCACCAGACGCGCGTTGCGCGCCAGGCCCGAGACGTAGCCGACCTCGTTCGCCTCGCACCAAGCCATGATCTCGTCGCGGCAAAAGCCGGCGTCGCCGCGGATCACGACGCGCGTCCCCGGCCAGCGGCCGCGTATCCGCTTCACGATCCGGTCCAGCTCCTCCGCCGCGCCGTCGGCGGCGTCGATGTTCGACGGCCGCAGGCGCGCGCACAGCAGGTGCCCGCCGCAGAAGATGTACAGCGGCAGATAGCAGTAGCCCCGGTAGTATCCGTGGAAGCCTTTAGCCCGCTGGATAACCGCGCGCCCGTGACGCCCGGGGAACTCCGACATCTGCCAGTCCTCCAGCGTTGGCGGTCCTCCAGCGTTGGCGGCAGCTTTGTTGCATGCAAGTTTCGACCCCGGGGGCCGGGGCGTAAACACGCAGGGAACAACGGCGACAGGGCTAATTTGTTCTCCGGTTGGTTGACGATGTTCGCAGGGTGTTCCGAGTCATGCGGAGGTAGTCGAACACGCGGCGGGGATTGCGATCGAGTCGGCGCATGGCGGCGGCGACGCAGTCGTCGGTGCGGGAACGGATGACGCCGATGGCGAAGCGCCGCGGGCGGGTGGTGTTCTCGGATCCGCGGCCGGTTCGGATGCGCAAGCGGTCCTCGTCGAAGGCGTTGTCGAGAATATTGTGGACGGACTCGACCTTGCAGTGGCCGCGGTTGAGTTCGAGCAGGTGCCGGGCGTCGGCGGTGTCGGGGGCGTGGCTGGTGATGCCGAGGGCGTATTCGACGGAGCGCTTGCCGGACTTATTGACGACGGCGGCGCGCTCGACGAGGAAGGCTTGGCCGCCGTGGGGGAAGGTCAGGTGGCCGTTGAGCCGGGCGGCGGTCCCGATGGCGCGGCTTTCGAGGCGCCCGTGTTCGAGGGAGAAGGGCTCGCGGAAGTCGGGTTCGCCGCGGCGGTCGAAGAACAGCCGGAGGTCGTCGAGGAGGGTGGGCTGGTTGCCCTTGGCGGTGAACACGAAGTGGGCGCCGCGGGCGCGGAGGAAGTCGGCGAGCTTGCGCTGGGCGGGCAGGGCGTCGGCGGTGGAGGTCTTGCCGGCGAAGTCGAGTTCGAGGCGTTCGAGCATGGGGACGACGGTTCCGATTTCGTTGGTGCGCTTGGTCTCGTCGTCGGCGCCGACCGGAAGGCGGTCGACTTTTTTCGGGTGAGGGTGGCGCCGTCGCGCTGGCCGACGGCGCCGAGGATGTGGACCTGGCACTGGTTCTCGCCGATCTTGCCGGCGGCGGGCTTGGCGCCGCCGTTGGCGGCGCGGGTCTCGGCCTGCGGCGCGCGGGTGTCGGCATAGATGGCGTTGCGCATGGTCTTGCCGTCGATGGCGATGGCGGCGTCGAAGCGCCGCGGGGCGCGGTCGAGCTGGTCGGGGTCGACGCGCACCAGCACGTCGCGGATGACGTATTCGCTGGGCACCTCGTAGCGGCCGCCGCGGTGCCGGCAGCGGAACCGCTCGCGGGCGCGCGGCGACAGGTCGGCGGCCCATTCGGCCATGGCCTTGTGGCCGCGCGCGCCGCACAGCGTGGCGCCGGCGGCGATGGCGAGCACGACGGCCGGCGGATGGCGCCGGCCCTGGCGGCGGCGCGGGTCGTGGATGTCGGCGAAGTGGTCGGGCAGGGAACGCATGGTGTCGGCGGAGATCATGGCTTTCGGGCCTCCGTGTCGGTCGATGGGATCTAGCGCGGGGCGGGTCGGGCGCGCCCGGGCGTCGGCGACCAGGGGGCGGACGAAGACCAGCTTGGGCGCGGCCGGGGCGGCGCTGTAGCCGCCGCGCACGCGCCGGAAGCCGCGCGTGCGCCCGACGCGGGTCCAGTTCGCGGCGCGGTACACCGCGCCGCGGAAGCGCGCCGGATCGACGAATGTCTCCAGCAGCGCGAGCGGGTGGCCGAAGCGCGCCGGCCAGTCCGCCGCCAGCCGCCGTTCGCACAGCGCCAGCACCCGCGAGCCCAGGTTCGGCGCGCGCCGGCCCGGCAGGATCAGGAAGCGGCTGTTGTTGGCGAGCAGGTGCTGGCGGTCGTACCGCGTGCGGAAGTCCCAGCCGATCCGGCGGTCGCGGGCGCCGCACTTCAGCGCCGGCGCCGAGAAGCCGATCAGCGCCACCCACGCGCCGCGCCAGCGCGCGGCGTACCACAGCGTCTCGCCGATCTTCGGCGGCGCGCCCAAGTAGTGGTGCGCCCGCATCAGCTCCTGATAGCGCCCTTCCTCCTCCGCCGCCACCGGCTCGACGGCCACCTCGCGCAACTCCACGCCGCCCCCGGCTCCGAGTCAACTCGGCAGCCTTTCTACTCCTTCACTCCTTCCCGGGGCGGATGTCCAGTATTGGACTTAACTCTTTTGTTTCGCTGAAATTATCGCGATGGACCAATCCGTCCTGGGGCCACGGAGGGGGCGCCCCTCGCAAGAAAGAACCGAAGCCGAAGGCGCCGGCTGTGGGGCACGACTCGCCCGGCGGCGAACGAATTCCATGCTGTCCAAAGCGCAGCGGCCGTTATCCCGTTGGCTTGAGGCCGAAGGTCGGGTTAGGATCGCGCAAAACCACCACCTTCCATGGTCGACGAGGGGGGCCGGGCCAGGAGCCTTCAGCCGGGGAGCGCGAGGGGCTGCCCCTTGCAAAGGACGGGGAGCGCGAGGGCGTACCCCTCGCAAGTAAAGAACCGAAACCGAAGGCGCCGGCTGTGGGGCACTTGAAAACGAAGACGGCAGTGAGTGAAGTTGGTGATCGGTTGCCTGCGCGTCCGCAGGTGATTTCGGTGGCGGCGGCGGCGATGTTCGCATCGGCCGTAGTCCTGCTGATGGTCTGGATTGTCTGGCCCGAACAGGTGGTCAGCAACGGCGGCCAGGTATTCTTCATCATGCTATGGACTGTGCTGGCGTACGTGACGTTCAGGGGTGCCGGCTGGGTTCGGTTCGCCATCGGCGCGATCTTCATCGTAGCGCTCTGGGGCTTCGCAAACGCAGCGTCGCCGCTGGAATCGATGGCAAGCCTCACGCCGTGGGAAGTCCTTTGTAGAGCATTGCAAATCGGCGCGCTGGTGCTTTTGTGCCTGCCGCAGGCGCACCGCTGGTTGTCTGCGGTGGCGGCGTCAGACAAGCAAGCCTAGGAACGCCGGGAAGCCTTCGCGGGCTGCGACAACCCTTCTCAGCCGACGGACGGACACTTTTTCTGCGTCAAGTCCTACAATTTCGCTGTTACCAAATGCCCAAAGGTGTTATACGTTGCTCGCACTGTGCGTTCGTCGGTGCCTTTTCGGGCGGGACGGCGGGCGGTGCTCTAATAATCAAGGGGAGGCAAAAATGCCATCGAGAATTATCATTGGCTTAATCGTCATCGCTGCCGTCGTACAGGGTTTGTGGCCCACCGCCGTTCCGCAAAACATTCTGCCGCTTGCTCTAGTTGCCTTGGGACTCGCCTACGCTGCGGTCGCAATCGACGCAGAGGATGCAACGGCGTACTTGGTGGTCGCCGTTGCGGTCGGCGCCGCATCACAAGCGAACGTCTTGGGTCACATTCAATTGGGGAATATTGAAGTGATCGGTTCGTCCTTGCAGGGCATACTCGACCAATTCGCCATCGCGCTCTACGGTGGCGTCGTGACCGTCATCGCGATGCGTACATGGAACCGGCTCATGCCTTCAGATTCTGAGTGATCGACCGGCGGGAAACGGCGCGGTTGAGATGGTTCAAGTTAGTCAGCGCCGGCTGTAGTCGCGAGACTCCCCGGATTGCCGCGCCCGCACGGACGCGGCTGACACCCGACCCCTCGCTGCAGCGAGGGGCGGGTTTTTTTGCCCCCACGGCGATGGCCGGTCCGCTGTAGCCACGAGCCCAAAGGTTGATAATGTCTAACCCGCATATCTCACCTAGCCGCTTGTTGAGCGAAAAGCCGCCACCTTAATCTGCTAGAGTAAATGCAGCCGTCGGCCTGCATCAGGATGCAAGACATTGTTTTTTCAACTCCCAATGCGATCTGCACGCACGGTTGCGCGCACCCTCGCCACATTCGCCCTCGCCATGTCGGCGTCGACCACCCCTGCAGAGTCGGGCGATTTCGAGGTTCGCGAGGGCTACTTGTCGGCGAGCGTGCGGGAACTCGTAGACTCCCACGACTGGTCCCTGATCTGGAGCGCTAGCGAAGATCGGATGATCTCCTACCCCTTCACGATAGGCAACGATTCGCTTCAAGGCGCGCTCGAATCACTGTTCTCGATGTACAAGGGACAGTTCGTCGCCGACCTTTACAGGGGCAATCGCGTGGTAGTGGTGAACACGCCACCGCCACGCGTCGATGTCGATCTTTCGGGCGCTGAAGGTACGGATTTGGCGCAACAATCCACCGTGGTCGAACCCTCCCCTGCGGAATTCGATCTCGATGCCACAAGCGATGATCGGGGGATCGAAAACCCCGTCGTGGCTTACCGAGCTTCGGGACCCGACACCTCTGGTGGGTCGACATCCCCGCTGGCGACCGTCTACGAGGAAGACGCGATCGAATCGCCCTGAATCGGGCGTTAGGGAATCTCCTTCGAAGGTCGGGCAGCCTTGCGCATGGCCGCATGGGCTCCCGCCAACATCATGGCGTCGCGAAGCCGCGGCAGCACCGGCGGTTCCATTCGGTCAACCAATGCCAGTACGTCATCGAACGCGCCGATCCTCACCAATGCCGCTGCGGTCGCGATGGCGACGAACGGCTGGGTCGCGGGATTCTGCTTCTCAAGCAACAAGCTACCCAGCCGTGCGGCGCGTTTATGCTCGCCCACCATGGCAGCTCGAATGAAGTCGTAGCGTTCGGCGTCGCGGGCGCGCAACTCGCGCGCGCACGCCTGCGCGTTCAACGCGTCCCAAACTGCGCGCCGGTCCTCCACGCCCAAGTTGGGTCCCGCCGTCCGGATCAGGCGCGGCATGGCCGTCGTCCAGAAACCTTCGATCATGGATTCGGCGCAGGGCGACCTGTTCGCAGCGTCCAGCCAAAGATCGAGCGTCCCGAGATTGGCTGAATCTTCCGGCGACATCTTGACCATCGCGACCAGTCGCGCGCCCCGCCCCGCGATCAGCGAACGCGGAAAGTCGCGTCGCTCCGTCAGCGCGCTGCTTGCGGACGACCCCCGTGCAATCGGCGGCTCGGCCAGCTCCTCCAACAGGGGATAACCAAAAGCGTCCATCCAGTGGTCGAACGCGTGGTATCCCGTTCGCCGAAAAAACGCTTTGACCGCGCGCAACTCCAGAATCGGGCGGTAGTCCGAATTCGGCGGCGTTCCGACGACAGCGATCACGGGCTCGATCAACGCGCGGTCGCCCGCCCACCGCAGGCGCAGATCGTCCAGGTGCCGCACACCGGCTCGGAACCATTCGTCCTCCAGGCGCGGCCATGCGAACGCGTCTGCTTTCGGTATTGGCACCTGGTCCCGTTTTGCGGCAACCGCAAGCAGATCTCCCGGCATCGCCAAGTACAAATGGTAACTGGGGAAGTTCCGTCCCAGCGCATGCAGCACCGAAAGCACCATGTCCTCATCCGCCGCATACAGCTGAATCCACTGCACCAGGATGCCGTCCGGCGCCAGGGCATCGTGCGCGTTGGCATAGAACTCGTCGGTGAACAGTCCGGCGACCCCGGGCATCGACACGTTGGAAGGCTGCGACACGATCACGTCGTAGCCCGCGTGGTCGCGCGAGTGGAAAAAAGTCTTGGCATCCGCGTTGTGGAAGCGGACACGCGGGTCTTCGAATATTCGGCCGGTGCGCCCGGCGAATAGTCGCGCCGCATCGATGGTGGCCGGCTCGAGTTCCACGATATCCAGACTGGACAGGTTGGGCGAACCCAGCAGGTTGTGGGCAGTCAGGCCAGTTCCAACGCCGATGCAAACGGCCCGCTCCGCGTCCGGCCTGGTGATCAGCGGCAGAAGACCCAGCAGACTGAAGGTTGCCTCGTCGCTTGCCCCTTCACCTGGCACCGCACCGATGCGCAACGCACCGTTACCCTTGCCGTTTGTCGTAAAGCCGAGGATTTCACCATCGCCAGCCAGGGGCGTACGCGTGACACCCACCGTGGCCGTCTTGCCGTGGCGATAGAAGAGCACTTCGCTGTCGTCGCCCAGGGTTGCCGGGTCATTGCCGGCAAAGACGCCCGAGTTCAGCACGCGCAAGTCGAGCCCCGGCAACAGCCACGCGCCGAGCACGGCACCCGACGCGACCGCGGCCCCAGCAAGGCGGCGCGCGCCCCCCGCCATTGCCAGGAACAGGAGCCAACTCCCCAGCGCCAGGTCGAGCCCGGCACCCACCAACATCGCGCCCTTGATTCCGAGGCCAGGCAACAACAGGTGCATGGCAGCCACGACACCCAGGATCGCGCCCACGGTATTCGCAGCGTAAATTCGCCCGATCACGCGTTCCCCGCCGCCCTCGGCCAGCTGAAATCGGGTCAGGAGTGGCAGCATCATTCCCGCGCACACCGTGGCCGGAAGCATGACAGCCAGCGCAAGCGCATGGCTGCCGAGAATGTACAGGACGTACGCAGGTTCGGTTCGCGCCAGCGCCTGCAACATCCAGTGCATCGCGCCGAATGCCTCCCGATACAGCACAACAGTGGCCAGTGCCAGGACGCCCATGACCGCCTGGATGACGCCCAGGACGAACAATGGGCGCGCGATGCGGTCCGCCCGACGTCGAATCCAGAAACCGCCGAGCGCGAGGCCGGCAATGAAGGCGCTCAGCATCAATTCGAACCCGTGGGTGGAGGATCCGAGCACCAGGTTCAGCAGTCGGATCCACACGATTTCGTAGACGAGGGACGCGGCGCCCGTGATCAGGGCGGCAACGAGGCAAAGCCGTTCGCGGGTGCCACCCCCGCTTGCCATTCGAACCGCCGTGGCGCGCTCCTGTCCCATCCGGCGACCCGCGACCCAGACCAGAAGGCCCGCTACGGCGCTCAAGGCACCGGCGGCGGCTATGGCACCGGGCAAACCCAACACGGGAACGAGCAGGAATCCGTTCGCCAGCACGCCCACCGCGCCGCCGGCGCTGTTCGCAAAGTAGAGCCATCCCAGCACCCGTCCGAAGGCGCTCGACCGACCCCGGATCACCCCCGCCGCCAGCAACGGGAATGTCGCGCCCAGCAGTACGCATTGCGGCAGGATCAGCGCCGAGGCAAGCGTCCACTTCCATGCCTCCACCGCCCAGGAAGCGGAGAGCGCAGGTACGAGCGTCGAAAATGTCCAGCCGGTGGCCGACTGAAAGACCCAGTGAAATCCAAGCGCGAGAAGCGCCAGCAGCAGTTCGATGACGGCATAGGCTACGAGGGGCCGCGCCAGGGCGTCGCTGCGGCGCGAAGCAAGCCAGGCGCCGGCCGCCATCCCGCCGAGGAACAATGCCAATACCAGCGCCTGCGCGTGGGCTTGGGCACCGAGAAAGGTCTGCAGATACCGTGCCCAGAGCGACTCGTACGCCAGTCCCGCAAAACCGGAGATGCCGAAGGCCGCGTAGCACAGCGCCACACCCGACGACCGCCGGGCGAATATGGAAGTTTCAGGTGCAGACATGGGGTGCGGCAAGCCCCCGCGCGGGTTAGGCCTTCTCGTCTGCGCAGCGGCGCGTCGATTCTTCTGTCGATTCGTCTATGGTGGCGCACCACAGCGTGGTGAACTGGACTTTCCCGTCCATCGCCGCCCCTGGTCCGGACTCGAGCACGACTGAATCCAATACCAGCGGGCCGCCGGAAAGCCGGTTGCCGAGCCATGCCGCCGTGTCACCCGTGTACCATTCCGCGGCGTGCAAAGCCAACAGTGTCGAATTGGCGTGATAGACCCGGTTCCGGGTCCCGGGCATGACTGTTACCGTGCCTAGTATCTCGAGATCCGCTCCCAAGCGTTTTTCATGCCAGGGATTGCCTTCGGCGACGGGCTGGGGCAGGCGCAGCGGGTCGACCCGGTTGGCTGCCATCACAGGCAGCGAGAACGTCACGTCCAGACCGGCGAGTTCGACTCCCCATTCGCGCTTCGCCGCAACGCTGCGAATCTGATCGAGCAGACCATCCGGGGGTTCGAAGCGCGGTCCTTGCGCGACATCCCGCGGCAACGATGCCTCGATTTTCAGTCGGCCGGCAGTGCGGGTCCATTGCAACTTCCTGACATCCAACAACTCACCGAAGAAGGGATCGCTGAGGAACGTCCGATAGGCCCGGTACATCGCCGGGATGAGCACACCAGGGTCCGGGGTACGCAGTAAGGCCCTGTATTCTGCAGAGAGCACGCCCGGCGGCTTGGGAGGAGGCGCCGCAACCAACTCCGCGGGCGGGGGTCGATTCAGCCACCAGTAGCCCGCGAGGACGGCGATCAAAGCGGATCCTGCAACGAGACCTATGGATCGCACTATCTTCAGTTGCCGCAGGCGTTTGGCGACCACATCGATCCCGCTGATCGCCTCGTTCATCGGTTTGAGTTCCGGAAGCGGTCCCGACGAATCTTCCATCCAGTCCAGTACAGAATCCTCGACGGAGATCGCGTCGGACCGTCGCGCCGGCGGCAGGTCGGCGGCGGCAATGCCGCGCAGAAACACGTCGTGGGCGTCCGGCGCGACTTTCTCGAGGCGCGCGAGGGCATGGCGCAGTTCGACGGTCAATTCATAGCCGCCAAGGAGGGCGTCTTTGACCACTTGCCCGTCCACCACCAGGACCACGGCGCGTTGGTCTCCAATCCTTTCGCAATAGACGAAGTTCCGCGCGTTCCTGGTCTCATACAACCAGTTGCGAACGCTTTCCCCGAGTAGATACCCCGGCTCCGTGGCGTAGGCGCAGCGCAACGAACCATCTCCCGGCTCGAACCAGCAGTAGATGTCGCGATCATCGAACACCTGCCGCATCAACCGGGCGCGACGTCTGGCCGTCGCCGCAATGGTGGCGGACGATGAACGCACGGACTCGAAGGCGAAACTCAAGGGCGTCACCTCCCGTACCACGGGAAGCGCAAAACTGCCCCTGCCGATGACCCGGCTCACAACAGCAAATCTTCGTCCGGCGCGGGTCGGTCCAGCAGTGTCGGGGTAATGAGCAACACGGTCTCCGTGCTGCTGTATTCGCGGCTCTTCGCGCTGAGCCACGGTATTCGCACCATGCCTCGCGACCCGGTGACTCCGCGACGCGCCAACAGACCACCCAGGGCCAGCGTTTCACCGCTGCGCAGGCGCGCGCTCTGGAAGAACTGGCTACGCTCCACCGTCGGTAGCTGGATGGACTGATCGCCGCTGCCCGCCGAATCCAGGCTGACGAGATCGCTCACCGAGATGGAGGCATGCAGGAACACCCTGTCGCCGACGATCTTCGGCAGAATGGTGAGTGATATGCCCGTGGAGACGACGCCGGGCTCCAGTTGCACCTCCGTCACCACCGCCACCGTCTCGCGCGTGATTACCTCCACGCCCGCCAGGATCGCCCTGTCGTTCAGCACCTGCATCTGCGCCGCCTGGCCGTTCAACGCGACGACTCGGGGACTGTTTCGCAAGCTGGTCTCCCCCTGGGCGGCGAGCGCCCGGAGAACCACTTCGGTGCCTTGAAACGCGTGGCCGGCTCCGAACTCGACACCAATGGAGGCTGCGTCAACGCCGGAAGCCCGCGCCAGCGCGTCCGCGAAACTGCTCTGACCGACAGGCTCCACGTTGCCTGGCATCTCGGCCCTGCCCTGGCTATCCACCGCCTCGTATACGAGTTGCCAGTCGATGCCGGTACTCTGCGTATTGGACAAGGTAACGGTAACCAACTGGATTTCCAGCAGCACTTGGCGAGCGAGCCAGCGGTTGAGGACGCCGATGTAGCGGCCAGCTTCGCGCACGCGTCCCGCTGGTCCGCGGACCGTCACGGTGCCGGTGCTGCGATCGACGATCGGCCCTTGATCGTCATCACCCAGCAATCGGACGAGCGTCGCCTCCAGGCCGTCCCAGAAACTGGCATTCCCATTCAGGGTGATCGAGCCGCCAGCGCGCGGCGTTGCGCGAACGCCGCTGGTGGAACCACCTGTGCCGCCGGTTTGCACCGTCGCCGACCGGTCCGCTTCAACCGTCGTCATCGACCAGGACAAGTCACCCGGAACGCGATGGATCTCGAACGTGCGCGTGACTTCCGCCATCCAGTGCAGCGCGCCAGACTTCTCTTCCCATCCGAAGCCGCTCGCTTGGGCAAGCAGGTTGAGAAAGTCGCGGAACGGACCCTGGTGATCAAGCGTCACCGGAACGTCGCGCGCGACGATGTCGGGCGCCAATGCGATCGACGGCGCCTGCTTCAATTGTCCGAGCGCCTTTCCAAGGCACAGGTCGAACGGTAACCCGGAGACCCGGATCTCCACCGGCTCATGCAGCCAGGCAGCGCCCGCGTAGGCGACGCGGTCGGCGGCGATATAGGGCCCATCGTGAACAGCGATGAGCGGACGGGACGGTCTTGCGCGGCTCGCCTCGATATCGGTCTCGGCGCCGCTTCGCTCCGCCGGAATGCGAGGATCGGTTCCCGGCGACAGCATCGCGCAGGCGGCGAGAAACAAAGCTGCCGAGCAGAACACCGCGAGCTTCCCCAACGTGCGCACATTACGTGGCGAGGCTATAGCCTGTTCAATCTTTCGCATGATCCATCCAAACCAATACGGGAGCCTTTGCGTATAGCTCGCAACAAGTTGGCGGCCTCCAGCCGGCAAACACGCTTCGCGAGGCCGCGCAGGGGATATTTATCGTTTACGTCATCGATCCGGCCGAAGTAGATGTCGGCTTCGGAGCCGCCTTCCATGAAGAGCCTACCATCGATCAACAGTCCGGCCGTGATCGCATCCTCCGCCGGGTCGACCGAACTGCCATCGTTGAGGAACCGAATACCCGATGCTCCGCGTGGCAGCGGATCCTCGAAAGTCTGCAGAGGCGCGTGGTTTATCGAAGAGACTCGCTTCACATTTTGCAGATCGCCGCCAGTGTCGGCGAATATCACCGGTCGACCCTCATCAATGCGTCGGACAAACTGGGCGGACCCGCCCGGGCCGGTACCGCCGATAACGGGGGGGAGTCCGAGGACGCGCGCTTCAACCCGGTATGCGTCCGTCCCGATCTGCTCGACAGTCTGGTACAAGCGGCCCTGCGGCAAGCGCGAGGCGACGGCGCGCGCATCGCTGGTCCCCCGGACATCGAAACAGAGGACGAGATCGTCGGCGGCGGGGTTGGCGTCATAGTTCCCGGAATCACTCGACAGCGTGTGCTCCGGCGGGCCCGCGCACGGGGTTGCCGGCACCGTCGCGCGCGCCGCCGCACGGTCCCAACCCGTGATTTCGAAACCTCGGCAAGCTTGGGCGCAACCGGCATACCGGATGTCGGGAATCCGGATCAGGTAACCTTCCTCGACCAATTTCATCAGCGTGATCGCGGCGTTCGGCAGGGCCCTGTCATTCGGCCATTCGTCGCTGTTGACCGCAGACCACGCGACCGAAGCGTCGATAATCGACCGCGCGTCCCTCACCGTGCCCTCGACGCGCTGCACCGCGTGTCTCAGGCTCAGTTGGCTCGCGTAGTAGTCCGCGACGAGGACCGCGATCAGTCCAAGCAGGGCAACGACGATACCGATCTCTATCAGCGTGAAGCCGGCCCGTCGTTGTCCATAGGGCCGCGTTCTCCCGCACCCTTCCCCACCACATTTTGTATCCCTCAGCATCCCAATACCCGGAAGTCCGATACATCCACCACCAGATCTCCCGTCAAGTCAAAATCCAGGGCACCGTCACCGTCCGCATCGAGTCGCCAACTATCATCGGCGCCGTCGCCATCCTGATCCACGTCCGGCCCGAGCCGCCCGTTTCCGTCGCTGTCGCACCATGCGTGCAAGCGCAGATGGACGCCTTCGGCACGGCATTCGATCGCATTTCGCGCGAGCCAGGCCTGTACGCGCAAATTGTCGTACGCGCGCTCCCCCGCCCGCACTGCCAACAGTTTTGGCCAGAACAGCCGCTCGCGCGGCTGGCCGCTGCCACAGGGCTCCTGGGTGTCAGCATCGCCGTCGCTGTCGCAGACCGCGTCAAGGTCTCGCGCGATCAGGGGCAGCCGGTCGTCGAAGCGCTCGGGCGGATCCCAGAACACGCGCACGCTTGGCGGTGGCGTACCGGCATACGTCTGCGCTGAACGCACGATTTCCCAGTCGTATTCGCCCTTGCCCTCGGCAGGATCGGGCAGGCGCGGAACGGCCGGTAGATACGGCCCGAGGTCGGCCGCCCCCCTATCGATGGGAAAATCCGGCGCGATCGTCGCATCAGGGCGCTCCGGATCGGTATGGCAATACTCCCACGCGTACCAGTTTTCGACCGCGCTGCGCAATGCGGCCACGCGCACCGGCACGCCGCTGGCTTCGCCCACGGTTCCGAGGTTCTGGCGCCAGCCTTGCGCCAATAGCGCCGCAGCCGAAACTAGCGCCGCCCCCACCGCGAGCACCAGGGCGATTTCCACCACGGTGGCCCCCATCCGCAGGGTTTCGCCGCAGGGTCGTTGCAGCGCTGCGGTCTTGTTTGTCGGCCTTGAAACACTCAATGGCGATAAGTGAGCGTCAACTCGCTATCGTTTTGGCCTGGTGTTCCTCGGGTCACCACGAGTCCTTGGCCTTGTGCGCCTCCACCACCGGCGGTCACATCCGCCGCGACACCGTCCCGCAGCCGCGTGGCGAGCACATCCACCACATCTGTCGGGACACTCGTGACCGTAAGCGTCCATTTGTAGAAGTCGTCCCCGTCGATGGCGAAGTCGTAAGTGCTTCCCCAGGAATTCACATTCGTGAGGCTCATCTGCGTACCCGCGATTCTCGCCTGCCGGCCGAGGGTTCCAGGTAGAAATCCGGTGAGTTGGTCCCAACTGTCCAGACTGGGGATGTCGCCACTATTGGTTAACGGCCCTCCGCTGGCCCAGGTGGACACCGCCTGGCGGATCGCAGCGATGTCGCTTGTCACCTCCGTGAGTTCCTGGCTGCCCTTGACGACTCTGTATAGGCCCAATACAGCCACCAGAATGATGGCGATAATGGCAATCACGAAGGCCAGTTCGATCAGGGTAACCCCCTTGCACAGGCTCGCTTTCTTTCCCGGCCGCACGCTATGGAAGCGGCGGAACGTATTAAGGATCATGAGATCGTCCTCCTTGTCATGTTGTCTTGTCTCGCCGCTTGCAACGGCCCCATTGCACAGTATCAACCAACCGGAACCTGGACAGAGAGTGCCATGGCAGTCTGATAGATCGAAAAAATCAACGCCGCGAAGGACCCGGCGACCACGGACAGCCCGATCATGTTGAGCACGCCTGCCGTCACCCTGAAATGCGCCAGCACGCCCTCGCGGGCGGCGATGCCCGTCTTCACCATGACGTGCCTCAAGTTCTGGTGTTCGGCCAGGAGATTCAGACGAAACATGTCCCGTCGGTCGAGAAAACCGACGTCGAGTGCGCGCGACACGCTGCGCCCGTCGCGCAGGCGGCGGCGCATCATGTCGAAGTACATCCGCGTATGCGGCGACGCGTGGCGTGACACCGTCGCCAATGCCGTGCGGACATCGTGGCCCGCCACCAGCAATGTGCCCAGGGATTCGAGGGCGTTGGCAGCAAGCAATACGCGATACAGCGTAAAAGGCCAGACTCGATCGAGGAAACGCCGGCCCCGGCCAGTCCAGCGCCGCAGCATGAGGCGCATTCCCGCCACCGAGAATACCGCCGCCACGACCATCGCCGCCCAGAAATCCATGATGAACAAGCCGATGCCATAGGTGGCCTTGGCCGGCGCGGGCCACTGCTCCGGCACAAGCACCGTCTCGAATTCCGGCCAGATCTCCAGCGCGAAAACGACATACACCGCGCACGCAAAGAGAATGTAGAAGGCCGGCTTCACAAGTTGCCGCAGGGCCCCCGAGCGCGCTTCGTATTGACTGCGGATATGCCGCAGCACATTGGTGCCGGTCTCCGTGAAGCTTTCCGTCTGCTCGGACGCCGTGATCGCGCTCACGACATCGAAACGAAAGAGCCTGTCCATCGAACTGGACATGGCCCGCCCCTCGCGCAACTTGCGCATCATGAAACGGGCGACCTGCCGGTCGAGGGGAGCGGCGGCGGTTGCCGTCAGCCGCAGCGCGTCGCGCGGCGGAATACCGTCCGACATCAACGCGAAGACACCCTCGAGAAACGCCAACTGCTTGGGCAGAGACATACCGAACTGCACCATCAAGAAGGCTTCGTCGAGCTTTGAGAACCGTTCCCGCAGGTTCATCGGTCGCCCACCAGCTCCTCGCGCTCGCGGTAGTCGAACACCGGCGTCTCGGTCGCGTCGAGACGACCGGCGGCCCGCTCCGCGTCTACCGGATCGACGCGACCGGCCCGGACATGCCGGAGCATGTGGTCCGTGATGGGACGCCAGCCCTGTGCGGTCAAGTGGCGGCGCCAGCGCAGCGGGTCGCGGTTCCTGATGAAGTCGAGCGAAGCTTCGTCGATCATGACCATCTCCGCCGCGAGGATGCGTCCAACGACGCCGGAGTTGCTGCATTCCGCGCAGCCCTCGCCGCGCAGAAAGATGCGCGCCGTCTCGCCCTCGAACAGGCGGCCGAATCGATGGCGCGAGTCCTGGTCCAGATGATCGGCATCATCGAGGGGCATCCGGCAGGCCGCACACAGTTCCGCAACCAGGCGCTGATTGACCAGGAGAACGAGAAAGTTGGGATCGCAGAGCAGGGAGTGATCGACGCCGAGATCCGCCATGCGCGCTGGCACGGCCAGAACGTTCGACGCATGCAGCGTGGTGATGGTCAACTTGCCCGCCGTGACCAGATCCTTGATGGAATCTGCCGTCTCGCGGTCCTTGATCTCGCCCAGCACGTTTATGTTGGAATCCCACCGGTTCAATCCGGAGCGCAGGTTTTCCCAGCCGCCGTGCTCGGTAATATCCGAGATGGCGATGTGGGTCACGTTCGGCAGTTCCCGTTCCACGGGTTCTTCCAGGGAGACGACTTTGAGCGAGGGCGAGACCGTCTCCAGCGCGGCGCTCATCGATGTGCTCTTGCCCGAGCCGGTCGGACCGGAAAAAACGATGACTCCGTAGGGCCGGTTGATGGCCTCGCGCAACAGGTCGCGCTGCAACAGCGTGTAACCCAGGTCTTCCAGCGGCAAGGCGTCCGCGTCCGGGCGCCAGATGCGGATGAATATGTCCACGCCCCGGATATCCGGCGCAGTGGCGAAGCGCGTCGCCACCGTCTGTCCACGAACCGGAAAGTGCGCCGAAGCGTTGAGCGGCATATAGGTATTGAACTGCAGCGAGCCACGCTTCGCCTCGGCATTGAACAGGTAGTTGCCGATGGCGATGGTTTCGCGGGCCGATATGCGATCGTATTCGATCATTTGGCCATTGACGCGAAAGCGAATGCTGCCCTCGCTACCGCGCATCTCGAAGTGGATATCCGAAGCTTCCCGGCTGATGGCCGCATCGAGGATGGACAGGAACAACCGCGATACATCCGTCTCGGTGCGGTCGTCCTCGATCATCAGATCGTCGCCGATCTCGTCTTCGTCGAGCCGCCTCAGTGCGGCCCGAACGACTTCCGACGTTGCCGGGCGGACCTGGAACGGGATTCGCTTCATGCCGAGCAGCGCCCTGGCAGCTTCGACCTGGGGCGCATCCGGATCGGCGGTGATGATCGACCCGTCCTCCATGACACACAGCTTGCCGTCGGCGCTGTCCCGCAGCCAAGCCTGCAAGGACGTGTCCGGCTGTTGCGTTGTCAGGTGCTCGCGCACAAGGATCGGCGCAACGCCCCACGCCGCCGCGAGCCGCCGGATGCGATCCGTCTCCAGCTCGACGACGGACTCATCGCCGTCCAGATTCGCGTCCTCGGCCGCGTCGGATTCGCGCGCTGCGGACGCGTCCTCCTCTGCGGGCTCGCGAAGGATGCGCATGGGCCGGGGGGAGTCTTCCGCGATGTCGCTCATCGCGTTCTCGCTAGCTCCCGCCGACCGGGTTGTGCAGGCTGCGGGCAGATCTTTGCGCGCCGCACTGCAGGACGACGCCGTCAGCCCTGGCCTCCTGGACCCTGCAGCGACTGCTCCCGATCCCCTCGCCAGCCCCCACATCATGGTAGAGACCCTCGAGGTACACGATGGCCTGTCCCGCCTGATCGCCCTGGCCAAGCCAATGCACGCGAGCATTCTCGAGGCAGGCGCACGCACCCTGAGGCGGCATGGATGTCTTCACGACGCGGTCGTATTCCCTGGCCAGTTCCGGCGACTCCTTGAGCAGCTCGCGAACATCACGGTTCACTTCCAACAGCTTGCGCAACTCTCCCAACCGCTCGATCTTCCGCTGGACTTCAACGTCCTCCGAGCCTTTCAGTTGATTCAGTTCCCCGCGCAGTTCTTCGAGCGCGATTTCACGCCGTAGCCGGTCCGCTTCCAGTTGATCCCTGATCTTGGCAGGCAGCCGCGGCTCGACCGATTCGGCTGACTCCTCAGCGTAGACCTGTTCGCTCCCGAGCACCGATAGCATCGCGCACCCGAGCACCAACAACGAGGTGAAACCGCGCCATGCGCGCGGCACCGTGAAACTGTTTAGGACCAGATTGATGAAAGGCCTCCTCGGCACCCAGAAGCTACCGCTGCGCGAGAATACCAGATCGCGATAACGTTACCATTGACGAAACCCTTCTTCGGTCAACGTCCTTGTGGACTATACACCCGAGAACGACGATTTCGGTCGCGAGATCAGGCAGTTGGTACGTTGATTTCCATTCGTCACGAGGCAAGACAGCCCGAGCGCCGCGCCCTCCTCTTCGCCCTCCTGAGCGTCGCGCTCTGGTCGACGGTGGCGACGGGCTTCAAGCTCGGTCTGCGCGAACTCGCGCCGGTGCAATTGCTGCTCCTCGGGTGCCTGATCGCGCTCGTCTTCTTCGCCGCCGCGCGGCCGTTCGTCACCGCCACCCTGACAGCGCGCCAGCACTTGATCGCGGCGGCGCTGGGGCTCCTGAATCCCCTCGCCTACTACCTCGTCCTGTTCGAAGCCTACGACCGGTTGCCGGCACAGATCGCACAGCCGCTGAACTATACGTGGGCCATCGCCCTGGCGCTGCTTGCGATACCGGTACTGCGTCAACGCCTCTCAGCACGCGGCTGGGCGGGCGTTTGCGTCGGCTACGCGGGCGTAGTCGTGCTCTTGACCCAAGGTGAATTCGACGACTTCGGCCGTTTCGATCCGCTTGGCGCCGCGCTCGCGCTGTCGAGTTCGGTTATCTGGGCCGCGTACTGGCTCCTGACCGTGCGCCTCGGCATTCACCCGGTGCCGCTCATGCTCAACGGGTTTGCCGTCGCGACCGTCGCGATTGCCGCGATCTGCTGGATGACCACCGGCTTGCCTGGGCTTAACCTCAGGGTCATCGGCTACGGCGCCTGGGTCGGGCTCGTCGAAACCGGCGTTACGTTCATACTCTGGCAGCGCGCCCTGGCACTCACCGAACACGTCGGCCGGATCAGCCAGCTCATCTTCCTGTCGCCTTTCTTGTCGCTGGTCCTGATCGCCCACGTTCTCGGCGAGGACATCCACCCGAGCGCCATCGTCGCCCTCGCCATGATCGTTGGCGGACTGGTCCTCTCCCGAAGATGAGACAACGCTGGTCCGCCGCGCTTGCCTGTCTGTGCACGCGAATAGATCATCCTCGATCATCATGTTCGATGCGGACCAAGGTAGAGGGAGGCGATCCATGAAAATCACGGCAATCGATACATTCGTCGTCGACGCGGGCTGGCGCCCGTGGCAGTTCGTCGCCGTCCGCACCGACGCCGGCATCACCGGTTACGGCGAGTGCTCCGACGGCCGCATGCCCTACAGCGTCGTATCGGCCGCCAGGGAATTCGAAACAATCCTCCTGGGCCAGGACCCGCGTCCCGTCGAGGCGCGCTACTGGGACCTCTATCGCATGGCCCGTCAAAGTCCCGGCGGGATCGCTGCCAAAGCTATCGCCGGGATAGAGCTCGCCTTGTGGGATATCAAGGCGAAGGCGCTCGGCGTGCCCGTGTACGAGCTGCTTGGGGGCCCCATCCGGCAGCGCCAGCGCGTCTACTGGTCGCACTGCGGAACGTCGCGCGCGCGACGCCGACATCATCGGCGTGCCGCCGCTCCGGACCTGGGACGACATAAGGTCGCTCGGGAGAGAGGTGGCCGCGCGTGGATTCACCGCGCTAAAGACAAACATTGTCTATCCGGGCGACCCCTCGGGGGTTTACTCGGGCGGATTCGGCGGCGGCCAGGGGACCACCGACGGCACCATAAACAACGCCACGATCGACCACATCCGCACCCTGATCGGGACATTTCGGGACGCTATCGGGCCGAACATCGATATCGCTCTCGATCTCAACTTCAACTTCCGCGTGGAAGCGGCAACCCGCATCTGCAGGGCGCTCGAAGACCTGCGCATGATGTGGGTCGAGATAGACATGTACGAACCCGATGGATTGCGGGAAATTCGCGATGCCACCAGCGTGCCGGTGTGCTCGGGCGAAAACCTGTTCACCGCGCGCGACTACCGGCGCTACTTCGAAGCCCGCGCCATGGACGTGTGCATGATCGACGTCCCCTGGAACGGTTTCGGTCCGGCGAAAAAGGTCGCCGACATGGCGGAGACGTTCGAGATCAACTGCGCGCCGCACAACTACTACAGCCATCTCTCCACCCTGCACTCGATGCATCTCTGCGCGGTGATTCCGAACGTCCGCATTTGCGAGATCGACATCGACGACGTGCCCTGGAAAGACGATCTGATCACCGAGAAACTGGAGTTCGATCAGGGCGATGTGTTGATCCCCGACCGCCCGGGATGGGGGGCCGATCTGAACGAGGAAGCCGCGCGCGCACGTCTGGGATAGGGAGCGGCCACCGGGATACATGAATCGAACCGGGGAACCGTCGCCAAGGGAGGAACGATGATCATCCAACTGCGCCAGATATGCCTGGTCGCGCGGGAACTCGCGCCGACCATAGACAATCTCACCAATATCTTCGGCATCAAGCCCTGCTTCGTCGATCCCGGTGTCGGAAAGTGGGGCCTCGAGAACACGCTGATGCCAGTCGGACGCAACTTCCTCGAGGTGGTGGCACCCGTGGAAGAAGGCACCGCCGGCGGACGCCACCTGGACAGGCGCGGCGGCGACGGGGGGTACATGGTGATCACCCAGGGCGTCGACAAGGCGACGCAACAGGCCGTGCGCCAGCGCGCGCTTGATCGCGGTGTACGCATCGCCATGGAATCGGAGCGAGACGCCTGGAATATCTGCCAGTTGCATCCGCGCGACATGATCGCGTCGTTCCTGGAAATCGATTGGGATCGGCACAACGATTTCAACGGCAACTGGATGCCCGCCGGGGGGACCGGATGGGAGGACAAGGTTGCCCAGGACGCGACGGCGGACTACCTCGCCGTGGAACTCCAGGGGCACGACCCGATCGAAATCGCCGAACTCTGGGGCCACGTCACCGATCTCCCGATAACGCGCGACGGCGCTGTGCTGAGTACGGCGCTCAACAACGTCACCCTACGCTTCGTGGAGGCCACGGATGGGCGCGGACCGGGCTTGGGCGGCATCGATCTCGCAGTTCGCGACCGGGACAGAATCCTCGCGGCCGCCAAATCGCGCAACTGCTACGTATCCGACGACCGCGTAGATGTCTGCGGCGTGCGTTGGACGCTCCGGGACGCCTGACGGGCGACAGCGTCGGCTTCGGTAGCTCCGTTATCGCCGCGCGCGACCGGCGGCGACCCCCGCATTCGCCCGTCGGCGGGCGTTTTCCGTGAGGTGTTGCTTGCGGATGCGGATTGAGGCTGGCGTGATTTCGACGAGTTCGTCATCGTTAATGAACTCCAGCGCCTGTTCGAGCGATAGCTCCATGGGCGCGGCGAGCAGGATGTTCTCGTCGCTGCCGGCAGCCCGGACGTTGGTGAGTTTCTTCTCTCTCAGCGGGTTTACCGTAAGGTCGTTGGATCGCTTGTGGACACCCACCACCATGCCTTCGTACACCGGTGTGCCGGGCCTGACCATCAGGCGCCCGCGCGCCTGCAAATTGAACAGCGCATAGCCGACGACCCTGCCGGTCGCGTTCGAGATCATTGCGCCGGATTTGCGTCCTATGTCCAGCCCGGGGACCACGGGGCCGTAGCCGGCGGAGGAAAAGCTCATGATGCCCGAACCCGACGTGAACGACGTGAACTCCGAGCGAAAACCCATGAGCGCGCGCGTGGCCACTTTGCAGGCAAGCCGCATACGGTCCACGCCGTCGTGCCGCAAGTCGGTCAGTTCGCCCTTGCGCTCGCCCAACGCTTCCATCAGTCGGCCCTGGTGATCGACTTCGATGTCGAACGCCACAATTTCGAAGGGTTCCAGGCGTTCGCCAGCAACCATGCGCATGATCACGGTCGGCCGGGAGACAGCGCACTCGTAGCCCTCTCGACGCATGGTCTCGAGCAATACCGAGAGGTGCAGTTCGCCGCGGCCCGACACCTTGAACTGATCCGGATCGTCCGTCTCCTCCACCCGCAGCGCAACGTTGTGCGAGGCTTCCCGCAGCAGTCGCTCCCTGACCTGCCGGCTGGTCAGGTACTTGCCCTCGCGTCCTGCGAACGGACCCGTGTTGGTGCGGAACATCATGGTCAAGGTCGGTTCATCGACCGCCAACGCAGGCAAGGCGTCCACCGCATTGACGTCGCAGATCGTATCGGACACGCCAATGTCGTCGATGCCGGAAATGCAAACGATGTCGCCCGCCGCGGCCGACGGCAGTTCAACCCGTTCGAGGCCCCGGTTCGCGTGTACCGACAGAACCCGCGCCCGGCGCACGACACCCGCGGCGCTTACCACCGTCACCGGCATCCGCGGCACTACCGTCCCACGCGTCACGCGGCCGATGCCGATCAGGCCGACGTAGCTCGAATAGTCCAACGTGCTGATCTGCATCTGGAACGCTCCTTCGACATCGGTTTTCGGCGGGCGCGCCCGTTCCACCACGAGGTCGAGAAGCGGGGTCATATCGTCCGCCATGCTGTCGGGATCGAGGCCCGCGATGCCTAACGTGGCAGAGGTGAACGCCACCGGAAAGTCGAGCTGCGCATCGCTCGCCCCGAGCCGGTCGAACAGATCGAAGACCCCGTCCACCACCCGATGCGGCGCCGCGCCGTGACGATCGATCTTGTTCACCACCAGTATCGGGTCCAGGCCGGCGGCGAACGCCTTGCGGGTGACGAACCGCGTCTGCGGCATCGGACCCTCGACCGCATCGACGACAAGCAGCACCGAGTCGACCATCGACAGAATCCGCTCCACCTCGCCACCGAAGTCCGTATGCCCCGGCGTATCGACGATGTTGATGCGGCAGCCCGCGTGTTCTACGGATGTCGTCTTGGACAGAATCGTGATGCCGCGCTCGCGCTCCAGTTCATTGCTGTCGAGCGCGCGGTCGGCGATCTCCACGCGGTCTCCGGTCACCGTCTGCCGCAGCAGGCAATCCACCAAAGTGGTCTTGCCATGGTCGACATGGGCGATGATGGCGACGTTGCGGATTTCCATGGGGCGTCGGGGTCGAGGGCGCCGCGCATTATGTCCGAATGAGCGCGAGAGTCCATACGCGGCGAATTGGCTCCGCAAAACAGGTCTGTGTTAGCCCTCGTTTTTGCGGGCAGCCTTCGCCATCAAAGCTCGAAGCAAGCCGTTGAACCTCATCTTGAGGGACTCCATATCCCGCCCCGCGTAGAAGCCAAGGCGCTGCGTTGAATCACCGCGTAGTTCGAAGCGCCAGACGGTTTCACGTGCGTCAATGTCATTGGATACGGATAGAAAGATTTGCGGATCCTTCCCCCGCCATAGGGCCAACAGGATATCCGCGCGGGCCTTCAACGCCTTGTCCGGCACCTGCGAAGAACGCACCCGCGCGTCGAAGACGATGTCGACCGGCACGTTGTCGACACTCCTCAAATGAAGGCTGAGTTGCGAACTGGTCACCGTATACACGCCGGAAAGTTGCTCGACCTTCAACAGGCAATAGTCATACAGCGGATGAAGCACCTCTTCGACGTAGTCTCTCAACGCAATCGGCTGGCCTAGCCCCGCATCTTCGCCAAGCGAACGCTTGAAGAGTTCTATTTCCCGGTCTATGTCGTCGACATCTTCAATCGACTCACCTCGAGCGGCGCGCAGATGCAGGTTCAGCGAGTATTCGCAGCAAATGGCTACGTAGTCGATGAACTCGGCCAAATCCTCGGTCTTGTCGATTCGTTCCAGTTCCTCAATGTACCGGGTCCTCTGCGAGACCGGAATGATGGCTACCGTGTACCCGTGCTTGATCAGTATCAGGTTCATCAGTAGGCGTGCCATGCGACCGTTGCCGTCATCGAAGGGGTGGGTGCGCACAAAGCGGTAGTGGAAAGTGGCCGCAATGATGACCGGATGTTCATTTGCAGTTTCCTGCTTCCGATACCAGTCGATGAGATCACTCATCGCCGGTTTCACCTGCTCGGGCGGCGTGAAGTAGTACGTTTCGCCGGTCGACGTCCTTACGTTGTTCGGCACGGTCTTGTAGTCGCCAATCGTGATGTGCCGCTTGGTGGACGTTCCGTCGGGAGTTATTGCGTCTGCATCGTATGGCTCCCTAAGCAGGACGCGATGGAGGTTCCGGATGAAAACCTCGGTCAGCCCACGGTTGTTTCGAACCGCGTCTTCGACTGCCTTGACGGCGTCGTCATGGCCCTGAGTGTCGAGGTGATCCCGCATGGGTTTGCCACGGGCTGTGAGTCCGTGCAGTATCAGGTTTCGGGTTTCGCCGAGCGTCATCGCATTTCCCTCGATGGCGTTCGAGTGATAGTTGAACTCGATCCTCAGCTTTTGCCCGACTCTGCCGACCACGTCGGGGGCGAGCGGACGAAACGCGTTCAACTCGTCCTTTAACTGATCGATGGTTTCGAGAGCTTTGCTTCGCATTCCATTCTTCATCGAGGGGCAACCAGAGTTTATTCGATACTCCCTGACTTCACGCGATTTCGCGAGAGATGCCTACCTCACGACGCCAAGAGAATCGTTTTCGCCGCGAAGGACACCCATGTAACATCGTCGCTTTCATGTCGCGGGGCCGAGCACGATGGCACCAGGGAATAGGGAAACGGCGGCCGCGGGACTCAACGCCGAGCGCGTGCAACGCGTTGTCGATCACCTCGAACGCCACTACGTCGAACCGCAAAATATCGCCGGCTGCCAGATCGCGGTTGCGCGGCGCGGCCAGCTCGCGTGCTTCGCATCGCTCGGTCTCATGGACATCGAACGCGGGCGGGCCATGGCCGACGACGCCATCTTCCGCATCCATTCGATGACCAAGCCGATCACTTCGGTGGCGCTGATGCAGCTTTACGAACGGGGCATGTTTCAACTGAACGACCCCATCCACCGCGTGATCCCCGCCTGGCGCGAGCGGGAGGTCTACGTTTCGGGCGATGACGAAAACATCGTCACGCGTCCTGCCAAGCGTCCAATCACGTTTCGCCACATCCTGGGCCATACGGCCGGGCTTGCCTACGGCGGGTCGGATCATCCGGTGGAAAAGGCCTACCGGCGGCTGGAGATCCGTCGCGGTCCCGGCGAAACATTGCAGACCTTCGTCGACAAGCTTGCCAGTGCGCCGCTGTGTTACGACCCCGGCGAGCGGTGGCACTATTCCTACGCTACCGACGTCTGCGGCTACCTGGTGGAAGCGTTGTCGGGCATACCCCTCGATCGCTATTTCGCCCAACACATCTTCGAGCCCCTCGGGATGACCGACACCGCCTTCAGCGTCCCGGAATCAAAGGTCGACAGGTTGGCCGCGAGCTATACGTGGCAACCGGGAGGGACGCTGAAAGTGCTAGACGATCCACAGACAAGTTCCCATCGCACCCATCCAACCTTTTTCTCCGGCGGCGGGGGACTGACGAGCACCACGCACGACTACCTGCGCTTCTGCGAGATGTTGTGCCGGGGCGGAGAGCTGGACGGCGCGCGCATCCTGGGTCCACGCACGCTGCGTTTGATGACACGGAACCACCTGGCCAACGGTCGCGACATGACCGAGATGGCTGTGGGGAGGTTTTCCGAAACCCCCTACCAGGGCGTCGGTTTCGGCCTCGGTTTCGCCATGTCGCTCGATGCGGTTCGATCCGGCGGGCCCAGCGCGAGCGACTTCTACTGGGGCGGCGCCGCATCCACCATAATGTGGGTCGATCCGGTCGAACAATTGTCCGTGGTGTTCATGACGCAGCTCATGCCCTACGGCACGTTCAACTTCCGGGGAGAACTCAAGAACATGATCTACGCCGCCATCGAGGACTGACGCAAGCGCACTTCAACTCGCCACAACGTGGCCGCATTGCATGGGAGCAAGGCATGCCAAGGGAAATGGGAATCTTCGAAACGATGTACAACTGCCGCGCGATGCGGCGGCTGAAGCCGGATCCGGTGCCTGAACCCATTCTGATCAAGATGATCGCCGCCGCCAATCAGGCGCCGACGGGTTCGAACCGGCAGGGCGCCCGCTGGATTATCGTGCGGGACGCGAAACAGCGGAGGAAGCTGGCCGACCTGAATCGGGCTCGGGCGATGGGTTATGTCGGACCGGACCCGACGCCGCCGACCGCACATCCCGCGGACAAGAGGGACCGCCTGGTGGCGGCGGTGCGCTGGCAAGGCGAGCACATGCAGGACATCCCGGCGCTCGTTATCGCCTGTTACCGATTCGAAGAGTCGGTCGTCGACAATCCGGCGATCACGGCGCGTGCCGCGGGCTCGATATGGCCGGCGATACAGAACCTGCTCCTGGCTGCCCGCGCGCTGGGACTGGGCGCAACGCCCACGACGATGGGCTTGTCGGACCGCGCGGCCGTGCGCGAAGTGCTGCGGTTGCCGGACGACATGGCGGCTTTCTGCCTCATTCCCGTCGGCTATCCGTACGGAAACTTCGGCCCCGTCACGCGCTTGCCGGTGGAAGAGACGATGCGCTGGGACCTTTGGGAGGAATAGCCGCCGGGCCGGTGCAGCCTCGGGTCTAGACCCGCAATGACAGCGAACCTGTAGGCGGCTACGGTGGTGCCCTCAGCCAGTAGCTAGTAGCTAGCGCGCCGGGCCGGGGAATCGTTCGCGCAGTATCCGCTTCAGTATCTTTCCGCTCGGATTACGCGGCAGGTCGTCGACGAAGACGACCTCTTTCGGCTGCTTGAAGCGGGCCAGACGACCTTGGCAGAACTCCATCACGTCGGTTCTGGTCAGCGCATCGTCGCGCTTCACGACGACGGCGCAAGGCGACTCGCCCCAGGCCTCGCTCGGCTGGCCGATGACGCCGGCTTCCAGAATGCCCGGGTGCGCTTCCAGCACCTTTTCGATCTCCGCCGGATACACGTTCTCGCCGCCCGAGATGATCATGTCCTTGATGCGGTCCTCGATGTATACAAAACCCTCCGGGTCCATGCGCGCGACATCGCCGGTGCGCAGCCAACCATCGACGATCGTCTCGGCCGTCGCTTGCGGCTGGTTCCAGTATTCGCGCATCACGTGGTCGCCCCGGACGAGGACCTCTCCCGGCGTACCCGGAGGACACTCCGCGCCCTCGGCGTCTACGACCTTTACGTCGGTGTGGAAGAAGGCCTTGCCGGTGGATCCGATCTTCTTCAGTGCATTCTCGGCATCGATCAGACAAGCCGGCCCGCAACTTTCGGTCAATCCGTAAACCTGATGGACTTCGATGCCGATGTCGGCGTATGCCTGGATCAGCGACTCCGGCACCGGCGCCGCGCCGGACATGCACCAGCGCAACCGGGAATGATCGAAGCGATCGCGATTCGGCACCTGGAGCATGAAATTCAGCATGGCCGGCACGGCGAGGCCGATCGTCACGCGCTCGCTTTCGATCAGCTCCCATGCCCGGACGGGATCGAAGCTCCGCATGACGATACTTGTAACGCCCCGGTACACGCCCACGGAAAGCGGCGTCAGCGCCCCGACATGGAACATCGGCAGCGGAGACAGGAAGCGGTCGCCTTCACGGTAGTATGTCGTGGCCGCGATGGTCAGGCAGCCCCATATGGAGGTGTGGTGGCTGTGTACCACGCCCTTGGGCAGGCCTGTCGTGCCGGACGTATACATAATGTACAGCATGTCGTCGTCCGCGCCGCCGATGGCCGGCTCATCATCGGGTGCGGCATCTCGGAAGTCGCAGAATTTATCGGCGAAAGGCGCGACATGCTCGTCGTCGCTCACCACCTGCAACCAATGCTCAACGTTGGTCTTGCCGCCCCGGCTGTGCAACTCGACGGCGCTATCAAGGAATTCCCGCCCAAAAATCAAACGCGTGGAACCGCTGTCTGAGAGGATGAACTCGAGCTCGTCCGGCACCAGGCGCCAATTGAGGGGCACAGTGACCGCACCAATTTTCGCCAACGCAAAGAATGTCTCCAGGAATTCCGCGCAATTCATGAGCAGCAGAGCGACGCGCTCGCCCGGGGCTATGCCGGCGGCGAGGAACGCGTTGGCCACGCGATTGCAACGCGCATTCATCTCGGCGAACGTCAACCTGAGCCCCAGATCGCTGTCCACGTAAGCTTCCCGCGCGGGGGTGAGCAGCGCGCGCTTTGTCATCCATTCGCCGATGTTGTTTCGCATGGGCCCATCTTCCGGTAAGCCAAGTCCGCAAGGATTGTCGCAGAAGCCCGCACGGCCGGCAGCCTTCTCGCGTCCAAACCTGTCGCCCGGAACGCGCCTTTACGCGCACACGACATATCACGACGCGTTGGCCAGTTGGGATTCCTCAGGCCGCGTCCTGGACAGCCGAAGTTACCCCATCGGAGAAGCTGTACATCTTCGTTCAGTTTTGTACAATTTCTATCCCAACATGCGCCGGACACGGAATGACCTCTGACCTGTACAGGATTGGTGCGGTCTCAAGACTCACGGAAATCAGCGCCGAGCGGCTACGGGCCTGGGAGCGCCGTTACGACCTTCAACCCACGCAGAGAAACGGCAAGACGCGTTTCTACGATTCAGGTCAGGTCGAGCGTCTAAAGAAGATCAAAGTGCTCCTCGACCGAGGTCAGGCAATCAGTCAACTCATCAAGCTTTCCAACGAAGAGCTTGACGCGCGCCTGGCCGTCAGGCCCGGACGCGTCGGACCCACCCGCGTTGCGTTGGTGGGCTCAAGTTTGATCCTGGCCGAGCGCGATCAGGACCAAAGTCGCCTGAACGTGCTCGGACGATGGGCAAGCCTCGAAACCTTCGAGGCTTGCACGGACTTGCTCCCGGCGCTCGATGTGCTTCTTGTGCAACTTCCCAGCCTAGATTCGCAACAAATAGAACGCCTTAGAAGTATTGTCCCGTACGCGCGACTGGTATGCGCTTACAGATATGCGAGGGAGAGCGACTTCGAAACTGCTGCTGCGCTCGGCGTTGCCCTGCTTCGATGGCCGGCGCCCTGGTCCGACGTCGAATATGCCTGTCTGTCCCGAGTGATGGCGCCAGGTGGTGACGACCGCACGGGACTGCGCCGCTTCACCGAGGATGAGTTGCTACAAATCGCGATGTCGGAGTCGCAGGTGGGATGCGGCTGCGCCCGTGGCCTCGTGGAACTCATCACCGATCTGGACGCGTTTTCCGTCCATGCTTCCCGATGTGCAGACGGCGATACCAAACATCCGGGCGCGACCGCCGCCGAACATGCGCGCATCCGGTTGGAGGAAGCGCTGGAGGTATTTGTCGTGCAGCATCGACTCCTGCATCCTGTATAGGAAAATACTATACAAAACCTGTACAAAGGTACTTGACTAATGTTTTTGTCCTGTACAAAATACTGGACATCGTTAGTTTTCTAGGCGTGCGCGACAAACCTCCCAATAGTCCTCCCCCAAGAGTGTCCTTCCCCAACTGAGGTTTGCCCTCGGCGGTTTTGGAATACCGGAATCGCCGACACGCCCTTTCAAACGCCGTTTTCCCTCTTCCTCTATGGATGTCCTTAACGACGCTTGTTCCATGGGTGTCCCTAAGCACAAATGGTGGGTGTCCCCGAATGGCGCGAGGCTTGGCACCGACGTCGATCCGATGTGCTCGAACGCGAGCGCCACACTCCCAAGCGCCGCAGAGATTCTTTCGGCATGTAGCCGGAATGATTCGGCCCAATCCGGCTGGTACGGCACGACGATGAGCTCGCGCTCTTCAACTCCGCCGATCAAGCCTGTTTCAAGTTCCCATCCGATGTCGCTCGCGGAATGGCGCGCGAAACTCAACGCTCCTCGCCTGCGCATTCGGTGTATCGATCGAGGAACCATCGAATCTCCTCCGCCAGACACGTGGTCGCGGCCGATGCTCCGTAAGCGAACCCGTGCGGCAAGCCGGGATAGAAGAGGTAATGCACGGTCCCGCCAGCGTCCTGATACTCCCGCACCAAGTCGAGTGTCATGTCCCTGGGCACGTTGGCGTCTTCGCCCGGCTGCACGACCAGTAACGGCGGCAGGCATTGCGCTTCTCCCGCCTGGAGTCGACGTTGCACGCTCGCATCGCGCATATGAGCCTCGTCCCGGTAGTAGCGGAAGTGCGCATCCACCAATTCTTCTCGTCCGGTCTCAATGGCGTGTCGGAGGCGCCTGAGCGGGTCCGACACAGGCCACAGGGCAACGACACAGCAGGCGCTCGCCGAAAGATTGTCCGCGCCCTCGACAGTTATCGGCGTACCGCGGTGATCGGTTATATCCGGCTGAATCGCACTCAACAGCGCTAGATGGCCGCCCGAAGAACTGCCGATCAGGGCGATGTGGTCCGCGTCGATGCCAAAGTCTTCCGCGCGCGCACGCACGTAGCGGATTCCCGCGGTGATGTCCTGTACGGCGCAAGGATGCTTGCCGTTTCGTCCATCCCGAAAGTCGAGGGAGAACACCGCGAAACCCGCCTCCGCGAGACCGCGGCAAACGACATGCGGAGAGTAGCGGTCATTGGAGGTCCAGGCGCCGCCGTGCACCATGACCACTGCTTTGCCCAGGTGTGCGGTGCCGTCCCGGCTGACATAAGACTCGAGACAAAGGTCGATCGGATGGATGCGATCCGCCACGCGCGCCCGCGCATAGATGAAGGTGTCGACCTTGACGCTGGCGTCGCCAGCGATTTCATCAGGCAGCGACACGGGCCTCGGCCACCAGCACCACAGTGTCATCCGCCTTCGACAGCCAGACGAACGCCCCGTTACGATCAGCATCGCCATCAACACCGCCGGTCAAGTAGGTTTGTCCCGCTGTCATTGGGGCGAAGCATTCCCATCCCTGGCGCATCCACAGGTGACCGACATGGTTGGCGAACGCGATCTCGTTGAAGTAAGCGTTCTCGGCATCACTTGCGACCAAGGTGGGCACCTTGCCGTCAGTCCGCGGCATGAGCGCAAGGCCGCTGTGATAGTCGGCAAGCAATCGGTCGGTCACCGTGAACTTTCGCGCGCTGAGTTGCTTGCCGACAAACGGTTCTGTCATTTCGTTCGCCCCTTCTTCGACCGCGCAAGTGTAGTCAACACGCCGCGCATAAGCACCTGCAGCCTCCGGGACGCGCGATCAGGAAAAGGCATGCCAAAGGACAACCACCCACCTTTCACATGGTTGTCCCTATCCGATGGTGCCAACTTCCCGATGTGGGTGTCCCTATCCGAACTAGCCAACATGGGTGTCCTTGTCCCTCCTTGTCCGAGACAGGTGTCCCTATTCGCTCCGGGTCTATCCGAACTTCCGAGATGGGTGTCCCTATTCGCGTCCCCCAATCCGCAATGGGTGTCCCTAATCCGCACGTGGGTCTATCCGAACTTCCGAGATGGGTGTCCCTAATCCGCACGTCCTATCCGCGATGGGTGTCCGTAATCCGCGTGTCACTAATCCGCGGCGAGTGGGTGCAGTGGGTGGCGGGTGCCGGCGCGTTCATGGAATGCGAGGGCGCCGGGCACTATAGTGGCGGGCCATGACCCGCGTAATCATCGACTGCGACCCGGGCCACGACGACGCCATCGCCCTGATGCTCGCGCATCGGCATGCGGAGGTCCTGGGCATTTCCACCGTATCCGGCAATGCGCCCCTCCCGGCAACGACGGCGAACGCGCTCATGGTGACAGCGCTGCTCGATGCCGACACGCCGGTGCATGCGGGCGCGGCGCGACCGTTGGTGGGAGAGCCCACGCACGCGCAAATCGTCCACGGCGCGTCCGGGCTCGGTGGCGTCACGCCAATCGAACACCGACGCAAGGTGGCCGGCAGTGACGCCGTCGAGTTCCTGCTCGATGCTTCGGACCAGGACGTCTGGATCGTCGCGCTTGGACCATTGACCAACCTCGCGCTCGCCATCGAGCGCGACCGGTCGTGGGTGCACCGCATCGCCGGGATTTCGCTCATGGGTGGCAGCGCCACGGTCGGCAACACCACGCGGGTGGCCGAATTCAACATATTCGCCGATCCGGAAGCGGCAGCGCGGGTATTCGAAGCGGGAGCTCGGCTCACCATGTGCGGACTCAATCTGACGCATCAGTTGCGCACATCCGATGCCATCGTTTCGCGTCTGCGTGGAGTCGGAACACGCCGCGCGGAGTTCGCCGCCCAAGTATTCGACTACCTGCACACACGCATGGCGGATCTGGCTGGCGTCCGCGAGGCTGCCCTGCACGACCCGTGCGCGGTCCTCGCCGTAACGCATCCCGAACTGATCGAAACAGAATCCCGAGCCGTGGACATCGAACTCGACGGCACGCTGACGCGAGGCATGACCGTCATCGATCAGCGGAGCACCCGCGGGCGCGACCCCGCCAACGCCAGGGTGGCGTATCAGATCGACGCGGACCGAGCGATGAGCTTGGTGTTGGAGTGCATGGACTGACCCATGCAAACCGTTTCGAAGCTACGCGTAGTCGCCAACTACGAACCGGCAGGGGATCAACCCACGGCCATCGCGCAGCTGATCGAAGGGCTCGAAGACGGCCTCGCAAACCAGACCCTCCTGGGCGTCACCGGCTCTGGCAAGACCTTCGCCATCGCCAAGGTCATAGAGGCTGTCCAGCGACCGACCCTGGTGCTCGCCCCCAACAAGACACTTGCGGCCCAGCTCTACGGCGAGTTTCGCGAGTTTTTCCCGAGCAACGCGGTGGAGTACTTCGTCTCCTACTACGACTACTATCAACCCGAGGCGTACGTTCCGGCGTCCGACACCTACATCGAAAAGGACTCGTCCATCAACGCCCACATCGAACAGATGCGGCTGTCGGCCACCAAGGCGCTGATGGAACGGCGCGACGCGATCATCGTCGCATCGGTCTCCGCCATCTACGGCTTGGGCGATCCGCAGTCCTACCTTCGGATGGTGCTCCACCTTGACCGCGGCGACCGCGTCGATCAACGCCACATCATCCGACGCCTGGCGGAACTGCAGTACACGCGTAACGACACTGCCTTTCAGCGCGGCGCCTACCGCGTCCGCGGCGACGTGATCGACGTCTTCCCGGCGGAGTCCGAGAAGCAGGCGGTACGCATTGAGCTATTCGATGACGAAATCGAAAACCTTTCAGTCTTCGACCCGCTGACCGGCGAAGTCGAGAGCCGCGTCCCCCGTTACACGGTGTTCCCCAAGACCCACTACGTCACGCCGAGGGAGCGCATACTTGCCGTCATCGACGATATCCGCGAAGAACTCCGCGACCGCGTCGAATACCTCAGGTCGAATGACAAACTGGTGGAGGCGCAACGCCTGGAGCAACGCACCCGCTTCGATCTGGAAATGATCAAGGAGGTCGGGTACTGCAACGGCATCGAGAACTATTCGCGCTACCTTTCCGGTCGCCAGGCAGGGGAACCGCCGCCCACCCTGTTCGACTACCTGCCGAAAAACACACTGCTGGTCATCGACGAGTCCCACGTGACCGTCCCGCAACTGGGCGGCATGTACAAGGGAGACAGGTCGCGCAAGGAGACATTGGTCGCATACGGCTTTCGGCTGCCGTCGGCACTGGACAACCGGCCGCTGCGATTTGATGAATGGGAAGTCCTGTCGCCGCAGATGATCTTCGTTTCCGCGACGCCCGGTAACTATGAAGCAGAGAACACCGGGCAGGTGGTCGAGCAGGTGGTGCGGCCCACCGGCCTCGTCGATCCCGAGGTCATCGTTCGTCCCGCGTCGACGCAAGTGGATGACCTGTTCGAGGAAATCCGCACAACGGTGGCCAAGGGCGAGCGCGTCCTGGTCACGACGTTGACCAAGCGCATGGCCGAAGACCTCACCGAATACCTCGACGAGCACGGCGCGCGCGTGCGTTATCTGCACTCCGACATCGATACCGTCGAGCGGATCGAGATCATTCGCGATCTTCGGCTCGGCGTGTTCGACGTCCTCGTCGGCATCAACCTTCTGCGGGAGGGGCTGGACATGCCCGAGGTATCGCTGGTGGCCATCCTCGATGCCGACAAGGAAGGCTTCCTGCGTGCCGCGCGCTCGCTGATTCAGACCATAGGACGCGCCGCGCGCCACCTGAACGGACGCGCCATTCTCTACGCGGACAGGATCACAGGATCCATGCGGGCAGCCATCGACGAGACCGAGCGGCGGCGAGCGAAGCAGATCCAGTTCAACGCCGAGCACGGCATCACCCCGAAAGGAATCGTCAAGGACATTCCCGACATCATGGAGAGCGCGCGCGCCATCCCCGGTCGCGCGAAGACCAGCCGCCGGTCGGGCCAACGCCTCCGGATCGCGCCCGAGAATCCTGCGGAACTCGGCAAGCTGCTCGCCAGGCTTGAACGCGAAATGATCGACCGCGCGAAGAACCTGGAGTTCGAGGAAGCCGCCGCGCTGCGGGACGAAATCGTCACGATTCGCGACCAACAGCTCATGCACTAGCCCGCCCGTCAGGATCGCCCAATCGACGGTAGAGCTACAGTCATCAGCGCGATGGGCATTTTGGGAGGGCCACCTGTCTCGGAACCGGAGCTACGGACTTCGTCGTCGACGGAAAAGCCACGCCAATGTCGGCACAACCACCAACGCCAATCCGATGTACAGGCCGTAGCTGTCCAGCGCCTCGCGAGCGGGCTGGGAACTGTAAAGGGCGATGGCGATCCCGGCTAGCACGGATACCCCGCTCGCAGCGTTGACCAGCAACCGATCCTGGACGGCCGGTAGTTCTTCTCGAAGCAGCTCGCGAATCCGGTTGGTCAAACCATCCTGACCACGGACGGCTTTTTCGACGTCCTTTTCTAACCGCCCGATAGAATCGCGGATCTCCGCATATTCATTTGTGACGGTTTTGAATTGATCGTCAATCACCTTGAACCGCGTGCCGAGCACGTTCCACGGAAATCCCGACTGAATCAACCGATCAAGCAACGCCTCAGGACCTTCTTCAGTTGTTGAATCCTCCCAATCCACCGCTCGCATACCGGTCGGAGCGCCCTTTCTTTCCGAGCGTACATAGCCCTCTCGATTCTGGTATGCGCCTTCGTAAAGGGCATCCGGTCGTTCGCCTTCGGACAGTTTCAAGATGGACAATCGGAACAGTCTCTCTCCGAAAATAAGCGCCGCTCCTCGCTGGAACTATTGCTGAGCGTCCAGTTGAGCGTACCCCGGTACCCGGCATCAACCTGCGTCGTGGGGGCGACGACGCCTTCTCGCTGCAAGTCCGTCGTTGGGCTGACAATCCCGTGGAGGTCGCAATCGGGAAAATGTTGCTTCACTATCTCCCGCGTGAAGTTAATCGTCTCAAGCGCGGTGAGAGCGACGGATTGTCCGGGCGAAACAATGATGCCCTTCTTGTCATTGGGGCCCGAACCGAGTTCGAACACCTTGCCTGTGGTGTGAAACTCTCCCGCCGCGCCAAGCCTCAGCACATAGGAATTCGGACGCACACACGCCTTGTCGCCTTTCTCGATGACTGAACCCAAGAGCCCGATGATTTCTTTGTCGTTGAGGAGTTGGGCCATTTCATATGCTTTGCGAGAACTTGACGGATACTATCGCACTTGGGCCCGTGCCTGGATTCCCGCTTGTTTGTTCGACCCAGTGGATCCTGGCCCTGCCGACGGGCGGACTGTCGTCGACCGCGCCGGGCCATGTCACTACAACGCCCGTCGGACACGAGCTGTAGTGCCCAACGCGACGACGGGGCCGACAGTTACAGCCCCCGCAACGCCGCCTCGATGGGCATATCGCCATCGAGTAAACCGAAAGACTTGCCGATAGTGTTGTCGAGATCCAGACACATGACCAATGCCATCGCGAGATTCTCCCGCGAGGTCAGACCGCGGCCTTGCAGGTCGGCGCTGGCGACGACCCTCTCCGTCGCTGCCTCCTCGGTCAATCCGCCCGGACAGACGATGGTGTAGTCCAGGCCCGTCTCGCGCAAATGGTTGTCCGCATGGGCTTTGGCCTTGTGGTAGTGCGCGATTCGCGAAGTACTGTGGATGTCAGCGTTGAGCGAACTCAGCATGATGTAGCGACGCGCGCCCTGGGTCTGCGCGGCAACCATGGATCGAATCGCGCCGACGTAATCCACCAATACCGTCTTGTCCTTGCCGGTGCGACCGCCCGAACCCGCAGCGAAGATGATGGCATCCGCGCCCGCGATCGCATGGTCGATGGGGTACTCCAGGTCGCCGAGTACCGTCGGCACGCCCAGCGCATCGAACTTCGCGCGTTGCGCCGGATCGCGGATCATCGCCAGCGGATTGTGCGGGCTCTGGACAAGGCGGCGCACGACGCGCGTTGCCGTATTGCCGTTTGCACCGATGACTAACACCTTCATTGTTTACCTCCCCAGGATTCCCGGCGCCGCTCGCGCGAAGGACCGGGCCGCGCACTGCGACCCTGTTCCAGCACGGCAGCGAGATAATCCGCCCAAAACGCCTCGATGGCTATAGTGTAGCGGCCTGGACCTTCGATCATGCAACCCCAATGAGTGTCACACGACCGCGCGGCAGCTTTACCGACGGCGACCTGCCGAGACATGTGACGCGCCTGTCCGGGTTCATGATCATGGGTTTCCTCGCCATGACCCTGGCGCAATTCGTCGAGGCGGTCTATCTCGGCATTCTCGGCACCAGCGCCATCGCGGCTGTCACGTTCACGTTTCCCGTCGTCATGGCCCTGAGCGCCGCCTCGCGAGGGATCGGTATCGGGACCAGCGCGGTGCTGGCGCGGGCCGTGGGCGGCGGCGAGAATGAACGCGCCGCCGTCCTTGCCAGTCACGGCCTCTTTCTTGACCTGATATTCAACGTACTCTGCGCCGTCCTGCTGCTCTTCTTCGCCGAGCCGCTGTTTCACTTGCTTGGCGCGCGCGGCGAAATCCTCGATCTTGTCGTCGCCTATGTCACGATCTGGGCCTTCGGATTCCCCCTCTTCGGCTTGGCGATGGTGGGGTCCGGCCTCATGCGTTCCATCGGCGATCCCGCGTTTCCGGGCTATGTCATGGCGGTCGGATCAGGTGTCCAGGTCTTGATCGGACCGTTTCTTATCTTCGGCTGGTTCGGTTTTCCCGCCCTCGGTATCGAAGGCGCCGCCTGGTCGTTCGTCCTGGCGCGTTCGCTGTCCTTCCTGATGACCGCCTATTGGTTCACGCTGAAGCGACGCATGATTCGCGCTTCCTTGACTTCCTTCTTCGCCTCCGTGCGAACCATTCTCCACGTCGGCATTCCGGCCATGGCGACCAACCTTATCGAACCGTTGTCGGCCGCGGTCATTACGCGCCTGCTCGCCTCTTTCGGCACCGCAGTCGTCGCCGGCTTCGGCGTTGCGGCCCGCATAGACGCAGTGGTATTCATGGTGGTGATTGGCATTTCGTCAAGCACGACGCCCCTGGTCGGGCAGAACTGGGGCGCCCGACTGTACGACCGAGTCGACCGGGCGCTCGCCCTCTGCTATCGATATTGCCTGCTATGGGGCGTGATCGCCGCCACGATCATGTGGGTCGGCGGCCAGTTATTCGTGTCGCTGATCAACGATGACCCGGAAGTGGTTGCCACGGCCACGACCTATCTCTACATCCTGCCCATCACCCTCGGCTTCGCCGGCATGTTCAACGTCGCCAACGGCGCATTCCAGGCGCTGTCCAAACCTGCGCCGGCGCTAATCCTGTCGCTGCTGAAGCTGTTCGTGTTTTACGTGCCCCTGGCGCTGGTGGCGAGCCAATACTTCGGCTACACGGGCGTTTTCACCGCCGCCGCGTTGACAAATGTCGTCCTCGGACTGTGGGGACGCGAGTGGAACCGCAGGGTGATCGTCAGGGAACGTAGGCAGCATGAGTCATAGCCAAACCGTACATGTAGTAGTCCCCAGTCCGCCGAAGCCCCAGGTGGTCAGTTGGACAATGATTTTCGGCAGCAATGAGCATTGAACCGCACGGTTTCAACGCTTATGGTGACGAAAACGAACCATTGAACGGAACCTAGCTTTCAGTATGTGATCGGATGCCCGTTCCCTCACAGCGCAACAAAGAACATCATGATCCACCAATTGCCGCTCGATTTGACCGAACCTTCGAACGTGGTGGTCTTTCCCCCACGAAAAGGCGCTGATCGGGCCGCCATTGAAGAGGACGAGTTTCCTTTCGAAGAATTCTGCGGCGTCGCGGAGTTGGAGAGTTGGCGAAAGGAAATTAACCGGCCTCTCTACCATGTGCACAAGTGGTGGGCGCAGCGCTTGGGCTCGGTGTTCCGAGCGATCGTCATGAGCACATTGGCACCGGCCGGAACTGATGTGAAGCGCGGCTTCTATCAACCCATACGATTTCCCGACGCGGTCGTGTTCGATCCTTTCATGGGTAGCGGAACCACCATAGGCGAAGCGCTCAAGCTCGGCTGCCGAGTGGTCGGGCGCGATATCAACCCCGTGGCGTACTTTGCGGTCAAGAATGCCCTGTCCTTCCATCCCCGCGCCGAAGTCATTCGAGAGTTCAAAGCGATTGAACGCGACATCGCCGCGCAGGTTCAGTACTTCTACCAAGCGCGCTTACCGGAAGGCGGGGAGGCTCAAAGCCTCTATTACTTTGGGAATTACATACTTGACTCCCACAGAACACCTTGATATTCTACCCGTGTTCTCTGATAGAGAGTCACGGGAAGATGGAAGACAAGGTAACGATTTCGACATTTGAACTGTTCCAACGGTACCCCGACGCGGAATCCGCTAGGGTTTATTTCGAAGAGCGCCGCTGGAAGGGCCACGTCCATTGCCCGCATTGCGGCTGCGACGGGCGCATATCCGCCCGCAAAGGCAAGCGAATCGGATACTACCGATGCGGCGACTGCAAGGAAGAGTTCACCGTCCGCACGAAGACCATCTTCGAACGCTCCCATGTTCCCCTGCACAAGTGGCTGTACAGCATGTATCTGGTCGTCACCAGCCGCAAGGGCATATCTTCCCTGCAACTGTCCAAGGAAATCGGCGTCACGCAGAAGACCGCGTGGTTCATCCTAGGACGTCTGCGAAAGGCTTGCGGCGGCGACTTCGACCAGCTTGGCGGCATCGTCGAAATCGACGAATGTTTCGTCGGCGGCAAGGAAGCCAACAAGCATGCCGACAAGAAGCTCAACGCGGGACGCGGCGCGGTCGGCAAGCAAGCCGTCATGGGACTGCGCGAGCGCGACACGGGACGATCCATCGCCATGCCCGTCGAAGGCACCGGCCAGCGGGTTCTCCATCGCGAGATACGCAAGCACGTCGAGATGGGGAGCGAGATCCACACGGACGAGCACGCGGGCTACGCCAATCTTCCCGACTATATCCGCAGCCACGTCAGCCACGGCAAGGGCGAGTATGTCGGCGCCGGCAACGTCCACGTCAACAGCGTCGAATCCATGTGGGCGGTTCTCAAGCGCGGGCTGTACGGGACGTGGCACAAGGCGAGCGTCAAGCACCTCGCGGGGTACGTGAACGAGGCGACGTTCCGGTTGAACGAGGGGAACGTGAAGATTCATACTAACGACCGTCTCGCGTCCTTCGCGGAGCGCGCGTTCAAGCATCGCATCACGTACAAAGAGTTGACCGCATGAGCGATGGGACGCTTAATTACATCTACTTCAACTCCCACATCCATCCGGCGTCCGTGGGAAGCCTGCTCAGGGAAGTCTACGGTGCATGGAGAAAACAGCCGAACACGCCGATATGCCTTCTGATCCATTGCGAAGGCGGGAACATCATCCATGCGATACATGCATACGAAATGCTTCGCGCCATTCCCGTCGAGCTTACGACGTGGAACGTGGGATGGGTGGCATCGGCGGCGATCTTGCTCTATGTCTCTGGCGTCAGAAGAATAGCCGCACCGCATTCATCGTTCGTATTCCACAATGTGATAGCTGGCACTACCGACGCACAAGACGCTGCTGCTGTAGCAGCCAACGGAAGTGCCGTCGATCCGACGAGGCTCCGCCAAGCCGACATCATCCACGAGAGAACCGGATTTTGCGAGACATCTCCCATTGGTGACGAACTCGTGTGGCGAGACCCAACGTGGGGTGTCGACAACGGGTTCGTTCATTGCGTCAAGCATCTCGATATTCCCCTTGGGTCAATGGTGAAGTTCTCCACTAGAGACTATTTAGCGGACCCGAGGCAAATTCAGAAGGCCAACATCATAGGAGTACACGATAAATGAGCCAAAAAGAACTGGATGCCATCGCCGACAAGGTTCTAGCCTACGACCCGACCGCGAAGAAAAGACCGCTGGAAGTCATCGCGGGAGCGGCGGATACGCCGCTTGTCATCGGCGACATTGAGATTCCCTGCTTCGTCCTTGAGGATGAAACGCGGGTGCTGACCCAAGGAGGATTCCTGACGGCGATTGGTCGTTCTCGAACACCGAGGGCTGGTACGGGGGGTGTCGACAACCTACCCGCTTTTCTGACTCCAAAGAACCTAAAGCCCTATATTTCCAATGATTTAGTCGTGTC
The DNA here is from genome assembly GCA_965261535.1 of Candidatus Azotimanducaceae bacterium. GTDB lineage: Bacteria > Pseudomonadota > Gammaproteobacteria > Pseudomonadales > Azotimanducaceae > VXNE01. Next base: position 1,441,031 of record OZ253469.1, read on the forward strand.
GACAACTCCCATCCAATTCAAGGGACAAAACATGACTTCAGCCGTTGGGTACAAGGCGGAAATCCTGCCACAAGTTTGCGAGGTCTACCTGAAGGCAAGGGACGCTGGTGTCCTTCTTCCGTCGCAAGAACACATCGCAAAGCGAGCGGACATAATCATCAGGGGATTGGCAACTGTCGGCATCATCGCCCTGGTGGACGAGGCGACCGGCTACCAGAAAATCCGCGAAGAAAATGCCCTTGCAAAAATTTTCGAAGCGTACATTGCCGAAGAATTGCAACCGTGGACGCTGACCTTTCCCATCAAGTTCTACGAGGAAATCTGCCGACTGCGCGGATGGGACAACATTCTTTCCGTCAGGCGTCCTTCCCTAGTGGGGCGCATCACCAATGATGTTGTCTATGAGAGGCTGGCTCCCGGAGTTCTTGACGAATTGAGAGAGAAGAACCCCGTCCTGCCTGAAGGTTATCGGAGGGACAGGCATCACCAGTGGCTCACGCCGGATCTGGGGCACCCGCAGCTAAGCAGGCACCTGGAAGGCGTGATGGCTCTCATGCGGGCATCCACCAGTTGGCATGTGTTCGAGAGGCATCTTGAAAAGGCGTATCCGAAACCGGGAAAGCCAGAACGCAAAGAACCACCATCTGTGATGGATGAAATTTTCAAGATGTGAAAATCTGCGACAATCCTCTCCCTTCGCCTCAAGGAGAGATTGCGGGATGCGGGAACTGGATGCCCCTCCCATCGTGACCTACGACAGCGCCAATCCCGCAACGCTCTCGCAAGGGGGGACGAAAAGCTGGCGGATTCGCGACTGAAACTCAAGCCGCCCGCGCGTCGTTCAATCCTTCCGCTGCTCTCTCAAGTAGGCGTTGTATGCCGTCCTAACCGCGTTTTCCGCCAGCTTCTCGTCCACCATCCATTGCACCTCCTTCCTCTTGTTCTCTCGCCACAGCCCCGACATGGACAGCCTATTGCTTTTCCGTCCATTGCAAGGTCGGCACAACAGTATCCGGTTGGAAAGGTCGTTGGTGCTATGCAATTCGGATTTGGGCGTTATGTGGTCCAATTCCATGAATTCCGATTCGAGTTTCCTGCCGCATCCGGCGCAGACGACCAGTTTCGCGTTGTCGGCGTCGACCTGGGCTTCCTTGAGTATGACGACCATCTCCTTGTGGGATAGCTTCTGCCATGCCGCCAGTTCCCTTCGGTTGATAGTTTCTAATGCGACGGTTGCCGTCTCGCCTTCGTCGGTCCGTTCGGGTGGTTCCTTGGAATAGTGGATTTTCCCGAAGAGGGGCAAAGCTATTCCTCCAGTGCTCCCGTCCGGCGCGGCGAGTCCTTCTTTTTGCAGGCGGCGGACGACCGCTTCGCGCGCCTTGTCCCAGATGTCTATTCCGATCCATAGCCGTTTAAGACGTTCAGCGGCTACCAGCGTGGTAGCACATCCGGCGAACGGATCGAGAACGATATTTCCTTCGTTGGAGGATGCCTTGATGATTCGTTCGTACAATTTCAGTGGCTTTTGCGTCGGGTAGCCGAATCGCTCACTGGCCATCCCGTTTATCGTGGGAATATCCCAAACATCCGTTGGCAATTTTAGAGTTCTATCTTTTGACTTAGATTTATCCGCAGCCATTGTCGCACTCGGAACACCTGTAGCCAGCCTCCTTAATACTTCCCCTTCACGCTTTTCCATTACATCTTTGGCATTAAATGTCCAAGTCTTTCCTTTCGCGTAAAATAAGATTACGTCATGTTTTCTATTCCAGCGAGTTTGTATGTGGTTCCCCCATGAATACCTCCAGACTATTTCGTTTTGAAAATTCTTCCGTCCGAACACGGCGTCCATCAATTCCTTCAGATAATGACTGGCGGTCGGGTCGCAATGCAGGTAGATGCTTCCCGTATCCTTGAGCACCCGTCGCATAGCCAGCAAGCGAACAGCCATGAAGCAAAGGAAGGCACCCATGTCGTCGCCGTAGCTTGAGCGGGAACCCTGAACAACATTCATGACGTTCGGATGATCGTCGGTGATCTGGTCCACCCATTCTTGATGCACGTCGTTCTCCCACGACCACCTATCCTGGAACTTCGCTCCGGAAGCCAAGCTGTCGGGCGTGGCGTGGAAGTCCCTGCCTTTGTTGAATGGCGGATCGGTGGCTATCAAATCCACGGACTCCGAGTTCATGGCGCGGAGAAAATCGAGGTTGTCCCCATGAAACAGCGTTCGATTTTTCCAATTGGGCTCTGACATTTTTGCCCCTCCCGAATCCTTAGTAGCCTACCACCGGCGACGCCATCAAGAAGCATCTAGGCATTCCTTGAACTTGCTGTGGGAGTCAAGTATGTAATTCCCATTACTTTTGGGTCAAAACGCTTGATTGTCCATACTGCTCGGGCGCTGTTGATCTCTTTAGCTCCTACATCTTTGCGCGTCACGCCTATCCAAAAAAGCACCCCGCCGCACAGACCGTTTGCCCGTCGTGCTACGGCGTGAGCGAGACCCGCTACGATGCGGCCCAAGTAACTTGCGACTCTTGCAACCACGTTTATGATCCAAAGAGCGCACCCGCAAAGGGTGCGATGGCAACCTGTACGCACTGCGGAATCGCATTTGCGATTGCCAAGACCGTTCGGGAAGTAGGGCATCCTCCCAAGCATCGGCTCTACGCCAAACTCGTTTTGACGGCTAACAAAGAGAAACGATACCTGCCCGTGGACCACTTTGATCACGCGTTGTATCAAGAAGCCGCTACCGCATTGGCAGCCAAGGGGAATGACTACCCCGAAGGTCAGCTTCAAGCGGGTTACAACACGAACCAAGCAATAAATTACGGATACCATAGTTGGCGCGACATGTTCAATGATCGCCAACTCCTCTGCCTTCGTTTAATGGCTGATCGAATCCGAGGAATTGAAAGCGAGCCGCTACGCGACCTGTTCGCTTGCCTGTTCTCGGGCACACTCGAATTCAACAACATGTTCGCTTCTTACATAGGCGAGGGTACGGGCGCGGTGCGGCACATGTTTTCTCACCACATCCTGAAGCCGGAGCGCACACCCTTGGAAGCGAATCCCTGGGGCACACTGAAAAGCTCCGGCGCATTCTCCACTCTTTTCGAAAGCCGAATCATGCGGTCGATCAACTATTGCGAAAATCCATTCGAAATCATGGTCGACGACAGGAATGGCCGGCCCGCCGCAAAAAAGGTGTTTGGGCTGTCAGAGCCAATCGGTCTTCCAATAGCTAAGAGCTTCGATCTCTTTGCCAAGGGTAGCCGCGTCTATCTATCGTGCGGGGACTCGGGGCGGACTGATCTCGCTTCGGGCTCGGTCGATGCGGTGATAACTGACCCCCCTTTCTTCGACAACGTCCACTACTCCCAACTAGCGGACTTCTTCCATGTCTGGCAGCAGTACATTCTCTTGCCGGCCGGTCAACGATCATTGACGACGCGCTCCGACCGAGAGGTGCAGCAAACCGATGCCAAGGCGTTCACGACACGCTTGCAGGCGGTTTGGCGGGAATGCCGACGGGTGCTGAAGCGCGAGGGACTCTTGGTGTTCTCCTATCACCATTCCAGACCGGAAGGCTGGCACAGCATCTTCGAAGCTCTGACGGGATCAGGTTTCGTCATCGTATCTGCACATCCAATCAAGGCGGAAATGTCGGTGGCCATGCCGAAGAAGCAAGCTAAGGCACCCATCGACCTAGACATCATATTGGTCTGTCGCAAACGCGAAGACGTGCAAACTGAGGCACTCTTGCACGAGGATGCTTGGGAGCGTGGCGTTGAGGTTGCGAGCAATCAAATTGAACGGTTGCGCCGCGTAGGTCGTCATCTCAGCCGCAACGACATTCGCGTCATCGTCACCGCGCAAGTCGTCCGATTCCTATCCACATCTGCAGACCCTCAAGCGGCTTATGAATTCCTAGAACGCCAAGACGATAGAATCGACAAGGCGATCAGTTTCCTCGGACTCAAGCCGATGGTCGAATATCGATAACGAAGCGACCGCGCGGAACCGTTTTGTCCGTGCGCCGAGGAGTGGGGAATGGATCTCGAACATGAAGCAGTTCAGCATCTTCCGGCACGTCGCGGCTATCGCGATAGCAATGGAAAACCCGGACCCCAAAGTCAGTTTGAGCCGGAACGGTGCGCTCGATGGTCCCGATGTATCGCAACGTCGGATGCTGGGCCTCAAGGTCGTCGCGCGAATGGATCATCGTCGATTGGTGATCGAGAAAAGAGACTCCGAGCGGGTTGGAGAAGATAATCATCGGTCGGACCCGATTGGCGCCGTCGCCAAATGTACCGAGTCCAATTTCCTTGGTTCGTTGACCGATGATCGAGATGTAGTAGTCGAAGTCTTCGTTCAACAGGTTGCCGTCGCACAAGGCGAGAGCAGTTAATCTATATGTTCGCGCCTCGCCCAGAACAGGCTCCTGGCACACAAATAGATAAAAACCCCTGATGTCAAGGACGCCGTTCGAGCCGTCATAGACGCGCACGATTCCGCAAGGCGGGGTTGTGTTGTAATCCATGCCGGAAGCGCGGGCGACACCGCCAGAGTCCTGACGTTCAAGCTTCTTCACCTCCAACCCAAAGATACAAGTTGAGTCGACGCGCAATTCTGCCTTAGATTGCTGATTGCAGAGGTGCGGTCGATAGACGACCATGTCGGGTGTGATCAATGGGCCTCGTGCCTTCACGACTTCGATCCCCTCGCGAAGATCCGTTCCGAGAGTCGCGCAGATATACCTGTCCAAGGGGTCGTCCTGAGTATTGAGCTTATCGTCCAAGAGGTAGGGTATCGGGACAGAGTCGGCACCAAAAAATGATCGCGAAGGGTAAGGAACGCTTCAACAATCAAATCAGTCTGTAGTTCACTATTCATTGAGACTCCGTCTTCCGAATCGAAATCGGTCGTTGGCGGGCACATCAAGAGTACACTGAAGCTCGCCACCGAATGGGTTCGTTTTCTTGTAGTCGACCCTACGTTTCCGCTATTTCTGGATCAGGAGACTGTCACGCTCCCCTCATCGTCGGCACCGGGACTACCGATAACCAGAACCGATCTCCAATCGGTACGGCGGGAGAGATTCCAGGATTGACTGGCCGTAGCGGAGCGTAACGATGCGGCGGTCGAGCAGCGTTATCCTCCCATGGTCCTCTTCGTGGCGGATCAGGCGGCCACACGCCTGCACCAGGCGAAGCGCCGCCTCCGGTAGGGCGACCTCGAAAAACGGTACGCGTCCCTGACTTTCCAGCCATTCGGCGAAGGCTTGCTCCACGGGATTGTCCGGTGCGGAGAACGGCAGTTTGGCGATGATGACGTGGCGGCAGTATTCGTGCGGCAGGTCTACGCCTTCGGCAAAACTCGCCAGTCCCAGGATGTAGCTCGGCTCGCCCGCGTCCACGGCGGACCGGTGCGTCTGCAGTAGCGCCTGTTTGGACCCTTCGTCCTGCAAGCGGCAATGCTCCCGGATCCGTTTCGGCAACGCCTCCACCACTTGACGAAACTGCCGCCAGGACGAGAACAGCGCCAGAGCGCTCGCTTCGAGTTCCAATAGGTGCGGAAGCATTTCGGCGATCTCCTGGGTATGCGCCTCCCGATCGCGCGGATCTGACCGCATTTCCGGCACGTTGAAACTGGCTAGACGTGGATAGTCGAAGGGACTGGGAATGAAATGCTGCCTGGTATCTTCGGGCAAACCGGATTTCTCCAGGAAGCGCTCGAAGCTGCCTAGAGCGCGCATCGTGCCGGACGTGCAGAGAGCACCGTAGCAGCGTTCCCACAGTCTTTCGCGAAGCGCATCACCGGGTTGCAGCGGGGCAGACACAAATTCCAGATCCGTATCCCTCTCGAACTTGAAACGCGTCACCCAGCGCGCCATGAGCCGACCATCAACTTCGCCGCCAACGCTTGATGCGTAGTCGCTAAACAGCGATGCCGCCTCCTCCGCACGCGCCACCATCTGTCCCGCAGGACCGAGCCAGTCTTCGGCGAGATACCCATTGGGCCAGTTGCGCTCACCTGTCAACACCTGCTCAAGGTAGCCGCGAAACGTTGCGAAGCGTTCGGCCAGACTGGCGAAACTGCCGCCCAGGGGATCGCATACGTCTCCAATTTCCCTGGGTACACGACCCAGAGGGAATCGATAGTTGGCACGCTCGTCCCATCCCGGGTCGAAGTCGAACTGACCTGCCAGGTTCTCGACCTCTCGCATCAACGCCGTCGCGGCAGCGATCTCCTCCGCCAATCTTGCCGCCAACTCCACCAGTTCCGGCGGACGCGAAAAGTGCTGGGCGCAAGTGCCGACGGTCGCCTCCGCCTGCTCCAGCCACTCTCTTGTACCGCGCAGCCGCGCCCGCGCCGTCAGATGTTCGCGCGCCTTGTCCGACAGGTGATGCGCCTCGTCAACGACAAAAATGGTTTCCTCCGGCGGCGGCAAGACGACGCCCCCGCCCAAGCTCAAATCCGCCAGCACGAGATCGTGGTTCGCGACCACGACGAGTGCATCTTCCACGTTGCGGCGCGCCTGATAAAACGGACATCGGCTGAAGAAGCCACATCGATTGCGTGTGCAACCGCGATGATCCGTCGTCACTGCGGACCAGGCTTGAGGCCGCACACCCTCCTCCCACGTGTCGAGTTCGCCATTCCAGGCACCTTCTTCGAATGTGGCGAACATCCGTTGATACGTGGGCACATCTTGCGGTTCCGGCAGTTCAAGCAGCGACTCCTGCGCGCCATCTCCGTACCGACGCTCGTCGAGCCGCTTGAGGCAGACGTAGCGCCGACGTCCCTTGGCGAGCGCAAAGTCGAAGTCGAGATCGGTGTGCGCCTGCAAGTCTGGCAGATCCCCAAAAACCACTTGCTCCTGCAGCGCCACCGTGGCCGTGCTGATGAGCACACGCATGCCAAGCGCCTGCGCGAGGGGAATCACCGCCAGGCAGTATGCAGCCGTCTTGCCCGTGCCCGTACCCGCTTCGACCACGCAAAGACGCGGTCGATCGCCGCTCAACGCGCGGGCGACGTAAGCGATCATCTCCCGCTGACCCCGGCGCGGCTTGAAGCCGCGTCCGTTCAGCCACGACCGATACGCGGTCTGGATCAGATCTTTGTACTCTTCCTCCACGGCATGGAATCCGTTGTGTATTCCTGCTGTCCTTCCTCGTACCCGCCACGCCCGCCGCCGAACACGCGGACAGACTATCGCTGCCCGAAAACCCGCCACCGGGTGGCAAAAGACGATGTGACAAATGCCAACAAACGTCCAAATGGCCAAAGGTCCCGAGGTGCGCTGTTCTCCAACTGCCAAAGCCTTCGACGACAATCAGTCCACATTCCGGCGTCTCGCCGTGCCGAACGGGATCGCGATGGTCGGAGACGATCCATACGTTGGAGCGCTTGACCCTATCCTACGCCACCCCGGCACAGGAACGCGATACACGTCCTCCCCCACCGCGGGATGTTGCTACTGATTCTTGCCGTGGGGACACCCACGTTTCGGTCGCAGCAATTAGGGATACCCATCCCGACGGCGATTCTTTCGTCCGGGACACCTGAAATGACGGCGATTAGGGACACCCATTCTTACGATTCAGGGGTTTTCGCCCTGTCGACTTGATCTCCTGACACGGGCGACATGGCGCCAAGAATTGGCCGTAGGCCAACAGTGCGTTGGCCATGTGGTCCCAACCGGGAATCCAGTCATTCGGAGAATGCGCTTTGTTTCCTGCGGCTGGTGATCGCAACGCAGTGACAGGACTGCTCCGACCGCCGCTGTCGGCCCTCGGACCTGGCCTCAGCCGAAAATCCCCAGCCATCCCCTATCGAGAAAACGGCGGCAGGTCGCCAGTTGCCCCGTGTAGCGCTGCGCCCTGGCGGCCACTTTGTCCGCCGCACCCCGCAACCACGTGTTCTTTCTCCAGTTGCCCTGGCGATATCCGGTCAGTCCTTCGTGGTAGGAGAGATAGAGCGTTCGCGCGTCGTGTCGCGGGATTCCCAACGCGCGGTGAGCGCGGTCGAGGTACCAGCCCACAAAATCTATCGCGTCGGCGAATCTGGACCGTTTCGCGAGCTTGCGTCCGCTCGCGCGCTTGTAGTCCTCCCACGTCTCATCGGTCGCTTGCGCGAAACCGTACGCGCTCGATGGCCGGCGCCAGGGAAGAATGCCCAGGATCCTGGTTCGTGGTGGCCGGGCGTCATGTTCGAAGCTCGACTCCTTGTACGTGAACGCCATCATGATCGGAATCGATATCTTCCAGTTTTCCTCGGCCTTCTTCGCATGGCGATACCAACCATGCTTCTCATCAAAAACATCGCAAATGTCCGCGACGTTCGATGGCGTAGATGCGCAACCTTCGGCGACAAGGACCACTGCAGCCATGGAAACCGCGAGGCTAACCGTTATCGATCGCTTCATGCTTCACCAGCAGCGCCACAAAGTCAGTTTCATCCATCAGGGGGATCGCGAGCTCTTCCGCCTTCTCCGATTTGCTGCCGGCACCCGGTCCAGCCACCACCCGAGTGGTCGACGCCGATACCGAACCCGCAACCTTCGCCCCGAGCTTCACCAAGCGCGCCTTGGCTTCGTTGCGCGTCATGGCCGCCAGCGTTCCTGTCAGCACCCAGGTCTCCCCCGCGAGCGGCGCCTTGGCCGGTTCCGCGGGGGTGGGCCAATCGATGCCCTGCTCAATCAGCCGGCGCATGACCCCCCGATTGTATTCATCGTCAAAAAAATTTCGGATCCGGGAGGCGACAATGGGCCCCACATCGGAGACCTCGTTCAACGCCTCCTCTGAAGCGCGGCTCAGGACATCAAGCGCGCGGAAGTGGTTCGCCAGATTGGCGGCGGTGGTCTCACCGACTTCGCGAATGCCGAGGGAGTAGATGAATCGGGCGAAGGTTGTGTGCTTGCTCGCGTTCAAAGCGTCAATCAGGTTCCCGGCAGATTTCGGCCCCATGCGGGCGAGCGACTTGACCGCATCCGCATCCAGCCCGTAAAGGTCCGCCGGATCCTTGACCATGCCTCGCTCCACAAGCTGTTCGACCAGCTTGTCTCCCAAACCCTCGATGTCCATCGCCAGGCGCGACGCAAAGTGCTTCAGACTTTCCTTGCGCTGAGCCGGACATGCAAGTCCCGCCGGACAGCGCGCAACCGCTTCGCCCTCCGGTCGCTCAATTGGCGTGTCGCAGGCTGGACACCGCTGCGGCATCGCTACTCTCCGGGCAGCTTTTGGCCGTTTCGCCTCCACCACTTGCGTCACCTGCGGGATCACATCGCCAGCGCGATGCACCATGACCGTATCGCCCAAACGCAAATCGAGGCGCTCGACTTCGTCCATGTTGTGCAGGGTTGCATTCGACACCGTGGCGCCTCCGACAAAGACAGGCTCAAGCTTCGCCACCGGTGTGATGGCGCCGGTGCGTCCCACCTGGAAATCAACACCCTTAAGTACGGTGGTCGCCGCTTCCGCGGGATACTTGTACGCGACGGCCCATCGAGGGCGCCGCGTCACGTTCCCCAGGGCGGTCTGCATGGCGAAGTCGTTCACCTTGACGACAGCTCCATCCATGTCGTAGCCGAGGTTCGACCTTTCCCCCAGCAGCGCGCGCACATATTCCAGGCACGCTTCCACTCCAACGACACGACCGGCGTGTTCGTTCACCCGAAGCCCCCAACGCTTGAACGCGTCAAGCACTTGCCACTGGGTCTCCGGCTCCCAGTCGCCGCGCAAACCGGCGCTGTAGCAATACATGGATAGCGGGCGAGATGCGGTCAGCCTGGGATCGAGTTGCCGCAGGCTTCCGGCTGCGGCATTGCGCGGATTGACCAGTAGGCGCTCGCCGGTCCTGGCTGCCGCTTCGTTGAAAGCACGAAAACCGTCTAGCGGCATGTAGATCTCGCCTCGCACTTCGAGCATCGCCGGATAGCTGTCGCCCAGCAATCGCAAAGGGATCGCGGGAACAGTCCGAACGTTCGCTGTAATGTCCTCGCCGTTAGAGCCGTCGCCACGCGTTGCGCCACGGACCAACACGCCGTTCTCGTAGATCAGGCTCACCGCCACCCCATCGATCTTCGGCTCGCAAGTGAACTCCAGTTCGCCTTCGTAACCCACTCGAGTCCGACAACGGTTCTCCCAGTCGATGAATTCCTCTTCTGACGCGCATTTGTCCAGGGACAGCATGGGCAACTCGTGAACCACCGCGGCAAAACGCGCAGATGGCTCGGCCCCCACGCGCTGCGAGGGAGAATCCAAAGTCACCAGGTGAGGATGTTCGTTCTCCAGGTTGATGAGATGGTCGAATAGCGCATCGTATTCCGCATCGAGTATCTCCGGGTCGTCGAGAACGTGATAGCGATAGAGGTGATAGCGAATGCGTTCGCGCAGTTCGGCGATTTCGCGTCGCGCGAGATCTGCCTTCTTGCGCTGAGGGGCGCACGGAGCCCCGCTGACCGATTCCGTCATTTCAGATCTGCCCGTCGGATGCGAGCCCCCAGAGGAACATCGACCGTCGCGACATTCCCGACACTGCCGGGCGCTTAAGTCCCTCGAAAGCCATCAATACCGTTTAGACATGCGTTTCCGCGAGAATTCGGCAATGCGCTGGCGGTAGTGTTCCTCGGTTTGTCCAGTCAGCACCGAAAAGTTTTCGTCCTTCAGTTCACCGCCCAGACCATGACCGATATCTCGGGCCACCCGAAGCATGTCATCGAACACGGCAGCAGGTTCCGAGGGACCCGGTAGTCGCAAGAACAAGCAGGCGCCCGGCGTCTTCATCGACTCCATGTTGGAAAGATCAAAGGTTCCCGGCTCGATGGCGTTCGCCACAGAGAATTGTGGCGTTCTCGTAACGGGATTGAGCCGGTGAAAAATGTTCATGTCGCCAAATGTCAGTCCATTGCGCTGGAATGCCTCCCAAAGGTCGGAACCGATGAATCGTTTGTTGCCACGGGCAAGCACATTGATTGCCAGAATCTCTTTTCCCTCAGCATCCATGACCACATCCAGCGCATTCTGGCGCAGCGCTTCGCGCTCGCGTCGCGCGGGTCGCTGCTCTTTGCGCGAAGTGTCTTTGCGCGAAGTGTCTTTGCGCGAAGTGTCTTTGCGCGAAATGCGGGCGGGGACGATAGCGTCGCTCGCCGCCGCGATAATCGGTTCGTTCCGCGACGTGTGCAAATTGCCGGTCATGTTTCCCGAACCATTTTTGGCCCCCGACCCGGTCTCGGCGGCGGCAACGCTGCCAGCGGTTGCCGCATGTTCCTGAACAATGTCCATCAAAACCGGCGCAAAGCCATCGAAAGCCAAGGAGCGTTGCGTTGGCGGGGGGTGTTCCGCGTTGCCGACCACGCGCGCGCCGCCGTTCGGAAAGTCCGAACCCAACCCGTCACGGTCGAAGTCGTCATCCGGAATGTCCGCCGATATGTCGAGCGGCAGGGGATCCCGACGCGCGCGCCAAGCCAGCCAAAGGCCATGCATGATGACGAGGGCGATCAGCAGACCGCCGCCAATTAGAATGTAGTCCTCGGACACAGCATCAACCCCATTTTCCGCATTTTTTCCACACGAGGGCTATCCGGCAGCCATTGCCGCCGCCCCATCCAAATCCACCGAAACCAGTCGCGACACGCCCGGTTCGTTCATCGTCACGCCCAGCAGTTGGTCCGCCATTTCCATCGTCAGTTTGTTGTGCGTGATCACCACGAACTGCACTTCGCTCGACATTTCCTCCAACAGCTCCGCGAACCGAACGGCGTTTTCATCGTCAAGCGGTGCATCCACCTCGTCCAGCAAGCAAACCGGACTCGGATTGAGCTGGAAGATGGCAAAGATCAGCGCAATCGCCGTCAATGCCTTCTCGCCCCCCGACAGCACCTGTATGCTCGAATTGCGCTTTCCGGGGGGACGGGCCATGACACTCACTCCCGCGTCGAGCAGATCATCGCCGGTCAGTTCGAGATAGGCGTGTCCTCCGCCCAAGACCTTCGGGAATACGGTCTTCAAGTTTTCGTTTACCGCGTCGAAGGTCGCCTTGAAACGCGTCTTCGTTTCTCGATCTATCCTTTTGATCGCTGACCGCAATGTATTAAGGGCCTGTTCCAGGTCATCATTCTGCGCGTCGAGATAGCGCTTGCGTTCCGACTGTGTTTCCAACTCTTCCAGCGCCGCGAGATTGACCGCGCCCAAGCGGGTGATCCGCCGCTCCAACTTGTCAAGACGTTCGCGCCAAACCTGTTCATCCGAATCCTCGGGCAACGCCGCCGAGGCGTCGTCCATCGTCAGACCGGTATTCTCAAGGTTTTCGGACAAATCAGCGTGTCTGGCCGCGACGCCCTCGCGCTCCAACTGAGCGTTATGGAGGCGGCTTCGCCACTCATCCACCGCCGCTTCACTTTTCCGACGATCTTCTTCGCGGGAGCGTATCTCGCTTTCCGCCTCCTCCGCGCGGCGACGCATGTCTGCCAGTTGCTTCTCCACGCCAACTCTTTCTCGGAGATTCTCTTGCAGCGAAGCTTCGAGCATCGGCAGCGGCTTCAGGTTCGCAGCGATGTCGTCCTTGTAATCGCGAACAAGGCCTTCGAGTTCCGCCCGCTGACCCTGCAATCGCGAGCGAACCATCTTGGCGGCGAACAACCTGGTCGTCGAACGCTCGTGTTCTATCCGCAACGCATGCAGGCGCTCGCGCCGCGCCGCCGCCGCCTGCCGCGCTGTTTCCAATCGCTGTAGTTGGCGCGTACGGGCGCTATGCAATTCCGCACGCTCCGCGTCAAGCGTTTGCGCATCCCGCTTGAGCGATGCGATGCGTGTTTGCGCATCGCGCAAACGATCCATCTCCGAAGACATGAGCGCCTCGGTCTCGTCGCGCTCGGCTTGGGCGCGCTGCTGGCGCGCCGTTGCTTCCTCCATGCGCACACGACGCACCCCCTGCTCGGTTCGAAGATGGGAGTAAAGGTCGCCGCATTCCCGATATTGGTGCTGCAAGCGGTCGCGACGGTCATCAAGCTGCGCAACTCGCTGTCGACCCTTGGCCACGACATCGTCCAGTTCCACAACATTGCCATCGGCCTGCGCCAACCGGGTACTGAGGCTTTCCAGGTCCGCAGCCCTCTCGACGACGCCAAGCGCTGGATCCTCCCGGTTGATACGGATCCAATCGGGACCGAGCCAGACAGCATCCCGCGTGATGATGCTCTGGCCGCAACGCAGGTTGCGCCAATGGGCCAACGCGATATCCAACGTCTCGGCCGCGAACACACCGGCCAACATGGCACCAACCGGTCCCCTGTCGGTGCGCACCTGCGCGGTCAAGGGGGGAAGTTCCACGCCGTTCGCATTTCGGTCGATCTCTCGACCTTCGTACAATACAACCCGACCTACTTCGAGGTCGCGCAAACCGTCTGCAAAGCGCCCGATATCGTCGACCCTGATCGCGCGCAAATCAGCCCCGAGCACCGTTTCCACCGCGCGTTCCCATCCCGGAACCACGATCAACTCAGCGCCAAGCCGCGGCACCCCGTCCAGTCCAAGCGCCTCGATCCAGTCCTGCGCCTCGTGATTCTCGGCGCCTAGCGCCGCCTGCTGCAAAGCGTCCAAAGTGGCGTATTCATCGCGCAAAGACTGCGTCTCCGCGCGCGCCGCTTCCAGCGCGATCTCGTCGGCGACAACCGCCTCGCGCGCCGACGCCAGGTCGGCGGCACACGTTTCAAGCTCCGCGCCGGCCGCATCATGTCGACGTTCAGCTTCGTCCAACTCTCCTGTTAGATCATCCGCGGGGACAGCGTTTTCGTCGGACTGTTCTTCGAGCTGCGCCAAGCGCTGGCGCAAACGATCAATCGTCTGCTGGATGTGCTCGACGCGGTTTTCTTCCACACGCAATTCGCGGTCATTGGCCGATGCGCGGGAAAGGAAATCGGACCACGCGGTATCGCTCCCGCGCATCTCTTCTTCGGCAAAGGTCAGCGCGTCGGTTACTCGACCGTCTTCCTTTCGAGCCGCTTCCAATTCCGGCGCTTTGGTGGCGATATCCGTTTTCAACAACGCCACTTCTCGCTCGTCCTGGGCAAGCTGGCGTGCCGTTTCGTCGAGTCGACGTTGCGCGCCTGTCAGGTCGCTTTCTAGCTGGCTCTGGCGTTGGCGGTTGAACTTGATAGCCTCTTCAGCCTGTCCGATTTTTGCGCCGATCTTATAGGACAATCCCTGAACCCGGTTGAGTGCATCCGAGTGCTCCTGATACTCGGCTCGCGTGTGTTCGATGTTCGCGTCGTCGCGACGCACGACGCTTAGCGCCCGCTCGTATTCGACTTCCAGCCGCTTCAGGGCTCTGCCACGCGCCGCCAGGTCCGCGTCCACGCCCCTGATCCGCAGCACCAGCAACTCCGCCGTGCCCAGGCGTTGCTCTGCCTTCAGCTCCCGGTACCGCGCCGCCTCCCGGGCCTGTCGCCGCAAGTGGTGCAACCGGCCTTCCAGTTCCTCCCGGATATCGCGCAGACGATCAAGGTTTTCCATCGCGCGCCGCATACGGTTCTCGGTCTCGCGCCGTCGTTCCCTGTACTTCGAAATGCCAGCGGATTCCTCCAGGTAAGCGCGCAGATCCTCCGGTTTGGCTTTGATCAACTCGCCGATCATGCCCTGCTCGATGATGGAATAGCCGCGCGGTCCGAAACCCGTACCCAAGAAGATGTCGACGATGTCGCGACGACGACACCGGCTTCCGTTCAGATAGTAGGTGGAGTGGGCATCCCGCGTAACTTGCCGCCGTACGGCAATGCGTCCGAAACTCGCATATTCGCCGCCGAGGCGGCCGTCGGTGTTGTCGAAGGTAAGCTCGATTGACGCCATTGCGCTCGGTTTGCGCGAATTCGAGCCATTGTTCGAGCCAGTGAAGATGACATCGGCGATGGACTCCCCCCGCAACCTGAGCGCGGAGCTTTCGCCCATCACCCAGCGAACGGCATCGATGATGTTGGACTTTCCACAGCCGTTCGGGCCAACGACCGCACACCGATTTCCAAGGAAGTTTACCGAGGTCGGATCGACGAATGACTTGAAGCCAGTCAGCTTGATTCCGTCAAGACGCATGCAGCGAGTGTTCGTGTTCGCTAAGCCAGCGTTAGTGTACAGAAATCCGGCCCCAATGGCACCTTTAGGAAATCGTTAGCAGGGACCCGACAAAGGCGATCCGCGCGGTGCGAGGCGGCCCTCAAATGCCGCGCATTGCTGTCTCGAACTGCCCCTTCCCAAAAAAGCTTCGGTGGCTGTCCCAAACTGCCCCAGCTTCGGTGGCTGTCCCAAAACGGTCCCAAAACGCACGGCCGTCCCAAAACATGGCTGTCCCAAAAACATAGCTCCAAACACACCATCGGTGGCTGTCCCAAACACACAATGGCTGTCCCAAAACACAAAACAGCCCCGCGCCCGACGAGGCGATGCGGAGAAGGTACGAGAAGGCAGGCCGCGGTGTTTGTTCGAGCTAAGGCAGCCGGCGATCGATGTGCAGTCGTACCGGTTCGGCGCTCGGGCGACCGACCCAGGTCTCGCTTTCCATATCTCCGGCGACTGCGGTGGCCGATCCGCCGAGCGCAACCCGGGCCACCAATTCGAGCGTCTCCACTCCCTTGAATCCGCGACCGGGGAGCATGGCGTCGGCGTCCGTCAGCTCGACCCGCGCTGGCAGATCACCTGCGGTGAGCCGTTTCACGGCCACGGGCGGTCCCGGCCGTTCAGGGTCCCGCGCTATTACGAACACGGTCGCGACCGGAGTGACGTCGAACGCCGCATCGAGGGAAACATCCACGGTCGTCGTCGCCATCTCGGGGACTACATCCGCCCCGAACGCCAGTTCGATGCGCGGCTGCGCCCGGGGATCCACAGGTTGCGTAGATGCTTCGAGGTCATCCGCCGACGCCACGGCATTGCCCGTCTCCGATAGTCGCGCCACCACTTCGACCAGGCCGCCCATCGATAACCGCGGCGGCGAACCCATCCCTACGGTGTCGTCAAGCAGCACGGTCTGAGATGCCTCGGCCTTTTGGCGCACCACGGCAAGGGGCATGCCGCCCGAGACTGGACGCGCAAACACGATCAGCCATGGTCGCCGCACTTCACCCTCCACCTTGACGAAGACCTCGATCAAGGGCCGCGCGGGGTCGAGTTGCGACCGGACAAAGGTGGTCAATTGCTCCAGCAACGCGCGACGCGATTCCGGTAATGGCTGTCCCATGGCTCGGGCCAGGTAACCTGACGCCTCACCGTGCGCACCACGGCGCATTGCGTCCATCGCCAGCATTTCAAGCATGGCCGGATGGTCCGGACGCGCGGCAAGCACACCTTTAACCACCTCTCGGGTCGCGGCGTTCATGTCGCCCGCCGCCAGGTAGCTTGCCTGCGCCCACGCCGCATCGACCTCTTCGTTCGGACCGGCAAGATCACGCAGCCTCGCAAACGCATCCTCCGCGCCGCCGTAGTCGGACAGTCGCATCCGGGAATGGCCCAGAAGAAACCAGGTATTCGCATCCTCCGGATTGCGCGCAACGCGTGCCGCCAACGCCTTCTCCGCGCGCGCCAGCGTATCAGCGTCGAGTTCGCCACTGGCCAATACGGCGCCCGCCCGCGCCAAAACGGGCGCATGCGGTTCGCCCCAGATTGCGTACAAGCCCACAGCGACAACAGCGAGTACCAGCGCCGTCAACGCGACGAGGCGCATCGGTGGACGCGCGCCCTCGATGTCTTGCGGCCTGGAGACACCCGTCTGCCCAGCTCCCGCTTGCGGGGTGTCCGGCTGCGCTTCATGGCTATCTCCAGTCCCCGACCTGGTCGCGGAGTCCGGTCCGGGACCATCCGCCTCGATCAAGTCGAGAGCAAGTTCCTCTTCCAGCTCAGCCAGGATCGAGGTGTCCAGCGCCTGGACGCGGCCCTCCGTGATCAACTCCCGACGCCGGTCTGCAAAAAGGACTGCGTTGGCACCAGCGCGATCCAGCACGCGCGCGCCATGCCGCCGCGCGCCGAAAACAACGTAAAGCACCACCACCGACGCGAAAACCGCCGTAGCGGCGAAAACCTCGATCATCGCTCGTCTTCAAGCAGCCGCGCGACTTGCTCGCGCTCCCGATTCGTCAGGGGCGCGCGCCGCCGAAACAGGCCCACGCGCCCGATCACGACGATGGCAATCAGCAACAGAACCGGGGGAACTAGCCAAAGCGGCCAGTTCGCCGCACGGAATTCAGGATCGTAAAGCACGAAGTCGCCATAACGCGCCTGCAGGTACACGCGCACGTCGTCATCGGTGGCACCCTCTTCCACCAGACGCCGAACCGTGCGACGCAAATCCCGGGCGATTGGCGCGCCCGAACTCGCCAATGATTCATTCAGACACTTGGGACAGCGCAGCTCCCCCAGCAACTCACGATAGCGCTCGGCCAGCTCCGGGTCCGAGAAATCGAATCCGTCGATGGCCGAAGCGCCGAGCACGCCGGCCGCCCCGATCAGCAGCGCACAGATCCGCAGCATCATTGCGGCGACTCCAGCGCGGCGATGGCGGGTTGCAGTTCTTCGCGCCAGATGCCTTCGTTGACGTCGCCCACGCGTTTGTAGCGAATGATTCCCGCGGCATCCACGAGAAATGTCTCCGGCGCTCCGTAAACGCCCAACTCGACGCCGAAATCTCCGGAAGCGTCCACGATATTGAAGTCGTACGGATTTCCGTATCGCGTCAGCCATCGGCTCGCTGCGATGAGATCGTCCTTGTAGTTGATGCCGATGATGGGTAGATCGGTCTCATCGGCAATGCGCGCGAGTTCGCCGTGCTCGGCCAGGCATGTGGGACACCAGGTGGCCCAGACGTTCACCAGGCGGGGTTCGCCCACCAGGTCCGCCCGGGTCGCCCGCGCGTCGGGCTCTCCCAATATCGGCAAGTCGAAGTCCGGAAATGGCCTGTCTATCAGCGCCGATGGCAACTCGTGCGGATCGCGCAGCGTAAAACCCAGGTACAGAAACGACGCCAGAACCGCGAACACGGCCACCGGCATGAACAATCGCGCCCGGCTCATGTCGCCTCGAGACCGCCTGCGTCCCGGGAACACTCCGCGGGACCCTCCCGGACACGCAATCGACGATAGCGTGGATCGGTCACAGCGAGCACGCCACCAAAGGCCATCATCAGGGCACCCAGCCATACCCATCGAACCAACACCTTGTCCTGGATGCGAACGCCCCAGGAACCGTCCGGAAGTGCCGCGCCCAGCGCGATGTAGAGGTCCCGCACAAACCCGGCGGCTATTCCCGCTTCGGTCATTATCTGATCGCGTCCGCCATAGCGCCGCTTTTCGGGATACAGGCGCACGCCGCTGTCCGTAACGAACTCGGCCTGCTCCGCGATGTAGTTCGGTCCTTCAATCCGCCGCAACGCGGCGAAGCGATAGGTCACGCCGTTCAGATTCACGCTATCGCCGACAGTCATCCTTGCGTCGACTTCACGGGAGAATTCGCTGGTCGCGCCAATGCCTATCAAGGACACGGCGAAACCGATGTGCGCCACCATCATCCCCAGGTATCCGCGGGATGTGCTGCTACGACGGCGCCACATGTCGGCACCGTGGACCAATATGATCCAAACGCCGAGGGCGACGGCGACGGCGGCGCCCACCTTGAATGCACCGCCTAGCGCGAGCGGCAGCGCCAAACCCGTGCAGACCGCCGCGGCGCACATGAAGCCCGCGTTCTTCAACAGCGCCAGCGGCGTGCGTTTCCATCGCGCGACCGGCGCCAGCCCGAGGAAGCACGCCAGAACGCACATGAGCGGCACGAATCCCTTGTTGAAATAAGGGGCGCCCACCGATGTCTTCTCTCCACCGGTGATGGCTTCGTGGGCAAGCGGGTACAAGGTCCCGTGCAGGACAAAAGCCAATGCGACGACAAGAATCGCATTGTTGATCAGGAGCAGCAGCTCGCGGGAAAAGCCGCCATAGCGGGCCCTGCTCATGATGGTCGGCGCCCGCAGCCCGTAGACCGTCAACGCGCCGCCCACGGCCAGCGCCAGCAGGGCGAGAACGAAGAGTCCGCGTTCCGGGTCCACGGCGAACGCATGCACCGAGGTCAATACCCCGGAGCGCACGATGAACGCACCGAGCAGCGACAGCGAAAAGGCCGCGATCGCAAGCAGCGCAGTCCAGCTCTTGAACGCGCCGCGTTTTTCCGTCACGGCGAGGGAGTGCACCAAGGCCGTGCCAGCCAGCCACGGCATGAACGACGCGTTCTCCACCGGGTCCCAGAACCACCAGCCGCCCCAGCCGAGCTCGTAGTACGCCCACCAGCTACCCAGAGCGATGCCGACGGTCAAAAACGCCCACGCCACATTCGTCCAGGGTCGCAACCAACGCGCCCAGGCCGCATCCAGCCTGCCGCCCACGAGCGCCGCTATGGCGAAGGAGAACGCCACGGCAAAGCCGACATAGCCCGTGTAAAGCAATGGCGGATGCACAATCAGCCCGAAGTCCTGGAGCAGGGGATTCAGATCCGCGCCCTCGACCGGTACGCCGGGCAAAAGGCGCTCAAAGGGGCTGCTTGTCGCCAGCAGAAACAGCAGGAAACCGAAGTTCAGCAATCCCATGGTCCCCAATACGCGACCGAAGATCTCGTCCGGCAGCCGCCTGCAGCCCAGGCTCACCGCCCAGGTCCACACCCCCATGATCAAGGTCCACAGGAGAAACGAGCCCTCGTGCGCGCCCCAGGTCGCGCTGATCCGGTAGTACCAGGGCAGCAGGCTGTTCGAGTTTTCCGCCACGTACGCGACGGAAAAATCGCTGACGAGAAAAGCCCGGACAAGCACCGCGAATCCGAAAACGATCAGCAAGAGCTGGCACGAGGCAAGCGTCGCCGCCAGGCTGCGCCAGACGCCGTTGACGGCGCTGACATGGCCGACGACGCCAAGAGCAAGGGCCACCAACAGGGCGGCGACCACGGCGAAGTGTCCGATTTCTACGATCACGACGCGACCGCGCTGACGGCGGAGTCCGGGGGACCACAGGCTTCCCCCTCGACGGCAATCCCGGCCATTTCTGGCGGCATGTAGTTTTCGTCGTGTTTGGCCAGGACCTGGGAGGCCTGGAACACGCGCTCGGCATCGAGCTGGCCCGTAATCAGGACATCCTGCCCGTCGCGAAACAGGTCCGGCAGGATGCCGACATAGCGCGCCACGAAGTCGGAACCCCGGTAATCCGTGAGCACAAAGGATACGCCGAGCCCACTGGCGTCGTGCGCCACGCTGCCGCACACCACCATGCCACCCGCACGGATCGTGACTCCCGTCGGCGCTTCGCCGTTCACCACTCGCTCCGGCGGATAGAACAGATTGACGCTTTCGTCCAGCGCGGTAAGCACCAAAGCGGCGGTGACGGCGGTGCCGCCCAGCAGGAACACCGTCGCAACCAGGCGATTGCGGCGCCGTGTATTCACTCGCCAGCCCGCCTTCGCTCATCATCGGCGAGATGCATGGCGAGGAAACGTCGGCGAGAGAGGATGGGACGCGCGCCAATAGCGATCAGCGCGGTCCAGGCGATGCCGTAGGCGAGCCATACATAGAGGCCGTGGCCACCCATCGCAAGGAACGCGAAGAACTCGTTCACGACCCGCTTCCCGACTGCGCCCGCGCGACCCAGTCGCGCACCCACGCCGTATCCGACTCGCGCTCGAGAATCTCATTGCGCAGACCCCCGAGGATGACCGCGGCAACGAAACAATAGAACCCGACGACGTTGACCAGCAGCGGCAACCACATCTCCGCGGGCATCGTCGGCTGTTCGATCAACGAAAAGCTCGCGGGCTGGTGCAGTGTCAGCCACCAGTCCACCGAGTATTTGATGATGGGTACGTTGACCGTGCCGACAATGGCGAGCACCGCTACAGCCTTGCCCGCCTGTTCCCGCCCGGGAATAGCCTGGCGCAGCGCCATCAGGCCGAGATAAAGAAAGAACAGCACCAACACCGATGTGGTGCGCGCATCCCACACCCACCACGCGCCCCAGGTCGGCCTGCCCCAGATCGCTCCCGTCAGCAGCGCAACGCCCGTGATCGCCATGCCGACCGGCGCCGTCACGGCTATGAACATGTCCGCGAGTTTCATGCGCCAGACCAGCAGCACGACTCCGGCAGCACCCATCGCCAGGTACAAGGCTTCGGCGAGATGCGCCGCTGGCACGTGCACGTAGATGATGCGGAAGCTGTTGCCTTGCTGATAGTCCTGGGGCGCGAACACGAGCCCCCACACCGCACCGACCGCCAGGAGGGCAACGCCGATGATGGCGAGGGCGCGAAGCCACGGCCGGGTGATGTCGAAGAACCACCGGGGCGAGCCGAGTCTGTGCGCAAAGGCGATGAGCCGATCCACGCTAGTACTCCTGACTCAATCTCAACGCGAAGCCGACGGCAAAGGGCGCAAAAGTCGTCGCCGCCGCAAGCATCGCCAGCAACCACAGCAACTGCGGCAGCGCGCTCTCGCCCGATGCGGCGACCACGCTCGCGCTGGCGCCGAATACGAGCACGGGCACGTACAACGGCAGCGCGATCAGGGCCACCAGCAAACCGCCGCGACCGAGCCCCGCCGTCAATGCCGACGCCACCGCGCCGATAGCCGTTAGTGTTGGCGTGCCGATCACAAGGCTCAGCACCAGCATGGGCACCGCCTGCGCCGGCGCCTGCAGCATGAAACCCGCCACCGGGGCGAAAAGGACGAGCGGCAGCCCGCTCACGCACCAGTGCGCAGCGAGTTTGCCGAGCACGGCGAGGAATATCGGCCGGCCATGCAGCAGCATCTGCTCCAACGTGCCGTCCTCGAAATCGCGCCGAAACAGACCCTCGGTCGCCAGCATGCACGCCAGCAGCGCGATGACCCATACGACGACGACGGCCACGGCGCCAAGCGTCTTCAAATCCGAACCCAGGCCCAACCCGAACAGTGTCACCGCCAGCGCGAAAAAAGCTACGGGATGCGCCGCTTCGCCGCGCGAGCGAAAGGCGATCCGCAAATCTCGCCCGGCCTGGGCCAGAACGATCACGCCGCGAGTTCCAAGCATCGCGCACCGACTACGCCCAAGCCCTGATGCGTCGCGCAGACCACTGCTCCGCCACCACTGCACTGCGTCCGAACCAGAGAACGCACGATGTCCCGACCGGTTTCGTCGAGGGCGGCAAAAGGCTCGTCCAGCAACCACAGCGGTGCGGAACTTGCCGTCAACCGCGCCAGCGCCGCGCGCCTTTGCTGACCGGCGGACAGGCTTCGGCAAGGCACCAGGTGGGAACCGTTCAGACCGACTTCGCGTAGCGCCGAAAGGCAGTCCTCGCGCCTATGTTCACGGCCCTGCAGCGCCAGATACCACCGCAAGTTCTCCAACGGCGTCAGTAGTGGACTCAAGCCCGGCTTGTGGCCGAGGTACAGCGGCCGCTCGTCCGTAGCGATGTCCACGCGTCCGCACTCCCCCGTGAACAATCCCGCAATGCATCGCAGCAGCGTCGTCTTGCCGCTGCCGTTCGGCCCTCGGACCTCCATCAACTCGCCCCGACCCAAGTCGAAATCGATGCCTTGAAACAATCGGCGGCCGCCCGCGCTGCAAGCCAAATCGCGTACCGACAAGAGGGGCCCGTTCAACCGTTCGACATCGCGGTAAAACCGGCATTATAGGTGCAAGCGGAGCATCTTGCGCCGACCCTGGGAATCCGTGCGAGAGCTGCCCAATCTCCTGCTGGGCACCCTCCCGGGGACCCTCTCACAACTCCCGCAAGACCAGCAGCGGCGGCGAGGAAACAAGCTTGCGCGTCCCGAGATAGCCGACGCTGGCGATGAGCGCCATGCCCACTGCGGGGCCCACGATCCAAAGCCACGGGTGGATTTGGTAGTCGAGTTCGAACACCCTGGTCTGCAGGGCGAACACGGTAATTTCGGCGCCAATAACGGCGACGATGCCCGCGAATGCGCCGAGGACCGCGAATTCTCCCACCAGAGCGCCGGCGATCAGGTTGCGCGTGCCGCCCAGAGCGCGCACCAGCGCATGCTCCTTCATGCGGGTTTCATGGCTCGCCTGTATCGATGCGATGAGAACCAGCGCGCCAGCTCCGAGCACCAGGCCGAGAATCAACTCGATGGCCAGCGTGACCCGAGCGATGATGCGTTCGACCTGGGCGATGATCGCGTCCACCTCGATCAACGTAATGGTCGGATGCGCCGCAAGGAGTCGATTGAGGAACCGCTTGCGGTCGGGTTCGAGATGGAAACTGGTCATATGCGTTGTCGCGAATCGCGCCAGCGCCGAACGCGAGAACACGATAAAGAAATTCGGCTGCAAGCTGTCCCACTCCACCCGGCGCAGGTTCGCCACGCGCGCGGAGACGGGCAACCCCCCGATATCGAATTCGAGCATGTCGCCTACGCGCAACCCGGCACCCCTCGCGTAGTCCACCTCAACAGAAATCAGGGCTTCGGTCGTATCGGGCGACCACCAATCGCCCTCTACCAGCACGTTGTCGCCCGGCACGGTATCGGCCCAGGTCAGGTTTCGCTCGGAGCCCAGGCCCGGTCCCCAATCCTCGCCCCGCTTGCCGTCGCGCCCACGCCACTTGCCCGCCGGTTCGCCATTGACCGACACGACGCGGCCCCGAATCATCGGAAACAGGCGGCCGTCGTAGTCCGCATGCGCGCGCAACAGGTTCTGGACCGCGCCCACTTCGTCGGTGGAAACATTGATGAGGAAATGATTCGGCGCGTTCTGCGGTATCTGGGACCGCCATTCGGCGAGCAGTGCCGTGCGCACGAGCAACAATATCAACAAGATCATGATGGCCAGGCCGAAAATCGTGATCTGCGCCACGTTCTCCCGGCGCCGGCGCTGCAATCCGGCGAGCGCCAGGCGCCACGAACTGCCCGCCTGCATGCCGACCATTCGGCCGCCCCGCAGCAACGCGAGCGCGAGAACAGCGAACGTCACGCAAACCAGGGTCGCCCCTGCGAGCGCCCACACCGTGAGCCAGACGCTTTTGCTGTACCAGACAAGCAATCCCATGCTGCCCACGGCGGCGAAGCCGTAGGTGATCGCGTTCGATAGCCCGCGGTCCGGTTCGCGGCGGATCACGCGCATCGGAGAGATACGGCGCAAGTTGAGCAGAGGCGGCAATGCGAACGCCGCCAGGCACACGAAACCGGTAACGATGCCCACCACGAACGGTTCAGGTCCAGGCCAGGGCAAGCGTAGGGGCAGGTAGGCCGAGAGTGCGGCGACGATGCCGAGGTGTACCAGAATGCCGAGGACAAGACCGGCCAACACGCCCACTACGCCGATGATCAGGAGCACGCCGACATACCCCCAAAGGATGTCCGCCGGCGTGGCGCCCAGCGTCTTCAACACGCCGACGTGGTCGTAGTGGCGCCGGGCGTAGCGATGGGCCGCCAAGGCCACCGCTGCGCCGCCGAGAAGCACGGCGAGCAGGCCGCCGAGCAAGAGGAAGCTCTCCGCCCGGTCCAGCGCGCGGCCGATCGTCGGGTTCGACTCCTTGATGTTGCGCCAGCGGTAGTTCGGCGCCAGATCGGCGCTGATGGAAGCTTTCAGACGCGCCAGGGCTTCGTCATCCCCCGCCAGTAGCAGTCGATAGGACACACGACTGCCCGGCTGGATCAGTCTCGTCGCCGGAATGTCTTCGACCCGCATCAACAGGCGTGGTCCCAGATCGAGGAAGTTGCGGCCCCGGTCCGGCTCCGCCGTCAGGACGCGCCCCACGCGGAGTTCCGCGTAGCCCACAGAAACCGTATCGCTCAAGTGCAGTCCAAGCGCGGGGAACAAGCGCGAATCCAGCCACACCGCGCCGGGCGCAGGCACGGTATCGGCCACCCGGTCGGGACCGAACGGTTCGTCGGCGATCCGCACCGCGCCGCGCAGCGGATATCCCGCACCCACGGCTTTCACCGAGACGAGTTGATTGCGCGCATCGTCGGAGGCGTCGGCGAACAGCATGGACGGGAAGCTGACGACGTCCACTTGCGCCAGTCCGCGCTCGGCGGCGGCTTCGCGGAACGCGTCGGGAATGGGTCGAGAGGAGCTGATCACGCTGTCGGCACCGAGGAAGGTCGTCGCCTCGGCCAACAGCGCCTGCTGCAAACGATCCACGAACAAGCTGATCGCCGTCACCGCGCCCACAGCGACCAGCGCAGCCGCCAGCAGCAGCCTGAGTTCGCCGGAACGCCAGTCTCGCGCGACCAGCCTCAGCACAAAGCGGAGATTCACGCCGCGATTCGTCCCGATTCGAGGCTGAGGACGCGACCGCACCGGTCCGCAAGGGCCGTATCGTGGGTGACCAGCACCAGCGTGGTCTGCGACTCTCGATTGAGCGCGAACAGGAGATCGATCACGCGGCCACCCGTCGAAGTATCGAGATTTCCCGTCGGTTCGTCGGCGAACAACACCTTGGGACGTGAGGCGAAGGCTCGAGCAATCGCAACGCGCTGCTGCTCGCCGCCGGACAGTTGCCGAGGGTAGTGCGTCAGCCGGTCGGCGAGTCCCACCCGATCGAGATACATCCGCGCATCGTCCCCGGCATCGGATTCGCCGCGCAGTTCCGACGGCAGCATGACGTTCTCCAGGGCTGTCAGGCTCTCGATCAACTGGAATGTCTGGAAAACGAAACCGACGCAGCGCCCGCGGACCCGGGCGCGGTCTTCTTCCGGCATCGCGGTGATCCTGTCGCCGTCAAGCCAGACGTCCCCCGCGGTTGGCAGATCGAGGCCCGCCAGGATGCCAAGCAGCGTGGTCTTGCCCGATCCGGACGCCCCCACCACCGCGACGGATTCCCCGGCGTTGATTTCCAGGCTGACGCTGTCCAAGATCGATAGCTGTCCTTCCGCCGTGGCCACGGTCTTGCAGACATTGTCAACGCGCAGAATCGGGGCGGCCGCACTAGGGTTGTTCATCCGATTGCTGATGCTCTCCGCAGTTGCGGGCGCGAATCCCGCGGCGGATTCGCCCGCGGGCTCTCCCTCGCGAGATGTGAACCAGAAGATACTGGTGTTGGGCGACAGTATCAGCGCGGCTTACGGGATTCAACGCGAGGAAGGCTGGGTGACGCTGCTGCAGGAGCGCCTCGATGAGACAGGCCGCGGCGCCCGCGTCGTCAATGCCAGCACAAGCGGCTGGACGACGAGCGACGGGCTGGCGTGGCTGCCCATGCTCCTCGACCACCACCGGCCGGACATCGTCATCATCGAACTCGGCGGCAACGACGGGCTGCGAGGGCTTCCCCTCGCCAGCATCCGGGCAAATCTGATCACCATGATCGAAACGTCGAAGGCGCGTGGCGCCCGCGTGATCGTTGTCGGGATGGAAGTGTCGCCGAATCTGGGACCTCGCTACACGGCGGCGTTCCAGAACCTCTTCAGGGAGGTCGCCGACAATACGCGGGCGGCGCTGGTACCGTCCCTGTTCGCCCGATTCGATGAGACCATGTTCCAACGAGACGACATCCACCCCACTGTCGGCGCGCAGCCCGTGATCCTGGACAACATCTGGCCGGCGCTGTTGCCGATGTTGCGTTAGCGGCAGGTACCGCGTCAGCTCTCGGCAGCGCTGCCGCCGAGGCATGGCGGCGACATCGGCGTATCGCCGAAGCGATCTCTCCAGTCCCTCGGCGTGTAGGCGTGGAGCGCGAGCGCGTGCACGGGGCCGGCCAGTTCTTCTGCCAGCGCAGCATTTACCATGCGGTGCCGATCTATGAGCCGGCGGTCGTCGAAGCATTTCGCGACGATAACCACCTTGAAGTGCGACTCCGATCCCGCCGGCACGTTGTGGTTCGAACTCTCGTCGTCGACTGTCAAATGCAAGGGATCAAAGGCTTCGACAAGCTTCGTTTCGATGGTCTGGCGAACGCGCATTCGACCAGTTTAGCGCATCGGGCACCGGTGCCGCGGTTCCCGCCCATCCGTTCGCGCCCCAACGACGTACGATCATTCGCGCTTTGCCCCTGGCCAATCGCGTTGTAGCGCGCGTTCAGATCGATCTCACGGCAAATCGGGCCGCCTTCCCAAGTGCGGCAGCAACCGGAATACGGTAGATTGTTCCCATGAAACGCAGTGTACTGCTCGACCACCTCCGCGCCACGCACCTCAAGTCCGGCGACCGGGAGCTCGCGTTGTCAAACGCCAGGCGCGTTGCGCGATTCCTGCGATCCAGCGGCGCCCGGCGAGTGGTCGGAATCGGCTCGGCATTCGATCCCGCACGACCATTCACCCACCGTTCGGACATCGACCTTGTCGTGGAAGGCATTGCGCCCGGAATGTTTTATTCGGTGTCGGCTCGCGCGGCGGCCATGACGAAATTCGACTTGGATGTGACGCCCCTGGAATCAGCGACTCCCGCTCTAGTGCGCATCGTCAACGACGAAGGACTTGAACTGTGAAGTTCGAGGAGGTGCTGGTCCGGCGGCTGGCCGCCGAGATCGACGCTGAACTGGCAAGCCTGGATGCGCTTGAGCAGGAGTTTGCGAACAGGCCGCGGGAAGACGACACCTATTCGCTGCGCGCTTGCGGATCGATCCTGCACGACTTCTATAACGGCGTTGAACGCATTTTTGTTCGCGTCGCGCATGAGATCAACGGGGGCGTCCCGCAAGCGGGGCAGTGGCACCAGCAACTCATCGAGGACATGAGGCTCGATATTCCCGAAGTCCGCCCCGCCGTAATCGACCCCGAACTTGCTAAAACGTTGGGCGAATATCTTCGCTTTCGGCATGTCTTTCGTAACGTCTACGGATCGATCCTGGAAGCGGATCGCATGCGGCCGCTGGAACAGCGAATGCCCGCAACATTGGCCTCGTTCCGCGAACAAATCCGGGAATTCCTCGGTTGGATGCTCGGCGGCGGGATCCGCAGCGGAGAAGCAAAAGTCCAGAACAAGATTTGATCGGACCGCGAGCTGCATGCAGCCCGCTCCATGAGCAACCGGGTAGACTGACGAACGAATGTACGTCTACCTGATCGGCATCGGACCGAGATGCCTTGCCAGTTGCCGCATGAGATCGGGCCGGGTCGTCCTGTGACGCGGTCGGTCGTTCAGGTCGCGGTGCCCCGCCCTTTGCGTCGCGTTTTCGACTATTCGCTTCCCGCGCATGTCCTCCGACCAAAGATTGGCGCCCGAGTGCGCGTGCCGTTTGGCCGCTCCGAGGTGGTCGGGATCGTCACTGGATATAGCGAAACCTCCGCTCATCGCCTGAAGCCCGTGATCGACGTCCTCGATGACGATGGATTTCTCGCGCCCGACCTGATCGTGCTCGCCCAGTGGCTCAGCAGCTACTACCACCACCCCTTGGGCGAAGTCTATGCGACGCTGCTGCCGAGCGCGGCGCGGCGCGGCGCGGTACCTGAACCGCGATGGCCGCTTTCCTGGATCGCGACGGCGAGCGATGACGCACGGCTTGCACGGGCTCCGCGCCAGCGGGAGGCGTTCGAGACGCTGCAAGGTCTCGGCGTGGCTGTCCCCGAGCGGGAACTCCGCGCCCTGGGCATTGATCGGCGGACGCTGGTCGCGCTCGCTGACAAGGGACTTGCGAAGTCGGCGGAAACCAAGCCCGCCTACCGCGCCGCGCGCTCGCCCATATCGCTCAATCGGGAGCAGCAAGCGGCGGTACGCGCGATCATGGCGACCATCGGCACACGCGTTACCCACGTGCTCGACGGCGTCACCAGCAGCGGCAAGACCGAGGTCTACATGCGCGCCATCGCCAAGGTCGTCGACAACGGCGGGCAAGTCCTGGTCCTGGTGCCGGAAATTGGTCTGACTCCACAAACGCTGGCGCGCTTTCGCCGACGTTTCGGCGCGGCGGCGGCGCTGCACTCTGCCGAAAGCGACATCGCTCGGCTCCACACGTGGATGCACTGCAGGTCGGGGGAGCACAGGATACTCATCGGCACGCGATCGGCGGTATTTGCGCCATTCGCCAACCTTGGCCTGATCATTGTGGACGAGGAACACGATACCTCGTTCAAACAACAGGAGGGATTGCGCTACTCGGCCCGCGATGTCGCCCTGAAGCGCGCGCAGCTTCTAGAGATCCCCGCAGTGCTCGGCAGCGCCACGCCATCGCTGGAGACCCTCGCCAACGTCGCGCGGGGGCGTTATCGGCGAAGCGTCCTCGAATCGCGTGCAGGGGGTGCCTCGATGCCGGGGTACCGCGTGATCGACATCCGCGGCCGACGCTTGCAGGACGGCTTGAGCGATACGCTCCTTGGGGCGGTCCGGCGACACCTCGATGCCGGAAATCAAGTCCTCGTCTTCATCAACCGCCGCGGGTTCGCGCCGACATGCCTGTGCTCGACCTGCGGCTGGCAGGCGCGGTGCGTTGATTGCGATGCGCGGCTGACGCTGCATGAGTCCCCGCGCGCATTGCGCTGCCACCACTGCGACCGGCGCTACGCTTATCCGGATGCCTGTCCCGACTGCGGCGCCGACGCCCTCGTTCACCTCGGCACGGGCACCCAGCGCGTCGACGCCGCGTTGCGTGGACAGTTTCCCGGCATCCCGCTCTATCGCATCGATCGCGACACCACCCGCTCGCCGACAAGATTCGCCGCACAACTCGACACGATCCGCAAAGGCGGAGTCGCCATTCTTGTCGGCACGCAGATTCTGGCCAAGGGTCATCACCTGCCGGCGGTCACGCTCGTCGCCGTGGTCGATGCGGACAACGGTTTTCTGTCATCGGATTTCCGCGCGCCGGAGCGAACCGCCCAGAATATCGTTCAAGTCGCGGGGCGCGCGGGGCGCGCCGACCGTCCGGGCGAGGTCTGGATTCAATCGTACGATCCGGGCAACCCCAACCTCGACGCACTGATCGAGCACGGCTACGCCGGATTCGCCGCGATTCAGGCCGCCGAGCGCCGCGCCGCCCGATTGCCACCCTATGCGGCTATGGCCATGCTGCGAGCCGAAAGCACGGATGCCAAAGGCGCTGTCCAACTGCTACGGCTGGCAGGGGACGTGATCCGTCATGCTTGGGACAGCCAGAGGCGCCTTGCGTCGGGCAGCCGCCAACGTAGTGAGTTAGGAACACCCAACCGTAGCGGGTTGGGGATACCCATCCAAACGGTGGGGGACAGCCACGAGGAGTTCGAACTGATGGGGCCGGCGCCCGCGCCGCTCACGCGCTTGCGGAACCGCTTCCGCTACCAATACATGATCTGCGCGCGCCGACGCGGGCCCCTTCACGCGGCTTTGTCCGCCCTCGAATCCGCGGAACTCGCTGTCCCCAACGTGCGCTGGTCCATTGACGTAGACCCCCTCGATACGTTCTGATTCTCAAATCCCAGCGCCAGCAGAACCTCGATGCCCGCAGCAAGCCAGAGACAGCCATCTCGCCGGTTCAGCGCGTCGTCCTTCGCCGCCGGCCTGATCGTCGGCGCGGCCGTGTCCATGACTTCCGTCTACCTCCTCGAAGTTCCCGCGAGCCCTGACTCGACATCAACGGGCGGGGACGGCGTCTCGACGGAAGACGGTGTTGACCAGGAGGGCGGGCCCCGCTACGAGTTCTTCAAAAGCCTGCCCGCCGCCGAGGTTTCAACCGACACCGAACCCTACAAGACCCTGACGCCCGGCGGGTACGTGGAACCATCCAAGTACCTCGTGCAGGCCGGTTCATTCCAGACGCAGGATGATGCGAAGAGATTGCGAGGGCGGTTGATGCTGACCGGCATGAAAGCCGACATCAGCATCGACACGCTGGACGACGAGGACGAAGTCTGGCATCGCGTTGTGATCGGTCCGTTCAGCCGCAAACAGGACGCCGAGCAGACAATGGCCAGCCTGCGAAAGCACGACGTGTCGCCGATTCTGCTGCAAGTACCCCCTGCGGGCTGAAGTCGCGCCATTCGACGAAAACACCCTGGGTCGGTTGAAATCCCTCGTCGCGCTCCCCACTATCAACTGTTGACCACTCTCGGGAGCCCCGCGCTTTGCAGCAATTCAGAGGTACGACGATATTGTCGATTCGCCGCGGCGACACGGTAGCGCTCGGCGGCGACGGCCAGGTGTCCATGGGCGACACGATCATGAAGGGCAATGCGAAGAAGGTGCGGCGCCTTTACAAGGACACGGTCCTCGCCGGATTCGCCGGCGGCACCGCCGATGCGTTCACCTTGTTCGAGCGCTTCGAAGGCACCCTGGACAAGTATCGCGGGAACCTGACGCGAGCCGCCGTCGAGCTGGCAAAGGATTGGCGCTCGGACCGCGCACTGAGGCGCCTGGACGCCTTGTTGGCGGTCGCCGACAAGTCAGCCTCGCTGGTGATCAGCGGCAACGGCGATGTCATCGAGCCCGAAGCCGGAATCATCGCGATAGGATCCGGCGGCGCCTACGCGCAAGCCGCCGCGAAGGCGCTGCTGGAGAATTCCCCGCTGGACGCGGAAACTATCGTCGTCAAGAGCCTGGCCATCGCCGCAGACATCTGCATCTACACCAACCATCAGACCACCATCGAGACATTGACTACCGTATGAGCACCATGGTCCCGCCCCAAATCGTTCGCGAACTGGACAAGCACATCATCGGCCAGGACGACGCCAAGAGAGCGGTGGCGATCGCTCTCAGGAACCGATGGCGGCGCATGCAACTGCCCGACGAGCTGCGCGACGAGGTGACGCCGAAGAACATCCTCATGATCGGCCCCACCGGCGTGGGCAAGACGGAGATCGCCCGCCGGCTGGCCAGGCTCGCGAACGCGCCGTTCATCAAGGTCGAGGCGACCAAGTTCACCGAGGTCGGCTACGTCGGCCGGGATGTCGAGTCCATCATCCGCGACCTTGCCGACGTCGCCGTAAAGATGCGTCGCGAAGGACAACTGGAACGGGTCCAGGATCGCGCCGACGATGCCGCCGAGGATCGCGTACTCGACGCGCTTCTGCCCCAGGCCCGCGGGAACTCCGATCAGCGGGCCTCAAGCGACTCCGATACGCGCCAGACCTTCCGCAAACGGCTGCGCGAAGGAGCGCTCGATGATCGCGAGGTGGAAATCGAATTGGACGCCACGCCGATCGGGGTGGAGATCATGGCCCCGCCCGGCATGGAGGAAATGACCAACCAGTTGCAGGACATGTTTTCGAATGTAGCCGGCGGCCGCAAGAAGAGCGTGCGCCTGAACGTCAGGGACGCGCTGCGGCGCTTGCGCGAGGAAGAAGCCTTCAAGCTGATCAATGAGGAGGAGATCAAGACGCAGGCGATCGATGCCGTCGAGCAGACCGGGATCGTTTTCATCGACGAACTCGACAAGGTGGCCAGACGCTCCGAGACCGTCGGCGTCGATGTATCCCGGGAAGGCGTGCAACGTGATCTGCTGCCGTTGATCGAAGGTTGTACCGTCTCCACCAAATACGGCACGGTGCGCACCGATCACATCCTTTTCATCGCATCCGGCGCCTTCCATCATTCCAAGCCGTCCGACTTGATACCGGAGCTGCAGGGGCGACTGCCGATCCGCGTGGAGTTGGCGGCCCTGGATCCGGACGACTTCAGGCGCATCCTTCAGGAGCCTCGCGCGTCCCTGACCGAACAGTATCGCGCCCTCCTCGCAACCGAAGGCGTGACGCTGCAGTTCACGGAAGACGCGGTGGCCCGGATCGCGGAGATCTCCTGGCAGATCAACGAGCATACCGAAAATATCGGCGCCCGCAGGCTGCACACCGTGCTCGAGCGCCTGCTCGACGAGATCTCTTTCGAAGCCGCGGATTGCGATGGCCGCAAGGTGCTCATCGATGCCGAGTACGTCGATTCCCGGCTCGCCGATATCGCCCGTGACCGCGATCTCTCGCGCTATATCCTCTGAGTCCCGTGAGTCCCATCGCCGTCACCTACCATCGCGACTCGCGCACCCTGGAAATCGACTACGGCGACACGACGGCGATATTGAGCGCGGAACTGTTGCGCGTGTTTTCGCCGTCGGCCGAGGTTCGCGGCCATTCCGAACAGGAACGCGTCCTGCAGACCGGCAAAAGACACGTCGGGATCAAGGAGATCGAAGCCGTGGGCAACTACGCGATACGCATCGTTTTCGACGACGGCCACGATACCGGCATCTACTCCTGGGACTTTCTCAAGGAACTGTATGACCGGCGCGATGAGTATTGGCGCGACTACCTGACCCAACTTAAGCAGGCGAACGCTTCCCGGTTGCCGACAATTCCCATCGGCCACTGGACACCGCCGCGCAAGCCGTGAAACCGGAAAGCTCGCCCGAGCGCGGGGCGGCGACGGTAGATTTCGGCGCCGAACCCGTGACCCCAAGCGAGAAAACCGCCCGCGTTGCGGGGGTGTTCCACACGGTCACCCAACGCTACGACGCCATGAACGACATCATGTCCGTCGGCCTGCACCGGGCGTTGAAGCGTATCGCCGTCGACAGCCTTGCCCTGCGCGCTGGCCAACGCGTGCTGGATCTGGCGGCCGGAACAGGTGACATGACGCGCCTGATTTCGCCCATCGCCGGGACGGCCGGCCAAGTCGTCCTGTGCGACATCAACGCCAGGATGCTGTCCATGGGCCGAGATCGCATGCTCGACGCCGGATTGACCAATGTCGTCCCGGCGCGCGCCGACGCGGAGTCCCTGCCCTTTCCATCGGCCACCTTCGACCGCGTGGTCATCGCCTTTGGTTTGCGCAACCTGACGGACAAGGAACGCGGCCTGCGCGAGATGCACCGTGTCCTGCGTCCGGGCGGTCGGCTATTGGTCCTTGAGTTCTCAACTCCCCGCAGCGCCTGGTTGCGTGGCACCTACCGCGCGTTCCAAAGCTTGTGGCCGATGGCCGGCCGAGTCGTCGTTGGCGACGCGGCGCCGTATCGCTATCTGGTCGATTCCATAGAAACGCATCCGAACCAGGCCGCGCTCTCGCTGATGATGCGCGACGCCGGATTCGCCGACGTGCGGGCGGACGACCTTTTGGGCGGCATAGCGGCCATGCACACCGGCGCCAAACCGCACGATGCGACGCACGGTGGAACCGCCGCGTGAGTCGCATCCGCCGATTTGTCAGGATCGTTTGGACCATCGCCAAATACCGGCTCGACGAAGTCGCGCGATCCGTCGCCCCCGAAAGCCGGCTGGCCCGGCTGTCGCCGCTCGCCCTGCTGCCCAAACCGACGCGTTCGCCCGCCGAACGACTGCGGCTGGCGATCGAAGACCTGGGGCCGATCTTCGTCAAGTTCGGCCAGATCCTGTCCACCCGTCGTGACCTGCTGCCGACGGATTACGCCGACGAACTCGCAAAGCTGCAGGACCGCGTGCCGCCATTCCCCGCGCAGGCTGCGATAGCACGCATCGAGGCGCGGGAGGGCAAGCCCATCGGAGAAATCTTTGCCACATTCGATGAGCAGCCCATCGCCTCCGCGTCCCTGGCGCAGGTGCACGCGGCGACGCTTGACGACGGCGTCGACGTGGTGGTCAAGGTCCTGCGCCCCGACATCGAAACCATCATCGAGAAGGACCTCAAGCTACTGTACGGAATCGCGACGTTGCTGGAGCGCTTTTCCCGCGACGCGCGCCGGCTGCGCCTCAAAGCCGTCGTCGCCGACTACGAGCGAAACGTCTTCGGCGAGCTGAACCTGCTGCTCGAAGCCGCCAACACGGCAACCCTGCGGCGCAACTTCGCCGATTCGCCGTTGTTGTACGCGCCGAGGGTGCACTGGCAGCACTGCCATGAAGATGTCTTCGTGGTCGAACGGGTGGAGGGAGTGCCCATCGCCGATGTCGCCGAACTGAAAGCGCGCGGGACCGACATGGAGAAGCTCGCGGCACGCGGCGTCGAGACCTTCTTCACGCAGGTCTTCGAACACAACTTCTTCCACGCGGACATGCACCCCGGCAACATATTCATCGATGTCTCGGACCCGGCGGATCCGAGCTACATCGCAGTCGATTGCGCCGTTATCGGACGCCTGACGGAGGAGGACCAGACCTACCTGGCAAAGAACCTCGTCGCCTTCTTCCACCAGGACTACTTGAGCGTGGCGAAACTGCACGTCGAATCCGGTTGGGTCCCGCCCGGCACCGATGTCGGCGAGTTCGAAGCCGTGATTCGCCAACTGTGCGAACCCATATTCGAACGGCCCTTGAAGGAAATCTCTTTCGGCAACTTTCTAGTCGCCCTGTTCCGCGCCGCCCGGCGTTTCGACATGGAGGTTCAGCCGCAACTCGTGCTGTTGCAAAAGACGCTGCTGAACATCGAGGGCCTCGGACGCCAGCTCTACCCGGACCTCGACCTTTGGGCCACGGCCAAACCTTTCATGGAACGCTGGATCGAAGCGCGCTACGGGCCCCTGGGCGCTTTGCGGCGACTCGCGGACCGATTGCCGGACCTGCTCGATCAATTGCCACGACTGCCGGATCTTCTGCTCGGCGCCGAGGCGCGCATCAAGGATCTGGATCGGCTCGCGGCGCAACAGCGCGAAGTCATCGGCGAGGTCGCCGAGGCGCTCGGGCGCCGTCGGCGCAACAGCCGCTGGCGGCGCGCCATCGGCGCCGCGCTCGCACTCGCCGGTCTGGTCTTGCTGTGGGAACCGTTCACCAACATCCTCGTCGCCGGTGAGTTCGCGGCACCAGCCCTGGGGATTGCGGCGCTGGTCGCCGGCGCCCTACTCGCGGCGCGCAATTGAACCGCGGCGCCGCGAGACGCCAAGCAAAGCCCCCGAGGGATCAAGTATAGTAACCGGCCCGAAACAATAGCAGAGGCTTCTGATGGGACTAGGTGTATGGGAACTCCTGCTCATCCTGGCCATCGTGTTGCTGATATTCGGCCCCAGTCGCCTGAAGACGCTGGGTTCGGATCTCGGCAAAGCCATCAAGGGATTTCGTTCCGCGGTGAAGCACGAAGAAGAAGAAGACACAAAGGTAGAAGACGAACCGAAGATCATCGAGGGCGACACTCCGCCCAAGTCCCGGCGGGAAAGCCGACATCGGGAACGAAGCAGCTAGTGCGCTGTTTTCGAGTATCCACGGACCTTTCTTGACCTGACCGCAGAGCCCCACCGATGTTCGACATTGGTTTCTCCGAGCTGCTGCTCCTGAGCGTCATCGTGCTGCTGGTGATCGGTCCCAAGCGTCTCCCCGAAACATTGCGGACGCTGGGCCTCTGGATCGGACGCATGCGCCGCAGTTTCACGCGCGTCAAGACGGAAATCGAGCGTGAGATCGGCATGGACGACGTGCGCCGACAACTCCACAACGAAGCCATCATGGAGCAGATGAAGGACATTGAACGCGATGTCGGCGGCGCTATCGCCGATGCGCGCATCGGCGCCGCGAAAGGGGATCCACAATCGGACACCGAAAATTTCCCGCAACCCACCCACAGTACGGAGGGCCCGACTGGAGGTCAGGCATTGGAACCTTCAGGATCCCTGACGTCGACCCACGCCGACTCGCCCGGAAAGGCACACGATGGCCGATGAGCAATCGCCGGCGGATGTAACCGCGGAGACGCCGAGTGGCGCGGCGCCCAAGCAAAAAAATGTGGAAGCCGAACATGACGCCAAGGTCGATGACCACGAGATGCCCTTTCTCGACCACCTGCTGGAGCTGCGTCAGCGCCTGTTGCGAAGCATCGTCGCCGTGGCCGTCCTGTTCGTACCAAGCTTCGTCTTCCGCGACGATATCTATCATTTCGTATCCGCGCCGCTAACGACCTTCTTGCCCGGCGGCAACCTGGCCGCGATCGATGTCGCATCGCCCTTCGTGATGCCCCTCAAACTCGCGGCGTTCACCGCCCTTATCGCCGCGATGCCCTACCTGTTGCACCAGCTCTGGGGTTTTGTCGCGCCAGGCCTCTACCTGCGCGAGAAGAAGTTCGCGCTTCCGCTGCTGGCGTCGAGCGTCCTGCTGTTCTACGCCGGGATGGCATTCGCGTACTTCGTGCTGTTCCCGGTGGTATTCGCGTTCTTCGCCCACGCCGCGCCGGAAGGCGTGACACTGATGACAGACATCAACCGCTACCTCACCTTTGTGCTGAAGATGTTCTTCGCCTTCGGTGCCGCGTTCGAGATCCCGGTCGCAACGATCCTGCTGGTGCGATCCGGTCTGGCGACGGCGGACGGAATAGCGCGCAAACGCCCCTATGTCATCGTCGGCTGCTTCATTGTCGGCATGCTGCTGACGCCGCCGGATCCGATCACCCAGATCCTGTTGGCCATCCCTGTCTGGCTGCTGTTCGAGGTAGGCATCCTGCTGTCGCGCTCGACGGGGCGGCGATCCAAGGACGACTAGCGCCGCCCTCGCCTAATGACTCGGGGCTTGGCCCCAGCCCCCACCGTCCTAGGGGTTGACCTCGACGGCGGTGGTCTCCGACCGGCCTTCGTCGAGCACCAGGGCTACGGCGCAGGTAGCGCCTCCGGCTTGACCGAAGGGCCAGACCTCCCGCTGTGCCGCCGCGACGTTGCGCCGACATCGGGAAGACATGTCGCCGTAGGTCGCGTCGAGCTCGTCGCGAGGGGGAGGGACGTCAACCGCCTCGGCAGGTCTTGTGCCATTTTGCATTGCTGCACACACTCCTGCCTGCACGCCGATCACGGCTTACCGCGCGACCATCCGGCAACAAACCAGTCGCCGTTTCAGTTCCCGTACAGCGCGAGGCTGCCGTCCTCCATTCGTCGGGTCGGAATCCGATCACGGTCAATGTCTCCCGCAATCGTGTACGCGAGGTCCCGTGCAAACTGCTCATCACCAAAGTGCCATGAGTGGGTGAAATCGCCGACGAACTCCTTGTCCTTGTTTTCCAAGCCCTGCCAGTACGCACTGCAATCCACATCAACGCACTTCGAATCCGCGTCCTCCGGTAGGCCAACGCGCCCGACGCGAGGGGCCGTGCCCAGACGCTTGACGTTCGAAATCTTCAGTGCCCGGTCGAATCTGTTCGAGTAGTTCGTGATGCGCACAGCGTGCCGGAACAGAGCCTGGGACTTGCTGCTATCGCGAAACATCGACGCCGCGGAAATGTCGGCGCCGATGAATGCGATCTGGCTTACCGTCCAATTGACGCTGGTGATCGACGCATGCTGTTCCGCGTCGGAAAACGCCTCCCGAATCACGTACGCTCCCGTCGAGTGACCGAGCAGGTGCACGTCGATGTCGCATTTTCGTCTCTGACGGTGCTTCTGCAGGGCCGCGATCAGCTTGATCCCGTCATCCACGAGGCAGAACGCCGTGGCTTTCGCATCGCGCCGGTCTTCCAGGTAGTTCAGCGTCGAGTCGTCGCTCGGCCAGTCGAAGCTCACGATCGCACCCTTGAATCCTGCGGACCGCAGTCCGTCTTGCAGCAAGTTGTGCCGATGCATGACGTCCTCGATTCGGTTGTTGTAGCCATGGACGAACACCAAGACGTCGCCGGTCGTGAATGATTCGCGCTTGTTCGGCGACGTCTTCCTTTCGGCGCTACCCGTGCTCGCCCGACTCAGCACCTCCTCGCGGAACGCCGTCGGTGTGACCCTGTGCCGTTCCGGATCGGGATCTTTCCCATCGGGGACATTGAGGAATCGGCTGCCTCCCGGCTCGGCACCGAACTCCTTTCTACCCCTGGTGGTAATGACGTTTCGTGTGCAGACAACCAAGTTGCTGAGCGTCTCGGGCACGATTCTCCCCCTGCTAGATAGCTGCTGACGTGACTGTTACGCTTGCGACCGGCGCGCCCGAGCCCTTCAACCACCTCCCCGATGCGCAACATGACCGAGCGCTACGTTTAGTCCACCGCGTTCAGACCCGAATGGCTCCACCGGCAGCCTTTGGGGAACGCGGGCCCATCCGTACAACAATGCCAACATCTGCCTCTCTCTCCGGGTTTCAAACGCCCTTCTAGTCGGTTGGGTTGTCGCGCGCCGGGTCTCGTTGCTTGCGCCGCCATAGCTTTCGGATCTCGTCCGCCTTGCCAACCCTTCGTAGCGTACGCAGGACAAACCACCAATACTTTGCCCACTCCCGGGACTTCCGCGCGCCTAGGAAGGCCAAGAAACCCCAGTCCACCACATACACCGCGCTGATCGCCGCCGGTACCGGCATGCAAATGACCGCGATCAACGCCGCTCCGGTCGGTTCCACTTCGTTGGCGTCCGGGATCGCGAACAACGCCACCGCGATGGCCATGGCCCCAAGGATTCCAACGGTCCTCCCACACCGAACAACCCAGTCCGAGATCGCGTCCACCCGGTCATACGATTTGGGACTCAGTTCCTCGGCGTACCGACCCACACTGGCTCGGCGCGCTACGCGTCGCCTTCGCGCCAATTCATCCGGAATCGCTTGCCAGGCTCCGAACAGCGCGTTCATTGCGAATCCAATCTCCAGAAAGGATTTGTAGTCGCCGAACTTACCCGGCGGAAACCAAGAGAGATCAAGCAGCAGCGTCTGCACTCCCGCCCGCTACGGCCACAACCTCTTCGCTCTCGCTGTACAGCACGTCGTCGAACAACAAGGCGTACTCGCGAGCGGCCTTTCTATCGCCGAAGTTCGCGTAGGCGGGAGTCACTGTGTTGCCGGTTTCGACGCGATACGCCGACTCATCCATTACCATGAGAGGGTAGTAGTGGTGATGTGACCGAAGGAAATCAACTGCCGCCTGGCGTGCTCGCCGAATTTCCATTGTCCCCGTTATCTTCCCCTCTTTCTGAGATTCCAGAATCGAACGCACGAGCGGCTGGTCTTCATCTCCGGCAGCCGGGTCATCGGCTTCCCCTACCACTATGGTCAGCTTGCTTCCTTCCTGAGACAACAGCTTCTTCGCCGCCTCGGCGATGGCCGGCGACTCGAAAATCGTTTCTCGTTCCGCCGCGCCCAAGTCGCCTATGAACAACCGCACATGCTTCTTGGCATGGGTCAACAGCGCGCGAATCAAGTACGCCGCATGATCCGGCTTTACGTTGCTAACGCGCGCATCGAC
Organism: Candidatus Azotimanducaceae bacterium; assembly: GCA_965261535.1. Classification (GTDB taxonomy): domain Bacteria; phylum Pseudomonadota; class Gammaproteobacteria; order Pseudomonadales; family Azotimanducaceae; genus VXNE01. The sequence goes on from OZ253469.1 coordinate 1,480,974, forward strand.
CGCGTCATCGAGCATCGCGTCGATATATTCGTAGTAGAACCGGTCCTTATCTGTCCAAGTCGTCTTGTCGAATGGATCCGCCACTGACACTTCCTATGAATCTCCTTTGATTCGCCCGACCATACTGGCTCGCGCATTCCTTCGCAAGCGCCTGACGCGCCCTGGTGACCGGTGCCTCCCAACGGCCATTCCCAACCGCGAGTCTCGAGCCCCAGAGGGGTCGGCGATGGGAATGTAGCAGCGATCCGCAACGAGATTTCGCAAATGCGGCGGCAGCCCCTCGACCCCGCCGAGGATTCCCATGAGACAGGCGAGGTTGCCCGAGTTGCAGTCGGTGTCCCAACCTGCGGTGTTGACGACCTTCATGGCCTCCAGGAAGTCACCGTCAGCGTACAGGAGACCCATGACGATGAGAGCGGGGTTCGGCACCATGTGGCAGCCGCCGCCGTACCGGTCGTATCCGTAGCTCGCCTGGATCTGTCTGAAGCAATGGCGCCAGTCGCCGGGATTTTCGGCATGCCAGCGCCGTACATCCTTGATCAGGCAGGCGATGAGGGAGTCGTCGCCCACGCCGCGCCGGAAGGCGTGACACTGATGACAGACATCAACCGCTACCTCACCTTTGTGCTGAAGATGTTCTTCGCCTTCGGTGCCGCGTTCGAGATCCCGGTCGCAACGATCCTGCTGGTGCGATCCGGTCTGGCGACGGCGGACGGAATAGCGCGCAAACGCCCCTATGTCATCGTCGGCTGCTTCATTGTCGGCATGCTGCTGACGCCGCCGGATCCGATCACCCAGATCCTGTTGGCCATCCCTGTCTGGCTGCTGTTCGAGGTAGGCATCCTGCTGTCGCGCTCGACGGGGCGGCGATCCAAGGACGACTAGCGCCGCCAATTCCCTAGGGGGTGACCTCGACGGTGGTGGTCTCCGAGCGGCCTTCGTCGAGCACCAGGGCGATGCCGCCGCTCGGCAGGCCCGGATCTCGCGCCGTGAGGGTCACGTTCCCCACACGACCTTCCAACAGTTCGCCCGTGACGCGCAGTTCCATCTCGTAGGTCTCACCGAACTCCCAGGGCAAGTCGGTTTGCGCGATTACTGTCGTGCCGTCCAGTTCGCGAACGAGCTGCAGCGACTGATCGTCGCGGTTCAACAGGAGCGCGTAGTAGCGCCGCATTCCCTGGACGCGCGCCGCGATGCCGACGCGACGCGCCAAATGCGGCGTCACATCCGCCGCAAGCCGGTAATCGCGCCACTCGCGCGTGCCACAAAGCATCAGGCCGGTGCCCCGGTTCTGCGTCAGGCGCATCCGCGGGCGCCACCGGGAGACGATGCTTGTCAGGCCGTTGACCCACGCGTTGCGCCACATGCCACCCGCTGGCGTGCGAGCCAGACGGACGTTGGGCGTACCGCGCCAGCCAAGGTGGCGCAACACCGCGCGGGCCGAGCCGGTACTACGTATCTGTATTCCCACCGCAGAAATCGGGTACCCGCCGAGGTCCGGTATCTGCCAGGAAATCTCCGCCGTATCGTCCTCCCTGATCGTCGCGGGATCGCCAAGGCGGACCCGAAGTTCGTCCTCGGCATCGAAATGCAGCAACCTGAGCCGCGCCTCGAATTCGCCTCCTCGAGCCGCCGCGACGCTGGCAAAGAGCGTCTGGCCGGGGTTGACCCTCGGCGTCGCCATCAACGTGTAGCCCGCCTTCTCGAAGTATTGCCAGGTATCAGGGAGTCGACGAAAACGCTCCGCGATACGTTGGTTTCGCCGCCATCGACGTCGATGGCCAGACCGCGGCTGCCGTCGTATTCGACGTTGCCCAGTTCCGCGCGGTCAGACAGGAACCCTTGCATCGCACCAGGCATGGCGAAATCGAACTGGGCGGGCCCGCGGGTGGCGGGCAACCCGCGTGCTCTTCGACCCATGTCGGCGATAGACGCCGCCTCCGTTACGGCGTCCGATATCGCCCGACCGCCGTCGGCGGTGGGGATGTAGCAGCGATCCGCTACGGGATCTCGCAAATGCGGCGGCAGCCCCTCGACCCCGCCGAGGATCCCCATAAGACAGGCGAGGTTGCCCGAGTTGCAGTCGGTGTCCCAACCTGCGGTGTTGACGACCTTCATGGCCTCCAGGAAGTCGCCCTCAGCGTACAGAAGACCCATGACGATGAGACCGTGGTTCGGCACCATGTGACAGCCGCCGCCGTACCGGTCATATCCGTAGCTGGCCTGGATCTGTCTGAAGCAATGGCGCCAGTCGTGGGGATTTTCAGCATGCCAGCGCCGCACATCCTTGATCAGGCTGGCGATGATGGAGTTGTCGGGCACGACATCGAGCGCCGTATCCAACAGCTTGTCGGCATCCCGCTCAACGAACGCCAGCGCCTCCATTGCGGCCAGCGCCCGTGCGCCGTAGACGGCCTCGCCATCGTGGGACACGCGCGCCGCGCGCTCGGCGAGCGCCGCCGCCCGGTGTGGCTCCCCCGGACAGAGCATGGCCCAGCCGTCTATGAATATCTGCGCCCCGATCTGTTCCGAAACCACACGGCCGTTGGTCGCCGCGGAACCCGAGTCCGGTGCTTCAACGCCGTTCTGCAATCGCAGGTACGCGGTGTGTTCGGTGGAGTTGCCCAACCCGCCCCACCAGAGGATTGTTCAATTCTCGATGATGTAGTTGAGCCAGGACTGGCCGATATCCCTGGGAGGAATGTCGAACGAATCGCCGTAGTCCTCGAAGGCGCGAACAAATGTCAACGTCCCGCTGATATCGTCGTCGGTGACGAGCAGCCGCTTGCCCAGACGCTCGTGAACGTAGTCGGTGATTTCACCCAATTCACGCTCTATGCGCTCGTTGGTCCAGCCTTCGAACGGTCGTCCGAGATGAACCCCGATCAATTTGCCGAGCACGCCCGCATACACCCGTTCGGCGTAGTCCTTGGGCAGTTCGCCAATCGGCGTCGGGCTTTCTGAGTCGGTCATCGCCATCTCCCTGGTGATTCAACTTACGGCGGCAGGCCTTGTCGGGCTCAGCCACACCCGGGCAGGCCCCAAAGGCGGCATTCATACAGATGGCGACGCCTACACTGCAAGCAGAATCGTCACCGGGCCATCGTTGACCAGGCTGACCCTCATGTCGGCACCGAAGACGCCGGTCGCGACGTGCCGCCAGCGCTGCTTCATCACCGCGACATAGTGTTCGTACAGCGCCCGCGCCCTTTCCGGTTCCGCCGCGTGTCCAAAACTCGGCCGATTGCCGCGAGAGGTATCCGCCGCCAGGGTGAACTGCGAGACGACCAGCACGCTGCCGTCGACATCCACGACCGAACGGTTCATCGGCTTCGAAGCATCGGCGAATACGCGCAGCGCGAGGGTCTTCGCCGCCAGCTTTTCTGCCTGCGCTTCGGTGTCTTCCCGGAACACGCCCAGAAAAACGAGTAGCCCCTGATCGACACGCGCCACGGTTTCGCCGTCGATGGCCACCGACGCGCCGGCAACGCGTTGACACAAGGCCCTCACCGCGCGCCACCCCCGCGCGGTTCCGCCGCAAGCCTCCCGGGCGACGTCGCGTTCGGGCGTCTGTGCTCCGAACGCGGACCAACAGCGAACGCGCCACGATGACCGGCTACAATAGGCGGCATGAAGAAAGCCATTGCGCTCATCTCCGGCGGGCTTGACTCCATGTTGGCGGCAAAGGTCATCCAGGAGCAAGGCGTACACGTCGAGGGACTCAATTTTTACACCGGTTTCTGCGTGGAGGGCCACACCCACGCCATCCGCGAGAAACGCCGCGTCAAGCCGCGCCGGAACAACGCGCTGTGGGTGGCGGAGCAGCTCGGCATCAAGCTGCACATCATCGATGTGTCCTCCGAGTACAAGGACATCGTGATCAACCCGAAGTACGGCTACGGCCAGAACCTGAACCCGTGCCTCGATTGCAAGATCTTCATGGTCGACAAGGCCCGCGCATGGGGCTTCGGCGACCGGGGATTCGATTTCGTCATCACGGGCGAGGTGATCGGCCAACGCCCCAAGTCGCAGCGCAAGGAAACCATGCCGCTGATCGCACGCGAATCCGGCACCGACGACCTCCTGCTGCGACCGCTATGCGCGAAGAATCTGCCCCCGACAAGGCCCGAACGGGAAGGCTGGATCGACCGCGCCGCGTTGTACGGTTTCCATGGCCGCAACCGCAAGCCCCAGATGGCGCTGGCGGAATCGTTCGGCTTTTCGGACTACGCGCAACCCGCCGGCGGCTGCTGCTTCCTGACGGACGCCCAGTACGCGTCCAAGTTGCAGGACCTGTGGGACGCCCGAGGCGAGCGCGACTACGAACTCGACGACATCATGCTGCTGAAGGTGGGCCGCCACATCCGGCCCGCCAGCCACTACAAGCTCATCGTGGGGCGCGAAGAAGGCGAGAACCGGTTCCTCGAAGGCTATCGCAAGAGCTTCCTCCACTTGCGGACAACCGTGTTCCCCGGACCCTTGGCCCTGATCGATGGCGCACCGCAACCCGGCGACGTGACGCTCGCCGCGCGGATACTGGCGCGCTATGGCCAGGGCCGTACCGCGCCGCGCGTCGACGTGAGCGCCCACCACACCAACGGCGTGGTGGAAATGCTGAATGTCGAACCATTGCCGCCGATGGACCTGCCCGCATCCTGGCATGTATGACCGCGCGGCAAACTGAGGCTGGTGCCGCGCGAGGTAACCGCCAACGATTGGACGTCCGCGGACTGCTGTGTCCCCTGCCGGTCATTCGCACCCAGGATCGCGTCGAAAATCTCGCTCCGGGAACATTGCTTGACATCTTTGCGACCGACCCCGGCGTGCTGCAAGACATTCCCGCGTGGTGCCGCGTTCACGGCCATAGACTGGTCGCGACTACGCGCGATCGCGCGCGTATTCGCATCACAATCGAAGTATGCGAGACTTGAACCTCGACCAAACGGCAAGAGAGTCCGCACTGATATGGTGCATCATATCGAGGCGCGCACCACGGCGGACACCATTGCGGAGGCCGAGTGCGCCGTGAAACGGCAGTCGGCGAAGCGCGCGAGCCTGATTTGCGCGTGATCGGCTGCAAGGCAACGAAAACGCCGCATGGCACTGATATTGCTTGACACGTAGGGGAACCAAGCAGAAAGAGGTCGAGTTCCTTCAGAGCCAGGTTCGCCGGCGGCGTCACGGCGAGGGCAACCGGCGCGTCGTCCCAAGCAAGAAGCGAAGGCTTCGCCAAATCAATCAATTGCAAACAACGGAGCGGAATCCGAAATGTCGGAAAACACGTTAAAACTGATCAGCGACAACGATGCCAAGTGGGTGGACCTGCGTTTTACCGACCCCAGAGGCAAGGAGCAACACACGACCATCCCCGCAGACCGACTGGACGCGGATGCTCTCGCGGACGGCATCATGTTCGATGGTTCGTCCATCTCCGGATGGAAGAGCATCAACGAATCGGACATGATGCTCATGCCCGACGATTCAACTCCCGTGGTCGACCCCTTCCGCGACGAAACGACCGTCAACCTGCGCTGCGACATTATCGAACCCACCACCATGCAACCGTATGGGCGGGACCCGCGTTCGACCGCAAAGCTCGCCGAGCAGTACCTTATTGCCACCGGCATCGGCGACAAGGCCTACTTTGGTCCGGAAGCCGAGTTCTTCGTCTTCGACGATGTCCGTTGGAAGGTCGGCATGTCCGGCTGCTCCTATGCCATATCCGCAGAGGAAGCGGCCTGGGAGTCCGACACCGAATTCGAGGGCGGCAACATGGGCCACCGGCCAACGGTCAAGGGCGGATACTTCCCGGTGCCGCCGGTCGATTCCGGAGCGGACCTGCGCAACGCGATGTGCAGCGCCATGCAGGCCATGGGGCTTGAGATCGAGGTCCACCACCACGAGGTGGGGACCGCTGGCCAGGCCGAGATCGGCGCACGCTTCAACACGCTGGTGAAAAAAGCCGACGAACTGCAGATCTACAAGTACTGCGTCCACAACGTTGCGCAAGCCTACGGCAAGACAGCGACGTTCATGCCGAAACCGCTGGTGGGCGACAACGGGAATGGCATGCATGTGCACCAGTCCATCTCCAAGGGCGGCGAAAATGTCTTTTTCGGCGACGCCTATGCCGGCCTGTCGGAGACGGCCCTCTACTATATCGGCGGCATCATGAAGCACGCGCGGGCGCTCAACGCGTTCACGAACTCGACCACCAACTCCTACAAGCGTTTGGTGCCCGGCTTCGAAGCGCCCACATTGCTCGCCTATTCGGCGCGCAACCGTTCCGCTGGCGTCCGCATTCCCTACGTCCAAGGGGGCAACCCGCGAGGGTATCGCACCGAGGTCCGCTTCCCGGACGCCGCCGGCAATCCGTATCTGACATTCGCTGCCATGCTGATGGCGGGCATCGACGGCATCCAGAACAAGATCCACCCCGGTGACCCGTTCGACAAGGATCTCTACGATCTGGCCCCGGAGGAACTCGAAGGCGTCCCGACCGTGTGCGCATCGTTGGAAGAAGCGATCGCAGCCCTTGATGCCGATCGCGGATTTCTGACAGCCGGCGGCGTCTTCAGCGACGATCAGATAGACGGCTACATCCAACTGAAGCAGGAAGAAGTGGATGTGCTGCGCATGACCACGCACCCTGCCGAGTTCCAGCTGTATTACTCCGCCTGACGCAACGCCCCGAGTGAACCGCGATGGCGGCAACATGCCGTCATTGCGGTTTGCGTCAACGCGGGCCGGGCGAACATCTCACACATTGCGCGTGCGCGATCCTACGCCGTGCGGCGCGGGTGACTGTCGCGCCGCGACGGCGTTTCGAGGCAAACTGCCTATCCAATGACACGGCTTCCCCGCACGCGGATTCCACGTCGGCGACGGTCCCCGATGATGTCGAGTTGCATGTTCGGGGCGGTATTGGCGCTGACGCCTGGGACATTGACGAGCGCTGAAACGACGATCTACCGGTTTGCCGATGCACAGGGCATCACTGTGTTCGGCGATCGACCCGGCAGCAACCGACAAGAGGTTGAACTGCCCGCCGTCAACACCTACGCCCCGGTCGAATCGAAGGGACCGGCCGCGGCCGACGCTACGCGGGAGGAACCGGCGCCGATCTACCAATCCCTTCTCATCACCGTCCCCGGCGATGGCGAGACGGTTCGCCGCAACGGCGGCAATGTGCGCGTGACAGGCCGGGTCGAACCCGATCTGCGCACCGACCACCGTGCCGTCCTATTCGTGGACGGCGCCATCGCACTGCCGTGCCAGGGCCGGCAGGAATGTGCCCGCTCCCCCGCCGAACGGCGCGGCGATGTCGATTTCACGCTCGCGGCTATCGCGCGAGGCCCCCACACCTTGCGCATCGCCATCATGGACCAGAAGAACAACATTCTGACCCAAAGCGCCCCAATCGGTTTTCACCTGCTGCGCGCCCCGTAGAACTCCGATGAGGCCGAGGGAAATTTGACGCCCATCGGGTAACGCACTATTTTGGTGCACATATTTCTCAAATCGTTGCGCGGCATCGGGAAAATCCCAGTGAATCCGGTGCTTGCAGCCGCGAACGCAAGTGGACCGATTTTTGCAACGCTATCTTCAATTTGGCTCTTGGAGGCAAGAGACGCGCGGCAAAATGATGGCCCAGGCCCCAGAGATACTCGATCAGCTCGCGACCGCTGTGGTTGTCCTGGACAACACCCTGCGCGTCGGCTACCTCAACCAGGCGGCGGAATCTCTTTTCGGCAAGTCCTCCCAACGTATCGTTGGCAAGGAAGTGCGCGAGCTATTTATCGATCCGGCCGAGCGGGCATCGGCGCTCAGAAACACCCTTGAGACTGGCCAACCATACACGAAGCGCCGTGCCGTCCTGACGAGCAACGGCCGCGGCGACTTGCGCGCGGACTATTCCGTTGAACTGCTGGGCAACGGCGAACTCCTGATCGAAATCGAGCCGCTCGACCGCTTCCTTCGGATCAATCGGGGCGACCAGCATCTCGCGCTGCAGGAAACAACACGCGAACTGGTGCGCGGTCTTGCGCACGAGATCAAGAATCCCCTGGGGGGTATACGCGGGGCAGCGCAGCTCCTCGAAAGAGAGCTGACAAATACAAGCCAGCGGGAATATACCAAGGTCATCATCGAGGAAGCCGATCGCTTGAGAAACCTGGTCGACCGCATGCTGGGCTCCAACGAGCGGCCGCGATTCGAACAGGTCAACATCCATCGCGTGCTGGAGCGCGTGGTTCAGCTCATCGAAGCCGAGTGCCCGGACCGTATTGCTTTCGTGCGCGACTACGACCTCGGCCTGCCTGAAATCGAGGGCGATCCCGGCAAGCTGATACAGGCGATTCTGAACATCGCGCGCAATGCCGAGGAGGCGTTGATCGACACGCCGAGTCCGCGCATCTGCCTGTCGACCCGCGCCGTGCGTCAATTCACCATCGGACGCCACCGGCATCGCGTGGTAGTCAAGGTTGAAATCGTCGACAACGGCCCGGGGATACCGGCAGACATTGCCGACCGTATCTTCTACCCCATGATCAGCGGCCGGCCGGATGGTACCGGTCTTGGTCTTTCCATCACTCAGAACATCATCGGCCAACACAACGGCGTGATGGAATGCGACAGCGCGCCCGGGAAGACGGCATTCGCACTTTATATTCCTCTGGAGCAACCCAACAGTGACTGAAGCGCCCAACATCTGGGTCGTAGACGACGACAGGTCGATCCGCTGGGTGCTGGAGCGCGCCCTGGAGCAGGCGGGCTTCAAGACCCGATCGTTTGCTCGTGGCGATGCGGTACTGAAACAAATCCAGACCGCGCAGCCCGATGCCATCGTCAGCGATATTCGCATGCCCGGAGCGGACGGTTTCGAGCTCCTGGCCTCGGTGAAGGAATCGCATCCCACAGTGCCGATCATCATCATGACCGCGCACTCGGACCTCGAAGTGGCCGTCAGCTCCTACCAGGGCGGTGCGTTCGAATACCTGCCCAAGCCCTTCGACGTCGACGATGCGGTCGCCACCGTACGTCGCGCCGTGGCATACCACCGTGAGTTTGAAGTCACAAAGCCCCCGATCGAAGAAACCCCCGCGGCGGAAATCATCGGCCAGGCGCCGGCCATGCAGGAAGTATTTCGCGCCATAGGGCGCTTGGCGCAGTCGAAGATCACGGTGCTGATCCAGGGGGAGTCCGGCACCGGCAAGGAACTCGTGGCGCGGGCGCTGCATCGCCACAGCCCGCGCTCAAGCGGGCAGATGGTTGCCTTGAACATGGCCGCCATCCCGAAGGACCTTATCGAGTCCGACCTCTTCGGCCACGAGAAAGGTGCTTTCACTGGCGCCAACGCGCAACGCCTGGGCCGTTTTGAACAGGCGAACCGCGGCACGTTGTTTCTCGACGAGATAGGAGACATGCCGCCGGATACGCAGACGCGCCTGCTGCGGGTGTTGGCGGACGGCGAGTTTTATCGCGTCGGCGGTCGCTCAACCATCAAGGTGGATGTGCGCATCATCGCGGCCACGCACCAGAATCTGGAGCAACTCGTACGCGACGGTATCTTTCGCGAAGACCTCTACCATCGATTGAACGTCATCCGAATCCACCTGCCGCGCCTGAGCGAAAGGCCGCAGGACATCCCCATCCTCGCGCGTCACTTCCTGCAAGCCGCCGCGAACGAACTGGGCGGAGAACCGAAGCAACTCCGACCGGAGACCGAGGCGCACCTCACGACGCTCGAGTGGCCAGGCAACGTGCGCCAACTCGAAAACACCTGTCGCTGGCTTACCGTCATGGCCGCGGGTCGCGAGATTCTCGTCGACGACCTGCCTCCCGAACTCACGAGCGGCAGCGAGTCGGCGGAAGTCGCTACCGACTGGCAAGCCGGGCTGCGCGCCTGGGCGCTGGGACAACTGTCCGAGGGGGGAAAGGGCATCCTGTCGAAGGCGCTGCCCGAACTGGAGCGCGTTCTGATGCAAGCAGCGCTCGAATACACCGGGGGACGCAAGCGCGATGCCGCCGAACTGCTGGGCTGGGGCCGCAATACGCTGACCCGAAAGCTGGCGGAATCGGAACGGAGATCCTGACCTGGTGTCGCGCCCCAACGACCACTCGGGCGAGCGCGATCATCCGAAATAATTGCCGCCGTCGGTGTTGCGCAGCTTGTCCCGCGCAATCACCATGCGGTGAACCTCCGACGGACCCTCGCCGATCCGCTTGACCCGCAACTCCCGGTACCAACGCTCCAACGGCATCTCCTTGGCAACGCCCATTCCCCCGAACATCTGTATCGCGCGATCGACCACGCGTCCGGCGGTCTCGGTGCCGTAGAGTTTGCAAACCGACGCATCCACCTTGCCGGGCGCACCGGCGTCCACCTTCGATGCGGCATCGTAAATCAGCATCCGCGCAGCGCGCAGTTCCACCTCGGAGTCGGCGATCATCCATTGAATCGCCTGTTTGTCTGCCAGTACCCCATCGCGCGCGCGACGCTGCTTGACCCAGCCGCAGGCCATGTCCAACGCTTCCTGGGCGATCCCGATGCAGCCGGCGGCATACGGAATGCGCGCATCCACGAGCCAGTTTTCGGCAACGCCGAAACCGCGGCCGACCTCGCCCAGCACGTTCTCCGCCGGCACTTCGCAGTTGTCCAGGACGATCTCGTAAGGCGACAGCGCCCGAATCACCTTGATCTCGTTGAACTCGATGCCCTTGAAGCCCGGTTCCACGATGAACGCCGTGATCTGCGGCGGCGCGCCGTCCTTCGTGCGCGCGAATATGATGCCGTAGTCGGCGCTCGCCGCCGCCGTGATCCACATCTTGCGTCCGTTCAAGACCCACACGTCGCCCTCCTTGCGCGCCCGGGTCTGGATGTTGTTGCGCGGATCCGACCCGCCGGTCGGTTCGGTAATGGCGACGAACGCGCGCTTTTCTCCGTCGATGCAGGGAATGCCGTACTTCTCGATCTGCTCCGGCGTTCCGGACCAGACGATGTTGGGCGGCCCGCCGGCGAACGCGCCCAACGCCGGGTTGTATGCGCCGAGACGGCACTTCGCCGCCTCCTCGGCGATCATCGCGCGCGCCATGGCGCTAACTTGATTGCCGCCGTACTCCTCCGGCACCGTCAACCGCGTGAGCCCCATCTCCTCCGCGATCACTCGCAGCCGCGCGCGGTCTTCCGGCTCGCACCCGAGCGCGTCGTGGGGCAACGTGTCCTCGATGGGTTTGACTTCCTCGCGCATGAAACGCCGAATCTGATCGCGAAGCAGCAGCAACTCGTCCGGTAGCCGGAATCCATAGTGATTGCCATCGTCCATCGACATCTTCCCTCCTTTGGGCCCACCCGCCGTCGAAGCTATTATCCACCCACGCGCTTGCGCGGGGAACGTGAACCCGCTGGGGTCCCGCTGGCGACCAATTCGCGATACCTTCAACACCTATGGACACCATGCCCGGTATCGTCCTCTACGAACCCGAGATACCTCCCAATACGGGCAGTATCATTCGCCTGGCGGCCAACACCGGCGCACCGCTCGCGCTGATCGAACCGCTCGGTTTCGAACTCGAGGATGCCCGCCTCAAGCGGGCTGGGCTTGACTACCGCGAGTTCGCCGACGTGCGCGTGTATCCAAACCTCGAGGCATACCTCGAAAGCGTCCAGCCCGAACGTGTATTCGCCTTTACCACGAAGGCGACGACACCCCATACCGCGCCGCGCTATCGCGCCGGGGATGCCCTGTTGTTCGGACCGGAAACCCGGGGACTTCCCGCGCCCGTGCTCGCCGGCTTTCCCCCGGAGCGAAGGCTGCGCATTCCCATGCGACCGCATTCGCGCAGTCTGAATCTAGGGAACGCCGTGGCTATCGCCGTCTACGAGGCGTGGCGCCAGTTGGGGTTTGACTGAATTCTTGCTCGTGGCCCATCCGAAGTGCTCCCGTTCGAAACGGGTAGTTTCTCGCACTCGAAATACGGAGATGGATCACAAGAACGCAGCAAGACGTGTGCAATAATGCGGTTGTGATCCACGACTAGCGGCGAAAACCTGAGCCCGGAACTTGTATCGATACTTGCCGTCGGCGTGGCGCTTGCCGGGCTGATCTTGACGGGACTGCGCGGCGTGCGTACCGAAATGCATGCCGTGCGCGCCGAAATGCATACCGTGCGCGCCGAAATGAACACCGTGCGCGCCGAAATGCACACCGTGCGCGCCGAAATGAACACCGTGCGCACGGACTTGGCTGACCTGCGCGAACGCGTGGCGCGCCTTGAAGGCATGTTCGAAGGATTCATCAAGATGTTCGAAGGATTCATCAGGAAAGCGCCCGCTAACGACCCGGGGTCGAATTGAGAGCGAGACCGGCCTAGTGCTCCGTCAAGCCTAAATCTGCGGGTATCTGCGGGTCTTTTTGGCCCCTGGACTTCGTTGCTCCTCCTTGTGTGGTGCCTGCCACACCGCGTCGTCGCGCCTCGCCAGGAACCAAAAATCCCTCGCAGCTACACTCGCATTTTTAGACTTGACGGAACACTAGGAATGCGCTGCTACCCGAACACAACGATGCGGGTGCAACAATGACGTATCCCGACAAGCCAGGACATGACAAGAGCGTGAGCGCGGAACTCGTATCGATACTTGCTGTCGGCGTGGCGCTGGCCAGCTTGACCTTGACGGGACTGCACGGCGTGAGCACCGAACTGCACGCCGTGCGCACCGAACTGCACGATGTGCGCACGGACGTGGGCGACCTGCGCGAACGCATGGCGCGCCTTGAAGGCCTGTTCGAAGGATTCATCAAGAAGGCGCCCGCGAACGACCCGGGTTCCAACTAAACAACGAGATGCGGAGCCCGCGTCCGCGTCATGCCGCAATCAACCCTTTGACTTGATCGTGCCTCGGGCGGCGTCCCGCCGCCACGCCCTCCGCATCCATGGATCCGTGTCTACCCCTCGTCAGCGGGAGCACTTCCAAAGTAGAGCGTGTGTCCGTCCGGATCCTCAATCACAAACTCGGTGATGCCCCAGGGACGGTCCGAGATGCCTTCAATGATCTTCACGCCAACTTCCTGAACCTGCCGGAAAGCGGCATGGATGTCGCGCACGCCAACATGGACGTGAAGGTGATGCCCGCGCCGAACGAAGTCGATGCCCGGATCGGGATCGTCCACCAGCTTGAGGTGAATCATCCGGTCGCCACTGCTGACACCAGCGTAGAAGTCTTGGTACCTAAAGGAGAGCACGATGCCAAGCTTCCTGGTATAGAAGTGGATCGCGCGTTCGAGGTCCGTGGTGCGGAGTTGGGGTACGAGTTCTTCTATCTCCATCGCGTCCTCCATCGCGTCACTTCCCGATGCACGTTACTCGCCGGAAGTGCCGGTTCCGTGCACCTCCCCAAGCCACCGACTGAAATACGGTCGAGAGCAGTGATCAGTTGACGCTGTCGCTACGCTCCGAGTCCCTGTTCCGCAATGCTTGCTCGTACAGTGAGGCGAAGTCCACTGGGGCGAGCATGAACGGCGGGAACGTTCCTTTCACCGCGACGTTGTCCACCGCTTCACGCACGTACGGAAACAGCATATCGGGGCAGATCACGGCGAGCACCCGTTGAAGCGCCGGACCTTCCGCGCCCTCGATGAGAAAGACCCCGGCCTGTTGCACCTCGATGATGAGCGCCGTGAAGTCTTCACCATCACTTTGCGACCTGGCGGACAGCGTCGCGGTGAGAACCACCTCGAAACGGGTCTCGGACACCCGTTTCGCCGCGGTGTTGATATCGAGCTGGACATTCGGCTTCCACTCGCTCGCGAACACCTGCGGCGCGCGCGGCGACTCGAACGAGAGATCCTTCAGGTAGACCCGCTCGACCTGCACCCGTACGGCAATCTGCTGATCGGCCATCGTCATGAACCCTTGATGACCGGAAGGTTCTGACTGCGCCACTCCGTGATGCCGCCGCGCAGGCGGGCCACGTTCTCGAAGCCCGCCTTGCGCAGGACCGTACCCACCGCTCCCGAGTGCTGCCCCATCTTGCAAGCAACCACCACCGGCTTGACCTTGTGTCTTTCCAACTCGCCAATGCGGCCGGCAATCGCGGTGTGGGGAATGTTCAGCGCATCGACGATGTGGCCCTCGCCGAACTCGTTCTTGTCTCGCACATCCAGCACCACCGCACCCTCGCGATTAATCAGGTCGACGAGTTGCTGCGCGGTCACGGCACGGCCGCCGCGCTGCAGTTCGTTCCTGGCGAATATCCCCATCAAGACCACGAAGATCCCGGTCAGGATATAGTGATTACCAATGAATTCAAAGAGTTGTTCCATCAATTCGTATCCATGCCACGAGTTCTCGGGCGGGTGCGGGAAGTCACAATATTATAGAATACCTACACCTTTGCAGCCCGGTGCGATCAATCGCAAATGCCGACAACGCTACTCGTTGTGCTCGACGGCTGGGGCTATAGCGCGTCGACGCGGCACAACGCGATTCATGCCGCGCATACGCCCAACTGGGACCGTTGGTGGCGTAGCGCCCCCCGCGCCCTGCTATCCGCGGCGGGCACCGACGTGGGACTGCCCTCCGGACAGATGGGCAATTCCGAGGTCGGACATATGCATCTCGGCGCAGGCCGCGTCATTCGGCAGGAACTCTCTCGCCTCACTCTCGCCATCGAGGACGGCAGTTTCGGGAACAATCGTGCAATTCGCGCAGCCGTAGAAAAGTCCGCGGGAAGCGCCCTGCATGTGATGGGCCTGGTCTCCCCCGGCGGCGTGCATAGCCACGAAGACCAGATCGCCGCCATGGTCGACCTCGCCGCCCAAGCCGGTGTCACGGTCCATCTGCACGCGTTCCTGGACGGCCGCGATACGCCGCCGAAGAGTGCGGCAGCCAGTCTTGCCCGGTTCGATGGGCGCGTCGCTTCGCTGTGCGGCCGCTACTACGCCATGGACAGGGATGATCGCTGGGACCGCGTGGAAGCCGCCTTCGACATGCTGACGCGGGGTGCGCCAGAATACCAATTCGACGACGCCGCTTCGGCTCTGGAAGCGGCCTACGCACGCGGCGAAAGCGACGAATTTGTCAAACCCACCCTCGTCTGCCAACCGGGACAGCCGCCCGCATCGATCGGGGATGGCGATGTCGTCGTGTTCATGAACTTTCGCGCCGACCGGGCCCGCCAGCTCACGCGCGCCTTCGTCGATCCCGACTTCCGCAGTTTTTCGCGCCGCACCAAACCCGCGCTGGCCGACTTCGTCATGTTGACGCGCTATGCGGACGATATCGATGCATCGTGCGCGTTCGAGCCGCAAACGCCGACCAACACTTTCGGCGAGCATCTGGCGAAGCTCGGCAAGCGACAGCTTCGGGTCGCCGAGAGCGAGAAATACGCGCACGTGACGTTCTTCTTTTCCGGCGGACGGGAGCAGCCGTTCGTCGGCGAGGACCGCATCCTGGTGCCGTCGCCCAGGGTCGCGACCTACGACCTCGAACCGGAAATGCGCGCCCCGGAAGTTGCTCGCCGCGTGATCGACGCCATTGACGAAGACACGTACGACGCCATCATCTGCAACTTCGCCAACGCCGACATGGTCGCGCATACCGGCGTGTTCGACGCCGCCGTCACCGCGGTAGAGACATTGGACGAATGCCTTGGCGCCATCGCCGCAGCCCTCGAAAGAAGCGGCGGACAATGCCTTGTCACTTCGGATCACGGCAATGCCGAGCACATGCGCGAGGGAGACCAGGCACACACCGCGCATACGTCGGCGCCGGTGCCGTTGCTCTACCTCGGTCCCCTGGCGCTCCGGCTCGACAGCGGTGGCACGCTGTGCGACGTCGCCCCGACATTGCTGGCACTCATGGGCCTGCCGCAACCGAGCGAAATGACCGGGCGGCCCCTGTTCGCCAGCGAGCAGGATCGGCGACGCGCTTGACGGGCCGGTTCCTCGCCCGCATATCTCGCCAAGGGCCGCGATGATCGCGCAGGATTTTGCCCGCGTGCACGTACTCGGGAGCCTTCAGCCGGGGAGCGCGAGGGGGCACCCCCCGCAAGAAAAGAGACGGAAGCATAGCCATGCCTTATGGTGTAGCGACCATGTGCGCGCACGCGGGCAAAAAACCAGCGAGGGCGCGGCCAGCGAACTTTGTATCCGGCGGGACTTCCGAAAATCCGACGCACATGATTGAAAATAAATGAGATATGTTGGCTCGCAAGCGGCTTGGTGAGATATGCGGGCTAGCCGCGCGGCTTGGGGGCATCGCCTTCGCCCTATGCTTGCTCGCCGCCGACGTGGCCCAGGCGCAAACGGAGGCCGCCGTCGCCGAACAGCGTCTCGACGAGGTCGCTCGCGAACTGGACTCGCTCAACACCTGGCTTGAAGACGCCGACAAACGCCTGTCTGGGCTACAGGCGGAAATCTCCCGGGCGGACGAAGAAATCGCCGACATCAATCGGCGCATCCAGAGTTTGAACACCCAAGTCACGGAGGCGCAGCATTCACTGGCGCAGCTTGAGGACCAGCGCCGCGAAGTAGAGGAGCGCCGCATCGACCAGGCTAGTCGAATAGCACGCCATGTGCGCGCGGCGCATCGACTCGTCGGATCGGGCCTCTTCAAGATGCTGCTGAACCGGGAAAATCCGGACACGGTCGACAGGATCGTTCGCTACCACCGCTATTTCGTGCAGGCGCGGCTCGACGCCCTCGACGCGTACGCGCGTACTCTGGACGAGATCGCGGAGATCGGGCAGGCCACGCGCGATCGAGAGCAGGTACTGGCGGCGCGGGAAGATGAATTGAAGTCGCGAACGGCATCGCTCGGCGAACGCCGCCGCGAGCGAGAAACGCTCGTCGCGTCGCTTCGCCGGGAGATGCAAGACAAGACGGTCTCGCGCGATCAGCTCGTCCGCGACCGCAAACGTCTGCAGGCGCTGCTCGCGGAGATCGATCAACGGTTGCGCGAATCGCCCGACGTCCCCTTCACCGAAAGCAAAGGCCGGATGCATTGGCCCGTCGCGGGCCGGGTTCTGCACCGATTCGGCGATTCGCGCGCCGACGGCAGGCTCAAGTGGGAGGGAATCTATCTCGCCGCACCCAACGGTACCAAGATAAACGCGATCCACAGCGGTCGGATAGTGTTCGCCGATTGGCTGCGCGGCTTCGGGCTGCTCACCATCATCGACCACGGCAACCGCTACATGTCCCTCTACGGCAACACCGATACCCTGCTGAAGCAGGCTGGCGATTGGGTCGAAAGCGGCGAACCCATCGCTTCCGCGGGACGTAGCGGCGGCCGAGAGGTCAGCGGCCTGTACTTCGAGGTGCGCGCGAACGGTCGTCCGGCCGATCCCGCCGCCTGGTTGCGCGGCGAACAACCGCGCTAACATGCTTTTCGTGAAACTTGATCGGGAAGTAACGCCGCCACCAACGATGGAGGACTCGCAACATCAGAGTTCCCTGGGCGTCACGGACGCGCGGTAATCCAGCGAGCTAAAGGCTTCCCATGCGGCTTCGACCCACAACATTGCTCGGCATCATGGTGAGCATGACGACGGGTGTCGCGCTCGGCACTATCGCGTTCCGAGAACTTGTCGCAGAACTGCCCCTTGGCCGACACACGTCGTCCCTCGAGGCCGTTGTGCAACGCGTGCGCGATTCGTACGTTGAGCCCATCGCCGAGGAAACCCTGACGGAAAACGCCATCCGAGGGATCGTGGATGGCCTCGATAAACATTCGTCGTTCCTCGATTCCGACGCGCTGGACAGTCTGCGAGAGGAAACTACCGGCAGGTTCGGCGGCATAGGCGTCGATATTGGACTGGTCGATGGCTACATCACGGTCATTGCGCCGCTAGACGACACGCCGGCCGCCATCGCCGGACTACGCGCGGGCGACACCGTCATCGAAGTGGATCACCGATCCCTCAAGGGACGTACCGTCAACGAGGCTGTCGAGGACCTTCGCGGCGAACCCGGCACCAAGGTCCACTTGCGAGTACGGCGCGATGGCGCGACGGCACCCGTGGATTTCGACCTGGTGCGCGCGGTCATCCGAATCAACAGCGTGCGTTCCCGACTGATCGAACCCGGCTACGGCTACGTCCGCATCGCGCAGTTCCAACACAAGACCCCGCGAGACCTGCGCACAGCCGTCGAGCGGCTCGCCGAACAGAGCGCCGGGGAACTGCTTGGGCTGATCGTGGATCTTCGCAACAATCCAGGCGGCGTCCTCGGCGCGTCCGTGGATGTCGCCGACGAGTTTCTCGATGAGGGCCTGATTGTCTACACCGAGGGTCGCGATGCGAAAGCCGAAGTGCGGTTGATGGCCGACGACGGCGATATCCTGAACGGCGCCCCGCTCGCTATTCTCATCAACCGCGGTTCCGCCTCCGCCGCGGAGGTGGTCGCCGGGGCGCTTCAGGATCACGGTCGGGCGATTCTGGTCGGCACGAAGAGTTACGGCAAGGGTTCGGTGCAATCGGTGCTCGAGCTTGAGGGCAAGCGCGCAATCAAGCTGACCACCGCGCGCTACTACACCCCGAGCGGCCGTTCGATTCAGACTACGGGGATCGAACCGGACATCACCGTCCCTGCGGGAGACAGCGACTCGCGCGACGCATACGATGCGCTACTACTTGCCGCCGCGATGCGCCACTTGAAGGAGAGCCCTCAGCCGGGGAGCGCGAGGGGTTGACCCGTCGCAAGAAATGCCTCAGCCGGGGAGCGCGAAGAATAACGCCTCGCACGCAAAGCAACCCTGATCCGCCCGCCCACGCATTTGATAACCTTCGAGTCTTCAAGAAGCCCGAAACATGCCCATGAACAACAAAGTCTGTTCCATGCTCAACATCGAGTTCCCGCTGTTCGCTTTCAGCCACTGCCGCGACGTGGTTGCCGCCGTGAGCAACGCCGGCGGATTCGGTGTGCTCGGTTGCGCCGGCCACACCGCAGAATCCCTCGACATCGAGCTGCGCTGGCTCGATGACCACATCAATGGAAATCCCTATGGCGTCGACCTGCTGATACCGACCAGCCTGGACAGCAAGGAGAGCGCCCTCTCCGCCGCCGAAGTGGAGGCGCGAATACCACCGGAGCACAAGGCCCACGTCGAGTCGATACTCGCCCAGCACGGCATAGACACCAAGGGGCTGTGGGACCGCGATATCGGCGACGGCTACGGCGACAATCTGCGCGAGAAGGGTGCCTCCGTCATTCTTGACGCCGCGTTTGCCCACCCGATCAAGATGGTGGTCAACGCGCTCGGCGTGCCGCCCGACTTCATGCTGGATCGGGCGCGACGAGCCGGTGTCGTCGTCGGCGCGCTGGCCGGCGCCAGAGAACACGCGATCAAACACGCGGAGGCGGGTGTCGACGTCATCATCGTGTCGGGGACCGAAGCGGGAGGACACTGCGGGGAAGTGTCAACGATGGTGCTCATCCCCGAGGTGCTGGAATCACTCAAGCCTTACGGAGATATTCCGGTGCTGGCCGCGGGCGGAATCGTCACCGGCCGGCAAATGGCTGCGGTAATGGCCATGGGCGCGGCCGGCGCCTGGTGCGGCTCCGTCTGGCTTACCACGGCGGAGGCGGAAACCGCTCCCGTCGTCAAGGAAAAGATGCTGCATGCCAACTCCCGCCAGACCGTGCGCTCGCGCAGCCGGACCGGCAAGTACACGCGCCAGCTTCGATCGTCATGGACCGACGCCTGGCATCAGCCCGAAAGCCCGGAGCCGCTGCCCATGCCGCTGCAAGCGCTGGTCAGCGAACCCGCCTTGCGCCGCGTCTCCCAACTCGCGGAAGGCGGTCACAACGGCGCCAAGCAACTCGCCACCTACTTCGTCGGCCAGGGCGTGGGCCTGATGAACGCCAGCGTATCGACGCGGCAGGTCGTCTATGACTTCATGGAAGACTTCGGCAACGCCGTCGAGCGTCTTTCCGCAACCCTTGAGGACGCCTGATCGACTATCCCGTGCCGGTCCGCAACATCGACCACCGCCAGGTGAAATATCCCCAGACGGCCATGCCGATATAGATCGCATACAGAATTGCGTAGCCGCCCAACCCTTGCAGCGAGTAGAGGGCTACCGAGATGATGTTGACGACGAACCAAACCATCCAGTTCTCGATCTTCTTGCGCGCAGTGAGCCACATGGCGGCCAAGCTCATCGCGAACACGGCGTTGTCCCAATACGGATAGGCGGCGTCTGTCTGTGTCGCAAAGTACGTACCGAGCGCTGCTGCCGCCGCCACGCCCAATACGGCGAGTGTCGCCAAAACGGACCAGCTCGCGCGGGTAACAGGCAACTCTTCCTGATCCCCGGTACCGAACAGCCAGTAGTACCAGCCATACAGATTCAGCGGCAGGAAGGCGACGACGTGCAGCATCAGGTTGGCGTAGAGTCGCGCCTCCCACAGGACCGTGATGGAAACGAGGACGTAGGCCACTCCCAGCGGCCACGCCCAGACGTTTTCACGAATGAGAAACCAGACGACGACGAGACCCAGCACCGTGCCGATGGGCTCATCGACAAGCAGCCACAGATTCCAGATGTCCGAGAGCAGGTCCATGGGGATCTCAGGTGCGAAAGCTAGCAGCTAACGGTTCAGACACGGCATTTCGTTGACCTGATGGCCCCGAGAAGCAACCCGAACAATATCACGCCCCCCGCATTTCGAGTGGACGGATACTGCATCTGCTTACGCATTTTGAGTGAAAGCCGGGCGCTCACCACGTCTCGCCCGGGCGGCTACCCTGCCATGACCTTGGCCGACCTACGGAGAGGCACCCCAGATTCACCTTCAGGTCCGACAAGGGAACGAGATCCTCGGAGAATTTGATGGTCACCCCACGACTCCAAAAGACCGATAGTTCGCACTAATGATGGATCCTGTTTAGAGACCTTTGCAGTGGTCATCTGAGATTCGCAGCGCGGTTGATGGCGTAGGAATTCAGTAGCGGGGGCGATGCGCGGAGCCTCTCGAACCCGGCAGCGCCGCGCGCCATCGACATGACGTCCGCAGGTTGCGCTTCAACTCAGCGTTGGGGTGAGCGAGGCATCTACGATTCGACGGTCGTTCGTGAGCAGTGTTGCTCCTAGGGGCAGCTGCCACTTAAGCGGTTGTTTTTATTGAGCTGAGGACGCCTAAATCGGCTGTAGTGCCGACCTTGGTTGTTGCTATTTCCGGGTGATCGGGCAAGGTGGGCGTCCATGTTCGTGCGCTCCAAGAGACGCTTCAAGGACGGCAAGGAGCACCGCTACTGGAGCGTGGTCGAGAACCGCCGCCGCCGCGACGGTCGGGTGGTGCAGCGGCAGGTGCTCTACGAGTCCGGCAGGGCCGCAACCTCGGTGGCGACCGCCGGGGAAGCCCCGGATGCCGAGGTGTCTACGCACGAGCGGCGAGCGACGGCCTTGTCCAGCCACTCACGTAGCGGCAATGCCAGCCGAACGCGGCCCAGGCTTGTGAGCATCGCCACCTCCCAGAGGGAGATGTCCGAGACGAATACAGGGGGCATCCGGTGTGGCGGCTTCGACGACTTCCCGTTGCCGCGGCGAAAGCTGCATTCGGTCGCTCAGCCACCAGATCAGCACGTGTGTGTCCAGCAAGGCGGTCATCAACGGTTGCTCTCCCAGTGGTTCTCGGGGACTACCGGACCGACGATGTCGCCTACCACGGTGACGGTACCCTCCAACTCGAGCTGGGGATAGCGAGCGAGCGACTGGGTAGCGGGGCCAAGCTCCGCCACCGGTTGGCCGCGCTTCAGGATAACCACACGCTCCCCGGTTGCGCGGACGCGGTCGAGTATCGAGAGGCAGCGGGCCTTGAAATCGGAAGCGTTGATGTGTTCCATAGGTGACTAGCATTCAGAACCAGTCACTAGAGGTCAATGGCCGAAACTTGCAGAGGGCGCGGCTCTGCCCGGCTGAAGTGGAATTCAGTGCGCGAGCACTGGTGGTAGTTGTGGAAGGTATTGCGGACGTAGCGTTGACCTGAACGGCTCTTCGTTACTCAGAATCATCAGGTTCCCGAGGCCGTCGGCGCGATGATCAACTCCCGGACAGTGATCTCAGACGGCTGCTGATACGCGAACAGGACCGCGCCCGCGACATCGGCGGAACGTAGCCCGCCCCGCAGACGGTCCTTGTTGGCCTGATAGGCCTCGATCAGGTCCACCTGGGTCGACCGGCTGAGCAGTTCGGTATCGACCAGGCCGGGAGAGATCAGGACGACCCGAACTCCGCGTCCGGCCGCTTCGGCGCGCAGTCCCTCGGTGAGGCCTCGGACGGCGAACTTCGTTCCCACGTATACAACGTGATTGGGACCGTACCGGTGCCCAGCGGTTGACCCGATGTTGATGATGGTCCCCGCGCGGCGTTCGAGCATCGGAGAAAAGACCACGGACGTGGTGTTGAGCAACCCTACGACGTTGGTCTCGAACATTCCCTGCCAATGATCCGGTTCCTGGTCCTTGAATGCCGCGAGGTTGAGCCAGCCGGCATTGTTGACGAGCAGGTCCACCGGCCCATGAACCTCCTCCGCCTCGGCCACCGCAGCGCGGAAGCCCTCGACATCGGCGACGTCGTTGTGCCGGCAGACGGTGTTGGGGAGACCCATCTCCCGGAGGCGGTCGACGCGGCGCGCGGTCAGGAGCAGGGGATGGCCCGCCGCGCTCAGCGCCCGGGCGATTGCCGCGCCTATGCCGGCGCTTGCTCCGGTGATCACTGCCAATGGCTTGGTCATGGGCCTCTCCCGGTACGTCTCATCCACTGCGTGCGCCAGCGAGTTTCTCATGCCAGCGGGCGGGCAAATAGATCTCTTTGGCCGTGGGCAGACCCGCTGTGGGACACACGTAGGCGTTGCTCGCCCGGGGTCGCCGGTCACTGCGATAAGGATGTGGCCGGCTCTGCAACGACCGGGATGCGGCACCACACCTGAAATGGGGGAACTCGGGCCACTCTGAATTGACCCTCGGAGCAGTGTTTGCCAACCTGATCGGGCATGAGATGAACGACCTGTTGGCGACGTTACGCGAAGCGTTGCTTGCAGCAGCTCCCGGAATGCATCGACAGTCAGGCAGCCATGGCAAATAAACGACCCAACATTCTCTGGATATACATCGAAGACCAGGATCCGAGATACGGATGCTATGGCGAGACGCTGGTGGAAACCCCCAATGTAGACGCCCTTGCCGCCGAAGGTGTGGTGTTCGAGCAAGCGTACTCGCCGGCGCCGGTATGTAGCCCCAGCCGCTCGGCGGTTATTACCGGTAGCTACGCGATTCGTCTGGGTACCCATGTCCAGCGCTCGAGCCGCTTTCCCGGGGAAGAAGATCTACCTGCCGGATGGCTACAAGACCGTACCGGAGGTCTTCCGCGATGCCGGCTACTTCACGTTCAACAACGGCAAGGACGACTACAACTTCGCCCGTGACCGAAGCGTGTTGTATACCACCGGCAACGATGCGCGGAAGCCGGACGGCAAGGTGAACGGCGGGGTGAGTCTGCAGCGCGGCAGCGGCGACTGGCGCGAGTGCCCCGAAGGTATGCCCTTCTTCGCGCAGATACAGACCAACGGCGGCAAGGACGGTTACAGCGCCGAGCAGGCATCGGGAGTCTTGCAGCGCCTGGGGGTCGAGGATCCGCAACTCGTCAACCCTGACGACGTCACCGTGCCGCCGCAGTATCCGGATATTCCGGAAATGCGCGAGATGGTCGCCAACCAGCTCAACACCATGCTGGTCAGCGACGTCCTCGTAGGTCAGATGATCGAGCGTCTGAAGGCGGATGGACATTGGGGCAACACCATCATTTTCTTCCTGAGCGATCACGGCGCCCTGTTTCCGCGCGCCAAGCAGATGTGTTACGAGGAGGGCCTGCACGTACCGTTGATGGCAGCCGCGCCGGGCATGCCGGAGTTCCAGAAGCTGATCCCGCCTGGC
The DNA here is from genome assembly GCA_965261535.1 of Candidatus Azotimanducaceae bacterium. Classification (GTDB taxonomy): domain Bacteria; phylum Pseudomonadota; class Gammaproteobacteria; order Pseudomonadales; family Azotimanducaceae; genus VXNE01. The sequence goes on from OZ253469.1 coordinate 1,504,908, forward strand.
ACGCGGCGCAGGGAACCGGTCGCCACCCTGGACGTGGGCGCCACATCACTGGAACTCGCCGGAATCACGGTGCCGGACCATATGGACTCCGCCAACCTGTTCGAGGGACCCCAGCGCGAGCATGTGTTCTCGGCGAGAGACCGCTGCGAATGGGTGGTGGACAGGACCCGCAGCGCTATCGGTGACCGCTATCACTACATCAGGAACTTCATGACCGACCGGCCGGTCGCACAGCCCAATTTCCGCGACGCGTGGCCGGCGATCATACGAACTCGGGAGTTGTATGAACGCGGCGAGCTGACATCGACCCAGGCATTGGCCTATGGACCGAGGCCGGCGGAAGAACTGTACGATCTGAAGGAGGATCCTCACGAGACGGTCAACCTGGCGGACGACCCCGACCACCAGGAAATCCTGAAGGCCATGCGTACACTCGTGGAGGCCTGGATCGCGGATACGGATGACAAGGGACAGTACCCGGAATCGAAAGCGGCGCTCGCGGTCACCAAGAAGCAGTTTGGGAGGTGGTGCACCGACCCGATATTCGATGATGTGTGATTGACGCGCCGCGAGCTGGAAAGATCGCGCCGGGTCAGAAGAACAATGGCGCGCAAGTCTCCGCGCCTATGCGTTGCCCGGATCGGTGCCAAATCCGAGAGCGCCGTCACCACGACCGACGTCATGGCCCTCCTGTTGCCTATCTGGTCGATCAAGCGGGTGACCGCCCGGCGCGTACGACAGCGCATCGGCGCGGTGACGAAGAGGGCCCTCGCGCAGGGGTTCCGGGCCGACAATCCCGCTGGGCCGCAGCGGCGTACGACCCCGTACCTGCTCGATCTTAGATCGTGGTGACCGCCGAGACGCGACTTAGCATTGGCCAGTGAACCTTGCGCTTCCGTCAGCCACTCTCCGCACCGTTCCCGCCCGTTTGCGTACCCGACGTCCGGTTCTACTAGCTGCCGTCGCCAATGAGATGTCTTCAACTCGAAGTCGCCATGCGCACGAATGAGCGCCAACGCCTCGCCCAACTCGTTCGACCAATCCAGATAAGACTTCCAGGCTTCGGGCGCCGACCCGCAAACGGCCGCCAGATCGCATAGATTGTCCCTTTCCCCCGGCCAATCCCACACGACGACGCTAATCCCCAAATCACTTCCGTGCCCGTGAAGCTTCTCGCGATCGGTGCTGTCGATCTCGCGGGTCGAGGCGAGAATCCAGAGATCGGGCGGCGGGTCAGCCGTGGACGCCTCGGTCAGCTTATGGAGCAATGCATCTACTGGGAGCCTTGTCTTTGTCCCGTACCGCTTGGACTCTAAGGCGATCCTCACGAGATTTGCCGGGTCTGAGCGGACGTCACTGCCGCCCTGAGATCCTGCCTTCACCACGTAGAATGCCTTCTCAGTGAGTTCCCGGAGCACTGCTGCCAGAAAGCCCTCGAACCCAGACGATCCCGTGGCCTCCAACTGGAACAGTCGTTCCCAAAGGATCTGTTGCGCATTCGCCATGTCCATCCTCAATCGAAATCCCCGGCGGTTACGGTCCCGCGTTGTCCTATGCTGTTTGGCCTTCCAAATTCGCGCTCAACTCGGCCGCTCTGTTTGAATCAGTAACTTAGGATGGAAGGCGTGGCTGAGAGCGAGGCAGGCCATTGTTTCGGGTTTCGCGATTCGCCGATTCTGGTGCTTTCACGCCCCTACTGGCCACTCGCCGTCCGCATCACGACTTGCGAGCAAGTAAAGGCGCTCCTGACAACCCCCAGAATGGCAGACCTCAACCTCGGTATTATGGTTCAAACTGCTTATTTGAGGTGGCTAATGGAACGTCCCTTTCGAACCGGTTGCCTACTCACCTTGGGCGTTGGGGTTGGCCTTTTGTTGCTGCTCGTCGGACTGCCAGCCTTAATTGCCTTTCTGTCAGGCCTAGCTGGAGCGCCATAGAAACGACCCTTTCCGTACACTTGCCGCAGTTGCGAGGAGAAGCGATGCGTCGGCTCCTAAAGGGAATCATCGCGACGCGACCTCGGTATACGCGCCGACGGGCGCAGGATAGAAAGGGATGGCGCGACGACCGGAGACTTCGCGAAGTGTTCTGAGTCTCAACGCTACGGTAGAGTTGTTGCGTCGGCGACAAGTGCTTTAGCCGGCAAGCGGCGCTGACGTAGGAAAGATCGAGATAGGTGGAATGAAACGAAATCCCGGCCAGTGGCTTCGCGAAAAGCTCCAAGACCGATTGGTAGAGGTCGCCTTGCTCGCGACTTTGGGTACGGGGTGGCTTTGCGGTGCAGCTCTGGCTCTCTGGATGACGTTGTTTGGTCCACGGCTGGGGTTGGATTGGACCATCTGGTTCGCGCTTTTGCCCGGCGCGGTGTTCCTGGCGGCGGGACTATACAAGGCGAAGCGGGGGTGGCGATTGCCGGACATGCGAAAGGGTGCGCGCGCCGAGGAGACGATCGGACAGGCGATCGAGTACGCGCTGACTCGAGATGCGTGCGCGGTGGCGCACCATGTCGAAGAGATCGCCAAGGTCGGGGACATCGACCACCTGGTGGCGACGCCGCACGGGCTATGGGTGATCGAAACGAAGCATGGGTTCGTTCCGAAGTCGGAATTCGCCGAAACCCTGCGGCGCATCGCACGCAATGTCGAAGGCGTCCGGGAGTGGGCGCCGCAAACGCGGGTAACCGGATGTCTTGTGTTCGCCAGCGAGCAGAAGCGGCGTCCAAAACCGACCTTCAAGCAGGGAGGAGAGACGATCAGGGCATTCGCCAACCGAACGGCGCTGATGCGCGAGTTGCGGGCCGAGGCGCGCGACGCGGGAAGCGCTTCGGACCTGGCACTGAGGGTCTGGAAGCTCGGCAAGCTTGAGCCCCCGGATCAGTCCGTCGCGGCTGGATAGATCCTGCGGTAAGCCCGACGGGCCAAAGCCTTCAGCCGGGGAGCGAGAACGCGCCCCTCGCAAGGAGAAACCAAAGCCGAAGGTACCGGCTGTGGGGCACTGCTAATCCAGTCTTCTGATCTCGTTGGGCTCGCCCGCAGGAAATCCTGAACACCATGTGTGCACCCGTGGAGACCTGGATCGCGGATACCGATGACAAGGGACAGTAGCCGGAGTCGAATGCGGCGCTAGCGATCACCAAGAAGCAGTTTCGGGAGGTGGTGCACCGACCCGATATTCGATGATGTCTGATTGGCGCTGTTCGTCGGGAATGCCCCCGGTGGAAGTGGTGCCGTAGCCGCGCCGGCAACGAAGTCTCCGATCTCGAATCGCCCTCCATGATCGTCTGCCAGCCGCTGGGGTTACTGCGACCCAAGACCAAACGATTGTGGCCGATGGCTCCTCGTGCGCAGTGAGCTTTGACCTGCGCCGGCTGATAGCATAATTTGCAGTCGCGCCGGTCCGGCAGATCGGCGGCTCGTCGCCAAACAGGAGGCACAGCCACGAGCACAAATCTCACCGTCCGGGACATCGATCCCGCCGCCGCTTCGCGCGGACTTGCCGTCGTGACGCGAAACGCCGGCGAGTTCCGCAACACCGGCGTCACAGCCGTCGACCCCTGGACCGGCAGTCCGCGATGAGCACTGCTCCCGACGCTACAGTTGACAGGCCAGTTCGCTGGGCACGTCCACAAGACCGATCCCATGCCGCCTGACGTCAACCAGAAGCCCGAACAAATCGCCCGCGACCGGATCGACGACCGCCTCCGGGCTGCGGGATGGCACGTGCAGGACAAAGACGCGCTCGACTTCACTGCGGGTCTTGGCATCGCGGCGCGCGAATACCAGACCGATGTCGGACCTGCCGACTATGTTCTCTTCGTTGACAGACAGGCCATCGGCGTCGTGGAGGCCAAGCCGGACAACTGGGGCGCCAAGCTCACAACCGTCGAAGAGCAGTCGGAGGGCTACGCCAAGGCCAAGCTCAAGTGGGTCTCGAACGCCGAACCTTTGCCCTTTCTCTACGAGAGCACGGGGCAGATCACGCGGTTCACGAACGGGCGCGACCCGAATCCGCGTTCTCGGGAGATCTTCACCTTCCACCGCCCGGAGACCTTCAAGTCTTGGGCGCTCGCCCCACGATCCTTTCGATCAGGCATCGCCTCACTCCCGACGCTGAACCCCGCCGGCCTGCGCGAGTGCCAGCTCAGGGCGATCACCAATCTCGAAGTTTCGCTGAAGGCCGACAAGCCGCGCGCTCTCGTCCAGATGGCGACCGGATCCGGCAAGACCTTCGCCGCCATCACGCAGGTCTACCGCCTGCTGAAGCATGCGGGCACACCGCGTGTCCTATTTCTGGTCGACACCCGCAACCTGGGCGAGCAGGCCGAACAGGAGTTCATGGCCTTCATCCCAAACGACGACAATCGCAAGTTCACCGAGATCTACAACGTTCAGCGCCTGAAGTCGCCTTCCATCGCCGGCGATGTGCAGGTCGTCATCTCCACGATCCAGCGCATGTACGCGACGCTCAAACGGGAGGAACTCGCGGAAGGCGCGGAAGAGGAGCATCCCGAGGAACGGCCATCGCACCGCAGGGAACCCTTGCCGGTCGTCTACAACGCCACGCTCCCGCCCGAATATTTCGACGTGGTCATCATCGATGAGTGCCACCGCTCGATCTACAACCTGTGGCGGCAGGTTATCGAGTATTTCGATGCCTTCCTGATCGGCCTCACCGCCACGCCGGACAACCGCACCTACGGGTTCTTTCAGAAGAATGTCGTCAGCGAATACACCCACGAAGAGGCTGTGGCGGACAAGGTCAACGTGGGCAACGAGATCTATCTGATCGACACGGAAATCACGCAAAGCGGCGAGACTATCAAGGCCGAGCAACTCGTGGAGAAGCGGGAGCGGCAGACCCGCGCGCGCCGCTGGGAAGTCCAGGACGAGCCAACTGTCTACACCGCCCCGCAGCTCGACCGCTCGGTCGTGAACCCCGACCAGATCCGAACCGTGATTCGCGCCTTCCACGACAACTGGCCGCAAATATTTCCCGGCCGGGAGGAGCTTCCCAAGACCCTGATCTTCGCCAAGACCGACAGCCACGCCGACGACATCATCCAGACCGTGCGGCAGGAGTTCGGCCAAGGCAACGAGTTCTGCCGCAAGATCACCAATGGGGCCAAGACTCCGAAGTCCACCCTCGCGGCCTTTCGCAACGAGTATTCCCCGCGCATCGCCGTCACAGTGGACATGATCGCCACCGGCACCGACGTGAAGCCGCTCGAATGCCTGCTGTTCATGCGCGACGTCAAATCCCGAAACTACTTCGAGCAGATGAAGGGCCGCGGCACCCGCGTTCTCATGCCGGACGACCTCCGGAAGGTCACGCCGTCCGCTCCCGCCAAGACCCATTACGTCATCGTCGATGCCGTGGGAGTCACGAAGTCGATAAAGACCGACAGCCAGCCGCTCGACACAAAGCCCTCCGTCCCGTTCAAGGACCTCGCCATGTGGCTGATGATGGGCGACCGGTCCGAGGAGACGGTGAGTTCGCTGGCCGGGCGCCTCTCGCGCCTCGATAACAAACTTGGAGCCGAGGACCAGGCAAGGATCGAACAGGCCGCCGGCAAGACCCTGTCCGCCATCGTCCGCGATCTGCTGGACGCCATCGACGCCGACAAGGTCGAGGCCGATGCCATTGCCGCGGGCAATGCCGAACCCGACGACTCCGACATGCGGGCCGCGCGCGAAGAGCGGATCAAACAGGCGGCCAACGTTTTCACCGGTCCGGTCATCAACCTGATGGACACGATCCGCCGCGACAACGAACAGACCATCGACCACGACAACCTGGACAGGCTCCTGCGCGCCGAATGGGCTGGCGATGTGGCAGCGAACGCGAAGAAGATCGCGCAGGATTTCGAGGACTACCTGGAGGGGAACCGCGACGAGATCGAGGCGCTCACGATCTACTTCACCCAGCCCGCCCGCCGCGCCGCGGTCACCTTCGCGATGATCAAGGACGTGATGGCCAAGCTCAAGGCGGACCGTCCGCTTCTGGCCCCACTCACCGTCTGGCGCGCCTATGCGCATCTCGACGACTACAAGGGCAAGAATCCAGTCAACGAACTAACAGCGCTTGTTGCCCTCATCCGGCGTGTAAGCGGTCTCGACGAGACATTGACCCGCCATTCCGATCAGGTCAGGCGCAACTTCCAGACCTGGATCCTGAATCGCCACGCCGGGGCGGGCGATAAGTTCTCGGAAGAACAGATGGACTGGCTCCGCATGATCCGCGACCACCTTGCAACTTCGTTCACAATTGAGCGCGACGATCTGGAGATGGCCCCCTTCGATGCACATGGCGGTCTGGGACGGATGTACGTCCTCTTCGGCGAAAGGATGGATGACGTCATGTCCGAAGTGAACGAGGCGCTCGCGGCATGATGGACTATCCTCCCGGATGGGCTAACGCGCCGCTCTATGAGATTTGCGCCATTAACCCACGCGTCGACAAGAACTCCATCGATTCAGAAACCGTTGTGTCCTTTGTGCCGATGCCGGCCGTCGAGGCAGGAACCGGCAAGATCGACGTCAGCGAGACCCGGAGTTTCGGGGCCGTTCGGAAAGGCTATACGCCTTTTCGGAAGCGCGACGTCCTCTTCGCCAAGATCACGCCGTGCATGGAGAACGGCAAAATGGCCATCGTGCCTGATTTGGCGAGCGAGTACGGCTTTGGATCGACCGAATTTCATGTGCTGAGGCCAGCCAATGGCATCGATCCACGCTTCCTTTATCACGTTGTATCCGACCGCGCGTTTCGCTTTCATGCCGAACACAACATGACCGGGGCTGTAGGTCAAAAACGCGTACCTGCCACCATTATCGAGCAGCACGAAATCGGGTTGCCGCCAACGAACGAGCAACGCCGAATCGCGGACAGGATCGAGGCTCTCTTCGACGAGATCGACCGGGGTGTCGAGAGCCTTCGCGATGCCAAGCGAGCCATCGAGCTTTATCGCCAGTCACTGCTCAAGGCAGCCTTCGAAGGCCGCCTCACCGCCGACTGGCGGGCAGAGAACTCCGATAAGCTGGAAAGCTCAGAAGCGCTGCTCGCGCGTATTCGCGAGGAACGCGAAAGGCGCTATAGGGTTGCTCTCGAAGACTGGGAGCGAGCGGTCGCCGGGTGGAAGAATGGGGCGCAGAACGGCAGGAAACCCACAAAGCCGAAGCCGCCTGCGGGATTCGATCTCCTTTGGATATCGGAGTGCTTGCCTTGGCCGAGTGTCCGCGTGAGGGCGCTGCTCGGCGCACCACTCGTCAACGGTCGGTCCGCGAAGGACAGAAAGGGAGGCTTTCCCGTACTTCGCCTCACCGCGCTCAAGAGTGGCAAGATCGACCTTCGAGAATCCAAAGAAGGCGACTGGAGCGAAGCGGATGCAGCGCCGTTCCTCGTGAAGCGCGACGACATATTCATTTCGCGAGGCAATGGCAGCAAGAAGCTGGTTGGCATTGGCGGTCGTGTGCTACATGAACCGACGCCGGTCGCGTTTCCCGACACGATGATCCGGGTGCGACCGGACACGAGCGCCGTCCGGCCAGAGTACTTCCTCTTGGCATGGAACTCCTGGATTGTACGTCAGCAAATCGAGAAAGCGGCTCGAACCACGGCAGGCATCTACAAGATCAATCAAGGCCATATTCGCGGGTTTGTGCTTCCCCTTCCTTCTCTAGCGGAGCAGACGGAGATTGTCCGGATTCTCAATGAGCGCCTTGAAGCAGTCGACACCCTTCATGCCGAAATGGACGCCAACGTGGCCCGCGCCGAAGCGCTCCGCCAATCCATCCTGAAGAAGGCGTTCGCGGGCGAACTCGTCCCCCAGGACCCCGACGGTGAACCGGCGCAGGCGCTCCTCGCCCGCATCCGCGCCAGCCGGGTCGGGGATTCGACCACCAAGCCCCGAAGGCGTGCGCGACGACGCGCTCGCGCCGCCGCTCCGCCATGACAGTCGCCCTGCCCATCAACGTCGACAGCCTCCTGCGGCGGCGCACCATCGAGAGCGAGCGCGTCGAGTACAAGGCCGGGTGGAACCCGGAGATTGTCCTGCACACGCTCGGCGCGTTTGCCAACGATTTCCACAACCTCGGCGGCGGCTATGTCGTACTGGGCGTGGAGGAACGGAACGGCCGTCCCGTATTGCCGACGAAGGGGTTGGACCCGGATGCCATCGACGGCATACAGAAGGAAATGCTCAACCTGGGCAACTCCGCGATTCAGCCCCCGTACCATCCGTTGACGGCAGTTCACGAGATCGACGGCAAGACGATCCTCATCCTCTATGCCCCCGGCGGCGAGACCCGGCCCTACAGGACAAGAGTCAGCCTCTCGGCGGGCAGCCGCGAATGGGCCTACTACATCCGCAAGCACAGCAGCACGGTACGGGCGCGCGGCGAGGACGAGCGCGAGTTGCTCAGATTGGCCGCGACCGTGCCGTTCGACGACCGCTACCACCAGAACGCCTCGCTGGACGACCTCTCCTTCCGGCTTATTCAACAACACCTGCAGGATGTCGGCAGCGACCTTCTGCTGGAAGTGGCCGAGCTGTCGATGGAAGTTCTGGGACGGCGCATGAACATCGTCGGCGGCCCCTCGGAAGCCTTGTTCCCGAAAAACGTTGGCCTCCTGTTCTTCAACGACCGTCCGCACGAGTTCTTCCCCGCGACGCAGATCGATGTCGTCTGGTTTCCGGACGGCCCCGGCGGCGATTATTTCGAGGAGAAGGAGTTTCGCGGGCCGCTGGCCGCGATCCTGCGCGATGCCGTGAGCTACATCGAGCGCAACCACCTGAAGGAGGCAGTGGTCAAACACCCCCACAAGCCCGAAGCCGAGAGGTTTTGGAACTTTCCGATAGCGGCGATCGAAGAGGCGCTCGGCAACGCCATCTACCACCGCTCCTACGAGGAGCGCGAACCGGTGGAGGTGAGGATCACGCCGGAGGAGTTGCTGGTGCTGAGCTATCCCGGCGCGGACCGGTCCATCCGAATGGAGGATCTGCAACAAGGCAGAGCTGTGAGCCGCCGCTACCGCAACCGGCGGATCGGCGAGTTCCTGAAGGAACTGGACCTGGCGGAAGGGCGCTCAACCGGCGTGCCGAAGATCCTGCGGGCGATGCGCAACAACCGCTCGCCACCGCCAAGCTTCGAGACCGACGCGGATCGCACCTGGTTTCGCGTCCGGCTGCCGGCGCACGCCGCGATTCCGCAGACGGACGAGACCGCCCGCGAACAGCTTGGCGAACAAGACACCCTACAAGACGAGCCGTTGGTCGGTAGGGAAGAAGGGACTGCCACCGAACAAGATAAGGACTTGGGAAACAATGATAAGTCTCTCGTCACCCCGCATGAACACCCCCAAGACACCCCCCAAGATACCCCCCATGAAACCCCCCAAGATGCCCCCCAAGTAGCTGAATGCGTCGAGCGGCTGGTCGGCACGCTTCAACACGAAATGAGTCGTGCCGGTTTGCAGGCCGCGCTGAAGCTGCGCGACCGACGCAGCTTCAGAGAGACCTATCTGAAGCCCGCCCTCAAAGCCGGCCTCATCGAAATGACATTGCCGGACAAGCCCACGAGCAGACACCAGCGGTACCGTCGCACGTCTGCCGGAGAGGCGCTGGATCGCCAACTCACGGAATCCAGCAAATGAACTCCGCCTCCATCGTCTCCAAGGTCTGGAGCTTCTGTACCACGCTGCGCGACGACGGCGTCGGCTATGGCGACTACCTCGAGCAACTGACCTACCTGATCTTCCTCAAGATGGCGGACGACTACGCCAGACCGCCCTACGGCCGCGATGTCGGCATCCCCGAAGGCTACGCTTGGCCGAGTCTCACCACCCCTCGCGGCGCGGAGCTTGAAGCGCATTACGTTGCCCCAAAGAGCCAAACATCTGCGAGTGGCCAACGTCCACTCTAACCGTCTGGAACTCAATGAGATCATGGAGATGGGGATCACGGAAAATGAACTGCGGAAGACCCGACTCTCAGCGGGAGACCCTCTATTCGTTGAGGGCAACGGGTCCATCGAACAAATCAGGTGCGTTGCAATCTGGGATCACAAGGCGCTGATCGCGTGAAGGGTCGTTACGACACGACGGGCAACGTGGAGGCGCAGTTCGAGCCCGGGTCGAACGGCCGTGTGCTCGTCAACAAGCTCGGCATAGCCGACGCCGAAGACATGGATGACGTCGAACTCGACCTGTTGAAACGGCTGCACGAGGATGTCTTCACGCCTTGGGATGATCGAAAGACCGACTACCTTGCCGCCATTCAGGCAGGCATGACCAACTATGGACCCATGAAGGGCTTGGTCAGGCGAGTGTTACGCGAGACGGCAAGGAACGTAGATGATTGATCCTTTCTTCAATCTCTCGCACCGGTTTCCCTGTCTCGATCGCCGTCGAACTGGCCACGCTGCGAGTCGTTTGCCGGGTCGCCTTCGCGGTGTCGCGCAGGTGAGGATTGGTCGCGGAGAGCGTCTTGCGTTTCACGTCCTCATTGTAGCCGACCAAGTTTCGACCCCACAACAACGGGACGAAGCGACAAACCGCCGCTACCGCAACCGGCGGATCGGCGAGTTCCTGAAGGAACTGGACCTGGCTGAAGGGCGCTCGACCGGCGTACCGAAGATTCTGCGGGCGATGCGTAACAACGGCTCGCCGGCGCCAAGGTTCGAGACCGACGATGATCGCACCTGGTTGCTCGTCCGGCTGCCGGCGCACCCGTCATTCCCACCCGGGGCGGGCGATACCAGCAGCGAACAAGATAACCACTTGGAAGATAATGAAAAATCTCTCCTCTCCCCTCATGACACCCCCCAAGATACCCCACAAGTTACGGAGTGCGTCGAGCGCTTGATCGTCGCAGTCCAACGCGAAACGAGCCGCGCCGGATTGCAGGCCGCGCTGAAGCTGCGCGACCGGCGCAGCTTTATCGACACCTATCTGAAGCCCGCACTCGAAGCCGGCCTCATCGAAATGACCTTGCCGGACAAGCCCACGAGCAGGAACCAGCGGCACCGTCGCACGTCTGCCGGAGAGGCGCTGGCTCGCCAACTCAAGGAATCCAGCAGATGAACTCCGCCTCCATCGTCTCAAAGGTCTGGAGCTTCTGTACCACGCTGCGCGACGACGGCGTCGGCTACGGCGACTACCTCGAGCAACTGACCTACCTGATCTTCCTCAAGATGGCGGACGAATACGCCAGGCCGCCCTACGGCCGCGATGTCGGCATCCCCGAAGGCTATGGCTGGACGAGTCTCACCACCCGCCGCGGCGCGGAGCTTGAAGCGCACTACGTTGCCCTGCTTCGCAGGCTTGGCCAGCAGAGAGGCATGCTGGGCGAGATTTTCACCAAGGCGCAAAACAAGATCACCGATCCAGCCAAGCTCTTTCGGCTGATCGCCATGGTGGACGGCACGGATTGGGTGATGCTCGGGGCCGACGTGAAGGGCGACATCTACGAGGGACTGCTGGAGCGCAACGCCGAGGACACGAAGTCAGGCGCGGGCCAGTACTTCACGCCTCGTGCGCTTATCCGCGCGATGGTCGCATGTGTACGCCCCGAACCAGGGAAGACGATCGCCGACCCCGCTTGCGGAACGGGCGGGTTCTTCCTTGCCGCGCACGACTTCCTGACCGACCCGCGGAATTGCGCGCTCGACAGAGACCAGAAGGCATTTCTGAAGCACGCGACCTTCCACGGCAACGAAATCGTGGCCGGGACGCGTCGGCTCTGCCTGATGAACATGTTGCTGCACGGAATCGGGGAAATGACCGGCGAGACGGCGGTCTCGCCCGCCGACGCGCTGATCTCACCGCCCACCGAGACGTTCGACTACGTCCTGGCCAATCCGCCATTCGGAAAGAAGAGCTCGATGAGCTTCACAAATGCCGACGGCGAGCAGGAGACCGACGATCTGACCTACAACCGGCAGGACTTCTGGGCGACGACGTCGAACAAGCAGCTGAACTTCGTCCAGCACATCCGGACGATGCTGAAAACAACCGGGCGCGCGGCCGTCGTCGTCCCCGACAACGTGCTGTTCGAGGGCGGCGCCGGCGAGACGATTCGCCGGAAGCTGCTTCAGACCACCGACCTGCACACGGTTCTGCGGCTGCCCACCGGCATCTTCTACGCGCAGGGCGTCAAGGCGAACGTCATCTTCTTCGACAACCGTCCGGCCAGCCCCGATCCGCAGAGTTCGAAGGTCTGGTACTACGACTACCGCACCAACGTGCATCACACGCTCAAGCAGAAGCCGCTGACCTATGCCCATCTTGAGGACTTTGTTGCGTGCTACAAGCCCGAGAACCGCCATGTCAGGGAACAGACCTGGAGCGAGGAAACCCCGGACGGTCGATGGCGCGCCTATTCGCGCGAAGAGCTTCTTCTGCGCGACAAGGCCAGCCTCGACGTGTTCTGGCTGAAGGACGCGTCCATGACCGATCTGGAGAATCTTCCAGAGCCGGAAGTGCTCGCCGATGAGATCATTGAGAACCTTCGGTCGGCGTTAACCAGCTTCGAGTCTGTTGTGGGAGATTAGTATCGGTGATCCGCGAAGGCGGTAGCGTCCGGATTGCTCGCCCGCGCCACCCCCTTTTCCGAGGCAGTCAACCAGTCAAATGTACAAGCATCCCCTGCGGGATTGGCGGATGCGGCCGGACCCCAAGCGGCGGATCAGATCCTTCAGCGAGTGGCCGACGCGGTCCAGCCGTCACCCGGCCAACGTGTCGCCGACGCGTAGACGGTCGAGGGCGTCACGTAGGGTAAGGGCGCTCGCCGGCTCCGCCTGGGGTGTCCTTGAAGATGCGCTCGCAATCCTCGGCCCTTAAGAAGTCGCGCTGCAGTTCGAGGGTCTGGTCGTCCGTCGAAGCGCGGGCCGTAGTCGATCAATAGGGATTCTGTCCCGATTGCCCGAAAAACGCGTCAAACCACACCATGATTTCCAGGCCGGTTGCCGGATGCGGGCACCGGTTCCGCTTGGTTTCGGCGCGTCTCAAGCCCGACGTGCCGCGTACTGTACGCAAATCCTCCGTATCCCGGACAACGCCGAGATGGGGCTCATGGAATGTCCGCAGGCGTGCAGCGACACCCTCTTCAGGATCCTCATGTCGGGACACAGACAATTTACGTCTCACAAGCAGGGAGAGCCTTTCGCAAACGCAGCCGGTTGATGGCTTACGCGAAGCATGGAGAACTTCGCGGAGTCACCCGCGGCGTCGGCGCGATGTGAAATCCCGGAGTATCTCGCGTGCCGCGTTGCGTCCCGGCAGGCCTGTCACGCCGCCGCCGGGGTGCGCGCCGGCACCGCAGTGGTAGAGCCCGCCGATGGGACCCCGGTAAGCGGCGTAGCCCATCATGGGCCGGTTGGACCACACCTGGTCGGGGGTCATCGCGCCGTGGAAGATGTCGCCGCCGGGCAAGCCAAAACGTTCTTCCAGGTCCGCCGGTGTCAGTACCTGCCGGGCGATCACTGCATCGCTGAAATTGGGCGCGAAGCGGTCGATCGTGGCGAATACCGTATCGGCGGCGGCATTCCGGTGCGTGTCCCAGTCCCGGTCGCGGGGGAAGTGCTGGCAGAACAGGCTCGCGACGTGGCGCCCCGCGGGCGCGAGGGAATCATCTACCGTCGACGGGATGAGCATCTCGACGACCGGGAACTGTGAGTAATCGCCGCGACGAGCATCGAGATAGGCGTTCTCCAGGTAGTCCAGGGTCGGACCGATGACGATACCGGACCGATGGTGATCTCCGGCTTCAGTGCCCGGCCGACAAACGAAGTTCGGCAGTTCGGCGAGAGCCACGTTCATGCGCAAGGTCGCCGATTCCGTACGCGTGGCGCGGATGCGGCGCCGGAACTCGTCAGCAAGCTGCGCGGCGGGAACTAGATCGAGGTAGAGGTGCTTCGGCGCGGCATTGGCGGCAATCGCGCGACCTCGGCGCGTCGAACCGTCGGCAAGCACGACGCCGGCGGCGCGGCCATCCTCCACCATCACTTCGGTCACTTCGGACTCTGTCTCGACATCGACACCCAGGGCCAACGCTTCCGCCAGCATCGCCTGGCTGATCGCGCCCATGCCGCCGAGCGCGTGGCCCCATGCGCCGCGAACCCCGTCGAGTTCGCCAAGCGCGTGGTGCAGGAGGCCATAGGCGGTGCCGGGAGCGCGGGGCGATGCGAAGTTGCCGACCACGGCGTCGAACGCCAACGCCGCCTTGACGTGTTCGCTCTCGAACCATGTCTCGAGCAGGTCCGCGACGGGTTTCAGGAACAGGTCTCCCAGATCGCGACGACGTTCCATCGACAATCCCGCGACGTTCATGGCTGCGAGTCCCGCATTGATCCAGTCGCTCACGCCGCCGCCCACGTTGGGAGGTGTTCGACGCATCTGTCGGCGGACGATATCGCCGATCTCGCGAACCATGGCGCGGAAGCCCGCCAGGGCGCGGCCGTCATTGGCAGAGAAGCGCGCAAACTCGCGAGCCGTGCGCGCGTCATCGTTGAAAACCGACAGCGATTCGCTTTCCGACAAGGGCAGGAAATTGGCTTGCGGCCGAGGCACGAAGCGAAGACCGTGGGACTTCAGCCGCAGGTCCCGAATGATTTCCGGGGCCAGCAGGCCCACGGTGTAGCTCGCCGTGGAGTTGCGGAATCCAGGGTGGAATTCTTCCGTCACAGCGGCACCGCCGACGATGGGGCGGCGTTCCAGCACGCGCACGCTTAAGCCCGCCCTGGCCAGGTAGCAGGCGCAAACCAGACCATTGTGGCCACCGCCGATGATGACGACATCCGCCTGGTGTGGCGATGTCATGGCCAAAGGTTTTCGACGCCTGGGACGGCGCTGCTTTCGCTCACCCCATCATCCGCGGGAGCCACAGGACGATCTCCGGCACCGCCAGCAGCACGGCGACCGTCAGCACGTCCGCGACAAAGAACGGTCCGATACCGCGGAACACGTCCTGCAGCGGGATCGCGAGCGAGGTGCCGTCGTCGTCGCGCAAGCCCCGCGCAACGCCGGCGACGACGAAACAGTTGAGGCCGATGGGCGGCGTGATAAGACAGATTTCGGCCATCTTGGCCACCACGATGCCGAACCAGATCGGGTCGTAGCCGAGCGCGATCACGGCCGGATACACGACCGGCAGCGTGAGCACCAGCATGCCGATGGCGTCCATGAACATGCCGAGCACGGCGTAGGCCAGCAGGATGCAGACGACGATCAGAAGCGGGGGCATGTCGAGTGTGACCACCCAGTCCGCGAAAGCCCCCGGCAGGCCGGCGAAGCCAAGGAATCGCACGAACAGGAATACGCCCCAGATCAACGTGAAGATCATCACCGTGAGCTTGGCGGTCTCCATCAAGGCTTCTCGAAGACGGCTGCCCATCTGCTTGACCGAGCGCTCCCGATAGGCCCGCAGGGCATAGAGGCCGAACACGACGGCGGCACCCAGGGCGCCGGCCTCGGTCGGCGTCGCGGCGCCGGTATAGAGCGCCCCGAATATGATGCCGACAACCAGGAATATGGGCAGCGCGCCCGGCAGACTGGCGAAGCGCTGCCGCCAGGTGAAGCCGCCGATGGATCGTCCGAGATCCGGGCGGATCGCGCACATGCCAACGATCAATGCGACGTATATCAGCACCGAGACGACGCCGGGAAGCAGTCCGGCAAGCAGCAGCTTGCCCACCGACTCCTCCACGATGATGGCGTAGATCACCAGGATCGCGGACGGCGGTATCAGCGATGCCAGCGTGCCGCCCGCCGCGATGACACCCGCCGTCAGGCGTTTGCTGTAGCGATTCCGGAGCATGTCGGGAATGGCGACCCGGGAAAACACCGCGGCCGTCGCCGTCGAGGCGCCGGACACCGCGGCGAAGCCGGCACTGGCGAATACCGTGGACACGGCGAGTCCCCCCGGCACCCACCCTACCCAACGGCGCGCGGCCTCGAACAATCGCGTCGTCAGGCCCGCGTGGAATGCCAGAAAGCCAATGAGGATGAACAGCGGCAGTACGGATAGCGGATACGTGACGGTCTTGGAATGGGGGATAGTGCCCGCCACCGCCGCCGCCACGTCCCATCCCTTGAGCGCCAGCAGCCCCAGGAAACCGGTCAGCGCCGCGGCGATGTAGACGCGAACCCCGAGGGCGACCATGGTGACGAGCAGGACAACGCCGGCGATGCCAGCCCATAGCTCGCTGATCCCGCTCATCGGACCGCCTCGCTGTCGGTGTCCGAACGGTGGATCTCGGCTTGGGCCTGGGCCGCCGCATCCTGGATGGTCGGCACGGCGAGGGGTTCCAGTCCGGGATGCAGAACAAGGCGCCAATAGCCCGCCAACTGGATCAGCAGTCGGACCAGGAGAACGGACAGAGCCACGGGCACGACGAGTTTCGCCGGCCAGGTCGCGAGTTCGATATCGATGGTGCTGTCGCCGAACTCGAACGCGCGCCCGAAGTGCCGCCAGGCGTAGGGAATGAGCACGCCGACGATGAACGCGGCGAGAGCCGTTCCCGCCATCTCGGTCAGCCACAGCCAGCGACCCTTGAGACGGGCCACCAGCATTTCCATGCGCACGTGGGCCCCGGTGCGCTGCACGAAAGCGATGGACAGTATGGCGAAGCCGACCATCGACACCTCGACGATGTCGATGTACCCGAAGATCGGCGCGTTGAACACCGTGCGCAGGACGATCTGCGCGACGCCGAGCAGCATCAGCGCGAAGATGAGTCCGCCAGCGCAGAGATTGAGGCCGTTCTCGATCAGACCGAGAAAACGGTCGGCCCGATCCAGGCGGCGACCGAAGGCGTCGTTCACAGTCGGCGGGAGGTGTTCACTCGGAAACTCGACCTGCTCTGTATGTCTGCCCCACCGCCCCGAACACGGCTTCGACCAACCCCGAAGCATCGAACCGACTCGCGTTGTCGGCGATCCAGGCGTCGATCACCGGCTTGCCCGCCCGCGCGCGGAACTGGGCCAGTTGGGCCTCGGTATAGCGAACCTCCGTGAGCGCCGCCTCAAGCATCGGCAGGTTTACGGCGTCAACATCGACGTACGCCTGGATCTGCGCGGCGATGACCTCTTCCTTCACGTCCACAAGTAGTTGCTTGTATTGCGGCGGGAGCGCCTCGTAGGCCGTGATACCGAATACCAGCGGGCAATCGGACGTTCCCGGGGAGAGGTTGCCGGTGAACCAATCGGCTACCTCGTGGATGCGATAGGAGACGTGGCCATAGGTGAATGGGAAGGCCGCCGCATCCATGGTGCCCTGCTGGACGCCGGTATAGACCTCCGTGGCCGTGGAACTGGCGGGCGTAGCGCCGAGCAGCTTCATGGCCTGGCCGAGACCTCCTCCGGCGCGTACGGTCAGGCCTTTCCAACCATCGAGGTCGGCGGGCGGTTCACCTCGGCCAAGCAGTTCGTACTGCGGCAGGAACGTAGAGGTGTAGATCATGGCGTTCCACCGCGCCATCTCCCTGGCGACCGAGGGATGGGCATACACCGCTTCGCGAATGCGGCGGTTGGCGTCCCAGTCCGACATCGGCAGGAACGGCATCGTCAACACCATCAGCGCCGGGTTCTTCCTCGGATGATAGAAGTTGCAGATCATCGCCGCCTGAAACGCTTCGATGGCGATGCCGTCCAGGTTCTCGCGAGATTTGGAGAGCGCCTCACCGTAGTGCAGCGTCATCCGCCAGGCGCCCCCGGTCTTCTCCTCGACGACGGCCGCCAACGCATCCGCCACGGCGGTCCCCGCTCGCGGTTTTCCCCACAGCGAAACGTCCCAAGACAGTTTCGGGCCATCGACCGTCGCTCCCGCAGCCGTTTCAAGGCCAAATGCGAAAAGGACGGTCAGCAGGAAGATACGCACGGCGCCAACGCCGAAAGGTCCCATGCGGGTTTTCCGTTGAAGTATCAAACGAGTGTGGTGACGCACCTCGAAGGTGTCAAGGATCGACCCTCGCCCTACGGTACGGCGAACTCCGGCCCCTTGAGCCATTCCGCGGGGTAACGTTCGACAGTTTCCCGCATCGTCGCGTCGGACCTCGGGTACTGCCCCTTGTCGTCGGTGTCCGCGATCCAGTCGCCGAGCGCGGCGCGCATCGCATCCAACTGTTCCCTGTAGGCCGTTTCGCCCGCCAGGTTGACCACTTCGTTGGGATCGTTTCGCAAATCGTAGAACTCTTCGGCCGGCCGAGATCCATAGGGCGCTGCCTGGGCGGGCGTCAGTTCACCGTGTTCATACATCGCCCGCATCCCGCCATGCCAACCCATCCTCTCCCGATAGCCGAACTGTACAGCGGCCGGTCGGTCATGAAGTTGCGGATGTAATGGAAGCGATCACCTATCACCGAGCGCACGCGGTCGATCATATTCGACATGCGGTCCTGCGAGGAAAACACGCACTGGCGCCGGTAGCCCGGGGCGAACAGGTTCTTCGCATCCATGAAGTCTGGAATATCCAGTCCAGCGAGGGCGAGCGAGGTCGCCGCCACGTCTATCAGGCTCGCGATGTCGGACCGGCGCGTACC
Source organism: Candidatus Azotimanducaceae bacterium (assembly GCA_965261535.1). GTDB lineage: Bacteria > Pseudomonadota > Gammaproteobacteria > Pseudomonadales > Azotimanducaceae > VXNE01. The sequence goes on from OZ253469.1 coordinate 1,523,438, forward strand.
CGGCTTGGCGATGTCCTTCAATCCGGGCGCCGCGATGATGAGTGGCACGTGCAAGCCCTCCGCGTAGCAGTACTCCTTGCCGCGCGGCAGGTCCGAGCCGTGGTCGCTGAACAGGAATACCACCGTGTTTTCCCATTGTCCGTCGGCCTTCAGCCTCCCATGGAACAAATTTTCACCCGAAGCCTCCCGGCCGGGTTTTCTCGGGTCGGACCGTGGCAGGAGTTTCAGTCTCCCATACGGGGTCGTGGACTGCGCCACGCCACCAGCGTCAAAACGCCGAGCACGGTCTGGGCCAAACTCGCAATCGGGCGAAACGCACCATTGGGGACACGGCCTCTGGCCCGAGAGGGACATGGTACACGACATGCCGGGCGTACGGAGAACGCGCCACTGTTCCCTGTGCGTCCGCGCCCCGGCCCCGGGGTGGAAACTCGCAAGCAGTTCTCCCACCGCATGGTCGGTCAAGACGACGGTGCCGAGATGTTCCGCGATCTTGGCCCGGATTTCGGGAATGTCCGGGTACTGCGGCGGGACCGCAACCGACACCGGATCGACCGGCTTGACACCGAGATTCGGCAACGCCGCCGCCAAGGCGCCGCCCGCCTTGCCGCCGGTCGTGCCAAGCTGGCCGAAAAAACGGCGTGCCGTTGGCAACGTCGCGCCAATCGCCGCCGCCGCGCGGACCCTTCCAACCACCTTTGCTGAGCGCGCCGCCGCCGCTTTTCGCGGCCGATGCACTCGATTCCTCGCCCGTGCCAACGTCTGCTTTTTGCGGACTATCCGGCATCTTCGCCCGCGCCGGCGGCGGCGCGTCGTTACCGATGGAATACAACTCCGACCGGTCGTAGACGAAGTTGTAGTCGTCCTTGCCGCGGTTATAGGTCGCGTATTCCGATTGCCGAAACAGTTCCGGCACGGTCTTGACGTCCTTCGGCAAGTGAATCTCCGCGTTCGGGACGCGGCTGGATCGATGATCGTGCGCCCCGATGCGGATGGGATAGCTGCCCGTGATCTGCGCCGAGCGGCTGGGGCTGCACACTGGCGTCGCGGCGTATGCGCGCTCGAACACGACGCCCTCGCGTGCGAGCGCATCGATATTCGGGGTCTCTACCAGCGACTCGCCGTACGCTCCATACCAGGGATTCTGATCCTCGACATAGATCCACAGGATGTTCGGCTGTTGCGCGCCGGGCGCGGCAAGCGTCATCCCGGCCAGCCCCGCAAGGACGAAGCCGCAGATCGGCAACACCGGCTTCCTTCTCATCTGCTTTCCTTCGCACCGCCGACATCAGAGGGCGGACGCGCAAGAGCCCATCACATGAGATACAGCGGCGTCGCGAGTGAACCCGGCGAGCGCGTTGGCAAGCCGTTGGCGAGCGCGTGGCTGTTTATTCGCGGGCAGCTTCGGCAGGGAGGCTCTGTGCGGCTAGCTGGGGTTCTGTTCCTGCAGCAGATCTCGCTGGCTGCGCAACTCGCGTTCGCGGGCTTCCAACTGCTGCGTCTGGTCGGTCAACTGCTGGCGTACCGATTGGAGCGCGAGCTTCTCTTCCGCCATCCTGGCGCGCAACCGTTCCACGGCTTCGCGTTCGTATCGGACGCGCTCTCGCTCCTGCGCGGCGATCTCGGCTACCGAAGGCACGTCCATCAGAGGCTCGTGGGCGTACTCCAGCATCGTCGCGCGATCTTCAAAATCGAGTCCGGTGCCGGCGAAGTAGTCCTGCCAGAACTGCTTGTGCGCCACTCTCCGCCGTAGATTCTCCGTTGCTCCCATTCGTGGGATATAGAAGACCTTCGCTCGGAGATCCGCGCGCGCCCGCGTGGGAGCGCCGATCAGAGCGCCTGTTCCTCGCGTAGTTCCGCAAACTCTTCGAAGCTCCAGTCTTCCCACCGAAGGTCCAGGTGCGAATACCACCTGGCGTGCTGCATCATGTCCGAAAACACATAGAGCGATTGCGACCCGGCGAGATCTTCAAGATCACGGAAGGTGTCCTCCAGGGCTTCAACCAGGTAGGTATTGGCAACCCTTTCGTCGGGACCTTGCTGGACGAGCACATCGATCCGGCGCTGCGGCGCATCGCGCTGGGCGCAAAACCGGTTCGCCTTGTCGCGCAACGATACGGATACCTGGGCCGGCACGTCGTCGCAGTCCCGGGACCTGTTGCCGTTGCCCTGGTCCTTGGCAGTCGCGATCTTCAGGTCTGCGTTGTCATAGGGCTTGCACAGGCGTCCGAGCAGCATCCGTGGCGATTCTGCATATCGGGTGAGCGCGAATATCTGCAGTTCGGTGTTCGCTTCGATGTCACGGCTCACATCGCGCAGCAGCTTGCCGGGAAGCGAACCATAGGCTGGGCTCAAAGGCTTGCGAAGGTCCAGCAAATAGACCGCGCGGCCGGCGATGTCGGCCGGTTCGACCAGACAGGCAACGTCCTCCGACGTGCCGTTGAGCGCGCTTCGCAAATACGGCCCAAGGAAAAGAAGCACGGGTACCGGCAACAAGATGAACAACAGGAGGGTCCAGCGGATTCGTCCGAAGCCCGGTTCCCGCATCTCCGGCTTTCGCACCGGCCACTTCGCTCTCGCAGTCATTGAAATACGCCATCCATGTAGTTATTCCGGCGTGCCCGGCAGCGTTATCCGCGTAACGGTTCCGCCGCCCGGCATTGAACTGACTGAAATCGACCCGCCGTATTTCTCCACCAGGTAGCTCGTAGAGGTGAGACCCACGCTGGTTCGGCCGTCTGTCGCCGCATAGAAAGGCTCGAACATGCTCTCTCGGACAGCAGCCGACATGCCGACACCGTTGTCGATAATCGTGATGTACGCCTTGCCCTTCTCTCCCTTCGTCGCGATCCTGATTTCGCCTTTGTCGTCTTGGCCCTTTTCGTGAATTGCCTGCGCCGAATTCTCGACGACCTTCTCCAGCATCAAGCAGATTTCCGTTCTCGATGCGAATATGTCGGGCACGTCGCCGCAATCTGTCTCCACCGTCGCAACGTTCTCGGCCTGCGTCACGGCGACGACTTCGTCAATACAGTCGTTGAGGTCGAGCAAGCTGTAGCTCACCTCGCCCTGGCGTTTGGAGAAAGCCGACAGGCGTTCCGCGACCTCGGCGATTTCCGTCGCCTGCGCCCGCACGTTGGCGACGACGGCGTTCGCCGCCGCCACCACATCCGCGCGTTCGGCACTACTCTGAGTTTCCTGGACCTTGTCGTTCGCCTCGCTGAGCGATTCCATGCCCGTTGCGATTTCGTCCGCAGTCACGGCCAGGCGCTGACCCACGGTGTCCGACAGTATCTTGTGCGACATCAAAAGCTTGGCGTTCCTGGACACGGCCTCATCGGTCGGTTTTTCAGCACCAGCGGCCGGTTCCGAGGCGTCGGTCGCCGGTTCCCCGGCGACAGCCACACGCTGCGTCGTAACGGTTGCTTCGGCAACGGTGGTTCGGGTTCTGCTCACCGCGAATACGATCCACAGCAACAACAAGGCGGCGACTGCAACCAGGATACCGTTCAGGTATTGATCGTTGCGTTCCTGTTTCCTGTCGAGCTCGAATCCCAGATCGTCCACGATTTTCACCGCGAGATCCGAAATTTCGCTCGATGTGGTCAGCGAGAACAGTTCGTCGGTGGGCGCCTGGCGTTCGAGCAACACGTCCGCGTGCGAGATGAAGTTGGCCAAATAGTTGGGCAACGGCGCCGGCAGCACGGTGGCGCTGGCGCCCAGGCGCTCCAGCGCAACGGTCAGACGGCCCTTTGTGGCGTCGGTCGGGGCCACCAGATAGGCGTCGATTTCGTTCGTCAGGGTGGACACTTCGCCCAACAGCTCGGGGTTGATGTTCGGCGCCTGCACGATATTCGCCGCCGCCAATGGCAGGTAGCGCGACGAGTTCCTGATGACGGCATATCCCGTCTTGAACCGCTCGATGCGCTCTTCCTTGGCGTCGACCGCGCTCACATATGCGCTCACGTCGTTGGCCAATCTGTCGGGAATATCGGGAAGGCTTCGCACCTTGGCCAGAAGCGCTCCCTTGAGCTGGCTCATCTGCGGGATGAATGCGACCAGGGAGTCGAAATCGGCCAGCGGGTCGGATCTGACGCGGGCCGTTCCTATGCTCCAGTCCGCCGCCAACTGCTGGATTCGCTGCACACCGGAAATCGACGTGCGGTAGCCTTCCGGGTCGTTGTTGCGGACAAGCCAATATAGAAGCGAGCCGCCCACGTTCGCGCCTTGGTGGCAGGACACGCAGCCGTAGTACTTGAACATGGTGTAGCCGCGCTTTTCCAGCGGGCTGATGGCATTGGATTCGCCGTTCAGCCAGCGGTCGAAGCGGCTGTTCGGAGTGGTCAGGGACGTCATGAACTCGGCTAGCGCGTCCTTGACGTTCGCGCGGTTTATGCCGTCGGGATAGATTGTTCCGAAGAGCTGCGGGTAGCGCTCGTCCTGAAACAGCTTGGCCACCACCTCGGGCCAAAGACTGCCCATTTCGATCGAAGACTGCACCGGACCATCGATCTGGTCCGCGAGCGACTCTGCGCGGCCGTCCCGGAACTGTTTGAAGTTGAAGCCCGCGTTGAAGACTGTCGGCGAGTTCACAAGGCCGGGCGTGTTATTGATGCCCACGGAAACCCGTCGGCCGTCGCCGCCGCCCGCAGAGAGTTCGTGGCAACTCGCGCAGGACACGGAATCGTCCTTCGAAAGCCTCGTGTCGTGGAACAGCATTCTGCCAAGCGCGGCCTTGGCGGGATCGACACCGTTGTCTGCGGGGATCGGCCTGATGGGGCTCGCCATGCGCGGGCGCCGCGAGAGCGAGGTATACGACCGTGCACGCGATCCATCCGGAGAAGCGGCGGTTCAGGTTTCTTTCAAAAACGCCCAGCAAGTCCATGCGTCATCAATCACAAATACGATTGCCATACGCGTCCACACGCTACGCACCGGCAGCCCGTCGGCGCAAAAGCTAGTGTGAGGAGATCCCAATCCTTACCCCCGATTCCGACAGAAAATCGGGGAACCCGATTCAGGTCTGCTCCAGATCGAGATCAGTCCATCAGGAACGAAATTTTCCATGCGGCCGTGCGGGCGCGCAATGCGAAGATTCGGTAGTCGCGAAAGAATAAACGGCAGGTGGTCGCAGTGCCCGTCAAAGTACGTCTGCTACTGATTCCGGTAGTGACGATCAGGGCGCGGTGGTTTGCAACCGCCCGCCGCGTTAAAATCGTCCCCGGTTACCGGTTCCTTCGCTTGTGGCACGTCCCGCCAAGTGGGTCCCGCCAAGTGGGTCCCGCCGAGTGGAGAGAGGCCGGCAATCGCAAAGGCAGTGAAGGGGACGAGTAGTCGGACCGAAGCGGGCCTTGAAGCGAGCGGAGGACGGTGGAAGCTCCGCGCGCCGCCGCCGACGAAGATCACCCCGGAGCCGTCGACCGAACGGATGTGTCGCATTTCAGTAGGCTCGACCGGCTGGCCCCCGTAAACGGGCCGGGTCATCGCGCCGATCAAGGTGCTGTGACCGCTTAAGGCTCGCGTCGCGAGGCGCGTGCGAAACCGGGTGGTACCGCGACGTTGGGCCGCACAAGGTGGCCGAACCTTCGCCCCGAGAATAGATGCGTGACGAATCGGCGACGATTCGCAGCATCCGTTGTCGGGGCGTTTTGGTTTTTGTTCGGAGAACGACGGGCGATGGGATTCAAGGACGTGCCGAGCCGCTACGACGGCACGCGGCTCGAAGCGGAAGTGCTCGCGCTGTGGCGCGAGCATGACGTGTTCAACGCGGCGCAGCGGCAGAGCGAGGGTCGGCCGCTGTATATCTGGAACGAGGGGCCACCGACCGCCAACGGCAAGCCCGGCATCCACCATGTCCTCGCGCGCACGTTCAAGGACATCTTTCCGCGCTTCAAGCACATGCGGGGCTATCACTGCCCGCGCAAGGCCGGTTGGGACACGCACGGCCTGCCGGTCGAGCACGAAATCGAGAAGGACCTCGGGATATTCGACAAGGGAGAGATCGAACGCCAGGTTGGCGTGGCGGAGTTCACGCGCAGGTGCCGCGAGTCGGTACAGCTCTACATAGACGATTGGGAGCAAATGACCGAGCGCATGGGTTTCTGGGTCAACATGTCCGATGCCTACTACACTTTCGACAACGCCTACATCGAGTCCGTTTGGTGGCTGCTCCGGCAAATATGGGACAAGGGTCTCATCTACCGAGGCTACAAGGTGGTCCCCTACGACCCGCACATCGGCGCCACGCTGTCGTCACACGAAGTCGCCCTCGGCTACAGGGAAGTCGACGATCCCTCCATCTACGTGCGCTTTCCAGTTGAAGGAGAACAGCGCACATCCTTCCTCGTCTGGACGACCACGCCATGGACCCTCCCGTCGAACCTGGCACTCGCGGCGCATGCCGAACTCGACTACATCTACGCGCGCGTCGGGGACGAGACCCTGATCCTTGCCGAAGCGCTGGTCGAGCCCGCGTTGCTCGGCGCCGAATACACGGTCGAGAAGCGGGTCAAGGGCGCCGACCTGGCAGGAATCAGCTACGCGCGACCGTTCGACTACCTGCCGGCCGACGGCCCGATCTGTCAGGTGTGGACGGCCGACTTCGTCACCGTCGAGGAAGGTACCGGCATCGTGCACTGCGCGCCGGCGTACGGCGAGGACGACCTCCAACTGGGTCGGAAGAACGGCCTGCCCGTCGTGCATGGCGTCGGACTCGATGGCTGTTTCGTGTCGGCGGTGGAACCCGTGGCCGGGAAGTTCTTCAAGGACGCCGACCCGATCCTCATCGAATTGCTCGAAGAGCGCGGGCTCATGTATCGCTCCGAACGTCTTCTGCACAACTATCCGCACGGGTGGCGCACCGGCGACCCGCTGATCTATTACGCGAAGGACGCGTGGTTCATCGAGACCAGCCGGCTCCGGGACCGCATGGCGGAGCTGAACCAGTCCATCAACTGGGTTCCGCAAACGATCCGCGACGGACGCTTCGGCAACTGGCTCACGAACAACGTCGACTGGGCGCTCTCGCGCGAGCGCTTCTGGGGCACCCCGCTGCCCGTCTGGACCGATGGCGACGGCGACTACATGTGCGTCGGCTCAATGGCGGAACTCGAGTCACTCTGCGGACGGAGCCTGGCAGATGTCGACCTGCACCGGCCCGCCGTGGATGAGATCACGTTCACGCAACCGCAAAACGGGCGAACGTACCGGCGCGTCCCGGAGGTGATCGACTGCTGGTTCGATTCGGGGGCCATGTCCTACGCGCAGTTCCACTATCCGTTCGAGAACGCCGACCTGCTGGAAAGCCGCTTCCCCGCCGACTACATCTGCGAGGCGATCGATCAGACGCGCGGCTGGTTCTACTCTCTGCACGCCATCGCGGTCCTGGTGTCGGACAGCGTCGCCTACAGGAACTGCATCTGCCTCGCCCACATCGTCGACAAGGACGGCAAGAAGATGTCGAAATCGCTGGGCAATATCCTTGATCCGTACGAGGTTTTCGACCGGGTCGGCGCCGACCCGCTACGCTGGTTCCTGTCCTGCCGACAGGCGCCGGAGGCGCAAAAGCGCATATCGGTCGATCTGGTTCGCGAAGTCGCGGCCGGATTCATCAATACGTACTGGAACACCTACGCGTTCTTCGTCATGTACGCGAAGCTCGACGAAGTCGATATCTCAAGCGACGTGCCGCTCGCCGAACGCCCCGAGATCGACCGTTGGGCGCTCGCGGCGCTGCATGAGACGGTGGCGGTCGCCACGCGGGCGCTGGAGGCATACGACGTGCTGGCGGCGGGCCGGGCGATAGAGTCGTTCGTCGATCAGCTCAGCAACTGGTACGTGCGGCGCAACCGTCGGCGGTTCTGGAAGGCCGCCGAGGGCCGCGACAAACAGGCCGCCTACCTGACACTGTACGAGTGCCTGCACACCGTGAACCGGCTGATGGCGCCGATCATGCCGTTCTTGAGCGAAGCGGTGCACCAGAACCTCGCGCGGGGAGTCGACGAGGCGGCACCGCTCAGCGTCCATATGAGCGAGTGGCCCGTGCCCGATCCCGCAGCCCGCGACGACGCGCTGATCGCCGAACTCGAAGTCGTACAGCGCGTAGTCGGACTCGGCCGGGCGGCGCGTAGCCGCAGCGGCCTGCGCGTGCGCCAGCCGCTTTCGCGGCTGTTGGTGGGGACGCCCGACCCCGCACACGCCGGCATCCTTGCGCGGCAGGCGCATCAGATCAGCGAAGAACTCAACGTCAAGGCGGTGGAAGTGCTTGACTCCGACGCCGATCTTCTGAGCTACCGCATCAAGCCGAACCTGCCGCGCATCGGCAAACGCTACGGCAGGCGCGTGCCCGCGATCCGCGACGCGCTGGCGAAAGCGGACGGCCGCGCCATCGCCGTGGCCGTTACCGATGGCCGGCCTTTCGAAGTGGTGGTAGAGAACGAGACCTTCGCCTTCGAACCGGAGGACGTGCTGGTCGAGTCAACGTCGGCCCAGGGCTATGCCTGCGCCGAAGAAAGCGGCTACCTCGTGGGCCTCGACACCACATTGACCGAGAGCCTTGTGCAAGAGGGCCTCGCGCGGGAACTCGTGCGCACCGTGCAGGAAGCCCGCAAACAGGCGGGGCTTGACGTCTCGGATCGGATCGCGCTCAGGATCGACGGATCACCCGACATCGCCGCGGCGCTCGATCAGCATCGAGACTACGTGATGGAGGAGACCCTGGCGACTCGCTGGCGCGAGCCGGAATGGTCGCCCGCGTTTTCGGCCGAGCACGCGCTCGGCGAAGATCGATGGACGATTGGACTCGCCCGAATCAACCCGCAGTAACTGGCTGGCGCCCTAGCCCGCCACGCCTACGGCTCGGCGAGTCCGAGGTTGCCTCCCGGCAGCCGAGAGACTCCAGTCGCATCGCGCTGACGTGAGTCGACGCAATCAGTCGGGCCATATCCTCAGCGAGCACCGCGTAGGTATCGGTCAGCCGTCTCGGCGTGTGGCCCGGATGGCGGTGCGGCGCGATGTGGAGACCGCCAGCGCGAGCCGGTTGTCGGCACGTCGCCGAGTCGCGATCAGTGGTCGAACATCGCGCGGGCTTGTGACAAACTCCCGTCCTGCCAGCCCGATGTCCTCCAATCGCGTTCGCATGCCCGTCCCCGCTCGAGGTCGACGAGCCTTTGGTCCAAACAACGCATGTACGAAAGGAGAACCCCGTGCTCGACACCCGCGTCGCGCAATCCGCCATTGACCACGCCATCGCCCTCGGCGCCGACTTCGCCGAGGTGTTCGTGGAGCGCAACCAGGTCAACAACATCGCCACCCTGTCGAACCAGGTCCGGGACATCGCCTCCGGCATCGACTTCGGCGTCGGCGTCCGGCTGGTGTACGGCGCCAAGGTGCTCTACGGCTACACCAACCGCACGGATGCGGAAGAACTCAAGCGCATCGTCTCCGAACTCGCGGCCAAGGACCGCCGCGATCCGGCCACCACCGCGCGGGCGTTCGACTTTCGCGCCGCGGCGGATGTCCACGGGGCGGAACGGACCCTTGCCAAGGACTCGGAAGTGCGCGACAAGGTGGGCTACCTTTTCGCCGCGGACCGGGCCGCGCGCGCCGCCAGCAACCTCATCTCCCAGACCCAGGGCGTCTGCGGGCAGCGCGAACAGGCGGTCGAGATCTTCAACAGCGAGGGCCTGCATATCCGCGACACGCGCCACTACATCCGCACGCGGCTGCAAGCCGTGGCGTCCAACGGCTCCGAACAGGCCACCGGCATGAAGACCGACGGCGGCCTCCTGGGCTGGGAAATCGTCGAGACCCTCGACCCCGCGGAATGCGGTGCCGAAGCGGCACGCCAGGCCCTGGTGAATCTATCGGCGAGGCCGTGTCCTTCCGGTCGTATGCCGGTCGTGATCGGCAACGGCTTCGGCGGCGTGATCTTCCACGAAGCCTGCGGGCATCTCTTGGAGACCACGTCGGTCGCCAAAAAGGCGTCCGTGTTTCACGACAAGCTCGGCGAGATGATCGCCAACCCGGTGGTGAGCGCCGTCGACGACGGTACGCTGGTCCGCGAATGGGGCTCCATCAACATCGACGACGAGGGCATGCCCACCGAGCGCACGCAACTCATCAAGGACGGCAAGCTCGTCAACTTCCTTGCCGACCGCGTCGGCGCCGCCCAGACGGGGCTGCCGCGCACCGGGTCCGGCCGCCGCCAGAGTTACCGGTTCGCGCCCGCCTCGCGGATGCGCAACACGTTCATCGAACCGGGCGCGGCGAGCTTCGACGATATGATCTCCTCGATCCGCCGCGGCGTGTATGCCTCGCACATGGGCGGAGGCTCGGTCCAGCCCGGCACCGGGGAATTCAACTTCGCGGTAACCGAGGGCTACTACGTCGAGGACGGCAAGATTCGCCATCCTGTCAAGGCAGGGACCTTGATCAGCACCGGCCCCGATGTCCTGAAACGCATATCGATGGTCGGCCGCGACTTTGCCCTGGCGACCGGTATGTGCGGCTCCGTCTCCGGCATGGTGCCAACCACTGTGGGTCAGGCGACGTTAAAGGTGGACGACATCCTGGTGGGAGGGAACTCTTGATGGCCGGCGTCGTCGAAGCCAACGCCGAGCGCATCCTCGACCGGGTCCTTGCCGCCGGCGCGGTCGGCGACCTCGTCGTCCAGGAGCAGTCGTCGCTATCCCTCACGGCGCACGGCGGAGAACTCGAAGAGCACAAGATCACATCGACCCGCGTCTACGGCGTGCGCGTGATCAAGGATGACCGCACCGGCATCGCCTATAGCGAAGCCAGCGATCCCCCGTCCCTGGATTCCATGGTGGACCAGGCGCTCGTCAACGCCACGTTCGCGCGCATCGACCCCGCCGAGTCAGTCGCCGCCGGCGACACGGCCCTGGTGACCGACGACGCCATCCTCTGCCCCGACGATCCCACGTCCGTGGACGCGAAGATCGAGGCGGCGCTCTACCTCGAGCGGGAACTCACCGCCCGCGACAACGTCCGCAGCGTGCCCGACAACGGTGTCCGGGACCTAACGGCCGGGCGGCATGTCTTCGCGACGACCGGCCGCACCGCGCACAGCAGGAACCGCGTCTGCAGCGCTTACGCCTACGCCCTCATGAGCGACGGCGACAAGGACGCGCTCGAAGGCGTCCAGCGGCACGCGCGCCGGTTCGACGAAATCGACACCGCCTGGATCGTCGACGAGACCTACCGGCGCTGCGTCGCGATGCTCCAGGGCGAAGCCATACCGAGCCACCACTATGACGTCCTGTTCGACATCGAACGCCAGGCGGATCTGTTCGCCGTATTCCGCGATATGTTCTCCGCGAAGAACGCGAGGGATGGAATCAATCCGTTTCGTGACAGGGTGGGCGAACGCATTGCCGTCGACACACTCACCATTCGGGATGCGCCGCTCGACGCCCACAGCCTGGGCTACGCGCTTTTCGACGACGAGGGCTTGCCCACATCCACGACGACGCTGGTCGATGGCGGAATCCTGCGCACGCTTGTCCACAACAGCGCCACCGCGACGCACTTCGATGTCCCCAATACGTGCAACGCCGCCCGGTCCCCCCGATCATCCCTCGGCGTCGGCTTGCGCCAACTCGAGGTGGGTCCCGGCGATGTCGACGAGGACACGCTCACCGGCGGTGAATACCTGGAAATCGTCGATCTCGCTGGCTTGCACTCGGGCGGGAATCCGGTTTCCGGAGACTTCAGCTTTGGTGCTGCTGGCTTTCTATGCCGAGACGGCGAACGCATCCGCCCGGTGCGAAACATCACCGTGGCGGGGAATTTCTACGAAATGCTGAAGAAAATCGCCGCCGTCGGCGACACACAGCACTGGAACCCCCAGCGCTCGGCGTTGATGGCGCGTATACGGTTCGCCGACGTCGCGATGTCCGGGTAGACGCGCATCTCCAGCGCCGATCACTCCGTCGTAGGGGCGTCCGAAGTGTCAGGCTCGGCCGGCACCGACGCTTCCTCGACGTCATCATCGGTGGCCTCCGGCTTCTCGACAGGTGCCGCAAGCGCCGGGTCCGGCTCCGGTTCGCTGTCAACGTCGTCGGTTCGAGTACCGGTGACATCACCGGCCGGCTTCGCCGCAGGACCAATCGAGCCCCTCGAGCTTGTCCAGGAACTCGTCAAGTCGCGCTTCTCAATAGCCCGCTTCTTGCTCGGTACGCCAGAGCACCTGCTCTCCCCAACCCTCGGTCGGTTTGGCGTAGTGGATCTCGCAATGCACAGCCTCGCCCGGTTCTCGTCGCGTAGTTCGACCGTTCGGAGCCGAGCCCCAGCCATCAGGCGAGGGGATTGGCGGCGTTAGCCTACCCGACGTTCTCCTTCCCAATAGGGCTCGCGCAGCTTGAACTTCTGCAGCTTGCCTGTGGCGGTGCGCGGCAGCTCCTCGCGAAACTCCACCGAGGTGGGGCATTTGAAGTGCGCCAGATGCTCGCGGCAGAAGCCGATGATTTCTGCTTCGGTCGGATTTCCCCCTTCAAAACCTTCGCGACCTTCGCGCAGGACGATCAGCGCCTTGGGCGTCTCGCCCCACTTCTCGTGGGGCACGCCGATGACCGCGCACTCCATCACGGCCGGGTGACGATACAGCGCATCCTCGATGTCGGGCGAACTGATGTTCTCGCCTCCCGAGATAATCACGTCCTTCTTGCGATCAACGATATGGATGTTGCCGAAGGCGTCGCAGACAGCCAGATCACCGGTATGGAAATAGCCGTCCCGGATCGCCTTCGCCGTCTCCTCCGGCTGTTTCCAGTAACCCTTGAAGACGACGTTGGAACGGGCGCATACCTCGCCCACGGTAACGCCGTCCCTGGGTACCGGCCGCCCCTGTTCGTCGCGCAACACGATATCCACGCCCACCGCCGGCACACCCGCCCGCGCCCGTCGCGCGTAGTCTGTCCGCTGGGTTTCATGGTCGGGTTGGGACACGGTCAGCAGCGGGGCCGTCTCCGTCAAACCATAGATCTGGAGGAACTCCCAGCCGAGTTCTTCTTCGAGCCGCTCGATGAACGCCGCCGGCGGCGGCGCTCCCGCAACCGTAAAACGCGGCTTCGTTGTGATGACGTGCCTGTCCTTGTCCGGATAGTCCAGGATCGTGCGCAGCACCGCGGGCGCCATGCAGGCGAACGTCACCTTCTCCCGCTCGATGAGGCGATAGATTTCGGCGCCGTCGACCGCGCGCAGGACTACGTGCGTGCCGCCCACCCCGGTGAGTGCGTAGACACCGCCCCAACCATTGCAATGAAACATCGGCAGCGTCCATAGCTCGACATCGTCGTGGCAGACGCGCAGATGGGTCATGAGGCTGTAGGCATTCACGTAGCAGTTGCGGTGCGTCATCATCACGCCCTTGGGGCGCGCGGTCGTGCCTGACGTGTAGTTGATCGATACCAGGTCGTTTTCGCCCCGTTCGATTGGAGTGGGAGCGGTATCCGGTTGTTCCGCAATCAGCGCTTCCCAGTCGATCCACCCCGGGGGCACCGCGGCCGCGGACGTCTCGTCCCGGTCCTCGGCAACGACGAAATGGCGCACTGCGGAGAGGTTGGCGCGAATGTCGTCGACGACCCGCGCGTACTCGTAGTCCACCAGCAGGACCGTCACGCCCGCGTGGTTCAGGATGTATTGGTGGTCCGCCGCCACCAGGCGGTAGTTGAGCGGAACCAGAACTGCACCGATCTGGCTCGTGGCGTAAAAGCTCTCAAGAAAAAAGTGGGAGTTCGGGCTCAGGATGCAGACGCGGTCATCCGGTTCCACGCCGAGACTCAAGAGCGCATGAGACAGCCGGTTTACTCGCGCCTGCAGGTCCGCATACGTGTAGCGCCGCGCGCCGTCCACCACCGCAGTCTTGTTGGGATAGAGCTGCACGGGACGGCGCAGAAAGTCATCGGTGAGAAGCGGAACTTCCATGAATACCCCCTTACGTCCGTTGCCGGCGCGATGCTACCGCTATCGGGCGGCACTTTCCCGGAAGGAGTCTCTGGCAGGCATCCCGCAACGGCAATTACCCGATGAGGTCCCTCTCGCGGGTAACGTAGCGCACGGGATTCGCAATCTTCTCCAAGATTCGTTCCTGGACGAGCCGCCTTATCCAGGCATCGGCCGTAGGCTTGGTCACACCAAGCGCATCCGCTATGGCTCCAGCCCTCTTCGGTTCCGCGCAGAGGACAGGTGCCAACAATCGGACCTGTCGATAGAGTTCTTCGGCAAAGTCGATACTCTCGCCCTGGGTCGATTGCTGGATTTCCCGGCTCCGCGTATTCGGCCGGTCCGAGCCTGAAGATACGGGCCGAAGCGAGTGTTCGACTTGCTTCGCCGCATCGGACGATTCCTCTTGCCCGACACCGGGCAATTGACACGACGCATCACCGTTTGGATTCGACTCCTGACCGGAGTCCCGGCAATAGATTTGCGTAGCAAACGCTGGATCATCGAGGTTTTCCAGCCACCGCCCCCCGAGTTCCACAAGCTGGGGATTGCCGGAGCCTGGAGTTTCAGTCTGCTTGACCCATAGAGGCACCCATCCTCTTTTCAGGTTCTCGATGGCACCATTCCATGTTCCGCCGTTGTTGGGCGTACTGCTAACGACGATGGCGTCATGGGCCAAGCAGTAGATGTACTTGTTGCGGGCCATGGCGTTGCCGACCAAAAAACGGACTTCGGGGTTGAACGGCGAAATCAGCGCCAGATCCCCGGACATGAGGTGCTTGCGGTACTTCGCCGAAATCGAGGACCGAAGAAGGCTGTCCGCCAGAATGCCGATAGCTGTCCCCTCGGCATCGAGCGCACCCAGCATCGCCGCCTGATCCACGCCGGCGGCACCACCCGACACAACCAATATTCCGCTTTCAGCCGCCTGGCGACCCACGCTCTCTGCGAAGCGAATATCAGCGTCGTCGGCATGCCTGGAGCCAACTACCGCTACGCTGCGTGCGCTCAGCAGATTCTTGTTGCCACAGCCAAACAGGACCGCCGGCGCCTTCCACCCAAGATGATGCTTCAGGCGCTTTGGATACTCGGGGTCTGACCGCATCAGCACCCACAAACCCGCCCTCTGCCACTTTTCCAGCGCGAATCCGAGGGTCGCTCCCCGGCTCAGCAGGGTTTCGATGCGCTCGCCTGTCACTTTTGGGTGGTGCCAGTCGCCAAGCAGCCTTGGCAAATCGCCCTTGAGCAGATCCTCTGGCGCAAGGTCCCGTTCGTTCAGCCATACGGCGAACTCGCCCCATTCTTTGGGAGTCAGTGGCCTGGCGTTCTCAGGGTCGGTTTTGCCGAACGAGACGGTGAGCAGCATGACCGCCTCCGACTGAGGGACTGCGTTCACTTCAGGCTCCCACGCTTGCCGTCGCGAGCGCGAACGGCCACACCGCCGCGCAGCCGGCTTGCCGGAGGAGCGCCGCGATGATCGTCAGCGTCCATCCAGAGTCCACAACATCGTCCACCAACAGGACCGCCCCCTCCCGGACTTGACCTTCAATGGCGAATACCCCGTCGAGATTATGGCACTGATGGAATCGGTTCTGCTGCTCCTTCTGCGGGGGGTTGTCCTTCACCTTGACCACCGCCGGTGCAAAGGGCAGCGAGAGCGACTTCGCAAGCCGGCTTGCGAAGTCGGGAACCAGCGTTGTATGCCGATTGGACGGAACGCAGGTGACCCAGTCCGGCCAGGGATCCGGCTGCCATCGTGCCCTGATCATTTCCGCCGAAGCGCTGACCAACTCGTCTTGAAAACGACCTCCACGTTTGTCCCGTGCCACAATTTCGCCCCACCCGGCACCGCCCCATCGGGAAAGTATTCGTCCCCTTTCAGCCCGAAGCGTGGGAGGGGAATTTCCCGACCAGCCGTATTCCGGAAGCGACCCCCTCGCAACCTGCCTGTTGCACTCCAACGGAATCTCCGCTTGACGGAGAAAACGGGTGGCGGCAATAACTGTTTCACGGGCAACCGACTCGTCGACGATGGGATTTCCCAGGCAGGATGCGCATCTTCCGCACGGTTTCGGGTCGCGGTCGTCAAGCGCGTGGGCCAAGAACTTCATCAGGCATCCCTGCTCCTCGATATAGGAACCGACTTCCCGCCATTCCAGTTCCCGTTGTTCCGTAAGCCGTGCGATGCGCTCGACATCCATCCGGTAGGGAACTGCGGTCCGCCGCCATCGACCGCCTTGTGTCCCTTCCCTGATGATCGGAGCGGGATTTTCCACGGACAAGACCTTGAGGACTTTTTCAATCTGTCCATAGCGAAGGTTCAGCGACTGCTCAAGCTCCCGAATATTCATGCCATCACTACTCTCAAGCGCCGCAAGGACCTCGCTTACCCATTGCTCGTGAGGGAACGCGGTTCTTCGAAAGTACTCGTGGATTTGCTCATCTTCGAGGCCCGACAAGAGCACCCCAACCGCGCGCTTGATGCCGCGACCCGCCCGACCGACTTGCTGGTAATAGGTGATGATCGAACCCGGTGCCTGATAGTGCACCACGAATCCAACGTCCGGTTTGTCATAGCCCATACCGAGAGCTGGGGTGGCGACCAGTGCCTTCACTTCGTTCCGCTCGAGAGCGAGTTCCAGGCGGCGCCGATATGCGTTGGAATCCGCGTAGCGTTCATCCGCGACGTTCGCATGGTACGGGCGAACGAGAATGCCGCGCTGATTCAGCCAGGCCGAAACCTGCTCGGCGTCACGCGTCGTCAGCGTATAGATGATGCCGGTTCCCGGAAGCTCCTTGATATGGTCCGCCAGCCAGGCAAGACGTTCCGCCTGCGTCGCCAGACGAATCGTCTGCAAGGACAGAGTTTCGCGCATCAATGGGCCGCGTTGGACGTTAATTCGGCCAAGTTGATCTTGAACATCGTCAATTACACGGTCGTTGGCCGTCGCGGTGGTACCCACTATCGGCAAATTTGCGGGCATTCTCCGCAGGACGTTTACAAGACGACGATAGTCGGGACGAAAATCGTGACCCCAGTCCGATATGCAGTGCGCCTCATCTACAACCAGCAGTCCTATGCGGGCGGATACTGGCAGTAGTAGCTGGTCCATGAAGCTGTCGTTGGCCAGCCGTTCGGGAGAAATCAACAGCGCGTCTGCCTCGTCTGCCAACACGGCGCGCCGCAGCGTCGGCCACTCCTCCCGATTGGTGGAGTTGATAGTCAATGCCCGCAGGCCCATTCGTTCGGCGGCCGAGATCTGGTTTCGCATTAGTGCCAGCAAGGGAGACACGATCAATGTCGGGCCGAAACCTCGGTCACGGAGCATACGCGTGGCAATGAAATAGACCGCGCTCTTGCCCCACCCGGTTCGCTGCACCAGAAGCAACCGCTCTCGACGGTTCACCAGGGCGTCAATGGCCTCCCACTGTCCGTCGCGGAAGTTGGCATCCTCGTTGGCAAGCTGGCGCCTGAGAAGGGCAAGCGCCTCGGATTGATCGGCCATGGGCGCTCCGAATCGATCACTTGTTCGAGTGTTCTTGTCCACCCTTCATTTTACGCTACCTCGCCTTGGTTCGTTGTGGATCACTGAGGTGCCGAGAGCTTATCCGCCGTCGCGATGGCGACAGTTACATGCATCGCCTATCATCGAGACAGACCAATACCAACCGAAGTTGGGGAAACAATGAGTCACGATCTAGTCATTCGGGGCGGCAACGTAGTCGACGGCACGGGAAGCGAGCCCTTCCGTGCGGACGTCGCCGTGGACGGCGATCAAATCGTCGAGATCGGCAAGGTCGATGGCAGAGGCAAGGAAGAGATTCAAGCTGATGGATTGACCGTATCGCCCGGCTTCGTCGACCTGCATACACACCTCGATGCCCAGATCGGTTGGGACCCGCAGGTCACGTCCGTGTCGTGGCACGGCGTCACGACAGCCCTGCTCGGCAACTGCGGCGTCACGTTCGCGCCCTGCAAGCCTGCCGACAGAGAGTTTCTCGCCGGCATGATGGAGACGGTCGAGGACATTCCCAAGAAGGCCATCCTGCACGGACTGCCGTGGAACTGGGAGTCCTATGGCGGCTATCTCGACGCCCTCGAAGCGCTAGGTCCCTCGATCAACGTCTGCGGGCTGGTCGGCCATTGCGCTACTCGGTTCTACGTGATGGGCGAGCGCGCGGTTGAAGAACCCGCCACCGAAGACGAAATCCGACAGATCGCAGCGCTGGCCGGACAGTCTGTGAAGGAAGGCGCGGTCGGTTTCTCCACCAACCGCCTGCCGCAACACCGCCTGCCCGACGGCCGTTCAATTCCCGGCACCTTCGCCCATCGCGACGAGCTGCGGGCGGTAGCCAAAGAAGTCGGCGCGCACGGCGGTTTCATGCAGACGGTGTCCAACTTCCGTGAATTCGAAGAGGAAATAGCGCTCATCGCCGACGAGGCGCGTCTCGCCCGCGGCGCGCTATTCAGTTCGGCGCTCGAGTTCGGCCCCGAACGCCTGAACGAAAAGGTGATGGCCATGCGCGCCGAAGGCCTCAAGGTGACCTCCGTCACCGTGCCGAGGAGCGGCGGGGGCGTCGGCGGCTTGACGACCAACAGCTTCTTCCGCACACCGGCATGGAACGCGCTGCGCGAACAGGACTTCGACGCACGCCTGAAGGCCATCCGGCACCCCGAAACCCGGCGCCAGTTGATCGAAGAGGTCAAGGCCCAGGGCGAACCGGTGTTGGAGGCGACGAAACGCTGGTTCTGGATGGGTGATGCACAAAGACCCCGTTACACCCACCAGCCGGAAGAAAGCCTGTATCACGTGGCGCAAGCCGCCGGGGAGCATCCCGTGGAGACGTGGTTGCGCATTACCGACCAGACCGACGGCAAGGCGCTGTTCCATCTCCGCGCTTTCAACACCAACCTGGAAGACTTGCAAAAACTGATCACCATGGATTGGGCGATGCCGGGCCTGGGGGACGCCGGCGCGCACGTGAGCCAGATGATCGACTCCGGATGGGCGACTTTCGTCCTGTCCCACTGGGCTCGCGACGCAGGTGTCTACAGCTTGCAGGAGGCCGTGCGCCGTATCAGCGCGGTGCCGGCAGATGTGCTCGGTCTCGATGATCGGGGCACCCTGGCCGTGGGCAAACGGGCCGACATCAACGTCTTCGAACTGGACCGGTTGGAGGAGCGGATGCCGAAAATCGTCCACGACTTTCCATTCGGCGCGCCGCGCTTCATCCAGCGCGCTGTGGGCTACAAGGCGACGCTGTGCAACGGTGAGGTCCTTCTCCGCGACGACGAACTGACCGACGTGCGAAGCGGACGAGTGCTTCGCAGCAACTAAGGCGCGCAGCGTAAGCGGCGATCACGCCGCCGCCGCTTGCGACGACAGACGATACGGGGCGCGGCGCAGGCACGAAACGCTTTCACGATCACACGCAATATGCCGCGCGACCGCTACAACTTGCCGCCAGCAACTCTCGCAGAAGCGCTGTGGCTGCCGTCTGTAGAGGATCTGAAGAAGCTCCTGCGGCTCACGCCGGAAGTCGCCAGACCTACCCGCAAAGCCGACCTGATCGCCGCGCTCGAGCGTCAACTCGACGGTGATCGACTGCGCCACCTTTGGCACGGCCTCGACGAAACCCAGCAACTCGCCGTGCGCGAAACGCTGTATTCGCTGGACAGCAAACTGGATGTCGAGCGATTTCGCGCCAAGCACGGCGTCGCGCCATACCCGGTCGACCATTACGGCCACTGCGCGCTCACGCCGTTGCGCCTTTTTGTTTACGTCGAGACTCGGTACGGATACCAGCCGGAGTCCATTCCCCCCGATCTTGCCGGGCGGCTGCGGGACTTCGTGCCGCCTCCCGAAGAACCCACCTTGGAAACGCTGGACGAGCCGCCGGACGAAATTCGACGATTTGTCGGCTACCACACGACGCAGGACAGTAGCGAGATGGTTCCGCTGATCCAGCGCAACATGGAGCACGCCGCGCTTCGGGATCTATTCACCGTCCTGCGACTGATTGATCGCGGCGGTATCGCCGTGAGCGCGAAAACATCGCAACCCTCCGCCGCCGCGGTGCGACTGATCGCCGACAATCTGTTGGAAGGCGACTTTTTCCACCCCGTCGCGCACAAAAAGAAGGCTTGGCATCAGGTTGTCGGACCTATCAGAGCTTTCGTTTGGCCATTGTTGGTGCAAGCCGCCAGACTCGTCGAACCGCAGGGACGAAAAATCGCGCTGACCAAGGCGGGGCACGCCGCGTTGCGCGCATCGGCGGCGGGAACCTTGAAAAAACTCTGGCAACGCTGGTTGAAGAGCTCGCTGCTCGACGAATTCAATCGCGTCGACACCATCAAGGGGCAGCGCGGCCGGGGCAAACGCTCGATGACCGCGCCACCCATGCGCCGAGGGATGATCGCCGCAGCCCTCGAGGAGTGCCCGGTGGGCCGCTGGGTTCGCGTCGAGGAGTTTTCCCGGTTCATGCAAGCGGCGGAGTTCGATTTCGACGTGATTCGCGATCCATGGAAGTTGTATTTTTTCGAGCAGCGATACGACAGCCTCGGATATGGAGGTTCCCACGGCTGGAACATACTGCAGGAACGCTACATCCTGTGTTTCCTATTCGAAATCGCCGCCACCTTGGGGCTGATCGACATCGCCTATATCGAACCCGAAGGCGCGCGACGCGACTATTGGAATTTGCCGGGAAGCGACGAGCTCGCGTTCTTGAGCCGCTACGACGGCCTGCATTGCTTCCGCCTTAACGCGCTGGGGGCCTATTGCCTTGGATTGACTGATCGCTACGAACCGAGAACGCCGACAAGTCGAGGATCGCTGACCCTGTTTCCGGATTTGCGGATTCAGGTTTCGGACGCGCCGATCCCGCCAGACGAGCGACTGTTGCTCGAAGCGTTCGCGACCGCGGAATCCGAAAAGGTATGGCGCCTCGATCGCGACAAGACCCTGTCCAGCGTCGAGAGCGGGCATCCCATGGAAGTATTGCGCGAGTTTCTTCAGGCGCGGGACGATCAACCCTTGCCGGAAACCGTCGAACGGTTTCTGCGGGACACGGAGCGGCGCGCCGCAGCGCTATGCCCAACAGGCATGGCATTGATCGTGGAGTGCGTCGATGCGGATCTGGCGGACCTGCTCGCCAACAATAAACGCACCGCCAATCTATGCCAGCGCGTCGGCGGGCGGAGCCTCGTTGTGCCGACGCATGCCGAGCCGAGGTTCCGCAAGGAGATACGGAAATTGGGCTACGGTATGCGGAACGCGTGACGGCGAGCCTAACGAACCGGGATTCTCGTCGGAGGCTGTACACTTGATGGCGAAGACAATCACAGCGAGTGAGAAGTAGGCGGACACAGTGCTCATCGAGCGGCTCCAGTTGACCAACCTGCTTTCGTTCGGTCCGGACTCGCCGGCGCTGGATCTCAGACCACTGAACGTGTTGATCGGTCCCAACGGTTCGGGCAAGTCCAATTTCATTGAGGCGATCAGTCTACTGAGCGCAGCGCCAACCGATATTACGAAGCCCATTGATGACGGGGGCGGGGTCAGGGATTGGATTTGGCGGGGTAAGCCCAAGGCGCGGTTTGCCGAAATTGACGCCGCCTTGGCGAGTTCCGACGGTGACCGAGCGCTTAGCTACCAGCTTTCTTTCCTTGATCGGGGGCAACGTTTTCAACTCGCAAGCGAGAAACTGCAATGTCGGGGCGCGGATGACGATAGCGCTAACGGGCGTGGTGTCTGCTTCACGCGTCCGCCGCGTGAGTCGGCAATCAGAGTTGAACCTGATGCCCGCGAGGCAGAGCTCTTCACTGCGGACAATCAAAGGCAGCCGCTTGAGCAATTGGATGTCCAGAAGTCGCTTCTCGCCATAGTGGACAACCCCCTGGTCTTTCCCCAGGTGTGCCGGGTTGCGGAAGCCTTCAAAGGCATTCGAATCTACCGAGACTGGACTTTCGGGCCACTTGCGCCGACGCGACATCCGCAACGGCCGGACCTGCCAAGCGATGTCTTGCTGGACGACGCGGCAAACCTGGGTCTTGTGCTCAATGTGCTGAATCAGGATACGGAGGCGAAGCAGCGACTTCTGAAGACGCTCCGGGAACTCTACGATGGCATCTCCGATCTTCGCGTGAATATCGAGCGCGATACCGTCAACGTCTACCTGCGCGAAGGCGACATGATGATATCCGCAACGCGGCTTTCCGATGGCACGATCCGCTACTTGTGCCTTTTGGCAATTCTCTGTCATCCAGAACCGCCGTCGCTGGTGTGCCTTGAAGAGCCCGAGCTAGGCCTGCATCCAGACATTCTGCCCGGCTTGGGCGACTTGCTCGTGGACGCTTCCGAGCGTTGCCAGCTCATTGTCACCACTCACTCCGACGTCCTTGTGGACAAGCTGTCCGATACCCCGGACAGCGTCGTAGTGTGCGAGAAACACGCGGGTCAGACGGAAATGCGGCGCTTGGACAGCGACGATCTGAAGCACTGGCTCACGCGCTACAGCCTTGGCGAACTGTGGACGCGGGGAGAACTGGGCGGAAATCGTTGGTGAGTACGACCGTCTATGTCGAAGGCGGCGGCGACAAGGACACGAAAGCATTGCGGACCCAGTGCCGCCGAGCGTTCAGCGAGTTCTTCCGAAAGGCGGGCTTGACGGGTCGCTTGCCCAAGGTCATTGCTTGCGGCAGCCGAGAAAGAGCCTTCGAAGACTTCTGCCATGCCTGCAATGGCAGATTCAGCGGGGTTCCGGTATTGCTGATCGATAGCGAAGGGCCGGTTGTCGACGCTGATCCGTGGTCGCATTTGAAGCGTAGTGATGGCTGGGACCGGCCCCGTAGCGCGCCCGATGGCGCCGCGCACCTGATGGTGCAGTGCATGGAGAGTTGGTTCCATGCGGACAAGGAGTCGCTGGCGGGCTTCTTCGGCACCGGGTTCAACCGCAACGCCATGTCAGGCGCTAGTACAGAAGACATCCCGAAGGCAGATGTTGAGAGAGGCTTGATGTCGGCCACACGGCAGTCCCGCAAGGGTGCCTATCGCAAGGGTCGCCATTCGTTCGACATTCTTCGCAGGCTGGATGTCGACAAGGTCTGCCGTGCTTCGCCGCACGCGAAGCGACTCATCGAAACGCTACTCGCCAACAACCCACGCGACGTGGTTTAAGCGATTGAAACTTGAGGAAGGTCTGAACAACCCCGTATCCGTAGCCGCGCGAAGGTGTAGCGCATCTGGGATAGCGCGCTCGAACTCAATGCAGCACGGGCTTCTTCAGGAAGTCATTGCGATCTGCAGACTCGATCTTGCAGTTCCGCACCTGGCCTGTACGCGCAAACGTTAGGGGAACGGTTACCCCGACCGGACCGAGGTTCCAGACTGCGGATAGCATCTGCGCGAGGGTCGACACACGTTTGCCGTGGACCTCCAAAACCACATCGCCCGGCCGCATGCCCGCCGTTGCGCCGGGACCACCGCGCGCGACCCCGCTGACCACGAGTCGGCCGCCGGCTTCCATAGTGAACATTCCGAGCCATGGTCGCGGCGGCACCGGGGAACGCCCGGTGGTCAACAAGTCGTCGAGCGTGCGATTCAGGAGGTCGATCGGTACGAGCATATTGCCTTGCACCTTCTCTCCCCTGACGACCTCCTGTGTCAGTAGAGAACCGATCCCCAACAGCTTGCCGTCTTCTCCAACCAGCGCCGCACCGCCCCATTCCGGATGTGCGGGTTCGGTGAACAAAGCTTCGTCGAGCAAGTATTCCCAGTAACCCGCGAATTCCCGCTTGTCGATCAGTCTGGCTTTCAACGCATGCGCTCGCCCGCCCTGGCCGATGACGAATACTCGATCACCGCGTTCGCACGAATCGGCGGTGCCGCGCTGGAGAACCGTGGCTTTCAACGGTTCCACGGCACGGACCAACCCGAATCCGGTGACGTGATCGTATGCCAGAGCGTATGCGGCGACGGTCGTGCCCAAGTTGCTCGTCAGCCATATGCTGCTCGCTTCCGCGATCAGATAGCCGATGGTCAAGACCAACCCGTCGTCGTCGATTACAACGCCGTTGCCGATTCGTTCCGTTCCGAGCGCGGATGCAGTAAACGCATCGGGTGGGACGTCGGCTCGCAACGTGACGACGGCGTTCAAGGCAACGTCGAGATCGAAGCTCACATCCTCCGCACCAGGCTGTAGCGCGTCCGGAAACGCCCACTCGCCATCCGACATTACTTCTCCATCCGCGTCGCTTAGTCGCGCTCCATCATCCCGCTTTTCATTCGGCTGGGGAAGGCTGTCTAATACAGAACTCTTTCGGGAACAAATCTCCCACCCTTCACCAAGAAACCGAACCGCCCAGTAGGCTATGGAGCATGCGAGTTGAGTGACCTCCCAAAAACGACGCTCGGGCGAACCGGTTTCGAGGTCACCCGGCTCGGTTATGGCGCAATGGAACTGATGGCCGGCCTCAGGGGCCGTGCGATAGAGGCCCAGCCCGCGAAGCGCCTATTGAATGCCGTCCTCGATGCCGGCATCAACTTCATCGACACCTCACCGGATTACGGCGACTCGGAGATTCTTATCGGCGAAGCGATCTCGCATCGCCGCGACCAATATTTTCTCGCGAGCAAATGTGGCTGCCCGATCAACCAACCTCGACCGGCATCGGGCGAGCGGCCTCCTCATGTATTCACGCGACAGAACATCCGCGCTTGTGTCGAGCAGAGCCTGAAACGCATGAAGACCGATCATCTGGACCTCGTGCAGTTTCACCACAACCCGACGCGAGCAGTGCTGGAGGAGAACGACTCGGTTGCAGAGCTCGACGTGCTAAAGGCCGAGGGCAAAATCCGCTTCACGGGCATGTCGGGGGACCTGCCAAACCTCAAGGAACAAATCGAGATGGGCGTGTTCGATGCGTTTCAGATTCCGTATTCGCCGGTGCAGCCGGAGCACCACGAGTGGATCACGAGGGCATCGCGCGCGGGCGCGGGCACGGTTATTCGGAGCGATGTGGCGCGCAGCGCGCGGGCTACCACGGCGACCGACGACTTGCGCGAGAACATGTCGATGATGGAGTTTATGCTGCGCTTCACCATCAGTCATTCGCACGTGAACACGACGATCGTCGGCACGTTGAATCCCGATCATCTGGCGGACAACGTTCGCGCGGCGAGCAGAGGCCCGTTATCTGACGACGTCTATGAGGAAGCGAAGCGCCGTGTGAGCAGGCTATTTGATTCGCCGGAGTCAACCTGATCCATGTCCCCGCCCTGATGCCCGATAGGCCTGCCAGCCGCCGAAGCGGGTAATCTCGGTGGCGCCGACTGTCGCGACGGGTTCGGCGATGAAGCCGCTCACCCAGGCGCCATCGGACAACTCGATCCCGCCGAGTCCGAGGGGCGGGCCGATACCGGCGAAAAAGGCACCAATAGCGGTCGTCGGAAGCGACCAGACTTCCACCGCGATGGACGAGCCCTGCGTCTCGTCGCGAATCAGAGCGGGTCTCTTGCCATCCGGCAAGGCGTAGAGCCGATAGCGGGCGCTCGTGCGCGCGCTTTGTACGAGATAGCCGCCGAGTCGCGTCAACTCGCCGTTGCGCGGCTGTCCCGAAAGGTGCGCGCCGCAGACCGCGATGTGCGTCTCTCCCGGACGCTCGCCCGTTGCACCGCACTCGCCGAGCAACCGCGCTCCATAGTCGAGCAACGCGTGGTCCCGGCCCGCCGGCGCGATCAATGTGACACCGAACGGCAACCCGGACGGCAATCTGCCCGCCGGAATGGCCAGCGCGCACAGGTCGAGCAGATTGACGAAATTCGCAAAGACGCCCAGTCGACTGTTCGTCGCCACGGGGTCGCGCTCCACCTCCTTGATGGTGAATATCGTTGGCGCCGTGGGCACGATGAGCACGTCCGCCGTTTCGAATATTCGAGACGCTTCGCGCTTCAGTTCGGCGAGTTCGTAATGCGCGTGGAAAGCGGAAGCGGCCGACGGCGCCGCGCCTCCCGCGATGATGTCGCGCGTGACGGGGTGCATGTCGTCATGGCGGTCGGCGATGAACGTTTCCAATACGGCATAACGTTCCGCGAGCCACGGACCTTCGTAGAGGAGTCTCCCGGCCTTGAACAGCGGGGCCGGGTCGATTTCGACTTGCGCGTCCTCCAGCGACGCGAGGAAGGCACGATAGGCCGCGGCGTGATTCGCATCGCAGGCGGACACGCGGCCAGGATCGATCACGCCCGCGCGGGGTCGCGAAACATCGAAGCCGGCGAAATCGATCCGCCGAGAATACGCATCGCCCACGTCGAAACCACCGGCCACCCCGGCGACCGCGCGCGCGTCCGCGACGGATCTCGCGAAAACCGAAACGCAGTCGAGGGTGCGGCAGGCGGGCACCACGCCCCGCGCCGACCACCAGCCGAACGACGGCTTGAAGCCGACCAGGGCATTGAACGCAGCCGGAATCCGCCCGGACCCCGCGGTATCGGTGCCGAGCGCGAAGCTGCACATGCCGAGTTTGACCGCCACCGCCGAGCCGCCGCTGCTCCCCCCGGCGATATAGTCGGGATCGATGGCGTTGCGCATCGCGCCGTAGGGCGAACGCGTGCCCACCAGGCCGGTGGCGAACTGATCGAGATTGGTCTTGCCGAGGGGAACCGCGCCCGCCGCCAACAACCGGTCCACGACCGTCGCGGATGCCTCCGGCACGTACGAATAGGCGGGACATGCCGCCGTCGTTGGGCAGCCGGCGAGGTCGATGTTGTCCTTGATCGCGAACGGCACGCCCCACAAGGGATGCTCCGCCGGGTCGAGCGTCGCGAGCCGGTCCAGATGCGTTCCCAATGCCGCTTCGTCCAGGAGGTGTATCCACGCGCGGCGATCACTGCCCCGTCGTATGGCTTCCGCGACGTGCTCCAGGACTTCACGGGGCGTGACCGCGCTTGACGCGTACGCCTCGACCAGGCCCGCAATGGAAAGATTCATGTCGACCGCACCCGCGCCAAGCGATTCCTCATAGCGATTCGATCACCGCGAGTCTTTGTCCCGGCGCGACCAACTGGCCCCTTGATACGGACAGGGCCACCTTCCCCGCCACCGGCGCGCGAATCTCGAATTCGGACTTCATCGCTTCGACGACGACCAGCACTTCGTCCCGGGCGACCGGCCGCGACGAATCTTCGCGCAGGGACCAGATGGAACCGGCCATGGGGCTGGTCACCACCGTCGCGCCGGGTGGGACCTTCGCCTCGTCTTCCTCCGCCGCGCCGTCCGCGAGGGTCGTCTCGAACGTCAGCAGGCCCCGCTCGCGCCAGCCGGCAAGTTCCGCGTCGAACGCCCGCCTGCGCTTCTCGGTGAATGCCTCGATCGCGCCGGCGTTGGCATCGAGGAATCGAACGTAGTCGCGGTAGTCGAACCGGGTGGAACGGATATCCAGCGCGAGTTCGCCACGCGGAAATGCTTCACGCATATCGAGCAGCGTCCCCGCATCGACCTCGTAGAACTGGATCTGGTCGAACGGGCGCAACAACCAATGTTCATCGAACTCCCGACCGATTCGGTGCCGATTCCAGACCTGCAAGGTCCTGCCCACGAACTGGTAGCCGCCCGGCCCTTCCATGCCGTAGATGCACAGGTAGGAACCGCCGATACCGACGGAATTCTCCGCGGTCCAGGTTCGCGCGGGGTTGTACTTCGTCGTCACAAGCCGGTGCCGGGGATCGAGCGGCGTCGCCACGGGTGCTCCAAGGTATACGTCGCCCAGACCCATCACGAGATAGCTTGCGTCGAACACGATGTCCTTCACGGCGCGCGCGTCGTCGAGTCCGTTGATGCGCCGAATGAACTCGATGTTGTCGGGGCACCAGGGCGCGTCCTTGCGAACCACGCGCATGTACCGATCCACCGCCTCCCGGCAGGCGGGGTCGTCCCACGACAGGGGCAACCGGACGATGCGCGACTCCGGCGCCATGTCGTCGACGCGATCGATTTCTTTCAGCAAGGGAACAAGCCGGGCAGCGAGCGATTCAGCATTCCACCGGGCACGGTCGAAGCGAATCTGCAAAGAGCGAATGCCGAGCGTGTTCTCGACGATGCCTGGCACGGCTTCGTCCTCGAGCCGCGCCGCGAAGGCCTGCGCCTTGAGGTGCAGCGCGATATCGAGCACATGGGGGCCGAATTCAACCAGCAGCCACTCCTGGCCAGCCCGGCGAATGACGAAATCCGCGTCGGCCCGCGATGCGCTGGCGCGATGGACTACGGGGTCCTGCCTGGCGGCGACCACAGGCGACGCGGGGAAACGGTCCAAGTTGTAAATATAGGCATCGAGTTCTTTTTCGAGCCGCGCGGCATCCGCATCGGTGATCGGGACGAATCGGACCGTATCGCCCGGAGCGAGTTGACCAAGCTTCCAGCGATCGGCGTTGATCACCGCCGCCGGACAGACGAAACCGCCCAGGCTCGGGCCGTCCGGTCCCAGAATGACCGGCATGTCGCCGGTGAAATCGATGCTGCCGAATGCGTAAGCGTTATCGTGAATGTTCGAGGGATGCAGACCCGCTTCGCCGCCGTCCGGTCTCGCCCAGGCGGGTTGCGGCCCGGCGAGCCGCACCCCGGTGCGGCTCGAGTTGTAGTGCACCGTCCAGTGGGCCGCCAGAAACGTCTCGATATCGTCTTCGGTAAAGAAATCCGGCGATGCGTGCGGACCCATGATCACGCGGATTGCTTCGCATGCGGCATATTCTGGACGCTTGTCTGGCGGCAGGCTCGCGAAGGGCCCCGCAGAAGCCGGCCGGATGCGCACCGTGTCCCCGGCGCGAAGCGCCCGGCCATTGAAGCCGCCGATTCCGCCAAGCGCAAAGGTTGCAGTGGAGCCCATAGCGACTGGCACATCGATGCCCCCCGCCACCAACAAGTACGCGCGGACGCCCCTCTCGATACGCCCGATACGCAGCGTCTGTCCGCACTCGACCTCGAACGTCGACCAGGGCACGACCGGCGCACCGTCGAGATCGGCTTCACAAGGCGGACCGGCGATCACGCATGTGGCAGCAGTATTGAAGGTCAATCGAGGCCCCTGGACGACGATCTCCAAACCCGCCGCGTCCGGCGCGTTCCCGAGCAGACGATTCCCGAGTCGAAACGAAAGGTCATCCATCGGACCCGAGGGAGGTACGCCGACATTCCAGTATCCCTGCCGTCCGGGCCAGGACTGCACGGTGGTGGATGCGCCGCCCTCAAGCACATCGAAGCTCGTCGGCGCGTAGTCGACTTGCTCAAGGCTGGCCGTGGTCATCTCGGCCCGGCGGAACGCCGGAATGTCGAGCGCCCGGACAAGGTAGTCCAGATTGGTTTCGATGCCGTACACGCTGCTGGCGCGCAACGCCGCCGATAGCGCGTCGAGGGCGTCCTCCCGCGTTGGCGCGTGGCAGATGAGTTTCGCCAGCATGGGGTCGAAGTACGGCGACACGCGGGCGCCGGAGCGCAGCCAAGTATCCACCCGCAAACCGGCCCGTCCGGAAACCCGTCCGGGAACCCGTTCGGGGAATTCTGCGAGCGCGACATCGCCGGGGGTTGGCCGGAACTCGTGGTTCGGATCCTCCGCATAGACGCGCGCCTGTACCGCGTGTCCCGAAGGGCTGGCAGGGATCAAGTCCGCGAGGGGCGGCAATTCTTCCGTCGCCAACCGCAGCATCCACTCCACGAGGTCGATGCCGTAAACGCATTCCGTCACGCCGTGCTCCACCTGCAGCCGCGTGTTCACCTCGAGGAAGTAGAAGCGCCGGGCAGCGGCATCGTAGAGAAACTCAACGGTGCCCGCCATGCGGTAACCGACGCTGGCAAGGAGTTCCCGGGCTTGCCCGTGGAGTTCCTCGCGCAGCGCCGGCGGCAGGTTCGGCGCCGGACATTCCTCGATCACTTTCTGATGCCGCCGCTGCAGCGAGCAGTCCCGGTCTCCGATGATCAGCACGTCGCCGCGACCGTCGCCGAACGCCTGCACCTCGACATGTCGCGGCGCGGCGATCAGTTTTTCGAGGTACAGGTCGTCGTCACCGAAGTTGGTGGCCGCCACGCGTCGGATACGGTCGAACGCGTCTGCCAATCCCGCCGCATCGTCCAGGCGACGCATGCCGATGCCGCCGCCGCCCGCCGTGCTTTTCAGCATCACTGGATAGCCGATGCGCTCGGCCTCTTGCATGGCGTCCTCCACGCTCGGGAGCAGCCCGCTGCCCGGCAGGAGATGTACGCCGGCGCTCGAAGCAGTCGCGCGCGCTTCGTGTTTCAGGCCGAAGCGCCGGATGTGCTCCGGCCGCGGCCCGATGAAAACGACGCCGCGTTCGGCGAGACGCTCGGCGAACCCCGCGTTCTCGCTCAAGAAGCCGTATCCCGGATGCAGGGCTTGAGCACCCGTCCGGTCGATGATCTCGAACAGCCTGGCCTCGTTCATGTAGGTGTCGGGCGCGCCGCCATCGCCCAACGGAAAGGCTTCGTCCACCGCGGACAGATGCAGCGAATCGCGATCCGACTCCGCGTACACCCCGATGCTCCGGACCCCCATGCGCCGCAGGGTCCGCGCTATGCGCACGGCGATGGCGCCGCGGTTGGCGATCAGCACCCGGTCGAACATATCAACGCGGCCAGATCGCGAGTTCGATAGGTGTCGGGTTGTAGCCGTTGCAGGGATTGTTGAGTTGCGGACAGTTCGAAATCAGCACGAGCACGTTCATCCGCGCCGTCAGCTCGACGTACTTGCCGGGCGCGCTGATGCCGTCTTCGAAAGTCAGGCCGCCCGCCGGTGTCACCGGCACATTCATGAAAAAGTTGATGTTGTGGGTCAGATCGCGCTTGGTAAGCCCCCACTGCGTGTGCGTGTTGACCGCGAGCAGCCAACTGTCGCGGCAGGAGTGCATGGTTTTCTTGTCCAGGGCATAGCGAACGGTGTTGCTCTCGCCCGCGCACGCCCCGCCCAGCGTGTCGTGGCGACCGCATGTATCGGCGACGATGTCCAGCATGGGGTTGCCGTCGTCGGAAACCAGCGTTGTTCCCACCGTGAGATACAGGTTGCGCTGCTCCCGCACCGTGTCGAACGCGCTATATCGCTCGTGCGGGTGATCGGCGTTGAAGAACAGCGTATCCACCGCCTGGTTTCCGTTTAGGTCGGTAATGCGCAGCGTTTCGCCCGCGCGCACCTCCTCCATCCAGTAGTCGCCAGCGCCGACCGCTTCAACGCGATACGCGTCCTTCACCGCGCGACTGCTTTCCCGCATCATGATGATTCTCCCAGGCGCTCGGCGGCGTTTGTGCCAAGCCGGTAAAGGGCGTTGTTCATGAACCCCCGGCCGTTCTCTTCCCTCGAGAGGCGGCACGGATCGTCTTCGGCGACGGTCGGCGCAACGCCGAGCGCATAGGCGATCGGTTTCCTCGGATATTTGGGGGACGCATCGAGTGGATGCGGGCAGGTGTGCATCAACACCAGCGTATCCATCTCGAAACGCAAGGACAGGTTCGCGCCCGGCGTCGAGTGGCCGACGATGAGGGTCATGTTGCCGTTCTCGGTGACATCCACGCGACTGAACCAGTTGACATTGGCCGCCATGTCGCGCCGACCGAGCCCGTACTTGCCGAGTTCGATGAGGAAGCAATCGCGGCCGTTGCGGTAATAGTCGTTGCGCGCTTCCTGATAGCTCCTGCTACCCCACTTTGCCGAGACGATCCCGGCATTGCAGGTTCCGCTGGAGGCGTCGTGCCAGCCCGCGCTGTCAGCCGTGATCGAGCAGAAGATCCGCCCCATGTCCGAGTAGAGGCAATGGCCGGCGGTCAGCTTGAAAGTGTGCTGGCACTTCAGCGTGTCCGGAAGATTGAGCCGCTCCAGGGGGTTGGCCGGGTTGTACAGGAGCATGCCGACGTTGCCCCCGCCCTCGACGTCGGTGAGTTCCAGCGTCGTCCCCTGTCGCGCCAGGAACGACCAGTGCCGCCCGCCCGGCAAGATGTCCCGATACTTGTTCGCATCGCTCATGTCCGCCTTCCTATTTCCGTTTCCTGTTTCCCGCATCCGTTCTACAACTCAAGCGTCCGCCGTCCGTGGGTTTCCGTTGCCCCGATTCCTGGTCACCGGCACGTCGTAGGTAATAGTGGCGCCGTAGGCATCCGGCTCGTGGGGGTCGACCCGCACCTTGTCGAAGACCAGCAACCGCGTCCCCAGGCGGAATCCTTCCGAAAGGTCGTGGGTAATCATGAGTACCGTGAGCTTCAGTTCGCTGTACAACTCACGCACGAGTTCTTGCATGTCGGCGCGAATGCCCGGATCCAGAGCGCCGAACGGTTCGTCCAGCAACAGGATCCCGGGGCTCGTGATCAGCGTTTGCGACAGCGCCAGTCGCTGCTGCATGCCGCCCGACAACGCATCCGGATAGGCATTCGCCGACGGCAGCAGCCCCACCCGGTCCAGCATACGCTCGCACCGCTCTATTTCGTCCCGGCGCCGGCGGCCGAAGCTCCGGCAAAGGAGTTTGGAACGGCGCAGCTCCAGCCCTAGCAATACGTTTTCCAGCACGGTCAGGTGGGGAAATACGGAATAGCGCTGAAAGACTACGCCGCGATCCTTTCCGGGTTCCGGCGTGAGCGGCTTGCCGGCAATGAAGATCGTCCCCCGCGTGGGTTTCTCTTCGCCGAGCAACAGCTTGAAGAACGTGGTCTTGCCGCAACCCGATGCGCCTACCACGGTGACGAACTCGTTTCGCTCCACCTCCAGGTTGATCCGTTCCAGGACCGCCTTGTCGGGATAGCTTTTCCATAGCTGTGAAACGCGAATGAGGCTCATCGGTTCCTTCCGTACCACGGAAAGAAGAACGCATTGAGTTTGCGGAATCCCGCATCGAGCAGAAACGCGAGCATCGTAATCCACGCGACGTACGGCAGGATCACGTCCATGGCCAGGTATCGGCGGACGAGGAAAATCCGGTAGCCGAGACCTTCGGTCGAGGCGATGGCTTCCGCCGCGATCAGGAACAACCACGCGGCGCCGAGCGACAGGCGCACGGCGTCAATCAGGCGCGGCATCACCTGCGGCGCGACGATCCGCACAGCGATCTGCCAAGTGTTCGCGTCCAGGGTCTGGGCCTTGACGATCTGCTCCCGAGGGAGTTCCCGCACCCGCTGCTCCAGCTCGCGCATGATGAAGGGGGCTGTGCCGAAGACGATCAGCACCACCTTGGACAGTTCACCCAGGCCGAAGGTGATGAACAGTATCGGCAAGATGGCGATCGGCGGGATCATCGACAGAACCCGCACCAGCGGAGACCAGGTCGCCGAGAACCAGGGGATCAGTCCGTTCAGAATGCCGAATGTGAATCCGGCGAGCGCGCTGACCCCGATGCCGATGAACAACCGCTTGAGGCTCGCCGCCGTGTCCGCCCACAACAGGATCTCTCCCGTTCGCACGCTTGGCTCGAACGCCATGCGCCGGATCGACTCGGCGAAGGTCTGCATGCTCGGAAGCAGCTTGTCGTTGGGGTTGGCCTCGAGTCGAATGTCCGAGAATATCAGGTAGATGACGACGAGCGCCGCGAAGGGCAAGGCCGCGACGATGATCGCCGCGCCCCTGCCCGGACGCAGGTTGATGAGACGCATGGTTCATCCAGCCTGCGATTGAGCCAGTTACAACTCCCCGCTGGCGGCCATGTTCATGTAGGTGTCGTCGAACCGGAGCTTCACGTTGTCCGTCGAGCCGAACACCTTGCCGCCGGGATACGCGATGCCGATGAATTCGCTGCTCGGCGCTCCCTCGCCAAGCAGACCGTGCTTGAACGAGAATGTCGCGACGCTCTCCATCGTGGTCACGACATCATCCGAGCGCACGAACTCCAGGGCCGGCTGGGCCTCGAAGAACATGCGCGTCGCCGCAAGCTGCGCGTTGTATCCCGCAAGATCCGTCCCGGAGGCCGTCGCCATCAGGGTCTTGGCTGCGTCGCCGGCTTCGCCCGCGTCAAACATGACAGCCATGGTTTCGTACCAGGCACCGGCCAACGCCTTGCCCAGGCGCGGATCCGCGGCCAGGGTTTGGGTATTCACCACCAGCATGTCGATGATCTCTCCGGGGATCATGGACGAGTCGAAGACATTGGTGACATCGGGCATCGCCAGGATTTCCGACAACAGGGGATTCCAGGTAACCACCGACGTGACATCGTCCGATGCGAAAGCCGCCACGATGTCCGCGTCCGAGGTGTTCACGACGCGCACATCCCGCTCGGACAAGCCGATCGGGTCGAGCGCGCGGGCGAGCGTGTAGTGCGACACCGAGAGTTCCACCAGGTTGACCTGCTGACCCGCGATATCGGCGAGTGTCGCGTCCGCGCCTTTCAGCAATATGCCGTCGTTGCCGTTGGAGAAATCGCCGACGATCAGCGCGGTCGAGTCGACGCCGCCCGCCGCCGGAATCGTCAGGGCATCCATGTTGGTCATGGTGCAGCCGTCGAACGCGCCAGCCGTGTACTGGTTGATGGACTCGATGTAGTCGTTGAACTGGACCACCTCGATGGTGATGCCGTACTTCTCCGCCCACTTGTCGACGATGCCGGCATCGGCCGCGTAGCCCCAGGGCATCCATCCGACATAGATGCTCCAGGCGATCCTGTAGTCGTCCTTGGCCGAAGCGGGGAGCGCGAAAGACAACAGCGCCGCCACTACTGCGGCGCAGAACGGTTTCAGAAAGCGAGTATTCATGATTTTCCCTTAAGCCGAAGTTCACACGTCGAGACAAACAGTCTCCCGGGCTTTTATCCCTCCGTGTAACCTCGCTCAAGGGAGGGGACGCCGCCGCAGAAGCGGCGGACGCCCCTCCAGGGGGAGGCCGAAAGCTCTCGGACCAGACGCCTCAAGGAAGGCCGGAACCCTAGCTTTTCTTTTGTGAAGAGCAGCGCAAACTGTTCTGTCCCACGTCGCCTATGGTGCAATCATCGTGCCATCGACGATGATCGCGCCGTACGCCGCCGAAATCGGCACGTTTGACGCCGCACCATGTCACACGCCGGTCCCGCGACGCACTACTTTGGTGCATGCGTGCCCCAAAGGGCTGCCAGGCCGGGGCAATGTGTTGCCGGACGTCTACACCTGTTACGGTTCGCGCAGGCGAGTTTCCAGTTCGGCGATGCGGGCCTCGGCGACCCGTCGGGCGGCCCTCTCCTCGGCAAGCGCCGAGGCCGTCCGTTTCGTAGCCGTCGTCGCCTCCGACAGAGCCGTCGTCGCCTCCGCGAGGTTCTGAAGATACTCCCCGCTCTCGGGGTCGCGAAAGCGCAACGCCTGGTTCTCGACGCGCAGATCGAGACCGAGAACCTCGCTCCGAATCGTTCGCGCGCCGCTCTCCACGCGCGCGGGCATCGGACGGTAGGCGCGTCCCCGCAAACCGAATCCCTGCAGCGTGGGATCGAAGTACTCGTCCCTCGGGTCGAACAGCCAGTACTCGCGCACCCCCAGTTCCGCGTACAGCGCGCGCTTTCGACCCAGGTCTTGTTGCCAGGTGTTCTCGGACGCCACCTCCAGCACGAAGTCCGGCGCCTTCGGCTCCTCCCAGAGCTTGTACACCATGCGTTTGCGCTTCGCCGCGCCGAAGACGACGAAAACGTCGGGCGCCACCGACTTGCGCGGGTCGCCCTCCTCATAATAGATCAGCAGGTCGGCCGACACGTAAACGTCCGGTCGATCCAGGTAGCGAATGTTGAGCATACCGAACGCGTCATGGATCGCCGTCAACTGCCAGTCGTTCTCAGCCAACGGCAGACCGTCGGAACTCGGATACATCGGGTCTTCCGCAGGAAGAACGGTATCTGGTTTCATGGATACGTCCATGGAACGATCACCCGGCTTTTCCATATGGAGATCGGCAGGGCCAGTTCTGTCCGCTCATCTACCAACTGTTGCGCAGTTCGCGCAGATTCACAAAGACCTCTTTCGGCGAGGGTTCGTCCGACATGTCCGGAAACGCTTCCCTGAGTTTTTTCACCACACTCGGGCTGGTCAGGCGAAAGAACGTATTGATCTCGCGTTCCTGCGCGATGGTCGTCACCAGGGGGTTGTCCGGGTCGTGCGTCTTTTCGAGTTGGCGCGACAGCTTAGCCGCCGCATCGTTGTCGGGCTCCCGGTCGAGCGTGAACGCAAGGTTGTTCGTGATGTAGTCGTGTCCCGGATACACGAGGGTCTGTTCTGGCAGTTCGTCGAGTTGCCGAGAGAACGTGTCGTAGAGTTCCTCCGGATGCCCGCCGCCGCGGCAATTGCCGGCACCGGCGTTGAACAACGTATCGCCGCAAAAGAGCGCGGGCGCGTCCGTTTTGGACAACAGGCAGATGTGGCTCATGGTGTGTCCGGGGGTGTCGAGGGCAAGCAGTTCGACTGTCTTCCCAACAGTGACGACATCGCCGGCGCCCAAGCCGACATCAATGCCGTCGATCCGTCGCCCAGCGTTCTTGTGCGCCAGCAGCTTCGCTCCGGTGGCCGCTATGACCGGTCCATTGCCGCCGGTATGGTCCCCGTGCTCGTGGGTGTTGAGGATCTGCGTAATGTCCCAACCACGATCTTTCGCGCGCGAGAGACATTTCTCGAAGTCGAGCGGATCGATGGCGAGCGCCTCGCCGGTCTCCGGGCACGCGATCAGGTAGTTGAAATTGCGCAGGGCGTTGCCCGTCCAGATCTGCTCAACGATCACGTCGTGTCTCCTGTTTGTATGGGTCTCTGCCGTATGCCATCACGGTTAACCACCGTGAAACGACCTTCCAACTCGACACCATCTTCCTTCAGTCGCGCGATGAAAGCGGCAGGTTCTTTCGGACTTTCCGGTTGGAAACGCATATATAGCACGCCCGCCGGTGGCGGCAGTCGGTGATGGAAGACAAGTTCGCCATAGTCACGATCGAACGTAACGACGACGCGTTCCTCCTGTCTTGCCCACCGGATCACGGCCTCATCCGTCGCTCCCGGCGAATCCTCCGTGACGGAAACAACATCCTCGCCCGCTTCCCGCAACGCCTCGACGGTCGCCAGCGGTATGTTCTCGTTCGCGAGTAGTCTCACGACACCGCCGGGCCGCCGAATCGATGGATTGTCTCCTCTCTCGCGCACTCGGCCGCGAAGGCGAATAGCGCCTGCAGGGATTCTCGCGACACTTGGGGGTAGTTTTCGAGCACTTGGGCTTCCGTCCACCCTGCTGCCAACAATCTGAGCAAAAAGTCCGCTGACAATCTCGTGCCTCGAACAACAGGTTTGCCCGACAGTATTGACGGTGAGCTATGTATGTAATCGTGCCAATTCATCGTTGGAATCGATCATCCGCCTTTGCGCGAATCGGAAGCACATTCTATAGTCCAGACTACCTTTTGCGACTGCTATAGAACCGAATCAGTTCGCTGGCCAGACAGCAGGCCTTGCGCTCTCGGCTCTTTGGTACCTCGGCAAGGACAAGGTGACCCTCGCATCCCTGTGAGACACACAGCGTGCCGGGTCGATTCTCCCGGTTAGGCGGGAACGTAAAAGAAACCGCGGCCCCTACGCCCGGGCCGTCCTCCTTTGATATGGCCGGCATCGGCCAGCTCGGTCAACAGCTTGCGGGCGGAGACCTTGCTGAGTCCCGTCAGATCGGCAACCTCGGTCGAGGAGACGCGCCCTCGGGATCGGCTCCAGTCGAGAAGCAGCGTTTCACGCCCCTCGGGGGCGCGCAACAAAGCGAGCCGGTGGGCGAGCCGGCTTCGAACCGCATCGGAAAGACGAAACGCATCGGGTTGGCTAAGGGGGACTCCCTGGACGGGCGCAATCACCGGCGCTGAACCGGCGGCATCCAAGCGCGCATCCGCCAACCGGAGAATCGCTTCGTTGGCCTCCTCGGCGGAGGATCGCTGAAGAAGCTCGGTCGTGGACTCCGCGTCTACCCAACCATTTCGGGTCAAGTGTTCGATGAGCAGAAGCGAGTCCACATTTCCGGCATGTGCCGGGGTCAGCGCAGCCACCAAATCGACGACAGCGATGTCCGGGGCGCCGCCGAGCAGTACGACCCGCACGTAGGGCCCATCCACCTCGGCAATGACCGGCGCGGGCCGCCCGATGGCGAGCATGTCCCGCACCATCCTGTCGACCCCAATTCCCTCGCGTTCGGCCAGACCTAGCGCGGCCATCGCCTCGGACAGGTTCCGATACCGGGGCACTGCCGGGTGCGTGATGATGTTGGCGGGCGTCACACCGCCAACGAATCCTCCCGGCGAGGTCACGGTCAACGTGTCGCCGACATGCTCGATGACGGTCGGTCGCGCCGCCAGCCAATCGCGGTGGACAAGTCCGTTCACGATGGCCTCGCGTAGCGTCCTGGGAGGGATCGCCCGGATTCTGCCGGGCGCGAAACCCTCTGCTGTGTGCGTGACCCGGTTGGCCACCTCGCCCGCCTGTTCGACCTCGCGCACCTGCATGAGCAAAGGTCCCGCGCCCTCGATCCTCAGAGTGCTGTCACCTCCCGGCACATCGCGGCGAATGTAGTCGACGCCCGGCCAGGGAGTCGCCACGAACAGCAGTGATCCCGCGTTGGTGAGGTCGCGCGAGCCCTTGACCAAATTCAGTCGGCGGAGCAGATCGGCGTCCGTCGCATGGGCCAGACCGGTATCGGACTCTCCGCCGTTCGCTTCCCGCAGGTAACGCCGGGCAAATTCGATGGCAGCCGGGCTCACATCGTCCAGAGTCTGGCCCGAAGGCTGATCGGACCAGTCGAAACCGACTCTCTCTAGCATCCTCGATTGCCAGACCACGGGATCGACCTCGACGCAGTTCGCACCCACACGCCACCGCAGGTTCCCACGGTACCGTACGGGGGCGAGCGCTTCGATGCAGGTCAGAATCAGGAGACCGCACCCTTCCAGGTTTGCCTCGCGCACCTCGACCGTTAGCTGATGCGACGTGAGTTCCCATATGCGATGGCGAACCCAATCTGCGTCGAGGCGTGTCCCGATCCGGGCACCATCGTCGGCGATGCCCACAATGACCGCGCCGCCGCCCGGAGTATTCGCCATGCAAGCCATTTCTGCTGCCAGATGGTCGGCGGCCCGCTCGTTGGTCGCCCCACCGAGGGAAACGGTTCCATCGGACCCTCGTCTGCCTCGCTCCTCCTTGAAGTCCACCCGCTCCAGTTCGATGTGGGCGGGCGGCTCTCCGCGCGACAATCGGTGCAGGGCTTGTTCAACGAGCGCGTTGATCGGCGACCGCCCAAGAATGCCCAATCCCATGTTTGGCTACCTTCCGAAACGCTTGCACTCCAAAAAGGCAACTATACTTGGGTACCGACAGTTTTGTTATCTTTTTTGTAAATAAAAGCAAAGCAAATGCACGATTCGTCGGATTAATTATCTTTTAGGCCGCCCCGCCTTGGGAGCGAGATCAACCATCGGACCTGAATCCGAAAGCAATCCCCGATGAGTCGCGTTCACGTCTTGCGGCACGCCGGGCGGTACAATGCGGCACGGGAAACATCGCACTGGGAATAAGGGCTTAAGGGATGTTCGCGAAAGGACTCTCGATTCGTGGCTTCGACGACGAGGTATGGCGCGCGATCGAACAGGAAAATCGGCGCCAGGAAGAGCACATAGAGCTCATCGCGTCGGAGAACTACGCGAGTCCGCGGGTGCTTGCGGCGCAGGGCAGCGTGCTGACCAACAAGTATGCCGAAGGGTATCCGAGAAGGCGCTACTACGGCGGCTGCGAGAACGTCGACATCGTCGAGCAACTCGCCATCGACCGCGTCAAGGCGCTGTTCGGCGCGGACTACGCCAATGTGCAGCCGCACTCCGGTTCCCAGGCGAACGCGGCGGTGTACCTCGCCCTGCTCGACCCCGGCGATTGCGTCCTCGGCATGAGCCTTGCGGACGGCGGCCACCTGACGCACGGGTCCCCGGTGAACTTTTCCGGCAAGCTCTACCGTACGGTGCAATACGGCGTCGCCGCGGACAGCGGCGAAGTCGACTACGACACCGTTCAAGCCCTTGCCGAGACGCACCGGCCGAAGCTCCTGATGGCCGGTTTCTCCGCCTATAGCCGGAAACTGGACTGGGAGCGATTCCGCGAGATAGCCCACGGCGTCGGCGCGCACCTGGTCGTCGATATGGCGCACGTCGCCGGGTTGGTCGCGGCCGGGCTATATCCGAACCCGGTGCGTGTGGCGGACGTCACCACCTCCACCACGCACAAGACACTGGCCGGCCCGCGCGGCGGCATCATCCTCGCCCGCGCCAATCCGCCCCTTGAGAAGAAACTGGACTCCGCGCTTTTCCCCGGCTCCCAGGGCGGCCCGTTGATGCATGTGATCGCAGCCAAGGCTATCTGCTTCAAGGAAGCGGCAACCGAGGAGTTCAAGCGGTATCAGGAGCATGTGGTCGCCAACGCGCGCACCATGGCCGCCGGCTTCATCGACCGAGGCTATCGCGTCGTTTCTGGCGGCACCGACAATCACCTGTTCCTGGTGAATCTGATCGACAAGGGCATCACCGGCAAGGCCGCCGACGCCGCGCTCGGGCGCGCCAACATCACCGTCAACAAGAACGCGGTACCCAACGATCCCCGGTCGCCGTTCGTCACCTCGGGTTTGAGGATCGGTTCCCCCGCCGCGACCCGCCGCGGATTCGGCGAGGCCGAGTTTCGAACGCTCACCACCTGGATGTGCGACATTCTCGACGATATCGGCAACGACAACATGATCGCCTCGGTGCGGCTGAGGGTCCTCGACCTCTGCCGCGCCTTTCCCGTATACGCCGCCAACGGCTGATCATGCACTGCCCCTTCTGCGGTGCGGACGACACCAAGGTCATCGACTCCCGACTGGTCGCCGAGGGCAATCAGGTGCGCCGCCGCCGCCAGTGTCTGACATGCGCCGAGCGCTACACCACCTACGAGACGGCCGAACTCGTCATGCCGCGCATCAAGAAGAGCGATGGCAAACGCCAACCGTTCGACGAGGGGAAGCTCAGACTCGGCATGGAGCGCGCTCTGGAGAAACGGCCGGTAGACAGCGAGGACGTGGAAGATGCCATCAATCGCATCATGCACAAGTTGCGCACGACGGGGGAGCGCGAATTGCCGTCCCGCGCCGTCGGCGAGGCCGTCATGGCCGAGCTGAGAAAATTGGACGGCGTCGCTTACGTGCGCTTCGCTTCGGTTTACCGGGACTTTCAGGATGTGCAGGACTTCTCCGAGGTAGTACGGGACCTGAAGACGGAACCCGATTGATGATCTCGGCGTCGGACCGCCTTTACCTTCGCGCGGCGGTCGAACTGGCGCAACGCGGCCTGTACACCTGCACGCCGAACCCCCGCGTCGGATGCCTGCTCGTGCGCGATGGCGCCGTACTCGGTCGCGGCTGGCATATGTGGCGCGGCCAGGCCCACGCGGAGGCCAACGCGCTGGCCGCCGCCAGTGCTCAAACGCCCGAGTCGGCCCGTCCGGCCGACAACGCCACCGCCTACGTGTCCCTGGAACCGTGTTCCATACACGGCGAAACGCCGCCTTGCGCCGATGCGCTGATCGCCGCCGGGATTCGGCGCGTGGTGGCGTCCATGGCCGACCCGAATCCGCGCGTGAACGGCCGCGGGTTCGCGCGACTGCGAGACGCCGGGGTGCAAGTGGACACCGAAGAGATATCCGAAGCCCGCGAACTGAACCCGGGCTGGCTCAAGCGAATGCGCACGGGTCGACCTTGGGTACGCCTGAAGTCGGCCATGTCTCTGGATGGACGCACGGCCATGGCGAGCGGCGAGAGCCGTTGGATCACAGGCGAGGCGGCACGTGCCGATGTGCAATATTGGCGCGCCAGAAGCTGCGCCATCGTGACCGGCGCCGGTACCGTGCGCGACGACGATCCGAGACTCACGGTGCGCGATACGCGTTTCTCCGCGGACGGCGAGATACGACAGCCGCTGCGGGTCATCGTGAGTTCGCGCGGCGAAATCCCCAAGGATGCCGCGGTCCTCCAAGGCGAAGGGA
The DNA here is from genome assembly GCA_965261535.1 of Candidatus Azotimanducaceae bacterium. Classification (GTDB taxonomy): domain Bacteria; phylum Pseudomonadota; class Gammaproteobacteria; order Pseudomonadales; family Azotimanducaceae; genus VXNE01. The sequence goes on from OZ253469.1 coordinate 1,565,402, forward strand.
CCGCGCTGATCGCTTGCGGCAAACGCGGTCCCGCCCGGCATCCACACGCCGACGCGCACCGGCAGGAGGGGGAGCAGGTCGACCTCTCGCACCTGCTTGACCATCTCGGTGCACGCGAATGCAATGAGGTCATGGTGGAGGCCGGCCCTGCCCTGACCGGGGCGTTTCTCGCTCAGGGCCTGTGGGACGAATGGGTGCTCTACCTTGCGCCGAAGTTCCTCGGCAGCGACGCGCGGCCGCTGGCCGAACTGCGGCTGACACGCATGGCCCAAGCCGTTGCGGGTAGAATCGCGCGATCAGAGATGATCGGCGAGGACTTGCGTCTCGTCGTTCGCAGGTAGCACCGAATGGCCGACGAAAAACCTGAACAACGCGGGCTGGACGGAAGGGGCAAGCGTTTCGCGATCATCGCGGCGCGCTACAACCAATCCGTGGTCGACCCGATGATTGCGAGCGCGATGGAGGTTCTGAAAAAGCACCACGTCGATGTGGAGCGCGTGCCCGTGATACGCGTCCCCGGTTCATTCGAATTGCCGCTCGTGGCCAAGTGCTACGCCGAGCGGCACCCGGACACCGACGCGGTGATCGCCCTCGGCGTCGTCATCCGAGGCGAAACAGCGCACTTCGATTTCGTGGCCGGCGAATGCGCGAGCGGTTTGCAACGCGCCGCGCTCCATACGAGCACGCCCATGGTGTTCGGCGTATTGACGACGGACACCATGCAACAGGCCATTGAACGCGCCGATCCGGCAGCCGGCGACAAGGGCGGCGACGCCGCGCGCGCGGCTCTGGAAATGGCCGATCTCCTGGTCAAGATCTAGACCATGTCCATGTGGCCGCGCCGGCACGCCAGACGCGCGCTGGTCCAGGCGATCTACCAGTGGCAGGTCGCCGGGCACGACGGCAGCGAGATTCGCGACCAGTTCGTCAACAGCGGCACATTGAAAAAGGCCGACAGGGCGTTCTTCGAGCGATGCCTTCACGGCATCATCGCCGAAACCGACGATCTGGATGTCGCTTTCGCCCCCTATCTCGACCGCAAGGTCGCCGAACTCAACCAGGTCGAGCGCGCTATTCTCCGTGCCGGGACCTTCGAACTCAGCGCCTGTCCGGAGATCCCATTCAAGGTGGTGCTCGACGAATACATCGGCCTCGCCAGGACCTTCGGCGCAGAAAATAGCTACAAGTACGTCAACGGCGTGCTGGATCGCGTCGCGCGCGATCTTCGGGCGCAAGAAATACAATGAACGAGTTCGAGATCATCGATCGGATCACGCAGATTCTCGATGATGCCGCCCTCGGCGAATGCGTGCTGGTCGGGCCGGGCGACGACGCCGCCATCGTATCGGTCCCGCCCGGATTCGAACTCGCGGTGACGACCGATACGCTTGTCGCCGGTCGGCATTTCCCGGCGGACGCCCCGGGGGATCTGGTCGGTTGCCGCGCCATGGGCGTCAACCTGTCCGACTTGGCGGCGATGGGCGCCGAACCGAGCTTTTGCGTAGTGTCCCTGACCACCCCGCACGCCGACATCGCGTGGATAGAAGCCTACGCGCGCGGCATCGCCGAGTATGCGAGGCGCTACGGCATGTCCATCGTCGGCGGCAATATCGCGCGCGGCCCCCTGGCCGTATCCGTAACGGCGCACGGACTCGTTCCCGCCGGGGAACGCCTTTTGCGTTCCGGCGCGCGTGCGGGGGACACGATCTTCGTCTCCGGCGCGCTGGGCGTTGGACACGCGGCCCTGTCGGCCGACGACCCCCGCTTCTATCGCATCGAACCGCGCATCGATCTCGGCCAGGCGTTGCGGGGGAAAGCGTCCGCCGCCATCGACATCTCAGACGGGCTGTTGGCGGACCTCGCGCACCTCTGCCGCGCGAGCGGCGTTGGCGCGCGGCTGACGTTGGAAGCCTTGCCCGTCGGCGCCGGCGTCGCACCGGAGACCGCGCTGACTTGTGGCGACGACTACGAACTCTTGATTACCGCCAAAGACCGACCCGATGTGGACGCGCCGATCACCGCTATCGGTGAAGTTGTCGAGGGCGAAGGCGTCACCGTTCTCGATCGGGGGAGCGTCCGATCGATAAACAAGGCACAGGGATACCGGCATTTCTAGCGTTGTCGCGATCGGAGATCTCCGGGCGCCCGATACTCTCGTCGCCACAGGTTTCGGCGTCGGCTTGCTGCCCGGCGCACCCGGCACCTATGGCTCCCTGCTCGGCGCACTGATCTGGTGGGCAGCGTTGGCGCACGCGCCTCTAGTCGTTCAATTCGTGAGCGCCGGCCTGCTGATCGTTGCCGGCACGTGGCTATTGCATCGTCTCTGCGCCCGGCGCGGGCTCGGCGACGACCCGGCCATTGTTCTCGACGAAGTGGCGGGGGTCTGGCTGACGCTGGCGTGTCTTCCGTCGGGCGTCCTGATCATGGCGGCGGGTTTCCTGGTGTTCCGCCTGTTCGATATCTTCAAGCCCTGGCCGGTGTCCTGGGCCGATCGCCGCGTTGCGGGCGGGTTCGGCGTGATGCTCGATGACGTGATCGCGGGAGTCCTGGCCGCGATCACCGTGCACGCGGCGCTATGGCTGGTTAACTTGGCCGGGTTCGCCGTTACCGCATAGCGCGTACTCTCGATACGATTCCGCAAATTCCGTCACCGGGTCAGCAGACACTGGCGGGCGCGCGGTGGTGTGCAGGGCGCTCTGGTATTTCCCAGCTTGCGGAGCCTGAGGCAATGCTTGGCGACCGGATAGTGACGCTGCCGTACGATCAACGTGCTCAGTCTTGCTGTACTCAAGATCGATGCGTAGGCTCGGCGCAACGTGTTCATTGGGAAACAGTCGATGGAGAAAAAATTCACGAGCGATGAGTTGCCGTTGGCGCAACTGCTCGATCAGGCGGCGCGCGGCGAATTGCAACTGCCCGATTTCCAGCGGGGCTGGGTATGGGACGACGACCACATCAAAAGTCTGCTGGCGTCGATTTCGCTCTCGTACCCCATCGGCGCGGTAATGACGCTCGTCGCCGGGAATCCCGACGTCAACTTCAAGGCGCGAGTGCTCGAAGGCGTTGCTTCACCGGCCACGCCGGCGCCCGACACGCTCCTTCTGGACGGCCAGCAACGGCTGACGTCGCTGTTTCAGGCGCTGAAGTCGCGCGACCCGGTGGCCACGCGGGACAGTCGCGGCAACGAGCTGGGTTGCCACTACTATGCCAGCATCGACGCCTGTATCAACCCAGAGGCAGATCGGGAAGAGGAGGGTATCGTCGGCGTTCCATCGGATCGCATCGTACGGAGCGACTTCGGCCGGAGGATCGACTTGGATCTACGCACGCAAGAGCTTGAAGTCGCGGCGGAGATGTTCCCGCTGGATATCGTGCTCGACGGCAGCATGACGACGGCCTGGCAGATGGCGTACCTGCTTTCAGGACCCGGTGACTATCAGGAAAGATTGAACAAATGGATGCAATTTCAGGAAGCGATCATCAATCCGTTCGTGCAATACCACGTGCCGATGATAGATCTGGCGAAGTCGACTCCGAAGGAAGCGGTGTGCCAAGTGTTCGAGAAGGTCAACACCGGCGGCGTCACACTGACGGTGTTCGAGCTGTTGACGGCGACTTACGCAGCCGGGGATTTCGAGCTGCGCAAGGATTGGGAGGCGCGGCGAGAGCGCATCGAGCAACATGAACTCCTGACGGCGGTGGATGGCACGGCTTTCCTGCAGATCGTCACGCTTCTAGCCACTTATGATCGGCGGCGCTCGCATATGCGGGCGAATCCGGGCGACGACAGGATTCCGGCGGTCTCCTGCAAGCGTCGCGACGTGCTGCGCCTGACGCTGGTCGACTATATGAAATGGGCGCATGTGGCCGAGCGTGGGTTGACGCGTGCAGTGCCGTTCCTGCACAGCCATCACATCTTTCACGCGCGGGACCTGCCGTACGCAACCCATTTGTTGCCCCTAGGAGCGATCTTCGGATGGCTGGAAGATAAGGCCGAGTTATACGCGCCTCGACAGCTGCTCGGCCAGTGGTTCTGGTGCGGCGTCCTCGGCGAAATGTACGGCGGCTCGACGGAGACCCGATTCGCCAACGATCTGGAGGATTGCGTCGCATGGATCGAGGATGGGGGGGATGGCGTGGCTCCGCGCACGGTGCAAGCCGCGCAGTTCCAAGCCGAACGACTGCTCACGTTGCGCACTCGCAACAGCGCGGCGTACAAGGGACTGTACGCGCTTCAAATGAAGCAGGGCGGCCGGGACTTCAAGACCGGCCAGCCGATCGACATCCACGCTTACATGGAAGACGCGATAGACATCCATCACATTTTCCCTCGGCACTGGTGCGACACGCATGGGATTCAGCAATGGATCGCCAACTCCATCGTGAACAAGACGGCGCTCGACGCGCACACGAATCGTCGCATCGGCGGGAACGCGCCGAGCGTCTATCTTTCGCGAATCGAAACGGGCGACGGCATCGAGTCACACGTGCTCGACGGCTTTCTCCGCACGCATGACATCGATCCGTTGACACTTCGCGGTGACGACTTCGCGCAGTTCTTCAACCAACGCTTCGAGAGCCAGCTGAGACAAGTCGAACGCGCCATGGGCAAGCCGGTCAATCGGCGACCGGACCGCAGCGAGAGTCCGTTCGCTGAGCAGGGCGTGTCTATCGATGGGGGGGTGCGGTCACTGATTGAATACGGCGAATCTGCCGTCGTCGAATTCAAATCGACGGCGCGCCTGAATCTGCATACCGGGGTGCAAGACCAAGCGATCATTTGGTCGGTCGTCAAGACGATCGCGGCCTTCATGAACACCAACGGCGGCTCGCTGCTTGTTGGCATCGACGACCAGGGCCGCCCGGTCGGAATCGAGTCGGACTACCCGTTTGTGAAGGGACGCGACCGCGACGGATGGGAGCTCTCGTTGACCACTGCAGTCAAGAACGCACTGGGACCGGTCGCGGCGACGGATCTGTCCGTTCGATTCTGCACCCTGGATGATCGGGTGATCGCCCGTATCGATGTTCGTCCCAGCGCGAAGCCCGTATTCGCTTCGCGGAAGGGCGATCAACTGGAAATCTTTTTCGCGCGCCTCAACAACTCAACGGAGGAACTGTCAGGACCGGCACTACTGTCCTATCAACGGAAGCACTGGCCGGAATAAGGAGCTTCTAACTGGTGTAAGCCCGCCAACTGCCACTGTGCTTGCTCGCCGCGGCACGGACGCTACGCGATACGGTTCACCGTGGCGTCCGCCAACTCCGCGAGCGGTCCATCCGCGAGGCCGAGCGACCTCAAGTGACCCAAAGCGCGTTCGTGCGCCTCCATCGCCATCGCCTGCGCCCGGTTCAGACCGACCGCAGCCGGCACCGTATTCTTGCCCTGCTCCGCATCCGAGCCCGCATTCTTGCCCAACGTATCGCTCGATTGGGTCAGGTCGAGGATGTCGTCCACGATCTGAAACGCCGCGCCTATGTCTTCGCCAAAGGCAGTCAGCGCGTCAAACCGCGACGCGTCGATGTCCGGTTCGGCGGTCAGGCCACCCAGTTGGACGGAGGCCCTGAACAGCGCCCCGGTCTTGGCCGCGTGCATCCGCACGACCCGGTCGACCGGCAGGATGTCGGCGCCGGTCGCCGCGATATCGAATGCCTGACCGCCCACCATGCCCCGCCAGCCCACCGCCGCCGCGAGGAGTTCAATCATCCGCACCCGGGTCGACGGGGGCACGCTCCGCGCGCCGGCGAGCACCTCGAATGCGAGAGCCTGCATCGCATCGCCGGCCAGAATGGCCGTCGCCTCGTCGAATTCGGCGTGACAGGACGGACGACCGCGACGCATGTCGTCGTCGTCCATCGCCGGCAGGTCGTCGTGAATCAGGGAATAGGTGTGAAGGAATTCGACGGCCGCGGCAGGGTCGAGCGCGGCCTCCATCGAACCGCCGAGCGCGACACAGGTGCCGCAGACGATCGCTGGACGCAATCGCTTGCCCCCGCCCAAAGCCATGTAGCGCAACGCCTGGGCCAGGTGCGGTGCGAGATCCGAGTTCTGGGGCAGGTGACTTTCGAGGACGGATTCGATAGCGGGCGCGAACTTCGCGCGATCAAAGGTCATTTTCGCCTGCGCCGCTGTCGGGTACGGGCGCCTCGGTGCCGTCCTGCAGAAGCGCCTTCACGCGTAGCTCCGCCTGCTCGAGGACGGTCTGGCAGTGACGGGCAAGACGGGTTCCGCGCTCGAACGCGCGCAACGACTCCTCCAGACTCAGGGAGCCGGTCTCCATCTGTTCGACAAGCCCTTCGAGCTGCGCGAGCGCGTTCTCGAAATCGATCGATGCGTCGTTCGATCCTTCACCGACCGTATCGTCCGTCTCGTCACTCACCTAAGACAACCCGAACATTGGAGGCACGTGCGAATGGGGCACCGTATCTGCTCCTTACCTGAACCTGACATCACCGGCCGTCCGCCGCCTCGTTTCCTGCCCATTGGTTTCAGCGCCTTCACCGCCCCGACCTGCGGCCCGCGCCGAATCGAAGTCCTGACCCGAAACCCAAAACCACTGCGCGCTATCGTCATCAAGGTCTATCAGTCCCATCTGCTGAAGCAGGAAGAACTCGCCGCGTATCTCCCATGCGTCCATCGGGTGATCGCGATCGCGCATGTACATCGCCACATCGCCGGTGCCGACGAGGGACTGTCCCTGGCCGACCAGATCCATGAAGGCATCGTAGACGATGCGTGTCTGCCGCTGGGCTACGCTCACCCGCAGTGTCCCCGAAAAAACGCGATTCTTGCAGAAATCGGCGGCGCCCGCCAACGCGAAGCGCCGCCACAGTTGCGTTGAGTCGCAAACGCGGCGGCGGTGAGCGTTTCGTGGTCGCGCGGACAACCGTATACTCGCCGCGATTCGATAAGCGAGGAACGATTGTGGCCCTACTCGGAACAGTCCACTACGAAGTGCGCGACGGCGTTGCGCTGCTCACCATCGACAACCCGCCGGTGAACCCCTTGAGCTCGGGAGTACGCTTCTATCTGTCGCAACACATGGAGACGGCGCTCGCCGACGACGCCGTGGAAGCCGTCGTCATCACGGGCAAGGGGCGCGCATTCATTGCCGGCGCCGACATTCGCGATTTCGGCACAGCGAATCGGGCCCAGCAGCCGAAACGGCAGGCGGGCGCATACATCGAGGAAAGCGAAAAGCCCGTTGTCGCCGCCATCAACGGTACCGCCTTCGGCGGCGGCTTCGAGGTCGCACTGACCTGCCACTACCGCGTCGCGGCGCCCGGCGCGCCGGTCGGCCTGCCCGAGATCAAGATCGGACTGCTGCCGGGCGGCGGCGGCACCCAGCGCATGCCCAGGTTGATCGGCGCGGAGCGCGCCATGCAGGCGATCCTTTCCGGCGATCCCTTCGACACTGAAGAGGCGCTCGAACTCGGCCTCATCGACGCGATCATCGATGGCGATCTGGTGACCGGTGCCATCGCCTTCGCCAAGGCAAAGGTCGCCGAGGGCGGGCCGTATCCCCTCGTTCGCCACAAGCGCGACAAGGTCGACGCCGACCGCGCCAACCCCGATGTGTTCAAGGCCGCAGAAGCCTTCCTGGCGCGGCGGATGCGCGGCCAATTCAACGGCCGGATGGCCTTCGACTCGGTCAAGGGGGCCGTCGAGATCGAAGACTTCAACGAGGGCATACGCGCCGAGCGGGCGAACTTCGAGCGCTGCGTGGCCCACGAGCAGAGCGCGGCGATGATCCACGTCTTCTTTTCCGAGCGCCAGGCGGCGCGGATTCCGGACGTGCCAGCCGACACGCCGAAGAAAACAATCAGCACCGCCGCGACCATCGGCGGCGGATTGATGGGCGGCGGCATCGCCATGAGTTTCGCCGATTCCGGCATACCGGTGAAGGTGCTGGAGGTGAGCCAGGAGGCACTCGACAAGGGGTTGGCCGTCATCGAGAACAACTACGGCCGCATGGTCAGGAGCGGCAGGATCAGCGAATCGGAGCGGGACGCGCGCCTGGGTCTCATCGAGGGGGTGCTGGAATACGATGCCGTCGCGGACGCGGACATCGTCGTAGAGGCCGTCTACGAGAACCTGGACCTCAAGAAGGAGATCTTCGCGAAGCTCGACGCCACGATGAAAGAGGGCGCGGTGCTCGCCAGCAACACCTCGGGTCTGGATCTGGACCAGATGGCGGCGATGACGAAGAGGCCCGGCGACGTGGTCGGCACGCATTTCTTCAGCCCCGCCAACATCATGCAGATGCTGGAGGTGGTGCGCGGAGTGGAAACCAGCAAAGAAACCCTCGCCACGGCCATGACGCTCGGCAAGACCATCGGCAAGGTCCCGGTCATGTCTCTGAACGCGCCCGGATTCATCGGCAACCACATTCTCGGCGGCTACACGCGCCAGGCCGGCGAGATCATCCTGCACGGCGCATTGCCAGAGCAGGTGGACAAGGTGATCTACGACTTCGGTTTCAACATGGGGCCGTTCGCGATGGCCGACCTGGTCGGCCTCGACCTCGGCTGGCGCGCGCGCAGGATGTCGGGCGTCAAGGACACGCGGCTGACGAGCATCGTGCCGGACAAGCTGTGCGACCTCGGCCGCTTCGGACAGAAAACCAACGCCGGCTACTACACCTATCCCGAAGGCAGCCGCCAGGGGCAGCCGGATCCCGCGGTCGCGCAAATCATCGCAGAGACTTGCGCCGAACTCGGCTTCGAACGCGAGGAGCTCGATGAGGGTGAAATCCTGAAGCGATGCCTGTATCCGCTCATCAACATCGGCGCTCAGCTACTCGACGATGACATCGCCCTGCGGGCCAGCGACATCAATGTGATGTACGTCTACGGCTACGGCTTCCCGAAGTACCGGGGCGGGCCGATGTACTATGCGGACCAGGTCGGGTTGGACAACGTGTATCGGGATATTCTGGCGTACCACCAGGCGTACGGAGACGCCTGGCGCCCGGCGCCGTTGTTGAAGCGGCTGGCGGAGGAAGGCAGTTCGTTCGCGGCCTGGGACGCGGCGAAAGCCAAGGGCTAGTCTGGACCACCAGGTTGACCAGTCCAGGATACTGACAAGTCAAAAGTGGCTGCCATCGACGAATGTCATCCTCGACAATCTACCTACTCCGTCATGCTGAGAGCGCCCCAAGCGAGTTAATCGCCGAGGCGGACTGGCCCTTGTCAGACACCGGTCAAGCCCAGGCACGGATTTGGGCAGATCGACTGCGGGAGCTATTTGCCGACGCAGCGTCACACCGGGTGATATCGAGTCCCTACCGGCGCGCCATCGATACAGTCCAGCCGTTTTGCGACCGAATGCGGTTGAAAGTATCACTCGAGGTCGATCTCCGGGAAAGAGTCGGCGGCCACGCGGATGGGGTCGGCTTCGACTTCCCAATGCGAAGGGCCTGGGAGGACTTCGACTTCGCTCTTCCGGGCGGCGAGTCCAACCGAGTGTGCCAAACACGCGTCGTCGACTGCGTCCGCCGCCTGGCAAGAGTTCCGGACGAAGTGCTGCTTCTGAGTTCCCACGGTTTGGCGATCACCCTGTTTCTCAACCATGTCGAACCGTCGTTCGATCTGGCCGATTGGCGCGCCATGCGCAATCCCGACCTGTTCAAGGTTCGCCTCGATGGTGGGGAGTTCTCATGGGATCGAACATTCCGACTATCCGAGTGAAGGAACTCCAAGGCAAAGTCGCATTTGTCACCGGCAGCGCCAGCGGAGTCGGAGGCGCATCTACCAGACCGCCCTCGGCGTGTCGGGTTCGACGCCACAGAGGCGTTCTACTGCGACGTGGTCGGCGAGCGATCCACGGTCAGACGGGTTGCAGCAGCGCATTCAACAGGTCGTCGTTATCCGCGCCAGCCCAGAGCAGCGCATCCTCGTTGAATATCCGCATCGCGTCGGCGAGGAGTTCGGCAACGCGTTCGCGGGGTGCCCCGGCGGCGGTGAGCGCTTCCCGGGCGCGTCGGCCGACCGCGTTGCCCACCTTCTGTTGTTGGAGCCTCTGTTCGGCCCAGAGGCGCTCCGACCAGTCAGGGTCTTCGGCCGATGGTGTTCGCCATCCGCTCGGTCAAGGCGCGGTCCGACGCCGTTGCGGCAAGCAACTCCCCGATCTCGTCGAGAGAAAAGCCGAATCCCTGGTATCGCCGGATACGCCGCAGGGTTCGCACCTCATCGCTGCGGTAGAGGCGATAGCCGACGTCGGAGCGCGTGGGCGGCTGCAGCGGGTCGATGGCATCGTAGTGGCGCAGCGCGCGGACCGTGAGTCCCGACAACGCCGCTGCCTCCCTTCCCTTGTACATGTTTCCTCCAGTTTCGATCCGCTTTCGGCGCCAGGTGAACCGACTGTAAGACCTGGCGTGGCGAGAGCATTCATGAAGAAGTCCTGTCTGTCGCCCGCCGCCTCTGCGGTGTTCGACAATCGTTGACCTTCACCCCGGCCGAGATAGTTGCCGCCCTACCTCATCTCAACGAGCGTTGGTTGAGAACCCATGTCGTCAGCCGTTGCTGCGTCAATGCACCGGGTCATCATGCGCATCGCTGGCCGTACTTCAGGCGCCGACGCCGGGGCGTCTACGAGATCCAACCGGAATACCGGGTGTCGCAAGACAGTGACGTCCTTCAGGGTGCCGAGCCTTCGCCCGCCTACGAGTTGAGTGCTGTCGTCCCGAGGCAGGCGATTCACGCGGTTGTGTTCGAGAGCGAGGACCAATACGTCGGCGAGTGTCTTGAGATCGCTATAGTTACCCAGGGCGCTTCCTTGGATGAAACCGTCGCCAACCTTCGTGAAGCGCTTGAGCTGTATATGTCTGGCGAGGATCCGGACGTCTTGGGAATCGCGCCTAATGCCCGCCTGGTAGTCACTCTAGAGACCTCCACCGGCCCGCTCTAGTGGCCCGGCTGAAGCGACTCGCGGCCCGCGATGTCGTGCGCGAGCTTCGCCGGTTCGGATTCGAAGTCGTGTCAATACGTGGTAGCCACGCCAAACTTGCACGCGTCACATCTTCCGGTCGTATCGATGAAACGGCAACCCAGCGCTGGAACCGTTCACGCGATCTACCGCCAGTCGTGCCGCTTCATTCCCCAGGAAGACGTACGGCCCGTGTTCTTCGCCGATTGAATGGACCAGCCTCTGGTCGGCGTGTGGTCGGCGTGGCACCGACTTCACAGTTCGACTAGATTAGCCGTTTTCCAAGTGTCGGCCCCGCACAAGGATGCTTCATGCCGCGAACCACTGACGGCCATCGCCTATCTCCTGCGCCCCTCTTCACACCAAAACAGGGACAGTATCTGGCCTTCATCCATGCCTATACGAGGATCAATCGAAGACCTCCCGCCGAGGCCGACATGCAGCGCCGCTTCCAAGTGACTCCTCCATCGGTCCATCAAATGGTTCTCAACCTCGAACGCGCAAGGCTGATCAAGCGCGTTTCCGGAAGACCACGAACCATCCAGGTTCTGGTTGACCCGGAAGATCTCCCAGTCCTACGATGAAACTTCAAAACCGCGCTTGGGCTGTCCATGGCAGCCGCGCTCGCGAAGCATGACCGGAGCGGCCCCATCAAGGAGATTCCATGAGCATTGGAATCGTCGCCAAACTGAGATGCAAGTAAGGTGCGAACGCCCAGTTCGAAGCGGTATTCAAGGAACTGCAGCAGGCGGTGAAGGACAACGAACCCGGCTGCATCTTCTACCTGCTGTTCAAATCGAGAAACGATCCCACCGCCTACTTCGTCATGGAGCAGTACGAGGATGCGGACGCGTTGCGGCAACACGGCCAATCCGACGCCTTCAAGGCCGGAGGCGTCAAGCTCGGCCCGGCTTCCGGCGGCAGCGCGTACATTCCTATAACAAATTGTTTATTAACGTTTTTATGGCGATAATAGTCTAGCCGGTCCAACAAAACGCCACCGTCCCGATGTAAGCGTTCGGTCGAGTCGTGACGGGTAGCTTCTGGGACTGGTAACACGATTCGCGTTCCGCTATGGTTGCCACCATGGCGTATCGCGATACGGAAGTCGCCGCGGTCCCCCACGTTGCCGAGGGGGCTTTGGTGCGCACGCCGCGGGACTGGCGGCGGCTCTACGAGCAGACCCTCGAGCGGGCGGAGGCGGCCGAAGCGCGCGCGGAGGAGTTGAAGTGGGCGGAGGTGGTCGCCCGTAGCGCGGCGGAGTCGTTGAAGTGGCAGTTCAAGGAGGCGCGCCGCAAGCGGCTTGCGGCGGTCGAAGACGCGAACGAGGCCCGCCGCGCGGCGAAGAACGCGCTGTTTCTCGAAGCCGAGGTGGCACGTCTGACCCGGCTGCTCGGGGAAGCGGGCGTCGACCCGCAGCCGCGCGGTACGGAGATATCGCTGCGCAGGGAGGTCGCCCGGCTGCGCAAGGCGGCGGCGCGGGCGAAGGTCCGGGCGGACGCCGAGTTGCGCAAGGCTCTGCGCCGGTCGCGGCGCCAGAAGGCCGCGCTCAACGCGTTGACGAAGGAGAACGCCCGGCTGCGGCGGACCGCGAAGGCGTCGCAGGGCCGGGTCGGGACGCTGGAAGCGGAGCTGTCGAAGCTGCGCGCCACCGCGGCGGTGCTGTCCGGGACGCTGTACGGGCGCCGGAGCGAGAAGCAGGAGACGCCGCGCTCCGGACGCCGTCGAGGCCAGCGCTCCGGCGCGCCCGGCCACGGACGCACGCCGCGTCCCGCCATCGAGGAGCGCCTGGAGGTGCACGCCCCGCCGGCCGAAGCGCGCGTCTGCGCGGCGTGCGGGAAGCCCTACGCAGCGAACGGCGCCGACGAGTCGTCGCTTCTCGAGATCGAGGTGCGCGCCCACCGGCGGGTGATCCGGCGCGGGCGCTGGCGGCGGAGCTGCGGCTGCGCATCGTCGCCAGCGGAACGCACGGCACCGCCGGTGCCGCGGCTGTTCCCCGGCACGCCGTACGGCACGAGCGTATGGTCGCGCTTCCTGTACGAGCGCTACGCGTGCCGGCGCCCGCTGCACCGGGTCGCCGCGTGGCTGGGTGACCAGGGGCTCCCGGTCGCGCCCGGCACGCTGGCCGACAGCGCGCCGCGCTTCGTGCCCCTGTTCGAGCCGCTCGCCGAGGCGATCCGCGCGCACCAGAACGCATCCGCGCTGCGCCACGCCGACGAGACCACCTGGCGGGTGCAGGCGCTGCGTGCCGAGGGCCGCTCCGCCCGCGCCTGGCTGTGGACCTCGGTCGGCAACGACGCGGTGTACTTCCACATCGACCCGAGCCGCAGCGCCGAGGCGGCGCAGACGCTGTTCGGCGAGCTGCGGTCCGGCACGGTGCTCGTCTGCGACCGCTACAGCGCCTACAAGAAGCTGGCGCGGCTGCTTGGGGGCATGGTGATCCTGCAGTTCTGCTGGAGCCATCAGCGCCGCGACTTCATCCAGTGCGCCGCCGGGCAGGTCGACCTCGCCGGCTGGTGCGGGGCATGGCTCGAACGGATCGCCGCGATCTACCGCCTCAACGAGGCGCGGCTGGTCTGCCACGACCCCCGCATCGAGCGCCAGAGCGCCGCGTTCGACGCGGCGCAGCGCGCGCTGGCGGCGGCGCTCGACGGCCTGTTCGCCGAGGCCGAACGGGAGGTCGCCGGCCTGCCGGAACACGCCCGCGAGGGCAAGCCGCTGCGCTCACTGGTGAACCACCGCGAGGGGCTGAGCGTGTTCCTCGAACGCCCGCGCACGCCGATGGACAACAACCTGGCCGAGAGGTTGCTCAGGGGACCGGTGATCGGACGACGCCTGTCGTTCGGTTCCGACTCCGAGACCGGCGCGAAGCTCGCGGCGCTCATGTACTCGGTGGTCGGCACCCTGAACCTGAACGGCATCGACGTCCGGCGCTGGCTCGAAGCGTGGCTGGCGGCGTGCGCCGAGAACGGCGGCCAGCCACCGGCCGATCTGTCGCCCTGGCTGCCCTGGTCGATGGACGATGCACGCCAGCGCGAACTGGCGGTGCCGACATGACGGGTAGCGTCGAGTGCCGCTACCACGGGCGCGACTTCAGCGCCGACGAGATGGCGCTCTTGCGCGCGCTGATCGCCGGTCCGCCAGCGCTCAACCGCCACGTCCTGTCCAAGGAGTTCTGCCGCCGCATCGGCTGGTTCAAGGCCGACGGCGGGCTCAAGGACATGATGGCCCGTGTCGTCATGCTGGCCATGCACAAAGACGGGCGCATCGAACTGCCGCCGCCGAAATGGCCGCGCCCGCCGCGCCGCCCCGCAACCTTCGGACCGGACACCGAACCGCCGCTGCTGCCGCCGCCCGACACGCTGCCGGCGGTGCGCCCGCTCAGCCTGCGACCGATCGTCGGCTACGGCCGCGAGGGCAAGCTCTGGAACGAGTTCGTCGCCCGCTACCACTACCTCGGTTACACCACCCTGGTCGGTGCCCAGATGCGCTACGCCGTGCACGCCCACGACGGCACGCCGCTGGCCATGCTCGGCTTCTCCACCGCCGCCTGGACCCTCGCCCCGCGCGACCGCTTCATCGGCTGGTCGCGGCAGATGCGCGAGAAGAACCTGCCGCTCGTCGTCGACAACCCGCGCTTCCTGATCCTGCCCGGGGTCCACATCCCCAACCTCGGCTCGCACATCCTCGCCCTCGTCCGCCAGCGCCTGCCCGGCGACTGGACGGCGCGCTACGGCAACAACCCGGTGCTGATCGAGACCTTCGTCGAAACGCCACGCTACACCGGCGCCGTTTACCGCGCCTCCGGCTGGATCCGGGTCGGCACGACCCAAGGGCGCGGGCGCTACGACACCAACAACCGCTACGACAAGCCAAAAAAGGACATCTGGCTCCGACCGCTCCGCAAGGACTGGAAGCGCATCCTCAATCGGTAGATCTGCAACCTTCACGACTCGACCGAACGCTTACGTCCCGATCCGCGCAGCAATGCCGCCGCGTGCCACGCCCTGACACCACCCCGCCGCTAATGCCCGTCCGTTGGGACAGCGCAATCCCATCCTACGCCGCGCCGCCCGCTGCTGCCGCCCCGTCTCCGTCACACACGCAATGCGCGTCAACGTAACCCGCGACGTTTGCATCCCTGAAGAGATCCGCCGTCGCCGATCTCGCACCGGTTCCACTCCAAGGGACACTGTCCGCTCTGACCAGGAGCGGCAGGGCGCCTTCGACGAGCATCCGGACTAGGACCATGGTGTCCGAACCGGGCGCGGTTTCTCCGGATCCCAGAATCAGGAACCAGCTCCAGTGCAACAGCGGACCGCCGAACAACTGCCCGTAGAGTGCGTGTTGGGTGAGGAACGCGTTCCAGGTCCGCGTGGGGTTCATGTTTGCCCGACGGCCACCCCAGTCCATGATCGCCTCGGCCATCAGGGTGTCCACCCACGACACTATGGGCTTGCCGCTACGCCCCTTGCCCAGGCCGCTCAATTACTCGCGGCTCTTTCAAGCCGCGACACGCTGGCTTCTACGGCCTTCTCGACCACCCCGGAAAACCGTTTCGGTACTCCTCGCCTGTTCAGATGCTGCTCAAAAAGGTGCAACGCCCTCTCTGGCGTGCTGTCGTCGGCTACGCAGGAAGCCAGAAAGGTGGGCACGTCGATCTTCCCATCATCCGCCCCGTTCGTCAGACGCTCGAAGTCGTCGATGGCCAGCAGGTAGATCCGGTCCCGCGGCAACAGCCTCTCAGCCTCGGAATTCGGATAATCCAGCTTGCCTGCCGGATACATTGACGCCAGCACCGTTCCTCTACTGACCACCAATTCCTTGTTCGTAACAATGAGCAGGTAGTCGGCGTCCGCTTCGACCACGTCATCGGGAGCGCGGCGTTCCTGCCGCAGCGACACCGACGTAGCCCAGGCTTGCTGCACCGCCTTCCTGATCGCCCTCGTCTTGTGGGCGAACATCTCGCTGTTGCCGACCGTCATCATGGACTCGTCGAACAGTCCAGCCTTCGACTCCACGAAAACGTTGCAGCCGGGGAATGAC
Organism: Candidatus Azotimanducaceae bacterium; assembly: GCA_965261535.1. GTDB lineage: Bacteria > Pseudomonadota > Gammaproteobacteria > Pseudomonadales > Azotimanducaceae > VXNE01. The sequence continues at coordinate 1,581,375 of OZ253469.1, forward strand.
AGCAACCCGTCGGGCACTTGCGTGTCGGCTGCGATCCATTGGCGAAGCCCATCTTCATCAACAAACCGTGTCCGCACCTTCTTGGCCTCCGCTACGACGTGCCGCTCGAACAAGCGGCCAAAACGGTCCATGTACTCTTGTCCTACTTCGCTGAGCACGGAATGGACGAAGTTCTCCAGACCCCGGTAGAGCACCATCGCATGCCAACAGATCATGGCGTCACCCTGACGGAAGAACGGGTAGCGAGTCAGGACCGAAAACTCAAAGTACTCCGATGCGACCTTGCGCTTCGCGTCACGCAGTGCGCGGCAAAACGCCACGAGCTCTGGAAGATTCCGTGCGATAGCGGATTGGAAGGACGAAACGACTTCAGCTGTATAGGCCGTGCGAAGCGGGGCGAACCACGCGTCGCCGAGCACGCGCTTTCCGTCGGCGATCGCCCCGAACGTGTAAAGCGAAAGGTCGATGAACTCTCGAACGTCAAGCCCGGTCTTTGCTTTGAAGATCTCGCGAAGCGGGTAGTCTTCCGGTTGCTCGGCAAGCAAGGCGGCTTCACGCACGAAACTCTTGCTGAGACCGCGCTGAAAGCCGAGCTGCGGGCGGATGATCTGCCTCATAAACAACCGACCGGGCATGGTGTCGCGGCCCCCTCTAACCACCCGTTCTGGAAACTTCCAAAGTCGCTGGCGTAGGTTGTCGAGTTGCACGGGCGAAATCGCCGGCAAGCGCCTGCGATCGAAATGGCTGTCCTGACAGACCCACTTGACCATGAGCAGAGTCAGCCAGGGAGCACTGCCGAGTTCCGCGACCGGATCGGGCCAGGGCCCACAGAGACCATCGATAGCGCCGCTGATGATTGACTCGCGATCATATCTTCGGGCGCGGTTGCGCCACTCCTTGTAGGCGTCGTTGAATGGCACTCTGCGCATGATGCTGGCGGCGGCGGCTTGATCGCGCCGAATTATATTGCGGGCGCGCATGAAAATCGCTCCAACTCGGGCTTCCGGCAGGGCCTTTCCGAGGTCGCTGCGCTGCATCGGTTTTGCGGCATGGGCTGTCGCCGGAGCCGAATGAGACGGTCCGCGCCGCCTTGGCGAGGCCGATTTCGACTGCGGGGATGCCCCGGCGGGGGTCGAAGACAAGCCGGAGGCGTCGCCCGGGGGCGATGGCGGGCGTCGTCGATCAGCGGGCGTCGTCGATCAGAAGACGGCGCGGGTGACTTCGCGGATGGCGTCCTGCTGGCGGGCGGCGTAGTGGCGATGGGCCTGGGGCAGATAGTCGAATTGTCCGCGCAGACGCACGATGGAGATGGCGGCGTTGCGCAGACAGGCGAGATTGCGCGGCAGGCTCTTGACGTGGTTGCGGCGCCGGTCCTCGTCGTAGGAGACGTCGCGGACATGATGCAAGCGGTTCTCGATCTCCCAGTGGCGCCGGGCGAGGTCGAGGATCTCGGCGGCGCCGGCCCGCTCCGGCGGCAGCGACGTCAAGCCGTGCGCGGTTTCCGTCGTGGTCTTGTCGGGCAAGCGCCGCTCGCGCTCGATGCGGAACGCCTGGCGGCGTCCGGGCAGCAGCGCGTAGCCGTCGAAGGTTTCGTCGAGTTCGACCACGCGGCAGCGGCGGGTGTCGATGCGCCCGTGCGCCCGGTCGACGGTCTCGCACTCGCCGGCGGCGGCGCGCGCCCAGTCGATCGCTCGGATGTCGTCGAGCATCTCCGTCTGGTTGTCCTTGGCGGCCGGCAGGTAGTCGGCGCCCTCGCCGACGATCAGGCGCGCGGTCTCGGTCTGCGTGTGCATGGCGTCGGCGGTGACGATGCGCCCGGCCAGGTCCATCCCGGCCAACAAGTCGCGCACCGCGGGTATCTCGTTGGTCTTGTCCGCCACTTGCACCTGCCCGCAGACCAGGCCGGAGCCGTGCTCCAGCGCGGCGATCAAATGGCAGTTCTCGTTGCCGTCCATTTGCCTGGAGGCGCCGCGCACGCGCTTGCCGTCGAGCGCCAAGGCGCCTTCGGGGTCGCAATGGGACGCCGCCCAGTCGCGCAGCGCCCGGTCCAGCGCGTCGCCGTCGACCGACGACAGCACCCGGAAGAACGTCGTCTGCCCCGGCGCCGTCCGGCGCCGCCCGCCCGCCGGAGTCCAGCCGCGCACGGCCCCCAGCTGGCGCTGGTTCAGACGCTTCGCGAACTCGGCCGTCGGCGCCACCCCCGACGCGCCGCACAACTGCGCCGCCAGGGCGATCGCCAGCACCGTCGCCAACTGGTGGCGCAGACCGCGGCGCGCCCGGAAGTCCGGCACCCCCCGCAGATGGTCGTACAGGCTGCGCAGCCGAACCGGCTCGAGCGCCTCCGGCGGCGGCGCCGGCGACGCGCAGCCCCACGCCGGATCGTCCGCCCGGCCGCGCAGCAGCGCGCGGGCGTCCCGCGACAGCTCCCGCACCAGGATCGTCTTCGGTCGGCCGTGCTCCCGGTAGCCCCCGCCCGATACCCGCTCGTAGCCCTTCGACAGCCCCACCGCCTCCCAGTTGGCCGCCCGGTAGCTGGTCCCCGCGAACAGCGCCGGATCCACGAACGTCTCCGCCAGCAGCACCGGATGCCCGTGCGCCCCGCGCATGTCCTCCGACAGCCGCCGCAGGCTTCGGCCCAACACCCGCGACGCCAGGTTCGGCTCCGAACAGCCCGGCAAAATCACGAATCGAACGTTGTTCGCGATCAAATGCAGCCGCCGCGACCGCTGCTCCGCCGTCCAGCCGATCCACTTGTCCCGCGCGGCCAGCTTGTGCGCCCCCGCGCGCCAGCCCAGCAGCGCCACCCAAGCGCCGTCCGACCGCTCCGCCACGTGCCGCGGGCTGTTGCCGATCATGCCCCGGAAGCCCAGGTAGTGGTGGTCCCGCATCAGCGCGTCCCAGCGCGCGCGCTCCGCCTCGCCGCGCACCGGGCGCACCGTCACCCGGCGCGCGCCGCCCGCGCCCGACGCCCGCAGTTTCGCCCTTTTCGCCATCGCCGCCATGCCGCCAATCTTGCCAGCATCGACGCCGTTTGTCTAGACCACCCCTTTCCCCCATTTATTCAATGGGTTGCCAATCAACTAAAATTGGCCCTGGGGCTTCCGGCCCATCCGGGACTTAGCGACATCCACCAGGCTGCCACGAGGGTGCCCGCCAGCACTGCAATCGGCTTGGCGCATTCCACCAGTCCCGGTCCACCTTGTTCCTGTGGACGTTGCCTTCGGCCCGCGCCCTATTCGCCTACGGCGAACCGACCCCGCACGCGGTCTCGGCCCATTCGGGTAACGGTCGCTAACGCTTCCGCGCTCCGCGCGGTGGGGACGCGCCTGCTGCCCCGGTAAACGTGCCGGCCGGCAGCCGCGTGGTCGCCGCGTTAGTGGATTGATAGACTCCACGCGATGCCTCGGCCCGCAGTGTCGCGCAGATCACCCCTGCGCATGCGACAGGCCGTGCCGCTCGCGGTGTCGGCATCAACCGCGTCCATACCTCAACGAAACACGTCCCGCCCGCCGGGGTGCGGCCCAGCCTCCCATGCGTCTCTGCGACCGCTGCCGGGACGACCGTGAGCGGGAGCGCGCGCAACGCCGCCGGGACGGCCTCGCCGCCGATGCCATCGACGAGTTCGCGGCGCAGCCCGAGCGCGTCCACCACGCCAGCATGCTCGACCGCGGCGTCTCGCCTTGGAACGCAAGGCCCAAGCCGGAACCCATCGCCGCGTAATGGTCGCCGCCGCGGGATCCGGAGCCGAAGGCCACCCGGGAATGGCGCGATTCGCTCCAAGACACGGGTTGGCGGTGCCGCCGGTGCTGATCCGGCCTTACGGCGGAGGCGCGCAACGTCGTGGTTTGCCCGCCGCGATGCCCCACCTCCGCTGGGCTCTAGGCCCTCCCTCCTGCGGTCGGAAGGTCGGGCACCGCCTTCCGCGCGGTCGCTCGTCAGAGCGCCTCGAAGAAGTCCGGCTCCGCCCGCGCGATCATCTCGGCGACTACGCCGAACCCCTTGTCCCTGAGCAGTCCGCACAGCTCGATGCCGTCGATCAGATCGATCGCCATGGCACCCTCCCTGACCGCCTCCCGCTCTGCATCCTTGGTGAACGTGCCCGTCGTGATGAACAGACCCTTGTCCGCGCGGCCGGCCAGGGCGCCGCGGAAATCCCGGATGCTGCCTGGTCCGACCGTCCCGGCATATCGCTTGCACTGGTAGCTAACGTGAAACGACAGCAGGTTCACGCGCAGCACCCCCGTGCCGTCGATCCCCCCGTCGCCCGAGCGCCCGGTCACCTCGACCCTCGTGAAACCGTGTTCCCTGAGCAGCCGCTGGCACAGGCGCTCGAACGCGTCCGGCTTCATTTCCCGCAGTATCCCAAGCAGGGCGGCCCGCCACGACTCCTCCCCAGACGACTCGTCCGCCGCGTCGTCGGCGTTGTCCGGCTCTTCGTGCGCCTTGCGCAGATCGCTGCGGTACTCCTTCCGCTGGCGGCGGACCAACTCGCGCACCGCGTCGGCCGATCCGATCCGCCGCCCCGCCTCCGTGATCGTCCACACGCCGCGCGCCGAATTGTCCACCGCCCCGATGCGTCGCAGCCGGGTGCGCGCCCACGCGCATCGATTAGGCGAACTCCGTCTGCGGCCCATCGCCGTGCACCACGTCCAAGATCGCGTCCGCGAGGGCCAGATCAGTCGACACGCGGTCGTCCAGTTCGTGGATGGACGCCGAACCTCCCAGTCCCTCCAGCGCCCGAAGCGTCGGCCACATCAAGTCGACCTGCTTGGGCATTTCCTGCGTTTGTCTCATTCAGCTACTCCTCTAGCCGCGCCGGCCCCTAGTTTCCCACGTCGGCATCCCGGCGGCGCCGCGCAACGCGTTCTCCTTCAGCCACGTCAACCTGGCGGCGGCGGGTTGTCCGCTGGCGTACCGACCCGTCACGTCACGTCCGTCCCGATCCCGTAGCCGGCGTTCGACCGCACCACGCCCGGCCGGCCGATCTTCCTGGCCCACCAGCGAAGGTGTCCGAGCCGGTTGCGAATCGTACCGGTCGAGAGGCCCCGGCGCCGCCACTCGCGCATCAGCGCCTCGACGTGCCGGCCACCGAGCCCCTTCGCCCGCAGGCCGCGGAAGCCGAGGTCGTGCAGCGTGTCCGCCGCGAGCGCCAGCGCCCGGAACCGTTCGCGCCGCCGGGGCCGCGATCCCTCCGGATGCGTCTCCTGCAGCCGCTCCAGTTCGAAGTTCAGCCGCCGCATGCGTGCCGTGTCCCGCTGGCTTGTGACCTTCGCCACGCTATGCAGCGCCCCCGGCAACGTCAACGACAACGTGTCTAGCGTCCTGCTAAACGTCCCGGTTCGTCGCGGGGCGGAGTAGGGGCTCGTTGAGGATTTGGGACGAGAATGCACGAGTGGCCGCGCCCGCGACCGCGCCAGGCGGCCGGGACGGGACACGAGAGAGCTAAGTTCTGATGGGCGATCCCGCGCCTGTCAATTCCCAGACATCGGAATCCGCGGCGATGCCGCGTATTGCCCCCAGATGTGTTTCCCCTGCCGTCCAATATGCGGCGGCTGCGGCTTGCCGTTCAACGGCAGTCGACCGCGAGCGCTTTCGGCGGCGAAGATTCGCGGTGACGGCACTTCCGTCACGGCCCGGGGGTGTCTCCCCAAGGCCCCGCGACACTTCGCGCCACGACCTGGCCGGTCTCGATTCCGGGCGTCTTGCCCGGTCGCGCCGCGCGGATTTCCCGAAGGTTCCGCGCGGCAGGCCGCCTGGCCGTTGGTGGCGCGCCCCGCCGATCTCTCGACGCGGCGCGCAGGTCCATCTTCCGGTGCATCTGGCCGGGCCGCGCTGCGAACGCGGCATGGCTCGATTCGTCACGCCGGGTTTCCACCCGGCAACGCCAGCTAAGCCGGCTCACGAATGCGGCGCACTATAGCGCCCCGTCACGAAACCCGCACCTGGAATCTTCTTAGCAAAGTCCTTGCCACGACTGGCCTGGAGGCCGATTTTACCCCCCGTCACTACCGGATTCCGCCGCCCGTTGCCACGCTCCAAGTCGGCAACGTGACATCTCCGCGACGGTTCCGGGTCGGTAGTGACGGGGCGTTGGCGCGTCAGCGGCGTCCCCCAACGCGTTGTCAGCCGATTGGCCGCCGCCCGCCGCGAAGGTAAGCTAGGTTCAATTCCCAATCAGTGTCCCTTATGCCACCGCACAACCACCCCCGACCCCTACGCGACTGGACATCGTCAACTCCGTCCCCAAGGGCGCGCCGTCAATCACCATGACCGACGCGACGCCGCCAGCCGCCGCGCAGGATCTCGGATCGCTCGACCTAACGGTACTGACCGACGAGAACGACGCTGCGGTGGCCTCAATTAAGAAGTACGAACTGCAGTTCATCCTCAACACGCAGAAGATCTCCGGTCTGGACGGCTCCGAGAATCCCCTGACCTGGAACTCGATAGGATTCGGGAAGCAGGAGATCGGCAAGGTTCCCGACGACCGGGAGGGCGTCTATGCATTCGTCATATCCGACCCCCGGACCTTCCTGCCGCCGCACGGGTACATCATGTACATCGGCCTTTCTGGCAGGGACTCGTTCCGTCCCTCCACGACCGCTACAGCGACTACTTCAAGCAAAGCGAGCTTCAACGCCGGCCCCGCATCAAGAGGATGATCGTGCAGTGGCACCCGCTCCTACGGTTCCACTTCGCGCCTGTTGCAAGCGACCTTCCCCGAGCCGAACTCAAAGCCCTCGAGAAGCGCCTGATAACCGCGTTCCTGCCGCCGTGCTGCAGGGGCGATATCGAGGCGGACACGCGCAAGATGATGGACGCATTCTGATGGCCGGCCACTCGCCCCCGGCGCCTATCGTGCTCCCGGCCCTTCGCGGCACGATGGGCGACTGGGTCTACTACTGCTGCCTCATGGATCTCGCCACGCTCGCGTCCCGGGTCGACTACGCCCGAGACCTGCACAAGAGCGAGCGGCTCTCTGAGATGATCCAACGGACACTCGAAGACCGGAGATCCAAGGAAATCGCCGAATACCTGGAGACGCAACCCGACCGCCTTTTCAACGCACTGATTGTCGCGACCTATGGCGGACACCCCAACTGGCACGCCCTCACCAACGTACAGAGCATCGGCAGCGCCGACGACCTCGGCGGCCTCACTGACGACACCATGCTCTCCGTCGGATTCCTCACACTCAGCGGCGACGAGAAACTCTTCGCCCTCGACGGCCAGCACCGGCTCGCCGGAATCAAACGCGCCACGAGCGACCACGTTCCCGGTACGGACAAGGTTCCCGTGATGTTCGTATCGCACGAAAACACGGACGAGGGTCTCCGCAGGACGCGCCGGCTCTTCACCACCTTGAACAAGACCGCCAGGCGCGTCTCGCCCTTCGGCATCATCGTCATGGCACTCACCGTCCGCCACCTCATTGACGAGAACCCCGACATGTTCGGAGGCGAGCGGATCGCCTTCCTCGGCACCAGCAATATGCCGCAGTCCCACTTCGCCAGCCTCACGACGATCGTGAATCTCTACGACATCCTCAAGACTTTCTTCTCCCAGGCCGAGACGCCACTCAGGAAATCCGTCACGGCGCTGCGCAAAGGTCTCCCTTACGACGAACTGCAGTCGTACTACGACCTTGCGCTCGAACTCTTCGACGAACTCAAGCGGGGATTCCCGGAACTCCTCGAATTCTTCGACTCGGAGGACACCGAACCGGTGGTCAGAAAGTACCGGAACCGAAACGCCCTGTTCCGCCCCGCGGGCCTGCGCGCGTTCGTGGCCGTCGTCGCGCATCTAACGCAGGAGATGGCCCTCCCTTCCGCCGTGGCCGAGGCCGCGAAACTTCCGCGCTCCCTCGACGCCGACCCGTTCGCGAGACTAATGTGGAATCCCGCAACCCAGACCATCCGGCGGTTCCAGGCGACGACGCTCCTCGACGTTCTACTGCACATGCTCAGGCGACCCCAGCGCGAGGATCACGACCTGCTCCAACGGTACCGCCACGAAGTCGGCGACAACTCCCTCGAGCTGCCTAGGCCCGTCGTCTAGGCGGCGACCCGGCCGGCCGCTTCCCTTGCCTACCCCGCCGAACCCTCGCCCGGCACAGCGCCGCGCGGGAAACAGATCCCCCCGAGACGTAGCGCACGGTTCCTTCGACTTCGACTCGGCGCACATCGCCCGGCGGGTCGGAGAGTCCGCCTGCCTCGGACAAGGCTCCACACCCATCGCAATCCGTTTCAGGCGGCGTGGGCACACGGGGCACGCGCACGTGCGTCGCCAGCCCGTTGCGCCTCCGATGGCGTTTTGCACCATCTCCACCTCGTAGCGGGCGCCCCTCCACTGCACTGCTTGACGCTGTCGGCGCGTCGATGCGACCGTCGAGGCGGGCAGCTCCCAGCGCCACCCGTGAAGGTCTCGTCGTCGGTGGCCGTGTCGTCGCTGGTCGTGCCTGTCGTCAAGTTCCCGGCCTTGTCCGTGTCGTCTCCTATCCGTCCGGGACGGCGCACACCGCAACCAATCCACCAATCCTGAGACAAGCAGCACACCAGAACACTAGACGAAACAAGGAATCCTGATGTACGACGACTCCCATTTGAGCTCGGCTCCTACTAGACTAAGGGCACCGCCACAGACGGATCGATGTCCCAGTGCCCACCGAACCTTCGGTCATTGCCACTGACCGAGCGCAGCACCACCCTTTGGGGTCCAGCGAGACGCCCGCACCGACCGTCCGGGACGTACCCCCACTCGTCGCCCTGGGGGCGCGAGAGGTGCAACGCAAGCAGCGTAGTCGCTGCGGGCAAGACACACACCGCCTCCGCTACAGATCGAAGCGGCACGCTTCAATGCCGCACGTCGTCAAGTTCTCCGGGGGACGATCCAGCGCCATGCTGCTCTTCGTCTTGTTGGAGAACGACCTGCTAGATCGGGACAGAGGCGATGTCATCGTGTTCAACAATACATCGGCGGAGCACCCAGCAACCTACCGCTTCGTTCGCGATTGCATGGTCGCAGCCCGACGGTACGGAATACCTTTCTACCAGATCGAGTTCCAGACCTACGAGGACGCGCGACGAGGCGAGTGGACTCGGCTGCCCACCTATCGCCTTGTCAACCCCATCCCGAAATCCGACGCCAATCCCGACGGATTCCACTGGCACGGTGAGGTGTTCGAGGAGCTGCTCTCCTGGACCGGCTACGTACCCAACCAGTTCAATCGCATTTGCACACGTCACCTGAAGCTCGATGTCACTCGCGCTTTCCTCAAGGACTGGCTGGCGGCCAAGCCAGGTATCCCCAGGCTCGGCCACTACGGCGAGAAGCCGCGAATGGACGACGATGCGGCCTACAGACGGCACGTCGATAGCCAGGGAGGCGTTCCCAGGGACATCTTTCTCCGCAAGCGTGAGTACGCCTGGCAACGGCCTCACGTGCGGCCTGAACAGTGCTACGCCGATTTCTGGCCAGGGTGGCATTCGTTCAACAACCCCGCCCTAGAGGGGAAGACCCTTGGCGACCAGGCCGTTTTCGGAAAGCGCGGCGTCGAGTACGTGGCGTTGATCGGCCTGCGCGAAGACGAACCCCATCGGGTCCAACGGGTCCGTGATCGCAACGACACCACCAAGGGCTATGAGGGAGAACACGTCTACATGCCGCTAGCCGACATGTCCGTCACCCGCGACAACGTCAACGACTTCTGGGGCCGACAGTCGTGGGATCTTTCCCTGCCGCAAGACGCCAGCCTGTCCAACTGCGTCTACTGTTTCCTCAAGGGCGCGGTCAATCTGAGGGATGTCCACACCCGCATGACGAAAGAAGCCGAACTCGGCATTGTTGACGACGAATTCGGCCCGCTCGCCGAGACGCCCAGCGACTTGGCGTGGTGGAACCGGCTAGAGGCGACCTACGCTCGCGATTTGAAGGCCGAGGGACGCTCGACTCGCGCCGACGTCACTCACATCGGCTTCTTTGGCAACAACCGATTCTCGTACGGCGATGTCGCTAGCGGTGCCGAACTCGGCGGATTCGCCGAGTCGATCCTGCCGTGCGACTGCACCGAATGACCGCGGTACCCGTCTACCTCGACAATCAGGCCACGACCCCGCTCGACCCAGCGGTTCGCGACGCAATGTGGCCATACCTGACTGAACACTTCGGCAACCCGCATTCAAGCGACCACCGCTTCGGCTGGGACGCCTCCGCTGCGATTAGGGCAGCCCGAGGGCAAGTCGCAGACTTCATCAATGCGGGGGATGACGAGATCGTCTTCACGTCGGGAGCGACCGAATCGTGCAACCTCGCCCTAAGGGGTGTCGCTGGTCATGCGCACGATTCACGGCGGAACCGAATCGTCACGCTTGCGACAGAGCATCCCGCCGTCCTGGAAACGGTTCGAGACATCGCGGCCTCGGGCTACGAACTCGCCGTTCTGCCTGTGGATCAGAACGGTCTCGTCGATCTAACCACCCTGGAAGAAGCGCTCGACGACCGCACGCTTATCGTGTCGGTAATGGCGGTGAACAACGAGATCGGCGTTGTGCAACCGCTCGCGGACATAGCCTCCCGCTGCCGTGCCGTCGGTGCGCATCTGCACACGGACGCAACCCAGGCCGCTGGACGCCTGCCCATCGACGTCGATGCTTGGGGCGTTGACCTGCTCAGCATCTCCGGCCACAAGGTCTACGGTCCGAAAGGCGTCGGCGCCCTTTACGTACGTTCCGGCGTGCACATCAAGCCCATGATCTCGGGAGGCGGGCAAGAAAGAGGCCTGCGCGGCGGGACGCTGCCGACAGCCTTGATCGTTGGGCTCGGGACCGCCTGCGAGCTGGCGGCCGAAAACCAGCATCGTGATGGCTGCCGAATGGCGGCGCTTTCCCGGCGCTTGCACGACCGCCTCCTGGAAGCCCACCCGCAGCTTCGCCTGTTCGGGCACCCTATGCGGAGGGTTGCCGGCAATCTCAACATCGGACTCCCTGGCGTCCCCGCCGACGAGCTCATCCGCAACACAGCGGCGCGCATCGCCATCTCGACCGGATCGGCGTGCTCCTCCGCATCCTCAGAACCCTCCCACGTGCTGCTCGCCCTCGGCCTAGAGCCCGAGACCGCAGCTACATCCGTTCGCATCAGTCTGGGACGTTTCACCACTGAAGCGGACATCGACCAAGCTATCGAGACCCTCCGCAGTATCCGATCCAGACGACTGGCCGCCTCGGAGCGAGGTTGACGCCGATGGCCCAGCGCAAGCCCGACCTACTCTTCGGACCCGGTGCGAGCTCCGGCTTTACCCCGACCGGCATCGCCGCTTTCGACAATCTGCGCCCTGCGGCTGTCGTGCGCGAACTCATCCAGAACGCTCTCGACGCCGCAAAAGCCGCCAAAGTTCGTGCCGCAAGGGTGCGCTTCGAACTCACGCGAATCCGCCGGGACGCAATCCCTGGCATGCAGCACTACCAGCAAACCTTCGCAAAGGCGATCGAGACGCAGCGTCATATGTCGCAGGGCTCACTCGCCAGACAGGCACAGCTCGTGGTCGAACGAATCCAACGCGCCCTCGATCAGGATGAGGTCGACGTTCTAACTGTATTCGACAATGGCATCGGCCTCGACGAATCGCGCATGAACGCCCTGTTGAGCGACGGGGTCAGCGTCAAGGATGGCGCCGCCACGGGCACCTACGGCAACGGGCACGCCACCGCCATTCCAGCCTCCGACCTCCGCTACGTACTCTATGCCGGGGTTACCGAGGATGGCAGGAGAATCGGCTCGGGGCACGCCGTTCTGGCTTCCCACCACGCTACCGGCGAAAGACACCTGCGCGGTGGCGACGGATTCTTCATCCGCGATTTCCGCGCAGGCCGAAAAGGAGAGCTATTCCAATACTCGAGGGGACCGGGACTCTCCGGCGTCGTCTCGCAGGCACTCGCTCGGATCAAGCGGCAAACTGGACACGGCACCGCCGTGATCATCCCGGCCTTCAACAACTTCCTGGAAGATCAATCGCTTTGGAGCATGGTGGCACATGCGGCTTCAGCCAATTTCTTCGTCGCGATCGAAGAACGAAAGCTTGAGGTCACCGTCATTGACCATCGCCCGGACTCCGATGCCGCTACTCACACCCTCAAACGTTCAACGCTGTCCGAGGTCCTGGAGGAACACTCCGAAAAAAAACGCGCCGCCGCCTTCCTCAACGGCCACCGCGCCTTCGAGGCCCACAAGGCCTATCGGAGCGGGGCAAAGCACTCGATCGACACGCGCGCGGGTCGCATCGGCGTTCGCCTGGTCGAAAGCGCGAGCGGCACAACCCGTGTCGATTTGTGCCGCAACGGCATGTGGATCACCGACAACCTCCCGGGTTTCTATCAGGCCTTCACCGACCGCGTCCCTTTCCAGGCCGTCCTCACGCTCAACGCACACGAAGGACGGCGACTTCACAACTACATCAGGGAAGCCGAAGGGCCACTGCACGATTCCATCTCGTTGCAGAAGCGTCTCGCTATCGAAGACCGAAAAGCGTGCCGCGAGGCTCTCGGCGAGATTCGAGACTGGTTAATGCGCAACACCGCCGCAGTCAAATCGGATCCCTACGTTCCAGACGACTTCCTCACTCTCGATTTCGGTGACGATTTCGGAACGGGTCGCGGCAAACCCGTCGCGCGCTACTGGGGTGTTCCAGTACCGATCACCCGCAATCTCGTGCGGGAACTCCCCGCCTTTCCCATCAAATCCGGGCCCGACGGCCCACGCCCTCCCGTCTCGGATCCGACCAAACCGTTCAATCCCGCCCGCCATCGCCGACGGCCGACGCTGCCCGCGCACTTCCAGGTCGTCTCGCGTCCCGCCGGCAAGAACCGCCAACGCATCCTCGTCGAGTCGACAAGGGACTTCGAGGACGCCGAACTTCGCTTGGTCGTCGACGAAGCGTTGGACGCGACCTGCGAGCGACACGGCCAGGACGTCTACACCCCGGCGGCGCTCAGCGATGTTCGCATCGACGGCAAGAAAGCACCCAAAAGCGCCCTCCGACGGGCCAACGGCGCAGTCCATGGGGTCCGCATCGGTCGCCTAAAGGCCGGAGCTTCCGTGCGCATCGACACGAGCTACTGCTTCACCGGAGACTTCTCCAACCTGCCGAACCCTTCACTTCGGGTCGAAGTTTGTAGGGCTGATCGAGACGGGGACACACTCCGATCGACTACTTCCCGAGACCAGCAGGAATGAGTCAACCGTACACCGTCGAAGTCGTCGCCCCGGGGCCCTCCAACGCCGTGCGCGCCCACGAGCATCCCATGCTCGAATCGGGCAATCCTTCGTTTCCTCGAGGCCGCTACCGGCTCACGCTCCTGCCGGGGGACGACCGATGCTCCTTTTCGGTCGCCCACGAGGTAGACGGCGCGGCACTCGTCACCCGGCTTCTCGAGTCCGGCGATGCGCGATGCGCGTGCATCGTGTCCTCACCCAAATCGGGTTATCGGCAACTCCATTTGGCCGAGTCCCTGGAACACGAAATCCGTTGGGATGTCGCCGACCTCGGCGAAGCGCCCCTGTTCACCCCCGCCATCCTGTGCGTGACGCCGCGAAGACACAAGCTCAGCTCTTCACGGGACGACGTACATTCCATCTGGGACGACCAGCTGATCACGCTGCGCAAAGGTTCTCGGCTGGCGCTTGGCAACGTCGTGCAACTGCAGTCCTCCATCCTCCACCTGTTGTCCCTGCACCAGGACGACCGTGTGGAAGACCGCCAGTTCCACGTCGAGATCGAATCCGAGCCGTTCCGCTTCCGAGCCAACGTCGGCACCAGCCTCTACAGGTGTCTGCGCTTCTCGAGCGGAGTCACGCGCCACAACATCATGACGCACATCGTTACGGCCTGCCTCGCGCGCCTTCAGCACGACTACAGCGATGATGATGACGACGACACAGGTTGGCAATCGCATCGAAACCTCCGAGCGTTCGCCGACTACCTGGCCGCCAACGGACAACCCCACTGGACCGACGACGTGTTTCGTCCGGAGCAGGTCGCCACTGCGATCTATCCGCTTGCATTGCCGGACGACCACGAAGCGTGACCGCGTCCCCGTCCACGTTCCTAGAGCTCGACGACAGCGCCTACACCAGGCGGCGCCTCGACCTGCTGCGTACCAAGGGAAGCGACCGGCAACGGGAGTTCCTAAGCCAAGTTCGCGACAGCGCCGGTTTTCTAGAGGTGTTCGCCGACATTCCGCTCCGCGGAAGCACGTCCGCCGAACTCTCCCCTTATCCCATGACAGAGAGCGAGTACAAGGATCCTCCGGGCGACACCGAGGAGGATCTCTATGCGTCATGGTCGGCACTAACGCCCGCGGTCGCCTGCCGCAGCGCGTTCTGGGCCAAGGTAGCACTCGACCACATCCGCACGGGACGCATTAGATCCGTCTATCTCGCCGCGAACGGAGGTAGCCTTCCGGGCGGCGCCGAGCGCATCGACGCCGTGCTGCAGAACAAGACTCTCGAAGCCCCCAGACGGATCGACTCCTGCGTTCGTACCGTGCTGAGGCGCCTCGGAGGGCTGCCCGAAGTTCGCGGAAACCGCTCGGTATACGTCGATTGTCCGTTCGCCCGCGCCTGGTGGCGCGAGCGCATCGTCGCCGAGGTTGCCGGGGGAGACGACCAGTCGGCGCGCCTCGTACGCAGGGTCGTCCGCATCCACCAGACGTACTGGGAAAAGCTCGTCGATCGAATCGTGTTCCGAAACTCCACTTTCGGTTCGACAAACATTCGCAACGCGCTCCTACGCGCACTGGCACAGTTCCTGCGTGATAACCCCGACTCGAACCTGACCACCTATCAGAGCTTCCAGCGGCTCTGCCGCCGCACCACTGCCTACCAGGGAACGCTCGAAATGAGCGTTCTCACCGAGACCGAATTGGATGATCTCATGGCCAGCGTGGTGACGAACGCCGCTGATATCACCGGGTAGCGCACAGGGAATACGCATGAGCGAAGCGCACGCCGAACGAGCAGTCGCACGAGAACGCGGCGTCGAGGCCAACCCGCTCCGAGCCACGCTCGCCGGGAACCGGCACCGCACCGCGATTTCGCGCACCGACTACTCGCGCCCGATCAGGCTCGCGCTCCTTGACGGCGTCATCGGTCCCGACGCCACGGTCCTCGATTACGGCTGCGGACTCGGCGACGACGTACGGCACCTTCGCCTTCACGGCACGGAAACCTGGGGATGGGATCCCGTACACCTTCCCAACGGCAGCCGCTCTCCCCCCGCCCAGGTCGTCAATCTTGGCTACGTCGTCAACGTCATCGAAGACGCGGACGAGAGAGCCAAGTGTCTCGCGTGCGCCTGGGCCTGCGCCGAGCGAGTACTCATTGTCTCCGCCCGCCTCGCCTCGCAGACTCGGGACTTCACGCCGGTAGGGCGGTACGCCGATGGATTCGTGACGTCCGTGCCGACCTTTCAGAAGCTCTATCACCAGAACGAGCTCAAGAAGTGGATCGAGGCGCAGCTCGGCGAGACTGCGGTCGCCGGTGGCCCCGGCACGTTCTACATCTTTCGCGATGCCGCCGACCGGGTGGGGTACCTCGCCAGCCGATTCCGTAGCAACACCCGCGGCTCCCCGCTATCCGTCGCATCGAGCATCGACGCCCACAAGGAACTCGTGCAACCGCTAATCACGTTCTTCCACGCCCACGGCCGTGCCCCCGTCGACGACGAGATCTCCAACGCCGCCGAGATTCGCGAGCAACTCGGGAGTCTTCACCGGGCACTTCGGCTAATCGAACGCGCGCATGACCCCGATCAATGGCATCGCATCATCACCGCCCGCGGTCACGATCTGCTGCTCTTTCTCGCGCTCTCCAGGTTCGACGGACGACCGCGATTCGGCCAGCTTCCGCTCACGCTTCGACGAGACATCAAGAGCCTCTTCTCTTCGTACCGGCAAGCGTGCGCCGAGGCTGACGTGGCATTGCGGGCGGGCGGCGATCTGCGCCGAATATCAAGGGCCACCGAGCGATCGACTGTCGGCAAGCGAACTGCCTCCGCACTCTACGTCCACGAAAGCGCCTTCGATGCGCTTCCGCCCCTGCTACGGCTCTACGAAGGATGCGCCCGCAGCTACATCGGCCGGGTCGACGGCGCGAACCTCATCAAACTCCACACCGAAGAGCCGATGGTCTCCTATCTGTCGTACCCCGACTTCGAATCCGACCCCCATCCCTCGCTTGCCGAGGCAACCACCGTCCACCTGCAGACCTTTCGCGTTCGGGAGCGCCGCTACGGTGCGTCCAAGAACCCGCCGATTCTGCACAGAAAAGAGCTCTTTCTGCGCCCCGACCATCCACTCAGCGGGAAGTTCGCCCGCCTTACACGTCACGAGGAGTCGAAGGGCCTTCTCGAAAACAGTTCCCGAATCGGCACCCGATACGGTTGGGAGCAGCGTCTCCGGGACTACGGCTTCGCGCTCAAGGGCCACCGGCTCGTGCGCCGAGTCCATCCGTCGGACGACGGTTCACTGCCCAGCGTTCGGAGTTGATCGGATGATGGCCCCAAGACGACCCTCGCCGGCGGAAGCGAAGGCGCATCTCGCACAGCTAGAGCGCGCCCTTCATGCTGTGCGCAAGGGCGTGCTCCCGCCCGCTGATGCCATCGCTTGGCCCTCCGGGCTCGACCGAGCGCTCCTGTCGGAACTCCCCTTGTCGACCCGGACCTGGAACTGCCTCAGCCGAGCGAAGCTGACGAACGGCCAATCCGAGCTTGCCGTTCTCGCCCTGATGTGGACTTCGAACTTTGGGCGCACGTCGCTCGCCGACCTCCTGCTCACCGTCGAGAAATACCTCATCGACCGAACGCTGGCTCCGAGCGCTCCCAAAGATCAATCACCCGGACCAGTTGCTTCCGTCGGTGCCCCCAATAGCGCTGACACCCAGCGCGGCGGCGATGACGCGCTCTCGCAGGACTCGAACGCAACCACCGAAAGCCTCTTGTCGTTGACTGCTACCATCGACCGCCTCAGCACCCCATCCAAGCGGTGGAGCATTGCTACGGAAGGCCTTAAATCGCTGCTCGCCACATCGGCCGACGTCATCGGAACCCCAACCCTTGCCGACACGCTACGGCCGGAATTGATGCGTCTCGCGTGCCGAATGGGCCTCGATAGCGCCCTCCGATCCGTGGGCCTTCACGAGGCGATGCTCGGCATCCCCAGCCTTCCGGCCCTCATCGCCCGGCGTCTCCGAGAGACCTTGAACGCTCTCGACGAGAGGCAGCACACCGTAGTCCGGACTCGGCTCGCTCAAGCACCCCCGGCAACGCTCGAGAAGGTCGGTCTCCAGCTTGGTGTAACAAGAGAGCGCGTTCGTCAGATACAGGTAAAGCTCGAGCCGAAGATCGAGGCCGCCCTCGGCCAAGACCTTCACGTCATTGCATCCACGTTGCAGGAGCGTCTCGATCCCCTGACTCCGGAAGATGAGCTAATACGGCAGATCGACCAGATCACTCCCGACTCTTCCGAGACCGTCGCGACGCTGTTTCGCAACGCCCTGATTCGAGCAATGGGCCTCACCCTGAACGGTGGTCTGTACACCACCGACCGCGCCGAGCAAGTCATCCGTGATGTCCGGCTCCAAGCGCGAGAACTCGCCGACGACGTCGGCCTCGTTCAGGAGCGCGATCTCGTCGCGAGCCTGCCAGGCGACAAGTGGCGGCGTTTCTGGCCATGGCTCCGCCGACGCAATGGGCTTCACAGTTTCTACGGCTCATTGGCCCTTCGTGACAGCGCGAAGGCCCGGGCGAAAGCGGCGCTGCTTTCCCTCGGGCGTCCTGCCACGCGCGACGAGATTGGTGCCGTGTGTGGACAGGAACCCAATCGGGTCGGCGCGAACCTGTCGAATATCCCGAGCGTCGTGAAGGCCGATCGGGACCGTTGGGGGCTCCACGACTGGATCGACGACGAGTACGACGGCATCGTCGGCGAGATCGTCCAGCGCATCGAAGAAGACGGAGGAGTCACGACCACCGAGCGGCTCCTGAGGGAGATTCCCGCCAAGTTCAACGTCAGCCCGCAAAGCGTCCGCGCGTACATGTACACCCCTCGATTCGAGATCCGCAATGGGTCAATCAGCTTGGCGAACCCCGCTTCGATTCGCCTTCGGGACCTTGATGACGTCATCGACGGACGGGACCAGGACGGCGCGCCTTATTGGACTTTCGTCGTCGACAGCCGCTACTTCCAGGGATACAGCGTGGTCGGTCTACCGCCGGAGTTCGCGAAAGCACTCGGCTGCGAGCCGGACTCGGGCGTCGATGTCGAGATCCAGAACCTCCCCGACTGTCGAGCGCTCTCTTTGAATTGGCGTCTCGCCAGCCTGACTGGTGCTTCTCTCGGCTACTTGGCCAAGCCTTTGGGACTGCTCGGCTTGCAGCCCGGAGATAGGGCCAGAGTCACCATCGCGGCAAGTCGAGCCGTAACACTCGGCCTCGAAGACGGAAGCAGCCCGACAAGCGATTCTCTAGAGGCAGACGTAACATTGGAACGCATCCTCCGCCGGCGCCGAGCGATCTAGCCGTGCTGACCGACGAGAGAACTTTGAAACCTGGCCTCTTCCCTTTGCCGGATGCGCGCGTCGCCCGCAACATCCTGATACCCGGATTCCGAGCCGCCACCACCGTACGGGGCGCTTTCGGCTGGTTCACCGCAGGCTGGATCCAACAACTTGCCCCGGGCTTGGCCGTCCACCTAACTCGTGACGATACGGACCCTATGGAATTCACGGTCGCTCCGGCCCTGTTCCCTGCCGAACGAGGCGCCGTCGAGCGGGGCGCTCAAATGACGGAGGAAGAGGCAGCTGCACTCGTGGCGGATGTCTTCATCGAGGGACGCGCCGCCGCCGGGCCGCTCGCCCGTCATGCGCTTGACTGCCTGTCGTGGATGATCGCCACGGACGCGCTTCGGCTGCGCATCGCGGTACCGACGCCCGAGTCCAACTACCATCCCAAGCTCTGGCTCTTCGACGATGGCGAGAATCAGGTTCTTGCGCGCGGGTCCGGCAACGCGACCGGCAAAGGGGTGGCCGCCGGCGTCGAGCATCTCGACGTGGACGTGTCATGGCAGCGCGACAGCCGCGTGCCAGCCGGCATAACCATGCTGAACAACTGGTCCACCGGCCAGAGTCCCGGAATCGCGAAGGTCTTCGATCTCCCTGAGGCCGTCGCCCGAAACATCATCCAGACCGCCCCCGAACAAGCGCCACGCCCGAACGAATACGATGCTCTCGCCATCCGGAACCGGACGGTGTTCCGACGGGCGGCGCCTCGCCCGCCGCACCGACTCCGAGTCCCAGACCACCTGGAGTGGCGCACCGGTCGCTACGCGCATCAGGGCGACGCGGTCGAGGCCTGGGAGCAAGCCAACCCTCAAGAGAGAGGGGTAGTCGCGATGGCAACGGGCGCCGGCAAGACCCTTACGGCGTTGATCTGCGCTACCCGATGTCAGGATCGACTAGCGAATCAGCCATTCCTGATCGTGGTTTCCGCGCCTTCCGTTCCTCTCATCATGCAGTGGGCAGAAGAGGTGAGGAAGTTCGGCGTGAGCCCGGTCACCCCGACTCTCGGGTCCAGAGCCAAGACAAAACTCACAAGCTTGTTTCGCGCACTTCGAGGCGGCAGCACACATGTCGCAATCGTCACCAACAACATGTTGTGCGACCCGACCTTTCAGGCAACCGCCAAACAGAAGCTACAGACGAGGAACGGCCCCATCCCGACACTCCTGATCGCGGACGAAGCCCATACGCTCGGCGCGGAGTCGTTCATCCGAAACAAACCATCCTTCTTCGAGAAACGCCTTGCGCTCTCTGCGACGCCGGAACGCCAATACGACCCGGACGGGACCGAAGAGATATTCGAGTTTTTCGGACCTACCGTGTACGAGTTCGGCCTCGACCGTGCGATCGGGTTCTGTCTGGTCCCGTACCGTTACTACGTCCACGCCTGCACCCTTGATGGCGAGGAGCTCGCCGAGTTCGAGGCGCTCTCTCGGCGAATCGGAGCGGCTATGGCCGCCGAGTCAGATGAAGGCGAAGACTCCCCCCTCCGGGCGCTCCTGATCGCCCGGCGCCGAATCATCGAGACCGCGACCAGTAAGCTCGATCTTCTGCGCGCCGTCCTTGAGCGCCGGCGACCAAGGGATCTCGCCCATGCGCTGATTTATGCTTCCGCCAAGAACCCCGAGCAATTCGACAGGATTGGCTCGCTGCTAACTGAACTCGAGGTGAAGTGGGCCCCTGTGACGCAGGAGACAACCAAGAACCCGAACCGTCTGGCGCAGATCCTGGACTCCTTCGCCAAGGGCGCCATCCAGGTGCTACTCGCCAAGAAGGTTCTCGACGAAGGAGTGGACATTCCGACCATCCGCGAGGCCTTCATCATCGCCTCGTCCACCGTCGAGCGCGAATGGGTGCAGAGGAGAGGGCGAGTTCTACGCATGCATCCGGGCAAACCATGGGCGGCCGTTCACGATTTCCTTGCGCTACCGCCGCCTCGTTGGTTTCGACGCGAGCCGAGCCCATCCGTTGCAGGTATCGTTAGGACAGAGTTCGGTCGCGCGCAAGCGTTCGGGCGATACGCGCAGAACGTTGTCGGCCAAGATGGCCTGGACGCGGACCTCTCCCAACTGAGCGAGGCGTTCTGGCCGCGATCGTCTGCAGCCGCGTCACAACTCGACAATCCCGGCCACCTTAGAGTGGCCGGTGCAACACCAGGAGGAAAGCTATGGTGAGCAACTTCGAGCGGATTCTCGCTGAGATCAGAAAGGAAGCCGGCCACATTGCACCGAACTACCGACTCGACCCCGACTCCGTCGTGAACCTCATCATGGACATTGTCGACTTGGAGGATCAGCACCGGGTGAAGGCTCAGCATGGCATCAACAGGAAGATCCGGCAGATGATCGAGACCGCCGCCATTCAAGGCTCGGAGGGTCGCTAGATGCTCCTCATTCGACGAATCGAGATCACCAACTTCGCTTGCTTCGACCAAATCGAGATCCGGCCGTCAGCAAACCCCGAAAGGCCCTTGACCGTCATTCGGGCGGAGAACGGATCGGGCAAGACCACGCTTCTTCGCGCGATCCGCTGGGGCATGTACGGTGAGCAGGGGCTTCCGGGCAACCCGGGCAGCTTCTCCCTGCATCCAGCCGCATGGCAACCGGACTCGAACGGCATCGAGACCAGGGTTTCCATCCTGTTCGAGACAGACGGATCTAGCCGCCACCATCTCGAAGGCAAGCCGACCAACATCGAATACGAGCTGCGCCGGACCGTGACGACGATCCACAGGGAACCAAGCGCGAAGGACAATCCGGACTTTCGGCGCGTCCGCGAGGACGCGCAGCTACTCGAGAGGGAACGCGACGGCTCTTGGGTTCCCAACGTACACGGCGTCGGGCGCGTGATCGAGGAACTGCTGCCCTGGAGCCTGCGGGATTTTGTTGTCATGGACGCCGACGAAGCTGCGGACTTCGTCGGGGGAAGCGAGAACAAAGAGATCCAACGCCACGAGGTCATCGGCAAGACTTCTTACGCGGTTCGAGCCCTGTTGGGTCTTGAAGTCTTCGATGGCGCAGCGGGGCGCGTCGCATCACTACGGCGGGACTTCGAACGGGATGCGACCAGGGCCACCCGCAACGCCGAATTGGCCGAAAAGCAGGCGGAACTGGATCATGTCCGAGGCAAGCTTGCCGAATTCGAGCAGCGACTCGACAGGAACCGCCACGCAAGAGCTGACACCGACGAGCGTCTGGCTCAGGGGCGCGGGCGTCTAGAAGCCCTCATCGGCAGCCTCGGCGCCCATGACGCCTTGCGGCAACGTCTGGCAGACAACGAGAAGCACACTCGCAGAGCCAGGGAGGATCGGCGCAGCGCCGTTCGAGAACTCTCCGCTGACCTGACCCGAGTCGAGATGCTTGCCTCGCTGGCTGCGCGTGAGGTCCGGCATGTCGAGCAAGTTCTGCAGCCGCTCTACGACGACGGTTCGATCCCGGTCCGCCATCTCGCTTTCGTCAAGCGACTGCTTGAAACCGGCACGTGCGTCTGCGGCCAAGACCTCTCCTCGGCAAGCGATCACGCCAACCACATCCAGGAGGTGATCGACCGTTCGACCGAACAGAAGGACCACGCGGATCACCTCGCCGAGGTGTTGGATGCGGCAACTGCCCTGGGTCACCACGCGGATGGCGTGGAGTGGGGGGACCGCACGGACGACCACGCGAAAGCCGTTGCGGTCCTCGATGAAGAGATCAACAACCTCACGCGGACGCGCCTCGACATCGACTCGAAGCTTGACGACATCGACGACGACGAAGTGGAGAACGCCCGCGGACGCATCGGCATGCTTGAGCAGAGCCTCAGCAAGATTGATCGCGAAATCGCGAGCGACCAGGAAGCGCGGGAGCAACTCGCCAAGGACTCGAACAAGCTGGAGGCCGACATACGCGCCGCGCGGCGACAGGAAGCGCAAGCCCAGGACCTGGAGCGCTACGAAGAGACAGCAGCCATGCTCGTTCAGGTCCTCAGGCAGGCCTACGCCCGCATGCAGGACGAGCAGGTGCGCGAACTGGATGCCGAGATGAATGCCCTGTTCGCGAGCATGGCTGCGAACGTGTTCGACGACGAAGCGGTCGAGGACAACCAGCACAAGGCGACGCTCAGGATGATCGCACAGGTCGGACTCCGCCCCTTGGAGGACACATCGGCGGAATACGAGATATTCGCGCACAACAGCCGCGGCAGATCGATGCCGCCGACCGAGATCAACGGGGCATCGCGCAGAATCCTGGCGCTCTCGTTCGTGCTCGGTCTCTGCAAGGTCAGCCGCACCGTGGCCCCTCTCATTGCGGACTCACTGCTGAACTTCACGTCCGGCTCCGTTCGCACAAACACCTTGCGCGTCACTGCCGAAACAGCGAGCCAGCCCATACTGCTACTCACCGGTTCGGACATGGAGTCGCAGAACGAGATCGGCCTCGTTGATCGCTACGCGGGCGCCACTTACACGCTGACGGGTCAGTGGCAGCACGTCGACCAAGGCGGCGACGTGGTTCGCCTGACTGACAACCGCCAAGTATCCTTACTTTGCAGCTGCGGCCCGCGCGAGTACTGCGACATCTGCGAACGTCTAGGCCAAGCCCAGGACGAACGGTGGGCCCGGCGCCAAGAATCGGAGGCACCACAGTGAGCGACTTCTTCTCAGACCTGTTTCGCAGAACGAGCCACGGCCTCGTGCTGCCCCGAGAAGACGAAGACGCCATCAATCGTTATGTTGCGATGCACGCCGGCGATCGGACGAACGTCGAGAGCCGTCCGTTTCCCAGGCAAGTGGACTTCTGGGCATTTTGCATCGCCACCGCACTGGCGTTGAAGCTCGAACCTCGGGACGGCTCGACGTCCCGGTGGGGCAAGAACTTCATCTACACCAATCAGGGCATCATCGACAACGACCTCGCCTCCCTGCTCGCTATCGTCGCAGTGGCCAAGATCGGTCTGGACGATGCAGGCGTGACGGAAAGCCGTCGGATCATCGAGCTGGCAAACCGTCTTGCTGCCGCCGGTTGCCCCGAGGTGCTCCGCAAGCTGCAGAACAGTCCTCTTCGAACGACTCCCCTCGATCAAGCTTTGGAATTCGCCCGATCGCTACAGGAACAGGTTTACGAGGATAGCTGAATCCAGTGACCGGACTCGCGAGCGGCGGTCGTTTTCCGGCTATTGCAGCGCCACGTAGAACCGCGCCGCCAGTCGAGTGATGAGCCAAAACGCGCCCGCCGACGAGCAGTTGCCAAAGCAACCGCTAACGCACCCGTAAGGCCGCGCGTACACCTCGGGTAGCCTTTGGAATCGCGCCGCGGCAGCAAGGTGCGCATCGACGGAACCTGTTGCCGGTATTTGGAATACTCGCGCGGAACCGCGACATCAACCTGGCGTCGGCAACGATGGTCGACGAAACACCTGCTGCTTATGCCACTCCACATGCCGGAGCAAGGGCACGTCTGGACCCAACAAAGGATCCCTCAGGCCCTCTCCGTGAAAGTCCCGGAGCCACCCCAGCTCAGCGCTTTGGCCATGTACCTCGCTGGAGACGAGAATCCGAAACCCGTCATCGACGGGATCGAGACCCCATGCGCCCCGATCGAAAGCCTTGTGGTGGAACCCGCATAACGCCAAGCCGTTGCTCACGTCATCAGGCCCGCCCGCCGCATGCCACTTGATGTGAGCCGCCTCCAGCCCAAGCAACTCGTCGCCGAGCCGAATGTCATAGTCGCAGACGGCGCACCGACGCTCATAGGCGCGCAGCACGGCGGAGCGAAAGTTCGGATCTCGCGCAACCGGGGCGTCTCGTACCACCCACTCCCACCGCAGCCCGACCGCGGCGCGAATGTCATCGTGGAGTGATTCGGGAAAGTGACCCTGGAGGAGCAGTTGCGCTGCGCTCGCTATCAGTTCCCGGTCGGCCAGCAGCATTTGATGAACGCTCTCAGGAAGTCCCCCCTCCACCCGGTGTCGCAACAGCGGTCGCTTGTGCAGATCGCCTGAGCGTGTCTGCGGCAGTCCGGTGTCGTTCGGAATCTCCCAGAGTCCGTCCCTGCGCAAACGCCCGAACGGGTACTCCGCGTGATGAACCTTGTTCGGCGGACCGAAGAGGCGAAGGAGATTCGACAGCGGGCCCTCGACCTCCTCGAACCGCGCGAGCCGCGGCTCTCCCCTTTGCAGGCGACCAAGGGCCACCAGCAAGAGCAGGGGCCTTGTGCGGAGCGCGCCTACCCTTGGCCCCCCAAACGTTGAGCTCGCGAATCCGTGCCAGGAAGTCCTCTCTGTCCACCACTCGAACCTTGACGCGACTCACCTCCCAGCGCAAGTCTTGGCGACCATCGGTGGCCAATGCAGCCCCGTCTCGTGGCGCATAGGGCAATCGTCCCGGCGCTGCTCGCGATCATCACCGGCTGCACCGCAAAGACACCCTCTCGTCTACGGCTCTGGCCGTGGCTCCGCCTCCTCATGGGCGCCGCCCTTCGGGCCCGCGCTCTATCGCCTTCGGCGACCGAGCCCGCAAGCGGTCTCGGCCCATTCGGGTCACGATACCGCTCTCAGCGGACCACGGACGCCGACCCGACGGCATGGCGCGCGGCCCCGCTATGGCAGGGCGCTTCGCCTGCCCGGCCATAGCGGGGCCGCGCGCTCGCCAAGCGTTCACGCACACATTTGCGCGCATTACCCGGCGTCCCCCATAATTCCGCCCACTTCCCGCCAGCTCCGACCGGAGCGGCACCGTTGGACCGAACGGTCCTAGTTTCACCAGAGGCACGGCGCACCGACGCCAGAACCGGGGCACCCGTACGCGGCTCCGGCGCGTGCAGACGCGGCAAGTGCAAGTGACACGATGCGTACCGGGGGCACCAGCGGCCCCCGGCGCGGGGACATCCGCGCAGACGCGAACCGGGACGATCCCCCGGCGAGCGCAACGCTGGCTGGCCATACCCGATTCCCCGCCGGCCACGGGGACGTGCCTGACCGAAGGCAGCTACCACGGGGCGCGCACAGCCCCCCGGCCCGCAAGGGCCAAGCAGCAAGCCGGCGGTTCCGGCAACACACCGTTCGGGCCACAAGCCCGTAGTGAGCGAAGCACTCGATGCGATCCATCGAAGCTTCCAGGCGTCCATGCGTGTTTCGTGACGAACGCGACGTCGACGGGATGCGGCAGAAGCATCCCGCGCGGCTACACGGCGCGACAACCCTCTGCAACGGCGAGATCGGTCCCGGCCGTGTCCACAAGGACAGAACGGGGGCGAGCCGGGAACGGACGCTACGGCGATTCCGTTCCCGCTGAGCTGCGACGATCCAGGCGCTTCGATAGAAGCGTTGGTGCGCAGCAACAGTTCTTACGGAAACACGACTGGATCACCACCCGCGTCCTGGCGCTCAGGAGGATCGCACATGGGACCGACATTGCGCCGGTCGAAACTCGACCGCCACGGAGCCGAACTGCTCGCCTTGCGGCGCGCCGGGGCCACGGTCGCCCAATCGACGCGCTGGCTGCGCACCGAGCGCGAAGTCGACGTGGTGGCCACCACCGTCCGGCGCTGGCTCGAAGACGCGCACACCCGCTGCATTCGCAGCATCGCCATGGCCGACGGTTTCGATGCGGTCGCCGCGCTCGACGGATTGCGCGCCCGCGAGCGAGAACTGCGGTTCCCGCGCCTCGCGGTCTCGTGCATCGACGAACACGGCTACCACGTCCTCAGACTTCGGGCCCGGGGCGCGACCATCGGCGAATGCCACCGGGCGCTACGGGACGAGCACGAGCTGCGCGTCGACCGCTCCACCGTTTCCCGCTGGCTCCGCAAGCACGCCAATGCCCAGGCGTAACCGTCCGCGCCGCGGCCGGGACCAGCCGCGGCACCGGTTCCCCTCGCGGCCCGGCGATCCGAGGAAACAGGCGGCAGGCATCGTCAAGCGGTTGCAGGGCTCGCGCATCCGGTCGGTCGGCACGGCCCGCAACTACCAGGAGCGTCTGGTGCAGGTCGCCGCCCGGCTCGACGTGGCGCTGACCGCGTTGACACCGGCGCGTGCCGTCGCCTACCTGAAGGGCCGGGCCGCCGAGGTAGGGCAGAAGACGCTGGACATGGAACGCCAGGCGGTCCAGGCCATGATGGTCAACGTTACCCGGCAACTGCCGCCGGGCACCACGTTGCCGGTGGTGAAGTCAGCGGCGCCGCACCGGCCGAGGCCGCGCGCCTACTCGAGGGCCAGCGTCGAAGCGCTGGGGAAGAGCCGCGGCGCCCACGGCTGCGTCCGGCGTACGCCCAGCAACGGATGCCTGAGCTCATGCGCTACGCGGAGCATGCCCTGGCGCTCGCCATCGTGTCGGAGGAGATGAGGCACCTCAGGCCGCTAGGTACTTGGACCTATCTACGTTAGTTCCGACCCTTGCGCGCGCAGTGACCAACGACCGCCTCCGGCCCATGGTCCGCCGCAGCAACGCACCCAAATGTAGTACTAAGCTACGGCTTCAGTAACTGCTGCACCGCAAAGACAATTGCAGCACCGACGGCGGTAATCATGATCCACTTCGCGCCGGTGAGAACCGCTTTCGCCAAGTCCTTCTTATGTCGACGATACGCCGACCGCCAAAGCTCCTTCGACTCCAAGCGCGCCTCGTACAGACGCTGTTCGTCACGACTGTCAGCGGCTCTGGAGATCACCTTCTTGTCAAACGCAGTCGCCTTCACTTTCATCTCGCACGGCACCGACTTGTCGCCATCCTTGCCTGTGATGATGCTCAGTCTTTGCCCCATATACGCCCTGAACCACTCTTGCTCGTGTCCGTTTGTTGGCGGAATCTCCACTGTAATAGCCGCTCGCCTGAGCCAGCCACTCACCTCGAGGCGGATGATGTCGTAGAGCTTGTATTGGCCCAAGAGAGCGCCAGCAGGCGCGTACTCCGGAAGCACCCACAACGAAAGGTCAGTGTGCTGCTTCGGGTCGAATCTACGTAGACCAGTTGCAAAGACGTCGCGTCGCGGCAGCATCAGCTTTCCCTCCTGATTCCGCCACTCGACCCTCACCCACTCGCCCTTCGACCCCGATTCGGGGGTCTGAGTCTGCCGATTCTTACCTGACTTCCGGCCGCCAGAATTCTTCGACTGCTTCGGACGCCGATTCTTGCTCGGCTTTTTTTTGCGACGCGTCATCTATTCCATGCAAGTACCGAAATCGAGCTGATGGACCTGGTGGAGTAGTCACGCCCCACTGAATGAAGGAACTCCAAGGCAAAGTCGCATTTGTCACCGGCGGTGCCAGCGGCATCGGACGCGGCATGGCGAGCGTTTTTCTCGAGGCCGGCATGCGGGTCGCCATCGCTGACGTTCGGACGGATCGGTTGCGCAAGACCGAGGCCATACTGCAAGAGATATCGAGCGATGTCCTCGCGGTCGAAACGCAAACCGGTTTGCGGATGGGGCGAGGCCCTATTCGAGTTCGATCTCAAGACCGCCGACCAATCCCGCAACGAGATTGTAGAGCGCCGCATAGAGAGCGCCGCCGATGACGCCGACCAAGCCGTAAATGATGGGAAAGCCAATCAGGTTAACGAGCCAACCCGGCACGACGCCGAGGGAGCCCAAACCGCCGCCGATGAACGCGCAAACAATCCCGAGGATCAGGCCGAAGATCGCGGCCAGGACCCCAGAGATTTTTGCCGCCGAAACGACGCCGACGCGTTTCAGTACCTTCATGCTTCCTTCCCTTTGCATACCCGAAGTAGTTACGGAGCCTACATGCCCTGGCTACCCTTGTCGTCATTGACCAGGAACGGCTATCCCGTCCTTGACCACCCGGCGATGGCGACCGCAGTCCGCCGCCGCCGCGATATCCCGCGATGGATCGCCATCGACAACGAGGAGGTCCGCCGCTGCTCCTTCGACGATGCGCCCGCGGTCATCCAGGCCCATGAGATCCGCCGCGTTGGAAGTACCGGCACGCAACGCCTCGAGATTGGTCAAACCAACTTCCACCATGAATCGAAGTTCCTGGGCGTTGTGACCGTGCAGGTTGAACGGCGTCCCCGCATCCGTACCCAGCGCGATGCGGCCGCCCGCATCGCGGAACATGCGCACCGATTGCTCGTGCGCCGCCGCGCAACGGCGCGACTTCTCGACCACGTAGTCCGGGATGCCCGCTTCGGCGTTACCCAGGATGTTGCGCAACGCCGCCAGGGTGGGCACGAGAAACGTGCCCCGTTCCACCATCTCGCGGCAGCACTCCTCGTTCATGAAGATGCCGTGCTCGATGGAGGTCACGCCGCCGCGGGTGGCGTTGAGAATGCCCTCCGCGCCCTGGGCGTGGCTTGCCGTCGACCGGTGGAAGCGCTTCGCCTCGGCGATGCCGACGACCATTTCTTCGGCGGAGTAGTGGGCGTCCTCCGGATTGACGCCGGGGGTCATCACTCCGCCCGTCGCCATGATCTTGACGAAATCGCAGCCGGCATGGATCTGTTCCCGGACCGCCTTCACGACCTCATCCGGACCGTCCGCGACGCGCCCCACGCGGTTGCCGTGCCCGCCGGTCATGCAGATCATCTTGCCGGCGGCGCGAATGGTGGGCCCGGGGAACCGCCCCTCGTTGCAGGCGTTGCGCACCGCGAACTCCTGATATTCGCGTCCCCCGCAATCCCGCACGGATGTGGTACCTCCGCGCAGGGTGTCGGCGGCATGTTCAAGTGCGCGAACAACGGCATGCGCGGCGTCCAGCTTCTCGAGCACCGCCATCGGGTCCGGTTCGCCCCGGAACAGGAGGTGCACGTGGCAGTCGATGAGGCCGGGCATCAAAGTGCCTTCCGAGCAATCGACCTCTTCGTCGGCAAAGCCCTCGAACTCGCCTTCCGGTGCGACGCGGCTGATCTTGCCCGCTTCGACGAGCACGGCATGGCCGTCGATCATGCGTTCGCCATCGAAGATTCGCCCATTGCGATAGAGCGTGGTCATTGTTGCGCCTCCTATGTTTTGGTGAGCCTGTGAACGCCGATTAACCGCGAAGAGTCCCCGCAAACCAACGGGTCAGCCCATGCTCTCAACGAGGGCGGCAATTTTGCCGTCCGCAGCTAATCTTCGCCAAGATGGCGTCGCCTTATTGGCGTCCTCCGAACAAGGAGGAGTTAACGAAGCCGAACGTACGAGGAACTGGCCTAACCGTCCGGGAGTCCCGGAAGCCCCCGAGCGGTTGTGGAAAAAAGCGCACGACCAAGCTATTGACCACCTCTCATCGGCATGCGTCGACTTGCTTACGGGCGAAATGGGTACGAACCGGGGCTGGCCAGCCGTGGTGCCGGCTCATGCGTCCACAGGTTGCTGGATTGTGGCGACCACCTTGCGGAAGGTGAGTGAAATTCGACGGTCGCGCGGTATTCTGCTTGGTTTCTTGTTGCCCGGCTTGACCGCACCAGGGTCGCTCTTGCGCTTCAGGATCGCATGCGTCCATCCGTACCGGGCCTCGCCGGTCAGTATAGTCGCGCTGCGGCGTTCGAGTTTGCGTGTAACCTTGTCCCCGCCACGCCGCTTTTTGAACACCATCTCCCACGTTTCCCACATGCTGATCATCGCCACGCCATCCGCGAAGCTCGATTCACTGTCGATGTGGGGTGCGATTCCTTGATTCTCCCTGTACTCGTTGACGATGACCTGGTCTGGGAGTATTCCAAGGTAACCTTCATCGACCAGGCGCTGGGCAACTCTGTTGGCCCAATCGGGCAGTGGGCCGATATGCATGGACGGGTCGACTTGCCTGGATTTGTAATCGTAGCGCCAACCGTAGTGTTGAACGCGCCGTTCCAGTTCGTTGCTCCAGTCGTTCGTATCGATCTTCGCAATGATCTCCCTTTCCTCGGCCTCGGTGAGAAAGTTTCGAACTAGCTTCAGCCCTGGAATACCTTGTGTCTCCTCGTCCGATTTGACGTGACTTTCCGATATTGGGGGCGCAGGCAGTCGACCCGGTTCCACAGCAACCAGGCGCCGGAAGGCGTCGCCATCGATCAGCTCTTCAACCGTGTCACCCGCCAATAATCCGATCCGAACGTCTCCACGGACGGTCATAACCCGCTTGTCGATCTCAACCATGCCGGGACCGGTGATCGGCCTCGCACCTTCTTTGAGCGACATGACCCTCGATAGGCAGGGCCAGCCCCTTTCTTTGGCTAGGGCAAGGGCTTCCCGTTGTACTGCGTCAATTCCCAAGTCCGTCGCATACCAGTCGCCACGTTCCTGCTGATGCTTGCGGGCGAATTCCCGCCCGCCCCAAGATAGGACGAAGTTTCCGGTCTCCTTTCGCCACTCGGGAGGATCGTCGGACACATACGGCCAGCTCACAGGGGTTCCACCCGAACACATTCGCAGGGCCTGTACCGCAACCACTTCGCGTTGAACTTGCTTGCCGCGAAAGTGGGTGTCCAGCCTCCTGTAGCCGCGATATAGACCGCACAGGGCGGCTGCAGACCATGCCACGGCGGGAGGCAGATTGACACGATCATCGACAAACCATGTCTTGAACGCGGCCGGCTCAGGACGCGACAGAACCAATTGAATAGCCAACCCGACGGGACGATCCCGCCAGTCGGCGTATTGAATCGCGGCTTCCGCGCGCAGGACTCGCTGCGTGGCTAGACGCCATGCCTCGACGATACCCGCATCGTACGCAGTACAGCCCTGCAGGGCCATTGCGGCAATCCTGTCCGCCGCTCCTCCTGGCCGTGGACAGTCGTTCGATCCGAGCACGCGCAAGGCAGCCAACCAGAGTCCTTCCTGTGCATCGTTCGGTCTAGCATTGTTTGATGGTGCCCATGGAGGGAACCGCCACCAGCTCGCATCAACTACGTCGGCATGCTCCCGCAGCCCTTTGGATTGGGGGGACAAGCTCGCAGTGAGAACACGCATCCAGGGGTCGATCCGCGGAACGGCCCACAAGGCCATGCTCATGGCACCACGTATCGAGTCTTCCTCCGCAGGAATAACGAGCTCGGCGTCCACCTCGGGAGGCGGAACAGGCAGCTCGGTCGCTTCCATATTGTCGCTGTCGACCCTCACGTCCGGCACTTCGATGTTCGAAATGCGTTTGCCGATGCTCAACAAACGGACCCGCTGCTCGTCCGACGAGACGGTGAGATTACAGACCGAGATCAGAGGTAGTACGCCCGGCCAAAACACGGCGGCATCCGTCGCAGCGACCTGTGAAAGAGTCATGTACCGCCATTTATTGTTGCGAAAGGCGACGACTTTCAAGTTAGGCAGCTGCGCAACGTCGATTTGGATTCGAACCGGTATGCGGTTGCCGTCAGCCTTCTGGTGTTCACGCCTGTAGGCATTGACGCCGACAAGCGACCCAGTTCGCGATGGCAAGGGCCGGAGCCAGCCGTCTTGCAAACCTTCGAACAGCCGTCTGTTATCCGAAGCGAGTCCGAGCCAAAGGCTGGCTTGCGGCTCGGGCAAGTCGAGCGAGGTTTGCTCTTTATCAAGCATCACCGCTCCAAGACATCCGCCCATGGCAGCGCAGCCTCCGCATCTGTCGAGAGGGGTTCGGGGCCATAGACCAGATACAGGTTGTCGCGGGCGCGCGAGCACATCATATACATGGCGCTGACCTCTGCATCGCTGGTACAGGGAATGAACCGGCCAAGCTCCAGGATGAAAACCGTGTCGAACTCCTGGCCCTTGACTGACTCCTTGTTCAGAACCGTGATCCCCGGCATGCGGACATCGATCGAGCCTTCGTTCCTGAGCTCGTTCGCATACCTCGCAACCCGCATTCCCGGAAGTTTGTCTCTCAGCGATTCATACGCAGATTTGCCGGTGGAGTTCTGCTCGACGATTACGCCAATGCTTCCGCCCCGATTCCGGAATTCGTTGGCGATCCGGCTGGTCGTCGAGGTAATGCTGCCTGATCGAACGAGGCGAGGAACGTCGCCTGCGTGTGATCGGCGAACCGTGGCAGCAGGTAGGCGACCCGAATGGAAATGCTCGGCTAACCGCGCGATCTCCGGCGTGTTTCTGTGATTTTCCCTTAAGATCAAAGGGTCGGGTAGACAAGCGGCCATCTTGATCTGTTCAAGTGTTGACCGTTGCCGGCTGAGTGCTTGATCGTCGTCGGCGAAAACCGCCATAGTCATGGCCACGTGCCGCGAAGCGTAGAGAAAGAACTCCGCCGGAAGATCCTGTGCCTCATCCACGACAAGACTGTTGTGGTCCGGTTCGGTGCCATCCAAGCGGTCGATCATGGACTGCCAACGGTATGCAAATAGATCCGGCGGAACCGTCGGCGGATTGTTGTGCGTTCGGCGCCGGTAGTCCTGCCAGACGAAACTCTGCATCGTTGAAACGTCGATTCCGATCCCGTTGTCGTCTGCGGCGAGTTGCAGAGTCCGTCGAAGCATGCGGTTGTAGGTAATAACCGGGATCCGTTCCTTGTACCACTCCGCTAAAGTATCCGCACGCCATACGGCCAGAGATGTCTTGCCGGAACCGGGTGGCCCCGCCACGAAGAGGGACTCGTCGAGCGGGGTCTCCAGCACGTTGAGTTGCTCCTCGTCGCTGTTGACTTCATCCCAAGTCGGCAAACGCACGTCAATGACCTCCTAGCCGAAGAGTGTGCTGTTGGCCGCGATGAAACAAAGCGTACCGTAGCTCCAGCGTTCTGCGTTCCGTCTCAATCGCCCCGGTGTCGTCGGCGAGCAGCCGGAAGTCGGCGTCCTCTAACGCCTTGCGAAACTTGGAAAAACCGCGATTGGGACCTGCCTTCGGGGAGTTGGTGTAGAGAACGGTGGTCGCACCACGACTCAACCTCTGCAAGAGATGCTCCAATTCGACCATCAGCGCTTCGACCTGTAGCGTCGGGCTCGCCAAAAGGAAGGACACGATCACGATGACCGGCCGCCATCCAAGTGGCTCTTGCCATGCGACGGAGGAGACATCCGCCGCCCAATGTCGTTCGACCCGGGGCGTTCCAGGAAAAGACTCCGCGACAACGGCCAGTTGTTCGCCAAACTCGCGCATTGATTGCGAGCGATCCACGCCAATGTAGTCAAACCGCTCTTCATTACCGAATTGTCCTGCAAGAGCGAGCCCGCCGGTGAACGGCCCGCATCCCAGGTCGATTGCGATCAAGGGGTCAGTCGGCCGGTTCGTGCTGAACAACTGGTGGAACGCCTCGGTAAGTTCTTCAAGGTGTCGGCGCTGGTTCCAGTATGCGTAAAGCAGCACGCGATCCTCGGCAGAAAGAATCCCGACCGGCTGGTCGAACTCTGCCTGGCCCCAGTCGATGGCTTCCATCGCGGTGCGATGGTCCACGCCCAACACCAGATCCCCGCGCGTTCGGGGATCTCTTTGTACGCGCTCGACAATCTCGGTACGCCGTAAGTCTTGCAGCAACTGGGGAAGTGTCACAGGCATACTGGACCACTCTCTTCGAGGCTTCTAGGACTCTACTTTCTCCCGATACTGTATTTTGATACAGCATAGATTGCAACGACATCGGATGGCTGATCCGTCCAGCCTCGACGAGCACGGCGTGGCCGTCGATCATGCGTTCGCCATCGAATATTTGCCCATTGCGGTGGAGCGTGGCCATTTTTGCGCCTCCTAGCCCGACTTCCGCAACTCGAGGCTGATTTGACGAATTTCGAGGGGCAGCTGCCACTTAAGCGGTTGTTTTTATTGAGCTGAGGACGCCTAAATCGGCTGTAGTGCCGACCTTGGTTGTTGCTATTTCCGGGTGATCGGGCAAGGTGGGCGTCCATGTTCGTGCGCTCCAAGAGACGCTTCAAGGACGGCAAGGAGCACCGCTACTGGAGCGTGGTCGAGAACCGCCGCCGCCGCGACGGTCGGGTGGTGCAGCGGCAGGTGCTCTATCTCGGCGAGATCAACGATAGCCAACGCGCGGCGTGGTGCCGCTCGATCGAGGTGTTGCGGGGCGCTTCGGGTCCGACGCAGATGGCGCTGTTCCCGGCCGATCGGGAAGCCCCGGATCTGGCGTGCGAGGTGGTGCGGGTGAACGTCGGGGACGTGCGGCTGCACCGGCCGCGGCAGTGGGGCGCGTGCTGGCTGGCGCTGACGCTATGGGATCGGCTGGAGCTGGACCGGTTCTGGGGGCCGCGATTGCCGGCGAGCCGGCAGGGGACGCGCTGGCTGGACGTGCTGAAGGCGCAGGTGTGCTACCAGCTCATCGAGCCGGGCAGCGACTGGCGGCTGCACCGGCACTGGTACGAGCACAGCGCCTTGAGCGATCTGTTGGGAAGTCCGGAGATCCTCTCCAGCGACACGCTGTATCGCTGCCTGGACAAGCTGGAGGCGCACAGGCGGGCGTTCTTCTCGTTTCTGCGGGAGCGCTGGGAGACGCTGTTCGAGGCGCGCTTCGACGTCTTGCTTTACGATTTGACCTCCACCTATTTCGAGAGCGACCCGCCGTTCGCGGGCAAGCGCCAGTTCGGCTACAGCCGCGACAAGCGCTCGGACTGCGTGCAGGTGGTGATCGCGCTGATCGTGACCCCGCGGGGCTTTCCGCTGGCCTACGAGGTGATGCCGGGCAACACCAGCGACAAGACGACGCTGGCGGACTTCCTGGAGAAGATCGAGGCGCAGTACGGGCGGTCCGAGCGGGTGTGGATCATGGACCGGGGCATTCCGACCGAGGAGACGCTGGCGGCGATGCGCGCCTGCGATCCGGCCGTGCGCTACCTGGTCGGCACGCCCAAGGGCCGCCTGACGCGCCTGGAGAAGGCGTTCGTGGGGCTGCCTTGGCAGGCGGTTCGCGAGTCGGTCGAGGTGAAGCTTCTGGCCGAGGACGGCGAACTCTACATCCTCGCCCAGAGCCGGGCGCGCATCGCGAAGGAGCGCGGCATGCGCCGGCGCCGGCTGAAGAAGCTCTGGCGGCGCCTGCACGAGTTGCGCGGGCAATCGTTGAAGCGCGACGAGCTGTTGCTGAAGCTCGGCGCCGCGAAGAAGGAGGCGGGGCGCGCGTATCACCTGGTCGAGATCCGCCTGCCCGCGGCGGGCGAGTCCGTGACCCCGGAGACCTTCACCTTCGCGTTGCGGCGCGACCGGCTGCGGCGGACCCGGCGCCGCGAGGGCCGCTATCTGCTGCGCTCCAACCTGACCGGCGAAGACCCCGCCACGCTGTGGCGGTACTACACGCGGCTCACCGAGATCGAGCAGGCGTTCAAGGAACTCAAGCACGACCTCGCCCTCCGGCCGATCTTCCATCAGCGGGAGGAGCGGATCGAAGCGCACATCTTCGTCGCCTTCATCGCCTACTGCCTGCACGTCACCCTGAAGAACCTCGCCCGACCGCGCGCGCCGGGACTGACGCCGCGCGCCGTGTTGGAGAAGTTCGCGACGATGCAGATGGTGGATGTCCATTTGCCGACCACCGACGGGCGGCGCCTGGTGTTGCCCCGCCACACCCAGCCGACCGCGGATCACCAACTGCTCTTGCACCAACTCGACCTGCGACTGCCGCAACAGCCGGCGCCCAGAATCGCGTAGCCCCGCCAGCCAAATCGACCCGGCG
This sequence comes from Candidatus Azotimanducaceae bacterium, assembly GCA_965261535.1. Taxonomy (GTDB): domain Bacteria; phylum Pseudomonadota; class Gammaproteobacteria; order Pseudomonadales; family Azotimanducaceae; genus VXNE01. The sequence goes on from OZ253469.1 coordinate 1,617,474, forward strand.
CCGCATATGGCTGTAGTGCCGACCTATCGCCTTCGCCAACCGAAAATCAATGGGTTGCGGGCGTTTCAGGGCCAAGTTGCGGAAGTCGGGCTAGAGTTTGGCGATCCTGTCAACGCCGATCACCCACGCAGGGTCGCGTACACAGGGCCAGTCGGTTTGGGGGGCCGTAGCCAGACTTGCCCGTCCAGCGGCATCGCTCAGCGCGCTTACTCCAGCAGACCTTCGCGGATGGCGTGCTGCATCGTGTCGTCGACGCCGATGCCGCGCAGGAATTCGAGCGGGCCATCGTGCAGTTCGGTCAGGCCATCCAGGAACACGCAGATCGCCTCTTCGCGAACGCCGGCCGCCTGTATGAACGCCTCACGCGTCATCCCGGCCGGAATGCCGGGTCCGCGCTCGACGAAACTCACGTGGCGCGGGACATCAAGATTGGTAAGTGCGAAGTCCGCCTCGATGGTGGCGCGATCAACGCCCAGGATGGAAAGCAGGAGTGCGGTGGCGACACCGGTACGATCCTTGCCGGCGGTGCAGTGGAGGAGCACCGGATGTCGCTCGATATCCGCCAGCAACTCGAAAATGCGCCGCCAGGGCGCGGGGTCGAATTGCATATAGGCGAGGTAACGTTCGCCCAAGGTGCCCGTCTCGCGATTCAACCGCTCGTGACTGCCTTCCGGCAGCACGGAAAGGCCGACGTAGCGCGAACCCAGCGCCGTAAACGGGCCGCGGCCGCAATCTCGCACCTCGGCCAGCCTGCGCAGGTCGATCTGCGTCCTGATGTTGAGCTTTGCGGCGCGCGTCAGATCGTCCGGGGTCATCCGGTCCTGGCGTCCGGCGCGGAAATAGCGCCCCCAGCGCACCGTGCGGCCGTCCGCAGCGCGGTAGCCACCGATTTCGCGGAAATTGAAGCAACCCCCGAACGGGTGATGGCGAGTTTCGAAGTCGTTGATAGCGATGGTTCAGCTCCTGCGGCCGCCAGCGTTCATCCGTTCGATAGTTTACGCTCGATGCACCGAAAACTGGCTTCGCGATGGTCGGCGTGGGACGACTTCAATGGGTCAATGCGGAATACTACCCAGATCCGTGACGGTTCGGCACGAGGACTGAATGATGGAAACCTATGCAGCAATGCGGACCGCCTTCGCGGCGCGCGATTTCACGACCGATCCCGTACCCGACGATGTCTTGCACCGCATTCTCGACAACGCGCGCTTCGCGCCGAGCGGCGGCAACCGGCAGGGCTGGCATGTCATCGTGGTACGTGACGAGGCGAAACGCACGGCCCTCGGCCCGCTGATCGAACCTACCTACAGGCGCTACGTGGCGGAGGTCAAGGCGGGCGCGAACCCGTGGAACACCATCGAACCCGCGCAGATCGACCAGGCAACTGTCGATGCAACGCCAATTCCGCCCGGATTCATCGAACGGCTGATCCACGCTCCCGTGATCCTGCTGGTCACCGTCGATCTGTCCGTGGTCGCCGCCATGGACCAGCACCTGTCCCGCATTGGCGTGATACCGGGCGCATCGATATACCCGCTCGTCTGGAACATCCTGCTCGGGGCGCGGAACGAGGGACTCGGCGGCACGCTCACCACGTTCGTCGCCGCCAGGGAGCCGGATGTGAAAGCACTGTTCGGCATCCCCGACCGCCACGCCGTGGCCGCCATGTTGCCCATCGGCAAACCGGTCAAGCAACTCACGCGGCTGCGACGCAACCCGGTGCAGGCATTCGCTACTTTGGACGCGTTCGACGGAGACGCTTACGGAGGGTCTACGTCGGCGTGAGTGGATCTCGGACGCGATTGCCCGCCCCATCGCACCCCATGACGCAGGTTTCTCCTACAGACTGACCGCCCCACCACACATAGGGTGGCGAGCACACGACCGGTCGAAAGAGTCCCATGGATTGGAAGTGGATGCTCTGGCTGCTGCCGCCGCCGACGCCCCGGTTGGAAGATCACGTCTCAATCTGGAGTATCCGGGCAAGAGACGCTGGCACGTTCTTCCGTATCTTCGCCACGCTGTGGCTGTTGTAAACAGTCACCGTGCTGTGGCTTGTGGCGTTGGTGCGCATCAGCTATAAGTCGATGGAACAGGCGGACGCTCCGCTCGTCGGCTGGCAGGATGCAGTCGACTTCGCCTTGGCCGTGCTGGGAGAGTTCGGCAAGGTGGGCATCGGAACGGCGATGCTGGCCATGCTACTGACGCGACCGGTGAACATGATGGGAGGAGCTGCAATGTCGCTCTATCAGGCAATGGTGAACCGCTACGTTATTCCAGTGATCGAGAAGCACAAGTCAGAAGGCCGTGCGGAAGGCCTTGAGCAAGCACATGAGGAATGGATAGCGTGGAACCGGCGTCGCGTCGAGGCCGAGCGGCGGGGCCGCGACTTCGATGAATCGCCCCCTCGCAGGTAGCCCTCCGTCAAGCCTGCATCTGCGTATATCTGCGGGTCTTTTCGGCCCCTGGTAGTTTTCTTGCGAGGGGCATCCCCTCGCGCTCCCCGGCTGAAGGCTCCTTCTTGCGAGGGGTGCCCCCTCGCGCTCCCCGGCTGAAGGCTCCGTTCCTCCTCCTGGTTGTGGGGCCTGCCACACGCGCTCGAGGGAGACGGTTACGGAGGGTGTCGGTATGAGCGAATCTCGGACGCGATTGCCCGCACATTCGCACCCCACGAAGCAGGGCTCTGCTACAGACTGACCGCACCACCCTTCCTATTGTGGCAAGTCCACGAGCTGTCGAAAGAGTCTCATGGTCTGGAAGTGGGTGCGCTGGCTGCTGCCGTCGCCGACGCCCCGGTTGGAAGATCATGTCTCCATCTGGAGTATCCGGGCAAGGGACGCTGGCACGTTCTTCCGCATCGTCGCCGTGCTGTGGCTTGTCGCGTTGGCGCGCATCAGCTATAAGTCGATGGAGCAAGCGGACGTTCCGCTTGTCGGCTGGCAGGATGCAGTCGACTTCGCCCTGGCGGTACTGGGAGAGTTCGGCAACGTGGGCATCGGAACGGCCATGCTGGCCATGCTACTGACGCGACCGGCGAACAGGATGGGAGGAATTGCAATGTCGCTCTACCAGGCAATTGTGAACCGATACGTCATACCCGTGATCGAGAAGCACAAGGCGGAAGGACGGGCAGAAGCTCACGAGGAGTGGATAGCGTGGAATCGGCGTCGCGTAGAGGCCAAGCGGCAGGGCCGCGACTTCGACGAATCGCCCCCTCGCAGGTAGCCCTCCGTCAAGCCTGCATCTGCGTATATCCGCGGCACTACCATGGAACAAACGTGTCCGGGGAGCGCCAGCGACCGGGGACCCTTGTTGCATGGTCGACGAGCGGGGTCGGGCCACGGGCGAAGCCCAAGGCACCGGCCGTGGGGCACTTTTCGGCCCCTTCTTGCGAGGGGCATCCCCTCGCGCTCCCCGGCTGAAGGCTCCTTCTTGCGAGGGGTGCCCCCTCGCGCTCCCCGGCTGAAGGCTCCGTTCCTCCTCCTTGTTGTGGGGCCTGCCACACGCGCTCGAGGGAGACGGTTACGGAGAGTGTCGGTATGAGCGAAACTCGGACGCGATTGCCCGCACATTCGCACCCCATGAAGCAGGGCTCTGCTACAGACTGACCGCACCACCCTTCCTATCGTGGCGAGTCCACGAGCTGTCGAAAGAGTCTCATGGTTTGGAAGTGGGTGCGCTGGCTGCTGCCGTCGCCGACGCCCCGGTTGGAAGATCCCGTCTCAATCTGGAGTATCCGGGCAAGAGACGCTGGCACGTTCTTCCGTATTGTCGCCGTCTGTGGCTTGTCGCGTTGGCGCGCATCGGCTATAAGTCGATGGAACAAGCCGACGTTCCGTTTGTCGGCTGGCAGATTGCGGTCGACTTCGCCGTGGCCGTGCTGGGAGAGTTCGGCAAGGTGGGCATCGGAACGGCCATGCTGGCCATGTTGCTGACGCGACCCGTGAACATGATGGGAGGAACTGCAATGTCGCTCTATCAAGCAATGGTGAACCGATACGTGATCCCAGTGATCGAGAAGCACAAGGCAGAAGGCCGTGCGCAAGGCCTCGAGCAAGGCCTTGAGCAAGCACATGAGGAATGGATAGCGTGGAACCGGCGGCGCGTCGAGGCCAAGCGGCAGGGCCGCGACATCGACGAATCGCCCCCTCGCAGCTGACGTTTCTCGTTCCCCCATCACCCCTCACAGGGCGGCGAAACGCAGCATGCCACTTTTGGCTCGTTGATCGAATCTCCCTGCCCCAGCTCACGATGGGGAGTCAATGAGAAATCTGTTGTCGGCCCTGCCAGTCGCAGCGGCGTTGTATCTCGCTTGTGATGGTCAAGACGCGTCCGCCGACGATGCCGATGCCTTCCTCGTGCCTCGCTACGACGCGGTTGACATCGCCATCGACGGGAAGCTCGACGAACCCATCTGGCAAGAGGTCGCCAGCTACGACAACATGGTGGTGGTGGAGCCCGAAACCCTGGGGCCGACCCGTTTCCGCACCATGGCCCGGTTTCTCTACACCGACCGGGGTCTCTACATCGGCGTCTGGAACGAACAGCCTCCGGACACGCTGATCGCCCGGCTGTCGTCTCGGGACGAAGACATCAGCCGCGACGCCTGGGGTATCACGCTGGACACGTCCGGCGAGGGACTCTACGGCTACTGGTTCACTGTCAACCTGGGTGGCTCCGTGATGGACGGCAAGATCCTGCCGGAACGCAATTATTCGCAGGAGTGGGACGGACCGTGGTATAGCGCGACGGCGACGTTAGACGACGGCTGGAGCGCCGAGCTGTTCCTGCCTTGGTCGATGATGACGATGCCGCGCAGCCACGGCGACCGGCTGATGGGTTTCTTCGCCGCGCGCCGGATCTCCCACATCAACGAACGCTGGGGCTGGCCCGCCCTGCCCTCCAGCGGCGCGCGATTCATGTCCGCGTTTCAGCCGATCAAGGTGCCCGATGTCGCGCCTAAACGACAGTTCGACCTCTTTCCCTATGCCTCCGCGGCGCTGGACAACCGCGAGGGCGACAACAACTGGAGCGCGGGCGTAGATGTGTTCTGGCGACCGTCTTCCAACTTCCAGATCACGGCAACGGTGTTGCCGGACTTCGGAGCGGTAGAGTCCGACGATGCCGTGATCAATCTCACCGCGAGGGAAACCTATTTCCCCGACAAACGCCTGTTCTTCGTGGAAGGCGGCGAAATCTTCGCCACATCGGGCCGCTCAGCCGCGGCGTCCCAGCGCCGCAGCAGGGGCGCCACCTCTGGGTTCGGGGGCGCGAGACCCGCGGTCTCCACCAGCCGGCGTCCGCCCTCGAGCGTGCTCAACACGCGCCGGATCGGCGGCGCGCCGATCCTTGCGTACAGCAGCGAGGTCGATGTCGAGAGCCATCGTCTTGCACAGCCAACGGACCTACTCGGCGCCGCCAAGGCGGTCGGCCAGACCGGTTCGGTACGCTACGGCATACTGGCGGCGTTCGAAGACGACCCATTGATCCCGGCGACCGTGACCGATGAAACGGGCGCGACCAACGATATCGCGATCGCCGGAGCCGGGCGCAATTTTGGCGTTGCGCGCTTCCTGTACGAGCGATCCGGTGCCGGGCGGCGATCGATCGGCTACCTTGGCACCCACCTCGACCATCCTCTACATAGGGCCACGGTCCACGGCGTCGATGCGCAGTATTCGCGCGCGGACGGCAAGTGGCGGGGGGAGCTTCAGACATTGGCCAGCGATGTGCGTTGCACGCCCGCCAGCGTCGGCTTGCAGCGAAAGCCCGCATGTCCGAAGGACGCAGACGGCGACCAGCGAGGCTACGGCGCCTGGGCCGACATCTATTACACGCCGCGCCCGGGACTGCAGCACAATTTGCGCCTCGACTTGTTCGACGAGCATCTCGACATCAAAGACCTCGGTTTCCTTAGCCGAAACGATCGGTACGGCGCCTTCTACGCCCTGTCGCTCGTACACACCAATGCAGCAGTTCTCATTTTGGCCACATCGGGCGTTGGGACGGCGGATCGGCGGTTTTGAGGGGGGCTTGACGCCATAGGGCGCGGCGCCTATGGTGCGCGCCATGGGACACCCGTGGTTCGGATCGAAGGCGACGTCGGGGCTGTGTCAGGCGCTGATCGCGCTGATGCCGCCGCACGCGGTGTACATCGAGACGCATCTGGGCGGCGGTGCGGTCATGAGGCGCAAGCCGGCGGCGCTGCGCAACATCGGCATCGACCTGGACGGCCGCGCGCTGACGCGGTTCGAGTGCGGGTATCCGGTCGAGCTGGTGCACGGCGACTGCCACGCGGACCTGTCGGAGTTCGCGTTCGACGGATCGGAGCTGGTGTACAGCGATCCGCCGTACCTGCGCGGCGCGCGCAAGTCGTCGCGCCGCTACCGGCACGACTACGGGGACGCGGACCACGCGGCGCTGCTGGAACTGCTCAGTGGGCTGCCCTGCGCGGTGATGGTGTCGGGGTATCCGTCGGCGCTCTACGACGACTTGCTGCGCGGCTGGCGCAGCGTGTCGCTGCAGGTGATGAACCAGGCGGGGGTGGTGACCGAGAAGGTGTGGTTCAACTTCGCGCCGAACCGGGTGCACTGGGCGTCGTGCGCCGGGCGGAACTTCACGCACCGGCAGACGGTCAAGCGCAAGGCGGCGGGCTGGGGCCGGCGCTACGCGGCGATGCCGCGGGCGGAGCGCCTGGCGGTGCTGGCGGCCATCATGGCGGAGGAGGCGCCGCCGTGAAGCGCCTCGGGCGCCATCTCGACCGGCTGCGGGCGTGCTTCGCGCGCATGCCGGATCCCCGCCGCGGCAGCAACCGGCGCTACGCCATGGCCGACATCGGCATGGCGGCGCTGTCGGTGTTCCTCATGCAGTCGCCGTCGTTCCTGGCGCACCAGCGCGCGCTGGCCGAGGGCCGCACGCGCTCGAACGCGCACACGCTGTTCGGCCTGGCGCGCATCCCGTGCGACAACCACGTCCGGCAGCTGCTCGACGGCGTGCCGACGGCGCACTTCGACGACGAGTTCCACGCCCTCGCCGGGGATCTCGACGCGTGCGGCGGCCTCGCGCCCATGCGCCGCCTGGACGGCCGCGCGCTGGTCGCCCTGGACGGCACCGAGTTCTTCCGCTCGCGCAAGATCCGCTGCGACAACTGCTCGACCCGCAAGCGCGCCGACGGCGGCACCGAGCACTTCCACCAGATGCTCGCCGCCAACGTCGTGGCGCCGGGCCGGGCGCAGTCGCTGCCGCTGCCGCCGGAGTTCGTGCGGCCCCAGGACGGCGCCGCCAAGCAGGACTGCGAACGGCAGGCCGTCAAGCGCTGGCTGGCGCGCCACGGCCCCCGCTGCGCCGCCCTGCGGCCGGTCTACCTCGGCGACGACCTCTACGCCTGCCAGCCCGTCTGCCGGGCCATGCTCGACGCCGGCGGCGACTTCCTGCTCACCTGCAAGCAACCCAGCCACAAGACCCTCTACGAGTACCTCGACGGCATCCGCCCGCCCACGCGCCGCCGCACTGCGGGCCGCGGCGCGAAGCGCCGCATCCACCGCTACCGCTGGATGAACGGCCTGCCCATCCGCGACGGCGACGACGCCCTGCGCGTCAACTGGCTCGAGATCGTCAGCTCCAAACCCGACGGCACCGTCACCTACCGCGGCGCCTTCGCCACCAGCCTCGACGTGAACCGCGGCAACGTCGCCGAACTCGCCGACTGCGCCCGCGCCCGGTGGAAGATCGAGAACGAGACCTTCAACGTCCTCAAGCAGCACGGCTACCACCTCGAACACAACTTCGGCCACGGCAAGGACACCCTCGCCGGCGTGCTCGTCGTCCTCAACCTGCTCGCCTTCGCCCTGCACACCGCCTGCGAACTCGCCGAAACCCTCTGGCAGCAGGCCCGGCAGCGGCTCGGCACCCGCTTCCGCCTGTTCGAGCACCTGCGCACCGTCACCGAATACCAGGTGTTCACCTCGTGGACCGCGCTCATGACACTGCTCGCCACCGGCGGACCTGCGGCACAGCCTCCCTGACTTCCCCGCCTCGCCTCCGCAACCGATCAACCCGCCGCAAACCAATGAAATCCTCAACAGTCACCCGACAAAACCAAAATGAGAACTGCTGACACCAATGTGCTCGGCTTGCGCCGGCTCGGCACCCGTATTTCCGCAGGCCAGTTTCGGAACACCGCGGGACAGGCCACCCTCGTCGGCGGCTTTTTCATGAACGCCTTCACATTCCGCAACAGGAACGAGCTGCGCACCACGCTGCGCTACTTTCCGGAGCGCTGGGACGATCTCGAGAGCCGAGGCAACGGCGCCTACAGAGTCAGCCCCCGCAAGGGCATCCAAGTGGCGTTCGGCACCGATACCAGCAAACCCGTGAGCTGGAGCGCGCAGTTCGTCGCCTTGAGCGAAGATCTCGGCGGAATGGGCTACACCTTCGGCGCCGGCGTCACGTTCAAGCCGGTGGATCGCTTTTCCATCGACCTCGACATCAACTACCGCAAGCGCGACGGCTGGCTGCAGTACGTGTTTAACGAAGCGGATTTCGCGACGTTCGGGGCGACCGACCTGCAGCCGAGGCTGGCGATGGACTTCTTCATCACCGCCCGCCAGCAACTGCGGTTGACGATGCAGTGGGCCGGGGTTCGGGCGAGGGAACAGGAACTTCTGCAAGTCATTGAGGGCATGCCTTATCTGCAGCCGCGCGAGCGCGAAGAAGGCGCGGCAAGCGACGACTTTACGATCAGCCGGCTGATTGCCCAGCTACGCTACCGTTGGCAGATCGCGCCGCTGTCCGACCTGTTCGTCGTTTACACGCGGGGAAGCAATCTACCGAACGTCTACGACCTCGACGACCCTCTCGCGTCCCCGCGCGACAGTTTCGGCCAACTCTATGGCGACGCGCTCGCCGACCCCCTGGTCGACTTGCTGGTGGTGAAGCTCCGATATCGTTTTAGTCGCTGACCCGGTCCGGGAACGGCCAATCAGTACACGCGCACGTCGTTCGCCAGCGTGTGGTCCCAACGATGCGTCTTCAGATAATCGAGCGCCCGCCGTAGCCCCGGACGGTCCTCCCCATCGCGCCGCTCGGTGAGGGCTTCAAGCGCCATTGCATGCACGTAGCCCGTGTCGTCGTCGAGACTCGCGACCAGCAGATCATCCAGTTCCTCGACGGGAATATCGGAGTTCAGCAAGGCGCACATGGCGTTGAACCGCGCCTGGTTCTCGCCGGTCCAACCGGCGCGCGGGCTTGGCTCCTGCCAGTCCGGATTGTTCACGGTCAGCAATTTGCGAATGGCGGGCAGCCCAACGCGGGTATTCGTGCCGATAAAGGCGATCGCATCCAGACTCGCCCGCGCCACCTGGGAGAGTTCATCGCTTAGAAGCTGGGCCAGGTCGGGCATGGCGCAGGCGGCCGGTTCACCGATTTCGCCGAGGGCGAAGGCGGCGTTGATCTTGATCCAGGCGTCGTCGTGCCTGAGCAACTCCAGGAGCGGGCGCACGGCGACCTCCCCCATGGCGCCCAGCGCGTATGCCTCGTCCTGTGGTACGACGGCACCGTCATTCCAGTAGCGTACAAGACGATCGTCATCCGGGAGGATCGTGCGTCGCTTTTCCGGGTCGTACCGCGGGGGGACTTCGCGCTGCAGACCGGAGAATTGGAGCAGGCTCTCCCTCAGCGGACCAACGGCTTCGGCACCCATCGCCGCCAGTTCGTAGATGGCTTCAAGTCGGGCCTTTTGGTCGGCACCGTTGAGCGAACCCATCCATTTGTGCACTTCGTTCGACGCTGCCGGGTTGGGCGTTGCGAAACGCGGGGCGCCACGCATCCAGTCCCAGATATGGGACCAGGCTTTGGTGTGATCGAACTGCCCCAGACGCGCTTTCGGTGCCTGCCACTCGACCTCGCCACCGTCCCAGCCTGGCCCAGTCGGGTTCCCAGGCGGGTTCCCAAGCGGGTTGCGCGTACGCAGGTAGCAGAACTTGAACATGTACCGACTCGAATCGCTCCGGTTACTGAGCGCCCCATGGGCGATATCGAAAGCAGTCAACAGGCAGGTGCCCGCCTTGATGTAGTCGCCGACCAATCCGAACGGATAGTCGCTCTCATACAGGAGTGCGTGCAGATGCGTGCCCGGAATGAGCCGCGTGGGGCCGCGCATGGCCGGGGTGTCCTGCGGAAAGTAAATGATCATGGCGATCCGGGGCACGTGGTGCCGGAACCGGCCGAGCGGACATTGTCCATCCTGGTGCCAGCCGCTGTTTGCCGTGGATCCTTCGCCCACGGGCGGGCTGTGCTCGAACCCGGTCAGCGCCAGGGACCGATCCGACTCCGCGAGCGGTTCGTTGGCGTGCATGTAGCGATGCGGATGCAGCATGTAGTCGTCGCCGAGAACGCTTTGCACAGCGCCGTGGACGACCGGGTCATCGAGTAGCTGCTGCAACTCGGCAATCCGGGGCAACACGTTGTTGCCCATGTTGAATTCCTGCCTGTTGCTCCACTCCATCTTGTCGAAGATGTCCTGGTGGAACTCAGGAGGGAGGCTGCTGTCGAGCACGATCACGCCGTCGCAGATGAACCGCCGAACCTGCTCGTCGTTGAGTTTGATGCCATCGGGCTTCATCCATTGGTTCCTCATGCGATTCTGACTGTGGCGACGCCTCTGATTCTCAGTCCTATTTCAAGCCCAAACTCAGACCACTCGCTTGCCGTTCGCCAGCGTGTGGTCCCAGCGATGCGCTTTCAGATAGTCGAGCGCATGCAGCAGCCCCGGGCGATCCTCCCCGCCGCGCGGCCGCGTGAGGGCTTCCAGCGCCAGGGCGTGCACGTAGCCATTTTCGTTGTCGAGGCAGGCAACCAGCACATCGTCCAACTCGTCCATTGGAGCGTCGGAACTCAGCAAGGCGTACAGCGCGTTGAACCGGACCCCGATCTCGCCGAACCTCTGGCTTGCGCCGAGTCGCTCCCGCCAGCGGGGATTATCCACGGTCAGCAGCTTGCGGATGGCGGGCAGGGCAACGCGGATATTGGTGCCGATACAGCCCATCGCGTCCAGGTTCGCCCGCACCACCTGGTGCAGTTCATGGCCCAGCAGCTTAGTCAGCTCGGGCATCGCGCGGGCGGCAGGAGCGCCGACTTCCCCGAGGGCGAACGCGGCGTTGATGTTGATCCAGGCGTCGTCGTGCCCAAGCAGTTCAATCAGCGGTTCCACGGCGACCTCGCCCATGGCGCCCAGCGCGTACGCCTCGTCCTGCAGCGTGAAGGCGACATCGTTCCAGCGGCGCTCGTTGGGATCGCCGACCGGTACGTATTCGCCCCACTCGTCCACGTGGTACGGCATGGTGAATTCGCGCTGCAAGCCCGCGTTTTGCAACAGGCTTTCCCGCAGCGGCGCGATGGCGTCGGCGCCGGTCGCGGCCAGTTCGTAGATGGCTTCGTGCCGGGCGGCCTGATCGGTGCCGTTGAGCACCCCAATCAGTTGTCGCACGTCGTTTGACCCTGTCCGGCTGTTGGATACGAAATGCGCTGCGCCGCGCATCCAGTCCCAGATATAGGACCAGGCCTTGCTGTGGTCGAACCTGCCCAGGCGCGCTTTCGGCGGGCGCCATTCGACCTCGCCGCCGCGCCAACTCGGCGCGACCGGGCGGCGAGTGCGCAGGAATATGAACTTGAGCATGTAGCGGCTCAACTCGGTTCGGTTGCTGAGCGCCGCATGCGCGATGTCGAAAGCGATCAGCAGGCATGTGCCCGCCTTGATGCGATCGGAGACGAAGGCGAACGGGTAGTCGCTTTTTCGCAGGTAGGGCTGCAAATGCGTGCCCGGAATGAGCCGGGTGGGGCCGCGCTCGACCGGGGTGTCCTGCGGAAAGTAGAAGATCATCGCGAGCCGGGGCACGTGATACCGCGCCCGGGACATTGGAATCTGGCCATCCTGGTGCCAGGCGCTGTTGCCAGATGATCCTTCGCCCATGGGCGGACCATGCTCATTCCCGGCCAGCGTCAGGTTCCGCTCCGCCTCGTCGAGAGGTTCACTGATGTGCAGGGATCGATGGGGGTGGAGCATGCAGTCGTCACCGAGAATGCTCTGCACGGCGCCCCGGATGACCGAGGCGTCGAGTATCTGCTGCAATTCGGCAATTCGTGGCAGCACGTTGTTGCCCATGTTGAATTCGTGGGCGATGTTCCACTGGATCTTCTCGAATATCTGTTGATGGACCTCGGGTGCGAGGCCGCTATCGAGCACGAGCACGCCATCGCAGATGAACCGTCGAACCTGCTCGTCGTTCAGTTTGATGCCATCGGGCTTCATTCGGTGTTTCCCCATCTCACCCAGCCGGATGATTCGCCTCATCATGTGGCGCTCAGACGCGAACATTATGCACTTAGTGCTCCGTCAAGCCTAAATCTGCGGGTATCTGCGGGTCTTTTCGGCCCCTGGCTTCGTTGCTCCTCCTTATGTGGTGCCTGCCACACCGCGTCGTCGCGCCTCGCCAGGAACCAAAAATCCCTCGCAGCTACACTCGCATTTTTAGACTTGACGGAACACTAGCGAGCGGCGAGCGGACTTGGGGAGACATGGTAGGATCGGTTGCTTGCCCGCATTCGCGAACAGATTCAGATACCGACAAACCGAGATTCGGGGGAGCCAATGCCCATCAATCCAGACTCCGTCGGCGAGACCGGCGGTCCGGTCAGAGTTAGCTGGACATCGAAGGACGCGCTGCTCTACGCCTTGGGTGTCGGCGTCGGAACCGAAGAGCTTGCGTTCACCACCGAGAACACTACAGACACGAGCCAGCGGGTGTTGCCGACATTCGGGGTCGCTCTCACGCTCGGCCGCAGGGGCGGCGTGCCGCTCGAAAAACTGGGTACTTTCGAGTCCGCGCGGGAACTGCACGGCGGCATGGGCATCCAGCTCGAGGACGAATTCCCGCCCGAATCCGAGGTCGAGAGTTGCGGCAGCATAGCCGGCATCTGGGACAAGGGTAACTCGGCGATGGTCCAGGTCGACTCCGACTCTTTCGACGCGAAAACCGGCAAGTTGTTGTTCAAGACCCAATCGGTCTTCTTCCTCTTCGGCGAAGGCGGCTGGGGCGGTGATCGCGGCTCCGTCCCCAAGATCGAATACCCCGACGCCGAGCCAACCCATCGGGTGACGTACAAGACACAGAAGGACATCGCGCTGATCTACCGGCTCACAGGTGACCGGAATCCGCTGCATACGGATCCGGCGTTTGCCGCGAGGGCCGGTTTCGATCAACCCATCATGCACGGCCTGTGCACCTACGGGTACACCGGGCGGGCGCTTCTGCATTCGCTTTGCGGCAGCGATCCCGCGCGGTTCCGGTCGATGAACGCGCGCTTCTCGAAGCCCGTCATCGCGGGCGATGCGCTGACGGTCTCGATCTGGGTCGACGGCGATAACGCGATCTTCCGCACCACGAATCAGCTTGGCGACGTCGTTCTTGATCAGGGCACTTGCACGTTCACCTGATCAGCCGGGCCGGGCAAGGAACCTTCATCCGGAGTTGAAGCATGGAAATTGGTGTAGGCCTCGACGCAAGGTTGGGCATGTCGTGGACGGACGAAACGGACCTGTCTCGGGAAGCCGCGGAGCTCGGTTACACGAGCGTCTGGACGCCGGAGGGCAACGGGCGGGACTCGTTCCATCTGTGTGTCCAACGGTGGATGGCCAGCCGGGACGTCGTGCCCGAGGGTATCGGGACAGGCATCGGAGTATCGCCTGTCCTCTACAGGACGCCCCTGTCGTTCGCCATGGCCGGAGGCACGGTCAGCGAGATTACCGGTGGCCGCTTCGTCATGGGAATCGGTACCGGCGGCGCCTACCGGCCTGCGGCTCGCCGTGCCGTGGGTCTCGGGCGAATGTCTGCCCTGGCTCTCATGCGCGACTACCTGACGGTCATTCGAAAGCTGCTGGCCGGCGAACTCGTTAGCTACGAGGGGGAAACTGTCACGCTGCGGAACATGCGTCTCGGCATCTCGCCGCCGCCCCGGGCACCGGTCTACCTGGGAGCATTGGGGCCCAGAATGCTGGAGCTTTCCGGGGAGTGTGCGGACGGCGCGTCGCTCAACTGGTGCACGCCGGAACAGGTCGCCTGGAGTCGCGAGCGGATCGATGCCGGTGCCACCAGGGCCGGCCGCCAACCGTCTGAGATCAGGATGGCCGAGTACATCCGCATCTGCGTCGACGACGACGTTGACGCGGCCCGTATCGCACTGGCCAAGGCCACGGCGGGATATGCGCTGGGCGGCAGCGTACCCACCGAGCGGGAACGCCGGTTCGGGTATCGCGCCCACTTCGAGCGGATGGGGTTCACCGAGGAGCTGGCAGAGCTGGACTCGATGCGGATTCAGGGCGCGAGCCCGGATGATGTGGCCGAAGCCTTCCCGGAGCACATGTTGCGCGCGGTCGGCTACTTCGGGCCGGCCGACGCCGCGGCGGCGGCGTTCAAGCGACTAGCCGAAGGGCTCGACACCGCGATCGTCCGAGTGGTGGCCGCGAGGCCGGGCCTCGAGCCGGTCAGGGCAGCCATGCGAGCCTGCGCCCCCGCAATGGTCGAAGCGGCGTAAGCGGGCCGCCGACAACATCCCTGCTCCGGCAACGGTGGCTTACACGTACGTGGACTGGCCGAAGTATTCAGCAGCATGGCGGATCGCTTGCTACTGCTGCCCAAAGTGATCGCCGCAACGGTGCTTTTCTACGATGAACCACCGCATGTTGGAACGTTTCCGAGTGCCACCGAATTGGCTCTCGCATCGATCACACTGCCAGTGACTCGTCAAACCCCTCAACGACTCCGCGCGCGGGATACCGAACGTATTCCCGGCCCGACTCCTCCTGCATCTCCCGAATGCTTCGAAAAATCGCGCCGACATCGTAATTGAAACGCGCGGCGAACTCGTCTCGAACAACTCGGACTTCGGTAATGATCGGGTCAGTCCGTGTCGTTTGCATAGTCGGACTCCATTAGTTCGTTGGGCGTACAAATCACCGGGGGTTCGTAACCCGCCTGTCTGCATGCCCGTTCGATCCGAGATCTCATTGCTGCATTGGCGATATGCCGGAAATTCCACGTTACCAGATAGTCGACGCCATTCGTCACGGCAATGGCGATATGCGCAGCATCGGCCGCAGCTTCGCGCGGAACCGCACCGCGATCAAGCAGATGACGGGTTAGATCCTCAGCGTCCTCGGAGATACTCACAAGCGTAACGCTTTCCAGCGCATCGAGACGTGCGCGTGCCGCGTTCGCGTCACCGGCTTTGGATTCCACGACAACAAGTTCTGACGCCACAAGGTGGAATCTGTCGGACGCATCCCTCCACCATTCGCGGGTCACCTCCTGATATGCGGCCACGACGACATCCCGCGACGGGCGCGCCGTAAGATAGCTGAGGACTGATGTTTCGATGTATACGACAGGATTCATATCCACCAAGTCATCCGCTGCGGGACCACGCGAAGAGAGAGTAATTCGACTGTGTGCTCACCAGTATCACGCTCTGGCTCGCGACTGGGCTGTAACTCGACCGTTCCGCAGTCGAGTCGGTCAGGGCAGCCATGCAGGCCTGTGCACCCGCGATGATCCAAGCGGCTTGACCCGTGGGTTAGTGATAGAGGTCCTTCTTGGACCCTAGCGCACTCCCGAGCGAATCCTCGTACGCAGAAACGTACTTTCTGGCGCGCTGGGTGAACGACACGCGGTCGCCCTGGGTCGAGTACTCGGGAACGCAACCATGCTGGAGCAGGATCGCGAGTCGCGGCCCGTACTTGTCGATCAGCTTCTGAGGCACCTTGCCGATGTAGTCCTCGATCGGCCGAATGAACGGTCGCACAAGGTAGACCGTCGCGCTTACTCGCAGCCCCGGCGCGGTGCGATTGAACGCGCCGTGCCAGGTGTTCCCATGCCATATGGCCAACGAGCCTGCGGGGGCTTCCAGGAGCACCGCCTGGTCCTTCCCACCTTCCTCGTACGGCAGGAGGGCGGCCTCCCTTTCCGTTGGCTTGCGGCACCACTTGTGACTGCCCGGCACGGCGCAGGTTGCGCCAGTCTCCCGATTGAAGTCGGTCAACAGGTAGGTGCATTGGGCTTGGTACGCTTGCGGTGGCATCGGCTCCGGGACCGCGGAGTCCGAGTGCAGTTGGAAGTTGCTCTTGCATGGCCCCTTCATCCAACAGCCCATGGACGACAGCACCGCGCTGTAGCCGATCAGATACGTGACCAGGGCGAGCAGCGGCGGGTTCATCAACGCCTCGGCAAACACCTCGTCGTCATAGAGGATCAGGTTCATCCGATCGCCAAACGGCGAATCGACGACGTTGGGTTCCTTCAGCAGGATCGGAGGAGGTGCATCTTTCCCTTCTTTTTTCGCTTCTTTCTTCGCTTCTTCGGCGAATTTTTGCCCGTCGAAACCCTGAAGCAGGGGTGGTCGGTTGGCGTGCGTGGCACCGGTCACCACATCGGGACGCTCGCCGTTGCGTTTCTCGGCGATATCGAGCAGCGCTGCCAGCATCCGCTCGGCGAGGTTGTTCGGGTTCGCGATATCGGGCGGGATCAGACAGTAGCCCTTCGCGTCGAGATCTGCGACGTAGCCCTCGAGGCCAAGTTCGCAAATGTCGTTCCATGCGCGATCACGGGGTTCCAGCGCGGTTGCTGCTTCTGCCATGACTCAAGTTCCTCCCCAGGCTATGCGGTCATTCTACGCGCGAACGCGCGACCCCGCATGCCGCGGCCTCCCCACTCCCGGCCGCATCGGACCGGCGCCGCCGGGGGTGTTCGAGAACTCTCGCTGTCGTTCTAGCTGTAGGCGTCGCCCTTCGAGTTTAGCTTGATCCCGATCTCCTGCTCGTACGCCGATCGGAACTTCTCAGCCCGCGCGGTGTTGGCCACGCGTCCGCTATTGGTCTTGGCCCCGGGAACAGACCCTTGCTGGAGCACGTTTGCGAACCGTGGCCCGTACTTGTCGAGCAGCTTCTGCGGCACGTTGTCGATGTAGTCCTCGAGTGGCCGGATGAAATGCCGCACAAAGTAGACCGTCATGCTTACCCGCAGACCGGGCGCTATGCGGTTGAACGCGCCGTGCCAGGTGTTGCCGTGCCACATGATCAGCGAGCCCTTCGGGGCGTTGCACACGACGGCCTGGTCTTTGCCTCCTTCCTCGTACGGAAGCAGGGCGGACTCTGCGTCCGTTGGCCGGCGGCACCACTTGTGGCTGCCCGGCACGATACACGTCGCGCCGTTCTGCCGATCGAAATCGGTCAACACGTACGTGCACTGGGCCTGGTAGGCAAGCGACGGCAGCGGATTCGGCAGCGCCGTGTCCGAGTGCAGCGCGAAGTTGCTCCTGCATGGACCTTTCATCCAGCAGCCCATGGACGAAAGCACCGCGCTGTGGCCCACCATGTACGTAACCATCGCGAGCAGCGGCGGATTCATCACCGCCTCGGCGAACACCTCTTCCTCGTTGAAGATCAACGCCATCCCATCGCCAAACGGCGAATCGACAGCATCGTCCTGCTTCAGAAGGGCTGGATCGGTCTCTTCCTTCTCGGATCCGTCCTTGCCATATCGTGCCGAGTCGAAGCCGTGCAGCAAGGCCGGCCGGTTGGCGTGCGTGGCGCCGGTCACCACATCGGGGCGCTCGCCGTTGCGCCGCTCGGCGACATCGAGCAGGGCTTCGCGCAACCGCCCGGCGAGATTGTTCGGGTTCACGATCTCGGGCGGGATGATGCAGTAGCCGTGCGCGTCCATATCCGCCACGTAGCTCTGCAGGCCGAGTTCGCAAATTTCATTCCACACGCTTTCGCGGGGTCCAAGCGCCGTTGCTTCGTAAGCTACCTGTGCTGGTTCTGCCATGATTTGAGTTCCTCCCCTGACTATGCGGCCATTCTACGCCCGAATGAGGAACCTCGCATGGCAGCCGCAAAATTCCGCTAGTGGGGTCAGTCTCAGAACCAAGAGACACTATGGAGTCGTGCCGGCGCGCCTGGGGAGCTCAGGTGTTGGTCAAGGAAGCACCTTCGATCCATACCGCGTCTTGCCACATGCCGTTGGCCACGAAATCCCGCGTATGCACTTCCGCATCCTCCCAACTCGCCACAATATCCGGAAACACGATGTTGGCGTGGTAGCAGTTGTCGCTTGTGGGGTCCGCCTTGGTGTGCCGGCCACTACGTACCGCAATGTCGCCGGGAATGATCAGCCAGCCCAGAACACCCTCAGCACCATTGATGGGCTCGGCCCGTCTGTTACCCGCTTGAGTGCATTCGGCCGAGTTGACCCTGTCATAACGATTCACCGAGATCTCGCTGTAAGGCGGCCGGCCGAAGGCTGCCTTCGAGTCACGATTCACTCGCCGTTTCTCGATGGCCGCCTTCTCTCGCCGAAAGCACACATCCCTCCAGAGCCCCTCGCTCCGTTGCAGCGGCCCCACGATCGAAATCGACTATCCAGCCGCGAGGTCTCGGAGGGCCTTCGTGATGAAGGGGTCCGGCAAGCCGTCCATCTGGTAGAACTTCGCGTAACGGTTGTTGCCATCGATGGTGACGAAGCAATAGACGATATCCCGCTCGCAACATTCGACGCCAACCGACCCACCTGGCCGCGTAGGTGCCTCAATGACGATTCCGTTGCGTTCGCTAACATAAACCTCGAAACGAACCGGATGAATTTTCCACAGTTTCGGGATAAGCGCCCGGGCGTTGGCGACCACCTGCGAGTCGAGTTCTTGAGACGTCTCCAAATCTTCGAGTTCTTGCAATATCTCGAACTGGGTTGTGGGATCGACGACAGCGTGTGTCTCGTATATCCACCCTTCGCTTCGCCCAGCGAGATCCAGCAATGGCGACGCACCCTCGACTGCAATGAAGTGAGTTCCGTACGTATCGCCGCGGAAACCGACATGTGTTTCGGCCAAATCCGTGACGGTCTTGAAGGAGTTGCTGAGATATTGTTCGAAAGCCAATCGTCTCGGCACGAACTCGACGAACTTTTTCAGATTCGCGAGAAGGTCTTTGTCGCGATCAGGTCCTGGCTGCGCCTTCGAAATTATCGTCGGGTGCTCCAGATCGAACTGGATTACGTCTGCTCCCTTCATCCAATCTTCCCCCGCAGCGCCACCGTACATCGCTCTAGCAGACCCTCCATGTAGGAACGGGCAATCCCGAACGGTCCAAGTACTTTCAATGCCAAGTCTTCTGCACCCGTCGTGTCCTGGTGGACGTTGACCGACAGATATAGGTTCTGGCCCTCTGTCGCGATGTGCGGCTCAATTCGCACTTGATACTGCAATCCGTCTTGGACAAACGCCGAACGCAGGAACAGGAGCTGTGGCTCCATGGATCCGACCAAAGTGGAGACGGTGTCGGCATCAACTAGAGACTCACAAAAACCCGCACCTTTCGGGGATTCAATGCTTGGAATGATCTCGCGCTCCATGTTCAATCCAACAGCGGTGATGGAACTAGTAACCTGATGTTGCGAAAGCGACGTCAGAACGCTCGCAGCGGCCTGCTCGATCGTCGCTGGCAGAATCTCGTCTCCTTGGTTCCCCAGAAAGATCCGGTCAGGACTTACTGAGAACTCAAACTTCCCGGACGTGTAAGCGAACTCTCCAACCGGCCCAGCTGCCAACTCAACGCGGTCAAGATCACCCTCGAAGAGTTGCCGCTCATCGAACATAAGCCGATGGAGGTCGCCGCTTTGGGACGCCAACACAATGCTCGTATTCGGAGCCTTCACCTAACTTCCTCGATCCATGGCGACTGGAGACAGCCGTATCAAAAGCAACATCGGCTAGAACAGGCCGAAGCGAACTCTTGCCTTGCTTGGATGATATGTCAAGAGTCTCGGAGTCGGAGCCTCGTTCTTCGGGCTCGGTAGGCATTGTATCGAGACAGCGCGATTCTCGGAGTGATCGGAACACCATGACAGTCGTGAGCCGATGACGCTTTGTCCTGGCAGCCGATACCCATCGGGAATTTCGTCGTGACGAGGACCACTGCTCGTTACGCCTAAGCCCCACAACTTGCCCGCCAAGCAACCGTGATCCGGTCGACTTCTCCGGGCGAATGGCAATCCGATCGACTTACAGGTCGTTCAGATTGACGCCCTTGCCCGTCCGGGCGGACTCTAGAATGCCGAGGATGATCTTGACCGTCTCGATGTGGTCCCGGCCGATGCTGATGGGCTCCGCGCCGGTTCTACAACACTCCTCGAAGTTCAGGACTTCGTTGATGAAGCAGTCTTCGCTTGGGTGATCGGAATCGAGCGTCGCGATCGGCTCGAAGCCCGGGTTCATCAGGGCTTTGAGCCTGCCGGGGGTCAACAGACCTGAGGATCGCAGCCGGGCGCGCTCCCGCTCCTTCTCCGGCCGGGCGTCTTCCTGTCCCTTTCCAGGCCGTCTTGCCGCCAACGCGGCAGGTTCGACATCCCAGCATGGAACAATCGTTCCGGGAAGCGTCCGCGACCCGGGGCGGTTGTTCCATGGACGGCGAGCGGGGCCGGGCCAGAGCCTTCAGCGGGGGAGCGCGAGGGAATCCCTCGCAAGAAAAAGACCGGAGCCACGGGCGACCCTGCGGGGCACTGCTAACGGAGCACGTCGCCCTCGCGCAGTTCCTTGATTCTGGCAGCGTCGTAACCGAGGATCTCGGTCAGCAACGTGTCCGTATCAGCCCCGAGGCATGGTGCCGGCACACGGACGCCGTTGGGTCGCCGATCATGCCGCCACGGGATGCCCACGTGGGCGCGGCGACCGACCTCCGGGTGCTTGAGCCGCTCGATGAAGCCGCGCGCATTGAGATGCGGGTCGCGCACGATGTCCTCGGTCGTGAAGCTCGGAAATGCGGCCACGCCCTGGGCCTGGAGCAGCCAGGTGACTTCCCATCGATCCTGGCCGGCGGTCCATTCCGAGACGATCTGTTCCAGCGCATCCTCGTTGCTCTTGCGGGCCTCCAGACTGGCGAAACGCACGTCGTCACCAAGCGCGGGATCGATCAGCGCCGCGAGGTTCAACCAATCGGCATCGTCCGTGCACGCGATAGAAACCCACTCGTCGTTTCCGCGACAGGCGAAACAGCCGTGCGGTGCCATCCATGGATCGCGATTGCCCATGCGCTCGGGCTGGGTGCCATCGAATGCGTACTGCATCCAGGCTTCGATCGCGAGAACCCCGGTCGCTTCCCAGAGTGAGAGGTCGAGGTGGTCGCCCCGGCCGGTCTGCTCGCGTTGTTCGAGCGCGGAGACGACTGCCCACGCGGCAGTCATTCCAGCGGTCGGGTCCGGTATCGAGGGCCCGAAAAGTTCGGGCTTGCCACCGATGAATCCCGTCACCGTCGACATCCCGGTCAACGGCACCAACGCCGGACCGTAAGCCAGGTACTCGCAATATGGCCCGACCTGGCCATAGCCGCTGATGCTCGCGAGGATGATGCGCGGGTTGATTCGCTTGAGCTCCTCGTAGCCCAATCCCAGCCGGTCCATCACGCCGGTCCCGAAGTTCTGCACCACGACGTCCGACTCGGCCACAAAACCCTTGACGATTTCGATCGCCCGCGGGTCGCTGAGATCGACCGATACGCTCTTCTTGCCCTGGTTCCACTGGTTGAACATGCCCGCGCGATTCAACGACGGTTGCATGCCGTCCGGCGGGTTCGATATCCCGCCCCTGCGATAAAGATCCGGGCGCACGGAGGACTCGCAGCGTATGACCTCGGCGCCGAGGTGCGCGAGATGCATCGCGGCAAACGGTCCCGCCCAGACCCACGACAGATCGACGACCCGAACGCCCTCCAGCGGACGGCGCGCCTCTGACTTTGCAGCGTCAGAGCCCCCGGCGTTCATCCGCGCATTCGGCGCAGACTCCGCCTCGGTGAGCACTTCGTCGTTGTGCTCGCCCAGGCGCGGCGCGGGACGGCGAATCTCTGCGCGTCCGGACGTCGTCAGCACCGCCGGGGCCAGGTATTCGACAGGCCCGGTCTCCGGGTGGTCGACGGTCACGAAACCGTCTCGGGCGCGCAGGTGCCTATCCGACGCAACCTGCGCGAAGTTCATCACCGGAGCGAGGCAGATGCGCCTGGCTTGCCCCGCATGGAACAGTTCGAACGCATTCCACCCTGATATGAACTCCTGGTAGAAGTGGCGGAGGGCATCGTAGTTCTGGTGTCGGGTGCGCTGGTTCGCAAAGATCTCCAGCTCGGTCCACTCCGCCCCGCCCGTGAACTCCACGATCCGCTCCCATTGGCTTTCCTCCATGCAAAGCATAAGTATCGGTCCGTCCCTGGCATCGAAGGTGCCCCAGTGACTCAGCTCGTAGCGCCTGCTAACGGTTCCCCGGTACGTGTACCCCGGGATAGCGCCTTCCAACCCGGACGCGATGTAGGCCTGCTCGGAAAGATCGATGTAATCGCCCACCCCCGACCGCCGAGCGTCGCGGTAGGTGGCTAGCGCGGCCGTCGCGCCGGCAATGCCCGCCATCATTGCGGATTGGTTTCCGAACACCTTGAGGGGTGGCAACGAGGGGTCGGTGTGCGAGCGCGGACAGAGATTCGCCCAACCACCCGCGTTCGAGACGTTTATCTCCTCCGCGGCAAAGTCACGGTAGGGTCCGGTAGTGCCGAAGGGTGTAATCGAAAGCGCGACGAGATCGGGACGTTCCGCCCTCAGCGTCGCCGGGTCGAGACCGAGCGCCTGTGCCCGCAGCCGCGGGTAGTTGTGCACCAGGATATCGGCCCAGTCAATGAGCTTGCGCAGTTCGGCACGGCCGCCCTCGCCGTCCAGATCGAGACATACGCCCCGTTTGTTCAGGTTGAGCGCCAGGAACGCTCCACTTTGCTCCGGGTCGTTCCTGTTGCCCGGAAACGGCCCGCGCCGACGCGTCATGTCGCCCTCGGGGGTTTCGACTTTGACCACGTCGGCGCCGTGGTCGCCCAGCAGCTTCGCGGCGTACGCCGCGGAAAAACCGCTGCCGAGTTCGAGTACCCGAGGTGGTTGTGTCATCGGCGGTTACGCTCCTTCGGGATAGCATGCCGCCCGCACCGGTGTTGATGACGCGTCGTGTTTCGCGTGCATTTCAAACTCAATTCCCCTCGTGCTCTCCGGGCCAAAGGCTCCCGTCCCCATACAAGTCTACCCACATTCGCATCCGGCAGATAAGTTGATCAACCCACCTAGCCAATCTGGGAAAATTCCCGTTATGGCGGTAATGGAGACGACATTCGCCACGATCCAACGCACTGGTCGCTCATTTGAGTCCAAGTTACCGCTCAGACGGTACATTTGAGCAACAACTCCTTGATCTCGGAGCGTTGTGGCTACAATATCCCGCTATACCGGTACATGGATGACTATTCATGAAGGTAACCTCGTCGAACTTGATCGGAAATGCGGTCAGGTTCCATCGGCAACGTAGCGGGTTGAGCCAGCATGCGCTGGCCGATCTGGCCGGGATCGGCAAGACCTCCGTGTTCGATATCGAAAAAGGCAAATCCACAGTTCGATTAGCAACCCTGATGGCTGTCTTGCGTGTCCTTAACATCGACCTGGTGGTCGATAGCCCACTAATGACGGAATGCAGTGCTGCATTGATCGACGCAGCCGGAAACGCGGTTGAGGAGCCTGATGAGGGCTCGATTCGGTGAGACGGGCAACGGTCTTCGTACTCGGCGAACCGGCAGGCGTGCTCGAGGAGCACGGACCCGCCAGCTTTGTTTTCCGTTACCTCGATACCTATGCCGGCGCCCCAGTATCCCTGACAATGCCCGTATCGGAGCGGGAATTCTGGTTCGAGGGCTTCCCACCATTTTTCGAGGGATTGCTCCCGGAGGGCGAGATGCTCGATGGCCTGCTGCGCCAGCGCAAGATCGATCGCGGCGACCTGTTCGGGCAACTCCTGGCAGATAGGCGAGGATGTCGTTGGGGCAGTTTCGATCATCGAGGACGTACCGTGAATCGTTGCCCCATCACGTACGAACCGTGCGGCGAGGCTCGATATTCTCGTGCCGGGTTGCGCCAGTTGTCACCCAATCTCGAACGCTTGAACGATTTCCCATACGACGCGGCCCGGCAGCGGCAGGAAGCGGTTGTTCGGGCCGGCAATATGTCGATTCAGGGCGTTCAACCCAAGTTGAGCGTGCGGCTCGACGCAAAAGCCGGCGTGTTCCTGATTGTGGATCAGGGAGGTCGATTCCTGCTCAAGCCGCAGCACGCGGTGTATCCAAACCTGCCGGAGAATGAAGGCCTCACCATGCATCTGGCGAAGCTATGCGGGATCGAAGTGCCCGTAAGCGGGATCGTGCGCAGCATCGACGGCACCTGGTCATACTTTGTTCGTCGCTTCGACCGAACGGGTCACAACCGCAAAGTTGCGGTCGAGGACTTTGCCCAACTCGCGGGATTAAGCCGCGAAACCAAGTACGACTTCAGCATGGAGCGGCTGGTGGAACCGATGGACGCCTACTGCACGTTTCCGGCTATCGAAAAAGTGAAACTTCTGAAAAGAAGCCTGTTCAACTTTCTGGTGGGCAACGAGGACATGCACCTCAAGAACTTCTCGCTGATCAGCAGGCGGGGCAAAGTCGAACTCGCGCCCGCCTACGACTACCTCAGCACCACGGTTGCCTTCCTCGCTCTCGGCAAAACCCTCGAGACGATCGAAGAGATCGCGCTACCTCTGCAAGGGAAGAAACGTCGTCTCGGCCGCAAGACCTGGGTAGCCTACTTCGCCAGGGAACGGCTGAAACTTCCAGACAAAGTGGTCCGCAACATCCAGGCGGAATTGGCGAGTGCCGCTTCCTCATGGCGGGCGCGCATCGCCGGCTCCTTCCTGCCCTCGGATCAGAAGGACCACTACCGGACCTTGCTGGCCAAGCGCTTCGCGATGCTTGACCTGTAGGTACGGGGCAATCCGACATGCCGGTTCCGATCCAGCCGCTGCACGGTAGACAGGCCGCGTGTGCCAAGCCGCGTCCGCATCTTAGTCGGTTATTCTTCCTCCCTTACAAGCGCACACAGTGAGAGAGAATATGTCCGAGCCGTTGAAAGTTGGCATGGTAGGTACCGGGAGCATTTCCAATTCACACATGGCGGCCTACCTGGAACATTCGGATCGGGTACGGCTTGTCGCCGTGTGCGATGTCATCGAGGAAGCCGCACGGGACTACGCCGAGAGAGCGGGCGTCGAAGCCGTGTATACGGACCTGGACGATATGCTGAGCGACGCCGACATCGATGCGGTCGACATCTGTACCGGTCACGACCAGCACGCGGCCCCGGCGATTGCCGCCGCGCGAGCCGGCAAGCATGTGCTCGTCGAGAAAGCGATGGCGCATACGCTACAGGATTGCCGGGACATGATCGACGCGGCCGACGAGGCGGGGGTGACCCTCATGGTCGCTCAGCACCTGCGTCATGGACCCGCCGCCCGTGCGGTGAAACGTTTCATCGACGAAGGCAACCTGGGCGAGATTCGCGCGTTTCAAACCCACGCGATCATCAGTATCGTCGGAGCGAAACCCGGCGGCCACTGGATGACCGACGGCAAACAGGGTGGCGGCGTCCTGTTGACCAACACCGTCCACCACATCGATCTCCTGCGTTACTACATCGGAAACGTCAAACGGGTAACGGGGGTCTGCAAGTCGGTGCAGCCACAAATGATCAATGGCGCCGACGACATGGTTGCGGCGACGCTGGAGTTCGACAACGGTGCGATCGGAACCGTGTTCGGCAACTGGACCACATCTCCGTCACACGAGCCGATGTCCTACGTCCTGTACGGCAGCAACGGCACCCTGCACACGACCGTACCGCAGACGCCGGAGCAGGGACGAGAGCAATTCGGCACCATCATGTTTTGCCTCAGATCCCCGGAGGAGGTGCAGGCGCGCCCCAGAATACGGCCGTCAGGCCCGTTGACCGCGGAGAGATTCAGAGCGTTTGCGCGCCCGTCCTTCGAACCGTTGGAACCTGATCACACGGATCTACCCACCCCCATCCCAATGGTGAACGAGATCCTGCACTTCGAGGAGTGCTGCAGGACGGGGAAGGAACCGATCAGCAGCGGTCGGGACAACATCGAGACGATGAAGATCATCCTTGGCATCTTCGAGTCCTCGCGCACGGGCAAGGCTGTCGACCTGGACGACCTCTAGCGCCAAACGTCCGAAGGTTCTGGCCTTGGCCGCTCGTCCGGGAACGGCCACTGGCAGCAAATCAGTACACGCGATGGTCGTTTGCCAACGTGTGGTCCCAACAGTGCGTTTTCAGATAGTCGAGGGAACGCCGCAGCCCCGGGCGGTCCTCGCCATCGCGCGGCCGCGTGAGAGCTTCCAGCGCGAGCGCATGCACGTAGCCTATATCGTCGTCGAGGCAGTCAATCAGCAGATCATCCAGTTCATCGACGGGGATATCGGAGTTCAGCAAGGCGCACATCGCGTTGAACCGCGCCTGATTCTCGTGCGTCCAGGCCGCTCGCGGGCTATTCACCCGCCAGACGGGATTGTCCACGGTCAGCACTTTGCGAATGGCGGGCAGGGCAACGCGGGTATTGGTGCCGATAAAGGCCATCGCGTCCAGACTCGCTCGCGCCACCTGTTGCAGTTCATGGTCGAGAAGCTGCGCCAGGTCGGGCATGGCGCAGGCGGCCGGCGCACCGATCTCGCCGAGGGCGAAGGCCGCGTTGATCTTGATCCAGGCATCGTCGTGCTCGAGTAACTCGACTAGAGGCCGCACGGCGACCTCTCCCACGGCGCCGAGCGCATACGCTTCGTCCTGTGGCACGCAGTTTCCGTCACTCCAGCGGCGCTCATTGCGATCGCCATCCGTGACGTACTTGCCCGCCTCGTTTCGGTAATGCCGCAAGGGGATTTCACGCTCCAGGCCGGCACATTGCAGCAGGCTTTCCCGCAGCGGCGCAATGGCATCGGCGCCCATAGCAGCCAGTTCGTAAATGGCTTCGAGCCGGGCTCGTTGATCGGTGCCGTTGAGCAACCCCATCCATCGTTGGACCTCGTTTGACCCTGCCCGGTTAGGGGTAGCCAAACGCGGCGCGCCGCGCATCCAGTTCCAGATGTAGGACCAGGCCTTGCTGTGGTCGTACTGGCCCAGGCGCGCCTTCGGCGCCTGCCATTCGACCTCCCCGCCGTCCCAACTTGGCGCGACGGGATTGCGTGTTCGCAGAAATACGAACTTGAGCATGTAGCGACTCATATCCGTTCGGTTGCTGAGCGCCGCGTGCGCGATATCAAAAGCGACCAGCAGGCACGTGCCCGCCTTGATGTGGTCGCCGACAAATGCGAACGGATAGTCGCTTTCCTTCAGGAAGGCGTGCAGATGCGTGCCCGGAATGACCCGGGTGGGGCCGCGCACGGCCGGGGTGTCCTGCGGAAAGTAAATGATCATGGCGATCCGGGGCACGTGGTGCCGGAACCGGCCAAGAGGGCACTGTCCATCCTGGTGCCAGCCGCTAGTTGCGGTAGATCCTTCGCCCACGGGCGGAGCGTGCTCAAACCCGGTCAGCGAAAGGGATCGTTCCGCCTCGGCGAGGGGTTCGTTGGCGTGCATGTACCGATGCGGATGCAGCATGTAGTCGTCGCCGAGGATGCTCTGCACGGCGCCGTGGACGCCCGGGGCGTCCAGCACCTGCTGCAACTCGGCGATCCGGGGCAACACGTTGTTGCCCATGTTGAATTCCCGGTTATTGCTCCACTGGATCTTGTCGTAGATATCCTGATGGACCTCGGGTGCGAGGCCGCTATCGAACACGACGACGCCATCGCAGATAAACCGCCGAACCTGCTCGTCGTTTAGCTTGATGCCTTTGGGCTTCATCGCGTTCCCCCCCATCCAGAGTCGAGAGCGTAGCACTCCACCCGTTTACACCAAAACATTCGTGAGATTCTCATATTTTCATTGAAAATCTACTTTTGACATGTACATTTTCAATGATTATTGTCGGCTGCCATGCTGATTCCCCGTCCTCAAGCCATCAGCCGCATTGAACAATCCTTCCGCGTACATTCTGCGGTAGCACTCACCGGCCCGCGCCAATGCGGCAAGACAACGCTCGCGGAACTGCACGGCAAGGACTACGCGGCGCAAGATCAGTACGCTTGCATCACCTATTTCGATTTGGAACGCGCGACAGATCGGCGCCGTTTGCAGACGCCCGAGCAGGCGCTGTCTACCCTGACCGGCCTCGTTGTTATCGACGAAATTCAGCGCCAGCCCGACCTGTTCGAGACGCTGCGCGTGCTCCTCGACCGTCGCGAAACGCCAGCGCAATTCCTGCTCTTGGGCAGCGCTTCACCAACATTGGTGCGGGGCGCATCGGAGTCGTTGGCCGGTCGGGTCGGCCTGGTAGACCTGTTCGGGTTTGACCTCGCCGAGGTTCCGCGATCGGCCTGGCGTTCGCTATGGCGGCGGGGCGGTTTCCCGCGCAGCTATCTCGCCCCGGACGAGGCAACCTCGGCCCTGTGGCGCGAGACGTTCGTCGAGACTTTCTTGTTGCAGGACATCGCGCAACTCGGAGTCACGGTACCGGTCGAGGCGCTGCGCCGGTTTTGGACCATGGTAGCCCACTATCACGGCCAGGTCTGGAACGCCGCCGAGTTCGCCCGGGCCATCGGCGCCGGTCAAGCCGCCGCCCGACGTTATCTGGACACCTTGGCGGCCGCCCGGATGGTCCGCGTGCTGCCGCCCTGGTTCGAGAACCTGAAAAAACGCCAGGTGAGGGCACCGAAAATCTACGTGCGCGACACCGGGATACTGCACGCGCTCCTGGGCCTTGAGACCGAAAACGCCTTGCATGGTCACCCGAAGGTGGGCGCTTCATTCGAGGGTTTCGGCATAGAGCAGGTCCTGTCCTGTTCTGCGCGCCGTGGTGCGTACTTCTGGGCGACGCACGCGGGGGCGGAACTCGATCTGCTGGTGAGTGTCGGCGGCAGCCGCTTCGGCTTCGAGTTCAAGTACAGCGACGCGCCCGGCACGACGAGATCCATGCGCACCGCCCTGCGAGATCTGCGCCTCAAGCACTTGTGGGTGATCTATCCCGGTGACGAAACCTACCCATTGGACGAGCAAATCACGGTGCTTCCGATACGCGACGTGGCCGGCTTGTCTTTCGAGTAACTGGGTAGCCGAATGGCCCGCCAGGCCTGTCGCGGCCGGACGGTGATCAGCCGATGTAGTGCTGAACCTTATCCATCATGCGGCGCATCGCATCGGCATCCTGGGGCGGCAACCAGAAGATGATGCGATCGACGCCTTGGTCAATGAATCGAGACGGCCAATCCTGGTCGTCGGGAAGCAGCGCGAAGATCGAGATGTCGATCGACGACGGGTCCCGGCCCGCTTCCTCGGCGAGTTGCCGGAGCTTCGACACGCCTTCGAACACCTGCTCGGGCCAACCCGCGCGCGGCAGCCACCCGTCGCCATATTTCACGATCCGACGCAAGGTGTGAATGGTCTCCCCGCCGAGAAACAGGGGCGGATGCGGATCCTGTATGGGTTTCGGCCACGCCCAGATCGGATCAAAGTCGACGTACTTGCCGTGGAACTCGGCCTCGTCCTCGGTCCAGATGATCTTCAAGGCCTGCATCTGCTCCTCGAGGCGCTTGAACCGCGTGTCCCACTCGGTTCCGTGATTCTCTGCTTCTTCGCGATTCCAGCCGCCGCCCATACCGAACATGAGGCGACCGCCCGACAGGAAATCGAGCGTCGCCGCCGCCTTGGCGGTAGTGATGGTGTCCCGTTCGATGATGAGCGTGATGCTCGTGCCCAGCTTGATCTTCGAGGTGACGGCAGCGGCAGCGGAGAGCGTCGCGAACGGATCGAGCGTGTGCTTGTACTCCTCCGGCAGTTCCGTGCCCTCCGGATAGGGCGAGAGGCGCGATGTCGGAATGTGCG
Organism: Candidatus Azotimanducaceae bacterium; assembly: GCA_965261535.1. Lineage (GTDB taxonomy): Bacteria > Pseudomonadota > Gammaproteobacteria > Pseudomonadales > Azotimanducaceae > VXNE01. The sequence continues at coordinate 1,647,395 of OZ253469.1, forward strand.
TGTGCTCCGGAACCCATAGGGAATCGAAGCCACGCTCCTCCACCTCGCGGGCGAGGTCCGTGACGGGCATGGAGTAATCGGTGATGAAGTTGAAGATTCCGACGTTCATGAGGCTAGTGCTCCGTCAAGTCTAAAGATGCGAGTGTAGCTGCGAGGGATTTGTGGTTCCTGGCGAGGCGCGACGACGCCGTGTGGCAGACCCCACACGAGGAGGAGCAACGGAGCCTTCAGCCGGGGAGCGCGAGGGGATGCCCCTCGCAAGAGAACAGTCTTCAGCCGGGGAGCGCGAGGGGATGCCCCTCGCAAGAGAACAGCCTTCAGCCGGGGAGCGCGAGGGGATGCCCCTCGCAAGAGAACAGTCTTCAGCCGGGGAGCGCGAGGGGATGCCCCTCGCAAGAGAACAGCCTTCAGCCGGGGAGCGCGAGGGGATGCCCCTCGCAAGAGAACAGTCTTCAGCCGGGGAGCGCGAGGGAATACCCCTCGCAAGAAAACTATCAGGGGCCAAAAAGACCCGCAGATACCCGTAGATTTGGGCTTGACGGAGCACTAGATTCACTTCCAAAAGATGGTGGAACGGATACTGATCGCGGGCGGTTTAGAGGTCGTCCAGATCGACGGTCCTGCCCGTCCGCGACGACTCGAGTATGCCGAAGATGATCTTCATCGTCCCGATGTTGTCCCGACCGCTGCTGATGGGTTCCGCGCCCGTTCTGCAGCACTCTTCCCAGTGCAGGATTTCGTTGATAAAGAAGTCGGTACTGGGTTGATCGCCATCCCTCGTGGGCAGCGGCTCGAAATCCGGATCCAGCACTTCCCTGATCTGCTCGGCGGACAACTCCTGGCCCGCCGCCGCCATTACCGGTAGTTGCGCTCGCGCCTGGGCCTTCTCCTCGGTCTTGAGGGCGAACATGATGGGGCCGAACTGGTTCACCCCTCTCGCATTCTCCGGCAATGGCGGAGTCGAGTGCAGGGTGCCCCCGCTACCGTAAATCATGTAGGACATCCCCTCCGGGGCCAGGCGCGTGGTCCAGTTGCCATACACATCGCCGATGACGCCGTTCTCGAATTCGAGCGTCGCAAAGAACAGGTCTTCCGCGCCATTGGCCATTTGCGACTCCATGGTCCTGCAAATCCCGCTCACCCGTTTGACGTCGCCAACGTAGTAGCGCAGCAGGTCCAGGTGGTGGACGGAGTTGACCATCAGGATGCCGCCGCCATGCTGGCCGTCGCTCATCCAGCCTTTGCGCGGGCGGGGGCCGCCGCCCATGATCGCGTGGGTCCGAACCGCCTGGATCTCGCCCACGTTGCCCTCGTCGATGAAACGTTTCACCGCGGGGGCTTCAGGCGAATAACGCAGGTGCTGCGCGACCATCAGGGTCACTCCCGATGTGTCGGCGGCTTCGATCATGTCCCGGCAGCCCTGCAGCGTATGCGCCATCGCCTTCTCGACGAGCACATGCTTGCTGGCTTGCGCGGCGGCGACAGTCAGGGGCGCATGCATGTCGTGACTGGTACAGATGTCGACCGCATCGATGTCAGCCTCTCGCAGCATCCGATCGAAATCCAGGAAGATCGATTCGACGCCCGCTTTGGTCGCATACTCCTGGGCACGAGACTCGACGATGTCGCAAACCGCCGTGAGGTGCACCCGGTCGGGTCGCTCGAGGTAGGCGTTCATGTGTCGATTGGAAATGCCCCCGGTGCCAACGAGGCCGACTTTCATTGGTTCGGACATGCTTCCCCCCGTGATCCAAGGTTTGGAAGAATAACCGATTCGGACAGTAGCGTCGGGGTGATCGCGAGGTCCTGCGACCAGGCGTAGAATGAAGCCAGGTACCGGGGAGAAAGAACCATGGCGGAACCAGCAACCACCTTTGACACCGGCCTTGATCGTGCATGGAACGACATTTGTGAGCTTGGCTTGCAGAGCTACGTTGCCGATCTCGACGCCTACGGCTACACGATCATCCCGCCCGAGATCGCAAGCCCCAACGGCCTCGCCCAGCGGATGCTCGAAGCCATGCTCGATATCGCCGAGCGGCGCAACGGCGAGCGGCCCGACCTCGAGACCGGCTCCACCCACGCGCACATGCAGGTGCAGTCCATGTCGGCCCCGGTCAAGGTGGGACGACCCAAGAGCCGCATGCGGGGTGCTGACAGCAGTGATCGCGACTCGCCCGTCGGCGACGTGATGCATTCGCTCCTGCTCGAGGATCGGGTGTTCGAAGAATCGCTGATGAACCCCGTGATGCTCGCCTTGGCAACGTATCTTTGCGGCTACAACGCGGTGCTGTCGACCATGGCCTGCTGGATGAAAGGGCCGAACGAGAGCACGTTCAGGTTGCACACGGATAACCCGATGGCGTCACCGCTGCCGCAGCAATCCGTCGTCTGCCAAAGCACGTACTGGTTGACCGATTTCAATCGGGAGAACGGCGGCACGGCCATTGTCCCGGGCAGTCACAAGTGGTGCCGTCACCCGATCGGGGCCGAGTGCGTCGTGCCGGCCAACCCCGGCGATTTCGGCAATGCGCAAGCGGTGCCGGTCGAGGGCAAGGCCGGCTCCCTGATCGTCTGGCACGGCAACCTCTGGCACGGCGCATTCAACCGCAGGGCGTCCGGGCTGCGGGTGAGCGTCACGAACTACATGGTGCGGCCGTACATCCGGACGCTGGAGGATTTCATCGGCAAGATTCCGCGGGAAATCCTCGAGCGCAACGCGACGCGGTTTTCGATTCTGACACAGCAAGCGGTCATCCCCGGCTACGCGACCGAGGCCGACCGCGCCGAAAAAGCCGATTACGCCGAGAAGTACATCTCCGCTTATGCGAGCGAGTACGGCGGAGGAGCGAAAGACCTCTACGCCTGACGGCCTGCGGGTCCGGTGCCCGCTGCCGTCAAGGATCCAAAAAGTAGGCCAAATCAAAATTCGATTTTGAATTAGCCTACTTCGGTGTCAAGGTCCCTTCGCGATGGTCATCACCCGACTGATGCCCGCTGCCATCAAGGATCCCAGGAATTGAGCAGCAAGTGCCGATCGCGTGTCGGCTCACGCCGCAGATCGTACTCCCAGGGTTCTCCGGACCACGGCGCGTAATCCCAGCGCACCGTCATCAGGTGGTTGAGCGCTGCGTCGAGCGCTTCCGGTGTGCCCAAACGTCGCAGGGCCTCGATGGACCATCCCCGCACATGGTGATGGCCGTGGATGAGATTCTCCTTGAGCGCATCCACCACCCCGGGAAGCGAACCGGCGCGCGCTCCGAGGCGACCGGCCGCGACCGCGGCGTATTGCCGAACGAGGGCATCGTCGTCACCGAGCGCGTCAACCAGTTCCGCCGGCGCTGCGGCGCTCCCCTGGCCGACTGTGCCGATGGCTTCCGCCGCATATTGACGCACGCGCGGATCATCGTCCCGCAAGAGTCGGATGAGTGACGGGAGGGCGTCAACGGCCTCCCGTCCGATGTCGCCAAGGATATCGGCGATCGCTGCGCGCAGCTCGGGGCTCGCATCAACAAGGAGATCGAGCAGCCGAGTGACTGCCTCAGCTCCGAGCGGCGTGAAACCGTATCCGGCGACACAGCGCAGAGCGACGTCGGGACTCGTCAATGCCTCCAGCAGAGGTTCGATCGCGCCGATATTGCCTAGCGTGTAAGCGGCGCCGATCGCCTCGGCGTCGTCCATGCTTCCGAGGGCTTTCACGAGCACGTCAGCATCATCGACGGTCCGATTGATCCCGCTGGTGGCGGCGCCACGATGCCAATTCCAGACATATTCGCATATGGGGTTCTGTGGATCGCCCGAGGCAACCCACTCGGGGCTCTTGCAATCCCAGGTGGGCGCTGCCGGTTCCTCGTCGCGAGTAAACAGGAACTTCACCATGTGCCGGGGAGTACTGGTCGTATTCACTCCGAAGCGGCCGTGGGCGATGTCGTGGTGCACGATCGTGACGGTCCCGGCATCGCCGAGGAGAGGAATTCTGCTTGCTTGCCAGGGGGCATCGAGGGCTTCGATCTCTTCGAAAAGCTCGGCGTACTCGACCCGAAACGCTGCCAGTTCGCTCTCGTAACGGGCCTTGGCGACGGGGTCGCTGCTGACGCTGCCCTGCGTTTCGGCCTCTATCGTCTTGCGCAGATTCTCCATGCGTCTGCGCAGATCGGCGCGCTGCATCTCCAGGGCTCGCCTCGGGAGATATTGGCTGCGTGGCGCGATGCCGGTCGGGCCCATCTCCACCGACGTATCCTGCGGGTAGTAGAACATCATCAGGAAGTGCGTCGCGTGGTGGCGCCGCCCGTCCACCATGTGGTGCGAGTGGTAGTCGCCGTCCTTGTGCAGCCTGCCGTCGCCAAGGTGCCACGGCTCGATAGCCTGCACCGACTGCGGAAAGTTCACCTGGTCGTGCCGGTGGAAGTGCAGGTAGTAGCCCGGACCGAGGATCGACAGCAACGCGCCGTGGACAACCGGGTCGTCCAGCAGATCCCGGAGCTGGGGCACCACTGGCAAGATGTTGTTATGCCCGGCACCCAATTGTTCATCGAGTGGTTCGAGGCGCACGCACATGTCATCGTGATACGACCTCGGGAGCACGGATTGAACGGTTGTGTAACCCTCACGGATGAAGCGTTGCATTTGTTTATCGGTGAGCAGGATGGGATTGTCACTCATTGGAGTCGGCCCCGCGTTCTGTCCGTGGCGATGGCGGAAAGAAATGATAGTACACCTGGAATGACGCACCCTTCGTGGCGTCATTCGGCAACATCCATGTTCCGACCAGCCGGAGCGGGACGAGCGGGCGTTAGAACCTGCCCCTTCGCACGGCGACTCGGCTCATACGTCGAGTAGTCGCACCCCGTCAAGGCGCGAGGCTCGCTGATCAAAAGTGTGGAGAGGAAGCGCTCCCTCGCGCCGGCTTGCCGCGGCGATCATCAAATCCGAGAAGTCGGCCTCGCCACGTCGGTAGCCCAATGCCGCCCGCGCGACGTCATCCGAGGTCTCAAGAACGATCCCTTCCCTGGAGAGCATATCGAGCAGGGCGGTCGAAATCGCATCGCGGGAGAAGCCGTAGGATCGTTCCAGAACCCACACGAATTCGACGATAACTTCCCGGCAGACGAAAGCCGGTTCTTCAACCGTGAGCGCACTGGCAAGATCCCGCGCGGCAACCGATTGGTCAACGTCGTCGTTGACCAGATAACGGACCAGGATGTTGGTGTCCAGGGAAATCACGTTCGTTTGGCGCTTTCTCTGGGGCCTCTGGGGGCTCCAGGGGAATTTTCTCCGATGGCGCCTTCTACAATAGCTCGCTCCATGTCGATCAATGTCACAGAGGGACCTTCGTGCTTCAACGCGCCAAAGAGGCCAGCAATTGGACGTACGGCCAAGATAAGCACCTCCCCGTCCGATATGACATACCGAATCCGGTCGCCAGCGCGCACTGCCAAGGCATCTCGGACTGCCTTCGGTATCGTGGTCTGGCCCTTGGAAGTTATAATGGACTCAACCATGGCATACGACAATTTTTTCTTACTTTTTAGAAATATGCCTTACTAATGCGGAGTTGGCAAGGAACAGAATACTAATCGCTTTCCGGGATCACCTCGCCCGCCGCCCGTGCGCGCTCGATCCGGGTCGCTTCGGCCGGGCCCAATCTCTTGAGCAACAGCAGCAGGAGCACCAACGGAATCACAAGCGACAACACCGAGAGCATCAAGCCCGAACGCAGAGCTTCGCTGCCACTCATCCCACCCGCAGTCAATACGTCGCTGACCGCCCCAACCATATACGGCCCCAGGGCCAGTCCAACGGTCGCCATGAGGATGTAGAACGCCGAGGCCGTGGCGCGCATCCTCGGCATCACCAGGTCGTTGACGGTGCTTGCCGCCGCCCCGATCCAGCACGACGCGAACACACTGACCACGAAGTTGAACACGTACGCCGAGACCAGCTCGTTGGTCAACAACAGGGCAAACGCCATGGGCGCGGTGAATGCGATTGCCGCAAGGCCGACGTATACGCGCGCGTTCACGGTCCTGGACTTCATCCTGTCCGAAACTACACCGCCCACTGTTATCCCGATCAAGCCTCCGACGGCGTAGGACCCGCCGAGTACCAGTCCCGCTTCGGTCGCGCTAATGCCGTACATTCGAATGAAGTACGGCGGTGCCCATGCGCCGAAGGCGTACGCGACCAGGGACATGGAGGAGAAACCCACCGCCGCAAGGACGAAGGCCGGACTGCGGAACATCAATGCGAATGTCGGCGGATCCCGTAGACCGAGCGACTGGGTCCAGGAAAATGCGGCATACGCCCCGATACCCAAGGCGATCCACTGTTCGGGGTCGCCCGTTAACGCGATCAGGCCCCAGGCGGCGAGCGCTATTAACGCAGCTCCGGCGAGGTTGCGTCTCAGCACGTTCCCGGAAGCCTTTCCCCGGGCGAGAGAGAGCAGGGTGAAAGGCGGCAGTACCGCCATCAACTCCCGGGCGGAGGCGCGAAACGGATGCGGATGCGTCGGCGTGACGATCCCTTCGCTCTGTCCGCGCCTCGGTTCGCGCAAGGTAAAGACCCAAACGGCCAGCAGGAGACCAGGCAGCCCAACGGCCAGGTACGCTGCCTGCCAGCCCTTCAAGCCGAACGGCGCAAGGCCGGGATCCGGGTAGGCGGAGTTCCATCCGTCGACAATCCAGCCGCCGAGAAAGATGCCGATGCCCGCACCGATGTAGATGCCGCTGGAGTAGATGGCCAGCACGGTTGCCCGCAGCCTGGGCGGAAAGTAGTCCGACAGCATGGAGAAAGCCGCAGGCGTCGCGCTCGCCTCCCCAATGCCTACGCCTACGCGGTAGGTGGCCAGCGCCGCAAAACTGCGTGCCGTCCCGGAAAGTGCCGTCATCAGGCTCCAGAATCCCAGCCCGATGGCAATGATATTCTTCCGCGTCCAGGTGTCCGCCAACTTGCCTAGCGGAAGACCGAAGAGGGCATAGAAGACTGCGAAAGCCGTGCCGTACAGGAAACCGATCTGTGCATCGGATATGCCAATGTCAGCCTTGATCTCCTCCGCGAGGATCGTGACGATCTGACGATCGATGAAGTTGAAGATATAGACGACAACAAGAACAGCGGTAACGTAGCGCGCATAACGCCCGCCAACGGCCGGCTCTTCCCGTTCCGATCTATTGGACATCGGCAGTCCCTGATCCCCCAGGCGCAGGCACCCTAACAGATGTTTCGAGTCCGGGCGTCGATAAGGTGCAGCGGACACCGCATCGACTCTCCCACCTCACGTTCGCTTCCAGCCAGGCGCCGCGCCCTTCGTGGCCATCATGTGGAGACGTCCGCGCTCCGACCTGCAGCAGCGGACGCATGGATCGCATCGATGACGCGCATGTTTGCCAGCGCATCATCGGCCGTGAGACGCGTCGGCATGCCGTTGGACAAGGCATCGCAGAGGTCCAGCAACTGCGCGCGGTAGGGATTCACGCCCCTTACGTTGACTATCTCCTGGTGGAAATCTCCATGGGGATCGCCGCGTATCAGCGTGAAGTGCGTCTCGATGCCTTCGCCGATCTCCTTTGGTATCGACCAGTCGCCCACCGGCACCAGGATGGCTCCGTCGCTGCCGACCACTTCGTACGCCACTCGCCAGGGCCAACCGAAGCTGCAGTCGAACTGCCCGACAACCCCGTCATCGAAATGCAAGCTCCCGATAAGGGTCTGCCAGGCGTCGGTGCCGGCGGCAAGCGTTCCAGCGACGGACACGGATAGCGGTTCCGCTCCTGCGAGGTAGCGGATACAACTGACGCAGTAGCAACCCAGATCCATTGCGGCGCCGCCTCCCAACTCGGCGCGCAGGCGCCAGTTGCCCCGCGGCACCATGGGTGAGGAAAACGTCGCACGCACGAAACGGACGTCGCCGACCGCGCCATCGAGCACGCGCTGCTTCACCGCGAGAATCTGCGGCTGGTAGTGGAACATGAGCCCTTCCATCAAGATCACGTTGGCGGACTTCGCCGCCCGGACCATCTCTGCGGCCTGCGTGGCGTCGACAGCAAACGGCTTCTCACACAGGATGGCTCGAACTCCGCCGCTCACACCTTCCAGGACGTTCTGCAGATGGGCGGAAGGCCATGACGCGTCGATCAGGATGTCGGGCCGCTGTTCTGCGAGCATCCTCCCGAGATCGGAATACGTGTTCCTGATACCGAAGGCCTTGGCAAATCCAGCCAGCGAGTCCGCGTTGACATCGCACGCACCGACCGGCTCTACCTGGGGAATATCTCGCCAAAGCGGCGCCAGGTTGTACCCGGCATGTCCGCCGCAACCGATGATCGCCAGCTTGTGCACATCGCTCATGATTGTCCTCGTGCCTCCGCAGATGCCGGAGGATAAGTAGAAGCAACAGCGAGAGGATACCGCGCGGCCACGAGATGGCGAACGAGTCGAACCAGGGCTCAATGCGAACGGACCCGCGTTGACTTGTCGCGGGGCGCATGCGACAACACGTAAACAGCAACGACACCGGGAGGTATGTGATGGGAGCGCTCGAAGGTATGCGAGTTCTGGATGTGACACAGTACGAGGCGGGGACATCATGCACGCAAGCGCTCGCCTGGCTTGGTGCGGACGTGGTGAAGGTGGAACCCCCCAACGGTGACCCCGGACGCGGCGGGCCCCGCGAGAACGGCGGGTATTTTGTTTTCTGGAACAGCAACAAACGCAGCATCTCGATCGACCTGCGCAAACCCAAGGGCCGAGAGCTGCTGCTAGACATGGTGCCCAACTACGACGTGTTCGTCGAAAACTACAGCCCGGGGTCGATGGAACGGCTCGGTCTCGGTTACGACGTCCTGAAAGCCATCAACCCGGAAATCATCTACACGCGCATCAAGGGCTTTGGACTGGACGGTCCGTGGTCGAACTACAAGTGTTTCGACATGGTCGCCCAGGCCGCCGCCGGCGCGTTCTCCATTACCGGAAATCCCGATGGGCCGCCGATGCGCCCGGGACCGACGACGGGCGATGCCGGCACAGGCGTGCAGACTGCGCTCGCGATCTCTGCGGCCTATGTGCAGAAGCTCAACACCGGCAAGGGTCAGCTCATCGAAATGTCGATGCAGGAAGCGATGACCTACTACTTGCGGACCGCCATTTCGCACGGGAACTACGGCGAGAGACCCGCGCTAAGGACGGGAAACGGCCGGTCGCCAACCTCGAGGTTGTACAAGTGCAAGGGAGACGGCCCGAACGACTACCTGTTCCTGATGGGAACCACCGATCCCATGTGGGAGCGCCTGTGCGCCGTGATGCGTCGTCCCGACCTTCTCGAAGATCCGAGGTTCGCCAGCCGGGCCTCTCGCACGGAGAATGACGCGGTGTTGACAAAGGAGATTGCCGCCTGGCTCGCCGGGCGGGACAAGTACTCCGCCATGCACGAACTCTGCGAAGCGGATGTGCCCGCGAGCGCGGTGCTGGATACCAAGGACCTGTTCGAAAATCCGCATCTTCTCGAGCGCGGGTTCGTGCACGAGATCGAGCACCCGGCGCTCGGCAAGATCAAGATTCTGGGGTGGGCGCCCCGGCTGTCGGAAAGCGACGTGCCCATAAAGCCTGCGCCGACCCTGGGCCAGCACTCGCGCGAGGTGGTTGCCGAGGACCTTGCCCTGAGTGGCGATGACATAAACGCGCTCGTCGCCGATGGAGTGATCCTGGTCTAACAGCCCCCGGGCTTGCCGCACTACCGGCAAAGTTCCCGCACGGGAACTATTTGTCGTCACCGGCCCCTAACGGACACAGATGTTCCCGGCCGGGAACATTGGAATTATCATTGGACTCGGAAGGCTGTAATATTCCCGTTCGGTAACATTCAGTGTTGGAAACATTATGCCAGTGACGGTGGAGCAAATCGCCGAGGTCGTCAAGACTGCGCGCGTCTCGTTGGGCGTTTCCCAACGCCAACTCGCGCTAGTGGGAGGTACGGGGCTGCGGTTCGTGGTCGAGCTCGAGAAGGGCAAGCCGACCTGCCAACTTGGAAAGACGCTCGCGGTCCTCAATGCCCTCGGCGTTGAGGTCGAGTTCGGAAGTTCGGTTAGACAAACCATCTGACTGTCATGCGCGCGCTCGATGTCTACCTCCACGGGCACCTCACGGGCCAGTTGATCCTGCGCGACAACGGCCTGACTTCCTTCCACTATGGCGAAGCTTGGCTTGGGCGCACCGAGGCCGTGCCGCTCTCGCTGTCGCTACCTCTGCGCGAGCAGCGGTTTCCCCACCGAGCCTGCACACCGTTCTTCGGCGGGGTACTGCCGGAAGGGCGCAACCGCCGATTGATCGCGGGGATTCTCGGCGTGAGCGAAGGGAACGACTTCGCGCTGCTGGAACGGATTGGCGGCGAATGCGCCGGTGCCGTGACCTTGCTGCCCGAAGGGACGCCGACTGTTGCGCAGGACGAACGAACGCGGGAACTTGACCAGGAAGAGCTCGCAAGGATCTTGCGCAAGATCGGCCGGCAGCCATTGCTCGCTGGCACGGAAGGCTTGCGTTTGTCGTTGGCGGGCGCCCAGGACAAGCTACCCGTGCGACTTGTCGATGGTTGTTTCGCGCTGCCGCTGGGCACCGCGGCCAGCACCCACATTCTTAAACCCGCGACGCCGGACTACGAGGGCCTCGTCTTCAACGAGGCATTCTGCCTCGCTCTCGCCAACGCTGCCGGATTGGCGACGACGGGATGCAGCGTCGGACGGGTTGCCGACATCGACTACTTGCTGTTGAAGCGTTTTGATCGACGCCGCGAACGCGGGCACGTCACACGACTCCATCAGGAAGACTTCTGCCAGGCCTTGGGCATCCCGGCGGAACTGAAGTACCAAGTCGAGGGCGGACCCAGTCTCAAACGGTGTTTCGCGCTTCTTCGGTCTGTCTCCAGCGCCCCTGTGCTAGATCTCGGCGCGCTGCTTGACGCGGTTGTCTTCAATCTCATCATTGGCAACAACGACGCCCACGGCAAGAACTTCGCGCTGCTCTATTCGGCAGATGGACTTACTCGCCTCGCACCGCTCTACGATCTAGTGAGCACGGTCTTCTACCCAAGTCTTGCACCGGAGATGGCAATGCGCATCGGCGGTCAACGCATCTCGGATAGCGTTACCGCTATGGACCTGGAACGGCTGGCAAAAGATACCGGACTGGCACCGCCATTGGTCAGACGCCGGGCTGTTGAACTGGCAGAGATCGTCCTCAACAAGGTCAATGATATCGAACAGCCACACGTTGTCTCGGAACGCATGGCGGCGTTGGTTCGTAAACGCGCGCAAACGTTCGAGCGCCGACTCGCGCGATGAAGTCCGTTTCGTTGCGTCGACGCTCGGGTTAATTGTTCCGGTCTCCAAAAACACGGCTCGCACTAACCAACGGACAACTCGGGTTAAGATGCAAAGCTTGGAGAAGGGGGAGTCGCATGACCAGTGCCAAGGACACCGTCGCCCCGCAGAAGCGGTACGTCTCGGAGCGTGGGCCGTTCGAGATCACTGCCAACCCGCCGATGAGTACGGGCTACACCTGGGCGGGGGTCGACACGGAAAAGGCGGTGGCGGGATGGGAGATCGGCAGGCTCGCCGAGAAATACGGCGAAGCGACGGTGCGCAAGAAACTCGCCGAGATGCTGGAGGCCCTCGCGGGAGGCATGGTGATCACCGGGCTCTTCTCTCAGGGGGACAGGGACCCCGATACCATGCGCCAGCTCAATCCGAACGGCATGAGCCTGTCTCACACCTGGATCGGGCCGCACTTTCCCCTGTTCAGTCATAGCCATCCCGCCCACGGGGATTGCCTCTACTTCGTGGTTGCCGGAGAGCTCGTCATGGGCAGACGGCACTTAAGGCCAGGATCCGGGTTCTTTCTTCCCAACGGCCATCCGTACAAGTACTCCGGCGGCCCCGATGGCGCCGAGTACCTGGAGATTCGTGCCGGCCCCGGCGTAGCGGGCGCGCCGGGCATCGTTATCCACGAGCACTCGCTGGATTCGATTCAGCGGATCATCGACCAGGCCAACGCGCACCGGCACGAGTGGCACGCACCGGAGCGGATCGGCGGCACGGCGCTACGCCAGGCCGAAAAGTTGTTCGGGGCGTAGCGAGCCCGGCAGTTCGACCAACCGTCGCGGAACGACCTAACGCAACATGAGACTGAACGGCAAGTTTGCGCTCACCACCGCTGCCGGCCAGGGCATCGGTCGCGCCGTCGCCGAGGCGTTTGCGCGCGAGGGCGCACGGGTGCTGGCGACCGATATCAATCCCGAGACGCTGTCGAGCCTAACCGCCTGTGAAACGCGCGTGCTCGACGTCACGGACGCCGATGCGATCACCACGCTCGCAGAAGAGATCGATACGCCCGACGTGCTGTTCAACTGCGCGGGCTTCGTGCACCACGGAACGATCCTCGATTGCGACGACGACGCCTGGCGGTTCTCGTTCGAACTCAACGTCACGTCGATGTACCGGATGATGCGGGCGTTCATTCCGGGCATGGTGGCGCGGGGCTCCGGCGGCATCATCAACATGTCGTCCGTGGCGTCGAGCATCAAGGGCGCACCGGATCGATTCGTCTATGGCGCGACGAAGGCCGCCATCATCAGCATGACCAAGTCGGTCGCGGCGGACTACGTGACGGGGGGCATTCGCTGCAACGCGATCTGCCCGGGGACGGTGGATACGCCATCCTGGCATGAGCGAGTCGCCGCCGCGGACGATCCCGACGCGGCGCGGGACGCATTCGTCGCGAGGCAGCCAATGGGACGCGTCGGTTCGCCCGCAGAGATCGCAGCGCTCGCCATCTATCTCGCCTCGGACGAGGCGGCGTTTACGACAGGCACGGCACAGATCATCGACGGCGGCTGGAGCAACTAACCCCTTCATGCAGCCCACACAGCCGACAAGAATCCAATGGCCGGCGCTCGTCCTGATCTGCTCCATCGCGCTCGCAACGCAGCCGGTCTGGTCTGGCGAGCCGAGCCATGGCCTCTCGTATTTCGGCGATCTGAAGTATGGGCCCGACATCGCCCACTTCGACTACGCCAATCCGGACGCGCCCAAGGGTGGACGCATCAAACTGCCCAGCACCGGCAGCTTCAACAACCTGAATCCGTATGTGGACAAGGGTCTTCTCGCCCACTACATCAGTCCGAGAGGCGGATTGGGTTCCTACATCCTCGACCCCCTGATGCGCAAGTGCGAGGACGAGCTGGCGTCGTATTACGCCTGGCTCGCCGAGAGCGTGGAGATTGCGGACGACTACAGTTGGGTGACATACAAGCTGCGCGAAAACGCCCACTGGCACGACGGACGACCCGTGACGATCGAGGATGTCCTGTGGACCTTCGACATGATCAAGAGCAAGGGGTCGATCCTGTGGAGGAGCCTGTACGAGGACATCGTTCGACTGGAGCAGATCGATGACTGGACCTTCAGATTCCACTTCAGAGAAGAAGCGGAAAAGACTCCGCAGCTCGTTATCGAGACCGCCACCTTCGCGCCGTTGCCCAAGCACTACTGGGAAACCAGGGCGTTCGATGAGACCACCCTCGAACCCCCATTGGGCAACGGCCCGTATCGCATCGGGGAGGTAGACCCCGGCTACAAGGTGGTGTTCGAGCGCATAAAGGACTACTGGGCCAGGGACCTCAACTTCGCCGCCGGCCATTTCAACTTCGATGAGGTGGAGGTCATCTGGTTCTTTGACAAGAGAGTGATGCTCCAGGCCTTGCGCGCCGGAGTGTTCGACTACTACTTCGAAGAAAACGAGTCCGACTGGGCCACTTCGTACGATTTCGAAGGGTATCGGAGAGGACTGTTCAAGAAAGAGACCTACACGATGGGGTTCGCCTACGGCATGCACTTCGGCACGGTCCTGAACACGCGCCGGGCGCCGTTGGACGACATTCGCGTGCGAGAGGCACTGACGCTGGCGTACAACTTCGAGTGGGCCAATCGGGTCTTCTGGCACGACGGCATGAACCGCAACAACAGCTTCTTCGTGCGCTCGGGGATGCAGGCCTTCGGACCGCCCTCCGCCGAAGAGCTCGCGTTCCTCGAACCGTTCCGCGGCCAGCTTCCCGAGAGTGTCTTCACAACTCCCATCGAGTTGCCAAAAAATCATCCTTTTGGCCGCAATCGCGAAACGTTGCTCCGCGCCGATGCTCTGCTCGAGGAAGCGGGCTGGGTCGTCAAGGACTTTCAACGTGTGAACGCGGTCACGGGCGAACCACTTGTGCTCGAGTTCGTCGTCACCCGTCACGAACACCAACGAATGCTGACTCCCTTCGTGGAAAACCTTTCGCGCTTAGGGGTCATTACGTCGTTGCGCAGGATAGAGAGCAACGCGATGACCAACCGTCTGCGCAGTTACGATTACGATGCGACCGTGCGCAAGGTCTACACCTACAAGGTGCCGTTTCCCACCCGCATGCGCAGCACGTTCACATCCGCGTATGCGGATAGGCCCAACATGACCAACTACGCCGGCATCGAGAACCCCGTGGTCGACTCCCTGGTGGACACGATCTCCAAGGCACGCTCGGAAGACGTGTTGAACACCGCCGGTCGCGCCCTGGATCGCGTGTTGCTTCACGGCTTCTACGTGATCCCCGACGGCCATCCGATCGGACGCCACACGGTGTACTGGGACCGGTTCGGTCATCCGCCCCTCGGGGTCCCGCATATGAACTGGCAGGGGATGCCCTACCTGTGGTGGTTCGACGAGGAGAAGAGCGCCCGGGTAGATGCGGGCATCGCCGCGTTAAAGGAAAACTAGAACAACCCGTTAGTTCGGAGATCCACTTTTTGACAGGGCGTGGGACTGCAAGCAACCCACCTGACCCTTTTCTCCGATCACGTGGTTCTAACCTACAATATCGCGAATCTTTGCCTAACCCGACAATCATGCAGCCCAATAATCTCCGGTGGCCGGCGCTTACCCTGATCTGCGCCTTCGCGCTCGCAACGCCTCCGGTCTGGTCGGGGGAGCCGAGCCATGGCCTCTCGTATTTCGGCGACCTGAAGTATGGGCCCGACATCGCCCACTTCGATTACGCCAATCCGGACGCGCCCAAAGGCGGGCGCATCAAACTGCCCGCCATCGGCACGTTCAACAACCTGAACCCGTATGTGGACAAGGGCCAAACCGCCTACAGCATCAGTCCGAGAGGGGGACAGGGGTCCTTCATCCTCGACCCCCTGATGCGCAAGTGCGAGGACGAGTTGGCATCGTACTACGCCTGGCTCGCCGAGAGCGTGGAGGTTGCCGACGACTACAGTTGGGTGACGTACAAGCTGCGCGAAAACGCCCACTGGCACGACGGGCGACCCGTGACGATCGAGGACGTCCTGTGGACCTTCGACATGATCAAGAGCAAGGGGTCGATCCTGTGGAGGAGCTTGTACCAGGACATCGTTCGACTGGAGCAGATCGATGACTGGTCCTTCAAGTTCCACTTCAGCGAAGAAGCGGAAAAGACGCCACAGCTCGTTATCGAGACCGCCACTTTCGCGCCGTTGCCCAAACACTACTGGGAAACCAGGGCGTTCGATGAAACCACCCTCGAACCTCTGTTGGGCAACGGTCCGTATCGCATCGCGGCGGTGGATCCCGGCTACAAGGTGGTGTTCGAGCGCGTCGAGAACTACTGGGCCAGGGACCTCAACTTCGCCGCCGGCCATTTCAATTTCGATGAAGTGGAGATCATGTGGTTCTTTGACAAGAGGGTGATGCTCCAGGCCCTGCGCGCCGGCGTGTTCGACTACTTCTTCGAAGAGAACGAGTCCGACTGGGCCACCGCCTACGATTTCGAAGGGTATCGGAAGGGACTCTTCAAGAAAGAGACCTACAGGATGGGGTTCGCCTACGGCATGCACTTCGGCACGGTCCTGAACGCCCGCAGGGCGCCGTTGAACGACATTCGAGTGCGAGAGGCACTGACGCTGGCGTACAACTTCGAGTGGGCCAATCGGGTCTTCTGGCACGACGGCATGATCCGCAACAACAGCTTTTTCGTCCGCTCGGGTATGCAGGCTTTCGGATCACCCTCGGCCGAAGAGCTCGAGCTGCTCGAACCCTTCCACGGGCAGCTTCCCGGGAGTGTCTTCACAGATCCCGTCGAGCTGCCAAAAAACGATCCTTTTGGCCGCAATCGAGAAACGTTGCTCCGAGCCGATGCGTTGCTCGATGAAGCGGGCTGGGTCGTCAGGGATTTCGAACGCGTGAACGCGGTCACGGGCGAACCACTCGAGATCGAGTTCATCGTCACCCGTCACGAGCACCAACGAATGCTGACTCCCTTCGTGGAAAACCTTTCGCGCTTGGGTGTCTTTGCGTCGTTGCGCAGGATAGAGAGCAACGCGATGACCAACCGTCTGCGCAAATACGACTTCGACGCGACCGTGCGCAAGGTCTACAGCTACAAGGTGCCGTTTCCCACCCGCATGCGCAACACGTTTACATCCGTGTCTGTGGATAGGCCCAACCTGACCAACTACGCCGGCATCGAGAACCCCGTGGTCGACTCCCTGGTGGATACGATCTCCAAGGCGCGCTCGGAAGACTTGTTGAACACCGCCGGGCGTGCCCTGGATCGCGTGTTGCTCCACGGCTTCTACGTCATTCCCGATGGCCATCCCATTGGGCGGCACATGGTGTACTGGGACCGGTTCGGTCATCCGCCCCTCGGGGTCCCGCATATGAATTGGCAGGGAATGCCCTACTTGTGGTGGTTCGACGAGGAGAAGAGCGCCCGGGTAGATGCGGGCATCGTCGCGTTGAAGGAAAACTAGGACAGCCCGGGTTCATCGAGCGCCATCGGAACGCAATGTATCAGGAGGTGCCGATGGCCGGATGGCGCGGTGGCACCGCAATTGACCCACCCGACCTTTTATTCGATCACCTGTTTCTAACCTACAATGTCGCGGATGCTTACCTAAGCCCGACAATCATGCAGCCGACAAATCTCCAGTGGCCAGCGCTTAGCCTGATCTGCGCCATTGCGCTCGCAACGCCCCCGGTCTGGTCGCGGGAGCCGAGCCACGGCCTCTCGTACTTCGGCGATCTGAAGTATGGGCCCGACATCGCCCACTTCGATTACGCCAATCCGGACGCGCCCAAGGGTGGACGCATCAAACTGCCCGGCGTCGGCACGTTCAATAACCTGAACCCGTATGTGGACAAGGGCCGACTCGCCTACAACATCAGTCCGAGAGGGGGATTGGGTTCCTACATCCTCGACCCCCTGATGCGCAAGTGCGAGGACGAGCTGGCGTCGTATTACGCCTGGCTCGCCGAGAGCGTGGAGGTTGCCGACGACTACAGTTGGGTGACGTACAAGCTGCGCGAGAACGCCTACTGGCACGACGGTCGACCCGTGACGATCGAGGACGTCCTGTGGACCTTCGATACGATCAAGACCAAGGGGTCGATCACGTGGAGGACCTTGTACAAGGAGATTGTCCGACTGGAGCAGATCGATGACTGGTCCTTCAGGTTCCATTTCAGTGACGAAGCGGAAAAGACTCCGCAGCTCGTTATCGAGACCGCCACCTTCGCGCCACTGCCCAAACACTACTGGGAAACCAGGGCGTTCGATGAGACCACCCTCGAACCTCCATTGGGCAACGGTGCGTATCGCATCGGGGCGGTAGATCCCGGCTACAAGGTGGTGTTCGAGCGCGTCGAGGACTACTGGGCCAGGGACCTCAACTTCGCCGCCGGCTATTTCAACTTCGATGAAGTGGAGTTCATCTGGTTCTTTGACAAGAGAGTGATGCTCCAGGCCTTGCGCGCCGGAGTGTTCGACTACTTCTTCGAGGAGAACGAGTCCGATTGGGCCACCGCCTACGATTTCGAAGGTCATCGAAAGGGACTGTTCAAGAAAGAGACCTACACGATGGGATTCGCCTACGGCATGCACTTCGGCACGGTCCTGAACACCCGCAGGGCGCCGTTGGATGACATTCGCGTGCGGGAAGCGCTGACACTGGCGTACAACTTCGAGTGGGCCAATCGGGTTTTCTGGCATGACGGAATGATCCGCAACAACAGCTTTTTCGTCCGCTCGGGGCTGCAGGCCTTTGGACCACCCTCCGCCGAAGAGCTCGAGTTGCTCGAACGCTTCCGCGGGCAGCTTCCCGAGAGTGTCTTCACAAACCCGATCGAGCTGCCAAAAAACAATCCTTTTGGCCGCAATCGAGAAACGTTGCTCCGGGCCGATGCGTTGCTTGAGGAAGCGGGCTGGGTCGTCAAGGACTTCAGGAGGGTGCACGCAGTCACGGGCGAACCATTTGCGCTCGAGTTCATCGTCGGCAATCACGAACACGAACGAATGCTGACGCCCTTCGTGGAAAACCTGGAGCGCTTGGGTATTGTCGCAACATTGCGCAGGATCGAGGGCAACGCGATGACCAACCGCCTGCGGACCTACGATTACGACGCGACTGTACGCAAGGTCTACACCTGGAAGGTGCCCTTTCCCACTCCCATGAAACAAATGTTTACCTCTGGGTATGTGGATACGCCCACAATGAGAAACTACGCCGGCATCAAGCACCCCGTGGTCGACTCACTGGTGGAGACAATCACCAAGGCGCGCTCCGTGAAGGTGATGAATACCGCCGGGCGCGCCCTGGATCGCGTGCTGCTGCACAACTTCTATGTCATTCCCGATGGCCATCCCGTTGGACGCCACATGGTGTACTGGGACCGGTTCGGTCATCCGCCCATCGGGGTCCCGCATATGAATTGGCAGGGAATCCCTTACCTGTGGTGGTTCGACGAGGAGAAGAGCGCCCGGGTAGATGCGGGCATCGCCGCGCTGAAGGAACACTAGATTCCAGGACAACCCGTCAATTCGGGGTACCGCCTTTTTGAGGAGCCCATCATGAAAATCACCGATATTCGTACGTCTGTTGTCCGCGTGCCGATCGAACGACCCACGGCCATCGCCACGCGCCAGCTCGGCGCGCGGGAATACATCCTGGTCTGGATCGACAACGATGCCGGCCATACGGGGGTCGGGTATACCTACGCCGGTACCGTAGGCGGCGCAGCTACGTACGAATTCCTGCGGGAAGCGTTCCGTCCGCTATTGCTCGGCCAGGACCCGCGGCTCATCGAGCGCCATTGGGCCGCGATGTACCAGGAGGTGCTGCTGGCAGGACGGCGCGGCGCCGCCCTGCGGGCGATCTCGGCGATCGACATCGCGCTCTGGGATCTGCTGGGCAAGATCGCCGGCTTGCCGCTCTATCGTCTCCTCGGCGGCTGGGCCGACGAGGTGCCGGCGTATGCCTCCGGAGGCTACTACCGTCCCGGCGATCCACTCGAGAACGTCCGCGAGGAAATCCTGTCCTACAAGGCGCTCGGTTTCACCGACTTCAAGATCAAGGTGGGGGGCGCCGCCCCCGAGGTCGATGTTGACCGCGTGCGAACCGCGCGGGAGACGATCGGTCCGAGCGGCCGCCTCGCGCTGGACGCCAACAACGCCTGGCGCTGGCCTTTTGATGCGATCCAGTTTGCACGGGCAGTCGAGGACTGTGACATCTGGTGGTTGGAAGAACCGCTGTCCCCCGATGACATCGCCGGCCATGCCGAGATAGCCCGCACGCTGGAAATGCCGGTGGCCACTGGGGAGATCCACGCTACCCGGTGGGACTTCCGCGACCTCATAGCGCAGCAGGCGGCCGACATCCTGCAACCCGATGCCGGCGTTTTGGGTGGTATTAGCGAATGGATGAAGGTGGCCCACACGGCCGCCTCCTTCAATCTGCCGGTGGCGCCGCACTGGCACGCGAACGTGCACGCCCACCTGGTGGCGGCGACACACAACAGCATCACCGTGGAGTATTTTGCGCTCGAGCAGGATATCTACAACTTCGAGCGCCTGGTGACGCCCGAGACGCGCTTGCAGATCAAGGACGGTCGCATCCCGCTTCCCGCCGGAGCGGGACTCGGGATGGAACTCGATGCGCAGGCGATCGATCGCTGGCGCACGGATTGACCAGAAAGCACCCCCGGCCCAGGGCCGGGAAGATGCCAGTTTGTCAAGCCTTTCAGCCCTGGCGTGAGCCAAGGCTGAAAGAGCTATGTGTCAGCTACTTGGCGGGCGTGCTCTTGACCTTGTACATGCCGCCGCCGCCGCCGCCCAGACGAATCGACCTCTGCCAAACGCCGGGCGAAACGCAATTCTCCGGAATCAGGCCCGCATGCTTATCCTCGGGCCGGAAGTAGGTCTTGACCAAGCCTGCCTCCCACTCTGCGAAGTAGGTATCTGCAGGATTTCTCCTTGCACCTCCCCGACCCTGCCGGATCAGGCACATACCACCACCGTCGATGTGGAAAGAAATGGTCTTGCCGCCTTCGGTGCCTTGCTCCCTGAGCCTCTGCACGGTCGCTTCGTCGACGCCACCCGGCGTGAAATCCATGGACAGCCTGACCTTGCCTTCATAGATGACCTCGGAGTGTTCGCGTTCCACGGACATCTCATCGCATACGTACTTGGGCCATCCCCAGACGTTACCTTCCAGGCACGTATGGAAATTCGGCACCGGCACGCTGATCACCAGCCAGGATTCGAACCCATCGGGGCACTTGGCCTTGACCATCACCCGGCCTTCCATGAAGTGATTCACCTTCTGGTTCATGTCCCAGTACGAGACCATCACCTGCGGCTTCTCCGGCATTGTGAGCGGCGGGTACATGTACGACTCGTAGAGATCGAGGTCGGTGGGCTCAATGATGGTGGTGTGGCCGTATGTGCCTCCCCCCGCCTTGGCGATCTCCTCGGCTTCCTCTACTGTCAGCCTCTTGCC
Organism: Candidatus Azotimanducaceae bacterium; assembly: GCA_965261535.1. GTDB lineage: Bacteria > Pseudomonadota > Gammaproteobacteria > Pseudomonadales > Azotimanducaceae > VXNE01. The sequence goes on from OZ253469.1 coordinate 1,668,229, forward strand.
CGGCGCGCCGCGGGGGAGATCCATGTTCACGATCTCGTCCCGGTCGCTGTCTTCAATCCAGCGGGCGACGTTTTCGACCAGGACCCTGGCCATGATCTCTCGATCCATCTCGTCCTTCACGCCGCCCCTTCCCATCTGCTCGCCGCTTGCGTGTCTTTCTCTGGGGAATGTAACTATCGTACCCATGTGACCTCCTTGGTCAGTCCTCAATTCTCATTTATCTGATTCATTTTGCCCCGGCGCGCCATTTCTCGAAAGCTCTTTTTGCTGGCGCAGGGCCGTGTCGCCGATTCTCTTCGGCGGTTTCCACTCTGCTCGATGCGCGTTGGCCTGGTCGATGACCCGCTGAATCGCATCAAGAGATTGCTCGCCCAACGCCATACCCACGCCCGATTGGCCGAGGCCGGCGCGAATCTCCAGGAGCTCGCACCCGTCGGGACCGCCGGAGTACTTGTAGGGATGGCCGTTCGGAAGAAAGAACCCCGATCCCGGACCGAGGCGTCGTTTGCCCATGACGAGCTCGCCGGCAACCACGTAGTAGAGGCAGTCGCCGGCGGACGGATGGCCGTGCCGGAACACGGGAAAGTGCGGCCCGATCCAGACGTGGGACAGGTTCATACCGTTCGGATTAAGCTGGTGTAGCGTCTCGGGATCCCGACCGCCCTGGCAGAAGAGTCCGGTCACCACCATGCCCCCTTCCAGAGACTTGATCATCTCGCGGATCTTCTCGCGCACGGGCGCTTCGCCGTGCTTCTCGACGAGCGCGCCGAGATCCCATCGATCCGATACATGGTCCAGATCAGCCCCGCTCCATGCGGAACGCGGACTCATCGACGGGTTCTCAAAGAGTTCGAACCCCTCGCCCCCGCGCAGCGAGAAGTATCCCTTCCGCTCGCGGACCGTGTCCTCGCTATCAGCCAACCTCGGCACCCGTGTCACTCCCCCCCATAGCTTAACGCGAATCGTCGGCGAACGTCCCGGCGCAAACAGTCCGCCACCTTGTCGGGTGGCCTCATAAGGCGAGTCCGGCACCAGTGTCCGAGTCAAAATACAGTATTCTTCAATGGCTGCAAACGAAGGACGAGGAGGATCGAGGGCAAATGTCCGCACCACTGAAAGTCGGAATGCTAGGCACCCGCGGCATCGCAAGAAACCACATGACCCCCTACCTCACGCATCCCGACCGGGTGCGACTCACGGCCGTATGCGACATGGTGGAGCCGCTCGCACGGGAGTATGCGAAAGACGCGGGTGTAGAGGACGTCTACACGGATTTGGACGACATGCTTTGTCGCGCCGATATCGAAGCGGTGGACATCTGCACGAATCACGCGGCACACGTGCCATGCACCATCGCCGCGGTGCAGGCCGGCAAGCATGTCCTCGTCGAGAAGGCGATGGCGAACACGCTGCAGGGTTGCCGCGACATGGTCGAAGCCGCCGACAAGGCGGGAGTGACCCTGATGATCGCGCATCAACTGCGTCATTCGCGTGAAGCCACCGCGGTGAAACGATTCATCGACGAGGGGCGCCTGGGAGAGATTCAGGCGGTTCGCACCCACGTGACAATGGGTGGCCCGGCGAGGGGCTGGATGTGCGATGCCAAACCGGGCGGCGGCGTCCTGCAGCTCAACTCCATCCATCACATCGACCTGCTGCGTTACTACGTCGGAAACGTCAAGCGGGTGATGGCGGTTTGCAAGTCCGCGCAGTCGCATATGGTCGATGGTGCCGAAGATGTGGTCGCCGCCACACTCGAGTTCGAGAACGGCGTGGTCGGCGGCCTGTTCGCAAGCTGGACCACTGACGTGACGCCCGAAAGAGCGGCCTATCTCCTGTTCGGCAGCAAGGGCACGGTGCACTCGACTCCGCCCTATAACCCCAGGAGCCGCGAAAGCCCGACCGCGCACTTCGGTACCATCATGTATGCGCTGAAAGACGAGAACCTCGATCGGCGAAACGATGCAGATCTGCAGAAGCTGCGGCATCCGCCTTTTGAGACGCTCCCCACCAGGGAGGAGGATCAACCGACCCTCAACTTCTTCGTCAACGAGGTCCTGCACTTCGCCCAGTGCTGCAGGACGGGCAAGGAACCCACCAGCAGCGGTCGGGACAACATCGAATCGATGAAGGTCGTCTTTGCCATTTACGAATCGTCCCGGACGGGGAAGGCCGTGGATCTGGCCGACCTCTAGCCCGGACCCCAATGCGCATGGTGGCTGGCGCCGCATAAGCCATTGCCCCAGCGGACGCCGTCTTTTGCGCCGCCCAAGCCCACGGTGGTCGAGTACTACACCGACCCTCTCCTTCATCACCTCCGCGTGTCGAACAAAGCTGTAGCTGTAGGTCGATGGAGACGGAACAGAATCTCGTATGCTACTTTGTCACCGACCGTCCATTCACTTGGGCCTACCTGAATGGGAGGTTGCTCCCAACTGATGAGCGATTAGGTTTGCAGACGTGAAGCCCACGAAACTTCAGGGAAAAAAGGGGGATCGATAAGTGCAAGAGGAACCTTTCAAGGAGTACCTGCAGGATCGGTACTCAAACAAGAGTACCGCCGCGACGCAGTTGTCGGAAGCCCGTGCAGCCGAACGGAGCCTGCCATGCGACTTGGACGAATATCTCTCCCCAAACATCGACCGACAACTGCCGGTCGACATTCCGAATAGCCAGCGATCTGCGGTGAACCGTTATCGAGACTTCCTGAAGCACCTCCGATCAGACGCCGAGAACGCTGCCCCGAACCATGAGTCGGCTACTCACCCAAAGACCTTGACGACTCAAAGCAGCAGTACAGACATGCCGTGGCTGGATGCCATCGCAGACGTGCTCAAGGCGCACGCACCAGAATCCGTAAACTACCGGGATATCGCCGAGCAGATCGAGAAGCGCGGTTTGAGACAATCGTTGGGCGCGAATCCAGCCGCCCGTGTTTCCATGGAGCTCAGTAACTCCCTGTCCCATAACGGCGAGAAGAGTCCATTCCACAGGGCCGATCGCGGGCTCTACACGCTCCGCGAGTACAACAACCCACTGGAAGAGCAGCGACTTAATCGGCGAGATCAAGAGCAACGCGACTCCGTCATCAAGGCATTTGGAATGTATTGGGACAGGTCGGCCGTGAGGTGGAAGGCCACCCCGAAACTCCTCGCCAGGGTGTCGCCCGGTTCCGATCCTGTCGACGTGTCAGACCAGATCGGCATCTACTTGCTCTACGACGCTCGTGAAGTTGTTTACGTCGGTCGTTCTGTGGACCGACCAATCGGCCAGCGACTCTTCGAGCACACAACGGATCGGCACAGGGCAAGGTGGGACCGGTTCTCTTGGTTCGGCATGTATGCCATAACCGACTCTGGCGATCTGGAAAAGAACCTAAAGGCGCACGATGCATCAAGCGTTGTCGCCGCGTTCGAGGCGATCCTCATTGAGGCGCTCGAACCGAGGCAGAATCGACGCCAAGGAGACTATTTCAAGGACATAGAGTACATCCAAGCAGAGGATCCCGAGGTAACGGGCGAGAGACTGGATCACGAGATTTTTCGGCGCCTCATCGGCCAGCGTGATCAATAGTCTGCTAGTGGCACAAGAACTTAGGGAGAGCGAAGGAACATGTCCACACCCTTGAAAGTCGGCCTGGTAGGCGCCGGGGGCATTGCACGCGTGCACATGACGCCCTATCTGACGCATCCCGAGCAGGTGCAACTCGCAGCCGTATGCGACATGGTGGAGCCGCTCGCGCGGGACTATGCGAAAGACGCGGGCGTCGAAGCCGTCTACACCGACCTCGATGACATGCTTCGCAACGCCGATATCGAAGCGGTGGACATCTGCACCAATCACGCGGCACACGCGCCCATAACCATTGCCGCCGCGCGCGCCGGCAAACATGTGCTGGTCGAAAAGGCGATGGCAAACACGCTGCAGGCCTGCCGGGACATGAATGAAGCCGCCGACAAGGCGGGCGTGAAGCTAATGATCGCGCACCATCTGCGTCACTCCCGCGAAGCCACGGCGGTGAAACGATTCATCGACGGGGGGAACCTAGGAGAGATCCAGGCGGTTCGCACGCACGTGACCATGGGCGGCGGCGGAGGCGGACCCAAAACCTGGAGTCGCGACTTCAAGATGGGCGGCGGCGTCCTGATGCTCAATTCCATCCATCACATTGATCTGCTCCGCTACTACATCGGCAACGTCACTCGGGTGATGGCGATTCGCAAGACCGCGCAGCCGCACATGATCAACGGCGCCGAAGACCTGGTCGCTGCGACCCTTGAGTTCGAGAACGGCGCGATCGGCGGCCTGTTCGCAAGCTGGACCACGAACGAGACCCCCGAAAGAGCGGCCTATCTGCTGTTCGGCAGCCAAGGCACGTTGCATTCGACTTCACCGGAGAACCCCAGAAGTAGCGAGAGCCCGATTCCGCACTTCGGCACCGTTAAGTATGCCCTCAAGGATCCGGACGAGGATCTCGATTTCCGCAACGATGCCGACCTGCAAAAGCTGTTGCATCCGTCTTTCGATCCCCTTCCCACCATCGAGGCCGATCAACCAACCGCCAACTTCTTCGTCAACGAGATCCTGTACTTCGCAGATTGCTGCAGGACGGGCAAGGAACCCACCAGTAGCGGTCGGGACAACATCGAGTCGATGAAGGTGCTCTTCGCCATGTACGAGTCTTCCCGGACCGGCAGGGCCGTCGACCTGGCCGACCTGTAGCGCGACGTTGGGCAACACGGCGCGACGGTCCATCCACGGCAACTTGGTCAACAACTAAAGAAAGGTCCGATATGAGCGAGGTAATACCCTGCGCCATTTGCAAGGCAGATTTGTCCCCCACGTTCGACGCTCAAGACGCCGTCATGTACCTAGGCCTGATTTGCCACGGCTGTGCAGCCAAGGCAGTGAACGCGGAGGGGCAAGAGCCGGAGCACGATTCCGCAGGGGACGACGGGGACAACCCGGTCTTCGTTGACTCCCAGAAGTGCTGGCGCAGGTACAGATTTGGCGGCTATGTGACCATGCTGGACCCGGATGATTGCGAAACTCTCGAGGAGTTTTATAGGTGCCAGGAACGTAGACGGAAGGGTGTTTCCGTGTCCCGATGATGGTCGCGAAATCTCATTGCGAAGAGGAGTGATCCCGATGGGGCAGGAATGACGGGAACCTGCTCATCGTGCTGGATCATTTACCGCTTGAAGCCCCGATTACGCCTGGATCATTTCCACGGCGAAAGAAGTTAGTGACCATCGAGCTACGCGAGTGGCGACATGTCGGTCTGTCATCTCAGATCGATGTCGGTATCATCAGGCGACGCTGCCTAAAAAAAGAGACAAGCCAATGGACTTCGGCGAGTTCGAGGCCACCGAGACCATCAACCCCGCGTACAGGCGGATCAAGGAGCTTGGCCTTGAGAGCCACGTGTTCGACATCGAAACATACGGCTTCACCATCGTGCCGCCCGAGAAAGTGGCATCGCGCGAGTTATTCGAGCGCGTTCGCGAGACGGTGCTGCGGGTGGCCCGGGAACGGACCGGCGAGGATCTGCGGCTAGACAGGAACGGCAGCGCCGGAAAGATAGAAACCGCGGCGCGAAGCAAGCATCAGTTCCTGTTGTTCTGCCTGCTCTCGGAGGATCGGATCTTCGAGGAATGGATTCTGAACCCGACCCTGAACATCCTCGCGGACTACTTCATGCACGGTCAGTATCAGTTGTCCAACCTGGGGGCGTTCGTCAAGTGGAAGGGCGGGCCCGAACGGCTCGGGCTGCACGCGGACGGCGGCACGAACCAGGATGGCCACATGCCGCCGTGCGGCGATGTCTTCAATTCCGTCTGGGCGCTCACGGACTACACCCTGGATAACGGCGCCATCGCCATGGTGCCGGGCAGCCACAAGTATTGCCGCCTTCCCCGGGGGGATGAAGGCGAAGACGTGGCGGTTCCGGTGGAAGCCTCGGAGGGTTCGCTCATCCTTTGGCATGGCAACACGTGGCACGGCGCCTATCCCAAGCGAACCGACGGGCTGCGGCTCAATCTCACGACCTACGTATGCAACAAGCGCCTGAAGCCACAGGAGGACTTTCTCGCCAACGTGACCCAGGAAATGCTTGACCGCAATCCTGTCGAATTCGCGCACCTGGTAGGTGCCGATGACTGGATGGGCTGGACGGACTCGCAGGGACCCCGCTACAAGTACACGCGGCTCAATGAACCATTGGGAGCAATGAACAAGAACGTCTATTGAGGCGGGCGGGCGGAATCACCGTCACGCCCGCAACGCTCCTCCGGTCACCCCTGCGCCGACTGGGCGGGTTCCGAGTCGGTCTGCGGCGCCACGGCGGCCAGGTGCGGCGCGACCGCGTTGTAAAGCCCCAGGGCCGCAATCAACCCCAAGACCAGGAAGACGTACCGGCCCTGCGTTTCAAATTTCCCGCTCAACGCGTCGAACTTGGCGTCGAACTTCGCATCCAACGCGTCGACCTTGGCATCGACCTTGGCGATCTCTCCCCTCAACTCGTCCACGGCGCGGTCGAGATCCTGCTTGGTCGCGACGCCAGCGGCGAGTTCGTCGTTGAGGGCGCGCGACATGGCTTCCGCCTGCCGGGTTTCCACCCCCGCAACCTTCAACCGGTCGGCGTAGCGCAAGGTGTCGATCACGGAGCGTTCCATCGTTGTTGTTTCCACCGGCGCGAAGATAACACTATGGCGAGCGCTTCATCCGATGTATGTAGGATATCCGCCATTCCGCGCGACGAAAGCGGCTGTCGGCGCCGGTTACGGCGCGGAGAAGTGACTCGGCGAAAATCCTGAATGGCACACTTCACGCACGACATGCACCTACCAGGAGACCGAGGATGGAGGCGCGACATTCCTCGACTCACAAGACTTCGAGCGGGGTGAGTCAATCGTGATGGTCCTGACAATCGTCTCCATTACACGAGGACAAACCGCGTTACCGAGCAACTTGATTCGGTCCCGTCTTGCACCATGCTCGAGTTCATGGACGAACCGCTTCTGAATCCCATCGCAAGCGTCGGGATAGACTATCTGTACTCGACGAGTCCGAATCGGTCGAAAGTACCTCACGTAGCGAAGCACGTGGAGCGCAGTCCGTGGAGCCAAGCGTCAATCTCTGACCAAGGACTGTCCCCTGACGACCACTCTCGGTTAGCACTCAGCTGTATAGGTCCTTGCCCTGGATTCCTCCCCCTAGTTCTTCCGCATAGGCCGACACGAACTGCTCGGCGTAGGAGGCCTTCGCCGCTTCGTCGATCGGATTCTCGTAGCCGGGCACGACGCCCTGCTGCATCAGGATCGCGAATCGCGGCGGGCGCCGGTCGAGCATCTCCTGCGGGACCCGACCGATGAAGTTCTCCTGCGTGCGGATGAAGGGCCGCACCATGTAGACCGGTACGCTGACGCGTAGTCCCGACGCCGTGCGGTTGTACGAGCCGTGCCAGGTCTTGCCGGTCCAGATGACCAGCGAACCCGCCTTGGCTTCGACCGGCTCGACATTCTGGTTGCCGCCTTCGCCGATGATGGCTTCGCGGCCCGCCGGGTTGCGGCACCACTTGTGACTGCCCGGCACGAACGCCGTTCCGCCGTTCTCCCGATTGAAGTCGGTCAGCACGTACATCAGTTCGCAGACCATGGATTGCGGCGGCAGCGGCGATGCCAGCGGAGTGTCCGTATGCAGCCTGAAAGTGCTCCTGTTCGGCCCTTTCATCCAACACCCCATGCCCGAAAGCACCACGCTGTAGCCGCACAGATACGTGGCCATAGCGAGCAACACCGGGTTCATCAGCGCCTCCTCGAAGACCTCGTCCTCGAAGAAGATCGAGTGCATGATGTCGCCAACGGGCGAATCGAGCCCTTCTCTCTGACCTAACGGCATGCGACCTCTTGGGCGTCCGTCTTTGACCGAGGATCCTCTTGGCGTTATCGGCAGGTTGGCGTGAGTGGAGCCGGTTTCCATATCCGCTCGCTCGCCGTTGCGCCGCTCGGCGATGTCGAGACACGCTTCGAGCATGCGTTTCGCCAAGCCGTTCGGAGATGCGATCTCCGGTGGGATCACGGTGTAACCGTGTGCGTCGAGATCCGCGACGTAGGACTGCAAGCCGAGGTCGCCAATCTCATTCCATACGCGATCGAGCCCGGACTCGGAAGTGATAGCTGCTACTGCCATGATTCTCTTCCTCCCTTTGCTATAGCGCAGATTCTACGCCTGTTGACCGGACTGTAGGCAATGGTTCTCAGCAGAGTCGTGGCAACTGGACCCGGTGGACCGGGAGCTGATCACGCAGCCTCGCCAACGGTGACGCTGACCCGCTTGCCCAACATGCGCAAGGCGCGGTCCATGGTGGCGGCCTTCGTGGCATGGTAGGGATTCAGCATGCGCCGGACCTCGCTCTCGGCAACGTCGAGGTCGCGAGCAAGACGGCGTTGCGACACGCCGGCCTCGCGAAACGCTTCGTAGAGGGCCGCTTTCAGCGCAATCGGCACCGGCGGGACGACGAGGGCCTGATGCCTGGTCGCGCGCGACCGTTTCGGCAAGTCCTTGGCCTCACGCATCGTTGCCGCGATCAATTCCCGCAGGAGATCCCCGGCCTCAGCCAGCGCCTCGTTCCGGGTCGCGCCGTCAGTCGCGCCCCACCCGAAATCGGGGAACGCAACGACAAAACGCCCGTCCTCGTCACGTTCGACCTCGGCGGGATAGTTGTATGTGTCAGACATCGGTTCGGTTCTCCACACTCAGGCATCCACCGTACTCGCCGACTAGAAATCGTTCCTGCCGATCCCGAGGTCGGCAAGCATCTTCGCGAGCAGCCCCTTGCCGATCTCCTTCTTACGGTCCTTGACGGTCGTCTTGCGTTCGCCCGCGTAGAGGGTTTCGTGCGAACCTGGTCCCTCCGCCGCCACGAAGCGAACCTCCAGGTTCCGTCTCCTCGCCCATCTGCGGACTCGCGTGGTGAACTACCGACAGTTCATGCCGCCATCGTGTCAGCCGGCACCGGCGACGGTCAAGGATAGTTGCGCGCATTTTTGAACGCAACAGATCATTCACCACACAACCGACTGAACGGTTCTGCCTCGGCCGTGGAATCAGAACTTCGAGTTGCCGGCCTTCGTGATGCAAGCGCAGCGTTCGCGAAGGTCGAGTCGGTTCGCGGGGACGGGATGGTCGAGCCCGCCTCGGCTTGTGTCGGATTGAAAGTGAAGGAAATCGTGCACGCCATGCTGAGAGGGAATCCGACCGGTCAGAATCGAGGCACGCGCAGGCGAGCAGACCGGCGAGGTGCAGAAGAAACTGTCGGAGCGGATGCCTTCGCGTGCCAGGCGGTCCAGGTTGGGAGAGCGAATCTCTTCGTTGTCGGCACAACCCATGGCCCAGGCGCCCTGGTCGTCCGTGAGGATGAAGAGCAGATTCGAGCGATGGGTATCGCGACTGGCCATCGGTGTAGCCTTCCCCATGATTCTCGCTGTCCGCTTCGGGTCCCGCCGCGAAACTCCCTGTAGCGCGCCGTGGGCGGGGCCGTCGCGGAACGGCTGCTTCACTTGAGGATGACCTGTCCCCGCGTTCAAGGCTATGCGATTCTCACCTAGTGTTCCGTCAAACTTTAATATTAGGGTATAGCGACTTGAGCTTGCAGCGCGCGTCGTCGACTTTCATCTGCCAGTCGACACCGCGTTGGTTGTTGTTGATGTCGCTCGACCACGCCGCGATTTCGTTGCGCAGGGTATCGATGTCGCCGATGCGACGGTCCTTGAGGCATTGCCGCGTCATGCAGCTCAACTCGCACTCGGCGACGTTCAGCCAGCTGCCGTGTTTCGGCGTGTGACAGAACTCGATGCGGCGCACCGGGCCGCGCGCCCGCGCCGGTTCGAAGACCTCGTAGAAGGCGCCTTTGGTGTGCGTGTTGAGGTTATCGGACACCAGCGTGATCCGTTCGCAGTCGGCGTAGCGCCCTTCCAGCAAGGCGGCCGTCTCGCGCGCCCAGTCCGCCTTCGTGCGCCGCGGGCGGTCCGCGGCAGCCGCGATCGGACAGCGCGTCTCGCGCGTCAGTTGCACCGGCTGCTCGTCCATGCACAGCACCGGCCAAGCGGCGTCGTAAGGCCTCGCGTAGGCGTCCAGCACCTGCTCCATGTTCGCCGCGAACTCGGCGTCGGCCTCCGGCGGAATCACCCAGTACGCGACCTTGCGTTCGGTGACGCCGTTTTCTTTAACGTCCGCCGAACCGTCTCGTGACTCACCGACTCGACGATCTCCAACTCCACCGCGCGACGCGCCAACAGCCGCAGCGACCAGTGCGCGTGGCCCGGCGGCGGCGCGCCCAGGCGCAGCGCGATCACTTGCGCCTCCTGCTTCCCATCGAGCAGCCTCGGCACCGGCGGTGCCGCCGCTCGCTTGCGCGCCAGCGCGGTCGCGAATCCTTCCAGCACGAAGCGTTGCCGTATGTTCTCCACCGTCTTCGTGCGGCAGCCATAGGCCTCCGCGATGCGCCGGTCCGGCCACTTCGGTCCGTCCGCGTCCGCCTGCAACAGAATCTGTGCGCGCCGCACCTTCTCGTGACCGCCGCGCAACTTCCGCACCGTCTCGCGGCACGTCTCTCGCTCCTCCTCCGTCAGACGAACGATGTATTTCTTCATGGGAACTCTCCGCACGCTCCCCCAACGGCGTCCTCCCGTCGCATTCTACCCTCCCGAACATCGCCTTCTTACTCTAATTTTCAGTGATGACGGAACACTAGTTCGACCGATGCAAACTCCTTTTGCTAGCATCGTCCGGCCAATGGCCTACAGAGGAAGGAGTACAGCATGAGGACCACAGCAGCGGCAGCCGCGATTCTGGCCGTTGGATTGACTGGGTGCGCGACCACCTACACGGCGCCGGACTTCGAGGAATACCGGAACGCCCACGAGACGGTAGCGATATTGCCGTTCGACGTCGTCATCAACACGTCAAACCGGAAGGACGCGCCGCCCCAGGAGGAGCTGGACGCCATCCAGACCGACCAGGCGCAAACCTTTCAGCGCGCTCTGTACACCCAATTTCTGACCAAGCAGGAAAGAGGCGGGTACACGATCCTCTTTCAGGACATCGACGAGACCAACGTGAAGCTGTCCCGCATGGATTCCAACGCCCCCATGACCAAGGCCGAGATTTGCGCCCTGCTTGATGTGGACGCCCTGGTATCGGGGCGGATGTCGCTCTCCAGACCGATGGGCACCGGCTGGGCGGTCGCGACAACACTGCTCTTTGGTTTCGGCGCGACAAACTCCGGCCTAGTAAACATGACGGTCCATGAGGGTGAGGGTGGCAAGCTGATGTGGAGCTATGAGCACGAGCTATCCGGCGGCGTGATGAGCTCGCCGGATAGTGTCGCGAAAGCCCTGATGGGGGGGATCGCGAACCAGTTCCCATACCGCAAAAAACGCCGTTGACGACTGGCGTTTAGTCCGGCGCGCTTCCTTTACGTATTGGGCAGGTCCAACTCGGGAGCGCGCTTCGCGATGCTCGAACTGACAACGGTTTCTGATTCGCGGTCGACGATCTGTAGCGCGTAGACTCATGTAGAGCACGAGCGAACCAGAAAAGAGGAAGCAAAGCATGGCAGAACCAATGAAAGTCGGCCTGATCGGCACCGGGGGTATTTCCAATCGGCACATGATCCCCTACCTCGACCGTCCCGACCGGGTGCGCCTCACGGCGGTATGCGACGTCGTTGAGTCTCTTGCGCAGGAATACGCGAAGAAGGCGGGCGTCGAAGCGATTTACCTCGACTTCAACGAGATGCTGCGAGACGCCGACATCGATGCGGTCGACATCTGCACCGGCCATTCGTCGCATGCACCGCTGGCCATCGCCGCTGCCAAAGCCGGCAAACACGTGATCGTCGAGAAAGCGATGGCGCACACCCTGCAGGGATGCAAGGACATGATCGAAGCCGCCGACAAGGCGGGAGTGACCCTGATGGTGGCCCAGCACCTGCGGTATTCGCCCGAAGCCCGCGCAGTGAAACGTTTTATCGACGAGGGCAACCTCGGGGAGATACGGGCCGCTCGGACGCACACGTTAGGCGGGGGCGGCGGCGACAGGAGGCCGAACGATTGGATGAAGGATGGCAAAGCCGGCGGCGGCGTCATGCTGGTCCAGAGCGTACACCACCTGGACCTGCTGCGGTTCTACGTGGGCAACGTCAAACGGGTGATGGGAATCTCCAGGTCCATACAGCCGAATTTCCTCAACGACGCTGACGATCTGGTCGCCGCGACGCTCGAGTTCGAAAACGGGGCGGTGGGCGACCTGTTGGCGAGCTGGTCGACGCCCGTGTCCCCCGAGGGGATGTCGTACATGATCTTCGGCAGCGAGGGGACCGTGCACTCGACGCCTCCGACCATCGAACAGTCACTCGACGCCCCGGTTCGGCAGTTCGGCACCATCATGTATAGCGTCAGAGACGAGGAGCAGGAGAAGGAACAGGCGAGCGCAATGGCGTCAGGTCCCCTGCGGCGTCCCCTTACCAGGGAGCGACTCGAAACAATGATGCGTCGACCGACCTTTCAACCGTTGCCGACAAACGACACCGGCCTGCCCAGCGACGACTATTTCACCAACGAAATCCTGCACTTCGAGGAGTGCTGCAGGACGGGCAAGGAGCCCATCAGCAGCGGCCGGGACAACCTTGAGACGATGAAGATCATCTTTGGCATTTTCGAGTCGTCCCGGACGGGCAAGGTGGTGGACCTCAAAGACCTCTAACCCGAACTCCGAACGGACACCCTGACGTCCCCAAAAAAAGTGCGCTTGTGACCGGAGACTCGGGGCCGGGGCAACTTCTTTTGCCTGGTCATCAAGGCCCCTGATGCAAACCGCACGCCAAGGCGGGGGCAGACCACGGCGCCCGTCAGGGCGACGGATCTTGTGGCGCTAGAACCACCCATGGCAACACGCGAGGCGGCACCCCAGCAAAAGGACTATCCCAAGCTGGTCACGCTCGCGGTATTGCACATGGCGCAATCCTTTCCGGGGGCGTTCGCGGGCACGGCGCTGCCGTTCATGTTCCGAAAGGAAGGTCTTCCCCTGGAGATGTTCTGGCTGCTCGCCCTGCCCGGCATTCCGCGTTTTTTGAAGTGGTTGATGGCGCTGGTGGTGGACAACTACGGCAGCGCACGCCTTGGGCATCGCAAGACCTGGATCATCCCCTGCACGATCATCGGCACGCTCGCCTACGCGGCCCTCGCGTTCATTCCCCCTTCGTTGCACTCGGTGTACGCCATCGTGGCAATACTTCTCTTCGCAACATTCGTGATGGCCGCCTACGACATCACGGCGGATGCGTATGCCGCGGAATCCATGACCAATACGGAGCGGCCGGTCGGCACCATGATCATCAATGTCCTCGGCTCCTTCGCCACTGTCCTGGGCACGAGCACCATCGCGCTGGTCGACAGGGTTGGCTGGAGGCCCACCATGCTGGGTGCTTCCGTACTGCTCTTCGTCGCCGCCTTGCCCGCCATCATTCGCCGCGAGCCACCCCCGCCCCGGGCGAGCCAAATCCGCCGAGCCCGGGGTGAAAGTCCCAGCCTTTGGAAGGCGCTGCAACGGCGCGACTCGGGGTTCATCCTGCCGTTTGCGTTTACCTGGGGCTTCGGCGCCGCCTTTTTCGGTTCCATGGTCGGGCCCTTCTTTGCCGACAAGGGAATGACGCTGACCGAGTACGGCATCATGCAGCCCATTTCCTTTCTCGCCGGTTCCACCCTGGCGAGCATCGCGACGCCCTGGCTCGTGGACCGCATCGGGTTGGGCAAGACCGCACTGATTGGCGTGTGTGCCATACCCCTTGAAGGGGTGATGTTTGCCTTCCTTGCATTGACGCCGCTACCCGCTTTACCGACGCTGATTGCCATGGTCTCCGTGATGGGCTTCGCGACGCACTTTTATTCGTCAGCAGTCACCATCTCACGCTATCGATGGGCATCCAGGGCGCAAGCCGGCACGGATTACAGCATGCAATCGAGCATGACGAGCTTCGGCGTGTGGGCCTCCGGATCGATCGCCGGCTGGGTCGCGTCACAGGTGGGTTGGGTGTATTTCTTTCCGCTCACGAGCCTGGTCGCCGTCACCGGGGGCGCGTTCTACGTCGCCATGTTCAATCGCATCGAAACCTTGGTCCAGGATCGAGAACGTTTGGAGTTGGAAGCCTGAAGCTGCAAGGACCACGGTAGCGAACTAGACTACGACCAAGTGCCTTGGTGAAGAGGACACTTTCGAGACATGGCTGCCATAGAAGACTTCCGCGCCGAAACGCGGGCGTGGCTCGAAGACAACTGTCCACCGGGCGGGCGCGGTCCGGGACCAATCGCGGAAGCGGGCTCGAAGATCGAGACCCAGGACAAGGACGCGCTCCTTTGGCTCGAGCGAATAGTGGCGAAGGGCTGGACGACGCCGACCTGGCCCAGGGAGTACGGCGGCGACGGCTTCTCCAACGACGAGTTCATGGTGCTGATCCAGGAAATGAGCCGCATCGGGGCGCGCGCCCCCCTCGCGGGGTATCACGGCATGTCCCTGGTCGGTCCCACGCTTCTCGAATTCGGCACCGGGGATCAGGTGGCGCGCCACCTGCCGCCCATCGCGCGCGGCGAAGTCCGCTGGTGTCAGGGCTATAGCGAGCCGAGCGCGGGGTCGGATCTGGCGAGCTTGCGCACGCGAGCGGTGGATGCGGGCGATCACTTCATCGTCAACGGGCAAAAGATCTGGACCTCGGGGGCGAACTTCGCCGACTGGATCTCTGTCCTCGTGCGCACCGGCCCCGACGTGCCGAAGCACGACGGCATCAGCTTCGTGCTGATGGATATGGATCAGCCAGGGATCACGGTGCGGCCGATCCGCCTCATTGGCGGCGCGTCGACCTCTTGCGAAACGTTCTTCGACGATGCCATCGCCAGGAAGGACGACCTGGTCGGCGAACTCAACAAGGGCTGGACGATCGGCAAGCGTCTCTTGCAGCACGAGCGCGGCAGCATGGCCTCGCTGGTTGGCGGTGGTGCTGCCCCGGAGCGCGGCCCGAGCCTTGCGGGTGAAGCAAAGCGATACGCGGGTGAATCACAGGGTCGAATCATTGACGCGACCCTGCGCCATAAGGTGATCAAGCACAACATGAACGACCGTGCGTTCCGGCTCACCCAACGGCGTGCCGTGGAAGAGGCGCGCGGGGGCGGCACGCCGGGGCCGGCCACGTCGATCTTCAAGGTATACGGTACCGAGCTGGAGCAGGAGAAAACATCGCTGTTCGTCGAGATGCGCGGTAGCCAGGGCCTCGGCTGGTCGGACGATGCGTTCAGCAAGATCGAGCTGGAAGACACGCGCAATTGGCTGGCAAAGCGGGCCGCGTCGATCTACAGCGGCTCGAACGAGATTCAGCGCAACATCATCGCTAAACGCGTGCTCGGCTTGCCCGACTAGCTGGCCGGCGATGGCTGGGCTCCGCCCGCTCGGACACCCTCCTCAGCCACCTACGGTGAGCGTGTTGGCCTTTCTAAAGCACAGCTTCAGGTGCCTTGAAGACCTCGCTCCTATGCCATGCGAGGAACCTTGGTGCCGGGCCGGGGGAAACCCTCTCGCGGCCCGGCGCGCAATCGCTCACCGTGATAGCGCCACAACACAGGCTCGGCACCAAACCCGTTGATAGCACCGGCGACGATGACCGTCAGTTCCGGCGAAAGCGTGAACGCGCCCGTATCGAAAAGGTCTTGGTGAAGCGCACATGGGGCCAACCCGTTCTCGACAACCGCCGGACCCCTCGCCTCGTGCCACTTGATGTGTGCCGCCTCTAGAGCCAGTGGCACGTTGTCACGCCTAACGGCCAATTCGCAAACGGCGCAGCGACTGCCGTACGCCGCCAGTACACGCTTGCGAAACGCCGGATCCCTCCGGCGGCGGCGCACAATCACCAACTCGTCACCATCCCGTATCTCGAGTTCACGTGGCGCGTCTGCGGGGATTGATGTGGTTTCCAGAACTTCATCCTGCAAGGTTGCTGGAAAGTGGCACGCGACAAGGTACTCTGCGACGCGTACCGCCAGCTTTGGGTCGTCCCGAAACGCCGTGTAGTCGACCTCGGTCAAACCGCCACGAATCTGGTGGCGCTTGAGATCACTCTTGTAAGCGCCGCCCTCCGCGTTCGACCTGACAAGCCGAGGCCGATCCACTTCCCAGACATCGTCACGCTGCATGCGCCAGAACGGGTCTTCCGTATGAATTGTCTTCCGATGTGGGCCGAACCGGCGCAGCAGGTCCGCCAACTCCCGATCCACGAGGTCGTAGGACGCCAACCGGATCTCGCCGCGGAGACACCGGCCGATCGCCCACAAGGCTAACAGCGGCTTGTGCGGTGCTCGCTTGTCGCGGGTCTTCCAGACATTCAGCGCCTTGAATCGTTGCAGGACGTCGTCTCGCACGCTTCGCCTATAGCCGCTCCGTCAAACGCCATTGTAGATCGAAGATAACCCCATCGAACTACCTAAACAGGTCATCTAGCGTTTGGTCTTGCCGGCCGGAAGGATGGTTGTATGAGCCAGCTTTGCCTACCGATAGCTGCCACGCCTCCGGTTCGGGCAGCGCCGACTCGCCGAGACCCGCACTGAGATTTGCAATCAGTTTTGGAGCACTATATGATTTCTTTACTAACCGCTCCAAAATAAAGTCTGGCAATGACTGAGACGCCTCGCAAGCAACGCGAACACTCCAAACAGACCGCCCGAACCCGTGCCGGTCAAACGAGGGACGATGTCGATAATGTTGGCGAAGTCCACGAACCGCTTGCCGGCTACCTCTCAATGCGGGGTATGCAGCAGGCGACGGCCGAGCAATTGAACGAAGCGTTACGGATGGTTCTGGACGCCATGCCCACGGTACTGTACGGGCCGTCCACCGAGAACTTGACCGAGCACGAACAGGCTATGTTGCGCGACGGGGGCGTCGATCTTTACACGGCGACCGAACGCGACCCCATTGCCGAGACAGCCTTGCAGTACGCCGCCATTGTCAAGACGAGTTTGACGACAAGGGACGTGGGGCGCCGTCTCGGTATTCCGGAGAATCAAGTCAGGCAGATGATCGCCCGCGGAACACTTTACAGTTTTCTGCTGAACAACCGCCGGCTCATCCCGATCTTCCAGTTTGAACGAGCTGGCCCGCTGGTCCCAAACATTACCAAGGTGAATGCGGCGCTCAGCGGCGACTTGCACCCTGTGGAAATCCAGGACTGGTACACGCAATCCGACCCCGATTTGTTCGCTGGAAGCGAAATCGAGGCGATCATGTCCCCATTGGCGTGGCTTCGATCAGGCGGCGATGTCAAGAAAGTCACTCTGCTTGCGCGCCGCTTATAGCACTCCGAACCCCACCGTACGCGGAACATCGTGGCCAAACTACCCCGGGCACCGGACCTTGCCCGGCTCAGTCAACTCGACCCGGCGTTGATTGCCTTGGCCCCCGGTCAACTCCTGTACCGGGTTTATTCGCGAGGCGGGTCGTATCCGACGCATTGGAATGCATTTCGGCACTTCGGCCCCTTGTCGCGCGTTGACCACCACCTTCCCGACAGGCATGGAGATCCGGTCCTCCAAACGTGCGGAATTCTTTATGCGGCGACAGACGTCGCAACGACGGTCGCCGAATTTTTCGAGCGTAACCGGCGTCGGGTCAACCGCTATCGGCGCCAGTCCTGGCTGGTCTCCTTCGCGCTGCACGGCGAGGTGCGCTTGCTCGACATCACGGATACTTTCCCCGTCCGTGCGGGCGCCTCATCGAAACTCGCGGCGGGGCCGTATTCCCATGCACAGAACTGGTCGCGGGGGTTCTACGACGCCTACCCGGCCATTCAAGGCGTCTATTACAGGTCGTCGCTAACCGGCCGGCCTTCCATCGCGCTCTACGAGCGGGCCCGAAGCGCCGTCATTTTCCCACGAGCGCCAAGATTTCATCGCGCTTTGGCCGATCCCGCCCTGTTGGATGCAATGCGCAATGTCGTCGAGGAGATCGGCTATACGCTACTTTGAATGCGGGCCAGAAGCGTCACCGATAGCGAACGCGGTAACGCCCGCAACCCGACCCTTCGGAGTAGCGGTCGTCCAGGGGCCTTCAGGCCCATCGGCTCGGGCAATTCCCTTGACGATGCGTACGTTATCCCGTACCTTCAAGCCTTTGCGAGGAAGCGATCAGGCATGACCACCATCACTGCAACCGAGGCCCGGGCAAACCTTTACCGGCTGATGGACGCTGCGGCAGAATCCCACGAACCGGTGTTGATTACCGGCAAGAGGACCCGCGCTGTCCTCGTTCCGGAAGAAGATTGGAGGGCCATACAGGAGACGTTGTTCCTGCTCGCCGTTCCAGGCATGCGCGAATCCATTCGGGAGGGTATGGAGACAGGCATCGAGGATTGCAGCGAGGAACTGGATTGGTGAGTTGGCGCCTCGCTTACACGAACCAGGCCAACAGGGACGCAAGAAAACTGAACGCAAGCGGGCTCAAGCCGAATACCCAGCAACTTCTGTCGATCGTCGCGGACGACCCTTACCGGAATCCTCCACCCTTCGAGAAGCTCGTCGGCGACCTCACCGGCGCCTACTCGCGCAGGATCAACATCCAGCACCGTCTGGTGTACCAAATACTCGACGAGGATCGCGTCGTAAAAGTCTTGCGCATTTGGAGTCGCTACGAATAGTCATCGACGGCAGTCCAGATCGCTGTAGGTCCGGCTAACCCGTCAACGGCGTTGACCCAGCGCCAACGGCACTTACGTCAGCTCCGAGAAGACTTCTTCGTCATGCTCGCCGAGCTTCGGGGCGCGGCGCGAAATCTGCCAGGGGCTGGCGGGCAAGGGATACGGCGCGCCGGGATAGGTGATCGTGCGGTCGATGTCTTCGTGGTGCACGTCCACGTGAAATCCGCGCGCCTTGAGGTGCTCGTCCTCGAACGCTTCCTCGGGCGCATTGACGACTGCGGACGTAAAGCCTTTGCGTTGGCTTTGAACGAAGAACTCCTGGGCCGTGAGCGTGGACGCGATCAGCTTCATCGCCTCCCGTCCCGCGCCGAAAATGGCTGTCACCGCGTCGTCCTCGCCGATAAGGCCCATGTTGAGGAACCCTTCCCAGTTGGCGCCCATCTCCAGGAACACCGCTTCCGGTAACTGGCTTTCGAGCCCAAGCTCCTTCAGCCATTCGTGCAACCGGGCGAACTGCTCCTGGTTGCGCGCGCCGGCACCGGTCGATGCGAGCCGACCATCCGAGCAAAGCTGGCTGGTTTTCGTGGTTGGAGTGACCGACGCGTGGCGCCCCGTCTGGCGCTGCACGGTGGACTGGGCGGTGAGCCAGCGAATGCTGGAGCCTTCCGTCGTGACGTTCAAGGCGGCGTGCTGGCTGACGTCGATGAACTGGCCCTCGCCGCTGACGCCCCGATACGCCAACGCCGTCAACGCCGAAAGAAACGCGAAGTTCGCCGCGGTCTGATAGCCCTGCTGCGGCCCGCGCACCGGCGGCAGCGAGTGATCGTCGTAGCCGCAACTCCACATCGGCCCGCCGCCGGCCAGGAGCGTCAGGTCGGTCGCCGGCAAGTCGCTCTTCGGATCGTTGCGGCCGAATGGCGTGACCGAGACATGAATCAGGTCCGCCCGATGCTTGATCAGATCGTCGTAATCCAGACCGAGTGTCGCAAGCCGACCGGGCGGCTCGCCTTCGATGAGGACATCGGCCGTGGCGACGAGCGCCCGAAATCGGTCCCGCCCGTCGTCGTCGTCCAGATCGATCACCACGCTCCGCTTGCTGCTGTTGTAGTGCCACCAGTACAAGCTCCGGTCCTCGCCGGGCGTGTCGTCGAGGAATGGCGGATAGCCCCGGCAAGGGTCGCCGCCCGGCGGTTCCACGAGGATCACGTCCGCACCCATGTCGCCGCAGAGTTTCCCGACGAAGGCGATCGGCTCGCGGGCAAGCTCGATCACGCGAATTCCGGTCAGCGCGGTCATACGACGCCTTCCTCCCGCAGTTCGTCGACCTCCCGCGAGTTCATGCCCAGCAAGCGGCCGAGCACCTCTTCGGTGTGTTCCCCGAGACACGGCCCCGCGCGCTTGATCGACCAGTCGGTCTTCGAGAAGTGCGCCGGGTGGCCTTCCACGCGCACCGGGCCTATCTCCGGATGCACGACTTCGGGCCACAGTCCAAAGTTCTCGGTGCTCGGGTCGAGATCGATGCGCTCCTGGGGTTTCTGCACCGCGGCGGCCGGCACCCGGATCTCACGCAACGCGTCCTGGACCTCGAACTTCGTCCGCTCGGCCGTCCATCGGCCGAGATGTTCGTCCAGGGCGTCCTGCGAGGCGAGGCGTCCGTCGAGATCGGCGAACGCCGGATCCGCGCACCATTCCTCGTCAATGAGGTTGATCAGGGCTTCCCATTCGCCCTGGTTCCGGCACGCGATGGCAACCCAGTCGTCGTCC
The DNA here is from genome assembly GCA_965261535.1 of Candidatus Azotimanducaceae bacterium. GTDB lineage: Bacteria > Pseudomonadota > Gammaproteobacteria > Pseudomonadales > Azotimanducaceae > VXNE01. The sequence goes on from OZ253469.1 coordinate 1,688,726, forward strand.
CCGGCGGACGGGTAGACGCCGTGCGGCGCCATGGGCGGCCAGAGATTGCGGTTGCTGTCCGGATGCCCCGGACGCCGGGTCGGCCGGTGATTGACCGTCCAGTCGAGCAGCGCCGGACCGTGCAACGTGAGGGCGGCCTCCGTACCCGCGAGGTCGACCCATTGCCCTTCGCCGGTACGCTGCCGGTGGATGATGGCGAGCAGGACCGCCATCGCCATGTAGTACGCGCCGGTGTGGTCCATGAAGGAATAGCCCCACCCGGCCGGCTCCTGGTCACGCAATCCCGACGCGAACGTCAGCCCGGATATCGCCTGCACCACCGGGCCCCAGGACTTGAACTCGCCGTAGGGTCCACGGTGGCCGAAACCGCTATGGGAAACGTAGATGATGTCGGGTTTCAGCTCCTTCAGCCGCTCGTAACCAAATCCCCACCGCTCGAGCACGCCTTTCGAAAAGTTCTCCGTCACGACATCGGAAATCTTGACGAGCTCGGCCAGGATCTCCTTGCCGCGTTCCGTCCGAAGGTTCAGCGTGATGCCGTGCTTTTTCGTGTTGTGATTGTTGAAGCTACCGCTGAGGTTGACGCCGCTCTTCCCGTCGACGGTGGGCGCCCTGCCGCGCAGTATGTCCCAGCGGCCCTCGTTCACTGGATCTTCGATGCGAATCACCTCGGCGCCGAAGGAGGCAAGCCACTTCGTCGCGCCCGCTCCCGCCAGTTGGCCGGTGAAGTCGCAGATGCGAAAAGAAGACAGGGCTTCGGGCATGGGTAAGGTTCTCAAGAGCGGCTTCTCGGTTATCTTACGCGATGGCGTGGACGTAATTCGTCCCGCCAAAAACTCAAAACGTGAAAATTCGATCAACAAGTTCGAAATTTCCTGTTTCTTTCATGTTGCCTTGCGTCCATGCGCTATTTGCCTCGCCCACGGGAACTGCAGGCTGTTCGAGCCGGGCTCCGCCGTGCGCCCATCACGACACTGCTCGGTCCCCGGCAATGCGGCAAGACGACACTGGCTCGATCATTGAAGGCCGAGCATTTCCTTGACCTCGAAGACCCGAGGAACCTGGCCCGGCTCGACGAACCGCAAACCGCCCTGGAGACCTTGACCGGCACGGTCGTGATCGACGAGGTGCAACGCAAGCCGGAACTCTTTCCATTGCTCCGCGTCCTCGCGGACCGGCAACGATCCACGCGTTATCTGCTGGTCGGCAGCGCCTCCCCCGAGCTGGTCAAGGTCTCCGAGAGCCTCGCCGGCCGCGTTGCGTATCACGACCTTGGCCCCTTTACGGTGGACGAGACGGTGGACGAGACAGGCACCCGCGAGTGGCGCAGGTTGTGGCTGCGCGGGGGGTTTCCCCGAAGCTATCTTTCCGAAGACGACGCTGCCTCCGCTGCGTGGCGGGAAGATTTCATCCGCAGCCACCTGGAACGCGATATCCCCGCCCTCGGAATTTCCATTCCGGCGGAGACACTGCGTCGATTCTGGGTGATGGTGAGCCACTACCACGGTCAGACGCTCAACCTCTCCGAACTGGGGCGGTCATTCGGCATATCCGATCACACCGTCCGCCGCTACCTCGAGATCCTGAGCGGCACTTTCATGATCCGCCTGTTGCCCCCGTGGCACGCGAATGTCGGCAAGAGGCTGGTGAAGGTGCCCAAGCTGTACATCCGCGATAGCGGCCTGTTTCACGCGCTGCACACCATCGCGACCATCGAACAGCTTGAGTCTCATCCGAAGCTCGGCGCATCGTGGGAGGGCTTCGCCATGGAGCAAGCGATCCGGCTGATGGGGGCAGTCCGCCCCTACTTCTGGCGCACGCACACCGGCTCGGAGCTGGATCTCGTGTGGCAGGCAGGCGGCGCGCTCTGGGGTATGGAGTTCAAGTACCGGGACGCCCCCCGCATGACGAGGAGCATCCGCGCCGTCTTGCGGGACCTGCCCCTGCAACACCTGTGGATCGTCTATCCCGGCCCGGACCGCTATCAGATCGACGACACGGTCACCGTGCTGCCCCTGGCCGAACTCGCCGATGCAGCGGCCGATCCGGCGAGCCCGCATCGTCTGGCGGATTGACGCAATCTCCTCCCGACCGGCGCGGGTGCGTGGGCCACGCCCAACAAAGCTAAACTTGAAACTCCCGATCCGGACGCGAAAGAGGGCAAGAACATGGCATACGAGCACATTCTCACCGAGACCCGGGGGCGGGTCGGCATCATCAGGTTCAACCGGCCGGAGAAGCTGAATGCCATGAACGATCAATTGCGTGAAGAAACCCTCACGCAGATCGGCGTCTGGAATGAAGACGACAGCATCGGCGCGATCGTGCTCACAGGGGAGGGACGCGCGTTCTGCTCCGGCGCCGATCTCGGCGACTTTGCCGTCCGGGAGGAGCGCAACCGAGGAGCCACGGCAGCAACGTTCCGCACCGGTCCGGAACCCATGAGCTGGACGGCCGGGGGCGGACGCGGCATCACGCCGTTCCTGATGACATCGAAGCCGACCATCGCGGCGGTCAACGGCTACTCGGTAGGAGTCGGCCTGACCTTCATCCTGCCGTTCGACGTGCGCATCGCCTCGACCGACGCCCTGTTCAGCATCCGGTTCATCAAGGTGGGCCTGATGCCGGAACTCGGGTCCACGCGCCTGCTAGCGCAGCTCGTCGGCCTTGGGAACGCGGCGGACATGTGCCTGACGGGCCGCATGGTGCCGGCCGACGAGGCGCTCAGGATGGGACTGGTCATCAAGGTCACGGAACCCGAGGACCTGCTCGATGCGGCCGTCGAGAAATCCAATGAGATCGCCAACAATCCGCCCCAGGCCGTGATGTTCGTGAAAGAGTTGCTGCGCAAGAATCCGCTGGATCCCGATATCGACCGGGTCGGCGAGCGCGAAGGCATCCGGGATCAGATCGCGCGGCGCCATCCTGATCACGCCGAGGCGTTGGCAGCGTTTCTGGAGAAGCGGGAACCGAGGTTCGGGCGGGGGTAAACGCCGTCTAGACGGGTGGCATCGCGAGCCGTGCCCCGCGGCGGTCCGCCTCGTCGGCAAGGTCGAAGGCGTGGCACGCGTGGAGCGTCGCCTTCGTGCTCTGAACGTCCCGCCACTCGACGGACGCCGTCCAGTTCCATGCGAAGTCGAGCATGCGCAGCATCGGCTGGGCACCGTGGCCGCCGGACAGCGCCCGCTGCCCTGCGATGTAGTTGTCTCGGTACACCGTGGGAATGACGATGCGTTCCTGATCTCCGGCAACGAGTTCGGCGTTCATCATCACGCGCGCCATGCGTCCGTTGCCGTCGGTGAACGGGTGTACTTCGGAAACCAGGAAATGGATGAACGCAGCGCGGTGGAATGGCGTATCGAGTGTCCCGTACATCTCGAAGCCCCGCTCGAGGGTGCCGACGACCGCATCCGGACGTACGAATTCGATTGCGCCGATGCGATTCGGTGCGGTCTTGAACCGGCCTGGCGCCACATCCCGGCGTCGCTCGAACATGCCCGCATGACGTTCGCGCAGCAGCTCCAGAAACTCCGCCGCGGTTTCCGCGACGCGACGCATCTCGCTGGCGTCCGACACGATGCGCCAAACGCCCAGCACGTCGTGTGCGTCGGCCGGACGCTCCTCGGGGATACGCCCGCCGAAAATGATCGCTTCCGCCTCCTCCGGCGTGAACTCCGTTCCCTCGATGTAGTTCGAGAAATAGGCCTCGAAGAATGCCAGGGTCGCGCCACCGATACCGTCACGCCGCCGCGGCCGCCGCGACGGGCACGGCGTGCGCAGCAACTCGGCATGCAGATCCCCGAACAGCGCCAGGCAGGCCGGGTCGTAGGCGTGTCCGGCCGCTCGTGCGCGTGCCGTGGGGGCCGAGAGCCGGGCTCCGCGCGTACCAGCGAGGGCCCCGACGATAGCGTCGAGTTCCGCGAGCTCGGCGACGCGGTCGATGGCGGCGGCGACGCGGCGGGCATCGTCGCGCAGACGATTCCCGGCATTCTCACCGGCGGTCGCGAACATGCGCTCGACGTGCGCCTCGATGTCCCGTCGATGCAGAGTGCGCGGCAGCCGGCCGCGCCGCGTCCGTGACGGCCGCAGGTTGTCCAGGCAGGCGCGCGCCGGAGAGCTGAGGAACAGCCCGCCGAGAAACGGCCGATCGTCCGCCGTCGGTGGCGCCCCCCGGCGCGGCCGCAGTACGACCCCCGGCAGTTCTATGTCGGCACCGCGCTGCGTTACAAGGCATACGGAGCCGTCGCGCGCCGGCTCAAGCTCCAGGGCGGTGCGGTCGGCTATCAGTGCCCCGGGGAAGTAGCCCGCGACGATGTCCCACAGGTTGCGGCGCACGAGGATCTCGGCGTCGGTGTGGGGATCCCGCGTGTACAGGCGCGAGGCGAGCTTGCGCAGGCGCCCTTGGGCGACGCGGCGGGACACCTCCGCGCTGATCGGCGCACGCGAGACGAAGGCCTCGGGCATCGCGTCGACAATAGCCGAAGGTGAGGATTTTTCGTTCACAGCGATGTCCCAGCAGACCCTTTTGAGGATAAAACCGAATTACAGGCCTGCTTATGAGGATCTTACACGTTTAACGGGTTCACTTCGTCGCGCCTCGGCAAACAGACTTACCAATTGACCCAGTGGTGGTACAAGGGTTTGACCTGCTCGGGCATCGCATCGTACGTCTCTGCAGAAATGCGCGGCATGGGCGGTGCGGCGGTGTCTCCGAACTCCTGGGCCATCCGGATGCCCTCGGGCGACTCGGGGTCGATCGGCTGCAGGTTGAGCCACCACGGCGCGTAGCACACCCGCATCGCCGCCCGCGGTTCCGTGCCGTGGTAGTTCGCATTGGCGTGCCATAGCCGGCTGTCGAGCAGTACGACGCTCCCCGCCTCCCCGGACACCCGCATCTCCGTGGAGCGCGGTGCCTTTTCGTCGATCATGGCGTCCGTTGTCGGATCGATCCCTGATCGGTGCGTACCGGGCGCGATGATGGTGCCTCCGCTATCCGGCAGAAACGGCGACAGCATCCAGATCGAAGTGAGGTACATCACCGCATCCGGGAACGGCGGCAGGATTCCCGCGGCCGGACGCCGGCCGAAGGGCCAGTCCACGTGCCACTGCTCTCGGACGTCGCCGGGATGGCGGAACGTCGGCCCGGTCCAGCCCACGCGGTGGAACGGTCCCCACAGCGCTTCCAGTATCGCCAGAATGCGCGGCTCGGCGACGTAGCGCACGAAGTCGCTGTTGTGGGCCAGAAAATCCCGATCCTCAAGGTACTCGGGTGACGTCATCGTGGTCAGCACGCTCTCGCGCACGTCCTCGACCTCAGTCTCGGGAATCACGCCCTTGAGAAGGCACCAGCCGTCGACCCGCAGACGCAACAGGTCGTCGTCGGTCGTCGGCGCAGTCTTTTCGACCGGCATCGAATCCTCCCCCTCGTTCGCGGTCGCGCCGCTGGCTCTCGTCACAACGGGTCAAGGAAGTCTACTGATGGCCCAGGCCTATCCAAAAGTCCGGTGTGGTCAGCATGGGGATCGGAACGGCCGGCAATCAGCGGAGCGGTACTACGCGGCGAGGGGCGCTGACGACGCCGCGGCATGCCGCGGATGGTCCGACGATGTCCGGGGAGTGTCGCGGAGGGGTTCCAATCCGGTCATTCCCGCCGGATGGCTGTGCGCGGGCATCGGGGTGCCGCGGCGCGGCCGAGCGGCGCGCCTCGGGCGTTGGGGGTGGGCCGTCTCAGGGCTGTCCGGCGGCCAGGATGGCGTCGAGGGCGTCCTGCGGGCGGGCGGCGTAGTGGCGATTGGCCGGGGGGATGTACTTGAACTCGCCCCTCATGCGCACAATGGAGATGGCGACGTTGCTCAGCGCCGCCAGATTGCGCGGCAGGTTCCGCACCGAGGCGCGGCAGCGATCCTCGTCGTAGCTGAAGTCGCGCACGTAGTGGACCCTGTTCTCCACTTGCCAATGGTCGCGCACGAGGTTCAGGAGTTCCTCGGGGCCGGCCTCGCCGGCGCCGAGGGACGTGAGGCAGAACGCGACCTCGCGGGATGTCTCGCCGGTCTTGACCACGATGCGCTCGCGCTCGACGCGCACCGCCTGCCGGCGTCCGAACAGATCGCACCGTCCGCGCCATTTCGGCGTGGCCGGATCGAGGACGGCGCAGCGTCGGGTCTCGATGCGGCCATGGCCTTTCTCGATCGCATCCCCGCTCCAGCGCGCCGCGCGCCAATCGATCGCCGCGAGGTCGTCGCGGATGGTCGGCTGATTGTCCTTCACGCCCGTGACCACGTAGTGGGCCTCGCAGTCTTCGGTCAGGCGGCGCGCGGTCTCGTGCCGGGCGTGCATGGCGTCGACGGTGACGACGCGGCCGGCGAGATCGAGCTGTCGCGACAACTCCCGCACCGCCGGTATCTCATTGGTCTTGGCGCCGATCTGGACCTGTCCCAGAATCAGGCTGCTGCCGTGTTCGACGGCGGCCACCATCATGCGCCTTTCCTTTCCGACCCGCTTCGAGGCGCCGCGCACATCCTTGCCGTCCATGGCCACGGGCCCTTCGCCGCCATGCCGGGCGCTCCACGCGCGCAGCGCCTGATCCAGGGTGTCGGACGGCATCGCCGAGAGCATGTAATGGAAGGTCGAGGTCGCCGGAACGGTATAGCGCCGACGGGTCGGACTCCAGAATCCGCCCACCGCCTTGCGCTGCTCCTCGTCCAGCCGGGCGGCGAACTCGCCGAACGCGCTCACGCCGCGATAGCCGGCCAGCCGCGCCGCGACCGCGATCGTCAGATAGCAGGCGATGCTGTAGCGCCGGCCGCGCGCCTTGCGGAAATCGGGAATCTCCTCCAGAAAGTCGCGCAGACTGCGCAATTGCGGCACCGGCATCGGCGCCTCCTTCGCCCCGATGCGCCACTCGGCCGGCTCCTCGACGCCGCTCAGCGCCGCGCGCGCGTCCGACTCCAGCTCGTACACGTGGACCTCCTTCGGTTGTCCGTTCTCGCGCCACCGAACCGGGCTGCCCGGCAGCCGCGTGAAGCCCCGCGTGCGCCCCAGCATCCGCCAGTTCGACGCCCGGTAGCAGGTGCCCGCGAAGCGCGACGGATCCACGAACGTCTCCGCCAGCAGAACCGGAAAACCGTGCGCCGCGCGCATGTCCCGCGACAGCCGCCGCAGACTCAGACCCAGCGCCCGCGACGCCAGGTTGCGCGTCGCGCCCTTGCCGCCCAGAATCACGAAGCGGCTGTTGTTGGCGATCAGCTTCAGCCGCCGGAACTGCCGCTCCCGCGTCCAGCCGATCCAGGCGTCCCGGACGGCGACCTTGAACGCTCCCGCCGTCCAGCCCACCAGCGCGACCCAGGTCTCCCCCCGCACCGCGACATGGCGCAGACACTGGCCGAACAGGCCATTGAACGGCAGATAATGAAACTCGGACGCCAGCGCATCCCAACGCCGCCGCTCGCGCGCGTCCCGCACCGGGCGAACCGTCACCTCGCGCGGCGCGATCCGGTCGCCGCAAGCCTCTGATGTCGCCATGCGTCCCATTCATAACACAACGACTTCTGAATAGCCATAGCCAGCCCCGGTCTCGACGCCGTATGTTCCGGTTCAGCAGTTCAAAGAACGGTTTGCGACTTTTGGATGGTCCTGACTGATGGCCGACAGGTTTGTCTTTTGGGTCGTTTCAGCCTTTCAGCCGCCCGGTCTAACGTTGATTTCCCCTTTTCGGGTAGAGTGATCGAATCGCAGGTAAAGGCAGGAAGCCAATGCTCGTCGACATCACCACCGAAGGGGCGGTGCGTACCGTCACCATGAACAGGCCCGAAAAGCTCAACGCCATGAGCGACGAGATGCTCGAGGACCTGCAGGCCGCGTTCTCCACCACTCCTGCGGCAGAGGAACGCGTAACGATCTTGCGCGGCGAGGGTCGCTCCTTCTGCACCGGGCGGGACATCAGCCAGGGCATGAAAGTGTCCGTCGAGCCGGTGTTTCACGCGGTGGAAACTTATCCGCTGCCGGTGATCGCGGTCGTGCAGGGGTACGCCATCGCGGGCGGTTGTGAAATCGCCCTGCATTGCGACTTCGTCGTCGCGTCGACGAATGCGCGTTTCGGCATGTCGCTCGCGCAGATCGGCCTGGCGCCCAGTTGGTTCCTGGCGAAGAAGCTGCTCGATGTCGCCGGGCCGGTCGGTACGCGCGAGATACTCCTGCTGGGGGACACGTTGCCGGCCACGCGGCTGCACGAACTCGGCATGATCGCGCGGGTTGCGGAACCCGATGAGATCGAGGCCACGGTGGATGCGCTGGTAGAGCGCCTCGTGCAGAATGCCCCGCTCTCGCTGCGCGGCATCAAGGCGCTGCTCGTGCGCGAGATGATGTACCGCGATGGTATCGAGCATGCCGACGTCGATGAGCTCGTCGCAGCCGTCCGGTTCAGCGAAGACGCCGTCGAAGGCAAGCGCGCGCGGCTGGAGAGACGGCCCGCCAATTTCCAGGGGCGTTAAGCGCAGTTCTCGCTTGTACGCAGCAGGGTTCGGACTGACCCACTGATCCCTGTGCAGGCCCCGACACGCTCGGTGGCCGTGAAGAGCCTCACCGTCGCCACTCTCCCGCCAGCAAAGTCCCTGCGGTCGGCGCCTTCGGCTTCGCCCGTGGCCCGGCCCCGCTCGTCGACCATCGAACAACCGCCCCCGGTCGCTGGCGCTCCCCGGTCACGCCTGTTCCATGCAAGTCCCGAACCCGGGCGACCGGGACGCGGACGCGCGGGGAACAAAGGGTGGTCGGGCCGCAGCGGCGACCTCGGAATTATGTTAAATGCAAATCTATCAAATTCCTTCAAAATCAAGAAGTTGAAAATTTGTTCCATGGAAGTTCGGCTCGTTGCGCCGAGGACGTGCGTCGTCCCATGCGAGCACCACCGCGCCGCCGTGCGCGGCCTCACCGACGAGATCTTCCTGACCCGTGTGCACGCACGATGCCACGCTCGGCGACAAATCTGCCCTGACTTCGAACTCCGCCAATGAAGAAAACTAGCACCCGTCTGGTGACCGAAGTTAGCATTGGCACCAAACCTGAAACGAAGAGTATGGAACATGGACTCAGAGTGGTCACTGCGCGAGCAAACGCTCGAACTCGTAGGCGAGGCTTGGGCCAAGACGCAAAGGCCGCTACTACTTAGCGCCTTGGGAACAGTCGACCATCAAATTGCGACAAAGGCAAAAGAGGAGTCAGGTGGACTCCGTGCATACATTGAAACGAGTCTTGCCAACGAACTTCTAGTCGTTCAGCACACCGAAAGGCCGGCAGTCATCGGCGCGGTCCCTCGAAACCAAGAGACAGACAGCGTTAGCGATTGGGACGCATTGTTGGATGAATTGGCAGGGAGCTCGGCTGATCGGCGTTCCGTTAGTTGGCGCTACCATCGTTCGTTTTGGGCTGCGTTCCGCCAGCCTCTCGATGAGGCCAAGACGCGGTATGTTGCCATGCACGGTCCAATTCGTTTCTCCGACGAGTTTCCAGAATCCCAACCGCCCCAAACGATTGGGGTGGCGCGCGAACTCATCGTGGGCCAAGAAGCTTCGGTTCAGGATGTGCAACAGAGCATCAACGCTTGGCTAGCGCACAACGGTCTACGACCTGAGCGGTTTCTTGAGTCTTCCGATACCTTACTGCCTTCCAACGATGTTCTCGGCAAGCTGATCCTCGCTCTCGATGCGGAGGAACTTAGCCAGATCTCCATTCCGATGCCCATTGTTGCGAAACTCCGGCGGCAACAAGTTTGACCCAACTATCGGTAGTGATCGCCGGTCTCCCACGCTCGGTTGGCATCCGTTTCGTTGATCGGTTCGGCTGGAAGCAGAACAATGCCAGAGTGGTTGCATACCCTGCACTAGAAACACGGGCGTACACCGCCGGGTACGCCGACAAGCTATACACCCGTCTCGCCGATCATCTGCGGGTACGCCACGACGGCAATTGGCACGAGCGCTGGCAGCTAACGCTGATTCTGCTCTACGTCCAAAAAAAAGATCGTAGCGAGCAACACCTTTTCGAACGTTTTCGCCTTGAGTCCATGATGCTTCCGCTCAATTGCGAGGGCTTACGAGACGCCAAGGCTACTCGGGTCAACCGTATCGTCCGTGAGTTGGTAGCCGAGTCAGAGGGACTGCTCGCAAAAGGCAGGGCTCTAGTACGTGCCGTGCAGGAGGAAATCAATAATCGCCAAAACAAGACCTGCTTGCTACTCCCCTGCAAGAACTTCGGGCACGATTTCCATTCCGTACTGTCGAGTGTCGAGAGTGCCGGGGCGGAAGGTGACACCGTCAATCAGTTCAGGCGACGCCTCGCTAGTGTCGCTGAACGTCTACCGAAACGTGATCGATATTTCGAAGGCAACCGCAGCATAGTATTTCGTGTACCGCCCAAAGCTGGTCCTCGGCACGGTTTGGCACCAGTCTGGGACAGTGGTGAGCACAAAGACAGCTGCGTGATTCGTGGTCGGGTTCGATTCGGCGCACCGTACGACCCGAACTTCCACTACGACTGCACGTTACCGAGCCACGCATCCCGGCAATTCGAGAGTTGTCATGGAAATCATGTGACCCTACGTGGCCGAGAGCACGCAAACATCGCGCCAAATGACAACGTCAGATAATCGAAAGCCGTGCTTAAGCACGGCTTTCCGCGTTCCTAGCGTTGCAAACCTAGGTTAGCCGGATGACGCAGGGAGCCATTTTGCTCCGCTCCGTTTTTCCTACACGCCTTTAAGCCAAGCTGGCTAACGAGAAGAGGACGTGCGCACGTCCAACTCAACAGGGCTACAGCTATTCGGATCGAACAACCCATCCCATGCGTAGTCCAGTCACACTAAGCAACCGGATCCTCGCTTTGGCTGCTTGGCTCGCGCTCCCGACACAGACCAACGCTCATCGGTGTCTGGAACTCCGTTCTGGGTACGTCATCTCCGTAAAGGAGCCTCCGTTCCCACGCGAAACCAGCATCCAACATAGGATTGTTCATGCAGAAAGTCAACGTGAGTCCCGGTCGAACACGAAGTTGCCGCTTGGGGCACTACGAGGGGCTTAAGATTCGGCGGTTCCCGTCACAGGTCAGCGGGCTTTGAGCGGGTCCTCCCGAAACAGTTCCGTCAGCAACGCATACACCGGCGGAAAGGCATCGGCGAGGATCTCCGGGACCGTAAAGAAAGTCTCCACCGTGACCGCGAAGAATTCCGCCGGGTCCGACGCCGCATAGTCGTCGATGGGCGGTTCCAAGTCTCGCTCCACCCTATCGCAAAGGCTCGCGTAGGCCGCCGAAAACGTTTCTGCCCACCGTCCATCCGACATGCCCCTGGTCAAGGGCGGCAAACCGTTGTGATGTTCCGACAGCTCATCCAGCTTGTGCGCGAACTCGTGAATCACCACGTTGGTCGGAAAGTAGTGCCCCACAGCCGACGCCTTCGGCCCCGCCTGGGGCCCGGCCCCGCTCGTCGACCATCGAACAATCGCCCCCGGTCGCTGGCGCTCCCCGGTCACGCTTGTTCCATGGAAGTCGCGATATTTGCGTCGAATTTTTGCGTCAAATATTTGCCGTTGAATTGACCCCAGCCGCTCCCGAGCATTGAACCACTTGGGTTCAAGCGACGCGGAGAGAACGATGAGACATCGGGGCTACGTACTTTCTGCGGTGCTGACGCCGTGCCTCGCAACCCCTGTGGCAGCACAGACAGACCCGGCGCAGGCAGGCGAACAACCGGCAGCCGTAGAAGAGATTGTTGTCACGGCCCGTAGGCGCGACGAGAAGCTGATCGAAACGCCGCTCTCTGTCACGGCGTTGTCCGCCTCGGACCTTGCCCGCCGCCAAGTCGACGATTTGGGCGGGCTACGGGACCTCGTCCCCAACCTCAGCGTGAACATGGGCGATGCGGCCAACGCGATCGTCTACATCCGAGGCGTCGGGCAACGGGACTCGTTGTCGTTCGCCGATCCGGGGGTTGGCATCTATCTGGACGATGTCTACCTGGGTCGCTCCCAGGGAGCGTTCCTGGAAGTTATCGACATCGAGCGCATCGAGGTTCTGCGCGGACCGCAAGGTACATTGTACGGTCGCAACACAATCGGGGGTGCAATCAAGTACGTGTCGGTCCAACCGTCGCCCGAACCCGAGTTCGTTGCTGAGGCGGGCCTTGGCGACTTCTCCCAGCGTGCCACGAGAGTCATCTGGAATGGTCCGCTGGGGTCGGGTGAAGCGATGCTTGGCCGGATCTCGGTAGCCTATGGATCCCACGGAGGCTACCGCGAAAACACCCACCCCGACGCCGGGCCAACCGATGGCGACAAGAACCTGTTTGCCTGGCGCGGCCAACTGGACTTCGCGGCGACGGATCAACTGACGCTCAAGCTCATCGTCGACCAGTCCAGGAACGATCCACAACGCTCGATTACGCCGTTGCGCATTACTTCGGGACCAGTGCTCGTCGCCGCCACAGCCCAGAAGCCACCGTCCTCCAGCACCTCGCAGGTCGAAGCCGACTTCAACGACGTCGAACGCCTGTACGTGAGCGGAACCAGTGTGGCCGCGGACTATGCGTTCTCGGACAAGGTCGCTTTCAGGTCCACGACGGCCTATCGGGAAGTGCGCCATGAGACCCACATCGACCTCGACGGCACCGGCCACGGGATCTTCGGCGTCCTCGTCGACCAGGACCAGCAGCAATTCAGCCAGGAGTTTCAGCTCTCGTTTGCGTTCGAGGACTTTCAGGGCTTGATGGGCGTCTACTGGTTCTCGGAGGATGACATCACGCCCGATGGCATCCGCAACACCGAGCCCATCGACTTCGCGGCTGGGGCCGGCTTCTTCCTGCCGTACAACACCGTGAGCGAAAACGACCAGTCAATCGAAGCCCGCGCGGTGTTCGGCGAGTTCTCCTGGAACCTCTCGTCGGCGGTAGAGTTGACCGCCGGACTACGCTACACGGACGAGACGCGCGAGTTGCGCCGGAAGGCGTGCCAGGCGTTTTCCACCGACGCGCTCGACATCGATGCCTGCAACCCGCCGGCGGGTTCGCTCAATCCCTTCGCCCTGCGGCTAGATCTCGCCGCGAGTTTTGACGCGGTGACCCCCAAGGTCGGAATCTCCTATGACTCCGGCACCGGATTGGTCTACGCCAATTGGGCGCGCGGCTTCAAGAGCGGCGGTTTCGACGGCCGAATAGGCTACAACGGCGCCAGCAATGCGGGCGCAGTCGGAGCGCAGGCTCAGGCCTACGACCCGGAATTCGCGGACACCTTCGAGCTCGGCTGGAAAACTGCGGCCACCGACGGCGTCTGGCAGATGAGCGCCGCCGCGTTTTTCACCGACTACACCGACCTGCAGATCAGCAGCTTTTCCGCAACGCCGGGCGGCGGCTTCGCCACGGTGTTTACGAACGCCGGCAAGGCCGAGACCCTTGGCCTTGAGATGGAGTTCGCCGCCCAAACGTCGGAAAACCTGTTCGTGAATATCAACCTCGGATATCTCGATGCGCAGTACACGGAGTTCATCGACGCAACCGGGAACGATGTCAGCGGCGAGCGCACGCCGATCAACGCGCCAAAATGGACCGCAAGCGTCGGACTTCAGTCTGTTCATCCGTTGGGACACGGGCGGCTCCGGTTTTCAGCCGATCTCGGCTATCGGTCCAAATACCATGTTGACGTCAATAATCTCGAAGCGTTGGCGCAGGACGGCTATCGGGTCATCAACGCGTCTGTCGACTTCGAAGACAACGAGGAACGCTGGCACGTCTCTCTGGGTGTCAAGAACCTGGCCGACGCCGAGTACATCACGCACGGTTTTGACCTGACCGCATTTCCGGGCGTAGGCCTCGCTTACTTCGGCGAGCCTCGCACCTATCGGCTGCGAGTTCGGTTCCGTTTCCTTTGATCGCACCGAAGGCCCAGCGGTGAGCGTTCCCAGTCGCCAATCCACGTCGAGGCTCGACATCGCCTTTCGCACCTGCGGAGAGGCGGACAGGCCAGCCATCCTGTTCGTGCACGGCAATCTCTCGTCGTCCGTCTTCTGGGAGGATGTCATGACGGCCATGCGGCCCGACTATTACTCGGTGGCTCCTGACCTGCGCGGTTTTGGCGCGACCCAGGCCCTGCCGATCGATGCCCGATGCGGATTGGACGACATGGCCCTCGACTTGCTCTCTCTCGCCCACGATCTGGGACTGGAACGGTTTCATCTCGTCGGCCACAGCATGGGCGGCGGCGTGGCGATGAAGATGCTCATCCGCCAGCCAGGGTCGATCGCGAGCGTCACGCTTGTCGATCCGATCTCGCCGTTCGGTTACGGCGGTTCCCGCGACGTGAGAGGTACGCCCTGCTACGCGGACGGCGCACCCGCAGGCGCAGGGATGGCGAATCCAGAGTTCTTATCGCGCTTGCGCGAACGAGACCGCGGTCGCTCAAGTCCTCTATCGCCACGCCGCGTGATGGAAGACTTCTATTTCAGCCCGCCGTTCGTTCCCGATCGCATCGACGTGCTATTGACCGGCATGCTGGAAGCCAGGGTCGGCGACGACTGGTATCCCGGCGATGTCCTGGCCTCCGAAAACTGGCCCGGCAGCGCGCCAGGCGAACGCGGCGTGATGAACGCCATGTCGCGTCGCTACTTCGATGCTTCGGCAATCGTCGAGGTCGACCCCAAGCCGCCACTGCTCTGGCTGCGCGGTGAACTGGATCAGATCGTGGCCGACGGCGCTGCCCTCGAGATGGCCAACCTTGGCGCGTTAGGCCAGGTGCCAGGTTGGCCTGGCATGGATCAGTGCCCGCCGCAGCCAATGGTGCAGCAAACCCGCGCCGTACTCGAAGACTACGCGCGTCGCGGCGGTTCCTTCCGTGAGTGCGTGCTGGAGGGAGTCGGCCACACGCCCTTTATCGAGACACCGCAAGCGTTCAACCGGCTGCTTGCCAACTTCGTGGGCGCCTCGAGGTGATCGGCGGGCGCTTTAGCCGTATTCCGCAAGCAGTTCGCGCACCTGGCTCAACGTTCGACTGAAGTGCTCCACGAGCGACGCTTCGAGAAGCGGCGTCGGCAGGATCAGGATTTTGCGGTGGTCGGTGTCGCTCTTGCGCTTCTCGAGCATGCCTCGGGTCGCGGCGAAGGCGATCCGGGCTTCGCCGGTGCGGATGGTACCCGTTCGCATCACACCACAAGCCTCGCTCATCGTGAACGGTTTCCCCGACCAGTCCCCGCGCAACGAATGCACGAACGGGTACCAGTACTCCTCGGTGTGGAACCGATTGCGGAACGTCTCGTTCCAGTCGTTCGTATACCCCACGAGGAATTCTGCCCAAGCTAATAGAAGCCTCGGAACCTCGCTGCCGACCTCGTCCGCGAGCCCCCTCACCGCCGACTCTGCGTGCCGTGAGACAAGATCAGCCTCGGCCAGTCGAGCAGTGGCGCGAGCCAGGCTGTTGCGCAGGTGTTGTTGCCCCAAGTCTCGAAGAGAGGGCGTGGGAATGATGTAGGTCACACGCAGGTCCGACTCGTTCTTGAGCTTGCTGAACCAGCCCTCGTCGACCAATCGTTTCAACCGCGTTTCCCGGGTCTTGGCAGACCCGGTCCTCATCGTGGCGCAGGCGTCGCCGACGTTTAGCGGTTCCTGGTTCCAGTAGCGGACCAGGGCGACGACGAAAAGGTACCAGTACTCTTGCGAGAAGAAGGTGCGTCCAAAGTCTTCGCGCCAGACCTGTCCGTAGTCCTCCATGCACTGCATCCAGAGGCCAAGCGCCAACCTGTCAAATCCGGTTCCGGCTCCGCTCCTGGCGTCCGGCTCGACACGGTTGCGTTCCGTTGCGCTCTGCACGGTGGCTTGCTCTCCCAAGTCGCCGGGTCGCACCGCGATTGGAGTACGACCGGCTCAAGCCATGATGACCGCAACGAAGCTGTGCGGCAAGAATGCGCACCCAGCCGGCGATCCGCTGAAGGCTCCGAGTACGCGCGCAGACAAAAATCCTGCGATCATCGGTGACCATCGGCGAAACGTCGGCCAGCATTGCCATGTGCTTAGATTGGCAATCCGGCCCACATCGTGGCTTTATTGAGAATGGACTCACCCAGGAGGAAACAAGTGGCAGCCCTACCAGAGATCACGACAATCGATCAATTCGAAGAAGAATACAGAAAGGGCGCGGGGACAATCCTGCCGTCCTCGGCTTCGAAATTAGCGAACCTCGACAACATCCGTCGCGCCGGCGATGGAATCGGCGATTACAACCCGTTGTACCGCGACCCGGAACACGCCGCCAAGAGCCGCTTCGGCACGATCACGGCCATGCCTTCGTTCGTCTACTGCACGAGCCTCGGGGTTGGCGCGGCGATCAACGGTGCCATCCAGGGATCGCGGGTGGGGACCTTCGCCATGAACTATGCCGGCGGCGAGTTGGAGTTCTTTCGGCCGATCTGGCTGGGCGACACGATATTTGTGCAGGAGCAGGTGGGCCCCGTCGTCCGCAAGGAGAGTTCTCGCATCGGTCCGTTCTGCATCTGCACGGGACTGGTGACATACACCAATCAGCGGCACGAGGTCGTGGCAACCAAAAGGACCCTGATGGCGCGGTACAAGATCCTCGACGGCGGTGAAGGGGCGATCGCCTACGACCGCGAGAACAAGACCGACGTCCAGCAGGAATCGCCCGACCCCCTGGTTTGGGAGCAGGAACGGCGCGGTGGCGAAACGCGCTATTGGGAGGACGTTGTCGAAGGCGAGGAAATGGCGCCGCTGAAGAAAGGCACCTACACGGTCAACGAGCTGTTCCTGTTCACCTTCGGCGCGATGGGCACCCGGCGCGGCACGCGGGCATCGCTCGGCGGGCGTCTCGAGTCGCACGACCGCTTCGACGCCGAGCACGCCAAGAAGCGCCGCAGCATGCCGGGCCAGTTCGACTTCGGCCCGCAACGCGTGTGCTGGCTGATCCAGATGGCGACGGACTGGATGGGAGACGACGGGACGCTGAAGAAGCTGGTGACCCAGGTGCGGCATCCGAACATCGTCGGCGACACCAATACGATCTACGGCAATGTCGCCAGCAAGTACGTGCAAGGCGACCAGCACCTGGTCGATCTGGACATCCGCAACGTGAATCAGTCCGGCACGGCCAGCGCGTTCTCACGCGCTACCGTCGCGCTACCGTCGAGGGGATAGACGAGAGAGCCACGGCTCGGGACGTGCGTCGACGCGGCGTTCCCGAGCCGCTCGGCTGGTGTCAGCTAGCGCTGCCAATCCCCCTCGATCGGGATCCAAGAACGTGCTTGCAATGCCGTGCGGGCCTTCCGCAACTCTCGGATAACCAGGCCAAGGCACATCATGGCTTGGGGAACAGGCGTTCGTCCCACCATACGGGCGTTTCTGGGCCGATCTTCAATCCCGCAAAGTCCGAGTGCCGCACATTGATTACCAGATTGTTTTCCATCCGCGCCACGACTGATGGGACAACCAGAACCGCACTTCGGTTTTCGGCATACCAATCTCGGCCAAAGCGCCGGGCCGCTTCACCGCTCCGATCGAACCAATTCGGAACTGTGCCACTCGTGACAACTTCGTAACTGGTTGCTCGGGGAATCGTGATCTCGATGAAACGCTGGTTTTTGGGCAATAGGCCATTCCAGTGCGCCAAGGCTTCCAGCAAGGCGGTGGAATAGTTCCGGGAGGCGTAGATCACCGACGCTGGCGCCATATGCCACCGACCCGAAACACGCTCGGCGCCCTCCGTGCTCCATATTGGGTAAGTTCCCGCAGGATCGCCGATCCGATACGCCCGCAACGTTTCCGCGAGCAGCGGGGGCACGATCAGGCGACTATGCCGGCCTCGGCGCGACGAATCAGGTTAAGAACGGCTTCGGCGCCGGCCGAGCTGCATCGCGCGAGATCAAATGGCGTTCTTCCTTCCAGCAAAGGATGCTCCCGGCCAAGAAACGCCTCGATTGCACTGCGGTCGCCGTGATAAGCGCGACTGACCGCATCGACAACGCGCCCCACTTCATAGAGCCTTTCACTATGCTCGCGCGACAGTGTCTTTCCCGCTTTACGCGCCCGCCGTAGGGTCGCTTCAGGGATCACGGGTCCGACAACGAGATGCGTGCCGAGCAACTTTGCCAATGCGTTGGCAGAATGTGGACGAAGGCCCCTCGAAACTCTCAGCGCCAGTTTCACTTCGCTGTCCGGTTCAGGCGCTTCAATCTCCAGCAGCCGAGCCACTCGCAGGAACTCACTCGCCGGAAGCTTGGCGGGATCGGCATAGGATTGAAGATCCATAGGCATCTCTGTCAGACAAGTCGATCAATTGACGATAATATCACGATCATTTGACGCTCATCTGACTAAAAGAATGCGTTCCGGATCGCTAAGAATCTCGTCTCAGATGTGTCAATCTACGGTGGGCCGGCTGGCGCGACCGACGGGATCAAGAACGGCTTGGCACCCCGCGGGCAGCCATCGCCCCCAATCACGCTACTCGCGCAACGAGATCGATTGCGCGGGCGGGCCGTCGGCGACGAGTCTTTCCACGAGGAGCGGCAATGCCCTCGGCGCGAACTGATGACTGGTGGCGGTCCTCAGGGCCGTCGCCGACCACCAGCGGAACTCGTGGAAGATCCCCACCTCGCCAGGTTCCGGGTTGTTGCGCGCCGTTGGCTCGAATCGCGGCGCGAGCACGAGGTAGATGTCCTCGTGCTGCTCGGTGACCTGGCGGCCCTCGTCAAGGCCGCGACCAAACCGGTGCACCCGGCGCCACAGCAAGCGCGGCTCGGCACGCACGGCGAACCCGGTCTCTTCCCAGACCTCGCGGCGCAAGGCGCTTAAGTGGTCCTCGTCTGGCTTGATCCCACCGCCGGGCAGCAACCAGAAGTCGCCGGAACGGTCCGGCCGCTGCATTCGCAGGAGCAGCACGCTCTGGTCCGTCTCCGACAGGATCAATGCGCGCACGGCTTGTCGACGTCGCATGCAGGTCGCCAGGGTGGTTAACGCCTCGACTAGTAGGCCTCTGGACGTTCATTCCCGGATCGAGAATGACGATCCATGCTGCGCACGTCGTTGCCGCCGTAGGTGCGCTCACCGCGCACCAACACGTGCTTGCGATCATCGGGCAGCGAGAATTCGTCGACGCTGTGGTAGCCGAGCGTCATGCTCATGCGCGTGCCGTCGGTCTGGTTCCTGCCGGCTGCATGCAGCAGCAATCCGTCCATGGCGAGCAGCCCGCCAGCGGGCATGGGCAGTGGGATTGCCTGGGACCAGGCGATCTCAAACAGTTCCTCTTTCTTGCGAGGGGTACCCCCTCGCGCTCCCCGGCTGAGGGCTCCCCGCTCGCGAATATACGCAAAGTTGGAAAGCGTCGGCAGGTGATGAGAGCCCGGAACCACGTAGGTGCAACCGTTCTCGAGATGGGTGTCTTCGAGGTAGACGAGTACCGAGAGCAGGTTCCGAGACCACACCCGGCAATCCCGATGTAGTTCGATCGACGCCAGCGATTTGCGGTCGCGCATATAGATGTGGTTGTGCCGATTGAGCATGAATTCGATGTTCGGTCCCAGCAGCGATTCCAGCGGATCGAGAATCTCGTCACACGCGATCGACTCCTGAAAAACGCCACCCCGATCCCAGAGGCCGGATATTCGGTCTACCTCGCCATCGCGACGCGCTACCGGCTCGACCGCGTTACGGATGTCCTCCAGCGCCGCGGCCTTCAAGCCCTCCACCAGATCCGCCGGCAGCCGTGTCGGCAGCTTGATGAAACCGTTGTGCCGAAAGAGGTCCACCTCCTCGGGTTCGAGTGTGGATCTGGTGCCTGGTCCTTCCATCTGTTCGAACCTCGCTGTTGTTGTTCACGGGTCCAATCTGTCCGACTTTGCGCTTCGCACCGCGCAATATCAATAGCGCCGAACTAAAGGCGCGAGGGCATCAGCAAGAGTTCGGGTACCCGCGCCCGCGCCGGCAGCGATGCCACGAACAGGCACGCCTCGGCCACGTCCTCCGGTTGCAACGCGCTCGCTATCACCTCCGGCGGCGTCGGCGTCGGCCGCTTGAGCACGAGCGGCGTGTCCGTAAGTCCCGGGGTAACTACTCACCCCCTTGCTCGTAGATCTCCCCGGAAAGAGCGATCTGGATGGCGACGAGAGGATTGTATCCGCGGTTTCGCATGGTTTGCAGGTAGCTGGAGATACGGCAGTAGGCTTGGGCAAATCGCTCGGTGCGGAAGCAGCCCGACACCTTCTGTTTCACCTTGCTCATTCGAAGGTCGCGCTCGGCCCGGTTGTTTGTGAAGGGGACGCTGGACTCCTCGGCGAACAGCAAGACCGCCTGTTCGTGCTTCTTCAACCGTTCCCAGAGGTTGTGCGCATCGGACTTGGCGATTCTGCCGCGTTTGCCCTTGGGCCGGGCGGGGATGGGCGGCAGTTCCTTGCCGCCGCGCGTGAGGATGTTTCGATAGCGTTTGCGCAGGTTCCGGTATTCCCGCTCGGTCACCTGCTTGGCGTCGCTCGCCGACACCTTGGCGCAGGTTTCCTTGAGCAGTCGCTTCATGTTCCTGGCCCAAGGGTATTGATTGGAGTCTACGACGAACTGCAATTCGCGCAGGAGATGCGAGCCGCAAAGCGCGTGGCCGCAATGATCGTAGGACAGATACGACGCCCAGCAGTCGTGCACCACGACACCGCCGTAGCGGGGGATGATGCCGATGTCGTCGATGGCCTCGCAACCGCGTTTGCGGTGCAGGCGTTTGACGGTGATCTCGCCGCCGGAATAGACATGGATCCAGTGGTTCTTCCGATCCACCCGCAGCGAGGTCTCGTCGGCGTTCAAGGCCGGCATGCGGAGCAGTTCGTCGATGGCCGTCGCCTCCCAACGTTCCAGCGCCGCATGCAGTCGGATCACGAACTTCAGCAGCGTCGCCGGCGAAATGGCCACATCGATCAGCGTCTCGACCGACTTCAGCACCCGGTCGAGGGGGACCATCCGGGCGATCAGCAGGTTCATCATGTAGGCCTTGAGGCCGTTGCCGTACTGCAGGGGACCGCACATGTCCGCCGGGAATTGCCCCGTCGTCCGCTGCCGGCACCGGGGGCAATCCTTGACTTGCGCGTCGACGTGATGGACGACCTTCTCGAACAGGATGTCGATGCGCGTGCGCCGTGGCTTGGACTGCGATGGCGTACTACCGAGATCGGCGCCGCGGTTCGCGCAGGCGTCGACCGCCGCCACCTCGGTGGTGGTCACGGTTCGGCTATGGCGCGACCGGGCATCGTTTTGCGTCACGCCCTTGCCCTTGCCACCGGGCCGGGTCGCCGCGGTCTCGTCCTTGCTCGTTTGCGAGGGCGGGATGCTCGAATTGCGGCCGCCCTTGCGGGTGGTCTTCTCCATGAAGATCGCCATCAGCACTTCGAACAGCATCAGCAGGGCGTTGAACAGCGCGCGCGTTTCCGCCGACATCTTGTCCGCCGCGGACAGTTTCCCGAACTCCGCCTTCAGGCGCTCGAACTCCTCGCGCAGCGATTGCCGGTTCACCGTGGCCATGGCCGCCGCTCAGCCGTCCTCGGCCTCGACCGCCATCATCGCCGCCAGCACCGCGAGGCGCTCCGCCCGCGGCATCGCCTGGTAGCGCCCGCCCCAACTCGCCGCCTTGCGCTTGATGGTCTGGCGGTGGGTGAAGTTGCGGCCCGCGCGGCTGGCCCAATGCACCCGGTCCGGGACGAAGTTGAACCACAGCTTCTCGGTGCGCACCCCGCCCCGGTTCATGACCTGCACCTCCAGCCTGCGCCAGCCGCCGAGCAACCCGTCGTACAGCGCCGAGGGATAGCCGGACAGCATGACCTGGCAGGGCAGGGTCTTGAGCAGTTCCAGCAGCTCGACGTGGTCGGCCTCCCCGTAGTCGAAGCGATAGCGACGGCCCGAGGTGCGGGTGCGCATCAGGTAGGGCGGGTCGCTGTAGACCAGCTCCGAGCCCCGATAGTCGTACTCGGCCAGAAACCGGTGCGCGCAGCCGTGAATGCGTTGCACGGGGTAGTCGCAGTCGAACTTCGCCAGAGCCCGCCCATCGAGGTCGATGCCGATGTTGTGCAGCGCCGCCGGCTTGCGCTTCATGATCGCGCCGCCGCCGAGGTGGGTCTCGATGTAGGTGTCGTGCGGCGGCATCATGGCAATGATGGGCTGGCATAGCCCCGAGGTCGCCTTCGATCCGAAATAGGCCAATCGAGAAGATCCGGCAATCCGTACGAAGGCCACACCATAGCGATGAGGCGCTATGATGTCAAGCAATATCCGACGGACGCGCGTGGCCCATAGCGCGGGACGCCTTTCAGGCTATGCTCTCTCGGGAATGAGGTCGGGTAGGGGGTGAGTAGTTACGTCCCGGGAAGATCACCGTGGTACGAATGCCGTGGTCCTGCTCCTCCTTGAAAGTGCCCCACGGCCGGCGCCTTCGGCTTCGCCCGTGGCCCGGCCCCGCTCGTCGCCCATGGATCAACCGCCCCAGGTCGCTGGCGCTCCCCGGAGGCGTTTGTTCCATGGCAGCGAAGCCACTTTTCATAACTCCCCGTTTCTAAAGGATTTTTCGCCTTTTTTTAGGGGATTATATAGGGTAGTACCCAAAGACCAGACGGATGAGCCGTCCGGTCAATGCGTTAGGATCGTTTCTCGCGCACTTCGACGGGACTCAAAAGCGCCTTCGCCAGTTGTTCCGGCGTGGCGTCGATTCGGAACTCTTCTTCAAGCTCCGCTTTCGTCGGCGAGTAGGTCGAAGGCGCGACCTCGACGACTCGCGGCTTCTTCGGCTGTTGCTTCATTCCTGTTTCTCCCGGATCGCCGCCAGGACCTCGTCGAACCTCGCGTCCACGGCGTCGAACCTCGCGTCCACGGGGTCGAACCGCCTATTTAGCCCGATGTTTTGACGTTCGAACGCTTCGTCCAGCGCGTTTCTGACATCACGATTGATGCTGGCGCGCATATCTTCGAGCGCGATTTTCAAGTCGCCCTTGGTGGCGTAGTCGTCGGGATTGGCAGGGTTCGTAGCCATCGTCGGTTTCCTCTGTCCACCGCGACGAACGGAATCATATCGCGGCGCAGAACTGAAGGATACGCCAACTGCGACAGGCTGTCACAGTCTCATGCTATGCTGAGGCACTTGCGCTGTAGGGTTTTTCGCCGGACCCGGCCGGATTGCGGCTGGTTGCCCAGCAATCAGAGGCTCGGCGAGGCGTGCGGGGGCGCGACAGATGGTCAAACTGGTCGTTATGGGGTCTTCACGGTGTCTAAATGCGAATCGTTCCTACTTCGACGGCTTGGGGTAAGCACGGGGCGTTGGGGTGGAAATCTCGGATTCAAGGCCCGTGAAGTCGGAAAACGTCCGAAATGCCGCGTTTCTTGGGGTAAAGAAAAAATCCACCGCCCGCAAGCCCTTTGTTTCAGCGGCTCTCAGAACAGCGCAAGTGGCTCTATGCTGACACCCGCAAACGTTGAGGCCGGCCCCATTGTCGGGTCGCCCGCTGAATACGACAGCCGAAACTAGGACAGGGGTAGCTCCCCGGTCCCGGCGAATAGGCGGGAAATTTCACTGGCTGTGCCGTGACGTTTGCAACGGCCCGGCGTCAGCTTGGCAGAAAAAAAGGCGAACCCCAGACAAGCCTACAACTCATCCGGGGTTCTTCCGCGCTTTGAGGTTGCACCATCAGCGCGGCGGCTCGCAGCATATCTGCGGTCGCCAGATATAGATAGAACGAAACCCTCTGAGCGCATTTCGAAGCACGGAAAGTGCCCCTTTTTGCGTGGCGCATCCGTGTGCGGAGGGATTGATGATGAACCGCAAGATCATCCCATTGGTTTTTCTTATGGCGGTGATCCCGTGCGCCGTTTCGATTCCACTCCTTGCAGAAACTGTCAGCGACGAACTCAACTATCAGTTTCTCGTCTGCGGCACGTTTAATATTCAAGTTGTAAGCCAATTCGAAGACGATGATACGGCCTTCCTCAAGCATCAGTTTCGCGACAAAATCGGAAACCGGCTGCGCCAAGCCGTTCAACGCGACAATCTCTTCTATGAAGGACCTCAGTACCCTGCGAGGTTGGTGGCGTTGATTTCTGTCCACCGTAGCAGCGGGTTTCAGGCCGTCAGCCTAGTTTTTCAAAGAACACTCTACGAACCAATGTCGAATCAACTCAAAATGATTACGACTTGGGAAGCTGAAAAAAAACGTATGACAGGAGCCGATGAGCGGGAGCTCATGAAAGATCTTTCAGATCTTGCATGGAACAAATTTTTAAGTTATTGAATTTGCACGAATTAGACTGATCGTCATTTAGCCTGATTTCCGGCGCCACCGCCGCGCCCGAACGCCCTTGTTCCCTCGCGTCAGCGCAGCGGATCCCGCTGCCAAAACTCCTAGATCAATTCATTTCGAGATTTGCGGTCGTCAACACCGCCCAGGCATGCAAGGAATCTAGTGTCATGCCCCGCCATGCGCGGACCATTCAAGTGCTGCGATTGGCTGGATATGGGGATGAATATTGGAGCGAGGATCCTTAGTCCCGGAGTTCCCCGGCAAATCGAAGCGCCTTCGGGGACTTTACAACGATGGAACACCCAAACGCCTCAGTTCGCGTTCGAGGCGCAGGACCATTTTGGAGCCTTCCTTGATACCGGATTCCAGCGTCGAAACTTCTTCTTCCGTCGTGTAGACAATCGGTTCTTGCTGGCCTACGAGATGGGTTTCCTTTGATGCCGCCTCTAGTCTTTGGGAGAGACGAGCGGCGCTTTCGGACAATTGACGCGCTCTTGTGCATTTGCATTGCAGACTCTTGACGGTCGCATTGTAGTCGTCGATCGCTCGGGCGATAAGAATTCCTTTCTCTTCGTCGGTCATGAACGCGCTCCTGACGCCTTCCCCGTGGGAGCAATGAGTTGGCAGTATTTTAGCCGCTTTCCGACGAGTCCGAGAACAACCGAACCCATCTGTTCAATGGTGTCCGCATCGCGGATGTTGTGGCGCCCGGAGAACTCCCGGACGTACCGATCAAGGTGCTTGGGACTCATCTTGTGAAAGGTTCCCTTATGCGCCCGCTTGAGCATCGACCAGAAGGATTCGATGCCCTGAATGTGGACATCGCCGCGCACGTATTCGCCTATGCCGTGACGGACCGAAGCATGGTCAAGAATGTCCTCGTATGCGGCCGCTTCGTCGCTGTAGACCGTCGCCCCTGATTCTATGGTGCGATCTAGGAAGCCGAGCAACGTCGCCTTTTTGGTGTCGTCTACGACTTCGGCCCGTACTAGATTCGACTTCCGATCCTTGACACCGACAACAGCCGTCTTGCCAACGGTGCCGCGGCCGGCGTTGAGCTTGTCCTTTTCGTGCTTGTTGCGCTCTCGCCCGCCGAAGTAAGCCTCGTCAACCTCGACGGGGCCGCTTGTGGGAAGGGTCGCATTCGCCTCGAACGTCTTGCGGATGCGGTGCGCCAGATGCCAAGCGGTCTTTTGGGTGACGCCGAGATCCCGATGGAGCTTCATGCTCGACACGCCCTTGAGTGACGTCGTGACCAGGTAGATCGCGATGGCCCAGGTCTGGTAGCCGAGATTGGACGCTTGCATGGCGGTCCCCGTCTTGACGCTGAACCGCTTGCGGCAAACCTTTTCGCGGCAGCGATATGGCATCGTCGGATGGGACGCGCCCGACTGG
This sequence comes from Candidatus Azotimanducaceae bacterium, assembly GCA_965261535.1. GTDB lineage: Bacteria > Pseudomonadota > Gammaproteobacteria > Pseudomonadales > Azotimanducaceae > VXNE01. The sequence goes on from OZ253469.1 coordinate 1,714,418, forward strand.
ACGTTGAGCGATCCGCAGTGCGGGCAGGCCGGGGTATCGCCCCATCGCTGCGCGGCGAACCACGCTTCTGCCGTGGCATGATCCGGGAACATTCGGAAAAGATCGGAAAGGGTGATTCCCTTTCGGTGTGCTTTGCCGGGAGCCTTTTGTGTCATCCGATAGGTGCCTCAAAGAACGTGGGTACTATTCTATCAGATCGTTTCGGGTTTGGGTACTACCCTATATAATCCCCTTTTTTTATGACCGCTAGCCAACAAAACGAGACCCTCCCAGACCGCGCAGTAGTGCCGCCGCCTGCGACGCCCTGACGCTGGATCGCCGCTCGGGGCCTACCGTCCAGGCAACCCGAATCCCATCCTACCCAGCGCCGCCGGCCCTCGCCACCTCATCCGTCGTTCCACCCGTCGCATGTGCGTGATGCGCGTCAACGCAACCCCGGGCATTCTCATCCGTCGTGCCGCTGCCGTTCGCGTTGTCCTCGGCCGCGGCCGGGTCAAGGGCCGCCAGGGCGCCCGGCTTCGCCGGGCGCGACCCCTTGACGCGGTGGAGGCGGTCCCGCGCCGCCAGCAGGGAACGGGCGAAGCGGCCACCGCCCGCCGCATCCCGCGGCTGCGTCGCGGCATCCCCAGCGTCCTCGCAACCCGCCCGTTCCCTGCCTTCGCGGCGAGCGACTCCCGGCAGCGGATGGATGCGGGTCCAGCGTTCCCGTTCGAGATTCTCGCGGTTCGGGATTGGCCCATTCACGGGCAGCCTCTTCGGGGCGCATGCCTTGTCGGCACCGCGCTCTATTCGCCGCTTCCAACGGGCGTCAAACAGTCTTCACCGGGGCGCCTCGCGGCGAACCAAGCCCGCTGGCGCGGTCTTGGCCCATGCGGGTGACGATCGCTTGCGCTTCCGCCCTCCGGGCGGTGATGCCGCTCCAGGTTCCAGAATTCGGCATCCCGGTGTGCGCGAGGCGGAAGCCGCGTTCCGCCGGCTCTTCGACGCCGACAACAAGGCCGCCGGGTAGCGCCTTAATCAGAACGGCGGATTTCTACCCTGACTCTCGCTGGACGGCAGGCGACGCCTCCCCCCGCAACTTCAGCCCCAGCGCCCCGACCACCCTGAGAATCGTGTCGAACGTCGGCACGCGTTCGCCGGACAGCGCCTTGTAGAGGCTCTCCCGTGACAGCCCGGCGTCGTTCGCCACCGGCGCCATGCCCCGCGCGCGGGCGATCGCGGGCGATGTCGCGGTCTTGGTCATGTTGTCCACCTACAGGTTACGCGCGAGGCGCAGGGCCGTCTCGATGTCGGCGCCCTGGGTGTCGCCGAACGCTCAGGTGCCCGCGTAAATCCCGACGACCCCTATCCTCGAGTGACCGAGTGCCACCGCGATTTTGCGCCGTGCGTCAGTGTCGATCCTCCGCCTCGCCCCCGTCAGCGAACGCTGCCGCGGCCCGCCGGCCGCCGGAGCCTTCCAGCCTGTCAGTTCCTCGTACCTCAAGACCGTGTACGCATGTCTCAGACCATGCATTCGGTACAGGCCCGCCGCTCGCGTCTGGCTTTCGTAGATCTTCATTTGCTGCCTGTAGTTGCGCTCCGGCGGGATCAGCGCGCCGCTTCCCGCCAGGTGGCGGGCCTCGTCGAGCAGCTTCCGCTGGCTGTCTTTCAGAACGGGCACCTCGCGCGGGCGGCCGCCCTTGGTGGTCGATCCCTTCAGTCGGATGCGGTCGCCACGGTCGTCGCGCGCGGGCGTGAACTTGATCGCCTCCTCCCGCCGCAGGCCGAACGCCTCTTCAAGACGCAGCGCCATGGCGACGTGGGCGTCCCTGACGAGCGCCAGCTTGTCCGGGTCGAGGACGACGCTCTTGTCCTCGTTGGTCACGTACTCGCGGTTGGCGATGCCGAGTGCGCCGTTGGAGGGCACCACGCCCGGCCGCCCGATCCGCGTCGCCCACCAGCGGACGTGCGCCATGCGGTTCTTCATCGTCCCGATGGAGCGCCCCTGGCGCTTCCACTCCCTGACCAGCGCTACGACGTGCTTGCGCCTGAGCCCCGTCGCGCGCAGCCCCTTGAACCCCAGATCGTGGAGGGTGTCCGCCATCTGTGCGAGCGCGTAGGAGCGCGCCGTGCGGGTGCCGTGGGAGCCGTCGTCTTGCGCCGCCCGCAGGCGCTTCAGATCGTAGTTCAGGTCGCGCACCGCAACCTCCTTCTCGCCTGCCTACCTCGCCATCCCCGGCGAACGGCCGGGTCACGTCCTCCCCTGGCCGGAACGCTATAGCGGGTGCCCGCGGCCCCGTCAAAGACCGCGTGTTGAGCAATTCGGTAAACGGGAGACGGCGCGAAACGCCGTGCGCCTGAGCGCCGCCGGTTGCGCCTCTGGAAGTTTTCTCGGTGGGAACGGAAGGGAATCTACCGCGCCCGGCGCCGCGTCAGCGGCCCGGGCCGGCGTCCGGGTTAGTTTTGCTGGGCGATCCGCCGTCCTTCGACGAGGACGATCCGGACCCGCATGTCTGCGTGAAGCCCCAAAAGATGCAGTTGCCGTGCCGTCGCTTGCGGCGACCCCGGCGTGTCTTGCGACATGGGCCGGCGGCCTCTTGTTCGGCGTCGATGGCGTCCCGGGTCTCGGTTTCCAACCGCACGCGGGGGATGCCTCCCCGGCCCCGCGACCGCCTCGGTCGCCACGACAGTCCCGGCTTCGATCAAGGACACTGTCACCTTGTCCCGTCGTGCCCCGCGAGTCGTCAGATGGTCTCGCGAAGCCGCCGCCCTGCCGTGTTCGGATGCTCTATGCCGCCTGTCAAAAAGCAGCGCATCCTTGTCGATTCGCCCCCGCCGCCTTTCGGCCGCGTGGCGCATCCGTGCCGACGGGGTGCATCTCCCCATGCGATCCGCGATACTCCCGCATCGGAATTGCGTGGCACCTCGGCGTCGGCAGCCACAAGCTATGGCTGCCCCGCCAACGCAGGATTTCCGCCTGCCGTCCGGTCTCCCGGTCTGTCGGAGTGGCCTCCGACCATGCCGCCATAGGGCGGCTCCAAAGATGGCTCCAGAATAGCACCGGCACCAAGGCGGCACCATCGCCGCGTGTTTAGCACGCCTGCCGCTACTGCGCTCCGGCGCCGTTCAGCGCCCCGTCACTACCGGGATTTTGCGTGGCGCGAAGCGCATTCGCCGCTACGCTTTCGCGTCGTTTCGCTCCCCATTGCGCCGGTAGTGACGGGCGCTCGTGCCCACCGGCCCCAGATCCGCCAAGGGGGGCCAGCCCCCCTTGGAACCCCCCACAGGAGGTAAGGACGTAACGACTCATGGGGTGAGCGTCCGGGCCACGCGGAACCCGAGGAAGTTGAAGCGGAAGCCGGTGGTGCTCCTGAACCGGTTCGCGGCGCGGAGGTTCCACGGGAAGCTGCTCCAGGAGCCGCCGCGCAAAACGCGCCCGTCACAGGACCCGCTCAGCCAGGCGCCGCCGTCCGCCGGCGCACCCGCATAGCTCCCGTTCCAGCAGTCCGCCACCCACTCCCACACGTTGCCGTGCATGTCGTACAGCCCGAACCTGTTCGCGCGGAACGAACCCGCCGGCGCGGTGTAGTCCCACTGGTCGCCGCAAGCATTGCCACAGTTCGCCCGGTTCCGACCGATCTCGTCGCCCCAACTGTACTTCGTCGTCGTCCCCGCCCGCGCCGCGTACTCCCACTCCGACTCGCTCGGCAGCCGGTACTCCGCGCCCGTCTCCGCCGACAGCCACGCCGCGTACTCGCGCGCGTCGTCCCACGACACATTGATCACCGGGCGGCGACCCCGGCCCCAGCCCTCGTCAGCCACCTTGTTCGGGTACGTGAAACGGTCGTAGTCCTCGAACGTCACCTCGTGCACCGACAGCGCGAACGGCGCAGAAATCGTCACCTCGTGCACGGGCTTCTCCTCGGCTAAGCAGTCGTCGTCGTTCGACAGGCAGCCCATCCGGAACGAACCCGCCGGAACCACCACCATCTCGGGACCCTCGCCCCCCGAACGCAGACTCTCCCAGAACGTGATGCCCGCGATCACCTTCGGCTGCGCCGTCCCCGGGGCGGACGCCCGCCCGTCGACACGGGGCGACGCCGCGGCCGTGCCCGGCGACGCAGTATCCGCCGACGCGCTCCGCCCCGCAGCCTGCCCTGCAGCCGTCGACCCTGTCGCGGCAACCATCGCCGCGACCACCTCGCTGTCCACGCCCGCACTCGCCAACCCGACCAGCGCGTCCACCGACGTGTCGAACGCGGCCGGCGCGGACCTGATCTTCGCCACGATCGCCACCGGCGCGAGCCCCGCTTCCGTCAGCCGCACGATGTCCTCGTTGGTCAGCGCGTCGTCGGCACCGGCGAACAGCCCGACCAGACACACGCAGACGGCCGCCACAATTCTCGCGCGCATCAGATATTCTCCCTCGTCTTCCCGCCGTGTCGGACACCCCCATCATGGCCACCGGGGCCGCCGTCGGTCAAGGCAGCGAAGCGCGCGGCTCCGGGGCGCACACCGGTGTCCTCTTGTCGCACTCGCCCGCTCGCACCCCGTGGTTCCCGGCTACCGGTCCGTCGACGAAAGTTCGCGCGGTCGTTCTCGGCAAGTGCGCCGGCCGGCAGCGCAGCCGGACTGCGAAGTCGCCTCTCACCGCCGGCGCGGTCCGCGAGCGTGCGCCAGCCCGCAGGAGGCGCGTCCCGAATGCCCGCACAACGCGTCGAACCGTACGATGATTCCCGAACGGGGTTTCTGGACCCCCGCATTCCACCAAGTCGCACCAGAGCGTTCCACGCCAAGCAGCGGGCGCCACGTCCCGAAATCCTCCGTTTTCCGAATGCTCGTTCGCTTTCGGCCTCCAGGGTAGTGCCGGGTCCGAAAGCGCGTCTGACCGCGTCCACCCCATGTTCTTGACGCTTTCAGCGCCACGCCCTCTGTGCGCAGCTTCTGCCTCCGCTATTGATCCTTAAGTCCAGCCGACGGGGCGTCCATACTCCACGCGGCTGTCCAAACTCACTGCGCTGGTGATCCAACCACATCGTCGTCCATGGAGACGCGGGCATTGCGCCCCATTTGTCATCCCGCCCATAAGCGCGATACGCTGTGCCGTCCCTCGGCGTACGGCCCGAGGCATCACATTCCTGAAACCAACCAAACCGAGGACTCAAAAAAATGAACAACGAACAGCACCAAGACCGCGAACAAGCTCTAGCGAGGCTCCGCCTCAGACCGACAAGTCATGTGATCCAACTTCCATGCCATTGATTGTTTTGAACATTTATTAGTTTGCAACCTGACTGTAAACATAAAACGCGCTCAAGGAATCTAGTTACCCTAGTTCGCGACAAGGCAGAACGCTATCTCAGCGCTTCGGGGGTCACATCCGTGGGCGTCGGCTTCCGTCAACAGCTCAACCCAGAGACGGGGCACATGGAGCCAACAGACCAGTTGTGCGTTCAATTCACCGTCGCAACCAAGCTTGCACCTAAAGCACTAGCCCACGAACACATTACTCCGCTGCCAGAGTCCTTCCGAGCAGAAGACGGAACCGAAGTTCCGGTCCAAGTACTAGAACGCGATTTCCGTCCGGCCTACACGGTCGTATCCGATCCCGAACGAGATCTAGCCCAAGCCGAAACCTCCGCAAAAGAGAAGCGCCGCACCCGACAGGACCCAATTTGTCCCGGTATCAGTGTGAGCCACGCCGCCGGCTCCGCCGGAACAATCGGCGCTATCGTCTACGACAATCGGACTGGAGCACCGCTCATCTTGAGCAACTGGCATGTCCTAGATGGCGGTGAAGAACGCAAAATCGTCCAGCCCGGTCGCTCGGACCATAGTGATCTCGAACGCAACCACATCGGCCGTTTAGTACGCAGTCACATCGGTCTCGCGGGCGACTGTGCCGTTGCCAGTATCGAAGGGCGTCGCTTCTCCGAGGCGATCCTTGAACTCGATGTCTACCCAACGAAAACCGCCAAGGTCAACCTCGGAGACGCCGTCGTGAAATCCGGCCGAACGACAGCCGTGACTTACGGCGTCGTCACCCGCGTTGGCGTTACAGCGAAGATCTCGTATCCAGGACATACAGGTTTTCGCCAAGTTGGTGCCTTCGAAATACGACCCAACCCCGCGAAACCACCGGAGACCGGCGAAGTCAGCCTAGGCGGTGACTCCGGTAGCCTATGGCTCATCGACGGCGAGGACGGCGAGGACGGCGAGGACGGCGAGCGGGACATCGCCGTCGGTCTACACTTCGCGGGCGAGTCAATCCCAGCCCCATCCGCCGAACACGCTCTCGCGTGCAACATACACAGCGTTCTCAAAAAGCTCGATGTCTCGTTGATTGATACCGAATCCCCTATTATGGACGACGAAGAACTTTGGAACGAGGTATTGCGGCGCATACAACTGCTGGAACTTGCCGTCGCCTCCCAAGCCGCCCCGAGCGATACGCGCTCCGTCCCAGAGGACGGCCTAGGGTGTATGGCAATTGGTGCGGTCCCGGTCACGGCAGCGGAGAACCGATTGACGAGATTGACAGAGCCTGCATGAACCACGATCGCTGCTACGACGACAAGGGATACAACCACTGCGATTGTGACAAGGAACTCGTCCAACGGCTGGGGCAGCTCATCGAGTCCGGCCAATTGAACGGAAAGCAAATGGCCGCGGCAGCAGCAATAAGCACGTGGTTCTCTGTCCAGCTCTGTAACTACCCGATTAACATTGGTGCCATCCGAATACCAATACCCTTCGGCACAGGCGGGAGCCTTGCTTTCATCTCGGGCGGAGTTAAGAGCGTAAGGCGGGCTGGAAAATCCGTCTGGAAAAAGATTCGATCGATCTTCTAACACGGCCTAATCGACTGTTCGGCGACAATCAAGATGAGAACGTCTCACCCTGATTGACGCGCTACAATCGACCGAATGCGCAACGCCTTACCGCGCCACTCGGCGGGGGCGAATCCTGATAGGACCTACGCCCGCGCTGATCCGGCTCGTCAGTCAGTGTAGTAGTTGCGCGAAAACCGAGTCCGGCTGACCTCCATCCAGATCCTATGTTCAGCAAAGGTCCCTTTACGGGAAGCTGGCTACCAATCTTGGAGACGCGGGGTTTTGCGCGTCCTTGGCGAGTGGCTCTGCGCTGGTCTCATTGGGTCAAGCTGCCTTCCAGTAATGCCGCCTGGAACACCTTTGCGATCCGTTCGGCTCCGCTCTCACTCGGGTGTAACTCGTCCTTCCAATCGGTCCTGCTCGTCAACGTCTCCCGGGTTGGGACTAACGTAACGGCACAGTTCCTCTCGGCGAACGTACGTATCTGCTTGCTGAGCTGGCTCGTGACGTGGTGCACCACCGCCGTAGCAATGTCCACCGGGCACTCCGCTCCACTGGTGTACTTGCAGTCGAGAACGGGCTTGTACCATGGCCCGATCTGCTTACCGAAGACGCGAGAGGCCTGTCCTATGGCTTGGGGGAAATCGTACTCATGGATGAAGATACGAATGCCGCTACACGACGCGACTGCCCGTTCCGCTATCGCCTCGTAGGCCTCTGACACTGCCTTCAACGCGCAATCTAGCGCGTCGTCCTTCACGATGTCCTCGACACAGGCGTCATCCCAAAATGCTTGGATGAGCCCTCCTCTCGCCGCGTCCACCACGTCGTTGCCGCCGGCCGAGAGCAGGAGGGCCTGGAACTGCACGGACACTACTTTGTCACCAATGGCGAACTCGGTTTGGCGAAGGACGCGTCCGAGCTCGTCGAGCTGTCTTTCCCCGGCCATTTCCACTGCGGTGTCGCCGTTATCGGACAGATTCCTGATGGGCGTGCCAAGTAGGGAGGCCAAATGCGAGAGGACTTGGGCGTAGTCAAACCAAGAATCGCCCTCGGCGGCGATCCGAAGAGGCAACCGGCTCAACGTATTGGCATCTAGGGTGTTGCCCTCACGCCATCTTTTCCATTGACGTTGGCCGATCCTCCGGCCGGCGTTGATCGCGTGATTCTTCTCGTAGATGCTGTCCACATTGCTCGGTCGCGCGGTGTTCGCGGTTCCCACGATCCAGCTCATGCTTGCGTCCTCTTGGTGACTGTTCGGCCAGTGCGCGAGTGCTCTCGCCATCAAGCATACCGGGAACGCGCCGTTTGCGCCCATCTCACGACCCTTCACCACGCTTGGCTCTAGCACGGACCATCCCATGAAAATCGCAGTGCTCTCCGATATCGCGACTCGTGCAGCCCGATGTCGCACCGGTTGGTTGTTCGCCGCGCGAAGCGCTCGCGGGAGGCCGCGGCCAGCCTCGCCGGTCTGGCGCCCGTCGCGCGCGAGTCCGGCGAGTGGGGGGGCGCATCATCGGGAACGGCCGCGCGGGCCGCGTGCGCAACCTCCTGTACGTGGCCGCCCTGAGAGCCATCCAGCACAGTCTGGACCTGGCCCGCGTTCTTGGCCCACTCCGCGAGCGCGGCAAGCCGGGCAAGGTCGCGCTGACCGCCGTGATGCGCAAGCTGATCGTGCTTGCCCGACGCGCTGCCTAGGAGGACCGCGTGTGGCTGCCTCCGGCCCCGCCGGCTGGGCACGGAAACGTGCCGTCCCCCCATCGTGCGCAGTCGCCCGCCCGAGGCGCGGTTCGCTCCTCCGGGAGGCTGCAGGACACCCTGCCGCAGCCGACGCCGGCCACCGCCGTCACGCGTCGCGTTGCCCCCGCTATGGCAGGGCGCTTCGCCTGCCCGGCCATAGCGGGGGCAACGTCCCAACCGGTCACGCCCGGCGCGTCCCGCGCGATCCCGGCGGCGGCGCGGGTGTGCCCGGGCCCGCATCGATCCGCACGCCTGTCGACATCGATACGACGCCGGAGTGCACCGCAACCCCGCACAGGGCGCCGCGCGCCGTCTCCCGACGTTCACGCACACATTTGCGCGCACTACCCGCCGTCGCCCATAATCAGCCCCACTTCCTGCCAGCTCCGACCGGAGCGGCAACGTTGGACCAACCGGTCCTAGCTAGTTTCACCAGAGGCACGGCGCACCGACGCCAGAACCGGGGCACCCGTACGCGGCTCCGGCGCGTGAAGACGCGGCAAGTGCCCGTCACACGAAGCGTACCGGGGGCACCAGCGGCCTCCGCCGCGGAGACATCCGCGCAGACGCGAACCGGGGCGATCCCCGGCGAGCGCAACGCTGGCTGGCCACAAAAACGATTCCCCGCCGGCCACGGGGACGTGCCTGACCGAAGGCAGCTACCACGGGGCGCCGCACAGCCCCCCGGCCCGCAAGGGCCACGCAGCGAGCCTGCGACAGTGCGGCAGGAGGCCACCCCATGCCTCCCGCGGGTCCCAGCCCGCGAAGTCGAGCCGGCGGTTTCCGGCAACACACCGTTCGGGCCACAAGCCCATAGTGAGCGAAGCACTCGATGCAATCCATCGGAGCTTCCAGGCGTCCGCGCGCACACCTGTGACGGGTGCGACGTGGACGGGATGCGGCAGAAGCATCCCGCGCGGCTACACAGCGCGACAACCCTCTGCAACGGCGAGATCGGTCCCGGCCGTGTCCACAAGGACAGAACCGGGGCGAGCCGGGAACGGGGCGCTACGGCGATTCCGTTCCCGCTGAGCTGCGACGATCCAGGCGCTTCGATGGAAGCGTTGGTGCGCAGCAACAGTTCTTACGGAACAACTGGATCACCGCCCGCGTCCTGGCGCTCAGGAGGATCGCACATGGGACCGACATTGCGCCGGTCGAGGCTCGACCGCCACGCACCCGAACTGCTCGCCCTGCGGCGTGCCGGGGCCACTGTCGCCCAGTTGACCCGCTGGCTGCACATCGAGCGCAACACGATCATGGCAGCCACCACCATCGGCCGCTGGCTCGACAACGTGCGCGGGCGCGGCGTCGAGGAGGCCGGCGACTTCGATGCGTTCGCCGCGCTCGACGAGTTGCTCGCCCGCGAGCGCGAACTGCGCTTCCCGCGCCACGCCGCCTCGTGCATCGACCGCCTCGGCTACCACGTCCTGCGGCTGCGCGCCGACGGCGCAACCATCGGCGAGTGCCACCGCGCGCTACGCGACGAGCACGGGCTGCGGGTCGCCCGCTCCACCGTGTCCCGCTGGCTGCGGCGACACCGCAATGGCTAGACGCAAGCGCGCGCGCCGCGGCCGGGACCAGCCGCGCCACCGGTTCCGCTCGCGCCCCGGCGATCCGGGGAAGCAGGCGGCGGCCATCGTGAAACGCCTGCAAGGCGGCCGCATCCGGTCGGTCGGCACCGCGAGGAACTACCAGCAGCGGCTGGTGCAGATCGCGGTGCGGCTCGACGTGTCCCTCGCCGCGCTGACGCCCGAAGGCGCCGCCGCCTACCTCCGACGCCGCGCCGCCGAAGTGGGCCAGAAGACGCTGGACATGGAGCGCCAGGCGATGCAGGCCATGATGGTCGACGTCACCGGGCGGATGGCGCCTGGACAGACGCTGCCCGTCGTCAAGTCCGCAACGCCGCAGCAACTGAAGCCCCGCGCCTACTCGCGCGCGCAGGTTCGTGCCATCGTCGCCCGCCAGGACCCCCGCAACGCGCTCGCCACCGGGATCGTGTACGCCAGCGGGATCCGCGCCCACGAACTGCTCACGCTCGGCCGAGCGGACGAGCAGCCGCCGGACGACCGGCGTGGCCAGTCGCGCCTCACCGGCACCGCCGCCGAAGGCATGAAGTTCGCCGGCCGGGACGGCGTGGTCTACACCGTGGTCGGGAAGGGCGGCCTGGTCCGCGAGGTGCTGCTCCCGCACCGTCTCGCCGAGCGCCTCGAAGCGCGCCGCCTGGACGCGCCGGAGCGCGTCGTCGACCGCGGCGTCCGCTACCTGCAGCGCTACGATCTCGGCGGCGGCCACGCCTTCAGCGCGTCGTTCTCAAGAGCCAGTGTCGAGGCGCTCGGGAAGAGCCGCGGCGCTCATGGGTTGAGACACGCGTACACCCAACAGAGGATGCGGGAACTCATGCACCACGCCGAACACGGCCTGGCGCTCGCCATCGTGTCGGAGGAACTCGGTCACCTCGAGCCGATGTCGTGGCATGTGTATCTGCGTTGACCACCCGCCCGCGTTCAGGTCCGACCAGGCGATCGGCACGACGACGAACGCCATCCCCGTGAACGGAATCCCTCCAGCCTGACGGACGTGCTCGCCCGGCAACCCGGCTCCGCCGGGTCCTCCACTGTGTTGCGGCCCTCCGGGTGCCCGGCCTGCGCGCGCCCGTCCGACTTCGGGGCATTCCATTCACTGCCGGAGTCGCAACATGACCGCAACCACAGCCGCCACCCGAACGCCCGACTGCAACCACTGCCGCCGCCGTCCCGCCGCTCCCGAGCGAACCCGGTGTAGACCGTGCCTCGACAAGGCCGCGGCCAATTCCCGCAAGCGCTACGCCAGGCTCGCCGCCAACGCCTCCTGCACCCGCTGCGGACGACGTCCCTCCCTGCCGGGCGAGTCGCGCTGCTCAGCCTGCGCGCATGTCCCGCCGAAGTCGTGGCCGCGACTCGTCCGGTCCTGGTTCATCGAGACCGTCGGCGGTTGCGAGTTCGGGCCGTACCACGACCAACTCGAAGCCCACACCGACGTCGTCATCCGCCGCATCGAGCGCCGCTTCGGCGAGTACGCCGTCTACGCCCGCACCGAACTCGACGGCACGCCGGACCTGGACGACATCCGCACCCGCCTGTCGTTCGAGATCGGCTGACCTCGCCGTCGCCTCGCCCGGGCAGGCCGCCGGCATCCCCGGCGCCCGCCCCTCGCCACCGCCGCGGCGGCCACCGTGGCGTCCGTCAGTTCCCCGGCGCGCCGGAAAGGTAGCCGCACCACCCCTGCATGACGGGACGCCGCTTCTCCAGCAGGTCGTCGCGCGCGTAGGCGGCCACCGTCTTGGAGCCCTCGACATGCGCCAGCGCGAACTCCGACAGCAGCTCGTCCACCCCCTCGTGGCGCGCCCAGTCCTTGAAGCTCGACCGGAAGCCGTGGCCCGTGGCGTTGATGTCCGCCTTCTTCAGCGCGTTCCCCACCGCCGTCGGGCCGAGCTTCTCGCCGCGCGGTCCGTGGAACGCGAGATCCCCGCCGGACAGCCCGCGCGCCTCGTCGAGCACGGCCAGCGCACCCGTGGACAGCGGCACCCGGTGCGGCCGGTAGCGCTTCATGTGCGCCTCGGGCACCGTCCACACCGCCGACTCCAGGTCGAACTCGTCCCACGTGGCCCGGCGCACCTCGGCCTGACGCGCCGCCGTCAGGACGCCGAACCGGATGGCGAGCTGCACCCAGCGGGCGATGCGTGGGTGCCCGTCCACCTTGCGCAGCGCCGCCGCCACGTCGGCGAAGTGCAGCGCCCGGTGGTGCCGAACGGCCGCGGCCTTCGGCAGCGAGCGCATCACCGTCTCGACGATCGCCCGGCCGCTGCCGGCGGGCTCGCGCAGGTTCTCCACCTCGGCCCACTCCAGCACCGCGACGATCCGCCCCGCCACCATGCGCGCGGTGGCGTGCTTGCCGGCCAACGCCAGGGGACGCAGCACGCGCTTGACGTCGCTGGTCGCGACCGCGCCCACGTGCATCGACCCCAGTTCCGGCAGCACGTAGGCCGCCATGGTCGAGCGCCAGTCGCGCTGCGACTTCGAGGCCGTGCCGCGCCGCCAGGTCTCCGCCTTCTCCGCCATCGCCCGCGGTTCCGCCTCCGCGAACGAGATCGTGCGCGCGCGGCGCGGATCGCCGCCGGTGCGGGCCACGGCGCGGTTGTCGGCCGCCACGCGACGCGCGTCGGCGAGCCTGACCAGTTCCGCGTTGCCGAGCCCGATGTCGATCCGGCGGCCGTGCACCATGAGCCGCTGGACCCAGGAGCGGGAGCCGCTGTCGCGCACCCGCAGCATGAGGCCGTTGCCGTCCACGTAGCTGCCGGGGCCGGCGTGGCGTACCATCTGGGCGGACAGGGCATTGCGATTGAGCTTGGGCATGGGACTGAGATCGGCTTCCGGGCGGAAGCCCATTCTACAGGGTGATGATTTGGCTTACAACGCGTCCCACAAAAAAGGGCCGCACCCGTTGGCATCGGATGACACCGGATGGCGCCTCTTTGTACACCTGAATATGTACTTATATAATTGATAAACAAATATATTTACGGACGATTGGAAGCGCATACCGTTGCAGGGAAACGCAGACCATACTACTTCAAAGGCTTATTCCATGCGAGTCCCGTGCGCCAAGCCCACCAGCCCGTGTTTGGCAGCCTGGTAGGACACGCCGGACACATCGGGGAACTGCACCGCAACGCTCGACAGGTAGATGATGAGGCCTTCGCCCTGCCCGCGCATCGTCGGTAGCACAGCCTGGGTGCAGTGAAAGGCGCCGCTCAGATTCGTGGCGAGCATCATGTCCCACGTCTCCGCGGTCAGCGCGTCGAGGGCGCGGTCGGGGATGTTGGTGCCCGCCGCGTAGACGAGCACGTCGATGCGGCCAAGTCGCTCGACGATCATGTCCACCGCCCGACCGACTGACGAGGTGTCTTCGACATCCATCGGGCAGACCATCGACCCGCTGCCGATCTCCTCCGCCAAGGTATGGAGCTTGTCCCGGCCGCGCGCCGCAAGCACGGTCGTGGCCCCAGCGCGCGCGAACATGAGCGCCGTCTTCCTGCCAATGCCGCTGCTGGCGCCGACGATGACGGCAACCTGATCCTTTAGCGCGTCACTCAATGTTCAAACCTCCCCCAAATTTCTCTGGTGATGTCAAGCGTTGACGCATGGCACGGCGTCCATCAGAAAGGCGATTCGCACCGGTTGTCAACTTCTCGCAATCAGGTGAAATTCTGCTCGACAACTTGCATTCCGAATGCATGATTTCGATTTGTCAGTTCGGGGTAGAGCGGCGCCGCGCCAACTCGTGCAACAATAAGATCCTTTCCCCGGAGGCAACGCATGCGTAATGACGAATTGGGCACGGTGGTCGTACATTCCGAGCTCCTGAGCGATCGCCACATCGAAGCGATCCAGGCCGCTTTGCCCGGAACCGAGGTTGTCAGGATCGACACGCCCGAGGAGTGGCAGTCGCGCCGCGCCGAACTGGGGCCGAAGGTGGAGGTAGCCTTTGGATTGCGCGACATCGGCGACTTGGCTTCGGTGCCCCGGCTGCGGTGGATACAGACCATCGGGGCCGGGATGGACTGGCTGCTCCGAGCGCCGGAGGTCGCGCAGAGCGACATCGTGGTGACCAACGCCTCCGGCGTCGCCGCGGTCCCGATCGCCGAGCATGTGCTGGCCCTGATGTTCGTGTTGACGCGCCGCATGCACCGCTTCGCGAAGGCCCAGCGCGATCACGAGTGGTTCCAACGCGGGCGCTGCGAGGAGATCGATGGCACCACCATGGGCGTCATCGGACTCGGGCCCATCGGCCTGAAGACGGCCGAGAAGGCACGCGGGCTCAACATGCGCGTACTCGGCTTGCGACGCGACCCGTCTCGCACTTCCCCGCACGTCGACCGGATGTTTGGTCCCGACGGGCTCCATGAACTGCTCAAGAATTCGGACTGGGTGGTCCTGGCCGCCCCGCTCACGGAGGAGACGCGCGGACTCCTGGGCGAACCCGAGTTCCGAGTCATGAAGGAGACGGCCTACCTGATCAACATCGCGAGAGGCCAGATCGTCCAGGAGGACGTTCTGATCCGCGCGCTCCAGGAAGGCTGGATCTCGGGCGCGGGTTTGGATGTATTCGCCCAGGAACCCCTGCCCGCCGACTCTCCCCTGTGGGACATGCGCAATGTCATGATCACGGCGCACTACGCCGGCGCCACACCCCGCTACGCGGATCGCGTGACCGGGATTTTCACGGACAACCTTCTCCGCTATCAGGCAGGCGAGCCGCTGATCAATGTGATCGACAAGGAGCGCACGTATATAAGCAGCTAGCGTCGTGACGATTAGCGCAGGGGTCGGAAGAACGCCCGGATATCCTCCACGACTAGTTCGGGCTCCTCGAAGGCCGCGAAGTGGCCGCCGCGGTCGAACTCGGACCAGTGCACGACGTTGCAGCTCTCGGCGAGTTCATCGCGCGTCCGAGACATCCCGGGGAAGACGGCATACCCGCTCGGGGTTTCGATGCGGCCGCCGATACGATTGGCTTCGTTCTGCGCGTTTTCGTAATACAGGCGGGTGCTGCTGTGGATGGTCCCCGTAAACCAGTACAGCGATACGGTGGTGAGTAACTCGTCCTTGGTGAAGCTCGATTCGATGTCGCCGCCACAGTCGCTCCAGGCGTGCCACTTCTCAATGATCCAGCCGGCCAGTCCCGCCGGAGAGTCGGTTAACCCGTAGGACAGCGTCTGGGGTCGCGTACTCTGGATGTGGCCGTAGCCACCCCCGGTTCTACGCCAGGTTGCAAGCTCCTCGGCGTCGTTTCCCGACTTTCTTCTGGACTGCATGCCTCCCGCGAGACGGTGTATGCCGACCACCCGCTCGGGAAACTTCCACCCGATCAGTCCAGTTATCGTCGCGCCCCAGTCACCGCCATGCGCCCCGTAACGCGCATAGCCCAGATCCGCGAACAGCCGATCCCACAACTCGGCGATGCGCGCCGGCCCGTAGCCGGGCTGGGTCGGGATCTCCGAGAAGCCATACCCCGGCATCGATGGCACGAAAACGTCGAAGGCGTCGGCGGGATCGCCGCCGTGGGCACCGGGATCGGCCAGCGGTTCGATGACCTTGTCGAGTTCGTAGAAAGTGCTGGGCCAGCCGTGGGTGAGCACGAGCGGCAAGGGATCGGGTCCCTTCCCGGCCGCGTGAATATAATGCAGGCGGAAGCCGTCGACCTCGCGCATGTAATGGTCGTGGCGGTTGAGCGCGGCCTCCTGCCGGCGCCAGTCGAAGCCGTCGACCCAGTAAGCGCAAAGCTCCTGCAAGTAGGACCGATTCGTGCCGTAGTTCCAGTCGCTGTCGGCGATCTCGGTGGGCCAACGCGTGCGCTCGAGACGCTCACGCAGGTCGGCCAGCGCCGCGTCCGGGATTTGGATCTGGAACGGTGTTGCGGTCATGTGGTCCTCCGATGCCGGCGTGTCCTGCCCGGTCGCTATCGTTGCAGATCGTACGACCAGGGCTCTCCCGACGTATGCGCGTAATCCCAGCGCGTCGCCATCAGGTATTTGAGCGCCGTGTCGAGTCCGTCCGATGTGCCCAACCGTTGCAGAGCCTCGATGGACCATCCCCGCACGTGGTGATGGTCGTGATAGAGATTCCCCTTGAGAGCGTCCACGATCCCGGGAAGCGCAGCCGCTCGCGCACCGAAGCGCGCCGCGGACAGCGCGGCACAATGCCGAACGAGCGCATCGTCGTCGTGGAGCGCGTTCACCAACTCGATTGGCGCCGCAGACGCCACCTGGCCCACTATGCCGATGGACTCGACGGCGAACTGACGCACGCTCGGTTTCTCGTGGTGACAGAGCTGGATGAGAGCAGGCATGGCGTCGACGGCGCGCGGACCGATGTCGCCGAGAATGTCGGCGACCTGAACGCAACGCTCGGTGCCCGCACCGTCGAGGAGACCGAGAAGCGGGGCCACTGCCGCCGCCCCGAGCGGCGGGAAGCCGTATCCGGCGACACAGCGCAGATCAACGTCCGAACTCGTCAATGCTTCCAACAGTGGCTCGAAGGCGCCGAGATTGCCGAGCATGTATGCAGCCCCGATCGCTTCGGCCGCGTTCGGGCCATTGAGGCGTTCGACCAAGCTGTACGTATCCCGCTCAGATCGGTGGGTCGCGCTCCCGGCGTCCCCGAGGTGCCAATTCCAGATGTATTGCCAGATCGGTTCCTGCGGATCCGACGTGGTGGTCCAGTCGGGGGTCCTGTGGTCCCAGCTCGGTGCCGTGGGGTCCAGATTGCGCGTGTAGAGGAACTTCACCATGTGGCGGGGAATGTCCGTCGTGTTCGCTCCAAAGCGTCCATGGGCGATGTCGAAATGCATGATCGTGACCATCCCGGCATCGCCGGGGAGAGAGATCCTGTCGTTTTCGTCCAATGCGCTGCGCAGCAGATACTGACTACGGGGCACGATACCCGTTGGTCCCATCTCCAGGGTGGTGTCCTGCGGGTAGTAGAACAGCATCACAAAGCGCGTCGCGTGATGACGGCGTCCGTCCACCATGTAGTGCGCGTGGCGTTCGCCGTCCTTGTGCAACCTGCCGTCGCCCCGGTGCCAAGCCTGCATGGGCCGCACCTTTTCGGGCCAGTTCACGTGATCGTGACGATGAAAATGCAGGTAGTAGTCCGGCCCGAGGATCGACAGCAGGGCGCCGCGCACGACCGGCTCGTCCAGCAGTTCGCGAAGCTCGGGCACCATCGGCAGCAGGTTGTTGTGCCCGACGAGGCCGTCTTCCTCGAGCGGCTCGAGGCGCGCGTACATGGCGTCGTGGTACGACTTCGGAAGCGCCGATTGGACGGTAACGTAACCCTCGCGGACGAAACCTTGCATCGCTTCGTCGGTGAGCAGGATGGGGGTGTCACTCATTGGCAGGGTTGTCTCTTGTTTCATGATCAATACGGGAACCCATACCATCCGCTCGACGTGGGTCGCCGTTCTTAGAATAACGCATCGGGTACGGCCGGCGTTTCTCAACCGCGACACAGGGAACAAGACGCGCTGAACTCAGTCTGAGGTGATGAAGGCGCGGCCGGCAGAAGCCGTCCTGGCTTGGCTGAACAGTCAGGAGTCGGAGGAGCTTTACGTGTCCGCCATCACCATAGGTGAGATCACCTATGGTCTGCGTATCATGCCTGATGGCAAACGCAGATCAGAGCTCCGCGGACGATTCGAACAGTTCATTGGCCAGGGCTTTGATCAGCGCGTGCTCGCCTACGACGAATCCGCAGCACGCCTCTACGATACGCTGATGGGCGATCACAAGGAACTCGGACGTCCGTCGAGCATCCCCGATCGCCAGATTGCTGCCATTGCCCGTCGTGACCGTCTGGCGGTGGCGACCCGGAATATCCTCGATTTTGAAAGCTACGGCATCGAGGTGGTCAATCTCTTTGATTTCAGACTTTGACGTTCGAATCGATACATCACGGCGGTGACTCCACATTCCGAGGGCGGCGCGTGCCCATGTCCACGCCACCCGGAGTCACGGCTCGCCAACGTCGTCCGGCTCGGACGTTTCGCTCCCATCTCCCGAACTGTCGGCATGGTCGCTCAGCACTTTCAAGCGCCATCCACGGACCCACCGTAAGTCATCCGCGCTCTCAACCGTCACCTCCACGGCCCAGATGGGAAAGAGACCGCCGGGGTTGCGGGCAATCAGGTCTTCGATCACGGGCGTTTCTTCAACCTCGAGACAACGACAGCGATCACGGAACCCTGGCGCTCACCCTCGCAATCGCGTCCGGCCTGCGGTTGTCCATGAGCAATGCCGGGATCACGGACACGGCGAAGACGATCGCGACGGCGACGAACGCGTCTCTGAATCCCAGCATGCTGGCCTGACCGCTGACCAGCGAGGACAGCAGGTAGAACCCTCCGACGCCGAACCCTTCATGGGTCTCGGACATCCCACCCAATTGCTCATAGATCGGCGCCAGGCGCGTGAAGAGGTCGAAGACCTCGGCGTTCGACGGTGACTGCATCGCGCTGAGCGCGTCCCCCTGCACGCTCGTGCGTTGCTGGAGATAGACCACCGTAAAGGTGACGCCGAAAGCGCCGCCGATCTGGCGTACGAAGCTGATTGCGCCCGTGCCGGCCGCGAGGAGATCCAGTGACAGGGGTCTGACCGAGGCCGCGGTCAGGCTCGGAAAGGCGCACGCCATGCCCAGTCGCCCGATCACCAGCCAGATGACCATCGTGATGAATGGCGTGTTGTGGTCCGCGGTGCCGAACAGGTATGCGTGGAATGCGAAGACCAGCAACCCGAAGATGATCATCTTCCGCGGCGCCACCGAGTCGCTGATGCGTCCCGCGATCGGGAAGAACACGCCGACGACGAGCGTCGGGGGCAGCAGCAGCAGCGCCGCATCCGTGGCACTGAGTCCTTGCACCAACTGCAGGAAGATGGGTACCAGGTAGGTCGACGCGTACATGCCGGCGCCGAGCACGAGGGTAAGGATGCACGCTGCGAGGAATTTCAGGTTCAGCAACAACGTCAGCCTGAACATCGGATCCTTGACGTTGGCTTCCCAGTACAGAAAGGCGATGCCGGACACGATGCAGATGAACGCGAGGGTCGCGATGCGATCGGATCCCCATCCGTAGGAGTTGCCGTCGGACATCAAGGTGAGGAAAGTGGCGAGAGCTATCACCAGCAGTCCCACACCGGTCCAGTCGAAGTTAGGCGAGCCGGCGTCCGGCTCCCGCGCCGGCAGGAACAGCATCGAGAGCGGAACGCTCGCCATGGCGAAAGGCAGGGCCATGAAGAACACGTACCGCCAGCCGAGATTGTCGATAAGCCAACCGCCGAACACGGGTCCGCTGGCAGCCCCGAGTATCATTCCGAGGCTAAAGATGCCCATGGACTGTCCGCGCCGATGGGTCGGAAACACCTGAAACAGGATCACCATGGACGTCGGCATCATCAGACCTCCGCCTATGCCCTGGACGACCCGCGCGAGGATGAGTTGCTCGCCGGTGGTGGCGAAGCCGCCCAGCACGGAGCCGATGGCGAAGATCAGCATCGCGCCGACAAACGTGTCGCGCATCCCGAAAGTCTCGATTGCCCATGCCGCCAGCAGCATGGTGACCGTCGACGCGGCGATGTAGCTGGTGGCGAGCCACTGGGCTTCTTCCGGCGTCATGCTGAGCGCGCCCATGACACTGGGGATCGCGATGTTGATGATCGTGCCCGTCAGGAGCGTCGGGAAGTGCCCGATGATGGAGGTAATCGTGGCCCACCATCGGTAACGCGGACCGTATCGCGCGAATAGCGCCTGGATGTTCCGGGTCGCATCGATATCCTGGGGGACGGGGTATGGGCTAGATGGCAATCTCCACCTCGACCATCATGCCGGGCTTGAGGACCTTGCCGTCCCGCTCGATGTCGATCAGCACCTTCAAACGTTGGGTGATCTTGGTGAAGTTGCCGCTCAGGTTGGGACTCGGCAAGAGCGAAAATTGACTGGTGGCGGCGTCACCCACCCGAAGGACCTTGCCGGTGAACTGATGATCGGGATAGGCATCGACGGTTATCTTTGTCGGTTTGCCGGGCTCGATGTGACGAATGTCCGTTTCCTTGATGTTGGCGACCACCCAGACCTTGCCGGGGTCATGCATGATCAGGATCTGTTGCCCCTGGCGAATGTACTCGCCTCGGTCTGAGAAGATCTCGTCGACGATGCCGGAGATCGGACTGCGCACCTCGTGATCGTCGAGATTGGCCTTGAGGATGTCCCGCGATGCTTCCGCGCCGACGACATCGTGGCGCATGCGCTCCAGTTGATTGTCGAAGACCTGTAGCTCTCCTTCGTTCGCCCGGGCCTCGGCGACGGCTGCGTCGGCGGCCGCGATCTGCGCCTCGGTGGTGCGTGTGCGCTGCTCGGCTTGCTGGAACTCGGACTGCTTCCGCTCCCAGGTCTCGCTGGTGATGATCCCCTGCCCGTGTAACGGCCCCGCCCGCTCCCAATCCGATCTAGCTCGCACCAGGCCGGCCACTGCGGCCTGATGCTCGGCGCGCGCGGCGGTCAGCTCGGATTCGGCGCGGGCTACCTTTGCCGCCAGCCGACCGGACAGCAGTTCTCGTTCGGAGGCGATGCGCTCCAGTTCAGCGCGCGCCGAGGCCAGGCTGGCTTGCGCATGGTCCAGTTCCAAGCGCGCCTGACGGTGGTCGATGACGGCCACCACGTCGCCGGCAGCGATCTCGCGACCCGCGCTCACCTCGATGCTCGCGACCCATCCGGGCACGCGGGTGCTCACGGTCACCATTGGCGATGTGATGCGAGCGTCCGAAACGTGCACGTGGGCAAGACGGTCCTGAAGCCAGTAGCCGGACCCGACAATCGACAATATGGAGATGATGGCCACGGCCACGTTGGTGACGCGCCGCCTGGGCTGATCCGGATCGGTCGCGCGATCCCCGACGGGCGTCAGGCGCGCGGCCGGCGCGGGAGGTTCGGCCGCTGGTCTAATCGGATCCGACATCTTTCGCCTTCGCGATGATGGTTTCGAGAGTCTTGCGACAGTCCGCCAGCCGATCTGCGGGAATGCCGTCCAGCAGCCGCCGACGCAGCGCGGCTGCGACCTCGTTCAGCTCCTCGAGGACCTCGTGGGCGAGCGCGGACAGGTGCACGGTGTTGGCGCGCCTGTCGCCGGGGACGGATCGACGCACGACGAAGCCTTCCGCGGCCAGGCGGTCGAGCAGGCGTACCAGCGTCGGCGCCTCTACCCCCATGAACTTCGCCAGATCCTTCTGCACCATGCCGTCGCCGTCGCGTTGCATGAAAGCCAGGGTCCGCCAGGTCGCGTAAGTCAACCCCCGGGGACGCAGCGCTGACTCCAGATGGTGTCGCCACATCGCTGATGCGCGAGCCAGGATGAAGTCGATCGGCAGGTCGGAATCTGCAAGAGAACGCGATCGATGCGGTTCGGCCACGAGACGCCCAATAAATAGTTAGCGTGCTAACTATTTGCTATGACATTTAAATTGTCAACTGCGGGGCAGGTCTACGGTCGCTCACGCCACCAAATGATGCACGAAGACGTTTTGGTCAAGAGCAAATCGGTCTCACTTGACCTTGGGGATTACCTTGTCGGCCACGAGTCGCATGGTCCGGATTACGTCTTCGCGCGAGAGCACGTAGTCCATCATCATGCACATGATTTCGTCGGCGCCAAAGGCTTCGTGTAGTTCTTGAATGCGATCCACCACCTCTTCCGGTGTTCCAAACAGGTTGGCTCCGCGCTCACGACCGTCTGTGCGGCGGGGTTGTTGCCCCGTTGCCGCCGCGTGATCCGCGTGCACCTTGTCGACGGCTTCCAGGGTGCGGTTGGCCTCCGCCCGCGTTGCCGCCACGTGGGTGCTAATGCGGATTACCACCTTCGGATCTCCGGTGCGGCCCGCATCCCTCCACGCCTGCCGGTAGTTCGCCACGTCCTGCTTCAACACCGCGTCCCCGCGCTCGTTGTGCGAGCTACCGCCTCCGATGGCAATCCAGTAACCGTTTCTGCCCATGGGCACGAAGCTCTGCTGGCTATCCAGGGGTAGCACGATCTGCGGATAGGGCTTCTGCACCGGCTTGGGGCTGACGCGCCCAGCCGGGTCTAGCCGCGGGTAATCGTAGAATTCGCCGTGGTATCCGGAAAACTCGTCCTCCGTCCACGCCTGCTTCATCACTGCCAGGTACTCAAGGAAGTGTCTCTGGCGCCGCGCATCGCCGATCGTATTGCCCCCCGCGCCGTAGATGAAACGACCGTCGCTGACCTGGTCGATGATGGCGATCTGCTCGGCGACCTGGATGG
Source organism: Candidatus Azotimanducaceae bacterium (assembly GCA_965261535.1). Classification (GTDB taxonomy): domain Bacteria; phylum Pseudomonadota; class Gammaproteobacteria; order Pseudomonadales; family Azotimanducaceae; genus VXNE01. The sequence goes on from OZ253469.1 coordinate 1,736,836, forward strand.
GGTCCGCCGCCGGCAGGCTTTCAAGGACGTACCGATATCGGTCTGCGCTGTCCCCCCTTCTGTCTATCCTGGACGCGCCTTCCGGGACGTCGGTTGTGAATTCTTCCTCGGGGGCTCGGAGGTGCGGAAGGTGCACGGCCGTCCCGATCCTGATCCGGCGCGTGCGTGCGGCGACCCCGCAAGACATCAGCAACGGATTGGATCCCCCCAGCGGAGTGCCCCCGGCCCACACCGCATCCCATCCCATCTCGTCCGCGGCGACGATCTTGTCCAGGTCGTTGGCGTAGCCCTGCGCTAGCGACTCGCCCGGCTTCGCGCCCCAAAAAGTCAAAAAGCCAATGTCCATGACACCCCTCCCCAAGGTCAGGGTCTCGCAGCGCCCTCCGGCAGTCAAGGAAGGGTCCTCCAACCCGTCAAACGTCCCTGCGTTTCGAGGCTGCCGCGAACGCGGCGAATGATGCTCTCTCGTGCTCCCCACTCACGTTCAACTGACTCACAATAGTCAATCGGCTAGGCTTATTCGCACCACCGACTTGGCCACCAGTCGACAAAAAAGCGACAAACATGCCGATCCCGATCCAATCGCTGCAAGAAGCGGAACTACCCGAGCGCAACAGGCCGATCCTCAAGATGATCGGCCCGGGCGTGGTGTTGGCCGGGCTCGCCATCGGTTCCGGCGAGCTGATCATGTGGCCCTGGATCACGTCCGTGGTCGGCGCGCAGCTACTCTGGGCGGCCGCCATCGGCATCTTCCTGCAACTGTGGGTCAACATCGAGATTGGCCGATGGACCATCGTCACCGGCGAGAGTCCTTTCACGGGCATGGCGCGGGTCATCAAGCTCCTGGTGTACCTGTTCGTATTCGTGATCTTCGTGGGCAAATTCCTGCCCGGATGGGCTCGAGAAACCGGCATCGCGCTCAGGGATCTCATTTTCGGACCACAACACGACAGCCCGCCGTGGGTTTGGACCGCCCTCGTATTCGGCCTGGTCGCCGCAATCCTTTTCGGACCCAAGGTGATCTACACGGCCGTGGAACGCTGCATCATGGGACTGATCGCTGTCATCGTCGCCGGTCTCATCTATCTGGTGTGGGAGATCGGATCGGCCGAGATTTTCATGGCGATGTGGGACGGTGTCGTCAACGTCTTCAGCTTTCCGGACTTCCCCGTGGACATCCTGGCCGACGACGGATCGGTCAGGGATCAACTGACCTTCAACCGCTTTTTCGGCGCGGTGGTGTTCGCCGGCGCGGGCGGGCTCGGCAACCTGTATTACGCCTACTACCTTCGCGAGAAGGACATCGGCATGGGCGCGCGCATGCCGTCGCTCATGAGTCCCGCGCACAAGCACGAGGTCAAGGAAATGGACACCGGCTATCTCTATGCGGAGACCCCGGAGAACCGGCGCCGCTTCAAGGACTGGTTTCGCTACGTGGTGATTGACCAGACGCTGTTCTTCTGGCTTCTCGGCAGCTTCACCATGTTCCTGTTCATCTTCGGCGCCCTCGCCGTCCTGCATCCGATCGGCCTCGTGCCCGACCGGGGCAGTCTGGTGTGGGATCTCGCATCCATTCTCGAACAGAGCATGGGCACCTTCGGTCGCTACCTGTTCCTCATCGTCGGAATGGCGGCCCTTTTCAGCACCCAGCTCGCTGGCGTCGATGGCGGCAGCCGTATCTTTTCCGACCTTCTGCACACCAACTTCAAGTTCGGGCGGTGGTTGAAGCTCGAACAGTGGTACCTGGTGCTGGTCGGCACGACCATGGTCATCGGCGTCTTCAGCGTCTGGTTCTTCGGCAGGTACGACATCGCCGGGCTCGACTTCCTTTTCATCGCCGCGCTCATGGGCGGGTTCGTGATGGCGGTCTACGTGCCCCTCATCCTGTACATGAATCTCACCTACCTGCCGAAGTCGGCGCGCCCCGGATGGATCAACATCGTATTCATGGTGCTCGCGTCGGCCATGTACATCGGGTTTGCCGGTTACACCATCTACAGCAAGGCGATAGAGGTCCTGGCGCAGTAGGCGTCCGTCCCGGACCCAGGTTGACGACGATGGCCAAACCGATTGCGGTAGTCCCCTACTCCGAAGAATGGCCCGCGATGTTCGAGGCGCTCAAGACACGAGTGGAACGCGCCCTGGGAGCGCTGGGTCTACGGATCGAGCACGTCGGCAGCACGTCGGTACCCGGATTGTCCGCCAAACCCATCATAGACATCGACGCCGTCATCGAAGGCGGCGATCAACTCGACGACGTCATCGAGCGCCTGGCCACCATCGGCTATGCATTCGAAGGCGACAAGGGGGTGCCGGGGCGATACGCGTTCCGATCACCCCCAGGCTTGCCCGAGCACCATCTATACGTCTGCGCCGAAGACAACCCCGCGCTTCATCTGCATCTCGCGTTCCGCGACTATCTTCGCCGTCATCCCGAAGAAGCGACAGCCTACGGCAAACTGAAACAGCAGCTCGCGCAGCAGAACCCGGCTGACCGAGCCGCGTACAGCGACGGGAAAACAAGCTGGATCGAGCGAGCGCTGCGACTGGCGCGCCAGGAAACGCAATAAGGATCTCGCCGCTCTCGATCACCTCACCGGCATGACGAAAGCCACGCCATTTTCTTCCGCCCTCTCGAACAGGAAGTCGCGCGCTTTCGGCAGTTGTTCCGCGGTCAGATGTTCGATCATCAACGTCACATCCTCATCCAGTCGGGCCAGTTCGGTGAGATACACGTCGTGGTCCAGCATGCCGTTGCCCGTGTACGTCTCGATGAGGTGATGCGGATACCTGTCCACCGTGATCACATCCTTGGTGTGGCAACTCAGGACATGCGAGCCAAGTTTGTCGAAACAGTCTTTCAGCAACGCGCCACTGTCATAGAAGAGCTTTGGACTTGAAATGATGTTGACCGGATCCAGGTGGACACCGAAGCCGGGACGATCAATGGCTTCGATCAGTCTCAGGTAGACATCGGGTTCATCCGGAAGCAGGTATCTTTCCGGTTCCAGGGTGAACTTCGTTCGCGTGGGTTGCACCCGATCCACAATCGTCTGAACAACCGCTACCGTGTCCGCAAAGGCTCTTTCGCTCAAGTTGTCGGGATTGGGCGTGCCCCAACCGCCGGTCTCATACGAACCGCCGTGGCTCACGCAGCAACGGATTCCGGCCTCGTCGGCGTACTCCAGCCGACGGCAGAGTTCATCCAGGTACTCCTGCCGGCGAGCCGCATCCGTGTCCAGAAAGTTCAGGCGATAAGCGCCGAGCTCCGCGGGGACGATGTTCGCTTCTGCGTACGCGGCACAGATTTCGTCACGTTTGACCTTGTCGTCGATGTACGGCATGAAAGCTGCCGAGAATCCATTTTCCTGGTGATACGTCACCAGCGCCCGCGGTTCGATGTCTACGTCGAAAGTGGGTCCACCCAGTCTCATGGTCCTTATCTCCTCGCCAAATTTCCCGCGCGAGCAAGAGGGTACCGCCCATTCGGGTCGGTGGCTATTCGGAACCGTCCAGGGCTTCGCCAGACGCTTCGCGCTTGCGCTCTTTTGCAGTCCCACCCAAACTTAGCCGCTTAAGACATCAAAGGGTGAGGACAATATGGCCATCGTCGAGACGCGCTACGGCAAGGTAGAAGGCACCAGCAACAACGGTGTTCACGGCTTCAGGGGCATCCCGTTCGCCGCGCCCCCGGTGGGCGAGCGGCGTTGGCGCCCGCCGGAGCCGCCCGAACCGTGGTCCGGCGTGCGTGACGCGAAAGACTGGGGCAAGCAGGCGTGGCAGGCGGCGTCCGGGGGCGAAGGCCCGCTGAAGTTCGTGTTCAACGCCGCCAACGCGGAGAAACGTGACGAAGACTGTCTGGTTTTGAACGTCTGGACGGGCGGCCTCGACGACGCCAAGCGCCCGGTGGTGGTGTGGATCCACGGCGGCGGTTTCTCGGGCGGCACGGGCGGCACGCCGGTGTACGACGGCGAGATACTGTCGCGCCGCGGCGACGTGGTTGTGATCACGATCAACTATCGGATCGGCCCGCTGGGCTTTCTCAACCTGAACGGGGCGACCCGCGGACGCATTCCGTCGACCGGGAACGAGGGGCTGCTGGACCAGGTCGAAGCGCTCAAATGGACCCGCGACAACATCTCCGCGTTCGGCGGAGATCCGGGCAACGTCAGCGTCCTGGGCGAGTCGGCCGGCGCCATGAGTGTCGGCGCGCTGCTGGCGCTGACGCCGGCGCGGGGACTCTTTCATCGCGCGATGCCGATCAGCGGCGCCGCGAGCACCGCGACCACGCTTGATCGCGCGGAGGCCGTCGGCGAGGGCATACTGGGAAGGCTCGGCCTGTCCGGGACCGACGACATAGACAAGCTCATCGCGCTCCACCCGCAGGAGCTCTTGGACCGCGCCATGGGGTTCAGGCTGCCGGGCGGCGGCATGAGCTTTCAGCCGGTCATCGACGGCACCAATCTGCCGGAGTTCCCGCTCGATGCGATCAAGGGCGGCGCGGCGGACGGCATCCCGATCCTGGTCGGCACGCAGCGCGACGAGTGGCGGCTGTTCACGGTCCGCAGTCCAGCGCTGGCGGGCCTCGACGAAGCAGGATTGCTCGCCGAGGTTTCGAAAAACGTCGAGGATGCGCAAGCCGTCATCGACGGCTACCGTCAGATTCTCAACGACCGGGGCCATCCGAGCAACCCGGTTTCGATACTGGCGGCGATCGAGACAGGTCGCAAGATGCGCATGCCGTCGATCGCGCTGGCCGAGGCCATGGCCGCACGCGGCCAACCGGCCTATCAGTACGTGGTCACGGCGGAATCGCCGTGGGACGCCGGCATTCTCAGATCGTCGCATGCGATCTTCATCGGCTTCCTGTTCGGCACCCATGACTACAGCGACGAGAGTGCCGAGTTCTTCGGCCGGGGCGAGGCCGCCGATACGCTCTCGGCGCATCTGCAGGACGCGGTGGTCAACCTCGCCAGAAACGGCAACCCGCGCACCGAGGCGCTCGCCGACTGGGTCGCCTACGACACGCAAACGCGCTCGACCGCGATCTTCGGCCATCCGGTGGAGGTCGCGAGTGCGCCGTTCGACGAGGAGCGCGTGCTTTGGTCCGCCCATGGCGCGGGTCTACCCTTTGGACCCGAAAGACAATGAGCCCGAATCTTCACTGATCGCGCGTGCCGCGTGATGCGCCGCCGGGGGTGCACATCACTGGCACGGTTAAGTTCGTTCGCCGGCACGGCTATCGCACTCGGCTCGGCCTTCGCCCTGGCCGAGCCGGCGTTCAAACACGGCGTATCGTATTTCGGCGAGTTCAAGTACCCGCCTGATTTCAAGCACTTCGAATACGTCAATCCCGACGCCCCCAAGGGCGGGATGCTCGTGCTTGGCAACAACATCAACTGGCGCTCATTCAACCCCGAGGGCGTGGGCACGAACGCGCCGGGAATGGGGATCATGGTCCCGTCGACGCCGGTCCTCTACGACGGGCTCTTCATCCCGGCGGACGACGAGATCGGCACGTTCTACGGCAATCTCGCCGAAGCCGTGATGGTCGCCGATGACTTCACCTGGGTGCGAATCCGTCTCCGGCCCCAGGCGCGGTGGCACGACGGCAAGCCGGTGACGGCGCGAGATGTCGTGTTCACGTTCGACTACCTTCTCGACAATCTCGAGCAGCCACGCAGAACCCGCGACAACCTGCAGTCGGCCTACTCGGTGATCGAATCAATGGAGGTGCACAACGATCACGAGCTGACTTTCCATTTGCGGAAATCCAGCGGACCGAACGCCGGGGTGGTCCTCAGCCTCGGCAAGATCGCGATCCTGCCGGAACACTATTGGCGCGAGCGGGACATCACGCGACCGTCGATGACGCCGCCGCTCGGCAGCGGCCCGTATCGCGTGGCGAATTTCGCGCCATCGAGTTTCCTTCTGTACGAACGGGTGCCCGACTATTGGGGCCGACACCTCGCCGTTCATCGCGGGCGGCACAACTTCGACCAGATCCGCTACGACTACTATCGCGATGCCACCGTCGCGCGGGAAGCGTTTCGCAAAGGGCTGGTCGACTACCGGCAGGAAACGGAACCACGGTACTGGCACAACGGCTACAACATCCCGGCACGGGACAAGGGCTGGATCGTGATGCGCCGGCACAACTTCAGCACCTACGTTGGACTGATTCGCTGCTTCGTCATCAACATCCGCCGGGACAACTTTCAAGATGTGCGTGTAAGAGAAGCCTTGACCCTCGCGTTCGACCACGACTGGTACGAGCGTGTTATCACGCAGGGCTTCTACACGCGTCCGGAGAGTTATTTCTCGCAGACGAACTTCGCGGCAGTTGGCCTGCCCGATGCGGCCGAGGTCGCCCTGCTGGCGCCTTTTCGCGATCAGCTTCCGGAACGCCTTTTCACGCAGGCGTTCGGGTTCGCACGCTCGGACGGCGTCGGCCGCAACCGCGATGTTCTGCTGCGCGCGAGAGAGCTCCTGCGCGAATCGGGCTGGACAGTACGCGACGGCGTCCTGACAAACGCGGACGGCAAGCCGTTTGAGCTCTCCTTCATCATCCGTTCCGTCGCCGAGCAGCGCCTGGTCGCCCCGTATGTCGACCAGCTCCACCGGCTGGGATTCAGAACCCGCGTGCGCTTGTTGGAAACTGCCCAATACATCAACAAGATGAAAGAGTTCGATTACGACATCCTCCTATACGGTGTGGGGATCGGCCAACCGCCGACGCTCGAGCTCATCTCCTATTTCCACTCCAGGAATGCGCACGTGCCGCTGGGCTCCAACCGCTCGGGGATTCAACACGCCGCGGTCGATGCGATGGTGATACGGGTGCTGAATGCGCGCTCGAGAGAAGAACTGACCGCCGCCCAGAGGGCCCTTGACCGCATTCTGCTCTGGAACTTCTACCAGATCCCGATAATCGCGATCGAGGGCCCGCGCGTACTCTATTGGGACAAGTTCGGCAGGCCACCAATCGATGCCGAGTTCCGCACCGGCTTCCCGGAGACCTGGTGGTATGACCAAGATAAAGCAGCGCGTATCACGCTGACCAACTGAGCTTTCGTGGCTTCGACCTCACAGGGCAAGGTTGATCCTGAACGGTCAAAGTGCGCTAAGGTGAGTGGCATCACAACGCTAGAGGGGGTTAACAATGTCCAAGTACCGACGCGTCGTCACCGGCCATGACGATCAGGGCAAGGCCATCATCGCCATGGACGGCGGACCCGGCATTCGGCGCGGCAACCTGTACGAGATGTGGTGCACCACGAGCATGCCGACCGACAATCTCGACCTGGTGGATACCGTGGCGACGCGCCCCGGGATCCTCGAACCCGATGCCAATGGCACGATATTCCGTTTCTTCGAGGTCAGACCGGAACGCGAGCATGGAAGCCCCGAGGATCGCGAACGCGAGGCGCAGGAACGCCTGGCAGCCATGAGCGAACAAGAAAGGGCGGCCGCGATCGCGCGGAGGCCGGACACGTCCCGACACCCGGGGATGCACAAGACCAGGACCGTGGACTACATCATTCTGCTCAAGGGCGAGGTGACGATGCTGGTCGACGAAGGCGAGGTTCACCTGAAGCCCTTCGACGTGGTCATTCAGCGCGGAACCAACCACGCCTGGGTGAACAAGGGCGACGAAACGGCAGTATTGGTAGCTATGATGGTGGAAGCCGAGCCGTTGCCCTGACCCAGATGCGCCGGATCGAGTCCGGAGCGCCCACCCAGAAAAGCCAACTAATGCCTTCCTCGCCTTCGGCCAAAAGCCGATTTCGAAGGCGTCAACGGTGTATCGCGGGATCCTGGCGGGGTTCGAGCGCCGGGGCGTCGGGATAAACTGTCCACCGACGCCGGTCAGGGCCAACTCCCCCATTACATATTCGAGAGGAGCAGAATGTGAACGCCAGCCTTATTCGATCCGATCCCGCCATTCTCATGGGCAAGCCGGTGGTCGCGGGAACGCGCATAACCGTTGAACTGATTCTGCAAAAACTCGCCGCTGGCGAAACAATTGAGCAACTACTCGCAGCCCATCCCCGGCTGACGAATGAAGGAATTCTTGCAGCTTTGAGTTTCGCAGCCGACGCCCTGCGGGCCGATGTTGTCTACCCCGCAGCCGGACAGGGTGCGTGAAACTCTTGGCGGACCGTCCGGACGCGGTGCTGGCTCCCCACTCCTGGCGTCAGCCCGGGAGCTCGATCACTTGTGTCGCGACCCGTTCGATGAACGCCGCGTCGTGCTCCACAAAAACAACCGTCGGTTTGTCCCGCAGCAACACCTCCTCGATCTGCTCGCGGGCATCGATGTCGATGAAGTTCAAGGGTTCGTCCCATAAAAGCAGGGGTGCCTCGGCGAGAAAGGAGCGCGCCAGGTCGATCTTTTTCTGCTCCCCGTGGCTCAGATCTTCCACGCGCCCGTCGAGAACGCGACCGCGCACCCCGAGGACAGCCATGATCTGGCGAAAGCGGGACTCGTCGAGGCTCGCTTCGGCTAGCCGATCGCGCAAAAGTCCCGACCTCCATTGGGGATGCTGGTAGGTCCTCGCCACGGCTACATGCGCCGGCCTTGAGAGTGTGCCCGTGTGTCGATGCGGTGCGCTTTCGATCTGGTCCAGCAGGCTCGACTTGCCGCTGCCGTTGGGTCCGATGACGGCGACTCGGTCGCCCGGCGCAATCGTGAACGACAGCCTGGCGAACACCGGCTCTTCGCCGCGCCACAGGCTCAGGTTGTTCGCGACGACCAGCGATCCAGCGACTCTACCGGGGTCGGGAAGTCGCAGGTGCCGTTCCTTCTCCACATCGACGAGTGTGCGACGTCGTTCGTCGGCTGCATTCCCGGCTCGACGTTCGGCGATGAGCGCTTTCTTCATCTGCCGCCTCGCGCGGTTCAAAGCCCTGTCGCTCTCCCGTTTTAGCGCGCCGGCGCGTCGGTCGGCGGCAACTTGCGTATGTCGCCCGATCTCCTCCTTCAATGCCGCATTCTCGGAGCGTTGCCTGGCAAGCCGTTGCCGGAAACGTTCGCGCCAGGCCGAGAACGACGTGCGCTCGACCTCGACGGTGTCGCGGTTCAGTGCGACGACGTGGTCGCAACAGGCGTCGAGAAACGCGCGGTCGTGGGAAATCAGCAGGAAGCCCGGCTTGGAACGCAGGTAGTCGGCAAGCCGGCGCCTGCCGTCGGCATCCAGGTGGTTGGTCGGTTCGTCGATCAAAGGAAAGCGGCGTCCCGGCGGGCGACTTGGAAGTGTTGCTGTCGCAGAACTCCCGTGGCGCTCGTTCGAGTCCGACACGAACAGGCTGGCAAGAAGACAACGCGTCTGTTCGCCGCCCGAGAGATTCGAGAACGGCCTGTCCCAGGATCGCTCATCGACGCCAAGCGCGGAGAGTTCCGATTCGATGCCGCTGTCGATGGCGTAGCCGCCGGACTCCTCGTAGGCGTCGAGAAGCTCGCCGTAGCGGGCAATGGCATCCTCGCCACCATCCGCAAGCAGGTCATCCATCGTGGTCTCCCATCGGCGGAAAGGGCCGACGGCATCCTTGACGACGTCCCGAACGCGCTCTCCGGGATCAACAACCGGACGAGGGAAGTAGGCGGTCGGTACTTGCTCGATCCTGCCGCGGTCGGGAACGAGTTCGCCGTGGATCAACCGCATCAGGGTGGTCTTGCCGCGACCGTTTCGACCCACGAGGGCGCACCGCCACTGGGTATCGATGACGAGATCGACGTCTTTGAAGACGTTGTCTTCGGAACCGGGGTAGCCGAAGGTCAATCTCCGGCAGATGATGGTGGACATGCGAGACAAGCCTCATGTGGCAGGGGCGTGGGAACGCGGGGTCTGCTGGGCTTATCGCATCGGTCTTCGCTTGCTGATAGTTCGTGGAAATGGACGCGGCCAGAATACCATGTCAGGCCTCTACCCGAACATGTGCGCGCAAGGCTCACTCGGCCGGGCGAAGTCTCGCCATCTAACCCGTTCGCCCACTCCTTGCGTGACGCTAAACGGCGATCCTCCGTCTCCTTAACCCGATCTCCTCTTTTGGGTTCCCGAATGGGTTCCCGAATGGGTTCCCGAATGGGTTCCCAACTGGGTCCCCGACGCTCGCTCCCAGGGGTATCTCGCTTTGAGGCCGTTCAGGTGCGTATGGGGCACAAGATCTTCGTGCTGCAAGCGGCCAACGCCAATCCCTGGCGCGATTCCACTCAGCGAAAGCCACGACTTTCTGTTTGTTCGATCCCAGGCTGAAGAGCTCTTGATGATGCCTGGGCGGGATTAGCAGGTTGGCTGCAAACCGATCTGCTTCCGCCTCTTCGGCCTGCGCTCCCCCGTGATTGAACTCCAGGAATATCTTCTTCTTGCCATGACGAAGAATATGGCCCGCTTCGTGGAACAGGGAAAACCACAACTGGTCGTTTGTCTTGTAGCGCAAGCTCAACATCAGCAGCGCCTTTTGTGGCGAAAGCCACCTCGTAGCACCCCTCGCAGAACACCCTTTTGGCGTCGGCGCCAGAACAACTGCAACGCCCGCCCCTGCGCACAGACTGCGCAAACACGGCACGAAAACCTCTGGATCTGTTTCAAGCGTAAGAGCCCGAAGTTTCGGTAGCCGAGACCTAAACGCATCCGCCGAATAAGGCGCGCAATCGATCTTTTCAGCGCCTAACTCTCCATGCCTCAATCAGGCCGCAATCGCGCCCAAGTTGCGACCAGCCTTGCCCGACATCCCATAGGCTGTCAGCTTGAGCCCGCTGGCCCAGCCCCTCCAGGCATCCACGGAACCCACACCAAAGAACCTCAAGCAATCGCTTACCGTCTCTACCTTGTCACGTTGCGGTCCGATCCATCCCATTCTCCTCATCGCCGCCACTGGAACTTCATCCAGCCACGGAACTTCATTTCGGAGCGTTTCGATTTTCCTGTTGCTTCGCCAAGGCAGCGCGATAGTCAGCTTCACGATTCAGCCAGAATCGGGTGGTGCTACCAAGCACCCGCTCAAGTTTTAGCGCAGTTGCTTGGTTAATCGACGCTTCGCCCGATACGAGGTGATTGACAAATTTCCTGGAAGTCCCAAGCCGAATTGCGAACTCAGCCTGCGTCCAGCTTCGCTCGTCCAACAGGTCGGCGACGGTATCTCCGGGAGGTGAGACCCAGTCGAGGTTAAAGGACATCCTCATCGCCTCGCTCATTTCATCTCTCTTCAGCAGTTGTCCTAATGGTAGTCGCCGATTTCTACAACGACCACGGCCGTGACGCTACTCCAGTCGATGCCTGAGGGCGACCCTCGTGGGTGCGCGTGTCGCGTCCGGGTCCTTCTTCACCAGGCCGTCGCTCTCGCGCCGAACGAAAGCCGACCCCCGCTAAGTCGAGTAAAAAAGTCAGTCGCCTGTCTGGATAACAACGGTACCCGCGTCTCCGTCCACCTCCAGGGTCTGACCGCTCTCAATCCGCCGAGTGACGTTGCCGGTGCCGACCACCGCAGGAATGCCGTATTCCCTGGCGACAATGGAGCCATGACCCAGGATGCCTCCGATGTCGGTCACGAGCCCGACAGCGTGGGCGAAGAGCTGGGTCCAGGCGGGGGATGTCATGGGGCAGACCAGGATGGACCCGGGCTGCATCCGGTCGAACTCCTGGGCACTCATGATCCGGCTGGCCGGCGCGGTGATCGTGCCCGGACTCACGGGGATGCCGCGCAGGGTATCGCTCGAGTCGTCGTTCTTGAACTGGGTCTGCTTGAACTTCACGCCGGGGTTCTCGCTGGCTTCTTCCGGAATCGTGCCCGGCGGGTGCAGGCGCTTGCGCGCCTCCCTGAGTTCCCGGCGGTTTGCTGTGAGGGCGAGATACTCGGGCATTGCCTTGCCGAGCCCGCGCGCTGCCAGGGCGGGCTTGATCTCGTCGCTTGTGAGGAAGTAGAGGTCATCCGGCTCGCTCAGGGTACCGACGTCCACCAGCCGTTGCCCCAACTCGGCCGCAATACGCCGCAGCGCGGGCCAGGCCGTGCCGAGCACAAAGCCGGACTCCTCGCGCATGGCGTAGTACTGATAGGCGAACCACATCCGGTAGCGGAACTGCCAGTACTCGAACGGCTCCAGCAGTTCGCGGATCTCCGCGAGGGCCTTTCCCCGCTTGCGCGTCGCCTCTGCCCCGTGCCTGGCCGGGTCGTAGTCGGCCCGCTGTACCATGTTCTTGAGGGTCACGAACACGGCGGACGGGTCTTGCTGCTGGGTTGGCTCGCAGAAATCGAGGCTGTAGCCCTGGTGACCGTAGGTCGCGAGTACATCCGCTATCCCTTGTCGTTACGCCAGGTCGAAGACATCCTGTTCGAACGAGGCATCGACATCAGCCACGAAACGATGCGTTACTGGTGGAACCGGTTCGGCCGCAAGTTCGCAGCCGAGATACGGAAACGGCGCGTCGAGGGGCGCAGCTACTCGAACCGGCGCTGGCACCTTGATGGATGCGTGTTGCGTTCTGGACGCCGCCTCACTCGTTCGCATTGCGGCGCACACCGTCGATGAGTTGGCGGGACAGGCGATAGCCGACGCCCGCCAGCTCCTTGAGGACCGGACTCACGGCAACGAGCAGGCCCCGTGACTTCGCGGCAAGCAGCACCCCCGCCACACCCACCAGGGGTATTCCGGCGCGTTGGGCGATCTTCCGGCCTTTGGCATCGTCGATCAGGAGGAATCTCGCCTTCCGTTCCAGGCACAGGGCGATGGCTTCGGCTTCTCCCGCGTCCACAATACGGACAAGATTTGCGGCTTGCGCATCGTCCGCAAGCGGGGTGACGCGCAACCAGCCCGCCGACAGCGCTTCCCCGATCCGGGTGGCCCCGGGCCGCCCCGACCCGGCCTGAACTTCCTGGTGGACCGCCGGCGGAATGAGACCGTCGCCGAACAGGCTGCGAAGCAACTGTAGTTTCTCGACCCTGGCCAGGGCGATCAGCGGGCCGGCATCGGCGACGAACGGGGATTCTTTACCGGAGACGGACTTCCCGCTCGCCTCGGCCGAAGGCTCCCCGCGATGATTCACAAGGCGTTATGTAATTCGTCTTCGAGTTCCGATGGCGGGTAGTCCACCGCCGCCACGCCAGCCTTGCCGAGCAGGTCCATGAAATCTTCCGCACTCAGGTCGGCCACCTTGGCGGCTTGTGACAGAGTCAATTGGCGTTGTTCGAACAGTTGCAGCGCGAGTGACCGATGCACGCCGACATCGAGAAGGCGGTCGTCGAAGGGAACGGCGAGGATGGTTGGCCGCCCGTGCTTGGTGATGATCGCCAGCCGCCCGTCCTCGGCGTTCCGGAGCAGTTCTGCGGAACGCTGCCTCAGGTCTCGAACGCTGAATGAGGTAGGCAAACCCATGTGATCGTCCCTATAGTTGTGTACACGAATCGTAGCATAATTCTGCACGCGGACATCACATATCGCTATGGCGCGTCCGGCCCCGGCGGCGATGCCGACATCGGCATCCTTCGCCTCTCCGGGTCCGTTGACCTCACACCCCATCACGGCCACTTTCAAGGGAGTCTTGATCTTCTTGATCATGTCGTCTACGGAGTTGGCGAGCTTGACGACGTCCACGTCCGCCCGGCCGCAACTGGGACAGGCGACCAGCACCGTGCCCTCCTTGCGCAGCTCGAGGGACTTGAGTATCTCGATCCCTGTGTAGATTTCCTCGGTGGGGTCGTCGCTCAGCGAGACTCGGATCGTGTCGCCGATGCCGTCGTAATCCACTACCGGATCGCCATCGGGCCCATCGCCGACAGGAAGGCATTGACCTCGCGCACCGTCCCGGTACGGCCCGAACCCTTCCCATCCACCTTGCTCGCCGGGCAGCCGGGCTTTTCGCTCCACGCCGCCACCGTCCGTGAAGCCGCCCAACGCGACAAGCTCGAAAAGCTCTGTCGCCACATCGCGCGGCCCGCCATCGCCAACGAGCGGCTCTCGACCAACGATCGGGGACAAGTCATCTATCGGTTCAAGCAGCCGTTTCGCGACGGCTCCACCCGCGTCGTCCTCGACCCACTCGACTTCATCGCCCGCCCGGCGGCGTTGGTCCCGCATCCGCGATTGAACCTCACCCGGTTCCACGGCGTGTTCGCGCCGATTTGCAAGCATCGTGAGTCCGTCGTGGCAAAACGCAAACCTCGCCACGAAAAGCCGGATAAGCCCCTTGCCCCCATGACCTGGACGCAGCGCCTGAAACGCGTCTTCGCCATCGACATCGAGACCCGCCCCAAGTGCGACGGCACGCTGCGAGTCATCGCCCGCATCGAAAATCCCGATGTCATCGCCACGATCCTCGAGCACATTCGTGTACGCGAGGCAGCCACAACTGCCAATCCGAGAGCACCTCCGCTCAACACGGAGCACCCCGCCGCGCGAACACCAGGACAGGCTCCCGTAGAAAACGACCGCCCGACGCCATGCTGCGACCGCTACACAAGTAACCGCCGTTTCGCGCGACCTTTCCGTCTCCAGCGTCCACCGCCACATTCTCAACCGGCTCAACGGGCTCAACGGACGCCTCCGAAGACTTCCTCCGAGCGCCCCGTCAATCAACCGGACTTCGCAACCATCCCGTTTCGAGCGGTTATTCGTCCTATCCGCATTCCTGCGTGCAAATGGGCTAAACTGCGCGTAACAAACAATTTATGCGCGCAAAAGTCCCATTCCCGCGCGAAAACCGTCGCGAGCCCGAGCAAGCGCGCGCTCACCGATCTCGCGCGGCCCGTTAAGGACAGTCCATGGCGAGACGGACGCCCGAACACTACCTGAACGCCATCGAAGCGGTGGTTCGGAATCATGGCGACGCCATGTCCGTGACCGAGATCGCGGCAGCCGTTCCCGAAGACATGCCGCGGCGGACGCTGCAGGCCCGCATCGCCGCAATGGTCAGCAACTCGCGGCTTGTTGCCGAGGGTATCGGTCGTGCAACACGCTATCGGGTGCCTCGCGACGTTGATGCGGGGGCCGTGATCATTGCCGGACGCCCGCAGGTACACGCCCACGTCCGCGTCGACCCAGTGCTGTCCAACACCGGCGCGGCGATTCGGGAACACGTCACCCAGCCGACGACTCAACGCAAGCCCGTCGGTTACCAGCAGGCTTTCCTCGACGGCTACCATCCCGACCGACCCTATCTGTCGCCGGAAGACCGGGAACTCCTGCACCGCCTCGGCCGCACATCGATGCCGCGCCAGCCCGCCGGCACACACGCCCGCCAGGTACGCGCCCGGCTGTTGGTCGACCTGTCCTGGAACTCGAGCCGGCTCGAGGGGAACACCTACTCCCTGCTCGACACGCAGCGGCTCCTGGATCTCGGCGGCGAGGCGACCGGGAAGACACGCGACGACGCGAGGATGATTCTGAACCACCGGGCAGCCATTGAGTTCCTCCTCGACGAGAATGCCGAGGTCGAGTTCAACCGCTACACCATCTGCAGCCTCCACGCCCTGCTGTCACGCGACCTGCTGCCCGATCCGGGCGCCCCAGGGCGGCTGCGCATGAACATCGTCGGGATCGAAGGGTCCTCCTTCGAGCCCTTGGCCGTGCCTCAACGGATCGAGGAGTGCTTCGATCGGATCCTCGCCCGGCTGCGCGAGATCGACGATCCGTTCGAGCAAGCCTTCTTCGCGATGGTCCAGCTCCCCTATCTGCAACCGTTCGAGGACGTCAACAAGCGGCTATCGCGCGTCGCGGCCAACATTCCACTGATACGGGCGAATCTTGCCCCGCTTTCCTTCTCGCAGGTTCCGCGATCGCTCTACATCGAGGGCGTCCTCGGCGTATACGAACTCAACCGGGTCGAACTGCTCCGCGATGTCTTCCTGCATGCCTACCGCAGGTCGGCCGTACGATACGTCGCCGTCTCCGAGTCCATGGATCCCGACGGTGGATTGCGTCTGCAGCACCGACAAGCACTCAGCGACATCGTTCGCGCGGTCGTGAAGGGGCGGATGGGCCGCATCGCGGCTGCGCGGCACATCGCCGAATATGCCCGCCTCCGCGTGGACCACCACGAGCAGCCCTGGTTCCTGGAATCCGCACAATGGGAGCTACTCGGACTTCACGAACACAACTGCGTGCTCCACGGCCTGATGCCTGCGGACGTCGACGCCTGGAAGACCGTCTGGGATGCGTAACGAGGAGGCGCAATCGGCTTAAACCCAGACCCGGCACGTCAAACCCCACATCGCCGAGCTCCACCCCTTGCCCTAGGCATGGAGTCGCGGGACTGGCGCGCCGCGGGCCCCCGGGAACTCGAGGGCTCGAACACCTCTGACTGGCACCCATCACCGCCGGGGCGGCAAGGTCACGCCTTCGCCGGACTCGAGTTGGAAGTACCCGTTGCCACACCCTTCGGCCTCGAGGTACTTGCCGACCGCCACCGCGCTGTCGCGAATGTCGCCGCCCGGCGTCCAGTTGACGTAGAGCCGGTCGCCGATGATCTCCGAGGTGATCTTTTCGGTGTCCAACTCTCCCGTGGGCACCTCGAGGACGGCCTCCCTTGCCGCCGCCGGCGCGTCCGCCCTGCAGATCAAGGTGATCGAGGTCGGCAGGTGGAGGGGCTTGTCGGCGAACGGCAGGACCGCGCTCAATTCCGGGGTCGATAGTCAAAGGCATCTGCTTTCGTCGCATGATCCCGTTGACCGTATCCGGTAACAGGCAGTTTGCTGCCGTCGAGTTGTGGGTCCACGTATCTCGAAAACCAGTCGTCCAGTTCCCGGCGCAGCGTGCGGATGCGGTCCGCGTATCCGGGCTGAATAAAAAGATTGACGCGCTCCTCCGGGTCTTCCGCCACGTTATAGAGTTCATGGGCGCCTGCCGGGTAGCGCCAGATCAGTTTCCATTCCTGCGAGCGGATCATACGTACCGGCCCATACTCGTCGAACACGAAAATGCTCTCCCTTTCCCCGCCGGCCTGACCGGCCAGCAATGGCGCGAACGATCGTCCGGGCAACCCGTCTGGCACACGGTCCGCGGCGCCGGCATAGTCCAGGAAGGTAGGCAGCCAGTCATACTGGCTCAGCAAATCGGTGTTGACCTGGTTTTCCGGGACATGTCCCGGCCGACTGATCAGGCAGGGGACCTTGACGCTGGTATCGAACAGGTTCTGCGGCCAGGTTGCGTTACCCTTCCCGTAAATGCCGTGATGGCCCATGTTCATACCATTGTCGCCCATGAACACCACCAGCGTGTTGCGTCTGAGATCCCGGGATTCCAGCCAGTCCAGCAAGCGACCAACATTCCGGTCCATCTCTTCGATCGAAGCGAAATACCCGGTCAGGTGTTGCTTTCGCTTTTCGGGATCGATAGTGGTCGAAGCGCCCGTCGACGGCCTTTCAAACGTGTATCGTTGAAAGCCCGGCGGCACCGGCTCGTTCAGGCCGGGCGTCGATTCGAATAGACAGTTGTTGTAATAATCATCCCAGGTCTCCTCCGGATGATGCTCTCTTCCCCACGGCCTGTGCGGCGCCGTGTAGGGCAAAGTCAGGCAGAAGGGCCGGTCCTCGTCAACCTGGTTCTCCAGAAACTTCAGCGCATTATCGGTAAAGAGATCGGTCGCATAGGTATCCTCGTATAACCTGACTTCACCGCTTTCGACCATGGGGACGTCCCTGTAGCTGGACTGGCCATAGGGCATCGGATACCACTTCTGGAAGCCGCAGCGTGGTTGCAGGCCATCGCCCAGGTGCCACTTGCCGGAAAGGCAGGTGTCGTAGCCGACTTCGGCCAGCAGATCCGCATAACTCGGCATGCCGGCCAGAAAGTGAATACTGTTCGCCGGTATATCTAGATTAGGCTTGCCCTCCCGATCGTGGGGCATGCTCACAAAGTCATGTACGCCATGCTGTGAGGGAATCCGACCAGTAAGGATCGATGCACGGGCGGGCGAACACACCGGCGAGGCACAGAAGAAATTGTCGAAGCGGATTCCTTCCCGCGCCAGGCGGTCCAGGTTGGGCGATCTGATTTCCTCGTTTCCGGCACAGCCCATGGCCCATGCGCCCTGGTCATCGGACAAGATAAAAAGCAGATTCGGTTGTTCAGGATTTCGACTAGCCATCCGCGGGTCGCTCAAATCGGCTCTGTACCAGTTCGATGCTGACGGAGTCGGGTCCCTTCAGAAAGGCGATCCTGGCCCGTTCGCCGCGCGGCTTCATGAGGAACTCGGCGCCCTTCGCTTCGAGATCGGCGATTGCCGCCGGCAGGTCATCGACGGCGATGCCGATATGGTCCAGCCCGAGGCAACTGTGCGGACCTGACGCCGTCTGGGTCACGTTCTCGGTGACCGTGGAGATCAGGATGATCTGATCGCCCAGCATCAAATTCGCCCGCGGTAACCCGTTGGCCCCTTTCGAGGCGATGAGTTCCGCGCCGAACATTTTCTCGTAGTAGGCACCTGCCTCCATGGCGTCATGACTCATCAGGTGAATGTGGTGTGGGCGGTAGTTGGGCATCAGATTCTCCTCAATGTGTCCAGCCGCGGGGATCCTTCGTCATCGCCGTTCTTGCCCGCGAGCGAGCAGGTGTTGACGATCCGGCCCCACCTGCGTTCGCGCATGCCGGGCAAGACCGCCTGCTACAGGTACAGCGCGTCGTTGCCGACGCGGCCGGCTCGGCTAACGGCCGCTTCCCAGGAGGCTCGCCAGCCGGCGCGACACGGATTGCGGCGACCCGGTCCGCCGCGCGAGCAGCGCGTAGAACGACGGCACGATGAACAGCGTCAGGAAGGTCGCGAGCGACACCCCGGAGAACACCACGACGCCGAGCACCATGCGGCTTTCCGAGCCCGCCCCCGTCGCGAGAATCAGCGGGATCGAGCCCATGATCGTGGAGATCGTGGTCATGACGACGGGCCGCAGACGAATCCCTGACGCCTCGATGATTGCTTCTTCGAATGAGCGGCCGGCATCGCGCATCTGGTTGATGAACTCGACGATCAGGACCCCGTTCTTGGCGGCGATCCCGATCAGCATGACAATGCCAATCTGGCTGAAGATGTTGATCGACAGTCCCGTGAGGTAGAGACCGAGCAACGCGCCCGCCACCGCCAACGGTACCGTGACGAGGATTACCAGCGGATGCACGAAGCTCTCGAACTGCGCGGCAAGCACCAGGAAGACGATGAGCAGCGCCAAGCCGAAAGTGAGCGCCAGGCTGCCGCTCGTCTCCTTGTATTCAAGGGACTCGCCCTGGTAGTCGATCCGCGCCTCGTCCGGGAAAGACTCCCGAACGATGCGTTCCAGAAACTCCAATGCTTCGCCCAGGACGGTGCCCGGGGCCAGGCTTGCCGTGATGGTGACGGCACGCAGCCGGTTGTAGCGGTTGAGCGAGCCGGGGGCGGCCCGTTCGTCGACATGAATGAGGTTGGCCAGCGGGACTAGCTCGCCCGTTGAATCCGATCGCACGTAGATATTCGAAAGGTCCTGGGCGGTCGCGCGCTGGTCGTCACGGGCCTGGAGGATGACGTCGTACTCCTCGCCGTCCTTGACGTAGGTCGTAATCCGCTGTTCGCTCATCATCGTCGAGAGCGTCCTGCCGATGTTCTGAACCGACACGCCAAGCGAAGCCGCGCGGTTCTTGTCGATTCGCACCACGGCCTGGGGCTGGGTCTCCTTCAGGTCGCTGTCGACGCGCTGAAGACCCGGAAACTCGCGCGACCGTTCGAAGATGAGGTCCCGCCATTCGGCGAGGGTCTCGTAATCGGGACCGCCGAGCACGAACTGAACGGGTCGGCCTCCGCCCATGCGGGACAGGCCCGAACGCACGAACGCGAACGCTCGTACGTCGGGGATGTTCCGCCACGCCGCGTTAACACGCGCCGCGGCGTCCCTGGTGCTGATCTCGCGCTCTCCCCACGGCTTCATGACGACCATGATCACGCCGCTGTTGGACGAATTGCCGCCCCACCCGGGAACGGCCATCACGACGACCTGCGCGAGGCCCTCGTCGATCATCTGCCTGGCTGGAAGCTCAAGTTTCAGGGCTTCGCGCTTCATGCGCTCGATGCCCATACCCTCTGGCCCCGAGAACATCGCCATGAACGCGCCCTGGTCCTCCTCCGGGACGTACTCCCGCGGAACCACATCGAGCAGGAAATAGGCACCGGCCAACGTGCCGGCCGCCGCCGGCACCGCCACCCAGCGGTGTCGGATGAGTACACGCAAAACGTTGATGTCGGAACCCTTGGTGACCCGAATGTGGTCCGGAATCGCGTCGTTGATCTTGTCGATCTCCGCCAACACCTGCTCCAGCGTCTTGAGCGTATTCGCCTTCGACTGCTTGATGATTCCGATGCTGACCGTCGGCAGGCCGTTCGCACGGAAGATCAAGCGGTAACCCCGATCCGGACACAGGCGAAACCCCTCCCGTCCGACTGCCATCCGCCGCATGATCCGGTCCGGCAGCACCCCGCCCCGCTTCCTGTTCCGAACGAGGAGGATGCGCCCGCATCGCGATGCGATCTCCGAGAGGCTATGGCGGGATTCTCCGACGCTGACCGGACACCGCCTTCAACGAAATCACCGCCCATGGTAGGGTTCACCCACCATCACGGAGCGCAACCCCCATGGCCCTCGACCACTCCACTTCCCGGACCGTTCACCGTACCGCCGATCGCGCGCCGTCCCTATCCGGACCGCAGACATCCCCTGTCCCTCGCCATGCCTCCATGCCGGCTCCACCCAGCCACCTCCAACGCTCCGCTTAACTGCGTTTCGTGCTGACGCAATTCAACCCCGACCCCCGCGCGCTAACGGCAGCACCCCGAGATCGGTGCCCCCCAACCCCAAGACCAAACCCTAAGGATCAAACATGACCGACAAAGAAACTCCCAACCGCGCCACGCCGTCCCAAGACTCCGCCCACGTTTCCAAGAGAACGACCATCCCCGCACGCGACGTCGGCGTCACACTCACCATCAGCACCAAGGCGCTTGAGGAACTCGACCGCATTTACGACGAGACCATCAAGGCCGCGCAGGAGGCCCAGAAGTTCTCCTGGCGATAGACGCGCCAAGTTCCGCCGCCACCCTCGCACCCCTCGGATTCCCCATGCAGCACATGCGCATCACGTACACGCCCAAGGCGCTCGACACCGCCGACGCTTGGGCCGGCCTCGCCCATGCCCTGGGCGACGGCCACCCCTTGGCCGTGCACAGCACCATCCGCCATCTCCGCATCCTCGGCGCGAAATCCTACGTGATCGAGGACCCCTACATCGACCGCGACTACTCAGCCGACTACCTGCACTTCTATGCCCGGACGTTCCGGACCCATGCGCGACACTGCAAGCGCGCACACTTCTTCACCGAGGACGTCTCGCCACTGCTCCACAAGGCTCGGTCAACCGAGCAGCTTCATCAGCTCCGTGAATTCGCAAGCTCCAGCTACTGCGGCTTCTGCGTGATCCGCCCCTTGCGGACAGCCCCGATCGGCAGGACCGTCCTCCGCGCCAACGTCCGCGGTCGTCAGGACATGGAGGCCACCGTCACCTGCCGCGCCGAGTTCAACGCCAACCTGCTCGGCATCGATCTCCAAGTCACCGGTTCGGCCTATATCCAGCAGGACACCCGCGTCGGCGCTTGCGCCCAGGTCGCCATCTGGGCCGGCATGCGCCACATGCACGCGCGGCACGGCTACAACTGGATGTCCGTCGCGGACATCACGCGACTTGCGGCTCCCACGGTCGCGGACGAAGCGACATCGCTGCCGGCTGGATCGGAATTCCTCCACACCGAACGAATGCTTCGGGCCATCGGCGAGGCGGGCTATCAGCCCCTCTGTTTCAGAGGCAATATCGCCGCCGCTATCCTCCCGTACGTCGAGTCCGGCATTCCCGTCATACTCGGCCTCACCATCGGCCCCAAGGTGGGTCACGCGGTCACTGTAATCGGCCGTGTCTTCGCGATGCAGGCCCAACCAACCGGCAGCGCGATCAACTATGTTCCCGCATATATCGTCCACGACGATCAGGCCGGTCCGTACATGTCGCTCCCAGTCTTAAATGCGGTCACCGCGCCGCACCCGTTCGGCGAGGACACGATAAAACGAAGCACGTCCTCCGGCACCGTCGAGTTGAGCACCCTCCACGCCACCTTCGCTGTTGCGCTCATGTCACCCAGAGTCTTCTCCACCGCGGAAGTGGCCGAGGTATCCGCACGCGATCGCCTTGAGGAAACCTTGTCCAACCTGCCACACATCCGCCGACAACTGACAGACCGCCGAATGCACGTCAACTCACGACTCCTGGACGAGCTGCAAGCCGCCCACCGCGACGGCCATCTCGTCCTGCGCACTTACTTGACCTCAGCGGCGGGCTATCGGCGCCACATCGCCGACGGCACCGCCAGCGACCAACTTAAGGATGTCCTGCTCGAACTCCACCTGCCCCATTTCACTTGGGTCACCGAGATCTCGACCATCCACTCGTACAACAACTTTTCCGCCGGCATGCGCCGCATCTACGGACACACCATCACGGACGCCACCTCAACGGGAAGAGACGGCGACGGCATCCTGATGCTCCACCTTCCAGGTCTCCTCTTCACCAAGGACGTCAATGCGCCCCCGGATCAACAAGAGGACCTCGACATCATCGATGGCGACGACCTCTACGAGTGCCGAGCCAAGCACCACTAGCCTAGCCGCCCCGTAGGCCGCGTCGGCAAGCTCGCGTTGTCGCCCATCCCCAGCCGGCTGTGCTCCTTCGACGAGCACTCCGCGCAGTCCCCGCCCCGCCGCGGCATGTCATAGCCGGCCACCGCGTGACGGGAGTTCCATCGGAACCACCCCGTCTCCGCGTCGTCGTTCCTCAGACCGGTCAAATGGAACAAGAAGTCGTCAGCGGCATGCGCGCACGCGACCGCGTTCATCGTCACCACGCTCGGCGCCGCTACGCTCGCGTCGTCCAGGTACGCATATCCCCTCCGGACGGACTCCGGCACCGCTTCGTCCTGCAACCTGCCGGCGTTGATGAGTCCGTTGCACCAAAGGCACCCCTGCTCCGGCGTCACCATCCGGCTCACGCAGAACACGTTCCCAACCGCCCCGTTATCCGCGACTGGGATCTTGGCGCCCACCTGAATTCCGGGTATCCCGTACTGGTGCACGATCGCGTTGAAGAGCAACCGAGCCCCCATCGTGTCCGCAGCAAGAAAAAGGAAATCGCAGTCCGTGAAGCGCGCCGCGACATCGTCGTCCAGGAAATCCCGCGCCAACGGCTCGATCCTCGCCTTCGGGTTCGCGCGGCGGATGTTGCGGGCCGCCATCCGCACTTTCGGACTGCGCAGCCTTTCCGCGATAGCACGCGGCCACCACCGCGGCGAGATCGCATCGCGGCGCCGCGCCCCTATCAGCCGCGGGAGGTTCGTCTCCTCCGCCCTATCCGGGTCTGCAAGCACGAACTCGCCGACCCCCAACCGCCCCAGCAGCTCGGCCAGCACCGAACCCGCGCCGCCCAGCCCCACGATTCCCACGCGAGCCCTCCGCAGCAGATCCTGACCGGCGTCCCCGAACAGGCGGCTCTGCCGGTGGTACATCCCGACCGCCGCCCTCTGCCTCTCGGGCATCGGGAACAACAGCTGTCGTCGGTGCCCAATAATCGCCGCTTCGCTTAGCGGCGCTCGTCGACAACCGGGGAACCACAAATCGCCCGCGACCGCGGAGCGCGCGAAAACTAGCGCCCCCACCGGCATCCCCCGCGCTATGTCGAGCAACGCCGGATAGCCTCGCTCGTGCGACGCCATATCCGGTCCCGAGAACCCGACAGAGTCGGCTCCACCGTGGTTGTGAATCGCAAGATACGCCAGTCTCCGATCCCTTGCCCGCAGGATACAGCTCTGGATGAACCCTGCCTTCAGCATCCGGTAGCCGCGCTTGCCCGGCACGTAGTCCACGCCTTCCTTCGCCAGATGGAGTTCGCGGGCAACCAGCTTCAGCCCCCGCTTGGACTCACAGGTGCCGGCCAAGATCACCGCCCCGTGTTCGTCGCCGTCTCCCGGAAACAGGTGTCCCTGCAATTCCGCGTAAAGCCCCGAGGGTATCGTCAGCCGCCACGGTTTCATGACGGGCTCTTCATCCATCGCACGACCTTCAGCAATTTCAGCGCGGCCGTGTCGGTCTGAGGATTCAGCCGGGTCGATCGCCGCGAGATCTGCATCGCCTTCTGCCCCCGGTACGAGGCCAACCCGAAGCCCGCGCCGAGCCCGCCACCGTCTGACCGCGCCAGTTCGGCGTTCGTGAAGTGTGGGTACACGTCCGCGTACGGGTACTGGAAGGTGATCTGAAAACCGATCCAGACCGCCTCCTGCGCATACGGACACCCCAGGCGCACTCCCGTCACCACCACGTGCGCCCCACCGGAACCGTCCACTTCAGCCTCCACGCCGCAGCCCTCGAAGCTGCAGCGAATCTCCTCGATGGCTCGCGCCACCGCCGGCAACATTGCGCTCATGAGTTGTCGTCGTTTTCGATCGCCAGAAACCGCTCGTCGGCGTACACCACGATTTCCTCCTCGTCCCCGACCAGGTTCGTCTTGCCACCGCCCAGCTCGATGCTCAGCACGAAATCCTGCTTGATGTTGACGTCCTGCTCGATCGCCGCCTTCTTCACGCTAGCGCCCGTTTGCTTGACGCCGACGAGTACCACCGGCTTGTCGTTCACCGTGACGTCGACCTTTCCGTCGTCGCCCACTTTCTTCACCTCTTGTTCGCTCGCCATTTTCTGCACCTCTTTCAATGTTGGTGTTGAATTGCTAATATGCAATATATGACCTGTGACTATAGATTGCAATAGTGAAATATAATGGATGATCGCACCAGCCGCTTCGACGTTGCCGCCCTACACGCCGCGATGGACTCCCAACGGCGCTCCCGGCGACTCACCTGGAAGGACGTCGCCACGGAATCCGGTGTCAGTGCCTCAACGCTCACCCGCCTCTCGCAGGGTCGCCAGCCCGACGTCAACAGCCTCGCCTCGCTCACCGCCTGGCTCGGCATGTCCGCCGACCACTTCATGCGCAGCGACCCCGTCGCGCGATTCGGCGCGCCGAGCCCCCTGGCCCAGATCTCGTCCATCATCCACCGCGATCCCCACCTCAGTCCCGAGGGAATCGCGGCGCTTGATGAGATGATCAAGGCGACCTACACCCGCCTCCGGACGGATCGGGACGACAAACGAGATTAGCCGTCACCCGCGCGTGCGCCCAGCCTCCGGTGGCGCCGCGCTCGTGCCGGCTTCTTGTTAGGTTGAGAAGCGCACCACCATGCCCAAGTGTCGTCTCTGCGGAAGCCAGGTCCCTTCGCTCCGCAACTCACACATCGTCCCCGAGTTTCTGTACAAAGACCTCTATAATGACAAAGGGCACATGATGGCCATTCGCCCACCGCAGGCGCGGCACCGTCCTTGGCGCGCACTGCAAAAGGGGGTCCGCGAGAAACTGTTCTGTGATTCGTGTGAGCAGCACTTCAACGAGCACTTCGAAAAGCCCTTTCTTCGTCAGTGGGCGGCGGCCCGGCTCCCCGACCCATGGAACGACGACCGCGAGATCCGAATCCAGGTGGACGACTACGCCTCATTCAAGCTGTTCCACCTCAGCGTTCTCTTTCGCGCCGGCGTAAGCTCCTTACCCCACTATCAGCAGGTCGCTCTGGGTCCTCACGAACCCGTGTTGCGCCAACTGCTTGTCGACCGAGACACCGGCGGCGAGCTCCAGTATCCCGTCTGCGGACAAGCCGTAGTCCATCACCGAACACGCCGCCTTGTTCAAGCCGTTACGCGCCCCGAGTTGCGAACATTCGCCGCCCACCGCTACTACGCGATGGCGTATGGGGGCGTCGAGTGGTGGGTTCAGGTCTCTTCTCACAGACACAGGCGGCTCGAGCAACTCTTTCTCCGCCCGGATGGAACCATCCCGTTGAGCCCCGTCCCGTGGAACGAAATCCCGGCATTTCAACTTGCCGCGATCGCCCTTCGAACGCCGCGTTCGTAGTTCCGCAGCAACTCCGGAGACCCCGGCGAGGTCCCCCGACCGCACCGCAGCCACGTCGGGCAGCCGGGCAGTGGTTTCTTCAAGGCGGCGCTTCGAGCACCCTTCTCGAGACTGCCGCCGACGATCTTGAGAACGTGACGCCAGCGATGCCATCGCTTGCCACTCCAAACAGGTTGAAGCGGTATGCGCGCGCTTGTCGCAGAGCCTACAACTTCGTGACCGCTCCGGCCCGCGCCCTCAAGGCCGGCACCCGAGTCATGCAATTTCGTCGAATGCTTCCCTCCGGCGCGACACCGCGCCAGGCCGCCCTCGCATCCCGAGCCGTCTCGACCGACTTCGCCAGTCGCCGAGCCGCCGATGACTGGATCACTTTCGTGATCAGAACAATCGTGTTTCTGAACGCGGCCATCCAAGGCCTCAACGAGACTCGCAAGGTCGCGCTCACCTGATCCGGCATGGGCGGCAAGACGGGTTTTTGGGGAGACAAAGCGCCCAAGTTCTGGATAGCCGGTGTTCTGGGGCTGACGACGCTCTCGCTCGTCGCTTGGTTTCACTCGACCTCCCCGGGTGAGAACCTCGAGGAATACGAGGCTCTCACGACATACTACAAGAGCGCGTATCTCCATTTCACGGGTATTCCCAGCTTCCAGGGTCACCTCCGGATTCCGGTGCCGTTCGAGGTTGGCTTTCTCTTTCAGAAGGCACCCGAGATGGTATTCGACGCCATCGCCGGGCTCGACACAAGCGACACCGATCCGCTGGGCCGACGACTACTACGCCATCGCCGAAATTGTCGAGGACACATGCTACATGGCGAGGAGATACGAGGGTCAACGTCGCCGAGAATACGCGGCTGAGAATCGGTCAATTCTCCGGCTGTGCCGCTGGAAGACATCTGCTGATAAAGCGCTTCGACCATTTGGACGCAGGATCCACGAACGGGGCTTTGTCAACCCGCGTGCCTCTCGAGATGAGAAAGAACGCTACATTGAGAGCGCCTACGCTCGAAGGGATGCGATATATCGGAGATACTACATCAGAGCCCGTGATTCCCTGCGTCGATTCATTCAATAGCTTCACCATTGGAGATACTGTGGATATTTCAACAATTGTTCTTGTATGCATCGTGGCGGTGATCGCAATCATTTGCGGATACGTAATCATGGTACGACGTTCGGGGGGGACGCCGCTTCATCTAGCTGCTGCGGACGACGAAATGGAGACCGCCATTTCCCTCTTGGCGAGCGGCGCAGATACAAACAAAAAGGGTAACTACTCACCCCCTTGCTCGTAGATCTCCCCGGAAAGAGCGATCTGGATGGCGACGAGTGGATTGTATCCGCGGTTTCGCATGGTTTGCAGGTAGCTGGAGATACGGCAGTAGGCTTGGGCAAATCGCTCGGTGCGGAAGCAGCCCGACACCTTCTGTTTCACCTTGCTCATTCGAAGGTCGCGCTCGGCCCGGTTGTTTGTGAAGGGGACGGTGGACTCCTCGGCGAACAGCAAGACCGCCTGTTCGTGCTTCTTCAACCGTTCCCAGAGGTTGTGCGCATCGGACTTGGCGATTCTGCCGCGTTTGCCCTTGGTCCGGGCGGGGATGGGCGGCAGTTCCTTGGCGCCACGCGTCAGGATGTTTCGATAGCGTTTGCGCAGGTTCCGGCATTCCCGCTCGGTCACCTGCTTGGCGTCGCTCGCCGACACCTTGGCGCAGGTTTCCTTGAGCAGTCGCTTCATGTTCCTGGCCCAAGGGTATTGATTGGAGTCTACGACGAACTGCAATTCGCGCAGGAGATGCGAGCCGCAAAGCGCGTGGCCGCAATGATCGTAGGACAGATACGACGCCCAGCAGTCGTGCACCACGACACCGCCGTAGCGGGGGATGATGCCGATGTCGTCGATGGCCTCGCAACCGCGTTTGCGGTGCAGGCGTTTGACGGTGATCTCGCCGCCGGAATAGACATGGATCCAGTGGTTCTTCCGATCCACCCGCAGCGAGGTCTCGTCGGCGTTCAAGGCCGGCATGCGGAGCAGTTCGTCGATGGCCGTCGCCTCCCAACGTTCCAGCGCCGCATGCAGTCGGATCACGAACTTCAGCAGCGTCGCCGGCGACATGGCCACATCGATCAGCGTCTCGACCGACTTCAGCACCCGGTCGAGCGGGACCATCCGGGCGATCAGCAGGTTCATCATGTAGGCCTTGAGGCCGTTGCCGTACTGCAGGGGACCGCACATGTCCGCCGGGAATCGTCCCGTCGTCCGCTGCCGACAGCGGGGGCAGTCCTTGACCTCCGCATCGACGTGATGGACGACCTTCTCGAACAGTATGTCGATGCGCGTGCGCCGTGGCTTGGACTGCGATGGCGTACTACCGAGATCGGCGCCGCAGTTCGCGCAGGCGTCGACCGCCGCCACCTCGGTGGTGGTCACGGTGCGGCTATGGCGCGACCGGGCATCGTTTTGCGTCACGCCCTTGCCCTTGCCACCGGGCCGGGTCGCCGCGGTCTCGTCCTTGCTCGTTTGCGAGGGCGGGATGCTCGAATTGCGGCCGCCCTTGCGGGTGGTCTTCTCCATGAAGATCGCCATCGGCACTTCGAACAGCATCAGCAGGGCGTTGAACAGCGCGCGCGTTTCCGCCGACATCTTGTCCGCCGCGGACAGTCGCCCGAACTCCGCCTTCAGGCGCTCGAACTCCTCGCGCAGCGATTGCCGGTTCACCGTGGCCATGGCCGCCGCT
Source organism: Candidatus Azotimanducaceae bacterium (assembly GCA_965261535.1). Taxonomy (GTDB): domain Bacteria; phylum Pseudomonadota; class Gammaproteobacteria; order Pseudomonadales; family Azotimanducaceae; genus VXNE01. The sequence continues at coordinate 1,765,574 of OZ253469.1, forward strand.
CAGCCGTCCTCGGCCTCGACCGCCATCATCGCCGCCAGCACCGCGAGGCGCTCCGCCCGCGGCATCGCCTGGTAGCGCCCGCCCCAACTCGCCGCCTTGCGCTTGATGGTCTGGCGGTGGGTGAAGTTGCGGCCCGCGCGGCTGGCCCAATGCACCCGGTCCGGGACGAAGTTGAACCACAGCTTCTCGGTGCGCACCCCGCCCCGGTTCATGACCTGCACCTCCAGCCTGCGCCAGCCGCCGAGCAACCCGTCGTACAGCGCCGAGGGATAGCCGGACAGCATGACCCGGCAGGGCAGGGTCTTGAGCAGTTCCAGCAGCTCGACGTGGTCGGCCTCCCCGTAGTCGAAGCGATAGCGACGGCCCGAGGTGCGGGTGCGCATCAGGTAGGGCGGGTCGCTGTAGACCAGCTCCGAGCCCCGATAGTCGTACTCGGCCAGAAACCGGTGCGCGCAGCCGTGAATGCGTTGCACGGGGTAGTCGCAGTCGAACTTCGCCAGAGCCCGCCCATCGAGGTCGATGCCGATGTTGTGCAGCGCCGCCGGCTTGCGCTTCATGATCGCGCCGCCGCCGAGGTGGGTCTCGATGTAGGTGTCGTGCGGCGGCATCAGGGCGATGATGGGCTGGCACAGCCCCGAGGTCGCCTTCGATCCGAAATAGGCCAATCGAGAAGATCCGGCAATCCGTACGAAGGCCACACCATAGCGATGAGGCGCTATGATGTCAAGCAATATCCGACGGACGCGCGTGGCCCATAGCGCGGGACGCCTTTCAGGCTATGCTCTCTCGGGAATGAGGTCGGGTAGGGGGTGAGTAGTTACCCAAAAAGGACAAATGGGGTCGGACTCCGCTCTTTCAGGCGATTGTTTCTGGGAGTCCGAAATTCGTTGATCTACTGCTTGAATTCGGGGCTGATCCAAATATTGTTGATCACAACGGTGAGGTCTCGCTGCACCACGTCAGTTCTCGTCGAGAAGCGTATGGCACAGACGAGATACTCTCGAAGTTGTTTAGACATGGTGCGAATCCAGATATCCGCAACAACAATGGCGAGACCCCCCACGACAGATCAATGCGTCTATTTCGAATAGACATTGGGGACGCCATATTGCAGGAGTCGCAACGACACATGACGAACACTACATCGTGATACCGGAATGTCTAATTTCAGTTCGTCGCGACCGTGACGATTGGGCGGTCGAATCACGTACAGCGCGTCGTTGCCGATGCGGCCGGCGCGGCTAACGGGCGCTTCCCAAGAGACTCGCCAGCCGGCGCGACACGGATTGCGGCGACCCGGTCCGCCGCGCGAGCAGCGCGTAGAACGACGGCACGATGAACAGCGTCAGGAAGGTGGCGAGCGACACCCCAGAGAACACCACGATGCCGAGCACCATGCGGCTTTCCGAGCCCGCCCCCGTCGCGAGAATCAGCGGGATCGAGCCCATGATCGTGGAGATCGTGGTCATGACGACGGGCCGCAGACGAATCCCTGACGCCTCGATGATTGCTTCTTCGAATGAGCGGCCGGCATCGCGCATCTGGTTGATGAACTCGACGATCAGGACCCCGTTCTTGGCGGCGATCCCGATCAGCATGACGATGCCAATCTGGCTGAAGATGTTGATCGACTGTCCCGTGAGGTAGAGACCGAGCAACGCGCCCGCCACCGCCAACGGTACCGTGACGAGGATTACCAGCGGATGCACGAAGCTCTCGAACTGCGCGGCAAGCACCAGGAAGACGATGAGCAGCGCCAAGCCGAAAGTGAGCGCCAGGCTGCCGCTCGTCTCCTTGTATTCAAGGGACTCGCCCTGGTAGTCGATCCGCGCCTCGTCCGGGAAAGACTCCCGAACGACCCGTTCCAGAAACTCCAATGCTTCGCCCAGGACGGTGCCCGGGGCCAGGCTTGCCGTGATGGTGACGGCACGCAGCCGGTTGTAGCGGTTGAGCGAGCCGGGGGCGGCCCGTTCGTCGACATGAATGAGGTTGGCCAGCGGGACTAGCTCGCCCGTTGAATCCGATCGCACGTAGATATTCGAAAGGTCCTGGGCGGTCGCGCGCTGGTCGTCACGGGCCTGGAGGATGACGTCGTACTCCTCGCCGTCCTTGACGTAGGTCGTAATCCGCTGTTCGCTCATCATCGTCGAGAGCGTCCTGCCGATGTTCTGAACCGAGACACCAAGCGAAGCCGCGCGGTTCTTGTCGATTCGCACCACGGCCTGGGGCTGGGTCTCCTTCAGGTCGCTGTCGACGCGCTGAAGACCCGGAAACTCGCGCGACCGTTCGAAGATGAGGTCCCGCCATTCGGCGAGGGTCTCGTAATCGGGACCGCCGAGCACGAACTGAACGGGTCGGCCCCCGCCCATGCGGGACAGGCCCGAACGCACGAACGCGAACGCTCGTACGTCGGGGATGTTCCGCCACGCCGCGTTAACACGCGCCGCGGCGTCCTTGGTGCTGATCTCGCGCTCTCCCCACGGCTTCATGACGACCATGATCACGCCGCTGTTGGACGAATTGCCGCCCCACCCCGGAACGGCCATCACGACGACCTGTACGAGGCCCTCGTCGATCATCTGCCTGGCTGGAAGCTCAAGTTTCAGGGCTTCGCGCTTCATGCGCTCGATGCCCATACCCTCTGGCCCCGAGAACATCGCCATGAACGCGCCCTGGTCCTCCTCCGGGACGTACTCCCGCGGAACCACATCGAGCAGGAAATAGGCACCGGCCAACGTGCCGGCCGCCGCCAGCACCGCCACCCAGCGGTGCCGGATGAGTACACGCAAAACGCTGATGTAGCCCTGTCTAAGCCGGGAGAAGCCACCGTTGATCCACCCCGCCAAGCGGTTTTCGCGGCCCGAAGCGCGCAGGAATTTGGAGCACATGACCGGCGTCAGCGACAGCGCGAGGACGCTGGAAAACACCACCGCCGCCGCGATGGTCACCGCCAGCTCACCGAAGATCACGCCGATATTGTCGGTGAGGAACATGATCGGCGTGAACACCGCCACCAATACCGCCGTTGTAGCGATCACGGCGAAACCGACTTGACGGGTCCCGTTGTACGCGGCGACCAGGGGCGTCTCCCCCTCCTCGATTCGCCGATGGATGTTCTCCAGCACGACGATGGCGTCGTCCACCACGAGCCCGATGGACAGCACGAGGGCGAGCAGGGTGATCAGGTTAACGGTGAAACCGAATGCCGCCAGGGCGATGAATGCCGAGACCAGGCACACCGGGATCGTGACGACCGGTATCGCCATGGTCCGGAACGAGCCCAGGAACACGAGGATGACCAGGCTTACCAGCACGGTGGTGATGGCGATAGTGCGGTAGACCGAGTTGATCGCCGCGCGGATGAACACCGAGTCGTCGGATCCCTTCGTGACCCGCATGTGGTCCGGAATCGCGTCGTTGATCTTGTCGATCTCGGCCGCCACCTGCTCCAGCGTCTTGAGCGTATTCGCCTTCGACTGCTTGATGATTCCGATGCTGACCGTCGGCAGGCCGTTCGCACGGAAGATCGAGCGGTGGTCCAGGGGCGCCACCTCGACCGTCGCGACCTCGCCCAAACGCACCAGGTGACCGTCCTCGCCACGCGCGACCACCAACTCCCGGAAGTCCTCGGCGGACTCGTAACCTCGCGCGAGCCGAACCGTTAGTTCCCGGTCCACGGTCTCGAGGCGGCCCGCCGGGAGTTCCAGGTTTTCACGGCGCAATGCCGACTCAATGTCAGTGACGGTGAGGTTCCGGGCCGCGAGTGCTAGCCGATCCACCCAGATCCGCATTGCCGGACGGGCCCCGCGTACGCCGGCATTGGCAACGCCGGGGATCGCCGCGAAGCGATCGGCGATGTAGCGCTCGGTGTAGTCGGTGAGTTCCATCCGGTTCAACACCGAACTCCGCACGTTGATGTACATGGCCGGGCGGGCATCGGAGTCCTGTTTGCGGATCTCCGGCGGGCGCGCGTCCTCCGGCAACCAGCGTACGGCCCGCGAGACCCGGTCGCGGACGTCGTTCGCGGCGGCGTCGATATCGCGGTCGAGGTCGAACTCCAGGTTGATGCGCGATCTGCCGTCGGTACTCGACGAACGCACTGCCTTTACGCCCTCGATGCCGCTGATCTGATCCTCGATCACCGTGGTGACCCGGCTTTCAATGACGTCGGACGACGCGCCGGGATAGGAGGTGCTGATGGAAATGACCGGCGGCGTCACGTCCGGGTATTCCCGCAGCGGCAGGAGGTTGAACGAAAGGATGCCGAAGGCCAACAGGGCCAGGCTGATGACGGTGGCAAATACCGGTCGCTTGACGGATGTGTCGGACAACCACATGGCTCACCACCCTAGCGCCGGGGAGCGACGCCGGGATTCGCCTCGACCGGCTCGGCACGGCGCACCGGGCCACCGTCTCGAACATTCATGACGCCTTCGACGACCACTTCCTGGCCCGGCGCGATGCCCGTACGTGCTTCCGCCCAACCATCGCGGCGGATGCCGAGGTCAATCGTCGTCATCGCCGCGCGCCCATCCGTTACCGCGTAGACGAATGTCTCCATGCCGCGCTGCAACAAAGCCGTCTCGGGCACGATCAGGGCGTCGCGACTCGCGGTCGTCAGCTTCACCGTCATCAACATGCCGGGCCGCAAGAGCGCATCCGAATTGTCGATATGCGCCCGTACGGGCACCGCCCGGGTTACCGGGTTGACTCGTGAACCGACCGTCCGAACCGTGGCGGCGAAGGACCGGCCGGGGAACGCCGCGCTCGCGGCCGTTAGCGAGAGTCCTGGATGAACGACACCCAGATGCACCTCGGGCAACGCAAAGTCGAGTTTGATCACCGAAAGATCGTCCAGGGTCGTGATGGGCGTACCCGGGGTGATGAGCGTTCCGGCACTCACCTCACGGAAACCAAGCAAGCCCGTGAAGGGAGCGCGGATCAGTCGATCGTCCAAACGCGCGACGAGGGCCTGGTAGCGAGCCCGGGCACCGGACAATCGGGATTGCGCCTCGTCCACATCGGAAACGGGGATACTGCGCTGTTCGAGAAGGTTCTTCAGCCGATCATACTGGTTCTGGGCATCCTGCTTGCCGGCTTCGGCTTCTTGCAGCAACGCGGTCTGCTCTTCGTTGGTAAGCTCGACCAGGACATCGCCCTGCTGGACGAAATCGCCGTCGTCGAAGCGGACGTGTCGGATCGAATCGGTGACTTTCGCGGTAACGGTCACGGACTCGTTCGCCTGCGTCGTACCGATCGCCTCGATGATGTCCGCAATGGAGCGGACCGTTGCCGTTTCGGTGACCACCAGCGGAGGCCCGCCAAACCCACCCGGGGATGAACCCGCGGGCTCTTCATCGCTACAAGCCGCGCCAAGGAGGAGCATCACTACCCAGGACTTGGCCCCACGCACGCCAACCTCCACATCCAAGTCCACCTATGGTACGCCCATATCGACCGGAAGCTTCAACGGGCACTCGGGCGAAGCCACGATGCCACCGTGGGGACGCGCACGCTGCCTTCGATCCCCTCGGGAGCGAGACGGTCGATGTTCGGCGTCGGTCGCGCCATTAAAGCTCACATCTCCGTAGGCAAGATCGTCCGCCACCATGACCACGATATCCGGTGCCGTCGATGCAGTGGCCGCTTCGCCTACGGCCAGGACATGACGAGCGTCAATAGACCTAGTGCTCCGTCAAGCCTAAATCTACGGGTATCTGCGGGTCTTTTTGGCCCCTGGACAGATTTCTTGCGAAGGGTGCCCCCTCGCGCTCCCCGGCTGAAGGCTCCGTTGCTCCTTCTTGTGTGGGGCCTGCCACACCGCGTCGTCGCGCCTCGCGAGGAACCAAAAATCCCTCGCAGCTACACTCGCATTTTTAGACTTGACGGAACACTAGGTGCAGGCGGCGAAGCCATCCGGTACGCGTCACACGGTCCGCCCCCCGCAGACAACGCCTTGTGTTCCGATGACGACCACACTCCTGCCGAAGCCCAAGAATTCCAACGCGGTCAGCGTCGTGAGGGAAGTTGAGGAGGACCAGATGCCGGGTCCGGCAGGTTCCAGAAGTTCCCGCGAGACGCGGGGCATAGAGCACGACGGGTTGTTGCCGCCGGAGAAAATCGCAGATACTTACTTCTACTTGGCCGAGAAACATCGATCCAACCGGACCATTAAGTTCGATCCCAGGTCGTTCAGCGACCGGCCAGGGTGGAATCATTGAAGCAGCGGATCGCCGTTCCAGCCAGAGCCCGCCTTGTGCCCCAGATCACAATTTGAACCTGACAAGAGACAATCATGACAGACGCATCCTCCTATACACCCCCACCGGTCTGGCAGTGGGACAAGTCAGTCGGCGGCACCAATCGCCCGATCGCCGGCGCCACCCACGACAAGACGCTTCCCGTCGGCAAACACTCCCTGCAGCTCCACTCCATGGCAACGCCCAACGGGATCAAGGTAACCGTCATGCTCGAAGAGTTGCTCGAACTCGGCATCGCCGAAGCCGAATATGACGCTTACCTGATCAACATCGGCGACGGCGACCAGTTCGGCAGTGGCTTCGTGGCCCTCAACCCGAACTCGAAGATCCCCGCGCTCGCCGATCACGGCACATCGCCACCCACCCGGGTGTTCGAATCCGGCGCGATCCTCGTTTACCTCGCGGAGAAATTCGGCGCTTTCCTGCCGACCGAACCCGGCGCCCGCGCCGAGTGCCTGTCGTGGCTGTTCTTTCAGATGGGCAGTGCCCCGTACATCGGCGGGGGCTTCGGCCACTTTTATGCCTTCAGAGAGGAGAAAATCGAGTACTGCATCAATCGTTTCGCCATGGAGACGAAACGCCTGCTCGACGTGCTCAACCGGCGGCTGGCCGAGAACAGGTTTCTGTGCGGCAACGAGTACACGATCGCCGACATGGCCAACTACGGCTGGTATGGCGCGCTCGTGCTGCACAACCTCTACGATGCCGAGAAGTTCCTCGATGTCACCTCATACACGCACGTGGTGCGCTGGGCCAGTGAAATCGAGGCGCGCCCGGCGGTGCAGCGCGGCCGGCGGGTCAACAGGCCCTGGGGGCCGGAAGAAGAACAGGTGCCGGAACGTCATGGTCCCGAGGATTTCAAGTAACCCGCCCGAAGATCGCGTTTGCGGCGCCCTGTTTTGAGGAATCTGACATGGCACCAAACATAGTCCTGTTCATGACCGACCAACTGAGGCGCGATGCGTTGGGCTGCTACGGAAATGAGATCTGCAAGACACCCAACCTGGACAGGCTCGCCGCTGAAGGTGCGCGATTCGACCAGGCGTACACGGTCAGTCCGGTCTGCTCGCCTTCTCGGGCCTCCCTGATGTCAGGACTTTACCCCCACAACCATGGGGTGATGATCAATACCCACATCGCACCTGCCTGGTGCCGGGGATTTTTCACCGATCTTCCCACTTTCAGTGGCCAATTGAAGGAAGCCGGATACGTGCTGGACGCTGGACTATGCGGGCAAGTGGCATGTGCACGAGGATCTGGGGCCGGAGGAATTCGGCTTCGACCGTCACAGGCAGGGTCGTGGGGCCTGGGGATATGTCCCCGGTACAGAATCGACGATTCAATTTCCCGGGATGGACTTTGCGGTTGCTGGCACGAGCCCTCATCCCAAGGAAAAGGGCAAGACCTGGCAGGTGACCAATATTGGCCTGGAAATGCTGCGAGAGAGAGCCCCGGGAGACCAGCCGTTCTTCCTGCGCATCGATGACGTCGCGCCCCATTTCCCCAATATCGTCCCGCAACCCTATGCCTCGATGTATGACCCGGAATCCATTCCGCCCTGGCCAAATTTCGATGAGACGTTCGAGGGCAAGCCCGCGGCACACCTGCGCAAACACCGGGAATGGAATCTTCAGGACAAGGACTGGTCCTGGTGGCAGAAGGTGATTGCCAAGTACTACGGTGATGTCTCCCTGATCGATGACTGCGTAGGGCGCGTGCTGGATGCCATTCGGGAATGTGGAATCGAGGACGACACGCTTTTCGTGTTCGCAACGGACCACGGGGACGCCACGGGCAGTCACAAGCATTTCGAAAAGTCCGGGACCATGTACGACGAGGTCTTCCGCATCCCGCTGTTGGCAAGGGTCCCGCGTGTCGAGGCCCGACAGGTGACGGAATTCGTTCGCCTGATGGATCTGATGCCCACCTTTATCGAATGGGGCGGAGGTGAAATCCCGGGCGATCTCGACGCGAAGAGCCTGGCGCCGCTAGTTCATGGCGAAAGGCCCGCCGACTGGCCGGACAGCGTCTACTGCGAAAGTCATGGTGAAGTCTGGGGCTACAGCACCCAGCGGATGGTTCGCACCGAACGCTGGAAGTATGTGTACATACCCCACGATCTGGACGAGCTCTACGATTTGGAGGCGGATCCGGCGGAGATGAATAACCTCATCGAGGATCCCGAACATGCAGATGTCGTTGAAGAAATGCGGGCGCGTCTGATTGGCTGGAATGATGCGACCAAGGACATGTTCCAGTGGAAATGGGTCCGGTGGTCTTTCCCGCAACCGATAAGTCCTTTCTAGTGGGATCGGCCTGGTTCCGTGATGGAGAGGCACCTGTGAATTCGATCCACGACTGGCCATCGGCATTCTTGCCTGCCTGGTGTCCGTCTACGCCCCCTGAGCAGCCATTGGACCCGTAGCCGCACAGCGTGGGTAGTGATGCGCGCTCGCGCAGCAAAGTGACAAGCCAGCCCGATATCCCAATACAGAGCCACTTGCGCTGTTCTGAGAGCCGCTGAAACAAAGGGCTTGCGGGCGGTAGATTTTTTCTTTACCCCAAGAAACGCGGCATTTCGGACGTTTTCCGACTTCACGGGCCTTGAATCCGAGATTTCCACCCCAACGCCCCGTGCTTACCCCAAGCCGTCGAAGTAGGAACGATTCGCATTTAGACACCGTGAAGACCCCATAACGACCAGTTTGACCATCTGTCGCGCCCCCGCACGCCTCGCCGAGCCTCTGATTGCTGGGCAACCAGCCGCAATCCGGCGAGGTCCGCCAAAAAACCCTACAGCGCAAGTGCCTCAATACACATCCCGCCTTGAATCATTAGACTTCCTGCATGACAATGTCATGCAAAGTTTGCGTCCCTCAGGCTGACTAGCATGGCCAATCAACTCGTTCAGGCGCGCGTCGACAAGGATGTCAAGGAAGAGGCCTCCGCAGTCCTGGCCGCCATGGGCCTCACGATCTCCGACGCCGTTCGCCTTCTGCTAACGCGGGTCGCCCGAGAAAAGGCGCTGCCATTCGCGCCGCTCGTTCCGAATGCCGAAACCATCGCCGCCATGCAGGAGGCGCGAGCCGGCAATCTACCGCGGTTCGACGACGTTCAGAGCCTTTTCGACGACCTGCATGCTGCGGACGATTGAGCGGACGCGTCGATTCAAGCGCGACTACAGGCGGGAGTCCCGCGGCCGTCATCGCACCGACCTCGACGAACGACTGGCCGTGATCGTTCAGGCCCTTGCGAGCGATGACGCACTTGAACCAAGTCACCATGACCATGCGCTCAGCGGCCAGTGGGCCGACTTCCGTGACTGCCACGTGAGACCGGATCTGGTGCTCATCTACCAAAAGCCCGATGCACGGGCGCTCCGCCTCATCCGCATCGGATCGCACGCGGAACTCGGACTGTGACGTCGACGGTCGACCCGACGGCGGGGAGTTTGCCTTCCTTGGCCGGAGGCGGTCGCCCGACCAGGCGACGTCATAGATCTTCTCGCGCAGCTCGTCCGCCGCGAGCCTTGGCAAAACTCCCAGGTTCTCGGCGTGATCGGACACCATGAGAAAGTCGAGCGGACGGCGTAATCGCTCCTCGTCGCCGCCGGTGGCGCGAATGGTCTCTCCCTTGGCGAATCGATAGGCCTGATCGGGCGTTATCAGGTTGCCCATCGAAAATGCGTCGCCCGAAAGGTACGTGTGCACATGGGTATCACCCCAGTAGACGTTGTTCGGGTAACCGTGCTTGACGGGGGGAGCGTAAGGCTCCGCAGCATTCGCCCCGGCTACCAGGGTCGAGATCAGAACCAGGACAAGACGCACAATCTATGCGGCGACGATGCGTTCGACCTTGATCTTTCATTCCAGGTCACGCGACTTGGCAAGGTCAAAGGCCAACTGCATGCCAAGCCATGTTTCGGGTGTCGAGCCGAATGCCTTTGACAGCCGGTAGGCCATTTCAATCGAAACCGACGCCTTTTCATTGATCAGATGGGAAAGCGTCTGACGCCCCACGCCGAGTCGCCGTGCACCTTCTGATACGGACAAGGCCAATGGTTTCAGGCAGTCTTCTCGCACGATGGCGCCGGGGTGTACAGGGTTTTTCATTGCCATGTCAGGACCTCCTGGTGGTAGTCCAAATAGTCGACATCCAATACGTGTCCGTTTTCGAACCGAAAGGTCACCCGCCAGTTGGCTGAGACTGAAACCGCATGATGACCCTTCCTGCGGCCTTTGAACGAATGCAGTCGAAAGCCGGGAATGTCCATCCCCTCTGGGCTGCTGCTCCGGTCCAACGCGGTCAGGATGCGCAAGGGTTTCGCAACGTGATCCTGCGTCACCCTCGCTGATCGTCCTTCCCCATACAGTTCTTTCAGGCCACCATGCCGAAACGATTTGATCACCTACAGGCTGTATGGCGTCTATCGACAATAGTCAATAAAGGTGGGATATCCCGGCTTATGCGTTGGCAACGACGGTCCGGTGTACCTTCAGCGTCCGCGGTGGTCGTTGTGTCCGCCCCAATCCAGGTTCACGATACGGGGAACGCCCCTCCGGCCCAAGGAGAACCAAGGATGATCCTCAACACCAAGTATCGCCTGGTCTGTATACGCGGCGATCCTCTCGCTTTGCGGCTGCTCTGCGGCGTTCTACGGCGCCACCGAGCGCAGTACCAGTTCCAGCCTGGTGGACTACCTCTACCCGGAAGGTGAACGCCCGGTCGTCGATCCCGAGATCACGCCCCGCCTTGAATTGCCGTTGCGAGTGGGCATCGCCTTCGTCCCAACAACCAATCGCTCTTGGGGGGGAAGTCTCCAGCCCGCGGAAGCCAGAAAAATAGAGCTGCTGGAGAAGGTGAGAGCCGCGTTCGAGGGGGTCGACTACGTCGAAGACATCCAGATCATTCCGTCGAACTACCTGGGCAGCGCGGGCGGCTTCCAGGCACTTGAACAGACCAGCCGGCTGTATGAACTCGATGTATTCGCCCTGGTTTCCTGGGATCAGGTCGTGAACACGAAGGACACGCCGTTCTCAATCCTCTATTGGACGATCATTGGCGGCTACGTGATTCCCGCGTCCAAGAACAGCGTGAACACCATGCTCGATACGGCGGTATTCGACATCCGAACGCGGAAACTCCTGTTACGGGCACCCGGATTCGACCACGCCAACCGGCACACGACCGCGATCGCTTCGGAAAGTGGCCAAAAGCGAATCAGCGACGTGAGCTTCGAGAGCGCGGTCGCGAAAATGTCCAAGAACCTCGAAACGGAAATCGACAAGTTCGGGAAACGGGTCAAGGCGGACAAATCGGTCCAGATCGCCTATTCCAAGGACTACAAGGGTTCGTCCGTACCGCTGTTCCTACTTTGTACGCTCGCGCTCGCAGCGTTGTTTGCGCCTCGAGGGGCCCGGCGAAGGAACCACGCGGTCTAACTGGTCGTGGCAACCCGCGCCAGCCGGCGACCGGCGTTGCGCGTTCGTTCGACACGCTTCCTGGTGGGGACAGCCGCTGCGGCGGCGGTGTTCCTGGTCGCCTCGCTTTGGCTAGACGCTCTGGCCTTCGATCGGAGTGCAGTTCTCGAGGGCGAGTACTGGCGGCTCGGGACCTCGCACCTGACCCACCTCGACACCAGGCACGCGCTGATGAACGCCGTGGGCTTTGGTCTGGTGACGGCCGTCCTGCTCGAGTACTCCCGGCCCGGAACATTACTTACAAGCGCGTTGGCCATCGCCGCAGCCATCAGCGCTGCGAGCGTTCTTCTTGCCATCGAGTCAAGCTATGCCGGTTTTTCGGGCATATTGCATGGTCTCGCCGCATTGGCCGTGTTCGCGCTCGCCAAACGTGCGCCGTGGCTCGCTGCTGCAGTCGGCGTGGTTCTCGTTGCAGGCGTCGTGACGGCGTTGGCCGGCTGGAGCCGTCCCTGGATGGCGGATGTCGCGATTCACACCCACGTATGTGGCATCGCGGCCGGTGCCGCCATCGGGTTTTGGCTCCAGCGCACGGCGCAAGCCCGGGAGTTTGCGCCGTAGAAGTTCGCGGAGCGCACTTCCAACACGCCCGCACGGGAGTGCTCGCGCCGCCAAACGTCGCTTTCCTCGCCGCCTGGCCCAACCCCTGCCTCCGCCCTGTCGGTGCATGTCGAGCGTCTTCTGGCCGAGATCGGCGGCGCGGCTCTTCAAATACTCGACGCGGGCACCGGCCGGTGCTGACGCGCCTGTGCAGCGAAATCCGAGGTAGTGCCGGCGGTTAGCGCCAGTGGATGGAGTGCGCCCACTCGCCACTCTCCCTCGGCTCCCGATCCGGAAGTAGCTTGCAGTCCGGAGGACGGCACCGTAATTGTGTGGTGGAGGCGGCGGGAGTCGAACCCGCGTCCGTCAGCGGGCACGTCTGATCGGCTGGAATAATGAGAACGGGGACATGTTCCAATGGAACTGGGGCCGGTGGAACTTCCCAAGCCCTTCAGTCCTTTTTAGTGAGATCTGCGCGCTCCCGAATGACCGCGGGACGGGCTATCCGGTGCCGACAACTGTCCGATGTACCTTCAACGTCCGCTCCGCCAGTTCGGTCATGCTGATATCCTGAAACCCGATGAAGTTCATCACGCCGGCCCTGCACCGCGCCCGATGGGACGACATGCAGCAGATCCGCGAAGAGATGGCGTTCACGAAGGGCCGTAGCAAGGTGCGCGGCAAGCGCGCGGACTACCTCCTCTACTACAAGCCCAATGTCCCCATTGCCGTCATCGAGGCGAAGGACAACAACGACAGCGTCGACGTGCTGGACGGAGTCGGACACGAAGGACAACGCGTCGCAGTGGTCAACGACCAAAGCTTCGTAGTGGAGCTTGGGCATTTGCGTTCGCAGATGGACAATTGAGCGAAGTCCGTCATCGAAGGAGGACTGTACAATGATGCCGTCTACACGGAACCGCTCGGAGGGATCTACGCGGACGTGGATACATGCGGCGAAGTCTACGGGCCGGGTCGGGATGGCGCGGGGGGCGAGGCTATCCGCCTGCCACGCCTGAAGAGGTAGATGACAGACCACGGACACCTTATGGGAGCGGTACCGACCCGTCACTCCCGGCATCGATCGAAGATCGCTCCGCTGCTGGCACTTGGCTGCTGCCTGACGGTGGCCGCGACCGGCCCGGCAACGGCGGCCGATTTCGACGCCTGCCTGAAGACCCTGCAGGCGCGGGCGCGCAGCGAGGGCATCGCCGAGCCGATCATCCGCGACGTGCTGCCCAAACTCCAGCGGCAACCGCGGGTATTGGAGCTTGACCGACAGCAGCCCGAGTTCTCGCAGACCCTCGCCGCCTATCTCAACGCCCGGGCCGGCGAGCGCCGCGTTGCGCAAGGTCGGCGGCTGTTCCGGGAACAGCGGCCCTTTCTCGCCGCGCTGACGCACCGATACGGCGTACCGGGGCACTACCTGATCGCGCTTTGGGGCCTGGAAACCGGGTACGGCAGTTATCTCGGCACGATGCCAACGTTGGACTCGCTGGCGACACTGGCGTGCGATGGCCGGCGCGGCGCGTTCTTTGCGGGCGAGTTATGGGACGCTCTGCGCCTCATGAAGCGCCACGGCTTGCGTGCGGACGACATGCGAGGTTCGTGGGCGGGCGCGGTCGGTCATACCCAGTTCCTGCCGTCGTCCTATCTTCGCTACGCGGTCGACGGTGACGGCGACGGTCGTATCGACCTCTGGCGGAGCCACCGGGACGCGCTGGCATCCGGCGCGCACCTGCTGCAAGCCCTCGGCTGGCGGGCCGGCGAGCGGTGGGGCCGGGAGGTGATGCTGCCGGACGATTTTCCGTTCGAATACGCCGGCCTCGACAAGCGCCGATCCATTGCCCAGTGGGCGGTGCTGGGCGTTCGGTCGGCCAACGGCGTCCCGTTGCCGGAGTCCGAGCTCGAAGGATCGATCCTGGTGCCCGCCGGCCATAGAGGACCGGCTTTCCTGGCCTACGGCAACTTCACCGCGATCATGCGCTGGAACCCATCGGAGTTCTACGCCCTGTCGGTGGGCTATGTTGCGGATCGCATCGCTGGTGGCGGTGCATGGCGCAATCCCCCGCCGACAGATCAGAAACCCCTCCATCGCACCCAGACGATGGCCTTGCAGGAACGCCTGCTGGCCGACGGCTACCTGCGCGGCGCGGTGGACGGACTGCTCGGTCCGGTGACCCGATCGGCGCTCAGCGCCTGGCAACACGACGCCGGTCTGATCAACGATGGCTTCCCAGATGCGCACAGTCTGCAACGGCTGCGGATCCATGCGCCCGATTGACGGCGTCGCCGCAGTGCTCAAAAGCGGCCGGGGCATCGCCGGCCTGGCGGTCTTGTGCGCGGCCGCAGCCATCCTCGCCTATCTGCTCGTGAGACCCTCAGCGCCCACTGTGCCCGCCGTGCCCGTTTTGCCCGCTGTGCCCGCTGTGCCCGACTTCGCGGCCATCGTCGAAGTTCGCGAGCGCAAAGCGGCGTTCTTTGCCTTTCTGGTCCGACCCGTCGAAGAGGAGAACGCGCGAATCCGCGCACAACGTCGCAAGGTGCTGGCCATACGGCGCAACATCCTGGCCGATACGCTGGATACCTCTGTCCGCCGCCAGCTTGCCGCATTGGCGGCGGAATACCGCGTATCTTCGGAAGGCCCACCTCTTGCCACGACGACCCAACTGTTGCGTCGCATCGACGTGGTCCCTGTCGACCTGGCCCTGGTACAAGCTGCGATCGAATCCGGCTGGGGCCGCTCGCGCTTCGCCCTGCTCGGGAACAACCTCTTCGGCACGCGATGCTTTCGACCCGGTTGCGGGTTCGTGCCGGCACAACGGCCACCGGGCGAAGTCTACGAAGTGCGCCGGTTCCGCAGTACCGAAGAAGCCGTCGCGGCCTACATGCGCAACTTCAACACACACGCCGGGTACGTCGAGTTCCGGCGCCTGCGGGCTGCCCTTCGCGACGACCAGAAGCCCGTGACCGGCGCCGAGCTTGCGGACACTCTCGGCATCTACTCCACGCGGGGTCAGGACTACGTCGATCAAGTCGTCACGATGATTGGCCAGTACCACGTCCTCACCGACCCGAGCGGACCGCCGGGCGATCGGGCGCCGACAGGCACCGGACCGCGGGACACCGAGACATGATCCGAATCGGCCTTCGTCGTCGTGCTCGGGCGCACCGTGCGGTGTGCGCCGCGGCCATGCTATGGGGCTGCGGCAGTCTCGCTCATGGGGCCGATCACGGGGTCGTGATGGTCTACCACGACATCGACGACTCGACACCGCCTGCGACCAGCGTCATGCCGCACCAGTTCCGCGCGCACCTCGACTACCTGGATGGCGAAGGCTTCACCGTACTGCGGCTGTCGGCCATGCTCGGTGCGCTGGCGCGGGGGGAACCCGTGCCGGACAACGCCGTGGCCATCACCTTCGACGACGCCTACCCGTCCGTGTACGCCACAGCTACCCCGGAACTCGTCGCCCGCGGCATGCCGTTCACGGTGTTCATCGCCACCAACGACATTGATCGAGGCAACGCCACCTACATGACGTGGGCGCAGTTGCGTAGCCTGGACCGCACCTTCGCGGACTTCGGCGCGCATTCCCTTTCGCATGGGCATCTCCTGGAGCGGCGCAGGGGCGAGTCCGAGGCGCAATGGCGCGAACGCGCCGGCGAGGAGATCCGCGCCGGCGCCAGCCGCATCGAAACGGCACTGGATACCGAGGTAGCGAGCTTCGCCTATCCCTATGGTGAATACGACGAAGCCCTCGTGGAGCTCGTGGCGGCTGCTGGCCTGTACGGACTGTCACAGCAGTCGGGGGCGTTCGGGGCCGGCATGTCCCCGCAGCAGGTGCCACGCTTCCCGATGGGCGGGGGCTACGACGGTCTGACCCGCCTGGTCACCGCCGTGCGCAGCCGGCCGCTGCCGGTTACCGCGCCGCGAGTCCGCGCCAACGCCGTGCGCGGCGCGGCGCCGACAACGCTGGAAATCGCAACCGACCCGGGACCGTACAAAGCGGCGGCGTTGGCTTGCTACGGCGCCGGGGTTCGGCTCTCGACTTCAAGGACAGGCGCGACCTGGAGCATCGACTTGCCGCCGTTGAAGCCCGACCGCAACAAGATCAACTGCACCGCGCCGTCCATGCAAGTCGCTGGCGAGTATTTCTGGTATTCGCACCTGTGGACCCTGATCGACGCCGACGGACGCTGGTTGACCAGATAGCCGCCTTGCGTGGCCGCCCCGCGCCGAAAGTCCGACAGACCGCTAGAACGCGTATTGCATGTGCGCCGCCTCGACCTCTGCGGCAACCCGACCACGGACCTCTCGCCCCTCGGCGACATCGGCTCGCTGGTGTGGCTCGCCCTGCCGGGCGAGGCGGTGGGCGCGTCGGCGGACACCCTCGGCCGGATGACCGGCCTGCGCTGGGTCTGGTTCCTGGAAACGTCGGTGGTGGGGGAGGAGCGGTGAGGTGAAAGGCGGTGTGCGCGCGGTACGGACCGCGCGCACCGCCGCCCGGGCGCGGGTCGTGCTGGGGGTCCGTCGCGTGCGTCGCGACGATCGGGCCGCGCTCGCGCTCGCCCCGATCAGCGTAGTGACGGCGAGCCCCCTCTGTCCTTGGGTCGCCGCACGGTGCGGCCACTGCCGGCCTGTGGCGGTATCACGGCAGGAGGCGGGAATGCGGACTTTGTGGGACGTCGCGCTCGTGGCCCCGGTCGCCCGGGCTCATCCGGCTCGTCCGGATTGCTACGCACTTGGTCGAGCTCAGGTGCGTGCAGCCAGTACCTGGTACCCCGAGCCATGCCGGTCCTGCGCAGTGCGCCGAGATCGACGAGGTCTGCGAGGTCACGCGTGGCGGTGGCGGACGCAGCACCGGTGATCGACTGGTAGTTAGCCGAGCTCAACCCGCCTGCGAAGGCGCGGGGCTCCGCCTGGAACAAGCGATGCAGCGCTATGGCCTGGCGGTCGTTAAGTCGCCCTTCGAGGGCGCCGAAGAGCCGCACCTGTGCCGCGTGGCGCATCAGCCGCAGCCGCCCCTCCCCGAGCGCGTCGATGGTGGTGCGCGCGAACCATGCCTGCCAAGCCCCCGCGTCCAGCGAGTACCTGCAGCTGTCGAGCGCTCGGTAGTACTCATCCCGGCGGGCGTGAATCGTCTGCGCCAGCGGAATCAGACTCGGGCGCCCCAGGCAGCGTGCGAGGGCTTTTTCCGCGAGCGCCCGGCCGATGCGTCCGTTGCCGTCCTCGAACGGGTGAACGCACTCGAAGAACAGGTGCGCCGCGCCGGCGACCGCGAGGGCATCCGCCTCGGTGCCGTCCTCTGTCGCCTCATTGAACCACTCCATGAAGGCATCCATCTCCGCGGCGACACGGGTGCCCGGCGGGGCTTCGTAGGTGACCATTGCGCTCTGCATGCTGCCGCGCCGCACCGTGACGATCTGTGCCGACTGCGGTCCGGAACGGTACCCTCCCAGGGCGCGCATCGCGGGGTCGCTGGACATCAGCGACAGGTGCCAGTCACAGAGCATCTCGTGGCTCAGGGGATCTTCGAACGTCTGGTAGACGTCCATTGCCAGCTTCGCCACGCCGCGTTCGGCAGCCGGGGCGTGCAGTGCGGCCTCAAGCCCGAAGAAGTGCAGCAGCGACGCGCGGATCGAGTCCCGCTGCAGGTACTCCCCCTCGATGGCCGATGTCTCCAGCGCCTCGTCCGCGAGCCACTCGAGGTGCACTTCGAGGACATCGGCGCCGCCGACGAAGGCGAGCGCTCCAGACTGCCACGCGGCCTCGGTGACGAACCGCGAGACGTAGCCCTGCAGCGCAACGTCGTCCCAAGTGAATCCCGGCCACCCGGGCAGTTCCCAAACCCACAGTCTTTTGGTGGCTTGATCCATGGAATTGCCCCCTACCGATCATTATTAATTCTATTCTGATCGGAATTGTATCCAGAATGGCCTCATCCAGCTACGGGGGTTGTTCCGGGGCTGCGGCCGCAGCGGTCATCGCGGCCTGAGCGCGACGTCCGCTACAAGATCGTCGACGGCGGTTGGTCGAGCGACCGGCCGACGTTGCCGCGTATACGGAGCGCTTGCGGGCCTACCTGGAAGCTCACCCCGCGTTCTACGGAAGTGCCGCCGCGCTGCTGGACGAGGCTGGCACCGTCGTTGCGAGCCCCTATGTCTACCGCACCGCCGATGGCTTGCAGACCCGCGATCTTGCCCAGCCCGATTACAACATTCAGATGCAGGAATGGATCACAATGCCATTGGCCGCGAACGCTGGTATCTGGACGCATCCCTACTTTGATGCGGGCGGCGGCGAGATCTGGATGATTACGCGCTCGGTCCCCGCGCAGCATGCCGAGGGTATTTTCGCCATCGTCACCACCGATCTGCCTGTGGATGCCCCGGGCCAGTGATTCCAGGGACGTGGTGGCCGTGACTGGCAGGTGCGCGCCGCCTTGGCGATATCGGCGGGTCCCCGCGGTGCGGCCCGGCCGTCAGACCGGATAACGGGTTCGGAAACCGACCGACGTCTCGGGAAGGGTCGCGAGCGTGACGTCGCCGCGGCGACGCAGCGTACAGCCGATCATGTAGACTTGCTTGCGTTGCAAGCATGCCGTAGTTTTTGAACATGTCCCGCACCATGAGGAGGCACGGCCAATGGCGAGCATCACGATCCGCAATCTCGACGACGATGTGAAGACGCGTCTGCGCGTGCGCGCCGCCGGGCATCACCGTTCGATGGAAGAAGAGGTACGCATCATCCTGCGCGACGCGGTGAACGGTGGCCGCGCTGGTCCTCGGAACCTCGCGACGTTCACCCGCGAGTGCTTCGCGTCCCTTGGCGGCATCGAGCTCGAACTTCCCCCGCGCGGTCCAATGCGCGAGCCTCCAGACTTCTCCTGAGCGCCCCTATGCTTGTCATAGATACCAATGTCGCGTCCGAACTGATGCGGCCCGTGCCGACTCCCAGCGTAGCCGCATGGATTGCCGAGCGCGACGCGGCGGAGATGTATCTGACAGCGATCAGTGAGGCGGAGTTGCGGTTCGGCGTCGCGATCCTGCCGGCGGGCAGACGACGAAACGCGCTGGAGGCTGCCATGCGTCGGTGGCTCGACGTTGGCTTCGCTGAGCGGATTCTTCCGTTCGAAAGCGCTGCGGCCCGAGCCTATGCAGAAATTGCTGCGGGCCGCCGCCAAGCGGGTCGGCCCATCGGCGAGGCCGACTGCCAGATCGCTGCCATATCGCGCACGCGCGGCGCCGTCCTCGTGACGCGGAACGTGCGAGACTTCCAGGGCACAGGAGTCGAGGTCGTCGATCCGTGGACGACGGGATGATCGGCACCACCGAAGCCTTCGCGGCAGCCGATCAGCCAGTTCCATAGCAACACCGCCCGTACCAGCCGCGCCCGGGGGCGGGCGGCCACCGGGCGAAGTCTACGAAGTGCGACCCCCACTGAAAAACGGGAGAAATGTCATGGCGCGCGAGCCCATTCATCCAGGCGAGACGCTGCGGGAGGACCTGGAGGCGCTCGGAATGAGCGCGGCAGAGTTGGCGCGGCGGATCGAAGTGCCAGTGAACCGGATCACGGAAATCCTGAAGGGCCGCCGTGCAGTCACGGGCGACACCGCCCTGCGCCTGGGCCGGTTCTTCGGGACATCGGGCGAGTTCTGGCTGAACCTGCAGAAGCTGTACGAGTTGAGACGAGCAGAAAGCGAACGCGGTGCCGAGATCGAACGTCTGCCAACGCTGGCGGGTGACGGTCGATGGTCGGCGTCGGGATGATTTGGCGGGCTGCGACAGGTGATAAAGCGCGATGCGAAGGCAACGTCCGCCGGGAAGTTCAGCGCCCTCGTCGCCTCGGCAACGCTCGTCGCGGACAGCGATGTTTACGGTGCACATGTCTCAACATGCCGCTCAAATGAGCACGGAGCACCACTTCAAGCGTCGCAAAATCGTGGTACGAATTGGGGTGAGAGTGTTATGACCTATTAGATCTTAGGTATTTTTGGTGGAGGCTGCGGTACTCAACCCAGCCGCAAAGTCAACGAACGCCGCCGGCGCCCGTTCGCGCCGGTTTCATTGTTCCGTGCGGTGCGGGGCCAGCGTTTCGCCCTCCACCGTGACCCGGTGCATCAGGCGTCGCTCCCCGGGGTAGTCGTTGAGCGCGTAGTGCCAAGTGGCGCGATTGTCCCAGAACGCGACGCTACCGACATCCCAGCGGAACCGGCAGGTGTGATCTTCCCGGGCAGCGACGCCATAGAGATGTTCGAGTAGCGGACGCGACTCGTCATCCGTCCAGCCGGCAATGCGCAAGGTGAACGCCGGGTTCACATAAAGTGCCGGCCTGCCCGTGCGCGGGTGACGGATCACCACCGGATGTACGGCGTCCTGCGTGGCTTTCTCCGCGTTGTGATAGCGGTCGTCGTCATGCTTGGCGTAAGCCGCGCTCTTGCCGAAAACGTGGCGGCTCGAGTGCACGGCGCTCAATCCTGCCAGGGTTCGCCTGAGGCCCGGCGAAAGCGCCTCGTATGCCTTGTACATACTCGCGAACAAGGTATCGCCGCCGGCACTCGGCACCTCAAGCGCGAACAGCATCGAACCGAGCGCCGGCGCTTCGTCGTAGGAGTGGTCGGTATGCCATCCGCCGCCGACATTGTGCTCGTGGCGAGGCTCCTTGAGCACCAGGGCGACCTGCGGATGCCCCGGTACGGGCGTGAAGAAACGATTGACGTTGATCGGGCCGAATCGCCGCGCCGCCGCCAACTGGTGATCGGGAGTCAGCGTCTGGCCGCGGAGAAACACCACGCCGTATGCCGCCTGCGCATCGGCGATGGCCTCCACCTCTTCATCGGACATGGACTGCAGGTCGACACCGTCGATCTCCGCGCCGCAGTCGTTGTCCCCGGGTCTGATTTCCATTTCAGCCAATCCCGATGCCTGCGCCCCACCAGGGCAGGCGCGAAAGCATACCGCAAACAGATGTCGCCTCAACCGGCGTCGGCGGGAGTAGTGCGTCTCGTATTCGTTCCTGAACTGGCGGAGTTGGCAGGGCCTATGTGGGACACTGTAGGGTAGCTAGCGAAAGAGTGATGGGGTAAGAACAGAAGGTCAGCTATGTAGAAAAAAGTGGCGCTCATAGGTCGGCAAAGAGCGAACGGAAAACACACATGCACACGAGGATCGCGCCAATCGGAGTAGGAGTTGGGGTACATAGTGGCGAGACTTTCGGTGCGGTGGCGACCGCCGCGACCTTGGCAGAGTATGCTTTGCCGCAATGCTGAGCGTCCGATCCACATGAACGTTCCTTCGCGCGTCGCGCGTATCGCGGGCGGCGGTCACCCAACTCTCGGGCGGTGCCGACTCCTGTGCTCGCCTGGAATGGAAATCCGCGACCGAAATCCCCCGCAATGCGACGCAGACGCCCGCCCAAGGGCGCCGACCGCCGCGCGCAGAGTCCCAAGCGGCCGCGAAGTCTCCGTCCGGTCCTGCTACAGAATTGTCGGCAGGCCGCAGCAGCACCGGCGCGGTCTCGAGAGAACGGGCTTGTCCGCAACCTCGACCCGGTGGCGATGACGGCGACACCCGGACGCGATCAATCCGGCGGGTGGAGGGCCTGCGTCTACCGGTCCGCTATCGGCCGACGCGCATTCTGGAGGGCGTCCCCGCTCACCGCCGCGACCCTTGCCTACGTGGGTTACGTGCAAACCCAGCCGGACGTTTGGGGCTGGCCAGGCAACCTCTCCCTCCTGGCCGTCGCCGGGGCGTTCGCGCTGGTCGCGTGCCTCGTTCTGGGAACCTCGTACCGCATCGAGGACGGCATGCTCAAGGTGCGGATGCCGTTCAGGCGCGTCGACATCCCGCTGCGGCGGATCACGGCCGTACGGTGCCGCGCCAACGCGCCGCTGTGGCGCCCCGGGGACTTCGCCTTGGGAACCGCGGTGATCGAGATCGACGACGAAGGATGGAAGTGGCTGGTGTCGCCCCGGAACGAAGCGGGGTTCCTCGCCGAACTCGCCAAGGCCTAGCCGGCCTGCGCGGCTCCCGGATGCACCGCCGGGAACTAGCTATAGCTAGCGCCCGGTCGCGGGTCCCGATCTTGCCGGACGACTTGCCCAGACCTGCCCACGCGGGCGCGCTGCAGGCCGTGCATCCCGATACCGACTGGCTGACGGAACTGATCGAAACCGACCGACGGCGGCAGTCCACTTCACGGTAGCGACACTCGCATGGCCTCGGGGTGCCGCAGCCCGACGGCAACGGAAGGATCCGGCGCAAGCACCTCGCCAGGGACGTCATGATCCCCCTACGCCCGGCTCCGCTCGATCTCCGGCGCGGAGGAGTTGCTCAGGCCGGGCCTCAGCTTCGCCCTGCTCGACGAGTTTGGTCGTGTCCCTGGAACCGGACTACGCTTGGCAGGGGGAAATTGGACGGGCACTCCGGCGTGGCAAGGGGCAATGGAGCATCCGCATCAACGACCAGTGGCGAATCTGCTTCGTGTGGCCGGATGGGAGTCTCGGCCCCGCCGGCGTTCAAATCATCGACTACCACTGAAAAACGGGAGAAATGTCATGGCGCGCGAGCCCATTCATCCAGGCGAGACGCTGCGGGAGGACCCGGAGGCGCTCGGAATGAGCGCGGCAGAGTTGGCGCGGCGGATCGAAGTGCCAGTGAACCGGATCACGGAAATCCTGAAGGGCCGCCGCGCAGTCACGGGCGACACCGCCCTGCGCCCGGGCCGGTTCTTCGGGACATCGGGCGAGTTCTGGCTGAACCTGCAGAAGCTGTACGAGTTGAGACGAGCGGAAAGCGAACGCGGTGCCGAAATCGAACGTCTGCCAACGCTGGCGGGTGACGGTCGATAGTCGGCGTCGGGTTGATCTGGCGGGCTGCGACAGGCAACAAAGCGCGATCCGAAGGCAACGTTATGCTGATCTCGACATAGTGAGTAGCTCCACATATGACCTATCTGCGTTAGCCGTATCCCTTTTACGCTAGCGGCCTTATTTGGCGCGCCATGGGCCGCCACACCGGCACTGCGTTCAAACCGCCATCAGCCAGTAGAGCACGGACACCTCAACGTCAAACGCCATCCCCGCCGGGATCTCACCCTGGGCCAACACAGGGAGCTCACCCACCGCCTTGCGGAAGCGCTCAAACCCTTCAACGATCCCAGCCTTGCTGATGACCCCGTGCGTTCTCCTGTCTTCCGAGTAAGGCAACGCGGCGTCGTACTCAAGTCGAGGTAGCTGATGATTGTGCATGACAAACAGCAGCGCGTAGCGCTCGCTTTCGAACTCGATTCCTCTGAGCTTCTCGATGTCTTTCAGCACCGGATTGATCGGGAATGGCTGATTGCCTCCCTTCAAGAGGTCGAACGACATCGCTGACTTTGCCTCAATCAGCGCCATCGGGGTGCCGTGCCGCAAGACCGCGATATCGAACTGTCGATTGTTCCACCCGCGGCGGATCTGCGTAGCGGGCTCATCCGCGTACGTCTCATGCAGACGCCTTGCCAATGCGCCGCACAGTAGCCGCTCCTCCTTGGGTGATCGCCGACCGCAGTACCCATTTGCTTGGGCCGGGGCCGTCCGCCATCGAACATGGCGATGTGCTCGATGACGGGCGAGGCTTGCCACGTTGAGGCATCCTTCGTTGTCGAAGATCGCGTTGGAGTGGCAGCGGCGGTTGAACTCGATGCATTCCTTGAGACCACCGGCATGAAGTCGGCGCCAGTCGCTGCGGAAGGGGCAGCCGACGTGAGTCAAACTACACGACCGTACGTACGCCCCGTATCTCGGTGTCCGTAGACGAATCCGTCAGCCAAGCCACGAGCATGTTGATAACCTGAGGCAACTCTCTTCGGCCGGGGCCTCGCAACGCACATTCCCAAACCGTCACGCACCGCCAGCCTTCCGCCCTTAGCGCATCGAGAACCTCGCCATCCCTTTCTCGGTTCCGTGCGATCTTTGCCTCCCAGAATTCTCGGCGCGTCGCCGGCAGGCGAAACAGCGAACAATCATGTCCGTGCCAGAAACACCCATGTACGAGAATCGCTGAACGGAGCTTCGGCAAGACGATGTCGGGCTTACCAGGCAGAGTTGCGACATGCACACGGTAACGAAAGCCCCGCGCGTGGAGCGCCCTCCGGATCACCAGTTCCGGTTTAGTGTTCCGCGCCCGGATTCCACTCATCATCCGGCTGCGCGTCTCGCGGTCAACGATGTCGGCCATCGACCTCGCTCGTCCCTACAATCTGTGCCGCACACGCCAATTCCCGCTCCAAGCCAGTCGGCCAGATTCTCTTGAACTGAGCGGCTGCGTTTCTTCCGCCATTATGGCAAGCTTCGTCCCGTGGAGGTGCCATACACGGATACGGAGTTCCGCCAGCTCCGTCGGCGAACGGGGCTGACCATCGCCGAGACTGCCACGGAAACCGGCTATTCCGTACGAACCATCTATCGGTGGGACTGTGGCGAGGCTCCTCCGCGAAGGGCAGCCATTGACTGTTTGCGCAGTCGACTCGAGCTTCCCCTATCGGACCGCCCCGATTTCACCTTCATCGATCTGTTCGCCGGCATTGGCGGTCTCCGTCAGGGATTCGAGGCGATCGGCGGGGAGTGCATCTTCTCGTCCGAATGGGACCGGTTCTGCCAGACGACCTACGAAGCAAACTACGGCGACGGGCATGTATTCGCCGGCGACATCACCAAAATCGAGTCGGATGAGGTTCCCCCTCACGATCTTCTTCTAGCCGGGTTCCCATGCCAGCCATTCTCTCTCGCGGGTGTCTCCAAAAAGAACGCCCTCAACCGCCCGCACGGGTTTCGGTGCGAGACCCAAGGGACTCTCTTCTTCGAAGTCGCGCGCATTCTCGCCCATCATCGTCCGCGGTTCTTCCTCCTCGAGAACGTCAAGAACCTCGTCAACCATGATCGGGGACGAACCTTTCGCGTGATCATGGACACACTCGAGAAGGATCTGGACTACCGTGTCCACCTCCGCGTACTCAACGCAAAGTCGTGGGTCCCGCAGCACCGCGAGCGCGTCTTCATCGCGGGCTTTCTCGATGATGCCGGCTTCTCCTTTGACAGCATGGAAACGCCGGATCCCTCGGCGGGCCCGCGGCTCAAGTCGATCCTGCATCCCGAGGATGGCTCGGAAGACTCCGAACCGGGATATACCGAGGGCCGCCTAGCCAACGTGCATCCCCGCTATACGCTCTCCGAGCACCTCTGGGAGTACCTCCAAGCCTACGCCGCAAAGCATCGCCGCAAAGGGAACGGTTTCGGGTTCGGCCTTTTCGGCCCGGATGGCGTCGCCCGAACGCTGTCGGCACGGTACTTCAAGGACGGTTCGGAGATCCTCATCCGCCAGTCCGGGAATGGCCCTCCGCGACGCCTGACGCCGCGCGAATGCGCACGCCTCATGGGCTTCGACCGACCGGGGCACGAGCCCTTCCAGATTCCGGTGTCTGACACCCAAGCGTATCGGCAGTTCGGCAACGCCGTCGTCGTGCCCGTCGCCGAAGCAGTAGCGCGACACATGGAACCGTGCATCAAGGCAGCCTGCGCACGTAGATCTCTCGACGACCAAGTACCGCTGGCCCAGCGACCGGAAGTAGCCGCGCTGCTAGCACATGCCCCTGATTGACCTCACGGACTGGATCGGAGAGAACCACTTCGCTCAAGACGGTGTTGTCTGGTGCGTCAAACGTCTCTCGGCGAACGATACACTAGCAACGCTCGGGCATCAGGCTGGCACTTACATGCCGCGGGACTTCATGTTCGAAGTCTTTCCGGAGATCGATCGACCACGGGATGAGAATCCCGACGCCGAATTCGACCTGCACATCGATTCGCACGCGGACCACCGAAGCGTGCGGGCCATCTGGTACAACCAGAAGTCTCGCAACGAGGTCCGCATCACGCGTCTCGGCGGAGCCCGGTCAGCCTTGCTCGACCCCGACAGCACTGGCGCACTCGCGATCTTCTCCTTCAATCCAGCCCCGGGCCGATCGGATCAGGAGTGCCATGTATGGGTATGCGACTCGGCACCTGAGGAAGATGTCGTACTTGACACCATCGGATGGGTGGAGCCGGGGACCTTTCGCTTCGCGGGCCGTCGAGGCTACGCCGACCTCGCCACGAGCAACCGGGACTGCCGCCTGGGTCCCGACGATATTCCGCCGAACTGGCTCAACAAATTCCCCGACGCGAATACGCTATTGAACAAGGTTATCGAGCTTCGTCCGCTAGACGGTTTAGACCCCGACGAACGCCTGATCCGTCGCCGCGACTGCGAGTACGAAATGTTCCAAAGCGTCGAGGAGGCTGTCACGCTCCCAGTCGTCCTACAGGGTTTCGGGAGCATGGACGATTTCATCGCGTTCGCACAGACGACACTTCAGAGGCGACGCGTACGATCCGGTCGCTCACTCGAACTGCACACACGCCAGATCTTCGTCGAGGAAGGGCTCTCGGAGCACCAGGACTTCACCCACGGCGCTGAATCGGAGTCCGGCAAACGTCCCGACTTCCTGTTCCCATCCAAGGCCTGCTATGACGACCCGAACTACCCCACAGATCGCCTCCGGATGCTTGCCGTCAAGACGACCTGTCGCGATCGCTGGCGCCAGGTCACCACCGAAGCAGACCGGATCCCAACCAAGCATCTACTTACGCTCCAACAGGGCGTCTCCAACAGACAGTTCGCGCAGATGAAGAGTTCGAACATTCAATTGGTCGTGCCGGCCGGACTCATTGACTCCTACCCGTCAAGTCTGCATCCGGAGCTCACCACGCTCGAGAGCTTCATAGGCGATCTGCGGCTTCTCAGATCAACCGGTACGTCGTGAAGACCTGGTCCCTATCGCCGGACGGCGTATTGGGCGTCTCCGACGCGACCAATTGGTTCCCCGCTACCGCCGACCAAGTGTACGCGTCGATCATTGAGCAGGTGCCAGCCTGGGGCGACCTCCGCGGCGGCAAACATGGCGCCGCGAACGGACTGTCATTTTCACCCTATCCCGTGGACGCGGTTCTCGTGCTGAAGGCCTCCAACGATGCGCGTCCCGCCATACGCCTCGAAGCGCGCACGCAACTCGATCAGTCCTTCCCGCTCTCTGCCAAGGCAGTTCGCCACGGACACGTCGTCCACGAAGGCACCTGGCACCCAGTGTCCCCTGCCGACACGGACGCCATCGCAGCCCTGCTCAGGGACCTGGGTCTCGACCCCGAAACCCCGATCCCGACGACGCTCCGCCAGTGTCTCGCGCTCCGGCGGGCCGCAGCTAACGGCGGACCCGTCATTAACCAGCTTTGTGACGAGGTCCTTCTCAACCTCTCATCCAGTGACCGCGACGCTCGACCCGAAGGGATAACCGCATCACTCTATCCCTACCAGCTCCGCGGCTGGCAGTGGCTTCGATTCATCATCTCCGAACAGGCCGGTGGCCTGCTGGCTGATGAAATGGGGCTCGGCAAGACCCTCCAGATCATTAGCGCACTCCGCGACCCCGGCTCTGCACGGCCCACAGCAGGATCGCTCGTCGTAGCCCCAGGTTCTCTGCTCGAAAACTGGGTTCGGGAGATCGAAAAGTTCTGTCCGGACATCCATTCCGTCAAGCATCACGGCCCCGACCGCACGGGAAGTCCGGCCGAACTGCGTCCAGTCGATATCGTCATCACGTCGTACGAAACCGCTATCCGGGACCTCCCGATGCTCAGGATGATTCATTGGCACGCGGTAGTCCTCGACGAAGCCCAGAACATCCGCAATCCCGACACCCGACGCGCCAAGACAGTCAAGCAGCTTCGCCGGCGGGTGTCCTTCGCCGTCACCGGCACGCCCGTCGAGAATCGCCTGCGCGACCTCTGGTCCATCATGGACTTCGTCCTGCCGGGCTACCTCGGCGAGCTTTCGGCCTTCGAAGCTCGCTATTCAGACAACGACGCCGACGCTTCATCGCTGGAGCCGCTCGTCTCGCCGGTTATCCTCCGCCGTCGCGTTCAGGAAGTGGCCAAAGACCTCCCGCCCCGTATCGACATCCCCGAGATCCTCGAACTGAATGAGGACGAGGCATTGGCATATGACAATGTCCGCGTCGCCGTCCATCGCGACTACGGCCACGCCGCGACCCTCGTGTCCCTCACCAAGTTGCGCCAGTTCTGCGCCCATCCGGCTCTCTTGGACGAACGCACACGGTTTCGCGACTACTCAAAGTTCATACGCCTCAAAGCCCTCCTGGGGGAGGTGTTCGCCCGGCGCGAGAAGGCGCTCGTTTTCACGGCATTCAGGCCCATGGCAGACCGGATCGCCAGGATGGCACAGAGCGAGTTTGCTGTGCTTTCCGCAACCATCGACGGACGGCTGCCAATTCCGGATCGACAACCACTCATCGACCGGTTCACCACCTATCAGGGACCGGCCGTCCTTGTGCTGAATCCCCGCGCCGGGGGCACCGGCCTCAACATCGCCGCTGCGAATCACGTGATCCAGTACAACCCGGAGTGGAATCCGGCGATAGAAGACCAAGCTGCCGCGCGAGCCTATCGTCGAGGGCAGCAGCGCCCCGTAACCGTCCGGCGCCTGATCATTGCCAACACAGTCGAGGAAGTCATGGACGAACGTCTACAGCGCAAACGCGACGTGGCCGGTAACGCGATCATCGGTGTCCGAGGTGAGCGCGACGACTACCCCGACATCATGGCGGCGCTCACCCGTTCCCCCCTTGCGAGTTCCAAGTGACTCCCCGAACCATCAGAAAGTCCTTGAGTGCTAACGACGCAGGAGAGACGGGTGGTCACCAGGCCGGCATCCTGATCCCCCGGGATCAGCGGATCCTGTCCTTCTTTCCGCCGTTGATCGCTGCTGAACTCAACCCTCGCACCCACATCATCTTTGAAGACGCCACGGGGGCGCTTTGGGAGTTCGCCTATATCTATTACAACAACCGCCTGTTCGGAGGCACGCGCAACGAATACCGCCTGACCCGTATGACACGCTATATTCGACAGGTCGCCCTTGCTAGTGGAGACGAGATCATCCTTCACCGAGACGAACACGGTCGATACTCAATAGAACACCAGTTCGCAAACACTGCGATATCCACTCCAAAAGGGTCAGTCCTCAAGCTTAGCGGCGGCTGGCACATTATCGACATCTCGATATAAGGAACCCGACCAAATGCCAGAGGAGACAGTCCCGCTCATCCCCGATCCGGCCCGAACGATGGAAGGCCTCCGAGATATGGGCTACAGTTTCGAGACGGCCGTCGCGGATCTCGTCGACAATTCCATCGCGGCCAATGCGACCACCGTGGATATCAGCGTGCAGCTCGATTTCCGCGGGCAAGTGAGACTGGCCATCGCCGACAACGGCCACGGTATGGATCGCAAGCATCTCGTCGAGGCGATGACCTACGGCTCGGTGAGGAGATCGGACCCCGCAAGCCTTGGCAAGTTCGGCCTCGGCCTCAAGACCGCTTCCACTGCTTGGTGCCGTCGCCTCTCGGTCATATCCCGTCCGACCGGGAAAGTTGCGCCGATGATGGCCACATGGGATCTGGACTACGTCGCAGATCGCGGCGAGTGGCTGCTCCTGATCACGGACGAACCGGACGCGGAAGCCGTCGCGCATCTCGACCGTATTGCGTCCCAACACGCCGGAACGGTTGTCGTATGGACCAAGGTGGATCGCCTTTTGCGTAGCTACGCGGATCCGACCGGGACTCATGCCAGGAGGGCATTGAAGCGGCGCTACGATGACCTTCGCTTCCACCTCTCGATGACCTACCAACGATTTCTTGGCTCCAAGGATAGTCGCGCAAGAGACATCCGCATCACTCTGAACGGGGAGTCAATCGCTGCTTGGAATCCCTTCCAGGAAGGCCTTTCAGAACTCGTCGCCGACGAGAAGCAGCCGGTTGACACCGGGGACGCCGGGGCCGAGTTCCGAGTCCGCGCGTTCATCCTTCCACGCCGCGAGGAGTTCGCGGACAACGATCAGGAAAGAGAGGCTCGAATTTCTCCAGACCTGCAGGGAATTTACATCTACCGCGAGGGTCGTCTCATCCATAGCGCCGACTGGCTCGGCATGTTCCAGAAGGAACCCCACTTAAACCTGCTGCGCGTCGAGTTCTCCTTCGATCATCGTCTCGACGAGGCGCTCCAACTGGACGTCCGCAAGTCCCAGATTCTCCTGGACGATAGCCTGCTCGCATGGCTACGCGACTTCCTAACAGCCCCCCGGCGCGAGGCGGACCGTCGATACCGCAAGGGGCGCGCTCGGGCCATCAATGAGAAAGCCAAGAGAGGCGTACACGAAGCATCCAACAAGACGATCGCCAACAAGGAAGCGCAGGTCGGTGGCCCCAAGATCACCGTCACTAATGCGGCCAATGGCGATGTCATGGTCACCAACCAGCAGGGCACGTTCACTCTCAAGCTGCCTGTGACTTCCGCAACCACACCGGGTCAGGTTCATGTCGAACCGGCCGACGACATCGCCGAAGGGATCCTCTTCGAACCGGCGCTCATCGAGATGCACAAAGCCGTACGCATCAACACCCAGCACCCGTATTATCACAAGGTGTACGTCCCCAACCACAACGACAGCGTGACGGTTCAAGGGCTGGACTCCCTCTTGTGGGCGCTCTGCGTCGCCGAACTGAGCGCAACAAACGACAGTGACAGCGCGTTATTCAACGACATGCGCTTTGAAGTCTCACGGATCCTCCGTAGGCTCGTCGAGGGCCTCCCGGAACCGGCCGACTCCGATTTCTCCGATATTGCTGATGGCGACTGAGCCTCAACAGCTCGCCCAATTCGTCGCAACGGAGACCGGGCTTGCGTGCGATGTCCACGACGGTATCGATTCTCGAGGCGACCCGTGGTACTTGGTGCAGCCCGCCGGAGCGCCCTCTGACCACGCGTTCGCCGTCCGTGTCACCGTGCGCTGGCGACGCATCGTTGTCGCGTTCGAGCCCGGCAGATTCGCCGGTGACCTTCTGGCTGCCATGGGCAACGCAGATCCGACGGGGCGCGCCGCGTTTCGGGCGATCCTCGCAGAGTGCTCCAATCGCGGTGCCGACATTGCGTTCCGACTCAATGACGTCCAGTGTGATCCTCAGAAGGAAGAAACCTGGCCCCCGCACTGGTCCCGCCTGTCGCTCACCCTCAGCAGCCGTATCGATGCCGAGGTTCGCGAAGGCGAACACGGTTTTGAGGATACGCTTCAGTGGTCGCGGCTCTTCGTCGCGGCGGTAGTTGCGCTGCTACCCCTTCACCCAGCCGACGCCGAGGAATCTTCAGCCGTAGTCGGTTTCGCCGAAGGCGCTGCGACCATACAGCAGTCAACCCGCTACGAACGCGACCCGCGAAACCGAGCCGCAGCAATCGCGATCTGGGGCTGCAAATGCCAAGCCTGTGGGCTAAATTTCGGTGATCGCTACGGCGACATTGCGAACGGGTTCATCGAAGTGCACCACACCACGCCGGTCTCCACCCTCTCGCCCGGCACCATTGTTGACCCCGCGCGGGATCTCATCCCGCTCTGCTCCAACTGCCATGCCGTCTCACACCGTCGTGAGCCCCCGTTCAGTGTCGAGGAACTCCGTGCCATTCTCACGCGCCATACCTGCGCCATACCTGAGCCTCGCTGAAGTACGGAACCTCTGGTACTCTGCCGCCACGTCGAGAGATGCCGACCGACTAATGCATCAAAGCATCTGGTCCTGAGGCTGAATGCAATTTATACACTACATCGTTCACAAGAAGGCTAACGCTATGGCTAAAAAGGTCAATCTGGATGCAATGATCCCGCGGGCCGACTTCTGTGAGTTGGAGGAAAAGTCCCCGCAGGCAGAAAAGATCACTTCCCTAGGGTTAGGTCAGCTTGACGAGAATTCCTTCCTTGTCCCCAACCTACGAAAGCCGGATTTCCAACGAGAGACCAATCAGTGGAGCCCCGACCAAATACTTGTTTTCCTGAAGAGCTTTCTCGACAACGAACTCGTACCGTCGGTTATCCTCTGGCAGTCTCCTACTCGGCTATTTGTAATAGATGGCGCCCACCGGTTGAGTGCCTTGATTTCTTGGATTAGGGACGACTATGGCGATGGGACGATGTCGCAGAAATTTTACGGACCACAGATATCGAGCAATCAATCGACGATCGCGGATAGGTTGAGGAAAAGAATAAGCCGCGAGATCGGTAGCTTTACCCAAATCAAGCAAGCAATGATGTCTACTGAGCCTGTCGAATCGGACACCCTATTGTCGCAGAGAGCTAGGAACGCAGTAACAAGAACACTGTCGCTTCAGTGGGTTGAGGGAAACGCGGAGAAGGCTGAATCGTCATTCTTCAAGATCAACACACAAGGCACACCCCTCGATAAGGTAGAGGCGCGCCTGCTTGAGAACAGGACGAAGCCAATAGCTATCGCCGCACGGTCGGTTGTTCGAGGTGGCTATGGCCATAAGTATTGGTCCAACTTCGAGCAGGATACTCAGTCGGAGATTGAGACCATCTCAAGGCAACTCCACGGGCTACTCTTCTCGCCGGAGATCGAAACGCCGATACGCACATTGAATCTCCCGCATGGTGGTCACGTGTCGACGATCTCTGCATGCACCATCTTGATGAACCTGTTCGCCTACACCGTCGAGCAGACAGATCGTGTCGTAAAGGATAGTTACCTGTATTCTGACGACGACGATGGGACAGCAACGATGAACGTCTTGCAGCATCTATGTGAGGTAATGCTCCGAATAACTGGAAACGATATTTCTAGTCTTGGTCTCCACCCAGCTGTGTACTTCTACAGCTCTACAGGTCGGCACTGGGACGTTGTCCTCATTGCGATGGTTAGTGTTTTCTCAAAGGCACTTAAAAACAACGACGATGGGTTCTTCCGCTCGTTTACCACCAATAGACGGACGCTTGAGGAGGTCTTCCTAAATCATAAGACTCTAATTGGCCAAGCCAATGTAGCGATCCGTAGCACGAGCAGAGTGCAGAAATGGTCGGAGTTAATTGAAAGGACGGCACGAGGCAAACTCTTTACTGCCGGCGTCTCGGCCGACAAAATACTTGGGGCGCTGGACCTCAAGGGAAAGGTCGTCGCATCTGAGATAACGGAGGTCGGGGCAAACTTCTCTCAGGGCACCAAGTCCGCAGCCTTCCTCAAGGACTCGGTCAAGTCCGCCATAAGATGTCCCCTTTGTGGTGGGTTGGTATTGGCCGAGCAGTCTGTGTCGTACGACCATGTGAAGCCAAAGAGTAAGGGAGGTACTGGTGCGCCGGATAACGTCCAGCTCACTCATCCCTACTGTAACTCAATAAAGGGCAGTAATTGAGCTGAGCTTCCCGAATGGCTACTAAGACTAAGCGAAGCAGACTAGCTGTCCGAAATTATTGATTCTATTCGCTTCATATTGCAACAGTGGGGATCCGTTGGAACGCGTCCAGGATCACCTCAAGCGGGCCACCGGGCGTTCCGGAAGGATTAGAGACGTTGATGACCACCCCGTGGTGGTACGACGACGAGCGTACTTCGCGCATCACCTCGTAGGGGCGGCCCTGGGGTGCCCCTTTGCAGAACACGAATGGTGTGCGCGAACGGTTCATGTTCGTCGCTGATGCCCCGCGGACACAGCCGTAGGCGGGCGACGATGAAGACGACGAGTGTCGCGTGGACTGCCGCCGTGTAGAAGAAACGTCCGCTCGGACCGAGAAAGTGCATCACTCCCGAGCCCAGGACCAAACCGGCGATGGCTCCCGCCGCGTAAAGGAACAGCAATAGGCCTGCCGCATCGACATACTCCTGGGACGGGACCCAATCGTTCATGTGCGCCGCGCAGAGCGCGTAAAGCGGGAAGACGAAGAAACCGAAGAGCAACGGAAATCCCAACAGGCCGTTGGCCCACCCGTCGGAGGAGAGTGCCACCGCAGCGCCGACAATTACGCTTGCGATACTTGGCACGAGGATG
The DNA here is from genome assembly GCA_965261535.1 of Candidatus Azotimanducaceae bacterium. GTDB lineage: Bacteria > Pseudomonadota > Gammaproteobacteria > Pseudomonadales > Azotimanducaceae > VXNE01. The sequence goes on from OZ253469.1 coordinate 1,799,831, forward strand.
ATTTTCCTTCTGTCCATGTGGTCGGACACGCGACCCAGGGGCCATTGCCCGATGGCCCCTGCAACCATGGCGACGCTCATGAATATGGCGACCATGTCGGTATCGTGCGCGAAGGGATTCTGCTGAACGAAGACCGGAGCCAACTGTGGTGTCGCCCGCTTTGACCGCGAATGCCGCGTTAGCAGCGGCTATACCGCCATCCGTTGTCCGAGAGCAATACCGCGCAGACAGCGCTCGGGATTGCGTGTAAGGCAGACGCGGCATCCTCGAGGAAGAGGGCAAAGCCGCGAGGGCCGACTTGACCTCGACAGACGCCCCGGAAGACAATCACCCTGACAAGAAACAAGCATCCGTCACCAAGCCAAAATCCGACCCGGATCTTCGGAAGTACGCGGCCGGAAATGGTGCAACGTCGTGTGGCGGGGTTTACGCAAAACGGAGGAGGATCCTGTGACCCCCCTTTTCGACAAGAGCAGCAATCATGTCGCTTGGATGAGCGACGATGGTCGAAACCTTTTCGACCCCACAATGAACTGGATTGCCTACATTTCTGGCGGGCACGCTTGGTCCACCTCTTCGAGCAATTGGATGGGAAGCGTCTCGGGCTTTAACTGCCTCGACCGTTCGGGACATCCGGTTCTTTGCAACCCGCAAAATCCCGTGCGCGGGACGGCTCGTCCTGCGAGGCCACCTCGCTGCGTCAGGCCTTCGCGTCCTGCCCGACCGGCTCGCCCTGCCCGACCGGCTCGCCCTGCGCGGCCGGCACGGCCGGCGAGACCCGCGACGCCGGCGGGGGGATGGTCAAGCCTCCACCTGGATGCGTGGATCTCTCAATAGTTGTAGGTAACGCAGAAGCGACAAGCTTTCGACAGCGAACTGCAACCCGATATCAAGAAAGAGGCTATTCTGTAGCCGCTCAAGACCGTCATTTCTTCGATGGCCCCTACCTTTCCGAAAGTCGACGCTGATACTCTCCGAGCGCATCGCGGATCAAGGCACCGCAGAGCTGTGCCGCGTGATCCACGCCCCTAAACGTAGGTGAGAATCCCAACTGCCGGAGTCGCGCGCGTGCTACGTTTCGGGGTCTGACTACCCAACCCCTCCAAGGCTCCCAGATTGTGTCGGCATCGTAACGAAGAGCGCTGCGAAGTGACGCCTGCTGAAACCGATAACCCGCGTACTGCATAGCAAAGCCGAGAAGGTCCGTTCGCATCGGCTCCCTATGCGAGTAAAGGAATATCGTCGCAACCCCCGCAAGATTTCGTGGGCCTGGAAAGAGTCCGTGCCGATAAAGGCCATACATGCTCCGTCCTGCCCAACAGCAGCGACGATCCGTGGACAAAGCTGCAGCTATCGAGGCGTTCGGTACCTTCCATCCGAACTCTCGACGCATACCCCGGGCCAAATCGTATGTCGTCACTGCATGCTGCTCCTTTTCGAGCAAAAAGACCGCTGCATCGGAGTTGGAAAGCCATCGAGGATTGCGCAGCTTACAGGTCAAACAGCTCTTCCCCTCCCAAGGGCTCATTGAAGCGCCGCAGACTTCGCAATGGTGTATCTTCATGCCGCTCTCCGTTGACGTCGCGGCTGAGGCAGCAACCGTTCGGGATCACCGAGTTCGAAGTCGACGTCGTCCCATAGTTGATCGGACCAGTGCTCATGTAGGTGGAGAACAGAATCGACTCGCGCCAGCGACGGAGATCGTGGCAGCAGAAACCCACCGGACGGATGCGGACAGATGACTCGCTGCATCGGCCGCACAGCCCAAGCAAGCGCTCTCTGCTCATTGGCCGACGGGCCGCCAGCGTGATTACCCGGCCAAGTACACTCGGTGCTGACAAGAATCGGGAGCGGCCACCGGTCGCGTTCGATGAGCGCGATTCCGTGCAATGCCGCGTAGCGCCGAAGTTCGTACGATGCCTCGCCGATTCCCCCGAACAGGCGGAATACCGGCCTCGATAGGCCAGCCGCTCCGAATGCCATGAAGTAGTCGTCCGTAGCCGCCTTGAATCGCAACAGCTCGTTTTTCGGCAAGGCACCGCGGTAGGCTTTCCATTCTGCGAGTATGATCGCGTCCGAGCAGGCGAGAGTCGAATCGACTTGATGTGCCAGGCCGCTCAGCGACATGAAGCCCAAGACACGGTAGCCTCCCGGCACGAATTCGACGGGAATCCCGCGGTCGGCAAGTCGTTCGGCCACTGCATCCTCCCAGACCCGTCCCCGCCCTGCACCGAGATCGTGTGAGTGTTGTTGGGCGAGGACGAAAAGGTCCAGGCAGAGACCTGTGAATCTGGCCACCGCTAGTCGTTCCAAAGGTTTGCGCGAGTGGGATCGGCCTTCGACGCTGGGATCCCGTACTCTTGGCCATCATCCTCTCGGAGGCTGTCGAGAACGTGGATCGCCCTTTGTCGATCAATAACTTCCCAGTTCTCTTCGGCCCCGGTCTCGATGAGGGCGCTCGCCTTGCGCAAAATATCACGAGGCGTCCCCCTTGACCGCCCATGCAGTGCTTCTACGGCATCAGCGGTGAACGGATGTAGGGGCATATCCTCCGGGGGCTCTTCCGTGCGAAATGCCTTCAGATAGCTCAAGAGAATGCCGTTCACATGATCGATGTCTTCGAGCGAGCGCAAAATGACAACGCGATGCCGATTCTCCTCACGATCATGGTCATAACTCGGTAGGTCCGCAAGCCGCCATTCATTGCCGATCGCTAGTGTCGCGCGAGGATGCATCGTAACCACGCAACTCAACATGTCGCACATGGGCTGTAACTCTAGGATGTAGTCTCGAAATCGTTCTGTTTCGAGCGCGCGCTTTTGGCGAGACGTCGTCGTCGATGCGAAATCCTCCAACTGGTCGCAGCACAACAAGACGTGCTCGATCCCAGCCGCCTTCGCCAAGATCAGAAGAGTCGCCAAGTAGATGGCTCCGCTACGGGTTCGCTTGGTCGGCGTGGTGTTGTCGACGAACTGTCCCAGTTTCTGAGCATCGCCAGCACAAAGCAGGTGCAAGAATTCCTCGACGGGAGGTCCCAGCGTTCGTCCTCGTAGATTCTCTTGCTCGTGCTGAACGAATTCGACGAGTTGATCAGGCTCGTCGGTATCAGCGACGTCAACGAGCCGGTTATGCAAGCGTTCCGCTAGCGTGGGTGATTCTTCGGTACGCCTGAACCGGCACGCATACCGTGCCGCCTCATAGAAGACGGCATTCAGAGAGCGCGCGTTCGCCATGTCAAATGATGCCAGAACAGCGCAGAGCGGGTGTTCATCGGCATCTTCTTCTTCCAACCCAGTTCGGATGAAGATGTCGCGCCCGAAATCCTCGTTCACCTTCTCGACGAGATACTGCATGAGGCTGGACTTGCCAAATCCTCTTGCATCACCTTCAAGACCCACTCCGAGCGACCATAGATACCCGAAGCGAAGGCCGCTATAGGCGGCACCAAGAACGAATTTCTCGGCGGCCTCGGCCACTTGCGCCGGCAAAACCTCCGGGTCGAACAGCAGACCGTTCTCTCGAAGATCGGTACCGCCAAGACGCGCGATTGCCTCCTGTGGGAATGGATTCGACTTCAGCTTCCAGTGTTTCTTAATCCAGACGATCTTCGGTTTGCGTGTAGCGCTCGGCATGATTCACTCCTTCTCTCGTCGAGGGACGAGGCTCATTGAATAGTAGTTTCTGACACCGCGAGAGGTCTCGACCTGCAGCGGTAACTCGGTGGGGGGCACGTTGCCGTACTGCGCGGGATCGATGTTGACCCCGAATGGAACGTCAAGATCCAGATCGTTCCGCAGTAGCTGGATCAGCGCGCGATCGAAAACCGTGTCCGGAATCAACAATCTATAGCAGGCGGCAGCTCGGACCCGATAGATCGGTACCCAGAGAGACCGCGAGGCGTTGTCCTTGCGGACCTGGTCATACGCTTCGCGAAGCGTGATAACGACGTGAGCGACTTGCTCGGTGCCGGTCCTTCGCCGTGTATGAATGACGTCGCCTCTCACGTCGAGCGTGGCCGTTGGCCAGATGCGAAGCGCGGTTGACCCGGGAACGTGATAGGAGAAGCTCGCGACACCGAGAACTTTGGTCCAGCGACGTAGAATTTCTTGGCTGATGTAGTCGAGAGAGAGGCCGGTTTGACGAAACGCGAACTTCACCAAAGCCTCCTCGCAGCCGTGGACGAAATCCTGGTTGCGGGGATGTGGATCCGGTCGATTTCGGTCTTGGGCGCTTTGCCGAATACCCTCGATGTAGGAGGTAATCTCGGTTCGAATCTCGGACGCCGTTGCCGACCAGCCTAGTTCGGCCACCCCTGCCGAGGCCGCAACACGCTCCGTCAGGAACTCGATGTACCGTTCACGTGTTCGCGGCAAGGGGAGCTGACCCCATTGGGCCAGTGGGACCACCAGTCCTGCGGGATTGACGGAGATTGCTCGCAGGAAACCCTCGAACTGCGGATGAGTCTTCCACAGCATTCGGAGAAGTTCGTCGTACGCGTGCCTCAGATCCTCTTCGAGGATGCGGGCCCAGCCCTGACCCGCTTCCGTCAAGGCGAAGGTGCTGTTCTTGTATCCACGGGCCGCCCGCCCCGACGATGGAAGCGTGGCCGGAACGACCAGTCCGAGCCGCATCAGCTCCTTCAAGGACTCCGTGGCGTTACGCACATATCGCTTCGGGTCTTGCTGGGCCAACTGGAACGTGGCTGTATTGCCTGTCCCGGGCTGATTCCGGCGCAGTTCGATCATGTGTGCGACGAGCTGCCGGCGGATCTCTTCAAACGTCGAGCCTGCCGACACCCCGCGAGCAGCCACTTCCAAGAACGACAGTTCCTGCAGGCGAGGAATACTCCGGCCTTTGGGCGATGTCGGCAGGTACGTCCCAGGGGGTCTGGCCGACGAGGTCATCATGCGGCGACTCCGACGGTTGGATTGCGCCATTCGGCGCAGACCCCTTTTGAGAAACCGGTGACCACGGGGTTCCCGCGCACAACCAGACAGATTCCCGGATAGACGGCCGAGTACAGGTATTGACTGCCCGGCTGCGTTCCGACCCTTGCTAGCCGACACCATTTTCGCGGTCGCGAACAGGTGCGAGCGGAACCGGCAATTCGGCGAACAGCGTTGACGGCCTCAGTCCTCGTCGCGGAACGGTCCACCCGGTCCCGAAAGCGTTCGATTGCGTGACGGGTTACATAAAGCGCACGATTCATTGCTGTCTCCATTCAATCGCTGATGCGAAGTGTACGCGCAACCAAACGAATATTTCAATAGTCGAATAAGTGGTCTCGTAGGCTACGAGACCACTAAATTTCGATAAATATCCATGGCGAAGCCAAACGCCGGGAGTTTTCTGACGTGGGAGCAGCCGATCCGTGGCATCAGCCAGACTAAGGCTGCACACACTGGAGGACGCCGTTTTCCCATTGGGGATTCGGTTCGCCGACCTATTTCATCGATGGTGGCATACGCTACGATCAGGATTGTCTCGATCTGGTCGAGCGCTCCCTGCACAAACCTTTCGTGGCCAGTCGACTGACCGGGGGAGTGAGTCCACTCGCAACCGTGTTCGACCGCGACATAGTCCGCCAACCGTGCTCGCTACGTCTGCGGTCGCCGGTCAGTGATGCTGGTGCATGAAGCAGCGCGGCTTCACGTGTTCAGCGACAATCAAGATGAGAACGCGTGTTGCCCTGATTGACGCGCTACATTCACGCGACCGGCGAAGCTCGGCACTGTCGGAGGTCTATCTGGAGACTCGGTCGTAGCGTAGCTGGATGCACAAGACCGGCAACGTCCTCAACTACTTCGCGAGATCTGGCCAGCCGAAGGCGAAGCAGGGACTGAACGAGGCGAGCAGAAAGGGAACGACCCGCAGAGGTCGAAGCTCTGCCAATGTTGGTCGGGACTACTCTCGGCGCCGGTTCTCGGGCCGCGCGGGGCGGAAACGGATCGTATATAGCCACGCCCGGGGAGATTTCGGGGCTCGTGGCGCGGCGGCCATGTCTCAACGTGGTGCTCGAAAGAGCAGGGAATACCACTTCAAGCCTCGCAAGATTGTGGTACGAAAACTATAACTTATTGTATTTTATATGTTTTTGGTGGAGGCGGCGGGAGTCGAACCCGCGTCCGTCAGCACTCGGTCTTCGGCTCTACATGCTTAGTTTCGTCTATTGCTTTAGCCCCTTCGACGACCCGGCGAACAGGGTGTCGATGAGCGATCCCCTAAGTTTTAGCGTTCGGCACCGGAGCACTTGCCTCGCGCGATCCTGTGTACTTGCCCCCCCAATGTCACGCCACAGGCATCGAGACATCGGGGTTAGCCGTCAAGCGGCTAGGGCGTAGTTTTCGTCGTTGGCAACTATAAAAAGTTGCAGCGATTGATTAACGAGAGTCACTACCCTCTCGGCATGCACCTTGGACGTCATTACCGCCGTCGAAACCGCATCGCCCCCAGTTGCTCTTGCACTGCTCCCGCAGGAAAAGGGCGCCGAGTATAGCAGGGTCGAATGTGCGCCGCACAGGCTACAATTGCCGCTCGGGCAGGGTCGGAGAGATGCGGACTATCCATCTCAAACTATTGATTCTACTGGCTTCTCTTAGCGCCAGCGGGGATCCGTTCGAACGCATCCAGCATCACATCGAGCGGGCCGCGGAGTATGTCGAGGCGCGGAACTACGCCTTGGCGCGCTCATACCTCGAGCCCGTGCTGATCAGTCCGTTGATCACCGCCAAGCAACGCGCACGCGCCTACGTCACGCAGGCATCCACCTATAGAGCGGAGGGGTTGTACGTTTCCGCTGTGTTGGACTACGTGCGCGCGCTGGAGTTCGACCCTGATCAGGCGACGGCGCTCGCCGCCCTTTCCTACCTCTACGCCCATGGACTCGGCGTCTCGCGGGACGAAGACGAGGCGCTGCTTCTCGCGCTCGAAGCGGCGCAGCGCGGCGACGGCTATTCGCGCGTCTACGTCGGCATGGCGTTCATGGACGAGGACATCGACGAGGCGAGAAGCTGGCTGTTGCAGGCGGCGGAGGACGGCTATGCGGCGGCGTATGTGCACCTGGCGCACAGCTTCCGAAGCGCCGACGAACCGGATCCGGAGGAGGCCAAGCGCTGGTACGAAGCCGCCGCGGAAGAAGGCAGCGTCGCGGCCTCCCTGGCGATCGCGTTCATGTATCGGGACGGCGAGTTCGGCGAACCGGACGGCGCGGAGGCCGCCCGCCGCTTCTCGATCCTTGCAGACAGCGGTTCCGCCCATGCCAAGGCGGCGCTGGCCCATCTGTATCTCATCGGCAACGCCGTGGATAGGGACGTCGCCCGCGCGTTCGCGCTGTATCACGAAGCGGCGGAACAGGGCGTCACGGACGCGTACACGGGACTCGGCTATCTGTACGAAACCGGAACGGGCACGGACGCCGACCTCGCCGCCGCCGAGACCTGGTACCGGCGCGCGGCCGAACAGGACGATCCGGTAGGCCAGTACCGGCTGGCAAGATTGATCTTCCAACCCGATCAAAAGGACAAGACCGCGATCGCTCTTTACTGGTTCGAACGCGCCGCGAGCGCCCGACATTCCGGCGGCGAAAACAACGCGGCCTGGATCCTCTCGACCTCGAAGCACGACCGCATCCGCGACGGCGTGCTGGCCTTGCACCTGGCGCAACGCGCTGTCGCCCAGGCCGAGAATCCGGGCTCCCTCGATACGTTGGCCGCGGCCTACGCGGAGAGCGGCGACTTCGCGCGCGCCATCGCCACCCAGCGCAACGCCATCGCGGCCATATCTTCGGAAACCGAGAGTCTGCGTGAGGAATTGGTCGGCAGGCTCGCGAAATACGAAGCGCGGGAGCCGTGGCGCGAATGAGAAAGAACGGTGGGGATGGGAATCGACGCCGGATTGCCGGCTCGTTTTCAATGCGCCCCGTTTATGGCGTCCACCTCCCGAAAGCTCTCGACTTCAGTCTGACAACGCGCATGGCGTCCTCCTCGGAGGATGGTCTGAACCCCCGGCGCAGACTCGGCGGGGTCTGCTCGATCAGTCCCTAGATCTCAAGTATGTCCCGCAAGCGGCCAAGCGCCTTCTTGTGGCTGCGCGGACTCATCCGTCGAACGTTGTACAACTTCCATTGGATGGCTGGCCACTGGTCCAGGCCTTCGAACGGGAGTAGCGTCCAATCTGGCTCGCCTTGCTTGATGGACAAGAGAAACCGACGCTCATTTTCGGTGAGGGCGGTTGACGCCCACTCGAACAACTGCGTTCTGGCAGCCTCGAGCTCGGCCAGTTCGACGGCCTCGTCGGTCATACCCGCAAAGTGATTGGCGAAAAGGTCTTCGATCAGCTTACGGTTCGGCGCCAGAAGCTCTGCGATCGGGCGGCGATGACCCGCGAGGTAGGCGACGAACGCTTGCCGTATCGGATCCGCGATCAGACCCGTTGTCTGAAGGCGCATGATATCGAAGAGGTCGCGCGGGTGCTGACGATCCAGCGCCGCACAGAGTTTGCCACCATAGAGATCGGCAGAGTCAAGGCGTTGGATCTCCGCGAACAGTTCATATGCCTCCTGCGCGGCCGAGCACAGTTCGCTTGCGACGGGCGGTGCCAAGCTGCCGCGGATGACGACACTCGGCTCCACTTTGATGCGTGCGCCGGACCTGTCCACGAGCAGCTTCGGTGCGTCGCCCTCGACAAGTTGGATGTTGACGCCTGGAACGGTTCGCCGAAGCGCTTCAGTGATTTTGGCGAGCTGCGTACGGATACCGGTCAGCGCAGTGTCGCGATCAGAAATCGGGAGGTAGGTGAGGTCGATGTCGACGGACAGCCGGGGCATGTTCCGAAGAAATAGGTTGATGGCTGTGCCCCCCTTGATCGCGAAATCCGGCGCGCTGGCGACGGCCGGCAGACAGCGAATCAGAAGTTCGACCTGAGATCTGTAGGCATCGCGCGGCACCATTCGTGCACCTAAGCTTGCACCGGGTCGGCGACGACCAAGTCGTATTTGCTGTCAAGGCGACCTCCCCGGTGTATCGTGCGCCGGCCCGACCCGAAATCGACCCTGGACAGGTCGAGACGTTTCAACCACCGATGATGCGAGCGCTCGGCGGCGTGCATAAACAGCCGCTTAGTCTTCACCGAGGTGCAAATCTCAAGCAGCCGTTGTACGAACTGAGGGCGCAGGGACGTCAGCGATTCCATGACTTGGACGGCTTCCTCGTACGACTGGCGCTTCGGCAGCAGGTACATCATCTCGAAGGCTGCTTGCTCGAGGGTCGCGACATCGAGCTCGACCTCGTCGACCGTGAGCAAGGATGTGGCCTCGTCGTTGCCTGCGAAGACACCCGTTGTCACGAGCGTCACCCGCCGGGACCATTGGTGACTCTCGAACCAAGCTGGCAACTTCGTGCCGGGTTTGCCGAACAGGACGACCTCTCGCCGTCCGAACGCCAGGTAGTGCGCGTAACCGCGAAAGTCGATGGCGGTCATTCCGCCGGGGTGAAGGTCGAGACCGAGCTGGGTCTGCAGCGCGTGGACGGCTCCGGCCCAGTCGACCGTCGCGCCAGTTCGTTTGTAGGCACCGTGACCCAGCCGTTCCAGCCAGCCGGACTGGACGTACTTGTCTGCAAGCCGACGGTCGACGCCCCGGCTGCGTAGCCAGCGCATAGTGCCGACCGTTCGGGGTGGCCACTGCTGCAATAACTGGTTTATTTTCGAGCTCATGCGACGACCAATTAGCGACGGTTACGCTTCAAACCACCAACGAAAGTTAACACGGAGATCAAATAAGTGCCGAATTGTCGCCAAAAAGGAGACAATTAAGCATTAATTCGAACTAACCTCGATCTGTGTGGCTCACGCATCGAGGCTTCGGACAAGCCTGCCCAGCCTCTCCAGTTCTTCGCGCGGCATGGCCGGATCGAACGGAATGTAGAGGGCGTCGGATAGTCGATCGGCGCCGGGCGTTGCAGTCGCGCGATCGGAGACGACCGACAGGCGGGCCGACATGGCGTCGAAACCGCGATCATGGAGCGAACCCGACAGTGCTTCGGGATTTCCCGCGAGCACCGGGAACATCCAATACCCATGGGAGTCGGCCGCGCGCGCCGGAACTTCGACATCGGGGCCCAGGGCGGCCATCAACGTCCGTCCTGGCTCGACGCGGCGGGAAATCGGTGCGGTCCCCTGCCCTAGCCTGCGTTCGAGCAGTCCGAGCAGCGCCGCGCACGGACGCCGGCGGATGCTTGCGATGAACGCATCATTGGCCACGTTCCGCGTCACGCTGTGGATCCATTGGCTCGCGTCCGCGCCAAGGGCGTCCGCAACAGCCATGACGAGGCCGTACGCACGCGGGCGCGATGCCGCCTTCAACCCGCCGTAGAGCAGGATACGGCGCAGGAACTCGACCGTCGGCTGAACGCTGTCCTGCGCGGAGATACGTTTCATCGCGGCGCATGTATCCCGATCGCGCACCCGCGCCAGCGCACCGCCGAGCGCGGTCGCCGTTTTCATGGGTCCGAACGAAAACAGCGACAGGTCCGCTTCGGGATGGCCGGTCCAATCCGGGCCCGCGTACGCCTGGGCGCAGTCCTCCACCACCGCGATGCCGTGTCGGCGCGCGATCGCGAACGCGGGATTCAGATCGATACGCCCGCCAAAGAGATGCGCGAGCACCATTGCCCGCGTGCGAGGGCCCACGCATCCCTCGAGCGCGTCGTCGTCCCAGGCCGCTGTCGCCGGATCGATATCGAGCGGCACGGGGCGCAATCCGTGGTGCCGCGCGATACGCGGCATATCCGGCACGGTTAGCGCGGAAAAGACGATTTCGGAGCCGGTTTCCCAGCGTTGCGCGCGCAGGTACAGGTCGAACGCGGAACGCACCGACAGACACGCGAGGCTGTCCGCCCGCGTCGACCACAGCCGCTCCACGCGCGCGGAAACATCCTGAATTGGCGGCGGCGACAGGCCCGCGCCAACGGCGAAGACCCAGTCAGGCCAGGTCAATATCCTTGCAAGGCCACATCCCGGCCATGCGTCAGCGTTCCGACATGCGCAGGTGTTTCGGCACCAGCGCCCTTTCGACGCCTTCGAAACCGAGTTCCGTCGCCACGGCGAGAAGCGCCGCCGGCACCGCTCCCTGCATGATCAAACCCGTATCGTTCAAGCTCAGGCCGGTGACGATCGGATCGCCCAGCCCGCCGGCGCCGATGAACGCCGCCAGCGTCGCCGTACCGATGCAGATGACCGCCGCCGTGCGAACGCCCGCCAGCATGCTCGGCATCGACAACGGGACAAAGACGTGGCGCAACTCCTGGGTTCGGGTCAGTCCCATCGCCAGGGACACGCGCCGCAACACCGGATCTACGGTGACGAGCGCGGTTACCGTATTGCGGACGATGGGCAGGAGCGAGTACAGGAACAGGGCCACGATGGCGGGGACGACGCCGATGCCGAACAGCGGAATCATGAGCGCCAGCAAGGCAATCGATGGAATGGTCTGCATCAATCCTGTCATGTAGACCACCGCGCGCGACAGCCAGCCGACGCGAAACACAAGGAGGCCGAGCGCGATCCCGACACCTGTGGCCGCCGCCAGCGCGATGGCGGTCAGGACGATGTGTCGAACCGTGTTGCGGCGCAGTTGTTCCCAGAAGTCGGAACGCGCCGCGTTGCTCTCGATTCCGATGTCATCCAGATAACCGGCGGCCGCCTCGGCAAAGTCCGCTCCGCCGAACATCACGGACGCGTTGATCGCCTGCATGCCCGCGTCGTCGAGGGTGTCCGCCACGCGCGCCAGCCGCGCCTTCGCCGCCGCCGGCAAGTCCGCGTGCACCAGCGGCGCAGCGAGGTATGTCGGAAAGAAATGCCTGTCGTCGGCCAGCACCTTGAGATCGTAGCGAATCAATTCGCCGTCCGTGGAGTAGGCGTCCGTGACATCGATGGCGCCATCCGCCAGCGCCTGGTATGCCAATCCATGCTCGATTCCGAGCGGCACCCGCTCGAATCCGTATACGCGGGACAGTCCTGGCCAGCCGTCTTCGCGTTCGAGGAACTCGTGGCTGACAACAATGTTCAGACTGTCGCGCGCCGCGAGGTCGGAGATCGTGTTCAGGCCAAGGTCCTCGGCCAGCGCGCGCGGCAACGCCAGCGCGTAGGTATTGTTGAAGCCGAACGGCGGCAGCAGTTCCAGTCCAAGGGGGGCGATCGCCGCGTTCAGGTCGTCGAACGCGAGCTGCGTTTCGGACTTCAGGATCGCCTGCGACAAGGTGCCCGTGTATTCGACGTAGACATCGATCTCCCCCGCCGCCAGGGCCTCGTAGCAGATCAGGGTGCCGCCGAGCCCCATGCGACGCTCGACTTCGAACCCGCCGGACTCGAGCAGTTGCGCCGCCACTTCCCCGAGGATGTAGGACTCGTTGAAGTTCTTGCTCGCGACGACGATCGGCTCAGCGGCCGTCGTCGCCGCGGCGGACAGGGTCAGCAAGACGCTACAGGCGGCGCGAATCACAGGTGCGTCTCGATCAACCGGGCGACATAGCCCGGCCGCGGCGCGGCCAGCACATCCGCGGTTTCTCCCGCCTGCAGGACTTCACCCGATCCCACGATGACCAGGTGTTGCGCCAGCTTGACCGCCTCGCGCATGTCGTGGGTAACCATGAGCGCGCTGACCCCTTCGTGCCGCTGCGCGTGGATGAACTGCTCGTACAGCCCCATCCGCGTGATGGGGTCCACCGCCGAGAACGGTTCGTCGAGAAGCAGCATGCCCGGTTTCAGCATGAGCGCCCGGCACAGTCCGACGCGCTGCTGCTGGCCACCGGAGAGTTGATTCGGATACCGGTCGGCAAGCGACGCGTCGAGACCCATCTCCCCCAGCAGTTCGGCGAAGCGGGACTCGATAGCGTCGCGCGGCCAACGTTCGAGCCTCGCGAGCAGGTCGACGTTCTGCCGCACCGTCATGTGCGGAAACAGGCCCGCACCCTGCACGGCGTAGCCGATGCGTCGGCGGAACGCCTCGATACCCTCGGCGGGCACCGATTCGCCGAGCACTTCGACCGTGCCTTCGTTCGGACGCAGAACACCGTTGACGAGTTGCAGCAACGTCGTCTTGCCGCTGCCGCTTGCGCCGACGATAGCCGTCGTTTCGCCGGATGGGCACGAAAATGTGACGTCGCGAAATACCCAATTGCCGGCAAAGTGCTTGCCGACCGCCGAGAAGCTGACGCAGGAGGTGGTCATGCGTGGGCGCGGCGTTCGAGTTCCAGGCCGTATGCGTGCAGCGCGTCCAGGATCTCGCGGTCGCCGGCGCCGTCACTGTCGCGCAAGCGTGTTTCCACATCGCGCTGATACGCGGCGACGGTCAGGCGCCTGGGGTGTTCCTCGGTCAGGTGATCGACGACGTGTCGCTTCCAGGCCGCGCGCTGCGACGCGTCGAGCGACTCCGGGCGCAGCCGTGCACGCAAACGATCGCCGAGTTCCCGCAGGCGGGAGTCCGCGAACGAAATGTCCGACCACGCCGCGCTGGCACGCAGCTCGCGTTGGAGGCTCTCACATCGGCTGCGATCCGCATTCGAGGTGAAGCCTTCGTAAAGCCGTTCCTCCACATCACGGGGTCTGTCGCCGCGTTCGTCGTCGCGTCTGCCGTATACATGCGCGATCTTCTTGTCGAGATCAGGCGTTGCCGCCAGGGCGGCCTGCCGCTCGAGCACCAGGTCCCGGTTGATGCCTATGCGCTTCGCGTCCGCCGGCCGCAGTACGCTCAAGGGCGCAAGAAACGGGCACCGGTTGAGCCTCACCTGGTGCAGCGGCGGTCTCTCTTCCGATTCCTTCGCGAACAACGCCTGGGCGAGATCTTCCGCCGAATTCTCGATGAGCGGGGAAATATCGCGGCCGAGATCAGCGACGATGATGCCGGCGTCGATTTCCGGATGCTGCGCAAGCGATAGCACCGGCGCGGTCGCGTAGCGCGCGTTCGCGAAAGTCCTCGCAGAATGGATGCAGACTTGCTGTCCGAACGGCAGCAGCATTCGCCGCGCCGCGTCTTTCGACCGCGAGCCCAGGCCGTACTGGTACAGCTTCGGCTGGCGCGTCCGGATCAGGCGGGCGACCTCGATGGTGGCGCGCACGTCGGACAAGGCGTCATGCGGGATTTCGTGCGTCAGACCGTTTGCTTCGGCGATCGCCTGCAGACGAAACGAAGGTTTGTCGTCAATCACGGGCCACTCGATGCCCCGCGGCCGCAACGCGGCTGCGGCGCGAACCAGGTCGATGATGTCCCACCGGGAATTGCCGTCGCGCCACTCCCTCGCGTAGGGGTCCAACAGGTTTCTGTACAGCGCGTAGCGAATGAACTCGTCGTCGAAGAGCAGGTTGTTGTAGCCCACGACGCATGTGCGCCGCGTCTCGAAAATGCGATGAATCTCCGTCATCGCCTCCCACTCGGGGCGACCTGTCGCCAACGTTTGCGGGGTGATTCTCGACACCAGGAGAGCCTCGGGCCATGGCACGACTTCGGGAGCCAACTGGATGTACGTGGAGAAAGGCGGTTCGATGGGCTTGAGACCGGCGTCCGTCCGCAGACTCGCGAACTGCACGATCCGGTCATGCGCGGGCGATATGCCCGATGTTTCGATGTCGTACCAGAGGAAGGTGTCGGCGGGATCTTCCATGCGCAGGTCATGGTACGCGCTTTCGGCGGCGTGAGCAGCCGCGCGCCAGGGCAATGTCTCCATGGCTGTCCGGGGTGGGTATCCCAATGGCTGGGTGCCATGGCTTCCCAACGGCTAGGTGATGGCTGGGTGATGGCTGTCCCTGAGGAGATGGGTGTCCCTATGGTTGTTCCCCAAGGTGGGTGTCCCTGAGCAGCCGCGCGCCAGGGCAATGTCTCCATGGCTGTCCGGGGTGGGTGTCCCAATGGCTGTCCCAAGGTGGGTGTCCCTAAATTGGGGTGCCGTGGCGCCCTCTCTTGCCGTGTGCTAAAGATGAGGGCATGGAAACGCTGCGCGGCGGCATCGCGATGACGTTTATTGCTCTGCACACCGCGCTGTTGTGTGTGCCGCTGTATGTCATGGGCTGTGTGCGCCTGGTGTTGACCGCCGGTTCGATGCGGAGCGGGCTCGGCGGTTTGATGGATCGCATCATCGACGGCTGGGTGGCGAGCAACTGCCTGCTCGTGCGGGTGCTTCGACTTACGGTCATCGACGCGCGCTTCGGCGGCGCCGAGGGCCTCGCGCAAAACGGCTGGTATCTGGTTGTGAGCAATCACCAGTCGTGGGTCGACATCATCGTCCTGCAGAACACGTTGCTCGGTCGCATTCCGCCGTTGAAATTCTTCACCAAGCGGGAACTGATCTGGGTGCCGCTGGTGGGGGTCGCCATGTGGTTCCTGGGGTTTCCCTACGTGCGGCGCTACGGACGCGAACGGCTCGCGCGCAACCCGGAACTTCGGGAGCACGACAGGAATGCGACGGTCAAGGCGTGCCGACGCTTCGTGGAACATCCCACATCGGTGCTGAGCTTTCTCGAGGGCACGCGATTCACGGAGGCGAAACGTGCCGCCCAGGCGTCTCCGCACCGCCATCTGCTGAAACCGAGAGCGACCGGCCTCAGCTATGTCGCGACGGCGCTTGGCGACCGCGCGACCGCACTCGTGGACGTGACCATCCACTATCCCGACGGGGTGCCGGGATTCTGGGATTTCCTCTGCGGCCGCTGTCCCCGCATCGAGGTGACCGTCGATACGCTCGCGGTGCCGGAGTCGTTGACGCGCATCTCCGGCGACAGGCGCGAGATTCTCAATCTATGGGTGGACGAACTCTGGCGGGCCAAGGACCGCCGCATAGCCGAGGTCCGCGCCGGCGAATAGCTCTGGGGCTTGGCTACTCGACTAGCGGCTCGGTGGCGCCCTCGTTGAGCTGTCGCTCCAGCGCGTCGAGGCGCGCGCGCAACCCGCTCCATTGGGCACCCGTTTGCTTTCGGGAGCCGTCGATCGCGCTGATTGCTTCCTCGAGCTTTTCGACACGCGGCTCCAGCGATGCTTTCAGCGTCGCGACGACCTGGCGCGAGATGTTGACCGCATCCACCAAGTCCCGGTGTTGACGAATAAGGGTCCGCACCTGCTCCTGTACATCAGCCAGCCGCTCAACGATTTCCCCCTGCTGCTGCAGCTTGGCATCGTTGCGAGACACGGCACTTCTGATGTCCGCCAAGCTCGCCTCCACGCTGTTCAGGGTCGACTGATGCCTGGTGATCGCCGCCTGGTTGTCCTGGATCCACTTCTTGTTGCGCTTGTTCGCGACGTCCCAGACCTTGCGGATTTCCGTCTCCCAGAACGACAACTGTTCGTCGGTGTCTTCGCCCGCCTCGCTCATGGTTTCATCCGTCGCGCGCAGGCGCGCCTCAAGGTGCTGCACCCGCTCTTCGGTTCCCGCCCTTTCGCGCTCGCTTGCCAGCAGTTCCTGCTGCTGGTTGAAGACGAACCATCCGCCGATGCCGAAGCCTGCGATCATCAACGCCAACAGCAGGCTCATGCCAACGCCTCGGGCGGCGGCGCCCCCACGCGGCGGTCGCCCGCTCGGCGATCGCCCGCGCGAGCGCCTCGGCAAGTCGCTCGGCGAAGCTGCTATCGGGGTGTCGAACTGGGGTTGAACCGGCTCGCTCAAGGTACGGCGCTCCCGCGTTGCGAAGACAACGGAAGTTTAGGCAGAACGACGCCGCTGGGGAAGCAGGATCGGCGCGCGCCACTACATTGCGAGCGCGCGCCGAAAAGTTGCGCAGCTACAGCACCTCCACAATGCCCCAGAACACCGCAGTCAGGACCAGACTGCTGACGATCACCCCGCGCACTGTCGTGATCGGACCCTGCTTGCCGAAGATGGCATTGAGTTCCAACGCCGCGATGACGATGAGGCCCACGATGAGGGCGAGCATGCCGTCGTTGAACCCGCCGTGCCCAAAATGCGCGCTCGAACCCATCAGGAACAACATGGGCAGCGACAAGAGCGTATTGGTTCGGGACGCCAGCGCCGCCTTGGGCGCGGCCGCCGCCGCTTCCGAGAGCGCTTCGCCACCGCCCTTTATCTGTTCGTTGGAAGCGATGACGATCTTCTGGTTCGGCCAGATGATGAGCCAGACGTTGAGGAACATCAGGGTCCCCATCACGGCGGCGAGCAAGATATCCACGGTGGCGCCCATGCCAATGAAGTAGAGCAATATCAAGCCGGTCAGGAATGTCAGCGCCGCAGCCCAGCGGAACCACCACAGCGCGCGCGGCGCGAGCTTGGTGAACGCGTCCACCCGAGCGCTGTCTTCGGCCTCCTTGAAGTACTCCGTCTGCACAAAGTTGAAGTAGTAAAGCAGGCCTATCCAGGCAATGCCCGCCACCATGTGACCCCAACGCGCCAAGTAGTTGATGACTTCTTCCATCGTCCGACCCCGATCATTGTTGTTCGCCCGATAATACTCGCGCGCCGCCGCGCCGCGCAATCCGGTTTCGACCCCGCCGCGCCGCTTTGTCCCGGCTGCTCGCACAAACAGGCAGGCAGAAAAAACCCCGCCGAAGCGGGGTTTTTCCATCTGGGACAGGCTACATCATGCCACCCATGTCGGGCATGCCGCCGCCTCCCGGCCCAGCGGGAGGTCTGTCTTCCGGCGCCTCGGCCACCATGGCCTCGGTCGTGATCATGAGCCCCGCCACCGACGCGGCCGACTGCAACGCGGTGCGGACGACCTTGGCCGGATCGGGAATGCCCATGGCGATCATGTCGCCATATTCCCCGGTGGCGCCGTTGAACCCGTGGTTCTCGGCGAGCCCGCGCACCTTGTCGACCACCACGGCACCCTCGGCGCCGCAGTTTTGCGCGATTTGACGCAGCGGCGAGCTCATCGCGCGCTTGGCGATGTTGATGCCGACATTCTGGTCCTCGTTGTCGCCCACGAGATCCTCGATATTCTGCAACGCGCGAACCAGGGCTACGCCGCCGCCCGCCACGATGCCTTCCTCCACCGCGGCGCGCGTCGAATGCAGCGCGTCTTCCACGCGGGCTTTCTTCTCCTTCATTTCGACTTCCGTCGGCGCGCCGACCTTGATCACGGCGACACCGCCGGCCAGCTTGGCCAGCCGTTCCTGCAGTTTCTCGCGGTCGTAGTCGGACGAGGTGTCCTCGATCTCCTGGCGGATCTGCTTGATGCGGCCTGCGATATCCACCTTGGTGCCCGCCCCATCAACGATGGTCGTGTTCTCCTTCGTGCAGGAGATGCGTTTGGCGGTGCCGAGATCGTCGAGACCCGCGCCTTCGAGGGTCAAGCCGACTTCCTCCGAAATGACCGTTGCACCGGTCAGAATGGCGATGTCCTGGAGCATGGCCTTGCGGCGATCGCCGAAGCCCGGCGCCTTGGCCGCGGCGATCTTCACGATGCCGCGCATGTTGTTGACCACCAACGTCGCCAACGCTTCGCCTTCGATGTCTTCGGCAATCACCATCAGCGGTTTGCCCGCCTTGGCGACATTCTCAAGCACCGGCAGCATGTCGCGTATGTTCGAGATCTTCTTGTCGCAGAGCAGGACAAAGGGATCTTCCAGCTCCGCCGACATGGATTCCTGGTTGTTGATGAAGTACGGAGACAGGTAGCCCCGGTCGAACTGCATGCCCTCGACCACCTCGAGTTCGTTCTCGAGTCCGCTGCCTTCTTCCACCGTGATGACGCCTTCCTTGCCGACCTTCTCCATCGCCTCGGCGATGATCTGGCCGACCGCTGTATCGTTGTTGGCGGACACCGTTCCTACTTGCGCGATGGACGTGGGGTCTTCGCACGGCGTCGCGATCTTGCCAATGTACGCGACGGCGGCGGTCACCGCCTTGTCGATACCGCGCTTGAGGTCCATCGGGTTCATGCCCGCGGCCACCGACTTCAATCCTTCGGTCAGAATCGAATGCGCCAGCACCGTTGCGGTTGTCGTGCCGTCCCCGGCTTCGTCCGACGTCTGGCTCGCGACTTCCTTGACCATCTGCGCGCCCATGTTCTCGAACTTGTCCTTGAGTTCGACTTCCTTGGCCACGGAAACCCCGTCCTTGGTCACGGTCGGTGCGCCGAATGACTTGTCGAGTATGACATTGCGGCCCTTGGGCCCCAGCGTCACTTTCACCGCGTTAGAGAGGATATTCACTCCTTCGAGCATGCGGCTTCGCGCATCGTCTGCAAAAAGTACTTCCTTCGCGCTCATCGTTTTCTCCTAGATTCCTCTGGTTCCTGTCAACTTTTGTCCGTCGTGCCGCGCCTAGTCTTCCAGCACGCCGAAGATATCGTTTTCGGAGAGGATGAGGAGTTCCTCCCCATCGACTTTCACCGTGCTTCCGCCGTACTGGCCGAAGACCACCCTGTCGCCAACCTTAAGGTCGACTGCGCGCACGCTGCCGTCGTCGAGTACCTTGCCAGGTCCAACGGCGAGCACATTGCCCTGAGAAGGCTTCTCCGACGCCGTATCCGGCAGCACGATTCCGCCCGCGGACGTCGCGTCTTCTTCCATGCGGCGCACGACCACACGATCATGGAGGGGTCGAATGTTCATGTCCTGATTCTCCCGAGGTATTGTTCACAATCGACGCGTTGGCCGCGCCTTCACCCAAGTCTCTTGTTCCCGCCCCAACGGAGGTTCCCTCCAACTAGCACTCTCCGCTTGAGAGTGCCAATCCGGGGCGAGGCATATAATAGGGGCGGTTCGTCGATATTCAACCCCAATTTTCGATCGATTTTCGCTGCGGGCCGGGAGCCCGCCGGGACGAGGGTTTTTTTAGCACTAGTGGCGTCTGAAACGGCCTTCGATAGTGCGGCCTTCAAGCTTGTCCGAGTCCGTTCCGGCGACCGGGACAAAGCGCCGCAACAACTCGGTCGCCAGGCGCCGGCGCGCGCGCGGCGTCAACAGGATGAAACCGGCCGTGTCGGTCACGAAGCCGGGCGTCAGCATGAGCGCACCCGCCAGCGCCAGCATCACGCCCTCGACCATCTCGGTCGCCGGCAGTTCGCCCGCGTTCAGCCTTGCCATCCCGCGCATCAACGTCGCGAACCCCTGCGCGCGGATCAGACCGACGCCGATGACGGCGGTCAGCACCACCAGGGCGATGGTGGGCCACGTTCCGATGATTCCCCCGACCTCGATCAAGATATACATTTCAACCAGAGGCGTAATGACGAAAACCAGCAACCACTTTCCCATGGACACCCCCGGCGCGCAGCCAACCGACGTAAGAGTAAACCTGCGACAGCGCATCTGGCAGGTCACCGCGGCAATTCCGCGCGGCACCGTGGCGACCTACGGCCAGATCGCCGAACTCGCGGGCCTGCCCGGGAGCGCGCGCCAGGTCGGGTTGACCCTGTCGCGGCTTCCCGATGGCACGAGACTGCCGTGGCATCGCGTCATCAACGCGGCGGGACGCATCTCGATCTCTGATCCGTCCCGCCAGCAGGCCCTGCTCGAGTCGGAAGGCGTGGTATTCGAAGACGGCCGGGTCAACCTCAAGCGATTTCGCTGGCGCGCGGGCTGACATACCATGGCGCCGGGCTCTCAGACGTCGCTGATCAAGCAACCGGCACGCATGTAGTGGAACATTCCAGCGAGTCACCAGCACCCGGGATTCGGGACTTCCTGCACCCCAAGGTCGCCGCGCTCCTGTTCCTGGGGTTTTCGGCAGGCCTGCCGCTGCTTCTGATCTTCGCCACGCTCTCGATCTGGCTCACGGAAGCCGGCGTCGAACGCGCCGCGGTGACCTACTTCAGCTGGGCCGCGCTCGGCTACTCCTTCAAGTTCGTCTGGGCGCCGCTGGTCGACAAGCTGCCGCTTCCGATCCTGAGCGATCGTCTCGGGCAACGCCGGGCCTGGCTGCTGTTGGCGCAGTTCGCGGTGATCGGTGCCATCGCCCTCATGGCGTACAGCGATCCCGCCACGCCGCAAGGGCTCGAAATGATGGCCGTGGCTGCCGTGGCGTTGGGCTTCTCCGCCGCCACCCAGGACATCGTCGTCGATGCCTATCGCATCGAGGCTGCCGACGGATCGATGCAGGCCCTGCTCTCCTCCGCATATATCGCCGGCTATCGCTCGGGGATGCTGGTCGCAGGCGCCGTGGCCCTCTACCTCGCCACCGCCTTCGGCACCACCGAGGAAAACTATCTCCACGATGCGTGGAAGTGGACCTATCTCTGCATGGCCGCCGCGATGCTGGTCGGCGTCGCGACCACGCTGATCATCGCCGAGCCGGTTCGCCGGAACCTGTCGAACTACTTTCACGGGACGTCCGACTATGCGCGGTTCCTGCTGCTCTTCGCCGTCGTGGCGGGCGTCTTCGTCGCCGCGTTCGCGGCTTCGTCCGGCCTGGTGGCCGCAGTCGATACCTGGTTGTCCCACACGATGGGCCTGAACGGCGCACTCGCCGGATTCCTCGCGGAAACCATACGTCTCGGCGCGGCGCTCGCGCTGGCGCTGGGCGCGGCCAGGCTGTCGGTCTCGGTCAGCCTCGTTCGCCGCGAAATGGTGCAGGACACTTATGTCGCGCCCGTCGCTGACTTCTTCGCGCGCTACGGTCGCATCGCGGTGCCGATCCTGCTTCTGGTCGGCTTCTATCGCGTATCCGACATCGTCATGGGCGTGATCGCCAACGTCTTTTACGTCGACATGGGATACAGCAAGAACATGATCGCCACCGCGAGCAAGCTCTTCGGCATCTGGATGACGATACTCGGCGGCTTCCTGGGCGGTTATCTCGCTCTCAAGTACAGGGTGATACGCGTTCTGATGCTGGGCGCCGTACTTGCCATGGGCACCAATCTGCTGTTCATCGCCCTCGCCGCCTCGCCGGGCGACCTGCCGCTCCTGTACGCCGTCGTCGCCGCCGACAACTTGAGCGCGGGGCTCGCGAGCGCGGCGTTCGTCGCCTATCTGTCCAGCCTGACGAGCCTGTCGTTCACGGCCGTGCAGTACGCCATATTCAGTTCCATCATGACGCTGTTTCCCAAGGCGTTGGGCGGCTATTCCGGGCAGATCGTCGATGTCCTCGGTTATCCCGTTTTCTTCGCCATCACCGCGGCGATAGGGGTTCCGGTCCTGTTCCTGATATATTGGCTGACGCGGCGCATGGCCAAAACGAGGGAGTCCAGTGCCTAACCGAATCAGCCGCGTCGTGACGAGAACCGGCGACCGCGGCGAGACATCGTTGGCCGGCCCCGAACGCTATCCCAAGCACCATCCGCGCCTCGCCCTCATCGGCGCGCTGGACGAGGCGAACAGCTTCGTCGGACTGCTGGCCGCGCGTATTTCTGAACACCACAAGCCGGCGATTACGCGGATTCAGTCTCGCCTGTTCGACATCGGCGGCGCCGTCGCCACCGGCGGCACCGCCGTCGACTGGCAACGGCTCGTGGGGCAGATCGAAGCCGAGACTCGGGAGCTGAACAAAGAGCTGCCCCCGCTCACCGAGTTCGTGCTGCCCGGCGGCGACGAGACCATTGCCCTCGCCCACGTGGCGCGAACCGCCGCCCGTCGGGCGGAGCGCGCGTTCTGGGCGGAGGCGGAGAACCTGTCGCCGCTCGTCGAAGCCGGCGCCGGCGCGTATCTGAACAGGCTCTCCGACTATCTGTTCGTCCTGGCGCGAACCGCCGCGCGGGAAAACGGCGTTGACGAAGTCATCTGGAAGCCGCTCGGCCGCGAATAGACCGCCCGCCGCTCGCCGTCACGCTCGCGGTCGAAGGTTCTATGGGCACTCGCCGGCCTTCTTCTCGCTGCCTTCCTTTTTCGGGCCAATAGGATCGTAGATGTAGGAACTGACGACTGCCGCCACGACCGCAACAAGAAAAGGCAAGAAGCCGCCAGCGGCTTCCCGGGTTTCGAATATGGTCAACTCTCTCATGAAAACACTCCATTTGTGTTTGGTGGTGAAACCCAACTCTACGAGTACCGAATCTGGCGCGAAATGGCCGTCTGCTTCCATTCGTGTGCGAAATCCGTGGAAATACACGCGCGCCGTTATCGTTCCCTCAAAAGGCAGGCTGGCGATTCCGCGCGGCGCGAGAGGTGATCGCGCGCATGCGGAAACGGCGGCGACCCAAGTTATCCTTCGCCCGCCCGATTCGGGAAACCGAGGAGACCCATGAAGAATATCGCCATATGTTGCGACGGCACCGGCAACGAATTCGGCCGCAACAACACGAACGTCGTCGAGACCTACCTCGTGCTTGAGAAGGACGAAGACCAGATCGCCTACTACGATCCCGGCGTCGGGACGGGCGGCTGGGAGTATCACGAGGAGCGCGGTGAACTGCGCGCAATGGGAGACAAGGCCACAGGACTCGGCCTGCAACAGAACGTGGAGGACGCCTATCGGTTCCTGGCCGACCACTACCAGGAGGGCGATCGCGTCTACCTGTTCGGGTTCAGTCGCGGCGCCTTCACGGTGCGCTCGCTGGCCGGGATGCTCTTCAAGTGCGGACTGCTGCGCGCCGGCCATGACAACCTGGTCGAGTACGCG
Source organism: Candidatus Azotimanducaceae bacterium (assembly GCA_965261535.1). Classification (GTDB taxonomy): domain Bacteria; phylum Pseudomonadota; class Gammaproteobacteria; order Pseudomonadales; family Azotimanducaceae; genus VXNE01. Next base: position 1,823,329 of record OZ253469.1, read on the forward strand.
TCGAAGATCTACAACACCGAGAACAACGCGGTTGTGGCCGCGGACTTCCTCCAGGCGTTCGGGCGCCCCTGTCCGATTCACTTCATCGGAGTGTGGGACACGGTCGAATCGCTGGTCATGAACGCGGGGAAACGGTTCCATGACGCGACCCTGAATCCCGATGTCCGCTTCGGATGCCACGCCCTGTCCATCGACGAAAGGCGCAAGGACTTCCTGCCGAGTCCCTGGGACGAGACGCGGGCGATCCCGGGGCAGATGATCGAACAAGTGTGGTTCGCCGGCGTCCACTCCGATGTGGGCGGCTGGTATGACGATCGGGGGCTGTCGAACATCGCCCTGCACTGGATGCTCCGCAAGGCTTCGGCATGCGGGCTTCGTCTCACGATGCCGGCAGAAGAAAGACTGCAACCCAACCCGCATGGGAAGGGGCATCGCTCCGATGCGGGGTTCTGGCGAATCCGCGGCAGCGGCGCGCGAACGATTCCCGAGAGCGCGCGCATACACAGCAGCGTGATCGCGCGAATGGACAATCCGGCCAACGGGTATCAACCCGAAAACCTGCCGGAGGGATACGTTGTGGTCGACTAGCAGCGCCAGCAGGCGCGCGTGGAATCGTCGCGGCGCGCCAAGCGCTTGTCCTATCATCTGTTGCGGTCGAGTTCGAAGGAAGCCACGATGACCGACTGGTATCCAAAGCGCCGATTCGGCGATCTTCCAGGGGAGATGGCCCGCCGTTTCGCCACCCGGGAAGCCCTGGTCTTCGGCGATGAACGCTATACGTTCTCCGAACTTTCCGAACAGGTGGACCGGGCGGCCAAAGCCTTGATGGCGCTTGGCGTACAGCCGGGCGATCACGTCTCGCTGTGGCTGAACAACCGCGCCGACTGGCTGTTTTTCATGTTCGGCCTGGCCAGGATCGGCGCGGTGCAGGTGCCCGTCAACACACGGTTCCGCACCAACGATCTCGAATACGTCGTGCGTCAGTCGGACAGTGCCATGCTGATCACGCACGATGTCTCCGGACCCATCGACTACCTGGCGATGGTGCGCGAGGTCATCTCTCTTCCCGAACGGGGCGACATCGTCGACGATAGCGACTTCCCGATGCTCAAGCGCGTCGTCATCGTTGGCGACACGGACTATCCGGGGACTGTCGATTGGGCTGGCGCGATCGCCGGCGCGGACCGCATCACGGACGCGGGACTCGACGCCAGAGCGCGCGCGGTGGACCCCGACCACCCTGTCTTCATCATGTACACCTCGGGCACGACCGGCTTCCCCAAGGGCGTCGTGCACAACCACCAGCTGATCCGCAACGTCGAGGAGCGGGCCTTCCGTATGGGGATCACCGAAAGCGACGTGATCCTGAACTACCTGCCCCTGTTCCATGCGTTCGGATATTCCGAAGCGGCCCTCATGTCGATGGTCTCCGGCGCCCGACACGTGGTGATGGAGACCTTCGATCCCGACGCAGCCCTCGACCTCGTCGAAAGGGAACGGGCCACCATCTGCCACGGCTTCGATACGCATGTGCAGGGACTCTGCGATGCGCAGGAAGCGAGGCCGAGGGACATTTCCAGCCTGCGCACAGGCTTGTTCGGCGCCGGGATGCACAACTCAACCCCGGTGATACGCCGAAGCATCCACCTTCTCAAGCCGATGCATTCGGTATCCGGGTACGGCATGACCGAAGTGTGGATCGGCGCCTCGCTCGGCTCGCTCGACGACGATGCGCAACATCGATCGGAAACGTCGGGCTACCCCGCGCCCGGCTACGAACTCAAGGTCGTCGACCCCGACACGGGACGCGAACAACCCGACGGCGTGCCCGGCGAACTGCGCGTTCGCGGCTACTGCCTGATGCTTGGCTACTACAAGAAACCGAAGGAGACGGCGGAGTCTTACGACGAGGATGGCTGGTTTTGCACCGGCGACATGGCGGAACGCCACGCGGATGGCTATATCCGCTTCATCGGACGCTACAAGGACATGCTCAAGGTGGGCGGCGAAAATGTCGATCCCATGGAGGTCGAAGGACTCCTGCTTGAAAATCCCGCCGTGCAACAGGTGGCCGTGGTCGGCGTTGCGGACAGGCGCCTGTCCGAAGTGCCCGTGGCGTTCGTCGAACGCAAGTCCGGCGTCGAGATCGACGAAGACGCGATCATCGCCTGCTGCCGGGGCAAGGTGGCGAGTTTCAAGATTCCCCGCCAGGTCGTCTTCGTGGACGCGTTTCCGATGACCGCGTCCGGGAAAATAAGAAAGGTGGACCTGCGCGCCCGCGCGGCGGGATTGTTCGCCGCCAAGTGAGCCCAGGGGAGCAACGGTCTATCGGTGCGGGCCCTTCCATTGTCGCCAACCGATGCCAACCCGCAATAGCCGAGCTATGATGCCCACATTCGCCAAGCGGCTTGCGTAGTGGACTCGTTGCACCCTCCGACATCGGACATCCCGGATACCTTGAGCGGTGATCGGGGTGTCACCCGAGCGCCCATCCTCGAGTCTGGAGATCGACTGACGCGCTGCGAGTTCGAGCGTCGCTACGCTTGCCTTCCACACGTCAAGAAAGCGGAACTGATCGAAGGAGTGGTATTCGTGGGGTCGCCTGTTCGCGACGACGTGCATGGCGGACCCCATGCGAAGTTGATGATATGGCTAGGTCTCTATGTCCTTGACACCCCGGGGGTCGGGTTGTCCGACAATGCCACCGTCCGTCTGGACCTCGACAACGAGCCGCAACCGGATGCGCTGCTCCGCATCGAGGCGGGCGGCCAAACACGGCTGGACGACGACGGCTACATCGAGGGATCTCCCGAACTCGTGGCCGAGGTCGCCGCAAGTAGTGCCTCCTACGACCTGCACGATAAGCTGCATGTCTACCAGCGCAATGGCGTGCGGGAGTACATCGTTTGGCGAACCGTCGATCAACGCATCGACTGGTTCGAATTGACCGACGGCGCCTATCGGCTGCTGCCGCCCGACGACCAAAGCGTCACGCACAGCAACGTCTTCCCAGGTCTCGCGCTCGCCATCAATGCGCTACTCGCCGGCGAATTGCACGTCGTGCAGGCGACGCTGCGCGATGCGATGGCGACGGCGGAACACCAAGCCTTCGTCGCCAGGCTCTCAGCTCCTTGATCTCCTGAACCATCGCCCTTGGCGACAGAAGCTTGCGTCCCCGACACCGACTGGCAGCGGGTTCGCAAGAAGCCCCTATTGAGCGGCAGTGCCATCGAACGGCCCGTCGCCCCCGCTCAGTCGAGTTGAATGCGGTCGAGCAACCAGGCAATGGCCGCATCGTCTTCCAGGCAGCCATAGCAGAAGGATCTGGGCGTCAACCGAGATCGAATGAACGCATTCGCCACCCTCTCCGGCGCGTGTTCCAGCAGGAGTCGGGCTTCGAGCAGGAGCGCCGCGCGTTCTGCCAGGTGCCTGGCGCTGCCCTCGTCGGGCTCCGCGATCAAGGCCTGGTCGAGATCGTCCATGGCGGCATCGTACACAGCGTTGATACCGCGCATTGCGCCCACGAAGTTCCGCAAGACATCCAGCACTTCGGGCGTTCTCTTGAGCGCCCGGACGACATCCAGACATTGCAGGTTGCCGCTGCCCTCCCAGATGCTGTTGACCGGCGCTTCGCGGTACAGGCGCGGCAACACGCTGTCCTCGATGTAGCCGAAACCGCCGAGACACTCCTGGGCCTCGTTGATGTGCGCCGGCGCGCGTTTGCAGATCCAGTACTTGCCGAGCGGCGTGGCCAGCCGGATGAAATGCTCGGCTTCCGACTCGGCCGGCGCATCGAGCGCCCGAGCGGTTCTGAATACGAGCCACATCGCCGCTTCGCTTTCCAGCAGGAGGTCCGCCAACACGTTCCGCATGACCGGTTGATCGACCAGCTTCTTGCCGAACGCCGACCGATGGCTGACGTGATGGGCGGCGCGCAGCGCGGCATTGCGCATCAGGGCCGCCGAGCCGACCATGCAATTGAAGCGGGTCAGCGCGACCATCTTGATGATGGTGGCAATGCCGAGCGTCAGTCCCGACTTGTCCAGGAATGAACATTCCGAAGCGTCGTATCGGCGACTCACGATGCGCGGTATCCAAGCCTCCGCCAATGCCGGGTTTGCCCTCAGAGTCGGGATGCTGGCGTAGGTCATGGTGAGCGGGCAGCTCGTCCCGGCGTCCGCCTGGTTGTGAAGGAACTGCAACGCGGCCTGCGCGGCGTGACCGCCCTCGTGTCCCTCCCAGGCGAGACCATGCACACCATGGGCGACAGCCGTGCGCATGAGTTCGTGATAGGCGGGATGGAACTCCACCGCATCGAGGCGGCGCCCGAATGCGTCGTGGGCGCGCAATTGGGGCCGGTGGATATTCGCCAAACACCCCTGCTCGGCCAACGTTCCTCCGGCGAGGGCGCCATACGTTTCAAGCAGCTCTCGATCCCACGCACCGCCGTGCGCCGCCACCGCCTCTCGCAGCGCCACGTCCGCCCGGAACAGGTTCAAGGGCGGGAAAGGCCCCGCCTGATTGAATACTTCGTGCGTCGGATCGGCCATACGATATGTCCTGATACGCTCCGTATTCGACAGCCTAGAAGGAATGTTGAAAGATGTCGCCTGCATGGGAATGCATAGTCACTTGATGTCGCTCGAACTGCTCGAAGCCGATTGGTCCAAACGGGGCAAGGTCCGCGCCGTGTCGACAACCCGCGCAGGCGGGGTCGGCGGCGGCGAATTGGACCTGGGCCGCGCCGGCGCGTCGGGACGACTTGCGCAGAACCGCGCGCGTTTGCTCGATGCCATCGGCAAGACTCGCGTGCAGTGGCTAAACCAGGTGCACGGGACGCGGGTCCACTACGCCGCGCGCGTCGGCGCTGCGGTCGAAGCAGATGCCGTATGGACCGACGTCCCCGGCGTCGCGATCACCGTGACAACGGCCGATTGCATACCTGTGGTTGTCGCCGATTCCGCGAGCAAAGTCGTCGCCGTCATGCACTGCGGCTGGAGGGGCGCTGTCGGCGGCGTTATCGAATCGACGCTGCGCGAGCTGCCGGTCGATGCGAACGATCTGCGCGCATGGCTCGGCCCCGGCATCTGCGGGCGATGCTACGAGGTCGGCGGCGATGTATACGAAATGGCCGCTGTCTGGCCTGACGGAATCAACATATTCTCGCCGACCGAGGTTGCCGGAAAGTGGCTGTTCGACTTGCCGGCGTATGTAGCTGGTCGGCTTAGGGCGGCGGGCGTGGCCGACGTATACAGATCAAACGCCTGCAGCTTTCACGAGCACAGGTTCTTTTCTTATCGTCGCGACGGGGAAACGGGCCGCATGGCGACCGTCGCCTGGATCGACCGCCCGTAGCCCGGACCGGGAAACGTTCAGTCCCTTCGAACCTGATCCACATAGAAGGTATTGCCGTCGGGGTCGGCGAAGATCGCCATGTAGCCGCCCCACGGTTCGCGCGTCGGCGGTCGGGTGAACTCCACGCCGGCGTCGGACAGTTCCGCATGCGCGGCATCGAGGTCCTCGACCGTGAAACCGATGCCGGTGTGGCGGCCCGCAGCCGCCGGGTCCTGCGCGAGGGCGAAACCCGCGCCCGGCGTGTCGAACTCCGCGTAACCGAACTCGGCATCGGCGAACTTGAGGGCAAGACCGACGCGGTCTCGAAAGAAAGCGACCGACCGGTCCAGATTCGAAACCGCCACGTTGACGTAGCTCAAACGCATATGGGTCATCTCGTCTCCATCTCACACCGGTACCATCTCGCCGCGTCGCGCGACCTTGCCGACTACGTCGGTAGGCTAGCGCCGAAGCTTCGCGCGACGCAATCGGAATGGCATCAAAAGACCGACCGTTATCCACTGCGAACATAAGGGTGACAATGGATGGTGATAGTAGGCGTGCGTTTCGGCAGTCGACTTGCGAAGTAGCGTGAGAATCATTAGAGTAGTAACAACGTCATGAATCTCATGGTGCGATCCGATGGCCATGGAACCGAAACCGATCATGTGGGAGCCGCTTGAGACCGAAGAGGTCGAGAACCTGCCGCCGCGCGTAAGAGGACGTTTGGGGAAGGCGGCGGGGGAAGGAGACGAGTGGCTGGTGGTTCACGCGTCCTGGCCGCTGGGCGGCATGGTTGATCGGCTGAACCGATTGTCCAGGATGCGGCCGGAGGCGCAGTGGCGACAGGGTCAGGACGACCTGGACCGCATGCTGGCATGGCTGGTGGCCGCGGGTTCGGGCATGGAGGCGGAACTGGCGGTCGACAACCTCGAACTGCGCCGCGCCTATCTGGACGAGACGCCAATGCTGACGGCTGTGCAGATCCACCACATGTCGGGTCTGCGCTCGCGGAATCCGAGCGAGCCGGCGTCGCGCTGGAAGAGCGAGGGCAAGACGTTCGCGGTCCGGGTGGGAAGGCGCGACCTCTACCCCGCGTTTCAGTTCGAGGACGGGGCACCGCACCCGGTCGTGCGGGACGTGCTAGCAGCACTCCCCGAAACGATGACGGGGTGGCAGAAGGCACTGTGGTTCGCCTCGGGAAACGGCTGGCTCGACGGCGACGAACCGCAACAACGGCTCCACGACGGGGAACTGGTCGTCGCTGCCGCCCGCCGGCTCTCGGATCCGGCGCGTGGATGAGGGACCGGCGGGGGTCGCACCGTGTCCACCGGACCATCTCAACGCGCCGAACGTCGTCGAACTGGAGCCCGGACAACTGCTCCACCGCGTTCATGATCGGGCGTTCGCGGGAGATGACTTCAATCCTTGCCGAGGGGGACCGACCCGGTTTGCCCCGATCCGGAACGCGGCGGGACGCTGCATTCCTTCGCTGTACGCGGGCCTCACCGTGGAGTCCGCGATCTACGAGACGGTGTTCCATGACGTTCCGCTGAGCGCGAACCGCAAGACCGTGCCGAGGGGCGTAGTCGAAAACTGCAAGCACAGCACGCTCCTGATGCGCAGCACCCTGCGGCTCGCTAGCCTGCGCGCGCCGGACCTGATGCAGTGGGGTGTCCGACGCGACATCCTGATCGGTAGCCTGCCGACGCAATACGGCCGAACAGCGCTTTGGGCCAAGGCGATTCATGATCGGTTCGCCGACGTGGACGGGTTGATCTGGACCTCGAACCGGTGCGATCCGGATGCCGCGCTGCTGTTGTTCGGTGACCGCGTGGTTGCGGCGAACCTCCTGGTCGCCGGTATCCGCGCAGGGTCGGATGGGTCGTTCCTCGACGACGTGCGCACGGCGGGCCGGCGCAGCGACATTTGGATAACGCTGTAGCCGTGGCCGTTCGGCACCTCTGCCGCGAGCGGTGGCGCCAACGAACTGAGTTGAGCTAGTTCGCTACCCCGATGCGTGCCGCTTTCGCTTCGTCGTACCACCAGGCGTCCGGAAAGTTGGTGCGGTACTCGGAGTCGTTCGGCGGACGGCCGAATTTGTCCCAGTACACCACGCGCGGGCCTTCGGCGGCGACCAGCGGAATCATATAGAAGTTCCACAGCAGGACTCGGTCGAGCGCCCTCTGCGCGGCGGTCAACTCCGCTCTCGAACGCGCGTTCAGCACGCGCATCAACATCTCATCGACAGCTTCGTGCTGGATCCCGGACCGGTTCCTCACGTGCGGCAGCAGCGCATTGCTGGAATGCCAGTAGGAGACCACCTCGACCCCCGCCGGTTGCGCGGTCCAATAGCCGTGCTCGGAGATGTCGAAGTCGAAGTCCTCCATGAGTCTGATGTATTGCGACGTCTCGACCATACGCACTCTTGGTCTGAATCCGAGTCGCTCAAGCTGATCGACGTATTGGGTGATCGAGCGCAGTTCGGCCCGATTGCGGACGATGAACGACAGCGTGAACGGCTCGCCGGCGTCATTGGTGAGCACGCCGTCGCGCACCGTCCAGCCCGATTCCCGCAACAGCTCCCGCGCGCGCAACAACGCGGCGCGGTTGCGCCCCACGCCCTCTGCGCGCGGCAGCTCGAACGGGTGCGTGAACAGGCGTTTCGGCAGCCGATCACGAAAAGGCGCCAGCAGGGCGCGCTCGGCGGCATCGGGAAGCCCGACGGCTGCAAAGCTCGTGTGAGAAAAGTAACTCCTGGGGCGGCTGTAATAACCCCGCGTGATATTGCGCTCATACCAGTCGTAGTCGAACGCAAGGGTCAGCGCTTCTCTCACGCGCACGTCTTGCAGGTTCGGTCGGCGGGCGTTGATGGCAAGGCCCCGCAGTCCGACGTACGTACCGAACTTATGCCGGCGCATCACAATCCAGCCTTTGTCACGCGCTGGGATGTTGTACCCGTCGTGCCAGTGCCGCGGGTCCGTTTCCTGCCGGAAGTCGATCAGGCCCTTGCGAAGCGCTTCCCGCGTAATCGTCGCGTCGCGATAGAAGTCGTAGCGGATATGGTCGAAGTTGTGGCGACCGCGATGCACGCCGAGGTGCCGGCCCCAGAAGTCGGGTACCCGCTCGAACAGGAGATAACGCCCCTGCTCCGCCGCGGCCACCCGATACGGGCCGCTGCCGAGCGGTGGCGTGAGCGTCGTCCTCGTGATATCTCGCTCGCGCCAGTAATGCTCCGGCAGGATGGCCAGCTTGCCGAGGCTGATCACGGCATTGGCGTTGAGCCCGGTGGTGTTGCGAAGGTGAAACGTCAGCTCCAGGTCGTTGTGTATCTCGGTCGACGCGACCATTGCGAAGGCCGACCGTATGTTGGGGCTCGAGTCGTTGCAGATATAATCGAAGGTGAACGCGACGTCTCGCGACGTCACCGGCTCGCCGTCGTGCCAGCGCGCCTCGGGTCGCATCCGGACGCGCACCCGAGTGAAGTCGTCAGAAACCATTACCGCCTCTGCCAGATCGGCGTAGAACGTGCCGAGCTCGTCGGGCGCCATCGCGAAGAGGCCGTTGTACAGGATCGGGTGGCTGATGACGCTGACCCCCGGAGTCTCGATACCCCTGTCGAGATACGGCGTGAAGGAGTTCCAGTTGATATTGGTCGAGAGCACAAGGGTCCCGCCCTTGGGCGCATCGGGGTTGACGTAGTCGAAGTGCTCGAAACCTGGCGGGTATTTGAACTCGCCGAAAAACGACACGCCGTGCTTGTACTCGGGACTCGCGACGGCGAGCGTCGCGCCGAGCGCCAGGATCACGGCAAGCAGCCGCATGACTCGATTCCCGGCGCCCGCCAGGGCAAGCGGCTTGGTGATGTGTCCGTCCGAGCTTTGGCGGGCGCAAAACACGGCGCCCGCCAGGGGGACGGATCTTATGGCACTAGGACTCCGCCTGCTTCTCGGACGCCTTCTCGGCCTTGATGACGGGCTGGTATTTGGTCGACCCGGGGCGGATGTTCAGGAAACGGACCCCCTCATCCCCGACGGAAAACTTGTACTGCGAGTCCTTGCGGATGAGCAGGATACTCTCGGGGCCCATCACCTTTTCCCCCATGCGGAGCTCCCCCTCGACAACGTACATCACCTCATCCTCGGAATGGCTATGGAGCTCGGTCTCGAAACCCGGTGCGAAATTCATGATGAACACACATATTCCGTCTTTCGCGGCCTCCCCCACGATCTGCGCTCCCGTCGCGTGCCCATTTTTGACCCTCTTGGCCAGCCACGGCGCCTCGTCGACGTTCGTGATAGCGATTTTGCTCATACATCACCTCCCGGTCGGGCAGAATACCCGTTTCGCAGAGCCACCGCACGAGGCGTCCCGTCCGCCGACGCTGTCGGCTACGAGCCGATTGAGTAATATTACCGGACGAGAGTCGCATATCCGTGAGCGCGAGGAGGAGAGATCATGAGTGAAGCAATACAATTCGACAGAAGCGAAGAGAACATCGGCAACGTGCTCATCTTGCAGCACATCAACCTGTGCGTACCGGACCTGTACCTGGCGACTATCTTCTACGTGTCGGGCATCGGCTTGACGCGCGATCCCTATGTCGATTTCGGCGGACCCATCATGTGGGTGAACGCCGGCGAGCAACAGTTCCATCTGTTGCAGAACACGGCACAGAGGTGGCGCGGCCACATCGGCGTGGTGGTGCCGAGTCTGGACGACCTGAAGAGTCGCCTCGAACGTGTCCGGAAGCCTCTGGCCAATACCCAGTTCGCCTGGCGGGAAGCGGACGGTTTCGTCCAGGTGACCTGTCCCTGGGGCAATGACATCCGCGTCTTCGGACCCGACAGCTTCCCGGGCTGCTATCTCGGCATCCCATACGCCGAGATGCTCGTTGCCCCGGGCACCGCCGAAGGAATCGCGAGGTTCTACGAGCGCATCCTGGACGCGCCGGCGACGGTCACGGGCGATAATGAAGGCAAGCGCGCCGAGATCTCGATGGGCTTCGGTCAGCAGCTCATCTACCAGGAGACAGAAGGCGCGATCCCGGAATACGACGGGCACCACATTGCCATCCACATTCACAACTTCTCCGCGCCACATGCGTTTCTCGCCGAGAACGATTTGTTGACCGAGGAATCGGATCAGCACCAGTATCGATTCCAGGCGATCGTGGATCCGGACAGCGGCGACACGCTTGCCGAACTCGAGCACGAAGTGCGCAGCCTCAAGCACCCGATGTTCAAGCGCGATCTCGTGAACCGGAATCCCGGCCAGACTTTCTTCAATTATGTTGAGGGGCGCGACGCGTTCTATCCGGGGTGAAGGCCTCGCCGAGTGGGCCGGCGATCTCGCTAGCGTACGCGGATGTTCCAAGAGCCCAACGTCGGCGCGAGACTGGCTCGGGTTAGCGGGAGAGCCGATGTTGGGGACGAAAGTTTCCCAATCGCGCGGTCGTAGATCGCGATGCAAAGACGTTCGGTAAGGCGACTGCGATAGAGGATTCCGTCGACGTCGGGCATGTGGCTATGTACGAATTCGGAGAAGTGCTGTCCCGCCGCGTGGTCCGAATACCGAATGACATCCGTCGGCACGCCGTAGCGGGCGGCGTTTCCGTTGGTAAGGTCCGCCAATGTGATCGCGGCCTCAGGACACGTCGAGACGTTGGCGGCGACTCGCCCCGCGTAGTCGGGATTTACCAGAATGCGAAAAGGATCAAGGTCGAAGCGGTCACGGACAACGGTCTCGTAGGATCCGGTGGCGAGATCCTGGGCAAGATACAGCACTCCAAACAAGCCGGCGTTGGCGGGAAGCGGGCTGAACCGGCTGGGACCGTAGCTAAACCCGAGAGGCGTGGCTGCATGACGTGCTGCGACGACGCGGATGAAGTTGGCGACCGTGTGGGAGGTGACGAGGCCGCGGTACAAGCTGGCGACGACGGCAGCCCGGGCGGGCGTCAGCGTCGCGAGCAGGGCTGCGCTCAAAAGTGGTCGCCGTAGTCGAAACTCTCCTTGGCACGGGCGAGTTCGACGAGAACCTCTCGCGTCTTGCCCTTGGCTGCTGCATCGCGGAGTTTGTCGATGGGACGTGGGGCGGGACCGCCGACGTAGAGGTTCGTACTAAGAAAGAACCACGCATCCTTATGATCGATGCGGTCGCCATTGTCGCCTTGGCGCGCGAATAAGCGAAGCACTTCGGCAACGCCGGGAACAACGGCACCGTCGCAGAACTGTTCGGCGGGAATGCGGTAGGCGTTGTCCGGCTGGAGCAAGCCGACGAGGCAGTTGTTCTCAACGGCACGTCGGATTTGCGCCTCGTCGTCGTGGAGGAGGAGGAGGCGGGCGGCTTGCTCAAGGGTCAGGCAGTTGTCATCGCAGGGCCATACGGTGCCATGCGGTTCGTTGTCAGCGCGATCCTCCTCGGTGATTTCCTGTAGATCCTGCCCCTTGAGGAGATTTGGCGATGGCATGTCGTTACGTTGTCTGATCGGATTCGTCGGAAGCCTATCAGATGGCCGTTATACCGTCTTTGTCCTGAAACGGTAGCTGGGGCACAACAAAGAGCGATCACGGAGCCTGCCAAGGGACCGCAACCGGCATTACGTGGCGGGGAGGCGGACCTCGGCGCCAACCTGCCTGACCACGGAGAGGCTGTCGTTGACAACTTCGTAGTCCACGAGCATTCCGTCCTTCAGCCGGAAGAGGCTCACGTTCCTGGCCTCGAACGGTTTCCCCGTCGGCGGCAAGCCCAGCATATCCATGGTATGCGTCGTGCGTAGACGCCATACGCCGACGACCTCATCGTCCGAGGCGATGATGCGATCCACATGAATCTCGAAGTCGTCGAGGCGCGCGCGAAACCTGGACACATGTCGCTTGAGGGCGGCCGGTCCACGAATGGTCTGCGAATGGTCGACCAGATCCTCGGCGGCGAACCCGTCAATCAGCTCCAGTTTGCCCTGGGCCACCACCTCGGTGAGATAGCAGCGCATCACCTCTTCGCAACGTTGTCGCGTCATAGCCTTGTCTCCCGGCAAGCCGCTGAATTGTGGTCTGTACGACCGTAGACACTCGCAACCTCGAGCCTTGCTACGTGGAATATCGCCCGAATTTTCGTTGCCCTTCGCGGTTACGCCGCCCGAAGGTCGCCGTACTTATCCGCTGGCTCGCGCGAGCGGGCCGCGCAACACCTGCCCCGACTGCGCGCCGGTATGCTCGTTGTTGCGCAACATCACCTCACCGTTGACGACCGTCGCGGCGATGCCGTCGGCGGTCTGCTTGTAGCGCATCGAGCCACCGGGCAGATCGCGCTCGACGGTGGGCAGGCGCGGCCCGATCGTGTCCGGATCGAAGACGAGAAGGTCCGCGGCGAGCCCGACTCGCACCAGACCGCGGTCATACAGGCCCCACTGCCTGGAAATGTCGTACGTCAACAACCGCACCGCTTGTTCCAGCGTCAGCTTTTGCTCTGCGCGCACCCAGTGGCTGAGAACGTGGCTTTGCAGCGAGCTGTCCATAAGCTGCGCGACGTGGGCGCCCGAGTCCGACAGCGTCACCACCGTATGCGGGTGTTTCATGATCTCCAACAAGTGATCCTGGTTCAGATTCGTCGCTGGGCGCCGAAAGAGCGCCTTGAGGTCGGTTTCGAGCGCGAGATCGATGAAGAGTTCCGCAGGGTGGACGCCGCGCTCGGCGGCGACGTCCGACATTCGACGCTGATCGCGATCGATCATCGTGTCCATGATGAGTATCCGCGTCCAGTCCGGCGGACGCGTGTCGAGGCCGCCGAAGGAGTTGCGGAACGCCTTGCCTTCCGGATTGTCAGCGATGCCAAGCAGCTTGGCCCTGACGGCCGGATCCCTGAGTTTGGCCTTCTGCTCCTCGAGCGGCAGCGCCCGGATCTCCCGCCAGTGATCCCAGGTATCGAAGGGCGTTCGGGCCTCGAAGCTGAACATGACATCCAGGGTGCGTGAGTGCGACTGGGCAAACATACGTCCGCCGGCGGCGGCGACTTCGTCCAACAGCGCCAGTTTTCCACGCCAATACGGCTCCCCCCCGTCCCCGGCGGCCACCCCCCACGTCATGGGCACGCCGGACTCGATACTGAGCTGCCTGATGCGATCGTGGTAGTCCCGAGTCCCCTCGGGATCTCCAACGGTGATGTCGCCGGCAATCTCAAACACGCCGGCACCGGTTTCGCCCATGGCGTTGACAATCGCGCGAACCTCGCTCCAGTCGGAGACAGCGCTCGCCACCGGTTTGTCGGTAAACAGGCGATGCGTGCGCGAGGTGGAGAATCCGATCGCGCCCGCGCGCACGGCCTCCTGCACGGCTCGACCCATGGCGGCGAGTTCGTCGTCGGTCGCCTGCTCGGTGAACGCGCGTTCGCCCATGACGTAGGTGCGAAGCGCCGAGTGGCCGATGTAGCCGGCATAGTTGATGCCTTTCGGGACGGCCTCCACCGCATCGAGATAGTCGGGGTAGGTCTCCCAGGTCCACTTGATGCCTTCCTCCATCGACTCGCGGGCGATGTCCTCGGCCCGCTCAAGGTTTCGAATCGCGAGGTCTTGCTTTTCCTCGGGACAGGGCGCAAGGGTGAACCCGCAGTTGCCCATCACCACGCTGGTGACGCCGTGGTAGCAGGAAGACGAGCCGATGCGATCCCAGAACACCTGGGCGTCCATGTGGGTGTGGCCATCGATGAAGCCCGGGGACACGACGTGGCCCTCAGCATCGATGGTCTCGGCGCCTTTTTCGCGGATACGGCCAATCAGCGCAATCTTGCCGCCGGAGATTCCCACGTCGGCATGGAACGCCGGCGCCCCCGAACCGTCGATGATGGAACCGTTCTTGATGACCAGATCGTATGGCATAGCCTCCCCCTCCTACTGCTTTATTCGTACGTCATTTAGTGTGCGGCTTGTGCGAGCGGCCCGCGCAATACCCGCCCCGGCTGGGCACCGGTGTGCACATTGTCGCGCAACAGCACCTGACCATTGACGATGGTCGCGGCGATACCGCGCCCGGTCTGCTTCAGACGCATCTCCCCGGCCGGGAGGTCGTGTTCCACGGTGGGCATGGCCCCCCCGATGGTCTGCGGATCGAAGACCACGAGATCTGCGGCGAGCCCCATCCGTAACAGTCCGCGATCGTGCAGGCCCCATCGCGTCGCCGGCTCGTAGGTCAACATGCGAACCGCCTCTTCCAGTGTCAGTTCCTGCTTCTTTCGCACCCAGTGGCTGAAGACGTGCGTCTGCAGCGAACTGTCCATGATCATGCCGACGTGGGCGCCCGAATCCGAGAACGTCACCACGGTGTGCGGATGGCGCATCATCTTGATCACGTGGTCGTCATTCTCGTTGGCGGTGGCGCTTCGCCATAAGAGCTTGAGGTCGTGCTCGAGTGCGAGGTCGATCAGGAGTTCGACGGGCTTCACGCCGCGTTCGGCAGCGACCTGGGCAAAGGAACGATGTTCGCCCTCGACGGTGTCCATGATGAGCAGCCTGTTCCAGTTCGGCGGTCGTGCCTTGGAGACGCTACCCCAGGCGTTGGGAAAGACCTTGTCACCGGGGTCCGTGGCGATGTCGACGAGCCTGGCCCTGATGGCCGGATCCCTGAGCTTGACCTTCTGCTCTTCGAGCGGCAGCGCCCGGATCTCCCGCCAATGGTCCCAACCGTCGAACGGCGTGCGCGACTCGAAGCTCTGGAGCAGGTTCAATGAGCGCGAGTGCACCTGGGCGAACATGTTCCCACCGGCGGCGGCCACATCGTCCAGCAGCCGCAGGTAAGTGCGCCAGTCCTGGGGCTCGCCCGGTCCGCTGATGAGCCCCCATGTATACGGCACGCCGGACTCGACGGCGAGCTGCAGTTGTCGACCGAAGTAGTCGTCTTTCAACACGGGGTCCCGATAGGTCTGTTCGCCGGCCATCTCGAAGACCCCGGCGCCAGTCTCGCTCATGGCGTTGACGATGGTGCGAACCTCGCTCCAGTCGGCGATGGCGCTAGCCACCAGCTTGTCGGTGAAAAGCGTGTGGATGCGCGAGGTCGAGAATCCGATGGCGCCGGCGCGCACGGCCTCCTGCACGTTGTGGGCCATGGCGGCGAGCTCGTCTTCGGTCGCCTGCTCGGTGAACGCGCGTTCACCCATCACGTAGGTGCGAAGCGCCGAATGGCCGATGTATCCGGCATAGTTGATGCCTTTCGGCAGGGCGTCGAGCGTATCGAGGTATTCGGGGTAGGTCTCCCAGCTCCACTTGATGCCCGCCCGCATCGACGCCGGGGAGATGTCCTCGGCCCGCTCGAGATTGCGGAACACCAGCTCCGCCTCTTCTTCTCGACACGGCGCCAGCGTGAACCCGCAGTTGCCCATCACCACGCTCGTGACGCCGTGGTAACAGGAACACGAGCCGATCCGATCCCAGAAGACCTGGGCGTCCATGTGGGTGTGGCCATCGATGAAGCCCGGTGCCACCACGTGGCCTTCGGCGTCGATGGTCTCGGCACCCTTTTCGCGAATGCGGCCGATCATCGCAATCTTGCCGCCCACGATGCCCACATCAGCATGGACGGCAGGTGCGCCCGAACCGTCAACGACGGAACCGTTCTTGATCACCAGATCGTATTGCATCGCTTCCCCTGCAAATATATGCCGTAGCTGTCCAGCTTATCACGCCGATGGGCGGAGCCTTCCGCAGCCTCAGCGGTAGCCGTTGACTGCGTGGCTTCTCTGGTATAGTCGGAGGGCGTAGCTACGTGAGAGGACACCGTCGGCCCGGCATCGCTGGCCGGCGCGTGCTGTGGCAACATCACCAATTCCACTGGAGGGATTAAATGAGTATCTATTCCACGAGCCGGGGACGGCTCGGCATTGCGGCATTTGCCGTGATCGGCATGGCGTTCAGCCTGCCTGCGGCGGCACAGTCCGACGAAGACGAAGCAGCCGACGAGGATTCGCTGGTCGAGGAGATCGTGGTCACCGCCACGTACCGCGACACGCAACTGATGGACACGCCGCTGACCATCTCGGCATTGACGGATGTCGACATCGAGCAGCGGGGCGTCGAGGACATCAAGAATCTTTTCCTGGCAATCCCAGGATTGAACTATGGCAACGCCACGCAGACCTGGCACCGGGTCACGGCGCGCGGAGTCGCGCAGTTCAGGTCCCCGACCGGACCGATCGCGATGTACGTGGACAACATCCCCGTACAGGGCACGGGTTCCCGGCAGCCACTGCTTCCGAACTTCGACCTGGAGCGCATCGAGGTGCTTAAAGGTCCCCAGGGCTCGCTCTACGGCGAAGGCAGCATGGCGGGGGCAATCCGCTACATCACCAGGAAGCCCAACCCGGAGGGCTTCGATTGGGCCATCAAGGTAAGGTTTGAGGACCAGACGCAGTCCAGCGACCTCGGGCACCGCATCGACGCCATGGTCAATATCCCGCTCGGCGAGAAGCTGGCCGCGCGCATCACCCCCTACTCGCGCAACAAGCCCGGCCTCCTCGACAAGTACGGGCAGGAGATCATCGAGGATGTCGACTACGTCGACGAGCAGGGATACAGGGCCCAACTCGCCTTCTATCCCACCGACGCGCTCACAATCGTTGGGACGGCCTACCATGTCTATAGCGATATCGGCGGCCCGGGGATTGCCCACCATTGCTACGTAGACCGACGCCCCGCGGGCAATATCCCCGACAATGATCGGGAACCTGAAGTACCGCCCTATCCCGTTGTAGGGGGTTGCGAAAGCGGCCCCAACGGCACGCTCGACGGGGAGACCGGGAGATACAAGGACGGCCCGGGTGCCGTCTACGTCACGCACATGGCCTCGAACCAGTTTAACGACGGCGGAGAGTCGTGGTCGACGATCTTCAACCTCACCGCCGAATGGTCGCTGGGTTGGGCAGACCTGATCGTATCCACGGGGAATTATCAGCACGACATCACCTATGGCGAGGAGACGCGGTCGGGCTTCGTCCGCCCGGGGTCGACCTGGCCCGTCGCCGTCGATGCCGCATGCGATATCGTAGGTTGCCCACCCGGTGGATTCTGGGCCCGCAGCGCCGTCCGCGCGCATTCGGATGTCAATGAACGCCAGGCCCATGAAGTGCGCCTGGTCTCCACCACGGACAACCGGTTGCAGTGGAGCGTCGGCGCCTTCAGTCAGGACATCGAGAACGGGGACGATCCAAAGAGCTGGATGCACTGCGGCGCACTGGGGCCGAAGCACAATGTCATCTACGGCGGTCCCGAGTATCCCGATATCACCTGCCAGCGCAACGGCCTGAGTTTCGACCCCGGGAAGATGTCGCTCGAGCAGATGCGGGCGGTCCACCGCCTCCTGCAAGGGAGCCTCATGCGGACCGGCGGCGCGGGTTATACCGTGCGGGATCAGCAGGCCCTCTTCGGCGAGGTGAGCTACGCCTTGAGCGATCAGTGGGAAATCCTGGGCGGAGTGCGCTACGCCGAGAGTTCGTTCGCCGTATTCGGCGGCCCGAGCGGCCGCTGGGTACCGCTCTCCGAGGCGACGCAACGCGCCGAAACACAGACGCAGGAAAAGGCGGCACCGAAGGTCACCCTCACCTGGCGGCCCAACGACAACGTGATGATCTACGGCACGTGGGCGACAGCGTTCCGTGCCGGCGGCGTAAACACTGGGCTCACGACCCGCGTGACCGAGTACGAGGAACTCGCCGCCCAGGGTGTCTCTCAAGCCGCGGAACTCGCCGAACGGGCCAGGGACCTGCTGACATTCGGCGGCGACGATATAGAGTCTCTGGAACTCGGCGTAAAGGCGACAGTCCTGGATGGACGGCTCGACCTCACGCTGAACGCGTATGACATGAAAATGAACAATGCCGTGGTCTCGACCGCGACCTCATTTCCCGCTATCGCGAATCCCGCGGGCCCATTGCCGATAGCCGACGCCTATACCGAAAACGTCACTGACAACGTCGGCAAAGCCGCATCCCGCGGGGTGGAATTCGAGCTGCGGGGCCAATTGACCGACGCATTGAGCCTGCACGCGGGCGGCGCGTGGGTACCCAACGCGGAAACCCAGACGCAGTCGGACGGCCGGTTTGTAGGGGGGGTGCAGCTTGTCAGAATCCAGGCGGGCAACCGCATTCGCTTTACGCCGATATTGAGCTATTTCGCCTCGTTGATCTATGACTTCGAGCTAATGGGCCACGATGCCATGCTGCGCGGCGACGTCTACCACAGGGGCAAGGAGATTTTCAGGACCGAAAACAACCTGCGGCCAACGCCAACCTATACGTTCCTGAACCTGAAGCTCATGCTGCGCCGCGACAACTACGAGTACGGCGTCTACATCAAGAACGTCAACGATGCGATCGCCCCCTATGCGATCGGCGACAGCGGCTACCACGGCTTCAACCCACCGCGGTCATTCGGGCTGGAGTTCGGCTACACCCCGTAGCACTCGGCGCTTGCTGAGTTGATCCCTGGCGCAGCCCGCACCTCTTGGTGCGGGCTGCATCGTTTTGGCGCTTCGGCAACGATCCATTTCACCCCCCTGTTCGCACTGGCCGGCGGCCGTCAACGTTGACAGTGTGGCGTCTTTGGTGTACCTACAAGGTGTAGTTACGTGAGAGGACACGGTCGGCGCAGCATCGCTTGCCGGCAGTGGTGTAACAACCACTGCTTGGGGATGCAACGTCGCTGGTTCCGACTTTATAACCGGATAAGGGGGAATGAATGACTACCTATTCCATGAGCCGGGGACGGCTTTGGGTTGCGGCACTGGCCGCGATCGGCATGACGTTCTGCCTGCCTGCGGCGGCCCAGTCCGACGAAGACGAAGGCGAGACGGCCGAAGACGATGAGATGATGGTCGAGGAGATCGTGGTTACCGCCACGTACCGCGACACGCAACTGATGGACACGCCGCTCTCCATCTCCGCCATATCGGACGTCGAGATCGAGCTGCGGGGCGTCGAAGACGTACAGTCGCTGTATCTGACCATACCCGGACTGAACTACGGCGTAGCCACGCAGACGTACCACAGAGTCAACGCGCGGGGCATCGATTCCCTGGCGTGGGGCGACTCGGGTGCGGTCTCGACGTACGTGGACAACCTGCCCATAGCGGGCTACGACGGCTACCGGGCGCCGCTGGCGCCGAATTTCGACCTGGAGCGCATCGAGGTGCTCCGGGGCCCGCAGGGTACGCTCTACGGCGAAGGCTCCGTGGCGGGAACCATCCGCTACATCACCAAGAAGCCGAGCCCCGAAGGCTTCGACTACTCCTTCACCGGCAAGGCCTACCAGATGCAGTACTCCGGCAGCCCGGGGCACCGCATGGACGGCATGGTCAATATCCCCCTCGGGGAGCGGTTGGCGGCACGCATCACCGGCTTCTCGCGCTACAGGGCGGGGCTCATCGACCGAGTGACGGGGGGAGGGCAAGTCATCGAGGAGGATGTCGACTATATCGAGGACGGGGGCTTCCGCGCCCAGGTCGCCTGGTATCCCAGCGACGCGCTCACGATCAACGCGTTGGCCTACTACATCGGAAGCGACGTCGGCGGCCCAGGGATTACCTTCCACTGCTTCCGGAAACCACGTCCCGTGACGCCAAAGCTCATAGAAAGCGATCCAGAGCGGCAGCCTCAGATCCCGCGGTACATGAACCCGGAGGATTGCGAAACCGGCGCGAACGGCGCCTGGGACGGGAAGACCGCAAGATGGAATGAGGGAGGAGACAAGCTTTACCAGACGCACCTCTCCGCCCCGAACGCCGTCAGCGGCGGAGCGTCCAAGACGTGGATCTACAACCTGAGCCTCGCATGGGAGGGACCGTTCGCGGACCTGACCGCGACCACGTCGGTCTACGACCACCAGATCAGGTGGACGGGCGAGCGGGCCCCCCGCTGGGTCGTGGATCGGGATCTCGACCGCGAGATCGATAGGATCTGCGCGGAGATAGTAGGTTGCGCGCCCCACGCATTGCACAACGAAGTCGGCACATGGGTCTGGCAGGCTACCGACCGCGCCTCCCAGGAGGTGCGCCTGGTCTCCAACTGGGACCGCCGTCTGCAGTGGACCGTCGGTGTCTACGCCGCCGACACCGTCATCGCGCCGACAAACGACCATTTCGGAGCGGGGAATTGCCCGGAGCACGTCACCTACAGGGCTCCGGACATTCACTGCGGCAAGTATGCGCTCGCGTTCGACCCCGCCGTGTCGATCGAGCATCAGCAGGCGGTCATACGGGTTCTGAACGAGGGCACCGGCCGTCCCAACGGGATATCATATCGGTCCCGGGTGGAGGCGGCCGTCTTCGGCGAGGTGAGCTACCGCCTGACCGATTCCCTGGAGGTCCTCGCCGGGATACGCTACGCCGAAACGGAAGTCGGTGTGGACAACGGTCCGCCCGGCGTGTGGGTGCCGCGAAGCGAGGCGACCTCAAACAGCACCTACGTCAACCACAAGGCCGACGCGCCCAAGTTCACCGTCACCTGGCGGCCCAATGACGATGTGATGGTCTACGCCACGTGGGCGAGCGGATTCCGCGCCGGCGGCGTGAACCACCGGATCTCTGCGCTGGTCGTCGAGTACGACGAGCTTCGCCAGCGCGGCATTCCCGGCGCCGAGGCCTTGTATGAACTCGCCCAGCTCTACCAGGCTTTCGGCGGCGACCAGATGGACACCTACGAACTCGGTCTCAAGGCGGACGTCCTGGACGGTCGGATCAGCTTCACGGGCAACGTGTACCTGATGGATTGGACAAATGCGCTGATCTTTACCCGGGCCAGGTTCGACACGCTTAAGGACGCCACCGGAGCGGTCGTGTCCAGGGTCGATTCCATACCCGGCCTGCGCAACGCTGGCGCAGTCCAAACCTCCGGCGTGGAACTTGAGATGCGGGGCCAACTGACCGACGCGTTGAGCTTCCAGTTGGGCGGCGAGTGGGTTCCGAAAGCGGAATCGGATGTAACGGTCCTTCCGGGAAACACCCCGGGCGGCGTAGAAACGGACCTCTTGCAATCCTTCCCGGAGGGCAACCGCATGCGCGGTACACCGCTGTACGCTGGATTCGCCTCGCTGTCCTATGACTTCGAGTTGGCCGGCTACGACGCGTTGCTGCGTTCGGATTTGGTTGTCCGTGGGCCCAAGAATTTCAGGACAATCGCAAACAAGCGGCCGACCCCCACCTGGGAGACCCTGGCCGTGAAGCTCCTGCTGAGTCGCGACAACTACCAATTCGGCGCCTATATCGAGAACATCTTCGATCACCCGGCCCCGTCCAACATTGGAGATGGCGGATATGTCGGCTGGCACCACCCGAGGACGTTCGGCGTGCAGGTGAACTACAACCTGTAACGCTCAGCGTTCTGCCGAGTTAAGTCTTCGCAGCCCGCACCGCACGGTGCGGGCTGCTTTTTTTTGGGCCCTTGCTCAAACCTGGTAGGAGCCATGAGTAGACGCGCGAGCGGGTGCTTATCAGCAGTCACGGAGAATCAACGATTTTTTGACCATTACGACCTTTTAGATCAAAATGACCTGCTTCGAGCGATGAGGGTACATTGATGAAACAAGGCATTCCCGCCGCAGAGGCCAAGACGAACTTCGGCGCACTTCTGGAAAAGGTACAGCGCGAGCCGCTCATGATCTCGAAGAAAGGCCGACCAGTCGCCGTCTTGATGTCGATGGATGAATTCGAGACTCACCAGCGAATCAAGCTCGAGCAACTCCGCCGCGAAGTGCAGGCCGGGCTTGCGGATCTGGAAGCTGGAAAGGTCGTCAGCGGCGCTGAAGCCTTTGCAGCAATGGATCGAGAACTCGGCGATTGATGCCTCGCTACGACTTTACGCGGCGGGCGCTGGCCGACCTGCGGGATATCGCTCGCTACACCAGGAGAACGTGGGGTCAGAAGCAGGCTCGGCTCTATCGTGAGGAGTTCAAGCTCTGCGTCCACAAGCTCGCGCTATCGCCCGGCATCGGTCGTGAGCGAGCGGACGTAGGACGCTCGGTGCGGTCGTTTCCAATTGCTCGGCATGTTGCCTTTTATCTCGAGAGCGAAGGCGGGATCACGGTGCTCCGGCTGCTTCACCCGACCATGGATGTTGCCCGGGCTTTCTCAGATGACGAGTCATGACTTGTCCGAAATGTGAGATTGGCGGCGGCCGCTTGGATCCGAGCGCCGTTCGTGGACTCCGAGCACGGGGCTTTCGGTTGGCGCTCACTTGCGGGCAAGGGCCGCAGCCACGAAGCCTTGGCGCGTTTCGATCTCCACTTCCGAGACACCGATGCCCACGCGGCCTGAACCGCTTACCGTAGGTCTTCCAGGATGCGGCGCGCAGCGACGGCGCGGATGCCGTCGGCGAGTGGAAACGTCTCTTTGCCCGCATGGATCACGTCCAGGCGGTCGAGTTCCAGGTCCTCGGCCGCGTTGCGCATGGAACGCGTGACGGTCGGCGAACTGGTGCGCTTCACCTCCAAACCCTGAAGTCGGCCGCCGCAGTTCACGATCAGGTCGATCTCCGCGCCCGAATGGGCAGCCCAGAAGTAACACTGTCGGTCCTCTACCCCGAGCGCCCGGATCGCGTTCTCGACGACGAAGCCTTCCCACGAGGCACCCACCTTCGGGTGTCGTTCGAGTTGCTCTCGGCTGTCGATGCCGAGCAGGCGATGGAGCAGTCCCGAGTCGCGGACGTACACCTTGGGCGACCTGACCTGGCGTTTGCCCAGATTCGTACTCCAGGGCTTGAGGCTGCGTACCATGTACGTGGCTTCCAGCGCGTCCAGGTACCGGCGTACGGTGTGGTGCGAGACGCCGAACGCGCGGGCGAGCTCCGAGCCGTTCCAGACCTGGGCATGGTAGTGGGCGAGCATGCTCCAGAATCGTTCGAGAGTTGCGGCGGGTATCCTGATTCCAAGTTGTCCGATATCCCGCTCGAGGAACGTCTGGACGAAATCCCTCCGCCAACGGTAGCTGCCCGCGTCGCTGCGGGCCGTGAAGGAGGCCGGGAAGCCACCCCGCAGCCAGAGTTGGTCCATCCGCTCCGGCCTCGTCTCGGCTAGCGAGAGGACTGGCAGTTCGTAGTAGGCGATGCGACCGGCGAGCGACTCCGAACTCTGTCGCAGCAAGTCGGGAGAGGCGCTGCCGAGAACGAGGAAACGGGCCGGAAGGGGCCGGCGGTCGGCCAGCACGCGCAAGGTCGGGAACAGGTCGGGACGCCGTTGCACCTCGTCGAGGACAACCAGGCCATCGAGTTCTGAAAGCGCCAGCATCGGATCGCCCAGGCGCGCGAGATCCGTAGAGGACTCGAGATCGAACAGGTGTGTCGGAGCCGGATGCTGTCGTATGAGCTCCCGGGCGAGGGTGGTCTTGCCGACCTGACGGGCACCGACAAGGGCGACGACGGGACTGTCGTCCAACAGTGCCTGGATGCTGCATAAATGCGCGGTACGTGGCAACATGGCATGAAAATACCACGAAAACTGGAAGTTCGGCATCCAATTTTCAAAATAAAGCGAGTTAACTGAAGACGAGGAGCCAGCCGCAGCGAATCAACGTTTTTGACCAATATGATCTTTTAGATCAAAATGATTCGCTGCAAGCGATGAGGATATATGTAGTGATGAAACAAGGCATTCCTGCCGCAGAGGCCAAGACGAACTTCGGCGCACTTCTGGAGAAGGTACAGCGCGAACCGCTCATGATCTCGAAGAAAGGCCGACCGGTCGCCGTCCTGATGTCGATGGACGAGTTCGAGACTCACCAGCGAATCAAGCTCGAGCAACTCCGCCGCGAGGTGCGGGCCGGGCTTGCGGATCTGGAAGCTGGAAGGGTCGTCAGCGGACCTGAAGCCTTTGAAGCGATGGATCGAGAACTCGGCGATTGATTCCTCGCTACGACTTTACGCGGCGGGCGCTGGCCGACCTGCGGGATATCGCTCGCTACACCAGGAGAACGTGGGGTCAGAAGCAGGCTCGGCTCTATCGTGAGGAGATCGAGCTCTGCGTCCAGAAGCTCGCGCTATCGCCCGGCATCGGTCGTGAGCGAGCGGACGTAGGACGCTCGGTGCGGTCGTTTCCAATTGCTCGGCATGTTGCCTTTTATCTCGAGAGCGAAGGCGGGATCACGGTGCTCCGGCTGCTTCACCCGACCATGGATGTTGCCCGTGCTTTCTCAGATGACGAGTCATGACTTGTCCTACGGCATCGAACTCGATCGCCTCCATGTTCGCATCGGATAACCGTCGTCGTTGACAGTACGGCCTCGTTTGATGTACTAAGCGCTCACGGAGTTACGTGAGAGGACACCGTCGGTGCGGCATCGCTGGCCGGCGTGTGTTGTGACTACGTCACCAATTCCATTTTGGAGGGATTTAATGAGTATCCATTTCAGGAGCCGGGGACAGCTCGGCATCGCGGCATTGGCCGCAATCGGCACGATTTTCTGCTTGCCTGCGGTGGCCCAGTCCGACGAAGACGCAGCACAGGCGGCCGAAGACGATCCGATGGTAGAGGAGATCGTGGTCACCGCCACGTACCGCGACACGGAGCTGATGGACACGCCGTTGACCATCACGGCGCTAACGGACATCGAGATCGAGCAACGGGGCATCGAGGATATACAGAACCTGTATCTGTCGATTCCCGGCTTGAACTACGGCATGGCCACGCAGACGTACCACAGGGTTTCGGCGCGCGGCATCGACAACCTGTCATTCGGCATGTCGCCGTCGGTGTCGACCTATGTGGACAACATGCCCATATCGGGCTTCAACGAATACCGGCAGCCGCTGGCACCGATTTTCGACCTGGAGCGCATCGAGGTGCTCAAGGGGCCGCAGGGCACGCTCTACGGCGAAGGCAGCATGGCGGGGGCGATCCGTTACATCACCAAGGGGCCCAGCACGGAGGGCTTCGACTACTCCGTGACGGCGAGGGCCTACCAAATGCAGTATTCCAACGACATCGGGCACCGCATCGACGGCATGGTCAATATCCCGCTCGCGGAGCAGGTGGCCGCGCGCATCACCGGCTACTCGCGCTACAAGGCCGGACTCATGGATCAAGTGTCGGAATCAGAGATCGGAGAGGATGTCGACTTCGTCGATGAGCTCGGGGGGCGGTTCCAACTCGCCTTCTTTCCCACCGACAACCTCGAGATCTCGGGGTTCGCACACCTCGTCTCAAGCGATATCGGCGGCCCCGGGATTGCCCACCACTGCTACGTGGACCAACGCCCCGAGAATGGATCTCTGCCTAATGACGTAGGCGGGCGGGGCCCTGAAAACCCGCGCTGGACACCCCTGAGAGGGGGTTGCGAGACCGGTCCGAACGGCACCTGGGACGGGAAGACCGCGAAATACAACGAAGGAGGGGGGGCTCTCTACGACACCCACCTGTCCGCGCCGGGCTTTGTCGGAGTCGACGGCGGAGAGTCGGATTCGAAGATCTTCCACGTGAGCCTCGAATGGGAAGGGCCGTGGGCGGACCTGGTTGCGTCCTCATCGTTTTACGACACCGAGATCGCCTACGCCGAGGAGCAGAGGGGGGGCTTCTCTCTACAAACAACAGGCCGCTATTTCCAGGCATGGGATAAAGCATGCGAGCAGGTACCAGGTTGCCAGCGGGGCGTCGACGCCTACGACAAGGACGGCCCGATCGATGCCCGCAGCAGCGCTTCGGGCAACTGGAGTTATACCGAGCGCTCAGCCCATGAGGTGCGCCTGATCTCCAACACGGACAGCCGGTGGCAGTGGACCGTCGGCGGCTACATCACGGACACCGAGACCGGGCCGCTGGAAAAGAACTGGGGACCGTGCGGCGCAACAGGGCCGTGGGCCAGGACCACCTACACAGCCCCCGACATCACCTGCGTGAGCGCACGCTACGCCTTCGATCCCAGGGTGCCGGTTCCCGTTCAGCAGGACGTCATGCGTATCCTCCTAACCACATTGGATAGACCCGGCGGCGCCATATATGAGACGCGGTCGGAGGAGGCCATCTTCGGCGAGGTGAGCTATCGCCTTAACGATCAGTGGGAGATCCTGGCCGGGGTTCGCTGGGCCGACACGGGTGCTACCGTACACGCCGGCCCGGGCGGCGGGTATTCGACGCTTGCGGAGGCGGCACAAAACCTCACGGTGGATACGAAGAACGCTGAGGATCTGGATACGGGGGCCCTGGCGCCGAAGGTCACCCTCACCTGGCGGCCCACCGACGGTGTGATGATGTACGGCATGGTGGCGAGCGGATTCCGCGCAAGTGGCGTAAACAGATGGGTCGCGGGCACCGCCGAAATTTATCGGCAAGCCGTCGCGCGAGGCGTCCCCGGCGCCCAGGAGAGGCTTGACGACGTGACGCAACGACTGACGTTCCGCGGCGACCAGATCACAACCTACGAACTCGGACTCAAGGCGTCGATCGGAGAGATCGACTTCACCGCGGCGGCGTACCGAATGAATATGACGGACGCTGTGATAAGTGACACCGACGTGATTCCGGGTTTGATTGATCCCGCGACCGGATTGAACCTGGTCAACGTCAGTTATGCTTTCGCCCGCAAGAACGCCGGCGATGCCCAATCCACCGGTCTGGAATTGGAGGCGCGTGGCCCAATAACCGACTCGTTGAGCTTCCAGTTCAGCGGCTCGTGGATCCCTGATGCGGAAGTCCAGGCCCAGGCGGTGTCCCGAATCGACCCGCAGGCGGTTCAGCGTGTCAACGTCAAGGAGGGCAACCGCATGAACATAACGCCGGTATACGCCGGGTCCGCCTCGTTGTTATATGACTTCGAACTAGGCGGCTACGATGCCCTGTTGCGTGGGGATCTCAACTTCCGCGACACGATGTTCCTGGGCACAAACAACGAGCGGCCGTCTCCAACCTGGGAGTTCCTGAATGTGAAGCTCCTGCTGGGTCGCGACAACTACGAGTTCGGCTTCTATATCGAGAATATCCTCGATCACCAAGCGCCCATCGGGATTGGGGATAGCGGGTATCACGGCTTCCACAGGCCGCGGACATTCGGCGTGCAGTTGAACTACAACCTGTAGCACTCGGCGTTCTGCCGAGTTAACCCTTCGCAGCCCGCACCCCATGGTGCGGGCTGCTTTTTTTTGGGAGGCCTTGGTGCCTAACCCCAACCACGTCCGACGCCGGTTCTGGGCACAAGACGCGGTGGCATTCGATGGCGAGAAGAAGTGCTCGGGTGGGTGGCATTTGGGCACGCTCCCCACGATTCTGGGCTGCTCTTGTCCTTAGGAGATCTCGGCATGGCACTGAAGAAAATGCGAGGTGACCATTGCTGTGTCCAAGTGTTGTAGGATTCGAGAGTATCGGCATCTGGAGGGATCCGATGGATTTCACTGACCAACAGTCATTGCTCGAATACTTCGAATCGCGGTTACGCTGCTCGGGCCACGCCTGGACCACCGGCGAACAGCCAGACTGGCTGCAGCCCACAGATCCCGTAGACTTGGATGACTACGGCGTGTCCCGAGAGCATGCGGATTTTGACTTCGACCATTGGCGCGAGACCCCCAACCCCGCCTTCGGCGGTCGTAGCCCGCAACAGGTCATCAAGGGGGGCTCGGAAGCGGATCGGGCCCGCCTAGCGACCGTTATCGACGCCATCGCCGCACTTCGCGACGGGGCCTTCTCTTGAATGTGGCGAACGCCAAAAAACTTCGCATCGTTTCGCTTCCCTCAGCAACTTGGTACCGAGCTGTCGCTTCGGCGTTCGTCGCGAGCCAGCAGCCCCAAGCAAGCCGCAGCGTTACGCGGTTCAACCCGGGGCTGGCCGCATCCCCGTCCCTGGGTCTCCTCTACTTTGCCCCTGATCCCGTCACCGCGCTGTTCGAAGTCGAAGCCCTGCTCGGTTCGATCTTCACGTTATCGGTTCAGAATCCATTCTATGCCGTCGGCGTTTTGCGCTATGTGGTTCCCCAACTCGATATCGTCGACCTCGGCGACCCGGCAAACCGGCGCATTGTCGAAACGAGCCGGCAGGAACTGACCGGGGACTGGCGGACCTATCGCCCGCCCGGATCGGCGGCACCGACGCAAGCGCTGGCGCATGCCCTGTACCAGAGCAACGCCTCCTTGCATGGAATCCGCGCGCCGTCGGCGCGGAACCCCAACGTGACCAACCTCATCCTGTTCTACCAGCGTGTGGTGGGCACAGCTCCGTCCAAGTCCGAGACGGCGGAGACCATCGAGTGACCGACGCTAGCGAGAATTCCAGAATCAACACCATATTGCTGGCCGTTCACGGCATGGGTCCCACCAAGCCGGATTTCGCTTGCCGACTACACGATGAGCTGCGCGAACGGCTAGTAGCTGAGGATCGCGAGAAGGTCCACTTCGACAAGATCTACTACCAAGACGTGTTTCAAGGCAACCAGAACGCACTCTGGCAAAGACTCGACCGGCACCGCCTCGATTGGCGAAAGACCCGACAACTATTTCTGTACGGCTTCTCGGATGCCGCCGGCTACGAGCACAAGGCCGACAAATGCTGCAGTCACTACGAGAAGGTTCAGGAAAAGATCCGCGACAAGTTGCACTGCCTCTATGACAGTTTTGGTAACCGGCCCATCGTCTTGGTCGCGCAATCCCTAGGCGGACATGTGATCTCGAATTACATTTGGGATGCTCAACAACCGAAAGGCGCGTCTCGGGGAGTCTGGAAATCCACGGTCGATCCGAAAGATTCCAAGAAAGACAGCTTCCTTCGTCTACATAGTCTCTGCCGCCTGTACACGACCGGCTGCAACATCCCAATTTTCCTGGCGGGCCTCCCCAAAGCTGAAATCTGCGCTATTGAATCAAAGAATGACAAGTACAACTTTAAGTGGCACAACTATTACGATGTGGACGATCCGCTCGGCTGGCCATTGAAGCCGCTTAGCGAGAGCTACTGCAGGGCGGTTTCGACAGACAAAGCGGTCAATGTGGGAGGTCTTTTCTCCAGTTGGAACCCTGCCAGCCACACGCGGTACTGGGCAGACCGCGACGTGCTCCAACCTCTTGCCGAGGGCATTCACGATGTCGTGAATGCGACTTCCAAAGAACACGCGCCGAATTCTCAGCCGCATTGAGCTATCCTCAACAACGACACATCAGACAAGCGAGAAGTCCATGGCCAACGGAAACGACCAACAAACGGGCGTCATATCCGCAAGGCAGCAACCACCGGCCGGACAGGATCCAATCAAGGCGATGATGGAGATCGCCAACGATCCAAACTTAACACCCGAAGACAAATCGGCACTGATCGAGTTTGCCAAGAACCGCTTCCGTCACCGGCGTCGCATGGCCTATATCGCCCTGTACACCTTGATTCTCTCGCTCGCAGCGCTATTCATCATGGGGTTCGTCTGCCATACGCGCCTTGACAAAATCAAGGACGCAACGCTGGTGGTATCGATAGAGGCATTCCTGACGGCAATCGTCGGTGCCTACTACGGAGTGTCGGCTTGGCGGCCCGCCAGCTAATTTGACGGATCGGTCATCCGCGGGCGCTGGCTTACCAGAACGGTCCAATCCGCGTGCTTTGCGACTTTGTCGCGTGGCTGCGGCGCATCCTGACCTGACCGTGCCCGACTAAGCGCAAAGGATCGACGATGTCGATATACGACCCGATACTGCTGCATCCGCTGAAGGGCGACGACTACGAGTTCGGCTTCTGTATCGAGAATATCCTCGATCACCAGGCCCCTATCGCAATTGGAGACAGCGGGTATCACGGCTTCCACAAGCGGCGGACATTCGGCGTGCAGTTGAACTACAACCTGTAGCACTCAGCGTACTGCCGAGTTAACCCTTCGCAGCCCGCACCACACGGTGCGGGCTGTTTTTTTGCGCCTTGCTCAAGGTGCACCCTTCCCGTCGTAGTGCAAGTTCGCGGGGTTGTTCCTATCCTAGGCACCCCATCAGGCAAACCGGGGGAGTCATGAGGCTGAAAGACCAAGTGTGTGTGGTAGTCGGCGCCGGGCAGACGCCGGGCGAGACGATCGGCAACGGCCGCGCCGCGGCGATCACCTACGCCCGCGAGGGTGCTCGCGTGCTGCTGGTCGACATCGACGAGGCGCGAGCTGCGGAGACGCAATCAATGATTGCCGAAGAAGGCTTTGGCGCCGAGGTCATGACGGCCGACGTCAAGCGAGAGGACGATTGCCGTGCCATCTCGACTACCGCGGTCGAGCGTTTCGGACGCATCGACGTGCTGCACTACAACGTCGGCAAGAGTCAGGGCGACGGTGAAGTGACCGAGCTCGAACTCGAGAACTGGGCCGACATCATGGAGATGAACCTCACCGGCCTTTATCTCTGCTGCAAGCACGCGCTACCGATCATGCGCGATCAGAAATCCGGGGTGATTACCGCCATCTCGTCGATGGCCGCGCACGGAGCGCATATGAACATGACCTATGGCGTCTCGAAATCCGGAATAAACTCGCTGGTCAAATCCATGGCGATCCACAACGCCGGCTACGGCATTCGCATCAACGCGATCATGCCCGGCCTGATGGATACCCCGATGGCCATCGAACGGCGCGCGCACGAACAGAACCGCTCCCGCGACGAGATCCGCGCCGACCGTGCCCGTCACGTACCGCTGCTGCGCCAGCAGGGCACTGGCTGGGATGTCGCCAACGGGGCGCTCTTCCTCGCGTCCTCCGAGGCCAGCTACATCACCGGCATCTGCCTTCCGGTAGACGGCGGCCTTTCGGCTCGAGGTGGAATGTAGGGTTGACCCAGGCTGTTACGCGGCCGACAGCAACAAACCGGCGCAGCGCACACGGCTGGCTGCCCCGAACAAGGTCCGGCGGACAAGGCCATCTTGACAATGCACACTGACAGCACAATCATCCGTGCTAATCACTCCCGCTCTAGGTGTTGTCAGGTGAAGCCCAACGAAATGAAAGAGTTCGCCACCCAAGCGCGCAGGACACTTGAGAAGGCGCAGAAATACCGCGACAGGGCTGCCGATGAGACCCTCGATGAGATCGACCGCGCCCGTCTATTCGCTGCAGCCCGTGCCATCGAGATAAACGGCCGTGAGTGGACGAAAGTCGCACGCGAACTCGCGCGGTGACCTCGTCCGCCGACCTGCTCGAGGAGCTACGGCCCGATGATCCCGCAGCAGACCCTCTTGCGGCAGACGCCCAATCACTTGAAGTCGATGCAGAGGCCGCGAAGCACAAGGACCGGTCCGTCATCGGCCGTTGGGTTGTGGCCGTTTTCCTCGCCGTAGTCGTCGTCCTCCTCCTTTACGTCCTCGGAGGGTCGCTCATTTACAATTGGGACTCGATCAAGACCCCCGCGGAGTACGCCTCCACCACCATCGGCTCTGTCCTCCTACCAGTGGTCACCCTCGTTCTCGGTTACTACTTCGGTACAGGCGACAAGCCACTCTGACTTCACCACACCTTCGTACTAACGCTGATCCCAAATTTCCTGTCCTGGCGTCCACAAGCTGCCCCTCACTCTATCGGCGATAACCGCCGTCGACTTCGGCGATAGGAAGCGCCCACCTACGCCTCCCAGCTAAACCAGATCGAGTTGTTGTTCGCCAACTTGACCCTTCGCAGCCCCACCACACGGTGCGGGCTGTTTTCTTGCGTTCCTTGCTCGAGGCGCGGCTTCCGTCTTAATGCAAGTTCGCGGGGTTGTTTCTATCCTAGTGTTCCGTCAAGCCCAAATCTACGGGTATCTGCGGGTCTTTTTGGCCCCTGGACTTCGTTGCTCCTCCTTGTGTGGGGCCTGCCACACGGCGTCGTCGCGCCTCGCCAGGAACCAAAAATCCCTGGCAGCTACACTCGCATTTTTAGACTTGACGGAGCACTAGGCACCTTCGGGCAGACCCAGGGGAGTCATGAGGCTGAAAGATCTAGCGTGTGTGGTCGTGGGCGCCGGGCAGACGCCGGGCGAGACGATCGGCAATGGCCGCGCCGCGGCGATCACCTACGCCCGCGAGGGTGCTCGCGTGCTGCTGGTCGACATCGACGAGGCGCGAGCCGCCCAGACGCAATCCATGATTGCCGAAGAAGGCTTTGGCGCCGAGGTCATGACGGCCGACGTCAAGCGAGAGGACGATTGCCGCGCCATCTCGACTACCGCGGTCGAGCGATTCGGGCGCGTCGACGTGCTGCACTACAACGTCGGCAAGAGTCAGGGAGACGCCGAAGTGGCCGAGCTCAAGCTCGAGAACTGGGCCGACATCATGGAGATGAACCTCACCGGCCTCTATCTCTGCTGCAAGCACGCGCTGCCGATCATGCGCGAGCAGAAATCCGGGGTCATTACCGCTATCTCGTCGATGGCGGCGCATGGAGCGCATATGAACATGACCTATGGCGTCTCGAAATCCGGCATCAACTCGCTGGTCAAATCCATGGCGATCCACAACGCCGGCTACGGCATTCGCATCAACGCGATCATGCCCGGCCTGATGGATACGCCAATGGCTATCGAACGCCGCGCGAGCGAACAGAACCGCTCCCGCGACGAGATCCGCGCCGACCGCGCTCGCCATGTGCCGCTGCTACGCCAGCAGGGCACTGGCTGGGATGTCGCCAACGCGGCGCTCTTCCTCGCCTCCTCCGAAGCCAGCTACATCACCGGCATCTGCCTTCCGGTCGACGGTGGCCTTTCGGCTCAAGGTGGAATGTAGGGTTGACCCAAGCCTTTACGCGGCTGATGGAAGATTTTCTCGAATAATCCTCGGATGTCTTGCCGCGATGCGCAACAGCGCCAGTGCAGGTCCTTCCGGCCTTCTTCTTCCCTGCTCCCAGTTGCGCAAGGTATGAATGCTTATTTCCAACGCTCGTGCGAATTCCGATTGAGTCAATCCCACAAAGGTCCGAAGCGCTGCAATGTCCTCTCCAGACTCGAAATGTCCTTGCATGAGTCTCTTTCGGAGGCTGGCGGGAATCGCGCGCCTGAATTGTTCGTCAGTCAGGTCCGGAATGTCGCTCATCTGAATCGATCCATTTGCGCATGGTCAAGGCCTTGTTTGCGAAACTTGCGCCAAAAATCAGAACTTGAGAGAAAACCTCCGATCAATCAACATCCGGCAACTCGTCACCCGGCATTGGTGGTGCATCCGGAGCGGCATCTAGATAGCGCGTCAAGTCTCCCGATCGAGCCTTGGCAGCGCGGCGCCCAAGAAACTCCGCCGCTGTCTCCACGGCACCGATTTTCTGCGCTACTGCGGCGGTGATCCATTGATTGAGTGAGACACCGTCACTCTTCGCCAGACGCGCCGCCGTTTCTTTCAGCGAAGCCGGCAGCTTCAAGGGGTACTTGTATCGGGTAGTTTCGCTCACGTTCCTAGTCTCCGTAACACCTCCCTTGGCGTGGCAACCGCAATACCCAAGGTGTCCGCTGGCGCGAAGTCCCTCAGGTTGTGCGTCACGATGAAGTCAGCGTCGCCGTTGCCGGCAACCTCAAGCACCATTTCATCATTGGCATCGCGCAGCATCGGCCGCGTCTTGAAATGCACGTCAATTGGTTCCGCAATGGCAGCCAATGCGTTCATAACGACCTCCACATCTTCCAGCGCATGACCCGTCGCCTCGCGCACTTCGTCTCTAACCAACCTCCCGGTAG
The DNA here is from genome assembly GCA_965261535.1 of Candidatus Azotimanducaceae bacterium. GTDB lineage: Bacteria > Pseudomonadota > Gammaproteobacteria > Pseudomonadales > Azotimanducaceae > VXNE01. The sequence goes on from OZ253469.1 coordinate 1,857,260, forward strand.
ACGCGGTCTTTCGGCTCGTGGTCGGACGGCAGGGAAGGTAGCCTACCCAACGTGCATCTGTTCAGGAGTGTTTCCCAGCGCTTGTTCTCAGCGCTCAGCGACTCGACTCCGGACTCAGCCAACGGCTTCCAAGGTACCGCCCGGGTTGAAGTGTTCAAACACATCGGGGTCAAACAGCCTTGCTGTGACAACCTCGCGCAGAGGAATTACTACCCTAAAGTCGCTAGGCGACAATGCAGGTCGTCCCGCAATAGGGCTATTGACAAGGGCGAGAATGTCGTTGCCGTGGTAGCGCGTAAGACGAAGCTCATGTCTCTTGCTTGACCGGTAACCGCTGAACAGCGGTATGACCTCAACATCAGCCCCCTCGGAAGAGGCGGCATAGACGGTGCGCGTGGGCATTCCAACGTAGGACTTGCCACTCTGAAGAGCCAGTTCAACGAACCAGTTTCCTCTGATTGCATCGTCAAGGAGCACCTCGATGAGGTCGGAATTGGACTCGGCTAGTGTCCTCAGCCGGTTCAACCTCCATTTCTTTATCCGAGACACCTTGTTAAGCAGAGAGGCTAGGACAAAGCTCACTGGGATGCCGAGCCCGGCTGCCACCGTCTGAGCCCCAATTGTCCCCGGCCACCAATATCCGCTTTGAGTTCGTAGATACATCGCCAACGGCATCGTCACCCCAGCCAACACAATTCCGGCCACCACACACGCGAACAGCATATCGTAGCCGCTCAGTCGGGCCATCGAATCTCTGGTAACCAAGAACTTGGCTAGGAAGACATACCCACCCAAGGCAAAAGCGACGATGTCTCCCAGCCCCACTAGGAATTGTGACCGGAGCTTTCCCTAGAACCTTTCAGATGAAGTCGTTCGGCCAATCGGTCTGCGCTCCTAAGGCGTTTCCGGACATTGGGGTCCTTGAACAGTTCCTCCGCCTTGACGTACCGGTGACCCTTCGGGCCAACGTAGATTTGCCTTTCGAGGCTCTCCTCTTGTCCGTCCCGCCGATCCTCAGCCATTGCCTTCCTCCTGTACCATGAGCAAGGACTCTATCATAAAGACTCGAAATGGCGTTCCAGCACCCGCCGGATCGCTGGTCCGCACAGCCGCCCAGGGACCCGTGCCGAGATCGAGGCGACGGTCTTCGATCCGCCCGGTCGTCCCATAGTGGCCATCAAGCGCCGGCTACGATTGAGAAAGCCCCATCGCCTTGCCGAGGAACCGATTCACCGCCAGCTTTCAAGCTTTGTCGGCACTGACTGAGCATCGCGGCGGCACGCCGCAAAGCTCGTTGCCTCGGTGAAAGTCACAACGGTCTCGGCATCACTTTTTGACGGGCTGCATATGTGTTCGCCTTGCACATATCACCCGGCTAGCAATAATATCTGGTCATCAAATCCGGGAGGGGATAGCCATGTTCAAGTCGATAGAGTTTCGTTCTGAAGTCGAAGATCTCGTTCGATTCGTCGAAGAGACGGACCCAGACGATATTGTCGAAAAGACCATTGGCAAGCTGCGAAACGGAGTGACGGGGGATGAACTCCTGACGGCGAACGCATTGGCCGTCGTGCGTTCCAACGACGTGCCCCCGTCGCACCACGGCGGCCCGGTGCATCCGATCTGCGGCGTTCACGCGGTGCACGGCATTGCAAAACGCCTTCCCGGAGAACTGTCCATGCTCCCCCTCCTTCAGCATACGGCGCTGTGCAACCATCACGTGCATTCGCCGTACATGGGACCCTACCTCATGCCGAAGATCGAGCCGCTGCAGGCATCTCCAGAGGAGGTGGAGCCAGGCATCCGACCCCACAACGTCACGTCCCGCGTCAATATTCCGAGCGACAACGAACCCAACGCGATTGGCGATACCAAGGCGGCGTTCATGCACTGCATCAAGGCGATGGAGGCACCGCTCGGGGAGCGGTATTACCTATGGCTCCTTGAGCGGTTGTCGCACGGCGAACTGCTCGATCTGCTGCTGCCGCTGGGGGTCAGCCGCAACAACTGGGACGATCACTACTTCCTGTATCCGGTGTACACCTTCCGGACCCTGGATTGCCTTGGCTGGGAATGGGCGGATGTGCTGCTGCGCCCGGCCGTGCGCTACCAGGCGCGGCTGATGGGACGGCTCACCATTGGCGAACCCCTCGACTTTGAATGGGTGGAAAGCCTATTGGATGAGTACAAGCTGCTTGAGATCAACATTCCGACCGCAAGCTCCCAGGCGGAGACCGAGCGCATCGGTGAGCTCGGCATGCAGCTCGGGCGGTGCACGAACTATTTCGATACGATCGAGCCGATGGCGAAGGCGCTCGCTGGTGGCCTGTCCCTGGAAGGCGCGGGCGAAGCGTTGTCGATCGGCGCGGCGGCCGCATATCTGAGCACCAGTTACGGCAACCCGATGGATTCCCACCTGCATACGGGTTCCACCAATCGTCGCTATGTGCTCCGGCAGAAAGGCGTCAGTCTGAAAAACAAGCTGCTGTCGCTGCTGACCGGGTTCACCGGTCCTGAAGTACTGCTAGGGGCGCGGAAGATCGACTGGACCTGCAACATCGAGCCAAACGGCACCGCCTCGCTACCCGAACGCAGTCAGGAGAATCTGCTGGATGCGATTACGGACAACATTGACAATCAACCGTATATCGACTGGCACAAGATCAACAGCGTCGCGAATGTCGTTCCACCGGAAGGGGTCAAGGAAGGGGTCGCGATGGCACGCCAGTATGCCGAAAAGGGCTACGATCCAATCCCCTACTTCCAGCGGTTCGCCGAGATTTCCTGCCGGGACGATTTCACGGAGATGCACTCCGTCAAGCACTTTCAGGCGATCGTGGATGAGTATTACGCCACGCGAGAGCCGTACCGTTGGCTGCATCTGGCATCGGCGGCCAAGTCCGCGGGGATCATTCAGACCGGCCGCGAGCACAGCGTCTATCGGCAGACCAAGGAGTTGCTGAAGGCGGCATAAATAGCTGCGTAAAACGCCGGCTTGAGATACGCGCCGGGCGTAGCCCCGGCGCGCACCTACCAACTGACCCAGTGATGGAACAGGGGCTGCACGCGCTCAGGCATGGCGCGGTAGGCCTTTGCCGGAATACGGGGCATCGGTGGCGCTGCGGTGCGTCCAAATTCCTCGGCCATGCGTTTGCCTTCGGACGACGCGGGGTCTAACGGCTGCAGGTTGAGCCACCACGGCGCATAGCACACCTTGACCGTCACGCGAGGCACCGTGCCGCAGTGCGCCGGATTGGTGTGCCATAACCGACTGTCGAACACCAGAACGCTACCTACCTTCCAGGGCACGTGCATCTCCGTCGCGTGCGGCCTGTCGGGATCGACCCGGTCGTCGACGAACGGGTCGACAAGAGATCGGTGGCTCCCCGACGCAACTATGGTGCCCGCGGTGTCCCGCGTTCGCGGCGAGAGCATCCAGACGGTCGTCAGTGCCAGACAGGTATCGGGGAACGGCGCTTTGATGCCGGCGCTTCGGGGCAGCCAAACCGTGCCAAAAGGCCAGTCGATATGTATCGGCCCGCGGCTGTCTCCCGGCTGCAGGATGAGCGGCGTCGTCCAGGCTACCCGGTAGAAACGCCCCCAGAGTTCCCGCAGGAGCGCCAGGATCCCCCCGTTGGCGACGTAACGTACGAAGTCGGCGTTGTGGGCGAGGAAGTTCCTGTCCTCGAGGTATTCGCTCGACTCCACTGTCCTGGTGACGCTCTGGAGGACTCCCTCGACCTGTGCCTCGGGAATCACATTGTCCAAGACGCACCAGCCGTGAACTGCCAGGTGCAGCATGTCGTCGGATGTGGTCGGCGCAGTCTCCGTCATCGCCCGCAGTTGCGTTGCGCCCTTGGGCCTAACCCGCATATCTCACCAAGCCGCTTGTTGGTTAGTTGAATGTCATTTGGTTTCAAAAGGCTATGTCCGTTCTTCGGAGTTCCTCGCGGGAACAGATTGCGCTGGCCGCGCCCTCGCTGGTTTTTTTTTCGCGTGCGCGCCATGCTCCCTACACCATAAGGCATGGCTATGCTTCCGCTCGCGAGCACGCGCGCGCGAAAATAATCCTGCGCGATCATCGCGGCCCTTGGTGAGATATGCGGGCTAAGCGTTTTCCATCGCCTCGAGCACCCGGGGTGGCGACAGCGGCAATTCCGTCATCCTCACACCAATTGCATTACTGACTGCGGACGCCACCGCCGCAAGAGGCGGAATGATCGGAGCCTCGCCGACGCCGCGCACGCCGAATGGATGCATCGAATTCGGCACCTCGACGATGATCGCATCGATCATCGGCAGGTCGGATGCGACCGGGACGCGGTAGTCGAGAAAGCCGGGGTTCTCCAGCGCGCCGTCTTCGTCATACATGAATTCCTCATTCAGCGCCCAGCCGATCCCCTGCACCGCGCCGCCCTGAAACTGGCCCTCGACGTACGACGGGTGTATTGCGCAGCCGGCATCCTGCACGGCCGTGTAGCGAAGGACGGTGGTCTTGCCGGTGTCCGGGTCGACCTCGACGTCGCAGAGATGCACGGAGAAACAAGGTCCCAAGCCGCTCTCCGCCTTCAGGGACGCGCTGCCCGCAATCGGCCCGCCGGTTGCCGGCGCGTCGCGACAGATCTCCTTGATCGTCAACTCCTCCTTGCGGGTGGTGTTGATGGCTTTCCCATCGCGCCATTCGACCTGCTCGGGGGTCACGTTCCATCCCGATGCCGCCCGTTCCTTGAACTGCCGAATGACCTCATGGGCCGCGCGCGTGACCGCCTGCCCCGTGGCGTTGGTCGTTCGACTCCCGCCTGCGCCGTCGGTGAAGCCGACGCTGTTGGTATCGGGAGTCTCGGCCCTGACGTCCTTGATCGAAATGCCGAGCGTCTCCGCCGCCATCATGGCGAGCGATATCCGCGTGCCCGAGAGGTCGGCAGACCCCGTCAACACGGTCGCCGACCCGTTGTTTTTCATGACGACCGACGCGCTCGAAGTGCCACCCCCGTTGCGCCAGAAGCCGACCGCCACCGCACGGCCCTGGTGCTTGCCGAGCGGCGTCCGATAGTGGGGCGCCGCTTTCGCGGCTTCGAGGCAATCGACGAGGCCGATCTCGCGAAACTCGCCAATAATATTGCTTCCACCGGAGCGCAAGGCGTTCTTGAGCCGGAACTCGATCGGGTCCATGCCAAGCTCGTGGGCGAGTTCGTTCACGACGCTTTCGGCGGCGAATGTCGCCTGGGGCGCCCCCGGTCCGCGATAGGCCCGCACCTTCGGCTTGTTGACCACCGCCGCAAGCCCTTCAATGCGGACGTTTGGCACTTCATAGGACGAAAAGACGCAGCGCATGCCGCCGCCCAGGGGCGCCCCAGGGAGCGCGCCCGACTCGTACGCAAGCGACGCCTGCATCGCCGTGATCGTGCCGTCGCGCTTGGCGCCGATCTTGACGGTCGACTTGCTGGCGGCGCCGGGACCCGCGGAACGGAACACGTCTTCGCGGGACATGCGCATCTTGACCGGACGGCCGGAAAGCTTGGACAGCATCAACGCGATGGCTTCGAGATACACGGCGGTCTTGCCGCCAAAGCCGCCGCCGATCTCCGTCGGTATCACCCTCAGCTCGTCGATCTCCATATCCATCATCGCCGCTACATTGTCGCGGATGTTGTAATGGCCCTGGGTGGTGGTCCAGACCGCCGACTGGGCACCTTCGTCATAGGACGCGAGGCATGCCGACGGTTCGATGTAACCCTGATGAATCGTGGGTGTCGCGAACGAGCGTTCGATGATCACGTCCGCCTGGGCAAAACCCGCGTCCACGTCGCCGATTTCGTTGACTTGCCGTTCGTAGACATTCGAAAGCCGGCCGTTTTCCTCGAACTCGTCGTGCAACAGCACGTCGCCCTTCAAGGCATCGTCGAGGTTCATCACCGGCGGCAACGGTTCGTAGTCGACCTCGATAAGGTCAACTGCCGCCCGCGCAATGGCCCTGGTCGACGCGGCGACCGCCGCGACGCCGTGTCCGTGATACAGCACCTTTTCGTGGGCCAGGTTGTCGCGGGCGATGTTGCCCATCCCACCAAACGGCAACCTGGGGAAGTCAGCGGCCGTCACCACGGCGTAAACCTCGTCCAGGGCCATCGCCTTCGACGTGTCGATAGCCTTGATGCGGGCGTGCGCATAGGGACTGCGAAGCATCTCCCCATGCAAAGCTCGCGGCAGTGTGACGTCGGCGCCGAATTGCGCCTTGCCGGTTACCTTTTCGAAACCATCGTGGCGAATTGGCCGTTGGCCGATCTCAACATAGTCGTTCATATCGCGTAGGAGATTCAGTTAGTTTCAGCGTCCAGTCTAGCAGCCCCCGCCGTAGAACGGCACGCGAGTGCCGGTCAACGGTGCAGGATGCGGGACGGGGGGGATGGGCGAAACAGAGGGCTTGGGCGGGGGTGAAATGCGGCGCGCCCGAAGGGCCGACGGATTTCATGGCGCTAGCAGGCTGCGCCGCGGAACGGCACGCAGTGGCGTCTTTCTTCCGCAGTCAAATGTCGGATAGAGGCGCTTCAGTCTGACAAGGCTTCGTCTGGTGGTTTCTATAAAATTATCTAATTAAAACAATGATAAAGGATGCATATCCTGATATTATATACAGCATTGAATAGTCCTTTTTGTCCAGGCTCCAGGCATGTCCGCAACCACCGAAGCAGTCGTCCAATTCGTTCCCGAACCGGCCGTCGAAGGCCCGGTCATCGACGCAGTTCCCGAATCACTCGATTTCATCCCCGACGATCCCGCCGAACTGCGCCGCGCCGTCACGCGCATGGCGGCCCACATCAATCTCGCCGACTGGCGCTTCATCAAGCTCATCGCCGCCATGGAGCGCACCCGAGGCTGGCGGGAAGGCGGCTACTGCAATCTCGGCAACTGGCTGGACCACCGCTGCGGCCTGGGACCCTGTGCTGCCCGGGAGCGCATCCGCATCGGCCGGGCGCTTGCGAAACTGCCGCGCATCGACGAAGCGTTTCGGGACGGCGTGATCAGCTACTCCAAGGTGCGGGCCATCACCCGGGTGGCGACGCCGGAGACCGACGCGATGCTGCTGGCGATCGCCGAGGGCAGCAGCGCGGCACAACTGGAGAGCCTGGCCCGGACCTATGAGCGGGTCGGTGCTGACGATCGCGAGTGCGCCAGCAGCGAGCAGCGGCGAAGCCTGAGTTGGTACTACGAGGACGGCCTGCTGGTCATCACCGCGGCGGTGCCGGCGGAGCGGGGCGCGCTCGTGATCAAGGCGCTGCAGGAGGTTGTCGACGCCAGGAAGGACGAACGGGAGGCGTGCCATCAATCCGTGCTGCCGGCTACTTGTCGACGCGAAACCGCCGAACCTGCGGCGGACGGGGATCTGGAAGGCATCGGCTGCGCGCAAGTCGCGAGCCGGGGATCTGACGAGGCGCCGATGCATGCCGCTGGAGACAATTCTGCGGCAGCCGAGTCGGTCGTGGCCGGCGACGATTTCGGCGCTGCTGCCGCGCCAGCGCGGTCGGCGGCGGAGGGCGCTGGCGCGACTGACGGGAATGGGGTACCCGCACAGTCCGAATGGGCGGCGGCCGATGTTTCCGCAGAAACTCCGGCCAATCGCGCGGGCGGGGTCGACGGCAAAGTGGTTTACACGCAGATTGCCAGTGCGGATGTGACCAACGTGGATGCCGCCGGAGATGTTTCCGCGGAAACTCCGGTCGATCACACGGGCGGGGACAACGGCGAGGGGGTCTCCATGCCGACTGCAAGCGCCGCTGTCACCGACATGGATGTTCCCGGAAGTGTTTCCGCGGAAACGGACGATCTCCCGGACTGGCTGACATTCGAACTCGCGAGCAGGGAACAGCGCTTCGCAGATGCGCTGGTGGACATGGCCGAGCACTGCCTGGCGAGCGGTGCGGGCCGCTGGAAGCGGCGCCGCGCCGGCCAGCGCTACGAAGTAATGCTGACCATCGCCCGCAATGAGCTGGCCGCGCAGCGGGCGGCGGGCGGCGCGCGCTACCATGTCGAGCCCGACTGGGGCATCGACGAGGCGGATGCGCGCCACATCGCCTGCGACGCCGACCTCACCGAGTTCATCCAGGATGCGCGGGGCAATTTGCTCAACTACGAGCGTCGGCGGCGGATCGTGCCGGCCCGGCTGTTGCGGGCGTTGAAGCTGCGCGACCACAACCGCTGCCGCTTCCCGGGCTGTTCGCATCAGCGCTATGTCGAGGCACACCATGTCCGGCACTGGATCGACGGCGGGGAGACCCGCCTCGAGAACCTCGTGCTGCTGTGCGGCGCCCATCACCGGCTGCTGCATCACGGCGCTTTCCACATCACGATCGAGGACGATGACGCCGTCTTCGTTAACCGGGACGGCGAAGTGATCGAGCCGGCGCTGCGGCCGCAGTTCGCGGGTGTTTCCGAGGAAGTCCCGCTAGCACGCCCAGATAGCGTTAACAGGCCCAGTGTGGTGTCCGACACTGGATGGGTGACGAGACATTAGATTCGTTCCACAGCCACCGCCCTGCCCGTGTCAATCGACTCGTACAGCGCGAGTATCGAGGCCATGTTGCGCAGGGCGTCGTCGGGCGGAAACTCCGGCTGCTTGCCGTCAAGAATGCACTCCGAGAACTCGTCAAGCTGCACCTGAAAGCGGTCCGGGCTCGTCATTTCCATTACTTCGGGCTCTGATTCTCCCCTGACCACCGTCACGGGAACCGCTTCCGTGAACACGCCGTCGAGGACTATCTTGCCGTTGGTCCCGAACACTTCGAGCAAGCCTCGTTGCGGGCCTTCGAGACAGCACCAGAGATGCCCCACGGCGCCGTTGGGGAATTGCAGTAACGCGTTCGCCGTGGTGTCGAACCCGACGCCGGGGCGCTTGCGCTCGAGCGCCATCGCAAGCACGGGCTCAACGCTCATCGCATACCGCAGGGCGTACACGCCGTAACACCCGAATCCCATGAGGCTGCCTTCTGCGCGGGGGTCTCCAGGGCGACCTTCCCGGTCGTCATCCATGGTGAAGGAGAGACCGACTTGAAGATGGATCACCTCCCCGATCTCACCGTCCGCCACAAGCCGCCGCACGGTGCGCATCTGCTTGTTCCAGCGCGGCGTGAACCCCTCGACCAACAAGACGTTGTTGCTCTCGGCCGCCGATATCATCTCTCGAGCCTCGGTCATGGTTACGGAGAAGGGCTTTTCGCAAATGACGTGCTTGCCCGCTTCGGCTGCCTTGATAGTCCACTCATGGTGCATGGCGTTCGGCAGCGTGTTGATCACGGCGTCGATCTCGTCGCTTTCGATCATCTCTTCGTAGCTGCCGAACGCGAGCGGAATACCATGCTCCTTCGCAGCGGTCCGGGCGGCTTCGAGATTGCGGCTGCTGACCGCGACCAGTACCGAGTTTGGCGATGTTCTCGCAGCGGGCACGTGGGCGTAGAAACCGATGGTCGCGGTACTGATGAGTCCGTATCTGACCGTCTCTGGCATCCGGAATCTCCTCTAACTTGTGGGCTACCGTCAATATATGCCACCCTTTGATCGGACGCTCAATCACACCGCCTTGCTCCCTGCTACTGAGCGAAGAAGTCCCAGGCGGGAATGTATCCGCGAACAAGATCGGGTAGAGAAACGGAGGAATCATGGCCAAACCACTCAAAGTGGGTTTGGTGGGCACCGGACGAATTGCCAATCGGCACCTGGCTCCGTACCTGCAGTATCCGGATCGCGTGCGTCTCACGGCCGCGTGTGATGTCGTCGAACCTGCAGTACGGGCCTACGCCAAAAGAGCCGGCGTCGATGACATCTACCTGGATCTGGACGACATGCTGCGCCGGGCCGACATCGATGCCGTCGATATCTGCACCCGCCACGACCTGCATGCGCCTCAGGCTATCGCCGCGGCACGGTCGGGCAAACACGTGCTGGTCGAGAAAGCCATGGCGAACTCCGTGCAGGAATGCCGGGACATGATCGATGCGGCGGACCAGGCGGGAGTGACCCTGATGGTCGCGCAGCACCTGCGCTACTCGCGGCACGCCGCCGCGGCGAAACGCTTCATCGACGAGGGCGGGCTGGGTGAGATCGAGGCGGTCCGCCACCAGTCCACGTCGGGGGGAAACATGCGCGATGACAACACCGGCCATTGGATGCGCGATGCCAGGTACGCGGGCGGCGGCATGCTAATGGTCACCGTCGTGCATCACCTCGATCTGCTGCGCTACTTCGTCGGCAACGTCAAACGGGTGACCGCGATATGCAGGACGCTGCAGTCACACCGGCTGAACGGGGCCGAGGACGAGGTCACGGCGATCCTCGAGTTCGAGAACGGCGCCATCGGCAACGTGTTCACCAAGGGGAATGCCCTGTCCCCGGAGCCGGCCTACTACCTGGTGTACGGCAACAAGGGCACGCTTGCTTCCACGCCGCCCGAACCGACGCGAAAGATGGCGATCACCCAGTTTGGCCGCAACATGGTTTCTCTCAACACCGGCGAGGTGCTCGACACGCACAACGAGGACGATCTGAAAAAAATCCTGCAGCCGAAGTTCGAGCCCCTCCCCGTAGATGCCGCCGATCAATTCAGCGACGACTACTTCGTCAACGAGGTTCTCCATTTCGAGGAGTGTTGCCGGACAGGTCGGGAACCCATCAGCAGCGGCCGGGACAACATCGAGACGATCAAGCTCATCATGGGAATCTACGAGTCTTCCCGTACGGGCAAGTCCGTCGATCTGGACACGCTATAGCGGCACCTTTGAGAGTGGCGCCTTGAGAAATCAGCCGTAGGCGTCGCTCTTCCGCCCCAACCCGACCCCGGATTCCGCCGCATACGCGGAGACGAACTGCTCGGCTCGCGCCGTACCCGACACACGGTCGCCCTGGGTCGAGAAACCGGGAACGCACCCTTGCTGCAGCACGATCGCGATCCGTTGCCCGTACCTGTCGATCAGTTCCTCGAGTTTCTTCTCCGGGATCTTGCCGATGAAGTCCTCCAGCGGCCGCATGAACGGCCGATAGAAATAGACCGTCACGCTGACGCGAATCCCCGGCGCTGTGCGATTGAAGGCGCCGTGCCACGTGTTGCCGTGCCAGATGATCAACGAACCCGCCGGCGCCTCGCACGCGAGGGCCTGCTCACTGCCACCCTCCTCGTAGGGAAGGAGGACCGTCTCCTCGCCCTCCGGGTTGCGGTTGCGCTTGTGACTGCCCGGCACGATGCAGGTCGCGCCGTTTTCCCGATTGAAATCGGTCAACACATAGGTGCACTGGGCGGCGTAGCTTTGCGCTGGCAGCGGCTCCGGAACTCCGCCCGAGTCCGTGTGCAACGGGAAGTTGCTCCTGCATGGCCCCTTCATCCAGCAGCCCATGGCCGAAAGCACCGCGCTGTAGCCCAGCAGATAGGTGACCAGCGCGATCATCGAGGGGTTCATAAGCGCCTCGGCGAACACCTCGTCCTCGAAAAAGATCGAGTGCATCCGATCACCAAAGGGTGAATCGACCGCGTCGGGATGCGGCGACGAGATGGCCGGAATTTCGTCCTTCACCTGCGATCGGCCGTACCGCTCGTTCTTGGCGCCGAAGCGCATGTTGGGTTGGAAGGCATGCGTTGCGCCGGTCACCACATCGGGGCGCTCGCCGTTGCGGCGCTCGGCGATGTCGATCAGGGCTTCCAGCATCCGCGCGGCGAGGTTGTTCGGATTCGCGATCTCCGGCGGGATCACGCAGAAACCGTGGGCGTCGAGATTTGCGACGTGTTTCTGCAGACTAAGCGCACAAATATCGTTCCACGCGCCTTCGCGCGGCTCCAGCATGTTTGCTGCTTCTGCCATGATTCTGTTCCTCCCGGGACTTATCCTATCACTCTATGTCAGCGTCCTTATCTGCACGGAAACCGCCACCGAAATAGGAGATGTTAGGAACTGGTGACAAAAAGCCCGGGCCATGCATTCTGCTTCGGTTTTCGCGTAACTCGAGCACGGCGTCGCGATCGAAGCCATGGTCGCGTCCGAGACGGATGGCCTCGTCATCGCTTTCCACGGTAAACAATAACTGCCTGACCGGACCCCTGCGCACATCCGGGTCTTCGATCTCGTCGATCGCATCGATGGCGCGGTCCATGTCGAATTCCATCAGCGAGGGTGAGATCGAGGCTATGGCCTGATCGCGGGTGGGACCAGACGCGAGGCCGAAAGCCCAGTCCAACGCGGATTCTGCATCGTTGTGCGCCCACATCCCGGCAACCATGGGCAACACTTGATTGCGCACCGACTCGTTCCCAATGTCGTCGATCAAGGCCATTGCAGCTTCGGGGTCCTGGAATGCGAGAGACGACAAGACCGATCGATAGGAGTTCACGCGCCCCTCCTCGGGTAGCGTTTCGATCAGCTCAATAGCGGCGCCGACATCGTCCTGTGCGAACCGCTGCGCCGCGCTCATGATCAGGTTGGGGTAGGCAGGCTCATCCTCGTGTCGCGACACCCACGCCAGCAGTTCGTTCTTCGACAAGCGTTCGGTCGCGCTCACGAGCCCGGTCAAAAAGGCGGCACGTTTCCTACCGGTCAACGTATCCGCCCAGTCGTTCGCCGTTTCAAAGTCGCTTTGTCCCCACCGCATGGCCAGATAGCCCAAGCCTTCTGCCGAGACCTGAGCGCTCTGCTTCACGAGCCAGCGTGCCGCTTCCTCCGGGTTCGTTCGTGACCAGACCTCGATCAGCGGCTGAATCGCGTGTCTGATTGACGATGCCGGCAGATCCTCAATCAGGTTCGCCGCGGCCATCGGGTCGTCCATAGCCACGCGGCTCACGAGTTGGTGCAAGCGCGGGATACGATTCATCATTCCCCGCTCGGCCAGGATCGATTCGAGCTCCGCGCGGGGATCCTGGGACGGTTGCGGCTCAGCGCCGCGCCGTTCGATCTGACCGACCGCAGACAGCATCGCATCGCCGTACATTGAGCCCGCAAGGTGCGTATCGATCATCGCGCGCGCTGCGTCCGGATCGAACATCGCCATGGCGGATACAGCCATCGCGATCGACTGCTCCCCATTGGGGACACCTTCCAGTAGTGACGGATTGTCGACGAATATTTCCGGATGCGCGAACAAGGCGAATTGCGTCATCCGGTCGGCCACGTCACGAAGCTGCGGATCGTCCCGCGCGGCCATGATCGCCGCGGCACCATCGGCGGCGAGCCACGCGTTCATGGCGACGCGAACGGCTCGGTTGCGTTGCGCGGCAGGTTGCTCCAGCGCGCGCAGCAGGTCAGCGCGTGGATCCGCGGGCACCGTTTTCTCCGGCACCAAAAGCTCGCGTATCGGGAAGGTGGATGTGTCTGTTTGCGCTCGGTCAGCGAACACCGGTGCAGGATTCGGGACGCTCATGCGGCCGGCAAAGAACCCTATCGCAGCGGCGACCGCCATGAGAGCCGCTATGAGAAGAATAGTAGAGGCGCGCATATAAACCGTTACCTCTCGTCTGTTGCCCTTCGATCATCCACGAGGGAGGCTGTGGCTGCAAGGGCGAGGGGAACCCCGGATGACCTGCGACCAAGGGGCTGACAACCTGTCGGACTCAGGCGTCTTCAGGTCGATGGTCGTTCCCACGATTTTTGGGCGAACGTACAAAAAACAGCCCGCACCGTTTGGTGTGGGCTGCTTTCCTTATTTGATTTGGGCGCCTTGGCGCCCGGCGCTTCGTCGGCTTAGTGGTAGGGGTCGCTCTTGTTCCGCGTCCTTACCCCGGCGGCCTTTTCATAAGCATCGATGTACTGGTCCGCTCTCGCCGTGTACGAGACGCGGTCACCCTGGGTCGAGTAGCCGGGAACGCACCCGTGCTGCAGCACCATCGCGACCCGTGGCCCGTATTTGTCGATCATCTCGTCGAGCATCCCCTCGGGTATCTTGTCGATGAAATCCTCCAGCGGACGCATGAACGGCCGGTTAAAGTAGACCGTCACGCTGACGCGAATCCCGGGCGTCGTGCGATTGAACGCACCATGCCAGGCGTTGCCGTGCCAGATGACAATCGAGCCCGCCGGGGCATCGCAGGCGACGGCCTGCTCCTTGCCGCCCTGCTCATAGGGAAGAAGGGTCTTTTCGTCGCCTATCGGGTTGCGGTTCCACCTGTGACTACCCGGTACGAGACACGTCGCGCCGTTGTCCCGATCGAAATCGGTCAACAGGTACGTGCACTGCGCCGCATAGGCTTGCTGTGGCAGCGGTGACGGCATTCCGCCACAGTCCGTGTGCAACGGGAAGTTGCTCTTGCATGGCCCTTTCATCCAACAGCCCATGTTGGACAGCACCGCGCTGTAGCCCAACAGGTACGTGACCATCGCGAGCATCGCCGGGTTCATCAGCGCCTCTGCGAACACCGGATCCTCGTAGAAAATCGAATGCATCCGATCACCGAAGGGCGAATCCTCCTTACCGAGGTCAGCCGGCGATTTGAGAGCTGGCGTCTGGTCCTTCAGCTCAGACCGGCCGTACCGCTCATTCTTGGCACCGTAAAGAAATTTGGGTTGATAGGCATGCGTCGCGCCGGTATCGAGATCGGGACGCTCGCCGTTGCGTTTCTCGGCGAGATCGACCATGGCATTGAGCATCCGCTCCGCGAGGTTGTTCGGATTCGCGATCTCCGGCGGGAGCGTGCAAAAACCTTTGTGGTCCATATCCGCGACGTACTTCTCCAGACCCAGTTCACTAACTTCATCCCATATTCGGTTCCGGGGTTCGGTCGCAACTTCTGCTACTGCTGCCATGATTTTTTCCTCCTCCGGTCTTTATGACCTGGATTCTACAACTAATCTTGCACTCTACGCTTGAATCGTGTCCCGGGCGACGTGCCACATCAAACGCAGTCGCGAAGCGCAAACTTCCACTTGCCGTCGACGCGTTTCATGGTATTGACGTACTTGCCTCTGCCACCGACCTCGTTGCCCCGGACGAATATGGACTCAACCAGCATGGTGGCGTCGTCATCGTCACCTTCGATCAGGAAATTCGTCGTCCAGTGCTGGCCGCCGGGCGGGCCGAAGGATTCGATAAATGCAATCAGTGCTTCGCGGCCGCGGATGTCGTGGTTGGGCGGCGCGTGGAACCTGCCATCTTCAGTGAACGTGTCGGCCCAGGCTTCTGCGTCGCGCCGGTCGATGGCGTGGTTGTAACGTCCGACCAGTTCGATCATTTCCATGCGGTCTTCCGCGGTCAGCGGCATTGCAACCTCCTTTGACTAGGGTGCGCGATCAACCACGACGTAGCGGCGAGCGATGCGCCACTCACCGTCGACCTTTCTGTAGATGTCGTGGTAGGTGCCCGAGGCTGCCAACGCTTTCTCGTAATAGACCGTGAAGTACATCGATCCCTTCGCATCCGTGCTCGTGCCTTCAATAATGTGGTTGGTGGTCCAGTGCAACGAGTCGCGGGGGTCGGCCGCATCGCGAAGTTTCTGAATGAAGGCCTCTCGACCAACGGTTCGTTCACCCCCCTCGTACTCGTAGACCGCGTCGTCCGTGTAGCAGTCTGCCCGTCCCTCGGGATCCCGATGATCGACGGTACGGCCGGCCCGATAGATCACGTCCATGATCGCCACCTTGTCAGCCGCGCTGAGCGACTCGTCATCTTCGGTTCCCGATCGAGATCGCGTCGGTTCGATGTTCTCGTAGCGCTGATGCACGAGTTGCCACCGACCGTCGCGTTGCTTCGCCAGCCTGCTCACAAAGCGTCCCGACACGCGCAGTCCGCCGCCCTTCTCGACGACCGCAACCGAGGCGGTGCAGCTCGCCGTGCTTCCGTTTCCATCCATTACCAGGCTATTGACCAAATGCCTTCTCGGCGCGCGCGGGCGAACCGGCCGCTCCGCGTCCGCGATTTGCGCCCTGCCGCGAGCCTGCCACGAACCCGCGATTTCAAGGATGCCGTCGGGCGCGAACAACGCGGCTATGGCATCGCTGTCTCTCGCATCCGACGCGTGGAAATACCGCGCCAGCAGTTCCGAAATGGCGAAACGATCTTCAAGGGTTAAAGCCAAGGATTCCTCCCAACCGCGAGCGGGTACGCGCGCTGCGCCGTATCAGTTGTAGACGTCGTCCTTCGGCCGGAATCGTGTGCCGGACACCTTCGCGTAAGCGGCGTTGTGTTTTTCGGCGCGCGCATCCTTGGCCCAGCCATCGTCCTGGTTGCGGTAGCCGGCCGCGACCCCCTGCTGTGTCAGAATCCCGAAACGGGGCGGATGCCGGTCGAGCATTTCCCGGGGGATGATGTCGCGCAAGTCCTCTTGCGTGCGCATGAAGTCCCGGGCCATGTAGTTCGCCACGCTTACGCGCAACCCGGGCGCCCTGCGATTGTATGCGCCGTGCCAGGTGTTGCCGTGCCAGATGAGCATTGAGCCAGCCCTGGCCTCGACCGGGACCACCTGCGGGTTGCCGAAATCGCCGGGATTGGCGGGTACGATGCACTCGTCACCGACCGGTTGGCGGCACCACTTGTGACTGCCCGGCACGAATGCTGTTGCGCCTTTCTCCCGATCGAAATCGGTCAACACGTAGGTGCATTGGCACACGAAGGGGTACGGTCCCAGGAGCCCGTCAGGGACTGACATGTCCGTGTGCAGGTTGAACGTGCTCTTGTTCGGCCCCCGCATCCAACAGCCCAAGGACGACAGTGTTGCGCTGTAACCGCACATATATGTCGCTATCGCGAGCAGCACCGGGTTCATGAGACCCTCTTCGAACACTTGATCCTCGAACAGGATCGAATTCATCAGGTCGCCGTGGGGCGAATCGGCCTCAAAAGCGGCGGCCTTGTCCAGCCCCAGTTTGAGTTTGCGTTCTCTTCGGGTCTGGAAAGAATCGAATCCCGATTGGTAGGGCGTCATGCTCGCGTGCGTGGCGCCGGTCTCGAGATCGGGCCGCTCCCCGTTGCGCCGCTCGGCGACATCGAGACACGCCTGGAGCATCCGCTCCGCGAGGCCCTTCGGCATCGCGATCTCCGGCGGGATCACCGTATAGCCGTTGGCATCGAGGTCCGCGACGTATTCCTCAATGCCGAGCTGGACAATCTCGTTCCAAATGCGATCCCGGCAAGACGGAGTCTCGGTTGCTGCTTCGGCCATGACTTTGCCCCCTATGCGATGTCCTACATCCTACACCTGCGACCGCAGTTGACGTGCGTCAGCGGTCGCCTATCGAGTCACAGCTCGCGAATCCTCAGTGATCGGAACTCCAGCGCGCCGGTTTCTCCCTGGATACCGATATGCCCGGAAGCATTCGTGATGTTGTCGGCCTGCAACAGATCCACACCGTTCAGCGCAGTCGTGACCCTGTCGCCAACCGCCCGGATGAACAACGTCTGCCACTCCCCCGTCGGTCTTGACGTCTCCCGCGCCAGCGCATCGTTGTAGTTGGTTTCTCCCGCAGGCGTTCCATGACGAAAGAGTGCGCCGACGGGAGGGTACGGGCTGCCGCCGCGCGGATTCAGCATCTGCACCTGGTAACAGCTGTCAGGCCAGCCTCGCGAAAACGGCTCCGTGCCCATGACGCGAATGAAAATGCCGCTATCGGCGTCATCGGTCATGAAGCGAAACTCGACCTCGAGCTCGAAATCCGCGTACTCGCGATCCGACTTGAGCCATCCGTCGGGCTCCTCCACCACAAGCACGCCGTCGACGATCGTGAAGTTGTCGTGTTCCGTATCGGTAATCGTCCACCCGTCGAAGGTGCCGGAGAAAAGTTCTGTGTAACTCAAGTGCTGCGTGCCCGGTAGTTTCCCAAGAGACGATGCTACTACGAACCAAAACCCCGTTCACATCATCGGAAGTATGTGTAACATACATACACATACTCATGGTGCAGGGGCACATGGTGGACATAATAAGTGGCTAGAGTACAGTTGGTGATCCCCGATGAGGACCGGGACCGGTTCGTGCATCAGGCGAAGCGCGAGGGCATGTCATTGAGCAAGTGGCTTAGAACCGCCGCTCGCGATCGGCTGCAAAATCAGCAACGTTCCGATCCCCTGGAGTCGTCGGCGGATCTGGACGCGTTCTTTCGCACGTGCGACCAGTTGGAGGGTCCCAGGGTGGAACCCGATTGGGAAGAGCACCTTGTGGTGATCAACGAGTCCCTTGAACGCGGTGCCCCCAAAACGTGATCTTCGTTGATACGAACGTGTTCATGTACGCAGTCGGACGACCCCATCCGCTACGCGATCCTGCGCGTCAGTTCTTCTATGAGAGCAATCGAAATCGTACTCCGCTGTGTACGTCTGCGGAGGTTCTGCAGGAGTTGGCTCATGCCTATCTCCCAGTCGGGCGGCTGCAGACGTTGGATGCAGCCCTGTCACTGGTGTTTCGCTCCGCCATCCAGGTCTGGCCGCTTGAACTTGAGGATGTGACCCTGGCGCGCCAACTCCACGAGCAGTTCCCCACGCTCGGCGCCCGGGACCTCTGCCATGTCGCGTGTTGCCGACGACGCGGTGTCGGTGAATTAAAGACCTTCGATCAAGCGCTTCGCGCCTCTGCCGGACTGTCGCCAGACTGAAGAGCCGTTCACTGGGTCGCTCTCAATCGGCTCAAATGGCCAGGCCATTCGAGAAGCCGATGGTCAGCAGTCACTAGTTGGTGGCCCTCCAGCGCGGTGGCGACGATCAGGCGGTCGGCAGGGTCGCCGTGCAGGTCTTGCAGAAGTCCCGCCCGGATCCCCACCTCCCCGTCCACTGCGATCTCGACCAGGCCCTCCTCAAGCAAGCTCGTGCGCCATGCGCCGATGTCAGCCAACAGCGAAAGCCTTCCGGTGTTCTCCAGCATGGCGACCTCCCAAAACGTGATCGCGGATATGGCTGCTTCACCCCTGGCCCAAGAACGGTCTACGGCTTCTCGAGTCTGCTTACCAATCCTGCGGTCATCGGACAGCAGCCAGAAAATCTCATGATTCCACGTCAATCCTTGGGCTGACCCAACTCTGATAAGCTGACGGCGGGATTTTTCGTTCAAGTCCGATGCCTGTGGGAGGAGCAGCATGAGCGCTGTTGCGCAAGCCGACAAACTGGACGTCCGACCCTTGACCGGCGCCCTGGGCGCAGAGGTGCGCGGCCTGGATGTTGCGACCCTCGACGAAGAGGGCTTCGCCGCCGTGCACGGGTTGCTGATGCAATACAGCGCCATCGCACTGCACGGACAGGGGCATCTCACGGTCCCGATGCTGCGGGAGTTCGGCATGCGCTGGGGCAAACTCGACGTGCACGGATTCTCGCCTTTCGAGGGGTTCGATGACGTGCTGTGTGTTCGCGCCGATCCCGAACACCCACTCGTTACCGAGCAATGGCATGCGGACTCGACCTGGAAGGAGCTCCCCCCCAAGCTCACCATGCTGCTTGCCCGTCAGCTACCGGCGGTGGGCGGGGACACGATGTTCGCGTCGCAGTACAAGGCCCATGAAGATCTCTCCGACGCGATGAAGGCGTTTCTGGAGCCGCTGGACGTTGAGCATGACGGTCGCATCATCGATCCGACGCTCACCAATAAATCAGTGACGCATCCCCTCGTCATCATCCATCCGGAAACGGGCAAGAAGGCGATCTTCGTGAACCTCAACTACGCCCAGCGCGTGGTACAGCTCGCGCCCCACGAGAGCAGGGCGCTGCTTGACTTCCTTTTCGTTCACTGTAGCCGGAACCGGTACCAGGCGCGTTTTCGCTACGAGCACGGCACACTGGTCATATGGGACCAGCGATGTCTGCTGCACGCAGGGGCCGGCGATTTCACCAACGAGGTTCGAGAGCTGCACCGCATTGCGGTGCTGTGCGACGAGCGACCCTCGCGCTAAGCCTTTATTCATCGACTAGCGACCCGGCTTGACGCCCAGCCGCTGCTCCGTCACGACCGGCTTTGCCTGTCGTCGACACCCAGGCGTTCCAACGACCGGCTCAAGAACTGCACTGCGCGGGTCAGTCGCACTTGGGACACATGGGTCGCTGTCGGGTCCAGTTCCGCCTGCTCGCGTTCCTGAACCAGCCTTTCGATGCGGTTGAACATGCCCACATAAAATACGCCCGCAATCAACGAGAACAGGCTCGCAATCGGAAAGAAGTACACCCAACCCACTGCGTCGGCGAGAAACCCGGTAATGAACATCCCTGACGCGACGCCGAAACCCGCGAGGCTCGACTGGAGCGCGTAATCCGTACCAGCCTGTGCCTTGGATGCCCAGCGAAAGCGCGAAATAGTGACCGGATAGCTGAAGAGGGCAGTCAGGAAACCCATCAGGGCGACCATTACTAACAGCAGCGGCAAGGGGGGAAGGGACGTCAGTGCAAACGTGCAGAACATGGCAACCTCGAACGGCATTACACAAACGCCGATCAGCGCCGTCCTGCGCAACCCGATCTTCTGGACCAGCAACGGTGTCGCAATGGCCGTCAGTGTGGAACTGAAAAAGCCGGCAAGGGGAAAAATGCCGTACGCGGTCAAACTCAGTCCCTTGTCGGCATAGAAGGCACCCATCATCGGTCCCATGAACCCGGCGCCGAATCCCCAGAAAAAAGCGAATGGCAGGATGTAAAGAGACTCCGGTCGCAACAGCGTCAGCAGGATGTTGGCCCGGTCGCCGCGCGCCTGCCGCGTTCGGCGAGCCTCGGGCGGGGGGTGTTCGCGACGAATCATGGCAGGCGTAACCGCAAGAAGGAGGAGCGACGACGCGGCCAGCATCGTCGACCTCCATCCGAACGTCTCGACCAACGCGACCGTGCTTCCGCCCGCTACGCCAGCGACCCCGGCCAGCCAGTTGATGATCGACGTGCCGGTCGGCCGCTCTGCCTCGTTCATGGCTTCCGCCGCGTACGCATCTATCGCGGTGTCCTGGGCGACCATCACGATTGCCTTGAAAAAGAGTATCCCGGCGATGAGATACACAGCGGACAACGAAGGCGGAACAAACGCGAGGACCGAGTAGGCGAGCGCGCCGACCAGCGTGCAGGGGAGGATCCAGCTCTTGCGATAGCCGAAACGTTCGTTGCCGAAGTTGTCCACCGCGATCGATATCAGCCACCTGAACGAGTTCGGATAGGTCGGCAACGCGAGCAGCCAGAACATATCCAGCGGCAGACCTTGCTTCCTGAACATGAAAGGCAGCGCGGTGGTCGTGAACGACTGCGGGAAGCTCTGCGCCATGTTCAAGACGCCGACCATGACCAGCTTTTTGTAGTCTATTCGCTGGGCTTCTGTTTCCCGTGCTGCCATCCTGGATCTTCCGTCAACCGACCCTTTGCTCAGCAGGGCGGCAATTTCGGGACCACAATGCGCCCGCCACGAGCCGTCAGGCTGTGATGCCCGACCCGCGTTCGGCACTGCGCTCAGTCTTGAATCAGGCCAGTCTATACCATCGTGCCACTGCCGGATTGAGCAGAGAGCAAGTTCGAACCACGGGGTGCGGGGCACTCTCAAGCTGCCCCGTGGCTACTATCGAAGCCTGCCCTCCCGGCTGATAGGCTTGGTGAACATCTAACGAGGGAGGCCAGCATGAAACTAGGGGTCAGTTTCCAGTACCCGGAAAAGCTCACGCCGTCGCACCTGAGCTATCTCAGGAACATGGGCGTGGAGACCATCGAAGTGCGGATGTTTGCCGAGACCTACAAGTTCGACGACCTCCTCCGCGTCCAGGACAAGGTCACAAAGGCCGGACTCGAGATCCATGAGGTCATGCTTCAGGACATGTACAACCGTCCATCCATTACGACCGGAGGCGCCGACCGCGACAAGGACATCGAGATCTTTCAGGACTTCCTGCGGGATCTCGGCAAGGCAGGCATCCGGCACACGACCTACGCGTGGCACTCGGGGGGCGCGGGCATGACCGGCGAGACGACGTCGCGCGGGGCGCGCACGCGGTTGTTCGAGCAGGCAGATGCCCTCGCAACACCGAATGTGTACGACCGCACCTATTCCGACGACGACATGTGGGAGACCTATTTCTACTTCATGGAACGCATGCTGCCCGTCGCGGAGGAGGCCGACGTTCGTCTCCAGTTGCATCCGAACGATCCGCCCTTGACTCACCAGGGCGTGGCCCGGATTTTCCGCGATGTCGCATCGTTCCGGCGTGCGTTTGAAGCGGTGGATCACAACCCGCACAGCGCGACCCTGTTCTGCGTCGGCACCTTCTCGGAAATGCCGGGAGACGACGGCACGGGCGAGGACATCGTGGCGGCGATTCGCGAATTCGGACCGGGTGGCCACATTACGCAGGTGCATCTACGCAATACATCGAGCCCCATTCCGAACTTTCAGGAAACGTTTCCGGACAACGGCTACCTCGATCTCTTCCGCATCGTCTGCGCGCTACGCGAGGTGGGATTCGACGGCATGATCACCCCGGATCACATTCTCGACTGCGGGGACGGCAAGGGCACGGGGTCGATCGGGGAAGCGTACGCGCTCGGCTACATTCGGGCGCTCATCAAGGCGAGCGATGCCGTGGTGGGCGCGTCCTGACCGCGACGCAGCACCAAATTGGTGCCACAAGGCCCAGCGGATCGAGTGGCGAGCACCTGCAAATCCGGAAACCGATAGTGGTTGAAGTTGATCGCCGCCTGCCCGCCACCCTCCAAAGCTGCCCGGTAAAGGTCCAGATCCACCGTAAGCAAGGGCCTCTCCGACGAGACCGCTTCCAACAGCACGGCATCGGTCAGCCCAAGCGCCACGAACAGTTGGTGACCCGCCGCGTCCTTGCTGGCGACCACTGTCTCTCGACTCTCCTCGACCAGGCTTCGTAGCGTCCGGAGCAGCATTGACCGCTCAGGATCCCCATGCTGCGCCAACAGGTTCGAAGCCTCCGTCAGCGTGTTCGGCGTGACAAACACCTGACGGGCCTGCTCAACAAATCGATTTAGAACATCGTAATCCTCGACCGTGTATCCCTGGAGCCGCCGATGTTTGGCGATCACGGCCCGTCCTGTCAGACCAGCCACCAGCAAGACGATAAGACTCGCATCGAGGTAGACCCCGTCACGCACCGCTAATACCTGTACCGCTCACGTCGCGATGCCGCAAGGATTGGATCGACCCCGTTTCGTCGGCGATGCGGACCAGCTTGTAGGTCCGGCCGGATCCGCTCAACGTACGCAACACTCCGCTCGACGCGGGCCACACCCGAGTAAAACCGATGGTGACCAACCAAGAACCACCTTGGAGCTCCACTTCCTCCAGGCCAACCTCCTTGATCGGCTCGGCATCGAACATCTCCACGACGTAACTCTTCGCCAACTCCACCGCTTCGCGCGCTTCCATGAGACGCATAGCCTCTTGCCTGGATCGACAGAGTATATGTGCGGATTCTCTCGGGCGTCCCATCGCGCGCTTACAACCGCCGCTCCTGCGCCCGATTCAGTCGGTGAGCACGCCGATATGGACAAATGGGGTTGAATATCATGATTACCCTCAATGGCACCGAAGCCGGGTAGTGGACACTGCTATCGGACGAAAGGTGCGGAGATAGCGTCGAGTTCCCGGCGCACCGATTCGTCGAGTGTCCAGCCGACCCCGCCGAGGTTGTCATCGAGATGTTCCACCGTGTCGCTGCCCGTGATTGCCAGCGTGATTTCCGGGTGCGACAGCACCCATGCGATGGCCAACTGCGCGGGCGTCTTGCCGAGTTCGCCCGCGAGTTCGATGACGGTCGCCATGACACTTTGCGCAGCTTCGCTCGCCATCGCGGCGTAGGCCTCTCTCGAGCGAGATGCCCATAACGATCCCGGCGGCGGCGGAGCTCCCGGCGAATAGAGCCCGCTTAGCAGTCCGATGTGCAGCGGACTGTATGCCATCGCTCCCAGGCCGGCATCCCGCAAGAACGGAAACATCTCCTTTTCCAGGTGCCGATTGAGCAGGCTGTACATGTTCTGCACGCACATGTAGGGAATCGCGTTGATCCGATCCGCCATCCAGAGCGACTTGCACACCTGCCATGCCTCGTGGTTGCAGCAGCCGACGTAGCGGACTTTGCCCGAATGCACGAGATCGTCCAGCGCCCTGACGCTCTCCTCCAGCGGCACCCGATCATCGAACCGGTGCACGAGATAGAAATCGATATGGTCCGTGTCGAGCTGCCGCAGCGATGTTTCCACCTCTCGCATGATGTGATACCGCGATAGCCCCTGGTCATTCGGCCCAGGACCAATTTCGCTGGCGACCTTCGACGTGATCAGGACATTGTCCCGCTTGCCCTTGATCGCCTTGCTCAGAATGGCCTCCGATGTCCTGACGTTCGCCCGATCGTCCATCAGGCCATAGACATTGGCGCAGTCGATAAGGTTGATACCTTGATCGATTGCATGTTCGATCGCCCTTTGGGCTTCGGCGGCGTCGTCCTGGCCCCGGAGTCCTAGGCCCAACGCCAATCGACTGACTCGAACGCCAGCATTTCCGAAGTTTATGTATTCCATGATCTGTATTGTTCTCTCGTTTCGGGCCGCGCTATTCCCGTCTAACCAATTGGAGCTAAAAAGAGCAGGCAGACGGGTTTTGGCGCGCAGGTCTCGCAAACGACATCGACCGGCCGGCCGTCGTCCAGCGCGAATACGACGATGTTGTCCGAGCTTTGGTTAGCGGCGAGCAACCACCGGCCGCTGCGGTCGATGGTGAAGTGCCGAGGTTGCGAGCCACGCGTCGACACGTGCTCCGGTTCGGAAAGCCGACCCGCATCGTCAATGGCAAAGCTGACAATGCTGTCGTGGCCACGATTGCTGCCGTAGACGAAGCGGCCGTCCGCAGACACGACAATCTCCGCGGTGGTGCTCGAGTCGGCGAAGCCGTCCGGCAACGTCGAAACGGTTTGCTGGATCCGCATCGGGTTGTCGGCGTCGCATTCCAGCACGTCGATCATATTGCCGAGTTCGTTGATGACATAAAGGATCGGCAGCGTTGGATGTCGTTCGACATGCCGCGGTCCGGCGCCGGCGACGAGCTGGGTCACGCTGGGTTGACCTGCGAACACACCGGAGGCATCCACGCGATACCAGTACAGCCGATCATTGCCGAGGTCCGGCACCAACATGTCGCGGTCTGTTGCGAGGTACGTCTGGTGGGCGTGCGCCCTTGTCTGGCGGATTGGATTGGGACCGTCGCCTGTGTGCTGCGCAAAATCGACGCGCTCGCCGATCGCGCCATCGGTGACGCGAAAAACCGCGACGCTACCGCTCGAATAGTTCGCCACCGACAACCAGTCGGCGGTGGCGGTCAGGTGACAGGGATGGGCGCCGCCCGTGGGCACGGCATTCACGAAATCGAGGCCGTCGTCGCGCAAGGAAAACGCCGAGACCCCACCCTGCTCCAACTCGTTCACCGAATAGACGAACTTTCCGTGCTGAGCGAGAAACGCCGGGCTTTGCGCCTCGACCGCGAGCCCGCCCACGATGAACTCTCCCGTCACGTTGTCGAAGGTCGCGTCATAGATGCCCCTCGATCCACCGGACTCGGGTTCACGAGGCGTGTACGTGCCTATCAGCAGTCGATCCGTGGTCATGTGGTGGGCCAGTGTCGGGAACGGGTGAGCATATCGAGTAGCGTGTCTTCGTGCGGGAATTCGCTGCTTTATAGCAAGAAACGCATCCGATCAAGCGTGGTTGGCAGGCGTGGACCGCCTTGTCCGCTCGCCACGGGTCAGCCCCGATCCGCCAATCTCGTGCGACAATGACGGTCCACTTTCCCCAAGAGTTCCGTATGCGTGGCCACGATCTCGGCACGATTGTCGTCTCTCTTCGCTTGACCGAGCAGCACCTCGAAGCGATCCGCGCCGTCGCGCCCGAGGCCGAGATTGTCAGGATCAGGGACCGCGAGGAGTGGCGTGCCCGCCGCGCCGAGTTGGGGCCCAGGGTCGAGGTGATCGCCGGGCTACAGAACCCCGACGACCTGGACTTGACCTTCCTGCCTCGGCTGCGCTGGATGCAAACCGGAGGAGCGGGAAACGACTGGTTGCTCCGTGCTCCTGATATCGCCAACAGCGACATCGTCCTGACCAACGGATCCGGCGTCGCCGCGATCCCGATCGCCGAGCATGTGCTGACCCTGATGTTTGCTTTGTCTCGCAGCGTTCATGGCTTTGCGCAGGCGCAACGCGATCACGAATGGTTTCGCGGCGGGCCGCTCCGCGAGATTGACGGCAGCACGGTGGGGATTGTCGGCCTCGGTCCGATCGGCGAGAAGACGGCGGAAAAGGCGCACGGGCTCAACATGCGCGTGTTGGGTCTGCGCCGTGACCCGACGCGCACCTCGGCGCACGTCGACAGAATGCTCGGTCCCGCCGGGCTCACCGAGCTGCTCGAGTCGTCCGACTGGGTGGTCCTCGCCAGCGCCCTTACGCCCGAGACACGCGGACTGATCGGCGAGCCAGAACTCAAGGCCATGAAGGACACGGCCTACCTGATCAACATCGCCCGGGGCCAACTGGTGCAGGAGACGATCCTGATCCGGGCTCTGCAGGAAGGCTGGATCGCGGGCGCGGGCCTAGATGTCTTCGCCCATGAGCCGCTGCCGTCCGACTCGCCCCTGTGGGACATGCCGAACGTCGTGGTCACCTCGCACCGCGCGGGTTCCACGCCGCACTACAATGATCGCCTTGTCCAGATCTTCATCGACAACCTGCGGCGCTACCGCGCAGGCGAGCCGATGATCAACATCGTGGACAAGCAGCTCACCTACTAGCGGATCAGCCCAGGCAAACCAGGGAGAACGAAGATGTCAGATACGGTCAGATACGGACTCATCAGCACGGCGAGAATTGGCTTCAGCGCCCACGTGCCGGCCGCGAACGCGTCGCCCAACTCCGAAATAGTCGCCGTCAGCAGCCGCAACCTTGGAACCGCCCAGGCGGCTGCGAGAGAGCACGGCATTCCGCTCGCATTCGGCAGCTACCAGGAAATGATCGAAAGCGACGAGATCGACGCCGTGATCAATACGCTGCCGAACTCCATGCACCATGAGTGGACCATCAAGGCCGCCGAAGCGGGCAAGCACATCCTGTGCGAAAAGCCCTTGTCCGCGACCATGGCCGAAGCCCGGGAGATGAAAGCCGAAGCCGAAGCCAATGACGTGGTGCTGGTCGAAGCATTCACGCCGCGCTGGACCAAGCAGAGCCGAACGGTGCGCCAGCTCATCGCAGACGGTGAGATCGGCGACGTGACCTATCTCGTGTCCAGTCTCGCCTTTCCGATGGCCAATCCAAACGACATCCGCCTCAGCAAACCGCTGGCAGGAGGCAGCCTGATGGATGTCGGGTGCTACGCCGTTTACGCGGTGCGCTATGCCATGGGCGTAGAGCCCACACAGGCTGTGGCCTTCGACCGCAAGCGCCGTGGCGTTGAGGTCGACACCACCATGAGCGGCCTGTTGCAATTCCCGAACGGCGGTGTCGGTCATGTCTGGTGCAGTTTTGACGGACCTCGACGGATCGTGTTCGACGTGGTCGGCACCGACGGTACGATCTCCGTGAACGGTGCCTTCAGCGAGACCCTCCCCGTGACCATCACGCGAGGTGACGAAGAACCCGAAGTGATCGAAATGACCAGCACAAATCGCTTTCAGGTGCAGATCGACGAGTTTTCGGAGTGCGTCCTCACGGGCAAGCAGCCGGAATTTCCCCCGGACGACGCGCTGCGCAACATGGCGTCGGTGCTGGCCCTGTACGACTCTGCGAACACGGGCGGCGCGGTAGCCGTAGAGCAGATCTAGCCCGGATATTTCGCCAAGCCGCTGGTCGAGCAACTAAACGACTTTCGGTCTCGACAGGTCAGTGCCACTATTCGAATATCCTGCCGGGAACGCTACCCGCTAGTCGTCCCGGCCCGGCGGTCGCAAGGTTGCCAACACGTTGGTGGCGGCACCTATCATCGACGCGATGTCGCTCAAGTTGGCGGGTATGATCAAAGTGTTGCCTTCCTTCGCCAGATTGCCGAAGCGTTCCAGATAGTCCTCCGCGACGCGAAGCTGCATCGCCTTGTCGCCGCCGTCTCTGTTCAGCGCGTCGGCAACTTTCCGCAACCCCTCCGCAGTGGCCTCCGCGACTGCCAGAATAGCTGCCGCTTCCCCCTGGGCCTCGTTGATCTGCTGCTCCTTGACAGCTTCCGACTCCTTGATGACGCGCTGTTTCTCGCCTTCGGCCTGGTTGATCTTCGCATCCCGATCTCCTTCGGATTGCAAGATCGTGGCACGTTTTTCCCGTTCGGCGCGCATCTGCTTCTCCATGGCGGAGACCACGTCCACAGGCGGATTGATGTTCTTGATCTCGTAGCGGAGGACCTTTACGCCCCAAGGGTCCGATGCCTTGTCAAGCTCCTCGACGATGCGCAAGTTGATGTGGTTGCGTTCTTCGAACGTCTTGTCCAATTCGATCCGGCCGATCTCGCTACGCAACGTCGTCTGCGCCAGTTGCGCAATCGCGAACAGATAGTCCGCGATACCGTATGAGGCGCTGCGTGCGTCCATGACCTGCAGATAGAGGACACCGTCCACGCCAACCTGTACGTTGTCAGACGTGATACAGGTCTGCTCTTCGACATCGATGGCCTGTTCCTTGAGCGTGTGTTTGTACGCCACCCGATCGAGGAACGGCACCAGAAGGTGGAATCCCGCTATCAGGGTCCGCGAGTACTTCCCCAGATTCTCCACGACATAGGCGCCTTGCTGGGGAACGATGACCGCCGTCTTGACAACGACGATGATGGCGAGCACCGCAAGCACGGCGGTGACGATCAATCCTGCATCCATTGGATTCTCCCTAAATCCCGCAAATCGCTAGTCGGCCGCATCCTCGGCGGACAGTGCCCGATCCACCGACATCGGCTCGATATCCACCGTCGCACCGCTTACCGCGACTACCCGAGCTTGGGCACCGGCGTCCATTGCCATGGTCCCGACATTGGTTGCCGTCCACTGGGTGCCCCGCATGGCTACCCGGGTTCTGCCGCCGGCCGGCACTTCTTCCGCCACCTCAACGATCTCCCCCACCGTCGAGTTGTCGAACCCTTGCGCGCCACCACGCAGCCGGTCGTAGAGCTTGCGCCGAAAGAACACCATGGACGCCACTGCAAGAACAGCGTACAGGGCCCATTGCCCCCAGATTGGCAAGCCCGGGTCGCCGAATACGGCGATGCCGACCAGGATCGCAGCGGCTCCGAGGAAAACGAGGTAGAACGCCGCGTCGACAGCCGCCAACTCGAGCCCCATCAACACGATGCCCGCTGTCAGCCAAGCCCACCAAGGCATAATAAATCCGTAACGAAACGTTGTTCGAGTCAGCTTGCCTCACCGTGGAAATGATGACAAGCCACCAGGCGTCCACCAGGCGTCCAGGTGGTCGACATCGACGACTGGAATTCAGTTCAGGTATCACGTCCGGCACACGTCCATCGTGCGGGGTGACGAAGCGCCGCAAGCGATGGAGATGACCAGCACGAATCGCTTTCGGGCGCAGCTGGACGAGTTCTCGGAGTGCGTCCTCACGGGCAAGCAGCCGGAATTCCCGCCGGACGACGCGTTGCGCAACATGGCGTCGGTGCTGGCCCTGTACGAGTCTGCGCACACAAGCAAGGCGGTAGCCGTAGAACAAATCTAGCGTAATCCGCCAAACGTCCTTAATAGCGGTTGCCAGGGGCGACCGGCGACCCTACAATCGCGCGCCTTCAAATTCGTGGCTAAACACCATGACCCGAATGCAAACAGAATGTTCGACCGCGACGTTCGCCTTCGACGCCATGCCGAGTGGGGCGTTGCGCGTTCGACGGCGGTCGTATGTCGCCCCGTCGATGGGAGACGCTAGCGGATAGGTACCTTTCCAAACACCGTTCGAAAGGAACCCGTTGGAAACCCCGATGCGCCTTCCGGCCATCGGGGTTTTTCGTTGATTGACGGCGTGAAAACGCCATTGCAGGAGAGAAAGCAGGATGTCGACGCCGACGCGACGACAATTGGAGAAGAATCTCCAGCGAATACTGGTGCTGTCGTTTTTCCAGGTGTTCCTGGTCCTGATGCCCATCATCGTGCTCTTCTTCGAGAGCCGGGGCCTGACGCTGCCCGAAATATTCCTGCTGCAGGCGTGGTTTGCGACAGTGGTGCTGGTCATGGAGGCACCGTCGGGCTACCTGGCCGACATGCTCGGGCGCAAGCGCGCCATCGTGACCGGCACGTTCTTCCTCGGTGTCGGCCAAAGCGTTCTCCTGTTCGCGGAAGGGTTCTGGCAGCTTGCGCTGTTTGAAAGCTGCCTCGGTCTTGGCGTGAGCCTGATTTCCGGCGCGGACCTCGCGCTGCTCTACGATACGGAAATTGCCCTGAATCAAGACGCGCACCGGAAGCGCAAAGCGGTGCGCCGGCTGTTTACCACGCGCAACCTGTCCGAGGCGCTGGCGGCGGCGACCTGCAGCGTGCTTCTCCTATGGTCAATGGAGGCCGCCGTCTACGCGCAGGTGGCCAGCGGATGGATCGCGTTCCTGTTGACCTTCGGCCTGGTCGAGCCGCCGGGAAACAGGCTGGCCCGGGATAGTCACCTGCAGAACGTCCGCACCGTACTGCGCCACCTGTTGTTGAACGGTCCGGTGCTGCGCCTCACGTTCCTCGCGATGTCGATGTGGGCGCTGACCACGATGTTCTCGATCTGGCTGCTGCAGAAACACTGGCAGGAGCTGGGGATCGGCATCGTTCACTACGGCTATCTCTGGGGTGCGCTGACGTTCATATCGGCGGCGGCAGGACGCGCATTCGGCAGCTACCAGGAGATGATCGAAAGCGACGAGATCGACGCCGTGATCAATACGCTGCCGAACTCCATGCACCACGAGTGGACCATCAAGGCGGCCCAAGCGGGTAAGCACATCCTGTGCGAAAAGCCCTTGTCCGCGACCATGGCCGAAGCCCGGGAGATGAAGGCCGAAGCCGAAGCCAATGACGTGGTGCTGGTCGAGGCGTTCACGCCGCGCTGGACCAAGCAGATGCGAACGGTGCGCCAGCTCATCGCAGACGGTGAGATCGGCGACGTGACCTATCTCGTGTCCAGTCTCGCCTTTCGGATGGCCGTTCCGAACGACATCCGCCTCAGCAAGCCGCTTGCGGGGGGCAGCCTGATGGATGTGGGGTGCTACGCCGTATACGCGGTGCGCTATGCCATGGGCGTAGAGCCCGTATCCGCGATGGCCTTCGACCGCAAGCGCAACGGCGTTGAGGTCGACACCACCATGAGCGGCCTGCTGCAATTCCCGAACGGCGGTGTCGGTCATGTCTGGTGCAGTTTTGACGGACCTCGACGGATCGTGTTCGACGTAGTCGGCACCGACGGTACGATCTCCGTGAACGGCGCCTTCAGGGAGACCCTCCCCGTGACCATCACGCGAGGTGACGAAGAACCCGAAGTGATGGAAATGGCCAGCACGAATCGCTTTCAGGTGCAGATCGACGAATTCTCGGAGTGCGTCCTCACGGGCAAGCCGCCGGAAATTCCCCCCGATGACGCGTTGCGCAACATGGCCGCGGTGCTGGCCCGGTACGAGTCTGCGGACACGGGCGGGGCGGTAGCCGTAGAGCAAATCTAACCTTGATCTTTGACTTGGTACGAACCGAGAGCAACATGATCCCGGCACTTATTACCAAAGCGCACATTGTGGAAGCCATACGGCGCATCGACCGTAAGGGCATTCCAGCGCGCAGAGGGGGCCGAGACTACTGCCTCGCGATAAACGGCAAGCATTTTCCTCCTAAGTACCCATCGTCATAATTACAATAACGTATTGTTGATAGCCGGAAGGATCTTCGGATATGGTTGCCCGGAAAGCGTATCCGGGAACAATCATGCCGATAAAAAGTCCATTTGGAATCATGCTTACCGACGAGGAAGCACAAGTTCTGAAGCAACGGGCGCAAAAATATACGTTGCCGTATTTTCAGGTTCAACGGGCCCGGATGATCCTCTTGGCCGCGCAAGGACTGCAGAACGATGAGATCGCCGCGCGGCTCAACACGCGGCGGGAGGTCGTCAGCCAGTGGCGGAAACGGTTTTTCCACGAACGCCTGCCGGGACTTGAGGAGCGCCCCCGGCCCGGACGCCCCCGGGCTTTCCCCCCGGAGGTGGTCGTTCAGGTCAAGGCGCTGGCATGTGAGTTGCCAGCCAATCTGGGACTTCCGTTGTCGCGCATGAGCATCGCGGATGTGGCGCGTGTCAATGGCAACTGAAAACTGCACACTTTCGGCGAGGGCCCGCGTGGGGTATTGACGACCTCCAGATGGCCGTCGCGGTGTCTGCGGGCGGCACGGAGGGAGCGTAGCGACCGGAGTGCGGCCCGCGCGGCGGTATCGTCGCCAGCATCGGCGACAAGACCGTTTGGCGCAGCATGTTTGGCGACAATCAAGATGAGAACGCGCATTGCCTCACCTGAAATGCTCCCTTCGCTTGGGTCGTTGCCCCATCTGAAATGCTCCCCAGGAAGATCGCACGGGGAACATTGGAATGAGGAAGGTAAGCATGACGGCACGGGACGAACTGGTTAACGCCTTGGCACGACGGTACGCAGTTGCCGGGCGCGCCGAGAAGGCACGTATTCTCGATGAATTCGTCGCGATCACCGGCTTTCACCGAAAGCACGCGATGCGGCTGCTGCGGTGCGACGCCGCCGCGCGCCGCTCGGAGGCGAAAACCAGTCGGCGGATCTACGACGAGGCGGTCTGCGAGGCGATAGTCGTTCTGTGGGAGGCATCGGACCGCATCTGCGGCAAACGCCTGAAGGCGCCGATGCCGATACTGGTCGAGGCGATGGAACGGCACGGGCACCTGAGCCTCGGTCCGGAGATCCGCGCCGCGGTACTGGCCATGAGCGCGTCGACGATCGACCGGTCGCTTCGCGAGGTCCGCGAACAGGCGAGCGGCAGGAAGCGCCGTCGGACGGCTGCGCCATCGTCGGTCCGCAAGAGCATTCCGGTGCGCACGTTCTCGGACTGGGACGACCCGCCGCCGGGGTTCGTCGAGGCCGACCTCGTCGCGCACTGCGGCCCGGTGGCGAACGGGAGCTTCGTGCAGACGCTTACTGTCACCGACATCGCCACAGGATGGACCGAGTGCGCGCCGCTTCTGTACCGCGAACAGACCCTGCTCAGGGAGGTGCTGGGCGAGGTCCGCAGGCGGCTGCCGTTCGAACTGCTCGGTTTCGACACGGACAACGACAGCGTTTTCGTGAACGAGACGGTGCGCGATTACTGCCTGGATTCCGGGATCGTTTTCACCCGCTGCCGTCCATGGCGCAAGAACGACCAGGCCTTTGTCGAGCAGAAGAACGGCGCGATCGTCCGCCGCATCGTCGGCTACCGCCGCCTTGAGGGTCTGGAAGCCGCGGCGGCGCTGTCCCGGCTCTACGCGACGACGAGACTGTTCGTGAACTTCTTCCAGCCCTCGTTCAAGTTGGCGTCGAAGCGGCGCGATGGCGCCCGTGTCAGCAAGCGTTACCATCCGCCGGCCACGCCCTGCCAACGGCTACTCGCGGATCCCAGAACACCGCCGGAGGTGTGCGACCGCGTTGCCGAGCTGTCGGCCCGACTCGACCCGATCCGGCTGCCGAGGCAGATGCGGGTGCGGCAACAGAGCATCGTGGACATCGCCGACAAGCCGGTTGTCGCGCCGTCGGACGCGACCCTACCGCCGCTGGAGCAGTTCCTCGCCGGATTGCGCATCGCGTGGAGGGAAGGCCCACGGCCATACCGGTGGCGAAGCCGAAGCGCGGTCGACGGAGACCCGATCCGCTGGTGAGGGTAACAGAGCAGTTGCACGCCTGGTTCGAGGCCGGGCCGTGGCACACAAGTCGCCAATTGCTCGAGCGGCTTCAGGCGGCACATCCGGGGGAGTACCCGGACGGACTCCTGCGAACGGTGCAGCGTCGGGTGAAGGTCTGGCGGAAGGAGAAGGCGACGGCGATGGTGTTCGGCGAACTAGGCGAACTGGCTACAGAGGAGTCGATCGCGGAAGCGGGGATATCGGCTCTTTAAAGACCCGATATGTAAAGACCCGATATCCCCGCTTCGTGAGAAATGATTTAGGATCGCGAAAGGAACATTTTGGTGAGGCAACGGTCCCAGAACTCGGGAACATTTTTGAATGAGGCAACACGCGTTCTCATCCTGATTGTCGCTGAACACGAAAAGGAAAAGGAAGCCCCGGAAGACCTACAGGACGAGATAGAAAAGCGGCGACTCTAGGGCGCGGCGTACCCAACGCTGGGAATCCGGCGCAAAAAATCCCGCGCGCCGCCACAAGCCGTGGACCACCCCGTCGCCGACGAGCTGGAGCGGGCGTCCGCGTGGCAGATCGACGCCTCGCGGCGGCGATGGCGATTGGCGAAACTCTTGTCACTACCCGTTTTCCTCACCTTGCCGCATCGCCGTTGCGTGTTAGGTGACGGGCTCCCCGACACCTGATTTGTTCGACGCCTACACATTGCCCTTGATGGATGGAGTCGGCATTGGAAGGGTTTCCTGCAACTCTCCTGTAGGTGTGCTCGTCGCGCCCATTAGGGCTCTAACATAATCGTCGTCTCGTCCTTGCGTTCGAGAGATGCCTAGCCTCTGGCACTTTCCCACGCGAGAGATAGGCAGAACAGCAGGATCGAGATAGCTACAGAAGCACCGCGGCGGGTGCCGTCGACATCGTCGGAGTCAATCCTTTGCCATGCAGAGGCACTTGCGCTGTAGGGTTTTTCGCCGGACCTCGCCGGATTGCGGCTGGTTGCCCAGCAATCAGAGCCTCGGCGAGGCGTGCGGGGGCGCGACAGATGGTCAAACTGGTCGTTATGGGGTCTTCACGGTGTCTAAACGCGAATCGTTCCTCCTTCGACGGCTTGGGGTAAGCACGGGGCGTTGGGGTGGAAATCTCGGATTCAAGGCCCGTGAAGTCGGAAAACGTCCGAAATGCCGCGTTTCTTGGGGTAAAGAATAAATCCACCGCCCGCAAGCCCTTTGTTTCAGCGGCTCTCAGAACAGCGCAAGTGCCTCATGCAGGCCGTAGGAAATCCGTATTTGCAACAATTCGGCGTCAACGCGCAAGGGCAGTTCAGAACACAAATGGCCTATCAAACGGTATCCGCCTAGACGCTATGGATTTGAGAGTGTTCAGTTCGAACAGGTGCACCCGTCGGTCATCCGAAATCACCGTCCTCTCTGCCATCTCTCTACAGAACACCCTCGATACCGTTCCACTCGGACTAAGAGTGTTCTCGTTCAACACTTGGTCGTTCCGCGTATCCACAGTTCGCAGCAGCGGACCCGGCATCGTTCGAAACGTGCTTCGTCCATCTGGGAGGGGATTTGATTGCTCCTGCTGTCGAAGTAGCCTGTTGCCGTCCGCAAACAACAGAACGCTCTGCATGTAAGTCTTCGCTCCCACTCCGTTCTGATTTCCTCCCGATAGTTTGTGCGATGCGCCTAACTGGTGCCACGCGACTACTTTGTTATCCGCGATGTCTACAACAGCCTTAACGTGCCGTCGTTCGCGCCGGCATCCCAACATGACCCGACATCCCTCCGCCAACCTCTCCGCGCCGTTTCGCCCCCACTCGCGGCTCTCCATGCGACAGTCCTCAAAACCGTCGGGTGTCGTCAGCGCGTCTACGGTACTCACGCCGTCCTGCCGAATTGTCCTACGCGTCCCTGCCAAGGTAAAAATGGTACCATCCCTTCGACAAGCGAACAGCGCTTCGCTTGCCACGCCAGCATTAGCCCACGAGTCGACCTCGTATAACCCTTGGTCGAGCACCGAGATTCCCAACGTCTTCTGCGCCCGAACGATCAACTGATCCGCCCCGTCGATCCACTGCGCGTCCCCTGACGAGAACTCGTAGCCGTGCGAGATGGCGATCCGGCTCGCCGTATTCTCGCGTTCCGCCAGATTTGTCACCACAACCAACGCCGACTGCTGGAACTGACCACTTTCGTCGGGAATGGAAAGTTCTGCCGAAAGTGAATCGCTCAAGAAAGCAAAACGTGCTGAAGTTGAGCCGGGGAGTATCGCATCGATTCCCCAAATGCCCATCCAACGCAAGTTCCCCACATCCCGCGTCGCCAACGTCTCACCGTCCAGAAGCATGTATTTCGCATCGTGCGACAGCACGGCGATGTCTTCGCATGGGCTCGCCAAAGGTCCTATGAATGCAATTGCCGCGATCGTCACCAGCTGGCGCACTGACCTAGAGACAGCTTGCGCTCTTTCCGAGAACGTAACCGACGTATCCCGGTTCCCCCCCACGTTCCACCTTAATCCACTGTCCGGGATTGTCATCCTTCGGAGGGCTCCATTCCCAATACTCGTTCCCACTGCCGGTGCCGGCGTTGTAGCGATGGATAGCCTCCTTGCGCCACATGTCGTTACTAAAGTCGTCTGCGCCTTTATTGATCTTGAGATTCTCCAGATAGAGTTCAGCCGCCTGGTTCGCTTCATTCAGAATGCTCCGTCCCCTTTCGATGTTTGACCGCCAGTTCCAGACATTGGCTGCGGTTCGCCGATAACAAATCTGCATAATGCCGACATCGCCACCGCCCCCCAAATAAGGCGGGCCCGGGCTGGGCCGAAACTGCGTCAGACTACTCTCAAGACATCCGATCCTGCGCAGGTCCGCGCTGTCGAACGGCGACCCGACCGACCCGATCTGCGCAACGATTGCCGACCCGGGAGGCTGCGTTCCGTTCACCGTCACCGTCTTGCTCACCGTAGAACTCGTGTGGCCCAAGGCACTGCACGTAGCAGTAATGGTCAGTTCGCCCCCGTATAGCCCTGCAAAGTTAGGCCTGAACGTCTTCCCCTGACCGCTCGCACGTGGCGAAGGGAACTGGGGTCCGCCCGAACAAACCCCGCTGGAGGACGTATAGGCGACTCGGGCCGACCACGATACCGTCGCGTGTCTCGGAGTCACGTTGTTGGCCATCGCCGACACTGTCGGCATCGCCGGCCCGGTAGAGATCGCTGGCGCGTCGGGTTCGGCGCTAATGTCAAAAGTGCATCGCGGTGGGGTACAGCTATGGATTCCTCCGGGCACGTTGAAGCTCTCCGAATCGCTGCCGCCGTACGTGAACGGCGATGGACACGCACAATTCACATAGTGCGTCATAGTGTACCGGTCGGCCTCCGTGTACTTGTGACTGCCCGAAACCACGCCGGAGTACGTCGTCGCGTACGCCCACGAGCCGTCGCCAAAGCTCGTCGAATGGCTCCACGGATGTTGATCCAACAAGATCGTCGTATCTTCGGGCAGCGCGTTGAAGCAGAAGCCGTCCACGTCCGCAGCGTAGGTCGTCGAACAGTATTCCCCCGCCGGTGTCACATCCAGGTCAACATCGAAAACAAAACTTTTGCACACTTGGCAGTTGACCGCCCGAAACTCGGGCGGGATAAACAGGCTGTTGCTGGGCTTGTCGTGGCCGAACGGCGCCGGGTTCGGCTCGCTCCCGTCCAAAGGCACCATGCGCGCGTGCAGGCTGGTGAGCAGCACGGCGTCCGCCGCCAGCGCGTCGACACGCACCTCGAAAGTCTTCCTCGACGGCGAATAGGCCACAATGCCGAACTCCGTCGAGCGCGGCCGCGAATACACGATGGACTCCATCGTGCCGAACACCGGCGAGACGGGAGCCGCGACGACCGCGCCGCCCGTGCGGCGATCCTCCTGCCCCACCGCGTCGAGATCCTCCGGCCTGTAGTCGTGTTCAAGAACCGCCTCGCCGTCCACCGTTACCCGCGTCGCGCGGTCAAGCGAGTCATACTGGACCGTCGCCGTCCGCTTCCCAATCGTCGCCCGCCGCACCCGGCCCGCAGCGTCGTACTCGAAGGTCAGATCCGGCCGGGCCGCATCCTGGCCGTCGCCCGTACGTACGCGGAGCACCTCGTTGTAGTCGCCAATCTGGTATGTCTCTTCCGTGGATTCCCCACCGTCCGCGCCGCGCTCGATGCGCGCGAGGTTGCCGGCCGCGTCGTACGACATGTCCGAGTTGATCTCCGCGTCGGGCCCGTACGCGTATTCGGCGGACGTCCGCAGTCCGCGGTCGTCGTATTCGAAGGCAGCCGTCCTGCCCCCGCCGTAATCGATCGACGACACCCGCCCGCCCGAATCGAATGCATAGCTCGCGAGCGAATGCACCCCGCGCGAAAGTTTGGTCAACACGCCATTGACGTTTGACCCTATTGTCGTGTCGACTCCGTCGATCGTCGCACCGGCGAGCGACCCGGCATCCGAATACCTGTAATCGCGGTGTCCGCGGGAGTCGCTCGCGTGCACGACCCGGCGGTCGGAGTAGCGGTAACGAGCGGTCCAGGCACCGGTTGCCACAGTCACCTCCCCGCGGTTGTTCGTGGTGAACTCGGTTTCCCCCGACGGCTGCCACAACGTGTCCAGGTGCCCATCCTCGTCGTAGCCGATGCGCGCGACCGTCGCATTGTCCCGCGTCACCGTCACCGGGCGATGGCCCGCGTCGAACGTCACCTCCGTCGTCGCGCCCGTGCGGTCGGTGATCGACTCGGTGATCCCCAAGTCGCCGCTCCGGTAAACCGTAGTGCGCCCTAGCACGTCCGTCGCCGTGGTCGTGTTCTCGGCGTAGGCAAAATCCGTCCTTTCGCGCAGCACTCGGACTCGGCTCACCCGGGCGTCCGTCCAGGCCACCGCCAAAACGACCTTGTTCCGCGGGTCCGTGATGGACGACAGCAGGTCGTCCGAGGCGTACCCCAAACTCCACGATTCCCCGGCCAAATCCGTCACGCCGGTCAGCCTGCCGTCCGCGTCGTACGAGTAGCCCACAGTTCGCCCGATGTCGTCGCTGATCGACGAAATCCGGCCGTCGTCGCGGCGCGAGATGCGCACCCAGCCGGCGTCCGAGGTCACCTCCGTCAGCGTTCCCCGGCGCCACTCGATCCGCGCCCAGCCTCGACCGTGCCGCACGTGGACGAGCCGCCACACGTCTCCGTCCCGTTTGAAACGCCGCAGCATGCCGTCCGCGGACTCCAGCACTACAATCCCCGCCTCGCCGCCGGTCGTGCGGGTCGAACCGGAGATGATCGGCGCCGTCGCCGGAGATTCCGGCGTCACTGTGTCGCCCGAAACGTCCAATCTGTGCACACCGTTGGACGCGTCCGTGAATAGCAGCTGTGACCCCTCCTGGCGGACCTCCTCGACGACCGTCAGCTTCCAGCCGGGACCGAAGTCGCCGCCTTCCTCCAGCGCGGAGTCGTAGACGCGTCCCATGACGATGGGCATACCTCCGACGCGGACCAGATCCCGGACGAGGAACGTCATCGAGCCAATCGACGTGTTGATGAAGCTCTCCTGGACCCCCGAGAAGACGGGCTGCGGGTTCGGGAACAGTGTCGTGGTCCTGCGCCGCCCCGACAGGTCGTTCAGGAACCCAACGGTGTTCTCTTCGACGGCCTCACGCATCTCTGCGGGCGCGTCCGAAAGCGAGGTCGACGCCTGGGCCGCTCCGCACAATGCCATCGACACAACCGCCCCTCGGGCGATCACTCGACCCGCCGCCAGCGGACTTTGGTTCCTCCTCCTGCATGCCCCGCTATTCTCGACACAGGGTTCGCCGCCACACGGTGGTCCCGCCTGCACATACCGGCCGCCCAGAAGGTTTTCACCCATCCAGTCATTGCGGTCATCTACCATTGACGCGCCGTCATCTACTGCCAGTTCCCCGTCAAGCTTCGGTCTCCGCTGAGCCCAAACTCTATGCGCTACCACATGCAAGGCCACGGCGCAAGTGAAATCACAGACTTGGGTGCACGTCAGATTTATGGGGATTTGGGGACGGCTTCAGGGCGACTGGCGTCCGGCGGTTTTGTCTGACATATAATAAGTATTTCAGACTATCCGGGGCGAACGATGCCAGAATCCGATTTGGTGGCCCTTGAGGCCCGCCGGCAAGACCTTCTCGATGCCATCGCCGCCATTGGCGATCTTCGACCGGGATCGCTGAAGTCGCGCCGCCGCAAGTGCGGCAAGCCAAACTGCCACTGTGCCGCCGAGGGCCACCCGGGCCATGGACCGCAATGGTCGATTTCGCGGCTCGTCAAGGGCAGGATGCACAGCCGCGCCGTGCCAGCCTCGGCCGTCGAAGAGACGCGGCGCCAGGTCGAGGAGTGCCAACGCCTGCGGGCGCTCACGCGGGAACTGATCGAGGTGAGCGATGCGCTCTGTGAACGGCGTCTGGCCGCGCGCCGCCGGGCCGAGCCCGGAAAAAGGGGGCGCTCGACGCCACGCTCGGGGCGGGGCTGACGGCGGAGATGGTGGCCGAGGTCGCGCGCCTGGTCGGCGATGGCGCGCCGGGCGGCGTCGACTTCGAAGCGCTGGAGCGGGCGTGCCGGGACGCCGCGCTCGGCATCAGGGGTCGGATGGTGGCCAATCGCCTCAATGCCGACCCGGGGCGACACAAGGGGGTCCGCGGCCTGCCGCTGCGGCGCGGATGCGTCGTATGTCGACCGCCGGGCGAAGACCTTCACGACGGTGTTGGGTTCGATGACGCTTGAGCGGGCGTGGTATCACTGCCCGGCCTGCGGCCGCGGGTTCAGTCCGCGCGACCGGGCGCTTGGTCTTGAGAACGCCTCGCTCTCGCCGGCGGTGCGGCGCATGGTGGGCATCGCGGCCGGCGAGATGAGCTTCGGCCATGCCAGCGCCGCGCTGCGGGAGCTGGCCGGTCTTGAGGTCGGCGCCAAGCAGGTGGAACGCCATGCCGAGGCGCTCGGTCGGGATATCGCCCGCGACGAACTTGAGGTGGTCGATCCCGAGCCGGCCACGGCGAAGACGCTCTATGTCGGACTGGACGGCACGGGCGTGCCGATGCGCAAGTCCGAGACGGCGGGACGCGTCGGCAAGCAGGCCGACGGTTCCGCCAAGACACGCGAAGTGAAGCTGGTGACCGTCTGGTCGGCCGAGGGGCGCGACAAGGACGGGTCGCCTTGCCGCGATCCCGGCTCCGGCTCGTGCAATGGCGCCATTGAGAGCATCGCCGCGCGGGACACCGACCGCGTGCCGTCGCCCTTCGCCAAGCGCGTGCTGCGCGAGATCGAGCGCCGATGCGTCGATCTCGTCGCGCGCCGCGTCGTGCTCGGCGATGGCGCGCCCTGGATCTGGAACTTCGCCGACGAGCACCTGCCCGACGCCGTCCAGATCGTGGACATCTTTCACGCCAAGCAGCACATCTTCGACGTCGCCAAGGCCATCTGCGGCCCCGGCGGCGACCTCGCCGCGCAATGGGGCAAGGCGCGGCGCGACGAACTCGACCGGCGCGGCGCCGATCCCGTCATCGCCGCTCTGCGGCGGCATGTGTCCGCCTGCGACGAGGCGAGGAAAAACCTCGACTACTTCACCGCCAATCGCGAACGCATGGCCTATCCGACGTTCCGCGCCAAGCGACTGTGCGTCTCCACCGGCGTCGTCGAAGGCGCCTGCAAGTCCGTCATCGGCAACCGCCTCAAGCGCGGCGGCGGGCATTGGACCGTCAACGGCACCAATGCCATCATCGCCCTGCGATGCGCCATTGTCAGCAACCGCTTCGACGACTACTGGGGGCGTCAAGCGCCCAACACTTGACCGCTCGCCACAAATCTGACTACACCCCACAGACTTTTGCTAGGCAGCCTCAATCAGTCGGTTCTTTAATCCAACGCTGACCTGCGGTAGTCCTCATCAGGCCAAAGGAGAGTCTGATGGATGGTCAATCAATTGATGGAGCATAGCCATCACCCGATTCTGCATGTAGATTCAACTCCAGCATGCCTCCATCGTGGTCTGCCCCTCTCTGCGAGCTTGCTCCCAAGCCGCAAACGCTCTCTGTGGAAACTAGCGCGGTAGTTACATCGGGGCCGACGATGGAAAATGAAATTGACACAACGCCTTAAGTTGCGTGTGTACTCGGACAAGCCCACTGTCTCGCCCCACCCGCGCTCCGGTCACCCTGTCGTTCCTGCCGCTACAAGCTGCTAGCCCATCCAGTCCCGCGCTTCGCGGGTAGCTTCCTCGATGTCCGTCGACAGGTCTGTTCCATGCTCGGGACGCTGGGCGCGCCAGGCGAGATGCACGAGTGAGCGCACGAGCAGGAACATGGGCAACATGGCCACGACCGAATCCGCGAGCGGTCGCGCTTCGCGATAGCCGTCGATAAGTGCCGCCTGGATGTCGCCGAACCGGGCGTCCTCCTGGTAGTAGTGAAGGGCGTCGGCGGAAGCCGCTGGGCACGGTCCAGCCGGAGGCCTGATTGTGAATGGCCTGTAAGCCCAAAGCCGTAATGTCCCCTTTCTGCAAAGTTAAGGGGATTAGTGACCCATTTAGCCAAAGGGAGCCGATGGAGCGGCGAATCGGGTTTTTCAAAAGGGGATTAGGGGCTAGTTTAGACGCGCGGGGGGGGGGGGGGGGGGGGGGGGGGGAATGATTCAGTCTTCAAAACGCATTGACCCGGGCTTAGGGAAGGTTTAGTGATGGTTGTTACCCGTCAGCAGAGAGGGATTTATCTCTGTGTCGGGCAATACGTATCATTTCTTCATGGGTCTATTGAACAAGCAAGTATTCACAAACCCTTCTGCCATGCCGTGAAATGGAGGACCAACACGCCCACTATCTTCTTCCATATCAGGTCTAACATTGTGATCTTTCCAATACTGTTGTTCCTCTGCCGACAAATTCTCCAAGTCACAGATACAAACATGGACCTGTCCGGCCCTGTTGGTATAGACATCTCGCAGGCTCCAGTCGGGACAATATACCAAAGAACCTTCCCTGCTAACGCTATATCTGGACAAGATTTCTTCATTGAAGCAAGCGACTGAAAGAACAAGAGGCCTATCCAAATAGTCCTCTCCCATAGTAAAGTAACTGGATGTCTCGCCTAAAAAAATATCAACGATACGATGTGAAGGAGCCGATGTATCGCCTAACTCTTCCTCGCTCAGCGCAGGAGATGCGAGCCGCAAAGCGCGTGGCGGCAATGATCGTAGGACAGGTACGACGCCCAGCAGTCGTGCACCACGACACCGCCGTAGCGGGGGATGATGCCGATGTCGTCGATGGCCTCGCAACCGCGTTTGCGGTGCAAGCGTTTGACGGTGACGTCGCCGCCCGAATAGACATGGATCCAGTGGTTCTTCCGATCCACCCGCAGCGAGGTCTCATCGGCGTTCAAGGCCGGCATGCGGAGCAGTTCGTCGACGGCCGACGCCTCCCAACGTTCCAGCGCCGCATGCAATCGGATCACGAACTTCAATATCGTTGCCGGGGAGATGACCACATCGATCAGCGTCTTGAGCGACTTGCACACCCGGTCGAGCGACACCATCCGGGCGATCATCAGATTCGTCGTGTAGGCCTTGACGCCATTGCCGTATTGCGGGGGGCCGGGCATGTCCGCCGGGAATCGTCCCGTCGTGCGCCGCCGACACCGGGCAGCAGTTCTCATTTTGGGTTTTTGCTCTGTTGTTCTCTCGGGGTTTGGTTCGAGTGGTCGGTTTTCGTTGGTGTCGTCGGGAGCGGGTCGCGGATATCAGGGCGGCTGAGAGGCGGTGCCGCCGGTGGCGAGCAGGGACAGGAGGGCGTTCCAGTCGGGGAACACCTGGTATTCGGTGACGGTTCGCGGGTGCTCGAACAGTCGGCGCCGGGCGCGCTGCCAGAGCGTCTCGGCGAGTTCGCAGGCGCCGTGGAGCGCGAAGGCGAGCAGGTTGAGGACGACCAGCACGCTGGCCAGGGTGTCCTTGCCGTGGCCGAAGTTGTGTTCGAGGTGGTAGCCGTGCTGCTTGAGGACGTTGAAGGTCTCGTTCTCGATCTTCCAGCGGGCGCGGTGGATGCGGCGGCGGGCGCCGATGCCGGCGGTGGTGCGGCGGGTGGGCGGGCGGATGCCGTCGAGGTACTCGCAGAGGGTCTTGTGGCTGGCCGGCTTGGCGGTGAGCAGGAAGTCGCCGCCGCTGTCGAGCATCGCCCGGCAGACGGGCTGGCAGGCGTACAGGTCGTCGCCCAGGTGGACGGGGCGCAGCGCGGCGCAGCGGGGGCCGTGGCGTTCCAGCCAGCGCTTGACCGCCTGGCGCTCGCAGTCCTGCTTGGCGGCGCCGTCGCGGGGCGCCACGAACTCCGGGGGCAGCGGCAGCGGGCGGTCGTGGCCCGGCGCCACGACGGTGGCGGCCAGCATCTGGTGGAAGTATTCGGTGCCGCCGTCGCCACGCTTTCGGGTCGAGCAGTTCGGGCAGTGGAGCTTGCGCGAGCGGAAGAACCCGGTGCCGTCCAGGGCGACCGGCACGCGGCCGTCCAGGCGGCGCATCGGCGCCAGGGCGCCGTGCGCGTCGAGGTTCTCGACGATGGCGTGGAACTGCGCGTCGAAGTGCGCCGGCGGCACGCCGTCGAGCAGTTGCCGGATGTGGTTGTCGCAGGGGATGCGGTCCAGCCCGAACAGGGTGTGCGCGTTGGACCGCGCGCGTCCCTCGGCCAGTGCGCGCTGATGCGCCAGGAACGACGGCGACTGCATGAAGAACACCGACAGCGCCGCCATCGCGACGTCCGCCATGGGGTATCGGCGGTTGCGGCCGCGACGCGGATCCGGCAGCCCGGCGCAGCACGCCCGGAGCCG
Source organism: Candidatus Azotimanducaceae bacterium (assembly GCA_965261535.1). GTDB lineage: Bacteria > Pseudomonadota > Gammaproteobacteria > Pseudomonadales > Azotimanducaceae > VXNE01. The sequence goes on from OZ253469.1 coordinate 1,901,859, forward strand.
TTCGAGGTGGCCGGCGAGAAGCTTCACGAGGGCGCCCGCGCCTCCACCGCCATGACCGCGGCCAGCACCGCCAGGCGCTCCGCCGGCGGCATCGCCCGGTAGCGCCGGCCCCAACCCGCCGCCTTGCGCTTGACCGCCTGCCGGTGCGTGAAGTCGCGCCCCGCGCACGACGCCCAGTGCACCCGGTCCGGCGCGAAGTTGAACCACACCTTCTCGGTGACCGCCCCCGCCCGGTTCATCACCTGCAGCGTCACGCTGCGCCAGTCCCGCAGCAGGTCGTCGTACAGCGCCGACGGGTACCCCGACACCATCACCGCGCACGGCAGCCCCTTGAGCAGCCCGAGCAGCGCCGCGTGGTCGGCGTCGGCGTAGTCGTGCCGGTAGCGCCGCCCGGACTTGCGCGCGCCGTGCAGGTACGGCGGATCGCTGTACACCAGTTCCGAACCGTCGAACGCGAAGTCCGCCAGATACCCGTGGCAGTCCGCGTTGACCAGCTCCACCGGATGGCCGCACTCGAACGCCGCCAGCGCGCGGGCGTCCAGATCGATGCCGATGCTGCGCAGCGCCGCCGGCTTGCGCTTCATCACCGCGCCGCCGCCCAGGTGCGTCTCGATGTACACCGCGTGCGGCGGCATCAGCACGACCAGCGCCTGCCACAGCCCCGATGCCGCCTTCGATCCGAACCACGGGTTGCCCATGGCCCGCACCATAGACGCCGCGATCTATGCTGTCAAGCAGTCCAAGCAGCCCCGATAGCCAATCCTCAAGACGCCTTTCCGAATGTCCTCGTCACCAGAATGGCCAAAATGAGAACTGCTGGACACCGGGGGCAATCCTTGACTTCCGCGTCGACGTGATGGACGACCTTCTCGAACAGGATGTCGATCCGCGTGCGCCGTTGCTTGGACCGCGATGGGGTATCGCCGAGATCGGCGCCGCAGCCGGCGCAGGCATCGACCGCCGCCACCTCGGTGGTTGTCGCGGTTCGGCTGTGGCGCGACCGCGCATCGTTTTGCTTCGCGCCCTTGCCCTTGGCGCCGGGCCGGGTCGCGGCGCTGTCGTCCTTGTCCGTTTGCGAGGGTGGGATGCTCGAATTGCGGCCGCCCTTGCTGGTGGTCTTCTCCATGAAGATCGCCATCGGCACCTCGAACAGCATCAACAAGGCGTTGAATAACGTGCGCGTTTCCGCCGGCATCTTGCCCGCCGCGGACAACCGCTCGAACTCCGCCTTCAGGCGCTCGAACTCCCCGCGCGGCGATGCTCTGTCCAGCGTGGCCATGGTCGCCGCTCAGCCGTCCTCCGACTCGACCGCCATCATCGCCGCCAGCACCGCCGAGCGCTCCGCCCGCGGCATCGCCCCGTAGCGCTCGCCCCAACTCGCCGCCTTGCGCTTGATGCGCTGCCGATCGGTGAAGTTCCGGCCCGCGCGGCTCGCCCAATGCACCCGGTCCGGGACGAAGTTGAACCACAGCTTCTCGGTGCGCACGCCGCCCCGGTTCATGACCTGCAACTCCAGGCTGCGCCAGCCTTCGAGGCGCGCGTCGTACAGCGCCGAGGGGTACCCCGACACCATGACCTGACACGGCAGGGTCTTGAGTAGCTCCAGCAGTTCGATATGGTCCGCCTCCTCGTAGTCGAAGCGGTAGCGGCGTCGGCTGCTGCGGGTGTGCCTCAGGTACGGCGGGTCGCTGTAGACCAACTCCGAACCCCGATAGTCGTACTCGGCCAGAAACCAACATGTCGGCGTCGCCAGCGACTGCGGTCGCAAGAATCGGCATCGTCCTTGGGATCGGGAGACCGACTAACGATGGGAATGTCTTTGAGGACGGTTGCACGCAGATGGATGGCTGCGACCATATGCGCTGCTTCGTCGGGGTCCACGTACCTGCGCAGTCTGGGGCGAGCGAGAACATCGGTGAGTTCGTCGACTTGCGCATCGGATGTCACGAGTTGGATGTCATTCCGGAGCCACGCCTGGTAGAGCTGATCCGGCGGAGTGCCCCTGGTGATGAGCGCGCTGACGAGAATATTGGTGTCAAGGACGACCCGCACGCGCGGCATCCACCTCCTCATCGATGAGTTGCATCAACTCCTGCTGATCGCAAGCGGCCGCGCGTTGCTTTACGCGATCAATTGCAGTAATCGAAGTGAGAATGCCGAGTACTGCAGATCCGATGTCCGGCGCAGGCGGATCGGTTCGACCGGGGTTGAGTCTCGCGATGCGCAAAGTCTCAACGTGGGCGAGACTGTCCGCCATGGCCTTGCTCATGCGCAACTCAACAGTGACTTCGCAGTCGGACTCGGATTGCGATGCCAAGTGGACGACCCAGTGGGTCGGCGACGGCTGTCTTACGGATGCCATGGGAGCCAACCGGGGACTAGGACTGTCTAGAAGGCTATATGTCGGCAGGAGTCGAGACAAGGGGCACATACTGACAGGACGGCTTGGTCCATTCCGACAATTTCAGCGAAACAAAGGAGTTAAGTCCAATACTGGACATGCGCCCGGGAAGGAGTAGAAAGGCTGCCGAGTTGACGCGGAGCCGGGGGCGGCGTGGAGTTGCGCGAGGTGGCGGTCGAGCCGGTGGCGGCGGAGGAGGAAGGGCGCTACCGGGAGCTGATGCGGGCGCACCACTACCTGGGCGCGCCGCCGAAGATCGGCGAGACGCTGTGGTACGCCGCGCGCTGGCGCGGCGCGTGGGTGGCGCTGATCGGCTTCTCGGCGCCGGCCCTGAAGTGCGGCGCCCGCGACCGCTGGATCGGCTGGGACTTCCGCACGCAGTACGATCGCCAGCACCTGCTCGCCAACAACAGCCGCTTCCTGATCCTGCCGGGCCGGCGCGCGCCGAACCTGGGCTCGCGGGTGCTGGCGCTGTGCGAACGGCGGCTGGCGGCGGACTGGCCGGCGCGCTTCGGCCACCCGCTCGTGCTGCTGGAGACCTTCGTCGATCCGGCGCGCTTCCGCGGCGCGGTGTACCGCGCAGCGAACTGGACCTGCGTCGGGCGCACGCGCGGCGCCGAAGCTGGTTTTCGTCCGCCCCCTGGTCGCCGACGCGCGGGCGCGCCTGACCCGGCCCGCGCTCCACCCCATCGACCGCCACGGAGGCCCGAAGGCCATGATCTCCGCCGACACCATGCGTTCCCTGCCCGACCACTTCGCCGACATCGACGACCCGCGCCGCCGCCAGGGCCGGCGCCATCCGCTGCCTGTGGTGCTCGCCATCGCCGCCGGCGCCACGCTATGCGGCGCGCGCGGCCACAAGGCCATGGCCGAATGGGCCGCCGACCTGTCGCCGCGCGCCCGCGAGCGGTTCCGCTGCCGGCACCGCGGCGGCCGCTACGAGGTGCCCAGCGAATACGTCATCCGCGACGTGCTGGTGCGCGTCGACCCCGACCAGCTCGACCGCGCCCCGCGGCGCTTCGACGCCGCCCGCGGCAGCGCCGACGACGCCATCGCCATCGGCGTCATCCGTTCCCACACCGACGACTGCGTCGCCGCCGCCATGCGCCGACTCGATCGCAATCCCCGCCGCGTGTTCGACCACCTGCGCATGACTCGGAACACCCTGCGAACATCGTCAACCAACCGGAGAACAAATTAGTCCTGCACATACTGAGGCAATGGTTGCCACCGGGAGACCGACGACTCTACAATCGCGCGCCTTCAAATTCGTGGCTAAACACCATGACCCGAATGCAAACAGAATGTTCGACCGCGACGTTCGCCTTCGACGCCATGCCGAGTGGGGCGTTGCGCGTTCGACGGCGGTCGTATGTCGCCCCGTCGATGGGAGACGCTAGCGGATAGGTACCTTTCCAAACACCGTTCGAAAGGAACCCGTTGGAAACCCCGATGCGCCTTCCGGCCATCGGGGTTTTTCGTTGATTGACGGCGTGAAAACGCCATTGCAGGAGAGAAAGCAGGATGTCGACGCCGACGCGACGACAATTGGAGAAGAATCTCCAGCGAATACTGGTGCTGTCGTTTTTCCAGGTGTTCCTGGTCCTGATGCCCATCATCGTGCTCTTCTTCGAGAGCCGGGGCCTGACGCTGCCCGAAATATTCCTGCTGCAGGCGTGGTTTGCGACAGTGGTGCTGGTCATGGAGGCACCGTCGGGCTACCTGGCCGACATGCTCGGGCGCAAGCGCGCCATCGTGACCGGCACGTTCTTCCTCGGTGTCGGCCAAAGCGTTCTCCTGTTCGCGGAAGGGTTCTGGCAGCTTGCGCTGTTTGAAAGCTGCCTCGGTCTTGGCGTGAGCCTGATTTCCGGCGCGGACCTCGCGCTGCTCTACGATACGGAAATTGCCCTGAATCAAGACGCGCACCGGAAGCGCAAAGCGGTGCGCCGGCTGTTTACCACGCGCAACCTGTCCGAGGCGCTGGCGGCGGCGACCTGCAGCGTGCTTCTCCTATGGTCAATGGAGGCCGCCGTCTACGCGCAGGTGGCCAGCGGATGGATCGCGTTCCTGTTGACCTTCGGCCTGGTCGAGCCGCCGGGAAACAGGCTGGCCCGGGATAGTCACCTGCAGAACGTCCGCACCGTACTGCGCCACCTGTTGTTGAACGGTCCGGTGCTGCGCCTCACGTTCCTCGCGATGTCGATGTGGGCGCTGACCACGATGTTCTCGATCTGGCTGCTGCAGAAACACTGGCAGGAGCTGGGGATCGGCATCGTTCACTACGGCTATCTCTGGGGTGCGCTGACGTTCATATCGGCAGCAGCCGGCCGATATGCGCTCATTCTGGAGGACCGCATCGGCAGTACGGCGATGTTGATCGTCGTGGGTATCGGCCCCGTGTTCGGCTACATCGGCCTCGGCACTTTCGGCGCCGTCGGCGGCGTGCTGGTCAGCGTCGTGTTCTTCGCGTGCCGAGGCTTCGGCCACGTTGTTCTGAGCGATGCATTGAACAAGCGCGTGCCAAGCGAGTTTCGAGCCACCGCGAACTCCTTCGCCAGCCTGGGTTTGCGCGCCGCCTTCGCGTTGACGGCCCCGCTGGTCGCGGCCGCGCTGGGCCTTTGGGGCATGGAGACGACTTTTCTGCTCCTTGGGGGGATGAGTCTCGTCATCTTCGGGACGCTTGTGGTGCCCCTGATCAGGGCCGCAAGCCGCGCGCAGGTCGGGGACCGTATCGCTCGAGCCTGAGCTACGGGTTGGCTTCGACCACCTCGATGTCGAACGCGGCGGACATCAGCGCCTTGGTATAGGGCGTCTTCGGGGCCGTGAAGACCTCTTTCGCGGCCCCCTGTTCGACGATCACGCCATCCTTCATCACGATGATTTCGTCCGCGAGGGCGCGGACGACTTTGAGGTCGTGGCTGATGAAGATATAGGCGACCGAATGGCGCCGCTGGAGGTCTCGCAGGAGATCCACGATCTGCGCCTGCACAGACATGTCGAGAGACGAAGTCGGCTCGTCGAGCACGATCAGATGCGGCTGAAGGACGATCGCGCGGGCGATGGCGATGCGCTGGCGCTGGCCGCCGGAGAATTCGTGCGGGTAGCGGTCCTGCATGGCGGGGTCGATACCCACTTCGCGCAGCGCCTCCGCCACGATTCCCCGCTTTTGCGCGTTCGACAGTTCCGGTTGATGCACACTCAGTCCCGCGCCAATGATCTGGCTGACCGAAAGCCTCGGCGAGAGGCTGCCGTAGGGGTCTTGGAAGACGACCTGCATCTGTTTTCGCAACGGTCGCAGCGCCTTCGATTTCAGCGCATGGATCTGCTGTCCGTCGAGTTCGATCTCGCCCCCACTCTTGATCAACCGCAGCATCGCGAGCGCAAGCGTCGTTTTGCCGGAGCCGGACTCGCCGACGATGCCGAGGGTGTGGCCGGCGCGAATCGTCACGGAGACGTCGTCCACGGCCTTCAACACGCGTCGGCGCGCGAACATCCCTTTCGCCAGGTTGAAATGCACGCTGATGTCCTGGGCGCGCATGACAACCGGGGCGTTCGGGTCCGCGGGGACCGACTCACCTTTCGGTTCCGCCGCCAACAGGTGTTGCGTATAGGCGTGCCGCGGCGCGTTGAATATCTGCGTCGCGGAGCCCTGCTCCACCAGCTCGCCGTCCGTCATGACGCAAATGCGGTCCGCCATCTTCCGCACGATGCCGAGGTCGTGGGTAATCAGCAGCAGGGCCATATTCAGTTGGCGCTTCAGATCGTCGAGCAGCGCGAGTATCTGCGCCTGCACTGTCACGTCGAGCGCCGTGGTCGGTTCGTCGGCGATCAGCAGGTCCGGCTCGTTGGCAAGGGCCATGGCGATCATGACGCGTTGCCGCTGGCCCCCGGAAAGTTCGTGCGGGAAAGCTCGGAGCCGTTCCTCGGCGCGTTGAAGACCCACCAGATTCAGCAGTTCGAGCACCCGCGCCCGCGCCGCCTTCTTGTCCATCGCGCGGTGCACGAACAGGATTTCCGCGATCTGCTTCTCGATGTGGTGGAGCGGATTGAGCGATGTCATCGGTTCCTGAAACACCATGCCGACGCGATCGCCGCGTATCTTCAGCATTTCATCCTCATCCGCGCCGACGACCTCCTTGCCATCGACCTTGACCGAACCGCGCGGGTGAGTGGCTTGCGGGTAAGGCAGCAACTGCATGACGGACAGCGCGGTGACCGACTTGCCGGAACCAGACTCGCCGACGAGCGCCACCGTTTCGCCCCGGTCAATGTGAAAACTGATGCCCTTGACGACCTCTTCGTCGCGAAACGCGACCGCGAGATCGTTCACATCGAGAATACGGTCGCTCATCTGGTAGCCCGCCTCGGATCGAACGCATCGCGCACGCCCTCGCCGACGAAAACGAACAAGGTCAACATGGTGGCCAGGGTGAAGAACCCGGACAGCCCGAGCCACGGCGCCTGGATATTCGCCTTGCCCTGGGCCAGCAACTCGCCCAGAGACGGGTATCCCGCCGGCAGGCCAAAGCCGAGAAAGTCCAGGGAAGTCAAAGTGGTGATCGATCCGTTCAGCACGAACGGCAGGAAGGTGAGCGTCGCCACCATCGCGTTCGGCAGCACGTGTTTCGTCATGATGACGAAGTCGGACTCGCCCAGTGCCTTCGCCGCGCGCACGTAGTCGAAGTTGCGCGTGCGCAGAAATTCCGCGCGAACTACCGCAACCAGGGCCATCCAGTTGAACAGCAACAACAACAGCAGCAACGCGATGGGATTCGGCTCGATCAGACTCGACAGGATGATGATGAGAAACAGCACCGGCAGCCCGGCCCAGACCTCGACCAGCCGCTGGCCGAGCAGGTCGATCATGCCGCCGAAATACCCTTGGGTGGCGCCCACCGAGATGCCGATCACCGAACTGATGAAAGTGAGCGCCAGGCCGAATATGACGGAAAGGCGGAACCCGTAAATAATGCGCGCGGTGACATCGCGGCCGATGTCGTCGGTGCCGAGCCAGTGTCGTGTCGACGGCGCTTCCGGCACGGCACCCTCGGTATACAGATCGATAGTGTCGAAACTGAACCGAATTGGCGGCCAGACCATCCAGCCGTCGCCGTCCGTGATCAGATCCTGCACGAAGGGTTCCAGATACTCCGCTTCGGTTTCGAATACGCCGCCGAATTCCGTCTCCGGGTATGTGAACAGGACCGGAAAGTAGAGTTCGCCCTTGTAGCCCATCACCAGCGGACCATCGTTCGCGATGAACTCGGCGAACATGCTGAGCACCACCATCGTGGAGATGATCCACAGGCTCCAGTAGCCGCGCTTGTTGGCCTTGAAGTTCTCCCACCGGCGCCGCGTGAGGGGCGATGCCTGGAATCGGCCAGGTGCCGAGGCCACCTCGATGAAGCCATCCGTAGCCTGTATGCGCGGCGCCTGGCGTCTGGCCACTTACGTTTCCCTCGTTTCGAAATCTATGCGCGGATCGACGAACGTGTAGGTGATGTCGCCGATGAGCGTCAGCACGAGGCCGATGAAGGTGAAACAGAACAGCGTCCCGAACATGACGGGATAGTCGCGTGTCAACGTTGCCTCGAAACCGAGCAGACCGAGACCATCCAATGAGAAGATCACCTCGATCAAGAGCGCGCTGGTGAAGAGGATGCCGACCAGTGCCGACGGAAACCCCGCGATCACGATGAGCATCGCGTTGCGAAACACGTGGCCGTAGAGCACGCGCTTCTGGTTCAGTCCCTTGGCCCGCGCGGTGAGGACGAACTGCTTCGATATCTCCTCGAGGAAGGAGTTCTTGGTCAGCATCGTGAGCGTCGCGAAGCCGCCGATGGTGATCGCGGCAACCGGCAATGCCAGGTGCCAGAAGTAGTCGACGATCTTGCCGAAGAAGGACAGGTCTTCGATGTTGGTCGATGTCAGTCCCTTGAGCGGGAACAGATCGAGATAGGAGCCGCCGGCGAGGAGCACGATGAGAAAGACAGCGAAGAGAAAGCTCGGAATCGCATAGCCGACGAAGATGACGCCGCTCGTCCAGGCGTCGAAACGCGTCCCATCCCGCACCGCCTTGGCGATACCTAGCGGTATCGAGATCGTGTAGATGAGAAGCATCGACCAGAAACCGAGCGAGAGCGACACCGGCAACCGTTCGACGACGAGATCCACCACCGGCCGGTTCTGATAGTAGCTCTCGCCGAAATCCAGGGTGAGGTAGTCCCCCAGCATCTTGAAATAACGTTCATGGAGCGGCTTGTCGAAACCGAACTGCTTCTCGATGGCGGCGATCAGTTCCGGATCCAGACCCTGAGCGCCCGCATATTGCGAGCGCACGCTCTGGGTCATGTCGAGTTGCTGGGGTTGCGCATCGACCGCCCCGGCGATGCGGGCCGTGGGATCGACGTTTTGTCCCGTGAGGGTCGCGATCATCTGATCCACCGGACCGCCGGGCGCGAGTTGCACGATAAAGAAATTGATCGTGATGATCCCGATCAACGTCGGAAAGATCAGCAATAGGCGCCTGGCGATGTAACGAAGCACGCGCGTCCTCCCTCGCGCTAGGGGAACTCATCCGCCTGCGCACAAACCAGAGGACCAGAGCGCGTCCTCCGCACGCGCGAGACTAGCATGCGGGCGGGCGCAAACGGAATCCACGCCGTCTATGGGAGTCCGCTGGACCTCAGTTCGATCACCGTAACTTCGTCTGTCGGCACCGGTCGCGTCACGATGCATTTGAGCGGAATCCAATCCTTCCGCGTTTCTCCACTGGCGAGCGCGCGCATCGTCGGGGAGTTCGTAGAAGGCAGCGTGTAGGCATCAGCCTGGCTGACGTTGACCGTGTAGCCAATATCCGCCATGGACTGGACGGTGATCGCGCTCATGGGGCGCTGGGACGATCCGCCGATGAAAGAGCCGATCATGAGTTCATTGGCACCGAACACGGAACCTCGCCAATGCGCCTCGTCGCTATCCGCGGGCACTTTCTCTCCAGCGTAGCCCGACCCGCCCGCCGCATCGAATGCCGCGATGGCCTTCGCGCCGTTGAAATGCGTATCCGGCCCGGACACCAGGCCCAAATTGTCCCACACCGTGGCGAACCCCAGGGCGTGCGCCATCTCGTGCAGTGCGATATCGCGCAAGTCGGCCGCCGAGAGCCTCGAAATATCGTCCCTGTCCAACGTAATAGCCGATATGACCGGCAGTTTTGATGACACGCGCACGATTCTGGCGCCCCCGCTACCCGCCGTACCGCCCGGGCCATCGATGGTGGCAACTTGCACGTAGACCCTGACATCGTCGACAACCCCGAAGAAGTCGTCTGCGGTGCTGAAACCCGATATGAACGCCGCGCCAATGTTGGTCGCAATAACGCTTTCCCATCGCGCAATCGCGGCTCGAACCGCGCTGTCGACGCTGGCTGGCCTGGCGCCAACCCATACGACATCGATATTGAAAGAACTGGAATCTATGGCGTTCAGCCGCCAGTCCTCCGTATTGCTGTGTCCCGAGGCGCACGTGTAACTCAAGGTGCCGGCAGTCGCCGCAACAAAGGTGAGTTGGATCGTACAGCTACCGCCGAACCTGTTCGTATCGTCATAGGTCTGCGTCACGGTCCCCGTGTTGCGGCCCGTACTCGTATACGTGTAGCCTCCCGGATCCTGATCGCTTTCCCTGAAGCGACCGCCCGATAAGAACTCGATAACGTAGGTTCGGGTCGACAGGAAATTGCCGAGGAAAAGCGCATCGAAGGCTCTCTGGTCTGCGGGGGACAGCTTGGGACCCGGCGCTTTCACGGTGAGCTCTGCCCCGCTGGAGCAGTTGTTTCCGGTATCGGACTCTCCAGCCACCGAATCGGCGCAGGCGCCATAGTAGTACGTGCCCGCATTTGCCGGCGCCGTCAATGCGATCGACTCGTCGCTGTCGCTGTCGGCCGCAAGATCGCCCACCGAGTCCGAGCCCACCTGCGTACCGCTCGTGGATATGGTCGCGTTGGAGGAGCGGTAGTAGCGCAACGTCGTCGCGGCTGCAGCCACGTCTCCCCTATTGCGAACCGTCGCGCGTAGTGTGAAGGACTCACCACCATCCACATCGCTGTCGCTGACCGAGACGGACTGAACCACCAAGTCCGGGAAACCCGGAGGGGGTGGGGGCGGGGGTTGTCCGCCGCCGCCTCCGCCCGAGCCCGGAGTGCGTCCCTGGGACGTGTCCGACCACGCTCCTGCTCCTTCGTCGTTCACCGCCCGCGCGCGAACCTCGTACAGCGTCTGACGCGCCAACCCCGTGATCGTCGCCCTCGTCTCCGTCCCCTCGTGACCCGCGTCCAGGTAGTCCTCCGTGTCCCGCGCGCGGTACTCCACGTCGTAGCCCGATATCGCAGGACCCGTATTCTCCGGCGCATCCCACGTCACCTGAAGACCCGTCGAGCCCAGCGCCGACACCGCCAGCGCGACGGGTTTGCCCGGTGGCTCCTCCACGTCCAGCACCGCGATCCGGACCGCGATCCGTCCCGTTCCGGCTCGTGCGACAGAAGCCACAACCTCCACCGCGTAGCTCGACCGTGCCTCGTAGTCGTAGTCCACCCCGTCCCGCGTCCGAAGCTGACCGCTCGAAACGTCGATGGCGAACGCCCCCGCGTCCGCGCCCCCAAGGCTGTAGCGCAGCGCGCCGCTGCTGACCGTCGCCGTGACCGGATCGCCAATAGCCTCCCCAGTCAGAGTGTTCTCCTCTACCCCCCGATCCGCGCTCTCGCCTTCCACAAACGTCGGCGGCGCCACCAGGGTCATGCCGATCACGACTGCGGACCAATCCCCCTCCCCCGCCTCGCTCTCGGCGCGTACCCGCACCCCGTATTCGGTGATCTCGGTAAGGCCCGTGATCATCGCCTGCCTAGCCGTGCCGTCGTGGACCCAGTCGACGAAATCCGCGCCCGCCGCCCGGTACTGCACGTCGAAGTCCACGATCTCGAACGCCGCGCTCTCCGGCGTCGTCCACGTCACCCTCAGACTGTCATGCGTCATGTCCGACAGCGCAGGCAACGCCGGCTGCTCCGGTGTCTGGCGCCACCAGCGCGAGCGCAGCAGCCAGCGCAGCAGACCGTCGTCGAGTTCGGTTGTCGCCGCCTCATCTTCCGCCGCGCTAGCGGCCCCCGAGTGGACACCGACGACGACAAGAAACAAAAGACCTACCGCAAATAATGCTGCAAACGTCCGATTCATGGCATGTACAACCTAGTGCTCCGTCAAGCCCAAATCTACGGGTATCTGCGGGTCTTTTTGGCCCCTGATGGTTTTCATGCGAGGCGTGCCCCCTCGCGCTCCCCCGCTGAAGGCTCCTCTCTTGCGAGGCGTGCCCCCTCGCGCTCCCCCGCTGAAGGCTCCGTTGCTCCTCCTTGTGTGGGGCCTGCCACACCGCGTCGTCGCGCCTCGCCAGGAACCAAAAATCCCTCGCAGCTACACTCGCATCTTTGGACTTGACGGAACACTAGCGCCTGACTCCGACTTTGAGGGTGATCGGCTGCGGGGGTAACGTAGCCTTCCTGTCGGCCCGGGAAAGAATCCTTGTCGCACAAAAATGGTCGCCGGCACGGGACGAGTTCGAGCCGCTTCGCCAACTGCCCGAGAAGCCATCGGCTGAGATTTCATGCACCTCCAGCACCGTGTAAGCGCCATCGTAGAGCATCGTATCGCGCCTGTTCGCAGCCGAACCAAAGCGAAGCAGAATGTTTCGCGCTCCGTCTCGGTCGAATTCCAGCGCGAGGACACCCGGAGCATCCGGGGCATCACTTCCGGTGTCGCCTACGCGGTGTGCGCCGACCGCCTTGAGGTTCACGTCCGCCGTACCGTATAGCGGCGTCGATGCATTCCCAAGCATTTCCAGTCCCGGCGCCTGCCGATAGAGCGCAAGCGTACCCCGCGCAGACCCGATATCGACAGCGCCTGCCCGCTGCACCAGCGTCAACTGGTAGCGTCCGGCATGGGTAGCCAAGGTTGCATCCGAGCCCAGTCGACCAGAAGAGGGAGCACACGGCGTGAAAACGATTTTAGCAGCCTCGCCCACGACGGATTGACCGAATGTCGAACACCCAACCGCTACGACCCATCGCGCCACTACCGTCATTTTCGCGTTCAAATCCCGTCCGACCCTCGGGACGTACGCAAAACCATCACACCGAAAGCGCCGCTTTTCAAGCGCGGCGGGAGGACAGACGTTGTGACTCCCAAGGCAAGTATGCCTCTTACTCGAGCACTTGGCGCAACGCGCATCGCTAGCCCGCATATCTCACCAAGGGCCGCGATGATCGCGCAGGATTTTGCCCGCGTGCGCGTACTCGGAGCCTTCAGCCGGGGAGCGCGAGGGGCACCCTTCGCAAAAAAACAGCAGCGCGAGGGGCACCCTTCGCAAAAAAACAGCAGCGCGAGGGGCACCCTTCGCAAAAAAACAGCAGCGCGAGGGGGCACACCTCGCAAGAAAAGAGACGGAAGCATAGCCATGCCTATGGTGTGGCGACCATGTGCGCGCACGCGGGCAAAAGTGCCCCACAGGCGGCGCCTTCGGCTTCGCCTGTGGCCCGACCCCACCGTGCGAGGGCGCGGCCAGCGCACTTTGTATTCGGCGGCACTTCAGAAAAACCGACGCACATGATTGAAAATGAATGACATATGTTTGCTCGCAAGCGGCTTGGTGAGATATGCGGGCTAGATGCGCTAGGCTCTGCACATTGACATGTTGAGATTCATGCGGGCGTTATTGCGCAGCCAAGTACTGATCGGCTCGTTCGGGATCCTCGCGTTCTGTGCTGCGCTTGGACTCATCATGTTCGTGCTCGCCTGGCCATACTACCGCGATCAGTACGGCGTAAGCTTGGCGGACTTCTTCAAGTTGATGTTCTAGACGGTCGCCACGGACGACCAGAGTTCGCGCACAGCGTCCAACGGTGCCGCGACAACTTCTGGTGTTTCCGCGAACAACATCGTCCGGCGCGTGTCCATGTCGTATTCCGGCCAATCCGGCGCTTCCTCATTCGCGGGATTACCGTTGCGCGCAAAAGAGAGATAACTCGCCATGACGCGACGCGACAAGCGTTCGACGCCTTCTCCAATGCCGCAGAAGCGTTGCATTTCAGACAACGCATACGTGCCCCAGACAAATGGAATGTCGAGCGAATGGCAGGCTTGCAGGCGGCCTTCACGCGCCGGCGATTCGTGATCGAACCGATACATCCACACAGGCGCCTTCGCGGTCGATCCACCACCCGGACCCGTCGCTTCCTCCGACCGCCCGCGTTCTGCGGCGTGGGCGCGCAGACGGCACTCGGCGGTGCGAATCGCCGGAATCCGGAACATCCGGTCGGTGGCTATCGCGGCCCAGATATCGATCGGCTCGGTGCGCAGTCCCGCACCGGTTCGATCCTGGACGTAGCACGCGACAGCGTCCGCCGCATGCGTCCCGAACGGTCCGCGCGCCAGATGCGCCAGTTGCGCCCCGTCCATGTTCGCCAGTTCCTTGTTGAACGCCACAAACAATGTCGACTCGTCCCGGGTGTGGCCGATCATCAGCGGCATACCGTTGTCTGTGGCGCGCCCAAGAACCTTCGCCGCATCTTCCGCGATCACCTCGCCGTCGCAGGTGGGACCCCAACCGGTGCTCGCTAGTCGCTGCTGGTAGACGAGGATGTCCTTGGCCGGCACTGCGCGCAGCTTTTCAAAGCCGCCGAAGTGCCCCGCCAGCGCGCGCGCCGTGGCGTATGCGGAGTCTGCCGCCACCTGACGTTTCAACGAGCCGCTCATGGGTACGGCCCTGTCGAAGCAGCCTTGCGCCGCCGGCATCGCCATCAACTGCGCGATATCGAATCCACCCGCAGACTGCCCGAACACCGTGACGTTGTCCGGGTCGCCGCCAAATGCACGGATTTCCGCCCGCACCCAGCGCAACGCCGCCACCTGATCGAGCAACGCTTCGTTGCCGGTCGCGCCGAGTTCCGGCGCGTACAGAAACCCCAGGGCGCCCAGCCGATAGTTCAATGTCACCACTACCACATCGCCGACGCGCGCCAGATGCTCACCGTTGACGCGCGGCTGCGAGCCCGCGCCCAGGGTGTTACCGCCACCGTGAATCCAGACCATGACGGGCCGGCGAGCGTCGTCAGGTTTCGGCGTCCATACGTTCAGATAAAGGCAATCCTCGCTGACTTCGTGGGTCGCGATGCCGATGAGTTCGCCGACGTCCCCGGGAATGGTCGACTGCACGGCGCAAGGACTGAACGCCAGCGCGTCGCGCGTGCCGGCCCAGGGATCTGGCGGCACGGGCGCGCGCCAGCGCAAGTCGCCCACTGGCGGCTTGGCGAAGGGAATGCCCTTGAACACATGCACGCTGCCTTCGTTCGCCCCGCGCACGCGCCCGTAACTGGTCTCAACTACGCTCATGTTCGATCTCCAAAATCTGTTCGCGCCATCGCTCAGGCGAGCACTGTCTTCGCCGCTCTCCCCGGTTCCTCGCGCACCAGCTTCGGCAGCAGATAGCCGGGCAGGCTCCCGCCCATGGCGTCGTGAATCCGCCTTGCCCGCGCCTGGGTTACATGGAACCCGTGGGTACCGAGAACGGCATCCGGCATGTGCAGGTAGTACGGCAGAACGCCCTGCTCGAACAGTCGCTCCGACAGCGCGCAGAGCGTCGACGCCGCGTCGTTGACGCCGCGCAGCAGGACGCTCTGGTTGAGCAGGGTGATGCCCGGAACCTTCGCCAGGCAGCCGAACGCCCGCTGGGTATCCTCGTTTAGTTCGCGCGGGTGGTTGGCGTGCGCAACGACAACGACCCGCAGACGTGTCGACGTGAGGATGTCGAGCAGGTCCTGGGTGATACGCGACGGCAGCACGATGGGCAGCCGTGTGTGAATACGCAGGCGTTCGATGTGGCTGATCGCATCGACATGCCGAATCAACTTACCCATCGCGGCGTCGGTCAGCACCAACGGATCGCCGCCGGACAGTATGACTTCGGTCACTTCCGTATCCTCGCGCAAGGTTGCAAGTGCCGCTTCGCGCCGATCAGGGCCATGCTCCTCGTACGGGAAGTGTTTGCGAAAGCAGTAGCGGCAGTGGATGGCGCACGCCGACGTCGCGATCAGGAGCGCCCGGCCTCGATACTTCTGGATCACTCCCGGCGCACGCGCGAAGTCATTCTCCCGCAGCGGATCCACGCTGAATCGCGTGCCGTCCGGCAGGACGGATACAGGTTCGCTTTCCGCCGCCGTCGCCAATACCTGGCGCAACAGTGGATCATTGGGATCGTTGTGCCGCATGCGCGCGACGAACGCCCTCGGCACTCGCAGCGGGAATCCGGCACTCGCATCGTTGATCTGTTCGTCCAGGGCAAGCCCCAGCATCCGGCCGAGTTCCGCCACGGAAGTGACGGCTTCTTTCAGCTCGCTACGCCAGACGTGCGGCTGCCAGGGAGCGGGATCGGGGGAAACCATGTTGTCGGACGCAGCCAAAGCGACAGACCATTCTAAACGGCAAGCATCGCCGCCGCTCCACGACCCGGCCGCGGGATCTTCAGCCCCGTCGCCCACGCCCACGCCCAGGTTTGGGTTTGACGCGGCCAAGGTCCGTGCCGTTTTTGAGACATCTCGCACAAGAAATCAGGCAGTTGACCCCCTTCGCTCGTGGCCCAGCGCTTATAAAATCGCCCGCGTTCACCAAAACAAATGGAGCTATGGGCTCCTCATCTCGCAATGACCCGAAATTTGACCCTCTTCTTTGCCGTGGCATTCGTCCTGACAGCCACCCTCGACATTTGGACCACCTGGGTGGGCGTCCATCAATTCGGCTACACCGAAACCAACCCGATCACCGATACGAGCTCCATCCAGGCGATGGCTATTCCCGAGATCATCACGCTGTTCATCGGGATCGCCATGGTTGCCGTGGGTGCACATTTGTCCAAAACGCTGTGTCCGCTCCCGGACGAAAGGTTCGCATCGTTTTACAAGAGGTTCTTGTCCGCCGAAAAGTTCATCAAGTTTATTGTCGTCTTTCCCATCCTTCTTGCCGTTGTACGAATCGTAGCTGTTCTCAGCAATACATCTCTCATTCTTTATGATTGGGGCCTCTATGGAGCTTCCACACCGTGGCTAAATCTATTTGTCAGGTCTATCATCTTCATGATATTCGTACGCCCCACGGTGTATTTTGTATACCTTATCTGTCGTGCTTCGACACCTTAGCAGCTTGGGCTTGCCCGGCCAAAGTCCGTAGTGTTTTTGGACATCTCGGACGAGAAATCAGGAACTCCACCTTCTTCGGACGCGGCCAGCGCTTTCTAAACCCCCACGTTCACCAACACCAATGGACCTAGCAATGACCCGAAATCTGATCCTCCTTTTTACCGTCACGTTCGTTCTGACGACCACGTTCGACATTTGGACCACCTGGGTGGCCGTCAATCAACTCGGCTACACCGAAACGAACCCGCTCACCGATACCAGCTCCATCCAGGGGATGGCTATTCCCGAGATCATCACGCTCTTCATCGGGGTTGCCATGATTGCCGCCGGTGCACACTTTTCCAAAACGCTGCGTCCGCTACCGGACGAAAGGTTCGCATCCTTTTTCAAAAGATTCTGGTCTGTCCAAATATTCTTCAAGCTTCTTTTCTTCTTTCCCATTCTCGTTGCCGTCGTACGAATCGTACCCGTTCTCAGCAATGCATCCTTCATTTTTAATGGGTGGGGCCTTTTCGGAGAGGACACGCCGTGGGTGGATCTAACCGTTATGTGTATCTTCTTCATGATATTCTTTCGGCCCACGACGTATTTTATATATCTTGTCTGTCGTGCTTCCAAACCCTAGCAGGTTTCGATGTCTGGAAGTCTTTCGGTCCAGGTGCCGCAATGTATGTGCGACATTTGGGAAATTTCGCACGCGAATCCAGGCCTCCATCGTTCTTTGCACGCGATTCGGACTTGGTAAGCTCGCCCTTCGTTCATCCAACACAAAAGGAGTATTTCATGAGGGAACTGACAAGACTTGAGGCCGATCAAACCGGCGGTGGAGGAGTTGTTCTGGTTGCTTTTCTCGTAGGAGTGGGTGGGTCTATCGTCATTGCGTACGCCTACGAAAAGGCGGGGGGATCCGAGGGGATCAATAAGGCGATCAAGAGTGTAGTTGATCACTTCAAGGAGCACGCGAGAACACCCGAATGACGCGGTGGGCGCGTCATATGACTGTTGGGCTTGCCGCGCTAGCGGCAAGTCCAACGGGAAATCGGGAAGTGCTGTGGGAAGAAACAGGTGCGCTTGGGTGGGCGCGTTTTTGCGCTAGGCTCAATGGCAAATATCTGCGTACTATCCCGGAAATTTCACACGCAAATTACGGCAAATTATCCATTGGACGGTCCCTTGGCATCCATTAGAGTGTCTTCGTTGATTTAACAAAAATGGAGCATCTAATGAGAGAGTTAACAATGTCCGAGACCGACCAAACCGGCGGAGGCTGGGTTATCCTGGCCGGATTGTTGGGGGCCATCATCGGCCAGTATATCTACGATGAGTTGGGCGGGGCTGCCGGGATCGACAAGATAATGTCCGACACCGTTGATTTCATCACCCAAGCAGCTAAAGAATCCCAAGCGTCCTGCGACCCGATTTACGGCGGCTGCTACTAAGGGCCATAACTGGACAGGATGGTACGGCAAGTGGCGACGCGGGTGCTGGGAAGTCCTTCCCTGACAGGATAGCCAGCGGCAAGCATCCGTTTTTCCGCGGGACTTTTGCGATCCCATCCCACTCCGCAGAAGGGAAGACTTGCAGGGAACAAACGTCTCCGGGACGCGCGAGCCACCGGAGACGGTTGCTCCCTGGTCGACCAGTGGGGCCTAGCCAGACCTAACTTCGATGGAGTGTGCCTTCAGATTTGACACTTGCAGCACGCGACGGCAAGTTGCGATTCACCATTGCGCGAGGCTCGCCCGCCGCGCAAGTCTTCCAACGAAAGGATTGGGGAAAGACAATGACCGCCGACACGCTGATTCTGACCGAACGCCGAGGCAAGAAAAACGGCATTCTCTGGCTGACGCTCAACCGTCCGGAAAAGCTCAACGCGCTCACTTTTCCGCTGCTGCGGGAAATGCGCGAGATCCTGGTGGACGCCCGATTCGACCGCTCAATCCGCTGCATCGTCATCACAGGGGCCGGGAGGGGCTTCTGCTCCGGAATGGACATGAGCGGTGCCGCGAACCCAGCCGGGAACCAGGAACGCGAGGTGCCACCCCCCGACGCCGGGATCGATCCCGAAGGCTACCGTCTGAACTTCCGCCACGAAACCGAGACCTATATCGCGCTCAAGCGCGTCGAGGTGCCGATCATAGCCATGATCAACGGGCCCGCCGTCGGCGCGGGTTTCGACCTCGTGAGCCACTGCGACCTCGCTGTCGGATCCACGGCGGCGCGCTATCAGGTGGCCTATGTCAAACGCGGCGTATACGCCGACCTGGGCGGTTTCTGGTCGTTGCCGAAGATCCTCGGCTGGCGCAAGGCAATGGAACTCATGATGACGGGAAGGTTCATGAGCGCCGAAGAAGCACACGAAGCAGGTTTGACCAATTACCTTGTGGAACCCGAAGCGATCGAGTCAAGGACGATGGAATTGGCGCTCGAGGTCGAGGCGGGGCCTCCCATCGCCCAGAAGCTCGGTAAAACGCTGGCCTTGCGCACTGCCAACCTCGACTTCGACAGCGCCATGCAGTGGTCCGAATCCGCCCTACCGGTCGTCGGCTTTTCACGAGACTCCATCGAAGGCATGAAGGCCTTCAGGGAAAAGCGGGAAACCGACTTCCTAGGCTACTAGTGTTCCGTCAAGTCCAAAAATGCGAGTGTAGCTGCGAGGGATTTTTGGTTCCTGGCGAGGCGCGACGACGCGATGTGGCAGGCCCCACACAAGAAGGAGCAACGGAGCCTTCAGCGGGGGAGCGCGAGGGGATGCCCCGCGCAAGTAAAGAGCCTTCAGCCGGGGAGCGCGAGGGGATGCCCCGCGCAAGAAAACTATCCAGGGGCCAAAAAGACCCGCAGATTTGGGCTTGACGGAGCACTAGGCGGGTCTGCGCGCGGGGTCAGTCACTGGCCCCGCGATCAATCCGGGAAGGCCTCGGCGCAAACAACGGTTCTTCGTCGGCCTCCGCTTCATCCAGTGCCTCTGGTCTCGGCGCACGCCAGGCGGTCATCTCACGAGTCGCGCGCCAACCCTCGTGATCCCGGTCGAGCAACACGAAAAATGCCCGTTCTTCCCTCGCGAAGACTTCGACGCACACGAGAGCATCTTCGTTGCGATATCCGGCGCGCGATATAGAAACCACCTGCGCGCCGAACTCCGCGCGCAGGCTCCCCGGCGACGCGTCCCGGTCATTCACGAAATGTACCCGGTCGGAGAAATGGGAGAAGTCGAAACCCTTGTCGCCACTGTTCGCCGCCAGGAACTGCTCGAAAAGCGCCGCGGGGACCGCTTCTTTCATGACGCCGCCCGATCGACAATCGGAAGGTCGACTGATGACAACCGCATCGCCCATCGACGATACAAACCCGGTGACAAGGGCCGCCATGATGTCGGCTTCCCTCGGTGGCTCGAGCGGAGGCGGTCGCATAAGGTAGATGCCCGCCGCGAAAATCAGCACGACGGCCACGCCGGCGGCGAGTCTGAACTTCACGACTGCTCTTTACGACGCACTGCGCGGCGAACGCGCGACCACACCGCCCCGCTCCGCGTGTTCTACGCTCACGCAGGCGGGGCTTCGGGTTCTTGTCTTGTTGTCCGAGCAGTGGGTTCCTTAGCTCAGGGGTAGGTGATCTCGCCTCCACGTACGGTACAGATCTTCTGCCGCACGGCGTCGCCCCCGCCGCCGATCCACCTCGCATAAAAGCCCGGAACAGTAGCATTCTCTGGTATCAGTTTTGACCAGGGATCCTGCGGCCTGATATAGACCTTGACCATACCCGGCTCCCAGGCAAGTTCCCTGGACGCACCTCCGCCCCTTCCGGTACCCCTGGTAAGAACCGCGCCACCCTGTATCCAGTGCCACGATATCGAACTGCCCCCTTCAACCCTTCCCAAGGCCCTCAAAGCGGCTTCGTCTTCCACGGGACCCGGCGTGAAATCAAGTGAGTAGCGAACACTACCCGCGTACCTGGCCTCGGCCCTTCGCGGCGTGAAGTCGATTTGATCGGCCACGTACTTGGGCCAGCCCCAGACGACACCCTCACGGGTGTGGTACAGGGTCGGCACCGGGGCGCTCAACAACAACCAGGATTCAATGCCATCGGGGCACAGGGCCTTGACCGTGATCCGGCCTTCCTGAAAACGCGTCAGGTCGCTGGCCTCCCTGTTCATGTCAAGCAGCGTGGTGCCCACCATCGGTTTCTCCGGCATCTCCAACGGCGGCGGCAGGAATGAGCGGTAGACGTCCAGATCCGCCGGCTCATGTGCGGTGAAGATACCTTGTGTCCCGGCGCCCATCTCGATCAACTTCTCGAGCTGCTCCGGCGTCGCCGGCGGTATCTCCGGATTCCCGGGGCCACGACCCAGGTTGACGAGTTCTTTCTGGTTCGGGTCCTCGACAAAGCGAGCGACCGCGTCCATCAATGTGTTCGAACGGCGTTGGCGAATTGCTGAAAGTTTCCTATCCAATTCAGCGTCGCCCTTGCCGAACTCCTGATTGTCCATGACGGTTCGTTGCGGCAACTCTGAAGCTGGTCCTGCGTATTCCTTCGGAATGAAGACGCTTGTGACCATGGTTTTATCCTCCCCTAATTGAAGCGCCTCGTTTATATCAAGATTTGTGCGTCCGCGGGAAGCTGGTACGTGCCTTACGACCCACGGCACGGCGACTCGTATTGCGCGATAACTCCGTCTTCCAACAAACCGCCGATGGCGTCGGCGTCGTAGCCCAGTTCTTCCAGGAGCTTCACGCTGTGCTCGCCAGCGAGACAGGCGCCCGGATATCGCCCGCCCCTTTCGAACCGCACCAGCGGTCCCTGACGCGCGTACTGGCCCCACTCCGCGTGTTCCGCGGTCACGACCAGTTCCTCGGCACGCGCATGCGGATCGCGCAGCAAGAATTGCGCTGGCCAGTGCGCATCCGCGCGCACGCAGGCGATCCCGTCGCCATTGAGCCGCGCTTCCCAGGCATCCGCATCGTCTGTCCGGAACTTTGCTTCGAGCGCCGCCTCGTCGTTCGCACCCAACCGCTTTCGGGCGTCGTCGTCCTCCACGTAGAGGAAAACCCAACCGGACTTGCACTCGTACAGGCGGCACCACGGCCCCAAGCCGAGAATCCCCTTGTCCACCACGGGCCGTTCCGGCTTGCCCGGGTAGGAGATGAAGTCATCCCAATTCGCATATGCGTTGGCACCGAACATGTCGAGAAAAATCTGCTGTCCCTTGCCGGTCATGTCGCGCGCCAGGAGACCGAGCGCGGCGGTCGTCGCCACAACCACGGATGTGTTCGGATCCGGATTGACGTCGTTCGCTCGGAACAGCTTGCGGGTGACTTCTCGCACCTCTTCGAGATCGAGCGGCCCGTCTTTCGGCAAGCCCCCCATCTGCCAAGCGGCCCCGCCAAGTGCCGCCCCCGGTATCGGATGGGTGGACGGACGCCTCGCGCCGGGGCCTTTCCGCCCGTATCCGTTCGCAGAGAGGTAGACAAGGCGCGGATTGACGCGCGCGAGGGAGTCGTAGTCGAGGCCCAGCCTCTCGGGCACCCCCGGACGGTAGTTGTGAATAAGGATGTCGGCCGTGGCTACGAGTTTTTTGGCGATCGCCCGCGCCTTTGGCGACTTCAGATCAAGACAGATACTCTCCTTGCCGGTATTGCATCGCGCCGCAGCCATGCCCGCCATCATTCCCCGAAACGGGTCGCCGCCGATGGGTTCGAACTTGATCACCCGCGCTCCAAGGTCCGCCAACGTCGAGGCGCCGAGCGGCGCTGCGATAATGGTTGCCGCTTCGATCACGGTCACGCCTTCAAGAGGTCGTTTCGGCGCAGGTGCCGCATTTGACCGGTGACCGCGGCTCTTGGAATCGCCGCCTGTTGCGCCGCCAGCGGCGCGCGACTGTGCGCGGAACAGTTCGTACGCACCGGCGAAATCGATCCGCTTCGAGGTCCCGCCGATTCGTGCCGGCGTCTGTGTCAGTTCCGCGATCGGGCCGAGTTGCGCAACCCCATCGACGGTTACAACGTGTCCATTGGCGACGATATCCGGATCCGCCAGGGCGGCCTGCGTCGTTTGATAGGGGTGCGCCGCCACCCCTCCGTGACGAACAAACTTGTCCATCCACTCGTCAAGACTGGCCGATTCGATCCTCTTCAGCATTCGGTTACGGAAGTCTTCAAGCTCGGGCGAACCTTCGCTGGGCGCACGACCGCCTGGCGTATCGATGCCCGCGACGGCGAGGAAGTTCTCATGCAGGTGCGGCAGCAGATTGCCTAACTGAATCCAGCGCCCGTCCTTCGTGCGCGCGCTGTGGTAGTAGATGCGCGGCATGACGGCCACCGGATCCGTCGCAGTTTCGGGCGTTGGCAGGATGCCGCGTTCGCGTAGATGCGTCGTCTGCACACCGCTCACGTCGTAGGGCAGCAGGCCGCGCATCAGCGAGGTATCGAAGGCGAAGCCACGGCCCGACGCCCGACGCGCGTGCAGGCTCGCAAGCACGGCCGTCGCGACGCCTTGCGATGCGGCGTGGGTCGCGACCTGCAACGCCGCGTAGCAGGGACCCCGTCGACGAGCGATCCCTTCCAGGCTCATCATCCGACCGAACTTGGCCGCCACGACCGCCTCAACCGCCGCATAGTCCTTGTAGGGTCCGTCTTCGCCGAACCCCGACACGACGCCGTACACGAGATCCGGCCGCGTCGACGATAAACTGGCGTAATCGAGGCCGAGGGCCTCCCGGCGCTCCCGATCCAACGTCGTCACAACCGCATCTGCGGCGTCGACGATGAGCGAACGCAGGTTGTTCAGCGCTTGCCGGTCATCGAAGTCGACTTCAAGCGTTGACTTGCCGCGCAGCCAGGTTCTCGACGACGGCATGGCGCGGTACGGATCACCCTCGGGGGGTTCGACCTTGATGACTTCAGCGCCGAAATCCGCGAGCACCATGGTCGCGAGCCCCGTAACCGGGCCGAGACCCAAGTCTACGACGGCAATGCCTTGTAGTGGTCCGCTCATTCGTCAGTCCGCCTCCCCGTGCCCTCGGGCATGATATCTCAACGCGGCAACCGCACGATTGCGCGCGACATTCCCAAGCGTCATAACAATATTGCGAAACGGTTGGACGCACATATAGCGGCCATTGAGAAAATCCAGTAGGTTTCGTCGCTCGCTACGTACTCGAGCCCACATCATGTCATCAACAGACAACTTCCTCGCCAACAACGCCCGCTACGCCGAAGGTTTCGAGAAAGGCGACCTACCCATGCCGCCGGCGAAGCGCACGGCGATCGTCGCCTGCATGGACGCCCGCATCGAAACCGGGCGGCTACTGGGTCTCGAAGAGGGCGACGCACATGTGATCCGCAACGCCGGCGGCGTCGTCACCGACGACGTCCTGCGATCTCTCGTCATATCGCAGCGACTGCTCGGAACCGAGGAGATCATCCTGATCCACCATACGGATTGCGGCATGGTCACCTTCCGGGACGATGCCGTGAAGGACGACATCGAAGCCGACACCGGCATCCGACCCAGCTTCGCCCTCGAAGCGTTCTCCGACCCGGAGGAAGACGTGCGCCAAAGCATCCGCCGCATCAAGGCCAACCCGTTCGTTCCGGCGAAAAACAAGATTCGCGGCTTTGTCTACGATGTGAAAACCGGGCAACTGAACGAAGTCGAGTAGTTAGTTCCACCTCAACTGTCAAGGTGTGCTCGAATAACGCTCGGTCGCGAACCGCCTTAGCACCAGGTACAGGGCCCCGGCCAGGCCGGCTGTAGAGAAGATCATGCACATCACCATGATCTGGTAGCGCGCGGCGACAAGCGGGTCGATACCCGATAGAACCTGTCCGGTCATCATGCCCGGCAGCGAGACGAGACCCACCGCCAGCAGCGAGTTGATCTGGGGGATCAGCGCCGCGGTCATTGCCGCCTTTCTCGCTGCAGGGTAAGCCTCACCGCGCCCCCGCTCCGTCTGATACCGCTCCCCCGCTATGCTGATCGTATTCATGCTGTTCGCGAACACCATCCCCGCCAACGGGACGACGAAACGCGGTTCGTACCATGTCGGAAGATCGAGTATGACCTGCGTCACCAGCAGCAGAACGCCAACGCCCGTGACGCCTATTCCGATCAGCACGGTCGCATAGGGCACCACTCCGCGATCGGAGAGTGGCCGAATCGCGATCCAGGCGGACATCGCGATCATGAACGCCACGATGGCGACGACGATCCACGGCTCCTCGGTCTCGACCACCCAGGTCAGGACATAACCGATGAGCAGCAGTTGCACGAGCATACGCAGATTCGCATAGATTGCGTGCCAGGCATCCAGCGACCACGCGCGCATGATCACGAGCAACAATGCTACCGGGGCGAATCCGATCAGGAGATTGACGATCGGGATGATGGTGACGGTCGAGTTCATGGCAACCTCCCCCTATGGAACGCCAACCAACGCCGGAAGTATCGACGTGCCTTCACGCACCCTCCGCCAGAGGCCGTGGCGCGAGACAAGACGCGCCAGCTACGCTCAGGCGGCCTCGCGATTGGTGGGACGCGCCCGCAGTTCGGCAATGTCCATTTCGCGCAAACCGAGTTCGACTCTGAGCGTATGCGCCTGTCCCGCGAGACCTTGCAGGTCCTTGGGTCTATGGGCGTCCGAATTGACGATCACCGGTGCGTCGCACTCGGCGGCAAGTTCCCAGAACGGCCGCCAAGGGTAAAGCGGGAAGGGATTGTCGGGCGACTTGCGGGCTTGCTTGCGCATGCCGAGCGCGTTGATTTCCATGCCGATGTCGTACGCGCGAGCCGCATTCAGGATATCCCGGGAACAGGCGGCGGTGTCGCGGTCCCAAACGGCGTAGCAATTGCCGAACAGGTCGGGATGCGCGATGAAGTCGAACAGACCTGTCGCCATCATGTCGACCATGTAATCCGCGTAGGCGCGCAGGCGCGCCGCATTGTGCGTGCCGCCATACGTTCCCACCCACTTGCCGTCGGCGGGGAAGAAATGCGCGGCGCCGACGAGATAGTCGAATCCCTTCTCGTCCAGCAATTCATCCTTGTAGTAGGACCGGAATTCCGGAACGTATTCGCATTCCATGCCCTTCAGGATGTTCAGCGACGGAAAGTCGACGCGCGCCCGGTCCATCGCCCGCACGTAATCGTCGAGACCCGCGTACTCCATCCGAATCGAGAGCCAGCGGTCGTCGGGCAACGCCGAATGATCGGAGAAGCCCAGGGTCTCCATGCCCAGGGCCAGCGCCTCTTGGCAGTAGTCCGCCACATCGCCCGTAGCGTGTTTGCAGCGGAACGTGTGGGTATGGAAGTTGTGCTTGTGTGCGCTATCCGGAATCAAGAGTCTTCTGCTCCATGGAACGTCTGGACAAAGGCCCCCTCAGTTGCCGAAGTCCCACGTTTCACCCGCGTGATAGCGGCGAAGGATGTTCTTGGCGATAAGAATCTTGTGCACCTCATCCGGCCCGTCGGCGATGCGCAACGTACGCGCGCCGGTGTAGAACCCGGCCAGGGGCAGGTCGCCCGATACGCCCTTGGCGCCAAACACCTGGATGGCGCGGTCGACGACGCGATGGAATGCCGCCGGCACAAAGACCTTGATGGCCGAGATGTCGGTGCGCGGATCGGCCCCGCTTTCCATCTTGTTGGCGCAGTCGACCACCATCAGGCGCGACGCCTGGATGTCCACGTACGAGTCGGCGATAAAGCCCTGCATGAACTGCTTTTCTTCCAACTTTTCGCCACCGTGGACAACGCGGGTAGTGATGCGTTCAACCATAAGGTCGAAGGTGCGCCACATCGATCCAACCGAATTCATGCAGTGATAGACGCGGCCGGCGCCGAGTCGATCCTGCGCCGCCTGGTGGCCCGTGCCTGTGCGACCGAGTTGATTCTCCTTCGGTACGCGGACGTTTTCGTATTTGATCTCGCAATGGCTCGAAGCCCTGCCCCACACCGGCACGCCGCGAATGACGTTCACGCCCGGAGTATTTTTCGGCACGATGATCTGCGTCATCTTGTCGTTTACGCCGCCGGGATCATCCGGGTCCGCCGTCCGACACATGACGATGTAGAAGTCCGCCGCGTGACCGTTGGACGTAAACCACTTGTGGCCGTTGATGACCCACTCGTCGCCGTCGAGCACCGCGCGCGTCTGGATCGATCTCGGATCCGAACCCGCGTTGTGCGGCTCCGTCATTGAGAATCCCGATTGCATGCGGCCTTCGGTCAACGGAATCAGCCACTTCTTATGCTGCTCGGGCGAGCCGTACTTGACGAGAATCTTCTGATTGCCGGAGTTGGGCGCCATGACGCCGAACAGCGACGCCGCCCCGGGACTATAGGCGAGCACTTCGTTCATGAATGCGTGCTGCAGGAAGGACAGGCCCATGCCGCCGAATTCCGGCGGCAGATGCGGCGCCCAAAGCTTGCGCTCCTTGACCTTGTTCTGAATCTGCCGACGCAGTTCGGAGCCCTCCTGGACCGACTCCCTGGACGCCCTGGAGCCGTCAAAGGAGTAACCCCAAAGTTTCTCCTCTACCGGCAGGATTTCTTCATTGACGATTTCCGCCGTGGCGAGGCGGATTTCATTCACCTCGCCATCGAGGTGCGGAACCGGCTTCACGTTCATTCCCATTTGTTCGGTTTTCAAGCGTGATTTCGACGCGCGAAATGTACCAGCTTTCACCAAACACCGCGCGGGGCGCTCTCGCGATACGGCTATAATCCAACCGGTGAACGAACTCACCTATCCATACGCCGCGCATCCCACCCGCGGAACGACCACCGAAGTCGCTGAAGGCGTGCGTTGGCTCACCATGCCCATGGGCGGGTCGCTGAACCACATCAATCTGTACCTGATCGAGGACAAGGACGGCTGGTACGTGGTGGACACGGGCCTCGGCAACGAGGAAACCGCGTCGCTATGGCGCGACCTGTTCGCCAACGAACTTGGGCGAAGGCCGGTGAAGGGCGTGATCTGCACGCATATGCACCCGGACCACATCGGCCAGGCCGGCATGATCACGAGCGAGTTCCGCTGCCCGTTCTACATGACGCGCGCCGAGTACTACCAGGCGCGCTCGTTCGCCCTCGGCGGCAATGCGAGCAGCCAGTACGGCGCGGACTGGCAGGGCGTGCAGTTCTATCGCCGATACGGCATGCGGGACGACTACGTCCAGAAGCTGGCCGCGCGAGCGCGCGGTGGCGTGGCGGGAAACGGGAAAGGACGACGCGGCTTCACGCCAACGCCGTTCCCCCTGGGGTTTCACCGCCTGGAAGACGGCGACATACTGACGATCGGATATCACGATTGGCAGGTTGTCGTGGGCGCAGGCCATTCGCCGGAACACGCCTGTCTGCATTGCAAGAGCCTCGGCGTCCTGATCTCCGGAGATCAAATCCTCCCGGTGATCACGTCGAACGTCAGCGTCCATCCGACGGAACCGGAAGCGAACCCGCTGCTCATATGGATGGAATCGCACGACAAGTTCCTCGACACGCCGCCCGAAACGCTCGTTCTACCCGCGCATAATCTCCCGTTCTACGGGGTGCGCGAACGGTTGCGGCAATTGATCAGCCACCACGAAGACCGCCTGTTGGAGGTTGAGGAGCACTGTGTCCAACCGCGTCTCGCCGCCGAACTGCTGCCGGTCCTGTTTCGACGCAAACTCGATGCGAGACAGACGATGATGGCGCTTGGCGAGGCCATCTCCCACTGCCATCTGCTGATGCATCGCAACCGGCTGCAACGGACGCTAGGTGAAGATGGACGCTTCCGATTCCTGTCCATCGACCCGGACCTCAAGCGGCGCGCCCACCCGGAACAACACGACGCACCCGACGACCAGCCGATCCTGGTGTAAGCCTGACCTCCGAAGAACTCAGAACGATGGCGGCGGCCACTGCCCGGCGACTCCTTCCCTGGGGCAACCGATGTCAGCCCCTGACCTCCGAAGAACTCAAAGTCATGGTGGCAGCCATCACGCTGGTGCTGCTTCGTTGGGGCATTCGTCACGTGCCGGTGGGAGTGCGCAGTGTTGTAGGCATCCTGCTTATGATCGCTGGCGTTTTCGGGTTCCTGCCGATCATTGGCTTCTGGATGATTCCCTTGGGTCTAGCCTTCATCGCGCTGGACATTCCGTGGACCCGGCAGCATATCCTCGACTGGATGGGGCGATTGGAAAGACGGGTCGAGCAGGCCACTTAGCTCGACGCTGGCAGCCTGTCTCCCCGGCGAATCACATGTCGGGCGGTTATATGCTTCTAACTGGACGGTTCTTGGAGTTTTTTCAAGCATTCTGATACGTTAGCGCGTTTATGCAGGATGTCCGCGCGCCCTGCGAGGAGGTTTCGCGCCATGACCGACGATGTGGTTCCCGCCATGGTCGGGAACGACGAACCAGGCCCGCGCACCGTCGTGCGTTTCGCGGGCGATTCCGGCGACGGCATCCAGGTGCTCGGAGGCGAATTCGCAAAAGCGGTCGCCATGGAGCATCACGACCTGCTGACGCTGCCCGACTTTCCCGCCGAGATCCGCGCGCCCGCAGGGTCGACCTTCGGCGTGTCCGCCTTTCAGATTCAGTTCGGCGGCGATGGCGTGCTCACGCCCGGCGACGAGGCGGATGTCCTGTTCGCCTTCAATCCGGCGGCGTTAAAGACCAACTTGCACACCCTGAAAAGGGGCGGCGTGGTCATAGTCGACACGGACGCATTCTCGGCGCGCAACCTGAAACGCGCCGGGTACGCCGCGAACCCGTTGGAGGACGGCTCCCTCCAAGAGTATCGCCGCATGGCCATCGGCATCACGAGCCAAACGGCGGAGGCGGTCGCTTGCACGGGTGTCGGCAGGAAACAGGCGGGTCGGGCAAAGAACTTCTGGTCCCTGGGTTTAAGTCTCTGGCTGTTCGGCGGCGACCGGGCACCGACAATCGCATGGATCGAAAGCAAGTTCTCCTCCATGCCGGACGTCGTGGCATCGAACGTCGCCGCCTTGAATGCGGGCCACGCTTATGGCGAAACGATGGAACTCGATGTCGCAGAGGCCGCCCTTGGCGTCAACACAGAACTTCATCATGGGGTGTTTCGCACCATTACCGGTACCGACGCGATGGGCCTTGGACTCGCGGCCGTCGCCGCGCTGTCGGGGCTGAAACTCACCTATTGCTCCTATCCCATCACGCCGGCGTCGGCGCTGCTGCACTTTCTTGCGTCGCTGAAGGGCCGGGGCATCGTCACGTTTCAGGCAGAGGACGAGGTGGCCGCGATCACGGCGGCTATCGGCGCTTCCTACGCGGGAGGGCTTGGCGTTACGGCCAGTTCCGGACCGGGGTTGTCGTTGAAGACCGAGGCACTTGGGCTCGCAGTGGCTATAGAACTCCCGCTCCTGGTGATCGACGTGCAGCGCGCGGGGCCATCCACGGGCATGCCGACCAAACCGGAGCAAGCCGACCTCAACCTCGCCCTTTTCGGGCGCCACGGCGAGGCGCCTCTGCCCGTTCTGGCGCCGGCCACGCCGTCGGAGTGTTTCCGCATCATGATCGAGGCCGCCCGGATCGCCATGACCTACATGACGCCGGTCATCGTCCTGTCGGACGCCTATATCGCGAATGCCGCGGAACCCTGGGAATTGCCCGACGCCGACGCGCTGCCTTCCATCGCACCGACATTCCGTTCGGACCCCGCCGGTTTCGAGCCATTCGCAAGGGATCCGGACACCTTGGCGCGACCATGGGCCACGCCCGGGACGCCGGCGCTCGCGCATCGTATCGGCGGGCTGGAGCGCGCCGACGGCAGCGGCAACA
This sequence comes from Candidatus Azotimanducaceae bacterium, assembly GCA_965261535.1. GTDB lineage: Bacteria > Pseudomonadota > Gammaproteobacteria > Pseudomonadales > Azotimanducaceae > VXNE01. The sequence continues at coordinate 1,932,283 of OZ253469.1, forward strand.
TCTCGTACGATCCCGAGAACCATCAGCGAATGACCGACCTGCGCGCGGAAAAGATCGCGCGGGTGGCCGAACAGGGTCTCGACCACGAAATAGACAGCGGCGCGCGCAGCGGCGATCTGCTGGTCATCGGGTGGGGATCCACCTACGGCGCCATTGAGGACGCGGTGGGCGGTTTGACACGCGCGGGTTTCGCTGTCGGCCATCTGCACCTGCGGCAGATTTGGCCGCTGCCACCGAACCTTGGCGAGATCCTCGCCCGTTTCGGAGCCGTCGCCGTCGTCGAAATGAACCAGGGCCAACTTGTGCGCCTCATCAGAAGCGAGTTTCTCGTGGACGCCCGCAGCATCACGCAGACAAGCGGCCTGCCGTTCAAGGTCGGGACCATCGAAGCCGCCCTGCGTCGCCTTCTCCCCAGTCTCAAGGAGCCCAAGAGCCAGATCGGATGAACCAGATCATCAAGCTGACACCGAAGGATTTCGAGACGGACCAGGAAGTGCGCTGGTGCCCCGGGTGCGGCGATTACGCCATTCTGAAATCTGTCCGCAAGATCCTGGCCGCGGTCGGCCGGAGCCCGGACGATGTCGTCGTCGTCTCCGGTATCGGTTGCGCGGCGCGACTGCCCTACTACCTCGAGACCTACGGATTCCACAGTATCCATGGCCGCGCTCCCTCGCTGGCTACCGGCATCAAGCTCGCCAATCCCCATCTGGACGTGTGGGTGGTCGGCGGCGACGGTGACTTTCTCGCCATTGGCGGCAACCACCTGACGCACATCCTGCGACGCAACGTCGATGTCAACCTGCTGCTGTTCAACAACGCCGTATACGGCCTCACCAAGGGACAGTATTCGCCGACGTCCGTTCCCGGCACGCGCTCACCATCGACCCCGGATGGTTCGATCGACCCGCCGGTCAATCCCGCAACCCTGGCGCTCGGCGGCAACGGCGGGTTCGTCGCGCGCACCGCGGACACCCTGCAGGACCACCTGCCAGAGGTATTGATGCGCGCCCACGCCTTCGTCGGCGCGGCCTTCGTCGAGATATTGCAGAACTGCATCGTCTACAACGACAACGCCTTCGGCGATCTCACCAGCAAGAGGCATCGGGCCGAGAACACCGTCATCGTGCGCCACGGCGAGCCCATGCTGTTCGGCGCGGACAACGACAAGGGACTGGTCTACGAACCGGTCCGGGGAGAGTTTCGCGTCACCGAGAACGCGGCCGAAGCGAGTCTGCACGACGAGACGAACTGGGCGCTCGCCGCAGCGCTCGCTCGCGTCAACGACCCGGCCCTGCCCACGCCTTTGGGGATCTTCTACTGCGTGCCGAGGGAAGATTTTTCCAGCGCGCGCGAAGCCCGGATTCCCTACGCGCCGCTGTCCCTGGGCGACCTGAAGGAGCTGCTGTACGCCGACAGTTGGCGCGCCTGACGTGCTTGAGATAGCGGCCGGCGACCACGCCGTTGTCGTTCCCATCACGCACGCACCAATTCGGAGACGGGGATTGGTTGCCAATCAACTGATATGGACTAGAATCCTGATTAGTCGAACTAATCGGGATCGATATCCATACGAGTTATACAAGAACAGTCTCGGTGGATCTTCCGCCAAGGCAGTCCGCATTCCTTTGGGGTGCCCGTCAGACCGGCAAGTCCACCCTCCTGAGAACGCGTTTCCCGGACAGCGTCACGTACGATCCGCTGGACTCGGACCCCATGCTCCGTTTCACTGCCATGCCTTCGCGCCTGGGGACGGAACTAGTGTTCCGTCAAGTCTAAAAATGCGAGTGTAGCTGCGAGGGATTTTTGGTTCCTGGCGAGGCGCGACGACGCGGTATGGCAGGCCCCACACAAGAAGGAGCAACGGAGCCTTCAGCCGGGGAGCGCGAGGGGGAACCCCTCGCAAGAAAACAGCCTTCAGCCGGGGAGCGCGAGGGGATACCCCTCGCAAGAAAACTGTCCAGGGGCCAAAAAGACCCGCAGATACCCGTAGATTTAGGCTTGACGGAGCACGGGGATCCCATTCCCCGGAAACGCTCGCAAAACCGGTGATCATCGACGAGATACAGAAGGTGCCGGCTCTGCTCGACGAAGTGCATCGGCTGATTGGGTCTCAAGGCTTGGCGTTCATATTGTGCGGTTCGAGCGCCCGGAAGCTCAAGCGCGCCAATACAAACCTGCTTGGCGGTAGAGCGTGGCGCTTCGAGCTTTTTCCGCTCACTTGGGCGGAAGTGCCCGACTTCGACCTGCTGCAGGCGTTGAACCGCGGCATGCTGCCCGGCATTTATCCGCAACGCCAGTACCACCGCTCGCTAGCGGCCTATGTGCGGGACTATCTGACCCAGGAGGTCTTTAACGAGGCGCTGGCGCGCAACGCCGCGACGTTCACACGATTTTTCGACGCGCTCGCTTTCTGCCACGGCGAACTGCTGAACTACGCTGCCATCGCCCGCGACTGCGCAATCGATGCCAAGACCGCGCGGACTTATTTCGATATTCTTGTGGACACACTGGTGGGCCATTTGATTTACCCCTTCCATAGACCCGGCGGTAGGCAGAGCATTTCCGCCTCGCCGAAGTTCTACCTGTTCGATCTGGGTGCGGCGGCGCAAGTCTGTCGCCGAACGATTGCCGATGCCGCCGACAGCGAGTTCGGCAGAGCCTTCGAACATTTCATCCTGCTCGAACTGATCGCGGCGCGTAGTTACCAGGGAAAGGACCACCGGATCGAGTTCTGGCGCACCAAGAGTGGCCTGGAGGTGGACTTCGTCCTTGATCGGGGCGCCGTCGCCGTTGAGGCGAAGGGGCGGGTTCGCCTTAGCGACCTACGCCCACTACGGGCGTTCCAAGACGAATTCTCGCCCAGGCGCTCCATCGTTGTGACAGCCGAACAGCACCGGCAAGTGGTAGACGGCATCGAGATCATGCCGTATCCAGCATTCCTTGAATTGCTGCATGGGGGAAAGATCGTTTAAAAGTTGGTTGCGGTCGAGCATTTGGTTACGCTGTATCGTCGCCAGTTCGCCAATGGCGATCCGGTGGATGCCATAGAGGCAGCCTATCCGAGTTTGACCGGAACGCAGATCGACATGCGCTCCATTTTGACCAGCGACCATCTCACCCCCAGTGTCGCGCGCTACCTACCAGTGCCCACAGGCAGCACCCTCGGCTTCGGTTTTCCATTGCGAGGGATACCCCTCGCGCTGCTCTCTTCTTGCCAGGGGTGCCCCCTCGCGCTGCTCTCTTCTTGCCAGGGGTGCCCCCTCGCGCTGCTCTCTTCTTGCCAGGGGTGCCCCCTCGCGCTCCCCGGCTGAATGCTCCTTGGCACGGCCCCGCTCGACGACCAGCAGGACTGCGCTACGCCCGTCAGGAGCGAAGATTCGGGGACAGGGGATTGGTTGCCTATGAACTTGCATGGAACAACTCTTGAACGGTTTGATTAGCTCACGTGGCCGTAGCGGGCACGAGGGCCAGGTCGAAGCGTCTGGCTTGGCGTTGAAAATTGCCGAAGGCGCCGGCTGTGGGGCACTGACATGGATTAGAATCCCCATAAGTGGAACCAATCGGTATCCATATGAGCTACAAAAGCGATGCGACACGCATCGATCTGCCAGAAGTGCGCGGGCTGGTCTCATTGAGATCTCCCGCGAGGGGCAATTCCATGGTGTATTGGATGCCGAGGCGCACGTCAGTGATCCTCAGAGCCAGAACGCGGCGGTCGGTTGAGATGCATGGCTAGCCCGGTCTGTCCATGAGAATTGGCCGCAACCATCCCTGTCCCTGCGGCAGCGGCAAGAAGTACAAGCTCTGTTGCATGAACATGGACAAAGTGCGAGCCGCTGGCGCCGGCCGCGCTGCGGGCATCGCTTGGCTGAGGATGCGGCGCACGGAAGGCAAGCTTGGTCCGCTTTTGGCAAATCACGCGCTGGAACACTACGGCCCGCAATCGATGGCCGAAGCCTGGGACGAATTTACGCTTTGGGCAGACGTACCTTTGGATCTGGACGATCCCTGGCTTGAGTTCGAGACGGCTTTCCAGAAGTGGTGGGTGTTCAACTGGGTGCCCGACAACGCGGCTGTCTCCGAGAGGTATCACTGGCCGGATATGCCAGTCGCCATGCACTACGTGAAACACCACGCCGAGCGGGTGGATTCCTTCACGACACGTTTCATCGAGGAAGCCTGCTCGCAACCATTCAGCTTTTTCATGGTGAGGGATGCGAAGCCGGGCGCGCGCATGACCATTCGAGACCTGCTGCTAAAGCGCGAATTCGACGTGTACGAACGCCGCGCGTCGAGGACTTTGGAGAAAGGTTCAATCATCTATACCAGCGTTGTTACGCTCGACGGCGACTCCATCATGCTCGGGTGTGCGCCCTATTCCTTCGCGCCTTCCTACTCCAGATTGTTCCTCGACTTGCGCGAAGAGATGGCCGACGACGACGCATGGGGCCCCGAACTGCTACGGCGTCGGGACATTGAGTTGCGAGGGGCCTATCTTGATATCCGCGACGACCTGTTGGATCCCCGACTACCCGTGATGCAGAACACCGATGGCGATCCGTTGCAGTTGACGAAGCTGTACTACGAACTGAATTGCACGCCGCAGGAAGCCAGGGACGCGCTCGCGCCGTTGGCGCTGGGCTTGGGCGATCACGGCACGCCCAAGACCGACAAGGACGGCCAGCTTGTTTCCACCGCGTTCCCGTGGGCGAAAGCGGACAACGCGAGTCATGCGGAGTGGTCGAAGACAATATTGGGAGAAATCAAGATCGACGGTGCGCGCCTGACGGCGGAGGTCAATTCGGAAGAGCGAGCCGAAGCGTTCAAGCAGGAGATGAAGCAGCGCCTGGGCGACAGGGCCGAGTTCAGGCACGCTGTCGTCAGCTCCCTGGAAAAGATGCTCGAAGACTTGGAAAACAACCCTCAGGGGCCGGAAGCCAGGAGATTTGCTCGGACAAAACGCAGTAACGACACGCTCAACGACTCCCCGGAGGCACGCCGCCTGCTCAAGGAAGCAGCCGACAAGCATTGGTCCGGATGGCTGGATACGTCTTTGCCCGCGCTCAAGGACGAAACGCCCCGACAAGCTGCCAAGACAGAGAAGGGTCGCGAGCGACTCGAAGCACTGCTGTGGCAATTTGAACAACAGAAGACCGGGAAGCCCTTTGACCCGGACTTGAACGCTCTGCGCAGACAGTTGGGAATGGACTGAACCGCAACGCTTGGGATCAACTCGAGCGCGCGCCAACGCACTCCATGGGTCTCGGGATGCCCGGTGGCAAAGCGCGCCTCGCAGGACGAGCGCCTCCGCCGACTTTTGTAGCTCGAGCTTCCACAACAGGCTGCGATCAACGGGTATCCAGATCAACGGGCATGCCGGTCCGGGAGGACTCGTAGATGCCCATGATGACCTCGATCGTGTTGACGTTGTCCCGACCGCTGCTGATCGGCGCAGCACCCGTCCTGCAGCACTCCTCCCAATGCAGAATCTCGTTGACGAAGCCGTTGGCAGTGCGCAGACCCGTGCCCTCAGTCGAAAGGGGCTCAAAGACCGGTTCGAGCTTTTGTATGAACTCGTTCCGACGCTTGACATCTCCACGAATGAACCGTCGCATATCCGCGACGTTTGACAGGTACTCCTGCTCCTTTTCCGGCGATTTCAGGGAAACCATGAGGGTGCCGAAGTGGGGCGTCGGCGTCTCGTCGCTCTCAACCGCCAGCTCGGCGTAAAGGGTCCCCTCGGTGCCCATCAGGCAGTAGGACCTGCCCTCGCGAGACAGCGACGATTTTGCGAACACATGGCCGACGGCGCCGTTCTCGAACTCGAGCGTCGCCGCGACCAGGTCTTCCGCCCCAGCCGGCCTGTGCGGCTGCAGTGTCTTGCATATGCCATACACGCGCTTCACGTCGCCCACGTAATAGCGCAGCAGATCGATATGGTGGACCTGGGTGGTCATCATGACTCCACCGCCAGCGTACCTCGGGTCCCCCATCCAATGCCCTCGCCGGTCCATGCGACCGTATCCACCCGCAACCATGTGGGTACGCACCGCTTCGATCTCGCCCAGTTTCCCTTCGTCGATCAAACGTTTCGCGGCAGCCGCTGCCCGCATGTAACGCAAGTGCTGGGCCACCATCAGCGTCACCCCTGACCTGTCCGCAGCTTCGACCATATCGCGGCAGTCCCGCACCGAGTTTGCCATCGGTTTCTCGACGATCACGTGCTTGCCGGCTTCCGCGGCGGCGATGGCGTGCGGCGCATGCAGGTCGTGCCTGTGACACAAATCCACGGCATCGATGTCGGCTTCCCGCAGCATCGCGTCCAGGTCCGTGTAGACCGCATCGGCGTTCACTCTCGCAGCAAACGCGCTTGCCGCATCTTCGATGATGTCGCACACGGCCGTCACCTGTACCCGATCCCTGTACTCCAGGTAGGCCGGCAGGTGCGAATTGGCGATGCCCCCGGCGCCTACGAGGCCAACCTTCAGTGGTTGCGACATGTTCCCGTTCCTCTTAAGCACGTCTGTACGCGCCATTTGTGGGATAGAGAGGATAACCTATAGTGTCCGAGCCGCCGGCGTTGAACATCCGCACACCGGGAACGGTTACCAAGGAGCCCTGTCGGTGGATTACGTGATGCGACTGCTGTTAGCGACCATCGCATTCGGCGCGACGCTCGCCGCCGCGGAGCCGGAGTACAAGCACGGCGTATCGTTCTTCGGCGAGTTCAAGTACCCGCCCGACTTCGAACACTTCGACTACGTCAACCCGGATGCGCCCAAGGGCGGCATGCTTGTGCTGGCGACGGGCGCCAACTACAACTCCTTCACGCCGTATCTGCACAAAGGCACCCAACCCCCCGGACTCCAGCATTCTCTCGCATCGCAGCCATTTCTCTACGATAGCCTTTTTATTCCCGCGGACGACGAGATCGGTACGTTCTACGGCAATCTCGCCGAGGGCGTAATGATCGACGACGACTTCAGTTGGGTGCGCATTCGGCTCCGACCCCAGGCGCGCTGGCACGATGGCATGCCCGTAACGGCGCGGGATGTGAAGTTCACGTTCGACCACATTCGCGCCAACTCGGGCTTCAACCTCCAGTCGGCGTTCGGGATGGTCGAGTCGGTCGAAGTCCACAGCGAACGGGAATTGACCTTTCATCTGCTCAACATCAACGGTCTGAATGCCGCCGTGGTGACGAGCCTCGGCAAGATCGCCATCCTGCCGGAGCACTATTGGCGCGACCGGGACATTACCAAAACCACCCTGACCCCAGCGCTTGGCAGCGGCCCCTATCGTGTCAAGGCGTTCGAACAGTCACGCTATCTCCTGTACGAACGCGTGCCCGACTACTGGGGCAGGAACCTCGGCCTTCATCGCGGCCACCACAACTTTGACCATATACGCTACGACTACTACCGCGATGGCACCGTATCCCGGGAAGCGTTCCGCAAGGGTCTGGTCGACTATCGGTGGGAAACGGATCCGCGATATTGGCACAGCGGCTACGATATCCCGGCGCGCGACAAGGGTTGGATCGTTACGCGCCAACACAACTTCCAGTACTACTGCGGGTTGACCCGGGGCCTCGTCATCAACAAACGCCGGGATAACCTGAAGGACCCGCGGGTGAGAGAAGCGCTGTCGCTGGCCTTCGACTACGCCTGGTACGACCGCAACATATCCCAAGGCTTGTACAGCCGTCCCCTAAGCTACTTCGCACCATCAGGCTTCTCGGCCGTCGGTCTGCCGAGCGCCGCCGAACTCGCCCTGCTTGAGCCCTTTCGCGATGAACTGCCGAAGCGCGTGTTCACACAAGCGTTCAAGCTGGGACGGTCAGAGGGGATGGGACGCGACCGCGTGGGTCTCCTGCGAGCACGGGCGTTGCTGCGAGAGTCCGGTTGGACAGTGCGCAATGGCACCCTCACGAATGAAAATGGGGAGCCGTTCTCGCTCACCTTTCTCATTCGCAGCGCTAACGACCAGCGTCAGATCCTCCAGTACGTGGATCAACTTCAGAGGCTGGGATTCAAGACCATCGTCCGCATCGTCGAAACGGCACGATTCATCAACATAATGAAAGACTTCGACTTCGACTTCTCCTTTGCCTCGCTCGGTGTCGCCCAACCACCGGGGGTCGAGGTCGTTTCCTACTGGCATTCCAGCAATGCGATGCTGCCGCAAACGCGAAACCTCTCGGGCATTCAGAGCGAGGCTGCCGACGAGATGGTCATGCGCGTCCTGAACGCGCGCTCGAGGGAGGAGTTGACGGCCGCGCAGAAGGCGCTGGACCGAATACTGCTCTGGAATTTCGACCTGATCCCGCTCACCGCGCTCGAGGGGCCTCGCGTGATCTACTGGGACAAGTTCGGTCGCCCGCCGTTCGACGCCAAGTTTCGCACCAGCTTCCCGGAAGCCTGGTGGTATGACGAAGAGAAGGCGGCGCGTATCCCGTCGTCCGATTAGCCCGTAATCAATCGACCTGATCGGGGCCTAGCCGTTCCTAGTTCTTCGGCAGTTGGGCGTGAGCGCGACGCGCGTCGATCTGATCGGTCACGAGGCTGCGTACCACGAGGATCGCTATCCGGCTGTCTTCGATGACGGTTCCAAGCACCAACGTCCTGCCCGGCTGGATCACGACCGTCGTTTCGAATGGCTGCACGTTGGTTCCGCGTAGCTCGATTCTGAGCGTCTTGGGCTTGGGCCAGTAGGCGCCACTGATGCTGTAAGTCGCTTCTTCGGTCTTGATGGTCTGTTTGAAGGAACTTCTTGCAAGGGAAACAAACGTCTCGCCCGCCAAGGAATAACCGTCGAAACGCAGGAACCGCCTCAACTCAGCGACGACATCCGAAATCTCGGGGTCCGGCTCCGAGCCGTTGGGCGAGATGAGCTGAAACTTGAGTGCCAGCGTACGGTCGCTGGGGCGGTCGAACTCCGCGAGGAGGGCGGCGATCCGGTTGAGATTGTCCGCGGTCTCCCGAACGGTGATGGCCGGCGAGTCGTCTTGAGCCTCGCTGACCATGCCCGGGGCACCCGCCCTTTCGGCATAGATGTACGGACCGATGAAATTGGCGGCTTCACTCGCTTCCATATGATGGAGGGCGAAAGTTCTCGTCTCGAGCGACGGCGTCTCACGTTCCCCCCACCCGGCATCACACCCGCCCACGTGCAATGCAAGAGCCGCCAGTAACACGCCTGAGGCGCATGACGTCCATTTCTTCATTCTTCCGTCTCCTTGTAGAACCAGAGGATCGCGATGTCCGGGTTCCGCGTTGGCATGACAACCAGGTTGTGGTCGCCGGCGTCCACCAGCGCCTGTGGGCGAACGGGCAGCGGCAATGGCTCCAGCGAGGGCATTCGCAACAACAGGACCGCGATGAGCGCTACCGCTGCCATCGATGCAGCCATCGCACTCCACATCATCCGCGGTGCCCTCACCGACCGCCGCACTGACACTCTTTGTTCGTTCGCCTCGGCGTGGCGTGCCCGCTCGATCAGTTCCGCCGCATCGACCTCGGGACTTGATACCGCAACGCGAAGTGCCTCGTTGGCAGCGGCGATCTTGTGCGCTTCGGCAGCACATCGCCGACAGTCTCGTATGTGCCGGCTCAGTTCGGTCTCCGCCATTCCCGACAATTCTTCTGGCGCGGCCACGACGAGCCGCTCAGCCCACACTGCGCACGCCGTCAAAGCAAGTCCTCCCCGACGTCCGGCCAGGCTGCCAGGATTCGCCGCCGCAGGGTCCCGCGCGCCTTGAAGAGGCTGCCGCGGACGCTTGCGGCTCGGATTCCGATGAGCTTCGCCACCTCCTTCGCCGGCACACCTTGCAGCTCGATGAGATCGAATACCTCGCGCTGGCGATGAGGCAATTCGCGCATGAACGTCTCAAGCAGACCAGCGAGTTCCCGCCGGACAAGCGCCACCGACGGATCCCCTCCAACAGCCGGAACCGTATCGAGAAGCGCGTCAGATCCACCGCGGTCCCGCTGCCGTCTCCGCCGTCGCAATCGGTCCGTCGCCGCATTACGCGTCACGGTGTAGAGCCAGGGAGCAAACGATTCGCGCGTTGGCCAGGTTTCGACGCTTCGAATCACGCGAATCATTACGTCCTGCATCACGTCGTCCGAATCCGCCGCGTGGGAAAGCCGAACCAGAGCCCACCGGCGGACAACTCGCGCTGAGACCGATACCAATTGTTCCAAGGCCGCATCACCGCCGTCGCGAGCCCGATCCGCCAACCCGCCAAGAGCCGCAGGTCCGGGAGTAGCCGGATCGTGACCCTCGACTGCCATCGGACCGCCATCTCCCGAACCAGGTTTCAAGTCACCCGTTTGCGTTTGAACCTTGGTAATAAGATGCCAGAGACAGGTGTTCCGTTTACTCCGACCGGTGGCTCTACAGAATCGCCGGGCATTGCGGATCTGTCCAACGGGCATTGGACTAGCTGGGCGCTCCTCGAGCAAAACCTCGACTGAGCTGGTCGGGGCGGCCGGATTTGAACCGGCGACCACCACACCCCCAGTGTGGTGCGCTACCAGGCTGCGCTACGCCCCGACGGGAGCGGCGATTCTACGCCTAGACATAATGTTTTGACCTGCCCGTCCTCAAGTGCGTGGATTATCTTGGGGACCGGCCATTATGGCCACCGTGACAGAGCCAGAATTGAGGAGGGCAGGCAATGCGAGACTTTAGACCAACCGAGCAGGAAACGGTATCGATGGGAGGGCGGGGGATTGGCCCGAACTATGCGGCGCATGTGGGACTGGACGTGCACAAGAACAGCATCGCAGTGGCGGTGGCGCCCGCGGGGCGCGAGCCGCCGGTCTATGTCGGCGAGATCGCGAACCGGCCATTGGCGATCGGCAAGCTGGCGGAGAAGCTGGCGCGGACGCATGGCGGCGAGGTGCTGCTGTTCAGTTACGAGGCGGGGCCGTGCGGCTACGAGGTGTACCGGCAACTGACGGGGATGGGATTCGATTGCGAGGTGGTGGCGCCGTCGCGGATCCCGAAGGCGCCGGGCGAGCGGATCAAGACGGACCGGCGGGACGCGGTCAAGCTGGCGCGGCTGTCGCGAAGCGGGGAGTTGACGCCGGTGTGGGTGCCGGACGAGGACCGGGAGGCGATGCGGGACCTGGTCCGGGCGCGCGCGGACTTCAAGCGGGCCGAGCTCAAGGCGCGCCAGCAGCTGGGCGCGTTTCTGCTGCGCCACGGGCGTCGCTGGTCGCGCGGGCGCTGGACGCGGGCGCACTACGCGTGGCTGGACGGGCAGCGCTTCGAGCGCGCTTGGGAGGAAGGGGCGTTTCGGGAATATCTGGACGCGGTGCGGGCGGCGACCGACCGGGTGGCGGCGTTGACGAAGCGGCTGCACGACGCGCTGCCGGATTGGTCGCTGGCGCCGGTGGCGCGCTCGCTGGCGGCGCTGCGCGGCGTGGACACGCTGACGGCGACGACGCTTCTGGCGGAGCTGGGCGATGTGAGCCGCTTCGACTCGCCGCGGCAGTTGATGGGCTATCTGGGATTGGTGCCGAGCGAGCACAGTTCCGGTGGGCGGCGCCGACAGGGCGCGATCACGCGGACCGGCAACGGCCATGCGCGTCGCGCGCTGGTGGAGTCGGCCTGGAGCTACCGGTTTCCGGCGCGGCGCACGGCGCATCTCGAGCGCAAGGCGGCCGCGGCCTCCGGCGAAGCCAAGGCGATCGCTTGGAAGGCCCAGCGCCGGTTGTGCGGTCGGTACCGGCGCCTGATCGAGTCGGGCAAGAACAGCAAGCAGGCGAACGTGGCCGTGGCCCGGGAGTTGAGCGGCTTCGTCTGGGACATCGTCCGTCGGGAGATGGCCCGGATCCCGGCGGCTTCCGGCTCGCCGAAAGCCGCCGCTGACGCGACCGGCATCGGGTAGCGAAGAGGCCGGGGCGTGTTGAGTCAGGGCAGGATCGGGCCGGTGTGGAGAACCCTTGTTCGGGCTATAGCCGGTGCCGTCGGTACGATCCCCGAGCGGGCGTATCGGACGGTGATCCCTGCCACTAGAGAAAGGCCAGCTCCGCGACGCAGTGAAGTCCGGTGGTACCCAATCCACGCATATCAGCATGATCCACCGTCGCAATCAGCCCGGCCTTGTCCTGACTCACCACGCCACCGGCGCTCGCGAGGCGTCCGACCGCGCGGTGGATATGTGGACGAGTCCTTCGGACCGGCGCGCGCCCTTCGGGCCGTGTGGACAGCCCCCGGACAACGCGCTGGACGCGCGTTGCCCACCGGGCCTGCCCACACTCGCGCGCCTCTCGCCCACATATCCACCGCGCCAACAACAAGCTTTTGCAAGGAGAATGAAGTGAGATTTCCGTGAGCCATCTTGACAGGTCAAAACATATCAGCCCGAATATTTCACCAAGGGCTGCGCGATAGCTTCGCCCGCGCCTGGTCAGGCGCGCAGATCGTGCAGGACTTCTTCCAACTCGGCGATCAGTTGTTTCACCACGAGCATGGACTGCGTCGTGTCTTCCTTCATGTCTTCGCCCGAGAGGCGCTTGCGCGCGCCGGCAATGGTATATAGCTGCTCGTACAGCAGGGATCGAATCTGTCGTACCAGCATGATGTCCTTGCGCTGGTAGTAACGGCGATTGCCACGGCGTCTTACCGTGCTGAGTTGCGGAAACTCCCGTTCCCAATAGCGCAACACATGCGTCTGAACGTCGCACAACTTGGCGACATCGCCAATGGTGAAATAAATCCTGTTTGGAATGGGGGGAAGTTCGTCAGCCTGTGCAGCCACGAGACAATCCCGCTAATTCGAATTTGGCTTGAACGCGCCGCGGGCTTCGCGCACTGCGGCAGAATATGTCAGCCGATGCGTCAGGCTAGTCTGGTGGGCCTGCATACGCTTCAACCCGTGCCTTCAGCTTCTGACCCGGCCGGAAAGTGACGACGCGGCGAGCCGTGATGGGAATCTCTTCGCCCGTCTTTGGATTTCGCCCGGGGCGTTCGCGCTTGTCGCGCAGGTCGAAGTTGCCGAACCCGGAGATCTTCACGCGCGCGTTGTTCGCCAATGACGCGCGAACTTCCTCGAAAAACAGTTCGACAATCTCCTTGGCCTCGCGTTTGTTGAGTCCAAGTTCGTCGAACAGACGCTCCGCCATGCGAGCCTTGGTCAGGGTGTTTATCACAGCTCGAGGTTCACCAGCGTTCGCCCAGATTTTCCATATCCATTGCGTCCATCAATGCGTCCATCAATGCGTCCTTCATTGCATCCTTCATTGCATCCTTCAATGCATCGAGGGGCTCGCTCGGGCCAAGCCACAGTCAGCGCAGACGGGCACCAAATCTCGCTGCCAGGCAGCTCACGGTAGCGTCGATGAACGCATTGGTCTCGTCATCGACAAGAGTGCGCGATGCGTGTTGCAACGTCAACCCGATGCCGAGGCTTTTTTCATTGGAATCAATGCTTTCACCAGCATACACATCGAATACCCTGAACTCGGTCAGGATGCTGCCGAGGACTTCTCGCACGGCCGATTCCACCGCGCGCGCGGAAACTGCCTTGTCGACGACCACCGCCAAATCGCGGCGAACACTGGGGAATCGCGAGATGCCCTCGTGCCTGCGTTCCCGCTGTTCAACCAAGGCGTGGGCGTGAAGTTCGAACACAAACATCCCAACGCCAAGGTCCAGCGATTCCTCTATCTCGGGGTGCAGCCGCCCGAGGCGACCGATGACTTGCTCCCCGGATAACACGAGGGCGGACTGGCCCGGATGTAGTACCGGATCAGCGGCGGGCTTGAAGGCATACGAGCCGCCACCGACCGCCAGCAAGCGCTCCACATCGCCCTTTATGTCGAAAAAGTCCACTTGTCCGGATGACGCCGACCACGATTCGGGTGCGCGTCCCCCACATGCAATGCCACCGACGCGGAAGACTTCCTCCGTCCTGCCGCTCGGGAAGCACTGTCCGTACTCGAACAACCGGACGCGGCGTTGTTGCCTGGCCACGTTGGTCTGCAGCGCGCCGACAAGACCCGGGAGCAGGTTCGTGCGCATGACAGATTGATCCCGCGACATCGGGTTGGCAATGCGCGCAGGCGAGTGCGCCGGGTCCAGCAACCGCATTCGCTCGGGTGCCACGAAGCTGTAGGTGATGGACTCTCGATAGCCGAGGCCGACCAGGGCATCGCATATCGGCCTCGCGCCCGCGAAGTTGCGGGGAATAGCCCTGGGCGCAAGCTCGGCAAGCGGAAAGCTGTGGGCCACCCGGTTGTAGCCATGCACGCGGCAGATCTCTTCGACGAGGTCCTCTTCAATGGCGATGTCGAAGCGATGGCTGGGCGCGGTCACCTCCCACTCGGTCTGCCCGTCCCGGTCAATCTTCTGTGGGGATAACTCGAGGCGTTCAAAAATCCGGTCGACCTCGGTTTCGGGAACGACCTCCCCCACCAACAGATCGAGACGCGAACGGCGTAGCCGTACCTTCGCCGGTTGCGGCACATGCGCTGCGCTCTCGGTCACAACCGTCGGACCCGGGCACCCGCCGGCAATATCGAGCAGGAGCCGCGTCGCGCGCTCAATTGCCGCCTCCTGAAGCGCGTGGTCGACACCGCGTTCAAACCGCTGCGACGCATCGGTCTGCATGCCATAGCGACGGGCCGTGCCCATGATCCTGAGCGGCGCAAAAAACGCGCATTCGAGAAAAATGTCTCGGCTCGACTCCTGCACGGCCGAACGCTCGCCGCCCATGACGCCCGCCATGGCGACGGGTCCCCGCGCGTCCGCAATCAGCAGCGTCTCGTCGTCGAGGCTGACCTGGCTGCCATCCAGCAAGGTGAACCGCTCGTTCTCTTCCGCCATACGGACAATGATGCGATCGTGCAGCATGTGCAGATCGAAGGCATGCAACGGCTGGCCGAGTTCAAGCATGACGTAGTTCGTGACGTCCACCACCGGATCGATGGACCGGAGCCCCGAGCGGCGCAAGCGCTCCGTCATCCACAACGGTGTCGATCGTCCAGTGTCGACCCTCAGCACCACGCGACCCAGATAGCGGGGACAACCGTCCCCGGCGACTATCTCAACCGGAAGCCGGTCGTCGATTTGGGCGGGAACCGGCGCACAGTCGGGCACCCGAACAGGCAGGTCGTTGAGTACGCCGACTTCCCTGGCGACCCCCTTGAGCGACAGGCAGTCACCGCGATTCGGCGTCAGGTCCAGCGTTATGCACGGATCATCAAGCGCCAGCGCTTCGCGCAGATCAGCACCCGCGGCGAATGTGGCCGGCAATTCGAGGATGCCCCCGGCATCGTCTCCCAACCCGAGTTCTGCCGCCGAGCACAACATGCCGCTCGATTCGATGCCCCGAAAGTCGCGCGTGCGAACCTCGACCCCGGGCAGCGCCGCGCCTACGCGGGCAAACGGGGATTTCATGTCGGCGCGAGCGTTCGGCGCCCCGCAAACCACCTGGTGCGAATCCGACCCATCTCCGACCGTGCACACAAAGAGCTTGTCCGCCTTCGGATGGGGTGCCACTGCAAGCACCTCCCCCACCACCACGCCGCTGAACGCTGGCGCCGCTTCCGCCGTGCCATCGACTTCGAGACCAACACCGGTGAGCTGTTCGCAAAGCGTCTCGGTGTCGATATCCGGATCGACCCATTCGCGTAGCCAACGTTCGCTGAATTGCACGATGCCTAGTCCTCCGAACCGCTGAACGTCGGCTCCGGTGTATACGGAGTCCGGGGCACCCTAGAACTGGGACAAGAACCGAACATCGTTGTCGAAAAACAGACGCAAATCGTCAATGCCGAAATAGAATGCCGCCAGCCGGTCCGCCCCAAAGCCGAACGCAAATCCCGTGTTCCGTTCCGCGTCGATGCCAGACATCGTCAGCACATTGGGATGCACCATGCCGCAACCCATCACCTCGACCCACCCGGTACCGCTGCAAACCCGGCACCCCCCGCCCTCGCAGTGTACGCACTGGGCGTCGACCTCGGCGGAAGGCTCCGTAAACGGGAAGTAAGATGGTCGAAACCGGACCCCCACTTCCTTGTCATAGAAACGACGCACGAACCCGACCACCGTGCCCTTCAGGTCGGCGAAGCTGATGCCTTCGTCCACGACCAATCCCTCCACCTGATGAAACATCGGCGTATGGGTGAGGTCGGATTCACGGCGAAACACGCGGCCGGGACAGATGATGCGGATAGGGGGTTGCGTCTTCTCCATGACGCGCACCTGCACGGGCGAAGTATGCGTTCTCAGAACGTGGCCACCTTCCAGATAGAAGGTGTCCCACATCGTCCGGGCGGGATGATGCGGAGGCAGGTTGAGTGCTTCGAAATTGTGATAGTCGTCTTCAATCTCCGGCCCGGTCACGACCTCGTAGCCGGCGCCGAGGAAGATGTCCTCGATTCGGCGCATCGTCTGCGTGATCGGATGCAGGCTCCCCGAGCTTTGGCGACGTCCGGGCAACGTCACATCCACGACTTCCTCGTCGAGCGTTCTGGCCAGTTGCTGGGCGACCAACGCGGCGCGGCGCGCTTCGATCGCTTGCACCACTGCCTCCTTCGCCGCGTTGTTGCGCGCTCCCGCGGCCGGCCGCTCGGACACGTCCAGGTATCGCAAGGACCTGGCCAGCAACGTCAACTTGCCCTTTTTCCCCAGGTACTCGACTCTGACTTCGTCCAGCGCTTCCAGATTTTCGGCAGCATCGACCGCACTTAGGGCTTCGGCCCTGATGTCATCCACATCCATGGTCGTTCGTTCCGTGGGGCTGCGCGCGCGCCCCGGGTGCGGTTCGTCCTGTCAGGCCGCCAACGCCTCCTTCGCTCTCGCCGCCAATGCGCCGAACGCCGCCTTTTCGTTCAGCGCCAAATCGGCGAGCACCTTGCGGTCCAACTCGATCTCCGCCTTCTTCAGTCCAGAGATGAAACGACCATAGGTGAGGCCGTGCTCGCGGGCCTGCGCATTGATGCGCACGATCCACAGCGCCCGGAATTGACGTTTCCTTTGCCGTCGGTCCCGGTAGGCGTACTGTCCGGCCTTGATGACGGCTTGTTTCGCAACGCGAAAGCTGCGGCTACGCTGGCCATAGTAGCCCTTCGCCTGCTTCAACACCTTCTTGCGCCGCGCCCGGGCGACTACTCCTCGCTTGACTCTCGGCATTTTCGCTCCTGTTGCGCGTTTATTTGCGCGTCTTGCGCGTCTTGCACGTCGTGGGGACGCGCTTCTTACCGTACGTTCCGGCGCGTTGGGGACTACCGCGCTTTTTTCGGCAGCATCCGTTTCACGGACCGCTTGTCACCATCGGATACCGGCTTGAACCCGCGCAGTTGGCGTTTTCGCTTCGGTGCCTTCTTCGTCAGAATGTGATTCCTGTTGGCGGCCCGATGTTTGAAACCGGAGCCTGTGCGCCGAAATCGTTTGGCGGCGCCCCGGTGGGTCTTGAGTTTCGACATTTTCAAACCATCCCGGGCAACCGCGGACTCGCCGCTACGCCCTGCTTTACATAATACAAAGCGCCCCACAACGTCGGAACGTCCCGAATATCGGAGTTCCTGATGCCTAAGGGCGCGCCGGAATCCGGGGACTACCCGGTTTCTTTTCTGGTGCTTCTGTGGTGCTTCCTGCTGTGCTCTCCGCCGGGCTCGCCAAAGGCAAGGTCACCGACGGTACTGGTGCTCTGCGCGGGCGCGTTAGCGCTTCCTTCACAAAGCCACTAACAAAGCCACTAACAAAGCCATTTCAACAAAAACGCTTCTTCAACGTTTCTTGCGTTTTCGCGCCGACAATACCATCGTCATCTGACGGCCTTCGAACTTTGGCGGGGTCTCAACGGATCCATGCTCCTCGAGATCGTTCTCGATTCGTTTCAACAATTCCAAGCCGATCTCCGGATGGGCCATCTCGCGTCCCCGAAAGCGCAAGCTCACCTTGGCCTTGTCGCCGTCGCCAAGAAACCGCATCAAGTTGCGCAGCTTTACCTGGTAGTCTCCTTCCTCGGTCCCCGGTCGGAACTTCATCTCCTTGACCTGAATCTGCTTCTGCTTCTTCCGCTGCGCGGTCTTGGCTTTCTTCAGATCGAAGAGATGTTTGCCGTAGTCCATCACTTTGACTACGGGGGGATTGGCGTCCGGCACAATCAGCACCAGATCCAAACCCGATTTCCTCGCTTCACTCAAGGCATCTTCCCGAGGAACGATGCCAACCTGTCCGCCGTTGAAATCGACAAGGCGCACTTGCAAAGCGCGTATGTCCTCGTTCAACAATACACGCTCTTTTTGCACCTTCGCTGATGTTCTCTTAATAGGCACTTTCTCCGTTTGCTACCGATCGCCGTTCGCGGTCTCAACCAGCGATGCGGCGAATGCGGATTCTAATGCGTTGCCGCGTCCAAGACCAACAATAGCGCAGATCGTGGGATGCGTGTACGCATCGAGACAATTTCCCACAGGACGCGATGGCACCCGCTCACGGCCGGTTGATCGCCCCGTTGCCGCAATGATACGGTACGCCGTCGACGGCAGGCGCGTAGCTCAGTTGGTTTAGAGCACCACCTTGACATGGTGGGGGTCGTTGGTTCGAATCCAATCGCGCCTACCACCCATGCCTTCACGTCGCGCCCATCAGACTTGCACCAACTCGATGCTTACGCCGTCCGGCGCGGCGACGTAACAAAGCAGGCTGCCTGGCGAGAACTCCCACGGCTCGACCGCGAACACCGCGCCCTGCTTCCGTATCTCCTCGCAAAACGCCCGCAGGTCGCCCGTGAATTTGAAGCCGAAGTGGTCCGTGCCCCATTCATCGCGGCTGGAGTAGTCACCGAAATGGCGCATGCCCCGAGGCGCGGTGGGGTCCTCTCCCGGACGCTTGCCGCGAATGATGATGGTCGCCCCGCCGACGCGAACATTGATTTGCGGCGCATCCCGCAACTCGTAGGCGGCGGCGATCTCTGCGCCCAAGATGTCGCAATACCAGCGCGCCGCCCCCTCCGGGTCTTCGCTGATGAGATGGATGTGGTCGAAATTGAAACGCGAGTCGCGCATCGGGAACGTCCTTTGTCAAGTCCAGCGATTCAAGCCTACGTGCACACACGTCGCAGCCAGAACCCTTCAGCATTGTAAGTGCGGCCCGTGACCGGGCAAGCACCGAGCAGCCGCGACCTTGCCGGACCGGAGCGCATCGACGAGCGCATCCGTGTCCACGACCCGGCCAGCGAGATGTTGGTGAGGAGTGGCCGCGAGCCCCTCGACGCCCGCACTGAAGGTCTGATCCATCGCAAGTTCTCGCCGGTCCGGATCAGGTCGCGTGCGTTGCCCCCGGGCATTCCGATGATGGCAGGGCATTGGCCGACAATTTCGACACATCGAATCTCCTTGCGCGTCCAGTGCGACGGACACACCTCCAAAGCCGTAGACTAAACGCGTATCTCCCGGGACCGTCAGCGGGGGCACTTTTATCCCTTTGAACCTACATCAGGAGTAAGCGAGATGAGCGACCTTCCCACGACGACGCTCGGCCGAACCGGCGTCGAGGTCACCAGGCTAGGTTATGGGGCAATGGAATTGCGCGGTGGCGGCGTAACGATCGAGCCGGCGGCAGTCGCAAGTCTGCTGAACGCCGTGCTCGACGCCGGGATCAATTTTATCGACACGTCGCCGGACTACGGCGACTCCGAGGCTCGGATCGGCGAGGCGATCTCGCACCGCCGCGAGGAGTATTTCCTCGCCAGCAAGTGCGGCTGCCCGATCAACCACCCGGGCCACCAGGCACCGCATATATTCACTCGGGAGAATGTGCGCGCTGGCGTCGAGCAAAGCCTCGTGCGCATGCGGACCGATCACCTGGATCTCGTGCAGTTTCACGCCAGCCCGTCGCGTTCGGTGCTGGAGGAGAACGACTCGGTGGCGGAGCTGGAACTGATGAAGGAGGAAGGGAAAATCCGGTTCATCGGCATGTCAGGCACCCTGCCCAATCTGATCGATCACATAGATATGGGGGTCTTCGACGCCTTTCAGATCCCCCATTCCCTCCTCGAGCCGGAGCACGACGAGTGGATCACCAGGGCTGCGCTCGGCGGCGCCGGCACCATCATTCGTGGTGGTGTTGCACGGGGAGCGCCCGCAGCCGAGAACATGGAGGTGAACCACCTTCCCGGCCGCCATCGCCAGACTCTTCAGTGGCGCAAAGACCTGTGGAGCCAGGCAGGTCTCGATGATCTTCGGGGGAACATGTCGAACATGGAGTTCATGCTGCGCTTCACGATCAGCCACCCCCACATGCACACGACCATCGTCGGCACATCCAGGATGGAACACCTGCTGGACAACCTTGCGGCAGCGAGCAACGGTCCCTTGCCGAGCGACATCTACGCGGAAGCGAAGCGCCGCGTCGATGCGGTGATGCCATAACTCCGGGATTGATCGCGCGCTTCAAGTCCAGCGAATCAAGCCTTCCTGCGCACACGTCGCAGCCAGAACCCCGTCGGCGTCGAAAATTCGGCCCGTGGCGAAGCCGCGGCCGGATCCGGTTACTTCCACCGTTTGATCGAACAAAAGCCACTCGTCCGCGCGGACCGGGTTGTGAAACCACATCGCGTGATCGAGACTGGCGCTGGCCAACCCTGGTTCCTGCCATCGACGGCCGTGCGGCAGTACGACGTGATCGATCAGGGTGCTATCCGAGAGGTAGGCGAGACCCGCCCGGTGCAGGCCGGAATTCGCGGGCAGCCGCTGGGCGATACGCATCCACATGCGCTGATCCTCCAGCACCGGTTCGCCCAGGGGAGCAACCGGGGGATTGATACAACGCGTGTCCATCGGCCTCGACTCGATGTCCCATTCCAGCTTCGTTCCCATACTGCGGCTGAGCGCCGAGTACGTCAGGGCAACCTCCTCGGGCGGCGGCACGTCCGGTTTTCGATGACCCGCAAACGGCTCCCCCGGTTCCGCTACGTGATAAGAGACCATCATGCGGAACAGTTCCCTGCCTCCCTGCCGGGCGCTGACGCAGCGGGAACTGAAAGAGCGGCCGTCCCGCACCCGCTCGACCTGCACATCCACTGTCGCCGAAACATCGCCGGGCAAGAGAAAATACGCATGCAGCGAATGCGCATGACGGTCATCCGGCACGGTCCGATCAGCCGCCGCGAGCGCCTGCGCCAGCAATTGCCCCCCATACATGCGGCCTTCGCGCTCCGGCGCTTGCGGCGCCGTGAAGCGGTCCGGACCGGCTTCCACCAAGTCCAGCATGCGCACGAATGCGCCGCCGCGCGTCGCCATTACGAGTGGCCGAGCGAGAGCAGGTTCTGCACCGGCTGGTATAGCTCCTCCAGGTAGGCGACATCCTTCGCCTCCAGATCTATATCGACCGCTGCGACAAGCTGTTCGAGCTGGGAAACCCTCGATACGCCGACAATGGGCGCCTTGACTTCCGGCTTGCTCAATAGCCAAGCGAAGGCTATCTGCGCTGGTGCTCGACCGTACCTTTCGGCGACCTCCACGACGCGCTCCGCGATCGCGAAGTCCGCCGCACCCCGATAAAGGCCCTCCGTACGCATCCGGTCCTGGCCGGAGGAGCGGTCCGTCGTTCCGCCGCCGAATCCGCCCTTGTAGGTTCCCGCAAGAATGCCCCGCGCCAAAGGCGACCAGGGGGTGAGGGCAACGCCGGTCCTGGCACAATAGGGATTCATCTCCCGTTCTTCCTCGCGGTAGATGAGATTGTAGTGGTTTTGCATCGAGATGAACCTTGTCCATCCATTCGCCCGCGCGGTCATCTGCAACTCCACGAACTGCCACGCGAACATCGACGACGCGCCGAGATAGAGGGCCTTCCCCGCCTTGACCACGTCGTGCAACGCCTCCAGGGTCTCTTCCACCGGGGTCTGGGCTTGGCCCGGAATGCCGTGGGGATGTCGGTGGATGACCAGGTGGTCCACGTAGTCGAGACCGAGACGCCGAAGGCTCGCATCGACGCCTTCCATGATGTGCTTGCGCGAGAGCCCGCCCTGATTCGCGCCGCGCCCCATGGGCATCGACACCTTCGTGGCGAGGACGTACTCGTCCCGGGCGACGAGTTCCCGCAGCAGTTTGCCAACCACCTGTTCGCAAGCGCCGCGACCATATACGTCCGCGCAGTCGAAGTAGAACAGACCGTTGTCGAGCGCGGCCTTGAAGATCGGGCGGGCTTCATCGAGCCCCAGCGTCCAGTCGCCCTGGTGGCCGCGTCCCGGCTCGCCGAAGTTCATCGTGCCGAGGCAAAGCGGCGACGTGCGCAGTCCGGCATTCGATCCGAGTTGGATGGGATTCAGCATGAATTGCTCCTCACATTCGACAATGGGACCGGGAACGCTCCCTGGCTCAAGGGATTCCTGAACCTCGCAGTTCTCAAGCACCGCGCAGCGGGCGGCAACAGGTCGTGTCGTTCTTCCGGCAGGATCGCCGCGTCTTCACCGAACGCTTTCAAGATACGCTATCGCCTTGGTGCGCTTCTTTTTCCGTGTCAAATCGAGTCCCGCGCCAGATCGAGTCCCGCGCCAGATCGAGCGGCGTATCGCCAAAATCGTCCTTCGCGCCGGGGTCCGCGTTGTGATCCACCAGCGCCGCGAGATAGTCCGCTCGGATGCCCTGCAAGGCAGCCCAGTGTAGCGCGGTTCGCCCGAATTCATCGGTCGCATGGACATCGGCTCCGTGTTCGAGCAGCCAGACGGACATCGCCGGCTTGCGGAATCGCATCAGGTCCATCAGCGGGGTGCGTTGCTGAAACCGCTGGTTCCAGTCCGCGCCATGGGCATCGAGCAGTTCGCACAGCCCCTCCGGACCGCCGTAGCTTGCGGCAAACACCGAACTCTGCGGATCCGCCCCGACTTCGAGCAACCGCTGCGCAATCACCGCATGCTTTTGCCAGGAAATGGCGCGCCACAATGCCGTTGCCCTGAATTCCTCTTCGCCCTCGAATATGGACTCGAAGGCGTCCACATCCGCCCCCGCATCGAGCAAATGGTCGAGACACGTGCAGGCCGCCTCGGAACCCGGTCGATCAATCTTCCACATGCCGGACCAGGCCAGGTAGTGCAGAGGCGTACCTCGCCTATCGTCCGCCGCGTCTACGTCGTGCTCGGCAATTCCGCGCCGCAGCGCCTCCACGTCATAGACCATCGCCGCGAGACGTACGTCGACGGTGGCACCAGCCTCGCGCAACGCCGCAATGAAACGTTCGAAACCACCCATGGCAGCGTAGCCGAGCGGCGCCAACATGTGCGGTCCCGCGACCATGTCCGGGTTCGCGCCCCGCGCGAGCAGCAACGCGATAACCTCATCGTGGCCAGCATGTTTGGGAATGGTCAGGTGCGGCTGCATGGTTCGCACCAGGGGCGTGTGCCGACCCGGCGTGCCAGCCATCACGTTGACGTCTGCCCCGGCATCGAGCAGGACTTCGATCATGTCCGCGCGACCGGTGAACGCAGCATCCATGATCGGCTTCCAGTGGACGGCCGCATGCGGATCCACCCGCACCCCGCCACGCAACGCGTCGAGGTCGCCCGCGCCAATCGCGGCGCACAACGCCTTGTAGCCTGTCCGCCGAACCAATCAACTCACTCCAGTGCCTGTCGCCGGGGTTCGGGCACCCAACCGATCATGATGACAAGCGCCGCAATCTGTACTGCGATCGCGACGACGAACAGGGCCACGTATGACATCGCCGAAACGATCAGGCCGCCGAGAATCGGACCCACGGCGCTGACGAAATTGACCGCGGTACCCGATGTCGCAAGGCGCAGCGCAACATCACGCGAACGGCCGAATTCCAGCACCATGTTCTGGCCCGATTGCTGGAAACCGCCAGAAGCGATGCCAACAACGGCGAAAAATACGATCAGGTCGAACAGGGACTGCAGGAACAGCAGGTACACATGCGCCGCGATCCAGACGCAGAGGGTTGCAATGAGCACCACGCGATTGCCCATGCGGTCCGCCAAGGCCCCCCAAGCCAGGCTGGTGGTGTTCGAGGCGAGCATCCACACCATGGTGACGAGTCCGAGCTCTCCGCCGGACACCTCCATCCGCGAGCCGGCGAACAGTATGTAGAAAGGCTGCGCCATGTTGCCGAAGGAGCCGAGCGCGCGAACGCTGAAGAACCGCGCGAACGACGGGTCGGCGCGCATCACCCGCGCGATGCGAACCAGGACCCTGCGCGGGGACTCGCGCGGGCGCACGTAGCGCGCCACCGGTTCCCTGGTGATCAGCATGGCGGCCACGCCCATCGAGGATATGAAGAAGGCGAGCAGGAACACTGTCCCGTAGCCGTTGCCGAGGACATTCTGTTCTATGAAGTAGCTGCCGCAGACGTAGGCCACTGCCGCCGCGATCAGACCCGCGAAGAAGTGGCGGGCGCCGGAGACGATACCGCGACGATTCACGGGAATCACCTTGGCCCGCAACGCATGCGTGGCGACTTGCGAAATGCCCTGGAAAAAGCCCATCAACATCATGAACACCATGAAGGCGTGCACGGTCGCTTCGGCGCCGAGAAAGAACGCCGCCAAGGACATGCCGAGGATCTGCAAGCGCATGAGACCGTTGGTGGTGAGCGTCGTTTTCAGAATCCGCGAGCGATGCCCTATCAGGGACGCGCCGAGGAACGGCGACACCACCGTGCCCAACCCCTGCAGAGAGCGGGCGGCGCCGACCACCACGTTGGAACCGGAGATCGAAAAGAGGAAAGCCGGAAGAAACGTCGGTGCCGCCAACAGGCGGAAACCCGTCTGTCCGAGCATCCCATTGAGGAGCTGCGCGGCGATATTTCGCTTCAGGTGGCGCCGGACGAACCCGGCTTCATCATGGGCCGCGGCCGGGGACGACATGCCGCGTTCAGATTGCTGCGGCAGCATCTAATATGGTGAAACGGCGCTAGCGGCGAACCCGTTCAGTCGTGGAGACAGCCAAGCAGCCGCGCGGCGCGCGGAACGCGAATGTGGAAAACGGTGAACGGTGCGCCGCGTCAGTGGGTTCTCTCGAAGCGTCGCGCCTCGCGCTGCAGCTTCTTGAGATGGCGTTTGACCGCAGCAGCAGCCTTGCGCTTGCGAACTGCCGTCGGCTTTTCGTAGAACACTCGGCGACGCACCTCGGACATGATGCCCGCCTTTTCGCAGGAACGCTTGAATCGCCGCAACGCGACGTCAAACGGCTCGTTCTCTCTTACCTTGACGGTTGGCACTTCACACTTTCAGCCGCAAACAACCTATGCATCGTACCCGGCGAGGCATAGGCGTGCAACAGCGTGGCCTTCCATGTCGACGAGCGGGACCGGCTATCAGGCTTGGGCCGGGCGCGAAGGGCCCCCTCGCAAGAAATAACCGACGCACAAGGCACCAGCTGTGGGCACTTACTTGAATGGATTAACGACTCCAATTCCGCCGTAGTCCTGGGAATCGCTAAAGTCCTCCGAGTAAACGGTGTCGCAGCCACTGGCTCGTGCCGCAGCCAGAATTGCGCAGTCCCAATACGACAGACCGAATCGGCCGCGCAATGCGAAGGCGTTCTCGACGACTGCCAAGCTGACTTCCTGGACTCGAAATCGCCGCATCGCCATCGCGAAGCTGACGGCTTCGGTGTGGGTCAAAGCGCCCGGCCTGGCAGGTCTGGTCGCCTGAACGTAGAACTCCTGCAATACCTGTGCCGACAAGGCCAGGTCGCGTTCTTGCAACAACCTATGAGCTTGCTCGAACTTGGCCGCGTCTTCATCCGCAGTGCTTACGGCATAGACGAGAACATTGGTGTCAACGAACCGCATCGCCACCGTGCAAGGCGTCGCGATCAACATTGTCGGTACTACACAGGCCTGCTTCGCGCGCCTGTATTGATCGCAGCGTTTCATCCTGGAGACGCTTTAGTTGGTCGAAGGCGTCCTTTCGTGAATCTTCCTGGACGAGCGAGACGAGGTATGCGCGAACAAGTGCGGACACGGAAGTATCCTCTTCCGCGGCCTTCATTCGAGACCGGCGATAGATCTCGTCGTCAACGGATACGGTTATGTTCTTCATGACTGTTTAACACAGAATCACAGTAACACTATTCCACAGTCTACATCCGTTACCGATCAACGCAACCCAACGACCGCATTTCGCAAAATGTCCCATCCCCTTGCCGCGTATCTGCGCACATCTCTCCGATCCCGCGGGTTCAACTCGTAACGGCCGGCCCGATCACCGATCATGCGGTCGATCTCGAACACCAGTTCCTCGACGCGCCCGTGTTCCATCGGTGACAGCGGGAACCGGTTGGCGATTCGCATCATCCGGACACCGGCCTCCCGCATCGAGTCGTTTCGTGGCAGGTCCGCCCCGGGCAACGCGCCCGTTGCGTACTGCTCCGTGAAGGCGCGAACGGTATCGCCCCCGAACAGAAATGCCCTTACGCGCTCACGCCCGAACAGGCACTGGGCTTCGTAGTAGAAACCCAGATAGTCCAGATGGCGGCGGAACCACGCATCGCGCATGGCCTCCTTGAAATCGATGTCCCGGCCATACACATCCGGCGCATCTTCCGTGCCCGGATTGCGGAGATACTGCGCGTACAGCGCTGCGGCGAAGGACTCCGGATCGCGAAACCAGACGCACAGTTCGAAGTCGAACTGGTCCACCAGGCCGCGCAACATGCCCTTCGCCGCAGGCGAATAGTCCCACCAGTGGTTGAAGATGCCTTCCGTACTCAGGATGACGGTATGCGCGCCCGAAGGCATATCTCTCAAGGCCGATTCAATACATTCCTTAAAGCGCGTCTCGTCGGTTGCCATGAGCGCGGCGACCAGTTCCTGATGCTTGGGCTCACGCCGGTTCGACGGCGTCGGATACCAGAACCCTCTTTCCGCCAGGACCTGGCGGTTCGCGTGCAGGCACCACTGAAGCGCGGATGTGCCCGTCTTCGGCGCGCCGCCGTGCAGAATCAACCGTCGCCGCTTGTCCTCAATGCGCGCACCGCTAAAAGACATCGACGGCGAGCCAACATTGGCAACCGCGCGCACAGCCAGGTCCCGCTTGTAGCTGTCGAAAAACATCGAGCCGCTCGACTCGCCGATCACCGCGTTCGCGCGACTCGCCGCGGCAGCGCACGCGGCGTTGCCCGAAACCACGGGTGCGATCAAGCCGAAGGTGTCCAGACACTGATGGTAGTGAAGAACGCGTATGTCCTGGTCCGGCTGGAATGACAGCGGCGTCGGTCGTTTCTCGTGACAGGGATAGTTCCAGTTCGCGGGCAGATGGCCGTAGCGGAATCCTTCCGACGCCAGCGCCATCGCGAAGGAAATCTGGTCGATGTGGTCGCGCTCGGATGATTCCCGGAACAACTCGGCGTGTACGAAGAGGAACTCCGCCCATCGCCGCCACGCGGCGCGGAAATTCCCGACCCGCAGCATCGGAATGTAGATCACGCCGCCGTTGAAGTTCGCATCGATGGTGTCTCCCACATCCCAATCGCACGGCACTATGCCGGGAAGGGCCACGCCGGCGGCGGAAAACAGGCGACTGAGCGTCGCCAGCGGGGGATTGCGGTAGTCGACGATCTTGCCCCAGACGCGGGTCCGATCCGGCACATCGAGCGGCGAGAGCACCACGGTGTCGGAATCGAACAGGAAAACCCCCTCGCAGTCGCCAGACTCGATACTCGCAAAGTAGTCGAGTTGCACGATCTTGTTGCAGTACTTCTCGTCCAGGTACGGCTTGATGGCCGCCACCGTGTAGCCGCTTTCGGCGAGCTTGGTTTTGACCGATGCACAGACCCGTTCGGTGCACTGCACAACCAGCGCCTCTCGAGGCACCGAGCCGCATTTTTGCAGGGTAAGCAGCAGGTTCTCGACCTGGTAGGGATGGGCCGGCACGTCGTCCAGCACCATCGAATAGCAGTAGGGATGCGCGGACATCGTCGGATCAGGGACTCCCCGGCAGGCGAAACAGCGTAGCAACGGCCGATAGGCTCGGCAATAGTCCGCTCTTCAGGCACTCGCCATTTCCCACGAGAGTACAATCGGCGAAGTTCAGGCAGCAGGCATCGCGGCCGGGTTCGCGACGGGCTGCATTCCTTCGGTTCCAGGCTGGTCAAGTGCTCGTTCTCGGTATTGAAACATCTTGCGACGAAACCGGGATCGCCCTGTACGACTCCCGCGACGGTCTGGTCGCCAACGCGCTCTACAGCCAGGCGTCGACCCACGCGGAATACGGCGGGGTCGTGCCGGAGATCGCATCGAGGGACCATATCCGGAAGACACTGCCCCTGATCCGGCAAGCACTGGATGACGCCGGGAAGCACGTCGCCGACATAGATGGCGTTGCCTATACCGCTGGCCCGGGATTGATCGGCGCTCTCATGGTCGGCGCAGGTCTAGGTCGCGCTTTGGCGTGGTCGAGGGGCATCCCCGCCATCGGCGTGCATCACATGGAAGCACACCTGCTGGCGCCTATGCTCGCCGCCGAAAAGCCGCCCTTGCCGTTCGTCGCGCTGCTGGTTTCCGGCGGCCATACACAGCTCGTGCGTGTAGACGCCATCGGCAGATACACCCTGCTGGGCGAGTCCCTCGACGACGCGGCCGGGGAAGCCTTCGACAAGGCGGCCAAGATGATGGGCCGAGGCTATCCGGGCGGACCGGAAATCGCCGCCCTCGCTGCTGCCGGACGTCCCGGCCGATTCCGTTTCCCGAGACCGATGACGAACCGCCCCGGACTGGATTTCAGCTTCAGCGGCCTGAAGACATTTACCGCCATTACCGTTCGCGCCCTTGAGCCCTTGACCGAACAGGATGCGGCCGATGTTGCGCTGGCATTTCAGGACGCGGTGGTTGATACGCTCGTCATCAAGTGCCGCCGCGCCCTCGAGGCCACCGAGCTCGACGCCCTGGTCGTGGCGGGCGGCGTTGCGGCCAACACTGCATTGCGGGAGAGGATGGCGGCGGCGGTTCCCGCCGTGTACTACGCACCGCCTGAGTTGTGCACTGACAACGGCGCGATGATTGCCTTCGCCGGGCACGCGCGGCTCGCCGCCGGTGCCGTCGAACCGCTGGCCATCGCCACCCGCCCCCGTTGGCCCATCGACGAACTGACCCTGCCGTGAAGATCGCAATCCATCAGCTCGAAGCGCCGGCCATCATCGGCGTTCGGGAACGCGAACGGCGCATTCCGCAAACGCTGCTCGTGGACATCAAGTTCGTCGTCGATCCGCCCGCAGCCGATCGGATCGATGCTGTCGTCGATTACTCGGCGGTGGTGCAACTCGTTCGGCGTCACCTGCGGGAGGGCCGTTTCCAGTTGATCGAGACGGCGGCGATAACTACCGCACAACGTATCGGGGAGGCGTTCTCGCTTGCGCGTGTCCGCGTCAGAATTACCAAACCTGCCGCATCCAGCGACGCTCGTTCGATCTCCGCAGAGTACAGCCTGTCTGGGTAGTCGCGACTCTCTACGCCGCCAATTCGGCGCATCCCAGCCGGGTGATGCTGCCATCCTCCAGGCAATAGGCCGTCAGGTGGCGACCCCACACGCACCCGGTATCCAGGCCGATCATGCCGCGGTTACCCGTCTCCCCGTCCAGCGCGGCCCAATGTCCAAACAGGATCGGCTCACGAATTCGGGAGGGGTATGCGAACCAGGGACGGAAACCCGCCGGCGCACCCTCCAATCCGCCTTTGTGAGAAAAGTCCATCTCACCGGCGTGGCTCATGAGGCGCATCCGGGTGAAGTAATTTGTAATGATCCGGTGGCGGTCCATTCCCTCCAATGCATCGGACCAGACGTTCGGGACGTTGCCGTACATCTGTCTGAAAAAGTTCTCGTACCTCTCGTCGTCGCGCATGACCGACTCCACCTCCCGCGCATGGGTCTCGGCCTGGCGGAGGGTCCAGATATGCGGCAGGCCGGCATGCACCATGGCAAACCCGTTCTCCCGGTGCATGAGGGCAAGACCACGCAACCAGTGCGCGATCTCAAGTCGGTCCGGCGCATCCATCAAGTCGTCGAGGGTGTCCGAGGCTAGCGTGCGATGCCCGCCGAACACGATGGCAAGAAAGTGCAGGTCATGATTGCCGAGGACCGTCACGGCCCAGTCGCCCAGAGACTTGACGAAACGGACCGTCGTCAACGACTCGGGGCCACGGTTGATCAGATCGCCGGTGAACCATAGCCGATCCACTGCGCGACGGTAGCCGACTTTTGCAAGCAGCGCCTCAAGTTGGGCAAAACAACCCTGCAAATCACCGATGACATAGGTCGACATGGTTAGCTTTCCTCAATGCACGATATTGGGTACCGCCAATGAGAATACGGGGATTGAAACGCGGAACTCGACGCCGTCGTCGGCGCGAAACTCGTAGTGACCCTGCATCGCACCGACAGCGGTCTCCAGGACAGCGGCACTCGTATAGCGAAAGCGTTCGCCCGGAACCAGCCGCGGCTGCCTGCCCACAACCCCGGGACCCTGGACTTCCTGCTTCTCCCCGTTTCCGTTAGTAATGAGCCAGCGGCGCCGCATCAGCCGGGCTGGCCGTTCGCCAGTATTCTCGATCATGATCGTGTAGGCGAACACGTAGCGATTCGTAGCCGGATCCGATTCCGACGGGACGTAGGCCGGCTCTACGGTCACCTTGAATCCGTGGTCGTTCATGCTGCCGCGCACTGCACAATTCTGCGAGCGGTGGCGGGACAGGAGCCTTCAGCCGGGGAGCGCGAGGACGTACCCCTCGCAAAAGAGCCTTCAGCCGGGGAGCCCGAGGGGGTACCCCTCGCAAAAAACCAGCCCGAGGGGGTACCCCTCGCAAAAAACCAGCCCGAGGGGGCACCCCTCGCAAGAGGAGAGCCAGAGCCCAAGGGGGCAGGGAAGGAATCCCGCAGCTCACCCGCCTCGCTGGTGAAGTTGATTTGCCATCGCAACGAAACCGGATACTCCTATCTCTTCCGCCCGAGAACCCGGGTCGACGCCCAAGGCGGGCAGGTCCAGATCGAGCGATTGTAAGGCATTGCCCAAGCGTTTGCGGCGCTGCCCGAACGCGGTCCGCACAACCGTCTGCAGCGCCACGATATCCCGGGCGACCACGGTGGGTGCGCGCGGTGTGAGGCGAACAAACTTCGACGTAACCTTCGGCGGCGGCGAAAACGCTACTGCGTCAACAGTGAGCAGCGGCACGATCTCGCAGTGGTATTGCGCCATGATCGACAGGCGGCCCCGCGCACGCGTGCCAGGAGGCGCCGCGAGGCGGTCCGCCATCTCTGCCTGCAGCATGAAATGCGCATCGCGCACGGGCAGACCGTTCGCGCAGTCATCGAACAGACGCATCATGATCGGCGCCGCGATGTTGTAGGGGAGATTGCCAACGACGCGTACGGGGCCATCCGCAATGCGCGCGAAATCGGTCCGCAACACGTCTGCTTCAATCACCTCCACGCGGGGAAAGCGCCGGCGCAGTCTCTCTGCCAGATCGCGGTCCACCTCGATTACCGTCAGCTTGTCGCACGTGGCCGCGAGCGGCGCCGTGAGGGCGCCGTGCCCGGGTCCAATCTCTATAATGCGGTCGGCAGAGTCGACACCCAGTACCGCAGCGATGTCATCCACAACAGACGCGTCGACCAGAAAATGCTGGCCAAACCGCTTACGTGCGCGCGGCAAAGCTGCTCGCCGCGCTGCGCGCGGTGTCGTCATCGGCCCTCTTGTCGGCTCGATTCAGCAGCCCGCACGACCATCCGAGTCCGATCCACTCACCCGCCGGTGCGCAACTCAACGAAGGCCTCATCGCGGATCTCCTGCAGCCATTCCTGCAGCTCTTCTTCGAAGCGCCGCTCGTACAGGACCTGCATCGCCACGTTGCGGCGCGCCTCGTCCGAAACATCCTGATCGCGGCGGTCCTGGACCTGCACTATGTGCCAGCCGAACTCGCTCTGGAACGGCTCGCTCAGTTCGTCAACTTCCAGCGTGGCCATCGTCGCGCGAAACTCCGGCACGAATTCGGACCCGTCGGTCCAACCGAGGTCTCCCCCGGCCATCGCGCTCCCCGCATCCTCGGAGTGTTCCCTGGCCAGTTCACTGAAGTCCTCGCCTGCCACGATGCGATCGCGTAGCGAGTGCGCGAGATCCCCCGCCTGTTCGGGAGTTCGGATCGCGGATGGCTGCACCAGTATGTGACGCACGAGCGACTGCACTTGTCGCTGCTGACTCACGCCGCGTTTCTCCAGGAGCTGGATGATGTGAAAGCCCAGGCTGTTGCGAATCACGTCCGCGGTCTCTCCGGGCGCCAACTCCAGGACCTTTTCACCGAACAGGCTCGGCAGTTCGGCCGCGCGCCTCCAACCCAGATCGCCTCCCTCGAGCGCGGAGGACGCCGCCGAGTGCTCTATCGCCATCTGCGCGAAGTCCGCGCCGTTCTCTAGTTGCGCCACGATGTCCTTCGCGGCGGCGGCCGCCCGGGCAATGGTGTCTTCGGAAGCGCCGCTCTCGACCGCCTGAAGGATGTGTCCGACGCGGTACTGGTCGGAGGTCATCTCGCGAAAAGATGGCGAGGCGATCAGATCGTCCAGGTCCTGTTCGGAAATCGAGACGCGGCGGCGGACCATAGACTGCTGCAAGCGCTCCAACTGCATCTGGTGCCGCAAATCTTCCCGGAACTTGCGGTAGCTGATCCCATCCTTTTCCAACGCCTCCCTGAACTGATCCAGCGTCATCTGGTTGTCAGCGGCGAACATGCTTATCCGTTGCGTCAATGTTTCGTCGTCGATGTCGACGCCACGCAGATTCGCCATCTGCAGTTGAATGCGCTCGATGATCAGACGCTCCATGAGTTGACTCATCACCGCATCGGGCGACGGCGCCGTGGAGCCCCCGCCATCCAGGATTCGCTGGTAAACGGCGTTGTAGCGTTCGGCCAACTCCGATGCCAGCACGATGTCGTCGTCGACGATTGCCACAATTCCGTCCAGTTTCTCGATATCGGCATGTAGCGAGGCCGTCGCGACCACCAATGCCGCGGCAAGGATTCGTTCAAAGTTCAATTGGGCTCCTCCTCATCCTGTCACTCAATATGCGGGCCGGACATTCCAGATCGCAACACCCTCTTCTCAGCGGAGCGGCGGAACCGGCCCTGCCAGGGACTCCTCGCGGTATCCCGGAATCCCGCGAGACAGCAACGATTCCACCCGCCCGCCGACGCCTGCCAAACCACGTAGCACGAACTGCACCATAACGCCCTCGTCGCTTTCGACTTCCGCCAGCGCGCCGCCGGGCGCAGGTTCGATGAAGCGACGATACAACAACCGCGCCTGCCAACAACAACTGGCGTACCCGAACCCGGCAATGATCGCATTGCTGCGGGCATTCTCCACATCGTAGTTCCACTTGCCGATCGCGCTCCAGCGGTCGCCGAGGGGCCAGATCGCCGACACTTCCCCCTGATCGATATTGGAATCACGGCGCGAACGTCGCGCCAGATTGAAGATCCGGTCATTGCTGCTCCGATACCGCAATGAAACGCCGAACTCCCGCGCGTCTGCATGTTCCGGATCCCAGACGCCGCCGCCCGTCACGGTGAACGCGCCGATGCGGGCCGCGAGTTCGGCGGCGAAGGCAGAGGCGGAACGCGCGTCTCCCGCGGCGGGTCCGCGCAGTGTGACGCGATGGTCTTCGAAAAAGAAGATTCTCCCAAGACTCGCCCGCACCCTTTCTCGCCCGGTTCCGCTGTCCAACAGGCGGCTCGTCACGCCCATGGCCAACTGGTTGGCATCGCCGATTCGGTCCAGTCCCGAGAATCGGTCGCGCCGAAACAGTCGCGGATAGGAAAAGGTCGTGAAGGACGTATCGAACAAAGGTAGCGTGTCCTGCGCCTCGTAGCTCTGATACAGGTAGTACCCGCGCGGCTCCAAAGTCCAGACGGTTCTCTCGCCGAGATCGCGGTCGAAAAACAGGCTTCCGTCCAGATCCGCGAAAGCGATAGCGCGTTCCGGCGTGGCGTCGGCAGCCCAGGCTTTCAGCGCATAGCTGGTATAGCGATAGCCGGCACCGAGCTTGAGCGAGCCCCAGGAGCGGAGAAACGGCAGTTGCAGGCGCGATTCAACATGTGCCCGCTCACCCGACGTCCGGGCCCCGCCGGGCAACTCGTCGGGCGGGTCGAAGGCTGTCCAGGAGGCTCCCAGGGTCCAACCCAGCGAACCCACGACGCGACCGCTATAGGTCAGATCCAGTGCCGGCACGCGTCGATGCGGTTCCCGACGCCGATCGAGCATCTGGAATGCCTGTGCCGAGAGGCCAGCGGAAAAACCATCGCGCGCGTAGCGTATCTCGGCGAACCGGCGCAGGTGGCCCTGGCCGACGACATCCCGGTCCGTCCCCAGGTCCCGCGAAGTAGTCGCGGTCGCTGACTGCCGCGTAGTCGACAAACGTGGTGAAACCGCCGAAGCCGCCGAGGTGGCTCACGCGAGACAGCCAGCGATTCGACGCGATGTCAGGATCGCCTGCGCCAGCGTAGCGGCGATCCTGCGGCAAAACGGCGCCGAGGGCCGCCGTTTCGGCGAAGCCGTTCAAGTGGCGGAATTCCACCGTCAGACCGGTGCCTCGACCGGATACATGACGCGGCGTCAGCGTCGCATCGTAGTTCGGGGCAAGGTTCAGATAGAAGGGCGTGGTGATATCGGCTCCGTCGTCGCCGGAGTACCCCGCGTTGGGGAACAGGAAACCCGACTGCCGATCTGCGGACACGGGAATACGAAGCCAGGGAGAATAGAAGATCGGGACGCCCTTGAGTTTCACCACCACGTTTCGTGCACGCGCAAACGCGTCACCGCGGCGCATGTCGATACGCCCCGTCTCGACGCGCCAGGTGTCGACTCCCGGCGCGCACCGGGTCAGCCGCGTCGCTTCAACGGTCAACGCGTCGTTCCGCCGCTCGACGACAGAAGCCATGCCACGAAACGCCGGCTCGAACAGGACGAAATCGACATCCTCGACGCGCACCCGCTCCGCCGCCGCATCGAACGTCGCCGAGGCACCCGCGAGCGCCAGGCCCGGTTCGCTCAAGTGGAAGCCATCCGTGAACGAGACTTCCCGCGTCCCGTCGACCTCGCGAACCA
Source organism: Candidatus Azotimanducaceae bacterium (assembly GCA_965261535.1). GTDB lineage: Bacteria > Pseudomonadota > Gammaproteobacteria > Pseudomonadales > Azotimanducaceae > VXNE01. The sequence continues at coordinate 1,967,357 of OZ253469.1, forward strand.
CGGCACGCTCGCCGACGAGCCTGCGATTGCCCTGTTCGAAGGAAACGCCGCCGGCGAACTCCGTGCTGCCGTCGCGCGTGTACACCAGGCGATCACCGTGCAACCGGACCGGAAACGATCCTGATCGCGCACCGAGCGGCTCGGGAAAGTCACGCTCCACGTACATGCCACCGCAGGACGCCGGCACTCTGGACCTTCGGTCCGGATCCAGTTCCGCGCGCGGCACCCAATGCTCCTCGACGGCCGAGACCGCCCCCGCGCACGACGACGCGAACGCAACGACAAGAACGAGAGCCACGGAACACTGCACCCGCGAAGCATGACAAATGCAGGGCGCGCGTCATAGTCGCGGAATTAACCCAGGCTGAACCTCATGGTTGCGCCGCGTTAGACTTCGCGGCGCAAGTGGATGGACGAGCGGCGTCCTCTCATGAATGACCGTATTCGGCAACTGGAGTCCTGGTGCGTGGAACGGCTCGGTGCGTTGGTCGCGTTCGAACCGCTCGCCCGCGAGGCAAGCGCGCGCCAGTTCTATCGCGCAACGAACCGCGACGGTTCGCGCATCGCCATGGATGCGCCGCCAACGACAGAGAACAATGCCCAGTTCCGCGCGTTGTCGACGCTGTTCCGGGCAAATGGTGTACCCGTGCCGGAAGTATTCGCGTTCGACCCGCGCGGGTTCCTGCTCGTCTCGGACTTCGGCGACCGCCGGTTCGATCACGCCTATGCCGCCGGTCGCGAAGAGGAATGCCTGGACCTGGCGCTGGAGGCGCTTTTGCGTATCCAGTCGGTCGCGTCCGACATCATTCCCCGCTACGAGATTTCACGTTTTCGCGACGAACTTGCCATCTTCACCGAATGGTTGCTGGAACGATTTCTGGGACTTGAAACACCCGCGTTCATCGATGACGCCTGGGAGACGCTGATCGACGCCACGCAGTCGCAACCGATGGTCACCGTGCACCGCGACTACCACAGCCGCAACCTGCTGCTGCGCGATGACGGCAGTCTCGGCATCGTCGACTTTCAGGACGCGCTGGTCGGGCCGGTGACCTACGATCTCGTTTCGCTGTTGCGCGACTGCTACCACGTGTTGCCGGAAGATGCCGTCGAGAAATGGCTGACGCGATACCAGCAGCTCGCGCACTGCGGCCTGACCGCGCGCGACTTTCGACGAGCCTTCGACCTCACCGGCATCCAGCGACACCTCAAGGCCGCCGGGATCTTCGCCCGGCTCTGGTTGCGGGACGGTAGGGACAGCCACCTGCCCGATATCGCCCCCACCCTCGAACGCGTTGTCGGTGCCGCGGGTGGCTATCCGGAACTCGCGGATCTGAGCCGCTGGATCGGGAATGTCGTCGTGCCCGCCGCGCGGCGCACGGCAGAAAGCCCATGAAAGCGATGATTCTCGCGGCGGGACGCGGAGAACGCTTGCGCCCCCTCACGGATCGTGTGCCCAAACCCATGCTTGCCATTGCCGGGGAAGCATTGATCGTGCACCAGATCCGCTGGCTTCGTCGCGCCGGCATCACCGACATGGTTGTCAATCTGCATCATCTCGGCGCGCAGATAGAAGAACGCGTGGGAAGCGGGCGCGATCTCGGCGTTAACGTCCGCTACAGCCGGGAGGAAACACTGCTCGACACCGGCGGCGGCATCAAGGCCGCCCTGCCCTTGCTCGGCCCAGCGCCGTTCCTCGTGTTGAACGGCGACATCTGGACCAACTATCCGTTCAACCGGCTCACCGACCTCGCTCCTGCGGCTGGCCACCTGGTGCTGACGCCCAAACCCGCGCATCGCGAAACCGCGGACTTCGCGCTCGTAGACAACCGCGTTCGGCGCAACGGGAACGACAACGACGATCTGGTGTTCACCGGCATAGCCGTCCTCAACCCCGCACTGTTCGACGCCGCGCCACAAGGACCTTTCAATGTCGCTCACGAAACCTATTTTGACGCCGCGGCGAAAGGGCGCCTCACGGGAGAGGTGTTTGGCGGCACCTGGTTCGATATCGGCTCTCCCGCGCAGTTGAAGGCGGTTCGCCGGCTCACCGATTGACGGCGGTAGGAATGATCTGGGCTTCGCTGTCAGCAACGACGCCCTCCACTACAGCGAGCCGATTCCAGACTTTCCCATCGTTTCAGCCGCTGAAGACAGCTGGGGGTTGAAGCGCAGAGAGTCGCTCGCGCTCAACTTCCCCGCCCTCATCCAGGGCCAGGGCTTCGAGAACGTGGGTGACGAGACCTTGTTCTGGTACGCGCCGTGGCCGGAGGAGGCGAGCGATGGAGTGCGCGTTACCAGTTGGCCGCACGATAGGCTGGGCTACTTCTCCCCATACGAGAGCGGCATCTGGGTGTACGCGGGCGGATCGGACCCACACTTCGTCTCCGCTCCCATCGACTTGGAGGGTAGCGCGGCACGACTCGCCGTGAACGTGGAAGGCATCAACGAGCACAGCTCTATCACCGTCGAGATTCAGGACCATGCGTTTCGGCCGGTCCCGGGCTACGATCGCGGTGCCAGCCAGGGCCCGGCCGGACCCGGCCTGGCTCAGCCGATTACCTGGCAGGGCCATGACGTCATCGACGGTGTGACCGGCCCGATCCGGGTGAGGGTGGACTTCGGCGGCGGGCGCCCGGAATGATGTCCGACTCTACGCCGTATATCTCGAACCGGCGTGATCGGCCGCGCCTGGCACTCCGTGTTCTGGGCAATACTTTGATCGATCCCTGGCCCGGCGGCGAGGAAGAAACCTTCGGTGATTTCGGGCACGGCGCCACCTACGAGTTGCGCCAGGGCAACGGGGAACCGGTATCCCGATAAGGAAGCGTTTCCCGGCTGGATGCGCGAAATTCGGAGCGCTATGATCGCGGGGAACACTTGAGCGGGGACGGGACAATGCGTGCGAGTCGCACCGATCACCGGCTGGGTATTTTCATGCTTGCCATCGCGGCATGGGCATCGGGTGCATGGGCCGATGATCGGGCGGATTTCAATGCGGCCTATAGAGCGTACGAGCAACATCTCGATGCAAACGACACCGAACGGGCGCTGGAGGCGGCGAAGCAGGCCCACCGCCTGGGATCGAAAGTGTTCGGCAAGAGCAGCGGGAATGCCGCCAAGTTGGCGATCAACTACGCCGCGTTGCTGAACGATGTCGGACACTACAAAAAGGCACGCAAGACGCTGGACGGCAAGCTGGAAGTCCTGGCGGCGCAGTACGGCGACGACGCCGCGGAGCTGGTGCCGATCATGATGCAACTCGCGCGGGCTGCAAAGACACCCGATGCCGCACTTGAGTATTTCGGACGCGCGGCCCGATCAAGCAAAGGCTACGATGACAACTTGGTCGAGACACAAAAGAACTTCGAGATCATGACGATTCTACTGCGGCAGGGCGGCGCGGCATTCGTCGAGCCATACGTCGATAGAACGTACGGGATCTATTCCGAACGGCTCGAACCGAACGACTTTCGTCTCGGTCTGATGTCCTATCACAAGGCGAGATGGGCGACCGCCAGAGGCCACCACGATCAGGCCCTCGGCTACCTGCGTGGCGCGCTGACCGCATTCAAGAACCCCGAACGAGAAGGCATGGGCAGTCTTCAGCGAACCGTAAGGATACAGATGGTGGAAACGCTGGAGGAACTCGGACAACGGAATGCCGCCACCGAGCATTTGCTGCTGCTGGGAGCGCAGCAGGATTGGTCTCCGCAGGGGGAACCCGTTTACAAGCCGGCCCCTGTCGTCCCCGTCGACGCAATGAAAAAGGGTATAGAGGGCGAGGTGACGCTTTCCTTCACCGTCGATGAACAAGGTTTTGTGGTGAACCCCAGCGTTTCCGAGTCCAGCCAGCCGACCTTGAACGATGCTGCTCTGGCGATGGTCAAAGCGTTTCGATACGCCCCGAGGTTCATCGATAGCAATCCGGTGGCGACAGAGGGCATCGAATTCACGGAGAACTTCTCCTTCGCCTCGGCAACCACGCGCCTAGCACGACTAGACTTTGAAAGGCCACCGATTCGCGGTTTCATGAACGTCGACTTCAACGACATGTCCGAGTGCGAGAAGGCTGTCCCCGACGATCGCGTTTGCGGGGCTATCACCCCGAAATCGAAGTGATGTGGACAGCATGCGGCGGCTGCCGATGACACAGGCTTACTGGATCGCCCCGTCCATTCTCGCGGCGGACTTCGCCCGACTCGGCGAAGAGGTTACCAACGTGCTCGACGGCGGCGCCGACACGGTACATTTCGATGTGATGGACAACCACTATGTGCCGAATTTGAGCGTGGGGGCATCGGTGCTGCGCGCCCTGCGCCGACACGGCGTCACCGCGACCGTGGACGTGCATCTCATGGTCCAACCCGTGGACCGCATCATCGGCGACTTCATCGACGCGGGCGCGGACTACATCACCTTCCATCCCGATGCGACGGAAAGTGTTCACCGCTCAATCGAACTCATCCGAAAGAGCGGCGCCAAGGCCGGTCTGGCGCTCAGTCCCGGAACATCCCCGTCGCAACTGCAACCCGTTCTTGATGATCTCGACCTGGTGTTGGTGATGTCAGTGCATCCCGGCTTCGGCGGTCAGTCCTTCATGCCCGAAAGCCTCGATACCGTGCGCGAAGTTCGTCGCCAACTGGACCAGGCGGGGAGCGGGGCAAGGCTTGAGATCGATGGCGGCATCAATATCGGCAATATCGGCTCCGCTGCCCAAGCTGGTGCCGACACGTTCGTCGCCGGCACGGCCATATTCGGCACCCACGACTACGCGAAGACCATAGAGTCGTTGCGGGCGGCCCTCGTCTAGGCAGCCAAGCCGCCTGTTGGGCGCCAATGGACACATACGACGCCTATCTTTTCGATCTCGACGGCACATTGGTCGATACCGCGCCCGATCTCATGGCGGGACTCAACGTCTGTCTCGCCGAGCACGGCTATGCGGCGGTGGACGAGGAATTGACCCGGCGCTGGGTCGGCCACGGTGCCGCGAAGATGATCGAGCAGGCGCTGGCACATCAGGGCAGCGATGCGCTGCCGGCAAACCTGGCGAAGTCCATGCTTGATCGGTTTCTCGACTACTATGTCGCACACATCGCCGACGAGAGCGCGCCCTACCTCGGGGTACGCGAAGCGTTGGCCTCCCTCGGCCGGCGCGCCGGCCTCGGCGTCGTCACCAACAAGGCGAGCCGCTTGACCACCGCGCTGCTCGACGCGCTGGACCTTGCCCGTTGCTTTGGCATCGTGGTGTGCGGCGACACCCTTGGCGTGCCCAAGCCCGCCGCCGACCCCGTGCTGTACGCCTGCGCGTCCCTCGGCGTCGATACGCAAAGAACGCTGTTTGTCGGCGATTCGATCACCGATGTCCAGTGCGCCAGGGCGGCCGGGTGCGACGTCGTCTGCGTCCGATACGGCTATAGCGGCGGCATCGCGCCGGAAGATCTGGGCGCCGACCGCCTGATCGATTCGCTGACCTGTCTCGTTTAACCCTCCGGCAGCAGCGGAGGAACACCGACAGTTGCGATACTCTAAAGCTTCGGCGCGATGCAGGGTCTCGAAGGGCTCCCTGGGTCAACGCGCCCACGGACGAACGCGTCTTCACACCCTATGTGGAAATAATCGGGCTAGCCGATGAACCAGGATGATTTCGACAAACTCGCCGCAGAGGGCTACAACCGCATTCCCTTAGTGCGGGAAGTCGCCGCCGATCTCGAAACACCGCTTTCAACGTATCTCAAGCTGGCGGACGGTCCCTACAGCTACCTGCTCGAATCCGCGCAGGGAGGAGAGCGCTGGGGCCGATACTCGTTCATCGGCCTGCCGTGCGACACCGTTATTCGCGTCGTCGGCGACACGGTCAGCGTCGAAACGCGTGGCAAGACCGTGCAATCCACCCGGACCGATGACCCGCTGGCGTTCATCGAGGCATACCAAGGCCGGTTCCGCGTCCCCAAGGGGGAGTCGGTGTCCGCCGAACTGCCGCGTTTCATCGGCGGTCTGGTGGGCTATTTCGGCTACGATACCGTGCGCTATACGGAGACCCGGCTCGCGCTGACGACGCCCCCCGACCCGATGCAGACGCCGGACATACTCCTCATGGTGTCGAACGACGTGATCGTGTTCGACAACCTGAGGAGTCGGATGCAACTCATTACCCTGGTGGACGCAGCACTTCCCGACGCCTACACCAACGCCATGGTCCGGCTCAAGACGCTCGCATCCAGGCTGGCCGCGCCGGTGCCGCTCATCCCGCAAACCACTACCTTCCAGCCGCCCGAAGAGGACGATTTCATCTCGGAATTCGGCAGAGACAATTTCATGCGGGCGGTGGAACGCATTCGCGAATACATCCTCGCCGGGGATGTCATGCAGGTGGTCCTGGCGCAGCGCATGTCGATCCCGTTCAACGCGGCGCCGATCAACCTGTATCGCGCCTTGAGGGGCCTGAACCCGTCGCCCTACATGTACTTCATGCACTTCGGCGATTTCCACATCGTCAGTTCGTCACCGGAGATACTGGCGCGAGTCGAGGACGGCGCCATCGTCAACCGCCCCCTGGCCGGCACGCGCCGACGCGGTCATACGCGCGAAGAAGACCTCGCTTTTGAAGCCGAGCTGTTGAGCGACCCGAAGGAAATCTCGGAACACCTGATGCTGATCGACCTGGGCCGCAACGATGTCGGCCGCGTTGCCGAGACCGGGTCGGTGAAGGTCACGGAGCAGTTCGTCATCGAGCGGTACTCCCATGTCATGCATATCTCGTCCAACGTCGAAGGCCTCCTCAAGGCCGGCAAGACCGCCATGGACGTGCTGCGCGCGGCATTGCCGGTCGGAACATTGTCCGGCGCGCCAAAGATTCGCGCGATGGAAATCATCGACGAACTGGAGCCCGTCAAACGCGGCATCTACGGCGGTGCCGTCGGCTACCTGTCCTGGAACGGCAATATGGATACCGCTATCGCCATCCGCACCGCAGTCGTCAAGAACGGCACCCTCTACATCGAGGCAGGCGGCGGTATCGTCGCGGACGCCATTCCCCACCTGGAGTGGAAGGAGAGCATGAACAAGGGTCGCGCCATCTTCCGCGCCGCCGAGATGGCCGAACGGCGGCTAGACGAGAACGACTGAACCGAACCGCATGACAGCGACCGGCAAAATACGAGCAAATATCCTGGCGCTCCCGCTGGCGACCACACTGGTAGCGTCCGCCGGGGAGCTGCCGCTCAAAGGGTCGCGCGAAATCGAATTCCAGACCGACGCCGTGACCTGGCTGTCCCTGGACGTTTCGCCCGATGGTTCGACCATCGTCATGGAAGCGGTCGGCGACCTGTATGTCCTGCCTATCGAAGGGGGCACCGCCCGCCGCATCACCAGCGGCATGGCATTCGACTCTCAACCAAAGTTCGCGCCCGACGGCAAGCGAATCGTTTTCGTCAGCGACCGCGACGGCAGCGAGGACCTGTGGATCGCAAACGCCGATGGCAGCGAACTCCGCAACCTGTCTTCCAACAGCGGAACCATCGAGTTCGCATCTCCCTCCTGGGCACCCGACGGCACGCACGTAGTCGCATCACGCACAAAGTGGGGCTTGAGGACCTTCGAGTTGTGGGCGTACCACATCGATGGTGGAAGCGGCGTGCAGATCACCGAGGCCAAGAGCGGTTCCGATACCCCCTCGGACGAACGCGCGAACGCGCTTGGCGCGGTCTACTCTCCGAAAGGACGATACCTGTACTACGCGCGCAAGGACGGCGGTTTCGACTACGACGTGAGGTTGCCGCTGTGGCAGATCGTGAGACTCGACCTGCGCAACGGCAGCGAAGACACCCTGACCGGCGCGCAGGGCAGCGCGATGCGTCCAGCGCTGTCACCCGACGGATCGCTACTCACCTACGTGACGCGGTACCGGGGTGACAGCGGGCTCAGGTTGCGCGATCTCCAGACCGGGGAAGATCGCTGGCTCGCATACCCGGCGCAACGCGACGACCAGGAGTCGCGATTCACCCGCGATCTGTTCCCGGGCTACGCCTTCACCCCGGACGGCTCAGCGGTCGTCTACACCAGCGAGGGCGGCATCCGTCGCGTCGATACGGCGACGGGCAAGATCTCATCCATTCCTTTCACGCTCGATGTCAAACAGTCCATCGGTCCGCGCCTGTATTCTCCTTACCGCTTAGGGCTCGGCCCGGTGAAGGCCCATCTCGTGCGCGGTCTGGCACCCTCGCCATCAGGCGAGGCGCTGGCCTTCTCCGCCCTGACCCGCGTATTCGTGCGCGATGAAGCGACGGGGAAGGAATCCCAGCTTACGGGCGACGATGTCCCCGCGTTTCATCCAGCGTGGTCGCCGGACGGGCGCTGGCTCGCTTACGTCACCTGGTCGCCCAAGGGCGGTCACATCTGGCGCGCCCGCGCAAACGGGCGCGGTGCGCCACAACAGCTCACGCAACGCGCCGCGTTCTATAGCGACCCGGCATGGTCGCCAGATGGCAAGCGAATCGTTGCCCTGCGCGCAGCGAGCTATGACCGCCTGTATCGCATTTGGGATTTTGACGAACCGGCCGGAACGGACCTGATCTGGTTGCCGGCAGACGGCGGCGAGGCGCGGGTGGTGACGCCGGCTCGCGGATACGGGGCACCTCACTTCGGACCGGAAACCGATCGAATCTACGTGTACCACTCGGGCGGCTGGTCCGCCCTCACATCGCTGCGATTCGACGGGACCGACCGGCGTACGCTCCTCGGCGTAGACGGTCCCGGAATCTACTATGCGGAAGACGACGTACCGGCGCGCGACATCCACATTTCACCGGACGGCCGGGCCGCGCTGATCACCCACGCCAACCAACTCCACGTTGCCAAGCTGCTCGGCCGCGACCTGACCGACGTCGAGACCAGCATCGACGCGCCGTCCATTCCCATGGCCCGGCTGACGGACGTCGGCGCGGACGAAGCCGTCTGGAGCGCTGACAGCAAAACTATCTACTGGACCGTGGGCAACCATGTCTACCGGCGCGCTCTCGCTTCGGTCGCATTCGATACGGACGAAAACAAGGACGAAGCCGGCAAGGATGACAAGGAAGACACGGCGCAGGACGACTCGCCGGAAATCGCCGAGGAACATTCAGCGGTGGCCGATGACGCGATAGAAATCTACCTGCCCCGCCACGAGCCCGAAGGCGTACTGGCACTGACCGGCGCCACCGTCATCACGATGGAGCCCGATTCGGAACCCATCGATGATGCGGTCATCGTGATGCGCGCGGGCCGAATCACGCAAGTCGGGCGCGGGGTCGATACCGAAGTCCCCGAAGACGCTGCTGTCATCGACGTCTCCGGCCGTTTCATCGTTCCGGGCTACGTCGATACCCACGCCCATGTGCCCTTGCTCCAACGCGTTCTCGACATGAGCAACTGGGCGCTCCTGGCCAACCTGGCCTATGGCGTGACCACAGTCATCGACGTGCAGCCAAGCACAGTGGACATCCTCGCCTATCAGGACCTGATCGATGCCGGGCGCATGATCGGGCCGCGCCTGCTGTCCACCGGTCCGGGCATATTCAACGACAACCGGTTCAAATCGTCCGAACACGCGCGCAGGGTGCTATCGCGCTACAAGGATCACTACCGGGTGCGCAACCTCAAATCCTATATCGCCGGCAACCGGGAACAGCGCCAGTGGATCGTTCAAGCCGCGAAAACGTTGGGACTCATGCCGACAACGGAGGGCGCCCTCGACATGAAGCTCGACATGACCCACATCATCGATGGCTTCAGCGGCAACGAGCACAACTTCCCCATCGTCGATTTGCACCCGGATGTCGTGCAGTTGGCGGCCCGCTCCGGCATAGCGTATACGCCAACGCTGCTCGTAACCTACGGCGGACCCGCGGCAGAAAACTATTTCTTCACCAGGGAATCGCCCGCCCGCGACACGAAGCTCAAGCGCTTCACTCCGCCGCAAGTGATCGCCGGACGCGCCCTGCGCGTGCCCTGGTTCGCCGATACAGAGCATGTCTTTCCAAGGGTCGCCGCTCAGGCCGCCAAGATCATTCGCGCCGGCGGCCGCGTCGGCATCGGTTCCCACGGCCAACTGCAGGGACTCGGCTACCACTGGGAGCTATGGGCACTCGCCAGCGGAGGATTGACGCCGTACGAGGCGCTGCGCGCCGCCACCCTGCATGGCGCCGAGATGATCGGCGTGGCCGAGGACATAGGCACGATTACGCCGGGAAAGCTTGCGGACCTCGTGGTGCTCGATGCGGATCCCCTGGCGGACATACGTCATTCGGACGACATCGTCTACGTGGTCAAGAACGGCGAAATGTTCGCAGGGGATACCCTCGACAGGATCTGGCCCGTCTCAGAGCCGTTGCCGGCGCAGTGGTGGCAAGGCCTCGAGCCGCCTCAGATTTTCGACGCCACGGAATCCCAGTAACGTTTGATCGCATCGACGTGCGCAGCGGGGTCGCCAAGTCCATGGTTCATGGTGGTGACGGCGGTGTGCGTCACTCCCATGTCCCTCAGCGACTTGAGGCGGTCCAGTTCGGCGGCCCCGCAGTCGCTCATGGGTTGCATGCACTCCACGCCGATGTCGTCCGGATTCCGGCCAGCGGCACGAGCGGTAGCGCGAACGCCTTGAATCTGTGTTTCGAGCGCATCGTTATAGAAAGGAAACCAGCCGTCCGCCAGGCGCGCCACGCGGTCGAGCACCTGCGGTGCCATGCCGCCCAGCCAGACGGGGATGGATCGCCGCATCGGCAACGGGTTGAGGCCAGCGTCGCTGACCTTGTGCCACCTGCCCTCGTAGTTGATCGCATCAGTCGCCCAGAGCTTGCGCATCAGGTCGATCTGCTCCTCGCTGCGCGCGCCTCGATTGTGAAAATCTTCCCCGAGCGCCTCGTACTCGACGTCGTTCCAGCCGGTGCCGATACCGAGTCGCAACCTGCCGCGCGACAACACATCCACACACGCGGCCTGTTTTGCAACGAGGGCGGTCTGCCGCTGGGGCAGGATGAGGACCGCGGTCACTAATTCCAGGGTTTGCGTCAGGCCCGCCAAATAACCGAAGAGGACGAATGGCTCGAGGAATTGGCTCTTCGACGTATAAGGGCCATACCAATCGGGGCGGCTCGCCGGATTGGCACCGAGCACATGATCGAAAACGATGACGTGATCGTAGCCGATGTCCTCTGCGGCGGTCGCGAAACCGGCAACATCCTCCGGGTCGGTGCCGATCTCTGTCTGCGGAAATACAACGCCTGGTTTCATGTCGATCTCCCACTGCTCGCGAACGCGAGATTGTGCGGGAAGTACCGCCCAAAACCAAAGGTTCCGCCTTGACGGCAGGCAGCGCCGGAGGCTACTGCCCTAGTTCCAGGGCGCGAGTTTCTTCGCCACCAGTTCGTTCCTCAGCGAGACATACCTCGGCAACCCTTTCACGTACCGCGGATACGCCTCGCCGGCGATGAGCGGCTCCAGGTAGCGGCGCGCCGCCGCTGTGATGCCGTAGCCGTCCCGGGATATGTAGGCCTTGGGCAACCTGCGTTCCACGTTCGCCACGCGCTTGAGCGGCACCTCGCCGATGTGCCATCGATACGGCTTGTCGCGCGTCCGGACGATAGCAGCCATGACGGCGTTCTTCCCGGCAAGCGCGAATTCCACCGCCGCCTCTCCTACCGCATACGCTTGCTCTACATCCGTGCGCGAGGCGATGTGGCGTGCGGAGCGTTGCAGATAGTCCGCTACCGCCCAGTGATACTTGTAACCCAAGGCCGAACGCACTATTGCCGCCAGGACCGGAGCCGCCCCGCCGAGCTGCGTATGCCCAAAGGCGTCGCGGGTGCCCGCTTGGGCCACGAACCGGCCATCTGCGTAGCGTGCCCCCTCGGACGCCACGATGACACAGTAGCCGTTCCTGTCGACGGTCTCCCGGACCTTCTTCAGGAACTCCTCCTCGTCAAAGGGAACTTCGGGAAACAGGATCATGTGCGGTGCATCGCCCCGATGGCGTTGCGCAAGCCCCGCTGCGGCCGCGATCCAGCCCGCGTGGCGGCCCATCACTTCGAGAATGAATACCCTGGTCGAAGTCTCGCACATCGACGCTACATCGAGCGCCGCTTCCCGAATCGATACGGCAACGTACTTGGCCACGGACCCGAACCCGGGACAAGTGTCCGTCGCAGGGAGGTCGTTGTCGACGGTCTTGGGAATGCCGATACACGCAATGGGATAGCCCTCCCGCGCCCCCAACTCCGCAACCTTGTGCGCCGTATCCTGGGAGTCGCCGCCACCGTTGTAGAAAAAGTAGCCGATGTCGTGGGCGCGGAATACGGCCATGAGGCGGGCATACTCGCGTTCGTCCTTCTCCGGCGGAGCGAGCTTGTAGCGGCAAGAGCCGAACGCGCCGCCCGGCGTTTCGCGAAGCGAGGCAATGGCGGCGGGCGATTCCTTGCTCGTGTCGATGAGTTCCTCGGAAAGCGCGCCCAGGATGCCGTTGCGCCCCGCGAAGACCTTGCCGATTCTGTCCCTATGCCGCCTGGTAGTCTCGATGACCCCGCACGCCGTTGCGTTGATGACGGCGGTAACCCCGCCGGATTGCGCGTAGAACGCATTTCTTCGCAAGCCGACGCCCGGCGCGCCTCGTGTGTTCGGCATGAGTTCGTCCCTTTCCGGAAAGTTCCCTGGGTTTTCCGCGTGGATTGTGAGTCATTTATGCGACAATTTCTCGCATGGTCGCCTTCGTAACGCTCTTCTGGAACATCTGCGTACTGCGCGTCGGCCCGGAATCGGTGCCTGCGCGAATCGGGTTCGCCGTCGTCCTGCTCATCGCCGATATTGCGGTGTTGCTCTTCCAGCAGGACATGACGAACGACCTCGCGCCGGAGGCCGAGCGGATGACCATGTTGCACGCGCTGGGTTTCATCCTTGTGGTCATGGCTGCCGTAGCCGCATTTACGCGCTCCGCACTTCGTTTCCGAAAGTTCGGCGAGCGCTTCCTGGCGACGTTCACGGCACTGATCGGCACCCATCTGCTGATTACCGTTCTGATGGTCGCAGTGGCCCAACTCAGCAAACTGGCGGAATTGCCACCACACATCCTGGTGGCCGTCCTTGAAATCTGGCGGATTGTGGTCTGGGGATTCATCTACCAGCGCGCGTTCAACACCACGCTGATGCTCGGCGTGCCTTTGGCGTTCGTCGTCTATATCCTCGCCAACGTGGTCGCCCTGGCGACCTTGGCCATCTTCGGCACCTTCGAGTAAATGCAGGAACGTCTCTATTTCCTAGGCGTTGGAGGCACGCTCATGGGCGGCCTCGCCCGCATCGCAAAGGAGGCCGGATACGAGGTCTCCGGGTCGGACAAGGTTCTCTATCCTCCGATGAGCGATCAACTCGCCCAGGCCGATATCACGTTGTACGAGGGGTTCGACCCCGCGCAACTCGATCCCCCGCCGGACCTCGCCATCATCGGCAACGCGCAGCTAGGCCGGGGCCACCCGGGAATCGAGCACATCCTGAACAGGAACCTCTCCTACATGTCGGGCGCGCAGTGGCTGGGGGATGTCGTGCTTCCCGGCCGTTGGGTGATCGCCGTGGCGGGCACGCACGGCAAAACGACCACGGCCAGCATGGTTGCCTGGATATTGGAATACGCCGGACTTGCGCCGGGCTACATGATCGGAGGCGTGCCCCGAAACTTCGATTACTCCGCGCGTTTGGGCGAAAAGCGGTTCTTTGTGGTCGAAGCCGACGAGTACGACACGTCCTACTTCGACCGTCGCTCAAAGTTCATACACTACCGACCGCGAACACTGATCATCCATAACCTGGAATACGACCACGCCGACATCTTCGACAGCCTGCGGGCGATTCAAACCCAATTCCATCACGTTGTTCGCGCCGTGCCCGGTGAGGGCCTGATCGTCGCCCCGACAGATGACCGCGCGGTGAATCAAGTCCTGGGCATGGGTTGCTGGACCCCCGTCGCGCGTTACGAGGTGAGCGCCAACAGGCGGCGCAGGCGGCAGCCCGTCGACAGCGGCGACATCTGGCATACAGAAAATGCCGAACGCGCCGGGAGCGCGTTCGATGTGTCCTTGAACCGCAACCGGGTCGGCCGCGTGAGCTGGGACCTCCTGGGCGAACACAACATCCGCAACGCCCTCGCGGCCATCGCCGCCGCGCGCCACGCGGGCGTGTCCGCGGACCTCGCGGTAGAGGCATTGTGTCACTTCAAGGGCGTGAAACGACGCCTTGAACTATTCGCCGAACGAGACAACGTGAAGGTGTATGACGACTTCGCCCACCATCCGACCGCTATCCGCGCGACCCTCCAGGGACTGCGGGACAAGGTCGGCAGCGAACGCATCGTCGCGGTAATCGAACCGCGCACACACACCATGTCCCTTGGCTCGCTGCGTAGCGAACTCGCCCACTGTTGCGCGCCCGCAGACGAAGTGATCTGGTTCCGTAGCGAGAACATACAGTGGGATCTGAACGAGCTAATCCGCGATAACGTGGTCCAGGCGAGCGTCGAGGTCGATATCGATCACCTGGTGGCGCGTCTGGCCAGACCCCACGCATCGCCCTGTCATATCGTGATCATGTCCAATGGCAACTTTGGCGGCGTCTACGCAAAGCTTGCCGCCGAGCTGGCTAGCTGACGCCGTCTTCCTTTTCGACGGCGCAGCGATCCGTGTCCAACAACAAGGCACTTCTCGCGAAGACGTGGTGCGGCGTGCCGAGCGCTTCCTTGAGGGCGACGTCGCGGTCCCACGGGTTATCCATAGCGGCAATGGACTTCGCCGCAGACAGGCCGATGTGGTCGAGATGGTAGTAGGGTGAAACGAGCGGAAAGAACTGCAGGGGCCAATCCGTACCGTAGACCAATCGCTCATCCAGGCCAGGGACTCCAAGGGCGTGTTTCAGGAAGTCGAGTCTATTGATCTGGGTCAGGCTGGAAATGTCGGCATGGAGATTGGGGTAGCGTTCGAACATCGGCAGGATGCGCTCGAAATTACTCTCGTCCTCGTTCGTTCCCGTTGTCGCGATGTGGGCGGCGATCACCGTGACGCCGATGGAGAGCGGCAGCGCCAGTCGGCGCGGGTCACCGTATTCGTCCTCGGCGCTCGCAAACGAACTCTCCTGTCCAGCGTGGCTCAACAAGGGCAGGTCGAGAGCGACGAGTTCTTCATAGAACCGGGCAATCGCCTCGTCTGCCGGATCGACATGCATGATATTGGGTATCCATTTGATCAATAGCGCGCCCTGCGCCTTGACCTGACGCAATCGCTGCAGCGCATCGGGGCGGTGGGGATTGACGCTGGCGCCGAAGCAGAGGTTGTCATGGCGGCGCGTCTCACGGGCGACAAACGCATTGGGAACGTAGATCTGCGTGGCCTCCCGATCCAGCCTTCCCTCGGCATCGACGACCCCGTCCAGGGCCAGAACCACAGCCTTGTCGACGCGACGCGACGCCGCAACATGCGCGCTGATCTTCTCGATGACGAGAGCGTCGCCCCGGCTTTCCAGTTGCTCCGCGTCGACGCCGAATGCGCTGAGGTAAATCGAAAAGCGAAAGCTCTCCTGCATCTCCCGATTGATGAACGCGCCGCTGCCCCCAGCGCCGATACCCGCCGTATGCACGTGCATGTCCAGATAGCCGCTATCGGACGCCATTGCCTGCGGCTCATCGACGGGGATCGCAATATAGACGAGCACCGAGATAACGCCGACTCCGACCAGCGCAGCTACCACCCTGCGTACAACCGTCCTCAGCAACGCCGTCCAACGTTTGGTGCGCGGGTGGTCATTGGAACGCATTGTGTTGCCGTCCATCGCGGTCAAAAAAACCAAGGGGCGTGAGGAACCCGGCGTAGCATCGAATTGTGACGCGAAGGTCTTACACGCTCAATGGCGGATTTCGCGCAGCCCGGGCTCGTTGATCGCGCTATAAACGACCTCTCCCGCCGGAAGGATCATCGTGACGTTCTGGAGCCTTCTACCCGGCATTTGCGTCCTGTGCCAGAGCTACAGCGATCAAGCCATGGATCTCTGCCGCGCTTGCGCAGCGGATCTGAGACCCAATATCGGTGCTTGCCCACGCTGCGCGATCCCGACGCCTGCGCGCGAAGGGGACTGCCCCGCCTGTCAGGTCGCTCCGCCGCCATACGCTCGCGCCGTCGTGCCATATCTCTATGTCCCGCCACTCACGAGGGTGATACATGGCCTGAAACATGGCAATGGACTGATCGAGGCGCGCATTCTGGCGGCGCTGATGGCCGATTCGTTGATATCCGACGATCCGCCGGACCTCATCGTGCCAGTACCCCTTACGTATCGACGAAGGATCAAGCGCGGATACAACCAGGCGGCGCTGCTCGCTGGCCAAATTGCGCGCGCGGTGCGCGCGCCCGTGAATTACCGCGGCCTGAAACGCGTCCGCCACGCTGCGCCGCAACGATCCCTCGATGCCGCCGCGCGCCGACGAAACCAGCTGGGAGCCTACCGGGCCTCTCGGGACTTCTTTGGAAAGGATATAGCGGTCGTGGACGATGTGATGACCACGGGGGCGACAGCGGCCGAAATCGCAGCGACCTTGCTCGATGCCGGCGCCGCGACCGTGCGCATCTGGGCCGCCGCCAGAACGCTAGCGGCGTGAATCTACGGGACCGTCGAATCGTGAGCTTCAGCCGTTCTCGGCTCGTCACGGTCCGGCATTGCAGCCCGCTCCGCGCGCGTCGGCGACTTCCGGGTCAGTTCGAATTTCCGAGCCAGGTCGCGTTTGTGCCGCAACTGATTCGCGTATTGCATCAACACGAACTTGCGGTGAGCCCTGGGGCAGCCGTCTAGTACCTTGTAGAACGCCTTTCTCACCCTCGGGTCGAGTTCTGCGCAGCCGTCAAGGGCAAGCACGTGCGTTGGATAAGTCTTGAGGTTGCGAACAATCATTCGGTCCACATGGGCGAGAAGGTCTTCCGCCTGCTCGAAGCCGCCCTCTACCCTCGCGCCGAAGGATACGTGCACCCTCCCCTTGAAGCCGAAGATGCCCGTGGCCATGCTGCGGATGTCTTCCCCTTCGTTCTTGTCGTATTTGCCGTCACGATCCATGAAGTACAGTTCTTTCGCCTTCGTCGCGGCGCAGGGATCGAGTTCGTAGGAAATAGAGACGGGTACCAGGGCAACCTGATCGAGCCACTCATCGAACGAGCGGAACGCTTCCCGGTAGGCCAGCAGGAACATCTTGAACAGCGCCGGATTGGATTGATCAACGCCATCCTTGGCCCGCCCCTCCCGCTGCGCGATCCAAACGGATTCTCCCGATTCGATGGCTGACCGAATGTAGCAGGACGTTTTCATCAACGCGGCGAACTGCGCCCTCGCCCCGGTCTCGGCCCGCGCAATCGAAAAGCTCTTGTTCAGCCGCATCAGATCCATCGCTGTTCCGTTCGTTAACAGGTTGTCACCCACTGCGATCTGGGTGGTCCTGCGGCCCGACGACCACAAGGCGTAGTTCATGAAGCCGGAATCGAGAGCGATGTCGCGATGGTTGGAAACGAACAGATGCGGCTGACTCGGGTCGAGGGCGTCGACTCCATCCCAGGTGAAACCCGATGTCGTCCGGCGGATCAGCTTTTCAAAATAGGCGGTCAGCGCAAGTTGCAACGCATCCACCGAGTCGAGTTCACGCACCTGCCGCGTCAAACCAAGCTTCGTCGCGGCCAACGTCAATCGGGGGGCAAGCCGGTAACACCACGGCGCGGCGAACCCAGCGACCCCGCGCAACGCGTTCGGGTCTTCCACCAACCGGCTCAGTACCCCAGGTACTTCGTCGTCGCGATACGGACGAATGTCGTCGAAAGCATCCACAGACGGAAGTTAACCCATTATCGCCCGAGTTCCTAATACGGTTTTTCCCCATCCACCGCGAAGATCACGGTGATAAATTGACAATCCCTATGCGGTCGCCGGCGAAGGTGCCCAGGTAGTAGACACCGTCGCGCCGCAAGGCAACGGTGACACCGCCCATCGGCGCGCCTTCGTGCGCGATGATCACCTGCTCCGATAGATCTTCCGGGTCGAGGGCGACAATCTCGAAGGGCATGCCGCAGGCACCCTCGGGCACCGAAATACAGGCCAACATCTGGGCGATGGAACCGGTGTGCGACGCAACGAGCAGACGCCCATCCTCGGACCAGGAGCTGTTATCCAGGGGCTTCATTGTCCGCTCGGCCGCGATCGTCCCCGTGGCGATATAGATCTTGCGGGCACCATTGAAGGTGTTGAGATACGCGTAACGTTCATCGTCCGACTTCTCTATGCCGTTCGGAAACGGCGCATCGCTGCCCGGCAGTCTGCTGAAGAAGCGAAATAACTCCACGCACCACGGGGAGGTGCACTTTGCCGTAGGGTCCACGAGACCGCCTGCGGTAATATCCCGCCGACATAGAGTGCCCCCAGACCCACCTTGATATAGTGGTTCCGGGTGTGATGCCCTACGAAGTGATCGCTCCAGGAAATGCTGCGCCATGCGAAGGGCTTGCAGGAGAACAGCCGCCCATGCTGACAAAGATCACCGTCCGCAATTTCAAGCGCTTCGGGGAGGCCGAGATCGAGCTCGGCAACCCCGTGGTTTTCATCGGCCCGAACAACTCTGGCAAGACTTCGGCCTTACAGGCCCTTGCGCTCTGGAACATCGGCCTCAAGCGCTGGAACGAGCGGCGCTCCGGCAAGAAGACGCCCGAGAAACGGCCCGGGGTCACGGTGAATCGCCGCGACCTGGTCGCCCTCCCGATGCCGAACGCGAACCTCCTGTGGCACGAACTGCGCGTTCGAGACGTCCGCCACGTCGACGGTCGCCAGCGGACCAGCAATGTGCGGATCGACACCGTCGTGGAAGGAGTGACCGGGGATCAAAGCTGGACCTGTGGACTGGAGTTCGACTACGCAAACGAGGAGTCCTTCTACTGCCGCCCGCTGCGTCTTTCGGACGATGGCGCGCCCGAGCGCATGCCGGTCCCTGAGGAAGCGGGCTCGACGCAGATCGCCTTTCTGCCGGCAATGTCCGGTCTCGCGGCGACGGAGACGCGCCTGGACCAAGGTGCCGTCAACGTTCGGATCGGGGAAGGTCGAACCGCCGAGGTCCTGCGCAATCTCTGCTACCGGATCCACGAAGATCGTCCGGAGAAGTGGGTGGTCCTCTCAGAGCAGATCGAGAGCCTGTTCGGGTCCGAACTCGACCCTCCCCGCTATGTCGCGGAACGCGGGGAGATCGTGATGACCTACCGCGAGTCCGGTGTGACGCTCGACCTGTCGTCAACCGGGAGGGGTCTTCAGCAGACCCTGCTCCTGCTGGCGTACATGTACGCAAATCCCGGTGCCGTGCTGTTGCTGGACGAGCCCGACGCTCATCTCGAGATCCTTCGCCAGCGCCAGATCTATCAACTCCTGACGGATGTGGGGCGTCAAAGCGGAAGCCAGATCGTCGCCGCGAGTCACTCCGAGGTTCTACTGAATGAAGCTGCGGACCGAGACCTCGTCGTAGCCTTCGTCGGCCGACCCCACCGCATCGACGGTCGCCACAGTCAGGTCCTCAAGGCTCTCCGCGACATCGGGTTCGAACAGTACTATCAGGCCGAGCAGACCGGCTGGGTGCTGTACCTCGAGGGTTCAACCGATCTCGCCGTGCTTCAGGCGTTCGCCCGAAAGATGGGGCACGGCGCAGCATCGGCCGCGCTCGAGCGTCCTTTCGTACGCTATGTAGGTAACCAGCCGACTGCCGTTCAGCGCCACTACCACGGAATACGGGAGGCGCTTTCCAACCTGAAGGGAGTCGCGCTCTTTGATCGACTCGAAGGTGGCCTGCCCGACATCGCCCCGGTCCAATGCTTGATGTGGGAGCAACGCGAAATCGAGAACTACCTGTGCTCTCGGGCGACCTTGGAAGCGTATGCGGTCAAGTCGGCTACAAATGACGTGCCCGGTCCTCTGTTCATCAGGGCAGAGGCTGCCGAGCGGCTTGAAGCGATGCGCGAAGCTATTCAAGAGATCAGCTCTGCGCTGGAGAGGCTTGGTCGAGGCTCACCTTGGGATCGCGACACCAAGGTCAGCGACGACTTCCTGGATCCCCTGTTCCGGGCTTACTTCGAGAAGCTCCACCTCCCCAATCTCATGGCGAAGAAGAACTTCTACGAGCTGGCCCAGTACGTTCCCGAAGAAGAGATCCATCATGAAATCCGCGAAAAGCTGGACTCGATAGCACGGACCGCATCGAGTGCCGTGACCCGGCCAGGCGGCGTGTAACCCGCCCTTCGCATTGCTCAATTTCAAGACGTTCGGCGTCAGGTCGAGTTGGCCTTCGAGCTGAACCCGGGCAGGCCCTGGGCGCGGATAGCGGAGATGCTACGCGCCGCGCAGGAAGCGGTGTTAAAGCTGGGGAGTCGGTGGCAGCTTTGTGAGCGAGCAGACGCTTGTCGGCGGTGTTGCGCGCGAACAGCAGCGCGTGCACATGGAGCGCTTCGCGATAGATGGTCTGCCGATGCTATCGACGAGCGCAAAGCGCGGCGGTCTCTTGCAGCTCGACCTTCTTGATCATGCCCATCCCCGTCTCTGCACGATCCTGAACCAAATCGCTGCGTTCGTTGGTGTGTCCGGCAATCAATGTGTCAAGTCCACGATGCCTATGCGGTCGCCGGCGAAGGTGCCCAGGTAGTAGACACCGTCGCGCCGCAAGGCAACGGTGACACCGCCCATCGGCGCGCCTTCGTGCGCGATGATCACCTGCTCCGACAGATCTTCCGGGTCGAGGGCGACAATCTCGAAGGGCATGCCGCAGGCACCCTCGGGCACCGAAATACAGGCCAACATCTGGGCGATGGAACCGGTGTGCGACGCAACGAGCAGACGCCCATCCTCGGACCAGGAGCTGTTGTCCAAAGGCTTCATTGTCCGCTCGACCGCGATCATCCCCGTGGCGATATAGATCTTGCGGGCACCATCGAAGGTGTTGAGATACGCGTAACGTTCATCGTCCGACTTCTCTATGCCGTTCGGAAACGGCGCATCGCTGCCCGGCAGTCTGCTGAAACCCGACGCTTGCGACCAGACGTAGGCCCATCCTGTGTCGAAACCGAGTTGCGCGCGAAGGAACGCCCAGGTGTCGCTGCCTCGGTCAAACATGCGCGTCACCCAGAAACCACCGTCTCGCAATACGACGACATCGTTGAGATAGCCTCCTTCGGGAGCTTCGGCGCAGCCACGCCAAGTCAATGTGCCCTCTGCGGTGACCTGGAACAGTTCCACGGACTCCCGACCCGCGTGATTGACGACGGCTAGTTGGTGCCGTCCATCCGAACGGGTCTGCAAGTCGATGCCGTGCGGCGAGAATGATTCGGGAAAGGCGCAACTCGGATCGCCCCATTCCGGCTCCATCCGGACGGATGGCCCGGGAAACAATGTGGTCAGCGACCGCGTCTGCGGTTCGTACAGGACCAGGCTGCCCCCACTACCGACCATGCCACCGAACTGGCTGACGATAATGCGTCCGTCCGGGGCCAGGGCCATATCTTCCGGATTCTGAAACCGGCAATCGACATCGATGCCGAAGCCGTTCTCGCAACCCAGGATGGGCGTCAGGCTGTCGCCGCCGCATCCCGCCAGGAGCAACGCCGCAACGCCGCCCGCAAGACATCGCCGGGAGGGGCTAGTATTCGGCATATTCGTCTTCTTCTTCGAGTTTGAAGCGCAAGGTGCTGACGACGCCCGGGGTCTCGACGGACTTGCCGTCCACCATCGCCCCGCGGAAACGCCACTGCACGATGGATGCAAGCGCCGCCCCCTCGAATACGCCTTCGGGCTCCGCTTCCACAACCTCTGCATTGACCACCATACCCTCGGCGGTCACGTCGTAGCTTACGACGACATAACCCTCTATCTCCTCGGCTTTCGCGTCGGGCGGATAGACCATATCTGCGCCCGACAGGAACTGCGGGGGCGAAGAAGACGCGCACGCCACCAGCAGCATCGGTAGTAGCAGGCTCGCCAGCGTCGCTTTCAAGCAACCGCGCGCCTGCTGCTCGAAACATCGCGCTGGGGAGCGCGAGGGGGCACCCCTCGCCAGAAACAGTGTCCCTTGAATCACGGACACGCCGGACTCCGTGTGGCCATTGAGAAACGCTCAGCAAGATGCAGGGCGACCGGGAGCATGTACTCCCCGAGAGGTTCGAACGCCGCGTCAGGAACCCGCGCTTCGCGGCCGCAAAGGTGAGCATCGAGTTGTTCGGCCAGGGAGAAGAGAGTCGCGGATGCCACCGTCAACTCCTCGACGATACCCCGTCCCGAGCATCGCTCGACCTGATCGCGCTGGTTGCGCCATCCCGTAACAAGTTCCCGCAAGCGATCCTCATCGCGTATATCGGCGACGCGGCGAGCCGCAAGGCTCTCGGGAGGAATACAGTCGACCACGCGGTCGAGCGGCGTATCCGCGTCGTAGGGCCGTTCGGTATCCACCGCTCCCGGCACCGATCCTTGTCCGCCGATCAGACGTGCGTACCACTTGACCGGTTCCAGCATTTCTATAAGCGGCATCAACCCATGGGTGTCCTCAAGCGACAGTCCCGCCCGCGTCAACCGTTGCCGCACCGCTGCGCCCAAGTCGACCATACCCATGCGCGCAAGGGTTGCATGCGTGGCCGACAGCCTGCGATACATGTCATCCGTGTTCCGCACATCGCCAAGAGACCAGAAACGTTCGGCAATGGCGGGCATGCGGCTCCACAGTCTCGTGTCGAGCAACTCATCGGTCACCAACTCCGTCCAAAGGCATGCTTCTCCGCCCAATACGCGACCCCCGCCCGTGCCACCCTTCCCCCTTGTCTCGACATCCCAGTGTCGCGACAAGGCCAGCACGCCATCGCGCACATGCGCAAGCCGCGGATCGCCGGCGAGATCCACCCCGATGTCTGTTTCGGGATCGAACGTATAATGCAGATCGGCCGGATAGAACAGGTCCAGGTAGTACGGCACCGAATATATCGTGTCGAAGCCTTCGCGAAGCGCTCGGCTGCGCGCACCCTTACCGCGCCAACTCTGGATGACAACACTCCGAGGCAAGTCAGGTTGGATGACTTCGTCCCAGGCCACCGGCGATTTGCCGAGACCGCGCAGGATTTCTGCCATCCGCACGTTGAACGCAGCTTGCAGCGCGCTCCCATCTCGACCGCCCGGCAGCGTGACTTCGTCGCCACCGAAGTGGGCGTGCGAATCGGGAAAAACTTGAGCCAGCTCGCCAAAGAGCGTGGCCACGGCGCGCATGGCGTCCTGGTTGTTCGGGTCGATACAGCAAGTGTGCACGCCGAAACGCCGGCTGATCGCCGAGATCCGCTCGCCGAGCCCCCATTCGGGATGTGCCGCGAGCCAACTCGCCGAGTGCCCCGGCACGTCCAACTCCGGGACCACGCGGATGCCGCGCGCGGCGGCGTGCCGCACCAGGGCGCCCAGTTCATCCTGGGTGTAGCGGGCATGACGGTCGGCAAGTTCCGGGTATGCCGTTCCCAGGAACCGGAAGCCCTGATCGTCGCTCAGGTGCAGGTGCAGGACGTTGAGCTTGTAGCACTCCATCACGTCCAATGTCCGCTCCAGCGTGCCGATGGAGATGAAATGGCGTGCCGTGTCGATCATCAGTCCGCGCCAGGCAAACCTCGGGGCATCCTCGACCTCGCAATGCGGGAAGCAATGTTCCTCGCCATTGCGGCAGACCAGTTGGGTCAAAGTTGCGAGTGCGCGCAGCACACCCCACTCCGCCGGGGCCTCGATGGTTATGCGCCCACGCGAGATGTCCATTCGATAGCGCTCGTCGTCCCCGAGCGCCGGATACTCCGAGGCCGGTCCAGAAACGATATCGAGCCTCACGTGGCCCCGCTTCGGATCGCCCGCCGCAGATCCGCCCATGATGGACGCCAGCCGGCGCTCGAAACGCGACACTGCCGCCGCCAGTCGCGGGGAAACCGCGCCCTTCGCTTCGAGTCTACCCGCGGGCGTGTATCCGCTGCCGGGCAGCAGCTTCTGTGGCAGGGGCATCAGGTTCATCGGTGCGCCACCCGCTTCAGGTTTCGATACAAGCCGCGACAGTCGTCGCCAAAGGATGCAACACGTTCGGCGACGTCGCCCCGCAGAGCGGCAAGCGCATCTTCACCCATCGCGCGGCGAAGCGCGGTCGCATAGACGGGAATCGCAGCCCACTCATCCACTGTCTCGCCAGTGATCTCGACATGATATTGCAGGCCGTAGGCGCAGGTGCCATACCGGAACGCCTGCACGGCGCAGTGCGCGGAACCGGCCAGCACCGTCGCCCCCTCGGACAGCGCCGAGACCTGGGCACCGTGCCATTGCAGCACCGTCATCGGACTGCTCATGCCGCGAAACAGTGGATCTGTCCTGCCGGCGGATGTCAGGCCCACCTGCATGACGCCGACTTCCGGCGTCTCGGCCATCGAGACCCAACCGCCCAAGGCCACGGCAAGAAGCTGATGGCCCAGGCAAACGCCGAGGAACGGGCGCTGCATTTCGATGACGAATCGCCTGATGGCCGCCTTCTCTTCGATCAGCCATGCATGTTCGGATTCCTGCCAAACATCCTGCGGGCCGCCCATGACGAGCATCATGTCGTAGGGCGTGAGATCGGGAATAGAGTCGCCACGGTCGAGTTCGATTACATCCCAGGGGTAACCGTCCTCGCGAAAGAGGTTCCTAAACATCCCTGGATGTTCTACCTTGGCATGCTGGAAAACGACGATTCTCATGGCCTTGTCGACATGGAGGTTGCCGCAGTCTGCCATAGACTGCCGCGAAGGCGCTCAGCCATGCCGACGCGCCGCGCCGCAAGAGCGAACCTTGTCAAAAGCCGGCGGGACAGCGACCATCGGCCCAACGCACGAAACTGGATGCAGGATTGGATATCAAGCAACGCATGCAGGCGGTCATCGCCGCCGAAGCCGAAGCGATCGGAAGCATTCGCGTCACCGACGACTACGTCGCGGCGGTCGAAAGACTTAATGGTTGCCAGGGAAAGGTGATCACCACGGGGATTGGCAAAGCTGGCCACATTGCGCGCAAGTTCGCCGCAACTCTCTGCTCGACTGCCACGCCCGCGGTGTTCGTACACCCGGCGGAGGCGGCCCACGGCGATCTGGGACTCGTCGACAAGAACGATATCATGATCGCGTTTTCCACTAGCGGAAAGTCCAAGGAGGTGCTGGAGATCATGGAATTCTCGCGCCATCTCGGCGTCGCGGAAATTATCGGCGTGACTTCGCACCCCGATTCGGATCTCCGGGGTTTGTCCGACATCGTCCTCGACATGGGCGTCGTCTCCGAAGCGTGTCCTCTGAACCTCACGCCGAGTTCGTCCATGGCCGTCATGCTGGCGATCAGCGACGCTATCGCGCTGGCCCTGATGGAGGCGAAGGGGGTGACGAAGCGGGATTGGGGCATGCGCCACCACGGCGGCTATCTCGGTCGGGCAGCGCGGATGGACAACCTGTAAGCGTTCATCTGAGCCGCATGGTCAGGGCTTGGGCCGCGCGGGTCCTCCCATGCGGGTCAGCGCCTCATCCAGGATGCGCTCGGCATCCAGCCAACCCGTTTCATCCTGTACATGCCGGCATTGTTCGAGCATCGCGCCAAAACGGCGTCCCGGCGCGAATCCTCGAGCGATCAGGTGACGACCTCCAACTGCATCTGTCGGCGCGCTCCGATCAACGCCGAGTTCCCGCGCCCCCGCGAGGAAATTCTTCACCGCCGCGTCCGGATACGCACTCTCGGCCACTCGAGCCAAAAGCTCCAACGTCACGCCCGCCGCAGCAAGCTTTCTCGACAAGCGCCGGTAGTCTCTCGGTGCCGCGCTCCTTTCGACGAGCAAAGCCGGTTCCGGGCAGTATTCGACGAGCGCCGAGACTCGTCTGACGACATCCTTCGGCGCGCGCATCCGCGCGAGTAGAGAATCGATGCCAGCCGGTTCGGCTCGAGCGGCTCCGTCCATAGGCCAGCGCAGCGCATGGCACAGCGCGCCGAGCATCAACACCAGGTCATCGTCGTCGCCTCGACGCAGGTTCGTCGCCCGATCCACCGCCGTCAGCGTGCTCGACCACGCAGCAATGTCGGTCCGACGCGTCAGCGCGTCCAGTTCCGGAAAAAACCGCAA
This sequence comes from Candidatus Azotimanducaceae bacterium, assembly GCA_965261535.1. GTDB lineage: Bacteria > Pseudomonadota > Gammaproteobacteria > Pseudomonadales > Azotimanducaceae > VXNE01. Next base: position 1,993,557 of record OZ253469.1, read on the forward strand.
CAGTGCCGAATCCCGCAAGAACTCCAGCCCCTGAGATGGGCGCTCGCCCCGCAGCAACAGCTTGCGGAACTCCTCGAACACGCGCTCCGGGGAAATCTCGCGCAAATCCAACTTCCGACAGAGCCCCACCAATGTCGCGTCCGCGCGCATCTCAAATCGCGCGCTGAACTGCGCCACGCGCAGGCCGCGCAGCGGATCCTCCGGAAAGGTATCGGGATCGACCGCGCGAAGCGCCTTGCGTTCGAGGTCGCGCCGGCCACCGTATGGATCCGAGATTTCCCCGCTGAGAATATCCAGGCCCATGCTGTTGACGGTCAGGTCGCGGCGCCGCGCAGCAGTCTTGAAGTCGAGCCACGGATCGCATTCGATTTCGAAGCCGCGATGTCCCGGCGCAACCTTGCTGTCGCGTCGCGGCACGGAAAAGTCCGCATTGAGGTCCTTGAGACGCAGTACGCCGAAAGCCCGTCCCACCGACAGCACGCTGCCGTAACGTTCCAGCAAGTCCCGCAACGCATCCAAATCAATGCCGTAGACCTCTATATCGAGGTCCTTCGATGGCTCGCGGCGCAAAAGGTCCCGCACGTAGCCGCCGACAACGAAAGCGCGGCCGCCAGCCATCGCAATCTCCCGGGCGATGTCTCTGACGCGGGCGTCAATCATGGGATGCATCATACGAGAGTCGCTACGAAAAGGCGGTGGGCCACGATGCCCACCGCCCAGAGAATCTGGTAGCTACGGGCGGACTTGAACCGCCGACCCCGCGATTATGAGTCGCGTGCTCTGACCAACTGAGCTACGTAGCCACACGCCAAATTCGGCAGGGGGCGCGGATTGTCGGAACACGACCGGTGATTGTCAAGCGACAGCGCGCACCCCCAAGGAATAAGTCCTTTATTATTAGCCGGTTACAATATATCTGAACAAAGTGACCGACAGCTTGATAATCCGTGTAGATTTCCCTATATAGATCATAACCAACGCACCGGAAGGAACACATGGCAGAGTTCAGAACCCTTGCAAGCACCGCGCGCCCTACCATTGAGGTCAACCAGGTACTGCGCAACACCTACCTGCTGCTGGCGTTCACGGTCGCGTTCGCGTGCGTGACCGGCACCGTTGCGGCAGCGATGAACGTGCATATCCTCGGCGGACTGCCCGGTCTGATCCTGTACCTGGGCGGCTTTTTCGGCCTGTCGTACCTGGTCAACAGGACGGCCAACAGCGTCTGGGGCCTGTTCTGGACCTTCATGTTCACCGGCTTCATCGGTTTCGTCGCCGGTCCCATCGTCGGCTATTACCTCGCGGTCCACCCGGGGGTCGTTGCGCAGGCGTTCGGCGTCACTGCGGCCACGTTCCTTGGCCTTTCGATCTACACGATCACGACAAAGAAAGACTTCTCGTTCCTGCGGTCCTTCATCATGATCGGGTTCTTCGTCGTAATTGGCATGTTCATTTCCTCGTTGCTCTTCGACCTTTCGGCATTCGCCGCGGCGATCTCCGCCGCCATGGTATTGATCGCCTGCGCGCTCATGCTGTATCAGACGAGCGAGATCGTGCGCGGAGGCGAAACGAACTACATCATCGCCACGAACAACCTGTTCGTTTCGGTCTACCTGTTGTTCATGAACCTGCTGAGCCTGTTCGGCATCATGGGCGGAGACGACTGAAAGTCCTCAGATCTGCGTCAACCGCCGGTAGGCTTTCTGCAGGGCCGCCGGCAAACCCTCGGTTTCCGCGATCACCATGTAGCGCGCTTCGGGGCACATCCGGCGCAGGTAGTCGTGGCCTGACCGGTCCACGGTAACGCAGAAAGTGTGAACACCCGCGCGTTCGGCTTCTTCGAGCGCCTTCGCCGTATCCCGCAAACCGTATTCATGGTTGCCACGCTCGGGTCCGTAGTCGCAATCCTGCGGAAACCCGTCGCTGACGATCATCAGCACCTTGAGCGCCGCGCCAGCGGCGGCGAGTTTTGCCGCCGCGTGGCGAATCGCCGGACCCATGCGCGTACTGCGCTTCGGCTTCATGGCCGCAATGGCGTCGAGCGCGCGGCGGCGAAACGGTTCGTCGAACTCCTTCGCGACATAGAATTCGACGCAGTCTTTCCCGTACCCCGAGAAACCGTAGACGCCGTATTCGTCCCCGATGCCCTCCAGCGCCGTGGCCATCAAGGCGACGGCTTCCTTCTGAATGTCGATGATGCGCCGACGCTCGGCTGCTGCCGGCGGCTGGGCCGTAATGGTGTAGTCGTCATCGAACCACGGGTCGCGAAGATCCTGTGGCGTGCCGCCACTGGTGGGAAGTGCCGGCGCTTGCGTGACAGCCGGGTTCCCAGCCGGGTTCCCAACCGGGTCGTCGGTGGACGCGGACAGGTCGACCAGAAACGCGGCGCTCACGTCGCGGCGCGCGCGCTCCCGCCGGGTGTACACCCGATCATCGGGTGACACGCCGGCGCGCATGTCCGAGCGGGCGTCGACCAATGCACCCAGATCCAGCTCGTCGCCATCCGCTACCTTGCGCACGCGCCGATAACCCGTCGGACGTATCTGCTCGAAACGTCGCCGCACCGATCGAGTGTATGGGCGAACGGAACGCATGAGGCGCCGGGCATCGCCGTCTGCGGCGTCTGTGCGGTCGATATCGATTTCGAACAGTCGGCACCAGCCCTTTCTGTAGCGTCGTTCCAGGTAGTCCCACTCGTCGTACAGGAAACTGCGAGCATCAAGCGGCGTCTCGCCGAGTCGATGCCGCAGAGCGGAGCGCTCCGAGTCCACCCGGCGCTGCAAATCGTCCCGCGCCCGCACCAGGTCCCGCCCCACATCACGGGTGTCGCCGTCGCCCTTCCCTTCCCCCACCTTGACTTCATCGCCGCCGGCTAGTTCGGCAATTTCCATCGCCGCCACCTGTGCCTCGGCATCGTCGAGTTCCCTTTCCCAGTCCTCGAGGCGCGCCTCTCGCTGCGCCCACTCCATCTGCCCGGGAAACGCACCGCCTCCCGCTTCCTCCGCATCCACGGCAAGCATGTCGTAGCACTCGACCACCGCCTCGGCCGTGTCGTACACCGTGGCGTCCGCCGCGCACACGCGGTCGATCACCGGCCGCAGGAAATCAATGGGCGCATCGCGATACGGCGCAAGCGCCACGTGGTACTTGCGCGCGCCGGGGTACCTGCGCAACACCTGCGCCTCTACACGCGCCAACTCGATCACATGGAACAGTGATCGGGCCACAGGCGGCGCATCGAAGTGATTGAAGAATATCGTCAGGTCCGACTCGCGGTGGACGGAAGGCAAAGGGCGCGCAGCAAGCTCCGGGATGATGGCGCGGGCGCGGTGGATGTCGAACGCGAACGTGCCGAATTCCCGAAACCCGAGCTGCACCAACACGCGCAACCGGTACATCGCCTCGTTCAGCGCTTCGTCCTCGAAGAGGTCGATGGAAGCGGGCAGGTAGACGCCGCCGCGGTCGGCCGCATCCTCGTCGCCGATCTTCAGATGGCAATAGCGTCCTGCAATCCCCTGCGCGAACAACGCGAGAGGACGTTCGACATCAGCGAGGTCGACCATGGTTCGGTGGACTGGCGCTACGGCAGGATCACGTCGACGATATCGGCGACTGCCTTCTGCACGTTGGCATCGTCGGATATCGTCTGCACTATCGCGATTTCCGAGGCGCGGCGCGGGTCTATACCCCGCCGGATGAGCTCCCCCGCGTAGATCAGGAGCCGCGTGCTCACGCCTTCCTCAAAGCCGTGTTCGCGCAAGTTGCGCACCTTGACGCCGATGGTCGCCAGCCGATCGGCGACGTCGGCATCGACAGCCGACTCATGCGCGATGATTTCCGCTTCCGTGTCGCTGTCCGGATAGTCGAAGGTGAGGCTGACAAACCGCTGTCGCGTGCTGGTCTTCAGGTCCTTGAGGACGCTCTGATAGCCAGGGTTGTAGGAGATCACAAGTAGGAAGTCCGCGTCCGCGACGAGTAGCTCGCCGGTCTTGTCGATCGGCAGTATTCGACGATGATCGGTGAGCGAATGCACCAGCACCGTCGTGTCCTTGCGCGCTTCCACGATCTCGTCCAGATAGCAGATGGCGCCGGTGCGCACGGCCTGGGTCAACGGACCGTCCTGCCAAACGGTCTCGTCGCCGCGCAGCAAGTACCGCCCGACGAGATCGGTGGCCGTCAGGTCCTCATGGCAGGAGACCGTGACCAGGGGCATGTCGAGTTCGCCCCTCGATCCGTCGGAGGTTTCATAAAGCCGCCACGTCATATGCTCGACGAAGCGTGTCTTGCCGCACCCCGTCGGCCCTTTCAGGAGTACTGGCAAACGGCTGCGGTAGGCCGCTTCGAATACCTCCACTTCATCGGCGAGCGGCAGGTAGTACGGCTCGCTCACCCGGGATAGAACGCGTCGCGCCCGTCAATATAGTTGGAAAATGACTGTGCCGGATTGCGATTGACCAGGTTGCGTCCGTACATGGGGTGCCGCAAGCTGCGAACCTCGTGTTCGAGTTCGGCGAGGGTATCGCCCGTGTCCGGGTCCACGATGGACTGGAAGCGATACTGGTGTTGGTCGGTCTCTTCCGTCACCAGCCCACGCTCGACCAGGAAATCGTACGGACTGGAGAAGTCCGAAACATAGATGGCGATGTGGTGGCCGTCGTAGTCCGCGATCTCGTCCGCCGTTTCCTTGTAGATGAGGCGCTGATCGAATCCCGTGGACACCTCGACGCGGCGGCCCTCGTCGTCGTTGAATACTTGCGCGGGCGCGCCGAAAACGTGCTCGTAGAACCTGGCGATCCCCTCGGCGACACCGGGTGGAACCGGCATCTGCGCATAGGGGATGCCAAGATAGCGACCAGGAAAAGCTTGCGGCGGGTAGGCGCGAATGGCGTTGCCCCAGGGACACGTTACGGCGATGTGATCGCCTTTCTCTTTCCAGCCGAACTCCGTGCCGGCGAGCAGTCTCGCCAGCGAGTCCAGGCGACGCTTCAGGTCATCAAGGTCCGGCACGACGACGCCGATGTGGCCGCGCCACTTCTGCGCCGTGCTCTTCGGCAGGTGAAACTGCTGCGCGCCGGCGTTGATCCACATGTTGCGGGTGCCGAAATCGACGTAGGGATCACGCGTAAAGCCGAGGCCGGTGACGTAGAACAAGGCCGCGACCTGCTGATCCGGCACCGTGAGGTTGATGTGCTCCATGTTGAGCACATTGCTCATGTTCTCCTCGCTTCGATTGAACTCTTTCGCTTCACTCATAGGATGTCGTCCTCGCGTTCTTCACGGGCCCACGCGCATCGAGTGCCCTTCCTCAGCCGGCTCACAGGAGTATAGCCCACAGCCCGTCTGCCTGATTGTGACCCGGCAACGCCTCAATTCCGAGCGTCCCCGTTTTCGTCCGCCCATCCGACGACGCCATCCACCGTCCCGCTGCGGGTGACCGTTGGCGACCAGTCGGCAGAAGATTTGAAGACCGGCTGTCAGTACCGCCCAATCACATTGAAATCCAGTTCGACCGACAAGTCTTGTCGATGACCGCTAGTCCTGATGAAGCCCATTTCGGCCAGTCGGACTAACTCTCGGGAGAATGTGCGCGTGGTCACCGTTCTATAGATCGCTCGAACGTACGGCTCGTGCACCAAGTCCGAGAAAGGAATCCGTCTGGACGGCTCCTCGGCGAACGGATCCGTGGGTTCCGTCACGCCAACGAGATATTCCAGCAGCTGGTACTCGCGTTGATTGATAACGCGACGACGGGGCCCGATCCGCTCGCCGAGCGCCACCACCAACGTGTTTCGATAGATGACGCGGTTGAGTTTAGTCTTGATGAAATTGTTGATTCCCTTCAACTCGCCCGCGAACCCTTCGAGGCCAAACATCACAAACTCCCCGAGTTCGAAGGGTCGCCTTCGCCTGCTCTCCTGCAGGAGGAGCTTGTATCGGTCCCCATTTCGATAGAAATAGTTCGACAGGCCATAGAACCCGAAGACGTTGTAGCCGCCTTGGAAGAGTATCGCCGCCTCGACAAGTCTTGAGACCCGACCGTTCCCGTCCCCGAAGGGATGAATCGTGACCAGGAAGAAGTGCGCCAGCAGCGCGCGCAAGACGGGATGCATCGCCTTAGGTCGACCGGTGTTGATGAACTTGACGAATTCAACCATGAGCTCATTGAGTTTCTCCGGTGGAGCCCCGCGATGGACGCCCCCTAGAGCTTCGCTACCCACGACGACCGAGTGCCTTCTTAACTCTCCCGGGGTATTGTTTACCTCGTCCGAGCCACGCGTGTTGACCTGGTGCATGTGCATGATGTCGTCGTACGTTATTGGCCTCTTCGATGGGTCGAATCGTTGCTTGGTCCAGTCTTGGGCATCACCGGCGTTCTGCACTTGCAACTGTTCCCTGGATTGTTGTTGCGGTTGCCCCCCCTGCTCGAGCTGTTGACTCACTTGCGCCTCCGACAGGGGGTTCCCCTCAAGCGCTGTTGTGCCGTGGACCGCCCTCACGCGGTTCAGTTGATCCAAGCTGTCCCTCCAGTCTGGGGGCAATACCAAGTTTAGTGCAGCCTCCTTGTACGCTTCGATTTGGACCAAACGAGCTCCCATGGACGCCTCATCCAGATGGAAGTCGAAACGGAATCGGTCCCAGTCCACAATTCACTCCTTATTGGACGCGTTATTTGACACGAGAATTGACACAATAATACGTTGAATTCAAACTAAATTTTCAAAATATACGAGTTTATTCGCCCCACTATTTGACACCCAATTCTGCACTGGTGGGACAGACGTAGAGCCTTACGCTTGCTGGGTGTAGGCTCATAGATACTCATTTTCCAAGGAGCATTCGCATGTTGTATCGACCTTTCGGCAGTACGGGCCTCAACGTGTCGGCGATCGGTTTCGGCTGCTGGGAACTTGGCGGCAGCTATGGGCGAATCGATGAGTCCGAAGTCATTGCGGCGATCCACAAGGCACTCGATGTCGGCATCAACCTGTTCGACACTGCCGAAGCTTATGGCTTTGGTCGCTCCGAGGGCATTCTTGCCAAGGGCCTGGGGTCCCACCGCGACGAAATCGTGTTGGTCAGCAAGTTCGGCATCGGCTACAGCGGCGCCGGCCAAACGTCGAGGGACGGGACCCCCGAACGCATGACGCGCTCCATCGAGACGACCCTCTCTTCGCTCAACACCGACCACCTCGATGTATATCTGGTGCACTGGCCGGATCGGGACACGCCGTTCGAGGAGACCATGCGCGGACTCGAAGACCTGGTCCAACAGGGAAAGACGCGTTTCGTAGGCGTTTCCAATTTCAAGGCGCAAGAGATCGCGGGCTGCATGGCCGCCCGCCGCGTGGATGTCGGACAGTACGGCTATCACCTGTTCGACCGGCGCATGGAGTTGGACGTATTCCCGTACTGCGCCGAACAAGATATAGCCATGATGGTGTATGGCCCGCTCGCCCACGGTCTGCTGACCGGGACGTTCAGCGCCGATACGCGGTTCGATGAGGGGAGAGATTGGCGTTCGCGCGGCGGCGCCTTCAACATGCCGTTGTTCAGCGAGGAGAACTTTCCGCGCAACCTGGCCGTTGTGGACGAGCTAAAGACTCTGGCCGCAGAACGCGGGATGGCGATGTATGAACTTGCCCTGGCGTGGGTTCTATCGAACCCCGTGGTGAGCGTAGCCCTGGTCGGCGCGCGCACCCCCGCCGAGGTGGAAGCGAACATGCACGCGCCCGAACTCACCCTGTCCGACGACGACAAACAGATCATCGACGCCGTGTTCGCCAGGCATGGCGTGGATACGCGACCCGACGTCTGGGTCGACTGACGCGGCATGATGCACTGCTCGATCATCGATGTGTTCGCAGAGAAACCGCTGGCCGGAAACCAACTCGCCGTGGTGCGCCAATGCGGACACCTGGATGCCGCGACGATGCAAGCTGTCGCGCGCGAGATGAACTTCGCGGAGACGACGTTTGTCGTCGAAGAAAGCGATGGCGAAGCGCGCGTGCGCATCTTCACCCCGGCGCAAGAGCTGCCATTCGCCGGACATCCGACGCTGGGGACCGCGTGGGTATTGGGACGAGATCGCAGCGTCTACACCCTCGACCTGGCGGCCGGTCGTGTTCCCGTATGCTTCGACGCCAGCGGCATCGCATGGATGCAACCGCCGCCGGTGACTTTGGGCGAGGCCTTGCCGATCGAACTGGCAGCCGCGTTGCTTGGTCTCGCCGAGGAAGATATCGACCAATCGATTCCGGGTCGCTTCGCCGAAATCGGGCCGCGCTTCGTTTTGATCGGCGTCCGGACGCTCGATGCGTTGCGGCACGCACGCGTGGGCGCCACGATCCACGCGGGCATTGCGAAAGACGCGTTCCTGGGCGTTTTTGTATTTGCTCAGGGTGGTTACAGTCGAGATGCCGACTTCGCCGTCCGAATGTTCTTCAACGCCAACGGCTGGCGGGAAGATCCGGCTACCGGCAGCGCCAATACCGCCTTTGCCGCCTACCTGCGCCAGCGCGGCGTCAGCGGCGAGTTCACAGTCGAGCAGGGTTTCGAGATCGCTCGTCCTTCGCGTGTGTACCTTAATATCGGCGACATCATTCGCGTGGGCGGCAAAGTGCGACCCGTGCTGACCGGCACCCTTCGCATCGACTAACCCTCGTCCCCTGCGCTTAGCCTCCGCTGCGCAACACCCTGCCGGGCCGAGACCCCGTGTGTTCGTCGTCGCGGAGGATGACCTGGCCGTTCACCAGCGTGGCCTTGTAGCCCGAAGCGCGCTGGATCAAGCGACTCTTGCCGTGCGGAAAGTCTCTGACGACGGTGGGTTGCCGCTCTTCGACGCGATCGACATCGAGTATGTTGATGTCAGCCTTGTTGCCAACGTGCAGTCTGCCGCGATCCTTGAGATCCAGAACCCTCGCCGCCGCACTCGTCATGCGGCGTATCGCCTCGGCCAGGCCCACCCTGCCTTCGTCGCGAACCCAATGGCTGAGCAAGAAAGACGGCCAGCCCGAATCCATGATCTGTGAGACATGCGCACCGGCATCCCCCAGGCCGGGGACAACCCAATCCCGGGCCATCAGGGACTCTACCGCGTCCAGGTTCAGGTTGAAGAACGGGCGGTGGAAAACTGCTTCACCGTTGCTTTCGAGCATCACCCGCAACCAGGGCTCGGCTGGATGTTCGCCCGCCGCGTCGGCCATGGCCTGCAGGTTGTCGTGGGGTTCCCTGGTGTAGATCGGCCGCTCGCTATCGCCAAGCCAACGCAGGCCCCGGGCGAAGTTTTCGCTCGCCGGATCCGCCTTCGCGGCGGCGACGAGTTCGGCCCGGAAACCCTCGTCCCCGATAGCGTCGATGCGCTTGTCTACGTCCATCTCCCGCAGTTTCGCCCACGCGGGGAAGAGGATGTTCGTCTTCAGCGCGGAGACGAAACCGCCGCTCCTGGGTACCGTGGTGCCGTAGATTCTCAAGCCCTGGGCACGCAAGTCCTCCACGATATGGTACGGATCATCGAACGGCATGCTTTGTGTTTCAACGGCGCTGAACAACACTCGGAGGTTGCCCGCGCGGGCTTCCTTGCCGAGGATCGTCAGGTCGTTTTCGATCGCGTCCTTGCTGAACCACGGCACGGTCTGCATCAGGCCGTTGTGGGCGCCGATCGCCCTGGCGATGGCTTCGAGCTCTTCCGCTTCGGCGAAGGTCCCCGGAATCGAACGGCCGTCCGGCAGACGATGGCCCGGCAAACGGTTGGTCGAGAAGCCGACAGCCCCGTCTCTCACGGACTGCCCCGCGACCTCGGCAATCTCGGCGATTTCGCGGGCATTCGGGTTCTCGTCGATTCCCCGTTCTCCCATCACGTAGAAGCGAATCGCCCCGTGTCCCACCATACCGGCAACATTGATGGCCGGCTTCAGGGATTCCAGCGTGTCGAGGTATTCGCCGTAGCTCCGCCAATTCCACGGCAAGCCGGAAAGTATTGCCTCGCGGGGAATATCCTCCACGGTCTCAATCATTTCGGCCAGAAATTGCCGGTCTTCCGGTTTGCAGGGCGCGAACGTGACCCCGCAGTTGCCGAGGAGCGCAGTGGTGACCCCGTGCCAGGAAATGGGCGTGAGCATGGGATCCCAACCGATCTGGGCATCGAGGTGCGTGTGCAGATCGATGAAGCCCGGCGTGACCGCCAGACCGTCAGCGCGTATTTCCTCTTTGCCGCCGCCCGAGACGTCACCCATCGCAACGATGGTGTCGCCGTCGATAGCACCATCCCCGAAGAACGGTTCCGCGCCCATACCGTCGATAAGCAAACCGTCGCGGATGACGAGATCGTGGTTCATGCATGTTCCCCGCAGTGCACCCCGCCCCACCATATCGCGATCGCGCCGCCGCGGATCAACGCTCTATGCCTCCGGCTCCGCGGCGCGAAACGTCCAATAGGAATTGAGCAGATAGTTGCAAAGGGTGGCGGGGATGATCCCGCAACCCTGGAGAACCACGGGCGGCGCCTCGGGAAATAGCATCGAAAGCAGAACAAACGTGGCATAGCTAAGCGCCAATGTCGTCAGGGAGACCAGGTTGTACTTCAGGCCTCGAATGCGCCGACGGCTGGTCATCGCGCGATCGGCGAAGGTCCAATAGTTGTTGAGCAGAAAGTTCGAGATGATGGAAAGCTCGATCGCGATGGGCGACGCCAGGAACTTGTGCACGCCGAGTCCGAGAGCGAGTTCGAACGAACCGAGATTCACCAGCACGCCGGACAACCCGACGAGAGAGAACTTGAGAAACGTTCGATATCCGGCGACGCGCAGCCACCAGACGCTGTAGAAGAACTCGATCAGGTCCCGAACGCCGAGCTTGGTCTGACCCCGTTCGCGATCGCGAAAATAGATCGGCTCCTCCACGACACGCGCGCCGGACTGGATCAGGCGATGCAGCAGCGCTATCTGAAACGCGTATCCCTGCACCTGGATCTCCGCCACATCGGCAGCCTTCAGCGCGCGCGCGGAAATCGCCTTGAATCCCGAAGTGCAATCATGAACGGTCACGAGTCCTGCGATTCGGCGCGCCAGGGTGTTGCCGCAGCGGGACAACCAGCGGCGTCCGAGGCTCCAACCCCTATCCACGGCGCCGCCGGAGACGTAGCGGCTACCGATCGCAGCGTCCGCACCGTGCGCAACGCGAGCGAGCAGCGTTTTCGCGTCCGCGGGATCGTGGGAGAAGTCCGCATCCATCTGTACGACGATTTCTGCATCGAGCGAGTCCAGGGCATGTGAAATACCGCGCACGTATGCGTCTCCGAGTCCCCGCTTTTTCCCTTCAAGCAGATGCACGCGGCGGTCTTGCGCCGCAAACTCCCGGACGCGGTCTGCCGTGCCGTCCGGGCTCCCGTCGTCGACGATCAGGAACCGCGTCGCCTCGCTTGGGTATTCCTCGGTCAAACGCGCGAGCAGCGGCGACACGTTCGACGCCTCGTTGTACGTCGGGATGACGAAGCACACGCGTGGAGCGTTCGCTGGAGAAGTGTCTTTCATCTAACGCACGCCTGCGGCCAAAGCGCTCCTCCGACACGATTTCCGGGTCGACAGCGGGCGCTTCGCGCACGCCCCAACGCCGTCGCTCCGGAAGCTACCGGTTTGGGGTGCGGACATGGCCCAACGCCAATGCTCCATTGTACGCACGGTCGACGGCCGCCCACAGGTCGGGGCGCAAGTACGCCTGGTTCAGCGCATATGTCGCGCCAGTCTCGATCAAGTGCCGGCGCAGGAGCGACATCGGCGCCCACAACGGCACCTGTCCGCGCCGGTAGGCTTCAATCAGATCGGCAAGCTCCTGCATTCGGGTAAGGTTGGGTGGTCGAGTTTCCCCGATTGAAGGAACGCGGACAGTTCCCTGCAAATGCGCCAATGCGTTGACGTGCCCAGCCCGGGAAGCGGGCCGCGAAAGCGCCTGCAGCAAATCTCGGACGTAGCGCCTGGCCACGTTGTCGACAGCGCCGGACAGGTCTGACAGTAGATGTCCGAGTCGCCGGTAGGCCCGCACGTCGTGCGCCATCACCAGGTATTTGTAGGCAGCGTGGAAGGCGATGAGTTTCGCCGCCGTCATGCCGTAGGCGCGCGTTCGCCGCCAATGGGCGTACACGAACGTACGCATCACAAAGTTGGCGCAGCGTGGGGGATCGAATAGCCACCCGCCCTCTGTTGCGGGGAGTGCGGGCCGCCTGAGCGCGACCTGTGCCGCGTACACGCCGCGACCCGTGCCCTTAGTACCGCTCCGGAATAATTTGACGCCGGAAAGTCCGCAGCTTGGCGAATTCTGCATGAAGACGTAGCCATCGACCTCATCGAGCAAGGGCAACTGACGGTCCGCGTATGCGCGCAACGCGTCCGTCACATCCGCCAGCGCCCGCGATATGGCGGATTCCCCGCCAAAGACTCTCGCCCTGGGCGCGCTGGGGTCGCCCACAAGGCGAATCGGGTCGCGCGGTACGCCGAGACCGATGCCCACTTCCGGGCAGATGGGGCGAAACACATACAGGCCGTCGAGCGCCGCGTGCGGCATCGCCTGCCGCTTGTGGCCACCGTCGTACCTGACGTGGGCACCGGTCAGGCACTCGCTTACAGCAACCGTGAGGGGCGGCTTGGGAAAGGGCGGCAGTTTCTCGACATCCATCCCGATACTTCAACACAAACCGCAGCCTCCGTTAACCCAGCGGGTTCCCAGCGGGTCCCAACGGCTCCCCAACCGAGCGGGTACGGGGAGTACAATTCCCGCAACGTTCACGCATGCGAGGCACTCAAGGTGGGCCTTTTCGCCAAGTTGACGGAGAAACCCTGGTTGCCGGACCAAACGGGTGTGGCGCTACTGCGCACCGGCGGATTTGCGGTGCACAACAGAAAGGTCGCGCTGGTGATGTTTCTGGCGGTCGTGGGCGTCCTGTTCTCGCTCTTCATCGCCGCGTACCACATGCGCCTCGAATTCTCGACCGATTGGGTCGCGATGCCGGAACCGATGTTGCTCTGGGTCAATTCCGGCGTGCTCATCATCGCCAGTATCGCTTTCGAGTGGGCGCGTGCCGCCGTAGCCCGAAGCGATGTCACGCGTGGTCGAACCGCATTCCTGGTCGCCGGCGCATTGACGATGGGTTTCCTCATCGGCCAGTTAGTCGTCTGGCGCGAGGTCGTCGAACTCGGCTATTACGCCCGAACGAATCCCGCCAACGGATTCTTTTTCGTCCTGACCGGAGTCCACGGCGTACATCTCCTCGGCGGGTTGTTCGCCTGGTGGCGCGCGGCGCGGCGAATGGTTCGGAATGCCGATATAGGCGACGCGCGAGTGAGCGTAGATCTTTGCGCGATGTACTGGCACTTCCTGCTCCTGGTCTGGCTGGGCATGTTCGCGCTGCTCTTGAATAGCTGACGGCGGCGGAGCGCGGCATGAGCGACGTCGTGGCAACTCGCGATATCGAACGGCTCGAACTCGATATCGAGGGGATGACCTGCGCCGCGTGCGTAACCCGGCTCGAGAGGGCACTGTCCCGGGTCTCGGGTGTACGCAATGTCACGGTGAACCTCGCTCTCGAACGGGCATCGCTCGAGATCGACGACGGCGCGACGGGCATAGAGGCGCTCGCCGCCGCGGTGAATGGCGCCGGTTTTTCGGTCGGGCGAGAAACGCTGGCGTTCGCGGTGGAAGGCATGACCTGCGCCGCCTGTGCAACTCGGGTAGAGAAAGCGTTGCAACGCGTTCCCGGTGTGCTCGATGCAAGCGTGAACCTGGTCGCGGAACGCGCGAGCATCAACATCGTCAGGGGACGGGTCCGTTCAAGAGACGTCGCAGCCGCATTGGAACACGCCGGATATCGGGCCAACTTCGATGCGGCCGAATCAACGTCGCAGACGCAATTCGACGAGGCGAAGGCTGACAACGAACGACGCGTCGTCATCCTGTCCGCAGCGCTCACCACGCCCCTCGTCCTCGGCATGTTGTTTCAGGTGCTCGGGTACGAGGACCTGCACGTGATGCCCGCATTCGAAGTCCTGATAGCCACACCGATACAGTTCGTCATAGGCGCGCGTTTCTACCGGGGCGCGTTCAATGCCTTGCGCGGCGGATCGGCGAACATGGATGTGCTCGTTGTTCTCGGCACTACCGCCGCGTATGGATTCAGTTGGTATCTACTCCAAACTCTCGGCGAGGAAGCCGACGGCCAGCTCTACTTCGAGGCGTCCGCAGTCATCATCACACTGGTATTGCTCGGCAAATACCTGGAAAACAGGGCCAAACGCGGCACAACGCGGGCGATTCGCGCGCTGATGGAACTGCGACCGCCGACGGCCCGCGTAGAACAGCCGGACGGGACGATAATGGAAACCGGCATAGCTCGGGTGGCGAGCGGCGATAGGGTCGTCGTTCGTCCCGGAGAGCGGATTCCGGTGGATGGCGAGGTCGTGGAGGGCGCCAGCGATGTCGATGAATCCCTGGTCACCGGTGAGAGCTTGCCCGTGGCCAAGACTGCGGGTGATCCTGTCACTGGCGGCGCGATCAACGGCTCTGGGCTCCTCAAGGTGCGGGCGACTACCGTCGGCGAGGATTCGACACTCGCGAGGATCGTGCGCCTGGTGGAAAACGCGCAGGCGGGCAAGGCCGCCGTACAGCGCCTGGTCGACAGGATCAGCGCGGTGTTCGTTCCCGCCGTCATCGTCATCGCCCTCATCACCTTCGCCGCCTGGCTCGCCATATCGGGCAACTTGGAATATTCGCTGATCGCCGCAGTGTCCGTGCTCGTCATCGCCTGTCCCTGCGCCCTGGGCCTGGCCACCCCCACGGCGATCATGACCGGCACCGGGGCGGCCGCGCGCGCGGGCATTCTGATCAAGGATGTCGATGCCCTCGAACAGGCGCACCACATCGACACGGTCATATTCGACAAGACCGGCACACTGACCGAAGGTCGTCCCAGCGTCGCGCGACTATTCGCGGGGACAAGCGAGAGCAACGACCAACACCTGTTGACCGTCGCCGCTTCCATTCAGCGGGGCAGCGAACATCCCCTGGCGCGCGCGATGGTGGAACATGCGAGCGAGGCTGGCCTGAAAACGCTGCCGCTGCGCGAGTTTGAGGCAGTTCCCGGCTTTGGCGCGCGCGGCGTCGTGAACGGAAACCGGGTTTGGGTGGGCAACGCGGAATTCGTCGCCAGGCACGTTGCCATCGACAAGACATCTCGGGCGCATGCGCGCGATTGGGAAACCGAAGGCACCACTGTTGTTTTCGTCGCCGAAGCCAACCGCCTGCTCGGTATTATCGGCATCAATGATCCCATTCGAGACACCGCCGCCGCAGCCATCGACGCGCTGCGCGACATCGGCGTGCGGGCAGCCGTACTATCCGGCGATGCACAAGCGGTGGTACGACGCGTTGCCGAATCGGTAGGTATCGACGATGCCCGGGGCGGCGTGCGTCCAGACGAGAAAGCCAGGATCGTCGAGGAGATGACGACTACCGGCCGGGTTGTCGGCATGGTCGGCGACGGCATCAACGACGCGCCCGCGTTGGCGTCGGCCAATGTGGGCTTCGCCCTTGGCGCGGGCACCGATATCGCCATGGAAACCGCGGGGGTTACGCTCATGCGGTCGGATCCGCGCATGGTCGCCGGTGCCATCGCCGCAAGCCGCGCGACGTTCCGCAAGATCAAGCAGAACCTGTTTTGGGCCTTCGCTTACAATGTGGTCTGTATTCCGTTGGCAGCGCTCGGCTTTCTGAGCCCCACGATTGCGGCGGCCGCGATGGCCATGAGCAGCGTTAGCGTGGTCGGGAACTCGCTGCTGTTGCGCCGCTGGCGGCCATCTTTCGCGAAGGGCATCTAAGAGACCCATATGGAGCATTTGGAAATCAGAATCGAAGGCATGCAGTGCGATGGCTGCGTCACCAGTGTGCAGAAGGCTCTGGAAAGCCGCCCCGGCGTCGGCGCGGCTCGGGCGGACCTCGATTCCGGATCTGTTGCCATCGATTTCGAACCATCCAGGATCGACCGCCCCGGACTGGAAGCGGCCATCGAGGATGCCGGCTTCGATATCGCGGCTGGCTGACCGTCCGCGCCAATCGAGCCGCATCCGCAGCGTTCGATCAGTGGTGTCGGCCACTGTGGGCAAATGCGTCCCGGCCGCGCCAGAACACGTCTGCGTGCGCCAGCGCCATGATGAACCACATCAGGTTGTGGGACGAAATGGTGACCGGGCCAGCGCTGTAGCTGATGTGCGTTCCCGTCGCGGCGAGGAGGCCGAATACCAGAAAGGCGATGGGCCAGATGCGAGGGTAGATGTATTTGAGCATTCGGATTCCAGATACTGCCAGCGGGAAGGCGAAGCATAGATTAGACTGAACTTCCAGACCAACCCAAGCGTATTTTGGCCCTAAATCTCTGATTCAAGGGGATTTCTTGCGCCGGTCGAGCGGGAATATGTAGCCATGTAATATGTTGAATATATGCGGTATATGTGCTTTCATAGCGACGTATACTTTCGCAATCAGTAGCCATGTACATCGAAAGCGTCCCCAACCGCAACTCGCCCCCCGCCGTGCTCCTGCGCGAGTCCTTCCGCGCCGCCGGCAAGGTCAGGAAACGCACCCTCGCCAACCTCTCCAAATGGCCCCCGACGCTGGTCGAGGGCCTGCGCGTGCTGCTGAAGGGCGGCGCCGCGGTGTCCCGCCTCGACGACGCCTTCGACATCGTGCGCTCTCGGCCCCACGGCCATGTCGCCGCCGCGCTCGGGACGCTGCGCAAGCTGCGCCTGGACCGGACGATCGCCGGCGCGGACTCGCCCGAGCGCCGGCGCGTGCTGGCGATGATCGTCGCCCGGATCGTCGACCCCGGCTCGAAACTGGCCGCCGCCCGGGGCTTGGCCGAGGCGACCGCGCGCGACGCGCTCGCCGAGACGCTGGGGCTGGAAGACTGCGGCGAGGACGATCTCTACGCCGCCATGGACTGGCTGCTCAAGCGCCGGGACGCCATCGAGCGGCGCTTGGCCAAGCGGCATCTGAAGGACGGCGCCCTGGTGCTTTACGACCTGACGTCGGTGTGGCTGGAAGGGCGCCGCTGTCCGCTGGGGCGGCGCGGCCACTCGCGCGACGGCAAGCGCGGCAAGTTGCAGATCGAGTTCGGGCTGTTGTGCGACGCCGAGGGCCGTCCGGTGGCGGTGGAGGTGTTCGACGGCAACACGGCGGACCCGGCCACCGTGGGCGCGCAGATCGACAAGCTGCGGCATCGGTTCGGGTTCTCCAGGGTGGTGTTGGCGGGCGACCGCGGGATGTTGACCGAGGCGCGCATCCGCGAGGAGGTGCGCCCGTCCGGTCTGGACTGGATCAGCGCGTTGCGGGGTCCGGCGGTGCGGTCCCTGGTGGAATCCGGCGCGGTGCAGCTATCGCTGTTCGACGAGACCGACCTGGTGGAGATCCGAAGCGACGCCTATCCGGGCGAGCGCCTCATGGTGTGCCGCAACCCGCTGCTGGCCGAGGAGCGGGCGCGCAAGCGGGAAGAGCTGCTCCGGGCCACCGAGGCGTTGCTCGATCCCATCGTGGCGGCCGCGAGTCGGGAGAAGCGGCGCTTGAAGGGCGAGGACAAGATCGGCGTGCGGGCGGGCAAGGTCGTCGGCAAATACAAGATGGCCAAGCACTTCGAGTTGGATATCGAAGAGGACTCGTTCGGCTATCGGCGAAAGCCCGAGTCCATCGCCGCCGAAGCGGCGCTGGACGGCTTGTACGTCGTGCGCACCAGCTTGGCGGAGACGCGACTCGACGCCGAGGGCGCCGTGCGCGCCTACAAGCGCCTGAGCGCGGTCGAGCGCGCCTTCCGAAGCTTGAAGACCGTGGACCTCAAGGTGCGGCCCGTGTTCCACCGAACCGCCGACCGGGTCCGCTCGCATGTGTTCCTGTGCATGCTGGCCTATTACGTGGAATGGCACATGCGCGCCCGGCTCAAGCCGCTGCTGTTCGACGACCACGACCCGGGCGCCGCCGAGGCCGCGCGCACGTCCATCGTGGCGCCGGCGCGGGTGTCCGAAGCCGCCGAGGAAAAAGCCCGCGGCAAACGCACCGCCGACGGTCTGCCGGTGCACAGCTTCCGCACCCTGCTCGGCGACCTGGCGACGATCGCCAAGAACCGCGTCGTGCCCCGATTGCCCGGCGCCGAGCCGTTCGAGGTCCTCACCCGGCCCACCGCGCTACAGCGCGAAGCTTTCAAGCTCCTGGGCGTGCGTCCATAGGACGTACCCAGTGACGATCGCCCGATTTTTTTGATTTACCCAGAAAAACAACGGGTTAGATCGTGCGACGCCTCGAAGTTCCGATTAGACAGGGGCACCCGCGCGCCGCGATCTCGGACAACCGCGTCAAGCGCTGGCGGGCGCAGTGACTATTACGTCGACTTCGATCCGGCGGACGTGTTCGGCGAGTTCAACCAGGTTTCGGCAATGATCAACGCGGCGGTGTCGTGGCTGCCCCCGCGTTGGGTCGCCTCAAAGGTTGACAGTCGCTCATCGACGAATTCGACGACAATGCCGTAGCGGCGTTCCAGCCTGGCACCGAACCGTCGAGCGGCCTGGGACATGTCGCTCTCACTGTCATCCATGTTGAGCGGCAGTCCAACGACGAATCCTTCCGGTCGCCATTCACGCACTAACGCGTCCAATCGGTCCCATACCGGAATCCCCTCGCGGGCCCTGATTGTAGAAATGGCTGTGGCGGTGCCGTAGCGATGCTCCGTGACGGCGACACCGATATTCCTCAAGCCGAAATCGAACGCCAGGTGCGGCACTAGGCTTCACGCATCTACGCTGGGATCACGAACGACAGGCTTGGGGTCGACAGGTGCATGCGGCGATCATACGCTCCGAGGGGTTGCCCGGCGATGTCCGTTTCTGGTATCCCGAACCTGTGGAAGTCTTCATGCATAAGTTGAGGGAACGCCAATGCCGTTGATCGATTTCGTTCTCAACGGCGAGCCCGTTGAAGTGGAGGCGAACCAGGATGTGCCGCTGCTGTATGTTCTTCGAGGTCTCGGCACTCCGGGACCGAAGCTCGGATGTACGGCAGAGCAGTGCGGGGCCTGCCGCATCCTGGCTGACGGTGAACCGGTCTATAGCTGCACGACGCCGGTGGGTGACATGCGAGGCCATCGCATCGAAACGGCGGCGGGGATCGACTCGTCCGTGCGCCGGGCGCTGATAGCCGCCAACGCGACGCAATGCGGCTACTGCCTGCCCGGCATCGTTGTTGCCGCCGAAGCGCTGTTTCGTCGCAATACGCAACCGTCCCGGAAAGAGATCGAAGACGCGCTCGATGGCCAACTCTGCCGGTGCGGTTCCCATCCACGGGTCCTGCGCGCGCTAGCAGACTGCCGGACTTTTGTGGGGTCAGGGTCCCGCCCGGAAAACGGACCGCAGGTGTTGCGCCTGAAATCGCCAGGTCATCGACATTCGGAACTTCCAGCGCCGCTCAAGGCCGTGCCGTCGCTCGACCGTTGGATTTCCATCGAGCCCGGTCGGATTGTGGCCATGACCGGGAAGGTCGAACTCGGGCAGGGAATCCTGTCGACGCTGCGTCTGATCGTGGCGGAAGAGCTCGATGTCGATATCGAACGCGTGCGCATGGTTTCGGCGGCAACCGGCGTGACGCCGAACGAAGGCTTCACGGCAGGATCGATGTCGCTGGAAACCAGCGGTGCCGCACTGCGCCAGGCCGCGGCCTGGGCGCGCCGTCTCATGCTGTCGGCAGCGGCACGGGAACTCGGTGTTTCCGCCGACGCCACGACCGTGATCGACGGCCAGATCACGGCGCCGGGCATCAACCAGCCAATGGACTATTGGCGAGTGCAGACCGGACCATTCGACTTCGATATTGTCGAAACAACGCCCGAAAAGAATCCAGCCGACTATCAGCTCGTGGGACGGGGGCACCATCCGCGCCTGGATATCGAGACCAAGGCGCGCGGCAGTCATGTATTCCTGCAAGACCTTCGAGGCGACCTTCACGCGCGCGTGGTGCGTCCGCCGTCGCTGAACCACCGTTTGGAGCGTCTCGATACGAGACTTGCTGCGCCTGCGGAAATCGTGGTGGACGGCAGTTTCGTGGCGGTCGCGCACCCCGATGAATTTACCGCAACCGTCCTTGCAGCCAGGGTGCGAGAGCGCGCGGTATGGCGGCGGGAGGGGGAGATCAGAACCGACGGCACGCTGAATGAACACCTGGTCCGACACGGACTTTCCATCGACGATGGCGATCCTCCTTCGGAACCCAACTTCAGCGCGAGTCAGCAAGCGACCTATTCTCGACCGTTCATCATGCACGCTTCACTCGCCCCGTCGGCCGCATGGGCAAAATTCGACAACCGCCGTTTGAAGATCCTCTCCGCCAGCCAGGGCATAGAGCCATTGCGCGGAGTCCTCGCCCGCACGCTTGACATGCCGGTCGAAGACATCGACGTAGCCCATGTCGACGGCTCGGGTTGCTACGGGCACAACGGCGCCGATGACGCCGCGCTCGACGCCGCCCTTGTCGCCCGCGCATTGCCCGGACGCGGGGTCCTGGTGCAATGGCGGCGCGAAGACGAACATGCATTCGAACCCTACGGTCCCGCAATGCGCGTCGGTCTGGCGGCGAATATCGACAAGTCGGGTCGCGTACTGGACTGGCGTCACGACATCTGGAGCTTTCCTCACGGCGGTCGACCGTCGCCGACAAACCCCGGTGTGGACCTCCTGGCGGCGTGGCATCTGGGGCAGCCGTTCAAGTCCAGTCTCGCCGTCGCCAAGTCCGTCACAGCATCCGGGATGGACCGCAACGCCTCACCCCTATACCGGTTGCCCCAACCGCAGGTGGTCAAACATCCCGTGACGAACTCGCCCTTGCGAACCTCCTCGTTGCGCAGTCTGGGGGCGCATATGAATGTGTTCGCCATCGAGTCGTTCATGGACGAACTCGCCTTCGCCGCCGGTGTCGATCCGGTCGAGTTTCGGCGGCAGCATCTGACCCACGACAAGCGCGCAATGCGGGTGCTCGATGCCGTCCTCGAACTTTCGGGCGGGCTGCGGGGTCCGCGCGGTCTGGCTATCGCGCGCTACAAGAATCAGCAGTGCTGTGTTGCGATCGTCATTGAAGCCAGCGTTTCCGACGACGCGTCCGTCACGGTTCGGCGGGTGTGGACCGCAGCCGACGCTGGCCGCGCGGTGGATGCCGACGGTCTGGTCAATCAACTCGAAGGCGGCACCGTACAAGCGCTGTCCTGGTGCTTGAAGGAAGCGGTGACTTTCGATGCCGACGGCGTGACCAGCGTCGATTGGAACAGTTACCCGATTCTGCGTTTCAGCGAGGTTCCGCGCATGGAAACAGTTATTCTGGACTACCCGGGACTCGATCCAGTCGGCGCCGGGGAGGCCACCGTCGGACCTGCGTCAGCAGCCCTTGCCAACGCCGTATTCGCCGCCGCCGGCGTTCGCGTCAGAGACCTGCCGATGACCCCTGAACGACTTCGCGAAGCGGCTGCAAGCGACTGATCTTCCGACGCTGATGCTGTTGTGATCAGCGGGCAGACACAGCTTCAGGCGTTGCCGGATTGACCCGACATCAGTGAAAAGTCGATGCCGAGGGTCTTCGCAGCCGTATCGACACGCTCTTCAAACGGCACTTCGAAGATCAGCGATTTCGATCCAAGACAGGTCAACCAGGTATTGGCTGCCAATTCGCCTTCGAGTTGGCCGGAAGCCCATCCGGCGTATCCGAGCACCACTATGAACTGGCTCGGTCCTTCACCGCGCCCAATGGCTGCAAGCATGTCGACTTCTGCGGTGAGCGCGAGTCCATCGCCGACACCAACGCTTTTCTCGAGCCGAACGTCGTCGCTGTGCAGGATGATGGCAGCATTGCGCTGTACGGGCCCGCCCTCCAGGACGACGGCCTCGACATCGCGCGTGTTCGGCAATTCAAGCTGTTCCAGGATATCGGCAACCGTCAATTTCAAGGGTCGGTTCACGACGATACCCATGGCACCCTTGTCATTGTGGTCGCAGACATAGGTAATCGTGTCCCGGAAGTAGTCCCCCGCGACGAGCAGGTTCGGCATTGCCAGCAGAAACTGGTTCTTGACGCGGGTCGACTTCATCCGTCGATCATACGCCAACCGAACGAGCCCGACGCCGACAAACGCGCATCTGGCCGCGTAGGAACGTTGCCTTGTCGAGCAGGTCTTGCGAGACTCGCGCAACTCCCGTCGTTTACGGATAGCGCAGCCAATCGCATGGCAATCTTGCGATCAAATATCGACACTGACCACCCGTCCTTCCAGGACAATGCGGAACACAACCGTGCCTTGAGCAGCTCGCTGCGCGAGCTGGTGGGCCGTATTGCCGTCGGCGGCGACGAACGATCAAGGAATAGACACGTCGGCCGCGGCAAGTTGCTGCCGCGGGATCGCGTACATGGGCTCCTCGACCAGGGATCGCCATTTCTGGAGATCGGACAGTTGGGAGGCCATCAGCTTTACGACGACGACATCCCGGCGGGAGGCATCATTACCGGTATCGGTCGTGTTGAAGGCAAGGAGTGCGTGGTCGTTGCCAACGACGCGACGGTAAAGGGCGGCACGTACTATCCCATCACGGTCAAAAAGCACTTGCGCGCGCAAGAAATTGCGCTCGAAAACCGCCTTCCCTGCGTGTACCTGGTGGATTCCGGCGGCGCGTTCCTGCCGTTGCAGGCAGACGTCTTCCCGGACCGCGAACACTTCGGCCGCATCTTCTACAACCAGGCGAACCTGTCCGCAGCGGGCATTCCCCAGATCGCTGTGGTCATGGGGTCGTGCACGGCGGGCGGCGCCTATGTCCCCGCCATGTGCGATGTCGCCATCATCGTGCAGAACCAGGGCACCATCTTCCTCGGCGGTCCACCCCTGGTCAAAGCGGCCACGGGCGAAGAAGTGGATGCCGAGAGTCTGGGCGGCGGCGACGTGCACGCGCGCGTCTCCGGCGTCGCCGACCACCTGGCCGCCAACGACGAACACGCGCTCGCCCTGGCGCGCGAAACGGTGGCCGCCAGCCACTTGCGCTACCGATCCGCCGTAGATGTCGTGGCATCCCGAGAGCCTGCGTACCCGGCTGAGGAGATCTACGGGGTATTGCCTTCCGACAGCCGCACGCCCTACGACGTGCGAGAAGTGATCGCGCGCATCGTGGACGGTTCCGACTTAAACGAATTCAAGGCCCTTTACGGCGAGACGATCGTCTGCGGCTTCGCCCGTATCTGCGGCATTCCCGTCGCCATCCTCGCGAACAACGGCATACTGTTCTCGGAGTCCGCCCTCAAAGCCACCCATTTCATCCAACTCGCGGATCGACGCGGGGTGCCGTTGGTGTTCCTGCAAAACATCACCGGCTTCATGGTGGGTCGGAAGTACGAGAATCAGGGGATCGCGAAGGATGGCGCAAAGATGGTCACGGCTGTGGCGTGCGCTCGCGTGCCCAAGTTCACAGTGGTGATCGGCGGTTCCTTCGGGGCGGGGAACTACGCGATGTGTGGCCGCGCCTACGGCGGGCGCATGTTGTGGACATGGCCCAACGCGCGCATCTCCGTGATGGGCGGAGAACAGGCCGCCCATGTGTTGGCCACCGTCCGAGGCGACTCCATGGCCTCCCGAGGCAACGCCTGGCCAGCGTCGGAAAAGAACGCGTTCATGGCGGGCATCCGCGACCAGTACGAATTCGAGGGCCATCCCTATTTCGCCAGCGCCAGACTTTGGGACGACGGCGTGATCGATCCCGTCGACACTCGACGCGTGCTGGCGCTCGCCCTGACGGTCGCAACGCGGGAACTCGATGTCCAACCCGGACGCTTTGGCGTCTTCAGGATGTAGCGACGTGATCAAATCCTTGCTTGTCGCCAATCGGGGCGAGATCGCCTGCCGCGTCATGCGCACCGCCCGCCGACTCGGCATCGAGACCGTCGCCGTCTATTCCGATGCGGATGCCGATGCGTTACACGTTCGGCAGGCCGATCGGGCGGTGCGGATTGGTCCGCCGGTGGCGGCGGCAAGTTACCTGGACATCAACGCGGTAATGGGGGCTGTCGCCGCGACCGGGGCCGATGCCGTACATCCCGGTTACGGCTTCCTGTCGGAGAACGCAGAATTTGCCGACGCCTGCGCCTCGGCGGGATGTGTTTTCGTTGGCCCCTCGCCTTCCGCGATCCGCGCCATGGGGTCGAAGATCGAAGCCAAACACCTGGTGGGGGACGCGGGCACGCCTGTCGTTCCCGGCTACCTGGGAGATGACCAGGATCCCGATATTCTCTCGGCGAAGGCGCAAGAGCTCGGCTTCCCGTTATTGATCAAAGCGTCCGCGGGTGGTGGCGGACGCGGTATGCGGCGCGTTGACGACGCCCAAGGATTCGGCGCGGCGCTCGACGGTGCCCGGCGCGAAGCGAAAGCCGCTTTCGGGGACGACCGGGTCCTGCTCGAACGCTTGATACAGGCACCAAAACACATAGAGGTACAGGTCCTTGGCGACACCCACGGCAACATGGTGTACCTGTTCGAGCGGGACTGCTCTACCCAGCGGCGGCACCAGAAAGTCGTGGAAGAAGCGCCGGCGCCCACGGTGAGCCAGCGCCTGAGGACCACCATGGGTGAAGCGGCAGTGCGAGCCGCGCGCACGATCAACTACGTCGGCGCGGGCACCGTCGAGTTCATCATGGAGGATGAAGACTTCTACTTCATGGAGATGAACACGCGACTACAGGTCGAGCATCCGGTGACGGAAGCGATTCTTGGCCTGGACCTGGTGGAACTGCAGTTGCGCGTCGCGGCGGGAGAGCCCCTGCCTTTCGTCCAGGACGACTTGCGGATCAATGGCCACTCCATCGAAGTTCGCATCTATGCCGAGAACCCGAAACGGAACTTCCTGCCGTCCAGTGGCAAGCTGCACCATGTTGCCTGGCCAAAACACGTGCGCGTAGACGCCGGCGTCGAGACCGGATCGGACGTCCCCGTTCACTATGACCCGATGATGGCGAAGGTCATCACCCACGCCCCGGATCGTCCCGCCGCCATCGCCGCCCTGCGACAAGCGTTGCGGCAAACGGAGATCGTCGGCGTAGAGCACAACGTCGGCTATCTCGCGAACATTCTCGCGCACGAGGAATTCGCCCGCGGCACCTACACCACAGCACTCACCACGGACGCGGCGGCATCGCTGGCGCCTCCCGCCGATCCAACGTCGCTCCTGCTGGCCGTTGCTTCGCTGGTAACTGTTCCCGAGTCGGCAGGACCCTGGGAAAACGCCGACGGATTTCAACTCAATTTGCCGCATGCCCAACGGCTGCGCCTGCGCCGGAACCGGGAAAAGCTCGAAGTCTGCGCCACGCGAGGTGTCGACACTGGCAGTTCTTATCGAATGGAAGGTCCCGACGGGGCGTACGACGTGGGTAAGATCGTCTTGCGCGACAATCAAATCGAAGCGCGCATCGACGGCAAACTGGCAAAGGCTTCCGTCTATCCCATCGACGACGACGTGTTTGTCCTCAGGAACGGCTCCACCGAGCGCATTCAGCTACAGGGCGCAGCCGTCGGCGACTTCCGAAGCGTCGCGAACCCGCGCGGGAATGTTGCCGCCCCCATGCCCGGCGCGATCACGGCCGTCGCGGTAGCCGCCGGCGATCGAGTGAAATCGGGTCAGACGCTGATGGTGCTGGAGGCGATGAAGATGGAGCACAACATCGTCGCTCCTGGGGACGGCAAGGTCGTCACCATCAACGTGGCGCCAGGGGATCGGGTAGACGAAGGAACGGAGCTGCTGGTGCTGGAAGACTGACTGCAATACATGAGCCGTACGGAGACGCGGCTCGGCATGCTATGTTTAGCTTTCCCATGTGAACCGGACCGAATAGATTGGCTTACGACAAACCCATACCCCCGCATGGACTCCATACCCAGCCGTTCTGGGACGGCGCGAAAGAAGGCAAGCTGATGCTCCCGCGCTGCACGAGTTGCAACCGCGTTCACTGGTATCCGAGGCTCATTTGCCCGTTCTGCCACGCGACCGATATCGAATGGATTGAAGCGAGCGGCGAGGGGCGCATCCACACCTTCGCCGTGCAGCACCGCGCCTTCGGCGGCTGGGCCAAGGAAGTGCCCTACGTCACCGCATACATCGACCTCGCCGAGGGCGACCGCATGCTGACCGTCCTGCGCGGCGTCGATGCGAACGAACCCGAATCGATCAAGATTGGCGCCAGGGTGACCGTCGAGTTCGAAGCCGCCAACGAAGATACGCACATTCCCTTCTGGCGCGTGGCGGAGAATTGATCATGGCGGCAAACCTCAATAACGCCGCAGCCATCGTCGGCGCGGCGGAATCCAACGAAATCGGCTATCCCGAAGAGCGCGGACCCAAGGTTACATCGCTGCAACACCACATCGAGGCCATAACGAACGTCTCCAATCAAACCGGGATTCCCATCTCGGACATCCAGGGAGTGTTCTCCGCTGGGTGGTCATCGCAATTGGCGGAGCATCTGGGCCTGAAGCCGCGCTACATTGATACGACGTCCGTTGGTGGCTGTTCCTTCCAGATTCTCGTGCATCACGCCCTTGCGGCGATACACGCGGGCATCATCGATGTCGCCCTGGTCAGTCACGGCCAGGCGGGCTGGTCCTATCGCGGGGCTGGCGGCGGAGGCGGGCGCGCCGTGGCTGGGGAGATCGATCCAGCCACCGAGATGACCATGTCCTACGGCGTCTTCGGCGCACCATCGAACTACGCCCACGCCATGGTCCGGCACATGCACCGTTTCGGTACGACACCGGAAGACTTCGCGCACGTCTCGGTGGTGACCCGTCAATGGGCCACGTTGAATCCGCGCGCCTTGATGTTTTCGAAAGACACCAATCCGTACGGCGGACCGATCACCGTAGCCGACGTCGTGAATGCGCGGTTGATCGCCTGGCCGCTGACGCTGCTCCACTGTTGCCTTGTGACAGATCACGGCGGCGCCGTCATCGTTGCGCGACCCGAAATAGCCCGCAGTCTGCGCACCAACCCCGTGTGGATCTCGGGGGCGGGAGAGTCCATGGGTCATGCCAACATGTTGGAAATGGCGGACTTCACCGCCACCTCCGCATCACGGTCATCCGCCACCGCCTACGAAATGGCGGGCCTCGGACCCGGCGATATGGAAATGGCGATGATCTATGACTCCTTCACCATCACAGCGGCTATTACCGCCGAGATGCTTGGCCTGGCTCCCCGGGGCAAGGGCTACACCCTTTGGAAGGACGGCCACGCCGCACCCGGTGGCCGCCTGCCAATCAATACCAACGGCGGCGGCCTATCGTTCAACCACTCCGGCATGTACGGCATGCAGCTCTTGGTCGAAGCATATCGGCAACTGTCCGGTACCGCAGAGGACGGGGTCAACGGCATCGAGGGCAAACAGACCAACGCGCGAACCTGCGTGGTGAATGGCACCGGCGGGACCTTGTCGACAACCGGGACGCTAGTGCTTACTGCGGACTAGTGTTCCGTCAAGTCCAAAAATGCGAGTGCCCCGCAAGCGCCAGCATAGCGGACATCACATTGAGCGACGAGCTTGTCCCTTTTGAAGGCAGACAAAGGGAACTCGATTCGGGAGAACGTTGGCGGTCGCCGACGCGGTAGGATTTCTTGGGCAGAGACCGAGTGACAGCGACTCAAGGCCACAATGGTCAGTACGAGATGTGGAAGCTGTACGTGGCGACGCGGACAGGATCCGGCGCGTCGCGAGAAGCCTGCGCAAGCAGAAAGGCCCGGTTACGGCGTCGCCGATTGCTGAACGGCATCCGCATCCGGGGCGCGGGCTCCGGCCGCCGTGGGTGGCGAAGGTGCCGGTTGTCGCTGGATCAACTGGCTGCGCGCGGGGCCGTCGCCGATGGCGGCTGGCTGGACTACATCTTCGGCGAGGCGCATGTCGCGGTGGCGGAGTGCTTCGAGGCGTTCGCCGCGCGGCCAATTCGCGTCATGGACATTCTCGGGTACTCGAGTGCGCAATCCAGGGCCGCGTTGGGGGCGATCGCAAGCGTGCCCAATGCGCTGCGGCATTCAGATGGCCTCGGCGTTGTCACGTTGTACAGGAGCGATGCGCCGCGCCTGCGATAGGGATCGAAGCCCGGCAGGGGCGAAACGCGATATTCCGTGGCTCGGTACTTCGTACGTGAGCTTGGCCCGAGGGATCGCCTTTGTTTTGAACGGACATGTGAATTGCTGCTTTCGACATCCCCGATCCCTGGCAAGTCCCTGATGCCGCTTCTGTCATTTCGATTTCTCGTCGCTCTGATCGTCGTCGTTTTGGTTTCCGCCTGCGGCGGTGGCGGTGGCGGTGGCGGTGGCGGTGGGCCGGGAAACGTTGTGCCGCCACCACCCAAATCCATCAGCGGCGTCGTGATGCTCGGCCCAGTCGCGGGCGCGGACGTAGAGATAACCGGTACGGGTGGTGTGCTTGGGTCTGGAACGACCCGCGAGGATGGAAATTTCGGTCCCATCACCTATTCGGGAAGCTACAGCGGACCGCTGCGTATTGAGGTGACCGGCAATGCGGAGTCAACCTGGATTTGCGATTTTCTCATCGGCTGTGGCTCCGGCCTTGTCTTCTATCAACCGGGCGACAGCATCTAATTCGATGCGACACTGGAGGCCGTGGTTCCCACGGCGACTGCTGGCCATTTCGTGTCAGTCAGCATGCTTTCCAATTTTGCCGCCAAACGTGTCGACGTGCTGGGTGGTCTGAGTACGGCCAATGTGAACAGCGCGAATGCCGACATTGCCGACCTCTTGCGACTTGTGCTGGGCGGTACATTCGATGACCTGTCGCTGGAACTGCCAAACGACTTCATTTTCGTTGAGCTTTTCGATCTGCAGGATCTGCCAGCGCCCGGCGACGAGGACGATGCGCTGAGCATGGTGTTGACCTTGCTGAACAGCGGTTTGATGGGTCTGGCCCGGTATCCGCAAACAACCGGTGAGTTCATCAATCTGATCAGCGACGATGTTTCGAACCAACCCGTATTGCCGATCTCTCAGCCCCACCCTTTCACAGCCAGCCAGGAATCGTTTCTCACCATGTTCCTCGGGCAGGGTATCGAGGCCAGGAAAGCGGGAGGCCCAACGGTCGGCTCGATTAACGATTTGTTATCACCGAACGATCTAAATGTCCTGATCCGTAGCGCGGGCACAGCTCTATTTCGGTTGCCAGCACTGTCGCTCGGGACTCTTGACCTGAATGTCTTCGTCAACGACCGGGCATTGGAGAGTCCCATACTCCGAGAACTCGCCGTATTCACGAGCACCGGTGCGCATTTGCAACCGAGTGACTACAAGGTTCGTGTTTTCCCGCGGGATGGCGGCCCCTGGTTGTCAGCAACGACTGTATCGATCAATGGTACGCCACAGGTGCGCCTGGATTTCGACAGAAGGCAAATCACAACGCTGCCGAATAGCATTTACGAGGCCACCCTGGAGACCTACAGCACAACCGGCAAGTTCCGCCGGCACCTTCTGAGGGTACGGCTTGATCTAACGCTAGACCTGCAAGTGGAGGCCGGACCGGAGATCGAAGCCCAGGAGCGCTCGACGATCATGTTGAATGGATCTGCGCCGGATACTGTCGATTCCATAGCCTGGGTACAGACTGCGGGGCCCGCTGTCGCAATCACGGACGGCGATACGTTTCAGCCGAGGGTGCGGTTGCCGGCTGTCGATAGCGATCAGACCGCAACGATACGCCTTGATATCGTCTTCACATCCGGCGCCAGGCGCTCGGACTCGGTCCACATCCGTATCAAAGCCATTGCCCATATCGCCGACGTGAGTCTTGGCGACCCGGTGCTTCAACAATGTATCGACGAAGCTTCCGGCGACCTCGTGGAAGTAGTCGAACTGACCGCGTTGACATGCGCGAGCGTCTCGGACACCACCGGGCTCGACACTTTCAGCGCGCTGACGTCGCTGGCCCTGGCCGGCAATTCGCTTTCTTCGCTGGAACCGCTGTTGCCGCTCGCAAATCTGCGGTTCCTCGACATCTCCGGAAACCCGCTGCTCCCCTGCGAGGAGGTCGACGCGCTCGCACGGCGGCTGATGGAAGGCACCGATCTGATTACGGACGACACCTGCCAGGCCAACCTCGCCCTCGACCTGGGCGCGTATGGATTCGACGCGGCGCTCCACGAGGCGCGCAACCAGATCTACGTGTCTATTCCGAGCCGAAAGGAGATAGCCGTGATTTCCCTGACGAGGCTTCACATCGTCGATCGACTGCCGATGCCGGCAACACCTCGTGGCATCGATGTGAGCATCGACGGAACCCGGCTATTCGCGGCATTGCATGGAAGCGATGCGATCGCCATCGTCGACATCGAACAGCGAACCGTCCGCTCAGTCGACCTGGGCGAATCGGTTGACCACCTTGACACTCTTGACGTCGTCGAAGGAGAGCCGGACCGGCTGTTCGTATCGGCAGACGGTGGACTCTCCTACATTGCACAGGTACTGCTCGACCAAGGCCTCGTTTCTTCGAGAGTTGCCGGCGGAAGGTTAATCCGGACTCGTCCTGTGTTCGCGCGATCTCCGGATCAACTGTTCGTATACATTGGTTCAGGGAGATCCCTGTACAAGTTGAGCCTGCAGGACCAAGACGCACCGATCATACTGGAGACCGGACCTAGGAGCGTCGGTGGCACCCATAGCCTTGCGATCAATCGGAGCGGCACCCGGATTGCACTCGGCTACGGGACGGTGGTGCGAACCGATTCATTCACCAGGGAAGGACAAGTATCCGAGGGACGTTCGGTAGGAAGCAATATCACCGATACGCTGTTTGTCGCAAGTTCGAACGGGATCATCGAATCGTTCGATTTCGCGACCCTCGAAAAGACCGATTCAAAGGCGACCAAATGCGATAGCGGCGAAACCACCCGGATCATTGCCTACGATGATGACGAGTCATTCATGTTGCTGCAAAACGATAGCGCGTGCCTGCATGCGGTGGTATCGAGGTCTACGCAGTCAGACCCCTTCACGGCATTGCGCTTCACGGATCTCGCACTGGAGCAATGCGTCATCGACGCCGCGAAGACCTATGGCCACACGCAACCGGAGGATTTCACGCAACTGGATTGCAGCCTGACTCCGAAAACGATACGGGACCTCGACGGCATCAATCGTCTTTCCAACTTGGAAGTGCTCGATCTGTCCAACAGCGGAATCATCGGCCTGTCGCCGCTTGCAGGGCTTGCATCGCTGCATTCATTGACCGTCAGAGACGCCCGTGTCTCCGACATCGACGCACTTTTCAGCATCGACACGCTGACTTCGATAGACCTCACCGGCAACCCCGGGGTGACATGCGACGACCTCGATGAACTTGTCGCTACGGGCGGCTCGGTGCAAGCCGATCAGTGCACAGACATATTGCGGGTGGAGCTCGGAGGCACCGGACACGACATGGCACACGACTCGACCGGCAACCGGGTATTCGTTTCCGTTCCAAGCCTGAACCGGATATTGGAGGTGAATCTGAATACGGCGGCGATCGTGCGGAACTTCACGTTATCCGGACAACCGCGCGGCATCGATCTCAGTCGTGACGGGCGGACAATCTACGCGGCACTGCATGGGCTTGGCGACATTGCGGTGCTCGATACCACCAACGGCGACACCGAGAAAATCGATATCTCCGTTGAACTCGACGATGACCGAACCTGGGATGTCGCCGAGGTATCAACGGATCGTGTCGTAGTTTCGACATATCCTACCGGCGGCGAGGGATTTGGCTATGTCGTCGAGGTCCGCCGCGACCTGGACAACGCTGCAAAAAGAGTTGCTGTCGGAAGGATCATTAGGTCGTCACCGATTTTTGCCGTCAGCCCCGATCAAACGGCTGTCTACGTCGGTAAGGCAGTCGAGCCAGGCTCTCTGTACAAACTCGACGCGACACAATCGAACTTGCCCATCATCCTCGAGGATGAACATGGGTCGATCGAGAGAGATGGCTGGAAAAGTGGCACCTCCAGTTTCGCCCTGAACCCGGATGGATCGAGAATCTACCTCCGGTCCGGACAGGTTCTTTCGACAGACACGTTTGATCAAGTAGCACGATTTCCACCCGGTCGTTCCGTCGTAAGCGCAGACGGGTCGAGCTTGCTGGTGGGTGACGTGGAATCCGATTCCGCCGAAGTCTACGACATCGCCACAAGCGGCCAGATTGGTATCCGGCGGTGGGGATGTGATCTGACAGACCTGGCAGTAATCAGGGAATTCGGTGATGGAGTGCTCGTGCTCGGTGATGAATTGGTCTGTTATAGCCGAGTGGTCTCGTATTGATCTGTGAGGCGTAGGTGCGTAGGTGGGAGTGTGGTGCAGGGTGTGTCGGGGTCCCGTAGACTTGGGTTTGACTAAGCATCGGGGATCGTCATGGCCACGTACGACGCCAAGGCCGCTCTGCCCAACGACAGGGCAGGTCCGTGGGGAGAACCTGTCAAGATCGCCTACGATCAGCGGGATGTGCTGCTTTACGCGACGGGGATCGGCACGCGCGATCTGCGTTTCGTATACGAGCGGCACCCGGAATTCAGTGTCTTTCCGACGTTTGCGATTCGCTGGGGCGGCGCTGGGGCTCCCATCGATCCCGAACTGATACCGAACTCGCCTGGACCGCTCAACATCGACGCGGAACGTTACCTTGAAATGTTTCGCCCTTTGCCACTCGCTGGCGGAGTCAGCGTGCGATCCCGACTCATTGGCGCCCACCCCCGTGGCAAGGGCAATGGTTTCGTCGAATGCGAAAGCGAGGTATGCGACGCCGAGGGCAACCTGTACCTGCGCATGGTGAACGGCTCGTTCCGCCGCGGCGTGGAAAAACTGGGTGATATCGAACCTTTCGAGGGCGCCGGCCGCACCTTTTCCGAAAGGATCACGTTGCCCGAACGCAAACCCGACATCGTCCGGGAAGCGCACATTGCCGACAACCAAGCCCACATTTACCGGTTGTCCGGCGACTACAACCCGCTACACATCGATCCGGAAGCGGCGCGTTTCGGCGGATTTGACGAACCCATCCTCCATGGACTGTGCACATTCGGCCATTGCGCACACCTCTTGCTCGATGCGCTCTGTGAAGGCGACTCGGCGCGCTTTCGAAAGATCAAGGTACGTTTCTCGGCCCCCGTTTTTATGGGCGACACGTTGCGAGTGCGGATCTGGACCGTCGGCAACGGCCGCGCGCTCTTCGAGGCGCGCGTAGGAGAAACGACCGTCGTGTCGAACGCGTACTTCGGGTGGGAGTAATGATCCACCGCGCACGCCGCGACTGGAACGTCCGGTAGAGCGTCGGGTCGAGAGATCAATCATGCGGCTGCACTTGATCGACGGCACGTTCGAACTGTTCCGCGCGCACTACTCCAGGCGACCGCCCCGTCTATCGCCCTCCGGCCAGGACGTGAAGGGGACCGTCGGAGTCGTCTCCACATTGATCCGGCTGGTCGACGACCCCTACGACGATGTGACCCACCTGGCGGTTGCATTCGATAACCCCGTTCAATCGTTCCGCAATCGCCTTTACTCCGGGTACAAGTCTGGAGAGGGCCTGGACCCCGCAGTGCTCGCGCAGTTCGACCTGGTAGAGGATGCGGTGGATGCGCTCGGCATCGTCGTCTGGTCGATGGACGAATTCGAGGCGGATGATGCACTGGCAACGGGCGCCTCACGCTGGCGCGACGAGGTCGACCAGGTGCGCATCCTGTCTCCTGACAAGGACCTTGGTCAATGCGTCGACGACGATCACGGCGTGGTGCAGTTCGATACGGTGCGGCGGCGCGTTATCGACGCCCAGGGCGTACGCGCACGCAATGGCGTTGACCCCAAGAGCATTCCCGATTGGTTGGCGCTCGTCGGCGATACTGCGGACGGCATTCCAGGCATTCCAGGTTTCGGGCGAAAGACCGCGTCCGCTCTGCTGCAACACTACCGCACGGTAGACGCGATCCCCGGCGATCCCCGAACCTGGCCCACGGATATACGAGGAGCGACAAGGCTCGCAGCAACGCTCAAGGCGATGCGCAAGGAAGCCGCGCTTTATCGCAAACTGGCGGTCCTGGTCACGGATGTGCCACTGGCCGAATCCCTCGACGATCTATGCTGGCGCGGTGCCAATCGGGAGAAGTTCGAACGCGTATCGGCGCGGGTCGGCGGCTTCGGCGTCAACCCGCGCCGGTGGCACTGATCCGATCCCCGGCAATCAATCAGGGTCGGATGCGGACAGCGCTTCGGACAATGCCTGTTCGATTTCGTCCGGCGTGATGCTTTCTGCAATCGCCTCTTCTTCGCGACGCCGCTTGCGGTCAGCGTGGTAGCTCAAGCCCGTTCCAGCGGGAATCAATCGGCCAACGACGACATTTTCCTTCAGTCCTCGCAGATTGTCCCGCTTGCCGGTAACGGCCGCCTCCGTCAGCACGCGCGTCGTTTCCTGGAATGACGCAGCCGAAATGAAGGACTCTGTCGCCAAGGATGCCTTGGTGATCCCGAGCAGGATGCGCTCGAACTTGATTGGCGTCTTGCCCTCCGCTTCAAGCCTTTCGTTTTCTTCCATCGCCGCCACGTACTCGACCTGTTCGCCCCGTACAAACGGCGAATCGCTCGGTACGATCACTTCAGCCTTGCGCAGCATCTGGCGCACGATCACCTCGATGTGCTTGTCATTGATCGTAACGCCCTGCAACCGATAGACCTCCTGAATCTCGTTGATGATGTACTTCGCAAGCTCCGCGACGCCCTTGAGCCGAAGAATGTCGTGAGAACTCGGGGGACCTTCGGACACGACCTCGCCCCGTTCCACATGCTCGCCGTCGAACACCGAGATCTGCCGCCATTTCGGAATCAGCGTCTCTATCGTTCCGCCTTCGGCGGAGGTGATGACGAGTCTGCGTTTCCCTTTCGTCTCCTTGCCGAAGCTTACGGTTCCCACGCCTTCCGCCAGAATGGCGGGTTCCTTTGGTTTGCGTGCTTCGAACAGATCCGCAACCCTCGGTAGGCCGCCAGTGATATCTCCACCTCGGGAGCCCTCCTGCGGAATACGCGCGATAGAATCCCCGACGCCAACTTGCGCGCCGTCTTCCAGATGCAAGATCGCACCACTCGGGAGCAGGTAGTGCGCCGGCACATCCGTCCCGGCAAGATTCACATCCTCGCCTTGATCGTCGACCAGCTTGACACTCGGACGTAGATCCTTGCCGGCGATCGGACGATCCTTTGGATCGAGCACGCTGATGTTTATGAGACCCGTCAGTTCGTCCGTCTGCCGGTCGATCGAAACGCCTTCGTCCATCTGCTGAAAGACGACCTTTCCCGCTACCTCCGTGATGACAGGATGCATGTGGGGGTCCCAACGTGCGATCAACTGCCCCGCATCGACGTTGACGGCTTCGCTTATGAGGATGACCGCCCCATATGGCAGCTTGTAGCGCTCGCGTTCCCGCCCTCGCGCATCCGCGATGGCAATTTCGCCGGAACGGGAGACCGCCACTAGTTCCCCAGTTTCGCGCGCGACCGTCTTCAGGTTGTGCAGGCGAACGGTCCCGCCGTGCTTCGCCTGAATGTTGTCGCTCGCCGTCGCGCGCGACGCCGCACCGCCGACGTGGAAAGTACGCATCGTCAGCTGCGTGCCGGGCTCGCCGATCGATTGGGCCGCAATGACGCCCACCGCCTCGCCGGCGTTGACTTCGTGACCTCGCGCCAGGTCCCGTCCGTAGCACTTGGCGCACACGCCGTGGCGCGTCTTGCAAGTGATCGGCGAGCGCACATGGAGTTCATCGACGCCCAGCGCCTCAAGACGATCCACCCACGCTTCGTCCATCATTACGCCGGCCGGCACGAGCAGGTTACCACCTGCGGGATCCAGCGTATCCCGCGCGACAACGCGCCCGAGAACCCGCGCCGCCAATGGTTCCACTACGTCGCCTCCTTCGATCATGGCGCTGATCAACAAGCCATCGTCGGTGCCGCAATCAACTTCCGTGACAACGAGGTCCTGCGCGACATCCACAAGGCGCCGCGTCAGGTAACCGGAATTGGCAGTCTTGAGCGCCGTGTCGGCCAAGCCTTTACGCGCGCCGTGCGTGGAGATGAAGTACTCGTTTACCGTCAACCCCTCGCGGAAATTCGCCTTGATCGGCGTTTCGATGATGCTGCCATCGGGGCGCTGCATCAGGCCTCGCATACCAGCAAGCTGGCGAATCTGGGCCGGGGATCCCCGGGCCCCCGAATCGGAATACATGAATACCGAATTGAACGAGTCCTGCCGTTCGAGTTCCCCTTCCCGGTTGACCACCACCTCTTTCGAAATGCCGGCCATCATGGATCGCGCAACGACTTCATTCGCCCGCGACCAGATATCCACGGCCTTGTTGTATTTCTCGCCTTGCGTCACGAGTCCCGATGCGAATTGCGCTTCGATCTCCTTGACCTCCGCTTCCGCGCTTTCGATGATCGATGCTTTGTCATTCGGAATCACGAAGTCGTCAACACCGATCGAAGCTCCGGCCACAGTGGACTCATAGAAGCCCCTGTACATCAATTGGTCGGCGAATATCACCGTCTCTTTCAAGCCCACATTGCGATAGCAGGCGTTGATGAGGTTGGAAATCGCCTTTCGGCCCATTGGCTGGTTGACTAGCCCGAAAGGCAACTCCGGGGGGACAATCTCGTACAACAGCGCACGGCCTGTGGTCGTATCCTCCATGCTGACGCCGTGCGTGTCCTTGATACGCACTCGAATTTTCGCATGCAAATCGACGCTGCCAGTCTCGTACGCCCGATGCACCTCCCCGAGGTCGGCAAACGTCATGCCCTCGCCTCGGGCATTGATGCGTTCCCGAGTCATGTAGTAGAGCCCAAGCACGACATCCTGTGCCGGCACGATGATGGGCTCGCCGCTCGCCGGGGAAAGAATGTTGTTGGTGGACATCATGAGCGCGCGGGATTCGAGTTGTGCCTCCAGGGTGAGCGGCACGTGGACGGCCATTTGATCGCCGTCGAAGTCGGCGTTGTACGCCGCACAAACCAGCGGATGAAGCTGAATGGCCTTCCCTTCAATCAGCACCGGCTCGAACGCCTGGATACCGAGCCGATGCAAGGTCGGTGCCCGATTCAACAAGACCGGATGCTCGCGGATCACTTCGGCGAGTATGTCCCAGACTTCCGGTGTTTCGCGCTCGACCATCTTCTTTGCGGCCTTGATGGTTGTGGCGAGTCCGCGCGCTTCGAGTTTGCCGAATATGAACGGCCTGAACAGTTCCAGCGCCATCTTCTTCGGCAGCCCGCACTCGTGAAGTCGAAGTGTCGGCCCTACAACGATTACCGAACGACCGGAATAGTCGACGCGCTTGCCGAGCAGGTTCTGTCGAAAACGTCCCTGTTTACCCTTGATCATGTCCGCCAATGACTTCAGTGGACGCCGGTTGGAACCGGTGATGGCACGGCCTCGGCGGCCGTTATCGAGCAGCGCATCCACGGACTCCTGCAGCATGCGTTTCTCGTTGCGCACGATGATGTCCGGTGCACTGAGATCCAGAAGGCGCTTCAGACGGTTGTTGCGATTGATGACGCGACGATAGAGGTCGTTCAAGTCGGATGTGGCAAAACGCCCTCCCTCGAGCGGCACGAGCGGCCGCAAATCCGGAGGCAACACCGGCAACACGTTCATGATCATCCATTGCGGCAAGTTCCCGGAGTGAACGAACGCCTCCATCAGTTTCAACCGCTTGGACAGTTTCTTGATCTTCGTTTCGGAATTGGTCGCCGGAATCTCTTCACGGAGCCGTGCGATCTCCTCGTCCAGATTCAGATCCGACAGAAGATACTGAACCGCCTCGGCGCCCATCTTGGCGACAAATTCGTCGCCATGCTCTTCAAGCTTGGCCAAATACTCGTCGTCCGTCAGTAGTTGACCTACATCGAGATCCGTCAGCCCGGCATCGATAACGACATGCGATTCGAAATAAAGCACCCGCTCGATGTCGCGCAGCGTCATGTCCAGCAACAAGCCGATGCGCGACGGCAAGGACTTCAGGAACCAGATATGGGCTACCGGGCTGGCCAGATCCACATGGCCCATGCGCTCGCGGCGCACTTTCGCCAACGTGACTTCGACGCCGCATTTCTCGCAGATGACGCCCCGATGCTTCAGTCGCTTGTATTTGCCGCACAGGCATTCGTAGTCTCTTACCGGACCGAATATGCGGGCGCAAAACAGTCCGTCGCGCTCTGGCTTGAACGTCCGGTAGTTGATCGTTTCGGGCTTCTTCACCTCACCGAAAGACCATGACTTGATCATTTCCGGAGACGCGAGTCCGATTCGCAGCGCATCGAACTCTTCGAGTCCGCTTTGCGCCTTTAACAGATTGAGTAGATCTCTCATCGCATGTCTCCCGCGCTATTCGCTTTCCAACTCGACGTAGATGCCCAAGGACCTGATTTCCTTGACCAGCACGTTGAAGGACTCCGGCATGCCGGGTTCCATACTAAAATCGTTGCCGACAATGTTCTTGTACATCTTTGTTCGGCCAGCCACGTCGTCGGACTTCACCGTCAGCATCTCCTGCAGCGTATACGCTGCGCCGTACGCCTCCAGCGCCCAGACTTCCATTTCGCCGAACCGCTGACCGCCAAACTGCGCCTTGCCGCCCAGCGGCTGCTGTGTGACAAGACTGTAGGATCCGGTAGAGCGCGCATGCATCTTGTCGTCCACCAGGTGATTCAGCTTCATCATGTACATGTATCCGATCGTCACGGGCGAATCGAACCTGTCGCCGGTGCGTCCATCGTATAGCGTTGTCTGACCGCTGGTCGGTAGATCGGCGAGTTCCAGCATCTTCTTGATGACCCCCTCTTTCGCTCCGTCGAAGACCGGCGTGGCGATAGGCAACCCGTTGGTGAGGTTCCCCGCTAGCTCAAGGATTTCGTCGTCAGTCAGTTGATCGAAATCTTCCTTTCTCCCCTCGAGCCCGTTATATACCTCTGTGAGATGCGCCCGAATTCGCGCTGGCGCTCCTCCGTTGGCATCCCGCGCTTCGAGCAGCTGACCTATCCGCTCGCCGATACCCTTCGCCGCCCACCCGAGATGGGTTTCGAGCACTTGGCCGACGTTCATCCGCTTCGGCACCCCGAGCGGATTCAGGACGATGTCTACCGATTCTCCGTTTTCGTCGAACGGCATGTCCTCGATTGGCATGATGGCGGAAATCACGCCCTTGTTGCCGTGCCTGCCCGCCATTTTGTCGCCAGGCTGTATGTGCCGCTTGATGGCCAGGTATACCTTGACGATTTTCAGTACGCCGGGCGCCATTTCGTCGCCCGACTTCAGCTTCGTCATCTTGTCTTCGAATCGCGCGTCGAGCGCAGCCTTGCGCGCCTTGAGTTGACGCTCCGCCTTGTCGAGTTGCTCGTTCAGGGCGTCGATCGACATGCGAATCTTGAACCAGTCATCTTTCGGCAGCGTAGCCAGGTACGCCGCGTCGACGATGTCGCCCCGCGATTTCCCCGGGGCGCTCGCCACTGCGCTTCCGCTCAAGGCGCTCTGCAGCCGCTCGTAGGTCGCCGTCTCGACAATACGGTATTCGTCGTCAAGGTCCTTCCTGATCTGGACGAGTTCTTCCCGTTCGAGGTCCATCGCCCGCTTGTCCTTCTCGACACCGTCGCGCGTCAGGACACGAACGTCGATGATCGTGCCCTTGACCCCGGTGGGCACCCGCAGCGACGTATCCTTTACGTCCGACGCCTTCTCACCAAATATGGCTCGCAAGAGCTTCTCTTCGGGTGTCAATTGCGTTTCGCCTTTCGGCGTCACCTTGCCGACCAGCACGTCGCCAGCGACCACTTCGGCCCCGATGTAGACGATGCCCGACTCGTCAAGCTTACCTAGCGCCGATTCGCCGACGTTCGGTATGTCGGCGGTAATCTCCTCCGGTCCAAGCTTGG
The DNA here is from genome assembly GCA_965261535.1 of Candidatus Azotimanducaceae bacterium. Classification (GTDB taxonomy): domain Bacteria; phylum Pseudomonadota; class Gammaproteobacteria; order Pseudomonadales; family Azotimanducaceae; genus VXNE01. The sequence continues at coordinate 2,033,591 of OZ253469.1, forward strand.
TATCCCTGGCGATGCACGACAGCTCCTGTATATGAACGCTGGTGAAGCGATCCTCTTGCACAACCCGCTCGGAGATAAGTATCGAGTCCTCGAAGTTGTAGCCATTCCACGGCATGAACGCGATACGCATGTTCTGGCCCAGGGCCAATTCGCCCATGTCGATGGAGGGCCCATCGGCAAGGATGTCACCCTTCGCTATGCGGTCTCCCTTCTTGGCGAGGGGTCGCTGGTTGATGCAGGTGTTCTGGTTCGAGCGGGTGAACTTGGTCAGGTTGTAGATGTCGACACCCGCTTCGCCGGCGCCGGTTTCCTCATCCGCAACCCGAATGATGATGCGCGCGGCATCTACGCTATCCACCGTGCCACCACGTTCCGCGATGACGCACACGCCCGAGTCCCGCGCCACGTGCCGCTCCATGCCGGTGCCGACAAGGGGGGTCTCGGTGCGTATCGTCGGTACGGCCTGGCGCTGCATGTTCGAACCCATCAACGCCCGGTTGGCGTCGTCGTGCTCGAGAAACGGGATCAACGCCGCCGCCACGGACACGACTTGCTTGGGCGACACGTCCATGTAGTCGACGTTGCCGGGCGTGGTCTTCGTGAACTCGTTCTGGTGCCGCACATCGACCAGGTCTTCCTTGAGTTCGTCGTTTTCTACCCGGGAGTTGGCCTGGGCGATAACGTACTCGGCCTCGTCGATGGCCGACAGGTATTCGATCTCGTCGGTGACCTTGCCGTCGACAACCCTACGGTAGGGCGTCTCAAGGAAACCATATTCGTTGGTCCGCGCGTATGTCGCCAAGCTGTTGATAAGGCCGATATTCGGCCCTTCCGGCGTTTCGATGGGACAGACGCGGCCATAATGGGTCGGGTGGACATCGCGCACTTCGAAACCAGCCCGCTCGCGCGTCAGGCCGCCCGGCCCCAACGCCGATACCTTCCGCTTGTGCGTCACCTCGGACAACGGATTTTGTTGATCCATGAACTGCGAGAGTTGACTGGAGCCGAAGAACTCCTTGATGGAGGCCGCGACAGGTTTCGCGTTGATCATGTCCTGCGGCATCAGCCCCTCCGACTCGGCGAGAGAAAGGCGCTCCTTTACCGCTCGCTCGACGCGAATCAGACCGATGCGGAAGGCGTTTTCCGCCATCTCCCCGACGGATCGCACGCGCCGGTTGCCGAGGTGGTCGATGTCGTCCACGGAGCCCTTGCCGTTTCGGATGTCGATCAAGGTGCGCAACACTTCGACGATGTCTTCGTTGGACAGCGTCCCCTGGCCGGTGATCGCGTCTCGACCGAGGCGGCGGTTGAACTTCATCCGCCCCACGGCGGACAGGTCGTAGCGTTCTTCGAAAAAGAAAAGGTTCCGGAACAGATTTTCAGCCGCTTCCTTCGTCGGCGGCTCGCCCGGACGCATCATGCGGTATATCTCGACCAGAGCGTCGAGTTGCGTCCGCGTCGGGTCGCTGGCCAGCGTATCAGAGAGATACGGTCCACAGTCGAGATCGTTCGTATAGATCGTTTCGACGGATTTGACTTTCCTTGCTCCGAATTTGTCCATCATGTCGTCATCTATCGCCGTGTTGCACGGAACGATGATCTCGCCGGTTTCCGGATCGACCACATCCCGCGCGAGGACACGACCGAGCAGGTACTCTCTTGGAACATCGAGACGTCGCAGACCGGACATCTCCAGCAGGCGGACATGGCGTGCCGTGATTCGCCGGCCCAATTCGATGATGACGTTGCCCGACCGGTCCTTCATGTCGAAGCTGGCAACCTCGCCTCGCATCCGTTCGGGCACAAGGTCGACCGAGTAGCCATCCTTCTTGAAGTGAAAGACGTTCATGTCGAAGAACTTGGTCAGGATTTCCTCGGACGAATATCCGAGCGCGCGCAGCATGACCGTCGCCGGCAGCTTTCTGCGTCGGTCGATACGCACGAAAACCAGGTCTTTCGGATCGAACTCGAAGTCCAGCCAGGAGCCGCGATACGGAATGACCCGGGCGTTGTAGAGGAGCTTGCCGGAGGAGTGCGTCTTGCCCCGGTCGTGATCGAAGAAAACTCCCGGCGAGCGGTGCAGTTGTGAGACGACGACCCGCTCGGTGCCATTTACGATGAATGTGCCGTTATCGGTCATGAGCGGGACTTCGCCCATGTAGACTTCCTGCTCCTTGACATCCTTGACGGCCTTGTTCGACGATTCGCGGTCGTAGATGATCAATTGGACCCTTACGCGCAACGGCGCAGCAAAGGTTGTGGCGCGCAGGACGCTCTCCTTGACATCGAAGACGGGCTCTCCAAGCCGGTAGTCGACGTACTCCAAAGCCGCATTGCCCGAATAGCTGACAATCGGGAACACGGATCGGAACGCCGCGTGCAAGCCGACATCCTGGCGGTAGCGCGCAAGCACATCGCGCTGCAGGAACTTACTGTACGACTCCAATTGGGTCGACAGGAGGTAGGGCAATTCCATGATCTCTGGCAACTTGCCGAAATCTTTACGGATCCGCTTTTTCTCGGTGAACCTATAGGTCATTCGGGTCTCCCGTTATTTGGGAAAAAAACCAGCATTTCGCCTTGCGCGAACGCAAGCGAACACTGGCTTTTCCTGTTGTGGTCTGTATACCAAGAAGTCTTCAGCCGGCCGGGTTCCCGGCACGCCCGGGGAATCGCGACATTGGAAGCCGCGGACGCATTCGCGCGAGCCTCACGCACAAGAACCCCAGCTTCACGACACCGAAGCGCCGACATTGCTTGGTCACTTGACCTCTACGGTTGCGCCGGCTTCTTCCAACTTCGTCTTGATTTCATCCGCCTCTTCTTTGCTCACCGCTTCCTTGACCGGATTCGGTGATTCGTCTACCAAGGCCTTGGCCTCCTTCAGGCCAAGTCCGGTAATGGCCCGAACCGCCTTGATCACGTTGACCTTCTTCTCGCCTATGCCCGCGAGGATCACATCGAATTCCGTCTGCTCCTCTTCGGCCGCCGCATCTCCGGCACCGTTCGTTGGCAGCGGAGCAACCGCAATCGGAGCGGCAGCGGAAACGCCAAACTTTTCTTCCATCGCGGAGACCAGATCGACGACTTCGAGGACACTCATCTCCGAAATCGCTTCCAGTACTTCATCTTTTGATATTGCCATTGGTTTGTCTCCCTTTGGGGGCGCGAACCGCGCTACCACCTACCGACCATAATAATCACCGACTGCGAATCTCCGCCGCCGCCACCTCGCGCCATGCGCTATTGTTCCGAATCCGGGTGTTCCGCCTGCCTTGCATCGCGAACCGCCGCCACTGCGCGCACCAGGCTACCGGGCACTTCCTTCAGCGTCCGCGCCAGCGCGTCGACCGGCGCCAAGATCATCCGCATCAGTTGGGCCCGGGCTTCATCCAACGTCGGCAGAGACGCTATGCGGTTCAACTGTCCCGCTTCGAGAAGTTTGCCGTCGACGCTGAGTGCGGTGACTTCAAGCGCCCTGAACTGATCGGCGAACTTCTTCAGCAAACGCGCCGCAGCTCCGGGGTCGTCGCGAGAAAGCGCAAGCAAGGTCGGGCCGGAGAACGTCTCCTTCATGCATTCATGCGCGGTACCTTCTACGGCGCGTCGCGCCAAGGTATTGCGAACCACCCTGAGGTACACGCCGCTCGAACGCGCGTCCGCACGCATGCTGGTCATCTCCGTTACGGTCAGACCCCGATAGTCCGCGGTCGCCGCAGAAACGGCCTCGCTGACCTCAGCGTTCACCTCGGCAACAATCTCCTCCTTTCGTGCGAACGGGAAGGGCATGCCGTCACACCTCCAAAGACGCTTGATCAATGGCGATACCGGGACCCATCGTCGTGGACAATGTCACTCTCCTTACATATTGCCCCTTCGCCGAACCAGGTTTCGCCTTCTGCAGATCCGACAGCAGCGCCTCCACGTTCTCCTTGATCTGCTGCGTATCGAAATCCACTTTGCCGACGCAGCCATGAATGATTCCGGCCCGGTCCGTTCGAAACTGGACCTGTCCAGCCTTTGCATTCTTCACTGCGGTCTCCACGTCCGCAGTGACTGTCCCCGTCCTCGGATTCGGCATCAGTCCCCGAGGACCCAGTATGCGCCCGAGTTGCCCGACAACTCGCATGGCGTCAGGCGTCGCAATGGCGACATCGAAATTCAGCTCGCCGCGTTTGACCTGCTCCGCCAAGTCTTCGAGGCCGACTAGGTCCGCACCCGCCTGAGTGGCTTTCTCGACGTTCTCGCCCTGGGTGAATACGGCGACGCGCGCCTCCTTGCCGGTACCGTGGGGTAGCGTTGTCGCACCGCGCACAACCTGGTCCGACCTGCGCGGGTCGACGCCCAGATTCACCGACACATCGATGGACTCATTGAATTTCGCGTTCGCCAATTCTCCCAACAGCGTCACCGCATCCGCGATCGGATACACGCTTTTCCGGTCGACTTTCTCTCGGATCTGGCGCGCGCGTTTGCTCAACTTTGCCACTAGACGACTCCTTCGACTTCTATTCCCGCGCTGCGAGCGCTACCAGCGATCGTGCGCACTGCGGCATCCATGTCTGCGGCCGTCAGGTCGGGATCCTTGAGCCGCGCGATTTCCTCAAGTTGGGCGCGCGTTACCTTTGCAACCTTTTCCGTGTTGGGCGTCGCACTTCCCTTGTCGAGGCGCGCCGCTCTACGCAAAAGGACGGATGCCGGCGGCGTCTTTGTCACAAACGTGAAGGTGCGGTCCGCATAGACGGTGATCACCACGGGTATCGGCATACCCGGCTCTTCCTTCTGCGTATGGGCGTTAAAGGCTTTGCAGAAATCCATGATGGCTACGCCGTGTTGACCGAGCGCCGGACCGACGGGCGGACTCGGGTTCGCCTGTCCCGCCGGCACCTGAAGCTTGATGAAGGCTTGTACCTTTTTTGCCACGGTCTTCCCTTATCTCGCAATTCGTCGTTGACGGTTCATCGGCCGGCACGGTCCTGGTCTTGCCGAGTTCTCTTGCACTTGCGCATCGCGGCGTACCATCAGCCTTTCTCCACCTGTGAGAAGTCGAGCTCGACGGGCGTCGAACGACCGAAAATGGTCACTCCCACATTGAGTCGGCTTTTCTCGTAGTTCACTTCCTCGACAACCCCGCTGAACTCCTTGAACGGGCCATCCACCACGCGGACCAGTTCGCCGGGCTCGAACAGGGTCTTTGGCGTCACGTTCTCGCTGCCGACCCGGATCCGGTCGAGAATCGCCGCAGCCTCCGCTTCCGACAGAGGCGCTGGGCGATCCGCCTTGCCGCCGATGAAGCCCATCACGCGCGGCGTTTCCTTTACCAGGTGCCACGTTTCGTCGTTCAGTTCCATCTGTACGAGCACATACCCGGGAAAGAACTTGCGCTCGCTGCGACGCCTTTGACCCGCGCGCATTTCGACCACTTCCTCCGTCGGGACCATGATTTCGCCGAAACAATCGCCGAATTCGGAGAGTTCCACCCGTTCCTGCAGCGCACGTTGCACCCGCTTCTCGAATCCCGAGTACGCGTGGACCACATACCATCGTTTCGACATTCGACTATCCAATGACCGACGAAACCAACCAGCTCAACAACGAGTCGAGACCCCACAGCACCAAGGCGAACAGCAGCACCAGGAGCACCACCATGAACGTCGTCTGGGTCGTCTCCTGACGCGTCGGCCAGACCACGCGGCGAATCTCGGTGCGCGCTTCTCTCGCCAAGTCCCACATGGCGCGACCGCGGTCCGTCTGCAAAATGACGAAACCGGCCACGACCGCGAGGGCCACGAGGGCAAGCACGCGGTTCAACAACGAGTGTTCGCCGAAGTACCAGTTGCCGACGACACCCGCTCCGACCATCAGGGCCACGGCAAGCCACTTCAGCCGATCCAGTATCGGATGAGACTGGTCCCCATCGGACCTGGTTTCACGCGCCGTCTGACTTCGCATGTTCAATTCGCTGTAAATGCCCCAGAAAGTGCGCTGCTGCGCGGCGTTGCTGTTCTTTCCGCGCCATGTTCGCGTCTGGCAGGCCAGGAGGGAATCGAACCCCCAACCTGCGGTTTTGGAGACCGCTGCTCTGCCAATTGAGCTACTGGCCTGTACTATCAAATGGCGAACACCGTCACTCGGCAATCCTGGTCACGACTCCAGCACCCACGGTGCGGCCGCCTTCCCGGATCGCAAACCGCAAACCTTCGTCCATCGCAATTGGATTGATCAACGTTACGTCCATGTTCACGTTGTCACCCGGCAACACCATCTCCACATCTGCGGGTAACTCTACCGACCCGGTAACATCCGTCGTGCGGAAGTAGAACTGCGGGCGGTAGCCCTGGAAGAACGGCGTGTGTCGTCCTCCCTCGTCGCGACTCAATACGTACACCTCCGCTTCGAAACGCGTGTGCGGCGTGATCGCGCCGGGTCGCGACAACACCTGGCCCCGCTCCACGTCGTCGCGCTTCGTACCCCGAAGCAGAACGCCTATGTTTTCGCCCGCGCGTCCCTCGTCCAGCAACTTGCGGAACATCTCAACGCCCGTACAGGTGGTCCGCGTCGTCTCCTTCAGACCGACGATCTCCACCTCTTCGCCCATCTTCACAATCCCGCGCTCCACACGGCCCGTCACTACCGTGCCTCGACCCGATATCGAAAACACGTCCTCGATGGGCATCAAAAACGGCTGATCGATGGCTCGTTCCGGCTGCGGAATGTACTCGTCCAGCGCCGTCAGCAACCGCTGCACGCTGCCTATGCCCATTTCCGAATCTTCCCCCGCCGACGCTTTCAGGGCGCTGCCGATGATGATCGGCGTGTCGTCTCCGGGGAAATCATAGTCGTCCAGCAACTCCCGGACCTCCATCTCCACGAGTTCCAGCAGTTCCTCGTCGTCCACCATGTCCGCCTTGTTCATGTACACGACAATCTTGGGAACTCCCACCTGGCGCGACAGCAATATGTGCTCCCGCGTCTGGGGCATCGGGCCATCGGCAGCCGACACGACCAGTATCGCGCCGTCCATCTGCGCCGCCCCGGTGATCATGTTCTTGACATAGTCTGCATGACCGGGACAGTCCACATGCGCGTAGTGCCGTGCGGCCGACTCGTATTCCACGTGCGCCGTGGCGATCGTGATCCCCCGCGCCCGCTCCTCGGGTGCGTTGTCGATCTGATCGAATTCCTTGACCTCGCCGCCATGCGCCGCCGCGCAAACCTTCGTCATGGCTGCTGTCAGCGTCGTCTTGCCGTGGTCCACATGACCGATCGTGCCTACGTTCACATGGGGCTTCGTACGTTCGAATCTCTGTTTGGACATTTTAGTTATTCCTCTTAAGACCCTTGTCGATCACTACGATTTTTCTTGCAGGTTCCCAGCGCCTGTCGCATTGGTGATGACGAATTCCGCGAGGATCGCCGTCTTGCGTTGGTGCTCACAATCGGACTTGAACCGATGACCTCGTCCTTACCAAGGACGCGCTCTACCGACTGAGCTATGTGAGCGTGCAATCCCTTCGCTCTGTTTCGATACCGGTCCTGCTCGGCTTTTGTTCCCGAAGGTTCCCCGAGCCTCCACCACCGCGTTCCCTAGATGGAGCGGGTAGCGGGAATTGAACCCGCGCCATCAGCTTGGAAGGCTGAGGTTCTACCACTGAACTATACCCGCGATCACCCCGCGATTCCCGCAGACCCTCCGCAGGTGGTGGAGGGGGTAGGATTCGAACCTACGAAGGCTTAGCCGTCAGATTTACAGTCTGATCCCTTTGGCCACTCAGGAACCCCTCCGGAAACGCCCGGACAAAGGGGCGCAATTTTGCGCCGGCTCATGCTGGCTGTCAACGTCAGCGAATTGATTTTTACGTGATTTTTTCCTCCTCCGGCTACGCCGAGGAAGCGCCAGCGCGAAACCAACCTGGTGCCGCCACAAGGAGTCGAACCCTGGACCTTCTCATTACAAGTGAGTTGCTCTACCGGCTGAGCTATGGCGGCTCAAGAAAACGCTACGCTCAATTGCGGGTGGCGAACGATAGACGATGAGGCAAACGCAGACAACCGGAATATCAACGCTCCGTGCACGGCGCCAGACGAATGCTGTTCGACTCATCCACAGGTGGTGCTTCCGAGTACACCGAGTAGGCAGCGCACCGGCGCTCGAATCGGCAGGCGTCCACGTCGTAGCCGAGATTCGCGACTCGGCGGCAGCGGATCGGTGAGGCTCCGCCGGTCGCCCGAGGCACAGGAGGGGAAGTGGAGCAGCTCTCACGACCCGATCGAGGCAGTCGGGTCGACTCCCCGATTGCCTCCGTTCACATAGGCCGGGGCGTCGGTGCGGACCGGCCGAGCGTGCCGCTCGGGATGCGCTCCGATCCTTGCGGCAGAGATGCTACATCTGCACCAACTTGAACGTCGTCTCGGGATTGCCGACGAGCTCAAGGTGGCAGTGTCCGCGCTTGTTCGAAACGCGGTACTCGATGTCCGGATCGAACCGGAAGAACACGTAGCTCTCCGGACAGCGTAACTTGACCTCGGTGATTTCTCCCTGAATGTCCGTGACTGCAAACTCGTCCTTGAACAGGTGGTAGAACCAGGAGGTGCGTTCCTGCAACGATCCCGTCACCGCGTAGGCACGATCATCGTTGCGCAATGCCCTGATCTTTTCCATCGTTGCCTCGAGCGCAGTTGTGACCGACGCCTCAAGTTCATACCTGCCAAGCGTCTGGAACGTCGACGCTGCCCTCTCGTAGTCCCGGGTCCTGACCAGCAACCAAAAGCGTTGGAGTTGCAACGCAACGTACAACTCCTCGGGCAGACGATCTTCCTGGAACTCATGGGAGACAGCCCGGTCAAGGGCAGGCAACTGCTGGTGTACGTCGCCCCACTTGGCGTAGTAACGGTACTTGGCGATATGGAGGTAAATGTCCTCATGGAGGTTGAACCGGGCGCGGGATTCCAGCGCCGACAACGCTCCGTCCGCCCGCGCGCGTTCGCCTCGCTCGATCGATTCCACCAGGGCCTTGCACGACCGGAGGAACTCCGGGCGGGCGCCTCCTCCCTCGCGCCCCATCGTAAAAAAGTAGTCCATCGCGTGCCCGGCATCGACAGGCCGGCCGTTCAGGTGGGCGGGTTCGAACGTGGATTTCCTTAGTGCCCCGATGGCGGCACGCTGGAAAGTGCCGTGCCCCATCGAGTCTGTCACGGCTATTTCGTACGCCTTGCCGTCGGTGCCAATCATGAAATCCAACCGCACCCAACTCTCCATCCTGTTGAAGGCCGCAATTCGGGGGTAGCGGGGGTTCTTCATGTCCTTGCGCACAGGAGCGGTATACAGCTCCACCGGGACCGGTTCAGACATGGGCTCCGATGTACCCTCGGCCGGACTCTCGTCTGTCTGACCCGCGACCATTTCAGGGCCAGCGCACCAGAACGCGAGGCAGACGGCGAAGACCGGCGCGCAACGCGGGTCGCTCGTCACGGGCTGACGGCGCGCCGTGGTTGCATCTCGGCGATCGTGAAGGTGGTCCAACGTACGCCCAGATGAGCCACGCGTGCATCAGTCATTCGACACCTCCTCGCTGGTTGGTGAGTTCTTGAGGCAGCCTGCCCGGTGGTGCACGGGACATGCCGACCCCCAAGGCGGTCACGATAGGTGAAGTCTTACAATTGGCAAACGACAAACGCAAGGGCCAGAGATGTTGGAAGAGGAGCCCAACCGTCGCCCGCGACGCCGAAGGCGGCTATTTCGGAGAGATCGCCTTTCCGAACCATGTCGGCCACCCGTGGATGCGCCAGGGCTGGGAGTGCTTAGGCGCCTTGGCGGACGGCACCACGTACACCGACGGCGGACGGCGGAGAAGCTGCGCTACGCGCAGCACCTGATGGCGGACCTGAGTCGCTCGATCCCCGACATCTGTCGCGAGCTGGGCGGCATACCGACCAGCACGCTCTACCAACATGTCGCCGCCGATGGATCGCCCAAGGAGCCGGAACGGAAGCTACTGCAATCTGCTGCCTTGTGACGGCTGCTACGAGGGTTGGCGCTGGGCCGCTACCGCCCAGAGCCCGAAGGCATCACGACTCGAAGGCTTGGCCTAGCCCGGATATTTCACCAAGCCGCTTGCTGACTAGACAAATGATTTTTGGTTCCAATAGGTTAATCGCACATTTGGAAAATATCGCGGGATACAAACTGCGCTGGCCGCGCCCTCGCTGGTCTTTTGCCCGCGTGCGCGCCCGTGCTCGCTCCACCATAAGGCGTGGCTATGCTTCCGCTCGCGAGGACGCGCACGCGGGCAAAATCCTGCGCGATCATCGCGGCCCTTGATGAAATGTCCGGGCTAGAGGCCCTGCCCGCGACGCGGTAACAACGGCACCATGATTTCCGAACACCGCAATGGGACGCCGAACGGCATCTCCTTTTCTCATAGACCGGCGCCTACCCCGCCGCCGATGTCTATACACCTTCATCCCGCGCCTACGCGCCGCCCACCGAGCCCGAGTACCCGTTCCACGACCGCACCGTGCACGTTATCCGCTGCGGCCGTATCTGCGTCGGCAAGCGCAAGATCAACTTGAGCACCGTGTTCGCGGGGCAGCTCGTGGGGATCCGGGAAGTCGAAGACCAGATCTGGCTGGTCAGCTTCCTGCATTACGATCTGGGATACTTCGATCACGAGGAGAGGCGCATAGAACCTGGTCCCAACCCCTTCGGGGAAAAAGTGTTAACTATGTGCCCAGAATAAACTGTAAACCATGGCTCCGGAATGGACCTGATTTAACTGGTGCTGCCACGAGAAATCGAACCCTGGACCTTCTCATTACAAGTGAGCTGCTCTACCGGCTGAGCTATGGCGGCTCAAGAAAACTCTACGCCCAATTGGGGGTGGCGAACGATAGACGATGAGGCAAACGCAGACAACCGGAAAAATCAGCGCTCCGCACACGGCGCCACACCAATGCCGTTGGATTTCTGGACAGGTCGTTCGTCCGAGTACACCGAGTAGACGGTCCGGCGGCGCTCGAAGCGGGCGATATTCACGTCGTAGCCGAGATTCGCGACCCGCCGTCGACGCGCCTCGGCGGGAGCAAGCAGCCCAAAAACACCCACAGACACGGCATTGGCCAACTTGCCGTCGGAGATCACATGTCCACTGATCGCCTGATTCTTGAGTTCGCGCAACGTCCGCATGGCCAGGTCACGGGAAGCCGACGGTTCCACATGGACGACGTAGTCGGGGCGGCTAAAAATATCTCGCTCCCGGATGATCGGCCGGCCACCGTCCCCTCGAATTCGGTCCGCCAATGCCTCCGCTGCGTCGTAGTCGTCCAAGGGACCAAGCAGAACGCACCCCGAAGGTCGTTCTCCGAGAATCGGAACCTGATGGCTGCGCAACTCCGGGATGCTGTCCATGGCCGCAAGCGCTCGCTCCAACCAGACCAGGGCAAAGATCACGGCGTTCCCGGCGACTAGAAACCAAAACACGAATGGCAGCGTTTTCACCGGTCCCGGTCGCACACTTCGTTTACTCGCGTTCCTAGCCAATTCTGTCAGGGCAACGCCAGCGCCAAGCCATCGAGAACCAGGTCGGGCTCGACGCGAACGGGGAAGGACAACCGTGCGGCGAGACTATCCGCATCGCCCCCGGTCAGAAAGACGACCGGCGCTTCGCCGTGGGCGGCTGAAAACCACGCAACAGACCACTCGACAAAGGACAGCAACATTGCCGTCGTGCCGCGGCGCACGGCCTGCGTAGTGTCGCGTCCCGGCAGCAGGTCCGCCGCCAAGTCACGCGCAACCTGAACACGCGCGGTCGCGCGCGCCAACGCCATCGCCATCATTCCCAGCCCCGGAACGATGTAGCCGCCGACATGACATCCATCGCGCGTCACGAAATCAAGTGTCGCCGCCGTGCCGACGTCAGCCACCACGGCGGATTGTCTGGCCGTATTCCAAGCGGCAACCACAGCCAACCACCGATCAACGCCAAGCAAGTCGGGATTTTCGTACCCGCAGGTGACGCCCGCCAGTTCCGCTGTCGTCTCGGCAAACTCGGGACGCACGTTGAAGGCCACCTCGAAATGTGCCCCAATCTCGTCGCGTCCTGCGGCCACACAAGCGATACAGATGCGGTCCGGCGGGACCGAAAGCGCTGGTGTTACCACGCCCGATGCGGTACCCCGAGCGTTTCCGAATCGCCATTTGGTCCGCGTGTTCCCGATGTCCACATCCAGACGCGTCATGCCCGCAGCGATACCTCGCCGCCGATGAAACTTCGGATGCCCGAACGGGTCCGCAACTGCAAGGCGCCATCCAGGCCAACTCCAGCGACAGTGCCGGTTATTTCCTCCGTGCCAACGATGAGGCTCACAGCTTCGCCGTGAAATCGATGCAGGGTATCGTATGCAGGCTTCATCGGCGCGAAACCGTATCTCTCGAACTGCTTGCACGCGTTGTACACGGCATCGATCACCATCCCGGCCAAGAGGTTGCGCGATGCGTTGGGTACCCGCTCCGTGACATCGGCGACAGCCTGATCCACCAAGGGCGCCACCGCCGCAATTCCGCCTACATTGATACCGATCCCGACAACGACGGAAACCGGCTCCTTCGCCGTCGGCAGTTCGATCAGGATGCCGCACACTTTGCGCCGGTCGAGCACGACGTCGTTCGGCCATTTGAGCCTCGCGTCCCGAACGCCGAACTCGTCCAGCGCGCCAGCAACCGCAACGCCCACAGCCAGACCCACAGCACCGATTTCCCTCAACGGCCGATCAATGCGCACGCCCAAGCTCACGGCCAGATTCCGGCCGAACGGACTCATCCACTCACGACCTCGCCGACCTCGGCCCGCTGTCTGCACTTCCGCCATGATGACTTCTCCGTCGATATCGCGCTGTAGGCCCACCCGCATCAGTGCGCTATTAGTCGAATCGATGTGTGCCCGGACGCAAAGACGAGTGAGCCACGCGCGCGCCGGGCCACCCAATTGATCGCGTATGCGCTCGGCGCTCAGAAGTTCGATATTGTCATCGAGGATCGCGAACTCGCCGCGCACGGCTACGCCATAGTTCTCGAGAAGTCGCTTGTCGGTCGGGTCCACACCGGCAACCCGATGGGCGGCAAGTTGTTCGAAGACGGCGGGAAGACTCACTATGTTGGTCCAGCTATCAAACTCGAGAGCAGATCCGGCCTATTAAGCCCGGTCGGCCGCGCACCGGGACCCTACGGCCCGCGGAGGTGGCGGCAGCCACTCTGCTGACAACGAAGCGACCTTGCCGCACGGTCAAATAGTATGATTTGCTCAAATTTTGGCCAACCGGGGCGAGCATTGCGAAGAGTAGATGGCAGATCCAGCAAGGCGTGTCTATCCTCCCGCAGTCGATGGGCGACGAGCCCGCATCCGGAAGCGCGCTGACGCTTCCTCGCCGCGCATGTCTGAGATTCTTGTTGCCGGAGGCGGTATCGGTGGTTTGACCGCCGCCCTTTGCTTGGCCCGCCGAGGATTCCGGGTGCGCCTTTTCGAACAGGCGCCAACTTTCCACGAGCCCGGTGCCGGTTTGCAGCTTGGTCCGAACGCCAGCCGCGTCATGCACGACCTTGCGCTCGATGCCCCGCTTCGGGCAAGCGCCTTCCTGCCCGAAGCGATCGAGATTCGGCACTGGAAAAGCGGCAGAGTACTGGCCGTGTATCCGCTCGGCGGGCATGTTCGGGGGACCTACGGTTTTCCATATTATCTCCTTCTCCGCGCGGATCTCATCACTTGTCTTGCCGATGCCGCCCGCGATGACAGCCGCATCGAGTTGCATACGGGGGCGCGCGTCGAACGCATTTACCAGAGCCGCGCCACCGTTGCGGTGTCGATCAACAGTAGCCGCCACATCGGATCCATGCTGGTCGGTGCCGACGGAATCCACTCCACCGTGCGTACCGCGCTATTCGGAAGCGAGACGCCCACGCACAGCGGCGACATGGCCTGGCGTGCGCTCGTTCCAGCAGCAGCCCTGCCGAAAGGCATGATGCGGCCGGTGGTGACCATCTGGTGGGGGCCCGGTAAACATTTCGTTCACTATTTCGCAGGCGGCAACGCGCTGGTCAACTGCATCGGTGTTACCCGGAAGGAAGAACAGCAACCGCAGTCCTGGAGCGAATGCGGCAACTACGCCGAGTTCCAAAACGATTTCGCCGGATGGCATCGGGATGTCCAGACGTTGATTGATCGGACGCACTGCCACGGTTGCTACAAGTGGGCATTGATCGACCGTCCACCGATGCCGCGCTGGTCGGATCACCGCATTACACTCCTCGGCGATGCTTGTCATGCGGCGTTGCCATTCATGGCCCAAGGCGCCGCCATGGCAATCGAAGACGCGGCCGTGCTCGCGCGCTGCGTTGCTCACGACGCCAATATTCCGGCAGCTCTCGCTCGCTACGAGTCCTTGCGACGCGACAGAACGGCGCAGGTCCAGCGCCGGTCGCGCCGAAATGCGAGGATTTTCCATCTTTCCGGTTTGAGCGCCTGGCTGAGAAACCGATCCGTCGGTCTGATTCGCGACGGATTATTCCGCGACCTGTTCGCCTACAACGCGCTCGAGCCGCCCGAAGACTAACGACAAGAAAACCGTCGCCCCTAGCCCGGATATTGCACCAAGCCGCTAATCGATTAGCTAAGCATCACTTATTTTCAATAGGTTAATTCCATTTTTCGGAAATCCTTCCGGGAACAAACTGCGCTGGCCGCGCTCACGCGGGAGAATTTCTGCGCGATCGGCGGCCCTTGATGCGAATATCCGGGCTTAGGCGGGCACCCTTCGCAGGGAAGCAAAAAAAACCGGCCCACCAGGGGCCGGTTGTTCGAATTAAAGCCTGACGATGTCCTACTCTCGCATGGGGAGCCCCCACACTACCATCGGCGCAGAGCCCTTTCACTTCTGAGTTCGAGATGGATTCAGGTGGTTCAGACTCGCTATGGCCGTCAGGCAAACCAATAGACCGAGGACGCCCGCCTCGCATTGGCGGCCATCGTCCCCGGACAAGAGCGTATGATGAAGTCAGCAAATGTGTCCAAAAAGTGTCATTTTTTTGCATATAACAGAGTCTTGCACACCCGGCTGCCGGGGTGCACGCTCGATTATATGGTCAAGCCTCACGGGCAATTAGTACGGGTTAGCTCAACGCCTCACAGCGCTTACACATCCCGCCTATCATTCTCGTAGTCTTCGAGAGCCCTACAGAAATCTTACGATTTGTGAGATCTCATCTTGAGGAAGGCTTCCCGCTTAGATGCTTTCAGCGGTTATCCCTTCCGAACATAGCTACCCGGCAATGCTACTGGCGTAACAACCGGAACACCAGAGGTTCGTCCACTCCGGTCCTCTCGTACTAGGAGCAGCTCCTCGCAAATCTCAAACGCCCACGGCAGATAGGGACCGAACTGTCTCACGACGTTCTAAACCCAGCTCGCGTACCACTTTAAATGGCGAACAGCCATACCCTTGGGACCGGCTTCGGCCCCAGGATGTGATGAGCCGACATCGAGGTGCCAAACACCGCCGTCTATGTGAACTATTGGGCGGTATCAGCCTGTTATCCCCGGAGTACCTTTTGTCCGTTGAGCGATGGCCCTTCCATACAGAACCACCTGATCACTAAGACCGTCTTTCGACCCTGCTCGACTTGTCAGTCTCGCAGTCAAGCGCACTTCTGCCTTTACACGCAAAGCATGATTTCCGACCATGCTGAGTGCACCTTCGTGCTCCTCCGTTACTCTTTGGGAGGAGACCGCCCCAGTCAAACTACCCGCCACACACTGTCCTCAACCCAGCTAATGGGCCCAAGTTAGAACCCCAACGTAGCCAGGGTGGTATTTCAAGGACGACTCCACGAAGGCTAGCGCCCTCGCTTCAAAGTCTCCCACCTATCCTACACAAACTAAGTCAAAGTCCAGTGTGAAGCTGTAGTAAAGGTTCACGGGGTCTTACCGTCTAGCCGCGGGTACACGGCATCTTCACCGCGATTTCAATTTCACTGAGTCTCGGGTGGAGACAGTGTGGCCATCGTTACGCCATTCGTGCAGGTCGGAACTTACCCGACAAGGAATTTCGCTACCTTAGGACCGTTATAGTTACGGCCGCCGTTTACCGGGGCTTCGATCACAAGCTTCAGCCGAGGCCTAACCTGATCAATTAACCTTCCGGCACCGGGCAGGCGTCACACCCTATACGTCCTCTTACGAGTTTGCAGAGTGCTGTGTTTTTAGTAAACAGTCGCAGCCACCTGGTATCTTCGGCCGCCAACAGCTCGAGGAGCAAGTCCCGTCACCGTCGGCGGCGCACCTTCTCCCGAAGTTACGGTGCTATTTTGCCTAGTTCCTTCACCCAAGTTCTCTCAAACGCCTTGGTATTCTCTACCCGACCACCTGTGTCGGTTTGGGGTACGGTCGCTCAATGCCTGGAGCTTAGAGGTTTTTCTCGGAAGCGTGGCATCAACGGCTTCCCGGTCGTATAGGACCGGTTCGTCATCGCATCTCGACCTTGAGATCCCGGATTTACCTGAAACCTCGGTCTACGTGCTTGAACCTGGACAACCATCGCCAGGACCGTCTAGCCTTCTCCGTCACCACATCGCAGCAAAAAGCGGTGCTGGAATATTAACCAGCTTCCCATCGACTACGCCTTTCGGCCTCGCCTTAGGAGCCGACTCACCCTGCGCCGATGAGCGTTGCGCAGGAACCCTTGGTCTTCCGGCGAGGAGGATTTTCACCTCCTTTATCGTTACTCATGTCAGCATTCGCACTTCTGATACCTCCAGTGGACCTCCCGGTCCACCTTCACAGGCTTACAGAACGCTCCTCTACCGCGCACGCCCAATCAGGCGCGCGCCCGCAGCTTCGGTACATGGTTTAAGCCCCGTTAAATCTTCCGCGCAGGCCGACTCGACCAGTGAGCTGTTACGCTTTCTTTAAAGGATGGCTGCTTCTAAGCCAACCTCCTGGCTGTCTGGGCCTTCCCACATCGTTTCCCACTTAACCATGATTTGGGGACCTTAGCTGGCGGTCTGGGTTGTTTCCCTTTCGACAACGGACGTTAGCACCCGCCGTCTGTCTCCCTCGCCGCACTCGTCGGTATTCGGAGTTTGCATGGGGTTGGTAAGTCGAGGTGACCCCCTAGCCCAAACAGTGCTCTACCCCCGACGGTGATACGAGAGGCACTACCTAAATAGTTTTCGAGGAGAACCAGCTATCTCCGGGCTTGATTAGCCTTTCACTCCGAGCCACAGGTCATCCCCCAATTTTTCACCATTGGTGGGTTCGGGCCTCCAGTCAGTGTTACCTGACCTTCACCCTGCCCATGGCTAGATCGCCCGGTTTCGGGTCTACTGTTACCGACTTTATCCCGCAGAACGGGATGACGCCCTTTTAAGACTCGGTTTCCCTACGGCTCCCCTAAACGGTTAACCTTGCCAGTAAGAATAAGTCGCTGACCCATTATACAAAAGGTACGCAGTCACCATCCCCGACACGCGGCGAACCACGCGCCGGACAACGGCTCCCACTGCTTGTACGCATCCGGTTTCAGGAACTATTTCACTCCCCTCACAGGGGTTCTTTTCGCCTTTCCCTCACGGTACTGGTTCACTATCGGTCAGTTGAGAGTATTTAGCCTTGGAGGATGGTCCCCCCATGTTCAGACAGGGTTTCACGTGCCCCGCCCTACTCGATTTCACGCAATGGTCGTTTTCGCGTACGGGGCTATCACCCCCTATGGCGCACCTTTCCAGGTGCTTCCGCTAACGTTCCAAGGCGCTTAAGGGCTGGTCCCCTTTCGCTCGTCACTACTAAGGGAATCTCGGTTGATTTCTCTTCCTCTGGGTACTTAGATATTTCAGTTCCCCAGGTTCGCTTCGCCAACCTATGTATTCAGTTGGCGATAACTCCCGAAGGAGTTAGGTTTCCCCATTCGGAAATCCCCGGATCAAAGCCTGTTAGCCGGCTCCCCGAGGCTTATCGCAAGCTACGACGTCCTTCATCGCCTTCAACTGCCTAGGCATCCACCGAATGCGCTTAATTGCTTGACCATATAATCGAAAGTACACTTGGCACTCTTTCATATACAGCAGAATAACACCGGTTTGGAACAGCGCCAGCCGTCTCCGGCCTGCGCTTGTACCAAGACACATTTGTTTTTTAACGTCGACATCGTTGCTAGACTTGATGTCGACGTGCGTGCGTCAAGATTCATTTCCTGACGCACAGACTTCATCAATACGAATTATCAAAGAGCGCGTGTCGCGCGGGTTCCCCGCCCATTGATCAGTAGATCAATGGTGGAGCCGAGGAGGATCGAACTCCCGACCTCCTGCTTGCAAAGCAGGCGCTCTCCCGGCTGAGCTACGGCCCCGTACGATATGGTGGGTCTGAGTGGATTTGAACCACCGACCTCACCCTTATCAGGGGTGCGCTCTAACCAACTGAGCTACAGACCCGGGTCGGTACCCTCGGTGGCACAGAGAGTGCCACACGGCCATCGCCTCCGCACCACTTGAAACAAACCATCCGTGTGGGCGCGCCCATGATCTCCGCGCCAGCTTGCCGACGAGACGCTTTGCAGCTCGTCGACAAACGGCACGCGGAGTGGACACGTCAGCGCGAACCCGCGAATTTACCGCAGGTGCGCCAACGTCGATTCCGCAGAGTCAAGGCGTGGTCCCGTTTCCGCCAACGCGAACGCTAGCAGGCAGGACTTCGATTTAAGGAGGTGATCCAGCCGCAGGTTCCCCTACGGCTACCTTGTTACGACTTCGTCCCAGTCATGAATCACACCGTGGTAACCGTCCTCCCGAAGGTTAGACTAGCTACTTCTGGTGCAACCCACTTCCATGACGTGACGGGCGGTGTGTACAAGGCCCGGGAACGTATTCACCGCGACGTTCTGATTCGCGATTACTAGCGATTCCGACTTCAAGGAGTCGAGTTGCAGACTCCTATCCGGACTACGAGAGATTTTTTGGGATTCGCTCACCCTCGCGGGATCGCAGCCCTCTGTATCTCCCATTGTAGCACGCTTGTAGCCCACCACAATAAGGGCCATGATGACTTGACCTCGTCCCCGCCTTCCTCCGGTTTGTCACCGGCAGTCTCCTTAGAGTTCCCGGCATTACCCGCTGGCAAATAAGGATAAGGGTTGCGCTCGTTACGGGACTTAACCCAACATCTCACGACACGAGCTGACGACAGCCATGCAGCACCTGTCACACGGTTCCCGAAGGCACCGATCCATCTCTGGAAAGTTCCGTGGATGTCAAGTGGTGGTAAGGTTCTTAGCGTTGCCTCTAATTGAACAGCATGCTCCACCGCTTGTGCGGGCCCCCGTCAATTCATTTGAGTTTTAACCTTGCGGCCGTACTCCCCAGGCGGAGAACTTATCGCGTTAGCTGCGCCACCAAGCCCTCAAGGGGCCCAACGGCTAGTTCTCATCGTTTACGGCGTGGACTACCAGGGTATCTAATCCTGTTTGCTCCCCACGCTTTCGCACCTCAGCGTCAGTGTTAGTCCAGAAGGCCGCCTTCGCCACTGGTGTTCCTTCCTATATCTACGCATTCCACCGCTACACAGGAAATTCCGCCTCCCTCTACTACACTCTAGTCCGCTAGTTTGAAATGCAGTTCCCAGGTTGAGCCCGGGGATTTCACACCTCACTTAACGAACCGCCTACGCGCGCTTTACGCCCAGTAATTCCGATTAACGTTCGCACCCTCCGTATTACCGCGGCTGCTGGCACGGAGTTAGCCGGTGCTTCTTCTGCGGGTAACGTCAAGACCCGGAGGTATTATCCCCAAGCTTTTCTTCTCCGCTGAAAGTGCTTTACAACCCTAGGGCCTTCTTCACACACGCGGCATGGCTGTGTCAGGCTTTCGCCCATTGCACAATATTCCCTACTGCTGCCTCCCGTAGGAGTCTGGACCGTGTCTCAGTTCCAGTGTGGCTGATCGTCCTCTCAGACCAGCTATGGATCGTCGCCTTGGTGAGCCGTTACCTCACCAACAAGCTAATCCAACGCAGGCTCGTCCAATAGCGCGAGGTCTAGTGCCGACTTGCGCCGGCGGGTCGATCCCCCGCTTTCATCACCGGTCAAGACCGGAGATCACATGCGGTATTAGCCCGAGTTTCCTCGGGTTATCCCCCACTATTGGGTGGATTCCTACGCGTTACTCACCCGTCCGCCACTCTACTCGCCCCCGAAGGGACTTTCTCGTTCGACTTGCATGTATTAGGCCTGCCGCCAACGTTCAATCTGAGCCATGATCAAACTCTTCAGTTAAAGAAGATTTCGGGTTCGGAGGCGACAAAGGCCGCCGCCGCTCCCAAGACAAGTTTGCCTTGGCTCTTCGTTCACGAGCGCCCACACGAATGGCTTGTTTCGTTGTCAATGAACAGGACCGCGCTTTCACGCGGGCCAAGGGCAGCGCATTATACGCGCCGAGCCGCCGCTGGCAAGCGGCGTATCGGCGCTTTTTTGGCCACCAGCGAAAATACTGCAAGATCGACCGCCCGACTGCGCCCGCGAGCCGCGCGAATCAGCCGTGCGCAATCAGGTGCCAGCTTTTCTTACCCCGCCGGATGAGGTGATAACGGCCATAGAGCGCGTTCGCCGGAGACAATGTGCGCTCGATGTCTTCCGTTAGTTGGCCATTCACGCGTACCGCTTTGCTTTGCACCAACCTGCGGGCGGCGGCCCGCGATCGCGCCAGCGGCGTTTGCGCTATGACGGAGACCAATCCGGCGTCGGCGTCGATGGTCGTGCACTCGATGCCGTCCAGGGCGAGTTGCTCGAAATCGACCTCCGTCAATGATTCCACGGAGCCGCTGAACAGCGCATCGGTGATCCGTGTGGCGGATTGAAGACCTTGTTCGCCGTGAACTAGACGCGTGACTTCCGCCGCGAGGAGTCGCTGCGCCGCGCGCGATCCCGGATTCTCGGCGACCGCTCTCCCCGCTGCGTCGATCTCCTCCATGTCGAGGAAGGTAAGTTGACGCAGGTAGGACACTACATCTCGATCCGCCGTGTTGATCAGGAACTGATAGAAGGTGTACGGCGATGTCTTCTCCTCATCAAGCCACACGGCTCCCGCCTCGGTCTTGCCGAACTTCGTTCCGTCGGCCTTCGTCGCGAGCGGGATCGTCAACGCAAAGACCTTCCGCGCAAGGGTCCGCCGAACCAAATCGACACCACTGACGATATTCCCCCACTGATCGCTGCCGCCGATCTGAACGGTGCACCCATACCATTCGGCGAGTTGCTTGAAGTCCATCGACTGCAGAATGGTGTAACTGAACTCGGCGAACGAAATACCACTTCCCCTGGCTTCCAGTCTCGACTTGACCCACTCGCGCTGGATCATCGCGTTGACCGAGAAGTGCTTGCCGAAATCGCGCAGGAAGGAGACGACATCGAGGCGCCCAGTCCAATCCAGGTTGTTGACGACAATCGCTCCCGCCTCCCCGTCGAAGTCAAGAAACCGCGCCGCCTGCTCGCGCACTCTCTTCGCCCAGACCGCCACGACCTCGCGAACATTGAGATCACGTTCCTCTTTCTTGTCGCTGGGATCGCCGATCAACCCGGTGGCACCGCCAACAAGCAGAATGGGTCGATGTCCGGCTCCTTGAAAGCGCCTCAAGGTCAGGAGCGTCACCAGGTTTCCGATCTGAAGACTGTCCGCAGTAGGATCGAAGCCGCAGTAGACAACACGCGAACACGAAGCAAGATGAGCCTCGAGGCCCGCTTCGTCCGAAACTTGCGCGACCAGGCCCCTTCTACGCAGATCGGCCAGAATCGAACTTTGCTCGGATGATCTATCCAAGCTTCCAAATCCAGATAAATTCTTTATAATCCACACCTTGGCACGCACGTGAGTTTCAAAAATCTGCCGTTTGGCAGAAATCCACTAGAGTATAAAGCTTGAGCAGGGGAAAAGTTCCGGTATCCCACCTCTACGTCTGTGCCGCCTTGGCCGTGATTCTCGGCCTTATTTCCTCTTTCGACCGGGACGTTACGGAAGCTATCACCACTTTCGAGGCGGACCCTCGCTACGCCGATCCTGAACTCGAGGCGCTCAGGGCTTACGCCGAACAACCGCCACAATCCGAAGCAACAACCCACGAAGCAACCACCGAGCAGGTCATACGCATCGAGCCGGGCGAGAACCTTTCCACAATCTTCGACAAAAAAGAGCTCCCGCCTAGAGAACTGCAACGGATACTTGCCAGTGGCCCTTTGGCGGAACGGCTGCACAGAGTGTATCCAGGCCACAGACTGACGTTTGTTTCGGACGAAGAGGGCAATCTTGTGCGCTTCGTCTATTCGCCCGGACCCCTGGAACGGCTTGTTTTCGAACGTTCCGGCGAAGCGTATCGGGGCCGCAAGGAAGTCGAAGAACCCACCAGGAAAGTTGCCTTTACTCACGCCGTGATCAAGCATTCGTTGTTCGTCGCCGGGCAGCGCGCGGGATTGGAAGACGCTCTCATCATGCGTCTCGAGAAGATCTTCCAGTGGGATATCGACTTCCTTCTCGATATACGGGACGGTGACGAATTCACAATCCTCTTCGAAGAGCTATACCTTGACAATCAACGCATCGACACCGGTGAAATCCTCGCCGCGCGGTTCGTGAACCAGGGAGAGGCACACCGAGCAGTCCTGTATTCCGATAGCGCGGGTATTGCCGAGTTCTACAGTCCCGATGGGGAAAGCATGCGCAAGGATTTCCTCAGGGCGCCGCTCGAGTTTACGCGCATCAGTTCGAACTTTAATCTGAAGCGGCACCACCCGCTGTTCAATATCTCGATGCCCCACCGCGGCATCGACTACGCCGCGCCCGTCGGCACGCCGGTGTTGGCGTCAGGCGACGGAGCCGTGCGCATCGCGGGCCGTACCACCCCCAACGGCAACTACGTGGTGTTGCGACACGGCGAAACCTTCGAAACCAAGTACCTGCACCTGTCCAGGATCGCCCGCGGCATCCGCGAGGGAACCCGTGTCGAGCAGGGCAAGATCATCGGATACGTGGGCGCGACCGGCTACGCCACGGGGCCCCATCTCCATTACGAATTTCTCGTGAACGGAGTGCACCACGATCCCCGCACCGTAGAGCTGCCGAAGGCGAAACCCATACCCGCCTTCGAACGGAACCGTTTCGAGGAGTCCACTGCGATCATCCTCGCTCAGCTCGACAACCACCTGTCGGGGCACCAGGTCCTGGCCGCGCGCTAGCCAGCACAATCTCGCGAGTCAGGCCGCACCGATGGCTCTTCTATTCATCGGCGCAATTTCCGGAACGAGTGTCGACGGACTCGACTTGGCGATGATTGATGTCGAACCCGTTGTACCGCGCATCGTCGACGCCACCACCGAACCAATACCCGACCCCCTCGCCGATTCCCTGCGGGCGCTTGCCCTACCGGCGACGCATGACCTGAACCGCATGGCCAGGGCCGATGCCGAACTGGGCGAACTCATAGGTCGGTCCGCCCGCGCATTCGCGGGAGATCGCCCGGTCCGGGCGATCGGAAGCCATGGACAGACAATTCGACACGACCCGCGCACGGTTCCGGCTTATACCATTCAAATAGGGGATCCCCATCGTATCGCCGAGATCAGCGGTCTCGACACGGTCGCCGATTTCCGTCGGCGGGACGTGGCGGCCGGCGGCGAGGGCGCGCCATTGGTCCCCCCGTTCCATGAAGCGCTGTTCAAGCCTCCCAAGGGCGAACGCGTGGTAGTGAACATTGGTGGGATCTCCAACATAACTATTCTCGCGCCCGACCTCTCGATAGGATTCGACACCGGTCCCGGCAATGCCTTGCTCGACGCCTGGATTCGAGAACACCAAGGCTTGGCGTTCGATCGGGGTGGCGCGTGGTCGGCAACGGGGGAAGTCATTCCGGACCTCCTGGCCACTCTCGAACAAGACAGTTTTGTCCGCGCACCACCACCGAAGAGCACCGGCAAGGACTTCTACAACCTCGACTACTTGCGCAGGCGCCTGCACGGTTCTGAAGACCCCGCCGATGTCCAAGCCACTCTCGCCGAGTTCACCGCCGCAAGCATCTCCTGGGCGGTTGAGACTTGGGCGCCCGCCAACGCGGATATCGTTGTATGCGGGGGAGGTCGGTTGAACGGTGACCTTATGGACCGTCTCGGACGACGTCTGCGCAGGCGTCAGATGATGAAAACGGAAACCTTGGGCTTCGATGGCGATGCCATCGAAGCGGCAGCCTTTGCGTGGCTCGCATATCGCTTCCTGGAACGCCTGCCCGGGAACTCACCGGCCGTCACGGGGGCGTCGGGACCGCGGGTACTTGGCGCGTTTTATCCAGCCAACCGGGAAATCAGATAGCGAAGGAATTTCCGCAACCGCAAGTAGAGGAAGCATTGGGATTCGTCACGACGAACTGCGCCCCCTGCAGGTCTTCCCTATAGTCGATCTCGGCACCGGCAAGGTACTGATAGCTCATCGCATCCACCAGCATGGTGACGCCTTCTCGCTCGATCATGGCGTCGTCCTCCGCGACCTCCTCGTCGAAGGTAAAGCCATACGAGAAGCCGCTGCAACCACCGCCTGTGATAAAGACGCGCAGTTTCAGCATGTCGTTGCCCTCGCCCGCGATGAGTTCCGCAACCTTATCTGCGGCGCGGACGGAAAAGCCAATGTCGGCTGATTCCATGAAGCTGTCTCAAGCGTCCCGATCACCGTCGCCCGGCAACTCGAAAACACGAACGTTGCCACGATCCTGGTCGTCTTCGACGCACAGGATTCTGCCGTTCAGCGATCCTCCGAATTCGACGCCGAGCTGTTTGTACGACACATCGCCCGTGACCCGGCCGGTCGCCGCAATTTCCAGACGCTCCCAAGCAAGCACATTGCCTTCGACGCGGCCCGCGATAACCACGTGCGCCGCCTGAATGTCGCCCTCGACACTACCGCCCTCGTCGACGAAAAGCGTGGCCGGGACCGCTTCATCGGTCGTTATCTTGCCCGTGACCGCGCCACTGACGTATAGCCGACCCGAAAAATGAACGTCGCCGCGCACCGACGTGTCCGACGCGATAAGCGTTGCGCTCTTCTCCTTGCTGTCGACCCTGTTTTTTTTCATGTTCATGAGTCCGCCTTCTTCGCTCAAACTCTCCCTTCCTTCGAGTTTAAACCACTTCATTCGCTATCCACGTCATCAACTATGCCGCATTCCATCCCGCTTTGCCTGCCTTCTATTCCACAGACCACGCAAACACCCGCTCGAACCGGTGTCCGGTGTCCGCTTCCGCGGTGACTCTGACCTCCTGGGGTAGAAATTCCTTGGGAAGAGTCATCTGACCGCTAAAGTCCTCAAAGTAGAGAAATCCGAACTTGATCGGATACTCGCTCTCTTCCGACAACTCTGCAAGGGACAATGATCGCTGCGCACTTGATTCTTCTCCGACGATATCGATCATGAGGCTCCCCTCGATCCATCGATCTCGGTCCACGGCCTGGGTCAGAAACAACGTGTAGGCGAATCGGGCGGGGTCTCGTGTCTTCGCGATTTCGAGCCGCTCGATATTGAAACCCGCATCATCGTCCATCGGCGCCACAAGTCGCCGGTAGAAGCGCACTTCTTCTTCGAGGGAATGGATCCGATCGCCAAGAATCTTGATCGTGCGGCGCAATTTCTCGTTCGCGCCCGCTTCCACCACCTGAGTGAGATCCAGATCCTTGAACCAGGCAAGATCATCCGGTTCGTTACAATCGGCGGCCAGTGTCGAGCCACGCTCGCTCTCTCGGTCATAGCGGTAACCGCCGAGGACGAAGCAGCCATACCCGAAGACAGCGGCCGCGATCACGGCCGCAGCTATCCACGCAGCCTTTTTTCTGGGGCGGTCACCAACCCCCATGCTCCGTGCCAGTCCCATAGTATTATCGTCTTCGGTTCTCGGAAGCACATGGCTTCGGGTACCATCCCGGCACCTTGCGCGCTGCCGACTATACTATTCCAGACAGGCATCGGGGACGCCTCTTCCATCACCGCCGTCGCAGCCGCCTCAGAGCATATAGGGGCCAAGTAAGGAGCGAACCGCGCGAACGTGAACAGCCAGCGAAATGCTCCGCCGCGCCGGGCCCTACTCTTTCAGCGTCTGAGAAGCCGCATCGTAGGGGCCATTTCCCAGCTACCGGCGAATGTGCTCCAGCTTCCGATCCTCGGTATCGCCGTTGGCGTGACCGCAAGCCTCGTGGTCGTGTCGTTCAAGGCGACCATCGCCTTCGCAGGAATTTCAATCGTCGGCCTCCAGAGTGAAGATTTTGAATCGCTGCCAGCGGTCGCAACAGCGCTACTGCCCCTGATCGGCGCCGTGGTCATCGGTGTGTTGCTGACGCGCACGGCCGCCGAAGACCGCCGCACGGGAATCGCGCATGTTCTGGAACGTCTCGGTAGTCACGAGGGCCGCCTCCCCGTCAAGAACGCCCTCGTGCAGTTCTTCGCGGGTGCGGGCGCCCTCGCCGCAGGCTTGTCCGGCGGCCGAGAGGGACCGGCAATTCATCTTGGCGCCGCCACATCGAGCATCCTGGGACAGGCCTTCAAGCTTCCGAACCACCGCATACGTCTGCTGGTCGCGTGCGGCGCCGCCGCCGCGACCGCAGCATCCTTCCACACGCCCGTTGCGGCAATTGTGTTTGCGATGGAGGTGGTGATGATGCAATGGGCGATTGGCTATCTCATTCCGGTCATTCTGGCGGTAGCTGCCGCAACCGTCGTATCACGCACCGTATTTCTACACGCACCTGACCTGGTCGTTCCCCATATGGGGTCACCATCGATGCTGGACTTGGTGTGCATGGCATTTGGCGGCTTCGCCATAGGCGCAATCGCCGCCGGCTTCATTCTCGCCGTACGCTTCTTCGCCCGGCTGGACCGGCATCCTTTCCTGTTGCGCGCCACCATCGCCGGGGCCATCACGGCTTGCGCCGCATTCATCGTGCCTGCGGTCATGGGCATCGGTTACGACACCATCAACGTGGCGCTAGCCGGACAACTCATCCTGTCCGCAATGCTCCTCATCGCGGTGGCCAAGACGATCGCGTCTGCGGCGTGCATCGGCCTCGGCATACCCGTTGGCGTGATTGGCCCCACGCTGGTCATCGGCGCCGCCTGCGGCGGAATCCTTGCCCATCTGTCTTTCGCAATTTCCCCGGATTCCGCTGCATCCCCCGCGTTCTACGTCATGTTAGGCATGGCCGCCATGCTTGCAGCGACACTTCGCGCACCACTGGCGGCGCTTGTGATCGTGCTGGAGCTGACGCTGGACTCCGGCGTCGTGCTCCCGGCGATGCTGATCGTGATCATTGCGACGTGGCCGACCAGAAGCGTCTTCCGACAGCGTTCGGTGTTCCTCACCATGCTCTCCGCCCTCGAGCTCGACCGGCGGCCTTCGGAACATCTTTTGCTGGCCCCTGTCGGCGGTATCATGGAACGCAGCATCGTGCGGCTTCCGGATGTGATGGATGTCTGCGCCGCCGCCGAGGCGCTGGCAGGAGATCCGGAATGGGTTGTAGTGGAAGGCGGTGACGGCAACGTGCGCTGCCTGTTGAAGGCCGACGACCTCGCCCGACATTTGCGCACCACCAGCGAAAAGGAAGTACATCTCATGCTCCTGTCTGCCGAGCGCAAGGACACGCTTGGTATCGACATCGACGCCACGCTCCGCGACGCGCAGGAGGTGTTCGCCCGCTCCGGCGTCGAGGCACTGTATGTTCGGCGCTCGGCATCGGGGACTGCGCTGATCGGTGGCATCCTCACGCGCGCGGCGATCAACGCCCATACCCGAACGGCGACCTGCGCAGGACACCGCTGATGCTCTGGATCAAGGCGTTTCACGTCATCTTTGTCGTTACGTGGTTCGCAGCCCTGTTCTATTTGCCCCGGCTATTCGTCTATCACGCGACAGCAACCGACAAACCCGGGATCGAACGTTTCAAGCTCATGGAGCGCCGCCTCTATCGAGGAATCATGACGCCATCCGCCGCGCTCACGGCGGTATTCGGTATCTGGCTCGTGATTCTCTATTGGGACGCCTACGCCGACGCGATATGGCTTTGGGTCAAGATCGCAGGTGTTTTGGCGCTTTACGCCTACCACGGCTATTGCGGTAGGCTCGTTCGTCATTTCGCCAACGACGAAAACACCAGAAGCGAAACGTTTTTTCGGTGGTTCAATGAAGTGCCTACTGTGCTGCTGTTCCTTATCGCGATCCTGGTAGTCGTCAAACCATTCTGACAATCCCTATTGAACGAGAGGCTCTCCCTCAAGTGAATCGAAGCGAGTCCGAGCGACTATTCCGTCGCGCCCAAGACGTCATTCCCGGTGGCGTCAATTCTCCCGTACGCGCCTTCAAGGGCGTCGGCGGCACCCCGGTCTTCTTTGCATCGGCGAATGGACCATACCTCTTCGATGTCGACGGCAACCGCTACATCGACTACGTCGCATCCTGGGGACCGATGATCCAGGGCCATGGCTTCGAACCCGTAGTACGCGCGATAAGGGACCAAGCCGGGGAAAGCCTCGGATTTGGCGCGCCGACGAAACGCGAAACAGAAATGGCCCAAAAGATTGTCGACACAGTGCCCGGAATCGACAAGGTGCGACTGGTCAACTCCGGCACGGAAGCGACGATGTCCGCGATTCGACTCGCGCGAGGTTTCACGTCGCGGGATATCGTCATCAAGTTCGACGGGTGTTACCACGGTCACTCGGATGCACTGCTGGCGAAAGCCGGTAGCGGCGTATTAACGCTTGGCCTGCCGAACTCACCCGGCGTGCCCGAGTCCGTCGCGCGCCACACGCTGACCCTGCCATTCAACGATGCGGAGGCCGTGCGCGCCGCATTCGGGCAGTACGGGGATCAGGTCGCCGCCGTAATCATGGAACCCGTGGCGGGGAACATGGGCTGTATTCCGCCGTTGCCCGGATTCCTCGAGACGGTACGACGGATCACCGCCGATAGCGGCGCGTTGCTCATCTTCGACGAGGTGATGACAGGATTTCGCATCGCTCGGGGTGGGGCCCAGGCACTATATGGCGTCTCGGCCGACTTGATTACCCTCGGAAAGGTGATCGGCGGCGGCTTGCCGGTTGGCGCATTCGGCGGACGCACAGACGTGATGAACCACATCGCACCGGCAGGCCCGGTGTATCAGGCTGGCACCTTGTCCGGGAATCCCTTGGCGACAACCGCGGGTCTCACCTTGCTGAATACGCTCGACGACGCGTTTTATGATCGGCTGCGCTCGCGAACGAAGGCCCTTACGAAAGGTCTCAAAGAGCTTGCCGACCGGCACAATCTGGCCGTCCGCATCAACAGCGTTTGCGGCATGTTCAGCATGTTCTTCACCTCTGCGGCCCAAGTTTCATCCTTCGAAGATGTCGCGCGCTGCGATATCGACCGTTACAACCGCTTCTTCCACGCGATGCTCGACGCTGGCGTCTACTTCGCTCCTTCCGCATTCGAATCTGCCTTCGTTTCCGGAGCGCACACCGACACGGAAATAGACGCTACGCTAGCGGCGGCCGACCGTGCTTTCGCACAACTGAACTGATGCCCTACGACGTCTACGGGGTCGGCAACGCGCTAGTCGACATGGAGCATTCCGTCGACGATGCATACCTGCGCGACCACGGAATCGCCAAGGGCCACATGACGCTGATCGATGAGGCGCGAATGGATACGCTGCTCGCGTCCCTGGATGGCCGCGAAGCGACACGCATGTGCGGCGGGTCCGCAGCCAACACCGCTTACGCCGTCTGCGGTTTTGGCGGTAGCAGCTACTATTCGTGTCGGGTCGCCGGTGACGAAGCCGGAGCGTACTTCCTGTCGGAAATAGGCGCGGCGGGAGTGGATACCAACCGACACGACCCTCACGCTCCGGGGAAAACCGGTCGCTGCCTCGTGCTTGTCACCGCTGATGCAGAGCGCTCCATGAACACCTGTCTCGGCGTTTCCAACGCCCTTGATCCCGGCGATATCAAAACAGAGGCGCTCGCCCGAGCGAGCTACCTTTACATCGAAGGCTATCTGTCGTCTTCCACGTCCGGACGCGCCGCCGCTGTCCGCGCGCGAGAGGTGGCCGAGGATGAAGGCGTTCGTACGAGCATGACTTTGTCCGACCCCGCCATGGTCGGATTCTTTCGCGATGGCCTGACCGCCATGCTCGGCAATGGCGTCCATCAACTCTTCTGCAACGAAGAAGAAGCGCTGGCCTGGACCCGCACGGACCGAATCGACATCGCCGTGAACGAACTGCGCGACATAGCGTCGTGCGTGAACATTACGCTGGGCAGTGCTGGGTGCCTGGTCGCGACGAGGGCAGGTCGCCGCCGGGTCTCCGGATTCCAGGTAACCGCGAACGATACGACCGGCGCGGGCGACATATACGCCGGAGCCTGCCTGTATGTCCTCACCCATGGCGGTTCCACCGACGCGGCGGCGAGGTTCGCCAACTACGCTGCGGCGGAACTCGTGACCCGATACGGGGCGCGCCTAGCGAATACCGCCGCCTACAAGGCGCTGCGCGACGAATTCCCTGGCTAGTAGTGCCCACAACCGGCGCCTTCGGCTTCTTCTTGCGAGGGTGCCGCCTCGCGCTCCCCGGCTGAAGTCCTTTGTTTGCGAGGGGTGCCCCCTCGCGCTCCCCGGCTGAAGGCTCCGGCCCGGCTCTGCTTGATGATAGGTGGGCCGGGGCAAAACACAGTCGAATCAAAGCACTACGGCGAGCGCCCCATCAAGGGCGATCTCCTTTCGGGAAACGGTGCATCCATAAGCGATGACATCCACGCCGGCATCGGCCGCGCGTCGCAACGCGCGACCGTATTGCGGATCGATGTCGTCGGCCGGCGTCACATAGCGGATACCCGTATGGAGAACGCAGTACAGCAACACTCCGCGATGGCCCATCTCGACACAGCACGCAAGAGCTTCGACGTGCCTTCTCGCTCGCTCGCTCACGGCGTCCGGAAAGGCACCCAGGCAGCCCCGCGCAAGGGTAACGCTCTTGACCTCCACATACGTCGCCGGTTCCTGGTCGGTGTCCAGACCGAAATCGAACCTTCCATGGATCGACGATCGGAGCCGGGTTACAGGCGCCGCCGAAGGCGGCGGTTGGGGTGCCCCCTCACGCTCCCCGGCCGGAATCCGGACTTCGCGGCGGAAGCGTTCGGCCCGCAGTTCGGGGATTCGCCCGGCGACAAGCGCCTCGGCGACGATGGCATTGGCCCGTACGGTATTGACGCCGATGCGGTTCCCCGTCGCGGTCTCAACGATCTCCAATGTGTGCGCGTACTTGCGCTGGGGCCGTGGCGACGTGGAGAACCAGACTCGACTACCCGGCGTATCGCAACCCAGCATGGCGCCGGTGTTCGCGCAGTGCATGGTCACCACACCTCGCCCGGCGACTTCCACGTCCGCAAGGAAGCGCTTGTAGCGACGTATTAACACGCCCGGCAACAATGGAGGCTCGAATCTCATCCAGCTCGCGCCATCTTTTTTCTCAATGGAATCCATCACAGTATTGTCCAACGGGTGGTGGATTTGATAGCTTTCGCGCCTTCGCGAATCAGCAGGTTTGAGACCTCGAGGGACCATGCCCGCAAAAAATACGGAAACCCCGTCAGGAACAAGAGCAGCAACGGCACGCCTTCAAGCCGCCGCATTCGCGCCGGCTGATCCGCCGTTCAGGAACTTTACACCCTACAACCCGACCGAAGACGAACCTTACATGGGTCCATCGCAACTGGATCATTTCCGCAACATGCTGCTCGATTGGCGACGCCAACTCATGGAAGAGGTTGATCGAACCGTCAACCACATGCAGGATGAAGCCGCCAATTTTCCAGATCCCGCAGATCGCGCAACGCAGGAGGAGGAGTTCAGCATCGAACTCAAGACCCGTGATCGCGAACGCAAGCTCATCAAGAAAATCACCGAGACGCTGGAACGCATCAAGACGGAAGACTACGGTTATTGCGACACCTGCGGCGTCGAGATCGGCCTGCGCCGCTTGGAGGCTCGGCCCACCGCCTCACAGTGCGTGGACTGCAAGGCGCTGTCGGAACTGCGCGAACGCCAACTTCACTCCTGATCCGCAGCAACGGCCGACTGGTGCCTCGGGCACTGCTCGCCCGTGTAACCCTCACGGCGGGGTCCTCCGAGGTTGACGGTCACGCACTATGTGGGGCGTTTTGCTCCGACGCCTTCCGGACCGCTTCACTTCGGCTCACTGCTGACCGCCGTCGCCAGCTACATGGAAGCGCGGGTCAACGGAGGTGAATGGAAACTGCGCATCGATGACCTCGACGCTCCACGCGTGGCGCCGGGGGCAGTCGATGAGATTCTCCGAACGCTGGAGCGACACGGCCTATGCTGGGATGGCGAAATCTACTACCAGAGCGCCGCCACCGACCACTATGAATCGGCTATCGAAACGCTTGTCGGCCAGTCCCTGTGTTTCGATTGCACGTGTGCCCGAAAAGACCTGCAGGGCCACATCATTTACCCAGGGACGTGTCGGCATCGCCCCACACGAATGTGCGTCAATGCGGCGATACGGGTTCGTGTCCCGCCGACCGAGTACGCATTTGAAGATGGTCTGGTCGGGCATTTCGCGCATCGCCTGTCCGAAGACGTCGGCGACTTCGTCATCGTCCGTCGTGACCGGATTGTCGGCTACCAGCTCGCCGTTGTGGTCGACGACGACGCCATGTGCGTCACCGACGTCGTTCGTGGCGCAGACCTGATCGACAATACGCCCCGCCAACTGTTCCTGATTGAGCGTGTGGGACTCAAGGCACCGCGCTACACCCACGTCCCCGTGATTGCCGAACGCAGCGGCGCCAAGTTGTCAAAGCACACACTCGCCACAGCGGTAGACAACCGCTTCCCGGCACAGAACCTGCGCTCGGTCCTGGACTTGCTCGGTCAAGATCCGCCAACGCTCACAACAGTGAATGCCCTCCTGGATTGGGCGGTCGCGCATTGGCGGCTTTCGGCGGTGCCGTGCGGCGCGACATTGGAAACCTGGCAAGGTATCTGATCGGTTGCCAGCAAATTTCATGCGAGGGGTGCCCCCTCGCGCTCCCCGGCTGAGGGCTCCTTTCTTGCGAGGGGTGCGCCCTCGCGCTCCCCGGCTGAGGGCTCCTTTCATGCGAGGGGTGCCCCCTCGCGCTCCCCGGCTGAGGGCTCCTTTCATGCGAGGGGTGCCCCCTCGCGCTCCCCGGCTGAGGGCTCCTTTCATGCGAGGGGTGCCCCCTCGCGCTCCCCGGCTGAGGGCTCCGGAACACACCTTGCGCCAGCGGTGTTTTCATAGCATCTTGTCCCAATGACGCACATTCTTGTTGTCGAGCCGAACCGCGGATACCGCGAGCAGTTGTGCGATCTACTTGAGCGCAATGGTTATACCGTCGACCGCGCTTCGCGATTTCCACCGTCAGGCACCAAACAATTCGCGGCGGTAGTTGCCGACGCTAGTTCGACGTCGGGCTCCCGCATCGGCTACCCGCTGGATCGGAATGTCCCTCTTATCCTTATCGCCGACAAGGCAAGCATACGTGCCGCAGTAGCCGCCATTCGCGAAGGCGCGGCCGACTATCTGCCGCGCTCTCTCGACTCTTGCGAACTGCTGGGAGCGCTTGAACGCGTCACCTCGCACGATGCCGACAATGCTCCACATCCACCAAGACACGATACTTGGCTCCTGCGGGGTTCCTGTCGCGCGATGCGGGAACTGTTCCAGCGAATAGACATGGTCGCACCCACCGAGTCTACCGTGTTGATTGAAGGCGAACCCGGCACCGGCAAGGAACTCGTGGCGCGCGCGTTGCACGCGTCTGGCCAGCGCCGCCACGCGCCCTTGATCTCCCTCAACTGTGCCGCCACCCCCCAGTCCCTCATCGAGTCGGAACTGTTCGGCCACGGCCCGGCAAGTGCGCCGGCGGCCGGTCTCTTGCAAGCCGCTGATGGAGGTACGTTGTTTCTCAAGGAAGTCGGCGAGTTGCCGCTTTCGACGCAAGACCGCTTCATCCGATTCTTTGGTGGATCTGCAACGCGAGCTCCAGACTTCCCCCGCAACGAAGGCCACGCAACCGCGACTACGCGCTGGCCCGATGTCCGCGTGATTGCGGCAACGCATCGCAATATCGAGCGCTTGGCGATGAACGGACAGTTCCGCCAAGAACTGTTTCATCACCTCAACGCGGTGACGCTGACGGTTCCGCCGCTGCGGCGACGGGGCGAGGATGTCGTCGTGCTTGCCAAGGCTCTGCTCGACCGCCATTCCGTCTCGATGAACAAGCCTGGATTGACATTTTCCAACGAGGCGCTTGCCGCGATCGCGGAATACCACTGGCCTGGGAACCTGCGAGAACTCGAAAATGCCGTCGAACACGCTGTGATTCTGTGCGAGCACACCGAGATCAGTGCCGAACTTCTCGCCATTGACGACGGTCGACTGCAAGAGGCCGGCTGGTCGGACGGCGAACCCGGTCCAGCCGTGAACGACGACGATCCAGGAGACAACGTTTCGCTACAGGACTACTTCGTCCGGTTCGTTACCGATAACCAGGACCGTTTTACTGAGACCGAACTTGCAGTGAAGCTCGGTATTAGCCGAAAGAACCTCTGGGAGCGGCGGAAGCGCTACAACATTCCGCGCCGGCGCACACGCACTCGCCGACCACGCCGGGATTTCGGCTAGCGGCCACAAAAACGGACTTCCCCTTTTCCCACCGGCACCCTAACATCGCCCCCACAAATCCGAACAGCGAAAGTTTCTTGAGCGAAGCGCCACCTCCAAGAACCGTCAATCCGCAACTCCACCAGAACGTTTTGTCGGCGAATGCGATCACCGTCGTCAAAGGGCTCCGCGAAGCGGATTTCGAGGCCTACCTGGTCGGTGGCTGTGTGAGGGATCTGCTCCTTGGCGGCACGCCAAAGGACTTCGACGTCGCCACAGATGCCACGCCGGAGGAAGTCAAGGCAGTGTTTCCTCGCGCGCGGCTCGTGGGACGACGATTTCGCATAGCCCATGTACAGTTCCGCAGCGAATTCATTGAAGTCTCGACCTTCCGGCGCGGCAATCCCGAAGACACGGACGACGACCAGATCGAGTCCGACGCGAATCATCGCTCGGTGGATGGCGTCATCCTGCGGGACAATCTCTACGGTACGCGAGATGAAGACGCGCTTCGTCGCGACTTTACTGTCAATGCCCTCTACTACGATCCCATCGATGATGTGCTGTTGGATTACAGTGACGGCTTGCGGGATATCGGGGATCGCACCCTTCGGACCATCGGCGACCCGAAAACGCGTTTTCGCGAAGACCCTGTTCGAATCCTGCGGGCGATAAGGTTCGCCGCGAAACTCGGTTTTCGACTCCATGCCGACACCGAGCGCGCCATCGCCCCACTCGGCGAACTATTGACCGCGATATCACCGTCGCGCCTGTTCGACGAGTTCAACAAGCTGTTCATGCGGGGGCATGCTGCTTCTGCGTGGACGCTCATGCGCCGATTCGGCCTTCCCGAAATCCTCTTTCCGTTGTTCGAAAATGAAGACTCCATCGTCCGCGTAGCGCTGCAAAGCACCGATGATCGCATCCGAGAGGACAAGCCGGTGACAAGCGGTTTCCTATTTGCCGCCATGTGCTGGCCCGAGTTCCAACGACGAAGCGCGCTTTCCGCCACCTCCAGGAATGCAGCGGACGAACGACTGAAGGCCGCTCACGCCGTCATTGGTGAACAGGCGTTGACCGTTGCAATTCCCCGGCGCCTGAGTTTCTTCATCCGCGATGTTTGGCGACTGCAAACGCGCCTGGAACGAAAGACGGCGGAGGGCATCCTCGAACACCCCCGATTTCGCGCGGCTTACGACTTCCTGGCGCTTCGCGCGGAGGTGGGCGAAGCGGACCCTGAACTCGTTCAATGGTGGACGGACATCCAGACGATCCAAGAGACTCAGGAGAATGCCCCAGTATCGCAACCGAGAAGGCGCCGACGACGATACCGTGGTCGCAAAGCCGCGGATGGCCACCAGATTCGACCCGAATAGTGCGCGCGAACTTGTGCAGCATCACCTGTTGCTCGGAGTCTATCCCGGGCTGGGCCAAGGGCCCTTGGCACTGAAACATGAATGCGCGCCACACTGATTCGACTGCTTCCGGCCTGACGGATCCCGCCAGCCCACTTCCCGGCTACATCGCGATCGAAGGTCCGATCGGCGTCGGCAAGACGACGCTTGCCAGACGGTTGGCGGAGTCTTTCGGCTATCCCCTGTTGCTTGAACCGTCCACTGAGAACCCGTTCCTGGATCGGTTTTACCGAGAAGGACGCCGCCACGCACTGCCGACGCAACTCTGTTTTCTGCTACATCGCGCGCAGCAGATCGCGCAGGTCCGAGATGATCTGTTGGGGTCCATCCTGGTCGCCGATTTCCTGATCGAAAAGGACAGGTTGTTCGCGGAACTCAATCTGGACAAGAACGAGTTGGAACTCTACGACCGGATCCACCAGGCCCTGGACCTGAAACCGCCGTCCCCGGACCTTGTCGTATATTTGCAGGCACCCGTGTCCGTGTTGCTGCGCCGCATCCGACGGCGAGGGATAGGCTTCGAGCAGCAGATGGACGCCAACTACCTGACAGCGCTTTGCTCAGCCTACACCGAGTTTTTCCACTACTACGACCGGGCACCGCTTCTGATCGTGAACGCTGCCAACGTGGACTTCGGTAACGACCAACACTTCGATTCCCTGGTGGAACGTCTGGCCGACATGGAAGGCACTCGCCAGTATTTCAACCCCGATCCAACGTTGTTGTAAGCAAGGGTCCCGCAATGAGCAGCCAGACAAGAACCGCGCCGGTCTCCATCAACACCCTGTCGGCCATGAAAAGGCACCATGAGAAGTTCGCGGCATTGACGGCTTACGACGCCCTGTTTGCAGAACTCATCAGCAACGCTGGCGTCGACGTGTTACTCGTAGGGGACTCCCTCGGCATGGTGTTACAGGGCCAAGACAGTACCCTGCCCGTCACGCTCGATGACGTGATCTATCACATGCAATGCGTCAAGACCGGGAACAGGGGGAGCCTCATCATGGCCGATCTGCCTTTCATGACCTACGCATCATCTTCTCAATCATTGGAGAGCGCTGCCGCGTTGATGCGCGCTGGGGCGCACATGGTGAAGCTTGAAGGCGGAGCCTGGCTCTCCGAGTCGACGCGTTTACTCAGCGAACGCGGTATTCCGGTTTGCGCCCACATGGGCCTGACGCCCCAATCCATCAACCGCCTGGGCGGCTTTCGCGTACAGGGACGGAACACCGAACAAGCCAACGAGATCATCGAGGAAGCAACAATACTCGAAGAAGCTGGCGCCTCGATTCTGTTGCTCGAATGTGTGCCGATGTCCCTGGCCAAGACGATCACGGAGCGTTTACGTATTCCCGTTATCGGCATTGGCGCGGGTCCTCACACAGATGGACAGATCATGGTGATGCACGACATGTTGGGTTTGACGCCGCCATCGATGCGCGTGCCAAAATTCGTCAAGAACTTCCTGCCCGAGAGCAAGGCGGGTATTCCCGGCGCTTTCGAAGCGTACGCTACAGCGGTGAAGGAAGGCATTTTCCCTGGTCCCGAGCACTGTTTCACCTAATCCGCCTGACGAAGATCATTTGGTTTCAATCAGTGGAGACGGTATCGACAATCCAGAATCTGCGAGCGGCGCTGCAAGGAGCGGCGGGAGTTGGTCTCGTACCGACCATGGGCAACCTTCACGATGGCCACATGGCACTTGTCCACGCCTCGGTTGGACGCTGCGCAGTTACCGTCGTCAGCATCTTCGTCAATCCGCTGCAATTTGGTCCCCTTGAGGACTTCGACAACTATCCAAGAACGCTACGCGCCGACACGGCGAGACTCGAATCCGCTGGTGTCGATCTTGTCTTCGCGCCGCCATTACAGGAAGTTTTTTCCCCTGCGAGTCAGGCGGTGAAGGTGACGCTTCCGTCGCTGTCCCGGCTTCTGTGCGGGCGCCGCCGTCCCGGACACTTCGATGGCGTGGCCACGGTTGTCGCCAAGCTGTTCAATATCGTTGGGTCCGACTACGCCTTTTTCGGTGAAAAGGATTGGCAACAGCTCACCCTGATTCGATCAATGGTGCGGTACTTGCACATCCCGACAACCATCATCGGCGTGCCCACCGTGCGCGCTGCCGACGGCCTGGCACTGTCGAGCAGGAACCAGTATCTGTCGGACGCCGAACGCGCGGTCGCGCCCGCCCTGTATCGAACCTTGTGTTTGGTCCGCGATGCCATCCGACGCGGCATCCGGCGTTACCGTTTTCTCGAGCAGGATGGGCGAAATACGCTCGACGCTGCCGGATTTGAAGTCGATTACGTCGCGGTCCGCGATGCGAACACGCTCCGCAGTCCCCGAGCCCAGAGCGAACGCCTGCGCATCCTGGCAGCCGCCAGATTGGGCAAAGCGCGCCTGATCGACAATATCGACGCGGGTCCGGGCTAGTGACGGGTCCGGAAGACCTACCGTCCTGGAAACAACTCGAGGGCCTTTCGGCGCAAGAACGTCGTGCAAGCCCCGGCGGTCCCGCGCCGAAGCGTCTCGGCACCAGCGGACTACTGATGGACTTTTCCCGGCAGCGCGTGGATGACGAAATCATCGATGCGCTGATCACGCTTGCCGAAGAGAGCGGCCTGCAATCCGCCATCGACGACCTGTTCGAGGGCGCTATCGTCAACGCATCGGAAGGTCGGGCCGCCTTGCACACCGCACTGCGCGCGCCACATGGCCAAAGGCCCGAAGCCGTCGCCGATGTGATCGAAGCAGAACAGGCGCGAATGTTGGATCTCGCGAGGCGCGTGCGAGACGGTCACTGGCGCGGCGCCACCGGCAAGCCGTTCTCCACCGTGGTGCACATTGGCATTGGCGGCTCACGCCTCGGCCCCGAACTCGTCGTGAAAGCACTCGGGGGAGATTTGGATATTCGCTTTCTCTCGAACGTGGACGGAACCGCCGCAATCCGAGCGTTCATGCACCTCGACCCCAATGAAACCCTGATCGTCGTTGCCTCCAAGTCATTCGAGACGCTGGAAACGATGTCCAACGCACGCTATGCCCGAAGCTGGCTGCTCGAGCGGACCGGGGATGCGAACGCCGTCGGGCGTCACTTCGTCGCGGTGACCGCCAACATCGACGCCGCGCGCCGTTTTGGTATTCCCGCGAGCCGCTGTTTCAGGATGTGGGACTGGGTCGGCGGTCGCTATTCGCTCTGGTCGGCGGTGGGGCTGCCGATCGCGCTCGCCCTGGGAGAAGCGGGTTTTCGCGAACTCGTTGACGGCGCCCACCACATGGACCAGCACTTCCGAACCTCGCGTCTTGCGGAAAACCTTCCTGCGATGCTGGCGCTGCTCGGAATCTGGAATGGCAACTTCCTCGGCGCTTCCACGCACGCGGTGTTGGTCTACGACCACCGTCTGGCGATGCTGCCCCAATTTCTGCAACAACTGGAAATGGAGAGCAACGGCAAGTCGGTCCGCAACGACGGCGACCCGTCACGCGTGCCTACGGCGCCGGTGGTCTGGGGAGGCGAAGAAACCGACGGCCAGCACGCGTTCCATCAATTACTGCATCAGGGAATGCGTGCCTTCAGCGCCGATTTCATCACCGTTGCCAACCCCGGCCATGACCTCGTCGACCAGCACCGGTGGCTACTGGCAAACTGCGTCGGCCAAGGCGAAGCCATGTTTGCGGGTGCCGCGACGAGGGATCCTTCGACCGACGCGCCGCATCGAGCCGTCGCCGGGAACCATCCATCTACGACCATCCTGCTCGACCGCCTCGATGGCCGGAACCTCGGCATGTTGCTCGCGCTGTATGAGCACAAGGTGTTCTGTCAGAGCGTAGTCTGGCGAATCAATCCATTCGACCAATGGGGCGTAGAACTCGGCAAGCAGATTGCGCACCGTGTCTACACTGCGCTTGGCACAGGCCCCGACGATACCATGGACAAATCTACCGCCAACCTTGTCGATACGTTGAAGAAGCACCGGAACTAGTCCAAATGTGGCAACAAGCATTTCTTTGGAAGTCCTGCCAAGAACAACATTGTCTTCGACTTGCTTGCTCCATCCCACCCGAGCCAGACCAGTCCATATGTGGTGTCGTCACCGCAGCAACGGGGTGGACGCGCCTTGAAGGAACAATAAGATGACGGTGCCAAAGATCACGGCCGATCAAATCTCAGTGCGGGAAGTTCTTACAAAGTACGAAGAAGAGTTCGCCGCGATGGCCCGCGCTGTGGAGAATGGCGAGTTCGCGCTTTGGGTCGGATCGGGGATCTCGCGTAATGCTCCCAATCTTGGCGACCTGATCGAGCGGGCACTGGATTTCTTGCGCGAGGGCGCCAACTGCATCGCGACCAGAGATACCTATAATTCAGCCTTCGAGGAGGCACTCAGGCTGGCCAACTTCGAGCCAGCCGATCTGAGCGGCCAGTTCGGAACACCGCTTGCCAACTGGCCGCAGCGCAACAAGATCATCAACAGACTTTGGAACAAATATTCGCGCCTACTAGACATCCGAATCAAGGCTAAGCCCGCGGATTTCATGCTATGGGAAGCAGTCGATATACGGGAAGCGTTTGCGGACCCTGCGCCACCCGCAACCGAACATCTATGTATAGCGATCCTTATCCTAGAGGGCGCCGTCGATACGATCGCCTCGGCCAACTGGGATGGGTTCATCGAGTCCGCCATCGCAAGACTCAGCCCGGGCGCGCATAGCGTGCTGCAGGTGGCGGTCGATTCCAATCAGCTACGCAGTCCAACCAGCCAAGCAAAACTCCTCAAATTCCATGGCTGCGTCATCTATGCGACGCAGGATCCGGAAACCTTCCGCAAGTATTTGACTGGCAGCCACACGCAAATCATCAAATGGGCCGATGAATCAATGTTCGCCGCGATGCGCGACGCTTTGGTAGCCGTCGCTACACATCAGAAATCTCTGGTGATCGGCCTGTCGATCCAAGACAACAACCTGCAAAGCATTTTCTCGAAGGCAAAGCAGGTAAACGCATGGCCTTGGCCGTGCGAGCCACACGCACCTGGCCATGTCTTTTGCGAGGACGTCATCAAAGAAGGTCAAAGCGATATCCTCAAGATCGTTTATGGTGATGCCTATAATGACAACATCGATGCGATCCACGCCAGCACTCATTTGCGGGCATGGGGAGAGCAGGCCTTGCTCGCGTTGGTTCTCAAGCTTATCGCTGACAAGCTGAAGAAACTCATGGAGAT
Organism: Candidatus Azotimanducaceae bacterium; assembly: GCA_965261535.1. Classification (GTDB taxonomy): domain Bacteria; phylum Pseudomonadota; class Gammaproteobacteria; order Pseudomonadales; family Azotimanducaceae; genus VXNE01. The sequence continues at coordinate 2,074,972 of OZ253469.1, forward strand.
TGCACTGAACGAGGCCAACAAGGCGTCGATGGCAACCGAGTTCGCGGCGCTGCTCATCGGCCTGCGCGACCGTGTCGCAGATCTGGTGATCGGCGATCGCACGGCTTTTACTAACGCAGCTATCACATCGTGGTCTCGCTTGTTGTCGCTTTTTCGCCGTGGCACTTTGCCAGCCAATTCCCAAGCGTACGAAGTGGTTAGCAGCGCCGCGCCCGACAATCTCGAGGCTGATCAGAATGCGCTGGCTAATGGGCTTGGGCGCTTGGGTCTTGCTCTCTGTTTACTCCAGCATGGTCGCGTCGCCGAACGTTGGGAACTTGGACAGGCGGCGGCACCGGAAACTACAGCCGGCGCCCTAACCGCCCGCGGAAGCTGGGAGACGGCGCCGGATCGGCCGCTGTTCCTAGTCAAATCCGCTACCCAAGCAATCGAACTCCAACGCAATGGCGCCTTCACCAATGTCAATGCGATCGTGGTGCATGCGGACAACGCGTGGCATAGCCTCAGCCGAGGAGGCACTGGCATTCGCCGCCCGCACGGAACACCGGGTCGGACCGGACGGGTCCAAACGACTCATGTTAGTCTTGGCAACCTGATCGAAGCGTGCGACGATGCGGACGCCCTCAAGGAGCGGTTTGTGGCGGAGATGACGCTATGAGCGATTCCCCGCTGGTCAATGTGATTCTGGGCCGGCTGCGTGAGGCAGGTTATCGTGATCTTGCAGCGCCCTTTCAGGTAGCGTCGGTTGAATTCAAGTTTACTGCCGCCCTACGCGGCAGTAATCGGCGCGCGCTCGATCTTGTCTTGGTGGTCGACACCACGACGGGCAAGTTTGGCGATCGCGACGGGGCACGTGTGCGTGAGCGGATCAGCGCGCTCAACCGAGCGCTAGACGTCACGGGATCACGCTATGTCGTTACTGTCATTCTCGCTGGCGCTACCCTGGGCCAGGACATCGAAGTACTGGCAGAAACCTGCCGCGTGCTGCATGTGGACAGTCTCCCTCTTAATGCGAATGGTGAACCTGCGGATGATGCGGCTTGCAACCAGCTCGAGGACCGGATCAGAGTCCTGTTGCCGCTGACCTTGCCGTCACCGCTTATCGTGACGGAAAGTGATAGCGGCCCGGCGATGGATCAGGTAGCGCGCGCTTTGTCGTCCGAAGTGGACGAGACATTGTTGACTGCTGTGACCACCGCTTCGCAGCAGGGTGAGCAGGCGGTGACAGACGCATTGGCTTCTGTGCTTGGTGCGGTTTTGGTGATCGAGGAGGAAGAATGAGCGATCTCCTCCTAAAGGAATTGGACATCACCAATTTTCGGAGCATTCGTGGCCACGTCCACGTCCCGCTTGATGCGAAGGTCGTGCTCATTCATGGCGAGAATGGCGTGGGCAAGACGAGCCTTCTCTCGGCAATCGAACTCGCGCTAACGGGGAGCGTTCAGTCGCTCTTGCGCGCCGATTCTGATTACGAGCAGCAGTTGCTGCATCGATCCAGCAACCGCGGCCACGTCACCGTCATAACCACCGGAGTCAATAGCGAGCAGCGGTACGAAGCGCTTCTCGACGAAGAAAAGGGAGCGCATTCAGTCAATGCGCTCGAAAAACCGCTCGCCGCGTTCTTCGGAGAACGAACCTATTTGCCGCAGTCCCTACTCGGACAGCTCCTGCAGATCTATCAGGAATCAGGATCAGACCTGGACTCCCCGCTCGCAAAATTCGTGGGTGATCTACTCGGTCTTGATCGGCTCGACGCCCTCGAGGCCGGCCTGAAACCACTGACCGACGTGCGCAATGTCCGCAAGGTCGTGGACGGGTGGTCACAGGCCGAGATCGAAAAGAGCCGTCTTGATAGCCTTCGCGAGGATCAACGGAAGGCGCGCACCGATGTGGCTGAGACGCTCCAAGTGGCGATGGAGGAGCTTGCCGAAATCTGTTCGACCCTAGAGCTTTCAGTTGAAGTTCGCGATCAGACGCTTGAACTCCTGGCTACCGACTTCCGGGAGAATGGCGATGAGGAAACGTTCGCTCGGCTTACGGATCAGCGTCGACGTCTGGCCTCGATCCAGCGGGAATTGGCAGATCTGGATTCTCGCGCCATGCAGGATGGCGCCCTTTCGTCCACCGCAGCTGTAAAGGCGCGTTCCGCCTATGCTTCATGGGAGGAAGAGCACGGCGCGCGCATCGCTGCATTGCGGAGCCGGATCGAGACGCTCCTGCCGTTAGCGTCACTGCCAATCGATCATGAAGCGTTTGGCGAAAAGGCGCTAACGCTGCTTCGCAGCGAATGCAAGCAGGTCACCGACCAAGCAGAACAAGCACGCCTAGATCTTCACCGGCTCACTAGAGCACAGGGGGAACTCGGTGTCGCCCACCAACAGCGCGAAACCATTGACGAGGAGATATCGCGTAGTCCCAAGAGTGGTGGAAGGCTTAGCGTCCTTCTATCGGAACTTAGCTCCTATGTCGATGGCGATGTGTGCCCGGTATGCGACCGCCATTTCATCGAGCTTGAGAGTGGCCTTCTTGCGAACCATTTGCACGATAAGGTGCACCGCTTATCGGCTTCAGCGGAGCGGATGCTTGCGCTTGGGCGGTCTCGTAACGAGCAACAAGTTATCGCGGAACAGCTTGAAACCGAGATCGAGGCACTCGAGGCTCGGGTACTGGATCCGAAGTCCTTGGCCGCCCTCGATCGGCAGAACGCGGTACTCAACCAAGCCGTAATGGAACTGGACGCGTTGACTGCGACGCTGGCTCAAGGGTCCCGGCTGCGCGCAAGTGATGTGGCCGCACGCCGGGCTGTCAGAGAAGCGCATTCACGTGATGTCGCGCTCGTAGAAGCGAGAGAAATGCTGAACGAGTTTGCGCTGGCACTGGGGACGGTTGGCGTCGCGGAGGAAGAGCCAATCAACTCGGCGGCTTCGCGTCTGGAAAACTTGCTTAGGGACGAGTGGATGCGACTAGAGGAGCGCCTTAACCTACGGCGCAGGGCTAACGACCTCCTCGGAACAATCCACAGCAACATGGCGCGGCGAGCAGAAATTGATTCACTTCTCGCCGGTTACCAGCAAATGTGGCAGCGTGCTGATGAGGCGCTGCAGCGTGCGCAGACGTTACGCGAGCAAGGAATTTCGATCCGCAAAGCGGTCGATACGGTGCGCTCCGACATCATCCGAGGCGAGTTCAACGACCGGCTCAATCGAGTGTGGCGGGACTTGTTTATACGCTTAGCGCCCGACGAGCCGTTCGTGCCCGCGTTCCGAATCCCGCGATCAGGCACGCAGCGGCTGCAGCCAAAGCTCATCACCAAGTATCGGGAGAGAGACGAGACTGGTGGTACGCCGGGAGCCATGTTGAGTGCGGGCAATCTCAACACAGCCGCACTGACACTATTCATTGCCTTGCATTTGTCAGTGCCCAAGACACTTCCTTGGCTGATTTTCGACGATCCGGTTCAGTCGATGGACGACATGCATGTCGCCCATTTCGCGTCGCTGCTTCGGACCCTGTCAAAGGAGCATGGGCGACAAGTCATGATTTCCGTACATGATCGTCAGCTGTTCGAGTATCTGAGACTTGAGCTCAGTCCTGCGTTCGTGGATGACAGCTTACTGACGCTCGAGCTGTTCCGGAGGGGGCGGCAGGATACACTTTGCGTTCCGAAACGGCTGCGCTTCCAAGAGGAGACAGCGGTGCAAATGGTGGCCTGAGACGGGATGATCTACCCCAACCGGTGATGCATCTAATGGTATATGGCCTTTTGGCCGACCCAGCTACGGCGCGACAAGAAAGGACAGCATGGCGACGATCTACCCGGTTCCGGAAGATTTCAGACGCGAAGCGCACATCGACCGCGAGAAATACCGGGAGATGTATCAGCGTTCCCTTGCTGACCCGCAGGGATTCTGGGCGGAGCAGGCCGAGCAGATCGATTGGATTCAGAAGTGGCATACGCTATCGGAAAGCGACTTCCCCAGTGGTCGCATAGCATGGTTCCAGGGCGCGAGACTGAACGCGTCCTACAACTGCATCGACCGACACCTCCCCCAACGGGCCGAGCAGGTGGCAATCATCTGGGAAGGCGACGACCCCAACGAATCCCTTTCGATCACCTACCGGCAACTGCGCGACGAAGTGTCGCGACTCGCCAACGCGCTGAAGCAACGAGGCGTAGAAAAGGGCGATCGCGTCTGCATCTACATGCCGATGGTGCCGCAGGCGGCGTATGCAATGTTGGCATGCGCGCGCATCGGCGCCGTGCACTCCGTGGTATTCGGCGGTTTCTCGCCGCATTCGCTCAGGGAGCGCATCCTGGACTCGGATTGCCGAGTGGTGATCACGGCAGACCAGGGGATTCGGGGCGGTCGCGTTGTCCCCCTGAAGGAAAACACCGAACAGGCGCTGGCCGAGTGCCCCAACGTGCATACGGTTCTCACCGTGCGCCGCACCGGCGGCGAGATTCCGTGGCGCGCGGGTCGCGATGTCTGGTACCACGAACTGGTGGATGGCCAATCCGGGCAGTGTGAATGCGAGTCGATGGACGCCGAGGACCCGCTATTCATTCTCTACACCTCCGGCAGCACCGGAACACCGAAGGGCGTGCAGCACAGCACGGGCGGCTACCTGCTGTACGCGGCCATGACCCACCGACTCGTATTCGATTATCACGACGGTGATATCTACTGGTGCACGGCCGACGTGGGTTGGATTACCGGACATTCATATATCGTCTATGGGCCCCTCGCCAACGGCGCAACAACGTTGATGTTCGAGGGCGTGCCCACCTATCCGGACGCGTCCAGGGCCTGGCAGGTGGTCGACAAGCACGGTGTGAGCATCTTCTATACGGCGCCTACCGCCATCCGGCAACTCATTGCGCAAGGCGACGCCTACGTAACGTCAACATCACGCGCATCGCTCAGGGTGCTGGGGACCGTCGGGGAGCCGATCAACCCAGAGGTGTGGGAGTGGTACCACGAAGTGGTCGGTGATCGCCGCTGTCCCGTCGTCGATACCTGGTGGCAGACGGAAACCGGCGGCATCATGATTGCGCCGCTTCCCGGCGCCACCGATCTGAAGCCAGGATCGGCGACGTTGCCGTTCTTCGGTGTGCAACCGGCATTGCTCGACGGCGATGGCAAGCGGATCGACACCGTGGAGGCATCCGGCAGCCTGGCGATTGCCGCATCATGGCCGGGGCAGATTCGCACCGTCTACGGCGACCATAGCCGCGTCGTCGACACCTACTATGCCCAACATCCCGGCTATTACCTTACCGGCGATGCCGCACGTCGCGATGCGGACGGGTACTACTGGATAACGGGGCGCACGGACGACGTGTTGAACGTCTCCGGGCACCGCCTCGGCACGGCGGAAGTGGAAAGCGCCCTTGTCTTGCATCCGTCCGCGGCCGAAGCCGCGGTCGTGGGATTTCCTCATGCGATCAAGGGCGAAGGCATCTATGCGTATGTCACGTTGATGGTGGGCACCGACGATGACCCGGAGAAACTGCGTTCCGAACTGATTCAGCTTGTGCGGCAGGAGATCGGACCATTCGCGCGACCCGACGTCATCCAGTTTGCTCCCGGCTTGCCGAAAACGCGCTCCGGCAAGATCATGCGCCGGATCCTGCGCAAGATCGCCGCCGGCGACTTCGAGGACCTGGGCGACACCAGCACCCTGGCCGAACCCGCCGTCGTCGACGACCTTGTACGCAACCGCGCCTGATCGGCGCGGCAATCACTCAAACGGCGTAGTTGGGAAGTTCCTTCATGGACAGCCTGATGCGACCTCGCTGGTCGACATCCAGCACGACCACGTCCACATCCTGACCTTCCTCCAAGTAGTCCGTTACCTTTTCCACCCGCTCCTGGGCGATCTCCGAGATGTGCAACAGGCCGTCCTTGCCGGGGAGAATGTTCACGAAAGCGCCGTAGTTCTCGATACGCGCGACCTTGCCGTTGTAGATCTTGCCGATCTCCGCTTCGGCGGTGATTTCCTCGATCCGGGCAACCGCGGCATCCTTGGCTTCCTTGTCTTCAGCGTAGATGCGCACCGTACCGTCATCTTCGACATCGACCGTCGCGCCGGTCTCTTCCACAATGCCCTTGATGGTCGCACCGCCCTTGCCGATGATGTCGCGGATCTTCTCCGGATGCACCTTGAGCGCCACCATCGAGGGTGCATGCTCCGACATCGACTCGCGCGCGACGGCGAGGACCTTGTTCATTTCACCCAGGATGTGCAAACGCGCATCGAGCGCCTTCTCCAACGCGGTTTCCATTATTTCTTCGGTGATGCCGTCGATCTTGATGTCCATCTGGAGCGCGGTGATGCCGTCGGCGGTGCCCGCGACCTTGAAATCCATGTCGCCGAGGTGGTCCTCGTCGCCAAGAATGTCCGTGAGCACCGAAAACCGGTCGCCGTCCTTCACCAAACCCATGGCAACGCCGGCAACCGGCGCCCGCACAGGCACGCCGGCATCCATCAGTGCGAGGGACGCCCCGCATACGCTCGCCATGGAACTCGATCCGTTGCTTTCCGTGATCTCCGACACGACCCGAATCGTGTAGGGAAAGTTCTCAAGATCGGGCAATACAGCGCCGATGCCTCGACGGGCCAGGCGGCCATGGCCGATTTCCCGTCGTTTCGGACCACTCATGAAGCCGGTTTCGCCAACGCTGTAAGGCGGGAAGTTGTAGTGCAACATGAACTGGTCGTTATAGGTGCCCTTCAGCGCTTCGATCCTGGCCGCATCCCGTAGCGTACCCAGGGTCGTCACGACGATGGCCTGCGTTTCGCCGCGCGTGAATATCGCCGAGCCGTGTGTTCTCGGCAGAATCCCGACCTCGACTTCGATCGGCCGCACGGTATCCAGATCACGACCGTCGATGCGCGGTTCGCCACCCAGAATGCGTTCGCGCACGAAGGACTTTTCGAGCCTGGCGAACGCATCGCCGACATCGCCGCGTTCGATCTCTTCGCCGGATATCTCGTCGATGGCCTCTGCGCGCAACGCCCCAACGCGAGTCTGGCGCGCCTGCTTGTCGGTAATGAGATACGCCTCTCCAAGTTCTTGTCCGACCTTCGCGCCAAGGCGCTCGAGCAGCGCGCTGTCTTCCGCCGGTGCCTGCCACTCCCATCTCGGCTTGCCAGCCTGCGCCGTGAGCGCGTTGATCGCCTCAATCGCCACCTGCATCTCCTGGTGCGCGAAGAGTACCCCGCCGAGCATCTGGTCTTCCGTCAACTCCTGCGCTTCGGACTCCACCATAAGCACGGCAGAGGCCGTTCCCGCCACGACCATGTTGAGCGACGAACCTTCCAGCGCTCCATGACCCGGATTCAGGACGTATCCGCCATCGTCCAAACCGACCCTGGCCGCGCCGATGGGTCCCGCGAAGGGCACGCCAGACAACGAAAGCGCAGCGGAAGCCCCGATCATGGAAACGATGTCCGGATCCATATCTCGCTCTGCGGACATCACGGTGCAGATCACCTGGACCTCGTTCATGAACCCCTTCGGAAACAGCGGCCGAATCGGCCTATCGATCAGGCGGCATGTGAGAACCTCCTTCTCGCTGGGGCGTCCCTCTCGGCGAAAAAAGCCACCGGGAATCTTGCCGCCGGCGTAGGTCCTCTCTTCGTAGTTCACGGTTAGTGGGAAAAACCCCTGGTCGGGACGTCCCTCCTTCTCGGCAACAGCGGTACACAACACGACCGTGTCGCCCATCGACGCGAGCACGCTGCCCGACGCCTGTTTGGCGACCCGGTTCGTCTCGAGAACCACCTTGTGGTTGCCAAATTGAAATTCCTGTCTTATTGGATTCACTTCTTTCTTTCTCCTGTTGACGTGCTTCTAGCGCCTCAGTCCGAGTTGCTGAATCAACGCCGTGTATCTTCCACTGTCCTTGCTTTTCAAGTAGTCGAGCAACTTCCTTCGTTGGTTCACCATGCGAATCAAACCCCTGCGGGAATGATGGTCCTTGGCGTGCTCGCGAAAGTGCGCCTGCAACGAGTTGATGTTGTGCGTAAGGAGCGCCACCTGGACTTCCGGCGAACCGGTGTCGTTGTCACTTCGCTGGTGCTCCTTGACGATCTCATGTTTGGTTTCTGCCGTCAGCGCCATTTCCTTTTCTCCCAAAATCTTGCGGTCCGTCGCTTTTTCACTGTCTCAATCACCGTGTTCTCGTTCAATTCGCGGGAAGCAGCCGTCTCGGTGCCACGCGGCCATCGTCGAGGACTTCGCCCACGCCCAGAAACCGTGCACCGTTGTCTTCCGAAATCTCGGGCGAGGAAGCTTCGCACAGCCGCACCCACCCCGCAGTGGGTGCATGTGGCACGATAACGGGTTGTCCTTGCCGCAAATAGTAGGCCGCGTCGCCCGTCAAAGTAACCTGAGGCCATTGTTGAACCGCACTGGACACCGGCTGCAGCCTGGCGTCCAGTTGTTTCCTGTCGTTCGCTTCCGGGATCTCGCCATCCGACGCGGTGAGCATCTCGAACGTCACCAAGTCATGCTCGCCAAAAGGTCCCGCCATGGTTCGTCGGAGTGCTATGACATGCGCGCCGCATCCCAACGACTCGCCGAGATCATCGACGATGGTGCGTACATACGTGCCTTTGCTGCAATGAATGTCGAGCGTGAGTTCGTCGCCGGCGAATTCCCGGATCACGCTGGAATAAACCGTCACCGATCTGGCCTTTCGCTCTACCTCGATTCCCTGTCGCGCGAGTTTGTATAGGGGTTGACCCTGGTGTTTGACCGCCGAAAACATCGACGGTACCTGCTGGATTTCGCCACGGTACGCATCGAGTGCCTTGTCCGCCGTTGCCCTGGTCAGTCTGCCGACCGGCCGTTCGCGCACGACTTTTCCGTCCGCATCTCCGCTGTCCGTGCTCACGCCCAGGACGACTCGCGCCGTGTACTTCTTGTCGGAGTCCAACAGATAACGCGAGAACCTGGTCGCCTCGCCGAAACATAGCGGCAGCACCCCGGTCGCCAGCGGATCGAGGCTTCCGGTATGGCCTACCTTGCGCGCGGCGAAGAGTCGCTTGGCTTTCTGCACCGCTTCGTTGGAACTCAGGCCCCGCGGCTTGTCCAGCACCATGATGCCATTCACATCCCGGCCCCGAGGCCGTCTGCGTGCCATCAGTCGCGGCGCGACCGGGAATCAAGCGCCACGGCCTCCTCGATCAACGCTTCGAGTAGGGGACCCGATTCGAGTAAATCGTCATAGTGGAATCGCAAGCTCGGAGTTTTCCGCAAGCCGTTGCGTTCCGCGACCTTGGAACGAATGAACCCCGCCGCATTCTGCAAGGCACCGATGAGGCTGGCTCGATCAGCATCGGTGGCCGCCGACAGCGAACTCACATAGACATCGGCGACTGACAGGTCGCGACTGACACGGACATCCGTGATGCTCATCAACTCGAAACGCGGGTCGGCGGCGCCGCGAAGCAGTATTCGCGACAACTCTTCCCGCATGAACGCGCCTACTCGGAGTCCGCGTTCGCTATCTCGCATCTCCGTCGCCATAAGACCCTAGCCCGTCAAGCCTCCTTCAGAGCCGAGCGACACGTCGACGTTCACGACTTGCCAACATTGGTAGGCACACTTGAAACTGAAAAACATTTGGCTACTCGCCTAGCGGCTTGGTGAAATATCCGGGCCAGCTAAAGGGTCCGGGCGAATTCTCCGGATTCGAAGACTTCGATCTTGTCGCCAACGCGCACATCCTTGTAGTTGCGAACGCCGATGCCGCATTCCAAGCCGTTGCGCACTTCGGCGACATCGTCCTTGAAGCGCCGCAAAGACTCCAGTTCGCCTTCGAAAATGACCACGTTGTCTCGCAGGACACGAATTTGCTTGTTCCGCGCAACGGTGCCATCGACGACCATGCAACCCGCGACCCGCCCGAAACGCGGCGCCGGGAAAACGTCCCGAACCTCTGCCGTTCCGACGATCTCCTCGCGAATCTCCGGCAACAGGAGATCCTGTAGAATGCCTTTGATGTCATCCAGGAGTTCGTAGATCACGCTGTAGTAGTGCAGGCCAATGCCTTCTCGCTCGATGACCGCCTTGGCGTTGTTGTCGGCCCGAACGTTGAAGCCGAATATCGCGGCATCGGACGTCAACGCGAGCATTGCATCGGATTCGGTGATGCCGCCGACGCCTGCCCGGACAATGTTGGCGGCAACCTCGTCGTTGCCGAGCTTCGCACATGCTTGGGTGATTGCCTCGAGAGAACCGCGCACATCTGCCTTGACCACGAGTTCCAACACGCGCTTCTCGCCTTGCGCCAAGTCGGCGAATATGCTCTCGATGTTAGCCGCTTGCTTGACGTTGCGTTTCGCCTGGCTCTGGTCTGCCCGAAACTGTGCCAGCTCCCGTGCGCGCCGTTCGTCCGCCACAACAGCAAAATCGTCGCCTGCCTCCGGCGTCGCATTCAAACCCAATATCTCGACGGGAACCGACGGTCCCGCCTCTTCGACAGGCTCCCCCCGTTCATTCATCATCAACCGGACGCGCCCATAGCGTTCGCCGGCAATCACGATGTCACCGCGTCTCAAGGTGCCGTTCTGCACCAATATCGTGGCTATCGGGCCGCGTCCGCGGTCAAGGCGGGATTCGACCACCGCCCCGCGTGCCGACGCATCCGGGACAGCCTTGAGTTCCAGTATTTCCGCCTGCAGATTGATCGCCTCAAGCAGGTGACTGATGCCGTCGCCCGTCTCCGCCGACACTTCGACAAACTGCGTGTCTCCGCCCCATTCTTCGGGGATGACATCCAGGGCCGCGAGTTCATTCTTGACGCGCTCCGGATCGGCACCCTCGAGATCCATCTTGTTGACCGCCACGATGATGGGAACTTCCGAAGCCTTGGCGTGTTGCACCGCCTCTTCCGTTTGTGGCATCACGCCGTCGTCGCCCGCGACCACGAGCACGACGATGTCGGTGGCGCGGGCGCCGCGCCCGCGCATCGCTGCGAACGCGGCGTGGCCGGGCGTATCCAGGAAGCTGATGTCGCCGTACTCGGTAATCACCCGATAAGCGCCGATGTGCTGGGTGATTCCTCCAGCTTCGCCCGCCACAACGCGTGTATTGCGGATGTAGTCGAGCAGCGAAGTCTTGCCGTGATCGACATGCCCCATCACCGTCACGACAGCGGAGCGCGGTTTGCTCTCCCCATCGATGATCAACGATTCCTTGTGTTCCTGCTCGATCTCGTCACTCGCCACCAGTTTTACCTTGTGGCCCATCTCCTCGACAACGAGAGAAGCGGTCTCCTGGTCCAAGGGCTGGTTGATCGTAGCTATCACACCCATATCCATGAGCGTCTTTATGACCTCCCCGGCCTTGACGCTCATGCGCTGAGCCAGTTCACCCACCTGGATGATTTCTGTCAGCTCGACTTCGTGTTGAATCGCGTCTTGCGGGAGTGTGAACTCACCGCCCTTGGTCTCTACTGAAATGGTGGTCGACACACGTCGCCTGGGAGGACGGGCCCTACGATTCAACGATAACTCTCGGCGGCGAGATCTGCCGTCTCCGAATTCGTCGCTCCTGACTCGCTCCCTCTCCTTCGCGCGATCAATCCTGTCCTTGACACGCTTTCCGACGCGTTCCTGCGACCTTGCGACTTCCACGGCGGCGGGCGACTTCGCGCCCTCCGCAGCTTTCGCCGCTTCCGCCGCCTGCTTCGCTTCTTCCTCCAGCCGGGCGACTTGCTCCTGCCTTTGCCGTTCCTGTTCCTCTTTTTCGCGCTGCCGCTGCGCGGCGTTTTCGCGGACTTGGTCCTCCGCAGCCTTGCGCGCCAACTCCTGTTGCCTGATCCGCTCCGCCTCGATTTCAACCTGCGTTGGCTTCGCCTCGGCAGTCGGCGGCGGGACGACCGAGGGACCCGCAGCTCCGTCTCTCTTGACATAGGTGCGCCGCCGCTTCCGCTGCACCGAAACCGTATGTCCGCCGCGGCCCTGCCCCGCCCTGAGCGTCGAGCGGGAAGTCCGCTTCAATGTGATCCGCCTAGGAGCGCTTGGTGCGGCGTCTTTGGCGCGGTTCAGGTGAGCGAGTAGCGCCCTCTTCTGCTCGTCGCTAACGGCTTCTGCTTCGTCCCGTTGCGGTAGACCAGCATCGCGCATCTGTTTCAACAGGCGCTCTGCTGGGACATCCACCGCAGCGGCCAGTTGCTTGACCGTTACTTCTGCCATACGGCTCAGCTCCCGTTCATGCGCGGAGGTACGTCCTCGCGCGCTCCACTAGCTGAGAGCTCTTCGGCTTCGCCATCCGGTGGGGACAGCGCATCGGTGTCGGGTTCCGCATCTTCGAACCAGGGGGCGCGCGCCGTCATAATCAATGTGCTTGCTCTCTCTTCGCCGATTCCAGCTTCGATCTCAAGCAGATCCGGCGTTGCTAGCTCCGCCAGGTCTTCCCTGGTGACGATAGCGTTCGCCGCGAGCTTGTAGGCAAGTTCGCTGTCCATGCCATCGAGATTCAACAGGTCATCCGCAGGCTCGCCTGCCTCTGGATCGCCCGAAGCCATCTGTTTCGCCAGCAAGGCGTCCTTGGCCCGATTGCGCAGTTCTTCCACGATTTCATCGTCGAAACCTTTGATGGCCCGAAGTTCTTCGATCGGAACGTAGGCAACCTCTTCGACGGTGGTAAAACCTTCCTCCGCGAGGACGCCGGCAACGTCCTCCCCGACGGAAAGCGACTCCATGAACCGTTGGATATAGGACAGCGCCTCGTCCTCCTGGCGCTGGGCCGCCTCTTCGTCGCTCATGATGTTGAGCCCCCATCCGGTAAGCTGGCTGGCCAGCCGGACGTTCTCCCCCTTCTGACCGATCGCTTGGGCGAGGTTGTCTTCCCGCACGGCGATATCCATGGAGCGCGTATCGTCGTCGAGCACGACGGATACGACTTCCGCAGGTTGCATTGCGTTGATGGCAAGCTGCGCCGGATCCTGATCCCAGAGGACGATGTCCACCCGCTCCCCGTCCAATTCGCTGCAAACGGCCTGGACGCGCGAACCACGCATACCGACGCACGCGCCGACGGGGTCTATGCGACCATCGTTGGTGTGCACGGCAATCTTCGCGCGCGATCCCGGATTGCGAGCCGCCGCCCGTATCTCGATGATGTGCTCCGCGATTTCCGGTACCTCGACCTTGAACAACTCGATCAACATCTCGGGGTCCGTGCGCGACAGCATGAGTTGCGGTCCGCGCACTTCAGGTCGGATTTCCACCAAAAGCGCGCGCATGCGGTCACCGACGCGGAAAATTTCCCTTGGAATCAATGATGTCCGCATCAACATCGCCTCGGCGTTGTTGCCGAGATCGACAATCACCGCTTCTCGCGTGGTTCGTTTGACCGAGCCGCTCACCAGTTGCCCCACCCTGGGCAGGTATTTCTCAAGGACTTGCGCGCGCTCTGCCTCCCGAACCTTCTGTGTCAGAACCTGCCTGGCAGCCTGAGCGGCGATACGACCGAACTCCACCGACTCGACGGGCACTTCATATAAATCACCAATCTCAAGCGACGCATCCTTTTCTTCGGCCTGTTCGGGTGTCAGTTCCGCGTCCGGATTGGGGAACTCGTCTTCTTCGAGTGCCCGTTCCGGGTCGATAACCAGCCAATGGCGAAACGTTTCATAGTCGCCGGTACTCCGGTCGATGGCGACGCGAAACTCCGCATCTTCCTCAGACCTTTTGTTGGTCGCAGTCGCGAGCGCGGACTCAAGCGCCGCGAAGATCACCTCCTCCGACACGCCCTTCTCGTGGGACAACGACTCGACAACGGTGAGAATCTCTTTACTCATCTACCGCCCCCACTATTGGCCATCGGCACGACTCTCGCTTTTTGCACTTGTTCCAACGGAACCGTGCAGGTGGTGTCATCCACGCGCAAGACGACTTCTCCACCCTGCACGCCATCGATCAGACCGACGAACTTGCGCCGCCCTTCCAACGGGAATCGCAAACGCAAGTCCACCGCCTGGCCGATATACGCCACGTACTGGCAGGGCTTGAACAAGATCCGATCCACGCCCGGGGACGATACTTCCAGCGTATCGACCGTCCGAACTGGATCGTCCACATCCAGAACGCCATTCAACTGGTGGCTGACGCGCTCGCAGTCCCCCAATGTCACCCCGCTCGGGGTGTCGATATAGACCCGCAACGTCGCACGATTGCGGCCTGACATGTACTCCAAACCCCACAGTTCGTAGCCCAGTCCCGTTATCGTCGGCTTGAGCAATTGCTCCAGTTCCTGTTCCCTTCTTTTCACCCGCCGATCACCCGCCGATCACCCGCCGACCACCCGCCGACCGTTCCTTGCACATACAAAAAATGGGCGACCCCGCCCATTTTCACCGTTCGTTCACCCGTCGGGCCGGCCCACCGTCCCTGACGCGAGCCAGACTCCCAACCTAGCGAAGGACCCCCAAACGAGGAGCCTTCTCGCGGGCTGAACCCTTCGTGCCATCGTTGGTAGCGGGGGCAGGATTTGAACCTACGACCTCCGGGTTATGAGCCCGACGAGCTACCAGACTGCTCCACCCCGCATCAGCAAGAGCGGGATTATAGCTCACAAACACGTGTGTGCAATCACGCTGAGCTGGCCGGCGAGTTATGCTTTAAGACCCATGCGGGATAGATCACGACTTGAAATCCGGTGAACTGCGTACCCGTAATCGACATCGCTTCCCTTGATACGCGTACGCTTGCCCGCGTCGACGACGCCTGCACCGAGTGGGGCTTCTTTCACGTCACCGGTCACGGCGTCCCGCAGGTTGTCCTCGACAGCACGCTGGCAAGGATGCGGGAGTTCTTTGCCCTGCCACGCGCCCGCAAACTTGCCGTCGAGCGCACCGCAGAGAACAGTCGGGGCTTCTATGATCGCGAACTCACCAAGAACGTGCCCGACTGGAAGGAGATCTTCGATGTCGGCCCTCCCGGAACCGTGGATCCCATGGCCGACGCCAGACCGCAGTGGCCGGCTGAACCGGCGGAGTTTCGATCCGCGATGGAGACGTTCGCGCGCGAAGCCGAACGCGTGGCATACCATGTATTGTCCGCGATCAGCATCAACCTGGTCCATGCGCCCGAAGCACTGCGCGCCTTCTACGGACCTGCGCATACCAGTTTCCTGCGCCTGAACTACCATCCCGTGTGCGACGATCCAGCGCCAGCGGACTCGCCGACGATTCCGCAACGCGGCAACAGCTCGTAGGCATCGAACCGCCGCGACCCGTCGTATGGCACGTCCGCGTCGTCGAGCATCCGCGCGAGGCTGCCATCGTTGAATGCATCGAACGCTTCCGTAGAGCCGCCGACGTGATTCCCGCCGACGAAGATCTGCGGGATAGTGGGCTGGCCGGTTCTCTCAAGCAACGCACCACGAATCCTGCCGCCCCAATCGTCCTTACGATACTCCGCCGAGTCGAGGTCGATGCTGTGCAACGGAATGGCTGCCCGCTCGAATAGCCTGCGCACGGCCCAGCAGAATTCGCACCATTGGAGCGCGAACATGAGGACCCGTCGCGACTCGCACACGGTCTCGTCAACAAACCGCGCCGCTTTCCCATCGACGCCGTTCGCGCCGTCCGGCCGTGCCGAGGCAACCGACGCATCGAATCGATAGCGTGGGGTCGATCGCGAGATGGCAACCTCTTCGTCGGTCAGATCCTCGCCGATGTCTTCGAACAAGGGCGTCGAAAGATAGCGTTCGCCGGTATCCGGCAGCATACAGAGGATGTTGGCACCCGCCCGGGCACGTCGCGCGACCTCCAACGCGCCCACGAGGGTAGCGCCGCCTGATATCCCGACGAAAATGCCTTCCCGACGGGCCAGATCGCGGCACGCGGCCATCGCATCGTCACCTTCGACGCCGAGTACTTCGTCTACCCAGTCGGCAGCCACGGCATCTTCGGTAAGTCGGGGTATGAAGTCCGGGCTCCAGCCCTGCATGAGGTGCGGCCGAAACTGAGGATGGGTCGCGCTCGGCGCCCCATCCTCGTCGCGTTCCTGGGCGATCCCGCTTGCCAGTACGGGCGCGTTGGCGGGTTCACAGACCACGATTCGCGTATTCGGGGACTCGGCCTTGAGAACCCGCCCCACGCCCTTCAAAGTGGCGCCTGTTCCGTATCCGGTTACCCAGCAGTCGAGCGGGTCGTCGGCGAAGTCCTCGAGAATCTCGCGCGCGGTCGTGCGCGAGTGCATTTCGGCGTTCGCCTCGTTCTCGAACTGGCGACAAAGGAACCAGCCGTGTTCCCGGGAAAGTTCCAGCGCCTTGGCAAGCATGCCGCTGCCTTTTTCGGATGCGGGAGTCAGCACCACCCTGGCACCGAGGAATCGCATGAGCCGGCGGCGTTCAACGCTGAAGTTCTCCGCCATCGTCACCACGAGCGGATAACCACGCTGCGCGCACACCATGGCGAGACCGATGCCGGTATCGCCGCTGGTGGCCTCGATCACGGTCTGCCCGGGCTTGAGCGCACCGCGGCGTTCTGCGTCTTCAATAACGCCGAGCGCGAGACGGTCCTTCACCGAACCCATGGGATTGAACGCCTCGATCTTTGCAAACAGGTTCACTCCCGACGGGGAGAACGTGTTGAGGCGCACCACCGGCGTATTGCCTATCGTGGCCAAGATGTTCTCGAACTTCGCCACGCGCCGCTCGCCTTCCGCTATTCGAAAGGGCGTGGATGCCACAACAGACGCGACTACAATGGTGGCGTGGTTGGGCCGAAGGGCGGAGACGATGAAAGTGGTACGTGTCTATGCGGGTGACGATGGCGAATCGCATTTCGAAGACGTCGACATCGAGGTGCGGTCGCAGGGCGGAATCGGAAGGCTTTCCAATCTGATTCGTGGCCCCGGCGTGATGTTTCGGGAGGTGGACGGCGACTACGACCTCGACTTCCACACTGCCCCCCGGAGGCAGTTCGTCGTCAATCTGCGCGGTGCCGTCGACATTACCGTGGGTAGCGGCGAAACCCGCAGGCTCGAATCCGGCGAGATTCTGCTCGCCGAGGACACCACCGGGAACGGCCACAAGAGTCGGGCCGTCGACACTCGCCCGCGCACTTGCCTGTTTGTGCCCGTCGACGAGGACGTGACGCTGCCCTGACGCGGATACGAGCGGGGTTCTTTCCGTGCCACCAAGGCCCAGGTCTGCGCTACTCAGTCGGAACGATACGTAGTCCAGGGTCTTCTGGGATCAATAGTTGGTGCCGAAGAGATTCGTAACCGTTCGGTCGTGCCGGTATGTGGCGGTAGTTTTCAGCGATTGAGTGAGCGTTTCCAGTCTTTTCTGAGCGGACGGAGCCAGATGTCCTTTTTCGGCTTGTCGTAGAGATTTTGGGTGTCGTAGCGCCCGCGTCCGCGGGTGGTTCCGACATGGATCCAGCCGGAGGCCCGGTAGACGGCGCCGGTGTGGCGCGGTGTTTCGACGAACGTCTCGATCAGCACCGGCATGGTGTTGTACCGCCCGGCCCAGTCCACGGGTAGCTGGCGGCGGAAGATGGCGAGCAGGTGCGAGCCCAGGTTGGGGATGGTGATCCAGGGCAGGATGAGGAACCTCGGATTGTCGACCACCAGCGGGAGGTTCTTCTCGCGCAGTTGCGGCGTCCATCCGATGAAGTTGTCGCGCGGGGCGAGCCGCCATGCGGCGGTGGAGAAGCCGAGCATGGCGAGCGGGGAGCCGTCGCGGTGGTGGACGGCGTAGCGCATCTGGGCGCCGACCAGGGTCTTGTAGCCGAGATAGTGATAGCGGGCGACGAACTCGTTCCACAACTTGCCCGCGCGGGTGCCGCGCACGACGGTGCGCAGGTCGAGCGGGCGCACCTCGTCGAGCGTTGTCGGCGCCGGGAACAGCGGCGGTTCGGTGTCCGGCCCGAAGACGATCGGCCCGGGCCGGTTCTGCCGCCACTTCGGCGGCGGCAGGGTGATCAGGCCATCCTTGTGCATGGCCAGCATGGTGACCCGGGCCATCATGTCCTTCAGGCCGCCGTCGGGCTTGAACCAGCCGATGCGCCGGCAGAACTCCTTCGACAGGGCATGGCGGTTCGGCGCCGGCGGGCCGGCGATCAGCGCGCGCAGGAGCGCCATTTCCCCGGCGGTGAAGTCGCGCCCGTGATAGCGGCACTCGATGTCGCCGGTCATCCCGGCGCCGCCAGGTCGCGCCGGCGCGCCTCGCTCATCGCCCACGGCAGCCAGGGCGACAGGTCGTCCGGCGGCCGGCCGCCGTTGTGCGCGCACGCGCTCAGCCACGCCTTGAGCCAGTGCGGGACGTCGATGCCGTTCAACGTCAGCGTCCCGATCACCGAGTACATCAGCGCCGTGAACCGGGCGCCGCTCCGGCTGTCGGAGCCGAACGACAGGCGTCTCCCTATTGCCGGCCCCCGCAGCAGTCGCTCGGCGAGATTGTTGTCGAGCGGAACCCGGGGCCGGTCGACGAAGACGCTCAGCCCCTCGCGATGGTTCGCGAGCGAGCGCAGCGCCTTGCCCTCGCGCGCCCGGTCCGGCAGGCCGGCCAGTTCCCGTTCGGCATCCGCGAACAGGCTGTCGAGCGCCGCCTCGAGCGCGCCCCGCGCCGCGTCGAACGCGAGGGTCCGGCTCTTGAGACCGGGATCGCAATGAGTCAGCCGCGCCTCGTTGAGGCGGTAGATCGACGCGATCCGCTCGACCCATGCCCGGCACCACGCCGTCAGCCGAACCTGGCCGGCCGCGCACTCGATAAAATCGCGCCGTTGATGTGCCCAGGTATGTGGAATGCAACATATCTGGGCATATGTTGCGGCCCGGACTATGTTGCGGAGAGTCGGCATCGCCGCACTGGACATGAAGATCCTCGTTTTGTCCGCAACATAACGTGCTTCAATCACAGTGCGCCAAGGAAGGCCATCAGCCCCTTGTTCTCCTTCCACGGTCTATCCGGTCCGGGCTCCGCGGCATCGCAGAGCGCCATCGCCTTGGCTTTCATCTCCAGATCGATTTCGGCGTAGATGTTGGTGGTGTCGAGGCTCGCATGACCAAGCCAGGCAAGGATCGTGTTGAGATCCACACCGGCCTGAAGCAAGTGGCAGGCGGTGGCGGTCGCAGACGAGGACCGTGTGCGGCATGGCCTCGGCGAACAGCTTCCGCGCCGCCTCGGCGCTGCGCGAAGGGTCGATGTGGAAGTAGGCCGCATCGTCGCTGACCGAGGTCCACAGCCAGGCGCGGCCCGACCGCCCCGCGTCTCGAAGCGCACGCACGCGCCACGTGGTCTCGTCGGCATGGCGCAGCGCCGCCTCGTTCCGGTGCGCCAGGATCGCCTCGCCCACCGGGTCGAACAGCGGCGCGAAGCGCGGCACGCCGTCGGCCAGCGTGCCCGCGGAGACCGGCAGCCCCTGGTCGGACAGCCAGGCCGATACGCGATTCAGGGGCCGGAAGCAGGCATAGCGCTCGTACGGGAAGCGCGACCAGACGCTGGTGCCGCAGGGCGTGTTGGCGAACAGCCGCGGCGCGGGGGGCGCCGACACTTCCGCGGGCGACGACGCGCAGTCGCACGTCCGGCGCCAGCGCGGGCGGCGGATCACGCGCTTGTGGGCCCGGACCTCGATCTCGACGAGAGTGGACACCTCGGCGCCGACCGCCGCGTAGGGCCTCCCGCAACAGGAACACGCGCGCGCATCGGCCGGCGGATTATGCTCTTCGGTGCGTTCTTCGAGCCCGGGCCGCCGGGTGCGGCCATGGCCGGGCGCGCCGCGCCGCTGGCCGCGCCGACGCCCGGCGTCTCCCGCTTCTCGCTCTTGCGGCCGAACAGCGCCTTCGACAACACCGCCCGGGTCGCGCGAAGCTTCGCGAGTTGGGCTTCCAGCGTCTCGACCCGGCTCTGCGATGCCTTCACGGCCTTGCGCAACCGGGCAACCTCCATGCGCAGGGACATGATCGTGCTGCGCCTGCCCGACTCGACGCCGGCTTCCCGAAGGAGCTTGTGCAGACGGGACACCTCCGCCCGCAGGGATAGTGCGTCCTTCGCCGCGCGGCGGGCTTCCTTCGCCTGCTCGACGGCCGCGTTCAGCTTGCGCCGCGATGCCTCGAAGCGCGATTTCCACGAACCCGCATCGCAGCGGGCGACCACTTCCGCCCGGCGCAACTCTTCGGCGCGCGCTTGCGCCGCCTCCGCCCGCGCCCGCTCCGCGCGGGCGTGCTCCCGCTCATACGGCAAACGCCAGTCGCGCGGCTGGCGTATCGGCGCGGCCTCGGGCAATGACCGGGCTCCGTCGTCCCCGGCGGCCACGGTCGGGGCTGTGTCAATATCCTCGATGCGAATCGCCATGGGTGCGACCATAGCGCATGGCGGACAGCGTTACCAGTGCCCTTATAGACGATCATCCGAACGTCGCCCCATACCGGCACGACCGAACGGTTACAGAGATTCGACACTGCCTGAAGTAAATACGTGCACTAGCAATTGTTTTTCCTCGATATTTCACGAGTCCCCGTTGCGGCCTATTGCACCCCAAAGCATGGCGTCCACGGTCAGCGCCAGCGACTCGTCGTCGGCGTTGCTCACCGACACCGCGGGGACCCTGATGCCGGCGTAGTCCGGGTCCGTGCTTTCAACCCTGAAGGTGATACTGAAGGTCTGCTCACCGTCCACGTCCGCATCGTCCACGCCGGTCACGGTCACCGTCCTGGCGGTTTTCCAGTTGGTCGTGGTGACGGTCAGCGCCCCCGACACCGTGCCCTCGCCCGTGTCGCTGCTCGAAGGCGTCACGGTGACTTCGTTCGCCGGCGCGGCGGCGAGCCCCACTTCGTGCGCGGTGAACTGGACGCGGCTCGGGGGAAGGCGGGCGCATCAATTCCGGGGGCAGGGGCTCGATTTCGCCGCGCCGTTCGATCTGTGCTTGCAGGTCCGGCTCGATCCTTCTATCTCCCCCGAGCTCGCTTCCGCCGCGTGGTTGGCCCACGCCGAGCGATGCATCGCGTGGGCGCTGATCGAGGGCGCGTGAAGCCGCGCGAGAAAGCGCGGGTGCCGACTGCGGCGTATGGTGGAGTCTAGGGCGCGACAATCGCTCACGCGTGCTCTCGCGACGTTTCGGCGCGACGTTCGCGCCGCGGAAGTCAATTCATTTCCCTTCCAGCGGGGGAGCAAGGTTCGCTTGTCGGCGCTATCCAGTCCGCGGCCATCGTCGCGCAAGAGCGCGTCTGCGCCGCGACCGCCCCGCCAAGCCGAGCAGCACTTCGGCCTGGAAGACTTCGAGGCCCTCTGGCGCCTAGCCGGACTCCACGCGAACCTATTCCTCAGCGTCGCAGAGGGAGAGTGGCTCGCCGCTCGCGCGAACAGCTTCCGCGATCCCCCGTTTCCCGCCACGCGAAGAAGTCAGTCTCCGTGGACTCATCACCCCGTTTCAGATCAAGCCCCGTAGAAAATGTGATGTCGCCGGACAGCGCGTCTATCAAGTTGCCGAGGCACCCCAGTGTCACGGCCATCGAATTGCCTCCACGCGCGAAGTGCGGTGTGGCGAACAGTCCGACAACCCCATATTTCCACGTGTCCTTCGCCGGGTTTCCCGGTTTCCCTGCGGGAACGCGTACTGCTTGGAACAGGCGCTGCTGGGCGACTGACCCGACATTCAGGGGGAGACGGTCAGTACCCAGTCTGATCCGCCCGCGTTACCACCGTCGGTTAGAACGCTCCTGGCGCGGGCGACTCTCGCGCGGCCGCGCCTCATTGACCATGAGCGCGCGACCATCGAGTTGCGTCCCGTTCAATGCCTTCATGGCGCGGTCGGCATCCGGGTTGCTCTGCATTTCAACAAAGCCGAAGCCCTTGGAGCGACCGGTCTCGCGGTCCATGATGACCGTGGCTTCCCCCACGTCGCCATACTCCTTGAACATGTCCGAGAGGTCCTCGGACGTGACGCTGTACGGCATGTTGCCGACGTATATCTTCAAGTGCTAAATCTCCTGTAGCGGGTATTCACATGTGGACCGCGTCCCCGAATTAACGGTTTGGAGGCAGCCACATGCAACGCATGTCGGCTCCGGCTTGGGCTCCTGGCGGGCTGCCAAGGAAAGCGCATGCCGGATTGCAGGCAAGCGCGCGCATCATACCCGAGTATGCGCCCACTTGTCTGCGCCCGTACTGTCCAATGCGAAGTGAGGGTGAAGCGAAAGGTCGATTCCAACGCGAAGTGAGGGTGAAACGGGTGTCCGACGCATCATTCGGGGATGATCGTGGACATTCAGACGCGGCGGCTACGCACAATCGGGCAGCTTCGCGCCTTCGTGGAAGGCAACGAGGCGGTGGACTTCCAACCGCGGGATCGGGACGAGGCCCACGGCTTCGTTCGGGACACGCTGGAACGCTTCGGCTATCGGCGCCTCGGCAAGCGCGACAAGGGCGTGGTGCTCCGGTTCCTCGTCGCCGCGACGGGCATCTCGCTCAAGCAGACGGAGCGTCTGGTGCGGCAGTGGCGGGAGACCGGGGCGGTCCGGGATCGGCGCGGCGGCGGTCGCGGCCGCCCGTTCGCGCGCAAGTACGCGGCGGCGGACATCCGGCTGCTGGCGGAAGTCGACGAGGCCTTCGGTCAGATGTCCGGGCTGGCCACGCGCGAGGTCCTGCGGCGCCAGTTCGCCGTGTTCGGGGACGCCGGATTCGAGCGCCTCGCGACGATCTCGAACGGGCACGTCTACAACTTGCGCGGCTCCGCCACGTACCGCGCGAAGCGCACCGCGTGGACGAAGACGCGGGCCACGACCGTGGCGATCGGCCTGCGACAAGCCCCCGAGCCCGAAGGCCGACCGGGCCACGTCCGCGTCGACACGGTCCACCAGGGCGACCGCGATGGCGTGAAGGGTCTGTACCTCATCAACCTGGTCGACGAGGTCACCCGGCACGAGTTCGTCGGCGCCGCGGTCGGCATCTCGGAGCGCTTCCTTCTGCCGCTGCTCGAGGGCCTGCTGCGGTCCTTCCCGTTCCCCATCCTCGGCTTCCACGCCGACAACGGCAGCGAGTACATCAACCACCGCGTGGCCAAGCTCCTCGACAAGCTGCGCGTCGAGCGGTTCACCAAGTCCCGCGCCCGCCATTCCAACGACCGTACTGTCCAACGCGAAGTGAGGGTGAAGCGAAGGGCCGAATCCAACGCTGAGTGAGCATGAAGTGCCGGTGTCCTCCCCACTGGGAGGATGATAGTGACACTTCAAATAGAGCGTTTACGCACCATCGAGCAGCTTGAGGCGTTCGTCGCGGGATCGGCACCTGTGGACTGCAAACCCCTGGATCGGGAGTCCGCGTACGACTTCGTGCGGCGCACGCTGGTGGCGTTCAACTACCACCGGCTGGGCAAGGCCGACCGGGGCTGTGTGCGGCGGTACGTCGTCAAGGTGACGGCGCTGTCGTCGGCGCACCTGACCCGGCTCGTGGCGCGGCACGCCGAGACCGGCGCCGTGGTGGACCTGCGCGCGCGCAACAGCGGGCGACCGTTCGAGACGCGGTACGGGCCGATCGACATTCGGCTGCTGGCCGAGGTCGACGAGGCGTTCGGCCAGATGTCGGGGCTCCCGACCTGCGAGATACTGCGCCGCGCGTTCGAGGCGCACGGGGATCCGCTCTTCGAACGGCTGGCGGGCATTTCCCGTTCGCACGTCTACAACCTGCGCGGGTCGCGCACCTACCGCGCCAAGCGCACGACGTGGACGAAGACCAAGGGTTCGAACGTCGCCATTGCGGTGCGCAAGGTGCCGGAGCCGAACGGCGTGTCGGGCTTTCTGCGGGTCGACACCGTGCACCAGGGCGACCGGGACGGCGTGAAGGGCGTCCACATCGTCAACCTGGTGGACGAGGTGACCCAGTACGAGTACGTCGGCGTCGTGCGGGGCATCTCGGAGCGGTTCCTGATCCCGGCCCTGGAAGCGCTGCTGCTGATGTTTCCATTCCCGGTTTGGGCTTCCACGCCGACAACGGCTCCGAGTACATCAACCACCGGATGGTCGGTCTCCTCCAGAAGCTGCGTGTCGGCGAGTTCACGAAGTCGCGCGCGCGGCGTTCCAACGACAACGCGCCGGTCGAGGGCAAGAACGCGCACGTGGTGCGCAGGCATCTCGGCCACGAGCATCTCCCGGCCCGTTTCGCGGACGACGTGGACGCCTTCGCGCGCGGACATCTGTCGCCGTTCGTGAACTTCCACCGCCTGTCCACCACCGCTTCCATGTTCAAGGGGACCGCGTCCGTGGACAGGCCGTGGAAAACGCCATATCTCTCGTCGTCCACCTGAGGAGGCGCTGCTCAACGCCGCAGTCTCCCAAACATCACCTCGCGGCTTCGAGGCCACCCCGGCGAATTGAACCGCAGCCTCCGCCAAGGCAAACTCGTCCCTGAATCGAGCGACACACGGCATCAGCCACCAAGGCTTTGGCCGAACCCTCGTTTCATGCTCACTTTCTCATTGGACAACGCTGCGCCCAGGGAGCGGCCCTCCGTGATGGCGGCTGGCGATGGCGTGCCGAGGCTAGGGCTGCCCTGCGTGCGGCCCAGGTGACCATCGTCTTGTCCGCTTCCTTGTTGGGCGCCGCCTTCGGCGCGCTTCGCTTGCCGCTGCCGATCCCACCGCCATTCCCCCATAAACTGTATGGCGCAGCTTCCCCTGAGGCCCGAACCCGCAGCGTACCGGCCTCAGGTCGTCCCCATTCTCTGCCGGCCCGGAGGGCTCCATTTCGCGCTATCGCTCGTGCGCGCGAGGGTCGCTATCAGCGTCGAAACACGTTCGACACGCCATTGCCTTCCAGCGGGTGAGCCGGAAGGCGCCCGTCCCGGCTCGCACAATGCCGCGGGCGCCCTATGCGCGTCGAACCGGACCCGACCGCCCAGTTCCCCGCACCCCTCCACCACCGCCGTCATCGGCATCCGAGGTCGTCTGTCCACGCCGCAGTCGCACATCCGCTCACCCTCCCAACCGCGACGCCCGATCGCGAACGCGCCGACCGAACCGCCGTCCACCACTCGCCGAACTTCCCGAATCGGGGGTAGTCCTGGCGCTCGACGGTTCTCGCCACCAACCACTTTCTCCAAGCCGAGCGCGACCGTGACCCGGAATCAGCCGACTCCGGGCGCGCCGTGTTCCGATCAGTGAAGTCCCTCCACGACAGGCATCCGGACGTACCGGATGCCCCCAATCCGCAATACCGCTAGTCGAAAAGCTCTGGGAGACGCGCCGCCTCGCGGCCTCAAGTCCTCCGTCCGTTGTCTGCATGCGACCTCCCGGTCAGAACCGGTTCTGCTGGGACGCCCGCCGATTCAGGATCGTGCGCGCATCCCCGAGCGTCCCGCCCCTAGGCCGGATCGACGGTTCTGGACTCGAGCCAGGCCGCCACCGTCTCCGTGCGCCACGCCCGCAGCTGCGAACCGAGCTCCACGTCGGACGTGGGGAATCTCCCCTTGGCGATCCAGTAGTAGATCGTGCGCTTGGACACCCGCAGCATCTCTTCCAGATCCGCGATCCTGAGGACGCGAGGCTGGACGCCGCGGCGGAACGGAGAGAGGGAGGAGTGGTTCTTGGTCATACCAGAATCCCTTCAACTAGCGGGAACTGGCCGGTTCATGTTCACGGATTTCACGGGGTTACAACCAGGGCTAATTTGTTCTCCGGTTGGTTGACGATGTTCGCAGGGTGTTCCGAGTCATGCGCAGGTAGTCGAACACGCGGCGGGGATTGCGATCGAGTCGGCGCATGGTGGCGGCGACGCGGTCGTCGGTGTGGGAACGGATGACGCCGATGGCGAAGCGCCGCGGGCGGGTGGTGTTTTCGGGTCCGTGGCCGGTTCGGATGCGCAAGCGGTCCTCGTCGAAGGCGTTGTCGAGGATGTTGTGGACGGACTCGACCTTCCAGTGGCCGCGGTTGAGTTGGAGCAGGCGCCGGGCGTCGGCGATGTCGGGGTCGTGGCTGGTGATGCCGAGGGCGCATTCGACGGAGCGCTTGCCGGACTTCTTGACGACGGCGGTGCGCTCGACGAGGAAGGCCTGGCCGACGTGCGGGAAGGTCAGGTGGCCGTTGAGGCGGGCGGTGGTCCGGATGGCGCGGCTTTCGAGGCGCCCGTGTTGGAGGGAGAAGGGCTCGCGGAAGTCGGGTTCGCCGCGGCGGTCGAAGAACAGCCGGAGGTCGTCGAGGAGGGTGGGCTGGTTGCCCTTGGCGGTGAACACGAAGTGGGCGCGGCGGGCGCGGAGGAAGTCGGCGAGCTTGCGCTGGGTGAGCGGGGCGTCGGCGGTGAAGGTCTTGCCGGCGAAGTCGAGTTCGAGGCCTTCGAGCATGGGGACGACGGTTCCGATTTCGTTGGTGCGCTTGGTCTCGTCGTCGGCGCCGACCGGAAGGCGGTCGACTTTTTTTGGGTGAGGGTGGCGCCGTCGCGCTGGCCGACGGCGCCGAGGATGTGGACCTGGCACTGGTTCTCGCCGATCTTGCCGGCGGCGGGCTTGGCGCCGCCGTTGGCGGCGCGGGTCTCGGCCTGCGGCGCGCGGGTGTCGGCATAGATGGCGTTGCGCATGGTCTTGCCGTCGATGGCGATGGCGGCGTCGAAGCGCCGCAGGGCGCGGTCGAGCTGGTCGGGGTCGACGCGCACCAGCACGTCGCGGATGACGTATTCGCTGGGCACCTCGTAGCGGCCGCCGCGGTGCCGGCAGCGGAACCGCTCGCGGGCGCGCGGCGACAGGTCGGCGGCCCATTCGGCCATGGCCTTGTGGCCGCGCGCGCCGCATAGCGTGGCGCCGGCGGCGATGGCGAGCACCACAGGCAGCGGATGGCGCCGGCCCTGGCGGCGGCGCGGGTCGTCGATGTCGGCGAAGTGGTCGGGCAGAGAACGCATGGTGTCGGCGGAGATCATGGCCTTCGGGCCTCCGTGGCGGTCGATGGGGTGGAGCGCGGGCCGGGTCAGGCGCGCCCGCGCGTCGGCGACCAGGGGGCGGACGAAAACCAGCTTCGGCGCGGCCGGCGCGGCGCTGTAGCCGCCGCGCACGCGGCGGAAGCCGCGCGTGCGCCCGACGCAGGTCCAGTTCGCTGCGCGGTACACCGCGCCGCGGAAGCGCGCCGGGTCGACGAAGGTCTCCAGCAGCACGAGCGGGTGGCCGAAGCGCGCCGGCCAGTCCGCCGCCAGCCGCCGTTCGCACAGCGCCAGCACCCGCGAGCCCAGGTTCGGCGCGCGCCGGCCCGGCAGGATCAGGAAGCGGCTGTTGTTGGCGAGCAGGTGCTGGCGATCGTACTGCGTGCGGAAGTCCCAGCCGATCCAGCGGTCGCGGGCGCCGCACTTCAGGGCCGGCGCCGAGAAGCCGATCAGCGCCACCCACGCGCCGCGCCAGCGCGCGGCGTACCACAGCGTCTCGCCGATCTTCGGCGGCGCGCCCAAGTAGTGGTGCGCTCGCATCAGCTCCCGGTAGCGCCCTTCCTCCTCCGCCGCCACCGGCTCGACCGCCACCTCGCGCAACTCCACGCCGCCCCCGGCTCCGCGTCAACTCGGCAGCCTTTCTACTCCTTCCCGGGGCGGATGTCCAGTATTGGACTTAACTCCTTTGTTTCGCTGAAATTGTCGGGATGGACCAATCCGCCCTGGGGTTACAACAGTCCCCGTAGCAAACCGGAAGAGGAAGTGCTAGCAAAAGTGCTACGTGATCTAGAAGATCATATAAAACAATAACGTATCACGTGTGATTGGTGCCGAAGAGAGGACTCGAACCTCCACGGGCATTCGCCCACTACCCCCTCAAAGTAGCGTGTCTACCAATTTCACCACTTCGGCAACTTGCTCACTATATGTCGGGAACCTCGAACGGCTCCTGCTCCGTCGACGGACTTTCAGTGTCCGCGTCATCTTCCGCCTGAAACTCCTCGACGCCGATATCCTCGACGGTCGGGATGCCGATACCGCGCAGACTCGACGCGCGTTCCTTGGCGGTATACGCCAAGCCGAAAGAGATCAGAAAAAAACCGATCGACAGCCATGTTGTCAACTTCATCAGAAATGACGCCCCGCCGGCCGAGCCGAATACGGTATTCGAGCCGCCGCTGCCGAACGCTGCGCCGATATCCGCGCCTTTCCCCTGCTGCAGCAGAATGAGCGTTACGAGCGCGAGCGCATCCGCAACCAACAGGATCAACAAGACGGTTTCCAGATTTTCCATTCAATGATCCGCCGCGTACGTAATTGCATTGAAACTGGCGGGTTCCAGTGAAGCGCCGCCGACCAAACCCCCGTCGATGTCATCCTCGGCGAACAGCACCCCCGCATTTTCGGCCGTTACGCTGCCGCCGTAAAGGATGCAGGTCTCCCGGTCGCCGAGCGCACCGCGTATGGTTGCATGCATCGCCTGGGCCTGCGTAGGCGTTGCAGTTTCCCCGGTACCGATCGCCCACACCGGTTCGTATGCGACGACCGCGCTATCCGCCGTCGAAGCGTGCTGGACCGCGTGGAGTTGCGATAACACAACCTCAGCGGCGCGCCCTTCGCGACGTTCTTCCAGCGTCTCCCCCACGCACAGTATCGGAATGAGTCCGGCCCGCAGCGCGGCCCCGTACTTCGCCGCGACCACATCATCCGTCTCCATAAACAGTCGTCGCCGTTCCGAATGGCCAACCAGAACATAACGCGCTCCCAGTTCCGCCGCCATTTCTGCCGCAATCTCGCCGGTATACGCGCCGGATCTCTCGAGATGCGCGTTCTGTACGCCGATCTCCGCACCTCCCAACCGCTCAACGGCTAACGGCAGATACAACGCCGGCGGAAAGAGAACCACATCGACGCCATCGCGAACTTCAAGGGAACATGCGAACTTCTCGATTAGCGACCGCGACCCATGCATCTTCCAGTTTCCGGCAACTATCGGTCGGCGCATTGCCCCGCGGGCCCTATAAGGCGAAGGGCGCGCAATGGTATCAGCTACCCGCTGGATGACAACCGGAGGTCTGCGCGGTCCTCAAAGGTGCGCGGAACGAACTACTTGCGCCAATGCTTGCGCGTGTCCCGCCACTTCGTCGGCGTCTTCGCCTTCCACCATGACCCGCACGACGGGTTCGGTTCCCGACGGCCGCAGCAAGACGCGACCGCGACCCGCAAGCTTGCCCTCCACATCACCGACCGCAGCCGACACATGGGTACAGGAGGTCGCCGCGGCGGGATCCTTGCACCCAACGTTGATCACGGCCTGGGGCAGCCCCACCATTCCCGAGGTCAGTTCTGCCAAGGATTGATCGTTGTCGACCATCGCGACCAAAACCTGCAGCGCCGCAATAATGCCGTCGCCGGTGGTCGTGAGCTGCGAGCAAACGATGTGGCCGGACGACTCCCCACCGAGTCCCCAGTCGAGCCGACGCATCGCTTCAATGACAAAACGGTCGCCCACGTCCGTGCGCGCAAATGGAATACCCGCCTTTCCCAACGCGCGTTCGAGACCCAGATTGCTCATCGATGTGCCGACCACCCCGCCCTTCAAGTGTCCGTCCCGAGCGGCATGGCGCGCGATCACGTACAAGAGTTCGTCCCCGTCCACGAGATTCCCGTTGTGATCTGCCATCACCACGCGGTCGCCGTCGCCGTCGAATGCGATGCCCACATCGGCACCGACCTCCACCACCTTTGCCGCCATCGCCTCCGGATGCGTAGAACCGCAGGCATCGTTGATGTTCATGCCGTCCGGTTCCGCGGCAAGGAGGACAACCTCTGCACCCAACTCCGAAAACACGCTGGGCGCGACGGCATAGGTCGCACCGTTGGCACAGTCGAGAACGACCTTCATCCCGCGCAGGCGGAACTGTCGACTCACCGTGCTCTTGCAGAACTCGATGTAACGCCCCCGGGCATC
This sequence comes from Candidatus Azotimanducaceae bacterium, assembly GCA_965261535.1. Classification (GTDB taxonomy): domain Bacteria; phylum Pseudomonadota; class Gammaproteobacteria; order Pseudomonadales; family Azotimanducaceae; genus VXNE01. Next base: position 2,104,811 of record OZ253469.1, read on the forward strand.
GTCGAGCAGCACAACTTTTCCGAGCTCGCTCGAGCGAACGGTCTTCATCGGCTGTCCGATCCGCTCCTCGATGGCAAACTCCATCTCGTCCGGCAGCTTGTGGCCCTGCGAATCGAAAAACTTGATCCCATTGTCTTCGTACGCGTTGTGTGACGCGCTAATTACGATTCCAGCACCTGCCCGGAACGTGCGCGTGAGATACGCCACCGCAGGCGTCGGAATCGGCGTTAACAGGCGTACATCCGCCCCGGCTGACACCAGTCCCGCCTCCAGCACCGACTCGATCATGTAACCGGAAATGCGCGTGTCCTTGCCGATGAGCACCAGTGGCGAGCCCTCGGCTGCGAAGACCTTGCCGACTGCCCAGCCGAGACGCAGGCAGAACTCCGCCGTGATTGGCGCCTCACCGACGCGGCCGCGAATCCCGTCGGTGCCGAAGTACTTTCGTCCGTTATTCATTTTTCTTGCCTTCGTTTCTCAAACGCCAAGTCGCGCATGCGCCAGGGTAGCTTCGACGACTTTCAGCGCGTCGACCGTTTCCCCGACATCGTGAACGCGCAGCACTGCGGCACCGTTAACAACCGCGAGCACGGCGGCGGCAATGCTGGCCGGCAGACGGTCGGCGACTGCCTTGCCGGTAAGCTCACCGAGCGTGCTCTTTCTCGAAAGCCCCACCAGGATCGGCAATCCAATCGATGATAGCGCACGCAGATTGGCGAGCAGCGCCAGATTGTGGGCCACGGTCTTGCCGAAACCGAATCCCGGATCGACCAACAGTCGCGCCGCATCGACGCCAGCTTCGCGACACGCGGCGACACGCTTGCCAAGGAACTCTCCCACCTCGTCAACCACGTCCGCATAGAGCGGCCGCTCCTGCATGGTTCTGGGTTCGCCGCGCATGTGCATCAGGCAGACGCCGACATCAGAGGCGGCGAGCAGTTCGAGCATGCCGTCACCACGGGCGGCGCGGACATCGTTGACGAGTTCCGCTCCGGCCCGGATTGCCGCGGCCGCAACGCCAGGTTTGTACGTATCTATGCTGATGACCGCATCGAGTTGGCGCGCGCGCTCGATGATGGGCACAGTGCGATCTATCTCCTCAGCATCCGAAACGGGGTTCGCGCCGGGCCGCGTACTTTCGCCGCCGATGTCCACGATGTCCGCTCCGGCGTCCACCATGGCGGCGGCGGTATCGAAAGCGGCGTCCGCCCCGACAAAGCGGCTATGTTCGAAGAACGAGTCGGGAGTGGCATTGATGACTCCCATCACTCTTGGACGGGACAAATCGAGGGTGCGCGATCCGCACGCCAGGGATGGGTTTGCGCCCACGGGGCCCCGGAGACTTTAGGTCTCTTCCGCCGGGCCACCAATCGGGCCCGAACTCTTTTCGTCCTCGCTCCGCGCGGGCTGGTCAACTGTCGCGCTCGGCTCGCCGAACTGCACGCCGGACGGCTCGTCGGAAGGCGCGCGAGGCTTGGCACCCGCCATGATGTCCTCGATCTGGTCCGGGTTCAGCGTCTCGTACTCTATCAGCGACTCTGCCATCGTATGCAGCTTGTCCTCATTTTCGACCAGGATGCTGCGGGCCTTCGTATAGCACTGCTCCACGATACGCCGCACTTCTTCGTCGATGGCCTTCGCCGTGGCAGCGGAAATCGGCTTCGGTTTCACGCCAGCCGACATGCCAAGAAACACCTCACCGTCGTCTTCGTCGTACATGATCGGGCCAAGCACCTCGGAAAGGCCCCACTTGGTAACCATGTTGCGCGCCAGTCGCGTCGCCCGCTCGATGTCGTTGGCGGCGCCCGTGGTCACGCCGTCTTTGCCGTTGATCATCTCTTCGGCGATGCGACCGCCGAACAGGCTCGTAATCTGACTCAGGACGCCCCGACGGCTCAAACTGTAGCGGTCCTCTTCGGGCAGGAACATGGTCACACCCAAGGCGCGGCCGCGCGGGACGATGGTGACCTTGTAAAGCGTATCGTGCTCAGGCAGCGCGCGCCCGACGATGGCATGCCCCGCTTCGTGAAAGGCCGTATTGCGCTTTTCCTTCTCGGACATGACCATCGACTTGCGCTCGGCGCCCATCATGACCTTGTCCTTGGCCTGTTCGAACTCCCGCATCATCACCAGGCGATTCCCCGCCCGGGCGGCAAGCAGCGCCGCCTCGTTCACGATATTCTCGAGATCCGCGCCCGAAAACCCCGGCGTGCCGCGAGCGATAATCGAGGCATCCACGTCGTCGCCGAGCGGCACGCGGCGCATATGGACCTTGAGAATCTGTTCCCGACCGCGAATATCCGGAAGCATCACAACGACCTGACGATCGAAACGCCCCGGGCGCAGTAGCGCGGGATCGAGCACATCCGGCCGGTTGGTGGCGGCAATGACGATGATGCCGGCGTTCGCTTCGAAGCCGTCCATTTCCACCAGGAGCTGGTTCAAGGTCTGCTCCCGCTCGTCATGACCGCCGCCGAGACCCGCGCCGCGATGACGACCGACAGCATCGATCTCGTCGATGAATACTATGCAGGGCGCCTGTTTCTTCGCCTGTTCGAACATGTCCCGCACCCGCGACGCGCCGACGCCGACAAACATCTCGACGAAATCCGAGCCGGATATGGAGAAGAACGGAACTTTCGCCTCACCGGCGATGGCCCTTGCCAGCAGCGTCTTGCCCGTGCCCGGCGATCCCACCATCAACGTACCCCGCGGAATACGGCCGCCGAGGCGTTGGAACTTGCTCGGATCCCGCAGGAATTCGACGAGTTCCATGACATCTTCCTTGGCCTCGTCGACCCCCGCCACATCGCTGAAAGTCGTCTTGATCTGATCTTCGGAAAGCAGCTTTGCCTTGCTCTTGCCGAACGCCAGAGGGCCACCGCGTCCGCCGACGCCGCCCTGCATCTGGCGCATGAACAGCATGAAGACCCCGATGATGATCAGGACCGGAAAGCTCGTTATGAGGAGCTGCGACCAGATGCTCTGCTTCTGTTCCTCCTTCCCGGTGATCATGACTCCGTGCTCATACAGGTCATCCACCAGTTTCGGATCGGCGATGGGCGGCCGCAGTACCATGAATGTCTCGCCGTCGTTTCTCGCGCCGTAGATCCGGTCGCGATCAATTTCTGCGGACTTGACCGCGTCCCCGCGCACAAGTGCTATGAAATCCGAATAGCTAATCTCGCTCGGATCGTCGCTGACATCAATTTTCTGGAACAGGGTCAGCAGTACGGCGGCTATGATCAGCCATAGCAGCAGGTTTTTTCCCATGTCATTCAAGTGCCCAACCTCGGTCAGCCCGCAATGCCCGGCGCAGACGACCGATCATCAATCCTACTCCATATCGGCAACCGCATACACCTCGCGCGAACCAGCCCGGGATGCCGGCGGCTTGGCCAGCGCGACCCGAGCAAACGCCGCGCGCATGTCATGCATCACTTCGTCGAATCCCGCGCCCTGAAACATCTTGACAACAAAGCGGCCCCCCGGGTTCAACCAGCGCACGGCCGCGCGGGTGGCGCATCCCACCAATTCGAGGCTGCGCGCCTGATCGACGACCCTGTTACCACTCATATTGGGGGCCATATCGGACAACACAAGGTCTGCGCCGCCGCCCAGTGCCGCCGCGATTCGCTCCTGCACATGAGGGTCGTCCGCATCACCCAGGATAAATCGGGTCCCTCGGGGCGTATTCGCCAAGGGAAACACGTCCACTGCCACCAACCGCCGACATCGGGGTGCCATATACTCGGTCCATCCGCCCGGCGACGCACCGAGTTCCAGAACGACGCAAGACGGGGTCGTAAGCGAGAAACGCGCGTCGAGCTGCTCGAGTTTGAACAGGGCGCGCGATACCGCTTGGCCCACATAGGGATCGCGCTGCTGTCGGGCGATCCAGCGGTTGCTTGATTTCGACCGTCTAGCCACGTCCGATCATCGCGGCCCCAGATAAAATATCCGACCTAGATGTGCTCGACCTGGCCGACAATGTATTCGCGGTCGCCGACCGGCGTCGCCACTATCGCGGAATCGCCCCGTGACTTGCCGATGATCGCGCGAGCGATGGGCGACATCACGGAAATCTTGCCGAACTTCAGGTCGGCTTCGTCCTCGCCGACGATCTTGTAGCGCACCGTCTCGTCCTTCTCGCAGTCGCTCAAGGTGACGGTTGCCCCGAATATCACCTTTCCCGTGGGTCTGATACGCGTGATATCGATGATCTGCGAATCGGCGAGCTTAGCCTCGATGTCCCGGATTCGCGCTTCTATGAAGCCCTGCTGTTCCTTGGCGGCGTGGTATTCGGCGTTCTCGCGCAGATCGCCGTGTTCCCGCGCCGTGGCGATCTCTCTCGCGATGTTGGGACGGGCAAAGCTCTTGAGCTGAGCGAGTTCCTCGCGCAGCCACCGTTCCCCCTCTACCGTCATCGGCCAGATCATGGACGTTCTCCCGCATTTGCGCGGTCACGCAGACCGCTATGCAAGTCTTGCAGCCTTCGTACGCTCTCAACCGGTCCGTAATCCATTGCGATGCAAAAGGCCTCGCCACCCGCCAGAGTCGTCGTGTAGCACACCTTTTGCGCCAAGGCGAGCCTTCGTATGATGGATGAGTCGGCGATGGACTGGCGACCTTCCGTCGTATTGACGATGAGATCGATCTTTTCGTTCTTCATCATGTCCGTCACGTCCGGACGACCTTCGGTCACCTTGTTGACGGGGCGCGCGCGGATACCGGCTTCCCTCAGTACCTGCGCGGTGCCTCGGGTGGCGGAGAGTTCGAAACCGAGCGACACCAGATCGCGGCCCAGGGCGGCGACGAACGGGCGATCCGATGTCTTCACGCTGACGAACGCCTTGCCGCCTCTGGGCAGCACTTCGCCAGCCGCGAGAGACGCCTTGGCGAATGCCTCGGCGAACGTGTCGCCAACGCCCATTACCTCGCCAGTGGATTTCATCTCGGGACCGAGTATCGGGTCTACCCCAGGGAACTTGATGAACGGGAATACCGACTCTTTGACACTGACGTAGTCGGGGACCGTTTCCTGCGTAAATCCCTGTTCTTCCAGCGTCACGCCCACCATGCAGCGCGCCGCCATCTTGGCGAGCGATATGCCGATACATTTGGAAACGAACGGCACCGTGCGAGAGGCGCGGGGGTTGACTTCAATGACGTATACATCGCGGTCCTGCACGGCGAGCTGCACGTTCATCAGGCCGATCACGCCCAGTTCAATGGCCATCTCCTTGACCTGCTGTCTGATCCTGTCCTGGATCTCGGGATCGAGACTGTACGGAGGCAGGGAGCAGGCCGAGTCCCCGGAGTGAACCCCGGCCTGTTCGATATGCTGCATGATCCCGCCGATCACCACCCGATATCCGTCGGAGACGGCGTCGACGTCCACCTCCACCGCCTGATCGAGAAACCGGTCCAACAGCACCGGCGCCGAATGCGACACGTCGAAAGCACTGGACAGGTATCGCCTCAATTCGCGCTCTGAGTAGACGATCTCCATCGCCCGGCCGCCAAGCACGTAGGACGGCCGGAGGACCATGGGAAATCCGATTGCACGCGCCGCGACTAGACCTTCGTCGAGGCTCGTCACGGTCCTGTTCGACGGCTGTTTCAAGCCGACCTTTTCGACCACGGCCTGGAACCGCTCCCGGTCCTCCGCGCGATCGATCGCATCCGCGCTCGTGCCGATGATGGGCACCCCCGCAGCATGGAGTTTGTCCACCAGTTTCAGGGGCGTTTGTCCCCCGAACTGCACGATCACCCCTTCCGGCTGCTCGACCTCGACGATGGCCAACACATCCTCAAGCGTTATCGGCTCGAAATACAGACGGTCCGAAGTGTCGTAGTCCGTCGAGACGGTTTCCGGGTTGCAATTGACCATGATCGTTTCGAATCCGTCCTCGCGCATGGCGAGTGCGGCATGCACGCAGCAGTAGTCGAACTCGATGCCCTGGCCGATTCGGTTCGGGCCGCCGCCAAGCACCATGATCTTTCGGGCGTCGCTCGGCGCCGCTTCGCATTCTTCCTCAAACGTGGAATAGAGGTATGCCGTGCTCGCCGGAAACTCCGCCGCGCACGTGTCCACGCGTTTGAAGACCGCCGCTATTCCAAGCCGATGCCGCCGCTCGCGAACCGCCTCTTCGCTGCAGCCTGCCAGTTCAGCGAGGCGCTCGTCCGAAAATCCGTCGCGCTTCAGGCGTTTCAACGTCTCAGCGGTCAGGCTGTCGATGCCGGTGACCACCGCCTCGCTGGCTACCAGATCCTCGATCTGCGCCAGGAACCAGGGATCGATTCTTGAAATCTCGCTGACCTCCTCGACGGTCCTGCCCAGACGAAACGCGTCCGCCACATACAGGATGCGATCCGCGCCCGGTTGCGAAAGCTCCTGCACAAGCCGGCGATCGCGCTCGTCCGCCGATTCGGCGTCCAACACCGGATTCAGGCCGGTCATACCAGTTTCCAGACCGCGGAGCGCCTTCTGGAACGATTCCTTGAATGTGCGCCCGATCGCCATCACCTCGCCCACCGACTTCATCTGCGTCGTGAGGCGATCCGACGCCTGGCTGAACTTCTCGAAAGTGAACCGAGGAATCTTCGTCACGACATAGTCGATCGCCGGCTCGAACGATGCCGGCGTCACGCCGGTAATGTCGTTGGTGAGTTCGTCCAACGTGTAGCCGACGGCCAGCTTGGCCGCCACCTTGGCAATGGGAAAGCCCGTCGCCTTGGACGCCAGCGCCGACGAACGCGAGACGCGAGGGTTCATTTCTATCACCACGAGGCGGCCGGTCTCCGGTTCTACCGCGAACTGCACATTCGAGCCCCCGGTTTCCACGCCGATCTCCCGCAGCACGGCGATAGCCGCGTCGCGCATGCGCTGGTATTCCTTGTCGGTCAGGGTTTGCGCCGGCGCGACGGTGATCGAGTCGCCGGTATGCACACCCATCGGATCCACATTCTCTATCGAACAGACGATGATGCAGTTGTCTCGCTTGTCTCTGACGACTTCCATCTCGAACTCTTTCCAACCGAGCAGCGATTCGTCGATCAGCAGTTCGTGCGTCGGAGACAGGTCCAGCCCGCGGACGCATATGTCGACGAACTCTTCCCGGTTATAGGCGACGCCGCCGCCGCTCCCGCCCAGAGTGAACGACGGTCGAATCACGCACGGGAAACCGAGCCGGATCTGCACCTGCAATGCTTCCTCAAGACTGTGAGCGATTGCGGACCGCGGCGTTTCAAGCCCGATGCGCCGCATCGCGCGGATAAAACGCTCGCGGTCTTCCGCCTTGTCGATGGCTTCCTGACTGGCACCGATCAATTCGACGCCGTTCGCCTCCAGAACGCCCTCGCGCACGAGATCCAGGGCACAGTTGAGCGCCGTCTGTCCCCCCATCGTGGGTAGCAGGGAGTCCGGCTTCTCGACCTCTATGATGCGCGCAACGGTCTGCCATTCGACGGGTTCGATGTACGTCGCGTCCGCCATCGACGGATCGGTCATGATCGTGGCCGGATTAGAGTTCACCAGCACGACGCGGTAGCCCTCGTCACGGAGCGCTTTGCAGGCCTGGGCGCCGGAGTAATCGAACTCGCATGCCTGGCCAATGACGATCGGTCCGGCACCGAGAATCAGAACGCTTTCGATATCGTTGCGTCTAGGCATCTTGCACGGTCAGGCTGACAGCGGGCCAGAACTGCCGCGCTCCCGCCCGCCATTCCTGTCCATCGATTGGACAAACGCGTCAAACAGGCCGGCGCAGTCCCGCGGACCCGGGCTGGCTTCCGGGTGGCCCTGGAAACCGAATGCAGGCCTGTCCTTGCGCCGAACGCCCTGGACCGTGCCATCGAACAACGACACGTGTGTGACCTCCAGGCTTTCCGGCAAACTTGCCCCATCCACGGCGAAGCCATGGTTCTGGCTCGTGATGATGACCTGCCCGGTACGAAGATCGCGTACCGGATGGTTTGCCCCATGGTGCCCGTGAGGCATCTTCACGGTTTTCGCGCCGCTCGCGAGCGCGAGCAACTGGTGACCGAGACAGATCCCGAAGACGGGTACATTCGCATCGACGATCTCCCGGATCGCTGTGATCGCATAGTCGCACGGATCGGGGTCACCGGGACCGTTGGACAGAAATACGCCGTCGGGATCCATCGCGAGCGCCGCGGCCGCCGGAGTCTTCGCCGGCACCAGCGTTACGGCGCAACCGCGGTCGGCGAGTAGCCGAAGAATGTTGCGCTTGATCCCGAAATCGTAGGCGACAACGCTGCGCGCGGCCGCAGGTGCCGCCGCGTAGCCGCCTTCCGGGCACCATACGCCTTCCCGCCACACCGCCGTTTCCGTGCGGCTGACAACCTGCGCGAGGTCCATGCCCTCGAGTCCGGGGAAGGCCCGCGCGCGGCGCAGCGCCTCGGGGGCATCGGCGTCCGGCCCCGCAGCGATGCAGGCGCCGAGCGCTCCCTTCTCGCGGATGAGCCTGGTCAAACGCCGCGTGTCGACATCAGCGACCGCCACGACTCCCCGGTCGCACAGGAATTCCGGCAGAGACGCCGCCGCTCGCCAACTACTTGCGCGCAGCGGCAGGTCGCGGATCACGAGCCCTTCCGCCCAGACCCGGTCGGACTCCACGTCTTCGGGGTTGGTGCCGGTATTGCCGATGTGGGGATAAGTGAACGTAACGATCTGCCGGGCATAGGACGGATCGGTGAGGATTTCCTGATAGCCCGTCATGGCGGTATTGAAAACGACTTCGCCAACGGCCACGCCGACCGCTCCGATGGAGGTGCCGTGAAACAGACTGCCGTCCGCCACGGCCAATATCGCGGGATCCGCGCGCGTCAAACAGGACTCCGGCGCAAAAAAGCCGTCGGCCCCAGCGCGACGGCTACGGCGAATTTTAAGTGAAGCGACTCGACGCTACAAGAATGTATCAGAATGTATCAGTAGAGAGGCACTTGCGTTATAGGGTTTTTCGCCGGACCCCGCCGGATTGCGGCTGGTTGCCCAGCAATCAGAGGCTCGGCGAGGCGTGCGGGGGCGCGACAGATGGTCAAACTGGTCGTTATGGGGTCTTCACGGTGTCTAAATGCGAATCGTTCCTACTTCGACGGCTTGGGGTAAGCACGGGGCGTTGGGGTGGAAATCTCGGATTCAAGGCCCGTGAAGTCGGAAAACGTCCGAAATGCCGCGTTTCTTGGGGTAAAGAAAAAATCCACCGCCCGCAAGCCCTTTGTTTCAGCGGCTCTCAGAACAGCGCAAGTGGCTCAGTACCACTGAAGCAGATCGTCCACCAACGCCGCCACGCAGTCGCTCGGCGCCGACTCGCCGCGCCGCTCGGCATCGATGAGGCCCGCGAGTTTCTCCACCGCTTCGTTGAAGTCGTTGTTGACGACAACGTAGTTGAACTCGTTGTAATGCGAGATGTCGTCCATCGCTTGGCGCCATCGCCGTTCGATCTCCTCGGGACCGTCCTGCCCGCGCACCTTGAGCCGTTCGAGTAGCGCTTCCATCGAAGGCGGAAGAACAAATACGCTGAGCGCGTCCGGGAACCGCGCCCGCACCTGCGCTGCCCCCTGCCAGTCGATTTCCAGCACGACATCGCGGCCGTCGGCCAATGTCCGCGTTACTTTCTCGTGGGCGGTGCCGTACGCGTTGCCAAAGACGGTGGCGTGCTCGAGGAACGCGTCCTCGTCCCGCATCGACGCGAATGTTGCCGGATCGACGAAGAAGTAGTGCTCGCCATCGACCTCGTTTCGACGTTTCCGGCGCGTCGTATGGGAAACGGACACCGCCAGTCTCTTGTCGCGTTCGAGCAACGCGTTGACGAGGCTGGTCTTGCCGGCGCCCGAGGGCGCCGAGATGACGATGAGCCGCCCTTCCACTCGACTCACTCGACGTTCTGCACCTGCTCGCGCATCTGATCGATCACAACCTTCAAGTCGACCGCGCGCCGCGCGCACTCCGCTGTGATCGCCTTGGCCGTCAGGGTATTCGCTTCGCGACTGAGTTCCTGCATCAGGAAGTCGAGCCGCCGCCCCTGGGGACCGCCCGCGGCGAGACAATCGCGACACGCCTGGGCGTGAATGTCCAGGCGGTCCAGTTCCTCGGCAATGTCCGCCTTCTGCGCCAGGAGCGCAACTTCCTGTTCCAGTCGACCCGAATCCACGTGGGTCGCTTTCAGGTCGCGAAGACGGCCGCGCAATCTGTCTCGCATCATCGGCGCGAACGAGAGGGCAAGGGCTCTGACGTCGGCAACCATCGACTCCAGGGCAACCAGCTTCTCGCGCAGCAGCGCATCGAGCTTCTTGCCTTCGATGCCCCGGTGCTCGACCAGGCGTTGCACCGCCTGTTCGAAACCCGTTCGCGCCTCGGTCTTCAGCGCATCGTCGGCCGCTTGGGCATCCGGCCCGACCACTCCTGGCCATCGCAATACTTCCAGCGGATCGGGTTGTCCTATCCCGGGCGCGGCATCCCGCACCTGCTCCAGTACGCCGAGAAGCGCCAGCAGATGCTCCCGGTCTATCTCCGGCATCGCCTGTGTCGCCGTTTTCTCGAGCCAGAGCCTGACATCTACCTTGCCGCGCGCCAAGGCGTCCCGCAGGCGCGTTCGCAGGGCGGGTTCGATCTCCCGAAGCCCCGCCGGCAGGCGGAAATCGACTTCCAGATAACGATTGTTGACGGACCGGATCTCCCAGGTCAGCGAGGTCGACTCGAACTTTGCGAACGCGGTCATGCTCAAGATCATTCGAGCGATTCTAACGCGTATACTCGCGCGCAGCGGGAGGGCAAATGTCTAATACAACATGGCGGCGGCCGAGCGGCAGACAGCCAGACGCACTGCGCCCGGTGACCCTCACGACCGGTTTCACAAAACATGCCGCGGGCTCCGTGCTGGCCACGTTCGGCGACACTCGAGTCATTTGCACGGCGAGCTTCGAGAAGAGCGTACCGCGTTTCCTGCGCGGCAGCGGTCGGGGTTGGCTGACTTGCGAATACGGTATGCTGCCGGCCGCCACGCATACGCGAAGCGACCGCGAAGCCGCGCGCGGCAGGCAAGGCGGTCGGACGATGGAAATCCAGCGGTTGATTGGCCGCGCGCTGCGCGCCGCCGTGGACCTCGAACAACTCGGGGAGCGGACGATCCGCATCGACTGCGATGTCATCCAGGCCGACGGCGGCACCAGGACGGTATCGATTACCGGCGGTTGCGTCGCGCTGGTTCTGGGTTTGCAACGCTTCGCGCCACAAGCGTTTCAACGCCTGGTGGCGTCGGTCTCCGTTGGCGTGTACAAGGGATTGCCCGTATTGGACCTCGACTATGCCGAGGATTCGACCGCCGATACCGATATGAATGTGGTCATGATCGAGGACGGCGGTTTCATCGAAGTCCAGGGCACGGCCGAAATCGAGCCGTTCTCGCGGGGAATGCTTGGCGAAATGCTTGCGCTGGCCGAATCCGGTATCGAAAGGCTCTTCGACGAGCAGCGGCGCGCACTGGGGATGTGATGGACGCCGACGAATTCCTCGGCCTGCTGCTGCGCGAAAACGTCCTGAGATTCGGCGAATTCGTGCTCAAGTCCGGGCGTCGCAGTCCCTATTTCTTCGATCTCGGCGCCCTGAACAACGGACCCGCGCTCGACCACCTGGGCGCCGCCTATGCCGCCAAAATCGCCACCATGTCGCCGTTGCCCGACCTGTTGTTCGGGCCGGCGTACAAGGGCATACCCATCGCCGTTGCGACATCCGTCGTGCTGGCGCGGGACTACGCTATCAATCTCGACACGGCCTTCGACCGCAAGGAAACCAAGAAACACGGCGAAGGGGGACGCTTCGTCGGCGGCCCCATGGACGGCCGCCGAGCGGTCATCGTCGACGATGTGGTAACGGACGGCAAGGCCAAGATTCGCGCCTTCCGGCTCCTCAAGGAGGCTGGCGCCGAAGTGGCCGGCGTACTGGTGGCCCTGGACCGCCGCGAACGCGTCGACGGCGAAGAGACTGGCATTCAGTCGCTCGCCCGTCGGCTAGGCATTCCCATACTCAGCATCGTCACGCTGGACGATGTCGTTCGGTACCTGAAGCGCCACGCCGGAAATGCCGACGCCCTGGAGACGATTCTGCGTTATCGCAGCCTGTATTGCGTCGCCTGAAGACCGCTTAGGGGTGGAGATGAAGATCATCGGACCACTCTTGAACGTTCCCGCCGATACTCCGCCACAAGCGATGCGTCAGACCACTCTGAGGCAAGCGCGTCAGCTCTCCCGACTTCCTCTTTGGACCGCCCTTGATCAGACAGTCCCCCATAGGCGTGCGCCGCGGCGAGCCGGACAAAGCATTCGTCCACTGCCTCTGGGCCATTTGCGTCGATAACGTTGAGCGCTGCAACAGCGTATTCAATGCCGTGCTCATAGTCCTGTAGACGGTTGCTCACCAGAGACAGGAGATACAGGCCCCGTTCTTCATTTATCCACGTACCGCATCGCTTCCAAAACTCCAGGGAAGCGGAAGCGCAGGCCACCATCAACGCGTTGTACGCGGGATCCAGATCGTCGACGTCGTATAGAGCGCTAGCAACATTGTTGTTCCCAATTGCCATTTGCCGGTCCGAGGGTCTGTTTTCCTCGCAACCCAACGCCAATCTGTTGACTGCCCCGATAACGAGTCCAGCATCGCTGAATCGTCCGCTTCCCGCCATCGCACTCGCCAACCACGACTTGAGAACCAAAAAAGCACTGACTGGATCATCTACGGCACCGATACTTTCAACTTCTGCCTGTTGGGCGGACGCCACAACGCCGTCCATATGGCGGGAAACCGCCAAATGGGCACTTGGTGCCGCCACGCCCAAGTAGTTTGGATTGACGCTACAGGCAGCCTCCGCTAACCGCCTGGCCCGCGCCCAGTCGCCGAGGTGCTCGCCGATTGTGTGGTTGGCAAGGTGGAGGCCCTGCACCAACTCATCGTCTTCGAGATCCTTCAAGTTCGCCGCCTCGAGTTCTAGGGCCAACCGCTCGCTCTCGTCGTCATGGTAGCTCCAGCCTTCCCGGATCAAATCCCTGATCATCCGCAACCTCATGAAACTGAACACCTGCCGCGTGATATTCGCATCCGCTGGCAACGTGCGCCTTTGCACGATGCGCGGGAATATTCCGGCTACGTGATCTGCGTGCCGACTCCGCCGTCCGTGAATATCTCCAGCAGCGTCGCGTGGGGGATGCGACCGTCGATGATCTGAGCAGAGGCTACTCCCGCCGTCATGGCGTCGAGGGCGCAACGCACCTTGGGCAGCATGCCTCCCTTGATCTCGCCTTCGGCAATCATCCTCTCGATTTCCTCTCGGCTCGGGGCGATCAACGTCGAACCATCGGGTTTCAGTACGCCCGCCGTATCCGTAAGCAGCACCAGCTTGGCCGCGTTCAGGCGCGCCGCCAGAGCGCTCGCCACGAAATCCGCATTGATGTTGTAGGAGACGCCGTCCTCGCCTACCCCGATGGGCGCGATAACGGGGATGAAGTCACGGGCAACCAGGGCGTCGAGCACGCCGGGATTGACTTCAGAGATTTCGCCGACGTGTCCAATATCGACGATTTCCGGCGCCTTCAACTCCGGGCCTTCCCGCGTCAGCTTGAGTTTGCGCGCCTTGATGAGATTGCCGTCCGTGCCGGTCAAGCCCGCCGCGCTGCCCCCCTCGGCATTGATCAGCGAAACGATCTCCTTGTTCACCAGTCCGCCGAGCACCATTTGCACGACGTCCATGGTGGCCGGGTCCGTGACACGCAAGCCGTCGACAAACCGGGTCTCGATATTCAGCCTTTTCAGAAGTTCCCCGATCTGCGGGCCACCGCCATGTACGACGACAGGGTTCATGCCAACAAGCTTGATCAGTACCACGTCGCGCGCGAAGGCGTGCTTCAACGCGGGGTCGACCATCGCCGCGCCGCCATACTTGATGACGACCGTCGAGCCGTGAAACTTGCGGATGTAGGGCAGCGCCTCGATCAGGATCCGCGCTGTGTCTTCGCGTGACACCGCTAGTGCTATCCCCCGCTCAAAACGTGAGGGCCGGGTCTATGGCGGACAATTGCGCGCCGAACGTCGAACGGATGCGGTGCAGCGCCTTCTCGTCGTCCGCTTCGAAGCGCAACGTCAGCGCGGGAGAAGTGTTCGATGCGCGCACCAATCCGAAGCCGTCTTCGTAATCGACGCGAAGTCCGTCGATTCTCGTCACTGTTCCGGGCCCGAAATCGGCCGATTTCGCCAACTCCTCGATGATGCGGAACTTGGCCGACTCCGATGTCGCGAGCTTGATTTCCGGAGTCGTACAGGGAACGGGAAAGTCGGCGAACAGCTCGTCGAGGCGACAGTCCCGCGCCGCGGCGATTTCGAGCAGGCGGGCACCCGCGTAAATGGCATCGTCGAAACCGTACCAGCGTTCTCCGAAACAGATGTGGCCACTGAATTCACCGCCGAAGAGCGCGCCCGTCTCCCGGATCTTGGCCTTGATGTGGGAATGTCCCGTCCGACTCATGATCGGGTTTCCTCCCGCGTCGGCAACTACTTTGCCGAGGTGCCGCGAGCACTTCACGTCGTAGACGACATCGGTGCCCGGGTTTCGGCGAAGGATGTCGCGCGCAAACAGCATCATGAGGCGATCGGGCCAGATGATTGCTCCGCTGTCGGTGACGACGCCCAGGCGGTCGCCATCGCCGTCGAAGGCGATGCCTATATCCGCATCGCGTTCACGGACCGCAATGATGAGGTCGTCGAGGTTCACCGGGTCGGCCGGATCCGGATGGTGGTTCGGAAAGCTGCCGTCGACATCCTCGTACAGGCTCACCACTTCGCACCCGAGTCGTTCGAAGAGCGCCGGCGCCACCAAACCCGCCACGCCATTGCCGCTGTCGATCACAACCGTCATGGGACGGGCGATGGCGATATCGGCGACGACGCGATCACTGTACCCTTCGATGACGCTGGCCGACTCCACCGCGCCGCGTGCTCTCATCGGGCAGTCGTCGCGTTCGATACGCGAACGCAAGGCCTGAATAGCGTCCCCGGAAAGTACGACGCCGCCGATCAGCATCTTCAATCCGTTGTACTCGGCCGGGTTGTGCGATCCCGTAATCATGATCCCGGTCCCGGTATCGAGCGCATAGGTGGCGTAGTAGAGCAGGGGCGTCGGAACGCAACCGACATCGATGACATCGCAACCGCCCTGCGTGAGGCCCGTTACGAGGGCATCCCGCAAACGCTCGGTGGAGTGGCGACCATCGCCGCCGACAGCGACCCGTTTGAAACCCTGTTCGAATGCCTCGGCCGCAAATGCGCGGCCAATCCAGGAGACGGCTTCAGCCGTCAGATTCCTGTCTACGAGGCCGCGAATGTCGTAGGCGCGAAATATCTCCGGCGCAATGTCTACGGGTCGTTCCATGCCCGTCACGCGTGACGCGTCAGATCCCCGCGCGTCGATTCGCTCCTTCGTTGGAACAGGAGTGCGAAGGCATCGATCAGCTTGTCGGCCACCGTCTCCTTGGAATCGATTGGAAAAACGGTTTCGCCGGAGGGTTCGATCAACGTTACGGCGTTGCGATCGCTGTCGAAGCCAATGTCCTGTTCCGACACATCGTTCAACACGATGGCGGCGCAGCCCTTGCGCGAGAGTTTTTCCCGGGCGTGGCGCAATGTATCGTGGGTCTCGGCGGCGAAACCGATGGCACAGGGACAGACTGCGGCTGCGCGGGCAAGGATGTCCGGATTCTCCTTCAGCTTGAGCCACATGTCCGATGACTCGCCCGGCTTTTTGATCTTTCGGCCCTGCGCCTGGGAGGGGCGATAGTCCGCCACCGCGGCCACGCCGATGAAGATATCGGTCTCCCCGAGCGCCGCGTCCACCGCCTCATACATCTGACTCGCGGTCGTCACATCGATTCGTCGAACGCCTGCGGGCGTCTCGATCGCCACGGGTCCGCTCACCAGCGTGACGTTCGCACCCGCGTCGCGCGCGGCCCGGGCGAGGGCATAGCCCTGCTTGCCGGAGCTGTGGTTCGAGATGTAGCGCACGGGATCGATCGGTTCCCGGGTGGGTCCCGCGGTCAGCAGCACGTTAAGCCCTTCCATGAACCTGCGCTTTCCCGCCAGTTGCGCAGCCAGCTCACGGACGATCTGCGCCGGTTCCAGCATCCTGCCCGGACCGGTTTCGCCGCAGGCCTGATCACCTTCGCCAGGACCAAGGATTCGGGCACCCGCGTCCTTCAGGCTGGCGAGGTTGCGTTGCACCGCGTGGTGTTCCCACATCTGTCGATTCATCGCCGGGGCGAGAAACAGTGGCGCTGTGGTCGCGAGGCAAATGGTGGTCAGCAGATCGTCCGCCAAGCCTGTCGCCAAACGGGCGATCACATGGGCAGTGGCCGGCGCTATGACAACGGCCTCCGCCCACCGGGCAAGTTCGATGTGGCCCATCGCGGCCTCGGCTTCCGCGTCCCACAGATCGTGCCGGACCTTGCGCCCCGCCACTGCCTGAAGGCTTGTTTCCGTGACGAAACGCGCGGCGCTTCGCGTCATGACCGGGACAACTTCTGCGCCCGCGGCGCGCAAATCTCGCACAAGCTGCGGGGTCTTATACGCGGCGATTCCCCCGGCGATACCCAATAAGATGCGTCTGTTCTGCATGCGAATGTCGAAGCGTCGACTGCGCGTCCCAAGTTGCCACCGCAAACTACGGCATGAAAGACGAAGCCAACGATACCAGAAGTGTCCCGCTATCGGCGCCTTCGGCTTCGGCCGCGGCCCGAGACGCTGACCACGCATGGAGCAACGAAAAGGCACCAGGGGAACGCATCCTTGACCTTGGTCCCCACGCGGCGACCAAGGCGGAATTACTCGCCGCGATTCTCGGTGTCGACGGGCGGTCCGCGAACGCGCTGGAACTCGCCGCGTCGCTTCTCGCCCGTTTCGGCGATCTACACCGATTGCTTCACGCGCCACGGGATGCGCTGGCGGCGTCCGCGGGAATGGGGCCGGCGAAGACCGCAGCCATACTCGCCCTGCGCGGACTCCTGGACAGCTACCACGCGGAGATTCTGACCCGCGGGGAAATCCTGTCGAGCTCGACCGGGGTGCAG
Source organism: Candidatus Azotimanducaceae bacterium (assembly GCA_965261535.1). Taxonomy (GTDB): domain Bacteria; phylum Pseudomonadota; class Gammaproteobacteria; order Pseudomonadales; family Azotimanducaceae; genus VXNE01. The sequence continues at coordinate 2,121,941 of OZ253469.1, forward strand.
CGTTTCCTGCGCTATCGATTCGGACGGCGCGAACGCGAGGTGTTCGGCGCGCTGTTTCTCGATACGCGGCACCATCTGATTTCCAACGAAGAACTGTTCTTCGGCTCGGTGGACAGAGCGATGGTCTATCCGCGCGAAGTCATCAAGTCCTGCCTGAAACACAACGCGAGCGCCGTCATCCTCTACCACAACCATCCTTCCGGCATCCCCGAACCCTCGGCGAGCGACATCCAGGTCACATCCCGGATCGCGATGTTGCTGCAGGAACTGGACGTGCGGCTTGTCGATCACGTCGTGGTTGGCGCGTCGGAACAGATATCTTTCGCCGAACGTGGACTGATCTAGTGTATCTGCCCGGTGGACGCGTTCCCGCAGATTTGGTAAAAAGCGCGTCCGCTTCCTGCTATTGAAAACGATGTCTCAGGTCTGTCAGGTCACCGGCAAGCGCCCGATGAGCGGGAACAACGTATCCCATGCTCACAACAAGACGCGTCGGCGCTTCAAGCCGAACCTGCACTACCACCGTTTCTGGAGCGAAGGCGAAAAGCGGTTTATCCGCCTGCGCGTTTCGGCGCAGGGCATGCGGTTGATCGACAAGAAGGGAATCGACGCCGTGCTGGCCGATATGCGCAAGCGCGGCGTCCGGGTGTAATCGAGCGGATGTAGTTATGCGAGAGAAGATCAAACTCGAATCCAGCGCCGGTACCGGCCATTACTATACGACCGACAAGAACAAGCGGAACACGCCGAACAAGCTCGAGTTCAAGAAGTATGACCCGGTGGTGCGCAAGCATGTCATCTACCGGGAGGGGAAGATCAAGTAAGTACCCCACAGCCGGCGCCTTCTCTCTGGCGCCGGGCCCAACCCCGCTCGTCGACCTGACGGGCGGGTTTTTCGAGCGCCCTCCGGCGCAACCCGATGCCCGAACTACCTGAAGTGGAAACGACTCTGCGGGGTATCGCGCCCAGCGTGCTGAATCGGCGTATCGTCGCGTTCGACATACGCGATCCGCGCCTTCGCTGGCCGGTTCAATTACCTCCCGAAGTGTGTGGAGAACGTATCGTTCGGGTGACGCGCCGAGCCAAGTATCTGCTCTTGCACGTCGAAGCGGGCGCGCTGATCTTTCACCTCGGCATGTCGGGGCACTTAAGGATCGTGTCCGGGAATGAACCCGCCAGCAAGCACGATCATGTGGACATCCTGTTTGACCACGGTCTGGCGCTCCGGCTTACCGACCCTAGACGTTTTGGCAGCCTGCACTGGCAGCCGCACCCTGTCGAAGACCATTGGCTGCTCAAGCGTCTGGGAGTGGAGCCGTTGTCCGACGCATTCACCGGCGACTATCTGTTTGCCAGGTCCAGAGGTCGCCGGGCGGCAGTCAAGAACTTCCTCATGGATGCCCGAGTCGTGGCAGGCATCGGCAACATCTACGCCAACGAAGCCCTGTTCAAGGCCGGCGTGCGCCCGAGAACAGCCGCGGGCCGGATAAGTCGGTCGCGCTACCGAAAGGTTGTGGCCGAAACCCGCGAAACGCTGACCGCGGCCATCGATCAAGGCGGGACGACGTTGCGGGACTTCGTAGGCAGCGATGGCAGGCCGGGATATTTTGCAAACGCGTTGTTCGTCTACGGGCGCCAGGGGAAGCCGTGCCTGTCTTGCGGGTCGCTCCTGAAAGGCTTGCGGGTGGGACAGCGCAGCACGGTGTATTGTCCGAGCTGCCAGCGATAAACGGGTCAACCCTGTTTCGAGCAGGAGCCTTGGTTGATGCGGCCCGCAGTTCGGCACGCGTCCGAGCAGAACTTCGATGCGCCGTACGGCACGAACCATTCGCTGCAGACCGGACATTGCGCCGGTTCCGATCTTGGCGGCTCCAGTTTGCCCGAACGTCTCGCTTCCAGAAGATCGCAGATCGTTTCGTTGCGTCTCGCCATGTCGCGAAACTCGCGGTCGCCGACGTCCAGAAGATCGATGATCGTTCCGACATCGAGTCTGGGGGAACGCAACAAGAGCTCGATTGCCTTCTCTTCGAGTGTCATATGCACATCATACGGCGTTGCCATGGCGACCGCCCTTCGGGGAGCGGGAGGGAACGTGTCCGCGCGCATGCCCAGCGCGTTGACTAACCGGCAGGTAACTCGTAACTCACCATCCAGTTGATGCCGAACTTGTCCGTCCAAGCGCCAAAGTAGTCACCCCAAAACATTTCCTCCAACGGCATCGTCACGGTGCCGCCCCGCGAAAGCTTGGCGAACACCTCATCGCAGTGCTGCCTGCTCTCGACCTCGATGGAGATGGAGAAGTTGTTCCCGGCGACCAACCGAGGGCCATGCGTACTATTGTCGCTTCCCATGAGGACACTTGACCCGACAGGCAGGGAGACGTGCATGACCAAGTTCCTTTGCGCCTCAGGGACATCCATATCCGGCGGCCCATCGGCAAAAGTCGAAAACGCAAGGAATTCGCCCCCGAAGACCGATCGGTAGAACTCGAATGCTTCGCGGCAGTTGCCATCGAAAGTGAGATATGTGTTCAGTGACATCGGGCATCCTCCTTTGCTGACTCCTAATGTAGTCACCGTCCTCGCCTTCAGCCGGTACGAACCCTCGCAGGCGGGACCGGCAGGCCGGGAACATCGATTCTAAGGCGGTACACCGATCCTTCTCTATCACCTTCGATCCCCACGGAGCCCGTCACGATATACAGGTCGCGCAAATCGTCGCCACCGAAGCAGACGCTGGTGCACATCGGCATGGGAATCGCCACGTGCTCGCGCAGACGACCGTCCGGCTCAAACACGCTGACGCCCCCGCCTCCCGCGACCGCGAGCCACACGGCTCCGTCCTCGGACACCGCAAGCCCATCTGGTGAGCCTTGTCTGACACGCGCGAACGGCTGTTTCTCCCCAAGGTTCCCATCCCCGGCCACTGCGTACCGATAGACCGTCTGACGCCGGGAGTCCGCGTGGTAGAGCGTCCCGCCATCCGGCGAGAAACCGAGACCATTGGTCAACACGATGTCTTCGGCAACGACACGGCTGGAACCGTCCAGGTCGATCAGGTGGAGATCGCCGGGAAGTTGCTCCCCTTCCTCGAAGACCGCGCTGCCGAGCGAGCCGGCATATATCCGTCCGGCGGCATCGGTGGTGAGATCGTTGTACCCGTGGTTGCCGTGGTCTGGATCCCGATCCAGCAGGACAATGGTGTCGCCACCCGCAAAGCCCTTGAACGCGATGTTGCGCCCGCCGACGACCATGCCATCGTTCTCGTGCAATGCCATGCCGCCGATGCCCCGCCTAAAGGGGAAGACCGTCTCGACGCCCCCATCCAAGCCCAGGCAATACACCCCGCCATCGTGAACGTCGCTGAACACCAGTCCCCTTCCGGACACCCACACCGGGCCTTCTACCAAAGTGAAACCGTGGGCCAACCGTTCCATCGTCTATACCTCCGACCGCTGCGTCCGCCCATGGGCCATGGCGGAGCCTTGAACGCGCAGTCTTGCACCGGCTACAAGCCGCAGCGGTCGATCACCGCCCCCTTGACCGCACGGAACCTGCGTTGCACGTGGCGAGGACATGTCGCACAGTGTTCGTGGGAATTGGCCTACAGAAGTCATCACATGCGTGGTCAACTCGCTTGCGCGTTGGTGTTCTGCTCGATCACAGCCGCCGGCGAAGTCGAATGGCGGGGCCTCGTTGTCGCGCCAGAACACCGCTGTTCGCCCTATGATCGTCGCGACTACCCGTATCCGCAATCGATTGAGGAAGAAATCGTAGCGGAGTTGCGTGACATATACGGCCCCTACACCTGCACGCGGTTCGCTTCCAGTCGTGATACGCACATCGAGCACATCGTTGCCATCTCGGAAGCCCATGACAGCGGTCTCTGTGCTCGAGACGACGAGACCAGGCGCCGATTCGCCAAGGAGCTACGCAACCTTACCCTGGCTGCCCCGCGATCAATCTCGCCAAGGCCGCCAAGGATGCCACCGAATGGATGCCGGAAACGAACCGTTGCTGGTTCGCAGGTCGCGTCGTCGAAGTGCGACGCGCCTATGGGCTTTCCATCGACCAGCCGGAAGCCGATGCGCTTGAAGCCGTGCTATCGCGGTGTTCCGAGGGGGACGTCAAAACACCGTTCTGCGCGACGCGCTCGTTCTTCATGCGTGTGCTGGTACCGATCCTGCAAGACATGGAAACCTCGGCAGCGGAGAACCGGTAGTTCGCGCTTACCACAACTCATTTGCCGCGAGTGGTCACCAAGATTGGCCTCTTACCCGCGTCGAGATTGCCCTTGCAGCGATTGATGACAGACTCGCCCGGTGCAGTTGTGACGTGTGGCCGTATCACCAGGGGCACACCGGCATGGGAATCGCCACGTGCTCGCGCAGGCGACCGTCTCAACCCCCTTCCGGACACCCAGACGGGACCTTCTGTCAAAGTGAAACGGTGGGCCAACCGTTCCATCGTGTTGTGAGCACGAGCTTAGGCTGAAATCGGTTTTCGCTGTATCGATGATTCGACTAAGTACGCGATTCTTTCTGTCCGCTGGCATCCAATCCAACTCCTGCGACGTTGCGGGCATGCCACTGGAGCGCGGCCCGATGTGGATGGTGCCTTTTGTCGGCGGGTACCCTCAAGGGTATCCCACGAAGCTGCTTCAACCACGCGTTGCGACGGTCGTTCTCCACCTCATCGGAAACCGAGACGCGAAGACCGTCATCGACCCAAACCATTCCAAGGTCGAAAGCCCAATGCAGGGTGCGGTTCAATGCCAGCCCGTTCTGAATCAGATCCCTTCCACCGCGCGAAATCGGGATGATGTGTGCGGATTCGACCTCGTAGGTCGCTGTTCCATCGCCTATGGCGCGGTAAAGCTCCATGCCGGAGATTGCGCATCTCGACTCGTATGCCCTCACAACTCCTGATCGAAAAATCTCCGAACGGACTTTCGTTTGCCTTTCCGTCAACGGGCGGTTGCTAACTTCTTGGAGCAGATCACCCAACTTCCGCGCCAACTCATATCCATCAGAAGATGGTTCGCCTGTGCGTAATTCGCCGTACAAACGGCGCACATCTGCAACCTGCTCTGCGTCCGCATCGTCGTCCATCCACCTTTCGAATTCTCCAGGCAACAATGCTATGACGGTATCGGCAGACATTTCGGCAAGATCGAAGCAGTCGGGTAGATTGTTGACGTACTTGCAATACGCGCGCAGACCGTTTTCCTCGTACGAATAACCACGCCTGGGCTTCTTGGACGCCTTGTCGAAGTACAGTCGGCGAGCAGCCGCCAGCGCTCCCGGGCTACCCAGAATCCTCGGTCGCTCGACGATGTGGGTGGCAGCAATACGGTGGACGTGCAGGCGGTCCTCAAGCAGAAGATCCAATTTGCCATCAGGGCCATACTGGCGATAAAGCATGTAGGGACCACGCAAGAGGTGACGATGGCGCCGCCGCGCGTTTTGGTCGTTCATCAGGTGTCGACCATCGACGCCGGGTATTGCTTGCCGTTTCGATTCGGAGGGCATACAGCATCGAAGCAGTAGAGCGACAGCCACTCCCACATGCCAGGCTCATCCCCGTCTTCAAAGAAACCCGCGGCGCGAAAGCGTTCGTCGATGTATTCGACGAAGTCGCGACGACTTTCGAATTCACACTGTTCAATACGCACGTCGCCCAGCGTCGCCGAGCGCGCAAAACGATCGTCCGTTAGCATGAACCCAGGTGGCGCAATTCGGCCGTCTGCGCGCAATTCATTCAGATAGCGCCCGAACCGCCGGATTCCGTCTGGCGACAAACACCTGACAATATCCACGCTGCTTCACCTAGCCGTCGTCGCGCAGGCCTCAGAAAATAGCGTTACGGCCAGCCTTTGCTCCGCTCATTTCGTCAACCAGCCAAACTCCTGCGGTTTGCGTCCGGCCTTGATACTGAGTGTCACGTTGACCATGGCCGGCCCGTCGAATGCCATCGCCTTGTCAAGGGCGCCGCGCAGGTCTGCGGAGTCCTCGACGTAGAAGCCCTTGCCACCCAACGCTTCAACCATGCCCTCGTAGTGCGCACCATAGGTCAGGACCGATGGCGGCACTCTACTGCCCTTCTCCAGCGGCCCGACGCCACCGCCGATGCCGCCATTGTTCAATACGATCAGTTTGACCGGCAGGTTGTAGCGCACCATCGTCTCAACCTCCATGCCGGAAAATCCGAACGCGCTGTCGCCCTGCACCGATACCACCGGTTTGCCCGGATTGGTCACCGCCGCCGCGACGGAAAAACCGGCACCGACACCCATCGTTCCGTAGGTGCCCGCGTCAAGCCTGTGACGCGGATGGCGATTCGGCATCTGGGTCCTGCCGATGTCCATCGTGGCCGCGCCCTCGCCAATGATGATGGCGTCGTGCGGCAGCCATTCGGCGATGTCCCGGAACGCGCGGTAGTAGTTCATCGGCGACGATTCGTCCTCGATCATCGGCTTGACCGACGCCACGTTCGACTGGGCCTTTTCTTGCAAGGCCGCGCGCCATGAAGTCTCGGCGGGATAGAACCATTGCCGATTGCCCAGCGCCTGGTTCAGTTGACGGACCACAGCCTTGCCGTCGCCGACGAGAGCGACTTCCGTCGGCACATTGTGGCCGATCTCCTCCTGTTCGATATCGAGTTGAACGATGCGCACCCCGGGCTTGAAACGCGGCGGCAAGCCGAAATGCATGATCCAGTTCAACCTGGCCCCCATCAGAAACACCACGTCCGCTTCCCTGAGCGCGGTGCTGCGCGCGGCGCCGACGGACAACGGATGGTCGTCCGGCATGACGCCCTTGCCCATGGGTGAGGCGAGAAACGGCAGTTGCGTGCGCTCGATGAATTCGCGCACCTCGTCCTCGGCGCGAGACCACGCCATGCCCTTGCCGACAACGACCAGGGGGTTTTCCGCCGATTCCATTGCGTCCAGAGCCCGCTCGATGATCGTCGGATCGACCTGGGGGCGCGACGGCTCCTCGACCGGGGCGGCAGCGATCACGTCGTCTTCGTCGACCTGGGCCTGGATGATGTCGTCCGGGAAGTCGAGATAGACCGGCCCGGGACGACCGTTGAGGGAGATGCGAATCGCCTGTTCGACGTAATACGGAATGCGCGTCGCGGATTCGATGTCGCGCGCGACCTTGCAGTAGGGCGCCGCGAGTGGCGTCTGGCGCTCTTCCTGGAACGCGCCCATGCCGTTCTGATATGTGGGAGACGCGCCGCCGATTAGTAGCATTGGCCAGCAATTCTGATGCGCATTGGCGAGGCCCGCGAGAGCGTGGATTACGCCCGGACCCGAAACCACCAGACACGCCTGCGTACGTCCGGTGAGATAGCCGGCAGCCTGCGCCGCGTAACTCGCGGCCTGTTCATTGCGCATGCCGATATACGTAATGTCCTCCTTCTGCGCAGCGGCGGCGATGCCGCCCACCGGGAAGCCGACGATGCCGAACATGTAGTCGACGCCCTGCGCCTTAAGGCTCCGCGCCATCAGCGTGGCGCCATCAACGGTGGCCATGATTGCTCTCCCTTGGTCGAATCGGTGGCGGTGAAAACGCGGCTAACGTATCGCGGGCGCTCTCGCAAGTCCACCGCGCCCAACATGCTCAGTGAACCACAGCGGTTGGTGCGTCCTCTCGTGGAGTTGCCCTTGTTCGGTTAATCTCTGCCCAATAAAAGGGAGGGATCATGACTGATCAGACAACCGTCCGCGGCATTATCGAACGCGCCGCCGCCTCAGGGCGCGAAGCGCTGACACCGGATGAAGCCAAGCGGATCTGCGATGCCTACGATATACCGTCCGCCGCCCAGGCAGTCGCCGCTTCCCCATCGGAAGCGGTCGCCATCGCCGAAAAGATCGGCTACCCCGTGGCCGCGAAGATCGTGTCGCCCAACATCGCCCACAAGACCGACGCTGGCGGCGTTGTGCTCGACATCGGTAATGCGACGGAATTGGCCAGCGCCTATGAACGGGTCATCGCCAACGCCAAGGCGTTCAACGCGGATGCCTCCGTCGACGGGGTACTGGTACAGCGCCAACTCGAGCGCGCGCAGGACACGCAGGAAGTCATCGTCGGGGCGGTGACGGACCCGGCGTTCGGCAAGCTGGTCGCCTTCGGCCTCGGCGGGGTTTTCGTCGAGGTGTTGCGCGATATCACTTTTCGGTTGGCGCCGGCCACCGTCGAAGAAGCGTCATCGATGCTCGACGAGATCGCGGGCGCGGAGATTCTCAACGGTGTGCGGGGCGCGGCGGCCGTCGATCGAACCGCGCTGGCTACGCTGATTGCCAATGCGAGTCGGCTGGCCGCCGATTTTCCGGAGATCGCGGAACTGGATCTGAATCCCGTGTTCGCGAGCGCCGGCGGAGCGTTCGCCGTGGACCATCACATCCAACTCGGCCCTCCCCCAAAGCCCCGCTATCGCCCAAGCCCCGATGCCATACTCGATGCCATGCGGCGCATCATGCAGCCTGATGCCGTGGCGGTCATCGGGGCCTCCGCCGAAGAGGGCAAGATCGGCAACTCGGTGATGCGAAACCTCATCGACGGGGGCTACGAAGGCGCTATCTATCCGGTCCATCCCCGGGCCGAAACGATACTTGATCACCCCTGCTACCCGAACGTCACCGAAGTACCGGGGGACATCGACATCGCCATCTTCTGCATACCCGCGCCCCTCGTCGCCCGCGTGCTTGCCGACTGTGGAACCAAGAAGATACCCGGCGCAATCCTGATCCCGTCCGGCTTCGCGGAGGTCGGCGAACACGCGCTACAGGAGGAAATCGTCGCCGTCGCCCGCGAAAACAACGTCCGGTTGATGGGCCCCAACATCTACGGCTTCTATTACACGCACAAGAATCTCTGCGCGACGTTCTGCACGCCTTATACGGAGAAAGGCAAGGTGGCGCTGTCATCCCAGAGCGGCGGTGTCGGCATGGCCATCGTCGGTTTCAGCCGCTCGGCGAAAATGGGCGTGTCCGCCATCGTCGGTCTGGGGAACAAGGCCGACATCGACGAGGACGACCTGTTGACGTTCTTCGAGCAGGACCCGAACACCGATGTCATCGCCATGCACGTGGAAGACCTGAAGGACGGCCGCGCATTCGCCGAAGTCGCCGCCCGCGTCTGCAAGAAAAAACCCATCGTCGTGCTCAAGGCGGGGCGGACACGCATGGGCGCGCGCGCGGCAAATTCGCACACCGGCGCACTGGCGGGCGACGATCGCGTTTACGACGCGGTCCTGCGGCAAAGCGGCGTGATCCGCGCCCGGACCCTCAACGACATGCTCGAGTTCGCCCGCGGACTCCAGGTATTGCCGACGCCCCGGGGAGAGAATGTCTTGATACTGACCGGGGCGGGCGGATCCGGCGTGCTGCTGTCGGATGCCTGCGCGGACAACGACCTGGCGTTGATGGCGATGCCGCCCGATCTCGACGCAGCATTCCGGGAGTTCATTCCTCCATTCGGCGCCGCCGGAAATCCAGTCGATATTACTGGCGGAGAACCGCCCTCGACGTACCGCAGCACCATCGATCTCGCCCTCAATGACGAGCGCGTGCATGCGCTGGTGCTGGGCTATTGGCACACCATCATCACGCCGCCGATGGTGTTCGCCCAACTGCTCGCCGAAGCCGTCGCCGAGGCGCGCGGCAAGGGAATAGACAAACCCGTCGTCGCATCCCTCGTCGGTGATGTCGAGATCGAGCAAGCGTGCGACTATCTGATGGACAGGGACATCCTCGCGTACCCGTACACGGCCGAAAAACCCGTTGCCGTACTGGGGGCGAAGTACCAGTGGGCGCGCGCGGCAGGGCTATTGTGACCGCGCCGGCGACGCTGTCGGGGCCACACGCGACCGTGAAGTCATACGCACGCATTGACGTGGTGCCGGTCACGCCGACCATCGGCGCCTTGGTCAAAGGCGTTGATCTCGCCACCGTCGACGACGAAACATGGCGGGAAATTTTCGACGCCTGGATGTCGCATTCTGTGCTGTTTTTCCGCGACCAGACCATGTCGCCCGAACAGCACCTCGCATTCGCGCGGCGTTTCGGACCGCTGCATGTTCACCCCGCAGCTCCGTACGCCAACGGCACCCCGGAACTCATGATCATTCGTACCGACCGGCACTCGAAACGCAACAACGGTTCCGGTTGGCATTCCGATGTCTCCGCCGACGAGGAGCCGCCGCTTGGAACGATCCTGCACCTGCACCAGGTGCCGAGTCGCGGCGGCGACACCCTGTGGTCCAGCATGTACGCCGCCTACGACGCTTTGTCACCTCCACTGCAAAGCCTGCTCGAGTCGCTCACAGCCCGACATACCGCCAACTACGATGGATACTACGGAGACCACCCCCCGCAGCGCGCGCTCCCCACCGCCGTACATCCGGTCGTGCGCACCCATCCCGTAACGAAAAGGAAGGCCCTGTTCGTCAACGCGGGATTTACGCGCCGCATCCTCGAACTTAACGCTTCGGAAAGCCGCTCCCTGCTCGACTTTCTTTTTGACCATGTCCAAAACCCGACCTTCCAGTGCCGCTTCAAATGGGCGACAGGATCCGTCACCATGTGGGACAACCGCTGCACTCAGCATTTGGCGGTCTGGGACTACTATCCGATGACCCGCGCCGGCTTGCGGGTCTCTATCAAGGGAGACAGGCCCTACTTCTAGTCCGGGCTATCGCTCCCGGCGGCGACCGTCCGCAAAGGGATTCGGCCGTCGTTGCTGGCGCTCCTTGAAGCGGCCGACACGGCACAGGGCCTCGACTTCCCGGCTGACCGGCGGACATTCGCCGCAGATCAGACTCGCTACCCATTCGCCCGCCAAGGCCGCGGACGCCACTCCGATGGAACCGTGACCGGTGCTGACATAGGTATCCGGCCCTGCCCGGCCGATCACCGGCGTACGATCCGATGTGATGGCTCGAATCCCCCTGAAGAAGCCCTTCGACACACCCGGAGCACGACCGAAAAGCTTGCGGAACCGATCGGCGTTGGCTGCCGTGGCAGCCGCCGGAGGCCACGGCCGATACTCGTACGTGGCGCCGATCCAGCAGAACCGTCCAGCGGGACGCGCATAACCGTCCGCAAGCACGGGCAGGCGCAACCGGTCAACGTCGAACCTGTCTACCTGTCCAACCAGTGGCGCGACTTCGAGGTCGGGCAAGGACTCGGTAACTGCGCAGCCATTCGCCAGGACCCTGATACCGTCCTCCGGCGCGTCCGACGTGAACCGTATTCGCGGATGATCGAGCAACGACCTGCAAAGCGCCGCGCCCTCGATGGCCGCGCCGCCCGGGAAATACAAACCGCTGTCAGCGATATCGATCCCGGCGAGGTCCGAGGCATCGCGCCGCGACACCAACTCGATCCAATCCGAAGGCATGACATGGCCCAACGCATGCAGGCGCTCAGCTGGGGTATTCGGTCCCGGTAGTTGGAGCGCGCCGGTCGAAGTCAATCCGACGCAGCGGGAGTAGAACCACGTAGCGTATGCGTATGCGTGAGCGCGCAGTGAAGCGGCGGCGCTGCCATCGCTCAACAGGCGCGCATGCAGCACCGCCCCAGGTATCGCGGAAGCGCCATGGGCGACAGCGTTATCGTGCACAGTCACGGAAACGTTGCGCTCGGCCAGGGCGCGAGCCACCGAGCATCCCGCCAAGCCGGCGCCGACAACGGAAACGGTTTGCGGCGGCAACCTCGCCCGTGCTGAATCGCCGGGAATCACGCCGATTACGCTGTGTCGCTTGCGGCTGTGCTGGCGGATGCGGGCGACCTCGAAGCCAGCGTTTGCCAACGCGCGCTTGACTACGCCAGCCGCAGAGAAAGTCGTCACCGTCGTTCCGGCGTGGGAAAGCCGCGCGATGGCGGCGCACGTCTTTTGTGCCCAGATGGTCTGGCTGCGGGGCGGGGCGAAGCCGTCCAGAAACCAGGCATCGACACCGCGTATGGACCTGGACGCAAGATCCGCCAACCCGGCAAATGCATCACCGAAATACAGCGAAAGCCAGACTCGCCCCGCAGCCAGGCTGCGGCGGTGCCAACCGGAAATGCTCGGCGGCAGGACCCGGGACAACTCGCGGTGAACAGGCAGTCCGGAAAATCCGGCGGCGCGCGCTATGTCACTGGATGAAGGGGGCGCGTGCTCGAAAGCGATATAGTGCAGCCGACCGCCGGAACGCCTGAGAAATCGTTGGGCGGCGACGGCGAAATTCCGCCCAGTGCCGAACCCCAACTCTCCAATGGTGAAGGCGGCCGCTGAGGCGAATCGCTCGTCGAGCTTTGCCGGAGCAATGAAGACGCGCAGCGCTTCATCCCGTCCGTCGACGTCATGATAGATATCGCCTTCATCGAGAGATACCGGTCGGGCGCCGTCCCATCGCAACGCGGCGGGTTCCAGGATCCGGTGGACCGGGGCTTCATTCACGACGCGGCATCGTTCTGACCTTAAGAAATCATCTTTCGATAACCGGACGTGATCGTACCCGAAGGGCCATCCTATGGGATCCGACATGTCCATCGCGCGACAAGGCGCAAAAGTGTTATCTTCCACCGTCCGCCGCCGCGTCGCGGGGTGGTCGCGTCCCCATCGCGAACAACGAGAACTTGCAAGGGGGGATCAACTTCGTGAACCTAGCGGATTGGTGGTACGGCCTCGTCGGCTTTTCGATACCGGTCATGGTCATTTATACGCTCGCCATGTGCCATGTCACGCTCGTGGCCGTGACGATATATCTGCACCGGCACTCCGCACACCGGGCGGTGGCGCTGCATCCGGCGGTGCAACACTTTTTCCGGTTTTGGCTTTGGATGACGACGGGCATGTCCACCAAGATCTGGACGGCGATTCACCGTAAACATCATGCCCTGACAGAAACCGTGGACGATCCCCACAGCCCGCAGATCCACGGCCTCGCCTCCATACTCTTCCGAGGCGCCGAGCACTACCGCGACGCCATAACCGAGGAAACGCTTGCGAAGTACGGCAAGGGTACGCCGAACGATTGGCTAGAACAGAACCTCTATGGACCCCACTCCGTGTTGGGCATCGGTTCCCTGGCGGTGTTCGACGCCCTGTTGTTCGGCACGGTTGGCGCCACCGTGTGGGCCATTCAGATGCTGTGCATTCCGTTTCTCGCCGCCGGCGTGGTCAATGGTGTCGGTCACTACTGGGGTTACCGGAACTTCGAGTGTCCCGACGCCGCGCGCAATGTCGTGCCGTGGGGCATCCTCATCTGCGGCGAGGAACTGCACAACAACCATCACACCTATCCAAACTCGGCAAAGCTCTCCGTCAAGCCCTGGGAAATCGATATCGGCTGGGCCTGGATTCGCATACTGCAAACATTCGGTCTGGCCAAGCCGTTTTATACGGGGCCGAAGGTGGTACGCGCCGCTGGCAAGACGTCCATCGACATGGACACCACCTGGGCGGTATTGAACGACCGATTCCGTGTCATGGCGCGCTACGCCGAAGAGGTAGTGGCGCCGCTGGTCGAACAGGAATGCAAATGCGCGGACGCGATGACCCGGCGTCTGCTAAGGCGTTCCAAGTCGATCCTCTGCCGCCACGACACACTGGTAAACGAGCGTCAGCGGCAAGAAATTACCAAGGTCGTAGGCGCAAGCCCGTTGCTGAAGACGATCTACGAAAAGCGCCGGGAACTCGCCGAATTGTGGTTTGAGAAAGGTCGCGGCGAAGACCTGCTGGAAGGCTTCCGCACGTGGTGCAGCGAGGCAGAGGAGACCGGCATTCAGGTGCTTCGCGATTTCGTTGGCGATCTGAAGTCGTATACGGTCCGAGCGCCGGTTCGCGCATAACGTTTCGAACTGGTTGCGGCCCGCGCGGCGCAACGTGACCGTACAACTGATATCGCAAGCGAAAGGCGGGACTACATCCGGTCAACCGTCTCTATGCCAAGCAGACCCAGTCCCTGTTTCAGGGTCTCCCCGGTCAGGGCGCAAAGCTTCAGGCGATGATCGCGCACAGCTACGGGCGCGTCGAGAACCGGGCAGGTCTCGTAGAACTTCATGAAGTCGCCCGCCAGACCATATAGATACCCGCTCAGATAGTGCGGCAACGCCTCGCTCGCCACCTGCTCCAACGTCTCCTGGAACCTTAGCAGGGCGACGCCGAGGCGCCGTTCCGTCTCGTTCGAGATAACCGGTACGTCCGTCAAGCCCGATGGATCTACGCCGCCGCGCCGGAACAGGCTCTGAATGCGGGCATAGGCGTATTGAAGGTATGGGGCCGTGTTGCCGTCGAAATTCAGCATCGTGTCCCAGTCGAAGACATAGTCGCTCGCCCGATTCTTCGAGACGTCCGCGTACTTGACCGCGCCGATGCCGACGACGCGCGAGATACGATCCACCTCCGCCTCATCCAGATCCCGATTCTTTTCTGTCACCAGTATCCGCGCCCGCCGCACCGCCTCGTCAAGCAGGTCGGCAAGCTTCACAACGTCGCCCGAGCGGGTCTTGAAGGGTCTGTTGTCGCCGCCCATGATCGTGCCGAAGGGATGATGTTCCAGCTTGCATGCCTGGCGCGCAAACCCCGCCTTCCTGGCAACCGCGAAAAGCTGGCGGAAGTGCAGCGTCTGTCGCGCGTCCACGAAATACAGTATCCGATCCGCACGGTAGTGCACCGAACGGTAGCGCACCGCCGCGAGATCCGTAGTCGCGTACAGATAGCCGCCGTCGCGCTTCTGCACGATCATCGGTGTTTCGAATTCGTCGAGAAAGACGCATTTCGCGCCATCCGATTCCGTGATCAGGTCCGCGCGTTCCAGATCAGCTATTAACTTCGGCAGATCATCGTTGTAGCGGCTTTCCGCATCGAGGTCCGCATCGCCCAGCGTGACGCCCAGGGTCTCGTACACCGATCTGCAATGAGACAGGGAGATGTCTATGAAGCGCCGCCAGTACGCCCGCACGTGCTCGTCGCCGCGTTGCAAGGCGACCACTGTGCGACGCGCGCGGTCCGCGAAATCGAGGTCCGCGTCGAAACGCTTGCGCGCCTGCGCGTAGAACACCTGCAGGTCCTTGAGCTGGGGTGCCGCTTCCTGCACATCCTCAAGATGGGCAACCAGCATGCCGAACTGCGTGCCCCAGTCGCCTACGTGATTCTGTCGAATCACGCAGTGACCAAGCACTTCGAGAATGCGCGCCATGGCATCCCCGATCGTCGTCCGCAAGTGCCCCACATGCATTTCCTTGGCCAGGTTGGGTGCGGAATAGTCCACTACGATCCTGTCGGGATGCGCGGTTCGCTCTATCTCGACTCGGCGCAGGTTCGCGCTGACAAACGCGGGGGACAACGTGATATTGACGAAGCCGGGACCGGCGACCGCGAGGTCCTGGGCGAACTCCGCATCGCCCAACGCGCCCACGACGGCCGCCGCGAGGACGCGCGGTGGGGTGCGCGCTGCCTTTGCGGCCGCCATGGCGCCGTTCGCCTGGTAGTCGCCAAATTCAGGACGCGTGGCAACGCCTATCAGTGGCTCGGCGTCAGCGGCGCCCGCCGTCTCGAACGCCGCCGCCATGCGCCCATGCAAGAACGCCCGGAGATTCATTCGTCCTGGGTAGAGACTTCTTCCGCCCGCCATCCCCGGCCGCGTTCTACCGCCACAAACGTGACGCGCGCGCCTTCACGCAACTCGCGGTCGCCAGTGCCGTCCTCTCGAATGCTTCGGCGGTGCACAAAAATGTCGCCGCCGGCATCGCGGATGATGAAACCGAACCCCTTTGTGGGATCGAACCACTTGACGATACCGCTTTCCCGGTCGCCCGCGGGTTCCCGCCTCGCGCGCGGCTCGCGGGGCTGGCGTTGCCGCGCCCGCACCGGTTCCGTGCGCACGCCCTTGCGTGCGCTCACGCTCACGGCCGCCAGTGCCGTGACGAAACAGGCGAGAAAAGTCAGCACGAGGAACCCCAGGTAGTTGCCAGGGAGCAAACGATGAGAGATTTCAGTGACGATCGCCGCCGCAAGGGCAGCAACAACAACAGTGGCAGCGAGAGAAACAATGGAAGGCTTCATGACAATCGACGCGACGGTGAAGAGGTACGGTCCTATGATAGCGCGGGATAGGTTCCCGCTTCTGAGCTTGGGCGGGAACAAGACACGGAGCCCGCCAGGGGACTTGCCCCGTTAGCGGCGATACGCGCGCAAGATGACGATGGGCTCTACAGGCACGTCGGCCATGCCACCCCGCCTCGCCGTTTTCGCCTGTCCGATCTCGTCCGCCACATCCATACCGTCGATCAATCTGCCGAACACCGTATAGCCTGGTTGGCCGGGCCGGTAGTCGAGATGCGTATTGTCGTTCAGGTTGATGTAGAACTGTGCGCCCGCGGAGTCCGGGTCCGCCGTCCGCGCCATCGACAACGTGTACTTGCGGTTTTTGATCCCGTTCTCCGACTCGTTGACAACGGTCCGGGGCGCGTTTCTGTAGTCCATGTCGGCAAGGTGACCGCCTGTTTGCAGGACAAAACCATCGATAACGCGATGGAAGATCAAGCCGTCGTAAAACCCCGCGTCGACCAGGTCAAGAATGTTTTCCACTGTCTTCGGCGCTTCCAGCGGGAGAAGTTCCGTCGTCAGCACGCCTTGGTTCGTCTCAAAGACAACAATCGGCGACTCGGCCGGCTCGGATGCGGCGGGAACCGTCATCAGCGTAGTTGCGAGGGCCAAAAGGCACCCATGCCTTTGACCGCGCCCACAGCCGCAACAGCCATTCCATACATCTCCTCCTTGTGCTTTCGCGCTACGCCAACCGCCACGCCAACGGCCACGCCAGGGCAGCCGTTCATGTTCTCTTCTCAAGGCCTTCCTCCGTTCATCCACCGCCTGCGGCAATGGCGTCAAGATATTTTCCCACAGTTGCGGCAAGTCCGAAATCGAGCGCGTCGCTGATCAGAGCGTGGCCGATAGACACTTCGTCGATATTGCCGATAGCGATGAAATCCGCCAGGTTGTCAAGGTTCAGGTCGTGGCCCGCGTTTACGCCCAGACCAATCCCTACCGCGAACCGCGCGGCATCCAGGTACGACTGTCGACAGGCACGTACCCGCGCATCTGTCAGACCGTGGCGTTCCACCAAGTCCGCGTACGGACCCGTATACAGCTCGATCCGGTCCGCGCCGCACGCTTTCGCGCGCTCAATCTGCCGTTCATCCGGATCCATGAACAGGCTGACCCGAGCGCCCCATTCCCGATAACGCACAATGGTCTCGGCCACGCGCGCAGCGGAGTTCGTATCAGAGAGATTCCAGCCATGATCAGAAGTGAGTTGAGAGTCCGCATCCGGCACCAGGGTCGCCTGCTGCGGGCGCGCGTCCTCGATAAGGCGATCAAATCCCGGATAGCCATTTCGGCGCGCGCCGGCCGCGGGGTTGCCTTCAATGTTGAATTCGATCGCGGGGTGTTCCGAGCGCAACAGGCGCGCGAGCGCGTGGACATCCCCCGGGTGAATATGGCGCTGGTCCGGACGCGGATGCACGGTGATGCCCCGCGCCCCCGCACCGATTATCGTTCGAGCTGAGTCGATGATGTCCGGGCGCTTACCCCCGCGCGCGTTACGCAGCCAGGCAATCTTGTTGAGATTGACGGAGAGCGCGGTCACCAGGAACGGCGCCGGCGAGACCGAGACCCGACCCAGACGCCAATCAGCAGTCCCGCCAGTACCATACCGCCACCGACCAGCATCCAACGCAGTTCGACATCGCCCTGAAGCTCTTCGGTCTGCGCCACCAGGTCATCGCGCTCGCGCCGCAACTCCGCGTGGGCCTCCGAAAGCTTGAGGTTCTCTTCCTGGGTAGCGATGGCGCTGGCCGAAACACGCCTGATTTCCTCCAACTCCGCTTCCAGCGCCCGGACAGTCGCTGCCGACTCGGCGTTGCGCGCCGCTTCGTTCCGCGCTTCCTCCAACTCGGCCGCCAATGTCGATGTGTCTCCGGCGAGCATACTTTCCAGGCGCTCTATCTCCGCTTCCGCCTGCGCCAACCTGTTCCGCGCGATAGGCTCGTTCTGGAGGTACTGCGACGGGACCCATCCTTCGATCCCACTCTCGGTTCGTACTTGTGTAAACCGCCCCGATTCATCCTCCTCGATCACCTCAAGGGCTACGCCGCTCGGCAAACCCCGGTGGATGATACGGTGATCGCCGGATGGGCCGCTGCGCAGCGGCACGTACAGTACATCCGAAATAAAGCGAGTCTCCGCCCCCGCATCGAGGCCGAGGCTGCAAGCGCAAACCAATATTGTCCTTACTGCGACACGCCTCATGGTCCCTCAGCCTCCTCCACTTCGGTGAGCTGGTTGGTCGCCGCAAGGTAGGCAACGCTACCTAGCGTCAGCAGCAAGGGAATACCGAAAGCGGATACGAACTTGTAAAACACCCAGACGCGCTCGCTGAAACCATAGGCCACAACCAGATTCGCCGCGCCCGCGACAAACATCGCCGCGCCCCATCCGTACGTCAGGCGGGCCCATGTCGCTTCCGTCAACACGAGCATCTTGCCCATTGCCCTGGGGATGTAGTCGCCCCGACCGACATACCTGCTTCCGATGACGGCTCCCCCCATGATCCCGTAGACGATCGTGGGTTTCCACTGAATGAACGTCTTGTCCTGCAGTGCGAGGGTCAGCCCGCCCGAAATCAAGGCGACCCCGATCACCACCAGCATCTGGCGGCTGATGGGCCAGCCCCCGATCTTGAAGATGGCGAACTGGAGCACGGCGGTCGCCATCAAGGCCGCAGTCGCGACGAATATGTCAGTAAAGACATAGACACCCACGAATGCGACAACCGGCAGGAAGTCGACAAACTGCTTCATGCTTTAGCGGATGCTCCGTGTTTCAACGATAATAGCCCCTGTGAGCCAATTCTTCAGCGTCCATCCTACGCATCCGCAACAACGCCTGTTGGCTCGAGCCGCCGAAATAGTCCGAGCTGGCGGCGTGGTCGCTTACCCGACGGATTCCACCTACGCGCTAGGCTGCAATATCGGTGACAAGGCCGCACTCGCCCGAATCCGCAACATCCGGCGCTTGCCGGTGCGCCATCTCTTTACGCTGATGTGCCGCGATCTCTCGGAACTCGCGACCTACGCAATGGTAGATAACATCAGTTACCGCCTGATCAGGCGCTATACGCCCGGACCTTATACCTTCATCCTGAAAGCGACGCGCGAAGTACCGCGTCGCTTGATGAGCCCCCGCCGCACCATCGGTTTGCGCGTGCCGGACTGCCCGGTAGCGCTCGGCCTACTTGAGCAACTGAACGACGCCATGATGTCGACGACGTTGCAACTGCCCGGAGAGGAATTCGCCCTGACCGAGGGTCGCGATATCCGCGATCGGCTGGAGCACGCGATCGACCTTGTTGTCGACGGCGGTGTCTGCTCGCGGAATCTGACTACGGTGATCGACCTTACCAGTGATGCGCCCACCGTGGCGCGCGCGGGCCTGGGACCATTCGAGCTATAATCGCGGCGCGTTGTACGGGATTCTACGGACTTGAGCAGCACCGACTCGGACCGGCGGGTTGTATCCGGTATGCGTCCAACCGGCCGCATGCACATAGGCCACTACCACGGCGCCCTGAAAAACTGGGTCAAGCTGCAATACGAATACGAGTGCTTCTTCTTCGTCGCCGACTGGCACGCGTTGACGACCCACTACGAAGACGCCACCCAGATCGAGCAGCATACTCTGGACATGGTGATCGACTGGCTGGCTGCGGGGATTAGTCCCGGCGCGGCGACGATCTTCGTGCAGAGCCGCGTTCCCGAGCACGCGGAGCTCCACCTCCTGCTGTCCATGATTGCGCCCATAAGCTGGCTGGAGCGCGTGCCGAGCTACAAGGAGCAGCAAAGGAGACTCAATGACCGCGACCTGTCGACCTACGGTTTTCTCGGCTATCCGCTGCTGCAGGCGGCGGACGTACTGATCTATCGCGCCAGCAGGGTTCCGGTCGGCGCCGATCAGACCGCCCACATCGAGTTCATGCGCGAGATCGCTCGGCGGTTCAACCACATCTACGGCCGCGAACCCGGTTTCGAAGAGCAAGCGCGCGCGGCGATCGTCAAGATGGGCAGAAGGGCTGCCAAGCTATATCGGGATGCGCGCAAGCGGTACCTGGAACGCGGCGATCACGAGGCACTGGATTTCGCGCGGGCGCTTCTTGGGGAGCAGCGGAACCTGTCCATCGGCGACCGGGAGCGGCTGTTCGGATACCTTGAGGGTGGCGGGCGCATCATCCTTCCGGAGACGCAGGCTCTGCTCACCGAAACGCCAACCATTCCGGGCCTCGACGGCGCAAAGATGTCGAAGTCCTACGACAACACCATCCGCATGCGCGAAGACCCGAAAGTGGTTGAGCGGAAGATCAGGACCATGCCCACGGATCCCGCCCGGGTGCGCCGCAAGGATCCGGGCAACCCCGAAAACTGTCCGGTCTTCGCGTTGCACAAGATCCTGTCAGACGAGTCCGTGCGCAATTGGGCCGACGAGGGGTGCCGGTCTGCCGGGATCGGATGCATAGACTGCAAGGGTCCGCTTATCGACGTCATCAACGCCGAGTTGGCACCGTTTCACGAGCGTGCCGAACAATTCGAGCACAATGAAGAACTGGTGAAATCCATCATTGTCGAGGGATCCGAAAAGGCGCGCGACGTGGCGAGGGAGACCATGGAGGAAGTTCGGGCGGCCGTCGGAATCAACTACCGATGAATAGCCGGGAACGCGGGGGCGGACGACTCGAGGACGCGCGAAGGACGCACAACAGGGAAAACGTCGTTGCGATCGTCGGCGATACGATCATCGAGGCGTTGCCCACCGATCTGTACATTCCCCCGGATGCCCTGGAAGTATTTCTCGGCGCATTCGAAGGTCCCATGGATCTGCTGGTGTACCTGATTCGCCGGCGGAACCTCGATATCCTCGAAATCAGCGTATCGGAAGTGACCAATCAGTACATGCGCTACATCGAGATGATGACGGCCGTGAAACTCATATTGGCCGGCGAGTATCTGGCGATGGCCGCGACCCTCGCCGAAATCAAATCCCGGCTGTTGCTGCCACGCAGCAATACGGTCGAGGAGGAAGAGGAGGATCCCCGCGCCGAGTTGGTCCGCCGCCTGCGGGAATACGAGCGTTTCAAGGCTGCCGCAGCAGACCTCGAGGCGCTGCCGCGCCTCGAAAGGGACATCCAGCCCGCTGCCGCGGCATTGCCCAACCTGATCGAACGCAAGATCGAGCCGACGGTGGAAATGAAGGATCTGCTGCTCGCCATGGCCGATATCCTGCATCGCGCGGCGCTAAATGAACGCCACGCCGTCCGCATGGAAACGCTGTCGGTCCGCGAGCGCATGTCCGCCGTGCTCACCGCCGTCAACGCGCGGCGCGGATTCGTTGCCTTCACCGACCTGTTCGACGCCGAGGAAGGCAAGCCTGGCGTTATAGTGACCTTCCTGGCATTGATGGAATTGTGTCGGGAAGGCGTGATCGAACTCGTACAGCGGGGACTCCGGGCGCCGATATACGTAAGGGCAGCCGCTTAATATCCGGGCTGGCAGGGATGCTCAAGCAAAAGGAAATCGAACAGGCGCTCGAAGCCGTCTTACTGGCCGCAGAAGAGCCCGTTTCCATCGACAAGATGGTGCGTCTGTTCGATCCCGGGGACCTGCCCGAAGGCGGTCCGCGCCAAGCCATCAGGACAGCCCTCAGCGAGATTGAGTACGCGCTGGAGGGACACGGCTATGAATTGAAGCGGGTCGCCAGTGGTTACAGGTTCCAGATCCGGCAATCCATGAGCCCATGGGTCAGCCGCCTCCGAGAAACGAGGCCCCCGCGGTTCTCCCGCGCCCTGATGGAAACGCTGGCCCTGATCGCCTACAACCAACCGGCCACTCGCGGCGACATTGAAGCCGTGCGCGGCGTAAGCGTTAGCCCGAACATCATGCGCACGCTCCTGGAACGCGGTTGGATCAATGTCGTCGGCCAGCGCGCTGTGCCTGGCCGCCCCACCCTGTACGGCACGACGCGCGCCTTCCTCGACTATTTCAACCTGAAGAGCCTTGACGAATTGCCCCCGCTCTCGGAGATACGCGCCCTGGTCGACCCACACGTCACAGAAGACGACGATGCATCCGAAACCCGTTCGGACGCGCAGTTGGTCGATACTGAGACTGAGGTCGCAACCCAGGAAGCTGCACGCCCGTTGGCCGAAATCGTCCCGTTGTCTACGCTGAAACGGTAGCCGGATCAACGGTGAATGGAGGCCAGGTGTCGGACAAGCTGCAAAAGGTGCTCGCTTCCCACGGCCTTGGATCGCGACGCGAGATTGAGAAGTGGATCGTCGCGGGACGGGTCGACGTCAATGGTCGCACCGCGAAGATCGGCGATCGCGTAGACAAAACCGACCGCGTCGCAGTGGATGGCCGGCGGCTCGTCTTTCGGACGTCACAATCCCCCCGCGTGCTCGTCATGAACAAGCGCGAGGGCGTCATCTGCACCCGCAGGGATCCACAAGGCCGCGAGACGGTGTTCGACGCATTGCCCGGCATCCGCCAGGGACGCTGGCTGAGCGTGGGCCGGCTCGACTTCAACTCCAGCGGCCTCTTGCTGCTGACCAACGACGGCGCGCTGGCGCACCGCCTGACGCACCCCGTCACGGGAATAGACCGCGAATATGCCGTTCGCGTCGACGGGACGCTGCCCGAGGAAGCCATGGAGAGACTGCTTGCGGGCGTTGAGATAGACCGCGAAGTTCGACGCTTTTCGGACCTGCGGTACTACAATGGCCGCGGCGGCCACCACTGGTATCACGTGGTCCTCATGGAAGGACGGAATCACGAAGTGCGGAATCTATTCCTGAGTCAGGGACGCAGGGTCTCGCGCCTCAAGCGCGTTCGCTTCGGACCCATCGTCCTGCCTTCATGGCTCAGGCGCGGACAGTTAACGGAGATGGGGCCCGACGATCTGGCTACGCTCTACGAATTGCTGCGTCTCCCCATCGCGCATCTACCGGCAACTCGCAAAGGGTCTCCCCGATCGCTTTTGATCCCGTACCCGGAATTGCCAGGGCCCGCATGACGATTCCCCTCAACGGGGTTTTCGCGCGTGCAGCAAGTAGTTCACGTCCACGTCGCTGGTCAGCGTGCAACGTCGAGTAAACGGGTTGTAGCGCATGCCGTCGATCGCGACGAGTTCCAGTCCCGCGTCGCGAACCGCCCTGGCCAACTCTGCCGGACGGATAAACTTCGCGTAGTCATGGGTTCGCCGGGGTAGCACCCCCAGGATGTATTCGGCGCCAAGCACGGCAAGCGCGTAAGCCTTCGGATTGCGGTTGATCGTGGACACCACGATATCCCCGCCCGGTGCGGCCAGACCCGCCAGCGCCCGCACCGTCGACGCCATATCCGGCACATGCTCAAGCATTTCAAGACACGTCACGACGGAGAAAGTCCCGCTCTCCTCTTCTACGAATACCTCGGGCAAGGTCGCAAGATAGCGAATCTCGCTCTCGAGGCCGGACTCGATCGCGTGCAACCGAGCGACCGCAAGCGGCCCCTCGGCGACATCGATGCCCGTCACGTCGGCGCCGAGCGCGGCCAGGCTCTCCGTCAGAATCCCACCGCCACACCCCACATCGATGGCCGTGGCGCCTGAGAGTTCCGAACGCGCATTCAGGTACTCGACGCGCAAGGGATTGATATCGTGCAGGGCCTTGAAGTCGCCCTGTGGATCCCACCAGCGGTGGGCCAGTGCCTCGAACTTCGCGATCTCTGCCTGATCCACGTTCGGCACAGCGGTCACGCGCGCATCCTCCCCGGCCACTCCCGCGCCCGTGCCATGACCCGTTCAATATCCAGGGTGTTGAAACGGCCTTGCTGATACAGGCATCGACCTCTTACCCATACATGGCTCACATGGTGGCCAGCCTGGGTATGCACCAATTGCTCTCGCACATCGTGCACCGGCTGGAGCGCTGGATGATGAAGATCGATGGCAATGAGGTCGGCCGACTTGCCGCACTCCACGGAACCAATCTCCTCCTCCATCCCAAGCGCGCGCGCGCCGTCTAGCGTCGCCATCTTCAGCATTTCAGCCGCTGGCGCCACGGCCGCATCGCCGGCCGCGGACTTCCACGCCAGCATCGCGGTCCGCAACTCCTGAAACATGTCGAGCGCATTGTTGGAGGCCGCACCATCCGTGCCGAGCGCCACGGTGACGCCCGCGCGCTTCAGGTCGCCGACGCGGCAGCGACCGCTGGCAAGCAACAGGTTCGAATGCGCGCAATGAATCACGCGGGCACCGCCCCGCGCGATGTACTCGATCTCTGCGTCATCGAGTTGGGTCATATGCACGGCCTGCAAGCTCGGCGTGATCAATCCCATATCGGACAGGACGCGAATCCATGTCATGTTGTGACGCGCCCGCGCATCGGCGACCTCGGTTTCGGTCTCATGCAGATGCATGTGTATGTCCGCACCGATTTCGTCCGCCAGCGTCTGCACCCGTTTCAGCGCCGCCAGTTCGACCGCATAGCAGGAGTGCGGTCCGAAGGCGACCTTGATCAACTCCTGGTCGCGATACTGATCGTGCAGCTCCACTCCGCGATGTATGCACTCGTCGACATCGCGCATTCCGGCGCTCGGCGAGTTCACCACCGGAACTGCCAGTTGCAGGCGGAACCCCGCTCGCACCGCCGTATCCGCGGCAACCTCGGGATACCAGTAGTGATCGCTGGCACAAGTCGTGCCGGAAGCGATCATTTCGGCCAGGGCAAGTGCCGTACCGTCGGCGACGAAGGCGCGATCAACCAGGCGTTTCTCAAGGGGCCATACGATCTCATTGAGCCACACATCAAGCGGCTGCGAGCCTGCCATACCGCGCATGAGCGACATCGCCAAATGGCCGTGAGCATTGACCAGCCCCGGCATCAACACGTGCGAATCGAGATTGATCGTTTCGGCTTCGGGGAAGCGCCGAACGAGTTCCTCGCTCGGTTCAACCGCGGCGATGCGCCCGTCTTCGATGGCAACGCCGACATCTTCCCGCACGAGATCGTTCGGTACGATCGGCAAGAGGTAGCGCGGTTTAAGAATGATCGCCGACATGCGGACAAGCATACTCAGGACGCGATGGTTCGCGAAAGGTGCATAACCACGGAGAATCGGAGC
The DNA here is from genome assembly GCA_965261535.1 of Candidatus Azotimanducaceae bacterium. Taxonomy (GTDB): domain Bacteria; phylum Pseudomonadota; class Gammaproteobacteria; order Pseudomonadales; family Azotimanducaceae; genus VXNE01. The sequence continues at coordinate 2,147,147 of OZ253469.1, forward strand.
GCGAAGGGGGCGCGCAGCAGAGCAAAAGGCCTGGCTGGATCAGGTGCAGGAAGAAATCATTGATCCCAAGCGGCCTCTAGTCGATCCGCATCACCACATGTGGCGGACCAGAAGCCAGCAGCAGTACCTGCTGGAGGATCTCTGGGCCGACACCGAATCCGGCCACAATGTCGTGAAGACCGTCTTCATGGAACGCAGGTTAGAGTACAGGGCGACGCGGGGGCCGGGGAGCGGGGGTCGACAAGCGCGAGGGGAAGTCCCCTCGCGCAGGAGCCTTCAGCCGGGGTGCGCGAGGGGGCAACCCCTCGCGCAAAAAAGCCGAATCCGCTGGCTTGTGGGACGAACGGCGTTGCCGCCGGCGTCTCTGCTCAGTGGAAGGGGTTGTCCTTGTTCCGCGTATTGACCCCGGACTCCTGTTCATAGGCTTCGATGTACTTCTCCGCTTTCGCGGTGAACGACACCCGATCGCCCTGGGTCGAGTATCCGGGAATGCACCCTTGCTGGAGTACCATCGCGACCCGTGGTCCGTGCTTGTCGATCATCTCCTCGAGCATCCCTTCCGGCACCTTGCCGATGAAGTTCTCCAGGGGCCGCATGAACGGCCGGTTAAAGTAGACGGTCACGCTGACTCGGAGCCCCGGTGCCGTGCGATGGAACGCAGCGTGCCAGGCATTGCCGTGCCAGACGACCAGCGAGCCGGCCTTGCCCTCGATCGCGATAGCCTTGTCGTTCTCGGCGAGGATGGTTTCGCGGCCTACCGGGGCGCGGCCGTACTTGTGACTGCCCGGTACGATCGCCGTTGCGCCATTCTCCCGGGTGAAATCCGTCAACAGGTACGTGCATTGGGCCGCATAGGCCTGCGCCGGAAACGGTGACGGCAACCCGCCCGAGTCCGTGTGCAACGGGAAGTTGCTCCTGTTCGGCCCCTTCATCCAACATCCCATGTTCGACAATACCGCGCTGTAGCCCAACAGGTACGTGACCAGCGCCAGCAGCGGCGGGTTCATCAGACCCTCTGCGAACACCGGGTCGTCGTAGAAAATCGAATGCATCCGATCACCGAAGGGCGAGTCGACCAGGCCCGGGTTATTCGTTGCGACGGCTGGAGTCTGGTCCTTTAGCTGGCCCCGGCCGTACCTATCGTTCTTGGCGCCAAAGAGCATGTTGGGTTGATAGGCGTGGGTGGCGCCGGTCTCGAGATCGGGCCGCTCGCCATTGCGCTTCTCGGCGATATCGAGCAGGGCGTTGAGCATCCGCTCGGCCATGCCGTTCGGATTCGCAATCTCGGGCGGGACCACCGTGAAACCGTGGGCGTCGAGATCTGCGACATTCGACTCCATGCCGAGTTCGCATATGTCGTTCCACACGCGGCCAAGGGGGTCGGGCGTGTCTGCTACTGGTGCTACTGCTGCCATGGTTCATTCCTCCCAGAATTACTGCTTCGATTCTACGCCTAGCCTCATGATTGCGCCAAGTACGGCAAAATATGATGATTCCTCCATGGCAACATCTCCCATTCCCAAATGGGGATGTTGCCGAGAGTCAACGGCGGGGTCTTGTCAACAATGGAAAATGAACAGTCATTCCAGGAACGGGCAGTCAAGGTCGAACGACCGAAACATCACTTCGTATTCCTGACCGCGTCGGACGGCACCATGCTCGGCCTGGATGACCTTGGCAAACTCGCGTTGTTCGACGAGGCGGATGATCGCGTGATTTGGGACCGCACGGAGACGGGCTTCGAACACGTGGCGTCAGCCAGGAAGGTCGACGTAGAGGTCGACAACGCGACCTGCGCGGTGCCCGTCGGCACGGAAATGAGGTCGTTCACCGTAGGCCATGGACCCGAGAACTTGCCGTCCGAATACCTCGCACACCTGCGGCGGGAAGGCTGGGCGTGTCTGACCTGCATTCTTCCGCCCGACAGGGTTGAAAGACTTCAACGCGTCGCCGGTACCGACCGATACGAGCATCTCGAGATGCGCAACGACATTCCGAAGATCTGTCAGGACATTGCGGTTGGCCGCGCGATAGCCGAACCGATATCGCTCTGGCTGATCCGGCAGTACATGCAGACGCGTGATCTGCACCTGGGACATCCCCTGGTTTCCGCGTCCTGAAACCCTATGACGGAAAAAGCAACGTTCAGCGCTGGCATTCCGACATCCCGTATACCAGGTCGGTCGGCGGCAACCCGGTGGCCGATCGCAAGGGCCCGATCAAGGCGGTCCAGCGCAATGTCTGCGTATCGGACTTCAGAAAGGAAAACGGGGCAACCGCTTTCAAACTCGGTTCTCATGCGGCGGATGCGGGACCGCCGCCGGAATGGAATCCAGTTGCGGACGATGGAAGACCGGCACGCCCTTATAGCGGTCCCGAGGCAGACGTGGTCGAGGCTCCCGCCGGCAGCATCATCCTGTATGACGCCAGGACGTGGCACCGCGCCGGCTTCAATCACAGCAAGCACAAACGCGCCGCGATGTTGCAGTCTTTCCAGACGGCCGATGTGATCCCGAAGAGGGATACCAGACCCGTCTACAAGCGACTGCGGGGGACATCCATGGTTGAGGAGTTGAATGCCCGCGAGAAACGGGAAATTTCAGAACTCCTGCTCAACCGACCAGAAATGTCGTAACTGCCGCAACTTGCGCCGAAAAAGGGGACGCACCATGCAAGTAGGAATCATGTCGGGTCATTTTGATCGCCCAACGCTCGAGGAAGCGCTTGACGCGATCCTCGGCCACGATATCAGGCATCTTCAGTTCAACATGTCATCGGCACGCCTGAAAGGACCGCTGGCGGTAGAGATCGATGCGGCAGGCCCCAGGATTCGCGAGGAGATCGAGAAGCGCGACATGATCATTTCGGCGCTGGGTGGTGCGGCCAACATGGTGCATCCGGATGAAGAAAAACGCGGGCAGGCAATCGAGCGCCTGAAGCTATTGATCTCAACTTGTGGGCTCATTGGCACGTCCGTGGTAGCAACCTGCACCGGCTCGCGTCATCCGGAAAGCATGTGGCGCAAGCATCCAGACAATGACACGGACGAAGCTTGGCGGGTGTTGCGCAATACGCTCGAACAGGTGTTGCCGGTGGCCGAGGCGGCGGCTGTCGATATCGCTTTCGAACCGGAGGTCAACAACGTCGTCAACACCGCGAAGAAGGCCCGGCGCCTGATTGACGAGATGGGCTCAAGATATCTCAAGGTGGTAATGGACGCCTCCAACCTGTTCGGCGATGGCGACCTGCCTCGGATGTCGGAGATCCTTGATGAGGCGTTCGACCTGCTGGGCGATCACATCGCGATCGCCCATGGCAAGGATCTCGATCATGATGGCGACGCGGGGCATCTCGCAGCGGGTACGGGCAAGCTCGACTACGCCCGATACGTGTCATTGCTCTGTGGTCTTCCCTTCGACGTACCCATCATTCTGCATGGCCTTTCCGAAGACCAGGTGGACGCGAGTGCGGCCATGCTGAGACGCCATGCGCAAACGCATTCGGTTTCAGTGTAGCCTCGGCGTTTCCTGCCAGGCCGATCAACCCACAAAACGACACCGACACAGGAGGATCCACAATGTCCAACGATCAACTGCAAAGGGATGGGTTGGCAAGCCCGTTTGAGTTGGCGGACAAATCGGGGCTCGATAGAGCGTGTGAAGTGGTCCTGGAACTGAAGGCACTCCAACGCCAGCAGAATAGAGCGGCAGCGATTACAGGCATAGAAAACGTCGCCCCGAACCCGTTGATAGACAGGCACATGGACGTCGACGCCATCAGGAACGTGTTCTTCGACGACAACCTGCAGTCCGCGTTGTCCGAGCATTTCGGCGACGGTCTTTTTGTCTGGCGGACCAACTTTTTTGTCAAGAGTGAAGGCACCGGACAGAACAAGTGGCATCACGATCGCCATTTCGAAAACGGCAATGCGCCGATCAATCTCTTTGACACCCGTAATCACTTCAGCATTCTGGTGGCGCTGACCGATATCGACATGAATGCCGGCAGAATCGAATATGTGCGGGGATCGCATTCGCCGATTGACGGGTTTGAGAGGGATATCCCGCGTCACTTCCTCGAAGTGCCGGAGGTCGTCGAGGACAGGGTCACCCCACTCCCGCTAAAAAGAGGCCAGTTCGTCCTCTTTCATTCCACACTGTTGCATCGCAGCCTGGCTTTTGGCGATGGAGAAGGAAGAATCTCAATGGCCGCAAGGGTCGCGAGAACCGGGACGCAGATTCCTGAATATGGCGCGGCGAATCCGGCCGGCGGGGCGCAGGGTGCCGCAGAGCCTTTCGTCTACTATCGGAGGTCCGGAATATTGCCTCTCAATTAGTGTCGAGTGAATCAATTTCAAACGAGCAATCGCGTGTAAAAAAACACGATCTGTTTACGATCCGGTGCCGGGAAATTCCAATGCTTGACGCAGCCCAAATCGAAGCCTTCGAAAGAGATGGTTACCTGACCATCGAGAATGTTCTCACCGTGGCTGAAGTGGAGGAACTGCGGCGCGTAACAGACGCGTTTGTCGAGAAGTCCCGGAACGTCGGCTCGAACGATGAAACCTTCGACCTTGAGCCTGGGCACAGTGCGGCATCGCCCAGTTTGCGCCGTATCAAACACCCCGTAACCAAGCATCCGGTCTATGCCGGATACGCTCGCCACGATGCCATCCTGGATATTGTGGAATGCCTCCTGGGGCCGAATCTGCGGTACCACAACAACAAATTGAACATGAAAAACCCGGCGAACGGTTCCGCCGTGGAGTGGCACCAGGATTGGGCGTTCTACCCGCACACGAACGACAGCATTCTCGAAGTCGGCATTGCGCTGGACGACATGACGGTGGAGAACGGAGCGTTGATGGTCATACCGGGCAGCCACAACGGTAAGACGTGGGACCATCATCAGGATGGCTTTTTTGTGGGCGGCGTCACGGACCCGACGTTCAGGCCGGATAGCGCCGTACCAGTCACGGTCAAAGCGGGCGGCATCACGCTGCATCATGTTCGAATGCTGCACGGCTCCAGGCCCAATCACTCCAACATGCTGCGCCGGATGTTCTTCATCGGTTTTTGCGCCACGGATGCATGGCCGCTCATTCCTGCCGGGGATTCCATTGAGGACATGAATGGACGAGTAGTGCGCGGCAAGCCAACCCTCGAGCCACGATTGAAAGATCTGCCGGTGCGTCTCAGTCTGCCCCGCGTGGAAGGCGGCAGCATCTACGAACAACAAGAAAAAATTCGCAACGCCCTGCTGAAGCACCGGGCAACCTAGCATTGGCACTGCGATGGCGGACATGAGGGAGAAGCGCGCGATGGGCTTTTGTGAAGAGGTGAGAACGTGAGCATCGCGAAAATTGCACTCGTGGGTTGCGGCAACCCGGGACGGCGTTGGCATCTGCCGACGCTCGACGAACTGGCGAAGAAAGGGGCGGTGGAATTCGTCGCGCTATGCGACCTCGACGAGACGCTCGCGGCCGAATCCGGCAAGAAATACGGTGTCCCGCACTACACGAATATCGAAGAGATGTTCGACCGGCACCCGGACATCATGGCCGTGGATATCGTGACGGGCGACGCCACGCATCATGTGCTGGCGAGGCGGATCGCGGAGCATGGCAAACATGTCATGGTCGAAAAACCGATGGCGCTCACGCGCTCCTGCTGCGATGTGATCATCGAGGCGTGCCGCAAGAATGGCGTGCACTTCGAGGTGGCGGAGAACTACTTCCGCATGCCCAAGCAGCGCGCGATCGTCAATCTCATCAAGAAAGGGATCCTGGGCGACGTCGTGCGCGTCTACTTCGTTGAGGCCAAGGCGCAGAATACGTTTGAGCCGACGGTGACGCACCGGGGCTTGACGCGTCCTTTATCGAAGTTCGGCAACTCTTCCGGGATGTGCATGGACATGGGGTCGCACCGGTTGTCGCAACTGCGCCTGTACGCTCAGAGCGAACCCCGGCAGATTTCAGGGACGGTTAGACGGTACCGATCGAGTCCAGAGTTCGTTCACGAGGACTGGGCACATGCCATGATCGATTTCGAATCCGGAGCGGTCGGCGTCTACGAGACGTCCCGGTTGGGCGAGTCCCTCCACTATTACCAGATCACCGGCGCAAAAGGCAGCATTCGCGACGACCACTGGTCCGGCCCTGGCATTCCGTTGCGCTTGCAGGTCGGTGAAGAGATGAAAGACATCGCGGTCGAGTTCGAGCGTCATCAAGTGGAGGGTGTGGATGTCTTGTCCAGGATCGTCGTGCACACCGATCCCGAGATCGTCTATGTCAATCCGTTCCGGGAGTACGCCATCGACGACTGGTGCGTCGGTCATGCCGACGAGATCATGAGCCTCGCAAACGCCGCGCTCAACGATGAAGCGCCGGAATATAGCCTGAGCGGCCGCAAGGACGTGGAAATGGCGATGGCGATATACGAGTCCTCGCTCAATGGGATGGCCCCGGTCAAGCTCCCCATCGAAGGCATGACCTCATATGAGCGGATGCTGCACGAGGACTACCACGCGCGGTTCGGCCGCGCCTTCGACGCGGCGTAGCCCCCGCGCTTTCTGGCAAATCATTGTGACCCGCAACCCCGCATTGGGGATGCTGGCAGTGCTATTGTTGCTACTACTCCCGGCGGCCGGCGCGAAACCCGAATACCAGCACGGCATCTCGCTGCTGCACGAACTGAAATACCCGCCCGACTTCACGCATTTCGAGTACGCGGATCCTGATGCGCCGAAAGGAGGCCGGATCGTGCTGTCGACCACCGGGAACATCGTCAATCTCTCCGGCCAGCAAGGCGCCGAAGTCGCCAACGCCCCGGGTCTCGACCACACCATCGACCGACTATTCATCCGTACCGGCGACGAGTTGTGCGGCATCTACGGGTGGCTGGCGCAGGGCGTGGCGCTCTCCGCGGACCGGAAGACCCTTACGCTGAGGCTTCACGACCTCTAGGTGTAGAGATCCTTGATGGGCCGCGGACCGGTCTGCCCGACCTCCTTCGCATAAGCGGTCGTAAACTTCGCCGCGCGGGCGACCTTGCGCTGACCATCTTCCGGACTATGGCGGCTTTCCACCGTGCCCTGCTGCATCATGATCGCGAACCGCGCAGGGTTCCGGTCGAGCACTTCCCGCGGAATCCTGCCGATGAAATCCTCTTGCGGCTTGATGAAAGGCCGCACCATGAAATTGGTCACGCCGACGCGCAATCCGAGTGCCGTACGATTGACCGCGCCGTGCCAGGTATTGCCGTGCCAGACGAGCAACGAACCCGCCTTGGCCTCGACCGGAATAGCCTGTTCATTGCCACCCTCGCCGACGATGGCTTCGCGGCCAACGGGTTGGCGGCACCACTTGTGACTACCCGGCACGAACGCCGTCGCACCGTTCTCCCGGTTGTAATCGGTCAATACGTATGTGCATTGGCATACGTAGGATGCCGACGGCATCGGCGACGGCATCGGCGAGTCCGTGTGCAAACTGAAGTTGCTGTAGTTCGGACCTTTCATCCAGCAGCCCATGGCCGACAGGATCACGCCGTAGCCGCACAAGTACGCCGCCATCGCCAGCAGCACCGGGTTCATGATCGACTCTTCGAACACCGGGTCCTCCCAGTAGATCGACTGCATCAGATCGCCATGAGGTGAATCGATCTCCTTGCCTGTGACCGATGGCAGGCGACCCCTGAGTTTTCCCCGTCCCTGCTCCCGGGCTTGTGCCGTTGTCTGTACCCCCAGGTGGGCGTGGGTGGAGCCGGTCTCCATGTCGGGTCGCTCCCCGTTACGCCGTTCCGCGATTTCGAGTACCGCATCGAGCATCCGCTCGCAGAGGCCGTTGGGATTTGCGATCTCCGGCGGAATCACGGTGTAGCCTTTCGCATCGAGTTCCGCCACGTAAGGCGTGAGGCCGAGGTCTCGAATCTCGTTCCAGACACGATCAAGCCCAGTCTCGTATGTGCTTGCTGGTTCTGCCATTAGTTCTCTCCCCTTCGTATATCAAAAAAGTCTACTCGGGCGAACCATGTCCAGCAACGACATGCGCAGGTTCGGCGGCAGGATCGTTAGTCGCTGCTGTTTTCAAGCATCTGCCGGCCGAGCACGCGGAATCGAGTAGCTCTGCTTCGCATATGGACCGCGATCCTCGAACCCCGCGAGCAGCCTGAACAGCGCCGGGTCGTCGCAGTCCTCGGCAAGTTCCCTGGGGAACGTGCCCCGTATGTCCTCCTGCGACGTCACCATACGGTGCCGATAGTAGTTCGTCACCGAGACCCGCATTCCCGGAGTCATGCGCGGGAACGCACCGTGCCAAGTCGCGCCATGCCACACGATGAGCGACCCTTTCGGGCCCTCTACCGGGACAGCCTCTTCGGCAGCCTGCACGGGTCTCGTCAGGCGCCGGTGCGATCCCGGCACGTACGCGAGAGCCCCGCCTTCCCTCGTGTAGTCGGTCAGGCACCAGTTGGTGTTCGCGGTCAGGGCATTGCGCCCCCAGGGAAGCGGACTCGGACTCTGGTCCGCGTGCAGGCCGAGCGTCGGACCGTAGCCCCGGTCCCCACGCCACTTCACGAACGAATTGTGGCTGCTGAAACGCGCGTTGTTGCCGCCGATCATGTGGCGCATGAAGGCGACGGCAACCGGGTTTACCGTGAGGTCGCGGAAGACGCGATGACATCTCCCAAGCGTCTGGAGCAGGAACTGCGTCGGTTTGTTCTCGTCGCCGGTGTACCCGATCAGGCTCCCGGGGTTCGGCGCAAAGTCGAGTTCGGCATGCGGGCCGCGGTCCAGGCTGAAAGGGCATCCCACCAACGCCTCGGCCCGATCCAGGATGAGATCAAGCATCTTGTCGAGACGGTCCTCGCCAACGCCGTGTACTTCCGGCGGCACGATGGTCAGGCCGTTGACTTCGAGGTCGAGGATGTAGGGTTCGAGGCGGAGTTCGCGCGCCGCATCGCTCAGTTTCGTCGGGTGTCCCGGCATGACTGTCCCTCCCTGGTCTCTGATCGAAGTCTCGCACAAACGTGCCACGAGCAGGAGGTGGCTATCTTCGCCTCGATTGAACTGGCTGGTTGGGTGCTATAGGTTGAAAGAAATCAACGTCGACCGTCGATCTCGTGACCACGCCCGTCGCGAGCGGAATTGGAGAGGACAGTGAACGAATCCACCAAATTCCAGTTTTGCAGCGACGCGTGGATTGCCGTCGCGCGCGAATTCATAGAGCAACAGGCCGAGGGCGCCGACCTGACCGGGATCAGTGTCACGTTCAACGAGGTCTTCACCGATCCTCCCGCCCATCTCGATCCCGAAGGCGCTGGCAGGATCGGCTGGTACCTGCGCATAGCCGACAACCGCATCGAAATCTCCCCCGGCGTCCTGGCGGAAGCCGACGTGCGCGCAACCGTCGACTATCGGACGGTCTTGCCGGCGGCCCGGCGCCTTTCGACCGATCCGCCTTTGGATGAGGCAACGCAAAAGGCGCTCGCGGCCAGCATTCAGCGCGAGGGAGACAATGCAGTCCTGCGCGGGCTCAAATGGCTGGCGGGCCTGCACGACGTGATGGCGGTCAGGACACTGTAGCCACAGGCACCCAAGGCCGTATGCCTGCCGTCAAGCAGCAGGGGTCGCAACCCATTCTGCAACTATCGATCAAGCCCTGAAAGGGTCTTCAATGGTCAGCGATTGAATCCGTTGACCGTGTTGGAGATCCTCGCTGTAGAGGCGGACGCAGCCGGACTCCACGGCCGCCGCCACGATCATCGAGTCGTAGAAGCTGAACCCGTATCTGTCGCGCAACGCAAGTCCGCGCTCGTACAGTTTCCGGCTCGGATGGACCGTCCAGAGGGGCGCGAGCACGTCCGCCAGCAAGGTGCGCGAGTCGCGGTACGAAAAGCCCAGCCGCCTCGTCGCCACGTTGAGTGTCTCCTGCACGACCTGGTAGCTGATGCAGACCGTTCCGGTCTCGATGCCGCGCCTCACCAATTGCTCAGCCCGCCGGCGCTTGATCTCGTCGGTCTCGTCAAACATGTACACGAATATGTTCGTGTCCAGGAATGCCTCAGCGCTCATTCAATTCGTCCCTGGTGAACTTGACTCCGCCAGTCGTGTACTTCGCCCGCAACTCTCGCACGGATCCGATCGCACGAGCCGCCCGGTGGTGTCGGGCGTACGCCTCCAGCCAACTCCGAAACTCCGCGTTGAGGGTCGTGTTCTCCGACGCAGCCCGCTGGCGCGCCGCGTCTATGGTGTCCGCGTCCGCACTAAGCGTAATGTTCCGCATGACTCACCTCGTGCCAGCTTCCGCACAGCGAAGCATCGCACGACATCTAAAACACCGCAAATAGTCCAGTGTAGATAGCGCACTGGATCTAGCGCACACGGCCGTCACCGCCGGGCCATGCGAACGGATTCGACTTGCCAAGACCTTCACTAGGCCTGAGCCTTTCCAAAACGCTGGACTCTCGAAGGGCTTCGTTTGCCCGAGCGTAGTCCCATGGGAGCTTGCCCGCGTTGTTGCGCAATGTAGGGTCCGCACCGCCTTCGAGCAAGGCTTCCAACTTCTCCGCCGCCTTGCCATACCGGGCCGCGTCGTGAAGAGCTGTATTGCCTTCTTCGTCCCGGGCGTTGGGATCCGCGCCCTTCTTGACGCAAGCCTTGACGTCTTCGGCGGTCATGGCTTGTCCGAAACCGAAGTCGCTCCAGCCGGGACAGCCATCGATCCGAGCAGTCGCTTTCGCAGGCGCCGATTCCGAAATATCGACGGCACGAAATACCGTATGGTGCCTACGATCATCGCCGCCCGATGTCCGAGAACTGGGTATCAGGGCAAACAACCCGCCCTCCTGCTCCTTGACGATCAGATCACTAACCACGCCCAGACTGGAACTCCCGCTCGGAAAGGTCGGCTGGTATCGCGAAATCGTGTCCGAGAGATCGTAGCGACGCGACCAGATGGCGCAGCCGTTCGCCGCTCCCACGACGTAACCGTCATCGCCCGATCCAACGACATTGTGGTAGACGGACCATGCCACGAGCTCGTGCAATGCCTGAACGTCGCGTTGCCATGCGGCAGGCGCGCAAGCGAACTCGCTTTCGCCGTTCCTTAGTGCGCAATGCTGCCATTACGAGCCGTCGTGGGCGAACAGCGAAAGCTGACTCGGCCAAACCAGAAGCCGAGGCGGGGGATAGTAAAACGTTGTCGCGGACAACGCGATCGAGGCCTTTTCGATTAGCCGATCTTCCAAGGTCAGCCACCGGAACGTCACCGAAAGTCGGTGCATTCCTTTGGGGTCTTCGGCCATCTCGCCGTCCAGGACCAGAATGTCATTCCCGTTTGGCTCAGCGATCAACAGAAGCGGTTCAGGGGCGCTCCACTCGTATTGCACCTCGAACTGATCGTCCAGAAGCATGACGCTCTTGTTGGTATGAACCATGGTGAAATCACGATACCGACCCAGGCTGACGGCCATTACGCCTTCATGGTGGCGGCGCACGGTAACGTCTCCGCCGGGGTTGACATGAGCGAGAAAAGTCTCGCCCCCGGGACGGTCGGCTTGAACGACAACGCCTCCGCTGCGGGAAACGGTTTTCACCCCAGGCCGCAACGGTGCGGAGCTGAAGGGAAATTCTTCCCATAGAGACGCCAAGTCGACTCTCGATACTTCAGTCCCGCTTGAAAGGGCGTAGATCCCCAGCACTACATCGCGATTCTCGCGATAGTCTGACTCTTGATAGTCCGGAGGTCGCCTTCGATAGACGACGTATACGTATTCGGAACCAACCGAGAAGTCCATGAGCTCGGCATAGCCTGGCGCCTCGGCAATTTCGAATGTCACGGGCGAACCAAGAACCCGATACGTCATCACCAACATGGCAAGAGCGCAAACTGCGTACGTTGGCCGCTTCACTCTAATGCCATACCCATCGGCAACCGCCGCAGTGTTCTGCTGCTACTCAACCAGAGGGGCGGTGTTCGGCGGGTTTCGCCGACGCTGGAAGGCGCGGGGGCTTTTGCGGGCACGCTGAAATACGGTCTATAGCGAGTCCAGGTCGACCCACCCGCCGGTCCGGGATGCTTCGTAGATGCCCATGATCGTCTTGATGGTGCCGATGTTGTCCCGGCCGCTGCTGACGGGTTCTTCGCCTGTCCTGCAGCAATCCGCGAAGTGCAGTATCTCGTTGATGAAGCCGTTGGTGGTCGGGAGGTCATCGGGGTTGGTGGCGATCGGGTCGAATTTCGGATTTTGCACCGTTGACATATCGGGATTCTCCTCCCTGAGCCGGTACAGAATGTCGCCGAAGTGCGGTATCGCCCCTATCTCGCGCTGCAAGTCGTCGGGTCTGGTCGAGACAATCGTTCCGTTGGATCCGAAGATCTGGTACGACGAGCCCTCGGGTGCGAGGTACGTTGTCCCGTTGGCGAACAGGTTGCCGATGGCACCGCTCTCGAATTCAAGGGTCGCCGAGACCATGTCTTCGGCGCCATTCAGCATGTGCGGCTGGATCGACTGGCAGATGCCTGTCACCCGTTTCACGTCGCCCGCGTAGTAACGCAGCAGATCGATGTGATGCACGCTGACCATCATGAGAATGCCGCCGCCGGCGACGGCTTTGTCCCGCCCCCATTGGCTTATGCCATGACTACGGGGCCTGGGACGGCCACCTCCCTGGATCGCATGGGTCTTGACGGCCTGGATCGTGCCCAGTGTGCCGTCGTCGAGGAGGCGTTTTACCGCCCGGGCCTCCAGCGTGGAGCGCAGGTGCTGGGCGACCATCAGCGTCACCCCCGCCTTGTCGGCGGCTTCGATCATCTGCCGGCATTCGTCAAGCGAGATCGCCATTGGCTTCTCGGTGATCGCATGCTTGCCCGCTTCAGCCGCGGCGATGGCTAGCGGCGCGTGCGCGTTGTGCGCGGTGCAGATGTCCACGGCATCGATGTCCGCCTCGCGCAGCATCTTGTCAAAGTCCGTATAGACCGCATCGACCTGGTTTTTCTTCCCGAACCCCTGTACGGCGGCTTCAACGATGTCGCATGCGGCCGTGAGCTGTACTTGATCGGGAAATTGCTGATACGCGGGCAGGTGTCGACGGGAAATCCCTCCCGTCCCAACCAGGCCCACTTTTAGTGGCTTGGACATGGCTCTTGCGTCTCTTTCATTGCTCTAACTGCAGGCGATTAGCATAGCCCAATTCCACGACTTCCAACCCGATTGAGCGCGGCTCATCGAGGCGGGCGTTCGAAAAGGACACCGTCGCGCTGCAACCGCTCCGTCTCCTGCGCTTCATAGCCGAGCCAATCCTCGAGCACCTGCCGGTTGTGTTCCCCCAGGCGCGGCGAGGCATACCAGTCGGACCGCTCGAAATCGCCGTCAATGACAACCGGCGAGCCCGGCATCGGCGTCGACGGCAGGTCCTCGCGCTGGAGCCGGACGAAGAAGCGTCGAGCGGACACCTGGGGGTCCGCCAGGATATCCGGCGCGATGTTTACCGGACCCGCCGCAATGCCCGCCGCCTGCAGGCGTGCGGCGAGTTCGTGCTTGTCGTGGTCGGATGCATCGCCGTCGAGGACTTCGTCGAGGGTCGCGCGGTCGGCTTCCGTCCTGCAGGTCACGGCAATCCACTCATCCTCGCCCCGGGCCCTCAGCACGTCGGAATAGGCATGCGCGGGATGCGCGTTCCCTATCGGCCGGGGGTCCCCGCCAAGCTGCTTCTCTACCAGGAATTCGCCCAGCAGGCTCACCCCCGATTCATGCATGGATCGTTCGACAAATGCGCCCCTCCCGGTGGCTTGCCGCCGGTTGAGCGCGGTCACGACCGCCGCCGCCGCAGTCACGCCGCCAATCGGGTCCGGCAGCGCGACTGCGGTGTTCCGCGGCTCGGTGGGCGAATAGCCCATCACGGCATTGAGGCCGGTCATAGCCTCGACGGAAGGGCCATACGCAACCCTGCCGCTATACGGGCCCGTGGCGCCGTACCCGGGCATGGAGACGTAGATGATCCTCTCGTTGGCTGCGCGCAATACGTCGTAGCCGAGGTCCAATGCCGGCATCGAACGGGCGCTGAAGTTCTCGATCACCACGTCGGCGACCCGGACGAGGTCGAGAAACACCCGACGCCCATCGGGCTTCTTGAGGTCGATGGCGAGGCTCTTCTTGTTTCGGTTCAGCTTGACGAACGTGCCCTGCCGGTTCCAGGGATCTTCGCCCTTCTCGCCCCCGAGGTAATTGCCCGCTCCAGGCGTTCCCGAAGTGCCTCCGCGTCCCATCGGTCTTTCGACCTTCACGATGTCGGCGCCGAGATCGCCGAGGATGCGCGTGCCGAGCGGCCCTGCCCAGACATGGGTCAGATCGAGGATGCGAACGCCTGCCAGCGGTTGCGTACTCTCAGGCACCGGTCTTCCCTCACCCGCGCTCGATGGATCGCGCCTTCGGATTCTGCCGGCAGTTGCGGCTCCGACAGGTTCCCAATCGCGCCCGCCGGACCGCTCGTCACGGAATCGGAAACCGAGGGACGGCACGCGGATTCCGTCAACCGTGCGCCAGAACTCACGCTCCGAGAGGTGCGGGTCCACCAGGACTTCGTCCAGATCCTTGAGGGCACCCGTGGGAACGCGCGCCAGTTCCCCCAGGCGTTGAATCTCAGCCCTGGTCTTTTGCCCCAGTGCCTCGAATATGATCTCGTCCAGCGCGTCCTGGTTTTCGTTGCGCGCTGGGCCGGTGGCGAAGCGCGGGTCGTGTTCCAGGTCCGACCGTTCCAGCATCCGGGTAAACGCACCCCAGAAGCGAGGCGTCGCGGTGATGTGAAACCATCCGTCCGCGCACGGGAACAGGTTGGCGGGATACAGGACGCCGTAATTGGATCCATGGCGCGTGCGCACCTTCCCGCTGCACGTCCACATCACCGTCGTCATTTGCGACAGCGACAGCAATGTCTCCAACATGCTGATGTCGATCGAACGTCGCGGAGATGCGCCGGATTTCTCGATGGCGTACAGGCAGGCGGCAGCCGCAATGTACCCGTACTGTCCCGACTGGTACTCGGTGTAGTGGCCGGGCAACGTCAGCGGTGCGGCTTCCGGGTCTCCCATCAGGTACGTGTGCCCGCCCATGGCCAGCAGTACGGACGCGCTGGCATGCCGCTGACGTCGCGGGCCGGTCATGCCAAAAGGCGTGATGGCGACGCGAATGCCATCGAGCGACTCCCAACCCAGGGCTTCGAGCTCATCCGGCATACCTTCCGCGACCACCACGTCCGCGTCCGCCGCGAGCCGGCGAAGTGTCGAGGGATCCGTGAAGCTCACACGCCGCTTCCCCGTGTGCAGGAAAATCTCCGTGGCACGCTCCGACACCCAGGCGTCCGTTACTGGCGAAGCCGCGCCATCGACACGTACGACTTCGGCGCCCGCATGGACAAACAGGCGGCCACAGAATCCCGCCGCGAATCCCCCTAGCTCCAATACCCTGGTCATGCGCCCAAAACTGGCAAGCCAGTCGGATTAAGACTCGAGGGGCTCGGTGCCCCGCTCGAGAATCTCAAGGTAGTCACGATAGGCGAACAGCCGTCTCCAACGCCGCCCAGTGCTCTCATGGAGAACGCCAAGCCGCTCCAGGTGGCTGATTGATCGCGCGATGGTTGGACGAGATATTCCAAGCTGTTCCGCAGCCATCGGAATCGACACGAACGGCCGCCCCTGAAGCAGCTGGTGGACGCGCAACGCAGATCCCGCCGGACGCCCCAGCGACTCGATCCGTCGTCGGTCGCGCTCGAATAGATCCAGGAGTTCCATCGCAGTTCCCGTAGCCTGGTCGGCAGTTTCGATGATGCCCCGCAGAAAGAACTGCAGCCAGGCCTCCCAGTCGCCTTGGATGCGCACGGTCTGCAATAGCGCGTAGTACTCGTCCCGGTGAGTCTTGAAATAGAGGCTGAGGTACAGCAGAGGATCGTCAAGAACTTCGTTCGCGCACAGCAGTAGTGTGATGAGCAGCCTGCCCAAACGGCCGTTGCCATCCAGGAAAGGATGGATGGTTTCGAACTGGACATGGACGAGGCCGACCTTGAGTAGGAGCGGCATCTCCGGCAAGTCGGCATGAATGAACTTCTCCAGGTCCGACATGAGTTCGCCGACCATTTCGGCCGGCGGAGGAACGAACTGCGCATTGCCAGGCCGCGAACCGCCTATCCAGTTCTGGGAACGTCGAAACTCCCCGGGCTGCGCCACACGGCCACGTCCATGCCGCAACAACACCTCGTGGACCTCGCGAATCAGGCGGACCGAGACGGGCAAGCCCTCCTCAAGGCGGATCAAACCGTGCTGCATCGCGTTGACGTAGTTGGAAACCTCCTGCACATCTTCGTCGACAGGCGCACCCGGTACTTCGCCACTCTCGTAAACCAACAAGTCCGAAAGGGACGATTGCGTACCCTCGATCTGGGAGGACAGCAGGGCCTCCTTGCGGACATACATATAGAGAAAGGGATGCGTGTCAGGCAGAATCGAAGAGACGCCCTGGAGCCGTCCAACGGCTCGGTTTGCCTCGTCCAAGAGTCCATAGAACTCGTTGACAAGCAATGGCGGGGAAGGCGGCAGCGGTGGCGGAACGAAAGCCTCCACCGTCTCGCCAACAGTCGAGACGACGACCCGTTCTCCGAGTCGGGCATCGGCACTTGTTGCTTCGGACATCTCGATGGGATACCAAAAAAAACGATACGTTCTTTTTCCGGAACACTAAGAACGGATAAGGCATTATCCTTTCTTTTCTTCGGTGAATCCAGCCAAGCCGATGACTACGCTCCACATCGGCGCAGGGGTCACATCAGCGAAAGTACGGTATCGATCGAACGTTCGGCCTCCGGTATCTGCTCGTCAACCGACCCATGGATTGCCTGACTGCCGATGACCAGCACCTCATCGACGCCAAGGATGGCACCCGCTGCCCGGACGGCATGTTCGAACTGCGCCCGGTTCATGCCCCCATCCCTGATCGGAAACCCGCCAGCACCTGTCGTCGCTCAGCAGCGGAGAGTATCCCGGAGAAAGGAGATACCTGCCGCATGTCGCGTGCCAGTTCGCTCGTGGCGCTGATCTGATCCGTCAATATTGTCGTCGGGAGTTCCAGCCAGGCATTCCATAAGGAAAACAGGTGCCAGGCATGCGGATGCAGGGTTTTTTGTCGTTTCAGGTTCTTTCGCGCTTTCTCCAGTATCTGCTCCGGATCGCAAAGCAATCGTTCGGCGACGGCTTGATGGTACGCCAGACTGCGTCGGTCTTCGCGCGTCAGTGGCGGCACGAACCGGATTTCCAGTTCCAGACCGAATACGTCTGCAAGCCTGCGAACTGTTCTAAAGGTTGGGGACTTCGATCCAGACTCGTAGGCAGCGATGGCCGATTGTGAAGTGCCGACCATTGCAGCGAGCCGCGCCTGGGTAGACTGTACTTGATGTCTCAATTGGCGAATGACGTTCATGACCAAAAATATATCCTATGGGATATATTCCCGCCACCGAAGAGGGGTTCAAACGGCAGAACGATTCGACGAAATCCCACATCGACACACTGATCGACTTCGTCCGGCGTCAGGGACGGGTCTTTTCTTTCATGGGGGGAACGGCTTCAGCAACCTCGCAGGGTTGTTCCAAACGCCCGGCCGCGCACCTGTTCGTGATAAAATTCCGTCGCAATCCCATCGGTTAGACGACGCCACCCATGTCCGATTCCGGGCCCAATACGACTGGCAGTCAGGGCGAAGTACGCGGTCGAGAAATCGTCCCGGTCAACATAGAAGACGAGCTGCGACAGTCGTACCTCGACTACGCCATGAGCGTGATCGTCGGGCGCGCCCTGCCCGACGTCCGCGACGGTTTGAAGCCCGTCCACAAGCGCGTGTTATTCGCCATGAATGAGATGAATAACATGTACAACCGCCCGTACGTGAAGTCCGCTCGCGTGAGCGGCGAAGTGATGGGCAAGTACCATCCCCACGGGGAAGCGGCGATCTACGACACCATCGTGCGCATGGCGCAAGACTTTTCGATGCGCTACCAGCTCGTCGACGGCCAAGGCAATTTCGGCTCCATCGACGGTGACCCGCCCGCGGCCGCCCGGTATACCGAGGTGCGCATGGCCAAGTTCGCTGCTGAACTGTTGGCCGATCTCCGAATGGACACCGTCGACTTCGTCCCGAACTACGACGAAACGCTGACGATGCCCGAGGTGCTCCCCACCCGGGTCCCCAACCTGTTGCTGAACGGCGCTTCCGGCATCGCGGTCGGGCTCGCAACCAATATCCCGCCGCACAATCTGCGCGAAGTGATCAGCGCCTGCGTCATGTTGCTCGACGAGCCGGAAACCAGCGTCGACGGTTTGATGGAAGTGGTCCATGGGCCGGATTTCCCCACCGCCGGCATCATCAACGGGCGCGCGGGCATCGTGCAGGCCTACCGGACGGGACGGGGCCGTATCAAGGTTCGCGCCCGCGCCGTGGTCGAGCACGACGAAGGCTCGAACAAGGACACCATTGTCATCACCGAGATCCCCTACCAGCTCAACAAGTCGCGTTTGCTGGAGAAGATCGCCGATCTCGTGCGCGAAAAGAGAATCGAAGGCATCACCGAACTGCGCGACGAGTCGGACAAGGACGGCCTGCGGGTCGTCATCGAACTGCGGCGGGGCGAACAGGGCGAAGTGATGTTGAACAACCTGTACGCCCTGACCCAGCTTCAGTCCGTGTACGGGATCAACTGCGTCGCGCTGGTGGCGGGCCAACCCAAACTGCTCGGCTTGAAGGATATGCTCGCCGCCTTCCTCGCGCACCGGCGCGAGGTGGTCATCCGGCGAACCCTGTTCCTGTTGCGCAGGGCGCGCCGCCGGGGACACTTGTTGGAAGGCCAGGCGGTGGCCCTGGAGAACATCGACGAAGTGGTGGAGTTGATTCGCAATTCCGCCACGCCCGCCACCGCGCGCACCGAATTGATGGCGAGGCGATTCAAATCGGAGGCCATCGCCGAACTGGTCGCCAGGAGCGGTGGCGAATCATGCCGTCCCGAGGATCTAGGCGCCGAATTCGGTTATCAGGACGGCATCTACCGCCTGTCCGAGGAGCAGGCGCAAGCGATCCTCGACATGCAGCTCCAGCGTCTGACCGCGCTCCAGAAGGACCGGCTCATGGAGGAGTATCTTGAAATCCTCCAGGAGATCGCCGGCCTTTTGGAACTCATCGCGTCGGAGGAGCGGTTGAAGGATTTGATTCGCGACGAACTGATTGCGGTGAAGGAAGAGTACGGCGACGAACGCCGCACCGAAATTCGCAGTTCCGAAAGCGACCTCACCGCCGAAGATCTGATCAACGAAGAGGACATGGTGGTTACGGTCTCTCACGCCGGCTACGCGAAGACGCAGTCCCTGGACGTTTATCAGGCGCAGCGTCGTGGCGGCCGCGGCAAGGCGGCTACCGCGGTCAGGGATGAGGACTTTGTCGAACACCTGTTGATCGCCCATTCCCATGAGACGCTCCTGTGCTTCTCGAACAAGGGCAAGGTTTACTGGCTGCGCGTGTTCATGATCCCGCAGGGCAGCCGCGGCGCCAAGGGTCGACCGCTCGTCAACCTGCTTCCGCTGGACAACGACGAACGCATCACGTCGCTGCTGCCCATCAAGGACTTGTCCACGGACGCGTTCGTATTCATGGCCACTGCCTCCGGCAAGGTAAAGAAGACGCCCGCGGAACAGTTCTCCCGTCAGCGGACGAGCGGCCTGATCGCTCTCGATCTCGAGCCGGGCAACCACCTCGTCGATGTCGCGGTAACGGACGGTTATTCCGATGTCCTGCTGATCGCCAGCTCCGGCAAGGCCGTACGCTTCAAGGAGTCCGACGTGCGCGCCATGGGACGAACCGCTCGCGGTGTGCGGGGCATCCGGCTTCGGAGAGGACAATCCGTCATCTCCTTGATCATCCCCAAGGAGAACGGGTTCGTGCTGACGGCCAGCGAGAACGGGTTCGGCAAGCGCACGCACATCGACGAGTTTCCTGTGAAGGGGCGCGGAGGACAGGGCCTGATCGCCATGCAGACCAGCGATCGCAACGGTGGGGTCATCGGTGCCGCGCAAGTATTCGAAGGCGACGAGATCATGCTGATCAGCAATCTCGGAACCCTCGTCCGCACGAGCGCCGACAGCGTACGCGCCGTGGGCCGCAATACGCAAGGCGTCAAGCTCATATCCCTGAAGGGCGACGCCAGGCTGGTGGGGCTCGAACGCATCGTCGAGACCGACAACGGCGAAGACGACAGCTAGCCCGGATATTTCACCAAGCCGCTTGTTGAATAGACAAATGTCTTTTAATTCTAATAGGTTAATCCCATATTTCGAAGATCCTGCCAGATACAAACTGCGCTGGCCGCGCCCTCGCACGGTGGGGTCGGGCCATGAGCGGAGCCGAAGGCGCCGCCCGTGGGGCACTTTTTCCCGCGTGAGCGCACGTGGTCGCTACACCATAAGGCATGGCTATGCTTCCGTCTCTTCTCTTGCGAGGGGTGCCCCCTCGCGCTGCTGTCTTCTTGCGAGGGGTGCCCCCTCGCGCTGCTGTCTTCTTGCGAGAGGTGCCCCCTCGCGCTGCTGTCTTCTTGCGAGAGGTGCCCCCTCGCGCTGCTGTCTTCTTGCGAGAGGTGCCCCCTCGCGCTGCTGTCTTCTTGCGAGAGGTGCCCCCTCGCGCTCCGCGGCTGAAGGCTCCGAGCACGCTCACGCGAGAAAAATCCTGCGCGATCATCGCGGCCCTTGATCAAATATCCGGGCTAGCCAGAACATTCACGGCGATGACGCGCGCCTACAACTTCTCCCCCGGTCCGGCGGCGCTGCCGGAGGCTGTGCTCGAGTGCGCCCGAGCGGAGTTGCTCGACTATCGGGGCCGCGGCTTGTCCGTGATGGAAATGAACCACCGCAGCGCCGACTTCGTCGAGATTGCCGAGCGCGCCGAGGCGGACTTCCGCGACCTGTTGGGCGTCGGCGGCGACTACGCGGTGCTGTTCCTGCAGGGAGGCGCCACCTTGCAGTTCGCAATGGTGCCGATCAACCTGGCGAGCGAAGACTCCGTCGTCGACTACGTACACACCGGCGCCTGGGGTACCAAGGCCATCGCCGAGGCGCGCAAGTTGTGCCGGGTAAACGTGGCCGCATCCTCCAAGAAGGACAACTTCAACCATGTGCCGCGCGCGGACACCTGGCGACTGAGTCCCGGTTCTGCGTATGTGCACATCACCGGCAACGAGACCATCGGCGGCGTGGAGTTTCACGAATATCCGGATACGGGCGACACGCCGCTGGTTGCGGACCTGTCTTCGACATTGCTATCGCGTCCGCTGGACGTGGACAAGTTCGGCCTCATCTACGCCAGCGCTCAAAAGAACCTGGGGCCCGCGGGTATCACCGTCGTGGTCGTGCGCAAGGACCTGCTCGGGCGCGGGCGCGCAAATACGCCCAGCATGCTCGACTACAGCGCTCACGCGGCGGCGAACTCCATGCTGAACACGCCGCCAACCTTTGCCATTTACCTGGCCGGACTCGTCCTGAAATGGCTCAAGCAGCAGGGCGGCCTGGAGGCCATCGCCGAAGTCAATGCGCGAAAGGCGCGCAAACTTTACGCCGCCCTGGACAGGAGCAACTTCTATCGCTGTCCCGTGGCGAAGCGGAACCGGTCCTGGATGAATGTCTCGTTCACCCTCGCCGACGACTCGCTCGACCAGACGTTTCTGCGCGCCGCCGACGAGCGCGGACTGTTGAACCTGAAGGGTCACCGCAGCGTTGGTGGCATGCGAGCAAGTATCTACAATGCGATGCCTGAAGCGGGCGTGGATGCATTGATAGGCTTCATGTCCGCGTTTGAAGCGGAGAACGGATGAGCGAAGACACCGGGGACAAGCTGGACGCGGCGCGGGTGCGCATAGACGCCATAGATCGCGAAATCGCGCGGCTCCTGAACGAGCGCGCCGCCGGCGCAAAACAGGTGGCGCAAATCAAGGCCGCCGAGAACACCGACGAAACGCCAGTGTTCTATCGACCCGAACGCGAGGCCCAGATTCTGAAACGGGTACTGGCAGAGAATACCGGGCCGCTTCCCGACCGCGACCTATGGCGCCTGTTCCGGGAGATCATCTCCTGCTGCCTGTCACTTGAACAGCCGCTCACCGTCGCCTATCTCGGTCCTCCCGGAACCTATACCGAGGCCGCGGCGGTCAAGCACTTCGGCCACTTCGCGCTCAATCGCGCCCAGAATTCCATCGACGAAGTATTTCGCGAGGTCGAGTCCGGCGCCGCGCACTGCGGCGTCGTGCCCGTCGAAAACAGCACCGAAGGCATGGTCAACCATACCCTCGACTGTTTCATGGCCTCTCGTCTGCGCATCTGCGGTGAAGTCAAACTGCCGATCAACCACGCCTTCATGTCGCTTGAACAGGCCGATGCGATCACCAACGTCTATTCCCACGAGCAGTCGCTCGCGCAATGCCGAGGCTGGCTGGACCGGCACTATCCGAATATCGCTCGCACGCCCATGGTCAGCAACGCCGAAGCGGCACGGGTCGCGGCCCGAACCAACGGCGCCGCCGCGATCGCGGGCGAAATGGCGGCAGAACGTTACGGTCTACGCGTTCTCGCCACGAACATCGAGGATGAGACGGACAACGAGACGCGGTTTCTCGTCATCGGCGATCAGAGCGTTGGTCCAAGCGGCAAGGACAAGACATCCCTCCTCGTGTCCACGCGCAACGAGTCAGGGGCGCTGTACCGGATTCTGGAGCCGTTTCGCCGACACGGCATCAACCTGACGCGCATCGAGACGCGTCCATCCCGCGCAAGCAACTGGAGCTACATCTTCTTTATCGATTTCGACGGCCATGAAGAGACCGAAGGGATAGCCACGATGTTGGACGAAGTGCGCGCGGTAGCCACCGAGGTGCGTTCGCTCGGCTCCTATCCGCAAACCGTTTTCTAGCCCGGATATTGCACCAAGCGCCTTCATGCCGCTCGACAACACCAACGAACGCGTCGCCAGCCTGACGCCGTATCAACCCGGCAAGCCCATCGAGGAACTGACACGCGAACTCGGCTTGACCGACGTCATCAAGCTGGCTAGCAACGAGAACCCGCGCGGACCGGGCCCGCGCGTGCGCGCCGCGATTGAAGGCACCGTTGCCGACATCTCGCGATATCCGGACGGCAGCGGCTACCGTTTGAAACAGGCGTTGTCCGAACGCCTTGGCGTCGGCGCCGATCACATCACTTTGGGCAACGGTTCGAACGATGTCCTGGAAATCGCCGCCCGTGTCGCAATCTCGCCCGGCACGCAAGGCCTGTTCGACGCGCACTGCTTCGTCGTGTATCCAAGCGCCGTCGTCGGCGCGCATGGCGTCCCGATTTCCGCGCCATCGCGGAATTGGGGCCATGACCTGGACGCGATGCGCGAACGCGTCACAGCGTCCACGCGCATCGTATTCATTGCCAACCCCAACAATCCCACCGGCACCTGGGTTGACCACGACTCGCTGGTCGGTTTCCTGAAGGCCTTGCCGCAAACGGTTTGGGTGGTGCTCGACGAAGCCTACTGCGAGTATGTCGCCCGAAGGGACTATCCCGATGGCGTGCGCTTGCAAGCGTCCTTCCCCAATCTCATCGTCACGCGCACGTTCTCGAAGATCCACGGACTCGCGGGCCTGAGGATCGGCTACAGCGTCTCATCCCCCGAGTTCGCGGATCTGATGAATCGCATCCGGCAACCGTTCAATGCCTCCAGCGTGGCACTGGCTGCCGCCGAAGCCGCGCTCGGCGACGACGCTTTCGTCGCCACCAGCAAGGCGATCAACGATGCCGGCATGGAGCAGACCACCGCCGGACTCGATGATCTGGGTATCGACTACATCCCGTCCATCGGGAATTTCGTCACAATGGACTGTGGCCGGGACGCCGCAACCGTATATAGCGCGCTGCTCGCAAAGGGCGTCATTGTCCGCCCGCTGGCGAATTACGATATGCCCCGCCACTTGCGCATCTCCATCGGCCTGCCGCAGGAAAATACATCCTTCCTTGCCGCTCTGCGCGAGGCGATATGAACGTCCTGCTGGTCGTGGGAACGGGCCTGATTGGCTGCTCCTTCGCACTGGCGGCACGCGCCAATGGCCTGTTCGACCGTATCGTCGGCATCGACGCTAACCCCGAGGCACTTGTGACGGCTCGCTCTCTTGGCATCGTCGAGGGTCCCGAAGTGTCATTCGAACCGACCGCCATCTGTGTCGCTACCCCCGTCAGTCGGATCGCCGAATGTGTCGTGGACGCGGCCGCGCGCCATCCGGGCGTGCCCGTTTTCGATGTCGGTAGCGTCAAGACGACCGTTTTGGACGCCTTGCGCGCCAGCGGCCAGGTACCGCCAAGTTTTGTGCCGTGTCATCCAATCGCAGGTTCCGAGACAGCCGGCGCCCGTGCCGCACGCGCGGACCTGTTCCAACAACGCTCCCTGATCATCACGCCCGTCGACGAGACAGACCCCGATACGTTAGCGAGGGTCGAATCCTGGTGGCGGCGGGTTGGAGCGGTAGTCACGGTGCAGGACCCCGGCGCGCATGATCGAATCATCGCGGCGACGAGCCACTTGCCACATCTTGTCGCCTTCGCCTTGATGGAAGTTCTCGACGCCCTCGACGAGAAGTCCCTGCCCGCCTACATCGGTGACGGCTTTCGCGATCTAAGCCGTGTCGCCGCATCTGACCCCACGATCTGGAGCGATATATTGCAGGCGAACCGGGAGGCGACACTGCGGCTCGCGGAGCAACTCGGCGCGCGTCTGACCATCGACGGCGACAAGGCAGCCTTGAAGCGCCGCTTTGCGAAGGCCCGGGATTTGCGCCTTGGCCTCGATGATCAGTAGCTCGATGACCAGTAGCTCGATGACCAGTAGATAGTGAGCGCCGAACCCCCCGTCATCGCCATCGATGGTCCGAGTAGTTCCGGCAAGGGAACCGTGGCGGCGCAGATCGCCGCGCGCCTCGGCTGGCACCTGTTGGACAGCGGCGCGCTCTATCGAGGGGTCGCATGGGCCGCCGTGCAACGCGGTATCGATCTCGAAGACACCGGGACCCTGGCATTGATGACGCGGCAACTCGCCTTCGATATCAAGCCCGGCACGATCCGCATCGACGGCGTCGAAGTAACACATGCGATCCGCGAGGAGCCGATCAGCGTTGGATCCTCTCGCGTCGCCCGGCTGCAACCCGTGCGCAACGCGCTGCGAATCGTGCAGATCGGAATGCGGCGACACCCGGGACTGGTGGCGGATGGGCGCGACATGGGTACCGTGGTATTTCCAACCGCAGAGCTCAAGGTATTTCTTGACGCCAGCGTCGAAGAGCGCGCGCGCCGTCGCTATAAGCAGTTGATAGATAAGGGGTCGAATGTTAGTCTGTCCGGCCTTTTCGCGAGCTTGGCCGCACGCGACGAGCGCGACCGATCTCGCTCCGTTTCTCCCTTGCGGGCAGACGACGATGCGGTGATGATCGACACCACTCAGATGTCGATCTCGGCTGTGGTTGAGGAAGTGTTAAGCCACGCCGCCGCGCGCTCGCTCACTGGCAGCGGACCGCGGAGCGGGACATAGGGGAGAGTCACGGTTTATAGGGTGGGGCCAGGGTAGCCGCCGCCCGGCCAAGGCAAGCTGCAGCGGGAGCAGCAAAAAACAAGAGCAGCGACAGGAGCAGCAGAAAGAAGCGTATGGCAGAAAGTTTTTCCGAGCTATTCGAAGAGAGCATGAATACTGTGGAGATGGTGCCCGGCTCCATCGTGACGGGTACCGTGGTCGACATCGACAGCGAAGTCGTCGTCGTCCACGCCGGGCTGAAGTCGGAAGGCGTCATCCCACGCAGTCAATTCGTCACGGAGAGCGGTGCGTTCGAGATCCAGATTGGCGACCAGGTGAAGGTCGCGATGGAAATCGTGGATGACGGATGGGGGGCAACCCGTCTTTCCCGCGAGAAGGCTCGGCGGGCCGAATGCTGGGACATGCTTGAGGATGCGTTCGAGAACGCGAAAGCGATCAAGGGCATGCTGAATGGCCGGGTCAAGGGCGGTTTCACCGTCGATATCGAGGACATTCGCGCATTTTTGCCCGGCTCGCTGGTAGACATTCGACCCCTGCGCGAAACCACGCATCTCGAGGGCAAGACCCTCGAATTCAAGGTCATCAAGCTGGACCAAAGGCGCAACAACGTGGTCGTTTCGCGTCGCGCCGTCCTCGAAGACGAAAACAGTGCTGAACGCGAAGAGCTCCTGGCCTCGTTGCAGGAGGGTCAGCGCATGAAGGGTCTCGTCAAGAACCTTACCGACTACGGCGCATTTGTGGATCTCGGTGGCATCGACGGCCTGCTGCACATTACGGACATGGCTTGGCGGCGCATCAGACATCCAAGCGAGATGGTCAACGTCGGCGACGAGGTGGAGATCAAGATCCTCCGGTTCGACCGCGAGAAGAACCGCGTATCGCTCGGGATGAAGCAACTCGGGGACGATCCGTGGGTGAACCTGGCGCAACGCTATCCCCCCCGCACTCGCGTGCAGGCGGTTGTGACGAACCTTACGGACTACGGCTGCTTCGCCGAGATCGAAGAGGGCGTCGAAGGCCTGGTGCACGTCTCCGAGATGGACTGGACCAACAAGAACATTCACCCGTCGAGGGTCGTGGCGGTCGGCGACCGGATAGAGGTCATGATTCTCGATATCGACGAGGAACGCCGCCGCATTTCACTCGGCATCAAGCAATGCCGCGCGAATCCCTGGGACGAGTTCGCATCCAACTACAACAAGGGGCAGCGAATCTCCGGGCACATCAAATCGATAACCGATTTCGGCATCTTCATCGGCCTCGAGGGAGGCATCGACGGACTCGTGTATCTGTCCGACATCTCCTGGAACGATCCCGGGGAGACTGCCGTCCGCCGGTACAGCAAGGGCGAGGAGATCGAAACCGTCATATTGACCGTCGACGCCGAGCGCGAGCGGATTTCGCTGGGTATCAAGCAACTCGACCAGAACACGTTCATCGACTACACCGACACCAATGACCGGGGCAGCATTGTTGAAGGAACAGTGCTTTCGGTGGAGCCGAAAGAAGCGGTGATCGGGCTTGCCGAGGGCGTGGAAGGCACATTGAAAGTGTCCGAGATCAGCGTTGATCGGGTGGAAGACGCCCGCGGCTTCCTGAAAGAGGGCGAACCCATTTCGGTGAAGATCATCAGCGTCGACCGCAAGAACCGATATATCGGCGTCTCGATCAAGGCGAAGGATCAAGACGACGAGCGCGCGAACCTGCGCGAGCACCGAGTAAAGGAGGCCGACCGGCGCGGGCCAACGACGCTGGGCGACCTGATCAAGCGTCAGATGGACAGAAACATGGGCTCGTCCGACTAAGGTCGTCACGCCGTATGACGAAGTCGGAACTCATCGAACGTATCGCGGCGCATCAACCGCAGTTGTCGCCTCGGGATGTCGAATTCGCGGTAAAGACGATGATCGAGCACATGTCCCAAACGCTTGCGCACGGCAATCGCATCGAGATCCGGGGTTTCGGCAGCTTTTCGTTGCACTATCGGGCACCGAGGATCGGGCGCAATCCCAGAACCGGCGAATCCGTCGGCCTGACCGGAAAGTTCGTCCCACACTTCAAACCGGGGAAGGAACTTCGGGACCGAGTGGACATCAACCCGAAATCCCGCGACTAGTGCCGCTGTCAAGCCCAACAGACTTGACGGCGCACTAGCCCGGATATTGCACCAAGCCGCAGCTTGATGAGGCGGTTGAAGACACTCCTCACGCTCTTCGTGACGATCTGTCTCGCCGCCATCTCCGCGCTGTTGCTGGCAGACAACGCGACACCGGTGAGCCTGCGTCTCCTGAACTATGAGACGCCCCCCGTACCGGTTTTCTGGTGGCTGCTGGGCACGCTGATTCTCGGTTTTGCGGCGGGCGCCGCGCAATGTATCGGCGGCCATTTCCGCCGCAATGCGGTCGAACGAAAGCTTCGGCGCGAACTTGGACGCGACCAGATCTCCGACTGATATCGGGACGGTCTCAACCTCTTGGTGACGCGTCTTGCGTCGATAGGCGGCAAAGTATACGGTCGGCACTCCTTCCAACCGGGACAGCTCCATGACCTTCGCGAAACCGCTCGCTTCCCTACGGCCGCTTGTCATTGCCGGCGCCCTCGTGGCCGCACTTCCCTGCGTTGCTTCACAAGGCGATATCGACTACCGCCATCACACCATGGAAGCTATCGGCGGACACATGCAGGCACTGGCCGACATCCTCCGGGGCAAGGTGCCCCACGAGAACCATCTTTCGGTTCATGCGGCTGCCCTGGCGTCTCTCGCCGAGATCACGCCGAAGCTGTTTCCTCCAGGTTCCGGCGACGGCGAGACCGAGGCCTTGCCCGCAATCTGGGAGGATCCCGAAGATTTCGCGGAACGCCTCGCCGCCTTCACGGAAGCGGCGAATGGCCTTCGCGCAGCAGCGGAAACCGGCGGCGATGTGGGGGCAGCGATGCAAAAGCTCGGCCAGGCGTGCAAGGGGTGCCACGACAGCTACCGCCAAAAATAGACCCGTTCCCAAGCCTGTGGCGCTACCCGACCCATAGCAATACGCCATAGACAATGACCGCCGCTGCGCCGGCGGTGAACAACCCCCGCAGCAAGTACTGTTCCGTAGGCGGGACGTCTAGCGCCTTGCGCCCCGTGAACATGGCCAACGGCGTCGGGTTGTGCATCACGGCGTAGATCGCATTTGCAGTGATGTGCGTTGCGACGAGCGCGATGATGACCCAGAAGACGCGATGATGTATCCAGGTCATCGCCGCCGATACATCGTCTCCCACATGGCGCCTGAACGGGCCCTCGTTGAAGATGTCGTCGGTCGCGAAAAGACCCGTCGATGCCTGCACGGCCAACGCCCCGATCAGCAGGATTGCTAGCGCAATGCCTGGCGACGTATGCGGGTCGGCCTGGCCCGAGCCGGCGAAATGCTGGACGAAACGGCGCGGGGTCGTCCAGTAGCGCGCCAGCCGGACATAGCGGCCGCCCCAAAATCCCCAACCCACCCGAAACAGGAGGAGCGCCAGGACTGCGAAGCCCGAGCGTTGATGCCAGTCCATCAAGCCGATGTCCCCGGCCAGGCCCGTATAGAGAGAAAACAGGACCGTCACGGCAAGCGCCCAGTGCCAGAGGCGAATCGGCAGATCCCAGACGCGCGTCATCGCGCTCTAGCAGCCTGCGCCGTAGAACGGCACGTAGTGCCGATCAAGGCGCGGGATGCGGGACGGGTGGGATGGGCGAAACAGTGGGCTCTGGGCGGGGATGAAATGCGGCATGCCCGAAGGGCTGACGGATTTCATGGCTACGGCATGATGCCCACGAATCGACCATTCACCACCAGGTGCACCCAGATACTCGCGAAGTAACCCAACGCGATCACCGGTGTCCACTTCAGATGGCCGAAGAACGTGTACCTGCCGCGCGCCTGTCCCATGAGCGCCACGCCAGCGGCTGACCCGATAGACAGCATGCTGCCGCCCACGCCCGCCGTGAGCGTAACGAGGAGCCACTGGTTGAGATCCATCTCCGGATTCATCTGCAGCACCGCCACCATGACGGGAATGTTGTCGACGATGGCGGACAGAATCCCGACCAGCGTGTTGGCTTTCGTCGGTCCCAATTCCACGTACATGTACGCCGAGACCGTGTCCAGATAGCCGATGAAGCCCAAGCCGCCGACGCACATGATGACGCCGAAGAAAAAAAGCAACGTGTCCCACTCCGCGCGGGACACTTCGCGAAAGCTGTCGAACGCCTGGATGTCGCCTACCTCGCTGCTGCCCGCCGCTCTCACGATGCTCGTGGTCTGGTTCAGGTAGTGCCCGAATATCTTGAGATAGGCGAGGCCCGTCATCATGCCGAGGAATGGGGGCAGATGCAGGAAGTTGTGGAAGGAAACCGCGGTGACGATGGTGCACCCGAACAGAAACATGATGCGCTTCGCCCCGCGCTTCATGACAACCTCCTCGTCCTCTACGGAGGAGGCTTCGTTCTTCACCGCCCATGACATGAAAAACGCGGGAATGATGTAGTTCACGACCGACGGTACGAACAGGGCGAAGAACGTCCAGAAGTCTACGAGGCCGCGTTGCCAGACCATCAGGGTCGTGATGTCTCCGAAAGGACTGAAGGCGCCGCCCGCGTTCGCCGCCACCACGATATTGACGCACGCAATGCCGATGAACCGCCGGTTGCCGCGTCCAACGGCCAGGACCACCGCGCACATCACCAGCGCCGTGGTCAGGTTATCGATGATGGGCGACAGGAAGAAGCTGATGACGCCAGTGATCCAGAAGAGCTGGCGGTAGCTGAAACCCTTGCGCACGAGCCAGGAGCGCAGCGCGTCGAAGACCCGCCGCTCGCTCATCGAGTTGACGTAGGTCATCGCGCACAGCAGGAACAGGAACAGTTCGCTGAACTCGATCAGGAAATGTCTGACGGCCTCTTCGGTCTTGCCCTCGATACCGCCGACGGCATATTGGGCGGCGATGATCGCCCAGATCACGCCCGCCGCGAAGATGACCGGCACCGATTTTCTCAGGTGCGTGAATTCCTCGACGATGACGAGAGAGTACGCCACGACGAATATCACGATAGCCGCGATTCCGACCCAGTGAGCGGTGAGATCCATATTGCCTCGCTGCAATCAGGCGTCGACCGGAAGGCCCTCGCCGCCCATGCGCGCGGCCAGTCGACGCGGTTTCTGTACCAACAAGTCTGCCAAACGCGAGCCGTCTCGGCTACGACTCACTGGTGTTTGCTGCTCCTAAAACGGCTTCGAGAGCAACAACTGCCTACAGCGTGGCGGTGATTTCTCCGAGTTTGCGCGTCAGCAGCCTGTTTTCCCGATAGTCGATGGGAATAACGACCAGGCTGGGCCCGTCCTCCGTGAACGACGATTCCAGGATGCCCTTGAGATCGCGGCTGTTGCCGCAGTAGTGGCCGTTCCATCCGAACGCCGATGCCAACTGCAGCCAGTCCGGGTTGTCGAAAGACAGATTCGTGTGTCGGCCGAACGTGGACTCCTGTTTCCAGGCGATGAGGCCGTATTCGTGATCCTCCCACACCAGCACGGTGATGTTGACGCCGAGACGCTTTGCGGTCTCCATTTCCTGCGCGTTCATGAGAAAGCCCGCATCGCCGCAGATCGCGAGGATGCGCCGATCGGGATGCACGATCGCGGCCCCGATGGCCCCCGGGAGGGCGAACCCCATGGAACAGAACCCGTTCGGAATCAAGCATGTGTTCGGCGCGTGGCAGTGATAGTGGCGCGCTATCCACATCTTGTGGGCGCCGACATCGGATAGCAGGACATCCTCGGGGCCAAGGACCGCCCGGCAGTCCGCGACCGCCTTCTGGGGCCTTACGCTGCCTTGGGTATCGTCGTGGGCGTGCTCCATGATGTCCGCCCACATCTCCCGGCGCAGCGATCTTTGGCTCGATAGATCGAAAGAAAGACCTCCCGCCGCGTCCACGCGCTCGTTCAGCATCCACAGCATGTGCGCGAGATCGCCGACCAGCTCTACCTGCGGGCAGTAGTGCTCGTCGACCTCCGCGGGCAGGAAGTCGGCGTGCACAATGCATTTGTCGGCGTTCGGGTTCCACAGCCGGGGTTGATACTCCACCATATCGAAACCCAGAGACAGCACCAGGTCGGCCTCGTCGATGGCGATGTTGATCCGATCACGCGCGCCGAGCCCGGCAGTGAACAGGCAGTAGTCGGCATCCATGTCGACGCAGCCCTTTGCCATGAACGTGCTAACCACGCCAATCCCGGTCTTCTCGCAGAACCGTTGCAACTGATTGCTTGCGCGTCGACGGATGCAGCCGTTGCCCGCGAGAATGACCGGCTTGCTCGCCGCGCGTAAAAGTTCGAACGCCTGATCCACGATCTTATCGTCGGGAACCGAGCGGCGCAGACGTCTCGGCACGAGGGGTCGCGCGGCCGTTTCAAGCTTGGCGACATCTTCCGGCAGCTCGATATGCACCGCTCCGGGTTTCTCCGTCGTGGCCACGCGCATCGCCTTGCGCACGATCTCGGGAATGGTTTCGGGCGCCCGCACCGTCTCCGCCCACTTCGTCACCGGCTCGAACATCGCCACGACGTCCATCACCTGGTGTGATTCCTTGTGCAATCGATGCGTCGTGCCCTGGCCGGTGAGCACCAGCATGGGAGCGCGATCCATGTTGGAGTCCGCCACGCCCGTAATGAGGTTCGTCGCGCCCGGCCCCAGGGTCCCGAGGCACACCGCCGGATTGCCCGTCAATCGCCCGTAGATCTCCGCCATGAAGGCGGCGCCCTGCTCGTGCCTGGTAAGCACGAAAGTGATCTGTTTCGAGGCCTCGAGAGAGATCATGAAGTCGGCGTTCTCTTCCCCGGGGACGCCGAATATGTACTCGATGCCTTCCGTCTCCAGGCAGTCGACGAATAGATCAGAAGCCTTCATGGGTGTTTCCTTGGCAACCTTCGCAAACGCAATTTCAGCACATTCGGGCGAGGCACGGTCTGCCTCGCTCCTTGTCATTAGGTCATGAGCCTGGGTCGCAGTTCCCCTTGCCCGAATGTCGAGTACACATCCGCGAACGGCAGATCCTTGCGAACGTGGCGGTTTCCCGTCGCCGACATTGATAACATGCCGGCCGGTCGATTCGATTTGAAACGGATTTACAGTGACAGAAGACCAAGCGCGCGAAATGCGCGACGCGACTCGAGCGGATGCCGTGGCCAAGGTGATCGGCGACGTGCTCTGGCGGTTCAACGAAGAACACGAAGAAGCCATTACCGTGTATGACGTCGTCGGTATGGTCCTGGAAGACCTGATCGTCGAAGGCATGTGCCCCGCATGCCTCGCAAGCGCGATCGATATTGCCTATACGAACGCCAGCGCCGCCCGCGATATGCACATCACGGACGACCAGGCTGTGAGGCGTCAGAACAAATCCGACGTGTTCCACTAGCGGCACAAAATCCGTCGCCCAGGGCCACCGGCCGGACAACCTCCCGGAGAGGCCCTCGTCGCCGCGCTGACGACCACCTCAGGGTGGCGTCCTCGCCGAGCGTGATGGAACTCTCGTCGAACTCCGCAGTCACCTCCGGCGGCTCCGGCGCGTTGACGGTCACGCTGGCGCTGTCGTCGTCGCCCAGCGTGATGGAACTCTCGCCGAACGACGCGCTCACCGTCGGCGGCTCGTAGACGGTCACGCTGGCGCTGTCGGCGGCGCTGCCGCCGTCACCCGTGCAGGTCACTGTCACGCTGAAGCTGCCCGCGCTCGACGGCGTGTACGTCTTCGTCCCCGAGGTCGCCGTCGAGCCGATCGCGGGCGCCCCGCTGCATGCGCTGGCGTTGGTCGACGACCAGCTCAGCGTGACGTCCTCGCCGCGCGTGATGGAACTCTCGTCGAACGACGCGCTCACCGTCGGCGCCGGTGGCGGTGGCGGTGGCGGTGGCGACGAAACGGTCACTGTCAGCGCCGTGTAGACCGACCCGTAGCACATCTCCTCGTCGAAGATGAACTCGCAGTAGCCGACGGTGTACTCGTAGTCCCCCGCCGCCTTGCCGCTGAACGACCACGATGTGCCCGTGCTGTCATAGACCAGCGTGCCGTCCTCGTATAGCTGATAGGCGTGTGCGTTGGGGACCCACGACCACGACACCGTGTAGCTGCCGTCGGTCGACGGGTTCTCGCTCGACGTGATGCTTGCCCAAGACGCTGTCGCGAACGCCATCCCGACGACCGCGATCGCGAGGCCCGCGAGGCGGGCGATTCTGCTTGTTCTGTGGGGTTTTCTTGCCAAGGTGTCTTGCTCCGTCCGTTCGTCCGGCCCGCACCGCGCGGAACCCGGGATCGGCGAGCATTCTGCGGAGGGCTCGATCGTCGAGACCAGAGAAAACCTCGACATACCCGTGTCGGGATTTGCGGCGTCCGCCTTTCGTAGCGCGAAAGGGCCGGGCTGTGTCCGAGGTGGTAGGGCTTATTGACCCCGCCCATGCACATGACTCGGCACACCAATGGATGGTCGGGAGATTCAAGCCCGCGATGACGGACCCCGCCAGGTGGAGGTGCTACCAACTCTGCCTAGTCAGGACAGCGCCAGCCGCGTCCCTCATCCACTGGGCTAGTCACAGCGCTGACGAATTGCAATAGCTTTACAGTAGCCGCGCCAACTCGGAGGCGGCTGCCCCGGTTGCCGCCTCCATGAGTACGATCGGTTGGTCAGACCTTGCCGCCCGAGCACGCCTCGTGCGCCCTCGCGCCACGCGTTCGCTACGTTGCAGGCGTCTGTTCGGCGCAGGCTCCGGAGGAGTGCTACGCCACGCTGTGGACACTGCGGTGCCAACCGAGACCTCCAATGTCGGAATACTGATACATAATCAAAGTACTCGGACACGCCCACCGCCCACAGGCTGATCGCCTCTCGCCCGCGCCGATGAACGCCAACGCCTTGCCACGCGGGCAGTTGCGATAGCATGTCCGCAATCGCCGCATTCGCGGTTATCTACTCTCGGGAGGCGCAATGAACTACACCGACATCACCTATGAAACCGACGACCGACTCGCGTTCGTGACATTGAATCGGCCGGAGAAGCTGAACGCGCTCAGCAACAATCTGCGCGGCGAAGTTATGGATGCCATGCGCGAGGCCGAGTACGACGACAACGTCGGCGTGATCATCCTGCGAGGCGCGGGGCGCTCTTTTTCTGCAGGCTACGACCTGACCCCGGCCCGCAGCGCCCACGACGACAGCTTCGTCGACCGTCGCTCGAAGCTGCCCGACACCGGCAGCACCCACCCCGGCGCGACGCAGTGGGCGCGGCACGTGGTGATGACGAACTGGATCATCTGGGAGCTGGCAAAGCCGGTCATTGCGCAGATCCAGGGGCATTGCCTGGCCGGCGGCACCGAATTGGCCACCACCTGCGACTTTCGCATCGTGGCGGAAGACGCCCAGATCGGTTATCCGCCGGTGCGTGCCATGACGACAATGGACATGATGTGGACGCCGTGGCACCTGCCGCCGGCGAAGGCGAGGGAATTCGCTTTCATGGGCGATTCCTTCTCCGGCACGGAAATGGCGCGTCTCGGGTGGGCGAACTACGCGGTGCCGAAGGACGAGCTTGGAGAATTTACCGAGAAGTTCGCCTGCCGCCTGGGTTTCATCGACAACGAGATGCTGATGTACACCAAGCGGGCGCTGAACAGGCAGTACGAAACCATGGGCATACGCACGGCCTTGCACTCCGGCACGGAAATCCAGGCCTTGAGTTCCCAGCGCGCCGCGGGCGCAGAGTGGGGACGCCGCGTGCGGGAGGACGGATTGAAGGCAGCCCTGGAATGGCGCGACGGGCCGTTCCGCGATTTCCGCGGCGCCTACGACAGTGCGCCCAAGGACCGCGCCGTGGCGGGTATGGACAAGAAGGACGGAGACAAGCCCCAGGGATACTGAGTTCGTTCCGACGCACGGCACGCAGGGCCGATTTCCGCCATGGGCTACGACTTCGACGCCGTCATCGAGCGCGCGTCGACTGCGAGCACGAAGTGGGTTCGATACGGCCCCGACGTCCTGCCGTTCTGGGTCGCCGACATGGACTTCAAGGCACCTCCGGGACTGCTTGCGGCAGTGGAAGAACGGCTCCGGCACGGCATTCTCGGATACACCGACACTCCGCCAGCGCTGGAAGACGCATTTATCGATTGGCTCGCGGACCGTTTCGGCTGGTCCGTACCCCGAGAGTGGCTCGTCTGGCTGCCGGGAGTCGTTCCCGGTCTGAATCTCGCCGGGCGTACCATCGGCGATCCGGGACAGAGCATCCTGGTGCCCGTCCCCGTCTACTACCCGTTCCTGTCCGTGCCCGGCAATGCGGGCAAGCAAGCCATATTCGTCGACCTGGTGCGCGAACACGGCCGTTGGGTCATGGACATGGACAGGCTCGAGGCGGCGGTGCGGCCAACGACATGTGCGCTGTTGCTGTGCAGCCCGCAAAACCCCACCGGACGCGCATATGACCGCTCGGAACTCGAAGCGCTGGTAGATTTCTGCCTGCGGCACGATCTCACGCTCGTGAGCGACGAAATCCACTGCGACCTGCTACTGGACGCCGCCGCCTCGCACGCGCCAACCGCGACGCTACATCCCGAGTTGCGAAGCGTCTCGCTATTCAGCCCGAACAAGGCGTACAACATGCCCGGCCTGAGTGTCGCCGTGGCAGTCACCTCCGACCCGGCCTTGCGGGACGCGTTCGAAGACGCGCAGTCGGGCCTGGTGTCCGGGGTCTCCCCGCTCGCATTCGCGGCTGCGCTCTGGGCCTATACGGACCGATCCGATTGGCTTGCCGCGGCCACCGGTTACCTGGCGCAAAACCGCGATCTGCTGGAGGACGCGGTCGCGGCATTGGACGGCATCGAAATGACCCATGTCGAGGCCACCTATCTCGGCTGGCTCGACGTGAGCGCCCTCGGCCTCGAAAACCCCAACGCACACTTCGAGCGGTTCGGCATCGGCCTGTCCGACGGCGAACAATTCGGGGCTCCGGGGTTTCAGCGTTTCAACTTCGGCTGTCCCCGCGTCACCCTGGAACAGGGCTTGTCGCGCCTCGCGGAAGCTGTCCGGAACGCCTAAGCGCTCACATCTCTCGACCAGCCGCTTGTTTCCGCGCGCGGTCGGTCAAGCTTGTCGACCCGAACCGACATCCTCCCCGCTGAAGACCGCCTCGACATGTTCCTCGGGTAGCGGCGCGGTCAGCTTGGATACCACGAAGGTCATAACAACACCCACGCCTTCGCCTATTGCCGCGCAGGAGATGGGATTCGGCCCTTCCCCCGCCAGCCAGGAGACAATCGTGTGCAGCACGCCCGCGCCTTCTACCCATGCCGGGTTCAACACACCCCCGTGCAGAATGGCGAACGTCGCAAATCCAGAGATCAACCCCGCGTAGGCACCTCGGCGGGTGACGCCCTTCCATAGAGCCCCCAGGACCAGAGGGCCGGCAAACGCCGCCATCATTCCGCCGACGCCGATCCAGACGATCAGCGCGATGTTGCGCCCCATGAATAGCCAGGCCAGCAGCGTGCACAGGATCAACACCACCACCGTCGCCCAGCGGCTGATACGAAGTTCCATGCGGTCCTGCTCTTCCTCCGTCGCGTCGGGCGCCAACCGCCGAGCAAACGTTCGACGATACAGGTCGTTGGCGATGATCTGCGACGACGAAACCACCAGGCCATCGGCGGTGGACATGATCGCAGCGAGGATGCCAACGCCGACCAGCGCCGCCAACCAGGTCGGAAACAACTCGATGAACAGGATCGGCAGCGCCTCGTTCGGGTTCGCGCCCTCATCGTAGAGCGAGTCCCCGACAAGCGCGCGAGCGACCAGCCCGCCGAGGCCCAGCATGCCAAGCGCCAGACCGAAGGTGAATGCGAGTTTGATGAAGGAGCGTTGCTGACCCGTATCCTTCAACGCCCAGAGCTTGTTTCCGAGGTGCGGCAGAAGTCCCAGCGGGATGTGGGCCAGCGGGATGCAGATGATCGACCACCACGAGTGATAAAGCGGTGTGCTCGGATTCAGTACGCCAACGAGATTGTCGTCCTGGGCGTCGAGATTGCTGAACAGGCCTGCGAGCCCCCCTTCCACGCCGACCCCGAACACGAACAGGACGATGACGACGGCCGCAAGGATCAGCATCATGACCCCCTGCGCGCTGTCAGTGAGAATGTCCGCATGGGCGCCGCCCATCACGACGTAGATCAGCAGCACCGAGGAAGTCACGATCAACGCCCACATCTTCGGCATGCCAAGCATGACCTCGAACATCACGAGGCCCGAGACGAGTTGCCCGACGATGTAGAAAAACAACACCAGCGACAATAGGGAGATGAGGACGCGGATGCCGTTGGATTGATAGCGGTCACCAAGGAATTCCGGTATCGACCGATTGCCGAAGCGATTTCCCGACGTCGCGATGAGGCGCATGGAAATGAGCACGCCGAAGTACACGCCGATGGGATAGAGGAAGTTGACCCAGATCGTCGGCGTGCCCCATTCGTAGGCGAGGCCGGGCCCGCCGAGAAATGTCGCGCCACTGGCCGTGGTGGCCGCGAAAGCGAAGGCGAGCACCACAGGGCCATAGGATCCGCGCGCCGTGGCGAAGTCATCGGCATGTTTGACGCGCCGTTTCCCGATTACGCCGATCGCCAGCATGGCGCCGGTGTAGAGCACAAGAAACAGCCAGGACCAGGCGATGAGCGTCATGCGGAGCGTTCCTGTTCAACGGCGGGTTGCAAACGCCACGGGCTACCGCTCCGTACGGCAAGATTCAGTTTGGTTGTGTCTAGTAACAAAGGAAGTCGAAGTCACCTCGGTGGCTCGTCATGACATCCTCAGCAGTGAAGTCCTTTGCGGTGCCAAGCAGGAATTTCGGTGTTCCCCACTCATAGCCATCCGGCCATTCAATCTTACCGAGCGCTCGCTCCAATTCATCATTGATGTCGCTTCGTTCCACTTCGCACTCCTGTTTCTCACGCATTATTGCCACAACGGAGATCGTGCGCGTCTCGGCGGACCAGTCTGGGTCACTTCGAAAACGGATCTGCGCTAATGACCGATAGACCATCCCCGGCTTAGACAGATTCTTCGTATGGCGCGACCAGACTCGCTCCCGAAAGGTCTTCATGGCTCGGTCGAATTCGTCCGGGAATGCGAACTGACCGAACTTGCGCTCCAACGCGGCTGCAAACCGAACACGACTCGCTTCGGATTTGAACCCCGATTGACGGTCCCATCTGCAGACCACGGCCTTGTCGATGGACATAATCCGTCTCAGGTCGGCGAACACCATCTCGTCGGTGTTTTCGACATCGGTCAGGTAGGGACGCCGCCCCTTTTTAATCGCTGACAGCTCTCCGGCGTGTACCTTGATGAGTGGGCATACTGCAATGAAGTGTCGCCCACCAGTTTTGCGGACAATGTCGCAAGTCTGACTGATGACTACCAAGCCGACGATACCGTCTACGTGCTCCTCCGCTTCGAAAGCATCCTCGCATTCCGCCACACCAGCAAACAGAAAGCCGCCGACGTCTACAGCGAAATCACCTTGGCGCCAATCCTGAAGCGACTCGTCGTGACCACGTGTCGGGTGTTTCTGATTCGTCGAAGGTTCGTGCATTAGCCACGTCTAATCTGCCTTTTCCGAGACACCGGCTTCGGTTCATCGGGTAAGGGGTCGATAATCTCAGTTCCGTCCGCGCCCTCGTGCATGGATATGGGCCGGAACTCACCCATCCAAGATATCCGGGTTGACGCGAACCAGGACCGAGATTGACCATGCGACAAGTATTGACGCGCATCGGAGTATTGACCGGCTTTGATGGCTTCAAAGGGTGTTGACCCGAGTGGTGATCGCTTCGAAATCTCCATCTCGTTCTCCTCGGCCGAGCCGCGATCAGCAAATCGCAGCACCGAGAGCGTGTTTGCAATGTGTTCCAAATTCGTCTTCTTGATTTTCCCACCCTTAACCCAATTGTGGAGCGTTCGCCGATCAACGTTGAGTAAGTCTGCGAGTGGTCCCCAAGTGAATCCCGTCAGCCGCCGAAGTTCGTATACATTCTCAGCAGCATCGATCTCGTTCACCGACGCGGCACGTCTCTCCGCCCGAAACAGGTCCATCAGCGACTCTGTGATGCGTGTTCGAGAGGCGGTCAAGGTCGGCAATATCAGCCAAGTCTGGGACAAATTCTCAAGCCTTCCTTGACGGGATGAGGAAGGCGGCGTCAACCAGAATCCGCAGCCGACCAGGCTTGGCTGCATGTCCGTGTCGCCGCCTTGCCAAGTGTCATTCATTGACTGGATTTCATTCATTGGCAGCTCCACATGCTTTAAGGAACTTGTCGTTCACAACCCAACGAAAAAACGCGTATGCGCGCGTCGCCAAATCCATCACCCGGGTTTCAATATCGCCTGAACCGAATGTCCGAGGTTCGACGAATTCTTGATACACATCAATGTCCAAGAACCACGATGGCGTACTGATGGGTGGCATTAAGTCTAACTCGTGGGTTTGGTTCGGCGGCATGAACCCCCAGCGTGATGTCATCCGCCCCACATTCGTATCGGCAATCATCTCGCTCAATGTTCGACTAATCATCTCTCGGTGCGCGTGATTGTATAGGCCCAATACTTCAGGCCGGACAAATTGCTCTATACGCTCCAAATAGTTGCCGTGAAGGCGGTCAACGTACCTCACTCCTATCCGGGTCATGATCCGTGGATTTATCGTTTCCGAAAGCACGTCTGCAACTGACGCAATGCGTCGGGTAAAGTCCTGACGATCGAGGTACGCCCGCGTCTCAAGCGCGACAAACCCCGTTGTGAGCGACAAGCGCCATTTTCTCGCTCCGTCAAAGAACCGATAATTCGGCGATGTGGTCTGTTTCGCGCCGTCCGAGCTTAGCTCCAGGACAAGGTTCTGCTCCTGCTGACTCAGCGGATAGTCTGATCTAATTTTCTCTTGAAAATCAGCCACATATTCCGTCTTGGCAATGGATAGCACCTCTGGGAACTTGATCTGAACGAGTACGCCCGTAAGCGGCGTATTGGAAAGCGAAACGGTAGGCGGAACCGACCCGTCGAACGGGTTTTCAGTAGAAAAGGTCACGTGACGCGGCTCTCACGGGTGTCGTCTGACCATCCTATGGGAAATAATATGGGAAATGAAGTCTCTTGTGGGAAAATCAAGGCGCGCGCGCGTGCTCCGTGGCATCGACTCAACCGCCTGCAACGCTTCAGCCTGTCGTTAGCGCCGCCAACGTCTCGTCAAAGGTATCCGGCGATGCCCCAGACGGGAACGCTATCAGTTTTCCATTTGACGTGACCACCAGATGCCGTTCTTCCGCAAGCGCTTTCCAGACCGCCACCGATTGCCTGCTGCAACTCGCGAACACTGACAGAACCGCGTGCCCAATTGTGTAGGCGGCAGCGAGAGGACATCAACCAGACGTCTTCCTGTGGTCAAGCGCGGCTCTACCGCTTCAATCGCGTCGCAACGTGCTTGAACTGGTGCAAATCGCTGCTACGATGCTTGTCTGGAGGGCAGCATGGTGCTGCCCGCTTTGTTTTTTGCCCCGCGCGGGTTTTCGCCACTGGCGAAGACCTTGGCGTCGCGGCATTTGCAACCGAAGGGTGTATCCATGACCAGCATCATGCCTACCTACAATCGTCTACCCGTGACTTTCGCTCGGGGGCGCGGGACGCGCCTTTACGACGACGCGGGCAAGGAATACATCGACGCGCTGTGCGGACTCGCTGTCACCGGCCTCGGTCACGCGCATCCCCACGTCACCGAGGCCATCGCCGCACAGGCGGGCACGCTGATCCACACTTCGAACCTCTATGGCATTGCCGGTCAGGAAAGACTCGCCCAGCGGCTGACAACGCTCTCCGGCA
This sequence comes from Candidatus Azotimanducaceae bacterium, assembly GCA_965261535.1. Classification (GTDB taxonomy): domain Bacteria; phylum Pseudomonadota; class Gammaproteobacteria; order Pseudomonadales; family Azotimanducaceae; genus VXNE01. The sequence goes on from OZ253469.1 coordinate 2,188,701, forward strand.
TGGACAATGTCTTTTTCGGCAACTCCGGCGCGGAAGCGAACGAAGCGGCCATCAAGATTGCGCGGCTATACGGTCACGACCGCGGCATCGCCGTTCCGCACACTGTGGTGATGGACAACAGTTTCCACGGCCGCACGATGGCTACGCTGACGGCCACCGGCAACCGCAAGGTCCACGCCGGTTTCGAGCCGTTGCTGGGCGGCTTCGTCCGCGCGCCCTTCAACGACATCGACGCGGTGCGCAGGATTGCGGAGAACGACGACAGCGTCGTCGCCGTGATGGTCGAACCGATTCTTGGCGAGGGCGGCATACACATACCCGAGGATGACTACCTGGCGCGCCTGCGGGCGTTGTGTGACGCCAATGACTGGCTGCTGATCCTCGACGAGGTGCAGACGGGGAACGGCCGCTCGGGCAAGTTCTTCTGCTATCAACACTGCGACATCCTTCCCGACGTGGTCACCACCGCGAAGGGGCTCGGAAACGGCGTCCCCATAGGTGCCTGCCTCGCTCGCGGCATTGCGTCCGAGATGCTTGTCGCCGGGACCCATGGCTCCACCTTTGGCGGAAACCCGCTGGTCTGCGCGGCGGCGAACGCGGTTCTCGACGAACTCGAAGGCGGGTTGATCGACCGCGCCGGAGAACTCGGGGCGCACATGCTCGCCGGACTGCGCAACGGTCTGCAGGGCAGCAACAACGTAAAGGACATCCGCGGCAAGGGACTCCTGTTGGCCGTGGAGCTTGATCGACCGTGCCCGACCATGGTGACGGACGCTATGGGCGCCGGCGTCATTCTGAATGTGGCCCAGGAAACCATCGTCCGCCTCCTGCCGCCGTTGATCCTCTCTGACGACGAAGCGGACCAGGTCGTCGCCACCGTCGTCCGTCTCGTCAAAGCAATGGCATGAGGCCATGCAAGCGCGACATTTGCTGACCTTAAGGGATTTCAGTCCCGAAGAACTCGGCCAGATCGTTTCGCGCGCCGCGGAACTGAAACATCTCCACGCGGCCGGCACCGCGTGGCGGCCCCTCAAGGGCAAGACTCTCGCCATGGTCTTCGGGCTCAGTTCAACCCGCACCAGGGTGGCATTCGAAACCGGTATGCACCAGCTCGGGGGACACGCCATCAACCTGGGACCGCAAGATTCCCAGTTAGGGCGGGGAGAACCCGTCGAAGACACGGCACGCGTGCTTTCCGAAATGGTCGACGTCGTGATGATCCGGACCTTCAGCCACGACGATGTCACGGCGTTCGCGCGCGCGTCGAGCGTGCCGGTCATCAACGGCATGAGCTCCCGTTTCCACCCGTGCCAGTTGCTCGCCGACATGCAGACCTATGAGGAGGTGCGGGGGCGAACCATCGAAGGACGTACGGTCGCCTTCGTCGGCGACGGCCACAACATGTGCCACTCCTATATCAATGCTGCCAGGCAGTTCCGTTTTCGTCTGAAGATCGCCGCGCCCGAATCCCATCGGCCGGACAACGACCTGCTCGCAGACACCGACAACGCGGAGTTGGTCGAGAGTCCCCGCGCCGCCGTGGAAAACGCCGATCTCGTGGTTACCGACGTCTGGTCTTCCATGGGTCACGACGAAGAGGCCGAACAACGCCGCAACGCCTTCGACGGCTACCAGGTGAACCCCGCGCTGCTGGATTTCGCAAACGAAGACGCGATCTTCATGCACTGCCTGCCCGCGCACAGGGGCGAGGAAATCAGCGACGACCTGTTCGATGACCCTCGATCCGTCGTGTTCACGGAGGCCGGCAATCGACTGCATTCGCAAAAGGCGCTGCTCGAGTTCCTGCTCGCAGGCTAGCGGCCTGGTGCAATGTCCGGGTCAGATGTCCTCCGGTATCCGCGCCTTCGCGCGCGCCGCTTCGGGTGACACGATCCCCCGTTGCACGAGGCCGCGCAGGCATTGATCGAGCGTCCGCATGCCGACAGCCGCACCGGTCTGCAAGACCGAAACCATTTGCGCCGTCTTGTCTTCCCGAATCAGGTTGCGTATCGCCGGCGTCGCCAGCATCACTTCATGGGCGGCTACGCGACCGCCGCTCCTCGCCTTGAGCAACGTCTGCGAGACAACCGCATGAAGCGACTCCGACAACGCGGAACGGACCATGTTCCTTTCCCCCGCCGGAAAGGCGTCAACAATGCGGTCGACGGTCTTGGCGGCAGACGCGGTATGCAACGTGCCGAACACCAGGTGTCCGGTTTCCGCCGCGGTCAATGCCAACCCGATCGTTTCCACGTCGCGCATCTCGCCCACCAGAATGATGTCGGGGTCTTCCCGGAGCGCGGAACGCAACGCCGCGCTGAACCCCGTGGTGTCGCGAAGCACTTCGCGCTGGGTGACGAGGCATGAGCGGCTGGCGTGCACGAACTCGATCGGATCCTCGATGCTGAGGATGTGATCCCGGCGATTGTCGTTGATGCAGTCGATCATCGCCGCCAGCGTCGTGCTCTTGCCGGAACCGGTCGGACCGGTAACCAGCACCAGACCCCGCGGCGCCATGGCGATCTCCCTGAACACCGGCGCCAGGTTCAGTTCGTCCATCGTCGGGACCTTCGATGGAATCACCCGGAATGCGGCGCCCGCGCCGCGGTTGTGGTGGTACGCGTTGACGCGAAAGCGACCGATGTCACTTGCTTCGAATGCGAAGTCGGTTTCAAGTGACTTTTCGAACGCCTCCCGAGACCTTCTGTTCATGACCGCGCCGAGCATCGCGCGGATCCCGCAGTCAGGAACGCACTCTTCATCCAGGCGCTGCAACTCGCCGTCGACGCGGATCATGGGAGACAATCCTGCGGACAGATGCAGATCCGAGGCGCCGGCAGCGATGGCGCGGGAAAGTAGATCGGTGATTTCCACGCGCGCGAATGCTCGAGTTGCCACAAATGCCATTTGACCAGCGAAGTATCCGCAGCCGAGTCCGCGAGGCATATGGACAATCTCTGCAATCGCGCGCGGCTGGTGCTTAAATTGCGTCGTGAACACTAGCCCATCGATCAAGGACTCAGTCGCCTGCGTTGAGCACGCCATCGCGCGCGCGGCGTTGCGCTCTGGCCGATCGGGCGCCGACGTATGCCTGCTTGCCGTGTCGAAAACGCGCTCGGCCGAAGAAATCGCGGCTGCCGCCGATGTGGGCGTTCGCCACTTCGGCGAAAACTACTTGCAGGAAGCGCTGCCCAAGCTGCGGTTTCTCGCCGGGCGCGACATCACCTGGCACTTCATCGGCACCGTGCAGTCCAACAAGACGCGCGATATTGCGCGAAACTTTCATTGGGTGCATACGCTTGATCGAAAGAAGATCGCCGAGCGATTAAACTCCAGCCGCGCGGGACTGACCCCGCTTGAGGTCTGTATCGAAGTCAACATCGATGACGAGCCGCAGAAATCCGGCATCGCATCGAACGCCATCGGCGAACTCATCGATACAATACGCCGCCTCCAACACCTGCGACTGCGGGGATTGATGGCTATACCGGCGCCCAGGGAGGACATGCAATCGATGCGCGACAGCTTTTCGCTAACAGCGGAATTGTTCGACCGCCACCGACCGCTCGGCGGACCCCATTGGGACACGCTGTCCATGGGCATGAGCGGCGACTTTGGCGCGGCCATCGAGGAAGGCGCTACTTGCGTGCGTATAGGCACGGCGATTTTCGGACCGAGGAACGCATGAAACGTATCGCTTTCATCGGCGGCGGCAACATGGCGTTCGCCCTCGTCGGCGGTTTGCGCGCGGCGAACGACCCGGAAAGCGGTATGCCCGGCCCACCGCTGGATATCGTCGTCGCCGACCCGATACCGAGCCAGCTCACCCGTTTCGATGGCGTATCGACCACACAAGCCAATGCCGTCGCGGTCGATTCCGCAGACGCCGTGGTGCTGGCCGTGAAGCCCCAGGTACTTCGAGAGGTTGTCACAGCACTTTCCTTGACCGACCGCCAACTCGTCATATCCATCGCAGCGGGCGTGCCCATCAAGGCGATCGCCCGATGGACATCCGCGGAACAACCGATCGTGAGGTGCATGCCGAACACGCCAGCGTTATTGCGGGCGGGCATATCCGGACTGACCGCGAATCGCTTCGTCGACCCCGACATGAGGGCCTTGGCCGAGCGGATTCTGTCCGCGGCCGGCCAGGTTGTCTGGTTCGACGATGAGGACAGTCTGCACGCGGTGACCGCCCTGTCCGGCAGCGGGCCAGCCTACGCGTTCTACCTGCTCGAAAGCATGATCGAAGCGGGCGTCGAACTCGGCCTGGACCCGGCTACCGCCGATCAGCTTGCGACCGCCACGGTGCTCGGCGCCGCTCGCATGGCCGAAGCCGACAGTGTCGGGCCCGGAGTTCTGCGCGACCGTGTGACCTCTCCGGGTGGCACTACGGAACGTGCCATATCTATACTTGAATCAGCCCGGATTCGGGCGAAGTTCAAAAGGGCGATCCAGGCCGCCTGCCAGCGGTCGCGAGAGCTCGCGGAAGAGTTCGGCAACTAGAACGGCGGGGAAGCATGAGCGGTCCGATTGCATTCATCATTCAATATTTGCTGAGCGCGGTCTCGGTGCTTTTTCTGGTGCGCTTCATTTTGCAAGCGACGCACGCAGACTTCTTCAACCCCATTTCCCAGGGCGTCATCCGGTACACCGATCCGGTACTGAATCCCTTGAGGAAGGTGATACCAATCTACAAGAATCTCGATCTTGCCGCTTTCTTCGCCACCTGGGTGACGTGCGCGGCGACAATCGGCGGGGTTGCCGCGATGACCGGACGCTACGACAACGCGGTCGTTGTGGAATTGTTGCAATCGCTGGGGCTCGCGATGGGCGCCGTGGTCGCCGGTGTCTATCGGACGTTCGATCTGTTCCTGTATTTCTATTGGATCGCCATCTTCGCGATGATCATCATCTCCTTTCTTGCGCCCACCACTTACAATCCGGTCACCTCCCTCCTGCGCGATATCTGCGAGCCGGTGCTCGCGCCAGCGCGCCGATTGCTGCCGGTGATGGGCGGTCTCGACCTGTCTCCCCTGATCGTATTTCTCGTAATCGGGTTGCTGCAGCAATATCTTTTGCCAGGTTTGTTCGGGACGCTCTTCGGCGGCGGTCCGTAGCCGCCTCGTCACTCAAGTCAGAGATAGCGACCGTGAAAGCCTTGCCTCCCAATTCGGTCGGCGTGGTTGTTCCCGAGACCGCGCATTTCGGTCCAATCGATCTGCAATGCGGCGTCCGACTACCGCATTTCGAAATCGTCTACGAGACCTACGGAAAGCTGAATGCGGACAAATCCAACGCTGTTTTGATCTGTCATGCCCTGTCGGGACACCATCACGCGGCCGGCTTTCGCAGCATGGACGACGACAAGCCGGGGTGGTGGGATGTGTGCATTGGTCCCGGCAAACCTATCGATACCAACCGTTGCTTCGTCCTCAGTCTGAACAACCTCGGCGGATGTCATGGCAGCACCGGGCCACGCTCCATCGATCCCGCAACCGGGGATCCTTACGGACCGGCGTTTCCCACCGTGACAGTCAAGGACTGGGTGCTAACACAGGCCATGCTCGCCGACACCCTGGGAATTCGGACCTTCGCCGCGGTTGCCGGCGGCAGCCTGGGCGGGATGCAGGCCATGCAGTGGGCCATGGATTTTCCGGACCGCGTGCGACACGCGCTGTTGATCGCTTGCGCGTCGAAACTCTCCGCGCAGAATATCGCCTTCAACGAGATCGCGCGCCAGGCCATCGTCACCGACCCCGAGTACCACGACGGGAACTACATCAAGGTCGGATCAAACCCCGACGTCGGACTGCGCCTGGCGCGCATGCTCGGCCACGTGACCTATCTCTCGGACGACAGCATGGGGGACAGGTTCGGGCGGGAACTCAAATCCGGCGACATCGCGTCCGGACATAATGTCGAGTTCCAGGTGGAGAGTTATCTTCGCCATCAGGGTCACACTTTTTCGAAGGTCTTCGACGCCAATACGTATCTCTTGATGACCCGCGCCCTGGATTACTTCGATCCCGCCCGGGATTGTGGCGACGACCTTGTCAAGGCACTGGGTCGTGCCTCGTGCAAGTTTCTGGTCATCTCCTTCTCGACCGACTGGCGCTTCGCTCCCCGACGATCGGACGAAATCATCGACGCACTGATCGCAGCGCGCAAGGACGTGGTCGGGGCCACCATCGACGCTTCCCACGGGCACGACTCCTTCCTCCTCCCGGTACCACGATACCTGGAGGTCCTGTCGGCGTACCTCGACCGCGTCGCGTCGGAGTGCGGCCAATGAGGGAGGACCTCCGCATCATCGCCGACCTGATCGAACCCGGCGCGCGCGTGCTCGACCTTGGATGCGGCAACGGCGAATTGCTGGCGCACCTGCAGTCGAACAAGGACGTGCGCGGCTATGGTATGGACATCGATCCGCACCGGATCAATGCCTGCATCACCGCGGGCGTGAACGTCATAGAGCACGACCTGAACGATGGTCTGGCGAGGTTCCCGGATTCGAGCTTCGACATGGTGGTCATGACGGAAACCCTCCAGGCCGTGCGGGCACCCGACCAGTTGCTGGAAGAGATGCTTCGAATAGGCGGCGAGTGCATCGTGACGTTTCCCAACTTCGGTCATTGGGTATGCCGCCTGTGGCTGGCGACGCGTGGCCGCATGCCGATGGCCGAACACCTGCCCCACAACTGGTACGACACGCCAAATATTCACCTGTGCACCTTCGCCGACTTCGAGCTGCTGTGCCTGAACATGGGCATTACCATCATCGAACGCTTTGCCGTGGATCGCTTCTATCGCAGTCACCGTCTGATCAACCGCATCCCGAACCTCTTCGGCAGCACGGCGTTCTACCGCCTGGGACGCACCGGCAAATGAGTAGCCGCGCCGTGATCGCTGTCGTCGCGCTCGCCGCGGGAGTCCTGTCGGCCGAGCAGAAGCAGGCATTCGATGGCTACGAGGTGCACTACTCCGTTTTCAACCCCAGTTTCCTGCGCGCCGAAATCGCGCAACGCTACGACGTGGTCAGGGGCCGCGACAAGGCGCTGGTGAACGTCTCCGTGCTGGATGGCGAGCGGAGCGTGGCAGTGCCCGTGACCGGGACCGTCAAGAATTTGCTTGGGCAGTCGCAGGTGCTCAAATTTCGCCAGGTAAAGGAAGGCGAAGCCGTCTATTACATCGCGCCGCTAACCTACCAGGACCGGGACACGCTGCGTTTCGAGATCACTGCGGGTCTGCCCGGTTACGGGATGGCGGTGTTGCGATTCCAACAGACGCTTTACTGGGAAAGCCCCTAGCCGAATGAAAGAGGCGGTCCTCGCCAGCGCCAACGCCGGCAAGTTTGCCGAACTCTTCGGTCTGCTGACACCTGTAGGCGTGGCGCTGCGACCGATGACCCAGTTCGGCCTGGAGTCCCCGATCGAGGACGGGGCGACCTTCATTGAAAACGCGTTGATCAAGGCGCGCCATGCGTCGTCCGAAGCGGGTTTGCCGGCTATTGCCGATGATTCGGGCCTGATCGTCCGCGCCCTGGGCGGTGAGCCGGGTCTCTTGTCATCGAGATATTCGGGTGTGGGCGCAACGGCCGAGGACAACAACAGACGGCTCATCGCCGCGCTCGATGGCATCGAGGATCGGCGCGCGCACTTCTATTGCGCACTGGTGTTCATCGAGAGCGCCGACGATCCAGCGCCCGTGGTCGCCACTGCCGCATGGCACGGATTGATCCTCGATGCCCCGAGGGGAGCGCACGGCTTCGGATATGACCCGCACTTCTTCGTTCCCCAGTTGAATGCAACCGCCGCCGAACTCGCGCCACATGTGAAGAATGCACACAGCCATCGCGGGATCGCCGCCAAGCGCCTCGCGGCGGCGCTTCGGTGCCTTGGGCATCGGGACGCGCCGTGAGCGGCCTCTATGTGCACCTGCCGTGGTGCGTGCGCAAATGCCCGTACTGCGACTTCAATTCGCACCCGCTGAAGGGAAGGTTGCCAGAAGCCGACTACGTCGACGCGCTGCTGAATGACTTTGCGGTCGAGCGTGCCCGCATGCCGTCTGAAATCGCCTCCGTGTACTTCGGCGGCGGCACGCCGAGCCTATTGTCGGCGCGCGCGTTCGCGCGGCTGCTCGATACGTTCGAATTGGCCGGCGGCGCGGAGGTGACCATGGAGGCCAATCCGGGGACCGTGGAGACCTTTGAGGTGATCGCGAACTACGCCGCGGCGGGCATCAATCGCATCTCTCTCGGCGCGCAGTCGTTCAACGGCGCCCACCTGAAGCAACTGGGAAGAATCCATAACGCCGACGATACCGAGCGGGCGGCGCGCGCGATTGCGCACGCGCCCTTCGATGAGTTCAACATCGACTTGATGTTCGGATTGCCGGGGCAGACGGTAGCGGAAGCCATCGCCGACCTGCAACGCGCCGCCGCGCTGGAGCCGACCCACATTTCCTGGTACGAACTCACGATAGAGCCGAAAACGGAGTTCGCAAGACGTCCCCCCGTGCTTCCCACGCTGGACGAAAAAGCCGACATTGCCGAGGCTGGCCAAGCCTTCCTCGCATCGCGCGGGTTCGGACGCTACGAAGTCTCCGCCTACGCGCGTCCGGGTTCGGAGTCGCGGCACAACCTGAACTACTGGACCTTCGGCGACTACACGGGCATCGGCGCTGGTGCCCACGGCAAATTGATGCGGCCATCGGGCATGGTACGCACCACCAAGGTGAAACAGCCCAGGCTCTACCTGGAGGATCAGTCCTCCGACGACACGCCCATCGACACGGCGGACCTGCCGGTGGAATACATGATGAACGCCTTGCGGCTGGTGCACGGGACCGACGAAGACGCGTTCGCGCAGCGCACAGGAGTGCCGCTTGCGACCATTTCGGACGAGATTGCGCGGCTGCGCGCCCAGGGGTTGATGCGGCAAGACCGCATAGGACTCACCGATTTCGGCTTTTCGCACCTGGATACGGTAGTCGCCCGGTTTCTCTAGCCCGGATATTTCATCAAGGGCCGCGATGATCGCGCAGGATTTTTCCCGCGTGCGCGTGCTCGGAGCCTTCAGCCGGGGAGCGCGAGGGGGCACCACTCGCAAGAAGACAGCAGCGCGAGGGGGCACCACTCGCAAGAAGACAGCAGCGCGAGGGGGCACCACTCGCAAGAAGACAGCAGCGCGAGGGGGCACCACTCGCAAGAAAAGAGACGGAAGCATAGCCATGTCTTATGGTGGATCGAGCACGTGCACGCACGCGGGCAAAAGTGCCCCACAGGCGGCACCTTCGGCTCCGCCCGTGGCCCGACCCCACCGTGCGAGGGCGCGGCCAGCGCAGTTGGTATCCGGCGGGACTTCCGAAAAACCGACGCACATGATTAAAAACAAATGACATATGTTTGTTCGACAAGCGGCTTGGTGAAATATCCGGGCTAGCCAGCCCGATCAACCTCCCGGTCGTCATTGCATCTTCGCGTAGGCTAGATTCCAGATTTCTCGACCGCATGTGCGGCCGCGCGCCTCAAAATGCGTCTCCCGGCGCTCGGCCGGGCGTTCAGAAAACTTGCCCGAACCCGCCTCGTTAGCCAGGGAAGGCTCCGCGTCGGCGGTCTTCAGCATCGCCCGGGCGTAGGGCTCCCAATCGGTCGCCATCAGTAGCCTGCCGCCCGGCTCCAGCAACCGCGCGATCTGCTCGACGAAGGGCGACTGAATCAGGCGGCGTTTGCCATGCCGCCGTTTGGGCCATGGATCGGGAAAATAAATGGCGACGAGGCGAACGCTCGCCGATGGCCATGGCGCGATCGCGGTTCCGGCATCGCCCTCGACAATCCGAATATTGTCGAGTCCGAGCGATTCGCATTGCAGGATCAGCGAACCGATGCCCGGCCGGTAGACCTCTATGCCGATGCAAGCCCAGTTTCGGTGCTCGTCGGCAAAACGGGCGAGCGCGTGACCCATGCCGAAACCCACCTCAACCATCACCGGCCGATCCGAAACCTCGAAATGTGTCATCAGGTACCGGGTACCGTGATCGGCAAGTGCCCGCGCCTGGCCGCTGGTCGGACGCCCTCTCTGGCGTGCATGGACTCGCGTGGGCCACTCGTTCGAAGACGGCGGATGGTGCCCGCGATGTCCCATCGCGCGGTTAGCCCGGCAATATCAGGGCTAGGCTTCGGCGAGCGCGCTCCGAAGCTTTTTCATCGCCTTGGCTTCGATCTGGCGTACCCGCTCGGCGGAGATTCCGTATTGTGCCGCCAGTTCACGGAGCGTCACCTTCGGTTCGTTCAACCAGCGCAACCGCAGAATTTCCCGGCTGCGTTCGTCGAGTTGCCCCAGCGCCCCCTGTAGTTGGGCCATGGAATGTTCCGTCCAGTCCTCTTGTGCAACGATCTCGGCGGGATTCATCGAATCATCGCTCAAGTATTGCGCCGGCGCCGCGACAAAGTTTTCGCCGTCGTCGTCGACTTCCCCGTCGAACGCCGCGTCCCGGGCCGCCATTCGACCCTCCATCTGCATGACCGCTTCCGGCGTCACCCCAAGATCCTCGGCGACGGCTTCGACTTCCTGCGGCGAAAACCATCCAAGCCGCTTCTTGGCGCTGCGCAGATTGAAGAAGAGTTTGCGTTGAGCCTTGGTGGTCGCGACCTTGACGATGCGCCAGTTGCGCAGGATGTACTCGTGCATCTCGGCCTTGATCCAATGCACGGCAAAAGACACGAGGCGCACACCCACTTCGGGATTGAATCGCCTGACCGCCTTCATGAGGCCAACGTTGCCTTCCTGGATCAGGTCGCCCTGCGGCAGCCCGTAGCCCGAATAGCCTCGGGCCATGTAAATGACAAAGCGCAGGTGGCACAGCACCAGCTCGCGGGCGGCCGCGATGTCGTTCTCGTAATAGAAACGTTCTGCGAGCCTACGCTCTTCCTCCGGGCTCAACACCGGGAATGCGTTCACAGTCTGAATATAGGTATCCAGATCGCGACCCGGCGATAGACTATCGAGAGATAGTACATTCGCGGTCATCTATTGATACCTCCGGTAACGTTGGTCAAGGATGCTAGCACTCTCCCCCTTAGAGTGCCAAATCTCCAAAAAATTCCCCGCACCAGTAGTTCGTCCTCGCCTACGCCCGGTACTTGGCGTAAATTCAACCGGGATGCACATCGAACCCCTTGATATTCCCGACGTCAAGCTTCTCGCGCCGATAAAACACGGCGACCATCGAGGCTTCTTTTCCGAGGTGTACAACAAGAGAACCCTGGAAGATGTCGGGATTTCGGTGGACTTTGTCCAGGACAACTGCTCGTTTTCGGCTGATGTGGGCACCGTCAGGGGACTGCACTTCCAGGCTCCGCCCTTTGCTCAAGCCAAGCTCGTCCGCGTCGTGCGCGGTTCGATATTCGATGTTGCAGTGGACATACGCCGGGGGTCGCCAACCTATGGCCACCATGTGAGCGCAACGCTGTCAGCCGAGGCCTGGAACCAGATTTGGGTGCCGGTCGGCTTTGGACACGGGTTCATGACCCTGACGCCTAACACGGAGGTCGTATACAAGGTCACCAACTACTACGCGCCGGATCACGACCGGGGCCTCTTGTGGAACGATCCCGCGCTATGCATCCGCTGGCCAATCCCGGAAACCGGTGCGACTCTCTCAGGCAAGGATCAAGAACATCCTACGCTCACGCAACTGGCGAGCCCGTTCGGGCGGTGATGGGACGGGGGTCACAGTTGTGTCTACCTCCGGATTCGGTTCAGGGAAGACAGCCATGACCCATCAATTGATTGACCATCCATCAGATTCTCCTGCCGTTCGAGGTGGGCTCCCGCAGGTCAGCGTCAGATTGAACCGGTCGGAGTTCTGGGGAATCTTGTTGATGGCGGCCTTGCGGATCCTCCCGACCTTGCCACAGGGCGACGACCAACGTCACAATTGTTAGCGCCACGCCAACCACGGAGAACATGCCAACGAGGAGGTTGATTCGCTCCTGCCTGCCGAACCGTCGCTCCGCAACCTTCATATGGTCGGCCAACCGGCTGAGGGCATGATGACCTCCTTCTTTGTTGGTTGCATCCAAGCTAAGCTTGGCGGATTCCAACAGCCTCCGAGACTCGCCGCTCAGTGCCGAAAATGGCTGTTTGGCGCATCTCCTTCAGCAGTGCGTCGAACCTGATTCGATCACCCTCCTCCCAATCGCGGGTCAAGCGACTCCCTCGGTTCGAGTAGAGGAGATAGTGAAAGTACTCCATAAGGCCAAACACGCTGTTGTATGACCGGCTGAGGTCGCTCTGTCCGAAGAAGACTTCGAGCTTTTCCAATGCATCGTCGCCAGCGCTTCCGAATCAGCGTTGCCGTTCGGATGACGTTCAACAAAGCGCGAGAGAACTCAGCCACATACGTGTTGTGCCGAAGCTGTCTAACCAGTAGCAGTATGGCCGGCAGGGACGTGGCCGCGTGGACGATGGGGTTGCTGGCAGAGGCACCAGTGGCGTCGGCGCGTGTGTGTTTTGTGCCAAGACTCCTGTCTGGATTTGGCGGGCGACCAGATTCTGGCGCGCCAACGCCAGCGATTTTTGTGTTGTCAACAAATAGAAGTATCCAGTTTTAGAACAACTAAACTGTCCGGTCTGGAAACGAGGCCGCACGGGCATGGCTTGCGTGTCGACCCCATGAAAACTGATCTCCTTCTGGATCGTGGCGATGCGGTTGGCGGGGTTATCCACGCTTTGTCCACGGCGCCGGTCCCCGATATTGATAAAGGCGCGGTGGGCGAAGGGTGGATAACCCCGCGACGACCGTGCCTACGCGGTGGCCGGCAGTCCGTCGGCCAGGGGTTCGCCGTCGGGACTGTACCTGGCCAGCTTGCGCGGCCCGTGCCAGACCGACAGCGCGCCGTTTGCGTGGCGCCGAACCTTCACCCTGGCCTTGACGTAGTGGGGTTGATGTCGGTCCGCGGGCAATTGCAGTACCCGCGCTTCGAACCGCGCGCAGTTGTCCCGGCCCACCACGCGCTCGTGGATCTCGCACAGGATGTCGTCCAGCGCCGCCGGGTCCCCGCAGGGAACAAACGCCGCCCCCTGCTCGCGCGCCGGCCGCGCGAACTCCGAGTTGAACGCCGGCATGTACACCTCCCGCAGATAGCGGTTAAAGGACTCAATGTCCCAAATCCCCGCCGCCGCCAGCTCCTTCGGCAGCCGCCCCTGATGCGTGCCGAACGCCCGCTCCGAGCGGCCCCGCGCCTCCGGCGAGTAGGCCGGGATCATCTCGATCCCGAGCCGCGCCATCGCCCGACCGAACTGGGTCGGGTTGTCCCGGTCCACCTTGGCCCCCGCCGCCAGCGTGTTCCAATAGTGGTCCAGTAGTGCAGGGCTAATTTGTTCTCCGGTTGGTTGACGATGTTCGCAGGGTGTTCCGAGTCATGCGCAGGTAGTCGAACACGCGGCGGGGATTGCGATCGAGTCGGCGCATGGTGGCGGCGACGCGGTCGTCGGTGTGGGAACGGATAACGCCGATGGCGAAGCGCCGTAGGCGGGTGGTGTTTTCGGGTCCGTGGCCGGTTCGGATGCGCAGGCGGTCCTCGTCGAAGGCGTTGTCGAGGATGTTGTGGACGGACTCGACCTTCCAGTGGCCGCGGTTGAGTTGGAGCAGGCGCCGGGCGTCGGCGGTGTCGGGGGCGTGGCTGGTGATGCCGAGGGCGCATTCGACGGAGCGCTTGCCGGACTTCTTGACGACGGCGGTGCGCTCGACGAGGAAGGCCTGGCCGACGTGCGGGAAGGTCAGGTGGCCGTTGAGGCGGGTGGTGGTCCGGATGGCGCGGCTTTCGAGGCGCCCGTGTTCGAGGGCGGGGGGCTCGCGGAAGTCGGGCTCGCCGCGGTTCTCGAAGAACACCCGGAGGTCGTCGAGGAGGGTGGGCTGGTTGCCCTTGGCGGTGAACACGAAGTGGGCGCCGCGGGCGCGGAGGAAGTGGGCGAGCTTGCGCTGGGTCAGCAGGGCGTCGGCGGTGAAGGTCTTGCCGGCGAAGTCGAGTTCGAGGCCTTCGAGCATGGGGACGACGGTTCCGATCTCGTTGGTGCGCTTGGTCTCGTCGTCGGCGCCGACCGGAAGGCGGTCGACTTTTTTTGGGTGAGGGTGGCGCCGCCGCGCTGGCCGACGGCGCCGAGGATGTGGACCTGGCACTGGTTCTCGCCGATCTTGCCGGCGGCGGGCTTGGCGTCGCCGTTGGCGGCGCGGGCCTCGGCCTGCGGCGCGCGGGTGTCGGCATAGATGGCGTTGCGCATGGTCTTGCCGTCGATGGCGATGGCGGCGTCGAAGCGCCGCAGGGCGCGGTCGAGCTGGTCGGGGTCGACGCGCACCAGCACGTCGCGAATGACGTATTCGCTGGGCACCTCGTAGCGGCCGCCGCGGTGCCGGCAGCGGAACCGCTCGCGGGCGCGCGGCGACAGGTCGGCGGCCCATTCGGCCATGGCCTTGTGGCCGCGCGCGCCGCACAGCGTGGCGCCGGCGGCGATGGCGAGCACCACAGGCAGCGGATGGCGCCGGCCCTGGCGGCGGCGCGGGTCGTCGATGTCGGCGAAGTGGTCGGGCAGGGAACGCATGGTGTCGGCGGAGATCATGGCCTTCGGGCCTCCGTGGCGGTCGATGGGGTGGAGCGCGGGCCGGGTCAGGCGCGCCCGCGCGTCGGCGACCAGGGGGCGGACGAAAACCAGCTTCGGCGCGGCCGGCGCGGCGCTGTAGCCGCCGCGCACGCGGCGGAAGCCGCGCGTGCGCCCGACGCAGGTCCAGTTCGCTGCGCGGTACACCGCGCCGCGGAAGCGCGCCGGGTCGACGAAGGTCTCCAGCAGCACGAGCGGGTGGCCGAAGCGCGCCGGCCAGTCCGCCGCCAGCCGCCGTTCGCACAGCGCCAGCACCCGCGAGCCCAGGTTCGGCGCGCGCCGGCCCGGCAGGATCAGGAAGCGGCTGTTGTTGGCGAGCAGGTGCTGGCGATCGTACTGCGTGCGGAAGTCCCAGCCGATCCAGCGGTCGCGGGCGCCGCACTTCAGGGCCGGCGCCGAGAAGCCGATCAGCGCCACCCACGCGCCGCGCCAGCGCGCGGCGTACCACAGCGTCTCGCCGATCTTCGGCGGCGCGCCCAAGTAGTGGTGCGCCCGCATCAGCTCCCGGTAGCGCCCTTCCTCCTCCGCCGCCACCGGCTCCGCGTCAACTCGGCAGCCTTTCTACTCCTTCCCGGGGCGGATGTCCAGTATTGGACTTAACTCCTTTGTTTCGCTGAAATTGTCGGAATGGACCAATCCGCCCTGTCCAGTAGTGCGAGGCTCCTTGTAAACCGGACACTTTATCTGTTCTAGAAGCGGACACCTTACTTTTTCTCAACACGCCAGCGACTTTTGTGTCAACTTGTGTCAACGATTTTTGTTGCCGCGCGGGAGTTGATGTGCTAATGCATGGGTTTGCGCGCATCGCGGGGCAACTTCGAGTTGCGTTCGATGGCTTGGGGCCTTTTGACCCTGGACATTGGAGACAGAGATGGTAGTGCGTAGGCGAGCGCCGGTCGCGAATCGCAAGGGGCTCAACAGCTTGGTCGTCCGACACGTTGTGGAACGACGAGGCTCGTGCCCAGAGCGACGGGCAGGCGCGAGCAGGGGACAAAGCCCGTTGGCGACCGGTTGGCGAATCGCCGCCGCGAATGCCTCGATCACGTTCGGCCTAGCCGGCCAGGCGTCGACCTCGCTTTCGGACGCGCCCGCAGAGATACGTGAGGCCGTCGAAGAGAACACCGTTGGGTTCCTGAACGACCTGTCGGGGCGGCGCAGGACCACGACACTGTTCCCGAACCCGCAGCCCGTCTTCTCGGGGGTCCAGGAGAGCTTCATCAACACGTCGATTGGCTCGATGACGTTCCTCGTCCGGGATCTGGTCCGCGTCGGAGGTATGCCCATCGTCATGGGACGCGTCTACGACTCCGCGCTGGAGGAAGGCGGCGACTTCGGTCCCGGCTGGAAGCTGACGGTCGTCGAGGAGGTCCGCCAGGAGGGGTCACAGCTGCTATTCACGGACGCGTCCAACGGTGTGCACAGATTGGACGTTTCGGGCGACACAGTGACGCCGGAATCTCCGGCGACGGCGCCGATCATCTCCGGTTCGACCCGCACGACCGGCGGCGAGGCGGGGATTGTAGTGCTGGAGTCCGCGGACGGCATGCTGCGGCGTTTCAAACGGGACGGAGACGTGTGGCGGCTCGTCCACGTGCGGCACGGTCGAGGCTGGGCGCGGATCGAGTGGCGCCGGGGAACGCTGACGCCGGCTGGGTGCGCATCTCGCGCCGCGACGACGGCCGGATTTCGTCGATCAGCGACGACATCGGGCGAACTGTGGGCTACTCGTACGACGCGGACGGCAGGCTGACCGGCGTGACGGATTTGGCCGGGGAATCGTGGAGTTTGGGGTACGCCTCGGACGACCTGCTGTCGTCCATCACGGACCCGCGGAACAAGGTCGTTTTGGCGGTGGCCTGGACGGACGCCCGGGTGAGCCGAGTCCGAGTGCTGCGCGAAAGGACGGATTTGGCCTACGCCGAGAACACGACCACGGCGACGGACGTGCTAGGGCGCACTACGGTTTACCGGAGCGGCGACTTGGGGATCACCGAGTCGATCACCGACCGCACGGGCGCGACGACGGAGGTGACGTTCGACGCGGGCCATCGCCCGGTGACGGTGACGCGGGACAATGCGACGGTCGCGCGCATCGGCTACGACGAGGATGGGCACCTGGACACGTTGTGGCAGCCGTCGGGGGAAACCGAGTTCACCACGAACAACCGCGGGGAGGTGACTGTGGCAACCGGTGCCTGGACCGCTCGTTACCGCTACTCCGACCGCCGGGTCGTGCACGCGAGCGACTCCCGCGGACACCGCGATTACAGGTATTCGGATGCCGGGTCGCTCGCCGGTGCGACGATCGACGGAGTCGACACGACAATAGGGTCAAACGTCAATGGCGTGTTGACCAAACTTTCGCGCGGGGTGCATTCGCTCGCGAGCTATGCATTCGATTCGGGCGGGCGGGTGTCGTCGATCGATTACGGCGGGGGCCAGCAGTTCTCATTTTGGCCACATCGGGCGTTGGGACGGCGGATCGGCGGTTTTGAGGGGGGCTTGACACCATAGGGCGCGGCGCCTATGGTGCGCGCCATGGGACACCCGTGGTTCGGATCGAAGGCGACGTCGGGGCTGTGTCAGGCGCTGATCGCGCTGATGCCGCCGCACGCGGTGTACATCGAGACGCATCTGGGCGGCGGTGCGGTCATGAGGCGCAAGCCGGCGGAGCTGCGCAACATCGGCATCGACCTGGACGGCCGCGCGCTGACGCGGTTCGAGTGCGGGTATCCGGTCGAGCTGGTGCATGGCGACTGCCACGCGGACCTGTCGGAGTTCGCGTTCGACGGATCGGAGCTGGTGTACAGCGATCCGCCGTACCTGCGCGGCGCGCGCAAGTCGTCGCGCCGCTACCGGCACGACTACGGGGACGCGGACCACGCGGCGCTGCTGGAACTGCTCAGTGGGCTGCCCTGCGCGGTGATGGTGTCGGGGTATCCGTCGGCGCTCTACGACGACTTGCTGCGCGGCTGGCGCAGCGTGTCGCTGCAGGTGATGAACCAGGCGGGGGTGGTGACCGAGAAGGTGTGGTTCAACTTCGCGCCGAACCGGGTGCACTGGGCGTCGTGCGCCGGGCGGAACTTCACGCACCGGCAGACGGTCAAGCGCAAGGCGGCGGGCTGGGGCCGGCGCTACGCGGCGATGCCGCGGGCGGAGCGCCTGGCGGTGCTGGCGGCCATCATGGCGGAGGAGGCGCCGCCGTGAAGCGCCTCGGGCGCCATCTCGACCGGCTGCGGGCGTGCTTCGCGCGCATGCCGGATCCCCGCCGCGGCAGCAACCGGCGCTACGCCATGGCCGACATCGGCATGGCGGCGCTGTCGGTGTTCCTCATGCAGTCGCCGTCGTTCCTGGCGCACCAGCGCGCGCTGGCCGAGGGCCGCACGCGCTCGAACGCGCACACGCTGTTCGGCCTGGCGCGCATCCCGTGCGACAACCACGTCCGGCAGCTGCTCGACGGCGTGCCGACGGCGCACTTCGACGACGAGTTCCACGCCCTCGCCGGGGATCTCGACGCGTGCGGCGGCCTCGCGCCCATGCGCCGCCTGGACGGCCGCGCGCTGGTCGCCCTGGACGGCACCGAGTTCTTCCGCTCGCGCAAGATCCGCTGCGACAACTGCTCGACCCGCAAGCGCGCCGACGGCGGCACCGAGCACTTCCACCAGATGCTCGCCGCCAACGTCGTGGCGCCGGGCCGGGCGCAGTCGCTGCCGCTGCCGCCGGAGTTCGTGCGGCCCCAGGACGGCGCCGCCAAGCAGGACTGCGAACGGCAGGCCGTCAAGCGCTGGCTGGCGCGCCACGGCCCCCGCTGCGCCGCCCTGCGGCCGGTCTACCTCGGCGACGACCTCTACGCCTGCCAGCCCGTCTGCCGGGCCATGCTCGACGCCGGCGGCGACTTCCTGCTCACCTGCAAGCAACCCAGCCACAAGACCCTCTACGAGTACCTCGACGGCATCCGCCCGCCCACGCGCCGCCGCACTGCGGGCCGCGGCGCGAAGCGCCGCATCCACCGCTACCGCTGGATGAACGGCCTGCCCATCCGCGACGGCGACGACGCCCTGCGCGTCAACTGGCTCGAGATCGTCAGCTCCAAACCCGACGGCACCGTCACCTACCGCGGCGCCTTCGCCACCAGCCTCGACGTGAACCGCGGCAACGTCGCCGAACTCGCCGACTGCGCCCGCGCCCGGTGGAAGATCGAGAACGAGACCTTCAACGTCCTCAAGCAGCACGGCTACCACCTCGAACACAACTTCGGCCACGGCAAGGACACCCTCGCCGGCGTGCTCGTCGTCCTCAACCTGCTCGCCTTCGCCCTGCACACCGCCTGCGAACTCGCCGAAAACCCTCTGGCAGCAGGCCCGGCAGCGGCTCGGCACCCGCTTCCGCCTGTTCGAGCACCTGCGCACCGTCACCGAATACCAGGTGTTCACCTCGTGGACCGCGCTCATGACCCTGCTCGCCACCGGCGGACCTGCGGCACAGCCTCCCTGACTTCCCCGCCTCGCCTCCGCAACCGATCAACCCGCCGCAAACCAATGAAATCCTCAACAGTCACCCGACAAAACCAAAATGAGAACTGCTGGGCGGGGGCAGGACGGCTGCCTTCGAATACGACGACCGCGGACTGCGGACGTCCGCCGAATACGCGTACGGGCCCGACGCGGAGATCAACTCGGACATGTCGTACGACGCGGCCGGCAACCTCGCGCGCATCGAGCGCGGCGCGGACGGTGGGGAATCCACGGAAGAGACATACCAGATTGGCGACTACAACGAGGTGCTCCGCGTACGTACGGGCGACGGCCAGGATGCGGCCCGGCCGGATCTGACCTTCGAGTACGACGCTGCGGGCCGGGTGCGGCGGGCGACGATTGGGAAGCGGACGGCGACGGTCCAATATGACTCGCTTGACCGCGCGACGCGGGTAACGGTGGACGGCGAGGCGGTTCTTGAACACGACTACAGGCCGGAGGATCTCGACGCGGTGGGGCAGGAGGATCGCCGCACGGGCGGCGCGGTCGTCGCGGCTCCCGTCTCGCCGGTGTTCGGCACGATGGAGTCCATCGTGTATTCGCGGCCGCGCTCGACGGAGTTCGGCATTGTGGCCTATTCGCCGTCGAGGGTAACTACTCACCCCCTACCGGGCATCATTGTCGAGAAAGCATAGCCTGAACGGGGTTCTGCGGTATGGGTCGCAAGCGTCCGTCGGATTTCTCTTGACATCATAGGGCGTGGTGCCTATGGTGTGGACCTCATACGGATTACGGGTCTTTGCGAGTGGGCTATTTCGGATCGAAGGCGACCTCGGGGCTGTGCCAGCCCATCATCGCCCTGATGCCGCCGCACGACACCTACATCGAGACCCACCTCGGCGGCGGCGCGATCATGAAGCGCAAGCCGGCGGCGCTGCACAACATCGGCATCGACCTCGATGGGCGGGCTCTGGCGAAGTTCGACTGCGACTACCCCGTGCAACGCATTCACGGCTGCGCGCACCGGTTTCTGGCCGAGTACGACTATCGGGGCTCGGAGCTGGTCTACAGCGACCCGCCCTACCTGATGCGCACCCGCACCTCGGGACGCCGCTATCGCTTCGACTACGGGGAGGCCGATCACGTCGAGCTGCTGGAACTGCTCAAGACCCTGCCCTGCCAGGTCATGCTGTCCGGCTATCCCTCGGCGCTGTACGACGGGTTGCTCGGCGGCTGGCGCAGGCTGGAGGTGCAGGTCATGAACCGGGGCGGGGTGCGCACCGAGAAGCTGTGGTTCAACTTCGTCCCGGACCGGGTGCATTGGGCCAGCCGCGCGGGCCGCAACTTCACCCACCGCCAGACCATCAAGCGCAAGGCGGCGAGTTGGGGCGGGCGCTACCAGGCGATGCCGCGGGCGGAGCGCCTCGCGGTGCTGGCGGCGATGATGGCGGTCGAGGCCGAGGACGGCTGAGCGGCGGCCATGGCCACGGTGAACCGGCAATCGCTGCGCGAGGAGTTCGAGCGCCTGAAGGCGGAGTTCGGGCGACTGTCCGCGGCGGACAAGATGTCGGCGGAAACGCGCGCGCTGTTCAACGCCCTGCTGATGCTGTTCGAAGTGCTGATGGCGATCTTCATGGAGAAGACCACCCGCAAGGGCGGCCGCAATTCGAGCATCCCGCCCTCGCAAACGAGCAAGGACGAGACCGCGGCGACCCGGCCCGGTGGCAAGGGCAAGGGCGCGAAGCAAAACGATGCCCGGTCGCGCCATAGCCGAACCGTGACCACCACCGAGGTGGCGGCGGTCGACGCCTGCGCGAACTGCGGCGCCGATCTCGGTAGTACGCCATCGCAGTCCAAGCCACGGCGCACGCGCATCGACATACTGTTCGAGAAGGTCGTCCATCACGTCGATGCGGAGGTCAAGGACTGCCCCCGCTGTCGGCAGCGGACGACGGGACGATTCCCGGCGGACATGTGCGGTCCCCTGCAGTACGGCAACGGCCTCAAGGCCTACATGATGAACCTGCTGATCGCCCGGATGGTCCCGCTCGACCGGGTGCTGAAGTCGGTCGAGACGCTGATCGATGTGGCCATGTCGCCGGCGACGCTGCTGAAGTTCGTGATCCGACTGCATGCGGCGCTGGAACGTTGGGAGGCGACGGCCATCGACGAACTGCTCCGCATGCCGGCCTTGAACGCCGACGAGACCTCGCTGCGGGTGGATCGGAAGAACCACTGGATCCATGTCTATTCCGGCGGCGAGATCACCGTCAAACGCCTGCACCGCAAACGCGGTTGCGAGGCCATCGACGACATCGGCATCATCCCCCGCTACGGCGGTGTCGTGGTGCACGACTGCTGGGCGTCGTATCTGTCCTACGATCATTGCGGCCACGCGCTTTGCGGCTCGCATCTCCTGCGCGAATTGCAGTTCGTCGTAGACTCCAATCAATACCCCTGGGCCAGGAACATGAAGCGACTGCTCAAGGAAACCTGCGCCAAGGTGTCGGCGAGCGACGCCAAGCAGGTGACCGAGCGGGAATACCGGAACCTGCGCAAACGCTATCGAAACATCCTCACGCGCGGCGGCAAGGAACTGCCGCCCATCCCCGCCCGGCCCAAGGGCAAACGCGGCAGAATCGCCAAGTCCGATGCGCACAACCTCTGGGAACGGTTGAAGAAGCACGAACAGGCGGTCTTGCTGTTCGCCAAGGAGTCCAGCGTCCCCTTCACAAACAACCGGGCCGAGCGCGACCTGCGAATGAGCAAGGTGAAACAGAAGGTGTCGGGCTGCTTCCGCACCGAGCGATTTGCCCAAGCCTACTGCCGTATCTCCAGCTACCTGCAAACCATGCGAAACCGCGGATACAATCCTCTCGTCGCCATCCAGATCGCTCTCTCCGGGGAGATCTACGAGCAAGGGGGTGAGTAGTTACCGTCGAGGAAGACTTTCGAGGTGCGTGTCGACGCGCTGGCGGCGGACGCCGTGCTGCTCACCAGCCTGCACGCGCGCATGGTGCCTTTGGACGGGAGCGAGCCGAACCCGGCGCCGTTCGGCCACGACAAGCCCAGCAACAGCCTGTTTATCCCGCCCGAGTTTCGGGCGGTCAACTGCCAAGTGTGCAAAAGTTTTGTTTTCGATGTTGACCTGGATGTGACACCGGCGGGGGAATACTGTTCGACGACCTACGCTGCGGACGTGGACGGCTTCTGCTTCAACGCGCTGCCCGAAGATACGACGATCTTGTTGGATCAACATCCGTGGAGCCATTCGACGAGCTTTGGCGACGGCTCGTGGGCGTACGCGACGACGTACTCCGGCGTGGTTTCGGGCAGTCACAAGTACACGGAGGCCGACCGGTACACTATGACGCACTATGTGAATTGTGCGTGTCCATCGCCGTTCACGTACGGCGGCAGCGATTCGGAGAGCTTCAACGTGCCCGGAGGAATCCTCAGCTGTCGGCCGACCGTGAAGGTGGACAGCGCGAACATCGTGCGGGACGAGATATTCGTCACTATGCGGCCCTTCACGGCCTCGGGGACTCTAGTAGTGGAGTTGGTGGGAAGCCGGACGCATAGGATCAGCACGACGGCGGAGTCCGGCGGGACGCGCAGGATATCGTTCAACGCGGCGTCCTTGCCGACGGGTGCCTACACCGGCGTGCGGGCAACATGGACAGTTGGAACGAACAAGCCAAACGACACAAAGGCGTACAGCTTCGAGGTGTTGGGAATCTACAGGCACAGCCAGTACAACACACCGACCGAAAGCGCCTGTATAGGTGGGCAGAGCCCTGCATATATCGCAAGGATTGTCTCCCACGACCCCAAAACTAACGAGGCCAATTGCTCCTTCCCCCCTACTACGATGAAATCCGACTTCGTCTATCAGGCGAATCTAAATGGCAGTGGGATATCGCTCAACCACGGGACCGTAGAATACGAAGTCACTTGCCGAGGGAAATCTAACTTCCCACCCGACGGTTCGGACAAGACGTTTCGTGGCCATTCAAGCGTTAGGAGTCATTGCGGGACGGAATTGGGAAACAACACTATCGCCGTCAATCTCGAAGGCACGGACCTCGCTTGCGGCGATCGCCTGTATATTTTGGACGTAGGGGTCAAAACAGTGACCGACCGCTGTCCAGGATGTACGGCTACTCAAATCGATAATTACACGACGACGCCAGCGTGCAGAAAGGGCGATGTGCTTGGCCTTGGAGATTTTACGACCATCAAGCTATAGGGCTGCGGCGATTCATACCTTGGTCGGGGGTCTGATTGCGGCGAGCGTGTTGGTCGGCCTTGCCAACGGGGCCGAGTGGCGCGCGGTGTTGCTTACGGACCATTCTGAACCCGCCTCGCCTACGGGATGGAAAGTGGACTATCTTGGAGGACGAAGCCCGCGCGAGTACGCCAACGGCAACAATTGGGAGTTCCGCGCCACGCACCCGGAATCCGGTGAAACGAAAATTTTTCGAAGCGGCACCAAGATGGGATACTTCATTGCGGCTCGAACTTATCAGTCGACCGTATTGATCGGTGCCGACCTCGGATCCGGAGTCTGGGGATTCACGATTTACGACTTGGACGCGGAGAGGAAGGTGCACGAGTTTTGGGCACACTTTCCGCATCTTTCCCCCGATGACCGACATCTCGTCTACCGCAAATTCTATCGGCGCAACGAGCGAATGGACCCGACAGTGCTCGTGGTGGACTTGGGACGGGAGTTGGGGGAAGTGGGGATGGCAGATCCGTCGGAGGGCATTGGAGTGGCTGTCTTTCCTCCCACCGTTCCCGACAGTAGACCGGAACACGCCGCCGCATACGGAACGACCGTCACGGGATTCCTCTTCGACCATGTGGCGTGGGATATGGAACACAAGGTCCTCTACTTCACGGCATCGGACAGATCGGGCCATTTGAATCTCGTCGTAGTGCCGTTGGAGCCGAGTCCACGGGCCGCATGCTATGTGCCGTTGACGGCGAAAAGACTGCACGGAGAGTACTTCGACGAAAAGAAGGTAGTCCCGAAGAACATTTCGCTGCCGTCTCCGGGCACCGTCAAGGTGATCACTTCGAACGGATTCGGGGTGAGTTCGGAACACAATGTAGATCTTCGAGAAGCCTGTTGGAGACAGGATCAGGCGTACGCCGAGAGAGTCAGCATGTAGCGGTTCATGGTCATGCCGCCTGGAGAAGGTGGAGGGCGAGGGGTCGCTGGTGACGCTGGCTTATAACTGCAAGCGCACCCGCCGGGTGACATCGTCAACGCGCTCGGCACCCATGTTGGCAAGGGCGATGTCGATAGACTCCACCGGCGAGAGCTGCCGGCTCAGGACCATGTCGTAGACCCCCTGCAAGAGCATCAGCCGCGTCAGTGGATCAGCGAAGGCACCGAGTTGGTCGCCAAGAACGGCCAGTTCCTTGCAACCGAAGTCGACCCGCGCGTAGTCCCAGTTGCCATGGTTCGCATACGCCAAAATCTGGACAACGCGCTCCTTCCACGCCCGCGACTTCGGTTCGGGCGCCAGCGTAGGTCACGGGCACGCGCCGGACGGTGACTTCCCCGCGTCGATGTCGTAGAGACCGAGTTGCGTGCGATGGGTACGCTGGGTTGGCCAGGCCGCCGGCGCGGTCTGCTGGACAGATATATCGACGATCCGCCCATCTTCGAAGCCCTGGCGGGTTGGAACGAACCAGTATTCCGGATAGTTCGAGACGGATTTCGACTGCATTCGACCCCGGTTCGCAGGGAACTTGCCGGCAGTGTCAGCAAATAGCCGTTGTACGGGGCAACGACCAGCGAACCATTGACTCGTACGCTCGCGACCGTGCCGCCCGCGAAATTGACGGTCAGGCCTGCGCGTCCATCCGTTAGTTCGAAGGTCGTCCAGATGCGCCTGGTGTACTCGTCGGCCACGCCGTCGAGTTCGAACTCCAGGATGTAGGCGACGTTCCCAACGCTTCCGGATCGCGCAGCCGCATCCTCCATAAATAGCGGCTCTGGATCGGTCGCGACGCGAACCTCGGCACATCCCCAGACGAGTGCCGCAACAACGGGCAAAAGGCGGTCGCGAACCGATGCATGACGATCAGCCTGCGTCGTGCCCGCCCGGCCGTCTCAGTTGGCCGCGTCGCGGTATGCGCGGATGACGCTCTTGGTCTCGCCCTGCGCCCTGATTTCGCCATTGTCCAGCCAGATCGCGCGCTCGCAAAGATGTTCTATGTTGCCCAGGGCGTGACCGACGAGCACGATTGCCCTGTCCTCGGTGAACCGTTCGCGCATGATGCGCTCCGACTTCTCGCGGAACTCGCGATCTCCCACGGCAAACGCTTCGTCGAGCAACAGGATATCGGGCTCCAGGTTGATCGCCGTCGAGAAGCACAGACGCGCGCGCATGCCCGTCGAGTAGGTGCTGACACGGCGCTCCATCGCGTCTCCGAGGCCAGACATCCCGGTAACCGCTTCGATACGCGACGCCGCCTCCTTGCGCGTCAACCCCATCAGCATGCCGTGCATGACGACATTCCTTGTGCCGGACAATTCGCCATCGAACCCCGCATTCAGCGACAAGAGCGCGCTCGACATTCCCTCGTCGTCGACAGTCCCCGCGTTAGGTTTCAATACCCCCGACATGACGCGCACCAACGTCGATTTTCCCGCGCCATTGGCGCCGATGACGCCGACCTTGTCGCCACGTCCCACATGCAGGCTCACGTCATTCAGCGCCGTCACTTCTTCGACATTCGAAAAGAACTTCGCATCGGAAAAGACGACACTCACGCCTTCGAGCCGCATCAGGCGAACGCCCCCATTCAGACCAATTCCACCTGTTTCAGGCGTCGGTTGGACGCGATCAACGCACCGCATACCCCAAGCAGTCCGCCCGCACCGAGCAGAGCGCCCACGAGCGGGGTGCCCATGCCGTGGATTGCGAGACGCTCCTGATAGCTGCCGAACAATGTTGCGAGCGGCGCCTCAAGCGCGAGCAGCGACCCCGACACCAGCATCGCCGCCACAACGCCGCCGCCGACGCCATAGAAGAGGCCGTAGTACAGAAACGGTCTCCTTACGAACGCGTCCGTGCCGCCCACGAGTTTCTGCATACTGAGTTCTTCCAGCCGCGATTCTATGACGAGTCGGACCGAAGATGCCGCAATCAGCGCGGCACCGAGTCCGAATATCCCGGCAAGCATCCAGCCAACCCGTCCGACGACCGCGGAAATGGCGGCCATCCTCTCAAGCCAGGCCTTTTCCATGGCGACTTCGTCCACCTGCTCACCGGCGCTCTGCTCGTCGATGAGCCGCCGCAACTTCGCCTCTCCCACGCCGTCGGCCACCGTCGCCCTGATCGATGTCGGCAGCGGATTTTCTCCGAGAACTTCCAACGCGTCGGCTATCGCCAAGCCTTCACCGAACTCCTCCAGCGCCTGCTCTGGCGTAATCACCCACGTCCGTTCGATTTCCGGCTCGGCGTCGAGCCGCGCCGCCAGCGACCGGGCAACGCTGGCATCGGTGCCGGTCCGCAGATAGACGGTGAAACTCGGTCGTCCATCCCACTGTGCGGCAGCGATAGCAAGGTTGCGTTGCAGGATATACAGCGCCGCCGGCAGCGCGAGCGAGATGCCGATGAGCAGCCATACAAGCAGACTCGACCAAAGGCGACGACAGGCGATAGCGAAGCAGTCCCGGCTAACGCGCCAATGTTCGCGTATCGCCGCAAACGGTGGACGCTCCACCGGGGGCCAGGGATCCCGAGATCTGCGCCCGATCTTCACGCGCCGGGAGCCTCGTCCCGAATGACTCGACCGTGATCGAGCTCTATGACGCGCACACCCATGGATTCGATCAGTTCGTGGTCGTGACTCGCGACGATCACGGTTGCTCCGATGCGTCGGAAGTTCACGAACAACCCCATGACATCTCGCGACAACTCGGGATCGAGATTGCCGGTCGGCTCGTCGGCCAGTATCAGGTTGGGACGGTTGACCACGGCACGGGCAATGCCCACCCGCTGCTGCTCACCCGCCGACAGGTGCACGGGCAAGAGTCCTTCCTTGGACAGGAGACCCACCATCGATAGCGCGGCGCGCACGCGCTTGGCGATGTCCGTGGCGCGCATGCTCGTCACCAGGAGCGGCAGCGCGACGTTTTCCAGCACCGTGCGATCAGGCAGCAAGTGGTGGCTCTGGAACACCGCTCCCAGGTGCTGCCGATAGCGTGGCACGCGACGTCTTGGAAGTTGGCAGATGTTTACGCCGTTGACGACGATCTGTCCCTGCGTGGGAACCTGCAACCGCAGCAAGAGCTTGAGGAAAGTGCTCTTCCCCGCTCCCGAATGTCCGGTGAGGAACGCCATCGAGCCTTCGGCGAACGTGAGCGAGACGTTGCGCAAGGCATCTTGTCCATTGTCGAACCGTTTCGTGACGCCGTGCAGGGCGATGCTACCCATGTGCGTTCTCCGGCGGGTTCCCGCGTGAGTCCTCCCGCTCCTTCTCTCCCGATCCCACCCGCTCTTTCTCTCCCAATCCCTCCCGCCCGGTCTCCAACAAGGCCCCCACGAACTCTCGCGGATTGAAGGGTCGCAGATCCTCGACCTGCTCACCCACGCCGATGAAGTACACCGGGAGCACTCTCTTGCCGCTGGCGCTCGGCGCGTTTTGCGAAGCGATGGCGAACAATACGCCAGCCCGCGCAGAGCCGTCGAGCTTTGCCACGACCAGGCCGGTCAGCCCAATTGCGGCGTCGAACTCGGCCACCTGACTGAGCGCGTTCTGACCAATCCCGGCATCGAGCACCAGTATCACTTCGTGGGGTGCTTCGGAGTCGAAACGCGCGACGACACGTTTGACCTTCGACAGCTCATCCATCAAGTTGGTCTTCGCCTGCAATCGGCCCGCCGTGTCGGCCAGAACGACATCGATTCCTCGGGCGCGAGCCGCCGCGATCGCATCGAAGATCACCGATGCGCTGTCGGCGCCCCGATCCTGGGCGATCACCGCCACTTCGTTGCGCCGACCCCATTCGACCAGTTGCTCCGCCGCTGCGGCGCGAAAGGTGTCACCCGCCGCCAACAGCACCGAATGCCCTTCGGCACGAAGTTGGCTGGCCAGCTTGCCGATCGTCGTCGTCTTCCCCGCACCGTTTACGCCAACCATCAGGACCACGAACGGCCGACGCGCCGCATCAATCCGGAACGGTTCGGTCATGGGTGCAAGCATTTCCTCCAGTTGTTCACGCAAAGCCCTGCGCAGTGCGCCGGCGTCGGAGAGTTCCTTGCGCGACACCCGCTTCGCGATCGCATCGACGATCCGCCGCGTGGCATCCACACCGACATCCGTCCCGAGCAGCGCCGTCTCGAGTTCCTCCAGCGCGTCCTGATCGATCTCGCGCTCGCCCAGCAGCAAGTTGCCCGCGATCTGGGCGAGACGGTTTCGCGTCCTGTAGAGGCGGTGCCAGACGCCCGTTCGGCTATCTTCCTTCAACGCAAACTCATATATTCGATCAGTGGCTGGGTTCCGAACGGCGCCGACCATGGCGAAACGAACGGTACGCATTATCGGCGGTAAGTGGAAAGGGCGAAAGCTTGAGGTCGCCCAGCGACCGGGTTTGAGACCCACCATGGACCGCGTTCGGGAGACGCTGTTCAACTGGCTCGATGCCGATGTTCGGGGCGCCCGCGTTCTGGATCTGTTCGCCGGTACCGGCGCCCTCGCGTTCGAAGCGTTGTCGCGCGGCGCGGAATTCGCGACGCTGGTCGAGTACGATCGGCGGACAGCATACGTATTGCGCGCGCAAGCGAATCGGCTTGATGCCGCGTGCGAAATCCACCACGTTTCCGCGTTGCCCTGGCTGCGTCGCCAGGCGACGTGGAACTGGGACATCGTCTTCCTCGATCCACCGTTCGAGCGCCTGGATCTGGCGGCCGAGGTCCTTGCTCTGCTCCGACAACGCGAGACCATTGTGTACCTCGAATCGGGATCCGCCATGGATGTCCCCGGCTGGACGACGATCAAGCAGTCCAGAGCCGGCGATTGCCGCGTCCGGTTGTTGCGCCCGAACCGTTTGGGCTAGGATGTTGCGGACTCTACGCTCCACAGCGTGGTGACACCCTCTCGTGCCGGGTGTCCCCTCGCGCTCCCCGGCTGAAGGCTCCATGGCGACCGTCGTATATCCAGGCAGTTTCAATCCGATCACGAACGGACACACCGACCTCGTCAGGCGCGCATTGAAGCTCTTTGACCGCGTCGTGGTCGCCATCGGAACATCCGCGGAGAAGGATCCCGCGGTCCATCTTTCGGAGCGCGTCGAGCTGTGCCGGGAAGTCCTCACCGAATTCGGCGACCGTATCGAGGTCGAGGGGTTCAACACGCTGCTTGTCGACTATGTGCGCGCCAAGGGCACGACCTTCATTCTGCGTGGTCTGCGCACGCTGGCGGACTTCGACTACGAGTTTCAAATGGCGGAAATGAACCGTTCCATGGACGACTCCATCGAGTACGTCTTCCTGCCGCCGTCGCTCGAAAGCTCGTTCGTGTCTTCCTCGCTGGTGCGCGAGATCGCCGCGCTCAACGGCGATATCTCGAAATTCGTTCACCCGGCGGTCGTGGACTACTACAGCACGCTCCGCACCAACAGATAGCGCAATAATTCGTCGCTCTTGGGGGGTGCCGTGTCGCGTTGGCGTGAGGCGCCGGTTTACAGCGTACGCTCTCGCATTGCGTCCGCCAGTTTCGCCCAGTGGCGCTCGGGCAGCACGCCGTGGCCTATGCCTTCAAGGACCAGAAGTTTCGCATCCGGGAACGACTCGACGTGAAGTTTCGACACCTCGAGCGAAAGCAGGGGGTCCTGCTCCGGATGCACGACCAGCGCGGGAACCTTGACCTGCCCCAGACGCTCGGTGCGATCGCCGGCGGTCGGCATCACCGTGCTTTGCAGTTCTCCCCATGAGAGCGCGGCGCCCCGCTGCGCCGACTCTGTACGGCGCGCTTCGTAGTCCTCTTCATCGAAACTCGCTCCCGCCATGTCGGCGAACATCTGCTTGTGCAGCCGACCGAGTCCCTCAGGATCCTTCGGAAAGACCGGTCTGGTCCCCCGCGGCCGCCGTGGGCGCGTGCGCCGTCCGGTTGTGGTTGCCAACGGCACGAGCGACAGCACCCGATCCGGATGTTCTATGGCAACCAGGTGGGATATCGTGGCGCCGAAGGCGAATCCGGCGACATGCGCCTTCTCCACTCCAAGAGCGTCGAGCAACCCAACCGCGTCTGCCGCAAGGTCGGACATCGTGTAAGGAGGGTTGTCGGGATCGATGACTTCTATGTCGGTTCTGGTGCTCAGGCCCGCGTCGCGATGGTCGTAGCGGATCACGCGAAAACCGCGATCAGCGAGCACCTCGCAGAACCCCCTCGGCCAAAGCGTCAAATCCGAAAACCAGCCCGTGAGCAGCAGGAACACGGGATCATCCTGTTTTCCGAACGACTGATAGGCCAGTTGCAGCGAACCGGTCGCCGTAGGTACGGTGGCGAATTGATCCTGGGGAAAACCGTCAGTCATGATGCGCTCCCGAAACCCCTAACCTTTGGACTGCCCGAACCTTGCCGGCCGCTTTTCCAGAAACGCCGCCAGGGCTTCCGGATGGTCGGGATGACGTTGCGCGATCTGATCCCGGATACCCTCGCGCTCCATGACGCGCTCGAGGTCGCCATCCAGCGGGTTCTTTCGGAGCAACTCCTTGATCAGCATCACGGCGCCCGGCGGATTATTCGCAATCTCATTTGCCTTTGCGACGGCGATATCGAGCAGATCCCCGGGTTCCGCAACCTGCGTGACCAGTCCCATTCGCAGCGCCTCTTCGGCGTTGACCATGCGACCCGACAGACACATATCCGTTGCATTGCCGAGACCCACGATCTGCGCGAG
The DNA here is from genome assembly GCA_965261535.1 of Candidatus Azotimanducaceae bacterium. Taxonomy (GTDB): domain Bacteria; phylum Pseudomonadota; class Gammaproteobacteria; order Pseudomonadales; family Azotimanducaceae; genus VXNE01. The sequence goes on from OZ253469.1 coordinate 2,219,762, forward strand.
GATGCGCGTCGAGCCGAGTTCCGGCATCAGGCCCACCCTGATGAACCTGATGCTGAAGAGCGCCTTTGTGGAGGCAATGCGCACATCGAACGGCAGGATGAATGTCAGACCCACCCCCACCGAGTAGCCGTTGACCGCCGCGATCAAGGGCTTCGATGTCTGCAGGAACGCGGGCAGGTTATAGGCGTCGGTGACCGAGACGGGCGCGGCGACCCGTCCGGTTCGGATACTTGCCGGCGTATTACCCTTGTTGCGCTCGGCCCGGTCCGAGAAGTCGTCGAGATCGGCACCGGAGCAGAACGCGCGGCCTTCCCCGGTGAGGACCATCGCGCCGATACTGTCGTCGTCGTTCCAGGCGCCAATCTGCTCCTGGGTTTCCTCGCGCATCCGGTTCGACAGCGCATTCAGCTTCTCCGGCCGATTGAATTTGATGATGCCGACCCGCCCCCGGGTCTCGGTAAGGATCAGTTCGTGTGCCATCTTTCCCCGCAAGCTCCGCCTCTGACCGGCTATTGCCGACCAATGGGCGATGGAGCATAGAGTAACCGGCAACGACAAAGAAGCTTCCGCGCCTCCGCGTTCCAGCGGTTCGCCCGACTACCAGGCGTAGGCTTCCGGGGCCGGTCCGGGGCCCGGAAACAGGTCATCCAGCCGTTGCAGCGTTTCGGCATCGAATTCGATGTCGATGGCCTCAACGCTTGCTTCGAGTTGCTGCATGGTTCGCGGACCAATGATCGGTGCCGTGACGCCCGGGCGATGCGCGACCCACGCAAGGGCAACATCGCCGGGCGGGTATCCGATCTCATCGCATAGCGCCTCGAACGCGTCGGCCTTCGGATGTCTGTCCTGGGCAGGCCGACGCCCCTCGTTGCTGTCCGGCTTGCCGCCGAGCTTGCCGCTGGCAAGCGGACTGTAGGCAAGGAGCCCCATCCCATAGTCGAGGCATGCCGGGATTACCTCCAGTTCGACGCTTCGGTTCGCCAGGTTATAAATGCTCTGCTCGGACGCGAACCCGAGCGAGTTGCGTCGCCGCGCCGCCTCCTGCGCCTGCGCAATGTGCCAGCCAGCGTAGTTGGAACTGCCGACATAGGTGATCTTGCCCTGGGCGATCAGAAGCTCCATCGCTTGCCAAAGCTCTTCCCAGGGCACCCTTCGGTCAACGTGATGGGTCTGATACAGATCAATATGGTCCGTCTGCAGACGCTTCAGGCTCGCCTCCACGGCCCAGCGAATGTTCGTCGCCGACAGTCCGTGCTCATTGGGACCCGTTGGACCTGTGTCCGTATCGCCCCACTCGTTGGGCTTGCAGTACACCTTGGTGGCAAGCACGACCTTGTCGCGACGCCCCCCGCCCTGCGCGAACCAGCGGCCAATCAACGCCTCCGACCGACCCGCGTTGTAGTTGTTCGCCGTGTCAAAGTGGTTGATCCCGAGTTCCAACGCGCGGTCCATCATGGCGAACGAATCGGCTTCGTTCGCATGGGAGGAAAAGTTGACCGTGCCGAGGACCACCGGGCTGACTCGCAGGCCCGTACGGCCCAATTGCTTGTACTCCATGGATTCCTCAAATCAGTGTTTCGGACGTTGTCCGCAGCCGCGCAGGTTAGCAGTGCCCCGCAGCGGGCGGCAAAGGTCGAATGATGCGCGCGGGCCGACGGGTTAAGCTCGCGCGATACTCGAGCGAGCCAAAGGCTTCGATTCAATGAAAACCGTTCAGATGTTAGGCAATCAACAAGTGCGCGTAATCGACGTCCCGGAACCCGAACCCAAGGATGAACGGGTGGTCGTGAAGATCATGTCGTCCGCGCTGTGCGGATCCGAACGCCATACCTACCATGGCCCCAACACGCTGGACGCACCGCGTTACAACGGCGGGCACGAGGCGACGGGAATCGTCTGCAAGGTCGACCGCTCCTCTCGGGTCAAGGAAGGCGACCGCGTGGCGCTCTACGCCGGCAACCCCTGCGGCCAATGCCGCTATTGCCTGGCCGGTCGCTGGGTACTGTGCGAACGACGCGATACAAAATCGCTGCGTTTTCCGGGCAATCATTCGCAATACGTCGCGCTTGGCGACCTGGCGTGTCTGCCGTTGGCGGACGATATCCCGTTCGAGATCGGCACCCTTTTCGGCGATGTGCTGGGCACGCCTTTTCGGGCTATCAAGCGGCTCAAGGTCACCGCCTTCGATACGGTGTTGATCACCGGTCAGGGCCCGATCGGTCTGTCGGCAACCTTGTTGTGCAAGTTCCTGAACGCGTTCGTCATCGTGCTCGACATCAACGAATACCGGCTAGGCCATGCGCGAAGGCACGGCGCCGACGTATGCATCAATCCGGATGAAGAAACTGACGTGCTCGCCAGGTTGCAGGAGGCTGCGGGACCCGAAGGAATCGACGTTGCCCTCGACTGCTCGGCGAGTCCAGATGCCCAAACCCTGTGCCTCGACGCGCTGCGGCGGGGCGGCAGAATGGCGTTCGTCGGCGTAACCGACCAGGGCCCGAGGATCAACACGATCGAGCATTTCACCAAGAAGGAACTCGAACTGATCGGTACCTGGTACTCGTCCCCCGGGGACCATCAGGAACTGGAGGCGCTGATGCGCCGCGGTCTTCCCGCCGCGGAACTCATCACGCATCATTTCGAGATCGAGGCGGCGCCCGAGGCGTTCGACACGTTCTTCGGCGGAGCCGCGATGAAGGTGATGCTCGACCCGTGGCGCTGAACGCCTATTGACGGGCCAGGCTAACGCGAGGCCGAGCTTCCAGCTACCAGGGCTCCCGCGTCCTGCACGGCTTGTTCGATCTCGGCCTTGAACTCGGCGTTGAATACGCCCGGATACTTGTTGATGATCGTGCCATCGGGACCGATCAACACGTAGGTCGGAAATCCGGTGACCCGCCATCTGCGAACGAGTTCGCTCTCATCGCCGACATGCCAGACTACCCATTGCAGCGGATTGTCGGCCAGGTAGCCCGTCACCGTGTCGAGTTCTTCGTCCACGCTGACGCCGATAATCTGAAAGCGTTCCTTCGGCAGCTTGTCGACCAGCTCGCGAAGCTTGGGGAAAGCCTCTAGGCAGGGCCCACACCAGGTCGCCCAGAAGTCGACCAGCACGACGCGACCCGCGTAGGCCGCCAGCGAGTCTTCGGTACCATCCACCCGTCGCGCCCTGACATCGGAGACGACGCTGCCGACCATCGTTGAGTCGAGGCTGTAGAGCAGCTCCGCCTCGGCATCCGCGTACGTCATCGGCACCTCGGTTCCGTCCGCTCCCTGCTTCGTCATTACGAACGCTTCGTTCTCAATGCCAGCGCTCAAACCCGTCGCGAGTTCCTCCGCCCTATCTTGCTGGGCGATGCGCTCTTCGACGTCGATCTGCGGGTTGTTCGCCGACTGGATCAGGTAGCTCGCGGCGAAATACCGGGCGGTCGCCCGAGCCAACGGGTCTTCGAGAGACTCCACGAGATCGGTGATGAATGTCTTGCCGGGCCCAAAAATGGACGACATGCCGTTGACCTGTTTAAGCCGGAGCGGCCATTGGTCGTAGTCGGGAAAGTGGGCGGCTAGCGTCTTCGCGCCCCGGAGTCCCTTCTCCATGCCGCCCCGCGTCGGATTGTCGAGCAGGAATTCCGCCGCCTCGCGGATCTTCTCGTGGGTGCCTTCGGCGTTGACGATAGCGAGGGCCGCGGCAGTGGCGCGGTAGACTTTCGGGGCGTCGCCCAGTTCCCGCAAAAGGCGCGCCTTGTCTTGCTCGGCGATATCGGCCGCGCTAATCTCCTGTTCCGCCGCCTGCCATGACCTCGACTCGGCGACATAGTCCTGGATGACCTTCCAGTCCGGGCCGATCAACTCCACCAAGGTGGCGTCACCGAAATCCCTATTCGAACGTAGCCACCACGACGAGAGAATCGCCGCACTGCTCCCCGGGTTCAGGGAATAGGTTTGCTGCATGAGGAACTCGGCCGCTTCAAGGGAACGCTCGTGGTTCGACTCGATGATGGCTCTCGCGGCCGCGACCGCGTGCCAGGTGGGAAATTCGACGCCCTGTTGGATGGTTCGATGCGTCACTTCATCGGGTTTGTCAGCTCGCGTCGCCTCCAACCACGCGGCTTGGGATTCAATATAGTCCTCGACCACCGACCAGTTCGGGCCGATGTGTGCCACTACCGCGTCGAAGGCGGATTGCTGCATCTCTTCCGACGGGCGCGCCCGATTCAGGAGGAAGTCGGCAGCGTCCATCAGTCGTTCTTCGTTCGACTCGATGATGGCCATCGCGGCCGCGACGGCAAGAGCAGCATCGGGAGCCGGACCGAGATCCTGCAACAGGCCTTCCTTCTCTTCGGCCGAGATGTCCGCGTTGTGTATCTCAGATCGCTTCGCCCACTGCGCTTGGATCGTACCTGTGTACGCGTCTATGACGTCCCAATGATCGGAAGGAGACGGCGCATCGTCATCCGCGGCGCCAACGGCGATCAGCGGCATCAACGCCGCGACGACCAAGAAGTCGAGGAGCTGCCGCCGGAAGCATGCGCCCGGCGCTCTTCGCGTCATAGCGCGTGTCACGATGCGCTGATCCGAGGATCCCTGCAGAGTAGATTTACCATCGATCATGATCGCGCCTCGTTACATCCGTACACATCAATATTAAGACGGACGAGGGCCGGAAAACGGGTTAAATTCCGAACGCGCTCACCGTTTCTGCGGTGCACAGCCTAGCGCCCCAGCAGGTGCGCGTAGGTTTTCCGAGGTCCGCCGTGCTGCTCCCCGGCCCCAGCAGTTCTCATTTTGGTTTTGTCGGGTGACTGTTGAGGATTTCATTGGTTTGCGGCGGGTTGATCGGTTGCGGAGGCGAGGCGGGGAAGTCAGGGAGGCTGTGCCGCAGGTCCGCCGGTGGCGAGCAGTGTCATGAGCGCGGTCCACGAGGTGAACACCTGGTATTCGGTGACGGTGCGCAGGTGCTCGAACAGGCGGAAGCGGGTGCCGAGCCGCTGCCGGGCCTGCTGCCAGAGGGTTTCGGCGAGTTCGCAGGCGGTGTGCAGGGCGAAGGCGAGCAGGTTGAGGACGACGAGCACGCCGGCGAGGGTGTCCTTGCCGTGGCCGAAGTTGTGTTCGAGGTGGTAGCCGTGCTGCTTGAGGACGTTGAAGGTCTCGTTCTCGATCTTCCACCGGGCGCGGGCGCAGTCGGCGAGTTCGGCGACGTTGCCGCGGTTCACGTCGAGGCTGGTGGCGAAGGCGCCGCGGTAGGTGACGGTGCCGTCGGGTTTGGAGCTGACGATCTCGAGCCAGTTGACGCGCAGGGCGTCGTCGCCGTCGCGGATGGGCAGGCCGTTCATCCAGCGGTAGCGGTGGATGCGGCGCTTCGCGCCGCGGCCCGCAGTGCGGCGGCGCGTGGGCGGGCGGATGCCGTCGAGGTACTCGTAGAGGGTCTTGTGGCTGGGTTGCTTGCAGGTGAGCAGGAAGTCGCCGCCGGCGTCGAGCATGGCCCGGCAGACGGGCTGGCAGGCGTAGAGGTCGTCGCCGAGGTAGACCGGCCGCAGGGCGGCGCAGCGGGGGCCGTGGCGCGCCAGCCAGCGCTTGACGGCCTGCCGTTCGCAGTCCTGCTTGGCGGCGCCGTCCTGGGGCCGCACGAACTCCGGCGGCAGCGGCAGCGACTGCGCCCGGCCCGGCGCCACGACGTTGGCGGCGAGCATCTGGTGGAAGTGCTCGGTGCCGCCGTCGGCGCGCTTGCGGGTCGAGCAGTTGTCGCAGCGGATCTTGCGCGAGCGGAAGAACTCGGTGCCGTCCAGGGCGACCAGCGCGCGGCCGTCCAGGCGGCGCATGGGCGCGAGGCCGCCGCACGCGTCGAGATCCCCGGCGAGGGCGTGGAACTCGTCGTCGAAGTGCGCCGTCGGCACGCCGTCGAGCAGCTGCCGGACGTGGTTGTCGCACGGGATGCGCGCCAGGCCGAACAGCGTGTGCGCGTTCGAGCGCGTGCGGCCCTCGGCCAGCGCGCGCTGGTGCGCCAGGAACGACGGCGACTGCATGAGGAACACCGACAGCGCCGCCATGCCGATGTCGGCCATGGCGTAGCGCCGGTTGCTGCCGCGGCGGGGATCCGGCATGCGCGCGAAGCACGCCCGCAGCCGGTCGAGATGGCGCCCGAGGCGCTTCACGGCGGCGCCTCCTCCGCCATGATGGCCGCCAGCACCGCCAGGCGCTCCGCCCGCGGCATCGCCGCGTAGCGCCGGCCCCAGCCCGCCGCCTTGCGCTTGACCGTCTGCCGGTGCGTGAAGTTCCGCCCGGCGCACGACGCCCAGTGCACCCGGTTCGGCGCGAAGTTGAACCACACCTTCTCGGTCACCACCCCCGCCTGGTTCATCACCTGCAGCGACACGCTGCGCCAGCCGCGCAGCAAGTCGTCGTAGAGCGCCGACGGATACCCCGACACCATCACCGCGCAGGGCAGCCCACTGAGCAGTTCCAGCAGCGCCGCGTGGTCCGCGTCCCCGTAGTCGTGCCGGTAGCGGCGCGACGACTTGCGCGCGCCGCGCAGGTACGGCGGATCGCTGTACACCAGCTCCGATCCGTCGAACGCGAACTCCGACAGGTCCGCGTGGCAGTCGCCGTGCACCAGCTCGACCGGATACCCGCACTCGAACCGCGTCAGCGCGCGGCCGTCCAGGTCGATGCCGATGTTGCGCAGCGCCGCCGGCTTGCGCCTCATGACCGCACCGCCGCCCAGATGCGTCTCGATGTACACCGCGTGCGGCGGCATCAGCGCGATCAGCGCCTGACACAGCCCCGACGTCGCCTTCGATCCGAACCACGGGTGTCCCATGGCGCGCACCATAGGCGCCGCGCCCTATGGCGTCAAGCCCCCCTCAAAACCGCCGATCCGCCGTCCCAACGCCCGATGTGGCCAAAATGAGAACTGCTGCCCCGGCCCACCATTGCTTGCCGGGGCGGTTGATATATGGGTCGAGAATCATGTCCAGGTCCAACTGCAGCAGACGTTTCTCGACATTGACTCTCATGCGGTCGGCAATCCAGCCCTCGAACCGGGAGCCCCCAGATCGGCTGGCTCGAACGCGATCTCTACCTTTGCCTAGACAGCAGTGATCACTCGAAACTTCCCTTTGGGCTGCCCAGGGAAAAAGAAAACACTGTTGCCTCCTGGAACGCGAATTGAAGCCGGGCGTGTCCGGTTCTGATCGCGTCCAGGGCACTCTCGTCCAGCCACCGCACCTGGGCATCCGACACCTTGCTCGCCAGTGGATGGCTCTCAGCCAGCACCTGCTTCTCCTCGCCCAGGACACGCACGACGAGGCTGCCTCCTTTTGCGATGTCCGCCGAAACCCGGAGCGGGGCCTTTCCGTCAAGAATGGGCGTTGTCGTTACGGTCGCCGGCTCCGCCGCGTCCGACGCCCTGTAGCCGGCGAAACCGTCGGGACGCAGCGTCGCCAAACAGAAGAACCCGTTTCGCCAGCTAGTGTGAAGCCCGTCGTTCCCGCCGTAATACAAACGGATTTCGTCCTCCAGGAAAACCGGACACGCCGCGGCGTACACGCAACCCCAGTCATACTCGCCATCGTCGCCATTTGGGATGAGCGGGGTTCCGGGTACCACCCGATGCCATATTTTGGTGTCCGGACTCCAGGTCAGTTCTGTCCAGACACGGTCGGCATCCTGGTCGTGAATGGCAACCAGCCCGATATACACGCCGCCGTGAAAAAAGACCGGCATCGCGTAGGTCTGGTGTCTCTCGTCCAAACCTTCCAACACGATCTGAGTCTTGTCCCAATCTAGGAAATCGGCGCTCGACGTCCATGCAACCTGACGACCAAACGGTTTGCTCCATTGGCGGGTTATCCCCACGTACCTTCCCAGCGTAGGCGCCCAGAAGGCGTTATTGTGAGTATCCCCTGCGCTATTTGCTTCAGGACAGGCTATGGCCGGCTCCCAATGAATACCGTCGGCAGAGAACGCCACGGAGAGGATCTCGGATTTGAGGAACGCCTTGTAACGACGAGTCGGATCTGGATCCTCGCGGTCCTTGAGAATCCCTGATCCATGAGGCCCCGCCTGAAGTGCCCTAGTGTCTCCGCCGCCTCGCCACAGAATATTGTTGGCCTTGCTCCCGTCGTATTCGACAAGTCCCAGCTCGGGTTTGATCCAGTTTAGACCGTCTCGCGAAGTGGCATGGCAAATGGCCATTTCCCGGTTACGGGGCGCTCTATACTCCACTTCTTCGCGCTGTTGAGAACTCATCTCCTTTGATGAATGGTCGACGATAAACGGGCTGTACCAGCACTTGTACAAGTGTTCCTCGTCGTCGTAAATGATGTTGGCGTAGAGATTGTCGAAGCGCGCCTCCCATGGTTTGTCCTCACCAAACAGAGGATTGCCGCTGTGCTTCCTGACGACCCCTAGAGTGAGTTCCGCGTTCTGCGCATCTTCCACGATGCGAGCATCAAGGAGGAGAAATCGCCGCTGCTCCAACCCATGAGCCCGCGCTCTATCTTTGTCCACTGTCTTTTTTCCGCGCTACGGCGAAGTGAAACTTTCAAGGAACGACCACATGACACTATGGGTCGAAACGCCGTTCAGGTTTTCCGGCCACCCATGTCCCGCCGTTTCCAGTCGATAGTGTTCGACTCGCGCTCCCTGTTCGCACATATCGTGGACAAAGTGCGTTTCACCCTCGGACTCGGTCCGGCGTTCGTTTTGACAGTTGTACCGGTCGCGCCAGAATTGCACCAGGCTCGGTATGTCCCGCATCGTCCCGACAGAGCCCCATGTTTTCCAGTCCCACGTACTCTCGTACGCGATGATGGGGTCCTCGACACCGTGGATGTGCATGATGGGGACATTGCGTTCGGGATCACAGGATTGCGGCGAGACCGGCATGGTGCCGGCGAACGAGGCTATCGCCGCGAAACGCTCGCTCATCTGGCACGCGAGTTCGTAGGAGAACATGGAACCCAGCGAATAGCCGACTGCGTAGACCTCCGACGCATCGACCGGATGGCTGGATGAGATGTCATCGATCATCGCCTCGATATAGTCGATGTCCTGGCGCGACTGGGCATCGGTGTTCAATTGCCACGCACCTTCGTTGGGCGGCACCAGTTTGCCGACCGGGAAGGCGAGGATGATGCCCTCTCGCTCCGCCAGTTCTTCCCATCTGTCCTGTTGCGGAAACCTCCAGCTTCCCGCGTCACCGCCCATCAGCAATACCAGGAGCGACATGGGGCCTTCGGGCGGATTCGTCGGCACTGACAGGTGGTACTTCCTCTCCACGCCGTTCACGGCAATTTCGGTGATCGGGAGGTGCTGTCTCCACTTTTGGGCACTGTAGCCCCAGTACGCAGCATAAAGACCCGCGCCGACGACGATGACGACACCCAGGATTATCAGCGTTTTCTTCATGCTATCCCTACACGGATCGGGACAGGCAGGGGCAGCGTACCGCAACGCGTCGCTCCTGAGGGAGGCATGGCCATTGAGGCCAGGCGATGCGTCCTACATCGTCACCGTTCCCATTCGTTTCCAGAGGGAATTCCAGTGCCAAGACCGATGACGCTGCTGGTTTGTATGCTGGTTTCAGTCGGTAGTGCGGCGGAAAGCAATCAGGTCAACGACCCGCATCACGAGCGAGGATCAATGACCGCGACGTTTGAATTACCCCACGGAACGCCGGAAGACGTGGGAATGTCCGGGGAACGACTGAACAAGGTCCTCGATGTCGTCCAGGAATTCATCGAAGCAGGCCGCATTCAGGGGGCCGTGGTTGGTGTGGCGCGTCGTGGCAAGGTGGTCTATTTCGAGGCACAGGGCGTTGCCAACGTCAAGACCCGGGCGCCGCTGCAGATGGATGCGATGTTCAATACGGCTTCATCCACGAAGCCGATTCTGGGCGTCGCAGCGATGATGATGATCGAGGAAGGGAAGTTAAAGCCGTCTGATCCTGTCGGAAGATATATCCCCGAGTTCAGGGACATAAAGGTAGCTGTCTTCGATGAGGCTGGTAAGAAACAATCCAAGTTAAGGAAAGCGTGGGAGTATCGGCTCGTCGGCGTCCATCGTCCCGTCACCATTCACGATCTGCTGACGCACACTTCCGGCATCGCGCGTCTCGCCTCCGGCAAGGGCGAAAAGAAGCAGAAGGCAAGGGATAGGAATGAAACCCTTGCCACCTGGGTTCCAAAGGTCGCCGCAGGCCCGTTGAGTTTCCAGCCGGGGACGCAATGGGGCTATGGCGGCGGGCTCGATGTGGTGGCAAGGGTCATCGAGATCGTATCCGGTATGCCATTCAACGAGTTTGTTCAGGAACGTATCTTCGACCCGCTGGATATGAAGGATACGCACTGGATCGTACCGAAAGACAAGCAGCCCCGCATGATGATCTTCGTCGAGGGCAAAGCCGGCTCGCCCACCAGGTATTTCTCAGGCTCTGCTGGCATGGTCAGCACAGCTCGGGACTATCTGCATTTTGAGCAGATGCTGGTCAACAAGGGCGAACTATTCGGCAACCGGCTTCTCAAGCCCGAATCCGTCGAGATGATGTCCAGCGACCAGGCGGGGGACCTCTTCGGCAAAGCCGCGAAAGGCGGTTCAGGCATGGCATTTGGTTACACCGTAGCCGTCACGGTCAATCCGACATTGGCGAGAAACGGTCGAAGCGCAGGTGCTTTTGGCTGGGGCGGTGCTGCCGGAACCTCTTCATGGACGGATCCAAAAAAGGAGCTGGCCGTCGTCATCATGGTCCAGCAGCCCACGGGAGACCTGTCGCCAAGGATTGCGGAGGCGGTCGGGGCGGCCATTGAAGACTGAGTGAAACTGGCGCCCCATGCCGACTCCCGTCCCTACGTTTGGTTGGGTCACGACGAGCATGCGTCTGGCTGGTGGATCGGTGTCGGGTTCGACCCAAGGGACAGTGGTTCTACCGAGATAGAGCTCCTGAAAAAACCGCTTGCTCTTGCCCTTCGCGGCGGAAGACCAGACCATGATTTCCCGTGGTATCGCTATTTGGATGATTACCGGGACTGGTCAGCGCTCCTTTTTGAACTGCATGAGGAGAGCCGCGAACCGGGCCGACTCATCGACTACTTCAGCGGGCATTTCCACGCCGTCGCGAAAAAGGCCGTCCTGATCATCGACGAGCTTTTGCGCGCAGGCGATTAGGGTCATTTGGAAGGCAGACGACTCTGCGCTGGCCAGCCTCGCTATCGCCTTTCGCACAACAACGCTGCGCCGGAAATGGTCACATCGTTCAGCGGTCGTGTCGATCAATGACGACGCGAGGACCCCTCCTGGGAGGGGCTTGCTCGCGCTTTCTTGGCGGCCTCCTTCGTCCTACCGTCGCCTCATTCGCCATTGCTTTCAATCATCCGCAGCACGTTGTCAGGCAGCAGCGGCTGAAGGTGCGCGAGCGCGTTACGGGCTGCCTGCAGTTTCCGTACACGCTTTCGTAGATCAGGCCGTGTACGTCTCCGTCCGAAAATAGCGCCTAGGTCGCCAAGCTCCAGATCATGGGGATCCTCGTGTTTGATTCCAGAATGACGCATCAGGTGACGAACATCTTGGTCGTGTACCTCAATGATCTGGTGGCGTAGCGTCTCGATCCACGGCAGCAGCACCGATGCCTGCGCGCTCCAAATCCGTCTCTCGATTTCGCGGGGTGGGTCATCGAGTGCGGCGCGGGCTGGGTGCGCGACGCCCGTTCTCGAGGCGGTCCCGAATTCCCAGGAAACTGGAGTCTCGCGTGTCCACCCCTTGTCGCGCGCAAGTTCTCTCAGGGTATTGACGGGATCTAGGATGATTCGTCTATCGCCAGTTAACATCCGTATCGCGCTGTCGAAGTCCCACGAAGCGACCCGTGCCACGACCGTGGTCAGTAGTGTCCGAAGAACAGCGTTGTCGACCCTCTCGCGTAGCCGCTCGTTAGCAAGAAGCATCAGGTCCAACTCGTCAGGAATACCATCCCACTCGCATGTAGCCAGCGCGACATCGGACGACGGAACCCCATAAGAAGATGACCCCGTCAAAGGGGCGAAGAACAGGGTTCGCCCCGCAAGTGCCGTGGAGCGACTGACTTGCGCGTATTGAACTAGAAACGTCCGCCAGGCGACCCAGTTCGAGGCGTTCAGCCCGTCTACCCAGACAAGGCGTCCCCCGAAGCCCCTGTCACTGCAGAGTTCCTGAATGGAGCGCACATGCGTCTGGCCGCCCGACGTGTACCGGGCGCACAGATCCTCAAGCGGAGACGGGGTTGCTTGCACTTTCCCGACGGACAGGAAGTTCTCTAGCGGCGCAGTTACAGCATCCTCAAAGCCGAGCGGGATCTCGCCAGGAAACCGCGCAATGACGCTGGCTCCATCTCTCAAGGGTACTTCGCACTCCGATTCGACGAAGCGCTTAACGCCTGGAAGATCCCACAGCGTCATGGAAAGGACTTCGGAAGTGTCTTCTCCACCAGCACGTTGAGCTCCTTGGCTCCCTGAACGTCCTGTATCAATCCAAGTCGCCGCGCCCACCAAAGACGTCGCACCAACGCATGACTGGTGAGGCCCGGATCTCCTTCCCCGTCCAACGCCGACACGATCTCGGCTGCCTCTTCCGGCGTGTAGGCGGAAAAGTACCTTAGCGCGTCAATCGACCTCTGGGCTTGCGGCGAGCCAAGCCCCAAGTCGTCAAGGACCCTTTCTCTCTGTTCCGAAATGTACTCCACTAAGCCTTCCCGCCGCTCACGCGGGCTTTTGCCCTGCGGCCTGGCGTAGTGCTCCACCAAGACACTCGGCCAGCCTCCGGAATCCGCAAGCAACGCCTTAACATGGGAGGGGGCAGGGGGCAGGTCCAGATCCATGCACCACTGGCGCAGAAAGGCATAACTCCACGGCTGCACCCCGATCCAATCGAACAACCCGTTGTCGTCCTCGAGATAGTCACAGTCGAGATCGGACACGAAGTTCCAGAGATCGTTTGGGTCGGCCTGGAACACGACTCGCATATAGCGCCCCCTCTCGACGCCCTTGAGCCAGCGAGCCACGGCCTCTATCCATCTGACGTTCAATACAACTTCCTTGGGAAGGAGATAGACATGAACGCTGCCATGTCCCGGCCGGCGGCTCTTGAGTTGGCTGAGGAGATCTGACTCGCTTATGTGCACATCCAGATCCTGGAATCGCTTGGGCTCGATGCGTTGCGAAAGGAATTCACCGACGCTTTCGATGTTCGCCGCTTTGACCCCTGCAATGACCGCAAGGCCGCCCCGACGCAGCAGCAGGGATTCCTGCTCATAACTCAACGGACCGCGGCGCCTTGGCCTGGCCACCTCGTGTTGGCTCGGATACCGCGCGTGAAACTCGGCTTGCTCAAACGTTCCCGGTACCTCGCGCTCGCCGCTTTCCAAGGTCGCCTCAATCTTCTCTGAGTCGCCGAGCAGGAGCAGGATGTTCGGATTACGGAAGGTGTAGCGGGGTCGCCCGGAGTCGTCGGCCTTCCGCTTTCGCAGCACGCCAAGGCCTTCCATCTCCTCCAGCAGGGTGTCGAACTCCTTATCCGGTATGTCAAAGCCGTCTTCCCACCAGCCCGTGGCGTATTGCTGTATGGTCCGACCGAGGATGCCATCGGAGATGCGCTCGCCTTCAGCGCCCTGAAACTCAAACGCCATCGCGTAGGCGATGACCTCGTAGCGCGGGTCAAGTTGAAGTGTCAGGTCGAATCGCTCCCGAATCGTCTCGCGCAGCTTGTTGCGCTCGAATACGGCCTGGATATCGTCCAAATTTACGGCGTATGGAAACGGCCGCTCGGGGGTATTGCGCAGATACTCAACCAGCGAGGCTCCGTACAGCTGGATCAGCGACGGGTAATAATTCGTCCCCGCCTGTATGTGCACGGACAGGTTCTCCGCGCTGAGTTCGCCGCCAGCGGCCGCCAAGGGCTCGCGGATCATCGCGCGCACTTCTTGAAGTTCACCGTTTGACCGAAGGGGGCCGACGCAGACCGGTTCGCCGAAATGGGCCAACGGGTGGTTGGCACGGGTGGTGGTACGAACGACATTGTGCAGGCCAGAAAAAACGACCTTGAATCCCCGGTCCGTTCGATCCATCAGGCCCTTGAGACGCGTGGACTCCTGAAAGTCGTTCTTGACATCACTGACGAGGAACCCGTCGGCCTCGTCAAGCAGCAGCAAAACGCGCCGGTCGCCCTCGGAAACCCAGCGGTACACTTCGTTCGAGACGGTTTCCACTAACCAGTCGGCGCTTGGTCGAGTTGGTCGTGTGCGTACGCTAGGGTCGATGACCTCCAAATCCACAAACGTGTCCCAAAGGGCTTTCCAGATGGCTTCCGCCCCGTGAGCGACGCCAATATCGTGCGCCTTGAGGTCGATCCATTTAGCGATCTGGCCCGCTTCCGGCTTGTGGAACGAAGCCTCAACAGACCGTAGCAACGCCGTCTTGCCGAGCTGTCTTCCGCCATAAACGAAGCAGCTACCTCGGGGGTCCTCGAGTTTTTCGCGCTCCTCTTCGCGCCCATAGAACGATTCCGGGGGCACCAATCCAGCTGCGGTGAAATAGGGCTGTATCGCCGAAAAGGGAAGAGTGCAGTCAAAAAACGTCCTGAGCGTCGCCCCTCGCATGGCAGACAGGTACAGCATGAGGTTTTCATCGACCGTCAGGAACCGCCTCCGGTTTCGAATCGACGTTTTTCGCAACCGCTCGCGCTCGTCGCCCGACAGCCGGCCGAAGTGAAACACCAGAACGCATTGGGTAATGGCGTCGGGAACGGCTTGGAGAATCCCGTTCAGTGCGGGCGTTCGCCAGTTCAGGACAATCTCGTAGCGGCCGGCCGCGTCCGAGCCGTATGTTGGAACCGGGCAGAACTCCCGTCCCCGGAGCGGTTCAACGTTTACCGAAAACAACCCCTCGGCACGCAGCACGCAGCGGAGCACCGCGAACCCGATTGACTCAAGGAGTTCTGAGACTTGCTCAGGACTCGCCTTGCGGCCGCGCGCCAGTTCGCACCAAAGATCTAGCCGTTCGCGGGCGCGCCCAGCCTCCGAAGCCGACAGCGCTGAGAAGTTCAGACCCACGATGTCTTCGCCGCTCGCCGCCGCCGAGACCAGTTCGTGGAGTGCGGGCGCGTCCGGTTGGTCAAGGGTATGGTCGAGCGCCGTCAGCGCGGCAAGGCGCGTCCCGACGGCGAGGTGCCTGGCGCGCTCGCCCGGCAACACCGACTCGCTGTTCTTGAGCATTTCCAGGACCTCGTAGAGGGTGATGAGATCGCCCTCCGCCCGCGCGTCCTCAATGAACTGCCGGGGCTCTTCGGGAACGTCCTGCAGCAATGGTTCAATCTCGGCTCCGACCCGGTCGACCACCCTTGCGAACCGAGTCTCGATCACGCCCCTGAACCCGGAAACGATCCTCACAGCCTCAATGACCGAGGTTTTTTCCGCGAGCAGACGCCGCGCCTCGATAATCAGTGCCTTCAACCTGACCGCATCTTCCTCCTCCTCCTCCTCGGAAGCGTCCTCCGACAACTCGCCGCCGGTGTAGGCCTGCTCAAGCTTTTGGTTCAACGCGACGAGTTCCCGCTCCAGCGTGGGGCGCTGATCCGCGAGTATCCGGTCGAGTTCGTCTCGACACGCCTCCTCGCGGGGATGCTCGCCGCGCGCCATCATCTCGAGCGCGGCTTGCGCGCCCGCTAGGTCACCCCGTCGCAGGCGGGCGTCGAACGCCTGGTCAATTGTTTCGGCGTGTGCGTCGGTATCGATGAGAAGGTTAAGGATGTCGTGGGGATCGGCGCCTTCCGCAACCCTCCCGTCTGGCCCCAAATCGACATCCGTGACATAGACCAAGTCTTCGGACAGGACGCCCTCGAACGCCTCGGCGGCATCGGGATAGGAAGCCTCCCGGTCATGCCCAAAGATCGTAGCGATCTCATTGACTTGGTCATACGCCCACACCAGCGCTGCCGACAACGCGGGTCCAGGCGTTCTCTCCCGCATCTCGGCGATCGCATCCAGTGCTTCGGGAGCGAATCTTTTGATGTCGGCGCGAAGGTCCGCTACCCGACCTTCGACGTACTGTTCGCTCCCGGGCTTTGATTCGATGATGCGCAGCCAGGAGCGTGCAAGGCTCGCCGCCCTTGCGACGTTGCCGTCGATCTGTGCACGTCCCCGCCCCGTAATCCTGCCTGCGCGCTTCAGATTCAGCTTGTTGCGGAGCGTGTCATCGATCACATGGGAGAGCTTCTTGTCGACGGAAAGCACATCGACAATCTCCTCCACTTGGGAAACCTGCTGCGCGTCGCTCCCTGCGATCAGGCGTGCGAGGTCGAACAGGATGCCGTCGTTGTTTTGCATCCAGTAACGCCAGACCATCGCCGCGGGCTTGTAGAGAAACTCTTGGGACTCCGCCGCAGCACGCCATGCCTCCACCTCACGAACGTGACTCTCCAAACGATCCTCCCAGACCGCTCCTTCGAGTATCGCGCTGACTTGGCCGAGATCCAGATGCAGACGCTGGAGATTCCGCGTGTGAGGGGTGATTGCGCGGGTCAACCGGAATACCGGCGCAAGATCGCCGCTTGACATTTCGACGCCTTGGAGCATCGAAATCGCCCCAGTCATCGGGGCAAACAGCGCGGGGCGGACTGCTCCTGAGAATAGCAGCAGATTGAGCGCGTCCTTGGTGTCGGGATCGTCCGCTTTGAACGGCAAAGCGCCCAGTACGGCCTCCGCGTGGCCACCAAAACTCTGCGCCGCCCGATTTTCGGGGCCGGAAATCGCCCTGCCCAACACCACGCATGCGATGAGGTCGGATGCAGGATACGACTGATCTGTTGCGCCCACTTCCGCCATGATGCGGGCAATTTGGTAAGCCACGCCGCCTCGCCCGTTGCGCAGGCTGCGCCACATGATGTCTTCATGCGCATCCGAAACCGTGCGGGCCGCCTTCGGTTTCGAGGCGTCCTCTCGACCGTCAGTCGCGACGGCCACAGCCACTCCTTCGCCCTCTGTATTCACCGCGCCGGACACGGCGGATTCCGGGGGCGGTGATGCCGTAGCAGGCTCTGGACGGGGCGGCTCTTCCGCCCCGATTGGCGTCCCCGCATCTGGGGCATTGGTCGGCGTGCTTTGCGCTACGCCGCGCTCTTCGTTCAGCGCGGAATCCAACCCGCTAGGAGCGGACCCGCTGGCGGACTCCGTAGCGGCCGACTGGTACGCATTGTATTTGCCCAGAGGGGACGCGGCGTCGAGAACATCCTGTTGCGCCTCCGTCTCCAAGGACTGCGCCGAGGCGAGCGCAGCCGTATGGAGGTTACGCTCCTTCTGGGCGCTCATCTGTACGGCCAGATTATCCTTCGCCTCCTCGAGCAACCGGTTTGCGGCCTCCAGTACGCTGCGACTTTCCGAGGCCTGTGCGGCGGCCTGCACCCATTTTTCCAAATGCTCTGTCGTGGCCCGTTGGCTTCGTTCAATGTCGGTGCCAAGCGCCGACACGGTTTCGGCATCGCTCACCGGATACGCTTGACGCCAACGGTGACCAATGTCGTCGATTCCGGCTGCGACCCAAGAAGCGATTTCGGACTGTGACCGCAGAAAATCCTCGTGCGCAGTAATCTGCGCTTCAACGCCCTGCGCCTCGGCGGCACGCAAAACTGGCTCTCGAAGCTGCGCCACCGCTGCCGCCCAATGCCCGACTTGGTCGAACAACACGCTGGAAGGAAAGGAATCGCCCAGTTCCCGGGCGGCCTCGGAGAGCCGTTTGCAGACATTGCGTAGCGCGGTCGCAGGATCGTCGTCGGATGTGGATTCGCCGTCTAACCCCGCATCTTCCACGGAATCGCGGCTCCGCTCCGTTCCAGCTTCGCGCTCCTCCTTGGCGAATTGGAATTCGGCAGCGAGACTTTCGTCGCGCTCCGTTGCCCAGTGCAGCAACCTAGCGTCGTCCAACAGAGTGGCGATGGCAAAAGCCGCCAACACCGTGCTTTGCCGTCGTTCATCTTCAAGCGCCCCCCAATTGCGAAGGTCGGCATGGGCCAGCGGAAGCAACGCAAGCGCTGGAGAGCACCATTCCGGTTGGTCACCATCCGCCTGATAGAAGGAGGCACACTCTGAGAGCATTTGGTCGTCGATGTCCGCCTTGTGGAACGTTGGGTGGTACTGTCGCAGTGCTTGGTACTCCAGCGAGGGCGGCGCCAACCCGTCCACCGGATTCTGGAACCCTTCGGTGCGGTTGAACCACGCCTCCCACACTTGTCGGCGTACGCTTGGAAGGCTATAGATGTCCGTAATCTGGTGTTGGAGCCGGTCTGCGGTTTTCAGGTCTCGAGTCGCCGTAGTACCCCTGTCTTTGAGGATCCTTTTGAAATCCGTGCGGTTGACCAAGCTTTGCTTTTGGGCGCGTGTCTCCACCTGAAGGAGGCGACAGAGTGCGGGGAATCCACTGTCATGGGAAACGAGGCAAGCAGGAAGACCATGCGGCAACCTAAAGCGGGAGCGGTATGCCATCTAAATCAAGCTCAAGATTGAAGGGCTTCCTTGTGTATACGCATAGACGGACCAGATCAACTAAATGATCGAAACTCGCCCTTCAAAAGGCGATTGCGTCGTCAGGCTGGCGTCCCCTCGCCGGCCGGGACGAAGCCCGATGACTGGCCAGACAAAGTCCTCGACTTTCAGCCGGCCTCCGCCTTGCTCAGTCCAATCCCTTTGGGCGTCCGACACCACCCACGATGAACGTCTGTTCGCGCATCACGGTCGCGATGCTTCCGCGCTCCGCACGTTCGGGCCGATGCATCGACCCGTCGCCTCTCACCCTTCAATTCGTACCGCGGCGTTCCGCCCGCCGCCGGTGCCTTCCAATCCATGAACTTCGGGTGTTCGAGCGGAGACGAAATCAGCCTTCAGCGCCCTCCACGTCGCCGCAGAAGGCGTTGGCCCTATGCCAAATCAGGTAGCCCTCGTGAGCGCGATGAAGGCCCCGGACCTTCAGCCGATTCTCAAGCCCAAGGACCGACCGCGCACCCGCCGAAAGAGCATCCGATACGAGCACAGCCCCATCCTCCGCAAGAGTGATGAGCCCAGCATCAAACACTGCGTCCAAGTGCGGGGCCAACAGCAACCCATTGAACACGTCGAGGCGCTCTGCGTCAGTGCCGCAGTCGGCCCATCGCTTGATGTGGCTGGCGCGCAGGAGTTCAGGTACGTCCAAACCGGTGATCGCGCAACGGCCGTCCCAGTACTCCAAGAGTCCACGGCGGAAGATGTCTTGGCCGACTCGCTGGACGACCAATCGCTCGGCTTCCGTGGTCCGCGGGAGTTTCACGGTTTCAGTTTCGAAGACATGGAGTAGGGCGTCCGGCAGCGTGCGCGAGAGCTGAAAGGCGCGGCGTAGTAAGGGATGGAGCGCGGGGATGTCGTCGACAGCGAGTGCGCCGGCGGCACCGTTCGGAAGTAGATCGGAGGAGTTGACGCCGAGGCCAGCGAGTCCGTCGAGGACATCCGGCCGCGAGACGGCGGCGAGAACCCGGCGTCCTTCCAGAACGGTGAGCCAGATGTGCATCGATGTCTGGCTGCTGCCGAAGGAGAGCCAGTTGGCTGCGTGCTGCAGTTCGAGGTCGAAGCCGTTGTCGGTCGCGGACTTCTCCAGAAGGGTGATCGTAACCGCCGGCAGCGTCACAATCCCCGCCCCAACGTCTTGAGCAGCCATGCAACGCGGATGCTTACATGCTCGGGACGTGGATCTCGATTAAGGATCTGGCTAGCGCGCACCGCTCGTTGCTTTGCTGAAGCTGCGCGCCGACTGAAGTTGCGCGCCAGCCTCGTCCGCTCACTATCCAAGGCTGCCCTCCGGGCTTCACGGAGCGTCGGGTGGTTGAGGTTGAGGATGGCACCACGTAGTTTACCGTCGCCGATAGCCAGTTCGAGGGCATCCCGCGTTGGCCCGTTAAGGTGCACGTCGTTACGAACGTATAAGTGGCCTGCAGTGGTGAAACCGACGACGCATTCGTAGGCGAAATGGATGGGCCAGGGAAGGTCCGGATCCGCGTCGTTCGCCTTGAGCGGTCGGGCACCCTTCCGGTTTTCGCAGGTGTCCCTCGTTGAGCAGGAGAGGTAGATGTTGTTCCAGTGGACCGCGAATCCCGGGTCGGCGCTCAGGGGGCGCCAGTGCTCCACGTGGGGTGGCGATGTGCCCTCCGAGAGCCTGCGTTCGCAGTAAACGCAGATGGATCTCTGCTCGCCGTACATGACTTGGCGCAGCTTGGCCTTGTCGAGCTGGTTGAACTCTGTTCTCGCGAACCGGGCCTTGTTGGGCCTGCTTCCGAGCGCCGCGAGGTACCCCTGCTCCGCATCCACGAATCGCCGCGGCGCTTGACCGTCGGGGCTTATATTCTCGGGTGGCCGGGGCTTCTTCAGTCCCCGCATCCTATTCCTCCATGAACCCTCTGGCGCGGATCAGCGCGGGATCGTTGAATCCCCACCTCTCGACCAATTCCTGATGGAGCCGCTCGGCGAGTTGCCGGTCGCCTTGGTCGATCGCCTCGTGTAAATGACCGAGCGCGGCGACCCCTACGTCGTCGCGATCATCGGTGTCCATGAGGTCCCGGAGAATTGCGTTGCTGTCGCGCCCGGACACGAACACGTCCCCCTCCTGAAGCCGTCCGTCAACGAGGCGGCGCACTTGGCGGTTTTCGGCACTACTTAGTACCTGTGGCGAGTGCGTCGAGACGACGAACTGTAGTCTCGGGAACGCTTCGCGAAGGCGCGGTAGCGCCACGCGCTGCCATCGTGGATGGAGGTGCAGGTCGAGCTCGTCAATGAGCACCACGCCCTCCACGCGTTCGGGTGCTTCGGCGGCATCGAATTCGTTAAGCATGACAGCGCGACGGGCGATGTCGGCTACCAGTGCGATGAACACATGGTAGCCGTCCGACAGTTCGGACCAAGACGCGACTCGCCCGTTCTCGAAGCGCACCTTCGGGCCTTGCTCGACGGGATCGTACCAAGCGCTTTTGACGCCAGGTGTCACCCGGACCGTGGCCTCCATCACGGCCTGATGGAAGAACCGCTCCGGTTCTCCCTGCTGTTTCCGGACCACGTCTCCAAGGATCTCGTCCTGAAACCATTGGAGCAGTGGAGCCTCATCCAGATTCGGGTCGAGCGACGAGTTGTACCCTTCCCACCGGTCTCCCGACCGCTCGATTTTGCGACGCCGGCCGCGCTGCCGCCCGAGGCGATCAACGCCATACCACGCGAACAACGGCCACCGGTCTCCCGGGGCTCGAACTCGCTCGATGGCCTCGAGGATTGGTCGGAACCGATTTGTCCTCCGTCCGGACGAGGACCGCACCACCGTCGACCAAGTGATGGACTGCACCTCGTCTACGCTAGCGGTCCACTGAACGTCGCACGGACCCGCAGGCTCGCGTCGTCCTTTCTCGTCGAGTGTGCGCATCCTAGGATCACGCCGAACATCGAGCTTTAGTGTGTTCGACGCACCTCGCTGGAAGACTGCAAGGCCCATGGCGAGGGCCGTGAGTAACGCTGTCTTGCCGCCGCCATTCTCCGCAAATAAGACCGTGGCGTCTTCTTCAAGTGTGAGCCGAAACTCGTCGAAGCAACGGTAGTTCTCGAGGCGGATTTCGCGAAGCTGGAATCGGCTCACTGTGCTCTCCTGGGTGGTCCGAGCGGCGACCGGTACGTCGTCCCAGTTTCGGATGCCGCCGCCAACGCATCATACGACTCCAACACTAGACGCTTCGTCCGGTACTCGCCGTACTCACGCTGCTCTGCCCGTTCTAAGACGGGGAAGGTGTCGAGAATATAGTCCGCGTCATCCCGCGAGATGCCGTACAGACGGAAAAAGGCCGCATCGATCTCACACCGGAGCTGAAAGCGACGCTCCGGATTCCAGATGAATGGCGCACCGTCGTCGCCGCAGTCCTCCGCGAAGGGCTTGAGGTTCCACGCGGTATAGGTGAGCTCAAGGACACGCGGGAGGAGCCAATCACGGACTGCTGTCGATCGCGACCAGGGCGAGAGCACCGTGTATTCCTCGGGCGCCAGCACTGGAAGCTGCCGTATCGTGAAGAACGTCAAGTGAACCCCCCCCACCTTCTGCCTTGCGCAGTAGTCGAACGGTATGCTCACAAGGTTCGCGTAGAGGCTTGCCACCACCTGCGGATCAGAGGACGGCATCATGAGCGGGAACGTGTGGTTGGCCGCAGCCCTCGGAAGGAAGCACGGGATCACAGTTCTGACTTTCTCCGCACCAGTGACGTCTCTCCAACCAACGAGCCACTGCCTGTCCCAGCTCTCATCAAGCCTCAACGCCACCTCATCAGTAGCGACCCAGTATCTCGGTAGCGTCATCCGTGCCGGGTCTGCGTGTGCAAGGTGGTCAAGCTCTGGAAGTTTGCCTTGGTTCGCCTGTGCCTCACTCTGCCCATCATACGTGCCGAATCGGTGATCGAAGTGATGAATCATCTTTGCCTCGTATAGAGGCAACATGACCTCCCCGTCCCGCTCGAACCGATCTCCGTCAAGTCTCCACCCAGCCGACGCCAACTCGGCCCTTGTCCGAAAGAGGCCGGAGTCATTGGCCATATGAAACATGCTCAGGAAACTCAAGCCCCACGGATTTCCGTCCGGGTCGTTCTCCTTCCACAGCACTCCCGCACGGCGGTATATCGTCAAGTTGATGTTGGCGTCGCGACGTGACCTAAACGTGGGACAGGTACGCGTGTTCGGGTTGAGAGCGGCGAAGTCCGCAGGAGTCAACTCGAAGTGTCGCCGGCGGTCGCCGAGATCAACCGCTCGTCTCGCATAGAACACGAGATCAGCCTGATCAGACTCCCTGATCGTCAACAGCACGAACCGATACGCGTGATGGAGCCCCTTGAAGACGAGACTCTCGTTCTCGAAGTGATACACACTCGCAAGGGCGCTACCGTCGAGAAGGGCCTGGAAATACTCCTTGGTCGTGTCGTCGGTGACGATCCCTCCGGGGACGATGAAGCCTGCAGATCCGTGAGGCGCCAACACTCTCCAATTGTGCTCAGCAAACAACGCATAGGTGTTGATATCGCCCTTCCCGCAAAGCGGGTAGCGCCCAGATTGCCGCACGAAATGGCTCTGTCCCTGCGCGATGCGCGTTGCGCGGCTCCACTCCTGCCAGAGAACCGGGTCCGTAGCTGGAAGCGCCGCGATGAGCTTCTTTCGTTCGGCGGCATTCCGCGCCTTCGCAATGGACGGCTCGCGCCTGGCGAAGAACTCCTGCTCCTGGAGCTTGATTCGCTCCCACGGTGGGTTGCCCAGCACGACATCGAACCCACCCCGCGCGAAGACGTCCGGAAACGCCAGCTCCCAGTGGAATAGGCCGTAGTCCTCAACGATTTGCCGCGTGGCATCTAGGAACGTCGAGGACGGCGGCGCCTGCCTGTCGCGGAGCGCAAGCCAAGCGTCCGTCGTAGGTGCGGCCTCGACGACCGCACCATGTTCGCCCTTCGGCCACAGGAAGGCGGCACACCACGCGTCGGACACGAGCTTCTCCCGCTCGTAGGGCCTCGAGGCGAGGAGCGCCTCCCACTGCCGCTGTTTCTCCGCCAGCGCGTCAGCGTCGGTGTCCGGGACCTCCTCCACCGCACGCATCGCGCGCACCCCACCCGTCTCGTCGCGTACCTCGAACGGTAGGCGTCGCTGGCCGACGACCTCCACTCGGTTACGCCGCTTGAGTGCGTTGGTAACCTTCCTGTCGTCTCCTTCAAGGACTGCCCACGCCGCGTCCGGCACCTGGTCGCCCATCAACGCTCGGTTCGTACCGATGAGCGAATTGCCGCAGCGGATGTGGCTCTCCAGGAACGTCAACGGAAGCCCCGGATCGATCGACTCCATCCAGAGGCCCACTTTGCAGATCTCTACCGCCAGCGGGTTCGCGTCCACGCCATAGATGCATCGGCGGACCACGTCGCGAAGCGCACACTGGTAATCCTCCGGCGTCGGGGTGCCTCCCGCCCGGATTCGAGCGACGCGGTCCGCGAGTCGCCGCCCCGCCGCGAGCAGGAAGTGCCCGGAGCCGCACGCGGGGTCGACGATAGCGAGGTCCAACAGCGCATCGACGGGATGCTCGGGATGGGCGTCAACCGTGCGGTCGATGATCGGATCGAGCGCGCTGCCCAGGAGAACCTGGACCAGTTCGTCCGGCGTATAGTAGCTACCAGTGGTTTTCCGTGCGTGGCCGAGGCTCTCTTCCGCGCTCGCGAAGGAGAAAGCTCGTCCGTTCCCGGTGATCTGGGGCACCAGCTCAAGCAGGCCCTCGTACACGTAGCCCAGCTCGTCCGGTCCCATGTCCCGCCAGTTCACGCGCACGAGGCCGGTGGGCTCTCGAAGCCAAGCGAGTTGGAACAGGGCACCGAGGAGCGCACGGTTCTCCAGCTTAGCCGTGTCGAGATTCGGACACTCCTCCCGGCCGAAGAGTCCGGCCAAGGCCGGTAGCCCGAGCCTTGGTTCCCCATCCACAAGACCATGGAAGACGATTCTAGTGGCCTCCCAGAGATCGCCTTGGCGGTCGTGGGCGCTGCGGCGGACGGCTCGGTCGCGCAGGCGGCGGAGTCCGTATCCATCGGCATAGAGCTCCCGTTCCGAACTGGATGCATCGTTCGGGTGTAGCAGGCCCCGTTCTTCGACGGTGAGCAGGAAGACGAGCCGATAGACCAAGCGCAGGACTTGCCCAAAGAACCCTCCCGTGGTCAGCGCCCCCTCGCGCAACATGGAGCGAAGCTCATTGTTCGCCGGGTGGGACAGGAACCCGTCGCCCAGCATTTCGAGCGCCTGCCGGAAGCCCGCGCTCAGCTTATCCCGCGCCCGCGTGCCTTCCTCCCGACCGGCTTCCCGCCACGCCTCCAGCGGACAGGTTTCCGGCGGGTCTTCGTCACGGCCGAAGCGGGATTCGTGTGCAAGGAGCCATAGCGCGGCGAAATCCGGGTACAGCTCCTCCGTGAACATCCTGCCGAGGTCGGCTTCGATCCACGCCGGCCGCGTGAGGCTCGCGTTGTCCCGCGCGATCCGCAGCGAGAGGCCGTCCGTCGCGAAACCCCACAGCGCCGCGCCCGACACGTTCAGCGTCTCCTGCAAGAGCCCGAAGGCACTCCGCCGGCGGTGCTCGTCCCCGAGTTCCGGCAGGGGGACGTCCAAACCCGCTCCCAACGGAGCCACCGCTACGGGCACTCGCTCACCGAGCGCGAAGAAGCTAACGGGATACAAACGGCCGTCGACCGTCGTTGGTCCCGCTCGCCTCAGGGACGTGAAACACAGGGCGTCGCGCAAGAAGGCATCGACGAAGCGCCCTGCAAGCGCGGCATGATCGCCACCTCCAACACGGCCCGACTCCATCGCCTGGAAGCAGGCTTGGCCAATCCGCCAGCTCCGGGCGATCTCTTCGCGAATGTTCAATCCGCTTGGGATGCGATAGTCGCCCGCTTCCTGCGCGTCGGCTTGAAGCTGGGCCACCTTCCCGAGCCAGTCGGCCGCGAGCAAGCCGCCCTCGATCGAGAGTGCCTCGAAGGCGATGCGGGCCTCGCCCGGATGGCTTCGACGGGACACCATGGTCAGTCGACCTTGGGTAGGAGCACGTAAACGCCGATCACGTCCGGGCGCGGCAGGGCATGGACCGAGGTGATCCCCGTCGCCCTGCTGGCTTCGCGCACGCGCAGATGGTCCTCTAGCAGAGCGTTCGCCCGGGCCACCGTCAACGCTTCGAGATCCGACCCATGCTCCTGAAGCAGCGCCAGTGCCCGCACGGCTTCGCGCTCGCGCACATGCTGTGGGGGATCTCCCACCGGGGCTAGTTCGAGCAGCGAGAGCGCGTTGGACCCGGAGATCGGCTCCTCGGTGTGCGGCGCCACCCAGGCCAACGCAGCCGCCTCCTCCACCATTAGAGTCGTCTCGCGACGCCGCCGTCGCGATAGCAGATGGTGGCGAAGCCGGAGCAGCGCCACCGTTGTTCGACCCTGGACTTCCTCTGAAATCCAGCACCCGACGCGCCCAAGCACCGCCGGATCGCCGGTTGATGCCGCGCTTTCGTCCTCCGCAAGGGTTCGCCCGAGCAGGGTGTCGGCGAGCACGGCGATGAGGGGATGGCTGCGTTGTACGGGACGGCAGCCAGGCGCCGCGGGATAGACGAAGTCGATCGCCACGGTGCCCGCGATGCTCTCAGTCTCCAAACGCTCGCGAACGGCATCGGGCAAGGACACCGTCGCAACCTTGAATCCTCGTCGGCCTGCTTCCAGCCCCGAACCAAGACGGGCGAGCGCGCGGCTCGCGAAGCGCTGCACGTCTTCACGGCCGCCGATGGCGGCCAAGCTTTTGTGCCACTCGGGCAGCACTTCGTCGGGCCGGATGCGCCGCTGGGCGAACACGGTCCGGCTGCTCGTCGCCTTCGCTCTGGTGTCCTCCCACTGCCTCTCGAATAGCTCGAGCTGTTCACCATTGATCGCGTCTGACCGCCCCCGCCGTCGCAAGAGGACCGCCTTGAGCAGCGCCTGGGTGAGCGAGTGGCCTTCGTCCGGTATGGGCACCGGGACGCCGAGTTCTTCGCGGATGCGGGCGGCCTTGCGCAGGATGACTCGGAGCACCGCGCCATCCATTGGGTTATCCACGCCGTAGAGGAGCGTCGCGCGCACCGTCGGACTCGGCTGGCCGAAACGATCAACGCGCCCCTCGCGCTGCTCATGGCGCGTCGGATTCCACGAAAGGTCGTAGTGCACCACGGCGTCGAAGTACTCCTGCAGGTTGATCCCCTCAGAGAGGCAGTCGGTGGCGACCAAGACCCTTCCGTCTTCGTCGGTACCGATACGCGCCACCCGTTCCTCGCGCTCTTCCGGGGGCATCTCGCCGGTCACCACGCCAACGGCCGTGCCCGCTAGGCTCTTGCCGAGATGACGGGCCACGTAGTGAGCCGTCGCGATGAAGCGACAAAAGACCACCACGTTGAACCCGGCCTCGACGAGCTCCATCACATGCTCCGAGGCGGTCTGGAGCTTCGGATCGCCGCCCCGGCCAGCAAGCTTCTCGGCCTGCTCGATGAGCCGAGCCAGCGCCGGAGCGTCGCCGCCGGCAGGGGGCTCTAGATCGTCCGCGACGAGGCCATCGACGGCCCCATCGAAGATGCGATCCAGCAGATCTTGGCGTGCCTCGTCCCCCAGATCCTCCCCCGCACGCGTACGCAGGGCCAGTGCCGCCGCGATGGGGCTCGACGCAGCACAGCGCAGCAGGGCCAGCGTCCCCCAGAAGTTGAGGCGCTGACGCTCCGCGTCCCCGGCCTCCGCCTCCACCACCTCGGCGCAGTAATCAAGGACATCGTTGAGGAACGTCTGCCAGGCTCCACTGAGTTCGTAAGTGAGCTCCTTGGTCTCGCGACGTGGAAAGATGTCACCTTCACGCCATTCGGCAATGTCCGCGCGACGTCGCTGAACGAAGTGGTTCGCGAGGCGTCCGCGGAGGCGTCCGCGTTCACTGCCCATAGCATCCGCCAGACCCTCGAACTCCGGGGCGAGCAGGCCGAGGAGCCGGTAGAAGGCCGCGTCGTCACCGCTGTGGGGCGTCGCGGTCAGCATCACTAGGTGCCGCGTCGGGCTGTCGGCCAGTCCCCGAAGCAGTTCGTAGCGTTGATGCCTGCCCTGACCGGAGGAGGCGCAGGTGTGGGCTTCGTCCACAATGACGAAATCAGGGCACGCGTTGAGGAAGTTGTCGCGCCGCTCGCGGGTCTTCACGTAGTCGAGGCTCACGACCGTGTGCGGATGCACTGAGAAGATGCTCACGCCCGGGGGAACGCCACGCTCCAAGCGCCGCGCGCTGCGGGCGGTGACCGGGGCGGCGCGGATGTGGAAGCGCACCTCCAGCTCTGTGATCCATTGGTCCACGAGATGTGGCGGGCAGAGGACGACGGTGCGGTCAATGTCGCCTCGGTCGAGCAGCTCGCGGGCGATGAGCAGGGCTTCAATGGTCTTCCCGACGCCCACATCGTCCGCGATGAGCAGCCGCACCGGATCCAGCTTGAGGGCCATGAGGAGGGGCACGAGCTGGTAGGCACGCGGTTCCACCGAGATCTGGCCGAAGCTCCGGAATGGACCGGCCCCCCGCCGCAGCGAAAGCAGCAACGCGTCGCGCAAAAGGAGGGCCGAGTCATGTCCACCGAGTTCGTGCGCGCTCGGCAAGGGGAATCGGGCCTCGCGCACCGGCTCGATTTCGAGCGGTAGATGAATCAGCGTCTGGTCTTCGTCCGATCCCGTGACCGGCCGGACCCGAAGCGTTTCAGCGGAACTTCCGCCGAGGACGACCCATTCCCGGCCGCGGGCGCTGACCAAGCTCCCAGGCGCGTAGGCGAGCGCGCTCACGGCACCCGTCCCAGGGCGAAAGCGAGCTGTGCGAAGGCTGCGTTCCAGCTTGCGGGATCCTCGAACTGAATGACTTCGAAGCCGAGGTCCTCCAGCGGCTGCAAGGCCGCGAGGTCCGCTTCCTCGACGAGCGCCGCAACGTAGTGCTTTCTCCAGACGCCACAGATGGACCAGTCGCCCGCCACGAGGGGTTTTGCGTCCGGCGCGGGAATCTCACGCCGCGACGCCTCGGCTCGCCACCGTCCTGCGCGCGAGTCCTCCGCCCCAACCGTGCCAGCTACCGGTGACCGCTCGTCCTGACGGGGCACGGTGCCGCCGCGCGCCAATCGCAGGAGCATGGCGCGGGCGTCTCCGTCCCGCCGATCCAGCAGTTCGTGGTCGGGCTGGTTGTAGTACGACATCAGGCAGCGATAGCAGGCAGCGACGCAGCCCGCCTGCGGCCGGTCCGCGAGGTCCGATGGGGACTCGGGCAGGAGTTCGTCGTTGCCGATGTCGAGATGCATGATCTGGAGCGCCGTTCGTGCGACCTCGGCAAGGCTCGTTTCCTGGCTTACGAGCCGGGTGAGCACGCCAGCGCCGCCTTCGGTGGCTTCGTAGAGCAGGAAGCCATTGCGCATGTCGCGGGTGGGCATCGGTTCGGCCAGCATCTCGCCTTCCTCGAGTTGGAACACCGCCTCGATACCACGCAGAAGTGCGTGCTGCACGGTGGACAGCGTGACCTCCGAGAGACCGTCGCCGACCGGCCGAAAGAGCAGCGCGTTCTTGCGATCCTGGACGCTCGGGACGATCCACTGCCGGGGTGCGGCCGTGGGATCGAGCTCGCGCTCGTCCGCGTCTTCCTCCTCGTTCTTGGCCCAGTACCCCGAGATCGGATCGATGTGGAAGCCGAGAATCGTCTTGTTCGCCCTGCGGCGCAGCCCCTTGTTGAGGCGCGTGATGGTCGCACCGGGACCGTAGGCCAAGTGCGCGATCTCGCCCTCTGCGTCGGAGGCCGTCGCCAGCCTCACATCGACCTCTTGGTCGCGGATCGCCCACTCGAAGGTCGTCTGTAGATCGAAGCCCTGGCGCTGTCGTTCTTCGTCGTTGGCCGTAATATGTTCGGCCGGATACGTGGCGACGTTTTCGATCCGATAGGTGTTGCCCACCACCTCCGCATCGCCTAGGGACGTTCCGCAGGCGTGGCACATCGATACATCGTCGCGGAAGTGCCCCGCCCCGCAGTGGGTGCAAATTCGCACCGCCTTGGTGGTGAGTTGCGTATCGGGCGTGGCCGATTCCCGGTGACCGGCCGAGAGCAGCGCCCGCACGACCCGGTGGGCGCGCCCCTCGTGATAGACGAGGCTGCGCGGCCCAAACTCCGCGAGCGCGAGGAAGCGCGGACGCTGTAGATACGCCTGCTTGCCACGGCCATCTCGACTGGCCGGAACGTAGGCGAGCAGCGGCAGTCTCGGGAAGTTGTAGCCCGGCAGGAAACCCTCCGTGGCGAGATACCGGTATGTGAAGAAGTCGCTGGAGAATGCGCTCCTGCCACGCTGGAGCAGGTTGAGCTGGTCCACGGCTTGCGCGTGGCGGGTCTGAGCGGCGCGTTTGTCCCGGTAGGAGGCGGAGTAATCGTCCATCGTCCTGCGGGCAGCATCCCGCTGCTCTTCGGCGGCAGCGAAGAGATCCCGCCAGCGATCAAACGCGTCGTCGAAGCGCCGCGCCGCCGTCGCCACGATGGTAACCGAATAGGCGTCCCGGCCTGTGTACCACGGCGCCAGTTCGGGGGTGAGATTGTCCGCCACCAAGTCGAGGACGCGCCGGATGCGTTCGCCCGCGCGGGCCGCGACCCGTTTTTCTGCCAGCGCGGTCTGGATGTCCGGCTCGATCGGCCGGTTCGGGTCGTTGAGGACGAGTAACTCGGCGATACACGGGTCCAGCGATTGGTCGACGCACGATAGCCACGCCGCCTGGAGGTGGCTGTCGATCAGGTCGCGGTTCGCGAGCTCAAGTATCGGCGCACGGACCTCGCCGTGGACCATCGCCTTGGGTTGCTGGAAGAAGTACTGGTCGTGAGGACTCTGCGACGACGCGTACGTGATGACCAGCGCCGCCTGTCCGCTGCGACCTGCTCGTCCGCCCCGCTGGGCGTAGTTCGCGGGCGTGGGCGGGACGTTGCGCATGTGCACAGCGTTCAGCGCCGCGATGTCGACACCAAGCTCCATAGTCGGGGAGCAGAAGAGCACCGGAAGGAAGCGGTTGGCCTCGCCGGCCTCCCGCAGGCGTTGTTCGTCCGTGTCCAGCTCCTGTCGTTCCCGCTCCCCGAAGCGGAAGCGCTTCTCGCGGATTTCGCGGTTGTCGGGATCGACCTGGGCGGTGTGCTCGCGCGCCTCGAACCCGAACAGCGGGTGCGTGGGGGCGTAGAGCATATTCGCCAGATTCTCGTAGAGATCCCGGAAAAACGCGTTCTGGGCAACGCCGCCGCATTCTTCCTGCCTGCCACCTAACCTGAAGAGGACGCACGCGTCGTTCAGGCGCCAGCCGGTCTGATCGAACGGCGTGCTCTCCTCCGAGATCAGGCCATGCGTCGCGGCCGCGCGGAGCAGGTCCTGGACGAGTTGGTTGAACTCCTGCGACTTCAAGTCGCGTATGGACGCGTCGCCGCCCCAGAGCTTCGAGGCACGCAGGGTGCGCCCGAGACCGCTGCGCGAACCACCGTGCACGATCATGTCCATGTCGCGGCGCGTGCTCGTGCGGCGCGTAGGTGCGGCGATCATCAACCAGCCCGCCGCCCGCGGCTTCTCGTCGATGCCGAGCCCCCAGGGAGAGCGGAGGCGGCTGTGCGACTTGGCCACGAGTTGTTCGAGGACGGCGGTATCGAGCACCTGGCTGCGGATTGCCATCCACTTCCGCATGTGGTCGAGCAATTCACGATAGACCGCCGCCCGGACGGCGGGTTTCGCGTGCTTCAGCAGCGGGTTCGCCTCGGCGAACACCTCGTCGTCCGCAGCGAGGTCGTCGAGGCCGAGGTACTGGACCTGGACCATGCCGAGCTGCTCGAGGTTGGGATTGGTGTACCGCCATCCGCGTCGCTGATCGAACCAGATGCGATAGGCCAATACCTGCCGCAACGTGCCTTCGGCCTGCTGTAGGTTGAAGCCGCGTAGCGTGGGTTCCAGCAGCCATTCGGCGCGAATCTGGGCGTCCGCCCGGTCGAAGCCCAGGGTGCGCTGTTGGGCGACGCCCAGTTCGTCGCTGCGCAGGCCGTTCGCGC
The DNA here is from genome assembly GCA_965261535.1 of Candidatus Azotimanducaceae bacterium. Taxonomy (GTDB): domain Bacteria; phylum Pseudomonadota; class Gammaproteobacteria; order Pseudomonadales; family Azotimanducaceae; genus VXNE01. Next base: position 2,251,395 of record OZ253469.1, read on the forward strand.
CAGCCCTCCGCAGTGCGCCGAGAAACCCGGCGCGTACCAAGCTCACAAAGAGGAAGTCGTTGAAATGACCCGCCTGCAGAGCGGCGTCCTGGCGGTTGTCCGTGAAGCCCAGGAGCTTCCGCGTGTAGGCGTCCATCGCTGACTCGGCACCGTGCATCCAGCGCAGCGCACTCGCGACGAGTACGGTCGTGGCCGAACTCCGGCCCTCCGCAGACAGCGAAGCCAAACGGGTACGATCACGCGCCGCGCCACCTTGGGTGTTGCCGCAACGCATGCAGAGGCGGAACTTGCCTGGCTGGAACCACACCTTCGTCCCCGAACCGATGCGGCCGTCCGCCGCGACCAGAAAAGTTCGAACACGGGCGTCTCGGTAGTACCTTCTGAGCCGTGGGTTTCCATTGGAGTCGAACTCCAGCCACGTCTCGGGATAGTCCTCGGCGCGGTCGTCAAACGTAAAGGCGGCATCATTGACCGGATGCGGGGTCAAGAAGCCGAACAGCCCTTCGGGGCCTGTCTCGACGGGGTCTCCGTCGGCCTGGTCTCGTAGGGTTGGGGGCGCGTCGTCGATGTCGCGCGCGAGGAAGACCGGACCCTCGGCCTGTTGCACCAGCCGCACCGGGTGGTACTCATGCCCACACTCGCGGCAGAAATGCACGGCGTAAAGGCGCTTCTCCGGTTGGCCCGGAAGGAACTGCTGTCCATCGACCGTCACGGTGCGTTCGCCCGGCGGCTCGATCGTCCCGTAGGCGTGTCCGGCGCCCGAGATGAACTGGTGGAGCTTGAAGGCGAAGAAGCTCTTCTCGCTCGCCGCGGGGTTCCCGGTCCTTGATCGCTCGGTTTCGCCTGATACCAGCAGGAAGTCGCGCAGCACCGTGCGGCAGGCATCCGGGGGCCGGCCGGATTCCTCCGCGAGATCCGTCACTGCTTCGGTCATGGTCTTGGGCCTGGCCCGGACCCAACGCTGGTCGAGATCTGAGAACGAGATGCCCAGGCGCGTCTCCACCCACACGGCGAGCGGGTGTTCGCGGAGCGCGGAGTCGGGGATGTGGGTCGGTATTCCAGCGTCGATCGCGGCGCCTAGCCGTGGCGCTACCGAATCCGCAGTGGCCGTCGAATCGGTGATGCGCTCAAGCGTCTCGGTGATGACGTTGCTCTCTGCAATGCCGGTCCCAAAGAGCTTCGAGGCCACGCCCGCGACGATGCGGCTCTTGTCGTCGAGCGACCCTTCGCTCGCCATCGTGGCCGACGTCCCGATGCATACGAGTCTCTCCGGCTGCAGTCGCTCCCGGACCCGGCGCACCAGCAGCGCCACGTCCGCGCCCTGACGGCCTCGGTACGTATGCAACTCGTCCAGGACGAGGAAGCTCAGGCCCGCGCAATTGCCGATGACGCGACGATCGACCTCCTCCTGCCGCGTCATGAGGAGTTCCAGCATCATGAAGTTAGTAAGCAGGATGTCCGGCGGATGGTCCGCGATGCGTTTCCGCTCGTCCATGTTCTCTTGGCCCGTGTATCGAGCGAAAGTGATCGGCCGTTCTCCGGGTACTTGATCGACGAACTTGGCGAGTTCATCCATCTGCGAGTTCGCGAGGGCATTCATCGGATAGACGACGATGGCGCAGGTTCGTCGCTCGGTGGCCGCGCGGCGAGCCTTCAGCACCTGGTCGACGATGGGGACGAAAAAGCAGAGCGACTTTCCGGATCCGGTGCCGGTCGTCACCACGAAGCTCTCTCCCTCCGCGGCCAGCGCGATGGCCTGCTCCTGGTGCTTGTAGAGGGACAGGACATCGCCGTCCGCGCGGAAGATGTCCGCGCAGCCTGGGTCCAGGACGCCGTTAGTGACCAAGGCGCCGACGTCCGTCGACCGCTTGTAGCTCGGATTGATCTGGATCAGCGGCTCGGGCCAGTAGCGATTTTCGGCGTAGATGGCCTCCACCTGCTCGCGGATGTCCCGAGCGTGGATCGTCGTGAACGATGTCGCGAAGCCTTTGTACTCGCCGACGACGCTATCGCGGAGGGCGAACACGTCGAGCGCCGGGGTGGTGCCTGGTATTGTGGCCTCCGATCTCGGTGCGTTTTCCGTCATCGTCTCGATTCCTTGGGCGGGGATATTGCCACAGTGCGTGTGCTCGTCGCCGCCAAGAGGTGCCATTTGCCAGGAATGGGTCAACTATTTCTGACCGCTCAGCGAATTGGACAAGCGGAGTTCAGCCTGATGCCGTACTCGGCCACCTGTTCCAGCCAAGCCGTCTCTCCCGACATCGGTCGCGCAGTTGCTCATCGATGTCGCTACTGATATCGGGACATATGGCGGCTACTTCTGATGTGCCAGCAAGTCGTTCTTTCGACCCTCAAACGCCTGCTTGGCCTCGTCAAATGCGTCCAAAAAGAAGTGGGGATATTCGTCCCGTATTTGACCACGCCCGACTTCGAATGTACTCAGTTGCTTCACTTTCACGGCATTACTCCAGTTCCAGGATTTCGGGGGAGGTCCCCAACCGCCGGGAGGCAGGCGCAAGTCCAGTTGGCTGACACCTTCACCTCGAATTGCGAAGTAAATGGAAGGTAGCCCCAAACGGGTAACGCTCCAGGTTTCCTCTTCGCGCTCGAATTCGAAGCCAAACTCCAAGTAGATTCCGGTTTCTCCAAATGATGGCGTGCTGTAGACCAGTCCGTTGTAGTCGTGAGACCACTTGCTCCTACCGCTTTTGCCGACTTCGACGCCCCACTCATTGAAGACTGCATAGACCTCGTCCAGAATCTTCACCAATCTCTTCTTGGCCGATAGTTGATATGTCGCCGCGATAGCTAGATCGGCCGCACTCAATGTCATGTCCATGTTCCATTCCTTCATCAAGTCAAGCAGTTCTTGCACCAGCACGGTAGAACTGACAGCAGACGCCCGTTCCTGCTGCACCCAATTCGTCAACCAGTCATAAACCTGATACCAGCGGCACTCGCGAAAATCGACCGAGGACCTATCGACTGGAAGGCGAAAGCCGCTACGGCTGTGCGGACTCACGAAGAGAAGTGTCCTGCTTGCTGCGTGGATCTGCGTCGCGAGACAGTTCGCGTAGCGACCTAACTGGGAGAGGTCTGCTGGAGCGCCGATCTTGTTCTCGAGAACGATCAGGTGATGCTCGTTTGCTTCATCTCGCGCGTCCAGCCACAAATCGCAGCGATTTCCACCGCCAATTGCCTTCTGCGTCTCGACGGGGCCGACGGATTTTAATGGGACGGGCTTCGTTTGGGGGTTCAAGAGCCATCCAGCAAACTCCTTCCGTAACGCATCGTTGGCGTTCAAGACCCCAGCCAAAGCCTCAGTGAAGAAATCTTCAGCGGGGTCTCGGTTTTCGCGGGGACGGTAAGCGAACAGTCTTGCGAATAAGCTTGGCAAGCCGAGAATCCAATGTTGTCGATTAAGCAGTCGCCGACCGGAATCCCAGTCTACGAATCGGAGGGTCTGGTTGTCACGACCTCATCTTTGGGTCACACACACATCCAGACCTGACCTTGCCGTGTGCTGACGGGTAGTGGGATGAAACCGAATCGCCAGGATCCCTATCAGGCGGGAGTGATGTCAATGCGATCCTTGTTGTGGACTCGCACGCGGATCGAGCCACCTATTCGGGTCGTCTTCTGAAACCAGTCGCGGAGTTTGGCGCCACCCATGATGCGCGGCGTTCCGTTGAGGTTGGCCCTTCGATTCACTTTGGCCTCCAATGGCGCGTCGCGCCCCGGCAATCGAATCTCGACCAGGCGGCCGTCGGCGGCAAAACGGTGCGTGTGGGTCAGCGCGGGACAAATCTGCCGAAGCTATCGCCGGTCGGTTGCGCTACGATCTGAAGATGGTTTGGCGGCGAGAAAAACTCCCACCCTTGAATGTCGAATTAACCTGCGTTCGCCATCTCGCCTGCGTGTGCTCGCGCGTATTGGAGTTGCCACTATGAGCCGAGAAACGACAAGACGGCGACAGAGACAATAATTGTGACCATCCGAGAAGTTGGCGTTGTATCCACGCTCTTGGCCACTATTGTAGGTGCGGCCATCTATCTGGCAACCCTGCGCGCAGAGATATCGGACCTGCGCTCGCGCATAGAGTTGCTGGACCTCGATGCGATACGGCACGAACGGGAACGAGCGATTGAAACGATCAGGAGCGAGATTCCGAACTACGCTGCTGGCCACATGGAACTGGAATTCACGTTAACAATCCAAGACGGAGAGATGGAACCCGTACGCATGATCCCGATCCACGAAGGTGTCTGCTATTTTGTGTTCCAAGGAATCCACTTTGACGAGTTCAGCTCGGCATGGATAAACATACGTCCTTTTCATGGTATCGATTACTGGTACCTCGACGGTCGCACTTACAGCAAATCCACTTCCACGGAAATCACGGCGCGTTGCTGGAGGTTCCCAAGCGTTCCTTCAAACTGACGACTTTCTTTGGTGTGGTGCGATTCCATCCAGAGCTTTTGGTCGGAAAATGAAAGAGTCTCTCCGACAGACCGGTGTCAACCGAGGTGACACTGGAATGTCGGTTCTGGCCATGAAATCGCTCGGGTCTCCATATCATTGCTGTGGCGTTAAGATCAAGACCATGTCGACACCCGTCTCCCAATGCTCGGTGCGAGCGTTTGCGTCGTGCTTTGCGGCCAAACGCAGGAAGCATGGCCGTTGAGGCTAGGCGATACCTCCCATATCGTTACCGTTGCTTTACCTTATTCAAAGAGAATTCCAGTGATGAACCCGATGATGCTTCTGGTCTGTATGCTGGTTTCAGTCGGCAGCGCGGCGGAGGGCAACCAGATCAACGATCGGCATCACGAGGGAGGATCAATGACCGCGACGTTTGAGCTACCCCACGGAACGCCGGAAGAGATGGGAATGTCCGGGGAACGACTGAACAAGGTCAGCGATGTCGTCCAGGAAGTCATTGAATCAGGCCGCATTCAGGGGGCCGTGGTTGGCGTGGCCCGTCGTGGCAAGGTGGTCTATTTCGAGGCGCAGGGCGTTGCCAACGGCAAGACCCAGGCGCCACTGCAGATGGATGCGATGTTCAATATGGCTTCATCCACGAAGCCGATTCTGGGCGTCGCGGCGATGATGATGATCGAGGAAGGGAAGTTAAGGCCGTCTGATCCTGTCGAAAGATACATACCTGACTTCACGGACATAAAGGTAGCTGTTTTCGATGAGGCTGGTAAGAAACAATCCAGGTTAAAGAAAGCGTGGGAGTATCGGCTCGTTCACGCCCATCTCCGGGTCTGGAGACTTCCACTTTCTTCGCGCCAATTTGTTGCATGTTGATTCTTTCCTACCTCGTTCATCTTTCAATCAAAGTTGGTGTTGTTTTTCGCCCATATCTAATCCTTCCAGATCACTTTTAGGACCGCCCATGCCAAGCACGGCAAAATGACCATAATGGCGAGCACTCGAACCAAATCAAACAGAAACAGCATCGCTGAAATTTCTGTGAAGAATAGATAATAATGAATGCCAGCACTATTGCGCTGATAAGCAGGACGATTTGGAACATTAGGCGCGGGCCGTCAAAGCTCTCGCGCCTTGATCTCTTTGCGAGTGATATCGATGCACAATTGACATAGATTATCCAAGTCGGCGCGACTCAAGCTAGACGCCTTTATGTCGGTCGAAATAGACCAATACCCGCAATTCTTTTGCCAGTGCCATTTTCCATTCCTATTTCTTCTAAATTTTCTATCGAATGGCCAGCCACGGTAGATATAGTTTCTAATTTCTCGTCCACTTTTAGGAATCTTCTGGATCGGGCGCGATCCCCAAATGCTCCTCGATCCTCCCCATGTGATCCGCGACGGCATCCAATTTGGTTTCGACGGCATCCAGCTTGACATCCACTTTTCCCAAATCATTCTTTGTGGAAGTCTCCAGATTTTCAAGTTTGGCCCACAATGAATTGTAGGCACTGTCGAAATATGCCTGTGTCAAAAGCTTGTTGATTTCTTGGTTTTGGGATTTCATCAAATCCACCAATGCCGATATGCATTCATGGATAGTATTTAGCTCCCGGCCCTGTTTCGACTTCAATAGTCTTTCAACGTCATCCAGAGTTTGTATATTGCTGGCCATGATTTTTCTCCTAGCGGGCTTCGGAAGAATCGAGAGGCTATCACGCGCCAGAGGAGGCCGCTAGACGTCTTTCGTTCTGGCAGGATCGTGCCGGATATTTCAATCGGCGCAGCCAGCGCGCTCCAGATCGGCCTGAGTGACACTCTCGCCCAGCCTTACCTTTCGCAGCAATGTCGCGAGAGCGTCGCCCTCCCCGCGCTCCGCAGATGGACAAGGCGAAACAGACATTGAGCCAAGTCTTGCTGCGCTGCTGTCAACACTGTCAATACTGATTTCGGGGGCGATGAAAGTAGTGGTTGAACTGAATGACATTCGATACGAAATCGAAAAACCCCACTACCCATTTTCGTTTTCGGGGGCTCGCCTCCCCCTGTTTGTAAAGAGGAAGCTGTCCGTGCCCGTACAACAGGGATCGCGCGGGGCGTATCAGCGGCAAGCGAAGCGCGTATAGCCGTTGGGGAGGAGCATCTCCCCTTTGCTATGCCTCGGATGTTTCTCAACGCATGGTGGACGCCTATCGCGCCAGACATGACGTGCCAGCGCCGACCGAGTCGCAAGGCGCGGACAAAGACAATTCTTGACGATCATACGGCCAGATGGCGGAGCCCTGTGGCGCGTGATAGCCTTGGGGCGAGTAGGAAAATTGTCCGATGCCAGACATCACCATCAAGGAACTCATGCAGATTGATGAAGGTCTGGTCAAAGTGACATTCGATACGATCAGTCTTTATCCGAGCGAGAAGTCCGGTCGCGTAGGAATGGCTTCGGTAACTCTCTATACATACGTTCGAGGGAATCTAACTTCAGCAACAGGTCGTGAGTTAGCAAAACTGCGGCGTGAAGCTCTACGCGAAATTCATAGTCGCCTTGTTCAATTGAATCAGATTGTCGCTCGCCAGACGGATGTTGATCTGTCTCCATAACACTAGTATTTAGCACATTTGAGATTTTGGATGATTTGATGCGACCCGCGCACGGTTGGCCTGTGAGGGTATTCAAACGCAGCAAGATCAGTGACTTTTGGCATTGGCACCCAAAATGCAAGGGTTATAGGATCGGATCGTGTCAGGCTAACTCAGAAACTCGCATTTGGCCGAAATGTTCCCTATGCCAGAAGCTCGACCGGCTACCGGATTCCCGATCCTAAGCCTTTGAAGGCGCGTGTCTAAATAGGTCTATAATTCCCATTCCAAAGGTCGCCGCAGGCCCGTTGAGTTTCCAGCCGGGGACGCAATGGGGCTATGGCGGCGGGCTCGATGTGGTGGCAGGGGTCATCGAGATCGTATCCGGTATGCCATTCAACGAGTTCGTTCAGGAACGCATCTTCGACTCGCTGGATATGAAGGATACGCACTGGATCGTACCGAAAGACAAGCTGCCCCGAATGATGATCTTCATAGAGGGCAAGGCCGGCTCCCCCACCAGGTATTTTTCCGGCTCTGCCGGACTCGTCAGCACTGCTCGCGACTATCTGCATTTCGAGCAGATGCTGGTCAACAAGGGCGAGCTATTCGGCAACCGGCTTCTCAAGCCCGAATCCGCCGAGATGATGTCCAGCGACCAGGCGGGGGACCTCTTCGGCAAAGCCGCGAAAGGCGGTTCAGGCATGGCATTTGGTTACACCGTAGCCGTCACGGTCAATCCGACATTGGCGAGAAACGGCCGAAGCGCAGGTGCTTTTGGCTGGGGCGGTGCTGCCGGAACCTCTTCATGGACGGATCCAAAAGAGGAGCTGGCCGTCGTCATCATGGTCCAGCAGCCCACGGGAGACCTGCCCACCAAGATTGCCAACGCCATTATGGCGACCATTGAAGATTGAAGGAAATAGGTATTTTGTAAGCCGGCCGCCCTTTCCTGCGGCCGCTCGAACTCATGATCGCCAATCCGCGCAGGGGCGGAGTTAAGGGCCGATAGTACGGCTACTGAAACCCGGTCGGGCCTCGCAAACCCGCTCATGGTGGACCATGAGCCGTGTCAAATACACGCGGGGAATCTCCATTCATCGAACCGCCGCTGGGTGGTGCGACGCCCGATTGTAAAATCCCGCCTTAGACCTCTATGATTCGGGCTCGGTTCAGATTTCATCAACAGATGAGGAAGATTGCATGGCGACGGAAGCTGACTTTCACGAACATATGCTGGCTCTGCATCGCAGCGTCGGAGTGGCAACTGGGTATTGGGCTAACTACTTTCTCCGCTCTGTGCGCCAGGTCGGCGGGTTGGCTGTGGCAAAAAAGCTCCTTGCCAAGCCGACGAGCAAAGGCTTCGAGAAGCTTGAGGAAGTGCAACGGATGGACCTTTCCGTCGAGGCGCTTGTGCTCGAAGACGGCTACGCCCATCTCTTCACGCAGGAGGAACGCAACACAGCCCGGAATCGGTTAGACCAGGTTCCCGCCTCAGGCTTCCCCAAGGTCTCCGACGGACCAGCGACCCTTGGTCAGATCACCGACGGTGAAACCCACCAGGAAGGCGCCGCCCATCGCGTGTTGGTAAACCGTTACGAGCGCGATCCGAAGGCGAGAGTGAAGTGTATTGAACACCACGGAGCGTGTTGTGCGGTCTGCGAGTTCGACTTCGAGAGGCGTTACGGCGAGATCGGCAAGGGCTTCATTCACGTCCATCACAAACGCCCTCTCGGGCAACTGAAATCCTCGTATCGACTTGATCCGCTCAAGGATCTCGTACCCGTATGCCCAAACTGTCACGCCATGCTGCACCATAGCGATCCGCCGTACGAAATCGAGCAGTTGCGCCTTAAACTGCAGGCAGCGTAGAGCGACCCGCTGCCCAGAGTGCATCTTCGCCGTGAAACTCGTTGAACATGACAAACTGATGCGAGCACGCGACTTGCTGAACGAGACTAAGTTCGAAGCATCATTCAATCCAACGAGTGGCCGTATCCGCCGTGACGTCGGAGAGCATCGTTCTGCCGAAGCCGAATACAAGGCGGCGCGTGACGAGTTCTACTTCGGTGTGGGCAGATCGCGTGATTTGTTCGAGGAAAGCAAATGGTGACGACAACTCCAAGGACCAACACATGAGCATCTGCCTGGTTTGTGGAAACCCGGCGACAGAGCTCCTTCCACACGACTACGATGGAAGACTTTTCGACTGTGGGAAGTGCGCTCGTTATAACGTGGCAGAATCCGCTGAAAACAGGTTGAAACACTTAACGCTCGAAGAACGCATGGCAGCGCTCGCAAAGGCCAAGCGATTTGCCAGGAACGGCGAAATCGCGACCATCACGACTCTGTGCTTCTGATTGGAAATTTCATCTAACTTGATAGCACGACCCTCGATCTCGCGCGCCGTCGACCAGTCATTTCCGTTCCTTCGAGTTTGAAGCCTTTCGGACTTGAGGAGTGCAGGGTGAGAGGTCCCGCGCTCCATCTCCCACTGCCGCAATGTAAATCCAGACCGCAGACAACCATGCTGACTATCCCGAAACGGGACACGACGATATCAAGTCGGGTCCGGCTTCAACACTCCGGTGGAGTCTGGATCGTTGCTGCTGGTTGAGTGGGCGGTTCTGCTAGAATTCTCGCCACCCGCGACCTGCCGCTTATTGCGCACTCACGGGATTGCAATTCCGGAGCGACGAAATGGCCGAGCTAAAAAACAAGATTGATGCCAACGACCGAACTGTTGCTGAGGTCTTGGACGGGAAAAAGTACGCAGTCGACTATTTCCAGAGGGAGTATAGCTGGGGCCGATCGCACATTGAGCAGTTGATCACCGACCTTACTCAAGCCTTCCTCGATGAGTACCGCGAAGGCGACAGTCGCAGGCAAGGGGCGGATTACAACACGTACTACTTGGGTCCACTCGTGCTGATCGAGCGGGCTGGTGAACGCAGCATCATCGACGGGCAGCAGCGTCTGACCTCACTTACTCTGTTTCTCATCTATCTCTATCATTTACAACACGACCTCGGATACAACGAGGCGCTCCGACCGATGATTTATTCGGAACATCGAGGGGAGAGATCTTTCAATCTCGACGTTCGGGAGAGGGAGCGCTGCTTGGAGCAGCTCTTCATTTCCGGCACTTACGAGGTAACGAACAGCGACGACGAATCCACGGTCAACATGGGACAGCGATATGAGGATATTGGCCAGGCGTTTCCCGAAGAGCTGAGGAACGGGACGCTGCCACACTTTCTCGACTGGCTACGGGAAAACGTCATTCTCGTGGAGATCATCGCCTACAGCGAAGAAAACGCCTACACAATATTCGAAACCATGAACGACCGTGGCTTGAATCTGACTTCAACGGAGATGCTCAAGGGTTACATCCTTTCAAACTTCCGTGATTCCTCGCGCCGCCGGGAAGCCAATGTTCAGTGGCGGGAAGCCATTCAAGAACTGCACAAGTGGAGCAAGGACGAAGACCAGAAGTTCTTTCAGGCGTGGCTTCGCAGCCAGTACGCAGACACCATTCGACCGGCAGCAACGGGCGCGCAAAACGAGGATTTTGAAATAATCGGTACCCGCTTCCATCGGTGGGTTCGAGATAATCTCGACAAACTGGGACTACGCCTTGATTCGCCTGATGCCCTTGGTCAATTTCTCGAAATCGACTTTCGGTTTTTTCTGGCTGCGTACTTCAATATCCTCAGCGCGCAAAATGCGTTGACCCACGGTCTGGAGCACATCTACTACATCCACCGTTGGGGAATAGCCACATCATTGAGCTTCCCACTTTTGATGGCCCCGCTGACGATAGAGGACGACAACGAAACGGTTATCACGAAGCTCAATCTGGTTGCCCGTTATGTCGAAACGTTCGCCGTCCGGCGTTCTGTCAACTACCGCAGGTTCGCCGCTAGCTCTATCCGCTACACAATGTACACGCTCGTTAAGGACATTAGACGAAAGACTGTTCCGGAGCTTCGGTGCATCCTACGAAAGCGTCTGCAGGAGATGAGCGAGGATTGGACCGGCATGGACCGCTTCGGAATGCACGGACAGAACAAGCGCTTTATAAAGTTCCTTCTGGCCCGGATAACGGCTTACATAGAGAAGGAGTCAGGGCGCGGAACTTCGTTTGCTACGTACTATGATGAAGTCGATGGCAAGCCGTTTCAAATTGAGCATATCTGGGCGGACGCCTTCGCGGAACACCGTGACGACTTTGACCAGCGCGACGAGTTCGATGAATACCGAAACCGAATAGGCGCACTGCTTTTGATTCAGCAAGGGACGAATCAGAGCCTAGGTAGTATGAGCTATGAAGAAAAGCGCAATCTCTACGGCAGGGAGAACCTGCTCGCGCAGTCACTCTGTGATGTCGCCTACGAGAATAACCCCAACTTCACCGATATGTGCCAGCGCCTAGCCCTCCAGTTTCGTCCACACGACGAGTTTCGCAAGAGCGACCTGATGCTGCGGCAGGGCCTTTATCGAGGCATAGCCGAGCAGATCTGGTCGTCCGATCTCCAAGTAATCTAGTCGATGTTCGGATTGTCGGCGGAGCGTTCGTAGCTGCAGCGTCCAGTCCTCCGCCCTGCGCCCTTACGGTTCCGGAGTCCCCGCCGACAAGCGCGGTGAGCGAGACCGACTGGGTACAGACGACGTGACGCTGATACTCGGCGCTGGACCATTGACTTCGGGGAAGTGCCGGGCAAGCCGATCCATCACCTCTCGGTGTTCTTCCGACCCGGGGCGGTTGTTCCATGGGCGAAGAGCGGGGCCGGGCCACAGGCGGGGCCGAAGGGGCCGGCTGTGGGGCACGCGTTGATCAAGGCCATCTTTTAAGCAGCAAGAGACATGAAGACCGTTACCCCCGCTTGCGTCAGCAAAGCGACAATCCTGATTCGCGCGCTTGCTGTGCTTCCATTCACCGCCTTGGCCGGCGAAACGTATTCGCCTTATGCCGACGATTCCTTCCCGACCAAAGTCTACTGGAGCGATACGCACGTGCACACCGCCCTGTCGGGTGACGCCTTCGTTCTTGGCACCCGGTTGATGCCGGACGAGGCGTATCGATTCGCCAAGGGCGAGACGGTTCGAGGGACGGGCGGCGGGGAAGTCCGTCTGCGCCGGCCGCTGGACTTTCTCATGGTCTCGGATCATGCCGAGAATCTTGGCGTATTGCCTCGACTGGCAGTGGACGATGGCTCGGTGCCGGCAACCGAGGCAAGCTGGCGCTGGGCGTCGGAACTTGCCGGCCATCCACCTTTGCGGGACGTACTACAGGCGAAGGACCTCGATGCATACAATCGCGGGTTCCAGCGCCTGGCTTCGATAAAGGGCGCGGGCGCACACAACGCCGACTATGCCCTCGACAAGCGTTTTCGGCACTCGGTCTGGGAAGAGGTCATCGCAAACGCCGAACGGCATAACGACCCGGGCACGTTCACCACATTCATCGGCTATGAGTGGAGCGCGCGGGCGGCCAAGAACAAGCCGAACATGATCCACCGAAACGTGCTCTATGAAGGCGGTCCCGACGAGACCCGCCAGGTGGTGCCATTCTCCCGCTTCGACAGCAGTGACCCGGTGGACCTGTGGGCATACCTGCAAGACTACGAGGACCGCACGGGAGGCAAGGTGCTTGCCATCCCCCACAATTCCAATCTGAGCGGGGGCAACATGTTCCGGCTCAGCACGCTTGACGGCCAGCCCTTCACGAAGGCCTACGCGCAGACGCGTTCGCGCTGGGAACCCATCGTCGAGGTGACCCAGGCCAAGGGAGACGGCGAGACCCACCCGCTGATATCGCCGACCGATGAATTCGCCGACTACGAGACGATGGGCAGTTTCATCGCTGCACCGGCCAAGGGCGACAAGGCTGCGGCAGGATCGAAAAAGCAAGGCAAGGGTCCAGCCTCTGCAGAAGAATCGCAGCAGGACCCTGTTGCGCTGGCAGCACAATCCTATGCCCGTTCCGCCCTGAAGCTGGGCTTGGATCAGGAAGCGGAACTGGGCGTCAATCCCTTCAAGTTCGGCATGATCGGCAGCACCGATACCCACAATTCGCTGTCGGCGGCCGACGAAAACAATTTCTGGGGCGGCTCGGGCTTGAAAGAACCCAGCCGATACCGCGCGGCGACCCAGGCGCAGTACGGCGCTTCCGGCTATGCAGCGGTATGGGCGACCGAGAACACGCGGGAAGCGCTATTCAACGCGATGCGTCGCCGGGAAGTCTATGCGTCTACCGGCCCGCGCATGACCGTGCGTTTCTTCGGCGGCTGGGACTACGCGCTGGAGGACGCCATGCGGCCGGACCTTGCCCGCATCGGGTACGCCAAGGGTGTGCCGATGGGCGGGGATCTCACCGAAGCGCCCCGGGAGAAAGCGCCGAGTTTCCTGATTCGAGCGGTGAAAGACCCGGATGGCGCAAACCTCGACCGGGTGCAGGTGATCAAGGGCTGGCGCGATGCGGATGGCGAGTTGCACGAGAAGGTCCATACCGTGGCCCTGTCCGATGGCCGCGAAGAAAACGCCGGGGGCGAGGTCAGGCCGGTGGGCAATACGGTGGACGTGAAGAACGCCTCCTACACGAACAGCATCGGCGATCCGGAATTGGCGGTGATGTGGACGGATCCCGATTTCAGCAAGGACGAACTCGCCTTCTATTACTTGCGTGTATTGGAGATCCCGACGCCTCGCTGGACGGCGTACGATGCGAGTTTCTTTGGGTTGACGGATTTGCCGGACGAAGTCCCCGTGGTGACGCAGGAGCGGGCCTATACATCGCCGATCTGGTATACGCCTTGAGGTGGGTCGCAGTTCAATCCTTGTCTCGCGTTACAGATATTTCGTCGATCTGCAGTACGGTCCCTGGACGCTGAACGCGAGGTATAGAACTTTTTGGAAGGCGTAGCGGTCCACAAGAGCGTCGTCGTCGGCAAGGCGGGAGATCGGGACCTCCATGGAGATCTGTACGCGCCAAAGGGCGCGGCCGAGTTGCGCCCGGCCATTGTCGTCGTACACGGCGGCGGCTGGCGCAAGGGCAGGCCGGAGAGTGTCAGGGGATTCGGTGAACTGCTCGGACAGGCGGGATTCGTCTGCCTGCTGGCGGACTACCGCCTGATGATGGAAGCGTCCTGGCCAGCGCAGATCGAAGACGTGAAATGCGCCATCCGGTTCCTGCGGGCCAGTGCCGACTCGCTTGGCGTGGATCCCGACCGGATCGGCGTCGTCGGCGACTCCGCCGGCGGCCATCTTGCGCTCATGGCGGCGGTGTCTTCCCCCTTCGAAGGTAACGGGGGACACGCGGAGCACTCCAGTGCCGTCGCCGCGGTAGGCTCGATGTACGGTCCGACGCGGATCCGCTTCGGCACTGAACGACCCAACCACGTTGCCCTGATGGGTGAGCGCGCGGACGAGGCGGACTACGACGCGGCCAGCCCCATCACTTACGACCTCAGTGGTTTCCCCCCGTGCCTGTTCATCCACGGCGTCGAAGACCACGCGGTACCGGTGGCGGACAGCCTGGATTTCCACGACAAGCTGACGCGCCTGGGCCGCCCCGTCGACCTGCACCTGTTCTCCGGCGTGGGTCACGCATTCGATCGGCAGACGTTCAAGGAAGGAGCACGAATGGTAGATATAGCGGACCCGAAGTCCGTCTATGGAAGGACCGTTATCCAGATCATTGCGTTGTTCTTCCGGAAGTATCTCTAGCCAGGGGCGCCTCCGACCAACACGCGGAAGACACTGGTTGCCTACTCGCGCCGCGCCAGACGGCCGAAACCGGTCAGTCCGATGACAACCAGCAGCGCGACCTTCACGAACTCGAGAGCCGTGTAAATCCAGTGCAGGAACGACGACGGCAGATGCCGGCCGTCGATGATCGCCTGCACACGGACATCGAGGATCGGCAGCATCCATACGTACTGGCACACCAATATCGCGACAATGAAGCCAAGCAGCACGAGTGTCCGACGCCTTGGCGTAGTGATCCAGACCAGAACCGCCAGCGCCACCACGGCCACGCATTCAATCCACTGCAGGGCTGCGAAGGTCACACGGCCCACGGCAAGTGCGTCGGCGAGGGACAGCGAAGGCGCCAGGAACTTCACCGGCGTCGCAACGAAGCTCACGCCGAGCACCAGGCCCGCCCAAAGCCACGCGAGCAGCGTCAGCGCCAGTTGCGTGCGGTCGTTCACTCGGTCAACACCATTCACCAGACCACCGTGATTGCCAGACGCGGCATAGTTCCTCATTCAGTCCAGTTGATGCCGAATCTGTCCACATGCCGTATCGAAACCCAATGAGTATCCCGCAACGGCATCGTCACGGATCGCCAGCCGACAATTTCCCGAATATCTTGTCAAGGCTTTGCCCCATCGGTCAGTGATCAAGATGGAACAAATGCTGCCGACCGCAACCGGCGGGCCGAACGAACTGTTGTCGCTCAGTGCCTGCGCAGCTCCACTACCCGACATCGCGTCGTTGCCATATTATCTGTAGGGATATACAGTACCATGGGTAATCGAGAATCCTGATCTGCGCGAACATCACTGTAGAGAGAAGATCAAAAATAATAGAGTCAGCGTCGTAAGGAATTCCATCGACCTCATGGCGAACGAAGGGGAGGTCTGCGTTATTCGGGAGTTCGAGACCGCCGACCGCCAGTGCCTCTCGCACCGCCTCGTCCTCATTCTCGACAAGGCGGCTTCGTGACCCGACCCACTGTTGTTGACATTTTCGCCGGCGTAGGTGGACTGGGCCTCGGGTTCGAACAGGCCGGTTTCGACGTGGCCGCGTCGGTCGAAATCGATCCCGTCCATGCGGCAACGCACGCTTTCAACTTTCCCAATTGTCGGACTCTCTGCGTCGATGCTACGAAGATTCGGGGAGAAGATATCCGCCGAGAGCTGTCGACCCCTATAGACGTAGTTGTTGGAGGCGCGCCCTGCCAAGGCTTCTCCATGATCGGCAAGCGATCTCTCGACGACCCGCGCAACCAGCTCGTCCAGCACTTCCTGCGCTTGGTCATCGAGTTGGAGCCCTCCGTGTTCGTGCTCGAGAACGTTCGTGGCCTGACCGTCGGGAAGCACCGCCAGCTTCTCGACGAAGTGACGACGGAGTTCCGGCGAGCGGGTTACTCAGTGACGCTCCCTTGGCAGGTTCTCAACGCCCGCGACTACGGCGCTCCCCAGGACAGGCAGCGGCTCTTCCTGCTAGGCGCTAAGGGAGTACGGACCCCGCAGTACCCTCTACTGGAGATCCTCCGGCCGGCACCGACCTGCCTAGACGCGCTCGACGACTTGCCGAACGCAGAGGACTTCGATGAGTTGGCCTCCGCCGACAGCGTGCGCGTCGAGCCGCAGACCACCGGACTGAGCCAATACGCCAGAGCGATGAGGTGTCTCACCAACGATGCCTGGCACTACGGCTACATCCGGGAATGGAATCCCCGTTTGCTGACGGCAAGCCTGAGAACTGCCCACACCGACATCTCCCGCCGGCGCTTCCGTGACACTCGCCCCGCCGCAGTCGAGCCCATATCGAGGTTCTACAAGCTTGCGGCAAACGGAGTCTCGAATACCCTGCGCGCCGGCACCGACTCCGCGCGCGGCGCGTTCACCAGCCCCCGTCCGATCCACTATCGATACGACCGCTGCGTCACCGTGCGCGAAATGGCCCGCCTGCACGGGTTCCCGGACTGGTTCCGGTTTCATGTGACCAAATGGCACGGGGCGCGACAGATCGGCAATTCCGTCCCTCCCCCGCTGGCGAGAGCGGTAGCCGCGTCCGTCCGCGAAGCGCTAGCCGTCTCGCCGACATACCCTCCAGGCTCTATCCCGCTTGGCGCGCCCAATCTTCTCAGCATGGACATGACGGAAGCCGCCGCCCATTGGGGCGTGGCCGTGCCTATCGCCAAGCGGGACCGGAAAAGTGGCGCCAAGAAACGCAAGCAGATGGACATAGAGCGGGCGCGTGCCGCCGCTACCGCATGAACCGCTACCAGAGAATCATCGAACGGGTCTTCCTCGACCGATACAATCCCGGCGACCTTGAGGTTTCATTCCTGAGACAAGACCTGGTCCACGCCGCGCAACGTCTCGGTCTACCCGTTCCCAGGAATCTGGGCGATATCCTCTACGCGTTCCGCTACCGCACTGATCTGCCCGAATCCGTCGCCGGTACGGCCCCCGCCGGATTGGAGTGGACCATCCGCGGCACCGGACAGGCCGCCTACAAGTTTCGCCTTGTGACCGTCAACCGCATCGTGCCCAATCCCGCGCTGATGACGATCAAGATTCCCGACGCCACCCCCGAAATAGTCTCTGCATATTCCATGTCCGACGAGCAGGCCCTGCTCGCCAAGATTCGCTACAACCGATTGCTGGATGTCTTTCTCGGCGTATCCGCCTATTCGCTCCAAAACCACCTCAGAACGACAGTCAAAGACATTGGCCAGATCGAAGTGGACGAGATCTACGTCGCCGTCGACAGCACCGGCAGACATTTCGTGCTGCCCGTTCAGGCCAAGGGGGGCAGCGACCAGTTGTCGGTCGTCCAGTCCGAGCAAGACCTCCTCTGGTGCCGCGAGAGACTCCCCGACCTGATCTGTCGTCTCATCCTCACGCAGTTTGCTCAAGGCGACCTGATTGCGATGTTTGAGGTCACTCTTCAGGACGACGAAATCAAGTTGGTTCAGGAGAAGCACTACCGGCTCGTCCCTGCATCGGAAGTGACCCAGGAAGACCTGTTGCGGTACCGTGACTCCGCCTAAGAGCGCTACCGCGCGCCGTGATCCGCGAGGCCACTCCCTGCGCACAGGTGGTGGTTGCCGTCGACGCGATGCCTGAGGTCGAGGTGTCGATGAAGCAGAATGGCAGGGGCTAGTTGCTCAACTTGATGCGCGCCGCCTTTGCTTCGTCGTACCACCACGCGTCCGGAAAGCCGGTGCGGTACTCGGCGTCTAGCGGCGGGCGGCCGAACTTGTCCCAGTAGACCACGCGGAGGCCTTCGACCGCGACGAGCGGAATCGTATAGAAGTGCCACAACAGGATGCGATCAAGCGCCCTTTGCGCGGCGGTCAGGTCCGCCAGCGAACGCGCATTCAGCGCGCGCGTCATCATCGCGTCCACCGATTCCAGTTCTATGCCCGAGCGATTCGCCGTCAACGGCCGCTGCGCGTTGCTGGAATGAAAATAAGCGATGAGTTCGACCCCGGGCGGTTGCGAAACCCCGTAGTGTTTGAGCGAGATGTCGAAGTCAAAGTTCTTCATGAGATTGATGTATCGCGACGTTTCGACCATGCGTATGCGTCCTTCGATCCCCAGGCGACGCAACTGATCCATGTATTGCATGACCGCGCGCTGCTCCGGGGCGGAACGGACAACGACGGAAAGCGAGAACGGCTCGCCGCTGTCCTCGTGTCTGAGTGCGCCGTCCCCCATCGTCCAACCGGATTCCCGCAGAAGCTCTCGCGCACGTAACAGCGCTGTGCGGTTGCGCCCCAGGCCATGGCGCGGCAACACGAACGGTTGGTTGAAAAGGCGTTCCGGCAGTCCCCGGCGGAAAGGCGTCAGCAGCGCAAGCTCTGCCGTATCGGGCATGCCGACCGCGGCAAAGCGCGTGTGCGCGAAATAGCTTTCGGGTTGCGTGTAGAAGCCCTGCGAGATATTGCGCTCGTACCAGTCGAAGTCGAACGCGAGGGTGAGCGCTTCCCGCACGCGCACATCGGCCAGATGCTCGCGGCGGCCGTTGATGGCCATGCCGCGTGAGAGTCCGACGTAGATACCGTAGTTGTGCCGCCGCATGACGATCCAACCCTTGTCGCGCGCGGGGATGTTGTAGCCGTTGTGCCAGAACCGCGGATCCGATTCCTGCCGATAGTCGAACAGGCCCTTGCGAAACGCCTCCCGCGCGACGGTTGCATCCCGGTAGGAGTCGTAGCGGATGTGGTCGAAGTTGTGGCGACCGCGATGAATGGCGAGGCGTCGGCCCCAGTAGTCGGGGACCCGCTCGTACAGGATGGTTCGCGATTGCCGCGCCTCGGCAACGCGATACGGTCCACTGCCGAGCGGCGGCGTCAGCGTCGTCTGGGAGATATCTCGGTCGCGCCAATAGTGTTCCGGCAGAATCGGCAGTTTGCCAAGGCTGATCACTACCATCGCGCCCAACCCGTTCAGGTCGAGCAGATGGAAAGTCAGTTCGTGCTGGTCATGCACCTCAATCGACGCGATCATTCCGAAAGCCGACTGGATGTCATGCCTGCTGTTTTCCCGAACATGCTCGTAGGTGAACGCCACGTCTCGCGCCGTCACCGGTTCGCCGTCGTGCCAGCGTGCTTCCGGCCGCAAGCGAAAGCGCACCCAACTGGCGTCGTCGGCGATCATCACCGACTCGGCGAGATTGCCGTAGAACGATCCGAACTCGTCTTCCGCCTGGGTCAGGAGACCGTCGTAAAGGCCGGCGGCATTGATGACGCTGGTTCCCGGCGGGTTGATGCCCTTGTATAGAAGCGGCGTGAAGGAGTTCCAGTTGGCGCCGGTGGCGAGCACCAGCATGCCGCCCTTCGGCGCATTGGGGTTGACATAGTCGAAGTGCTCGAAGTCCGGCGGATACTTGAATTCGCCGAAAACCGATACGCCGTGCTTGTACGTTGGCTCCGCTTCCGCCAGCGTCGCGCCGAGTCCCGCGATGAGCGCAAGCGCCGCAACACGTGTCGCACTTCTCCGGGGCCCAGGCCGGCCCGCAACACTTTGGTTCCGCCGCTCGCGCGTCAGGGCCGAGAGATCCTAGAGCGTGTCCAGATCGACTGCTCTGCCCGTTCGTGACGATTCAAAGATGCCCGCGATCACCTTCATGGTCTCGATGTTGTCCCGGCCGCCGCTGATCGGTTCCGCGCCCGTCCTGCAGCACTCCTCGAAGTGCAGGATCTCGTTCACGACGCTGTTCTCCGAGGGCAGCCCCGCGCCCTGGGCCGGAAGGGGCTCGAAACGCGCGCGCGGCCGTCTGCGCCGACGGGATCCTCCACCGGATTCCCGGCGGGGTTCCCGGCTCGGTTCCTCAGCATCCTCGGGCGATTTGAGGGCGCACATGATGGTTCCGAAGTGGCCCATGCCCCGACTCCCCGGCGTCGGCGGCGTCGAGTGCAAGGTTCCATTGCTGCCAATCACCATGTAGTACTGGCTCTCGGGGACCAGGCTGGTGGTCCAGCTACCGAACACGTCGCCGATGGCGCCGTTTTCGAATTCCAGCGTCGCGGCGGCAAGGTCTTCGGCGCCGTTGACCAGTTCCGGCTGTACCGCCTTGCACACGCCCGTCACGCGCTTGACGTTGCCGATGTAGTAGCGCAGCAGATCCACGTGATGAATCGAGTTGGTCAGCAGCACGCCGCCGCCCCGCTCGCCGTCATTCATCCAGTGCCCGAGCGGGTTCATGGGCACGGCAGCCATGATCGCGTGCGTTCGAACGGCCTGGATATCCCCCAGATTTCCGTCGTCAATGAAACGTTTGACGGCAACGGCTTCCGCCGTATAGCGCTGGTTCTGAGCCACCATGAGGGTTACCCCGGCGCTGTCAGCCGCTTCGAGCATCTCGCGGCAAGCCTCCAATGTGTGCGCCATCGACTTCTCAACGAGCACATGCTTGCCCGCCGCAGCGGCGGCAAGGGTCTGCGGCCAGTGCTGGTCGTGAGTGCTGCAGATGTCCACCGCGTCGAGGTCCGTTTCGCGGAGCATCTCCTCGTAGTCCGTATAGACGGCATCGACACCCGCTTCCTTCGCGTACGCCCGCGCCGCCGGTTCGATGATGTCGCAGACCGCTACGAGTTGCACCCGATCAGGATGCGTGATGTAAGCGGTCATGTGGGAGTGGGCGATCCTTCCCGTGCCAATTAATCCGACTCTCAATGGTTCCGACATGATTTCTCCGCTCGCTTTCCCGGAAGGAGGAAGCATAGCCGATCAACTGGAGAGCGGGCTTATACGTCTGCGTCCAGGATCTCGGAGGTGTGCTCCCCCAGGCGCGGCGACGGACGAAGATCCGGATCGGGACAACAGCCGAATCGCGCAAGAGGCGCAACCTGCAGTTGATGACCGTCGAGCGGATGATCGATGTCGACAACGTAGCCGTTTACCCTCACCTGCTCGCGCGCGCCGACATCTTCCGGGAACGCCACCTCGCCCGACGGCACGCCGCATTGTTCCAGCGTTTCGAGCCACTCGGCAGTCGTGCGCGAACCCATGTCCCGGACCACCTGATCGACGAATTCGACGCACTGGGCCTGAAGTTCGGGATCTGCCGGATCGTGGTTCGGGTCGTCGCGCAGCAAGAAGTCGGTTCCCCACGCCTCGCGCACCCGGTCGCGCATCGGTCTCGACTGCGCGCCGAGAAATAACGCGCCGCCATCCGCCGCTACGTACGCGCGGTAGAAGCAGCGCCCGGCGATCGACACCGGATCGCGCGGCGGCCCAAAGGGTGCCGCGAGTTCCCCATGACTTGCCCCGCGCGCTCGACCCTGTGCCAACTGCCGCTCGTCAGCGTCGGCCGAAATGCCCGTCGGGCCATTGCGCCCGATGCGCCAGCAATGCATGAGCAATGCCGTGCCCAACTCGCTCGTCCGCACTATCTGGCCGCAGCCCGAGCGCTCGCGATGATAGAGAGCCGCCCCGATGCCAATGGCCATCGTCAGGCCGGCCGAAAACTGCGTGATCTCCGAGCAGCGAATTGCGTTCGGCGTACCGTCATCGCGCCGTTTGCCCTCCGCTACGGTCAAGCCGCTGAACACCTGCAGCACGAGGTCGTTCGCGGGACGCTCCGCCCACTCGCCCACTGCTCCGAATCTGCTGCAGGACAGCACGATGAGGCGCGGGTTTGCCGCCAATAGCGCGGCCGGATCAAGGCCAGCCTTCGTCAGGAGTGACTGCGGCCAGTTCGTCAGCACGACATCCACCGCCTTCGCGAGACGCGCAAGCACAGCGCGCCCGGCATCGGTGTCGTCGTCGACGATGATCGATCGCTTGCCGCGGCAAAGCCACTGAAACGCCTTTGACTCGCCGTGTCGGTGCGGGTCCCGCCAGCGCAGATCATCGCCCTGGCGCGGCTCGACCTTGATCACCTCCGCTCCCTTGTCCGCGAGGATCTGACCCGCGAACGCACACGCAGTGCCGTTGCCGCACTCGAGGACGCGGAGGTTTGCATAGGGACCCGCGTTCACGTGATCACCCCGCCCTGCGCCTCAAGCTCGGCGATGTTGTCGTCCGAATATCCGATCTCGCGCAGGATCTTCGCCGTATCGCGCCCGAGGGGCGGAGAAGGACGCGACGGATCAAGCGGCGTCCCACTGAACGCGAGCGGCGTTGCGACAGTCCGCTGCGGACCCGTGATCTCGTGAACCAGATCGATCATCCAACCGTTGGCCTCAACGTGCGGATGATCGGCGAGTTCCTGGGGAAACTGCACGGGTGCGGCCGGCAGACCCGCGTCATGGCAGCGTTCGATCCAGTGCGCCGACGTATCGTTCGCTATGGTCGATGCGATACGCACCGCTTCGTCGCGACCGGCGACCAGAAAGCGCGCGTCTTCGAGGGCAAAGCCCTTTTCGCCCCGCACCGGCAGTGATGTTTCGAAGAGATTGCGGAACGCAGCGACCTCCGCCGGGGTCTCCGCGCCGATGGCCACCGCGCCGTCGCTCGCGAGCCAGATGCGCCGATAGATCTCCGCCGGCGAGCGCACGTATTGCTCCCGCACGCGCACGAGATCGTCGAACCGCGCGCCCTCTTCGCGCCGCCGCCGGCGCAGATTCCGAATGCGGTTGCGATCCGCGTCGGCACCCTCGTGCTCCATGATGGCGACGCCCTGCAGATTGAGCGCCGTCGCCAACAGGGAGCATTCGACGAGCTGACCTTCGCCTGTCCGCGCACGGTGGAATAGCGCCGTCAGCACCGCATCCGCGAGCGCCATGCCAGCGCAGAAATCGGCAATCGCCGTGCTCGAAGGCGTCGAAGGCGAGCCGTCTTCTCGCAGCTTGGCTTCGCCCGCCATCAATCCCGTCATGGCCTGCACGACCCCGTCGTAGCCCGGGCGCATCGCCCAGGGACCGCGACGTCCGAACGCCGTCAGATCACCGTATATGAGGTCCGGCTTGATCGCCCGCAAGGTGTCGTAGTCGATGCGGAACTTCGCCGGCACGTCGGGCCGATAGTTGATCAGCACGACATCGACATCCTTCACGAGGCGGTGGACGATGGACTGCGCCTCTTCGCTGGTCAATCGCAGCGTGATGCAATCCTTGCCGCGATTGAGCGCCTGATAGGTGGCGGATTCCTTGGGCGCGAACATCATCTGCAAACGCCAGGACTCGCCTTCCGGCGGTTCGACCTTTACTACATACGCGCCGAGCTCCGCGAAGGGCGCGGCGATGACTTGAGAGAACTCGAGTACCCGGACGCCCTGCAACGGTCCTGCGATCGCTATCCCCGACCAGTTGGGTGACTACCGATTATCGCCGACGCGCCTTCGCAGTTCCATCCGATAGCGGTCAAAACACCCTCGAACAAGTCATGGTTGTTTCGCAGCAACCGCGCAGAGATAGCGGTACAATACGCTTGGCGCTCGCGCTAAGATTGCCATTAAGTGGGGCTTAGGGATGGCAGAGTTCGGTGGCGTACGTGAACCTCCTGACTTGGGCTACCTTCTCTTGCGGCGTCACATCTCCCCGACTGGACTCGACTCTGGATTCTGTGTAGGTCGAGCGAACACTGCGGATTCGACGAGTTACGTGGGAACAACTGTTGTGTGAACTGCCTGTCGGAGCATCCGACTTGAACCAGCACAGTTTTGCAACGGACAGTGTCGAGTTCCGGGCGCAGAATGATGCTCGGTGCGTTCTGAACCTCAGTGCTTGCGCAGGAAGTGTCAGTGTCGACACAGAACATTCAAAGATAAGCGACAGCCGTGGCCACTGAGACATCGGAGACCGCCTTGCACAGTGCGGAGGCACGAAGGGAAGGCACCTCCTCGACGGTGCGGCGGAATGACTCCCTAATGAACGGCAGTGAAACCCCAGCGCGCGATTCGGACCTCCTTGAGGGCATTGCGGCACCAGTCACGGTTGCCGCGCCGCGTGTCGTCCTTGCGGAAGCGCCGACGGCCAAAGTTACAGAGGCATACGATACGTGGTGGAGGTTTGCCTGCGAGCGTCAGCACATCTATTTTCGTAGGCTGCGCGGTGAGCCTGCGCCATGGACTGAGGACAATATCATTCGCCGCCATCGGTTCACGAACCCTTACCGGGCCGCAGATCGCGTGAGCCAGTATCTCATCAAGCACGTGATCTACCGCGACGATCTTCCCAAAGAACCTAACGAGGTCGTTTTTCGGATTCTCCTGTTCAAGCTATTCAACCGCATCCAGACTTGGGAAGCACTGACGGATCAAATGGACACCGTGACACTGGCCGACAACCCGTTTGCGCGCATCGACGAGATACTCACGGACGAGCTGGGGGCCGGGCGTCGCATCTACTCTGCTGCGTACATCATGCCCACCTCGGGAACGGGAAGGCCCCTTCAGCGCAAGCACCAGATGCACTTGGCGCTTCTTCAACGAATGATGGAAGATCGCCTCCCCGACCGGCTTGCGGATACGCAAACCATGAAAGCAGGCTTCGACATGCTTCGGTCGTACCCGGGCATCGGGGACTTTCTCGCCTACCAGTTCATCACCGACATCAATTACAGCGAGGTAGTGGATTTCTCCGAGGCGGAGTTTGTTGCCCCCGGCCCCGGAGCGCGCGAAGGATTGCGGAAGTGCTTCGTCGATCCGGGCGAACTGACGGACGCCGAACTTATCCGCGTGACGATGGACGTTCAGGAAGAAGAATTCCAACGCCTCGGACTAGATTTCCAGACCTTGTTCGGGCGCCGGCTGCAACTCATCGATTGCCAGAATCTCTTCTGCGAAGTCGCAAAATATGCGCGTGTTCGGTTCCCGGACCTCACTCCGCCGCGCGGTCGCAAACGGATCAAGCAGAAGTACCGGCCATCGGAAGGCCTAGGCACGCCATTCTTTCCTCCAAAGTGGAAAATCAACGATGTAGTGAGTCTGCGATTTCCCCCGCAGTCTCGTCCCCAGAATGTCGATTTCGCTGAGTACCAGAGAAAAGCACGCAAAACCAGTCGTCACCTTCCGATTCGAGGTGGCGACGCGATCACCACGCCTATGCTTGGTTTGATCGGCGAGATGGGCGAGGTGGTGAGCGAGCTCAAGAAGCATGTGCGGGAAGGGCCCGCTTACGTCTCCTTTCGGGAACGATTGGTCGAGGAGTTGGGCGATCTCCTTTGGTACGTTGCTGATATCGCCTCCCTGCGTGACATTCGTCTTGAGAATATCTACCGGCGCGCCACTGTCAGCCACGTTGAGAAAGCGGACTCTCCGGCAAATCGACCCGCGAGCTGGATTCGTCCTGCCTTGGCTATGGCCGACGAGACGGGCAAGATTTCCCATGCGTATCGCTCCCTTCTCGCCGGGGAACTCGCGGAAGGGGATTTCAATGCCGAGATGTCGGAATCGCTCGTTACATTGATGGCAAATGTCACGACCTTGACAGCATTCCATGAACTGTCACTTACCGACATTACCAAGCGGAATCTCGCAAAGGTAGAGCAGCGGTGGGCGCTTCCAGATGCTCCCTTCGAGTCGGGTAATGTGTCCTGGCCCGAGAAGGAACAGCTTCCGACTCATTTCGATGCTTGGCTAACTGATCGAGATGGCCGCGTCCGCGTATCTTTCCTAGCAGACGGGCAGAGCAGATCCGCCGCGCCTGATACTCTAACCGACAACGCTTACGACCCAGACGGCTATCGGTTCCACGATGTGTTCCACTTTGCCTATGCGGCAGTACTCGGTTGGTCACCCATTACCAGAAGTCTCCTTCGGAGAAAGCGAAAAAGTGACCCGCGCATCGATGAAATCGAAGATGGAGGCCGAGCCGCAGCCATTGAAGAGGGAATCTCGGCCATGGTATTCGCATACGCAAAACAACATCGCATGTTCGAAGGCGTGAATACGGTGGAAGACTCCGTACTCCGAACGATCCGCGAAATGACACGTCACCTCGAAGTGAAGGAACGAACAGCAGCCGAGTGGCAGGATGCCATCCTTCAGGGTTTCCACGTATGGCGCAACATTCGCGACGCTAGCGGAGGTTGCATTCGAGCAGATCGGCTTGCGCGACGCATCATCTTCGCAGACGACAGTCCACCCGCGCCTGTCAATCGGACGATTTCCTTCGGATAGCAGACAACGAGAAACGCAGGACCATGTTTTGGGGTGCGAGAAGACTCCGGAGGGAACTATGCGGCCGTATTGATCCTTTCTGTGCTGACCAGATTGACGGAGCTTCCTATCGCTTGTCCATCGGACACGAAATCTATATCTCCCCCACAGCCGAAGCGACCGATCCAGGCACAAAGTCGATCACTCGGCTGAAGAAAAGGGAGGGCTTCGCCATCCCACCCGGTCAATTTGCCTTTCTGCTGACTAACGAAGTTGTGAAAGTTCACTCTAGTGAGATCGCGTTCATCTCGATTCGGGCCAAAACGAAGTACCGCGGGCTCGTAAACGTATCCGGCTTCCATGTGGACCCTGGATTTGAGGGCCGACTGACGTACGCGGTATTCAACGCCGGCCCCGTCGGGATACACCTTCGCCAGGGCCAAGCCATCTTCCTCATCTGGTACGCCGACCTGAGTGATCCCGGAGAGCCCCGCGACCGAGGACCCTACCGCATCCAAAGCGAATGGCTCAGTGGTCTCGGTGGAAAGCTGCACTCTCTCGCGGGTCTCGCCAGCTCTATGACTGCCGTAGAGCAGCGACTTGAACGGAGGCTTGATGCAGTGACCAAGGAATTGGCGATCTTTCGAGTTGTGGCTGCGATCGCCGTGACAGCGTTAATTGGCATCCTATTCAAACTGAGTACCCTCAATTAATGGTCGACATCGCAAAGAGCGAAAAGTATGGGACACGGGGTTGGATTTGGGGATCGTCAATTGTGTCCATCGCCACAGTACCCATGGGCGTGGTTGCCGTGTTGCTAGCAATGTGCTGGGGTAGGGGCCTTGCGGCTCTGGTTGCGCTATCGCTGTCGTTCTTCCGCGGGGTGGAGTTGCTGCTGGGTTGCTGGCGTTGCGCTTTAGCGCCAAGAGGATTCACGCTGAGATGCAGGTGCGTGTTATAGAGAACACCATCCAACGTTTCTTGGAGGAGTTGAAAGCGCGAGACACAAGCGAACCGGATAGCAAAGATACGTCTCAATGGGCAGAGCTAGTGGACCGGCTCGATCGATTTGCCTCGAAGGCTCTTGAGAACGCGGATCGGCGCGCTTGAGGCAATTTGACCCGGAGCCCCGTCGCGCGACAAGACCTCAGACTAGACGATTCGAAGGAACCCAGGGCATACGAGTCCAGTTGCCCGGTGGTGAACTAAATCCTTGATCGAGCGAGCCAAACCAACCACAGAAGGCCCTCGCCACCGCATCAGGGAAATTGCGACGATGTCCTGGACCACGCTTGCAAACATCGAAGTGTTTGGCAATTTGCGGGCCGGATCCCCCGAAGTAGACAAAGTCGTCGCTTAGCAAGACCCGATTGATCTGCGTATCATGATGAATGTTGTTTTCGTTGGGTTGGCCACCAGAACAACTGTGGTGCGAATCGGCCTGTAGCCACCTGCCACTGTCGTCTCGATGATAGATGTTGTCGCCGAAGGCCTGCTTTCGGCTTCCCGCCAGGATAGGCTTCTTCCGCTCATATCGGTCATCGTTCCAGTAGTCGTCGAAAGACATAGTTTCCGTCACTCTCATCGCGAATACCAAGTGGCGGTCCCTCCCTTGGCGCTTGCTTCCGGTACCCACCACCCAGTCCCCGACTTTCGCGCCTTTTCTAATCTGGGGCTTGCAGGTGGCGAGGGTACAGACCCCGAAAAAGGGATTCGGCGCAAAGCCATAGTCACGCGCGACCACGTAGGAGTACAAGCGCACCGTATGAATGCCCGGCGGGTTAACGACACGCGTAACGTTCGATGTCCCGTTGCGGACGAAGTTTTTCATTCGGTCCCCGCCACTCGCTCAGGCGACCATCAATTGCACTAATGATATCGTCTCCCCGCCAGCCCACGACAGCATCGCCATAGCTCTCAAGTGCCTCGGGCAACTTACAACCGGCCGCTCCGTTCTCGTACGCCCCCACGATAGTCTTGCCGCACTTGTGAGCGTACTCTATTTCCCAGTTCACCCAGGGGCTATACCTTGTGTCAGGCGAGATGTAAACCGCCAACGCACTGCATTGCCGGATTCGTGGCCCGAGAATCTGGTACTTGATGTAGTTCTCGTCGTGGGCATTGTTCGGGTTGTCCGCCGACTGCAGGTGAGCTTTGTATATTTCGATGTTCTCAGACATTTCAGATGACCCAGTTATCGACGGCTACGTCAGTGCTCATTCACGGTAACGCCAGCACCACAGTCAGCAGATTTCGAACAGCCGTCTTTTCCAATCTGGCGCTGCAAACATCCAACCAGTTGGGTGACTACACCCGGCCCTCTTCGGAAGAGCCCGCGCGCCTACTGCAGCTTCACCCCCTCGATGGAAGCGCGACTGTCGCGCGCGAAAAGGCGCTCGCGGTTCCCGACTGGTTTTCGTTGCGCACATCGAGGTCGACCAGATGCTCGCCGTTCTGAACATACTTCCTGGCCACGGTCCCGTAGACCGTATTGGTGTCGCCGACGATGTTCGGATGGCGGACCTGGGTCACCATCTTCTTCAGCGTGCCGTCGTCTCCCATCCAGTCGGTGCACATCTGCGCCAGCCAGCACACCCGCTGGGGTCCGTAATCGAACTGGCCGGGCATGCTCCTGCGGCTCTTGGCGTACGCGGCGTTGTAGCGACCGTGGGACTCTATGCGATCGCCGACGGACGCCCGCGTGCCGCGGCGCGTGCCGCAGACGCCGAAGGTGAACAGGTACAGCTCGTTGACGGTATAGGTGCCTTTCTTCAAGGGCGACATTTCATCGCCCTCGACGACGTCCTCCCAGTAGCGGGGTTCGGCGCCGCAACGTTCCCGTTCCCACACGAGCGGATCCGGGGATTCCTGCTGGACGTCGGCCTTGTGCTCGCGGTCGTAGGAAATCGTTTCGCTGCCGCCCCCGAGGATCTTGTAGCGCGCCATCAGCGTTCTCTTGGTTGCCACGACCTCGTGCCGCTGATTGGTGTAAGTCACCAGCCCGGTGCAGATGCAGAACGGACCGATCCTTCCGCTCTCCTTGCGAACCACCGGCCCCACCTGCTCGTGGATCGTGATCGTGTCTCCGATCCAGATCGGGCGAAAGATTTCCAGCTCCCCGCCCGCATAGTTCATGGCGAACCCACCCACCCGGGCTGGGTTTATGGCGCCATTGATCGCCGCGCCGACTCCGAGGCTTACGCTGTAGACGAACGTTGGCATCGCCGTGATCGCGCCGAAGCGGCTATTGGCAGCATGCTCCGGGTCGCGGTACAACGGGTTGTGGTCCCCGATGCCGTCGCCGCAACGCCGAATGTTGTCGAGGTTGGCTTCCTTCGACGAGCTGCCCGGCAACATCTGGCCGGCGCCCTTCCTGTACTCCTCCTCGAACTCGTCCATCGTCTCGATGGGTGTCGTATCTGCCATGCGTGTTTCCCCCTGATGAGCGAACTGCCTATAAAGCCACGACGCCGGTCAAATTTCCAATCCAATTGCATCGACTGAACGGCGCGTCCTGGGATCTTCGCTCTTCGCTCCGAGATCGCGCTACTCAGACCTTCCGCGCCGCCCTGCGACGCTCGAGCTCCGCCATGATCTCGCCGTGCCGGCGATAGTTGATGCGGTAGCGCAGGTAGAACAGGATCGCCAGGAGCGAGAAGATCGACGTTGCGGGCCCGACGATAAACCCCAGGTCCCACAATGTCTCCGCCGGTATCTCGCCGCGGGTCGCGTTCTCCGGGAAATCTATCGCGCTCAACAAAACGCCGCCGAAAAGCGTGCCGAACCCGGCTGTCGCCTTCTGCGAGAAGGCACGCGCCGCGTACAGAACGCCTTCGCGCCGAATGCCACTCTCGAGTTCGTGCTCGTCGGCCACGTCGGCCAGCATGGAATCCGTGGTGGCGTTGCGGACGGGCGCCACCAGCGCGGCGATGGTCGAGGCGCCGATATAGATCGCCAAAAGCCACGGGGAGCCGTTGGCCGGGAACCAGGAAACGTCGAGCAGCCGGAAGCAAATGGGCCCATTGATGGCGATGATCGAGAGCGCCAGCGTGATCATGACCGTGAGCCGCTTGTCGAACAGGCGCGTGACCAGCGGCGTCAGCATGAACGAAACCGGAAACGCGAACAGGCCGACATAGGCCAAGTAGAATAGCTGCTCCGTTCTGAACCCCCAGAAATGGATGCCGAGGAACGGCGTGAACGCCAACTCCACGCCGGTCACCAGCGACGCGAGCAACAAGCCTAGAAATACGGCGCGAAAAGACCTGTTCTTAAGCACCTCCCAAATCTCGGTAAGCAGGGTCCAGAAACGTACCGTGGGGCGCTCCTGGGTCTCGCGCAAGTTCGGGATCTCCTTGCGCGTGCCCGCGGCGCACACCAGTATGGCGACGACCATCACCACCGCGAACGTGCGGCTCATCGCCGAATAGCCGTCCGGGTTCAGGAAACCCGGATCGTAGACGCCCTCCACAGTCGGGAAGTAATAGCCGGTGATGAGACCGTAGGAGACGGACACCGACATTGCGCCGATGAACGCGCTGTACGCGAAGAGCGTCGACCGCTGGTAGTAGTCGTGCGACATCTCCGCGCCGAGCGACAAGTGCGGGATGTTGTAGAGTGCGGGATGTTGTAGAAGGTATAGCTCGCGCGCACCAAAACGCCGAACGTCGTCAGCCAAAGGAATCCGGCGAAGTCCGAGATGCCCTCCGGCGGCGCGAACAAAAAAACGAAGCTGACGGCGAGCGGCAACGCCGAAGCCACCAGCATCGGATGGCGCCGGCCCCACCGCGTCTTGATTCGATCCGACCACGCGCCGATCAGCGGATCGGTCACCGCGTCCATCACCACCGAGATCGCGATGGCGAGCCCAACCAACGCGGCTTCGACGCCGACGATCTGCTGGTAGTAGAAGAGCAGCAGCACCCCCCACGCCATGTTCTTGAACGACCCCGCCGCCTCCCCAACGCCGAAGCAAAACATCGTGGGGATGGACAATTTTCTCGGCTCGGCCATCAGAGAACTCTCCTTTTTCCCGCCGCCCGCAGACCTTTTTCGAGCACGTTTCGGAGTTTTTCTAAATTGCTACAAAGCGTTTCACAGTTGTCCAAATTGGGCGACAAAAGTCGCTTCTGAATTTGGAGGAAATCCAATGGCTACTATTTTTGTCCGAGGACGGCTTGTCCTCGCCGCGTTAGCCACTGCGGTCCTGACATTGGGCCTGACGGCAAACGCACAGGAAGCGGGGGAGGAAGAAGCTACCGACGCGTCCCTGATCGAGGAGATCGTGGTGACGGCCACCTACCGCGACACGCAGTTGATGGACACGCCCATCGCCCTCTCCGCCGTAACGGATGTGGAGATCATGCAAAAGGGCATCCAGGACATAACGTACCTCTACCAGTCGATTCCCGGACTCAACTATCGCGCCAACACCCTGAGCATGAGCAGGCCAAATATCCGCAGCATCCAGAATATCGTCGGCGGCAACTCGCCCGTGGGGGCCTATATGGACCTGGTGCCTATCGGCACCGCCGTCGCGCAGAACAGCCACAGCCTGGGTTCACTCTACGACATCCAGCGGGTCGAAGTGCTGAAAGGGCCGCAGGGAACGCTCTACGGCGAAGGCAGCATCGGCGGGGCGATACGCTATATCAGCAAGACGCCCGACTCCAGCGGCTTCGACTACTCCGTGCGGGCGACCCTCGAAGCCATGGCGCATGGCGACCAGGGAAACCGTTTCGACGCCATGCTCAATATTCCGCTCGGCGATCAGGCGGCGGTGCGCGTGGTCGCCTTCTCGCGCTTCAATGCGGGGATCATGGATGCGCCGGGGCTGCGCATGGAAGAAGAGATGTCGACTGGACGGAAGAAACCGGTGCCCGAGTAAGGGTCGCCCTGCAGGCCACTGACACTCTGCGCATTACCGGAATGTACCAATTCACCAACGCCGATTTCGGCGGCCCGGGGCTCGGCTTTCAGTGCTTCACCAGCGGAGGTGAAAATCTCCCATCAACTTACCAACCACCCCAGATACCGTTTTACCCGCACCCGGGAATCATCTGCGACGGGTACGGCGACCAGTTCAACAAACGGGATCCGTACGTCACCCACCTGACGCACCCGGACGGCGTCAACGGCGGATTCAACGATATAGGCTTGTATAACGTCAGCGCCGAATGGGAGCTGCCGTTCGCGGACCTCCTCGTATCCGCGTCGTACCTCGACGAAGAGCGGCGCTACGCTCAGGAAGGAGCCCCGAACGACAGGTTCTGGGGTGGGTTTGCTGACAACGGCTGCGGCGGCATGGTAGCACCAGAAATCTGTGTGTCCGGCAGGTATTCCGTACAGTCCGCCTACAACTGGGGTCGCCTGCGATTGGACCGTTACGCGAATGAGCTGCGTCTGGTCTCCAACACCGACAGCCGCTTGCAGTGGACCGTCGGAGCCTACTTCAAGGACGAGAGATCCCAGAGTGGCGATCATGAGCCCTGCCCGGCCACGGTCCCCTATGGCGGGCGCTCCGACTCCGCCCACTGTTTCGCCCAGTGGTACTTTGCTCCGGGCACGCCGATTGAGCATCAGAATATACTCGCCAATACCTTTAACGCCGTGCTCGCGGGCATCCAGGACACCTCGTTCAGGGATGCAACCGAGCAGTCTTACTTCGGCGAGGTCAGTTACCGGATCAACGACCAATGGGAGCTCCTGCTTGGCGCCCGCTTCGCCGACGTGACCATCGACATAGACACGCTTGAGCCGAATACTGACGATCGGAATCGCGCTCTCGCCACCTTCTCCCTGGAAGACAGGAAGAGCTCGCCGAAGGTCACCCTCACGTGGCGCCCCAACAACGACTTGATGATCTACGCCACACGGTCCCACGGGTTCCGCCCTGAACACATCAACGAGGGGCTTCTCGGCGCGGTCAACACGCTGGATGCGGTGCGCGCCAACGACCCGCTTGCCGAAGAGGTGTATCAAGTACTGATTGACGCCTACCAAGCCGAAGGCGATGAGATGATCAACTACGAACTCGGGGTCAAGGCGACGCTGGCCGATGGCCGCATGACCTTTGTCGGGTCGGTGTTTTCCATGGAATGGCGGGACATGCTCATCAACGCCTCATACCAGCCGCCGGAAGTTGCAAACGTACCAGCGAGACTGCTGCGTTTCCAAAGCAACATCGGCGCCGCAGAGTCCCAAGGCGTGGAGATAGAAGTGCGGGGTCAGGTCACCGACGCGCTGAGCTTCAGCGGTGGTCTCTACTGGAACCCGAAAGCGGATCTCCTCGCCGGGGGAGCGGGACAATACGAAGGCACGGTCGACGAGGGGAACCGCATGCCCGCCGCACCGATATACACGGTACACAGCTCGCTGGTCTACGCTTTCGAGATGGCCGGCTTCGACGCAACCGCTCGAGCCGATGCCTATATCGTGGATGAACAGTTCGACCGCGCCACCAACGATTTCGTAACACCGGCCTACCAGACCCTGGATGCGAAGCTCCTGCTGCGCCGGGACGACTACGAAGTTGGCTTTTTCGTCCGCAACCTCTTCGATGATGTGGTCGTCTACGAATTCAACTCCGTGGGCTACAACTTCGGCAGAGCACGCACTCTCGGAGTGCAGCTTAACTACAGCCTATAGGCCAACGCAGTTCAGTTGATCTGCGATGCGGCCCGCACCCCTGGGGAGCGGGCCGCATTTTTTTGCCACACATTTCGGTTCGTTCTCTCCCGCAACATTTTCGCGCCTCGAAAACGCACCGCAGGCACCAACTTTCGATCATTCAGCGATGAGCTGCACCCCTTCTGCACGAGCTGCACGGGCGAGTGATTCGTCGAGAGTGGCCAGCGCCGCTGACGTTCGCAGCGCAAGGTCGAGGTAGGCGGCGTCATACGCCGTGAGCTGGTGTTTGCGAGCAAGCGAGAAGATCGCGCGTAAGTCGGCATCGTGGCGGACGCGAATGGGGAGACCGTCTAGATCACGGAGAAACGCGTCCGCGTCTGCGGTGTCGATGCGACCGCGTCGTTCGTTAACGATCAGGATGTTGCGGATTTCCAGCGACCAGAGGGACGGTGCCAGCGCCTCGTCGTCGAGCAGCCGTTGCATGGCGGCGTCCGCGACGATGGACTGTTCATCGGGAAAACACCAGGCCGCCGTCACCGATGCATCAAGCACGAAAGGCATTACGGTCTTCGACCCTCGTCACGGGCGGCAAGCAATTCGTCGAGAGGAATGGATGGCCTCCGAGACCGGGCGACTTTCAGGCGTTCAATGATCGAGCGGGGGTTGCCGGTAGTTTCCTCGACACCAATGATTTTCGCAATGGGGACGCCGCGACGCGTGATCGTGAAGGACTCGCCACGCTCGACTTCGCGAAGCAATTGAGGAAGGCGGGTCTTGGCTTCGTAGGAGCCTATGGTTTGCATGGTTTCTGGTCGCCCCAATAGACTAGCCGACTAGTCTATTGAATGACCGAGTCTATAGCAATGCAGTGAAGACTGCAGGTGCAGGAAGTGCTCTCGGATCAGCGCACGGTTTCGCCGTCACCTTGCCGTAACGCGTAAACAGCGCCCGCCTCGAAGTCGCCAAAGGCTTCTTCAGCCTCGCCGGGCCAGCGTATCGTCACGTTCCGTGCCTGCGACTCCTCTCCAAGGCCAAAATGCACTCTGGGGTCGCTGGAAGCGAGGTAGCTTGCGGACGGTTGCACATCGCGGCTTGATCTCACTTCACCGATGGTGGCGGAAACGGTGGCGCCATGAGCATCCCGGCCGCCTGCGGTGAGCACGCGGAAGCGTATCCAGTTGCCTCTGCTTGTCCGGTTCATGAGCAGATAAGGCGCAGCGTCCCGGTTGACGACAACCAGGTCCAGAGCGCCATCGCCATCGAGATCACCGACAGCGAGGCCACGACTGGTGTGGACAAGCGAAGGTTCGACGCCCCCCTTGGGCTTGATCTCGCGAAACACCACGGAACCGGCCTCGACCCCGCCCTGAAAGAGCGTATTGGGCTCTGCGAAGACATCGCCACTCGATGGTTCTGACGACTGGACCTTGCCGTTCGCTTCATAAAGGTCAAGTCGGCCATCGTTGTCGAAATCGGCGAGGGCCACGCCAAAACGGGTATGCCGCTTGCTCGCGGGCCCCAGACCGGCGAGTCGCGTCGCGTCTAAGAAATATTCGCCCTCGTTGCGGAAGAAAGAGTCGGACTGCCGCTTCAGGTTGACGACCAGGAGATCGCTGTCGCCGTCGTCGTCCACATCGGCTGCCGCAACGCCCATTCCCGCCTTGGCGATCCCGTCATCGTCCAACGCGCAACCCCACAGCATGGACTCATCCTCGAAACGGAGATTGCCGCGATTCAACCAGAGTTGATTGATCATCGTATCGTTGGCCACGAACAAATCCGTGCGTCCATCGCCGTCGAAGTCCGCACCCACCGTGCCGAGCCCGTTGCCGAAGGCCGTGTTCAACCCGGCGTCGGCACTGATATCGCTAAACGTGCCGTCGCCGTCGTTTCGATACAGGCGGTCCATCGCCGGAGCATCGTATTCGTTGGGGCCGCAGTACGTGGCATGAAAGGCTGTCGCATAACAGTCCCGCTCCAATGCGGGGGTCCAGTTCAGGTAGTTGACGACAAACAGGTCCAGGTCGCCGTCGTTGTCGAGGTCCAGGAAGGTCGCCGCCGTGCTCCATCCCGGATCGCCCACGCCGGCCTTCACCGTGACATCCGTAAACCGATCCGCACCGTCGTTTCTCAATAGCACGTTGGGTCCCAGGTTGGTGACGTACAGGTCAATGTCGCCATCGTTATCGTAGTCGCCCGCGGCGACGCCCATGCCATAGCCGCGATCGCCCGATCCCGCGCCGCCTTCTACTTCATCGAAGTGACCGTCCCCGCGGTTGAGGTAAAGCCGATTCGCCGAAAGCGCTTCGTCGAGCGTCTCATCGACGCGACCGCTCTGGACCAGGTAGAGGTCGAGATCATCATCTCCATCCAGATCTGCCAGTGCTGCGCCGCCACCCATGATTTCGGGCAGCATAGGACGTTCCCTGAAGCCCGAGTGATGTCTGAAATCTACGCCGCGCTCGGCGGCTTCCTCGCTGAACCAGGCGGTTTCCGAGGGAGAGCACCCGTACGCGGCGACGAGGAGACAAGCAGCCGCGGCGAGATGCCGACCCCGGGACCGCATCAGCGCGCATCCTCCAGTTCTCGCAAACGACGTTCGGTTGCGTCGACCTCAGAGGCGCCCGCCCCATGGCGCTGGGCCATGCGAAGTGCCCGCCATGCCGCCTCGATTCGACCCCCTTCGCCGAGGCTCCGCGCCAGATAGAGATATCCTCGTTCATAGTTCGGGTCAAGAATAACGAGCCGCTCGAAGCGCTCGATGGCATGCGGCCAATCCTCGAGTTCCGCTTCTATCATCCCCAGGTAGAGCAAGGTTGTCAGCCTCTGGGGCTCGTATCGCAATGCGGTCAGGATCGCTGCCTTCGCTTCAACGCGCTTGCCCAGATCAAGCAGCAACCTGCCCTTCTCCCAATGCGCGTCAGCCAGTATCGAATTCAGCTCGATGGCACGATCCAGGTGGCGCAGCGCGTCTTCGAGGTCGCCTTGCTCTCGATAACGGCTTGCGATGCTGAGGTGAAAAGGCGCGAAATCGGGATTCAGTTCTATCCCACGTTTGGCCAATTCGATGGCTTCCTCGGCACGGCCGGCGTGCGCGTAGGCGATACTCAAGGCGTTGAGCAGGCTGCAAGCGAAGAAGAAGCCTGTGGGACGCCCGCACTGCTCTTCCGGGTTTCGCTCGGCCAGCCTCTCCAGTATCTCCAACGCCTCGGCGTTCCTGCCCGCGTCGGACAACTCTTGCGCTGCCTCAAAACTGGCGCCACCTCGTAGATAGGATGCCAATTGGTCGCGGCGCTCGTCGCGCCAACTGAAGGGTATTGCGTCTCTGGCGCGAGCCATGGCCAGTCGGGCCTCCTCGATTCGGCCCATTGCGCGCAGCGCCTGCCCCAAGGTTCGGAAAACATGGGGATGCCGGGATTCGCGGGCGTACGGCTCAAGCAGGGCCACGGCTTCGGCATGCCGACCCTGGGCCATCAGGACTTGCGCCCGACCGAAGGAAGCGTCGGCGCCATCCCCCAAATCCCCCGCACGCTCGAAGGCGAGCGCGGCTTCTTTCAGACGGTTCGACTCCAGCAACCAGGTCCCTCGCCAGAGCCAGGCGGGCGCATAGTCCGCATCGATGGCAATGGCGCGTTCCAGACCCAGGAGCGCGCCTTCGTGGTCGCCCTCCTGCGCCAGGAGCAACGCGCGAAAATATGGCCAGCGGAAATCGCTCGGGTCCAGCGATTCGGCATGTTGGTAGGCGGCGAGCGCAGCGTCGGGGAAGCCGTTGACCCCATACGCCATCGCCAGTCGTCCACGCATTGCGCCCGATTTCGGCATCACGCGGGCTTGTCCGATCAATTCCTTGAGGAATTCCGCAAGTTCCGTGTCCGGCGAGTCGATCCCCGCGACGACTGGCTCTGCTGCTCTATCGAAATCCAGATCAGAACACGCACATAAGGAGAGCATAGCTGCCGCCACGGCGGCGCAGCATCGAACCATTGCAAGGCGAGATCGACCTTCAACTACTGAACACCTACGGCAACCGTTCAGCATCGCTTCAAGTGGCCGGGAATATGCCAATCCCCGGCGATTGGTGCAAACGCTTAAGCTCCCCGATGCCACCTTGATGCCCAACCTCACTTCTCAGCCGCCTCTCGGTACTGCTGGATCATGTTCGTCGCAGGATGTCCGCTTCGTGTGAGACGCCGGCGCTTTAGCTGTTGCAGGAGCAATGCTGAACAGGAAGAATCGAGCGGTCATGATTGGGCAATTGACCGAGAACCGTCCAAGCTTGGGTGAGGTGGTCGAACATCTAGAACTGAGCGTTCGGCAGATGAGGCGATTATTAGCACGATACCGGGCTCGGGCGCCTTTGGGTCTGATTTTACGCCACTGGGGCATGCCTGAAACAACGCCATGGCGGAAGCGGCCCGTGGCCACCCCGCGGCGGGTCGAGAAAAAAGGTTTTTCGTAAACTTTTCCGGCTTGATCAGTACGATGGCGCGGCATTCTCAGGCGCGGGCCGAGAAGCGGGAGGTTGACAATTTGTATCTTGACATGATACGTATCACCCTGTGATACAGGGATTCGCGAGCAGGCGCACGGAGGCGCTGGCTGCGGGCCGAACGCCAAGAGGCTTTCCGCCAGAGCTTGTTCGGAGAACCCGCGCCATGTTGACCGCTATGAATGCTGCCGTTCGGCTGGAAGACCTCCGCTTCCCGCCGGGCAATCACCTTGAGAAGCTATCGGGAGACCGCAAAGGACAATACTCGATTCGGATCAACAGGCAATGGCGCATTTGCTTCGTTTGGACCCTCAATGGTCCAGACAGGTTGGAAATCGTGGACTACCACTAAGGATCTATGGAGATGATCAAAAGTCTGAATCTAATGCATCCGGGCGAAGTGCTTGAGGAGTTGTATCTCTATCCACTTGGGATGAGCGCTGGCGCACTAGCGAAACGACTAAATGTGCCGCGGACCCGGATAGAAAGAATCGTAAAGTGCCAGACATCGGTCACGCCGGATACAGCGTGTCGACTCGCCAAGGCGCTTGGCACTACGCCCTTGTACTGGATGAACATGCAGACGAGCTACGACTTGGCCTTGGCTAGCCGGACGGTTGACGTCTCCGAAATTAGTCCGCTCGACGCTTTTCTGAGTCCAGGTAGTGGACAATAGAAAATTCCGGTGGAGGACCCACGATTAGCGTGGCGCTAGCGCAGGATGCTCGGGTTCATCGCCACGCCGTTGTGGATCACGAAGCTCCGAATATGATTGGCCTTCTCTCGACCGACGTAGCCTTCGAATTCGTCGATCAACTCCACCCACTTGCGGCGCGCCCGGGTGCGAAGTAGCAGGCCTTCGCCCGTTGGAGCTGGCGACAGGATCTCGTCGATGATCGCATCGGGATTGGTCCCCGCGAAACGACAGAACGCTTCCAGCGTCTCAAGCCAATCGTCCGGCGGAGGCGTTGCGCGCCAGAACTTGCTGACGCTCTTGCGCCACTCGCCCACCGAGGCGTAGTCGCGAATTGGACCGAGGTTCACCGGCGCGCCCTCGGGCGCCACTCCGCTCGGCGCTTCCACACCGCCGCCGGCGAGCCCCAGCCCACGGGAGAGCGCGCGCACCTCGTCGTCGCGCCATGGAATCGGGGCGGCCGTTTGCAACAGCCCGGCTTCTTCAAGCTTTGCCGTGACCTGCGAATCGCGCGGGAACGGAGTGTTCGTATCGGCATCGAAAAAGCATTCTTCCCACGCGCCATGGGGACGCTGGCCGCCGGCTTCGGGCGACTCGGCCGGGTAGCCGATCAAGAGCGCGGCCGCAGGCTCGAAATCTTCCGGCACATCCACCACGCGGCGGGCGCCCTCTTCGTCGAACGGTACGAGACATGCGCCGAGACCCTCGTCGACGGCCGCCAGGTATCCTTGCATCAGCGCCATTCCGGTATCGGCGTTGCCGCCCCGGACGCGGTTGCCCAGGCCGGGCATCAATACTTGCGGTACCACGACCCTTTCCACGTAGCGCTGGCTCCAGCCATGCGGCGGGCCGTACACGGCAACGTCCTGCAGGGCTCCGGACGGCACGGTCGGGTAGTGAACACCCTGGAGCGCGTCCTCCCGCGCCGCCAAGTCGGAGTACCAGAGGAGGTACACCGGCGCCAGATCGAACTCCACTTCGGCAAATGGCGTCTTCAGCCCGTTGCGCTCCTCCTCGGACAGCGCCTCCCGGTATACCACCACGCCCTTGCCCCACGGCACGTTCATGGCGCGCGATGCGAGACGTGTCGCGTGCCCGATGGTCTCGATCTTGTCGCGCTCCACCGGCCGATCAGGATCGAAGTAGCGCACTGATCGACGTGATCCAAGAACCCGGAAATAGTCCATATCCCGCCCCTATTCCGGCAGACCGAACATGCGTGCCAGCCGGCGCAGTTCGCCGCGCCGCCAGCTCGTGGGCGCCTGCTCCTGCACCATGCCTTCAGCGGCGAGGCGCTCCACGGTGGCCGGGCTGCTCGCAAACGGATTGCCGTATCGGCCCTCGAAGATGGTGTCCTCCAGAGGCTCGCGCGGACGCTGTCCGCCGGGCGCTTCGGCGCCGTAGCCGATGAATATCGGCGTCGCGCCGACCCAATGGTCGGGAATGGACATCATCTCCCGCGCGAGACGTGCCGGCAGCGCAGAGAGTTGAACGCCGAGGCCGAGTTCGACGCCAGTCAGAAGCGCGTATGCCTGGCCAAAGCCGAGCACATTTCGGGCGAGCGACAACAACTCAAGGGAATACTTCGCCGCGTCTTCGTCCTGGGTGAATCCGCCGTTCTTGATGCCGACCTTCGGCTCGGCATCCATGATCGCCTGGTAGTACGGCAACACTTCCTCCGAGAGCCTGTCCGGCGTCCAGCCATGGCTCTCGTTGAGCGCGCCCGCTTCCATCAGCGCTTCAAGGTTCCTGCCCGTCATCGCCTTCTCGAGCGCATCCATGTCGGCGAACATCCAGAGCAGGACGCGCACCATTTCGAGCTGGGTCGTGGTGGTCGGCGTCTGCCACTCCTTCAACTGTTCATCGGTTAGCTGATCTACGCGCATCACCACGGTGCGCAGCAAGTCCAGCTCAAGCAGCCGGGGCGCCTGGTGAATTGATTCCAGGATGGCCTGGATCTGCCACTCTTCCACCGGCCGCCACGGAAACCACAGTCGCGTGGACCGCCGCGTACCGACGACTTCCTTGAATTGCATGGTTACGCTTCCATCACCAGCACGTTGACGCCGCCGATCCCCGAGTTCTGGACGACCCCGACCTTGGGATCATCCGCAACCTGGCGCGCGTCCGCGCGACCAGTGAGCTGCCGAACGATCTCGGTGACCATGGCGCCGCCCGTGGCACCTACCGGATGTCCGCGCGACAACAGACCGCCGTCGGTGTTCACCGGTATGTCCCCGGTGATCTCCGTGCGCCCGTCCCAGACGGCTTGCGCACCTTCGCCCTCTCCGACCAGGCCGAGTCCTTCGATGGAGAAGACTTCCCCCGGCGAAAACGCGTCGTGGACCTGTGTCACTTCGACGTCCTCGGGGCCGATTCCTGCGCGTTCGTATGCCTGCTGCGCGACCGTCTCAAGCGCGCCGCCTTCCTCGCCCTGATCCTCCTGGCCGCCCTTCGGCTGGTAGGCGCCGCTTCCCTGCGCCCATCCCGCGATCTTGACGAGCTCGCTGGCGGGCTTGAACTTCTCGGCAACGGAGCGGCGTGCGATGACCACCGCGGAAGCCCCATCGGTCGTCGGGCTGCACTCGAACAGATGAATCGGGTCGGCGATCACACGGCTGTTAAGCACCTGTTCCAACGATATCTCCTTCTGGTACTGGGCGTTTGGATTCAATGCGCCATTCTTGTGCGACTTTACCGACACCTGCGCGAACATTTCCTCGGTGGCGCCGTAGTCCTCCATATAACGTCTTTCCAACAGCGCATACCCGGCCGGCATGACGGAGAAGCCCATCAGCGTGCCATAGGATCGCTCCCCGCTGATCTTTATCAATCCGCGCTCCATCTTCTCGAAACCGACCACCAGGGCGATGTCGTAGACGCCGGCACCGACCACGTGGTGCGCCTGAATCAGCGCCGTGGAGGAACTGGCACACGCCATTTCCATGTTGATGACCGGAATGCCCGTCTGGCCGAGCTCGCTAACGACGTTGAGCCCTGCGCCCATGCCCGAGTACACGCGACCCGTATACGCGACCTGTATGTCCTTGAACTCGACGTTCGCGTCGTCGAGGGCTTCGCGGATAGCGACACGTCCCATCTCCTGCACGGATTTGTCCGGCCAGCGGCCGAACGGATGCAATCCGCATCCCATTACGACTACGTCTTCCATCGCGTTCTCCTCGTGTCAGCGCGGCCGGAAAAAGAAGTTGACGACGGTGCGGCCCTCGTCGA
This sequence comes from Candidatus Azotimanducaceae bacterium, assembly GCA_965261535.1. Taxonomy (GTDB): domain Bacteria; phylum Pseudomonadota; class Gammaproteobacteria; order Pseudomonadales; family Azotimanducaceae; genus VXNE01. The sequence goes on from OZ253469.1 coordinate 2,293,744, forward strand.
CCTCAAGCGGCGCCAGAAAGATCTCAACCGGCATGCCGATCTTTACTTCGTCGGGTTCAACGTCGCGCAGCACCGTTTGTACCTGCACGCCCTCCGGCAACATTACCCGAGCGATGACGTAGGGCGGTTCGATCAGAGATCCCGGCAGCTTCTGATACACGGTGGTGAAGGTATGCACCGTGCCGCCGGTGCCGAGAAATATGCGTTCGAGCGATGCCTCGCCGCAGTTCGCGCAATATTCCCGCGATGTCGACGTGAACACCTCATCGCAATTCGCGCAACGCTGGCCATACAGGCGCGGAACGCCATCAATGGAGTCGGGCATCTCGAACAGGCCCGCTTCGAGCGGCACCAAATCGGTGGCGGTCTCCGTGACGGTCACTGTTCCTCCAGCATCACGCGGTCTTTTCCCGATCCCAAGTGTTTGGACCGACACCCTGACGCTTGAGTTCGCCCTTCTGGGTGCGTTCGGTGCCCGTCTTCGGCAACTCCGAGCGAAACTCGAGATACCGGGGGACCATGAAGTATGCCATGACCGATTCGCAGTGCTCGATGAGCGCCTCGGGCGTGAGCGTCTGCCCCGGCTTCAGCACGACCACAGCCATGACATCGTCCTCGCCAAGGTCCGAAGGCACGCCGAATACGGCCGATTCGAGCACCGCCGGATGTTTGTTGATCTCCCGTTCGACCTCGTAGGACGAGATGTTCTCGCCACGACGCCGCAACGACTCGGTCTTGCGGTCGACGAAATAGAGGTAGCCCTGCGCGTCCGCACGAACGACATCACCGGTGTGCAGCCAGCCGCCGGCGATCTTGTCGTTGCTCGCATCGACGTTCTTGTAATACTCGACGGTTTGCGCGCCGGGATTGTCTATCTTCCACCACAGCTCTCCGGGCGTACCCGCCGCCACGTCTTCGCCATCGTCATCCACGATGCGATAGGTGTTCGTCGGTTTCCCGATCGAGCCGACCGGCGCGCTGCCCGGGTTGACCGTCGCGAAGCCGCCGCCATCGACGGCCGCATAGATCTCGTGGATGTGCACGCCAAAGCGTTTTTCAAACGCTTCCCACACCGATGCGGGACACGCGGCACTGAAGACTACGCGCACCGTGTTGTCAGCGTCGTCTTCCCGTTCCGGCTGCTTCATCAGGATCGGCATCATCGCGCCCAGCGCGTTGAAGGTCGTGGCACCGTAGCGGCGGATATCGCTCCAGAACCGGCTCGCGGAGAAACGACGCGCCACCGCCACCGGCAGGCCATGCGTCAACGCGCGCCGGACCGAGAGGCTGAGCGCGTTGGCGTGGAACAGCGGCAGGCATGTGTACAGGATGTCCGTGGGTTCGAGTTTTGGCGCCAGACCCGAATCCGCACCCATCCGTATCGGACCATGGCGCTGGACCACACCCTTCGGGTTTCCGGTCGTGCCCGACGTATACATGATCCCCGCGATCTGGCCCATTTCCACAGACGCGTTCGGGTTCTCCTCGGACGATGCCTGCATGAGCGTGCCAAGTTCGATCCAGTCTTCGGGCACCGTCGTCTCTGTCACCACGCCACAGCGCGTGGCGATGATGTTGGAAATCTTGGGAAGGTCTTCCTGGACTGCAACGACCGCCTCGACGTACTCGACGTCACAAACCAGGATGGATGAGTCCGAGTGGTCGACGATGTAACTCAGACCCGCGCCTTTCAGCGCGACATTCACCGGCACCGCGTAGCCACCGAGTTTCTGCACGCCGAAATAGACGAACAGCCACTCCGGCGAGTTCGGCATCATGATCGCGACACCCACGCCGGGCTTGACCCCGAGGTCCCGCAGCGCATGGGCGATCCGGTTCGTTTCGCTGTTCAGTTCGGAGAAGCTGACCACCCGATCCTCATACAACAGGAACGGCCTGTCGCCGAGCATGTCCGCCTGGTGCTCGATCAGTTCGGCGAGGGTAGTTGGCTCGTTACTCACGCCGATTGCGCCTCAAGGTGGAAGTCAGGGAGTACCGAAGCAGTTTATCACGCTACTTACGGTGCCCATTTCGCGCGTACGGCGCGACGCGAGCTGCCAAGCGTTTTGATAGAGTGGACGCCACCAATAAGGGAGACGCATGAGCACATTGGCCGAATTTCGCACCGAGGCGCGCGCGTGGGTCGAAGAAAACTTGCCGCCGAGATTGCGAGGCACGAGCCAAGTCTACAACGGCGGCAGGAAAACCCCCCTCAACTATCCCGACGACACGCGGCGCTGGACCGAGGTATGTTTCGAGTACGGCTACACGGCCCCCACCTGGCCGAAGGAATACGGCGGCGCCGATATGACCGTCGCCAGGCAAAAGGTGCTCCGCGAAGAGATGCTCGCCGCGAGGGCACCGCTTCCCCTCGGTGGACATGGCCTCACGATGATCGGGCCGACGCTGCTCGAATACGGCACCGAAGATCAGAAGTTGCGCCATCTTCCCAAGATCGCGCGCGGCCAGTACCGTTGGTGCCAGGGCTATTCCGAGCCGAACGCCGGTTCGGACCTTGCTTCCCTGCAGACGCGCGCGGAGGATCAGGGCGACCACTACCTTGTGAACGGCTCGAAGATCTGGACCACGGGCGCGCATAACGCGGACTGGATGTTCTGCCTCGTCCGAACGAACTTCGATGTGCCCAAGTGGGAAGGCATCAGTCTCATCCTCTTCCCGATGTCGGATCCGGGCGTCACGGTGAGACCGATCAAGCTGGTCGACGGCAATCGGGAGTTCTGCCAGTGCTTCTTCGACAACGTCGTCGTGCCGAAGATCGATCTCGTCCATCGGGAAAACCAGGGTTGGACGGTGGGCAAGCGGCTCCTTCAATACGAGCGAATGCCGTCGGAACAACGGACACCGCCGCCTTCGCTCGCCAGGATCGCGAAACAGTACCGCGGGGAGGTGGACGGCACCATCGCCGAGGTGGCGACGCGCGAAGAGGTCTTGGGAATCGACATGGACGCGCGGGCGTTTCAACTTACTCAACGCCGCGCCGCGGAAGAAAGAGACGGCGCGACACCGACGTTCGCGACATCGATGTTCAAGTACTACAACTCCGAACTGCTCACCCGGCGCATGGAAGCGCTTACCCGCTTGCGCGGCACCCAGGGAGTGGGTTGGGAAGGCGCCTCGTTCAAAGACGAAGAACTGGCGAATACGCGAGCGTGGCTACACGTCAAGGCCAACACGATCGCGGCCGGAAGCTCGGAGATCCAACTCAACATCATCGCCAAACGGGTGCTGGGGCTCCCCGACTAGCGTTCCGTCAAGTCTAAAAATGCGAGTGTAGCTGCGAGGGATTTTTGGTTCCTGGCGAGGCGCGACGACGCGGTGTGGCAGGCACCACACAAGGAGGAGGAACGGAGCCTTCAGCCGGGGAGCGCGAGGGGGCCCCCTCGCATGAAAACCATCAGGGGCCAAAAAGACCCGCAGATACCCGTAGATTTAGGCTTGACGGAGCACTAGCCCGGGGTAGAAGGGCCACCCCCAGGGAGGCCCTTCGTCAGCGGTCTGGTTCGGCTACTTGACCTTCTGCCAGACGGAGTCGCCCCCGCCCACGTTCACGAACTTCTGGTAGGTGCCCGGGGTTTCGGAGTTCTCCGGTATGAGCCCGGACCAAGGGTCATCCGGCCGCATGTACACCTTCACCGTCCCCGCCTGCCATTCAAGCATCCTGGGGCCGTCGCCCCCTCTTCCAGCCTGCCTGACCAGACAGGCACCGCCCTGTTTCCAATGGAAGGACACCGTATTGCCCCCTTCGACTCTCCCGAGCGCTCGCAAGGCGGCTTCGTCCTCGACGGGTCCCTCGGTGAAGTCAAGCGACAGGCGAACCTCGCCCTCATAGATGACCTCGGCTCTCGAGGGGGTGAGCGTCATTTCGTCAGCCACGTACTTGGGCCATCCCCAGACGACCCCCATGTAGCACATCAGCAGCGACGGCACGGGGATGCTGACCACCAGCCAGGATTCGATTCCATCGGGACACAGGGCCTTCACGGTAATCCGGCCTTCCTGAAAACGCGTCAGCGGCGTGTGGTTCATGTCCAGCAGCGTTACCCCCACCAGGGGCTTCTCCGGCATCTCCAAAGGTTCCGGCAGAAACGACCGGTAGAGATCGAGGTCCGCCGGCTCAACCACGGTGAAGATGCCCGAGGTCACCGTGCCGGTCTTCACCCTCGCTTCGATCTGCTCGGCCGTTGCCGCCTTTATGACCGGCTTTCCGGGGCCGGCGCCCATGTTGATGAGTTCGTCCTGGGTCGGGTCGTTCACAAAGGCCGCGACCCGGTCCATCGTCACCCGGCTCCTGGCGAGATAGTCTTCATACGATTTGATCTTCCCGCCGTTACGGATCGCTTTTGCTATTTCCTTCGGTACCGCAACTGTCGTAACCATGGGTCAATCCTCCCTCAACAATTCAATCCCTGCGGTGGCGTTCAGGACGCCGCTTCTTCGCGCGATTCGCCTGCACGCACCTCGGGCAGATCCTCGCCCTCGGTACGAGCCACGAGCGCGGTAACGGTAAGGTCGCTCGTCACGTTGACGGATGTCCGACACATGTCAAGGATCCTGTCCACCGCGATATACAACCCGATCGCTTCCAGGGGCAGTCCCAACACCGTCAGGATCAACGTGATGGCGACCAGGCTCGCCGCTGGTATCCCGGCCACGCCGATGGAGGTCAACAACGCCAGCAGCACCACCAGGAACTGGTCGACGACGGTCAGATCCGCGCCGAACGCCTGTGCGATGAAGATCACGACCACGCACTCGAACAACGCCGTGCCATCCATGTTGACCGTTGCACCCAGCGGCAACACGAAACTCGTGGTGCCATCCGATACACCGGCTCGGCGGGCGCTACTCAGGCTCACCGGCAACGTGGCGGAAGACGATGCCGTGGAGAACGCCATTAGCTGCGCGGGCATGATGCGACCGTAATATGCATACGGCCTGATCCCGCCGACGAAACGCAGTAGCAGTGGCAAGGTCACGAAAAAGTGCGTCGCCAGGGCCAGCAGGACGGTCAGGGTGAACCAGGCGAGTGCCTCCGCCAGCGTGGCCAGCGGCACTGTCAGCAAGGCCTTGCCCACGAGGGCGAATACACCGTACGGAGCGAACTTCAGGACCCACCTGGTGATCATGATCATCACGTCGTGGATGGCGGTCCAGAAGTTGGTCAGCGTCTCGCTCACAGAGCCCTCAAGGCGCGCCATGAAATAGCCGAACACGACACTGAAGAAGATCAGCGCGAGAAGCTCCATGTTCACCGCCGCCGCGAAGATGTTGTCCGGGACGGCGCGCGAGATCACCTCCACCAGGTCGCCCGCATCGCGTCCCTCGACGCGCGTCAGCTGAGCCGACACGTCCGGCATGTTCTCGCTCAGCGCCTTGACCGACTCGCCGCCCCCGGGATTGATCACGTTGACGAGTACCAGGCCGGTCACCACCGCGATCAGACCCGTCGCAAGGTAGAAGCCGACCGTCTTGCCGCCCACCCGGCCGAAGTTCTCGCGTCCGGCCATGTTGTGAACGCCCATGATGATCGACGACACGATCAGGGGCACCACGATCATCTTCAGGGCATTGAGGAACAGGCCGCCGAAGAAGTCGAAAATTTCGACCAGTGACGCCCCGAAGACCGTGGTCTCGGCATCGGCGAGCAAACTGACCAGCACGGCCAGGGCCAGCGCCACCGCAATCTGCCAATGCAGTGGCGCGTCTATGATTCGGGACCAGGCGCCCCCACCCTTCGTGTCTTCCTGCGACATTTGCCCTCCCCTTGAAGCCACGCGCTTGGCCACAGTCTATACCGGAACTCGCCGACCGCGCCTAAACGATGAAGAACGATCCGCATGTCGTCCGGCAAGGACCAGTCGCGTTCCCTTGCCCTTGTCTTGGTCTGTTCTCTATGCTATCCAGCATGAGCCAGTCGCGTCCGAATCCCTTCGTTCCCGGCCGAGGCGCATTGCCACCATATCTGGCCGGTCGCGAGGCCGAGCAGCAAACGCTCATGGGCATTCTTGCCTACGTCGAAGCGGACCGAGGCGCACCGCGGGATGTTGTGCTTTGCGGGCCGCGGGGGAACGGCAAGACCGTCCTTCTTCGCTGGTTTCACCGCGAGATCGAGGCGCGCGACCACCAGATTGACCTGCTGTGGCGCACACCGGGCGACCTGCCGACCGTGGATGCGCTGGCGACCACCTTGGTACCTCCCGGACGCTTTAGGTCCGTGCTGCCCGATACGCTTTCGCTGTCGGTCGGCGTCGGGCGCGCGGGTTGGAACCTGAGGAACAACCCCGGCACCTTGGCGGAACTATTGACGGTACGTTGCGAACAGCGACCCTTGGTGGTCTTGCTCGACGAGGCTCACACGTTGGAACCGGTCGTCGGCCAAGCCCTTTTGAACGCGAGCCAGTCCGTAAGCGGGGTCGCGCCTTTTCTTCTGGTGCTCGCGGGCACGCCGGGCCTGGAGCCGCGCCTCCATGCCATGTCCGCGACGTTTTGGGACCGGGCTGAACACCTCGCTATTGGCCTGCTTGAACGAGACGCGTCCGCCGCCGCCTTGACGCGACCGTTCGGCGCCGAAACTCCATCGGTGACATTCGAGGAGGCCGCCTTGCGGCAGGTTCTCGATGACAGTCAGAGCTACCCATACTTCCTTCAGTTGTTCGGGGCCGCGCTGTGGGACGTCGTCGTGGCGGACAGCAAAAAGATTATCGACGAAGCCGTCGTGGCGCGCGCCACCGCCACATTCGATCAAAAGAAAGGAACCTACTATCGTCATCGGTGCAACGAACTCCAGCGGGCTGGCCTGCTCAACGTGGCGGCGGCGCTCGCCGACGCGTTTGGTGAACACGCCACGATGACGCAAGCGGAAGTGGATGAAGTCATCGTTCGCGCGGGAGAGGATGTCCTCCCCCGTGGGGCAGACGATGCGTGGAGTTCGGAATCGCTTGATCGCGAATCGCTAATTCGCGTTCGCGACCATTTGGCCGCAGTCGGCTACGTCTGGAACCCGCCAGGCGAGGGCGATGTGTGGCGACCGGGTATTCCAAGCCTGATGAGGCACATTGGAATCGCCGCACCGACCCCGACTTGATTCGACGACCCGATGATATGAACCCGCATACCAAACGTATCCACGACAATGCCGAGACGCTAGGAAAGTTACTGGGCTTCAGAGCCGAACAAGAAGTGTCCACCAGTTTGCTATCACTCAGGCTCGACGGAGCCTACCATCCGCGCATAGACCTCCTTTGGAGCCTGCCGCTGAGCGTGTCGCAACGGCGAGCAATCGCGTGGGCATTGGGTATTGATGACGCCGCAACCAAGCGCATCAAGCATCTGCCCGTCGTTGGACTTGAGATCGAGGGCACGCAACCAAGTACGAAGACACTGGAAGCCGACATCGCGAACCTTGCGGCGCTCGGCGCCCCGTTGGGCCTATTGGTCGTTTCCGAGAGGGGGGAGTCCAATATCTATCGCCGCGCCGCAAGAGCGATACGAACAACACGGCGCGCATTCGGCGACATTGCCGTTCTCCCGGTGGAAGCATCGTGGCTCGACGAGTTCAAGAGCAAGAACTGGCCGACGGGAAAGCTGCTGCCGCCAGTGCCATCAAAGAAAGCTCCGGCTGGAGGCGAGACTCGCAAATGGTCCCATACGACTCGAAGAGTTTTGCGCCAGAAGGGCGAAGAGGCAGGTTTCGTCGTCGCCGAATCTTGGAATCCACCCATACTCAAGGCTACATTCGAGCTACAACGCGCCCAGCTAGGGAAACTGACGCATATGACTGATCCCAGAGTCGGGGAACGTTCTCCTATGCGGAGCGCACGGGACTACCTGGTCCAATGCGAAATAGACCTTGCTTGGCTATTGCCCCTTCCGGGACGACTGCGGACCTTTCTTGAGAAGCTGGACGCACTCGACCCATGCGGTCGCGAACACGGGTTAGGTTTCGCCGAACTGTGGAACCATATCCCAGTGGCCGCGTTCGAACTGGAGTCGGGTCAGGGCAAGCACGCCGGAGGTGCCCTGCTGAACTTGGCGGCCTACAGCGTAATCGGAATCCTTGGTACGGAGACCCATGGGGCTGCGGAGGCGCTGAAGCGAACGCTGCGAACGTATCAGCCGACTCTCGGGCTCCGAAATGTCTTTGTAAGGAAAATGCCATGAACTTCCGTGTTGCTCTGGTAGTGCCCGACAAGCGCCTTCCATGCCAACCGCGCAGCATCAAGTACTGGAACGAGCATTGCCGCTATGACGATCTTGAGGCCGCTTGCCATGACGATCAGATCGATCTGGTCGTCTTGCCGGAACAATACTATGAAGACGTTTCATGTGACGAGATGGAGGAATGGGCCATTGGCGAATGGTACGACCATTTGAAAGTTCCAGTCCTCATGGGATTCAGATCCGAAGAGGGATTTCAGATCGCGATCTACGTGAATCCGAAATCCTCTCGTTCCGAGACTCGGCTGCATCGATATGTAAAACATTCATCGGCTGAACGACTGGCATTCGAATGGCCCGGTTACGCTGGCGGCAGCGACGCAATGTTTGACCCAATCGTTCTCGGGGATGCTCGCATCGGCGTTCAAATATGTCACGACATGTTCTATGGCCTCTTGGGCCATCGGCTCCGTCATCGCGGCGCAAACTTGCACATCGGGCTATCAGGCCAAGATGTCAACAGACGAAAGTGGTCCAACGTGCTTGCTGGTCGCTCCTTGGAGCTGAACGCCCCCTTCCTGTGCACAATGGCGAAGCGTGAGGGAAATGGTTCTGCCTGCGTTCTTGCATTCGATCAGGGAAGACAGCTCCTTCCCGCTGTTTCGAAAGTGAACTCGCAGGGCTTTGCCGGATTCGAAGTGTTCGATCTCGGTGACCGTCGCCTGAAACCTCCCCACGATCAATCTTTCTCCGCCAAAAGCTATCGCGACATCTCGATCAGCCGAAATGCATCCGTACGTGCTGATATTCATTTGATTCCCCAGTCCGGAGAAGTCTCCTTGAAAGGCCGTAGCGAACTGGACCCTGTCGACAGATGGCGCGTATTTCGTACAACGGCGGGTCCGGCAGGGGTACTGACTCTACCGATTGAGGCACTCCACGATGGCCTCTCGATTCACCGCCATGATGTACGCCAAAGCTCGTTTGCCCATCACATTGTGGCGTACTTCGGCGAACCCAAAGACTTGGGCGAAGCGATTACGTTCATCAAACTTCGAGCGATAGAGCACCGCATGGCCGTTTTGCTCGTGGGCAATACCACCTGGGAATGCATAAAGACGACACGGTACAAAAATATCCAGCGTCTTCGTCCGAGAAATGGCGTGTTCAAGCTAAATGCGGAGTGTCTTGGTGGCACAGCGTCCGCGCTGAAGGGCAGAGATGGATTGGGCATGCCGAGGCGGCACTTTGACAAGTACCGTGCTCTGCGACCGAATGGAAGTGCGTCGTGATGGCGGCGGTACCGACACCCGGACGCCCGAATGCGCGATGTAGTCACCTCTCTCTGCACGAGGCGCGATGACGCGGCGTGGCGGATCCCAAACAAGCGAGGAGAAACGAAGCCGGGGGCGAAAAAGAACGCAGATACCTGTAGATTGGGATTGACGGCCCTACCCGACTTCGATCATCTCGAAGTCTTCCTTCCCAACCCCGCATTCCGGGCACACGAAGTCGTCCGGTACGTCCTCCCAGGGCGTCCCCGGAGGAATGTCCTCGTACTCACAGCCTTCGGCTTCGTCATAAATCCAGCCGCAGACTATGCATTGCCACTTTTTCATGGATTCTCGCCGACTCTCAAGCCCGGAGTTTCAGGCATCCCGTTCCCCGCGCGGTTCGCGACGCCTTTGCCGGCAATGTTCTAACATCTTCGGTTCCCGCCAAGACCTGGGCACGGATGGCTACCCTGTTCACGAAATTACATCGTAATCCCGGCACCAGATCGACGGAAAGGTGAATGCTGCCGCTCCAGTCCCCTCGCGCCAACCGACTACGCCCGTGAAGGACCGTCTGTTCGCCTACGCGCAACTCATGCGCCTCGACAAACCGGTCGGGACCCTGCTGCTCTTGTGGCCGACACTGGCCGCGTTGTGGATCGCCGCCGAGGGCGTTCCGCCTGTGCCGATACTCCTGGCGTTCGTTGCCGGAACATTCGTCATGCGTGCCGCAGGCTGCGTGATCAACGACATCGCCGATCGAAACTTCGACGGCCATGTGGCACGCACGCAGGATCGGCCGCTGCCGGAAGGCCGCGTTTCCACGACCGAGGCATTCGCGCTCTTCGCCGTTCTCCTTGTCCTCGCATTCGCCATTGTGATGACGCTCAACACCGCGACGCGGCTGCTCGCGGGGGCCGGGGTCCTCATCGCCATCGCCTATCCGTTCCTGAAGCGATGGTCGCACTCGCCGCAGGTCGTGCTCGGCGCGGCCTTCAGCTGGGGGATTCCCATGGCGTTCACGGCCACCACCGGCAGCGTGCCCGGCCTCGGGTGGATCCTGTTCGGTGCCAGCGCGCTGTGGATTATCGCCTACGACACGCAATACGCGATGGTCGATCGCCGTTTCGATGTCGAGATAGGCCTCAAGTCCTCGGCGGTCCTGTTCGCGACCGCAGACCGGGCGGTGATCGGCGCGCTGCAGTGTGCGGCGCTCGCCCTGTTCTTCCTGGGAGGCGCGCAAGCCGGATTCCGCCACGCCTTCTTCGCGGCGCTCGCGGCGGTCGCCGCGCTGTTCATATACCACCAATGGTTGATCCGCACGCGGGAAGAAATCGCCTGCTTCAAGGCTTTCCGCAACAATGTCTGGGTCGGTTTCGCCTTGTTCGCCGGCGCCGTAATCGAGTATCAGGCGCGCTCCCCGGCATGATCGAAAGACTGATCGACGTCATCGGACGTGGAGCGGCATGGCTCACGCTCGCCATGGTGGCGGCCACCTGCGCGACGCTGGTTCTCCGCTACGGTTTCGACACGGGCGCGATCATGCTGCAGGAATCGGTGCTCTACATGCACGGTGCCGTATTCATGCTCGGCTTCTCCTATACGCTCAAGCACGACGAGCACGTGCGCGTCGACCTGGCGTACAGCAGGATGTCGCAGCGACGACAGAGCCTGGTGAACCTGGCCGGACACATCGTCCTCATGACGCCGCTTTGTCTTGTCTTGCTTTTCTTCAGCCTCCAATACGTCCTCAACTCCTGGTCGATTCTGGAAGGCTCCCAGGAAGTCGGCGGAATCCAGGCAGTGTATCTGCTGAAGACGTTGATCCCCGCCTCGGCGTGTTTGCTGCTGTTGCAAACCGGCTTGCTCGCCGTCCGCGAAATACACCGGTTGAGGACTCAGGAGGGCAACCCCACGCACCTTGCGCATGGCTGAATACCTGCCGCTCATCATGTTCGCGGCGGTATTCGTCACGCTGCTCGCTGGCTACGCGGTCGCCCCGACGTTGGCTGGCGTCGCGCTCCTGTTCGCCTTTGGCGGCGCCCTTTTCGGCGTATTCGATATCGGGGACCTGGGATTCCTGCCCAGCCGCGTATTCGGCATCATCACGAACCAGACGCTGATCGCGGTGCCTCTGTTCGTGCTGATGGGCGTGACGCTGCAACGCACGCACATTGCCGACACGCTGCTCAAGAGCCTGTCGACACTGTTGGGCTCCACGCGCGGCGGCCTCGGCATGGCCGTCATCGTGGTCGGCATGTTGATGGCGGCCAGCACCGGTATCGTCGGCGCCACGGTGGTCACCATGGGGCTTATTTCGCTGCCGGTGATGCTGCGGCACGGCTACGACAGCAGACTTGCCACCGGGACCATCTGCGCCACCGGAACCCTTGGCCAGATCATCCCGCCTTCCATTGCCCTGGTGCTGCTCGGCGATGTGTTGTCGAGCGCATATCAGCAGGCGCAACTGACGCAGGGAGTCCTTTCGCCGAAGACAGTCTCGGTCGGCCATCTGTTCGCCGGCGCGATACTCCCCGGACTCGTTCTGGTGGTCATGTACCTCATCTATATCGCGGCTGTGGCGTTCATCAGCCCGCACCGCGCACCGGGCGTAAGTATCGACGCGGCGGACAGGAATCCCGAGGGGACGCCCGATGCACGCCGGGAGCTGGTCTTCGGACTTGTGCCGCCGCTCGCGCTCATCGTCGCGGTTCTCGGCTCCATCCTCGGCGGCTACGCGACGCCTACCGAAGCCGCGGGCGTCGGCGCGGCCGGCGCCTTGATCCTGGGGGCCGCCTATCGCGCGTTGTCCGTGGCCGTGCTGCGGGAGATCGGGCTATCCACGCTGAAGACCACCTCCATGGTCTTCCTCATCCTCGTCGGCGCTTCGGTCTTCTCCCTCGTATTCCGAGGCTACGGCGGCGACGAACTGGTGCAAGGCGTGTTTGTGGACATGCCGGGCGGGGCGTGGGGCGCCATGGCCATCGTGATGTTGACGATATTCCTTCTAGGCTTCGTGCTCGACTTCATCGAAATCACTTACGTCGTTGTCCCGATCGTCGGTCCCGTTTTGCTCTCCATGGGGATCGATCCGATCTGGCTCGGGGTGATGATCGCCGTCAACCTGCAGACTTCGTTCCTGACGCCCCCTTTCGGGTTCGCCCTGTTCTATCTGCGCGGCGTGACGCCCCCCGAGGTCGCGACCATCGACATCTACCGCGGCGTCATTCCGTTCATCGTCGCGCAACTCTGCATGTTGCTGCTGCTCGTCGCCGTGCCGCAACTCGCCACCTGGCTGCCCAGCGTCATCTACTGACTTCCTTTGGCCGGCCTGCCCCTCCTACGCCTATCGCGCGTTGATGTATGCCTGCTCGGTCACCGCGTGGTATTCGCGCATATCATCGAGAAACTTCGTATACGAGTCGAGAATACGCTTGGCGAGTTCGTCTTCCGCCGACTCCGCCAGGACTTCGCGGGACAACGTCCGAAACTGGTCAAGCACCTCATCGGGCAGGCGCCGGACCTCGACGCCGTGCTCCTCGACCAGAGTCTTGAGCGCGGCGGCGTTGCGCGCGGTGAATTCGTCCAGCATGTCCTGGTTGATAGCCCGACACGCGGTTTCGAGGATCTTCTTCAGGTCGTCGGGCAACGCATTGAACGCATCCCGGTTGACGATTGCTTCGATAGTCGCGCCGGGTTCATGCCAACCCGGATAGTAGTAGTAGCGCGCGATCTCCTGAAATCCGAAAGCGAGGTCGTTGTATGGCCCAACCCACTCTGTCGCATCGATAACGCCGGTTTGCAGCGCCGTGAAGATCTCGCTACCCGGCAAGCTGACGGCGGCACCGCCCGCGCGCTGGAAGACCTCGCCGCCGAGCCCGGGAATACGCATCTTGAGGCCGTGGATGTCGGCCGGAGAATTGATTTCCTTGTTGAACCAACCCGCCATCTGCACCCCCGAATTGCCTGCGGCCATCGGGATGACCCCGAATCGCGCGTAGAGTTCTCGCCACAATTCCAGGCCGCCGCCATAGTGCAGCCACGCGTTCATCTCCTGGGCCGTCATGCCAAACGGCACCGTCGTGAAAATGGCGGCGATCGCGGCCTTGCCACGCCAATAGTAGGCGGCACCGTGACCCATCTCCGCGCTCCCTTCGGACACTGCGTCGAACACCTCGAACGCCGGCACGAGTTCGTTGGCGGCATATACCTTGATCTTGAGCCGTCCCGCCGACATGACTTCCACGATTTCCGCGAGCCGCTCCGGCGCCGTGCCCAAGCCGGGGAGATTCTTCGGCCAGGTCGTAACCAGCTTCCACTCGAGCTGGGAGGGCGCAGGTGCCACGTACGCGGTGGGACCCTGATCTACCTCGGGAGCGCACGCGCCGAGCAGCACTCCGAAGATGGCCGTCAACCACAACGCGCCAGGACGCGAAGCCCGGTTCAATCCAATGTCTCCAACCCCGCGTAACCCAACATCAACCATTTCGATCCTTCCTTGATGAAATTCACCTGAATCCGCGCGCGCTCGCCGTTTCCTTCGCTTTGCATCACGATGCCTTCCCCGAACTTTCCGTGCCGCACGCGCTGTCCCACGCGCAACCCGGCCGAGGATTCCGCCAGCCTCGAACCCGTACCCATCCTCCGCACAGGCCGGGCCACAGCCCCGCCCATCCGTACTTCCTCCAGGCTGTCTGCCGGTATCTCAAGTAGAAATCGCGAAGGTCGGTTGACCGATTCGGTCCCGAACCAGCGCCGAATCTGCGCATAGGTGAGATAGAGCTGGCGCATCGCGCGGGTGACGCCGACGTATGCGAGGCGGCGCTCTTCCTCCATGCGACCGGGTTCCTCCGCCCCCCTGCGATGCGGAAACAGACCTTCTTCCAGACCGGTAAGGAATACCAGGGGGAATTCGAGCCCCTTGGCCGAATGCAAGGTCATCATCTGTACCGCCGCTCCGGCCGCTGCCTGGTATTCGCCAGCCTCGAGGGCGGCGTGATCAAGAAAATCGTCAAGGTCCGACGTGTCCTCGTCGGCCTGACCTCGCGGATCGACGGGAAATGTTCTCGCGGCCCGAAACTGACGGCACGCCGAGACAAGCTCCTCCAGGTTTTCCTTGCGCGCAAGCCCGCGCTCCCCCGGCTCCTTGCCGTGGTACTCCAACAGGCCGCTGGCATCGATGCAGTGGCGGGCGACCTCATGCAACTCGACGCCCTGCACCGCTTCCGACATGGTATCGATCTCGTGGATGAAGTTGCGCAGCACCGTCGCCATTCTGCCGCCTATTTCTCCGCTCGCGATGCCGACCTTCGCCGCCTGCCAGAGCGATATTTCGTTTGCCCGGGCCAACCTGCGCACGCTGTCGATGGTCCGTTCGCCTATGCCCCGGGGCGGCGTATTGACCACCCGTTCGAAGGCGACATCGGCATGGCGCTGGTTCATCAGCCGCATGTAGGACAATGCGTTCTTGACTTCGGCCCTTTCAAAGAAGCGCAAACCGCCGTAGATGCGGTAGGGGATGTCGGCGAGCAGAAAGGCTTCTTCCAATACGCGAGACTGCGCATTCGACCGATAGAGCACGGCGACTTCGTCCGGCGTGCCGTCGCGCAACCACTCGCGGGCGCGATCCGCGACAAAGCGCGCTTCGTCGACTTCGTTGAACGCGGCGTAGACCCGAACCCGCTCGCCGTCTCCCGCAGAGGTCCACAGGGACTTGCCGAGGCGACCGAAGTTGTTGCAGATCAGGCCGTTGGCCGCCTCCAGGATCTTGCCCGTCGAGCGGTAGTTCTGTTCCAGCCGAATGATCTGCGTGTCCTCGAAATCATCGGAAAACCTCTGAATGTTCTCGATCTTGGCGCCGCGCCAACCATAGATCGACTGATCGTCGTCCCCCACCGCCATGACATTGCCGGTCTCGCCGGCAAGCAACCGCAGCCACGCGTACTGAATCGTGTTGGTGTCCTGGAACTCGTCGACCAGGAGCTGCCCGAAGCGACGCCGGTAGTGCGCGAGCAGCGCCTCGTTCTCCAGCACGAGTTCGTGGCACCGCAGCAACAGTTCGGCGAAGTCCACCAAACCGCCGCGAGCGCAGGCAGATTCATAGGCTTCGTAGAGCTTCTTGTGCGTCGTGGCCGAGAAGTCGTCGCTGCCCGGGATTTCGCCCGGCCGGCGACCGCGATCCTTCTGCGCATTGATGAACCCGGCCACCTGTCGCGCGGGCCAGGCACCCTCATCCAGATCCTGAACCTTGATCACCCGCCGGATCAGGCGCAGCTGATCGTCCGCGTCGATGATCTGAAAATTCTGCGGCAGTCGCGCTTCCTCCCAATGCATGCGCAACAAACGGTGGGCGATGCCGTGGAACGTCCCCACCCACATGCCCCGCCCGGGCATGTCGAGCAGCGTCTCCGCGCGGGACCGCATTTCCGCCGCGGCCTTGTTGGTGAACGTGACCGCGAGAACGCCCTGCGGACTCAGGCTCTCCACCTGAACCAGCCAGGCGATCCGATGCACCAGCACGCGGGTCTTCCCGCTTCCCGCGCCCGCGACGACAAGCAGGTTCCCCAAGGGGGCGGTGACGGCTTCCCGCTGCCGCTCGTTCAGGGGCCCGATGATGCTTGATACGTCCAACCGTTACTCGACGGTGACGGACTTCGCGAGGTTTCGCGGCTGGTCGATGTCCGTTCCTTTTAGCACCGCGACATGGTAGGCGAGCAGTTGCAGGGGCACCGTGTAGACGATGGGCGCCACGGCATCGTGCACGTTCGGGACTTCGATCACGGTGATACCGGGCCCCTCGCGGAAACCCGCTTCCGCATTGGCGAAGACGTACAGTTGACCGCCCCGGGCGCGCACTTCCTGCAGGTTTGATTGAATCTTGCGCAGCAGATCGTTATTCGGCGCCACGGCCACCACGGGCATCGCTTCGGTAACCAATGCGAGCGGCCCGTGTTTCAACTCCCCGGCGGGATAGGCTTCCGCGTGGATGTATGAAATCTCCTTGAGTTTCAACGCCCCCTCCAGCGCGACGGGAAGTTGCGGCCCTCGACCGAGGAACAGCGCGTGCTGTCTACCGGAGAACTCCTCGGCAAGCACCCGCAGACGCGATTCCAATCCGAGGACCTCCTCGATGGCACCATCGAGCGAGTGCAGCGCCTGCACCAGCTCTGCTTCGGTCTCCGGGCTCATGCCGTGTCGGCGTCCAAGCAGGATGGTCAGCATCAACAGATCTGTAAGCATGGCCGTAAACGCCTTGGTCGACGCAACGCCGAACTCCGCGCCCGCCTCCAGCATGATCGCCATATCGGACTCGCGCACGATGGAACTGGTCGCGACGTTGCAAATCGCCAACGTGTGGCGGAATCCGAGGTCCTTGGCGATACGCAGCGCGGCGAGGGTGTCTGCCGTCTCCCCTGACTGCGAGGTGGTCACAAACAGGCTGCCTGGCGGCACCACGACAGTGCGATAGCGCCACTCGCTGGCGACCTCCACTTGGCAGGAGATGCCGACGTACTCCTCGATCCAATGCCGCGCCACACAGCCGGCGTAATACGCGGTGCCGCAGGCCACAATGGTCACGGCCTCCGTTTCGTCAAGGATGGCCGCGGTGCGCACGCCGAATGCGCGTTCGCGCACCCGCATGCGGTCGAGTCGACCTTCCAGCGTGTCCCGCACCACGCGAGGTTGCTCGTGGATCTCGCGCAACATGTAGTGGCGGTAGTTGCCCTTGTCCGCCTCTTCGACCGCATGCTCGACGCGCACCGTGGAGCGCACGACGTTTTCGTCGTTGACGTTCCATACCTCTATGCCCTCGCGGCGCAGATCGATCAGATCGCCTTCCTCGAGCAGGATGAACCGGTCCGTCACCGGCCGCAGTGCGAGTACATCCGAGGCGACGAAGTTCTCGCCAAAGCCGACGCCTACCACTAGCGGATTGCCGGCGCGCGCCGCAACGATGCGGTCCGGCTCGTCGCGACACAGGACACCGATCGCGTAGGCCCCGTCGAGACGCTTGAGCGCCGCGCGCACCGCTTCAAGCAGATCCCCCGTCTGTTCATAGCAGTGATCGATCAAGTGAACGATGACCTCGGTATCCGTTTCTGACGTAAACCGGTAACCGTTCTCGACCAATTCCTCGCGCAAAGGTTCGAAGTCCTCGATGATGCCGTTGTGTACCAGGGCAATACGGTTCGAGGAAACGTGCGGGTGGGCGTTGGATTCGCTGACCGCGCCGTGGGTCGCCCAACGCGTATGCGCGATTCCAGCGGTGCCCCGTACAGGCCGGTCGTTCAGGCTGTCGACCAGCACCTGCACATTGCCGACCGTGCGCCGGTGCACGAATCCCGCCGCGCCATCGGCATCGGCATCGACGATCGCGAGCCCGGCGGAGTCGTAGCCCCGGTATTCAAGGCGTTGCAGACCTTCGAGGAGGATGCCCGAAACATCGCGGCTGGACACCGCGCCAATAATGCCGCACACGACGCTATCCGTCCGCGAGGGGCTTGCCGTCGCGCTCCCCGGCTGAGGCGTCTCTATCCGGCACGTGCGCCGCCCCCTTGCGCTCCTTCCGGGCCCGGGGCGAACTCCACTTCTTGATGTTGCGCTGCCTGCTACGTCCGACGGCAAGGTCCTTGGCGTCCACGGCCACCGTGATTGTCGACCCCGCGCCAACATACGCGTCGTCGCCGATCTCGACAGGCGCGACGAGGGTCGCATTGGTGCCCACGAAGACGCGGTCGCCGATGACCGTCTCGTGTTTGTCCACCCCGTCGTAGTTGCAAGTGATTGCGCCAGCGCCGATGTTGCAGTCGTCGCCAACCTCCGCATCGCCCAGGTACGCGAGGTGGCTAGCCTTGGTGCCAGCCCCCAGGCGCGCTTTCTTCGTCTCCACGAAGTTGCCGATCTTGACGCCCTCGCCAAGTTGCGTACCGGGCCGCAGGCGAGCAAACGGACCGATCATTGCCCCCTGATCGATGCGCGCGCCGTCAATCACGGTATTCGCCTCGACGATTACATCGTCGCCGAGGACCGCATCCCGAATAGAACAGTTCGGTCCGATGTAAACGCGCTCGCCCAGAACCACTTCGCCCTCAAAAACCGTATTCACATCGATGGTGCAATCCGGTCCGGCATTGAGAGTGCCGCGCAGGTCGAACCGCGCAGGATCCCGGAACGTCACTCCTTCCCGCATGAGTGCTTCCGCACACCGCCGCTGATAGCGTCGCTCCGCCGCCGCGAGCTGGACCCGATCATTCACCCCGGCGAAGTCATCGAATGACGATGCTTTGATGCCCCTGACCGGAATGCCGGCGGACTGCGCGGCGGCGACAATATCCGTCAGGTAGAACTCGCCCTGCGCGTTGTCGTTCCCGAGCCCCGCCAGCAGTCGCTTGAGCGAGGCGGCCGGCGCGGCGAGGATGCCCGTATTGATCTCGGTGACCCGGCGCTCGGTTTCGGTGGCATCCGCTTCCTCCACGATGGCGGCAACGCTCCCGTCATCGTTGCGAAGCACCCGACCAAGGCCAGCCGGGTCCCGAGCGACGGCCGTGACAACCGCGATGCAGTTCCCTTCCGAACTCGCTTGTGCGCACTGCCCTAATGTCTCCCTGTTCGCCAACGGGACATCGCCGTACAGCACCAACACCGTCGCACTGTCATCCACTTGAGGTATCGCCTGCGCAGTCGCGTGGCCCGTACCGAGTTGCTCGGTCTGTCCGATCCAGTTCAGATCCGAACCATCGGCGCACCGTGCCCTAACCTTTTCGCCATCCGCGCCGACAACGACATGCACGCGCGACGGTTCAAGCTCCCGAGCCGTCTCGAGTACGTGCGCAAACAGTGGTTTGCCGGCGATCTCGTGTAGCACCTTGGCCTGGCTGGACCGCATGCGCTTGCCCCGCCCCGCAGCCAGAACGACGATTTCCAGATTCAAAGTGCCTTTGGAAATTGTCCGACGCCCTCCTGCCGCGACCCGCGCCGCGAATGCACCGATTATAGGGCGCGACGGCGGGAATGCTTAGCCGGGGGACTTCGGCTACGGGAGTTGGTCGCTCAACTCCGGCTTGACAGTCGTCGCCGTAGGGGTCCCAACAACATTCGGGAAAAGTGGCGTTGGCACTGGCTGCCAGTCTTTCGACTGCGAATGATTGGCATATGTCGCCCAGCCAGGCGCGTAGTCGCTCGCTTGATCTCCCCATCCAATCCAGCCCGCTCGCTTACCCCGGGCAAAGAGTTCGAGGTACGGACCGGGACTACACGATTCGATCAGTTCGTACTGCTCATCCGGCTTACGACTGTGCTCGCGTTTGCGTGAGACGATGATGTTCTCCTGTCGTCGCCCGGGTGCCAATGTACGAGCGTTGCGACCCCGAACCCCGAACAGGATCATTTCAGTGACGTTGCGGAAGTAAAACCCGACTCCCCGGCGGTCGGGTCCGCCATCCTTGCGCACCTTGTACCAGACGATGTTCGTTTTGTATTCAAATCCCCATTGTCCCATCACCTCGAGGCCCAACGGCAGCAACGCGTTCGGAATCCAAAGGTACAGATGGGCGGTATCGGCGACAACGCAGGACACCGGCAATTCGGCTATTTCCTTGAACGACATCGTCGCATACCGCGAAAGCCGTTTATGCTCAGGTGCCATCTTTCCAGTGCTGTTTTGGAACCGCCATGGCGGGTCTGCCAAGATCGTCGCGAACTTCCGTCCGCCGACACGTTCGACCAGATCATCGGCCGCGCTCATGTATCGTCCTCCACGTAGAGCTTTTTGGAGATTCCGAAGACAAGAACTGGACACCCGCCTCCGCCACCGCCCTCAATTCGCGGGAACAACTTGCTGATGTGGGTCGTGGAGGCACCGTATGATGAGCCACTTGCGCTGTTCTGAGAGCCGCTGAAACAAAGGGCTTGCGGGCGGTGGATTTATTCTTTACCCCAAGAAACGCGGCATTTCGGACGTTTTCCGACTTCACGGGCCTTGAATCCGAGATTTCCACCCCAACGCCCCGTGCTTACCCCAAGCCGTCGAAGGAGGAACGATTCGCGTTTAGACACCGTGAAGACCCCATAACGACCAGTTTGACCATCTGTCGCGCCCCCGCACGCCTCGCCGAGGCTCTGATTGCTGGGCAACCAGCCGCAATCCGGCGAGGTCCGGCGAAAAACCCTACAGCGCAAGTGCCTCTATGATGGTCCACGGTTGAGGTCATTGAAAATGTCCTGTAGTTCGTCGCAACGCGTGACGATAACGCCCACACTTGTTGCCCGCAGGTCAAACAACAAGCGAAAGTTGGTAACTACTCACCCCCTACCCGACCTCATTCCCGAGAGAGCATAGCCTGAAAGGCGTCCCGCGCTATGGGCCACGCGCGTCCGTCGGATATTGCTTGACATCATAGCGCCTCATCGCTATGGTGTGGCCTTCGTACGGATTGCCGGATCTTCTCGATTGGCCTATTTCGGATCGAAGGCGACCTCGGGGCTATGCCAGCCCATCATTGCCATGATGCCGCCGCACGACACCTACATCGAGACCCACCTCGGCGGCGGCGCGATCATGAAGCGCAAGCCGGCGGCGCTGCACAACATCGGCATCGACCTCGATGGGCGGGCTCTGGCGAAGTTCGACTGCGACTACCCCGTGCAACGCATTCACGGCTGCGCGCACCGGTTTCTGGCCGAGTACGACTATCGGGGCTCGGAGCTGGTCTACAGCGACCCGCCCTACCTGATGCGCACCCGCACCTCGGGCCGTCGCTATCGCTTCGACTACGGGGAGGCCGACCACGTCGAGCTGCTGGAACTGCTCAAGACCCTGCCCTGCCAGGTCATGCTGTCCGGCTATCCCTCGGCGCTGTACGACGGGTTGCTCGGCGGCTGGCGCAGGCTGGAGGTGCAGGTCATGAACCGGGGCGGGGTGCGCACCGAGAAGCTGTGGTTCAACTTCGTCCCGGACCGGGTGCATTGGGCCAGCCGCGCGGGCCGGAACTTCACCCACCGCCAGACCATCAAGCGCAAGGCGGCGAGTTGGGGCGGGCGCTACCAGGCGATGCCGCGGGCGGAGCGCCTCGCGGTGCTGGCGGCGATGATGGCGGTCGAGGCCGAGGACGGCTGAGCGGCGGCCATGGCCACGGTGAACCGGCAATCGCTGCGCGAGGAGTTCGAGCGCCTGAAGGCGGAGTTCGGGCGACTGTCCGCGGCGGACAAGATGTCGGCGGAAACGCGCGCGCTGTTCAACGCCCTGCTGATGCTGTTCGAAGTGCTGATGGCGATCTTCATGGAGAAGACCACCCGCAAGGGCGGCCGCAATTCGAGCATCCCGCCCTCGCAAACGAGCAAGGACGAGACCGCGGCGACCCGGCCCGGTGGCAAGGGCAAGGGCGTGACGCAAAACGATGCGCGGTCGCGCCATAGCCGCACCGTGACCACCACCGAGGTGGCGGCGGTCGACGCCTGCGCGAACTGCGGCGCCGATCTCGGTAGTACGCCATCGCAGTCCAAGCCACGGCGCACGCGCATCGACATACTGTTCGAGAAGGTCGTCCATCACGTCGATGCGGAGGTCAAGGACTGCCCCCGCTGTCGGCAGCGGACGACGGGGCAATTCCCGGCGGACATGTGCGGTCCCCTGCAGTACGGCAACGGCCTCAAGGCCTACATGATGAACCTGCTGATCGCCCGGATGGTCCCCCTCGACCGGGTGCTGAAGTCGGTCGAGACGCTGATCGATGTGGCCATTTCGCCGGCGACGCTGCTGAAGTTCGTGATCCGACTGCATGCGGCGCTGGAACGTTGGGAGGCGACGGCCATCGACGAACTGCTCCGCATGCCGGCCTTGAACGCCGACGAGACCTCGCTGCGGGTGGATCGGAAGAACCACTGGATCCATGTCTATTCCGGCGGCGAGATCACCGTCAAACGCCTGCACCGCAAACGCGGTTGCGAGGCCATCGACGACATCGGCATCATCCCCCGCTACGGCGGTGTCGTGGTGCACGACTGCTGGGCGTCGTATCTGTCCTACGATCATTGCGGCCACGCGCTTTGCGGCTCGCATCTCCTGCGCGAATTGCAGTTCGTCGTAGACTCCAATCAATACCCTTGGGCCAGGAACATGAAGCGACTGCTCAAGGAAACCTGCGCCAAGGTGTCGGCGAGCGACGCCAAGCAGGTGACCGAGCGGGAATACCGGAACCTGCGCAAACGCTATCGAAACATCCTCACGCGCGGCGGCAAGGAACTGCCGCCCATCCCCGCCCGGCCCAAGGGCAAACGCGGCAGAATCGCCAAGTCCGATGCGCACAACCTCTGGGAACGGTTGAAGAAGCACGAACAGGCGGTCTTGCTGTTCGCCAAGGAGTCCAGCGTCCCCTTCACAAACAACCGGGCCGAGCGCGACCTGCGCATGAGCAAGGTGAAACAGAAGGTGTCGGGCTGCTTCCGCACCGAGCGATTTGCCCAAGCCTACTGCCGTATCTCCAGCTACCTGCAAACCATGCGAAACCGCGGATACAATCCTCTCGTCGCCATCCAGATCGCTCTCTCCGGGGAGATCTACGAGCAAGGGGGTGAGTAGTTACGAAAGTTGTTCAAATCTCGATCAAAGAACGGATCCTTGTTGTTCCACTCGATCTCAAGTGCAACGCGATTCCGAAAGCAATCCACTTTGTGGGTTGGCGCGTCGTGAGTGGCTTCATCGACGACAACTTTCGTTGAAAATTCGCGTTCCTGCCACCCGCGATCATAAAGAAAGCTGTCTATCCAATTTGAAATCGGCGACTTGCGCCCGCCGGGACGAAGAATCCAACTTTTGCGGAGCCTGAATTGCTCCAACATCAAGACGATGTCGGCCCATTCCTGCGGAAAGTCTTGGTGGAGGATCGCGGACGCGTGCTTCCATTCACGCACTTCGTAGTGCTCGCGAATGTATGGCGGCAATAGATCAATGCTCATCGGAATCTCGAGTTCCTGTTCCCGAACCCATCGCGAGTGGGAACCATTTTAGCTCAAGCCGACGTGCAAACAATTCGAAATGGCCAATGTCACACGTCAGAGCGCGTTACTTGGCCCCTTAAGCTCCGCCTCAAAACTCGTTGAATGCTCTCAGCAACTTCATAGTGGCCGGCATGTTGAGCTCGTCGCGTTGGCAGGGCCGAGGTGAACACATCCCGACTCGGAACAAACGAACGACAATCCGTTGGAGAATATCTATCGTAGGATCGACACGCCAAGTTGGCGGCGGGCATGATCCGACCGGAGTGACGAGACCCAACAAACAGAATCGATGGAGAACAGCATGATCGATGAACCCGAACTGCTAAATCGTATTGCCGTTCGCGCCGATATCTTCGGCGGCAAGCCGATCATCCGAGAGATGCGGATCGCAGTGGAGCATGTCCTGGCCATGTTGGCGGCGGGGGATACGACCGAAACCATCCTTGCAGAGTATCCCGACCTCCACGCCGAGGATATCCGTGCGTGTCTGCTCTTCGCTCATCTCAAGGAAGCGTGAAGCACAAACGCAACGAGAGGGGTGGCGAGCACGGAGCCGCGTTTCCCGGAGGATTCCCAAGACGGCGGGGTGTCGAGATACCGCCGCTAACTGCTCTGGCGAAGGGGCAGTCCGTACGCTATGTCCCCCTACGTCGTGACTTGTCAAATTCTCCTGATCGCGCCCATATCTCCGCGCCATTGAAGCTCCGTACGTACCATTCCAACGCGGAGAACGGACACGTCTTCCCGAAGTCGCCGCTTGATTTTTGGGCACGGACGTTGGAAGGTAGTCCTCGTCCAACTTGGAGGCTGATCGTCAAAAACCGAAGGCTTTCAGCGACACGCTATGCGAGCGAATGGCCGCTAGACATTGAGATCGATTGAACTATTCGTAGGCGCCGGCGGGCTCGGAATGGGCATCGAGCAAGCAGGATTCCAACATGAACTCGTTGTCGATTGGGACAGGCACGCTTGTGAGACGATTCGCGAAAACCAAGCGGCCAGACATCCCACCGTCGCGGGATGGCCGCTTTGTCAATGCGATGTGCGAGATCTGGATTTTCGCTCTTTTCGCCCCGGAGTCGACCTTGTGTCTGGAGGGCCTCCATGCCAGCCGTTTTCGTTGGGCGGCAAGCACCATGGCCCCCTGGATCAGCGCGACATGTTCCCCGAGGCAATCCGTGCCGTGCGTGAGCTCTCGCCGAAGGCGTTTATCTTCGAAAATGTCCGGGGGCTTTGGCGACCGGCATTCTCGCGCTACCTTCAATACATTCGTGACCATCTGACGTTTCCCGAGCTGACAACGCGCGCCGACGAGAGTTGGCTCGACCACGCCAGCAGGCTTCGACAACATTGCGACACCGCGAGAGCGAACCAATACGAGGGCCTCGAGTACGGTACCTCGCTCTGCATCCTCAATGCGGCCGATTTCGGTGTGCCGCAAAGGCGGGAGCGAATGATCATGGTCGGCTTTCGTGCCGACCTGAACATCGACTGGTCGTTTCCCAAACCAACGCATTCGCCGGATGCACTGTTGTGGGACAAGTGGATATCCGGCGCGTATTGGGACCGGCATCGCATTGCGAAAAAAGATCGTCCCCCGATGCCAGACAAGGTGCGCCGCCGTGTCGAGCGCCTATGCGGTTTCGATATTCCGCCGCCTTTGAAGCCTTGGCGAACAGTTCGAGATGCCATCGCAGAGCTACCGGACCCGGAACGCGACCCAATAGCTAGCCAGCGCGTTCTCAACCATCAGTTCAACCCCGGAGCTCGGGCCTATCCGGGGCATACCGGAAGCACGTACGACGAGCCCGCGAAGGTTCTCAAGGCCGGGGACCACGGCGTGCCAGGAGGGGAGAACATGCTTGCCCGAGGCGACGGCACATGCCGGTATTTCAGCGTTAGGGAAGCAGCTCGGCTGCAGACGTTTCCCGAAAGCTATCGGTTTCCCGGGTCATGGACCGAGACGATGCGGCAGATCGGTAACGCAGTTCCCGTCGTGCTCGGCCACGTGATTGCAGATAGTGTTCGGCAATGCCTTCTGGCCACCGCCTCACGGCAAGCTGGAGGCGCACACGCCAACGGAACCGCCCTACAACCCGCTTGACACAAGAAACCTGGGAGAGAACGTTGCCAACGTCTTGCTGGAACGCAAGCCAGTTGCGTTGCCGCCGCCTACGTTCCGTGATACCGGGATATACGCCATCTACTACACTGGGTGCTTCGAGCCGCACAAAGTCATCGCCCAAGCGAATCGACAAGACGATTGTTCGGGTTCGTGAGATTCGTGGGGACGCACGCCGAGTACGACATTGTGGACGTGTCCAACGTCTAGGAGATTCGATATGCATGTCAAACCTATCAAGAGTGAAGCCGACTACGACGCCGCACTCGTTATGATTGATGGTCTGATGGGTGCCGCGCCGGACACCCCAGCGGGCGACGAACTAGAGGTGCTCGTGACTCTGGTCGAGGCATACGAGACGGCGCGATGGCCGATAGCGGCACCCGAGCCGATCTCCGCGATCAAGCACGTCATGGAAGCCCGCAGCCTGCGACAAAGGGACTTGGCCATGCTGATCGGCTCCCAGCCGCACGCTTCGGAAGTACTCAACCATCGACGGGCATTGACCCTGCCGATGATCCGGGCGTTGTCCGCCGAATGGGGAATTCCAACCGATGTGCTCATAGGCGAGTGCGATGTAGTGAGCGCGACACACGGCAGGACGAGAGCCAGTAACCCGGGGAATCTTCCCGCGTACCGGGGTCCAATAGCGACGGAACATTAGTCGCTTCGTCAATGCATGAGGGAATTGGCTTTTCGTTCCCTTAACTTCAGGAGTCGGTCTGCTCTCAAGGAGGGGCTCCCTGAACCGAACCCGAATGAACGCCCCGGAGTACGGTCCGTTCCTCTCCAAGCCTCTCCAACGCCAAGCCAATGAGTCGCTCATCGAAAATCCGCAACTTGCGATTTCGTCCCCTACCCCACTGCCTGAGTCCACCCCGGACTCCATTGACCGTCGCTGGCCGACCGTCCTCCTGTAACAGCCAATCAACGGTCGCCAGCAGCTCCATCCCCAAAGGCGATTCGAAACCCCGGATCAAATCCGTTGCCCATTCCAATGCCGGAAGATAGCGCTTCGCTTCCGAACTCAAATAAGCCCTAACGAACTCCTTCTTCTGGCCGTTGAACCAAATCTCGCTCTTTGGCCCAGCGTCCGCCAATCGTCTTTCGCAGCCCAGATAGCTGCCATCGAGATTGTTCAACAGCATCCGCAGCTTGTCCGAATAAGGCCCATAGACGTGCGCCACGAAAGAAAGCCTGAGAGGATCTTCGATTTCGGTTTGGATCGCCCCGCGCGCGATGAACCAAGCGAGCTTTTGAACCTCAAGTACGCTACACCCCAAGCCGAGAACACAGTAACGGCGCACCATTTCCGCCATGAGCGCCCGGGCTGGCGTCAGTTCTTCCGCTCCCACCTTTTTCGCTACGTTCTGGTACCTCGCTGTCGGTTCGTAGACGGTCGCCGCAAGGCCTTCTACTTCCGCTAACGCCGACTCGATCACCGGCTTCACGTCCCGCCAATTCAACCCGCCGTTCCCGCACCCCAACGGCGGCACAGCGATCGAGCTGATCCGTTTCTCTTTGATCACTCGAACCAACGCCTCCATTCCCTGTTCGATCCACTCCAGTCTCGTTCTCGAACGCCAATGGTCTTTGGTCGGGAAGTTGACGATCCACCTTGGCCCAAGCAACTCATGGTTCTCTGTCACGAACATCTCGCCCAGTCGTACTTCTCCGTCCTTGCACGCCGCCGCGTACTCTCGGAAGTTGTCGGGGAATCGCTCCTTGAACATCAACGCGATCCCCTTGCCCATGATGCCAACCGTGTTTACCGTGTTGACTAACGCTTCGACATCCGCGTCCAGCAGGTTGCCTTGTTCGAATCTCACCATTAGAAGAACAACTCCCGACTGACCGTTACACGCACTGCCGCCCCCGCATTCGTTGCCCAACCATCCACAAGCGCCTTCTGCTGTGATCCATGGCACACAACCGCTTCGAGCAAGCCCACCGGTAGGCACCGATGAACGAGCGCCTCCGCCTGATACCGCTCCGTCTTGTCCGGATTGCCGACATCGGACTTGAAATCACGACTTCGTATCCCTTCCCAATCAACCAGCGGGAGCTCGTCCAACGAGGTCAAGAAGGTCGCCGTCGCCAACAGCGCGTGCCTGTCCGTGAACACGAAGTCCACGCCGGCGGTTGCAAGGTGACGCAGCGATACCGCGAGAATTACGATCTCCCGTGACGGCACGGCCGGAACCCCATGACCGGTCTTGATCTTATACGCCATGGGAGAGAATGGCGTGAAATAGAAGGGTATGTAGTCGGCCAGATTCCCGCCCGGGCCCACTGGCACCGAGTGCCCCTCCCGGCGATCAATGAGATCTGGATCTCCGATAGTCACGAAGTCCGAATCAAGCACTCTGCCATTTCGGCAATACAACCCATGATCGAGTATCCACCGCACGTTCCTTATGTGCGTGATCCGAAATACGTAAGCGTTCTCGAGCGAAAGCCATTCGTACCGCATTGGCTTTACCCCTGCCTTCGCCGAATATCCCGCAGGCTACGAGGCGGCTCGGTCGTCCCCACAGACTCTAACCGTTAGAGTCCGTCATGGCCATTCATCTCCGTCGAGCCGAAGGCACGGCCTCTCCAATGCTGGTAATTCATACAGTATCACGAACGCCTCCTTCCCGTCCAACGCCGTGGAGGCTTGAGGCACTTGCGCTGTAGGGTTTTTTGGCGGACCTCGCCGGATTGCGGCTGGTTGCCCAGCAATCAGAGGCTCGGCGAGGCGTGCGGGCGCGCGACGGATGGTCAAACTGGTCGTTATGGGGTCTTCGCGGTGTCTAAATGGGAATCGTTCCTACTTCGACGGCTTGGGGTAAGCACGGGGCGTTGGGGTGGAAATCTCGGATTCAAGTCCCGTGAAGTCGGAAAACGTCCGAAATGCCGCGTTTCTTGGGGTAAAGAATAAATCCACCGCCCGCAAGCCCTTTGTTTCAGCGGCTCTCAGAACAGCGCAAGTGGCTCAGGCTTGGGGTGCACGTCAGATTTGTGATGGATTTGCGAGAGGCGGGAGAGAACGGGACATTGGCGCGGAGTTCTGACAGAATCTAATGCTGTCAGTCGCGCGAGGATCTCGCAATGTCCAACGCACAGGATCTCGAAGCCTTGAACGAGCGCCGCGAACAGATCGTCCGGGAGTTGGCCGCCCTCGGCGACATGCAGTCCGGCTCCCTGGCGGAGCGCTACCGCCGATGCGGAAAGCCCACCTGCCATTGCGCCACCGACGGCGGCCGCGGCCACGGCCCGAGTTGGTCGCTGACGCGCCGCGTCGGTGGCAAGACGGTCACGCGCATCATCGCGGCCCCGGAAGTCCCCGAGGTGCGGGCGCGCGTGGCCGAGTGCCGCCGCCTGCGGCGGCTGGTGCGGGAACTGATCGAGGTCGGCGACCGGTTCTGGGATGCGCGCCGGGCCGGCGCGCGGCGGGAGCGCGGGGAGGCCGCGAAAAAGGGGGCTTCGCGGCGCGCGTCGCGGCGGAGGCCGGCGCCGAAGTCGAACGGCTGATCGGCGACGGCGCGCTTGACGGCCTGGACTTCGAGGCGGTCGAGACCGCGGCCAAACGGCTGGCGCTCGGGATCATGGGCCGGGCGGTCGCCGGGCGCCTGAACGCCGACCGCTCCGACGAGAAGGGTCCCCGGCAACCCTGCGCGTGCGGCGCGCACGCCCGATGCGCCGGCCGCCGGCCCAAGACCTTCACGACGGCGCTGGGCGAGATCGAACTGCTGCGCGCCTGGTATCACTGCGAGAACTGCGGCGCGGGCTTCAGCCCGCGCGACCGCGCGCTCGGCCCGGAGGGAACGTCCCTGTCGCCGGCGGCCCCGCGCATGACCGGCCTCGCCGCGGCCCGGGTCAGCTTCGCCGAGAGCGGCGAACTGCTGCGCGAACTGGCCGGCCTCGACATCGAGGCCAAGCTGGCGGAGCGCCAAGCCGAGGCGCTCGGGCGCGAGATCGCCGACGACGAGCGCCACGTCGTCGAACCCGAGCCCGCGACCGCCCGGACCCTCTACCTCGGCCTCGACGGCACCGGCGTGCCGGTGCGCAAGGCCGAGACCCGGGGCCGAAGGGGCAAGCAGCCGGACGGGTCCGCCAAGACGCGCGAGGCCAAGATCGTGGCCGTCTGGTCCGCGGACACCCTCGACCGGGACGGTCGTCCCGCGCGCGATCCCGGCTCGGTCACCTACAGCGCCGCCATCGAGACCATCGCCAGCCGCGACACCGACACCGAGCCGTCGCCCTTCGCCGGCCGCGCTCTGCGCGAGGCCGAAAGGCGATGCTTCGACGAGGCCCCGCGTCGCGCGATCCTCGGCGACGGCGCGCTCTGGATATGGAACTGGGCGGACGAGCACGCCCCCGGCGCCATGCCGTAGTGCGCGCACAGCGCGGCATAGCGCTTGGTGGCGTCCTCCCGCTGATCCGCATCGAGGTTGCGGTAGGCGGCGGACAGACTGTCGCTGCGGTGCTCGCGGGGCGCCCCGCCGAGGGTCCACAGGGCGTGCTGGAGACCTTCGGCCAGCGCGGTGAAGCTCTCGCCGCCTAGCACCACATGCGCATGAGAGAAGCCGGAATACGCCATTCGAAAATGGTACAGAAGGTGTGCGAGCGGCTCCCCGGCGATGCGGATCCGAAGGCCGCCGCCGTCGGTGAAGTCCGACAGACCGAGCTGGCCCGGCGGGTGGGTCTGGCGGAACACGAGCTCGCGCTCCGGACCGCGCAGCGCGCGCCACTCGCGCACGCGGCGCTCCAAGGTGCGGCGCACGCCGCGGCCGAGTTCCGTATGCCGGCGCATCAGTTCCTCGAAGATCCCCACCGTGCGAAGGTCCGGCGCCTGCTCCAGCATCGGCACGACCTCCTCGTCGAAGATCCCGGCAAGCGGGTCCGCCCGGCGCCGTCCGCGCCGCTTCTTCTTGGCGGACGGCAGCCGCGGATCGTCCTCGACCCGGTACGCCGTCGCGGTGCTGAGTCCCGCCTTCGCGGCGGATGCCGGCGGGCCATTGTGTTGTCGAAGGTGCATGTGAAGCATCATTTGATGATCGGTTATGTGTCGGCCTGGCATCGGGTTCCGTCCCGGAAAAGACGGACCACCTTAGCCAGTGATCGCCGCGATCTCCCCGCGGGGCCGTCGGCCCCGCGCCGCGCGCCTGACTCGCTCGGGCTACGCCCTCCCTCCCCAGGCGCGCGACATGAGCTTTCTCATCTTGATTGTCGCTGAACAGCCCCGGCCGCCTGGTGGCGACACGGCGCAAGTGCGGCAAGCCGACGTGCCACTGCGCCCGGCCGGGGGACCCGGGGCATCCGGGCTGGGCGCTGGTGCGCCGGCGGGGCGACCGGCTCGTGAGCCGGGGCGTGCCGCGCGGCGCGCTGGCCGAGACGCGGCCGCAGATCGAGGAGCACGCGCGGTTCAAGGAGCTGTCGCGGCGATTGGTGGAGGCGAGCGAGGAACTGTGCCGGGCGCGGCTGAAGGCTGGCCGGGACGCGGGGCGGGGCGCCCAAAAAGGGGGCTCCGCAGTTCGCTGACGGCCGCGTTCGCGGCCGACATCGCGGCCGAGATCGACGCGCTGGCGGGGCCGGGGACGGCGGACGGCACCGACTTCGAGCGGCTGGAGACGGCGGTTCGCCGGCAAGCGCTGGGACTGGCGGCGCGGCTGGTGGAGCGGCGCCTGAACGCGGACCGGAGCGACCGCGCGGGCGCGACGCTGCCGTGCGCCTGCGGGGCCCGGGCGTCGTACGCCGGGCGGCGCGCGAAGACGGTGACCACGGTGCTCGGCGATCTGCGCCTGGAGCGCGCCTACTACCGCTGCGCGCGCTGCGGAACGGGCTTCCACCCGCGCGACCGCACCCTCGGCATCGAGGGCGCGTCGCTGTCGCCGGGCGTGGTCCGGATGACCGGCCTGGCGGCGGCGCGGGCGAGCTTCGCGGAGACCGGCGCGCTGCTCCACGACCTGGCCGGCGTGAACGTCGACGCCAAGCAGGCGGAGCGCACCGCGGAGGCGCTCGGCCGCGAGATCGCGGCCGACGAGCGGGCGGTCACGGCACCCGAGCCGGGCCGTGCGCCGACCATGTACCTGGGCATGGACGGCACCGGCGTGCCGGTGCGCCGCGCGGAGCTCGCCGGCCGCGCGGGCAAGCAGGCCGACGGCTCGGCGAAGACCCGCGAGGTGAAGGTGGTCGCGGTCTGGGCCGCCGCAACGGACGAACACGGCCGCGAGCTGCCCGAGCGGGAAGCCGGCTCCGTGACCTACTCCGCGGCCGTCGAGAGCGCCGCCGCCCAAGACACCGAACCCGAACCCTCGCCGTTCGCCCAACGCGCCGATCGCGAGGCGCGGCGGCGCGGCTTCGACCGCGCCCCCCGCCGGGTGGTGCTCGGCGACGGCGCGCCGTGGATCTGGAACATCGCCGACGAACTGTTCCCCGGCGCCGTCCAGATCGTCGACCTGTTCCACGCCAAGCAGCACCTGTGGGATGTCGCCAAGGCCATCTACGGCCCCGGCACCGACATGGCGGAACGCTGGGCGAAGCGGCGCCGCGACGAGCTCGACGACGGCCGTCTCGGCGCGCTGCTGCGCGCGCTGCGCCGCCACGAGAGCCGGGACGAGGCGCGACGCTGCGTCGACTACATCCGCCGCAACCGGCACCGCATGCGCTACCCGGCGTTCCGCGCCCGCGGCCTGTGCGTCGGCTCCGGCGTGCTCGAGGCCGGCTGCAAGAACGTCGTCGGAACCCGCTTCAAACGCCCCGGAATGCACTGGTCCGTGGCCGGCGTCAACGCCATGGCCGCCCTGCGCTGCTGCGTCCTCAGCAAACGCCTCGACGACTTCTGGATCCGGCGCAAAGCGCGCTCCGCCGCCTAGCTCCCAACAAATTTGTCGTACACCCGGAGGCTTGGCGGCTCAGCGCCGTGCCCTCACTTCCGCGCCCGCAGCGCCGCCTCGCGACCCAGGCAGCGTCCAAGCCATGCGTCAAGATGAGGTTGCTTCGCGAAGTCGATACCCGCAGCGCGTGCCCAGGCGAGGACGCTCGCGACATTGAGATCGGCCACGCTGAACGTGTCGCCAAGCAGGTAGTCACGGTCCGCCAGGGCGTCGTTCAGTACGTCGAAAGGCTGCTGCTGCGCGGCGATCCCGGCCTCTGCAGCTTCCGGGTCTTTCTTCTGGCCCGCAAGCCGCGCGATTTCAGCAGAACATCGAGCAGTGTGACCTCTACGGCGGTCATGATCCAAAAGGACCAGCGCAGCGTCTGTGCCTCCTCCTCGAGGGATTGCGGTGCCAGTTTGCCGTGTTTCTTCGCGAGGTAGATGTTGATGGCCATGGACTCGGCGAGCACGAACCCATCGTCGTCGATCTCTGGCACATGGCCCATGGGATTCGCCGCCCGGAGTGCTTCCGTCGGGACGAGGGCGTCCTCGCGGAAACCCGATTCGTGCTGAAAGTCGAGCCCCAGTTCGTTCGCCATCCAGAGGGTGCGCATGGCCCGGCTCATGGGCGGGCCGTAGATGGTCAATGTCATGCCGCGGCACCCCTCTCGAACGTCAGCGCCGACGTTTTCTCAGTTCTTCCAGCGTGCGCTGCCGCCCCGCGGCGTCGGCCAACTGCGCCGTTGCAAGGGAATAGTCGAAGTCGGCGGCCTGTTCCGACAGGTTGCGCTCTGCCCGGTCCCTCACGTCGATGGCCGCGGCCTCATCGATGTCGTCGGCGCGCAACGCGGTATCCGCCAGCACGGTCACGATTCCCGGCTGCACCTCGAGGAATCCGCCCGAAGCGAAGAAGAGATCCTCTTCGCCGTTTTCGAACCGAAGCGTCACCGGACCCGCCCTGATGCCCGTCAAGAGCGGCGCATGGCCGGGCAGTATGCCGAGTTCCCCGATGCTTCCCGTCGCGATGACCATTGTCACGCGGCCGGAAAAGATCTCTCTCTCGGCGCTCACGATGTCGCACTGCATGGTCGAGGCCATGGGATTTTAAGCTCCTTACGCCAGCGTCTTGGCCTTCTCGCGCGCGCTGTCGATGTCACCGACCATGAAGAACGCTTGCTCCGGCAGGGTATCGGCTTCGCCGTCCAGAATGGCCCGGAAGCTGCGGACGGTATCCTCGCGGGAAACGTATTGGCCAGGCTGGCCCGTGAATTGCTCGGCGACGAACATCGGCTGCGAGAAGAACTGCTGCATCCGCCGCGCGCGATAAACGAGGGCCTTGTCTTCCTCCGACAGTTCGTCCATGCCGAGAATGGCGATGATATCGCGCAGCTCCTGGTAGTGTTGCAAGGTCTCCTGGACGCCGCGCGCCGTCTCGTAATGTTCCCGACCGACAATGTTCGGGTCGAGTTGGCGGCTGGTCGAGTCGAGCGGGTCGACCGCCGGGTAGATGCCGAGGTCCGTGATTGCCCGAGACAGCGTGACGGTCGAGTCAAGATGCGCGAACGTCGTCGCCGGCGACGGGTCGGTCAGGTCGTCGGCCGGGACATAGATGGCCTGGACCGAAGTGATCGACCCGGTCTTCGTGGTGGTGATTCGTTCCTGCAGCACACCCATTTCTTCCGCGAGATTCGGCTGATAGCCGACAGCGGAAGGCATGCGACCAAGCAGCGCCGAGACTTCGGTGCCAGCCAGGGTGTAGCGATAGATGTTGTCGATGAAGAGCAGCACGTCGCGCCCTTCGTCGCGGAACTGTTCGGCGAGCGTCAAACCGCTGAGTCCCACGCGCAACCGGTTGCCCGGCGGCTCGTTCATCTGGCCGAAGACCAGGGAGATCTTGTCCAGCACCCCGGCTTCCGCCATCTCGTAGTAGAAGTCGTTGCCCTCGCGGGTCCGCTCGCCTACGCCGGCGAATACCGAGAGACCCGCATGTTCGGTGGCGATGTTGCGGATCAGCTCCAGCATGGTGACGGTCTTGCCGACGCCAGCTCCGCCAAAAAGGCCTACCTTGCCACCTCTCGCCATCGGACACATGAGATCGATGACCTTCACGCCGGTATCAAGCAGTTCGATATCGCCTTTCTGATCCTCGAACGTCGGCGGGTCCCGGTGGATGGGCAGGCGTTGGCGCGCATTGATCGGGCCCTTCTCATCGATGGCGTCACCGAGCACGTTCATGATGCGACCCAGGGTTTCTTCGCCGACGGGAATGGTGATCGGGTGTCCCGTGTTGGAGACCGAGAGGCCGCGTGCAAGGCCCTCGGACGATCCCATCGCGATGGTGCGCACAACGCCGTCGCCGAGTTGCTGCTGCA
This sequence comes from Candidatus Azotimanducaceae bacterium, assembly GCA_965261535.1. Classification (GTDB taxonomy): domain Bacteria; phylum Pseudomonadota; class Gammaproteobacteria; order Pseudomonadales; family Azotimanducaceae; genus VXNE01. The sequence continues at coordinate 2,328,547 of OZ253469.1, forward strand.
CTTCGAGCGTCAACCCGCGTTCCGTGACGGTGAGGGCATCGTAAATCCTGGGGACTTCCTCCCGTGGGAATTCGACGTCGATGACGGCGCCGATGATCTGGACGATTTTGCCGCTACTCATGCGTGTTGTTTCCCTTGTTCGAATCCTGTTGCTACACCGCCGTCGCGCCGCCGACGATCTCCGCGATTTCCTGGGTGATCGCCGCCTGCCGGGCGTTGTTGTATATCAACGTCAATTCGCCGATCAGCTCCTCGGCGCTCTCCGTCGCGTTCTTCATCGCGATCATCTTGGCGGCCTGTTCGCAGGCGGTGTTCTCGATCACCGCGTGATAGACCTGCGCCTCGATGAACCGCGTCACCAAACCCTCGATCAGTTCTCTCGCGTCCGGTTCGTAGATATAGTCCCAACGCCGTTTCAGCGCGTCGTCGTCTTCCGGATCGAGGGGCAGAAGCTGTTTTGTTGTCGGCCGCTGAGTCATCGTATTGACGAACTCGTTGGAGATGATGTCGAGGCGGTCGATGTCGCCGGCGTCGAAGGCATCGAGCATGACCTTGACGCCTCCGATCAGCGTATCGACCGTCGGATGCTCGCCGATATCGTTGATCACGGCCACGACATTGCCGCCGAACGCGCGGAAAAAAGCGGCCGCCTTGTTGCCGATCAAGGTCAGGTCGATCTCGACGCCTCGCACGTTCCACTCCCCCATCGCGCGCACCAGTTCCCGGAACAGGTTCGCGTTCAGGCCGCCGCACAATCCCTTGTCCGTGGAAACGACGATATAGCCCATGCGTCTGACTTCGCGCGCAATCATGTAGGTATGGCGATACTCCGCGCTCGAGTTCGCCAGGTGGCCGATCACCTGTCGGATTCGGTTCGAATACGGGCGCCCCTGTTCCATGCGGTCCCGCGTGCGGCGCATCTTGCTCGCCGCCACCAACTGCATGGCGCGGGTGATCTTCTGCGTGTTCTGCACGCTGCCGATCTTTTTCTTGATTTCCTTGCCGACGGCCATCGCGATCTACGTTTGCGTTGTGTTGTTTACCGAGTCAATCGCAATAGCTATGGGTCGATTTGAACGCTTCCACGGCTTCTTTCATGAACGCCTCGATGTCGTCGTCGTAAGCCCCCGACTCGGTGATATCCGCCATCCAGTCGCCGTGCTCGGTACGCATGTACGCAAGCAGGTCGCGCTCGAAATCGAGTACCTGGCCGACCGGCACGTCCTCAAGATAGCCCGCGTTCGCCGCGAATAGCGACAAGCCCATTTCGGCTACCGTCATTGGCGCGTCCTGGGACTGCTTCATCAGTTCCTCCACCCGCTCGCCGTGTTCGAGCTGCCGTCGGGTCGCCTCGTCGAGATCCGATGCGAACTGCGAAAACGCGGCGAGTTCACGGTATTGCGCAAGCGCCAGCTTGATGCCGCCGGAGATTCGCTTCATGAAGGGAACCTGCGCGGAACCGCCGACCCTGGACACCGAAAGACCGGGACTCATCGCCGGCCGCTTGCCGGAATTGAAACGATCCGTTTCCAGGATGATCTGGCCATCCGTAATGGAGATGACATTGGTGGGGACGAACGCGGACACATCGCCGGCCTGGGTCTCGATGATCGGCAGCGCCGTCAGCGAGCCGGTGCGGCCCTTCACCTCGCCACCGGTCTGCTGTTCCACGTACTCCGCGTTGACTCGCGAGGCCCGCTCCAGAAGCCGGGAGTGCAGGTAGAAGACATCCCCCGGATAGGCCTCGCGGCCCGGCGGACGACGCAACAGCGAGGAAATCTGCCGGTACGCCCAAGCCTGTTTCGTCAGGTCGTCGTAGATCACCAACGCGTCCTCGCCGCGGTCGCGGAAGTACTCGCCCATCGCGCAGCCGGCATAGGGCGAAATGTATTGCATCGGGGCCGGGGCCGATGCGCTCGCCGCCACGACGATCGTGTGCTCCATGGCCCCGTTTTCCGTGAGCGTGCGCACGATATTCGCGATCGTCGACATCTTCTGCCCGATCGCGACATAGATGCACTTGATGTCGGAGTTCTTCTGGTTGATCACCGCGTCGACCGCGATCGCCGTCTTGCCGATCTGCCTGTCGCCGATGATCAGTTCCCGCTGTCCGCGGCCGACAGGAACCATGGCGTCGATGCACTTGATCCCCATCTGTACCGGTTGATCGACGGATTGCCGCGCGATGACGCCCGGCGCGACTCGCTCAACCGGCGCGGTCGCCCGGGCGTTCAACGGGCCCTTCCCATCGATGGGACTTCCCAGGGCATCCACCACGCGACCAAGCAGTTCGGGGCCCACCGGCACCTCGAGAATCCGTTTCGTGCAACGCGCCGTCATGCCCTCGGACAGACCCTTGTAGTCACCGAGCACCACGACGCCGACGGAATCTCGCTCGAGGTTCAAGGCCATGCCGTAGAGCCCACCGGCGAATTCGATCATCTCGCCGTACTGCGCCTCGGCGAGCCCGTGGATGCGGATGATCCCGTCCGATACGCCGATGATCGTTCCCTCATTCTGCGCCTGCGACGCGATATCGAGGTTCTCGATCCGCTGCTTGATGATGTCGCTGATTTCTGAAGGATTCAGTTGCTGCATTACCCGTTGTCCTCAAATTCGCCGCGCCGCTTTGCCGAGCGCCTGACGCCGATTCCTATGCTCTCGCTAGCGACTCGGCCAGCTTGTCCAACTTGCCCCGCACCGAACCGTCGACCACGGTGTCGCCAGCGCGAATGACGGCACCTCCGATCAAGCTTTCGTCCACTGCGGCGCTGACCTCGATCTCGCGCTCGAAACGCCTCGCCAGCGCGGCGGTCAGCCGTTCGATTTCCGCATCGGTGAGCGCCACGGCAGAGATCACCTCTACCTCCAGCGTCATCGAAGCCTCGGCCTTCAGCGTCTCGAACTGCTCGCTTATCTCGCCCAACAGCGCCAACCGCTTGTTCGACGCCAGGACCTGTACAAACCGACGTGTCGGTTCCGCCACCTCGCCGAATTCTTCCCGCACAAGTTCAAGCAGTTGATACGCCTTCTGCGCGTCGGCAATCGGTGCCGCAACGAGGGCGCGCACACCAGGTTCCGCAAGCGTCCGCGCAAGGAACCACAGCATTCGCGACCAGCGATCCTGATCGGCGCTCCTGACTGCCAGGTCGAACGCCGCATTCGCGTAGGGACGCGCGAGCGTCGCAAGTTCCGCCATCAGCGAGCAACCTCCGGCCTGGCTGAAACGTGGCGCATTCGTAGACCGTCGTTCAAGAGGGCTAGAGTTCCCCGGCGAGGCGATCAAGAAGTTCGCGGTGGCGGCGACGGTCGATGGTGGCGGCCAGTATCCGTTCCGCGCCCTGCACGGCGAGGACGGCGACCTGCGCCCGCAACGCCTCCTTGACGCGGTTGACTTCCTGTTCTATTTCCGCGCCGGCGGCCTCCTTCAGGCGTTCGCCCTCGTCCCGCGCGTCCCGCCTGGCCTGCTCGATCATTTGCGTCGCCTGTCCGCGGGCCTGATCAACGATCTGCCGCGACTCCTCCCTCGCTTCGCGCAACCGCGCGTCCGCCCTGTCCTGCGCGAGCTCCAGGTCTTTCTGCGCCCGCTCCGCCGCTTCCAGACCATCGGCAATCGTCTTTTGCCGCTCCCGCATGGCCTGGCTCAGAAACGGCCAGATGAACCGATGGCAAAACCACACGAAGATGAGGAAAACAGCGGATTGCGCGAGGAGCGTAGCGGTGATGTTCATCTGCCTTGCCTCTCCCTACTTGTTTTACTTGGCGCGTTATCTGGCCGGCTAGCCGCCGACCGCGAATATCACATACAGACCGATACCCACCGCAATCATCGGCACGGCGTCCACAAGGCCGAGAACGATGAAGAGCTGGGTTCTCAGCATCGGCAAGAGTTCCGGCTGGCGCGCAACGCCTTCCAGAAACTTGCCGCCCAGAACTCCCACGCCGATGGCGGCGCCGACCGCGCCAAGCCCCATCATCACGCCGCCCGCGACATACAAAAGAACCGCTAGTTCCACGATTTAGATACTCCTTCTACGCCTTTCGGTCGTTGACTACTTCACTTGTTGCTCGCACCGCTTGCCTTCGTCTTCGCACTTTATTTTGGGTCAGTGTTCTTCCTCGACGTCGTACGCCTGAGCAAGGTAGACGACCGTCAACACGGCGAATATGAAAGCCTGCAGAATGATGATCAGCACATGGAACACCGCCCAGGCCCACTGCAGCACGCCGCCGAAAAGACCAGTCATCCAGCTCGAGTACATCAAGGCAATGAGGATGAAGATCATTTCGCCGGCATAGAGGTTGCCGAACAACCGCAAACCGAGTGACAGGGGCTTCGCCAGCAGCGTGACCCCCTCGAGAATGAAGTTGATCGGCGCCAGAATTTTCGGAAAGGGGTGAAAAGCGAGTTCCTTCAAGAACCCCAACGCTCCTTTCTCGCGAATGCTGTAGAACAGGATGAGGGCGAAAACGGTAAGCGCCATTCCCATCGTCACGTTCGGGTCCGTGGTCGGCACCACCTTCATGTAGGGCACACCAAGCAAATGGGCGAGCTGCGGAATCCAGTCCACGGGGACGAGATCCATCAGATTCATGAGAAAGACCCACACGAAGATGGTGAGCGCAAGCGGCGCGATAAGCTCGTTGCGGTGACTGAATACGGAGGACACGGTGTCGTCGATGAAATCCACCAGCATCTCGACGGCGTTTTGCAGTTTGCCCGGCACGCCGGCCGTAGCGCGTCTCGCCGCGATCCGGAACACCACGCAAAAGAGGACGCCGAGGGCGACCGCCCATCCCATCGAATCGACATTTATCGCCACGAAGCCCATGTCCCCCGCCTCCTGCGCGGTGGATGCGAACCCCCATGTGCCGTCGGGATGCCGACCGTACGTGAGGTTGGTCAGGTGATGCTGAATATATTCGCTTGAGCTTACGGCCACTTTTGGCTGGGTCCTGCGTCAGGCTTGATCTCGTGTTCTCTTCGAGCGCTTCCGCGGCGCTCCCATCATGTCCTTCGGTCTGCTCGGCGCGCTCACCCAGGGCAGCAACGGGGCGATCACCTGCATCACGATCGCGACCGTCAGCGCAACGAAAAAACCCAGCGGCTCTACAGTGGCCAAGGACAATGCCACCGCCATCAAAACCGCCGATAGCACCAATTTGCCCGTGGCGTGGCCAACCAATCGCCTGGCCTCGCGCAGCGGTGTATCGCCGCCATCGAGAGACAACCGCCGCGCCGCGCCGAGGGCAAACAATGCATTCGGCAGCACGATCACCGCTCCTCCAAGCAAAGCCGAACCCGCCTGGGGACCCGCTTGGCCAAAACCACTGAACAACATCAACAGGCACACCGCCCCGACGGCGGCGACTTGCAGACCCACGATGCGAAACGGTGCCGCCATCGCTTGCGCGTTAACGGTGCCGGGGGCGCGCGACGGGCGCATTATACGGATGCACACGTGCGATGGAAGCGCCTCGCCCAGCGGTCCGCAGAACCCGCCGGCTCGCGCCGGATCTCGTGAGTAACCCGACTACCGCAGACGTTGCAGAATACCGTCGAGTTCGTCGAGGTTCGTGTATGAGATGACCACCTTGCCCCTGCCCTTCGCGCTGTGCGAAATGGCCACGGGCGCGCCGAGTCTGTCGGACAGTTCCCGTTCGAGCCGCAGCGTATCGGGATCACGCGGCGGCGTCCTCGTCGATGCCGCCGGAGCCGCCTGCGCGCGCCGCGCCAGCGTTTCCGTCTGACGGACGGAGAGTCCCTTTTCCGCCGCCAACCGGGCAATGCGCGCCTGGGTCAGCTCGTCCAGCGGCAGCAGCGCCCGAGCATGGCCCATCTCAATGGCGCCGGATTGCAGCAGTTCGCGCGCAACATCACCGAGGTCCAGCAAGCGCAGCAGGTTGGAAACGGCGGGGCGCGACTTGCCCACGGCGGCGGCGACGTCTTCATGCGTCATGTCGAACTCTTCCAGCAATCGCCGCAACCCAAATGCCTCCTCCAGAGGCGTCAGTGCTTCGCGCTGGATATTCTCGATCAGCGCCATGGCCATGGCCTGGCTGTCGTCCACTTCCCTGACAATCGCCGCGATACGGTCGCGACCGGCCTTCTGCGCCGCGCGCCAGCGCCGTTCTCCGGCTATCAGTTCGTAACCGCCCCCGGAGCGGGGACGCACGACTATGGGTTGCATCAAGCCCTGGGATTCGATGGACGCCGCCAGTTCCTCGATGCCTTCGTCCGGGATATCGAGGCGCGGCTGATGCGGGCTCCGATAGACTTCGTCCACGCCCACTTCCAGCAAGCCCGGCATCTGGGCAGCTGTCGCCTCGGTCGGCGCCGCGCCCAGCATTGCGTCCAATCCGCGTCCGAGACGTCTTCTTCTTTCCACTGTCAGACCGGTGTTCTCTGCCCCGTCCGTGCGCACGCGGGGATCATACACGTTCGCGCCGAAGGCCCCCAACCGCCGCTACCCCGCGGGTGCACGTCAGATTTGTGATGGATTTGCGAGAGGCGGGAGAGAACGGGACATTGGCGCGGAGTTCTGACAGAATCTAATGCTGTCAGTCGCGCGAGGATCTCGCAATGTCCAACGCACAGGATCTCGAAGCCTTGAACGAGCGCCGCGAACAGATCGTCCGGGAGTTGGCCGCCCTCGGCGACATGCAGTCCGGCTCCCTGGCGGAGCGCTACCGCCGATGCGGAAAGCCCACCTGCCATTGCGCCACCGACGGCGGCCGCGGCCACGGCCCGAGTTGGTCGCTGACGCGCCGCGTCGGTGGCAAGACGGTCACGCGCATCATCGCGGCCCCGGAAGTCCCCGAGGTGCGGGCGCGCGTGGCCGAGTGCCGCCGCCTGCGGCGGCTGGTGCGGGAACTGATCGAGGTCGGCGACCGGTTCTGGGATGCGCGCCGGGCCGGCGCGCGGCGGGAGCGCGGGGAGGCCGCGAAAAAGGGGGCTTCGCGGCGCGCGTCGCGGCGGAGGCCGGCGCCGAAGTCGAACGGCTGATCGGCGACGGCGCGCTTGACGGCCTGGACTTCGAGGCGGTCGAGACCGCGGCCAAACGGCTGGCGCTCGGGATCATGGGCCGGGCGGTCGCCGGGCGCCTGAACGCCGACCGCTCCGACGAGAAGGGTCCCCGGCAACCCTGCGCGTGCGGCGCGCACGCCCGATGCGCCGGCCGCCGGCCCAAAACCTTCACGACGGCGCTGGGCGAGATCGAACTGCTGCGCGCCTGGTATCACTGCGAGAACTGCGGCGCGGGCTTCAGCCCGCGCGACCGCGCGCTCGGCCCGGAGGGAACGTCCCTGTCGCCGGCGGCCCCGCGCATGACCGGCCTCGCCGCGGCCCGGGTCAGCTTCGCCGAGAGCGGCGAACTGCTGCGCGAACTGGCCGGCCTCGACATCGATGCCAAGCTGGCGGAGCGCCAAGCCGAGGCGCTCGGGCGCGAGATCGCCGACGACGAGCGCCACGTCGTCGAACCCGAGCCCGCGACCGCCCGGACCCTCTACCTCGGCCTCGACGGCACGGGCGTGCCGGTGCGCAAGGCCGAGACCCGGGGCCGAAGGGGCAATCAGCCGGACGGGTCCGCCAAGACGCGCGAGGCCAAGATCGTGGCCGTCTGGTCCGCGGACACCCTCGACCGGGACGGTCGTCCCGCGCGCGACCCCGGCTCGGTCACCTACAGCGGCGCCATCGAGACCATCGCCAGCCGCGACACCGACACCGAGCCGTCGCCCTTCGCCGGCCGCGCTTTGCGCGAGGCCGAAAGGCGATGCTTCGACGAGGCACCGCGTCGCGCGGTCCTCGGCGACGGCGCGCTCTGGATATGGAACTGGGCGGACGAGCACGCCCCCGGCGCCATCCAGATCGTCGACATCTTCCACGCCAAGGGGCATCTGTTCGACGTCGCCAAGGCCATCTACGGAGCGGGAACCGATCTCGCCGACCGGTGGGGGAAACAACGCCGCGACGAACTCGATCAAGGCCGCATCGACGACATCCTCGCCGCCCTCCGCGGCCATGCCGAAACCTGCGACGACGCCCGCAAGTGCGTCGACTACATCGACAACAACCGCGACCGGATGCGGTATCCGGAGTTCCGGGCCATGGGCCTTTGCGTCGCGACCGGCGTCGTCGAGGGCGGCTGCAAGAACATCGTCGCAAGCCGCCTCAAGCGCGGCGGAATGCACTGGACCGTCGCTGGCGCCAACGCCATCATGGCCCTGCGATGCGCGATCCTCAGCAATCGCTTCGACGACTTCTGGGAGCGCCGCGCAAGCGGATGATAATCCTCACATCACAAATCTGACGTGCACCCCTAGCCCGCATATCTCACCAAGGGCCGCGATGATCGCGCAGGATTTTTTTCGCGTGCGCGTGCTCGCGAGCGGAAGCATAGCCATGCCTTATGGTGTAGTGAGCATGTTCGCGCACGCGGAAAAAAGACCAGCGAGGGCGCGGCCAGCGCAATCGGTTCCCGCGAGGAACCCCGAAAAACGGAAATAGCTTATTGAAATCAAATGACATTCAACTAACCAACAAGCGGCTTGGTGAGATATGCGGGCTAGCCACCCGCCCAACATATTGCTCCCCTCGGTTGCATGCATGATGATTGCCGCGAGGAACGCATGCCACGCTACTGTCTACTGCCTATCGTTGTCTGTCTCGCCATCGGCGGTTGTGGCGGCGGGGGTGGTTCGCCAACTCCACCGCCACCGCCAACTCCTCCTCCCCCACCGCCACCACCTCCGCCGCCACCGCCTCCCGAGATCGTCTTCGCGCAGGTCGAGGACGCGGGTCTCGATAGGCCGTACAGGGCAGAATTCGACGACTTGTCCGTGCCCGAACGTTTCAGCGGCGGCATCGCCGCGGGTGACTACGACGGAGACGGGGACGTCGATCTCTATGTGGTCGGCGGTGACCTGGACCCCAACAGCTTGTATGAGAACCAGGGCGATGGGACTTTCCTCGACACCACCGAGGAAATTACCCCGGTCATAACCCACAAGGGCAGCGGTCCAGCGTTCGGCGACATCGACGGCGATGGCGATCTCGATCTATTCCTCGGCGCCGTGGAAGGCGGTCGCTATTACATGCTCGAAAACCGCGATGGCGCCTTCTTCGATGAGACGAACGGATCGGGTATCGAGCTGACCGCTTCCAACACGGTTTCCGCCACGTTCTTCGACTACGACAGCGATGGCCACCTCGACCTGTTCCTGTCGCATTGGGGGGCTTCCCGAGAACCCGGCGAAGATACAGAGACCGTATGGCGCAACAGGGGCGATGGCACGTTCGGTAGCGCAAGCATCGAGACGGGCATCGCCGCAGGAATCATCGAGGGCGAAACCGACAGGACGTTCACCGCGAACCTGGGCGACATCGACAACGACGGCGACGGCGATCTGCTCATGACTGCCGATGGCGGGATGAGCCAGGTCTTTCTCAACAACTCAGACGGCACTTTCGCCATATCCACCAACCGGGACGTCATCGTCGACCAGGCCGGGTCGGGCGCCGCCCTGGGTGACTACGACAACGACGGCGACCTCGACTGGTTCGTGGCGTCGAACTACAACCTCGACGTCACGGACGGCGACCGCATCGGCAATCGGCTCTACCGCAATACCGGGTCCGGCGAGTTCGAAGACAACACCGACACCGCCAACGTGGCCGACGGCGGTTGGGGCTGGGGAACCTGCGCCGCCGATTTCGACAACGACGGCAACGTCGACATCTTCCAGGTGAACGGCTGGGGCGAGGAACTCGGGAAAGACTTTCGCGACCAGGCGGTGCGCCTTTTCTATTCCCAGGGCGATGGCACGTTCGAGGAGCGAGCGACAGACTTCGGCCTCGACAATACCGGGCAGGGCAGAGGCGTCGCGTGCTTCGATGCCGAGCGCGACGGCGATATCGATATCGTCCTCAGCAACGCCAGCGCCGACCACATCGTCTACTACCGCAACGATACCGACAACGACAACCACTACCTCAGCGTCAAGGTCAAGGCGCTGGGCGCAAACACCTTCGGCGTCGGCACCCTGGTCGAAGCAATAACGTCCGACAGCACCCAGATCCGCACGGTGGGAGGAACCAACAACTACGCCTCGCACGATCCATTCGAAGCGCACTTTGGCCTCGGAAACGCAACGACCGTCGACATCCGCGTGGTCTGGCCCGACGGCGAAGTGAGCCGAGAGAACGGCGTCCAGGCCGATCAAGTCCTCACCCTTGAACAGCCCCTGCCACGATTGCGGCTGGGCGTACGGCAGGGCAGAGGGGCCGGCTTCTTCACCGAGGGCACCGTGGTGGAGATTCAGGCCTTGCAACCCATTCCCGGCTACTACTTCAGCCACTGGTCGAGCACCGGTGGCGGCACCTTCGAAGATGTCTTATCCGCCGAGACAATGTTTACCATGCCCGCCGATAGCGTCAGTGTTACCGCGCACTACGTCCCCGGCGTATCGCCGGACGAAGACGCCTCGGTGGCCCGGCGCTGGAACGAGGCGCTGTTGCAATCGATCCGAAACGACTTCGCCCGCCCCGTCGTCCACGCCCGCAACCTGTTCCACGTATCCGCCGCCATGTACGACGCCTGGGCGGCCTACGCGGATACCGAGGTCCCGTGGCTGCTGGGCCACAGCAGGGCCGGCGAAACATGTGAATTCGATTCGGCCGCGCTCGCCGTTCCCGACGACCCCGAAGCGTTGAAGGCGGCCCGCCAAGAGGCCTTGAGTTTGGCCGCCTACCGCCTCATCGAACATCGATTCGCGCGCGCGCCGGTATCGGGGCAACGCCTGATCACGCGGGACATCGACGCCCTGATGGATTCCCTGGCGCTTCGCCTGGGCTTTGACGGCGAGAATGACTCCGACGACTACACGTCGGGGTCGCCGGGGGCGCTGGGCAACCATATCGCCCAGTGCTATCTCGACTTCGGCATGGCGGACGGCGCCAACGAGGCCAACGACTATGTCAATACCGTCTACATGCCCGTGAACCCGCCGATCGCACCGCATCTGCCCGGTAATCCCGACATCGTCGACCTAAATCGCTGGCAGCCGCTGGCGCTGCGGGAATTCATCGACCAGTCCGGAAATGCGGTCACCGGGACGATCGAGCACCTGGGCGCGGAGTGGGGTCAAGTGGTGCCATTCGCACTCTCCGAGGCGGACCTCATGCTCTACCGACGCCCGGGCGAAACGTTCGACTACTGGGTGTATCACGACCCCGGGTCGCCACCCACCATCGACGGGACGCTGTCCGACAACTACAAGTGGACCCACTCCCTGGTGGCCATCTGGTCGAGCCACCTAGACCCCGACGGCCCCGATGACGCGGAATGCGAAGAGGGCTCGACGGAGCCGATCTGCAGGGGGACGCAACCCATCGACATCTCCCCGGCGAGCCTCGGCAATATCCAGTCCTATCCCACAGCGTTCGAGGACTACCCGGATTTCTTCAAGACCAGCGAGGGAGGCGACCCCAGCGTTGGCTACGACGTCAATCCGGCCACGGGCCAACCCTACGAGCCGCAAATGGTGCCGTTGGGCGACTACGCGCGCGTCCTCGCGGAGTTCTGGGCAGACGGCCCGGACTCCGAGACTCCGCCCGGCCATTGGTTCGTCATCCTGAACGAAGTCAACGGCCACCCGTTACTCGAGCGGCGATTTGCGGGCGGCGGCCCGGAACTGGGGCTCCTGGAATGGGACATCAAGGCCTATTTCATGATGGGCGGCGCCATGCACGACGCCGCCATCGCGGCATGGGGCCTCAAGGGACGGTATGACTTCATCCGCCCGATTTCCGCGATCCGGGCCATGGCGGACCGCGGCCAGAGCAGCGACGCAAACCTGGCTTCCTACGATGTGGACGGCATTCCGCTCTCCGAGGGCTACATCGAACTCGTGGAAGAAGGCGACACCCTGGCCGGCGATGACGGCGAGCACGTCGGCAAGATCAAGCTGCTTGCCTGGCGCGGTCCGGACCATATCCGCAACCCCAGGGTCGACGCGGCCGGCGTCGACTGGATCCTGGCGGAGAACTGGTGGCCGTATCAGCGGCCGAGCTTCGTCACGCCACCCTTCGCCGGCTATGTCTCCGGGCATTCGACCTATTCCCGAGCGGCGGCGGAGTTGATGACCGCGCTCACCGGCGATCCCTACTTCCCGGGCGGCATGAGCGGTTTCGAAATCGTCGCCAACGAATTCCTGGTATTCGAGGACGGCCCGAGTGTCGATATGACCCTCGAATGGGCAACGTATCAGGACGCCTCGGACCAGTGCAGCCTGTCGCGCATCTGGGGCGGCATCCATCCCCCGGCCGACGACATCCCCGGCCGTCTGATCGGCCTCAAACTCGGTCCCGCCGCCTTCGACCTGGCGTCGGACTACTTCGACGGGACCGTGGAGCCCTGACCATCCCGGCACTGTCGATCATGCGAGAGCGCCTATCGGGTCCGCTGTTGGTCAATCTGTCGCGACGGGCTGGTCGAAGGTAATTTTGACGCCTCTTTCCTGCAGCGCGGGAATATGCTCGCCCAGGGATGCATCGCTCAATGGATTCTGTCGGACCTCTATCCTGTCTCCCGCCCCCAGCCCCGCGTTCTCCACCAGCGGGGATAGCTCCGAGATGTTGTTCCGATAAAAATTCAGGTGATTCAGCGAAGTCAGCCCCGTCACCGGCGAAAGCTCCGAAACGCGGTTCCCGGAAAGGGTCAAGGAAGTCAGCGACGTCAGGCCCGTCAGCGGCGAAATGTTCGATAGGTGGTTTGTCGAAAGGCCCAAGTGTGTCAGCGCTGCCAGCTCCGACAAGGGCGAAATGTCCGATACGCTGTTGCCGTTAAGTTCCAAGCCAGTCAGCGCGGTCAACCCCGATAGCGGCGTCAGGTCCGACAAGTCGTTCGCCGAAAGATCCAAGTCCGTCAGCGCTGTCAGGCCCGACAACGGCGATGCCTCCGATATCTCGTTATTCGAAAGGGATAGTTCCTTCAACGCTGTCAAGCCCGACAGCGGCGAAATGTTCGACACGTCGTTCCAGGCAAGGTTCAGGTCCTCCAACTCCGTCAGACTCGATAGCGGTGCCAGATCCGATATGTCGTTGTTGGGAAGCTTCAAGTTAGTCAGCACAGTCATGCCAGACAGCGGCGAAATGTCCGCTATGTCGTTCCGGAACCGTTCGATATATTGTTGCCAGCGATGTGCAGTTGCCTCAGCGACCCCAGGCCTGACAACGGCGAAACGTCCGATATATTGTTGTCGTCGAGGTGAAGGTTAGTCAGCGCCGTCAAGCCCGACAGCGGCGTCAGGTCCGATATCTCATGTCCCGCAAGGGAGATCTCACTCAGGGCCGTCAGGCCCGACAGCGGCGTCAGGTCCGAGACATCGTTGATGTCAAGATGCAAAACGGTCAACGCTGTCAGGGAGGACAGCGGCGTCAGGTCCGATATTTCATTTTCCGAAAGGGAAAGATCTCTTAGCGTCGTCAAGCCCGACAACGGCGACAGGTCCGATACGTCATTCTGGGATAGGTCCAGGCTTCTCAGCCGCTCAGCCGTCTCGAGGCCCCGCAGGTCATTTATTTCCCGGCTCGGGGCGTCGAGGTCTGTGATGGTTGCCATTTCATCGACGTAAATCGTCGCGCCCGACTCCTTTCCGAGACGGGCTTCAACTGCGGCTCGCAGATTGGCGTCCGGGATCGACACTTCAACGCGGGGTGTTGGTGCAGGCTCAGGCGCGGGCGGCGGCCCAAGCCCCGGACCCCCGCCGCCGCATGCGGCAAGCGCTAGCAATCCCGCCAGCAACGCTGGCAACCCAACGAGGAACGCGACCACCCCTGCCGGAATCGCCCAGGGTGTCCCGCCGGTCGAATCGAACCTCGTCATCGCTCTCCTCCCCTTTTCGGTGGCCGGCGCGTGAACTCCCAGCGTGATCCTGCGATCTGGAGTCCCCGGGTGTACGACAAATTTGTTGGGAGCTAGGCGGCGGAGCGCGCTTTGCGCCGGATCCAGAAGTCGTCGAGGCGTTTGCTGAGGACGCAGCAGCGCAGGGCGGCCATGGCGTTGACGCCGGCCACGGACCAGTGCATTCCGGGGCGTTTGAAGCGGGTTCCGACGACGTTCTTGCAGCCGGCCTCGAGCACGCCGGAGCCGACGCACAGGCCGCGGGCGCGGAATGCCGGGTAGCGCATGCGGTGCCGGTTGCGGCGGATGTAGTCGACGCAGCGTCGCGCCTCGTCCCGGCTCTCGTGGCGGCGCAGCGCGCGCAGCAGCGCGCCGAGACGGCCGTCGTCGAGTTCGTCGCGGCGCCGCTTCGCCCAGCGTTCCGCCATGTCGGTGCCGGGGCCGTAGATGGCCTTGGCGACATCCCACAGGTGCTGCTTGGCGTGGGACAGGTCGACGATCTGGACGGCGCCGGGGAACAGTTCGTCGGCGATGTTCCAGATCCACGGCGCGCCGTCGCCGAGCACCACCCGGCGGGGGGCGCGGTCGAAGCCGCGCCGCCGCGCCTCGCGATCGGCGCGTTGGGCGAACGGCGAGGGTTCGGGTTCGGTGTCTTGGGCGGCGGCGCTCTCGACGGCCGCGGAGTAGGTCACGGAGCCGGCTTCCCGCTCGGGCAGCTCGCGGCCGTGTTCGTCCGTTGCGGCGGCCCAGACCGCGACCACCTTCACCTCGCGGGTCTTCGCCGAGCCGTCGGCCTGCTTGCCCGCGCGGCCGGCGAGCTCCGCGCGGCGTACCGGCACGCCGGTGCCGTCCATGCCCAGGTACATGGTCGGCGCACGGCCCGGCTCGGGTGCCGTGACCGCCCGCTCGTCGGCCGCGATCTCGCGGCCGAGCGCCTCCGCGGTGCGCTCCGCCTGCTTGGCGTCGACGTTCACGCCGGCCAGGTCGTGGAGCAGCGCGCCGGTCTCCGCGAAGCTCGCCCGCGCCGCCGCCAGGCCGGTCATCCGGACCACGCCCGGCGACAGCGACGCGCCCTCGATGCCGAGGGTGCGGTCGCGCGCGGGTGGAAGCCCGTTCCGCAGCGCGCGCAGCGGTAGTAGGCGCGCTCCAGGCGCAGATCGCCGAGCACCGTGGTCACCGTCTTCGCGCGCCGCCCGGCGTACGACGCCCGGGCCCCGCAGGCGCACGGCAGCGTCGCGCCCGCGCGGTCGCTCCGGTCCGCGTTCAGGCGCCGCTCCACCAGCCGCGCCGCCAGTCCCAGCGCTTGCCGGCGAACCGCCGTCTCCAGCCGCTCGAAGTCGGTGCCGTCCGCCGTCCCCGGCCCCGCCAGCGCGTCGATCTCGGCCGCGATGTCGGCCGCGAACGCGGCCGTCAGCGAACTGCGGAGCCCCCTTTTTGGGCGCCCCGCCCCGCGTCCCGGCCAGCCTTCAGCCGCGCCCGGCACAGTTCCTCGCTCGCCTCCACCAATCGCCGCGACAGCTCCTTGAACCGCGCGTGCTCCTCGATCTGCGCCCGCGTCTCGGCCAGCGCGCCGCGCGGCACGCCCCGGCTCACGAGCCGGTCGCCCCGCCGGCGCACCAGCGCCCAGCCGGAATGGCCCGGGTCCCCCGGCCGGGCGCAGTGGCACGTCGGCTTGCCGCACTTGCGCCGTGTCGCCACCAGGCGGCCCGGGCGGAAGTCGTCGATCGCCGCCAGCTCGCCGAGCAGGTCGCGGCGGCGGCGTTCGAGTTCGTCGATATCCTGGGCATCGGGCATGGCGTGGACCTCCTGTCATGTCTGTACATACACAAGTATAGTACAGACAAGTGGCCGATGCCCTTATGGTCCCACAACTCCAACAAATCTGACGTGCACCCGGAGTCCCTTGCCGCTTGCCCTTCCCTCCGTTACCACTATACAGTCTGTCGCTGATGCCGAAATTGGCGTCTCGTGCTCACCGCCTCGGCGTTCAACCTGCTTGGCGGCTGCACGAGGCACCGATCCCAACGGCACCGGGAACCTGGAGTTAATGGCTGACAACGTACTGGAAATCCGCGACCTCGCAGTCGATTTCAAGACAGACATCGGCACGACCCAGGCCCTGCGCGATGTTGGTTTCGACGTGCCGAGAGGCGAGGTCACGGCGATCGTTGGCGAATCCGGTTCCGGCAAGTCCGTGACCGCGAACTGCATCATGCGAATCATCCAGCCCCCGGGAGAGATCATCAGCGGGCGGATCGACTTCTCGCCGGCGAGCACAGGGCCATTCGACATCGTATCGCTGCCCGACAAGGACCCCCGAATCTATGACCTTCGGGGAGGCCTGATCAGCATGGTGTTCCAGGAACCCATGACCGCGCTCTCTCCCGTCTACACTGTGGGAAACCAGGTCGCCGAGGCGATCCTCTGTCATCGGGACGTCTCGAAAAAGCATGCTTGGGCCGAGGCGGCGGATATGCTGGAGCGCGTCGGCATCGACGATGTGCCCCGGCGGATACACCAGTATCCCTTTGAATTCTCGGGGGGGATGCGCCAACGGGTCATGATAGCCATGGCCCTGGTCTGCAATCCGGAACTACTGATCTGCGATGAGCCCACCACGGCGCTCGACGTCACCATACAGGCGGAGATCCTGACTCTGATCCGCGACCTGCAGCGAGACCTGGAGAATACGGTCCTCTTCATCACTCACGACCTGGGCGTCGTGGCGCAGTTGGCCGATCAGGTTGTGGTCATGTACCAGGGACGCGTATTGGAAATCGGCAGTGTGCGCCAGGTGCTGAAGGATCCCGTCCATCCCTATACTCGGGGCCTCCTGGCCGCGATTCCCGGTCTCGCGGAGAAGGGTAAGCGGCTTGAGACGATGGCCAGCGTCATCGGCGACGCTGACATCCTCACCCCGCACCCGCTGGTGCGAATGCCGGACGGTCGGCAGGTGCGCCTGGCCCCCGAACGAGGCGGTCATGGCTGAACCATTGCTTGAAGTCGAGGGCTTGAGCAAGGCGTTCGACGGCGTCATGGCCATCGACAGGATCAGCTTTTCCCTCGATGACTCGGAGACCCTGGGCATCGTAGGCGAATCCGGTTCCGGAAAGACCACTTTGGCCCGCTGCATCCTGCGGGCGATCGATCCCGATGAAGGGTCCGTGCGTTTCAGGGGCAGCGGCGGCTGGCATCAACTGCACGACATGCCACATTCCGAGTTGATTCCACTGCGCCAGGAGATGCAGATGGTGTTCCAGGACCCGTTTTCGTCCCTGAACCCGCGCATGACCGTGCAGGAGATCCTGGAGGAGCCGCTCATCATCCACAAGATCGGAACCCGGGCGTCGAGACGGGAAGCGGTGCTGGATATCCTGGATCGGGTGCAGATGGAGTCCGACGCGCTGACGCGGTATCCGCACGCCTTCTCCGGCGGTCAGCGTCAACGGATAGGCATTGCGAGAGCCCTGATTCTGCGCCCGAAGCTGGTGGTCTGCGACGAAGCTGTCTCCGCGCTGGATGTGTCGGTACAGGCCCAGATCATCAACCTCCTTGAAGACCTGCAGAAAGAACTCGGTCTCACCTACCTGTTCGTTGCGCATGATCTGAGCGTGGTGCGTCACATTTGCGACCGGATTCTCGTGATGCACCGTGGGCGCGTTGTCGAAGCAGGTCCGGTCGAGCAGGTCTTTAACCACCCCCAGGAGGACTACACGCGCCTGCTCCTCTCCGCGATTCCCTCCCCGGATCCCGACGTGCCGCTGCAGCCGCTCGATCGCCAGGCGCTGGGCCTTTAGAGCGCACATCGCCGAAACGATGTTTCGGGCCTTTCAACCATCGGATGTGGTGTATATTGCGGCGACGAATCTCGACTGAGAAATGCGCATGAGCGATGCGCCCGACTTTGATCTCGACACCACCTGGATGGGCCGGATGGGAGAGTGGGGAACCGCTGCCCAGCCCGGCAAACGCGGCCTTACGCTGGAAGACATCCGTATCGGTCGGTACGGCGAGCTGCCGGAAGAGAGCGACAACATGTCCGGGCGGCCGCGGGGTGCGGTCGAACGACCGGAAGCCTACCGGATAGGCGGCTACACGGTTCGAGCCAAGAAGGAGATCTGGCTCGACAACGCCACCTTCCTGTACGAGGAAGCGTTGCAACGGCAGTGGAGCTCCGCCACCGACATCCCTTGGGAGACCATCGCGCCCCTGCCCGACGACCTCGAGGAGGCGGAGTGCGCGCTGTGCACCTTTTTCAACGAGGTCGAGTTCGTTGCCGGCGACGTGCCCGCCCGCTGGGTCGCGAAGATCTCGCCCGATTTCTTCGAGGCGCGCAATGTTCTCCTGGCCCAGGTGCAGGATGAGGCGCGCCACATGGATGTATTTCGCAAACGCGCCCTCGCCAACGGCGGCGGTCTTACTCGCGTGACCGGCGCCACGTCCGGTTTCATCGGCAGCATCGATCTGTCTCGCGATTTCACGGAGATGTCCTCGCGCATGCACGTTTCCGGGGAAGGAGCGGTTCTGACCATGTTTCGCATGGGCGAGCTCTTCGGCCAGAACCCGGCGGAAAAGCGCATGTATCGGCTGTGTGCCCAGGACGAGGCCCGCCACGTGGCGTTTGGCATCATGCATTTGCGCTATCTGCACGCCACCGCCCCCGAGCGGCACGAGGAGATCGAGGCGTATCTCGACGAGGCAGAAAACCTGCCGTTGACGGGCGGCACCAATCCCGCCGGTCCCCAGGCCGAAACCAGCGAAGCGCTTGCAATCCTGCTCGGCGGGGGCAAAAAGCACTACGACGAGGGGTTTCGCGTGCTGCTCGCCATCCGCAAGCGGCAACTCAAGGAATACATGCAGCGCGTGAGAAGCGCCGGTTTCGGCGAGCGCTTCGAGAACGGCCGCTCCACCGTGCCCGGGCGTATCGCCGCGCTAAGCTGAGCGCGTCCTTGCCGAACCCGCCCAAGGAGGCCACGGCGTGACCCAGACGTCCCGCATCAAGAATCTCACCGCCTCGGTGGCGCACATCGATATCTCGCCACCCCGGCTGGAATGGATGGGACATTCCAGGCAATGGGGCACCCGCGTGAAGAAGGGCGAGCACGGCTTGCGGCTTGGCGACCTCAACGTCGGCATCTACGGCGAGATCCCGGAGCACTGGGAGGACCAGACCCGACGACCGCGCGGCGCGGCGGACCTGCCCGGGATGCCGCCGCTGCCCTACCACCTGCGCAGCAAACATCAGGTCTGGGCGGATAGCGCCGCCGACCTCTACGAAGAGGCGATCCAACATCGCTGGATTCCCGCGACGGACATCCCGTGGAACGATCTGTCGCCGCTTTCCGAGGAGGTTGAACGCGCCGTCTGCCAAGTCCTGACCGAACTCATGCAGGCGGCCAACGCCGAGCTCGAGTGCATTACCTACTGGCAGGAACAGATGTCCTACGGATACCACGAGGTCAAACAGTTCCTCGCCGTCGCAGCCCTGACCTGTGCCCGCCATATCGACGCATTCCGCAAGCGCTGCCTCGCGAACGGCGGCGGGCTTGGGCTTGAGAGCCGGGGCAGGATGAACCGAGCCGTACTGGAAAGTCGCGGCGGCTGGACCGAAGCAGTCGTCTACGTCTACCTGCTTCGCGGCTTCTACATTCAAGCCCAATACAGGTTTCTCCTGGCCCATGCGCACAACGCCGCAGAGCGGGAAATTTTCGCCAACTGTCTCGCCGATCACGCGCGCCACATGACCTATGCCCTGGATCACCTCAAGTACGCAATCAACCAGCGGGACGGACAGCGGGCAATCATCCAGACGCTCCTCTCCATCGGCGAACGCACATTGGCAAGGGAAATTCAGGAACCCGTCCAGCGATCGGCGCTCGCCATCGTTTTTGGCGGCGGCATCGAGGGCGGTCGCCAGGAGGGTACGGCAAGGTGGCTTGCGCTCGTCCGGAGCGCTATCCGCGAATACCTCAACGCGTGCGAATGGCTTGGGGTCAAACGGAACATCATCCATCGCGACCTGAATGCCCTGTTGCCCCTGGATGAGCAGCTCAAACCGCCGGAACAGGGTTGACCCGCGCATGGCGGTATTTCCTTCCGTTGAATGGTTCAACGCCGTGCGCGAACGCTACAACGCCGACGAGACGCTGCACACAGGCGGCGGCGGGCCCTGCGAGGCAAAAGCGGCGCTGTGTATCGGGGACAACATCTATCTGCTCGAGTTCGACGGCTTCGAATGCGCCGAAGTCAGGGAGATCGGTCAAGACAACATCGACCAGACGGATTTCTGTCTCGACATGCCGATGTCCGAATGGATCGACATGGTCCACAACATTCAGGAAAACGGCGCGGCGGACCTGCACCATACGCTCAGCACGATCGATCTCGAGCTGGAGGACGGCTTGGCTCGCGCGCCGGGCGACGATCAGTACAAGCGCGACCTGTTCTACCGCTACAACCAGAATTTTCAGGACTTCTTCGACGCCTCGGCCGGCGTCGCCACCGCCATCGCCACCGCCAATTTGGATTGACCGTTTCCGAGGAGACCGCGTGCAGCTTTCAATAATGCGTTTGAAGTCCGCCCAGTCCGCCGTTAACGCGTCTGGCGCATTCCGTTCGCTCGGGAGCGTGGACGTCAAGGTCGCGATGGCGTCGGGAAGGTCCGCGTTCCTCGCCACTTTCCGCGCATTTGGCTGCGCGGACGTCCAGCAGATCGACGCGGCCGAAACCCGCGACGGCGATTTCACCATACAAATGACGCCGGGAGAGTGGCGCGACTATCTCGCCGAACGACGATCGGGCGGCGGAATGTCGCTAGTCGAACTCGACCTCGAGAGAGGCATCATCAAGGCCGCGAATCCCCGCAAGAAACAGGACTTCTTCCGTTACCATCAATCCTTGCAGCAGTTTATCGACGCTCTCGTCGATATCACCCCGATAAGCCGGCGGTCAGGAAGGTTGACGTACTGATGCCCCTCTACCCTTACCGCTGCCGGCGCTGCGGGGCCGTTACCGAGCTGCTTTGGTCCGGCTTCGAGCCGCCGGAACACGTGCATTGCGACGCTTGCGAAAGCGAAGCGACTTACCGCGTCATCGGCGTCAACGCCTACCACCGGTCTGACGCCCAGAAGACAGCGCGGCTGGACCCGAAATACGACAGGTTGGTCGATGCGACCGCGAAATCCGCCGATGCGGCAAGCGAGGGTCGGCTGCTGCGACGTATGAAGCCGTTCAAATAGCTTGGCGGGCTCGGCCGGACAGTCCACTCCCGACAGCTACATCTCGACCGCCAGGAGTTCGAGGAAGTCCTTTTTCTGTTCTTCGGCCATCTGCTCGAAAATCGGCACTCTCATCTCGGTGACCGGCCAGTCCACGAACTCCGGTGACTGGATCTGCATGGCGGCGGCAATGTTGTGCAGTCCATTGCCTTCTTCCGAGCCAGCCATCAGCGGAGTGCTGACCGTATCAGGCCAATACATCTCGGAAGGTTGCTTCTCCGCGTAAGGGTTTTCTCGACCGGCATATCTCTCGATCGCCGCACGCATTGCTCTTTCGCCCTCGCGGCGTGTCCGCCCGCCTTCGCTGCCGTAAAAGGCACCGGATTGGTTGCAAAGGGCGGCCATCGGGCGCGGATGTGAAATCCGCGTATGGCCAATGCCTCTTCCGGTTCGCCGTCGCCGCCGGTGATCTTTCCATCCTTCACCATGATGTACCCGGCTTTATGCCGCCCACCTTCCATGAGTCGTGCGGGAGGATGCGTATAGCACTCGGTGAATGCCCACGCGAAACCTTCTGGTAGATCCGCGGCCTGAAGGATCTTGACCGCTGCGGCCGCGCAGGCTTCGCCCCACTCTTTCGACCCGAATTCACCTTCTTTCTTCAAGGCCGACATATCAATCACGTATGGCATTTTTTTCCTCATACGTTGCGAATGCCCGGGAATCGCGAACGTAGCCTATTCCCCAAGCACGCAGAGCGATCCGTTGCGCGGGTACCGGCCTGCGGCCCAAGCTCGTGGGGACATCGCACTGCGACCACGCGTACCAAAGTGTTTGTTCAATCCCGCGCGTTCGGTTACGGTGCGCGGTTTCGGCGTCTCAATCGGAGACGCTGGCAAGAGGGAAGCGAGTGAAGATCGCCGTAGTGCGGGAATCCCACCCGTGGGAGCGTCGTGTCGCCCTGGTTCCGGAGTCGTGCGAAAAGCTGATCCAGGCCGGGTTCAGCGTTGTGATCGAGTCCGGGGCAGGCGCGGCGGCCGGGTACGATGATGAGGCTTACCGCGCGGTGGAAGCCGGGATCGAATCCGATCCCAAGGCTTTGATTCAGTCTGCGGATATCCTCCTGAAGGTCAACCCCCCGTCAAACATCCACGGGCGTGCCGAAATCGACTGGATCAATCCGTCCACGATCGTCGTGGCATCGTTGATGCCTTTGCGACATCCGCGGGAAACGCAGGCGCTCGCGAAGTCCGGCGCCATCGCCTTCTCGACCGACGCGATCCCACGCACGACGCGCGCCCAGGCGATGGACACGCTGTCGTCCATGAGCAGCATCACCGGATACAAGGGCGTGTTGCTCGCCGCCGCGGAACTGCCCAGGTATCTGCCGATGCTGAGCTCGGCGGCCGGCACGGTCTTCCCGGCCAGGGTCTTCGTCATCGGCGCTGCGGTGGCCGGTCTCCAGGCGCTCGCGACCGCCAAGCGCCTGGGCGCGATGGTGACGGCGACCGACGTGCGACCGGAAGTCAAGGAGCAGATCGAAAGCGTGGGGGCCAAGTACGTGGGCATCGAGCTTGAGGAAGATGCCTCGGCCGGCGGCGGCTACGCCAAGGAGCTCAGTGCGGAAGATCAGCAGCGGCAGCGCGACATGCTGATCGATGAGGTATCCAGATCGGATGTCGTCGTCACCACCGCCCTGATCGGGGGTGTCTTCGCGCCGAAGATCGTCACCTCGGAGATGGTCCGGTCGATGCGTCCGGGCTCGATCATCGTCGATCTCGCCGCCGACGGCGGCGGCAACTGCGAGGACTCGGTACCGGGCGAAACCGTCGACGTGGCCGGCGTGCGGATCATCGCACCGTTAAACCTGCCTGCGACGATGCCCGAGCACGCGAGCCTGCTGTTCTCGCGCAACCTGACGCACTTCATCGAAACGTTTTCTAACGAAGGCACTTTCGAGATCGACGCCGACGACGAGATTCAGGCAGGCTGTCTGATCGCGAGAGATACCGAGATCGTACATGAGCGCACCCGCCAGGCGTTGGATGCGCTGGCGAAGGCTGCCGCATCATGAACCGCCGTCGTTACCTGCCGCAGTGGGGCATCACCATCCTTTCCGTGGCCGTTGGCGTGACGGCTATTGCCATGATCGCGCGGTCCGATCCGGTAACCGTCGCCGAGGCGGCCTCGTCTTCCGGCCCCGCGGCAGGCGCGGTCGACTACTGGCCCATGGTGTTCGTCTTTCTGTTGTCGACGTTCATCGGGCTCGGCGTGATTCGGCGCGTGTCGCGACTGCTGCATACGCCGTTGATGTCTCTGACCAATGCGATCTCGGCGATTGCTGTCGTGGGTGCAATTCTCGTCGCGGGGCCTGACGTCCCGCCCGAGATTCGGCTACTCGGAGGCATCGCGCTGTTCGCTTCCGTCACCAATATCGTCAGCGGATTCCTTATCACCGACCGCATGCTGAAGATGTTCAAGCGGGAGAAACCGGAATGAGCCCGGGGTATGTAGAGCTCTTCTACCTCACGGCGACTGCTCTGTTCATCTTCTCGCTGCATTGGATGAACGATCCCAAAACGGCACGCAGGGGCGTGGCGGCGGGCGCTGCGGCCATGATTCTCGGTGTGGCGGCGACCTGGGCGCAGCCGTTCGTGGTCAACCATGGTTGGTTGGTGCTCGCCGTCGTAGCGGGGATCGCCGTCGGCTACCCGCTGTCACGTGTCGCGCTCACGGCTGCACCGCAGCGGACGGCCCTGTCGCATGCGTTTGGCGGGCTTGCCGCGGCGCTTGTCGGCACGGGAAAGTATTACCTATGGCTCTCCGAAGGCCCGGAAGAACTCACCACGTTTCGCATGGTCGCGATCATTGCGGAGGTCATCCTCGGATGCATCACGCTCACCGGCAGCCTCTTCGCGGCCGGCAAGCTGCAGGAGCTCAAGTGGGTGCCGCAACGCCCGGTCACCTATCCGTTGCAGAACGTGGTCAACATCGCGCTGTTGCTCGTGGCGATCGGAATCGGCACCTGGCTTGCGCTCAACCCCACGGCACCGGCCGCGGCGTTCCTGTTTCCAGCGGTCATCGTCATCGCCCTCCTGTTCGGCATTCTCCTGATCGTGCCGATTGGCGGCGCCGACATGCCAACGGTGATCGCGATCCTCAATTCCTATGCCGGTCTTGCGGCCGTGGCGATGGGCTTCGTGCTTGAGAACAACCTGCTCATCACCGCCGGCGCCCTGGACGGATCGAGTGGCTTGATCCTGTCGATCATCATGTGCAAGGCGATGAATCGGTCGTATTTGAACGTGCTGTTCGGTGCCTTCGGTTCAGTCAAGCACACCGCCGCGCCCACGGGGGCAGAGCCGGGGATATACAAGGAAGACACGCCGCAGAGTGCTGCCCAGATCATGGAGCAAGCCAACAACGTCGTGATAATCCCCGGCTATGGCATGGCGGTGGCGCAAGCGCAGCACCGGGTGCGCGAACTGTACGACGATCTGAAGAAACAGGGCATCAATGTGCGCTTTGCGATTCATCCGGTTGCGGGACGGATGCCCGGGCACATGAACGTGCTGCTTGCGGAGGCCGACGTGCCGTACACTGATCTGGTCGAAATGGAAGATGTCAACAGAGACATGTCCCAATGCGATGTCGCCCTGGTGATTGGCGCGAACGATGTCGTCAATCCAGCCGCCAACACAGATGAGTCGAGCCCCATCTACGGGATGCCCATCATCGAGGCGGGCAAGGCGCGAACGATCTTTGCCATCAAACGGTCGAAAAACCCCGGTTTCGCAGGCATCGACAACGCACTCTACTTCGACGACAAGACGTGGATGCTGTTCGGTGACGCCAAGTACGTCGTGGGCGAGCTTATCAAGGAGCTTTCGGGGAAGGCGGGCATTCACTAACGCTACCCCGCACAAGCGACTGCAACGTGTCGCCGCTGGCGGGGATTTGCCAGAAGCCAGTAGTTGTCAGGTCAGGCGGAAGACCAGTGGGCGAGAGACTAAGGGGAAAGGTCGCCGTCATCACCGGCGGCAGCAGCGGGATCGGCGAGGCTACGGAGGAACTGTTCGTCGATGAGGGCGCCGCCGTGGTGCTCACGGGCCGCTCGGTGGAGAGAGGCGAGGCCGTGGCGAAACGCTTGGGCGATAGCGCCATATTCGTCAAGGCCGATGTCATGTTCGAAAGCGACATCAAGCGGGCCATCGATACCGCAGTCGACGCATTCGGCGGTCTCGACATCCTGTTCAACAATGCCGGCGGACCCACCGACGGACCGTTGACCTCGGTGACCGAGGAGGCAATTCAATACGCCATGCGGTTGCTGTTCGCCAGCGTCGTGCTAGGTATCAAGCACGCCGTGCCGCATCTGGAAAGACGCGGCGGCGGGTCGATCATCAACAATTCCAGCATTGCCGCCATTCGGGACCATCAGGGCGACCTCTTGTATTCGGCCGCCAAGGCCGCCGTGACCCACTACACCAGACTGGCGGGGACCCGATTGGGCCCGAAGGGCATCCGGGTGAATTGCATATCTCCCGGCGCGGTCGCAACACCCATTTTCTGGCGGTACGTATCCCCGGAACAGCCCTCGCGTCCCGAAGAAACCGAGACGCGGCTCCGGCGGGTTCAGGATCGCCTGTCCCGCCATGTGCCGCTGCCGCGCGCCGGAGCCGCGATCGATGTCGCGATGGGCGCGCTCTATCTCGCCAGCGACGAGGGCCGATACGTGAATTGCCACGACCTCGTGATTGACGGGGGACGTACCAGCATGTTCCACGAACCCCCGTAGCGGTTTGACACGATGAATGCCCAAGGCTCGCGATCTGCTGCCCGTTGGCATGCGGTCCGTACGTCTGGGGGGACCCAAGGAGCCTCAATCTTTGAATAGCGTTGATGCTGCGGAGTTCAAAGCCAAGTGTCTTTGCCTGATGGACGAGGTGGCCCGTACCGATGAGTCGCTGCTCACCACCCAAAACGGCAAGCCGGTCGCGATGCTCTCGCCTTACGGCCGCAAGCGTGCGAGCTTGGCTGGCCTGCATCGCGGTTCGATGCGAATTCTCGGCGACATCGTATCCCCGCTTGACGAGCCTTTAGAGGCGGACGATTGATCCCGCCGCAGCTAGACGCGGCACAGCAAGTCAGCGCTGCCCCTCTGGTGGCCCAACCCCACGCTCCGGTCACGCCTCCGGTCGGCCCAAAACCAAGTCTCGCAGGGTCACCATGCCCACAGCGTTGCGCGCTTCGTCCACTACCACGGCGCGCGACACGCCCAACTGAGCCAGCAGTCGCACCGCATAGCGCACGAGCATCCCGGGGGGCAGCGTCACCACCGGCTTCGTCATCACCTCATAGACGCTGACGCGATCCGGGGCGCGGTTGCGGCCAATCACCTCGTTCGCTATGTCCGCCACCTCCACCAGCCGGAAGCTTCGAGCAAGTCCTTCAACTCCTGCTGGCTTTGCTCATCCAAGCCCAATGCCTCAAGAAATTCGTCGTCCCGGGCAATGCTGACCAACCGATAGACCCGCCGCCGGTTGCGCTTCGTCGGAATCTTGAGAAGCAACGCGTCCGGCGGCTGCGGCTCTTCGGGATCACCGCCCTGCGGCGGCATCGACATACTCCTTCACCAGCAGGAGGTTTTCCATGGGTCCGCCTAGTAGCAGTTCCAGCGGTTGTTGACCTTCAAGCAAGAATTGCGGGTCGCGTAGCCATTCGTTTTCGACGTCCAGATCGCGAAAAAGCGTCGACAGCGTCTTTCTTATCTGGAATAGATGAGCGATCCGATCACGAACGTCCCTGGCGCGCAGAGTCGCCTTTCCTTCCAAAACGGCCCGCACGAAGTCACTGTCCGACTCACCATATCCCAGCAGGACCACGGCGTCCTCCTTGGTCAAGCGCCAACCATCCAGCAACTTCAAGACGAACTGAATCGGACCACTAACTCGTCTCGGCTCTAGCACAAACGTCGCCCGCGGCACTCCGGAGTCCTGCAACGGCTCGTTGGCAAGGCCGGGCCTTGGCTGATATGCATTTGGGAGGATGGCTGCCGCCTGATCTCTAGGGTCCCAACGCCGCAAGGAAAGGACAGCGGCCGACGACACCACGTGAGGATCACCCGCAAGCGGCTTGCTGTAGCCGGAACCGGCCTTCAAGCTGGAACTTTGCGCATGCCCAGGCTCCCATCCCTGCAGCACTGTCGTCATCTCGCTTTTGCTTCCACTTGAGCTCGCGTGAGCATTCCGTCCAACAGGCTAAGCTGAGTGTCAATGCGATCATCAACCGAGCTTCGCCTGTCATCATAGCGGGTTTGGCAGAACACGAAAAAGTCACCCATGTTGACGGTAACGCTAGCAGATGACCGCCAACTCTGCCCCGGATTACTGATCTCTATGGAGACGACAGGATGGTCTTCCGTTGCCCCGAACTCAGCGGGATTCAAACGAACATTCGCGGCGGCAACGCTGCTTAGATGTCCAGAAGCGTCTCCTTCAGCCGTTAGTCGGAGGGAGGTTGTAATCGTCTCGGTTTGAATGACCACATCGGCACAGGATTTGTTTAGGGCTTCTGTAATCAAATCGATGCACTTCTTGCAAATGTCGAAGTCTTCCCTGATGGCGTTCAAGTTGGAGAAGTCCAACGCCGCCCGTACTGGCGTCAGGTTGATGGATGCGTTGCCGCCGAACATCGTAATCCGCAAGCCGGCTTCCGACTGCAACCCGTTTGGCGAAACATGCATATCGGCCGTTTGCAGCGCAAATGGATACTCCGCCCGGACGCCCGTATAGATGCGCTGCTGCAGTTCCGGCGCTTTAGTTACAGATCGAACAACGGCACGGCGAATTCCGCCGCATACCCGATACTCATCCACCCGAGGGTCGCCTTCATTTCTGGTGCCTAGACCTACCAACAATCATCGAGGCGGTCCCTTGAAACGATATGGGTATTCCGCTGCTTGGTTCAAGCGCCGCGGGACGAGTCGCTCCGTTAGAAGCTCGCCCACATCCGCGCCTGAACTTGCCAAATCGTACTGCTTCGCAAAGTCATTTCACCAAGTTCACCGCCCCATTGTAGCGTGTCCCCGCTGTGCCCAAGCTTTCTCCGATGGTAGATGTAGTGACGAGGCTCTCACGCTTGGAGGCACAGGTCGGATTGATTCGGGGCCCAATGCGTCGAGTAAAAAGATTCCTTCCGCAGACAGGCGACTTGTCGCATCATCGGCGACCATTGCGCGTAACGAAAGGAGACGCCATGTCTCTCGGAATCAAGCCCTTCGAGCGCGGCTTGCACGATCTCGGGTCCGGCGGCTACGCATGGCTGCAACCCGACGGAGGCTGGGGCTGGAGCAACGCCGGGCTGATCGTTTCCCAAGGCCAAGCGCTGCTCGTCGACACCCTGTTCGACGTCAGGCTGACGCACGAAATGCTCAATGCCATGCGCGCAGCCGACCGCGCGGCGGCTCACATCGACACCCTCGTCAATACGCACGCCAATGGCGACCACTGCAATGGCAACGAACTCGTCGCGGACGCCGAGATCATCTCTTCCCGGGCGACTGCGGAGGAACTCGCGAGCGAGTCGCCCG
The DNA here is from genome assembly GCA_965261535.1 of Candidatus Azotimanducaceae bacterium. Classification (GTDB taxonomy): domain Bacteria; phylum Pseudomonadota; class Gammaproteobacteria; order Pseudomonadales; family Azotimanducaceae; genus VXNE01. The sequence goes on from OZ253469.1 coordinate 2,357,256, forward strand.
AACGACTTGCCGAGATGATGCGGCGCGCGCCGGATATGGGGGAGGTCGGCGAGTTCCTGCAGTACTGCTTTCAGGATTTCGACTTCGAAAACATACGACAGACGCTACCAACGCGTACCTTCGAAGACACGCTGCGAATCGCCTGCGGCGACAAGGATATCGTGCTGAAGCAGGCAGGCCCTTGCCATACGCGGGGCGACATTCTCGTCCATGTCCCGGCGGACAAGCTGATGTTCACCGGCGACATCCTGTTCGTGGAGGGCCACCCGATCCTCTGGGCGGGCCCGGTAGGCAACTGGATCGACGCGTGCGATTACATGCTCGGCCTCGAACTGGAGACGATCGTTCCCGGACATGGCCCGATCACGGATCATCGCGGTGTCCGGGCGGTCCGGGACTATCTCGTTTATGTGCGCGACGAGGCACGGAAACGGTTCGACGCCGGCATGCCGATCTACGACGCCGCCATGGACATCTCCATGACGGACTACGACGCGTGGGGCGACGGCGAACGCATCGTCGTCAACGTCGCAACGCTCTATCGCGAATTCGGAGACGCAGCACCCAGTGCCGGACCCGCGGAGTTGTTCGCCCTTATGGCGAAGATCCACAAGGCGCGCCGCCGCTAGCTGATACAAATTCCCGAGGTCGCTTCACACAAACGTCGCAAGCTCCCCCAATCCATAACGTTCCAGCACGGGAACCTGCGCGTCCGGCGCGGGATAGCCGGCAACGACCAGGACATAGGGGCGTTCATCGCGCGGGCGGTCGAGCAATGTATTCAGGAACCGCATCGGGCTCGGCGTGTGAGTCAGCGTAGCGAGGCCCGCGTTGTGAAGCGCGGCGATCAGCAGGCCCGTGGCGATGCCCACGGATTCGGACGTGTAGTAGTTCTTCAGGCGCTTCTCCCCCTCGCTCGCGCCACCAGGGACGAAACTGAATCGGCGCAAGAAGACGGCGATCAGTACCGGGGCCGTGGTAAGAAACGGCTTGTCGGCGTCAGTGCCGAGCGGGGCGAGAGCCTCGAGCCACTCCTTCGACGCGCGACGGCCATAGAACTCGCGCTCCTCATGTTCGGCCGCCTCGCGGATTGCGGCCTTCTTCCGAGGGTCGGTGACCACCACAAAGTGCCACGGCTGACGGTGGGCACCGCTCGGCGCGCTTCCAGCGGTCATAAGCGCATGCTCGACGACATCCCGGGGGACCTGGCGGTCAGAAAAGTCGCGTACCGTGCGGCGGCGGCACATGAGTTCGTAGAACTCGACCACCCTGGCCCTCATCTCGACTACAGGACGCTCCTCGAATACGAGCGGCGCGAATCCTTTCACGGCACGGCTCCAACCGGTTGTCATGGCTACGCGATTGTAGTTCCTGGAACGGCTTGTCCCCACCAGGCCGGAAGGCTGACGCCACAAAAACAGTGGGGCGCTGCTAGCCCGCAGCTGCGTGCTTCGCGGAAATTTCTTCCGCGAGCGCCATGTAGGCTGTGGCGCCGGTCGAGCGCCGGTCGTAGAAGATCGCCGGCAGCCCATGGCTCGGCGCCTCTGCCAATCGCACGTTGCGCGGGATGACCGTGCGGAATACCTGCTCGCCGAAGTGGTCGATCAACTGGCGTGACACCTCAAGCGTGAGGCGGACGCGCGGGTCGTACATCGTCCGCAGGACGCCTTCTATCGCCAGCCCCGGGTTGCCGCGCTCGCGCGCCCCCGCGATGGTGTCGAGCAGCGCTACGAGGCCTTCGAGGGAGTAGTACTCGCACTGCGTCGGGATCAGCACCGCGTCGGCGGCCATCAACGCGTTCGCCGTCAGTATGTTGAGCGCGGGCGGGCAGTCGATGATGACATAGTCGAACCAGGTCGATGCCGGCGCCAGGCACTTGCGCAGTCGCTCGACGCGATCGTCGACCGCGAGCAGTTCGACCTCCGCCGCCGTCAGGTCCGCGTTGGAAGGCGCCAAGGCGATGCCCGCCACGCATTCGACCGCGATGTCTTCCAATGGGACCTCGCCCAAAAGCCATTCGCAGGTCGATTTGCCTGGCGCCTCCTTGTCGATTCCGCAACCTATCGTCGCGTTGCCTTGCGGGTCCAGATCGATAAGCAGCATGCGCGCCCCCGACAGCGCGAGGGATGCAGACAGGTTGACGCTGGTTGTCGTCTTGCCGACCCCGCCCTTCTGGTTCGCCACCGCTATGACGTGCATGGGTCGTCCAGACGTTGGACTTCCGTTATGTACCGCAACGGCTCGCCTACGCCTACGACAACCGCCTCGGAGCGTCGGATTCGTCCGCCCGGGAAGACGAGTCCTGCCAGAGAAGACGAAGACTGCAACAACGCGCGCCCCTGCGGCTTCAGAAGGCGCCGCGCGATCTCCCAGGCCATTGGCGGTTTCACCACCGCACGGGCGGTAACGGTGTCGAACGGCGCGTCAGGATTGAACTGACGGGCGTCCTCCAGGACGACCTCGGCGTTTTCGATATCCAGTTCGATCAGCACCTGACGCAAGAACCGGGCCTTCTTTCCGCTGCGCTCTATCAAGGATACCCGCCACTGCGGCCCGGCGATCGCCAGCGGGATGCCCGGAAACCCGGCACCCGAGCCGACATCCGCAAGCCGCGCACCTTCGACCCACGGCACCAGGGACAGGCTGTCCGCGATGTGCCGCGTCTCGATGCGGTCGACGTCTCGCCGGCTGACGAGGTTATAGGCGCGATTCCAACGCCGAACGAGCTCGCCGAACGCATCGAGACGCATTCGAGCGCGCGCGTCGAGATTCACGCGGTTCGACGCGCCGCGCGCTCTCCGACTGGTGGAGGTTCTTCTCTGGCCGGGGCAATCCCGCCGCGGCCTGATGATGTCCCGCGCTGGGCGACGAGCCGCTTCGCATGGATCAGGAGCAGCGACAGGGCCGCCGGCGTAATCCCGGGAATCCGGGATGCCCGCGCCAGCGTCGGCGGCTGCGCCAGCGAGAGCTTTTCCTTGAGCTCGTTGGACAACCCCTCGATGTTCTCGTAGTCGAGCTCGCGAGGCAGAGCAACGCCCTCGGAAGCCTTGACCTTGGCGATCTCTCGATCCTGGCGCTTGATGTAGCCGTCGTACTTCGCCTGCACCTCGGCCTGTTCCAGGGCCACCAACGGAATATCCGCATCCACGGCTTCGACAGCGCGCAGGTTCGCGGCGGTCACGGCGGGGCGCTTGAGATAGTCGAACAGGTTCGTTTCCTTCGCTACGGCTTCTCCGCATCGAGCTTCGAGTCGAACGCCGAGTCTGCTGCCCGGGACCAGGGACGTAGCCTTCAGTGCTGCCGTGGCCCTCCGGATCGCGTCGCGCTTTGCCTCGAATTTGCGCCAGCGCTCACCATCGACCAGGCCGAGTTCTCTCGCGACCGGCGTCAGTCGCAAGTCCGCGTTGTCCTGGCGCAGTCGGAGCCGGTACTCCGCGCGGCTGCTGAACATGCGGTAGGGTTCATTCGTGCCGAGCGTGACGAGGTCGTCCACCAGCACGCCGATGTACGCCTCATGCCTCTGCGGCGTCCACGGGTCGCTGCCCGCCACCTTCCGGGCGGCGTTCAGCCCGGCCAGCAATCCCTGCGCCGCCGCCTCTTCGTAACCTGTTGTGCCGTTGATCTGGCCAGCGAAATAAAGCCCCGAAACCGCCTTCGTCTCAAGCGATGGTTCGAGTCCGCGCGGGTCGAAAAAGTCGTACTCGATAGCATAGCCCGGCCGGGTGATCCACGCATGTTCGAAACCCTCTATGCTCCGGACCAGCGCGAACTGCACTTCGAAGGGCAGGCTCGTGGATATGCCGTTCGGATAGAGTTCGTTCGTGTCGAGGCCCTCCGGTTCCGCAAAGATCTGGTGCGAGGTTCGGTCGGCGAAACGCACGACCTTGTCCTCAATGGACGGGCAATAGCGAGGTCCGACGCCTTCGATTTTCCCCGCGTACATCGGCGAGCGGTCGAGTCCGCTCCGTATGATCCGGTGCGTTTGCGCGTTCGTGGCGGCGATGTGACAGGCCACCTGGCGCGGATGCTCGCTTCCATCCGAAATAAAAGACATCGCCGGACACGGTTCGTCGCCCCACTGCGGTTGCATGCGGGTGAAGTCGACGGTATCCCCGGCGATCCGCGGCGGTGTGCCGGTCTTGAGCCTGTCTACGGCGAACGGCAACGCACGCAGGCGCTCGGCAAGGGCGTTGGAGGCTGGGTCGCCAGCACGACCGCCAGCGTGGTTCTCCAGCCCAATATGGATGCGTCCGCCAAGAAACGTCCCTGTCGTCAACACGACGGTGGGGGCGGAGAACGCCAGTCCCATCGCCGTCAGGACGCCCTCGACGCGGCCCTTGCGGATCTCGATGTCGACGACCGACTGCTGGAAGATGGCAAGGTTCTCCTGCGCTTCCAGCACGCGGCGTATCGCGTTGCGGTAAAGCGTGCGGTCCGCCTGGGCGCGCGTCGCGCGCACGGCGGCGCCCTTGCTCGCATTCAACGTGCGGAACTGAATCCCGGCCGCATCCGTCGCCAGAGCCATCGCGCCGCCCATCGCATCGATCTCCTTGACCAGGTGACTCTTGCCGATGCCGCCTATCGCGGGATTGCAGGACATCTGCCCAAGGGTCTCTATGCTCTGGGTCAACAAAAGCGTGGTTGCGCCCGTCCTCGCCGCCGCCAGCGCGGCTTCCGTCCCGGCGTGGCCGCCGCCGACAATGATGACATCGTAGGTTTCGCTATGGAGTCTCATGGGCGCTTGTCCTTTGCCAACGGCGTAGCTTATTTCCCTATGCAGAAGCTGGCAAAGATTTCGCCCAACAGGTCGTCCGCCGAAACGCGCCCCACGATCGCGCCCAGATGGTCGTGGGCCTCTCGCAGGTCTTCCGCGACCAGCTCCCCCTGGTTGCCTGCCAGGCGTTCCCGGGCGGCGGCGAGCGCCTCATCGGCGGCCGCGAGAGCGTCGAGGTGTCGCGCCCGCGCCGTAAAGATGCCTTCACCCGCCCGGTAGCCTGCGGCATGCTGTATCTCTGCGGCAAGCGCGTCGATGCCTCCCCCGGTCAACGCACAAATGCGCACGACGCCCGGCGCGAGGCGCCCGGTCGGCCGTCCGCTCAGGTCCGCCTTGTTGCTGGCGATGATCGATGCGGTCGCATCGGGCGCGGTGCAAGAGCTCGCGCTCTCTCCGGCCTTCTTCCCGCTCGAAGCGTCCCGGTCGTCCACCACCCAAAGGACGACATCCGCCGTTGCCATCGCGCGTCGCGCGCGGTTTACGCCCTCCGTCTCCACGGCATCCGTTGTGTCTCGCAAGCCAGCGGTGTCGACCACGCGCACCGGCATGCCATCGAGGTCAAAGTCGGCATTCAACGTGTCTCGCGTTGTTCCCGGCACGTTTGTGACGATGGCGCGATCTTCCCCGGACAGCCGGTTCAACAAACTCGATTTTCCCACGTTCGGCGCGCCCGCGATGACGACGTTCAAGCCATCTTGCAGAAGCGCTCCCTGGCGGGCGTCGGCGCGCAAGGCGGAAAGGCGTTTTCGCACCGCGTCCAGCCTGTCGCCGACATCCGACTCGGAAAGAAAGTCAATTTCCTCATCCGGAAAGTCGATGGCGCTCTCGCAAAAGACGCGCATTTCAAGAAGCTGTTGCGCGATCGCATGCACGCGCTTCGAGAACTCGCCCGCGAGAGAGCGAAGCGCGCCACGCGCCGCTTGGCGCGTGGCGCTGTTGACGAGATCGAGGACCGCCTCCGCCTGGGCCAGGTCTATCTTGCCGTTGACGAAAGCGCATTGCGTGAACTCGCCCGGGCCAGCGCGCCGAGCGCCAAGGGACAGCACCCGTTCAAGCAGCATGTCGAGCACCATCGGGCCGCCATGCCCCTGCAGTTCCAGCACGTCCTCGCCGGTAAACGAATGCGGCCCCTCGAACCGGATCGCAATGCCTTGATCAAGCGCGACGCCGTCCGAGTCGCGAAAACCGCAAAAGACCGCCCTTCGAGGTGTGAGATCCCTGCCCGTCAGCGCCTGCGCTATTTTCGGGGTCAGGGGCCCGGACACGCGCACAATGCCGACGCCGCCCCGCCCAGGGGCGGTCGCGACCGCAGCTATGGTATCGACAGTCGACATGGCGCACGCGCGACGATCAAGCGTTTTCCGCCTTCTCGATCCGATAGTTCGTAAACCATTGCTGCGCCATGGAAAGGAGGTTGTTCACCAGCCAGTACAAGACGAGGCCCGACGGGAAGAACATGAACAACACGGTAAACATGATCGGCATCATCTTCATCATCCGCGCCATCATCGGATCCGGCGGCGTGGGACTGAGAAGTTGTTGCGCGTACGTTGAAATGCCCATCAGGATGGGCAGGATGAAAAACGGGTCCATGGCCGAAAGGTCGTGCACCCAGCCGAAAAACGGCGCCTGGCGCAGTTCGACGCTCTCGTAAAGCACCCAGTACATGGCGATCAGCACCGGCATCTGCAACACCATCGGCAGGCAGCCCCCGAGCGGGTTCGCCTTTTCTTTCCGGTACAGCTCCATCATTTCCTGCGACAGCTTTTGACGGTCGCCCGCATGGCGCTCCTGCAGGCGCTTCATCTGCGGCGCGAGCTTTCGCATCTTCGCCATCGACTTGTAGCTCGCGGCGGAAAGCGGATAAAGGAGCAGCTTGATCACCAGTGTCATCAGGATGATGGCCACGCCCCAGTTGTGCGCGAACGACTGAATGATTTCGAGCAGGCGGAAGAGCGGCACTGCCAGCCACCAGAGGATCCCGTAATCCACCGTGAGGTTCAGGTTCGGCGCTATCTCTTCCAGTCGTTTCTGATCCTTGGGGCCCGCGTAGAATCCCGTGCCCACCACCGACATCCCGCCCGGCGGGACGGTGAATGCAGGGCCCGTAAAGCCGACGATGTAGGTCCCGTCTCCACGGCGATTCGGATAGCCGTAATATGTATTGACATTGTCCGGGTTCGCAACCCAGGCACTCAGAAAGTAGTGCTGCAGCATTGCGATCCAGCCGCCTCTCACCTCCTCGCGAAGCTCCTCGTCCTCGAGATCCTCGAAGTCCACCTTTTCGTAGCGCGAGTCGACGGTAGTCAACGCGGCGCCCAGATAGGGCCTCGGGCCGAGATTGAACCCCCCCCGGGCTTCCGGCAACGTCGCATCCCGCTTGAGTTGCGCGAAGAGGTTCGCCGTTATCGGTTGAGCGCGCCGATTGTCTATCGCGTACTCAAGCTCGACGTAGTACGAAGCAGGATCGAACCGGAAGCGTTTTTCCACGACGATGCCGTCCTGCTCATGGCGCAGGACGACTTGCTCAGGCTGTTCCTCGATCCGGTAGGACCGAAGGGCCGAGGTGTAGCGAGGTCGGCCGGATCGCGAATCAATGCCATCCGGGCCGGCAAGGCCGCTCTGGGCGATGTAGGTGTGATCTGCCCGTCGATCGAGCAGCACAAAAGGCATGTCGGGCTGGTCGAGACTGACGGGATACTGCGGCAGGCGCACCCCGACGATGTCACCGCCGAGCGGGTCGATCCACACCATCATCGTTGGCGTCGCCACCTCGATCAGTCGCGCGCGCTCCACTGTGGGATCCCCCGCTTCCACTGACTCAACGGCGTCCATCACGGCTGTCGGCTCCGGCACATCGAAGTCGTAGCCCGTTGGCTCATCAACTTCCGAAGGCGCTTCCAGCAACGGAGCCGATTCCTCCGCCACCGGAGCTTCGGCGGGTCTCCCGGCTTGCCGACCGTAGTCCTGCTGCCACGCCAGCATGAGCAGGTACGCAGTGATGCCCAGTGCAACCAGCAGAATGATGCGTTGGATCTCGGCGCTCGGCAGGCTCACGACATGCGCTCTCTTGTTGCTGCGCCGAGCGACCTGGCCGACGGGCCGTTCGCCCGGGCCGGCACCGGATCATGGCCGCCGGGAGCCCAGGGATGACACCTCCCGATGCGTTTTAGCGCCAACCAGCCGCCGAGGATGGGGCCATACAGCCGGATCGCCTGCACCGCGTACGCGGAGCAGCTTGGGTAGTAGCGGCAGCAAGGCGGGAACAGCGGGCTTATGACGAGGCGATACACGCGCAGCATGCCAATCAGCGCCTGTTTTGCCGCCTTGTTATCCGAGATGTTCATGTCTTCCTGCTCAACTTCTCCCAAAGGTCGTCCGCCGCCTGCCGCACCTGGGCCACCTCGATCGGCCTGCCGTCGCCACGGCTGGTTACAACAATGACGATGTCCCAACTCGGCAGCCTCCCGCGGGCGTGCCGAAACGATTCGCGAATTTGGCGTTTGGCCCGGTTGCGGTCTATCGCGCGTCGCAGCACTCTCCGTGGCGCGACGACTCCAAGCCGCGAGACGCACATTCTATTCTCAGCGGCGATCAGGCGTAACGGGCCGCTACGAAGACGCTGGAGGGGCGTTCTGAAAACATGATCGAACTCTGGCTTGCGGGTGAGCCGCGCGCCGCGAGGGAAACGATAGTCGCCCACCGACAGAACCTCCACTGCTTCACCCTTTGTGTGAACGTGCATGATCGGGGTCGCCTCGTCCCCGGCACAGCCTGCGGGCGAGACCTGCCCGCGCCGCCTGTTTTAGAGTGGGCGTCTTCCTGCGCGGGACACGGATCGCACTCCCCGGCGGTGATGGCCTCCTGGACTGCCTGCCGACGGGGATCCGGACGCTAGCGCCAGAATCCGTCGCCCTGGCCGGCTAGACCGTCAACCTTTTCCGGCCTTTCGCCCGGCGAGCGGCCAACACCTTGCGTCCATTGCGCGTCGCCATGCGGGCGCGGAAACCGTGCGTGCGCTTGCGCTTGATCACGCTTGGCTGAAACGTCCTTTTCATACAGGCACTTGCGGTGGGTTGAAACGGGCGGGCGATTGTAGGAACCGCCGCTCGCGCTGTCAATTCTCCCGTGTCGTTAGCATCGCTTAAGTCAGTTCTCGAACAGTGCACGCTGCACCAGGTCGCAGAACACGTGACCGATCACAATGTGCGCCTCCTGGATATGCTGCGTACTCTTCGCCGGCACGACGATGCAGGGGTCCGATACGCCCGCCAAGTCGCCCGCATCCGACCCCGTGAGCCCGATCACCGCGATGCCGAGTTCCCCCGCCCGCCTGGCGGCCCTGAGCACGTTGGCGGACCGTCCGCTGGTCGTGATCGCCAGCAGCACATCGCCCGCGTTGCCAAGCGCTTCCACCTGGCGCTCGAAGATGCTTTCGAAACCGAAATCGTTCGCGGCGGCGGTCAGGAACGATGTGTCGGTGGTTAGCGCGATGGCGGCCAGGGGTGGTCGCGCGAACGCCTTGTCGAGCACGTTGACGAACTCCGCCGCGATATGCTGGCAATCCGCCGCGCTGCCGCCGTTGCCGCAGAGCATGAGCTTGTTGCCGCGTTCAAGCGCGGCGGCGGCCACCCGTGCCGCCGCCAGAATGCCGTCCTCACAATCACGAAGCGCGCGTTGTTGCGCGTCGATTGCGCCCTGGAAATGCGCCCGAAGACGGTTGGCTTGGGGTTCCTTCATGGTGACTGCTCCCGGCGCAGGATCTCCTCTATGCGCGTTGCCGCATCGAGAAGGGTCTCGACCACATAGTCTGGCCGCTCTTGCGCCCCTTCGCCATCGATTGTCGCACCGGACCGCACGAGGAAGGTTTGCGCGGAGACGGCGCGGCCCATCCGGATGTCGCTGCCCTTGTCGCCGATGACGAAGCTCCGCGACGGATCAAAGCCAAGCTCCGCGCTCGCCGCGCGCACGAGTCCCGGCCTGGGCTTGCGGCAAGCGCAGCGTCGGTCCGGATGACAGGGACAGTAGTAGATTCCGTCCAGGCGGACGCCCTTCGCTGCGAGCAGTTCCTCCATGCGAAGGTGTATCGCGCCCAGCTGTGCGTCGTCGAAATATCCCCGACCGATGCCCGACTGGTTCGTCAATATGGCCAGGCCGAGCCCGAACGAACGCATCCGCGCCAAGCCCTCCGCCGCGCCAGGCAGGATTTCCACTCCTGCTGGATCGGCGAGATAGCCGCGGTCAGCAATCACGGTCCCGTCCCGATCCAGCAGCGCTGCCCGGGCATATGGCGGTGCCATCAGGCGCCCCTTGATGCAATATCCAGCCTAGTGTCGAAGTTTCGCGCCTCGGGTTCAAGTAGCGGTTCGACGCGGCGGGTCCCGCTCTGGTAAAAATAGTCCTCAAACTCAAGGAGAATTGTGAGCATGTTGCCAAAGTCCGTAGTCATCAACGACGACACGATGCGCGAAGGCCTGCAGATCGAGCGCGCCGATATCCCCGTGGACGAAAAGCTCAGGCTCCTGGATGCCTTGGGCGAGACCGGGGCGAAAGTGATCTCCATCGGCTCGTTCGCGCACCCGAAATGGACACCCCAGATGGCCTGCATCGACGAGATCGCCCAGCGTTTTGTGCCGAAACCGGGCGTCAAGTACACGGCGGCAGTATTCAACAAGAAAGGGTTTGAGCGCGCCGATCAGTACTACCCGAAGATAGATGTGCGCCATAGACGGGGTTTCGGCACCAGCGTCGAACTGTGCGACACGTTCGCCCGGCGCAACTACAACCGCAGCCAGGCCCAGCAGATCGCCGCCATGGACGAGACCATCGCGGCCGCCAGGAAGGCGAACGCCGATCATGGTTCCATCGGCATTGGCAACCCCTTCGGCTCGAATTTCGAGGGGCCCTTTTCCTTGCAACAGCGGCTGGACCTGATACAGCTCATGATCGACAAGTGGCAAGCCGCGGGCATTCCGGTGACCCGTTGTTCGTTCCTCGAAGCGATGGGCTGGAACCTGCCGCACCAAGTGCGGGAAACGCTCATTGCGATTCGCGAGCGTTGGCCGGAGATCACCGATTTCCATATGCACCTGCACAATACGCGGGGGCTTACGATGGCGAGCTACCACGAAGCGCTGCAACTCGGGGTGCGCGAGTTCGACACGTCCATCGGCGGCATGGGCGGTTGTCCATACTGCGGCAACGGGCGCGCCGCTGGCCATCTGCCGACGGAAGACTTCGTCGATCTCTGCCACGAGTTGGGCATCGAAACGGGCTACAACCTCGACAAGCTCGTTGAAGCGGCGGCAATCGCCGAAGAAGTCGTGGGGCATCCGCTGTGGGGACATGTTTCGAAGGCCGGGCCCCGCCCCCGAGGGGACGCCGTGTATCCCCGAGAGATGCCCTTTGTAGAAACCCTTGAGGAAGCTGCGCATTTCCGAAAGGGCCCAAGCGTATACGATGGCCAGATCGCTCCCTGGCGGTCGAGCGACGCCTTGCGTCAATAGTGATCTCCTCCACCGCGAATCGTAAGGAATAGCACCCTATGGCAGTACTCGAGTCGCGGCTGGACATCCGTTCCGACGCCTATCGCGAAAATCGCGCACGGATGCTCGGCTCGCTCGCGCGGCTCGACGGGCTTTACGAGGAAGCGGCCCAGGGTGGCGGCGAAGAAGCCATGGCCCGCCTTCGTTCGCGCGGCAAGATGCCGCTGCGAGAGCGCATCAGTCTGGTGCTCGATCGCGACTCGCCGTTTCTCGAGATCAGCCCCCTGGCCGCCTGGCGCTCGAACTACGCCGTGGGCTCCGGCTTCATCGTCGGCATCGGCGTCATCGAGAACACCGAATGCGTGATTCTCGGGCATGATCCCTCGGTGCGCGCCGGCGCGTTCAATCAGTTCAACTCGAAGAAGCTCATGCGAGGACTGGAGATAGCGCGCCAGAATCGACTGCCGTACGTGCAGTTCGTCGAGTCCGCCGGGGCGGATTTGCGTGGAGAAGGCGGACGAGGCGGCGACCCCGAGGTGGCGATTCGGCGCGAGGTTACCCACTTCGCCGAATCTGGCAGGCTTTTCTACGAAATCACCGAACTTTCGAAGATGCGTATCCCGACCATCTCCGTCGTTTTCGGCGCATCCACCGCCGGCGGCGCCTACCAGCCGGGCATGAGCGACTACAACATCTTCATCAAGGGACAATCGAGAGTGGCCCTCGGCGGCCCGCCCCTCGTCAAGATGGCGACCGGCGAAGACGCCGACTATGAGGAACTCGCCGGCGCCGACATGCACACCCGCATCTCCGGCCTCGGCGACTACCTCGCGCAGGACGAACTGGATGGCATACGCATGTGCCGGGAGGTCGTCGCACACCTCAACTGGCGCAAACAAGGGCCGGAGCCCTCGATGCCCGCCGACGATCCCATCTACGATCCAGAGGAACTGCTAGGTATCGTCAACGAGAACCTGCGCATACCCTTCGACATGCGGGAGGTGATAGCTCGCGTCGTCGACGGGTCCCGTTTCGAGGAGTTCAAACCCCTCTACGGCCCGACCCTGGTGACCGGATGGACTTCCATTTTCGGCTATCCCATCGGCGTCCTCGGCAACAACGGCCCGCTCATGTCCGAGTCCTCCGAAAAAGGCGCGCAGTTCATCCAGCTCTGCAATCAGATCGACGTGCCCATGCTGTTCCTGCACAACATCACCGGCTTTATCGTCGGCACGGACTTCGAGCACCAGGGCATCACCAAGCACGGGTCAAAGATGATCAACGCGGTGGCCAATTCCACCGTGCCGCATGTCTCCACCATCGTTGGCGCTTCCTACGGTGCCGGCAACTACGGTATGAGTGGTCGCGCATACGGGACGCGGTTTTCCTACACGTGGCCCACCGCAAAGATCGCCGTCATGGGGCCGCGGCAAATGGCGGGCGTCATGACCATCGTGCAACGGGCGGCTGCGGAGCGCCGCGGGCTCACGTTCGACGAAGCGGCGAATGACCGTCGCGTCGAGGCCGCGGAATTCTGGGCGGAAGAACGCTCGAAGGGTCTTTTCGCGACTTCTCGCGTCGCGGACGACGGCATGATCGACCCGCGCGACATGCGCGCTGTTACGGCCATCTCGCTTTCCGCTTGCCACAGCAACAAGGTTGAAGGGACAAAGGAATTCGGCACATGGCGCATGTAGCGGCGGCGCAAACGATCCGGCGGCTCTTGATCGCCAATCGCGGCGAGATCGCGCGGCGAATTCAGCGCACCGCTCACGAGATGGGTATCGACACCGTGGCGATATACGCGGACGGTGATGCCGTCGCACCGTTCGTGCGGGAAGCCGACATCGCAATCGCCCTGAACGGAAATCTTCCTGCGGAAACCTACCTTGACGCAGCCAAGGTGCTCGAAGCCTGTAGACGCTCCGGCGCTGACGCCGTCCATCCCGGCTATGGCTTCCTGTCGGAGAACGGCGATTTCGCCCGGAGCATCGTGAATGCTGGCTTGCGGTGGATCGGTCCGTCTAGCGAAGTGATCGCGGCGGTGGGCGACAAGCTTGCCGCCAAAGCGCTCATGCTGGAACTGGGAGTGCCCACCCTGCCGGCGCTTGAAGTAGACGATGACACGGATCTTGAAGCCGCCGCTCGAGAGATAGGATTTCCACTGCTCGTCAAGGCCGCTGCCGGCGGTGGCGGTCGCGGCATGCGCATCGTCCGCGCTGGCGAAGATATCGCCGAGGCGATCACTTCCGCGAGGCGCGAAGCGCTCGCCGCTTTCGGAAATGGCACGGTGTTTCTCGAGCGCTGGCTGACGAATCCGCGGCACGTCGAAATCCAGATCCTGGGCGACAACCACGGCAACCTCGTGCACCTCTTTGAGCGCGAATGCTCAATTCAGCGGCGCCATCAGAAGATCATTGAAGAGGCGCCTTCTCCCGCTGTCGACGCGGCGTTGCGCGAAAGGATGGGAGCAGCCGCATTAACGGTGGCCACACGGATTGGCTACACCTCCGCGGGTACAGTGGAGTTCCTTCTCGACGGCACGGAGTTCTGGTTCCTCGAGGTCAACACCCGCCTGCAGGTCGAGCATCCCGTGACGGAAGCGATTACCGGCCTCGACATCGTCCGCGAACAGATTCGCATCGCCGAAGGCGAACCTCTTGGATATGCCCAGGAAGACCTTTCCATGCGCGGCCACTCGATCGAAGCCCGGCTCTACGCCGAGGACCCTGTCAACGACTTCCTTCCAGCGGCAGGTTCAGTACTCGAGTGGCGACCCGACGACACCAGCACCGCGCGGTTCGACTCCGGCGTCGAGTCCGGCAGCGAGATCAGCCTCGACTTCGATCCGATGATCGCGAAAGTCATTGTCGTAGCGCCGACCCGCCGCGAAGCGGCCGGCCGACTGGCGAGGACCTTGGAAAGGACGCGTTTGCAGGGCGTGAGGAATAACCGGGATTTTCTCGTGGCGACCCTACGCGCGCCCGCCTTCCTCGGTGGCGACACAACTACCGACTTCATTGAACGCGTCAACCCGGACCGGAAACGGCGCGTGTCGACCGCTGAAATGCACGACGCGCTTATCGCGGCGACCATCTACGGCCAAGCCCTCCGACGGACGAAGGCGACGGTTTTGCAGAACGTGCCCAGCGGCTGGCGCAACTCGCTGATGCCGCCGCAAACCGCGCGTTACCGAATCGGCGACGTCGAAACCGACGTCGATTATCAGGCCCGAAGGGACGGCGCTTTCGACGTCATGATCGGCGAAGTTTCCTTTGTTGCCGCTGTATTCAGGCAGGATGCGATTGGCGTCGATATCGAGGTCGATGGACGTCGCGTCTACGCCACGGTCAGTCAACACGCCAACCGGTGGTTGGTGCACGGTCCCGGTGGCGATGTCGACATCGTCGAGTTACCAAGGTTTCCGACCGGCGCTCTCGCGACCGTTGCGGGCGGACTTGTCGCGCCAATGCCGGGCAATGTCACGAGCATCGGGGTTGCAGAAGGCGATTCCGTCAGCCAGGGGCAATTATTGTTGACCCTGGAAGCTATGAAGATGGAACACCGAATCATTGCACAGAGGTCTGGCAAGGTTTCACGGATCCTCGTGCAACCCGGGGACCAGGTAGACAACGGCGCACTGCTGGCGGTGCTGGAGGAGGATGAAGAATGACGACCGAGGCCACACTGTACGAAGTGAGGAACGGCGCGGCATGGATCACGCTGAATCGTCCCGAAAATCGAAACGCTCTGTCCGCTGTGCTTGTCGGTGAACTCCATGAGCACCTGCAAGCCGCGAACGAGGATGCTTCGGTCCGTTCGATCGTCATCACTGGGGCGGAGCCGGCGTTCTGTTCGGGAGCGGATTTGAAGAGTCCCCCGGGTCAAATGATAAGAGGTCGCCGATCAGTGCCCTATCCGAAGGTGCTATCGACGATCATGGAGAGCCCCAAGCCTGTCATCGCCGCCGTGAACGGCGCGGCGTTCGCCGGCGGTCTGGGACTCGTTGGTGCAGCCGATATCGTCATCGCCGTAGAGGACGCTCGGTTCGCGTTCAGCGAGGTGCGCATCGGAGTGATCCCGGCAGTCATCTCGGTAGTGTGCATTCCCAAGCTCGGAACGCACCACGCGATGAAACTCTTTCTGACCGGCGAGCGGTTTACAGGCGCGCAAGCGGTCGAGATGGGTCTCGCGCACCGCGCAGTGCCGAAGGACAAACTCGTCGACGTAGTCGAGGAGGAAATTTCGATGATCAACCTGGGCGGACCCAATGCAGTTCCAGAGTGCAAGAAGCTCGTGCGCCGCATACCGACCCTCTCCACCGCAGATGGCTTTGAAGAGGCAGGAGCATGGAGCAGTCGAATGTTTGCCTCCGAAGAAGCGGCTGAAGGGATGGCC
The DNA here is from genome assembly GCA_965261535.1 of Candidatus Azotimanducaceae bacterium. GTDB lineage: Bacteria > Pseudomonadota > Gammaproteobacteria > Pseudomonadales > Azotimanducaceae > VXNE01. The sequence continues at coordinate 2,372,913 of OZ253469.1, forward strand.
GCGTTCCGCGAGAAACGCGCTGCGGCTTGGGGCAGCAAGCAAAAATGAACAAATGGATTCGTAGGTAATATCTGACCCTGATAGGAAACAATATCTCTATTGTTGGTGTTGTTGAGGCGCACAAGTTCTGTGGAAATCACCTCCAAGCGGCTCATGTTGTAGGAAATTTCCTACGTGCTTTCGTGTGATTATCCCCTTCGGAAGGGTTGCATTTTCCGGTATGAAATGGGGAAAAAGTCCTGATCCAAATTTATCCACAGGTTGTGCCGTGGCAGTTCACAGCTTTTTACATTCCGCCCGATTTCAAGCGCGTGATTGAACTGATGGGGGTCATAGATAAGATATTGTTTTTATTTCAATTGTTTTGCTGTGCGGAAGTTTTTTTACTCTTTCGTGTACAGGACGGTTGCCTTCGTGCGTAGAATTGACGCCAACAAGAAAATTTCTGCGGAGGGGGGGATTTCCGTGGTCGCGGTGGTTTGGCAGGAATGCTTGGGCGGGTTGGTCGAGGAACTGAGTTCGCAGGACTACAATACTTGGATCCGACCGCTGCAGGCTCGGGTCGACGAATCAAGGCTGACCATCCTTGCGCCGAACCGCTATGTGCGCGAAAGAGTTCAGGAAAAGTACCTCGAACGCATTGCTGAACTGGTGGAACGGTACGGGGACCCGGCGAGTCCGCTTTCGGTTGAACTCGATGTCGGCGGGAATGAACGGCAGGCAGGGTCGCCGCTGCGGGTGGAGGGCGACAGACACGAGGAAGCGCTCAACAAGACGTTCACCTTCGATACTTTCGTCAAAGGCACCTCGAACGAGTTGGCGGTGGCAACAGCGGACCATGTCGCCAAGAATCCTGGAAGATCCTACAACCCACTGCTTCTTTATGGCGGGGTTGGGTTGGGCAAGACGCACCTGATGCACGCGGTTGGCAATGAGGTTCTGCGTCTTTCGCCGAGAATCCGGGTCACGTACCTGCATTCGCAGGTCTTTGTGCAAGAGATGGTGCGAGCGTTGCAGACCGGTACCATGCAGGCTTTTACCCAATACTATCGAAAGGCCGATATCCTGCTGATCGACGATATCCAGTTCTTTGCCCACAAGGCGCGGTCCCAGGACGAATTCTTCCACGTTTTCAATGCCTTATTCGAACAGCGTAGGCAGATGGTGTTGACCTGTGATCGCTATCCGCGCGACATTGAGGGGCTGGAGGAACGGTTGGGATCGCGTTTTGTCTGCGGGGTATCGGCGGAAGTGGACCCGCCGGATCTGGAAACGCGGGTAGCGATTCTGAAGAAGAAGGCAGAAATCGAGGGCTATGAACTCGATGACGAAGTGGCGTTCTTTGTAGCCGACCACATACGCTCGAACGTTCGCGAACTCGAAGGCGCGCTGCGAAGGATTCATGCCTACGCGCAGTTTACGGGCTTGCGCATCACTGTCGAGCGAGTGCGTGAAGCCCTCCGAGACTTACTGGCGATCCATGATCGGCAGATCAGCATGGACAACATCCAGACGGTCGTTGCGGAGTACTACAAGATCAGGAAGTCGGATCTGCTGTTGAGACGCAAGACGCGGACCATCGCCAGGCCGCGGCAGATGGCCATGTTTCTCGCGAAGGAGTTAACGAAGCATTCACTGCCGGAAATCGGCGAGGCGTTCGGCGGTCGCGATCATACGACGGTACTGCACGCCTATCGGCGAATAGCGGAACTGAAACAGAGTAACAGCGACATTGCGGAGGACTACCGCAATCTCAGGCGGCGCTTGAGGAGCTAGGAAGGGAAAAATGAAATTCAGCACTGACCGAGGGACGCTGCTGAGGGCCGTCGCCATGGTTGCGGGTGTTGTCGAACGACCGCAACAGACGCAAGCAATTCTACCCGTCCTGTCGCACCTGCTATTCGACTGCAACGAGGAAGGCCTGTCGATCACCGGTACGGACCTCGAAGTCGAATTGAATGTGCGTGTGCGCGATGGCGTTGAGGTTGAACAGCCTGGGCGCGCGACCATGCCGGGTCGCAAACTGGCGGAGATATGGCGGTCATTGCAAGATGGGTTGCCGGTATCGGTAGAGGCGGGCGACAAGGTGACGGTGCGCTCGGGTCGAAGCCGTTTTCAGCTAGCGACGTTGCCAGCCGAAGAATATCCGGCAATGGAGACCGGAGGAGAAGGAGAAACCAAGCTGTCGGTTCCGCCCGGCGAACTGCGGCGCCTGTTAGACCAAACCAGTTTCGCCATGGCGCAACAGGACGTCCGGTACTATCTGAACGGTTTGCTGTTCGAAGTCACCGATAGCCATATTCGGGCCGTCGCGACAGATGGGCACCGGTTGGCAATGTGCACACTACCCGGAGGCGCGCAAGGGGCGGATCGTGTCCAGGCCATCATCCCGCGAAAAGGCGTGGTCGAACTCGGTCGCCTGCTAACCGACGCCGAAGAGGCCGTGGAAATCGCCTTGGGAATGAACTACTTGCGGGCTAAGCACGCAGGATACACCTTGACAACGAAGTTGGTGGAAGGACAGTTCCCGGACTACGTCAAGGTCATTCCCAATGTGGGAGAGCGCCAGTTATCGGGTGATCGTGCCACCTTGCGGCAGTCATTTCTGCGAGCGGGGATTATCGGTAGCGACCAGCATCGTGGTGTTGTTCGCCTGGTCCGGCTGGCGCTTGAAACGGATCGCCTGGTCGTGAAGGCGAACAACGCGGAAACGCAGGAGGAAGCCGAAGAAGAGGTTTCCGTGGGCTATCAGGGTGAACCGTTCGAAATTGGCTTCAATGTTGATTACCTCCAGGATGTTTTGGGGGTGGTCGATACGGAAGATGTCCGCATTTCGATTTCGGATAATGGCGGAAGCGCCTTGATCGAAACGGGCGGCTCGGAAGAGTCGGTGTTCGTTGTCATGCCGATGCGCCTATGACGACGTGATCGTCGAGCGCCTGGAGCTCAGAGACTTCCGAAACATCGCGGCCGCAACACTAGAACTGTCGCCGCATTTCAACTTCTTGATCGGCCCGAATGGGGCCGGCAAGACGGTTGTTCTTGAGGCGCTGCACCTTCTCCTTCGCGGTCGTTCTTTCAGGACTCGCAGGGTTTCATTTCTCGTTCGGCACGGAGCGCAGGGTTTGGCCGTGCAAGCGCTGTGTCGAGATCCTGTCCGCGGACGCGAACACATTTCCCTGTCGAAGGATCGTGCGAACCGCACGGAATTGCGCGTGAACGAAGAGCCCATCAAGCAAACATCCGCAATCGCGGGACTGCTACCGTTGCAGCTTCTGCTACCGGATCTCGCAGACCTCGTATTTGGCGAACCGCGGGGACGGCGACAATGGCTGGATTGGGGAACGTTTCACGTGAAACACGACTACATCGATGTGTTGCGACGCTATATGCGGGTGTTGCGGCAGCGCAATGCGCTATTGCGAAGCGGTGATGCGCGTACGCTGGACACTTGGACGGAACACATGATCGAGACGGGAGGAGCCGTGATCAGCGCAAGGACGGACTACGTCCGAACGGTGCGCGATGCGCTGCTCTCCTGTGTCGAGGCGCTGGCGCCAGGTCTGGACATCCGGGCGCGCCACTATCCGGGATTTAGTGGCGATTCTTTCGCCGAAGAGGTAGGCGCGCATACCCCAGGCGATGTAAAATTAGGGTTCACGCAAGTTGGACCGCACCGAGCCGACGTAAGGCTCGAAGCGGGCGACAACGCGGCTGCCGGCGTGCTATCACGCGGTCAAGGAAAGCTCGTGGCGAGCGCCATGAGAATCGGTCAGGCAAGAGGGTTGCTAACCGATCAGTCCCGCCGGCCAAGCCTGTTTTTGATCGATGACGTGTGGACGGAGCTCGACGACGACCACAGCGCGCGATTTATGCGGCTTCTCGACGAAATGGGGTGTCAGATTCTAGCGACATCAACACATGAGCCCGTGGCTGCGCGTAGCGTTTCGGCGGATAGGGTGCGCGTGTTCCACGTGAAACACGGCCAGATAGCGCCCGCCGACTAGGCGCCCACATGGCCTCCGATATGGCCTCCGATATGGCCTCCGATATGGCAAAGTACGACTCAGAAAACATCCAGGTGTTGCGCGGCCTGGACCCGGTGCGCAGGCGCCCGGGCATGTATATCGGCGACACCGACGATGGCACCGGCCTGCATCACATGGTGCAGGAACTCATCGATAACTCGATCGATGAAGCGCTCGAAGGTTACTGCGACGAGATCAGGGTGATCCTCCACCCCGGGGAGGCCGTGACGGTAACCGACAATGGCCGCGGCATCCCCGTCGATATTCACTCGGAAGAAGGCGTCTCCGCAGCCGAAGTGATCATGACAACGCTTCATTCGGGCGGAAAGTTTGACGAGAGCAGCTACAAGGTCTCGGGGGGACTGCACGGTGTCGGCGTTTCCGTGGTGAACGCCCTGTCTGACGAATTTCGCCTGACCGTCCACCGCGACGGGCAAACATTTCAACAAACCTATCGGCACGGAGACCCGCAAGCGCCGTTGGCGGCTGTCGGAGAAACCGACCTGCATGGAACGGAGTGCTATTTCAGGCCCTCTCCGGATACGTTCCGCAATATCGAGTTCCACTACGACATCCTGGCCAAGCGACTGCGGGAACTTGCCTTCCTCAATTCGGGGCTCGCCATCTGGTTGGTCGACGAGCGCGTGGGCAAGGAAGAGCGTTTCCTCTATGAGGGCGGGCTGCGAGCGTTCGTCGAGTACCTGAACCAGAACAAGACGCCGCTGAATGGGATCGTGCACTTCTCCACGCAGCGGCCGGATGGCATCGGTGTTGAAGTCGCCATGCAGTGGAACGATGGTTTTCAGGAGCAGGTATTCGCCTACACGAATAATATCCCCCAAGGCGATGGCGGCACCCATGTGGCGGGCTTCCGAAGCGGACTGACGCGCACGCTGAATCAATATATCGACCGGGAAGGGCTAGGGAAAAAAGATCAGGTCGCGACCACCGGCGACGATGCGCGGGAGGGACTTGTCGCGGTCATATCCATCAAGGTTCCCGATCCGAAGTTTTCTTCGCAGACGAAGGATAAGTTGGTTTCGAGCGAGGTGAAGGGAGCGGTCGAGCAAGAACTGGCGCGGCAGTTTTCCGAATATCTCGAGGAACACCCGAATGATGCGCGAGCCGTCGTGACGAAGATGATCGACGCCGCCCGAGCGCGCGAGGCCGCGCGGAAGGCGCGGGAACTGACCCGTCGGAAGAGCGTGCTAGACATCGCTGGGTTGCCAGGGAAGCTCGTTGATTGCCAGGAAAAGGACCCTGCCTTGTCGGAACTCTACCTGGTGGAGGGAGACTCTGCAGGCGGTTCCGCAAAGCAAGGTCGGGACCGACGAACCCAGGCGATCCTGCCGCTGCGAGGCAAGATACTGAATGTAGAGAAGGCGCGGTTCGACAAGATGCTGTCTTCGCAGGAAGTCGGGACGCTGATAACGGCGCTCGGCTGCGGAATCGGCCGCACAGAGTTCAACCTGGAGAAGCTGCGCTATCACCGCATCATCATCATGACGGATGCCGATGTGGACGGTTCCCATATACGTACGTTGCTGTTGACGTTCTTTTTTCGGCATATGGTGGAGTTGATCGAACACGGCTACGTGTACATCGCCCAGCCGCCCCTATACAAGATCAAGCGCGGTCGTCAGGAGCAGTACGCCAAGGACGACGCCGAACTCGACCTATATTTCCTGCAGTCCGCATTGCACAACACGAAGCTTCATGTCCACGCGGACGCGCCGGCCATGGCCGATACGTCCCTTGAAGCCCTCGCGCGGCGGTATCATGATCTCCTCGGGCGATTGACATCGCTCGCGCGGCGCTACCCGCTCGTTGTGACTTGCGCGATGCTCGAAGCGCCGCGCCTCACCCTTGCCGAAATCACGCGCGAAGCCCAGGTTCGGGAGTGGGCAGATACCTTCGCCAAGCAGCTTGGGGAAATCGACCCGAGCTATGCGGTGGACGTGGAGTATGACGCGGAACACCATATTTTCTGTCCCCGGGTGCAGGTCACCACCTATAGCGGTACCGTGGACACGCGGCTCGGCTACCAGTTCTATGTGTCACGGGAGTACGCGGAACTGTGCGACCTCGCCAACGATCTGGACGGTTTGCTCGAAGAGGGGGCATTCGTGGCCCGAGGAAGCCGTACCGAACGGGTGAGCACATTCTCTCAGGCGTTTGAATGGATCCTGAGCGAGGCGAGGCGCGGTGTGGATCTTTCGCGCTACAAGGGTCTTGGGGAAATGAACCCGGAGCAGTTATGGGAAACAACCATGGACCCCGCCGAGCGGCGCATGCTGCTTGTCAAGGTGGACGATGCGGTGGCCGCCGATAGGATGTTCACGACCTTGATGGGAGATCAGGTTGAACCGCGCCGCGCGTTCATCGAAAGCAACGCCCTGTCGGTGGTCAATCTGGACGTGTGAATCTTGGCTGGAGCCCACTAGGCCCAGGGTCAACCATGGGCCCGCCGCTCTAGTTCGGACATCTCCCGCCGCAGCCATGCCTCCGCTAACTCATTGATCTTATGGTATTTTTCTCCCTTTGCCTCAATGGGAGGCGAGATTCGCACCTCGATGATTCCCGGGTTCTTCATGAATCGGTGCGCGGGCCAGTAGCGCCCTGCGTCGTGCGCAACCACCAGCACGGGCGCGCCGGTGGATGACGCCAGGGCCGCGCCGCCCGGCTGGAACCGGCCTTGCTTGCCCCAGGGCATGCGGGTTCCCTCCGGGAATAACGTTATTGAGAACCCCGCCCGTAGTCGGTTGGCGCCTTCTTTCATGAGTTGCCTGAATGCGTCGCTCCGAGCATGACGGTTGATGGCGATCGGTTTTAGCAACGAGAAAGCCCAGCCAAAGAAGGGAATCCAAAGCAATTCGCGCTTGATCAAGGTCGTCTGGGGGCTCAATAGCATCTGCACGAACAACGTGTCCCACGTGCTCTGGTGCTTGACCAGCAGAATGCAAGCTGTATCCGGCAAGTGTTCCCGCCCCTGGACATGTGCGCGGATGCCGCAGGTGACGGCGAGCCACCACATCACGAAGCGCGTCCAGGCGCCGATGACAAACAGGAAACGGACCTTGGGCGGCATCGACCAGGCAATCGCCACCGACAGACTGCCCCAGACTACAGTGGAGACGATGTATCCCAAATAGAACAACGCGGCCCGCGTCGCGGATATCAACCACATCCGCAGCGCCCCGGCTGGTTAGCCGAATTTGACCTATATATCATTTCCCGATGCGGGTTTTGGATGAGGGTAGCAAACGGTCGAGGTCAGTGGGTGCGCCTCGTCTTTCAAGAAGCTTGCAGCATACAGCCGGATGTGTGGAAAGCCAGCCGCAACTGAAGGCGGCGACCACCGTTGGCTTGCCGCATCGAGCACGGCGAGGAATGGAAAACATGCAGCCAAAGCGCGCACTCGTCCGATGCCTGATCGCGGGTTTCCACGTCATGGCTTGCCTACCACTGCGGGCGGCCAGAGCGGCGGGGACGGTCATCGGCGTGACGGCCTGGTGGCTAAAAACTCGGCCCGCGCGCATCACCTTGTTGAACATCGACGCATGCTTTCCGCGCCTGTCGCGACGGCAGCGAAGAGAACTTTGCCGCCGGAGCCTGATCGAAACGGGCCGCCTGATCGCGGAAACGGGCTTTGTCTGGTACGGCAAAGCGGACGCGCTGGCGCGATTAGTCCGCGTCGTCAAGGGCGCCGAGCTGATTGACGAACCGGTGGTTGGGGGCACGCTCGTCATCATGCCTCACTTCGGCAACTGGGAGGTCCTTGCGTACGTTTTTCGCCAGTTGAGGTTAACCGCCCTCTATGCTCCGCCGAGAGTCCCTGGGCTGGAGGAGGAGATGATCCGGGCGCGGAGCAGGTGGGGCGCAACGATGGCAGCGGCGGATATCCGCGGGTTGCGAACCGTGAAACGCACCCTAGAGAACGGCGGTGTCGTCGTCATCCTGCCGGATCAGACGCCGGCGCCGGAGGCGGGAGTGCGGGCACCGTTCTTCGGCCGTGAAGCCACGACAATGACGCTCGCGCATCGGTTGCTGACAGAGCAGACCCGTGTGATTGTGGCCACAGCGCAAAGGACGCACGGGGGTTTTGAAGTGCGCTACGCGCTTGTAGATGACCGAATTCGCGATCCGGATCCGATCGTAAGCGCCACCGTGATGAATGCTGCGATTGAATCCGAGGTGCTTCGCGAACCCGCCCAATACCAGTGGGAGTACAACCGATTCCGGTACCCGCTACACGGGAGCGGATAAAAACTTTAATCTATTGACAATAAAGCATTTTTACCTGCCCCACTAGCGGATTGGGGCAGTATGCGGGCCACGGGCGAGCGCTCAACTGCGCCAGTACGAAGGCGTAAACAGAACCAGCAGGGTGAAAATCTCCAGCCGGCCAAAGAGCATGGTGAGAACGAGCAGCCATTTCGTGACCGCCGGCAAGTCCGCGTAGTTGACAGCTACCGAGCCGAGTCCGGGACCCAGGTTGTTGAGACACGCGCCGACCGCTGAGAACGCGGTAACGAAGTCGAGGTCCGAAACGCCGAGCAGCACACAGACCATCCCGAGGAAAATCAGGATGTAGGCGGCGAAAAATCCCCAGACGCTGTCAACGACCCGGTCGGGAATGACCTCCTTGCCAAGTTTCACCGGGAACACCCCGTTGGGGTGGATCAACCGCCTGATTTCGCGCACGCCCTGTCGGATGATGAGCAAGGCCCGCATCATCTTTATTCCGCCGGCGGTGGAACCTGCGCAACCGCCCGCGAATGCCGCGAAGAGCAGCAGAAAGGGGGTGAAGGAAGGCCACGCGCTAAAGTCGGCAGTGGCAAATCCGGTCGTCGTGGTGATGGAGACGGCGTGGAATATGCCATCCCGTATGGGATTGTCCGTCGAACCCGGGTGCCGCAGGAGGGCCCAGACCACCAGGAAGGAAACCACTGCGAGGGCGGCGAGGTAGGTTCTAACTTCTATGTCCGAGAAATATCTCCCCGGCCGGCGCCAGGCGAGAAAGTGCAGACCGAAGTTGATGCCCGAGACAATCATGAAAAAGATCGCGACCGATTCCACCGCGGGACTGGCGAAGTGGCCGATGCTCGCGTCGTGGGTAGAAAACCCACCGATCGCCACAGTGGAGAAGGCATGGCAGATAGCGTCGAATGGCGACATTCCCGCGATCCAGTATGCCAACCCGCAAGCCAGGGAGATGCTGAAGTAGATCAGACATAGCGCCTTTGCGGTTTCGGCGATACGCGGCCGAAGCTTCGTGTCCTTGATCGGCCCAGGCGATTCGGCGCGATAGAGCTGCATGCCCCCCACTCCGAGCATGGGCAACACGGCGACCGCCAACACGATAATGCCCATGCCCCCCAACCACTGCAGCAGTTGCCGGTAGAACAGAATGGAGCGCGGCAGTTCGTCGAGTCCTGTGATGACGGTCGCGCCTGTCGTGGTGAGCCCGGAGAGCGATTCGAATGCGGCGTCCGTAAACGAGGCGGCGAGGCTCGGGGCGAGGTACATCGGTAGCGCCCCGAACAATCCCAGGCCGACATAGAACAGTGCCGTAATGAGGAATCCCTCGCGGCTGCGAAGGTCCGCCTCGCCGCGCCCAACGAGCCAAAGCACAGCGCCGCTGGCGGCGGTGATGAAGAACGCGGTGAGGAATGTCTGAAAGGTGTCCTCGCCATAGATCAACGCGACGATCAGCGGCAGCAGCATGGCGATGCTGAACAGGCAGAGGAGTACGCCCGTGGTGCGAAGGATGACTCCGAAGTGCATCTGGCGTCGCTAAAAGAAAGACGGATCCGCCTGAAACAGGCGGCCAACTTGGGCAATACGGCGTTTGCGCCTGTCGGTCAGGAATAGAATGACGTGATCCTCGGGCTCGATCACGATATCGTCGTGGGCGATCAGAACCTGCTCACCGCGGACGATGGCACCGATGGTCGTGCCCGAGGGAAGCGGTAGATTGTCCAGGCGCTTACCGATGACCTTGCTGCTCTTCGCCCCGCCGTGAACCACGGCTTCCATGGCCTCTGCGGCGCCGCGCCGAAGACTATGAACCTGCGTCACGTCGCCTCGCCGCACATGCGCGAGAATCATGCTCGTGGTCGCGAGTTGCGGTGAGATTGCGATATCGATGTCCCGGCCCACCACCAGATCTATGTAGGCGGGTTTGCCGATCAACGTAATCACCTGCCTGACGCCCAGGCGTTTGGCCAGGAGCGAGGACATGATGTTCACTTCGTCGTCGTTCGTTACGGCGCAGAAGACGTCGACTCGCTCGATGTTCTCCTGCAGCAACAGTTCCCTGTCGGTGGCGTCGCCAAGGATCACCACTGCGGACTCGAGGCGTTGCGCGATCTCGTTGGCGCGGCCTTCTTCGCGTTCGATGACCTTGACGGAGAAGTTGGATTCGATCGCCCTCGCGAGGTATTCGCCGATGCGCCCGCCGCCGGCGACGAGCACGCGCTTGTAGGGGCGCTCCACCTGCCTGAGTGCCGCCATGACGTCGGTGATGTGCTCTGTCGCCGCGATGAAGAAGACCTCGTCGTCTGCCTCGATGATCGTATCGCCCTCCGGCAGGATGGCGCGGTCGCGCCGAAAGATCGCTGCGACCCGCGTATCGGCGTTGGGCATGCGGCGTCGCAGTTGGCGCAACTGGCTGCCGACGAGCGGCCCATCCTCGCGCACTCGCATGGCGACGAGCTTGACGCGGCCGTTCGCGAAGTCGAGGACCTGCAGGGCGCCGGGCCGTTGCAGGAGTTCCTTGATCTGGTCGGTGACCACCCGCTCCGGATTGATCACGAAATCGATCGGCATGTGTTCGCTGCTGAACAGGCTTGAACGGGCGTGGTACGAATCTTCGCGAATGCGCGCGATCTTTCGCTCGGTTTGGAACATCGTGTAGCAGACTTGGCATGCGACCATGTTGACTTCGTCGTACGGCGTCACCGCAATCAGCATGTCGGCGTCCTCGACGCCGGCCCTGCGCAGCACATCGGGCCTGGAGGCGTGTCCCAGGACGGTGCGTATATCCAGACGCCGGCGGAGTTCGTCCAGCCGGGCGCCGTCTATGTCCACGACGGTGATATCGAACGCCTCGCTCGCCAGGTGCTGCGCCAGCGTGCCCCCCACCTGCCCCGCTCCGAGAATGAGGATGTTCATCTGGCACCAACCTTTTCGATCAGCGCGAAGAAAAAACCGTCCGAGCCGTCCTTGCGGGGAAGCAGCAAGCGCCCGGGTCCGGCGTCAAGGCCCCAATTCGCGCGGATTGCCCGCGCATTCGCGTCCGGGGTTTGTTGCATGAAGTGAGCCACCACGTCCTGATTTTCTGCCGGCAATATGGAACAGGTACAGTAAAGCAGCGTGCCACCGCATGAAAGCGTCGGCCATACGCCGGCGAGCAAGGCGCGCTGTTGCTCGACCGTGCGTGCAAGGGCGTCCGAGCGGCGGTTGACCTTGATGTCGGGATGGCGCCGCAGCGTGCCTGTGCCGGAACAGGGAACGTCGAGCAGGATCGCGTCGAAAGCGCTGCCGTCCCACCAAGCGGAGCCGGTCGCATCACCGGCGATGATATGGCGAAGCGAGTGACCCAGACGGCGGGCGTCTCGCTTGAGGTAGTCAAGCCGCCTTTCGTCCTGGTCGAGCGCCGTGACATTCAACGACGGATCGCGTTCCAGGAGGTGGAACGCCTTGCCGCCGGGCGCGGCGCAGGCGTCGAGCACTACGGATCCGCGACGCGGATCGAGCAGCCCCGCCGCAAGCTGGGCGCCTTCGTCCTGCACGGCGATCTGCCCCAGTGCGTATCCGGGCAGTTCACGGGCGCGCATGGGCTGTTCGAGGATGACCGAATCCGGCGTCATGCCTGGACGGTGCGCAATGCCGACGTTTTCGAGCTGCGAGCGGTACCGGAGAGGGTCCGTCCTGGCGCGATTGACGCGAAGCGCCATCGGCGCGCGGCTATTGTTGATCTCGAACAGTTCCGGACAGGCGTCTGGATGCGCCGCTTCCAGGGCGTCGATGAGCCATTGGGGATGATCGTGCCGCGCCTCATCCGTGGAGGGGGTCACCCGGGCCTTGGCGATGCGCCGGAGTACGGCATTGACGAGCGGTCGCGCCCAGGGTTTGCGCAGGGCCGACGCGGCCGCGACGGTCTCGGAAACGGCGGCGTGAACCGGAATGTCCGTGTGCCGGATCTGGTAGACGCCGATCATCAGAAGCGCATACAGATCCTGATCGCTCTTCCGCATGGCCCGCTCCAGGCGCGCGTCCACTTCGGCCCGGATTGAATAAAAGTGCCGGCAAGCGCCATAGGCGAGCGCGGTCAGGAGAGAAGGCGCGCCGGGCTCGATGATGTCGCGCAGCGAGCGCCCCCGTCGGACCGCGGCAATGGCATGGGCGGCTTTTGCCCGAAGGTCAGCCGGGGACATTGAAGCGTGCGCCGGTGGCAAAGATCCGGGGGTATCCGTTGGCGGCGTCCCGGGCCGACATCGAACGCCCGCTGCCGCGGGAAAGCTGAACGGTCTGGAGCAGAAGCGCTCCCTCCCCGCAGGCGACGGCGACTCCGTCGCGGGTCTTCGACACCGTTCCGGGGTTCGGGGCCGAGGCCGATCCTACACCCTTTTCTTGCGAGGGAATCGCTTGCGCCGCCAGCACCAGTAGACGCTCGTCGCCGATCATTGTGTAGGCGGTGCGGCGCTGCACCAGTGCGCGCACCTGGCGCGCGACGCTAGCGGCCGGACGGCTCCAGTCGATTACGGCATCGGCGTCGGAAAGCTTTGGCGCGAAGGTCGCCCGCACGTTGTCCTGCGGAACAGGCTTGAGCGCGTCGAGCTGCTCCAGGGACTTGAGCAGCGCGTCGGCGCCAAGATCAGCCAGGGCAGCCGTCAGGGAAATCCCGGTGTCTGTCTCTTTGACAGCGATGGAACGCGACAGCAGCACCGGTCCCGTGTCGAGACCGGCATCCATCTGCATGATGCTGACGCCGGTCAACGCATCGCCCGCCATGATGGCCCGTTCAACGGGCGCCGCGCCGCGCCAGCGCGGTAGCACCGAGGCATGGACGTTGATGCAACCACGCTTGGGGGCATCGAGCACCGCCTGCGGGAGAATAAGCCCGTAAGCGGCGACGACGAGGACATCGAGGCCCGCCAGGCAAGCGCGCTCGTCGGCGATGCGGATTGGGGTGCGCAGGGTCAGACCCTTTGCTTCAGCCAGTGTGCGAACAGGACTGGGGACGAGTCTGCGACCCCGGCCCCCTCGGCGGTCCGGCTGCGTGAACACCACCCGCACCGCGTGCGTGGAGTCGATCAGCGCTTGCAGGATGCCCACGGCGAAGCTGGGCGTGCCGGCGAAACCAAGGTTCAACGGCGGACGCGGTCTTCGCGCTGTTGTTTCGCGAGTTTCTTTCGGATGCGGCTGCGCTTCAGGTTCGAGAGACGGTCGACGAACAGCTGCCCTTCGAGATGGTCGCATTCGTGCTGGATGCATACGGAGAGGAACCCATCGGCTTCGAGCGCAAAAGATTCGCCGTGCTCGTTGAGAGCGGCAACGAGAATCTTGTCTGTGCGAGAGACAGCTTCGTAGAAACCGGGAATCGACAAACAACCTTCTTCGAGCAGTTGTGTCCCGCCGATAGTCTCGATTTCCGGGTTGATGAACGCATGCGGTTCGTTCCGCTCTTTTGAGACGTCAACCACGATGATTCGCTTGTGCACATCGACCTGGCTTGCGGCAAGTCCCACGCCCGGCGCCGCGTACATGGTCGCCAACATGTCGGCAACGAGCCGGCGAACATCGTCCGTCACTGCGACCACCGGCTGCGCGCGAGTGCGTAGCCGGGGGTCGGGATATTGCAAAATCTCGAGCGGGGCCATTGCCTTGGCCATGTTGACGCCAGGGACTGCAATTCTAAGGGCTGAAATCGCACTTGCCCAATAGCATTTGGCCTGCACGGACCATGTACATCGACTGTCGCGATCATGCGCCTTTGCGTACCGACGCCGGCGGTCGAAACGCGGTACAAATCTCCTTGCCATGGAGTGTCTCGCCAAATCTGCCTTGCCCGAGCGGTTGGCAGCCATTGCGGACCCGCCGAACAGGCTATACGTGCGTGGCGCGGCGGACGCGCTGGACGCGCCGGGAGTCGCCATCGTCGGAAGCCGCAGGGCGACCCGCGCTGGCCGGGATTTCGCCCATGCGCTCGCGCGCGAACTGGCGTCTGCCGGCCTGTCGGTGGTCAGCGGGCTGGCTTACGGCATCGATGCGGCCGCGCACCGGGGCGCCCTGGCGGCGTCGGGACGAACAATAGCCGTACTGGGCAGCGGTCTGGACCGGATATATCCCCGCGCGCACGAGGGCTTGGCCCGAGAAATCCTTGCGGCCGGTGGCGCCGTAGTATCCGAATATTCACCGGCCGCGGGCCCGCGCAAACACCGATTCCCGGAGCGCAATCGGCTGATCAGCGGTCTCACGCTGGGCGTTGTCGTCGTGGAGGCAACGACGCGAAGCGGCTCATTGATAACGGCGCGGATGGGGGCGGAGCAAGGGCGCGAAGTCATGGCGGTGCCGGGGCCCGTAACCAGCCCACTGGCGGGCGGGTGCCACCGTCTCCTGAAAAACGGCGCGGCGTTGATCGAAGACGCTGACGATGTCCTGTTTGCGATTGGGTACCAGGCCGCAGGCATCACGAGCCGTCCACCGGCGACCCCGCCTGCGGACCTCGCGGTCTTGTTGGAATTTGTCGGCCCGGAAACGACCACGCTGGACCGTATTGTGGGCGCTACGGGCTTGACTCCCCAGGCAGCGAGCGAGGCGCTTGTGCAGCTCGAGCTGCTTGGGTTTGTCGCCGCCCATCGGGGGGGATATATTCGCTCCTTTCCCTGAAAGGACCGGAGGGCAATATGTCCTGGGTGGCGATTTTGATGGGCTCGGAATCTGACTGGCCGACGATGCGTCGCTGCGCGGAGGTACTGGCGGATCTCGACGTTGGCTTCGAGGTGCGGGTGACGTCGGCGCACCGAACCCCTGTTGCCACCGCCGAGTATGTCGCCGACGCATTGTCGCGGGATTGCGCGGTATTCGTCTGCGGCGCGGGAATGGCGGCGCACCTTGCGGGAGCGGTGGCCGCGCAGACTGTGTGTCCGGTCATTGGCGTACCCATCGAGAGCGGACCGCTGTCGGGTCTTGACGCCCTGCTTTCCACCGTTCAGATGCCGAGCGGCATTCCGGTGGCCACGGTGGCCGTAGGGGGCGCCAAAAACGCCGGCTATCTTGCCGCACAGATTATGGCCGCCAATGACCCGGAGTTATCCGCTCGACTGCTCGGTGACCGGGAAACCAACCGCCAGGGGGTCGCTCGCCAGAACGCATCGGTGCAGCGGGATCTCGCTGGCGACGCCAGCGACTAGATCTTGACGCACAGGCTGACCGAGCAGCGGCAAGCAAAGGCCTGCCGCATGGGAGCGATTCTTGATCTGCGGACCGCCGCGGACGTGATCGCAGGAGGCGGCGTTGTGGCGCATGCCCTGGAAGGGGTCTGGGGTCTCGCCTGCGACCCGTTCGACGAACGGGCGGTTCAGAGAGTGCTGCGCATCAAGCGCCGGCTGCAGCACAAGGGGCTCCTCGTCATCGGCGCCTCGACTCGTTGCTTCGATGTTGAACTGGAGAGGCTGACGGCGGCTGCGCGACGCGCTGTCGTCGGAAGCTGGCCGGGTGCGGAAACATGGGTCGTTGCGAACCGGCGTTTCCCTCGCTGGATAACCGGCGGGCGAGCGACTGTCGCCGTTCGGGTGCCCGGGCACCGGCAGGCCAGGGCGCTGGCGCGGCTGTGCGGGGGCCCCATCGTTTCCACGTCGGCCAATCTGAATCGATTCCCTCCGGCCACCACGGAACTGCGCGCGCGCAAACACTTCCAGCGCCGGGTCGATTTCGTTTTGCCGGGCGCGACAAGCGACCGCAGGGGGCCCTCCCGCATACGCCTCGCGGCCGACGGAAGCGTGCTGCGATGATCGACCGATACGCCGTCATCGGCAATCCCGTCGCGCACAGCGTGTCGCCGCGAATACACGATACCTTCGCGGCGGCGACGGGTCAGGCATTGCGCTATGAAAAGATTCGGGCCGATGCATTCGTGCCGGCGGCTACCGCCTTTTTTCGAGCCGCCGGACGGGGTCTCAACGTCACCTTGCCGTTCAAGCAGGACGCGTTCGACTGGGTCGACCGCGTAGATGATGCGGCGCGTGAGGCCCAAGCGGTGAATGTGGTGATGCCGGATGACGATGGCTACACCGGCCACAACACCGATGGCATTGGACTGCTGCGCGACCTGCAGGAGAACTTCGGGCTGGCCCTTGCGGGTCGGCGTGTGCTTGTTCTGGGCGCTGGAGGCGCAGTACGGGGGGTCCTGGGTCCCTTGTTGCGGGCTGGCGTGGGTGAGCTTACGGTAGCGAATCGTACCGAGAGCAAGGCGCGCGCCTTGCGGCAGGTCTTTCGCAACATCGACGCGACTTCCCTGGTCGATGTCGGCGGAGCCTACGATGTCGTGATCAATGGCACGTCCGCCAGCGTGACGGGGCAGGTTCCCGAGATCGATTCCCGGGTCGTGGCGAATGCATTCTGCTACGACATGTTCTACGCGCATGCCGGCGACACCCCGTTTTGTGCCTGGAGCCGCCAACATGGTGCCGCTGGCGTTGCGGGCGGGTTGGGGATGCTCATCGAGCAGGCGGCCCAGACGTTCTTTCTCTGGCGCGGCGTGCGACCGCCGACGGCGGGCGTCCCGGCGGCGCTGGCGCTGAGTCGTGAGTGAGGTTGCGGACGAAGGGTTCTGATTGAAGTGAAGAGGCTAGTTCTCAGTAGCATCGCGCTTGCGTCGGTAGTCGTTGTGCTTGGCGCGTACACGCGCCTGGCGGATGCGGGTTTGGGTTGCCCCGACTGGCCGGGCTGTTACGGTTTTTTGTCGGTGCCGGTGTCTCGTGAAGAAGTTGCCGCCGCCGAGGCGTTGTTTCCGGAGTCGCCGGTGGAGGCGGACAAGGCATGGGCGGAAATGGTGCACCGGTATTTTGCCGCGTCCCTCGGATTGGTCGCGCTCGCCATATGGGTTGTTGCCTGGCGGCAACGCCTGCCGATGACCGTCCCCGTCGCGCTCGTCGCGCTGGTTGTTGCACAAGGCCTGTTCGGCGCGTGGACCGTTACCCTGAAACTTTGGCCGCAAGTCGTTACCGTCCATCTGCTCGGGGGATTCGCAACGCTTGCCCTGTTGTGGATCTACGCGCTCAAGATCGGGGCGATCCGTTCGTTGCCAGTGCCCCAAAAGCTCGCGAGCCATGCGGCGGCCGTGATCGGTATCGTGGTGCTGCAGGTTGCCCTCGGCGGGTGGACATCCTCGAACTATGCCGCGCTCGCGTGCCCGGATTTTCCCGCCTGCCACGGGAGCCTGTTCCCGGACATGGACTTCCGGGCGGGCTTCAACCTGGCGCAGGACGTTGGCCCCAACTATCTTGGCGGGATCATGACAAGCGATGCGCGCGTGGCGATACAGATGACGCATCGCCTCGGTGCATTCATCGTGTTGCTGGCCGTTGGCTGGCTCGCCTTTCGGTTGGTTGGGCCGCTTCGGTGGATTCTGGCGGGGGTGCTCATTGCCCAGTTCGGCCTGGGCGTAGCCAACGTGCTCGCGCAATTGCCCCTGGCGGTGGCGACACTGCACAATGCAGGCGCTGCGCTATTGCTGCTGGCGTTGATTACGGTATACGCTGGCGCGCTTGACGCTTCGCGGCAGGCAATACCGAAGCCGGAAGCGCCGGACCCTGGAACACTGGACGATCTCGAACCGGCGTAGCCGCGCAAGCGGTGCGCCGCGGCAGCGATATTGCAGAAATTCGGCATGGAAAACGTAGCGAGTTGGCGTGACTACCTGGAGCTGACAAAGCCTCGGGTCGTGGCCCTTATGTTGCTGTGCGCCGCAGTGGGCATGGTGCTTGCGAGCCCGGGTCTCGCGCACCTGGCGACCATGGCATACGCCCTCGTCGGCATCGCGCTGGTGGCCGGGTCCGCTGCCGCCGTGAACCACATCGCGGATGCCGGGATCGATGCGCGCATGGCGCGAACCCGCAACCGGCCAGTGGTGCAGGGCCGGGTGACGCTCTATTCGGGCATCGTGTTCTGCGCGGTCACGGGGATCGCGGGGATGCTCGTGCTGTACCTCCTGGTCAATCCGCTGACCGCGTGGCTGAACTTGGTCTCCTGGGTGGGCTACGGTTTGTTCTACACCTTCTATCTGAAACGCGCGACACCGCAGAATACGGTGATCGGGGGCCTGTTCGGAGCGTTGCCGCCGCTGTTCGGCTGGACGGCCATCACGAACGCTGTGGAACTGGAGGCGCTGTTGCTGGTGTTCATCATCTTTGTCTGGACGCCGCCCCACTTCTGGGCACTAGCGCTTGATCGCAAGGAGGAATACGCGGACGCCGATATACCGGTGTTGCCGGTGACGCATGGCGAGCGGTCGACGCGGCGCCATATTTTTGCCTATACCCTGGTGCTGGTGGCGGCGAGCGCCCTGCCCTATGCCACGGGCATGAGCCGGCTGATCTATCTCATTGGCGCGCTGGCCCTGGGTGCGGTGTTCATCTATTGGGCGGTGGCGCTACTCATCGGAACGCGAGCGGATGCGCCGAAGCGGACGTTTCGCTACTCCATCGTCTATCTCGCCGCGCTATTTGGGTTGCTGGTAGCCGATCATTACCTGATCGCATAGGGCAACACCGGGCGGGAGATCACTCTCACGCAAGTGCCCCGCCCCAGTTGCGCAATCCGGCCTCAACGCGTTCGGCCCGCTCTGATTTGTAATTGGCTGCCGTGCTCCTTATGCTGGTTTCCTTCCTGAGGTGCCCCAATGTCTGAAGCCGCGAATCTTGCGGACGAGCTATCTGCGCAATACACCGCCGTGCGAGAGCAAACGGAGCGGCTGTGCCGCCCGCTTGCGGTGGACGACTACGGCGTGCAGCCGATGACCGATGCAAGTCCGCCAAAATGGCACCTCGCACATACGACCTGGTTCTTCGAGACGTTCCTCCTGAAACCCTTCGCCGACGGCTATGCGCCGTTCGACGACGCCTTCGAGTTCCTCTTCAACTCGTACTACAACGGCGTGGGCGAACAGTACCCGCGGCCCAAGCGAGGTCTGCTGTCGCGTCCGACGGTGGAACAGGTGTTCGACTACCGCGCCCATGTGGACGCCGCCATGCATGCCTTGCTCATCCGCGAAGACGAGACGTTTCGCGAACGCGTAATCCTGGGGATCAACCACGAACAGCAGCACCAGGAGCTCATCGTTACGGACATCAAGTACAACCTGGGCACAAATCCGCTGCGCCCGGCCTACAGCGCCCAGCTCGACGCCGAACCCAGCGAGGTACGCTTGGCGTCTTTCGTGGCGGTTCCGGGCGGCTTGGTGGAAATCGGCTTCGCCGGCGAAGGATTCGCGTTCGACAACGAGACGCCTCGGCACAAGGTATGGCTTTCGGAGTTCGCTCTCGCGGATCGGCTCGTTACCTCCGGTGAGTACCTGGCGTTCGTGGGTGACGGCGGCTATCGCGATCCATCGCTCTGGTTGTCCGAAGGCTGGACGGCGTTACGGCAACGTGGTTGGAACGCGCCTCTTTACTGGTATCAGCAGCACGGCGAGTGGTTCGAGTACAGGCTGGGGGGAAGCGGTCCCATCGATTTGAACTCGCCGGCGTGCCACGTGAGCTTCTTCGAAGCCGACGCCTTCGCTCGATGGGCGGGCGCGCGGCTGCCGACGGAGGCGGAATGGGAAACCGCCGCTTCGTCGCATGCGGTGACCGGGAACTTCAGCGACAGCGGGCGATTCCACCCCATGTCCTCTCGGGGCGATGGCATGACGCAACTTTTTGGCGATGCGTGGGAGTGGACGGCAAGCGCCTACGGCCCTTACCCCCGGTTCAAGCCATTGCCGGGAACGCTCGGCGAATACAACGGCAAGTTCATGGCAAATCAGATCGTTCTCCGCGGCGGTTCGTGCGCAACGCCGCCCGGTCACGTGCGCGCAAGCTACCGGAATTTTTTCTACGCGCCGGATCGCTGGCAGTTCTCCGGAATCAGGCTGGCCAGAGATGTCCGGTAGGGCTCGCCGAAGCGCTCGCCTGACGGTGCGCCGGCGGGAGTTCCGTTTCTTCGATCGGCAACCGTCCGTTCCGGATGCAAGGGAGGAGCTGTTTGCAGGGTTGTCGGCGCCAGCCAAGACCGTTCCGCCGAAGTACTTCTACGACGAGGCGGGTTCCAGGCTGTTCGAGTCGATCACGGAACTGCCCGAGTACTATCTGACGCGAACGGAAACCGGAATTCTTGAAAACCACCGGGACGATCTCGCGCGGTGGGTGGGGCCGGACGCGTGCCTGGTGGAATACGGCAGCGGGTCGAGCGCCAAGACCCGCATTCTGCTCGAAGCATGCCGCCCGGCGGCGTACGTCCCCGTGGACATCTCGCGCGGTCACCTGCTTGCCTCCGCGCGGGAAATCTATGAGGACTTCGGTGATCTGGCCGTATACCCGACGTGCGCCGACTACAGCCAGCCGTTCGAACTGCCGTCCATCACAACCGATCTGCGAAGGGTGGGATTCTTTCCCGGATCCACCATCGGTAACTTCGAGCTGGAAGAGGTCCCCGATTTCCTCAGAGGCGTCGGCCGCGTCCTGGGTCCCGGCGGTCGTTTGATTGTCGGCGTCGATACCAAGAAGGCAGAGTCGATGCTGAACGCCGCCTACAACGATGCGGCAGGCGTCACCCGCGCGTTCAACCTCAACATGCTGCGCCACATCAACGCGATTGCGGGCGCGGATTTCGACACGACAAAGTTCGAGCATGAGGCGCTGTACAACACCGAACGCGGGCGGATCGAGATGTACTTGTCGAGCACGGTGGAGCAAACCGTTCGCGTCAACGGCGCCGCGGTCGAGTTCGAGCGCGGCGAGCGCATCCGCACCGAATACTCCTACAAGTACGATCCGGACGAATTCGCGTCCCTGGCCGAACGGGCGGGACTTCGCCCGCGCGAAGTGCGGCGCGACGAGAACGGCTATTTCATGGTACTGCTGCTCGAAAACGCTGACGACTAGCTGCCCGGCGTTGCGATTCTCGGCTGCGGCTTCGCCCGTTTGCTGATAGCCTCGACCAAGGTCGGACGGCGCGAACGCCAGGCATCGTGGACAAAATCACCGAACTGCAAACATATCTCTACGATCTCCAGGGCTACCTGGTGGTCGAGGATGTCCTCGACGCCAACCAGGTCGCGGTCTTGAGAGCCCGGATTGACGAGCGGGACATGTCCGCCCTGCCCCCAAGCCACCGTTTCGGCGGCGCTGGAGGCAGCGCCGAGTCCGACCCGGGCTTCTTGGCATGGGGAGAGGAATTCGTCGCGCTCATGGATCATCCGTTAGTCATGGCGGTCATGCGCGGGCAACTCGGCGACTGTTTCCGCCTGGATCGGATCTTCGGAATGCATATGCGGCGCGGCCAGGAAAAGAAACGGTTGCATTCGGACTATGGGGCCTCGCAGCCCTATTCCCGCGCTGAACCGGGGCGTTACTTCACAACGCCGCGCCATGAAGCGCTGCACGGCTTTGGCGTTGCGGCCTGGAACCTTACCGACACCGGACCGGAACATGGCGGTTTGCGCTTCATTCCGGGCAGTCACCACAGCCACTTCAAGCTGCCGCAGGCGATCCGGGACGAAGAATTCGACGATGTCGTCACGACCATCGAAGCACCGGCCGGGAGTGTAACGTTCTTCTCCGAAGCGCTGACGCACGCCACATCGGCCTGGACCGCCGAGCATCACCGCTACACGCTGCTCTACAAGTACTGCGCATCGCAACTCTCCTGGTCGCGAACGCGCGTCACGGCGCCCGAGCACCTGCCGTTGACAGACAGGCAGCGGGAGCTCCTGGAAGAACCCGCGGGCGCCCATTGGTTCTTTCGGAGCCTGTTCAAAGAGGATGCTGCGGCAGGAGCCAAGTCATGACAAAGCCGGCGATTGATTGGCCGCTGTTCGCCGCCAGCGCCGTCCTGATCGGCGGCGTATGCGGGGCGATGGCCCTGGCCCCCGAACAGTCTTCGATACTGGTTGCGGAGGTTTACGGTTGGATCGCTGGCCAGTTCGGCCTCTTCTACCAATGGATGACCGTGGGCGCGGCGGTCGTCTTGGCGATCATAGCGTTCGGCAAGTACGGTCGGCGCCGGCTTGGTGGCGAGAACGCGAAGTCGGAATATTCCAATTTCTCGTGGATGTCGATGCTGTTCTGCGCGGGCATAGGCGCGGGCTTGATGTACTGGTCGGTCATCGAATGGGCCTACTACCTGGATACGCCGCCGCTGGGCCTCGAAGCGGACTCTCCGGAGGCGCGCGAATGGGCGGCGACGTACGGCATCTTTCACTGGGGACTATCGGCCTGGTGCATCTATTGCGTGCCGACCGTCGCCATCGCCTATCCCTACTACCAGCGCAAGATTCCATACCTGCGGCTGTCGACTTCGCTGGTGGGCGTTTGTGGCGACGATGTGGTCAACAGGCCGCTCGGCCGCGTCGTCGACTTCGTCTTTGTCATCGCGCTGGTGGGAGGCACGGGGACGTCCCTGGGGCTCGCAACGCCGATGATCACGGCTTGCGTCAGCGCCTTGCTGGGAACTCCCGAATCCTTCGCCCTCAAGGTCCTCGTGTTGTTTGTCGTGGTCTGCCTCTTCGCCATCAGCGTGTATCTTGGGCTGGACCGGGGCATCAAGCGCCTGAGCAACATCAACGCCGCGACGGCCGGCCTGTTCGTGCTTTTCGTGCTATTGGCCGGTCCCACCTACTTTGTGCTCAAGCTCGGCACGAACAGTCTGGGTTTGCTGGTGCAGGAGTTCGTTCGCCTCAACACCTGGACGGACCCGATCCTCGAAACAAGCTTCGTGGAAGACTGGAGCGTCTTCTATTGGGCGTGGTGGCTGGCCTACGGTCCTTACATGGGCGTGTTCGTTACGCGTATTTCGCGCGGGCGGACGCTCAAGCAACTGATTCTCGGCATGATCGGCTTCGGCACCTTGGGGTGCGCGATCTTCTACATATGCGTCGGCAATACGGCGATGTGGATGGACATGCAAGGACTTGTTCCGGTGCGGGAATTCGTGGCCGCCGGCAGCCCGGATACGGCGATTGCTCTCGTTATCCAAGCGTTGCCGTTGCATCCGTTGCCACTGATCGCCTTCATCGTGGTGACGTGCATATTCGTGGCCACGACCTATGACTCGGGGTCCTACGCCATCACGGCCGCCGCTACGCGGCACCTGGCGGCGGGCGTCAATCCGCACCGTTGGCATCGCGTTTTCTGGGCGTTCTCTCTCGCGGTTCTGCCCGTCACGCTTTTGGTTGTGGACGGTGGCTTGGACGCGGTCAAATCGGCGGTATTGGTGGTTTCGCTGCCGCTGCTGGTCATCGGCGTGGCGATGGTGGTGTCACTGTTCAAGACGTTGCGGGAGGATCCTTAAGGGCTCAATTCGAGCAGCGGCCGCCGCCGAGCACGCAAAACCGCGAGCAGTGGGGATGGTCCAGGGACACCTCGCCCAGGCTGTCAGCGAGCCGCGAACCCAGGCGGGACGCTGCGGCATAGGGCAGCAGAGTACAGCTCACAACTTCCGGGGCGATCACGCCCTTGCGCCTTATCACCATGCGGGATGAGGCACACATCATGTCTTCCGGTCGTACGCCCAGCAGGTCCCAGCAGTCAACCGAGATCTCCGGCGTGTCGGCGCTTACGTCCATTTCGGGGAACAGCACGAGGGATTTCGGACAATCGGCGTCGACATCGATTCCTTCGGCCTGGAACAGCGCGCGGAATCCCTCCCGCAGCGCCTCCTCGCCGTCGCCCCAGCGCTGCCGACCGGCGACGCGAGGGGCGAAACCGTGATCGCTCAGCCAGCGCAGGCCATCGATGGTCGGCGCCCACGAACGGCGCCCGCGTTCCTGTTCGTGCAACTCTTGCTGGAAGTGATCTATCGAGACGCGCAAGGCCAGGCGGTCGCGGTATCGGGACAGCATTTCCAGTAAGCGGTCGGCGCATTTCATCATGGGCCGCATAGCGTTGGTGAGCACCAGGACCCGGTAGCCGCCAGCCAAGCTGTCCTCGAGCATCGCCAGGAGGTCGGGATTCATGAACGGTTCGCCGCCGGTGAAGCCAATCTCCTGGGTGCCGAGACCGAGCGTCGCCACTTCGCCAAGGTAGGCTTGTACTTCCGACCGACTTAGGTAGACCAGCCGGTCGTTGCTTGGGCTGGACTCCATGTAGCAGTTCTGGCAGGTGAGGTTGCACAGTGTGCCGGTGTTGAACCAGAGGGTCCGCAGAGTCCCCAGGGCCACCCGGGCGCGGGGTTTGCCATCCGCCGTGCGGTCAGGGTCGGCGAACTTTCCGTTGACCACAGGGGCGTTTCTGCTAGATGCGGGCAGGTGTTGCGCTCTTGTCCCGACAATGATTTCGGCCATCAACCGATCCCTTGTTCACATACCGTTCGGATGCACGTTCCGCCGACCGGCGGATCCGGACAGGCTCTGACGCCAGTATCCCGGATGCCGGGCGCATCGTCCACGAGACAGCCATGCGGGCTTCCCAACCAACGGTTTTGACGCATTCGGCGCCCCGAAGTTCTTCGGTGGCCACGCCATGGAAGGCGAGCAGCTAGTCCGGCGTGGGAGCAGCGGGATCCAGTAGTCCTTCGGCGACGAATTCCCGCCAGACTGCGCCTGGGATGTCCGTATGCATGAGGCGATGATTTTCTCGCGGCTCCGCCGGGCTTCTCGCTCCTGGGATAACTGCGGCAACAGCGGGATGGGCGAGCGGAAATTGCAACGCCGCGGCCGCCAGAGGCACGCCGTGCCGTTCGCAGATCGCGCGCATTCGTCGCGACCGGTCGACTATGTCGGCGGAAGCGCGGCCGTACATGTACGAAGCGGTCTCGTCCCCTGACACCAGCCATCCTCCGGCAAATGGCGTTGCGGCAATCGCCCCGATACCGCGTTCCTGGCAGAGCGGCAGGATCCGACGAAGCGTGCGTGTTTCAAGCAGTGTGTATCCGCCCGCGATCACGAAGAAGTCGAGGTCGACCAGGTTGGCAATGCGCTCGCAGAGCCTTTCGTGGGCGCCATCTTCCCAACTGTAGGCGTTCCGTGCTTCCAGGTTGCAGCCGCATCCGATGGCTCGAATGCGCCCCTCGGCGCGCAGCGTCTCCAATGCGACCGCGCCACCGCCGCCGTTCCCAGACAGCTCGGTCAGGTGTTGCTCCATGCGTTCGACCGTCTGATAGCCGTAGTCGAGGTCATGAATGGTGAGAGAGTCCACGGACGACGTGCCGAGGCGCTGCAGCGAATCCCGGTGCTGCTCCAGGATGCGGTCGTGGGTGTATTCGAACTGGAGGCGAAACCCGGTGTCGGGGTCCCTCGGTGTGCGTTCCGACCCGCTGGGCGTCTTGCTGCTGGCGGTCGCGTCCTCGACCGGCTCCGGCACGAGCGATTTGCCGATCTTGGTATTGATTCGGTATTGGTCTCGTTCTGCTATGCCGGCAAGTGCCAACCCCAGGCGACGCTCCGAGCGCCCCGAACCGTAGAAGGGCGCCGTGTCGTAGAAACGGACCCCGGTGTCCCAGGCTGCGGCCACCGTTTCGAGGCTCGTTTCGTTGGTGACCCACCGCATGCCTATGGTGCCGCCACCGAAGCCGAGGGGCGTGACCTGCAAACGGCTCTTGCCGACCGTGCGCTTTTCTGTGATGTCCATTAGAGAATTCATTGGCCTCCATCGAAGCGGAGCTCGTCAGACGCATGCCTCGAAACGCTTTTGATGATCACACCCCATTCCCGCGGGCGGAAGTCAGGATGCTACCAAAACGGGTGCTGTAACTCGCATGCGGCTCATTCGGCGCGCTCGCGCACGAAGATGTCTACGTTGGTCATGAACGTGTTCCATACCTCCGTGGGTTTCGAACGGGCTTCGTCCTCAAACTGACGCGCCAGGACCCACATCGCGTGAATCGTATCGCGGCCGTTTCCATCGACAGCGAGGCGGCAGGCAAACGAAGCGACGGCGTGCAGGTTGGCGTCGGCATCGCGCCAATCGACCTGGAACGCCAACAGTTCGCCGTTGCGTCTGCCGGAGACGGGGTAACCGCTGTCAGACGCCGCGCGGCCTTTGCGTGATCGAAACTCGCCTTTGACGTCGCCGCCAGCGTCCGCCTCGAACGTAACGGTGGAGCCGTTCTGGTTGATCCACGTGCCGTTGATATCCATCTGCGCCTCCGCCGTCGATTCCCGGAAGTGTGTTCGCGAGCGGGTAGCGGATACTATTAGCCCTTCCCGCCACGATGCTCAAGGTTACTACGCAGATTCATGTCGTCGTCTTCCGTCGCACCTCTTGAACGCGCGCGCGCCTTCGTGCCGCAGATTTCGGCGCTGGCGGATCGAATCGACGCCGAGCGGGAGTTGCCATCGGAACTTGCCGGAGCATTGATCGACGCTGGCATCTTTCGTTTGCTCGTACCGCGTTCCCTTGGCGGGGAGGAGATGGACTGGCTCGAGTACCTCGACGTGGTGCGGACCATTGCCCAGGCCGACGGCAGCACCGGGTGGTGCGTGAACCAGGGCGCCGTATTCGCTACTACGAGCACTCGGTGTCCCGAACCGCTGGCAAGGGAGGTATGGGGCGACCCGCGAACGGTGGTGGGCAACGGGCCGCCCCAGGGCTCGGAGTCCGTCGAGGTCGAAGGCGGCTACAGGCTCACGGGCAGGTGGATGTTCTCCAGCGGTTGTCGGCATGCCAACTGGATCGCGGCCGTGGCATCGGGCCGATTGCATCTGCTGCCTCGTGAAGAGGTGGAATTCCTGGACGTGTGGCAGGTGCAGGGATTGCGCGGGACGGGCAGTTTCGGCTTTCAGACACGCGACCTGTGGGTGCCTGAATTCCGCGTGATGCATGGTGTTGGCCAAAACCGGGAAGCCGGCCCGATTTATGTCATTCCGCAGCATTTGCTGTTCGCCTGCGGTTTCGGCTGCGTTGCCCTCGGGGTGGCGCGGGCCGCCATCAATGCGATGATCGATCTCGCCCCCGCCAAGATGCCTCGTTTCGGCAAGCGCTCACTGGCCGAGAGCAGCGTCGTGCAGCAACAGGTTGGCAAAGCCGAAGCAACCTGGGCCGCGGCCAAGGCGCTTTTGTATGAGAGCGCAGCCCAAGTATGGGACCGGGTTCGCGAAACCGGCGCGATCACGGTCGGACAGCGTATACGCCTGCGCATGGCAGGGACCCATGCGATCCGCCAGTCGGCAAGCGCCGTGGACATCGTCTACAACCTGAGCGGCTCGGATGCCATCTTCGCATCGCGAGCGATTCAGCGCCGTTTCCAGGACGCCCACGTCATTACCCAGCAGGTCCAGGGCCGCGAATCCCACTACGAAACCGTTGGCCAGTTTTTGCTGGGTCAGGAGCCCGAGGGCGTCTTCTAGCAAAGCCGACGGCCTCGGCGGCGTGCCACGATACTAGCGCCGCGATTGCTTGGGCCTGGGAAACGCTACCATTTCTCCGGCGGCGCGAAGGCGTTTATGCCGAGATTCTCGCGCAGCGATACGGACGTATCCGCGGTGTGTTGGTCCAGGCGAATGCCGATCGCGTCGGCGACGCGGGTGATGCCGTTGAAACCGGACGCGATCAGGATGGCGTCGCTGGCGCTTTGCGGTCCGAGCAACCGGGAACCCGCCGAGCGCAGGTTTGCAACTTCATTCCAGCGCCAGCCGGCGACGGCTTCCGCCAACTGGATCAGAAGTCTCCCATGCGGCACGCGGCCATCGCCCGATGCGCGGCCGGTAACCACGTTCAAATCCGTTTCGTGTCCGGCGTTTTTGGCGCTCTCCCGGAGCGACACGGTATGCGAAGTGGTTCAGTAGAAGCATTCGTGTACGGCGGAGACGCGTGCAGCGATCAGTTCAACCTGCGGGCGGGCAAGAGCGAATCGCGCATTCGGAGCCATGTAGTAGGAATTGCCGAAGGCGCCAAAGAACAGATCGAGAGCATTCGGCACCAGGGCGAGCGAGCGAAGAATGTTTGCGCCGCCCTGACGAGCGATAGGGATCCACGCACCGGCATCGACGACATCCGTCGAACTTTCTGAAGTCGGCGCACCCGTTTGCGCTTGGGGCAGATTCGGCAGATCGAGGCCCACGCCCTGCGCGTAGGTGTCCACGACGACCGGGCTCGCGACGACGGCGACCAGTTCAACATAGGCCTCCGGCCGCATGCCCTTGGCAATGACGTGGTCGAACCAGCGGCGTGTCAGGCGGCCGGAGTGATTGCGGATGCCGTGAATTGCCTCAATGGCAGAGGGCGGCAAGTCGTTGCCGCTATCGTGTTCGCCCGAGATAGCGATCGCGGACAGCGATCCTGTGCGTTGTTGGCAGAGAGAACAGGCTACCGCCGCGCGGGCTTCGCGGACGATGGCGAGGCGGTCCGACCCGCTCCACCAGGCGCCCGGCGCGGCGATGGCATAGAGCGCATTATTGTGAGCGGCGCCGGTGAGGCTCCCCACCGGGAGAACGGCACGCGAATAGTCGATTGCTGTCAGCCTTGATCCTTCGCGTTGCGGGAGGCGGGGCCATCTTCCCACACGGCGGCGCACCTGTGGGCTGGCTCCGCTGCGGAAGCGTTCTGTCCTGTCCACACTTCGGAGCGTCTATTCGACGGCCAGGTTCCGAGGCCCGGGAGCTTGATCGCCAGGGAAATGAAATCTATACCGGCGACCAGGCCGCCAAGGTTCACTTCAATGCCCTCCTCCAATGCCGCCAAGATGCCGAATACGCCGAACGCCGAGAATTGATAGCCCGTTCCGCTTGGCGCCTTTCCAAAAACGGTGCCAGTGCCGAGGTAGTCCTTGCCGATTGCCGTAGGTGGCAGATCCAGTCGCAATTCCGGCACATGCCGTGCCACATACGCGGTAAACGTGTTGCTGTTCGGGCCGGGCCAGGTGCGGTACTTGCGCTGGTAGGGATAGCCGTCGATCGCCGCCTCCATCTTGTCGATGACAGTGTCGACATCGTCGCCGCGAAGGTCGGCCAACAGCACAGGACGACTGGAAAACCACTCGGCATCCGGGTTGCCGCGCCGCCTGACCAGCGCTGATCCCGTGCGCCACAATCGCCAGCCGATCACTTCGTAGCGCTGGTAGTGATCCGCATCCGTGCGCTTGGCGGCGATCCAGGTGTGTACCGCGGCGCCCCCGCGGGGACCCCAGGTGCGCGCCGCGTAGACCTGAACGATGGCCGAGGGCATGACTGCGGGGTCCGGGGCTTGCCCGGTCGCCGAGTGTCCCGCGTCCCGCCAGTGCGGCTGATCAGAGAACGCGCGCCATGCGATGGAAATCACAACGGGCGCAACGAATACTGCCAACAGGACCCAGATCACCGGCGGCGACCAACGGCGAACGCGGGCGAACTTTGACGACTCCGATTTTCGCTTCGAGAGACGATGTCTTGCCTCCATCATGCTGTAGAGGGTAGCTTTACCGACCTTCTCCAATGTCAAGGAGTTTCAATTGATCGAATTGCACTATTGGCCGACACCCAACGGCCGGAAAGCCACGATCATGCTTGAGGAATGCGGCCTCGACTACACCATTATTCCAGTTGACATCTTCAGCGGCGATCAGTTCAAACCGGAATTCCTGCGTATCAGCCCAAACAACCGCATGCCGGCCATCGTGGATCGCGATCCCGTCGGCGGCGGTGAGCCGTTGGCCATATTCGAATCCGGCGCGATTCTCGAATACCTCGCCGACAAGACGGGGAAGTTCCTGGCCAGGGAAGGAGCGGGCCGCTACAAGGCGCTGCAATGGGTGTATTGGCAGATGGCGAACCTCGGGCCGATGATGGGTAACGCCAATCATTTCAAGAACTATGGCAGGGATCTCGTCGATGACGTGAAGTTGCTCGAATACGGTGAGAGGCGCTTCGTGGGCGAAGTAGACCGTCTCGCCGGCGTCATGGATGCCCATCTGTCGGCGAATCGCTATCTCGCGGGCGCCGAGTACACGATCGCCGACATGATCACGTGGCCGTGGGCGCGGATCATCCCCAATATGATCTACGACGGCTCGTGGGAGAACGTCCCGAACCTGTCGCGCTGGAGCTATGAAGTCGGCCAGCGCCCCGCGGTGGCCAGGTGTTTCCGGATGCACAGCGATTGGGGGAAGCGCGAGCGCACGGAAGAGCAGGAGAAAGCGCGGCTCGAGCTGTTCTTCAACCAGGACAGCGAAAAGGTTCGCGAGTTTCGGGAAGCGGCGGCGAAGTCCGCGTCCTGACACCTCGGGGCGGTTCGGCGGGCTAGCGCCATGAAATCCGTCGGCCCTTCGGGCGCCGTGTTTCACCCCCGCCCGGAGCCCTCTGTTTCACCCATCCCACCCGTCCCGCACCCCGCGCCTTGGTCGGCACTACGTGCCGTTCTACGGCGCAGGCTGCTAGAGCGCTTCGATCGCTTCCCGCATCTTTTGGACGTGCTGGTCGGCCGTCAGCCCGCCGCCGAGCGTGCGCAAACAAATATGCGTTAGTCCGGCGTCGCCCCAGGCTTGAACCCGGTCGTGCCATTCGGCTTCGCGGGGTCCCACGACTGCGACACCGGCCTCTTTGCCAATTTCGTCAGGATTCCGCCCCGCGTCTATTGCCGCGGCGTCAATGTCAGCCTTCACGCCTGGATACTCTTCGGGCGAGCAGAGGATGAACCAGCCGTCGGCCTGGCGTCCGATGCGGCGACGGATCCGCGCCACGGGGACGCCGCTCGGACCGATCCAGATCGGAATCGGTCGCTGCACCGGTAGCGGGTCGATTCCTGCGCCCTTGATGGTGTCCCAGCGTCCCTCGAAGTCCACGGTCTCTTTCGTCCACAACAGTCGCATGAGATCGATCTGCTCCTCGATGCGTGCTCCGCGCGTGTGGAAATCGGCGCCCAGAATCGCGTACTCGGCGGCGCTGCCACCGACTCCCAGACCGAGACGCAGGCGGCCGCCGCTCAAGACATCAAGCACCGCCGCCTGTTTCGCGAACAGGGCGGTCTGGCGCGATGGCGTGACGATGACGGACGGGACCAGCTCGATCTTCTGCGTCACGGCGGCGATGTAGGCCAGCATCATCATGGGTTCGAGCAGGTGGCCGCTATTGGGGCGCAACACCTGGTCCGGGACTCGCAGGTGGGTATAGCCCAACTCCTCGGCGGCCTGCGCGAAAGCCACTAAGGCCTGCAGGTCGTCCTTCAGTTCACGCACTGGAAGAGATATCCCGATTCTCATGTTTTCCTGGCCCTTTCCGGTATCGCGCAACAGTTTACTCTTTCCGCGTCTCCCGGCACTTGTCGGTTAGAATCGGGCTCGCCAATGTCTGAGTCCCGCGGCCCCCTGCATGACGTGCGCATCGTCGATCTGACCGACGAACGCGGCATCTATGGTGCAAAGCTCCTTGCGGATCTCGGCGCTGACATCGTACGGCCGGAGCCACCGGAAGGTGACCCGCTGCGCTGTCGCGGACCACGGCTCGAAGGCGCGCCGGAGGGAGACGATTCGCTTTGGCATGTGTTCTTTGCATCGTCGCGGCGCTTCTTTTGTGTCGACCTGAATAGCGAAGCGGGCAACGCGCAGCTCGATGCATTGATCGACCGGGCGCACGTCGTGCTCTGCTGCACGGGGGCGTTTGGCGCGGAACAGGAGCGTCTTGACGCCGCTCTGTCGCGCCGGCCCGAACTCGTGGTGGTGGAGGTCTCTTCTTTCGGCAAGGAGGGCCCCTGGCGCGACTACCTGGCGCCCGATATCGTCGCGGGAGCGCTGGGCGGGGCCGTTGCGCCGACAGGGGATGTCGACACCCCGCCGCTCAAGGTCTTTGGGGAACTGAACTTCATGCTATCCGGCGTATACGTCGCCATCGCGGCGTTGGGAGCGTTGCACCACGCGAGGGAAAGGAAAACGGGGCAGCGCGCCCACGTTCCGGTGCACGAGTGCATCGCTTCGAGCCTGGAACACGTGCTTATGTGGTACTGGTACCACGACCGTCTTCCCATGGCCAAGGGCCCGGTGCTGGAGCGGCGTGGAAGCCTGCACTGGACGAACGGATACCAGACGATGCCGGGCCGGGACGGCTGCATCCTGATCACCGGGGCGCCGAACCGCGATGCGCAGTTGGCATGGCTGATCGAAGAGGGCGCGGCGGGCGATCTGTGGGATCCGAAATACCAGGATCCGGAAAACCGTGAGGAATTTACCGCGGCCTTGATGCAGCGCTTGCGGGAATGGGTGGCGACACGCGATGTGGGACCCTTGTTTGAGGAGGGGCAGTCTCGCGGTATGGCGTATGGTGAAGCGGTGCCGATCGAGCGCGTGGCGGACAACCCCCATCTAAAAGCGCGCGACTGGTGGACGAACTATCTTCCCTCGGTTCGCGGTCCGGGCGCGCCGTATCACTTTAGCGGCACGCCCTGGAAAATCGGACTCTATGGCGATGTGGGCTCCGACACCGAAGCTGTGCTGTCGGAGATCGGTTGGACAAAGAGCCCATGAGACCGTTGGAAAAGTTAAGGATCCTGGACTTGACCCATGTCCTTGCGGGGCCTTTCGCCACGCGCGTACTCGCCGACATGGGCGCGGATGTCGTGAAGGTCATGACATCCACCCGAGAGAGGGGACGTGGCCAGGATTCGCCGTACTATCTCATGTGGAACCGCAACAAGCGCGCGATCTCGCTGGACATGCGCCATGAGGAAAGCCGTGCGCTGGCTCGTCGTCTCGCGGACACGGCGGACATCGTGATCGACAACTTTTCCGCCGGGGTGGTGGATCGTTGGAACGTGGGCTACGAGACCGTGAGCGAAACCAATCCGGGAGTCATCTACGTGCAGATGTCCGGGATGGGCGCGAGCGGCCCCTGGTCCGACTTCGTCACGTATGCGCCGACGATTCACGGCCTCGCGGGGCTGACGTACTTGACCGGGGTGCCTGGCCGCGGAGACATCGGCATCGGGTATTCCTACAACGACCACCAGGCGGGTCTGCACGCCGCCGTGGCGGTACTCGCGGCGCTGGAGGGACGGCGCAGCACCGGCAGGGGCCAACGCGTCGACATGTCGCAGTTCGAAGTCGGCGTGAACTTCGCCGGCCCGGCTCTTTTGGATTGGTTCGCCAACGGGCGGTCCGCTTCTCCGGTAGTCAACCGCGATCCCTACGACAACAACGCGCCGCATGGCTGCTATCCCTGCGCAGGTGCGGCCACCGAGGCCCTTGCGGACGAACGATGGGTGGCGATCGCCTGTATGAACGATGACCAGTGGCGTCGTTTTCGCGATGTGATGGGCGACCCGGAATGGTCGCGGGATCGCGCGCTTGCGACCGCCGCAGGACGCTCGAAGGCGGTAGAGATGCTGGGTGAGCGCATTGCACAGTGGACGCGCGGTCTGCAGGCGGAGGTCGTGATGACGCGTTGCCAGGCCGCCCGCGTGCCCGCTGGCGTGGTTCAGACCGGGCTCGATCTGGGCGAGCGGGATCCGCAACTGAAGCTGTCGGGGTTTCTGGTCGAAATCGAGGAGCAGCATCCGAGCGCCGGTACAACGTATGCGGATCGCCTTCCCATTTACTTCGAGCGCACGCCGTGCGACGAGTACCGGCCAGCGCCCGAGGTGGGCCAGCACAACGGGGAGGTTCTCAACGAATGGCTCGGCATGTCCGAAGAAGAGGTCCGCCGCGGCGAAGAGGAGGGATTCCTGCGCTGACGCTCCCCGGGTGATCGCGGGCTTGGCGCGTCTTCGTTTAGCTCCCTCGCGGCTCGCCGGAGGCGCGCCAAAAGGGGTGAGTTCCCCTATCCATTGGGCGGGACAGAATATGTAACAGGAGATCATCTACGAAGTCGACGGTTCGGTCGCAGTGATCACGATGAACCGGCCGGAGACGCTCAACGCGTTGACCGACCGGACTCAAGCCGAAATCCGGCATGCTCTTGATCAGTCGGAAAGAAATGAAGCCGTGGTCGGGAGCATTCTCACAGGCGCTGGCCGGGGTTTCTGCTCCGGTGTCGACATGAACGTGCTTGGCGCCATGAGCGAAGCGGGCCAACGCCTCGGCGAGAGCTATGCGAGCCTTGCCGCCGACCCGGGAAACCCGGACGGCGAACCGAACTTCGAAATCGGCCTCGCGTATTTTCTCGGTCTGAGAAAACCCCTCATCGCCGCGATCAACGGGGCCTGCGCAGGACTCGGTTTCAGCTACGCGGTCTTCTGCGACCTGCGTTTTGTCGACAGGACCGCCAGGTTCGTCACCTCATTCTCGCAA
The DNA here is from genome assembly GCA_965261535.1 of Candidatus Azotimanducaceae bacterium. Lineage (GTDB taxonomy): Bacteria > Pseudomonadota > Gammaproteobacteria > Pseudomonadales > Azotimanducaceae > VXNE01. The sequence continues at coordinate 2,407,334 of OZ253469.1, forward strand.
CGCGGGCTGATCGCCGAGCACGGCGTGAGCTGGATGCTGCCGCGCTTGATCGGCCCAGCCAACGCGCTTGATATCCTCTGGACCGGACGGAGGTTTGAGGGTGAAGAGGCGGGTCGTCTGGGACTCGCCAACCGCGTCTGCGAACCCGGGGAGTGTGTCAACGATGCGAAGACCCATCTTCGCGAAATCGGCAAAACGGCGGCGCCCAAGTCACTCATGATGATGAAGAAGCAGATCTACCGACATCTCAACGCCGATCTTCGCGCGGCGATGGCAGAATCTATCGATTGGATGGATCAAAGTCTGGCGCACGAGGACTTCAAGGAGGGCGTAGCGTCCTTCGTCGAGCGCCGTCCACCAAATTTCTCGCGGATCAAGGTCGACTGAGGACTGGCGTTGGACGTCGCGATCAGAGTGCGACAACGACCTCTTCGTAGGGGTCGTTCGCATGCGCAAGGGCATCCTGCCGGTTCATTTCAAGCGCTTCGCGAAGCACTTCGGCCAGCGTAGCGAGCAATTCATCCTTGGTGCGCTCCTGGGCATTTACCCCTGGAACCTCGGCAATCCACCCGATCCACCAGCCTTCGTCCTGTGAAATGATCGCTGTCCAAGAGCGATGTCCCATCGTCGCCTGTCTCCTGTGGCTGTCCTGCGTGGCGAAGTACCTTGTTATCCCCGACCGACAAACGGCATCTTGGTCGCCATGACGGTGAGGAAAAGGACGTTGGCGTCGAGGGGCAACCCGGCCATATAGAGTACGGCGCGCGTGACGTTGTCGATGTCCATCGTCGGTTCCTGGCGCACGGAACCACCCGCTTGCGGCACCCCTGAGCCCATGCGGCCGGTCATCGACGTCAAGGCATTGCCGATGTCGATCTGTCCGCATGCGATATCGTATTTGCGTCCGTCGAGCGCCGTGGCCTTGGTGAGCCCGGTGAGGCCGTGTTTCGTCGACGTGTACGGGGCGGAGTTGGGCCGGGGCACGTGCGCCGAGATGGAACCGTTGTTGATGATGCGGCCGCCCATCGGCGTCTGGTCTTTCATGATGCGGAACGCTTCCTGCGTGCACAGGAAGGGGCCGGTCAGGTTCACGTTCACCACGTCGCGCCACTTGTCGATGTCGAGGTCTTCCAACGGCACCGGCGCGGCGCCGCGGCCGGCATTGTTGAACAGCAGGTCGAGCCGGCCGAAGCGCTCCTTGGTCGCAGCGAACAATGCAGCGACAGACGCGGGGTCGCTGACATCGGTGCCCACGGGCAGCGCACGTTCCCCGGCGGCGGATTCGGTTGCGGTTGCCCGGAGCAGTTCTTCCCGCCTGCCAGCCAGCGCGACCGCGTAGCCCTCTCTCAGCAGGCCCAGGGCGGCGGCTTTTCCGATGCCTGTGCCGGCGCCTGTGACTATGGCCACTTTTTGATGATTCATTGCTCGGCGATTCCACTCATATCGGTAGGGGTCTGGTGCGGCGAAGTCCTGGAGGGCGTTTTCCGCGCATTCCTTGTCGCTTCGGCCAATGGTAGCACCGGGTTCGCGGGGGACGGCGTGCGGTTCAGTCCTGGAGTTCCCCGATCGGTGGTATCAATTCGATTTCGAACAGGCGCGGCCAGCGTTTGCCAGTCACGAACAGTCTGCCCTGGCTGGCGTCGTAGGCGATGCCGTTCAACACGCCGACGCTCGCGGTCCGAAAAGGTGCCGGCAGGATGTCCGCAAGATCCAGCCAACCGCGCACTTGGCCCGAGGCGGGGTCTATGACGGCGATCCGGGATGTGCGCCAGATGTTGGCGAAGATGTAGCCTTCGATGAACTCGAGTTCGTTGAGGGCAGCGAGCGGCTGCCCGCCATCTCGCACCTCGACGCGACCGGTCTGTTTCAGGTACTCGGGGTCGAGAAAACGCAGGAATGCCGAGCCGTCGCTCATGATGAAACGGGCGCCATCCCATGCCAATCCCCATCCTTCCCCGGGATATGAGAACTGTCCGGAACGTACCAGCGTTTGCGCGTCATGGATCAGGCCTATGCCGGCGCGCCAGGTGAGTTGGTAGAGCTCGTCGCCGACTGCGGCCAATCCCTCTGCGAACAACTCATCGGCAAGACGACTTTCGCGCAACGGTCGCCCCGAATGAAGGTCCACATGCCGGACCGATGAGTCCCCGTATCCTCCGGTGCTTTCAAATAGCTGCCCGCGATGAATGAGCAACCCTTGGGTAACGGCATCCCGGTCATGGGGGAAGCTCTGCACTACGCGATATCCGAAGTTCACCGGGGTGGCGGGCTCCGCGCTGGCGGCGAGGCTTGCCGCGAGAGATAGCGCAGCTATGCGCCATGGGCAAATGGTAGGCATGAGAAGGAGCAACATGCCCCACATTCGCGGTGACGTGCAAGAACAGGCCTCAAGTCCGACGTGTGCAGGAGGTATGGTAGGCTCGGCGGCGGTTCCATAGGGGGAGACCGCTCTGCACCCGAAATTCGAAGTTGACGTGTGCGACTGGGAGCTTGGCACATGAGCCGCCCGCGCCGCGTGTTGGTTGCCGGTGGCGGCAACGCCGCGCTGTGCGCGGCCATCGGCGCGCGCGAACAGGGGGCAGACGTTGTGTTGCTCGAGCGCGCGCCGTTCGATCTGCGTGGCGGAAATTCGCGATTTACCGCCGGCGGCATGCGCTTCGCTTACGAAGGTGATGCGGAGATTCGCGCCCTGATTCCTGACCTCAGCGCGGACGAACTGTCGCGAACGGATTTCGGCGCCTATACGCGAGATCAGTTCTATGACGACATGTGCCGCATTACCCAGTACCGCACCGACGCCGATCTCGCCGTCAAACTGGTGGACGAGAGTTTTGACACCCTGAAATGGATGGCCGGTCACGGTGTCCGCTTCCTGCCCATGTATGGGCGGCAGTCGTTCAAGATAGGCGACCGCGTCCGGTTCTGGGGCGGTTTGACAATAGAGGCCTGGGGCGGCGGCCCGGGCCTGGTGGACAGCTTGACGGCTATCGCGGAGCGCATGGGCGTCGACATTCGGTACGGCGCCCGGGCCGAGGCGCTTGTGCCGGGTGGCGTGCGAGTCGGCGCCCAGACCGTCAAGGCGGATGCGGTTGTGCTCGCTTGCGGCGGCTTTGAATCAAATGCGGCGTGGCGCGCGCAGTACCTCGGCGCGGGCTGGGAACTCGCCAAGGTTCGGGGCACCCGCTTCAATACGGGCGATGGCATTCGCATGGCGATCGACGCGGGAGCGGCTTCGCGCGGCAACTGGTCGGGCTGCCACGCGGTTGCGTGGGACATGAATGCGCCGGATTTCGGGGACCTCGATGTCGGCGACAATTTTCAGAAGCACTCCTACCCCTTGGGCGTCATGCTGAATGCCGAAGGGAATCGCTTTGTCGACGAAGGAGCGGATTTTCGCAATTACACCTATGCCAAATACGGCCGGGAGATCCTTTCGCAGACAGGTCAGTTCGCCTGGCAGATATTCGACGCCAAGGTGTCTGAGCTGTTGCGCGACGAATATCGCATTCGTCGCACGACCAAGGTGACGGCGGACAGTCTCGAAACGCTGGTAGAAAGATTGGACGGCGTTGATACCGACCGCGCCTTGTCGACGCTGCGCGCGTTCAACGCTGCGGTGGACGTCGACACCGCATTCGATCCCGCCGTGAAGGATGCAAGGGGCACCAGCGGTATCGATCCGCCCAAGTCGAACTGGGCGAATCGCCTGGACACCCCGCCATTCGAAGCTTACGGCGTAAGCTGCGGGATCACTTTCACCTTCGGCGGCTTGCATGTGGACACCCAGTCGCGGGTCATTGGCGTAGATGGCGCGCCGATTCCGGGATTGTTCGCTGCGGGCGAACTGATGGGGGGTCTCTTCTTCTTCAACTATCCAGGGGGCTCCGGTCTGACTTCGGGGGCCGTGTTCGGTCGCACTGCCGGCAGGAATGCGGCGGCAAGCGCTTGAATAGTGGGGCGCCGGCACCGCGTTCGACGCGGGCCGGCGATGAGATCGACCTGGGTTTGGAGAGTCGGCGCATGGCGGACCATGCGCCGCAGCCTAGTCCTCTTCATCACCCAGCGAGATACGGGACTCGTTGCGCTTGACCGTCGCTTCGCCGATGCCGCGAACCCGCGTCAGGTCTTCCAGATCCTCGAATCTGCCGTTCTCTTCCCGATAGGCGACGATGGCTTCGGCCTTTGTTTGGCCGACGCCGACCAATACCCGCGCAATCGTCTGGGCATCGGCCGTGTTCACGTCGGCCGTGTTCACGTCGATAGTGTCCTCTTCCGCACGTACACCGACCGCGACCGCAAGCGCCAGCAGTACGAACATGGAAAGGCGGGCCATCGACAACCGCGGTACGGTTGGTTCCGGCCGCTTCAGCGACGCTGAGGCTCCGGCAAATACTGGAATTTTCATAGGGGTTCTCCGAAAAATGGAGCGACCAACTTATCGCGGACGGGCGCGGGGATATTAGCGGCGTCGGCTTGAATTTGCGTGCAACAAAGCTGGTTCCTCGGGTAGGAATTTGCCGATACCGGCTGTAGGTGATCGGGGCGCTTTAGCGGCCCGAAGCGCGATATCAGGACCCCGCCACCTTGGCGCAAACGCGACCATCCAGATAGCTGACAAGGTGCCGGGTGAGGTCTCTCGCATCGTCTTCGGCGCCGTGGATGAAACTCGACTTGCGCCTGCGCAGGAAGTTGAGGCCGAGCGCGTAGACGCCCGGGACTGTCACGATGCCGCCGTCATGGCGCAGCCTCCCCTTGTGATCGAGTGCGGGAAGGTCGAGCCACGAGTAATCGGCGCGGTACCCCGTTGACCATACGATGTTCTGAATATCGCCGTTGGCGCCGGCGCCTTGCAGATCGATTTCGAGCGGCGGCGCATGGGGAATCCTCGTGGGCTCGAAACGGTGCGGCGCATCGGCATCGCCGTTGGCGCCATTGTCCGTCGCCCACTCGTCGATCGTGTTCAGCAGTCGGTTCATTTTCAGGTCGGCCAACCTGCAAACGTTGCGCAGCCCGCCGGAAAACTGCGCCTTGCCGCCCCGCACGGCGGCGAGTCGGCCAACCAGTTTCACGCCAATATCCGTCAGCGCGTTGAGATCGAGCGTGGATCGTTCGGGCGTGCCGACCAGTTGCGGCGACGGCACGTTGCGCGCGCGCACGATGTCGTCCACTTCGTCGTAGCGCTGGTCGAGGATGCCGGCGACCTCCATCCACCAGAGAATATCCCGGCCCCGGTAGGTACGCGGCAAGCGTACATGTTCCCCCACGGCCAGTGTCACGGGGCGTCCGGATCGATGGATTTCTTCCGCGAGTTGAACGCCGGTGGCCGACGCGCCTACGACCAGTACGCCACCGGGCCGAAGCACTTCGGGATTGCGGTACTCCATCGTGGTCAGGGCGCGAATCGATGGCGGCACATCACGCCCAAGGGGGGGCACGTCGGCACGATTACAGGCGCCGCTGGCTAGCACCACGGTTTGGCAACGCCACTCGCCCTGATCAGTGGCCACCCGAAAACCGTCCCGAGCCGCGCGGACCGAGGTGACTTCCGTCTCTTCGTACACCGGCGCGGAAATGGCCGCGGCGTAGTCTTCGATAAACCCGATCACCTCCGGCATCGTCATGAAGCCGTCGGCTTCGTGGCTTTCGTAGCGAAATCCGGGAAGCCGGCTTTGCCAGTTGGGCGTTAGCAATCGCAGGGAATCCCACCGCTCGGTGCGCCAGGAATTAGCCACGCGACCGCGTTCCAGGACGACGTGGTCGACGGAGTGCTCGCTCAGGCACTGGCTCATGGCAAGCCCGGCATGGCCACCGCCGACAATGACGGTGGTTACCTCGTTGATAGAATCGCTCCGGTTGAGCTACGTGGATGCGCCCACGTTATTTCACTTCGACGCTGACATTTGTTGGGTTGGTCATGATGTCGAACACCGCCGAGCGCTTTTGCGACTGCGCGACCAGGGCCTCGATGTCATCCTTGGACGCATCGGCGTCGATGTCGAACGTCACCTTGACATCGTTGAATCCGTTGCGCACCTCGGGGTCGCCGCCCAGGATTCCCTGGATATCCATTGCCCCCTCAAGCGTCGCTTGCACGGAGCGCAGTTGGATTTCCCGGTTTTGCGCGACGGCGGCCACACCCGCCGTCAGGCAACTCGCGAGACCGACGAGCACAAACTCGACCGGTGTGGCGCCATTGTCTTCGGAGGCAAACACTGCGGGATGGTCCGCATCGAAACTGAACTCGGTTTTGTGCTTGTGCTCCTCGCCGAGGCCGTGATAGCTCTCTACGGAGGATTTGCTATGCGTCCCGTTGACCCACGTACATGACGCGCGCCAATTGAATTTCGCGGCCTCCGGGGCGTCCCTCAACGCCTCCCGAGCGGCGAGCAGTGCCTCGACGTTGACACCGTTTTGAACTTTGGACTCCGCCATTCGACGATCTCCTGACTGTATTCTCGTTCTCCGGGAAGCCTCACGCTTGCCGGGATTCCGGCGCGTCCACTTAGCCGCAAGGAGAATTTTTCGCTCTCCTGGCGCAGGTCGCGCTCTGCCTGACTGCCCCGCAGCCGGCGCCTTCGGCATCGGCTGGTTGTTGCGACGGGTCTCCCCTCGCGCTCCCCGGGCATGAAACAACAATGATAGCGCCTTGCAGGCGCAGTCGTCAGAAGAACAAACGCATAAGCAAATAGCCTGAAGACAGCTTGCGCGCCTTCACGAGCCTCCGCATCGTCGTCGCGTCCTTCAACGTTGCGAGATAGCTCGCTGGCAACTACTCAGGGAAGCGTCGGCGCCACGCGGAATCCTATGTCCGGATCGGGGTAAGGGCGTCTGTACGAGTCTCGGAAAGCGGAGCGCAAGAAGTACGGAGGTGTACGCCAGGCGCCGCCGCGGACGACGCGCACGGAGCAATCGCCGGCGAGCCATGCCGAGCCGTCCGAAGGCGCGCCGTCGTAGGTCTCGTTCCAGCAATCCTCCACCCACTCGTATACGTTGCTATGCATGTCGTGCAGTCCGAACGCGTTCGCCGGGAACGATCCGACGGGTAGCGGCCCCGGTTCCCGCGAATTGCAGCTATGGCAATTGGCCTGGTTCCAGCCGACGTCGTCGCCCCAGCTATACCTCGTGACCGTTCCCGCTCGCGCCGCGTATTCCCACTCGGCCTCGCTCGGCAGGCGGTAGCGCTTTCCCGTCTTTTCCGACAGCCAAGACAGGTAGTTTTGCACGTCCTCCCGGTTCACATTGCCCACGGCACGGTCGTCTCGGGTCTTGCCATAGTGGACCGGGCGATAACCTTCGCAGCCGCCCCGGGCCACGCACGCGTCCCATTGTGCGAATGTCGTCTCGTACTTCGACAATGCGAAACGCCGCGCAATTGTCACTTCATGAGAAGGCTGCTCGTATTCGGAAAAGGCCCGTTCCCACTCGCAACCCATCCAGAACCGGCCCGCCGGGACCGCCACCATCTCCGGGCAGTCGGCGCAATCGCGGAAGCTCTCGCCATCCTGAGGGCCGGACCGGCTTGTCGGCATCGCCGGTGGGGCATCGTCGGCATCGGCGGACGGGACCCGGCGACACCCGATAACTTCCGGAGCCGGCCACGTCGCGCCGGCCTCGTGCCCAGAGACATGAGGGAATAGGCTAAAACCTATTTCCGCGTAGTACGGGTGCCTGTGCGTGGACAGGTTCACCGTGTCGACGTATGTCATCCGGAAGACATAAGGGCCTCTCATCTCGCCGTCCTCGAAGTACCACAGGTCGAGTTCTCCGGGCTTGAACTTGAGGAAGACTTCTTCGTACTCGATCTTGAATTCGCGCCTCCATCCGCTGAAGACACCAAATGCCAGATCTTCTTTTGACTTGAAGCAATCGCAGGCGCTTTCGTAGCGAAAGTCCGCGTTGGCGAGCGGCTCAGGCGCAACGGTGTACTTCACGAGCAGCGTGTCCGATCTCCGGTCGTCCACTCGCAAGGCTGCCAGCGGCCAAACGGACGCGCGCTCTGTCCGGCTGCTGTCTTCCGATAGCTGGCGAGCCACATAAACGCCGCCGATCACGGGATCCGAGGTTTTCTCCTCGGCATCGGCACCGACCCACGCGACGCACAACGCCAGCAGGCAGAGGCGCGCCGGGCTTCTAGCGGGGGTCGACATATTCGCGGTCTTCGTACTCCCAGATGCAGATCACCATATTATCGTAGGGCTCTTGCTTCCGAATTCACCGTTTCGTTGCGTAGGTGACTCCCCATCAAGCCCGATAGGTTGCTAGCCGAGCGCCTCGATGGCTTCGAGGGTCTGCGCGAGGCTCGTCACGCCCTTGACTTCAATGCCCGGCAGCGGGTTTTTCGTCAGGTTCGCCTGAGGCGCGATCGCCTGGACGAAACCGTGCTTCTGCGCTTCGCGCAACCTTTCCTGGCCGTTCGGCACGCCCCGCACTTCGCCCGTCAGGCCGAGTTCCCCGAAACAGACCAGGTTCCGGGGCAGTACCCGATTCTGGAAGCTTGAGACGATGGCGAGGACCGTCGCCAGGTCGGCCCCGGTCTCGTTGATGCGAACCCCGCCGACGACGTTGGCGAACACGTCCTGGTCGGACAGTGACAGGCCGCAGTGACGATGCAGAGCCGCCAGATGCATGCCGATCCGCTGGGGATCGAGGCCAACGGCGATACGCTTGGGATAGCCGCCTCGGGATTCGTCCACCAGCGCCTGCAGTTCGACCAATAGCGGTCGAGTGCCCTCCCAGGTCACGGTGACGACGCTACCCGGAGACATCTCCTCTGGGCGCTGCAGAAAGATGGCGGACGGATTGGCCACCTCCTTCAATCCGGTTTCCGTCATCGCGAAGACGCCCAGTTCGTTGACGGCGCCGAATCGGTTCTTCTGGCTGCGTAACGTACGGAAACGCGTGCCGGCCGGGCTGTCGAGCATCACGAAACAGTCGATCATGTGTTCCAGCACCTTGGGTCCGGCGAGGTTGCCTTCTTTCGTTACATGGCCGACCAGAATCACCGTGGTGAGCGTCTGCTTTGCGAGCCTGGTCAGCAGCGCGGCCGATTCCCGCACCTGGGTGACGCTGCCGGGAACGCTGCCGGTGGATTGGGCATGCATGACCTGAATCGAGTCGATGACGACCACGCTCGGTCGATGCTCGAGCGCCAGTTCGGCGATAGCCTCGACACGCGTTTCCACCGCGACCAGCAGGTTGTCCAGAGGCAGCGCCAATCTGCGGGCCCGGTCGGCAATCTGTTGCAGGGATTCTTCGCCGCTGACGTAGAGCATGGGCTCGCGACGCGCGATGGCGGCGGCGACTTGCAGCAAGAGCGTGCTCTTGCCGGCGCCGGGATCTCCGCCGATGAGAACGACGGAACCAGGCACGAAACCGCCTCCGAGTACCCGATCAAGTTCTTGCATGCCGGTGGGCAGACGTACCAGCGCTGCGGTCTCAACTTCGGCGAGCCGTGCGACTTGCGGTGGCGCGCCGCTATAGCCTGGCACGCTGGCGCCGGGCCGGGCAGCGGCCCGTTCCAGCGCGAATTGACGCAACGAGTTCCATTTCCCGCAGGCGGAGCACTGGCCCTGCCATTTCGGATGTTCGACGCCGCAGTCGTCGCAGACGTACGCGACTTTAGCCTTGGCCACCGGGAACCTTAGCCACCGGCTTCGTATTCCGAGCGATCAAGCAGTTCGAACTTCGTGAGTTCCTTGAAGAATCGCATCTTCACCCGGCCCGTGGGCCCGTTGCGTTGTTTGCCGATGATGACTTCGGCAAGCCCCTTGTCTTCCGAGTCCTCGTTGTATACGTCGTCGCGGTAGATGAACAGTATTACGTCGGCATCCTGCTCGATGGCACCGGATTCACGCAGATCAGACATGCGCGGGCGCTTGTCCTCGCGATTCTCCAGGGCGCGGTTCAACTGCGACAGGGCCACCAACGGGCAGCGCAACTCCCTTGCGACCGATTTGAGGGTCCGCGAAATCTCCGACAGTTCAAGCGTGCGGTTTTCCGAACGCCCCTCCGAACGCATCAACTGCATGTAGTCCACGATGATGAGCTTCAGCCCCGCCGTTCGGGCCACCCTACGGGCGCGGGCGCGCACCGCATTCGGCGTCAATCCGCCAGCATCGTCGATGTATAAGGGCTTGTGCTTGAGTTGGTTGACCGCCGATTCAAGCCGAGGCCAGTCCTCTTCGTCCAGTTTGCCGGTGCGCAAGCGGTTCTGGTCGATGTGGCCGAGGGAGGACAGCAAGCGAATTATCAGTTGCTCTGCGGGTTGTTCCATGGAGAAGATGAGTACTGCGGCGTCGTTTTGGTTCGAATTCATGACGGCGTGCTCCGCGATGTTCACCGCCAGGGCGGTCTTCCCCATCGAGGGTCGGCCCGCGATGACGATGAAATCGGAATCCTGGAAGCCAGCGGTGTAGCGATCCAGATCAGCGAATCCGGTATCGAGGCCCGTTATGGCACTGGGATTCTTGGACAGCCGATCGATGCGCTCGAACGCGTCCGTGAGCATAGGTGCGACCTGTAGCGGACCATCGCCCTGGAGCGTTTCGTCGGAGATGTCGAATACGGCCTTCATGGCCGCGTCGAGCAGGTCCTCGCTGGGACGACCTTCGGGTTCGAATGCCGACTCTGCGATCCCGGAACCGGCGCTGATGAGCTGTCTCAGAACGGCCCTTTCGCGCACGATGGCGGCGTACGCACCGATGTTGGCTGCGGAAGGCGTTTCCTCCGCGAGTTCGGCAAGGTAGGCGATACCGCCCACGCGGTCGGCGAGTCTGCGGGATTGCAACGCCTCCGCAACGGTCAACACGTCGAGCGGTTGCAGGTCGTTGGCAAGCGCCGCCATGACTTCGAAGATGATCTGGTGGTCCGGACGATAGAAGTCGCGCGGCTTGATCTTGTCAGCGACCGTATCCCAGGCTTCGTTTCGGATCATCAATCCGCCGAGCACGGATTGCTCGGCTTCGATCGAATGTGGGGGGACCTTTAGCTTGGCTGGTGCGGGGGCGTCGCGAGAGGGTTCTGCCATCGGTTGAAAGCCGTTCTAGTGGGCCTTCAGGATTCAGGTTCCGGTATGGGGCGTCAAGGCCGACGTGTCCGAAAGGCGGGTTTGACGGTACCGACGCGATGCGCGGGCACGCGAGTGTCGGAACAACGCTGTGGACAGGCTGTATGCGACCGGTTGAATGCGGCGCCGCCCAGTGAAGCTATTCGCGAAGTACTCGTGAAGCTACTCGGCGACGACGTTGACGCCGACCATCGCAGACACGCCGGCATGGAGCTGGATTTCTACCTCGTGCTCTCCGATGTCGCGGATGGCCCCCTCGGGCAAACTCACTTCCGCTTTCGAAACCTCGTGCCCCTGATCGGTCAGTGCCCGAGCAATCTCCACTGTGCCGACGGAACCGAACAGCTTCCCTTCTTCGCTGGCCCGAACCCTCAAGGTCGTGGAGACGCCTTGCAGGGCGGCGGCGCGCGTTTCGGCGGCGGCGAGCTTCTCGCCGGCTGCCGTTTCCAGTTCGGCGCGGCGCGCTTCGAACGCTTTCCGATTTTCCTTGGTGACGCGCACGGCTTTTCCGGTAGGGATGAGGTAGTTGCGCGCGAAGCCGTTCTTCACCGTGACCTCATCCCCCAGGGTTCCGAGTCTGCCGATGCGTTCGAGCAGGATGATATTCATTTGCTGCTTGCCTGCCCTACTTGTGCTGATCTGTGTAGGGGACCAGCGCCAGGTATCGGGCGCGTTTGACCGCCGTGGCAAGTTGCCGCTGATAGCGCGCACTGGTACCGGTGATCCGGCTCGGTACGATCTTGCCGGTTTCCGTGATGTAGGGCGCGAGAAGATCGAGGTCCTTGTAGTCGATCTCCTTGATCCCTTCCGCGGTAAAACGGCAGTAGCGTTTGCGTCGAAAGTTCCTGGGTGGCATCGGTTACGACTCCGCCTCGGCAGGCTCGGCAGGCTCGTCGGCCCGCTGGGCTGCGGCTTCAGCTTCCTCCCGGGCGCGGCGCAACGCGCGAGCCTGGGCTTCTTCTTCGCGCCTCCGGTCCCGTTCGCGGTCCTTCTCCTGATCCTTGAGTTCTTCCTCGTAGATTTTGGATGTTTCCTGGATCGGGTGCTGGCGGCGGATAATGAGGTTGCGAATCACCGCATCGTTAAAACGGAACGCGCTCGTGAGTTCTTCAAGCGTTTCGGCGTTCACTTCCACGTTCATCAGGACGTAGTGCGCCTTGTGAATCTTCGCAATGGGATAGGCGAGTTGGCGTCGGCCCCAGTCTTCCACTCGATGTACGGCGCCGCCCCCGCGTTCGATCATCTGGCGGTAGCGTTCCATCATGCCGCGCACCTGTTCGGACTGGTCCGGGTGCACCATGAAGACTACTTCGTAGTGTCGCATTTCAATTCCTCCTCTCGGGTTCGCCACCGCGTTCCAAAACGCGTGCGGCGAGGATGGACTAACGGATTCTACTTGCGCGCTCGCACGACTTCAAACAGAAGAATACCTGCCGCCACCGCGACATTCAGGCTGAACACCTCGCCAGCCATCGGAATGCGCACCAGGTGATCGCATTGCGCCACGGTAAGACGCCGCAGGCCTTTTCCCTCTCCGCCCACCACCACGGCGGCCGGCGTCGGTAGCTCGAGGTCGTGAAGGGATGTCTTCGCGTCCTGATGCCCGCCAATGATCCACACGCCTTGCTGCTTCATCCAGGCGAGTCTGCGCGAAAGGTTGGTGACGGAGACGACGAAGAGGTGCTCGAAGGCGCCGCTTGAGGTTCTGACCGCCGCTGCGGTCAGACCGGCGGCATGACGCTTGGGCAGAAGCACGGCATCGACCCCCGCGGCCTCGGCCGCTCTCAGGCATGCACCAAGATTGCGAGGATCCTGGACTTGGTCCAGGACGAGAATGAAGGGGCTTTCGAACGTGGGCCAGCGGCGCTCCAGCTCCGCCTCGGAGGCGGGAGCGACAGCGTGGCATTGCGCGGCCACTCCCTGGTGAGGGCCTTCTGCGACGCGATCAAGCATCCGCCTGTCTACTGACTCGACGCGTATCCCCACCCCCCGGGCCTGGGCGATCAATGCGGCGAGCGCGTCCGAACGCCGGCCGGCGGCAACCCACACCCGGCGCACGCGGGCTGGAGCTCCGTCCAGTACGTTGCGCACGGAGTGTGCGCCGTAGACCCAGTCGCCGGCCGGCTCCTTCATCGACCTCGCGCGCCTCGGCGCCGCGCCGGGACAAGGTCGACGCGGCGCGTCTCGACCGAAACATCTTCCAGCACGACATCGAGTTCGTCGCCGAGGGTGAAGCGTTCGCCCGAGGACTCACCCACCAGCGCCATGGACTCCGGCACAAAGCGATAGTAATCGCGGCCGATGTTCGAGACGTGAACCAGTCCCTGGACGAATACATCGGCGAGCCTTACGAACAGCCCGAATTCGGTCACGCCGACAACGACGCCCGAAAATTGTTCTCCGGTTCGGTCCTTGATGTAGTCGCACTGCAGCCAGTCGGACACCGCGCGGGCGACGTCGTCGGCTCGCCGCTCCGTCATGGAGATGTGTGACCCGGTTTGCGTGAGCCACTCTGCCGAGGCGGGCGCTCCGCCCGACTTGATCATGCGATGCAAGGTGAGGTCCGCGTAACGCCGGATCGGGGAGGTAAAGTGCGCATACTGCGGCAGGGCGAGACCGAAGTGACCGACATTGCGCGGATCGTATCGGGCCTGCGGCAGCGACCGGAGTAAAAGGATTTCGAGCAGCCATGCGAGCCGAGAACTTTGCCTAAGCGCGCGGGCCATGATGGCGCGCAAGCCCGCGGGCGTCGTATCTCCCGCCGCGAGCCGGATGCCCGCGAATGCCAGGGCGGTGACGAGCTGGTCCAACTTCTCCGCGTGCGGCGCTTCGTGAACACGATAGAGCGGTTGATCAACGTGCCTCGCCGCGCACACGTTCGCCGCGATCATCGCCTCTTCGATCATCCCGTGCGCCGCGTTGCGCTCGGCCAACGCTACGGACGTGACGCGGCCGTCCTTGAGGACAAGTTGTGTTTCTCGGCTGTCGAATTCAAGCGTGCCCCGCTCCGCGCGTCGTGCTTGTAACGCTGCGTACACCTCGAACAACGCGGCTAGCCGAGGGGGCTTCGCCGCCGCTTCCGCGTACGTCAGTCTGGCGTGTGATCGAATGACGGCCTCATAGAATTCGTGGGACGACACGTTTCCCGCCGCCGATATCCGCATGTCGCAGACCAGAGCAAGGCGTCTTTCGTCCGGCACCAGCGAGCAGATACCGTTGGAAAGAGACTCCGGCAGCATCGGGATGACGCGGTCCGGCAAGTAGACGGAATTACCGCGCCGTTGCGCTTCGATGTCGAGTGGGGAACCGGGCTCTACGTAATGCGCGACATCGGCGATCGCCACTACCAGTCGCCAGCCCCCCTTACGCTGCCGCTCCGCATATACGGCATCATCGAAGTCGCGCGCGTCCGGGCCGTCGATGGTGACGAGCGGCAGCGCGGTGAGATCGCGGCGATCGATCGTATCGCTTGCGGTCACGCTCCGCGGCGCGCGGATATCGAGCCCATCCGGCCAGTCGACGGGTACGCGGTAACTGCGAAGCAAGGCCCCGGCCGCGCGATCGGCTTCGTTTCTTGCGCGCAACACGGAGAGGATGCGGCCGCTGTAACGCCCTCGGTCCTGCCACAACAACGTCACTTCAACGATGTCGCCGTCGCGCGCGCGCTGGTCGTCGTCCTCGATTTCGATACGACCCTTCACCGCCGGGTCGAGGGACTCGATGAAGCGGTGCCGATGATCCTCCACGACAAACCCGATCAGAGGTTCGGACGACGGCTCGACCACGCGCAGAGCGCCGTCGCGTTGCCCGCGCCAACCGCGTTGTGAGCTGGTCGCGAGTTCGACGCGGTCGCCGTGACGGACATTCGATCCACGCGGCAACTCGGTGCCGGAACCTTCGACGACCAGCTTGCCGAAGGATTCCACGACTTTCACCACTTCGGGTGCGTCGACCAGCGCGTAACCTCCATCTGCCGTCCGCGCGACCTCGCCCAAGTGCTCGAGTCCCCGCAACAGGCGCCGTAGCCGATGCGTGCCGGCGCCCTTCGAGAGGCGGAAGTGCCGCACCAGATCGTCCCACTGGGGAGAGTCGAGAGATTTCAGGGCGTCACGGACAGCGCTCGCGACCAATTGCGTTTCGCGTATACCCCTGCTTTGCCTACGACGTCCCAAATTGACAACTCCTTGAGCCGATGGGTACAGTGCGCGCCCCGTTTCCAGCTCCGGGCGCGATCAACCGCTCGGCGCGAATGGGCCGCTTCTTCGCCGAGGTGGTGAAATTGGTAGACACGCTAGCTTCAGGTGCTAGTGGGGGTAACCCCGTGGAGGTTCAAGTCCTCTCCTCGGCACCACACGACTTCCCCAGGCCGGACGGCCACGCCTTGCTTTCAGGTGGGCGATAACTGTCGTGATCAGGGGATCGGCAGGTAGCCGCGATCGACGCCCTTGGTAAGCACAGCCACCGCGTTGTGTGGGTGCAGGCTTTCGTGGTGTTCGACGCGCACCCAGTAGTCGACGAGCCGCGGCTCACGCTGGAGCGCGGTTTTGACCCGTCGCGCCGCATCCTCGCAGAACATGAGATTGGAGGCGTTCAACCGCGCGAACTCCTGCTCATCCTCGCGTTTGACTGCGGTCTGCACCGGCGTCTGGACAGCTTCCTCGACGGCGTCGATCAACTCGGTGATTGGGAAGCTTTCCAACCTGTGGTCGAACTTGACCAGCACCCGCGCGATGCTGCGTTGCGCATGCGGCGTTGCCACGAAGGCTTCTTCGGAGCCTAGCCATGCTTTGACCGTTGCGGCATCTACTTCTCCGGTGCTGCCGAAGTCTTGATCAAACTGTTGTTGAACGAGTTGCCGCGAGAGCGCGGCGGAGCATGGACAGGTGCTGGAATAGTGCACGCCAACCGCCAGCTCCAAATGGGTTTCGCCATCGATATGTGTGCCCTTGATGGACACGGGATAGGCGTTCCAACCGGAATTCTCCGTCACGAGCGCCTGACGGCGCAGGTAGTAGTCGAAGTCGAACTGGACGAAGGCGCGGCCGGACAGACCCCTGTGCGATTCGAGCAGCGATGCCAGCAGGAGCTTCAATCCGGCAACGCTCAAGGGCCGCGTTTCCGAGTGCTCGTCGAGAATCAGGTACAGGCGGGACATATGGATGCCCTTTGCCTGCGGGTCGGCCAAATCGACGTAGATCTGCACCCTCGCCTGCACTTCCCGCACCTTGCCGCCATCGCGAATGCGCAAGGGTTGGTGTACCTCGCTCATGCCAACCCAGTCGAGGGTTTCCTCGGGGTTGCGCAGTTCCCGGCTGGCAATGTCGGGCATGTCCGTGACCAGCACGAGCCCGGGTGTGTTCTTTGCCGCCTGTTCCATCTTCCTCATCGATTGTCGTCGCGTACTTGAGCGATTCGCCTACGGTTTTGCGTCCATTTGTCGCCTGACCTCGCCTGATTCTATGCGAAACGCGACCAAACTTCCCCGCTGCCCCAGGACTCCCTATTTGGCCATCGAGGCGCGTTCCTCGTCTGTCAGCACCCGCGCCTCGCTTTCGAGCATTACCGGGATGCCGTCGCGAACTGGATACCCGAGACCGCTCTGCCGACACCATAGTTCCTTCAGCTCGCGCCGGTAGACGAGGGGGCCGCGGCTGACCGGACAGACCAGGATTTCCAATAGCCTGGAATCAATCATGGCGCGAAGGGGTCCTTCAGAATGATGGTGTCCTCTCGTTCCGGCCCGGTGGAAACGATGTCGATCGGCGTCCCGACGGCCGTCGCGATGCGGCGCAGGTAAGCGCGGGCATTGTCTGGCAGCGCATCGTAAGTGCGAACGCCCAATGTCGATGCGTTCCAACCCGGGAGCTCCTCATACACGGGTTTGACGTGCTGATACGACTCGGTGCCGAAACCCCCGCAGCCGCCGTCTTCGTAGCCGATGCACAACTGGATGCTCTCGAGGTTGTCCAGGACGTTGAGTTTGGTCATGCACAGGCCGGAAATGCTGTTGCTTTGCGCGACGTGCCGCATCGCCACTGCGTCGAACCAGCCGCAACGGCGAGGTCGGCCGGTGGTGGCACCGAATTCGTGGCCCTTTTCGGCGAGCCACTCGCCGGTTTCGTCGAACAGTTCCGTCGGGAACGGTCCGGAACCCACCCGGGTGCAATACGCCTTTGCGATGCCGAGGACATAGTCGAGATGCCGAGGGCCGAACCCGCTTCCTGTGGCGGCGCCGCCAGCCGTGGTGTTCGAAGAGGTGACGAATGGATAGGTGCCGAGGTCGATATCGAGCAACGCGCCCTGAGCGCCCTCGAATACGATATTGGCGCCGGACTCCCGCAGGGAATGCAGAATCGAACCCACATCGCCGACAAACGGGCGTATCGCTTCGGCGAGTCGCTGTGCGCGGCCGAGCGTCTCGTCGAAGTCCACGGGCGCAACGCGATGGTACTTCTCCAGCACGAAGTTGTGGTACTCCATGACTTCGGCGAGTTGGTGTGCGAACTGTTGCGGATGAAACAGTTCGCCGAGGCGCAGTCCGCGCCGCGCCGACCTGTCCTCGTAGGCGGGGCCGATGCCGCGACCGGTGGTGCCGATCTTGCGATTGCCCAGGGCGTTTTCGCGCGCGGCATCCAGGGCGACGTGATAGGGCATGATCAACGGACACGCCGGCGAGATGCGCAGGCGGCCGCGGACATCGACTCCCTTCGCCTCGAGTCCCTGAACTTCCTCCAGCAACGCGTCCGGCGACACCGCTACGCCGTTGCCGATCAGGCATTGCACGTTCGGTCGCAGGATGCCGGAAGGCACGAGGTGCAGGACGGTTTTTTCGCCGTCGATAAGGAGTGTATGTCCGGCATTGTGTCCGCCCTGAAAACGCACTGCCGCCGCCGCCTGCTCCGTCAGGCGGTCCACTATCTTGCCCTTGCCCTCGTCACCCCACTGGGCGCCGAGCACGACGATACTGCGTCCCACTCCAGTCTCTCTCAAGGTTAACCGCGCGTGTCGCGCGGCCGAATGGGGCGTTCCAGACCCCGCGCGCGTGTTGCCCCCGCCCAAGCCCATCTATCATTCCGTCGATCTTGCCGCTAGAACGGCAAGATCGACAGGCTGCTAGCCGCCGTCTCCGGTCTTCAGGTACTTGAAGAAGTCGCTGTTGGGATCCAGGATCAGCATGTCGCCCTTGTGGCTGAATACAGCGACATAGGCGTTGATGCTCCGGTAGAACTCGTAAAACTCCGGATCGTCGCCGTAGGCTGCGGCGTAGGTGGCGGCCGCGCCGGCGTCGCCGTCGCCGCGCAACAGCTCGGCTTCGCGGTACGCCTCGGCACCGACGACGACGACCTGGCGGTCGGCGTCGGCGCGAATGCCGAGGTCGAGTTCGCGACCGGTCGCGCGGTGCTGCTGCGCCTCGATCTCGCGTTCTGAATTCATGCGCTCGTAGACAGCGGAGGAGACTTCCGGCGGGAGGTCTATCTGCTTGACGCGCACGTCTATCACTTCTACGCCGACTTCGCGGCGCATCTCGATATTCAACTGCTGCGTCAAATCCGCCATCAGTTGATCCCGTTCTCCCGAAATGACCTCGTGCATGTCCCGGCGGCTGATCTCATTGCGCAAGCCTTCGTTCACGCGCTGTGACAACAGGGTCCGCGCGCGCTCCTCGTCACCGCCCGACGTCGTCTCGTAGAAAGTCTGGACGTCGCCTATCCGCCATTTGACGAAAGAGTCCACCATGAGCGGTTTCTTTTCCAGCGTGAAATAGCGTTGGGCTGGCGAGTCCAGCGTCTGGATGCGGCCGTCGAACTTCTTGGCGTCATCGGCGATGGGCAGCTTCCAGTGCAGCCCCGGCCCCAGATCGATCTTTGTTACCGCGCCGAAGCGAAGCACCAGGGCGCGTTCGGTCTCATGTACGGTGAAGAGGCCGTCGGCGATCAGCAGCATGATCAGCACGACGACGACGGCTATAACAATGTTGCGGATGGACATCATCGCTCGGTCCTCTTGATGCTTGGCTTCATTTCTCTTTCTCCCAACTCGTCAACGGGAGTCGCGACGCGACACGGCGAGTTTTTCGCTCACGACTTCGTCGACCAGTCGGCGCAGATCAGAATCCGCGGGAATCGCGCTCGTGCCGCCGCTCTGCATGAGGCGATCAAGCGGTAGATACAGCAGGTTGTTGCCGCCCTCGATATCCACCATCACCTTCGAACTCTGGCTCAAGACCGACTGAATGGCATCGATGTACAGGCGGGCGCGGGTGACATCCTTCGCCTGGTTATACTCTTGGAGCAGCTTCGTGAACCGCTGGGCTTCGCCTTGTGCCCTTGCCAGTACTCGGTCGCGGTAGGCATTCGCTTCTTCAAGCTGCCTTTGCGCGTCTCCCCGCGCTTCGGGAACGACCTTTTCGGCATAGGCGTTCGCTTCGTTGACGTAGCGCGCTTCGTCCTCCTTGGCCTTCTGCACATCGTCGAACGCTTGTTGCACCTGTTCCGGCGGCCCGCTCTCGTCGATGTTCACCGTCTGTACCTGGATGCCCGTCTGGTAGCGGTTCAAATAGCTTTGCAGGCGTTCCTGCACTTCGCTCCCCAGTGCGGCGCGACCCTCGGTAATGACGCTGTCCATCGTGGAACTGCCGACCACATGCCGCAACGCGCTCTCCATCGCGTGAACGACGCTGGAGTCCGGGTCGTTTACCTCAACGAGATACGATACAGGGTCGCTGATGACGTATTGGACCGTCATGCCAATTTCGACGATGTTCTCGTCCTCGGTCAACATTAGCGCGTCGTGGGATCTTTCGTTGACGCGCGTGGTAACCACTTTCTCCACGCGGTCGATGATCGGCGGGTTCCAGTGCAGGCCGGGAAGCTTTACCTCGTCTTGCGCCTTGCCGAAGCGGAACACCACGCCACGCTCCTGCGCATCGAGTGTGTACATGCCCCACAGGCCATAGCCTACAACCAGCGCAGCGAGCACCCCTCCGTATACCTTGAGGTTGATGCCGCCGCCCCCGCCGCCCCCGCCTCCTCCGCGGCGTCCGAATATGCCGGAGAGTTGGGATTGCAGCTTACGCAGCGATTCATCGAGATCCGGGGGACCTTGATCTCCGCCTCGGCCGCCCCAAGGGTCTTTTGGTCCGCCGCCGCCTGGTTCGTTCCATGCCATGGGTATTGAAATCTCCGCCGCTGATTCAGGGGATCGATACGATTCTATGGGTGACTATCGTTCCCTGCAACAATATGCTCCGGCTCTCGAAGCCTGGGGTTCTCGACTCCTGTGTGGAGTTTGACGCTATTCCCCGCGGCTGACGCGACAGACATCACTCGGCGCGCGCCGGCACGGCTTCCCAAAAGCCTGGCTGTTTCGGCCCGGTCGAGCCGGACCCGCAACGCGAGTGTGCCGTCTTCCTGCACTGTCTCCGCCTGCACCGCCCCCAACGCGTACAGGCGTGCCCGGAGTTTGCCCGACCCGGAATCGAGAAGGACCGTTATCGGTCGGGCGGCGACGCCGAGGGCGCGCCCGAGCGCCTTTCTCAATGCGGGCAGGCCAGTCCCATCCCGGGAGCTGACGACCACTCGGGCCAGTTCGCCCTCATCTTCGAGAACCGACGAGCTGTGCTGGTCCATGAGATCCGCCTTGTTCAGAACCTTGATCGTCGGAACATCCGCCGCCCCGATTTCGTCCAGCACGGCATCCACCTGGCGGGTGAGATCCTCCGCGTCGGGCGCGGCGGCGTCGACGACGTGAAGCAGCAGGTCCGCCTGGGCGACCTGCTCGAGGGTGGCCTTGAATGCCTCGACGAGGCCGTGCGGAAGATCGCGAATGAAACCCACGGTGTCCGCCAGCACCACCTTGCCGACGCCATCGATATCGGTGCGGCGCATGAGCGGATCCAGGGTAACGAATAGCTGGTCGGCAACGGCGGCGCGGGCGTTCGTCAGGGCGTTGAACAAGGTCGACTTGCCGGCATTGGTATAGCCCACCAGCGCGACGGTGGGGACGCCGGTTCTGGCCCTGTGTCGCCGGCTTCGCTCGCGCTGCCGGTGGACCCCCTCCAGGCGCGCGCGGACGCGCCGGATACGGTCGCGGATGATGCGCGCATCCAACTCGATCTGTTTCTCGCCGGTGCCGCGCATGGCGACCCCGCCGCGTTGGCGGTCCAGGTGGGACCAGCCCCGCGCCATGCGCGTCTGCATGTGGTTGAGTTGCGCGAGTTCGACCTGCAACTGGCCCTCGCGGGTCTGGGCGCGGGCCGCGAATATTTGCAGGATGAGTTCCGTGCGCGTTATGACCCGGCGCTCCAGCCGCTGTTCCAGGTTGCGTTGTTGGGCTGGCGTCAGTTCCTGGTTGACGATCAGAAGGTCTGCAGTCTCGGCGTGCAGTGCTGCTGCCACCTCTTCCACCTTTCCGCTACCGATGAACCACTTCGGATGGGGCCGCGCGCGCCGCGCGTGAATGAGGGCGACGGGCTCGACCTCGCCGGATCGCACCAGGTGCGTCAGCTCTTCGGTGTCCGGCCGGGTGTTTCCAAAGGAGGAATCGAGACGCACACTCAGCAGAACGGCGCGCGACCCCGCCTGCGGGCGATCAAACAGCATTTCGCTTGGCATGGAGGGTGTTGGTCTCAGGCGAGTTCGCTGTCCTCTTCCCCGCTCTCTTCCCCGCTTTCTTCCCCGCTCTCTTCCCTGCTCTCTCTATGCACCCCCGGCGGCTGCAGGTGCACGTTGCGGCTCGGAACCACGGTGGAGACCGCGTGCTTGTACACCATCTGGCTGACGGCATTGCGAAGCACGATGACGAACTGATCGAACGACTCGATCTGACCCTGGAGCTTGATGCCGTTGACGAGGTATACGGAGACAGGGATACGCTCCTTGCGCAGCGTGTTGAGGTAAGAGTCCTGAAGGGAATTCCCTTTCGACATGGTACTTTCCTCGAAATCGGACGCGCGCTCAAGCGAACCTAGAACCGATTGATTTTGCGACCGTGGTCCAAAAATTGCAAGATGCGGTTGGCGGCTTCGACTGGCGTTCCATCGATACTCCGAAGACCCGGCCAACTTCGCAGCCATGTCGCCTGTCGCCGCGCGAGCTGCCGCGTCGCGGCGACAGCCTGTCCACGCATCGCGTCGAAGTCCAGATCCCCGTCGAGGTGGCGCCAGATCTGCCGGTATCCCACCGCGCGCATGGACGGTTTGGACAGGTCGAGGTTCGGCATGGCGTGTAGCCGCGCGACCTCACCGATGAGACCGCGTTCGAGCATGGCATCGAATCGCTCGCCGATTCGCGTCGCCAGGTGTCCATCCGTGCTAAGCGCTATTTCGATCAGCGCGCAGTCCAGGCGCTGCTGCACGCTGCGGCCGGCAGACGAAGCCCACGAGCGCGAGATCGGCGTACCCGAAACATGGAACACTTCGAGCGCGCGTTGAATGCGCTGCGGATCGTTTGGGTGGATGCGTGCCGCGGCAGCGGGGTCTATCCGCTCGAGTTCGGCGTGCAGCGCCTTCCACCCCTTTCGCGCAGCGCGTTCCGCAATGGCGGCGCGCGCCGACGGATCGGCGGCGGGCAACGTCGACAGACCGTCGCGAAACGCCTTGAAATAGAGCATCGAGCCGCCGACGAGAACGGGCAGCCTGCCGCGGTCCAGGGCGCTCCCGACCGCGGCATCGGCGCCGGCGAGAAAGTCTGCGGCCGAAAACGGCTCGGTGGGTTCGCGCACGTCGATCAGCGCATGGGGATGCTGCGCCAGCACCTCGGCATCTGGTTTGGCGGTGCCGATGTCCATGCGTCGGTAGACCATGGCCGAGTCGACGCTGATCAGGTCGACGTGCGTGCGCTCAGCAAGGGCAAGGGCGGCGTCGGTCTTGCCGACGGCCGTGGGCCCCATGATGCAAACGGCGACGCGCCGTTCCATGTCGCCTTAGCCCGGATGTTGCATCAAGGGCCGCGACGATCGCGCAGGATTTTGCCCGCGTGCGCGTGCTCGGAGCCTTCAGCCGGGAGCGCGAGGGGGTACCCCTCGCAAGAGAAGAGACGGAAGCATAGCCACGCCTTATGGTGGAGCGAGCATGCCCGCGCGCGCGGGCAAAAGTGCCCCACTGGCGGCGCCTTCGGCTTCGCCTGTGGCCCGGCCCCACTCTTCGACCATGGAACAACCGCGCCGGGTCGCTGGCGCTTCCCGGACGCGTTTGTTCCACGCAAGGCCAGCGAGGGCGCGGCCAGCGCGGCTTGTGTACGGCTGAATTTCCGAATTATGGTAATAACCAATTGAAATATTGTAACTTTCAATTATTCGACAAGCGCCTTGGTGCAATATTCGGGCTAACGACCGCGCAGGAACAGATGGTCGAGTTGGCGCATGCTCTGCACGAAGAACGTGGGACGCCCGTGATTGCATTGCCCGGCGTTGGGCGTCGTCTCCATTTCCCGCAGGATCGCGTTCATTTCGGGTACCGAAAGACGGCGATTGGCTCGCGCGGATCCGTGGCACGCCATGCTCGCGAGTAGCTCCTCCGCCTGCGTTTGAATCGCGTCGCTGGTGCCGAACTCGGCAATTTCGTCCAGCAGGTCGCGAACCAGTGCCGCGACATCGCCGTCCGCCAGCAGCGTCGGCACTGCGCGGACTACGCAACTTCGGGGTCCGGTTCGGTCGATGCCCAGCCCCAGCCTCGCGAGTTCCTCGGCATGCGTTTCGGCCAGATCGGCCTCCCGCGGCGTTACGTCGAGCGCCATGGGCACCAGTAGCCGCTGCGATGTCAGCTTGCCGCCCCCGTAGTCGGTCTTGAGCTTTTCGTAGGTGATGCGCTCGTGAGCGGCGTGCATATCGACCACGACCAGGCCCTCTTCGTTCTGGCTCAGGATATAGACCCCGTGGAGCTGGGCGAGGGCGTAGCCGAGGGGCGGAATGTCGCCGTCGTCCATCGCCGGCGCGTCGCGCACCGCAGTCGCCGGCGCTTCGGCGATGAGGGAGGAGAGGCTCATCGACGTCTGCGGGAAAGACGCATGTCCGTGGTTCCTTCCAGGCGGAAGTCGGTCGCTTGGCGCTGCGCCGGAATCGGTTCCGGGGCGCGCATCTGTCAGCAGCCGATGGATGGAAGCGAAGACGAAGTCGTGCACGCGACGGGAATCCCGAAAACGGACTTCGCGCTTGGTGGGATGCACATTGACATCGACGCTTCCGGGATCGAGCTCCAGGAACAGCACGAACACCGGATGACGTCCGTGGAACATCACATCCCGGTAGGCCTGTCGCACCGCGTGGCCCGCCAGCCGGTCCTGCACGGCGCGGCCGTTCACGAAGAAGAACTGGGCGTTGGCCTGGGCGCGCGTGTAGCCGGGCAGGCCGATCCAGCCGGACAGACGCAGATCGCCGTTGCCCGTGTCGATGGCGATGGCCTGGGACAGAAACTCGGCGCCCATGATCGCGTCCAGCTCCCGCCCGGCGGGCAACCGTTCCAGCGCGCGCTGGCCATGCCTGAGTTCGAAGGCGACATCGCCGTGGGCGAGCGCCAGTCGTCGCACCACATCGCTCACATGGCCGGTCTCCGTGCGTTCGGTTTTGAGGAACTTTCGCCGCGCCGGCGTGTTGTAGAACAAGTCCGCGACCTCGACCGTGGTGCCGACCGGATGGGCCGCGGGCTTGAAGGTCTGCCCGGTCCCGCCCGCCACGCTCAAGGTCATGCCGCTGCCGGCGGATATCGCTGACGTGATGCAGAGTTTGGAGACAGATGCCGCGCTGGCCAGGGCTTCGCCGCGAAAGCCAAGCGTCTGGACGCTATCGAGATCATCCGGTTCCGTGATCTTGCTGGTGGCGAAGCGGCTGACGGCGAGTCGGAGGTCATCCGGCGCGATGCCGCAGCCGTCGTCCTGCACGACTATGCGCTTGACGCCGCCGTTCTCGATCATTGTGCTGATGGAACGGGCGCCCGCGTCAAGGCTGTTTTCGATCAGTTCCTTGACGATGGAAGCCGGTCGCTCGACGACTTCGCCGGCGGCAATCTGGTTGGCGACAAACTCGGATAGCTTGTGAATGCGCGGCATCAGGACCCCGCCGTCGCCGGGATATGGAGCACTTGCCCGACGCGAATCCGATCCCCCCTGATCCCGTTGGCCGCGCGTAACGCCCGCGTCGACACCCGATAGCGCAAGGCGATCTCAGACAACGTGTCGCCACGTTGGATGACGTAGCGCGAGCCGCCTGCGGCGATACGCGCCGCGATCAGGGTGTCCGGCGGCGGATTTTCGGCCACATAGGCACGGATGCCGTCGCCGATAGCGGCTGCCAGACGTTGTCTATACGCGGGCGATCCGAGCAGGCGCGCGTCTTCGGGATTGGTAAGAAATCCCGTCTCAATCAGGATCGACGGCACGCCCGCAGCCTTCAACACGACGAACCCGGCCAACTGGGTGGTTTTCTTGTGCAAACGGCTGGTGGGTGCCAGCGAACGCAGAATGGTGTCCCCCACTTCGATGCCGCCGGATTGATTGAAACCCAGCGACAAATCCACGAGCGTCTCCCTGACATGGCGCGGTTGGTCGTCGAGGGAGATGCCGCCGACCCCGCCGACCCCGCCTATCAGGTCGGAGCTGTTCTCCTTTTTCGCCAGTATGCGGGCGGCCTCCGACGAACTGCCACGCCCGGAAAGCGCATAGACGGTGGCACCCCGGACTTTCGGAAGGCGGAACGCGTCGGCGTGGATGGAAATGAAAAGATGGGCGGACTGTCGCTGGACGATCGCGGCGCGCTGCCGCAATCCCACGTAGTAGTCACCCTTGCGAACCAGTACCACGCGGTAACCCATTGTCGCGTTGAGGTTCTTTTCGAGCGCTTTCGCCATCGCGAGCGCTATGTCTTTCTCCCTGACGCCATTGACACCCACGGCCCCGGGGTCTTCTCCGCCGTGGCCGGCATCAACCACCACCACGACATCGCGCTCGCCTTCCGGCATGCGGATGATGGGGGATCGTCTTTGCCGCTCGATGGCATGGAGGTCGACGACGAGCCGGTAGCCGTACGGCTCGATGGGGTCGAGCTGGAAATACTTCGGATCGACCTGCTCGGCGACCTCAAGCACGATGCGGTAGGCCCCACCGGGGCGCGGCGCCCGCCGGATCCGCAAGATCACGTCACTTTCCTTTTGCGGCAATGCGAGCGTTCCTTGCGGGCGCGTGTCCTTGAGATCGATAACGACCCGCAGCGGATTTTCCAGAGAGAAGATCTTGTAGGCGACTTTCGCGCTCGTATCAAAAACCACGCGCGTATGGTCGGGGGCGTCGTGGGTGCGAATTCCTTCGAGATCGGCAGCGTTCGCGACTCCCGAGGCGACTCCCGAGGCGACTCCCGAGGCGACTCCCGAGGCGACTCCCGAGGCGACTCCCGAGGCGACTCCCGAGGCGAATAGTGCAGCGGCGAATAGTGCGGCGGCGAACGAAAACGCCGGCAGCCCTCGGCGGGCAACGCCCTGACTACGGTCCGGAGGACCTGTGGTCGACCATTTCAAGCAACCTGCCTCCACTGATCTCTTGGAGCGAAATATCCAGGTCCGGATTCGGCAATCGATCCATTGCACGCTCCGGCCACTCGATCAATTTTAACGCCGCCGACCCCATCAGGTCATCGATGCCGATAAATTCAAGCTCTTGGGGATCGACGATGCGGTAGAAGTCGAAGTGGAAGACCTCGCGGTCTCCCAGCGCGTAGGGTTCGAGCAAAGTGTACGTGGGGCTCTTTACCGGACCCGTATGCCCGAGGCCTCGCAATATGCCGCGGGCGAGCGTGGTCTTGCCGACACCGAGCCGACCGCGTAGAAAAACCAGCTCGTTGCCGAGTTCTGTGCCGAGGGCAGCGCCCCAGTCCAGCGTAGCGTCGGCATCGGGCAACGTGATGGTCGTCGTTTTCAAGGGAGTGCCATCAACGCAGCCAAAGGTGTTGGATGATGTCGCTCGCCACAAGCGGCTGCGGCGCAAGCCGGCCTGCGGCCAGGTCGCCGGCCACCGCATGTAGCGCAACCCCGGCGCGGGCTGCCGATCGGATGTCGTAACCCTGCGCCAACAGTCCGGCGATGACTCCCGTCAACACGTCGCCGCTGCCGGCGGTGGCGAGTCCGGGGTTGCCGGCGGTGCAGATACCGACGAGTTCGCCTGTCTCGGCAACCAGGGTTCCCGCGCCTTTCAAAACCACGACGTTGCCGACCCGCGCGGACAGATCGCGCGCGGCGGCAGGCCGGTCGGAAACCGGCACCCCGCCGAGCAGCCGTGCCGCTTCGCCCGGATGCGGTGTCAGAATGCTATTCACCGGCGCTTGTAGGTCGCGAGACGCCAGCAGGTTCAGGCCGTCCGCATCGATAACCATTGGTTTGCCGGCTTCGAGCGCCCGGGCCAGCAGTTGCTCTCCCCACGGTTCGCGCCCGAGGCCCGGACCCACAGCGACGACAGTGCAGGCGTCCAGCAGATCGCCGATGTCGTCGCCTTCCGATACGCCACGCACCATGAGCTCCGGCATGCGCGCCAGAATGGGCGCGCGATGCTCGGGCCGCGTCAGAATGCTGACCAATCCGCAACCGGTGCGCAGGGCCGCCTCTCCGGCGAGGAGCACGGCACCGCCCATGCCGCGGTCGCCGCCGATGACCAGGACGTGACCAAACCGGTTCTTGTGTCCGGATCTAGCGCGTTGCAAGGGCAGCGGCGGCGAGAGTACGGGAATACCGGCTACGGCGTCATAGAGGTCAGCGGGGACGCCGAGTCCATCGAAGACGATATCGCCCGCATGATCCACGCCGGCGTCCGTGTGCAGACCAAGTTTTTCGCCGATGAAGGTGACGGTGACATCGGCGCGAATTGCCGCGCCCAGGGTCGCGCCCGAGTCGGCGGAGATCCCGCTCGGGAGATCAATGGAGATGACCGGTCTGCCTGCGGCATTGATCGCTTCGATGGTGGCCAGGTACTGCGGACGGAGTTCTCCCGTCGCGCCCGTGCCGAGCAGGGCGTCCACCACGACGCTGCCGGTGATATCAAGCGCGGTGCCGCCGGGCGCCACACCGACATCGGCGGCCCAGTCGCGCGCAGTGGCTGCGTCACCCTTCAGTTTGGCGGGGTCGCCGATCTGCAGGAGCTGCGTCTCGATACCCGCTTCGACGGCCATGCCGGCAACGATGTAGCCGTCGCCGGCGTTGTTTCCCGACCCGCATGCCACCGTGATGGTGCGACAGTCCGGCCAGCGGCGCCGCAACGTATCGAACGCTGCGCGTCCCGCGCGTCGCATCAGGCTGATACCGGGAATGCCGAAGGTGTCGATGGCCGTCCGGTCGAGCTGCCGAACTTCGGCCGCGGTGTAGACTTTGCCCGGGCGGTGCATGGCTGGATTATACGCGCACGATCTGATGGACCTTGACGAACTCGCGCACGACATCCGCGGCTGGGCCCTGGAACTCGGATTCCAGCAGGTCGGAATCGCCGACACCGACCTGTCCCGCTGCGCTCCGGACCTGCGCCGCTGGATCGCTCAGGGGCTGCACGGCACCATGGGATACATGGCGCGCAACGTGGACAAGCGCCTGCATCCCGATCGGCTGTTCGATTCCACGATACGGATCATTTCGGCGCGAATGGACTATATGTCAGCCGACGCGTTGCCGGCGCTGCCGGCGAACGACGGCAGCGCCTACGTCGCCCGCTATGCGCTGGGCCGCGACTACCACAAGACGGTGCGTCGGCGGCTGGCGCGGCTCGCCAAACGCATCAACGCGCGCGTGGCCGACGGTCGTTATCGCGCTTTCGCGGACTCGGCGCCGGTGCTGGAAAAACCCCTCGCGGCCAAGGCGGGGATCGGATGGATGGGAAAAAACACGCTCGTCCTGAACGAAAACGCGGGCTCGATGTTCTTTCTCGGTGAGATTTATACGAACATCCCGCTTCCGCTGTCTGCTGCCAGCGCGCCGGATCAGTGCGGTGCCTGCAAGGCATGCATCAATGTCTGTCCTACAGGGGCGATCCTCGGCCCCCGGCGACTGGACGCCACCAAATGCATCTCCTATCTCACTATCGAGAACAAGGGCGCCATCCCGCTGCACCTGCGGGAAGCCGTTGGCAACCGGGTGTTCGGTTGCGACGACTGCCAACTTGTCTGCCCCTGGAACCGCTACGCAAAAACAACGGCGGAAGCGGACTTCGCGCCGCGTCACGGGCTGGACAACGCGAGCCTTGCCGATCTGTTGAGTTGGGACGAAGCGATGTTCTCCGCGAGGACCGAGGGGATGGCACTCAGGCGCGTCAACTATCGGCAATGGGTTCGCAACCTCGCCGTCGCGGCGGGCAATGCGCCCTACGGCGAGAAATTGATCGAGCTCCTGTGCCGCCGACGGCAGGACGCGGACGAGATGGTGACGGAGCACATCGACTGGGCGCTCGCGCGCCAGCGCGCGCGCCGACCCGAGGCCGACATGGCGGGAACGGCGGGATGACAGCCCGCTCGAGATGTGAACCCTGCGGGTTCAAGGGATTCGAAAGAACTGTTCCCGATAGAACCTGAGCTCGTTGATCGACTCGCGAATGTCTTCGAGCGCGCGGTGCGCGTTGGCCTTTCGTACTTGCGCGACAAGCTCCGGACGCCAACGCCAGGCGAGTTCCTTGATGCTGGATACGTCGATGATGCGGTAGTGAAGGAAAGCGGCGACTTCCGGCATGTACCTGGTGAGAAAGCGGCGGTCCTGCCAGATCGTGTTGCCGCACAGGGGCGACACGCCTCGTTTCGTATGTCGATCCAGGAAATCCAGTGTTTGCGCCTCGGCTTCGGTGAGCGGTACCCCGTGGTGTCGTACGCGGTCGATGAGACCGGAAGCGGAATGGTGTTCGGTGTTCCACTCGTCCATGCGAGCGAGTGTCGCCTCCGGTTGCGAAATGGATAGCCCCGGCCCCTCTGCGATCACGTTGAGTTCGCTGTCGGTGACGATGGTCGCGATTTCAAGGATGACGTCGACCTCGGCGTCGAGGCCGGTCATCTCCATATCCATCCAGACAAGGTGCGGCGGCATGCTTCGGTGCTTGATGGGGCAACTGCCTCTGCGAGGATATATCATTCGCCCGACTTCAAGCCTCGTTTAGCCGTGTCAGTCCGTGACCAAACCCGCAACCATCACCCCCGAAGCGCTCGCCGCGCGCTCGTCCGACGAGGATGTCCTCATCCTGCAGGTCACCTCGCCGGAGGTCTTTGCCCGGGCACGCATCCCGGGTGCGGCGCATGTCGCGCCGACAGACCTCGTTCGCGGACATCCGCCGGCCCCCGGTGAACTGCCGTCCGAGTCGGCGCTGACCGCGCTATTCCGTCGCGTCGGTTTGACCCCGGGGCGAACCGTCGTGACCTGCGACGACGAGGGCGGTGGTTGGGCAGGCCGACTGGCCTGGACACTGGACGTCATCGGGCACCACGACTGGCTCTATCTCGACGGCGGCTTGCATGCGTGGGCCGCCGCGGGCTTGTCGTTTGAGTCGGGACCCCCAGCGTCGGCGCCGTCCCCTTCCGATATCGAAATCACCGTGAACGCTGGTCCTATCGCACGTATCGACACGGTGCGTGAGGCGCTGGGACAGGCAGACCTGACGATCTGGGATTGCCGCAGCGCCGAGGAGTTTGCGGGTATCAAGCTGACAGCGGCGCGGAATGGCCACATACCCGGGGCCACGCACCTCGACTGGCTGGACCTGATCGACCGCGAGCGTGACATGCGTTTGATCGAAGATCTTGGCGGGAGCCTTGCGGCGCGGGGCATTCGCCCGGAGCGGGATGTGATCTGCCATTGTCAGACGCATCACCGCTCGGGACTCGCCTACATGGCGGCGCGCCTGCTCGGCTTTCCCCGGATTCGCGCTTACCCGGGGTCCTGGTCGGAGTGGGGAAATCGCGGCGATACGCCGATCGAACGTTGAACCTGACCGCGCTGCATCAAGCGCTGCCAACCCAGGCGATCTCTCGCATGGCGGGTTTCCTCGGGCGGACCGAGATTCGACCAATCTCCGAGACGCTGGCGCGTGCCTTCGCATGGCACTATCAGGTCGATCTGAGCGAGGCGGAGCGCGAGTCGCCTGGCGACTATCGGTCGTTCAATGACTTCTTCACGCGTCGCCTGAAACCCGGCGCGCGTCCGGTAGCGGAGGATGAACGGGCGGTCGTCAGTCCCGCCGACGGCTACCTGAGCCAGTTCGGAGTCGTCGAAGACGGCCGATTGTTGCAGGCGAAGGGGCACAGGTTTTCCGTCGCGGCGCTATTGACCGACTCCGAGTTGGCGAGACGCTACGACGGCGGCACGTATATCACCGTATATTTGCCACCCAAGGACTATCATCGCGTTCACGCGCCCGTCGCTGCTCGCTTGACGCGGACCATTGAGGTGCCCGGCCGGTTGTTTCCGGTGAACGAGGGATCCCACGCTTCCATTCCCGGGCTTTTTTGCAGGAACGAACGGCTGGTCTGCGATTTCGACGGTTATGTGCTCGTATTCGTTGGCGCGCTTATCGTCGCGAGCATCGAGACAGCGTGGTCCGGCGGACCGCAGTCGCCGTACCGGGCGCGCTTGACCCGTCGGGTCGCAAAGCACTTTGGTCGCGCCGAGGAGGTGGGCCGATTTCTGCTCGGCTCCACGGTAGTGGCGCTGTTTCCGCCGGAGGCGTTGGAGTTGGACGCAAGCCTTGCGCAGGGCATGCGCATCCGCATGGGTCAACGCATGGGTCGCCGCGAGTCGGACGGTTCCCGCTAGTGCTCCGTCAAGCCTAAATCTACGGGTATCTGCGGGTCTTTTTGGCCCCTGGTAGTTTTCATGCGAGGGGTGCCCCCTCGCGCTCCCCGGCTGAGGGCTCCGTTGCTCCTCCTTGTGTGGGGCCTGCCACGCCGCGTCGTCGCGCCTCGCCAGGAACCAAAAATCCCTCGCAGCTACACTCGCATTTTTAGACTTGACGGAACACTAGCCGATCGCGACGGTTTGCTGGCGGATGCGCAGTAGAAAGTCGACCTCGGAGTCGCTGGCGTGGGCTGCGGCGACGATAGCCGCTTCCGACAACCTGGCGAACGCGGGCGACTCCATCAGGCTGGCCGCAAGACCTGCCGATACCTCGATGCCTCGCGACCGCAGTATTTCGCGCGCCATCGCCGCCAAGGCTTCGGCGCGGCTCTGTCGGCGCTGCGAGCGAAGCAGCGGGTCGTCGTCCGGACCCGTGCCCTCCCGCGCGCCCAGCAGCGTCCCGACGCGCTCCAGAACCCCGTAGGTGCGCGCCGACGGCGTCGTCTCGTTCATCGCCGCGTGGATCTCCGCCGCCGTCCAGCCCGGAAACGCCCGGCTCTCGACCGATGTCTCGTACGCACCGCCCTCCAGCACGTGGATCGTCAATCCCGGCACGAGCCCCCGAGGCCGGCTCGGTGCCGACCAGTCCGGCACCTCGACCCACACCTCCGGGAATTCCCACGCCTCGTACTGCAGCAGCTTGCCCCGGCGCACGTCCGTCGTGTGGTCCACTTCCAGCACCACGTCCGGCAGCTCGTGCTCGCCGACGACCATCGCGCGCGGCCCCGGCAGGACGACGCGCTTCGGCCGCAGGTATACGGATTGATCCGCCTGCATGATCCGCCGGGGCGCGCCGTCCGCGTCGCGCTGCATCAGCGCCATCGCGCCATAGCACTTGACCGGCGAACCGCGCGCGGCGGCGATGTAGGTCACCAGCGTCGCCAAAGCATGGGCCGGGCTCTCGTGCACCGGGCTGACGTCGCGAACCACCCAGGCGGTTTCCGCGCGGGCGTCCCAGAACTCCAGCCGCCCCTCGAAGGCGTCGACCTCGTCGCGCGTCAGGCGCATCGGTTCGCAGCCGGGAAACTCCAATTCGGGCGGCGCCGCGCGATACGTCACCGCCGCAACGTCAAGCCGCCGTTGGTCCCGCAGCGGCACTAACGGAGCGGAGCCTTCAGCCGGGGAGCGCGAGGGGGCACCCCTCGCAAGAGAAGGGTCTTCAGCCGGGGAGCGCGAGGGGGTATCGCTCGTGAGAATGCTCTTGGCCATGTCCGGCATTTTAACACCCGGTTGCTTCCAGGGCGCGAGGTCTCGAAGTTCGACGCGAGCCTGAAGCCGGACATGCGCATCCGCATGGGTCAACGCATGGGCCGCCGCCAGTCGGACGGTTCCCGCTAGCCGACCGCGACGGTTTGCTGGCGGATGCGCAGTAGAAAGTCGACCTCGGAGTCGCTGGCGTGGGCTGCGGCGACGATAGCCGCTTCCGACAACCTGGCGAACGCGGGCGACTCCGTCAGGCTGGCCGCAAAACCTGCCGATACCTCAATGCCGCGCAACCGCAGCATTTCGCGCGCCATCGCCGCCAAGGCTTCGGCGCGGCTCTGCAGGCGCTGCGAGCGAAGCAGCGGGTCGTCGTCCGGACCCGTGCCTTCCCGCGCGCCCAGCAGCATCCCGACGCGCTCCAGAACCCCGTAGGTGCGCGCCGCCGGCGTCGTCTCGTTCATGGCCGCGTGGATCTCCGCCGCCGTCCAGCCCGGAAACGCCCGGCTCTCGACCGATGTCTCGTACGCGCCGCGCTCCAGCACGTGGATCGTCAATCCCGGCACCAGCCCGCGAGGCCGGCTCGGTGCCGACCAGTCCGGCACCTCGACCCACACCTCCGGGAATTCCCACGCCTCGTACTGCAGCAGCTTGCCCCGGCGCACGTCCGTCGTGTGGTCCACCTCCAGCACCACGTCCGGCAGCGCGTGATCGTCGACGATCATGGCGCGCGGCCCCGGCAGGACGACGCGTTTCGGCCGCAGGTATACGGACTGATCCGCCTGCATGATCCGCCGGGGCGCGCCGTCCGCGTCGCGTTGCATCAGAGCCATCGCGCCATAGCACTTGATCGGCGAACCGCGCGCGGTGGCGATGCGCTCCGCCAGCGCCGCCAAGGCGTGCGCCGGGCTCTCGTGCACGGGGCTGGGTGGTTCGCGAACCACCCAGGCGGTTTCCGCGCGGGCGTCCCAGAACTCCAGCCGCCCCTCGAAGGCGTCGATCTCGTCGCGCGTCAGGCGCATCGGTTCGCAGCCGGGGAACTCCAATTCGGGCGGCGCCGCGCGATACGTCACCGCCGCAACGTGAAGCCGCCGTTCGTCCCGCAGAGGCACTAACGGGGCAGAGCCTTCAGCCGGGGAGCGCGAGGGGGCGCCCCTCGCAAGAGAAGGGTCTTCAGCCGGGGAGCGCGAGGGGGCGCCCCTCGCAAGAGAAGGGTCTTCAGCCGGGGAGCGCGAGGGGGCATCGCTCGTGAGAATGCTCTTGGCCATGTCCGGCATTTTAACACCCGGTTGCTTCCAGGGCGCGAGGTCTCGAAGTTCGACTGGCCCAATCGGCGCTTGCCGTATTTCGGCGGTTCTATCAAGCCCGGTCGTACGGAAACGGCATGGCGTCCGCCAGGGCGCCGACGCCCAGCTTGAGCGCCGACAGGCGATCGAATCCCACCGCGACCCCGGCGCAGTCGGGCATGCCGCGGGCATGCGCTGCCAGAAATGCGCGGTCGATGTCGGCCACCGGCTGATCCCGTTCGCAACGCACCAGGTTGTCCTCGGCCAGGCGGCGGGCGAGTTCCTCGACGTCGTTGAGTTCGTGGTATCCGTTCGCGACCTCCAAACCGTCGACGACGAGTTCGAACCGGGAGGCGACGCCATTGGAAATTCGGGCCAGGGCGGCTTGCCGCGCCGGGTAGTCGGTGACAAATACGCGTTTCGGCCCCAACTCGGCGATGGCGTTAGCGATGGCGAGGTCGAGTTCGTCGGTGCTGGCGGCATCGATGTCGATGGCTGCGAGGCTTGCGAAGGTGTGGCGCTCGTACTCCGAGGGCCCGAGCAGCGCATCGACCAGCGCGGCGACTTCGCGCATCAGGGCATCGGCGTCGAAACCGAGCCGGTACCACTCGAGCATGGTGAATTCGGGGTTGTGCCAGCGGCCGGCCTCGTCGGCCCTGAACGCCGGGCCGATGCTGAAGACCGATGGCGCGCCGGCCGCGAGCAGGCGCTTCATGTGGTATTCGGGAGAGGGTTGCAGATAGCGGCCGTCTTGCGTCTGAATGCAGTCGATTGCCGGATCGGTGACGGAATATCGACCGAGCACCGGCATCTGCACTTCAATGACATCGCGCTGCTCGAAGAAGCGGCGGATGGTGCGAAGCATGCGGGCACGCACCCCGAGCGCTTCGATGTCGCAGGCGGGTTCCCAAGCGGGTTCCCAGGCGGGTCGCCAGTCGGGGGTCAACTCTTGACTCGGCTGACGTACTCCCCGCTGCGCGTGTCGATACGGAGGACGTCGCCAATGTTGACGAACAGGGGCACCTTCACGGTAGCGCCGGTCGGCAATGTGGCGGGTTTGGTCGCTCCCTGGGCGGTGTCGCCTTTGAGGCCCGGGTCGGTGTCTGCGACCTCAAGCTCAACGAAGTTCGGCGGCGTGACGGAGATCGGCTCGCCGTTCCATAGGGTGACATTGAACGTGGCCTGCTCCATCAGCCAATTTCGCGCCTCCGCGATGGCCGCATCTCCCGCTGCCACTTGTTCATAGCTGCCGTCGGTCTTCATGAAATGCCAGAACTGGCCGTCCGTGTAGAGGTATTCCATTTCAGCCTCCAGGACGTCGGCGGCTTCGATAGTCTCGCCGCTTTTGAACGTGCGTTCCCAGACACGGCCCGTCTTCAGGTTGCGGAACTTGACGCGACTGAACGCCTGGCCCTTCCCCGGCTTGACGAATTCGTTTTCGATGATCGAACAGGGATCCGCCTCGAGCAGTACTTTCAAACCGGCTCGAAATTCATTGGTCGCGTAGGTGGCCATGGCTGGGCTGCGCTGAAAAAAGTCAATGATACGCGAAGGGCCCCCGCGCAGAACGCGCCCAGCTGCCGTTCCTGGCGCATCACCCCATGGGAATGCGAATGACCACGCCGCCTATGACGTCGCCGAGCTCGATGTCGGTGCGCGGTGAGTCCTTGTGGTTGTTGTGGCAATCGACGCTGGCTTCGGAGACCGCGAAGTCCGGATACACGGCGGCGAAGTATCGTGGTCCGCCAAGCTCCTCTTCGCCGTAGAAACTCTCTTCGTTGTCCATGACATGTTGAAGGCCTTGCTGTTCGAGGTCCGTTCCAGGTCCGTTTTTCTTGTTGATCGGGTACAACGAAAGCAGCGAATAGGAGAAATCCTCGGTTTCGTCCGCCACCGCTTCGGCGCCGAAACGGAACATCTGCGCCGGCAGCGGCAATGCCAGATCGTCTTCGAAATGCTCCGAGGCGCTTCGTTTCTTCCAATCGTCGCTTCCGCCGGCGGTTGCCAGGCGCGGTATTGCGCCGATAGCGCGTGGACCGGCTCGGCCGAGAGCCAGGGTTGCCGGCGTGTTTGACCAAGAAATCCTCGTACAGCGCGCGATTGTTGTGGTAGTTGTGACAACCCGAGGAGGCGCAGGTGTCGAAGGAGAGATCCGCGTGGCTCGGCCGGGCCGTCCGGATGTCCTGGTCTCCTTCGGAATGACACGCTACGCAGAAATCCATCGCGACGGTAACAGCGCTCGCGCGCGCGATCTCAGGGCGATGCTCCACATGACATGTCGTGCAAAGACGACCGTCGAGCTTTTTCCAGTAGGCGGCCATCCTGGGACTGCGAAACTTCGAGCGCGGGTGGACGTCGTCGCCGTCCTCCAGTGCATCTTCGTGGCAATCCCGGCAGGTCTTGTTCAGCTCCTTTTCCGCCGTTTCGGCAGCCGCGAACGCGGGCGCGGCGTGGCAGGTCTCGCAGGTCATTTCAAGCTGGTGGTGAGCGTCGGTGGTGACGCCTATAAGAAGCATTCGCCGGTCGCTGCCGACGACCATCAGGACGACAACGACGACCACGGCTATCAGCGTGCCCGCCGTGCATGTGTGATTGCGAAGATGACGTTACGGGACACGCGCCGGTTCTCTCAGTAGAGGTAGACGATGAGCAGGTGGACGATCAACAGCGCCGGCAGCGCGCCGAGCGCGATGATGTGCACCCGCATCGGAAGGCGGGACAGCTTCCCGACCTGGGCAAACCCGAGCCTTCGGAGTTGCGTCGCACCCCCCATCAGAACCCCGGCGCCCGCGCCGGAAATCAGCGCCACGATATAGCAACCCATGAGCGCCGCGTTGAGATTTGAGCCGAGGCGAAAGCCGGTATGGGCGAACAGGAGCAGAACGCACGACAGGCCGAGCCCGACATGCACGACCCGCCACCAGTTCTGGTCCCCCAGCCGCGCAACAAACCCCACCCGCCTGAGCGAGGCGGCCGCGAAACCGAGGATGCTCAAGGCCAGGAGCACGTAGCCGCTCCACTCTTGCCAGGCGCCATCTCCCCAGAGGTGCGCGCCGATCAGATGGAGGAATTTCATACCAGCAGGGCGTGCCTCGCCGCTCGGGGCGATCCGCGTCGCGCCAGTCCGAGCGCTCGAGCATGCGGAGCCCAATCCTCTTGCCGCGATGCGCCGCCTCCAGAAAGTCACACGGAATGTGAGACTTTTCACATATCCGTTTTGGGAAACCGGTGAGAATTCTCCGCTTCCCGGGCAACCAACACTCGGTGAATGCCGATTTCGGCAACGTCAACGGCACGCTGAGCCCATGAACAGTTGCAATTGATACGAAGCAAATCGACGTGCCACAACGAGGGTCCGTTGGACCTATAGCGCTTTCGATCGTCGCACGACACGGGCTGATCGTCGTGGACACTCTTGCTTGGCGCGGTGCGAAGCGCATCTTTTCTGCTGCCGCTTTTGCGCTCGTTGGCGCAGTTCTGTGGGGCTGCACATCCGGTCCAATGCATGTAAACGAAACCTATTACCTCGCGGTGCCGAGCGGCGAGAACACCAATTTCTACCGGATCTCCGTCGACGCGGATACGTACTTGGGTAAGGCCAGGTATCGATCGGGTTGGTTTCCCGCCGACGCGGTGGATGGCTTGTCCGGCAAAGACGTTATCGGCGATGGCGCGAAGGCGTTGAAAACCGAGCAAGCTATCAGGGACCAGCTTAACTCTGCTATTACTCAGACGACCAACGGCTATCTCGATGCGGCGTCCAAACCGGAGACGAGCGAAGAGGTGATACAAGGATGGCTGAACGCCCAACGGCGGGTGCGCGCGATCGCAGGTGACGGCGTGATGTTGCCCGATGGCGCGATAGAGATCGAATACGACCCCGCAGCGAGCCTCGCACTCCGCCACGCAGGCCAAAAACTGGTATTTGTGTTGTCTAACGATCCCGACAAGGTGATCGAGAGAATCCAGACTATTGCAGCGCATAACGATACGGGCGCGACGATTCTGCGTTTGGCCGATGTGATACATCAGCGGGCGAAAAACGATGTTGACGAAGCGAAGGCGAAAAACGACATTGCATCGCAAGTCAACGAGGTGATCGTGACATATCTCGAACGGATGTCGGCACCGCTCGACGGGGACAAGGACAAGCAAACCTTGTTGTCGGAAGTGGAAACCTTGTTGGTATTAATCGACAACGTCAAATGAGTGCGCGTGTTTCGGGCAGGCATTTTCGCGAGTTGTTGATGGCGGTTGCTCTCGGGCTTCTGCTCGGGGGCTGTAGCTCGGCGAAAATGTCGATCAGGGTGGACCTCTACGACGAGGACCCTCGGGTCGAACTGCCGATGACTCCCCGCAAAGCGCGCTCCCTTGTAACCGACCTGCGCATGCTCGAAGCGGAGGCGACTGAAGCCGTGGAGGTCCGCAGGAAGGCCGCAACGAACGCGGTTGACGTTTTTTCTTCGGCCTGGAATGCGTTGAATGGCAAGCGGGTTACGACGAAAAAACTGAGGAGGCGCAGTGGTAAATATGTCAAGCGCTTGGATGCGAGTCACCGGGCTTTCTGCTCGAAGTCCCATGCCGCAGTCGAGTGCTTGCGTGGATACGTCGCCCTCTACCAAAGTGAGTTCAGCAAACTTGACGATAAGAGACGGGAGGAGAACAACGCGGTCGAACCGTTTTCGCGCAAAAGGCAGCCGTACGCCGGAGACGAGGAAACCGTCAGATCACTTCGCAACGTCATGCGTGGAGCACAAATGGACGCGTTTGACCTTGTCTCGGATGCCGTCGCCTCATACCGGGACTTGGCGTCGGGCCCCCTATTCGCCGTGAACTGGTCGACGCTACAACACCTGCTCAACGCGCAGATTCTGAGCGCGAAGATCGCGGACGATCATGACAGCATGGATGATCACGACAGGGTGCACTTCTTGGTACACCTTGGTGCCACGCTCAAGGCAGATATTGGTTTGCTGGCGAGTCGTATCGACGGCCGCTTGGCGGGACCGACAGGGCAGCTCCGGTCGCCGTACGTGCCTACGACACTCCCAGGCGCTGCGGTGGATTTGACGAACGAGGTCGCGACCTTGCGAAACGACTTGCCGGAAAGCGCAACCTCGCGCGCGGCGCTGTCCGGGCTGGTTCAGGGGACCTCAAGGGTCACGGAGCTCGTTGACAGGTTGCAGGACGCCGGGGATCCGATCTGGCGAATAGTGACCGACCCGGAGAACGAGAAGCACTGGAACAAGCAGTTCTCGAAAACGTATTTTTTTGCAATCGGCAATTCGGGAGTCGTGGTTGTGCGTGACAATCCGATGCGGCTTCGTACGCAGGACGCCTCGAACAACCCCCGCAAACTGGTAGGAGGGCAACTGGGAATAGTGCGTTCGCTTGCTAATGCCGCCATTAGTATTGCCGGCGCGGCAAGCGGGATACCGACCGAATTTCTCGCTTCGTCAAAGACGGGATCGACTACTGCGAATAAGGTCACGGACGGTGTCCCGCCCAGTGCGGGCGTGACCAAAACGCGACTGGATGCGTGGGCCACCCAGCGGGAAACGGCGCTGCGGAGTCTTCGCCAGTCGCTTCGAAACATTCATTCCAATCTCGTCGAAACTGACGATGACGAGAAGGTCGCCATCGAGATTCAGAAACGGCGGTTGAAGTCGGTTGTCGACGGCCATATACCGCTGTTTTCAATCTTGATGGATTCAACGCAGTGAATGGCTCGGGCGAGGGCAGCGATGAACCCCCGCCGACCGGGGGCAAGTTCCTGCTGTTCTTGAAGCGGCGCTGGCGCGACTTCCGCGCGTTCGCTTCTGCGATTGATCGAAGCGCATCGGGGATTATCTGGTTCGTGCTGTCTTTATCCGCCGTGGGTTCCTTGGCGTATCTCGGAGAAAACTGGTGGCTGCTTCTTTGGGGAGTCATCGTGCTCGGAGTGATTGTCATCGTGACCCGGGAGATCAAAAGGAAGCAGGACACAGTTGTCGTCTTTCGCTTGGGCTACGCTTTTATCGTGCTAGTCGCCGCCGGCGGGGCGTACCTGATGTTGTTCTACAATACGCCGTTCGTGCTTCCTCATCCCGACGCGGCGGGTCCGTACGAGTACATCCCTTCCACCTTCGGCGTTCTGCGCGGATGTGACTATGCGGAGCCCGGCTCTGTGCGCGGCGAGAGTGTCTTCGCCCGGGGCCCCGGCAAAAAGCGAGCGTCAGCGGTAGACAGCGCATCCAAGACTGAATATCCGGCCAAGGCGGTGGCGGAGAAGGTCGCCGAGTATTCAGCGAAGAGCGATGCGGATGAAGGTCGTTGGCGACCTGCCGCAATGCCGTCGCAAGCCAACTATTGTGGCGATATCCCGCCGCAATGGGTGCTGAACATCGGCGGTGTTGTGCTCCAGTGCCACGTCAACGGCCGATGCGTGCCGGAACCGGCACCCTGCGAGGATATCGGTTGCCGCCAGACGGACATTGGCCAAATGACACGGATGCTCTCCCATGCCAAGGGCAAACTATCGAAGATCCAGGATCGAGTTAACAAGGCGAAAAGGAAGCTTGCGGGCTCGATCATAGTTGAGCGGGTTGGCGGCAAGACGGACAAGGTCGATATCTCTCATGTCCGGAAGACGGTGCTTGGGGGTGAGAATGCCATCGCCGAGCTCGAAAAGAAGATACAGCACATCAAACGCGACTTGGCGGCGGCGAAAGCGAGCCAGGAAATAGGCAACAACATACCGGGCGCGCCGATTGTCGGCGGATTGGTCGTGCCAATCTATTTCGTAGTCGTTGCCGTCATGGGCGCGTTGGTCGGTATGGTGCGCAAGCTGCCCGAGTATCAGGCGCGTAACGATCAGCACTACGATGGCGACTTCGAGGCGCTCGTTGCCTCCGGCCGGGGAGGCAAGGCACCGCTGCAAGATTCGGAAATTCCGGAGTATGTCGTGTTCCAGATGCTGCAAGTCGCTTCGGCAGTACCGATAGGCATCGTTGCATATTCGTTCGCTCGGCCCAACGACATCGCCGTTTCCGCCATTCTGGCATTCTTCGCGGGGTTCTCTTCCGAGGCGATATTGGTGGCAATTCGATCAGTGGGCGATCGCCTGATCGGCAGCGGCCCCAGGGGTCCGCGTGTCAACCGGATACTCGCGAAAGACAAGGAGCGGCGCAAACAACTGGCGGACGAGATTCTCGCGCGGCCAGCGTCGATTGTGCTCGGTGACAGGACCGTGAGAGTTGGGGACCGGGTCACTCTGAGGCAGGAAGTCGAAACCTTTGCTATGGGTAGCCCCGGCGTCATTGTAAGCCTCGGTCCAGATACCAATATGACGGTTCGCGTGGGCACCGGCCCCGGGACTCGAGAAGTGACCAAGTCTGCAGAATTCTTCGAGGCTGTAGTTGAGGCCGCCGCGCCGTTTGTGACGCTCCAGCCCCCGGCGGGATGAGTTAGCCATGATTGAACGCGTCAGAACCAGCGCGCGCGCGGGGCTTCGATTGCGCAAATCGCCTCATGATGGCGATACCGTTGCGATACTGCCGTCACACACAATGCTTGAGGTCGTCGGCCACGAAACCTGGTTCAGAGTGCGCGACCAAAACGGCCGCGAGGGGTTCGTCCTTGGCGACTACCTTGAGCCATACGCGCCGACCGGGCCGCCCGCTCAAATCGTTAGATACGATGACCAACGCAATGTGTTTCGGAGCGAAACTCCCATTCGGGTCAATCAAGATTTCGTGTGCCGGATGGAGGCGATTGCCGAGGAAGCGCAGTTCCGAGAGATTACCGTGGTAGTCACAAGCTCGCTGCGCCGACCTCGGGAAGGGATGGTCGGCTCGGTCGTGCCGCCGCCCAACTTGTCCAATCACCATGTCGGCCACGCGATCGACGTCAATTTGATTGAGTCCGGAACCACATTCGGGTCCGGGGAACTCGCGGACTTCCAGGCGCTGCCGACAGAGATTCGGGAACTTCTGGAAGCGTTGAAAAGGCGCGAATTGCGGTGGGGTGGGTGGTTCGATCCGGCGGATCCTGTTCATATCGACGACGGGTTGAACATTCGGCAAGAGAACGTCTACAGGGAGAAATGGGATGCTTTGTGGCGGCAGAGTTAACCTATCGAAAGGGCGGATCCCTGCTGATGCTTCTGTTTGCCGCGGCTAGGTCCGGTGGTAGCACAGGGCCGGTTGACCCTCGGCGGGCGATCTTGCGCTTTTTCTGAGTTCACCTGCCGGCTCGCGCGTCGACAACTGCCGTCACTGTGATGGTTTTCATGTGTGTCTCTCGGAAAAGGCGCACCCCCCATCAGAACCCCGGCGCACGCGCCGGATATCAGCGCGGCGATATAGCACCCCATGAGCGCCGCGTTGAGATTGGAGCCAAGGCGAAAGCCGGTATGGGCGAACAGGAGCAGGACGCACGACATGCCAAGCCCGACATGCACGAGCCGCCACCAGTTCTGATCGCCCAGCCCTGACGCGAACCGCACCCTCCTCAGCGAGGCGGCCGCGAAACCGGCGATGCTCAGGCCCAGGAGCACGTAGCCGCTCCACTCCTGCCAGGCGCCATCTCCCCAGAGACGTTCGAGCGGCGTCGGACCGAATCGGTCGGGTAT
Organism: Candidatus Azotimanducaceae bacterium; assembly: GCA_965261535.1. Classification (GTDB taxonomy): domain Bacteria; phylum Pseudomonadota; class Gammaproteobacteria; order Pseudomonadales; family Azotimanducaceae; genus VXNE01. The sequence continues at coordinate 2,450,326 of OZ253469.1, forward strand.
GGGTATGCGGGGGACCAGAATCGTGCCGAGCGCGGCGAAACCGCCGATTGCGGCGAGGGCCAACAGGTATTTGCGAAAGCGCGCCAGTCGAGCCCGGATCGCCATCAGCATGGTGCGTTGGATGGCGGCGATCGCGCCAGCGACTTCGCGGCCGATCAAGTCCATGATGCGGAGCTGCCGTATCCTGCCAGTCGCCTGTTTGATCTCTCTCTCAGAAAGGATTTCCGGAAAGATGCCGCGGGCATCTACGAGGGAGACCCGCGCAACATCCCTCGGATCGGGGATGTCGTCGGAAACCACCACTTCCCGGATGTGCTGCTTGACATCCCGCTGGGCCGTGCCATCACGCATGGGATAGCGGCCGACGCGCCGCCTCTCTCGCCGCTCCAGGATGCCGCGGGCGACGAGGCCGGCCAACGCCTGCTCGCGAATGGTGTTGGCCTCATCGCTGGCCAGCAACCGCACCCAGGACTGGGCGTCCATCACTTTCGGCTGGGCGACGATCTTCGCCAGCATGCCGTCCAGCATCGAAACACCGGTCGGGTTTTCGTTGAGGACGATGAGTGACTCCAGATCGGTGTCGATCCGAAGCGCGAACGCGAGATCCATCAATGCCGCGCCGGCCAGGGCGCACTCGAACGCGTTGCTGTTGACCGGCAGGAATGCGCAACAGCCGATTTGTCTGCGAGGGGTAGCGCCCCAAGCCCTGTCGAGTAGACGGGGTTCTTCATTGGCTACACGGTGACGTTCGCAACGGCCCGGCGCGCCTTGAGCGCTTGGGAATTTCCCAACACGGGGACTGACGGCAGGACCTCCTTCCCTACCGCATTCTTGATTGCCATGTTCGGCGCGCTGCGCTGCACGCGCAGTCGGGGCACTCAGCGATCTTTCAGCCAGGCGACTGCACTCTTGGCGCGTCAATGCTCTCTATCCCGCTCCGCGCAGCGCGCCACAGACCAACAATGTGAAGATATTCACTTACTTGTAGCGACGCATTGCGCGACATTGGTGCCGAATGGTTCAAGGTCGAGCTGCTGCGGTCGCCCGGACGAATCGCTTCACACGTATCGCATGTTGTGCGGCTCGTCCGGGCACGCGAGCGAGCGGGGGACTTGGCTAGCTCCGGACACCTGCGGGGGATGTTGCGAATCGGCGCGGACAAACAGGAAAATTTGGATCCGGCGACGCGCGACTTCACGTCGGAGCTGGAGCATTTAGGCTGCGGCAAACCGGAGTTGTTCGTACGAAAAGGTACGGCCGTACGATACGAGCACGGTGCGATCATCGCTTCGAGCGACCTCGTGCATTTGCACCTGATTTTCGATGGCGTGATTCAGATCATGCACTACGCGGCGTCCGGCCGCTCCGTCCTGGTTTACGAATACAGGGCCGGACAGCCGTTCGGCGGCTGCGAAATACTCGGCGACAAGCGCACACCCGCTCAGGCTATAGCGAACGGCAATGTCACCGCATTGCGCTTCAGAGGCTGGACCAGCCTCGACGCCGCGCGCGCCGACGCCGGATTCGCATTGATACTGCTCGAACACTCCTTGTCGGCCGGCTCCAACCTCGCCAGGCGCCTGGTCGAATTGACCGTGGAGCGAGCGCGCGACCGGGTTCGCCTTGAACTTGTGCGCCGCGCGCGACGAAACATGCTCGACGAACACACGGGTCTCGTCGAACACCCGTCGACGCACGCCGACCTGGCTGCCCAGGTCGGCTCGCACCGGGAAGAGGTCTCCCGGGAGATGAGCTACCTGAGGCAACACGCGCTGATCGAGAGGAGGGGCGCCGCGCTGATGGTGCGTGTCGATGAGTTGGAGGAATTGTTGTACGAACGGAAGCACCAGTAGCCGCGCCTGGCGCGGATCCGAGGCGAGATCGAGGCATTTTCGGAGGACGGCGCGGAACGGATCGGCACGAAGATCGGGTCTGAACTAAGGGCCTTGCTGCAGAACGCCTGTGGGGGAGATTACCGCCGCACGCGGTCGGGTTGTTGTGTCTCGCCATGAAGGCTCGCGAGGATGGCGGCGGTGGCCGCCGGCTTCGGCATCTGCAATGGTCGTGGGCGTCGGCTTCGGCAACCACGGTGGCGAGGAAGAGGAAGCTCATATCGGCGGTACTCTCGCTCGCGTTGCTTTCGGGTTGCCAGACAACATTGAGTGTGCGCGAGTTCAACGGCCAACCACAGACCGGAATCTTGTACGCACTGTCCATGACCCAATATGACGTCAAGGTGACGTGGCGAATCGCGTCGTGCGAGGCAGATGGTTCCTTGAAATTTGCGACCAGATTCCAACTGGCGAAAAAGCATGTGGAAGACCCCGAAGCGATGTTCGTCATAGACCCCAAGTCGCTATCGAGCTTTTGGAACTCAGCGAGCGCACAGGTGGAATTCCACGAGGGCGACTTGAGGATAAGGTCGTTCAACGGCGCGGTCGCCGACAACGGTGGACCGGCGTCCGAATCTGTCGTTAAAGCGGTTGCGGGCGTGCTGTCAGTATTACCAACGGAAAATGCCGCAGCAACGGAAGCGTTGCCAGAAGTGAAGGTCTCGTGCGAACGGGTCAACCGGAATATCCAAGCTGTGGAGAAACACAAGAGCGCTGTTCAACGCCTCACCGAGAGTCTCAACCGTCAGATGCGGCGCGTAGCGCGCGCGGCAGCGGCGCAAACAGCACTAATGCCCGGGTCGGATTGCTGCATCGATACCGAGGTCGCCTCTGCCGTCAGACACCTTGGCAGTCTTAAGGCTCAACTCAGGGCAGAAGAAGCCGAACTCGAACGCGCTCTGGGTGCGATTACATTCGTCAGGGAAATCACATGGCCGGAGAAGGGATCCGAAAACGTTCGTACACCTATCGAGATGCCTGAGAAGGCATTCGTGGAATCCATCGGCATGACGTATATGCCGGACCCTTTCGAATCTGCCACTATCAGTGTGGACTTGAAGCCAGTCAAGCAGACGCCGTGTCAGAATAATCGGTCACCTATCAAGGCTGGTCTTCGTTATCGCGTGCCGGCACAAGGCATGATCGTTTTCAAGAGCGGCGGACGAGTCATTTATCGGCACGATGACATGATCGCCCAGCTTGGCTGTATTCATGGTCTTCCGATCAAGGCTCGACCATTCGAAAGAATCGAATTCTCGGCTGCGTACAACGAAGACGGCAGCCTCGCGTCAGTGGGGTACAGACAGAAGGCTTCAAGGTCGGCCAGCGTCTCGTCTATCCTGGAGGCGAACGTCGCGGAGTACAAGACGCTCGCGGAACAGAGGGCGCACGGGGCTGAAGCGAAACTTGATGCGGGATTGAAGCGCCTGCAAACCGAAGTGGCGATTGCCGAAGCAAAGGAAAAGCTTGGGCGTCGCGATACGTCGGACGGAGCCAAGGCGGAAGAAGTCATGAACGCGGAAGACGTGATTCTCAAGGCAGTGATTGCCCGATTCGAAGCGGAGAAAACACTCCGTGCGCTGCGGGTGCGATGAGCAAACCCGCCACCGGGTGGCGCGGCGGACGGTTAGACGATGCCGGTAACACATGACTCGCCGGTACGAGGCGGAGCCTCGCTGGTCTAGTGATCTCGCTACAGACGTAGATTCCGGTCTACCAGGGCTGCGCGGCGTTGTGGTCGCATTCGAGGGAATCGCGCCATCAGGTCGCGCGGGCGCGCCAGTGATTCGCCGGGGATTCTGTCCGCATCACCCCGTGAGACCGACACAGAATGTCGGCTAATGTGAAAATCTTCACATATCTGCCCTCCGAAAAATGGCGAGAATCCGAAGCTTGGGGAGAGCGAGGGACGTTCGGTGACCGACTGCTCGGGAACTTCAGCGGCCCGCTGGACCTGTGGACAACTCGCATTTGAGAGGATGACTGACATGATGCTCTATTTGGACAACGCCCCGAAGAGGGCAATTTGCCTCGCCTCGCTGTTGGGAGCGCTGATCTTTGCTACCAACGTCTGGGCCGATCCTGGGGTGACGGATCCGGACCCGTGTCCCGCAAACACAAAGCCGAAAGCCAAGCCGGCCACCGCCAAGCCGCCCACCGCCCAGCCGCCCCCCGGCGGTTCCTCTACCTTTGCAGCAGGCTGCGGTGCAGAGGTCAATGGAGCTGGAAGTATTGCTATTGGCGACGCCGCCCGTGTATCTGGGACCAGCCCAAAAAAGGATTACAAGCTGTCTACCACCAAATTCAAGGTGACAAAGCAGGCCTTGGAAATAAAGGCACATCGTTTTAGTAATCTAGGAAGCCCAAATGTGGACTATGTTTTTCGGGATCTTGATGTCAACCGTGCTTTAGGAGCGAAAGGCATTATGACGCCTCAAGGCAATGTTGCGACGGTCGCGGACCTGCCTGCCATGGGGCTCACACGTGAACAGTACAAGGACATACTCGACTGGTTAAAGGACAGTAGAAATAACGCGAAAGACATCAAAAAGTCACATTATGATATAGCGTTAGGGAACTTGAATAAGATCGATATAGGAGCAGCGGTGGATACTGACGGAGAAATTATTTCTATACAATCTGTCGCGGTACCCGTCATTAACGCCGTCGCAATCGGCTCGAAGGCGGTAGTCCAGGGTGATGGCGGCGTCGCATTAGGAGCTGAGGCGAAGGTTGTCGGTGGGATCGTCAGGGACACCGCAGGCGATCCAGTGTTGGATGAGGATGGGAAGATTCAACACCGCGGGACAAACGGCATCGCAATCGGCTCGAAGGCGGTAGTCGAGGGTGTTGGCGGCGTCGCATTAGGAGCTGATGCGGTTGTCGGTGGGATCGTCAGGGACACCGCAGGCAATCCAGTGTTGGATGAGGATGGGAAGATTCAACACCGCGGGACAAACGGCATCGCCATCGGCAACGGTGCCAAAGTCAACGGCGATAACGGCATCGCCATTGGTGCCGGCGTTACGGCGGCAGACGATAACGAAATCGTCATCGGCACCTCCGCCCACAGCGCCATGATCGCCGGTGTCGACATCAAGGAGGCGCGCGACGACATCACGACCAATGTTACAAACATCGCGACCAATGTTACAAACATCGCGGCGAATACCGCTAGAATCACTACCAACGAAGGTGGTATTGCGGCGAATGCTTCGGCCATCGCAGACTTCAACGACCGTTTGCTGGGCGTCGACGAGCGGGTCAAGCAGGTCGCCGCCATGTCAGCGGCGTTAAGCGCCGTGCCGAACGCGGTGTCTGGCGATGGCGACTTTTTCCTCGGCGTCGGCTTCGGCAACTCCGGCGGTGAGCAGGGCATCGCGGTCGGCGTGTCCGCCCGCTTTGGCGCGAAAAAGAACATCGTAATCAACGCCGGTGCCGCCAGCGCCGGCGACGAAACCTCAGTTCGCGCAGGCGTCGGGTTCGTCTGGTAGGTTCAGCGCGGATACGGTGGTCTGGGGTTCAGCGAGTCCCCCAGGGCCACAGACCACCGGTCGCCCCCTCGGACTCGCCGCCGCGTTGTCGTCACCAAGCGGTGGTACATGTCTTCCATGTCTGGTTTAAACCTGCGCCCTTGGCCTGCGTGGTGCTGGCTCTTTATGCGTCCGGGTCAATCCCCGACTTGCGGAGCAGGGTTTCAAGTTGCTTCCGCAATTCGGCTTCTCGCGTCTCTGCCGCGCGCTGGCCTTCCTCTGCGGCGCGACGCGCGTCCCGTTCCGTCCGCTGGCGTTCCTCCGCGGCGCGCTGGCGACCCTCCGCCGCTCGCTGGCGTTCCTCCGCGGCGTGCAGGCGACCCTCCGCCGCTTCCCGAGCCATCGCCGACTCGCGGAAGGTTTCGAGTGCTTGCCCGGTCGCGGGGTGATGAAAACGCACCTGTCCCGCTTCCGCCCGCAAGTCGAACCCAAGGACGGCGCTGGGCAAGACCGGCTCGCCACGTCGCAGCCGCGCATGGATCGGCCGATAGCGGCCGCCTTGCAGGCGCAATCCCTGCAGCGGCGGCTGGAAGAACTCGCCCCTTGGATCGAAGCGCCAATACTCCCGCACCCCGAGTTGCTCGTACAGAACGCGCTTGCGTTCGCGATCCTGCTTCCAGGTGCTCCCCGAGGCGACCTCCAGCACGAAATCCGGAGCCTTGGGCTCCTCCCATAGCTTGTAGACCATCCGCGGGCGTTTCACCGCGCCGAAGACGACGAAGACATCCGGCGCCACGGCTTTCGCCGGGTCGCCTTCCTCGTAGTAGATCAGCAGGTCGGCGGAAACGTAAACGTTTGGGCGATCCCGGTAGTACATGTCGAGAGTTTCGGACGCGTTGATTATCGCGACCCGCTGCCAGTCGTTCTCAGCCATGCGCCGACCGTCCGAACTGGGATAGCAGACGTCTTCGCGAGGGATGGGGGTCGGCTTCACGGGCGTATCCTTCAAAGTGACGCGAGCGTGTTGCGCGTCGCGTTGCCGACAACCGTAGCATGTCCGCGCGGGCCTTCTCAAACAGCCTGCGCGAGCAACTGGACGGTGTTTCGTTTCGGTCCATTCGGACGGTGCCGGGTTGTTGTTGTTTCAAGATTTCGCGAGCGTACCAGCCCGGCATCCAGTCAGAGAATCGGAGATATCTGCAAGGCGCGTAGGAAGATTGCTCGGCGATGTCGAAGACTGTGTTCGAGCGGGCACCCTCGACGCGAATTGAGTTCCGCCGTGCCGCCGTGCTCCGGCCGCGGCGTTCGCTCGCCTCGTAGTAATGCGAACGCCTGTGTTCGAGTTCATCCGACGCGCACCGGCGCTGGTGTGGGCTGCCATCGGCGGTGATTTTCGCGTTGGCCGACTATGTGCTGGAGCGTCGCTCCGTTGTGCGTATGGACCGCTTCGGCGATGCGCGGGGAGCACTGGCAGTGGAACTGGCGGTCGAGCCCATGCTGCGGCCGAACCCCGTGGCGGTCAGCAATCTCGGTCACCGCATGACGGCGTTCGACGAGGTCGTCGGGTTCGGCGTGTGTAGCGTCGATGATCGTGTGCTGGTGTTTGCGGGTCGCGACGAGAACGGAGCGTGGTGCCCGCGACTGACGCCCGTTTCGGGGTAGCAAGCTAAGCTACCAGGGCGCACACGGCTGCGCGGCGTGGAAACCGCTGGCGTTTTCCTACAGCGATTGCGGAGATTTGCGGATTTGGTGAAGTTCCCATCGGGTTCACAATGTCCGCCATGCTGCCGCGCGAGCCTGGTGCCACAACCAACGCCCCGGGGGGCGCCGTGCTTTGGCCCCGCCCAAGCCCCGAGGAGACGCCGACCGACGCGCCGCGCGCCGCGCGAATTGAGTTTGCGGCGGCGGCCGTGCTACGGTCGCCGGACTTGCCTCCGTCACCGGGACGCGGCAAGTCTCGCAATGGAGGAGCCGCCGATGCACGAACCCGTTCGCAGCGCATCCATCGTTGAGTATCCCACGTCGGACGGCGAACCCGTGGCGGAGACCAGCCTGCATTTCGAACGCATGACCTACGCGGCCCAGGCCCTGAAGAACCGCTTTGCGGACAGGCCGGACGTTTTCGTGGGCGCCAACATGCTCGTATACGATACGCCGGGCAACCCGCGCCGCCATCTGTCTCCCGACGTGTTCGTGGCGTTCGGCGTGGCGGACGGCGACCGCGACCTGTTCAAGATATGGGAGGAGAAGCCGCCGTCGTTCGTGCTGGAGGTGACGTCGAAGAGCACGCGCGGCGAGGACATGGGGACGAAGCGGCAACGGTACGCCGCGTGGGGCGTGGACGAATATTTCCTCTACGACCCCAGGGGGGAATATTTGACGCCGCCGCTTCAGGGTCTCGCGCTGCGCGCCGGCGCGTACCGGCCGCTGCCGCGGTCGCGGCTGCCGAACGGCGAGCGCGGCTATCGGAGCGCGGCGCTCGGCGTGCACCTGTGGCTCAAGGGTTCGGAGCTACGGCTTTTCGATCCGGCAACGGGACGGGATCTGCTGACGTACGCGGAGACGACTGCGCGCGTCGAGGAGGAAACGGCCGCCCGGATCCGGGCGGAGGCCAGGATTACTGAGCTGGAAGCCCGGATCCGCGAGCAGCGTATCCCGCCGACGGTGCCGTGATCGCGGCTGTCGCGCGGCTGGTGGCTGAGCCTTGCTTTGGGAGACCCGATCCCGATAGGCGTTCGCGTCGGCAATAGGCGCACCGCGCGAGGTTCGCGCGGCGCGGCGCGGAAACTCTCGGCGTTCGCTTACAGCGATTGCAGAGATTTGCCGATGCGGTGAACTTGCCGCCGGGTTCACAATTGTCGTCATGCTGCCGCGCGACCGCAACCCCGAAGGGACCCGGACTGACGCGCCGCCGCCGACGGGAATTGAGTTCGCGGTGGCGGCCATGCTACGGTCGCCCCACTTGCCGCCGACACCGGGACGAGGGAAGCCTTCAGCCCGCTGGATTGCCGTGCGCCCGTGACGCCAAGGGAACTCCGACGTTGCGAGTCCTCCAGCGGTGGTGGCACCTTCGATTCATGGAAGTCCCACAATCGAGGAGCGTCCCATGCACGAACCCGTTCGCAACGTATCCATCGTTGAGTACCCGACGGCGGACGGCAAACCGGTGGCGGAGAGCGATCTGCATTTCCAGCGGCTGACCTATGTCGCGCATGTCCTCAAGATCCGCTACGAGACGCGGGCGGACGTTTTCGTGGGTGCCAACCTGCTCGTATACGATACGCCGGGCAACCCGCGCCGCCATCTGTCTCCCGACGTGTTCGTGGCGTTCGGCGTGGCGGACGGCGACCGCGACCTGTTCAAGATATGGGAGGAGAGGCCACCGTCGTTCGTGCTGGAGGTGACGTCGAAGAGCACGCGCGGCGAGGACATGGGGACGAAGCGGCAACGGTACGCCGCGTGGGGCGTGGATGAGTATTTCCTCTACGACCCCAGGGGGGAATATTTGACGCCGCCGCTTCAGGGTCTCGCGCTGCGCGCCGGCGCGTACCGGCCGCTGCCGCGGTCGCGGCTGCCGAACGGGGAGCGCGGCTATCGGAGCGCGGCGCTCGGCGTGCACCTGTGGCTCAAGGGTTCGGAGCTACGGCTTTTCGATCCGGCAACGGGGCAGGATCTGCGAACACACGCGGAGGAAGCGGCCGCGCGCCGAGCTGCCGAGGCGCGGGCCGAAGACGAAACGGCCGCCCGGGCCCGGGCGGAAGCCAGGATCGCCGAGCTGGAAGCCCGGATCCGCAAGCAGCGTATCCCGCCGACGGTGCCGTGATCGCGGCTGTCGCGCGGCTGGTGGCTGAGCCTTGCTTTGGGAGACCCGATCCCGATAGGCGTTCGCGTCGGCAATAGGCGCATCGCGCGAGGTTCGCGCGGCGCGGCGCGGCGCGGAAACTCTCGGCGTTCGCTTACAGCGATTGCAGAGATTTGCCGATGCGGTGAACTTGCCGCCGGGTTCACAATTGCCGTCATGCTGCCGCGCGACCGCAACCCCGAAGGGACCCGGACTGACGCGCCGCCGCCGACGGGAATTGAGTTCGCGGTGGCGGCCATGCTACGGTCGCCCCACTTGCCGCCGACACCGGGACGAGGGAAGCCTTCAGCCCGCTGGATTGCCGTGCGCCCGTGACGCCAAGGGAACTCCGACGTTGCGAGTCCTCCAGCGGTGGTGGCACCTTCGATTCATGGAAGTCCCACAATCGAGGAGCGTCCCATGCACGAACCCGTTCGCAACGTATCCATCGTTGAGTACCCGACGGCGGACGGCAAACCGGTGGCGGAGAGCGATCTGCATTTCCAGCGGCTGACCTATGTCGCGCATGTCCTCAAGATCCGCTACGAGACGCGGGCGGACGTTTTCGTGGGTGCCAACCTGCTCGTATACGATACGCCGGGCAACCCGCGCCGCCATCTGTCTCCCGACGTGTTCGTGGCGTTCGGCGTGGCGGACGGCGACCGCGACCTGTTCAAGATATGGGAGGAGAGGCCACCGTCGTTCGTGCTGGAGGTGACGTCGAAGAGCACGCGCGGCGAGGACATGGGGACGAAGCGGCAACGGTACGCCGCGTGGGGCGTGGACGAGTATTTCCTCTACGACCCCAGGGGGGAATATTTGACGCCGCCGCTTCAGGGTCTCGCGCTGCGCGCCGGCGCGTACCGGCCGCTGCCGCGGTCGCGGCTGCCGAACGGGGAGCGCGGCTATCGGAGCGCGGCGCTCGGCGTGCACCTGTGGCTCAAGGGTTCGGAGCTACGGCTTTTCGATCCGGCAACGGGGCAGGATCTGCGAACACACGCGGAGGAAGCGGCCGCGCGCCGAGCTGCCGAGGCGCGGGCCGAAGACGAAGCGGCCGTCCGCCGAGCTGCCGAGGCGCGGGCCGAAGACGAAACGGCCGCCCGGGTCCGGGCGGAAGCCAGGATCGCCGAGCTGGAAGCCCGGATCCGCAAGCAGCGTATCCCGCCGACGGCGCCGTGATCGCGGCTGTCGCGCGGCTGGTGGCTGAGCCTTGCTTTGGGAGACCCGATCCCGATAGGCGTTCGCGTCGGCAATAGGCGCATCGCGCGAGGTTCGCGCGGCGCGGCGCGGCGCGGCAACTCTCGGCGTTCGCTTACAGCGATTGCAGAGATTTGCCGATGCGGTGAACTTGCCGCCGGGTTCACAATTGCCGTCATGCTGCCGCGCGACCGCAACCCCGAAGGGACCCGGACTGACGCGCCGCCGCCGACGGGAATTGAGTTCGCGGTGGCGGCCATGCTACGGTCGCCCGACTTGCCGCCGACACCGGGACGAGATCGTTCGCTCACGACATTTTCCATAGATACGCTTGGAACGATCTTGACATAAAGGGCGCACTACCAAACGCCGATTCGCGAATTCTTGCGGTGCCGCGGGTGGAGATCGGGAATCCTCTGGGAGCAATCCCGCTCGATGATCCAATCCGAGTTTTCCATGAGATGCCGGGGATCGTCGATATACGCTGGCGGAACGGCCATGCCGGTGCTGGCGCAGCAGGGCCCGCTCTGCGGCACGACCTTGCCAAATGCGGATTTTAGATTGCTTCGGTCTGCGGGAAAGTCATGCGTCCGGGTCAATCCCCGACTTGCGGAGAAGGGATTCAAGTTGCTTCCGCAATTCGGCTTCTCGCGTCTCTGCGGCGCGACGCGCGTCCCGTTCCGCGCGCTGACGTTCCTCTGCCGCGCGCTGGCCTTCCTCTGCGGCGCGCTGGCGACCCTCCGCCGCTTCCCGAGCCATCGCCGACTCGCGGACGGTTTCGAGCGCTTGCCCGGTCGCGGGGTGATGAAAACGCACCTGTCCCGCTTCCGCCCGCAAGTCGAACCCAAGGACGGCGCTGGGCAAGACCGGCTCGCCACGTCGCAGCCGCGCATGGATCGGCCGATAGCGGCCGCCTTGCAGGCGCAATCCCTGCAGCGGCGGCTGGAAGAACTCGCCCCTTGGATCGAAGCGCCAATACTCCCGCACCCCGAGTTGCTCGTACAGAACGCGCTTGCGTTCGCGATCCTGCTTCCAGGTGCTCCCCGAGGCGACCTCCAGCACGAAATCCGGAGCCTTGGGCTCCTCCCATAGCTTGTAGACCATCCTCGGGCGTTTCGCCGCGCCGAAGACGACGAAGACATCCGGCGCCACGGCTTTCGCCGGGTCGCCTTCCTCGTAGTAGATCAGCAGGTCGGCGGAAACGTAAACGTTTGGGCGATCCCGGTAGTACATGTCGAGAGTTTCGGACGCGTTGATTATCGCGACCCGCTGCCAGTCGTTCTCAGCCATGCGCCGACCGTCCGAACTGGGATAGCGGACATCTTCGCGAGGGATGGGGGTCGGCTTCACGGGCGTATCCTTCAAAGTGACGCGAGCGTGTTGCGCGTCGCGTTGCCGACAACCGTAGCATGTCCGCGCGGGCCTTCTCAAACAGCCTGCGCGAGCAACTGGACGGTGTTTCGTTTCGGTCCATTCGGACGGTGCCGGGTTGTTGTTGTTTCAAGATTTCGCGAGCGTACCAGCCCGGCATCTGGTCAGAGAATGGGCGACATCGCCAAGTCGCGTAGGACAATCGCGGCGATTGCGGTCGAAGCAGCGCGCGCCGATTGTGCGGCGGGAGAAGGAATTTTTGTGTCGGGGTGCAGCGCGGGTGGCCGCTGGGGGCGCTGCACGTCGTCTACGCCGGAGCAACTGGGGTTTCCTCTGATTCACCTGCGCGGCAACGTCAACGCGCATTGAGTTCCGGCGCGTCGCCGTGCTACGGTCGCGGCGTTCGCTCCCCTCGTAGTAATGCCAACGCTGTGTTCGAGTTCATGCAACGCGTACCAGCGACGGTGTGGGCGGCGATCGGCGGTTTTCTCGCCGCGTCGGCGGTGATTTTCGGAGTGGTCGATTACGTGCTGGAGCGGCGCGCCGACGTGCGTATGGACCTTTTCAGCGATGCGCTGGGAGCATTGGCAGCCGAACTGGCGGTCGAGCCCATGCTGCGGCCCAACTCCGTGGCGTTCAGCAACCTTGGTCACCGCATGACGGCGTTCGACGAAGTCGTCGGGTTCAGTTTGTACGCCGTCGATGATCGTGTGCTCGTGTTTGCGGGTCGCGATGCGAGCGATCCGGGGACAGTGCACTACACGCATGCCGTGACCGCGGACGACACGGTTGTGGGCTATGCGCGAGTCGTATTGGATCGGGAGCGATTTCGGCCGTCGCTAGCGGAGTTGATTTCCGTATCAGCGCCGTTTTGGCTGATTGCGCTGGCGGCAACTGTTGCTCTGATCATGTTGGGGCGCCGCATGGCGCGAACCGCAAACGGGCGCACCGCGCCTCGCGGTCGGGGCGAGGCGCGTGCTGGATTCGTGCTGGTGATAAATCTGTTCGATCAGAACGTCCGGCGCGAGGAAAAAGGAGCGGTGCTCGGGCTGGCGCTGGAACGCGCGGATCATGTGGCCAACATATACGGCGGCAATGTGGAGCCGCTGCAGAGCACGGGAATCCTCGTGGTATTCGACGACATGGGGAGCAGCGACCGGTGCTTCGAAGTGCTTTGTGCCGCGCTATTGACCGCCAAGGTGATCGAACTTACCAATTTTCGACGCGCCGCGAGTTCGCGCCCGACGTTTCGCTACGGCCTGCACCGTTGTAGCGAGCCCGGCGCGGACGTGATCGTCGACGGGTCCGAGGAGGTCCGAGAGGCGTTGCTTCTGTCCGCACTGGCCCCGGATCGGAAGCTTGCCGTCAGCGAAGAAGTGTTCGCCCGGCTCGACCGGCCGGACAAGCTGGCAGCGGATATGGCGCCGCGCCGCGCCATGGACGCGTTGGCCGGAACCAGCCTGAGCGGATATCGTCTCGTCCACTCCGCGCTTGGTTCGTACGGAACTGTGATAGAACGCCAGGCTCAGCTCTTTGCCGGACGGCGCCGTTCTTCCACTTCGAGGGCGGATACCCGCTGAAGGCCCCGCGGCAGCACGCGGCCGCGCCGCGCACGTTCGCCCATGTAGCCTTGAAGATTCTTGAACCGCAACTTCATCTGTCGTCCGCCGGCGCGCACGATCAGGAGTTGTTCCTTGCCGATGGGGACGACGCCGGCCAGGAACTCCTCGCGGGCCTTCAGGGCGGCTGCAGGTATGTTGATGATCTTGTTGCCCTTGCCGCGCGTCAGTTCGGGCAAGTCGGCGATCGGGAACACGAGCAGGCGACCTTGGTTTGTCGCCGCGGCGACGTGGGTCTTGCCCGCGACCAGCGCTGGCGACATGACCTGGCTGTCCTTCGGCACGGTCAGCACGCTCTTGCCCGCGCGGTTCTTCGTGGCCATTGCGCCCAGGGTTCCGATGAAACCATAGCCGGCGTCGGACGCGAGCAGGACCCTGGTATCGGCCGACCCGATCAAGGTGCCGACGAAGCGCGCGCCTTCAGGCGGGTTCAAGCGACCGGTCAACGGTTCTCCCTGGCCTCGGGACGAGGGCAGCGTATGGGCGGCGACAGAGTAGCTGCGTCCGGTCGAGTCGAAGAACAGCAGCGTGTCGTTGGTGCGCCCGCGGGCGAAGGTGCAGAGTTCATCGCCGGCGCGATAGGACAAGGCATCGGCGTCGATTTCGTGGCCCTTGGCGGAGCGCACCCAGCCCTTTGTCGACAGGATGACGGTGATGGGTTCATTGGTGACGAGTTCCTCGGCCGCGAACTGGCGCGCCTCCTCGGCTTCGAGCAACTCGGAGCGACGCGCGTCGCCGAACTTCTCCGCGTCGGCGGAGAGTTCGTTCTTGATAAGCGTTTTGAGGCGGGAACTGGAACCGAGAATGCTTTCCAACCCGTCGCGTTCGTCGTTGAGGGAGCTTCGCTCATCCTGTAGCGCGTTTTCTTCAAGCTTGGCCAGTTGACGCAACCGAAGGTCCAGAATGGCGGTCGTTTGCTCCGACGTCAGTTCGAACCGAGCCATGAGCTGCGCCCGGGGGTCGTCTTCCTCCCGGATGATCCGAATTACCTCGTCGAGGTTGAAAAACGCCTTGAGCAGGCCGTCGACGATGTGCAGTCGGGCATCGATCTGATCCCGACGGTAGGTGAGGCGCCGGCGCACGGTAATACGACGGAACTTGAGCCACTCCGCGAGCAGCGCCTTGAGTCCATGTACCCTGGGCCTGTGGTCGAGGCCGATGACATTGAAATTGATCCGGTAGCTGCGTTCGAGGTCGGTCGAAGCGAACAGGTGGCTCATGAGGCGCTCGACATCGACCCGGTTCGAACGCGGCACGATGACGACGCGCGTCGGACTCTCGTGGTCGGATTCGTCCCGCACGTCCACCAGCATCGGCAACCGGCGGGCGTGCATCTGCTGCGCGATTTGCTCCACGATCTTGGACGAGGATGTCTGATAGGGAAGTGCGTCGACCACGATCTCGCCGTTCTCCAGCGTGTAGCGCGCGCGAGCGCGAACCGAGCCGCGCCCGGTCTCGTACGCCGCGAGTAACTCTTCCGGCGGCGTGATGATGAGCGCCTGGGACGGGAAGTCCGGTCCCCTGATGTGTTCCATCAAGTCCCGATCGGTGGCATCCGGCTCGTCGAGCAGGCGGATGCAGGCGCCCACGACTTCCCGCAGATTGTGTGGCAGGACATCGGTCGCCATGCCGACTGCGATCCCGGTGCTGCCGTTTAACAACAGCACCGGAACGCGCGCGGGCAGTTGCTTGGGCTCGTCGACCGTGCCATCGAAGTTTGGAACGAAATCCACGGTGCCCTGGCCGACCTCGGACAGCAGCAGTTCGGCGTATTTCGACAGCCGGGCCTCGGTGTAGCGCTGGGCCGCGAAGGACTTGGGATCGTCCGGAGCGCCCCAGTTGCCCTGCCCTTCGATCAGCGGATAGCGCAGAGAGAATGACTGCGCCATGAGCGCCATGGCTTCATAGCAGGCGATTTCGCCATGCGGATGGAAGCGCCCCAACACTTCGCCCACCGTACGGGCAGATTTCGCGAACTTCGCCTGGGGCGTCAATCCGAGCCGCGACATCGCATATACGATGCGCCGCTGGACGGGCTTCAAGCCGTCTCCGCAATGCGGCAGGGCGCGGTCGTTGATGACGTACATCGAATAGTCGAGGTACGCCTTCTCCGTGTATTGCCAGAGCGGAACCGTTTCGATGCCGTTGGCGGTGTCCGTCGTCATGCGATCACCGCTTGATCGCCCTTCGCTTGAAGCCATTCTCGCCTGTCCGCCGCGCGTTTCTTCGCGAGCAGCATGTCCATCATTTCCAGGGTTTTCTGTTTAGAGCCGATGGACATCTGCACCAGCCGCCGGCTGTCCGGCGCCATCGTCGTTTCGCGCAGTTGCATGGGATTCATCTCGCCCAGCCCCTTGAACCGCTGCACCACCGGGTTGCCGCGCTTTTTCTCCGCAACTATGCGATCGAGCAGGCCCTGTCGCTCTTCATCGTCGATGGCGTAGAAGACTTCCTTGCCGATGTCGATGCGGTATAGCGGAGGCATGGCGACGTATACGTGGCCGGCTTCGACCAGTGCCGGAAAGTGTCTCAGGAACAGCGCGCACAACAGGGTCGCGATGTGGGCGCCATCGGAATCCGCGTCCGCGAGGATGCACACCTTGGCGTAGCGCAAACCTTCGAGGTTCTCGGACCCGGGCTCCACGCCGATGGCGAGCGAGATATCGTGCACTTCCTGCGATCCGAGCACCTGGCTGGCGTCGACTTCCCAGGTATTGAGTATTTTGCCCTTCAATGGCAGGACGGCCTGGTATTCGCGATCGCGCGCCTGCTTGGCGGAACCGCCGGCGGAGTCGCCCTCAACCAGGAACAGTTCGGCCTGCGCGGGATCCGGGTTCGAACAGTCGGTCAGCTTGCCCGGCAATGCGGGACCAGACAGAACCTTTTTCCGGGCGACCGTCTTGCTCGCTTGCAATCGCTTTTGGGCGTTGGCGATCGCCAGTTCCGCGAGTTTCGAACCCTCTTGCGGGTTTTCGTTCAGCCAAAGGCTGAAAGCGTCCTTGGCCACGCCGCCGACGAAAGCGGCTGCCCGGCGAGAGGACAACCGCTCCTTGGTCTGGCCGCTGAACTGCGGCTCGGCCAGCTTGGCCGACAACACGTAGGCGCACCGATCCCAGAGGTCGTCGGGGGCGAGTTTCAGATTGCGTGGAAGCATGTCGCGAAATTCGCAGAACTCCCTCAGCGCTTCGATCAGGCCGCTGCGGAGGCCGTTCACATGCGTGCCCCCCAGCGGGGTCGGCACGAGGTTGACATAGCTCTCGGCCACGAGCGGGTCCTTCCCGGGGACCCACTGCAGGGCCCAGTCCACAGCCTCCTCGCTGCCTTTGGCGCTGTGTACGAATGGCTGGGCCAGGACGGGGTCGTCGGCCAGCAACGAACCGCCGAGATATTCCGCCAGCCCGGACTCGTACAGCCAGGTCTCTGTCGAGGTCTGTCCCAGCTCTTCTTCCACCGTCAGGCTCACGCGAAGCCCCGGACACAGCACCGCCTTCGCGCGCAGGACATGCCGCAGTTTGGCCAGGCCGAAAGTGGGCGTGTCGAAATACACCGGGTTCGGCTTGAAGACGATGCGCGTGCCGGTGTTGCGCTTGCCGACGGAGCCGACGGTCTCGAGGGTTGTCACGGGGTCGCCGTTTTCGAACCGCTGGGAGTACACGCCGCCGTCCCGCTTGACTTCGACTTCGAGCGAGCTCGACAGCGCGTTCACCACCGATACGCCGACGCCGTGCAGGCCGCCCGAGAAACTGTAGTTCTTTCTGTCGAACTTCCCGCCGGCGTGGAGTTTGGTCAGTATGAGTTCGACGCCCGTGAGCTTGTGCTCCGGATGCACATCCACGGGCATGCCGCGGCCGTCGTCGAGGACCTCGACGGACCCGTCGGCGAACAGCGTGACCTCGACTTCGGTGGCGTAGCCGCTGATGACTTCGTCGACCGAGTTGTCCACAACCTCCATCACCATGTGGTCCGGGCGCGTGGTGTCCGTGTACATGCCGGGGCGACGGCGTACCGGATCCAGCCCGGACAGCACCTGAATTGATTCGGCGGAATAGCTATTCGGCATTGAGACGGGCAATCCGGGTTTCGAAGTTGCCGGACTCAAGCAGTTCGAGCCAGCGATATCCCGGGGCGGCATCGTCGATCAGGGATTCGGCGTTGCCAGACGCGTATTGGAAACAGGTGGATGGCGTGGCGAGGATTCGGATATTTCCCGCGAACGCGTCGAATGGCTGATGAATGTGGCCGCAGACGTAGGCGCGCACGCAATCGTGGGCATTGAGCAGCGCCGTGAACTCGTCGCCGTTGACGATGCGGTGCGCGTCGAATCTTGGCGAGCCGATATCGATCGGGCAGTGATGCCCGACCACGAGAACATCGCCGGCGGCGGTGGCCAGTTCCGCCTCCAGCCGGCGCAATTCGTCCTCGCCGACTTGGCCCTCCACGTGGTCCTCGATATGGGTGTCGACACCGATGATGTCCCATCCGGCCGCGCTGTGGCGGGTGCGAGAAAGGATCGCGTCAAAGGGATCTCGCTGGTCGTGATTGCCCGGCACGCACAAACAGGGGCCTTCGTAGCGTGACGCGATCGTGTCGCGAAACCGTTGATAGACGGTTTCGGTGGCCGCTTCGGCGATATCTCCGGTCGCCAGCACCACGTCGGGAACGACTTCGGCGAGGGCCTGGTCAAGCACAGCTTCCAGGGAATTTTGGGTGTTCACCCCCTGCATCGTGTCGCGGGGCGAGTCAAGCAGATGCGTATCGGTTATCTGCAATACAGTTAGACCCATTTACGCTTGTAGAGTAGCCCTCATTCCATCGAACCGATCCGCGGGAGCGGGCTGTTCAAGAGAGATGCCGTGCGCAACGCACATGCGTAGAAATTCGCCCAGGAACCGATTGATCTGCACCTTTTCGTCCGGGTGCCGCATTTGCCGGTTCGGATACCCGTACACCGCCTGGAACCTGCGTTGGTCCTGAAAGGCGATCACTTCCGCCGACCTCGCGTCGTGATACAAGCGAACCCCGAGCCGCGTTTCCGGCACGTCCGCTGCCTGTTCTCGCGCGTTTTCCTGGCTCAGTTCGATCACTGTCGTGTATTTGTGGCGCGCGACAACCCGGAGAATCACGCGTGGCTCGCTCTCGCCGAGCACCATGGCGAAAACGCTTCGGTCGCCCTCGGCGAGCATCGGCAAAAGGCGCATGAGGCGCGCATAGTTCGCCTCGCACTCGGCCATGTGCGCCTTGAGATCGATGCTGTAGCGTTTTCGTCCCACTTTCTGCACAACCAAACAACCAATATCGCCAATTCTGCCGCCAAACGTGATTTGTGCCGCGCACGATCATCACGCGTGAATTTAACCAGGAGCCGAGCGACGAGAAAAACCTCCTGCTTCGTACAAGAGCATTGTACAAGACATTGCTCGGGGACTTTTCATGGGAAAACGTCTGTCAGCGGGAAACATTCGGCGTGGGAGAATCCGCCGAGTGTCGGAACGGTTTTTGGTAGACTGCGCCGCGCCTCTCGGGGTGGCATCGGAAGCGGAGAGAATCCATGAGGAAATCGGCAGCGGGCAGTTTGCGCCGCGCGGCCCGTTGCGAGCAGCGGCATCCCAACAACCTTTTGTGGCGTCTGGGCGCGGGCGCGCTGGCGCTAGGTCTTGCCGCGTCTCTTGCCGCAGCCGAAGACGGCGCGAATATCGAACAGCTCTATGCCGCGGCGAAGGCGAACGATCCGGTCCTGGGTGCTGCGCAAGCAGACTACCGGGCGCGCAAGGAGATCGTGCCCCAGTCGCGCGCCGCGTTGCTGCCGACCATCTCGATGGGCGGGTCGACGTCGAAGAACCGCCGCAGCTTCCCCGGTTCGCGCCTCGACCTCGATCCGAACAGCCCGAGCTTCGGGCAAATCTTTACGGTGCCGTCCCAGACCTCCAATAGCCACGGGTGGAATGCGCAGCTTCGGCAACCCGTATTCAATGCGGCGAGCTGGTTCAATTTCCGTCGCGCCCAGGCGTTGTCGGTCCAGGCGGAACATGATCTCGCCAATGCCGAACGCAATCTGATAGTTCGGGTCGCCGCCGCCTATCTCAACGTGCTTCGCGCGCAGGCGCGCGTGGAAGCGGCCCGCGCCGAAGAGCAGGCGGTAAAGCGACAACTGGAGCAGGTGCGGCAACGTTTCGATGTCGGTCTGGTGGCGATCACCGACGTGCTCGAATCGACGGCTGCCTACGATGCCGCGGTGGTGCGGCGCATCCAGGCGGATGGTGATCACGACGTGTTCTTCGAGACCTTGAAGACCATCACCGGCGTGGCGCATGAAAGCGTCGACAGTCTCGACAGCGCGTTGCCCATTGTCGATCCGGAGCCAGACGACGAGGAGGCGTGGGTAGCGCGGGCGGTGAATTCCAACCTGAGTATCCTGAGCGCGCGCGAAGCGCTCACCGCGGCGCAGCGCGGCCACCGAGCGGTGCGCTCCGGTCACTTGCCGACTCTAACGGCGGTCATTTCGCACAACAACTCGTCAACGGGCGGGTCCGGGTTGCTCGCCAGCCAGTCGGAAGCGCAGAGCTATGTCCTGTCGGCGCAGATTCCGGTGTTCCAGGGTGGCGCGCTGTGGTCGCGCTCCAGGGAATCCCGCCATCAGGTCGAGCGGGCGCGTCAGTCCCTGCAGGAACGCGAGTCGACCGTGGTCCGAGACACGCGGAACCTGTTCCGCGCCGTCTCCACCGATGTCGTCCGCGTGCAGGCGAGAATCCGCGCCATCAAGTCGTCCGAGTCCGCGCTTGAGGCGACGCAGACAGGGTATGAGGTCGGCACGCGCAACATCGTCGACGTGTTGCAGGCGCAGCAGAGACTCTTCCTGTCGCAATTCGACTACGCCGACTCGCGCTACAACTACGTGCTCGACATGCTCCAGCTCAAACTGAGCGCGGGTTCGCTCGCGGAGTCCGATATCCGCGAGCTGGCAGACTATACCGACCCGTCGAACCTGGTAGTCCGCATCATCCCGGAGCAATGATCTGCTCGAGCCGTGCGAGCAGTTCATCGCTCGCGCCACGGTTCGCGTCGATCACTTCACGCGCCGCTTGATGCTTCCCGGGCGCCGGTAGCAACCCGAAAGGAGGAGAAACAATGGAATTCGGCGTGTCTTGCGGCCGTGTTTCACGTGTCGATTTCGTCGCTGAGGCCGAAGAACTCGGCTATGACTTTTGCTGGGCCGGCGACTCGCCCATGTTGTCATCCAATCCCTGGGCGACGCTCGCATTGATAGCGCAGCGCACTCACCGCATGCGCATTGGTACTGGCGTTGCGATACCGGGCCTGCGCGGTGCGCCAGATATGGCAAACGGCATCGCCACGATAAATCAGCTCGCACCGGGACGCGTGTTTTTCGGCATCGGTACGGGAAATACGGCGATGCGGACGCTCGGGCGCGCGCCTATGCGGATAAAACCTTTTGCCGAGTACATTCGACTGGTTCGGGGATTGCTCCGCGGCGAGGAAGTCGAGTACTCCGAAAACGGCGACGCGCATGCAATCCGATTCCAGCGACAGGGCCAGGGCAATTACGATCTGAGCGCTCCCATACCCATCCACGTTGGCGGCTTTGGTCCCCGAGCGCAGGCACTTGCCGGCGAGTTGGGAGATGGCTTGATTACCGGCATCCCACGTGGCGGCGGCATTGCCGAGGCGCTCGCGAACGTACGCCGCGGGGCGGAGCGCGCCGGTCGCGTACTGGATCAATTCCATACCAGCGCACTGGTCAACCTGATGGTGTTGGAACCTGGCGAGACGCTGGACTCCCGGCGGGTGGTCGAACAATTGGGCCCGTCCATCATGGCGAATGTGCACTACCTCGTGGACGCAGCTCGGGATGTTGGAATCGAGCCGCCGGCCTATGTGCGTCCGATCTGGGACGACTATCTTGCCTTTCACGAGTCGCGCGACGCGAAACACCGACACCAGATGCTCCACCAGAGCCACTACAGTTATATCGACGAAGACGAGGCACGGTTCATCACGCCAGAACTGGTGAGGGCTTTCGGCATCGTCGGTGAGCCCGATGAGATCATCGAGCAGCTCCAGGCGTTGGAAGCCCAGGGGCTTGATGCGATCTGCTTCATTCCACCCGGCGGTAACGCGCGCGGTGCGTACAGGGCCTTCGCCAAGGACGTGATCGCGAGGATGAGAGCGGGCCAATAGTCCCTAAGGGATGATCTCCTCCAGCCGGGCGAGCAGTTTGTCGCTCGCACCGCGGTTCGCTTCGATGACTTCACGCGCTGCGCGGCCCTGGGCACGGCGTCGCTCGGGGTCGGCGAGCAGGTCTGCGACCGCGCCGGCCAGGCTGTCCCCATCGACGGAGGCCAGGCAGCCAGCGTCTGCGAACTGTTGGGTGATCTCGGCGAAATTGAAGCGGTAGCGGGCCATCAGCATCGGGGCGCCGTGGACCGCCGCTTCGATGGGGTTGTGTCCGCCCACGGGCACCAGGCTGCCGCCGAGGAAGGCGACCTGCGCGACTCCGTACCAGTACAGCAGTTGGCCCATCACATCGACGATCAGAACGCTTGTCTCCTTCTCGCCGGACGGGCCGTTGTCCGACAAGCGGACCGACGACAGTCCCCTCCTGTCGCACAGCGCCGCCACCTCATCGACCCGACGGGGATGGCGCGGAACGAGCACGAGCAGCAGGTTCGGGAACCGACGCAGCAGTTCAGCGTGCGCGGAGAGCACGACCTCTTCTTCGCCGGGATGGGTGCTGCCCGCGATCCATGCGGGCCGGTCGGGCGCCCATTCCTGGCGCAAACGCTCGACTTCGCTGTCGAGATCGGACGGGATATCAAGATCGAACTTGATGCTGCCGGTAACTTCCAGCTTGGCATTGTCCGCTCCGAGCGCTTCGAACCGACGCGCCGTTTCCGGGTACTGGCAGAACAGGTGATCGACGTCCCGCAGCATGGCGCGCGTCAGACCCGAGACATGGGCATAGCGGCGCGCTGATCGTTCCGACAGCCGGGCGTTGACGAGGGAAGTGACAGCGCCGCGCCTCTTGGCGCCGCGAATGATGTTTGGCCACAGTTCGGTTTCCATCAACACCAGCGCCCTGGGTTCGACGCGCCGCAGGAACCGGGCCACGGCCCAGGGAAAATCGTAGGGCGCGTAACAGTGATCGACGATGTCGCCCAGCCGCTCGATCACCTGCTCGCTCCCGGCCGGCGTCGTGGTCGTCACCAGGAACCGCTGCTCCGGCATCCGCGCCCTGAGCGCGCGTATCGTCGGTGCCGCCCCGATGGCCTCGCCCGCGGAAACCGTGTGGAACCAGACCACGTCCCGTCCCACGCTTTCGGGAACCCGCCCCCAGCGTTCACCGCGTCGCTCGGCGTAAGCGGGCTCGCTCCTGACCCTCGCGATCAGGCGCAGCCAGACAAACGGCAGGGCCAGTAGCAGCAGCAGATTGTAGACAACGCGCATAGAGATCGTCGAGGTCGACGCATGAATTGGGCAAATCGTACACCCAAGGCTCTCCGGAGATTTGGCCTGGCGCCTTGCCATCGTGTGCCGCATCGGCTCCATCGCGAACCGTACATTGTTTTAGGTTCGAATCCCCCATCTTTCGCTCAGAACCCCTGTGGGCGTTTGTTCGCGAATGACCCTTGTGCTAAAAAGGAGCAGCAAGTCCGAGGGGTAACCCCCCCCGAATTCAAATGGGAAGGGAGAGTTGTCATAGACATTGGGTACTTTACTACCTGGCCGGCAAAGCAGGGCGAATCGGAGGCGGAATGTTTCGCCAACAACTTCAACGACGTCAGGACAGTGGACGAGATGGGGTGGGACGTTGTCTGGACCGCGTCAACCCCGTTGGCGGGCGCGAACCCCGAGCCGTTTGTGCTGTCCTCGGCGATAGCGGGAATGACCAAACAGATCAAGATCGGGACCGCGGTCCACCTTCTGCATAACCTGAAGTTACCCGGCGAGAAATATCTGACGGACGTCCAGGAGGGCGGTCAAACCATCGTTAGAAGGGGGATCGTGGCTGAAAGACGCAGTTATTCCTTTGATCAGTTGTTGCCGCCGGACCCGATCATCATCGCGCAAGAGGTCGCGATGGTCGACCACATCAGCAATGGTCGTTTCATATACGGCGTCGGGGGAGACACGGCTGGTGACGCTGTCCGCCGGAGGCATTTTCTCGAGTTCCTCGAGGTCATGAAGAGCATCTGGACGGACGAGGGCGATTTCTCGGGATTCGATGGGGAGTTTTATAAATATCCCACGCCCCCGGCCGGTATGCGGATCAGCCCCAAGCCGGTCCAGAAGCCCCATCCACCGATTCTCCTGGCGGTCGACAGCCAGCAGGGCTTCGTGCCCATGGGAGAAATAGGCTATCGGGTCGGGATCAGAGGCAATATCGACGCGCAACGGGGTACCAAGTATGGGAAACAGGGGGATTCCGTCCTGAAGCAGGATGTCGACAAGTACCGGCAGGCCTGGAAAGACGCAGGCCACGCGGGCAACCCCGGTGTGGCGATCCGCATACCCACGCATGTGGCTGCAACCCAGAAGGAGTCCAACCGCTTCAAGGAGGCCCTTGCCCAGGAGCGCGCACAACGGGCAGTGGCGATGGGGCGACCAAGTCCCGCCGCCGGTCGCCTGGATGGCCGTTCCTCGAACTCGACGGAACTGTTCGGGACGCCGGAAGAGGTTGTGGATCGGATTCAAGAGTTGCAGGAACTCTTCGGCGTAGACGAACTGTTGTGCGAACTGCATTTGGGGAACTCGGTCACGCGCGAGAGCATGCAGCAAGTCATGCGGGTCATGACCGACAAGGTGCTCCCCCAGGTCAAGTGAGGCAGGTCATGCCTCCCCTGTGAGGTTGCCTGCCGGCACGATTCCGGTGAGGTCTGGGCGGGCGGCTCGCCTGCCCGTCGATCCGTCCCACGAGAATCCCGGATGTACTATGCGCGCATAGGGTGATCGCGAGGACGACATGGCCATCCTGCAAGACGTTCGCGTGCTGGACTTCAGCCGCTATATCGCCGGGCCGTTCTGCGGCATGTTGTTGGCCGATCTCGGCGCCGATGTCATTCGAATCGAGAAGGTCGACGGCAGCGAAGATCGCTACTACCAACCGGTGACCGCGGATGGACAGGGCGGCACTTTCATGGCGTTGAACCGGAACAAGCGCGGCCTGACGCTGAATCCCCGGAAGCCGGAAGGCCAGGAGATCCTCAAAAGGCTCGTCGCAACGGCGGATGTCGTCATCGCAAATCTGCCGCCAGACACGCTTGCGTCCATGGGACTCGACTACGCCAGCTTGTCGGCCATCAAGCCGGACATCATCCTCACGACGAGTACCGCCTTCGGTTCCGGCGGTCCATACGGATCGCGCGTCGGCTTCGACGGCGTGGCGCAAGCGATGTCCGGCAACATGCACCTGACCGGATACGAAGAGCCGATGAAGAACCACCTGCCCTACGTCGACTATGCCACCGCGTCCCTGAACGCCGTGGGGACCCTGGCGGCGATCATCCATCGCATGCGCACCGGCGAAGGCCAGCATGTGGAAGGTTGCCTTTTGGGCTCGGCGCTTACGATCGCCAACGGCGTGCTGATCGAGCAGGCGATCCTGAAGAAGAATCGTGTCGGCACGGGCAACCGGAGCCAGACCTCAGCGCCGTCGGACGCCTTCCGCACCAGGGACGGCTGGGTGCTCGTGCAGGTGGCGGGCAATCCGCTGTTCGAGCGCTGGGTGAAACTGCTGGGCGAACCACATTGGCTCGAGGACTCGCGATACGCGACCGACCAGGCGCGCGGCGACAACGGTATCGACATCAGCGAACGCACCGCCGCGTGGGCCGCCGAACGGACCACGGCGGAAGCGATGGAGGAACTGGCGGCCGCGCGCATCCCGTGCGGCGAGGTGTTGACGCCCGCCGCCGCTCTCACGAACGAGCAGGTGGTCGACCAGGGATTCTTCGAACCCGTCGACTATCCGGGTCTCTCCCAACCTGCTCCGTTGGCTCGGATGCCCCTGGATTTTTCCGGTGTCGATACCGGCATCAGCCGACGGGCGCCAAGCTTAAGCGAGCACACGGACGAGATACTGGCAGAACTCGGATACGAGGCTGAGGTGATCGAAGACCTGCGCGCACGCCGCGTTATCTGACGGCGCGACGGATCGAAGGCGTATCGACGTATAGTTATCAAGCATGAATATCGCAAGAAAACCGCGCGCCGTTCTGGTCCTCGTTGCCCTGTTGGCGGTCGGCGCCGCCGTCTCGCTGTATGCCCTGTCACCGTCGGGAGAGCAGATCGACTATCGGCTGAGCGCCGTAGCGGTGGGCGACATCGAAAGCGTCGTCCTCTCCGCCGGGACCCTGGCCGCGTTGAATACCGTCGTGGTCGGCTCCCAGCTCTCGGGACAGTTGGCTGAACTGCATGCGGACTTCAATGACACTGTGGAGGCGGGCGAAGTCATCGCGCGCATCGACCCGAGGACTTTCCAGGCGCGCGTGTTGCAGAACCAGGCGGATGTCGCTGTCGCGAGGGGCAACATAGAAAGTCGCAAGGCGGAGTTGCGGCGGGCCGAAGCAACCCTGGGACAGGCCGAGCGCGAACTCGCGCGCCGGCAAACGCTGCAGGCGCGCGGACATGTTTCGGCGACGGAACTTGATAGGGACATCACGCTGGTGGAAACGTCACAAGCGCAGGTCGCCGTGGCGAAGGCCGCCATCGGCAATGCGCGGGCGACGCTGGAGCAGCGTCAGGCGGCATCGGCGCAATCCAGACTGGATCTTGAACGGACGTACATTCGTTCACCGGTTTCCGGGACCGTGATCAACCGGCAAGTGGAGCTCGGTCAGACCGTGGCGGCGAGTTTCTCGGCGCCGGAGCTTTTCGAGATCGGCCAGGACCTGCATCGGATGAAGGTCGAAGCGAGCGTCGACGAAGCCGACATCGGTCGCATCCGCGAAGGCATGCCGTGCCGTTTCACGGTGGACGCTTACCCGGACCGGCGCTTCTTCGGGCGCATCCAGCAGATTCGCAAGGCGCCGAACATCGTGCAGAACGTGGTGACCTATAAAGTGATCATTACTGCGGACAACAACGATCTGGCGCTGTTGCCCGGCATGACAGCGAGCGTGCAGATCGTATTGGGAAGCAAGAGCGAAGTGGTCAAGGTGTCCAACGCGGCGTTGCGTTTCGCGCCACGAGGCACCGTCCGAGAGACACCGCGACCGGATGTTCAACCTGCCGCTGCAGCGGCACCGTTCGGCGGCGGGGCGCGCGGGGACGGCCGCCGGGCAGGAGGCGGTCGAGGGGAGGGCTTTGCGGGCGGCGGTCGCGGAGGCGGTTTTGGAGGCGGCGGTCGAGGCGGCCTGGCGGAAACCGTCCGAACCGAGTTGGAGCTGACTCCCGAACAGGACAAAGAACTGGACGAGATGGTAGAGGCGCAACGCGACAACATGCGCCAGGCATTCCGGTCGGGCGGCGGAGACCGCGAGGCCATGCGGGCGCGCATGCAGTCGATGCGCGCGGCGATGGAGCGGGAAATTGAAACCATCCTGACGCCCGAGCAACTGGAGAAATTGCGCGCCTTGCAGGACCGGACCTCGGGCCAGCGCCGGACGTCGGTCTGGCTATTGGGAGACGACGGCGAACCGGAGGAGCGACGCATAGTTGTCGGTCTGCACGACGATGAAGCGACGGAGGTTATCTCGGGTCTCGAGAAGGGCGAAGAGGTGATCGTGCGCGCCATGTACGCGGAGAACTGATGGCCTTCCTCCGCTGCCACGATGTCCATAAGGATTACACCGTCGGCACGGAGACGGTGCGCGCGCTCGATGGTGTATCGCTCGCCATCGACCGCGGCGAGTTCGTCTCCGTGATGGGACCGTCCGGCTCCGGCAAGTCGACGTTCATGAACCTGATCGGCTGCCTCGACAGGCCGAACAGCGGCAGCATCGAACTCGACGGCGAACGCGTATCGGATCTGGCGAGTGACAGCTTGGCGGGCGTGCGCAACCGCAAGATCGGTTTCGTGTTCCAGCAATTCAACCTGCTCGGACGCACCACCGCCCTGGACAACGTCGCCCTGCCGCTGCTCTATGCGGGCGTTGATCGGACCGAGCGCACCAAGCGCGCTGGCGAGGCGCTTGCGAGGGTCGGTCTCGACGACCGCGCACAACACCTGCCGTCGCAGCTTTCGGGCGGCCAGCAGCAGCGCGTGGCGATCGCCCGCGCCCTGGTGAACTCTCCCGACATGTTGCTGGCCGACGAACCGACGGGCGCCCTCGACACCGCGACGGGCCGGGAGATCATGAATCTGTTCCAGACACTCAACGAAGCGGGACTTACGGTGATTGTCGTGACGCACGAAGCGGAAGTCGCGGACTACGCCCGCCGAATCCTGAGGTTTCGCGACGGCGTCATCATGTCGGACACAATGGACGAAGTGCGCCATGTCGCTGTTTGAGCTTGTCCGCGTCGCCTTCGATGCGTTGCGCGTGAACATGCTGCGCAGCGTACTGACGATGTTGGGCATCGTCATCGGTGTCTCGGCCGTCATCGCCATGGTCACCGTGGGAGCGGGTGCCCAGGCGGAGGTGGACCGGCAAATGCAGGCGCTCGGCAGCAACCTGCTGATGATCAGGTCCGGTTCCAGGTGGTTTGGCGGGGCACGCACCGCTGCGGGCAGCACCGAATCCCTGACCGTGGACGACACGCGGGCGCTGAAGAAGGGAATTCCGGAAATCGTCGCGGCGGCATCCACGAATAGAGGGTCGGCCCAGGTGGTCGTGGGCAACCTGAACTGGTCGACCACCGTTTATGGCATCGACGGAGACTACCTGACTGCCCGCAACTGGGAGATAGCCCAGGGCAGGGAGTTCGAGCCGAGCGAAATCAGAAACGGTGCCAAGGTCGCCCTGCTGGGGAACACGGTAGTCACAGAACTGTTCGGCGCGGGCAGCGTGGTCGGCCAGGCGATACGGATCAAGAATGTCCCGTTCACGGTGGTCGGAGCGCTCAAGGCCAAGGGGCAATCATCCGGTCCCTGGGATCAGGACGACACTGTATTGGTGCCGTTCAAGACCGCCGAGGGACGCGTGATTGGAAAGTCCCGGTCCCGAACCGGTGCGGTCCGGGCGATCTACGTATCGGTGGGAGAGGCTCGAGCGATGGATGACGTGCAACAGGAAATCGCGGAGATTCTGCGCCAGCGGCACCGTATCGGCCCGGACCAGCAAGACTCTTTCAGCATCCGCAATATGACCGAGATGGTGGAAACGCGCGCCGAGGCCAAACAGACCTTCAACATGCTGCTGGCCGCCGTCGCGTCGGTGTCTCTTGTTGTCGGCGGGATCGGCATCATGAACATCATGCTGGTGTCCGTCACCGAACGCACCCGTGAGATCGGCCTGCGCATGGCCGTCGGGGCAAAGGAGCGCGACATCATGCTGCAGTTCCTGGTGGAAGCCGTGACGCTATGTCTGGCCGGGGGTCTCCTGGGCATTGTTATTGCGCTGACGGTTACGGTCGGCATCGCCGAGATCGCCGGTTGGCCCGTCCTGGTTCAGTGGCCCATCATCTTTATCGCAATGGCATTTTCAGGCGCGATCGGGGTTTTCTTCGGTTTCTATCCAGCGCGCAAGGCTGCGGCGAAGGACCCGATCGAAGCGCTGCGCACAGAGTAGCGCACGGGCGGATCGGGCGCGGGGCAGCGACTCGATCCGCAGTTTCCGGAATAGACACGCGGGCGTCTATTCGCTTACCTTGCCGTGATGTAGCCCCGGTTGCGGGGCGTGGAACCTTCCTTTGGAGGACGCTTCATGCGATTCAGCGTGTGCCTGAAAACGCACGAGCCTTTCGGCGACCTGGTCGAGGTCGCCGCCCACGCCGAGCGCACCGGCTGGGACGGCGTCTGGTACACGGACCACCTCCTCGCGGGCGCGGGAGTACCCCGCCCCGAAGCCTGGATGACGCTCGCTGCGCTGGCTGCCCGGGTGCCGCGCGTTCGCCTCGGCCCGCTGGTCACCGGCAACACCTTCCGGCACCCCGCGGTGCTGGCAAAAATGGCAGCCACGCTGGACCACATCAGTGGTGGCCGTCTTGTCCTGGGGCTCGGGTCCGCCTGGGCGGAGAACGAGCATCGCCAATACGGTATCCCGTACTACACCGTGCCCGAGCGACTGCGGCGGCTCGACGAAGCGTGCACGGTGATCAAGTTGCTCTTCAGCCAGGCCGTCAGCGACTTCGACGGCCGTTACTACCAACTCGACGGCGCGACCCTGGAGCCGAAACCGGTGCAAAACCCGTTGCCGCTCCTGATCGGCGGCGGCGGCGAGAAGATGACGCTCAGAATCACCGCCAGACATGCCGATGAGTGGAACATCTATGGCTCGGTCGATACGCTGAAACACAAGATGCGCATCCTGGATCAACACTGCGCGGACCTTGGCCGCGATCCGAGCGAAATCCAGCGAACCGCCGCGGTAGCGTTGTACATGAGCGACGACAAGGCGTTCATCGACGAGATGAAGCGCCGTGACGCAAGGCATGGGGCCATGATCGGAAGTGTGGAGGAGGTCAGGGAGATCGTCGAGCAATACGCCGCTATCGGCGTGGACGAGCTGATCGTGCCGGACTACAACCTCGGCTCGAAGGAGCAGAGGATCGCGACGATGGACGCATTCATCAAGGGCGTGGCGGGACGCTGACCCTCCGCATTGCGCCAACCTCCGGCCGGCGACGCCCGTCGTTCTTCAATCGGCCAGCCTGATCGTATTCGCGCACTCCTCGAATACCTGTATGAGGGCGCCGAACGTATCCTTGGGGTGTAGGTAAAAGTGCTTGAAGCTCGCGCGTTCATCGTTGTAGCCGACCACCCTGATGCCGTTCGACTCGAAGTGGGCGCGCGCTTGGACCAGGTCGTCCACGGCGCAAGAGATGTGATGGAATCCTTCGCCGTACTTGGCGAGGTACTCGCCGACGGCCCCCTCTCCCGGCGTTCGCGGCGATACGAGTTCGACTTTCTTGCCGCCGAGCCGAAAGGTGATCCAGTCGAAGCCCTGGGCTGGCGATGCTCCGGCGTCCGCGAGCAGCTCGCCGCCCAGAATATCGCAGAACAGGTCGCGCGCCCTGTCCATGTCCAGGATCCCTATGGAGACGTGATCGAGTCGTTTCAGCATGTGTCGGTTTTCCATTTGACCGGCGACGCCGAATGCGATGCATGGCCGATTCAATCGCCGTGTAAGATGTCGGAGTGTACTGCGAGGGAGATGCCGGGTTGGCGCATTGCGAAAGCGGGACGAGACCATTGCAGCCGATGCGGCGAGTCGCCTGGCCGATCGTCCTCGCCTGCATGGGAATGGCCTTGGCCGGGTGCCAATACCAACACGTCGACCCTCCACCGAATTTCAACCTGAGCGGCACCTGGGTTCTCAACGAACTCAAGAGCGACGCAGCGCCCGATCCGGACGAGATCCGTCGCCGCGAGGATGTCAACGTGCTGCGCGGCAGGCAGCGCGATGCCCGGGCGTCGAGCGCGTTCGTGGTGCACGACTTTCCCGTCGTCGGCGCGACCCGCATGGTCATCGAGCAGGACGACTACTCGATGGGCATCGAGTACGCGGATGGCGTCTACCGGGATGTGTCCTGGGGCGAGCGGATACGCGACTACTGGACCATTCGGGCGGGCTGGCGTGACGACGCGCTCGTGATCGAGTCCCGCCGCGACCCGATCAAGGGCACCGAAATCATGCGCCTCGAAGACGGCGGACGCCGATTGCGGGTGGAGGTGTTCGTAAAAACCGGCGGCCAGGATGTGTGCGCGGCGCGGGTGTTTGATCGGCAATAGTTGACGCCGGCGGGGCGCGGGGCGCGCGCAATGAACCTCCCACTTTTGACGCGGTTGCTTGATATACTGCCGCGCCCCGGTTCCGCCTTAGCTCAGTTGGTAGAGCAGCTGACTGTTAATCAGCGGGTCGCTGGTTCGAGTCCAGCAGGCGGAGCCAAATTCCTTTGAAAACCTTGTTACGCAGGGTGCGTCATAGCCAACTTGTTAGCTGTCTCATAAATCGCAGGCTGGCTCATGTTTGTGCGACAGTCTCCCATCCAATCCGAAATCCTGGGTAGGTAAACGCCCCGGAGAGCCGTTCGCAATCTTGCTCACTGACGCCGCATGCGCGTGCGGTCTCATACCAGCGCGCGCGCACGGCTTTTTCCATTTCTGCCATGAGCGCAATCGCCTCATCTCGCTTCATGTGGAAACGCGCGCATTGCGTGAGCAGATTACGGGCGTTCGCGTAGCGACCTTCGTCACCGCAGACAAGAGCGAGATCCCTCTGCTCCTCGCTCGGGGGAGACGAGGGTGTCAGGTCGTAAGCCGGCGAGAGCTTCCAATTTTCAGATAGCGCAATGACCGCATGGTTGCGGGGATGATCATCGGTGTTGGTGATCAGCGCGTTGAACACCATCCGGCGATAGATCTCTTTCGCATCATCCAGGGGCTGATCAGAGAGGCGCCGGAGCTCTTCGGCGAGCACGATATACGACCACTTGTCGCGCTCATTCTCGTCGGCACGGAGCAGGGTCAAGGCGCTTAGCATTCGCGCGCGCCGGTAGCCAGCTTGCGTCTTCTCGCGATCAAAACGCTTCACAAGCAGGGCATCGCGATCGCCAATCCGGGTAACACGAGACTCCGCTGTCCGGACACCACACGTGCGCGCCAGGACGAGCATCGCATGTTCGATTCGGGCGTGATTCCACCGATCATCGGCACGGTTGAACTTCGCGATCCAAAGGCCGTTGGTATCTTCTACAACGGTCTTCGGGCGGGCGCCCCCCATCGAGGTGCCGCCGAGCAGCTCGTAGACTTGCTGGGCATCAGGGTCATTCAATAGATCCTCATCTTCGATAATGGCGTCAGCAATCGCTTGCAGCTTTTCAAGATCCATCGTCCGGTTAAATTGCCGGCGCGGAGCAGGTGGCTCTTGGCCAAGCCCAAATCCGAGCGCCCCCGCTCGGTCGTCGGGGGAGCGCAACAGATAGTCAAGCTCTGCCAGCTCGGCGACACCCGCATGCTTTTCGATGACGCGGCGGCCCCAGTAATCGGGGCTTGCATCGCGCAACGCGCCGAACACGCCATTCAACAGCCTGTTCTCGTAGGTTTTGCCATCAAGCTTTAACTCGATCGGGTCGATCGGTACCGCATCGTCGCGTGCGAGGTAACTCCGGCCATAGACAAATCGCCCGATGGGTGTTCCCTGGCGGTCTTTTTCCAGATCGAATTTGCCTGCCGTAACGAAGTCCGTCTGCCGGGGAAGCGTGATGTAGACGTAGCACTCGGTGTTAGAAGTCATTGTCCAGTTCCCTTGATGTGCGTGAGCGCGCTCGCTCGCGGGAATCCGCAAGGGCAAGTCCTTCGATATCACTGGCAGGATCGGCAAGGTCGGCCATCGGGCCGACTAGGTCGTAGGCCCACAGGAGACCAACATAGACGGCAACCCCGGTTGTTGGTTTGCCTTTTTCAGCATCGGAAATTGCCCGGACGCCTGCACCGAGTTTCGCACTGACATCCACGAGGGTGAGGTTGCGACGCAAACGCGCGGTTCTGAGGTTCGCGCCAAACTGCTTTAGCGCGCTATCTACGGCGTAAGGCGGTGATGTTGAGAGTGTATTTTTGGCGACCATGCTCTTAAGGGATCTCTAACGAGGTTGACGTGCTCTTAAGAGCACCCTAGCAGGTCTTGTCAAGGAGGACAATCGAAAAGAGATCTCAAGAGCATTGTATTTTAGTTAACGAGCCCTCAAGAGCATATAGAAGGGTTTTCGCTCTTCTTTCGGCGAACATTCGAGTACGCTCACTTGTGCCTGTTTTCGTCTGTAAACGCGGTTTGTGAGCTGAGGGGATTGAGGTTCTGCTGCGCGCGGTGCAGTACGCGGCGCTTCCGAAAAAGGCGCGCAAGCACCTCATCCGTTCGATCATCCGCCATGTGATGCGCACGGCGGCGTACACGGTTCGCACGGCGCGCCGGGTGTGTCT
The DNA here is from genome assembly GCA_965261535.1 of Candidatus Azotimanducaceae bacterium. Classification (GTDB taxonomy): domain Bacteria; phylum Pseudomonadota; class Gammaproteobacteria; order Pseudomonadales; family Azotimanducaceae; genus VXNE01. The sequence continues at coordinate 2,483,754 of OZ253469.1, forward strand.
GCGCTTTGCCAAGACGAACTTCCGGCTGGACTGGTTGTACGAGGCCATGATCCGCCTGGAGGCTTGCGCCCCGCCTGGCGCGGCTTGACGCATCGACAGCCTGTCCAATGCCGCCCGGCGGCGGGGATGCGCTTGCCCGCGCCGTCAACTCTGGCGGTCGCGAAAGCCACGAAGGCCACTTCCCCAGACGTTCCGCGAGCCGTTCACGCCCTCGTGGACCTCTGAAGTCCCTGCTCGGCCATCAACAAACGACCAACGGCAGCAAATGTCTCTCGGCATACCCTTAACAGGGGATTAGGGATACAATAGTTGGTAAGGGGATCACTAACCATTTTACTATGAAGATTCAACCGAAGGATTACTTCCACGGTGCAGCCCTGACACAGATAGTGGAGCATCAGTCATTCACTGCTCTAAACAAAGCCGATGATAAATACGGGCACTATCTCATCAATGCAAACATTCGGCTTCTCGTCAAATACTCATCTCCATCAAACTCGCCTTGGCAGTTCACTTTCAACGAAAGCGACCTCAAATCTATTTGTGAGGATGTGGCGGTCGCCGGTATCAGTTTTTTCGCGTGTCTGGTATGCGGTACGGAAACCGTCTGCCTGCTGACGGAGCAACAACTTGCGATGGTAATTGATCTCGATACGGAAGATGCTCAATGGGTTCGTGTTGAAGTTCCGTCCGCCGGCAAAAGTATGCGCGTGAGGGGTAGTACGGCAGCGCTCAAGAGAGCTATTGCACACAACGCATTTCCAAATGGTCTGTTTCAAATATAGAGTTAGTGAAGCCACCCTGACGATTATTCGAGATCCGCATTCTAGGGTAGGCGGCTGACCTTCGGCGCCTGGGCGTACGACACGCGCATCTCGCGGCGGTGGAAGAGCGGTAGTGACGAGGCGCGCAAACCCTGTGGCGGTACCGGCGTGATAAGCATTTTTGTCTCGTGCCGCGTTGATGATCGAGGGGGACTAGATGCCACCGGGAAGTCAGGACAGCCGGTTATAGCGTCGGTGGAACGATATGTACGCTACGGCGAACGTACCGATTAGCGAAGTACCTTTCTCTCTCCTTCCATCTGTCGTGTTGAAAATAAACTACATGCTCCAAGCAGTTCCGCGTGCCGAACCGTTGGCGAAAAGACGGCTCCGCCTTCGGGCTCCGAGCGAGCGACCTTTCGTTCGGACGCGGCGAGATTTTAGTGTTGCTGGGCCGCAAAGAAAGCGGCAAGTCCGCATTCCTGAAATTGCTTATGGGCGATATCGAGCCCGATAAGATGTCGATCGCCAGGAAGTGCTTCTCGCCGCGGGCGTTCACGCCAATCACCACCAGTACGCACAGCCGTTCGCCCGCGCCCCGCAGGCCGCTGTGGATGCCGTCCGCCCAGACGTATACCCAATCGTCGGCAAGGCTCCGCCGGCACCACGACCGGTACTCCTCGTCCCAACCGCGCTTGAGCCGGCTACCACGTTCGCCGACAGCCCGCGAGCCGCTTCCTCGCCCACCAGCGCCGACACCGCCGCGCGCATCCGACCCGTCGACACCCCGTGCAGGTACAGCCACGGAACCGCGGCGTCGATACTCGCACTGCGGCGAACGTAATGCGGCACCAGCGAAGAGCGAAACGGCGCCGAAGACCCAGAGCGGCTGCGCAACTTCGGAACTTCGACCTGCACCGCGCCGATCCCCGTCAGGATCTCCCGACGCGGAAGGTGGCCGTTGCGAACCACCCGCCGCCGTCCGTCCGGCAACCGTTCGTCCGCGAACCCCGACAGGCACTCCTCGAACTCCGCCGCCACCGCCGCCTCGATCAGCCGTCGCGCGCCCGTGCGCAGCAGCTCCGTCAACGCGTCCTCAACCACCGCTGGTGCTGCCAGCGAAACCACTTTATCGTTGCCCATGTGCGGCGCGCTCCTCTTGCCAAAACCGTTGTTTCCCAACTCGATTTCAGCAGAGACACGCCGCGCGACTCAACTCACCCGTACACCACTTTCGACCATAGCTCGGCATTTTTAACTCAACACCAAGCCAAACGCGTTGTGGACGGGCTCTACAGCGAGAACCTGTCCGAAGAATTCGCCGCCGAGGTCGCCGATAGTTTGGACACCCTGCTCAGGGAACTCGAGGAGAAGCAGCCTTCTTTTGACCTGCCGGCCGAGTTCCGTCCATCGCTAATCCGAATCAAGAAGTCGCTGTCCGATTCGCGAACCGAGGAAGGCAACGCTATCCTGACACCGGTAATCAATGCCCTCCGCAGTAACGTGCAACTCAATCGCCAAACGGGACGTATGAAACTGCACAGGAACATCGCGTACGGTATCAGTGCTGCCAGTCTAGATTCCTTGAGCGGAGCTGATGTTAACAGTTGGGTTGCATTTCAGGCGGCGAGCTGGCGCCCCTCCCACAGTCGTTGTATTTCGCTATCGAACGAGTCGACGGCGCGGTTGAGCCGAGAGGCCGAGCGCGGCGGAGCGTCGAACACCACGGACATCGCGGGGCGCAGGACGCGGGCGTAGGTCCGGTGGTAGCACAGGGCGGCTCGCAGGCCGTCGTCGGTGACGCGCGCGGTAGCGGCGGGTGAACGGGATGTGCTCGATGAGCCCGCGCAGCCGCAGACGGCGCAGATCGTAGGTCATGCGGCCGCGGCCGTACTCCTCGAAGGACAGGCCGATCAGCGGTGCCACGGTCTGGCGCAGGTCGCGGTTCTGGAAGCCGTCGGGCAGCACCCGGGAGGCGAGCAGGGCGGCGAGCAATGCCTGGGCGCGGGGGTCGCCGAAGCGCAGCGCCGAGGCCCGTTGCCGATCAACGATGCGCGGTCGATGGAGGTCCCCGAACCGTTCGGCTCCGATGGCGCAGTCATGGCTGATGCGTTGGACGCGCAGCAGGCGTCGGTTGGCGGCGAAGCCGATCCTCTTCAGATCATCAAGGTTGCACAGCCGTCTGCCGATATCGAAGTCGTAGGTGTCGTTGACCACCGTCTCGGTGCGCAGGGCGCGACCCTCCTTGTGGTACTGCTTGATGCGCGAGTGCTTGTAGTCGACGTGCAGCGACGGGATCACCCCGTCGGTTATTACGCGGGGTCGATACCGCGAGGGGGCGCGCCTGGTGACGCGCCGGTCGAAGATCAACTGCACATGGTCGGGACGGCCCAGGTCGAGGTTCTCGCGCATGACCTCCTCGAAGAACACCCGCCCCTGGACGGGCCGGTCGAAGACCTGGGTGAGGGCGAACTCCGCCTGAAGCATCGAGATGTCGTAGCGGATGCCCGCCGCCCGGTCGGCGGCGGTGAACGGGTGCGGCAGGCGCGCCAGCCATTTGCGCAGCAGGGCGTCGATCTTCGCCGCCGTCAGGCCGTCGGCCAGGCGCCGCATGAGGGCCGGGTCGGCGCAGCTCAGGATGCCGTTGTCCAACGCCTCGAACGCGACGCCGCGCTTGGCCAACTGGCGCTTGAGATACTCGTGGCCGTTGACGCAGAGCTTCGCGTTGTAAGGGAAGTAGGAACAGAACTTGAGGAAGAACGGCCCGAAGTCGTCGTCCACCGCGTACACGTAGTAATGGTTCACCATCGCCGTCGACGACACCAGCCACGGATACGGGCCGAACACCGGTGTTCAGCGACAATCAAGATGAGAACGACGTCTCACCCTGATTGACGCGCTACACACCGGATGGTTCCGGCGCTCCGTGCGCAGCACCCGCGCCTTCTCCTGCGCCTTGCCGATGTACAGCACGCCCTCGGTTTCCGCGAACTCGCGCAGGTATTCCTTCGTCCGGTCGTCCTTGCGCTCGAACCGGACCAGGTCCACCCCTTCCCGTCCCGCGAACCGTTCGATGGACCGCACGAACGCCCGCGTCATCGGCTCCATCAGCGCCGACGACGGCACCGGATTGCCGCGCACCTTGCGGAAGAAGTGCGCCGCCCCCGCGCCCGTCTGAAGCACTGGCACGTAGATGTTGAGGTACATCCGGTCGATGCACTCCAGCTCCAGCATCGTGTGCTCCGCCAGCGCCTCGGCGGCGTTTCGTGCTACGTTCATGGCTCGGACTCCGGTCGATGGGCTCCCCACAGGCCACTATACGGCCACCGACGCCTTGCGCGACTATGAGGGCGGCTTCACGCCGCGGAGCGGAGCAGCGGCCGGGGTCCGTCTCAACCGCCGCCGGGACCCAACACATGCCTCGTCGGTCTGAGGCGTAGCCTCGCTAGTAGTGGGTTTAACGACAATGTACCTTACGCCGTCAGCGGAATATCTCGGGAAAGCTATCGCTGAGAGTGCTCATCTATTGGCCAGCCAGCCTGCGACCGCCGAAGAACCCAGCGAGGCGACCTCCGGCGGGCGTATGTCAGACTGACCAGCAAGATGCTTGGTGTCCATGCGGATCAGATAGAGATCAGGGGTTTCCCTAAAGGGCGCTTGCCGTAATCGCCTAGCTCGCTGGTCCGAGCCCAGCAGGCGGAGCCACAAATTAATGGATTGCGACCAATCAGCCCCATCGGCGGTAAAGTTAGAGTGACCAATAAGTCACCGCGAGGGCTGTTGAGGGCTATTAAAGGTAAATGAGTCGCCAATGCACAGACTGCCATTTCCTTGGCCGCTACGAGTGCCACACGGGCGACCGAGGCCGGAAAGAGGTCGCTCGTGTGCCATGGACCAAATGCGACACCGAGGCCCTCTCCAAAGCAGTGGCTGAACCGGGTGCTCCCTTCTATTTGGCAGCCAACTCAATGATCGGCGAGCGATTTGGAGTAGATTGTGCCAAGGGCATCTTTCAGGGCGTGGAGGGTGACCCAAATCACCCGTCTTTCCATGGCCACCCAACCCGACTCATCGACGGCAAGAAGTCTATACAGCGGCTCAAGAAAATCGTCGAATCCCCGCGAGGCCGGAACGAATGCTTCTTCATGTCCAGAATCCTTGGCATGGAGGTAGAGGCTGCCATGGAGTTGGAGACACGAAGGTACAGCAGGTACAGGGACTTCGTTAGCGACTGCAAGTCCTACGCAGCTCTTGCCATCGCATTAGTTGCTGCGATCGCTGCCGTGCTGTCGTACCTTGGCAGGTCGACCCCAGTCGGAAGTTAACGGCAATTTCCGGCTTTGTTGCGGAACTTCGCGGCCCGGTTTTGACAGATCCGGGAGTGCGCTGGGGATCTGGGCGACATCATTCGACGTTTCCCACGGCACTTGCGGTTCGTGGGAGATCACCGCACGGCGGATCGTCGCATCCTCATTGGGCGTCTAAAGGTCCTGGCGAGTCCACAGGTCCGATCTCCTACCCGTCGCATCAGCTTCTGGTAGCGACACTTCGCCGCGTCCACCATGGCCGCGAAGAGGGCGTCGCTCCTTCTCGTACGCTAAAGACGACCGCTGGCATGTTCGGATCGACGTCACTAGACCGCGTATTCCTTGTCGAGCGGGAAGGTTTTCTGCTACGTCTGCCGCATGCGAAGACGGCAAATTCCAACTGATACACTACGGGTCGATGCCCTCGGCGTTCAATCCCGAGAGTTTCTGAGGTGAGGAGGATAGGTCCATCTCCAGGACGGTCGAGGACTAGTCTGTGTCGCGTTGGATAGGCCATGATCATATCGATGCCGTACTCGGCGCGTCCGACGCTTGGCGCGAGCGGTGCTTTTTGGCCGATGGATCGCTGTTTGGCGCCGAGGCCTTGTGGACACTGGACAATGTTCGGGAGCTAAAGAGGCGTTTCCTCGAACACCCGATCGAAGGTGCTGATCGGACTTTCTTGGACAAGCTGAGGGAACAGCTGGACGGTGCGCCGAACGAGGTGATTCGGCTGTCGGTAGAGGTGGTCTGGCTGCTGCTTCTATTCCCGATTTCTAGTTCGACCAAACCGGATACCAAACGCGCGCAAATCAGGGAGGTGTTGAGATGGTCGGGCACGGACTTGCCGAACACGCCATTTCTGAGCGACAAGGCGCTCATGGGGGTGGGCAATCCAGGAACAGCTTATCTGACGCGCCGGTACGAGCAGTTCGGCTTCGTCCTTGAAGTCATGGACCAATGGAAAGCTCTGCCTGGTGCGGAGCGGAGCCGACTGATCACCGAGGAGGTGCCCTGGGGATTCATGGCATGGCTCGACGGATTCGAAAACGCAGATCGCCGTCCCGTGCGTAACGCGATTCTCTACTTTCTGTTCCCGGATCATCTGGAAGGGAGTCTCAGCAACGAACACCGTCGGCAAATCGTCGATGCGCTCAAGCATCGGTTACCGGCGAATCTGCGACCGAAAGGCCGCAATCCGCCGCTTGGCGAGACAGACCGCGCGATCAGCGAACTTCGCAAAGGATTCGAGGAGGAGTTCGGCACCAAGGAACTCGACTTCTACCGGCCGCCGATATACGCGCAATGGTTCACCGGCATCCGCGACAAGGCGCGCACTAAAATTGGTGCGGAGCTCAAGAAGGTGCTAAGCGGGTACGGCCTCGAACTGCGTCAGTGCGGCAGCAAGAAGAAAGCGCTTGAAACCTGCAAGCCCGTCGATGAGACGACAGGGTTCTGGGAAAATCCGACAGATGCGACCAATAAGCCGCTACGCTGGTTCGTGCATCTGGAACTGAAACATGATCGTGTGATCGCGCGGGTTCCCGACGAGCACGGCTCACGCCGGATCGCTTTCGCCAACACGGCTCAAGGGACGAGCGGGGCAGTAACGACGCGTATCGTGCCCGCGATAAGGCTGAGCGAGGAGCAATTCGTCTTCTACGAGACTTGGGAATGGCTGCTATTGCATTGTTTCCTGCCGGCGTTGCCAGCTGGTTCCTCGGGCCAGCTATTTGACGAGTTCGACGAGGCGAGCGGCAAGCTGACTTACATGGGCCAAGAGCAGGACTATGTCGCTGCGGGCCTGATAGCTCTCCAGGAAGACGACAACGAATTCGTCTCGCCGGAACTACCGCGCGCGATCAAGTATTTCGAGGCGACCGAAGCGATCGCTGCGCTGATTCATGTCTCCCCGGCCCATGCAGCGCCGACCGCACAAGAGACTGTAGAAGCGCATGGCGATGCCGCTTAACGTACCGGTTTATCACGGTCTCGACGAACAGGACCGGCAGCGGCTCATGCAAGACGTAGGCGAAGCCTACGCCCGTGTGGCGGCGGTGATGCCCGCGCAAGAAGCAGCCGAGGCCGAAGAAGAATCGGTTGGCCCGACCAGCTTGGAGCCGGTTGAGATTCCCGAGTTCAAGGAATTAATCGGCATCGACGCGTCGGTCTATCGGCAGATCAATGCGGCGCTTGCGGCCGGCAAGCAGCATCTAATTCTGTACGGACCGCCGGGTACGGGCAAGACAACCCTGGCGCAGCTAGTGTCAGGCATACTGCATGACGCCTACACGATGATTACGGGCTCGGCGGACTGGACGTCCCAAGACGTGATCGGCGGCTATCAGCCGGTCGGCGAAGGCAAGGTGCGCTTCATTCCGGGCGTGCTGCTCCAGAACTTCGACCGGCCGCTGATTCTCGACGAGCTAAACCGCTGCGATATCGACAAGGTGATCGGACCGCTGTTCACGGTGTTGAGCGAGCAAAAGACCACTCTGCCTTATCGCACGGATGTGAGCGACGAAAAGAGCCAAGCTTATGTCATTCTTCCGCAGCCCAAGCCGGGAACGGCCGAGCACGAGTTCGCACCGAAACTAGGTTGGCGGATTATTGCGACCATCAACTCGATCGATAAGGCAGCGCTCTATCAGATGAGTTTCGCCCTGACGCGCCGCTTTGCCTGGATTTACGTTGATGTTCCGAGGAACCTTCAAGACTTCCTGCTCGAGATCATGCGCAAATGGACCCTCGTTGACGAAGAGGCCGAACCCGCCGGCGACATGGCTTTGACGCGCATATGGCGGGCGGTGAACGCGGCCCGCGTCGTCGGCCCAGCCCCGATTCTCGACATGCTCAAGGCAATTCGGGAGATCGAAACCGAGACGGACTTCCTTCGAGCGCCGACCCGAGACGAGTCGACGGCCTATCTCGACGGGTTCTACATGTACGTCCTGCCGATGCTCGACGGCATCCTGCACAAGGACGCGCGTGACATCGCGACTGAAGTCCGAATCGCTCTCGGATTACCCGCAGAGGCTGAAGAGAGCCGCGTGCTCGATGAGCGGTTGGTGGCTTTGGCGGTATGATCGAGGAGGGTGGCCTCGAGACATCGATCAACGACTATCTGACACGCTTCCTGCTGCGCTACTTCCGCAATGCCGTGGCGGTCGGGGTCAGGCACCCGAACCTAGATCCGGTACGCGATCTCGACCTGCTGCGCCTCCATTGGGCTATTTCGGAGCCGGTGCGCGATCTGGTTAACCATCTCTCCCAGCATCGCCATGAAATCCAGGCAGTGCTGGAATCGCGACGGCACGAGGACGACGCACGGGTGCGCGGACGCTTCGACGCGCGTGCGACCTTGGTCCGACGCCTAGTGACGGGACATCCGACCCTGACCGTTTCGCACGAGCCCGTGCGGACCTTCGAATCGGGGCCGAACCATTTGCTGACTTGGATTTTGGAAACGGCGTGGCGGCTGGCGTCGCACTTCGAGGAGTTGCTACCGGAAGGCGCATCCTACAGGGTCGCCATCGAACAAAACACGCCGGGCCTTGAGAAAATCCGGCGCTTCGATGCCATCCACCAAGCGGCCAAACAGATAGACCTGACGCGCCGGCCGGGACCGCAGGCCGTGAAGGAAGCCAGCCGCTCACGTCGGCAAATATACGTGCTCGCCTACGATGCGTACCGCGCGTTACAGTTGATCGAAGCCGGCAACTCGGACTCTATCGTCAAACTCCTGAATGAGACGTTGCTCGGTCCCCTGTATTTGTGGCAACGCTACGAGCTGGCGGTGGGCCTAGCCGTGGCAAGGGCGCTTTCGGCCGCGTTGGCGCGGCCGTTGGCTCTCGAATTCCTCGGTGGCGGACGCGAGCCGATAAGTCGAGTGGGCGGCTATGAGGTCCATTGGCAATCACGCACGAAAGCCTATGAACAACCGCTGGCAGAACCTTCGGAAGAGATGACCGCAAAGTTGCTGGAACAGTACGGGTTGTCGTTCGGTGCCGACCGTCCCGATCTCGTGGTCCTAGATTCGGGCGGCGAGGCGGTGTCGATCATCGAGGTCAAGTACTTTTCAAGCGGGGAAAGCGACGGTGCCGATGCGCTCCGCGGCGCCGTAGGTCAACTGGTCCGATACACACGCGGCTATCGGCCGATGGTGCAAATAGAAGACTTGCTCGATCACTCGATTGTGGCTGTGACCCGGCACAAGGCGGGTCCAGTACCCGATCCCAAGCCGTACGGATTACCGTTGATCGTGGACTTCGAGGGCATCGTGCAACGCCGCTTGGAGCCTTGGGCACGCCGGCTGTTCGCGTCAGTCCAGACGGAAAAGAATGCTTGGAGAGAGGCAGGATAAGCTGGGGAAAGCCCAAGTTGACGTACTCAAGGGAAAGCAATCCCACCTACGCGACTGGGGATGAGCTAACCAGCGCCCTAATATTTTGGAATTTACTCGTCGACGGAGGCTACGAGGCTACGGGAATCCTCATGATCGGGAGTGGCTGGCATCATCTTTTTGGATTTCGGTGTGAGACGGCGCGTCTTGCCGCCGTCTTCGGGCAAAGGTTCTCCGTAATCCCCATTCCAAAGGATGCCGGGCCGAGGCACACGGTAATAGTTGGACGGATCGTCGGGGTTATTGACGGGTTTAGCGATCTGCTGGGGATCGCGGACGAAGCGGCCGAGCGCGGCTTCGCAATACTCTGCCAGGAGTTCTATGCAGGACCAACGGCGCTCGGTACGTTCACAGACCTCCCCGGTGACACAGCTTCCGGCGAATGGATCGACCACTAGGTCGCCAGCTTCGGTAAGCATGCGGATGAAATATTCTGGCAGTTCGGCAGGATAACGGGCGGGATGAGGCCTAAGGCCCTTTTCCTCGCAGTACCGCAGGTAGAAGCTGTTGCTCTCCGTGTTCGAAATGGCAATGAGATTGGGCGGGATTGCTGCCCCGTTATCGATGCTGAACTTCTTGCTGATATCGTGGCCGGAGGGACGTTTCTTGGCGGTGTAGCCGTTCTTGAGTAGGTGCTTCATGGCTGCACTGTAGGGTTGGAGCACGCGAAGGTTGCTCGCCTTAGGCCATGGGGTCTTGGACAACCACCACACGGTGTTGATGGCATCCTTGACGCGGACGCGGCGCACGGTAACCCACTCTGCTGGGGTCGGGAGCTTTGAGGGATTCCACCAGTAGAAATCCTGGGCGAGATGGAAGCCGAACTTCTCGCACAGCATGATCAACAGCTTGAAGTGATAGAGGTTGCGCGTCGGATAGCCCTTGTTCCAGGCGCCTCCGATGTCGATGACGAGGCTGCCGTTATCCTTGAGGACGCGCTTAAACTGGGCCGCGAAGGGCTCGAACCACTCGACATATTCACCAGCGTCGACATTGCCGTAGTCCTTCTTGCGTACCAAGCCGAAGGGTGGACTCGTCATGATGAGGTCAACGGAAGCGTCTGCGTAGCGCGCAAGGACATCGAGACTGTTCCCATGGATGATTTGTCCCAGCGGCGTCTCGTGGAAGGGTCTGAGTGTTGCTTGTTTCAGCGGTGATCGCTCCCTAAAGGTCGAGTTTCTTGAGGTCCATGGCGTGACCAGCCTCGCTGGTGAACCCATCGACAGTGGCATCTTGGCCCCGACTCGACGAGTGGGAGGTTGTCGCTGCCGTCCTTCTTGGCTGCGGAGAATTCACTACCGGACGAAAGACCGCTGCGCGACATAGAGATGTAGGGCTCTTGGTTCAAGCGTTGTATCGTTCGGATTGCGCGCCGGTCAGAGATAACGGGAGCTGCAATTGCTCGCTCTGGTGCCGTTCGAGGAATTCTGTTACCGCATGGCGAACCAGCCAAGCCATCGAGACGCGGTGTTTCTCGGCCATGGCGGCGAGTTCGGCATATTCCTGTTCGTCGAGAGCGACGGAGAAGCGGGTCTTGGCGACCATGGGGTTCTAATTTATGTAAAGTTAAGCGCACTGAAGCACATCAGCTCAGTTTGATTCATGGTGGTGCAGTTAGGATCAGGCGTCAAGCTGATCTTGTATTCAAGTCACACAGAAAGGCTTTACCTCGCCGCGCGGACCGGCGCCAGACGCTAGGGGTCCAAATGTATTATCGCCCGTCGCGCGGCAGCTATCCGAACCACTCGGTCGATCCCGCGGGCCACTGCTTTGGCGCGTTGCAGTTCTCGGCTAGGATGCATCGTGAGATCGGGCGGACGCTGAATATAGAGGAAGCGCATGCGAGCCATTGATTCGACGACCAATCGTTTCGGCGGGGTCCTGCCCCGGCCGGAAGCCCTGAAGAACGCCCCGGCAGCCTTCGCCGAACAGTTGCGCCATTCCTTGGTCGCCTGGCAAGAGGAAGATTTTCACGTCGTCTGGCTGGAAATACCCATCGCCAAATCGGCCCTCATCCCCGTGGCCGTGGAGCAGGGCTTCAGCTTCCACCACAGCGGCCAGGGTTATCTGATGCTCACCCATCAGTTGGAGGAAGGGGCGTTCATTCCGAGCTATTCCACCCACTATATCGGGGCCGGCGGCGTGGTGATCAACGAACGCCAGGAACTGTTGGTGGTCAGCGAGCGCTACCGGGGCTCCGAAAACCGTCCGCCGTTTTTCAAATTGCCGGGCGGAGCTCTGCAGGAAGGCGAGCATTTGACGGCGGCGGCAATGCGCGAAGTGTACGAGGAGACCGGGGTCGAGACCGAGTTTGAGCGCGTCGTGTGCTTTCGCCACTGGACCGGGTACCGTTACGGCAAATCGGACATCTACTTTGTCTGCCGCCTGCGTCCGCTCAGCGAGGCCATCGTCAAACAGGAAGAGGAGATCGCCCAGTGCCTGTGGATGCCGCTGCAGGAGTACCTCGATGCCGAGGGGGTGAGCCTTTTCAACAAGGAGATCGTGCGGGCGGCACTGACCGACACAGGTGTGGCCCCGACAGTGATGGACGGGCACCGCGATCCCCACTTGCACGAATTCTTCATGCCGGCGGACCTTGATTGGTGAGCTGGCGCCGGGCAGGAACTAGCCCGCAATCCAACACGAGGTAACAGTCATGCCTGATCGGATGCCTACCGAGCCATACGAGGTCTACGCGATCCGCTACGCGCACCTTGACCGGCCCGCCAGGGACAATTTCATTTTCGGCGACGTCCATGAGGGCCCGATGCCGCTCGACTTTTTCGTGTGGGCGATTGTTGGGAACGGAAGAACTTTCGTCGTGGATCTAGGCTTCGATCACATTGGCGCCCAGCGCCGGGGGCGGTCGATCATCCGCCTGCCGTCCGAAGGACTGCAGATGCTCGGCATCGACGCGAACGAGGTCCAAGATGTCATCGTGACCCACTTGCACTACGACCACGCTGGTGACCTCTCCGCGTTTCCGAACGCGAAGATTTACCTGCAGGATCGCGAAATGGCGTTCGCGACCGGCCGGCATATGGGCCATCAGCGCATGCGCATGGTGTTCGATGTCGAGTACGTGTGCGATTTCGTTCGAGCGGTGTATGACGACCGCGTGGTCTTCGTTGACGGCGCCCAGGAACTCGCTCCTGGCATCAGCGTCCACCACATCGGCGGACACACGGACGGCCATCAAGCCGTGCGCGTGTGGACCGAACGGGGATGGCTGGTGCTGGCGTCGGACGCCGTGCATTTCTATGCCAACATGACCGAACAGAACCCGTTTCCGATCGTCTACGACGTTGGCGCGATGATCGAAGGGTACGGAACAATACGCGGACTGGCGGATGCCGAAGAACTGATCATCCCGGGTCACGACCCGCTGGTCGTCGAGCGCTTCCCCTGTCCGGATGCAACCTTCGCAGGCGAGATCGTGCGTCTCGATCGAGGTCCGGCGGGTTCCTGAACCACCTCATCGCGCAGGGCGTCGATATGTGAGGTCTGCCCGCGTTGCGCGCGGGCAGCAGTTCGCTACAAGTCAGCCAGATCGACAGCCTTGCCCGTCCGCGACGATTCGAACATGCCGAAGACCACTTTCATCGACTCGATGTTGTCCCGACCGCTGGTGATGGGTTCTCTGCCAGTCCTGCAGCATTCCTCGAAATGCAGAACCTCGTTAACGAAATAGTCAAAGCTCGGCATATTGGTTCCGCTCGTGTCAATCGGCTCGAACGACGGACGGACCCGCCTTCGCCGATCGCTTTCCTTGCTCGGGTCGAGTTCCTCTTTGAGCGCATACATCATTGTCCCGAAATGCGCAAACGGGCTTCGGGGGCCGTCGCCCATGTATGTTGGCGCGGAGTGGATGGTCCCGTTTGTGCCCAACAGCAGGTATGACGCGTGCTCGGGGGTGAGATAGCTCGTCCAGCTCGCGAAGATGTCTCCGATCGCCCCATTCTCGAATTCGAGGGTCGCCGTGACCATATCTTCGCCGCCGTTGACCATTTGGGGCTGAAAAGCCTTGCAAAACGCCGTCACCCGTTTGACGTTTCCGACGTAGTAGCGCAGCAGATCAATGTGATGGATGGAGTTGAGCAAGAGGACGCCACCACCGAGGCTTCCATCGTTCATCCATGATTTCTGGGGCCCCTGCATGATGATGTGGTTTCGGACCCCCTGAATCTCGCCGAGTTTCCCATCGTCGACGAGCGCCTTCACCGCGGTGGCGTCAGCCGAATAACGCAATTGCTGGCAGACCATCAGCGTCACTCCCGCCTTGTCGGCAGCTTCCACCATGTCCCGGCAGCCCTGCAGCGTGTTCGACATCGCCTTCTCGACCAGCACATGTTTGCCGGCTTGCGCTGCGGCAATGGCGTTTGGCGCGTGTTGCGCGTGACCGGTGCAGATATCGACCGCATCGATGTCGTCATTGCTCAACATTTCATCGAGGTCCGTGTAGACCGTGTCGATGCCCGCGTCTTTCGCATACGCCTGCGCGAGAGGCTCGACCATGTCGCAAATCGCGACGAGGTGCACCCGGTCGGGATGCTCCAGATAGGGGGTCATGTGTGCTCTTGCGATGCCCCCGGCGCCTACCATGCCGACTCTCAGTGCTTTAGACATATTTCCGTTGCTCCCTACGTTCTTCTATTTGCGGTCAAAGCGCGTTTGCGCATCACAATCTATTTGATGCGGGGATCGGTCGGGATGCAAGTTGCGGCTGCCAGGGGCCTCGGTCCCGGGGGGTGATCGCGAGCTTTCGCGAGCGGGCGTAGAATGGATGCCATAGAAGGGGAGGAAAGAACCATGGCAGAAGCAGCTTTCAAGTACGACTTCGGTCTAGAGCCCGCCTGGGACGAAATCTGCGAGCTTGGCTTACAGCAAAACGTGGCGGATCTCGACGCCTACGGCTACACGATAGTCCCGCCGGAGATCGCGAGCCCGGATGGCTTCATCGAGCGGTTGCTCGAGGCGTGTCTCGATGTCTCGGAGCGCCGCAACGGCGTGCGGCCGGATCTCGAGACGGGCTACACACACGCCGATCTGCAGCGGACGGAAGCGAAGTACCGTTACACCGGACATCGATATCGTCCGGGTGGGCCGCTTGGTGACGTGTTCCATTCGCTCTTGCTCGAGGACGAGGTGTTCGAAGAGGTGCTGATGAACCGGGTTCGGCTCGCTTTGGTCACGTACCTGCTTGGCTACAACGCTGTGATGTCCGGCATTGGCTGTTGGACGAAGGGGCCGAACAAGGCCATGCTCGCGCTGCATGCCGACAACCCGCTGCCGTCACCCTTCCCGTCGCAGTGCATGGGGTGCCAGAGCACTTTCTGGTTGACCGATTTCGATCGCGAGCACGGCTCGACGGCGGTCGTGCCCGGCAGCCACAAGCTGCTACGCCAGCCGCTTGGGGAAGAAAAGATCATCCCGGCCAAACCTGGCGATCCCGGCAACCCGGATGCGATTCCGCTCGAAGGCAAGGCCGGGTCACTGCTCGTCCATCATCCCTGCCTCTGGCACGGCGCATACAACCGCACCGCACCGGGGCTGCGCGTCAGCGTGACGTGTTTCATGACACGGCCGTTCATCCGTACGGGAGAGGACTACACCGGCAAGATCCCGCAGGAAGTGCTCGACCGTCACGGGCCACGGTTCGCAATACTGACCCAGCAGGGCATCAAGGCCGGCTACTCGAACTGGGATGAAGAAAAGGCCAAAGTCGCGCACGCCGATAAGTACATCTCTGCCTATGCGAAGGAGTTCGGGGAAGGCTACCGGCCGAACGAGTCGTGAGCCTCGCGGGCGACGTCACGTCACCCTCGGACGGTGGATAGCGGATAGCCGGGAAACGGCGGGCTGGGACTGGTTGTCAGCCGGCTGGTGCCACGCGATACACGCGTGCCGCCGTGCCGCTGAAGATCGACGTCTTCTCCGACTCGCTTAAGCCCGCCCTCCTGGCGATGCGCTTGAACGTATTCCAGAGCGTTCGATAGGAGACGCACTCCTTGTCGACCGGGAAGTTGCTCTCGAACATGCATCGGTCGGGTCCGAAAGCCTCGATCGCATGGATGTAATACCTGTAGAGCAACTCGCAGAGTTCCTCTGATCCGATCGGTCGCTCGCGCCGATGCATGTGAAACGGCGGCTCCCAGGATCCGGCGGCTTGCTGGGCGCCGCCGACCTTCATAGCCACGTTGGAGCAGCGAGCGATCGCGTCGATGCACTGCCGCCAATTCGCAAACTCGTCGGCAGTGGCAAAGGGATCGATCTTCCCGCCGAGGTGATTGACGATGATGGGTACCCCTGGATATGCGTCGGCCAGCTTGGCCAGGTCGGGTAGACGTGTGTAGTCGAATGAAAAGTTGTCGAAAGTGAGATCGAGCCTGGCCAGCACGTCGAAACTCTCTATGAATCTGGCGTCGTCGAGATCAAACGCGCTGCGAATACCACGAAAGAGGCCCCTGCCCGCTTCCAGGTGACCGACCAGCACCTCTTCGACCGCCGCGCCAAGTTTCATGTGGGCATGACTGATGATCGCCCCAATGGTGGCCGTGCCCGTCGCTTTTGCGCTCTGCTCGGCGACGGTGGCGATGAACTCGCTTTCCCCGATGGGCTTCAGGTGCTCCGGTCCATCTTGACGATAGCCGGATCGGGCATCGATGAAGACGGTCTGTTCGACATTGTGACCGGAGCCCGTATCCGCCCAGAGGTCCTCCAGGTCATAAGTGCCCCACGGCGACGGGACCTTCCAGAGATGATGATGGGGATCGATGATCGGCAGTTCAGAGTCGAGCACCGTTTCGGGTGTCTCCTGAGCCAGCCACCGCGTCTTTGCGTCGTTGTCGGGATGCATCATGGTCTTGAGAATCGTTTGGTCATAGTGGCACTAGCGTCTCGCGCCAGCAGCGACCGCGGCGGCGCGCACAGCTTCGTTCTGTGCGCTTAAGCCACCGTTGGCACCGCCGAAGCTGATGATCTGGTAGCCCTGCTCCATCTTTGCGGCGACATTCGCCGTACTTAAGGTCCCCCCGACCGGGATGGATCGCGCCTTGCAGATGCCGATGATCTCCGCCATCGCGGCCTCCACGTCGGGGTGCGAGGGGTCCGGCACGCCCAGGGAGTTGCTGAGATCTCCTGCGGCACCGAGATAGAAACCCCCAACGCCCGGTACCTGGGCGATCGCGTCGGCGTTCTTCACGCCTTCCACCGTCTCGATCATCGGCCAGAACAGGAGGTCGCCTGCGGGATTGAGCGGCCATAGGTCGGCGCGCTCCCTGTACTCGGCTCCCGAGATACCCCAGAACCACGGCGCGGCTCCGGCAGTGCCCCGTACTCCGCGCGGGATCGGGATGGTCGAATCCCTGGCCGGCATGTATCGCATCGTTCGCACGATGTTCTCCGCCTGCTGCGGCGTCTCGACGTTGTTGATGAGGATGCCCATCAGGCCGAGGTCGAGAGCGTGCTTGACGACCCATTGGGCCTCTTCGCTCGCATAGGGCGCGAATCGCGCGAACACCGCCGGATGTGCCTGCGCGTTGCCCCGCTCGAGGATGCCGGCCTTGTCCGTCATGCCGGACAGAAAGATCTCAAGTTGATCGAAGCGCATGGCGCCGTGTTCCATGTCGAGGTACACGAAGTCGATGTCGGGGTCTCGCGCCAATGAACGCGCATTCTGCAGCGAGAAATCCGACGTGCTCACGCCAAAGACGTGCTTTCCCTGCGACAGCTTCTCGATGACGGGGTTGAGATGCAGATAGGACTGCTGTGCCGACGGTGCCGACACCTTGGTTGAAACCATAGGGAACCTCCTGCTCCGAGTGTACATCTGGGCGCGGCTGCCTCCCATCTCTGGTGCCGCGCCACATCACCTTCTCTGGTTGAGCTTCTGACCGGAGGACCCTTGGTCCGAATTGATACCGGAAAACTCTGTCGGCTCAGATACCGACCAGAAGCTGATAGCGACAGACCCGCGATTGCGGTACTGCGATGTTAAGCGTCTGACTGTGTCAGGTACCGAGGTGTGGCGTCATTGGCTTGCCGCGATAGCAGGAAGCGGTCCCTCTCTCTCCATCCACTCGCTATGGACTAGGAGGTCGATTGCGTGTGCTTCGTGGTCTTCCCAGCCGTCCTGATCAACTTCTGGCAGAAATATGTCGGCATGGTAAATGTTGCCTTCGGTGGGGGTGTGCTGGACCTTTCTGTCCATACCGCATGCGGTTTCGCCGGTGATCGTCGCCCAGCCTAGTACTCCTCTTGCACCCTTGATACTTTGTGCCTTGCGATCTCCTTCTGCCGCAGCAAATGCTAGTGACACATGATCGAAGCGGTCTACCGAGATGCCGGCTCCCGGAGACTCTTCAACGAATATTTGCTTCCCGAAATGGTTCGATCGCTTGAGCTTTACAGCTCGTGCTTGCCTGTCACGGAACACACTGCGCCAGAGCCGCTCGCTCGGCTGAACGGGACCCACGATCTAGCTCGCTAGGTCGCGTAAGGCTCTCGTGATGAACTCGTCCGGCAGTCGGTCAGTCTGGTAGTACTTTGCTCTGCGACGATTGCCGTCTACCGTTACGAAGCAGTACACCCTATTCAATGGTGCACACTCTAAAACGACGGCTCCACCGCTCCTTGCTGGCGCGTCTATCGCTACGCCGCGTCGTTCCGTCGGGGACACGTGGTACCGTCCGGGCAAGATGTTGTACATCTTGGGGAGGAGCGCCCTAGCGTTCTCCAGAGCGTCCTTCGATGGTTCCGGAAGATCGTCCTCTCTCGCGAATTTATGTATTGAGTCCAAATCTGACAACGCCTCATCGAGATCGGGGCTCTTTACGGGAGGGAGGGGTACATCGTCCGTCAAAGCGGTGATTTTGCGAATTCGATTCGTAGGAGTTTCGCTGACATCGGACCAATCTTTGAACTTCACTCGGCCAACTGGCCGAGGAGTGGAATACAGCGCTTTCCTAGACGACCACCCTTGCGTGTGCGAATGTTGGAACCGAAAGGTCGAAACGTCTCCCTCCTTCTTCGGTGAGACGTCGAGCATGTATAGTCGAAACGATGACTCTTCAGCGGAATTCGATTGTCGACCCATTGGCTCAGTCATCCGATATGCTTGCGCTGGCGGGTTGCGCCGGCTCCATTTGGTCTAGCTTTCCCTTTAGCCACAGGAAAATCGATTGCAGGGCGGGTTGAGTCAAGTGGCACTCGAATTCCATCCTCCTGGTTATCTTGAAATTATCTTCCGTCCACTCAAAAATATCGGTTGGCCCGATCCGGAGCCCGTCCTCCTCATGTGCCACCACGCGCTTCGAAGCGCTAGGCGTCGGTGGTCCTTCGGAATAAAATGTTGCGTGCAGGACGTTGTTCTCGACTCCCCCGCGTGCTCCGACGACGAACGCACTTTTGAAGTCGCGGCTGTCAACATACTCGATGGGTATGCGATCTGGGATCTGCCATTCCGAGTCTTTGCCACTCCGAGCCATAAAGACCGACCTGTTCCTGTTGGCTGCGCTGATAGAGCCTACTATATCCATCGCTCGGACAATAATCCGCCATTTTTGTTCCGCAGCGTCTTGTCGGTGCCTGGAAGAGGAGCGACCAGTGCCCCTCCAAACTCTTGCACCGCACAGACGCGTGTGGCTTCCGTTAGCACTCGCTTGCGGTTGTGGCCTCATGGCCACAACCATGCAACATGCAATGCGTTGCTCAACTCGCTTCTCGAAGGCCCTCAGCCTCAGAGGTCCTGAATCCGCACGGCAGGCTTGGCCGCAAGGGTGTGTGGATGGCTGCATTCATCTAAAATGATCGACTGTCGTGCGCAGAGCTGCGGAAGGAGCTACTGAGCGGGCCCTGAAGAACGCTGATTGGGGGTCGACGATGTGGCCGCGCATCTCGATGCAGGCAAGGACTCTATCTACCGCTGGATAGAGAGTCGCGGCCCTTGAGGTGGGGTGCATGCTGCACTTCAAGCTCTCGTAGGTTGATGTTTGAGTCGGAGGCTGCGCCAGGGTAACGGGGACGAATCGCCGCCCCTTCGCGCGGCGATTTCCCCACGTGGGGAGCAAGTTAAAGGGTGAGCCAAGAACTCGACCCCCGGCGCCACGGGATGAGGTACGAACGGGAGCGTCATGAAGGTTAACTCCAAGGGCCGCGAGCTCTTCATCGTCGACAACAGTGTCTCCGGCTGGACCGGGTTTCGGTATTTGGAGGAGTGGTCCAGCATCGCGAAGGCGTTCGACATCGCGACCGGATACTTCGAAATCGGCGCCTTGCTCACCCTCGACGGCAATTGGCAGGGCCTCGACAAGATCCGGATCCTGATGGGCGCGGAGACTACCCATCGGACTCGAAAGGCCATTCTCGAAGCGGTTCAGGCGCAAGCGCTGGAAAGGCTCGACGAAAGCATCGAGGACGACAAGGAGTCGAACCCCTTCCTGCATGGGGTCCCTGCAATCCTAGTCCAAGGGCCCCGGCGTAGCCGAACACCCATACCGCGACACGCGTGGCGGTGCGGGTCCCGGCAGGCAGCGAGAAACCCGGGGTCAGGCGCGCGGGTAGAAACATCCCGGTTTGCCGCATGTAGTCGGCGTAGCCGGGGAACTGCCCCAGGCAGATGCGTTCTTCCACCTTGGCGAGCGCGATGTAGATGAAGATGACGGTGACGGTGGCCACCAGGACCAGGTATCTCGGCCAGATCAAGACCATGCCGATGCTCGCGACGATCAGCGCCAGGTATTGCGGGTGACGGATGTACCGGTAGAGCCCGCCCATCACGGCCTCGGCGCGTCGCAGCTTGGCGCGGTAGATCTGGAACACGCCTATCGCGAAACCAGCCAGGCCCCCGCCGAACAGGACGAATCCGACGGACTCGTGCGCGTTGACCAGCACAGAGCGGGTCTCGGCAACGACATGCGGCAGGAAGAAGTGAATGGCCCAGCCGGTTGCCCACGAGCCTTGCAGCCAGTCGAGTCCCGGACCGTAGACCGCGTAAAGGTACGCGGCGAACGGCGATGCCATGTAGAAGAACTCGAAGGCGATCAGGACATAGAAACCCATCGATGCCCATAGGGCGCCGCGAGCCTGCAGGTGCGCTTTGCGCGCTAGGGTCTCTTTGCGCATTCCACCCACCTCCTCAACTGCGAAGTTGGAGTTAACACTAGCAGCGGCAGCAAGGGCCATGCCACATCACGCAAAGTGTTTGAATGGCTTGGTTATCGGGTGTCGAAGGGGACCGGCTGTGCCATCGACCCCTGCTCCGGGCGCCACGGCGACCGCCAACGTTGAGAACGGACGGATCGCGGGTTAGTCTCGACGTTGCACAGGCAATCGCCTGTCGACCCTGTACGTAGAGGAAGATCCATGCAGCTCGGAATGTTCACCATGCCACTTCACCCGCCCGGCCGTCCGCTCGCGGACACGCTCGAGGAGGACCGGCAAGCCGTGCTATTGGCCGACCGGCTGGGTTTTTCCGAGACTTGGTGTGGCGAGCACTTCTCGTCGACCGCGGAACCGATCGCCTCCCCTCTGGCGTTTTTCTCAAGTCTCGTGCATCAGACCAAACAGATTAAGTTTGGGACCGGGGTGCTGAATCTGCCCCAGTCGCATCCGGCCATGGTCGCCGCCCAGGTGGCGCAATTCGATCATCTGTCGCGCGGCCGCTACCTGCTCGGCATCGGCCCGGGCGGCCTTGGCAGCGACTTCGAGCTGTTGGGACTGGCTGATCGTCAGGCGCGCTCCGAAATGATGCTGGAATCCATCGAAACGATGCAGCAAATCTGGGCACAGGACGCGCCCTACGCGATCCCGGGCAAGTACTGGAACGTCAAAATCACCGACTTTCGCTTCGACGGTCTCGGCATCGGCGAGATGTTGAAGCCGTACCAACAGCCGCATCCGCAGATCTGCCTGTCCATCGTCACGCCCAGGTCGCCGAGCGCGACGATGGCCGGGGCGCGCGGCTGGCAACCCGTCTCCGGCAACTTCATCCAGGCGCGTTACATTCGCAGCCACTGGGAAGCGTACGCGGAGGGAGTCGAGAGCATCGGCGAGCGGCCCGACCCGGCGAAATGGCGCATCGCGCGGTCGATTCTGGTGACGGACAGCGATTCCGAGGCCGACGAACACCTCTCCAACCCGGACTGCGGGCTGCATTTCTATTTCCGCTACTTCAGACGCATGTACGCGAACCGGGGCTCGCTCGACATGTTGAAGCCCGACGTCAGCATGACCGACGAGGAAACCACGGAAGAAGTGGTGGCCCGATCGATGGTGGCCTGGGGGTCGCCTGCAACGGTCCTGGACAAGCTCGTCGATTTGCACGCGCAATGGGGTGACTTCGGCACGCTGCTGATGGTCGGCCACGATTGGGACGACGAGGCGATATGGCGGCGATCCATGACGCTGCTTGCGAACGAGGTCATGCCGCAGTTTCGCCAGCACGTGGAAGCGACGCCCGTCCCAGCATCAATGTGATCCACACTACGGCGAACGCATGAGCGGAAACGACGAGACCGCCTGGGAAGCCTACCGCAGGGATGGCTGCGAGCGGGCTGCTCGGCTCGGCAACCGCGGGCCCATGCGTTTCGATGAAGACGGGCACCTCGCGCAGGATATTCTCGACGCGTATCGCCGCACCGGTTTCTATGTGTTTACCGGCGTGCTCTCGCCCCAGGAAGTCCGCGAACTTGCATTCGAGTTCGACCAGGTGCTGGACAACGCGCCTTTGCGCAATGACGGCGAGGTCGACAGACTCGGTCGTCCAAGCAGGTTTTCTTCGTATTACACGGTGGAGCCGCCAGAGTCATCCGATGCGGAGGAGGAGTCGGAAGAAGTCGACGCGCCCGGCATCGTTAGAATGGTGTCGCACCCCCTGATGATCATGGACTCGGCGCTCAGGGCGTATGCCCATCCCAAGATCCTCAAGATGGCTGCGAGCGTGAACGGGCCGGACTTCGTGCCGTTCCACGAGAGCGTCTTTCACAAGGCGGCACATCAGGGCGCCCCCACGCGCTGGCATCAGGACGGCCGGACGCACTGGGCGGAAGATGGAACGAGCCTGGAACAGCCAAACGGGTCGGGCAAGAGGCACGGCTTCAACCTGTCCGTCTCGTGGTGCCATTGCACTCCGGAGAACGGCCTTTGGGTGGTCCCCGGGAGTCACCGCCGCTGGCGTCTCGCGAACGGCGGCGAGTTTCCTCCTATCACCGAATGTTTGCCGGACGCGGTCCCCATGACGCTGGCGCCGGGAGATTGCGGCATCGTCAGCCGAAGCTCGTTGCATGGCTCTTATCCAAACCGGTCTTCCGTGCGTCGGGTCAACATGGTGATGGGCTTCCACAATCGGGCCTCGGCGATCGGCGCGGAGACGACCAACGTCCATGCCTTCGTGCGGCCGGGAAACACGAAGCCCATCAAGTACACAGAGGATTACGTGCTGCGTCGGGCGCGAATAATCCCCCTCGCGATCGATGCGCGCCGGCAGCGATACCCGGACGAAGTGCCGTACGAGTACCAGGGAAGCTACATCGGCGATGGCGTATGGAATGCGCAGGCTCGTGCGGAGATCAGCCGGGAAAGCGACGAGTACTGGCAAAGGGACATCACGCTCTAGCGAATCCTTCGCAAATCGGTGAGCGCACGGTTTGCATTGGCGTGAGGTGCTTCATATCGCAATCACAATGTCCGAAGGAGTCGCGGCTAGTTTCTCGGCGTGATTTATCAGGATCTTGAAGAAGCCCAGTTCGAACTGTTCTCGATCCCGGGGTCTGACGAGAGCCTCGAGGGAGGATCCGTTTTGGTGAATACGTCCTGGGCGAAGGGCGTCCGCGCGCGTGATGTGCCGACCCCTGAAGGACGGCCAGCGGAAGCTGCCCGACGACTAAGCTGAACTCCGAGATTCGTTCTACGTTCCGTAGGCACTGCAGCCACCTAAGTGCGGACGTTCACTGAATTGATCGACGACGAGGTGCAGAAGGTCGCCAAGCGGCTCACGAAGAAGCCCGGGCAGGGAAACTGCGAAGTCGGTGAGCTAACGCGCGAAGCTACGACTCGCCGAGTTTGGGGTCGGCTCCGAATCTGTTCTCTCCGGAATGGCCGTCGAGCACCATTAGGACTAGCAGCCAGATCGGGCCCACTATCGGTATTAGCGAAATCAAGAGCCACCAACCGCGCCGATCAGTGTCGTGGAGCCGACGCACGGTGACGGCAAGACCCGGAATGATCATGGCGAGACTGAAGCACCCCGAGAGCAGGCCGATTTCCAGCTCCACGCTGAACGTGCCCAACGCGATGTCCAAGAGCATCGCGAGCACAACGAAAATAGAGTAGAACAGAACGAAGAACCAGTACTCCTTCCGTCGCGCCCGTCCTTCGAAATCAACGTATTTCTTTAGTGCGGCCAGGTACCAGTTCAACTTCTCTCCCCCCGGAAATACACCACGCAACCCGGCCAAACACTACCCGTCTGGTGAGGTGGCCGCAAGGTGCGATGCCGCTCGAGGCCGTTCCCCAAGTGCCGGGCATGCCACGAAATCAAGGGGTCATGTAGGGCTGACGTTGGCCCTGAGGTTTGGGGCGACCAAGCCTGCTTTGACGTGCTGACAGCCTCCGAGGTGTCGCGCACATGGGGGCGCGGGGTAGACGGGCCTTTATCGAACGGTGCCACCAACCGATACCGCGAGCCGGTGGTCGACGGCCACTCATGCGAGGGATCACACTTCACCCATTTCTTCTGGTCGTCGTCGGCTCCGACGATCATCACTCGCCCTTCGTCCTTGCAGGAGGAGGCCACCGCCGCGTAGCCGAGGTGGACATCCTCAATGATGTGCCGACCGGCGACGGCTTGCAGCTCGAAGCCGTCGAGTTCCGGGCACCCTGGGGCGTCAAGCGTGATCGACGCGCCGTTCGTCCGGTAACCCACGGCCCTTCGGTGCCCACACATCTGTCGAAGCAGGGTGGTGATGAGCCTTGACCGGACGGACTCCGGAGCCTCGCGCGCGCTCTCCACCACCTGTACGCTGATCCCAGCGGCCCGGACGAAGTGGACTACGTCCATCTCAGTAGCGGTCCTGTCGAGAAATCGGCCGGCTTGTGCGTGCCTCGGCCGGGCTCTCTGCGTCGGCCTTCGCAAGCATGTTCACTCGACCTGTCTGAAGCCAGCGCAGCCAATACGCCACGGCGCCGCATGGGTAGGCATCGATTGTCCTTTCGCCGACGCGTAGATCACTCATGCAACCGTCAAAGTCGCGGCCGAAGCGCCCTTCGGCCTGATTGTCGGGCGAGTATTTGCCACGGGGCCTAGCGGCAAGAAAGACCTCGACGAATCGCGCGTGGCCCTCGTGCGCCCATCGCTGCCAGAGTTCCGGCTCCTGATAGCAATGCGCTAACTCGTGCACGAGGACATCATTCATCCGCATGCGGAGATCCGCGCGGTGGTTTTGCCACGCTTCTCCGCGGAACCAGAGTCGCATTGCGCAATGGCCGCGAGCCGCGTCGCCACCATTGCGCGGGGCGTCCCCCGCTCCCTCGGTGGAAAAGTCGACAATCAATGGCACGTCTTTTGGCGGCGTGTCCAGAAGCACCGTTAACTCCTCTTGGGCGTTTTGGTGGGACTCGCTAATGGCATCGGCCAGCCACGCCGGAAGGATTTTGGGAAACTGAATTGTCACAGTGCTCGTCGCAATATCGGGGGCGGGCTTGTCCGATACAGAACGACGGCCTGGACGACGTGGTGCTGGACCGTGGCAACGAAACGGCGATCTGCGGTACTGTTCTGTTCGCGGGACGCCCGGTTGACGGCACAGCGGGGGTGTCAGGTGGAATCGAAGCCGTAGCCTTGTGCGACTCGGCGACGGCGAGGCCGAGAGGCTATCGGTAGCGCGGGTTGTTGATTGATCGTGACTTGGGAGGCGACTCAAAGATGCTTGTTCCGATAACCGGGCTTTATGCAGCGTTGCTGGCGGTGGTCGGGCTTACGCTGATGGTACGGGTCGCCTGCATGCGCGCCCGCACCGGAGTGTCGATCCTCCATGGCGACGACATGGACTTGGCGTTAGCGATGCGCCAACACGGAAACTTCATTGAGACAGTCCCGTTGGCGCTCATTCTCATGGGGCTGGTCGAGGCGAACGATGCCAACAGTATCTTGCTGCACGCCAACGGCATTGTGCTGCTGCTCGCCCGCATCGCGCATCCCATCGGCCTGCGCCTCGATCGCGCCGACCATCCGTTGCGGGCCGCCGGTGCGGTCGGTACGGTCCTGACGACCTTTGTTCTGGCCGTGGTGGCCCTGTGGCAGGCGGTTTCAGCGGTCTGATTCGGGGAGATCAGGGCGCACTCCGGTCCGATAAAGTTGTCAAAAAGCAATTGACAACCGAAAAGGCAACTATTAGCCTATTGCTTTATCGCAATTACGTTTCTTAGGAGCAATACATGAAACCGAACAAACCCGACAACGACCGCAAGACCGTCGAGATCGAAGTGAACGACCAGAAAATCAAGATGCTCGAGGGTCCGGCTACTGGCTTGGAGATCAAACAGGCCACCGTCGACCAGGGCGTCTCGATCCAGACCAACTTCGTGCTTCAACTGCACTTGCCCAACGGCTCCAGCAAGGTCATCGGCGACACCGACAAGGTCCAGTTGAGCGAGCATCTGGCCTTCACCGCAATCGCTGCGGACGACAACAGCTAGGATTCGTTTCCGTGAAGCAGGACGTTACAAACGCCATCGACGAGTTGCGCTGCGGCTTTCCGGCCGCGTCGGTCTTGAGCGAACCGGACAGCGATGGCGGCGCGTACGTGATCGTCGAAGACGTCGACATCGGCTCCCGATACACGCCGACCTCCACCTGGCTCGGTGGGCACGTCACGGCGCTCTACCCCTACGCGGACATCTACCCCCTGTTCATGGACGCCTCGGTGCGCCGCGTCGACGGCGTCGAATTCGTCCCGCCCGTCACCTTGGGTCATGAATTCGCCGGGCGGCCCGCCATTCAGATCTCTCGGGCCAACAACCAAACCCAGAATTTCCCCCAAGCGGCGTTGGCCAAGTTCGTCAAGGTCATCCACTTCCTCGAGCACCTCCAATGACCCACGACCCCTGTGACGTCCTGATCCCATCCGATGTCCATGCACGGCTCATGGCCCACCTGTACCCTGGCGACGACGACGAACATGCCGCGGTCCTCCGCGCTGGCATGGCTCGCGCCGGCAATTCGTTGCGACTCCTCGTCCGGCACATCGAACCCGCCGAGTTCGGTCGCGACTACGTCGCCGGTCAATACGGCTACCGCGCGCTCAGCCCCACGTTCATCCACCGACAGATAATCCAGTGCCGCGATGCGGGCCTTGCCTATCTCGCGGTCCACAACCACCGCAGCGACCGCTCGGTTGCCTTCAGCCGGATCGATATCGAGTCGCACGAGCGCGGCTACCCCGCCCTTCTCGACATCGGACGCGGCGTGCCAGTGGGCGCATTGGTCTACGGACGACGTGCGGTAGCCGCGGACATCTGGCTACCTGATCGCTCGCGACGGGCCCTCGGCACGTACCGCATCATCGGCCAGCGCGTCGAACGGCTCTATTCGCAGCCGCCGCCGGCCTCCGAATCTCTCCCCGAACACGACCGCCAAGTGCGCATGTTCGGCACCGCGGGTCAAAAGATCCTGGCAGGTAGCAAAATCGCGATCATTGGCCTTGGTGGCGTCGGCTCTCTTATCGCCGAGTATCTCGCACGCCTCGGTGTCGGACACCTCGTCCTCATCGACCCCGACGAAATCGAGAGCACGAACCTGTCCCGCGTAGTTGGTGCGACTCCCGTCGATGTTGAAACCAAACAGCTCAAGACGCAGATAGCGGCTCGCCACGCCCGCGAGCTATCAACGAACGCCAAACTCGACGCAATTGCTCAAGACGTCGTTGCCCAGTCCGTTGCGCAACGGCTTCGCGACTGCGACTTCATCTTCCTCGCCGCCGACTCCATGCGGGCGCGTCTCGTCGTCAACGCCCTTGCCCACCAGTACCTCATTCCCGTCACCCAGATGGGCGCCAAAGTGCGGCCCGGGCCCCGGGGTATTGTCCAAGACGCGATGGCCGCCGTGCGCCAGGTCAGGCCGGGCAATGGATGCCTATGGTGCAACGGGCTGATCGACTCGACGCAACTCGCCGTCGAGGCGAAGTCGGATGCCGAACGCAAAGACCAAGCCTACGGCGTTCAAGAACCGAATCCCAGCGTGATCACGCTAAACGCGGTTGCAGCCGCCCACGCGGCCAACGAGTTCCTGTTTGACTTTCTCGGGCTCCGCCCGAACGATACCGACGCGCCGTACCGCCACTTCCACTTCCACAACGACTCGATGCAGCGCGTCATGCCGCGCCACGACCCCGCCTGCCCCGAATGCTCCCGCAGGCTGGCCCTGGGAGACACCCTGGAACTCCCCGTGACCCAAGCCTAACGGCAGCCGCAGCCCCGCCTGCGAAGGAATACCCCAAATGAGCCAACGTCCACGCTTCGACTTCGCTGCCTTCTACAGGGCCTTGAGCGCCACCGTCGCCGCCCGCGACACCACCTGGAGGGCGGTCAGCGAGCAAACGGGTGTGTCTCAATCGACGCTGTCCCGAATGTCCAAGGGCCGACAACCCGACGCTGCCAGTCTCACCGCGCTGTCCGCGTGGTCAGGCCTCGACCCGGTCGACTTCACCAACGTCCGCAGAACCCGCCGCGAGCCCATTGCGATGGTCTCGAGACTGCTTCGCCAAGACCCGCACCTAGACGACGCAAGCGCCGACGCCCTCGAAGCCATCATCAAGACCGCCTACGACAGCTTCAAGCGCAGGAACCCGGAGAGCTAGTTCTCCGTCTTCCGCGAACGGGACGTCCTGTTTGCGCCAACTCGCAGTTCCGCCGCCCCCAACTCCCGGCGCCTGATGCTCTCCGCAATTTTAGGCATCACACGATCCATCTCCGCCCGGTATTCCTCCAGTACCTTGCTATCCACCGGGGTCGCCCCCTGTTCCTTCAAGTACTTCTTCAATCCACGATTCACGCTCCCTCCTTGCATCCAAGCGAAATATAGGTGCACAACCGACGGCTACTTCAGCACTGGCCGCAGGTTCACCTCCATCCTTTGCAACGGCACGCCACTAGGTCGATTTAGCCCCAACGTCTGCACGACAGGCTTCGCTTCCGACCGGTCAAACACGAAAGCCACCTGCTCATTGTGCAGCAGCCAGATGGGATCCGGATCCTTGTGACTCGCCGATGCATCGACGATCCCGCGCGCTGTAACCCGTCCGCCAGCCCACTGTTGTACGCTCGAAAACTCCAGCACCCACACGAACTGCGCCGTGTCCAGCCGCATTAGGAGATCCACGAGCGTCGTGCCGAGCTGCGACGCGTTCTCCCGCGCGTAACGCCGAAGCCCTGAAACCGTGGTCATGAAGTAGCGATGCAGCCCCACCGACTCCGCTTCGCAACCCATCGCCCTTATGAGCAGCCTCGACTCCACCACCTCCGCGTACTCCGCCATCGCCTCTGCCGGGTAACCAACCTTCTCCGGCAGCGCCACGATGAACGATTCGAAGTTCTCCGTCGTATAATCCGGCTCGGCGCCATCGCTGGCCCCCTGATCCACCGGGACGGTAACGTAGGGCAGCAAGTTGTCGTCCACGGTGAGAAGTGTGTCCACCTGTCCCCACACATGGTTCGACGGCTCCGCCGCCGCTGCCTCGCCTTTCTTCCAATTGTGCCCCGCAGCCACTATCGCGTGCCCGTCGCCTTCAACGTCCATCCCGATGAACAGCGGGAAGCCCGACTCCATATAAGCCAGCAACTGGCCAAAGAACTCTTCATCCGTTGACAACTGGTCGCGCCCGACGATCACCGGGAAACACCCTGCGGCATTAAAAACCCGCTCCGCTTCCCACACGTCGAGTCCTCGCGGCGGCGATATGCCGCCCGGTTCGAAACCCGTCCCAAGCTTGGCGATTTCGTACACGAGGTATTCCCTGTACTGGGAATGACTCTCGCTATAGTGCCGCAATACCGCCCAACACGCTCGTGCGCGCAGGCTGCGATGTCGACGTGCTGGTCCATCGACGGAAACCCCCACACCGACAATCGGTGGCCCAGCAGGTGCACATAGTGCCGCCCCTGGATCGCGCTTCCGTGTGCTCCGACCCGTATATCGGGCGACAGCACCGACCGCCCCAAGGTTGCCCTTATCGTAGGTCTCAACACCATGTACCCGTAATAGTGGTGATCGAGCGTCTGCCGCTCACCAGCCTCGTCGCTCGGCCTGACCTGAAACTCTACCTTCTCGTCAAAGAAGTGCAGCCTCACACAGTCGGCTCGGTACGGCCGGCCTTTTTTCGCGTAGAAGTTGTAAAGCGTGCTCCGATAGTCCTTGTCGACATAGTCATGTTCTACCAGCACGGCCTTCACCCTACTGGTGATCTTGGCTTTGAGCTTTTCGACGATGCGCCTCGGCTCGAACTCGTCGTCCAGCCCCAGCAACTGCTCGTAGTCCTCCGGTTTCTCGATGTTGATCCAATCGTACGATGCCATTCCTTCTAGCCGCCTATCGCGTTCCTTCGTGTCTTTTCGTACTCGTTACTGCGTCCACCGTGCGTACGCCCCACTACTCGCCTTCCCGCGTATCGACAGCATCGCTTAGCCCCCTTGCCGCGCCCGCCAGACCACTGCCCACCGCGACGCCTCCCTCACGATTACAACCGCACCCGCGAAGTACGAAAACAGGACCTAGGAGAATACCTTTTCGTGTCGGCGTCGCCGCGAGCCACTCGCCCACAGCCACGTGGCGGGCGCAATATACTGCCCGACCCAACGGATGTCACCCGCTCCAAGGACTCCCTCTCTGCCTCCCGAGTCCCTTGGCCGATCGCCTCCACGACCCCGTCACTCGCCCAAATCCGCCGTCCGTGTTCCCGTAGCCGACCGTCCGCGTCCACGTACCGGTAGAGGGTTACTCGACCGATCCCCAACTCCCGGCAGAGCTCTGTTACCGAGGTGGCGCGACTCGCCACCTCATTTTCGCGCGAGCCGTACCTGCGCTTTTGATAGCGCGAACGTCCGGCCACCTTTGGATGTTCTCGAGAGTATGAGCTTACAGGTTGGATCGGCGGCTATGCCGGAGCAGTATTTCGCAGCGCCACGATGGACTTCTCGGGCGGCCACCGGCGCGACTTCTCCGTTGATGTCGCTGGCTCTGGCCCCGACCGTGGTCGCAAGAGAGCCGTCATGGACCGCTGAGCCCAAGCCGTTGGTACTGCTCCGGCGGTGTCTGATGCGCCGCAAGCGCTTCCTTGAGCAACCCGACCATCCGCGCCTCGATAGCGTCGTCTTCGATGGGGTTGAGCTGGCCCGGGTCCGTGGCCAGGTCGAAGAGCTGCGTCTTGAACGCCTCGGCGAAGCGGCCCATGCCGGTGGACGGGATGCGCATTACGGGGCAACCCTTGGTGAACCCGAGCGGTTCGTTCCATTGCATGTTGGCGAGTTCTCGGGTCGAGAACGGGCTGCGCATGTGGGTCGGCATCAGCGTGTATTGGTTAAGCGGCGCGTTGTCCCCGACCGGGCCGCGCATGTAGACGTGGCGCCCGTGGGTGATGTTGACGTGGCCTCCGAACATGCCGTAGATCGTGCTGTCGCGGATACGGGCGTCTTCCTCGATGGTGGCGCGTAGCGGCGTGCCGTCCATATTCGGCGGTCGCTCCAGGCCGAAGTAGTCCAGGAGGGTTGGGCCGATATCGATGGTGGTGGTCAGGCTGCGCCGCCTGGCGCCGGCGACGCCGGTGCGCGGGTCCTAGATGAAAAGCGGGATGTGGGCCGTCTCGTTGTACCAGGGCATGCGCACCTTGCCCCACCAGTCGTGCTCGCCCAGCAGGAAGCCGTGATCGGTGACGACGAGAAGCATGGTGTCGCGCCACGTGTCGTGGGCATCCATGAAGTCGATCACCGTGCCGAGGTAGTGGTCGCACTGGGTCAGTAGCGCTGCATACTGGTAGCGCAGGTACTCCACGGCATCGGGATCCTCGGTCACCCGCGCATAGTTCGGCCATTCGAAGTGCGGGCCGTCCCAGTCGGAGCCCTCAGCGCGAAAAAAGTTGTAGCGGTCCTTCCACTGTTTCAGGGTGAAGAACGGCTCGTGGGGATCGAAGGTCTCGATCTGCAGGTACCAGTTGTCCTGTTCGCGGCTGGTCTGAAGGAACTCAAGGCCGGCGGCGAAGGCCTGCGCCTGGGGCGTGAGCTTCTCCTCCTGCATGTACTTGCGGTTCACCCAGTACTGGCGCGCGATGCGTCCCAGGTGCTCGGGAATCTCCGGATCGGCGACCTCGCCCTTCCGGGCGTTGCCCTCCTGGCCGCGCACGTTCACCCAACTCGAGTATCGGTGATGGTACGTGGCGCCGCCGTCCTCCCAGTAGTGATAGTGGTCCGAGACCAGGTGGGCGTAGACACCGTTGTGCTTCAGGATGGCGAAAGTGGAGTCGTCGAAGAGATCGTACGGACCCCAGGAGCGGTGCAGGAAGTTGTGCCGGCCGGTGTGCAGTTCCCGACGCGCCGGTATGCACGGCATGGAGCCGACGTAGTGGTTGTCGAAGGTGACCGCGCGCTCGCCGAGGCGGATGAAGTTGGGGGCCAGCGGCCAGTCGCAGCCGTAGTTTGGCAGCATGTGCCGGTTCAGCGGGTCGTACATGACCATTACAGCTTTCATGCCGCGGTCTCCATCGAGCCCATGGGTCCATAGCCACCATGCCGTACGCCCCCGTAGCCTGCAACTTCCACGCCTCTGCACTTGGCTCTTTGGAACGAGGTGCGATCCGCCCGCCGCGATGTAGGCCCGGTCGGCGGTCCGTCTCTGGCCGGCGATCATGGTCTCGCGACCACATCCGGTCGGTAGGCGAAGCCAATGAGACCGGCTTCATCCGATCCGCCGCGTCTCAACAGCGCGGCGTGAATCACGCGTCAAACCGTTCGTGGTCCTTACGGTCTTCTATCCCATCCATGTGGCGCGACGGTACAACGAATTTTCGAGGGCTGCATCACTCCGCGGGATTGGCACGCAGCGGCAATTTAGCGCGACTGAATTGGTCAGCCATGGCGCCGTGCTCGGCCAATACGGCTGGGTTGTCTAAGCTTGCTGGCTCTCCCATACTGCGTCCGAAAATTACGTAAGCGGGAGTCAGGCCGGATGACGACATCCGAGACCAATTCGATTCGAACACAGGGGTATTCGTTGTGGCAGGATCTGCGGGTTCGTGGATGCGTCTATGTCAGACTCCGTTACGCGCCGGCGGAACGACCCTGTCTATGAGATACAGCGAGATCTGTCATCTAGGATGGGAGCAAGGAGAGACGGCCTCCCTTGCGGCCAAGGGCGTCGGTATGAGCATGGGCTTGCGCCGCGAAATCGTGGGGTACCATGGGCTATAGCACAACGATTACGTCGGGCTCTCTCAAGGTAACCGAGAGCCGCATCATCGCTGGTCTGCTGCTTAAAGGCACGGACGATTGGCGAGCCGAGATCCTAGAACAGAATGTACTACAGACCCGAAGCCCGGAGACGGCGAAACGGTTATCGCGGTTGCTTCGCGCGCGCCTTAAGCTGATGCGGCCTGAGCTGTGGGAGATGGTCCGGGATGGCTCAACGCCCGTTGCGACCCACGCGTGTCTTGCCGCCGCCGTGAAACACAGCGCGTTGCTCGGGGATTTCCTGGATATCGTCGTACGGGAGCAGTGCCGGCTTTTTAGCCCTGCCCTTTCCAAACTGCTTTGGCAGCATTACATCGACGATTGCCGGGACCGCGACCCGGCCATGTCCGCATGGAGTGAATCGACGATTGCTCGCCTGCGCTCTTCGGTCTTCCAGATCCTCACCCAGGCAGGCTATATAGAAAATGCGTCAACCTGGAAGTTACAACCAGTCTATCTTGCAAGGGAAGTGCTGAGCTACCTGCAGGAGCAAGACGAAAAGTACGTGCTGCGCTGCCTCCAGGTCGGACCATGAGCGACACACTAACCTACCGCCTAAACAAGATCCTGCCAAAGCTCACGTCGGACGATTTCCTGAGCGCTCGAGGCATTGGTAACGAGATCGCCTTCTACATCTTCGACTACCCGCCGGAGGATGAACGGCGCGTACGAGAGCACATCGAGTTTCTCCTCGCTCAGTTGCCCAAAAGAAAACCTGGCTTGCGGGTCACGCACATCAATTTGTTTGACTTCCTCATTGACTACTTGAGGGAAAGGAGCGTTCTGGAGAAGTCATTTCAGCTTCAGCGTGAGAAGGGCAATGACGCTTTGCTAAAAGCGCTCAAGGGGATATTGCACGAAGAGAAAGTTGCGGGGCGTTTCGCCGACATCGCCAATCCCGAAGACCACGATCTGGTGATGATATCGGGTGTCGGTAGCGCCTACCCGTTGCTTCGCTCGCACACCCTGCTCGGGAATCTGCACGCCCACCTAAGCCAAACACCCTTGGTCATATTCTACCCCGGCCGCTATGATATGCAGACCCTGCGCCTGTTCGGCAAAACCGGCTTGGTCGGTGGCTCGGCCGATGACCGCAAGAAGAAGACAAACTACTATCGCGCCTTCCGGCTGATCGACTGAAGCGAGAAGATTGATGCGTATTAAGGATCTATTCGATAAGGACATCTTCCGGCCCATCAACGGCGTGGTAAAAGCCGACCAGTTGGACGAATCTTCGGTATGGCAAGAGCTGGAGGAGTTTGTTGTCACGAAGGAACTGGACCAGCACCTGCGCCGGTTCTTCACGCACTACTGCGAGGCGATGGACCGGACCGGCGACGCGGATGTTGCAGGCAAGATTGGCGTTTGGATCTCCGGGTTCTTCGGATCGGGCAAATCCCATTTCATCAAGGTGCTGTCTTACCTGCTCGGCAACAAGGACCATACCCATGAAGGACAGACCAAGCGGGCCGTCGAGTTCTTCGGAACAAAGATCACGGATGCGATGCTGCTCGGCGATATCAAACGGGCGGTTGCATCCGGAACGGATGTCGTTCTGTTCAATATCGACAACAAGGCGGACAACCGGGCCGGGCGCGACGCCATCTTGGCGGTGTTCCTCAAAGTCCTGAACGAGTTGCAGGGCTACAGCGGCGACCACCCCCACATCGCTCACATGGAGCGCTACCTGGAGGGCAGGGGCAAGCGCGACGCTTTCGAGACGGCTTATCACGAGTTGACCGGCACGCAGTGGATCCGCGAGCGCGACGCCTATGAATTCAATCGCGACGAGGTTGTCAAGGCGCTGGCCCGAACCCTCGCCCAGAGCGAACCATCCTGCGAAAAATGGATCGACGGCGCCGAGGATAATTTTGCCCTGACCGTCGAGAACTTTTGCAAATGGGTCAAGGACTACCTGGATGGCCAGGGAGCTGATCGCCGCATCGTTTTTTTGGTTGACGAAGTCGGGCAGTTCATCGGGACCGATACGCATTTAATGCTCAATCTGCAAACCATCACCGAAGAACTCGGCGTCGTTTGCAAGGGGCGAGCGTGGGTTGTCGTCACGTCGCAAGAAGACATCGATGCGGTGCTTGGCGAGATTCCGGGTAGCCGGGCTAACGACTTCTCCAAAATCCAAGGCCGGTTTAGAACTCGCCTCTCGCTATCCAGCGCCAACGTGGATGAGGTCATTCAGCAGCGCCTGCTCGCCAAGCGCGACGATGTGCGGACCCGCTTAACGGCGGAGTACGAGAGGCAAGGCGACATTCTGAAGAATCAATTGTCCTTCAAGGATATCGGCACGACCTTCCCGCAGTTCACCGGCGCGGATGATTTCGTGCGGAACTACCCCTTCGCGCCCTACCAGTTCAAGTTGCTACAGAAGATTTTCGAGTCGATCCGCAAAGCCGGTGCTACCGGGCTACATCTGGCCCGTGGGGAACGCTCGTTGCTCGACGCCTTCCAGCATGCGGGCCAAGCTGTGGCCAACATGGGAATTGGCGTGTTGGTCCCGCTGTACCGTTTCTATCCATCGATCGAGAGCTTCCTCGATACCGGTGTCAAGCTGACTATCGACCACGCGAGGGACAACCCTAGCCTTGAGGAGTTCGACATCCGCGTCCTCGAAGTGCTCTTCCTCATCCGCTATGTCGACGAGGTCAAGGGAAGCATCGACAACTTGGCGACGCTCTGCCTCGACGAGATCGATGCCGATAAGTTGGTTTTGCGCCAAACCATCGAAGCGAGCCTACAGCGTCTGGAGCGCGAAACGCTTATCAGCCGCAGCGGCGACGCTTACTTCTTCCTGACCAGCGAAGAGCGCGACATCAATCGGGAAATCAAGAGCATCGACGTCGGCAGTGCCGAGGAAGCGAAGCTTATGGGTGAATTGGTGTTTGACGATTTGTTCAGAGGCCAGCGCAAATATCGCTATACGACCAGCAACATGGATTTCAGCTTCAATCGTCTATGCGACCTTTACCCGGTGGGGAATCGCGTCGACGGCGCCTTGGCGGTTTCGATCATCACTCCGCTGGCCGATGGCTACGACGACTATCAGGATGGCAGGTGCGTGTTGGAAAGCGGCCACGACGGGGGGCAAGTGCTCATTCGGGTGAGTGATGAGGAAACTCTCGGTCGCGATCTGCCGATGTGGCTGCGTACCGACAAGTATCTCCGCACCAAGAGTGACGGAACGCTGCCACCGACGACCCAGCGGATCCATCGTGACTTGGCTGACGAGAATCGCACGGGCCGGGAGCATCTGGCCCATCGGCTCAGCGATATGCTGGCTGATGCCAGCTACTTCGTAGCCGGTCAGCGGCTGGAGGTGACCGGCACGACGCCGCGGTCGGCGCTCGACGAGGCGATGCAATATCTCATCGAGAATACGTTTACCAAAATGGGCTATCTGAAGACGCTTAGCGACGACCCAATGAAGGAAATACAAGCAGTGTTGCGCAGCGATGCTATTGCACAGCACAACCTGGGCATGGACCTCGCAGAGGGCAA
The DNA here is from genome assembly GCA_965261535.1 of Candidatus Azotimanducaceae bacterium. Lineage (GTDB taxonomy): Bacteria > Pseudomonadota > Gammaproteobacteria > Pseudomonadales > Azotimanducaceae > VXNE01. Next base: position 2,520,227 of record OZ253469.1, read on the forward strand.
TCCACAGGCTCTTGGGGATCTCCGTGATCACATTGAGCTTTGCAAGCAGAAAAGCCGTCAGATCGTGCTATTTGACATGGTCACCGGGCGCTATGCCAATCGCCCCTATGGCTGGCCCGAATTGGAGGTGGTGCTTCTGTTGGCTAGGTTGTACATGACCGGTGAAGTGCAACTCGTCTCGGGCGGTGCGGCAATTCCGAAAGACAAGCTCTACGAGGCGCTCAAGACACGGAACAGATGGCGGGGTATTACGGTGGTGCAGCGGGCCACAGCGAACCCTGAAGACGTGAAGCGGGCGCGAGAACTCGGCCGCGAGGTTTTCGCGGAAATGGGACCGCAGGGCGAAGAGGCAATTTACGAGTTTCTGAAGGAGAAGCTGGAGCGCTGGCGGGATAACATGAACCGGTACCGCGCCCTTGCCGATACCGGTGCCTATCCCGGCGGCAAGGATATCGAGGACGGGCTCAGCCTCGTGAATGCCCTACTGGCTACCGGCGCGAGCAAATCGTTTTTGGCACGCTTTAGCGAGCGTAGCGCGGACCTGCTCGACCTGTCCGACACCTTCCATGACGTCAATCACTTCTACGAGCACCAACGCCACACGTGGGACAAGCTTCGGACAGCGTCCACTCGGTTTGAGTTGAACCGGATGGAGCTGGGGCGGAATGATGCCGCTGATTCGGCCCTGCGGCGGATAAGCGAGATTCTTGCGGCGCCGCATCCCTACAATCTTGTGAAGGAAGCTGATGGACTAATTTGCACGGTGGGCGATGTAAATGAGGCTCTGCTCTCGAAGCGCCGCGCCAAGGCGGTCGCCTCGATAACTGAGCATACAAATGCCGTGAGCATGGATATCGTGGAGGCCGGGGGCAATGATGCCTTGAAATCGGCGCTTCTTGCGCCACTGGAGAGCTTAGCCAAGCAGGTGGCGGCCTACGAGAGTGTTGCTCATATCGATCAGGCCGAGATCGAGGCCGTCCGCCTACGCGATGAAGCCCTGGACAAAGCCGAGCGAGCACTTGCGAAAAAGGCAAACGATGACAAGGCTGTAGCAGATAAGTCGATGCTCAAGCGCCGGCGAGTCGTCTCTCCGAGCAATCTAGTCAAAGCGACCTATCTTGAGACGCAAGCCGACGTGGAGACATTTCTTGACGACCTGCGCGCGGAATTAGCGGACGCTCTATCCAAGAACGAACGCATTGAAATCCGTTAGCACGGCGCCCGGCACTGATGAACCAAGGCAGTCTCAAAACGTATGCCCAGAAGGCTCGGCGGGACTTCATCGAGGCCGTTTCTGACCGGGCGGCGTTCTATGGATTGACGGCTAGTGGCAGCGAGCCGATTGTTCGGCAGGGTGATGTCGTTCTAATCGGGGAGAAACCGTTCCCGCGAGAAGTGGCTGAGAAGCGTGGCCGTCTAGAGTTACGGATCAGGGTAGAGGGCTTCGAGCAGACCATGGAGGCGATGGCCTATACGTGGTTCAACCGCTTTGCAGCTATACGTTACATGGAACTGCATGGCTACTTGGACCACGGTTACCGTGTCTTGAGCCATCCCGAAGATCCGGAACAGCCGGAAATCCTCGACCACGCCGCCGAAGTCGATCTGCCGGACCTCGACCGCGAAAAAGTCGTGGAGTTGAAGCTCGACGGCGGCCGTGATGAGGAACTCTACTGCCTGCTCCTGACAGCCCAGTGCAACGCGTTGCACCAAGCCATGCCGTTTCTCTTCGAGCGCATCGCCGATGAGACCGAATTGCTTCTTCCGGTCAATCTGTTGCACACCGACTCACTCATTCGGCGGCTGGTCAACGGGATCGATGAGAGCGCCTGGGACGAGATCGAAATCATCGGATGGCTGTACCAGTTCTACATATCGGAGAAGAAAGACCAAGTAATTGGTAAGGTCGTGAAGTCGGAGGACATTCCGGCGGCCACCCAACTCTTCACGCCCAACTGGATCGTGAAGTACATGGTGCAAAATTCCCTGGGGGCACAATGGCTGGCGACCTATCCGGACTCGAATCTCTTGGGCCAGATGGACTACTACATCGAGCCTGCGGAGCAGACCGAAGAGGTCAGGGCGCAGCTTGCCGCCATCACGCCCACTAGGCTTGACCCCGAAGCGCTGACCCTCATCGATCCGGCCTGCGGTTCCGGACACATAGTGGTTGAGGCGTACGACCTGTTGAAGGCCATCTACCTGGAACGCGGATACCGACAGCGGGACGTACCAAAGCTCATTCTGGAAAAGAACCTCTTTGGCCTAGATATCGACGCGCGGGCGGCACAACTGGCGGGGTTTGCCGTGATGATGAAGGGGCGCGCCGATGACAGGCGGCTCTTTGAGCGGGGTGTGAAACTCAACGTGATGGCCTTCGTAAACAGCCAGAGTCTCAATACTGAGCAGTTGGCTCAGGGTATGAAGCTCGCTGACTACGGCCTTCGGTTGGGTCACCTAACGGAACTGAAGCGGCTGTTTGAGCATGCCACGACTTTCGGCTCGCTGATCCAAGTGCCGGAGACTCTCGCGGCGGAGCTATCTGCGCTAAAGCGATTGAGTGAAGCTAGACCGCAAGACCTGATTTTGTCGGAAGCGCTCAACTGTTTGGAGCCGCTGGTGCGGCAGGCTGAGCTATTGGTAGCGCGATACGATGCGGTGGTGGCGAATCCACCATATATGGGCGGGAAATTCTATTGCGCCACACTAAAGAAATTTGTGAATTCAGTCTACAAGCCAGGTAAAGCAGACCTCTATGCGGCGTTTACGTTGCGCAACATTCAATTTTCGAAAAAGCATGGCCATATTGGAATGATCACGATTCCAAACTGGATGTTCCTATCTTCATTCGATCAACTTCGGAACGCTATTTTTCGGTCTGCCCCTATTGCAAGCCTCGTTCACAACGGGAGAGGGGTTTGGGGTTCCGACTTTGGTAGTTGTTCGTATGTCTTAGTGCGGTCTCCTTTCGGCAGCTTCAATGGAAGATTCCTACGCCTTTTCGACAAACAGGGAAGCGTTGCTAACAACGAAGAATTAGTCCAACGATTTCATACCAACCCGCGTTTCAATGCTTCAAGTGTTGAGTTCAATAAAATCCCCGGCAGCCCAGTGGCTTATTGGGTGACTGAGCGACTGCGGGAGGTGTTTGAGAGAGGGACGCTGCTAGGGAAGCTTGTAGACGCAAAACAGGGTCTTGCGACAGCCGACAATGATCGGTTCTTGCGGCGTTGGCATGAGGTGGACCAAGCGAAGTGCGCTTACGATGCCGAAAGCAGAGATGCCGCTGCCCAATCGGGCAAGAAATGGTTCCCGTACAACAAGGGGGGCGAGTTCAGGAAGTGGTTTGGTAACAACGAGTACTTGGTCAATTGGGAAGCTGATGGGAAAGACATCTTCGCCTTCAAGCCGCGATCTGTAATCCGAAATCCGCACTTCTACTTTCAGCCTTCAGTCACATGGTCATTTGTTAGTTCATCATATTTCGGAGTGCGGTACTCAAAACCCGGCGCAGTTTTCGATGTTGGTGGGTCATCAATCTTCCCGCCTGAGCAGGACCACCTGTGGATTACTGGCCTTCTCTGCTCGAAGCAGGTTTTCGAATTCATGAAGGTAATGAATCCAACATTGAACTTTCAGGTCGGCAATGTAGCGACACTTCCAGTATTAAGGAAATTGGTGCAGAGCCGACAGTCAGAGATCGAGAACGGGGTCACCGCGCTCATTGAATCCGCGAGAATTGACTGGGACGCGTACGAACGTTCTTGGGACTTCCAATCTCTCCCCATCCTGACGGCATCCTCCGAGCCCGCGCCAACCCTTGAATCCAGCTACGCAGCGTGGATCACCCAAAACCGGGAAACTATCGCCGAAACGAAGCGTCTGGAAGAGGAGAACAATCGCCTCTTTATCGATGCTTACGGCTTGGCCGACGAATTCACATCCGACGTTCCCATCGAGCAGATCACGCTCACGGTAAACCCCGCTTACCGTTACGGCATTAAGGTCACGAAAGAGGAACGTTGGACCCGATTCCGCCATGACACGATGACCGAACTGGTTTCGTATGCTATTGGCTGCATGATGGGCCGCTACAGCTTGGACGCACCGGGTCTCATCTACGCCCACAGCGGCAACGTGGGATTCGACGCGACCCGCTATGCGACTTTCCCGGCCGATTCAGATGGTCTCGTTCCGCTCACCAACGGCGAGTGGTTCGACGACGATGCCGCCAACCGCCTCGTCGAGTTTACCTCTCTCGCGTGGGACGTCGACCATCTCGAAAACAACCTCACCTTCCTGGCCGATAACCTCGCTCCGAGGAGGAGCGAACCCAGTCGCGATACCATCCGGCGCTATCTTTGCGACAGCTTCTACACGAACCACCTTCAGACCTACAAGAATCGCCCTATCTATTGGCTGTTCAGCAGCGGCAAGTACAAGGCGTTTCAGTGCCTCGTCTACCTGCACCGCTACAACGAGGGCACCTTGGCCCGGATGCGCACCGAGTACGTGGTGCCACTTCGGGGCATGATGACATCGCGTGTCCGTCAGTTGGGGGGAGACATCGCCGCTGCGACTTCCACAGCACGCCGTCGGAGGCTCGAGAAGGAGAGAGAAACGCTGGTCAAACAACAAACCGAGCTTGGGGAATTCGATGAAAAGCTTCACCACTATGCCGACCGGCGCGTCGGCCCCGACCTCGACAATGGCGTCAAGGTCAACTATGGCAAGTTCGGCGATCTCTTGGCATCGGTAACGAAAGTGACGGGGAAAAAGGCACGTTAATGGATTCCAAGCAAATCACCGACGCCCTGATCCAAGCCTTCAACGAAGACGCCCCGCGCATTGTCTTCTGGAACGATCCAGACGGCGAGTTCAACGAGATGTTGCCGTCTATCTCATTGGAAGGTGTCAGCGTTCTCCGACTCGACCGGATTGGAGCGCTAGAGGCCAAGATACGCATTGAGCAAGACGGCACTGCGGGCCGATACCTTCTGTATTCGCCAACCGAAGAACCCGACTACGAGGATGACTGGCTGCTCGATATGCGGTTGTACAGCCGGAGTTTTGGAGCCGACCGCGCATCGATCATCCTCCAAGAACTTGGGCTGTCCCACCGGCGCCTCCGCCAGCATCTGTCGACTCGACGGAAGTTTTTCGACAACAAGGAACGGCTCCACAAACTTGCGAGCCTAACCGCCCCAGAAGATCTGGAACTCGATCTCGACCGCAAGATGCTCGCTGTCGTCGCAAAGGCTGACCAGCCCGAGCTGCACAATATCGTCCGCACGGTGTTTCATGCGATGTCCGACGGGGACAGACTGAACTTCGAAACGCTTCCGCCCGTGTGGAAACAGATCGAGAAACTTGAACTCGATGATCCCTTCTGGGACATGGTCCAGGTTGAATTCGGGTATGGCGAAGACAGCCCGAACCTTCTGAACCTTCTTCTACGACTCTTTGTGTCCGATTTCGGCCATTACCTACGCAAGGAACTTCCCGCCCCCCTTCAGAACTTCCAGTTGCCTGCAAGGGGCAAGAACAACGCCGTGGTTTGTTTAGATCAGTGGCGGGACAGTAATAGCAAGGCGCGTAGCTTTAATTTGCTGTCCGAGGAAGTCGCCAAGATCCTTTATCTCGAAGACCACTTGAGTGGCTGCGAAGTCGAGGACCTACTTGATGTGCCTACTTTTCTCGATGTGGAAAAGCGCATCGTCCAAGGACTGCTCGAACGTGTGACCTCGGCGGGTGAGGCGATTGATCCGGATGCCATTGGCCGCGTGGTGGCCCGCAGGCAGGCGGGCCATTGGATATGGTCGGGTTCCGTACCGGAAAACCAGCGGAAGGCTCGGTTCGCTGTTTACGAGGCATTGGCGGTAGCCGCGACGTTTCTGCATCGGCGTCAAGAGTATGCGGCTGGCTTCGACTCCGCTGATATCAGCGAGATGTACAAGAGCTACGAAGACGGGTTATTTCGCTTTGATCAGCTATACCGGCATTTCTGCGAAAACGCAGACTTGGCCGCCGCTCAGGGCTGGGACCTGCTGAAGCCGCTCCGAGAGGAGATCGAAGCGGGCTACTGCAATGGGTATCTCGCCAGCCTCGCGCTAGCCTGGGGCCAGTTTGTGGTGTCTGAGTTGCCTGACCGATGGTCCATTGATGGCGTCCAGAACCAGTTTGCGTTCTTCGACCGGCAGGTGCGGCCATGGCTGGAAGGCGGCGACAAGCGGCGGGCCTTCGTCATCATCAGCGATGCCATGCGTTATGAGGTCGCCGACGAGGTGACGACGGATCTCAACGGCACGTATCGGATACAGGCCCAGTTGTCATCGCAGCTGGGTGTTCTGCCGTCCTACACGTCCTTGGGTATGGCAAGCCTCCTCCCGCATCGAGTTCTTGAGTACACGGACCGGGGCGCCGTCTTGTGTGACGGACAGCCGACCGCTTCCCTCGAACAGCGCAACGAGGTCCTGAGCACTGTGGGAGGCATGGCGATCAAGGCCGATCAGTTACTGGCTCTTAAGAAGGAAGCGGGTCGGGAATGCGTCGCCGGTAAGCGTCTTGTCTACATCTACCATGATGAGATTGACGCGCGCGGCGACAAGGCGTCCACCGAGGGAGACACTTTCGACGCCGCCCGCAAGACCATTCAGGAAATCTCCCAACTGGTCCGCTACGTGGTCAATAACCTGAATGGCAACTATGTTGTTGTCACCGCCGATCACGGCTTCCTGTTCACCGAGACGGCGCCAAACGAGCCCGAAAAGAGCAAGCTGGACCACAAGCCCAACGGCACCGTTATCGCGAAGAAGCGATACCTGTTGGGTTACGATCTGCCCGCCCACGATCACGTATGGCGCGGGAAAACCGCGGTGACCGCCAAGGCGGCGGGTGGGATGGCGTTCTGGATCCCCAAGGGCATCAACCGCTTCCATTTCGCAGGCGGTGCCCGATTTGTTCACGGCGGAGCGATGCCCCAGGAGATTGTCGTGCCGGTGATCAGGGTGAAGCACGTAAAGGATAAGGATGCCCGGGATAAGACTCAGATCAAGCAAGTCACCATTCACGTGCTTGGCAACAAACACAAGATCACGGCGGCGACACACCGCTTCAACCTCGTTCAGATGGAACCGGTGGGGGAGCGGGCCAAGGCCGTCACGCTCAAGGTGGCCGTATACGACGGCGACGAGACCGTGACCAGTATCGAGACCGTGACCTTCGACAGCACGTCGGTGAATTTGGATGACCGCCAAAAGTCGGTCATCCTGACGCTACGAGACCGCCAGTATGACAAGCGCACCCCCTATCGGTTGCTCCTACGCGATGCCAACACGGGCGTCGAGCAGGAGAGTGTTGACGTAGTGATTGACCGAGCGATTACCGATGACTTCTGAAACGACCGTGATCGACACGAGCTTGGATCATTTGCTCAACCTGCACTTTGCAGGACGCGTGGTACGCAAGGACTTGACGAAACTCGTCAAGGAAGGCGCGAATGTGCCGGTCTACGTGCTGGAATACCTGCTTGGGAATTACTGTGCCTCTGACGACCCCATCGTCATTGAGGACGGACTCGGTACGGTGAAGCGCGTTCTGGCCGAAAATTACGTTCGGCCGGACGAAGCTGAAAAGGTCAAATCCACTATCCGTGAACGCGGCAGCCTTAAGGTCATCGATAAGGTTACCGTCAAGCTCAACGAGAGGCGGGACGTGTACGAGGCGCTCCTCTCGAATCTCGGCACGAAGGGCATAGAAATCAAGGCCAACACCGTCAAGCAGTTCGAAAAACTGCTGGCCGGCGGTATCTGGTCCATCGTGACCCTGCGGTATTTCTTCGAGGAAGGGCAAAAAGGCTCTCCCTTTTTCATCGACGTGCTGCAGCCCATTCAGATGCCGAACATGGACATGGATGAACTGTTCGAAGGGCGACGGAATTTTACCGAAGCTCAGTGGATTGACGTCCTACTGCGGTCTTGTGGCTACGAGCCGACGCAGTTCGAGGAGCGTACGAAGTGGCATTTGCTGTGCCGTGTTTTGCCGCTGATCGAGAACAACTACAACGTCTGCGAGTTGGGTCCGAGGAGCACCGGAAAGAGCCACATCTACAAGGAGATCAGCCCGAACAGCATTCTCATCTCGGGCGGCCAGACTACCGTAGCGAACCTGTTCTACAACTTGGCCCGGCGCACGGTGGGGCTGGTTGGTTTGTGGGACGTCGTGGCCTTCGATGAGGTGGCCGGAATCAACTTTCGGGATAACGACGGCGTTCAAATCATGAAGGACTTCATGGCGTCCGGTTCTTTCGCTCGTGGCCGGGACCAGATCAACGCCTACGCTTCCATGGTATTTGTGGGCAACATCAATCAGCCGGTGGACACGTTGGTCAAGACCAGTCATCTGCTGGCGCCATTCCCCGAGGCCATGATCGACTCCGCATTCTTCGACCGCTTTCACGCTTATATCCCAGGCTGGGAGATTCCGAAGATGCGGCCAGAATTTTTCACGAACCAGTATGGGTTGATCGTCGATTATCTGGCTGAGTTCCTGCGCGAGATGCGCAAACGCAACTTCGGCGATGCGATCAACAAGTACTTCACGCTTGGAAGGGATTTGAATCAGCGCGACACCATCGCGGTCAGGCACACCGTCTCCGGTTTGCTGAAACTTCTGTATCCGAACGAGGAATACGACAAGCAGGCCGTGCGACGATGCTTGGAATACGCCCTTGAGATGCGGCGAAGGGTCAAAGAGCAGCTAAAGAAGATCGGCGGGATGGAGTTTTACGACGTCCACTTTTCGTACATCGACCAAGAGACTATGGAGGAGCGCTTCATAAGCGTTCCTGAGCAGGGTGGAGACGCCCTGATACCCGACGGACCGCTGAATCCTGGCGTGCTGCATACCATTGCGACAGGCAGCAGCGGACACCTTGGTGTCTACAGAATAGAAACCCAAGTCGCCGCTGGGAACGGCAGGCTCACAATGTCGGGACTGGGTTCAAATTCGGCGGCAAGGGAGAGTATTCGCATCGGTTTTGACAATTTCAAAGTGAATGCCGCTTCGGTCAGCGCGTCGGCAAAACCGGGTGATCACAACTTTCAGCTACATGTGGTCGAACTTCAGAATTCTGGGCCGACCACGGCCATGACGCTGGCCACGTTCGTAGCCTTGTGTTCGGGAATCCTAGGCAAGCCCCTGCAACCTCAGATGGTCGTATTGGGGAGTATGAGCCTCGGTGGCAGCATCATCCCAGTTGAGAGTCTGGCCGAGTCCCTTCAGGTAGCATTTGACGCCGGCGCCAAGAGAATCCTGCTTCCCATGGCAAGTGTAAGGGATGTCCCGACCGTTCCCGGTGAGTTATTCGCGAAGTTTCAAACCAGCTTTTACTCGGATCCGCGGGATGCAGCGTTCAAGAGTCTCGGTGTCGATTAGTTGATCCGGCTGGCACCTGAACAGCGGCGGCGCGCCGGGTGCCGACCGGACCTTCGTGAACGGCAGGCAGGCTGGCGTTCGCACAGTCACGCTGACTGTGCCATCCGCGAATAGCGCAGTTGCTTTCGTTGCAGAACCTTAAGTTCTGCGGGGGTATTCGCAAAATCGCCAGACGGGCGCTTCGGTCGGAAGGATATTCTCCCAACTCCCGCCTATTGGTCGGCTGTCCGAAATGCCTAAAGCAGGCTTCGGCCCCGCTTGGCCGCCAGTCGTAGCCGCAGGGCGTTCAGCCGAATGAACCCCGCGGCGTCGTCCTGACGGTAGGCGCCGCCGTCGTCCTCGAACGTTACGACGTCGGCGTCGTACAGGCTGTCGTCGGACCAACGGCCGACTACCGAGACGCCCCCCTTGTAGAGCTTGAGTTTGACGCGGCCGTTGACCACATCCTGGGACGCGTCGATCAATGCCTGCATGACCCGCCTCTCGGGCGACCACCAGTAGCCGTTGTAGATGACCTTGGCGTAGCGCGGCATGAGTTCATCGCGCAGGTGCATCACCTCGCGGTCCATGGTGATTGATTCCATCGCGCGGTGCGCCTTCAGCAGGATTGTGCCGCCGGGGGTTTCGTAGCACCCCCTCGACTTCATGCCGACATAGCGATTCTCGACGATGTCGCTGCGGCCGACGCCGTGGGCGCCGCCGATCTCGTTCAGGCGCGCGAGCACGCGTGCTGGCATCATCGGTTCGCCGTTCAGCGCTACCGCATCGCCGTGCAGATACTCGAGTTCAATGTGCTCCGCCGAGTCAGGCGCATCCTCCGGCGCCACCGTCCAGCGCCACATCGACGGGTTCGGCTCGACGCCGGGGTCTTCCAGTTCGCCGCCTTCGTAAGAGATGTGCAGCAGATTTGCGTCCATTGAATAGGGCGACTTCTCGCTGGCCTGCTTGAAATCGACAGGGATCTGGTGCTTGGCGCAGTACTCCATCAACGCTTCGCGCGAGGTGAGGTCCCACTCGCGCCAGGGCGAGATGACCTTGATGTCCGGATTCAGCGCATAGGCGCCGAGTTCGAAGCGCACCTGGTCGTTGCCCTTCCCCGTGGCGCCGTGGGAGACGGCTTCCGCGCCGGTTTCCGCCGCGATTTCGACCAGGCGCTTGGCGATGAGCGGCCGCGCGATGCTGGTGCCGAGGAGATATTCGCCCTCGTAGATCGTGTTGGCGCGGAACATCGGATAGACGAAGTCGGCAACGAACTCATCGGTCAGATCCTCGATGTGGATTTCTCGCACGCCAAGTGCCTTTGCCTTGGCGCGAGCCGGCTCCACCTCTTCTCCCTGGCCGATATCCGCGGTGAACGTCACCACCTCAGCGTGATAGGTCTCTTGCAGCCAATGGCAGATGACCGACGTGTCCAAGCCGCCCGAGTAGGCAAGCACGATCTTCACTGGGGGACTCTCAAATTCAGCGAAGGCGCCATGGTAACGCAGCGGCAATGCAGAGCGTCACGCTGTACAGGCGGCGATGTGCTCTCGCCGCGGGGAGGCGCGATCTGCGGTACCTGCGGCCGCGCTGATGTATGCTTGGGCGAAACCTTGGGCCGCGCGGCTTGCAGGCGACGATGAGCGAAATGAGCGCCCGATTTCGCGGCTTCCTCCCGGTGGTCATCGATCTCGAAACCGGTGGTTTCGACAAGGATGTCCACGCGGTGCTGCAAATTGCGGCCGTGAGTCTCGCGCGGTCCGACGGCTGGCTCGACATCGAGGAAGTCCAGAGCTGGAACGTCATCCCCCACCCCGCGACGCGGGTCGAGGACGCTTCGCTCAAGATCACCGGCATTGACCTCACCGACCCGCACCGCGATGCCCTGAGCGAGGAAGAGGCGGTGCGCGCGCTGTTTCGGTTCGTCCGCCGCGAGGTTCGCCGCAACGGGTGTGAGCGCGCCGTGTTGACGGCCCACAACGCGCATTTCGATCACGGCTTCCTGATGTCCGCCGCCGAGCGTAACGGCGTGAAGCGCAATCCGTTCCATCCGTTCACAGTGCTCGACACCGCCTCGCTCGCCGCCGTCGCTCTCGGCCACACCGTGTTGAGCGAGGCCTGCTCGCGGGCGGGTATCGAGTTCGAAGGGGGACGCGCGCACACTGCGCGCTACGACGCCGAGACAACCGCCAAGCTGTTTTGCCTGATGGTCAACGACTGGGCAAGCGCGGGGGGTCGTACGGCGCGATAGCCGCTGCGGGTACGCAACGGTTTCAGTGATCGTCCGTCAGAGGCACAAGCCGCACGGGCAGCAGGTTGCTCCTTCGGGCAGACTTTCCCGATCCTACGAGCCGGCGATCAGGATCCCCGGCGTTCGGTATCCGCCAATGCCCGCTTGAGTCGCCCGATCTGATCCGCGCGCTGTCCGAGGTCGAGCCGTACTACGTTCATCATCCGCCACCGCACCGCTGGCAAGGTCCTCGCGTGCGGCACCCCCAAAAGCGACCAATCCGGCTCGCCGTTCTCAAACGACGCCAGGAAAGTCCTGTGCTTCTTCGACATGCCGCCCACCACTTTTGCAATCATCTCCTCGCGTGTCCGGACGAGGTCCTCAAGGGCAACGGACGTTTCCACCATGCCCGCGAGACCCCGCGCGAACTCATCTCCGAGTTCCCGCCTCGTCGGCGCGAGCAGCTCCGCAAGGGGTCGCCCATGGCTGACAAGGTAGACGACGAACGCTGTTCGCAATCGTTCGTCGATTCCTTCGTTCGACAACATCCCGTCTATGTCGAACAGATCGCGCGGATGCTGGCGGTCGAGGCCGGCGACAAGCTTGCCCGCCTAGAGGTTGGCAAACGACAGCACCTGCATTGCCGCGAATCCGAACCGTTCTTCGACGCTGGCCGATACGGCTCGCTCCCGCGGTTCGTACACGCAGCCACGCAGCACCGGCGTCACCTCGATCTTTTCCTGAACGCCACGGTCACGGACGAACAACCTGTTCACCGTACCCTCGGTCCGCAGCGTAACCGCACTGACACTAGACGATGGAATCGCAGCCTCGATGCGCCCGCCGATCCTGCGTAGCGCGGCCTCGATTCCGTGCAGCGAAGAGCGCCGATCCCCGATCGGCAAATACGCGAGATCGATGTCCACGGACAGGCGCGGAAGGTTTCTCACGAACAGGTTGATCGCGGTCCCGCCTTTCAGCGCGAAGCACCTCTCTTCGGCGACGAACGGCAGGGCGCGCACCAGCAGGCGAACCTGGCGCAGGTACCGCTCATCCGCCGGCATCGAGGTCCCTCGGAACCGTGATCTGGTACTTCGGGTCGAGCTTCCCCCCTCGCGCCAGCATCCGCTTGCCGCTGCCGAGGTCCACGCCTTCCCGATCGATCCGCTCGAGCCATGCATGGCCGGTGCGTTCGGCGAACCATAGGAAAAGGCGCCTGACCTTCACACTCCGGCACTCGCGCAGCAGACGGTTCATGCGCCTCGGACTGAGATTGGCCAGGCCATCCATCAAAGCGTCCACCTGATGGAACGTCTCCTTGTCCGGGAGCTCGTCCAGCAATTCCATCACCGCCCGTTCGGGAGTCGAAAGAATGATCGGCCACTCGCCGTCGCCGAAGCGCAGCCAGGTCAGGCTGCCGTGGCCCGCATCCAGATCTTCCCCAGCCGCATCCGCAAGTATCTGGCAACTGGCGGAGGAATCTTGCGCTAAGGCGATAGCCTTGGACTAGATTTTCCGGCGCATGCGCTTGATTTCGAGGATCGACTCGTCGGTGAGCTCCCTCGCGAAAGCCTGACGCGCGTATCGCATCAGATGTTGTAGGGGATCCAGGAGGCCCGGAAAGGCGGGCAAGATGATTCTGTCGGTATCGGTGAGATGCCGTGGCCGTGCGCGTCGTAAGCGAGGACTCTTTTTTGCTCCAGGCCCCCGCCCATCTGATAGCTGTCGCGGCTGGCCCAGGCGTCAAGGGCGCGCACAATTCAGTTGAGATCTTCCTCCAAGTGTGCGGCGACCTTCAGCCCGGTGTCGGCCATTAGCTATAACCTTGGACTGAGATCCCAGGTTCGGTGATGGGTGTCGGTGGATTCATACCGCGGCGAATGGCAATTCATCCATTCGGTCAGCAGTCTGAGGCGAATGCGGCAGCCAATCATGGCCCGCGCCATCTCATAGGGCGAGATGCCGCAATACATGGTGAACCGGCGAATATCGTAGCAGTCGAACTGCATGATCAGTTCATTGAGGAATACGCGGTCGTCCCTGTCCAGCTCGCCTGACCGAATCATGTCCCTGATCTGTTCCGGTGAGCGGCTGACGGCGCAGCCGGCCATGCGCGGGGCGGCGATGCCGCCGATCTTGTCCGCATCGAATTCGCTTCGCCGGTGAAGCTGCGGGAGGTCGAAGTTCTTGAGGCTGATGATGTCCTGTGGGAGCCGCCATGCGTAGGGGTCACCGGGCCTCCGGGCTTCAGTTGACGCACGAGTTCGCCGGGCACAGCACATTTCGGGATGACGAGAGACTCCCTAACGAGCCGATGGATTTCCCCTCGTTCTTCTACCAGACATCCTCCTTTTCCTCCCAGTACGCCCTAACTTTCTCAAACCGCTGAAGTCGATCTTTGATCTTGCCTATCTCTCGCGGATAAAAGTCCGCCATAACATCGCACAATTGCAGCATCCATTCTTTCCTCGAGTGTTGTTCCAGTATTCGAATATTGTTTGAGTTGGCAATCTGAATCTGTCCCCACCCGAGAGCGCCCACGGTCAGACAATCCCAGTCAAGAAACTCAATTGGCGAAAACAAAATATCCGAAACTTCGAGCTCTATTCCGTGAATAGAGTACTTGATCATGATGAGGGAAAAGACATTAGCGTCTGACTCATAGAACCGTGACAACCGTTCAACGGAGGTAAGGTTGGGCATATTAAAGCGCGTGTCTTCCCTATGAGTCTTAATATCTACAACCGAATAGATTCCTTCCACGTCGGTAAACGCCATATCCGCCATGGCGCGCCGCGCAAATTCACTCGAATACTCGCTGCACCAATCCCCAAGGAAGGTCTCGAATTCGTCCGCCACGAATGATTCTAGCGCGTCTCCGACCGCCCTTGGACTACTGGCTGTTTGTGGAGAAAGAAAACTATCTAGCGAATTTAGATACTCCTTTATCTTTGTGGCCACCTGTATATGATGACCCTGATAATAGAAGCTCGACGTCATGTGAAGAGGGCCCCTTGGGAGAAATCCTGTGCACTCTCATGTTTCGAACGCCTTCGTTGTTGAGGGAGAGAATTTCGCTCCCAAAACACGTCGTCACTGTAACCTTGGATACTCGGGTCCTTTTGCCCAGCGCAAATTCGCTTTCGTGCCCAGCAAAGATACTCCGTATTGATGTCAATACCACACCAGCGTCTCCTCAGCTTTTCTGCAACCACCGCAGATGTACCGCTGCCTAGAAAAGGATCAAAGATGAAGTCATTTTCCTTAGAGCTGGCAAGCAACAATTTGGCAAACAACTTTTCGGGCTTTTGCGCGGGGTGTGGAGTGTTCTCGGACATTGACCAGAATGGCACCGTTAAATCCGTCCAAATGTTCGACGGATGCGTCAGTCGGTAGTTGCCGTCATTCTCTGCTTTCCAATCCTTTGGTTTTCCATTCACGCGGTAAGGGGCTAAAACCTTGCGCTTCAGCTTTACCGCATCCACGTTAAAATGGTACTCCTCGGAATTAGTGCAAAACCAAATGTCTTCCGTATTGTTCTTCCAATTCCGCTTTGCTCCCCGTCCCTTTTCTCGTTCCCAGGTGATTCTGTTTTGTATGAAAAATCGGTCTTCCAAAATAGGAAATACAAGCGTTGAAGTCTTCCAGTCAGAGCACACATATAGCGTGGCATCTGATTTCATCAATGGGGCGAGCAATTCTATTGCTCTCTCAAACCATGACGCATAGTTGCGCTTCGCTAGTTTCCTAAAGCGATTTCCGTTGAAGTCTTTGTTTATATTATATGGAGGGTCAAGAATCAGTAAGTCGACAAATTGATCCGGGAGGTAGGGTGCTATTTCGAAAAAGTCTCCTCCGATCAATTGACAATCAATATCTTGACGATCAAGTGTTGCGTCAACTCGTAAAATTTCTTGGGAAAGCTTATGAAGTTCCTCTTGAGTGCATGATAGCGTTCGGTTTTGGGGAGCACGGGCCGGCATTTCAATTCCTACAACGAATGTGCGCTTCAGTGATCGCCCGTCAGGGGCACAAACCGCACCGGCAGGACATCGCGCCGGGAAATCGTTCCGTCCGTCGCCTTCTCCACCACCACAAGGTACTGATCCCAGTCCGAACCGACCGGCAGGACCATGCGGCCTCCGGGCTTCAGTTGGCGCACGAGTTCGCCGGGCACATCTCCGCCGACGGCGGTGACCATGATTGCGTCGAAGGGCGCCACCTCCGGCCAGCCGTACCAGCCGTCCCCGGTCTTGACGTGGACGTTGTCGAAACCGAGATCGGCCAGGCGTTTGGCAGCGGATTCCGCCAGTTCGGGGATGATCTCGATGGTGTAGACCGTCTCGACCAGTTCGGCGAGCACGGCCGCCTGGTATCCGGAACCGGTGCCGATTTCCAGCACGCGGTCGCCTTCGCGCGGCTGCATGAGGTGCGTCATGAGCGCGACGATGAATGGCTGCGATATGGTTTGGCCGTGGCCGATGGGGAGCGGACGATTGACGTAAGCAGCAATCTTGACCGCCCAGGGGACGAACTCGTCGCGCTCTACGCGCGACATGGCGTCGATCACTCGAGAGTCCAGTTCCGCCGCGCCGGTGTAGTCTGCCGTGCGGCGCGCATCGTCCGTTATGGCTTCGATCATTTCCCGCATCGTGGTCTGCGCGAAGCAAGGGTTTCCAAGCAGCGTCGCGAGTGCGACCGAAGCGAGCAGAGCGGCCCGAAGCATCGCTTGCCTTAAGTGGCTTCTCCCATCAGGACGGCAATAATTGTACGCCGTCATGCGAGGGCGCGGTGAACGGCGCGGCGCCATCCGACAAGCCACTCCTCTCTCTGCGCGGGCGAAACGTTGGCGGCGAAACGCGCCTCGGGCCGCCACGCGGCGGATGCTTCTGCCAGGTCGGCGATCAGCCCGGCGCCGAGCGCGGCCAGGAGCGCCGCTCCGTAGGCCGTGGTTTCCGTCACCTCCGGTCGTTCGATGGGGACTCCGGTCACGTCGGCGAGAAACTGGCAGAACCAGTCGTTGACCACCATGCCGCCATCTACGCGCAGCGCGCCTGCGGCAACGCCGTCGTCCTTGACGGCGCGCATCAGGTCGGCAGTCTGAAAACCGACGCTCTTCAACGTCGCGGCGACGATTTCGTCGCGGCCGTCGTCGAGGGTGAGCCCCGTGATCAGTCCGCGGGCATCCGGCCGCCAATGCGGTGCGCCGAGTCCCGTGAAGGCGGGGACCACATAAACGCCTCGGGTCTCTCCCTCGATGCGACGCGCGAGGACTTCTGACTCGGCGGCCGTGCCTATCAGGCCCAGGCGGTCGCGTAGCCACTTGATGGCGGCGCCGGCGGAAAAGATGCTGCCTTCCAGCGCGAACGCGCTCTTGCCGTCGATGCGGTAGCCGACCGTGGTCAGGAGCCGCGCCTTCGAAGCGATGCGGTCATCTCCGGTATTCGTCATGAGAAAGCAGCCGGTGCCGTAGGTGCTTTTGGTCATGCCCGGCTCGAGACAGCCCTGGCCGACGAGGGCTGCCTGCTGATCGCCGGCCACGCCGCGTATCGGAAGCGCGACGCCGAAGTGCGCCGGGTCCGAGACGCCGAAGTCGTCGACGGAATCCTTGAGTTCGGGCAGTACGGCCGCGGGAATGCCGAAATAGTCGAGCAACGTATCGCTCCACGCGTGGCGGACAATATCGTAGAGCTGGGTGCGCGAAGCGTTGGTGGCGTCCGTGCAGTGCTTCCGTCCATTGGTGAAGCGCCAGATGAGAAAGCTGTCGATGGTGCCGAAACGCAGCCTGCCTGCTTCCGCTTTTCTGCGAATCCCTGGCTGGTCGAGCAGCCAGGCGAGCTTGGTGCTGGAGAAATAGGGGTCGATCAACAGGCCGGTGATATCGCGGATGGCGTCTTCGACGCCGTCCTTGCGCATAGCAGTGCAATGTTCGGCGGTGCGGCGGTCTTGCCAGACGATGGCGGGGTGAACCGCGGCACCCGTGTCGGCGTCCCATAGCACCGTCGTCTCGCGCTGATTGGCGATGCCCATGGCGGCGATGTCGCGCGTTTCGACGCCGCCAGCGGCGGCCGCCGCCAAGGCTTGCCGAACTGCATCGACGGTGGTGCGCCAGATGTCCTCGGCGTCCTGCTCTACCAGGCCGTCCGCCGGGTAAGACTGGTCGAATGGTCGTTGAGCAGCCGCGACGACCGCGCCCGCCGGATCGAAAACGATGGCGCGGGAACTCGATGTGCCCTGGTCGATTGCGAGGACGTGAGACATCGATCAAAGACTGCCGGTTGCGCGGGACAAAGACAAGCTGGACCACAATATCTTGTGTCCCCCGGAACGCAACCGCTTGCTCACAGGTGCTCCACAGAACGATCCCCCTCAAGCGAGATAAAACCGCCTGTTAGTGCAGCAGATACGGCGGACACACAAAATGTAGGGGCTATGCATCGCAGATTCGATTTGAACAAGGCCGCAGATTTCAGTATTGTTCTTGAGGGAACTGAAACTACATGTTGTATGCCGCTTGAATTCGCGGCGCGCCGCAACCGGTGGCGAGACCAAACAGCTTGCCGCGCGATGCGTCGTCGATTCATGGGGGCATGGCTTGCGAAGAATCGCAAAGCTTACGGCCTTAGGGAGAATCGTATGCAATCCGAAGTCGTCACCGACCGATCAACCTTGGCGGACAAGCTCAACGGGAGCGTCGATGCGACGACACGGGCCATCACTCCATCCATCGCCGCCACGGCGCCGGGCCAGCTCCGGGTCATCAAGCGCAACGGCACTGTGGTGTCGTACACCGACGACAAGATCGCAGTCGCGATAACGAAGGCTTTTCTCGCCGCCGAAGGCGGCACCGCGGCGGCATCGTCGCGAATCCGCGAACGCGTATCGGACCTCACCGGAGTCGTCACCGGCATATTCAGACGACGGTTCCCGTCTGGCGGAACCATCCACATCGAGGACATACAGGATCAGGTCGAACTTGCGCTCATGCGCGGCGGCGAGCACCAGATTGCGCGCAGCTACGTGCTGTATCGCGAAGAGCACGCGCGGCTGCGCGAGGAGCAGGCGGCCAAGGCGGGGGCATCCGAACCGATGCCCGAGATACAGGTGGTCGGCGAAGATGGCGCGCGGCATCCGCTGAACACCGACCGTATGCGGACGCTCGTCGACGAAGCCTGCGCGGGGTTGAGCGATGTTGTCGCCGCGCGCGTCATGGAGGATTCCCGGCGCAACATGTACGACGGCATCGCGGAGCGCGATGTCGCCACCACCCTGGTCATGACGGCGCGCACGCTGATCGAGGAAGAACCCGACTACACCTACGTCACCGCGCGCCTGCTGCTGGATCAGTTGCGCTCGGAAGCCCTCTCCTTCCTCGATGTGCGTGTTCCGGGGGCGGACCACTACCGGGCCACGCAGGCAGAAATGGCGACGTTGTACGGGAAAGCGCTTGCGGCTTTCGTCGCGCGGGGCGTCAAGCTGGAGTTGCTGGCCCCGGAACTGCAGCGCTTCGATCTCGAAAGGCTCGGCGCCGCGCTCAAACCCGAACGCGACCTGCAGTTCACCTATCTCGGGCTACAGACACTCTATGACCGATATTTCATTCACTCCAACGATGTCCGGTTCGAGTTGCCGCAGGTCTTTTTCATGCGCGTTGCGATGGGACTCTCCGTCCAGGAAGACGAACCGGAGGAACGCGCTATCGAGTTCTACGACCTCCTGTCTTCGTTCGACTACATGAGTTCGACGCCGACGCTATTCAATGCGGGCACCCGGCGTCCGCAGTTGTCGTCCTGTTTCCTGACCACCGTGTCGGACGACCTCGACGGCATCTACAGCGCCATTCGCGACAATGCGCTGCTGTCCAAGTGGGCTGGCGGGCTCGGCAACGACTGGACGCCTGTGCGCGCGCTCGGGTCGTACATCAAAGGCACCAACGGCAAGTCCCAGGGGGTCGTGCCGTTCCTCAAGGTCGTCAACGATACTGCGGTAGCGGTCAACCAATGCTTCGACCCCGACACCCGCGTGCATACCGCCGACGGCGTCAAGGCGTTGCGCGACGTCGCCGCCGGCGACCTGGTTCTGGGCCAGCGGGGGGCGTACCGCGAGGTCCGGAAGACGTTCGCCTACAACCAGACCGATCCGATGGTGGAAGTGCGCGTAAAGCACTCGATCACGCCGCTCAAGGTCACTGCGGGCCATCCCCTGTGGGCCATACGCGGTATCCCCATGGAACAGGCCGCGAGTCGGAGCTACGAATGGCTCGCCGAATGGCTCGCAAAGGGCAAGACCAAACCCGAATGGGTGGACGCAGGAAACCTGCGGACCGGCGACTACGTGGCGCAGGTGATACCGCAGGAGGTCGTACCGGTCGCGGGATTCGACGAAGACGATGCGCGGATGTACGGAATCCTGCTTGGCGACGGCCACTGTGCGAAAAGCGGATTGGAGTGGGGCGTGTCGGGCAACCCGACACGAGACGCCCATCTGGACTTCGTGACCAACTATCTCAACGAGCGGGGCATTCACTTCTGGGTGACCGGACGCGGCGAACGCTATCGGCAAATCCACTGGTCCGCGGGCGTTGGCCTCAAGCGCGATGGCACGACCGGACAATACCGGGGAGCCGGGCTACGCAACCTCGAGTTCGCCCGCGAGGATATGTACGGGCCGAACGGACAGAAACGGATCGCGCGGCGCTTCAGTCACCTGCCCAGGTCTCAGACATTGGCCCTGCTGCAGGGGCTCCTGGAAACCGACGGTGGCATCAGCCGGGGCAAGGAGATCTACTTCACGAGTACGTCCGAAGCCCTCGCCGAGGGCGTGCGCTACCAGATGCTGCGCCTCGGCGTACCAACGGCCGGACAGTACCGCGAGCGCCGCCAGAACCACGAGGCCGCCCGCGACGACGGCTCCAGGACGGGATTCAGGGGCATCGTCAAGGCCTACGATATCCGCATTCCCGCCGTGACGGAGCTGGCCGAGCGGCTGAATTGCAAGCACCTGACCAAGCGGAACTGGCTGGTCGTGAAGAACTGGGTGTTCAGCCGCGTTCGCACCGTCAGGCCGTTGCCGCCGACGCCGTTCGTGATGGACCTCAAGGTGGAAGGCGATGAGTCCTACATGACCACCAGCGGTCTCGCCCACAACGGCGGCAAGCGCAAGGGCGCGGTATGCGCCTACATCGAAACATGGCACCTCGATATCGAGGAATTTCTCGAACTGCGCAAGAACACCGGCGATGATCGCCGCCGCACCCACGACATGAACACTGCCAACTGGGTGCCGGACCTGTTCATGCAGCGCCTGTTCGACGATGCCGGGTGGACGCTGTTCTCGCCGAACGAAGTTGCCGACTTGCACGATCTTTACGGGAGCGCCTTCCAACAGCGCTACGAGGAATACGAAGCCATGATCGCCGAGGATCCGGGCAGGCTCTTGCACAAACGGATTCGGGCCGTGGACCTTTGGCGCAAGATGCTCTCAATGCTGTTCGAGACCGGGCATCCGTGGATCACGTTCAAGGATAGCTGCAACATTCGATCGCCCCAGCAGCATGTCGGCGTGGTGCACTCTTCCAATCTATGCACCGAGATCACGCTGAATACGTCTGCCGACGAAATCGCCGTATGCAATCTGGGCTCCGTGAATCTGACACGCCATCTGGATAAGAAGAAGCGCGCGCTCGACCTCAAAAAGATCAAGAAGACGGTGCGCACGGCGGTGCGGATGCTCGATAACGTCATCGACATCAACTACTACTCCGTGCCCCAGGCGCGCAGCTCCAATATGCGACACCGCCCCGTGGGACTCGGCGTCATGGGGTTCCAGGATGCGCTGTACGAACTGCGCATCCCCTACGGCTCCGACGACGCGGTTGCATTCGCCGACCGTTCGATGGAAATGATTTCCTACTGCACCATCGACGCCTCGTCGAAACTCGCCAAGGAACGCGGCAGCTACGCCAGCTTCGAGGGATCGTTATGGAGCCGGGGCATCCTGCCCCTCGACTCGCTCAAGCGCCTCGGTGAGGAGCGCCCGCCGGGCTGCCTGGAAGCCGACTTTTCCACCACGCTGGATTGGGATGGCCTGCGCGACAAGGTGCGAAAGCGCGGCATGCGCAATTCCAATGTCATGGCCATCGCGCCGACGGCAACTATCGCGAACGTCGTCGGCGTGTCGCAATCGATTGAACCGACCTACGAAAACCTGTTCGTGAAATCGAACCTGTCCGGCGAGTTCACAGTCGTCAATCCTTATCTTGTCCACGATCTCAAGCAGCGCGGCCTGTGGGATTCGGTGATGGTGAACGACCTCAAGTACTACGACGGCAGCGTGAAGCGGATCGACCGCGTACCCCCGGATCTGAAGGAGCTCTACGCGACGGCGTTCGAAATCGCGCCGCGATGGATCGTCGACGCCGCGAGCCGGCGGCAGAAGTGGATTGACCAGGCGCAGTCCCTGAACCTGTATATCGCCGATGCCGACGGCAAGAAACTCGACATCACCTACCGCATGGCGTGGCTCAGGGGCTTGAAGACCACGTACTACCTGCGGTCGCTCGGAGCGACGGCGACGGAGAAGTCGACGCTCGATGGCGCGGGCACATTGAACGCGGTGGATGCGGGCGCCGCGAGGATGGCAAGCGCCGCACCTCAGGTATGCGCCATCGACGATCCGGAATGCGAAGCATGCCAGTAGCAGTAGCCGGAAGAGAACGCGCAGACAACGGAAGAGAACAAACGAACAGACCCTGCCGGGCATAAAAGAGTGCAACCGATAGCACGTAACACGACTAGAAGAGAGAGCCACACGAGAGACGAGAGACGAGTGACGAGAAAAGAGCGGAACTAGAATCAAAGAGAGGAAAGTAGATGCGTACCGTATTGTCCTGGGATGACTACCAAGACGACGTGGGCGTCGTGGGTGGTCTTGTCGTAGAGAAAACCGGCGAGACTGACCGCGACGACGCGCTCGACGCGCGGATCGAAGCAGCGGAACAGCTACAGTCCCGCGCCGCCACGCCGATGCCTGAACCGAGCGTCGTCGACGAGACGGCGGCCGGGATCGCGAGCGAGGTAGTCGATGGAGTAGCAAGCGGGGTAGACCACCGCGACCGCGTCACGGTGGATCAGAAAGCCATGATCAACTGCCGAGCCGATCTCAATCAGCTTGTGCCGTTCAAGTACGCCTGGGCATGGCAGAAGTATCTCGACGCGTGCGCGAACCACTGGATGCCGCAAGAGGTCAACATGAATGCGGACATCATGCTGTGGAAATCCGAAAACGGGCTGACCGAAGATGAGCGCCTGATCATCAAACGCAGCCTCGGTTTCTTCTCCACCGCGGACTCACTGGTGGCGAACAACCTGGTCCTCGCCATCTACCGCCTGATCACCAATCCCGAATGCCGCCAGTACATTTTGCGCCAGGCGTTCGAAGAGGCGATTCATACGCACGCCTACCAGTACTGCATCGAGTCTCTCGGCATGGACGAGGGCGAAATCTTCAACATGTATCACGAGGTCGACTCGGTCGCCGCCAAGGCTTCCTGGGCGCTCATGTACACGCAGGAGCTCAGCGATCCGACCTTTCACACAGGCACCCCGGGTGACGACAAGACACTGCTGAAGAACCTCATCGCCTACTACTGCGTACTCGAAGGCATCTTTTTCTACTGCGGTTTCACGCAGATTCTGTCCATGGGACGGCGCAACAAGATGACCGGCACTTCCGAGCAGTTCCAGTACATCCTGAGAGACGAATCCATGCATGTGAACTTCGGCATCGATGTGGTGAATCAGATCAAGTTTGAGAACCCGCATCTGTGGGACGAGGGCATGCAGACGCTGGCGAGGGAAATGATCCTTGAAGGCACGGAACTCGAGATCCAGTACGCCCGGGACACGATGCCGCGCGGCGTGCTCGGCATGAACGCCAACATGATGGCCGACTACCTGCGATTCATCGCCAATCGCCGACTCGTCCAGATCGGTCTTGATGAGCATTTCCCGGGGGTGAAGAACCCGTTCCCCTGGATGTCCGAAATCATGGACCTCAAGAAAGAGAAGAACTTCTTCGAGACGCGCGTGACGGAGTACCAGACGGGCGGAGCGTTGAGCTGGAGTTGACGGGGGAACCGGGCGTGAGGGCGACTTGGCTCGGGCGGTTGTCGTCGGCTGCTCGGGAACGGCTTGGGTGACGACGGGGGCAGTCGCCATCCCGCCGAATATCCAACTGAACACTATCAACGCCGCTAGCGTCGACAGCACCGGCTTCCACGCCGATCCCTCGATCTGCACCAGCTCGTCTGGCCCTAGGGGCCGCGTGATTGCTCAATGCCAAGGGTTGTGAGCCGGTACAGCGCATTGACATACTTCGCCCTTTCGGGCCAAATCCGCGATGTGGCGCGCTGTCGTTGCGTCTTCATTGAACGGCATCTGCGCGTCTGCTACGCAAAGATATAGGCGCGCGGATCATGACGATGAACGGGAATCAACGATAGAAATTCTATCGATGATCGCTCCATCCATGGCTTATCGTAGGTGTGGGGTGAACCGAACCCTTCTCGCTCCGCGCATCCACCAACCAAAGGAGATTTATGGTGCCCAAGGAAGCTTACTTGACACGGCTAGCCCGCAAAGCCCGGCTTCTATTGCCGGATGCGCTTGATCACATTCCCTCAACGCAAGAGATGGAACAATCCGACGATCAGATCGCAAAATCAATCGTTCAACAGCATGCGGAAGGGTCCGTGCTGCTAGGTGCCGGTCAATTCGAAATCACACGCGACCTTGTGTCGGATGAAGAGATTACCGCTTCCTAGCTCTAAGGTCGCAATTGGGGGGCCAACGTGAAATTGCCGCAGGAGTATGCGGGTCGCGTCCAAGGAATCTGCGACTTGTACAATACTCCGGAAGTCGATCTGAAGAATATAGGTCGCGTAAAGGATGTCCTTATCGTAACGGCGGTCAATCAACTGCGATATGCGGGGCAGCATCTAGTCCGCGCTCTGTCGTCCCAAGAACCCCACAAAATCGATGAGAATCTTGAATCCGCGAAGCGGCATGCTCAACGGGCAATTTATGACGTTGGCGACTCTGCGGTACAGTATTACCTTCAACGCATTGAAAATTTGCGCGACCAATTTCCGCGAGTGAATTTCGCGCAGGCCATACCCGATTATGCGGGCATCATCGATACTTTGACGAAAGCGCGAAGAAGTCTCGAAGTTACGAAGGATGGGCAGCATGATCGCGCCAAGTTCTACGAGGAAACACGTGAACACGTCAACGGGCTGCGTGACGTTTGGAACAGGCTAGAGGCATGTCGTCCCGACCTGGTTGCCGTGACGCGAGAATCTCGACGAGTGACGCTTCAGACATGGATCGCTATCGCGATTTCGTTAGGCATCCTAGCGATTACAGTGTATCGCTTCGTTTAGTCCATCAGCCCTCGGGCAACACTTCATTCGCTTCTGACCCCCCGACTAAGTTGGCCAAGGGACTATTCATTAATTAACTTCCCGAATTTGAGACTTCCCGACGCTGGTATACATCGAGTCCAAGGGAACCAGCATCAGAATCAAGCACCGAAGGAATCGTCGAATTTTGGAACCCTACAACCAGAAGAACACCCCCGCCAGCGAAGCGCTCATGAGGTTTGCCAGCGTTCCCGCGATCAGCGCCCGCATGCCGAACCGGGCGATGTCCTCCCGGCGGTTCGGCGCGATGGCGCTCAAGCCGCCGAGCAATATGGCGACGGAACCGAAGTTTGCGAATCCGCACAACGCGAAGGTGACGATGACAACGGTGCCTGCGGACAGCTCGGGGATGTGCGGGGCGAAGTCGAGGTAGGCGACGAACTCGTTCAACACGAGTTTCTGGCCGATGAAACTGCCGGCTTCGGCCGCCTCGGCCCAGGGAACGCCGATAATCCACGCAACCGGCATGAACAACCAGCCGATGAGCTGCTGGAAGGTCAAATCGGGTGCGCCGAAGAATCCGCCCAGCCAACCGATCATGCCGTTCAGCAAGGCGATCAGTCCGATGATCGCGATCAGCATCGCCCCCACCGCCGCCGCGATGCGCAAGCCCAGCATCGCGCCATTGGCAGCCGCGTCGAAGATGTTGACGCCGCGTTCGTCGTTGAGGTTCGCGATATCGTTCGTGGGTTCCTCCGTTTCCGGAACCATGAGTTTGGCCATCATGAGCCCGCCCGGCGCGGCCATGAACGAGGCCGCGATCAGGTATTTGAACTCGATGCCCGCCGCGGCGTAGCCGGCCATGACCGAGCCCGCGACCGTGGCGAGGCCGCCGACCATGACGGCGAACAGCTCTGATCGGGTCATGGTTGGGATGAACGGCCGCACAACCAGCGGCGCGTCGACCAGGCCGACGACTACATTGGCCGCCGCGGATATCGATTCCGACCGACTGGAGCGGAGCGCGCGCTGCAGCAGTCCACCAAAAATCCGCACCACCCAGGTCATGACGCGAAGGTAGTAGAGCACCGCTATCAATGCCGAGAAGAAGACGATGACGGGCAGCACGCGGAAGGCGAAGATGAATCCGAACGAGTCGGAGGCGAGGCTGCCGAACACGAAATCTATTCCTACCAGGCTGTAGCCGAGCACCAGGCTTGCGGCGGCGGCGACCCATTCAAGGATGGTTCGGCCCAGGGGGAGGTACAGCGCGATGGCACCTACGGCGACCTGCAATCCGAACGCGCCCCCCACGGTTCGCCAATTGACCGCCCTCCGGTCAGCGGACAATAGCCAGGCGAGGGCCGGCAGGAGGCAGATACCGATGAGCCCCGTCATGGCAGGAGGCGACCCAGCACCTGCTTCAGCGCATCGATGAACGCCAGGGGCTGATCAAGGAAGACATGATGCTGGGCGTCCTTCACGGCGACGACGGGCGTGTCGCGCCCGAGCAGTTCCAATGTGTGGTCAAGCGTGCTCGCCGTGAATGAGTTGCTTTCGGCGCCATACACGATACCCACGGGGATCGGTATCGAGCTGTAGTCTTCGGGTGTGCGGTCAGTGCCCTTGAGGGTCAGGGGTAGCTCCTCGTCGAACTTCCAGGCCCAACCGCCGTCAACTTGCAACAGCGAATGCCTGGCGATGTACTCCATGATGTAGCGGTTTTCGCACGGCTGCGGCGGATACAGGCGAAATCGGTTCTCGGCGGACTCCCGGTCGGGGTACACCTTCGGCCGTCCGCCACCCATCATGGGCTGGCCCGAAACGGGTTCGTCCGGATGGCGGATGCCCGAGTCCACGAGCACCAGCGCGCCGAAGCGGTCGGCGTAAAGGTTGGCGGCCTTCACCGCCATCACGCCTCCAAAACTGTGGCCAACGACCACCACATCGCTTCCGAATCCGGCCGCATCGCATACCGCGACGATCTCGCGGGCGTAGGTTTCGGCTTCATACGCGTAGCGGTAGTCCGAGTCGCCCATCCCGGTCAGGTCCATCGCGGCAACCCGGTAGTCGTCCAGAAGCTGGGGCGCGATGAAATCCCACCAGCGACTGTGGGCGTTCATGCCGTGTATCAACAGCATGCCGGGCGATTCGGCGTTTCCCCAAACCCGGTAGCACACGTCGCAGTCTTCGACCTCGACGGACCGCTGCTCGCTCGGGGTTTCCACCGCCTGCCAGAACCAGTCGGGTGTCGAACTCGTCGAGGTCTTGTCCCACCTTGCCATCTGTATCCATCGCAACCGCCGAGATTTGACATTAACAGACCCGGCGCGGTTATTGGATTGTGCAATGCCGCCCGCAAGGCAAGAGGCGGGAGAGCCACTTGCGCTGTTCTGAGAGCCGCTGAAACAAAGGGCTTGCGGGCGGTGGATTTTTTCTTTACCCCAAGAAACGCGGCATTTCGGACGTTTTCCGACTTCACGGGCCTTGAATCCGAGATTTCCACCCCAACGCCCCGTGCTTACCCCAAGCCGTCGAAGTAGGAACGATTCGCATTTAGACACCGTGAAGACCCCACAACGACCAGTTTGACCATCTGCCGCGCCCCCCGCACGCCTCGCCGAGCCTCTGATTGCTGGGCAACCAGCCGCAATCCGGCGGGGTCCGGCGAAAAACCCTACAGCGCAAGTGCCTCCGGGAGCCGCAGGGTTTCATCGGAAGGCCAAGTCGAGTACGGTAGTCGTGGAACCTCTCCGGTTGGAAGGTTTCAAAGATATACAGGAGCTGGGCACCATGGCGGAGCCGAACATTGCGCAAAGGGGGCCGTTCCCGGTCGAAGTCGAAGCTGGAATCAAGTACTTCTGGTGCGCGTGCGGAAAGAGCGGCAATCAGCCTTTCTGCGACGGGTCGCACGCAGGCAGCGAATTCACGCCAATACGTTACGACGCACAGGCCGGCGGCACCGTGTTCTTCTGCGGATGCAAGCACAGCGCCAACCGGCCGCTCTGCGATGGGACGCACAACTCCGTATAGCTGAACATGCGCGAAGTATCCGGGATGACGTCGAGCCATGCTGTCGAGACTCTTCAAACGCAAGCCGCAGACGACGGACGCGAATCCGGCACAAAGGCGCGAAGCGTTGCTCGCGCTCGACGATTCCGAACAGGCGGTCCTCGAAGAAGCGGCCAGGACCGATGCCGATACCGGCGTGCGCACTGCCGCCATCGCGCGCCTGCAATCCGTCGCCGCGCTCGGATCGCTCCTTGATGACGCGGAGGTAGCGAGCGCCGCTGCCACCCGCCTGGCGGAACTCGGCGACGATCATGCGTTCGCCGCGCACCCGCTTGTTGTGGTTGCCCACTTTATCCTGACCCCTTCGCCGGACCTTCTCCGCCTGATCGACGATGGCGAGTTGGGAACGGCCATCGCCGGCTTGCGGGATGTGCAGACCCGGGTCGCGATGGTCCGGGAGGTTACGGGCGAAAGCCGTCTCGCCGTGCTGGAACACGCCTCGCGCAGTGGGGACAAGGCGGTGCATCGCGTTGTACGCGACCGACTCAATGCATTGAAGCGTCTCAAGCATGAGCATGACGAGTTGGTCGAGCGGGCACAGGCACTGATCGATTCGGCGAATCAACTGTCGGCGGGAGATTTTCAGTTCGACGTGAAACGGGAAGCGTTGCTGGTCGAGTGGGATGCGCTCAAGGCGAGCATGGAGGAAAACGAGAAACACCTCGAATCCTTGGTCGGGGCGTCGGAAGCGCCTGGGGACATGCAGGCGCGATTCCAACTGCCGGAGTCGCCGGCACCGATGAACGACGGCGACTCGTTCAATGGCCTGCTGACCGAGGCGGAAGGATTGCAGCAGGCCATTTCGGAGGCGGGGGATACCGTCGAAGCGATCTCCGAACTGGAAGAGCGGTGGCGCAACGTCGGAAATCGATGGGGAGCCCTCGTTGAGAAGTCGACTCCGCCGGGCGAAACGGCGTCTACTTTTGCGCGATACCGGGAAGGTATTGGCGATCTCCTCGCTGCGCTGGATAGAGCCGTCTCGTGCAGGACGGAGATAGACGAAATCGTCAATGCCCATGCGGGGCTTGAAACGTCGCCGGATGACGATTACGAGGCGCGATGGCGATCACAATCGCATGCGCGCCGGCATGTCCGAGTGGCAGAGTCGCTTCGGGGGAACATCGCCTGGCCGGAGAGATCTTCGCCTCCAGCGTGGGTCGAGCGGCTGGCGGTTGCGCATGATGCGTTGAAGGCGGTGGAGCAGAGCTGTCGCGATGAATACGCCGCGGTGCAGGAAGAAATCGAAAAGGCGATCAGTGCGCTCGAGGGCGCGGTTGAAGCGGGTGAGGTGAACGAAGCGCTACGCCTTCAAAGCGAGGCGAACCGTTGGATTCGATGCCTTCCGAAGTCGGCCCAGGATAGGCACGGCGCGAAGCTCGCGTCGAGTTCGCGTCAGTTGCGTGAACTCGCCGATTGGCAAGCATTCGCATTGCGCGGCAAACGTGAGGCCCTGTGCGAAGAGATGGAATCGATCGCCGATCATCCGTTGAATCCGAACGCGCAGATGGAACGGATCAAGACGCTCCGAGGTCGCGTCAAGGCGCTCGGGCGTATTCAGTCGGCCAGGGACCGCGCGTTGATGGAGCGCTTCGATGCGGCGGCGGATCGCGCTTTCGCGCCCTGTCGGCGCCACTTCGAGCAATTTGCGGAGGAACGCAAGTTCAATCTCGAGCAGCGCCGCACGATTTGCGCTCAACTTGAAGCATTCGTAGAAGAGAATGACTGGGAGCATGCGGACTACAGGGGCGTCGAGCAGATTCTGCAGCGGGCGCGAAACGAATGGCGTATCTACCGGCCGGTCGACAGGTCGCCGGGACGCCGGGTCGATTCCCGATTCAAGGCCGTAACCGAAAGGATCTCAGGCTATCTGCGTAAGGAATGGGAGCGCAACGAGGCGACCAAGACGGCCATCGTTGAAGAAGCTCGGGCTGCTGTGGAAGCGGCTGGTCCGATACACGATCAGATCCAGCTAATGAAACGGCTGCAGGCGGAATGGCAACGTGTCGGCCCGACGCGCCGTCGCGTCGATCAGGAGCTATGGAAGGAGTTTCGCGGCATCTGCGATCAGGTCTTCGCGACCCGTGATGCCGGCCGTGACGAACATCGGTCACAGTTGGCGCAAGCGGTAGACCAGGCGAACGCCTTGACCGAAGATCTCGCGCAAGCCGTTGCCGAAGCCGATTCGACCGAAGATGCTCGCCGCCTTCTGAACGCTTGTCGGGCAAAGATTGAAGCCCTGGAGGGGTTGCCGAGGGAGGTCGAGCGACGGGCGCATCGCATGTTGTCCGACCACGAGCGCGACATTGGCTTGCGCGCGGCGCAGCAACGTCTCCGGGCCGAGCTGGAGCGAATGGACAGCATCGATGCGCTGGATGCGAGGCTTGCCGGCATCGAACGGGACGGCGGGTCGAAAGAGGCATGGCTCGAGGAAGCCGGCGAACTTGCGGAGCTGTTCAAGCCGCGGCTCGATCGCGAGGCGTCGCTGGATCTCGTGGCCCTGCGACGCCTGGCCGTCGAAGCTGAAATCGGGGCCGGAATCACCTCCCCGCCGGGAGATCAAAGTGTCCGGATGGAAGTACAGGTCGGCCGCCTGCAATCCGGGTTGACGGCGCGGGACCACGACCCGGCGGATGTCGACTCGTTGGTCGAGCGGTGGTGTGCCGCAGCCACCCTGCAACACGAAGCGGAAGCGGTCAGGTCGCGCTTTTTTGAAGCAATCCGGCAGATCGTCGAGCACTAGCGCCGCAAATCCGTCGCCCTGGCGGGCGCCGTGTTTTGCCCCCGCCCAAGCTAGGCTCCCCTATCGACTGGCGCTCCTTCGCGAGGCTGATGCCGCATCTCGGCATCGTGGTGCACCCGCACGGGTTCCGTCATCAATGCGTCTTCACGGTATTCTTCATAGCACCCCTCGCCGCCATTGGCCATCCAGCCGATTTGGCACCTCCTCACTACCGCGACGGGCCCCTAAGTCCATGCGCTTGCCCATGTCTTCGGCGCCGTGCGACAGCCCGAACCGCGCGATAGTGACGCGGCGCAATGCGTAGGCGTGGAGGCGTGGAGGCGTGGAGGCGTGGTCCCGTGGTCATTGAGAAACGCGTCTCGGAGCGGAACAGCGCAAGGCTAGAAGGCGATGACCTTCAGTTCACCACCATTAATGTGATAGTAATGACTATTACGACAATTGCAGCTCCGACCAGCAATAGGATCCGCCGCCACACTTTTTTTGCAAGCTCGGACCGAGCATCGCTATGTCCCTGTGCAGCCGCTCGCCGAAACCAATCAGGGGCTCGCCTACTGTCGCGAGGTGCTCCCCGACCCAGCGCGTACACGCGGCCCAAGTGGTACTGCGCATCGGCGTTGCCGTGCTCCCCACGCCCTGGGTCGCCGAAGCCCTTTTTACAACATTTCCCTCCGGCGAAAGCCAGTCGCGTTGAGGTTTCGTAGCAATGTCGGGCGATTGCGCGGCCTTGTCCCACCACTCCACGGCCTGCACATCGTCGCGGGCAACCCCTTCGCCCCTGCTGTATCTGACCCCGAGGTTGTATTGGGCTCGCGCGTAACCCCTTTCTGCGGCCTTCCGCCACCACTTGATCGCCTGCACATCATGCTGCGGAACACCGTTGCCCTCGGCGTAGGCGACGCCGAGGTTGTACTGGGATCCAGCGTGGCCTTGATTCGCAGCGAGGCGGTACCATGCCATCGCCTCGACGGCGTCTGACGGCAGCATCCCGTAGAAGCCTGTGTCATACGCGACGCCCAAGTTGTGCTGGGCGTCAGGGTTGTCTTGTTCGGCAGCTCTACGGAGCCAGGCAACCGCCTCCTCCAGATCCTGCTCAACCCCCCGTCCGATGAGGTACATCACGCCCATGGCGGCCTGAGCATCGACGTCCCCGCGTTCCGCCTCTTCTCGGACGGCCCTCGCGACTTCTTCTGCTTTCGTCATCGGGCCTTGTCGCATGTAATGATCTCCGGCCCGCCGCGCCAACTGATGCAACTTGCAGCTATCGACGCCGACGGACCAGCGCCCGTCCCGGGCATTCAGGCGCGATCTGACGCGAGCTCTCGCCGGTCTCGTGAAGAAGCCGCCGCAACGAACGGAAATGCCCAACAAAGACCATCGCCGTGCCGATATTCAGGACGGTCCAAATCTCCCGGGTCAAGTGAATCGGAACCAACGGGTTGTACAGCAACGCGATCGCCCCCAAGATGACAACCCACTTGCTTGCAGCATCGTCATGTGTCCACTGCTGATACGCCAAGAAGGAAGCTGCCCCGCATATGCAGAACCTAAGGAAGTTGTAATAACCGTAGGGCCAAGGCAACAACGCTGCCACCAGCACCACAACGGGCCCTGCCCACAAGATCCAATGATGGCGAAAGACAGCGCTTCGGGGATTTGATCGCGTCGCACTGTCGGGCAACCGGACCCCGCCAGGGGCAACTTGCTGTTGGTCGAGACCGGCCATTTGCCTCGCGTCCTGTGGAGCAATCGGAGTTGATGGACGCGGCTTGTCGAGACTCGACACTGTTGGTTCCTTCTCGGCATCTCTCTCGGCGTTTCAGACGACACCTTACCACCGTCCTCACCCGTCGATCTTGCCGCTCGAACGGCAAGTCCGACAGGCCGCTAGCCTCTACGCGGGCAGCTTGAGGATCACCCGGGCGCCACCCAGATCGCTGTCGGCGAGTTGCACGGTCCCGCCGTAGGCGGTCGCCAGCTCCACGGCAGCGGCGAGCCCGATGCCGTGGCCGGAATGGGCGGTGTCGGCGCGCGCGCCCCGTTCAAAGACATAGCGCTTCGCCGCTTCGGGGATGCCGTCGCCATCGTCCTCGATGACTACGCAGACGACTTCGCGCGCCTCGGACCCCGTTCGGGGAGCATTTTGTTCCGTAGCGTTTGGTCCCGTCGTGCGCCCCACCGAGGCGGGGGTCGCAGGGCATTTGTCCTGCCTTGCCGTGACGCGCACTTTCGAATGGGAGTACTTGTAGGCGTTTTCCAGCAGGTTGCCCAATACATCCATCACGTCGCGCTCGTCCGCCCGCACCCGCACCTCGGCCGCACGGATCTCTACATCGATGCCTTTCTCCGCATACGCCTT
Organism: Candidatus Azotimanducaceae bacterium; assembly: GCA_965261535.1. Classification (GTDB taxonomy): domain Bacteria; phylum Pseudomonadota; class Gammaproteobacteria; order Pseudomonadales; family Azotimanducaceae; genus VXNE01. The sequence continues at coordinate 2,553,462 of OZ253469.1, forward strand.
GTCAAGCGCGCGGCATAGACGTTCCAACAGGGGCTTCACCGCCACGGGTTCGTGTGGGAGCACGGTCGGTATTGCGGCGGCGCGCGAAAGTTGACGGCTGATGGTCGCCTCCATGCGGTCGAGCTGATCGTCGAACAGCGTTTTGTCGGGTCTGTCCGGTGTTATCAGGGCATTCTTCAGAACGGCCAGCGGTGTTTTCAGACTATGCGCCAGGTCACCCATCGCGCGGCGGTAGCGTTCCCGATTCTCCAGTTCGTGTTCGACAAACCGGTTCAACGTGTGCGCCAACTGGGCGAGTTCCGCCGGGTAGTCCTCGCCGATGTCGCCGCGTTGACCGGCGTGCAGCGCGCGGACCCGCTCCGCCATCCGTCTCAGGGGGCGTAGTCCCCATCGCAAGGTGCCAAGTTGCAGGACGATCAAGAGCAGCGTGGCGGCGGTCACGCCAACCACGAGACTTCTGCGAAACTCGCGAATCTCGGCATTGAACGGGGACTGATCGTTCAGCACCCAGAAAGTAAGCTCCGAGTCTTCAAGTTCTTCGAGAATCACCGTGTAGCCCAGGAGGAATCGGGGTTCGGTAGCGCCGCTTTCGATCTTGTGAAAGCGCGAGTCTCCAGGCGGCGGCCGGGGGTTGGGCGCTGCGGCCACCGACGTGATGGTCATGGATGGCGACCGCCACGCCAGGGTACCGTCCGCCATCTCGATATACGCGTAGAGACCCGAATTCGGTCGGGACAGTCGGGGTTCGCCGAGTTCGTCGGGGAGCAATATGGGAGGATCCACCACTGGCGCTTGCGCCTGCGGCCCGGCCCGGCCGTCGGGTCCTTCCCCTGTTGGTTGCGTCGCGGAGCGGTAGGTTCCACGGAAATCACCTGGGTCGGCATGTTTCCTGGTCGCGTCAACGAGGCCGTACGCTACGATAAGCATCTGCTCTTCGGCGCTCGCGCGTACGCTGGTCGTGAACAATCGCTCCCATATCCAGCCGGTGGCGAGGAGAAACAGACCGAGGGCGATGGCGGTCGTCGCCATCAGGCGACCATGCAGGCTAACGCGCATGGAAGGTGGCACCATGCCGTGCGGGCGGGAGCAGAAAAGGCGAGGTCGTATTCAAGGGCTGGCCCGGATATTTCATCAAGGGCCGCGATGATCGCGGCCAGCGCAGTTTGTATCCGGCAGGATTTTCGAAATATCCGGTTAACCTATTGGAATTAAATGACATTATTTTGTTCGACAAGCGGCTTGGTGAAATATCCGGGCTAGAGGGAGAAACGGTAACCTGCGCCTCGAATGGTGCGAATTGGATTTAGCGTCCCGTCAGGATCAAGTTTCCGGCGCAGGCGACCGATAAATACTTCGATGACGTTGCTGTCTCTATCAAAGTCCTGCTCGTAGAGGTGCTCCGTGAGTTCCGCCTTCGAGATCACTCGGGCCGGATTCATGACGAGATACTCCAGAACGCGGTACTCGAATGCCGTCAGCTCCAGCGCATCGCCGTGCAGGCGCGCTTCCTTGGCGCCGAGGTCGAGGCTCAATGGACCTTTCTCGATCACGGGAGAGGCGTATCCAGCGGCGCGCCGTATCAGGGCGTTGAGGCGCGCTTTCAGTTCTTCCAGGTGAAAGGGCTTGGTCAGGTAGTCATCAGCGCCAGCTTCGAGCCCGGCCACCTTGTCCTGCCAGTCTCGGCGGGCCGTCAGAATGAGAATGGGAAACGCGCGGTTCTGTTTGCGTAGTGCCGCGATCAGGTCGATGCCGTTCATTTTGGGGAGACCGAGATCGATGACGGCGACGTCGTAGTCGAACTCGAGACCGAAGTAGAGCCCCTTTTCGCCATCGGGTGCCAGGTCGACGATAAAGCCCGCGTCCCGCAAGTACTTGTCCACTTGCGCGCGCAGAAGCATTTCATCCTCGACCAGCAGAACGCGCATCTCTTTTTCATCCGTGCGGCGTAAGCGCCGCTAACGACATCGCGTCAATTTGGCACAGATGGCCGGGATTGGCACATCAATTTTGGAGAACACCGAGCGGTCTCTCCATCGCGGGCGCTGCGGGCGAATGCGCCGCGCCCGACGCCGTCATGTCGACGGCAATCGGGCGCGGCAGGTCTTCAGCATTATTCGATGGGCGTCACGCGAATGCGTATCTCGTCTCCAGGGCGCCGCTTCATCCGTGAAGTGTACGTTTGGCCGGCATATTCGTAGCTCACATCGTAGCCAAGCAGCCGTTCCTCGTTGCGATACTCGGTGAACGTATCGCAAACGTGTCGCGTTCCGTATCGAACCCGCGAACGGTCGGGCGAAGCGTTGACGATGTCGTTTCCGATGCTCGCTCCCAGGACGGCTCCGATCAGGGCGCCTACCTGCTTGTTTCGCTTGTTATGCCCGACAGCGTTGCCGACGGCGCCGCCGATGACGGCTCCTATAATCGGGGCGGTCGGGGACACGCCATACTGGGGAAGGCGAACGGTTTGGGCCCGGCAATCTTCGACCGGCATGGCGTAGCGCACTGTCTCGTAGACGGGGATCACGTCGATCACGCGCGCGCGCTCATAGTGGCTGGCCGCCTGTGCGCCGACGGCGAGGGAAGTTGCTGTGACCAGCGCGGCTGGTCCGATCAAACGGCGAAATTGCATGTCAATCCCTCAACGATTGAATTCGATGGCGACAGACTAGACCGCGCCTACTGAATCCAGCCTGAACGAGCAGACAGTGCGCTGTACCATGGGCCAGTTGTCGGAAGCCGCCTCCATGACGATCCATCGAACAGTTGTATCAGCGCTCGTAGTTCTTTTGGTCGTCCAAACAACCTCGGTGATGGGGCAGACGAATATCGATTTGCGAGACGAGCTCCTCGCGCTACGCGAGACCGATCAATTTGGACGCATGCTGATACAAGAGGCGATTCGACAGCACGGTCCTGACTCACCGGAAGTTCAGGCGGTCTGGGAGGAACAGAGCCGAATCGATGCCGAGAACCTCGCGCGGCTCCGGGAAATGATCTCTGAATATGGCTGGCCTGGGCGAAGCATGGTCGGTCGCGACGGAGCAACGGCCGCATTCCTGATCCTCCAGCATGCCGATCATGAGACACAGGTTGAGTATTTGCCGTTAATGAAGACGGCTGTTGAGGCGGGGGAGTCCGAGCGCCGGCACTTCGCCTTGTTGCAGGACCAGATCCTCGTTGCCGAAGACAAACCTCAGATTTTTGGCACTCAACTTTACTGGGACGACACCACGGGCAATTTGGAACTGTTCGTTATCGAGGACGAAGCGAACGTGGATTCGCGCCGTGAAGCGTATGGGATGATGCCCTTGGCCGAGTACGTCGAACGAGTGCGAGGCGACAACTAGCGGGGTGTAGATGCACTGAACGCCTCGATGGACGACACCGGCGTTCCATCCTGCGGAACAGTGCCAGCGAGCCCGGGGCTGTACACGGTCAGCCGGTTGCCGCGGTCGGGATCGATCAGCGCCTCGAAGGTGTCTGCGATCTCCGATCGCGTGAGCCGCGACACGGCACCCGCAAGCTTTTCCCGCTCGTCGAAGGAGAGCACGCGCGCGGCGAGATCCGACACGAGACGCGACACGCGATCGTAGTTGTTGCGGTCGGCCCGCGTGAGGGCCGCGACATAGCCGCTCTTGTGCTCCTCGAGTTCGGCCTCGGAGAGCCCTCGGAACCACGCCCGCTGCTCGTCGAGAAACGCTCGCGTGAGCGCCTCGATCTCATTCGCGCCGGCCTTCGACGCCTGCACGACACAGGCGATCCCGGGGTGTCGCGCGATGGGCAGTGCGTAAGCGTGAACGATGTAGCCGAGCTGCCGCTCGGTGCGCAGCTCCGTGAAGTAGCGGACGGCGATCATCCGGCCGATCAGACCGATGCGCGCGCGCTCCCCGATCGCGTCCCCCGACCCCTGGATATATAGCGCGTAGGCCGCGTCATCGTGCTCGACGGCGTGTTCGTAGCGTCGAGAACCCGTAAGGCGCTTTGCTTTGGGAAGCACATGTGGCAAATCGACGATACCCAGCCGCCGCTGGGCGAGCGCCGCGAGCGAGCGCGCGCCGTCCTCGATCAGGTTGCCGTGTACCAGGAGCGTCGCCCCCATGCTGGCGAGGCGCGTCCTGCGCCAAGCCGACAGCGTCGCCGGTGTGGCCCGTCGCACGGCATCGATCAGGGCGTCCGTGGGCCACATGCTGGGATGGATCAGGCGATAGATGGTGTCTACAACCTGTTCGTGGGGCCGGCGTAGCTTCTGATTGGCATACCCCTTGGCGAGTTCCGTGCGCGCGACGGCGAACTTTTCGGCGTCGAGGGCGGGGTCGACGATGGTGCCGAGCGCGTCCTCGAACAATACGGCGAGGTTGTCGTGAAAGCCGCTCACGTAGATGCGCAGCCCCGTCCAGGTCGGTCTCACCCAATGGCCCAGTCCGGCCTGTCCGGCGGCGTAGGCCAGGGCGTTCATGGCGTCCTCCACGAGTTCTCCATGGAGCGTGGCCAGCACGACATCGTCTGCGGTGAAGGGCTCTGCCGCGCGCAGATGAAGGTCCACCCGCGCGGTGGGCGTGCGGAACTCCGTGTCCGGCACGTGCCAGGTCTCCACGGCCGTCTCGGTCGCGAGGAGCACGGGCTTCCCCGGCGGATCGGGTTCGAGCGCGAGGTCGAGGTCTTTGGGGACGTAGGGATTCGGTTCGGGGAGTTCGAGCGGTGCATCGACCTCCCGGGGCAGAAGCGCCGGCCCGGTCCGCCATGCCGTCCCGAAGATCGGTTCGATACGGTCGCCTTCGATGTCCGGACCCGAGATCGAGACGAGGGCGTTCTCGGGTGTCAGGAACCCAAGAAACCTACGGATCAGCGGCTCGTCGAACCCCTCCATAAGGTAGGCGTGGCGGAGCACGTCTTCCGGCGCGTAGTCGGCGAGGCCTTCGGCGGCGTTGATGACCGCAGCGGTGGGGGTGGTCTGCTCCTGGAACAGGAAGCCCACGCCGGCGAGGTGGGCGTCCTCGCGATAGCGCCACGCCGCGATGCCTTCGCGGCGGATCATATCGATCCACGCGTAGGTGAGATCGACGATCTCCGCGACATGGGGCTCGCCGGCGTCCGTCAGCGTCATCCAGATCTCGAAGGTGGAGTTCTGGTCGTCGGTTACGTTGCCCCACGCGTGCAGCGCCTCGATCCAGCCCCGGCGGCTCAGCACGTCATGCAGGCTCCCCGGACCCTCGTGGCCGACAAGCCCCGCGAGGTGATCCGCCGGCTTGGTGCGGTAGTGCGGCTTGAGCGGCGGGATCGGAAAGGTGAACCCGAGGCTTCGCGTTTCCTTGACGGTCCGCCACGCGTAGCTGGCCGGGAGTGTCCCGGGGCTGTAAAGCGGTGGATTGGGGGGCCTCGGCCCGAGCCCGCGGTCGACGACGGTGCCGAATCGTTCGGCGACGAGCGCTTCCAGGTGGTCGAGGTCTTGAGGTCCGAGAACGGCGACCGTGATGGCGTCGGCGGAGTAGTTGGCCTCGAAGAACGCGCCACTTCCGGCACGCCGGCGCCGCGCAGGGTCTCGAGGCTGCCGATGTTGAACCGCGAGGTCGGGTGGGCTGGGTTGAACAGTCGTTTGTCCACCGCGAATCCGCGCCATTCGTCCTGTTTGCTCTGAAGCTGGTATTCGCTTTGCACGGACTCCTTCTCCCGTTCGACGTAATCGGGATCGAAGCGCGGCGCGACGAAGAACTGCGCGAAACGGTCGAGCGCCTCCGGCAGGCGGTCCGCCCTCAGGTGGAAGTGATAGGTGGTGCGGTCGCTCGCGGTACAGGCGCTGTAGCCGCCGCCGCGCTTGAGCACGAAATCCGTGAAGCCGTCGACCTCCGGGTACTTCTCGGTTGCGATGAACAGCATGTGTTCGACGAAGTGGGCGAGGCCCTCATGGGCGTCGGGGTCGTGGTCGCTCCCGCGGGCCACGCTGGCCGCGGCAGCGGCGCGGTCGCTCCCCGGGGCGTGGATGAGGAGCGCGTGCAGGTGGTTCGGCAGCACCACGTGGCGGTACTCGCGGTCGTCGATGGGACTCTTCACGGGTTGGGGCGGGCCGGTCGCCTGACAGGCCGCCAGGGCCGCCGCAAGCAGCGCTTGAACGAGCCACTGGGTTCGCATCGGTATCCCTCGAGCGTGTTTCATAGTAGATGTACCGTCGATGACAACCGTGCCTTGTTGCGTGGTTACGTCATATGAAGACGGACGAGGACCAGAAAAGGGGTTAAATCGCTCTTGACTTAAAAGTAGGCAGGCATCCGCGCGGATTCCGCGCATGGTTTGTTGCGATCCTAGCGATACGCGAAAGTGCAGCCCGCGACGCGATGCCCTTCGTCAAGTTCGACGAGTACATCGGCGCGCGCCGGCAGATCTTCCAGCATCCACAGCGTCAACCGTTCGTAGTGCGCGACGAACTGCGCGACCGCCGCTTCGTCGAGGCGGCGCTCGGGTGGCCGCGCGCGTTCCTGTTCGAGCCGCCATCGCACCACGGCGTCGAGGCTTGGTACCCGAAGGAAAATCAGCTCGTCCATCGCCCGGAACAGCCAAGCGTAGTCGGTCGCCAACGCGTCATTGATATAGCGCCGCCAGCGACCTTCGGGGTCCGACTCGGCTTCCAGGGTATTGATCGGTTGATCGAGTCGATCTTCTGGCTGAGGTCGCGCGCCGACGCACCAACCCTCAAGCAGGACTATGTCGGCGGGTGCCTGCTCGGTCCGCGACTGCGGCGCGCGATCATCCAGACCCTTGTCGAAGATGGGAACCGCTACCGCGCCGTCGACCTTGAGCGCTTCCATCACGGATTCACAGAGCGGGACATCGTGGGTACCCGGCGGCCCGCGCGTGGCCAGCAGGGGATGCACGCGCCGCGACAGCGCTTCGCGTTCGCGCCGCTTGAGATAGAAGTCGTCAATGGACAGGGCCACCACGCGTAGCCCGAAGTGCTGGCCAGCCGCAACGATCGCGTTGGACAGTGTCGACTTCCCGGCACCCTGGCCGCCGGCGAGAGCGATATGCCCGGGCGGAGCGGAGCGCCAGGCCGAGGCAAGGTTCGCCGCCAGCGTCCGCCAGTCTTCCGGGAGCGCGGGATCGAGCGCGTCGAAGCAGGCGCGCGCCGAGGCATCGACATCGAACGAGAAATTGGGCAACCTGTGACGACTCGAGCGGATGATGACGGGGCAAGATGGAATCATTGATACGGCAAATCCTCAACCTTGAGGAGCGGGTAAGGGCCTACCTCACTATCGCGGGCGGATACGTGTCGTTGTTGTTGCTGCGACTGCTGCTCGGTTACGAATTCTTTGAAAGCGGTGCGGCGAAACTAGGTGGTAGCAATTGGTTTGAGGCGGTCGGATTTCCGTTCCCGTTCTCATTGCTGTCGGTGGAGGTGAACTGGTTTCTCGCGACGTGGTTCGAACTCGTCGGTGCCGTGCTCCTGATCGTCGGCTTCGCGACCCGGTACGTGTCCATGAGCCTCATAGTCATCACGTTGGTCGCCATTTATGCGGCGCACCTGCCGATGTCGCTGACGATGGTCGATGGCGAGCGCGTCTGGACAACGGAGGGCATCGGTTCGATCTCCGAGTTCATCGACGGCTACCGCATCTCCGAGAAGTGCGCGAACATGCACTGCACGGGCAACTACAAACTCCCCCTGATCTTTCTGTTCATGTTCGTTCCGCTGGCGCTGTCGGGAGGCGGCAAGCTGTCCATCGATCACTGGTTGAGAGGTCGCTTCCGAGGTTCTGATCTCTGATCCAGGCCTCCTTGAGACGAGCCAAATCACGCCACATCGGGCAGTTCGCGCAGTGTCTGTGCCAACAACCGGAAGTCGTCGGTTCGGAGCGATGTCGGGCGCCACGCCAATCCGATGTCACGTGAAGCGGGCACCGCGAGCCGCGAGAGCGAGATACCGGTTCCCTGGATGACACGCGCGTCGACCGCGAGCCGCGGTATCAGAGTGACGCCAATACCTGCTGCGACCATCTGTACCAACGTGTGCAGACTGCTGGCTTCGAACTGCGCCCGTGCCTTGGTGTCGCCCACTCCGCAGGCGTCGAGCGTGTGACCGCGCAGGCAGTGACCTTCCGCTAGCAACATGAGCTGTTCACCCGCGAGCGCTTCGAGGGAAACTTCGTCAGTGCAGGCGAGTGCGTGAGTGCGGTGGCAAGCGAACAGGAACTCGTCCTTGAGGATGACGTCGATGCTGAGGTCCTCGGTCTCGTAAGGCAGCGCAATCAAGGCGACGTCCAGCTCTCCCTCTTCCAGCCCGGCGAGCAGCGGAGCGGTCTGTTCTTCCCTGAGGTAGATCGTGAGGTCCGGGAATCGGTCCCTCAGCACCGGCAGGACCCGCGGCAAGAGGAACGGGCTGATCGTCGGGATGACTCCGAGGCGCATCTCCCCCGTCATTGGAGAGCGACCGGCCCTGGCCATCTCCATGACCTCTTCAGCGTCGCGCAAGAGCGCCCTTGCTCTCTCGGCGATCTGCAGGCCGACACGCGTGATCAGCACGTGTCGATTCGAACGTTCCGCGATCGCGATTCCGAGCACGGACTCAATGTCACGAATGCCCGCGCTGAGGGTCGATTGGGCGATGTAGCACCGCTGCGCGGCACGACCGAAGTGCTGCGTGTCCGCCAGCGCCACCAGGTATTGGAGCTGTTTCATCGTGGGTAGGCGTTTCATTTGGGGCCCAATCGTTCATGTTCGTAAAATACGATTATTACCAATAGTAATAATCGTTGTACACGAAGGCAGCTAAATCCTACGCTCGTTCCAACGGCCGAACTCGTTGTCGTCAGGATCGCTGTGCACGATGGAGCGGCGGACACGACATGGCAGGACACTCGAAGGAGACAATCATGAGCGAGAACAAGTGCCCGGTGACGGGCGGGATAGGCAACACCGCCGTTCGCGGTGGCACCTCGAACCTGGACTGGTGGCCGCGTCAGTTGAGACTGGACGTTCTGCACCAGCAATCTTCCTTGTCCAATCCGATGGGCGAGGATTTCGACTACGCCGAGGAGTTCAAGAGCATCGACTACGACGCCCTGAAGAAGGATATCTTCGACGTGATGACCACGTCACAGGACTGGTGGCCGGCCGACTACGGCCACTACGGGCCACTCTTCATCCGGATGTCGTGGCACAGTGCCGGCACTTACCGGGTCGGAGACGGCCGCGGCGGCGGCGGGACCGGCAACCAGCGTTTCGCGCCCGTCAATAGCTGGCCTGACAACGCCAACCTCGACAAGGCGCGCATGCTGCTCTGGCCGGTGAAGCAGAAGTACGGAAGAAAGATCTCGTGGGCGGACCTCATGATCCTGGCGGGCAACTGCGCCCTGGAGTCGATGGGATTCAAGACGTTCGGTTTCGGCGGCGGACGCGAGGACATCTGGGAGCCCGAAGCTGACATCTATTGGGGCTCAGAGGACGAATGGCTTGGCGACAAGCGCTACACCGGTGATCGGGATCTCGAAGTTCCTCTCGGTGCCGTCCAGATGGGTCTGATCTACGTGAATCCGCAGGGACCCAACGCCAATCCGGACCCGGTCGCTTCGGGCCGAGATATTCGCGAGACCTTCGCTCGGATGGCCATGAACGACGAGGAGACTGTCGCGCTCGTCGCCGGCGGACACACCTTCGGCAAGTGCCATGGCGCGGGCGATGAGGCGCTGGTGGGTCCGGAACCTGAAGCCGCCGACATCACCGAGCAGGGGCTGGGCTGGAAGAGCAGCTTCCGCACGGGCAATGGCTCCGCCGCGATCACGAGCGGCATCGAAGGCGCATGGACCGCCAACCCGGTGAAGTGGGACAACGGCTACTTCGACATCCTGTTCGGCTACGAGTGGGAGTGTGTGAAGAGTCCTGCCGGAGCGTTTCAGTGGGTGCCCGAGGATGGCGCCGGCGCGGACCTGGTACCGGACGCTCACGATCCATCGAAGCGGCATGCGCCGATCATGACCACGGCGGACATGGCCATGCGAATGGATGCCATCTATGAGCCAATCTCCAGGCGATTCCACGCCAACCCGGAAGAGTTAGCGGACGCCTTCGCCCGGGCATGGTTCAAGATGACGCACCGCGACATGGGTCCCCGGGCGCGCTACCTGGGTCCGGAAGTCCCCTCGGAAAACCTCATCTGGCAAGACCCCGTCCCTGCCGTTGCCCATCCGTTGGTTGACGAACAGGATATCGGCGCCCTCAAGGCCAAGATCCTTGCTTCGGGTCTCTCCGTTTCCGAACTGGTCTCGACCGCCTGGGCTTCGGCATCGACCTTCCGTAGCTCCGACCTGCGCGGCGGGGCGAACGGCGCGCGCATCCGGCTCGCGCCGCAGAAGGACTGGGAGGTCAACCAGCCGGCCCAGCTCGCCAGCGTTCTGACGGCCCTCGAGGGTATCCAGCAGGAGTTCAACGACTCGGCGTCGGGCGGCAAGCGGGTTTCGCTCGCGGACCTGATCGCGCTGGGCGGGAGCGCCGCCATCGAGCAGGCCGCGCGGAACGCCGGACACGACGTGACGGTTCCGTTTACGGCCGGCCGGACGGACGCGTCGCAGGAGCAAACGGACGTTGCGTCTTTCTCCGTGCTCGAACCGGCTGCGGACGGGTTCCGCAACTACCAAAACGGTCAGAACGGCTTGTTGGCGGAGGAGATGTTGGTCGACCGGGCGCAACTGCTCAAGCTGACGGCACCCGAGATGACTGCGCTCGTCGGCGGCATGCGCGTCCTGAACACCAACTACGACCAGTCCCGGCACGGTGTTTTCACCAAGCGGCCGGAGTCGCTCACGAACGACTTCTTCGTGAACCTGCTGGACATGAGCACGGGGTGGAGCGCTGCCTCTGAATTGGCAGACGTGTTCGAGGGGCGTGATCGTGTCACGGGCGATCTCAAGTGGACCGCCACCCGCGCGGATCTCATCTTGGGTTCGAACTCCCAGCTGCGAGGGCTCGCAGAGGTCTACGGGTGTGAGGATTCGGAGCAGCAGTTCGTGCAGGACTTTGTGGCCGCCTGGGACAAGGTGATGAACCTCGACCGTTTCGACGTTGCGTGATCTCGGGAGGATGTGGGGAGAAAGGTCCTCGATGGGCCGACCTCGAGGACCTTTCCCCACTCCCGGCCAATGCGCGCGTGTCCGAGGCCGTAGCATCCTTGGTCGCTTCAAGCGCAGGAGTCGGACGACCGCTCGCGCGTAACCGCGTGCTGGTCAAGGACTTCGATTAGCATCGGATCATGGATAGCTTCGAAACGGATGTCCTGCGCGTCGGGCCCGATATCGAAGGCTGGGACGCTTTTCCCGAGCACCGTACCGGAACTTCGGGCGATCTCGCGACGGCCCAGTGGCTGGCGGACGCCATTCGCGCTGCCGGCGCGGAACCTAGCCTGGACGTCTTTCCCTTTCGTCGCCGGGTGCTGCGCGAGTGCGCCGTGGAAGCCGCTGGTCGCCGGGCCGAAGGCGTGCCCCTGTTCGACGGCGGGCTGACGGATGAAGCAGGCATCACTTGCCTGCTGACGCAGCTTCACGGGACTGGTCGAGGTATCGCCGTAACAGCGTTCGGCCCGGCGGGACTTTCCGCGGGGCTATCGTCCGCGCGACGGGGCGGTTATCGCGCGGTCGTCGCCAGGTCTTCAGCGCCCGAAATTGTTCCGGGACTTGCGCTGCTCAACGCGCCGCAGCACGGGGAACCATACGGACCGCCAGTGCTGCAGGTCGCGACGCATGAGGGCGAATGGCTGGATGCCGCCGCCGAGGCCGGAACGTCGGCCCGTTTTGTCGCTCACGCGACGATCGAGGACACCGAAGCCTGCAATGTGCTGACGCGAATTCCGGGCCGAGAGGCCGATTCACCGCCGCTTGTCATCATGACCCCGCGCAGTTCCTGGTGGACATCCACCGCCGAGCGCGGAGGCGGAATCGCCGTCTGGCTCGCCTGCATCCGGCACTTCGCGAACAAACCCGGCGGCCGCGATGTGCTTTTCACGGCGAACACGGGTCACGAACTCGGTCACGTCGGCTTGGCACACTACATGGCGCGACACCCGAAGCTCGCGCAAGAAGCGCGCGGCTGGATACATCTCGGGGCCAACTTCGCGGCCGCCGACTGCCACCATGCGGGAACGAGGCTGGCCAGCGGCGTTCGGTACCAGGCTTCCCCCGACTTGCTCGACATGGGTCTTGAAACGTTGACAGCCTTCGGCATCGCGCCCAAGGCAATCACGCCGACCCATGTCCGTCCGGGCGGAGAAGCCCAGAATGTCTTCGACGCGGGCGGGAAATACATCTCGCTTCTCGGCAAGAATCCGTGGTTCCACCACCCGGATGACCGTTGGCCGAAAACCATCGATCTCAAGAAAACGAAGTCGATTTGCGGCGCGGTTCTGCATATCGCGCGCACCCTTGCAGATGCTTGACGTCCTCTTCGATAACGGCAGCCTGCTGGTCATCAACAAGCCGAGCGGTGTCTCGGTGCTGGATGATCGCACCGGCGCGCCGTGCCTGCTGCCAGAGCTCAAGGCCGCGTATTCCCGCCCGCGTCTCGTGCATCGACTGGACAAGGGCACCAGCGGCGTGATGCTCGTCGCCCTGGATCGACCCACGCAGCAAGATCTCAACCGCGCGTTCAATGCGCGCGCGGTGCGCAAGCACTATGTGGGCGTCATCTGTGGACACTTTCCGTCGGGTCGTACCCTCACCATAGACCTGCCGCTCAAACAGGGCCGCAAGAGCCGTTATCGGGTCGCGGGTCTGCGCGAGGAAATACGACCGACGCGGGCGGGATGGACCATAGATGCGGACGGCGGCCATGCGAGCAAAACCCGCGTCCGGACAATCGCCAGGGGCGAGAAGCGGACCGTCGTAGCCATACAGCCGATCACGGGCCGCTCGCATCAGATCCGCGTCCACCTCTCGTGGATAGGGCACGCCGTCGCGGGCGATCATCTCTACGGGTCGCCGACGTCGATTGAGCAGGCCAGTCCGCGCCTCGCGCTGCACTGCCACCGCGTGTTCGCGCCCGGCTACGGGACGTTTTCGGCGCCGGTGCCGGAAGATGTACTCGGCGCGGTGCGTTGAGGACGGGGCGATATCGAGCGATGCGTAATCAGTGCCACAAGAACCGAGGTCCTGGCGGGCGGAATAGCTTCGGCGATAACCGCCGTGGAGGACCTCCTCCTCGCCCCGGCCAAGCCACGACGATCTAGACATGACCGAAACATTCACAAAATGGGACGCAGCCGAACACCTGCGAACCCGGGAGGACGCGCGCCTTTACGTGCAGGCGTGCGCGGAGGAGGACCCGGGCGATGGCAGTCTGATCCGCGCCGCCCTCAACGACGTGGCGCGGGCAGGGAACATGAGCGGGCTGGCTCGGGACGTCGGCATGAGCCGCGAGGGGCTCTATAAGGCGCTATCCGAGGACGGCAACCCCACCTTTGCCACCGTGATGCGGATCACGCGAGGGTTGGGCATGCAACTGGGTATCTCCGCATAGAGACAAGCGTACTCGGGCGTGTTCGTGCCAGGCCAAGGGACGTTTCGGGCGCCGGTGCCGGAAGGCGTACTCGGTGCGTTGCGTTGAAGACGGGGCGAGATCGAGCAACGAACGACAGACGAGCCGTCCCTACGATGCCGCGCGGTCTGCTTCCCGAATCGCACCCTCGCTGAACCACCGCTTCGCCTGCCGCCGCTCGTCGATGCAGTGGCCGTACCGCGTCCCATGCGCGAGCCACCGCCAGACGCTGCCCTTCTCGAAGGGATTGAGCATTCCGAACAGCCCGAGCGTCTTTGGCTTGTCGGGTTTCTGGCTCCAGATTCTCTCCGGCACCCGTAGCGCGGGTCCGGCAAGCCCAATCTCCGCGTCGGTCTGTGCATGGGCCGCCGTGAGGTCCAGCGTCGCGCTCCGGTCGTGGTCCGCAAGACCGAGTTCGGTGGCGGTCACCTCCAGATCCGGCGACCAGTTGTAGGATCTGTCCGTCTCGCCTTCAGGCTCGGTCGGTTCAACGAAGTCGAGCCAGGCCATCCGGCCACCGGCATCGGTGCGAAACGCCCGTCGTTCCCCGTCACCCGGGGTCGGATTGGCGTCAAAACGCGCATGCTCGGCTCCCAGGATCATCCGATCGGTCGACTGCGCACTCATGTAGATCGAAAAGGGCGCTGCCGCCCACTTCGGTCCAGCGTCGATGGCCATGGCCACCAGCCGCATGCCGACGAACACCTCGTCGAGCCGCACCGCGTCGCGGCGGGCGTAGAGGTTGACCAGCGCCCGGGCGCGCCCGTCCTCCGACCGCAACGCGGCGTACGCCTGCACCCGATACGGTTCGGCGTCGGAGCAGTCGCGCTCGAACCGGACCTCGTTCCCGGGTTCGTGGACGATGGGTTCCTCGGGCTCAGAGGCTTCCGGCTCGCCGCTAGAGGCCAACGCCAAGCCCCCCAAGGCCATGGCGAGCGCCACGGCAACGAAACAGAATCGGGACATCTTCGCTCCTCCTTGCGCACTACGTGCAAAGGTACTCACGCCGATTATGATCGGTGAACGTGTGCTCTCGATTGTGTCACTCTTGACAGGCGCTGCCAGCCACGAACCGCTGCTTTGCTGGTCGGAGATGCCGAACGCTTCAGAATCGAATCCGAGCTCAGTGCGTTGTCGATCGTACTTATCAACCTCCAGGGAACACGACCGACGCGGTGACCCAAAGCGGTGGGGAGGTTGTTGACCGTTTCGGGCCCAAGGGCTTTAATACGCCGCGCCTTCGACCGCGTGGCCGCATGTCTTATCCGCGGCCGCACGTCTCACCCGGCCAGGTAGCTCAGTCGGTAGAGCAGTGGACTGAAAATCCGCGTGTCGGTGGTTCGATTCCACCCCTGGCCACCAACAGTCCTCGCCGTTACGAGGGGACCTATCAAGCCTACGGTCCCAACTGAGCGAGAATAGGGATCACGAGAGTTCGAGCGGCACTGGGGACAAGGCATGACCGGATCACTGTCGGGAGTACGCGTCATCGATATGACGAACGTGTACTCGGGACCGATGGCCGCATCGATTCTCGGCGACCAGGGCGCGGATGTCGTCAAGGTCGAGGCCCCCGGCGGCGACATGCAGCGTGGCCCCATGCGGGTTTCGCGAAACGGACTGGACGCCCAGTTCGCCGCGTTGAACCGTAACAAGCGCTCCATTGTCATCGATCTCTCGAAGGATGCGGGCAAGTCCTTGCTGCATCGCTTCGTCGCCTCCGCGGATGTCCTGATGGAGAACTTCAGGCCGGGCGTCATGGAACGCCTGGACCTCGCCTACGAGTCGCTCTGTGAGTTGTATCCGCGCCTGATCTTCGCCTCCATCAACGGCGTGGGCGCGACGGGGCCCTACGCCGGGCGGCGCGTCTACGATGCGGTGATCCAGGCCATTTCCGGCATCGCATCGCTGCAGGCGAACCCGGCCACGGAGAGGCCCTTGCTGATCAACACTCTCATCTGCGACAAGATCACTGCGATGACCGCGGCCCAGGCGATCTGTTCGGCCTTGTACGCCAGGGAACGGACCGGCGTCGGGCAGCGGATCGACGTATCGATGCTGGACTCGGCCCTCTTCTTTCTGTGGCCCGATGCCATGATCAACCAGCACTTCGTCGGCGACGGTGTCGATTCGGTGTCGCATGGGCCGCGTCCCAACAAGGTGAAGAAGACTGCGGATGGCTACATCGCCACGATGCCGGTTCAGACACGCGAGTGGCAGGGTGTGTTTCACGCCCTGGAGCTGACTGAACAGCTCTCGGAGGAGGATCGCGATGTGCCCACTGGAGTGGGACCGAGCCCGCACGTGATGAAGCAGATCGACGATGCCTATGCGCGTTTCACCACGGATGAGGTATGTGACCGGCTGGAACGACACCAGGTGCCATTCGCGAAAATCAACCTCCGGGAAGATGTGATCGACGATCCTCAGGTTCGGGCAATGGAAGCATTGGTCGAATTCGAGCATCCGGTGGGCGGCGCGATGCGGCAGCCTCGACCGCCCGGGCGTTTCAGCGATACACCCGCTGGCCTCTTCCGCCACGCGCCGGGCATGGGAGAACACACGGATGAGTTGCTGAGGGAAGTCGGTTTCGCAGCGGAGGAAATCGCGCGCTTGCGGCATGCCAAGATTGTCTTCTGACGCCGTGCCAGGTCGTTTCAAGCGGGTGCTGCGCTCTCGGGAGGTGCTGACGCTCTCTTTCGGCGCCATGATCGGCTGGAGCTGGGTGCTGCTGACCGGTCACTGGGTCGAGAACGCCGGCTCCCTCGGGACGTTGATCGCCTTCGCGGCGGGCGGCGTGGCGATCGCCTTCATCGGGCTCACCTACTCGGAACTCGTCGCCGCGATGCCCAAGGCCGGGGGCGAGCATGTCTATACGCGCGCGGCCTTGGGTCCCGGATGGTCTTTCGTCTGCACCTGGGCGCTGTTGATGGCGTATTCCGTCGTCTGCCTGTTCGAGTCCGTCGCGCTGCCGACCGCCGTGGAATACCTGTTTCCCGAGATACGCATCGCCACCCTCTGGCACGTGCTGGACGCGCCGGTACATTTGGGTTTCGTGGCGATGGGCGTGGGCGCGGCGGTAGTCATGACGTGGATCAACGTGGTCGGCATCCGCACCGCGGCCTTTGTACAGAGCGCCATCACCGGCGCCATCCTGCTGGCTGGCGTCATCCTTCTGACGGGAGCGGTTGGCAACGGCGACTGGTCGAACGCGCAACCTCTCATTGGCACTCCCGCCACCGGGATACTCACGGTGCTCATCATGGTGCCGGCCCTGATGGTGGGCTTCGACGTCCTGCCGCAGTCGGCGGAAGAAATCGACCTGCCCGCGAACCGGATCGGGTGGCTGCTGATCGCTTCGCTTGTCATGGCCGTCGCATGGTACGGCGCCATCTCCTTCGGCGTAGCCCTGGGACTCGACGCGGATGCGCGTTCCGCGGCGACGGTCGCGACGGCGGACGCGGCGACGGCGCTCTGGGGAGGGTCGTGGGCGGGCGCCGCGCTCATCGCTGGCGGTATTGGCGGCATTCTCACGAGCTGGAACGCGTTCATTATCTGCGGCAGCCGCGTGATGTTCGCGTTGTCGGAGTCCGGGATCCTGCCGCGAGCGTTCTCCCGGTTGCATCCGAAGTACCGCACCCCGTGGGTTGGCATCATCGTGCTCGGGGTGCTGTCCTGCATCTCGCCGCTGTTCGGCCGGGTCATCCTGGTGTGGCTCATCAACGCGGGTTCCCTGGCGGTGGTCGTGGCCTATCTCTTCGTGCCGATCGCATTCCTTGTGTTGCGCAAGCAAGACCCGGACATGCCGCGGCCATTTCGCGTGCGATACCCACGCACAGTCGGCGGCATCGCCATAGTTCTCGGCGCCGGATTCCTGTCGTTGTACATGCCGTTCAGCCCGTCGTCCCTGGCGTGGCCGTACGAATGGGCGATGGTCATCGGCTGGGCGGTGATCGGCCTCGTCGTCTGGACCTTCGCCCGCATCAGAAGCGGTCGAACCGCGCCAGCCGCGCCCGAAACAGGTCGGTCCTGACGGGCGGCACGCAACCTCGCCAGGCACCATGTGCTCCATCGAACCGGTGGCGCGCGATCCCATTGCCACCAACACCCGCCTCGATCGCGTACCGCGAACCCTCTAGATTTGCGCCCATGGCCAGTTGCACCAATCTAGCGTTTCGCCTTTCTCACCGCCCCAATTCAGTGCACAAATACAACAATCGCGGCTTGCAGTCCCCATCTATTGGGCCCAAACCGTTGCAAAACCCCGCCGCCCACAAGTTGGCCCGTTTTATGCACGCTTGCATGGAACAAATTTTTAAGTTATTGAATTTGCACGAATTAGACTGATCGTCATTTAGCCTGATTTCCGGCGCCACCGCCGCGCCCGAACGCCCTTGTTCCCTCGCGTCAGCGCAGCGGATCCCGCTGCCAAAACTCCTAGTCAAGACACCAAAGACTGGCGTTGCTGCGGCAATTCTGTCCGTGGGTGCCGTTGCGACGACTGCACACGCAGTTGAGGTTGGATCGTCCGTTGGAGGGAAGACGGAATTCTATTTGGCCAGGGGCGGCGGTCAAACCCGCCCTGGCGGGAAACAAAAGTTCTGGATATGCATTCTCAGTGGAATAAAAAACGGGGTTTATTGTCATGATAAAGAAACTGCTGACTATGGTCGCTGCTGTAGTCCTTTCCGGAGGTAGCCTCCTGGCTGACGACAGTATGAAGCTGACAGTCGGCCACGACATGTGGATTGGTTACGCGGGCTATTTTGTTGCAAAAGATCAAGGCTTCTTTGAGGAAGCCGGGCTCGAAATAGATGCGAAACCATTTGCCAACCCGGGTGAGACGTTGCCCGCCATGATTGGGGGGCATCTGGATCTTGCAATGTCCACGTTGCAAAACATAACCCTCGCAAAGTTGGTGACCGGCGAAGAGATAAAGGTGGTTTTCATCTTTGATACCTCAAATGGGGCGGATGCCATAATAGCCAAAGATTCCATATCTTCTGTGAAGGATCTGAAAGGCAAGGTCGTGGCCGCAACGCAGGGCGAAGTCAATCACATGTTGTTAATGATTGCCCTGGAACAGAATGGCATGAAGGAAAGCGACGTTGAGTTCATCAACATGAGTGCCGATGATGCGGGCGCGGCATTCTTGTCCGGCAATGTGGACGCCGCGGTTACGTGGGAGCCATGGGTTACGAAGGCGATCGCCAGCGGCGGCACAGTTCTATTTGATAGCGCGGATACGCCCGACACCATCCTCGATGGCATAGCGCTTACGCCAAAGACTCTCAGCACCAAAAAGGCAGCGGTGGTGGCCTTTATAGAGGCGGTCGACAAGGGCGTAGATTTCTTGCGGGCAAACCCCGAGGCGGCCGCCATGATCCTGAGCAAAGCGCTGGAGGTGAGCCCTGAAGATGCTCTGGCAATGCTCGAGACCGACAAAATCTACAACTTGGCAGATAATCGAGAACTGTTCGCGGGGCCCGCGGCAGAGTCCATCGCAAAGGTAGTGAAGTTCCTGGTCGCCAATGACATGGTGTCAGACGTCAAGGATGTAGACACCATTCTAGACCCGTCTCTGGTTCAATAAAGAAGTCCAAGGTCGTGCGGAAGGGCCACGAATTCTATATGAAAGTAGCGCTGGCCGAAGCTCAAAGAGGGGTAGAAAGCGGCGAGCCACCCTTCGGTTGCGTCCTGGTGAATGAAGGGGGTGAAGTTGTTTTGCGGGAACATGATCGGATCAAAGAACTCAATGACATGTCTGCCCACGCTGAAACGCTGATCGTCAAGCGCGCCTGCACGACGTTTGACCGCAACGAATTGATCGATCTCACGCTTTATACAACCGTCGAACCCTGTGCCATGTGTTTTACGACAGCCTGGCTGAACAAGATTGAAGGGATCGTATACGGTGCCACCATGGAGCAAATTGGGCGGATCACAGGAGGGAAGCAACGAGAAATGCCTATTGCAGCCGAAGAGATGAACGCGAGAAGCGGTGGAAAAATAAGGCTTGTCGGCGGTATTTTGCGGGAGTCCTGCCAGCAGATGTTCCTGGAATACGCAGATGTTCCTGGAATACGAATATCGGTAAAGGTACTGGTCGGGGTAAGCGTCACTTTGAGTATAAGGCGGAGATTGCCGCTACCGTCGTCAGGCGACCCCAGACCCCTCCCTCGGCCTGCACCATTTTTTCGCAAGCGCGCCTGATTGCCGGATCGAAAGTGGAAATGGCGTCGGCAACATAGTGGCAAAAGAGACCGTATTCCGTGGCGCTGCGCAATGTGCTGTGTACGCATACATCGGCCGTCACCCCGGCAACCAGGAGTTCGGTGACGCCAAGGGTAGTCAACATGCCGAGTAACTCAGTTTCATGAAAGGCACTATAGCTGGACTTGTCAATCACAATTTCGCCCGGCTGCGGCGCCAGCAAGGGGATGATTTCATGACCAACCTGTCCTCGAATCAGCAGTCGCCCGAGGGGTCCCGCGCTGCCAATTTCACACCCACCGGCCCGGCTTCGTCCCAGCTTTTGCGGATGACAGTCGGAAAGATCTGGTATTGCCGCTCTACGGAAAAATCCACTATTCCAAGGAACCACCCGAACGCACCGACGACGGCGAGACGGCGGCACCATTTCTCCGCGTCGAAGTGCCAAGGCTGCGACCGGACGTTCGACGATCCTCGTTATTTGGAACTGGACCACAACGTCCCGAGGGCATAGCCTTCACGCGTATGAAACACCGGGATTCCGGCATTGCGCGCCGAAGTCAGCAATGCTTCAGCCTTGGGCAGTATTGGCTCAACCCAGTCGGTACCCCCATAGCGCGATGCATAGCCGCCTTGCTCGCAAAAGTCCCGCTGGAAGTCGATCATCAGCAAGGCAAGTTTTTGGTTCCCCCTCATCAACTTCAGCCCAAGCACCATTGCAGATCTGCGTTATCTTGACTGAAGTGATTCAGAAATGAAACAGTACTTCCTGTTGCGTGCGCCCATCCCCCGGCCATTGGTCTGGACGATGGCAATTCTTTCCCTGGTTCTAACGATAGCGTCGTACGTATGGATGAGCCAGAACGCCGTGGGCAATCCCGAAAAAGAGACGTTCTTCCCTACCGTTGGCATCATTGCACAAACATCCTGGCAGATGATTACCGAAAATCACGCCATGATCCTGTCGGACATGTACCACAGCACATTCCGCGTGTTCGCCGGATTCTTGATCCCCCTTGATGGCCGCAGTACTAGCGGTGCCGATTGGGGTGTTGATGGGGGCCTTTAAAATCGCGGAGTCTTTCTTTCAACCATGGGCGGAGTTTATCCGCTATATACCCGTACCGGCGCTCATTCCCTTGTTCATCGCCATATTTGGCGTAAATGAAGAGCCCAAGATATATCTGATATTCGTCGGCACATTCTTCCCCTTGTTGCTGATGGTCGCTGATGAAATTCGACGCGTCAGCTACGACCTTGTCAAGGTTGCCCACACGCTGGGAGCTTCTCAAACTGAAATAATGACCAAGGTCCTTTTGCGAAGCTCACTCCCCGGAATTTTTGATTCACTCAGAATCTGTCATGGCTGGGCGTGGACCTATCTGGTTGTTGCGGAGTTGATTGCAACGAACGAAGGTCTGGGGATTCGCATTATGAAATTCGCAAGATTTATTCAAATGCCGAAAATAATGTTGTATCTGCTCCTGCTAGGATTGCTCGGCTTGATCCTGGACATGATGTTTCGTGCATTCAACAGACGAGCTTTCGGATGGGCGGACACGTCTAAAAGATGAAATTGGAAGTCGATGGGGTCACCAGAACGTATCATTCGGACAACCGAATTGTTGAAGCGCTGAAATCATGCGCGTTCACGATTGACCACGCTGATTTTGTTGTGTTCCTCGGCCCTTCCGGCTGTGGAAAATCTACGCTCCTGAATATTATTAGCGGCCTGGAACAGCCGACCAGCGGTCAAGTGATACTCGACGGCGAAGCGATGACCGGACCGAGCCCGGAGATTGGCATGGTATTTCAGCAATACACGCTGTTCCCGTGGCTGACCGTCGAGAAGAATGCCGCCTTCGCGGACCGGCTAAAATGCAACGGCGCAAAAGGCCAATTAGAAAATGACAGGCCGCGCAATATCGCACGAAGAGCACAGAAACTGTTGAAACTGGTTGGTCTGGAAGACTTTTCCAAAGCTTACCCGAGGGAACTATCAGGGGGCATGCAACAGCGCCTGGCGATTGTCCGAGCACTGGCCAATCGACCAAAAATCCTACTCATGGATGAACCTTTCGGTGCGCTCGATTCTCAGACTCGGGAAGAATTGCAGGACATGATACAACTGCTCAGTCAGGTCGAAAAGATCACTGTGATTTTTGTTACCCACGATGTGGACGAAGCGATCTACCTGGCAAATCAAGTGATGGTATTCTCACCGGCGCCCGGTCGTATCGTCGAGGAGGTCCCCATTCCCTTTGGCCCGGCTCGAGACCCATCGCTCAAACTTACAGAAGAGTTCTTGACGATCAAAAGGAATTTGAAAAAGCTGATCAGTCAAGACCAAACACCTTCTTACAGTCGCAAGGAATTGTTGGAGCTAATCGACAGTTCACGATCTCGATAGGAAGGTCCTGTCGGGCACCGGAGCGGGTCGAAAGTCGTGTCAGGCCGCCGCCTTCGCCGGTTACGGTGTCATTGCCAAACAGCGTGCGTCCGTCGCTGGCGACAGCCCCGTGGGGTGCCTACTTGGCGGATGCCACGGGCGGGATCCGATACACGCTTGCCGCAGTCCCGCTGAAGATCGACGCTTTTTCGGCGTCGCTCAACCCCATCTTCGCGGCGATGCGCTTGAGCAGGTTCCAGAGCGTGCGGTACGAGATACTTTCCTTGTCTACAGGGAAGTTGCTCTCGAACATGCAGCGTTCCACGCCGAACGCCTCGATGGCGTAGCGGTAAAACGGGTAGAGCAGTTCACAAAGCTCCTTTGACCCCATGGGGCCCGCCGCGCGCTGATGCATGTGAAACGGCGGTTCCCAATCCCGCCCGGCCCGCTGTTGCGCGCCGCCGCACTTCATGACGGCGTTGGGACAGCGGGCAATCGCGTCGATGCACTCCTTCCACCGGGCGATCGCCTTGGGGCTGGCATTGGGGTCGATCTTCCCGCCAAGATGGTTGACGATGATGGTGACATCGGGGTGCGCCTTCGCCAGCTTGGCGAGGGTAGGCAGGCGTTCGTAATCGGGCGAGTAGTTGTCGTAGGTGAGATTGTGTTTCCCGAGCATCGCGTAGCCTTCCTGGAACTGGGCGTCGATTTCCGGCGGTAAGGGGTAGCGTATCCCGCGAAAGTTGGACGAGGCGGCGATGTGCGCCTCGAGCACCGGCTCTACCGCCTTGCCGAGCCGGAGATCGGCGGTGCTGAAGATCCCCGTGCACAGGCGCATGTTGCCGTACTTGCCCGACCTGCTCATCGCGGCGATGCCGTGGACGAACTCCGTCTCGCCGATACACCGCATCTCTTCGGGCCCGTCGGCCCGGTAGAAAGCCCCGCACTGGGCAAAGACCGTCTGGACGACGTTGTGACCGGAAGTCCGGATGTCCTCGGACATCTCCTCGCAGAGGTAGACCTTCTGTTCCCAGCGGGTGTGCGGCTCCCGATCGACTTCTCGGCAATCCCACAGGTGGTGGTGGGGGTCAATGATGGGCAGTTCCGGCTCCAGCACGTCTTCCGGCATTGCCTGGGCTAGCCACTGCTCGAGGGGTGCGTTTTCGGGGTAGGTCATCGGGGGAGCCTTCGCAAGCGACGGGTCAGAAAACAAGCTATGGTCATTAAATCACAAGCCGATAGATTGCTGTTCGGCAAGCCAAGGATAAACCGTCGGCGTTCGATTGCCGTGCTTCGGATCGAGTACAATCGCGGCCGCGAAACTGGAGGTAAATGGTGAAACGACTGCTCGCCCTGGCGACACTCCTCGCGGTGCCGGTCTCGGCCGGTTCGACATCGGGGGATACCCTTGACGATATCCGTGGCCGTCTCGCGCCGTTCGGGAGTTCCTGTCTTGAAGGAGACGAGGCCTGCGGTTCGGCCCCGGTGGCGAGCCCCGCGGTAGTAGCGGCGGCCAACGAACCGCTGTCGGGTCGCGAGGTCTATGATCGATTCTGTTTCGTTTGCCATGCCACGGGCGTAGCTGAAGCGCCCCTGTTTCAGGACGCCGACCAATGGGCGCCCCGTCTTGAGAAGGGTATGGACGAGTTGCTGCGTACCAGCACCGCCGGTCTCGGCGCCATGCCCCCGAAGGGTACCTGTATGACCTGCTCCGACGACGAGATGGTGAACGCCATTCGCTACCTGAGCGCCGCCGAGTAGCAAGTCGCGCGCGAATCACCTCGTGCCACTGTTGTCGAAGTCCCTAGCGCCCGAGCGACTTGCGCAGGCGCTTGACCGCATCGAAACGGAACGCCTGCCCGAGTTGAAACGCATCCAGGCCATGCGGGCGCTGCCCCCGAAGGTGGTGCTGTCGCGTGCATGGTGGGGCGATCCGTTGCGCCAGTTCACAGGCTTGGTCTTGCGCCGACAATCAGTTCGAGCAAGGCTCGCGCACCTGTTGTCGGACTTCCTCTACGGCGTGAGCAACGTGCAGTTGAAAGTCTGACCAGCCCGGCGCCTCAGAAGTGGGATCGCAACTCCCTATCGGCATGTGGCGTGAATGTGAAATCGGCAGTGGGATGGAGGTCGCTCGCTTCGTCCAGCGCGGCCCAGTGGAAAGCGCATTCGAACAGGGACAGCAAGGTCTGCAAACGATCGAAATTCTGCACCTGAACGCTGGACAGGTGGAACTGTTGCTTGAGCTCGCGGTTGGTGGATTCGATCGGTTCCGTCGATATGAATCCTTCTACGAGCCGGGTGAGCACGAGCCGATTGCGGCGCATGGGTTCCGATGTCAGCAGGAGATAGCGTGGCGCCTCATACGTGCCGTGTCGCAGGTCGAAACCCACGACGACAAAAAATAGTGGCCGCTGGGGACATTCCGGCAGTCGCACAGGCAGGAATCCGAAGTGGCAGAATACGGCATAGTCGATGTCTTCCCAGAGCTTGTACATGGTTGTGGCATAGGGGGTAGAGCACATTTCGGCGAGTTCGGAACCGGTGTACAGGCGGCGACGGTAGATCAGTTAGATGTCCTCCTGCTGGTTCAGCACGAACCGGCAACTCTGGTCCCGCGCGAGATCTCGTAGCAGCTCCAGACCCGGTGTTGCCGAGCGATTCACGATGAGTCCGTGTCCGCCCGAAGCGCGTCGCACTTGTTGGATGAGTGTCAGAACCTCTCCGGCCTGATCCGCCGACTCCGGTGCCCGGTCCGACCAGGGGCGTAGCGCAACGGGATAGAACGATGCGCTGGCATTGTCGCTGGCGATGACTTCGCACAGCCTGTAACCCCGCTTGCCAGGTCCTTCGCCGTCGTCGCCGAGGGGCGAAAGGAACTCCATCTTTTCCGCGTAGCGCTTCTCCACATCGAAGAACTGCAGCAGCAACCGCGTGTTGTCGGTCACCCGACCGCATGCCATGCGCAACAGATTGTCGGTCACCGTGCGGCCCGTTACCGTATTGGCCAGGTTGCGGCTGAGGCGCTTGTGGGTTGCATGCAGGGCGATTTTCTCATTGAGAATCCGGGCGATGTCCATCAACCGCACCGAGCGCGAGCGATGAATCCCGATCACCATGTCCTGAACGAAACGCGCCGCCACCTTGCCCAGACCTTGGGAAATTGTCTTGCAGAACAGCGATAAATCGTCTCGACGCATCGGCTTGACGCTGCGCAATGGTTTCGACAGGCCTTAATCCTACTGCGCTTTTCCGACGAGGGTGGGATAACCAGAAACTTTTCTTTGCCGTTGGTTCAAAGGAACGGAGTCGGCCGCGAGACGAGGGGTTTTGACGTACTTCGCGCGGCACCATTCGCCTCGACGCACTAACCTGGTGCGAAGCGCGCACAAGAGCGGTGCAATAGTGGACGTCCCAAGGGCGACGAATCGACTTCAAGCCTTTGAATAGCCGCCACGAACCTGAGTGGCACGATAAGTGCTTATAAAGCCCAGGCGGGGACGCGGACGGGACCGCTACGGTGACGACTACGAAAAGATCACCGGCCCCGTTGTCGCCGCCTTCGGCAAATCGACAAGGGAAAGAGGTATTGGCCCTATGAAAAAGACAGCGATAGCGCTCATGATGATTTTGATGGGGGCGGGTGCGGCCGCGGGAGAAATCTCCGGCAACGTCACGCTCGCCACGGACTACTCGATCAGAGGGTGGTCTCAAACGACCCGCGATCCGGCGATCCAGGGTGGATTCGACTACGCGACGGATTCCGGTCTGTACATCGGCGTCTGGTCATCGAACCTGAAATACGGCGACGATGCGAGCGCCGAGATCGACCTCTACGTGGGATACGGCGGCGAATTCGGTGACGGCAACACCTATGATTTGAGCATCATTCGCTTCGAGTATCCGAGCGAGGGAGATAGCTTGGACTACATCGAGCTCGCCGGCTCCGTTGGTATGGGTGCCGCCACCCTGGGCGTCAACTACTCCACCGAATACCTCGGTGATGGCGGGCCTGCGTTCGTCTACCCGTACATTGGCTATAGCTGGGCACCGAGCGATGCCGCGAGTCTCGATTTCCAGATCGGACTCAACAGGGCGGAAGATATCGGCGGGCCGGACGAGGACAGTTACATCGATTATAGTGTGACGCTAACGGTTCCCAGCGGGGGCGTAGACCTCGGTTTCGCCGTCGTTGGCACGAACTTGGATGAAGAAGTCTGCGGTGCCGATTGCGAGGCGCGCCTGATTTTTTCGATTTCGAAAAGCATGTAGCCAACCAATGAGTGAGGTCGAACAATGAAACTCATCACTACCATTATCAAGCCATTCAAACTCGACGATGTGCGCGAGGCGCTGTCCGAAATCGGCGTGGCGGGCATGACGGTGACCGAGGTCAAGGGATTTGGCCGGCAAAAAGGGCATACCGAACTCTATCGGGGCGCCGAATACGTTGTGGACTTCCTGCCCAAGGTCAAGATCGAGGTCGCGATCGGCGACGACCTGCTCGATCGGTGCCTGGATGCCATCAGGACATCTGCGAATACAGGCAAGGTGGGCGATGGCAAGGTGTTCGTCACGTCACTTGAGGAAGTTGTTCGTATCAGAACAGGTGAAACCGGGCCTGACGCCGTATAGGCGTTAAGCGCCTCGTAAGAATCGGGAGATTTACGTGGAAGACTTGATCCAAACCAACTATGCGATAGACACCTTTTACTTCCTGGTGATGGGTGCGCTCGTGATGTTCATGGCCTGCGGCTTTTCAATGCTGGAAGCCGGCATGGTCCGCGCCAAGAACACCGCGGAAATCCTGACGAAGAACGTCTCGCTCTATTCGATCGCCTGCATCATGTACCTGCTGTTCGGGTACTACATCATGTATGACGGTGCCCAAGCGGGTGCAGTCTTGCCGAGTTTCGGCACCCTCATCGGCGCGGAGAATACGGTTGCGGACACGCTCGCAAGCGGCGGCGATACCTACTACTCGAAGCGATCCGACTACTTCTTCCAGGTTGTATTCGTCGCGACGGCCATGTCGATCGTGTCCGGGGCGGTGGCGGAGCGCATGAAGCTGTGGGCGTTCTTGATATTCGCTGTCGTGCTGACCGGATTTATCTATCCCGTGCAAGGCATGTGGACCTGGGGCGGCGGATGGCTTTCGGAAGCGGGCTACTCCGACTTCGCGGGATCCGGCATCGTGCACTTGTGCGGCGGAGCGGCGGCGCTCGCGGGCGTGATCCTGCTTGGACCCCGCGCCGGCAAATACGGCGCAGACGGACGAGTCAACGCGATTCCGGGCTGCAATATGCCGCTCGCGACGCTGGGCATGTTCATATTATGGTTCGGCTGGTTCGGCTTCAACGGCGGCTCCGAGTTGAAACTCTCCAACATCGACGAGGCGAATGCGGTCGCGCAAGTGTTCGTGAATACGAACATCGCCGCTTGCGGAGGCTTGATCGCGGCCTTGATTCTGGCGCACATCTGGTTTGGCAAGGCCGACCTCACGATGGCCTTGAACGGCGCCTTGGCGGGACTCGTCTCCATCACCGCCGACCCGCTTTCTGGCAGCGCGTTCTGGTCGATGATCATCGGTGCGGTCGGGGGTTTGATCGTGGTGCCTTCCATCGTCATGTTCGACAAGCTCAAGATCGACGATCCGGTCGGCGCGATCAGCGTGCATGGCGTTTGCGGCATATGGGGTGTCCTGGCCGTGGTCTTCAACAATCCCGACGCGACCATTGTCGGTCAGTTGACCGGCATCGCCGGCATCTTCGCGTGGGTCTTCCTCGCCAGCCTGGCGGTGTGGGCGATCTTGAAGGTCACCATGGGTATCCGTCTCTCGGAAGAGGACGAAGCGATCGGGGCGGACATCGCCGAGACGGGCATCGATGCCTATCCGGAGTTCGCTCAGAACTGATTTCGACTCCGCTCGTAGCAACCGAAAGGGGCGCGATTCGCGCCCCTTTTTTTCATGCGCCTCTTTTTTTGATGCAACCCGCTGGCTAACATGCGCCGCCTTATGCTGTACGTGAGCACTCGAGGGCGCACATCGCCCATGTCGTTCCAGGAAGCGGTAATGACGGGCTTGGCACCGGACGGCGGATTGCTACTGCCCGAATCGGTCCCCGACCTCAGCGCTCGGCTCGAAGACTGGCGCGGTCTCCCGTTCGCTGAACTGGCGGTCGAGTTGTTCGACGAATTCGCGAGCGATATGGGGCGCGACGTACTGGAAAGAATTGTCGCGAACGCCTTCGCATCGTTTCGGCATCGGGACATCGCCCCCCTTGTGCAAGTCGGCGATCTGCATGTGCTGGAACTGTTCCACGGTCCCACGCTGGCCTTCAAGGACGTGGCGTTGCAGGTGCTGGGCGGAATGTTCGAGCACATCCTGGCTTCTCGGGGCGGACGTCTGAACATCCTTTGCGCTACCAGTGGCGATACGGGCAGCGCCGCCATCGCCGGTGTCCGGCAGCGCGCGAATATCGACATCTTTGTGCTGTATCCGAACGGGCGGACGAGCGCGCTGCAGGCGCGCCAGATGACCACGACGCCGGACGAGAATGTGCATTGTCTCGCCATCGAAGGCAGCTTCGACGATTGCCAACGCATCGTGAAATCGATATTCAGCGATCTGGCGTTCAAGAGCCAATTCGATCTCGGGGCGGTCAATTCGGTGAACTGGGCGCGGCTGCTTGCGCAGATCGTCTACTACTTCCATGCGGCGCTGCGTTTCGAACAGGCGGTCACGTTCAGCGTTCCCACCGGCAATTTCGGCGATATCCTGGCGGGCTATCTCGCTCGCGCCATGGGCGCACCGATAGACAAGCTCATCCTCGCGACCAATAGCAACGACATCCTGGCCCGGTTCTTTGCCACGGGCACATATGCCCTGGGTCCCGTGCGCAGCACGATCAGTCCGTCCATGGACATCCAGGTGGCGAGCAACTTCGAGCGCTTTCTCTACTACCGGCTTGGCAGTTCCGAAGCGCTCGACGCGTTCATGGCGGATTTTTCGGCAACCGGCTCCGCGCGCGTTGAAGACGGCGGGTCGGTGGATGAGGGCATCCTCCCTGCCGCCGTGAGCGAAGAGGAGACGATGGCCATGATCGGCGATGTCTATGCGCGTGACCGCTATGTGCTCGATCCCCATACCGCCGTCGGCATCGCCGCCGCAAGCCGATTTCAACGACCGGAGCCCGTCGTGTGCCTGGCGACGGCGCATCCCGCGAAATTCCCGGAGTCCGTGAATGCCGCAATCGGCGAGGACGTCGCGCACCACCCGGCGCTGGACGGCCTCGTGGACCTGCCAGAACGGAAGACATCGTTGCCGGCGGACGTCGATGCGGTGAAGGAGTTCATAGCGACACACGTATCGTCCTAGCCCCGCCAATCCCCTCGCCTGATGGCTGGGCGCTTGGCCCCAGAGGCTGGCCTACATCGGCGGCTCCGCCCAAGCGGCACGGTATCCGAGCGCTTCGGCGACATGGGCTGCCCTTATGTGTTGTTCTTCGGCCAGGTCGGCAATGGTGCGGGCCACCTTCTGCACCCGGTGGATCGCCCGGGCCGACAGCCGGTAGCGTTTGACTGCAAGACGCAGAAGTTGCTGCCCGCCCTCGTCGAGGGGGCAGTATCGCTCCACGCCGCGCGCGTCGAGTTCCCGGTTGTACTTTTGCCGTCTTCGAAGCTGAGTGGCGCGCGCACCCGCGATCTGACGAAGCAAGGCGGCTTCATCGAGCGCTGGTGATCGGCCGTTCCACAGTTCGTCCTCGGTAACCGGCGCCACCTCTACGGTCAGGTCGACGCGATCCAGAAGGGGACCCGAGAGGCGGCTCCTGTATCGCTGGATTTGCTGTGGCGTACAGCGGCAGTTCGTCTCGTCGCAGACAAACCCCGAGGGACAGGGGTTCATGGCGGCAACGAATTGAAAGCTTGCCGGCAGGCGGCATTTCTGGTTCACGCGTGCGATCACGACCTGCGCCGATTCCAATGGTTCGCGCAGCGCTTCGAGAGCGTCCCGGCGAAATTCGGGCAACTCGTCGAGAAACAGGACGCCGCGATGGGCTAGCGATACCTCGCCGGGCGCCACGCGCGAGCCGCCGCCGACGAGCGCAGCCGTAGAGGCAGTGTGATGAGGGTCGCGAAATGGTCGCGCATCGCCGGGGGGACGGTCCCTGCCGGCAACCGAGTAAACGTTGGCGACTTCGATCGCTTCGGTCCTGTTCAACGCGGGCATCAGGTTGACAAGACGCTTCGCAAGCATGGTCTTTCCGGTTCCCGGCGGCCCGCGCATGAGGAGGTGATGGCCGCCCGCCGCGGCGATCACCAGCGCGCGTTTAGCGGCCAGTTGGCCCTTGACGTCGTTCAGCGAAATCTGCGTGCTGCGGTGGGGGACGCCTTTCCTTGGCGGAGACCATGGTGCCGGGTCTTGCGCGCGTACGATCTCCACCGCCTGCGCCAACGAGCGGACCGGGTACAAGGGCGTGTCGACCAAGCCTCCCAACTCGTCCGCGTTGTCGGAGGGGAATACGAGTCCGCGACCCGCGCCCTGGGCGGCGAGCGCCGCGCCGAAGCAGCCTCGGATGCGCCGCACTTCGCCGTAGAGCGATAGTTCGCCGATGAATTCGAGGCGCTCGAGGTGGCGGTCCGGCACCTGGTTTGTTTCCGCCAATATGCTCATGGCGATGGCGAGGTCGTAGCGACCACCCAGTTTGGCGAGGTCGGCGGGCGCGAGGTTGACCACGAGCTGTCCCTTGGGAAAATCAAGCCGCGTCGTCTTGAGCGCACTCTTCACGCGATCCCGGGCTTCGCGAACCGCCGTTTGCGGCATACCGACGACGGAAAATCCGGGCGCGCCCCCCGGTCGATGGGCTTCAATCGTCACCGCGGGCGTTTCGATGCCGTCCTGGGCGCGCGTATGGATGCGCGTGAACCGGGCGGATTTGGATGCATCCCCGTATGTGTCCTGTCGCTCGGCGGCGCTCGCCATGATTCCCTTGCAACGCTCGAAATGCGTCCCGCTGGCCGGGGCCGCGCGCGGCCGCACCGCGCGAGTCAGACGTGGATGCGCGGTGCTATGCGCAGTCTAGGAAGTCAACGGCTGGCGCGCGAGGGAGCGAAGCCGCAATTGACGTAGGTGATTGCCCGCAGTATCGGCCATCCTCCGGCGGTATCGAGCATACGCGGGCGGGCAGAGTCGTTTGCGAATCGTCGTCGCTGTTGGTGGGGACCCGCCACCTCACGGCCCCATGCCGAACTGTCGTCGGACCTCGGCGGTCCCAACGAATTGCGACAAGAGTCGGTAGTTCTGCCGTTCGTACCGAACCTTGCCCGCGACGATCGCCGGATGAACTTGCAGAGCGTTGGCGAGATTCATCACGGCCATGGTCGTCGGCCGGTCCCGCACTGTGCTCGCTTCCCAAACCTTGCGCGGGATGAGCGCTTCTTCCGCCCATTCGTCTGCCTGAGCCTCCCTGGGGTCTCCCGGTCTCTCGTGGAGTTTGCGCAGCGTAAGGTCATCGACGAAGGCTTCACCCCTGTCGTTGTCCATATGTCGGCCCACATGGGCCAATTCGTGCAGCAAGCAGAACCAGAAATCGTCTATTCTGTTGTTGCGCAGCGTGAGTCCGATCACCGGCCTGCCATCACCGAGCCGGAGTGCCACGCCGTCGAGGTATGTCTTCGGCAAGTGCCTTTCGATCACCAGCGCAATGCCATCCTTGGCCAGCAGTTCCTTCGCCAGCCACGGGCCGTCTTCGGACCTGCTCAGCCGCGCGATCTTCGTCAGGAAGTCCAAAGTTACGGTTCCGCGCTCATAGTCCGCCTTCGGGCGGTCCTTGTTCGCTCTAGAAAGGACCTGCCAGCACCACGCCTTGAGCGCATAGGGGTCCATTTTGGCATTCGCGCGTACTTGGTCGTTCTTCCGGTAGAGCCGCGGCGCCAGCGACATCAGTCCCCCTGCGCGATTGATCAGGTCTCGCAGGATCTGCTCGGCACATCGCACTAGATCGGGCCCGTCCGGAATCCAGCCCAACTATGCCATGGACTTGACGGGAAACCGGCTCCACTCGATGTCGGCCAGCGGATCGTCGAGGTCGACGTCCGGCTCCCGCAGTAGGACGTCCGCCGGAATACCGAGATGCTCATGCAGTGCGCGCGCCATCGGCATGGTGATAGCGCGCTTACCAGAGAGGACTTCGGAAACCTTTGCGCGACTTCCGATGAATGAGACAAGGTCGCGGGGGCGTAGACCTGACTGTTTCATGCGAAACTCGATCGCCGCGATCGGATTCGGATATCCCATCGGCACAAGGTTGCTTTCATACAGTTCAACGAGATCGACCAGCACATCGAACTCTTCGCCCTCCGGGCTGTCGGGCTCCGTATCCATGAGCTCGGAGATCCGAGCCAACGCCGCCTCATAGTCCCTTTCGGACCGAATTGGCTTGATATTGGCCATCTCACAGCTCTTCCACGTCTACGGCGTCATACTCAGCATGTATGCCCACGAAGCGTACGTAGACGACGCGATACGGGTAATTGATCTTCACCACGAGCCGGTGGTCATTGCCCTTGATGTTGAAGATCATCCGGCTGTCGCCAACGATGCCTGCGCTGCCGTACTTCTCCTTTAACTCGGCCGACGTATCCCAATCCGCTTGCTTCACTTCCCGATACCAAGCGAGAAGCGGCTCTTCGGCGTCTGGGTGGCGTATCCAGAATTCCCGGAGCGCCTTCTTGGCGATGATCCGCATAAGCTATCTATACCGATCCCATTAAATCGTTAAGTACAACGTTCCCATAATGGTAACTTTTTAATACCGAGGTCTAGTTTCCGATGTCAGGTTAAAGGACGGATGCGCGTGAACCGGGCGGATTTGGATGCATCCCGTATGTATCCTGTCCCTCGGCGGCGCTCGCCATGATCCCCTGGATCTATTGAAAGGCGTCTCGTTTGGCCGGGGACGCGCGATGACACCGTTGTAAACGCTGCCCCGCAATGGTCCGCCAATGCGCTGATCGGCCGCGCCGGGCGCGAACGAGCGGCGTTGCCTCCAGTCGAGGAAGTCAACGACCGGCGCGCGAGGGAGCGAAGCCGAGATTGGCGTAGGTGTTTGCCTACGGCAGCCGCCATCCGTTTCCCAACTGGCGCTAGTCTCCAAGCAGCGCGATGGCTTGAGGGATCTCCTGTAGCCGATCGACCTGCGCGCTGGCACCCACGGGGTCGCTCGCGCCGTCGGGATTGAACCAGATCGTATGCATGCCCACGTCCCTCGCGCCCTGCACGTCGTCGATCGGGTGGTCGCCGATGTGTACGGCAGCAGCCGCAGCGACGCCCGTTCGCGCGAGGGCCGCGTCGAACATCGCACGGTGCGGCTTCATGGTCCCCACGTCCGCGGCCGTAAAACCGAACGAAAAGTAGCGATCAAGGCCGAGTCGCAAGAAGTCGGCATTGCCGTTTGTGAGCGCGCCGAGGGTATAGCTGCGCGCGAGCGTGGATAGCATGTCGAGGGCGCCGTCGAGGTACGACACGCGGTGTCGACCCCGGAGAAATACTTCGAACGCCTCTGCCGCGTAGGCGCGAGCGTCGTCTTCGCCGCATCCGCACTGCCGGACGGCCCGAAATAGAACTTCCTTTCGCAGGAGTGAAACGTCATGCGCGATCTCCGGGGTGTCTGCGATCACCTGCCCGCGCAGCGCGCGGGTGGCGTGAAAGTCGAACACCTCGGAGAAACCCGGCACTCGCCGATTCAGCCGCTCGCGCATATCAATCTCCGCCTGGCGGATGGTGTTATCCGTTTCCCACAGCGTGTTGTCGAGATCGAAAGTGACGAGTTCGATCACTACTTATTGCGATCCCTGGCGCGGGGGTGGGCAGCGTCGTACACCTTGGCCAGGTGCTGGAAGTCGAGGTGCGTGTAGATCTGTGTGGTCGAAATATCGGCGTGGCCCAGCAGTTCCTGCACCGCCCTCACATCCCCGCTCGATTCGAGCAAGTGGCTCGCGAAGCTGTGACGCAGCAGGTGCGGATGTAGCACGTCTGTCCCGAGACTGCGCATGGAAAGTCCCTTCAGGCGCGCCTGAACCGTGCGTGGACTGATTCGCCTGTCGGCCCGTCCCGTGAAGAGCGGATCCCTGGAACCCGCGCGGGGGCGGGTTTCGAGCCACCTGCGAACGGACTCTACCGCAGGCGATCCGAGCGGCACGACGCGGGTCTTGTTGCCCTTGCCGGTGACCGTGGCGAGACCGTTGACCAGGTCGAGGTGTCGGATGTCGAGATCGACCAGTTCGGCCAAGCGCATGCCGCTGCCGTAGAACAGTTCAATCATGGCGCGGTCGCGGAGTTCGAGCACCGACTTTGGATCGGAATCGAAGAGCTTTGCCGTGTTGTCTATGTCGAGCGTCTTTGGCAGCTTCTTGCGCTGTTTCGGCGCGCTGATGCCGACGGCAGGATTCGCTTGGGTGAATCCGCGTCGCACGAGAAAGGCGTAGAAGCTGCGCACGCTCGAGAGGGCGCGGCCGATGGTGTTGGCAGAGCGTCCCCGGGCATGCAATCGGGCGAGGAACCGACGCACATGGTGCGGCTTGCAGGCGAGCCAGTCGTCGATTTCGGCGCTCGTCCTGAACGCCTCCAGGTCGCGCCGATAGGCGTCGATCGTATGCGGAGAACTGCGTCTTTCGTGGGTGAGATAACCCATGTAGGTGTCAAGCGGGTTTTTTTGTCCGCCGGAATCGACCGCATCGCGAGGTGGACTCGCGATCCTTCCGTCGTCGCGGTGTCGTTTCATGGAAACTTGCCGCGTGGAGCGGCGTATCGGGCTGCAATCATGATGGGACACGTCCTTCGTAGACCGACACGGCCGGGCCGGTCATTGCGACCGGGCTGCGCTTGCCCGGCCAGGCCAACTCGATTTCGCCCCCGGGGAGCGACAAGGTTGCGCGCGTCCGCAATAGTCCGTGCAGGTTGCCGGCGACCATTGCCGCGCACGCCCCGCTGCCGCACGCGCGGGTTTCTCCGGCGCCGCGTTCAAACACCCGCAGCCGAGCGTTCTCGGGATCCATCACCTGGAGGAAACCGACGTTGACGCCTTCGGGAAAGGCGTCGGACGCCTGCAATGCAGCACCTACGGTTTCCACCTGCGCCTTGGCGACATCGTCCACCATGACGACCGCATGGGGATTGCCCATGGAGACCGGCGTAAACGCGACGGATTCGCCCTGGACCTCCAACCGGTAGCTCAAACCCTCTTCCGTGGTCAAATCGGGTCGAAAGGGGATACGCGGCCCTTCGAGGCACGGGACATTCATCTCGACCCGCACTTTGCCGTCCTTGAGCAAGCGCGTGTGCATGCGTCCGCCGGCCGTGTCCAGCACAAGCTCCTTTTTCATGGTTAGTGCGCTATCCCTGACAAAACGTGCCACGCAGCGACCGCCGTTGCCGCACTGCTCGGCTTCGCTGCCATCGCTGTTGAATATTCGAAAGCTGAAGTCCGCGTCGGGGACCGCTGGCGGAAACACTGCCAACAGTTGATCGAAACCGATGCCCGTGCGGCGATCACTCCAGGTCCTGATCCGCTTGAGATCCAGGTCGATGCCTTGGGAGACCTGGTCAACGACGATGAAGTCATTGCCGAGGCCATGCATTTTCGTAAACCGGAGGTTCATCAGATGAT
This sequence comes from Candidatus Azotimanducaceae bacterium, assembly GCA_965261535.1. Lineage (GTDB taxonomy): Bacteria > Pseudomonadota > Gammaproteobacteria > Pseudomonadales > Azotimanducaceae > VXNE01. The sequence continues at coordinate 2,589,240 of OZ253469.1, forward strand.
TATAGTCGCTTATCGTGCTGGAGCCCGGAAGCCCCGCGGCGCGCGCTGGCCTTGGTCCCATGTCCAGACGACACTCGGTGGGAGCGTGTCGTTTTCGGATGGGAATCAGGGCACATGACTTCCAATCAGGGAATCTGATCGCGGTCGCGAGAGGCGGGACAGGTCTGTGTCCGTTGACGTCGTCCGTTGACGTCGATGGTTTCGCGGTGTCGGTCAGCGTTGCGCCGTCGGGTATAGCGACTCGACGGGTAGGTATTCCGTGGATTTGGGCAGCTTGCGCTGGATCACTTCCCCGCGCTCGATCGACAGCGCGTACGCGCCGACGCGGCGCCTGGTGCTCAACACGCGGAAGCCATTGTCGGTGAACGCGACGGCGCAGTCGTTGTCGATCGCGAGGCCCGGCCCGCCTCTGCGCTTCAGCATCTGTTGGAAGTCCTGGCGTCGGGGCACGCCATTGGTGTGACTGTTGTAGTGGGGACACGCGATCCCCTTGACGAGGCCCATGCCGGTGACCGCGATATAGTTCCAGTCGTTGGGGTCATAAAACGCCATCGAGTCGCTGTGGCCGCGTTCGAACCAGCAGATCGCGCCCGCGCTCACGCCGCACAGGACGGCGCCGCGATCGAACGCCGCTCGCAATAGCTGGTCGACTCCCAGCCGTCGCCAGCGGCGCATCATCATGAGCGTATTGCCGCCGCCGACGTAGACGATGTCGGCGCGGTCGATCTTGTCGGCGACGAGCCGCGGATCCGGTGTTGATCCAAGCAAATAGACCACGTCGGTAGTGCACCCATAGTGAGCGCCGTAGGCCCGGTCGAACATCGGCCAGTAATCGGGGGAGTCGCTGCTTGCGGTGGGAACCAACAGTGCGTGCGGCCGGGACTTGCCCGTCAGGCGGACGATTTCCCGGTCGATCGGCTCGGTCGCCAATGTGCCGATGTTGCCGCCGCCGATCGCGACAATGCTGCCCATGTCGTTCAGCCTATTCGTGGATGTAGCGGTCGATACCGCCGGAGAAGACCAGGTCCGTGTGCAGGAGGAAGATCCGTTCCAGTGATTCGCTCGGGAGACGCAGGGCCACGCAGTTTCTGATGTTCGCGAGTTCCGCGTAGGGATCAACCTTCAGTTCAGCGAACCTGGCGCTTTCCCGTTCGATATCCGCAACCTCCTGCTGGCCCAACTCCAGTGCGTCCTGGACCTTGATACGCAACTCGTCTCCCAGCTTCTCGCGCATGTCGCTCCAGATTTCTATCCAAAGACTGTCCCCGATATCCTCACTGAGACAACCTGCGAAGGCGTTGACCTCTATCTTGAATCCCGAATCGCCGAGCTCTTCTTCGGCCACCTTTCCCATCGCGTCCCAGTTGAGTCGCTGGAGGTGCAATCCGTTGTCCGGCGCCGGGCTTATCCGCTGGAACACGTAACCGCTAGCCGAATCCCACAACGACTCTCCATCGTTGTCGAACTCGTCGTAGGACTCCAGCCGCACCTGGAGGATGTGCACGGACTCCGACGCAAGGACGTCGCCGAGAAACGTCGCGCGGTGCTTGTCCCTGTCGGACCGGGCGGTCGACTCGGTGTTTTCGGGATAGGTGAGTTCGAAGCCCAGCCCTCCGTCGTCCATGCGCGACACCCGGGCTCGAACGCCGGCGTCCGGTCCTTCGACCGCTTTCCACGTACCGATGAGATCGTCGGCGATGGGGCTCGCATCCCACCGCAGGGGATTGTCGAAGTTGTCACAGCCGGACAACGCTGCCATGAAAAGCAAGGTCAGCGCCATCGATAGGCGTGGGCTGCGTTCGACCATCATATGTCGGGATTGCCAGACTATTCGCTTTCCAGCGCCAATTGATGTCGCGTGGTTTCGCGTTGCCGCACGACGCGAAATGCATCGCCGCATACAAGCACCTCGGCGGGCCGGCAACGGCCGTTGTAGTTGGACGCAAGGGTCATGCCATAGGCTCCCGCGCCGAAGACGGCAAGCAAAGAATCGTCGTCGAGCGCAAGATCGCGATCGATCGCGAGGAAATCCGCTGTCTCACACACCGGCCCGACGATGTCCCAGGTTCGCGGTGTTGCCGAATAGGCGGCCACCGGTTCGACGCGATGCCAGGCCTGATAGAGGGCTGGCCGCATCAAGTCGTTCATCGCGGCGTCGACCACTGCGAAGTTGCGGTAGCCATCGGCCGGAGCTGGCTTCAGGTACTCCACCCGCGTGAGTAGCACGCCAGCTTCGGCGACCAGATAGCGTCCCGGCTCCACCACCAGTGTGAGGCCCCGGGCCGCGACCGGCTCGGCCACTTCCCGGCCGAAGCCGTCGATGTCGAACTCGGGTTCGTCCCGGTAGCTGACGCTGAAACCGCCGCCCAGGTTGAGGTGCTTGACGTGGATGCCCTCGCTGGCCAACGTGTCGACGACCCGGAACAGGCGATCGCGCGCGGCGATGTAGGGACCGAGTTGTTTGATCTGCGATCCGATATGGCAGTCGATCCCGCGCACGGCGAGCGTGCTTGACGCGGCCGCGCGGCGATACATGTCGAGCGCCTGACTTTCGGGCACGCCGAACTTGTTCTGCTTCAGGCCGGTGGAGATGTAGGGATGCGTCTGGGCGTCGACGTCCGGATTCACGCGCACGGAAACCGGCGCAACACTTGAAAGCAACCTGGCCCGCGCTTCGAGCCGGTCGAGTTCCTGCGCGCTCTCGACGTTGAAGCATCCGATCCCCGCCTTGATGGCGAAGTCGATGTCGGCGGCGGATTTGCCGACGCCGGAAAAGACGACGCGTTCCGGGGCGCCGCCCGCGAGCAACACGCGCTCGAGTTCGCCGCCGGAGACGATGTCGAACCCGGCGCCGAGGCCCTGCATCAGCTTGAGGATGGCGATGTTGGCGTTGGCCTTGACCGCGTAACAGATGTCGCAACCGTCCAGCGCCTGGGTCAGGCGGGAGAAACGTTCCTCGATGGCCCCCTGGGAGTAGACGTACGCCGGGGTTCCCACGGCGTCGGCGATGGCCGTCAGGCCGACATCTTCGACGTGTAGCTCATTGTCGGTTCGACTGAACATGCGGCGACCTGTGCTTGCTCCTCGGGCAGGTGCAACGGACCTTTCTGGCCGCACATGGCGACCATCATGCACGCCGCTGCGACGAAGGCCCAGCGCATGGATGTCCTCTCGGTATCGGGGATCGCAGTATAAGCCACCCCTCGACCGCCCGCAGCCGGGCACAGGTCGCTTAGATACGTTCTCGCGCTTTCCTCGCCGCCGCCGCAACCTGGTTCGGCGCGGTGCCGCCAGGATGATCGCGCGCCGCCAACGAGCCTTCGAGCGACAGCACATCCATCACGTCGTCATCGATATTCGCTGCGAACTTGCCCAGTTCGTCTGGCGACAAGTCGGACAGCGCCGCTCCCTTCGCCTGGGCATAGCGCACGACCCGGCCCACCGCGTCGTGGGCATCGCGAAACGGCAAGCCCTTCTTCACGAGGTAGTCCGCCAGGTCCGTGGCCGTGGCGAACCCGAGTTGGGCGGCTTGCCGCATGCGCTTGGTGTCTGGCCGCATCGCGGCAACGATATCGCCAATGGCCCGCAAGCAGTCCTTGAGCGTATCCACGGTGTCGAACAGCGGCTCCTTGTCCTCCTGGTTGTCCTTGTTGTAGGCGAGGGGCTGGCCTTTCATCAGCACCAGCAAGCTGGTCAGGTTGCCGACGATTCGCCCGGTCTTGCCGCGCACCAGCTCGGGCACGTCGGGGTTTTTCTTCTGCGGCATGATGCTCGAACCCGTGCAGAACGCATCGGGCAGTTCCAAGAAGCCGAACTGCTGGGAGGTCCATATCACCATCTCCTCGCACCAGCGCGACAGGTGCGTCGCGGCGATGGCGGCACACGCGCAGAACTCGATGGCGAAGTCGCGATCGCTCACCGCATCGATGGAGTTCGCGGCGATGCCGTCGAAGCCGAGCGCGGCCGCGGTGTCATTGCGATCTATCGGAAATGTCGTCCCCGCCAACGCCGCCGCGCCGAGCGGAGAGACATTCATGCGCGCTCGGCACTCGCGGAACCGCTCGCGGTCGCGGTGGGCCATTTCGAACCAGGCCAGCAGATGGTGGCCGAATGTTACCGGCTGGGCTGTCTGCAGGTGCGTGAAGCCCGGCATCGGATCGGCGCTGTGGCGTTCCGCCAACGCAACGATACGGCTCATGACCCGGCTCAGCAGATGGTCGATGGCGTCCGACTCGTCGCGCAGGTAGAGACGTATGTCGGTCGCGATCTGGTCATTGCGTGATCGCCCCGTATGCAGCTTCTTCCCGGCCTCGCCGACGAGTTCCGTCAACCGGGCCTCGATGTGCATGTGGATGTCTTCCAGCGCGTCGGACCATTCGAATGTGCCCGCTTCGATCTCGGCGCGTATGGTCTCGAGGCCGCCAACCACCGCATCGCGCTCTTCATCGGTCAGAACGCCGACTTTCGCCAGCATCCGCGCATGGGCGAGCGAACCGGCTATGTCGTGGTGATACAACCGCCGGTCGAATCCAACGGAGGCGGTAAACCGGGCGACGAAGTCGTCGGTGGGTTCGGAAAATCGTCCGCGTAACAGGCTGTCGTCGTGTTTGTCGCTCATGGGAGAACGCATCCCGATCAGGCTGATTCAGGCAAGAGCCCATTATACCGATGTGTTGTTACGCGGTATTGCGGCCGCAAAACGCGATGCCTTTCAAGCCGCCAGCGTGCGGACACCGTAAAGAGGAATGCGGGCGTCCCGCGTGACGAGGACCAGCCCTTCGGCTTGGGCCTGGGCAATCAGAAACCGGTCGAATGGATCCCGGTGATGCACGGGGAGATTTCCCGCTTGCTCCGCATGATGAAACGTCAGTGGAAGATGGGCAAATCCCCGCTCCGCGACCGGCTCCCCCCAGGTTGTCCGGGGCGGTCAGGCGCCCCTTCGCGCGCTTGACGGCGATCTCCCATCCGGCAATGGCGCTTACGAAGACATCGTTGCGTGGGTCGGCGATTTGGACGCGGGCGTTTTCAGCCAACTCAGAGACGTTCGAAAGTCACCATAGGAGTACATGGGTATCGAGCAACAGCCGCTGCATCGTCAATCCGCATCCGGAAAAATCTTCGAGTTCTCGATCGCCTCAATGAGCTCCTCATCTTCCTCGTCGAAGTCGGGAGACATCCAGATCTCGCCCTCCAGCCCACCGGGCTTTCGCTCTTCCACACGTTTACGATAGGGCGTCAAACGAAGCCAGGGCTCGCCCGCCCTGGCGATCACGATTTCTTCCCCCTCCCAAGCGAGCTTACCCAGTTTGGAAAGCTGCGATTTTGCCCGGTTCATATTCATCTTCATCAGGGAGATCCAATATAGCTAAGTCGGGTTGAGGCTCGCTCGGAATCGAAAGTTTATCAAGTTGGCTTGTTGTCAGCGCCAGCCTAGTGTTCCGTCAAGTCTAAAAATGCGAGTGTAGCTGCGAGGGATTTTTGGTTCCTGGCGAGGCGCGACGACGCGGTCTGGCAGGCCCCACACAAGGAGGAGGAACGGAGCCTTCAGCCGGGGAGCGCGAGGGGTCATCCCTCGCAAGAAGACAGCCTTCAGCCGGGGAGCGCGAGGGGATACCCCTCGCAAGAAAACTATCAGGGGCCGAAAAGACCCGCAGATACCCGCAGATTTGGGCTTGACGGAGCACTAGCTTGCGGTGGCGCAACATCTCCCGGGCACACCGCCCGAGAACGCCGCTGACGCCGCCCATGTCGTAGTGGTATAACCGGCGGCGTCCATGAAAGCCATCAGGATCGCGACGCGCAACAGTCCGCTCGCCCGCTACCAAGCCGAACGGGTAGGATCGCTGCTCGCAGATTCGGCGGGCGTCCGGGTCGAACTGCTGGGCATGACGACGCAGGGGGACCGACAATCCGATTCGACCTTTGCGGGCAAGGGCGCATTCGTCAAGGAACTGGAAACAGCCTTGCTGGACGGCCGCGCCGACATCGCGGTACACAGCTTGAAGGACGTTCCCGTCGCGCTACCGGAGGGTCTCGCCGTTACCACCGTCGGTGCGCGGGCGGATGCGCGGGACGCGCTCGTTGCGGGCAGCTTGACGTTCGATACGTTGCCCCAGGGCGCGCGCGTCGGTTCTTCGAGTTTGCGCCGCCGGATGCAACTCAGCTTCGCGCGGCCCGACCTGACCATGGTGGATATGCGCGGCAATGTCGGTACGCGTCTTGCGAAACTCGAAGATGGCGATGTGGACGCGCTGATACTCGCCTGCGCCGGACTCGACCGCCTGGGGTTGGCTGATCGCATCAGTCAGCGACTTGCCGTCGATCTCAGTTTGCCGGCGCCAGGACAAGGCGCGCTCGCCGTGGAGTATTCGACGGACCGAAAAGATGTCCGGGCACTCGTATCCTCTATCGTTGATTCTCTGGTGGAGAAGGCTGTTGTCGCCGAGCGCACCCTGGTGCGCGCATTGGGTGCCGACTGCGCGACGCCGCTTGGCGCCTACGCCGAAATCGAAGGGGTCGCGACGCGGCTTACGGCTGTACTTGGCGACGAGAAGGGCGAACATGTTCTAAGCGTATCGGAGCGGGGCGAAGATCCGACAGAATTGGGCGAACGCGCGGCGGCGGTACTGTACGCCCTGGGCGCGGCTGAACTTCTCGCTTAGGCGGCCGGATCCATGCGCGTATGGGTGACGCGGACTGAACCCGGCGCAAACCGCTTGGGGACCGCCCTGGCCGCCGCGGGGTATGAAGCTCGGGTCCGTCCGGTGCTGCGCATCGATCCCATCACGGGGCCGCCGCCGGCGGGCCGGTTCGCGCTGACGGTTTTTCTGTCGGTGCATGCGGCGGAGTTCGCCGTGCGCAACGGCTGGATTTCGACGCCGGCGTTGGCTATCGGAGAGGCCACGCGCGGCGCATTGAAACGCCATGGGGTTGATGCGTCCGTGCCGAAGATTGGGACATCCGAAGGACTCATCGACAATCTTGCGGCGGACCCCCCGCAGAGCGTGATGATCGCGGCGGGTGAAGGAGGTCGCGGCGTCCTTGAACGATGGCTGGCGGACCGAGGTATACCGACAGTCAAGTGGCGCCTTTACCGGCGGGTCGCCGTGGGAGGCTCGCTGGATCCAGCGGAAACCATCGACGCCATTGTCGGCAGCAGCGCGGCCGCATTGCGGGTTGTCGCGAACATGTGGTTTGCTTCCTCGCGCAGCGCGAGGGTCGCGCTACTCGTTCCATCGAAACGCGTGGCTACCGCGGCGAGCGCCTTGGGCTTCGCACGCGTTTTCGTCAGTGAGGGCGCTGCAGACGAAGCCGTCATCGCGACACTGAACCGGATAGCGAACGAGCATCCGGACTGAAGCCACGAGCGGCTGAGGGAGTTGGCAATGTCCGAGCCAGACGAAACGACGAACCAGCCGCCGGTCGACGACGCGCCAGTGCCCCAGCGGAGAAAGTCGCGCGGATTGGCGGTGGGGTTCGTAGCTTTCTTGCTGTCTCTCGCCAGCATCGCCGCCGCAGGCTATCTGTTTTGGCGCGTGGAAGGCGTCGCGGGGAGCGGCGGTATCGAGTCCCGTCTTCGAGACGACATTGCGCGCCTTGAACGCGAAGTGGTTCGCGCGCGCTCGATGACGCGTAGCGGTACGGACGAGATGCAGGCAAGCATTTCGGAGTTGGAACGGGCGTTGGCCGCCCACGGCGAGTCGTTGAAGCAGGTGCAGGCCTCGTTGCCCACCGAAGGCCGTCCCGATAGGGCGCCGGATCCGAGGGCATGGAGGCTGGCGGAGGTCGAGTATTTACTCCGGATTGCAAACAACCGTCTACTGATGGAGCGTGACACCCGCACGGCCGATCAGATGCTGGCGAGGGCCGGTGCCATTCTCGAAGAACTCGACGACTACGCCCTGCACGATGTCCGCGCTATCCTCGCGGAAGAACGCATGGCGCTCGCGAACACGAAAACCGCCAACGCGCAGAGCATCTTCCTCACCTTGGAAGCTATCAAGGACGCTTTGCCGCAACTGCCGCTAAAGCAGCCGGAATACTTCGAGCTAGCAGACGCGACCGGGAGCGAAGCGACACAGGCATCGCTTGACGAATCGCCGACAGCTTCGAGCTCGGAGCCCGATTCCATTGGCAAGGTTCTGAAACACCGTTTCTTCGGCCTGTTCGAATTTCGGACACGGGAAAGCGTTGCGCCGCGACCGCTGATACGTCCCGAGGAGGCCATCTATCTTGAACTCAACCTGAGGCTCGCCCTGGAGCGTGCGCAACTCTCGATGTTGCGGGGCAATCAAACGCTGTTCGCGATAAGTTTGAAGACTGCCCGCGAGTGGCTCGACGAGTATGTCGACCCCGAACACGCGGCAACACAGCGCATTGCGCAGGACCTCGACAGGCTCGCAAGCCTCGACATTGAGCAACCGCTGCCCGACATCTCCGGATCGCTCGCTCGCCTGCTCGAACTGCAGAGCCTCCGGACGGATCCGGTGCCGGCCCCGCCCGTCGAACAGGGGCAAACAGAGTGAAAGTCCGCACGTTGGTCTACGTGGTCGCCGCCGTCGTCGTCGGCGGGCTGCTCGGTTCCCTGATGGTGAAGGACGCTGGCTATGTGATGATCGCTTACGACAAGGCGATCTTCGAGACGAGCGTCTGGTTCGCTCTCTTCGCTATCCTGGCGCTGTGGGTTTTGGCTCGCATGCTGTTCACACTGTTGCGGCGCCTGCTGCAAGGTCGTGCGGACGTGGCGAACTGGGTGAAAAAGCGCCGTGGGACGACTGCGAATCAACGCACCCAACAGGGCGTTCTACACGTCCTCGAGGGACGTTGGACCGAGGCCCGGAAAGCGTTGACCGACGTTGCGGCAAATGCGGCCACGCCGATCGTCAACTACCTTGGGGCAGCGCGGGCAGCGCACGAGCTGGGGGATGCCGCTGACCGTGATCGCCTTCTCGACCTCGCGGGCGGCGCCGCTTCGGGCGCGTCACTTGCCGCGGGGCTAACGCGCGCGCGATTCCTCGCGGGCAGCGGCCAATGGCGAGAATGCCTTGAAACGCTGGAAGCGCTTGACCGGGAGTCGCCGCGGCATCCCCAGGTTCTGGCCATGCTGTTGGCCTGCCATGAAGAACTTGGGAACTGGGATGCGGTTATCGAACTCGCGCCGGTGATCGGCAAAGCCAAAGGGGGAGATCCGGCGGACCTGGAACAGGTACTTCAGCGCGCCTGGGGAGGGCGGCTGGGAGCGAGTTCCGAGAGCGCCGACGCCGTGCAGCATGTGCGGGAAACGTGGGGCGCGATTCCGCGACGATTGAAACGCACCCCCATCGTTGCCGGGCGTTACGCGGAGTGTCTGCACGCTGCCGGAGACTCGGACAAGGCGGTCCGCATACTCAAGCGGGCCATCGACGCGGACCCCGATGATCGGCTGATCGCGCTGTATGGCCAAATCCGGTCAGGACGACCCGGCGAGCAACTGGCCACCGCCGAAAAGTGGTTGGAACAGACCCCGAACGATCCGGTATTGCTCCAGACGCTGGTGCAGCTGTGCCTCCTCAACGAGGAGTGGGCGAAGGCGAAGCGTTACGTCGAGCTTGGCGCGACGGCGAAGGGCGAGGCGCACCGACCGGTGCGCGCGTCCGGACCGAAGATGGCCGAGTGCACGTAGGCCTTGAAGCGCGCCAGGCCGAAGCATCGCTTCAGATAGGAGATGCCGGCTTCGATGTCGGCGCAGAAACGCTTGAACTGATCGTATAGCCATGACGAGGGCGTCATGTCCTTCGCCTCCAAGGCGTCGGCGGCGGGATGGTCAACGGGCGCGGGGTTGAATAGACGCGTTTGCGCGGTGCGTTTCGTGCGCATTTGTAAGCGTTCGCTCGTCTTGTGTTTGACGGGTAGATGTTTTACCGGTTGAGGATGCGTTTCCAGTCTTTCCTCAGGGGCAAGAGCCAGATGTTCTTTTTGGGCAGGGTGTGGTTTCTGTGGGTGTCCTGGCGTCCCCGGCCCTGGGTGGTTCCGACGGGGATCCATCCGGAGGCCTTGTAGACGGTTCCGGCGAAGCGGGGTGTTTCGACGAAGGTTTCGATGAGCACGGGCGTGATGCGGTACTGGGCCTGCCAGTCGTCGGCGAGGCGGCCGCGGATGAGTTTGAACAGGTGGGAGACGAGGTTGGGCAGGCGCGCCCAGGGCAGCACGAGCAGGCGGGAGTTGTTGACGATCTGGCCGAGGTGGCGTTGTCGAGTTTGTGGCGACCATTCGATGAAGCGGTCGCGGGGTGCGAGATGCCAGGCGGCGGCGGCGAAGCCGAGCATGGCCAGGGGGCAGCCGGAGCGGTCGTAGGCGGCGTAGCGCATCTGGGCGCCGGTCAGCGGGGTGTAGCCGAGGTAGTGATGGGCCGCGACGCAGGCGTTCCACTGGTCGCTGGCGTGGCGGTCGCGTGCGCTGATGCGGACCAGGTGGAGGGGTCGGGCCTGGTCGAGAGTGGCCGGCGGCGGCAGTAGCGGCGGCTGGCTCAGTCGCGGGTTGACGTGCCGTGGCGGGTAGCGGGGACGGCGCGGCGGCGGCAGCGCGATCCAGCCGTCGCGGTGCATGGCGAGCATGGCCACGCGGGCGGCCATGTCCTTGAGTCCACCGTCGGGCCGCAGCCAGGCGATGCGCTCGCAGAAGGCGCGCGACAACTCGGCCCGGTGCCGGGCCGGCGGGCTGGCGATCAAGGCGCGCAACAGCCGCATCTCCGCGGCCGTGAAGTCGCGCCCGTGATAGTGGCACACGACTTGGTCGGCGGGGACGCCGTCCAACGCATCGGAGGGCTCAGGCATGACTGGGCGGCGCGCGCGGCTGTTGCAACCGTTCACGTTCCGTCGGTGTCATCGACCAGGGCAGCCAGGGCGTCAGGTCGGTCGGCGGTCCGCCCGCCTCGGCACAGGCGGTGAGCCAGTCATGCAGCCAATGGTCGAGGTCGATGTCGTTGCGCTTCGGGGTGGCGAAGACGCCGTACAGCATGGCCGTCAGGCGCGCGCCGATCCAACTGTCGTTGCCGAAGCTGAGCTTCCGGCCGATGACCGGCGCTCGCAGGCTGCGTTCGCAGGCGTTGTTGTCGATCGGCACCTCGGGATCGGCGACGAACCGATCGAGCCCATGGCGCCATTTGAGCAAGCGGCGCAGCGGTTTGGCGCGGGGATGTTCCTCGGGGCATTCGGCCAACTCGGCGTCGGCGTCGGCGAACAGCGCCTCGACCTGGGCCTCGAGCGTTCGCCGCGCGCTTCGAAAGGCCCGGACTTGCCGGGTTCGGTCGGCCCGGAAGTGTCGCTGGCGTCGGCGATGGGTCCGGTAGATCGCCGCAATCCGCTCCAGCCAGCGGCGTTTCCAGGGCGTGTCCGCGGCGCCTTCGCATTCGACGAAATCGCGTCTGGCATGCGCCCAGAACGCGAGTGTCACAAGCCCCGCCGAGTCCTTGGCCAGTTTCTTGTGGGCGCTGTACCGGTCGCAAACCAGGACCGTGCCCGGGGCGGCGTCGCCGAATAGCCTAGCCGCCGCCGCGGCGCTGCGCGAGGGGTCGACATGGAAGTGGACCGCGTCCTCGCAGACCCCGATCCACAGCCACGCGCGGGTCGACCCGCCGGCCTCGCCGAGCGCCCGGATGCGCCAGGCCGTCTCGTCGCCCTGGCGCAACCGCGCCTCGTTCTGGCGCGCGAGGATGGCCGCCGAGAGCGGCGCGAGGCGCCGCGCGCCGTCGGCCAGCGTCCCCGCCGAGATCGCCAGCCCCTGGCCGGTCAGCCAGTCGGCGACCCGGTTGAGGGGCCGAAGACACGCATAGCGCTCGTACAGGAACCGCGCCCACACGCTGGTCCCGCAGGGCGTGTTCGCGAACAGCCGCGCCACCGGCGGCGCCGAGACTTCCGGCGGCGCGGCGGCGCAATCGCAGCTTCGGCGCCAGCGCGGGCGCGCGATCACGCGCGTGTGCGCCTTGACGGACACCTCGATCAGTTCCGACGTGTCGGAGCCGTTCGCCACATACGGTTTCCCGCAATCGGAGCGGACGCGCTCGTCCGCCGCGGGGTTGTGAACTTCCGCGCGTTTTTCGAGACCCGGCCTGGGCGTGCGACCATGGCCGGCGGCGCCGGCCCGTTGGCCGCGCGGACGGTCCGACCCCGCCCGTTCCCGGCGCTCGCTCTTGCGCCCGAACCGCGCCTTGGCATGCACCGCCTTCGTCGCGCGAACCTTCGCCAACTCCGCCTCGAGCTCCCCGATACGGGCTCGCTGGGCCGCGACCTCCAGGCGCAGCGAGGCGATCGTGCTCCGCTTGCGCGAATCCATGCCCGCTTCCGCCAGCAGCCGCTTCAGCCGCCCGACCTCGGCCCGCAGCGACAGCGCCTTCCGCGCCGCGCGGCGAACCTCCCCCGCCTCGGCCCGCGCCCCCGCCAGCTTGTCCCGACCGATCAAGAACTGCCGCCGCCAGGACCGCGCCTTGGCGCGCCAGCCGATCTCGCCGCGGCGCAGTTCCTCCGCCGCCGCCGCTCGCGCTCGAACAGCGACCGCCAGTCCGGCTCGCCGCCTCCGGAGGACGGCGCGGCGAGCCCGTCTCCCGCCGGGAAGGGCGGCAAAGATCCACGTCCCCGAACCGAGGACGAGACCGCCCGCGAAACTTGTGCCGGAAACAACATGCGCACAAAAATAACGCATGTCGAAGATCGTTCCCTTCGTCATCGAAACCGCCGAACAGAAAAGGGCAAATCTATCTGACAAGACATCACGGGACGACCGAACGCTTACCACGTTAGTGCCACAAAACACCGTCGCCCTGGCGGGCGCCGCGTTTTGCCCCCGCCCAAGCCCGACTTTTTCGTCCCACCCGCGTGCCCGTCATCCTGTCGATCTTGCCGCTAGCGTGGCAAGTCCGACAGGTTGCTAGCGACCGCCCCGCATCTGCTGGAAGAACTCGGCGTTGGTCTTCGTGTCCTTGAGCTTGTCGACCATGAACTCGATTGCGGCGACATCATCCATGTCGTGCAGCAGCTTTCGCAGGATCCAGATGCGTTGCAGTTCGTCCCGCGGCAGCAGCCGTTCTTCCTGGCGCGTGGAAGATCGGCGGATATTGATGGCCGGGTAGATGCGTTTCTCGGCGATCTTGCGCTCAAGGTGCAATTCCATGTTGCCCGTGCCCTTGAATTCCTCGTAAATCACTTCGTCCATCTTGGATCCGGTGTCGATCAACGCCGTCGCTATGATCGATAGGCTGCCGCCTTCTTCGACGTTGCGCGCCGCTCCGAAGAAGCGCTTCGGCCGTTCGAGGGCATGCGCATCGACGCCGCCGGTCAATACCTTGCCGGAGGACGGGACGATGGTGTTGTAAGCGCGCGCCAGACGTGTGATGGAGTCCAGTAGAATGACCACATCCTTCTTGTGCTCCACCAGACGCTTCGCCTTTTCGATCACCATTTCCGCCACCTGGACGTGGCGCGTTGGCGGTTCGTCGAAGGTACTTGCCACCACCTCGGCGTCGATGACGGTCCGCTCCATGTCGGTGACTTCTTCCGGGCGTTCGTCGATCAGCAGAACGATAACGATGGCTTCCGGGTTGTTCGCGCAGATGGACTGGGCGACATTCTGGAGAATGATTGTCTTGCCGGCCTTGGGCGGCGACACGATGAGGCCGCGTTGGCCCTTTCCGAGCGGCGCGATCAAGTCGATGATGCGTGCGATCAGGTCCGCTGTACTGCCGTTGCCGCGTTGGAGCACGAAACGCTCCTCCGGGAACAGCGCCGTAAGGTTTTCGAACAGGATCTTGTGTTGCCTGGTGTTCGGCTCGCCCATGTTGATTTCGTCAACCTTGAGCAGCGCGAAGTGTTCGCGATCCTTCGGCGGGCGGATCTTGCCGGCGATGCCGTCGCCGGTGCGCAGGTTGAAACGTCGGATCTGACTGGGCGAGACGTAGATGTCGTCGGGTCCGGCCAGGTAGGAACTGTCCGGGGAGCGCAGAAAGCCGAATCCGTCCTGGAGTATTTCGAGCACACCCTCGCCGTAGATGTCTTCGCCGTTGTTGGCGACCTTCCGCAGGATTGCGGCAATAACCTCCTGTTTGCGCAGGCGCGCCAGGTTTTCAAGGCCGACCTCCCGGGCCATATCGACCAGTTCGGGGACGGGTTTGGATTTCAGGTCAGTAAGATTCATGGTGTGTGTCGGTTCGTTGACGGAAGGGCCGCAGTGCCGCTAAGGGCGAGCTGCTGGCGGGGGTTGAGGGTAATCCGGCGAAGCTTCGGGAAGGATCCGGCGGATCGCCGAACAAGCGCAATATACCACCGTTACGGGCGGCGTCTAGCGCATTTACATATTAGTTTAGTCAGAAATTACGGCTTGTCGGGAGGTTCCCGAGGGGAGAGCGTACTAAGTCGCAACAGTGGTTGGGTGGCCGCACATCCTCCGCAGAGGAGAAAAATCCGTCGCGCGGGACAACGTCGGCGTGGATCCCAGGGGCCTCGACGACGTGATCGCCAGGCCGCCGAGGCGCTTTGTGCGGGCTAGATATTGCTGTCGAGAAAGGCGGCGAGTTGCGACTTCGACAATGCGCCAACCTTGGTTGCCTCAACTTCACCGTTACGGAACAGCATCAGTGTCGGTATGCCGCGGATGCCGTATCTCGGAGGCGTCTGGCCGTTGGCGTCGATATCGAGCTTGCAGACCTTGACCCGGTCCGCGTATTCGTCGGCGATCTCTTCCAGGATGGGAGCGATCATCTTGCATGGTCCGCACCATTCGGCCCAGTAGTCGACGAGCACTGGCCGCTCCGCCTGGAGCACTTCGGCTTCGAATGTTTCGTCGGTGACGTGGTTCATTTGCGTACGGCCTCCCTCTACAAATTTCCCTTGCACGTTGCAGCAAGTTTATCACCTGCCCCGCATCGCTTCAGCGATGCGTTTGCCGAAGTACGTGAGAATGCCGTCGGCGCCGGCACGCTTGATACAAACGAGCGATTCCAGAATGACCCGCTCGTCGAGCCAGCCATTGGCGATAGCCGCCATGTGCATGGCGTACTCGCCGCTCACCTGATAAGCGAAAGTAGGCGCGCCGAAGCGATCCTTTACGCGGCGAATGATGTCGAGGTACGGCATGCCGGGCTTGATCATGACCATGTCCGCACCTTCGTCGAGGTCGAGAGCGATTTCGCGCAGCGCCTCGTCACTGTTGGCGGGATCCATCTGGTAGGTAGCCTTGTCGCCCTTGCCGAGGCTCGAGGAGCCTTCAGCCGGGGAGCGCGAGGGGGCACCTCTCGCAAGAGGAGAGCCTTCAGCCGGGGAGCGCGAGGGGGCACCTCTCGCAAGAGGAGAGCCTTCAGCCGGGGAGCGCGAGGGGGCACCTCTCGCAAGAGGAGAGCCTTCAGCCGGGGAGCGCGAGGGGGCACCTCTCGCAAGAGAAGAGCCGACGGCGTCGCGAAACGGTCCGTAGTAGCCGGATGCGTACTTCGCCGAATACGCCATGATGCGGGTGTTCACGAAACCTTGGGCATCGAGCCGTCCCCGTATCGCGCCGACGCGGCCGTCCATCATGTCGGACGGCGCGATCACGTCGGAGCCGGCATTCGCGCACGCCAGCGCTTGCTCGCAAAGCACTTCGATGGACTCGTCGTTCAGGACGTAGCCATCATCGTCGATCAAGCCATCGTGCCCGTGGCTGGTATACGGGTCGAGGGCGGCGTCGGTGACGACGCCGAGTTCCGGCACGCGGGCCTTCACTGCGGCGACGGCCCGAGGGATCAAGCCGTCGGGATTGCATGCCTCGCGGCCGTCGGCGGTCTTCAGGTCACCGGAAATGTTCGGGAACAGCGCGATGGCGGGAAGTTCCAGCTCGGCGAACATCTCTGCTTCGCGAACGAGTTCATCGATGCTCAAGCGTTCGATTCCGGGCATCGAGGCAACGGGTTGGCGGGCGTTTCGGCCCTCGACAACGAACACCGGATAGATCAGGTCGTTGGTCGTGAGTTCCGTTTCCCGCGTCAGGCGCCTTGAGAACGCATCGTGTCGGTTGCGTCGCATGCGCGTTGTTGGAAAGCTAGGAGCCAAGCGTTTTTCTCCCGGGGCTATTTGATCCGGCAATGAGTTTACCGAAGTGGGTGACGTTCCGACCGCGCACGATGCCGCCATTCGGTGGTCTATATGTCCTGGGATGGACGCGGATGCTCGCGATGGATCAGCCGGACGGGTTCCCGGACGGGTTCCCGAATGGATCAAACGCCCCGATGGATGGTCGCCTCCCCCACGCTGCTCGGCGTCCTTCCCACCCTCGTTTCATGGAGTGGGTCAATGCCAGGATGTGACAACAATCTCCTCGTAATTGGCGCGGGATCAGGGGGCCTGGTCGCCGCCTTGATTGCGGCGACCGTGCGGGCCCGCGTTACGCTGATCGAGCGCGGCGCCATGGGCGGCGATTGCCTGAACACCGGTTGCGTTCCATCCAAGGCGCTGATCGCATCGGCGATGAGCGCCCATGCACTGAAAGCTGCGGCGCGGTACGGACTGACCGATGTGACCGGGCGCGTCGACTTTCCGGCGGTCATGGGCCGGGTGCGCCAAGCCATCGCGACCATAGCGCCGAAAGACTCGTCGGAGCGCTATGCTTCCCTTGGAGTGCGATGCATGTCCGGCGACGCAGAACTTCTTGACGGGCACACCGTGTCGGTAAATGGCGAGCGGGTGACCGCGCGGAGGATCGTCCTGGCGACGGGCGCCGAGCCTTTCGTGCCGCCGATTCCGGGCCTCGATGCCGTCGAACTATTGACGTCCGAGAACCTGTGGTCGCTCGATACGCTTCCGTCCCGGTTGCTGGTGTTGGGCGGCGGTCCCATCGGCTGCGAGTTGGCCCAGGCCTTCGCGCGACTCGGCAGCCATGTCACCATCATGGACATGGAGGACCGTTTGCTGCCGCGCGAGGATCCGGCGGCCTCCGAAATCATCCAACGGACCTTCGCTTCGGAAGACATTGAGGTAAAGACCCAACGTCGCGCCGTCAAAGTCGAGCCTGGAACCCTGACAACTGAACGGCTTGATACGGGAGCGAGCGAGGAGATTCCCTTCGACCGGCTGCTGGTCGCCGTCGGTCGACGCGCGCGTCCGGTTCCGCTGGTTGAATTGAATCCCGACCGCACCATTGCCGTGGACGCCTACTTGCGAACCAGCGTCCCGACGATCTATGCCTGCGGCGATGCGGTCGGTCCCTATCAGTTCACCCACATGGCGTCCCACCAGGCATGGTACGCGGCCGTCAACGCCCTGGTGTCACCCTTCTGGCGCTTCAGGATGAACGACCGGGTCGTGCCTTGGGCGACGTTCACCGACCCGGAAGTGGCTCGAGTCGGTATCACCGAAGCTCAGGCGCCCCCTGGAGCGCAGGTGACGGTGCATCCGGTGGACGACGTTGATCGCGCCATCGCTGATGGATGCACCGAAGGTTTCGTCAAGATTGTCTCGAACAAGGGTCGCATTCTCGGCGCCACCATCGTCGCCGCCCATGCCGGCGAACTGATCAGCGAGTTCGTCACCGCGATGACGTACGGTATCACCCTCAACAAAATACTCGGCACCATTCACATCTACCCCGCGCTGATGGAGGCCAACAAACTTGCCGCCGGCGCCTGGCGCCGGGCAAACGCGCCCCAAGGCACGCTGAAGATCGCCGAGAAAGCGTTCAGCGCCCTGCGATAGGTTTTTTGGGGCATCTGCGCTATTGCGGGCCTTGCAATTCGCTCGGCAATTGTTTTTGACTTGGCGCGCCGTGCCGTAACTTCCCCATCACCGAGAGGGCGCAATCGGGAAGGCCAGACGAAGAGCGAGAGGATCAAGAAGTAGCGCGATGAAATTCGGGATATTTTACGAACATCAATTGCCGCGACCCTGGAGCGACGGGGCCGAACAGAAGCTGTTCAACGAAGCGTTGGATCAAGTGGAACTCGCGGACCGGCTCGGCATCGATTTCGCATGGGAGGTGGAACATCACTTCCTGGAGGAGTACTCCCATTCGTCCGCGCCCGAGGTGTTTCTCGCCGCCTGTTCCCAACGCACCAGTAACATCAGGCTGGGTCACGGAATCCGCCAGGTCATCCCGCAGTACAACCATCCGGCGCGCACGGCGGAGGTGGTCGCGACGCTCGACCTCGTGTCCAACGGACGGGTGGAGTTCGGCACCGGCGAATCGTCGGCGGAACTCGAACTGGGCGGCTTTCGCATTCCCGTGGAGAAGAAGCGGGAGATCTATCTCGAGGCCGTGGAGCAGATCTGCAACATGCTTGCGATGGATCCCTACCCCGGCTACCAGGGGCGGTACTTCGAGATGCCGTGCCGAAACATCGTGCCCAAGCCGGTGCAGCGGCCGCACCCGCCGCTGTGGGTGGCGTGTTCCCAGCGGGACACCATTCGCCTGGCGGCCCGGCTCGGCATGGGCGCTTTGACATTCGCGTTCGTGGACCCGGCGGAAGCGGCGGAATGGGTCGAGGAGTACTACAGGATCATCAAGAGCGATGCGTGCGTACCGATCGGTCATGCCGTCAACGCCAACATCTGCATGGTGTCGAGCTTCTCGTGCCATCACGACCGCGAAACGGCGATCAACCGGGGCCTCGACGGGTTCAAGTTCTTCGGTTTCGCGCTCGGCAGCCTTTACGCCTTCGGCGAGCACCAGCCGGGCCGCACCAATCTGTGGAAGCAGTTCCAGGCATTGGAGGACGCGCAGACGGAGCAGACAGACATCACCAGGGCGCTCTCGGGCAGCCAGGGCGGAATCGGCACGCCAGACGATCTGCGCGCGCATCTCCTCAAGTTCGAAGCCTGCGGCGTGGATCAGGTCACTTTCATTCAGCAGGCCGGAAGGAACCGGCATGACCACATCTGCGAGTCGCTGGAGGTATTCGGGACGGAGGTCATGCCGGAGTTCAAGGAGCGCGAGGCCGAACGCGAGCGCAAAAAGGCGGAGGAACTCGCCCCCTACATAGAGGCGGCGCTGGCGCGAAAGAAAGTGATGGCCGAACTCGCCGACGACGACATCCCGATCTACCCGTCCCTCGGCCGCAAGGTAAGCGAAGAGTCCAAGTCGGAAGCGTCCATTTACGAGCGGCCCGCCGCAAACTGACAGGGTCGCCTGCGACCTTTTCCCGAGCCCGCGCATCTAATGCGCATATGCTTCGATTTGAGCTAGACAACGGCGGCACGCCCGTCGAGATCGTCGAGCGCCTGAAGCGCGGCGACCGCGCCGCCCAGGAATGGGTCTATCGGTCGTTCTCACGGATGGTCTTCACGATGGCGCGGCGAATGCTGGGCGATGTCGGGCTCGCGGAAGATGCGACGCAGGACACCTTCGTCGACGTGCTGTGCAAGGCGGGTAGCCTCGATCGAGACGACGCGCTTGCCGCATGGATTCGCAGGATCGCCGTCAATCATTGCCTGATGCGGTTGCGGTCCCCTTGGACCAAGCGGCGGACGACTGCTCTACCAGATGTCGAGTTGGCGCGTTCGGACGAGGCACTCGTCGAAGTTGCCACCGATATCGAGCGCGCGCTCGATAGCTTGCCTGCGAAGACGCGGGCGGTGATCTGGCTGCACGATGTCGAAGGCTATACACACAAGGAGGTCGGCCGTTTGTTCGGGCGTACGGCGAGTTATTCCAAGTCACAACTCGCGCGCGGCTATCAGCGGCTGAGGGAATTGCGAACGGATGAACGAACAGGAAGAACAAGCACTTCGGGCTGAAATCAGGTCCTTGCCGGATATCGAACCGTCGCCGGACCTGTGGGATCGGGTCATGGCAGCTTCGGCAACGCGGCAGCGGCGGACGTCGAGACGTCCGTTGGCGCTTGCGGCATGTCTGGTTGTCGCCGTGGCGCTCTCGGCACTCGTCATCGAGCAGTCGGAGCGCGATACCGGCATCGACGACGGTCCGTCTACGGCGCAGGCATCTGTGGCGAAACTGATCGCCGAGTCGCAAAGGCTGGAGCAACGTTTGAGGGCATTGCCGCTGCAGGGTGTGTACGGCACCACAGGCCGCGCCCTGTCCTACCGCATCGCGGATGTGGATGGCGCGCTCAATGCATTGTACGCGCGGGACATCGGCGATGGCGCCGAACGGGCGCGGTTGCTGCACCGGCGGGTCGTACTCTTGCAAAGCCTGGTGGAAGTCGAATCACAGGATCGGGGCGCAGTCCTTCGCAGGGTGGCGTTCTAGTTGACGTTTGAGAGGAACACGATGAAGAAATGGATGATATCGCTGATATGGGTTTTTGGTGCGGTCACAGTGTCGGCTGCGACCGCGGATGCCGACGAGCCGGTCCGGGATAGTCTGGAAACGGCCCGGGAGAAGCTCGACGAGGCCGCTGGAATGTTTTCCGAATACATCGGCAAACTTGATTGGCAGCGATGGGACGAACGGCCGTTCCTCGGCATCTTGATCGCGCGCGAGGATGCCGAGGGCATACGGGTGGCCAGCGTCACGCCGGGCGGCGGTGCGGAGGAAGCCGGGATACAAGCCAACGACCTGATCGTGCGCGCCAACGACGCGGACCTTACCGGATCGTCGACCCCGATCATGCTGCTTCACAAGACGCTCGACGATGTCGAGGCCGGCGATACGGTGAAAGTGGAAGTGTTGCGCGACGGGGAGTCGCTCACCGTCGATGTGGTGCCGCAACGAGGCGTGATGGGCCGCATTGCCAGATTGACACCCGGTATTCCCCTCGCGCACGCAATGGATATTTGGCCGGGGCGAAACGAACGTCGCCGCGAGCAGGCTTTCGGGTTCAAGCTGGTCGATGTCGGCGAATCGCTAGGGGCGTACTTCGGCGTTGATGGCGGGGTGCTCGTGCTGACGGCGGAAGATGACAGCGAATTGCTGCCGGGCGACATTGTGCGCCGTGCGGGCGACGACGACGTGGCCGATGCGGACGCCGCCTACCTTGCGCTCGCTGAAGCCGAGGAGTCGACCCAGGTCGTCGTCCGGAGGAATGGCAAGCGCAAGGTGCTGACCATCGAACCGATCAAAGGCGTGAAGGTGCGCAAGTCGATAGAGTACAGCGATTAGAGCAAGGCGGTGAGTCGGCTGCCTCGCAATGAGCACGTTCGCGCGGTCTGCTGTTTCGACCGCATGGCTGGAGCGCATGGGAGCAGGTCATGGTAGGAGCGGTGTATTGGTGCTATGGTGCATTGGTGTGAGTCTTCTCAATTCATCGGAGTGCATGCCATGATCCGCTTGACCATCAGTTTGGCTGATCGCACACACCGCGCGCTGAAAGAGGCCGCAGCCCGACAGAATCGTTCTATGGCCTCCATCATTGAAGAAAGCCTGGAGTTGAGAGGTATCCGACCCTACGACACCGCCAAGGAGATCGTCGCCGAGGCGCGGGCCAAGTCGCGACTGGATGCCGACCGCGCGATGACCTTGGCGGTCGAGGAAACAAGACTTTTCCGCGAAGGTCAGTAGCATCGATTGGCGGTAAGCCGACGACGGGAAGAAGCAAGGGACGATGACGGATCGATGACGCCAAATCTGTGTGTCATCGACCTCAATGTCATCGTTTCAGGTACGATCGGCGAGGATTCGAACAGCCCCCCGGCGCGAATCCTGGACGCCATGCTTGATGGTGAAGTCGCCTACCTCATGTCGAGCGAGCTGCTCGACGAATATTTGTCGGTGCTACGTCGGCCGCGTCTAGTACGGTTGCACGGCCTCACGGAGGAAGAACTCGACCGGTTGCTCACCGAGTTGGTCGCGAACGCTGTATGGCGCGAGCCGGCTGGCGAACTGGCTTTTACTGGCGTTGCTCCAGACGCCGGAGACAACCCCTTGTGGACATTGCTCGCCAGCCATCCCGAGGCGCTGCTCGTCACAGGTGATCGACTTCTATTGGATGAGCCCCCAAGCGACGCCTCTGTGATGTCTCCCCGCCAATTCGTCGAGACGTTCCTTTCTGGGTCGAAGTTGCGGTAGTTGCTCGCAGGCGAAAGATTATTCGCCTTCCGCCTCCTCTATGCGTTCCTGGACTTCCAACCAGGCGGTCTCGGCTTCGGCCAGGCGTTTCCGTAGTTTGCCGCGCCGGGCCAGCATTTCGCTGATGCGCTCCGGCGAGGCGAGCTCGTAGGTGGCGCCGGCGCCCAGCACCGTCGTGAGTTCGTCTAGTTCTTCACCGCACTGTTCGATGTCGCGCTCCAGCGCGGCCCGTTGATCGCGCAGAGGCTTCAACGCTTCGCGCTTTTCGGCTCTTTTGCGGCGAAGCGCGCGTTTCTGCCCCTGCTGCCGTTTGGCTTCCGGGCGCTTGCGCATTTCGGCGTATGCGTCGATATCGCTTTCGAATCGCGTCACGGTACCGTTCGCCACGAGCCACAGGTCGTCCACGCACTGACGCAGCAAGTGACGGTCGTGGGACACCAGCAGGAGCGCCCCGTCGTACGCTTGCAACGCGACGGCAAGCGCTTCGCGCATGTCGAGATCGAGGTGGTTGGTCGGTTCGTCCAGCAATAGAATCGCGGGTCGCGTACGCGCTATCAGCGCAAGCACGAGGCGTGCCCTCTCGCCGCCTGAGAGTGTCGCAGCCGAGCGCGTAGCCATGTCGCCGGAGAAGCCCCAGCCCCCCAGGTAGTCACGGGCTGCCTGTTCGTTGAGCGCAACGCCGGGGGCGTCCAGCAAGCTGGCCAGGGCGGACTTCCGCGCATCCAGCGTCTCCATCTGGTGCTGCGCGAAATAGCCGGCACTTCCGGCGCGCTCGAAGTCTCCGCCAAGTACGTCCATTTGGCCCGCGAGGACTTTCAGCAGCGTGGTCTTGCCGGCGCCGTTAACGCCGAGAATCCCGATTCGGTCGCGCGAATACACGCGCAATGTCACGTCGTCCAGGATCGGGGCGTCGTCGTATCCGATGGAGGCGGCATCGACGGTAAGGATCGGGTTCGGCACTTTTTCCGGGTTCGGGAAGGCGAATCGATAGGGAGACTCGGCGAGAACGGGCGCGACGCGCGCCATGCGGTCGAGGGCTTTCAGGCGGCTTTGTACCTGTCTCGCCTTGGTTGCCTGGGCGCGAAACCGGTTCGCGAACTGGTGGATGCGCGCGATTTCGGCCTGCTGTCGTTCGTATACGGCGGCCTGCCGGGACAGGTCTTCCGCGCGGTGACGTTCATACGTGGAGTAGTTGCCCGAATACAACGTAGCCAGGCCGTCCGCCACGTGAACGATCTCCTCGCAGACCGCGTCGAGGAAATCGCGATCATGGGAGATGGTGAGCAAGGTGCCCGGATATCGACTGAGCCACGTCTCCAGCCAAAGCGATGCGTCGAGGTCGAGGTGGTTGGTCGGCTCATCCAGCAGCAGCAGGTCCGAAGGCGCCATCAACGCTCGCGCAAGATTCAGACGAATACGCCATCCGCCGGAGAATTCGCGGTGGGTCTTGTGGACATCGTCGCCTCGGAATCCGAGTCCGTGGAGGATCGCCCCGGCGCGGGCATGGGCGTCATATCCACCCATGTCTTCGAAACTGGCGTGGAGATTTGCCAACGCCTGGAGATCGCCATCGCGCTCCGCCCTCTCGATCTTCGCTTCGACCTGACGCAAGCGGCGGTCGCCGTCGATCACGAAATCCAACGCGCGTCGCGGGCTTGGCACGATATCCTGATCGAGCGTTGCCACGCGCCACCCGCGGGGATAGACGACGTCCCCTTCCTCCGGCGTCAGCCGCCGCAGGACCAGGTCGAACAGCGTGGTCTTCCCGGCGCCGTTGCGTCCGACGACGCCTGCCGAGTGCCCCGCGTGCACGGTAACGCTCGTGCCATCGAAGACGTGCTTGTCTCCCCGCTTGAGGACGATATTCAGCACTTGCAGCATGTACAATGCCCGAACGCAATCAACGTATTCGAGGCCAGGATGAGCCAGGAAACCATCGACACGATCAAGTCGCAGATCGAGGGCAACCCGATCTTGCTCTATATGAAAGGCTCGCCGCAAGCTCCGCAGTGCGGGTTCTCGGCGCAGACGGTGCAGTGTCTCGCGTCCTGCGGCGAACGCTTCGCGTATGTCGATATCCTGAGCAATCCCGACATCCGGGCTACCCTTCCGGAATACGCGAACTGGCCGACCTTTCCGCAGCTCTACGTCAACGGCGAGTTGGTCGGCGGTTGCGATATCATTACCGAGATGTACCAATCCGGTGAACTGGAGCCCTTGATCAAGGAAGCTGCGGCGCGTGAAGAACAAGAGGGTACGGCCTAAAGGCTGATTCCGAGCGAAGCGGATCGAATCGCGCGCGAGGCGGGTCCCGCAGGCAGGCGCCGGGGCGCGTTCGGGTTGGACGGCGCATTTTTCTGTAGCGACCCTCGCGAAGTGGCCCGAGAACTGCTCGGGACGATGCTGGTCAACGGGCCCGTCGCGGGCCGTATCGTCGAAACCGAAGCCTACCTCGCCGAAGGCGACCCCGCCGCCCATGCCTACCGGGGTCGAACCAGGCGGACCGAGGTCCTGTTTGGTCCTCCCGGATACGCATACGTCTACCGGACCCGCCAGCACGCTTGTCTCAACGTGGTCGCGCAGCGGGTTAACGTGCCCGGATGCGTACTCATCCGCGCCGTAGCGCCCGTTTCGGGTATTGACCTCATGCGCGAACGCCGGCGCGCCCTGCCGGATGGGCGGTTGACCAATGGTCCCGCGAAACTCTGCCAGGCATTCGACATCGACATGCGGCACTACGGTGTGGATCTCTGCGATGGCGAGGATCTCCACCTGGAAGTCGGACTGGTGGGCGATACACTCCGCGTGATGACCGGTCCCCGCATTGGCGTCGGCGCTGCAAAGACGGCGCCCTTACGCTACTACCTGGCGGATGATCCCTTCGTATCGCGACGCTAAACGCTCTCAGCGAAACCGAAACCGCGTCGCGTTTTCGAACAGCGTATTCCAGGTCATCGCCTTGCTTGGTGTGAACACGCAGATCACAATCCGATATGCGTCGGCGGTCTGATTCGACCAGTCGTACTTGGCGTTGGCTTGTTCCGCCAGAGTCTCGGCCAGCGCGTCGTTGGGCGTGGTCTGGGTCACCAAGCCTTCCAGGATGACCGGACACTCGGCATCCTCCAGGGTGACGCAGGCCCGCGGATTTGCTTTCAGGTTTCGTCGCCAGCGGACATCGGGATGGCTCGAGAAGTAGAGTGAGGCGTCTAGCCACATGCCGTCGATTGGACGGGCGATGGGCGTCCCGGCTGCATCGGCGGTAGTAATCCAGTATTGGAGGGCGGCGGCCAGGCGTTGGTCGACGACAGACCAGGCTAGCAGAGGCGAATCTTCTGACAATCCGTAGTCGGCGGGCAGACGGACGCGACTGGCAATGGGCTCGGTCATGCGGCTCCTTTTCGCTTGGGTTCTCAGCGAACGGCGCTGGTTAGGTAAGGGGCGGCTATTGGACACACCGGCCTTCCTCTGGAATCAGTTCGTCCCGCTCCTCTTTCTCCAAAGGGGCGGCTATTCACCACAGTCCCGCGTCGGTGCGCCTATGCCGTGGTGGCACGTCTCCCGCCTTGGGGACATTCGCCGTCACGGAGTCATCGATTCTCGCCTGCGCTTCACTCATCGCTCCCACCTTCGCCTCCTTCGAGTTCCTGTCGCACGCTTTCGATCTGGGCGGCGAATTGCTGTTTCGACGGCAGGTAGATCTGGTACTTGGAGGCGTAGATGTTGGTATCTTCTGGCAGCGTGAGTTCCACCACGGCGTCGTTCTTGCGGTCGCACAACAGAATGCCGACGGTCGGCAGTTCCTCGTCGGTTTTCACATGGCGCTTGAGTTCGCGGACGCTCCAGCCATTGTCAGCGGCCTCGATCTCGTAGAAGCGGCGTGCATCGGCGTCGTCAAGGGAGAGAAGGACGGCATACTGGGACCAGCCGAGAGGGAAGTGCCGCGCCAACTTTGTGATCAGTGTGTGCGAAATTCTCTCCGCGGGCAGTGGTGAAATCCGCGACAGTGTTTCGGCAATTGCCGAGTCGCCGGAAATCCGAGACGGTGTTGCGGATTTCTCGCCCGCCGGCGCCTCGGAGAGGACGTGGTCGAATAGCAGATAGAACCGTCGCATCCTCTCCAGAGCATCCACAGAGAACCCGCGCCCAATCTTGGACTTCAGAGCCGCTGACAATGTCATCAAGGTCTGGGCGCCGTATTCCGCACGATCAGCCCCCTGCTGCTCGTATTCGACGATGTACCATCCGAACAGCCAGTTTCGTACGACCAGAGAGCGGTCGGCGGCGCGTGCGGCCGAGCTCCGGGTCTCTTCGTGGGCCTGCTGGCACAGCGTGACGAGCCGCTCGAAGTTAATTTCGCGGCTCATGGCGTCGCCCCCATGTGGGCGAGGTGCCCCTCGACCTTGGCGCTGAACGCTTCCACGTCGCGCTTCAGCTCCGGGCAGCGGGCAGGCGAAGCGGTCCTCGATTGGCCATCATTTCCCCTGACTGGTCCGTGCCAGCATTGTCTCTTGACTGGCCGGGTGTGCGCCAGCGGCGCGTTCACCACGGACCAGGCCAGCAGAGGCGAATCTTCGGAAAGACCGTAGTCGGCAGGCAGGCGGATGCGGCTGGCAATGGGCGCGGCCATGCGGACGGTTCCTCATCGGGTCGGTTCTCCCCGAGTGTCGCAACCGGTGCGTTTCGCGTCTACCTGACGCAGAGCGATGCCAGGCGAGCATGCGCGGCCGTGGCGAGGACTCAAGCGCTGCCGGATGTCGACTCCGTCAAGCGCGCACGCACCTCGCGCCGCAGCAACTTCCCCGTCTCGTTGTAGGGCAGTTCGTCCCAGAACTCCAGGCGCTCCGGCACGCGGGAAGAGCGCATTCGATCCTTGACCCATTGCTGCAGCGACTCGACCGTCGCGGAATGTTTCAGCACCACGACACCGACGACTGCCTCCCCCCACTCTTCGTCGGGCAGGCCGACGATGGCGACATCGGACACCGCGTCGTGCGTCATCATGACGTCTTCGATTTCGCCCGGCGACATGTTCTCGCCGCCGCGCACGATCACGTCGTCCGCGCGGCCCTCGAGGAAAAGGTAGCCTTCGTCATCGAGGAAACCGCCGTCCCGGGTGGGAAACCAGCCCTCTTCATCGGTCAACCTGCCGATGCCTTCGTATTCGCCGGATACCTGATCGCCCCGAACGTGGATTTCGCCGTGCTCGTAGGTGCCGAGGACGTGGCCCTGCTCGTCGCGGATTTCGATTTCGATGCCGGGCAAAGGCACCCCGACGGAAGCGAGCCTGCGGCGACCGGCCCGATCTTCGCTGGCCGCCGCGTCCCGATGCGCGTCCGGTCCGAGCACCGTGATGGTTGAACTGGTTTCCGTAAGACCGTAGGCGTTGGTGAAGTCGGTGTCCGGGAACAGCGCCATCGCTCGCTCAATGACGGGCAGCGGCATTTTCCCGCCGCCGTAGGAGAGCGACTGCAGGTGCGGCATGCGCGCATGATGTTCGCCCTCGAGGGCTTCGACGATGCGGCGCAACATGGTGGGAACGACGAAGGCGGTGGTGACCTTCTCGTCGCGGGCCAGTTCGATCCACGCTTCGGGCGTGAAGTTGGCGAGCTGAACGGCGCGACGGCCGGAATAGACGGAGCTCAGCACTGCGGCGATTCCGGCGACATGGTAAGGAGGGACGCAGACCAGTGCGGTTTCCGACTCGTCCGCCGACATGAAATCGACGGAGCCGAGGATGTATGAGACGAGATGTTTCTGCCGCAACACGGCCGCTTTCGGCGCTCCCGTGGTGCCGCTGGTGAATAGGAGGGCGGCTGTTTCGTCGCCGTCCATGGACCAGGGTTCGGCGCCGTTGGCGGACCCGTTCCGGGCAAGAGCCAGGAACTCGCTTCGAGAACGCCAGCGCACGATTGAGTCAGTGTGGAAATGTTCGATGTGGTCGGCATCCGTCACCAGGTATGCCGGCTTTACGCGCTCGACCAGTCCGTCGATCTCGTCGTCGGTCAGACGGTAACTGATGGGTACATACGGCATGCCAGCCCAGCTCGAAGCGAAGAGGCCGATCGGCACCGCCAGGTTTGAAACGTCGAGGATCGCAAATCGCGAAGCCTGGGATTGGCGCAGATCGTTCGCGGCGTTCGCGGCGGCATCAAATAGGCCCTGGTAAGTGATCGACTGGTGGGCATGGGCGTCAACGAAAGCAACGCGGTCTCCGTATCCCGCCGCCGCCATCTCCAGCAGCATCATGATGTTCAAGGGCGCACTCCCTTCCGACCTCTCGGCGATTCAATCAGTCCGTCTTGGGAAGTTTCGTTGAGTCCTTCACTTTCATTGCTGAGCCGCCGGCCCACAGCGACCCCTCGCCGCCTTTCACACACAACACTTCCAGGCTTCCTTCCTCGTTCGTGTACCGTTTGCCGAGGATGGAACCGGCAGCGTGTTCCTGGTGCGCGCTACCGCCGTTGCCTTGGCCGTCCGAGTTCATGGGCTCGCCGCCGCACATGATGTCAATACCTTCCGCCGGCGCCGTGATAACCATGATCTCCGTGGTGCAAACCGTGCTCTTGAGCCGGGTTCCGGGCGTCAGGCTCGCCATCGTTTTCCTCCTGGTGTCCTACTTGAACTCTCGGATTCTACAAGATCGGTCGTCGCCGAGCAGTGCGGCGTGGCCTTCCGCAATGGGTCAGTTTGAAATTGCGGGCAAGGCGTTTCGATATGTAAACGAAGTGGACTGCCTGCGTGCATCTAGTAGACAATCCGATTCGCCAGTTTGCGGCATTCTTGGGGAGGACGGAAGGGATGAGAATGAAGCGGCCAGCGGACACTAGCCAACTCGCAAAGTGCACCGCGGCGCGAACGCGCCAAGAGAACTGCAGGGAGCGTTGGGCTAGCCGATGTCCGTCGGCATTGCGCTGATATTCCGTCGGAACGGTCCTGCAGTTTGGCCGCAATGATCGAAACCATTCAGTTTGGCACCTTGGAGGGGCCTCTAAATCGGTTGCCGGGACCCGCGTCGCACGTGGCCGGTCGCGGATGGGCACGCGCCACGGCTGGGGTTGTGCCCGTGGTCTTCAAGCGAGTGCCCCACTACCAACTTGTAAGGGAGGTGTTGTGCAACCTTTTGGCGCAGATGGTCGGAATACCGGTTCCGACGCCTTGTGTACTCGACATTCGCGAATCCGAATTGTGGGATGGTGGGGAACCGTTTGTGTCTGGAACCGGCTATGCCCGGTACAGCAATCTTTTGCAACGGGCGCGCCACTCGCCGGAGGTGGTAAACCACCTTGTTCGGTGGCCGAAGTTCCTTGCGGCGATTGCGTTTGACGAATGGATCGCAAACGAAGACAGAACGCCTTCAAACCTGCTTTTCGTGGGCCAACGAGAGTTCCTCTTGATCGACCATGGGGAGTCACTACCCAACTATATGAACAAAGAGACCAAGTTTCGCAATGGACTCGCTCGGCATCTGATTGCGAGCGAACCTCGAACTGCGCGCCAATCGCTTGCGAATCGCATCAAGAAGTCCTGTGCGGATTTTGGTCGATTGAACTATCAACAGCTGGAAATAGCAGCACTATTGGGCGCTTGGAAGGGAAATCCGGAGTTTGAGGAGTGCGCAAGACTGTTGAAGGATCGAGTGAACGAGCTTCCAGCTCTTATTGAGGAGGAGTTTCACGTTGGACAAGCCCAGCTTCTCGCGTAACGTGGAGACATCGGCCACACGGTGGGCACCGGTTCTGCTTGAGGCGATTCCAGGGTCGGAGGAACGGATTGTTGTTGCAATAGCGGCAATCAACGAGAGTGAGATGCGTTGCGCGCAGACCATCGATCCCGCGATTGCGCGAGCAATATTCCGCGATGATCGAAAGTACGTAGCAGATCTGATCGAAATTGTGACGGAGAGCCTGGGTGCGCATCTGGAGCACAACAGGTCGTTGGGGCAATGGCCACCGCCAGTGGAGGGCGTCTCTCTTGGCTCCGAACAAGAGAGTAGGTTGTCCGACCTCGATGAATTGGTGAGGCGTGCGGGATCGATGTCGACGGTGTTCCACGGCGAGTACTTCAAACCTCGATCGAAGGATCCGAAACCGGTCCGTTGGACTGAGGAGGTTGTCTCTATCCTGGTAAACCGTAACGAACGGCTGAGGAACCATCTGGAAGTGCGCGTGCATCTCGGCAGGTATGACTCGCCCGCAGAATTTACGTTCCTCGATTCCCTCTTTGCTGCCAACTTGGTTACATTTTCGAAATCAAACCTTAAGCGTCGAGTTGAACAGGCACGCGCCGGACTCTGGAATTTGAGTCTGCTTAAGGACGGCCCCATGCTTTTTCGACCTGAGCGGAGAGAGTTGTTGGCAGGTACCGAACTCCCCGACCAACTGGAGAGTGCGAACGTGAGGGAGGCGCTTGACGAAATCTCGGACGAAGCATCCCGCCGGGACGTCCTAGTGACTGAGTTGACATCGCCGCAGGCGGTGGCTGAGCACATCCTGCATTATGCGTCCGCACAAGCGTAAAGTCCGGATGGCTTGTGGGTGATCGAAAAGCTTGACGCCGCATGAAACAGGCGAACAAGCGCGAGATTACCGGCGCATCCAAACGATTGTACGATCATCCGCGCATGACCGATGGACCCGTGCCCTACATGGAGCGCACGCGCGCGTACTACGCGGCGCAGGGATTTGACAAAGCCTATGTGTGGGCGCGTTTCGACGATGTGCCGTTCGCGCCGTTGTCCAGGCCGCTCGCGCAGTCGAAACTCGCGATCATCACCACGGCAAGCCCGTATGACCGGACTTTCTCCGATGTCCGCGAAGTGGCCTCGGGGTCGACTATCGATCCGCCGCAGCGGCTGTACGGTAACGATCTGCAGTGGGACAAGAACGCGACGCACCTGGATGACCTGAACGCCTTCTTCCCGCTCGAGTGTCTCAGGGCGTTGGTCGAAGCCGGTCGGATCGGCGGTATCACCGCGCGCTTCCACTGTGCCCCGACCGAGTACAGCCAGCGCCGCACCAGGATGATCGATGCGCCGGAAGTAGTACGTCGTTGCCGGGAAGACGGCGCGAACGCCGCGGTGCTCGTACCGTTGTGACCCGTGTGTCACCAGACCGTGAGTCTGACCGCGCGACACCTGGAGGCCGCTGGCATACCGACGGTTATTCTCGGTTCCGCCCTGGACGTGGTGGAACACTGCGGCGTTCCCCGTTTCCTCTTCACGGACTTTCCGCTGGGCAACCCCTGCGGCAAACCGTTCGATGCATCGATGCAGGAAGCGATCGCAGCCCAGGGCATCGATCTGCTTGAACGTGCCGAGCGGCCCCGGACCACGGTGCGCACACCGTTTCGGTGGAGTGACGACGAGTCCTGGCGTGTCCGGTATATGGAAGTGCGGCTGGAGGACGTGGCGAAGCTCGCCCGGCGGGGCGAGGCGCGCAGGGCGGAACGCCTGCGCTTCAAGGCCGAAGGCACAGCGCGTGACGACTGAACCGCCGACTGCGGGATCCTATCCCGAGCTTTGCCCCGTCTTCTCGGCCTCGATCATCTGAAGGACTGTGTCCGTCGGAAAACTCCCGATCGGCAGTCCTTCGTTGGCCATGCGATTGCCGAGCCGTTGCAGCACCGCGTTGGCCGGTGTCGGTATGCCATGCAGACGACCGAGCTGGACGATTTCCCCGTTCAGGAAATCGGTTTCGATATTGCCGGTGCCCCGTCGAATGCTCTGCCAGGAGGAACCCCCGGGCCGTTCGTGACCGGGGATCGAACGCAGCCGGCGGGAACTGCTCGCTCGCCCCTCCATGAACGTACGCATGTCGGTCCACTCGATGCCGGCCGTGCGATAGCAAATCGCGGCCTCCTGCCGCAGCAGCTCCAGGACATCGCGGGCGTCTTCGCCGCAGACGGGCTGCACGGCATTGCCGAGGTTGGCGACGAGCTTGCCGTACTTCTGGCCCATGATCGAAGGGTCCGTCAGCGAACTGAAGCCAGCGTCGGTGAGCGCTGCCGCGATGTCTTCGGCGGGCTTGTCGATGCCTGACGGAAAGCAGCCGACATCGAGCATACCGGCGGGATTTTCTGCGGAATTGAAGACTTCGCCAGGGTCAAGGTGCACGCCGCCCACCATCACGTTCATGCCGTATACGCGACGGAAGCGCCGCAGGGCCATGCGTTCGTTGGCCACGCCGTTCTGACAGCAGACCACCGGGATATCGTCTCCGGCGGCAGCGTAGAGGTCGGTCAAGGCGCCTTCGGTGTGCTGGCTCTTGACGCACAGGATGACGACATCGCCATCGCGAAAATCGACGTTGTTTGGGTGATCGACAGCGGGTATGCGAAGACGCACGTCCTGGGTTGGTGTGACGAACCGAAGCCCCTGTTCTTCGATGGCACGGAAGTGCGCGCCGCGGGCGATGAGCACGACGTCGTAGCCGCGCTGCAAGAGGCGTGCGCCAATGGTGCCGCCGATACCACCGGCTCCGTAGATGATGTACCGCGTGGCCTCGTTCATAACGCTCGCGCCCCGGTTTTTCCGGCACGATACAATTTGTAACTAATTGATGTCATTAGATTTATGTCGTTACGTTCGCGCTTTTTCCCGTTCGACGAGAAGGCCCGCGTTCAGCGGGACGTATCCGGCGAAGCGCGAAAAGTGAAAATAAAATGGATTGTGAATCGTTAAGCATTTGATGCCGCTTGAGATTTTGATGGAGGCCCCGAAACGGGGCCGAAACCATATTTACTTTCGAAAATCGAGGTGTGAACATGGCAACCCTCACCGGCCGGGTCTGACGGACGTGTACCGGTTCCTCGGCAGGGCGGAGCACTCATGCAGCCCGGCGGGTGAGGCCAATTTCCAACGTTTCCCGATGCTCATTTCCAGTTGTCAGCCGTGTGCGCCGCGTGCGGTCTCAGACGGTCGACTCGGTGCCCATCACAATACAGCCCGACGCTGCGAACATGCCGCCGACGCCGAGACAGAGCGATACTTCGGCACCTGGAACCTGGGCCGGCGCTGTGCCGCGCATCTGCCGCACGCTCTCTTGCAGCGCGTACATGCCGTACATGCCGGAATGCATATACGAGAGTCCGCCGCCATTGGTGTTCAGGGGTAGTGGTCCCCCCGGCCGCGTGTTGCCGTCGGCGATAAACGCGGCCGCTTCGCCCTTCTGGCAGAAGCCAAGATCTTCAAGCCCGTAGATGGGCAAGTGCGCGAATGCATCGTAGACCATGACGTGGTCGACATCGCTGTGGCCGATGCCCGCGTCCCGCATGGCGTCCGACCCGGCTACACGGAACGCCCGGGAGGAGCACAGATCCTGCATCTGGCTGATCATGGGGGTTTCCGCGCTTTCGCCGGTGCCGAGGATGTGCACGGCCTTTTGCGGAAAGTCTGCGGCCCGCTCCGCGCGGGTGAGGATAAGAGCGCCGCCGCCATCGGTGACGAGGCAGCATTCGAGCAGGTGGAACGGGTAGGCGATCATGCGCGATGCCAGCACGTCGTCCACCGTGATCGGGTCGCGATAGGATGCGCGGGGGTTGCGCCCCGCCCACTCCCGCTGAACGACGGCGACCATGGCGAGTTGCTCGTGGGTCAGGCCGTACTCCTTCATGTAGCGCAGGACGGGGATGGTGAACATCGTCGTCGGTCCCATGGCGCCGTAGGGATTTTCGAATTGCTGCGCCAGACCCGCGGTTCCGGCGCCGCGCCCTCCTCTGCCGACCTGCGACCGACCGCTCTCGCCATGCGTGATCAAGATGGTTTCGGCTTGTCCCGACTGAATCGCCGCCACCGCGTGCCGCACATGGATCATGAACGAGCAACCGCCCACGCTGGTCCCGTCGACCCAACGCGGCGTGATTCCCAGGTAGTGGACGATTTCGACAGGCGATGAGCCGGCCGTCGCCACGCCGTCTATGTCTTTTGCCGTCAGTCCGGTATCGGCGAACGCGTTAAGGGCGGCGTCGGCATGGAGTTGCAGTTGGCTCGCGCCCGGAATACGGCCGAGTTCGGTGGTTTCCGCCGCACCTACGATGGCTACGCCGGTCATGCGGATTGCTCCGCCGGCTTGAACACGGGAACCGAGATGTCATCGTTCTGGCGTTCGAAAACGACCTGCAACGGCATGTCGAGCACCAGGGCCTCCGGTGTTTGTTCGCTCTCGACGATGTTGGACATCATGGTTGGACCCTCTTCGAGCTTGACCAGGGCGATGCAATAGGGACCGTCGAATGACGGGTGCCGCCTGTGGTTGATGACATAGCTGAGGAGCGTTCCCCGGCCGCTCGCGGCGTAGACTTCGACGCCCTTCGACCCGCAATCGGGGCAAAACGGCCGCGGGGGGAAGTAGGTGTGGTCGCAGTCGAGGCATCGCTGCAGCCTGAGTTCGCCGTCGCGCGTGCCAGCCCAGAAGTGCTCTGTTTCCGGCGTGGGCGTTGGCAGCGGACGCGGTTGTGAGTTGGCCAATGTAGTTTCTCCGGTTATCCAAGGTTGCAACGAGTCGGAGGTTGCCCAGCGCTCGCCCACCGGTCGGTCGGGTGGGACCGAAAGTATCTTATGCGGGAGGCGTGGGAGGCAAGTGCGAAGCTATTCGCTTCGTCCATCCACCTCCGCTTGCCGCAAGGCCGTATCGCCGATCCGCTCGGGCGCTTGCCACTCGTGCCGGTGTGCCTTCCCGTCGTCGATGAGTTGTTGGATCGAGTCCAGGGAGTGCTCCTCAAGCCTTAGGCCGGGGGCGTTCTCGTCGCCGCCACCGGCTTTGAATTCGAGCACCTCGGCACCGGCGGGTCCGGCTTTGAACTTGTACGGCATGCCGCTGGGCAAGAAGATAACGGAGCCGGATCCCAGTTTGCGCCGGCCCAGGACGATTTCGCCGGCGACCACATAGTAGAGGCAGTCCCCGGACCGGGGATGACTATGGCGAAACAGCGGGAAATTGGGCCCGAACCACACGTGGGACAAACTCATCCCGTTGGGCGATGCGTCCTGGCCGAATAACCGTGTCGAAGTGAGGCCCCCCGACAATGCTTCGGTCATCTCGATGATCTTCTGCCGTACCGGTGCCTCCCCGTACTTTGCGGCCAAGGCGCTGTGCTCGAAGATTTCCAGGAGGCGGGACTCATCCACGGTGCCCCGCGAGGATGCTGACGTGATGGTGGGGTTGGCGCATATCTCGAATGGGCCGCGCTCGGACACGAACGGTCTCTTCTTGCGTTGGTGAGGTTCTGCCATAACTATCCCCAGTCGCTCGTTAAAACGGCGAGCTTCAGCAAATCCCTGATTCCGCCGCTACTTGCCTCTTCCATCAATCTCTGCCTGGCGCAATGCCGTATCGCCGATCCTCTCGGGTACTTCCCACTCGTGCTGGTGTGCTCTTCCCTCGTCGATGAGCTGTTGGATCGATTCCAGGGACTGCTCTTCAAGCCTCAAACCGGGGCCGCTCTCGTCGCCGCCGCCGGCTTTGAATTCGAGCACCTCGGCACCGGCGGGTCCGGCCTTGAACTTGTACGGCATGCCGCTCGGCAAGAAGACAACGGAGCCGGATCCCAGTTTGCGCCGGCCCATGGAGATTTCGCCGGCGACCACATAGTAGAGGCAGTCCCCTGCCCGGGGATGACTGTGGCGATACAGTGGGTAGTTGGATCCCATCCACACATGGGACAAGGTCATGCCGCCCGGCGTGGAGCGCTGGGCGAACAACGACGTCGAGGTGATGCCCCCGGCTAGCGCCTTGGACATCTCGACGATCTTCTCTTCGACCGCCTCCTTCCCGTATTTCTCGGACAGGGCGCTGTGCTCGAAGGTCGCGAGGGCGCGAGCCCTGTCTACAGGGCCCCGCGAGCGGGGTGTTCTGATGGTGGGGTTGGCGGATATCTCGAATGGGCCACGTTCGGAAACGTAACGCCTATCAGGCTTTTGGTGCGGTTGTTCTTCGACGCGCTCTTGCGGTTCGGCCATGGAGGATCCCCAGTTGTTCGTACAAAGATGAGCATAGTCGCGCGGGCGGCGACCGGCAATCCGGGATACCCCGTCGCAAGCCGAAGGCGCCGGCTATTCGGCCCTCGCATCCACCTGGGCTTGGCGCAATGCCGTATCGCCGATCCGCTCGGGCACTTCCCACTCGTGCTGGTGTGCCTTCCCCTCGTCGATGAGCTGTTGGATCGCCTCCAGGGAGTGCTCTTCAAGCTTCAGGCCGGGGGCGTTCGGATCGCCGCCGCCGGCTCGAAATTCGAGCACCTCCGCACCGGCGGGTCCCGCCTTGAACTTGTACGGCATGCCGCTCGGCAAGAAGATTACGGAGCCGGCTCCCAGTTTGCGCCGGCCCAGGAAGATTTCGCCAGCGACCACATAGTAGAGGCAGTCCCCGGACTTGGGATGACTGTGGCGAAACAGGGGGTAGTGCGGCCCGAACCACACGTGGACCAAAACCATGCCGTTGGGCGAGGCGTCCTGGCCAAATAACCGCGTCGAAGTGAGGCCGGGCCATAGCGTCTTGACCATTTCACCGATCTTCTGCCGCACCGGCGCCTCCCCGCACTTTTCCGCCAATGCGCCGTGTTCGAAAAGATTGGCGCCATACTCCTCGTCGATCTCGTCCGACGGGCGGGGTGGCTTGATGGCGGGGTTGGCGAATATCTCGAATGGGCCACGCTCGGAAACGTACCGTCTTCTCGGTTTTTGGTGCTCTTGTTCTTCTGTGGGCTCGTGGGGTTCTGCCATGCTATTCGGCTCCCCCATCCAATTCCGCTTGACGCAATGCCGTATCGCCGATTCGCTCGGGCACTACCCACTCGTGCTGGTGTGCCTTCCCCTCGTCGATGATCTTCTGGATCGACTCCAGGGAGTGCTCTTCGAGCCTTATGAGGGGGGCATTCTCGTCGGAGCGGTCGGCTCGAAATTCGAGCACTTCGGCGCCGGCGGGTCCGGCCTTGAACTTGTACGGCAACCCCTTCGGCAGGAAGATGACGGAGCCGGCTCGCAGTTTGCGCCGGCCCATGATGATTTCGCCAGCGACCACATAGTAGAGGCAGTCGCCGAATCGCGGATGACTGTGGCGGGAAAGCGGGTAGTTGGACCCCATCCACACGTGGGACAAGCGCATGCCGTTGGGCGAGGCGTCCTGGGAGAACAACCGCGTCGAGGTGATACCCCCTGCCGTTGCCTTGGACATCTCGATGAGCTTCTCTACGACGGGCGCCGCCTCGTATTTCTCGGCCAAGGCGCTGTGTTCGAAGGTTTCGAGGACGCGTGCCTTGTCGACGGTGCCGCGCGCGCGGGGTTGGTTGATGGTGGGGTTGGCGCGTATCTCGAATGGGCCACGTTCGGAAACGTAAGGCCTTCTCGGCTTTTCGCGCGGTTGTTCCTCGACCTGCTCTTGCGGTTCGGCCACGGCGGACCCCCCAGTTGTTCGTACCCAGATGAGGATAGTCGCGCGGGCGGCGACCCGCAATCGATCGATGGGCAAGCGCTGCGTCCCGGCAGTGTCTTACGCGGCAGGTCGGGCAGGTAGGCGTTCGGCCCACGGGAAAGCCGGATCGCCCACGCAGAAGAACTCCGGGTTCAAGAGCGACGCCTTGGTGTTGTATGCGAGTTCGGCGCTGTCGAAACGACATACGGCGCCGCCGGCCGCGGTCAGCACTGCCTGCGCCGCCGCTGTATCCCACTCCGACGTGAGGCCAAGGCGCGGATAAAAGTCGGCCAGACCCTCGGCCAGAATGCAGAACTTGAGCGAACTGCCGACGGACTTGCGGGAGACGGTGCCGAAGGCGACCGACAGCGCGTCGAGATAGCGTTCGAGCCGTGGGCCGCCGTGGTTACGGCTCGCAACCACGGTCAACCCGCCGGCGTCGGAAACGGCGCGGGTACGCAGAATCTCGCGGCCGTTCGGCGTGGTCTTGTAGGCTGTTTTCGATCTCACGTCGCCGACGAACACTTCTTCGCGCACCGGCACGCCTACTATCCCCAGCACCGGCCGGCCGGCTTCGATAAGCGCGATATTCACCGTGAATTCGCCGTTGCGGCTCACGAACTCCTTGGTGCCGTCGAGGGGGTCCACCAACCAGTATCGATCCCAGGTCCGGCGCACCGCGAAATCCGCCGGATCGGCCTCTTCCGAGATGATGGGCAGGTCGGGCGTCAGGCGGCGCAAACCGTCGACGATCAGCTGGTGCGACCGCAAGTCTGCGACGGTGAGCGGGGATGCGTCCGCCTTCGTCTGGACTTCGAATTCGCCCGCGTAGACCTGCAGGATCGCATCTCCCGCCTGGCGCGCGAGATCGGTCAATGCATCGGCCAGGTTCATGGCGCTGGTGTCCTCTTGGATCGACCCTTACTCAGCCGTTGGCGAGCACCGGCCAGGGTACCCTCCGTGTTGGCTACGGGGCATTCTTACATACCTTTCCCGCCTTCCGTGCTACGAGATCGGGCACTTGACCAAGAGTGACTGGTCATCAATACTGGTCACTTATGGAAACGATCAATGCTTCCGAGTTCAAAGCGCGGTGCCTGGCGATTCTCGATCGCGTACAAGCTACTGGCGAACGGGTCGTCATCCTGAAACGCGGTCGAGCCGTGGCCGAGCTTGGACCTGCAAACCAGTCGGTGGCGGAGTATCCGCAGATGGAACTGAAGGGTACGGTCAAGGTTGTCGGTGACATCCTCGGGCCAGCGGTGCCGGATGACTATTGGGAGAGCAATGCGCCGTGACGGCGTTGCTGGACACCCACATTCTCATCTGGTGGCTCAACGAAAGCGGTCGACTATCGCCGGCACAGCAGAACGTTCTCTCGGCTGCGGACGCCGGTTCCCCGCTTCTGGTGTCCGACATCTCCCTATGGGAAGTCGCGACGTTGTGGAGCCTCGGACGCATCGAACTTGCGCTTGGGCTGCGAGACTGGCTCGACAAGGCGGTGGCGCCACCCCTGGTACGTCGACAGGGCATGTCGCCGGCGATCGCGGCGGAACTTGCCACCCTGCCCGAGTCCTTTCACCGCGATCCTGCCGACCGAATCCTCATCGCGACGGCACGGGTATTGGGTGCCACTCTTCTCACGCAAGATCGCCGGATCGTGGACTCGGGTTTGGCGACAACGTTGAGCTGACGAGACCCCGGTCGCTCGTGAGTGGAACCGACCGATCGGAACAGACGCAGGTGCTTCCCGGCCTTGGATTGGACGACGTCGGCAAGGTCAGGGCGTTGGTCTATCAGGCAATCGACTAACCGGCGCGCGTGGGGCGGCGATGCACGGGATGCGTGCTGGAGTCGGCTGCTGAACTGCCCGACCGGGGTAGGGTACGGGGTGTCCCGGTTGACCGTAATGAAATCTCGGGCGCGGCTAACCCCGGCAGGACCGGAAGCAAATCATGTCGAACGTCATCGTCTTCATGTCCGACGAGCACAATCCCCGGTACTCATCGCCCTACGGCCACGACTTCGTCGACACTCCGAACATGCAGTGGCTGGCCAACAACGGCACATTGTTCGAGCACGCCTATTGCCCGTCGCCGCTCTGCGTACCGAGCCGCTCCGCGTTTCTGACAGGGAAGCGGGTCCACGCCGTAAGAGTCTACGGCAACAATCGTCTCGGAATTCCGCCCGAAACCCAAGGCCTCGGTGCCGTGCTCGGCGAACGAAGCGTGCACACCGTATTCATCGGAAAGGTGCATGCCTATCGACCGGTTGCCGAACTGGGATTCTCGGAGACCATCGAGACCAACGACGGCGCGTGGGGCTTCGACAAGGCGCAGCGCCGCCGCCCCCTTGCCGTACGCTCGGGGGCCTCGAAGCGCCTCGACGACTACGGTCCCCGCGAGGCGCCTTGGGGAAACGACGTCAAGTACATGGATGCGGCTGTCGACTGGCTTCAGACCCGAGCTCCGGGGATGGATCGTCCCTGGGTCCTCTACGTCAACCTGGTGAAGCCGCACTTTCCCCATTTCTGCACCGAGCGGCTATGGGACAAGTACCGCGACCACGGCGATCTGCCGGCACACGGGGTCGAAGCGGCGACAGCGCAACACCCTTACGCGGTCGACCTGCGCCGGCACTTCTACCTGGAGCACGTCGAGGAGCAGCAGGTTCGTGGGCTCCGCCGGGGCTACTACGCCTGCGTCAGCTTTATCGACGAGCAACTCGGGCGGCTGCTGTCCGCCGTCTTTGAGGCGGGCCTCGCGAGCACGACCAACGTTGTCTACACCTCGGACCACGGCGAGATGCTCGGCAAGTTCGGGCTGTGGTGGAAGTGCAACCTGCTCGAGGACGCCGCCCGGATCCCGTGCATCGCCGCGGGTCCGGACTTCGAGTCGGGCGCGCGGGTGACGACACCTGTCGACCTGCACGACGTGCAGGCCAGCGTGTTCTCGCTGACGGGCGCGCGACACCCCGAGAACTGGCTGGGCGCACCCCTGGGGACGTTGGCGAATGACGACCGGGATCGAGTCGTCTTCTCCGAATACCACGGCCATGGCGCCCGCGCCAGCTCGTTCATGGTGCGCCAGGACGACTGGAAGCTTATCCACAACGTCGAGGCACCGGACCAGTTGTTCGACCTCGGCAACGACCCGGAAGAACTCGAGAACCAATACGAGACGTATCCGCCGAAGGCCGAGGAACTCTCGGCAGCCCTGGCGGCGATCTGCGATCCGGCTGGCGAGGATCGTGAAGCGGAAGCCTTCTGGGAGAGTCAGTTGCGTCTGCACCAGCAGGAGCAGACTGGTCGTTAGCTACTCCCTGAACGGCGACCCTCGGGAAAATCCTATACCATCGGTGAATGGTTGAGTGGTCCCAGGTCGACACCGTTCTGCTGGACATGGACGGTACGCTCATCGACCTGCACTTCGACAACTTCCTGTGGAACCAGCGTTTGCCCGAGGTGTTCGCGGCGACGCGCGGCATCGGCGTGGCGGCCGCCCGCGAGCAGCTCTATGGGCACATGCGCGGCGTGCCGCCATCGCTCGACTTCTACTGTCTGGACTACTGGTCCCGATACGCGCGGCTCGATATTGTCGAATTGCACCGGGAGCTTGAGCACCTGATCGCATACCGCGCGAATGCTTCGCGTTTTCTGCGCGCGGTTCGGGCATCGGGTCGGCGTGCCGTCCTGGTCACCAACGCGCATCCCAAGAGCCTTGCGGTCAAGGACGCGCGGCTCGACCTCACGGCCGAACTGGATGCCCATTACTCGGCGCACAAATTTGGCTACCCGAAACAGTACGGGGAGTTCTGGTCGGCGCTGGCCGCGCGCGATCCTTACGATCCGTCGCGTACGCTGTTCATCGACGACGATACGGGGGTGCTGGAGGCCGCTCGGAAGAACGGGATCGAGCAGGTGCTGTGCGTCGCGCAACCGGACTCGCAGGAGCCGAGACGTTCGGCCTTGCCATTTCCGGCATTGGACGATTTCGAGGAGATCATGTCGTTTTGACGCCCGTGTCTTCGGTTCGGCTCGACAAGTGGCTGTGGGCGGCGCGCTTCTTCAAGACGCGCTCGCGGGCAAAGACCGCCATCGATGGTGGACACGTGCGGCTGAACGGGACACGGGCCAAGGCGGCGAAGGATGTGAAGTGCGGCGACACGCTGGACATCAGGCGCGGACCGGAGAATTTTTCGGTGCGAGTCGAAGCCTTGTCGGAACGACGCGGCAGCGCGGCGGCGGCG
This sequence comes from Candidatus Azotimanducaceae bacterium, assembly GCA_965261535.1. Lineage (GTDB taxonomy): Bacteria > Pseudomonadota > Gammaproteobacteria > Pseudomonadales > Azotimanducaceae > VXNE01. Next base: position 2,630,846 of record OZ253469.1, read on the forward strand.
GCGCTTCTGTACGGGGAAACCGAGGAGTCCGTAGCAAAGCGCGAGCGGGAAGCGGCGCTGCGGCGGGCGGGATATGCGGGATCGCAACCGCCTTACGGTCGGCCGTCGAAGCGGGACCGACGGCGAATTGAGCAATTCAGGGAAGGGCGTTCCCGCAGGATGCCGCGCCCCCGTGGCGGGTAGGATCGAGGTGCGCGAAAGCACCGGGCGATTAGCCTCTACTGCTCCGGGCACGACGCGGGACGTGCGTGTATGATTCGCGAAACCCACCGAAGATAGTGTCAATGGCGCTCGACATCGACATTTCCAGCAGGAACGAAACCTACTACGACCTGAGTCCGGCGGCGCTCGCGGAAATCGCCCTTCTGCGCGGCGAAGGTCGGCTCTCGGCTAGCGGCGCAATCGTTGTCGAAACCGGCAAACGCACGGGGCGTTCGCCGGACGACCGCTTCATCGTCGATGGTCCGGCAGCTTCTGCGTTTGTCGACTGGGGGCCCATCAACCATCCGATCAAATCCTCTGTATTCGATGCCTTGTGGAATCGCGTTCAGACGCACCTGGCGGATCGGGAGACCTTCGTTTCCCATCTTCATGTCGGCGCCGATCCGAAACACTACCTGCCCATGGAGGTCACGACGGAGTACGCGTGGCACGCGCTGTTCGGGCGTTCGCTTTTCATTGTGCCGGAAACCTTCAATCCGAAGGGGAAGGAGGTATGGGAGGTGGTCAACGCGCCGGACTTCGTCTGTTCGCCGGCGCGCGACGGCACCCGCAGCGATGTGACCGTGATGCTCAATTTCGACCGGCGACGCATTCTGCTCGCTGGCATGCGGTACGCGGGAGAGATGAAGAAGTCGCTATTCGGCGTTCAGAACTTCCTGCTGCCGGACAGCGATGTTCTGCCGATGCACTGCGCCGCGAATGTTGGCGACGATGGCGATGTCACGCTTTTCTTCGGCCTTTCCGGCACCGGCAAGACGACGCTGTCGGCGGATCCGAGGCGTCTGTTGATCGGCGACGACGAGCATGGCTGGGCCAAGGGAGGCGTGTTCAACATCGAAGGCGGCTGCTATGCCAAGTGCATCGACCTGACGCGCGAGAACGAGCCGGTGATCTATGACGCGATCTCGTTCGGCGCCATAGTCGAGAACGTCGTGATGGATCCCGTCACGCGCCAGCCCGACTATGCGGACGCGTCCCTCACGGAGAACACGCGCGCCTGTTATCCCTTGGCCAACATAGAGGCCAAGGTGCCGGAGAACCGCGCCGGCGAGCCGGATTCCATCATCTTTCTTACCTGCGATGTGAGCGGAGTGCTGCCGCCCGTGGCCGTGCTATCCAAGGAAGCCGCTGCCTATCACTTCCTGTCAGGCTATACGGCGCAAGTCGGATCGACGGTTGTCGGCTCGACGGAAGCGTATTCCGCGACGTTTTCCACATGCTTCGGCGCCGCGTTTTTCCCGCGGCCGGCGCGCGTATACGCCGATCTCCTGATCAGGCGCATCAGCGAGTTCGGCTCGCAGGTGTATCTGCTCAATACGGGCTGGACCGGCGGCGGCTACGGCGTTGGCAGACGATTCAGCATTCCGGTGACGCGATCGATCGTCACCGCCATACTGTCCGGCGTTTTGCGTCATACGCCGACGACACACCTTCCCGGGTTGAACCTCGACATTCCCGTCACGGTGCCCGGTGTCGACGACGCGCTCCTGAATCCCCGGAACACGTGGGCGGACAAGTCCGCGTACGATGCGGCCGCGGCAAGCCTGATCGGAAAATTCGTCGACAACTTTCGGAAGTTCGATGTCGATCGGTTGATCGTGGACGCGGGACCGAAGGTCGCCTGACTCCGACCGTCAAGTTCACAACGTGATAAGCGCCGACGCGATCAGGGGTTTGTGGGGCCGAGAGGAACTCGCGCGCCTGCGGCGCGGTATCGAAAAAGAAAGCTTGCGGGTGACCGCGCGCGGAACCCTCGCGCAGACGCCGCATCCCGCCGCGTTGGGCGCGGCGCTCACCCATCCGCACATCACGACGGACTTCAGCGAGGCGCAGCCGGAACTGATCACCGGCGTGCATGAAAGCGCCGCCGCATGTATCGCGGAACTGGACGACATCCATCGCTTCGTCTATCGACACCTGCAGGACGAGTTGCTATGGGCCGCGAGCATGCCGTGCGCGCTTACCGAAGGTGACGCAGTCCCGTTGGGCCGCTATGGGAAGTCCAATATCGGCCGCATCAAGACGATCTATCGGCGGGGACTCGGCTATCGCTATGGTCGGGTCATGCAGACGATTTCGGGCATCCACTACAACTTCTCGGTGCCGGACACGCTGTGGCCGATCATCGCCAGGGCGCGGGGTGAAACCCTCGACGACGATACGCCGACCCGCGCCTACTTCGACCTCATCCGCAATTTCCGACGTGACTCCTGGCTGCTGATCTACCTGTTTGGCGCATCGCCGGCTGTCTGTGCTTCGTTCGTGGCCAACCAGCCGCACGCGTTACAGCAATTCGACCAGACAACCTTTTACCTGCCCCACGCGACGGCGCTGCGGATGGGTCCTCTCGGTTATCAGTCCAGCGTCCAGTCTTCGCTGCACGTCTCGTACAACAGCCTTGCGGACTACTCCGCCACCATGCGGGAGGCGCTGACGACGCCGTATCCGCCCTACGAAGGGATCGGCCTGCGCGATGCGAACGGCGGATACAAACAGCTCGGTACCGCGCTACTGCAGATCGAAAACGAGTTCTACAGTCCAATCCGTCCCAAACGGCGGACACGCTCGGGCGAAATGCCTTTGGCGGCATTGAATGACCGAGGCGTCGAATACGTTGAAGTGCGTTGTCTGGACCTCGATCCGTTTCTGCCTGTGGGGATCGACGCGCGCGCGTCACGCTTGCTGGACGCATTCCTGCTCGCGTGCATGCTCCGCCATAGTCCATCCGACAGCCCGGAGGAGTCCGTACGCATCCAGACCAACCAGCGCGCCGTCGTCACTCATGGCCGGGATCCGAACCTGCTGCTCGATGATGGCAACGAAACGGTGAACTGCCCCGCCTGGGCGACCCGGATACTCGAAGAGTGCAGCGTTGTTGCGAACCTGATCGACGAAGTGTCTGGCGACGGCCATGTCGGGGAGGCCGTCGATGCGCAGCGGGCCAAAGTCGCACGGCCCGAACTCACACCATCGGCGCGCATGCTGGAGAACATGCGCCGCGCGGAGACCTCCTACCGTTCCTTCGCGCTGAATCAATCGGTGTCGCACAAGGCCCACTTCTCGGAGAGTTCCTTGAGCAGGGAACGGATGGCCTTCTTCGAAGGCTTGAGCCGTGAGTCGATGGTCGAGCAAACGCACCGGGAGGCGAGTGAGAGCGAGACCTTCGACGAATATTTCGCCCGATCGCGCAAGGGGTACGAACAGGTCCCGGTCCCTGACGCGCGGCGGGCGTGAACTTTCTCGCCCACTGCACGCTGGCCCATCCGGAAACGGCGCTGGTCGCCGGCGGCTTCATCGGCGATTTCATCAAGGGCCCGGTGTCGGACGAGTTGCCGGAGCCGTTGCGGGCGGGTATTCGTCTCCACCGCCGCGTCGATGCGTTGAGCAATCGCTTGCCGGGCATTGCCGTGAGCGTGCGCCGACTCGATCCAAGACTGCGCCGCGCCGCGCCGGTGCTACTCGATGTGGTCGCCGACCACTGCCTTGCGCTGCGATGGGACCGTCATGGTCACGGCGAACTCACAGCGTTCGCGGCTATGGCGTACGAAGCCATCGGGGCATTCGATCAGTTCCTGCCGGAGCACGGAAGAAGGTATTTCCGGCGCTTCCGCGATGCCGACGTGCTTTCAAACTACCGCGAACCGCGCACGGTGCTGCGAGCGATGACCTACATCCTGGAGCGCTTGCGGTTCGCGCACCTCGCACACGAACTCGACGCTATCGTCGGCGCGCAGCTACCCGTCTTGATGGACGACTTCGAAGAATACTTCCCCGAGTTGCGGGCAGCGGTTGTCGCGTGGAAATGGGAGAACGGGTAGCGCGGCCCGCAACCGGTATTGCGCTTGCTGGTGGGGAACACCACACTTGAGTGCTAACGACCAGAATTGAGGGGACGGCATGGCCATCGTCGAGACGGTATACGGCAAGGTAGAGGGCGCGAGCAACAACGGTATCCACAGCTTCAGGGGCATTCCCTTTGCGGCGCCTCCCGCGGGAGAGCAGCGTTGGCGTCCCCCGGAACCGCCGGCGTCCTGGCCGGGCGTGCGCGCCGCAAATGGCGACTGGGGCAAGCAGGCGTGGCAGCGGGTGGCCGACAACCCCGATAGCCCCCTGTCGTTCGTGTTCAACGCGCGCAACGCCGCCTACCGCGACGAAGACTGCCTGCAACTGAACGTCTGGACGCCGGGCCTCGACGACGCCAAACGGCCCGTGATGGTATGGATTCATGGCGGCGGTTTCTCGGGCGGCACCGGGGGTACGCCGATCTATGACGGCGAGATAATGTCGCGGCGCTGCGATGTGGTAGTGGTCACCATCAACTATCGGCTTGGCGGGCTGGGATTTCTCAACTTGAACGAGGTGACGGGCGGGCGTATTCCGGCGACCGGGAACGAGGGGTTGCTCGACCAGGCCGCGGCCCTCGAATGGGTGCGCGACAACATTGCCGAATTCGGCGGAGACCCGGGATGCGTTACCATCTTCGGCGAGTCGGCCGGCGCGATGAGTGTCGCGGGGCTGCTCGCGCTCGTGCCCGCGAAGGGACTGTTTCATCGCGGGATCGCCATCAGTGGCGCGGCAAGCACGGCGAACACCCTCGAACGCGCCGTGGAAATCTCGGAGGGTGTGCTGGAGGAACTCGGCCTGTCCGGGGACGACGCGGACAAGCTGATGGCGCTCCACCCGGAGGCGGTCGTCGAAGCTACCGCCCGGTACAGCGCCCGAGGCCACGGCATGTGTTATCAGCCAACTATTGATGGCACCCAAATCGAGGCAATGCCGCTCGATGCGGTCAAGCAGGGCGCGGCGGACGGCGTTTCTATCCTGGTCGGCACGCAGCGGGACGAGTGGCGCGGCTTCACCATGATGAATCCGACGATGTCGAAACTCGACGAAGCCGGGTTGCTCGCCGAGATTTCGAAGAACGTCAAGGATGCGCAAGCGGTCATCGATGGATATCGAGAGATTCGTACCCGCCGAGGTGCTCCCACCGACCCGGTTACGCTGTATTGGACCATCGAGACGGATCGCAAGATGCGCATACCTGCGATCCGGCTGGCGGAAGCGATGGCCGCGCGCGGGCAGTCGGCGTATCACTACATCTTCGCGGGGGAATCGCCCTGGGAAGGAGGCATTCTCGGCGCGCCGCATGCAATCATCATCGGCTTCGTGTTCGGGACACATGCCTTCAGCGACGCGAGTGCCAGGTACTTCGGGCGCGGCGAAGCCACGGATGCGCTCTCGTGGAACCTGCAGGATGCGTTTTGCGCCTTTGGCAGAACCGGCAGTCCACGCACCGATGCGCTTTCCGAATGGGTGGCCTACGACACCAAGACCCGTTCTACCGGCGTTTTGGGCACTCCGGTGGAGGTCGTGAATGGGCCGTACGACGAAGAACGTGCCCTTTGGACCGGAAAGGAGGTGAGTCTGCCCTTTGGGCCGGAAAGGTGGTGAGCAGGAATCTCGCGTAACGGAAACGGCTGCGGTGCCCGTTTGGTACGGCGGCGACGGTAATGCTTGTCTCGCCCCTTCGTAGATGTATCATTATGATGCATGATGCAAAGCGGATGCTGGTCTATCGAAACGGCGGAATGCCGCATCCACGCCTACGCTCGAACGGATTTTGAGCTGGCCTACACGAGGCATGCGGCACAACGCCTTCGGGAAAGAGACATTTTTATTTCCGATGTAAATCATATGTTTATGCATGGATATATCGGCGAAGAACCGGTGGAGTCGAGTCGGCGGGGATACTGCAAGTACAAGATTTGCAGCAAGTCCCCAAACTCAGGCAACCGAGAGATATGTCTTGTAGTCATACCCGACCCTCAGAGACCGGCTATCAAGCTCGTTACAGTAATGTGGAAGGATCTTCGATGAGTCAAGCAACAAAACGGTATCGCTATACGGAGTGCGGGCTGCCCGACGTGTGGATTGAGGGTTGGGACGTCGAGGACGATGCTGGAGAGGAAACCATCAGAATCCCGAAGGTGAGGAGCTTGCACAGACTGATTTCGAAAGGAATCGTCACTTCGGCGGGCACTTTGACCGGTCCCGAACTTCGCTACTTGCGCGCGGAGATGGGGCTGACGCAGACCCAACTGGGCGAACTGGTACACCGGGAGCGCTTGACCGTCTCGCGCTGGGAACGTGGAGAGAGCACGCTGGATGGTGCCACCGAGGCGTACATTCGAATCCTGGCCTCCCACAAGTTGGAATTGGAAAGCTGTGACCCGGAAGTGGTTAGCGCATGGTGCAGATTGACGGCCGAGAACAAGAAACCGATCCACATCGACGCAACGGATCCTGGAAACTATCGACTCGTTGCTTGAGACCTGTCCGGTTGCATGCCTAAGAGACTCCGCGACAAACGTGTCCTGGTAACCCAGGCCGAAGATTTCATGGGTCCCGCAACGGTCGACGTGTTCCGAGAGGAAGGCGCTGCGGTGATCGCGGATTCGCGCCCGCTCGACACGGCCGCCGCGTGCCGGGCGCTGATCGCGGAGTGCGGCCGCCTCGATGTGCTGGTCGCAAATCTCGCCTCGCCCAACTTCAGCGGCACGCCCGTGACGGCAATCGAGGATGACGACTGGCGCACGCCGTTTGATCGCATGGTGCATCCTCTGCACTGGCTGACGCGGGCCGTATTGCCGCAGATGATCGAGCGGAAGGCCGGGAAGATTGTCGTCTACGGAAGCGCCGCGGCGTTGCGAGGCATGAAGACGGTCGCCGCCTATTCGGCAGCGCGCGCCGCGCAGGTGGGATATGTGCAGGCGGTTGGCGTGGAAGTCGCTGCCTACAACGTGCAGGTCAACCTGATCGCCCAGAACTACGTGGAGAACCCGGACTACTATCCTGCCGAACTGATGGAAAAGGCGTCTTTCGTAGCATCGCTGAAACGCCAGGTGCCGGCGGGGCGTCTCGGCACGCCCCGCGAAGACGCCATGTTCGCCCTGTTCCTGGCCAGCGATGAATGCGGCTTCATGGTTGGACAGGTGTTTCCCTTCGCGGGAGGCTGGGTCCAGAGGTGAATCTCAAGGCGCCCCTCGGTCCAGAAGGTCAAACGCGGGCCCGATGGAGGCCCTGTCAGGCCCGGGGGACCCGGTAAGGAACGGTCTTTCCGGCGGCTTCGTCCACGGTTTCCGGTGTCACGAGCGCCGTAACCCGAGCGCTGAGAACGCCGGCGGCTCCGATGTTGAGGGAAACGGCCGTGGCCGTGGCGTCGTCGGGGAGATCGGCGATGATGTAGAGATCGGCATCGCCGAACGCGTAGTAGAACGCCTCCACGCTGCCGCCGACCCCCTCGATGGTCTGGGTCAACGCTTCCCGGCGTCGCGTGTCGCCTTCGTTCAGCAAACCGCCGAGCCCACCCTGGGTGTAGTTGGCGTGAAACATCTATTTGCTCATCGACCCCCCCCCCCCCCCCCGCGCGCTCCCCGGCCGAAGGCTCCAGGCCCGGCCCCGTCGCCGACCATGGAAGGCCTTGAAGGCTGAATTGTCCACAGCCTGCCGTTGGTGCGACACTGCGCGCCTGCCGTTGTTTGCATCGGCCCCGATGGGGGCCACGGAGGCAAGGGATAAGATGGGTTTTTGTCGACGGCTTGAAGCATGAGCGACACCGAAAACGAGGCGCCAGGCGTCTACGAGTACTACCGCTCCCTGCGCCGACAGGCGCCCGTTGTCGAACAGCAGGGTGCCTGGCAGGTGGCGCGGTACGGGGACGTTCGGCAAGTTCTGCGTGATAACGAGACATTCTCGTCGGCGGTGGCGCCGCTCCCGCCGGGCGGCGTGCCGTCGATGCTGTTCAGCGATCCGCCGATCCACAACCGCTTGCGCAAGCTCGTCAGCTACGCCTTCAAACCGAGCCACATCGAAGCGCAGCACGGTATTGTCGAGGCCCGCTGTGACGAACTTATGGCCTCCATGCGCCAACACGAGGAAGTGGACCTGGTCGACGCGTTGGCGGCGCCCCTGCCGGTGACCGTCATCGCGCAGATGCTTGGCGTTGAAGACGGCAACATGCAGGACTTCAAACGGTGGTCAGACAAGATCTTCAGCAACATCGGGGAAATTCTGTTTGCGCAACCGGATGAATCCGTGCGGCGGGCGACAGACGAGATGAACGCATATTTCCTCGCCAGGATCGAAAAGCTGCGCCCCGCGCCGGGCAACAATCTCCTCGGTCGGCTGATTCGGACGGAAACCGAGGATGGACATCTGTCCGACGAGGAGTTGCTGAGCTTCTGTCGGCTACTGCTCATCGCCGGCAACGAGACAACCACGGGGCTCATTACCGGATGCGTTCGTGTCTTCGACGAGATGCCGGAAACATTCGAGGCGCTCAAAGCGAATCACGATCTCATCCCGCGCTTCCTCGAGGAAACGCTTCGCTTCTATTCCCCGTTCTCGGCGACCGTCCGCCGTACGACCCGCGCGACGGAACTCGCCGGGGTCGCCATACCCCAGGGCGTTATTGTCGTGCCCCTCATCGCGTCCGCCAACCGTGACGAATCCGTCTTCGATCATGCGGACGAGTTCGTTATCGACCGAGATCCGAATCCGCATTTGGCGTTCGGCTACGGCATCCACAACTGCCTGGGGGCCCACCTCGCGAGGCTCGAAGGCAGGATCGCCGTGACCGGCATGCTCAACGCCTTGGGTGGCATCGAGATCAGCGAGACCGCCGACCGAGCACAGTTCAATCGGCTGGGGGGTCCTGCAACGCTACCCGTAAGAATTTCGCGATGAACGAGAAACCCAACATTGTCTTCATTTTCACGGATCAGCAGCGGGCCGACACGATGGGCTACGCCGACGATCCAGTGGCTCTCACCCCGCATACGGATCGGTTGGCATCCGAAGGCGTGGTCTTCCGCCGCTGTTGTACCAACTCGCCGGTCTGCATGACGGCCAGGTTGAGCCTGATTACCGGCAAGCTGGTTCACGAGCATGGGGTCTGGACGTTTGCCAATCCGGAACTTCGTCATGGCCCGAGCCATGTGCGCAATATTCGGGACGCGGGCTATCGGACGGCCATTGTCGGCAAGACGCACCTGTGGCCGCACGGCAAGGGCCACGCGCGGGACCACATCGAGGAAATGCATTGTTGGGGCTATACGGATGCCAAAGAGGTCACCGGACCGGTCGAGACGGCGACCACGGGTTCTGCCTACACGGATCACTTGTTGGGAAAGGGGCTGTTCGAGAAAAGGGGCTGCTCGACACCCACGTGGAGTATTTGCTCACCCATCTGACCGGGAGCACCTCCATGTCGCGATGCCCTGGGAATTGCCGCCTTCCAATCTGCCTACCGAAGATCACCTGGATATGTTCATCGCCGGTCAAGCGGAAGAGTGGCTCGAACGCTACGACCAAGAGGAGCCCTTTTACCTGCAGGTGTGCTTCGGGGGTCCGCACGATCCCTGGGATGCGCCGGCGGAGTATCGGCGCCGATACGATGCGGACGCCATGTCCCTGTCCATTACCGACGCGCACATCGGCCCCGTATCGCCCCATGTCGAGTTGTTGCTGAAGTTCGCCCCGCAGAAACTGGATCGAATGAGCGAGGCCGAGAACCGGGTGATGAAGTCGTACTACTATGCCAAGGTCAGCCTGAGCCACTTGCGCTGTACGGAGAGCCATGAAAAAACAACGACTTGCGGGCCACCGATCTTTTCTTTACCCCAAGAAACGCCGCATTTCGGACGTTTTCCGACCTCACGGGCCTTGAATCCGAGATTTCCGCCCCAACGCCCCGTGCTTACCCCAAGCCGTCGAAGTAGGAATAGTTCGCATTTGGACACCGTGAAGACCCCACAACGACCAGTTTGACCATCTGTCGCGCCCCCACACGCCTCGCCGAGGCTCTGATTGCTGGGCAACCGGCCGCAATCCGGCGAGGTCCGCCAAAAAACCCTACAGCGCAAATGCCTCAGCCTGATCGACGATTGCGTTGGCCGGGTCGTTGGGGCACTGGAAAACAGGGGATGGCTGAACGACACCCGGATCGTGTTCTCATCCGACCACGGCGAGATGCTCGGGGACCATGGCCTGATGGCAAAGAAGGTCTTCCATGACGGTGCCGTGAATGTGCCCTGTATCTTCCGCCCGCCGAGCGGCGGGGTCGCGTGGCAGAGCAATGCCCTGACGGATCACCTGGATATCGCCGCAACGCTGCTCGATATCACCGGATCCGAAGCGTTTGCGGAATCGGATGGATCGTCCCTGATGCCGCTCATCCGGGCGGGCGAGAACGCCACCGATGCGCCTAGCCACAAGGAAGCGGTGTTAAGCGAAATCGGGGTGCCGCCGCACGCTTTTTCCATGGTGCGCACAGACCGCTACAAGATGGCGGTGAATGCCACCACCCGCGAACCCCTGGACCTATACGACATGCTCGATGACCCAAGGGAATTGCACAATCGCGTGAACGACCCGGCGCTGCGCGCCGTCCGGGAAGGGCTGATCGAGTTTGACCTGGCGCGACTGCTGCCGGAAAGCAGCTAGCTTTTCCTGCGCTCGCGTCCTCAGCGCCGCGCAGACTTCTCGGGCGCGCGCCATTGCATGATGGCGCCGGCCGCGATGACAAGGAACCCGCCGAGCGCCCACAAGGGTAGGGGCACGCCCAGGAACGCGTCCGCCTCCGCGCAATCGCCGGTACCGAAAGTCATGGCCGTCAGCGCTTTCTCCCACATGCCCCATTCGATCAGGGTGTCAATGCCGGCGCCGCAAGCCGGCACCGATTCCGGCGGCAGGGTGCCGATCCAGATTTGCCGTACCGCGAATCCACCTCCGCCCAGCGCGGCAAGAAAGGTCAATAACGGGTAAATCCCCCTTGCGGGGTGGTCCAGCAGGCCGATCAGGACGACTAGCCCCGCGATGATGAACCACACGCGTTGCATCAGGCATAGCGGGCACGGTTCCATGCCGAACCTGTGCTCCATCACCAGCGCGCCGACCAGCAGCGCCGCGATCCAGGCGATGAGGACGAGCGCCCAGTCAGTCTTGGTCAACGCATTCACGGACACTTCGTTCTCCTCTCCACAACGCTTGGGATTTTATCCCTATTCGGGGGCTGCGCGCCGCTGGGCCGCTGTCGACACTTTGTTGGCGGGCCATGTGTCAACGATGCGGCGTTTTGTGTACCGAATCGGATCGTACCTTCACGGTCGATTCCCCAAGTCTAGGTTGACCTTGGTGCCACCATATTTTTGTCCATGGAGCCATCTGGAAGTCTCTCATGACAGTCAAATCGTCGGTTTCGTTGACGGATGAGCAACACGCCTTCGCCAAGGATCTGGTACAGGCTGGGCGCTACTCTAGTGTTAGTGCCGTGCTTCAGCGGGGAATCGACATGCTTCGGCGCAGACTGGAGCGCGAAGAGATGGAGACGGATGCGCTGAAGCTTCTACTTTCGCGGCGGCGTGACGGCGACTTCATAACCAGCACCCAGATGGACGCACGCATTAAGGAGATGGTCGTACGCAAGCACCGCGCGCATGAAGTTCTCGATTGAGTTCTCTATCGATGCCGAACGCGACTTCGAGTTGATCTTCGATCATCTTTTTGAAAGCTATCGGAGCTTTGGGGAAAGCACTGAAGAGGTGCTGGGCCACGCCGCGAGGCGGATCGACGGTATTCGCGAGTCAGCGAGCACGCTTCTTGTGGCGCCGCATCGCGGCATGCTTCACGAGGACATGCTGCCGGGGTTGCGGCACGTTGCGATAGACCGCGCGATCTACTGGTTTCAAGTGCATGAGGCGGAAGAGAAGGTGCGCGTACTGGCGATCTTGGGCGGTCAGGACCATATTCGGCACATGCTCGCGCTGCTATTGACCTGATTCGGCCAAAGGAGCTTGTCGGAACTGGTCAAGTGATCACACCGTTCTGCCTGAACCGGCTGATCGCTTCGTCCGCATGACCCAGGTCACGCAGAATTTCGTGCGTGTGTTCGCCCAATCCCGGCGCAATACGGTTGGCCGAGCCGTTGATGTCGCCGTCCACCTGAAACGGTGAACGCACATCGAGAAGCTCGCCGATTCGCGGGTCGCTGATCCGGTTGAAGAGTTCCGCCTCGACCAGATGTTCGTCTGTCATGAGATCCTCCAGCGACGAGACGCGCGAACACGGGATGTCCTGCTCGCTCAGCACTGTCAGCCACTCCGCCGTCGAACGCGTGACCGCGAGTTCCGAGATCTTGCCGTAGAGTTCGTCTATGTGGAGCGACCGCTGGACCGGATTGACGACCTTTTCCGCCGTCGCCCAATCGGGCAGGCCGCAGATCTCGAAGAACCGGACCCAATGCTTGGTGCTGTACGGCAGGATCACGACGTAGCCGTCCTTCGTCCGATGCGGCTTGCGGTTCGCCGTCATGAGCCGGTCGTACCCGAGTTCTCCTTCCGCAGGAACCAGGCTGTGGCCGGCCAGGTGCTCCAACAGGAGAAACGAAGCCATGCTCTCGAGCATGGGCACCTCGATGCACACGCCGCGGCCCGTGCGCTGACGCTGCACCACACCCGAGACAACCGAAAGCGCCAGATGCAGACCCACAATCTTGTCGCAGGCGATCGTGCGCAAGAATCTGGGTTCGCCGGATGCATCCGCATTGAGCGCGGCCAGGCCTGATCGCGCCTGAATGACATCGTCGTAGGCGGGATCGTCACGGCCGGAGCCGCGTTCGCCGAACCCCGGCGAGTAACAGTAGACAAGCTTCGGATTGGCCTCCGCGAGAGTCTCGTAGGAAGCACCGAGGTTCGCTGCGGAGGACTTGCGCATGTTGTGCACGAACACATCGGCCCGTTCAGCGAGTTCTCTGAGAATCGCTTGACCCTCGAGTTGTTTGAGATCGATGACGATGGAGCGCTTGTTGCGGTTGTAGTTCAGGAATGCGACCCCCAAGTCGTTTCGTCGACCCGGCCGGACCGCGCGGAACACGTCTCCGCCCGGCGACTCGACCTTGATCACGTCCGCGCCCATGTCTCCCAGCAATTGCGTCGCGTAGGGACCGAGTGCGATCGTCGAGAGATCGATGACCTTTAATCCCTTTAACAGATGGAACATTGAATAACTCGCTACCTGTTCGCCAAAATCCGGGCAGCCTTCGCCGGGGCGCAACGCCAATCGTCGGGAATAGCTGCGAAACGGAATCCGGTAATACTGCCACAGCAAGACTTGGTTGATGGCGCGATGCGTGGGGATCATCCGCTCTTTATGCAGATGGCTGGATCGATTTTCAGGGCCGCGAGACCGGTGCGTCGCTGCCGCACCCCCTGGCACACCACTTGCGGAAGGGACGGACGCCCGCAGGCCCGGGGCTCTGGCGCCCGGCGAGACCGTGTTGCATAGTCGTTGGAGTTTGGCAGCGGGAGGAGGAGTCGAAATGGCGGTGCCAAAGTCGTTGAATCGAGTCCTTGGAATGGTTCCGTTGCTGATCGTTCCGGTCCTTGCCGACGGGGCGGAGCTGGCGCCCGAACTCGCCGCCGACCGGCTGCAGGCGGCGTCGGAGATACTCGATGCGTCCGAGCAGGACTTGGGGCGCAAACGGGGAGCCGAGTCGCGGGAGCGAGCGGAAGCGCGCGCCGTCGCGCAATACCGTGAACTGCGGGAACGTCTCGTCGCGGAGCCGGGCGGTGTCAAAGGCGTGTTCGCGGATGCACTGAAGTCGGGTGGCCAGGGTCCCGCGATGGTCACAATCCCGGCGGGGGTGTTCCGCATGGGGTGCGTCTCGGGTCTGGACTGTCGGAATAACGAGGAACCGGTCCGCGATGTGGCGATTCCGCACCCGTTCGCGATATCCATACACGAGGTGACGTTCGAGGACTACGACCGGTTCACGCGTCGAGACAAGGTGGCGGACGAGTTCTGGGGCCGTGGGCAGCGGCCGGTGATCAACGTGTCGTGGGACGATGCCAGGGAATACGTTGCGTGGCTGTCTTCCCAGACGGGGGCGGAGTACCGGCTGCCGAGCGAGGCGGAGTGGGAGTACGCGGCGCGGGCGGGCTCTGTGGCGCAATACGGTTGGGGTAACCAGGTCGGAAGAAGCAGGGCGAACTGTGGCGATTGCGGGAGCCAGTGGGACGGCGCCAGGACGGCGCCGGTCGGCTCCTTCGCGCCGAACGCGAGGGGCGTGCACGACATGCACGGCAACGTGTGGGAATGGGTCGAGGACTGTTGGAACGACAACTACGCGGGGGCGCCGTCGGACGGGAGCGCGTGGCTTGGGGGCGAGTGCTACGTGCGCGTTTTGCGCGGCGGGTCCTGGGGCGCCCCTCCGAGGGCCCTGGGTGCCGCGTACCGGGGCGGAATCACCCCAGGCTACCGCAGCAGCTTCGTCGGGTTCCGCGTGGCCCGGACGCTCACCCCCTGAGTCTTTACGTCTTTTGAAGGTTCCAAGGGGGCTTGCCCCTTGGCCGACTTTTTTGGGTACCCGCTGGAATGGCCGGCACCAACCTGGGGCCGGAAGAATTGCGTTTCCTCCTCCCCCCGGCCCGGGACCCGCGAATTCTTGATCGCCTTGACGGCAAGATCGAGAAAACCGCATTCGACAGCGCCTCGCCGGTGCGGATAGCATTCGCGCCTTCGGTTGCCCAAGGTGGTGCGGGTGGACGGTCCGGATTTCGACAAGACGCCGCTCATTCCCGTGATCGCGCAGGATGCTGCGAGCGGCAAGGTGCTGATGCTTGCGTACATGAACGCCGAGGCTTACGCGGAAACCTTGCGCACGCGACGGGTCTGCTACTACAGCCGCAGCCGCAGCCGGCTCTGGCGAAAGGGCGAGGAGAGCGGCAACGTGCAACATCTAAAACAGGTCTACTATGACTGCGATGCTGACACGCTGCTCGTGAAGGTCGATCAGGTCGGCGGCGCGGCGTGCCACGAGGGCTACGAGAGTTGCTTCTTTCGCGAAATCGACCTCGACACCGGGGCGAGCAGCATCGTGGCGGAGCGGATTTTCGATCCGGCCGAGGTGTACAAGCGATGAGCACCTTGCTGAAGCTCGGCATCCCGGCCGGCAGTCTGCACGAGGCGACGGTCGACCTCTTCCAGCGCGCCGGGTATCGGATCACCTCCTCGAGCCGATCATATTCTCCGGAAATCGACGATGACGAAATCGAGTGCCTGATGGTGCGCGCCCAGGAGATGGCGCGCTACGTCGAACAGGGAGTGCTCGACGCGGGAATCACGGGTCACGATTGGGTGGTGGAGACGGGCGCGGATGTGCGCGACATATGCGAGCTGACCTTTTCCAAGGTCAGTCGGCGTCCGGCGCGCTGGGTGCTTTGCGTGCCGAACGATGCGCCTGTTCGAACCGTGGCGGATCTGGAAGGCAAGCGCATCGCGACCGAGGTCGTCAATATTACGCGGACGTATCTCAAGCGCCACGGCGTGAATGCCCAGGTCGAGTTTTCCTGGGGGGCGACGGAGGCGAAACCGCCGCGACTCGTGGACGCGATCGTCGAGATCACCGAGACCGGTAGTTCGCTCAGGGCCAACAACCTGCGCATCGTCGATGAAATCCTTCACAGCACGCCCCGCATCATCGCCAATCACGCTGCGATGGCTGACCCCGAGAAGTCGCGCAAACTCGAAAACATCGCCCTGATGCTGCGTTCCTGCCTTGCCGCGGAAGGCAAGGTGGGCCTCATGATGAACGCCAGGCGCGGCGATCTCGATGCCATCCTCGCGCTGTTGCCGGCGTTGCAGAAACCCACCGTGGCGACGCTCTCCGACGACGAGTGGATCGCGGTGCATTCGATTATCGAAGAATCGGTGGTTCGCACCCTGATCCCCCAGCTCAAGGCCGCGGGCGCCCGCGGCCTTGTTGAGTACGCGATCAACAAGATCATCGATTGAGCGCGTTCCGGCTCTGGGTGACGGAAAGTAGGGATCGTTCCGAACGCGAATCTACCATGCCGAAAATTGACGAAATACGCTACATACTGTGTATTTCTGTTGACATCGGCAGGATTCGTTCGGTATCGTGTCTTGTATGGTACAAACGATTCCGAAGAGCACGTTTAGTCGGTGCCGGGATTTGCGGGAGCGTGCGGGACTGAGCATGAGTAAGCTAGCGGGCGCGGCCGATGTCAGCCGCGACCTTGTTCGTTCACTCGAAAAAGGCAATCCGCACTCACGACACAAGGTGATGGCGGTCTTCAACGCGCTTCAGGAGTCTCATAAGGGCTCATTGCGCATCGAGGAAGAACTTGCTCCCGTGTAGAACATGGAGTGTGGGGACTGAACTAAGGAGCGACGATGTCACTAGCAAAGGGCGAAGAACTGGAGCGGCGTTACCGCACGCTATTTGAAAATGCGGCAATCCGAGACGTAGTGCATGCACGCACCCCAAATGAAGCCGACCCGGTAGACGAGGAAGCTGTACTCAGCTTCGTTCGAGCCTCCGACGAGGCGCATGCCGTGTTTGTGCGTTCTGTTCTCAGTCGGCCTCTTAGTTCAGATCAGTCGGACTGAGCTGCCACACACACAAAACATTCTGAATAGCAGCCAAGGCGGGTCCCGTGCCACTCGCGTCCGAAGAAACAAAGATTGCTATACGGCAGGAGTTGCTTGAAGAAATATTTGTTGGACTTCGCGATCATCTCGGCTCTGACTTTGAGCATTTGGAAATAAACAGGGTCGTACTGCACAACATCATCGTTAGCTACTTTTATGACGTTGATCGCCACAAGGACTTTCACGGGACTAGTCTGGTTGACGAGACAAAGCAGGGAGCATTCACCATGAAGTGGATCACCAAGCTCCGTCCTGTTCAATTCTGCTGTTCGGTTCAAGATGTCACGGACAAAATTCTTTACGCAAATGAGATTTACGCCGTGCGTTGCGGTCTCGCCTTCATGAAGGTTTCTCCTGATGAACTACCTGATCATCTCTACCACGATTTGCTCTATACCTTGCGTAATCGACCTGTAGACGAACGCATGCTCTTTGTGTGGCTGGCGACACTCCGACATGCTATCAATGGCGACATCGTCCGGAGTCATGGCCAGCAAATCTAGCTCGGGTGATGTCTCAGATGGCAATACACTATCGATGCCGTCCTGGTCGCGGCGAAAAGCACACAACCCGTTATCCATAATTAGTCTGTTTTTGGTTCGGTAGAGGCCGGACTCGCATATAGTGCGGGCGTATCTTCTGGTCGGGTACAAATTGCAGTGCTTGTCTTTATGGGCATTTTCGCTGTCGGCATAGCGGTAACCTTCTTTACGTTTCTTTGGAAACGCAATTGGGTGTTCTATCCCCCTTCCGAGTTTTCCGATGCTTCGGTGCAGGCTTTTGTCAACGCTATGCGTCATGACGGTCCGACGATTAGCCGAATAGCGGTGGACAGCTTGTCGCGAGCGTTCGCCGACGATGCTCTGCTAGAGAAACTCGATATCGTTCGGATTCCGAAAGAACAGCGAAGAATGAGCATCGAGCAAGTTGTTCAGGAGATCCGAGAAAACGTGATTGGGAATGTGGAAGCCTCCGTACTTCGTATTGATGCAAGACCGTTGAAAGGGTCAGATGGGCCGCAGTGGGAGGAACCGTACGACGTAGGAATGACCGTGAATCGGTTCCTTGATCGTGTGTGGTTTCGACTTCAGCCGTTCGCCCCATATCCGTACGGCACGGTCTGGTGTCTCAGAGATGCTTCTTCCGGTGAGGTTTTTGAAGATATAGGATCCACTTGGTCGAAGCGCCAGGGAATAGGAATATCAGATAATCGATCAGTACGCGAAGTTGGCATTACTGGAGGAATGACCTTGGAAGTGTTCGCCACCCGGCGCTAAGTTTGATGTATAAGCCTTTGATCGGGAGGTCGGGAAACCCCATTCGACGGCTTCTCCGGCGTCTATACGGCCTCTCTGCATCGGCTTCACGAGGTGTTGTGCGTGAAGGATCGGCGCTTGGATAAGACGTTGGTGACCGCGCACAAACTGCGGACCTACCAAGCAGCACATCAAGCAGACGAACGGTGGTTCGCACCCTGATCCCCCAGCTCAAGGCAGCGGGCGCCCGCGGCATCGTCGAATACGCGATCAACAAGATCATCGATTGAGCGCGTTCGGGACAAGCCCAGGAGTGCGGCTGGCGACTTTCGGGTTGCTTGGCGCGCTCCTGATGTCGGCGTCCCCGGTGGGGGCCGCGTGCGAAGCGACGCCGGGTATCGAGCGCTTCGCGCGATCTGGCTGGGGTTTCGGCGAGCGGAACCTTCGCTTCCAGGCCGAGACGGAAATCGATCGCACCAATGTCTCGACGCTCGAACTTGCATGGGCGTTCGCGCTGGATGGCGGCAGGTCGCCGCATTCCTACCCGTTGGTGACGGAAGATACCGTGTTCATCGGTACCCCGGCCGGCAGTCTTTTCGCCCTGGAGCGGGATTCGGGCTGCGTGCGGTGGAAGCGGGAAATCAGGAGCAGCATTCGAACCGCCCTGATTCACGCCGAAGTCGCAGGCAATGCGCGGCTCGTTTTCGGGACCGGCGATGGTTGGGCGGAGCAGTTCACGGAGAACGACACCTTCAACATGTCGTGCCTGGTGGCGCCCGACCATCCGAGTTGTCCCGAGGAGGTCGGCCCGGACTACGATTTCGGTGCGCCCCCCATCCTCGCGCGCGTGCCGAGCGGCGAACAGATTCTGCTGGCCGGGCAGAAATCGGGAGGTGTCTTCGCCATGAAGCCGGATTCCGGCGCACGAATATGGGAGCGGCAACTTGGACGCGGCGGATACCTGGGCGGCGTGCATTGGGGCATGGCGGTGAACGAAGCCCTCGGGCTTCTGTACGTGCCGATCAGCGACAGGGCGGTGGGTCCCGCGGCCAGCGACAAGCCAATGCCGGGTCTGCATGCGCTGGAAGTCGAAACCGGCGTAGTGCGCTGGTCCGCAATCCACCCGGATCGATGCGACGGCCGCAAGGGCTGCGATTCGGGAACCTCCGCTGCGATTGTCGCCACGCCCGATCTCGTCTTCGCCGGCAGTCTCGACGGCCAGGTCTCGGTCTACGATGCCCGGACCGGGGAAGTCGTCTGGTCGTATGACACCTGGCGCAAGTTCGACAGCGTCAATGGGGAAGCAGCGGGCGGTGCGTCCATCGACGTGCCTGGCCCGATGGTTGCAGGCGACTTGCTTTTGATTCAAAGCGGTTACGGACAGCACGGACAGGCTGGCGGCAACGCCTTGCTCGCTTTTCGTTTGCCGCGCTCGGCAGCGGATGCACAAAGCATGTCGCCGGAGTAAATTGTCCCGACCAAAATTCTTAAGGCTTTGACATGCCCGCACTCGATGGAATGCGAATCCTCGACCTGACGCAGTACGAAGCGGGGACTTCTTGTACCCAGGCTCTCGCCTGGCTCGGCGCGGATGTCGTGAAAGTGGAGGCACCGGATCACGGAGATCCCGGACGCGCCGTGGGGCGCAGCCCGAACAAGACGTACTCGGCGTACTTCTGCAACTGGAATGCGAACAAGCGCAGCGTCGCACTGAATCTCCGCGCCCCCGAAGGCCGGGACCTTCTGATGCGTTTGCTGCCCAGGTTCGACGTATTCGTCGAGAACTACGGTCCCGGCGTAATGGAACGTCTCGATCTCGAATACGAAACCCTGAAGGCTGTGCATCCGCCCCTGATATACGCATGCATCAAGGGATTCGGCACATCCGGGCCGTACGCGAACTACAAGAGCTACGACATGATCGCGCAAGCCGCGGCGGGTGCCTTCTCGGTGACCGGCGAACCGGACGGTCCGCCGTTGATCCCGGGTCCGACCACGGGCGACTCGGGCACGGGCGTGCAGATGGCGATGGCGGTTCTCGCGGCCTATGTGCAGCGTTTGCGCACCGGAGAAGGCCAACGGATCGAGATCTCGATGCAGGAAGCGATGACTTACTACATGCGCACGCGGGTTGCTCTGGGGTCCGATTGGGGACGGGCGGCCAGTGAGCGCCGGGGCCGTTCCGGCGGATGGCCGCCGGTCGACCTCTATCCCTGCAAACCCTTTGGAGCCAATGATTGGGTCTACATCATGCCGGTCACGGCAGGGCATTGGGACGCGCTCTGCGCGGCCAGCAACCGCCCCGATCTACTGGTCGATGAGCGCTTCCAGAGCAACCGCCTGCGCAGGGCGAATGGCGAGGCCCTGTACGAGGAGTTCGCCGCCTGGACGCGGGAGCATACGAAAATCGAAATCATGGAGATTCTTGGTCCTGCGGGCATTCCGTGTGCCGCGTGCCTCGACACCGGCGAACTGCACCATGATCGCCACTTGCTCGCGCGCGGTTTCGTCAAGCAGGTCGATCATCCGATGCATGGCGAAGTGCCTTTGCTCGGTTTCGCCCCCATGATGTCGAATTCTGACGTGCCCCTGCGCGCCGCGCCGCTGCTCGGGGAGCACACGGCTTCGGTGCTCGGCGACGAGCTCGGCCTCGACGCGGCGGAAATCTCCTTTCTGCGGGAAGCGGGCTGCATCGGGTAGCGAGACCCGGTGTCACTCCGTTGCGGGAGTCGGTCTTGGCGCGTCCACGCGGACGGTCACGATATCCATATCGTAGTATTGCTGGTGAAGAACCGAGGACGCGACGTGCCGCAATAGCCGAAGCGAGACCTCCTGCTCTGCGGGTGCCCCGGCGGTTCGCTCGCCAAGGAGCGCGATCCGGTCCTGGAGGTTTTCGTCTCCCGTTGCGGCGACGAACTCGAGGACCGCTTGATCGTCTTCCTTGCGCGCGATCAGGCGCAGTCGGCGACGCTCTCGCTCTGCCGCTTCTTCCTTCTCGATGAGCGTCAGCAGCGTCTCCTCGCTAGCCGCCTCGAGACGGTTCACCATCGCGGCGTCCCAGCCGCTACGGGACGCGAAGGCCCCGAGAAACTCCCTGATTTTGGGAAGTGCCGAGACGTCGAACTCCGTCTCGATCCGGGCGCGGCGCGGCGCTGTCAGTTCGAGGAACCCGGACAGGAGGATCGCCACCAGGCCACCGGCCGTCATGCCATTCTGCAGCAGTCCGCCGGCGAATTCGGAGAAGTACTCGGGGAATATCACCCCATTCTGGAAACCCACGCCGGCCCAGAACGCAAGGCCGGCCACCAGTCCATTGCGATAGTCGATTCCGTTCTGGATGACCACCTTCATGCCGACCACAAACAGCATCGCCATGAGCACCGTGATATAGGCTGCCGCCACCGGGCCCGGGATCGCCAGGACCACCGCGAGCGCCTTGGGCAGGAACGCCAGCGCGATGAACAAGGCCCCGACGGCGACGCCGACGCTGCGCGCGCCCACCCCGGTGAGTTCGGTCACCGAAACGCTGGTTGAATAGGTCGTGTTGGGCACCGTTCCGGCGAGGCCGGATAGCAGATTGCCCACGCCGTCCGCCGCCACCGCGCCCTGTACCGCGCGGAAATCCACCGCCCGGGGTCGTCGCCAGGATACGTGCTGTATGGCGATGGCGTCGCCGACGGTTTCTATGGCGCCGACCAGGGTCACGAACACGAATGCGGGAAGCAGCGACCAGAAAACCGGTCCAAAACCAAGATCCAGGCCGGGCCATTCGCCATCGGGAAGTCCGACCCATGCCGCCTTGGCCACGAGGTCGAACTCGTAGAGGCCGTAAAATCCCGCGATCGCGGAGCCGGCAACGACGCCGATAACCGGTGCCCAGAGGCGCAGCGCTCCCTTCGCTTTCAGTGCGATACCGGCGATGACGAGCAGGGTTGCAAGGGCGCTTATCGCCGCGGACTGTGTCGAGGCTCCTTCCGGTACCTGCTTCAGCATGTCGAAGATGATGGGCATCACCGTAACGGGTATCAGCATGATGACCGTCCCCGCGACGGTCGGTGTCAAGACCTGCCGGAGCAGGGAGAGTCGCGTCGACAGGGCGAACTGGAACAGCGACGAAATGACCACCAGGGTGGCGAGCATTGCCGGGCCACCCTCGGCGATCGCCGTGATGCAGACCGCGATGAATGCACCCGAAGTGCCCATCATCAGCACATAGCCGGCACCGACCCGGCCGATCCGGACTGCCTGCACTACCGTGGTGATGCCGCTGACCGCGACCGCGGCGAAGACGGCCCACGCCAGGAAGCCTTCGCTTCCGCCGGCGGCCCGGATCACGATCGCCGGAGTCAGCACCACGCCCGCAACGGTGAGAATGGCAAGTTGAAGCCCGAGGCCGAACGCTAGCGGCGCAGGAGGGTTTTCGTCGGGTTGGTAGCGAATGCTAGTGCGATCGGATTGGTCGGCTTGCATGTTGCGAATTCTAGCCCGGATATTGCACCAAGGGCCGCGATGATCGCGCGGCCAGCGCAGTTTGTATCCGCCAGGATCTCCGAAAAAATGAGCGCATCCGATTGAAACCAAGTGACATTCGATTACTCAACAAGCGGCTTGGTGCAATATCCGGGCTAGGAGTGGGGATACGTCATTATGCTGGCAGGCGAACCCCTTTGCCCTGGTATCACTGCCTGAACGTTACCTCTCCGCCGAGGATGGTCGCCGCGACGTGTTCGTGGCGGAGTGACTCCCGCGCCTCCTTCCAGCTACGGTCGAGCAGGCACATGTCCCCGGTTTCGCCGACCGCGATACGGCGGGGGGCGCCGCCGGGTTCCTCCGCTGGGGTTGTAAAGAGCGCCAGCGCCCTCTCTGGCGACAACGCTTCTTTCGGACCGATCACGCGGTTATCCGCAGTCCTGCGCGTCACCGCGGCGCGTATCGCCGCCCACGGGTCCGGCGTGCCGAACGGCGCATCGGTCCCGCCGCCGAGGGGAACCCCAGCGTCGAGGAAACCGCGACAGCGGTACAGGTGGCGATGATCGGCGGCGTCGACGTCCGCGAGGTACTGCTCGCCGCGTTCCGCGATGAAATTGGGCTGGGTGACCACCGTCACTCCTGCCTGCACCATGAGTGCCATCGTCGCTTCATCGGTGACCGACGCGTGTTCGATGCGATCGCCGGGGATCGTTCCCGCATCGATGAGCGCGGATAATGCGAACACGAGTTCGGCGCGCGTTACGCAGTGCGTGGCGGTGGGTCTGCCGCGCGCGTGCGCACCCGCGATGCGCGCTCGCAACACGTCGAAATCCGGCAGCGCGTACTCGTCGAGCAGGATCTTCAACGTTCCCTGCGACAGGGCGTCGCCTCCCATTGGACACACGCGCTGCCGCACCCCGGCAGCGGCGATTTCCCCTGCGGTCGCGTTGTCGTTGGACGGGGTGGCGTCCGTCACCCCGGTGATGCCGTAGCTTGAGAGCTCCAGCGATACGGCCGCGAGGTCGATATCGGTGGCGACGTGTTCGCGCAACCACTCGTCGCGGCGGAAAAGGCGGCCATCGAAGGCGGCATCGAATCCCAGAATGCGCGCTGCTGCGGAGTTCAGAAACCACATCTTGCCGGAGCGATGCTGTATGCGGACCGGACGCTCATGCGCGATTGCGTCCAGCGCGCGGCGGTCCAGCACTCCGGCGACGGATTCGTGGTAGCCGACGCCGCGAATCCATTCGCTGCCGGTGGCATTTGTAAGCGCCCAAGCAAGCGCTTCGCGATCAGCGACCTCCGGCGGTCCGCACTGAACCGACCCGCGCGCGGCTGCCAAGGCGAACAGGTGGATGTGATGATCATGCAGACCGGGAAGCAAAGCCCCTCCCCTCGCCTCGATGATTTCTTCGTCACTCCTCGCCGCAAGCCCGGTGCCGATCTCGACAATGCGGCCGTCGCGACAGCGCACATCGGCGCGGCTCGAAGCGAGTTCAGCGTCTCTAATCAGCAACATGGGTGTTCAAACGAAAGTCCATTCCAACGTAAGCGTTCGGTCAGGCCGTGACGCGAGGATGATTTACCGATTGAGGATGCGTTTCCAGTCCTTTCGCAGTGGCCGGAGCCAGATGTCCTTCCTGGGCTTGTCGGTGCGCTTTTTCGTGTCGTAGCGCCCGCGCCCCTGCGTGGTCCCGACGTGCACCCAGCCGGAGGCCCGGTAGACGGCGCCGGTGTAGCGTGGAGTCTCGACGAAGGTTTCGATCAGCACGGGCGTCGTGCCGTAGCGCGCGGCCCAGTCCACCGGCAGTTGGCGGCGGACGATGGCGACGATGTGCGAGCCGAGGTTGGGGATGTGGATCCAGGGCAGGATCGGGAAGCGCGGGTTGTCGACGACGAGCGGCAGGTTCTTCTCGCGCAGCCGCGGTGTCCAGCCGATGAAGCGGTCGCGCGGCGCCAGAGTCCACGCCGCCGTGCTGAAGCCGAGCCTGGCGAGCGGCGTGCCGTCGCCCGCATGCACGGCGTAGCGCATCTGGGCGCCGACCAGGGTCTTGTAGCCGAGGTAGTGGTATCGCGCGACGTACTCGTTCCACAGCTTCCCCTCGCGGTCGCCGCGCACGACGGTGCGCATCGTGAGCGGGCGGACCGCCTCGAGGGTGGTCGGCGGCGGCAACAGGGGCGGTTCGGTGTCCGGCCCGAAGACGATCGGGCCGGGCCGGTTCCGCCGCCACTTCGGCGGCGGCAGTTCGATCCGGCCGTCCCGGTGCATGGCGAGCATGACGACACGGGCCATCATGTCCTTGAGCCCGCCGTCGGCCTTGAACCAGGCGATGCGGCGGCAGAACTCCTTGGACAGGGCATGGCGGTTCAGCGCCGGCGGACCGGCGATCAGCGCGCGCAACAGCTCCATCTCGTCGGCGGTGAAGTCGCGCCCGTGGTAGCGGCACCCGATGCTCTCGCTCACCCCGGCGCCGCCAGTTCGCGCCGGCGCGCCTCGCCCATCGACCAGGGCAGCCAGGGCGAGGGGTCGTCCGGCGCCCGGCCGCCGTTGGCGGCGCACGCGCCGAGCCGGGCCCGAAGCCAGCCCGGGACGTCGATGCCGTTCAACGTCAAGGTGCCGATCACCGAGTACATCAGCGCCGTGAACCGGGCGCCGGTCTCGGAGCCGGAGCCGAACGACAGGCGCCGCCCGATGGCCGGCCCCCGCAGCAGCCGCTCGGCGAGGTTGTTGTCCAGAGGGACCCGGGGCCGGTCGACGAACACGCTCAGCCCGTCGCGGTGGTTGACCAGCGAGCGTAGCGGCCGGCCCTCGCGCGCGTCGTCCGGCAGGCCGGCGAGTTCGCGTTCGGCCTCTGAGAACAGGCTGTCTAGCCCGGATTTCTCAAACAAGGGTGTTTAGGTAAGCGTTCGGTTCTCGCGTGATCTTCTGGTGAGAACGTTGTTGCGGTTCATCTCCGCGGTTTCGATGGCAGCAGTTCTCATTTTGGCCACATCGGGCGTTGGGACGGCGGATCGGCGGTTTTGAGGGGGGCTTGACACCATAGGGCGCGGCGCCTATGGTGCGCGCCATGGGACACCCGTGGTTCGGATCGAAGGCGACGTCGGGGCTGTGTCAGGCGCTGATCGCGCTGATGCCGCCGCACGCGGTGTACATCGAGACGCATCTGGGCGGCGGTGCGGTCATGAGGCGCAAGCCGGCGGCGCTGCGCAACATCGGCATCGACCTGGACGGCCGCGCGCTGACGCGGTTCGAGTGCGGGTATCCGGTCGAGCTGGTGCACGGCGACTGCCACGCGTACCTGTCGGAGTTCGCGTTCGACGGATCGGAGCTGGTGTACAGCGATCCGCCGTACCTGCGCGGCGCGCGCAAGTCGTCGCGCCGCTACCGGCACGACTACGGGGACGCGGACCACGCGGCGCTGCTGGAACTGCTCAGTGGGCTGCCCTGCGCGGTGATGGTGTCGGGGTATCCGTCGGCGCTCTACGACGACTTGCTGCGCGGCTGGCGCAGCGTGTCGCTGCAGGTGATGAACCAGGCGGGGGTGGTGACCGAGAAGGTGTGGTTCAACTTCGCGCCGAACCGGGTGCACTGGGCGTCGTGCGCCGGGCGGAACTTCACGCACCGGCAGACGGTCAAGCGCAAGGCGGCGGGCTGGGGCCGGCGCTACGCGGCGATGCCGCGGGCGGAGCGCCTGGCGGTGCTGGCGGCCATCATGGCGGAGGAGGCGCCGCCGTGAAGCGCCTCGGGCGCCATCTCGACCGGCTGCGGGCGTGCTTCGCGCGCATGCCGGATCCCCGCCGCGGCAGCAACCGGCGCTACGCCATGGCCGACATCGGCATGGCGGCGCTGTCGGTGTTCCTCATGCAGTCGCCGTCGTTCCTGGCGCACCAGCGCGCGCTGGCCGAGGGCCGCACGCGCTCGAACGCGCACACGCTGTTCGGCCTGGCGCGCATCCCGTGCGACAACCACGTCCGGCAGCTGCTCGACGGCGTGCCGACGGCGCACTTCGACGACGAGTTCCACGCCCTCGCCGGGGATCTCGACGCGTGCGGCGGCCTCGCGCCCATGCGCCGCCTGGACGGCCGCGCGCTGGTCGCCCTGGACGGCACCGAGTTCTTCCGCTCGCGCAAGATCCGCTGCGACAACTGCTCGACCCGCAAGCGCGCCGACGGCGGCACCGAGCACTTCCACCAGATGCTCGCCGCCAACGTCGTGGCGCCGGGCCGGGCGCAGTCGCTGCCGCTGCCGCCGGAGTTCGTGCGGCCCCAGGACGGCGCCGCCAAGCAGGACTGCGAACGGCAGGCCGTCAAGCGCTGGCTGGCGCGCCACGGCCCCCGCTGCGCCGCCCTGCGGCCGGTCTACCTCGGCGACGACCTCTACGCCTGCCAGCCCGTCTGCCGGGCCATGCTCGACGCCGGCGGCGACTTCCTGCTCACCTGCAAGCAACCCAGCCACAAGACCCTCTACGAGTACCTCGACGGCATCCGCCCGCCCACGCGCCGCCGCACTGCGGGCCGCGGCGCGAAGCGCCGCATCCACCGCTACCGCTGGATGAACGGCCTGCCCATCCGCGACGGCGACGACGCCCTGCGCGTCAACTGGCTCGAGATCGTCAGCTCCAAACCCGACGGCACCGTCACCTACCGCGGCGCCTTCGCCACCAGCCTCGACGTGAACCGCGGCAACGTCGCCGAACTCGCCGACTGCGCCCGCGCCCGGTGGAAGATCGAGAACGAGACCTTCAACGTCCTCAAGCAGCACGGCTACCACCTCGAACACAACTTCGGCCACGGCAAGGACACCCTCGCCGGCGTGCTCGTCGTCCTCAACCTGCTCGCCTTCGCCCTGCACACCGCCTGCGAACTCGCCGAAACCCTCTGGCAGCAGGCCCGGCAGCGGCTCGGCACCCGCTTCCGCCTGTTCGAGCACCTGCGCACCGTCACCGAATACCAGGTGTTCACCTCGTGGACCGCGCTCATGACCCTGCTCGCCACCGGCGGACCTGCGGCACAGCCTCCCTGACTTCCCCGCCTCGCCTCCGCAACCGATCAACCCGCCGCAAACCAATGAAATCCTCAACAGTCACCCGACAAAACCAAAATGAGAACTGCTGTTTCGATGGCGAAGGGCTGGTAACGCTCTTCGACATGCGTTATTTTTGTGCGCATGTCGGTTCCAGCACAAGTATTGCGGACGATCCCGGCCCCGGTTCGGGAGCTTGGATCCGGTCCGCCCTTCTCGGAGGGAGGCGGGCCCGCCGCGCCGTCCTCCGGAGGCGGCGAGCCGGACTGGCGGTCGCTGTTCGAGCGCGAGCGGCGGCGGGCGGAGGAACTGCGCCGCGGCGAGATCGGCTGGCGCGCCAAGGCGCGGTCCTGGCGGCGGCAGTTCGAGATCGGTCGGGACAAGCTGGCGGGGGCGCGGGCCGAGGTGAGGGAGGTTCGCCGCGCGGCGCGGGATGCGCTGTCGCTGCGCGCCGAGGTCGGGCGGCTGAAGCGGCTGCTGGCGGAAGCGGGCATGGATTCGCGCAAGCGGAGCACGATCGCCTCGCTGCGCATGGAGGTCGCGGCCCAGCGAGCCCGTATCGGGGAGCTCGAGGCGGAGTTGGCGAAGGTTCGCGCGACGAAGGCGGTGCATGCCAAGGCGCGGTTCGGGCGCAAGAGCGAGCGCCGGGAACGGGCGGGGTCGGACCGTCCGCGCGGCCAACAGGCCGGTGCCGCCGGCCATGGTCGCACGCCCAGGCCGGGTCTCGAAAAACGCGCGGAAGTTCACAACCCCGCGGCGGACGAGCGCGTCTGCTCCGATTGCGGGAAACCGTATGTGGCGAACGGCTCCGACACGTCGGAACTGATCGAGGTGTCCGTCAAGGCGCACACGCGCGTGATCGCGCGCCCGCGCTGGCGCCGAAGCTGCGACTGCGCCGCCGCGCCGCCGGAAGTCTCGGCGCCGCCGGTGGCGCGCCTGTTCGCGAACACGCCCTGCGGGACCAGCGTGTGGGCGCGGTTCCTGTACGAGCGCTATGCGTGTCTTCGGCCCCTCAACCGGGTCGCCGACTGGCTGACCGGCGAGGGGCTGGCGATCTCGGCGGGGACGCTGGCCGGCGGCGCGCGGCGCCTCGCGCCGCTGTTCGAGCCGCTCTCGGCGGCCATCCTCGCGCGCCAGAACGAGGCGCGGATGCGCCAGGGCGACGAGACGACCTGGCGCATCCGGGCGCTCGGCGAGGCCGGCGGGTCGAGCCGCGCGTGGCTGTGGATCGGGGTCTGCGAGGACGCGGTCTGCTTCCATGTCGACCCCTCGCGCAGCGCCGCGGCGGCGGCCAGGCTGTTCGGCGACGCCGCCCCGGGCACGGTCCTGGTTTGCGACCGGTACAGCGCCTACAAGAAACTGGCCAAGGACTCGGCGGGGCTTGTGACACTCGCGTTCTGCTTCGCATATGTTGCGGCCCGGATTATGTTGCGGAGAGCCGGCATCGCCGCACTGGACATGAAGATCCTCATTTTGTCCGTAACATAACGTGCTTCAATCACAGTGCGCCAAGGAAGGCCATCAGCCCCTTGTTCTCCTTCCACGGTCTATCCGGTCCGGGCTCCGCGGCATCGCAGAGCGCCATCGCCTTGGCTTTCATCTCCAGATCGATTTCGGCGTAGATGTTGGTGGTGTCGAGGCTCGCATGACCAAGCCAGGCAAGGATCGTGTTGAGATCCACACCGGCCTGAAGCAAGTGGCAGGCGCTCGTGTGCAGCACGATAGTTGGCGACCGTGCCGCGGTCGATGAACAAATCCCCGAACATGATCGTATCTCCTTGTGGTAGGAGGTCGGACCATGGCAGAAAAATGCAAATCGAAAAATTATGTTGCGGACGTCTGCAAGGAACTCATGTCCAGAGCGACCTTCGGAACTCTCCGCAACATAATCCGGGCCGCAACATATCTCCAGATATGTGGAATGCAACATATCTGGGCACATGTGCGCCGGGATTTCATCAAGTGCGCGGCCGGCAACGAGGCGCTGGCGGACTGGGAGCGGCGCTGGACCGGGCGCATCGCGCGGCTTTACCGGTTGAACGGGGCGCGGATCGAGCATTATGACGCCGGTCTCGGCCCCGATGGCCAGAACCGGGCGTTCGCGTCGGCGCACCGCGAACTGGAACGCGAGTGCGGGCGGTTGTTCGCGGCGGCGCGACGGGAACTCGACGATCTCCCGGACGAGGCCCGCGAGGGCGGGCCGCTCCGCTCCCTGTTGAACCATCGCGCGGGCTTGAGCGTGTTTCTCGACCGGCCGGACGTTCCCATGGACAACAATTTTTCCGAGCGCATGCTCAGGGGGGCGGCCATTGGCAGACGTCTCTCCTTCGGCTCCGACAGCGAGGCCGGCGCCCGTTTCACCGCGACGATGTATTCGACGGTCGGCACCCTGGCATTGAACGGCGTGGATGTCCTTCGCTGGCTGGCCGCGTGGCTTTCGGCCTGCGCGGACAACGGCGGCCGCGCGCCCGGGGACCTTTCCCCGTGGCTGCCCTGGTCGATGGACGCGGAGCGCCGGAACGAGTTGACGGCGCCGGGATGACCGGCGCGGTCGAGTGCCGCTATCACGGGCGCGACTTCACGCCGGGGGAGATGGCGCTGTTGCGCGCGTTGATCGCCGGCCCGCCGGCGCCGACCCGCCATGCCCTGTCGAAGGAGTTCTGCCGGCGCATCGGCTGGCTCAAGCCCGACGGCGGGCTCAAGGACATGATGGCCCGGGTCACCATGCTGGCCATGCACAAGGATGGCCTGATCGTCCTGCCGCCGCCGAAGCGGCGGCAGAACCGGCCCGGGCCCATCATCTTCGGGCCGGACACCGAACCGCCGCTGTTCCCGCCGCCGACAACGCTTGACGAGGTGCGCCCGCTCGACCTGCGCACCGTCGTGCGCGGCACCCGCGCGGGCAAGCTGTGGAACGAGTTCGTCGCCCGCCATCACTATCTCGGCCACACGACCCTGGTCGGCGCCCAGATGCGCTACGCCGTCCACGACCGCGACGGCGGGCCCATCGCCATGCTCGGCTTCAGCACCGCCGCCTGGAAGCTCGCCCCGCGCGACAACTTCATCGGATGGACGCCGCAACTGCGCGAGAAGAACCTCCCCCTCGTGGTCGACAACCCGAGGTTCCTGATCCTGCCCTGGATCGCCATCCCCAATCTCGGCTCGCATATCCTCGCCATCGTCCGCCGCCGCCTGCCCGAGGACTGGGCCGTGCGTTACAACACAAAGCCGGTGCTGATCGAGACGTTCGTCGAAACACCGCGATACACCGGCGCCGTCTACAGGGCTTCCGGCTGGGTCCATGTCGGAACCACCCGCGGACGCGGGCGCTATGATCGGCAAAGGCAGTTCGACAAGCCTCGAAAGGACATCTGGCTCCGACCGCTCAGAAAAGACTGGAAACGAGTCCTCAACCGGTGACACCCTGACCGCCGTCACGGGACGACCGAACGTTTACATTCCAACAGTGGTCCGTTGCTGCAACACCGGTTACCGACGCGAGTTCAACGCCGGCGCGCCTGCAACGGACCAAGGGTGTACGTTCAGGCTTGGCCCGAGCGGTCCGGCCCACCGGCCTCGTCGGGATTACATGGGAATTGCTGCCGAGGCTATGGCGTGCCCGCGGCGTTAACCAGGTTCGCGTGCGCACACGATGCGCTCGATTTCGCAGGCGTGCTCGACCACCGTGCCCTCGTTCTTCCCGCCGAACGCGTCGCGCTCGCACCCGGATCTCAAGTTCCTAGCGATGACATCTGGAAACGTCGAGCTCGTCACCACGTACGTGCGTTCCGCATCCTCGCCCCGGTCGCGCCAGGTCGCCATCGCGAGTCCAACGCATCCACCACGCATCGACTTGCCGCTGGCATTGGAGAAGCATGCGTTGCGACCCCCCTGCCTGCGGCACTCATCCTCCGCTGTCAGCCCCGCGTCGTGCTGCGAGTCCGTGTGCCAGCCGATGCCAAAGTACCCCGATTCGCCCGGTCGGATATGCGTGCCCGCGGCTGGCGAGGTCGCTACAGCAAGGAAGTGGTCTTCGCTGGCGACCGTGTCAATGGCCGGACGACCCCCGCCTGGTTCCTCCGCCAACTCCTCCTCCCATTCCTCCAGCCGCGCCTGCCTCTCCTCCAGGATCTCAATCTCCCTCTCAAGGCGAGCGTAATGGTCGCTGAGCCACGTATGTGCCGCCTGATTGACTCGGACGCTGACGGTAGCCCCGACGTTCTCATGCCTGTGCACTTGGTCTATCTCGCGGAAATATCCCTGAACCCCCTGGTTCCTCTCTTTGCGCCACCACCTGTCCTTCGGCAAGCTGAAGATGTATAGGTCGATTCGATCGGTCGTTCCAGAGCCACTTGCGCTGTTCTGAGAGCCGCTGAAACAAAGGGCTTGCGGGCGGTGGATTTTTTCTTTACCCCAAGAAACGCGGCATTTCGGACGTTTTCCGACTTCACGGGCCTTGAATCCGAGATTTCCACCCCAACGCCCCGTGCTTACCCCAAGCCGTCGAAGTAGGAACGATTCGCATTTAGACACCGTGAAGACCCCATAACGACCAGTTTGACCATCTGTCGCGCCCCCGCACGCCTCGCCGAGCCTCTGATTGCTGGGCAACCAGCCGCAATCCGGCGAGGTGCGCCAAAAAACCCTACAGCGCAAATGCCTCTTCCAGGGCTCGACTTGTATGTCTGGCGTATGTTCACTTCACAGTACACCGGAGTCTCATCTCGCAGTCCGAACCACTCCTTGCCTTCTTGCAGCGAGGCGTGTTCAGTGATCGGCGGTGGCCAGAGAGCGACCCCAACCTTCCAGTCTGGGCCAACCACACGAGTCTCTGTCCACTCCTCGTCGGACCTCTCGAACGTTTCAACCAGGAGATAGTCCATGTCCGGCGTCAGATTGCATCTGTTCCCGATCTGCGCATGGGCGGCGCAGCAAAGAAGTGCGGGGAGCAGTGCGTATCGGACGGTTCGCGTCATGTCATGGATTTTCGGCGCACGACCCATCGGATCATGAGCGAGTGGCCTGCGTCAACGATGTCGCCACCGCCTCCAAGTCCTCCAAGTCCTCGCTGGTCCCCCATGTCTGATCATCCTGATTTGTTCGCACCTCGCCGACGCTCAAACGCCCGCTTAGCCGACAGCCACCGCGCACGCCCCGATCGCCCAGTAAACGTGTCCAGCCACACCAAGATAGTCGGACACCGTTTCCGGACGGCAACGGTCGATCCTCATGGGTTCGCACCGTGTCAATGTGCACGTACTGACAAGCCCGTCGGGAATCGTCCGTTTGTCGAACCCTGGCTGTCTCCACGTCGTGCAGCCTCAGCCAGTCCGTTCAAGCTCGATCGTGCGCTCCGATGCCGCACCCCCTTGTTTCGTAGTCCTGCGTCATTCCACCCAGCTTCGTCCTCGGGCGCTAGGCATCCACAGGCGACTTGAAGGTGGCCTGTCCCGTTCAGGCGGCGAAGCGCTTGAACACATTGAGCAGCAGCACTTCGATATGATGCGTGACGGTGTTGGTGCCGATCTTTAGCGAATTTGGGTGGCCGCAACCATTGCGGCGGTCAAGACAAGCCTTCAGTTCAGACTTTACGTTCTTACCGATGACAGAGACAGCTGCGAGACGCTCCAAAAAGTCTGCTTCCCGCATCCTTCCTAGATCTTCCGCCGTCTTCGCGGGCTTCCATTTGGCGTACACACGCTTAGCCTCCGCATTGAACGCGTTCAAGTGATTGGATACGACCTCGTTTTGCAGCACATGTACCGCCACCAACCAAGACATCACTATGGCAGAGCGATGTAGACCCGCCTCGTAACACCCAACGGCCTCTTCGACGAAGGCCCGCGTGTCTTCGTTCGCGATCTTTTCTAGCTCCTTCCGCAAACCTGAGCCCACCCGTACCGCGGCTGGACTTGTGCGCATTACCCCCAATTTGTCCAGATGCTGTCGGCCCTTGCCTGTTATCTCCCAGCCCAAAGGTGTCCTTATTGCTCGCCCCTTCGACCGTGACAAGACCGTTGATGGCGCCCACGAATCCTTGATCCTCAGACCCCCTCCGAACGCCCGTTCCTTAAGCTCCGCTATTGAGCAGGGAGCCTCGAACGTGGCCAGAGTCAGGAGGAGCTTGTCGAGTCTGGCAATGTCCTGATGGAGCCATGCCTTGAGATCAACCTCCGAACTCACGAGGTGGATTTTCCATGCGGCGCACTGCTATAGACCCATACTGACCTACCGTCGACATCCTGCTTCTCTCGAGTCAGCCGACTATTACGCACTGCCGCTAGAAGGTACGCGGGCAAACTCGATTGCTTGACCATGATCGCCTGCTCGTGCATACGCACCAGAAGTTGCGCCAAAGTCTTGCCCTCGTCAAAAAAACCATCGTCGACGAACCTATTGAACGCTTCACCAGGTTTCTGGCCAGGGCTCGTGGAGCTTCTGGAGCGCCTAGTCGGTGCTACCTTTTCGCGGGACTGCTTCTCCTCGGAAGAGCCGCGATCGCGGTTGGCCTGCGAAGTCCCGCCTTTGCTTGGACTCTTCCGCCTTGGCGGTGCCGGCCGGCTCTGCCCCTCAAGCTCGGCCTTGATCGCGTCAAGACCCGTCGACCGAACTGAGTATTTCCTAGACTTCCCGGCGAGCAGATTTCGATCCTTAAGGTCCTTGAGGATTGGCCGGAGTGTTCCTCCTGCAATGCCGAGGCGTTCCGACAACTGCGCGGGCGTCATCTCGACGTCGATCGCCTCTTCTTGAACGAACTCCCAACCCTGCAGGGCGACCAAGTAAACCAGTACCTTCGCCTTGCTCGATAGCTCTGTCGCGTTCGGCGTAAAGACCACGTCCAGTTCGTCGATATTGTATCGAACGTAGTCGCTGATGATTGCTTCGATCGCCTCTTCGGTGAACTTCGCCTTCTGCGCAACAAGGTCTCTTAGGGCCACAAGAATCGACTCGCCGTTTTCTTCATACACGAATACACATATACACAAATAAAGTGGCCAGCACAAGTCCCTTCCTTGCTCTTGGCCGCGCGACGCATCTCAACTGGTCATCCACTGCTTCCCCAGTCGCACCGTTCCGTTCTCAACCAGCGCGGCGCCCAGGCGCTTCCGAAGTCCTTCTGTAACTAGTTGACCATTCCTATCCACACCGACCAACCTGGTCCCACCTTTCCTGCTGACAGGCTTTCTCCGCTCTGTCGTGGCGAGAAGACAGTCCGAGATCACCCGTGGCCGGCTCACGATTCGTAACCGTTCGGTCGTCCCGTGGGATTGGCGGCTCAGGCGGCGGATATTGGCGCACCAAGCGCCGATTTCCGGGGGCTGGCGGGAACCGCATGGCACTCCTATCCGCGCGGTCACGGCCTGACCGAACGATTACCACGATTCTGATATCTGTAGTGATACTATTATCACGACGCATATTATTTTCTGTGTATAAACAATAAGTTGCGCGCATATAGTGGCGGAGAGGGAGGAAACTAGACGTCCTCTCCCGACGCTTTCTCCCACTTTCGTGATGCCCAGTCTCGCCTCACCGGAGCTGACCGGCTTGTATACCGAGCGTCCAGAAAACATGTCTAGATTCCGAGGCACGGTCCCAAATGTCCGAAAAACGTCCGTTTCCCAGTCCTTCACCTGCGCGACGCCTAGTTGTCATTCCGCGCACAAACCGGATAGAATTCCCCGTCCCCTAGGCGGGCGGATCGGCCCCTAGACTAAACGGTGAGTGGTGCCCTCAGCAAAACGGCAGGAGTTCTATTGCTAGGCACGCTCTTGGGCGCAGGCGGATGGATAGTGACGCGAGTTGTCGACGAAGTCACGTCCGCCCCAATCCTCGAGTATCGCCTCGTCGCCAACAGTTGCGCAGAATGTCCAGACGCGAGCGGTATCACGGTACTGGTGCGCAACTTGTCGCGTAGCAGAAAGCTCGAGTTGGCTTTCCTCTTGTCACACGGCGATTCCGCAAAGAGATCCAAGATTGTTTTGTTCGAGGCAAACGGAATCCCACCAACGTATACGACTGAACAACCACCGACGCCATTCCCCGCTACGTCAGTGGAGTTCCCTCACGGTAAGCACCTGCAAGGACTGCATCCTGGGGCCAGGATCGAACTCAAAGCCTGTTACACAGGCGAAACCCAACCGCAGTTCTTCATCGCAGAGCGCAGCGAAGCGGTCTTGGCCAAAGAGAGCGGAATCCTGACATATCTGGTGCGCCACGAGCTTCAAGTACTTACCGCGATCCTTGTCATCTGGGCGATCACAGTCTTTTGGCTTTTCACGTCAAACAGAGTAACCAACGATGCGGACCCCTGATCTAGCAGGTACAACCCTCGACTCTCGTCAGCAAACCGCAAAGTCTCTCGCTGTCGCGATTGTATGCGCCGTTGCTATGCTCGTCACTGAGGACGCTTCGATCGCAGCCGATGGCAACGAGAGTCGGCGTGTTTCCCTAACCGTCGTCGACTGTCACTCGGGAGAGCCAGTCCGAAGCAGGTTCGCGATCACGCCGCCCGACGACGGTCACGTCATCGGCAGTACCGACCATGATGAAGTCGACCTCTCGATTTGCAGGCAGACCCATCTGCTACAAGCGCGTCCAATTTACCCGACCCATCATTACTCGTTCCCCGAACTATGTCACGAAATTCGCAGGCAGAGAGAATTCCGCGTGATGCGGAGAGGAACGGCGAGCAGGTTGCAGGTTTTGGCATCGGTCGCAGCCGCACAAGGCGATTTCGCTCGCGCGCTACCTCCTTTGAATGAGCTACGGTGGACTGTGCTTCGCGAAGGAGAAGGAGTAAGCGCCAGATCCGCAGAAATCCTAGTATACGAGTACACCGCTCATCTGTTGGGTGTCAACGAACCCGTGCGCTTCGATCCAGCCCAAGGCAGGCAGGTCATGAGCCCAGCACTTAGGGAGGCAGTCGTGGTATTTCAGCGCGCCAATGAGCTAACCGACGATGGAATTCTCGGTCCTCGGACGCTTCGGGCCTTGCATGAGACGCACGGACTAACAGAGCACCGATGACGACTAACACTCGCTCGACTAACGTTGCCATTCGTTGAGCATGTTCTTGAGCCCCTTTCTACTCAACGAATTCGGATGGGCGGAGCTGGGGCCGATCGGCAAGGCATCTGATGGAACGATCCGGGTTGTCCGAAACCAACGTAGTCGTCGACACCCGTCACGCGGCATGGCGAACATTCTTGGTGAAGATCGGCCCGCAGCGCGGCCTCTGCCCGATTTACCGGGAGCGCTGCTGCAAGGGCTTGGCTATTTCCGGCTCATTTGCACAGTCTGGACGGCCTCAGCTAGCCGTGCCTCAGCTAGCCGTCGCGTCCCTCGACTTCAGCCGTTTTGGAAACCGTCCCCGTGTTGCCAGATCGCTACCTTACTTTGGCAGACGACTTCGGCCATAACTGCAATCTGGAAGTCCACCTGTCACAGCGTCTCAAATCGCGGTACGCCGATCGGCCCGAGTGCTCGCAACATGTACGTGTACACGTCGACTGAATGCTTGTACGCGCCGTGTCGATCGACCTTGTTCTTGCAGTTGAGTACGAAGACGTTAGCAGTATTATTCTCTATGTACGCTTTGTCTTCAGGTCCCGACAAACCCAAGGCCCGATCAAACTCGGCGACTCGATATGCTACGGTCAGGACGCCGTCCTTGTTTGAGTGGAGGACGAACATTGCCTCGGTGTGGTTCACCGACTCAGCGAACTCTTTGCCCTCTTCCAGCGCTTCATTATCCACCGCCGCAGCCAAGCAAAAGTAGTTTCTGACCGGCTGGCCATTCGCCTGCATTCCTCTCAATGCCTTGAGAACCACCCTAGCGCCCAAGCTGTGCGACATCACATCCAATGTCGCGGCCGTACCGGCGATGGTCCGTATCAGACGCCTAAACCTGGCCGCTACAGCATTCGCCCGACTCTTCGCCGCAAACCACTCCAATCGATAGTCTCCTCCTGGCCAAGAATAGCCGAGCACATGGTCATACTGACCAGCCAATTGAGTCGTCACCTGCCGTTCCACTGTCTGGTACGCGTCGAGGACCTCATCGTGTTCATTGTTGTAGCCGTGAACGAGCAGCAACACGCGGGAATGGGCGATTACGGGGTCCAGCTCCTAGAATCCCGCCAGCAGTTCAACCTCACCGTCCGAAAGCGACACCTTGCCATACGCGTGGCCAGATTGCAGAAGGTGATCTGGATCAAAGAAGTCAGACCGAGAGCTGATAATGTACAAGAGAACCCTCCTCACTTAGGCTTCGACTCGCCCGCGCTAACGGTTCGAGCAGCGACTCAGCGGTCACACACAGTCACCGCTATACGGACCCCCAGACAACGCTCAAGGCCGCTGTCGCGAGTCGTCGACGCGCGCGACCGAGACCCGTACTCCGACCCCGCGCCTCAACCAGCTGACGGCAGTGTATCAGTTCGACTTGCTGTCTCGTAATCTGATAGCTAATCCACGATCCCGATACCTGGCTGCCTTGGTTGTCTTCCTGACAGATATCGTTTGCAGCTAACGCCTCTTACCAATCCCAGCGCTGTGGTGCGACTCCCCTTGACTCGCGACCGCCTCGGATGAAACCGTGGGGGTCCACATTAGTGTAGATTTCGCACGACGCGTCGTCAGAGCACGCGGAGGCAGCGAGGTCGCGCCAGTTCGTTCTAGGAAGGCCCGCGCAGTCGGCCCCGGACCCAGCCCCACTCGGAAGGTGACGGGATGCGTGAACTAGCAACCTCGAAATAGAGATTTGTACTTAAATTTCAATGACGTATAGAAATTTGCTCGGTTACATAGAACGTAAGCGTTCGGTCGTCCCGTGACGGCGGGCAGGGTGTCACCCGTTGAGGATTCGTTTCCAGTCTTTTCTGAGCGGCCGGAGCCAGATGTCCTTTCGAGGCTTGTCGAACTGCCTTTGCCGATCATAGCGCCCGCGTCCCCGGGTGGTTCCGACATGGATCCAGCCGGAGGCCCTGTAGACGGCACCGGTGAAGCGCGGGATTTCGACGAAGGTCTCGATGAGCGCCGGGGTGGTGTTGTAGCGCCGGGTCCAGTCCCGGGGCAGGCGCTTGCGGACGATGGCGAGGATATGCGAGCCGAGGTTGGGGATTTCGATCCAGGGCGGGATGAGGAACCTCGGGTTGTCGACCACGAGGGGGAGGTTCTTCTCGCGCAGTTGCGGCGTCCATCCGATGAAGTTGTCGCGCGGGGCGAGCTTCCAGGCGGCGGTGCTGAAGCCGGGCATGGCGAGCGGCCAGCCGTCGCCGTCGTGGACGGCGTAGCGCATCTGGGCGCCGACCAGGGTCGTGTGGCCGAGATAGTGATGGCGGGCGACGAACTCGTTCCACAGCTTGCCCGCGCGGGTGCCGCGCACGACGGTGCGCAGGTCGAGCGGGCGCACCTCGTCAAGCGTTGTCGGCGCCGGGAACAGCGGCGGCTCGGTGTCCGGCCCGAAGATGATCGGCCCGGGCCGGTTCTGCCGCCACTTCGGCGGCGGCAGCGCGATCAGGCCATCCTTGTGCATGGCCAGCATGGTGACCCGGGCCATCATGTCCTTGAGCCCGCCGTCCGGCTTGAGCCAGCCGACGCGCCGGCAGAACTCCTTCGACAGGGCATGGCGGGTCGGCGCCGGCGGGCCGGCGATCAACGCGCGCAACAGCGCCATCTCCCCCGGCGTGAAGTCGCGCCCGTGATAGCGGCACTCGACCGCGCCGGTCATCCCGGCGCCATCGGGTCGCGCTTGCGCTCCGCGCCCATCGACCAGGGCAGCCACGGGGAAAGGTCCCCGGGCGCGCAGCCGCCGTTGTCCGCGCAGGCCGAAAGCCACGCGGTCAGCCAGCGAAGGACATCGATGCCGTTCAACTCCAGGGTGCCGACCGACTGGTTGAACGAAACTGGCGCGTCGAATTGTCCATTTGCGGTAGCGGTACCCTGATTTGTCCGAGGAGTTCGGCTAACGTTTTTCGACCGTGGCCGGCGGCAGGTCCAGCATGTCGTCACAAATGTCCGTGAACTCAGCGATAACCGGGCGTCCGCCGGAGAGATCAAAGTGTAGATCCGGCAGGCCGAAAACTTGGACCACCATCGCATCGCCAGTTCGCAACTGCTCTAGAAGTGCTCGCGACGGTCGCTGCTCGGGTGGCAGTTCCCCGGTATCCCACCAAATGTCGCCGCCGATACTTGATCCGGTCGCCACTAGCTTGACCCGCTGCGTGGCTCGGGAATCGAACCGAAGCTGAGCAGTGCTCTCCGCGCCGGCCTCGACGTGGGTGGCATGGAGCCCGGGTGGTACCAAAGCGATGACCTCTAAACCGTGGCTATCGCTATCGTTCTGACATTGGACGAAGAACATGGGTTGTGGCCCGCCATCGTGGCTGGTTCTGTGATGCAGTTGAAGCCGAAGCCTGCCTCGATCAGTGAACGGATCGACTTCCGTAACGTGGATAGTGGCCAACCGGTCCGGTGACCCCTGAAAGTGGGCGTGCATTTGATCGCACGCACCCTTGAACTCGACGATGTCGGGCCGGGCCGTGGCCAGATCGAGATGGACGACGGGCTGTACGTCTCCGATCTGCGCGATCAACTGCTGTCCGCGGGACAGTTCGCCGACAAACTCAGAAGCGACCCGAGCGTTCATCGGGAGGTCGTGGGCGCTCGTATAGGCTCGCATGTCACCGTCGCTTGGGCTGTCCATCACTTCTGTCTGCACTTGTCGGTGCGGGTTTCCGTCGACGCGGAACTTGGCAGATTCGACGGGGGACCTTTCCCGGCGCCCTGCCGGGCGCGTGCCGAACGCCAGGATGTCGATGTCGGGGGTAGGATCAATGAGACCAATGTCGGGGAGGCTTCCATTGCAGGTGAGGGACATCCAGCCAGCCGGGTCTTCGTGCCTCTTGTCGTGAATCGTCAGCCTTGCATAGTCGGGCTCGCCGCTGGATTCGTCCAAGGTGACGTGGACGGATGAAACCTCCGTGTCGCCGAACGTTGGAGCGGGTAGTATCAGGAGGACCAAGGCAGGCAGGACGTTGTTCATCGGCAGTAAGGCACGCGTTGCGAGGAAGTGTGCGTGCCGCGCACACCGAGTGTCAATCTCACAGAAGCTGACGAAGCACCCGGACTTCGGGTTGATGCGCTACACGGCACCCCGTCACTACCCTCCCGCCGTCGGCGCAGACGTCGGGAAGGGCGAGAAAGCGGTAGTGACGGGGCGCAAAATCGGCCTACAGGCTAGCGGCGGCAACGAGTCTGCTAAAGATTTTCTTGGTGCTGGCGTGATTTTGGGGTGGTAAGTGCGCCGCAATCACTTGCTGTCTTAGACAGCGTTGCCGGAACGAAGAGTCCGGCGTGTGACGGCACCGAGGGTGCCCACAGTGCCTCGCTGCAAAAGCAAGATTTCCCGGCTTCGGAACGGTGTCGGGACGGGCCGGGAAGTTAGCGTTTCGTGGGAACGCGGTCGTTGACCCGACGCGCGGCCGCGCCTAGCGTTCGGACACTACCCCGAGGAGATTGCCGCCGATGCGCCGAAGCGAGTCCCGAGAGCGCGTCCGAACGAGGCGCGGGCCGCGGAGGTTCGCGTGCGCCAGCTGAACTTCGACCTGTTGCGTTTGCAGGACGGCGACCGGCAGGGATCGTGCGGCACGCGTCGCGCGCGCGGCTACGCCCTGGCGCAGACCGCAGAGACGATTTTGGAGCTCATGTGCAGCGCGGCTTACCGATTCCACTACGCGTTCGAAAGCGCGAAGAGAAGCGCCTTGATGGGGCGATCTGCGGCGGCGCGCGCGACGCGATCCAATGCCCCGGAAGGCTGCCTCTGGCTGCAACGCCGACGAATGGCGCGGGGACGGCAGTATGGCCGGCACGTGACCGTCGTTACCGTGTCAACCCGATACGCGGGTCCTCCGCTGGCACCGTTGTGGGCGATGTGGGGCGGTAGCGCGGGTCAAGGGAATCCCGCACGAGTATGATGGTCCGCGGTCGTAGTGCGGAGTAAGTCTTGGATGGCCCGGCGAGGGACAAAGAACCCATCCGGGGGTTGGTTGCGTGTCACGCTAACGCAGCGCTTGGTGGTTGCCACAGCAGTGGTTATGGCGGTGACGGGTTTCTTGCTCGGAGTCATTGTGCGGGAAACGCCTCCAGTGGATCACGTGGTTCGGCAATTCCCATGGTGGACGGTTCTCGCGTGCTCGGTGTTGCTGGCCGTGGCCGCTTTCGCCGCGTTGCTCTGGTATTTGCGCCGTGCGGACGCGACCTGGGGTGCGGGATGGGCCGCAGAACGTCGCGTCGGCGATCGCATCGAACACGCGCTCGCGCGTCCCGACTGCGCGTATGCGCATGACGTGAGGGAGGCGCTCGGCGGCGGGGGCAACGTGGACCATGTGGCCTTGACGCCCGCAGGGTTGTGGGTGGTGGAGACCAAGTCCGCTTGGCTCGAAGGCAGGCTCTTCCAGAAGGCCCTGGAACAGACAGCCCGGAATGCGGAGCGGGTTCGTCGGCGTTTGGCAACGCGGATTCCGGTGCGAGCGGCCCTGGTGATCGCCGACGAATCGGGACAATCGTACGAGTCGGAGT
The DNA here is from genome assembly GCA_965261535.1 of Candidatus Azotimanducaceae bacterium. Taxonomy (GTDB): domain Bacteria; phylum Pseudomonadota; class Gammaproteobacteria; order Pseudomonadales; family Azotimanducaceae; genus VXNE01. Next base: position 2,672,909 of record OZ253469.1, read on the forward strand.
TCGATTGGCAGGGAGAGTCGGTGACCGCGTTCCGTGTCGTGTCGTTCTGGAAACGACTGCGCGAGGAGTGCGAGGCGGGTGACGCGGGTGACGCCAAAGAGCGGGCGAGGGTCAGTCGGCTGGTCTGGAATCTCGGTTCCAGCCAGCACTTGAGTCCATGATGCGAAACTCGCGTCGTCCACGGCCGCCTCGGGGCACTGGGGTGCGGTCATTGACACGGTCGCCGGCGAAGACCACTTCCTTGCAGTAGCGACCTCGCCAGCCGCGGGCACGCACATCCGACCGGGCGAATCGGGGTACTTTGGCATCGGCTGGCACACGGACTCGCAGCACGACGCGGGGCTGACAGCGGAGGATGAGTGCCGCAGGGAGGGGGGTCGCAACGCATGCTTCTCCAATGCCAGCGGCAAGTCGATGCGTGGTGGATGCGTTGGACTCGCGATGGCGACTTGGCGCGACCGGGGCAAGGATGCGGAACGCACGTACGTGGTGACGAGCTCGACGTTTCCAGATGTCATCGCTAGGAACTTGAGATCCGGGTGCGAGCGCGACGCGTTCGGCGGGAAGAACGAGGGCACGGTGGTCGAGCACGCCTGCGAAATCGAGCGCATCGTGTGCGCACGCGAACCTGGTTAACGCCGCGGGCACGCCATAGCCTCGGCAGCAATTCCCATGTAATCCCGACGAGGCCGGTGGGCCGGACCGCTCGGGCCGGAGCGCGGCGTCTCCCGCTTCGACGAGGCGGTGAACACTGTCACCGCAGCGACAGCCACGCTGCTCGCATCCCTCGTGACCGGCGCGCGGCATCGGAACCGCGAGATCGAAACCGCCCGGGCCATGGCGCGGGCGAAAGCGCGATTTGGCTGATCCTGCGGTCGGATCAGAATCGCCTGTCACAACCTGGCTGCGTCGAGTTACGCTCGAATGCAATAATTTGTCGTCTTCGCCCTGGAAAGAACGCGCTTGGACAATCTGTCTTCAATCCCTGATCTGCTCGCGAGACTGACATCGCCTGCCGCGGCTGAGGCGTTCTCGCCGTTGTGCGGAATGTCCTATGTGCTGGTCGCGCTTGATGGCGCCGCCGCGCCGGCGCCGGCGTTTTGGCCCAATTGTCCCGTGATCGGCATTGGCGATACGGATCGTGTAGACGCGGTGCCCGATCTCGTGGACGTGGCTGTCTCGTCGGATGCGGAAGCGGAAATTGTCATCGAGGCGATCGAACGCAATCCTATCGCCTCGATGACGCTGGTAGGGCTCTTGCGACACAACGAGCGCGTCTCGACCGAGGATGCCTTGCTCGCCGAGTCTCTCGCATACTCAACCCTGCAGCACGGCGCCGAGTTCCAGTCGTGGCTCGCTTCGCGCCCGTCCCGTCGGATGCCGCCCGACCCGGAGCCGCCCGTGCTCATTGACCGAGTGAACGACGAACTCCATATCACCCTGAACCGCCCGCACAGGCGCAACGCCTATTCTTCGGACTTGCGCGATGCGTTGTGCGAAGCGCTGTACCTCGTAGCGGACGAACCCGGCATCGCGAAGGCAATTCTTCGCGGCGCAGGTGTTTGCTTCAGCGCCGGCGGCGATCTGGACGAGTTCGGCGAAGGTGTCGATGCGGGCCGTGCGCATGCATCGCGCCTCACGCGTAGCGCGGGCGCGGCGCTGCATGCCCTCCGTAACCGCGTGGAAGCACGACTACACGGGGCCTGCATCGGGGCGGGGATTGAACTGCCAGCGTTCGTGAGCCACGTCGTCGCGCAGGAAAACGCGTTTTTTCAGCTTCCCGAGGTGTCCATGGGACTCGTCCCGGGCGCTGGCGGGACTGCCAGCATCCTGCCCCGAATCGGCCGCCGGCGACTGGCGTACATGGCGTTGACCGGGGCGCGCGTCGATGCGGAAACGGCGCTGGCGTGGGGCCTCGTGGATGAAATTCAGACTGGTTGAATGGATCGGGTCCTGGAAATTGGGGGTGTCGCCGCTGGCTATTGCGGACGGCTGTTCGTGCAGGCGGGTTGCGAGGTCGTGCATGTCGCGGCGGCGGCGCTGGCGCCGAGCGAGCACACTAGAGCGGCGCTCGACCTCTACCTTCACGCGAGCAAGCGCCGCATCCAGACGGATGATCGGAAGATCATCGGCGAACTCGCCGACCGCGCCGACATCGTGGTCGCCGAAACACCCACAGCGCAGGAACTGACGGCCCTCGGTTTCGATGATTGGCGCGCACCGGTAAAAGCTGCGATTACCCCTTTCGGCCGCACCGGGCCGAAACGGAACTGGAGCGCCACGCCGAGCACGCTGCTTGCGATGGGAGGCTATACCTACCTCATGGGTGATGCGGACCGCGCTCCCCTGACGCTGCCGGGCCACTACGCGGAGTTCCAGAGCGGCGGTCTAGCGTACGTCGCGGCGAACGCGAGTCGGTTGGCCGAGGAAGAGAACGTCATCGACATCGGCATGTTCGAATCGGTGATGGCGATGAGCCAGTTCACGACGGTGTTGTGGACCTGCGCGGCGGAGATACGCTCCCGTCACGGCAACGATTTCTGGTACGCGGCGCCGTCCAATATGTTTCGCTGCGCGGACGGCTGGGCCTATGTCAATATCACCCCCGGGTTTTGGGACGCCTTCGCGACGAGCATCGACCGACCGGAACTCGTACTGGACGAACGCTTCAAGACGAATGCAGGACGCATGGCCAATCACGAGGCGCTGCACGAGATCATCGCTGAAGCCTTCGCGCCGCTATCGAGGGCGGAGTTGAAAGCGCGTGCGACAGAGCACCGTTTCCCCCTGGGTGAGCTGTTGACGTTCGAAGAGGTGCTGAATGATCCGCACCTGGCGGGGCGCGGGTTTTGGCAGCAGGTGGATGGCGCTTGTAGTCGCGTGGCCTCGCCGCGTTGCGGATGGCGGATAGACGGAGTTCCGCCGCCGCCTCTCGCTGTTTCCGAGTGGGAGCGTCCGCGTGGCTGACGGGCCATTGCGCGGCGTGCGTGTGCTGGATCTGACCCACGTTTGGGCCGGACCGCTCGGTACCCGTTTCCTCGCGGATCTTGGCGCCGAGGTGGTCAAGGTCGAAGCGCCAATGGGCCGGGGTCCGCGCGTATTCCCCCAGAACAAGCTGATCGGCGGCTGGGTCGGTGGTGGCCCCGGCGACGAGCCGTGGAACCGGAACGCGGTTTTCGTGAAGTTGCAACGCAACAAGCGGAGCGTTGCTATCGACCTCAAGACGGATACGGGCAGGGCAACGTTTCTGCAACTGGCACAGGCAACCGACGTGGTGATCGAGAACTTTCATCCCGACACCATGCCGAAACTTGGGCTTTCCTACGACGTTCTTGCGACCGAGAATCCGTCCATCATTTATTTCGCCATGCCTGGCTACGGAGTCGAAGGGCCGTATAGCGAGCGCGTGGCGTTTGGTCCCGCCGTCGAGGCGATGTCTGGATTGAGCGACGTCATGGGGTACGGGCCCGACGAACGGCGCAATACTGCGATGGCATTGATGGACGCGGTCGCAGCCGTCAACGCGGCTGCCGGGTTGGTGACCGCGCTCCGACGCCGTGAAGCGACGGGACGGGGCGCCTTCATTGAAATGGCGCTGCACGAGGCCGGCGTATCTTATTGCGGCCCGTGGCTCATCGAGCAACAACTCGGCAACCCCATTGAACGGCTCGGCAACCGTCATCCCGGCATGGTGCCGCACGGGGTCTATCCGAGCGCCGGAGACGACGAATGGATCGCCATCGCATGCCGTGATGACGACGACTGGAAGGCGCTTTGTTTCGTTATACCGGGACTCGACGCGGATGCCGATTTCGCCGCACGGCAACGAAATCGGCGAGCAATCGATAACGCGATCTCGGGTTGGACCTCGGGCCGGGACAAGAACGGCGCCGCCGGCGCGCTGCAGATTGCGGGCGTTCCCGCAGGTGCGGTGAACACGACACCGGACATGCTGAACGATCCACAATCGCGCGAACGGGGCTTCTTCGTCTCCTTGGAACCTGGACCGACGCCAATGCCGGGTAACCCAATAAAAATGAGCGGGTTATCGAGCGCGGATTGGACCCCGTGTCCAAAGCTCGGGGCAGACAACGCGGCGGTACTCAAGGGCTGGCTCGACTATTCGGATGACCATGTCTCGGAACTGGAACGCATGGGCGTCATCGTGGATCGCCCGCCGGGATAGCAGTCGGCGCACCGGACTGCGTTAGAGTTCGCGGCGAGAAAGAACTGGCACCCTGCCTTGTTCGCTCTCTGGCGCGTGCTTACAATGCACGCCGCTCGCGACCAGGGTCGTTAGCTCAGTTGGTAGAGCAGCGGGCTTTTAACCCGTTGGTCCTGGGTTCGAGTCCCAGACGGCCCACCAAAACACGCCCATTAAGGGGTGCTGTCCTCAGTGCGCGCGTAGCGTGTAGAGCTGCTTTTTTAGATCGACCCAGTCCGCGTTGAGCCCTTTGGTCAATCGGACCGACACGCGTTGATCGCCGAGCACGATGCTCAAATTCGTGGTTCGTAGCACACGCTCGGTGTCGGGATACAGCCAATGCGGCAAGTCCCACAAGCTGCTAACCCGGCATCAGCTGCGGATGCGTCTGTTTCCGGGATCGTACATCGGCCTTGACGAAACCTCCGCCGGAATGCGGTCCCCGGCCACCTCGATGCTGAAGCCCCCCTCTGGCGGGTTTGGCGCCCTGGCCGTATCGACGTAGCCGAGGCCGATGGCCCCGCCGAGGGTGTGGCCGTAGGCGCCGGACGTGACGTAACCGACCAGGGCGTCCTCGTGCCAGATGGGTTCGTTGTGGTAGAGCAACGGCTGTGGGTCCAGCAGCCGGAACTGCAATAACCGCTTTGCCGGCCCCGCCTCCTTGTCTTTCAACAGCGCCTCCCGTCCGATGAACCCGCCCGGCTTGTCGAACTTCACGGCAAAGCCCAGGTCCGCTTCCAGCGGCGTATCCTCGTCGGTGATGTCGTGGCCCCAATGACGATAGGCTTTTTCGATGCGCAGCGAATCCAGCGCGTGATAGCCGGCGTGGGCCAGGCCGAAAGGTGCGCCCGCGGCGACGATGGTGTCGTGGACGCCGGTCGTGAACTCGGTGGGGATGTAGAGTTCCCAGCCGAGTTCGCCGACGTAGGTGATCCGGGCGGCGCGCACCAGCGCGTAGCCGAGCTCGATTTCCCGGCTGTGGGCGAAGGGGAAGGTCTCGTGCGAGAGATCGTTCGGGCTCAGCGACTGCAACAGCGCCCGCGCGTTCGGTCCCATGATCGAAATCACGCCCATGGCAGAGGTTACGTTGGTCAACGCGCAGTGGGCGTCCGCCGGAATGTGCCGTTGCAGCCAGTGAAAGTCCCGCACTTCCGTGGCTGCGGCGGTCACGATCAGATAGTCGTTTTCGGCCAGCCGGGTGACGGTGAGATCCGCTTCGATGCCGCCCCGGGCGTTCAGCCATTGGGTGTAGACGATGCGGCCCGGGCGCACGTCCACATCGTTCGCGCAGATGGCGTTCAGCGCCCGGGCGGCGTCGGTGCCCTGGAGCCGGAACCTGGCAAAAGAGGACAGGTCGAACAGCCCCACCCGCTCGCGCACCGCCCGGTGTTCCCGGGCCGAATGCTCGAACCAGTTCTGTCGTCCATAACTGTACTGGTAGTGGGCCAGCCCCGGTTCCGGCGCGTACCAGTTGGGCCGCTCCCAACCCGCGACCTCGCCGTGGCACGCCCCGATGGATTGCAGCCGATCGTAGAGCGGCGATCTGCGGACTCCCCGGGCGGTGTCGTATTGACGATAAGGATAGTGCGTGGCGTACAGCAGGCCGAGGCTCTCCGAGACCCGTTCGCGCAGGTACTTCCGGTTGCGCTGGAAGGGCTGATTGCGGCGCACATCCACTTCCCACAGATCCGACGGCGGGTGTCCGAGGCGAATCCACTCCGTGATCACACGGCCGATACCGCCGGCGGATTGCAGGCCAATCGAATTCAGCCCCGCCGCCACGAAACAGTTGTCGAGTTCGGGCGCCTGGCCGAGGTGGTAGCGCACATCCGGCGTAAAACTCTCCGGCCCGCAGAAGAACGTCTGTAGCCCGGCGGATTCCAGCGCCGGGACGCGCACCAGGGCCTGTTCGAGGATGGGTTCGAAATGCTCGAGACTGCCGGGGATCTCGCGCCGACCTTGGCCTCAAGCCGTTCGGCATCCGCGCCATGGACTCGCTTCGCGTCGAGAAGTCCTACCGGATGATCGGGACGGAGTTGTCCATCGAGTATGCCGCGCTCGAGTCCGGCCTCGACCGTTTCGTGAACCTCGACAAAGGCGACTTCACGGGTCGCACCGGACTCCTGGAATGGCACCAGCGCGGATTCGCCAACCGTTTCGTCACCCTGGCGGTGGACGGTCCCGAAGATGCCGACGCCATCGGCAACAACCCGCTCTACGTCCACGGCAGGATGGTCGGCAGGGCAACCAGCGGAAACTACGGGTTCCGGCTGGAACAATCTCTCGCGTTGGCAATGGTGCACCCGGAGCTTGCCGAAGTCGGCACCGCAATCGACATCGATATTCTTGGCGCGAGATACCCCGCACGCGTCGTGCAGGAAAGTCCGTGGGATCCCGACAACGCACGGTTGCGCGCATGAGGGAGCCAGTTTCAAGGGATCCCGCACACTTCCAGGTGTCAACCGGAATCCTCCCGCCGATCGAAGGTGGAACGCCGAAGGGGACACCTTGCGTTGACAGGAGACACGAATCGATGGAGGGTGAACCTCTGGTTCAAAGTATCTCCAGGGAGAGGTGCCATGGCTCGACGATCAGGCGGTAGACGGGCGCGCATGGCCGAGCGTGCCGCGCCCTTGGCTGAAGCGGTCAAACCGGTTCTACCGGGGCAGGCCGGGGGACAATTCGAGCCCCTGTTCGCAGCCGGCGTTGCGGCCATCGCGGACAACGCCTTCAGGATTCTCGACCGGGTGGGTTTCGCCGACCCCACCCCGCATTGCATCGAAACCTGCATTGCCGTTGGCGCCGTGCTCGGCGACGACGGGCGTTTGCGCATGCCGCGAAGTCTAGTCGAACGGACGTTGCAGCAAGCCCGGCGAAATCTGGTGCTGCACGGTCAGAACCCGCGGTGGGACCTGGACTTGAGCGGCGCCAGGGTGCACTTCTCCACCGCCGGCGCCGCGGTCATGGTGGCCGACTCGGAGAAAGGGCTTTACCGGGATTCCGAGGCGCAGGATCTCTACGACATGGCGCGCATCGCCGACACCTGCGAACACATTCACATGTTTCAGCGGACCTGCGTCCATCGAGATATTCCCGATAACTACGCGCTGGACATCAATACCCTCTACTGCTGCGTGATGGGCACCAGCAAGCACGTCGGTTCCAGTTGGACGGTATATCAGCACATCGAGAAGAGCCTGCAGATGCTGCACATGATCGCCGGCGGCGAGGCCGAGTGGCGGGCGCGACCGTTTGTCAGTCAGTCCAACTGCTTCGTGGTGCCGCCGTTGAAGTTCGCCCACCGATGCCCTCGAATGCTTGCGGGTAGCGGTGCAGGGCGGCATGCCGGTATTGCTGTTGTCGGCAGGCCAGGCCGGTGCGACGGCGCCTGCCTATCTGGCCGGGACGGTCTCTCAAGCCTGGGCAGAGTGCCTCGGCGGACTGGTCTATGTGAACGCGATCAAACCCGGCGCACCGGCGATTCTCGGAGCCTGGCCATTCGTTTCGGACCTGCGTACCGGTGCGATGAGCGGCGGCTCGCCGGAGCAGGGCCTGCTGTCCGCCGCCTGCGCCCAGGTCGGCAACCATTTCGACCTGCCCTTCGGCACCGCTTGCGGCATGAGCGATGCCAAGTTTCCGGACTTTCAGGCGGGCGCGGAACGTGCCGCAACGGTGCTGTCAGCCGCCTTGTCCGGGGCGAACATCGTTTATGAATCCGCCGGCATGTACGCCAGCCTGTTGGGCACGTGCCCCGAAAGCCTGCTCCTGGACAACGACCTCCTTGGATCTGTCGGGCGCGCTACCCGCGGGATCGAAGTCAACTCCGACACACTGAGCTTCGCTGAGATCGAACAGATCTGCAGCAGCGGGGTGGGTCACTACCTGGGTTCCGGGAACACCCTGCAGGTGATGCAAAGCGAATACTATTATCCGGACTTCAGCGACCGCACCAGCCCCACCGTCCGGGAGGAACAGGGCAAGCCGGTTCTGCTGAATCAGGCAATCGAAAAGACACGGGATATCCTCGCCCACCATGTACCGCGCCACGTCAGCGACGAAGTCGACGCTCAGATGCGGGCGGAGTTTCCGATCTTTCTTTCCCGTGCCGCGATGGGGCGATGACCGGCGCCGGATTTCTTGCTCCCAGGACCGACACCGAACCGAGCGCCGGCTTCGATTCCCTGTGCATAGTCTCCCAGACCCTGATCAAGTAAGATTCCAGCCGGACCTCTCGATGGGGCCGGCCAGTCGTCTGAAACCGAATCCGCGCGCGTCAAGCGGTTTGGCAATTGAGGAAGGAGGAGAACATGTCACACAAATACTCTGGGGGATGCGACCACGTACATACGCACTCGGATAACGAGCCCGTGGACAGTCACGTTTGCCACTGTTCCGTGTGCAAGCGAGTCACCGGTCAGGCGACGACACATGTCGTGTTTTTCAAGCACGGGGACGTCACAGTCGACAACCTCGACGGCTTGAACCGTCAGCCCTTCAACGACCAGAACCCGGATGGGCCCCTGGAACTCTGCATGTGCGCTGAATGCGGCACGCCGATCATGCTCGACGATAAGCAGCGACGCATACGGGCAATCGTCCCCAACCTGATGGGCTACGACCCCGACAGCCTGTCGGCGACCTACCACGCGTTCTACGATCCGTCCACGGGCGTTCCGAGACCCGGCGACGGCCGGCCCGTTCACGAGGGCCTGCGTCCCGACTTCGTGTGGCCCGAGCCAGCCTGAGACGCTCCTCGTTCAAACATGCTGACCCTCGCGCATCGAATTGGGGTGCGGGATGGGCCAGGTGCCGAGCGTAGCAAGGCGTTCGGCGGGGCTAACATGGCATCAGCAGCGGATGCGCCTGTTCCCGGGGTCGTACATCGGCCTTGACGAAACCTCCGCCGGAATGCGGTCCCCGGCCACCTCGATGCTGAAGCCCGACGTTGGCGGGTCTGGCGCCTTGGCCGTGTCGACATAGCCAAGGCCGATGGCGCCCCCGAGGGTGTGGCTGTAAGAGCCGGAGGTGACGTAACCGACCAGCGCGTCCTCGTCCCAGATCGGTTCGTTGTGATAGAGCAGCGGCCCAGGTCCTGCAGCCGGAACTGCCGCAACCGCTTCGCCGGCCCCGCCTCCCTGTCTCTCAGCAGCGCCTCCCGTCCAATGAACCCGCCCGGCTTGTCGAACTTCACGGCAAAGCTCAAGCCCGCTTCCAGCGGCGTGTCCTCGTCGGTGATGTCGTGGCCCCAATGCCGACAGGCTTTTTCGATGCGCAGCGAATCCAGCGCGTGATAGCCGGCGTGGGCCAGGCCGAAGCGTGCGCCCGCGGCGACGATGGTGTCGTAGACGCCGGCCGTGAACTCTGTGGGACACCGATGAATAAGGTCGCGTGATGATCGCATCCGTGATGGCTGAACACCTCATGCCACCATGTGATCGTCGACCTTGATTAGCGATTCCGCGGGGATCCCGAGCCCCCGGTGCAGCCGCCAGATCATCTTCAGGCTCAACCGGCGCTTGCGGCTTAGCACTTCGGAGACTCGGCCGCGGCCGCCTATATAGGGAACGAGGTCCTTGGGTGCCAGCCCGTTTTGTTCCATGTGATAGCGGATCGCCGCGACCGGATCCGGAAGGTCGAGTGGATAGTGCTTGGTCTCCCAAGCTTCGACCAGCGTCACCAGGACATCGAGACGGTCGCCCTCGGGCGAGTTGCGGCTCGCCGTCATCAGGTTCTCGATCTCCTTCAGGGCGCGCAGATGATCCTGCTTGGTCTTGATCGGTGTAATGTCCATAGCTCGACCCTCAAATCGTCTGGGCATCGATGGTGTCGTAGTCCCGGTGGCTACCAATGAAGCGAATATAGACGACACGGTAGGGATAGTTAATCCACACCACGATGCGGTATTTGTTGCCGGCGATGTTGAACACCGCCCGGCCGTCCTTGAGGATGCTGGCGCTGCGGATGTCTCGCTTGACTTCAGCAGGGCTGCCCCGATCGGCAGCCTTGACCTGTCGGTACCACGCCATCACCGGCTCGCGGGCTTCGCCATGAGTGGGCTCGGCATCGATGAACCGCTTCAGCGTTGAGAGCGCGATGATCCTCACGGCAGTCACGTTAGCGCGATCCCAATTTGGGATCAACCCCGCAAGTTCCAAAATTACGAATCGCTTCCGCTACGAGGTCTTGGGCTCATGCGGGCGATCACCCGCATTGACCGGGTGTTCAGGTGCGATTGCTGCTGGCGTAGAGGCTAGTGCTCCGTCAAACCTAAATCTACGGGTATCTGCGGGTCTTTTTGGCCCCTGATGGTTTTCATGCGAGGGGTGCCCCCTCGCGCTCCCCGGCTGAAGGCTTCGTTGCTCCTCCTTGTGTGGTGCCTGCCACACCGCGTCGTCGCGCCTCGCCAGGAACCAAAAATCCCTCGCAGCTACACTCGCATTTTTAGGCTTGACGGAACACTAGCCAAGCCAGCCCACCATCAGCGGCGGATGCGCCTGTTTCCGGGATCGTACATCGGCCTTGATGAGACCTCCGCCGGAATGCGGTCCCCGGCCACCTCGATGCTGAAGCCCGACTCCGGCGGGTTCGGTGCCTTGGCCGTATCGACGTAGCCAAGGCCGATGGCGCCGCCGAGGGTGTGGCCGTAGGCGCCGGAGGTGACGTAACCGACCAGGGCGTCCTCGTGCCAGATGGGTTCGTTGTGGTAGAGCAGCGGCTGTGGGTCCAGCAGCCGGAACTGCAATAACCGCTTTGCCGGCCCCGCCTCCTTGTCTTTCAACAGCGCCTCCCGTCCGATGAACCCGCCCGGCTTGTCGAACTTCACGGCAAAGCCGAGGCCCGCTTCCAGCGGCGTATCCTCGTCGGTGATGTCGTGGCCCCAATGACGATAGGCTTTTTCGATGCGCAGCGAATCCAGCGCGTGATAGCCGGCGTGGGCCAGGCCGAAAGGTGCGCCCGCGGCGACGATGGTGTCGTGGACGCCGGCCGTGAACTCGGTGGGGATGTAGAGTTCCCAGCCGAGTTCGCCGACGTAGGTGATCCGGGCGGCGCGCACCAGCGCGTAGCCGAGCTCGATTTCCCGGCTGTGGGCGAAGGGGAAGGTCTCGTGCGAGAGATCGTTCGGGCTCAGCGACTGCAACAGCGCCCGCGCGTTCGGTCCCATGATCGAAATCACGCCCATGGCAGAGGTTACGTTGGTCAACGCGCAGTGGGCGTCCGCCGGAATGTGCCGTTGCAGCCAGTGAAAGTCCCGCACTTCCGTGGCTGCGGCGGTCACGATCAGATAGTCGTTTTCGGCCAGCCGGGTGACGGTGAGATCCGCTTCGATGCCGCCCCGGGCGTTCAGCCATTGGGTGTAGACGATGCGGCCCGGGCGCACGTCCACATCGTTCGCGCAGATGGCGTTCAGCGCCCGGGCGGCGTCGGTGCCCTGGAGCCGGAACTTGGCGAAAGAGGACAGGTCGAACAGCCCCACCCGCTCGCGCACCGCCCGGTGTTCCCGGGCCGAATGCTCGAACCAGTTCTGTCGTCCATAACTGTACTGGTAGTGGGCCAGCCCCGGTTCCGGCGCGTACCAGTTGGGCCGCTCCCAACCCGCGACCTCGCCGTGGCACGCCCCGATGGATTGCAGCCGATCGTAGAGCGGCGATCTGCGGACTCCCCGGGCGGTGTCGTATTGACGATAAGGATAGTGCGTGGCGTACAGCAGGCCGAGGCTCTCCGAGACCCGTTCGCGCAGGTACTTCCGGTTGCGCTGGAAGGGCTGATTGCGGCGCACATCCACTTCCCACAGATCCGACGGCGGGTGTCCGAGGCGAATCCACTCCGTGATCACACGGCCGATACCGCCGGCGGATTGCAGGCCAATCGAATTCAGCCCCGCCGCCACGAAACAGTTGTCGAGTTCGGGCGCCTGGCCGAGGTGGTGGCGCACATCCGGCGTAAAACTCTCCGGCCCGCAGAAGAACGTCTGTAGCCCGGCGGATTCCAGCGCCGGGACGCGCACCATGGCCTGCTCGAGGATGGGTTCGAAATGCTCGAGACTGCCGGCGATTTCGTCGAAACAAAAGTCCTCGGGGATGCCTTCCATGGCCCAGGGGCGGGCGTGGGGTTCGAAGGCGCCGATAAGGAGCCTGCCCGCGTCGTATTTGTAGTAGGCGCAGGCGTCGTAGTCGCGCACGACCGGGAAGTTCGCATCCAGCCCCGCTACCGATTCGAACAGGGCGTAGTAGTGCTCGCAGGCATGCAGGGGCACGTTCACCCCGACCGTCGCCGCCAGGTCCCGGGTCCACATGCCGGTGCACAACACGACGCAGTCCGCGTCGATATCGCCGTGTTCCGTGGTCACGCCGGTTACGCTGCCCCGTGCGGTACGGATGGCCGTGACCGTCAGGTTCTGAAAGATGTGCGCACCGGCGGCACGGGCGCCCCTGGCCAGCGCGTTGGTGACGTCCACCGCGTTGGCGTAGCCGTCGGAAGGAATGTGAATGCCGCCGAGCACGTCTGGGGTATGCAGCAGCGGAACCCGGGCCTTGATGGCTGCGGGCGTGACCACATTCACCTCCAGCCCGAACACCTTGGCCATCGAGGCGCTGCGCCGCAGTTCCTCAAAACGCTCCTCGTTGGTGGCGATGGAGATGGAACCGCAGCGCCGGTAGCCGGTGGCTTGGCCGGTTTCGGCCTCCAGGCGCAGGTAGAGCTCGCTGGTATAGCGCGCCAGCTCGGTCATGTTGATGGACGTGCGCAGCTGCCCCACCAATCCCGCCGCATGCCAAGTGGTGCCTGAGGTGAGTTGCCTGCGTTCCAGCAGCGTCACGTCCGAGACCCCGGCTCGCGCCAGGTGATAGGCGACCGAGCAGCCGATCACGCCGCCGCCGATCACGATCACGCTGGCGCGACGCGGCAGGTCGTCAGGGCGCTCGGGACGGATCGTCATGAATCGTCAGGCGCGCAATCGGAGGTTGGCCGGATCGTAGACCGGGTCTTTGTGTATCGTCACTGGCCGCCGTTGCCCGAGCACGTCGACCGTCAACGCCTTGCCCGGGCCGGCCAGCGACGGTGGGACGTAGCCGAAGCCGAGACTCTGACCTACGCAGTGGCCATAACCGCCGGAAGTGGTCACCCCCACGCGGCGGTCGCCGTCAAAGATCGGCTCTCCACCCTGAACATCCGCATTGCCGGGGCCGAGGCTGAAGTAGATCAGTTGCAGCGTGCGGTCCGCTTTTTGCCGAGAGTGCAGGGAGTGCAGGGTCGCTTCCCGGCCGATGAAGTCGCCCTTGTCGAACTTGATGAAGCGCTCCATGGCCGCGTCGATCATGGTGACTTCGTTGGTCAGTTCCACGCCCCAACTGCGGTATGCCTTTTCCAGCCTCAAACAGTTGACCGCGTAGAGGCCGAAATTGCGAATGCCCAATTTTGCCCCGGCCTCCACCAGCGCGTCATACAGCGCCTCCATGTATTCCATGGCCGGGTGCAGTTCCCAGCCGAGTTCGCCCACATAGTTCACCCGCAGTGCCCGCACCGGCATCCCGGCGATGTCGATTTCCCTACCGCTCAGCCAGCGAAAGGCGCCGCTGTCCAGGGGCGCGTCCGTCAGTTGGGCCAGCACTGAGCGGGCGCGCGGTCCGGCCAGCACCAGCACGCCGCGCCGGTCGGTGACATTGGCGATGTGCACCTGCTCTCCCGGGCGCCGGCCCTGTTGCAAGTGGTCGAGATCGCGCAATTCGGCGCCGGCGGCCGAAAGCACGTAGAAAGCTTGATCGTCAAGCTGCGTGATCGTCACTTCTGCGCCGATGCGCCCGCCCTCGGACAGCAGATGGGTTAGTGCGATACCGCCGCGCTTCGGTACCCGGTTGGCGCACAACCGATCCAGCATCGTCCGCGCATCGCGGCCCGTCACGTCGTACTTTGCAAATCCGGAAAGATCCAGGATACCGACCCGCTCGCGCACAGCAAGGCACTCTTCGCGCACCAGTTCGAATACGTTGTTGTGGCGAAAGCTGTATTGTTCCTCGCGGCCGTCCGGCGAGAACCACTTGGGCCGCTCCCAGCCAAAGGTCTCGGTATACACGCAGCCCTGGCCCTTGAGCTTGTCGTACAAGGGGCTGGTCCGGCCAAGGCGGGTCGCCGGCAGTTCTTCCCCCGGCAACGCCGTGGCGTAGGTCCTGCTGTAGTCCTGGCGACCTCTGGCCCCCATGTAGCCCGCATCGGCAAACACGCCGAAGCGCCGGGGGTCGAAGCCGGTCATGTTGATTTCGGAGTCGCCATGTAGCATCCATTGAGCCAGGTACTTGCCGCTGCCGGCGCCCTGGGCAATGCCGAAGGAGGAGCCGCAGCAGAGCCAGAAATTGCGCAACCCGGCCACGGGGCCGAGCAGTGGCAGCCCGTCGGGACTGTGGGAGATGGCCCCGTTGACGATGCGTTTGATACCTGCCGGTTCGAAGATCGGCATGCGCTCCATGGCGCGGCTCAGCCAGGGCATCAGGCGCTCGAGATCGTCGGTAAACAGTTCGCTGTCGGAATCCCAGGGCGGCAGTCCGCCCGGTGGCCAGGCTTCGGCGAGCCCCTCGGCCTCGTAGATGCCGATCAGGCCGGACTGCTGCTCCTGGCGCAGGTAGGCGGAGGCGTAGGGGTCGCGGATCACTGGAAGTTCGCTTCTGCCGGCCAGTTCCGGCACCGGTCCGGAGACCAGATAGTGGTGCTGAATGTTGCAGATGGGAAGGTCAGCTCCCACCATCTGCGCCACCTGCCGGGCGTAGCAGCCGGCGGCGTTGACCACAGTTTCCGCAATGACGCGCCCCTGTTCCGTCACCAGTTCCCATTCGCCGCCAGGCAGCGCATTGATGCCGGTCACCCGGTTGCCCCGCACGATCCTGGCGCCCAGTTCACGCGCCCCCCTGGCCATCGCCTGGCAAAGCCCGGACGGGTCGGCATGACCGTCGTTGCGGGTCCAGGCGCCGGCCAGCACGCCTTCGGTCGAGATAAAGGGATTCAGCTTGGCGATCTGTTCGACATCGACGATCTCCATGTGGTAGCCGACGTTGGCGGCGATTCCGCGCAGGTAGCGAAACCAGTCCAGGTCCCGCTCGGTGAGGGCGAAGCGGACGCTGCCGCAGCCATGCCAACCGACAGCCTGACCGGTCAGTCGCTCCAGTTCGCGGTACAGGGAGACGCTGTATTCGTGAATCTTGGCGAGGTTGTAGTCGCCGACCAGGTTGGGGCATTGACCGGCCGCGTGCCAGGTCGAGCCGGACGTCAACTCGCCCTTCTCGATCAGCAGGACATCGCCGCATCCCTCCGCCGCCAGATGGTACAGCAAGCCGATTCCCATGATGCCGCCGCCGACGATGACAATGCGAGCCTGATTCTCCATAGCATGCTCCGGCCGTGGATGGCCACCGCCTGAATTCTCATGGCATTTGGGGTTGACTTGCAATGGATTACGACGGCGGTTGAGCGGGAGAATCAAAATGGTAAGCGTTCGCCTCCTCCATCCGCGTGATCCCTTCCAGCGCCAGTTCCTGAGGCAGCCGCCCGACACCGTGCCGAACCACCGCTCCGACCGACCGCGCGCCTCTTGCCGAGTCCACTGACCGGCTCCTTCACACGAGCTCCGCTGGCTGGTGCTGTGCCCGGCAATTAGGCGGCGACAAGACCGGACAGATCGTGTGCTAGCAAAGGCGGATAGTCCCATTTGCTATTGCACTTTTTTTCATTGCGGATTCCGATTTGCGACTGCTAGTATGCCGCCACGAGGCCGCTAGATTGGCCGTGAGACGGGGCAGCCGGTCGAAAGCGCGCCGGGGCGGTTGGACGTATCGCGAAACCGCTCGCCACAAGCGTCTACCTGCCCTACGCTCGCGGCCCAACCGGGGTTCCGGCCAGGAACTACCAAGCTCTTCGCATCAGGAAATCTGGTGGTTGGAGGCAGTGGATGAACGACGGCAAAGACGCGCCCGGAGAGCAGGAAGACGATCTCGTCCTCTCCGAACTCGACGACGAAGAACTGGTCGAGCAGATGCACGATGATCTGTACGACGGCCTGAGGGATGAAATCGTCGAAGGCACGGAGATTCTGCTGCAGCGGGGCTGGCCAGCGGACAAGGTACTGAGCGACGCCCTGGTGGGCGGCATGCAGATCGTCGGCGTCGACTTTCGCGACGGCATCCTGTTCGTGCCCGAGGTGCTGCTGGCCGCCAACGCCATGAAGGGCGGCATGGCCATAATACGGCCGTTGCTGGCGGAGACGGGCGCCAAGCCGGTGGGCAAGATGGTGATCGGCACGGTCAAGGGCGACATTCACGACATCGGCAAGAACCTGGTCGGAATGATGATGGAAGGCGCGGGTTTCGAGGTCGTCGATATCGGCGTCAACAACAGCGTTGAAAAGTTTCTGGAGGCGCTGCAAGAGCACGAGCCGGACATTCTCGGCATGTCGGCCCTGCTGACCACCACCATGCCGTACATGAAAGTGGTGATAGACGAACTGGTGACCCAATCCATCCGCGACGACTACATTGTGCTGGTCGGCGGTGCGCCGCTGAACGAGGAATTCGGCAAGGCGGTGGGCGCGGACGCCTATTGCCGGGATGCCGCCACTGCGGTGGAAACCGCCAGCGACCTGATGCGGAAGAGGCACAATTACAGATGATGAGGAACTCCGGGGACGGGACGCTGGCCCGCCGAGGCGATGCGAGCGAGGCAAAACTTCCATGGACGACGAGCGGGGCCGGGCCGGAGCCTTCAGCCGGGGAGCGCGAGGGGGCACCCCTCGCAAGAAAAGAGCCTTCAGCCGGGGAGCGCGAGGGGGCACCCCTCGCAAGAAAAGAGCCTTCAGCCGGGGAGCGCGAGGGGGCACCCCTCGCAAGAAAAGAGCCTTCAGCCGGGGAGCGCGAGGGGATACCCCTAGCAAGTAAAGAGACCGGAGCCGAAGGCGACGGCTGTGGGGCACTGCGGATGAAACCGGCCCCCGTGCTGGTGATCGCTTGCGGCGCTCTCGGTCGAGAGCTGCACGCGATTCGGTGCGCCAACGGCTGGGACCACCTGCGCATCCGTTGTCTGGACCCGGAACTGCACCTTCGCCCGGCGCAGATCGCGCCCCGGCTGCGCGCCGAGATCGCGCGCGCGCGTGGACAGTACCGCCGCATCTTCATCGGCTATGCGGATTGCGGCAGCTATGGCGGGATCGACCGGGTGCTGGAGGACTATCCGGACGTGGAGCGTCTGCCGGGGCTACATTGCTATGAGTTCTTCGCCGGCGCCGAGCTCTTCGAACGCTTGGCCGATGACGAGCCGGGCACGTTCTACCTCACCGATTTCCTGGTGCGTTTCTTCGATCGGTTCGTCGTGGAAACTCTGCACCTCGACGGCCATCCGGAACTGTTTGACGCCTTCTTCGGCAACTACCGGCGCCTGGTCTATCTGTCGCAGACCCGGGACCCGGAGCTGCTCGCCGGGGCCAGAGCGGCCGCGGCCAGGCTGGGCCTTGAATTTGCCCACGTTCATACCGGCTACGGCGCATTGGAAGCCGGCGTCGCCATGATAGCCGAGGGCTGACACGTGGACGCTATCCTGATGAGATGGCGCGACATTCCGTCGCAGATTATCGTCAGGCAGGGCAGAAGGCGCGCCAAGGTGGTGTTGAGCGCGCGCTTTCAGAACGCCATTGACCGCGCCGCCATGCGGGCAAAGAAGCGCAGCGCCGATGCTTACATCAACGAATGGGCCCGCGACCCGATCAGGCCGGAGGCGGACGATGTGGCGGCGGATCTGCAGGCGGTCGCCGACCGGCTGGCGGACCAGATCGACACGGACTATTCCGACGCACGGCTGTTGGCGCTCATCCGCAATCACGGTTTGCAGGAGGGTTGAAGGGATGTACCGGATGCGACAGTGGTCGGTACGCAGGGCGCGCGGTCTCAATGCCCTCTACCGGCTCTGGGCCAAGGCATGACGGACACGGTTATCGCTTCCGCGAGCCGGGAGGTGGTGATCGGTTTCGAACGGCCCTTTGTGGTCATAGGCGAGCGCATCAACCCCACCGGGCGCAAGATTTTGGCGGCGGAAATGAAGGCGGGGGACTACCACCGCGTGGTCGCCGACGCGGTCGCGCAGATTGCGGCCGGCGCCCACATGCTGGACGTCAACGCCGGCATCCCGCTGGCGGACGAACCCGCCATTCTGGCCGAGGCCATCAAACTGGTGCAGTCGGTGACCGACGTGCCCCTGTCCATCGATTCCTCCATCGTCGCCGCGCTGGAATCCGGCTTGGTGGCCTATCGTGGCAAGGCGCTGGTCAACTCGGTCACCGGCGAAGAGGACAGGCTGGAATCGGTGCTGCCGCTGGTAGCCCGGCATGGCGCCGCGGTGGTGGCTATTTCCAACGATGAAACCGGCATCTCCGAGAATCCGGACGTGCGCTTCGAGGTGGCCCGGAAGATCGTCGAACGGGCGCAGGACCACGGCATTTCCCACAGCGACGTGTTGGTCGATCCGTTGGTGATGCCAATCGGCGCGATCAACTCCGCTGGCCGGCAGGTCATGCACCTGGTCAGCCGCTTGCGCAGGGAATTGAAGGTCAATACCACCTGCGGCGCGTCCAACGTGAGTTTCGGGCTGCCCAATCGAAACGGTATCAACAGCGCCTTTCTCACCATGGCGATCGGCGCCGGCATGACGTCCGCGATCACCAACCCGCTGCATGACGAGGTCATGCAGGCGGTTCTTGGCGCCGACGTCATGATGGGCAAGGATCCCGATTGCGTGCGCTGGATCGGCAAGTACCGCGACCCCGGCGCGCCGGCGGGGTCGCGAGGGAACCGGCGGGACCGCCCCCGGCGGCGCCGGCGCGGCTAATCCCAGGGCTTGCAGAGGGCATGGAAGTGGAAACCAAACGCCAAGCCTGGGTGGTTTTCACGCCGTCCGGCCGGCGTGGCCAGTTTCCGCTCGGCACACCGGTGCTGCAAGCGGCGTGGGAACTCGGCGTGGACATCGCCTCCATCTGCGGTGGCCACGGGCTCTGCGGGCGTTGCCGCGTCGTTTGCAGCGAAGGCAACTTTCCCAAGCAAGGCATCGTTTCCAAGCCGGAGCACCTGTCGCCCGCCGGCGCCGTCGAGATCCGCTATGGGGAGCGCAGCGGGCTGCTGGCGCCGGGCCACCGCCTGAGTTGCCAAGCCGTCATTCAAGGCGATCTGCTGATCGACGTGCCGCCGGAAAGCCAGGTTCACCGCCAGGTCGTGCGCAAGGCCGCCGACTCGCGGCCTATCCGCCTGGATCCGGTGGTTCGTCTCTACCTGGTGGAAGTGGCGTCTGCGGATCTCAAGGGCTCGGGCAGCGACCTGACGCGCCTGCTCGATGCATTGCAGACGCAATGGGGTCTGCGCCCAGCGTTTCCGGCGGCGTTGCTGCCCGACCTGCAAGGCCTATTGCGGGCCGACGGGTGGTCGGTCACGGTCGCCGTCCATCAGGATGCGGAAATTCTCGCCATCTGGTCAGGCTTAAAGCAATTCATTTACGGTCTGGCGATAGATGTCGGTTCAACCACCATTGCCGCCCATCTATGCGACCTCAGCAGTGGTGACGTGCTCTGTTCGAACGGCATGATGAATCCTCAGATCCGCTTTGGCGAGGACCTGATGAGTCGGGTCTCCTATGTCATGATGCACCCCAAGGGCAGCGATGAACTGACCCGGGAGGTGCGCAGAGCCGTCAACGAGCTCGTGGCCGGAACCGTAGCGGACGGCGGCATCGACCCGCGGGACATCCTTAGCCTGACGTTCGTGTGCAACCCGATCATGCATCATCTGCTGCTCGGCATCAGCCCGGTGGAGCTGGGCGGGGCGCCCTTCGCGCTGGCGGTGGAGGAGTCTGTCCACCTGGCGGCCCGAGACCTTGGCCTTGAGGTCAATCCAGGCGCCGTAGCCTATTTGCTGCCCTGTATCGCCGGTCATGTCGGCGCCGATACCGCCGGGGTGGTGCTTTGCGAGCAACCCCACCGGAGCGGTGCGGTCAGCCTGCTGGTGGACATCGGTACCAATGCGGAAATCGTGCTCGGCAACGACCAGCGGTTGCTGGCCTGCTCCAGTCCGACCGGACCGGCCTTTGAAGGCGCCCAGGTCAGCGCCGGCCAGCGTGCTGCGTCCGGCGCCATAGAACGGGTACGGATCGACCCGGTCACCCTGGAGACCCGGATTCGCGTGATCGGCTCGGATCTCTGGTCCGACCAGCCGGGATTCAGCGACGCACTGCCGGGGCAGGGCGTCACCGGCATTTGCGGTTCCGGGATCATCGAGGCGGTGGTGGAGATGTGGTTGGCGGGTATCCTCACCAGCGACGGGGTGATCGACGGTGGCCAGGCGAGCCGCACGCCTCGCCTGGTTCGTAATGGCCGCACCTACTCCTTCGCCATCTACGGCGAACAGGACGACAAACAGGTCACGGTCACACAGATCGATGTGCGTCAGATTCAACTCGCCAAGGCGGCCCTGTATGCCGGCATCAGGCTGCTGATGGACCGGCTTGAAGTGACCTCGGTGGATCGAATACGCCTGGCCGGCGCCTTCGGCAGCCACATCGATGTGCGCTACGCCATGGCCCTCGGTATGATTCCGGGCTGCCCGCTGGATGCGGTTTCAGCAGCTGGCAACGCGGCCGGCCACGGAGCCAGAATCGCCCTGTTGAACCAGGCCTCCCGGCGCGAGATCGAGTCGGTGGTCAAGAGCGTGGAGAAAGTGGAGACGGCCATCGAGCCGAAATTCCAGGCGTACTTTGTCGATGCCATGGCGATACCGCATGGGGCGGACGCATTCGCCCTCCTGGGCGACATCTTCCCCGATCGGGCCAGGCGCCCCGCCGCGTCCGGCCCGGACGGGCCGGCCCGAGCGCAGGGCCGGCGCTCGAGAAGGAAGATATTGCCGCCACGGCAATCGAATTCAAGTTAACGCTGCCGAGCCAAGCGCCCGATTCAGGATTCGGGGTGCCAGAGGAAGGAGGAGGCCATCGCTGTCCACGATGCCAGTGCGGCGCAGCCCCCGCTGGCTGTGGCGGATCCTGGACTCTTGCCGCCTCGCTCGGCTTCAATTGCCGCCCGTGTGCTGTGACGGACGTACTCCATCTAGCTGCTTCGACATCGTGTAAGGTATCCTTTCAGCGTCTTTCGGTTCGTATGCTCCGCCACAGCGGCATCTCAACGTCCGCGTGGCAAGCGCTAGTGAGACATTCGAGTTAAAGGTGTTGTCGCAATCGCCTCTTGCAGCAACGGTTGGGAGACAGGGATCCATGGAGGGTGGGCCTCCGGTTCAGAATTTCTCTAAGGAGAGCTGCCATGCCTCGACGATCAGGCGGTAGACGGGCGCGCAAGGCCGAGCGCGCCGCGCCTTTGGACGAAGCGGTCAAGCCGGTTCGACCGGGGCAGACCGGCGGACAATTCCAGCCCTTGTCCGCTGCCGGGGTTGCGGCCATCGCGGACAACGCCTTCAGTATTCTCGACCGGGTGGGTTTCGCCGACGCCACACCTCACTGCATCGAAACCTGCACTGCGGTTGGCGCCGTGCTCGGCGACGACGGGCGTTTGCGCATGCCGCGAAGTCTGGTCGAACGGACGTTGCAGCAAGCCCGGCGAAATCTGGTGCTGCACGGTCAGAATCCGCAGCGGGACCTGGACTTGAGCGGCGCCAGGGTGCACTTCTCCACCGCCGGCGCCGCGGTCATGGTAGCCGACTCGGAGAACGGCCTTTATCGGGATTCCGAGGCGCAGGATCTCTACGACATGGCGCGCATCGTCGACACCTGCGAGCACATTCACATGTTTCAGCGGACCTGCGTCCCTCGGGACATTGCCGACAACTATGCACTGGACATCAATACCGTCTACTGCGCGGTGATGGGCACCAGCAAGCACGTCGGTTCCAGTTGGACGGTATATCAGCACCTCGAGAAGAGTCTGCAGATGCTGCACATGATCGCCGGCGGCGAGGCCGAGTGGCGGGCGCGCCCCTTCGTCAGTCAGTCCAACTGTTTTGTGGTGCCGCCGTTGAAGTTCGCCACCGATGCCCTCGAATGCTTGCGGGTAGCGGTGCAGGGCGGCATGCCGGTATTGCTGTTGTCGGCAGGCCAAGCCGGTGCGACCGCGCCTGCCTATCTGGCCGGGACGGTCTCTCAAGCTTGGGCCGAGTGCCTCGGCGGGCTGGTCTATGTGAACGCGATCAAGCCCGGCGCACCGGCGATTCTTGGCACTTGGCCGTTCGTTTCGGACCTGCGTACCGGGGCGATGAGCGGCGGCTCGCCGGAGCAGGGTCTGCTGTCCGCCGCCTGCGCCCAGGTCGGCAACCATTTCGACCTGCCCTTCGGCACCGCTTGCGGCATGAGCGACGCCAAGTTTCCGGACTTTCAAGCGGGCGCGGAACGTGCTGCAACGGTGCTGTCCGCCGCCTTGTCCGGGGCGAACATCGTTTATGAATCCGCCGGCATGTACGCCAGTCTATTGAGCACGTGCCCGGAGAGCCTGTTGCTGGACAACGACATCCTTGGTGCCGCCGGGCGCGTTGCCCGCGGGATCGAAGTCAACTCCGATACGCTGAGCTTCGCTGAAATCGAACAGATCTGCAGCAGCGGGGTAGGTCATTACCTGGGTTCCGGGAACACCTTGCGGGTGATGCAAAGCGAGTACATTTATCCGGACTTTAGCGACCGCACCAGCCCGACCGTCTGGGAGGAACAAGGCAAGCCGGTTCTGCTGCATCAGGCCATCCACAAGAAACGGGATATTCTCGCCCATCATGTGCCGCGCCACGTCAGCGACGAAATCGACGCACGAGTGCGGGCCGAGTTTCCGATCTTTCTCTCCCGGGCAGCGATGGGGCGATGACCGGCGCCGGAATGGATGCCAACAGCGCATACGGCCGCTGCCCTTCGATGGCATTGATGGACGCGGTCGCTGCCATCAACGCCGCTGTCGCGGTAGTGACGGCGCTGCGCCGCCGGAAAGCTACGGGACAGGGTGCCCTTCGTCGAAATGGTCGCACGAATCCAGCGTATCATTTGGCGGCCCCTGGCTTGTCGAACATGAACTCGGTAGCTCCATCGAACGGCTCGGCAACCGGCATCCCGGATGGTGGGGCACGGCGTATATGGGAGCGCCGGAGAAGACGAGTGGATCGCCATCGCATGCCGTGACGACGATGAGTGGAGGGCGCTCTGTTCCGTCATTCCGGGACTTGACCCCGATGCCGATTTCGCAGCTCGACCACATGACCGCACGGAAATCGACGAGGCGATCTCTCGGTCCCAGATGGCCCACCAAACGCGCCAAAGGCGTCTGAAGAGGTGCAAATCCTGTGTCTCCCCGTGCATTGGTTTGACGCGGCTCGTGTCGGTGACAATCATACGTGGTCGCGAGGAGGACGGCGGCGGCGCTTGCAATTCGCGGTTATCCTGGCGCGTTGGGGATCAACAAACTGAAATACCGCGAAGGGGAACCCCGGTATGGGCTTGATCTATACGGACATCGACCTGTCGAATCCCCGAGACGACGCGTTGTCGCCCCTCACTGTCAGTGCCCTGGTGGACACTGGATCGATAACGTTGTGCGTGCCGGAGCACGTCGCTGTTCAACTGGATCTCAAGGAACTGGAAAGGCGAGAGGTCACTACGGCGGACGGCAAGCATGTGCTCGTCCCCTATGTCGGCCCCGTGCGGGTAAAGTTTGCGAACAGGTCTTGTTACACCGGCGCATTGGTGCTTGGAGACGGCGTTTTATTGGGGTCCATTCCGCTTGAGGACATGGATTTGGTCGTGAATTCGAGGCTGGAGAAGGTGACGGTGAATCCGGAGAGTCCGAACATTCCCTCGGCCGTTGTGAAACAGGCTGCCGGACTCGTGTTGAGATGGACCGCTGAGCAATCGCCCCGGAAGTAAGACTGTTCTCAGTGCACGCGCAGCGTGTAGAGCAGTTATCTAAGATCGACCCAGTCCGCGTTGAGCCGTTTGGTCAATCCGACCGACGCGCGTTGATCGCCGAGCAAGACGCTCAGTTTCACGGTTCGGAGCGGGCGTTCGGTCCCTGGATATCGCCAGTCGACAACGACATCGACGGCATCGGTGACGTCATCGCGCAGGGTCGACTGTTTCGATGCGACTTCGACTACCTCCCCCTCTATGGACGTTGCGAATGCCTCCGCCAACGAGTTCGCAGTGGCGGAGGGATTGTTCTTCGTGACGTTGACTACGATGTAGGAGATATCTTTCCTGTTCTCGGCAAATGCGACGTTGCCGCCGCTTTCCGACCGTTCGAATCTCGCGGGATACAGGAAGGAGAATCCATGCTCGCGATTGTCGTAGACGCGTAAGTCCCAGTCGGGTGCCAGCGCGACAGGCGACATCGAGGTTCCGAGCAGGTCCCGAGCTACCCGGAAGCCGATACCGTCGTACAGCGCATCGGGCGGGTCGTCGCTGCGGTCCGCAGAGCGCAGGCTCGGCAAGTCATAGCCCCAGGAACCGCCGCGAATGCTTCGTGCTTCGCAGGGATCGGCGATCAGGGCTGACCCGTCCGTCCGCGCGTTGGCGTAGCTTGGTTCATAACAGTTCGCGAGCCATTCCCATACGTTGCCGGTCATGTCGTACATACCAAAGGCGTTCGGTTCGAACCGGCCGACGGGCGCTATCGACGCATAGCCGTCGTCGCACCGCAATGTGTGCGCAGCGGGATGGAGCGCGTTCAATGCCGCGTCCGGCACATTTCCGTACTGACACCACGCCTCCTGATTATCGCCGAAGTGAAAGCGGTCGGAAGAGCCCGCACGTCGTGCATGCTCGAACTTGGACTCGGTAGGAAGGCGATACGCCGCCCCCGTTCTGAGGGACAGCCACCGCGCGTACGCATCGGCGGCGTGCCAATCGATGCAGGAAGCCGGATAGGCCTCGTCGAACGGACGACCGATGTTGTTCCACGTGGCCTCGGGATAACGATCCCACACGCCGTCCGCATGGACGTCCGCCATACAGCCGCCGGGCATTTCGTATCCCGCGTCTTTGATGAACGCCAGAAATTCCCCGTTGGTGATCTCAAAGGTGCCAAGCGCAAACCGGGGAACCGAGACTTCGACCTGAGATCCCCCGGGTCCCGGCAGATCGTCTTCGTCATGGTTTCTCGAATCTTCGCTGCGTCCCGGCTCATCTTGCGGGGACCCTTTCATGAAGGTGCCGACGGGAATCACGACCATTTCGGGGCAGGTGCGGCAGTCGCGGAACGTCGAACCGGCGGTCAGCGACTCATGATCTTGCGCCGATGCAATCGTCGCCCAGGAGGTCAGGAAACCGAGCAATGACAAGAATTTGATCGGTCGCACGGCGATTCCCCCGCAAAAAAGTGCCGGACTATGCGCGCCGACGTAGAGGATGCAAGCCTTACGCCTGTTCCCGCTTCAAAGCGTCAGGGTTGATACTCCGTCGCATCGGGGACGCCGGCGGCGGCGAAACCTTCGCGGCGGATGCGACAGCTATCGCACTTGCCGCATGCGCGGCCGTCGACGTCGGGTTGATAGCAGGAAACGGTTTCGCCGTAGTCGATGCCGAGAGCGACTCCGCGGCGGATGATCTGCGCCTTGGAAAGGTCGATGAGCGGCGCATGGATCACGAAATTTCCGCCTTCGACGCCGGTTCTGGTAGCCAGTCCGGCGAGCGCGGCGAACGCCTCTATGAACGCCGGGCGACAGTCGGGATAGCCGGAATAGTCCACCGCATTCACGCCGATAAAGATATCGCGGGCGCCGAGCGTTTCCGCCCACGCCAGCGCGATGGACAGGAACACGGTGTTTCGGGCAGGGACGTAGGTGATCGGGATGCCGGTGGATGGCGTTTCGGGCACCTTGATATCCGGATCGGTAAGCGCCGAACCGCCGAAGGACGACAGGTCGACGGTAACCACTTTGTGGGCGCGAACACCCAACGCGGCGGCGACGCGTTTCGCGGCGTCGAGTTCAATGCTGTGTCGCTGCCCGTAGGCGATGGACAACGCGAAGCAGTCGAACCCCTGGTCGCGGGCGATGGCGAGGGCGGTGGCTGAGTCGAGGCCGCCGGAGAGGAGTACGACCGCCCGCGTCATCGGCCGGGTTGATCGCCCCAGAGCGTCTTGTGCAGTTGAATCTGCATGCGCACGTCGAGCCCGTCACGCAAGATCCAGTCCGCAAGCACTTGCGCCGACAGTTCGGTCGCGGAAGGCGAAAACAATATCTCGCCCGCGCGCTCGCGCAGATCCAGTTCTTCGCACTTGCGCTTGGCCCATGCGTAGTCGCGGTCATCGCAGATGACGAACTTGACCTCGTCCTTGTCGGTCAACCGCTCAACGTTCCGATAGTCGTTGCGATGGGACTCCAGAGAGCCGGGTGTCTTCAGATCCATGACGATGATGACGCGGTTGTCGACATCCGAAATGTCCAGGGCGCCCCCGGTCTCCAGTGAAACGCGGTAGCCCTGGTCGCACAGAGCGGTCATCAAGGGATGAACGCCAGGCTGCGCCAGCGGTTCGCCGCCGGTGACGGTGACGAAGCGGGCGGGAAAGCCGCGCACGCGGTGGATCACGGCCTGGGTCGCCATGACTTCGCCACCCGAGAAGGCGTACGCCGTGTCACAGTATTGGCATCGCAGCGGACAACCCGTGAGCCGCACAAAAGTGGTCGGCTTGCCCATGGACGATGACTCTCCCTGAAGAGAGTGGAATATCTCGGTGATGCGCAACGTTTGCGGCAAGGGGGCGCGCATGGCGAGCTAGCGCAACTCGGCAGCGTGGCGTTTCGCCAGGCCCGCTGCGGTGGAGTCCGGATGTTCGTGCACGACGCGGTCGAGGTATTCGATGGCGCGCGCCGGTTCGTCGAGTTGCGTGTAGACGACGCCGAGTTTGTACAAGGCATCCGGCACTTTGTTGTGGTCTGGATAAAGAGCGACAACCTGCACAAAGGATTGGCGGGCGGCTTCGGGGTCGCCGTTCTTGCGATGCAGTTCGCCTAGCCAGTAGAACGCATTCGGTGTGTATTGGCCGTTCGGATATTCGTCGATCAGCCGTTGGAAAACTTCCGCGGCGGATTCGAATTGGCGACGTTGCATCAATTCATACGCCGACTCGTACGTATCCCTCTCGGTCGGCACTGCGCCGGGTTGCTGTGGCGGCCGGTCGGCAGCGACACCTGGGCCGATGGGTCCGTCATCGTCCGGGCGCTCCGTCGACCCGCCGCTCAACTGGGCGATTCGCCTGTCCAGACCGAGGTAGCGTTCATGCTGCTCCCGTGCCAGTCGCTCGATCTGGTTTTGCTGCTCCTCAAGCGCGCCGTTGAGGCGTTGCACCTCGTCCCGCAGAAGCTGTAGCTGATAGAACAATTGTCCCAACTGGCTCGCCGACTGGCTGGTGTTTGTCTCATCGGGAGAACCGTCGGGGCTCGCTGCTCCGCGTTGCGCCACGGACACGGAGTCGTTGGCGCGCCTCACCTGCTCCGCAACGGACTCTTCCACAGGCGCTGCGCCATAGACGGAGCCGAGCGAGCACAGGCCGAAGATGAACGCCAGCCGTCGCCAGTCTCCGAGCGACGTACCGACGGGCAAGCGGAAAGTGCGGCCTTGGTGAAGAATCCGGGCCAGGGAGGAGAAGCGACCGACCTTTTTCACATCATCGCCTTGAAATGGCGCATCCGGACTTCGTGGCGTTGTACTTGCCATGATCAACCCCCGGGACGAGGCCCACGTATCGCCGATGTCGCCCGAGTGTTCGCCCCGCTTCACTGCCGCGGCGGGAATTGGGGGTCGGTAGTTGTCTGTAGGACAACTCCGACCCCAGTCGCCTCACTGATATACGAGGACCGCTCTCCGGTTCTTCGCCCAGGCTTCCTCATTGGAGCCGACGTCGACAGGCTGTTCTTCTCCATAGCTCACGACGTCCGATATTTGCGAGCGGCGTACGCCCGACGCAGTCAGGAATTCGACAACAGCGTTAGCTCGCTTCTCGCCCAGCGCGAGGTTGTAGTCCCGCGTCCCGCGTTCATCGCAGTGACCTTCTACCGCGATCGAACGGTTGCGGTTGGCCGAAAGAAAGCCGGCATGCCCTTCGAGGACGCGAATGTCGGCTGGCCGTAACACCGCCTTGTCGAGGTCGAAGTGCACCACCCGAGCCATCGGCTGCCCGGTTTCGGGATCGAGCCAGACACCCTCGGCATCTGCGGGCGGCTTGGCCGGCTCTGGATCCGGCGTTACGCTCACCACCGGTGGGGTTTCCTCCTCTGGCAACTCCACTGGCGGCGCCTTGCCCGCGCAGGCGGCGCAGCCTGCGAGCACACCGCCCGCGAGTAACGCGACAAGGAAGCCCATCACGCGGTTCCACGATTCGCTCTTTGTCGAAAAATGCCTCACTTCGCTTCTCCTGTATTGTCGATTTCGATTACCCGACCTTCGCTGAGCAAGGGCTAGGTTCCCGGCGAAAACGCATTCATGTACGGCGACCACGCAGGTTCCCGTACGTCGCCTTCGGAGGCCGGCAACCGGTACTTGACGCGTCCGTCTATCGAAACAACGGCTAGTATACCCCTACCCCCATCTTGCGTGGCATAGATCAGCATCTGTCCATTCGGCGCGATGGACGGCGATTCGTCAAGCGATGTGGCCGTGAGCACTCGCACGCCATCGTCGCGTTCCAGGTTCTGCCAGGCGATGTGATAGGTGCGCTCTCGCCTGTGGACGTACACCAGGTTCTTTCCATCCGGCAGCAATCGGGCGCGGGCATTGTAGTCGCCCTCGAAAGTCAGGCGCTCGACCATCGAGTTGGTCAGATCCATTCGATAGATCTGCGGTCGGCCGCCGCGGTCGGACGTAAAGATCAACCCGGTGCCGTCCGGCGTCCAGCTCGGCTCCGTATCGATGGCGGACGGATAGCGGGTGATGCGCCGCAGCTCACCGGTCAAGAGATCCTTTACATAGATTTCCGCATTGCCATCGCGCGAAAGCACCAGCGCGAGACGATTGCCGTCAGGCGAGAACACCGGCGCGCTATTGAGGCCCTTGTATTCGGCGACTCGTAAGCGCGAACCCGTGTGGATGTCCTGGATGACTATGGATTGTCTACCGCTTTCGAACGATACGTAGGCCACCCGTCGTCCGTCGGGCGCCCAGCTCGACGACAACAAGGGTTGCGTGGACTCGAACAAGGTGCGCGCGCGGGCGCCGTCGGAGTCCGCCAGCTTCAGTTCGTAGGTTGCGTATGACGTGCCAGCGTTCTTCGCGAGCACGTAGAGAATCTTGGTTGAGAAAGCCCCGGGAATGTCTGTGATGCTTTTGTATACCTCGTCGGAGATGCTGTGGGCGACATCCCGTAGCTGCGATGCCTGGGCGCCCATCCGGCGAGTCGTCAACTCCCGTTCGTTGAACACGTCCAGCAGATGGTAGGCGACGGAAAAATCGCCGTTCGGCTGTCTGCGGAGGCGGCCGATGACGACGTATTCGATGCCGAGAATGCGCCAGTCGCGAAAGAGCACGTCCTCGACTCGGGCAGGGAACGACAGCATGATTTCCCTCGGCAACGGATCAAACTGGCCGCTGCGCGCAAGGTCGAACGAGACGATATCGGCGATCCCGGCATCGGTCGAGTCCAGGGTTTCGAAGGGGACGACGGCGATTTTGGTCGGGTTGTCGTAGCCTCTCTCGATGATGATCGTCTCGAGGGCAAGAACGCGCGTCGCAGTCAGCAATGCGGCCACGCATATGCATGTGCCCCATAGCCATCGCCTTCGGCTTCGTCTATTTCTTGCGAGGTGTGCCCCCTCGCGCTGCTGTTTGTATGCGAGGTGTGCCCCCTCGCGCTGCTGTTTGTATGCGAGGTGTGCCCCCTCGCGCTGCTGTTTGTATGCGAGGTGTGCCCCCTCGCGCTCCCCGGCTGAGGCCTCTGCTGAGGGCTCCTGGCCCGGCCCCACTCGTCGACCGGGGAACAACCGCTCCCTGTCGCTGACGCTCTCCGTGAGTGTTTGTTCTCTGGAAGTATTCAACGTAATAAATCCTGTGGTTTGAACAACAAGACGAACGAGCGGAAGTGCCGCTCGAATAGCCCTATTTCACTGGGCACCTCGAACCGTCGCGCCTTGCGAACGGCAGACTGGGCAGAGCGATCAAAAGCGCTGTTGCCGCTCGAAGAAATCACGGTCACCGAGACGATCTCGCCCGTAGGTATCAACTCCACCTGCAAGTGCGCTTCCATGTCGTTGCGCGCGGATGGAGGCCGCGACCAGTTGGCGACGACAGCACGATAGATGCCGTCGCTGTACGTGAGTGCGGCTGTGTCGTCCGCGCCCTGCCCGAGATCCGTCACCTCCCGTTCCAGCTCCTGCTCGAAGGCGCTTTCCGCCAGAGCATTGAGCCGCTTTTGCCGCGCCTCCTCCTCCCGCTGCCGCTCACGTTCGGCTTCCTCCTGTTCGCGGCGTTGCTCCGCAAGGGGATCGATCTTCGGTTTCTGGGGTTCGGCGACAGGTCGGTCTGGCTTCGGCTTCGGCTTCGGTTTCGGTGCGGGACGCGGTGCAGGCGCAGGCTTAGGTCGCTCAAGCACGAGCAGCGCCGCGTTGACGATGTCCGGCTTGATGATTCGGGGTTCCACTGCCGGAGGCTTCCACCCATGGGACAGCGCGAGGGCTACAGCGGCGTGGACGCCAAACGCCAGAAGCAGGGGAAGGCTGTAGTCGCGAAACGTGTGCATCATCCTCCGCCCGCCGCGGCGCTGATGTCGGGCGGGTCGGTAATCAGACCGACGCTCTCGGCGCCAGCCTTCTGCAATACGGTCATGACGCTAATCACCATGCCGTAGTCGAGGGTGTGGTCAGCCCGAATGTATACGGGCACGTTTGGGCGCGCGCCGACAATTCGTGACACCTCGTCCTCAAGCGAGAATATGGTGACGCGTCGACCCCTTTCGGTGTCTTTGCGCAAACCGGTATTGACGAACACGGCGCCCTCGCGATTCACGGTGACCACCAGGGGATCATTCTGATCGTCGGGCAACGGTTCCGAAGGGGCCTGGGGCAGGTCGACATCGACGCCCTGGGTCAGAAGCGGTGCTGTCGCCATGAAGATGACGAGCAGGACCAGCATCACGTCGATATACGGCACGACGTTGATCTCGGACATGGGTTTCCGCCGTTTGGCCATGAGGCGAATGTCAGGGCTTGTGCGCCGCGCGGTAAAGAATGCTGGTCAACTCTTCGGCAAAGGTGTCGTAGCGCTTGACCAGGACCTCCACCCGAGCGGAGAAACGGTTGTAGCCGATCACGGCGGGAATCGCGGCGAACAGCCCCATCGCGGTGGCGATCAGGGCTTCGGATATCCCCGGCGCCACCGACGCCAGCGTCGCCTGGCTCATGTTCGCGAGACTGCGGAACGAATTCATGATGCCCCACACAGTACCGAACAGGCCCACGTACACGGCGGTAGAGCCGACCGTCGCCAAGAAGCCCAGGTGACGTTCCAGGACTTCTTCTTCACGGCCCCGGGCGACGCGCATCGCCCGTTGAACTCCCTGCATGACGGCGTCCGCATCCACGCCCGCCTGGTCGGACAGGCGGATGTATTCGCGGAAACCGGCCGCGAAGATCATCTCGCTGCCGTCCAAGTGGTCGACGTCCTGCTGCAGTTCGCCGTACAGTTCCCTGAGATCAACTCCGGACCAGAATTGGTTCTCGAACTGGTCCATCTGCCGGTGAGCGCGACTGAGGGCGAACCAGCGTTGAAAAATCATCATCCAGGTGATCACGGATGCGGCCGCCAGCAGCGCCAGCACCATCTGGACGGGCAGGCTCGCATTGACTATGAGGTCGAATATCGGAATTTGTTGGGGCATATGCTGTGGCTGCTACTTCTCTTCGGGTAAGTCCTCGCGGCCGTCGAGACCGAGGTCCAGGGGGCTTTGTCTTGAGCCGGCCGCGGCCCTCGCGCTCCCCGATAGTTTGAGGCCAAAGTGGTGGAAGGCCTTCTCGGTCGCGATGCGGCCCCGGGCCGTGCGCATGAGGAAGCCTTCCCGGATGAGATAAGGTTCGAGCACGTCCTCGATCGTATCTTTTTCTTCGCTGATCGCGACGGCCAGCGAGTCCAGTCCCACCGGTCCGCCACCGAAGTGGCGCAGTATGGTATCCAACAACTTGCGGTCCAGTTGGTCGAACCCTTCCTGGTCGACATCGAGTCGATCAAGCCATTTGCGAGCGGATTGCCTCGTAATCCTGCCGTCTCCGCGCACTTGCACGTAGTCCCGCACGCGGCGGATAAGGCGGTTGGCAATACGTGGCGTGCCCCGGGACCGACTGGCCATCTCCCGCGCGCCGCCCTTGTCCACCCAGACCTCCATCTTTGCCGCCGACGCTTCCACAATTGTGGCCAATTCGTCGACGGAGTAGAACTCGAGGTGCTGCACGATTCCGAACCGGTCGCGAAACGGCGACGTCAACAGTCCGGAGCGCGTCGTTGCGCCCACCAGCGTGAATTGCGGCAAGCGGAACTTGATCGACTTGGCCGCCGGACCCTCGCCTACGGGAATATCGATTTCGGCATCTTCCATGGCCGGGTAGAGGCGCTCCTCCACGACCGGCGACAGGCGGTGAATCTCGTCGACGAATAGCACATCGCCAGGTTCAAGATTGGTGATCATCGCGGCCAGGCGGCCGGGAATTTCGATGACCGGCCCCGAAGTCGCCTTTATCGCCACGCCCAGCTCGTTCGCGATGATGTGGGCGAGGGTGGTTTTGCCCAACCCGGGAGGACCGCAAATCAGGGTATGGTCGAGCGACTCGCCACGAAGTTGCGCCGCTTCGATGGCGATGCCTATCTGCTCCTTGACCTTCGCTTGACCGACATATTGCGCGAGGCGGGTCGGCCGCAGGGAGCGTTCCTGGGACAGGTCGCGGGAACTGGCCTGGCTCGACGTGATGCGGTCGCGTTCGATGCTCACGCTTGGCCGCCCAATCGTCTCAGAGCCGCGCGAATCAGGTCTTCCATGGACTCCCCGTCCACGTGCGCGGCGGCGACTATGTCTCGCACTTCTGCCGCGCGCCAACCCAACCCCACCAACGCGCGGATCGCATCCTCTACGGTGTGGTCCGGGGCGACTGACCCGTCGACGCTCCCGCCGACGCTGATGGGCAACGCATCGATGCGGTCCTTCAACTCCATGATGATTCGTTCTGCGGTTTTCTTGCCGACGCCGGGAACCTTGGTAAGCATGCCCGTTTCGCCTTGGGCGACGCAGCGAAGCAACACCTGCGTCGGCAGCGATCCCAACATCGTCATGGCCAGCCTCGGTCCGATGCCGCTGACTCTTATCATCAGGCGAAACAGTGACCGCTCCTCGCGCGAAGGGAATCCGAACAGCGTGATGGCGTCGTCGCGTACGGCGTGATGCGTGAAGAGTTCGACCGAGGTCTTCGCGGCGGAGAGTCTTTCCAGGGTGGATTGCGTTACGGCGACTTCGTAGCCCACGCCCCGCACGTCTATCAGCAGTACACCATCTTCCGTCGCCACCACGTCTCCGCAGATCCGACCGATCACCTGGCGTTCCTCGCCTCGACGTGGCAAAGCGCTACGGCCAGCGCGTCGGCGGCATCGGCGGCCGGACTGTCGCTCAATGCCAGCGCCGTCTTCACCATGTACTGGACTTGATCCTTGGTTGCGCCGCCGGTGCCGACCACGGCAAGTTTGACCTGCCGCGCAGGATATCCTACGACGGCAATATCGTGCGCGGCGGCCGCGGCGATTGCGACCCCCCGCGCTTGACCGAGTTTCAGGGCCGACGACGGGTTCTTGGCGACAAACACCTCCTCGACGGCGATCTCGTCCGGGGCGTATTCGCCTATCACCGTATCGATGCCATGAAAAATGTCCACCAGCCGGGCGCTGAAATCGTCGCCCGTATCGCTCCTTATGCAGCCGCTCGCCACATACGTCACATGACCGCCGTCATCGTCTATCAGACCGTAGCCGGTCACCCTGGAGCCCGGGTCCACGCCCAGAACGCGCATCACTCGGCCGGACCGTCGAACGCCCCGACCGGGAACGACGCGTTGCTGAATACACTTTGCACATCGTCGAGGTCTTCCAGCGCGTCCATGAGGCGCAGGACCTTTTGCGCCGTGTCCGCATCACAGTCGCAAAAAGTCGATGGGACCATGGTCACTTCGGCATGGTCCGGAACCAGTCCGACCGCCGATAACGCATCGACAACACCACCGAACGCGTCGGCGGCCGTTGTGATCGACATGGAGCCATCGTCGTCGCTGTCCATGTCTTCCGCGCCGGCTTCGAGCGCGGCATCGAGAATGGCATCCTCGTCCGCGCCCGGGGTGAACGAAGCGACGCCCAGCTTTTTGAACAGGTACGCGACGGAACCGCTAGTGCCGAGGTTGCCTCCGTGCTTGCTGAACGCGTGTCTGATGCCGGCGACGGAGCGGTTGCGGTTGTCGGTCATCACCTCGACGAGGACGGCGACGCCGCCGGGCCCGTAACCCTCGTAGACGATTTCCTCAACGTCGGCGCCGTCGGCACCTCCCGCACCGCGCTGCACCGCGCGGTCTATGGTGTCCTTTGGCATGTTGGCAGCCAGCGCGGCGTCGGTAGCCGCCCGCAGGCGAGGATTGTCGGCGATGGAGTCGCCGCCCATGCGCGCGGCCACGGTGACCTCGCAGATCAACTTCGACCAGAGTCTGCCGCGTTTGGCGTCCTGCGCTGCCTTGCGGTGTTTGATATTGGCCCACTTCGAGTGGCCGGCCATCAGCTGCCTCGCCCGCGTATGCGAAGGTGGAGGTCGCGCAACTGGTTCGGATCGACCGGAGCGGGCGCCGCGGTCAACGGACAGACGGCGCTCTGTGTCTTGGGGAACGCAATGACATCTCGGATCGCTTGTGTGCCGACCATGAGCATCACCAGGCGGTCAAGACCGAGTGCGATGCCGCCATGCGGCGGACAGCCGAATCTCAAGGCGTCGAGCAAATGACCGAACATATCTTCTTCGACATTCAACGCCGCGAAAACCTGCTTCTGCATTGCGTGATCGTGGATCCGAATCGAACCGCCGCCGACTTCGATACCGTTCAGAACGATATCGTACGCCTTCGCGAACGCGTCGGCCGGATTATCGCGCATTTCGGCCACCGAACAGGCCGGCATGGTAAAGGGGTGGTGTGCGGGCGTCAGCGCGCCGGCTTCGTTCTGTTCGAACATGGGCCATTCGGTCACCCAAAGCGGTGCCCACCCGTCTTCGACCATGTCAAGGTCGACCCCCAGCCGGAGCCGCAACGCGGCCATGGATACATTGACAACATCCGCGTGATCGGCGCCAAAAAAGACGATGTCGCCGCTCTCTGCCCGCACACGGTCCAGCACTTGTTCGATCGTATGGGCGTCGAGAAACTTGATGATTGGCGATTGCAAGCCAGCGACGCCGGCGGCGCGATCGTTCACCTTGATGTAGGCGAGACCCTTGGCCCCAAGCGTGCCGACGAAGGCCACGTAGTCGTCGAGAGCCTTGCGTGACAGCGCGGCGGCTCCCGGTGCCCTTAGGGCGACGACGCGGCCTTTCGGATCGGCGGCGGGCGCGCGGAATACGTTGAACTGTACGTCCGCCATCAGGTCGGCGATGTCGACGAGTTCCAGGGGGTTGCGCAGATCCGGCTTGTCGCTGCCGAATCGGCGCATGGCTTCGCTCCAGGCAAGGATGGGAAAGTCGGGAAGCGTCACAGCCAGAACCTCGGAGAAAAGCGACTTCAGCATGCTCTGTGTCAGTCGCATCACATCCGATTCTTCGATGAACGCCGCTTCGATGTCGATTTGCGTGAATTCCGGCTGGCGATCGGCGCGCAGATCTTCGTCGCGGTAGCAGCGTGCGATCTGATAGTACTTGTCGAACCCCGACATCATGAGTAGTTGCTTGAAGACCTGGGGCGATTGCGGCAGAGCGTAGAACCCGCCGGCGTGAATGCGGCTGGCAACCAGGTAGTCCCGCGCCCCCTCCGGCGTTGACCGCGTCAGCGTCGGCGTTTCGATCTCGACGTAGTCCTGGCTCTCCAGGTAGCGGCGCACATGGCTTGCGACCCGCGCGCGGAGCCGCAAACGCTCCTGCATGGGAGGACGACGGAGGTCGAGATACCGATATTTCAGACGCACATCCTCGCCGGCGCTGGAATACTCGTCGAGCTGAAAGGGCAACGCCTCGGAGACATTCAGGACTTCGAGGGATGCTCCGAGGACCTCGATCTCGCCGGTGGCGAGATCTGGATTCACCATTCCCTCCGGGCGGTGCCGGACGCGCCCTGTCGCCCGCAGGACGAACTCGTTGCGAACCCGGTCGGCGACCGCGAAACTTTCCCTGGCATCCGGGTCGTAGACGACCTGTACCAACCCTGTGTGGTCGCGCAGATCCAGGAAGATGATACCGCCGTGGTCGCGTCGTCTATGCGCCCAGCCGGTTAGCTCCACTTCGTCGCCGATGTTCGCCGCGCTCAACTCCGCGCAATGGTGGGTGCGCATGGTCAGAAATCCCCTAATAGCGGGCAGCGCCCTGTTTTTTTGCAGGTGTCAGCCTGCGAGTTTCGATCGCGCAACACCCGGCGGGGGTTGGTGAACCTTGACGTATTGTGTGCCGTTCAAGACTTCGTTTCGGAAGCCTTTGCGCCGCCGGAGTTGCCGTTGGACGATGCAGCTTTCGATCCGGCTTTCGATTCGGCTTTCGATTCGGCTGGGCCGTTCGCATCGCTCGACTTGGATTCGCTCTTTGTCGTGTCCGTGGAGTCGCCCGAACCCTCGGACTTGGACTGTTCGCCGTGCAGATTTTTCTTCGCGCCGGACTTGAAATCGGTCTCGTACCATCCACGGCCCTTCAGCCGGAACGCGACGGCAGAGATCTTCTTTCTCAGTTGCGGCTCGCCGCACTGCGGGCACTCTACCAGCGGCGCCTCGCTGACCTTCTGGATGTTCTCGAATCCATGCCGACAGGCCTTGCATTCGTATTCGTAGATTGGCAATGGAACTCTCTCGCCACGGTTCAAACGGGAAAGCATAATATCCAGCGCGGCGACCAAATGGCAGTTCTCGTCGCCGTCCATGGGGGGTCTGCACCGCCGGCAGCCGCGAAGACCGCATGGCGGAGTCCAGGCGGCGGTTGTTGCGCAGCGCGATCTGGGCCTTCAGAAGCTCCTCGATAGCCTCCGTGGCGGTCGCCGATCCGCTGTCCGCTTGCGCCAG
Source organism: Candidatus Azotimanducaceae bacterium (assembly GCA_965261535.1). GTDB lineage: Bacteria > Pseudomonadota > Gammaproteobacteria > Pseudomonadales > Azotimanducaceae > VXNE01. Next base: position 2,710,347 of record OZ253469.1, read on the forward strand.
GATGGCGTCCACGGCCTCGAGCGCGCCCGGCATCTTGAGATCCGCGAGCATCGCCCGCACCCGATCTCGACGACTGTTGGCCGCGGCCTTCATCGCGCCGCCTCCGAGCAGTCGTTCAGGGAGCGCTTCTGCACCTCCACGGCGCGATACCGCCGTGGTGCCGGCGCCTCGGGCCCGCGTCGCCCGAGCCGCTGGTAAGGTCGCCCCGCGAGCGGGCTGAGCGCGCCTCTCTCGTCGCGCTCGAAGCGGTCTGCCTCGATCAGAACGTACATCGTCTGCCGCGCATAGAAGCGCAGCCACAGCAGTCGCGAGTAGCCGGAGCACCACCAGAAGCGCGTGCCGCCGTCCCCACGGCAGCGTGAACGTCCCGAAGTCCACCTGGCCCTGGCGGCCCGGCGGGGTTTCGAAGCGGACCGCGGCCTCCACCGGATCGCGCGGCCGCGCCGTGCCCACGTAGTCCGGCACGCGGCCGTATCCGCCCGCGTGCCCGGCCGCGCGCACTTCGTCAAACAGGCGCTGCGCCGACAGCCGCGGAAACTCCCGCAGCCGGACGTCGATCATCGCCTTGTACGGGTCGAGCTTGTGCTTCCGCTTGCGGCGCGGTGCCGGCCTGGCGTACCCGGCGGCGAGATCGCGGTCCAACTGCCCCGTGGCGATCCAGTGGTGGATCGTGCGCCGGCTAATCCCGAAGCGCCTCGACAGCTCCGCCTTCCGGTCATGCGGCGCTCATTCGGCGACCGCGCCGGCGGGAGCGTCCGCGGGGTCGCGGGCGTCCGCCGGCGCGGTCGGCGCGGTCGACAGGTCGGCCAGATGCCCGGTCGGACTCGCGAGCAGGCTCATCACCAGCACCGGCGCGTCCGACTCCACGCGCAGCCGCCACCTGCCCTCGCCGTCGCCCAGCGCGCCGCCCTCGATGCCCTCGCCCGACCCCGTCTCCAACTCCGACGACGTCAACTCCAGCGCCGTCCCCGCCGCGATCCGCACTCGCACCGCGCCGCCCGGCGAACGGCCCGCGTCGTCGACGCCCGTCACCGTCGCCGCCGCCGCCGCGCTCCCCGCGTTCACCAGCCGCAGCCGGCTCTCCCGCCGCGCGTCCCCCGCCGGGTTGAAGAACTCCACGCGCCGCGCGCCGTCCCGCTCCGGCGCCACGTCGTGCATCGACGTCAGGAAGCCGTCCGTCGTGCGCGCGTACGACAGCACCTCGATCTCCAGTTCGCTCGTCAGATCCAGACGCCACGACCCCTCGCCCGCGCCCGTGCTGCCCGCCAGCCCCTTCTCCGCATTCCCCAACTCCAGGTCCGCCGAGTCGAAGTGCGCCGCGCCGCCGCCCGGCAGCGGCAGCGTCACCGGCTCGTGCTCGCGTCCCGCGTCGTCGGTCGCCACGATGCGCACCGCGCCGGCCTCCGCCGAACGGTTCACGACCCGCACCAGGCCCTCCAGACCCGCCTCCGCCATCGACGGGAACAGCGGCACCGCGTGCGACCCCGCCGCCGCCCCCGGCGTGCCCGGCGACGTCGACAGGTTCGACAGGTACCCCGCCGGACCCGCCAGCAGGCTCTGCACCGCCAGCGGCGCCGGCGACGCCACCGTCAGCCGCCACGCGCCCTCGCCGTCGCCCAGCGCGCCCGACTCGATCCCCGCTCCGACGCCCGACTCCAGCTCCGCGGCCGACAGCGTCACCGCCGTCCCCGCCCGCACCGCCACCCGCAACTCGCCCGACACCGTCCCGGCGTCGTCCACCCCCGCGACCGTCGCCTCCGCGTCCGCCGCGCCCGCGTTCACCAGCCGCAGCAGGCTCGTCCGCTGCGGGTCGCCGCCCGGGCTGAAGAACCACACCCGGTGCGTCCCCTCCGCCGCCGGCGCCGTGTCGTGCACCGCCGTCACGAACCCGTCCGACGTCCGCGAGTACGCCAGCACCCCGATGTCGAGATCGCTCGTCAACTCCAGCCGCCAGTCGCCCGACACCGGCGCGCCGCCGGCCTCCAGCTCCGCCGAGTCCAAGTGCGCCGCCGCGCCGCCGGCCAGCGCCAGCGCCAGCGGCGCCGACCGCGTGCCCGCGTCGTCCACCGCCTCGATCCAAACCTGCGCCGGCGCCGCCGAACGGTTGATCACGCGCAGGAACCCCCGCCGCGCCGGGTCCGCCGCCGACTCGAACAGCGGCACGTGCCGCGCGCGCGCCGCCTCGACCACGTGCGTCGTCCCGTCGTCGTCCGCGAGCGCCACCGACGCCGGCGCCACCGGCAGATCCGAGACGCCCGACACCGTCAGCGTCTCGTCCGCCTCGGCCGTCCGGTCGTCCTCCGGCCTCAGCGTGAACGTCCCCGACCCGCTCGCCGCGCCCGCCGGTATCTCGATGACGAAGTCCGCCACCGGCGCGAAGCCCACCGCCTCCGGATCCCCGCTCCCCGTCACCGTCACCGCCACCGACGTCGCCACGGGGCGCGGCCCGCCTTCCATCGAGGCCGTCACCGCCACCGGCGACGGGCCGTCGCCCTCCGACAACCGCGCGGGAGACGCGGCGAGCACGATGCGCCCGGCGGCCGCGTCGTCAATGATCGAAACCGTCGCGGCGTCCTCCCCGAGCAGGGCGTTCGCCGCCGCCGACAGCACCAGCGCGAACGTCTCCACCGGCTCCTCCAGCGCGTCGTCCAGCAGGGCCACGGGCACGGTCCGCGACGTCTCGCCCGGGGCGAACGCCAACGTCCCCGACGCCGCCCGGTAGTCCGACCCCGCCAGCGCCGTGCCGTCGCGGGTCGAGTACGCCACCGTCGCCCTCCGGCCGCCGGACTTCGACAGCGTCACCGCCAACCACACGGTGTCGCCCTCCGCGCCTTCGCCGTCGGCGACCGACAGCATCGGCGGTCCGTCGACGTCCTCGATCGTGCCGGTGGCGGCGCCCACCGCCAGCGTCGCGTTCGCCGGCGACCCCAGTTGCAGCGCGAACGTCTCGTCCGCCTCGTCGACGCCGTCGACGAGCAGCCCCACCGACACCGTCATCGCCGCAACGCCGGGCGCGAACGTCAGCGTCCCCGACGCCGCCACGTAGTCCTCGCCCGCGACCGCCGTCCCGTCCCGCGTCGCGTAGGAAACCGCCGCCGTCAGGCTGCTCGAACCCGCGAGCGTGACGCCGAACTCCACCGCGCCGCCCTCGACGCCCGCCCCGCCGGCGACGGAGAACGCGGGCGGGTCGTCGTCGTCGATGATCGTTCCATCGGCCGCCGCGGTGGCGATCGTCGCGTTGACGGGCGCGGAGAGCGCAAACGAGAACGTTTCCGCGACTTCGTCCTCCGCATCGTCGGAAAGGAACACCGGCACCGTCCGCGACGTCTCGCCCGGCGCGAACGTCAGCGTCCCCCACGCCGCCCCGTAGTCCTCGCCCGCGACCGCCGTCCCGTCCCGCGTCGCGTAGGAAACCGTCGCCGCCCGGATGCTCGAACCCGCGAGCGTGACGCCGAACTCCACCGCGCCGCCCTCGACGCCCGCCCCGCCGGCGACGGAGAACGCGGGCGGGTCGTCGTCGTCGATGATCGTTCCATCGGCCGTCGCGGTGGCGATCGTCGCGTTCGTCGGGGACGACAGCGTCACGGCGAACGTCTCGGCCGGCTCGGGCAATCCGTCGTCGAGCAGCGGGACCGGCACCGTCCGCGACGTCTCGCCCGGCGCGAACGTCAGCGTCCCCGACGCCGCCCCGTAGTCCTCGCCCGCGACCGCCGTCCCGTCCCGCGTCGCGTAGGAAACCGTCGCCGCCCGGCTGCTCGAACCCGCGAGCGTGACGCCGAACTCCACCGCGCCGCCCTCGACGCCCGCCCCGCCGGCGACGGAGAACGCGGGCGGGTCGTCGTCGTCGATGATCGTTCCATCGGCCGCCGCGGTGGCGATCGTCGCGTTCGTCGGGGACGACAGCGTCACGGCGAACGTCTCGGCCGGCTCGGGCAATCCGTCGTCGAGCAGCGGGACCGGCACCGTCCGCGACGTCTCGCCCGGCGCGAACGTCAGCGTCCCCGACGCCGCCAGGTAGTCCTCGCCCGCGACCGCCGTCCCGTCCCGCGTCGCGTAGGAAACCGCCGCCGCCCGGATGCTCGAACCCGCGAGCGTGACGCCGAACTCCACCGCGCCGCCCTCGACGCCCGACCCGCCGGCCACCGAGAACGCGGACTGGTCGTCGTCCGTGATCGTTCCGGTGCCCTCCGCGTCCGACAGCGCGGCGCCCGCGGGCGCCGAAAGGGTCACGACGAATGTCTCGGTCGGCTCCTCGCGGTCGTCGTCCAGAGGCGCCACTCGAATCGTCTTCCGCGTCGCGCCCGCTGCAATCGTCAGCGACCCGGAAGCCGCTTCGTAGTCCTCGCCCGCCACCGCCGTCCCGTCCGACGTGGCATAGGAAACCGAAACCGGCACGTCGGTCGGCCCTCCGAGTTCGACCTCGAACGCCAGACGGGAGGTGCCCTCCGCGGCCGATGCGTCGCTGATCGAGAGACCGGGCGCATCGTCGTTGAGGATCGTTCCGCAGTCGCAACACCCGATCGAAGAGCAGCTGCCCCACGGGCACCGAGCCGAGCCTACGCGCTGTTCGAACCGCGCGTTGACGGGATTGTACAACGTGACAATCATGGCCTCGACGGGCTCGTAGACGCGGTCTTCGAGCACCTCGATCCGAATGGTCTTCGAAGTCTCGCCCGGCGCGAAGGTCAACGTTCCCGCCTGGCGCGTGTAGTCGGATCCGGCGTCCGCCAGGGGGTACGCCGGCGGGCGGAAGGGGACGGCAGTCTGGTCCGTGGCGTAGTCCACCGCCGCCTCCGCGCCGGTCGGGTTCGCGAGCGTTACGGCGAAATCCAGGAATCCGTTCTCGGGACCCGCCGAACCATGGATCGTCATGGCCGGATGCTCATCGTCGTCGTGTATCGTCCCCGTCCCTATCCCGTCGCCCAGGGTCGCCCCGACCGCGCCGGACAGCGACACGGAAAACGTCTCGCTTGCCTCCGTCGCGGGGTCGTCCAGCAACGCGACCGTGATCGTCTTGCGGGTTTCGCCGGGCGCGAAGGTCAGCGTCCCCGTCGCCGCCGCGTAGTCCTGCCCCGCGATCGCCGTGCCGTCCGCGGTGGCGTAGTCCACCGTGGCCGGGTCGCCGCTCTGCGGGCCGAGCGTGACTGCGAACGACAGGCTGCCGTCGCCTTCGAAAGCCCAGGCGTTGGCGACGAACAGCCTCGATTCGCTGTCGTCGTCCTGGATTGCCCCGATCGCCCGCAGGTCGCCGACTTCGTCTACCAGCGGTAGATAAGTCTGGCTCAGGTTGACTGAAAACGTCTCCTTGGCGGTCTCCGCCGAACCGTCGTCGATTATGGGGATCAGCACCGTCTTGCTGGTTTCGCCGGACCCGAACGACAACGTGGCATTCGCGGCCGTGTAGTCTTCTCCCGCGACCGCGGTTCCGTCCGCCGTCGCGTACCCCATGGACGCCGGAGCCTCCATGGGCCCGCTCAGAGTCACCGGAAACGCGAACTCGCCAGCCGACTCGAGATCGGCGGCATCGGCAATGCTCACGCGGGGGACCGGCTCGTTATCCAGGAGGTGGAAGCCGGCGGACACCACCGGTTCGCCATCCGAAAGCGAATAGACAGGGTTGGCAAAAGTAGCGCCCCGCAAATCCGTGAATATCAGCAGGAATCTCTCGCGCCCTTCGTACACTTCGTCGTCGGCGGTGGCGATCCAAATCGACCCGCGAGTCTCGCCCGGGTCGAACGTCAGCGTTCCCGATTCGGCGGTGAAGTCCTCGGTGCCCGCTTCGCCTTCCGAAGTGGCGTAGTTCACCGTGACCTCGCCGCTCGCCGACGCGCCCAGACTCACGACGAAGTCGATCGTCGCGTCCGCTTCGCCGGCCGCGGCGTCCGCGACCGACAGCGCGGGCAGGTCCTGGGCGAACGCCGGCTCGACCGACAAAACCGACAGCGCGAGGACCGCGGCGCACGCCCGCCGGCAGTGCCGCGCGGCTTTCGGGGCCGTTCCGCCGGCGGCGCGTCGGCCCGCGGCCTCCCCTCGGCCTCGGGCCGGTTCGAACACGGCCGATCGACCGTCCGCGCCGTTCGACATCTTTCGTTCCCGCCGGACCTGCATCGTCCGCATTGTCGCCAATTCGCCTTGCGCGCCCGTTGGCCGCTCCTTTTCGGAACTTCCCGCGCCCCCCTCGGATCGACCCGCTCCCCGGGGCCATGCGGCGCTCGCCGACGGAAGGCCGGTCATGCGGCGCTCATTCGGCGACCGGCGGTCCGGCGGGAGCGTCCGCGGGGTCGCGGGCGTCCGCCGGCGCGGTCGGCGCGGTCGACAGGTCGGCCAGATGCCCGGTCGGACTCGCGAGCAGGCTCATCACCAGCACCGGCGCGTCCGACTCCACGCGCAGCCGCCACCTGCCCTCGCCGTCGCCCAGCGCGCCGCCCTCGATGCCCTCGCCCGACCCCGTCTCCAACTCCGACGACGTCAACTCCAGCGCCGTCCCCGCCGCGACCCGCACTCGCACCGCGCCGCCCGGCGAACGGCCCGCGTCGTCGACGCCCGTCACCGTCGCCGCCGCCGCCGCGCTCCCCGCGTTCACCAGCCGCAGCCGGCTCTCCCGCCGCGCGTCCCCCGCCGGGTTGAAGAACTCCACGCGCCGCGCGCCGTCCCGCTCCGGCGCCACGTCGTGCATCGACGTCAGGAAGCCGTCCGTCGTGCGCGCGTACGACAGCACCTCGATCTCCAGTTCGCTCGTCAGATCCAGACGCCACGACCCCTCGCCCGCGCCCGTGCTGCCCGCCAGCCCCTTCTCCGCATTCCCCAACTCCAGGTCCGCCGAGTCGAAGTGCGCCGCGCCGCCGCCCGGCAGCGGCAGCGTCACCGGCTCGTGCTCGCGTCCCGCGTCGTCGGTCGCCACGATGCGCACCGCGCCGGCCTCCGCCGAACGGTTCACGACCCGCACCAGGCCCTCCAGACCCGCCTCCGCCATCGACGGGAACAGCGGCACCGCGTGCGACCCCGCCGCCGCCCCCGGCGTGCCCGGCGACGTCGACAGGTTCGACAGGTACCCCGCCGGACCCGCCAGCAGGCTCTGCACCGCCAGCGGCGCCGGCGACGCCACCGTCAGCCGCCACGCGCCCTCGCCGTCGCCCAGCGCGCCCGACTCGATCCCCGCTCCGACGCCCGACTCCAGCTCCGCGGCCGACAGCGTCACCGCCGTCCCCGCCCGCACCGCCACCCGCAACTCGCCCGACACCGTCCCGGCGTCGTCCACCCCCGCGACCGTCGCCTCCGCGTCCGCCGCGCCCGCGTTCACCAGCCGCAGCAGGCTCGTCCGCTGCGGGTCGCCGCCCGGGCTGAAGAACCACACCCGGTGCGTCCCCTCCGCCGCCGGCGCCGTGTCGTGCACCGCCGTCACGAACCCGTCCGACGTCCGCGAGTACGCCAGCACCCCGATGTCGAGATCGCTCGTCAACTCCAGCCGCCAGTCGCCCGACACCGGCGCGCCGCCGGCCTCCAGCTCCGCCGAGTCCAAGTGCGCCGCCGCGCCGCCGGCCAGCGCCAGCGCCAGCGGCGCCGACCGCGTGCCCGCGTCGTCCACCGCCTCGATCCAAACCTGCGCCGGCGCCGCCGAACGGTTGATCACGCGCAGGAACCCCCGCCGCGCCGGGTCCGCCGCCGACTCGAACAGCGGCACGTGCCGCGCGCGCGCCGCCTCGACCACGTGCGTCGTCCCGTCGTCGTCCGCGAGCGCCACCGACGCCGGCGCCACCGGCAGATCCGAGACGCCCGACACCGTCAGCGTCTCGTCCGCCTCGGCCGTCCGGTCGTCCTCCGGCCTCAGCGTGAACGTCCCCGACCCGCTCGCCGCGCCCGCCGGTATCTCGATGACGAAGTCCGCCACCGGCGCGAAGCCCACCGCCTCCGGATCCCCGCTCCCCGTCACCGTCACCGCCACCGACGTCGCCACGGGGCGCGGCCCGCCTTCCATCGAGGCCGTCACCGCCACCGGCGACGGGCCGTCGCCCTCCGACAACCGCGCGGGAGACGCGGCGAGCACGATGCGCCCGGCGGCCGCGTCGTCAATGATCGAAACCGTCGCGGCGTCCTCCCCGAGCAGGGCGTTCGCCGCCGCCGACAGCACCAGCGCGAACGTCTCCACCGGCTCCTCCAGCGCGTCGTCCAGCAGGGCCACGGGCACGGTCCGCGACGTCTCGCCCGGGGCGAACGCCAACGTCCCCGACGCCGCCCGGTAGTCCGACCCCGCCAGCGCCGTGCCGTCGCGGGTCGAGTACGCCACCGTCGCCCTCCGGCCGCCGGACTTCGACAGCGTCACCGCCAACCACACGGTGTCGCCCTCCGCGCCTTCGCCGTCGGCGACCGACAGCATCGGCGGTCCGTCGACGTCCTCGATCGTGCCGGTGGCGGCGCCCACCGCCAGCGTCGCGTTCGCCGGCGACCCCAGTTGCAGCGCGAACGTCTCGTCCGCCTCGTCGACGCCGTCGACGAGCAGCCCCACCGACACCGTCATCGCCGCAACGCCGGGCGCGAACGTCAGCGTCCCCGACGCCGCCACGTAGTCCTCGCCCGCGACCGCCGTCCCGTCCCGCGTCGCGTAGGAAACCGCCGCCGTCAGGCTGCTCGAACCCGCGAGCGTGACGCCGAACTCCACCGCGCCGCCCTCGACGCCCGACCCGCCGGCGACGGAGAACGCGGGCGGGTCGTCGTCGTCCGCGATCCGTCCGACGGCGTTATCGAGGGCGATCTCCGCGTTCTCCGCCGCCGACAAGGTCACCGCGAACGTCTCCGTCGGTTCGCGCACCGCATCGTCGACAAGCGGCACCGACAGCGTCAGCCTCGACTCGCCTGCGGGGAACGTCAGAACGCCTCGGGTCGCCAGGTAGTCCTCGCCCGCGACCGCCGTCCCGTCGGAGGTCGCATAGGAGACGTTCACCGCCCGGTCGCTCGAACCCGCGAGCGTGACGGCGAAGTCCAGGATGTCGCCTTCGCCACCCGCGGCGCCGGCAATGGACAACTGCGGGGCGCCGTCGTCGTCGATGATCGTTCCATCGGCCGCCGCGGTGGCGATCGTCGCGTTCGTCGGGGACGACAGCGTCACGGCGAACGTCTCGGCCGGCTCGGGCAATCCGTCGTCGAGCAGCGGGACCGGCACCGTCCGCGACGTCTCGCCGGGCGCGAACGTCAGCGTCCCCGACGCCGCCCCGTAGTCCTCGCCCGCGACCGCCGTCCCGTCCCGCGTCGCGTAGGAAACCGTCGCCGCCCGGATGCTCGAACCCGCGAGCGTGACGCCGAACTCCACCGCGCCGCCCTCGACGCCCGCCCCGCCGGCGACGGAGAACGCGGGCGGGTCGTCGTCGTCGATGATCGTTCCATCGGCCGCCGCGGTGGCGATCGTCGCGTTGACGGGCGCGGAGAGCGCAAACGAGAACGTTTCCGCGACTTCGTCCTCCGCATCGTCGGAAAGGGACACCGGCACCGTCCGCGACGTCTCGCCCGGCGCGAACGTCAGCGTCCCCGACGCCGCCCCGTAGTCCTCGCCCGCGACCGCCGTCCCGTCCCGCGTCGCGTAGGAAACCGTCGCCGACCGGCTGCTCGAACCCGCGAGCGTCACGCCGAACTCCACCGCGCCGCCCTCGACGCCCGCCCCGCCGGCGACGGAGAACGCGGGCGGGTCGTCGTCGTCGATGATCGTTCCATCGGCCGCCGCGGTGGCGATCATCGCGTTGACGGGCGCGGAGAGCGCAAACGAGAACGTTTCCGCGACTTCGTCCTCCGCATCGTCGGAAAGGGACACCGGCACCGTCCGCGACGTCTCGCCCGGCGCGAACGTCAGCGTCCCCGACGCCGCCCCGTAGTCCTCGCCCGCGACCGCCGTCCCGTCCCGCGTCGCGTAGGAAACCGTCGCCGACCGGCTGCTCGAACCCGCGAGCGTGACGGCGAACTCCACCGCGCCGCCCTCGACGCCCGACCCGCCGGCGACGGAGAACGCGGGCGGGTCGTCATCGTCGATGATCGTTCCATCGGCCGTCGCGGTGGCGATCGTCGCGTTGACGGGCGCGGAGAGCGCAAACGAGAACGTTTCCGCGACTTCGTCCTCCGCATCGTCGGAAAGGGACACCGGCACCGTCCGCGACGTCTCGCCCGGCGCGAACGTCAGCGTCCCCGACGCCGCCCCGTAGTCCTCGCCCGCCACCGCCGTCCCGTCCCGCGTCGCGTAGGAAACGGTCGCCGACCGGCTGCTCGAACCCGCGAGCGTCACGCCGAACTCAACCGCGCCGCCCTCGACGCCCGACCCGCCGGCGACGGAGAACGCGGGCGGGTCGTCGTTGTCGAGGATCGTTCCTGTCCCGGCCGTCACGACGGTGGCGTTCGACGCCGACGACAACCCGACGGCGAACGTCTCGTCCGGTTCGTCCTTCCCGTCGACCTTCAGGTCCACGAACACCGTCCGCGCCAGGTCGCCCGGCGCGAACGTCAGGACCCCCGCCATAGGCTCGTAGTCTTCACCGCCCCTCGCCGTGCCGTCCGACGTCCCGAAGGCCACGGTCACCTCTTGGCCGCTCGCTCGGCTGAGAGCGACCTCGAATGCCGCCGACGCCCCTTCGGCCCCCTCGGCATCGCCGATCTCAACCCGGGGCGGTTCGTCGTTGTCCATGATCGTGCCTTCGGCCGTCGCCGTCGCGATGGTCGCGTTAGTCGCGGACGTGAGGGTGATGACGAACGTCTCGGTCGGCTCGTTCTTGCCGTCGTCGTACAGCAAGACCCACACTGTCCGGCTCGACTCCTGAGCGAACGTCAACGACCCCGACTTCGCCAGGTAGTCCTCGCCCGCGACCGCCGTTCCGTCCGATGTCGCGTAGAAAACCGTCGTCGACAGGCTGCGCGGACCTGAGAGCGTCACAGTGAACACCACATAACCGCCCTCGACACCCGTCCCCCCGGCCACGGAGAATTTGGGTCCGTCGTCGTCCGCGATGGTTCCGGTGCCCTCCGCGTCGGACAGCGTGGCGCCCGCGGGTGCCGAAAGGGTCACGACGAATGTCTCGGTCGGCTCCTCGCGGTCGTCGTCCAGAGGCGCCACTCGAATCGTCTTCCGCGCCGTGCCCGCTGCAATCGTCAGCGACCCGGAAGCCGCTTCGTAGTCCTCGCCCGCGACCGCCGTCCCGTCCGACGTGGCATAGGAAACCGAAACCGGCACGTCGGTCGGCGCTCCGAGTTCGACTTCGAACGCCAGATGGGAGCCGCCCTCCGGGGCCCATGCGTTGCTAATCGAGAGATGGCGCGAATCGTCGTCCCGGATCACTCCGCAGTCGCAACACCCAACCGTAGTGCAGATGCCCCACGGGCACTGATTCGAGCGGGCGCGCCGTTCGCGAAACTGCGCGTTGACGGGATTTAACAACGTGAAAACCACGGCCTCGACGGGCTCCTCGACGCGGTCTTCGAGAATCTGGACGCGAATGGTTTTCGAAGTCTCGCCCGGCGCGAAGGTCAACGTTCCCTCCTGGTGGATGAAGTCGGATCCGGCCTTCGCCAAGCGGTACGCCGGCGGGTCGAAGCCAAAGATATCGTCCGTGATGTAGTCCGCCGACACGGCCACGTCGCTGGGGACCGAGAGCGTTGCGACGAAGTCCAGGAATCCGTTCTCGGGACTCTCCGAACCATGGATCGTCATGAGAGGACCCTCATCGTCGTCGTGTATCGTCCCCGTCCCGTCGTTCAGGGCCGCACCGCTCGCCGACGCGCCCAGACTCACGACGAAGTCGATCGTCGCGTCCGCTTCGCCGGCCGCGGCGTCCGCGACCGACAGCGCGGGCAGGTCCTGGGCGAACGCCGGCTCGACCGACAAAACCGACAGCGCGAGGACCGCGGCGCACGCCCGCCGGCAGTGCCGCGCGGCTTTCGGGGCCGTTCCGCCGGCGGCGCGTCGGCCCGCGGCCTCCCCTCGGCCTCGGGCCGGTTCGAACACGGCCGATCGACCGTCCGCGCCGTTCGACATCTTTCGTTCCCGCCGGACCTGCATCGTCCGCATTGTCGCCAATTCGCCTTGCGCGCCCGTTGGCCGCTCCTTTTCGGAACTTCCCGCGCCCCCCTCGGATCGACCCGCTCCCCGGGGCCATGCGGCGCTCGCCGACGGAAGGCCGGTCATGCGGCGCTCATTCGGCGACCGCGCCGGCGGGAGCGTCCGCGGGGTCGGGGGCGTCCGCCGGCGCGGTCGGCGCGGTCGACAGGTCGGCCAGATGCCCGGTCGGACTCGCGAGCAGGCTCATCACCAGCACCGGCGCGTCCGACTCCACGCGCAGCCGCCACCTGCCCTCGCCGTCGCCCAGCGCGCCGCCCTCGATGCCCTCGCCCGACCCCGTCTCCAACTCCGACGACGTCAACTCCAGCGCCGTCCCCGCCGCGATCCGCACTCGCACCGCGCCGCCCGGCGAACGGCCCGCGTCGTCGACGCCCGTCACCGTCGCCGCCGCCGCCGCGCTCCCCGCGTTCACCAGCCGCAGCCGGCTCTCCCGCCGCGCGTCCCCCGCCGGGTTGAAGAACTCCACGCGCCGCGCGCCGTCCCGCTCCGGCGCCACGTCGTGCATCGACGTCAGGAAGCCGTCCGTCGTGCGCGCGTACGACAGCACCTCGATCTCCAGTTCGCTCGTCAGATCCAGACGCCACGACCCCTCGCCCGCGCCCGTGCTGCCCGCCAGCCCCTTCTCCGCATTCCCCAACTCCAGGTCCGCCGAGTCGAAGTGCGCCGCGCCGCCGCCCGGCAGCGGCAGCGTCACCGGCTCGTGCTCGCGTCCCGCGTCGTCGGTCGCCACGATGCGCACCGCGCCGGCCTCCGCCGAACGGTTCACGACCCGCACCAGGCCCTCCAGACCCGCCTCCGCCATCGACGGGAACAGCGGCACCGCGTGCGACCCCGCCGCCGCCCCCGGCGTGCCCGGCGACGTCGACAGGTTCGACAGGTACCCCGCCGGACCCGCCAGCAGGCTCTGCACCGCCAGCGGCGCCGGCGACGCCACCGTCAGCCGCCACGCGCCCTCGCCGTCGCCCAGCGCGCCCGACTCGATCCCCGCTCCGACGCCCGACTCCAGCTCCGCGGCCGACAGCGTCACCGCCGTCCCCGCCCGCACCGCCACCCGCAACTCGCCCGACACCGTCCCGGCGTCGTCCACCCCCGCGACCGTCGCCTCCGCGTCCGCCGCGCCCGCGTTCACCAGCCGCAGCAGGCTCGTCCGCTGCGGGTCGCCGCCCGGGCTGAAGAACCACACCCGGTGCGTCCCCTCCGCCGCCGGCGCCGTGTCGTGCACCGCCGTCACGAACCCGTCCGACGTCCGCGAGTACGCCAGCACCCCGATGTCGAGATCGCTCGTCAACTCCAGCCGCCAGTCGCCCGACACCGGCGCGCCGCCGGCCTCCAGCTCCGCCGAGTCCAAGTGCGCCGCCGCGCCGCCGGCCAGCGCCAGCGCCAGCGGCGCCGACCGCGTGCCCGCGTCGTCCACCGCCTCGATCCAAACCTGCGCCGGCGCCGCCGAACGGTTGATCACGCGCAGGAACCCCCGCCGCGCCGGGTCCGCCGCCGACTCGAACAGCGGCACGTGCCGCGCGCGCGCCGCCTCGACCACGTGCGTCGTCCCGTCGTCGTCCGCGAGCGCCACCGACGCCGGCGCCACCGGCAGATCCGAGACGCCCGACACCGTCAGCGTCTCGTCCGCCTCGGCCGTCCGGTCGTCCTCCGGCCTCAGCGTGAACGTCCCCGACCCGCTCGCCGCGCCCGCCGGTATCCCGATGACGAAGTCCGCCACCGGCGCGAAGCCCACCGCCTCCGGATCCCCGCTCCCCGTCACCGTCACCGCCACCGACGTCGCCACGGGGCGCGGCCCGCCTTCCATCGAGGCCGTCACCGCCACCGGCGACGGGCCGTCGCCCTCCGACAACCGCGCGGGAGACGCGGCGAGCACGATGCGCCCGGCGGCCGCGTCGTCAATGATCGAAACCGTCGCGGCGTCCTCCCCGAGCAGGGCGTTCGCCGCCGCCGACAGCACCAGCGCGAACGTCTCCACCGGCTCCTCCAGCGCGTCGTCCAGCAGGGCCACGGGCACGGTCCGCGACGTCTCGCCCGGGGCGAACGCCAACGTCCCCGACGCCGCCCGGTAGTCCGACCCCGCCAGCGCCGTGCCGTCGCGGGTCGAGTACGCCACCGTCGCCCTCCGGCCGCCGGACTTCGACAGCGTCACCGCCAACCACACGGTGTCGCCTTCCGCGCCTTCGCCGTCGGCGACCGACAGCATCGGCGGTCCGTCGACGTCCTCGATCGTGCCGGTGGCGGCGCCCACCGCCAGCGTCGCGTTCGCCGGCGACCCCAGTTGCAGCGCGAACGTCTCGTCCGCCTCGTCGACGCCGTCGACGAGCAGCCCCACCGACACCGTCATCGCCGCAACGCCGGGCGCGAACGTCAGCGTCCCCGACGCCGCCACGTAGTCCTCGCCCGCGACCGCCGTTCCGTCCCGCGTCGCGTAGGAAACCGCCGCCGTCAGGCTGCTCGAACCCGCGAGCGTGACGCCGAACTCCACCGCGCCGCCCTCGACGCCCGACCCGCCGGCGACGGAGAACGCGGGCGGGTCGTCGTCGTCCGCGATCCGTCCGACGGCGTTATCGAGGGCGATCTCCGCGTTCTCCGCCGCCGACAAGGTCACCGCGAACGTCTCCGTCGGTTCGCGCACCGCATCGTCGACAAGCGGCACCGACAGCGTCAGCCTCGACTCGCCTGCGGGGAACGTCAGAACGCCTCGGGTCGCCAGGTAGTCCTCGCCCGCGACCGCCGTCCCGTCGGAGGTCGCATAGGAGACGTTCACCGCCCGGTCGCTCGAACCCGCGAGCGTGACGGCGAAGTCCAGGATGTCGCCTTCGCCACCCGCGGCGCCGGCAATGGACAACTGCGGGGCGCCGTCGTCGTCGATGATCGTTCCATCGGCCGCCGCGGTGGCGATCGTCGCGTTCGTCGGGGACGACAGCGTCACGGCGAACGTCTCGGCCGGCTCGGGCAATCCGTCGTCGAGCAGCGGGACCGGCACCGTCCGCGACGTCTCGCCGGGCGCGAACGTCAGCGTCCCCGACGCCGCCCCGTAGTCCTCGCCCGCGACCGCCGTCCCGTCCCGCGTCGCGTAGGAAACCGTCGCCGCCCGGATGCTCGAACCCGCGAGCGTGACGCCGAACTCCACCGCGCCGCCCTCGACGCCCGCCCCGCCGGCGACGGAGAACGCGGGCGGGTCGTCGTCGTCGATGATCGTTCCATCGGCCGCCGCGGTGGCGATCGTCGCGTTGACGGGCGCGGAGAGCGCAAACGAGAACGTTTCCGCGACTTCGTCCTCCGCATCGTCGGAAAGGAACACCGGCACCGTCCGCGACGTCTCGCCCGGCGCGAACGTCAGCGTCCCCCACGCCGCCCCGTAGTCCTCGCCCGCGACCGCCGTCCCGTCCCGCGTCGCGTAGGAAACCGCCGACGACCGGCTGCTCGAACCCGCGAGCGTGACGCCGAACTCCACCGCGCCGCCCTCGACGCCCGCCCCGCCGGCGACGGAGAACGCGGGCGGGTCGTCGTCGTCGATGATCGTTCCATCGGCCGTCGCGGTGGCGATCGTCGCGTTGACGGGCGCGGAGAGCGCAAACGAGAACGTTTCCGCGACTTCGTCCTCCGCATCGTCGGAAAGGAACACCGGCACCGTCCGCGACGTCTCGCCCGGCGCGAACGTCAGCGTCCCCCACGCCGTCCCGTAGTCCTCGCCCGCGACCGCCGTCCCGTCCCGCGTCGCGTAGGAAACCGCCGCCGACCGGCTGCTCGAACCCGCGAGCGTCACGCCGAACTCCACCGCGCCGCCCTCGACGCCCTCGACGCCCGACCCGCCGGCGACGGAGAACGCGGGCGGGTCGTCGTCGTCGATGATCGTTCCATCGGCCGCCGCGGTGGCGATCGTCGCGTTGACGGGCGCGGAGAGCGCAAACGAGAACGTTTCCGCGACTTCGTCCTCCGCATCGTCGGAAAGGGACACCGGCACCGTCCGCGACGTCTCGCCCGGCGCGAACGTCAGCGTCCCCGACGCCGCCCCGTAGTCCTCGCCCGCGACCGCCGTCCCGTCCCGCGTCGCGTAGGAAACGGTCGCCGTCAGGCTGCTCGAACCCGCGAGCGTCACGACGAACTCCACCGCGCCGCCCTCGACGCCCGACCCGCCGGCCACCGAGAACGCGGACTGGTCGTCGTCCGTGATCGTTCCGGTGCCCTCCGCGTCCGACAGCGCGGCGCCCGCGGGCGCCGAAAGGGTCACGACGAATGTCTCGGTCGGCTCCTCGCGGTCGTCGTCCAGAGGCGCCACTCGAATCGTCTTCCGCGTCGCGCCCGCTGCAATCGTCAGCGACCCGGAAGCCGCTTCGTAGTCCTCGCCCGCCACCGCCGTCCCGTCCGACGTGGCATAGGAAACCGAAACCGGCACGTCGGTCGGCCCTCCGAGTTCGACCTCGAACGCCAGACGGGAGGCGCCCTCCGCGGCCGATGCGTCGCTGATCGAGAGACCGGGCGCATCGTCGTTGAGGATCGTTCCGCAGTCGCAACACCCGATCAAAAAGCAGCCGCCCCACGGGCACCGAGCCGAGCCTACGCGCGGTTCGAACCGCGCGTTGACGGGATTTTCCAACGTGACAACCATGGCCTCGACGGGCTCGTAGACGCGGTCTTCGAGCACCTCGATCCGAATGGTCTTCGAAGTCTCGCCCGGCGCGAAGGTCAACGTTCCCGCCTGGCGCGTGTAGTCGGATCCGGCGTCCGCCAGGGGGTACGCCGGCGGGCGGAAGGCGACGATAGTCTGGTCCGTGGTGTAGTCCACCGCCACCTCCGCGCCGGTCGGGTTCGCGAGCGTTACGGCGAAATCCAGGAATCCGTTCTCGGGACCCGCCGAACCATGGATCGTCATGGTCGGATGCTCATCGGTGTCGCGTATCGTCCCCGTCCCTATCCCGTCGCCCAGGGTCGCCCCGACCGCGCCGGACAGCGACACGGAAAACGTCTCGCTTGCCTCCTTCGCGGGGTCGTCCAGCAACGCGACCGTGATCGTCTTGCGGGTTTCGCCGGGCGCGAACGTCAGCGTCCCCGTCGCCGCCGCGTAGTCCTGCCCCGCGATCGCCGTGCCGTCCGCGGTGGCGTAGTCCACCGTGGCCGGGTCGCCGCTCTGCGGGCCGAGCGTGACTGCGAACGACAGGCTGCCGTCGCCTTCGAAAGCCGAGGCGTCGGCGACGAACAGCCTCGATTCGCTGTCGTCGTCCTGGATTGTCCCGATCGCCCGCAGGTCGCCGACTTCGATTACCAGCGGTAGATAAGTCTGGCTCAGGTTGACTGAAAACGTCTCCTTGGCGGTCTCCGCCGAACCGTCGTCGATTATGGGGATCAGCACCGTCTTGCTGGTTTCGCCGGACCCGAACGACAACGTGGCATTCGCGGCCGTGTAGTCTTCTCCCGCGACCGCGGTTCCGTCCGCCGTCGCGTACCCCATGGACGCCGGAGCCTCCATGGGGCCGCTCAGAGTCACCGGAAACGCGAACTCGCCAGCCGACTCGAGATCGGCGGCATCGGCAATGCTCACGCGGGGGACCGGCTCGTTATCCAGGAGGTGGAAGCCGGCGGACACCACCGGTTCGCCATCCAAAAGCCTATAGACAGGGTTGGCAAAAGTAGCGCCCCGCAAATCCGTGAATATCAGCAGGAATCTCTCGCGCCCTTCGTACACTTCGTCGTCGGCGGTGGCGATCCAAATCGACCCGCGAGTCTCGCCCGGGTCTAACGTCAGCGTTCCCGATACATGGATGTAGTCGCTGCCGGCTTCGGCCGGTGACCGATCCCAGATCGCGGTCGCGTAGTCGATCGCGACGGTCCGACCGCTCGGTTCCGAGAGTAGAATAAAAATTTCAAACCCGTGGCCTTCAACAAGGTAAATTCCCGAAAAACCTTTGGAATCCAATTTCGGCTGCGGGTCGTCGTCCTCGATGGTTCCCGTCGCCACGCCATCGCCGATCGTCGCGCCGGCGGGATCGGACAGGGTCAGGTCGAAAGTCTCCGAAAGTTCATCGAGCGAATCGTCGACCAGGGAAACGCCGATCGTCCGCTCCGACGTCCCCGCGGGGAACGTCAGGGTTCCCGATTCGGCGGTGAAGTCCTCGGTGCCCGCTTCGCCTTCCGAAGTGGCGTAGTTCACCGTGACCTCACCGCTCGCCGACGCGCCCAGACTCACGACGAAGTCGATCGTCGCGTCCGCTTCGCCGGCCGCGGCGTCCGCGACCGACAGCGCGGGCAGGTCCTGGGCGAACGCCGGCTCGACCGACAAAACCGACAGCGCGAGGACCGCGGCGCACGCCCGCCGGCAGTGCCGCGCGGCTTTCGGGGCCGTTCCGCCGGCGGCGCGTCGGCCCGCGGCCTCTCCTCGGCCTCGGGCCGGTTCGAACACGGCCGATCGACCGTCCGCGCCGTTCGACATCTTTCGTTCCCGCCGGACCTGCATCGTCCGCATTGTCGCCAATTCGCCTTGCGCGCCCGTTGGCCGCTCCTTTTCGGAACTTCCCGCGCCCCCCTCGGATCGACCCGCTCCCCGGGGCCATGCGGCGCTCGCCGACGGAAGGCCGGTCATGCGGCGCTCATTCGGCGACCGGCGGTCCGGCGGGAGCGTCCGCGGGGTCGCGGGCGTCCGCCGGCGCGGTCGGCGCGGTCGACAGGTCGGCCAGATGCCCGGTCGGACTCGCGAGCAGGCTCATCACCAGCACCGGCGCGTCCGACTCCACGCGCAGCCGCCACCTGCCCTCGCCGTCGCCCAGCGCGCCGCCCTCGATGCCCTCGCCCGACCCCGTCTCCAACTCCGACGACGTCAACTCCAGCGCCGTCCCCGCCGCGATCCGCACTCGCACCGCGCCGCCCGGCGAACGGCCCGCGTCGTCGACGCCCGTCACCGTCGCCGCCGCCGCCGCGCTCCCCGCGTTCACCAGCCGCAGCCGGCTCTCCCGCCGCGCGTCCCCCGCCGGGTTGAAGAACTCCACGCGCCGCGCGCCGTCCCGCTCCGGCGCCACGTCGTGCATCGACGTCAGGAAGCCGTCCGTCGTGCGCGCGTACGACAGCACCTCGATCTCCAGTTCGCTCGTCAGATCCAGACGCCACGACCCCTCGCCCGCGCCCGTGCTGCCCGCCAGCCCCTTCTCCGCATTCCCCAACTCCAGGTCCGCCGAGTCGAAGTGCGCCGCGCCGCCGCCCGGCAGCGGCAGCGTCACCGGCTCGTGCTCGCGTCCCGCGTCGTCGGTCGCCACGATGCGCACCGCGCCGGCCTCCGCCGAACGGTTCACGACCCGCACCAGGCCCTCCAGACCCGCCTCCGCCATCGACGGGAACAGCGGCACCGCGTGCGACCCCGCCGCCGCCCCCGGCGTGCCCGGCGACGTCGACAGGTTCGACAGGTACCCCGCCGGACCCGCCAGCAGGCTCTGCACCGCCAGCGGCGCCGGCGACGCCACCGTCAGCCGCCACGCGCCCTCGCCGTCGCCCAGCGCGCCCGACTCGATCCCCGCTCCGACGCCCGACTCCAGCTCCGCGGCCGACAGCGTCACCGCCGTCCCCGCCCGCACCGCCACCCGCAACTCGCCCGACACCGTCCCGGCGTCGTCCACCCCCGCGACCGTCGCCTCCGCGTCCGCCGCGCCCGCGTTCACCAGCCGCAGCAGGCTCGTCCGCTGCGGGTCGCCGCCCGGGCTGAAGAACCACACCCGGTGCGTCCCCTCCGCCGCCGGCGCCGTGTCGTGCACCGCCGTCACGAACCCGTCCGACGTCCGCGAGTACGCCAGCACCCCGATGTCGAGATCGCTCGTCAACTCCAGCCGCCAGTCGCCCGACACCGGCGCGCCGCCGGCCTCCAGCTCCGCCGAGTCCAAGTGCGCCGCCGCGCCGCCGGCCAGCGCCAGCGCCAGCGGCGCCGACCGCGTGCCCGCGTCGTCCACCGCCTCGATCCAAACCTGCGCCGGCGCCGCCGAACGGTTGATCACGCGCAGGAACCCCCGCCGCGCCGGGTCCGCCGCCGACTCGAACAGCGGCACGTGCCGCGCGCGCGCCGCCTCGACCACGTGCGTCGTCCCGTCGTCGTCCGCGAGCGCCACCGACGCCGGCGCCACCGGCAGATCCGAGACGCCCGACACCGTCAGCGTCTCGTCCGCCTCGGCCGTCCGGTCGTCCTCCGGCCTCAGCGTGAACGTCCCCGACCCGCTCGCCGCGCCCGCCGGTATCTCGATGACGAAGTCCGCCACCGGCGCGAAGCCCACCGCCTCCGGATCCCCGCTCCCCGTCACCGTCACCGCCACCGACGTCGCCACGGGGCGCGGCCCGCCTTCCATCGAGGCCGTCACCGCCACCGGCGACGGGCCGTCGCCCTCCGACAACCGCGCGGGAGACGCGGCGAGCACGATGCGCCCGGCGGCCGCGTCGTCAATGATCGAAACCGTCGCGGCGTCCTCCCCGAGCAGGGCGTTCGCCGCCGCCGACAGCACCAGCGCGAACGTCTCCACCGGCTCCTCCAGCGCGTCGTCCAGCAGGGCCACGGGCACGGTCCGCGACGTCTCGCCCGGGGCGAACGCCAACGTCCCCGACGCCGCCCGGTAGTCCGACCCCGCCAGCGCCGTGCCGTCGCGGGTCGAGTACGCCACCGTCGCCCTCCGGTCGCCGGACTTCGACAGCGTCACCGCCAACCACACGGTGTCGCCTTCCGCGCCTTCGCCGTCGGCGACCGACAGCATCGGCGGTCCGTCGACGTCCTCGATCGTGCCGGTGGCGGCGCCCACCGCCAGCGTCGCGTTCGCCGGCGACCCCAGTTGCAGCGCGAACGTCTCGTCCGCCTCGTCGACGCCGTCGACGAGCAGCCCCACCGACACCGTCATCGCCGCAACGCCGGGCGCGAACGTCAGCGTCCCCGACGCCGCCACGTAGTCCTCGCCCGCGACCGCCGTTCCGTCCCGCGTCGCGTAGGAAACCGCCGCCGTCAGGCTGCTCGAACCCGCGAGCGTGACGCCGAACTCCACCGCGCCGCCCTCGACGCCCGACCCGCCGGCGACGGAGAACGCGGGCGGGTCGTCGTCGTCCGCGATCCGTCCGACGGCGTTATCGAGGGCGATCTCCGCGTTCTCCGCCGCCGACAAGGTCACCGCGAACGTCTCCGTCGGTTCGCGCACCGCATCGTCGACAAGCGGCACCGACAGCGTCAGCCTCGACTCGCCTGCGGGGAACGTCAGAACGCCTCGGGTCGCCAGGTAGTCCTCGCCCGCGACCGCCGTCCCGTCGGAGGTCGCATAGGAGACGTTCACCGCCCGGTCGCTCGAACCCGCGAGCGTGACGGCGAAGTCCAGGATGTCGCCTTCGCCACCCGCGGCGCCGGCAATGGACAACTGCGGGGCGCCGTCGTCGTCGATGATCGTTCCATCGGCCGCCGCGGTGGCGATCGTCGCGTTCGTCGGGGACGACAGCGTCACGGCGAACGTCTCGGCCGGCTCGGGCAATCCGTCGTCGAGCAGCGGGACCGGCACCGTCCGCGACGTCTCGCCGGGCGCGAACGTCAGCGTCCCCGACGCCGCCAGGTAGTCCTCGCCCGCGACCGCCGTCCCGTCCCGCGTCGCGTAGGAAACCGTCGCCGCCCGGATGCTCGAACCCGCGAGCGTGACGCCGAACTCCACCGCGCCGCCCTCGACGCCCGCCCCGCCGGCGACGGAGAACGCGGGCGGGTCGTCGTCGTCGATGATCGTTCCATCGGCCGTCGCGGTGGCGATCGTCGCGTTGACGGGCGCGGAGAGCGCAAACGAGAACGTTTCCGCGACTTCGTCCTCCTCATCGTCGGAAAGGAACACCGGCACCGTCCGCGACGTCTCGCCCGGCGCGAACGTCAGCGTCCCCCACGCCGTCCCGTAGTCCTCGCCCGCGACCGCCGTCCCGTCCCGCGTCGCGTAGGAAACCGCCGCCGACCGGCTGCTCGAACCCGCGAGCGTCACGCCGAACTCCACCGCGCCGCCCTCGACGCCCTCGACGCCCGACCCGCCGGCGACGGAGAACGCGGGCGGGTCGTCGTCGTCGATGATCGTTCCATCGGCCGCCGCGGTGGCGATCGTCGCGTTGACGGGCGCGGAGAGCGCAAACGAGAACGTTTCCGCGACTTCGTCCTCCGCATCGTCGGAAAGGAACACCGGCACCGTCCGCGACGTCTCGCCCGGCGCGAACGTCAGCGTCCCCGACGCCGCCCCGTAGTCCTTGCCCGCGACCGCCGTCCCGTCCCGCGTCGCGTAGGAAACCGTCGCCGTCAGGCTGCTCGAACCCGCGAGCGTCACGGCGAACTCCACCGCGCCGCCCTCGACGCCCGACCCGCCGGCCACCGAGAACGCGGACTGGTCGTCGTCCGTGATCGTTCCGGTGCCCTCCGCGTCCGACAGCGCGGCGCCCGCGGGCGCCGAAAGGGTCACGACGAATGTCTCGGTCGGCTCCTCGCGGTCGTCGTCCAGAGGCGCCACTCGAATCGTCTTCCGCGTCGCGCCCGCTGCAATCGTCAGCGACCCGGAAGCCGCTTCGTAGTCCTCGCCCGCCACCGCCGTCCCGTCCGACGTGGCATAGGAAACCGAAACCGGCACGTCGGTCGGCCCTCCGAGTTCGACCTCGAACGCCAGACGGGAGGCGCCCTCCGCGGCCGATGCGTCGCTGATCGAGAGACCGGGCGCATCGTCGTTGAGGATCGTTCCGCAGTCGCAACACGCGAGCGAAAAGCAGCTGCCCCACGGGCACCGAGCCGAGCCTACGCGCGGTTCGAACCGCGCGTTGACGGGATTGTACAACGTGACAACCATGGCCTCGACGGGCTCGTAGACGCGGTCTTCGAGCACCTCGATCCGAATGGTCTTCGAAGTCTCGCCCGGCGCGAAGGTCAACGTTCCCTCCTGGTGGGTGAAGTCGGATCCGGCGTCCGCCAGGGGGTACGCCGGCGGGCTGAGGGGGACGGCAGTCTGGTCCGTGGCGTAGTCCACCGCCGCCTCCGCGCCGGTCGGGTTCGCGAGCGTTACGGTGAAATCCAGGAATCCGTTCTCGGGACCCGCCGAACCATGGATCGTCATGGCCGGATGCTCATCGTCGTCGCGTATCGTCCCCGTCCCTATCCCGTCGCCCAGGGTCGCCCCGACCGCGCCGGACAGCGACACGGAAAACGTCTCGCTTGCCTCCGTCGCGGGGTCGTCCAGCAACGCGACCGTGATCGTCTTGCGGGTTTCGCCGGGCGCGAAGGTCAGCGTCCCCGTCGCCGCCGCGTAGTCCTGCCCCGCGATCGCCGTGCCGTCCGCGGTGGCGTAGTCCACCGTGGCCGGGTCGCCGCTCTGCGGGCCGAGCGTGACTGCGAACGACAGGCTGCCGTCGCCTTCGAAAGCCCGGGCGTCGGCGACGAACAGCCTCGATTCGCTGTCGTCGTCCTGGATTGTCCCGATCGCCCGCAGGTCGCCGACTTCGTCTACCAGCGGTAGATAAGTCTGGCTCAGGTTGACTGAAAACGTCTCCTTGGCGGTCTCCGCCGAACCGTCGTCGATTATGGGGATCAGCACCGTCTTGCTGGTTTCGCCGGACCCGAACGACAACGTGGCATTCGCGGCCGTGTAGTCTTCTCCCGCGACCGCGGTTCCGTCCGCCGTCGCGTACCCCATGGACGCCGGAGCCTCCATGGGGCCGCTCAGAGTCACCGGAAACGCGAACTCGCCAGCCGACTCGAGATCGGCGGCATCGGCAATGCTCACGCGGGGGACCGGCTCGTTATCCAGGAGGTGGAAGCCGGCGGACACCACCGGTTCGCCATCCGAAAGCGGGTTGGCAAAAGTAGCGCCCCGCAAATCCGTGAATATCAGCAGGAATCTCTCGCGCCCTTCGTACACTTCGTCGTCGGCGGTGGCGATCCAAATCGACCCGCGAGTCTCGCCCGGGTCGAACGTCAGCGTTCCCGATACATGGATGTAGTCGCTGCCGGCTTCGGCCGGTGACCAATCCCAGATCGCGGTCGCGTAGTCGATCTCGACGGTCCGACCGCTCGGTTCCGAGAGTTGCATAACGATTTCAAACTTGTCGCCTTCAACAAGGTAAATTCCCGAAAAACCGTTGGAATCCATTTTCGGCTGCGGGTCGTCGTCCTCGATGGTTCCCGTCGCCACGCCATCGCCGATCGTCGCGCCGGCGGGATCGGACAGGGTCAGGTCGAAAGTCTCCGAAAGTTCATCGAGCGAATCGTCGACCAGGGAAACGCCGATCGTCCGCTCCGACGTCCCCGCGGGGAACGTCAGGGTTCCCGATTCGGCGGTGAAGTCCTCGGTGCCCGCTTCGCCTTCCGAAGTGGCGTAGTTCACCGTGACCTCACCGCTCGCCGACGCGCCCAGACTCACGACGAAGTCGATCGTCGCGTCCGCTTCGCCGGCCGCGGCGTCCGCGACCGACAGCGCTGGCAAGTCCTGGGCGAACGCCGGCTCGACCGACGAAACCGACAGCGCGAGGACCGCGGCGCACGCCCGCCGACAGTGCCGCGCGGCCTTTCGAGGCGTTCCGCCGGCGGTGAGTCGGCTTGTGGCCTCTACGCGGAGGCGGGCCGGTTCGAAGTCCGCCGATCGACCGTCCAGCCGTTTGGCAATCGATCGGATCACCCGCTTGTCCTCGATTCGGTGCTCAAGGAACCGGACCGGCCGGTCCCGCGACACGTTGTCGAAAAGCCCCGGGTGTCCGCATCGACCGTCCATGCCGGACTTGCATCGGCCGCGTTGTCCCCAATTCGCCTTGCGCACCCATTGGTCCTTCGATTTGCAATTTCTTGCAGCCCCTTGGACATGGAATTTCTGACAGGCTCGAATCTGGCGAGGTCGCCATCGGGTCCGGGCGATGCGCCCAGTGGAGGACTGCCGCGCAGCCGACGCGCGCTCACAGGCGGGCTTGCCCGCGGACCATCAAGAAACCGCTGGTGCTTCGGAGGCGTTTGTGTCGGCCTATGGATACCTCGCCAAAAAACGTCCGATGCACATCGCCGAATTCGTAACGGACACCCGCCTGTTCCTTCAGGCCATGGGCCGATGTGTCGAACTCGGCGAAGGGCTGCACGAACCCCCTCCAAGCCGCGAAGCCATAGCCGAAGCTCGCGTTCCCGCTCCACGCCCCCCCTCCTGCGCGGCGGGATTGAGCTAGCTCAACCGCATCGTCTCGCCACCCATCAAGGTCGCTTGGCACTCCGCGAAGAAGCGCCAGCGAAGCGCGCACGCCCGTTCCATTCGAGCAGGGGAGAATCGACGCCGCCAGATCCATACCATATTCCGCGTAATCCTCGGTCGCGTTCAGGGCGAGGGCATGGACGCCAACGTCTAATCCGAATCTGCGTCGCGGTGCCCGCAGACGGGCACCCGTCGCCAATTCAACACCGGTTCCCGTTACGCCATCGCCCCAGTCGTGTCGCGCCGACACTCGGACCCACGTCGTGACGGTCGACGCATCCGTCCGATCCGCATCCGTCAGCGTGCCGACTTCCACGCCGATCCGCGTACGGCCCACCGATACGGCATGGCCACCGACGGGACCCGCCATCGTCGCCGTCCTCAAACTCATCACATCCAAGTCTTCGACCATCGATACCGTCACGCGGTCACCACCACCGAGCCGCTGGCGAGCACCGAAAGCCCCCATCCGCATCGACAGATCGGTGCTCGTGCGACGCCCGCTGGCGCATCGGGCCACGACAGCATCGCCTCGCCCCACGCCAATTGTCGCCCATACCCAGCCGTTGCCAAGGTCCCGACCTACATATGGATGTACGCTCGCCAGTTTGGTCTCAAGCCCGCCTTCTCCAGACCCGCTACCGCCGCAGTTCTCTACGGAGCGATCAAAGCGATAGTCGATTTCGGATCGAGAAAACGCCGTCGCCGCCCCCACGCGCCAGTCGGCGACCCGCCCATCGGCACCGAGTTGGAGGGTCGATAAGGATCCGTTCGAAACCGCTCCGTCACCGCCGAAGCGACGACCGCTTACGCGCCCCCACGGTGTCATCGCCCCGATAAATTCGACGGTGTTACCAATAAACGCGATCGAACGGCTATCCGAGGGCAGCGGTCCACCAGTGGGCGGGTTGGCGTACGGCCAAGTTGTTTCCGCTGGCCGTGGTGGCCGGGCAAGACCCGCCGTCGCGTCCATGTCCCCGGGGACACCGAACGAGACCGTCGGGGTACCGGTGAAGAATGGCGCGAGTTGCCGCATTTGAATTGGGGAGCTACCGGCGACACGCGTCCTATCCGCATCGCCGAACCTGTCACCGATGCCTTGCACAATCTCACCCAACAGCGCTCGGCCGATCGTCGCGAACGCAGTTTCGACTGCGGCAACTTCCATCGGGTCAGTCACCACGGTGACCGTGATCTCGAATGACGCCTCACTGCTCGGGCCGGTCGCCCTTGCAGTGACCGTGGTCCGACCTTCCAGCACAGCGGCAACTGTCACGGCATTGGCGTACAAGGTCGCCGTCGCGACTGCCGGATCCGAGGAGGAAACCCAAAAGGCCAACGCCGTGCCGGTGAAGTGCCGCGTCAAATCGATCTCGACCGAATCGCCGCCCACGCACAGCAACAGATCGTCTGGGCGCGTTGTCAACGCGGCCGGCTCCTCGTCGTCGTCGAGAATCGTGCCGTCGGCCACATCCTTCGCCAACGCTGCGTTAACGGGCGACGCCAATGCCATCTGGAACGTCTCCTGGGGCTCGTGCACCGTGTCGTCTGCGGTCTCTACCGGGACGGTAAGCATTAACACTCCCGGTGCGAAAGAAAGCGTACCCATTGCCGACACATAGTCTTCGGGAGCAGTCGCCGTGCCGTCGGCGGTCGCGTAGTCCACTGTTACCGTCCTGCTGGTCGAACCATTCAACGACACGACAAAGCCGACCGTGCTTCCTTCCTCAGCCTCGCCGCCAGCGACCGTCAGCGTTGGCGAACGGTCGTCGTCAAGGAGCGTTAGCGATGCCGCGGTCACTGGCAGATCGGCAACACCGGATATCGTCAGCCTTGCGTCGAACTCGTCCAACAGGTCGTCCTCCGGGGTCAGCGTGAATGTCGCCGTGCCACTCACCGCATTCGGCGGGATCACCACCTCGAAGTCCCCCACTGGCTCGAAGTCCACGCGCGCCGCGTCGCCGGTTCCCGCCACGGAGACCGTTACGGTGGTCGCCTCGGTGCGGGCGCCGCCGTCCAGCGTCGCGGTCACGGCCACAGAGGTCGCGCCCGCACCTTCCGAGACCTCGGACGGGATTACCGTCAACGCAATCTCGGAAGATGTCTCATCGTCGTCACGAATCAGCCCTTCCGCCAGCGCATCGCCGAGTCCCGCGTTTTCCGGTTCCGACAAAGTAACGGCGAGTGCCTCGTCGGGTTCGTCGACCAGATCGTCGAACACGGTGACGACCACGGACTTGGCGCCGTCCGCCCTGAACGTCAAGGTTCCGGATCCGGCCTCGTAGTCGGTGCCTGCGGTCGCCGTGCGATTCGAAGTCTCGTATCGCACCGTAACAACCTCGTCGCCTCGCAGCCCGGTGGCCGTCACCACAAACTCCAATTGGCCGTCAGCCTCGCTGGCGCTCGCATCGGCGATGGACAGCACCGCGTCGTCGTCTTCGATAGCGCCTCGCGCCACCGCGTCGCCTATGCTCGCGTTGAGGGCATTGTCAAGCGATACGGTGAACGACTCATCGGCTTCCGTGACGTCGTCGTCACTGATCGGCACGCCGACTGTCTTGACGACTTCGCCAGGGTCGAAAGTCACTGTCCCGGAGCGTTTGACGTAGTCGGTCTCCGCGGTCGCCGTGTCGTCGGCAGTGGCATAGTCAACCGTTATCGGCTTTCCGCTGGCACCACTCAGCCGCACCTCAAACAAAAGGCTCCCGACACCCTCGGTACCTGCAGCGCCCGCAATGCTCACCACTGCCGGTGGATCATTGTCCGAGATCGTATAGACCAAGTACCCATGCTCCAACTGACCAGTGTTGTTGGAATCTGCCTCGAAACGTAGAACAAATAATTCGTCGAATTCGTCGAGTTCGTCGCCAAGCGTTGAGATACGAATGGAAGGGGAACGAAACTCCCCATCTTTGATGGTGACCGTCCCCGATACCAAAGGGTAGTCGATGCCCTCTGTCGCGGTCACAGGGATCGACCCGTATCGAAAGACCTGATCGCCTTCCGCCGGTGCCGGTTGCCCATCGACCATGTTGCTAACGAAAATTCGCTCCGACGCACCTTCAAGCAATGGAGGTCGACACAAGACCCTGGCACCCGGCGGTGGGTCATCCCATCCGCAGGCGATATTGGCACCGGTGGCTTTGAGTCGGTGGCGGGATCCCGGCAGCGCGCTACTGAACTCCGTCGCAGAAGAAGTGTGAATCAAGCCAAACGCTTCGGCTTTCCCCGACGCCTGCGGCCCGCCGTCTGCCTGTGCCGATCCAACGGTCAACAAGCTTGCGAGCACGAAGGCGTTTTGACGCGGACGGCGACACAAGGGACGACAATCCGCCGGCAGGACGAGCCGACCACGAATGGACCCACGCGACCAAGAACTGTTTCGAGTCTCCAAGCGTTTCATCTTCGTGGTACGAATTGCGGCACGAGTTCTATAACTAATTGTTTTTTGCTAATGGCGGAGAGGCGGCTGCGGCTCCCGCGTGGACGGTCACCAAGGACCCCGGGTGACCGGTGTTCATCGCCTGCATGGCTTGGAGCGCCTCCGCGCCCCGCAGCCGGGTCGCCGCAGGAGACCTCTCGTAGCCGAGGGTCGTCACAGCCTCCGCCCGGCGAACACCACCACACCCGCAGATCGCCGTCTCGTTGTCCGGGCCGAGCACCAAGACCGGCCTGGAACCGCGCTCGGCATGCGCGCGCTGCGCCGGCCGTCCTCCTCGACGACTCGCGCCACCGTCACCGGTCTGTCGTCGTCGAAGCGCAACGCGACGAATCGCCCGGGCACCGCAGGTTCGTCCGGGTCGATGTTCACGAAGTCGCCATCGCGAGCGAGCGGCGCCGTGCCGTCCCCTTTGACGCGTGCGATGAAGGTTGCCGGGCCGAACATCGGCAGCGCGGTTCTGTCCATGCCGCCCGGCAACCTACGCCGGATCCGCAGCGGCACGCCGGCCTCTGCGGCACCGACCCAATAGCCAGCGCAGATGCGCCAGCCGCCCGAGCGTATCGGCGTGCGCCAGCGGACCGCCGGACACGTCCAGCCAGACCAGCGTGCCGAGATCGCCGAAAGCGTTGGCCGAGAGGTGGAGGCGCGGCAGCACGGACAGGTCCGCCAACACCGACGCATCCGCGATCCGGTTGACCGCGAGACCAAGGTTGACCAGACCCGCAAGCTGCGTTCTCGTGCTCTCAACAGCCATCCAGACGTCACCATGGAGATTGGACTCTCGATAACGGCAGTTACCGCGAGCTATTATAGTCATATCCCAGCCTGGTCCGACACGAGGCATTTGCGCTGTAGGGTTTTTTGGCGGACCTCGCCGGATTGCGGCCGGTTGCCCAGCAATCAGAGCCTCGGCGAGGCGTGTGGGGGCGCGACAGATGGTCAAACTGGTCGTTGTGGGGTCTTCACGGTGTCCAAATGCGAATTATTCCTACTTCGACGGCTTGGGGTAAGCACGGGGCGTTGGGGTGGAAATCTCGGATTCAAGGCCCGTGAGGTCGGAAAACGTCCGAAATGCGGCGTTTCTTGGGGTAAAGAAAAGATCGGTGGCCCGCAAGTCGTTGTTTTTTCATGGCTCTCCGTACAGCGCAAGTGGCTCCAGAGGAACCAGCCTTGACTTGCGGAACTTCGTCTCCCGGAGGACCAACCCGTCGACTGTAATGTCCGTGAACCGCAAGGCGCAGACTTCCGATCTCTCAGAAAGACCGCCTCCTGCGGAACCCGCGGTCGTGCGTGTTCGAGATAGGCCAGAATCGCGTCTCCGACCTCCTGGGGAAGCGGCAGCGCTGTCTGACGCCGAGATCTGCCGCACACCTCGATCAGCGCATTGCGCCAATCCGTGGCGCACATCTTGCGGCGCTCTCCGAGCATTCCCGGACAGTCATAGCCGCTGTACTTTCCGGTCGAACGAGTCGACGGCGCGGGCGAGCCGGGAGGCCGAACTCGGCTGCGCCTCGAATACCACGGACATGGCGGGGCGCCGACCGACACGCTATGGATTTGTGGACGAGTCCCGCGGACCGGCGCGCGCCCTTCGGGGCGTGTGGACAGCCCGTGGACAACGCGCTCGGCCGACTCGCCATCGACCGGGCGTTTCCGCCGCGCGTTGCCCACCGGCTGCCCACACTCGCGCGCCTCTCGCCCACAACCCCACAGCTTACGCAACAAGATTTTCTTCTCGAAAAAAGGAACGCCGGAACTGCAAATAGGGGACATTTCTACTTTGCGTTGACATACAACCCTCGTTGGTCGCTCGTCGGTCGATCGTGACGCGAAACGCCGACTTGCTATGCTTAATCGATGAGAGCCAGCCGGACCTTGATACCGACCCTTAAGGAAACGCCCGCGGAAGCCGAGGTCGCGAGCCATGTCCTGTTGCTCCGCGCGGGCTGCATCCGTCGTGTCGCGGGTGGACTGTATACCTGGCTACCGCTCGGCTTGCGCGTCATGCGCAAGATCGAGGCGATCGCGCGGGAGGAGTTGGACCGTTTTGGCGCCCAGGAAATACAGATGCCGGTGGTGCAACCCGCCGATCTGTGGCGCGAGAGCGGTCGTTGGGATGTGATGGGTGCCGAGTTGATGCGCATGCGGGACCGTCACGAACGCGATTACGCGATGGGCCCGACCCACGAGGAAGTTGTCACCGATCTGATTCGCCGAACGGTAGACAGCTACAAGCAGATACCGCTCAACGTGTATCAGATCCATACCAAGTTTCGCGACGAGATCCGGCCCCGTTTCGGTCTGTTGCGCGCGCGCGAATTCCTGATGAAGGATGGTTATTCCTTCCACCTTGACGAGGAGTCCCTCGAACGAACCTACCGCGACATGTATGCCGCTTATACGGCGATACTGCAGCGGATCGGCGTTGACTTTCGGGCTGTCGAGGCGGATTCGGGAACCATGGGCGATGGCGAATCGCACGAGTTTCAGGTGCTCGCCGAGTCCGGCGAGGATCTCATGGCGTATTGTCCGAATAGCGGCTACGCGGCGAATATCGAAAGAGCACAGGCGTTGGCGCCGGAGCCGTCGAGCGAGCAGCCAGACCCGCTCGGGAAAGTGGCGACCCCAGGTGCGAAGACCATAGCCGACATAGCCTCCTTTCTGAGTGTCGACCCCTCGCGCTGCATCAAGACCTTGATCGTGCGCGGCACGCAAGCGCCGTTGGTCGCGCTGGTGCTGCGGGGCGACCACGAACTCAACGAAACAAAGGCGGTCCGGCTCGGTGTTGTGGCGGCACCCGTGACGTTCGCTGACGACGACGAGATCGAGGCGGCGACCGGTTGTTCGATTGGGTCCATTGGGCCCGTCGGTCTGGATTTGCCGGTATACGCGGATCGATCCGCAGCGGCCAACGCCAACTGCGTATGCGGTGCCAACGAGGAAGGATTTCATCTCACGGGAGTCAACTGGTCGCGCGACTTCCCGGACGCGCAAGTCGTGGATGTCCGCAACGTGGTGGAAGGCGACCCATCGCCGGACGGCGGCGGCAAGCTCGCGTTCGCCCGAGGCATCGAGGTTGGCCACATATTCAAGCTCGGCGACAAATACAGCGTCCCGATGCGGCTTTCGCTGCAGGACGCGGCGGGCACCGAGACTGCGTTGATCATGGGTTGCTATGGTCTCGGCATATCGAGATTGGTGGCGGCGGTGGCGGAACAATGCCATGACGGCCACGGCATCGTTTGGCCGATGTCGGTGGCCCCGTTCGACGCACACATCCTGGCGCTGGATTATCGGCGGCCCGAAGTGGCGGCGGCGGCGGAGTCGCTGTACGAGACGTGCCTCAACGCCGACATGGATGTCCTGCTCGATGATCGCGACGAACGCCCCGGCGTGAAGTTCGCGGAGTCCGACCTGCTGGGAATTCCGCACCGTATCACCGTTGGCACGCGCAATCTCGCGAGGGGTCTGGTGGAGTACAAGCGGCGCGCGGATACCGAGCGCGTGCTGTTGACGCCGGCCGAAGCGGTTGATCGTATCAAGTCGGGCTGATACGCGTGGTTGATCTCATGCCTGGTCGCTGGGCGCGAGCTCGTGGTGATGTTGCGGATCAGGTGCGCGTTCGAATTCGCGCCGACTCCGGCGCGGCGCGAAGTAGGCTTTCCCGCGTCTGAGGCCCGATCAGAATCTCGTGGACATTGTCGTCGGGGCCGATGATCACCGTTGTTGGCAGCACTTTGGGTACGTCGTAGCCGAAATGATCGGACGGGTCGGAAACCAGGACGGGGAACTCAATGCCCATCTCTGCTATCAGCGTCGCCAGCGACTCGCCGGAAATGCCGTCGTAGTTGACGCCGAGTATCGCCAGGCCGGTCGCCTCCCGCTCGCGGTGTAGCGCATTCAGCTCCGGTATCTCCTGTCGGCAAGGGACGCACCATTCCGCCCAATAGTTGATCGCCACGTATTGGTCGGCCCATTGGGTCCAGGGAGCATTGGTGCCGTCTGCAAGTCGGTCTGAATGGTCCGAGCAAGCGGCCAGACCGACAAGCGCGATATAACCGAGGCGCCGGAAACGCATCGAGCCGAAATCGAGCCTGGTATGAATTATTGTCGCGGCGCGCGTACGGGCGCCCTGCCGTGATCTGAGGAACGTTTCGCGCGAGCGGGTCCGGCGGCTCTTCCGCCATGGTCAACGCGTTGTTCGCGGGCTGCGGCAGCAGGCGGCGCGCGCTCCAACACTGTCGCCGGCGGCCTCGCGCGCAACAGCTCCCGATAGGCATCCGAATCCCAGGGGATGCGTCTATGTCGCGCATAGAAGTCGACCGCTCGCCGCCACGCCTCGTCCAGACCGTGCCGATTGATGGAGACGGTGGTGTTCACGACATTGCCAATGACGAGTGACGTGATGCCCACCTGGAACAACGGCGACCCCTTGCCGTTCTTTCCCCTCTTCCAGCGGAACACAATGCCGCGCACGTGGCCGTCGGCGTCTACCTGCACTTCGCGCAGGGCGCGTTCTCGCGCCGCGCGCTGGGTCATGGCCAACTGTGCGTCCCGATCTTCGGCCTGGCGCCGCACCTCGGCGCGGGCGGCACCGTGCATGGGACGACCGCCCCTCTTCAATGAGAAGTACTCCTGGTAAGTCTCGTTGTCGATTTGCCGGCGAACGCGAAAACCGAGGAAACGACGCGAGTTCAGAAGCTCTACGCTCATTGCGTCCGCCTCTCGTGGTCCAGCGCGCGACTTGTGACTCGGCAAGAGCAGCCAGCCTGGATACTGCGTGCGGATGGTCGATCAGGCGGTCGATACAACATGTTTCTTCTGCAACGCCTCGACTTCATCGTCACTGAAACCGGCGTCCCGCAGCACCGCAAGGGAGTCTTCGCCGGGAATCCTCGCGCCATGAGAGATCTCCGCGCCCGTGCGGCTGAACCGGGGCGCGGGCGCGGGCTGTACGGTACCGTCGATATCAACGAATGTTGCGCGTTGTCTGTTGTGCGGATGTTCCGGCGCTTCGAAAATCGAAAGGACCGGCGCGAAACACACATCGGTGCCTTCCATGATTTCGCACCACTCGTCGCGGGTTCTGGTCTTGAAGACGGCGGCGAGGTCTTCCTTCAGGCCATCCCATCCGTGAGCATCCATCTGTTTCCTGAATCGGTGCGGATCGACGTTGGATTTCTCCACGAGGAGCGCATAGAACTGCGGCTCGATGGCGCCCACACAGACGTGCTTCCCGTCTTTTGTTTGGTAGGTGTTGTAGAAATGCGCGCCGCCATCGAGGAGGTTCGTACCGCGCTGATCGCTGAAGTGCTTCCCCATGGAAAAGAATGTCGCCATCAGCGCGGCGGCTCCGTCGACCATCGCCGCGTCGATCACTTGACCCTTGCCGGAGCGGCTAGCCTCCAATATGCCGCAGACCAGCCCGAAGGCCAGCAACATGCCGCCTCCGCCGAAGTCGCCGATGAGGTTGAGCGGCGGCACGGGCTTGCCCCCTTTCTCCCCTATGGCATGCAGCACCCCGGTGAGACCGATATAGTTGATGTCGTGGCCGGCGGCCCGAGCCAGCGGTCCATCCTGGCCCCAGCCGGTCATGCGTCCGTACACCAGCCGCTCGTTGCGCGCCATGCACTCTTTTGGACCCAGCCCCAGCCGTTCGGTGACGCCGGGACGAAACCCCTCGAACAGCGCGTCGGCGGATTCGCATAGCTTGAGAACGATGTCGACGCCTTCCGGCGTCTTGAGGTCGATGACGATGGAGCGGCGGTTGCGGGCGAGCACATCGCGAGGACGAGAGCGCCGTGCCGGACCCGTTCGGGAACCCGTTCGGGAACCCGGCCGGTCCACGCGAATGACCTCGGCCCCCATATCGGAAAGCATCATGCCGCAGAACGGACCAGGTCCAATGCCGGCCAACTCGATGACCCGAAGACCCGTCAACGGTCCCACTACGTTCCTCCCCCTTTCGGCTGCCCCAACCGCCGATATGCCAGTTTATGGGCTCCGCTTGCCTAACGCACGTACCTTGCTTCTTCCATGCCGTTCACTCGTTGGATATCCGCAAAGTCCCGGTACAGACCGTTTTCGCGCAGCAAGGAGTCGTGGGTACCTTCAGCGATAATTCGGCCTTGCTGAAGGACGACGATGCGATCCGCGACGGCGGCGGTGGATATCCGGTGGGCGACGATAAGGACGGTGCACTGCCCCTTGAGCGCGGCCAGCGTGTGGCAGATCGTCTCCTCGCTTCGCGCATCCAGGGCGCTGGTTGGCTCGTCCATCAGCAGGATTCGCGGAGAAGTGAGCAGGGCGCGCGCGATCGCGAGGCGTTGCAGTTCGCCGCCGGAGAGACCTTGTCCGTCTTCTCCAAGGTGCGTGCGCAAGCCATCCTCCAGCGCTTCGACGAACTCCAGGGCGTTCGCGCCCTTAAGCGTGTTCCTGATTTCGTCGTCATTCGCATCCGGCGCGCCGTAGATGACGTTTTCCAGGATGGAGCCCGCGAACAAGACGGGACTCTGCGGTACGAAGCCGACTTGTCCGCGCAATGTCTCCGACGACAGCCTGCGCGCGTCGACTCCGCTGACCGAAACCACGCCTTGGGTCGGATCGTAGAATCGTTGAATCAGGTCGAGAAGCGAACTCTTTCCGGCACCGGACGGGCCCACCAGGGCCACCATCTCCCCGGGCGCCACGCTGAGATCGATGTCATTCAGGGCCACCTCGCCGCTTCTCGTGGGATAGCGCAGGGAGACGCTGTCAAATGTGATGGCGCCCGGTCGGGTTGGGGCCTCGGGATATTCGGGTTCGGCCAGCACGGAGTTCACCGCCAGCAACTCCAGCAACCTCTCCGCAGCGCCGGCAGCGCGTTGTATGTCCGCCCATACCTCGCTGATCGCGCCAGCGGAACCAGCGACAATCAGGGCGTAGAAAATGAATGCAACCAACTCTCCAGCCGAGATCCGACCGGCAAGCACATCGTTGCCTCCCACCCAGAGCATGGCGGCGATGGCTGCCGGTGTCAGCACCATGACGGACGTGATCAACACCGCGCGTTGTCGAATTCGCCGTACGGCGACGTCGAAAGCGCTGGCCACGCGCGTGGAGAACGCCTCGATATCGCGTAACTCGTGAGTAAAAGCCTGCACTACCTTGATGTGGCGCAGCGATTCGCCCGCATAGCTGCCGACATCCGCGACCGCCGTTTGACTCGTCCGCGACAGCCGCCGAACGCGGCGCCCGAACAGGACGATGGGGGCAACGACAACCGGCGCGCTCGCCAGAACCACTGCGGACAGCTTCGGATTGGTGACAAACAGCAGCGCGACGCCGCCGACAAACATCAACGCGTTGCGCAGGGCAATGGAGGCGGAAGCACCGAGTACTGTCTGTAGCAGTGTCGTGTCCGTTGTGATCCGCGACATGATCTCGGTGGGCCGATTAGTCTCGAAGAAACCGGGATGCATACGCACCAGGTTGGCGTAGACCGCTTCCCGGATATCCGCGCTGACCCGTTCGCCGACCCAGGATATGAAGTAATACCGTGCATAGGTGCCAGCCGCGAGCAACAGGACGAGGGCGGCAAAAATGCCGATGCTTGCCAGGAGCACGTCCGGAGTACGAATCGCCAGTACTTCGTCGATCAGAAGCCTGAGCCCCTGGCCGACCGACAGTGTCACTGACGCGGTCGCGATGAGCGCGATCGACGCCGCGATCAACTGCGGCAGGTACGGGCGCAGGAACGAAAGCATCCGCTTCAGACTGGCGATGTTGCGGCTGCTTTGGCGTTCCGTGAGTTCGTCCATGGCGGGGATTCTACTCGTTGTATCCTTCATCAGATGGAATCATGTGCCTCACAGTCGGCGCCTTCGGCCCCGGTTTCTTTTTTGCGAGGGGAACCCCCTCGCGCTGCTATTTGTTTGCGAGGGGAACCCCCTCGCGCTGCTATTTGTTTGCGAGGGGAACCCCCTCGCGCTCCCCGGTGACGTTGTTCCACGGAAGGTTGGCGGTGGCGACGGAAGACCGTTGGCTGACGGCGGTACTCGCGGACTTTCCGTCGTTCCTGCAAGACCATGCCTCCAGCGAGAGGAAGGCCTCGGGTATGGCGCTATCACTGGCGGCCCACTACCCGGACCGACCCGCGCTGATCGATGCCATGGCGAATCTAGCGGTCGAGGAGCTCGGTCACTATCGCGATGTGATAGGTCTCTTGATCGATCATGGCATTCGCCCGGCGCCGGACACGAGGGACCCCTACGTGAACGCCCTCAACGCGGTCGTTCGCAGGGGACGCGGAAACTACCTGTTGGACCGGCTGCTGGTCGCGTCGGTGATCGAATGCCGAGGCCGGGAGCGTTTTGCGATAATCGCGCACGCGCTGACGGATGGGCTTCTCGCGCGGTTCTATCAGCGCATCGCGGCCAGCGAGGATCGCCACTGGCAGCTCTTTCTGGAACTCGCGCGGCGCGAATGTCCCGATGCGAACATCGACCGACGCTGGGACCAGATCGTCGCGCGCGAAGCGGACATCATCCGATCCCTGCCGCCTCGAGCGGCATTACATTGAAGGCCTGACGGGCTCCGCAGCTCTACCCATGAAAGATCATGCGGGCCTGTATCTCGCACGCTATGCGGAACCCGAAGCCAGGCGCGGGCCTTCCGCTATGCGTACCTATCGGCACGTGCTCTCCATACCGGCATTCGATGAAACTGGCGATTTCCTCCAACGTGTGCTGCCCCGCGGAGCGGCGGACCTGCTCGTCATCCTGGTTGCCAACGTGCCGGATGACGCGAGGCGCGAGGACACGGCATTTGCCCGAACACGGGAACTCCTGGGCTTGGCGGGAGCGCTGGACCGCGCGCGCAACGTTGACGTCGCGATTGTGGACCGGGTGA
This sequence comes from Candidatus Azotimanducaceae bacterium, assembly GCA_965261535.1. Taxonomy (GTDB): domain Bacteria; phylum Pseudomonadota; class Gammaproteobacteria; order Pseudomonadales; family Azotimanducaceae; genus VXNE01. Next base: position 2,747,947 of record OZ253469.1, read on the forward strand.
ACACGCCAGTACCGAGGCGCGCGGGCGTCGGACTCGCGCGCAAGATCGGTGCCGACATCGCGCTGCGCCTTATTGTCGAACGACGGATCGAGATCCCGGTCATCTTCTCGACGGACGCGGATACCGCGCTGCCTCCGGGATATTTCGAGGCGGCCAAGGGGCGGGCGGCGGGTTGGGTCTATCCGTTTGTCCACACGAGCGGCGACAAGGATCTCGCGCGCCGAGGGCTGATGTATGAACTGTCACTCCGCTACTACGTCAATCGGCTCGAATGTGCGGGTTCCCCGTACGCCTTTCATACGGTGGGCAGTTGCCTGGCCATAGACGCGACGAGTTACGCGAAGGTCAGAGGGTTCCCTCGGCGCAACGCGGCGGAAGACTTCTATCTCCTGAACAAGCTTGCGAAGGTCGGCTGGATTCGCCGTCTGAGGGCGCCCGTCATCGAGATTGAGGCGCGCGTCTCGACGCGCGTGCCTTTCGGCACCGGCCCCGCCCTCGCCAGGGTTCCACGTGATCCGGCCACCATGCCGGGTTACGCCAGCGCGACGTTTGAGGCGCTCAAGATGTTTCATGAATCCATTGCGGCGGGAACGACGCCGAGCCAACCCGTTCCAAGGTTGCTCGATGCCATCGGATACCAACCCAAACGCGATCAGCGAGCGATTCACACCTGGTTCGATGCTTTCCAGACCCTGAAATTCGTCCACGCCGCGCGGGATGAGTTTCCGGATCCGCCGCTGCTCGAGACGCTTGAGACGTTGTATCCAGGTACGCACTCGCCCGCCCGCCTGAACGCGTCGCTGCGTGCCGACGAAGCCCGAATGCCCGAGCGGAAAGGGCTCGGTTAACCGGGTGCGTCGAACAGGCGCAGATTGATCACACTGTCGATGGCGTTGATTCGCTCGACCATCTTCGGCGTCGGCGGCTGCTCGATATCGATCAGGTTGTAGGCGACGTCCTCGCGGCTCTTGTTGATCATGTCGATCACGTTGACGTTGTCGTCCGCAAGGACCGAGAGGACTCGTCCAAGGGTGCCCGCCACGTTGCGATTGGCTACGGCAAGGCGGTATCCGAAGCTCAGTTCGAGGTTGACATCCGGGAAGTTGACCGAGTTCCTGATGTTGCCGAAGCTCAGGAACTCCCTCAGTTGCTCGGCAGCCATGACCGCGCAGTTCTCTTCGGCCTCGACTGTGCTCGCCCCGAGATGCGGCGTGGCGTGGGCGTTAGGATGCATCGCAAGCTTTGTGCTGGGAAAGTCGGAAAAGTATGCGGAAAGCGTTCCGTTGGTCAGCGCGGTTGCGACAGCCTCTTCGTCAACGACTTCCTGGCGCGCGAAGTTGAGCAGTACGGACCCGCGCCGGAATGCGCGCAGCGCGTCGGCGTTGATCAGGCCTTGCGTCGTCGGCAGCGAAGGGACGTGTACGGTCACGTAGTCCGACTGGCTGAAGAGGCTCCTGGCATCTTCCATGCGTTGTATTTCGCTCGGCAGGCGCCAGGCCGCGTCGACGGAAAGGGCCGGATCGTATCCGACCACGCGCATGCCGAGGTCGAGTCCGGCGCGCGCAACCTGCGAACCGATAGCTCCCAGACCGAGGACGCCCAACGTCCGGGCGAACAGTTCGCGGCCCTTGAAACGTTTCTTCTCGCCCTCCACCAAGTCGTGCAGCGTGTCGTCGTCGGCGACGTTCGACAGGGTCTTCACGTAGTCCATTCCGCCTATCACGTCGCGGGAACCGAGCAGGAGCGCGGCGAGCGTCAGCTCCTTGACGGAGTTTGCATTCGCGCCGGGCGTGTTGAAAACGACCACTCCCCGCGCTGTGCAGGCTCCGACCGGAACGTTGTTGACGCCGGCGCCGGCGCGCGCTACCGCCCGGAGGCCCGAGCCGAGGTCGTCGCGCGTCAGGACATGGCGGCACCAGCGTGGCCGGGAGACAAGCCTGGCGCGCGCATGGAGCCACGCCGCATCGTGCCGGCCCGGCCAAGTGAACTGGAACTGTCCACTTGCGCATCGCGTTGAGCGCATTTGAAGCGAGCACGATGCGCCGGGGCCGCCCGGGTTCACTGTCCGGGAGATGTGTGTCCTTAACCCGATCCGACTTGTTCCAAATCCGCCCTTTGCTGGTGGATGTCCGAAACACGCATGAACCAATTCTCCCCGCTTACGGGATACGTCTGGTACTCCATGAGTCCAATACACCGTTGTTCTCAAGTCGTCGGGTCACCAGCATGGGGGACACCCTGAATTTTGTGGCCCCTTCTTCAATCGACTCGTCTGAGTAGTCACCTTTGACTGTGTCCAAGAGGGCGTCGAAGGGGCACAGGAACTCAGCGGCAAACGCTCGTTGCATCTTCTGGCGGAAAGTGTGGGTGCTGGTGGCGGGTTGTAATGACTCGCCGTTGCGCACAAGCAGCTTGTCTCCAAGCAATCGTGCCGCATCGAACCGCCTCCCCGTTGGGACTCGTGCGCGAAACACGATGTACTTGCCTCTCTTGCTTGACAACGTGTACGCAATCGGCGGTTTAATCGGCGTCGACCTCCTCAACGTTCCGGCGGGTATGCCGCACATATCACAGAGTATGCGGTCTGAGACGGGTCCATCCCCAAGGTGTTCGCTTCTCCTGAGTTCCTTGGCGGCATTTGCTCCCACTTGCCATGGAACCAAGGGTGTTCCGGGAGTGTCGGTCTCCATCAATGTCATGGTGTTGTCGGTCATTGGCGACGCCCCATTCCGGTCGCTGACCTCAAACCCTGATTTTCGGGCGACGCTCAGCAAACTCGTGGCCGTCACCCTGTCAGAGGCCATCATCATCGGAGTCTCTGCTGCGACCTCGTTCGCCGCCTGCACACCCCAGGCGTCGCTGTCTCTCGTCAACCGGTCAATCTGTCTAGGGTCTCCCTCGTCTGGATTGTGCCCAAGCAATGCCTCAAAGCGCCGATACATCGTCATGTCGGGATCGTCCCTCTCCTGTCCGAGTTCGTCCCAGATTCGCAAGATCGGGTTGGGGGCAAGTTTGTTGTCGGCGAAGTGAGACAGCACATCTTGTACGAAGGAGTCGACTCCGGACTCAAACTCCTGCGCAGTTACGTACCACTCGTCATCATGACCCAAGTAGCTTACCGGCTCGGTGGGCGTTGCCTCGCTTCCGGCTGACCGTACGGTCACCGTTTGACCGTCCGACTCGAATGCGAGCCGGGGCCAGAGCCAGCCGCCGCCGATGCTTGCCGTTTCGTGGGCCTGCCTCCATGACAGGCCGCTGTCCCCTGACCGCGGCGGCTCCCACCGGATTCTCCACCAGTTCCACAAGAACCACTCGGCGAGTCTGTATGCCGATACACGAGGCCCGTCCTGCTCTTCCTGGCGATCATCCACCATTCGGGTCATGAGTTGGTTGTTTACCGAGAGCACGAGCGAACACGTCGAAATCTCGTCAAAGGCCGTCTCAACGTCAATATGTGAGGAGAGATAACCTCTGTATGTGTGGCTCGGTCGCCACTTCGGGCTGATCACCAGATTCACTTAGATCGCCCTCTCCTGCCACTTTGCAAGGATTTCGTCCTTGAGCGGGTCTCTGTCCAAGACGGGATAGCCGTGGTATTCAGCCGTCCCACGGTTGGTTACTCTCGCCTCGTATGCCTGCCCTGTATTGTCGTCTACGGCCCAAACCGGCGACGGCAAACCTTCGCTGCCGTGGGGCATCATGGATGCGCCGCAGACCCTCCCTTAACATGGCCAGAGCGGCGGCGCAACCTATCCCGTCAGGGCACTTGGTCTTGTGCGGAGCCCAAGTGTGGGGCTTCTCGCAGTGCTGGGGATGGGGCTTGTAGGATACGCGCTCCAGAAGGTCATCATCTATTTCGACTGGCTCCGATATGGTGCGTTTCCGCACGGGCCTCGCGCGACGTTGTGTTTGTACCACCCGGATGGGTCCTTGCAAGCGTTCCACACAAGATTTATTAGTCAATAACATGCAACATTGGCGTGTCAATATCTCGTCACCTCGTCCTGCGCCGTCCTCCGGGTCAGAGTGCCTGCGAGTCTATCCTTGCCAGAGCGCTTATCCCGGCCGTAGAGCCGGGAGCGCGGATCCAACGGCACGCGAGGTGGTAGTCGCAGGACTGCTGGTGGTCGACGAGCCTATGTCGTGGCGTTGCCATGCCAGGAAAGTATTCCCGGCGAGTTGCGCGGTGTCGATGGCGCGGGTCCGCAAATCGCGTCGGCTGCCGCCGACTCTCGGTCGCCGACATCGCCTGTGCCGCGTGCGCGAGATCTCCGTGCCGCAGCCTGCCGGCGCCGTCCATACGCAGACGGATATGTGTGTCCGAAAGCCTGCACTGCAGGTCGTCCGAAAAACTCGTGTGTCCGTAACTCCAACCCGCTGGACCCCATCGGCGAGCGGGAGTCCGGCGCCGAGGGCGACTAGAGCCTCCTCTGCGTCGCGATTCGTGTACGATCAACGCACGTGGCATGGTGAGGCCGCCTCATTCTCGAAGGCAAGCGGACCAGATTGAGTGGGTAGGCAACCCCATCCGGCAGGTGCTGGACCGGGCGACGCCGGAAGGCGGCCGAGATGGGGACAACCCATGGAAGCTGAGATATTGAGGGGGAGCGCCGAGCAATTTCTAGGTTGCTAACGGACGGGTTTGTAGAACAATTCAAGAAGCGGTTGGGGCAAGCGGATGCTGTTTGGCTGGCGTCCGCATGGGTGACGCAAAGCGAAGCTCTTGACGCGTTGCTGGCCGGGAGGTGCAAGGCCAAGGTGCTGGTCGGCATCCATGGCAATGCAACTGACCCTCAGGCGATTCGGTTGTTGATCGATAGATTTGGCCCCCGAAGCGTGCGAATCGTGGACAGCGACCCCCTATTCCATCCCAAGTTATTTTTGTTCACGCAAGACGACGGCAAGACGGTAGTGTGGATCGGGAGCGTGAACTTCACTAGAGGAGGGTTCGCCAGCAACCGGGAAGTGCTGCTGGAGGCGGACGCGGCGGGCGTCGCGAGGCAACCGGGCGCCTGGTTCGTCAAGCTATGGGATGACCTGCGTGGTCAAGACGTCGAGGCTGTTCTTCGGAAGTACAGCAAGAGGTGGCAGAAAACAGGGATTGCCAACGGGCTAAAGCACCTCGTCGAGCCACCTAGCCGACCGATACCGGACGGGACGACACGCATCACGTTCGTGCCGCGTCAAGGTAGAGGCCCAAGCAAGTACACCGGCGAGGTGGTCGTAATGTCTGGTCGGTCGCGCCAGACGTTGCCGTACGGAAGCGCAACCGAGGCGCTTTGTGCGGTGCTGGAGGTTCTCCGCCGCGGTCACCGAAGATTCCTCTCGAAGTGCGAGGCAAAAAACTCGTTTTTTCAGAAGAGTCAGGAGGACGGCACGATTAGCCGTTTCCTGGCGCGCAACCGGGAGGAGATCAGGGAAGTCCGTGCGGCGCGAGGCGCACTCGCTAAGGCGATGCAGGTGAGGGTGTCCAAGAGGGGCATCAAGCCTGCCAGTCTCGCCCGGGGATGGTGGGTGTCTCGCGACACGAATCCGGCACAAGTGTGGAAAATGGTTCGAACCGCAGCGCACATCGCCGGCATTGAGCTAAGCCCGACCGGCAAGGATCCGGGATTCTAACCAGTAGCGGAGAGCTTAATTGGAGGGGGCATTTCTCCTCCGGCGTCGCGATCCGGACAACGGATCCGGGTGCCGCGCCACGCTTTCAGCGGTCCGCGGCACCCGGATCCGCCCCGAACCATACCCACCGCAACCGCATCAGCCGCCCGAGCGTTATCCGCCGGGCCGCCCACGGACTCGCCTGGCAGCGCCAGCCAGACCAGCGCGACGGACATCGCCGAGAGGCGTCAGGTTGCGCACGGGATTCCCGCGCAGGTCCAGGGGTCTGAGCGCCGGCAGATCCTGCAGCGCCGTCACGTCGGTAGCGCGGTTGCCGGCGAGGAGGTTTCTCAGTGCGTCCAGGTGCGTCAGCGGCCCGAGGTCCGCCATCGCGTTGTCGTCCAACAGCAGCACGGTCAGGTTCGGCAACCCGGCTAGCCCTGGGCTAGAGCGCCAAGTTCGACAGGCTGCTAGCCGGGTGCGTCGAACAGGCGCAGATTGATCACACTGTCGATGGCGTTGATTCGCTCGACCATCTTCGGCGTCGGCGGCTGCTCGATATCGATCAGGTTGTAGGCGACGTCCTCGCGGCTCTTGTTGATCATGTCGATCACGTTGACGTTGTCGTCCGCAAGGACCGAGAGGACTCGTCCAAGGGTGCCCGCCACGTTGCGATTGGCTACGGCAAGGCGGTATCCGAAGCTCAGTTCGAGGTTGACATCCGGGAAGTTGACCGAGTTCCTGATGTTGCCGAAGCTCAGGAACTCCCTCAGTTGCTCGGCAGCCATGACCGCGCAGTTCTCTTCGGCCTCGACTGTGCTCGCCCCGAGATGCGGCGTGGCGTGGGCGTTGGGATGCATCGCAAGCTTTGTGCTGGGAAAGTCGGAAAAGTATGCGGAAAGCGTTCCGTTGGTCAGCGCGGTTGCGACAGCCTCTTCGTCAACGACTTCCTGGCGCGCGAAGTTGAGCAGTACGGACCCGCGCCGGAATGCGCGCAGCGCGTCGGCGTTGATCAGGCCTTGCGTCGTCGGCAGCGAAGGGACGTGTACGGTCACGTAGTCCGACTGGCTGAAGAGGCTCCTGGCATCTTCCATGCGTTGTATTTCGCTCGGCAGGCGCCAGGCCGCGTCGACGGAAAGGGCCGGATCGTATCCGACCACGCGCATGCCGAGGTCGAGTCCGGCGCGCGCAACCTGCGAACCGATAGCTCCCAGACCGAGGACGCCCAACGTCCGGGCGAACAGTTCGCGGCCCTTGAAACGTTTCTTCTCGCCCTCCACCAAGTCGTGCAGCGTGTCGTCGTCGGCGACGTTCGACAGGGTCTTCACGTAGTCCATGCCGCCTATCACGTCGCGGGAACCGAGCAGGAGCGCGGCGAGCGTCAGCTCCTTGACCGAGTTTGCATTCGCGCCGGGCGTGTTGAAGACGACCACTCCCCGCGCTGTGCAGGCTCCGACCGGAACGTTGTTGACGCCGGCGCCGGCGCGCGCTACCGCCCGGAGGCCCGAGCCGAGGTCGTCGCGCGTCAGTATGTGACTGCGCAGGAGAATCGCATCCGGGGAGACGACATCGGCGCCGATCCGGAACGCATCGACTGGAAACAGTTCCAGCCCGCGCGCGGCGATCTGATTGTAAGTCTTGACTCTGTACATGGCGGTGCCGGAAAAAGGAGCCTTCAGCCGGGGAGCGCGAGGGGGCACCCCTCGCAAGAAAAGAGCAGCGCGAGGGGGCACCCCTCGCAAGAAAAGAGCAGCGCGAGGGGGCACCCCTCGCAAGAAGGCGAGCGATTAGATCATCGTTTCGGGCGCTGTTTCAATGCCGCCTCGAGTTCCGCGATGATCAGTCCGGCGCTGTCCGGCGCCTGAAACGCTTCCAGACGTTCGCGCCACGAAGGAGAGTTACGGTGCAGGTCGGTCACCCGGTCCACCAGCACGTCGGGAGTCAAAGCGGCTTCCGCCACGACCATGCTGAAACCCGCAGACTCCGCGTAGGCGGCATTCTCGATCTGATCGCCTCGGCTTGCCAACGCCGGCAGCGGGACCAGCAAGTTCGGTTTCCGCAAGGTGAGTAGTTCGTACAGCGAGTTTGCTCCGGAGCGCGACACGACCAGGTCCGCCGCCGCGAGGATGTCGCCCCACTCGTCCCCGACGAAATCGCGCTGCTCGTATTGCGCGGTGCCGAGATAAGAGGAATCGACTTTTCCCGCGCCGCATACGTGCAGGACGTCGAAAGCCCTCGTCAATGCCGACAACGCTTGCCGCACGATGAGATTCAGGCGCTCCGCACCGAGACTACCCCCGACGACGGCCAGAATCGGTCGTTTGCCGGAGAAGCCGGTAGCGGCCAGGCCCCGCTCGCGGTCACCCCGCAAGAGGGATTCGCGCACGGGCGTGCCTGTATGCATCACTCGCCTGGCATTGACTCGGGTGGCGTCGAAGTTCACACACAAGGATGCAATGAAGGGCAGGGTCAGCCGGTTGGCGAGTCCGGGGGAAAGGTCGGATTCATGTGCCACCACGGGAATGCGCCGGAGCCACGCGGCTACGACCACGGGAAACGCGACGAATCCGCCCTTCGAGAAGACCACGTCCGGCCGGATACGGCCGAGTATCCCGAACACCTGCAATACACAGAGCGGAACACGAAAGGCGTCGACGAGGTTGTCGAAGGACCAGTATCGGCGCAACTTGCCCGGGCGCACGCCGAAGTACCTGACGCCGAGGGGTGCCACCAGTTGTTCCTCCAGCCCCGAGTCGGAACCGATATAGGAAATGTTCCAGTTCCGGGCCTGTAGCGCTTCGATGATCGGCAACGTCGGCACGACGTGACCGGCGCTACCGCCGCCGGTGACGACCGCCCGAATCAAAGCTCGAGCACCTGTTTGACGAAGGGGACCGTGATCCGCCGTTGCGCCGACAGGGATTCCACATCGATCGTTTCCAGCAGACGCAGCAGATCCGCCAGGTCGCGACCGGTACGACGCAGGAGAAACGACACCACGCGCGCGTCCAGATCGAAACCGCGATCTTGAGCGACGCGCCGCAGCACTGCGCTCGCTTCTTCGTCGCTCGGCGGCGAAATCTCGAAACACGCCGAGGAGCGCAGGCGGGAAGCCAGGTCGGGAAGCGCGAAACACAGTTGCGTGGGTGGTTTGCGGGCCGTCGCCACGAGGACAAGTCCGCGCTCGAGTCGGTTGTTGTAGAGGCGCAGCAACGCCTCCTCGGCAGCGCGATCGCCGATCCACGCGTGGATGTCGTCGATAAGCACCCGGTCGAAGACTTCATAGCCATTGACCCCGGGGATCTGTGTCGCCGGGACGAACGCGCCGCCCGTCTCATGCGAGACGGCCTGCAGCAAATGGCTCTTTCCCGCCCCGGAACGACCCCAAACCCAGGTGCAAAAGAACCCGTCGACGGGCCGGCACACCCTTGCCGCCAGTTCCGCATTCCCGCCGACAATGAAATGATCAAGGGTGAACCGCTCACGAAGCGTGAACGTCAGTGGCACTTGCCGGGCCGTTCGGCGAGCCATTCGGCGAGCCAAAAGCATCTACTCCCGTTCCTGGATGGCGCGGCGACTCCACGTAAAGACGTAGTCAATGCCCGAAGAGACGCCGAGCGTGGCGACGACCACGAAACCCCAGGGATCCAGGACGGCGACGGCGAAGCCGGACAGCGGTCCCGCAGGGACCAGCCCGACCAGCACCAGTATCAGCATGGTGATCTGCATTGCCGTGTTCAACTTGCTGATGAAGCTCGGGTTCAGTTCGACTTTCTCGAATATGAGCCGATACGCCAACGCTCCCAGCAGGATGATGACGTCCCGCGAGATGGCCACGGCGGCAAGCCATAGCGGCACATGGCTTTGCCAGACGAAGATGATGAACATCGTGCTGACCAACAGTTTGTCCGCGAGGGGATCCGCATACGCGCCGAATGAACTCGCCCACGAAAACCTGCGCGCCAAGGCGCCGTCCAGCGCATCGCTAAGGCCGGCTATCGCCAGCAGGACGAGTCCCGCCAGATAGCGTTCGTCCAGCAGGAGCCAGGCTGTCGGCACGATCAATGCGATACGCACGAGCGTGATGATGTTCGGAATGCTACGAAGCATCATCCTTCGCCATGCCAAAGCAACGTCAGCGGCACACCCGACCCGCCTTCGGACCCATCGGTGTCGAAGGCAGGCAAGCCACCGGACAAGGTCGGCAGGCGTCGAAATACGCCGTCTTTCGACAGGAGTTCGCCGAGGCGTTCGGGTGTTGATCGGGTTACGACGCGCAGTGTCAGCGTTTCCCGAGCGGCCGCGGTCAACTGCACGCGCTCGATGTACTCCAGATTCGAGAGGTGGCGCATCAGCGCGGCATAGCGCCGGATGGATGCGGCGCCCCGCACCGCTATCTCGATCGCTGCCGCGTCAAGGCCGAAAACGGCGAAGCGTTGCATCAACTCGTCGGCGACTTCGTCCATAGCCCGCACGGCACCAGCCTCGACGTCTGCGTCGGAATAACTGAATTCCCGAGGAGCGTCGTTGAGCCAGAACTCCCAACGCGTTCGCCACTCGCCGTCGGCGACCGGGGCCGCGCGACCGACCAGGACAACCTCCGCGTCATATCGGCGCGAAGCGGCGTCCAGCGAAAAGTCGAACCCGTCCCACACGGCGGTGGGAGATATCAGTTGTTTGTCCTCAAGGTCCAGCAACGGCAGCCGAAGCAGCACTCCGCGTTGGCGACTTCGCTGCCGCAGGCCTTCCGCCAGGGGGTGATCCGAGGTGCTATCGAGAACACGGATGCGACCGTCCTCGCGGATGGCGAGCCAGGCCAGGACACGGGGACGATCGGCGCTCCAGATGGGGAGTGCGGCTTCGGAGACCAGCTCCTGTATCGCTTTTGGCTCGAAACTCACCTGGAGCCGCTGCTTGTCATCTTCCTCCTCTTGGATAAAACGGTACTTCACGTAGTACAAGTCCGGAGAGTTCAGCGCACGGACGATGGGTTCGGACATGGGCAGATTCTTTAGGCCCGTCATGCGCATCAGCATCTCGCGCAAGGCGGATCGGGCGGCGCTGCGCCGGTCGGCTTCGGCCTGGGACTTCGCCGGCACTTCCACGTCGTACAGCCAGTCGACTGTTTCGCCGTGTGCGGGCGCGCCGCAGCAGAGCGCCGCCGAACAGATCACCGCGGCAGAGCGCATATGCCACCGCCGATGTCTCCCCTTGGTCAACGATGCGGCAACTGCCCTGGGTCGCTTCGCTCGCGGAGGCGGTTGTTCCATGGACGTAAAGATTGTGCGGTTGATCGAGTACATCGGAACTCGTAGAGCGTCGCGCCATGCTACAAACGGAAGCGGGTCGATCAAGTCTAGCCCGGCATCGCACATACCGATAATCCTTTGCGTTGCCGAGAAGTGCCCAACCCCGCTCGTAGACCATGGAAGTGTGGAACTTTCCCCTTCCGTAGCCGTTTGGCGCGTGCTACAACTCGGTGCCTTCTCAAGCTTTTTGGCCGGTTCATGTCAGGACTCACTTATCGAGATGCCGGCGTCGACATCGACGCCGGCAATGAACTCGTGCGCCGCATCGCGCCAGCGGCGCGGCGCACGCAGGGAAACGCGTTCCTCTTGGACCTTGGCGGGTTCTCGTCTTTGGCCGCCGTTCCCGCAAGGTATCGCGAGCCCGTCCTCGTGGCGGGGACGGACGGCGTGGGCACGAAACTCAGGCTTGCCATCGAGCATGATCGCCACGACGAGGTTGGCCAGGATCTCGTCGCCATGTGCGTGAACGACGTGCTCGTCTACGGTGCCGAGCCATTCCTCTTTCTCGACTATTACGCGACGTCGAAACTCGATGTGGATGTGGCAGAGCGGGTGATTGTCGGTATTGCGAAGGGTTGCGAGATCGCCGGTTGCGCCCTCGCCGGGGGCGAGACCGCCGAGATGCCCGGTTTCTATCGGCCCGGCGACTACGATCTCGCCGGTTTCTGCGTAGGTATTGTGGAACGCGACGATATTGTCAGCGGGAAACACATCGCCGTCGGTGATCGGTTGATCGGGGTCGGTTCAACCGGTCCCCATTCGAACGGGTATTCGCTCATCCGTCGCATCGTGGAAGACAAGGGAATCGTATTGAACGATACGCTCCTGGATCAGCTCCTGGCCCCAACGCGAATCTACGCACAATCGATCGCGGGGGCGCTCCGGGCAGCACCGGTCAAGGGCATGGCGCATGTCACCGGCGGGGGCATGGTCGAGAATGTGCCCCGGATGCTGCCGGAGGGCCTGGCCGCCGACATGGATCTCGATAGCTGGGCGCGGCCGGCGGTATTCGGTTGGCTGCAGCAGGCGGGGAACATCGAGGAATCCGAAATGCTGCGCACTTTCAATTGCGGGATCGGGTTCGTCCTGTGTGTGGCTCCGGCATGCGAAGACGACGTGCTGGACAGTTTGACCCGCGCGGGTGAACTGGCCGTGCCCATCGGTCGCATCGTAACGGCGACGACCCGGCCCGAAGCGCGACATCTGGTCGCCACCGGGGGCGGATACTTCTTCGGGTAGACCTGAGCGCTACTCCATATCGACGACGACGCGGATACCGACATCGTCCAGGCGTAGGGACTCGTTGCCCCAGCCGCGTTGCGCTGCGCGCGCCAAATTCGGACTTACGCGCCAGGAACCGCCGCGAAGCACGCGCTGTTCGCAATTGGCGACGATCCTCGCGGATCCATCGTCGGCCGCGCCTCGGTAGTCGTCGAACCGGCAGTCCAACACCCATTCCCACGCGTTGCCGTGCATGTCCTGCAGTCCCCAGGGATTTGCGCTGAAGGATCCCGCGGTAACCGTTCCGCTCTGGTCGGTGTTTGCCCGACTGCGACAGCCCTTACAGTTGGCCCGTTCCACGCCGACCGAATTTCCCCAACTGTAGCTGGTCGTCGTGCCCGCCCGTGCCGCGTACTCCCACTGGGCCTCGCTTGGCAAGCGATACGGTCTGCGGGTTTCGGAAGACAACCATTCGGCATAGGCCACCGCGTCGTCCCACGACACGTTGACGGCGGGTACTGAAGGTCCGGCGCCACATGACGCCTCTTCGGCGCGCCCCGTGGCGCGGGCAAAGCGACCGAAATCGTCGCAGGTCACTTCGAACTTCGATAGCGCGAATGGCGTTGCCAATGTGACGGCGTGGACAGGGAGTTCATTCGAGCGACAGTCGACGCGGGAGACGCAACCCATGCTAAAACTCCCGGCGGGAATGGCCACCATCGTCGGTCCGGTACCGCCCGAAACGAGCGGATCGGCAAACTCCGCGATACCGGGGCGCAACGTCACGGCATGGTTCGTGGGCCGGATGTAGTGATTCACCGTTCCTTCCCACGTCTCGTACCCTGGCAGCGTCGCTCTGACGCGATAGTCTCCAGGTGTCAGCAGCACGCCGGGACTGTAGCCCTGATCGCTGTGCGGAAAGTTCACGAAGGCGCCCGTCGGCGTAGTCGACACGGCAAATGGTTGCGGGTTGCGGGTGAGCGAGATCGGTGAGCGGGTGACGCCGGCAACTTCGACGGTGCGGGTTTCCGTCATGTGGCCGTCGCGGCTCACGCGCACGCTATGGCTCCCTTCCGGAATCCGCATTCCGGCCTCGTATGCCAGCTCGAGATCCGGCAGCGTGACTTCGGCGTCGTCGGGCGTAAGCTCCAGCGTCAGCGTGCCGTATACGACGCTGCTTGTCAGAGTCAGTTCAAGGACTTCGACGGCGTTCCTGGGCACGTTGGCACTCACCTGCAAGGGTCGGTGCGCGTCCGCCCCGACGGTCAGTTTCAGCGGTCCGGCGGGCAGGCCGCGGATCGTCGTCGGGGTGCGCTCTCCCAGGCGTTCGCCATCGTGCTCGATCCACGCACCTGCCGGTTCCGTCACCACGGTCAACGCGCCGGTCGCGCGTGCAAGCGTGCGCTCCATGCGGGTTGCCACCCGCTCCGGATCGGTTGGGTCGGCTACCGTAATCGTTTCCGACAACGTCTTGTAGAGGCCATGGCGCAAGGTAACGTCGTACGATCCCGCAGGCAGATCCGGAACCTCCAATGGAGTTTGACCGACCACCGCGCCAGCGATCAGGACTTCCGCGCCCGGTGGCTTTGTTTCCACGACCAGCGTAGAGAGGGTCGGCAACGCATGGTTTTTCTCATCAACGTCGGCTAGCGCCGGGGCCAACTCCTCGGGCGGTTCTTCTGATGTCCTTTCCATTGCTGGTTGCGACGCGGATTGCGCTGGTTCGCTCGATGGCTCATGTTGCGAAGTCGTTGGCGGCGATTCGCTGGGTGGCAACAGCGTATCGGATGCATCGCCCGGTGCGCCCGACGACCGAAGAATCCCGGTATCCACCCAAGTGAGAACCGCTATGAGCGCTGTTGCCGCGATCACCGGAACCGCCCACTGCCGCCGGGGTTCGGTCGCCGTGCGTGCGGAAGGAGGTCGCGCCGCGCGCGCGGTCGCGGTGGCGGTTCGACTCGGATCGAGTGGTTGCGGGGCGATGAACATCTGGCCGCGCGCGCCGCGGCGCGTGCCACGTGGGGATTGATCCGAGGCAACGGCAAACGACCGACGCCATGCCGCAACGCTTTGCGGCCGCTCGTGCGCGCGAATGGCGAGCGCCGCGGCGATGCCCACCAGGGTACTTGCGCGGTAAGGTGTCTGTGTCGCTTCGGACACGGGAAGCATTTCATCTCCCACTGCCCGTTCCGTGGCTTCTGGCGGCGTCAATCCAGTCGCACACCGATACATGACCGCTCCCAGACCGTAGATGTCCGTCCACGCGCCGAGGTGGCCCATTTGCGAATATTGTTCCAGCGCCGCATAGCCCGGCCGCAGGGTGAAGGAGGAACCCCGCGACCTGGCGCCAAACACCTTGCGTGCCGCGGTAACCTGCTGCTGCGCCGGGAATCCGAGGAGCACGGGCGAGCCGTCCTCTCGGATGACGATCTTGTCCGGACCCATGTCCCGGTGCAGGAAATTGCTCCGATGCAAGGCTTCCAACCCGTCGAGGATGGGGAAAAGGAGACCTTGGCATTCCTCTTCCGACAGCGCTGCTTTTCGTTCCAGCAGCGCCAGGAGTACCTCCCCCTCGACGTAGTCTCTGATGATGTAGCCCGTGCCGTTGGCCACGAGGCACCGAAGCACCTCGACGAGGTTCGGATGGGCGATGCGCGTCAAGGCCTCGCCCTCGTTCAGGAATCGAATCAGTCCGGCGTCGAAGTCCTCCTTGTGCGCCGATGACTTCGGCACCACGCCCGTGTCGGCGCGCGCCGAAAGATGGTCGGGCAAGTACTCTTTGACAACGACCGACTTCTTGAGATTGTGGTGGACCGCGACGTACTTGATGCCAAGTGCCCCGACTCCGAGCACCCCCCGGATTTCGTATTCGTCCAGGCGATAGCCGTCGGGAAGAGCGAAATAGTTGTCGTCCAACACGTACTCCTTAACATCGCGCGTCGGGGAGATATTCGGCGTTCCCGGCGGTCGTCAGCCGAACCGAATCCGAGTTGCAGCCGTCACGCAACCCGACCCCTCCGGAACTCCGCTGATGCAACAGGGTGCGCAATGATAAGTGATTGTGGTTTTGATCGGAAAATCGGCGAAGGCCGTCGACTTTCGCCGTTGGCGCTGGGCGACAGGGCATTTCAGGCGCGCGCAGATGCATTTTGTGAAGCTTGTGTTGTATGCATGTGACACGTGCCGCCCGAAAAGTGCCGCCCGAAAGGCACTGTCTACGATGCTCGGGTTGTTTCGCGCATCGGCGATAGCGCTGGCCCTGCTTTGGGCGAATTGGCGCAACGTGGATGCTATTGGGGAAATTTTCCGTGATTGGCGGAAAAAATCGATGCCGGAGCTTGGAGCTTGGCGAACAAACGTCTATGTTCTGTGCATCCGTATCCGGCGGGATCTTTCCGGATGTCGGCGTCGTTTCAGGCGGATAGAGTATTTTGAGCCACTTGCGCTGTTGTGAGAGCCGCTGAAACAAAGGGCTTGCGGGCGGTGGATTTATTCTTTACCCCAAGAAACGCGGCATTTCGGACGTTTTCCGACTTCACGGGCCTTGAATCCGAGATTTCCACCCCAACGCCCCGTGCTTACCCCAAGCCGTCGAAGTAGGAACGATTCGCATTTAGACACCGTGAAGACCCCATAACGACCAGTTTGACCATCTGTCGCGCCCCCGCACGCCTCGCCGAGCCTCTGATTGCTGGGCAACCAGCCGCAATCCGGCGAGGTTCGCCAAAAAACCCTACAGCGCAAGTGCCTCATTTTGAGCCACTTGCGCTGTTCTGAGAGCCGCTGAAACAAAGGGCTTGCGGGCGGTGGATTTTTTTCTTTACCCCAAGAAACGCGGCATTTCGGACGTTTTCCGACTTCACGGGCCTTGAATCCGAGATTTCCACCCCAACGCCCCGTGCTTACCCCAAGCCGTCGAAGGAGGAACGATTCGCATTTAGACACCGTGAAGACCCCATAACGACCAGTTTGACCATCTGTCGCGCCCCCGCACGCCTCGCCGAGCCTCTGATTGCTGGGCAACCAGCCGCAATCCGGCGAGGTCCGGCGAAAAACCCTACAGCGCAAGTGCCTCATTTTGGACGCGGGTTGACACACTTAATCCAAATGAGGCATCGTCGGATAAAGTGCGAAGTGTTGCCGGATGGGCGTCCGGGCAGGAGGTGAGGGTCACGTGAGGCTGCAAGAGCTATGCGACGGAATCGTCGATGACGTGGACGGTGCCTTGGCGTGCGCGCTGGTCGATCTTGAGACGGGGCTCTCGCTGGCTTCAAAAATCGCTCCCGGAGGGATACTCAATCCTGTGGCCATGGAGGCCATGTCCGCTGCCGGCGCGGATTATTTCAGGGGAAAGGCCGTGCGCCGCCTGGAGGGAGCGATGTCGACCCCAGGAGAATCCGGATCGAGTTTCGTTACGGAAATCCAGACGACGACAGAGGACACCTACCACTTCATGTCGGTGGTTCCGGGACAGGCGAACACGCTCATGATCCTGATCACCGACAAGACTGCCAATTTGGGTTTGGGTTGGATATCCATGCGTGAAGCGCTGGCCCGCGTCATGGACGACGATGGCGAACCCCAAGGGCAAGTCGGCGCTTTCCCGCGGGGACGCGAAACACCAACCAACGTGCAGGAGGTGGAAATGTTCAACACATCCTGGCGCGGCGGACGCGGCTATCGACGGTCTCCCCGCTAGCGAGCTAGCTCGTCCGTGGCGACGGCGCGCCAGGCCACCGACGGGCGGTTAGCCCCCGACTCCGCTTAGCCCCTGCATAAGCTGAACAAATGCCGGGCCGCCGATAATCACCAGCAGTCCGGGCAGCAGGAACACCATCGAAGGGATGATCAGCAGCGTCGGCAGGCGCGCCATCTTGGCCTGCATGTCGGTGATCAATTCAACACGCACTGAACTGGATAGCCTGCGCAGGGCATCCGCCGCCGGCGTGCCCTGGCGTTCGCTCTGCGCCACGGTGGTGGTCAGGTCCTTCAGAGTCTGGAGGTCCAGACGTTGCGCGACTCGGCCGAGTGCTTCCTCGCGATTCAGTCCGTGGATGCGCATGTCGAGACTTGCCTGGCCCAACTCTTCGGCGAGCGCGGGCCGAAACGCCCTGAGATCGCCGACGGTGCGTCGGAGCGCGCGCTCGAAGGTCAGCCCCGCTTCGAGGCAAACGATCAACAGGTCCATCGCATCGGGCAACGCGCTCTGAATCCTCCAAACGCGCCTGGCGGCCAGACGCGTCACGATCAGTTCCGGGACCAGATTGCTGACAACGCCGACCAACAGTCCGCCCAGCAGGCCGACTCCCCACCCGATCACTCCGGGATACAGTGTAGATGCCGCCATCCCGCCGCCCGCCATCCCGACCAACAGACAGGCGACTTTTGTGCCGACTACGAAGGTCACGGCGTTGGGCGATCGAAACCCCGCCCGTTGCAACCCGACGGCGATCTTTTGCTGGTCTTCCTCGCCAAGGGGCATGAACGTTCCCAAGACCCCGAGCACGCGTTCCAGGCCGCTCCTCACGCCGGTCATCCCTTCAGCGATTCGACTCTGCACGCGGGATTCTTGATCAGCCCCGCCGGCGAGTCGGAGCCGTCGGGCAACCCGCCTTCGGTCCATTGCCGCCCCGACGAGGATGAATAACGCCCAACAGAGAGCCCCTAACAGGATCGCGGCGACTGATTGCAGAATCATCGTTGCGCACCGCGCATCATCAGCCAGGAGACAAACAGGCCGGAGACGATCAGGCCGACGCCGATACCAAGCAGATGGCGAGCTTCGCCCAATAGGGTTGTCACGATTCCGGGTTGCAGGAAGGCCTGTACCGTCACACCGAGGACGGGGACGATGGAGAGCACGATCAGGGTAACTTTGGATTCGGCGGTGGTGGCCTTGAGTCGCATATTGGAATCGAGCCGCTCCCTCAGCATGTCGCCCAGGTTGCCGACGGCTTCCGACAGGCTGCCGCCGGTGCCGGTTTGGGTCGAGATGATGGCAGCCAGCATCGCCAGCTCGCCCATGCGGATCCGGTGCGCTTCGCGCGCCATGGCTTGCTCCAGCGGCACTCCGAAATCGGTTTCACGCAGTATCGCCTTTAGCGAGGAGGTAAGCGGTTCTTCCGCAGTCTCCGCAACGGAACGGAGCGCGCGTTGGCTGGAGGTTCCGAAACGTACCAGGCGTTGAAAGTCTTCGACGACGGTGACGAGCCGATTGTTGAAGGCGCCCCGTGTTCGATCTTCGACGGTCGTGCCCACGTTCCAGCCGACAACTATCGCAGCCACAAGCGACCCGATGATGGCGAAGATGGGCGGAACGCCGACGAATACCATCGCTGGTACGAGCACAATCCAGACAAGAAGCGCGGTGCCGAGCACGGTCATCCCCGTACGCACGCCGCCTGCCAACGGGAACCAGGCATCGAGACGTTCGACGACGTAGTTGTCGCTCTCGGTGCTGGCTACGGGAAGCACTTCGGCGATGGGCGCCGGACCCTCTGCGTCAAGCAGGTCGGTCATGGGCTGCAGTCGGCGTCGAATGCGCAGCCTGGCACGCATGGCGTCGTTTACCGTCAGGACGAGAAAGCCCGCCAGAACAGCGAACACGACGCCGGCAATCGTCGCAAGCCAACCCATTAGTTAGCCTATGGAGAGTCCCTGGCGGGCGGCGGCCATGCTCGCCGTCAGCAGATCGCCGAGTCCGGCGTCTTCCACCCGCGCCGCGAACGAGGGGCGGCTGCTGCTGCAGGCGAACCGGTCCGAGCCGGGATCGTAGGCCCAGATGTCTTCCAGCACGGCCACGTCGCCTTCCAGGCCCACGACGTCCGTGATGGCCACAACCTTGCGTTTGCCGTTGCTGAAGCGCGATGCGTGGACCACAAGGTCGACGGCGGAGATCACCTGGTTGCGTATCGCCGACAGCGGCATTTCGCCGGAGCCCATCATGACGAGGTACTCGAGGCGGCTGATTGCATCGCGCGGGCTGTTCGCGTGGACGGTCACCATGGATCCCGGGTGTCCCGTGTTCATCGCCTGCATGGCTTCGAGCGCCTCGGCGCCCCGCACCTCGCCGACAACGATGCGATCAGGGCGCATCCGCAGAGCATTCTTCAGCAGGTCCCGCATCGAGATTTCTCCGCCGCCTTCCGCCGACGGCCCGCGCGACTCCAGGCGCACGACATGCGGTTGCTGCAGTTTCAGCTCGGCGGCGTCCTCCAGTGTGACGATCCGCTCCTCCTCGCCGATCATCCCGGACAGCGCGTTCAGTATGGTCGTCTTGCCCGCGCCGGTGCCGCCGGACACCACCACGTTGAGCTTCGCCCGGGCGGCCAGTTCCAACATGGTGACCATGCCGGGATGCATGGCGCCGCCGCGCGCCAGATCGGCGAGGGAGAATCCGCCCTGGCGGAATCGGCGGATCGAGATGGCGGCACCGTCGATCGCCAGCGGCGGAACGATGATGTTGACCCTGGAGCCGTCCTCGAGGCGCGCGTCGCACATCGGGCTGAGTTCGTCCACGCGCCGCCCCACCCCTTCGGCGATGCGCTGCGCCAGGCGCGTAAGGTGATCGAAGTCGCGGAAGCGCACATCGATCCGGCTCAACACTCCGTGCTTCTCGATATAGACCGAATGCATGCCGTTGACGAGTATGTCGCTGATGTCCGGATCCCGCAGCAGGGGACCCAGCGGCCCCAGTCCCCGCGTCTCGTCGACTATCCGCCGGGCGAGCGCCCGGTGGACGCCGGCGATGGAAGGCGCGTCGGTCGCGGTTTCAAGTTGGCGCAGAAGCTGCAGCACCACATCGGCCAGGTCATTCTCATCGAGGGACGCGGCCGTTTCCGCGTCCAGGCTCTCGAGGACGCGCTGATGGTAGAAGGGCACGATTGCTTCGAAACGATCCTGCTCGGCGGCCTCGGGGACGACCTGGGATTCGCGGGACAACTGTTGCCGGTTTTGCGACAGTGCCCGCCGGCGCTGGATCGATCGGGCCATGCTAGCCGCTCCCTTGAGGCGCTATGGCCCCGAATTGGAGACGAGGAACCGGGTGGCTTCGATCCGCGAAGCGCCTGTTCCGTGGAAGGCTGGAGATGGACGACCGAGCCAAGTTCGACACCTGAAATTCAAGCGGTTGTGCAATTCGCGCCGCACGTTTCGCCGACGTGCTACCCAGAGCCCGCGTAGATTGACAGATGCTCCTTGTTTCGGCAACCGCAGGACCAATCGTTCGACGGGATTATCCGCGATACGGCCCTACGGACCAATGAATCGCAAAGTGCGCTTGATGTCCACGGTGTCTTCGATGGCATCCTTCAGCTCGTTTGCGGTGGGCGTCGCGTATACCTCGTCCTCCAGTGCGTTGCCGCCGTAGCCCCGGTCCACGCACTCTTCGAGCAGGGCGATCGCGGCCAGCTCGTTTGGCCGGGTGTTGCCGCCGATGTAGATGGCGTGAATGCGCACGCCGCGCTGGCCGGCGATGTCGCAGGCTTCCCGGAACCAGTCGTCGAGCCTGCCGGTAACGGGATCCTGCAGATCGGCCGTCGCGGAGGACCATAGCCAGGTGGGAACCGAAAAGGGTGCCACATCTTCCACCGGCGGGCGGTCTCCGACACGGACCAGATCATCCGGCCGGCCATACGCGCTGAACGGTGCATGCGGCCTGCAGTAGTGCCCGTTCTGTACCGGTCGACCTTCGAGGCCGAAGATGTTCTTCGGATCCACCAGTACGTCTATCGCGTCCGTCCCCTTGGTCGGCGAATTGTCATCGTAGCCTCGGAAAAGTTGCCAGGGCGTCATGTCCTCAAGCGCGTTCTCCCAAACCATACGGTATTTGTTGATGACCACCTGGTTCGACGGTATCACGGAATTCAGCCCCGACAGAACCGGATGAAACGCCTGAAAGCCGTCGAGTACTGCGGACATGCCCGTTGGAGTGAAGACGCCGCTCGAATCGACATCGAAATTGGTTGCAAAAGTTGTCGCGTCTTCGGCGGACAAGGCTGTTCGATGGCTGGTGGATCTAAAAATGGAATGACACCGCCCACCGCCGAAGTTCGGGTTGTGGGTGATCGCGTTGGCGGCATCGAAATGCCCGAAGGATCGCCCGCGCCGGGGGTCGCCGAAGAAGTTGGCGCCGTCCGATACGATCACGATGGCCTTTTCGACGGACTGCGAGCAGCCTTGGGTCGTTCCTCCGTCGAGGCACGGCGTGCGCGGCAGGTCGTCGCCGGACACGCTCTTGGTCTTCCACACGTCGCGCCAAAGGGGCGACAGTGTTCGCAGGCCCCAGACGATACCCAGGTGCAAAAACGTCTGGCCCGATAAAGTTTTCGACTGCAACTGCACGGAATCGAAGGTTTTCGCCGTCTGCAGCGCGGTGAGGTCGTCCGTGAGCGGCACGATGAACGCTTCCGGACAGAGGAGACTGCCGCCTCGGTCCGCGGCGCGCAGGTGCCAATGATTCTCGGATCTGGACAGCTTAGGGAAATGCGGAGTGAAGGTCGGATCCAGCGTTCTGGTTATGACTCGGTCCAGGGAAGCGTCGGCGAAACCATGAACGTTTGCATCGGGCCAGGAGTACGCCGTGAAACGGGTATTCGGGTCTTTCGCATCGGGAGGCGCATCGGATAGGTGCAGCGGCAGGTCATGGGTGCTGGTCGATCCGGGCTCCCAGTCGGCCATTTTTTTCTTGGCGGGCCAGTTGTCCGTATTCGTGGGATCCCAGATGACGGGCCTCGCCTTCGGGTCCCAGTACGCCCCCCATCTCGCCATCACGCAGCCGTTCCAGAAGTCCTCGCCTCGCGTGTTCCATGTGCCGACATCGGGCGCTTGCGTGGAGACGTCCGCCGCTTCGGCCTGACGCAGGTTCCAGTCGGTGGCGGTCAGGAAGTCGGGAAGACTGCGCGACGCCAGCGGCCCCATGTCGTCGCCCGTGCCGTAGGAATGGAACGTATCGACCCAGTGTCCCTCGGTGTCCCGGGACGTTTGCGCACTGTACTCGGCGCCGGTGAGCATGCGCACGTAGCGCTCCTTGGCGTCTGTTCGCAACATCCCCGAAGTATCCGCCACGTTGACGACGTTCGAGAACGGCACCAGGGAGACCGTGGCGATACCGGGATTCGTTTTCGACAAGTCGTCCACCGTTTTCGCGATCGTGCGGATGGCATCCTTCAACGCGTCCAGTCGCGTGACCTTCCAACCTGCGGGTTTGATGCCCATCGACCTTGAAATGTCCAGGGCGAGGGCGAATTCGAACTTGCTCTCATCGAATTCCACTATCACCTGCTCCCCTGTCAGGGACTCCGGATCGTCGACACGGCCGGCTGCCCAAAGGTTCCTGAACGCGTAGGTGGCGTTTCCCTCGACCTTGATGGTCGTCCGGTTGGTCGAAAAGTCGTGGTCGATGACTATGTCGTCCTGGACTATGGTCACATCGCCCAGCAGGCCGCGCATGAAGTCCGCGATGCGTTCCTTGATCTGGTCCTCGGCGGTTGTCAGGTTTCCGCGCATGAAGTGGGCGGAAGCGGAAACGCCGGCGCGCATCGCCGCGTCGACTTCTTCCTTCTGCGCTTCGCGCCAGCCGTAGTTCGACATCATGCCGCCGACGCTCGCCATCGCCAGCATTGCCAGGCTGCCCCCGATCAACATGGCGCCACCATTGCGCGATCGGGCGAACGCCACGATCAGTCGCGCCAAGCGCACTCCCCGTGACCGCGCTTTTGCAAAGTTGTTTTTGTCCTGGACCATCATTCAGTACTCAGCACCAGACGCAGTCGCTCAGGTCGTCGATCGATCCCCAAGCCGATCGCTTCTGCATGACGGGGGTGACATCGATCCACGCAAGCCCCATATTCATGAATCGCTTGCCGATCAGCGGGGAGCGCGGACCTTCGCCGAAATGGGAACAACTATCCACCACTACCCACCACTCCTCCGGCTGCATGTTGCGGCTGGCCCACTGGTCGACCGTCGGCGCGGCCAGCGGCCCGGCGCCGTCGGGGTCCGAATCTTCGAACGGCAAGACGGTCGCGTCTTCGGCGAAGAGGTCTCCGTCGTCCGGCAGGATCCGAGTGAAGTTCTGGCAGTCGCCCGTACCGCTCGGGAAAGCATAGTCATAAAAGGCTTCTGCCACGAACGGCGCGCACCATTCGTCGTCGTTGACGCAGTTGGTGCCATCGTGTCGGGTGGAGGCGCGCGTCACGACGGCCACATGCAGCACGCCGGCGCTTGTTTCCCCCATCCGGGCCGCGGTCGCCTTGATCACGTTTTTCACTGACGCGTCGCTCGACCACGTGCCGCCGCTGGCGATGAGTTCGGCGACGACGAATATCTCGCGCGCAACATCCGTGCGGAAGGCCGTAAAAGCGCGCAGATCCCACACCGCCGCCGTCAGCACCAGGATGAACGGCACGAGTACGACGAACTCGATGGCCGCCGAACCGCGCCGCCCATGGACGCGAGCATGCAATTTTCGTCGCACGGTTCTAAAACGTCCGGCTGTTTCTGCCCCAGCTCTCGTGTTGCCGATACATCGCGCCCCAAAGCGGGCGAATGGGGCCGAACCAGGGTTGTATGGCAAATTTCGAGCGCAGTCGGAGCCAACTACCGTCGCCGCCGCAGGAACCTTTGGTCGCGTCGCTCCAGTCTACGTTTGCTTCGGGATCGTCGTCCCAACTGATGGCGACGCCGATCTCGTCGCCCAGGGTGACTCCGGGCCATGCGGTGCCGAAGCTGAAGACGATGTTCACGGTGTCGTCGCCATTGCGGTCGAACAGCCAGCGCGCCCCGACATCGCGGTCAAACACTCTCTGTACGGTGTCTTCGCACTCCACATCGCCGTCGGGTAGCCCCGCGATTGCCTCGGCGCTCTGATGCGTCACCCGCGCAAGCGTTTGATCGATCATGGAGATGCGGAACAACTCGCCGGCGAGACCGAACAGCGACAGGGAGGCGAGAAAAACGAGCGCAAACTCCACAGCCATGGCACCGTTCGAGCGGCTCCGGATCGACTTGGGCTGACCTCGCTGCATCGGAGTTTCTTGGGTTGCCGCACGGTGCGGTCGGTGGATAGGAACATATTTTGAACTATACTACAGAGAAATTCCGTCCTTGCCACATAGGGAACTGAAAAGATAGTGTTTTTTGCGCCCTCCCTCACTGTGATCCGCGCGTCGGGTCTCGGTTTGGTCTTCGGCGCGGCGACCTTGCTCACCGGCGGTTGCACGGTGCTACCCAGCCAAAACGATGCCGTGCGCATTCAACGGGTGGAAGAAGCCGTGTTGCCGATGGCGAGGGTCGCGCTCGAGGCGGAACAGACGGAGACGGCTAGGCGTCTCTACCTGCGACTTCTGGAGGTCGATCCCAATTCCGTTGGCGCGCGCATGGGTTTGGGCGAAATCGCTGTCGCGCGCCGGGATTCTGCGGAAGCGGCTCGCTGGTACGCGGCGGCGGTTTCCCAAGCGACGCAGGCGGAGGAGCGTCACGCGGCGCTGCTCGCGCACGGACGTGCCACGCTCGCAGCCGGGGACCTCGAAGCCGCCCGCAAGAGCTTCTCGCGTTTGACTTCCAGCAAGGAAAACGCGCCGGCCGCGACCGCCGCGTGGGGCCTGAATGGTCTGGGCCTCGTAGCCCTGCTCGAGGGTGACATTCGCGGAGCCATCAGATTCATGGAACAAGCCGTGCTGCTTGCTCCGGATGAGAAAATGCTGGCCGACAACCTGTCGCGCGCGCTGGACATGTCTGCGGGGATAGCGCCCGAATCGGCGAGGGCCGATGAGATGGACAATATGGCAATGGCGCCTTCTCCAGCACCGTCGCCCGACGAACAGCCTCCGGCATCTACGGACGATGCAACGGCAGTTGCCGTGGAAAAGGATGTCCTCGAGGTTGGAGCGGCCGTGGAATCCCTTCGCCGAGACCCTGGTTCCCGCCGCGATGTCGTTACCCGCGAAGAACGCGTCGAAGAAGATGGCGAGCCGGTTGGCGAGCCGTTCGGCGAGCCGGTTGGCGAGCCGGATGACGGACGAATCGACAAGAGCGACCTACGTCCTTACGCCATCGAAGTGGGCGGGCAATATTTCGTGCGCATCGGCGTCTACGCCATGGAGGCTGCGGCGCAGGACTTCGCGTCCGAACTTCGCCGGATCACGACCGAGTCCGTTGATGTCTCCGAATTCGGCATGGGCGATGGCCGTGATGCGGTAAAGCTGTACCGAGTCCTCATCGGCCCGATCGAATCGAGGGCTGGGCTCGCCGAGTTGGTCGAGACGCTGGAAGGGATGGGATACGGTGCCGCGCGGGTTCCGGCGGCCGACGCATCGGAAGCCGAACCGGCGGCGGACCTCGAGCTTGCGCCGTCGGCGGAGCAGACACCGGCGGGACCGGAGCTGGTCGAGGTCTTCCTGGAGCCTTTGGGCATCGAAGCCCATGCAACAGGAACTGCAACACAAACCGCGGCGCAGCAATCGCAGACGATCCCGGAGCCCGGCCCGGGAGCACAGAGCGCTGTCGCCGCATCTGGAGGTGCTGAGGTGGCGCCGTTCGACCAAAGCATTGATCCCGGCGCGACGGCGACCGATGCCGGTTTGTCGCCGAACGGCGGCGCGGATGACCTGGACGCGCCGCAATTTTTGCAAGTGGGCGCATATACGGTTCGATCGACTGCGGAAGCGCTCGCGTCCGAAGTCGGGAGCGTCGCGCGCGCGCCTGTTCGCATTGTCGAAGCGGAACTGGCAAATGGCGAGACGATGTACCGCGTGCAGGTCGGCCCGATTCGTTCCCGCCGGATGATGACGGAACTGAGCGGCATGCTGATTTTCGGGGGCTACGGGACGGTGCGGGTCTTGCCTGAGTCGGCAGTGATGGATTCTGGGATAGGCGGCGTTGAGGAGGTGCCTTCCGCTGAACCCCTGGGTTCCGGTTCTTCCGAACGCCGGGTGAAGGCGTTCATCGTGCATGAGGATGCGCGGCGCTTCTTGCAGATGGGCGCCTACGCGGTCCGCTCGACTGCGGATACCCTCGCGGCTCAACTGCGTTTGATTACGTCCGAACCTGTAATCGTTGGCGAGGCTCTCGCGGACGATGCTGGACCCCTGCACCGCGTGCGCATTGGTCCGATCGAGTCCGATGCCTCCCTCGAGACGCTGCTCGATGCCTTGCGGTCCAGCTACGGTACCGGCTGGGCGCTACCCTCGAAGGAAACAGGTCGCGCCAGGACTGCGTTCGTTGTCCACGAAAACGAGGAGCGATACCTGCAAATGGGTGCGTACTCGGCCCGTTCCGCAGCGGATGAACTCGCACGCGAACTACGCAGCCAAATCGGCGGAGAGGTGCGTGTCACGGAAATTTCGCGGAATGACGGAAGTCCGATATACCGGGTCCGAGTCGGGCCCATAGCATCGGATAATTCGCTGTTGAAGTTGGTCGAAGCGGTGCAACCTTTGGGATTCGCGGTCGACCAATAGCGCCCCCACAGCCGATGCTTTTGGCCCCGGTCAGCCTTCCGCCGAACTCAATCCCAGCATAGGCAGAAGGAACTGGTTGAGCACCGCGCGCTCACGCCGGGAGATCGCCCTTTCCGGCTCGCCCAGCGCCATGGCGCGGGCCATTCCCCTTAAGTAGGGAATTTCGAAATCCGGCAGTCGACCGCCGAAACCCGATCGCAGTTGATCCTGGCTGATCAGCCTCGGCAAGGGTCGCGTGTGGTTCATGACCAACGTGGACGTCGCACCATCGAGAATGCGAAGCCAGCGGACGGCAATCGATACGCCGGCTGGCATCGGTTCGAAGATGATGACGTGGTTCGAAACGAGGTTGCGCAAGGCGTCCACATGGAAAGTTTGCGCCCCGTTTATCAGGATCATGTGCGCCTGAAGCGATAACGCTTCGAGCAAGGCGGGCAATCCCTTGTCGTCGAAATCCTCTCTTCCCGCCTGGTCCACCGGATGCGCCACCAGGCCAATCCGAGGCGACACCCGCGCTTGCAGCCGGTCGACAGACATCTCGCCATCAGTCTCCAAAGCTTGCGCGAGTCCGCGCAGGGGCTGCGTGTCGAAGGCGAGCGCAAGGGAACCGAAACTCGGGTCGAGGTCGACACAACTGATGTAGCGCCCCGCGTCGGCGGCGGTACGGGCCAGCAGGGTCGTTAGCGTATTCGTTCCCATGCCCTTGCCCAGGATCACCAGGATCCGGCTTGTCTGCACCTCCGGCCGGTCTTCCTCCGTATTGATGGCGGCGATTTCGCGCATGGCGTTGCGCAGCCCGGGCGCGTCAAGCGGTTTCGGCAAATACAGAAAAATGCCGCCGCGATACAGTTCATTCGCCAACGCCACGTTGTTCTCGGAGCCCGTGGCAAGCACTACAGTCTCCGGCCGGCATACCTGCATCAGGGCGGGAACATAAACGATGGGATTCTGCTCACCATCGAGATCGATGAGCAGTTCGTCGGGAGACCGGTCCGTCCGGTAGGTCAACGCGGCGGTGCGGACGGTCCCACGTCTGACGGTAGCCTGCGGGTCGACCTCTTCTACAAGGTGCCGGGTGGCGGCATCGTGGAGGTAGGCGACAAAATCTGTATCGGCCATCGACTTTCAGCGACTCCATTGGTTCCGCGACGTCGACATCTATCGACGTATTCTATCAGTCGGTCCCTTCTTCGCCGGCACCACGCCAATCTTCAACGGCTTTGATCGCCGGATCTGCGTCGTCCGGACCCTTGGACTGTTGCGCGGACTCGACCATCATTTCCAGTACGAAGTCCACATACGCGCCCTCCTCCGGCGGTTGCTGTCGCGACTGGCAAGCAGACAGCAGCCCGCCAAGCGCGACCAATCCAAATATCGCAAGGTGTCGCATGGGCTTGAATCTCGACGTTTGAGCGGGCTGCGATTCTACGGGTTCGCCGGCTTCGGTCGCAACATCGCGCTAGCGCCATGAAATCCGTCGGCCCTTCGGGCCACCGTGTTTCACCCCCGCCCAGAGCCCTCTCTTTCGCCCATCCCACCCGTCCCGCACCCCGCGCCTTGATCGGCACTGCGTGTCGCTCTACGGCGCAGGCTGCTAGCGACCGTCACCTCTGCGTAACAGGGGTGCGGTTGGCTACCGATCAGTAGTAGAACTCGTTGCCAAGTTGTTGCGCGGTGTCGGCGCGCGCGCGCGCGATCCTGCCCAGGTCGTCTGCTGCCGGCGCACTCACGGGCGCCACGATGCGCGGTGTGACGACGATGATCAATTCGACCGACCGGTCCGTATCGCGCGTTGTCCGGAACAGCGCGCCCCACACCGGGATGTCTTTCAGCAGCGGTATGCCGGCTTTGGAGCTTCCTGTCGTGCGGCGATACAGGCCGGCGATGGCGATGGACTCGCCGTTTCCGAGTTCAACCGTGGTTGCGGCCGAGCGTTCATTGATGTTCGGCACGAACGCCCCAAAGATGTTCGCCCCGCCCGGAGCGATTTCCCGAATGCGCGGCTGCACCGTGAGCGAGATCTGGTCGTTGTCGAGCACGGTGGGAGTAAAGGCCAGGCTCACGCCGGTCTGTCGATACTCGGTACCGATCGAACCACCTTCGGCCACGGTGGGCACCGGTATTTCCACGCCGGAGAAAAACTCGGCCGGCTGGCCGCTCACCGCGGTGATGTTCGGCCGGGCGAGCACGACCGCCAGACCGTTTTCCGCCAACGCTTCCAGGAAGGCCGATGCACGATACTTGGAACCGTGGATGTCCTTGTAGTGCGCGAGGACGATGCCGCCGTCGCCGCCGCGGGTGCCCCGAACCACGCCGGGTTCCAGGGTCTGGAGTTCGGCTTGCGCCGTATTCGCCGTTTCTTCTTGCACCAATCGACCTATCCCGGCCGGCAGGCCAGTGAACAGCGGGGCGAATGAAAGCGTTTGTGAGTACACGTCCGCGATCTGCAGCGCACCCGTGCCCAGACGCACCCCGGATACCATCGTCCTCAAGGGGTGGGCGAATGGATTGATATCGAGCGACCAGTCGATGCCGAGTTCTCGGGTGACATTGCGCGACACTTCGGAGATTACGGCTTCCAGATTGACCTGGACCGGGTTGTTGAGGGAAACAGCATCCACTACTTGCGCGCCCCCCGCCACCGACCGCACCGCCCGCAATACGAGTTCCGCTTGCGACGGGCTCTTTGCCTCTCCGGCTACGAATAGCGCATCCCCGATGGAATCGACCCGTATGTCGGAATCGTCGCCGACGATCCATGATACGACGGCTCGTGCATCCTCCGATTGTTGGGTCCGCACTTCGACGTGGTACGTGCCCAACAACCGGTTGTCGGTGTCGTACACTTCGAGGCGAGTGATGCCGGGGGAGTAGCCGAGGACAGCCAGATTGCGCGCGTCGAGCACTTCGACATCGGCCGTGTCGGGGTCGACTACCAGGGCGGTGCCGATGTCGGTCGCAAATGTCAGTGTCTCCGAGCGCCCCGGCAACAGGTTGATGGACTGACTCGCGGGCGCGGCCAGTGCGGCCAGCCCGTTGGCGAGCCCGATGCAACAGACGATTGTCGCCCATGCGCGGGCCAGGGCGCGCGATAAGGTCGGTGTCCGGGTGTCGCGCATCGCAATTCAGTCGCCGCGTAGCGCCTCGGCAAGCAGGTTCGCCGCTTCCTCGGCCCGGGCATCCTGTTGGGTTTCCAGGGTTTCTTCGCTCGACCTCCCGCGACCGCGGATAACGCGAATCTTGGCTGCTGGCGGCGCCAGATCCTCTTCGGTGGGACCGAAGCCTTGCATGACCTCTGCGAATCGGACCGGCTTCAGCGCTTCGTCGAACCCGATGCTCTGCGATGTCGCGTCCACCACCGACACCAGGGAAATCGGACGGACCACCAGTGTGAGGCGTCCCGCTACGACCGCGAGGGCGACGCGCTCCGCGTCCAGGGTCGAAACCTCCAGCGTGTAGGTCTCGCCGGAAGGTGGTTCGGGACGCTGCAGCATGCCAGCCGCCGCAATCGATGTCGTTCCATAGCGGTTCATGTCCATCGTGGCGTTGCCAACTGCGAGCACGCGGACATCGCGCACGATGACCTGGGACACGGGACCGGCACTGCCTGCCAATTCCGAAGGTACGCCTCCGGAGCCCGGAGAGTGCACGAGAATCACGTCGACGCGATCACCGGGATAGATGATCTGCGCGCGGGTTGTGGCCTCGTCTACCGAAACTGTCATCGCACGGTGGCCGGGCAACAATACGGCGGTGACGAAACCCGGCATGCCGGACATGACAAAGTTTTCCCAGGTGATGAGTTCGCCGGCCGTGATATCCCTGCGTGTCACGGCGCCGATCACCGATTCGAGTGGCACGGCGTCCTTGATGACGGCGCGAGAGAGGCCCACGGGTTCGAGCCACTCCTGCCATTGCATCAGGTCCATGTTCAACTGGACGCCGCGGCCGATGTCGCGGCTTGCCACCAATACAGTCGGGGATATCTCGGGTTCCGCCGGGGGCGGCGCCTCCGGAGAAGGCGTTTCAATGGGAGCCGACGCCGCCTGTTGGGCTGCGGCCGGCGGTTCGTCAGTTTGCGTTTGCCGAATACCGAACCAAGCGCCGGCTACTACGACAATTGCGATGCCCGCCGGCACGAGGTTGCGGGGGCGGAAGAGATCCGGGCGGAAGTAGTCCGATAGCGCCATCGGTTCGACACCCCATCAGGGTCGGTGTGCGACGCTGACCGATGCTAGCCGCCGGTCATGGCGCGGGTTGCGAGAATCGCGGCGGCCGGGGGAGCGATCGCGCAGGCGTAGGGGATGCCCCGCTCGCGGAAAAGCGCAGAAAGCCGGAGCAACGCGGGGGCCGCCAGGAGCAGTCCGAAGAAACCGGTTGCGAGCAGCGCGAGGCCCAGGTCGGCGGGCCCCAGCCACATCGCCAGCGCAGCCAGCAGCTTGCCGTCGCCGCCGCCAAGCCAGCCCACGGCATGTAGGCAGAAACCCACGACGAGCGCCGCTGCTCCGCAGACGGCTCCCATCATGGGCTCGCCATTGAGCGCTTCGGGGGCCATCACCGCAGTCAACACCCACAGCAACACCAGGGTGCCGATGATCCAATGCGGCACTTCTCGCCACTTTACGTCGGTCCACACTGCCACCAGGGAAACAAGGACACAGCAGAAAAGCGCGGTCGCCCCAAGCATTTGGCATTAGCGCGCAACTATGCGCATGGGCGCATGGGTTCCAATGCCAGGTCGACGTCGGTCGGTCAATTACTTACCGCACTCGAGACAGCACCAACACCTTTCGACATCTCATTGCTCAGTTCCTTGAACAAATCCTCGAAGGCATTGCCCAGAAGTCCGGCCGCCAGGGCGACAGCAGCGACGATCCCGACGACCATGAGCGCGTATTCGACCGTGGATACCCCTCTCAGGTCAGCGACAAAGGCGGTGACCTTGGCTGCGATGCAGCAGGCACACTTCGAAACCAGATCCATATCAATCACTGTCAGTTCGTGGAATGGGCAGGTTTGATACCATATTTGCGCTACCAACGCATCAACAAATTATCTTATCTCGCCGGTTCGCCGGTTCGCCGGTTTCTACGTATGAAAGCGTTCGCAGAACAGTTGCGACGGGTCCGCCCGGAGATCGCCGCGATCCCCCTGATCGTGGTAGTGGCATTCGCTTTCCGGGCGAAGTCGCTGATCGTTGGTGTGGGCGCCGACGAATTCAGCCTTGTCGTTATGGCGGGCGCTATCCTGGAAGGCAAGTTCCCTTACGCCGACTTCTGGGATGTGCGCCCCCCGCTTGCCTATCTCTGGGGCTTGCCTTCCGCATATGTGGAGGAAGCCGTTACGGCGATCAAGACGCTGAGGCTGCTGGCATTGTTCGCCCAGGGAGTGGCTGCCTGGCTGTTCTTCTGTCTGTTTCGCCGGCAGCTCGGATCGCTGGCGGCGGCGCTCGGCGTGGCAGCGCTATTGGCGTCGGCGAACATGGCGGAGTTGCATCATCTTGCGGTGCCCAACCATTTTGCGATGGCCATGTCGCTTGGGGTTTTCGCATGTGCCGTGGAAGGACTTCGGCGAGACCGGCGAGCGATGTATCTGGTCTCCGCCGTGTTGGCAGGGATGTTGCCTTGGATGATGGTCCACACGGCACTCGCCGCTCTGGCTATTACGGTGCTGGCGACCTTCGGCGCACGGTCAAGAATCCGTCGATGGGTCATGCCATGGCTGGCGGTCGCGGCGCTGCCGTCCATTGCCGTGGTCGGGGCCTACGTTCTCTGGGGTCCCTTCGACACGTTCGTCCGGTCCGTGTTCCTCGCACCCATCGACTTCGTGACGGAAGGATTCGCGAGGGGAACGTCGTTCATCCCGGATCGTGCGACAGGAAGCGTATCGCCGGAGATGCTTCACTACGTCTTGCTGCTCGTTGTGGGCCTCGCCCTCTTGCCGGGACTGGTTCGCGGGGCTTCCTCCGGATCGCCCCTTCGGCTCAGTCCCTATCTCGTTCTACCGCCACTTCTTCCATTGTTGCTGATGGCGTACATCAAGAGCGCGGCGCCGGAATACTGGATCGATGCCGCGCCGGCGGCCGCACTTCTGGTGGCCGTCGCTGCAAGCAGGATATTCGCGTTGAAGGCCTGGGCTACGTTCTCCAGGTCTCGATATTTGCGGCCGTCCGTTCTTCGCGCGTGTCTGGCGATATACCTCGTGCTTGTGTTGATGCTCCTGACCGGGCCCGGAAACAGAACGTCGGAACCGCCTTTGCCGGCGGCATACTGCGAAGGCGCGGCTTGGTGGATCAAGCGCCTTGGCCCGGAACGGACTGTCCTTGATACCAGTGCGCTTTGCGGTTATTGGCTGCTCCAATCCGACGCGTCGCTACATCCTCCGTTCACCTTTACCGATCACTGGTTTCGTCAGTTACATATGCGTTGGATAGGTGAAGCCCTTGCCGGCGATGGCTCCGAGAGTGCGGCTGCGGCGAGATTGGGCGCGGCGGTTGGGCCGGCGTCCACGGCGGGAATCATTCTTGCCGACCGGCGGCTCTACGATGAACTCCGGAGACGGCAATGGCGTACGTCGTTTTTCCGGGATTGGAAACTGGTGTGGTTCCGAAGCATCGATGGCTACGCTCGGCAGGACCGCTTCTCGACGCTCGCAATCTTTGTTCGGCGGGATGATTTCCCAGCGGCTGATTCGCAGTGGCCGTAGCAAGCATGTGGCGAGGGTTGGTCAAGAACGCGCGGGTGGAATTTGTCGCGTTTCCCATAGCCATCCTCGCCGCATTCCTGTTTCGGGCAGAGTCTTTCAGTACGTCCATGGGTCCGGACGAGCTAAGCCTTCTCGTCATGGCGAAGTCAATCATCGATGGCGCCTTTCCTTACGAGGTCTACTGGGACGTGCGGGCCCCGCTCGCGTACTTCATTGCCCTGCCATCGGCGCTGTTCGACGATGCCTTCGTGGCGCTGGCCTCGCTGAGGTTGCTGACGGTCTTCGTGCAAGCGGGGGCCACATGGACGTTCTTTTGCCTCTTCCGGCGCGCGCTGGGCGCTCCTGCGGCGCTGATAGGAGCACTCGTCCTGCTGGTTTCGACGAACATGGCGGACCTTCACCACCTTGCGATGCCCAACCATTTTGTCATGGGCATGTCCCTGGCGGCTTTCGCGTGCCTGATCGCGGGCATTCGGGGTAGCCGGCTCGGTCTCTTCTTCTCGGCTTTTTTGGCCGGAGTGCTGCCTTGGGTGATGGTTCAGTCGGGGCTTGTCACCCTGGGTCTGGCAGCGCTTGTGATGTTCGCGGATCCGTCACTTCGTCGAACCGAGCGCTTGACGTGGTTTTTGATAGCTGTATTTCCCTTAGTCGTCATCATCGGCGCTTTCTTCTTTTGGGGACCATTCGACACGTTCGTCCGGACCGTGTTCCTCGCGCCCTTCGGAGTGATTGAAGCCGCAATCAAGAACGACCTGCGGTGGGTAACCACATGGAAACTGCCTGGTTCTGTGCCCTGGGCTTCGTGCCTGGTCGTGATTGTCGGCGCAGTCTGGTTTCCTTGGGCCGTAAAACATGCGCCGACCGGTTCGGTGTTGCGTTACGCAGGTTTCCTGGTCGCGCCCACAATGCTCGGGTTCTTGGCGATAGCGCTCATCAGGTCGTTGCCGTCGCCCGAGTATTTCATCGAAGCCGCGCCGGCAGCCGCATTGTTCGCGGCGATTGTGGCGTCCGGGCTCTGGCATTGGCGGCTCTGGGAGATGCCTCGGCTATTCCGGCACGTTCGCCCCGCCCGGCTTCGATTGATCGCGGTCGCATGTCTCGGTGTGGTTATGGCGATCCCTTCCGATCCTTGGGCGAAGAGAGGTGGGGCGCAGACGCCGTTGCCTACTGCGTATTGCGACAACGCGGTACAGTGGGTTGAACGTCTGGGGCCCCGTCAAACGGTTCTCGACCTCAGCGGAATCTGCGGTCTCCGGATTCTCGACACGGGCAAAGCTGTGCACCCACCCTTTACTTATGCCAGCAACTGGTTCCGGCGCGGAGTGCCCTGGGTCGGCAACGCCCTCGCTGGCGACCGTGCGCGAGGCACCGCCGTTGATCGGCTTCGCGAAGCCTTGGCCCAGGGCTCGGACGCCGGTGTGGTCGTAGCCAATGGATTGCTGCTGCACGAAATCGAAACAAGAGGGTGGGAGGGTTTCTTCTACGACCAATGGCGGTTGGTGTGGTATCGATCCGTTCCGGGGCACGATGCCGGTTTCGACAGGCTTGCAGTGTTCGTTCGCGCCGACATGCCGGACGGGGGTTGACGCCCAACGCGGGGCGTCGAATACGCTACCGAACGACACCATCATCCATGGCACGACAGACCAGCAGTATTTCCCACTGGACGCATGCGGCTGGATCTGAAACCTGAGCGAGCTGGTTCGTGCGATCCTCCGGATCTGGCGCGGGTGCCAGATACCTCACACCCGATCCATGGCGAAGTTGCACGTCCTTGTCAGACCGGTCGGGTTCGGAGGGAGGCGGGCGCGAAAATCTGCCGCCCTTGAGGGGTAGGCCGGACTCTACCGCCAAATACATTGCGTATCTTGGATTTAGCGTTACGGTTTCTGACTCTCCGGGCTTCTCGAGGAAAACAAGCACTGATCCACCTTCCAGTATGGTTGGCAGGGGTGCAAGATGCGTTATCGGGACGCGCGCATCCTGATATTCGTACGCCCAGTACGGCCAGATAGCGTAGATCTGTACCGCGAACGCGATGCCGAGGATGGGAACGGCGCGATGACGAGGCCACGCTACGACGAAGTGCAACAGCGCAAGCAGACTCAGACATATCACTAGCGGCCAGGCCAGTCGGACCGTGGCCCGATGTATTGCGTAGAGGTCGACAATCGCATCGGGAAAGAGGGACGAAAGATCAAACAGGTAGGTGCCAATCCGCACCCACGGTGAAACGGCGATGATCGCAAGAAGGGCGATGGCGCCCGCCAGCGGATAGTAAGCGCGACAAATGCGAAACCGGGGCGGAAAGATCAGTCCGACGGCCAGAAGCAGGACGCAGCCCCATCCGAGCCAGGCATCCTGCTCGATGCCCGGACCTCGCGCGCTGTACATCTCGCGCAGGGAGTCAGGTTCTCCGACGATCATGCCCCATGGCGAGAATCCGAAATCGCCCAGCCCGGTTGGGGCAAGAAAGCTTTCCGCCGCAAAGATGCCGAGGGCTTGGCATAGTGCGGTAAATAGCAGGCATAAGACCACGACTGCGCCAGCTCGAATCTGTCTCGTGTCCTTGGACAGCGCCGTGGCGAGCAGGCAGAACGCCAGCACTTGCAATGCCAACAGGGGATGGACGGCAAGGGAAATGAGCGATAGTGCGGCCGCGCGAGGAGCCAGGAAGACGAGCGAGGGGCGTTCGCGCGATGCGTGGATGCACAGGGCCAAGGCAAGAATCAACAGTCCGTGGGTGGACAATGCGACATGCGTCCAGTTGAGTCGACCGACGAATATGGGCATGGCAATGGCGAAAGAGGCGACGCAAAGGCAGGGCAAGATATGGCGCACACCCGCGGCGCGCGCGAATACCGCACCCGCGATGGCTTGAAACGTCACCGAGACGGCGTGCCATAGGCCAAAATAGTGGAAGTCTGCGGGCAGCCAGGAAACGAAAGGACGGAACACTGTCGCTGCGAGCGGCAGACCGTCCATGAGCGAGATCGGGAAGCCGTGGGGATAATTGAACAGGTCCGTCCAAAGCGATGGCCAGGGGCGCCCGTGATCGACAAGCGCTTGCCACGCCAGGCGATAGTCGAGGGCGTCGTTTGGAAACACGAAGTTGTAGAAGCGGGCCGCGTCGCCAGCGAGAAATGAAGGCGGATAGACGACGAGAGCGACAACGAGTCCAAGTAGTGCCGAAAGCCCTAGGGACAAAGCCGTCGACTCATACTTGTTTCGGGCTAGGTGAGAGGTCATCTTGATCGGATTGTCTATCGTCTGCATCGCGCGGTGTTGGAGCGTCCGGTCGGCCGGTGGCTCGGCCGGCAGAAGGCGGGGAGCGACGTTCGATTTTGGTGTTGGGCCCCGTGCTGTTGCTTTCGCCTTTGTTAGGCCCGCAACCGCAACAAGCCCGAGGTGGCCGTGCCGTCAAGCCGGCATCGTTGGATCCTCGGCGACACTTGACCCGCCACGCCTACTGATCGCCTGTCGCCGTGTTCATTCGCCTATCCAATTGTCTGTTCGCAGGCCAACGACGCGGCCGAAATGTCGCTCGTTGTTTGTAACGAGCGTGCAATCAATACTTGCCGCATGTGCGGCGATCATCGCATCGTTGACGCCTATTGGCGTACCACGCCGCAGCAACTCGGCTTGGATGCGAACAAACTCGTCTGCGGCGGACATGCCCCACGCGAGCACCGCGCTCAATCGGCTACGGAGAGCTGTGATGCCCTGTTTGTGCCTGGCGGGGCTACCTGATCTCGCTGCACCAAGCTGGAGCTCGGCGTAGGTCACGACCGAGATGCAGATTCCCGCGCCAACCTCGACCTGCTCATGCATTTTCACGAGCAACTGCCAGTCTTGACGACGGATCAGGTAGCTGCAGATGTCCGTATCCAACATCCATTGCATCAGAACTTGACCCGCCCAAGCTGCATTAGATCAGGCCGTTCGGTCATGAAATCGTTATCCGTTAGCGGTGCATCGTCGGGAAACGTCAGCCAACTCTTTCGGGCGGGCCGAATGAGAAGCGTGTCGCCGTCCTTGCGCACAATGACGCTGTCCACGCCCTCGAACCGGAATGCCTTGGGTATGCGAACGGCCTGACTGCGGCCGTTCATGAAGAGCTTGGCAACTGTTTCCATAGCGCGACTCCAGCTTTGAGTCTGAATATCACGGGCATATTACCGGTTTCGCGGTGCTGTTTGCACGCCAAAAATGGCTTGGCCCCCGCTCCCGGGCCAGACACTGACTTTTCCCCGTCGATACTTGGGCGGACCGGTTTCACATCCACCTCGCTTCGCGTCCGCGAATGCCGTAGAAGCGCTTTCCCTCGGGCTGGATCCCATAGCTGTGCAGGGTCCTAACCCTGACTTCAACCGTTGTCATCAACTCGGTCTGAGTCGGGCCGATAAAGCACCCGCTGCGCGACGATGTCCTCTCCCGACACGGCGCCCTTTATCAGCCGATTGCGC
Organism: Candidatus Azotimanducaceae bacterium; assembly: GCA_965261535.1. Lineage (GTDB taxonomy): Bacteria > Pseudomonadota > Gammaproteobacteria > Pseudomonadales > Azotimanducaceae > VXNE01. The sequence goes on from OZ253469.1 coordinate 2,785,705, forward strand.
TGTGCCTCGGAGGTTGTGGCGGATCTGCGCGCCCCATTGCTTGTCCGTGTGAACTGATGCGGGGACGGCGTGAGATCCGGTCCCCTGGTCGGATCGGGGCGATCAGTTGTCCGCCCCGACCATTTCGCCGTGTTGGGTGTAGTCGAGCCCTTCGGTCTCCTCCTCTTCGGTGACGCGCAAGCTCGTGAAGAACCTGATGCCGTAGAGGATGACGATGGTGCCGAACGCGCTCCAGGCGCTCACGGCCAGTACGCCTTCGAGCTGAATCCAGACCTGCATGATGTTGCCCTCCACGGCGCCCGGCGCGTTGCCGATCTCTTCGAGAGCGAATACCCCGGTCAGTATTGCGCCGAGGAACCCGCCTACGCCGTGAATGCCGAATACGTCGAGCGCGTCGTCGTAGCCGAGACTGTACTTGAGCCAGGCGCACGCCCAGCAACAGCTGAATCCGGCGAATACGCCGATGGCGAGCGCCCCCGCGGGCGATACGTAACCGGCGGCGGGCGTGATTGCGACAAGCCCCGCGACGGCTCCGGAGACAAGGCCGAGGATGCTCGGCTTCTTGAGTATCCACCATTCGTACAGCATCCAGGTGAGTCCACCAGCCGCGGCGGATGTCTGTGTGACCAGCATGGCCAGAGCGGCGTTGCGGCTCGCGCCCAGGGCGGAACCCGCGCTGAAACCAAACCAGCCGATCCATAGCAGCGACACGCCGATGACGCTGAAGAGCGGATTGTGGGGCGCCATGTTTTCGGTGCCGTAACCCTTGCGCTTGCCGACCATGAGGCAGGCAACCAGGCCCGCTACGCCCGCATTGATGTGCACGATGGTGCCGCCGGCGAAATCCAGTACGCCTTCTTCCTTGAGGAAGCCGCCGCCCCAGATCCAATGCACCACCGGGGCATACACGATGATGGACCAGAGCGCGATGAACCACAGCATGACGGAGAACTTCATCCGGTCGGCGACGGCGCCGGTTATCAGCGCGGCGGAGACTACGCCGAACCCGAGCTGGAACACGACGTACAGTGCCTCGGGAAATGAGCCCCTGAGTTCGTCCAGATCCAGGTTGGCGAGAAGCAGCAGATCCAGATTCCCGATGTATTCGTTGTCGCCGGAGAATGCGAGGCTGTAACCGACGATCATCCACACCACCGACACGAGGCAACATATGGCGAAACACTGACCGGCGATGGAAAGCATGTTCTTGCGTCTGACCATGCCCCCGTAGAACATGGCGATGCCGGGCACGGTCATCATGAGACCAAGCACGGTCGCCATCAGCATCCACGCGGTATTGCCGCTATCGAGACCAGGCGGCGCTTCGGCGGCCATCGCGGCGGGAGCGACGAGTGCAAACAGGATCAGGACCGCGGCGGCTATGGGCCTCGCAAATATGGATTTCATTGGACTTTCTTTCCTTGGCTGGTCCGTTTGGCGGATGAATGGTCGAAATTGGCAAGTCGCCGGGTGCGATCCTCGGCTATCGGCTCGCGCGCGAACGTGTCATGAACGTCGCTTTCTGTTCTTGTTCTTTTCATCACCGGTTCGCTTGAAGAACATCCTCGCACGCGGCCCTATCGGGGCAGTGCCGGGGGTCCTTTCCCGGGGTTCGGAAGCGTCCACCTCAACGCCCCGGTAATACCGCCTTTGCTCTGGGTGCGGCTCCTCCTCAGACTTCGCGGCCGCTTCGGGCGTCTGGGTCTCCACAACAGGAGATTCTGGTGGCTCGGCTGGAGGAGTGGCGGGTTCCTTCGGCAAAATGACCGGGGTTGGGCTTTGCGCGGGTCTGGTTTCCGAGGTGGCGGGAACTCCGGCGAGCGAGGCCGTGCGCCGTTCTGGCTGTGGCTCGCTTCCGGTATCCGTTTGCTGCGGTGTTTCAAGCTGCCTCTCGGGGGTAGCCTCGCGCTGTTCCGCTGCGTCAGATGCGCTGTCGCGCGCAGGTTCGGGGCGTTGTGGCTCCAATGACTGAGGTGGCGTCGATGGCTCCGATGCTTCTTCGCGAGGCCTGAACGTCGGATTGGCCGGCGGAGCGTATGCGCGCCTGGGCATTTCCCTTAAGCGTCCGACCGCGTCGTGAACCGCCAACAATCCCATGCCGAGACTGACGTTCTTGTTCGTGACCAGTATGAAGACCACCTGTTCCCACCCGGGTACAGACGACATGAACTGATATGTGTTGCTCGTCGTCAACTGGACCTCGCGCACGAATCCGCGCGACCCGTCACGGTTCCTCGACAATGAACGCTCAAAGTTGCGAACCAGCTTGCCGCGAAAGAATTCGATGCCGACATAGGACACGAGAGTGATTGTGTCCGCATTCATGACCGTTCCAGCGCGGTACTCGGCGGCCAACGGCAAACCGGTTTCAAGATCGGTAAGGACGCATCCCAGGGAACCGTCCACATCATCCATGACATCTCGGCAAACGCTTTGCAAATCCATCTCAATCTCCCGTGGGCGCCGCAACATCAATGCGGCACCCGAAATTGCAGCCGACGGATAATGCATCGTTAGCTGGTCATCCGCAACCTCACCCCTCGCTCTACTTCACTTAGGCAAAATGGTTCACCAATGGGCGCGATGATCCCACCGGATTTAGCCCGTATGGGGGGTGCGGGCTGGAGTCTTGCCGCTCATTCCAGCAAAGTACGGAACGCCGATCCAGCAGTTCTCATTTTGGCCACATCGGGCGTTGGGACGGCGGATCGGCGGTTTTGAGGGGGGCTTGACGCCATAGGGCGCGGCGCCTATGGTGCGCGCCATGGGACACCCGTGGTTCGGATCGAAGGCGACGTCGGGGCTGTGTCAGGCGCTGATCGCGCTGATGCCGCCGCACGCGGTGTACATCGAGACGCATCTGGGCGGCGGTGCGGTCATGAGGCGCAAGCCGGCGGCGCTGCGCAACATCGGCATCGACCTGGACGGCCGCGCGCTGACGCGGTTCGAGTGCGGGTATCCGGTCGAGCTGGTGCACGGCGACTGCCACGCGTACCTGTCGGAGTTCGCGTTCGACGGATCGGAGCTGGTGTACAGCGATCCGCCGTACCTGCGCGGCGCGCGCAAGTCGTCGCGCCGCTACCGGCACGACTACGGGGACGCGGACCACGCGGCGCTGCTGGAACTGCTCAGTGGGCTGCCCTGCGCGGTGATGGTGTCGGGGTATCCGTCGGCGCTCTACGACGACTTGCTGCGCGGCTGGCGCAGCGTGTCGCTGCAGGTGATGAACCAGGCGGGGGTGGTGACCGAGAAGGTGTGGTTCAACTTCGCGCCGAACCGGGTGCACTGGGCGTCGTGCGCCGGGCGGAACTTCACGCACCGGCAGACGGTCAAGCGCAAGGCGGCGGGCTGGGGCCGGCGCTACGCGGCGATGCCGCGGGCGGAGCGCCTGGCGGTGCTGGCGGCCATCATGGCGGAGGAGGCGCCGCCGTGAAGCGCCTCGGGCGCCATCTCGACCGGCTGCGGGCGTGCTTCGCGCGCATGCCGGATCCCCGCCGCGGCAGCAACCGGCGCTACGCCATGGCCGACATCGGCATGGCGGCGCTGTCGGTGTTCCTCATGCAGTCGCCGTCGTTCCTGGCGCACCAGCGCGCGCTGGCCGAGGGCCGCACGCGCTCGAACGCGCACACGCTGTTCGGCCTGGCGCGCATCCCGTGCGACAACCACGTCCGGCAGCTGCTCGACGGCGTGCCGACGGCGCACTTCGACGACGAGTTCCACGCCCTCGCCGGGGATCTCGACGCGTGCGGCGGCCTCGCGCCCATGCGCCGCCTGGACGGCCGCGCGCTGGTCGCCCTGGACGGCACCGAGTTCTTCCGCTCGCGCAAGATCCGCTGCGACAACTGCTCGACCCGCAAGCGCGCCGACGGCGGCACCGAGCACTTCCACCAGATGCTCGCCGCCAACGTCGTGGCGCCGGGCCGGGCGCAGTCGCTGCCGCTGCCGCCGGAGTTCGTGCGGCCCCAGGACGGCGCCGCCAAGCAGGACTGCGAACGGCAGGCCGTCAAGCGCTGGCTGGCGCGCCACGGCCCCCGCTGCGCCGCCCTGCGGCCGGTCTACCTCGGCGACGACCTCTACGCCTGTCAGCCCGTCTGCCGGGCCATGCTCGACGCCGGCGGCGACTTCCTGCTCACCTGCAAGCAACCCAGCCACAAGACCCTCTACGAGTACCTCGACGGCATCCGCCCGCCCACGCGCCGCCGCACTGCGGGCCGCGGCGCGAAGCGCCGCATCCACCGCTACCGCTGGATGAACGGCCTGCCCATCCGCGACGGCGACGACGCCCTGCGCGTCAACTGGCTCGAGATCGTCAGCTCCAAACCCGACGGCACCGTCACCTACCGCGGCGCCTTCGCCACCAGCCTCGACGTGAACCGCGGCAACGTCGCCGAACTCGCCGACTGCGCCCGCGCCCGGTGGAAGATCGAGAACGAGACCTTCAACGTCCTCAAGCAGCACGGCTACCACCTCGAACACAACTTCGGCCACGGCAAGGACACCCTCGCCGGCGTGCTCGTCGTCCTCAACCTGCTCGCCTTCGCCCTGCACACCGCCTGCGAACTCGCCGAAACCCTCTGGCAGCAGGCCCGGCAGCGGCTCGGCACCCGCTTCCGCCTGTTCGAGCACCTGCGCACCGTCACCGAATACCAGGTGTTCACCTCGTGGACCGCGCTCATGACACTGCTCGCCACCGGCGGACCTGCGGCACAGCCTCCCTGACTTCCCCGCCTCGCCTCCGCAACCGATCAACCCGCCGCAAACCAATGAAATCCTCAACAGTCACCCGACAAAACCAAAATGAGAACTGCTGACGCCGATCAGGGCTCCTACTAGTTGTACCGGAATTGGAATATGATCGACCGCTCTTGGCGCTTGCGGCATGCGCCTTCATCCCCGGTATCGAATTCGAAGACCCAGTTTCTTACCACCTGCATCGCGGTACGGGCGAAAAGGTCGAAAGATCGGGGCCGCTCCGCGCTGGATTCCTCGGGGATGAAGGCGATCTCGTCGTCGACGGTCGTGCCCCGCTCGTCCAGCTTGTAGCGAACGGCGATGGTGGCAGATCCATAGTTCATCTGGCGGCGCCCCGGATATATGTCCCTGGCGGCTTCGGCAAGGAACTTTGGCAGCAGGGTCGCGTTACAGGGGGGCAAGTCCGTCGTGGCGGACCGACCACTTGCCAGTGCCAGTTGCCCAATGGGCTTGTCGTCGGACGGATCGTCGGACGCGGAAGCGGGGGGGGGGATGGCTACATCGGTTGCCGGCACGTCGCTGGCGACGCCCGCTTCGGGAATGGTCCGCTCACTCGGGATGGTTCCCCGTTCGGCCGTCTCTACAACGGTCCGTTGTTCCTCGGTGGGCGTTGGCTGGGCTGGCGGCCGTGTTTCGACCTCTGCTGGTCCCGCCGCTGCAATCTGCCCTATTTCCGCCTGCCGTGCGTCCAGTTGTTCTCTCTGGTCGGCCAGCGATTGCTGTTGGCGGCGCAACTGGGCTGTGCGCTGGGGTTGCGCTCTGGGCGCAACGGTGGTCCGAGCCCGTTCTTCGGCGATCTTGCGCAGCTCCTCTTCCAACGCTGCCCTTTCCTCCTGCACTTCCGCAAGCATCCGTGCCGCTTCCGCGCGCTCCTTCTCGATTCCCTCGCGCTCCAGTGCCGCGAGTTCCTCGGGCGTCAATCGATTCATGACGGGTACTGCCGCATAAGCGGGCAACGGTGGTTGATCGTGGAATGTCAACTGCGCGTCGGCGAAATATTCTTCCCAGAATGCGTGGTGCGCGCGCTTCGGCCGCGGGTGCTCGGTCAGGTCGAGCCGCGGCAAATAGTAGACCTGCACGGCCAGGTTGGAGACCGCCGGAGGTCTACCCATGCGTCCCGTCTGCGCTGCGCGGGTCGCGGTGAAGTCCGCGAAGTTCCAGTCGGTCCATTCGAGGTCCAGATGGGAGTACCACTCGGCGTGCTGCATCATGTCGGAGAATACATAGATCGTTCGCGGCCCCGAACCTTCCGACATCTCCATGGCCGTATCCTCCAGCGCCTCGATGAGGTAGGAGTTGGTTATTGGCGTTGTCGGCTGATTCCTCGCCAGCGCGTCGACGCGATTCTGTAGTGCGTCGCGGCGGCCGCAGAAACGGTCTGCAGCCTCGCGCAAGGACGCGGGAAGCTGCGCGGGCAGGTCGTCGCAGTCCCGCGACGTGTTTGTCTGATCCTTTGCGGTGCCGATCTGCAGGTCGGCGTTGTTGTAGGGCTTGCAGACCCGGTCGAGTGGCAGCCTCGGCGCCCGAGGGTCCGCCGCGAGGGCGAATACGCGCAGTTCGGTGTTGGCGCCGAGGCGTAGGCTCACGTCGTGCAGCAACTCGCTTGGCAACGACAGGTTCGCCTCGCCCAGCGGTTTGCGAAAGTCGAGCAGGAACACGGCGCGCCCGGCCGACTCGTCCGGTTCGAGCGCACACAGGTCGTCGTCCAACTCCTGCCTGTAGTCGGGACGGCTAAAAAAAACGAGTACGCCAGCCAAGGCGACCACGACCAGAAGCGGTGGAAGCACGAGGAGAAGGTGCCGCTTCTTGCCGCTTGGCCTTTTCGGACCGAGAGTTTCCGCCAAGCGATTGCTCTGTTGCTCTTGTATGTCAATGATGGGAGATTTGGCCGCTTATTCGCAACCCGGGGTGGCCGCACCGCCTATAGTTACGGTGTGGCGCTGGGGCACCTACGTCTTCGGCAGGGTGACTCCGCGCTGGCCCTGGTACTTCCCGTCGCGATCCTTGTAACTCGTTTCGCAACGTTCGTCGGACTGAAAAAACAACAGTTGAGCGACTCCCTCGTTCGCGTAGATTTTCGCGGGGAGATTGGTTGTGTTGGAAAACTCGAGCGTCACATGCCCCTCCCATTCCGGTTCCAGGGGCGTGACATTGACAATGATTCCGCAGCGCGCGTATGTGGATTTGCCCACGCACAGGGTCAGGACGTCCCTCGGGATACGGAAATATTCGATGGTGCTGGCGAGCGCGAAGGAATTGGGCGGCACGATGCAGCTATCGGCGCTCACGTCCACGAAACTGCGTTCGTCGAACGCCTTGGGGTCCACGGTGGCGGAGAAGATATTCGTGAACACCTTGAACGCGGGAGCGCAGCGGACGTCGTAGCCGTAACTGGAGGTGCCGTAGGAGATGACTCCAACGCCGTCGCTGTGGCGAACCTGACCCGGTTCGAACGGCTCGATCATATGGTGTTCGCGCGCCATGTCGCGAATCCAGCGATCGGACTTGATGCTCATGCATCGTCCATTCGTATGGTGGGCGGCGGTGCCTGGGATGCCATGCCACGCCACAGCGCGGCCGCGGCGCGGCGCGCGCAGTCCATGTAGGCCCGGGCGACATCGCTGTCGGGGTCGGCGGCGACAGTCGGTCGGCCGCTGTCAGCCTGTTCCCGTATCCTCGCTGTGAGCGGCAGCGCTCCTAGCAGTTCGACGCCATACTCTTGGGCGACGCGCGCACCCCCGCCGGAACCGAACAGGTGGTGACGTTGGCCGCAGCCGTCGCAAACGAAATAGCTCATGTTCTCGACGATGCCGAGGATCGGTATGTTGACCTTGGAGAACATCTCTATGCCCTTTCTGGCGTCCGCAAGCGCGATGTCCTGGGGAGTGGTGACGATGACGGCGCCGCCGACGGGAACGGTCTGCGACAGGGTGAGCTGGATATCGCCGGTCCCGGGGGGCATGTCGACGACAAGGTAGTCCAGATCACCCCAGGCCGACTGCTCGAGAAGCTGTCTCAAGGCGCCTGAAACCATTGGGCCGCGCCATACCATCGGCGTCTTGTCTGTCACCAGCATGCTCATGGACATCGCTTCGATACCGTGCGCCTTGATCGGGACAAAAAAACGTTCATCCCGCACCTCGGGCCGATGTCCTTCGGCAATGCCGAGCATGATGCCCTGGCTTGGACCATAGATGTCGGCGTCGAGAATCCCGCTCTTGGCGCCGAGGCGGTCCAGGGCGAGGGCGAGATTGACCGCGGTGGTGGATTTGCCGACGCCGCCCTTGCCGGAGGCGACGGCAATGATGTTCTTCGCGCCGGGAATGCCTCGCGCTTCGGGCGCGCGGAATTCGAGGTCGAGGGCGATGTCTTCGCCGAGCCAGTCGGAGACGGCGCGCGCGTAGTCTTTTTCGACCCCGTTGAACGGGTAGCCGAGACACACGTGCGCGTGCCACTTTCCATCCAGGCTGGCCATGCGCCGGACCGCGCCCAGCTCACCCCAGGTCGCGGAGAGAATCGGATCACGGAATGCCTCCAGGGACCGCCCTTTCGCCGCCATTTTCCGCGCCCCGCGCCCTGTCGGCGCCGATAAAGGGGAGCGATTATAGGGTATATTGCCCACCGCACCCGAACCCTCAAATGCGCAAGGGGCAGGAAGCTCTCGCCGTGACTCTCGCCATGACTCTCACCATGACTCTCACCATAAAGAGAGACGCTCGCCAACATGGGAGCCAATGCGAACGCTTGGCGTCGCGGGGGTAGCCATGGGGCTGAAAGCTCGCGGTCAGCGACGGATTCTCGTCACCAGCGCATTGCCTTATGCGAACGGCCCGCTTCACCTCGGTCACCTGCTGGAAAACATCCAGACCGACATCTGGGTGCGTTTTCAGCGCCTCGTGGGCAATCAATGCATCTACGTCTGCGCCGAAGATGCGCATGGCACGGCGACCATGCTGAAGGCGGAGGAAGAAGGCATGACGCCCGAGGAGTGGGGCGAAGCGATGCGCGCCTCGCACGCGGCGGATTTCGCCCGCTTTCACATTGCGCACGACAACTTCCACAGCACGCATTCCCAGGAGAATCGGTACTACTCCGAACGCATTTTTCAGCGGCTCCAGGAGAAGGGCCATATCTTCACCGAGGAAGTAGAGCAACTCTACGACCCCGAGCAGCGGCTGTTCCTTGCCGACCGTTACGTGCGTGGCGCCTGTCCCCGCTGCGGCGCCCAGGATCAACCGGGCGACAACTGCGACATGTGCGGCGCGACCTACGACGCCACGGAACTTTCCGAGCCGCGCTCCGTCCTGTCGGGGGCCGTGCCCATCCTGAAGGCGTCCATGCACTACTTCGTCGACCTGGCCAAATCCGAGGACTTCCTGAAGTCCTGGACCCGGAGCCGTACGGTTCAGCCGGAGGTCGCCAACAAGCTCGCCGAGTGGCTCGACGAGGGTTTGAAGGCGTGGGATATCAGCCGGGACGCGCCGTATTTCGGCTTCGAGATCCCGGGTGCCGAGGGCAAGTACTTCTACGTCTGGATGGACGCCTGCATCGGTTACATGGCGAGCTTCAAGGACTACTGCGCTCGGGCGGGCGTCGACTTCGACGAGTTCTGGCGCCCCGACTCCGACTGCGAGGTGCATCACTTCATCGGCAAGGACATCATCAATTTCCACGCCCTGTTCTGGCCCGCAGTGCTGTCGGCGGCGGAGTTCCGCACGCCGACGCGGGTGCATACGCACGGTTTCATCACCGTGGGGGGCGAGAAGATGTCGAAGTCGCGAGGCACCTTCATCAATGCCTCGACGTACCTTGACCACCTCGATCCAGAATATCTGCGGTACTACTACGCGACCAAGCTGTCGCCGAATACGGACGATATGGATATCAATTTCGATGACTTCGTTCAGCGCGTAAACGCGGACCTGGTCGGCAAGATCGTCAATATCGCGTCCCGCTGCGCGGGATTCCTGCACAGGCACTTCGACTCGATGCTGACGCCGACGCTCCACGATGCGGCCTTGTGGCAGGAAGTTGCCGGCGCGCGGGAGCGGCTGGCCGACCTGTACGACACCGGGGCCGTCAGCCGCGCCGTGCGTGAGATCACCGCGTTGGCCGACTTGGCGAATCGCTACATCGATGGCCACGCGCCGTGGCGTCTCATCAAGGAGTCGAACCGCGTCGGGGAGGTGCAGGCTGTCTGCTCCATGGGCATCAACCTGTTTCGCGTCATCGCGCTCTATTTGAAGCCCATCCTGCCGGCCTTCGCGGAAAGGACGGAGGCGTTCCTCAACGTGCCTCCGATGACCTGGGAAGACGCGGCGACACCCTTGGTCGATCACCGAATCGGCAGGTTCAAGCCCCTCATCCGGCGCATCGAGAAAAAGGCCGTCGAACGTGTTGTGGAAGCTTCGAAGGAGGATGAACCGCCTCCGGTCGAGAGCAAACCCGTTCAGGAACCCGATCAGGCTCACATCAGCATCGAGGACTTTGCCAAGATAGACCTGCGCGTCGCGCGCATCGTCGAAGCGCTGCCGGTGGCAGGTGCCGACAAGCTCCTGAAACTGACGCTCGATGTGGGCGATCATCGTCGCGAGGTCTTTTCGGGCATCAGGGAGGCGTACGATCCGGCGGGCCTCGTCGGACGCTACGCCATCGTCGTGGCCAACCTCGCGCCGCGCAAGATGCGTTTCGGCACTTCCGAGGGCATGGTTCTCGCCGCGGGTTCCGGCGGCAGCGAGATATTCCTGTTGACGCCGGACGATGGCGCCGTGCCGGGAATGGAGGTTCGCTAACTGAGCGAGCTGCTTCTTCTTCTTGTCACGGCCGCGCTGGTCAACAACTTCGTACTGGTCCAGTTCCTCGGGCTGTGTCCGTTCATGGGCGTATCCAACCGGTTCGACACGGCTTTGCCCATGGGCCTCGCGACGGCGTTCGTGCTCACGGTATCGAGCTTGGCGGCGTTCGCGATGCACCACTACCTGTTGGTGCCGCTGGATCTCGGCCACCTCAGGATAGTCGCCTTCATCGTCGCCATCGCCGGGGTCGTCCAGTTCACCGAAGCCTTCGTCAAGCGCGTGAGTCCGCTGCTACACCAACTGCTCGGCGTCTATTTGCCGCTGATCACCTCCAACTGCGCGGTGCTCGGCGTGGCCTTGATCGTCACCGACAGCGGCGCGGGCGTGCTGCAGACCATCGCCGTGGCGCTCGGCGCGGCTTTTGGCTTTTCCGTCGTGATCGTCTGCTTCGCCGCCTTGCGTGAGCGCTTCGAAACCCAGGCGATCGCGCCCGCCTTGCAGGGCATTCCAGTGGCCTTGATCACCGTCGGCATCATGTCGCTTGCGTTCTACGGCCTGCGGGGCATCGGCCAATGATCCTGGCCGCGCTGGTTCTCGGCGTGCTTGGGTTGGTTGTCGGCGCCGTCCTGGGGTTCGCGCGCAAGCGTTTCTCGGAGGATGGGGATAGCCTTGTGGCCGCCATCGATGACCTGTTGCCGCAAACCCAATGCGCGCAGTGCGGCTATCCCGGCTGTCGACCCTATGCGGAAGCGATTGCTTCCGGCGCGCCGCTCGATCTGTGTCCGCCCGGGGGACAGGCGACGGTCGAAGCGATTGCCGCGCTGCTCGGGCGGGAAGCGGAACAACCTGCGCAACCTGTAATAGCGGCGCCCGCCGACTGCGTGGCCGTGATCGACGAGGAGGCGTGTATCGGCTGTGCGCTGTGTCTCGCTGCGTGTCCGGTGGACGCCATTGTCGGCGCGAGCAAGTATGTGCATACGGTCATCGGGGCGCGCTGCACGGGATGCGAACTTTGCCTCGCGCCGTGTCCGGTTGATTGCATCTCTCTCGATCCGATAGCGGAAGAGATCTTGAAATGGAAGCGGCCGTGAAGCGTTTGCCCTTGCCTCGCGTGTTGCGATATCCGTTGCTCACGAGCATGGGGCGGTACGAACCGAAAGTGGCTTCCGGCACCCGTATCCGTGCGGGCGACGCGCTTGCCCTTGGGCATTCGGGACGGGCGGGGTACTTGCATGCGGGCACGTCCGGCGTGGTGCAGGCGACGGCGACTGAAATGCTGCTTCATCCCGACGGGCTTGAAGACGCCGCACCGCCTCTGACCTCAAAAGACCTGGTGGAGCGCGTGCGCGACGCCGGCATCGTCGGGTTGGGCGGGGCCGGCTATCCGACCTGGCTAAAGCTGCAACAGGCCAGGAACGCCGCCGTGACGACTCTCATCGTCAATGCCGTTGAATGCGAGCCGGGTGTTTCGGCGGACGGCGCCCTCCTGCGCGGCCATACCGAGGAGGTGTTGTCGGGTATGGGCGCCTTGGCGGATTACCTTGGAAAACCGCGAACGATCATCGCCCTCGGCGAGGGTATGGATGACATCCCGGGTGCCGAAGTGGCGCGGGTGACGGGTCCCTACCCCTCGGGTTCCGAACGTGCGCTGATAGCGCGGTTGCTGGGCATGGACCTGTCTCGAAGTCCTGACCGTCGGGGAAAGGAAGTTCCGACGGACGTGGGCGTCGTGGTATTCAACGTCGCGACGGTATTCGCCGTTCACCGCGCATGGCACTGCGGGGAGCGCCTGATCCAACGCATTGTCACCGTGCACGACGCGAACGCCTGGCTGCGTATCGGCCATCCTGTAGCGGAACTGCCGTTGCCCGAGGGCCAGGTAGTGGTCGGCGGACCGGTCACAGGCTGGGTGGCAGCGGAAGGCGAGTCCATCGCGAAGACGACGCGCGCGGTCACCGTGCGCACGCCACCGGAGGCGAGTCCGTGCATCCGCTGCGGTTGGTGCGCGCGCGCGTGTCCCGAAGGGCTGCTGCCGCAGGAAATGTTCCGTCACATCAATGCGCGGCGCTGGTCCGAGATGGAAGGATTGAGACTCGCTGACTGTGTTGAATGCGGTGCCTGCGACATGGCTTGCCCAAGCCGCTTGCCGCTTCTGGCGACATTCCGACACGGCAAGTCGGAACGTCGTGAGTTGGAACGCCGCGCGCGCAACGCCGCGCTTGCGCGGGACCGGTACACGGCTCGCGCGGCGCGCGTGGAACAACAGAGCGCGGAACAGCGCAAGGAACGCGAAGCCCGCATGGCTTCGGGCCGCGAATGGAACCATCCCGGACGCTAACTACGCGGGGCGTCATGCTACGCACCGGCGCGGCGCTCATCCCGGCTCTGTTGGCCGCGACGTACTGTTTTGGTCCGGGCGTAATCGTCAATCTGGCGGTCACCATGAGCGCGGGTGTCGCCATGGAGGCGGGTTGGGTCTGGGCCCGTTTTCGCAGGCTCGATGCCGTCAAGGATGCCAGCACTCCGGTGACTTGCGCGCTGATCGCCATCGCCGTTCCCCCGGGGTTGGATCCAGGCATCCTGGTATTCGCGGCGGCCATGGCGGTGATCCTCGCCAAACAACTCTACGGCGGCATCGGAAAGAACGTCTTCAACCCCGCGATGGTCGGTTACGCCGCCGCGCTGGTCGCCTTTCCGGCGCACTTTTCTGGCTGGGAGTCTGGCTGGGAGTCTGGCTGCGAGGCTGACTGGGAGGCCGACTGGGACGCACTCACGGGGGCCACGGCGCTGGATGTATTCAGCTTTCGGGGAGGGGCCACCGTGGACGAGGTATGGCGGCAGCCCGCATTCGGCGTGATCGGCGCGCACGGCTTCGAGATCGTCAATGCCGCAGCGCTTGTTGGCGGACTCTATCTCTGCGCCGCCCGCATCGCGAACTGGCGAATGCCCGTCGCGGTGCTCGGCGCGCTCGGCGCGTGCGCCGCGCTCGGATACGACAACGGCAGTTCCGCGAGCCTGGGTTCCCCGCTGTTCCATTGGTTTTCCGGCGGCACCATGCTGGCGGCGTTCTTCATCGCCACGGACCCGGTGACCGCGCCGTCGTCGGCGCGCGCGCAATGGATCTTCGGACTTGCCATAGGCGTGCTCATCTATTGCATTCGCAGCTTTGGCGGCTACCCGGACGGCATCGCTTTCGCGGTGCTGCTGGCAAATCTGGCGGCGCCGGCACTCGACAAGGTGATGCTGCGACCATGACGGCGCCACGAGGCAGATCGACGCGCGCCGCGCTCTTTCTCGGTCTGTTGATGGCCGCCGCCGGCGCGTTGCTTGCCGGCATCGACGCGATCACCGAACACCGCATCGAAGCCAACGAGCGGCAACGACGACAGGCGACACTCAAGGAACTCTCGGGACTCGACATCGAGATGCGCGGACACGAAGATGTGGCGGCATGTGATCAAGACTTGGTGGCGTTTGCGGTCGTGGAGCACGGCTACGGGGGTTCGATGGACGTGGTCGCCGCCTTTCGGGGCGGGCGGCTATCGGGCGTGCGCGTGACGCGCCACGCGGAAACACCTGGTTTTGCCGACGTCCTCGATCCGTCGGACTGGATCGGAGGCATCGACGGCGGCGGTCACGTCGATGCTGTCACGGGTGCGACGATCACATCCAACGCGGTGCTGCGGGCGCGGCAGACGGTTCTCGCGCGTTGGGCTGCCGAAACCTGGTGTTCCGAGTGAACGAGGTGTTCAGGGACGCCGCGTGGCGTCACAATCCGGCGTGGGTCCGGCTTCTCGGCTTGTGCCCGCTGCTGGCGGTGACGACAACGCTTGAGAACGCGTTGGGACTGGCCGTCGCCAGCGCCTTCGTGGTGGTCGGTTCGGCGGGTACGGTGTCCTTGATTCGTGCTTATGTTCCCGCCGAGGTCCGGCTGCCGTTTTTCGTGCTGGTCATCGCCACCTTCACTTCGGCGGTGACGATGCTGATGCAGGCATACGCGTTCGATCTCTACGAGCGCGTTGCGCTCTTCGTGCAGATCATCGTTACCAACTGCATGATCCTTGGCAGACTCGAACAGTTCGCATCAAAGCAGCCGGTTGGACGGGCGCTAACCGATGCGCTCGGCACGGCGTGCGGTTTTGCGGTCGCCCTGATCGCGCTCGGCGCAGCCCGGCAATTCGCCGCTCTGGCGGTTCCCCTGGCCGCACTTGCGCCGGGGGCGTTTATCATCGCGGGATTGCTGCTCGCCGGAGCACGCGCCGGCGCCAATCTGGCGAGGCACAGGTTGCATCGCCCAACGCAACAAGTTCATCCTTGACGTACGAGTACTGTGATCTGTTAAGGCACCCAGCGCATGATTTTGACCACGACTTCGGTGATCCAGGGGAAGACGGTCCGTGACTACAAGGGCATCGTCACGGGCGAGGCGATTGTCGGCGCGAATATCTTCAGGGACTTCTTCGCGGGCATTCGCGATATCGTTGGCGGACGTTCGGGCGCCTATGAAAAGGAGTTGCATAAGGCGCGCGAAATCGCCCTGGAAGAGATGTCTGAAAGCGCCCGCTCGCAGGGCGCGAACGCTATCGTGGGGATCGACCTCGACTATGAGGTCGTCGGAAAGAATGGCAGCATGCTCATGGTCACGGCATGCGGCACCGCCGTGAGCATCTAGCAAAACTAGCTGAAGAAACCATCGAAACGGGCCGCGGGGCTGCGTTGCGGAACATGGCCGATTCGCATTCGCGACGCCTGGTCGACACGCGGTCCCCGTTCCCGATCTCCCGCGCATGGGGATCTCCATGCGCATGTGCGCGCGAGGCAAGCGAGTGTTACTGATCAAAATGCACCTGTGGCGATACGCGCTCTATCGGGCGTATCTCAACTTGGTCGGGGAAGCGTCAAAGTACTATCTCGGCTGGCTGTGGTGGTTGCTGGAACCCATGGCCATGACCGCCGTGTTCTACGTCGTATTTACCTACATTCGGTCGTCGAACATCGAGAACTTCACACACTTTCTGATCGTCGGCATCACGATGTGGCTTTGGTTCGCCAACGGCGTTGGCAATTGCACGGACAGCATCTCGGTGTCGAGGAGCATCATTTTGCAAATGCGTCTGCCAAAGCTCCTGTTCCCCATCACCGCTGTGACTTCAGCGACGCTGAAACAAGGCTTCGTGTTTGCGATCGTCCTGATCTGGATGGGGGCGGTGTTCGGTCCGAACGGGACATGGCTGTCCCTGCCGGTGCTGGCGGTGGCACAGTTCATACTGATTCTTGCCGTGGGCTCGACCGTGGCGTTCGTTTGTTGCTGGGTGCGGGACTTGCGATTTGTGGTCCGGTCGGGGCTTACGTTGATGATGTTCTGTTCTGGGATCTTTTTCTCGACAGACGGAATGCGGCCCGAGCACCAGGAACTGTTCCGCCTGAATCCGATGTTTGTAATGATCGAGCAGTATCGCTTGGTGCTGTTGCATGCGAACGTACCGGACCTTTCCTGGTGCGCGAAGGTCGGTGCCGCGGGAATATTGTGGCTGTGGGGGATCAGGTCAGCGTTTGAACATTTCGACCTTACGTTGACCCGCCGCGTGATCGACTGACGCGCGCATCGTTGCATTAGCCGTCGTCGCTTCAGTTGCATCGCTGAACGAAACAAGTCCATCCTTGAAACTTCGTCGCATACGCAACGTCGAGATTTTTCGAGCCACCTCCGAGTTGACCCGACATGTCCCCGCCTTCAAGAAACGTCAGAAGCGTAGGAGTGGTGGTTGCCGGCATGCACCGCAGCGGAACCTCCGCCGTGACAAGGGTTCTTGCCAGCTTGGGTTGCGATCTGCCGAATACGCTGATGGAAGCCGACTCCAACAATGCCATGGGATATTGGGAGTCCACTGAGATCGCAGATCTCAACGACGCGATTCTTGTTTCCGCCGGCTCTTCGTGGGACGACTGGGAGGCGTTCAATCCCCAGTGGCACGCATCGCCGATTGCGGAGGATTTTCACGAAAGGGCGCGGGCTGTGCTCACCAGCGAGTTCGGAGACAGCCGACTGTTCGTCCTCAAGGATCCTCGAATCTGCCGGCTTTTGCAGTTCTGGAAAGAAGCACTTGACCGTATCGGCGCGGTAACGGTAGTGGCGTTGCCCGTTCGCAACCCGCTCGAAGTGGCCGCGTCGCTGCGGGCGCGCGACGCGATCGATCCGTCAATCGGCGTGCTCATCTGGTTGCGAAATGTCCTCGATGCCGAGGCAAGCTCGCGTGGATTGCCACGCGCCTTCACGCGGTATGAGGACGTGCTCGACAACTGGAAGGGTCTGGCTATCAGGCTCGGTTCTGAACTCGAAGTCACCTGGCCGAGGCGTTCGACCGTCGCGGATCTGGAGATAGAGTCGTTTATTGCGTCCTCGATCCGGCATCACATACACGATGATGCCCGTGTTCATGACGATCCGATGGTCTCGGTTTGGGTCAAGACGGCTTTCGAAATTCTCAATCGTTGGGCTCGCGGCAACGTGCGAAAAACCGATCCCGGCACACTGGACGCAATCGCGTTGGCATTCAACGATTCTGCCCCGAACTTCGGCCGTCCCGTTGCTGTCGGTAGACAGGCGATGCAAAGAAATCGGGAATACGAAGCGCAGATCGACGCGCTTGATCGAACCGCACTATCGCTGGAACAAGCCGTGGGTAGTCGGGATCGCCAGATCGCAGACCTTGACAGGGCTGTTCGTGAACGTGACCAGCGCGTTGCTGATCGGGATAGCCAACTCGCCTCTGTGAGTCAGTTGTTGAGCGAACGCGACCGGCAGGTGGCTGATCGGGATAGCCAACTCGCCTCTGTGGGTCAGTTGTTGAGCGAACGCGACCGGCAGGTGGCTGATCGGGATAGCCAACTCGCCTCTGTGGGTCAGTTGTTGAGCGAACGCGACCGGCAGGTGGCTGATCGGGATAGCCAACTCGCCTCTGTGGGTCAGTTGTTGAGCGAACGCGACCGGCAGGTGGCTGATCGGGATAGCCAACTCGCCTCTGTGGGTCAGTTGTTGAGCGAACGCGACCGGCAGGTGGCTGATCGGGATAGCCAACTCGCCTCTGTGGGTCAGTTGTTGAGCGAACGCGACCGGCAGGTGGCTGATCGGGATAGCCAACTCGCCTCTGTGGGTCAGTTGTTGCGTGAACGCGATCAGCAAGTCGCTAAACGCAACACCCAGATCGCTGAACGCGACACCCAGATCGCCGAACGCGACACCCAGATCGCCGAACGGGATGCGCGGATTGAATCCCTTGATCGGGCCATCGTCGAGCGAGACAGCCAGATTGAAGCGATCTATGGATCAACGTCTTGGCGCATCACCCGACCCCTACGCTTTCTCAAGATCGCTCTGTCGACAACTCTGGCCGCTACCTACCGATTGCTGTCGATAACCGCTTACCACGTCATGCGCTCCCTGTGGCGGCTGATTCCACTTGGCTCGCTCAGACCGAAAGTGAAAGGCCCATTTCTCCGTTTGCTACCCCGGCGATTCATTGATCGTCACTTGGGTCGAAGGACACAATCTAACCGGCGGTACGTTGCTTCCGGGCGATTGCAACTGGCGGATCGCAACTTTGACGCCGCCAACAACCAGGGCGACACGCCAATTCTCTTCGATCCGGAGTATTACCTCGCCGCCAACGAAGACGTAATGAATAGCGGGGCGGACCCGCTACGGCACTACCTGGATCATGGCGCCGTGGAAGGCCGGTTGCCGTTCGCGTTGGATCCGGATGAAATCGATCCTTTGGTCGAGACCCTGCATCGTATCGACATGCGCGAAGATGGCGTGTTCGCGTTCGATGCCGGATTTTACCGTGACCTGAATCCGGATCTCACCCACGCCGACGAGGAAGCGCTTCTCGATCACTACCGCAATCACGGGCGCGCGGAATCCCGCGCGGGTTCCAGAGGTGAATTTGCGCAACAGATTTGCGACGACCCTCGGGAGATTCCACTGGATTTCAAGGCTGCGGAATATATTGATCTGTATCCAGACCTGAAAGGTTATGCCGAGCGGTTGCCTTTGGAAGCGTTGCGGCACTACATGTGCGTTGGGCGGTGGGAACCCAGGTTGCATACATCGCGCGGGGACGCTGCCATTGCATCGCCCGACCCGACTTCCATCGACATGCCCGCCGAACTGATGTCGGAAACGCGGCCGCTGTGCGTTCTCGCGCACATATACTACCCGGATCTGTGGGAGGAACTGGCGGGATACCTTGCGAACTTGCCCGAGAGTACGTACGACCTTTACGTGAATTTGGTTGATACGACCTTCACGCAGGAAGTCGAGCAGCGTATTCGCGACGCCTTCCCCGCTGCGAGAATTTGCGTCAGCGAGAATGTCGGCCGCGACATTGGCGGTCACTTTCAGTTGTTGCGGAATATTTCCATGGAAGATTATCGATTCTTCTGTCTAATCCATTCCAAGAAAAGCCCGCACCTGGGTACGGGAGATGCTCTACTCTGGCGCCGGAGGCTGTTGACTCCTCTCTTGGGGACCCGGAAGGTTGCGGTTGAGAACTTGAGGTTGATGTTGTCGGACGAAACCATCGGCCTGATCGGTTCCCGCAGGTACCGCGATACGGAATTGAGAGGCAACGCTGAGAAGTTCACGGAACTTCTGGATCTGCTCGACGTGAGACCCGAGTCTAGAGACGTGGAATTTCTATCCGGTACGATGATGTACCTGCGCCGGGAAGTACTGCAAAGGATATTCGAAACCTGCAGGGATCTACCTTTTGAAAAAGGAGACGACACGCCCTTGCGGTTCCACCTCGACGCCCAATGGGCGCATGCCATCGAACGCGTCATCGGCAACGTGGTGCGGGACCTGAACTATCGTTTCGAGTGGCGGTAGTCGAACAGAGAAGAAGATGTGTACCAGACCCCCTGACTTCCGGGACGTGAAGCTGATCGCTATGCAGGAACCTGGCGATCAGCATGGGCTTCGCTCCCCGATATGAGAGTCGTGCTGCTGGGGCCGAATGGCCAGCTTGGGGTTGATATCCGGCGTTGCCACGAGCGGTTTGGCGAGCCGTTCGAACTGCTGGCCCTGGGGCGGGAACGGTTGAATGTTGCATCGCCGGGCGCGATTGAACGCCAGTTCGAAGGTTTCGATTTTGACGCGCTGGTCAACTGCACCGGGTACCACAAGACCGATGAGGTCGAAGATAATGCAGCCCTCGCCGTTGCCGTCAACGCCCATGCCGTGAAGAGTCTGGCCCAGGTATGCGCCCGTCGCCGGGCGCGACTGATCCACGTCAGCACCGATTACGTCTTCGGCGGTGATGCCGGGCGCATCGATCCGCTGACCGAGGACGACCCTGTCGCCCCGGTAAACGTCTACGGCGCGTCCAAGGCCATGGGCGAGAACTTGGCGAGCCTTGCCCTGGACAACCTTGTGATCATCCGTGTCGCATCGTTGTTCGGCGTTGCCGGCGCCAGCGGCAAGGGCGGGAATTTTGTCGAGACCATGATTCGCGTCGGTGCCGAGACCGGCGCGCTTCGGGTCGTCGACGACCAGATCATGTCACCAACGGCGACTGCGGATGTCGCCCGAGTCGTCCTGCACGTCCTGGTCGAAGATTGCGCACCTGGTCTATACCACGTGGTCAATGAGGGTGCAGCCAGTTGGTTCGACTTTGCTCGGGAGATCATCACCCGAACTCGAATCGACGCTACCGTGACGCCATGCACCAGCGAAGAATATCCCACACGTGCGGCACGTCCTCGCTACAGCGTGCTCGACAACTCGAAGACTTCAAGAACCTTTGGTCCTTTGCCTGGGTGGCAAGCTGCGCTTGACGATTACTTGCGTGCCAAGGGTCACATTCACTGAATAGAACGGAGCTTAATAAGTAATATGGCAATCAGGGGGTACGTGGAGAGAATTTCGCGCTGGTTCATTGCCGGATGGTGCGTTGACGATGAAGTTGAAGGCACGATCGAAATCGAAGTTCGCGTTGACGGACTATCGTTGGGCACGGTTCGAGCGGATATTCCCAGACGCGATATCGCGAAGTCTTTGAACCGTCCGTTAGCTGGCTTCCGATTTCCTATCTCTCCCGAACTATTCAGGTTGCTTCCGCATTGTGGGCAGGTTGAAGTCCTGGCTTCGAGTGGTCAAGCGCTACCGATAATCAAGGGCCGTGAATCCAGCATCGACAATCCGCACGGCCAGGGTATCGAGGCACTCGCCGACAGGTTGCGGAGCGGCTATATAATCAATCCCAAATACGGACAGATAATTCGACCGCTCAAAGACAGAAATATGGACCAGCAGATCTTTCTGGCTTTGGAGCAAAGCAATGAGATATTCGAAACTCATTTTTCCAAGAATTTGTTTATCTGTTATGGCACGCTGCTCGGTTGCATTCGAGACAATGACTTCATTCCACATGACGACGATGTCGATGTTTGTTTTCTGGCAGAAGGACAAGGACTGGACGCGGCGGCAGATGAGTTTCGTCAGGTCGTCAAGACGTTGGCCAAAATTGGTCAGAAAGTACATTTCGATAGCAGCGCGCAATTCCACTGGGGCCTTCAGGGAACGACACTTGACGTCTTCATGGCGTGGATGGAAGGCGATAACTTGTACATGTATAACACCGGCGGAAATTTTCCGCGAAATAGGATGTATCCGCTCGTGGAACGCGAGTTCAAGGGTCGTGAAGTCTTGATCCCCAACGATTCAGAGGGACTGCTGGAGTTGATCTATGGCCCCGGATGGCGGTTCCCGGACCCGAGCTTTCAATGGCGCGTAACAGAGGATGTTCGCGTCAAGATGAATGAGCTCAACGCTATTCCTGTTGGGGACGCGTCGAAGCACAACGAAATCAAGGACTATTGGGCACGGTTCTACGCATATGGGCATACAACCTTGCCCTCCGCTTTTGCGGCAACGGTCGCGATCGAGCTGACGGAGCCACGGTATATCGTCGATCTGGGCTGTGGCAACGGGCGCGATTCCGTCTTCTTTGCCGAATTGGGACACCGCGTTGTTGGTCTCGACTTCTCCGGCAAGGTGATCGACGACAATCGAAGGCGGGTGCAACAAAAGAAAGTCGATGATGTCGAATTCAAGCAGGTGGACATCGGCGCGCCGAACGCTCTCATCGACGTCCTGACTCAAATTGAAGACGGCGCCATGCAAGAAAAGGATGAAAGAGGGGCTCGTATCGTCATCTATGCGCGTTTTTTCTTTCACGCAATATCCGAAGAGGAAGAAGATCTCCTGCTGGCCGCGCTTTCGCAGTGCTTGCGTTCCGGCGCCATGTGCTTTTTTGAGTTCCGAACCGAAAGAGACGCGGCGGGCGACAAACGATTTGGATCGCACTATCGACGGTTCATCAACATCGACAGGTTTGTCGAGAACGCGATCGTGGGCGGAACGTTCGAGTGCTTCTACCAGGTCGAAGGGCAAGGCATGGCGAAGTACTTTGAAGAAGATCCGATTGTCGGTCGCGTGTTCCTGCGTCACTTGTGAGCAATGGGTTGACCTTGGACCCCTTAAGAGGGACATTGTGTGCTCGAGCGCGGTCGCGGGCAGCGATGAATATGCGTTGTGGCCCTCGCAGCCGGCTCGTTGCCGATAAAGGTCGCATGGCGAGCGAGGCAAGGGCATTGGAGCGTCAAGCAGACGAAGGAGGTCTCATGACCATTCGAAGATCAGTCAAGTTCACTGCCGCGGCGTTGTCCCTGTCGGTATTGCTGACGGTGCCGGCGCAGGCGACGACGGCGCAAGTCGTGGGGGAGGTCAGGCGGACGCTGACCGTGGCGGACGAGAGGTTCGGCGGCTGTATGGTCGCGCTCAGCGTGTCGCCGTCCGAAATGAGCCTCAATTGCCCGACGACCAAGTGGGTGACCTTCAGTTGCACCGGCACCCACACCAGCAAGTCCAATGCGCTGCGCATGTACGACTCGGCTCAGTTGGCATTCGTGACGGGGCGGACGGTGCGAGTGTGGGTGGACGACACGAGGACGCACAACGGCCACTGCTTCGTGTCTCGCATAGACGTGGAGGCCAGTGATTGATTTGATGCCCCAGTCGAAGGCGGGCCGCACGGTTGCGTACGCCGTGACATTCACTCTCGCTTTGGGAGCGGCGGTGTTCGCGTTGTGGGATACGCCGAACAATGGGTCTGTCGACGGGATACCCGTAGCGGCTAGCGCGGTTCCGCGTCCGGACGGACCCATGGAACCTGACCGGCCCGCGCCTGTCGTCGTGGTGGTGCCGGACGCGTCGGCTGAGGATGTGATTGGCGCCGGGATCATGTTGTCCGACTCCGACTCCGACTCCGACTCCGACTCCGACTCCGACGATGGTCGATGGAACGATGGGGACGTGACCGATACGGGCCCGTTCATTGACGCGGATGACGATGCGGTGGACTACGCGTTCGGGCCGGTTTCCGATGTCGGGGAATTTCTCGACCCCGACGCGGATTGAGTCCGCCGGCTTGGTGGTCTCCGGCCACTCGGCCAGCTGCCTACCCGGTGGAAGAACGAACGGTGCATGAATAAAGACAAGAGGCGCGAGGTATACCGGCGTCTGCAAACGGAGAACCCCGCGCCGACCACCGAGCTGGAATACCGATCACCCTTCCAACTGCTGATCTCCGTGATCCTCTCGGCGCAGGCGACGGACGTTAGCGTCAATCGCGCGACGAAAACCCTTTTCTCCGAAGCGGGCACGCCGCAGGCCATGTTGTCCCTGGGCCTGGAGAGGCTCAAGGACCACATCAAGTCCATCGGCCTGTTCAACACCAAGGCGGCCAACATCCTGAAGACTTGCGAAGCGCTCATCTCGCTCCACGGCGGTGAAGTGCCGCGTGACCGCGCGTCCCTTGAAGCGTTGCCGGGCGTTGGCCGCAAGACAGCCAATGTCGTTCTCAACACGGCTTTCGGCGAACCGACTATCGCCGTCGATACGCATATCTTCCGCGTCGCCAACAGAACCAGGCTTGCGCCGGGCAAGACGCCGCTCCAGGTCGAAGAGAAGCTGCTGCGTTTCACGCCGGCAGCGTTCAAACGCGATGCCCACCATTGGCTGATTCTGCATGGACGCTACATTTGCATAGCGCGCAAACCACGCTGCGGCGCCTGCGTGATAGAGGACCTGTGCGAGTACCGGGACAAGACGGATCCCTGACCTGGCCAGCGAAGCCTGTGACCGTCAGGCTTGGTTGAAAGGTGCGGGCTAGTGGTCCGTTCGCGGGACGTCCAGCGCTTCGAGATGTTTCACCAGGTCGGTACCGGCGGTGCTCGGATCGACTTCCCGGTCGATTCGGGCGACGACGCCTTCCGGATCGATGAAGAAGGTCCACCGATTTGCGAACCCTCGCTCCGACAACACGCCGTACGCGGCCGATACGGTGCGGTCGGCGTCCGACAGGACGGGGAAACTGGCCCCGTTCTGCTCGGCGAAGGCCTTGTTTATTTCCGGC
This sequence comes from Candidatus Azotimanducaceae bacterium, assembly GCA_965261535.1. GTDB lineage: Bacteria > Pseudomonadota > Gammaproteobacteria > Pseudomonadales > Azotimanducaceae > VXNE01. Next base: position 2,809,730 of record OZ253469.1, read on the forward strand.
GCATCGACGCTGGCCATGAAGTACGCGACGTCGAACGCTTCGATTTCTGCGGCGCTGTCACGCAACGCCTTGCACTGCATGGTTCAGCCGCCGGTAAAGGCTTTCGGAAAGAACGCGATAACGACGAATTGGCCCCGATAGTCGGTTAGCGCGTGATGGTGGCCATCGGAACCAGGCAGGCGAAAATCGGGGGCCACATCGCCGACATCCACGGCCAGGCAGCTCGACGCCAAGGCCCCTCCGGCCAATAGTGCGGCACGTTTGGCGAATCGAAGCCCAAATCTCATAAACACCTCTGCGAAACGCGGGCGCCAACATCGCGCTCGGCCGACGAAATCATTGCCCCTCGTGGTCCCAACCGCAAATTGCGCGATCGGCGCAGCACGGCGAACGACCCGGGCGACTTTGTATGGCGCGCCCGACAGGATTCGAACCTGTGGCCTTTGGCTTCGGAGGCCAACGCTCTATCCAACTGAGCTACGGGCGCCGGACGATGAACATTAGCAGCGCGCGTCGGAAGATGCATTACGTTGGCGCGCGTTCGGCCACTTGGCGGGCATTTGACAACCACCGCCGGTGTCGCAATGGCGGGTCTCGGTGGTCCTGACCCTCTTTGGCCTCGTTCAAGAAGCTCAGTCGAAAAAGCGATACAGGCGGCCGGCGTTCTCGCAGATGATCTTGCGCCGCAGTGATTCGGGCACGCCGCCAAGCTCGCGCGCAATGAATTCCCTGGAATCCGGCCACACGCCGTCGGGGTGCGGGAAGTCGCTGCCCCACATCACGTTTTCTTCGCCCAGGATGTCGAGCAGGCGAATGCCGATGGGGTCCGACTGGTAGGTGGCATGGCATTGGCGGCGCCAATATTCGGAAGGCTTCATGGTGAGCGTGAGATCCTTGAATTGATCTTCCCACTCGAGATCCATGTGCTCCAGGATGTACGGAATCCACCCGATGCCGCTTTCGCCGATAACGATCTTCAACGCTGGATGCGCTTCGAGCACGCCGCCGTAGATGATCTCCATGATGATTTTCGACATCGCCAACTGGAAACCCGTGATGTTCACGGCGAACGCCTGTCGTTGTTGCAGGGGCGACATTGCGCGGAGGTCATAGCGGCGTCCCGAGCCGATAGTGTGGTAGTGCAGCGGCAGATTAGCTTCCTCGGTCAGTGCCCACAGCGGTTCCCAGGAGGGGTCGAACAGCGGCGCCATGTCGTGGGTGTTCGCCACCTCGATGCCGCGCAGCGCACCGCGTTCGGCGACCCGGCGCACTTCATCGCAGGCGATGGCGACATCGTGGCTCGGAATGCTCGCGATTCCCGCAAAGCGCTCAGGTCTGGCGGCGCAGAAGTCCGCCATCCAGGCGTTATAGATACGCATGACTTCGGTCGCGGCCTCGTCATCGTTCAAGCGATTCGACGCGCCGAGGATGCCGTAGATCACCTCCGCCTGAACGCCATCGAGATCCTGGTCCCGCATCCTCAGTTCGGGGTCCGCCAGTCGCGGGATCCCCTTTGCGCCGTCGCTGAACAGGCCTTGCGCCTCCATGCGGTCCGAGCGGTGAATCTGTCCGGGCACATAGACGCGACCCGCCGAACCCATGCCGTTCTTCAGGCCGAACTGCGCGCCGCTCCGGCTCACCCAATAGCGGCCGTTCTCCCTTTCTTCGACGTAGGGCATCCGATCGCGCAATGCGGCGCTCGCCCCGTTGGTAAAGAGCTCCTCCGGCATCCAGGGCAGATCAATGTGGCAATCGGCCGATATGATTTCGTAGCGCATTTCCGGACTGCTCCGCGTCGTGTCGATTGGGTTCCCAACGGGTCCCCAACGGGTTCCCAATGGGTCAGAGCACCAAGCATACCCCCGAGGGGTGCTTGCGACGCAAGTTTGGCGATGGCGAGCGCTGCTTCGCATGGCGGAGTTCCGAGAGGTCTGTGCGTCGGCGGTTTCGGCCTCCATCATGGGGGTTACCATAGTACTGACGCGATCACGCAAACAGGAACCGTTTCCCGCAGAGGACGAACAATGCCGCTCATTGAAGAGATCGTAGCCAGGCACGATACGCTCGCGCGTTGGCGTCACGACATTCACGCCCATCCGGAACTCGGCTTCGAGGAGCGGCGCACTGCCGACTTCGTGGCGGAGAAACTGGAGGAATTCGGCGTCGAAGTGCATCGGGGCATAGGCAAGACCGGTGTTGTCGGCGTGTTGCGGGTGGGCAACGAGACCACCTCGGTAGGTCTGCGTGCGGACATGGACGCGCTGCCCATCATGGAGGCGAATACATTCGCGCACCGCTCGACCCACGAAGGCTGCATGCATGCCTGCGGCCACGACGGACATACCGTCATGCTGCTCGGCGCGGCCGAATACCTGGCGGCTACGCGAAATTTTCGTGGCCAGGTGGTCTTCATCTTCCAGCCTGCGGAGGAAGGCATCGGCGGTGCCCGCGCCATGGTCGAGGATGGTCTGTTCCAGCAGTTCCCCTGTGATCGGTTGTTCGGGATGCATAACGCTCCCGGCATGCCGGTAGGGCGCTTCGGCGCGGTGCCGGGCACGCTGACCGCCGCGGGCGCATTCTTCGACATCGACATCATCGGCGTCGGCGGCCATGGTGCGTTTCCCCACACTTCGGTGGACCCGGTCGTGATCGCGGCGGAACTTGCCACGGCCCTGCAGTCGGTAGTGGCGCGCAATGTTCGGCCAACGGAAACCGCCGTGGTATCGGTCACGCAGATTCATGCTGGCGATGCTTACAACGTCATTCCCGCGACTGCGCGGCTCGCCGGGACGGCGCGGGCTTTTTCCATGGATGTCATGGAACTCATGGCCCAGCGCATGCGGGAGCTGGCCGATGGCATCGCCAGGGCGCATGGCGGTTCCGCGAAGGTGGACTTTCGCCCCACTTACGAACCGGTCGTGAACGATCCCGCATCCACCCGGCTGGCGGCCGAGGTGTGTGAAGCGTTGGTGGGCAGCGGCAACGTGCGGCGGCGTCTGCTCGCGGGCACCGGTTCCGAGGACTTCTCGTACATGCTGAACGAAGTGCCCGGTTGCTATCTGCTCCTCGGCAACGGCGACTCGTCCCCGGTTCACAACCCGGAGTACGACTTCAACGATGCGGCCATCGCCTATGGCGCGAGTTTTTTCGCGTCGGTTGCGGAAAAGGCGTTGGCGACCAAGGTTGCGGGGGCCTGAGCCGACAGCTCTTTCCGGGAAGCGGCCTACCTGAAGGCAGACAGTATCTCGTCCTCGAATCGCTGCAGCAGCTCGACGTTGCCGGATGGAATGGCCCCGAACATGATCTCGGCGATGCCTGCGTCGTCGAACTCGCCGATTCGATCGATGATGTATTGCTTCGGTCCGGCGACGGTGCCGGGACCGAAACGACGCACCGCCTGCTCGATTCGCTCGTTGTCTTCGGTCAGGAAGCAGGGAATCAGCAACGTCCGGCGAATCTCGGCGGGATCACGGCCCACGTCCTCGCAATGTTGTTCGAGAATTCCAGCCTTGTACCGGTAGTACTCCAATGCCATGCCGCCGCCCGCCCAGCCGTCGAGATTCATGACATCGCCGTATTTCGCCAGCGTGCGCAGAGTTCGTTTCGGACCCGTCCCTCCAACCATGATGGGAATCGGTTCGCTGTAGGAACCCGGGGAAAGACGCGCCCCGTCGAGTTGATAGTATGTACCGTCGAAACTCACCGGATCCTCTGATCGGATCAGCAGCCGGATGAGTTCGCAGGCCTCCTCGAAACGGTCCTGGCGTTCCTTCATCGAAGGGAATGTCCAACCGTATGCCTCGTGTTCGCGCCTGTACCAGCCCGCGCCGATGGCGAGCGTGAATCTTCCTTGGCTCAACGTGTCGATGGTGCCGGCTATCTTGGCCGCCAGCGCAGGGTTGCGATAGGTATTGCCCAGCACCAGGTTGCCGAGCCTGAGCTTCTTCGTCATGCCGGCGACAAAAGCGATCGCAGACAACCCTTCGAAGGCCGTCATCGCTTCCTGCTCGTGGGTAGCACCCGGCGGAATGAAGTGGTCGGCGAACCAGATACTGTCCCAACCGCCCGCTTCCATCGCTTCCACCGAAGCCCGTACCTGCGCCGCCGACGTGCGGTACACGTTTACCTGTACGCCGAATTCCATGTTGCTTCCTCAAGTTGCCCAAATAGTCGGCACGCGCCGACTACCTGACGGGAATCGCATCCATCCTCGAAGGGTCTCAGCGTGCTATCCGCCCTTCGCGGCGTACTCCGATGTTTCGTCCAATGCCTTGCCGAGCTTGTCGAAAAGTTCGTGGACCTGCCCGTCGGTGATGACGAGCGGCGGACAGAAGGCGACCGTGTCGCCGAGACTGCGCACGATGAGCCCGTGATCGAGCGCCCGCTGCATGCAGTAGGGACCGATCCCCAATCCCGCATCGAAAGGTTGTTTCGTCTCCTTGTCGGCGACGAGTTCGACCGCGCCCATCAGGCCCTTGCCGCGCGTTTCTCCGACCATCGGGTGTGATCCGAACTGGGCCAACCGCGCCTGGAACGTCTCGCCCACCTTGGCCGCGTGGTCAAAGATCCCGCGCTCTTCCATGAGTTCCAGGTTGCGCAGCGCGACCGCGGCGCAAACCGGGTGCCCCGAGTAGGTGAAGCCGTGGGCGAAGATGCCCACCTCGTTGCTGGCCGCGACGAGGGGTTCGTACATGGACTCCGGAATGATGACCGCGGAGATGGGCAGGTACGCCGACGACAGCGCCTTGGCGACGGTCATCGTGTCGGGTCGGATGCCCATGGTCTGCGCGCCGAACGGGTTGCCCGTGCGGCCGAATCCGCAGATCACTTCGTCGTCTATGAACAGCACGCCGTGTTTTTCGAGCACGGCCTGGATCTTGTCGTAGTAGCCGTCCGGCGGCACGATCACGCCGGCGACGCCGAGGATCGGCTCGGCGATGAATGCGGCCACGGTTTCCGGGCCTTCCGCCGCGATGAGGTCGTCGAGCGCTTTCGCGAGGCGCGTGGTGAACGCGTCCTCGGACTCGCCTTCCTGCGCCTGGCGATAGTAGTGCGGGTTGGCGGTGTGCAGGATTCCCGGTATCGGGAGGTCGAAATGCGCGTGGAATGGCGGCAGCCCCGTCAGGCTGCCGCTGGCGACGGTGAGGCCGTGATAGGCGCCGAGGCGCGAGATGATCTTCTTCTTTTCCGGTTTGCCGATGAGGTTGTGGTAGTACCACATCAGCTTGATCTGCGTGTCGTTCGCATCGGAACCGGACAGGCCGAAAAAGACGCGTCCCGCGTCGAATGGCATCATCGACTTGAGCTTTTCTGCCAACAGCACGCTCGGTTCGTTGGTCTTCCCTGCGAACAACTGTGAGAACGAGAGTTTCCTGATCTGCTCCTGCGCGACCCGGGCGAGTTCCTCTTCGCCATACCCGATCGCCGTGCACCAAAGGCCCGCCATTCCTTCCAGGTACTGCTTGCCGTTGTTGTCCCACAGGTATACGCCCTTGGCTCGGGCATGCACGACCGGACCTTGCGCCTGATGGATGCCGAGGTTTGTGTTGGGATGCAGCAGGTGGTCGAGATCCTTCGCCTCGATGGATCCGGGAGGGAACTCGTTGTGCAGGGAAATAGGCTCCAATAGAAAGAATCCTTGTTTGTCGCCGGATTGCGTCGCGTCCTACGTTGCGCGTTGTACCAACTGTTGTGTTTTGCGCATCGAGAGAGCGAGTGTAGCCCTTGCCCGCATATCTCACCAAGGGCCGCGATGATCACGCAGGATTTTGCCCGCGTGCGCGTACTCGGAGCCTTCAGCCGGGGAGCGCGAGGGGGCACCCCCCGATGCTCCGACACGTGCGCCAAGGACTGTAGCGTCGCTTCGTCCTTCTTGTCTTACGATGGAGGGGGAGACCGCATCCCGTTCCAGGGGTTAGTGGCCTCGTTCTTGACCGAAAATGTGCGGAACAGACCCCAAGTGGCTTACTACGCAGGAAACTCGGCGTCGCTCGATACAACTTCCGCAACCAGTTCCGGAACCGACTCGTCGTGCGTCACGCGCCATCTGTCCATGATGTTTCTGCCCAACAGGGACGGTACCCGCATCGCATTGTCTGTCGGATGGTGGATGAGCAGCTCGATGTCGTAGCCATAGACGAGGTGAGCATTGCTATGGGCAAACGCAACCCGTGCTCGCTCCCTCAACCCTGCGGGTTCTCCGCTAACGCTGCGACCTTGCTTCGCGAGGTGACCGGGCTGCGCGCGCGCCCACCTCGCCCAGGCAACCGACGCGTCTCGCGTCGTTCATCCATTGCCTGAAGGAGCAATCCCATGGACCTCGAACGCCTACGCGCTATTTGGTGCGCTACCGTTCCCCCGACTATGTCCGCCCCGCGGACCCACCGGACACCCTAGCCTATGTACGACTTCCGCGTAGTCGTCGAAATCTCGACCAGCAATCCCTTCTCCAGGGATTCCCGCAGCAGCCACCCGAAGCGACTCTCTTCTACCGGCGCTCTACGCGCCGCGGCCGCGGTCGCCGTTATCCTCCAATTCACGACGGGCGGGATCGCTACGGCGATTACGAAGTCTACGGCCGCGTCGACCTCGACGGCACGGCCCGACCTGGACGACCTTCGCACCCCCCTTTCGTTCGAGATCGGCTGACCGCGGGCGCTAGCCCGCGGACCCAGGCCTATCCAAAAGTCGACGAGATGGCATTCGCAATGAGAGTATTCACCCTCGTCGACTCGAAATTAGCTGCGATTTTCTCCAATTTGGGCAGGTCTTGACGCCCAGGAAGGACTTTTGGATGGCCCTGCCCGCGGACCAGCTCGACTCGCGCCCGCCCGCGTTGCGGGATACTATCCTCCGCATGGCCGTAACCGCGATCGACACCCTCAGGTACGCCCGTCGCCTCAAGGACGCCGGCGTCCCCGCCGCGCAGGCGGAGGCGATGGCCGACGCCATCGGCGCGGAACTCGTCGAACAGCTCGCCACCAAGGCTGACCTGGAAGTGACGCGCGTCGCCGTCCAGGGCGACCTCGAGCTGGCGCGCCTCGCCCTGGACGGCAAGATCGACACCGTCCGGACGGGTCTAGAGGGGAAGATGCTGCTCCTCCAGTGGATGCTCGGATTCGTCCTGGCGGGCCTGGTCGCCCTGCTCTGGCGCGCGTTCGGTTAATCCCCGCGGGGCTTTACCTGAGCAGCGAATCCAGGTCATCTTCCGCTGCCTTCACTTCGCCAGAGCACACACCAACCCACTTCTGCGCGTATTTGTCCAGGAGTTGCCGATCATTCGACAGCAGATCGGAGGAATGGGCGAAGTCAAGCAACCTCTTGGCAACATCCTCTGGGGGCGCGCCAAGCCAATCACGGCTTACATTCATGTCATTTGGCCGTGGACAGACTTCAACGGCACACCAAGGTTCATGATCCAGCGTTATCTCCTCTGAAGCACCCTTAAACGCGGCAGACAGTTGTACGAGGATCCCGGGCGCACACCGGATTAGACCAACTCGGCCGGCTCGAGTTTGAATTCTTCAATCACCTGGTCTGCGTAGTCGATACGTCCGGTGATCTCGGCGGGGTCGCCGTGGCATAGGCGCAGGCACGCCTCGGCCATATGTTCCACCGGAGTCACGCGGCTCCGGTTCGTGTCATTGATGAGCTTGTGGTGCACGACGCCGGGCGTGGCGACGAGGCCGGGCGATATCACGTTCACGCCGATGCCCTTGCCGTGGACTTCCTGCGCCAGGCCGGTGGTGAATCGCTCCAGCGCCGCCTTGCACATCCCGTAGACGGTGCCGCCGCGTCCGCCGCCGGCCTTCGCGTCGGGATGAATGGCGGCGTGTGAAGAGATGTTCAGAATCCACCCTCTGCCGCGCTCGATCATGCCCGGGAGGATCATCTGCGCGAGTTCGAATGCCGCGTAGACCTGGACATCCATCATGGTGCGATAGCGTTTTTCCGTGAAATCGACGACGGGCAGGAACCAGGTGACCGCGGCGTTGTTGACGAGGATGTCCACGGGACCGAACAGTCGCTCGGCTTCCTCGATGAGATTGCGGCGGTCGTCGACGTCCGCCAGGTTGCAGCGCACCGCGGCTGCTTCGCCGCCGGCATCCAGGATCTCCTGCGCGCATTGCTTGATGGTTCCGGGCAGGAAGTGATCCGACGCCTCGACGGTGCGAGCGGAGACGATGACTTTCGCTCCCTCCATAGCCATGCGCTTGGCGATCGCCTCGCCGATACCGCGGCTGGCACCCGTGACTACCCCGACCTGACCTGCAAGAACGCCGTCCCTATTGACTGCAGCCATGACGATCCCTTTCCCCGTCCAAACTTGTGCGCGGATCATATCGCGCGCGGTCAGGGCACGTATATCCGCGAGACTCTGTTACCGATGCCGGTCAGGATTTCGTAGCTGATGGTGCCCGCCCAGGCGGCGACTTCGTCGATACCTACGCTGGTTCCGAAGAATTCAATCCAGTCACCGGGTTGCAGGGACGGCAGGTCGGTTACGTCCACCAGTGTCAGATCCATCGACACGCGCCCGATGATCGGCGCCCTGATCGTCTTGAAGGCGGCCTGTCCCCGATTTGACAGTGCGCGCGGCACACCGTCCGCATAGCCTATACCGGCCACGGCGATCAACGTGTCGCGCTGGGTCACATGGGTCGCGCCGTAGCCGACCGGTACGCCCGCCGGCGTCTTTCTCACCTGCAGGACCTCGCCTTCGAGTGTCGCGACGCAGCACATCGGATTCTCTTGGGCCGTGTCGGGATTACCGCCGTAAAGGCCAATTCCGGGACGCCCGATGCCCTCCACTCCGGTCAGAATCGCGGCCGAGTTGGCGATACTTCGGGGCACGCCCGGAAATCGAACGGCGCACGCCTCGAAACGCGCAAGCTGCTGGGCGTTGAGAGGATGATCCGGTGCGTCCGCGCAGGCGAGGTGTGTCATCAGAAGCCTGATTTCGGTACCCGTCGGTATCCTCTCGGCATCGAAATCGTCGAATCCCAACCGCCGCATGCCGGTATCCACCTGCAAGGCTATCGGCCCGGCCCGCATCTGGTCCGCGTGGTTCACCACCGGAATCAGGTCCTCTCCTTCGACGACGCCGGAGAGCACGAATATGTCGAAGGTTTCGGTGTCCGGCAAAATGCGCCGCAGTTCGCGTCCCTCCGCGTCGGTCGCGACGAAGAACTGTCGACATCCCTCGGCGGCCAGGCGTCCCGCCACGGGCGCCACGCCAAGACCATATGCGTTCGCTTTCACGACGGCGGCCGAACCTCCGGAGGCGCAGTCGCGAAACTTGCGGTAGTTCGCCGCAAGGGCGTCGAGGTCCACGGTTAGCCGAGCATGGGTCATCCGCTGTCAGCCATGAGCAGTTGTGCAAAAAGCGCCGCATTGAACATACACGAAGCCCCGGCGGAACGGGTATATTGGCCGGAGGATGGCTACGGTTAGGCATGGGCATGGAAGGCGTTTCGCGGGTTTCGCATTTGCGGCGGCCTGCACGCTTGGCCATGCCGAACTGATGGAACAAGTCGAACATCGCTACGCCGACAACGCCGGCGTCAAGATCCACTACGTCGTGGCGGGAGCGGGACCTCTCGTGGTCATGGTCCACGGCTTTCCCGACTTCTGGTATTCGTGGCGCAATCAGATAGCGGCGCTCGAAGACACCTATCGGATCGCCGCGGTGGACCTGCGCGGGTACAACAGGAGCGACAAACCCGAGGGCGTGGAGAACTATGCCATGCCTTTGCTGGTCGCGGACATCGCCGCGGTGATTGCGGCGGAAGACGAAGCTTCCGCGGTCGTCGCTGGCCACGACTGGGGCGGGGCCATCGCCTGGAGCATCGCCATGTCGCGCCCCGAACTGGTGTCCGCGCTGGTGATCCTGAACTTGCCCCATCCAGCGGGCCTGAGACGGGAGTTGGCGACGAACCCGGATCAGCAACGGAACAGCGCGTACGCGTATGCGTTTCAGGAGCCGGATGCCCACCGCAACTTGACGGCGCAAAATCTGGCCGGCTGGGTGACGGATGAATCGGCCCGAGGGCGATACGTGGACGCGTTCGAACGATCCGATTTCGAAGCCATGCTGAACTACTACAAGGCGAACTTTCCGTCCGTTCCGCGAACCGATGATACGGATGCGTCTCCGGATACGGACGCGTTTCCGAAGGTGCAATGTCCGGTGCTGATGTTTCACGGTCTCGATGACCAGGCCTTGCTGCCCGGCGCCCTGAACGGAACTTGGCAGTGGCTGGAAAGCGACCTGACCCTGGTGACGATTCCGGGCGCGGGCCACTTCGTGCAGCAGGACGCCAGCGAAGTCGTGTCCGCCACGATGCGCGACTGGCTTGGGCGACGCGTTCGCTAACGCCACAAACAGTCATGGTCGGCATGGCGACCGCCCCGAAGTCATGAAGTGACCCAGGCGGTTGCGTTTCAACTCGGCGCGCTACAAGGCGAGTAGCCGGTATGTGCCACTCGGCGTCGATCCTCGACGACTCTTACCTGCGTTCCGATGGCATTGTCGTGGGCCATGGCTTGCATGAAATGTGAATACTGGCTCACCCGCTTGCGAGTCCGAATCGCTCCAATAGATCTGTCATATCCAGTGTTTCGCCATCGCCGGCGGCGGCCCGCTGGCTCGCCTCGAGCAAGCGTTTCGCGTTGTTCGGCGAGAGCAGGAGATAGGCGGTCTCAATCCAGCCGGCCAGTTCGGCGGCGGCGATCAATGCTACGGTTTCCTTGCCGCGACGCCGGATCAGCACTGGTTCGCGGGTATCGGTAACCTGATCCATGAGTGTCGCTAGCTGTTCCCGGGCTCGCGTGTAGTTGGTCTCGTGAATCACGTGATGTGCGCCTCGTTACGTACAGTAGTAGTGTACAGGCTAGCGATTGCTCGTCAAACGGCCAAGTCCGCCAAGCAACGCGCGTGCCGCCGTCCAGCCTGGCCGTCACCAGCTCAGCGAGCGCACGAGCCTCTGGGGCGTGCTCGGGTATCCGGAGGGGTGATACCTCGGCGTCCGTGGTTTTGTTTTGTCGGCGGATGCCGACACTTGGGGCTGCGGCCGGTGCGCCCGTTCTATGCGGGGTCGACAAGGACCCCGGGATTGAGTATCCCGTTGGGGTCCAGACGGCTCTTGACCGCCTTCAGCGCCTCGCCGAAGAGTTCCGGACGCTGTCGATCCCAGGCTGGTCGGTGCATTCGGCCAACGGCGTGGTGGTGCGTTACCGTGCCGCCCGCGTCGACCACCGCGGCCATCGCCTCGTCCTTGATGGTTCGCCACTGCTCGGCTTCCGCACCGAGGCGCGCCGCGCCGTTGAACGTGTAGTAGGGCGCCGGACCATCCGGGTAGACGTGGGTGAAACGGCAGGACAGGAACGCGCCGTCGCCCAGCACATCGTCGAGCACCCGTCGTACGCGCGCGCGGACCACCGCGTCGAATTGCTTCCAGCGGTCCCAGGTGATCGCTGTCTCGAAGGTGTCGGACAACACGCCGAGACCGTTCGTCAGGCCGGCGTTGACGTCGATAAACGCGTTGCGCCACGCGCCGACGGACCCGCCCCGGCGGTCGCCCCGGTTGTCGCCATCGTCGATGATCAGGTCGTCAGCGTGACCGCCGTGATCCCGGGCTATCGCGACGGCGCTTTTCAGATGCTCGCCCTGGGGAATATCGGCCGACTCGAAGCCGATAATCAGAAGCGCGCTAGCACCATCGAGGCCGGCTTTGGCGCCTGCCTCGGCCGGATCGAGGATACGCAGGTTCGCTGGCCAGAGTTTCGCCTGGACGATGGCGCGAACCGCTTCGCAGCCCGAGTGCCAATCCTTGAATAGCACGCCGGCGTTCGCCCTGTATCTGGGCCGTTTCTGCAGGCGCAGCCAGCACTCGCTGATGATTCCCAGGGCACCTTCGGAGCCGATTACCAGCCGGTCCGGGCTCGGTCCCGCGCCACTGCCGGGCAAACGACGTGTTTCCATCCATCCCGCGGGGGTAAGCATGCGCGTGGATTCGACGAAGTCGTCGATATGCGTGTGGTTCGTGGCATAGTGGCCACCGGAACGGGTCGCGACCCATCCTCCCACGGTGGACCAGGGAAAGCTTTGCGGAAAGTGCCGCAGCGTCAGGCCCCGGGGGCGGAGCGCCGCTTCGAGATCCGGGCCGAGAATTCCTGCCTGGAATCTTCCCGCGCGGGAAACCTCGTCGATTTCAAGCACGGCGTTCAGGTTGTCGACATCGATGGTGACGGCGCCGTTGGCGCCGTCCGGCACATTGACGCCCCACACCACGGAAGTACCGCCACCGTAGGGGATCGCCGCATAGCGATTCGCGTCGCACCATTCGAGCGCGGATTCGAGTTCACCTTCCGTGCGTGGATGGGCTACCGCGTCAGGCGGGTTCTTGAATACCCCTCGAAGGGCCGAGAGGAGTTCCGTGCTGTGTCCGCCGTAGGTGTGGGTCAGTCTGTCCGCCCGGTCGGCGCGGACGAAACCGGACAACTGCGGGGGGATTTCGATACGGCTCGGCCGCAGAGCGATGTCTTTGATTGCCGGAACGCGCGGGACACGCACTTCCCGACCGAGTCGGACGGAAACCTGTTGCGCGGCCTGCTTGCGTTGCGCTTGGGTCGGTTCATCCGACACGTATCCCCAGGTCCAGAAACTGCGGCGTTCTTCTCTTGCGGCCATTCTGCTCCTCTCGCTCAATGGGTCGCGTCGCTCGGGATCCCGTAGGCGCCGTGGCGCCCGCGTCACTATGACATAATCTCAAACCCGTCCCTCGACGCGATTCGGAAGGAGTTTGGCCTGATGCGCAAGCGCCAGGGCCGATGGACCTTGCGGACCGGCTCGGAGAGCAACATGGCCGAAACTGCAGGCGGACGTGCCCCGCAGCCAGCGCCTTCGGCTCCGGTTTATTTCTTGCGAGGGGTGCCACCTCGCGCTCCCCGGCTGAGGGTTCCGGCCCCGCCCAACTCGTCGTCCAAGGAACAATCGCCCCCGGTCGCTGGCGCTCTCCGGAGGCGTTTGTTCCATGCAAGTGGCCGCAGGGTCGCCGGACGCTGACGCATGTCGCTCTGTCGAGTGCGCCGCATAGCGCAGGAAAGCTTTGCCGAGATGCTCGGCGTCGAAATCCTGGAGCAGGCCGAGGACCGCGTCGTGGCGCGGCTCCCGTATCGAAGACAGTTGGGTGTCGGTCGCATCCACGGGGGCGCCATCAGCGGGCTGGTCGACATCGCCGCCACGGCGGCGTTCTGGTCGCATCGGGACCTGCCTTCGAATGCGCGCGGCGCGACGATCGGTTTCACCATCAATTTCCTGCGCGTGGCTTTAGAGACGGACTTGGCCGCAACCGCGACAGTGCGGCGGCGGGGCGGGACCATTTGCGTTGGCGATGTGTCGGTCGTCGGACAGGACGGCCACGAGGTGGCCACGGCAGTCGTGACCTACAAGCTCGACCGGTCGAATCGGGACTGATCGTTAGTGAGCGAGCCACTTGCGCTGTTCTGAGAGCCGCTGAAACAAAGGGCTTGCGGGCGGTGGATTTATTCTTTACCCCAAGAAACGCGGCATTTCGGACGTTTTCCGACTTCACGGGACTTGAATCCGAGATTTCCACCCCAACGCCCCGTGCTTACCCCAAGCCGTCGAAGTAGGAACGATTCGCATTTAGACACCGTGAAGACCCCATAACGACCAGTTTGACCATCTGTCGCGCCCCCGCACGCCTCGCCGAGCCTCTGATTGCTGGGCAACCAGCCGCAATCCGGCGGGGTCCGGCGAAAAACCCTACAGCGCAAGTGCCTCGTGAGCGGCATGTCCTTGCTTTAGGTTGCGGCGTCTGCATTACTTGCTCGCCATGCGATTACGACGGATGTGATCTATCCAGTGATTGTTGAAATGCCCTACGGTCGTCGCGAACTACCGGTACGGTTTGCCGATGAGTTCGACGTCACCGTCATCCGAAAACCGCGGATGCCGGTCCTGGCACATCCCGATGCCGCTGTTGCGCGCGCTCTGGACGAACCTGTGGGCGCGGCGCCTCTTGCCGATCTCGCGGCCGGTCGCAGGTCGGCCTGTATCCTCATCTGCGACGTTACGCGACCGGTGCCGAACGCGCTTTTTCTCCAGACCCTGATTCGTGAAATCGTTCGCGGAGGTATCTCGCGGGAGCACATCACCGTGCTGGTCGCGACGGGGTTGCACCGTCCCAACGAAGGCGCCGAGCTCCGGCAGGTGGTGGGCGATGACTGGGTCATGCGCAACGTCGGGATAGAGAACCATTTCGCGCGCGACGACGCTGCCCACGTCGATCTCGGCACGACGAGCACCCGGGGAACGCCGATCAAGCTCGATCGACGCTTCGTCGAAGCCGACCTGCGCATCGCGACCGGTTTGGTGGAGCCGCACATCATGGCGGGCTACTCCGGGGGCTGCAAGGTGGTCGCGCCCGGGATCGCCCATCAGGACACCATCCGGACGTTCCACAGCGCCCGATTCCTGGAGTCCCCGGCCGCGGTGCAATGCAATCTGGCGGGCAATCCCTTGCGCGAGGAACAGCTCGAAGTCGTCCGGATGCTGGGCGAGATCCATGCCCTCAATACGGTCATCGACGACCGGAGGCGGCTATCATTCGTGAACTTCGGCGAGATCGTCGAGAGCCACCTGGACGCCGTCGCTTTCGCGCGCCGATTCTGTATCGTTTCGCTCCCGCGACGCTTCAAGACCGTCGTCACCTCTGCGGCGGGTTTTCCGCTCGATCAGACGTACTACCAGACCGTGAAGGGCATGCTCACGCCCGTGGATATTCTCGACGAGGACGCGACCCTGATCGTGGCCGCCGACTGTTCCGAGGGGCTTGGGTCAGATGCCTTTCGCGCGTCTCAGCGGCGCCTGCTGGAACAGGATCCGCAACGTTTCTTAAGCGATTTGCTCAAGAAGCGCTTTGCCGACATAGACGAGTGGCAAACGGAGGTGCAGCTCAAGGCCCAGCGGTCGGCGAGAATCCAGCTCTACAGCGAACTCAACCGTGACGACCGCGCCTTTACCGGGGTCGAGATGATCGACTGCCTCGACTCGGCGGTGGCCGCCAGCGTGGAGCGGGCCGGCGATCCGGCGGTGGCGGTGATTCCGGAGGGACCGTATGTCGTCCCGCAGTTTGTCGGGGCTCAAGGTCTGTCATGAAGCTCCGGATCAAGGGAGATACCATTCGTTTGCGGTTGACCCAGTCCGAAGTGGCCGCCGTGGCGAACGGAAATATCGTTGCCGAGACGACCGCTCTGCCCCAGCCGTTCACCTACGTGCTCGAGACAGCGGGCGAGACGATTGGCGCAGCATTCGCCAACGGCCGCATGACCGTCAACATACCTGAACGCACCGCCGTGCGTTGGGCCAGCACGGAAGAAGTATCCCTTCGAGGTTGTGAAGGCGGGGTCGAAATCCTGGTGGAAAAGGACTTCACTTGCCTGACGCCGCGCGAGGGAGAAGAAGACCCGGATGCCTATCCGAATCCCCTGGCGGAACGCCCTGCAACGCCGAAGCAACCGACGCCGAGCACCGAACGCACCTGAACTTCGGCCTCGCGCGCGGCGGCGGACAATTGCTAGCCCGTCATGCTTCGGCAAACATCTTTGCGATCACCGATCTTGATCACCTGAACAAGCAGTACAGGATCCTCGACCGTATAGAGAATCCTGTAGCGTCCTTGACGAATCCTGTAGCGCTCGAAGCGGGACAATTTTGTTGCGCCCGGCGGTCTCGGATCATCGGCAAGTGACATGATCCGGCTGACGACGCGTTGTCGATCCGCCCTTGTCGCGATGGCTTCAAGTTCTTTTTTGGCAGACCGTTTTATCCGTAGCTTATATCTTGCCACGTCGTTTCAGATCGCGAACAACGTCCTCGAACGCAAAGTCCGGTTCCTTCTCGCGCGCTTCGAAGACCTCAAAGTCGCTGGCATCCTCAGATAGCGCCGCTTTGACGGCTTCGTTCACAAGCGCGGAAATGCTGCGATCAGTTTCTGCTGCCTTGAGACGCAGTGCACGATGGAGCACTGGGTCGAAGTAGACGGTAGCCCTTTTTTGCCCGGTCTCGTACATTGCTGACCCAAATTGATCCTGCCGATGATCGATCCTTCGACACTAACGTTCTGCCGTTTGAACGTCAAGACGTTATAGCGTCCTGTGTCCTGCTGGGCGCAAACGATGAATGGCCAAACACCGTTCGCTGTACGATGGTGCCCCACACGTTCCATGCGCGGGGGCTGTCCGAGCCTATAGCGGCGCCCTTTGCGCCTCCATGGTTCGGCGTTCGAGGCGAAACACCTGGCCGGTCACGACCCAGTTGTCTTTGTCGAGATTGTATTTGGAGATGAACGCATTGGTGACGGTCTGGTGCTCTGCGACATCGACTATGCGAACTGCGTTGAGAGGATAGATGGATTCGTTCACGCGTACGCGCACCAGGGGCGTCTCCTGCAGGTACTCGGTCCACCGCGTGCCGTCTTCGCCAGTGGCGACGTACATGTCGCGATCGATGGCTACCGCCCAGATATTGATGGAATAGGGCTTGCCCGGCCGAAACTCAAGCTGCACCGTGGCGATCTTGTTGATTTCGGACCAGTCGTGCGGCGGCGGCATCTCGCTGCCGTCGAGCGCGCGCCCCGGGATGAAGCCGAATGGTTTGTCGCATCCGGCGAGGAAAAGGAACGCAATTGCGACAAACAAACGCATAAGCGAACACGGTAGGCGTCTTTTTTCACGCAATCAAGGTCGCCGGGAGGCGGGGAATCCTCCGCAAGCGCGACCAAGGCGTCCACGCCGGTGTCGAACGACGTCTCGGAAGTCTCGATGTTGGCGACGATCACCGGCGTCCCGAGGCCCGCCTGCGACATCTTCAGAATGTCCTGGTTGGTCAGCGTCTCCGCGGCTTGGGATCCGGCCGCCATCGCGACGCCCAAGGCCAGTGCGAGGGTCGCCCGACGGACTCTCACGTCAGCCTCGGCCGCGCATCGGGCGAACGGCGCGAATCTCCCGCTTGCCGCGAGTGATCCTCGCCGAGTACCCGGCGTAGTCGGAATTCCAGGCCGGATCCGCGAGTCTGCGAAGCGTCGGCGGCATCGACATGCCATGTGCAATGGCGCTCTGCTGCTCGCTAGGCACCGTCTAGTCCGTCATTGGCGCGTTGGCCATGCCTCTCCAGGATGGCTCTTGTCTGGCCCGCGATACGAGCTTCGGCCTCCCGGATGGTTTGCGCGTTCGCTTCCGCGGCGGCCAGGTTGTCCATGTTCTCGGCGACGAACTTCAGTGGATCGGGGTGCATCGCTGCGTAAGCCGGCAGCCTTTCCTGATCGGCCGTGGCCGCCTTCAGAGTCGCCTTGAACGCCTCCACATATCTGTCGATTAGATCGCGGTCGGCGGCCACCGCCAGAATCTCCAGCGCAACCCAGCGTGACGTTTCGCCCTCTGTCGCGTACTCCACGTCGACATGATCCTCTCCCCGATCCCGCACCAGCCGCAAGTGCAGTGGCCCGACATCCACCTCCACCCAGGCGGCCAAGGGGTCCTTTTCAGCGGCCTCGGAACTCACCTTGCGCCGCCTCCACTTCGAGTCGAAAGCGGCGTTCAGTTCTGACTCCTTGGCCTCGACAAACGTCATCGACCGTGCCTCCTCGCTCATAGCAACTCCAGCCGATGGGTCGGCGCCAGCGGATATCCCAAGCTGAGAAGGTAGGCAATCTCGCGGAGAAACGTGCTGCCCGGACGCGCCAGAGGTGCTGGCGTGGTGGTCAGAAACCTTCCGCGCCTGATCGACTCATCCAGGAACTCGCGGTTGTTCGGCCATTGCAGCGCGGCCCTTCCCCACGCCGCCCAAACCGGACCCGGAACCGCGAATCTAGCGGCGCCGAGCTCGTCCGCGGCATCCACGTAGTCGGGAAAGTGCCCGAGGACGGCGTTTGCGCTCAATCCGATACTCCCTGGCGGCTGCTCGTCCGGCTGGTAGCGCACGTTGACGTGCCCGGTCGCACCCTCCGCGCTCATCGTGAGATTCCCGATTGTCTGCGTGCCGGCCCGCGGAGTCGAGCGCGGCTATTCATCGCTGGACCGAAGCGACGGCGAAGCGTTCGGTGTTCCGCTCCTGTCCGAACCATGCCCAAGCCGGCCAGGTCGAGATCCGTCGACACCCGGTCGTCCAGTTCGCGGATGGACGCCGAGCCTCCCAGATGCTCCAGCGCCCACAGCCCGGGCCACATCGGATCTGTCCGACTGGGCATTGCCCTCGGTTGTCTCATTCATCCGCTCCTTCCGCCGCTCCGGCCTAGTTTCCCATATGGGCTCGACGCGGCGCACCGCAACGCATTCTCATTCACCCTCGATCCCGCTTCCGACCTGAACCTCGCCTAGGCGAATACGGGACTGTCGTTGTGCGGGTACCGTCCGTCCCGATCCCATAGCTCGCGTTGTCCTTGCGCACGATCCCCGCCTTGCCGACTTTCTTCGCCCACCAGCGCAAGTGCGCCATCCGGTTGCGGATCGTCCCCTCCGATAGGCCCTCCCGCAACCACTCGGCCACCAGCGCCTCAATGTGCCTGGCTTTTGGTCCCCGCGCCCGCAGACCGCAGTATCCGAGACGATGCAACGTCTCCGCCGCCTGCGCCAAGGCATAGCCACGCCCGCGACGGGTTCCGTACGATCCCTGCCGGTCGCCGTCCTGCAGGCGCAGCAGGTCGAAGTTCAGCTGGCGCACACGGCCCTCGTCTGGATGTGGCCCTGGGAACTCGCTTCGGCGCATCGCTGCGGATCTCTCGGGGTTGTGCCCGAGCGCCAGGCGCGGCCGCGCGGCGCGTCAACGACGGCGCGCCCACCGAAACGCTAAATCTCCCCGCAAGACTCGCCGCCGCTGTTCGCGAAGCGGGGCAATCTTCTTGTCAGAATGCTAGGTGGTGGGTCAGTTTCAAATTTTGACGGCTGTATAAGACATTCCTACATCGCCTGTGTGCATGTGTGGTCTCCCCGAGGGCGAAACGGGTTGACCGCGTTTCGCGAGACCCTTGGAGGATCACTTGAAGACTCATCCCGATCTGAAGATAACGTGGATAAGGGGCGGGACGCTGCGCTACCCGAACTGATGCCAAATCGAAAACGCGTCCGCCGGTGCAGGGTCCGCGATATCAACAAGAAGCGGTGCCGCAAGATCCGAAATTGCAAACTGACCCACTACCGAATGCTAAACCATCCCCCGCCGCGACCAGCGGTGTGCTTGCCCTAAGTTCAAACAAGTGGGAGATCGACGCGGGGGCCGGATGGCCCGCGTCCCGCGGCCGCGCCGGGCGGCCGGGGACGGAACCGGAAACGTGCTCAGTTGTAATGGGCGATCCGCCGTCTTGACATCCAAGACATTCGGATCCCTCACGAATAGTACGATATAGCCCCTGACGCGTGTTCCCTCGCCGTCGCATGCGGCGGCTGCGGCGTGTCTTTCGACATCAGGCCCGCCAGCCGTCCGGCGCCAACATCCCCTTGCGTTGCCTGGCTCATCAGGCACGACGGGGTTCTTTCCCCGTCACGCGCGAGACTTCGCGCCACGACCTGGTCTCCGCATGCGCCCGGCTCCTCGCCCGGCGGGCGCGTCGTTCCGCGCCGCGGCCCCATGGCCGTCAATGGTTACGCCCCCGTTCGCTCGCGACTGCGACGTGGCCTTCGGTGCCTTTGCGATGCGTCGGACCGCCAATGCTGCGCTTTTGCAGCGGGGCACTGTTTGGCACCATCGGTGCCGTCACACGCCGGACTCTTCGTTCCGGCAACGCCGTCCGAGGACGGCAAGTGATTGCGGCGCACTTTGCCACCCCGTCATCACGCCAGCACCAAAAAAATGTTTAGCAGACCGCTGCCGCCACTGGCGTGGATGCCGATTTTTCGCCCCGTCACTACCGCTTTCCCCGCGTCGACAACCGGACAGCAACCCTGCGGCGACCGACATGGCCGTTCCCACCGTGGTAGTGACGGGGCGCTGGGGCGCTCGCCAATGCACCCAACCCCCCATTCGCCGAGCACTATTCGCGACCCACCCGGCGCGCAGCCATATGCCCTAGGCTAACGATCCCCGGTCGAACGCCTCACCTCATGCCCGAGACTCAGCCGCATCCGCGGGTCCGGCAAGGTGGCGGCCATGCTGCCGGGCAGCCATACTGCTATCTTGTTGGCGAGACGACGCTGGGCATGTCCATCACTCCGGGAATCGTCGCAACCGCATTGGTCGGCGCAGTGTCCGTCCATGCAGCGGAACCGGAGCCATGGGAGTGGTCGCAGGCCAGCGACAACGGCGTGATGCTCCGGTCTCAAGCGCTCGGCGGGCAGTTCCATGGACGCTACACGGCAATGGCGCCGGACGGCACCGTTCTCATGATCGCCACCTTCGTGCACAACGAGGCAACTGCGCTGCGGCTCCCTGAGGCGTCTCTGCCTCCCCCCAAGCCGCAGCTGGGCAAGCAGCCCGTCACGGGCGGGGGCGGCATCGAGTTCGGCACCGCGAGTCTGGAAGCCTTCACGGCGATGCGGTGCGGCCAGCGGCAGTGCCTGACCGCTATTGTTCACGATTTGGCGGGATCCATGACAGTCCAGGATGCCGCCGAAGTCCGCGACGCAGGTACGCTCAACTTCCCGGACACCATGCCCGACCCCATTCCGGGCGCCCGGGAGTACGTGGTGGAGGTCCACCTGGTCCATGGCGTAACGGAGATTGACGCCGAGTTCCACTTCGACTCGGAAGAAGAGTGCCAGCAGGAACAGGCCCGGGTCGGCGATCTGGGCGATCATCCGCTCTCCCCCGACCATCTCGTCGACGAAACGTCGACTGGCCGCGAAGTCGACCGCCGATGTCCAGGCGCCGCCGAACTCGTCGGCGTCAATGTCGAGGACTCGGGCGGTTTCGGCCCACATCGGATGCCTGTCCACGCGAATCTGCACCCGCTCGGTGTCGCCCTCCTCCCGGCGCTGCGCCGGTCGGCGTTCGTTCACCCGAATGTCGAATTCCGACCCCGCATGGTCGTGCCAGCATGCCCAGAGCAGCGATCCCTCGCTATCATCCGCAACGAGGTAGAGGTCCACGTACTTCAGCTCGTCTGTAAACTCGTCCTGTTCGACCTGGAACAGGGACACGTCCGTCTCTCCGACGGTCGTCAAGTCCGCGCCCCACGCGCCGGCCCCATTTGCGAGAATCATCGCCGCGCCTGCCGTGCGCGCGAGCCCCGGAACAGAGCGCGTTCCTCCTCTTTTCAATCGAGCACCGCGACGACGGCGGCCACTCCTGCCAAGGGACGCCGTACGCTCCTTCGATCCATCCGGCGCACTGTGCCAAGCAGCGCCCCGGAACTCAACGACCGGCCTCGTCGATGCACTCCGTCCGATCGTGCGGAAGACACACCGCTCCACCGGCATGGCTTGCTGACGGCAGCCCCCGCGTTCACGTCCCCGCGCGCCCCACCCGTCCTTGCCTGGAGGATCCGTTCGCGCCCGTCAACCCGCAGTGCGTCGCGCTGGAGGTCGACCGTCTGCACGCCGCTAGAGGCCCGGGCGTAGCCAGCAAGGGTTCGTCCCGATTGCCCGGCAAACGCGTCAAACCGTGTCATGATTTCCGGACTGGATCTCCGTGCCCGCGTCGTCGATTCCCGCGGTTTCGCCAGGACATGTTGACGCCATCTCGCCCGACGCCCAGAAAACGTCCGTTTGCGAGCCATAACACCCTGGCACCACCAACACGAGCACACCAGTCTTCGACCTACTACGCATTTAGCCTATCGCCGCTCGCGGGTGTACGATCCATGTGAACATCCAATCTCTGGACGTGGAGAGCTCACACGAACTGAAGGGAATCCCATTTGATATCTCAAGCTCAGTCTGCAGCCAAACAAGAAGCCCGACAACACTTCGGCGGAGTCCAGTTTCTCACCGAGGAAGCTGGATCCGATGCGCCCTCGATGCCCCTAAACCCAGCACTCGCTGGTATCGGCGTTGCAGGTGACACCGTGCGCATCTACGTCCTTGAGGATAGGTTCGCCGATGTAAACGTCCCCGAACACTTCGGCGATCTCCGTACGGAAACCATATCGACACCGGGTTTTCAGGCGGCTCCTCCCGTTGCTACCCGTCAGTCTCGCCTTCGACCCACGCCGTGCGGCGTGTCCATCGGCCATGTGGCTATCACGGCCGGAACCCTAGGTTGCCTTCTCTAGATCGATGGTCAGCGGCTCATACTGAGCAACAACCATGTTCTCGCCAACACCAACAAGGCCGCGAAAGGGGATCACATCGTCCAGCCTGGCCCCACCGATGGGGGACTGTCCCCTGGCGACCTCATCGCCCACCTTGACGACTTCAAGCGCATCGACTTCGCCGTCGGTGCCGTCAATCATATTGATGCGGCGATCGCTAGCCTCATAGACGTGTCGCAGGTTCATCCAAAAATCATGGTGCTCGGTCTTGCCGCCAACCCCCCCATTGCACGCTCCTTGGGCCAAGCAGTAGCCAAGCACGGTCGAACCACGGGTTTCACCACGGGCAGCGTCGTCGACGTGAGCTTCGACGGATATGTAGGCTACGCAACCGCTGGCACCGCCTGGTTCGAGAACCAGATTGTCATCCAAAGCACCAACGGCCCGTTCTCTCAACCCGGAGACTCGGACTCTCTCATTGTCGATAGCCCCGCGAGTCATCCGGTTGCGCTCTTGTTTGCTGGCGATGGCCAGAACACGCTTGGCAATCCCATAGACATAGTCCTTAACAGTTTCGGTGGCACCGTCGTTGATACATGAGCAATCCATCTTTGGACATCAATGAAGCGAAACGAGCCTTAGGTCGTGAGCTTCGCTCGAAGGACGGCTTCGTCGGGATCGGCATAGCTAACGACCGCATCCGCCTTTACGCGAAGGACGAAGCGGCTCCAGTCGTGGAGTTTTTCGAGACACAGTACGGGACCACCTTTCGGGGGTTTTCCGTGTCAGTCGTCACATCCCCTGGATTCCGCGCCGGGTCGGTGTCCTGATCCACGACTTGCGTGGCACCCATCGCCTCTCTCGGGCGCCGACGTAGGACAACCCTCCGAACGGGACTATCGTCATCCCACCAACCCTCTCGAGGCGAATTATCTTCCCTACTGGCTTTCAATCCCTTTGTCGCGCGCTCACCCGCGGCGTTCTCCCCCTCGATGATCGCTTTCCGGGCGCTTCTCCGCCGAGGCTCGCCGGACACGTTGAACAGCCGAATCCTATTTTTTGGGACCCAAGAGGCACCGATCAGATGCTCGAAGTCTCGCTCCGGAACACGTAACAAAACCAGTACTCGACCTAGAGCCACTTGCGCTGTTCTGAGAGCCGCTGAAACAAAGGGTTTCCGGGCGGTCGATTTTTTCTTCACCCCAGGAAACGCCCCGATTCGGGCGTTTTGCGGCGTTTTCCGCTCGAAAGCGGAGATTTCCACCCCAACGCCGGGCACCCGCCGGGCGCGGCGGCCGCAGGTTCGGGAGCGAGGCGCCGGGAGGATAAAAAATATATATGAATCAAATGGATAAGTGGAATATAGCGTCGCCATAGGGTACCATTCGCCTATCCACAACAAGGGGCACCCGCCCCCGGAGGGGAACGTATGGCGACGCAGAGCAAGCTACCCTTTTCCTGGCGCGATGTCGATCAGCTGCCCGACCTGCGGCGCCTCGAGCTGGCGCTCGAGCACCTGCCCGACGGGCCGGTCGTCGCGGCGCTGAGGGGGCGGCGCGGGCGCGGGCGCGACGACTATCCGGTCGAGGCGATGTGGCGCGCGCTGGTCGCCGGGGTCGTGTTCCAGCACGCCTCGGTCGAGTCTCTGCTGCGCGAGCTGCGGCGCAACCCGGCGCTGCTGGACCTGTGCGGCTTCGATCCGCTGCCGCGGCAGGGTCCGCCGAGGCGGTCGGTGGAGCGGTCGAAGAGCGGCGCGGCGGCGGTGGTTCGGCTGCCGAGTCCGGTCCGGGACGGCGCGCCGGAGAGTTGGGCGTTCTCGCGGTTCCTGGCGGGCGTGGCGAAGCTGGAGGATGATACCGGGGCGGTGAGCGGCATGGCGGACGCTCTGCGGCGGCGCCTGATGGACGAGTTGCCGGGCTTCGGGCGGCACCTGGGCTACGACGGCAAGGCGGTCGGCAGCCATTCAACCGGGCGCGAGGACGCGAAGAGCGGCAAGACCTCCGATCCGGACGCGGACTGGGGGAAGCACGAGACGCGCGGCGCGGATCGCCGCACGGGCAAGGCGTGGACGAGGGTGAAGACATGGTTCGGCTACGGCCTGCACCTGATCGCCGACGTCGAGCACGAGATCCCGGTGTGGTTCGAGGTGACGAAGGCGTCGCGCTCGGAGCACAAGGCGCTGTCGGCGGCGGTGGACGAGTTGTTCGCGGACGAGCCGGAGCTGGCGGCGCGGTGCGCGGACTTCTGCGCCGACCGGGGCCTCGACGCGGAGCCGCTGAAGAAGAAGCTGTGGGACGTTTACCGGGCGCGGCCGCTGATCGACGTGCGGGAGATGTGGCGGGAGGAGAAGGAGATGCCGGGCTGGGACCCGTCGAAGCCGATCCTGCGCTCGCTGGCGAAGGACGGCGGCGGCAACGTGCTGCACAGCGAGAAGGGCGAGGTGTTCTGCCGCTGCCCGGCGACGGGGACGGAGCGGCCGATGGCGTTCCAGGGCTTCGAGGCGGACCGGGGGACGCTGAAGTACCGCTGCCCGGCGGCCGCCTACGATCTTGACTGCAAGGGGCGGGAGGAGTGCTGCCGCGCCGCCGGCGCGAAGGCTGGCGACTACGGGCGCGTCGTGCGCATCGCGTTGAGGGACCAAGACCGCCGCATGTTCACGCCGACGCCCTGGGGCGGCCCCTCCTGGCGGCGCGGCTACAACCGGCGCGGAGCGCTGGAGCGGATCAACTCGCGCCTCGACAATAGCTTCGGCTTCGAGAACCACTTCATCCGCGGCAGGGCGAAAATGAAGGCGCGCATGGGGCTGGCGCTGTGCGTCATGATGGCGCTGGCCCTGGGCGCGGTCATGGCGGGGCGCCCCGAGCGGATGCGCTCGCTGGTCGATCCGGGGCTGCCGCTCGCGGCGTAGACCGCCGCGCCCGCCGTCCGCGGCGATCGGCCGGCCCGGTCGAGGGGCGACCTCGCGCGCCGCGCCCTCCAATGCGAATCATTCCTATTTGAACGCCGGAAAACCGCCTCGGAGAAGACCCGCGGACGTCCGCCGGCAACGCCGCGGCGGCGCCGGCGGTCCGAATCGGCGGAGCGCGCCGCGGAATCCGTCGCGGCCGGACCGAAAAACCCCTACAGCGCAAGTGCCTCTCGATGTCCCCACGTTGCATCCCGCTGCCTTCAGACGTACGCTCCTCACTGTTCGCAAGTCGTACACCGACACATGACCACAGTTCTCGACGACGTCACCAGCAAGTCCATCGACGCCCCTTATGTCCAGCGGCGGGTTGACGACTGGATTCACCGATTGAGTTCGCTCTACGGTGAGTTGAGCGCCGCACTCCCCGAAGGGTGGTCGTCCGAAGCCGCCACCGTGACGATGCATGAGGAACTCATGCGCAAGTTCAACGTCCCCTCGGCATCCGTGCCGGCGCTTTCGTTGGCGCACGAGTCGGGTGCCATCGCCAGCCTGATGCCACGGGGTCTTTGGGTAATCGGCGCCAACGGAAGACTAGACCTCACTGCGGACGGACAACGCTTCCTCGTTCTCGATCTCGCCGACGCCTTCGCATGCCCCATATGGCAGGTTTGTCCTGCGCAGGACAGATGGAACAGGGAGCCGTTCACGCCGGATTGGCTACGCCGCATCCTTCAGTGAAGGATCTCCCCGCCATAGCGGCCTTGTACACCGAGGTCGACAACTTCCTCGACAGCCTTCGTGACCCCACTTCCGACGCAGCCGGAGACGTGATCGAACAGAAGCTCCGCATTAACGATCAGGCGTACTTCGTTCTCGCATGGGGACAGCTCGAGAGCGCCATCGACGACGCATGCCGTCGCGCCATCGACAAGGGACGAAGCCAGCGTGACTGGCGGCAGCGACGATCTTGGTCGCTGTACAATCCCGAAGACCGTCGCCTCTCCGGTCTTCGCTTCGAGGATCGCGCCGCCCTGGTCCTTGACCCGGATGCCGAAGGACGCGAGTACAGTCTGGCCATGCAGCACTACAACATCCGCAACCAAATCGCCCACGGCACACTACTCTCCCAACGCATCGACGTCACGGCAGTTGTCGATCAGTTCTTTGTCATCCAGGCTGCACTGACTTCCTGAGCCGCCGCCCGTCTGGCCCGCTTCTCCTCTCTACCGAACTGTGATCGTCGCCTCTCGTTTTTGGGACCCCCGTCGTGCTTGCTACAGCCGCTCGGGCGCCCGGTCTTTCATCGCTGATGCTGTAGCGGCAACCGCTCAATGGACTCGCTCAGCTCACCGAACACGTAACCGTCGTTCGATGACATCCGCGTCTTCCAGCCATTGAACTCCCCTCAAGCCCGGAAAAGCGTGCGAAAACCGGCGGCTGAACTCAATAATGGCGGCGTCGCCTAGTGCTCCGTCAAGCCTAAATATACGGGTATCTGCGGGTCTTTTTGGCCCCTGGTAGTATTCTTGCGAGGGGATCCCCTCGCGCTCCCCGGCTGAAGGCTCCGTTGCTCCTTCTTGTGTGGGGCCTGCCACAACGCGTCGTCGCGCCTCGCCAGGAACCAAAAATCCCTCGCAGCTACACTCGCATTTTTAGACTTGACGGAACACTAGTCTGAGAGGCTTGTGCGGTAGCTCCTTGGGCTCTCGCTCTGGTGGTTGCCCCGGCACGAAGGGAGATGGCCCCAACGGTGCCTTGGATTTCGGAATCTCGTAGGGGCGACCCCCATCGGGGTCGGGCTCTCGTGCTTCGCGCCGAACCCCGGCGTACCGGGTCTCGGCCCCGACGGGCGTCGATCCCTGTTGCGGAGACCGCCGAAGCGTGCTCAATACGTTCCACACGTTCGCTCAGCCGCCCGCATGACGCGTCGTCAACGAGTACCGGAGCCGCAGGTAGCGTCCGCTTTACGTTCCAGGAAGCCTCACCCCGACCCCCGGAAACACGCCACGCAAGTAACCGTTCGGTTAAGCCGTGATGGGGCGGCATGAACGCAGGTGATTCAGCGCCATTCCCCTGAAAACTCTGGTGCGCGGCACCAACCTCTATTGGCTCGGCGAAGAATCCCACGGGCTGACCGAACGCTTACCCACGCGTAACCGTTCGGTCGTCCCGTGGGATTGGCGGCTCAGGCGGCGGATATTGGCGCACCAAGCGCCGATTTCCGGGGGCTGGCGGGAACCGCATGGCACTCCTATCCGCGCGGTCACGGCCTGACCGAACGATTACACCCACGCAACACCTAGCGAAACCAGTACCCGCTATGGACACATGCGTACAAATCCATTCTTATCAAGGGGTTGGTGCAGCTTCAAAGCGGACGCGGGGGAAGCGGGAGGGGACGGATGTCGAGTCGCGGTCGCGTGCCGCAATCCGGGTCAGAGGCCCTCGGCGATTCCCAAGACGTCCGCGACATCGAAAAGACCCGCGTCGCGGGCCGCGACGTATCGCGCGGCGCGCAGAGCGCCCATGGCAAAGTTCATGCGGCTGTGCGCGCGATGCGTGATTTCCAGGCGCTCGCCGAGCGCGGCGAACGTGACCGTGTGTTCGCCGACGATGTCGCCGGCGCGCAGGGAGTGGAAACCGATGGTCCTTGTGTCCCGCTCGCCGGTGATGCCTTCGCGACCATAGATGGCGTCCGCCGACAAGTCGCGGCCCAGCGCTTGCGCCAGGATCTCGCCGATGCGAACCGCGGTGCCGGAGGGCGCGTCGACCTTGTGCCGATGATGGGCTTCGAACACCTCGACATCGGCGTCGTCGCCGAGCGCTTTCGCCGCCGCTTCGATGAGCTTGAACGTCACGTTCACGCCGACGCTCATGTTCGGCGCCATGACGATGGGAATGTGCTCCGCCGCCTGGGCTATGCGGTCGATGCCCTCCGCGTCGAATCCGGTCGTGCCTATGACCATGCCTTTCTTGTGCCGCACACACTCTTCCAGCACGCCGAGCGTCGCTGCCGGTACGCTGAAGTCGACCAGGACGTCGAATTCGTCGGCGACCAATTCGCGCGCGATGCCCACGCCATCGATCACATCGCCGATCGCGTTGGAGTCCGGGTGTCCCAGGGCCGCGCCGAGAGTCAGATCGTCGGCATCCCGCACCGCCTCGGCGACGGTGCGACCCATGCGTCCCGCGGCCCCGGTTATGGCTATCCTTATCATCGTCCTAATCCGGTCAGTTCTTGAAGCGATCAAAGAAATGCTTGACCGACTCGATCCAGGACGTGCCCTTTGGCGAGTGTTCGCCGCCGCCGCGCTCCAGGGACTTTCCGAATTGGTCCAGTAGGGATCTCTGGTCCTCGTCCAGCCGCACCGGCGTTTCGAGGATGGTTCGGCAAATCAGGTCGCCGACGCCGGACCGGCGCACGGAAGTCGCGCCCTTGCCGCGCAGGCGGAACATCTTGTGGGTCTGCGTTTCGGCCGGAATCCGCAGCTTTATGCGTCCATCGAGCGTCGGCACCTCGATATCGCCGCCAAGGGCCGCCTGCATGAAGGAGATTGGAACATCGCACAGGAGGTTCATGCCGTCGCGGCTGAAAATCGGGTGTTCGCGCACCGACACCTGCACGTAGAGATCGCCGGGGGTACCGCCGTGAGGTCCCGCTTCGCCCTCCCCGTTGAGACGGATTCGGTCTCCCTCGTCGACGCCCGCAGGTATGTTGACCGACAGCGTCTTGCGCTGCTCCACGCGACCGCCGCCGCCGCAAGTACGGCAAGGATTGGCGATGAAGGTGCCGGCGCCGCGGCATTGGGGACAGGTCTGCTGCAACGAGAAGAACCCCTGGGCGACGCGAATCTGGCCCTGGCCGTTACATCGCGGACAAGTAGTGGGGCTGGTGCCCGGCGCGGCGCCGCTGCCGTCGCAGTCATCGCAGGTGCTGAGCACGGGAACGCGAATCTCGACGGTATCGCCGTGCACCGCCTGTTCCAGGTCCAGGCCCAGGTTGTATCGCAGGTCGGCGCCGCGTCGCCGCGAAGGTCGACCGCCGCGAGCGCTGCCGAAGATATCGCCGAAGACATCGCCGAAGATGTCGCTGAAGTTGCCGCCGTCGCCCATCCCCATGCCGCCGGCATCCACGCCGGCATGGCCGAAGCGATCATAAGCGTCGCGCTTTTCGCCGTTGCTCAGGATTTCGTAGGCTTCGGACGCCTCCTTGAACTTCTCCTCCGCGGTCGCATCTCCGTCGTTGCGATCCGGATGGTATTTCATGGCCAAGCGGCGGTACGCTTTCTTCACATCGTCGGAAGATCCTCCGCGTTCGAGGCCGAGCACCTCGTAGTAGTCACGTTTGGCCATTGTTGTGTTCAGGCGTTACGCCCCGAGGCGCATTATGTGCCCTTGTCGCCGTCGCGCGACGCGGAGTCGTTGTCTTTCACCTCTTCGAACTCCGCATCGACGGCCTCGTCGTCGACTCGCGACGATGTTTCGGCTTGAGCGCCGTCGCCGCCCGCCGCCGACTCCGCCTGCTCCGCATACATTTTCTGGGCGAGCGCGCCGGTTGCTTCCGATACGGCCTGGATGCCGGATTCGATGGCCCCCTTGTCGTCGCCCTTGACGGCTTCTTCGAGGGACTTGGCGGCCGATTCGATCTTCTCCTTTTCTTCCGCCGTCGCCTTGTCTCCCGCCTCCGCGACCATCTTGCGCGCGGCATGCACGAGGGCATCTCCCTGGTTGCGCAGCCCCACCAGTTCCTCGAACTTGATGTCCTCTTCGGAGTGCGCCTCCGCATCCCGAACCATCGCTGCGATCTCTTCCTCGGACAGCCCGCTCGACGCCTTGATCACGATGGACTGTTCCTTGTTCGTCGCCTTGTCCTTCGCGGAGACGTTCAGGATGCCGTTGGCGTCGATATCGAAGCTGACCTCGATCTGCGGTATGCCCCGGGGCGCGGGGGGGATGTCCTCCAGGTTGAAACGGCCGAGAGACTTGTTCTGGGCCGCCTGCCTGCGTTCTCCCTGCAGCACGTGAATCGTGACGGCGGTCTGGATGTCGTCCGCGGTCGAGAACACCTGCTGTTTCTTTGTCGGGATGGTGGTGTTCTTCTCGATGAGGATGCTCCTGACGCCGCCCAGGGTTTCGATGCCGAGCGATAGCGGCGTGACATCGAGCAGGAGGACGTCCGTGACATCGCCGGATAGAACGGCGGCCTGAATCGCGGCACCCATCGCCACCGCCTCGTCGGGATTCACGTCCCGACGCGCTTCCTGGCCGAAGAAACTGTTGACCTTCTCCTGCACGAGGGGCATGCGCGTCTGGCCGCCGACGAGAATGACGTCGTTGATGTCCCGCGTCGAGAGGCCGGCATCGTTGATGGCCGTTCCGCACGGACCGATCGTGCGTTCCACCAGGTCTTCGACCAGGGATTGCAACTTCGCTCGCGTCAGCTTGATGACGAGATGCTTGGGACCGGTGTTGTCCGCGGTGATGTAAGGCAGGTTGACCTCGGTCTGCTGACTGGACGAAAGTTCGATCTTCGCCTTTTCCGCGGCTTCCTTGAGCCGCTGTAGCGCAAGCGGGTCGCTGTGCAGGTCGATGCCGTTCTGTTGTTTGAATTCATTCGCCAGGTGTTCGATGATCCGCAGGTCGAAGTCTTCGCCGCCGAGGAAGGTGTCACCGTTCGTCGAGAGGACCTCGAACTGATGCTCGCCGTCCACGTCGGCGATCTCGATGATGGAAATATCGAAGGTGCCGCCGCCGAGATCGTAGACGGCGATCTTGGTGTCCCCGCGCTGCTTGTCCATGCCGTAGGCGAGGGCGGCCGCCGTCGGTTCGTTGATGATCCGCTTGACGTCGAGCCCGGCGATGCGGCCGGCATCCTTGGTCGCCTGGCGCTGGGAATCGTTGAAGTAGGCCGGTACGGTGATTACCGCTTCGGAGACATCCTCGCCGAGATAATCCTCGGCGGTCTTTTTCATCTTCTTCAGCACCTCCGCCGAGATTTGCGGCGGCGCGAGCTGTTCGCCCTTGGCTTCGATCCAGGCGTCGTTGTTCGACGCCCTGACGATCTTGTAGGGCACCATGCCCATGTCGCGCTGCACCACCTCGTCGCCGAAGTTCCTGCCGATCAATCGCTTGACCGCGAACAGGGTGTTCTCCGGGTTGGTTACGGCCTGCCGCTTGGCGCTTTGGCCGACGAGAATCTCGCCGCCGTCGGCGTACGCGATGACGGAGGGCGTAGTGCGATCACCTTCCGAGTTTTCTATGACCCTCGGGTCTTTCCCGTCCAGGACCGCCACGCACGAGTTGGTCGTGCCGAGGTCGATACCGATGATTTTTGCCATGCCGAGTCCTCTCATTCGCGCCGGACGAGGCGCCGCGTACTGCCGTGATTATTCAATATTGGCCCGTAGCGGGCCGTTTCAACCCTTGTCTGGGTTGCGTTTCGCGACCAGCACCATGGCGGCTCGCAACAAGCGGCCGTTCAGGACGTAGCCCTTCTGTACGACTTCCGTCACCGAGCCCGGCTCCGCGTCCGGCTTGTCGACGGTGGCGATCGCTTCGTGGAACCTGGGATCGAAAGGTTCGCCGATGGGATTCACCACCTCGATACCGGCCTTTTCCAATACGCCGAACAGCAGCTTCATGGACAGATCCAGGCCTTCGTGGCCGGCGGAATCATCGGCCGCGGCGTCGAGGGCACGTTCGAAATTGTCTATGACGGGCAGGAGTTCTCCGGCGAATTTCTCCAGCGCGAACTTCCGCGCGTTTTCCGTGTCCCGGGCAGCGCGCCGCCGGGTATTCTCTTCTTCGGCGCGCACGCGCAGAACCTGATCCCTCGCTTCGGCGAGGTCCTTCTCAAGCGCCGCCACGGCTTCCTTCAACGCTCGGGAGCTGTCCTCGGAGGCAGCGTCTTCGTCACCTCTGTCGGCATCATTTCCGGCTTCTTCGCCCGACGCCCGCGGCTCGTCGATATTTTCGGCCGCCTCCGGGCGAGTCTGTTCGTCCCGATCCGATTCGCTCGTCCCCGAATCGACATCCTCGATCGGTGCCGACTGCTCGACATCCGCCGGGTTCGCGTCGTCGCCTGCTTGATGTTTCGGCATGGGAATGCCTCGCAATGGATCAGGCGGGGCTTATATGGGCGGACGCGGCGGAATTCAAGCGCGGCCGGCGGTCATGGCCGAGCCGAGCATGCGGGCTGTCACATCGACGATCGGAATGACCTTCTGGTACGCCATCCGGGTCGGGCCGATCACGCCAAGCACGCCGGCAACCTGGCCGTTGATCTCGTACGGTGCCGTGATCAGGCTGCACTCCTCAAACATTCGATTACCGGATTCGGCGCCGATGAAGAGCTGGATGCCTTCGGTGTTGAGGCACCGGTCCAGGAGGTGCACGATTGCGCTCTTTTGCGCGAACGCATCGAACAGGTCGCGCACCGACTGCGTATTGGTCAGCGCATCGACGAGGTTGGATTCCCCGCTGACCACATAGGGTCTGGACGGGCGCTGATCTTCGGCGAACGTCTTCGACGCGACATCGATGGCGGTCTGCATGAGTCGATCCAGACGGTCCTTGTCCGCGCGCATGTCTTCCACCAATCCGCCGCGGACCTCCAACAATGTCTTGCCGCCGTAGCGTTCGTTGATGTAATCGGCGGCTTCGTGCAATTCGGACTCGCCGTATTCCCGATCCGTATGAATGACGCGGTTCTGTACTTCGCGTTCGTCCACCACCAGGATCGTCAGTACGCGGTTGCCCGATAGACGCAGAAATTCGACCTGTCGCAGGGCAACCTGCTCCGGCTTCGGCATCGTGACCAGGCCGGCCATGCGTGTAATTTCGGAAAGAACCTGGGACGTGGTGGCAACGAGTTCGTCCGTCGAAAGGTCCGGGTTCAGTTCCGCGCGGAGCTGGCGGACGCTGCGCGCGTCCAGCGGTTGCACCGAGATCAGGCTGTCGACGAACAGGCGCAGACCCCGATCGGTGGGAACTCTTCCTGCGGACGTGTGTGGGGAACTGATAAGTCCGCGCGCTTCGAGGTCCGCCATAACGCTGCGCACCGTCGCGGAACTCACGTCCACATCGGATGCAAGGCGCTTCGATGCGACCGGAGCGCCGTCGTTCAGGTAGTACTCGACCAGCAACTTGAACAGGCGCTGCGTCCGATCCGCGAACCGCGCTTCCCGACTGATCGCCAATGCGCTTCTCCCTGCATAAGAACCCCTACCGCGTCCGGCCTGCGGGCCACCCATGGAGAATTGTGTCGTCTTCGCCATCTACGCGCACAAGGCTAGCGGGGCGACGGATTTTGTGGCACTAGCCTCGTCGGCTACTCTAGCACAATGCTGAAGCAACTCACGGTCAGGAATTTCGCCTTGGTGAAACGCCTCGACATCGAGTTTGGCCCGGGGCTGACGGTCATCACGGGCGAGTCCGGCGCGGGCAAGTCCATACTGCTGCATGCCCTTGACCTGGTGCTTGGCGGCCGTGCCGACCGAACCAGCGTGCGTCCCGGCGCGTCGAGTACCCAGGTGACGGCCGAGTTCCACCTTGACGGGCGCGGCGAGGCGCTCAAATACATTGCCGAGCGAGGGTTGCAAGACGATGCGGAACCCCACCGCTGCCTGGTTCGCCGCACCGCTGCGCCCGCCGGTCGCTCGCGCGCCTTCATCAATGGCACTCCGGTCAATGTCTCCGCGCTGCAGGACCTCTGCGCTCCGCTGGTGGATGTATATGCGCAGAGCCAGCATCGTTCGCTGCTCGAGCGTTCCACTCAACTGAAGCTGCTCGACGACTTCGGCGTACCGTCCGACGTGAGGGATCCCGTTCGCGCCCACCATGCCGATTGGCAAGCGCAGAGGTCTCGGTTGCATGACCTGGACCAGCGGACGCGGTCGACGCGCGAGCGCATGGACCTGCTGCGGTACCAGGTCGACGAGCTCAAGAAGTTGGCGCTCGCCCAAGGAGAGGTGGAAGCGCTGACGCAGCAACACAAGCGCCTGTCGTCGGCGACGGACATCCAATTCGTCATTGGAACCCACGCGGAAACGCTCGACGAACAGTTGCTGCCCCAGCTTTCGCGCATCCATGCGGACCTCAACGATATCGATGACGCCCATGCGGCGCTTGTGGCTGCTCGTCAACACATGGAAGCGGTGCGAATCGAGGCTGAAGAAGGCCTGTCGGCGCTTCGCGCGTATTTCGAAGCGGTGCCGGTCGATCCGGCGGCGCTGAAGGATGTGGAGGAGCGGCTCGAGGCCATACATGACGCCGCGCGCAAACACCGCGTGAGTGCCAAGGACCTGGCCCTCCACCTCAAGGAGGCTACCGCCGAACTCGACTCCCTTGAGGTGGACGAAGCGCGGCTCGAGAGCTTGAGAGAAGTGTGCGAAGCCAGCGAAGGAAAGTATCGCTCTGCGGGTGCCAGACTAACCGAGGCGCGCGCCGGCGCCGCGCGGAGGTTAGAGAAGGCGGTAAGCGCGGCGCTGGCGGAACTCGGGTTCGGCCAGGCTTCCCTGGCTGTGCAGTTCACTCCCGTCGAGAACGAGCGGGGCCTTGAAACCGTCGATTTTCTATTTTCTGCCAGTCCCAGATACCCGCCCGGTGTCCTGAAGACCATCGCTTCCGGCGGCGAACTGGCGCGAATCAGTCTCGCTATCTGCGTAGTTGCCGCGGAGCGTTCCGATCTGCCCTGTCTCGTGCTCGACGAAGCGGACGTGGGTATCGGCGGCACGACCGCGGACGTGCTCGGGCGCATGTTGCTGCGCCTGGCGAAACATACGCAGGTCATCTGCGTCACCCACGCGCCTCAGGTGGCTGCCCTCGGGGATGCGCATCTCAGAGTCGGAAAAACCACGAGCGACGACACGGTGATCGAAATGCTCGACGCCGACAAACGCATCGATGAACTCGCGCGCATGCTGGCTGGACAACGGATCACGAGGGAGACGCGGGAGTACGCCCAAACGCTCCTCGCAGGGGGAAACATCCCCTGAAGCTGCATCGCCAGGGGGGATGCGCACCGACGCCAGGCGCCAAAAAAAAACCGCAGACCCGTGGATTCTGCCGCTAACGCGGCAAGCCCGAGGGTCTGCTAGTATTCAGGCATGTTGACGAAGTTCGTGCATTGTGCCGGCGTTTTGACCTTGCTGGCCGCCCTTTTTTGTACCGGTTGTGCGCTCATCGGAGTCCACCGCGTGGCCATACAACAGGGCAACATCATCACCCAGGCCATGGTGGATCAACTCAAGCCTGGGATCACGCGCGAACAAGTGGCGTACATCATGGGCGAGCCAGTTCTGCGCAACACGTTCGACGATGACCGGTGGGACTACGTCTATACCGTCGAAGTGCCCAACATCTACAACTCCCGCATGCTGGTGTCCGTGTTCTTCGAGAACGACGTTCTGATGTACATCACGGGCGACTTGGCGCCATCGTCCGCCACGAAAAGTTCGGCCGACCAAGAGCAATCGAGCCGCTGACGTTTGGCTAGTCGACTAGCGGCCTGGCTCAACATTAGAGCTATCGCCAAAAAAACCGTCGCCCTCGGGCGCCGTGTTTTGCCCCCGCCCAGGGCCGACTGTTTCGCCCCACCCGCCGGCCCGTCATCCTGTCTGTCTTGCCGCTAGAGCGTCAAGTTCGACGGGCTAGCTCCGGCGCGCGCCCGCCGCAGTTCTCTTGGGTCTTGCGCGAGGTCGCGATACAGCTCGACGCGATCGCCGTCCGAGAGCGGTGTATCGGGTGCGATCACTCGGCCGAATATGCCGACTTTCTCGGGATCCGGCGGCGGCTCGACTCGAAGCGACCGAAACGGTTCGAGGGCCATGGCGGCGCGCACGGCGTCCGCCACCGTTGCCCCAGCTTCGATCTCTACTTCGGCGGCGTAGCAGATCCGGGGAACCGCATAGACCACTTCAACGTGAATGTTCATGCGGGGCTCAGCACGTCTCGGGCTCGCCGGGCGAAGGCGTCGAGCGTTTCGTCAGCCACGCGATTGAGCAAATGCGCGGTGCCGAACACGGAGAACAGGCTGCGTTTCGGTTCAATTTCCAATGCGAGCCGAACGCGGCATCCGGCACCGAGCGGCGTGAATGTCCATATGCCCGAAAGGTGCTTGAACGGTCCTCGTGCCAGCGTCATGGAGATGCTGCGATGGGGAACAAGGCTGTTCCGCGTCACCAGCGTCTCCTTGATTCCGCGGCCGGCCAGCGTCAGTTTCGCGACCATCAGTCCATCGCCGGATTCCACGATCTCGGCTGTCTTGCACCACTTCAGGTATTGCGGATAGCGCTCGATGTCGTTGACCAGGGCGTAAACCTCGGCGGCCGGATAGGGCAGCAGGGCGCTGCGCTCGATACGCCGCACTAGCCGGTAACGAAGTGATAAAGCGTATACACGAACACCGTGAGCACGCCCAGGGGCGCGGCGACCTTGATCAGCACTGCCCACAACGCTTCGACGGGCCTGCCTCCGGGTAGCCTGAGCTGGGACTGCACAACCGTTTTCGGCAGCACATAGGCGGCGAAAATCGCGATTAACAGACCGCCTGCGGGCAGCATGACCTTCTGCGTGACAAAGTCGAAGAAATCGAAGATCGTGAAGCTGCCGACGACATGGAAATCGGCCCAGATGTTGAATGAAAACACGGTGCCGAGCCCCAATACCCAACAAACGATCCCCAACACGAGGGCAACTCGCCATCGCTTGGCGTTGTACTCCTCGACAGCGAACGCCATGGCGGGTTCGATGAGGGAGATCGCGGAAGTGAGGGCCGCGAAGGTGACGAGTACGAAGAACAGGGTGCCGAACAGTACGCCCAGCGCCATATTGCCGAAGGCGAGGGGAACGGTCACGAACAGCAGACCCGGTCCCTGACCTGGTTCAAGCCCGTTCGCGAAGACAATCGAAAAGATGGCGAGGCCGGCGGCGATCGCGACCAACGTGTCGGCGGCGCCGATCATCATCACCGCCGAAGGGATGGAAGCCTTGTTCGGCATGTAGGCGCCGTACGCCATGATGGAGCCCATGCCGACGCTCAGTGTGAAGAACGCATGGCCGAGCGCCTCCAGCACGCCTTCCGCGGTAAGTTTTTCCCAATTCCAGTTGAACATGAAGTCAAACGCGGCGCCGAATCCGCCCGAGGTGGCGCCGTACACCAGCAGTACGGCGAGCAGCGCGAACAGCAGCGGCATGAACCAGCGTATCGCGCGCTCCAGGCCGGCGACTACCCCGCCGCCAACGATGACAATGGTCATCGCCATGAACAGTGTGTGGAATCCGACCAATAGCGAGGGATTGGCGAGAAATTCATCGAAAGCCGCGCCGGCCGCAGCGCCGTCGACGCCGACGAACGTGCCGCTGGCAAGCAGATAGACGTAGTACAGCGCCCAGCCCGCCACGACGGAGTAGTACGACAGGATGAGAAATCCCCCCAGCGCGCCCATCCAGCCAATCAGAGACCAACCGCGCCCGGCTCCGCTTTGCCGCGCCAGTGCGCGCATGGTGTTGATCGGACTTTGGCGACCCTGACGACCCAGCATGACCTCCGCCATCATGACGGGTATGCCGACCGCGGCGATGCAGGCAAGGTAGACGACGACGAATGCGCCGCCGCCGTTCTCTCCGGTGATGTAGGGGAACCGCCATATGTTGCCGAGTCCGACCGCCGAACCCACGGCCGCCAGCACAAACAGGGTGCGGCTGGACCACATGCCATGTCTGGAAACGTTGGATTCCGCCACTGCGCCCCACCCCGGACAGTTGGTCTCGCATTATGCGCTATGATCGCTGGCGTGGCTAAAAGCGCAAAGAAAACACCGGGCGTCATCGCTTCCAACAGACGGGCGCGCTTCGACTACCACCTCCACGAGAGTTTCGAAGCCGGCCTGGTCCTGGCCGGATGGGAGGTGAAGAGCCTGCGCGCGGGAGAAGCCCAACTTGCGGAGTCATACGTTCTGGTTCGGGATGGCGAGGGTTGGCTGGCCGGCGCCCACATCAAGCCGCTCACCAGCGCCTCCACGCATGTGAAAACGGATCCCACGCGGAATCGCAAGCTATTGCTTCATGGCAAGGAGATATCGCGCATCTCGGTGGCCGTTAGGCAAAAAGGTTTCACCTGCATCGCAACCTCCCTGTACTGGAAGGATCAACGGGTCAAGTGTGCGATCGCCCTGGCCAAGGGCAAGCAACAGCACGACAAGCGCGCCGCCGTCAGGGAACGCGATTGGAAACGCCAGCAGGAGCGGCTCATCAAACGCTACGCATAGGTCGCACACGCCAGACGCCGAGACCCGCCGGATTAGCGCCACAAAATCCGTCGCCCCCGTCGGGTGCGCCGTGTTTTGCCCCCGCCCAAGCCCGACTGCTTCTTCCCAGCCGCCCGCCCGCCATCCCGTCGATCTTGCCGCTAATGCGGCAAGATCGACAGTGTGTTAGCCCGAAAGCAGTGCCATCAGTGCATCGCGCTGATGCTGCGACAGTTGCCGGAACCGCCTGATCAGGTTGTCCTCCTGATCCGAAAGGTCGCGCCGGAAAGTCATCTCGATATGACGGAAGAACGGGGGTTCGATCTCCGCTTCGCGTTCGCCCGGCAATCCGCCCAGAGAACTTTCCAGCCGCGCCACGATTTCGGAGTTCATGCTCCGCCGATACCGATGTGAGGTTTCCGCGATGCGTGCGTGGAGGCTCATCGGAAGCCTTACCACGAACTTGAATGTTCGGTCGCCTGGACTTTGTCGTCGAGCCATCTCATGCACCTCACGTAGACTTATAGTGTGTCCGAGGGGTTGAGACAAACGGGGCGGTATCGCGCCAGGACCGTTTTGACGGTTGAAGGGGTGGGCGTATGCCTACGCGATGGCGGCGCGAGGCGTTGGATCCTGCGCGATATCGGCTTTGCCGCCGAAGCGGGCGAGGTCGTCGCCGTGTGCGGCCCGAGCGGCAGCGGCAAGTCGACCTTGCTGAACCTCGTCGGGGGACTGCGGATCCCGGATGAAGGTTCGATCCGCCTGAACATCGAGGCGGACGGGAAGCGGATATCGTTGCGCGTGCACGAGCTCTCCGAGGCCGAGCGCGTACGCTATCGACGTCGGCACGTGGGGTTTATCTTTCAGTTCTTCAATCTCCTGCCGACGTTGACCGTCGAGGAAAACGTGCTGCTCCCGAGGCGACTCAACAAACTGGGGGGCGGGTCGGCGCAGGCGCTCGAACGCCTGGAGCCACTCGGGGTGGGTGGCTTGGGTGGTCGCTTCCCGGACTCGCTTTCCGGCGGCGAACAGCAACGGGTCGCCATCGCTCGCGCGCTGGCGCACGCGCCGCCGCTGGTGCTTGCGGATGAGCCCACCGGGAACCTCGACGCGGCGAACGCGGATCGCGTCGTCGAGTGTCTCTGGAATCAGGTGCGCAACGCCGGAGCGGCGCTCGTCATCGCGACACACAACGAGCGCATCGCCGAACAGGCGGATCGCGTGGTCACGCTTCGCTAACCCACGAGAGGTCGGGCTTGCTGCTGCTGATAAAAGGACAACTGCGCTACCTTGCGCGGACGCCCGGCGCGACCCTCGCATCGGTGATAGCGACTGCGCTCGGGACGATGTCCGTTGTGGCGGTCCACCTGCTGAGCGAGGACATAAAGGCGGGGCTCGATGTCCAGGGAGCGTTGCCGATCCCGGGCTATACCCACGTGGTGCGCGGGACGGACCTTACCTGGGATGCGTATTTCGACGCGCGGGATCGATGGCGTCAGGGCCATGCGCCGCGCGTAGAGGCGATGATGCCTCTGATCGCGGGACAGGCGCTGGTGGATGGGCGTTCGTTGCGGGTGCTGGGCGTCGACATGCTTGCCGATGGGTATCCCGGTGCGCCGGGGCCGTTCAACGAAGACCCATCGGCGGGTGACTCGAGCCGGATGTTGCTCGGTGACGGCATCGTCGCGGGGAGGTCGCTTGGACTTGCGGCCGGCGATACCGTGCGTGCCGGAGGCATTGTGGTGGAAGTCGTCGCAGTGGCGGTGAATGCCGAAGACACCGTGTTCGCTGACATACCCACCGCGCTCGGAATTCTTGGTCGAACCGGTCCTAGTGCCATCCTGATCCGCGCGCGCGGGGGCGAACCGGCCATCGAACGCTGGTTTCCTGGAAGCACTGCGGCGTTCGATATCGGGACAGCCATCGAACTCGGGCAAGGCCTGACCGCGCGAGCCCTCGACGAAACGGAGCCCGCGCGCCGCTTTGCGCTCGCCATCCTGTTCAATCTGGGGGCGCTGGGCGTCCTCGCGTTGTTCGTCGCCGCCTTCCTGATCTACCAGGCCAGCTATTCCAACATCGCGCGGCGACGACGGGAGCGGGAGCGGTTGGTCGCCATCGGCGTCGGCTCGGGGACGCTCGGGTTGCTGTTCGTCGCGGAAGGCGCCCTGATCGGGCTGGCCGGTGGCCTGATCGGAACGCTCCTCGGCACGGCGCTGGCGGTGTTTCTCACGTCGATGGACTCCTTCGCCCTGAGCACCATCGCGGCGGCCAAGGGGGTTCTCGGGGGCGTCGGCGCAGGTCTCATCGGTGCCTTCGCGGCCACCCGGCAAGCAACCGCGCAGGGGCGAACGGGCGGCCCGCGCTGGATCGTCGCAGGTTTCGCCGCGGCCCTGTTTGCTTTTTCGGCGATGTCAGACACCCTCGCTGCGGCGTTCGGCCTCATCTTCGCGCTATGCATGGCCCAGTTCGCCCTGTTGATGCCGGGCATCGCCGCCGCGCTGCGGCGCGTGATCGGGGGTCTCATGGGTCGAGTCAACCTTCTGGTGAGGGCGAACTTCAGGAGGTTCGCGGCGCTGTTGGGCGAGGTCGATATCGCTGCGAGCGCCTTGTCCATCGCCATTGCCGCCGCCATCGGCATGGGGGTCCAGGTCGAGAACTTCCGCGCGGACTTCTACAAGATGCTTGATCAGCGGCTTTGGCGCGCCCTCTACATCCAAAGCGAACGACAGGTCGATATCCAATGGCTGCGGCGACTGCCTGGCGTGACCGACGTTCGCTCCTACGGTAGAACCGAGGCGTTGCTGAACGGACGCCCCATCACCGTCACCCTCGCCGTCGGCGATGCGCTCGAAAGCCGACGCTACGGCTACGACGCGGCACTGGAAGGGAACAAACGCATCGGGGGAGCGTCAGCGACCGGGGGCGGTTGTTCCATGGTCGACGAGCGGGGACGGGCCAGGAGCCTTCAGCCGGGGAGCGCGAGGGGGTACCCCTCGCAAGAAGACAGGAGCGCGAGGGGGTACCCCTCGCAAGAAGACAGCGGCGCGAGGGGGTACCCCTCGCAAGAAGACAGCAGCGCGCGGGGGTACCCCTCGCAAGAGAAAACCGAAGCCGAAGGCGCCGGCTGCGGGGCACTGGAAGGAAACGTGATGCTGAGCGAATCCGGTGCGGTCGCACACGGCCTGGCGGTCGGCGCCAGCATTGAAATAGAAGGCCCGCGGGGCACGCGCCGCGTCGGGGTCGCCCATGTATTCAGCGACTACGGCGCACCGTCGCCGCGCGTCATCGGAACGTTCGGAAACCTGGAGTCGATTTTCGATGGAATCGCCGTCGACCGAACATCCGTATTGACGACCGGGGCGAATACCGGCGCTTTGAAACGCGCGATCGCGCAACGCTATCCCAATGCGCACGTGCGCGACCAGGCGCAACTGCGCGAGTTGGCGCAGGCCGAGTTCGACCGGACATTCGAAGTGGCGGAAAACCTTACGGTCATCGCGCTTGTCGTTGCCGTCGCAGGACTCTACAACGCGCTGTCGGCGCTCGTGCTGCGAGCCCGCGACATCCATCGGTTGCTCTACGCCGCGGGCGTTTCGCGGTGGTCGATCGCCGGTCTCGCCGTGCAACAGAATCTGTTGATCGGCGCCGTGGCGGCAGCGGCCGCGGTGCCCCTTGGTCTCGCGATCGCCTACGTGCTATGCGCCGAGGTCAATCCTCGCGCGTTCGGCTGGTCGATCTCGTTCGGCATCGATGTTCGGGCACTGGTGACACCGATATTGCTTGGCATCGCGGCCGCATTGCTGGCGGGTATGGTTCCGATCTGGCGCGGCATCAGGGCGCTTGGGGGCGCTCCGGAACATGCGCTCCTGTAGTGGAAGCCCCCGGGGCTCGCGAGGCGCGGCGACCGTGCTTGCCGGCACATGGGGGCTGGTCGCTCTGCTTGCAATTTTTGGCTGCGAGGACACGAATGGCGCGCCTCACACCGGTAGCCTGCGTGTCGCAACGCTCCTCGGCGAACCGTCCGAAGCGGGATTCCGCACTGCCGACACCGTGCGACCCTTCGTATTTCCCCGCGACCATGGTGCCCATCCGCGTTTTCGCCAGGAGTGGTGGTATCTCACCGCCGCCCTCGAAGATACGGCA
The DNA here is from genome assembly GCA_965261535.1 of Candidatus Azotimanducaceae bacterium. Lineage (GTDB taxonomy): Bacteria > Pseudomonadota > Gammaproteobacteria > Pseudomonadales > Azotimanducaceae > VXNE01. The sequence continues at coordinate 2,852,236 of OZ253469.1, forward strand.
GGCGGGGGCGAATACGGTGTGCAGTTCACGCTCTTTCGCCGGGCAGTGGCCGGCCACAAGGGGGACGGTCCCTGGCGCTCGGCGCAGGTATACCTCGGCCATTTCGCGCTGACGGATGTCGAACGCGAACATCATGTCGAAGCGGAACGGTTCGCGCGCGGCCATCCCCGGCTCGCCGGGGTCCGGGCAGCCCCATTCGCCGCATGGATCGAAGGCTGGCGTCTCGAATCGAGGGGCGCGACCACCTGGCCCATGCGTCTCGTGGCGCGCGCCGAGACGTTCGGCGTCGACCTGGTCTTGCGCGATACGCGCGCGCCGGTGCCCCAGGGAGATCGGGGATTGTCGGCGAAGGGACCTGGCGCCGGGTCCTACTACTATTCGGTACCGCGCATCGCCATCGAAGGAACGCTTCGAATCGGCGATCGGGAAGTCGAGGCCGCGGGCCTCGGCTGGTTTGATAGGGAGTGGAGCACCAGCGGCCTGGGCGCCGGGCAGATCGGCTGGGACTGGTTCGCGCTGCAGCTTGACGATGGCCGCAGTCTCATGCTGTTCCAGATCCGGCGCCGGGACGGAGCGCGCGGCGCCTACGATCAGGGCATCCTCGTATCCCCCGATGGCAGCATGCGCGCGCTTTCGAGCGCCGATTTTGCGCTTTCCCCCGAGCGCGTCTGGCGCGACGATGCCGGCACGCGGTGGCCGATCCGCTGGCGGCTCGCCGTCGGGGACGAGACGTTCGTCGTCGACGCGGCGATAGAGGACCAGGTCATGGATACTTCCATCCGCTATTGGGAGGGGCTGGTGCGGGTTTCGGACCCCATGGCCCGGGACCTGGGAAGAGGCTACATGGAATTGACGGGGTACTGATGCCGGACGAAGACGAACTGATATGGGACCGCGTGTCCTCCGAGCCGGGCCCGGACCTCGGGCTCCTGCGCGTGCGTTACGACTGGATGCGCCATCCCACCGGACGGCACACGCTGAAACGGCTGGTGCTGGAGTCTGTGGACTGGGTGAACTGCGTGGCGCTGACGTCCTCCGGACACTCCGTCATGGTTGAGCAGTTCCGTTTCGGCGTGGGCGCGTGCACCCTGGAAACGCCCGGCGGCATGGTGGATGCCGGCGAGACCCCGCTCGAAGCCGCGCAGCGCGAACTGCTCGAGGAAACGGGATACGGCGGCGGCTCCTGGCGGTCGCTGGGTGCGGTGGAACCCAATCCCGCCATTCATGGCCACCTTTGTCATCATTTTCTCGCCACGGGGGTGGAGCGCGTCGCCGCGCCCGACCCCGGCGCCGGCGAGGCCATTGCGGTGCGATTGGCGACGCTCGACGAGATGAAACAGGCCATGGCGGACGGACGCCTGCGCCATGTGTTGGCGCTGTCCGCTTTGAGCCGCGTATATGACCTGTTCGACTGTTCTGCCGTCAACTCTACGCCCTGATTGGCGGGGCCACGTGCCAATCGATATGAGTGCTTTCCCGTCCGCGGCGGGTATCAATCGGCGTCCAAAACGGATCTCTTTGTGCAGCGCGTGCCTCGAAGTGGGCTGAATTCGGCGGGAAAATTCACAGGGATTGCTGGCTTTCGGAGGGAAAACGATGGACAAACTCAATCCGCAACGGGTAAATCTGATCACGCTCGGCGTCGATGACCTGGCCCGCTCGCGAAAATTCTACAAGGCCCTTGGCTGGCGACCTACCGAGGATCTGCCGGAAGTGACGTTTTTCCGGCTGCGTGGCTGCATGCTCGGTCTGTTCGGACGGAACGCGCTTGCCAAGGATCAGGGTCGGCCGGGAGCCACGCTGGGTACCGGTGCCATGACGCTCGCACAGAACTTTCCATCCGAGTCGGGTGTCGATGCGGCGTTCGCCGACGCATTGTCGGCGGGTGCCGAGCCGTTGAAACCGCCGGAAAAGGTATTCTGGGGTGGTTACTCCGGATATTTCGCGGACCCGGATGGTCATGTCTGGGAGGTTGCCCACAATCCATTCTGGCCGCTTGATGAGGAAGGATATCTGGAACGTTCCGAGGCGTGACGCGCCAGGATCTGAGGGCACTCTCGGAAGCGAGGCCCGATGACGCGGTTGCATGTCGGTTACAAGTGGTGGGATCGTACGCGATCCGCCGCTTGAGAGGGCTGAGTTCGGACATTCGGGGGCGCTGCGCACCGAGGCCGCGCCGCCGCCCGGGATGGTGAACCCGGCGGCTGTTCAGAGCGTGGTTGCCGGGACGCGGGGATGCATTCGATGGTCGCCTGTGCGGGGAGCTGTATCGCAACCAGCCGCGAATACTGGAAAAGTGGGCCGCTGACCGGTATTTTGCGCATTCGTACTGCGTCCGGTTAGACATGAGCGAAAACGCTTCCGACCGAATACGCGACTCTCTCGTCTCCGGCAAGCCGCTGCGGAACGCGAAGAATCTTCACTGGGGCAGCCAGGCCGGAATGCTGCACCAGATCATGCTCGACCGTTCCCCCGACCTGGTGTTCCTGCTCGGCGCCGATGGCCGATTCCTTTTCGTCAACGATACGGTGAAGCGCCTGCTCGGCTACGGCAAGGATGCGCTGCTGGGCCAGCACTACTCGCGTATCGTGCTCGAAGACGACCTGGAGTTGGCGCGCAACCTGTTCCAGGAACACTCCGACGGCGTCCACGAGGCCGAACTCAGGTTGCGCCTGCATCCGAGCAGAGCCGGCCCGCGGCCCGCGCAGTCGACCACGGTCTGGACGGAGATCAAGGTGGCGCATCTCGACGGCGCGGCCAACGGCGGCTTCGCCGGAACCTATGCCGCCGCTCGGGACATTTCGGGGCGCCGGAAAGCGCAGCGGTCGCTAGATTTTCGCGCGCACCACGACTGGCTCACACACTTGCCGAACCGCGTGCTGCTGAACGACCGCCTCGACCTGGCGGTGGCGCAGGCGCGTAGCGGCGGTCGGCGCCTGGCGGTCATGTTTCTGGATCTCGATCGATTCAAGCTGGTCAACGACCAGTACGGGCACACGGTCGGCGATCGGCTTCTGCAGGCGGTGGCGAAGCGTTTGCAGAGTTGCCTCGGACAAGGCGACACGATTTCCCGTTTCGGCGGCGACGAGTTCGCACTGCTGTTGCCGGATATTGATGCACGGCGCGACGCGCAAGTGGTCGTGCGCAAAATCGCGAAACGTATTCGCGATCCGTTCATTGTCGATGGGCACGAGTTCACCGCGAGCGCAAGCATCGGTGTCGCCATGTACCCCGAAGCGGGCGGTACGGCGGAAGCGCTGGTTCAGAGTGCCGACATCGCCATGTATCGCGTCAAGAACCGTGGCGGAAACGGCTATCGTTTCTTCGCTGAAGCGATGAACCGGCGGCTGTCCAGGCGTATCACCCTCGAGCGCGAATTGCGCGCGGCATTGGCGGAGGATGCCCTGTCCGTGTACTACCAACCGCGGGTGCATCTCGAAAGCGGCACTATCGTGGGCGTCGAAGCGTTGGTGCGATGGGCTGGCCGGACGGCTAGCCGGACGGCGCGCTCGCCGGGCGGCTCTCCCGGCGGCTCGGCGGGAAGCATCGTCGAGGCGAACGAGTTCTTGCCGGTCGCCGAGGAAACGGGGCTTATCACCCAGATAGACGCGTGGGTACAGCGCCGTGCATTTGAGGACGCGGCGCGCTGGCGCGCGGAAGGTTTCAAGCCCTACCTCTCGGTAAACGCATCTTCGCACCAGATCGAGGGTGGAGACTTCGTGCAGCACATGGACGAACTTTTTCGGGCTACCGGATTGCCGCCCTACGCCGTGGCGCTCGAAATCACCGAGGAGACGCTGACGCGCGACATTGAGGCGGCGGTGCCGAAGCTCGACTACCTGCGCCGGCGCGGCGTGCGCATCGTCATCGACGACTTCGGTGAGGGCTACTCGTCCTTGAGCCATCTGCGCCGCTTTCCCATCGACGCGTTGAAGCTTGATCACCGCTTTGTTGGCGGCATTCAGAGCGGCAATTCAAACGCGAACATCGTCGAGGCAATCGCCGGGATTGCGCGCGGGCTGCGCCTCGACCTCATGGCGGAAGGTGTGGAAAATCAGCGACAACTTGCCTATCTGCGCGATCATGGCTGCCTGGAAGCGCAGGGCTTCCTGTTCAGCCGCCCGCTGCCGGCCGAAGAGATGGCAGCCGTTCTTCGTGCGGATCCTTATCGGTGGCTGCACACAATCGGCGATCGGCCTTCCGAGCGCTGATCCGCATACTTGTACCGCCAGATGAAAGATCCCCTGGAACTAGGATTCACCACGTCCATCGTTCACTCCGATCGGTTGGACCCCATCGAGCATGGCTCGCTGCACAAGCCCGTGCATTCCACGGTGGCCTACGGTTTCGAAGACGTCAACGACCTGGCTCGGGTGTTTCAGGGCACGCAACCGGGCTACTCCTACGCCCGACAGGTGAATCCCACCGTGTCCGCGCTGGAGCGCAAACTGGATCGAATGGAGCGCGGCATCGCCAGCGTCTGCTTCGGGACCGGCATGGGCGCGATCGGATCCATCCTGTTCGCGCTGCTCAGAGGCGGCGACCACTTCGTCTCCAGCGCGTTCCTGTTCGGCAACACGAACAGCATCTTTCGAAGTTTTGAAGCCTACGGCGTCGAGGTCACCTTCGTCGACGCGACGCGCGTCGATGCCGTCGCCGAAGCGCTTCGTCCGGAAACCAGGCTGGTATTCGTCGAGACGATCGCCAATCCGCGCACCCAGGTCAGCGATCTGGAGGCGATCGGCGCACTCTGCCGCGAGCGGGGGCTCGTGTACGTGGTCGACAACACCATGACCTCGCCCTGGCTGTTTCAACCCATTGACGTAGATGCGAGCCTGATCGTCAACAGTCTCACCAAATACATCGGCGGACACGGCAATGCCCTCGGCGGCGCCGTCACGGAAACCGGACTGTTCGATTGGACCACGTTTGACAACATCTATCCGGAATACCGGAAGGGCGATCCTCGCCGCTGGGGCATACAGCAAATCCGCAAGAAGGGATTGCGCGATTTCGGCGCCGCGCTCGGTCCGGAAGCGGCGCATCACCTGGCCGTGGGTTCGGAGACCCTGGCGCTCAGGATCGAGCGCCAGTGCGACAATGCTGCCGCGCTGGTGGCATATCTGGAAGCCCACGAGTGCGTGGCGAAAGTCTACTACCCGGGACTGCCGGACCATCCCCAGCATGCGTTGGCTATGAGGTTGTTTCGCCGGCCGGGCGCACTGTTCAGTTTCGAATTGACCGACGGTCTGGACGCCTACGAGTTTCTGAACCGCCTGGCCGTCGTCGTGAAATCGAGCAATCTGGGAGACAACAGAACGCTCGCCATCCCGGTCGCGCACACGATTTACCACGAGATGGGTCCCGAACGGCGCGCGACCATGGGCATCGCTGACTCGCTTATTCGAATTTCCGTCGGCATAGAAGATATAGACGACCTCATCCGAGATTTCGACCAGGCGCTGGGGTTGGCATAATCGGTCGCGAATCTTGATGGACGAACCCATGCAACTCGTATTGGAAACAGATCTTGGGCTGCCCAACCGTCGCTCCGGAAAGGTCAGGGATCTCTACGACGTCACGCTCGCTGGCGGAGAGCCGGGCTTGCTGATTGTCGCCACCGACCGTATCAGCGCGTTCGATGTCGTCATGGCGAACGGATTGCCGGGCAAGGGCGTGGTACTGACCCAGATATCGCGATTCTGGTTCGAGCTATTCGGTGGCAGCATCGGTCATCATCTGGTTTCGACCGATCCTGCTGACGTGCCCGGTCTGACGGCTGCCGAACGCGAAACCCTGCGGGGGCGCATCATGCTGTGCCGGGCCGCCCAGGTCATTCCGGTGGAGTGTATCGCCCGGGGGTACATCACCGGCAGCGGTTGGCGGGACTACCAGCGAACGGGGACCGTCTGCGGTATACCGCTACCCGAGGGATTGCAGAATTCCTCCCGCCTGGACGAGCCTCTCTTCACGCCATCGACCAAGGCGGAGGTCGGTCTGCACGACGAGAACATCACGTTCGAGCAGGGAGCGGCGCTGGTCGGCGAGGACACGATGCAATGGCTTTCCGACGCCACGTTGCGCCTGTACGGGGAGGCGAGCGCCTATGCGCGGGAACGCGGCATCATTCTGGCGGATACGAAGTTCGAATTCGGCCGGATCGACGGGCGGTCCGAGCCCATTCTGATCGACGAGATATTCACGCCCGACAGTTCGCGATTCTGGCCGGCGGACCAGTGGCATCCGGGCCGCGAACAGCCGAGCTTCGACAAGCAATACGTGCGCAACTACCTGGAGACCGTGGTCGCCGCCGGCGAATGGGACAAGACGCCGCCGGGTCCGAGATTGCCTGACGATGTGGTCGAGAACTCCATGGCCCGCTATCTCGAGGCGTTCGAAAGACTTACCGGAGCACCGCTCGATCCAGCCGCTTCGTAGGCCGGCGCGTCCTGGATCATGGATTGGGACGAGTACAAGAAGCGCTGCGACGAGCCAGGCGTCGTCTCGCGATGGATGCTTGAGCGCACGGCGGAGCTGGTCGATCCCATGGTGGCCGAACACCTGCTCGCCGCGACGTCAGGACAGCCGCTTCCGAAACCGGAGGGCCACAAGGGCGGCCCCGCCACGGACATGTTCGAACTGCATCTTGATGCTGTGATCGCCGATGCCGTCGTCGTCGATGTCCAACGTGCGCACGCGGCGGGGAGATCGGAGTTGCGCGGATTCGTGGCGGCGTGGCGGGAGTACCGCGGCGATCGATGAGATGACGGGTGTCAGATGTCAAGACCGATGGAGACCTGCAAGCGGCGCGCGTCGAAGTGATCGCGCGCTTGCCCAAAGGTGGCATCGCGCGCGTACGGATTGACGTTGTAGCCGGTCTGCCGGTCGAACAGATTGAACAGATCGACGCGTAGTTTCGCCTCCAGCCCGGTTGGCAGCCTGAAGGGCTGCGCATAGCTCAGGTCCAGTTGCCAGTGACTCGAACTGCGGCGGCTGCCGGCTTGTTCCGCATAGCGGATGGTGGACGAGAAATAGGATGGCAGGCCGTAGGCCAGCGAATCCCAGGCTTCCCAGGGCTGCCCCGACTGGTAGATGACGTACATGCCCGCTCGCGCCCGCCACGGCAGGTCGAGATAGCCGAACGCCTTGACCAGATGCGGGCGGTCGCCACGCAACACGCCGTCCTTGCTGTCCCAGAGCTGTCGGCCATAGCCGTCGGCCAGGTTGGACGAGCCGATGAAGCGGTTGGCATCGTTGACCGCGCCGGTGTTGTCCTGGTCGAAGTTGCCGGTATAGCGGCTGCGCACGTAGGAGGCATTCAGATAGCCGCGCTCGCCGCGCCATTCAAGCTCCAGGGCTGCCTCCCAATAGCGCGTGTAGGCACTGTCCAGCTCGGCGATCACGTAGCTGGATCCGCCGATCTCGGCGCGGATGGCATCCAGGCCTGGCACATAGGGGCCCCTGGCCGCGATATGCGCCGGCGCGTTGTCGTAGCCGCGAGAGAGATTCCAGGTGTCTTCCCAGAAGTGCGATCCCTCGCGCAGACGCAAATGTGCCCGTAGGGTGAGGGCGCCGGGCAGCGCGCGCGTTGCGCCCACGGTCCACTCGTCGATCCGTCGAGGTGTCAGCCCCGTTTGGAAAACCTTGCCCGACGATCCAGGATGTGGCTCGTGTTCAATGATGCGTCCCGCCTCGTCGAACAGCACCTGTAGACTCGCCCTCGCGTTGCGGTCCCACGAGGCCGCTCGGGCGAGGGAGTTCGCTTGCGGATTGTAGCGGGCGAAATTCGCGAACAACGTATCGTCTCCGCCCAGAATCCACGTTCCGCCGAAGCGCGGCTGGATCATGTCCCGCCAGCGAATGGTGTGCATCCTGTACTTCGCGCCCGGTTCGAGGGCAAAGCCGGAATAGCTGCCCGGCGCGCTCACGAGACCTTGGCCATACAGGACATCCTGGCTCACGAGCACGCCAAGATTGAAGGCGAAATCGCCGAGGCGAATGTTGTCGTTGAACTCGAGCGACGTTGACTTCGTGTAGGAATTGATCGGTGAGACCAGGGTGCCATCCGTCCTCCGAATGCTCATTTGCTGGATGGTGGCGACATAGAAGATCGGCGTACCGTCCGCCGCCCGGTCGACGCCGCCGGGGACTTCGATCATGCCCCAGCCGTTGGAAGTGCGCGTGAGGGCCTCTCTCGCCTCGGCGTGGCGCACGCCTGCGTGCAGGTTGTGGCGGGTTCGGCCCCAGACGAGTTGGTGGTCGAAGGCGAGGTCGAGGCTGCGGCGATAGAACGCCTGCTCGCCGATCTGTGGGTGCGCGCCGACGGCGCCGCCGCCCCGGCGGTTGCCCGATGCGGCTACATAGCCATAACGTTGAATGATCGGCTCGATGGCGGCATTGAAGGCTCTAGCGCCGGGAACGCGCGCCGGGACGCTGACGTGGCCCATCCGATCCAGATTCGCCACATCGAGGATAGCGTCAAGCGCCGGCCGCACTTCGAGCAGCACGTCCGGCAGTTCGGATCCGCGCAGGGCGTAGTCGCCGTATCGGAACGCAAGCGTGGAACCGAACGGCGCCAGCCAGGAGCCGTCGATACTCGTCACGTCCTGCTCGGCTCGACCTCCGAGGGAGACCGAATCCGACTCGAATGGACCGACGGATACGCCCCGCTCTTCACGTGTCGAGGTTCGGAAGCCCGCGTTGAGAAGAATGGCGTCCGTCGGCGCGTAGGTGAGCTTGCCGTAGGACTCGCGCCGCGCGTTCGCGTAGTCCTTTGCCGCTCCGTAGGCGGTGGCCTTGTTGGATCTATCCTCGCGCGGGGCGAAGAAGGAGCCGTAGAAGTACAGCCGCGACGGCACGATGGGACCGCCCCCGGTGACGGTGATCCATCGCTGGTCGGTATCGAAGGATTCCGCACCCGACTTACCCTCGGCCACCAGATTCTTCGGCGCGAGCGCGTACTCGACGCTGGCGGTGAATTGGTCGGTGCCGGACCTGGCGATGGAATCCATGACGAATCCGCCGCTGCGATTGAAACCGACGGCACCGACCCCGCCGCGCTCGAACGTCACCTGGTCGATGTCGTGGCTCGATGGTTCCGCCGACAGCGTTCCGAACATGGGCAGAGACACATCGACACCGTCGAAGCGATAGACATTGTCCTGACCGCTCCCGCCCGCCGACGGACCCCGGACAGCGTCCTGCGTGTACTGCACCCCTGGCGCAAGCTTCACAAGGTCGCGATAGTCCTGTCCCGCGGGCACGCTTCGCACGGCATCGCCGTCGATCGCATTGGCGAGGGTTGCTCGGCCGCGCAACCCGATGCGCTGTCCGACCACGACCAGCTCCTCGATCTCCGGCGCGTGCGGCGGTTCAAATTCGACGCGCAGAACCGTCGTCTGGTCCAGCAACACGGCGGTGGTCAACGTCTGGCTGGCCCCATTTGTCATTTGGAACGTCAGCCGGTAGACGCCCGGTATCAACTGCGGCAGTGCGTAACGACCCTCGGCGTCGATCTTCGTCGTTCGCGCGCGGGGCATGACATCGCTTTCGGCCACGACCACGATGTCGGGCGCCGCCGTCGCGCCCCGGAGGGTGACAACGCCTTCGATGCCGCCGGTCTGCTGCGCCGTGGCGAACGCGCCGCATAGCAAGGCGGCGAATGTGAGCATGGCTTTGGGCATCGGCGTTTCCGTCTGTCCCTTCAATCGCGGGACGGGACGTGTCATTCGAGTTTGGGCGGGCACTATAGTTCGACCCCGTGCTCACGCTCTAGTGGTTTTTGGATCCGAATCGTCTCCAGCGCCTCAAGCGGCGGCCCGTTCCGCATTGACGCCCGAGCGCGTGCCGTGCAGGGTATGGCGCTTCGCCGCCTGGGAGCGCCCCTTGGAACTCATCCTCGTCCGTCACGGCTTGCCGGAGCGCGTGGAACTTGCCGCGGGTCGCGCGGACCCCGCATTGTCGGATGTTGGTTGGCGACAGGCGCGCCAGGTGGGTGCGTGGCTAAGTCGGGAAACGATCGATGCCATCTACGCGAGCCCGCTGCGCCGCGCCATCGAAACCGCAACGCCCCTCGCCGAGACCGTCGGCCTGCGTCCCGTTGTTCACGAGGCGCTCGCGGAATATGACCGCGCCGAATCGCACTACATTCCCATGGAGGAACTCAAGGCCGAGGACTACGCCGCCTGGAAAGCGTTCATGGACGGCGGCTACGGGGACGAATTTGACATGGCCGCATTCGCGCGGACGGTTGACGGCGGCATGGAGGAGATCATCCGCGCCAATGCCGGGCGGCGCGTCGCGGTGTTCTGCCACGGCGGGGTCGTCAATGTCTGGACAGCGACGGTGCTCGGCATGGCCCCCCGGCTGTTCATCGACGTGGCTTACGGCAGTGTCAGCCGTTTCTTGTGCGCTTCCACCGGCGAACGCAACGTCCGAAGTCTGAACGAAACGGGGCATCTCGATCTGTAGCTCTTGCCGTGCCGGTCGCGGAGCGAATTTCTCACGCGGCGAAGAGCCAATGTCTCTAACGCCTTGGCCTCTTCCTGTTGGATGCTTCCTACCCGCGTCGCCCTCCGAGAGTTGGTATGGTACGTTCCGATGATGCAACCCAAGTCCTTGCCTGCCGATCCGTCGACCGACGTCACCGTGGGGACGCCATCGGAGCCGCGTCGGCGCCTGTCTGTGGTCCATGCCGGGGCCTTGTATCGGCCGGTGCCGCCGGTCGAGTTCGACGATGACGGCTATATCTACAGGGACGGCAAAGTGCCGGAAAGCACGGGCCACGGAGCGTCGCTCGCGTACGGCTTCTATGCGGCGCAGTCGCTGCTCGCGCATCTGCCGGACGCCCTGGTTGCGTACGATCTGGCGCTCCTGTTTGAGCAGGACAATCCTCGGGCGGTGGTTGCGCCAGACCTGATGGTGGCGATCGGCGCCGGGCGTCACCATCGTAATTCCTACAAGCTCTGGGAAGAGCCAACGGTGCCGGATTTCGCGCTGGAGGTTCTATCGGAGAAGACGTGGCGGAAGGATGTCGAGGTCAAGCCGGGCTTGTACCGGGATCTTGGCGTTCGCGAGTTCTGGTTGGTCGATCCGCTCGGCAAGCTTCCTGATCCAATTACTGGATGGCACCTGAACGATGCTCGGCTCTACGAGCAGATTCCAACCTTGCCGTCCGGCGGCCGCCGGAGCGATGTGCTCGGTGCGGAGTTGTTTCACGACGACCAGGGATTGCGGATACGCGACCTGAAAACTGGCGAGGTTCTGCCCACCTACGTTGAAACCCAACGATTACGCGAACGGGAGTTGGTGGCGCGAAAGGCGGCCGAGGCACGGGCACGGCGCGAAGCTGCGGCTCGCGAAGCTGCGGAGAAACGGATCGCTGAATTGGAGCAACGGCTGCAACGGTCGGAATGGCCGTCGGGAGGATCGCTGGGACAACGGGAAGAGGAGCGATAGATGGCGCGGGTCGAAGTTGAAAGCGAGGTCACCGGCAAGGTCTGGAAGGTGGAAGTGGGCGTGGGTGATCGCGTCGCGGAAGGGGATGTCCTGGTCATTCTCGAATCGATGAAGATGGAAATCCCTGTCGAAAGTCCCCAGGCGGGGACTGTCGCCGAACTGCCGGTGGCACCGGATCAACTGGTGCAGGAAGATCAGGTGGTGGCCGTCATCGCGACCTGACTCCGTTGTTCCAGCGGGTGCGGAAGCAATTGGCCGTGCTCGGGCGCTTGTGTCAGACTTTTGCGTTTTCCGGCGGGGAAGAATTGTGCCCGATCTTGTCGCCATCGCCACCAAGGACGGTGTGGCGGATGTCCGCTTGAATCGTCCCGAAAAGTACAACGCCCTGTCCCCGCAAATGTTCGCGGCGATCACCGAGGCTGGTGAGAGCCTGATGCAAGCCAGCGACCTCCGAGCCGTGGTCCTCTCCGGCAATGGTCGCGGTTTTTGCTCTGGTCTCGACTTCTCGGGCTTTGCTGCCATGGCGGGCGAAGAAGGACTCAGCCTTGATCGCGGGAGAGCCGCATTGCCGAAAGCGCGGGGACCGGAAAGCTTCGGACAGCGTCCCGCCCTCGTCTGGAAGCGACTGCCGGTACCGGTGGTTGCAGCCATTCATGGCGTGGCCTTCGGCGGTGGTTTCCAGATCGCGTTGGGCGCGGATATTCGCATCGCGCGAGGCGATGCGAGGCTCTCGATCATGGAGATCAAGTGGGGGCTGGTGCCCGATATGTCGATTACCCAAACGCTGCGCGATCTCGTACGACTGGATGTCGCCAAGGAGTTGGTGTTCACGGGTCGCATCGTAAGTGGTGTCGAGGCCGCCGCGTTGGGGCTCGTCACCCGCATTGCGGAAGATCCCCTGGCGGAGGCCATGACGTTGGCGAGGGAAATCGCTTCCAGGTCGCCGGACGCGGTGCGCGCAGGCAAACGCCTGCTTGAACAGAGCTGGCGGGCGGAACCGGCCGTGGGCCTTGGGCTCGAAATGAAGCTGCAGGGGAGTCTGATGGGTACGCCGAATCAGGTCGAAGCGGTGAAGGCCAATTTCGAGAACCGGGCGCCCGCCTTCAAGGATGCGAGCTGAGATCATGAGTTGGGAAAAGGAAGTTCGGGAAATCCACCGGCGGCGGGATCTCGCCGGGCAGCAAGGCGGTACGGAAGGCATCGCGAAGCAGCATGCGCAAGGCCGGCTGACCGTTCGCGAGCGCATCGACGCGTTGCTCGATCCGGGCACGTTCGAAGAGCAGGGCAAGGCGACCGCGATCCCGGACTACGACGAGGACGACAATTTCCTGGGCTTTGTGCCGGCGAACTACGTCGTCGGTTTCGGCAAGATAGAAGATCGTCGCGTGGTCGTCGGCGGCGAGGACTTCACGCTCAAGGGAGGCTCGCCGAACGCCGCCGGATTACGCAAGAGCGTTTATGCGGAACACCTGGCGGTCAAGTACAAGGCGCCGCTCGTGAGGATGCTCGAGGGCGGCGGCGGCAGCGTAAAGGGTGGCGGGCGCCGGGGCGGTACCGCTGGCGAGCCAGTGTTCTCAGCGCCGCGTTTTCGCATCATCGCCGACGCCATGGGACAGGTGCCTATCGTCTCCATCGCCTGCGGCGCGGTGGCGGGCTTCCCCGCCGGACGACTCGTCGCCGCCCATTTCTCTGTCATGTCCCGGCACACCGCGCAGATATTGATAGGTGGCCCGGCTCTCGTCGAGCGCGCGCTCGGGGTCACGATGACGAAGGACGAACTCGGAGGCGCTCAAGTGCATGCCCGCAGCGGCATCGTGGACAACATTGCCGAAGATGAGCGCGATGCGTTCGCCCAGGCGCGGCGGTTCTTGAGCTACCTGCCCTCGAATGTGGATCAGCGCGCCCCGAGAACGCCAGGCAATGACGATCCCGAGCGGATGGAGGAAGAACTCTTAACGGCGGTGCCGAGGAACGCGAGATTGGGGTTCGACATGCGCGCCATCGTGCGCATGGTGATGGATGTCGACTCGTTCTTCGAGATCGGCGCAACCTACGGTCGCAGCCAGATTGCCGGTCTGGCGCGGCTCGATGGCCAACCCGTCGGCGTGCTGGCGAACGACTGCATGGTCTACGCCGGGGCAATGACAGCCCAGGCGGCCCAGAAGTACCGCCGCTTCGTCGAGATGTGCGATATGTTCCATTTGCCCATCGTCAACTTCGTCGATCAACCCGGGTTCATGATCGGTCCGGAGGCCGAACGCAGCGGCACCATCCGCTATGGCATGGCGGCTGTCTGCGCGGCGGTGCAGGCCTCGGTGCCGTGGGCTTCGATCCAGGTGCACAAGGGATTCGGCGTCGCTACCGCCGCGCACTACGGCCCGGACGCGTATGTCCTGTCCTGGCCATCGGTCGAAACGGGAGCGTTGCCCGTCGAGGGCGGCGTCGCAGTGGCGTTCCATCGCGAGATCGCGGCGGCCGACGATCCGCAAGCGAAACGACGCGAACTGGAAGAACGGTTGCGCGCCGGGCGATCTCCGTTCCCCAGGGCGGAGTCCTTTGCCGTCCACGAACTCATCGATCCTCGCGAAACGCGGCCGGCGCTATGCAGATGGATCGACTGGATTCAACCCCTGCTTGACGATCTGACCGGTCCGACGTCGTTTCCCATGCGGCCCTGACTCCATGCACGCGGCTATCCTTTCTTTGATTTTGAGCTTCATCGTCGCCGCCTCGCTCTGGCTGACTGTCGGACCGCGTTTCGAGTTCAATGAAGATCCCCGCCAGAACGAGATACTTAACGTAGCGGCCTACTTTGCGATCGCCTTTCCTTTCTGTTTCGCGATCGTCTTTTTCGCCATCGAAAAGCTCTAGTCCTGCTAGCTCGGAACTTCTTCGGGCCGGTTGCCCAAGCTCGCTAGCCGCGTCAAAATATGAACTCGGCACATGATGCTACTAGCTCATCGTGAGAAATGTTCATATCTAGCTTCGACCTGCGCCACCTTCGCACGCTGACCGCGTTGCGGGATGCGGGTAGCCTGGTCGAAGCATCCGAGCGCGTCTTTCTGACGCAATCGGCGCTTTCGCACCAGATCAAGGCGCTCGAAACGCGGATGGGGTGTCCGTTGTTCGTCCGCAAGACCAAGCCGGTGCGCTTTACACCCGCAGGAAGACGGTTGCTCGAACTGGCGGACGAGGTGCTGCCTCTGGTGCATGCGGCGTCGCGCGACATCGGCCTGTTCGCGAGCGGCGAGTCCGGGAGACTGCATTTGGCCATCGAGTGCCATAGCTGTTTCGAGTGGCTGTTGCCGGCCATCGATCTTTTCCGCGACCAGCGGCCGGATGTGGACCTCGATATTGCTGGCGGATTCAACTTCGATCCCCTGCCCGCCCTGGCCCGCGGTGACCTCGATCTGGTCGTGACAGCCGATCCGAACGACGATGCCTCGCTGGCGTATGCGCCGCTATTCGGATACGAGGCGCAACTGGCCGTGGCCTCGAACCATCCACTGGCCGCGAAAGATGTGATCACGCCGCAGGATCTCGCCGGCGAGACGCTTATCACCTACCCCGTAGAGCGCTCGCGCATGGACATATTCAAACGCTTTCTCGATCCCGCGAGGGTCGAGCCCGCGTATCTCCGAAACGCGGAACTGACGCCAATGATGGTGCAGCTCGTTGCAACCGGGCGCGGCGTGGCGTGTCTACCCAACTGGGCGCTCCACGAGTATGTCGCGCGCGGCTACGTCGTTGGCAAGTCGCTGGGCGAAGATGGCATTTGGCCCAATCTGTACGCGGCTGTGCGCGCGGTGCAGCGGGATGTGAGCTTCATCGCGCATTTCATCCGAACGGCCAAGGCCACGTGCTTTCGAAACCTGGTGGGCATCGTCCCGGCCGATGAAGACCTGCGCGCGGCAGGGTCTTGAACCGTTAGGGGACGAGAACGGCTTCCACCCAATCGCCTTCGCGGGCCGAATACCGGCGACGATCATGCGGTGCGTCGCCGCGACCGAGGTCCAGACGCTCTACTTCGATGGGTTGGAACAAGTAACCGACAGCGCTCTCCGGCGCGAGAAGGGGTTGCGCCCGGGACTCGGACGAGACGGCGTCGAGTAGCGTTCGGCGCGATGCCATCTCGGTGCTTTGCGGGTGGGTTTCGTACAGCCAGTCCATGCGCTTTGAACCCTCTGGACGCATTTGCCAGGCTTCGCGCACGACGATGGGATCGATCGCACTGAGGGTGCAGCGCAGGCGATACTGCACCATGACGCTAGGCAGATAGATGAGAACGGCGACGGTAGAGGAGTGCGAGAACTCTTCGACTTTGGGTGAACCGGCGTTGACGAAGATGCCGAGGGCCGGATTAGCCGTTTCGGTGTGACGCTGGTCGCGCTGCGTCGCCGACGGTGAAGTCGTCTCGGTGCCGAGGTGGAGTTCGCGCAGCACCAGCACGCGAGCCGATGGTTCGCCCTTGGCCGTGACTGTTGCCACAACGCAGAGTTCCGCCCAGGGATCCTGGCGCTGCCGGGCCTGACAGCGGTCCTTGTGGAGCCTGCCGAGCGGGTCCATTGCGCGCTTCGGTCAGCCTTCTTCGGCGCCGGACTCCTCAGCCGGACTCTCGGGATCCGCTTCCGTCATTTTTCGGCGGATGTCGGCGATGTCCCGTTGGATCTCGCTCAGGCGGAATATCGCATCGGGAAGCAGGTCCATGATGCGCCAGACGAGGTAGCACAAGGCTGCGATGCCGATGAAGATCAGGACGGACATGGCACAACTCCATTGAAGAATGCGGTCGCGGGCTAATATACGCGTTGCGGGGCGGGTGGGTAACGTCGAAATCGTCGATCCGTTCCGCCGTGAGTCGGCGCAACGCAAGTTCCAGGGAGAACACGGTGACCGATAACGATATCCCCGCCGTAACGGCTGCTGGCGTCGTCGCATTCTGGCTGGGCTCCTCGCCGACGGATTGCCGCGCGGCCAAGATGGCTTCGAGGCGCTGGTACGCCGCGGACGATCAACTTGATCGAGAGGTGCGCCGAATGTTCGGCGACAGCATAGAGAGGGCGCGCGCGGGGGCGCTGTCGGGTTGGCAGGAGACGGCGGAAGGCGCGCTGGCCCTGGTGATCCTGCTGGACCAGTTCACGCGCAACGCGTACCGGGATACGGCTGCCGCGTTCTCCGGGGACGCTCGCTCGCGCGAAGTGGCCGCCCGCGCGCTGGACCAGGGCTTTGATCGCGCGTTGCCGATCCCGGGACGCCTTCTTCTCTATCACCCGTTCGAACACAGCGAAGATCCGGCGGATCAGCAACGTTCGGTGGCGCTATTTGCCGGGTTGGCGGCACAATCGCCTTGCCAGTGGCGCGAATATATCGAGTCGTTCCTACGCTACGCGCGCGCCCATCAAGAGGTGATCGATCGGTTCGGTCGGTTTCCGCACCGGAACGTCGCGCTCGGGCGCGAGAGCACGCCGGCGGAGCGGGAGTGGCTTGCGGCCGGCGGCGGTTTCTAAACCATCGTTCGGTGTGCGGTGGAGGCCATTAGCTTTCCGAGACGGTGTCCGGCGTTGCCAACAGTGCTAGTTCTGCCGCGCTTGGAAGCAGGTCGCTCCAGGGCGCCGGACAGGTCAGCGCGGCGATGCCGCAGGTCGGCAGATCCACGGACGACGATCCGATCAGAACTCCGACCAGATCGCTGACGCCGGGGTTGTGGCCGACGAGGGCGACGTTGTCTGTGCCGGGCGGCAGTTGGCGGAGCGCCCGGAGGAGCGTTCCCGCCGATGCACCATGCAACTCCTTTTCGGTTTCAAGGGCGTCGTCCAATAGAGCGAAGCCGCGTACGACATACTGAGCGGTTTCGACGGCCCGCCTGGCCGCGCTGCTGACGACCAGGCTCGCGGGATCCGGCTGCGCGGCAAGCCATCGTTGCATACGCTCGGCTTCTCTGTGTCCCTTGCGCCGCAACGAACGATCGAAGTCGGTCATACCGGGAGAATGCTCCGCCGCGGCGTGACGGACCACCCACAACACGTTCGTGTCTCGCTTCGTCATGGACTCGCTAATCCCAAATCGAGAAGAACTCTTCGAATGCGACAAACTGCCCGCCGTTGGCGGACGATGGAACAATGATAGGCGTCTTGATGCCGGCGTCGAAGTACGCTTCGATGCCCTCGCGAACCTCGGCAGGGGAACCGAACAGGGTCGTATCGGCCAGCCATCGATCGGATAGCGCCCGGCCGACGCCATCCGGGTCGTTGGCGCGCATGGCCGCTTCCACACCGCCCATCTCTTCTTCGTAACCGGCTTCTCTCCAATAGTTTCGGTAGTTCGGCAGCATCGCGTAGCTGGTCAACGTCCTGCGGTTGACGGCGGCGGCCGCCGCCTTGTCCTCGTTGACACATGTCGGGATCATGCAGCCGATGAAGAAGCCGTCGTCTCGCGAGGAAATCGACAGTGCGCTCAAGGAAGCCCCCATGTGCGAACGCGCGGCGTTCGCCAAGACCATGCCGTCGGCGATCTCCTCGGCGAGGCGGATCATCTTCCGCCGCAATGTTGCAAGCATGATCGGAGGTAGTTCGCCCGCGCGAGGCGCGCCCTTGAGATCGTCGACGAACTTGCGTATGTCGGAGAGGGGTTTGCCCGGTTCCACGCCGAAGCGCTTCATGGTGGGGGCGTGGCTGACCCCGGCCCCGAGAAGGAACCGGCCGCTCGAGACTTCGTGGATGAAACTCGCCGCATTGGCGATTTCCCACGGATGGCGCGTATAGATCGGCGTAATGGAGGTGCCGAATCGAATCTCGTTTGTCACGAACGCAAGCGCTTCGCACAGTGCGAGACCGTCGCCGATACTTGGGCAATAGATGCCCGAGAAGCCCCGGCGTTCGATCTCCTTCGCGAGTTCCAGGGTTCGGCTCCGACGACCGGGAACAGCGGCCAGGCTCAGCGCGGGGAGTGCGGACATGGGTGTTCCTTTCTCTTCGGCGATGTGGTCAGCCGAAGTTAGCAGATTTCAAGGGGTTGCGTCTGGCGGTCCGGCTTGAGCAATTGGAGGGGGGGGGTGCACAGACAACGAGTCGCCGACGTGCGGCGCTGGTTCGACTCCATGAGCGGCACATGTGGCGACGCCAATCGGACTTCGCCCGGGCTGTCGGTGATGGTGAAGCAGGGGAGCTTTGGGAGCTTCGCCCCAGGGATCCAACCCCTGCGAAGCCGCTGGACCGGGAGAAACCGGACGACCTCCCGCCACAGTGCCCTGCGCTTGTAGTCGAAAGCAGCGATTTGGTCGCGTTCAAACAGGTGGGCGGCAAACAACTTTTGATTTGCGTGCTTTGATAGCATAATTTGCTGGCGTCCGGCGACTCATAAACCGGCTGCCGGCTGAAGAGGAGGCGCTGACATGAGTTCGAGCATCACCGTCCGCGATATCGATCCCCGGGACAAGTCCTGGCTGAAGCGCGAGGCCCGGCAGGTCGGAGTATCCATGGAAGAGTTCATGCGCCGCCTGATCCGCGAGAAGCGCACGAAGACCGAGCGGCGTCCGAAGCCTTCCGAAGCCTTCGCGCGGAATTTCGGGGAGGATCACGGGGTCGAACTGCCGCCCCCGGCGCATTGGGGGTACAGATTGCTGTCTTTCTCCGGTGAGAAGGGGGAATGACCGCCCCGCTTGCGTGGCTGATAGATACGAACGTCGTATCCGAAATGATGCGACCGCTGCCCGAGCCGCAGGTTGCCGCCTTTCTGGATTCGATTGAAGGTGAGGGGCTCGGTCTCGCTTCCATCACCGTCTGGGAGGTTCTCGACGGCATCGGCCGTCTCGCCCCCGGGCGGCGCCGGGACAGCCTCTCCACCCGGTTCCACGATCTTCTCGACGAACTGTTCGAGGACCGGATCGTCGACTGGTCCTTGAACGACGCACAAGTGTGTGCCCGGATCATGGAAGAAAAGCGGCGACGTGGGGAGTCGCTTGACGATCATGTTCCGGACGCCTTTCTCGCCGCAGCGGCGGCCAGCCGCGGGCTCGCCGTGCTAACGCGCAATACTGGCGAATTCCGCAACACCGGCGTCAAAACCGTCAATCCCTGGACCGCCAGGCTGCGATGAGGATCGTTCCCAACACTGGAACCCATCGCGTGGTTGATCGTCCGGCCCTGGCTCCGGCCCGGCAACCGGGTCGACCTTGCGTCCGGCAGTGACAGCCTGTTCAACCTTCACGGCGAACACCGCGAGTGGTCGGGCGAGAAAGCTCGAAATCGTGCCGCGATACGGTGAACCCGAGGCGGTGACTCGGGATCAGATCATACGATCTCTACGTCGGGAGTAGATCAAGCGTTGCAGCGAACCAACTGTCCTATACTCTAGTCACAGCATGAACGGGGAAACAACCCTGGCGGAGTGACCGATGAAGCTAAGGTTCGCCGAAGAAGTGCTGCTGCTTCTGCTGCACGACGACAATGGCAAGTTCACCCGAGTACCGGAGTGGTCCCTGCGATATGCCCTCGGGGGCGGCGTATTGATGGACCTGGCGCTGGAAGACCGGATCGACACGGACCTCGAGAAGTTGGTCCTCCTCGATCCGACCCCGGTTGGCGACAGTCTCCTGGATCCCTTGCTGGAGGAAATCGCTGAGGCCAAAGAGTCCCACGACGCGCGCTATTGGGTCGAAGTGGCCGCCGGGCGCGCCTGGGAGATCCGGGAAGAAGCCCTTTCGCGTCTGGTCGAGCGTGGAATTCTGGAACAGCGGGAGGACCGGTTCCTGTGGGTCTTGTCGTCGCGCCGCTACCCCGTGATCGATGGCAAGGCCGAGCGCGAGTTGAAGCTGCGCATCATGGAGGTGCTGTTCAGTGACGCGCTTCCGGATCCGAGGGATATCGTGATCATCGGTTTGGCGGATGCCTGCGGGATATTCAAGGAGTTGCTGGCGGAGCGCGAATTGGACCTCGTCGCGGAACGCATCGGGCAGGTGCGAAAGATGGACTTGATCGGCCAGGCCGTATCCAGCGCAATCTGGGACATTGAGACCGCCGTGGCCGCGGCGATGCCGCCGCTCGCGTACTAGCGCCACAAAATCCGTCGCCCTTGCGGGCGCCGTGTTTTGCCCCCGCCCAAGCCATCAGGACAATCCTTCCACCGGAATCGATGCGCCGTGAATCGCGCGTGCGGCGTCCGATGCGAGAAACATCACGACCCCGGCGATTTCGTCGGGTGTCACCCAATTTGAAAAATTTTCTTTCGGCATGTCTTCCCGATTGCGAGGGGTATCGATGATGCTCGGCAGGATGCAGTTAACGTTGATACCGCTCGCCTTCAGTTCGTCCGAAAGGGATTCCGTCAGCCGCAACACCACGCTCTTCGAAGCGCAGTAAGCGCCCATGGCGCCGGTGCCCCGGAGGGCGGCGCGCGCGCCGATATTGACGATCTTTCCCGCCCCGCGATCCCGCATTCCGGGCACCACGGCCCGCACCATGTTGAGTACGGTCCGGGCGTTCAGGTTGAACATGAAGTCCCAGGTCTCGTCGGTCGTCTCGGCGACGGATTCGCCCATGGTGAAGCCGCCGGCGATGTTGGCGAGAATGTCGATGTGCCCGATGTCGTCCGCCGCCCGCCTGGCGTCGTCCGGATCGATGAGGTCGGCGACGATGCTGCGATAGGCGGGTTTCGTCTCGACGATGTCGATGCCGGTGACGTCGGCGTGCGCCGCGTGGAATGCATCGGCGACGGCGCGACCCAGGACGCCGGCGGCGCCGGTGACCACTACGCGTTTGCCGTTGAAGTCGTTCATACCGCTCTCTCCCTGGACACTGCGAGAAATCATACAGCAGCCCTCGCTGGCACCACCTCTGGGAGGCGAGTTCAGCGGCTCGACTGCCGGGTTGC
The DNA here is from genome assembly GCA_965261535.1 of Candidatus Azotimanducaceae bacterium. Taxonomy (GTDB): domain Bacteria; phylum Pseudomonadota; class Gammaproteobacteria; order Pseudomonadales; family Azotimanducaceae; genus VXNE01. The sequence continues at coordinate 2,873,560 of OZ253469.1, forward strand.
GCGTCGGCAGGGATCATTGGGACAATCTTGCGACCGTGTCCGCCAAGATATCGCGATGCCGGAATTGCCGGATTTGACGATCTACATCGAGCACCTGCATCGCCGGGTCGCCGGATGCCGGCTGTTGGACATTCGTCTTCGGAGTCCTTTCGTTCTGCGCTCGGTATCGCCCGCACCGGAAACTGTTCGCGGACGCGGTGTGCGAGGTGTGCGCCGGTTGGCGAAACAGATCGTATTCGACCTCGAGGGCGACTGTTTCATGGTCATCCATCTCATGATCGCCGGGCGCCTGCGGTGGTACGAGACGGACAAGGCCCCGCCGCGCGCCGGTCTGGCGGCCTTCGACTTTTCATCCGGAACGCTGCTGCTGACCGAAGCGAGCAAGAAAAAACGCGCATCGCTGCGGCTGGTCTCAGGGGTGGACGCCCTGGTGGCCCTCGACCCGGGCGGCCTCGAATTGCTGCACATCGATGCGGCCGCTTTCGTCGAACGACTTCGCGCGACGAACCACAGGTTGAAACGCACGCTGACGGATCAACGCATCTTCGCGGGCGTCGGCAACGCCTATTCCGACGAAATACTTCTGGCGGCGGGGTTGTCTCCCTTCAAGCGCGCCCGTGATCTGGACGACGAGGAAGCCGCCCGCCTGTTCGAAGCCTGCAGAACGATATTGACCAATTGGATCGAGATTCTGCGGACAAAGGCCGGCGCGAAGTTCCCGCAGAAAGTCACCGCCTTCCACGCGGAGATGGCGGCCCACGGGAAGTACAGGGAACCTTGCCCGGTTTGCGGCGCGCCCATCCAGCGCATCGTCTACGCGGAGAACGAAAGCAACTACTGCGCGCGGTGCCAGACGGGGGGTCGCGTACTGGCCGACCGCTCCCTGTCCAGGCTGTTGAAGGAGAGCTACCCGAAGCGCATCTAGCTATTGCGCCGGGGGGGGGGGTGCGTCAGTGGTTGGGCCTGCCATACAGGGGTTGCGCTGGTCGACCGATTCCGTTGACGCACACGCCGCCGCTCAATAGGGTTATCCGACGGCAAGGAGGTGACTATGAGCCAACCAGGTGCCCCGCAACCGGCACTAGCGCAACGCAGGTTCCGAACGCGTTGCTCGATACCTGCTGAATCGCGTTTCGGTCGCGTTGCGTCGTGCGCGGTCGCCATCGCGTTGTTTGCTGGCCAGGCGGCGGGGGATGTGCTCGATGTCATGCGCGAGGAACTCGAACGCTCGCGGGGAGTTCTCGCCCAACAACCCACACCGGCCTATTACCTGAGCTACGAGATCACCGAAGACAAGACGGCCACGGTGGGTGGTGAGTTCGGAAGCCTGACGCGGTGGTGGGAGGGCGTGCGACGAAGCCTCGACATCGATCTCAGGGTGGGCAGCCCGGCGCTCGACAATACGCGCGAACTTTCGCAGCGCGTCAGTCGTGGGTTGCGCAGTTTCGGGCGCGCAGCGCAGATTCCGATCGAAGACGAAGAGGGGCTGCGCACTGTGCTCTGGGATCGAACCGACAAGAAGTACAAGGAAGCCATCGAGCGCTTTACCAAGGTTCAAGCCGATGTGCAGGTTAACGTCGAGACCGGGAACAAGACCGGAGACTTCTCCCTGGAGAAAGCGGAGGTAGCTTCCGAAGATACGGTTGCGCTCCGCGCTGATCGAGCCGAGTGGGAGGACAAGGTGCGCCGATACACAGCGCCGTTTGCCGACTCGCCGCACGTATTCTCGGCGAACGCCACGATTCGGGGCAACGTCGAGACCCGCTGGTACGTCAACAGCGAAGGTTCCGCGATCAAGACATCGACCGCCTACTACCGCGTGTCGATCCATGCGGTCACGCGCGCGGACGACGGCATGGTATTGCCGCGCTCGGAGCAATTTTTCTCCCTCACGCCGGAGGGACTTCCGGACGACGAAACCGTCATGGCCGCCGTGCACAAGATGGTCGGCGATTTGGAAGCGCTTCGGACAGCGCCCCTGGTGGAGCCGTACACCGGGCCGGCTATTCTTTCCGGCAGGGCGCGTGGCGGTAATCGTCAACGGCGTGCTGACGAATTTCCTCATGGCGCGTATTCCCATCGAGGGTTTCCCCAAGTCCAATGGCCACGGACGCAAGAACGTCGGATTCGCACCGGTAGCGCGGCAGTCCAATCTGATCGTCGAGCCATCGGAACCGATGACGCGGGAGGAACTAAAGGCCCAACTGCTGGCCATGCTCGAACGCGATGGCAAAGACTTCGGCCTGCTTTTCGACCGCATCCAGGGAGGTTTCACAATTACCCGCCGAGACCTGCCGAATGTTTTCACCGTGACGCCGACGGTGGTCTACCGGATCAACCTGGACGGCAGCGAGGATCTGGTGCGGGGCGTGAATCTCATCGGCACGCCGCTCACCGCCTTTAGCCGGATCGAGGCGGCTGGCGACGACTTTCAGGTTTTCAACGGCACATGCGGTGCGGAGTCGGGCTTGGTCCCGGTGGCTACCGTGTCGCCTTCGATACTCCTCTCGCAGATCGAAGTGCAGAAGGGGACGACGGCGCAAACGCGGCTGCCGATCCTGCCGCCGCCTGGAGACGGATCGAAGATCTTGAGCGAGCGTTCGTTGGCCTCGATGGGAGAAACGCAATGAATCTCGTGACGATCATGAGACCCATACTCGCAGTCATCGTTCTTGTCGCGGGCGCCGCGCCACTGGCTGCCCCGTTGGCCGAAGACAGTGTCCTGATGCGGGCGATGCGCGACGAGTTGGCGCGTTCGATGGCGGAGCTGCGGTTGGAAAATGTGGAAAAGCCGTACTTTCTCGCCTATCGGGTGGACGAAAGGACCTACGGAAACGCCACGGCGAGTCTCGGCGGTTTGCTGAGTGCCTCAGATGGCGTCAACCGGCGACTGTTCGTCGAGCTGCGGGTAGGCGACCATGGCTTCGACAACACCAATTTCAGGTCGGTGGCGAATGCCGCTTCGATGATGCCCAATGTCGCCCTCCTCTCCGTCGACGACGACTACGCCACCTTGCGACGGCAGATCTGGTTGGCGACGGACACCGCCTACAAGCGGGCTTTGGACCAACTCGCCGGCAAACGCGCGGCGCTGCAGAATCAAACACAAGTGAAAAATGTCCCGGACTTCAGCGAAATGCCGCCGTACCGGTACGACGGCGGAACGGACGGGCAACTCGATATCGCGCCCGCCCGAACGTTGGCGCGCGATGTCTCCACCGCCATGCGGGGGATGGCGCATCTTTCGCGTTCCGAGGTTCGAGTCACCACCCATTTGGAGCGCACGTGGTTCGTCAACAGTGAAGGGTCCGAGTTCGTTCGCGAATCGCCGTATATCGAGCTGCACGCGCTCGCCGCGGCGCAAGCGGTCGGTGGCACGGAGTTGGAGGACTTCGTCGCCCTCTGGGTCAGGCGCTGGGAAGACCTTGCGGCGCCGATGGTCCTTGCAGAGCATGTGCGCGCCATGACGAAACGCCTCGAGCAACGACGCGAAGCGGACCACATGGAACGCTACGCCGGCCCCGTGCTGTTCGAAGGCCAGGCGGCGGCGGAGCTTGTCTCCCAGGTGGTTCGGCCCCCGCCTGGCCGCGGTTCGAATGCCGACGTTCGACAACCCGGCGATGCAACATGCCTCGGCGCGATTCCGCAATCCTTTCGTGGACAAGATCGGCAGCCGGGTACTGCCCCGCTTTCTTTCCATGGTTTCCGACCCGACGATTGAAGGCCACGACGGCGTCCCGTTGTGGGGCCGGCAGCCGGTCGACGACGACGGTCTGCCGGCGCAACGCACACTGCTGGTCGAACGCGGCATCTTGAAGACGTTGCTGTCCACGCGTGTGCCGCTCGCCGAGGTGCCAAACAGCACCGCCAGCCGCTGGCGGGACATGACGGTACCGGGCAGTTTCTTCGTCACTCCCTCGCGCGGACTCAGCGATGAGGAACTCAAGCAAGAACTCTTCGCGTTGGCGGCGGAAAGAGGTCTCGATCACGCCATCATCGTTCGCCGCATCGGCAGCCGATTGAGGAAGTTGAATTGGCGCTCCTCTGGATATGTCCGCGACGGCCGATCGTCCAGTGTGGAACCACTGATCGGTGCCTACAAGGCCTTCCCCGACGGACGGGAAGAACTGATTCCGATCGCGGTCTTGTCGACCCTGTCGGAATCGGACTTCAGGAACATCGTCAATGTCTCCGAAGCGACGTCCCGGCACGACACGGGATTCTCGCCGGCGGGCGGCGGCAGGCTGACCGACTTCGGGACTTGGCCGGTCTCAGTGATTACTCCAGCGCTCCTCTTTGAGGACGTCAACGTCCGGCGACCGAGGGCAAATATACCGACACCGCCTCTGACGCCGCATCCTTTGTCGAAGGGTTGACCACCGCAAAGAACGGACACACCCGACATCCAGCGGTTGGGAATGGCAGAGCCCGCACATCTCACCAAGTCGCTTGGGGGCCAAATGTCGTCTGCGTTTTGTCAGGATGCGGGCGAGGAATTGGAATCCCTTGATCCCGACGCGTTCCGCGTGGGCTGTCTGTGGTTATCCGACGATGGTGCCCAGGGTGGGAGTCGAACCCACACGCCCGAGGGGCACAGGATTCTAAGTCCTGCTTGTCTACCAGTTTCAACACCTGGGCAAGGCGCTACATCGGATTGAGGTGCACCTTGATCGATTGCGTGGACTTGTCAAGCGCCGTTTCGAACGCCGTCTGCACGTCGTCGAGCCCGAAACGATGGGTGACCAGGGAGCGCGCCGCTTCCACGTTGTCGGCGACGATTTCGAGTGCGATCTGGTAGTCGGAGCGGCCGTCATTCGCCGAGTAGACCATGGAGCCGATGATCTCGACCTCCGGTCCCGACAAACGCCGCGCGTCTATGGTAAGGGTGGGGACGGTGAACACGCCGAGCACCAATACGCGCCCTTTGGGCCGTACCGCGCGCTGTGCCTGGATTAGCGCCTCGCCTCGCCCGCCCACTGTTTCCACCGCGACGTCGATCGCCCGTATCGAGGCCAGCTCTTCCATACGCGCCTTGCCGGCCTCGCTTTCGTCTATCACCTCGTCGGCGCCGCACTTGAGGGCGGCCTCGCGCTGGTGTGGATGGCGGGCTAGAACGATGACCCGCGCACCGCGCGCGCGGGCCGCGAGAATCCCGGTGAGTCCGATCGTGCCGGCGCCAACGATGAGGACGGTTTCAGAGCCCTTGAGGCGGACTCTTTCGAAGCCATGCACGGAACAGGCAAGCGGCTCGGCCAGAGCTCCAACCTCGGTGTCGACGCCCTTGGGAACCCGATACACGGTGTTTGCCGGCACGGTAACGAATTCGCTCATGCCGCCGTCGATTCCTGAACCCACCAGGCCACGGTCGCCGCATACGTTGTAGTCGCCCGACAGACAGAAGCGGCAGATGCCACATCGCAGCAGCGGTTCGATGCCGACGATATCGCCCTCCTTGACGTGTCCGACATCGCTGGGCACCGCGCTGACCGTGCCGGAGATTTCGTGTCCGGGAGTCCTGCCGCGGCGTGGAGAAAAGTCGCCGCGAAAACTGTGCAGGTCGGACCCGCAGATGCCGGCGCTCCCAACGGAAATCTGCACCTGTTGGGCCTTGGGTCCGACGCGTTCGCTCGCGTTGACCTCGAGTCTCCCGGCGTCCACCCAGCGCGCCGATCTGAAGGTAGCTTGCATAGTACGGTCACTCCGCCCGTATCACAGTACGGGATATGGTTTGCTCTCGAAAATACCACAGGGCGCGCTGCCGCCCAAAGGCGGCGCAAGACGGCGGCATTGCGCTGGTTACCGGGTTGACGCCGCATCGGCTTACGTTGTCGAAGGAGCTGGCAGCAGCGCGACTTCGGCTTCCACCTCCACCGGAACGCCGAACGGCAGTTCCGCCACGCCGATAGCCGACCGTGAATGCCGGCCGCGCTCGCCGAAGACCTCGAGCAAAAGGTCCGAGAAACCATTGATAACGCCCGGCAGCGCATTGAATCCCGGCGCGGCGTTGACCATGCCGAAGGCCTTGCTCCACTCGACACTATCGGGATCAATGCCGGCGGCCTCGAGGCTCGAAACCATGCAGAGCGCGATCTGGCGCGCAGATTGGTAGGCCTCCTCGGGACTCACCTCGGCGCCGACCTTGCCGAGCGGGCCCGCGAGTTCGCCGTCGGTGCCGAACGGCAGATGCCCCGCGATGATGGCGCGGTTTCCCACGATCCGTACCGTCTCGAATCGCTGTCCCTTGATCCGCATCGGGGGTGGCAGCTCGAGACCCAGCTCGGCCAAGCGCTCCTTGATGGTCATGGTTTCACTCCGTAGCCGAATCTTCACCAAAGGATAGACGGTGGCGGACAGATGTCCAACCGCGGGATGACCTTCGCACATGGCATCGGGCGGGCGTGAATCGCACCAACGAGAAACGCGGGGTAATCGTTCAGTTCGTGATCCCGGCCTTCCTCATGCCGTTTGCCGACGCACCTTCACGGGCATCTCGGACACGCTGAGAGTTGGCGTCGGGGTAAAGTGCCATAGTAAGAGCTCGGAGTAATGTGCTTTGACAGAACAGATTTGCTCCTGCACTTCGCCGTCCCTCGCCGCGAATGCTTCTGGGTCAAGGCCAGGAACAGTTGACCGAAGTTCAAGAGTAGGGGGCCTTCCCAGGCGGCGCTTCGCGCTCGTTGCGCTTTGTCCAAGTCGTATATTGCCTGCAGGTTCATCCACAGCTTGGCCGAAGTCCCCAACACTTCAGCCAGGTCCAGGGCCGCTTCTGCGGTGATTTCTCGCTTTCCACGAATTAGCTCATTCAGTCGCGCGCGCGTCCAGCCAATCTGCTCTGCAAAAGCTGCTTGGGTCGTGCCCATACTCTGAAGAAACTCTTCGAGAAGAATTTCCCCTGGATGAAACGGATTTCTGGGTTGTTTAACCATCTTAGTCCTCAATCAGTGATAGTCGACGACCTGAACGTCGAGCGGTTGTCCGCTTTGCCAACGAAATACAACGCGCCATTGATCGTTTATCCGGATTGAATGAAATCCTTTTCCATCTCCCCTGAGTGCCGCCAGCCGATTTCCGGGAGGAACTCTGAGATCCTTGAATTCAGCCGCGTCATGTAAGTAGAGCAGCTTTCGCCTGGCAACTCGCCCAAGTTCCGACGGAAAAGCTCGAGTGGCTTGGCCTTTTCTATCGTAGAGAACAAATGAAGTGTCCGATTTTGAGGCGGTCACTGCGCGTACGGCGGGTTTAGCCCAGCGCTACGCGGGCGTTGCGGAACAGGCGCAGCCAAGGGCCGTCTTCGCCCCAATCGCCCGGGTGCCAGGAGTTCTGGACGGAACGGAAGACGCGTTCCGGGTGGGGCATCATGATCAGCGCGCGACCGTCGGCGGAAGTCGTGCCGGCCAAGGCATTGTGAGATCCGTTGGGATTCATCGGGTAGGTCTCGGTCGCCTCATTCAGGCCGTCGATGTATTGCAGGACAGCCTGCGGCTCGGGGTCACGGAATTCCGCGCGTCCCTCGCCGTGAGCGACCGCAATCGGCAGGGCGCTGCCTGCCATGCCGTCGAGCCAGGGAGAGCTGTTGGCGTTGATGCGCACGACGACGGATCGACCCTCGAACTGTTCCGAACGGTTGCGTTCAAAGCGCGGCCATGCGTCAGCGCCGGGAATCAGTGTCTTGAGGCGCGACAGCATCTGGCAGCCGTTGCAGACACCGAGCGTGAGCGTGTCGCGTTCAAAGAAAGCCAGGAACTCGTCCCGCGCGCGGGGGTCGAACAGGATCGACTTGGCCCAGCCGCCGCCGGCGCCGAGCACGTCGCCGTAGGAAAAGCCGCCGCAAGCCGCGAGCGCGGCGAAATTTGCAAGCGAGGTAATGCCTGCGAATATGTCCGAGGTGTGCACGTCCACGGCATCGAAGCCGGCGCGATGGAACGCTGCCGCCATTTCTATCTGGCCGTTCACCCCCTGCTCGCGCAGTATGGCGACGCGTGGCCGCGCGCCCGCGGCGCTATAGGGGGCAGCCACGTCGGCGGCAGGATCGAAGCGCACCTTCGGGGCCATTCGTGTCTTGTGCCCCTCCACGCCGGCGAGTTCTTCGTCCGCGCACGCCGCTTCGTCGCGGATGCGTTGCATTCGGTAGCTGGTTTCGCTCCAGAGGCGTTCCAGGTTCGCGCGCGTGCTCTCATACGCGCCGATGATGACCTTGTCGTCTGCCCTGGGTGTCGCCACCCGGCGCGCTGCGAGCCCCGCGGCCCGCGCATCGCGCAACAGGGCTGGAAGTTCGCGCGAAGCAAGTTCGACAACAACACCCGGCTCCTCCGCGAACAACTCCGCGAGAGTCGCGTCCTGGATGTCGAGTCCGATGCGTGCGGCGAACGACATCTCCAGCAGCGTAACAATCAGCCCGCCATCGGATCGGTCGTGGTATGCGCTGAAGCGACCGGCCGCGCTCGCTGTGAGCAGGAATTCGAGCAGTGCCTTGAACGCGCGAGGGTCGTCGATGTCGGGGACTTCGTCGCCTAGCTGGCCGTAACACTGCGCCAGCGCGCTGCCTCCCAGGCGCGCGCGCCGACCGGGCAGTTCGATGAGCACCAGCACGGTGTCTTCGGCTCTGAGGAGCGGTGTCAAGGTGCGCCGCGCATCCGTCACCGGCGCAAACGCGGTGATGTTTAGAGAAACCGGCGAGACGACCACGCGGTCCGCGTCCCCATGCCGCCAGCGCGTGGTCATGGAAAGGCTGTCCTTGCCGACGGGAATGGCGATGCCGAGCGCTGGACACAGGTCCAGGCCTATGGCGGCCACCGCGTCGTACAGCGCCTGGTCCTCGTCCTCGAATCCGGCGGCGGCCATCCAGTTGGCGGACAGGACGACGCGGGACAACCCGTCGATCGGCGCCGCGACCAGGTTCTGCAGCGCTTCGGCGACCGCCATGCGCGCCGCCGCCGCCGGATCGACGACGGCAGCCGGCGAACGTTCGCCCATGGCCATGGCCTCGCCGCACAGGCCGTCGTAGTCGGCGAGGGTCACGGCGACATCCGCGACGGGAACCTGGTACGGCCCGACCATCTGATCGCGAGCGACAAGGCCGGTAATGCTGCGGTCGCCGATGGTGACGAGGAACTTCTTCGATGCGACCGCGGGAAAACGCAGCACGCGGGCGAGCGCGTCCGCAAGGCTCGGCGTGCTTTCTCCGCCCAGGCTTATCGGCGCCGCAGGTCGGCTCGAGCGGGCGAACGATCTGCGCATCTTTGGCGGTTTGCCGAATAGCGTGGCAAGCGGCAAATCCACCGCGGACCCGCCCGCGAGCCGGTCGGTCACCTGGATGCGTGCCTCGGAGCGGGCTTCGCCAACGACCGCGTAGGGGCAGCGCTCGCGCGCGCAAATGTGCTCGAACCTCGAGAGATCCTCGGGTGCCACGGCCATGACGTAGCGTTCCTGCGCTTCGTTGCACCAGATCTCCATGGGCGACATGCCCTGGTCGGCGTTCGGCACGTCGCGCAACTCGAAGCGTGCGCCGCGCGCCGCCGCTGCGGCCAACTCCGGCAGCGCGTTGGATAGTCCGCCCGCGCCGACGTCGTGGATGACGCGCAGCGGATTGTCGGCGCCAGGCGCGCAGCATCGATCGATGACCTCCTGACAACGCCGTTGCATCTCCGCGTTGCCGCGTTGCACCGAGGCAAAGTCGAGTCGGGTGTCGCTTTCGCCCGAGCCCATGCTCGACGCCGCGCCGCCGCCGAGCCCGATCAGCATGGCTGGCCCGCCCAGGACGATCAGCTTCGTGCCTTCGGGAATGTCGGCCGCGTCGATGTGCCCGCCGCGGACGGCGCCGACGCCGCCGGCGATCATGATGGGTTTGTGGTAGCCCCAGTAGCACTCGGGCTCGGCGGCGTGGGCAAACTCGAAGGTGCGGAAGTAGCCGCCGAGCGCGGGCCGGCCGTACTCGTTGTTGAAGCCTGCCGCGCCGATGGGACCTTCCAGCATGATGTCGAGCGCGCTTGCGATCCGCTCCGGTTTGCCGATGGGAAGTTCCCAGGGTTGCGGATCGCCGGGGATATGCAGGTGCGACGTGGTGAAGCCGACCAGCCCCGCCTTCGGCTTGGAGCCCCGGCCGACGGCGCCCTCGTCGCGTATTTCGCCGCCCGCGCCGGTGGCCGCGCCCGGATAAGGCGCGATGGCGGTGGGATGGTTGTGGGTTTCCACCTTCATGAGGATGTGCGCCGGTTCGCGCGTCGGCCGGTACACCTGGTCCTCGGGGTCGGGGAAGAAGCGGTTTGCGACGGGACCTTCGATGACCGCGGCGTTGTCCGAATATGCGGAGAGGACCCCCGCGCCGTTGATGCGGCGAAATGTGTTCCGGATCATGTCGAACAACGAAGCGGGCGCGGGAACGCCATCGATCTCCCAATCGGCGTTGAAGATCTTGTGTCGGCAGTGTTCCGAGTTCGCTTGGGCGAACATCATGAGTTCCGCGTCGGTCGGGTCGCGGTCGAGACTGGCGTACTGGGCGATGAGATAGTCGATCTCGTCAGCCGAAAGCGCGAGCCCGAGGAGAACGTTGGCCGCGCTGATATCGCTGCGCGGAAACGTCACGAGCGGCCGCGGTTCGCTGCGGGAGAAGACGCCTTGATGCGCATCGCCTTCGAATCGGACCACCTCCGTCATGCGGTCATGCAGCAGCGCGGCCAGACTTCGATCGGCGCTGCCGCGCAAGTGCCAGCGAACGCCGCGCTCCACCCTCGAAACCTTGTCGAGCCCGCACCGCTTGAGGACATCCGTCGCCTTGCTGGACCAGGGCGAAATCGTCCCCGGGCGCGGCATCACGGTGCAGAAGTACGCTCTCGCGTCCGGCGACGGGCGCGCGCTGCGACCATCGGTCAGCAGTTCGCGGACGGTGCGTTCCTCTTCGCCGGTGAGTGGTGCCGCGAGATCGAGAAAGTGCGCGAATTCGGCGGCGACGGCCTCGACGCGAGGGTCCGCCTCGCGCAGCGTATCGAGACGCTTGCGCAGCCGTGCCGGCGAAAAGGCGGGTGCACCGACGATGGTTCGGATGAGTGATTCGCTCACGCGCGGTTCCGTTTTCCTTGAAAGAACTCTGCGAGCAGGTGGCCGCACTCCGGGGCCAGGACGCCGCTGGTGACAGCAATGCGGCAGTTGAATGTCGTTGACCCGAGCAGCGCGGAAGCGCCGGCCTTGGGTTCGGCCGCGCCGAACACCAGGCGCTCGATGCGGGCGTGGACCATGGCGCCCACGCACATGGTGCAGGGTTCGATCGTGACATATAGCGTGGCGCCCGGCAGACGGTAGTTGCCGACGGCGCGGCAGGCGGCGCGCAGCGCCGCGATCTCGGCGTGGGACGTGGGATCGCATTCGGCGATGGGCGCGTTGCGTCCGGCGCCGATCAACTGGTCGTCCGCCGCGACTACGACGGCGCCGACCGGCACCTCGCCGCTCGCGCCGGCGCGCTGGGCCTCATCGAGCGCGCGACGCATCCAGAACTGATCGCTTATTCCCACTCTATGGTGGCGGGCGGTTTGCTGGAGACGTCGTAGACGACACGCGAGACGTCCTCGATCTCGTTCATGATGCGGTTCGAGACGGTACCTAAGAGATCGTAGGGCAGTTGCGCCCATCGAGCGGTCATGAAGTCGTTGGTTTCCACCGCGCGCAGGGCGATGACGTGGGCGTAGCGACGGGCGTCTCCGACGACGCCTACGGAGTTGATGGGGAGGTAGACGGCGAATGCCTGGTGCACGCGATCATAGTAGTCGGCGCGGCGCAGTTCTTCGATGAAGATCGCGTCCGCGCGACGGAGCACGTCGAGATACTCGCGTTTGACTTCCCCAATGACGCGCACGGCGAGGCCGGGCCCGGGGAACGGATGGCGAAACACCAACTCCCGTGGCAGGCCGAGGGCAAGTCCCACCTGGCGCACCTCGTCCTTGAACAGATCGCGCAAGGGCTCTACCAGCTTCAGGTGCATTTTGTCCGGCAGGCCGCCGACATTGTGGTGGGATTTGATGACATGCGCCTTGCCGTACCTGGAGGCGGCGGATTCGATGACATCGGGATAGATCGTGCCCTGGGCAAGCCACCGGACGTCGAGTTTTTCCGCCTCGCGCTGGAACACGTCGATGAAGGTGGCGCCGATCCGCTTGCGCTTGGCCTCGGGATCGTCCAGGCCCCGCAACGCCTCGAGAAAGACATCCGCGGCATCGACGGTGATCAGGCGCGGGTCGAGAACGTTCGACATGTCGCGCGAAAACGCGGCCTCGACCTCTTCACGCTCATTCAGGCGCAATAGGCCGTTGTCGACGAACACGCAGGTGAGTTGATCGCCGATGGCGCGATCGATCAGGGCGGCGGCGACGCTGGAGTCGACGCCGCCGGACAGACCGAGCACCACCCGTTCCCCGCCGACGGTCGCGCGCACTTCTTCGACGGCGCGTTCGACGATGTGTTCCGCCGTCCACAAGCCCTTGCAACCGCAGATATCCCGCGCGAAGCGGCGAAGGATCTCGGCGCCATTGCGCGTGTGCGTGACTTCGGGGTGGAACTGCACGCCATAGAAACGCCGCGATCGGTCCGTCATGGCGGCGATCGGCGCGTTCGGGGTGCTGGCCGCGATTTGGAAATCCGGCGGCAGCGATACGACCTTGTCGCCGTGGCTCATCCACACGGGCAGCCGACCGTTGATCCCGAAGCGCCCGAGCAGGCCATCGGCGCCGTCTTCGACGATGTCGATGTCCGCGCTGCCGAACTCGCGCTTGGAAGAGGGTTCGACGGTGCCGCCGAGCTGGGCGGCCAGCGCGTGCATGCCGTAGCAGATGCCTAGCACGGGGACCCCGGCGTCGAGCACCTGGTCGGGAATCCGGGGCGTCGAAACTTCGGTCACGGTTTCCGGGCCGCCGGAGAGAATCACTCCGCGCGGCGCGAATGCGTTGACGAATTCGGCGGGCAGGTCGAAAGGGTAGACCTCGCAATACACCCCGGCCTCGCGCACGCGGCGGGCGATGAGTTGGGTGTACTGCGATCCGAAGTCGATGATCAGCAGCCGCTCATCCGGCAAGCTTCGCTCCGGCAAGCGATCATCGAGTGTGGGCACGCGCGGCTGTAGCTTTACGCTGTTCTCAGGCAATCGGGTAGTTCGGCGGTTCCTTGGTGATCGAGACGTCATGGACATGGCCTTCCGCGAGGCTCGCCGATGAGATTTTCACGAATTTCGTCGACTTGCGCATGGCATCGATATCTTTCGAGCCCGTATACCCCATGGAGGAGCGGACACCGCCCATGAGTTGATGCACGATTGGGCTCACGGGTCCACGATACGGTACCCGTCCTTCGATTCCTTCGGGCACGAGCTTGCCATTGTCACCGTCGGGTTCCTGGAAGTAGCGGTCGCTCGATCCGAATTGGTCGTCCATGGCGGCGATGGAACCCATGCCCCGGTACGACTTGTAGGTTCTCCCCTGGTACAGCTCCACCTCTCCCGGCGCTTCATCGGTGCCAGCTAGAAGCGCGCCGACCATGACGACGCTGGCTCCTGCGCCGAGGGCTTTGGCTATATCGCCCGAGAAGCGGATTCCTCCATCCGCGATCACGGGTATGTCGTCTTCCTGCGCTGCCTCCGTGACCTCGGCCACGGCTGTGATCTGCGGGACGCCAATCCCGGAAACGACGCGGGTCGTGCAGATGCTGCCGGGACCGATGCCGACCTTGACGCAGTCCACCCCGGCCCCGATCAATGCGCGGGCGCCTTCCTTCGTGGCCACGTTGCCGCCGACCAGCGGCATCATCGGATACTTCTGCTTGATCCAGCTTATGCGGTCAAGCACGCGCTGCGAGTGGCCGTGGGCGGTATCCACCACCACTACATCCACTCCGGCTTCGACCAGCGCGGCGACGCGGTCGTCCGTGTCTTCGCCGGTGCCAACTCCGGCGCCGACACGAAGCTGTCCCTCACCATCCTTGCACGCGTTGGGAAACGTCTGCGCCTTGGTTATGTCCTTTACGGTCACCATCCCGGTGAGATGGAAGCCGCGGTCGGTAATCAGGATCTTTTCGATGCGATGCCGGTGCAGGAGGTCTGTGATTTCCTGGAAAGTCGCGCCCTCGGCGGCGGTCACCAGGCGCTCCTTGGGCGTCATCACATCGGATATGGGGGCATCGAGCCGCTGTTCGAATCGGATGTCGCGGCTGGTGACGATGCCGAGCAGTTCATTGCCGCGCACCACGGGAACTCCGGAAATGTTGTGTTCCGCCGTCAGCGCGAGCAGATCGCGCACGGTGCGCTCCGGGCCAATGGTGACCGGGTCGCGGATGATACCGCTCTCGAATTTCTTGACCGCCCGCACCTCGCGCGCCTGTCGTTCGAGCGGCATGTTCTTGTGCACGATACCGATGCCGCCTTCCTGGGCCATGGCGATGGCCAGGCGACCCTCGGTGACGGTGTCCATGGCGGCGGACATCAGGGGAATGTTGAGGTTGATATCGCGGGTCAAGCGGGTCCGAAGGTCGACTTCGGATGGCAGAACGCGGGAATACGCAGGCAGCAGCAGGACATCGTCGAAGGTGAGTGCTTCCTGCACGATCCGCAGCATGTCAAACCCGGATTCCCTAAACGCGCGATGGTACGCCCGCACTCCCAAGTAGTAAATACCCGAAGGTGGAGGGGCGTTGCGGGGCAACTTGCTGAGGGCAGGGATTCGCCGATTCGGGTAAAATGCGTCGTTTATCTCCCGCAGACTTGACGTTTATGGTTCCCCCAACGCGCACCCCGACACCGGCAATGTGGCGGCGCGCGCGGGGACGAATTGCTGTGCTCTCGGAGCGCGTTAAGGAAGCAGCGCCCTTGGCCGACGATCATTCGTGCGTTGTTGCCGGTTGGGGCGGCGACGCATGAAAATTGGTGGCATGCACGGCGGCGGCGGCGGCAGTAGCGGCGGCGGTGGCGGCCGCTGGGGTGGCATGGTGGGGGGGCCTCACCGAGATCGGGCGTCGTTCCGGCACCTGGGCCATTTGAAACTGATGATGCCCTACGTGCGGCACCATGCCGCCGTAATGTCGGTCGCCGTTTTCGGATTGCTTCTCGCGCGGTTGTGCCTGTTTTTCACCCCGTGGTTCCTGAAGTTGGCGGTGGACAGCCTCGAAGATCCGAACGTCGAACCCTATCTGGTCATTCCGGCGCTCCTGATTCTCGCTGTGGTCGTCTCGCAGTTCGTCATCTACGTCCCGGCGCGGCGCGTGTTGCGCCGCATCTCGATCGCCATCGCCTATGACCTGCGCAAGCGACTTTTCAATCTGGTCCAGTACCAGGGCCCCAACTTCTTCAACAAGTTCGGTACCGGCGACCTCATGTCGCGCGCGGTCAACGACATCAGCATGGTGCGCATGCTGGTGTCCTTCGGCGCGGTGAACATCATCATGTTCTTCTTTTCCGTGATCGCCGCGTTGTGGTTCATGCTCCTGATGTCGCCGGCGTTGACTTTCTGGGTGGTGCTGCCGCTGCCATTCGTCGGCGTCACCGGGTTCCTGATGGCGCGAGGGATGTTTCCCTACTTCCGTGAACGACAGGAAGCCCTGGCGACGCTCACCGCCTTTACCCAGGAGAACCTCAACGGGATACGCACGATTCAGGCCATGGCCCAGGAGGAGGAGGAGATCGAACGATTTCGCGTATCCAGTACGCGCTACGCCCAGAAGTTCTACCGGGCAGAACGCTACCAGGTGCTGATGAACGTGGCGATGACGCTGCTGACCATGGTTTCCCCGGTGATCATCCTGCTCTACGGCGGCTTACTCGTGCTTGACGGGGCGCTCACCATCGGCAGTTTTGCCTCGTTCTCCATGTACGTGATCATGCTCACGTCTACTGTCCAGTCGATTGGCTGGTCGCTGTCGATGTTCACGTCCGCTGCGGCGGCGACGCAACGCATCTTCGAGATCCTGGACTATCCGCGCGAAGTCCTCGATGTGGCGGAGGTCGAACTGCCGGAGAATATCGACGGCCGTCTGGAGTTTCGCAACTTTTCCTACCGGCATCCGGGCGCCGCCCGGCCCACCATCGATGGCATCAACCTGCATGTTGACGCCGGCGAGACCGTAGCCCTGCTCGGCCGTATCGGCGCCGGCAAGTCAACGATACTGAAGGCGGCGGTTCGCCTGATCGACACGCCGCGGGAGTCGGTGTTTCTCGACGGCAAGGACATCTGTCGGGTGCCGATACGCCGACTGCGCGAAGCGGTAACGATGGTCCCCCAGGATCCGTTCCTGTTCTCCGCTCCGCTGCGGGAAAACCTCACTTACGACAAGCCTGATCGCGGGGAAGAGGCGATATTCGAAGCGTTGCACGCGGCGGGCCTGACCGAAGCGGTGGGACGCCTGACGAACGGGCTCGACACCATCATCGGCGAGCGCGGGACAACGCTTTCGGGCGGTGAGAAACAGCGGTCGACGCTGGCGCGAGGCTTGATAAAGAGCGCCGACGTGCTGTTGCTGGACGACTGCTTCTCCAGCGTCGATACGGAAACCGAAGAACAGATATTGGGAGGTCTGCGAAGAATGCGCGCGGGCAAGACGACCCTGCTGATTTCGCACCGCGTGTCCACGGCACGGCATGCCAATCGCATCTACATCATCGACAATGGACGCGTGCTGGAGTCCGGCACACATGAGGAATTGCTGGCGCAAGGAGGCTATTACGCCGACCTCGAAGCGGTACAGAGCAACCAGGATCGCGACCGCGCACGCAAGGGTCAACTGCTTCGGCAACTCGACCGCGGACGGACCGAATCCCTGTCGCTGGCGCCGACCGGGAGTGACGACTGATGAGTGAAGTCGCGCCCGGGCGCAACTATTCGGCCTTCGACGCTGAACTGACTCACCAGGCGCTGAACATGCGCCTGTTCATGCGTTTGTTGCGTTGGGCGCAGCCCTATCGCATCACCTTGAGTACGAGCGCGGCGCTGGTCGTTATCGGGGCGGCGGTTTCGGTGCTCCTGCCGGTGATCCAGGGTCTTGTCGTGGTGGACAGCATTTTCATGCCGGACGAAGCGGCCGCCACGCGTTTCAACTTCGGGCTGATCGCTGCGACCGAATGGCTTTCCGGCCTGCTTTCGATGCCGCCGCTCGGTGGAGCCGTGCTGCTGTTCGCGGGCCTCACCATCACGCATTTGCTCATCATGGTCGCGCACCAGCTCACGTTGGCCAGTGGCGCGCTGAAGACATTGCGCGATCTTCGCCTCGACCTGTTCGCTTCGCTCGAGCACAAGCCCGCCTCCTTCTACGATCACGTGGCCGTGGGCCGCGTGATGACGCGGGTCACGAACGATGTGGAGAACCTGTTTCGATTGCTGACCGGGTTCGTCTCGCTCGCCGGCCAGTTCGTGCCCTTCTTCTTCGCCATGTTCATGATGCTCCTCTACAGCCGCGAGCTCACCGGCGTAGTGATGCTGGTCATTCCTGCCGCTGCCGTGGGCACGTTCTTCTTCCGGATCGCGATGCGGAAGATTTTTCGCCTGGTGCGCGATTCGATGTCGGCCTTGAACCAGTACATGCAGGAAGACCTGATGGGTATCGAGGTTGTACAGCTCTCCGGCCGGGAGGAGATGAACGCCGAAGAGTATGGCGCGCACAACCGGGAGAACCGGAAGCAGGAATATCGCGCTATCAACTACGAGGTCGTGTTCGAGACGTTCAATACGAGCCTGACCACCATCGCCAGCGCAGGCATCATCTGGTACGGAGGCGGCCAGGTGGTGCAAAGCGAAATCTCGCTGGGGGCGCTGCTGATGTTCAACTCCTACATCAGCATGATGGTTGCGCCGGTGAGCTCGGTCGGTCACTTCTTCAATACATTGTTCCGCGCCATGGCTTCGGGCGAGCGCATATTCCAGGCGATCGACTGGGACGAACGGTTGCATGAGCCGGAGCATCCGGTGCGGTTGCCCGAGCGGCTTGAGGGAAGTGTCGAATTCCGCCATGCGAGCTTCGCGTACCCCGCCAGCGATCCGGTGCTGCGCGATGTGTCCTTCGCCATTTCGCCGGGCGAGAAGCTCGCTGTGGTCGGACCCACGGGCGCCGGCAAGAGCACCATCATTCGCCTGCTGGCGCGCTTTTACGACTTCGAGGACGGCATGATCTTCGTCGACGGCATCGACGTGAACCACATCGCGAGCGGCGATCTGCGCAAGCGGGTGGGCGTCGTGCTGCAGGACTTCCATATTTTCTCCGGCACGGTGCTGGACAACATTTCCCTCAACCATCCCGACATTTCGCGCGAACGTGCCCAATGGGCTGCGCGGGTGGTGAACGCGGATTCGTTCATTCGCGAATTGCCGGACGGTTACGAAACGGAACTCGCGGAGCGTGGCCACAATCTGTCGCAGGGACAGCAACAGTTGCTCGCGTTCGCGCGCGTGTTGGCGGTGGACCCGGAGATACTTGTGCTCGATGAAGCGACGTCGAGCATCGACACGGGGACCGAACTCATCATCCAGGACGCGTTGCACAAGCTGACCCATGGCCGCTCGTCCATCATCATCGCCCATCGGCTGCAGACCATTCGCGAGTGCGACCGGATACTGGTGTTGCACGATGGCGCCGTCGGGGAGTTGGGTACGCACGAAGAGTTGATCGCCAAGCGGGGCATCTACTTCACGCTGCACGAATTGCAGTTCCAGGACAGCCTGGGGGCTGCCGAACTGGCCCGTCGGAAGAGGAAGGACGAAGACCGCCCGCGATGGATGGACATGAGCGACGAAGACGAAGACGACGAAGTGTTCCGTCGCGGTGGTCTGGGCGGTGGCCCGTCAATCTGATGTGGCGGCGGTTATCATCAGGAAGGAGCGCAGGTGAACGCATGGCGCCCGATTTGCAGATTAGATGGGTCGCGTCCCGTTCGCAGTTCCATGAGGACAGTCACGCGGGTGAATAAGATCAGTCCTCCACATGCCTGCCGGCGACCTCGTTGACCCGGATGGGTTAAGGACTGTCCGGCTCCCTTGTCCCGGTTCGGCCCCCAACAGGCGCTGCGTAATTGTCCCTCAAGTACTCCGTGAGAAGATCGGCAATCCGCACCAGCATGAGGTTGTCAGAAGCGCCCATACTGTAGGCTCCACCCATAGCGGCCGCCCGCTGGTAAAACTCCGGGTGAGCAATCATATTGCCGCTCACTTTGTCGTACATTTTGACCTTCATGACTACTGCCGAACTGCCCGCAAGGGCCCCGGCTATCAAGCGAGTTCCGCCACTGACGAATTTCATCTCTGTGATGAGGGGTTCGATGACCAATTGCCCATTGGATGTCGCAGATGGACTGGTATTCCATCGTTCGAGGGTTGGCCCAATCTTGGCATCGACGTTTTCTTGAATTTTTCGGAGGGCTTTCTGGCTCGCCTCATTGCTCTGCACGCCGGGGGCGAACCGTATGGGAATGAGTTCGATTTGACTGTAGGCCGATAGGCCAGTCGTCGGTGGGGGGTTGAATGTGCTTGCGGGCGTATCTACCGTCGTGACACAACCCCACATCGCACACGCGACCGCGACCGCGACCAGTATGCGTAATACACTAGGCACCATCATTCCACACTCCATTCGGCCTAATATTCGACCGAGGACAATGACAGTCTCCAAGGAGGGTGTCAAATAATCGCTGGTTTGTATGTAGAGCGTGCTGTCCAACGCGAAGTGAGGGTGAAACGGGTGTTCTGCGCATCATTCGGGGATGATCGTGGACATTCAGACGCGGCGGCGACGCACCATCGAACAGCTTCCCGCCTTCGTGGAAGGCAACGAGGCCGGGGACATCCAACCACTTCCACCGGCCATGCCTGTTCGCCACCGAGCACCGCGACGGCAACGGCAGGATCCGGCGCAAGTATCTGGTCCGAGACGTCATGACGCCCGACGCCCGCCTCCGATCGCTCGCCGGCGCCGAGCGGTTCCTCAAGCCCGGGCTCGGCTTCGCGCTGCTCGACGGCGCGGCCACCGCCGAGACCGACCTTGAGGCCGCGCGCTGGGCCCAGGCGCCGCGCGCTTTTCCTGCGCATCGGCGGCGCCAGCATGCCCACCGCCCGCGCAGCCGGATGACGCCGCCCGAGTCGGCGCGCTTGACCAACGTTGCCTTCGCCCACAACATTCCTCACATCGCGGCAGCGCATCCAAACAACCGACCGCTTTACGGATCGGACAAGTTCACCTTCACTCTCTCATTCGACAGCGGGTAGAGAAAAAATGAGTGTCCGGTTTACAAGGCGCCCCGATCTTGATGGTCAGGGCGGATTAGGGTGGGGCAGGCGTGTAGGGAGCCCGCCACGCTCGTTAGCGTACCGGTCCTGGTCCTCCGAGTCGACCAACTGGGTTCCAGGGACGTCGATGAGACACCGGACCCAGTCGGCTAGGGATGCAAGTGGGACGATGGTAACGAGGTCATGAGGCTTCGAGGACTTGATTCGTGGGCGGTCGTTAAAGAGAGACGCATGTCTGCATTGAGAGCTTGGCGCTTGGCGATGGCGAGCGTGTCCTTCGCGGCCTTCGGCTTCGGGGCAGTTGTTCTGGGCTACGTGGTGTTCCCCCTACTGGGCGCCTTGGTTGACGAGAAGCAAGCACAACGGCGTCGTCGGCGCGCAATCCAGGTTGGGTTCCGCGTGTTCGTAACCTTCCTGACCTTCGTTCGGCTGCTCCGGTACGACATCCGCGGGAACGCCCAAATGCTGAACCAGCGAGGAGTTCTGGTAATCGCGAACCATCCATCATTGATCGACGCGGTGATTCTGGTGTCACACATGCCGGACGTCCACTGCGTTGTGAAGGAGGGCGTATGGCGCAATCCGTTCTATGGTCGCGTCGTGCGTGCGGCTGGCTACGTGCCGAACTTGCTTGCAACGGAGGTAGTTGAACGGGTAACGGCACTCATTCGCGACGGGGAGACCGTACTGCTCTTTCCCGAGGGAACTCGAACGCCACCTGGCGAACCGCCGCGAGTGCGACGAGGCGCGGCGCTCATACTGCTGCGTTCGGGCCGACCGGCGATACCCGTACAACTGCACATGTGCCCGAAGGTGCTAACCAAGGGCTACAGTCTTTGGCGTTTCCCGGCCGTGCGTGTCCAATACTCGTTGGCTGTCGGCGATGCCATCCGACCGGAGTTGTTCGCCACAACGAAGTCGGAACGCGTCAATGCTCGCGAGGGTGCGAAGTTGCTGGAGAGGGTTCTTGGTGGCGAAGAAAGTACCCTATTCAAGAGCCTTGGTGCGTAGCCGAATCAGCTCTGGAGCAATCCTTGGCCACCGGTCGTGGCGTCAACTTCCTTGTCCGACTTCCTGAGGGGCACGAGAAGTCTCGTCAGAGCCACTTGCGCTGTTCTGAGAGCCGCTGAAACAAAGGGCTTGCGGGCGGTGGATTTTTTCTTTACCCCAAGAAACGCGGCATTTCGGACGTTTTCCGACTTCACGGGCCTTGAATCCGAGATTTCCACCCCAACGCCCCGTGCTTATCCCAAGCCGTCGAAGTAGGAACCTTTCGCATTTAGACACCGTGAAGACCCCATAACGACCAGTTTGACCATCTGTCGCGCCCCCGCACGCCTCGCCGAGCCTCTGATTGCTGGGCAACCAGCCGCAATCCGGCGAGGTCCGGCGAAAAACCCTACAGCGCAAGTGCCTCTCGTCAGATGCGAATTGGTAGGCGAGCGTCTAAGCGGTTACGATTGCGTTACATTTCGGGAGGTGAGCCATTGAATCGCGACGAAATCGAGTCCGCGCTTACCGACATTTTGGTGGAGATGTTCGAGGTCGAACGAAGCCAAGTGACGAGCGAAGCTCAACTGTACGACGATCTGGATCTAGATAGCATCGATGCCGTAGATCTCATCGTCCGTCTCAAGGACTTTACGAATGCCGAAGTTGAACCGGATCGGGCGAAGCGTATGAGAACCGTGGGTGACGTGGTGGACCTGCTGGCCGAGTTGTTGAGCGATTGACGGGTGGAAGATGTAGTCTTCTGTCATCGGCGTGCCGGATTGGATTAGACAACAAAGGCTGGATGCCTGCGGACACGTCATAGCGGAGTTGACGGATGAAGGGTGGGCTCGTCTGGCTAAGAGGGGTCGAGACGCGTTCGTTGCGGACCTTCGGGAATGGGGTGGCGAGCGGGGCGTGTCGACATCTGCAAGTTGGCGCTTCGTCCGCCGGTTACCTTCCTTTGCATCCAAGTCGAGCCTGATGTTTCCCAGGTGGACCCAACTGGATCGATCGGCCTCTAATTGGCGCGGCGAAGCGAGCATTGCGTCGAATCTTGCGGTTCTGGACGGCCACTTTCCGGGGGAGCCAATTGTCCCGGGCGTCGCACTGCTGTATTGGGCGGAAAGCATTGCACGCTGCGTATTCCCGGGACACCACGCAACAGGCGAGGTCGTGCGGTTGAAGTTCCGTAGAGTCGTTGTTCCGGGAACGACGCTTCGGCTTGCGTTGGAAACTCGGGGAGGAACCAGCGTTACGTTCACATACGTATCCGATGAGGGTGTCCATAGTAGTGGAAGCTTTATCCTCGGCAACGAGGATTGAGATGTCCGTGGGGCGATCAGAAGGTGCAGAAGGCGTAGTTTCCCTGGAAGCCGTACTTCCGCACTCGCATCCGATGATCCTGCTGGACGAGATCGTTCGCATAGATGCCACATCAATGCAAAGCAAGGTGCGCATTGCCGAGGACGCTATGTTCTATCAACCGCCAGTCGGAGTACCGTCCTACGTGGGCATCGAGTACATAGCCCAAACGGTGGCGGCGCATGCTGGCGTTGCGGCTTTGGAACAGGGAGGCCGCGTTCGCGTGGGCTTCCTACTCGGCACGCGCCGTTACGCTTGCCGGGTACCTTACTTCCCGTTGGGAGCACTATTGACGGTTCGTGTGAGTTCCCTCTTCCTGGCACCGCACATTTCGAAATTCAGCGGCACGATCCTTGGGGCTGGAACGGGAGAGTTGGCTAGTTGTGCGGTCACGGTCTATCTACGGGATGGAATCGAAGGAGAGCCTTGATGGCAAAACGCCGAGTGCTGGTGACTGGGGCATCCCGTGGCATAGGCCGGGCAGTCGCTAAGGCGCTCGCGCGTGACGGATTCGATGTGGCGTGCAATGCTCGCGGAAGCGTCGCTCAGGTCGTAGATGGGATCAGGGCCGCCGGCGGGGTTGCCAGTTCAATGATTGGCGACGTGGGCGACCGCGAAGGCATTCGCGCCGCGATAGAAGCGAACATCGCCGAATATGGATCCTTCTACGGCGTGGTGTGCAACGCTGGAACCTACGCCGACGCGGCGTTTCCAGCGCTCACCGCTGAGGACTGGGACAGTGTGATCCGCATCAATCTGGACGCGTTCTTCAACGTCGTGCAGCCGTGCATCATGCCGATGATCCGACTGCGTGACGGCGGCAGGATCGTCGCGATGTCGTCCGTCTCGGGCATTGCCGGAAACCGTGGCCAAGTCAACTATAGCGCGGCTAAGGCGGGCCTCATAGGCGCCGTCAAGGCGCTCGCGGTGGAACTTGCCAAACGCAGGATCACGGTGAATTGCGTTGCGCCTGGAATCATCGATACCGACATGGCAGGCGACGTGTCAACCGATATCGTCGCGCGCATGGTGCCGTTGCGTCGGTCGGGCACTCCGGCCGAGGTAGCAAGCTTAGTAGCCTATTTGTTCGGCGAACTAGCTGGATACATCAGTAGGCAGGTCATTTCAGTGAATGGCGGCATGATCTGAGGTCGGCACATTTGCGACGATCACAGTCGTGGAGTCGAACTTTCGATACTGTGCGACAATGCTGGCTATCTGCAGGCTCGTTCATGGGCTAGAGGTTCTGGGCGGATGGCTTTGCGACGTGTTGTGGTTACGGGGATTGCCGGAATCTCGCCGATCGGTTCCGACTGGCCAACTGTGAGGCGAAATCTGTTCGAATGCCGAACAGCCGTGGTACGTATGGCCGAGTGGCAGGATGTGCGCGGAATGCACTGCTTGCTGGGTGCCCCAGCAGATTTCGAGGCTCCGAAAGCGTGGCCCAGAAAGGTGAGACGAGGTCTTGGCCGCGTCTCGGCTATGGCTGTTCGTGCAACGGAACTTGCTCTGGAAAATGCGGGACTGCTAGACGACGCTATCTTGAGGTCCGGGAGGGTGGGCGTCGTCTACGGTTCGTCGTCGGGCTCGACAGACAGCCTTCGGGCCGCTGGCGAGTTTATGTCTACACGGTCTACGTCGAGCCTCCCCGCAAACACCTACATCAAGATGATGCCCCACACGACGGCTGCGGCAATCGGCATGTTCTTCGGTCTCACTGGTCGGCTTCTTGCGTCGTCGACGGCTTGCACGTCGGGTAGCTTGGCGATTGGGATGGCCTACGAGGCAATTCGACATGGTTATCAGGACGCGATGATCGCTGGCGGGGCCGATGAACTCGACATTCCCGCTGTGGCTGTGTTCGATATTCTGTACGCGACGAGCACGCGCAACGAAGAGCCGGAATGTACGCCGCGGCCGTTCGACAAGGATCGCGATGGCTTGGTCGTCGGTGAAGGGGCTGGGACTTTCGTCCTGGAGGCCTTGGGACACGCCAAGGCGAGAGGTGCGCCGATCCTCGCGGAACTGGTTGGCTTCGGTACCAACTCGGATGGCAAACACCCAACGCAACCAAGCCGCGAGACAATGGGAAAGGCGATGCGTCTGGCACTTGCGGACGCAAGATCGACGCCGTCGAAGATCGGCTACATCAACGCCCACGGAACCGCGACCGAAATCGGCGATATTGCGGAAAGCCACGCGACCCATGACGTATTCGGGAATAGCGTGCCGATCAGCTCATTGAAGAGCTATCTAGGCCACACCCTCGGTGCGTGCGGCAGCCTGGAGGCTTGGATGAGCCTGGAGATGTTGAGGGAACATTGGGTGGCTCCGACCGTGAATCTCGATATCGTGGATGAGCGATGCGCCCCTTTGGACTATGTCAAGGCACGGCCACGGACCGCACGCGTCGAGCATTTCATGACCAACAACTTCGCGTTTGGGGGAGTGAACACATCCTTGGTGTTTAGGCTGTGAACGGAATCCTGCAGTTGGCGATCATCGTATTGGCGGCAACGGGCTTGGTCGAGCCCGCTTGGGTCGCGAACACGGGAAACACAGTCGAGGATCTGCCAGAAGACCAGGCGGAGGACACATCCGTGGTGGAGCCTGACGAGAAAGCGCCGGAAGAGGTTTTGATCGTCGGTGCCCGGATACGCAATCAAGATTCCGTGGGCATACACATGGATGCGGAAGCTCTGAAAGGAATCCCGGGTGTAAACGACGATCCCCTCTCCGCTCTTCCGACGTTACCGGGGGTGGCCGTCAACAACGACTTTGAAGGCGGCGCCGCGATACGAGGGACGCGACCGGTGGACAACTCATACAGGGTTGACTTCCTGGATGTTGGTTACCTGTTTCACTTCGGAACCGGCAGTGTGGTCGATGGCGACTTGGTTCAGGGCTTCACCTTCCATGGTGCGGGGTACGGCCCACGTTTTCAGAACGTGATCGGCGGTGTCGTGGACGTCGTCACGCGCAATCCGAGCAAGGACGATGTGCATGGAATGCTCGATGTCAATCTGGTTCACGGGGGCCTTCTAGGCGAAGGACCGTTAGCTGATGACAAGCGTGCGTACTTCTCGACACGAGCGAGCTACTACCATCTTGTGTTAGAGCCGTTCCTCGAGGGAGTAAACGACAATCAAACAGACGACGTGGATGTTGTTCAATTGCCTCGATTCTGGGACTATCGCTCTCGATATCAGGTTGATGTCGGCAAGTGGTCACGCATTGATGTGCTCTTTGATGGTGCCATGGATGAGGTGGAGCTCCTCTTCCACGACGAGACCACGGAGGCACTCCAGGACCCTGTGCTGGCTGGTGCGCACCGGTTCGGCTTGAGATACCAACGACAGGGGTTCGTGTACTCGAGGGAGCCACCCGGCGACCGTTGGACTGTGCGGCTTGGAGCATCTCGAAACGACACCGGATTTTCCGCACGCCTCGGGGGAGCGGGGGATGTGGACACGAGAGTGACCGACAACGTTCTCCGCTTGGAAGTTCAAGGGCCAAGCTTTGAGTCACATAGGCTCGAGTGGGGGTTGACGCTCTCGCTTGCTGACGTCAAATACGACGTGCTGCTGCGGGACGCCGGGTGCACGGAGTTCGAAGTAGTCTGCCGCTTCAGCGATGCGGACCCGATCATGGCCGCTGACAAACTCCCCATCCGGCGCTTGAATGCGTTTGTCGAAGACACTTGGTCTCTAACGGACGGCCTAAGCATATTCGCGGGGGTGGCTTACGGTGGGGACGACTACCTCGACGAGTCGCGGATCGAACCGCGCGTGGGAATTGTGTGGTGGCCGTTTCCTAGATCCAGCCTTACCGTCGCCGCAGGCGGCCACCATCAACTGCCGGCATTCGAGTACATAGAGAGGGAACTTGGTAATCCGAATTTGACGTATTTGACGGCTGAGCACTATGTCTTGTCTTTCAAACACCGGTTTGTCAACGGTTGGCTCCTTCGTGCCGAATCGTACTTGAAGGAGTCCCGCAATCTTGTGACGGCGCATGAGGTCCGACGCTATGACAATAGAGGGATGGGTACAGCGAAAGGACTCGAATTGTTGGTACAGGGACACTTCGGACCCCGTTTGCTCGGATGGCTTGCGCTGTCGTATTCGGAGTCCGTTCGGCACGACCCGGACACGGGTAGAACCTTCGACTTCGAGTACGATCAACCGCTAATCGCGTCTGTTGTGGGGAAGCTAGTACTTCGCGAAGGCTTGTCGATCAGTGGGAAGGCGTGGTTCCATAGCGGCCCGCCCCATACCCGGGTGCTGGGGGGACAGCCGGATCCTGCAACCCCCGGAGCCTACTTGCCAATCTATGATGAGATTAACGGCGAAAGGTTGCCAAACTACTTTAGGTTCGACATTCGGGTCGACTGGGTGGTGGAGAGGTGGCGCGATCTCAAGGTGTACGCTGAGGTCCTCAACGCGACGAACCACCGGAATGTCTCAGACTACGAATACGCGCACGACTACTCGACCCGGCGGGCCGTTACTCAGATACCGTTGTTCGTCTCACTAGGCGTGCGCAAGCACTGGTAGGCTAAACCTGATTGCGAAACGTCGCATTGGTGGGTACCGGGGTTGCGAAGGCGGTCAATAATCACTGTTGCGTATTTTCGCTGGCCTGTGCGCCGCTTGCCGCGACTCTCACGAGACTTCGCTGCAAATCGAGATTCAAGTTTGCCACCCAACGATTGTAATTTCGGTGAATTTGTCCGGCCTTGTATTTGAGGTTATCGCTGTCTTTGTAGGTGATGGAATAGGTTGATTCATCGAACTCGATGTCGACGGTAGCCGTGTGGGAGCGTACGAGCAGACGGGCTTCCAAATGACCGGGTGCAATAACTTTGGGTATCCAACCACGTTTCACCATGCCACTCGCAAGCGCGTCCTCGACTTGAGCCAGGCTCAAGCCTTCCGGTATCGGGGCTTCCTCGATATTCACGATTTCTGTTCTAGCGTTGGCGACAGTTGCCGCAAGAATCAGAATGGCGCACGCAAATGAACGGTTCACATTTCCTCCTAGTTTTGGACAATGGGTGGAATAGCCACCAAATGAACGAACTGATGTTCCATCACCCGTTCAACTCCGTCAAGATGAGTTCGTGAACTTGTCGCGCGTATCCGGCAGGTCTTCGTCAAGTCCGTTTCCATACGTCAAGGTATGATTGTCAAACGTCATCGGCAGTTCGTCGGGTCATTGGGGGCATGCCGTCGGGTATCGCGACGTAGGCACGGTTCAATCCATGAGCCATTGTTGAGGGTCCGTTTGTGATGGTGTTCGCCGAACACACGTTCAGGTCCGTCGAAGACATCCTGGCGTCGAGACGAGTTCTTGCCGTACTCGACTTCGACGCCGTTCAAGCTGAACCTGCCATGAAAGGCGATCCACGCCACGTCGTCACTGGATTGCCTTGGCTGACGGGCCAAGGCGTGCGCGAAGTTTGGCGTAGTTCCACGCCTGTCAAATGTGGGTGGGACGGTCCGCTCCGATGGGCGCTCGGTGACCATGTGCTGTTCGCGGCCATCATGGCAGATGCGTCGCCGTCCCGCGATCTCGAAGCCGTCGTGTATGACGCGTGGCGTGACCTCTTGAAGTTCAGCGCGGACAAGGGCTTTGCGCATCTCGTTCGGGCGTGGAACCATGTACCCCGGATCAACGAGGGAATGGGGGATGCCCAACGTTACAAGCTGTTCTGCGTGGGAAGAGCTCGCGCTTATGAAGAGCAGGCGTACGATAGCGGCCGTTTCCCGGCCTCGTCGGCGGTGGGCAATGCGGGAGATGCGCTGGTCATGTACCTGCTCGCATGCGCGGAGCCGGGACAGCATTACGAAAACCCCCGTCAGATTAGCGCCTATTCCTATCCGAGGCTTTACGGCCCACGGTCGCCGTCGTTCGCTCGGGCGACTGCCAAGGCGTGGCCCATGACAAGGCATGTCTATCTCTCGGGCACCGCGAGTATTGTTGGCCATCAGAGTTGCTGCCGTGGCGATATCGACGGACAGCTTGCAGTCACGTTGGCCAATATCGATCGGCTGCTGGGAACAGTCGACGGAGTCGGTGCGGGCTCGCGGCCGAACATGTTGCGTGTCTATGTCCGCAATCAGAATGATCTGGAACGAATCAGGGAGGCGGTGGTCCGATACGCGCCGGAAGCCTCTGCGGTCTACCTTCGGGCGGACATCTGCCGCTCCGAGCTCGCCGTAGAGATCGAAGGTTTGCGCCAGGGGGTTGTGGGTTGAGGGACGCGGCCGGGACTATTGGCCGATGGTCTCGCGAATGCGAACGCGCAATGCTTCGGGAGTCCCCACCGTCAAGGACTTGGTCCGAGTGGATAGCGGTACTTGTACCGTATAAGCCTCGTTCGCAAGCGTCTCCTCGTCGTCCCAGATTTGGTAGTAGATGACCATCCGAAACTCCCACTCAACAAGTTGAGCGGAGACGGTCACACGGGTTCCGTACGGAATGCTCCTGCGGTACCGCACGCGCGTGTCGACGATGGGCCACATCTGACCGTCGTCGGCCATCTGTCGATAACCGAATCGGAGCTTCCCAAGCAGCGCTGTACGCGCGGTGTCGTAGTATCGGAAGTAGCTTCCGTGCCAGGCGACGCCGGTCGGATCAGCGTCGTGGAATGGCACTGTGACATGAACTTGACACTTGAGGTCCGCGTAGTCCTGCCACTCTCGCCGCCATAGTCTGCGGCGACCTCGGCGACGGCTGACGAGACTCATGCGGTTCGACTGCTCGCGTTATCTGATAGCCGCCGAACTAACCTGTGGACGAGCAACGTGGCGTGCATGCGCGACAGTCTTGCGTTGTCTCGGACCATCCGAAAATGTGACCGACCGCCTTGCGGGTAGATGACCCGTGTTGGGAAAAACCGGAGCGGTAGTCCTGCCCAAGCGGCTCTCACGAGAATCTCGGTGTCAAATTCCATGCGGTGACGTGCTCCGATTGAAGCACAGAGCGGCAGTATGGTGGCTATCGGGTACAAGCGGAATCCGCACATTGCGTCCTCAATCTCCCTGCTACCAGCTTCTATTTGGGCAAGCAGGTTCGTTATTTTTCTTCCTTGGAGGCGAACTTGGGGTACGTCGTCTCCGAAGACCGGCCTACCGGAGTAGACGGAATGAGGATGGCGCTGGGACGCCGCATGGACTCGCGCCACATCCGCCAAGTCGTGCTGACCGTCCGCATCAATCGAGATCGCATGGGTGTAGCCGTTCCTGGCCAAGGTCTTCAGGCCGTCGATGGTGGCGGCCCCCTTGCCACCGTTTCGTTCGCGCTGAATCAACGACACCCATGGGTGAATCGATACGAGCTTGCGCAGACGGGATAGCGTATCCGGACCGCTGCCGTCGTCCACTACCAATGCCGGGAGGCCGGTACCGGCAAGTCCTGGCAGATACCGCGCCAGTTCCTTGTCGTGACGGTAGTGCGGGATGAGAATGCAATAGCGGAACTCGGTCACGATGTGATTGCCGCGCTTGCATCATACTTCCTCTGGACGACACGGCGGATTGCATATTCGCCGCCGAACAAGAGTCCTATCAACATGTAGCTGATGAAACCGTTGTAGAGCGCCCAGACACCTATCGATGCTCCGAGCGTTGTGTAGGTTGCCATGCTCGCGTTGAAGAGGAAGAATCCGACCCAGACCTGAGTGACTCGCCGTGTGTATGCGCGTTTTCGGTCATCGAACTGTTCATTCGGATTGAAGGATCTGGCGAATCGTTCCGCAGCCGATGGCGGGTTGGCAAGCGTCCAGAGACCGTACCCCATCCCGACGAGGCTGACTAGTACGGGGTAGAGTTTTACGAGCCCGAGATGGGGTCCGATCCAAGCTGCCGCGCAGAATGCCAGGAGAGCGGCGATGGCGCCGATGCGGACTCGCCGTTCGACGAAGCGGGTGGTGGCCAGGCGAGCGATACCCAAGACCGCGAGAACGACAACCAAAAGACCAGAGGGTGACCGGTCGAGCAACATGAAGACGAGCAGCGGATAGAGGACAAGCCCGATGGCGGCTGTTGCGGCGAGGACAGGGTACACTCGACAATCTCTCTCCCGGGTGCGATGAATTTTGGATAAGCTACTTGGTCCACGTCCACTTGGCAATCGCGAGGAAGTACGCTCAGTTTCGCGACACGTCCAGATGCGTGAGACATGTCGATTTTGCGATGGGCCTTTGATCGAGAATCGGATGGTAAGGGTCGGATTGGCTCTGTGCGAGTCTACCGGCAAGGCCGGACTTGAGGCCAAGCGGTTTTGCATGGGCCGCGCCTTGTCACGCGTTGATCCCGGCTTCACGGGCGACGACGTACGGTTTCCGACCGGGAAAGCCCCGATGGTGGCAGGGGATTGCGTTTTGTCACTGTCGCATTCGGCCTCCTGGCTTCTGTGCACCGCCGCGCGACCTTGTCGTTCCGATTCGATCATCGTTTGTGGTGTCGATCTCGAACGGAATCGGTCCCGCGTTTTCGACCGTATTGGCCATGTTTTGGGCTGGCCATCGCAGAGCGAAAGCGCGATGCATTTTTATCGGCGTTGGACTCTTATGGAGTCGCTGTACAAGGCAATCGGTGCCGAATGGCGTGATCTCTTTGGACTGTTCGACCATGTGACGAAAGACGACGTGCGACGGTTTGAGTTGAACTCGAACGGGTGGAGATGGCAGGTTTGGTGGCCGGCACTCGTCGCAGGATCGACGGCCTGTGTCGTGAGTGGAGTCACGCATTGAGCGTGTTCGTCAACAGCTACACGTTGACCTCGGCGTTGGGTGTGGGGCTGTGCGCCCTTCGCGAGTCACTGCGCTGTAACCGGTTCTGTTTGGACAATACTGGCTGGTTGGACTGCGACGTGCCCTGCTATCTTGGCAAGGTGGCGATACCAGATGGCGTGGAACTACCTCTGGAGCGGCGTAGTCGCAACAATCGGCTGGTGGAGTTGGCCCTGCGGCAGGACGGATTTGAGGATGCAGTTCAGACCGTACGCGAAGACTACGGCGCCAGTCGCTGTGGGTTGGTATTGGGAACTAGCACGTCGGGTATTGACCGTACCGAAGTCGCCTATCAACAACTGGATGACGCTGGCCGGTTTGCGGAGGATTTCCGTCAGCCGGCGGTGCACAATCCCCACGCCCCGATGGACTATGCTGCGGACCGACTTGGGATAGGCGGCCCCTGCCTCACGGTCAGTGCGGCGTGCGCGTCCAGTGCCAAAGTGTTTGCGACCGGGAAACGTTGGCTGGAGCAGGACATTGTGGACGCCGTGGTGGTCGCGGGCGCTGACAGTCTGTGCCTAAGCGTGATCCAGGGGTTCCACTCATTGCAGCTCGTCTCTTCGGAACCATGCCAACCTTTTGCAAGCAATCGGAGTGGTATCAGTATCGGGGAAGCCGCTGGCCTTGTTCTGATGACGCGTGAGCGGAGCGCTCGATCTCTGCGCCTGCTCGGCGTCGGCGAGAGCTGCGATGCGTTCCACATGTCAAGTGCGCCGGAGGACGGCGTCGGAGCTCGCCTCGCGATGGGCCGCGCGCTTGAGGACGCGGGTCTCCGCATGCACGAAATCGACTACGTCAACCTGCACGGGACTGGCACCCGTAGCAATGACGACGTGGAAGGGCGCGTTTGCGGTGCCATGATGGCTGATCGTACAGTGGCAAGCGCGACCAAGGGTTGGACGGGCCATGCACTGGGCGCGGCCGGCATCGTCGAGGGAATCCTATGTCTTGAAAGTCTGGCCAGCGGATTGGTCCCTGGCACCCGAAACACGATTGATCACGACGCGCCTTTCGACCTAGCCCTTCAGAACGAGCAACATCTGATCAGTACGGCGCTAACCAACTCATTTGGATTCGGGGGAAACAACTGCAGCGTGGTATTCGGGCGGTGAGGTTCTTCATTACGGGTGTGGGATTGTGGGCGCGCGGCCTGACAAGTTTCGCCGCTTTCAAGAATGCTGCGGACTGTGGATTTTCGGGAATCGAAGACGCTGCTTTCGAACAACCTAGGCCCTCATGTATTCCTGCACGGGAACGCCGCCGAGCGGGGTTGTTGATCAATCTGGCTGTCGAGGTGGCGCACCAGGCCTGCGAACAGGCTGGCGTGGACAAGGCAGTGGCGTCGTCGGTCTTTTCCTCATCGATGGGCGACACGATAATTACCGACTACATATGCAGAAAGCTGGCCGGAAAAGAGCGGCTTCTGTCGCCGGCCAAGTTCACAAGTTCCGTACATAACGCCGCTTCCGGATATTGGGCGATCAGCGCGGGATGCCGGGCGCCAAGCACTTTCGTCGGTGGGTTCGACGCTAATAGCTTCGGAGTCGGGCTGCTCGAGGCAGTCAGCCAGGCAGTCGGATCTGGAGGACCGGTTCTGTTCGTTGCCTATGACGTGGAGACCAG
Source organism: Candidatus Azotimanducaceae bacterium (assembly GCA_965261535.1). Lineage (GTDB taxonomy): Bacteria > Pseudomonadota > Gammaproteobacteria > Pseudomonadales > Azotimanducaceae > VXNE01. The sequence goes on from OZ253469.1 coordinate 2,906,572, forward strand.
TCCACCGTTCGCCGATGTGCGAGAGATTGGGGAGACGCTTGGGGTGGGATTGGTCATCGAGGTCGAAGTTCCGCGCGCGCGCAATGACGTGTTTGCCCGACCCGTCGAACTTCGTTTCGTTGCCATGCGGTCGGATCTGCCCTCAGTCCCGGAGGCTTGTAGCTTGGCGAAACTGGCGGTGGCCAACCCGATCGGACCCGCGCTTGCGCTTCTTGAACGCTATGCTGGAGCGCACTCCAATGGGTGTTCACCTTTGAGGTTCCCGGCAGCGGCACGCGGCTACGTTGAACTGCAATTCTTGGACAAGGCTTGATGGCTGAACGCTGGTGCGACGTGTGTATCATGGGCGGCGGACTTGCGGGCCTGACGCTCGCGCGTCAGCTTCGACGTCGCCTCCCGTCAATGGATATCGCTGTGATAGAACACAGGCGGTTCCCGGTCCCCGAAGCGGCGCACAAGGTTGGCGAGTCCACGGTGGAAATTGCCGCCCACTACTTGGGAGCCGAACTTGGCATGGCCGATCACCTGAAGGATGGCCAGATACGCAAGTTCGGTCTGCGACTTTTCTGTCGCGGGGAGCGTTCCGTCAGCCGGGACCTCAGCGACTACGATGAGATTGGTCCTAGCGCGCCCCTTCCCATTCCCACATACCAGGTGGATCGCGGTCGTCTTGAGAACTACCTGGCAGACAGTTGGCGAAAAATGGGCGAGCTACAGGACGGCACAACGGTCCGGTCCGTTGACCTATTATCTGGGGCCCATCGGGTCACGACCCGCGATACCAAGGCGGGTATCGAGACCACGCTGCGCTGCCGATATTTGGTTGATGCTAGCGGCCGCCGCGGACTCTTGCGCGCGCGCAACCAGTCAGGAAAATCGGCACGGCACAATCATCATGCTGTCTGGTTTCGGGTGGAGGGTCGTCTGGATGTCGACACTTGGAGCTGTGATCGCGAGTGGCTGAGCCGTTGCGGCGGACGGTCGCGACGCGAAAGCACGAACCACTTCACTGGTCCGGGTTACTGGCTGTGGCTGATTCCTCTGGCATCGGACGCGACCAGCGTAGGACTTGTGTTCGACCCCAAGGCAGTGCGCCTGCAGGACGTGCGCAAGCGTGAAGATTTGCTGAAGTGGCTCGCACGCGAACACCCGCTCGTCGGGGCGCAGATCGCCACACGCGAGCCAATCGATCATCATGTCCTGCAAGACTATGCGATAGGAAATACGCAGGTGTTCTCCTCGGAAGCGTGGGCTGCTACGGGCGATGCGGGCGTGTTTACCGACCCGTTCTATTCGCCGGGCGGTGATTTCATTGCATTCTCGAATGGTTACATAACCGAGATGATCGCGTCCGAAACACCCAGACGCAAAGCCCTATGGTATCAACGATACTTCCAGTCCTTTTTCAGGAGCACAATTTCCCTGTATCGCGGACAGTACTATGGTTTCGGTGATCGCGACCTTATGGTCGCCAAACTGCTTTGGGACTACGCATTCTATTGGTCCCTAGCTGCGAAGCTCTATTTTTCAGGCAAGTTCAGTGACCTGGGGTTCATGCGGGCGAACGAAACAACGTTGTTGAAGGCGACCGAGTTACACAGTTCCATGCAGAGTTGGTTCCGTCGGCGTGCACAGCTGCACCGTCGCGTAGGCGGGGAGGGACGTTTCTACGACCACCACGCCGTGCCCCTGTTTCACGAGTTGCAAAGAGACTTGCTCGACGGATGTCCCGAAGATACCGGAACGCGCCTGACACAGAATGTGGCGCGTCTTGCAATGATCCGTCCGGTGGTTATTGACATGCTGAACAAGAGCGCATCTGGCAGCGCGCCACCGCCGCTGGGCGAAGTGCCGGGATTCGCCTAGGGGACATCGGTCGTCTGGCGTCGTTGACCAAATCTGGCGAGCAGATATGCCGCGAGTACGCCGACTGCCACTGTGCTGCCAATTCCGTTCAGGACGGGAATGCTCGAAGTCGACAGGATTCCGAACACGAGCATGCTTGACAGGGCGCAAATCAGTAACGCGCGGGCGGTAGCTTTAGCGTCTTGACGATCGCGGAGGGCCTTGCTGAAGAACAGACCGTAGTCGAGGCCAAGACCAGCCACGAGCGCGAGCGACATCAAGTCGAAAGGCGAGACGGCGTCGCGCAGATAGGCGGTACCGTTGACCGCAAGCGCCATAGCGGCGGCGACCGTGCCGAAAATCCAGACAGAACGCCGCACGTTCCTCGTGATGAAGTACAGGGCAACGGCGATAACGATGAGCGAACCCCCCAGTACTCGGAGTAGCCGTTGCCGAAAATCGTCCATCAGGGATTTTGACGCTGCTTTCAGGTCAAGCAGGTCGACGTTTTCGAGATCCTCCAACACCTCGGCCACCGCACGTGTGTCCGCCATCCCGCGAAGGAAAACGAGACTCTTCCAGACACCATTCGTTTCGTAGAGATGAGCGTCTACGAAAGCAGACAGGTCTCTGTCCTCCCTCAGGTCATCGCGCGTGAGCGTTTCCCGGGACGCCAACGCTCTGGCTGCCCGGTCATTGAAAGGGGCGAACGCGTCTTGTGTGTAATTGAGATTGCTAGCCGCTCTGGCGAAGGCAGTGCCGGAGCCTGTCCCGCCAGCCGCAATGAAACTGCGGACACCAGCTAGACGGCGCTCCTGGGTAGCGTGACTGGGCAGGAGTTGGGCTATATGTTGATACCCGTCGAGCATGCCTGCTTCAAGTGGTCCGTCGAGACGAGCGGCGACTGTCTCGGTACGCTGTAGAACGGCTTCCAGATTTTCGTCTCGAACAGCCACAAGGTGTCGCACATCGCTTGCGTCCATCCTCTCTCGGAGCTCGGCATCGGCAGCGAGGATGTCCGACGGAAGGGGCGTAAGGACGCTTAGATCGTTTGAGAAGGACGGCCGGAGGAGGAGCGCCGCGAGCACAAGTACGGAAATCCAAGGCCAATGAGCGAGCTGCATTTCTCCAGAAACGGGGTGTCGACCGGTGCGTGTGTCTCGAAATTTGATCGGAGAAGCCTTGCCAGAACCCATCCATGCTGTCCCCAACGCTGCGCTCGCGATGCCGGTGATCGCAAATAATCCCAATTGCGCTAGGCCTTCGGTGCCACCGAAGAGAAACACGGCATATGCGATCATGGTGCTCACCACGCCAATTCGGAGCGTCGGCCAGACCATTTCAGGGTGGCCTGGATGGCTGAAGGTGTGCAGCGGATAGTCGACAGCAACGCCGAGCAGTGTGAACCCGAACGCCAGTGCGATGCCGTGAATCTCGCCGTAAACGAGAGTAACTGCGCAAACTCCCATCGCAGTTCCGACGAGGATGGGGGCGGCGATGGCGGCCAGTACAACCGGCGACCGAAACCATCCCAGGAGCAAGCAGGTCAAGCCGCAGGCGGCGAGCACACTGAATAGTGTTGCCTCGAACTTTACAGCCGCTTGCAGATCGGTGCTGTAGACACCGACACCATAGAACTGGGCGTGAGGTACGCCAGCCCCGACTGCAGTCTCTCGCATGGCGGCGACGAGCTGTGATTGAGCACCCACGTCGAATGCCGAGGCGTCGGTCACGAGGATCAGGTACCGTTCGTTAGCATATTCGTAGCGTGGTGCGCCCGCCGAGATGCTGGCCAGCGGGTTCACCGTGGCGAATAGCGGATCGGCCGCTATCAAGTCCATCACCTGTTCGTCCGCTATCGTGGCATCCACCAGGCGGTCCTCAAGTACCCGGTGCCAGGCGTTCTGATCGACCGGTAGGTCAGCAAGCAAGAATTGGCTGCGCCATATGATCGGGGGGATTGCAGCGACGCCCAACTCATCAGTCTCGGGTAGTACGCGTCTCACGAGTGGAATTCGGCGAAGTTCTTCCGCAACAGCCTCCGCCGTAGCGGATGATGCGTCTGGCAGTACTGCGTAGACCAGTTGTGCACCGGGCCCTAACCCGAAGCGTTCCTTGAGTATTTCCTGGCCAGGCGTGCTCGCTTCGGGCAAGAAAGAAGCAAGGTCATATGAGACGGTCAATCGAGACACCGAGGCGACCCCGATGCATGCCGCAACAACCAACAAAAGGGCGGCGCGCAAGCCCAGCGTCACGATCCATCCGGTCGGGCGGCTGTTACCGCTACATCGTGCAAGAATCGCATGTCTCGCCACTGTTTTGCTCCGTGACTGATGTACACCCGTTTCAGTCGATTGTCGCTAACGTAAAGGCGCATGAACGCCAGCTCGCGTTGAACGGAGCTATCACGGGGAATCAGTTGAAGAGCCCACGCGTTCTGATTCGGTGCGTCGTCGTGCTGCTCGTCAGTAGCTGATGAGACGGCGAAATGAACCTGGACGGCGGCGGTGTTTCCCGAAAGCACTTGAACAGCCGCCCACAATGCCAAGTGCCTCCCGCGCCGAACATCCAGTTCGCGGTACCTGGGTTTGGCCTTGGCAATTGCCCTGTCTGGCTCTAGGTCGTTTGGACGTGATGGACGCCGGACAATGAGTCGGGATTGCTCAACACGGCGTTCTTCGAGCCGGGGTGCGTGTACTCGCATGACCATGGTTCCGTCGCCCTCCAACCAGACTACGCCACGCTGCTCCACGGGGTCTCGCAGCAACCGGTTGAACTGTTGCTCGACGAAGGCGACGGGTTGATTTTGGGGAAACGTGATCTGGTCGAGGCGCTTTAGGACATTTTCTTCCGCGCGGGCCAAAAGGAGTAGGACGGGAAAGGTTACGGTGGCCGCAAACAGGCGAGTCGTTTTATCCACTCGGATCTGCCCAGAAATCGAAGAAGTTGAACCAAGCAAAAGGGGTCTTTCGAACATGGGCTTCGAGCATCGAGGCAAAGCCTTGCGCGAGCGTCGGCAGTTTGGCCGCCCGTTCGTGTCTGGGAATTCGACACTCATCCGCCAGCACTTCGCAGTGTATCTCGTAACCGTTGCAGGTCACGCGGCAGAATAGACAGATGATCGGTGCTTTCAGCGCACATGCCATCATATAGGGGCCTAGAGGGAACGCGGCGGGCTCACCGAGGAAGTTGCACTGAACGGTGCGATCACCCGCACGGTGGCGATCTCCAGGAATACCTACCCAGCCTCCCCCGCGAAAACTCGAGGCCAATGCCAATCCTAGCGCGGACGGACTCTGATTCGAGTCGATGATGAAACCGACGAGTTCGGGGTTCAACTCAGCCATGAGGTTGATCAACCGCGCGTTAACTTCCTTGTCGAGGACGATGCGCAGTTTGACGCCGGCGAGTTGAGGTCCGACGACCCGTGAGGCCTCGAACGAACCGAAGTGGGCGGTAAGAATTATCCCGGGCTTCCCCCGGTCGACTAGTTGCCTTACCCGCTCGCCGCCTACAAAACGAACATTGAGTGTGTCCGCCTTGCCCGTCAACAGGTAAAGACGATCCGCCGCAACTCGTGCGAACTCGAGAAAGTGTCGGAGTACGTCGCGTTCGCGGACCGGTCGTTGGAGTGCCCGGCGCAGGAAAGCGCGCGATGCGCGGCGCTCGGGTGCTCGCACGAAGTAAAAGTACAGAACAGTAGGGTACAGAAGCGCGCGAAGCGCACGACGATTGAGGGCGGTACCAACCCACATGAGAAACCGGATGCCAAGCGCCGTACCCGCTTCTGACCGCAACTTCCAGTTCGCGTGATCTGCCACGGTGTGTCAAACCTGCTCGAGTAACGCCCGCAATGCGCCCGCAGAAAACTTGCTGCTCGTTTGACGTGGTAGGGCATCCACGAACCGGATTGGTCGGGGGATGAAGGCGGGGTCCGTGGATTTGGTTAGTTGGCTGCGGATGGAAGATGCGTTCAGGGTCGGTGCCACCAGAATGGCCGCGAGGCGTCCGGTCCCCGGCAGGCCGATTGCTTCCGGCTGGTAGACAAGTCCGTCTTCCACGCCGGGAATGCTCAGCAGCAGAGTATTCAATTTCGCGAGTGACTCGCGCTTGCCGCCGATCTTGACCATGTCCGTTGCACGTCCCTCCAGTCGAAACCGGCCTGTGCCGACGGCGACGAAAGAGTCGGGCAGCGTTACGGAATTCGGCAAGAAGTCCGCGTCGACGGTCAGGCGACCATCGTCGAAGTCGAGGTCGAAACAGTCGAAGAATGTCCACACAGGATCGGTAGTCGGTCGTCTCGTGGCCAGTGAGCCGGCTTCGCTGCAGCCATAGAGATCAATGACTTGCGTTCTCAGGTGTCTTTCGGCCATCTCGCTCAGGGTTGAGTCTAACGGTGCTGTGGCGCAAATCGTAATGGCGACGGGTCGAACTGGCGCTGGGCCTTTTAGAATCGCGCGCAAGTGCGTTGGCGTCGTCACAAGCACAGTTGGTGTCTCAAATTGGTCCAGCGCAGCCGCGATATCCTTCGGGTAAAGCACATCGCCGCAGTACAGTGTGATCGGTGCGATTGTGGGAAGCATGAGTGACCATTCGAGGCCGTACATGTGCCAGGGCGGGACCGTGGCGACGAGGCCGATGTCGGTTTTGTGTGTCGCTGCCTCTAGCCATCCCGTCAAGTATCGCAAATGGACGCGGCGGAACGCATCGAGCATGCGCCACGACTTCGGGTGTGGTTGAGGCGTTCCCGTCGTTCCCGACGTGAATGCGATCGCGGCGGTCCCATGCGGATGAACTGCAGAATGAAGTCGTTCGTTGCATACGTCTGCAGTAGGCGTGAGTGGGTTGTCTATAGATGTCGGATTGGTCATCAAGGCGGTATTCGGAAATGCCTGACGGAGAACTCCGAGCCCGTTCGCATCTCGCTGCGACGGCAAGAGGTTGACTTTCGCTAGCATCAGTACGGCGAGGAAACGCACCGTGAATTGATATCGCTCGTCGCACAGGTCGATCACGTAGTCACTGTCAGGCAGGGAACTCGCGCAATGGACCACGTCTTCCGTTAGCCGGGAGACGCTTACAGGAACGCCGTTGACTATGGCGAAGGGAGCATCGTCATATCGGGCAATGAGGTTGTCGGCCTCGCAACCAGACTTAGAGCCCGCCATTGGCCTCGTTTGAAACGTGCGTTGTAAGGCCGCGAAGCGTTGCGAAGGCAGCTCTCGTGGCTTCATCTTCGGCCGAAAGATGGACATCGAACGCCTCGGCAATCGCAACTGCAATCTCGAGTGCGTCGATCGAGTCCAACCCAAGGCCATCTTCATCGAACATCATGGCTTCGGGATCGATATCGACCGATTTGACATCCTCTAGATTGAGGGCTTCGACGATAAGGTGGGCAATTCGCGACTCTGCTGGGCTTTGAGCCATTGCTGAGTGTTTTCGGGTTGCGGGACACGCATTATGCTTCAAGATGTTCGTACTTCAAACTGGCGTCTTCCGGGCCGATGTCCCCGAAGACGGTCGAGCGCCGCTGGCACCCGGAGACACGTCCTGATGCGCTGACCATTGTAACGCCAGCCAGTCTGCGTGCAGCTCGTGCCGCAAGCGCTCGCGGGAGCGTGCTGGGTCGCAAACGCCGTCGCCCCGATTGCGGTCCTTGAGTTTTCCCAAAGTGTCCCATCGCGCCGCAAAACGGGTAAACTCCGACGCCAACTGGCCCGACTGTATCGAGGTCAAGGGGAAATTCTCAGGACACGCCAGGGGGAAAACAATGCGTGATGTCGTAGTGGTAGATAGCGTGCGTACGGGCTTGGCGAAGTCATTCCGCGGCAGCTTCAACGTGACGCGGTCCGATGACATGCTGGCGCACCTCATCGACGCCCTGCTGGAAAGGAATCCGAAGATCGCTCCCGAGGAAGTGGAGGATGTCGTCGTTGGCGCGGCCAATCATGTCGGCGAGCAGGACGGCAATCTTGCCCGTCTCGCCGTGGTCCTCTCCAGACTCCCGATTACGACTGCGGGCATGACCATCAACCGGTTCTGTTCATCGGGACTGCAGTCCATCTCGATCGCTTCGAACCAGATCGCTTCGGGCCAGACGCAGATCGCGATCGCGGGTGGCGTGGACTCCGTTTCCATGCGCAACCGACAGACGCCGGCGAAGGCTCAGCAGAACAAGCGCCTGCTGGAAGAGAAACCCGCGATCTTCATGGCGATGGGCAATACCGCGGAAGTGGTTGCGCGCCGCTACCAGGTGACGCGAGAAATGCAGGACGCCTACGCGTTGCAGAGTCAGAAACGGTATGCAAAGGCGCAGGAAGACGGCCGGATCGCGGAAGAAATCGTCCCGATGGCGGCGAACATGCTGAAGGTCGACAGGGAGACCGGCGAGGAAAGCCGTGAAGATGTGGTCGTTGATCGCGATGAGTGCAACCGACCGACGTCTACGATCGAAGGCCTGTCCGCTCTAAAGCCAGCATTCGAAGAAGACGGTACGGTTACGGCGGGCAACGCCTCGCAGCTTTCCGACGGTGCTTCCATGACCCTGCTCATGAGCGCCGAGCACGCGGAGAAACTCGGCATCGAGCCGATGGGCATCTATCGAGGTTTCACCGTTGCCGCCTGCGAACCCGATGAGATGGGTATAGGTCCGGTGTTCGCGATTCCTCGGCTATTGGAGAATGCCGGCCTGCATCAGGACGATGTCGACCTGTGGGAACTGAATGAAGCATTCGCTTCTCAGTGCGTGTATTGCCGGGACCAACTCGGTATCGACAACGAGAAGTACAACGTCAATGGAGGCAGCATCGCCATCGGCCACCCGTTCGGCATGACAGGTTCCCGCCTTACCGGGTCGATTCTGCGCGAGCTGAAACGCCGCGACAAGAAATACGGCGTTGTAACCATGTGTATCGGCGGCGGACAGGGCGCGGCAGGCCTGTTCGAGGCCGTATAGGAAGGCATTGGGAGCAGTGATACACTGCGGCTGATGAACCGCGACGGGGCAGGCACGAAACTCGACGCTTCGACCGACTCGCTGAGCCAGGCCCAGCCGGACTGTGCGCGCCGCGGGGCAGTACGATGTGCTGCCGCGCTAGCGGTGCTGTTAGTCCTCGGCACGGGCGCTTGGGCCTCGGCTGCCGATGGCGACAATATCTACCAGGCATTCACGGATGCGGAGTTGTCCGAAATGGCGTCCGATTGGCAGCTCCTGACCAGCGAGGAGCGTCGCGACTACTTCGTTGAGATACGTCGCCGCATGGCCGAGGCCGGCCAGCGCGGAACGAGGCGCGCGGTCCCGGCTGTCGGAACAGTGGGAGAGCGCCGTTTCGGCCGCATCATCCCGCAGCCGGATGGCTCCGTCTTGCATATCGAGGGCGTTGTCCGCTACCGGGGTAGAGACACGACTCAGACCGAAACGCCGCCGGACTATGGCACCGGATTCGAGCAACGGGTGGAGCAAAAGACGGCAGAACGTGACCAGCCGTCGTCTGTGCCTGTTGTGCCTGTTGTGAAAGTGGGCGGCGTCGGCCAGACGGAAATCGTCACGCAAGAAGACGGTCCGGAGACGACGACCGGGGAACTCGGGCAGAGTGTTCAGGGACGCGAGTAGCGCGTCGCCGGGTGAACCGCACCATAATGAGTAGCGATCTCGCGACTCTGCTCGTCGTCGACGACGATGCCGAGATACGCGAACTGATCCAGGCATACCTCGACAAGCAAGGCTACCAGGTCATCTGCGTTGAAGACGGGTCGGCGATGGATGAAGCGCTGGCCGAGTCATCTGTCGATCTCATCCTGTTGGATCTCATGTTGCCCGGCGAGGATGGCCTGTCGATCGCCAAGCGACTCAAGCAGACGCGCAATACGCCCATCATCATGATCTCCGCGCAGGGCGAAGAAGTGGATCGGATCGTCGGTCTTGAGATCGGCGCTGACGACTACATCGCCAAGCCTTTCAATCCGCGTGAATTGCTGGCGCGCATCCGCGCCGTAATGCGCCGGAATGCGGCGCCGGAGCTGGATCGGCAAGTTGTCGAATTCGGCACCTTTCGCCTCGATCTGAACGCGCATCGGCTAACCGAGGGCAACCGCACGGTTGGGTTGACTTCCGGCGAGTTCGACCTGTTGACCGTACTCGTGCAGCATCCGAACAAAGTGCTTGATCGCGACCGCATCGTGGAACTCCTGAGCAGCGGCCAACGATCCCCGTTCGACCGTAGCGTGGATGTTCGCGTCACTCGTTTGCGGAGCAAGATCGAACCCGATCCTTCCGCGCCCGACTACATCAGGACGGTATGGGGCAAGGGCTACATGTTTTGTCCCAGCGGCTCCGGTCAATAGTCTTTCGCGGCCCGTTGGAAGGGTGGTTCGAACGGGCGCTTTCTCCGTCGGCTACGAGGCATGCGCTTAAAGGTTTGAGCAACACGGGGGGCGAGTCGGTGAAGCATGCGGGCTAGCATACGATCTCGGAGTGGTGCTCCGCCGAGGCCGGGATCGCTTCTTGCGCGAACCAACTTCGTCCTGGGCTGGAGCGCGGTGGCGATCGCGGTGACCGCGATCATCGCCATGGATATCTTCGTCATTTCGCCCATCATGGAGCGTTCCGCGGACGACGAGGCCGGACTGCTCATGCTGTCCGCGCAGACCTGGGTGGAACTGCCCGACTACACCGATGCGCGACCCGCATTCGAGTTCGAGATGATGCGAATGCATGACCTGATCATCAGTTCGGATATCCGCGACCTGCCTCTTGCCGATCCGGATAACGACTACTACGCGCTCTTGCGGATCAGATTGACGCAGCGTATGGGCGCCCCTGTGCGGCTGTTGGAAGGTGACGACCTGCTGTGGGCGGAAATGCAGTTGCCCGCTGGCGACCTGCAGGTGGGCTTTTCGCCCCGGCAGCGCAACGTTGAACCGCTGTACGTGGCATTGATCATCGGCGTCATGGGCGCGGTGATCGTCATTGGCACATCGTATTTCATTGTGCGGCGCATCGCGCGTCCGCTCGAAGAGACGGCGAATGCGGTGGAAGCATTCCGGGGGGCAGAGGGATTTGCTCCGTTGCCGGCGAAGGGGCCGCGCGAACTGGTGACGCTGGCGTTGAGTTTCAATCGTATGGCGCGGGAGATCAGCGAGTTGCTATCCAACAGGACGATGCTGCTCGCAGGTATATCGCATGACCTTCGCACGCCTCTCGCGCGGATGCGGCTTGCGCTCGCCCTGCTTCCGGACAGTGTCGATCCGAAGCTCATCCAGCGCATGGAGAACAACCTGGAGCGTATGGATGAACTGATCGGCGATACGCTGCGGTTCGCCCGCGGCGCCGGCGAAGTTCCGCAGGAGATACTGCTCAAGCCCTTCATCGAGTCCATGTTCGATGACGACATTCCCATCGAGTGGCGCGGCGACGAGTCCTTGCGCGTATCGATAGCGACCGGCGCCTTCGAGCGCGTCATGGCGAACCTCATTGCCAATGCTCAGCAGCACGCGGGGGACGCTCGCGTGGTCGTCGTGGTGGGGTCCGGAGTGGCGATACACGTGATCGATCAGGGGCCTGGCATACCCAAGGAAGACCGCGAGCGGGTGTTTCAACCCTTTTTCCGGCTCGACTCATCGCGCAGCCAGGAAACTGGCGGCAGTGGCCTGGGGCTGGCGATAACCCAGCAACTCTGTCAGGCGCACGGTTGGCGCGTATCCTTGAGGGATGCGCCGGGCGGCGGCACCGACGCCTGCGTGTTGTTCCCGTCATCGATACAAACTGACACGAAAAAGTTGCCGCCGGAAATGCCTCTGAAACTGCCTTCCAAGATAATGATCTCGTCCTGACGGATGGGAAGCGGAAACGAAGACCGTCTGTTGGGCAAGTGAGGCAATCTCCATTCCCTCTATAGACCTTGTCACATCGAGGTCTCTAGACCCGCCGGTTCCCTCTCCAGGCCGGCGGGTCTTTTTTTGTCCGCAATACGGCCTATGGAAGCGCGAGTGCTCCCGGTCGGCGCTCTTCCGGTTAACATCGCATCAAGCGTCAAGGACTTAGGGGTCGCCGCATGGACTTCAAGGAAATTACGTACGCGGTGGAAGGGCCGATGGCGCTCATCACCATCAACCGCCCGGAAAAGCACAACGCGATCTCCCTCGATACGCTTGAAGAGTTGCATCGTGCAGTGCGACGGGCTGCCGACGACGACGATGTATGCGTCATCACCATCACTGGCGCTGGAGGCAGGGCATTCGCTTCGGGTTCGGACCTTTCGGAAGTCCTCCGCCGAGACTTCAGAAAGGCACTGGAACCCATCGTGCAGGGGCTCGCCGATCAACTTGAGCGCACACCCAAACCCACGATCGCGGCTGTCGACGGTATTTGCATGGGCGGAGGACTTGAAGTGGCGCTGGGCTGTGATCTGCGCATCGCCACCCCGCGTTCGCGGTTCGCGACCCCGGAGGGCAAGCTCGGCATCATCCCGGGCGGTGGTGCAACGGCGCGCCTGCCAAGGTTGGTCGGTCCCGGCTGGGCCATGGAGATGATGCTCATGGGCGAGCCTATCGACGCTGAACGCGCGCTTTCCATCGGCCTCGTGACCCGTCTTGTGGCGCCGGAGGAACTGCTCGCGGAAGCCCGCCGCATGGCCGATCATCTGGCGGGATTCGCGCCGTTCGTGCCGAGAACGATGAAAGCCATGGTGCGCTTTGGAATGGATGCAAGTCTGGCCAGCGCCCAGATGCTTGAGAAGTACGCGCAGGGAGCGCTGGTGCAGACCGAGGACATGAAGGAAGGCATCTCGGCGTTTCTCGAAAAGCGCAAACCTGAGTTCAAGGGTCGGTAATCGTCAGCCGCCTGCTTCTGTAGCTTTTTGCGGCCTCAATGCCATCGGAGGAGATCATGGCTGTAGACAAGTTTCCCATCGAGGCCGGACACATCATGATGTTCGCGCGCGCGATCGGCGATGAGAATCCGATCTACTACGACGCCGAATACGCGGCGTCCACAGAATGCGAAGGCATTGTGGCGCCGCCGACTTTCGTCCAGTCGAGTGTCCAGTTCGATCCCGACTACTCCATGCGGCCCAGGACCGGTCAGGTGTGGTTCGGCTCCGGGCGTTCCCCAACGGGAGCAGGGAGAGACCCCAGGGGGGGCGGTCGGCGACTGGGCGGCGGGCTCCACGCGGAGCAGCGTTTTGAATATCACCGTCATCCCCGGGTCGGCGATGTGCTCACGTCAACGACCAGACCCGGAAAGACTTGGGAGCGGCAGGGTCGGCGATCGGGAAAGCTGATTTTCAGCGAGAGGGTCACCGAGTACCGGGACCAGGATGGGGAACTTGTGGTGACTGCCACCGGCGTTGGTGTAAGCACGGAGCGACCGGTCGATCGGGGTTGAGGAGGATTTGGAGATGGCTTTGAAAGCAGCCGATCTGCGTGTCGGCGACATGCATACCGAACGCCTGGTCGAAGATCTGACGCGCACGCAGATCGTGCAGTACGCGGGTGCTTCGGGAGACTACAACCCGGTGCATACGGACGAGTTGTTCGCGCGGGAAGTAGCCGGATACCCGACGGTGTTCGCGCACGGCATGCTGACCATGGGCATAACCGGGCGCATGTTGACCAACTACGTGGGTGACGGGCGCCTGACGAAGTACGCGGCGCGCTTCACCAGCCAGGTATGGCCGGGAGACACGCTCGATGCTACTGCGACCGTGACCGCCGTCGGCGACAATCTCGTGGAATTGGCCGTGTCCACGGTCAATCAGGACGGCGTTGAAGTGCTGAACGGGACGGCCCGGGCGCGCATCGACTGATTTACCACTGCTCGAGCGACGTTCTGATATCCAGCTCGAACGTCCAGGCATTCGGCGGCTGATCGTAGAGAAACTCGTAGGCGTCAACGATGCCTTGAATGCTGATCATGCCGGCCTCTCCAAGACGTTCGGCGTACTCCGGCAGCCCCCGCTTTATCTTCTCGCCGCCGATGGGTCCGTCGATGACGACATGGGCCACATGGACGCCTTCCTCGGCGTACTCCTTGGCCATGGCCTGCGCAAGCGACCGTTGCGCACCCTTGGAGGCATTGAACGCACCGTAGTTGGCGCGGCCGCGCAGGGACGCGCTCGCCCCCGTGAAGATCAGCGTTCCGCCGTCGCGCCGCAAGCGCCGCACCGCTTCGCGCGCGAACAGGAAACCGCCGTAAGCGCCGACGCGCCAGGACCGCTCGAAGTATCGCGATTCCATGTCGACAATGGGTCCCGGCCTGTTGTTGCCGACGTTGTAGATCGCTAGTTTCAACGTGCCGTCGGCTGCGTTGACGGCGTCGAACAGCGCCGCGACCTGGCGCTCGTCGGTGGCATCCGTGACGACGGTGGTGGCGTTGCCGCCGAAGGTGCGCGCCAGCGCGTCGAGGGTCTCTCGCGTGCGTCCCGCCATGAATACATGGTGGCCGCGCCGAAGAAAACGCGCGCAGAGCTGAGCGCCGAGGCCATCCTCCGGTCCGACGCCGATGACGACGGTCTTGATGCCGGTTTCGTTCGACATGGGCGTCCTCGGTAGGTGGCTATTTCCCGAGAGATCTGATCATCGCGCAGGCTTTCTGCATGGCGGGCCTGGTCACCGGAATGGTGGGACCGTGCGCGAAGAAGCCGTGCAGGAAACCGTCGAAACGGATGCACTCGACGGCGTTGCCGGCGGCTTCGAGTGCCTTGGCGTAGGCTTCGCCTTCGTCGCGCAGCGGGTCGTATTCGGCCGTCATGACGAGCGCTGGCGGCAGTCCGGAAAGGTCGTCGGCAAAAAGCGGCGAAGCGCGCGGATCCGAACGCTCTCCGGGATCGGCATATTGATCCCAGAACCAGTGCATCGCCTCGGCCGTGAGCATGTAACCCTCTGCGCAGTCGCGATAGGAGTCGGTATCGAAACGCACGCCATCGGTCACCGGGTACACGAGCACCTGTGCTGCGATGGCAGGACCTCCCGCATCCCGCGCCATCAATGCGACCACCGCAGCGAGATTGCCGCCGGCGCTGTCCCCGACCACGGCGATGCGCGCGGGATCGCCGCCGAGTGCGGTTGCGTTCTCGCTTGCCCAGCGCGTTGCCGCAAAGGAATCCTCGGCAGCCGCTGGAAACCGGTGCTCGGGCGCCAGGCGGTAGTCGACCGATACGACGATGCAGCCCGCGCCGGCGCAGAGCTCCCGGCTTTGACTGTCCGCCGTGTCCAGGTCGCCGATCACCCAGCCTCCGCCGTGGAACATCATGGCGATTGGCGGCGGTGCGTCGCCTTCGACTGAGGGCGTGTAGATCCGCAGCGGAATCTGGCCGCCAAGACTGTCGATGACCTTGTTCTCCACGTTGCCCACCGGAATATCGACCGGGGGTTGCATCATCCGGAACATCTCTCGGGCATCGGCCACGGGCATCTCGATTATCTTGGGACCGCCCATGTCTTCCATGGCTGCGAGCATGGCTTCGTAATCTGGATGCAGCGGCATGACTTGATCTCGAGGCTTGAGCGAAACGGGCGCCAAATATGCAACAAACAGATCCGAATTGCGCGGGAAAGTGCCCGGCGTGTCTTGTGTGCATGCGGCAGATGTAGTTACATAGCTACATCTGCTGAGGGTGCTGCCATGACCATTACGACCGTAACGAGCCGCGAACTCAATCAAGACATCGGCCGCGCAAAGAAGGCTGCGAAGTCGGGACCCGTGTTCATTACGGACCGGGGAACACCTGCGCATGTGCTGCTCAGCATCGAGGACTACCGGCGACTGGCCAGGCAGCACCGCAGTCTGGCGGAGGCGTTGTCCATGCCGGGTTTGGCTGATATCGACTTCGAACCGCCGCGCGCCGGCATCGAATCCCCGAAGGTCGACCTCTCCTGATGTTCCTGCTCGATACGAACGTGATCTCCGAGTTGCGCAAGCTCGGCGACGGCAAGACTGACGCGCGCGTCACTGCGTGGGTCTCTGCCAGGGATGCGTCCAGCTTCTACATATCCGCGCTGACCCTCATGGAGCTGGAGATCGGTATCCTGCGCATCGAACGGCGCGACGCTGTGCAGGGGGAGCGGCTGCGGACCTGGATGGAACGCTACGTGCTGCCCGAATTCCTGGAGCGCACGCTGCCGGTCGATGCCGCTGTCGCCCTGAGATGCGCGCGGCTGCATGTGCCCGATCCCCGGGCCGAACGCGACGCGCTGATCGCAGCAACGGCCATCGCGCACGGAATGGCTGTCGTCACGAGAAACGTGGTTGACTTCGAGACAACGGGTGCGCAGGTCATCGATCCATGGGCGGGCGAATGAGCCGCCGCTATGGTTCCGTGTTGTCACTCGCCCGCAACAGGTGCGGTGGTAACATTGCCGCCTTTCGCGATTGAGGCAGGATCATGTCCCGACTGGACGGCGTGGAGGAAGCCGCCGAGGCGACCAAAAGGTCCGCACTCCTTGAGAACACGCTGCTTGAGCATCGCACGCTGACGATATTCGGCGAGATCGACAAGAGCTGTGCCGAACGTTGTACGGAACGCCTTCTCGCCATGTCATTCAAGAGCGATGATCCGATCACCCTGTTCATCGGTTCTCCGGGCGGCCACGTCGAGTCCGGCGACACCATCTTCGACATGATCCGCTACATCAAACCCGTGGTGTGGACGGTGGGCACCGGCTGGGTCGGCAGCATCGCCACCCACATTTACTTGGCGGCGGAACGGGAGCACCGATACGCGCTGCCCAACACCAGGTTTCTGATTCACCAGCCGGCCGGGGGGTTCGGCGGCGATGCTTCGGACATCGAGATCCACGCGCGCGAGTTGGTAAAAACCCGTGAACGCATCAATCGGATCATTGCGCAACAAACGGGACAGCCGCTTGATCGCGTGGAAAAAGACACCGACCGCGATTACTGGATGAGCGCGCAGGAATCCATGGAATACGGCCTCGTCGGACGCATCATCGAGTCTGCGGGCGAACTGCCGGCATCCTGAACGTGGCCTCGGAATGCCGCGTAGTCGGCCCAATGGGGGAGGTGGGCGGACTTTTCACCGCTGCGGCGGACCCCGTCGCCACCCTCGTCTTCGGTCACGGCGCTGGCGCCGACATGCGGCATCCGACCATGGGGTCGATCGCGGAAGCTTTTGCCAGCGCGGGAATGTCCTCGCTCCGGTTCAATTTCCCCTTCAAGGAAGCAGGAAAAACCCGAGTGGACTCGAAGGAGGTATCTACGGGGACGATCAAGGCGGCGCTTGAGTTCGCGAGAGCGAATTTCGAGGGACCCTATTGCCTCGGCGGCCACAGTTTCGGCGGTCGCATGGCAAGCCACGCCGTGCTGGAACACGCGCTTGATGCCGCGGCGCTCATATTCTGTGCATTCCCGCTGCATCCGGCGGGCAAGCCGTCAATTGAACGCGCGCGTCACATGGATGCGATCGAATCGCCCATGCTGTTCCTGTCGGGCAGCCGCGACAAACTTGCCGAGCGCGAACTCATGACGCAGGTGGCGAACCGTCTCGGCGCGACTCTGCGGTGGCTCGACACCGGCGACCACGGCTACAGGACTCTGAAACGCTCGCGGGTCCGGGAGGACGATATCTTCGAGGAAATGGCGGGCCATGCGCGGCAATTCGTGCTGGCGAATGTGTGTTCGTAATGGGTGATCGCGTGCATGCGCGGTGCCTTGGCAAGGAGGAAAGATGAAACTGGCGACATTCACGGACGGCGACGGTGCGCGAATCGGCGTCGTGGTCGGCGAACTCGTTATCGATCTCAGCGCCGCGGCACCCGAATTGCCGACCGAAATGACCGCGTTTCTTGCTGCGGGAGACACGGCGATGGCGCGCGCGCGGGAAGTGCAGGAGGCCGCCGATCATGCCGTGCCGGTCGATGCCGTCGAGTTTCTTGCCCCGGTGCCCCGCCCCGGCAAGATCCTGGCTATCGGGCTCAACTATGCCGACCACATCGCGGAGACGGGTTCACAAACGCCGACGACGCAGATCTGGTTCAACAAGCAGACCACGGCGACCAACGCACCCTATGCCGGTATCGCGAAACCTTCCGTATCCGATCACGTCGACTACGAAGGCGAACTCGTCTTCGTGATCGGCAAACGTGCGAAGCATGTGCCGGCCGAACGCGCGAGCGAGGTGATCGCGGGATACTGTTGCGGCAACGATGTCAGCGTACGCGACTGGCAGTCGGCCTCCAGGACCATGCAGATGGGCAAGTCGTTCGATACGCACGCGCCCTTCGGTCCATGGATCGTAACGCCCGACGACGTGGGAGACCCGCACACGCTCGGCTTGCGCACTTTCGTCAACGGCGAGAAGCGCCAGGACTCCAACACGCGGTTCCTGGTCTTCAACTGCTTCGAACAGATCGCGCACCTGACCCAGGCGTTCACGCTGGAACCCGGCGACGTCATCTTCACGGGCACGTCGGCTGGGGTGGCCGCCGCCATGAACCCGTCGCCATGGCTCAAGGTGGGCGACGTTGTCCGGATCGAAATCGACCGCATCGGCTACATCGAGAACACCGTGGTCGAAGAAGCGGCGAACACCGTGGTCGGCTAGCCGTGACGCTGCTGCGCTTCATTCACGCCGCGGACCTGCACTTGGATAGCCCGTTCAAGGGCTTGCGGGCGGAGGCGCCGGAGTATGTCGCCGACGCGCTCTACAAGGCGACTTTCGAGGCCTATGACAACATCGTCGATCTTTGCGTCTCGCAGAAGGTGGACGCGCTGTTGGTGGCCGGGGATATCTACGACTCGGCGGACCGCAGTCTGCGCGCGCAACGCAAATTCGTCGATGGCTTGGAAAAGCTCCACGCGTCCGGCATTCGTTCGTTCGTCTGCCACGGCAATCACGATCCCCTCGACGGCTGGGAGGCGCGGCTTGCGTATCCGCCGAGTTGCCATCGGTTTGCCGCCGCGTTCCAAGCGGCGCCGGTGTTCGAGTCCGACCCGGGCCGCGCCGTCGTTCATGGCATCAGCTATCCGCGCCGCGCAGTGACCAATAACCTCGTGCGCCGACTGGGGAGCGTTGATCGGGGGCCGTTCTCCATCGGGCTATTGCACACCAATGCAATCAACGATCGGGGGCACGCCCCCTACGCTCCCTGCTCGCTGGACGATCTGCGGCGCTGCGGCATCGACTATTGGGCGCTCGGCCATGTGCATACGCGCCAGGTGCTGCATGAGCAAGCGCCCACGGTGGTCTATCCGGGCAATCCCCAAGGCCGGCACGCGGGCGAGGCTGGCTCGCGTGGGGTATATCGGGTCGAAGTGGACGACGACGGGCATGTCGATCTCCAATTCCGCGCCGTGGACAAAGTTCGCTGGGAGCGGCTGTCTGTGGACATCGGCGCTTTCGGCACGGAGCAGGAACTGATCGACACCCTTCACGATGGCATGGAACGGGTCGCGGACACCGCCGACGGCCGGTCGGTGATCGTGCGCGCGACGCTTCAAGGGATGGGCGAAATCCATCGCTTCCTGCGTCGACCGAATGCGTCGACCGATCTGGTCGAGCAAATCAACGAAGCGGTCGCGGGGCGTTCGCCGTTCGTTTGGTTGGAGAGGATTGAGGATCGGACGAGACTGCCGTTTGATCGAAAGGCGCGCTTGGCAGGCGTCGACTTTCTCGCCGAGGTGCTGCGTGCGGCGGATCAAGCCAAGGGTCAACCGGCCCGGCTGGAGCGCCTGCGGGACGGCCTCGTCGATCTCTATGAACACCGCGGGTTGCGCCGTCATCTAACGGCCCTGGACGATGCGGAACTCGCCGGATTTATCGACGAGGCGGAAATGCTTGCCGTAACCTTGCTCGACGAGCTTGACGAGGACAAGGCGTGAGGATTCGCAGCCTGCACGTGGCCGGGTTCGGGAAGTTCGCCGACTTTCGCCGCGGTCCGTTCGAGCGGCCGGCGACCATCTTTCACGGCGCGAACGAGGCCGGCAAGAGCACGCTGTTGGCTTTCATTCGCCGGGTGCTATTGGGTTTTCCGGACGGCCGCAGTCGAAGAAATCCCTATCCGCCGCTCGCGGGCGGGCGCCACGGCGGGAACATCACCCTCGTCAGCGATGCCGGCGACGCCGTGACCGTGGAGCGCTATCAGGGTTCGCGCGGCGGTCCGGTCACGCTCACATCCGTCTCAGGCGAGCCCATCGCCGCGGCGGCGCTGCCGAAGTTGCTGGGAGGCCATTCCAGACACATATTCGAGAGTTTATTCGCCTTCACGCTCGACGAATTGCACGACGAAGCGCTGCTTAAGGACGAGAGTGTCAACAGCCAGCTATACAGCGCGGGCATGGGCGCGGCGCGGCTGCCCCATGCCAGACGGACGCTGGACGAACGCAAACGCCGATTGTTCCTCAAAGGCGGCAGCAAGCACGCGCTGCATATCGCCGCCAATTCCCTTGACTCCGTGGCCGCCAAGCTGCGGGATGTGCGCGACAACGCGGCCACATACGGGCGACTGTCCGCCCGGCTGCGTGATGTCGAATCGGAACTCGCGCGGCTGAACGACGACCGCAAGGCGCAGCGCGGCCGGCTCGACCGCGCCAACCAGCTAGGAAGCGCTTGGGACGACTGGATTGCGTTCAATTCCGCCTCAGCGGAGCTGGCCGAACTGCCGGCGCTGAAGGACTTTCCCGCCGATGGCGCGAGGCGGCTCGACGCGCTGGAAGAGGCTCTTAAGACCACGCAAAAAGAACGCGACGACGCACGTGACGAAACCCGCCAAGCGAGGGCGCTGGCCGAGGCGGCCATCGAGCATGAATCCTTGTTGGTTCGCGAGGACGTGATTCGCGATTTGGAGCGGCGGCGGACTGCATTTGATAACGCGGTTGCCGACCTTCCGAAGCGCCAAGCGGATCTTGCGCAGTGCGACGGTCGGCTCGCCGCGACCCTGAAGGATGTCGGATCGGATTGGGATGCTGATCGCTTGGAGGCGTTCGATCTCTCTTTGGCCGTCCGCGAAGACATCGCCGGCCATCAGGAAAGCCTGCGCGAGGGTGACGCCAATGTGCGTCGCCGCGAATCTAATCTGGAACAGGCGCAAGCGGCGCTCACAGAGGCGAACGAGGCGGTGGCCGAGGCCGAACAGAACCTCAACTCTGCCGAGCAACCCGCATTCGATGAACAGGAAATCAACCAGCGAAGGACGCTCCTGCGCGAGGCGCGGGCCACGCTTGCCGAAGAGAACGCTACCCGCCAGCGAATTTCGGATTTGCAGCTTCAACTGAACGCCGTCGCGGGCGGTCCGACCCCGACGGGCGCGAAGCGCGGAGGATGGTTGCCGGCGGTGATCGGAGTGGCAGGTATTGCCGCCGCTGGCGCTGGCATGGTTTACGGGGTCGAGCTGATGCTTGTCGGCGGCGCACTGCTTGGTTATGCCGCATATCGCTTCGCCCTCGGCAAGGTTGCCGCCGATCCGAGCGCATCGGCGCAGGCGAATGCAATAGGGGATTTGTTGCGCCAGGCCAAGACGGACGCGGTGAAGCTCGAATCGTTGCTGTTAGAGGCTGCCTCGACGCTCGGTGTAGAGGCGATTGACGATACCGCGTTGCGCGCCGCCGAGACCGCCCTGGACGAAGCGCAGGCGCGGGTGCAGGAAATCAAGCGCCGGGCCGCAGATCTCGAACGCGAGCAGGCCTCGGCGCAACGGCGTGACATAAACTTGCAGAGGGCCAAGGAGGCAGTCGCGGCGGCGTGCGCGGAACGTGATCGCGCAAGGAATGATTGGGCGGACTGGCTGCGGGCGCGCGGCCTGCGGGAAACGCTGTTGCCGGAGACGGTGGGCGAGCTCAGGAGCGATGTTGATCTCGGGCTCAATCAGCTCGGCGAACAGCGCGACTTGCAGGGCCGGGTCAAGGCGATTCAGACAAGCATCGACCAGTACGTCGCCCTCGCCGAAGCATTGGCATCGGATTTCGGCGTCGCCTTAAACCGGAACGATTACGGGTCGGTCGCCGCTGCCGCCGACAAACTGGTGGATCTCCATAGAGATGTCGCCTCGCAGGCGGAGAAACGGCGCGGCGCGGCGGACAACCTCAAGCAGGCAGAGGCGCGGCTGGAACGGCGCGAGAAGGATCGCGAGGCGGCGGAGCGGGCCATTGCGGGGCTGCTCAAGGCCGGCGGCGCCGAAGATGCCGAGGTGTTTCGGCTGCGGGCGGAACAGCAGGAGAAACGCGGCGCGCTAGATGATCAGCGGCGCAGCGCGCTTGGACGATTGCAGCGTCTGAGCGGGGCGGGAGAACCACTCGAATCGCTCATGGCGGAACTCAAGGGCACCGACATTCAGCACATCCGCGGGCGCGTGGAAGAACTGCAAGAACAGAGCGACGCCACCGCCGGAAAGATCGAGGAGCTGTCAACCGAGCGCGGCGAGATTCGCTCCGAGCTGGATCGTCTGATCGGAGAGGAGGAATCATCAAGGCTGCGACTTGAGCGCAACCGGCTGCTGGAGCAGATGGACGGCCACGCGCGGGACTGGGCGGTGCTTGCCGTCGCGGAGAATCTACTCGCCGAGGCGCAGGCGAAGTTCGAGCGGGAGCGTCAGCCGGAAGTGCTATCCAGCGCGGGCGATTACTTCCGCGGAATGACCCGTGGACGTTACACCAACGTGTTCTCCCCGCTCGGAGAGTCGGAGCTGCGGGTGACGGACGGCGACGGCCAGTCGCTCCGACCCGATCAATTGAGCCGCGGCACCCGCGAGCAATTGTTCCTGTCGCTGCGGTTCGGGCTCATCCGCGAATTGGGCCAGCATTCGGAGCGCCTGCCCGTCATCGTCGACGAGGCGCTAGTGAACTTCGACCCGGATCGTGGCCTCAAGGCGGCGCACGCGTTCCTCGAACTGGCGGAACAGAATCAGGTTCTGGTTTTCACCTGTCACCCGCAGATCGTGGACTGGTTCGCGACGGCAGCGGATGATCGCGGTTCGGCGCCGCCGGAAATGGTCTCATTTGGATAGCGTACGCGTCTCGGCGCCCCGCGCAAATTTGGGCGCCAAGACCCAGAGCTGTCAGACGACGGGCGAAACGCCGCCGTCGACGTTTACCGACGCGCCCGTTACGTAGCTCGCGCGTTCGGAACAGAGGAAGGCGATCACGTCTCCGGCTTCGGACGCCTCGCCCACGCGCCCCATCGGCACGCGGGCACCCGCATTGCTGTAGTGATCTTCCAGCGTGTAGTCGGGCTTCTGCATGGTCTCCCATCGGCGATAGTGCTGGCGGCTCTTCAGCGTGCCCACGCACACCGTGTTGACGCGGACGCCGTCTTCCGCGAACTCCTTCGACCAGGCCTTGGTGAGGGAGATGCCGGACGCGCGGGAGAGGGCTGTGGGCTGGCTGCCGGCACCCGGCGCCTTGCCGCCTGGTGTCGTCGTGTTGCAGATCGCGCCGCCGTTGCGCTTCAGGTAGGGCAGTGCGTGGCGGGTGCAATAGATCGCGCCCATGACCTTGAGCGTGAAGTCCTCCATGACCTGTTCATTGGTCATATCGGCGAACCGCGCGCCGGACGATGTGCCGGCATTATTGACCAGGATGTCGATTCTGCCCCAGCGGGCGGCGACGGCTTCCACCATGGCGCGCACGGATGCCTCGTCGCGCACGTCGGTGGCGATGCCCGCCACCGCTTGCCCCGTGGCGACGCTGATTTCCGTCGCAACACGATCCAGATCGGACTGGGTGCGCGCCACGATCGCAACCTTCGCGCCCTCCGCCGACAGCCGCTCGGCGGCAGCGCGCCCGATGCCATGAGTGCCGCCGGTGACGATGGCCACCATGCCCGTTATTTCGAGGTCCATGTCTGCTCCATTGGCCAAGTAAACGAGGAACATTGTAAACGGCGATCACCGGAATCTTGACAGGCGCAGACGCAACGGCAACGCTTGCGGCAGGCGAGGCAATAGACGGAGTCGAGGAATGGAAACCCGAGCAGCGGTGGCGTTCGAGGCGGGCAAGCCGTTATCCATGGAAACGGTGGCGCTGGCGGGACCGTCGGCTGGCGAGGTGTTGGTGGAAATCAAGGCCACGGGCATCTGCCACACCGATGCGTACACGCTCTCCGGAGCCGATCCCGAGGGATTGTTCCCGGCGATCATGGGCCATGAAGGCGCCGGTGTCGTCGTGGATGTCGGCGCGGGAGTGACGAGCGTCGCGCCGGGCGATCACGTGATCCCGCTCTATACCCCCGAATGTCGGCAATGCAAGTTCTGCCTGTCCGGCAAGACGAACCTCTGCGGCGCGATCCGCGAAACCCAGGGCCGAGGCGTCATGCCGGACGGCACGTCGCGCTTTTCGCTGAACGGCGAGACGCTCTTCCACTACATGGGCACCTCGACGTTCTCGAACTTCACGGTACTGCCGGAGATCGCGGTCGCGAAGATCCGGGAGGATGCGCCCTTCGACAAGGTCTGCTACATCGGCTGCGGCGTGACCACGGGCCTCGGGGCGGTGATGAACACGGCCAAGGTGGAAGCCGGTGCGAACGTCGCCGTGTTCGGCCTCGGCGGCATCGGTCTCAACGTGATCCAGGGCGCTCGCATCGTCGGCGCGGACCGGATCATCGGCATCGACGTCAATCCCGGCAAACGTCCCCTGGCGGAGAAGTTCGGAATGACGGACTTCATCGATGCCAACAACGAGGAGGATGTGGTGGCGGCGATCATCGACCTGACCGACGGCGGCGTGGACTATTCGTTCGAATGCATCGGCAATGTCAAAGTGATGCGCCAGGCGCTCGAGTGCTGTCACAAGGGTTGGGGCGAAAGCATCATCATCGGCGTCGCCGGCTCCGGACAGGAAATCGCCACGCGCCCGTTTCAGCTCGTCACCGGTCGCGTGTGGCGGGGAACGGCCTTCGGCGGGGCGAAGGGCCGCACCGAAGTGCCGAAGATCGTCGACTGGTACATGGACGGCAAGATCAACATCGACGACCTGATCACGCACACCATGCCACTCGACGCCATCAACGATGCTTTCGACCTGATGCACGAAGGCAAATCCATACGCTCGGTCGTGGTGTACTGAGGGAGGCCCCATGATTCGAGACGACTGGCTGGACCAGGTTGAGGAAGAGATTCTCGAACCCGACCTGCCGATCTGCGACCCGCACCATCACCTTTGGGACCACCCGGAGAGCCGCTACCTGCTGGACGAACTGCTCGCGGATACGGGCAGCGGCCACAACGTCGTGTCGACCGTCTTCATGGAGTGCTCGTCGATGTACCGGGCGGCCGGGCCCGAGGCGATGCGGCCGGTCGGCGAGACCGAGTTCGTCAACGGCATCGCCGCCATGAGCGCGAGCGGCGGGTACGGCGAGGGTCGAATGTGCGCGTCGATCGTGAGTTTCGCGGATCTGACGCTGGGCGCGGCTGTCGGCGACGTGCTCGATGCGCACCTGGCCGCCAGCCCGCGGTTTCGCGGTATCCGCCACGCCTCCTCCTGGGACGCGGATGCCTCGATTCGCAACGCGCATACGAATCCGAAGGAAGGCCTGCTCGAAGATTCCGAGTTTCGCGAGGGGCTCAAGGAACTCGGCAAGCGCGGCCTCACCTTCGATGCCTGGCTCTACCATCCGAACATCCCCGAACTGACGGCATTGGCGAGAGCGTTCCCGGAACAACCCATCGTGCTCGACCACTTCGGTGGACCTCTCGGTATCGGTCCATACATCGGCAAGCGCCGCGAAATTTACGAAACCTGGAAGGGCGATGTCGCGGAGTTGGCCGAGTGCGAAAACGTCGTCGCGAAGCTCGGCGGTCTGGTGATGCCCCTCAACGGATTCGGCTTTCACAAGCGCGCCGCCCCGCCGTCGTCAGACGAGGTGGTGTCGGCTACCCGTGACTACTACCGGCACATGATCGATTGTTTCGGACCTCGGCGCTGCATGTTCGAAAGCAACTTTCCCGTGGACAAGCAGAGCTGCTCGTACCAGGTGTTGTGGAACGCGTTCAAGAAGATCGCGAGCGGCTTCTCGCCGGCAGACAAGGCCGCCTTGTTCCACGATACGGCGACCCGCGTCTACCGCGTCGAAACATAGGGTGGCCGGGCGCCGGTAATGCGGGAGCGGGACATCCCATGATCATAGAGAACAGCGACGTGCCAAGCCTGACCGTCAAGGAATTGGGCAGGGCGAACTACATCGCATCCCAATTGTTTCACCACGGAACGGGAACTATCCCGAAACATGATTTGGCGTCGTACCTGTTGATTGCCCGCGCGGTATTCGAGGCGGCCATGAGTGCCGCGGAGCAGAGCACGGACGCCGAAGACCGCGCGGGCTACTCAAAGGTCGCCTACATGACGGCATACAACATTGCCGCCAATTGCTGGCCGGGCTGGAGTGAAGAGGGCGCTGCTGTCACCAACGAGCAGCGTGAGTTGGGTGCCGGCTTCGCGAGGGCACATCTGCAGATCGTCTCCAGGCTGGATGTGTCGGCTGAGGCCGACGCCTACTGGATCAACGCTGTACACGAACTCGCCGCTGGTGATCATGAAGCCGCAAAGCGCATGTTTTCCACTTGCGCCGATCGGGCGGCGAGCGCCGGGGCCAGGGATGTCGAGGAAATGGCTCGCGGCTGGATCGCGCTGGTGGAAGTGCTGCAGGGGGTCGAAGGCGCGGAGGATGCACTGGAAGCCAGCAGGAGACGCCGGATTGAAATGGGCGGTGACGGTCCGTTTTACGCAGAACAGTACGGTCCGGCCCTGGCCGTGTTCGGATCCTGAGCGCGCTTGGCGCTTCGTGACCTGGGCCAAGGCGGTTTAGCAAAGCCTTTGGCGAGCCTTTCGCCTTCCGAGGGTCGATCTGCTTCAATATGCACGCGAGTGCCTGACACGGGAAGAGACATGGAACATCGAAGACTGGGTAACAGCGGCTTGCAGGTTTCCGAGGTGGGCCTCGGCTGCAACAACTTTGGCCAGCGCCTCGATGAAGCGGGAACCCGCGCCGTGGTGGACGCCGCCATCGATGTCGGTATCGACTTCTTCGATACCGCCGACATGTACGGCTCCCAGCGCTCCGAGGTATATCTGGGCCGGGCCCTCCGCGGCCGGCGGGACGACGTGATCGTTGCGACCAAGTGCGGTTATCCGATGGGCCCCGGACCACACAATCGCGGCGCTTCCCGGCGCTACGTCACTTCAGCGGTAGAAGCGAGCCTGCGCCGCCTGGACATGGACTACATTGATCTCTACCAGATCCACCTTCCGGATCCGCTGACGCCCATCGATGAGACCCTGCGTGCGCTGGATGATTGCATCAGGCAGGGCAAGATCCGCTACGTCGGTTGCTCCAACTTTGCCGGTTGGCAGATTGCCGACGCCCATTGGACCGCGTTGCGGGACCATCTCAACCCGTTCGTCACCGCCCAGAACCACATGAGCCTGCTGGAGCGCGGAGTGCTGCGGGAGGTCATTCCCGCCTGCGACCGGTTCGGACTCGGCATGCTTCCGTTTTTTCCGCTCGCGAGCGGTTTGCTGACCGGCAAGTACCAGCGCGGCGTGCCGGCCCCGGAGGGCACGCGACTTGCCGGGGCGAGGGCTGCCCGCGCGTTGAGCGAGGACAACTTTGACCGCGTAGAGAAACTCGATGCCTTTGCGCGCGCGCGCGCCCGTTCGTTGCTTGAGTTGGCGTTCGGCTGGTTGTTGTCGTTCCCGGTGGTGTCGTCGGTGATCGCGGGCGCGACCCGGCCCGAGCAGGCGCGAGCCAACGTGGAAGCGTCGACGATGCGTCTGGACGCCGACGAGATGAAGGAAGTCGACGAGCTACTTCGCTGATAGGTACTACGTAGACGGAGTCAACTCCGGCGAGCCGCCGGCGCGGGTATCCCCGGCTACGCGGGCGAGCCCCCATCGTTCCGACGCAACCTCAGGTCTTGGTAGGTTGCGTATATCAGGCAAGAGCCCAATGGAACGATGAACGCCGTAAATACCGCATAGGTGAGCATCCAGGCGGCGTTCCCAACCCAGCCTGTCTCGAACGAGAGGGCCGATGTCATGATCGTGCTCATGACAAGGCTTGGCACGAGCAAAATCGCCGTCACGATCACCAGCACGGCCAGCGTCCGCCACCAGTATCCTCTGACCAGGACGAAACTCTCACGCAGGCTGTCGACAGGCCCCATCTCTTCGGCGATTGGCAACAGCACGCTGGCAAACAGCGCGACCGTCAGGAAGATTCCTGGAACGATCAGCAGCAGCGCGCCGACGGCGATGGCGATGGCATACATCAGATAGACGGCCGCCATCACCAACAGCCGGTGCGCGGCGATGTCGAGGGAAGCGCGGGTGTCGCCTGGATCGCCCGAGGCAATGTCATGAGCGCGTGCGATGACTACGCCATACATGTAGACGCTCGCAGCGAATGAGACAAGCAAGTTAAGCCAGTCGACCACGCCGAAGTCGACATACGCCACGACATCCGGGCCAGCCTCAAGACCCATCAGCCCCATGATCAACGCGAGCACGAATACCGGGGCGTAGACCGAAGCGATGCTCGCCTTAAAAAGGCTGAACCCATCGGCAAGCACTTCGCTGACGCTTGAGGGTTGAGTTGGTCGTACGTACGTCATGGTGTCATTTTCGTTTGGCGCAACCGCAGGTCTTGATACATCGCGTACGTGAGGCAGAAGCACAACGGCAGGATGATCGCCTCGAGCGCCGAATACGTTAGCGCCGAGACGGCATTTTTTGCGAGGTCGCCCTCGAACCGGTTCGCTTGGAACAGAGCGATCTCTTCACTGGCCATGCCCATCAGGTACCCGATGGCCAACGTGATCGCGACAATCGCGAAAGCTCGCCACCAATATCCTTTGACCAGGTTAAAACTCCCACCCAGGCTTTCGATCGGTCCCTTTCCTTCGGTGATAGGCAAAATAGGACTGAAACACAGGGCGATAAGCAGGAAGATACCGGGAATGATCAGCAGCAGCGCCCCGATAGAGACGGCAAGCATGTTCAAGAGATTGACAGCCAATATCGTCGGGAACCGATGCGTCGCGATACTCAGCGGTGAGCGAGCGCCTCGCGGAGAACTGGACGCAATGTAATGAACGATGGCCGCGATGACTCCCCACATGTAGAAGCCTGCAACCAAAGAGGCAACAAAGCGAAGCCAATAGTACGCGCCGACATCGAGATCACCTCCGTCATCCGAGAACGGAATCGGACCTATCATCCCAACTATCAGCGCGAGCAAGAACGCGGGCACGTAGAGCGACCTGATGCTCGCTCGAAAAAGATTGAAACCATCGACAAGAACGCCGTCGATGCTTAATGGCTGGGTCGGTCGTTCGTATGTCACGATGACGGTTTCCTTAGCGGTCCGGCGAACATGAACCGACTTACAGCACGTCCAAGCCTGCACCGATGGCCGATGTCAGGTAAGTCAGATCATCCGCGCCGATGACGTACGGCGGCATCAGGTAAATCAGGTCGGCGAAGGGGCGAATCCACGCGCCCCGTTCCACGAAAACGCTTTGCAGTTTCGCCACCGGAACGGGCGCACGGGTCTGCACCACGCCGATGGCGCCGAAGACGCGGACGTCCCGCACCGCCGAATGTCCCCGGTAAGCGTCAAGTTCCCGTCGGAGTTGGCGTTCGATATCGCCGACGCGCGACATCCACGGCCCGTCGCGCAGCAGTTCGATGCTCCTGCGCGCGACCGCGCACGCCAACGGGTTGGCCATGAAAGTGGGCCCATGCATCAACACGCCGCCATCGGCGGATATGCCCTTCGCCACGCGGGAGTTGGTCAACGTGGCCGCCAGGGTCATGTAGCCGCCGGTCAATGCCTTGCCGAGACACATGATGTCGGGTTCGACGTGCGCGTGTTCGCATGCGAAAAGGCGCCCGGTGCGGCCGAAACCGGTGGCGATTTCGTCCACGATCAGCAGCACGTCCCGTTCGGCGCATAGCTCGGCGACGCGAGCCAGGTATGCCGGGGAGTAGAACCACATGCCCCCGGCGCCCTGCACGACCGGCTCCAGCACCACGGCGGCGAGTTCGCGGTGGTGAGTGGTCAACGCCATTTCGATGCGCTCCGCGTCCTCCGCCGACAGCGGCTCGTGGACCCTGGAGGCCGGCCTCTCGACGAAGATGTGTTGCGGGAGGACGCGGTGGAAACGTTCGTGCATTCCGGTGACGGGATCGCAGACGCTCATGGCGCCGAAGGTATCGCCGTGATAGCCGCCCTTGATGGTCAGCAGGCGATGTTTTTCGGGGCGTCCGAGCGCTCCCCAATATTGGATGGCCATCTTGATGGCGACTTCGACCGACACGGACCCGGAGTCGGAGAAGAACACGTGGCGCAAGCCGGCCGGCGAGATATCGATCAGGTCCTGCGCCAGTTTGATCGCCGGTTCGTGCGTCAAGCCACCGAACATGACGTGCGCCATCTTGTCCAGTTGGGCGCGCACGGCTTCGTTCAACGCCGGATGGTTGTAGCCATGAATGGCACACCACCAGGACGACATGCCATCGATCAGTTCGCGCCCGTCCGCCAAGCGGATGCGCACGCCGTTGGCCGAATCCACGGGGTATGTCGGCAGCGGATCCGTCATCGATGTATAGGGATGCCAGATGTGCCGACGATCGAAGTCGAGGGATTCGTTCAGTCGCACAAGGGCTCCAGATCGAGGAACCGTGCGGCGTCTTGCGGGCTGCCCACATGCGGCACGGTACCGAGGCACGGACCGGGCAGCCGTTGCCGCAGCGTGTCGACGTTCTCCTTCAGGCAGGGCATGGGATCCCCAATGCAGTTTGCGACCCAGCCCGCCAGACCCAGCCCCGCGCGTTCGATTGCGGCGGCGGTTAGCAGCGCATGGTTCAGACAACCGAGCTTCATGGCGACCACAAGGATAACCTTCGCCCTCAGAGCGACGCAGACATCGGCCAGCGTCTCCCGTTCATTCAGGGGGACGAACCAGCCGCCCGCCCCTTCGACCAGCGTGAACGCTGCCGATTCGGGGCACGCTGTGGCCAATTCCTGGGCGGTGACGCGGCGACCTATCTGTGCGAGGGCGATATGTGGGGCGATCGCCGGGCGCAAGACCACCGGATTGATGTCCGCATATTCGCGCTTGGTCTGGGCCGCCGAGATGAGTTCCAGGGCGTCTTCGTTCTTGAGTGTGCCGTCCCGCAGCGTGGCGCCTGCCGCGATCGGCTTGTAGCCGACACACATAAGGCCACGCGCCCTGGCTGCCCGCAACAACGCGCTCGCGATCAACGTCTTGCCGACGCCGGTGTCGGTGCCGGTAACGAAGTACACGTTGTCTTGACCCATCGCCGCTCCGGTGGGGGATCGCTGAAGACGAATCTTTCGATCATACCGCCCGACCTGTCTTATCGGGCGGTCCCGCCCACACCGCGCTGCTACAATATTTCGGCGGACCGGCTCGTCCGGCCAGAACACAAACCGCTGCCTCAAGATCGAGCCAATGCCTAACGTCGAAACAGCGATCCAGCAGATAAAGGATGTCGGTTGCACGATCATCCCGAAGCTCATCGTTGGAGAGCGATTAGAGCAGGCGCAGGCCGATGCGGAGGCGCTTCTCGAGGCGACGCCCATCGAGATGCCTGGTCTCGACGGCAAGGTGTTCGGTCGAATGTGCAAAAGGGCCTGTTCCGCAAATCCCGCGCCTTCGACGATCTCTACGCCCATCCCACGGTCCTTGCCGTTGTTCGCGGCGTGCTGGTCGACCCTGACCGAAAGCGAGGCTACTTCCCCTTCGGTGGCGGTATTCAGCTCTCGACGGTCATGATCAAGGACGTGCAGCCGCGCGAAGACATCCGCCACATGCATCGCGACGATGCGGGCTATCCCATTCCCCGCCCGCGACCGCCCATCGTCGTGAACACCTTGCTGGCGCTCGATCCGTTCACCAGGGAGACAGGCGCCACGCTGGTTGTGCCGGGTAGCCACAAGTGGACCGGACCTGTGCAACAGGACTGCGAGTACGTAGCAGTGGAGATGGAAGCGGGTTCCATCCTCATGTTCGACGGTTCGCTCTGGCACAACAACGGCGCCAATCAAACCGCCGGGAAGACGCGGCGCGCGCTCAACATGTACTACAGCCAGTCCTGGCTGCGCCAGGTGGAAAGCCCGTACCTGGGTCTGACCACCGACGAGGTCAAGGAACTGCCGGAACGGCTGCGGGCCATCGTCTGAGTGGCGTACCTGGGTTCCGCCATTCGGTAGAGACTTGAACACCTCCATGACCTTCGGTGGGCGCCATGAACGCCCACGTACGCTGTTCATCACTTCCGACGACCGCACCGGCGCGCTGGAGATTGCGGGCACCGTTGCCAACGAGCGCTTCTCGGTGCCCGCGGGGCCACATGCCGACGACGGAACCTGCTGCGTGGTCGATATCGCATCGCGGCACCTGGACCCGGAGGCGGCGCAGCGACAAGCCGCAGGCGCGCACGCGAGAAGCGCGCGCTATCGGTGCCACAAGATCGACTCCGGTCTACGGGGCAACTGGCCGTTCGAGGTGAAGGGATTGTTGCAACTCGGCCATGGGGTCGCCGTGGTGCCGAGTTTTCCCGACGCTGGCCGTCGTTGCGTGGACGGCGTGGTGTACGTGGACGACGTTCCGGTGTTGGAGTCCCCGTTCGGCAAGGACCCGCTGACGGCGCCGCTGAGCAACCGGCCCATGGAAATCCTGGAGTTGACGGGTTGTGCGCGAGGCGACGTCGTCGTCTGGGACGCCAACGACAATGCGGAACTCGAAGCGGCTGCGCGACGATGCCACGACGAAGGACGCGCAATGGTTGGCCCCAGTGGGGCGGTCTCCGCTTATGCGGCCACCGTGTTCCCGGCATGCAAACCTCGGGAAGTCCCTATCGTTCCCCCGGTTCTGATCCTGTGCGGCAGCCTTAACACCATGAGCCGCGAGCAGATCGCGAGACTTGGAGTCCCGGTTTTCACCCTTTCGGACGACCTTCAACCACCGGGCGCGACGACCGGATCAAACCAGAGCCCGATTGCCGTTGTGGCAACGCCGGTACCGTCTGGCATCATTTCGCCCCGGGACGCGGAGCAGGTTGCGGCGGCGATGGCGGAATTCGCGAACAGCGCCCTGGGGACCGGCTATGGGAACGGCACATTGTTTGTTCTCGGCGGCGACACCGCCGCCGCGATTGTCGGCGACGAAACCCTGGACGTGCTCGGCACGATAGACACGGCGATTCCGATTGCGCGATTTCGCGGCGGATACCTGGTCACCAAGGGCGGCGGCATCGGCCGACCCGACACGCTGACGGAACTTCTCGCCACAGTGAGACCAGGCTTTGGAGATGTCGATGACCAATAGCCCGCAGCTTGTTTGCTTGGCGTTGACGCTGGTGCTTGCAGCTTCCAACGGGGACGACCCAGGAGAGCCGGCCCCGCCAGCGGTCGATACTGTCGCCACGATCGAGGACGAGCCGTTGATCTACAACGACAGTGTATTCGTCCTCCCCGTCGCCGAAAGTCTCGCCACCGACAGGCTGCCTTTCAGAAGATATGCGGCAAGGTTCTACGATTATTTCGACGATGACTTCGATTTCCTGATGTTCGTCTCAAATCTCGAGGACGGTCAGCCCGGCTATTTCGGCATTTACTACACCGTCATGAACGATACGGCGGGTATCGGTCTTGCAACCTATTCGAACACCGCTGCTTGGGGATCGGATGCAAGGCTTCAGGGCGTATTGCACTTTCCCCGATTTGACTTGTTGCGTGGAGGTCCATCGCTGCACGAGTTGATGCATCGGTGGGCGAACTATGTCGTTGGGCCGAACCCGTCTCGGGCGCACTCGGGATTCAGCAGCGCCGACGGTCAGCTTGGCGGTTTCCGTCTTGCGGATCTGGTCGACCTTGCGAACAGTCAATTTTCCGCAGGCGATTTCGGAATAGGCGCAAACGGCGGCAATTCCGTTCCCTACAGTCCCATTGAGTTGTATCTGGCCGGTTTTTTGCCGCTGGAGGAAATCCCCGATCTGACGATTGCCGAGGATGGCGAGTGGCTGCTTGACGAAAATGGTGACGACGTTCGCACCGATAGCGGACTTCCCATATTTACCGCGAGTCGACTAACGACCTATACCGCCGAGGACCTCGTCGCAGAACACGGTGAGCGCGTCCCGGCATATCCGCACGCGCAGCGAGACTTCCGGGCCGCGGCGATTCTGTTGATAGATGAAGATCATCCTGCCGTCAGGCCGAAATTGGATAGGCTGAGCGAGGATGTTTCATGGTTCAGCGAAGACGGTCCTGGTGGGCGCAGCCTTTACAATTTTTTTGGAGCGACCGGGGGGCGCGCGACCATCGGGATGGACGATCTGCTCCGATACAACACGGGTATTCCCGTTAGGGCGATAGATGGCCAGCCCTCGTCCGGGCCCCCATCGTCGTAGGGTTCAGGGAATCAGTTCCCCGACGTGAGCAGCCACGTTGCGCGAGAGTGATCCGAGGTCGTAGCCACCCTTCAGCATCGAGACGACGCGCCCGCTCGCGTGGCGGCTCGCGGCGTCCGTGATGAGACTCGTAACCCAAGCGTGATCATTCTCGGTCGTCGGCGCAGAAGAAACTACTCGCAACGGTGGGATGAACCCTGATCGCTCTGGGTCGGGCGTGGACGTAGGCTCTCCGGTCGAGTGCTCTCCGGCGACCCATCATTCTCGCGCCGATCGGATTGCGCCGGACCGATTCATCGTGCGTTACGCGCCATCCTGTCTATGGCTACCGACAAGCCAGGCAGGTCCTGTTCGACCGTGTTCCACACGACCTCCACATCGATTGACAAGTATCCGTGGGCCAGGACGTTCCGGAAACCAGCGATCTGACGCCAGGGAACATTTGGCTCGGTCGCCTTGACGTGGTCACTCAAGCGTTGTGTGGACTCCGCGAGCGTCTGGAGGTTACGTAACACCGCATCTTGAATCATCTTCGAATCAAGGAATCTTTGCCGGTCTCTCTTCGTGTATTCATGAACACGTTTGATGTTTTCGGCAATGCTGGCAAGCAGGAGCTGGTCCGTTGTCGTACCAGGCGTCACAGGGGCTCGGCTTCCTTTAGGACACGCTCACGCAGATCCGGGTGCAAACCTCGTTCGGTCACGACATCCACGCGGCGCTGCAGAAGATCCTGAACGTCCATCAGCAAGCCGCCTAGCGCCAAGCCACTCCTTCCAGGCGGCAGCCGGACCAGGAGGTCCACGTCGCTGGATTCGTCGGCATCTCCCCTTGCCATTGAGCCAAAGACGCGGACGTTTTGAATGCCGTAGCGATTCGCCAAGGATCGAATCTCGGCACGGTGGCTTTGTATCAACGGATGCATATGTCTTACCTCCATCAACCCAAAGGACCGAATCGGACGTAGCGCGGATAGGTTGCCACAATAGCATCGCGTCCGCTGGATTTCGTTGCCTTGCAACGTCAGCCCAACTGGGTGCGCGTGGTTCGCCACCGCCGCGCCGACAGGGTCAGCCGAGTAACCCCTCGACATGCACGGCCACGCTGCGCGAGAGTGCGCCGAGGTCGTAGCCGCCCTCCAGCATCGAGACGATGCGCCCGTTGGCGTGCCGGTTCGCGGCGTCGGTGATCAGCCCGGTTACCCAGGCGTAGTCATCCTCGGTCAACAGGAATCCGCCCAGGGGGTCGTCGGCGTGCCCGTCAAAGCCGGCCGAGACGAGGATAAGGTCGGGTCTGAAGCCGTCAAGGGCGGGCAGCCAGTCGCGTTCCACGGCTTCCCTGAACGACGCGCCGCGCGTGCCCGCGGGCAAAGGCGTGTTGACGATGTTGGGTCGCTGCACGTCCTGCAGCCGGTAGGGATAGAACGGAAACTGGAAGCTCGAACAGACAAGGACATCCGGGTTGTCCATGAAGGCCGCCACGGTGCCGTTGCCGTGGTGGACATCGAAATCGAGGATGGCAACGCGGTCGATGCCGGGATTATCCAGGGCCCGGGCCGCGGCCACCGCGATGCTGTTGACGAAGCAGAATCCCATTGCCCGGGACACCTCGGCGTGGTGTCCGGGGGGCCGCACGGCGCAGAACGCCCGGTTGTCAGTGTCTCCGAGCACCAGCTCGACGGCCGCCACTGCCGCGCCCGCCGCCGTGCGAACGGCGCGGAGCGAACCCGGTCCCATCGCGGTGTCGGGGTCGAGGCGGACAAGGCCCTCCTCCGGCGACAGTTGCGCAAGCGTGTCGAGGAACGCTTCGCCGTGCACCCGCGCCAGATCCGTGTGATGGGCTTCGGGGGCTTCGTATACGTCGAGTTCGGCTACTAGCCCAGTTTCGTCAAGGTGCTGCAATACGGCGGCGAGTCGCGCCGGACGTTCCGGGTGGCGGTTGCCCATTTCGTGGTCAAGACAATTCAAATGGGTGAAGAGGGCAGTCATTCGAGTGTCGCTTCCAGGGGCAATGGGCATTGTACCGGCCTGGATTCAGATGATCCGAAGGACGGCTTTCGCCCCTCTCGGGTTACAGTGCGCATCCGTGGCTCGTGATGTCGAGGAAGGACCCATGACAACGCCGTATCCCACCCACGCCCAACTGATGGGGAATTTCGCGCCGATCCGCATGGAATGCGACATCGACGACGTGATCGTTCGCGGCGAATTGCCCGCCGATCTCGACATTACCTACTATCGCAACGGTCCCGACCCGCAGTTCCCGCCCCGAGGCGACCACCACTGGTTTGCCGGCGACGGCATGCTGCACATGTTCCGCATCCGCGATGGCCGGGTGCGCTACCGCAACCGTTGGGCGCGCACCGTGAAGTGGACGCTGGAGCGACGCGAGGGCCGCAGCCTCTACGATCCCTTCAATCCTCCGGATAACGATCCCATCACGCAGGGGGTGACTGAGGACGGCCTGGCCAACACCAATATCGTCTGGCACGGCGGCAAGCTGCTGGCGTTAGAGGAGGGACATCCACCCTTTGAGGTCGAGCCCCAAACACTGGACTCGATCAGTCCCTGGCGCTTCGACGACCGGTTCGAGGGGCCGATGACCGCTCATCCGAAAGTCGATCCGAAGACCGGCGAAATGCTGTTCTTCGGCTACATGGCGTCGGGTATGTTCAGTCAGGATATGAGCTATCAGAGCGTGGACGCGGCCGGGACGCTGACCCGTTCGGAGCGATTCGAAGCTCCCTTTGCCAGCATGGTGCACGACTTCATCGTGACGGACGAACACGTGGTCTTTCCGATATTCCCGGTCACGGGCAGCCTGGAGCGGGCGATGCGCGGCCAGCCGCCCCTGGCCTGGGAGCCTGACAAGGGCACGCACATCGGCGTCATGCCTAGAGGCGGCTCGGTTGAGAACCTGCGGTGGTTCGAGACGGACCCCTGCTACGTGTTCCATACGATGAACGCCTATAGCGACGGCAGTCGCGTCGTCGCCCACGTCATGCAGTACGAGGAAGTGCCGCTGTTCCCCAACGTCGACGGCAGTCCGACATCTCCGGGAAACGCGCGCCTCGCCGAGTGGACCATCGACCTCGCCGACAATTCGAATGGCGTGCGGCGACGCTATCTCGACGACGTTGGCGGTGAGTTTCCGCGCACGGACGAGCGCTTCGCCTGCGGTCGCTATCGCCACGGCTACTATGCCGCATCGATGGGAGGCGAGACCTTCAACACCTTCGTGAACCACGACTTCTCGGCGGGACAACGCAATCAGTACGTGCTCCCGGAAGGAGATGTTACGGGCGAGCCCGTATTCGTGCCGAGGTCCAGGGAAGCCGAGGAGGGCGACGGCTACCTGTTGAGCGTCGTGTACCGCGCCGCCGAGAACCGCAGCGACCTGATCGTTCTCGACGCGCGCAACATCGCGGATGGGCCGATCGCCTGCGCGGAACTGCCCCATCGCGTGCCCTATGGGTTTCACGGCAACTGGAGGTACAACGGCTAGGAGCCTGCGCCGTACAAGCGTCTGTAACCGACTAGGCAGCTGTGCATTAGAGTCCACAAGGTGCCGAATCGTACCGTAACTCGTTTATAAACATATCTTTATGTTAAATCAGGCGCGGTGATACGGTCTTGTAAGGACTCGGAAAGTACCGCTACGTCCGCGTTTTTTAGTGGGATTCATTGTGTTCGTCCTAGGAATTTGATAGGCTGGGGATACGCCTTTCGGAAACGACTCCATGCCCAGACTATGCCGCAACGCCCTCTCCGCCGCCATGGTGCGCACCGCCGGCCCCGGCAGCTACGTCGACGGCAACGGCCTCATGATGCGCGTGAAGGCGCGCGGGACGCGCCAGTGGGTACAGCGCCTCACCATTCACGGGCGCCGCGTCGATCTCGGGCTCGGCAGCGCGGAGCTGGTTTCGCTGGCGGATGCGCGGCGGACCGCGGCCGACAACCGGGCGATCGCCCGCACGGGCGGGGATCCCCGCCGCGTCCGGGTGCCGACCTTCGCCACGGCGGAGGAAGCCTGCTTCGCCGAGAAGCTCGAGACGTGGCGGACCAAGAGTCCGGCGCGCAACTGGCGGGTGGCGGTGGACAAATACGTGCTGCCGAGGCTCGGCGGCGTGCCGGTGGACAGGATCGGCACCGCGGCGGTGTACGAGGTGCTGCGCCCGATGGCTCTGGCGGGCAAGCACGCCACCGTGAAGACGACCGGAGCGGCGATCACGGCGGTGCTGGACTGGGCGCGGATCAACGAGTACCGGTCGGAGGGCTCGCCGGTGGAGACGGTGCGCAGGAGCCTGCCGAAACGGGCGGCGGGACCGAAGCACCACGACGCCCTGCACTTCTCGGCGGTGGGCGCGGCGCTGGCGACGATCGACGCCACGAACTGCGCGTCGTCGACGAAGCGGGCCATCCGGTTCACGGCGCTGACAGCGGCGCGGCAGATCGAGGTGCGCCGGGCGACCTGGGAGCAGTTCGACCTGGAGGCGGCGGTGTGGGTGAAGCGGGCGGAGTCGATGAAGACGGGCAAGGCGCACCGGGTACCGCTGTCTGTGCAGGCGTTGGAGGTGCTGCGGGAGACACGCACGGAGGTGCCGGGTGCCGGTCTGGTGTTCCCGGGGTCGCAGCCGGGGAGGATGCTGGGCGACAAGGTGATGACGCAGGCGTTGCGCAACTCCGGCATCGCGGCGTCGGGCCACGGCTTCCGGTCGAGCTTCAAGGACTGGGCGCGGCAGCACGACGTGGACGAGCTGCTCTCGGAGTTCGCGCTGGCGCACGTCGAGGGCTCGGCGACGGTGGCCGCCTATGCCCGGGACGACTTGCTGGAGAAGCGGCGCCCGGTCATGCAGGAATGGGCGGATTGCATCTTTCCAACTCATGGATAGAGGCCCGTCAAGTCTGGGGTTGGCGCATTTTTCGCGGCTGGAGAGTCCCCAAGTTAAGAGAACGTGTCGATCAGGTCCTGACGATGCATGACCGTGTTAACGTGCGTTACGAATGCTCGTACTTTTTCGATGAACGCGAGATAGGGCTCCTGATCTGCTTCGGATCCGAAGTAGTATGTGCCCAAGAGTAACCAAGGAGATTGTCCGTTGATCTTTGGGCTAGCTCTATCTCGACTCGGGTTGGGAGCCAGCGTGCGCGCAACCTGGAGCAGAGCCAACCAGGTCTGGTCAGCAGCAGCCAAGTCGGCGCCAACCTCCTCTTGTAGCCCCAAGAGATAATGCGCCTCGTGTTGGGCGAGACTACGGTACTCGTTTCGGAAGAAGTCATCGTCCAGGACCTCTTGGAGTAGCTGAATCGTCTTTGCATCAAGCGTCGCGATATAGGTATCCCGGGCTTCGCTGATTTTGGCTTCGCCAGTAGCTACACAGAAGTCAAACAACTCGTAGAGCGCCCGGAATCCTTGGTGCGGTGCGCCACATCGCGTTGTCACGCGAGTTCCGTGAGGCGTGATCAGAAAAAACCTCGTGTCCTCAATCATCGCCATGGTGTCCTTTGCTCGATCGGGATGTGGAACCAAGCGCGTATTCGCCAGCGTGCCGATGGTTGCTTTACTCCGGGCCAGATCGAGGATGGCCATGTCGCCCGTGGGATCCTCGCGCCAACTGGAGGTGACAGGAAAGAGCACCATGCTGATGCCAGTCATGAGTTGGCGATAAGCGATGTTCTGTATCGTTGCGACGTCTGCAAGCTTGGAGTGGTTGATCTGAGTGTTGCGAACGCCTGCAACAAGACCGAGAAGGGCCAGGGCGAACAAGAGAACTCCTGTTGCTGTGAGGCGTGAAATCCCCTGGCGTGTGGCATCCCAGCTCTTTCCACGGATCGCGGCGACCGCGGAGAGAAAGACCAAAATCAGCGGGACGTAGTCTGCGGCGGGAGTCCTCGTCGAATAGAACCAAACCGCTAGAAGGATGAAGGCGATGACGAACGTCGTCACCAATACGGCTTGAAACGCCGAAGGCCGTGCTTTCCGGGTCACGTTCTGGCTCGTCTGTTCGCTAGCATCTGGCATCTGTGTGACCCTCCGAAGACTGCAAGCTGGTGAGGCTTGAAGTGGATCACCATGCCAGATTGAGCAGACAAGGTCATTGCGTTTCCGGTAGGGGGGTTCGCGGGAGCGAAGGAGGACATGCACCGATTTACAGCAGGGCGGACGGGTAGGGCGGCTTGTCGGTCAAACGGACGTTTTCCGTACATTTGGCGGCGCAGCCGCGTTGCGATGCCGCGAAACCAGGTGGATCGACGGGTCGCCTACGGAAACCGTATCCGGCAGTCATAGTCTGGTTGGACACGTTTGCCAGACAAACAGTGGTGGTCGCGCCCGCGTCTCCATCGATGACACGTCTGCGGTACCCGAGAGCGGCTGCGTGCTGAGGTGCCTTGCAGCCGACCGGGGCGGGCTGTTGGCGAGGTCTGCTGTTGTCGGATCCGGGACGGTCGTGTTGAGCCGGCGCAGGACTTACGCTTCCGTGGTTGCATCTGCTAGGCTCGGGTCATGAATTCGGGACTCTCCTTCGATCGGCTCGGGCGGCGCGTGGTCGACCGCCAAGCCTGGTGGCGGGAAGAGAGGCCGGTCCGCGGGTGCCGTCTTGCCCGGAGGTCGACTCGGGCACTACCGGCTTGACGGCCAATGTCGGGAACTGAGCGAACGCGGCGAGCACCGCGGGCGGGCGCGTCGGTTGCCATGGCGCTCGGTGCGGCGAGGTTCCTGGCGGCCCTGGCGCTGCTCCTGTCGCCACTCGGCCACGCCGCGCCGAGGGATCCCTCGAGCAGCCTGCTGTTGCTGATGGACGTCTCCGGGAGCATGGGCGACGAGGTCGGCAACGGCAATGGCGAAGTCAAGATCGAGGCGGCCAAGCTGGCGGCGGTCGCCGCTGTTCGGCAGGCCGCGAAAAAGGGGACGGCAGAAGTGGCGGTGCTCGCCTTCGAGGGCGACTGCGCGCAGCCGGTGCCGCGCCACGCCGGCTTCACGACGGACTACGCCGCGCTGGAACGCTTCATCGGCGGCCTGCAGCCGGGCGGGGGCACGCCGATGGCGGCGGCGGTGCTGGTCGCCAACCGGTTCATGAAGGACGAAGGCGCGACGACGGCCCGCGACCGGATGATCGTCCTGCTCGCCGACGGCCAGAACGACTGCGGCGATGTCGCCGATGCGCTGGCGGAGTTGGCGGCGTCGGGCGTGATCTTCCGCCACGAGACGGTGGGTTTCGGCATCGAACCCGATTCGGGCGCGGCCCGCGACCTGCGCGACATCGCCACGGCGAGCGGCGGCGCCTACCACCACGCGGCGGACGCGACCCAGCTCGGAGACCTGTTCGTGCAGTTCGTCGACACGTTCACCGTCATCGACATGCTGGGGATGTTCGGGGGCGGCAGGAGCGCGACGGTCCCACGGGCACCCGGTCAGGCACCGACGCCAGCGGCCCAACCCGCCGCCGCAGCGCCGCGACCATCTTCGCAAGCGGCGCCGTCCGCCAAACCGGTGAGCGGTCTGCTGGGGCAGTTCAAGGCGAAGACGCCGGCTGCCGAACCCGACGAACCCTCTCCTGCGGCGCAGGCCTTGTGCTACCGGCAGTTCAGGAACCCCACCGGACTGGCCGGCCTCGGATCCGATGCCGTGACCGAATTCACCTGCGCGCCGTCGTGCCGATCGCTCGATTCGACGTTCTACGGCACCGGGGAGACGAAGGTGGACGACCCGCCGGGCATGACGTGCGCCGCGCAATGCGCCTTCGCCGCCGGTCCGGATTCGCGGGCGGCCTTCGTCTGGGGACGCTCGATCACGCACAACCACTGCGTAGCGGCGCTCGATCCGCTGCGACCGCCCGCAACCGTCGTCCACTACTACCGCGACAACTCGGACAACAAGCACCGTATCGCCTGGGAGCGGGGGACGCCCGCGACCGGCGGCTTCCGGGTGTACGTGAACCACTACCCGGAGCGGAACGGCGACACGGAGCTGCTCGGCGAACCCCGGGACGACCATTTCGATTTCGAGTACGGAATCAACTTCCACGACGGTCCCGCGGTGGACGGGATGAACCTGTGGAAACCGTTTCCGCAGGCCGGTGTGAGCGCCTGCAACAAATACGGCATCTGCACCCCGGTCGTCTACGGCGATCTGGGGGACTGCGGCCCGTAGCCGCACGTGCGCCGCGAAGACGCGGGGGCCATCGAGCCGGTTCGGCGGCTCCGGATTTGCGACACTGGCAGTCGCTCGAATCCGAATGGAGGAACGGTGGAGAAGACGATCGGAACGACTATCCTCAAGGTGCCGGTTCGGGTGGTGGCGGTCGCCCTGGTCCTGGCGGTCGCGGCGTTGCCGGCCCGCAGTGCCGAGTTGCCGCCAGCCATCCAGGCGGACCGACACCTCATGCAGGCGGAAAGACAGATCGGCGACGGCGACTACGCGGCGGCGCTGGCCTCCCTCGACGGAGTCCTGGCGTTGGAGGCGGAACACGATCTGGCGATTCCGGATGCGTTCTGGTTCAAGCACGGCCAGGTGTCCCAGGAAGCGGGGCTTCACGCCCAGGCGGTGGAGTCGGCAACCCGGTACCTCGTGACGGCGGGCCAGGGCGGCGAGCACTATCTGCCCGCGCTCGAGTTGCTGGACGTCGCGGAGCGCGAGGCCAGGGCAGTCGCGGACGCGACAGCAGCCGTAGCCCGCGAGATGGTGGTGATCGGGGCGGGCCGGTTCCGCATGGGCTGCCTGTCGGGCGACGACGCCTGTTCATCCGGGGAGCAGCCGGTCCACGAGGTGGCGGTCGCGGCGTTCGCACTGTCGAAGCACGAGGTGACGTTCGCGCAGTGGGACGCCTGCGTGTCGGGCGGCGGCTGCGGCGGCCACCGGCCCGGCGACCGGGGCTGGGGCCGCGCCGACCGGCCGGTGGTGAACGTGAACTGGCAGGATGCGCAGTCGTACGTGGCGTGGTTGTCGCGCGAGACGGGCGAGGCGTACCGGTTGCCGACGGAGGCGGAATGGGAGTACGCGGCGCGGGCGGGGACGACGACGAAGTACGGTTGGGGGAACGAGATCGGCGTGAACCGTGCCAATTGCGAAGGCTGCGGAAGTCGATGGGATAACAAGGAAACGGCGCCGGTGGGTTCGTTCCCGGCCAACGCCCGGGGGCTGCACGACATGCACGGCAACGTGTGGGAGTGGGTTCAGGACTGTTGGAACGGGAGCTACGCGGGTGCGCCCGTGGACGGCAGCGCGTGGCTGAGCGGAGACTGTTCCCGGCGTGTTTCGCGCGGCGGTTCCTGGCTCTACGATCCGAGGTACCTCCGCGCCGCGAACCGGAGCTGGGTCACCTCCGGCATCCGGCTCAACTACGACGGGTTCCGTGTGGCCCGGACGCTCACGCCTTGAGTCGTTACCTCCT
Organism: Candidatus Azotimanducaceae bacterium; assembly: GCA_965261535.1. Classification (GTDB taxonomy): domain Bacteria; phylum Pseudomonadota; class Gammaproteobacteria; order Pseudomonadales; family Azotimanducaceae; genus VXNE01. The sequence continues at coordinate 2,950,191 of OZ253469.1, forward strand.
TACGTCCCGGGGGTTCCAAGGGGGCGCAGCCCCCTTGGTCGGTTTTCGGGCACATTCGCCCGTCGAGGCGAAGCGGCGGCGTCGAGTGTGACCGCGGAGGAACCGAACGACGACCGACCGGCGCGGCCCGATCGCGCGCGCAGCACCGGCGCGGCCCTGGAGGCACACTATCGTTTCGTCCTGTGGCTCGTTCCGACGGTGGAACGTTTTCCCCGCAGTCAGAAGTTCCTGCTCGGCGACCGCATTCAGGCGACCGCACTCGACGTGCTGGAGCGCTTGATCGAAGCCACCTACACCAGGCGCCGGGGCGGACATCTGGCCGCCGCCAACCTCGGTCTCGAAAAGCTCCGCTTCCTGTTCCGTCTGGCGCGGGACCTCCGGGTCGTCGACCCGCGTCCCCATGAACACGCGGCGCGCAGCATCGACGAGACGGGACGCCGGGTCGGTGCTTGGACCAAGGCGCACGATGCCCAGGAAGGAACGCGACCTGTTTGACGGCATCGCGTCGTTCCAGGCGTTGCCGGGGCCGCTCTGCGCGCGGCCCGGGGCAAGCGCGACAAGCCGGGCGTGGCGGCATTCCTGGCCAACCTCGAACCGGAAGTCCTGCGGTTGGAGCGCGAACTGGGCAGTGGCCGCTACGTTCCCGGTCGCTACCGGAAGATCGAGATATTCGACCCCAAGCACCGCATCGTGTCGGCCGCGCCGTTCCGCGACCGGGTGGTGCATCACGCCCTCTGCGCGATCTGCGAGCCGATCTTCGAGCGCGGCTTCGTCCACGACAGCTACGCGAACCGGCTGGGCAAGGGCACGCACCGCGCCATCGCCCGCTACGAGCGGTTCCGCGACCGTTCCCGGCACGTCCTGCGGTGCGACATCCATCGATATTTTCCGGCCATCGACCACGAGCTGCTCAAACGCGATCTGCGCCGCCGCATCGCCTGCGAACGCACGCTGGCCCTGGCGGACCGGATCGTCGACGGCTCCAATCCGCAGGAGCCGGTCCACATCCACTATCCGGGCGACGACCTGCTGACACCGCTCGAGCGCCGCCGGGGGCTTCCGATTCTGTTTTCCCGTTTTGGCGGTCTGTTTCCGATAACAGAATCGGCAACCTGACCAGCCAGTTCTTCGCCAACGTCCATCTCGACGGGTTCGACCACTTCTGCAAGGAGGTGCTGCGCGCGCGCGGATACCTGCGCTACGTCGACGACTCCGCACTGTTCCACGACGACCCCGCGCAGCTCGACGAGTGGCGGCAACGGATCCGCACCTACCTGGAGGGCAGGCGGCTGCAACTCCATCCGCGCAAGACGATGATCCTGCCGACCGGCGAGGCGGCGCCGTTCCTGGGGTTCGTGCTGTTGCCCGACGGCCGGCGGCGCCTGCCCGAAGAAAACGTGCGGCGCTTCCGGAACCGGCTGCGCAGCCTGCGCGACCGCTGGCGGCAAGGCACCGTGACGAAAGAGGAAGTCCTGCGGCGGGTGCGTTCCTGGAACGCGCACGCCGCCCACGCGAACACCTGGCGCATGCGCCAGTCCATCTTCCGCGCCGGCTGGTTTCAGCCGGCGCGGGAGCTTGACCCTCCCCCGAGCGTGTTTTGCGCGGCGGTTCCTGGAACAACAATCCGAGGAACCTCCGCGCCGCGAACCGGAACAGGAACACCACCGGCAACCGGAACAACAACAGCGGTTTCCGCGTGGCCCGCACGCTCAAAGGCCGGAACCGGCGGCGCCACGGCGCCGGCGGGCGAGCGATGAGCGTCCAGGGAGGGTCATGGTGAGCGGCCGGCACCGCCCCTCTTGCCCGCCGCGGCGGGGAGGGGCGGTGCCAACCTGCCATGCGATGTCGGTCGAATGCACCCAAGGAGCAGCCACATGTCCAACTGCGGATTTGCGATACTGCGGTCTCTTTCGGACCCGGTCGGGGTGGTCATGGAAACCGCAGTCGGGAGCAAGTCGCGGGCGCTGGTCCTGGCGTTGACGCTGGTCTTGTCGTGGGCGTTGCCGGCGCGGGCGGCGGAACTGGCCCCGGACATCCAGGCGGACCGGTACCTGGTGCAGGCGGAGCGGCAGATCCGAAGCGGAGACCTCGCCGGCGCCCTGGCGACGCTCGATCGGATTCTGGGCTTGCAGGCGGAGCACGGCCTGGAGATTCCGGATGCGTTCTGGTTCAAGCGGGCCGAAGTGTCGCGGCAGGCGGGGCTGCATGCCCTGGCGGTCGAGTCGGCGACGCGCTACCTGGAGGCGGCGGGGCGGTCGGGCGAGCACTACATGGCGGCGCTGGAGTTGCTCGATGTGGCGGAGCTGGCCACGGCGACGGCGGAGCGGGTCGCGCGCGGAGAGTTGCCGGCGATGGTGGTGATTCCCGCGGGCCGGTTCCGCATGGGCTGCCTGTCGGACGACGACGACTGCGGTCGCTACGAGAAGCCGGTTCGAGAAGTGGCGATCGCGTCGTTCGCGCTGTCGAAGCACGAGGTGACGTTCGCGCAGTGGGACGCGTGCGTGTCGGGCGGCGGCTGCGGCGGCCACCGGCCCGACGACGGGGGCTGGGGCCGCGCCGACCGCCCGGTGATGAACGTGAGCTGGGAGGATGCGCAGTCGTACGTGTCGTGGCTGTCGCGGCAGACGGGCGGGGAATACCGGTTGCCGACGGAGGCGGAATGGGAGTACGCGGCGCGGGCGGGGACGACGACGAAGTACGGTTTTGGGAACGAGATCGGCGAGAACCGCGCCAACTGCGATGGCTGTGGCAGCCGTTGGGACGACTCGGAAACGGCGCCAGTGGGTTCGTTCCCGGCCAACGCCTGGGGGCTGCACGACATGCACGGCAACCTGTGGGAATGGGTTCAGGACTGTTTGGGCGGGAGCTACGCGGGTGCGCCCGTGGACGGCAGCGCTTGGTTGGGCGGGAGCGCTGCGGTCTACGCCGACTGTTCCAACCGTGTTATGCGCGGCGGTTCCTGGGCGATCTATCCGAGCGCCCTCCGCGCCGCGCAGCGGCTCTATTCCGGCTCCGGCCGCCGGAGCCACGACATCGGTATCCGCGTGGCCCGGACGCTCACGCCTTGAATCGTTACCTCCTTACGTCCTGGGGGTTCCAAGGGGGCGCAGCCCTGGGCGCAGCCCCCTTGGTCGGTTTTTGGGCACTTTCGCCCGCCGAGGCGAAGTGGCGGAGTCGAGGGTGACAGTGGAATGTTGCTGGAACTTTGCTCCGGCCGCGAAACAGGGCTCCTGCCGCGTCGCGTGGCGACGCAGTCGAACCTTGCCAGCGGCCGAGGCGCCGGATGGAGGCGGATGGAGCCGGTAGCACGGCCACGTTGCGTCATGACGTCGGTTGGCCGGGCACGCCACGCGGCCCCGTCATGATGGCAGTCGTACTTGTCCGGACCGCGGCAACGAGACGGAGATTCGCAGCGTTCGCAGCATAGGGGCATTGCGGGGTCGGAAGGTCTGGATGCTCTCCCGTCACTACCGGGCGCGCGCAATGGGCGCGGCGAAAACCGGTAGTGACGGGGCGCTAAACGCGGCGCGGGCCCTTTGGCGGCAAGGGCTGCTAAACACGCGGCGCTGGTGATGCGCTGATTATGGGTGTACCGTAACTCTCATGTTGGCGCCGTCGTATGACGGCATCGCCGGGGCCACCCGGAAGCCCAGGGCACGTCTTGGGCGCGTCGAAGCAATTCGGCGTAGACCGCAGCGCTGCGGCCATTATCGGGGAAACCCGTAGTCCGGGAAGCCGGACGCGCCGAGGGGCAACCCAGGCGTCTGTCGGGGAACCCGGCCCGGGCGCGGAACACCGCGACCGACGTGCCACGCTGCGAGATTAGCGCAGCGGGCGGGGAGATGCACCGCCACAGGCACCGTGCGCCATGTCGCTGATTTCAGCAGCGATGGGGGCGTACCCGAGACGGCAGACGGTCTCCGCGAACCTTTCCGATACCTCGCGGACGATCCGGCAACAGCCGGGCGTTTGAGCCGGACTGTCGTGGCGCGAAGATCGCGACGGCTGGGGTCTAGTCCACCCTGCCATTGCGGATCGCCGGACTGAAACAGTCTCGCGGTTCCGCGTGTCGCGAACGAAAGTCGCGCCGAAGAAGCTCGCGGCCGCTGCCGGAAGGCAAGCCGCAGCCGCCGCATTGGACGGCAACCGCAAGAAATGCATCGAGGGCTATTCGCAGTTGAATCTGCGCTCCGACGACCTGTTGAAGGCGTTGGATGGCCCATCAAAACTCACCAGGATCACCCTCCCCGGCCGCCGCCCGGCGGCCGCGGGCGGCGACTCCCGCGATCTCCCCGAACACGGCGGCGCACCTCGCGCCAATTGCCCGTCCAGCGGCGTCCCGACCGTCCGCAACCTGTTGAAACCACTTGAGAAAAAATTAGCACGGTGCTTGACGCGCAGTCGTTGACGGCGCTGGCCAGGCTGCTAGGTTGGACGGATGCGGCAGTTGAACTACGACCTGAAGCGCCTGCAGGACGACGCCAACCACGGCTCGTTCGGCACCCGGACCGGGCGCTCCTTCAATCTCGCCCGCATGGCGAACACCCTCCACGATCTCGGCTACCGGCGCCTGCGGGCGACGGGGCTGAAGGGCAAGCACGTCGAGGCGCTGGTGCGCGAGTGGAAGCGGAAGGGGCTCTCGATCGGCACCGTCAAGAACAGGATGAGCCACTTGCGCTGGTGGGCGAGGCGGATCGGCAAGCCGAACGTGGTGCGCTCCGACAACGCGAGCTACGGGATCGGGGAGCGGAAACGCGTCACCAACGAGGACAGGAGCCGCGACCTGCCGGACGACAGGCTGGCGCTGGTGCGGGACGCACACGTCCGCATGGCGCTCCGGCTGCAGGAGGCGTTCGGGCTCAGGCGCGAGGAGGCGATCAAGTTCTCGCCGTCGTACGCGGACCGCGGTTCGAAGATCGTGCTGAAGGCGTCGTGGACCAAGGGCGGCCGGTCGCGGGAGATCCCGGTACTCCAGGAATCGCAGCGGCGGCTGCTCGACGAGGCGCGCGCCTTCGCCGGCGGCGGGGCCATGATCCCCGGTCACAGGAATTACAAACAGCAGCTCGAGGTCTACGAGAGACAGACGGCGGACGCCGGACTGAAGCGCATGCATAGCCTGCGTCACGGTTTCGCCCAGAAGCGCTACGAGGAGATCACCGGCTGGAAGCCGCCGGCCGCGGGCGGGCCGCCGATGCGGAGCCTGAAGGGGGCGCGCAAGCGGATCGACCGGGACGCCCGGGCGACGATTTCAAGGGAGATGGGACATTCCAGAATTTCAATAGTGGAGATTTATTGTGGTGCATGAAAGCCGTTCTGCGGGCGTCGACGTGGCGCTCATGATCGATTTCTGGAACCTGGTGCGCGGCGTCGAGAACGACGTCGACTGCGAGGCGCTGTACCGGTTCGCCGGGGAGCACGGCAGGGTCGCCGCGGCCAACGCCTACGCCGACTGGGGCGAGGACGAGGTGAACAGTTACCAGCCGGTGCTCCGCGGTCTCGGCGTCGAACCGGTGCAAGTGTCGGTGCGGTCGGACAGGGCGCACGGGGTTGGCATCAGGATGGCCGTCGACGCGGTGGACCTGATGTGGTCGGAGCCGACGGTGGGCGTCTACGTGATCGTGGCGGCGGACACGGGGCTGTTCCCGGCCGTGAAGACGTTGCGGCAGCGCGGGAGGAAGGTCGTCGGCGTGTGGCCGGCGGGCGGCAGTCCGTTGTAGGCCGGGACGCGCGTTCGCGGACGGCCGCGCGCCCCGGCGGGAAAGGCGGGCTCAGTAGCGATGGAAGCGCCTACCGTTGTCGTAGATCGACTTCGCCCATTCGCGCTCTTCGACCGGCTCGGGATCCGGCAGCGGACTCCAATACGCGGCGGAGGGTTGCGGCTTGGGGCGGGCGTTCCAGGGCGACCGGCCGCAGTCGAGATTGGAAGCCTTGTGGACGCGTTCCGGCTGCGCGGCGAACGCGTCGATGGCGGCGGCGTCGATGGCGTCCTGGCGCTTCTGCGCGCGCTCGATGTCCCGGTCTTCGCGGCACCGAGCACAAAGGAAGTCGCCTTCCAGCCTCTTGCGGTACGCGCAGCGCCGGCAGCCGCCTTCTGCCACCAGCGCGGCCCTGCGGCGCTTGCACGACTTTGCGCGCCTGATCCGGCAGGGCTCGCAGCTTTTCGCGTACTCGCCGTTGGCCTTGAGCGATGCTGGGCGACGGCAACGGGGCCGCACGCACCGAGGTGCCTTGCGGCGCATGACGGCGGGCGGAACGAAGCCATCGGGAAGCTTGCCGCTCCAGCTGGCGATGAGGGTTTCGAGGTCCATGTGGTTCTCCTGTTCAGACTCGCGACGCGGAGTGCGTCGGTGCCTGGACAGGCGGCACGCGCGCGCAGGCCGGTCACCTCGCGCCAGCGAGGTCGGAGCGCGCGGAGAACCCGCCCTGCGGGTTGACCGGCGGAGCACGCGTGACACGCTTGGCGCGCACGACGGACGACCGGACGTGTGGTTGGTGCGGGGCAGTGCGCGCCTGCCGCCCACGCGACCAGGACCGCGTGTTCGGAGAGACCGGCGGTCACGGATCGGAACGCCTGGTTGACGGCCCGGCGTCCCGCGCCGCATAGTCGTTGCCACGCATCAGCCGCGGAAACCCGCATGCCGGGTTGGCCGCTGAATACAACAGCCCCTCGTATGGGGTCGGGGTAGCTCCCCGCTCCGGGCGAACAGGCGGCACGTCAACCACGTTCTGCGTGCTGATGCGTATGGCCCGGCGCCCTTCGGCGGCGCAGCCGGGAGAGCGCGAGCGATGCCTGCCGCCCGGGTCCGCGGGCGCCGGATTTTGGGAGAACGGAGACGGACGAGTGAAGATACTCGACGACGGACCCGGCGACGCCGGCGCGCACGCGTTCGCGGTCGAACTGGAGACCGGCGAGGAGCCCGACGGGGCGCGGCTGCGGGAACTGTGGGAGTCGGCCCCGGAAAGCGCGGCCCATGGTGTCCCCCATGTGCTGGTGCGGTGCGATGGCGGCAAGGCCGAAACGGCCGACGTGCGGGAGGCGCTTGAGCAGTTCAACGCGAACCCCGACGACGGCTGGCGCTGGACCGCGGACGCGCTGGCCGCGTACCTGCTGCACGAGCTGTGCGGGATCGCGCTGCTCGACTGCCGCGAGCCGCCTTCCAGCGATGCGTGACGAAGCGGCCTCGCCGCCCGGAGGGCGGAAGCGATAGGGATCGCCACCCGCCAGGGCCGGGACCGCGTAGCGGGCCTGGTCGCCGAAGGCGAAAGAGCCCGGGCCGCTCCGCGGCATCGCCCACAATGGCCCGTAAACGCCGCTGCGGCTGCTTTGCCGGAACCTTGCCAACCGCGACCCGGATCACACCACCGGTCCGCCCTGTGGTCGCCGACGATGCGTCAGGAGGGACGCTCGCCGAGGAGGCAGGGATCGGGCGGGTTGCGAGGACGATGCGGAACGGCGCGACATGGCCGCGCGATGCGGCGGGCCGGGGCTGCCCGCCCGCTCCCCGGCTCAAGCGTACTGCCGCCTTCGTCGCCTCAAGGGTGCGCGTCCGGCGCAGCCGGACGCCCTGGCGGCCCTTGACCCGACGCCGGCGGCGGGGGACGATTAGCGGCAGTTTGCGATGGCGCGGAAGGTGAACCGAGAGGTCGGACGGTTACCGAGTCTCGGCAGGAATGTCCAGCTCGGGATAGAGCGGGTTTGGGCGTCAGGCAGCGCCGGGAAGCCGCGAGAGGGGTCTTGGCATCGCGGATCGGGAAGGTGATCCGTAGTGGGATCGACTAGGTGCTAAGCACGTAGGTGATGGATATTTAAGGGATTTGTCAATGGTACGCCGCTATGTCGTATGGCGTTCTAGACCCTGCAGCTCGGGACGCGGTCTTGGGGGCGTCGCGGGACAAGGGTGAGGTGGACGCCAGCGAACTTTGAGGAGGTGTGCGATACGCGCGCTGTTGAGTCAGGTCTGGACTTGGCTCTGAATCCGGCTCCGACGAGGACGGTGAGCGCGGTTTCGGCAATCATGGCCGAGTCGCTCGCTCGCGAACCGCGATTTGAGGGCTAGTGCGACCGGTCAGACGGTCAGAGGCGTCCTTCCGGAGTTTACGTCTGCGGGCCGCGCGGTCGTCGAGGGTTCAGCGATGCATGGCGAAGATGTCAAATGCCGATTAGACGATTAAACGGCCCCCGTCATTACCCGCCCGACGAGGCCGGATGGCGCGAAACGGAGCCGTATCGGCACCATTTGACGCACGAAAATCCGGTAGTGACGTGGCGCAACCCGGCTGAAGCGCCATGCGGATGCGGACTGCTAAGCACAAAGTTGTGGTGACGCATTGATGATGCGGCATTTCGGCAGTGTAGAGTGCGCGGCCATGTTGGTGTCGCTTCGGCGATGTGGTCGGGAGACACACCCGACGTGGTGAGTCACCATCGTCCGCGCAATCGCGGGCCGGCCAGACGACCCGGCAGATGGTGCTCGGACCTGACGCGCCGGGCAACCGGCGGGACGGGTCGGCGGCCTGGCAGCCGCGCGAGAGTGAGATGCGCGCACGACCGGGAACGACCCGGATCGAGGCGGCCAGGACGTGGCGCGAAGGCTCACGGTGGCTCGGTGGCGGAACACCTTGCCGTGGCGGATCCCGCCAACCGTGGAGCCCGGAACCTACTGACGGCTGGTATTCGGCCTGGCGGGTGTTGGTGCCCACACTTACGCCGATTTGCGGTATCCCCGTTACCGTCACACGCCGGGCGAACCACACGGTGACCTCGATCTGCTCGCCCAGGCCGTAGGCTGTCTCCGTCTCGGAAGTCAACGCGAGCCTGACGATGTCCGGCGCGCCGGTTGCGGTGTCGTCGTTGTCGGCCAGCGTGACCGTCGTTGTGGGGAAGGTCGGACCAATGGTGACGCCGGCGGGCAACGGGTCGGCAACGCCGAGCACCACGGTCTCGCCGTCGTCGTCGGCTCCGTCGTCGATGGCTTCGACGCTGAAGGTCCGCACCCTATCGGTTGCGGCAAACCGGACAGTTGCGGGCACATCGTAGTCGAACCGCGAGGCGCCCGTGCTGCCGGTCGCGGTGAGGGAAATGTCGATCGGCCGCGTCGGCTCACCGCTCAGGCGCAGCGTCACGGTCGCCGCGCTCCCGGCCTCGGTCGCGGTGTACGTTTCGGCGTCGAAAGACACCGTGATTGCCGGGGCCTGGCGGTACTCGGCGACGATCGGGCCGGTCTGGTTCTGGGTACGGACGGCATCGGCGGGGCCGTCGACATCGGTGGTGTGATCCTCGCCGGACGTCCCCATGGGGTCGCCGCCCGGGTCTGGATGGACTTGGTTCGGATTCGAAAACCGCAACAGTGGCGGACATCGGAAACCGGCTTGGGCGCACTCGTCGTCGTAGGCCATGATCGTGTGCCAACGGGCGGAGGCCGGCGCGCCAGCCTCGAAGGCGCGCCGGTTGACGTAGCCAAACGCCCACGGAGACATCGGCATGGAGGTCCTTGAGTCGTGTTCGTAGTGCCTGTAGCGGTCGTGCCGAAGTCCCATGACGTGGCCCAATTCGTGGGCGAAAAAGAACCCGCCGCCATACAGGCCTACGATGGCAGAACCGGTATCGTCGGGATTGCCCGTAACGGAAGACACATCGACTGCGTCCCCCGTATCACGCTTGTTGATCAGTACGACAACATCCTCCGCGACCTGGTCACGTATGTGGTGAACCTCGTCCACGACTCCGTCCGACGGGTCCTGAAGCTCATCGATAGTGACAGTGTGGTCCGCCTCCCCGACCTCGGCTACCGCGGCCAACGAGACTCTGAGGTTGACATCTCCGTCGGCGTACGCCTGATTGGTCTCCGCCACCATGAGGTCGATCTCAGCCTCGATCCTGGCCGCACCCCTGGCAATCTCCCGGGCGCGGATCGAGTAGAAGACGGCGACGTCGATGACCGCGGGCTCCGTCGTCATTTGCGCGTGCGCGGTCGTCGTATGGCCCACGATGCACTGCACGAACACAAGCGACCGCACGCTGAGGGGAAGTCGATGCGTGCCGGCGGTTGAAAGACGCTGGCGACCGAGTGTCCGTGCGTCCATGAGCCGGTTCACGAAGTCGCGCGGCCGGGCCCTACCGGCGGAGGTCGACCGCTGGCCGATTCTCTGCTTGCCCCGCTATATCAACCAAACAGTCGAACGGGCTCCTGGATTCGTCCACCTCTTCGATGGAGACGACGCCTTTGCCCGCGGAACGAATCCGGTAGGTGCCAAAGACCGTGCGTACCGTGCCCGCCACCGTTTCGCCGTTGACCACCAGCGTGACGGTACCCGTCGGGTCTTCCACTATCTGCCCGGAGAGCGCGTACCCCCCGGAGAAAGTCGGCGCTCTGCGCTCGACGATACCTTCGAACAGAACATCGTCGAAGAGGTTCAGGGTCAGTCTGGCGGGGGTGGCGCTTCCGGCGGGGTCCGGGGCGAGCGCAAGTGCCGCAGGTGCGATCCTCGCCCGGCGGCTGCGAAGAACCACTTCGTGCCCGGGTTGCGTCTGCCCAGCCAGCGACGCTGACGCCGGCTCCGTGGCGAGAAGGAGCGGAGTTCCGCTTGTCTGCGCTGCCATCGTCGTTGGCGATTGAAACGTGGCAAACGCCGCCAGTACGACGACCGCAGGAAACACGACCACGCGGAGCTCAACTGATGCCGTCGCCGCTGAAGAGCAAGCTTCCGGGTCGCCTTCCGGCAAGGCTTGGAGTGGGTGTCCCGTTTGGCGTCCACTGCGCAATCGATCCGCCCCCAGCTCGCGCCCGTGGCATCCACGGTGCCTTTGCGATCGCCCCAGCGTCGGTCGCGATCCCGGGGAAGAGAGGAACGCGCTAGCGCGTCCGCGAGAGCAGCTCACTCTGCCGCGAAGATGGCGGGCAAAGGCGTGCTGGGTCGTGACATCTCACTGCGGGGACCGGAATGACTTGAACCTAGACACCATTCTGTGGATGCCGTCCCCCCGCCAGCAAGTACGAGGGCCGTCATGACAGTGTCTGTCACACGAAACACGTTAAGCTGGAGCCTGCATTCGGCCAAGGCACAGATTGGCTCGCAGACCTGCATAGGAATGAACTGGCCAAGAACGCGAATGCCCGCGACGGCGGCAAGAACGCCGAGAACGACGGAGAGCAGGCTTGCTGATCTAACCTTGGAGCCCCGCAGCTTCGAGAGCCGATTCCACGTCTGCTCATCTGCGGAGTCCACTGCCTCTCGGCCTTGCCCGACATCCTCGACGAGCTCTTCCATGTACTGTCGGTCCGCGTCGGTCGGGACTCGGGTCGAGCCCTGAGCCCGCTCCCGCTCCTCAGCAAGGGCTGTCTCCGCTCTTGCCAACGTGGCCTCCGCGCGTGTCAGCGGACGCCGCACGCGGAGCTTCTCGGCGTCGAATCGCGTGGACACGTAAACCTCGACCGCCCGTTCGATCACCAATGCAACCAAGATCAGGGTAAGAAACAACGCCCCGATGTCCTCAAGCGCGATCGCCGAGAACCGAATCTCGCTGAAGCCTAACGCGGCAGCAAGGACGGAGAGAGCGACTAACGCCGCACCGAGCCAGACGGCCAGCTTAGCTTCCACAGACATGCGAAGTCTCCCTTTCTCGAAGAGATTCTAAGAACGCGCGCCGAGTGAGCCTGAGCATCGTGAGCCACCGCTTGCCTGAACCGAGCCACTGCTGGTATAGGGGCTTGCCCACTTGGGAGCGATTCCCGACACGGCTGCTATGGCACCGCCGGCGCGAACGTGACCTCGTGTACCGACAGCGCAAATGCCGGCGAAATCGACACCGCGTGCACCGGCTTCTCGTCCTCGACAGTCCAGACCCGAGACGCACCCCATGCGGAAACGGTAAGAGCCGGCGTCATCTCAAGGAGAGAAACAGGTCTCGACCCCGTCACTTCAGTTCGGTACCACAACGGGCACGGCTTCCACCCGCCCGTGTTCAGGCTCTCCGACTTCTCTTACAACCCTGAATCCAACAGTCAGCCCGCTGTTTCGACGGTGAGGATCCTGAGACTGATCCAAGGGAATTGCCATCCCCCAACCCCGCGGATGCCAGTTCCCCAAAGCCACCGACGGGCACTCAAGGAGGCTCTCGTAGGCACCGCCCACGTCTCTTCCGACCCAGATAAAGTTCTTCGTCACCGCGCAAGAGTGGAGGATCTCTGAGATCGAGTTGAACGCCACCCCGACCTCGTTTGTCCAGCAATGCGCAGGCCCTGGATCGCATTGGGCCGCACCCACCCCGTCGCACTTCTGAAGGTCTCGGACGCAATCGGTCGGTATCGGCCGCGCGTGTCCGGGCCGGATCGCGCGCAGTTCGCTAGCGACCTGCGTTCCGATCCAAACGGCGTACTCCCACTCGGCCGCACCAGGGAGCCTGTAGCGACGGCCTGTCTGCTGGCTGAGCCAGTGGGCGTACTCCTCGGTGTCGCGTACGGTGACACACACGACCGGATGTTCACTGGTCTGACGATACGCGTGCGACTTCCAGATCATGCCCGAGTTTCTTCCTGACGCGAGAGGAGTGTGGCACCCGAAGCTGGAACGCCGTTCCGCCTCCGTCTTGTAGCGAGTCGCTTTGACGAACGCTTCGAACTGACCAACCGTTGTCGCGTGCTTCGCAACCGCGAAGCTGGCAAGCTCGACGACTTCGCACTGTTGCGCGGTTCCTTCTTCGTTGTACCTCCCGCTGTTGTAGCAGAACTGCCCGCCGGGCAGATACACCAGTTTCGGCCCGATGCCGCCGTCTGACAGTTCGTCGCCAGGCAATTCGACCGACGCTTCAATCTGCCTCTGCGCAATCGCCCGAGCTCGTTCTCGACGCATCGTCTCTTCCCGCTGTCTCTGCGCCTCGAGTTCAGCTTCCCTCCTCGCCTGTGCCGCTTTGTCTTCCAGCCGAATGGAGAGCCTAAGCGCGGCCCGATAGTGTTCTCCCCGGCGACCGGCCAACCGCAGATAGACGTTCACGGAGTCTACGGCCGCGTCCAAAATGCCCAACTCGTCGCACAACCTCGCATGCGCGTACCAGAGTGCTGGCGGAATCGATTCGGAGTCTGGATCCATCGCCCGCAGGGCATCGAACGCGGCCAGGGCTTTGGCATGCTGGCCGTCCTCGACGCGCAACTCGAACTCGGCAATGCGCCGGTCCAATGCCAGCGGGGATGCGGAGGATTCCCCGCCGACATCGGCGGCGCCGGCTGCGAGCGCAACCATGGCGCAGGTCGCCGCGAAGCCGGTGCGAAGCACCCTTCGAGCCGATTTCGAGTTCCGTCTCAGCACGCTTTGCCCGAACGTATCGTGTACTCCGTACGCTCGAGAACGACGGCTCACCCCCTTCCTACCACCCGCTGCCAGTAACGGAGGGCAACCGCTGGCATTCTGACCGGTGCAAGCCGACTCATCGTCCGTGTTCACGCCGCCAATTCTCCGACCCTGCGGGGAGAATCTCGTCCGCCGGTTGTGCCGTGCGCGACAGAGCGTCCTTGATTCGCGACTTCCACGCTTCGGGTATCGAGAAACAGAGACCTTCTCGGCACATGCGAAGGTCAAGATCGCGCTCCACGACCTGCTCCTTGAGCCCGGGTATGGCGTTCAAGTCGCCGGCGCTGGCTCTCAGAATCTCCAGTTGGCGCTCTTGCCTGAGTCCACGGATCTGGTTGAGGACCCCTTCCTGTTGTTCGGGAGCGAACGTGGCCGCCAGCTTGGATAGGGTTCCGACCCCAACAGCGCCTTGCGAAGTACTGACGGTCGCTTGGATCGAGGGTGCGAGCTTGAGAAGGTCGAGGTAGCGTCGCACGGTACGTGCGGTCACCCCCGTTGCCTGCGCGACGCGCCCCAAGTCTCCGCACTTGGCTCGGATGGCGTCGTACGCTTTGGCTTTGTCGATCGGATGCATGTCGGCCCGCTGGACGTTCTCGACGAGGGACACAACCGTCGAGTCAGTGTCGCTGAGGTCGTCCCTGATCGTCGCAGGAATAGTTGCCAGTCCGAGTGCGCGGCATGCCAGCAGTCGTCGCTGACCGGCGATCAGGTCAAAGCAGCCATCGGCCGCCTCGCGCACAATGACCGGGCTAAGCACGCCTAGGTCGCGAATGCTGCTGGCAAGCTCGGCGAGCCCGGCGTCTTCCGTGCCGGCATCGAGGTCCTTGCGGGCATTGAAGTCAGACACCCGAATCGACTCAAGGGTGAGTTCGGTGGTCTCCAAAACGGGCTCCGTGTCGCTTCGCGTGGAGTGAGGTCTCGCTCACAGTGCCAAGACCTGGACATTATGGGGCATCGTCGCTTGGTGGACCAGCAGCCTGCCTGCAGGGAACTGCTCTGGTTCGACGAGTGGGCCACAAACTCGATTCTCCTTGACCTGGAGGGTCGGTTCACGTCACGGTTGCGTCGCCAATACGGGGACCACCTCGGCTCAGGGACGAACACATGACCAGGGAAGGCGACTCGACGCAGGCTGACAAACTTCGGCAACTGGAGCACATCGCGTATCCGGAAGCGCTCCGGTGCCGCGAGGAGCAACTGGTCGCCAACCGTCACAGAAAGGCGGGCGAGAAGGCGCTCGAGCGACGCGAACCTCAAGTAGGCCTCGCTCTCTCCGGGGGAGGCATCCGGAGCGCCACTTTCGCGCTCGGGGTGCTTCAGGCGATCGCCAAGCGCAGAGCGCTGCAGCAAGTCGACCTGCTCTCGACCGTATCCGGGGGCGGCTACACCGGCGGGATGCTCACCCGTCTCTTCTCCAGGAAAGAGGTCCACGGCGTCCACGACGTAGAGAACGCCATCCTGGCGCCCTGGGAGCGGCGCGAGCCGGACGATCCCAATGCCAAGACCATCGAGCCCGGCGCCGTGCTGGCGTGGCTTCGGGAGAACGGCCACCACCTTGCGCCCAACGGGGCGGGAGACCTGCTCCTCGGCGGAGCGGTCATCTTCCGCAACTGGCTCTCCGTGCTCGTCGTGCTCGCGACCCTCGTTCTTACCGGATTCGTCCTGATGCAACTGGCGCGCCACGGCGTTCCGTTCATCGACTTCGCCATGCCAGGTTGCGGCGGCCCGGTCGCGGCCGCGGCAACGGGCTTCGAAGCGTGGCTGACCTGCCATTTGCCCCTCGGCGGGGAATACGTGTGGTGGAGCCCATGGGTGGCCCTGCCCTTCCTCGTCTTCGTCCTCTGGGTCGCACCATGCGGCTTGGCCTACTGGCTGATGCCCGGAACGGCCGGGACCAGGCTGGCCGTCGCGGGGAGATTGTTCGGAGTGCTGGTCCTGCTTGGCGCATCAGCCTGGGGCCTGCACGTCACCGGGACACCGTCCGCATGGGCAATCGGACTGGTCTTCGGTGTAGCGCTGTTCGCGTTCATCGTGTACGACATTGCTGACCACGCACTCCGACGCAAGCAGTGCTCTGAGGCGTCGAAGCGGCTTGAGTTGAGCCACCGTCTCTCCTCGTGGCTGAAGCGCGCCCTGCTGGCGTTCGCCGCGGTCACGGCCCTCGCCGTCCTGGATACGCTTGGGCAGACGCTCTACACGGTCGCCATCGATCCCGACATCCGCATGGGCGCCGTCATCGGCGGGGCGTTGAGTGCCGTGGCGGCGCTGGCTGTCGGTGGCCGAAGGCTCGCCGTCCGATTCCGTGGCGACGGGGACCCGGCCCGACCCCGTTTGCCACTCAAGGTGACGGCGAGCGCCGTTACGGCGCTCGTTCTGATCGCGACGCTCGCACCTCTTAACGCGCTATCACACGCCATCGCCTGGAACCTCGACTATCCGGCTGGCGTGCCCGCCGACCTCTGGACTTCGGCGACGGTCGAGTCACGATGTCCGCCGGTCCTGCGACGTTGTCCCGATTCCGCAGCGTCAGATCTGGTCAGCTGCCCGGTCGCATGTCCGGAGGTCGGGAAGCCAGCCCTTGCGAGCGCAGGAATCTACTTCGTGCTACTGGCACTCCTTTCTTTCGTCTTCGGCCATGCCCGCCGGTTCCTGAACGACTCGACGCTGCAGCCCCTCTATCGGGCACGCATCATCCGGGCCTACCTCGGCGCCTCCAACCCCAGGCGCCTCGACAGACGCCACCCCAAGCCCGTCACCAGAATGCTCCACGGAGACGACGCGGCTGTCGACTGGGATCGTGGAAGCGAACTCGCTGAGGACGAGGAGAACCCACTGAAGAAGTACGACCATGGGGCTCCCCTGCACATCGTCAACGTGACCGTCAACGAGACGGCGGAGAAGAAGACAGGGATCCAGCGAAACGATCGCGGCGGCATCGGCATGGCGGTAGGCCCCGCCGGGATCAGTGCGGGCGTTCGCCACCACGTGGTGTTCCACGCGTCGGCGGACAGCAACGGGTTGCTGGCACAGGTGTTCCCCGACGCCGGGGACAAGCATGCCTTCCGGATGTTCGACTACGCGGACGCCGCGGAGTCTTCCGGTCAGGAGACGACGGCGCGCTATCGCGGCGAGTCGCTTACCCTGGGCCAGTGGATCGGCATTTCCGGCGCTGCTTTCTCGACGGGTGTCGGGTCGCGGACGAGCTTCCCGCTCTCCTTCCTGGCAGGCATCCTGAACGTGCGCCTCGGATACTGGTGGGACTCCGGGATCGGGCGTGGATCCCGCCTCCTGCCCAAGTTATCCAAAGGGGACGACCAGACGGCAGATGGTTCTAGCAGCGACGGGCTTGCATCGAGGACGTTCGCCACCCTGTTCCCCGTGCAGAGCTATCTCCTCGACGAGCTGTTCGCACGGTTTCGCGGTGTGCACCGACCACGGTGGAATCTCTCCGACGGCGGCCATTTCGAGAACCTGGGCGCATACGAGCTGATCCGACGCCGCGTGCCCCTGATCGTGATCGTCGACGCGGAGGCCGACCCCGACTATCGCTTCGAGGGGCTCGGGAACCTGGTGCGCAAGGCCCGGGTGGACTTCGGCGCGAAGATCACGTTTCTCGATCCCCAACAGGTTGGGCGCCTGGCGAGCGACAACGCCTGGATGACATACTACGGTTCGCTGGACATGCTGCGCCGGGATGCTAGGGATAACGAGGCAGGCGCAGGCGTCCATGGGCACACGCACGCGACTTCTTCTCGCGACACCGGGCGCTCACTCGCGCACGTCGCGCTGGCAACAGTCTGTTACGAGGGCGGCGATGCCGACAAGACCTCGCTGATCCTATACCTCAAGCCCACACTGGTGGGAGACGAACCCGTGGACATCACCCACTATCACGAGGCCAACCCGGCGTTCCCGCAGCAGACGACCAAGGACCAGTTCTTCGACGAAGCGCAGTGGGAGAGCTACCGGAAACTCGGAGAGATCGTGGGGTTGCGCTCGATACCGGAGAGCGGCGGGTTTGAGTCGGTCCGCAAGCTGACAAGGCCACTCAACCAGGATCCGGAGGCCTAGCCCGGATTTCTCACCAAGGGAGTTGAACAAAGGCCGCGTTCTGGGCGTAAATGTATGTTGGGACAAGCATTTACGGACACCGGAGACGCGGCCTTATGGGAACGGAGTGTAGCGCATCGCAACTGGAGTTTGGAGGTCTTGGGAAGCGCGCGGTGGTGGGTGTTTTCGACGGCGGCGAGATTGCGACGGACGGCGGCGGGCTGGCGTTGCGGGAGTTGGAGGAACGGGTCGGGATACTGAAGCGTCTGGGCGGGTGTTTTTCGGACCACCGCGATCCACGGCGCATCGAGCACCGCGTGGAGACGTTGGTGAAGCAGCGCGTGCTGGGCATCTGTCTGGGGTACGAGGATCTGAACGATCACGACGAGTTGTGCCGAGACCGGCTGCTGGCGCTGCTGTGCGACTGCGAGGATGTGGCGGGCGCACGCCGCCAGCGGGAGACGGACCGCGGCAAGCCGCTGGCTGGCAAGAGCACGCTGAACCGGTTGGAACTGACGCTGGCGGCGGACGCCGCGGCGCATCGCTACAAGAAGATCGTGGCGGATATGGCGGCGATGGACGCGTTGCTGGTGGAGACGTTCCTGGAGGCGCACGAGACGCCGCCGGCGCGCATTGTGCTGGATGTCGACGCCACCGATGACACCTTGCACGGCATGCAGGAAGGGCGCCATTTCCACGGTCATTACGACAGCTACTGCTACCTGCCGCTGTATGTCTTCTGCGGCGAGCACCTGCTGTGCGCGCGGCTGCGCTCGGCGTCGGTCGACGGCGCGGCGGGCACGGTTGCGGAACTCGACCGGATCGCCGCGTCGATCCGCGCGCGCTGGCCGGCGACGCGCGTCGTGGTGCGCGGCGACGGCGGCTTTTGCCGCGAGGACCTCATGGCGTGGTGCGAGACGACCGGCGTGGATTACGTACTCGGGCTGCCGGTCAACTCGCGCTTGACGGGCATGGTCGCGGCGACGCTGTACGAGACGCGCGTCATGGCCGAAATGACGGGCGAGACAACGCGGCGCTTCGACGCGCTGCGCTACGCGGCGCGCAGTTGGTCGCGGTCGCGGCGCGTAGTGGCGCGCGTGGAGCACTCCGCGCTCGGCCCCAACCCGCGCTTCGTGGTGACCAGCATCGCGACCGAGGCGATGGACGAACAGGCCTTGTACGAGAACCTCTACTGCGCGCGCGGCGACATGGAGAACCGCATCAAGGAACAGCAACTCGACCTGTTCGCCGACCGCACCAGCACGGCCACGATGCACGCCAACCAACTGCGCCTGTACTTCGCCTCGTTCGCCTATGTGCTGATGCAGACGCTGCGTCGCGTCGGACTCGCCGGAACGCGGCTGGCCAAGGCGCAGTGCGGCACGATTCGCGACAAGCTGCTCAAGGTCGGCGTGCGGGTGCGCGTCAGCGTGCGCCGCATCAAGTTGTCCTTCTCCGAGTCCTGGCCACGCGCCGCACTGTTCCGACAGATCCTGTACAACCTCCAGGCCATGCCATTGCGTTGTTGACGCAACGCTCGGTTCTCCGACTTTTCGCCGCCACTGGCATCTCGCCAGCGGTTGTACCTGTCCGGCAACTTTGGCGGCGCCCAGCCCAACACCCCAATGGCCCTTGGCGCCACCCGAATTCTCCTTTTTTCGACCTTTTGCACGCCAACCCACCGGCTGTGAACGCAATGTCACGAGTTCCCCGAACATTCGCCGTCCGTTCCGACGTCGTTCGGGCATCATTCGTCGCATTGGTGAGAAATGCGGGCTAGTAGGCCGGACGAAGAACGAAACGCGTGATCGCGAACGCTACTTCTCGCTGAAGACCACCAGGGCCGGAGTCGAGGCCGCCGGTCGAGCCCCCGCGCCGTACTCGACCGCCCGCGTCGTTCCGGCCACCACGATGCCATCGTTCTCCCGCGAGGCTGTCGTCCGCCCACGGTCCCTTCCACAGGGCTGCCCCTGTCGTGTGCGCCCGGTCCGGCCGCCGCCCCGCGTCCGGCACCGGCGCCCCGTGCGGTCCCTCAGTCATGAGCGCCGACTCGCCAAATCCCGCCGCCAAGGGGGGCAAGCCCCCCTTGGAACCCCCCACAGGAGGTAAGGACGTAACGACTCAAGGGGTGAGCGTCCGGGCCACACGGAACCCGATGAAGTAGTCGCGGTAGTCGGCGGAGTGCCTGAGGCGGTACGCGGCGCGGAGGGACCTCGGGAAGAGGTACCAGGAGCCGCCGCGCAACACGGGCAGGACACAGTCCCGCTGCAGCCAGGCGCTGCCATCCGACGGGGCGTCTGTATAGCTGCCGTTCCAGCAGTCCGCCACCCACTCCCACACGTTCCCGTGCATGTCGTGCAGCCCGAATGCGTTCGGAGCAAACGAGCCTGCGGGAGCGGTTCGGTCAGCGTCCCATCGGCTACCGCAGCCACTGCAATGCGCCCGGTTCACGCCGATCTCGTTGCCCCAACTGTACCTCGTCGTGCTCCCCGCCCGTGCCGCGTACTCCCACTCCGCCTCGCTCGGCAAACGGTACTCCTCCTCCGTCTCGCGGGACAGCCACGACACGTAGGATTGCGCATCCTCCCAGCTCACGTTGATCACGGGGCGATTGGCACGCCCCCAGCCTTCGTCGTCTGGTCGATAGCCCCCGCACCCGCCTCGCGCGACGCACCCGTCCCACTGCGCTAACGTCACTTCGTGCACCGAAAGCGCGAATGCCCGCCGAATCGACACCGCATGCACCGGCTTCTCGTCATCGCGACAGTCCAGACCCGTCACGCAACCCATCCGGAACCGGCCCGCTGGGACCACCACCATCTCGGGGCCCTCGCCACCCGAACGCAGCGCGTCGCGGAATACCGTGCCGGGCGCGCCGGCGGTCGGCGCCGCCCGCGGCGCGGGCGTGGATGGCTGCCGTCCGGCGGCGCGCGGTTGCGGGGGATCGGCGGCCGGTGCGTCGCCCGCCGCAGCGGTGGGCGCGAAGGTGTAGTCGACGGACCACCTCGAGAATCCGGGCGTGTCGGTGTGGAACGCGACGACCGAGAGCGTCTCGGTCAACGTCTCCCCGGGGCGCACGGATATGGGGTCGGCGCTGCGCTGGATGTGGCCGGCCGGGTCCGCCCACCGCGCGCCCGCCGCCCCGTCCCAGTTGGTGCAGGGCGGCTAGGGCGCGTCGATCTGGTAGCGGGCGATGAGGTGGTTCAGGGGCTGCCCGGAGTCGTTGCGCACCGAGAACTCGAGCTCCCACAGATGCAGGGGCTGGCCGTCGTTGGCCTTGATCTGCTCGTAGACCTGCTCCGAGTGATGAGCCTCCAGCACGCGGCAGGTTGCCGCGCCGTACTCGACCAGCCGCGCCGTCCCGGCCAGCACGATGCCGTCCTTCTCCAGCAACTGCTCCGCGCGGCTGCCGACGGCGGCGAGGACCAGCACCGGCAGAACTGTGCTGGCGGCCCGGCACGCGGCGCGCTGTCGTCCGCCCATGGTCCCTCCACGAAGCCTATGGTCGGTGGAAGAGCGAATCCGAGCGGCCATTCTATCGTCGTTTGTTCGACGCCTGGCGTGTCTGAGTCTCGCCATGCGCCGTCCAGGCTCGCGGAGCTCAACTGATGCCGTCGCCGCTGAAGAAGCAAGCTTCCGGCCCGCCTTCCCGGCAACATCGGAGGACCTGGTACGCGGATTCGCGGGTTGCGCAGGTGCAGTGGAAGCGCCGCCAGACCTGTCGGACCGGCGCCATGCCGGGCACAGCCGAAGTTCAACGCAACAGGTCCTGCGGCCGGAACAGGAGCGAGCACCGCAGCAGACGACTCTGGCGGCACTTGTCCTGCTCTTCGCCGTTGCGGTGCAGGCGCAACGGGCCGATGAGGCGCCTGCGCGAACGGGTGGTCATCACCCGCGCCGATGGCGGTCTCGAGGAAGGGTTCATGGTCGACGGACAGAGGGTCGGCCGGTGGACGATCAGAGTCTCCCCCCAGTACGTGTCATCGGGGAGTGCGACGACGACGCTGTGGCTTGGGCGCTCGTCGGCCGACTGACTGCGCTTGGGCTGGACATCGACACAAGAGGCGAGCAGGGGAGTACGCCATTGAACGAAGCAGCCGCCAGGAAGAGGTCGGTTGCCGTGGTTCGAGCGCTGATTGCAGCGGGAGCGGACGTCAACTCGCGCGATCGATCCGGTCGCACGCCTCTGCACAACGTGATCGTGCGCCGGCAAACCCATGCAACCCGCGAAGTCGTCGAATACGACCTCACGCCGGGGATTCATGTTCGATCGGATCGGGAGAATGCGCGCCAACCGTCGGCTATCGGCCTCCTGTTGCTCAGCAACGGAGCGGATCCCAACCTGCTGGACGCCAACGGCATGCAGCCGCTGGATGGCGTTGAAGAACACTCGCCGCTGAGGCGCACCCGGTTCCATCGACAGCTCGTGAGACGCACGGGGAGCCCGTAGCGTTCGGTGCGTCCCGCCACAGGCCCGCCCTCGCTGCGGAAGTGATGGGCGGACGAATACGGCGTCAAGGCCGGCGGTAGGACGCCTGCAGGGCCTGGAAGGCGTCTTCGGAGGTCGCGTGCGTGATGTCGAGCTGACCCTCGAAAACGTCGACGAGCACCAGGATGATGAAGGTGCCGGGGGACAGGGGGCGGATTGAGGCAACGGCCTGGCCGCTGGCGTGCAGAACCTCGGCGCCTTCCAGGCGGAGCTCTGGAGTGCCGGGAAGGGCGCGCTCGCTGGCATCCACGTGGGGGACCTTTTCGATGGTCTTGATGGCGCGGCGGCGGAAGCGCCGGTAGGGAATCAAGACGCCGGCGGCATAGCCGGCGAAGAACAGGGGTAGCGCGACGAACATCAGTGCCGGCTGCGCAAAGGGTGATGCTCCAATGAGGAACGTCGCACTCGGAGTCAGCGGGTCCTTGGGGGTCGACGACGAAGAGGGCGCCAGCGATTCCCGTGACGACAAGCGCAGCGGTGACTCGGGCAGTAGCAGGCATGCCGCCAGCCATGGCGTCGAACGCGTTGGGCCGTTCGATGAGTAAGGACGCGGGTGCCTTGAGGTCCGCAAATCGGCTGACGTTGACGGCTTTGGATCGCACACCCTTGAACCACTTGGCCCTGAGGTTGGTGAGGGCCTCCCCTATCCGGCGCCAGAGCGCGGACCAGACGCCAATGAGGAGATTGATGGCGACGGAGACCTCGAGAAAGGGGGCGTAGTCGCCGAAAGACATGGGAGCGTTGTCAGCAAGGCGGCGGTGACGACCGCGAAGGGTCAGGCCGAGACGACCTTGGTTGTGTCTGCCTCGCGGGCAACGTTGTTGAAGATGCGAGCGAGATTGCCGGCGATTTCCGGGGAGCCGAAGTTGACATGGGCATCCTGGTTGTCCGGATCGTGCTCAAGGCGGTAGGCGCCCGTGTCCATGACCTGCCAGTGGCCGCCATGGGCGAATCTGGCGCCTGCTCCCGGAGGCGCCTTGGCGATCCACAGCGTACCCCGCAGATCGTTCGTCTCCTGCTGCATGTTCGTGATGGCGCGAATCAGGGGATGTTCACCCTGTTCGTCGAGGTCGAGGTCGAGGTCGTTGTCGGTGAGGACCATGAGAATCGTGTCGTCCTTCGTCAGGAAGTCGCGAGCGGCGTTGACGACGTCGGCGCTCGCGAAGACGGGCACCTCGTCGCCGTCGACCTCGGTGAAGCGGGGCAGCGAGGTCGAGTAGATGCGGACCACGCGCTCGGCGTTCTCCAGGAACTTGGCGACGATATAGCTCGCGTGGTCAGGTTTGGCGTTCGAGATGACCAGATCGGCCTTGGCGGCCAACGCGCGGTCGATGACGGTCTTGTATTGGTCCTTCATGGCGCAGCGATGATGCGTGGTCTTCTGATCATTAGGCCGACTATAGCCCAGGTCAGAACAGGCTGTCAGGATTTCCGTGTCACAGGCCACAGCAAGAGTCCGCCCCGCACGACTTCAAGGCGCGATCGAGCCTATGGAAGTCCCGTACCTCGCGGTGTGCCGAGTCTCCCAGCCAGCGTGTCAGAACCGCTACGTCAGACATCCCGAACACCCGCCACCCCATCTGAGGCTCGTCGTGGCCGTCGCCGTCGAAGTCAGCGGTAGCGGATTGCGCACCGGCCTGGAGGGCAACAAGGAGCAGCATAACTAGCGCCGGACGAAATCGAGCGCAGGGGCGCCGTGCCGATGCTCATCGGATGATTCTGTCTGACGTCGCCCGCACCGTGCCTTCACACGCTCGCGGGGACCGTCCAGGCAGCGCCCGCCAGGTCGATGCCGTTCGTTCCGGGGCCGGCCCCAGCCACGGCAGGCTGGCCTTGCGGCGAACTTGCGGCGGCGTTCGCGGCGCCGGACTCTTTTGGGGATGAACTGAAACCGCGGCCGGGACCGAGAGACGGCGGGCCGGTTGGGGTTAACTACGTGTGCAGCTTCGCGGCGGCGTTGGCGGCTTGTGAAGCGCATGCGCAAGTCGCGCCGGGGCACGGGACCTGTGTGTCGAACTTCTTTGCCGGCACAGTGTCGCTCGCGCATAGCGAGGGGACGGGCGTTCACGTGTGGCTGGAGATCGACTGCGGGATTCCACGGTGACGCGCGAGACAGGACCATGCCAAATCCGAGCCGCAAAAGAACACTCGGTAGCCTCGCACAGCTAGCTGTCGACACTCTGCACTTGACCATCCGCCCTCCGCGGCGAGTTAAGCGTCGATCCACCGCCCCCCACGCACGTCGCTGCACGTCGATAGCGCCGCCCGGATCCGGAGGCTGCTGGTGTACGACGAGACCCCGGACGACAATCTGCACCGGCCAGGTCGCGCAGAATGCCGGCCCCGCTGGTGCCGATTCCAGCAGCCACCACCTGTTACCACTGCGCGCGCGCCGCCATCTCCCACCGTGACGTGGACAGAAAACCGCAATGGAACGTCTGCACCACGAGCGCCATGTGTCCGCAAAGTAAGGTAGGCGGCGAGGCGGAGCAAGCTGCCGACATTCGCCGTCCGGTCCACGGGGGGTGTCCTCATCGTGACGCCGGCAAGCTTACCTGTTCGTCCGCGCCGAACACGCGCAGCCGCCGGTTGCCTTCCAGCACCGTGAAGTCCCCGATCCGGTTGCCGCCCGCGTCCAGCCGGACCAGGTCAGACAGCACGGCCAGTGGCGCAACGTCCGTCACACGGTTGTCGCGCACATCCAGAGTAGCCAGCCGCCGCAATCCCGCCAGCGGCCCGATATCGGCCACGGCGTTGCCGTCGAGGCGCAGCGTCCTCAGTTCCGCCAGGCGGACAACCGGACCGAGATCGGCGATCCGGTTGTTGCCGAGGTCGAGCACCTGCAGGCCCGTCAGCGACGACAGGGCCTCGACGTCGGACAGGTCGTTGCCCCGCACCGACAGGTCCCGCAGGCCGGTCAGTCCCGAGAGCACCCACGGATCCGATACGGCGCCGTCGAGGTTGAGCGACCCAAGCGCCGGCAGCGATCCCAGCGGACGCAGGTCCGCGATCGCGTTCAAGCCGAGATCGAGGCCTTCCAGATTCACCGCCTGCTCCAGACCCGTCAGGTCCCGCACGCCCGCGTCGCGCGCGTCCAGTACCGTCAGCGCCGCCAGCTCGTGCACACCGATCACCGCACCCGGCGCCTTGCCCAGCGCCGCACCAATGCGCAACCGCAGACCCGCGTCCGGGAGCGATACCGGCGGTCCCGGGTCCGTCCCCGGAACTCCCTCGGCGCGGTTCGTCAGCACCAACTCGGGAAGCACGCCGCCGACGCGCCGCAGACCCGGCACCGCGTACGCGTACAGCTTGCGGTCCGTGCCGTCCAACACCCACAGCGTCTCACCGTCCGACCACAGACCCTGCGGATTGCCGTTGCCCGACGATCCCGTGGCAATGTCCCGATCCCGCTGCCGTGCGCCGTTCGACAGACGGTAGGCGTACACCTGGCCGCGCCGGTACCACGACACCAGTACCGTCGCACCGTCCGACCACAGTCCCCAAGGCCAACCCGTCTTCACATCGCCGCTGCGGAACCCGAACTCTTCACCCGTCAACCGCGCGCCGTCCGACACACCGTAGGCATACAGGTGCCCATCGCCGTTGTCCGCCACCCACAGCGTCGTGCCATCCGACCACAGTCCGGCCGGACGGTTGTTGCCCGCCTCGGTCAGCGTCTCAAGGTCCAGGTCCGCCGCCGCGGCCCGCGCACCGTCCGACAGCCGATGCGCCAGAACACCCCCGTAATAGTCCGCCACCCACAGCGTCACACCGTCCGACCACAGCCCCGACTGCGAACTGTCCGGGCCAATATCCAGGTCCCGGTCCGCCAGCCGTCGACCGTCCGACAGCGCGTAGGCCCGCACCACCTCGTAGCGGTCCGTCACCCAGACCGTCTCCCCGTCCGACCACACACCCGACGGCGCCGACGTGTCCGTCACGGCGATGTCCCGGTCCGGCAGCCGCGTGCCCCACGCCGGCAGCGCTGCCCGCGTCACCGTCACCGCGTACGTCCGACTGGTTTCACCGTCCTCCGCCGTCACCTGCGCCGCGATCTCGTTCGCGCCCTCGGCAAGCGTTGATGTCCGCTCCGTCCCCAGCGTGCTGCCCGCCGCGTCCGTCAGCTCCACGCTCGCATTCGCATCCGTCGGCGTCGCTGCCACCGTCGTTGTCCCGATCTCGTGTGACACCTCCGCCGCGTACGCCGTCACCTCGCTGTCGAAACTTCCGATGTCCACGTCCGTCAGGCTCAGCTCCGACAGGCTTGCATCGTCCGACGGCACGTCGCTCGCCCCGATCGTCACCTCCGCCGAGCCCAGCTCCGTGCCGTCCAGACTCGCCGTCACCGTCGCCGTCTCGGCCTCTTCATGCTCCGCGTCGTCCGTCGCCGTCACCGCGTCCTCGCCCGCTGCCAGCGTCAGACTCGCCGCCGTCAGCGTGTAGTCCGACTCCGATGCGCCCGTCACGCTCAACTCGACCGTCTGCTCCTCCGCATATGTCACACCGTTCGTGATCGACACCGTCACCGTCGACGTGCCGCCTTCGTCGATCTCGGCAGGCTCGGCCGCTACCCCGAACGTGCCCTCGTCGTCGTCCGTCACCGTCACCGTCGCCGAGGCCGGCGTGCCGAGCTCGTATCCAGCACCCGCCAGCAGTTCGACCGTCAGCGCGCCATCCGCTTCGTTCACCGTGTCGTCGTCCGTCGCCAGCGTCAGCGTCGCGCTCAGCGCCCCCGCCGTCACCGTCACCGTCGACGGCGGCCCCGACACCAGCACCGAAGCCTCGTCCGTCACCGACACGGATACCGCGAGCTCCTCGCGTAGCGCCGCGTCCACCGTCACCGTGTACTCCGCCGCGCTGCCTTCCGTCACCGACTCCGCAACGGCCGCGATCGACACCGCCGGCACCGACGCCGTACTGCGAATCGACAGCGCCACCCGCACCCCGTCCGACGCACCGTGCCAGTAGCGTCCGTACTCGCTGCTTGGCTGCGTCGCCGCCGTCTCCCAGTAGCGCTCGCCGATCAGGGTCGTCTCCTCGAAGCCGCGCATTCCGTAGCCGTTCCAGTACACCGTCAGCCCTGCCGTTCCCGTCAGGTGCGGGCTCGTGCCAAGCACGAAACGGCCCTGATTGTTCACCGCCGCGGTGGTCACCGTGTAGCGCGTACCGCCGACCTCGAAGTCGCCCCCCGTCAGCGAGCCAAAACGCTCATCCCAGAAATGGCCGTAGCCCGCGATGTCCAGCAGCAACCCGTCCGCCGCTTCCAGGGTCAATACCGTACCCAGCAACTCCTCTTCGCCACCGGTCAACGGCGGGTTCGCCGGCGCCTCCCATACCGGGTCCGTCGCCGCGCTGGTGCGTGACACCGCGCGCCGCGTCGCCCGCACCGACAGCGCAACGTCCGAGGCCGTCGGCGCGTAGCTCAAGTCCGTCGCACCGGCAATATCTTCCTCGTCGCGCAGCCACTGGACCGTCACGTCCGACTGCGGCGCTTCCGCGAAACTCGCCTCGAGCGTTCCGCCCACCTGCGCAATGCCGGCGATCACGGGCTCCGGCGGCAGTGCCGGATCCGTGATCGCGACGCTCACCGAACCGACCGCCGAACCGTCCAGCGTCGCTTCGATCAGCGCCGTCTCCGGCTCCTCCGAAACACCGTCCGCCGTCGCCGTCAGCGTCGCCGTCACCGCGGCCTCGCCCGCCGCCAGCGGCAGGGCTGTCGGCGTCAGCGCGTAGTCCTCTCCCGACAACCCCGTCGCCGTCAGCAGGATCGACTGGTCCTCGGCGTACGTCACGCCGTTCGTCACCGCCACCGTCACCGCCGCTTCGTCCCCTTCCTCGATCTCGGAAGGCTCCGCCGTCACCTCGAAGACACCCGCGTCGTCGTCCTCCACCGTCACGGTGGCCGATACATCGTTGCCGAGCGCGTAGCCATCGCCCGCCAGCAGCGTCGTCGTCACGAACCCGTCACCTTCCACCACCGCGTCGTCTTGCGTCGCCACGCTGAGCGTCGCCGCAGTCGCACCCGCCGCGATCAGCACCGACTCCGGCGGCTCGCCCGACAGCATCGAGCCGTCTTCCGACACATCCACCGACACCGTCAGCGACCAGGCCGCCGCCGCGCTGCGCGTCACCGTGAACGCCGCCGCCGAACCCTCCGTCACCGACGCCGCGACACCCGCAATCGACACCTCCGGCTTCGGCGGACCCGCCACCGTCGCCGTCGCTCTGTTCGACAGCGCC
This sequence comes from Candidatus Azotimanducaceae bacterium, assembly GCA_965261535.1. Lineage (GTDB taxonomy): Bacteria > Pseudomonadota > Gammaproteobacteria > Pseudomonadales > Azotimanducaceae > VXNE01. Next base: position 2,978,314 of record OZ253469.1, read on the forward strand.
GCGCCCGCCGCCGTGCACACCGCCCCCGCGCCGAACAGTCGGATCGCGCCGGCAGAACGATCTCCAGGTCGCCCGCGCCCGTCGGCTCGACGCTGATGCGCCAGGCGATCTAGCTCGGCGGCGACAGCTGCCGCGCACCGCGCACCACACCGTTGGTCACCTCGAAGCTCGCGTCCCGCAGCGTCACGCCGCTGAGCTCCACCTCCTCGCTGAAACGCAGGTCAAACGTGAACTCCGTCGCGCCGTCGTGCGCATCCGGAATGTTCTCCAACGCCGCCGTCAGCGGCGCTGCGCCCGACTCGATCGACAACGACACCGACCCTACTTCAGCGCCGTTGTGGAATGCCCGTACCGTCACCGTCTCCGCCTCGTCCTCGACCTTGTCCCGCAACGCTGCGAGCGGCGCCACCGCGGAACGCGCGTAGGCCGCCAGCACCGTCTCGGACGGCAAACTGTAGTCCTCGCCCGCCGCCGCACTCCCGCTGGCCGTCAGCGTGATCGTCTGGTCCGTCGCGAACGTCACCCCGTTCGTGGTCGAGACATCGATCGCCACGGACGCGCCCTCCGCAACCTGCGACGGCGCCGTCACCGCAAACTCCGCCACATCGTTGTCCGCCAGCACCGTCTGTGCCGTGCCCGACTCCGCCGATACCCCGTAGCCCTCGCCCGCCAGCACCGTGCGCACCACCGTCACCGCCTCGCGCACCACCCGGTCGTCCGTCAGGCCCAGCAGCAGCAGCGCCTCGCGCCGCTGCCCCAGGTTCACCGTGTGGCTCCGGTAACGCTCCTCGCCGCCGCTCACCGTCAGCTCCAGGTTCGCAGTCAGGGCGCCGAACGCCTGGATGCCGGTGCGCGACACCGTGAACGCGATCCGGTCGCCCTCCGCCCCGCTCGCCGATGCCGACGACACCGACACCTCCGGCACCCGCGCATCCGCCCCGGCCGTCACCGTGCCCACCAGGCCGTGCGACAGGCCACGCCCGTCCGCCGTGCACACCGCCCCGGCCGCCGCGCAGTCGGTCGCCGCCGGCAGCGTAACCACGATGTCTTGTGCCGCCGTCGGATCGACGACGACGTTCCACAGGTCGGAGCGTCTGTCCACGCGGTTCGCCAGCGTCACCTGCCCGTGCGTCACCCCGAAACCGGCATCGCGCAGCGTCCTGTTGCCTGTCGCGATCGGCTCGCTGAACCGCACCCGCAGCGCGAATGGCACCCCCGAGTGCGACGCCGGCAGCCCCACGAAACTCGCCGTCAGCGGCGGAAACACGCGCACCACCGTTACCGCGTACGTGCGAACCGTCTCACCGCCCTCGACGGCCACCTCGATCGAGATCTCGTTCGAACCCTGCACCAGCGCCACCTGGTGACCCGCCGTGTCGGCGTCCGCGTCGGCCGGCGTGATCGTCACCTCCGCGTTGGCGTCGCTGGCCGTCGCCTCCACCGTCGTCGTTGCCACACTCCGGTCCACACTCGCCTGGTAGCTCGTCGTCTCCGCCGAGAACGTGCCAATGTCGACATCCGCCAGACTCAGGCCCGACAACGTGGCGTCGCTTGACGGCGGCGGCGCCGTACCCGGTGACCCCCCACGCGTCACGCGGAACGAACCGGCACCCTCCGGTGTCCTGGCGTACGCCTCGTCTCGGGCCAGCCCCGGGAAGTCCACCGCGTCGATCACGGCGTTCCCGTTGTCCTCCGTATCGGACAGCACCACGCTCTCTCCGCTGGCCGAGAGCTTGAAGTTCGCGTGCAGGCCGGGACTGTCGCCGGAGTCGTCGTCCGCCCACACCAGCAGCCGGCCGCCGGCCCCGATCGATGTGCCTTCCGGGAATTGCCACTTCTTTGGCCTATCACGCCTGTCCGACAGATACATGCCGGACAGGTCGATTGCCGACGCGGTCGTGTTGAACAGCTCGATCCAATCGTCATACTCGCCTTGCGGATCCGCCACGGTATTGCCGTTCGACGCCATCAACTCGTTTATCACCACCGCGGCCGCGGCCGGATTCGCATCGTCGTCGCGTACGGTCAGGCTCGCGCTGCCTGGCGATGCCACCACGTAGCCATGGCCGCTCGCGAGCGTCACCGTCAGCAGGCCGTTCGGCTCATCCACTGTGTCGTTCGGGATCTGGATGCCAAGCAACGCCTCGCTCGCGCCCGCGGGCACGGTCGTCGATGTCGGCAGGGAGGCCGGCAGGTAGTCCTGGTCCCTGCCTTGGGTGACCTGCACGCCCACTACCAGATCCCCGCTCGGTGGCGGCGCCGCACTTATCGTGAGCGTCGCCGTGCCCCCCTCGGTGACCGGTCCGTCCGCGGCGATCGCGATCTCCGGGACAATCGGAGTCGCGCGCCCCGGCGAGGCGACAGCGGGCACGCTGAACGCGCCGCTCGCTTCAGGCGAGCGGCCGTATGACACGTCCGTGGCGAGTGCGGGGAAGTCGACGCTGTCGATCACCACGTTGTCACGGGCGTCGATATCCGACAGCACGACGCTCTCGCCGCCTGCCGAGAGCTTGAAATTCGTGTGTAGTCCAGGACTGTCGCCGGAGTCGTCGTCGGCCCACACCAGCAGATAGCCGCCCGCCGCGATCGCCGTGCCCTCCGGGAACTGCCACTTCAGCGGGTTGGTCGCCTTGTCCGAAAGGTACATCCCCGACAGATCGATCGCGTCGGTGCCCCAGTTCAGCAGTTCGATCCAGTCGTCGTCGTCCCCCTGGGGATCCTCGATCGTCCCACCATTGGACGCCATCAGTTCGTTGATGACGAGCGTGGTGGGAGTCGTGCCCGCGTCCACTTCGGCGTCCGATTGCTCGGCGGCGGTCAAGGTGTACGTGAAGAGGTAGCGTGGCAGATCGTCGGCGTAGGCGGACACACGCGCGGTGAATACGCCATCGCCCGCCGTGGCGTCGGCGTCCTCGCCGGCGTCCCCCATGGCAACCGACGTGAACTCGCCGCTCGACCCGGCGTGTTGCACGGTGGCGGCGGTCACGGCGCGTGCCGCAGCCGCTTCCACGCTCATCGCCAACGCAATCACGGCCAGACATGGCATCGTCGCCGACCGCAGCGCGTGGCGGCCGAATGTCCCACGCCAAAGCGTCAGTACACCCATGGCCGCGCCTGCTTGATCGCGACTTCGTTCGCGGCGGTGACCTTGAACTCGATGTCCATCGCGAACTCGTCGTCTTCGCTGACGCCGTACAATGTCGCGAAGCGGACATGAATCGTCTCCAACGCCGCGTGCAACGTCGCCGTGTGCGCCTCGCTGAGCACGCGGACCTCGTCCGCAACCAGGTTCGACCGGCGCACCACCGTCGTCTCGAAGTTCTCGCCCTCTCTCAACAGCAACTCCTCAGGCACAGCCGCGGCGGACGGATTGGTCACCAGTTCCTCGCCGACCTGCGTGTTGACGTAGTACGCGTCAGCCGTGCCATAGATCGGGTCGTCGGAGACCGCCACGCCGTTGGACTGCTCATCGCTGAAGTTGGGATGCAGCAGCACGCCCATGGCCGCTGCCTTGTGATCCACCCGGTAGAACGCGCGCTCCTCAAAGGCGCGCAGGTTCCACATGCTGGCGAACACCTGCTTGACGGATTTCTCCAAGTGCCCCTCCGTCGGGTGGTGCGTATACGAGTCGTAGAGGCCGGCGCCGCTGAAGCCCGGCAGGTCCTCGTTGTTCGTGCTCGACCGGCAACGGATCGACGTGTCCGCCGGAAACAGCGCTTGCAGCGCGGCCAGGGACGTGCGCATCCACTCTGGCATGGCGCCGTTCTCGATGCGCCGCCGCAGCTTCTTCAGTTCGGCGTCGCGCGTGCCGATGCTCGCCTGGAAGTCAGCATCGCCGAGCATTTCGTCGATGGTGTCGTAGAAGCCGTTGTGCTTCATGAACTCGTGGTAGTAGTAGAACGGCAGCGCGTAGCCGTCGGGCACCGCCACATCCGGCAGTGCGAGGGTGCGCAGCACGGCCAGGTTGGCGGCCTTCACACCGAAGGTGTCCGAGTCGTTGAAGACGATCCCATCCAGATCGCTGTAAGTGGTCGCCGCGAGGTTCCGGGGTGGCGTCTGCGCCGCATCGGGGCGGCGTGCCGCGTGGTGCGCCGCCACCTCATCCACAGTCGACTCGGTAATCGAGAAGCCGGCCCTCGACACGGCCTCGCCGGTGTTGGGGTCGGTCCATTCGAACCGCGTTTGGGGGTTCGCCGCCACCTCGAAACGCACGTACTTCCCGACGAGCGCGGCGATGGCAGGGTCGTCTAGCGCATTTCCGATGTACGCGTTCGGCACGCCGTCCTGGATGGCGCGCAGGTTGACGTGCGACAGTGGCGTCTGCCGATCGAGCGAGATGACGCCGCCGACCGCGGGCAACTCGTTCGGTATGCGACGCAGGAGCGCCACGTCCTTGAACGTCGGCCGCTCGCTGCCGTCGAACACCCGCAGCAGCCCGTAGCCCACGGCCGCGTTCAGTGGGCTGAAGACCGAAGCCTCGAACAGATCCTCATCGAGGTACACGGGTACGCGCGAAGCGTCGTACTTGGCCTTCTGCGCCTCGTAGCGCTCCAGGCCGGGCCCCGCCGCCGGGTGGTAGACGAGGTTATTGCGCAGAAACGGCATGCTCGCCGCGATCAGCTCGTGGCCCCTCGCCACCCAATTGAAAGACCAGGAATTATGTGGCTGATATTGGTAGCGGAACGTTCCCACCTCGCCGCCCGGTCCCACAACGTTCGGGAAGTAGGTGATTTCTCCGAGCAGGTGATTCGGCCTGTAGAGTTCAAACCTGTCCCACCGGAGAGCGTAAAGCCAGAAGTTGAGATGCGCGCTCCAGCGATTGGAGTTCATGAAGTGGACAGCAGCCCTGGGCCTCTGGAAATAGGACACGATGAACTTGATGTGTTCGAGCTCGCCCAGATGCTCGTCCCATACTTCCCGGTGGCCCTGGAAGGACAGCCGCTGGAACGTGGCCATGTCCGGGATGGCGACAGCACCGTCTCCGATCGGGATCGACTCTGCCCCATTCAACGGTGCCCGGGCACCCGCCTCGGCATGTCCGAGCTCCGTCAGGTCGTCGGTGCCGTCGCCGTCCACGTCGCCGGCCGCGCCCGTCGAGTGCGTCGCCACCCGGTACGCCCCACCGGACCCTGCACGCAGCGGCTCGCTCAGTATGACGCTGCCTTCCTTTCCCGGGTGGACCGCGACGGCATCCTCCGTGAGAGCGTCATCCGGCGACGCGCGGTAGTACAGAACGTGGTATCGGTCCGTCGCGCTGGGCACCTCGATCCGTACCCGGTCGTCGTCGCCAACCGAGAAGGAAACCGTGCCGCCGTCGGTCTGTGCCTGGCCCACGCCGGCAGCCGCGCAGCACGCGACAGCCGCGCCAAACCGGCGCCACCCGGTGCCGCGGCGCCCCCGGTCGGTCAGGATCTCAAGAGAGATTCTCATTCGAGCGTCGGTGTCTTGCGACCGAGGACTTTCAGCCCCGCACGGCCGTCGAGCGGCGCGAAGTCCGTGATGCGGTTGCCGCCGCGGTCGAGTTCCTCGAGCCGCGTCAGGGACGCGAGCGCCGCCAGCTCGTGCGCGCCGATCACCGCCCCCGGCGTCTGGCCCAGCACCGCCTCCACGTGGCCCCGCAGAGCCGCGTCCGCAACCGACTCCGCCGGCCCCGGGTCCGAACCCGGTGCCGACACCGCCCGACTCTGCAGCGTCAACCCAAGGCCCCGCCCCGTCAACGACGACGGCTTCAACAGCCCCGGCACCGCGTACGCAAACAGCGTACGTTCCTCCTCGTCCGCTACCCACAACGTCTCACCGTCCGACCACAGGCCGAACGGCCTCATGTCCTCCATATGCCCTCCGGTCGGGCGCCGCGTGAACTCCGCCAACGCGATACCGATCTACTCGTACCCTTTGCGCATGCATTCGATCAAGGCAACAACTTTCGAGTGATTGTCATAGGCAATCGGCTGTCGGTCAACGGTCGCATGGGCGTTCTGTCCGTCGCACGGAAGTTCCCACTCCGGGGGCTGGGGTGCGGACGCGCGGGGCGCTGGGTGGGGGCCGGCAAGACGATGAGGCGGGCGGCTATGGATGCGAACGCGTCGGGGTTTTGGCCGTGAGCCCAGTGGGCTGTCAGTGCCCGCTACGCGGTCGGCTGGATGGTCGCCGACCGGGAGAACTCGGTGCTGGCCAGTCATCTCATCGAAGAAACCTGCCACAAACAGAGGGTGTCCAGCCCCAGGTGCTCACCCTGCACTCCGACCGCGGCGCGCCAATGACCAGCAAGTGCACCGCACAACTGCTCGCCGATCTCGGCGTGACCCGCTCACTGAGCCGCCCCCAGGTGTCCGACGACAATCCGTTCTCCGAGGCGCAGTTCAAGACCCTGAAGTACCACCCCGGCTTCCCTGGCCGCTTCCACGACATCACCGCCGCGATCGCCTTCTGCCGCACGTTCTTCCCCTGGTACAACACCGAGCATCGCCATGGCGGGATTGCGATGCTCACCCCGGACGACGTCCATCATCATCGAACCGAAAGCGTGCTGGACCAGCGCGGGCGCACCCTTCAAGCCGCCTGGACCCGTCATCCCGAACGCTTCGTTCGAGGCATCCCAAAAACCAGACCCCTTCCCGAAGCGGTCTGGATCAATCCACCCGTGACATCCACGACCGGAGACACTGCTCAGTAAATCGCTATCAGCTGTGTCTCAAAGTCGTTGACAGGTTCCGCTCGGTAGGGACGAACTCGCGACCATAGGACTCCCGGCAGCCGCCTCTCTGCTGGCCATTGCAGCCCAGGAACGAGTGTCGGTGATGTGCGGGTCCGCGCGAAGGGCACTCGTGCGTGGGTCGATTGGCCGTTCGCCGGAGCTGGCAATGCCGCCACGGTGACGGGTCTGGTAACGGGAAAGACATAACGAGCTGGGAACCGAGAGCGTACGGGGGACTGGTCGCTCCCGACTCACGGCGCGCCCCAAGGCCCGCTGTCAGGAGTGACGAGGAGAACGCCGTGGCATCTCACCAACGTGTGGCTCGAGTTTGCGAACGAGCCGGAGGACATCGAGTCCTATTGCGTGACGTTCAGTCTCGACGCGGACGCTTCCGGACCATGTCAATCTGTACATAGCTCCCCTCAATCAGGCGATCAACCAGATCGCCTTCTGCGGCGGTGCTCCAAACGCACATCGATGGTCACCTGGACAGGGACGAATTCAAGCAGCTTCCAACGCAAGGGTAGGGGAGTGATCTTCTCTCGTTGGGGCGTACGGGCGTGGAGTGCCATCCAGTGGGCTCCAAGTGGTCTCGTCGAGAGCTCCGGCCACGAGGGGAGTTTCATCAGTGTGCGCAACGACTTCTCCTGGCGCGAAGGAAGCTGGCGACTCTGCCTGCGCAAGGCCAGGGGTCGTCAAAGGACATCTGGCTCCGACCCCTGCGCAAGGACTGGAAGCGCATCCTCAATCGGTAGATCTGCAACCGTCACGACTCGACCGAACGCTTACGGCTAGCGAAACGTCCGTGATGAGCCTGCTGGCGAGTCCGGAAGGCCACCTCACGAACCTTTCCGCGGGTGAGCCGGCGGCGCTCCACGGCGATGGCGTGCATACGGTTCCGCTGTTCCCCTCGGCGGCGGATGCACTGGGGCGGCAAGGCTTCGTGCGCGTCGTGAACCGTTCCAACGCGGCGGGCGAGGTGCGCATCCAACCCTACGATGATAGCGGGCGCGCGTACGAGGCCCTCAAGCTCGCCCTGGGCGCCGGACGGACAGCGCACTTCAATTCGGACGACCTAGAACTGGGCAACGCCGCCAAAGGCATTGCGGGGAGCACGGGATCGGGAACGGGCGACTGGCGCCTGGAACTGTCGAGCGAACTCGACATCGAGGTGCTGACCTACGTGCGCACACCGAGCGGTTTTCTGACGTCAATGCACGACACGGTTTTCCGGACCGGACGACGGCATGAGGTGGCCATGTTCAATCCTGGAAGCAACACGGAGCAGGAAAGCCGCCTGCGAATCGTCAACCCGGGATCCCGGCCGGCGCCTGTCTCCGTCGCAGGCGTGGACGACGCAGGGATGTCTTCCGGAGACGTCGTGCGGGTGACGATTCCCGCGACAGCGGCGGTTACGCTGACGGCGGCGCAGATGGAGGGCGGAGACGATTCGTTGCGCGGGGCGATGGGCGACGGCACGGGCAAGTGGCGGCTGCTGGTCGACAGCGAGCAGCGCGTGTTCGTGATGAGCGTTCTGGCCAGCCCGACCGGGCACTTGACGAATCTCTCAACGAATCCAAACCCGTAACGCGCAGCGTGCGATCCACAGCCCTCCAAGTCTGTTTTGGAAGGGACCCGTCGCCCCCCCCCCAATTCGACTCGACATGCTACTGACTCGCGCAGTCGGTGCCTGAGCGTCTGCTGTCCTTGTTCGAAACCGTCATCCCTTCCCACCTCGATTCGCGCGCATGCAAGTCCCCGGCGAGACGATGAGAAGTGGCCCCGGAATATTGAACGGTCCAGTTTTCTTGGAGGCAGGTCAATGGTACGGTTTCTCCCGTTTTCCGCGCATTCGGGACGGACCCCTTGCCGATCGGCTACGCCCGCGTATCGACCGACGACCAGAGGCTCGGTTCTGCAGCGCGGCGCGCGCCGGTTTGGGTGGGCACGCCGCCAAGGGGTCGGACCAGGATCGCGTTGAGTAGGACACGACCGACAGTCACCATGCGAGGCGCAGCAGACAACTCGGGGCTCTTGAAGGAGATGCTCAAGCCTGCCGTGCCGGCGATCTTCGCACTGATCGCCGCGGGGTCGGCCGGGGCCCACGAAGACGACGGCATCGCCTCGGACTGCCTGGAAGTGGTGGCCGAGGGGGAGCGCTGGCAGATTCGCAACGGATGTGACGTGAAGGTCCATATCGCGTGGTGCGAGGAGGAGGATGGAGGCTACTGCTCTTGGAAGGGCGGCCCCAACCTCGAGCCCGGAGGCACGCACTCGACGGGACTGGTCAGCGACGTTGCGTTGGGTTCGGCGCTGAATACCAGAGTCTCGCAATGGGGCGGAGTAGCTCGGAACCCAACGGCTGCCGGTGCGTCGCATTGGCGCATCCCTCATACTGCGTTGTGTCCTGACCGGAGGAACGGCGTTTGACTAAGAGTTCACCTTCAGTCTGGATCGCAGCATTTGGGATCATTCTCGCGTTCAATTCAAACCCCGCAGAGCTGCCTCCCGAGATCCAGGTGGACCGGTTGCTGGTCCAAGCTGAGCGCCAGTCCGTGAACGGTGAGCATGCGTCCGCCGTGTTGACACTGGAGCGAGCTCTGGATGTCTACGAGGAGCACGACTTGGAGATTCCTGCTGTGTTCTGGTTTCTGCAGGCCGGGGCACAACAGCGGGCGGGTTTCCATGAGCGGGCCATCGAAGCGGCAACCCGTTATCTGCAGAAGGCGGGGCGCGAGGGTGAACTCTATCGGGACGCATTGAAGATCCTGGACGAAGCGGAGGTCGATCTGGCTGAGGCCCGTCGAGCCGAGGCTCAAGTTCGCGCCGAACAGGAACGCGCGGAGCGCGAAGCGGCGGCGAAGGCGGCAATACGCCAAGCGGCCCAAGCGCGACCCACGAAACCGCCAGAGATGATCGTCGTCCCGTCGGGGACGTTCCGGATGGGGTGCCTCTCGATGAAGGGCATCCGCGGGCGCGGGATGGGACGGAATTGCCCGCGGCCGGAACTGCCCGTCCATAAGGTGCGAATCGAATCCTTTCGGTTGGCGAAGTACGAGACCACGGTCGAGGAGTTCAATCACTTCCTGGATTCGACGGGGAAGCCGCGCGTGACCGGCTGGCGCAGTAGCAGGGATCATTACCATGCGGAACACCCGGAGGCACCGGACTACAGCCGGCGACCTGTCATGGTCACTTGGAATGCGGCACATGAGTACCTGTCATGGTTGTCGGACCGCACGGGAACCAAGTATCGCCTTCCCACCGAGTCCGAATGGGAGTATGCGGCACGGGCTGGCACGACCGCCCGCTTCCACTTCGGCAACGAACCCGCCGATCTTTGTCGATACGCCAACTTCAACGGCGTGATAGATACGCGGGCATCCGGGCGAACCTGTGACGATGGGTTCGAGGACACGGCACCAATCGGTTCGTTCCTTCCCAACCCGTGGGGCTTCTACGACATGCTCGGGAACGGTCAGGAGTGGGTGCAGGATTGCTTCCGCTACGAGCGGGGATACCGGGCCGCAATGGGCGATGGCAGCGCTGTGGAGCTAGATTGCGGGGTCCAGCCCCGCGGAGGCATAGACTTCGCCTCGGGGATAGGCGGCGACCCCACCGGCGAATACCCGGACGCGAAGTTGCGGGTCGTCCGCGGCGGGGACGCGAACTCCGCATGGTACTGGGTGCGATCGGCTCAAAGGGGGGACAGGCCCGAAGACATGGGAGCCGCTATCCGCGTGGCAGAAGACAACCTTCCGCCGCTAGCGGAATAGAGGACAGTCCCGCAATTGTGATCCCGCTGGCGCGAACCGTGGGCACCTTCTTAGCTTATCGGCGGTCGCGCAGGTATCGCCCCGTCACTATCCGGTGGTTGTCGCGGAACGTCGCGCGGCCGTGCGGCGTCCGGAACCGACGCGCGCGCAATCCGGTAGTGACGGGGCGCTAAATCGGCATTGCGGCCAGCGGCGGCAAGGCTGCTAAACATTCTTTTCTGGTGCCGCTTTGGTGCCGGGTGTACTCTAAAGCTGATTTGGGCCGCCCTGGGGCGGTGGGTCGGGAGCCATCTCGATCAGACCGGGAAACCGGACAGTCGGCGGGAATCCGGCGTTGGCGCGGCGGCCATAGCTTGTGGCCGCCGACGCCGAGGTGCCACGCGATTCCGATGCGCCAGTATCGCGAATCGCATGGGGAGATGCACCCCGTCGGCACGGATGCGCCATGTCGCCGCATTTCAGGCGCCAGGGGCGGATCGACGGATGCGCCGGGCCGTAACAAATGGCTGTAAGAGACATCCGGACACGGCAGTGCGGCGGCTTCGCGAGACCATCTGACGACTCGCGGGGCGCGACGGGACAAGAGAAGTCCTTGATCGAAGCCGGACCTGTCGTGGCGAGCGAGGCGGTCGCGCGGGCGGGGGAGGCATCCCCTGGCGTGCCGGAAACGGAGACGCGCGACGCCATCGGCGCCGAACAAGAGGCCGCCGGCCCATGTCGCAAGACACGCCGGGGTCGCCGCAAGCGACGGCAAGGCAACTGCATCGCAGGGCATCACGCAGACATGCGGGTCCGAATCGTCCTCGAAGGACGGCGGATCGCCCAGCAAAACTAACCCGAACGCCGGCCCGGGCCGCTGACGCGGTGCCGGGCGCGGTAGATTCCATTCCAGCACCCACCGAAAAAACTTCCAGAGGCGCAACCGGCGTCGCTCCGGCGCACGGCGTTTCGCGCGGTCTCGCGCTTACCGAATTGATAGACACGCGGTCTTTGACGGAGCTGCGGGCACCGGATATAGCGTTCCGGCCAGGGGAGGACAGGCCCGGGCGTTCGCCGGGAACCACGAGGCGGACAAGCCAGAAGGAGGTTGCGGTGCGCGACCTGAACTACGACCTGAAGCGCCTGCAGGCGGCGCACGACGACGGCTCCCACGGCACGCGCACGGCGCGCTCCTACGCGCTGGCGCAGATCGCGGATGCGCTGCACGATCTCGGCTTCAAGGGCCTGCGGGCGACCGGGCTGAAGCGCAAGCACGTCGTGGCGCTGGTCAAGGAGTGGAAGCGCCAGGGCCGCTCCGTCGGCACATTGAAAAACCGCATGGCGCATGTGCGCTGGTGGGCGAAACACATCGGGCGTCCGGGCGTGGTGCCGGTCAACGGCGCCCTCGGCATCGCCAACCGCGAGTACGTGACCAACGAGGACCGGAGCGTCGTGCTCGACCCGGACAAGCTGGCGCACGTCAGGGACGCGCACGTCGCCATGGCGCTGCGCCTCGAGGCGGCGTTCGGGCTACGGCGGGAAGAGGCGATCAAGTTCACGCCTTCGAGGGACGACCGGGGCGACCGCATCCGGCTGAAGGGTTCGACGACCAAGGGTGGCCGCCCGCGCGAGGTGCCGGTTCTGAAGGACAGCCAGCGCAAGCTGCTCGACGAGGCGCGCCGTCTGGCGGGGAGCGGCGCGCTGATCCCGCCGGAGCGCAACTACAAACAGCAGCTCAAGGTGTACGAGAGCCAGACGCGGGAGGCGGGCCTGTACCGCATGCACGGGCTGAGGCACCACTATGCTCAATCCCGCTACGAGGAGATCACGGGCTGGAAGGCGCCGGCGGCTGGGGGGCCGCCACAGCGGTCGCTGACGGGGGCGCGGCGGCGGATCGACGGCGAGGCGCGGCGGACGATCGCCGAGGAACTCGGTCACGGACGCGCGTCCGTGGTGGGAGTCTACATCGCGACCTGAAGCCGCCTCCGCAACCGCCGGGGCGCGCGATCGCGGACGGCCGCGTGCCCCGGTGGGAACGTTGGGATCAGTACCGGTGATGCAGCTTCCCGTTCATGGCCGACCATCTCCACAATTCGCTTTGCTTCGGCGCAGGGTCTGGTAGCGGGGCCCAGTAGGCTGCGGAGGGTTCCGGCGCCCGCCGGCCGTTCCAGGGCGTAATGTCGAGCTCGACATTACGCCCTTAATGCCGAGTCGTTGGTAATGCCGAGTGCGTATCCGAAAAGCGTAAAGACAGCGGAGTTGCCGACAGTCGGACTCGGCATTACAACGTACAGTGACTTTGGGCATCTTCGTCCTCCTCATAGCAAACAGGAGGACATACATGCCTGCAATATTGAGTTACCGGCCGCCGGAAGACGCTTTGGTCGCTGCCTTCGTTGACGATCTCCGTCGTCGAACAGCGGATTTCTCCGAGTGGTTCTTCAGCACCCACCGGCACATCGCCCTTCACTTCCTCATCTGGATCGACCTCACCGGCGTCGAACTGAGAAAGGTGGATGACACCATCGTCTACCGCTTTCTGCGACACGATTGCTGTTGCGGCGCCTCTCGCGCGTCGGCCCGTATCCGGGGCTGGCGCAAGCGCCGCAGATCAACCGAACTCATGAAGTTTGTGCGATTCCTCGAGCAGTCGGGGCATATCGAGACCCCCGGCGAACTGGAGGACAATCTGCGGCTGCTGGACGCATTCCTTGGCGGTTTGCGCGATGGCGGCTACGCGGCTGAGACAATCAACAGGTACCGGGACGCATGCACCGCTCTCATTGTCTGGCTCCACCTATCACGCATTTGCCTTTCCGACCTTACGTTGGATGTCGTTGCGCGCTTCAGGAAACGGCAGTTCGCTCCCTGGATCCCAGGCGTGTTTCGTGGTCGTGAGGCGTGGCTACCCAACACATACGCAACCCAACTGCGCGGCTTCCTGAGACACCTCGTCGCGATCGGACGGATCGAGGCCGTGGAGCCGGCCTCTGTCGCCCCGACATCGCCCATTCTCCTGGACAGGTTCGCCGTGTGGCTCGAAGAGCATCGCGCCATCAAGCCGGGGACGATAAGAAGACATGTGTGGCTGATCGGCGAGATGATGCCGGAGCTTGGCGACGATCCGCGCGCGTATGACACCGCCCTGATCCGGGACGTGCTGCACAGGAACATCCAGCGGCGGTCGCGGAGCTATACCCCGATCCTGACATCGACGATGCGCATGTATCTTCGGTTCCTCGCATCCGAAGCGCGCATCCAGCCCGGGCTTGTGGCGGCCGTCCCGTCGGTGCCTCAACCGCAGTTGTCGAGCTTGCCGCGCTACATCGCGAGCGACGATGTCGGACGCGCCATCGCCACATGCAGCGATAACGCGACAGGCTTGCGCGACCGCGCAATCCTGCTGCTGCTAGCGCGGCTCGCCCTGCGGGGGCACGTCGGTGTGGCTGGACATCATCGCCCTGCGCCTCACGGATGTTGACTGGGACAGAGCCCGAATCCGTGTCTCCGGCAAGTCGAGACCGCCGAGAGCGGCCTATCCGGGCGAGCGCCTCATGGTGTGCCGTTGCCGCAGGACGCCGGCGAGGCGCTGCGCTTCACGCCTATATCGCCACCGCGCGACCCAAGGTGGATGTGGACAAGGTGTTCCTCTGCACCAATCCGCCGCATGTGTTCCTGTGCATGCTGGCCTATTACGTGGAATGGCACATGCGCGCCCGGCTCAAGCCGCTGCTGTTCGACGACCACGACCGGGCCGCCGCCGAGGCGGCGCGCACTTCCATCGTGGCGCCGGCGCGGGTCTCCGAAGCCGCCGAGGAAAAAGCCCGCGGCAAACGCACCGCCGACGGTTCCGTCGCGAGAAGCGCGCTCGACCGCGCGGGGATCAAGACCTTCGCGGGCCGTTGGCGCGCACCGTCCGTGTTCCGCCATAGCCAGCCAAGCGACCGCGTTGCTCAGATCGGGAGCAACCCTGGATGTCATCCAATCGCTCCTTCGCCATCGGTCGCCGAACACGACGGCGATCTACGCCAAGACCGATGCGGTCATGTTGCAGGAAGTCGCTCAGCCCTGGATCGGAGGGATCGAACAATGACCACGACGATCATCGGCCATATCTCGCGCTTTCTGGACATCAAGCGATCGCTCGGCTACCGGTTCAAGCAGCAAGAAGAGCTGCTGCGGGGCTTCGCGCGGTTCGCCGAAGCCCGCAACGAGACCTACGTTCGCTCCGAGACCGCTCTTGAGTGGGCCTCCGTATGGAGAGCAGGTTCGTCGACGTTCCAGGTCACCAAACTCCGTGTGGTCTGCGACTTTGCGGCATGGCTGCACGCCGAGGACGATCGACACGAGATCCCGCCCCGCGATGGGTTGGGGCCGCTGAACCGGCGGCGACCGCAGCCGCACCTGATGTCGGTTGCGGACATCCGGAAACTGCTGACGGCGGCATTGTCGATGGGGCCTGCCGCAACCATCGCCCCGCTGACCTGGCACTACCTGTTCGGTCTCATTGCCGCGACCGGTCTGCGCACGGGAGAAGCGCTCGCTCTGACGCTGGACGACATCACGCCCGACGGCCTCGTCATCCGTGGCGCGAAGTTCGGCAAGACCAGGCTGATCGTCCTGCACCCCACGAGCTGGGACGCGTTGAACACCTACCTCAAGGCTCGGCTCAAGGAGACGACTCGCGACCGGCACCTGTTCGTGATCGCAACGGGCCGACAGCCCGCCGGAGATACTGTGAACGCCATGTTCCGCAGGCTCGCCAGACAGACGGGCCTGCGCAGCCCCGGGGCGGCCCGGGGGCCAACCACGCACTCGCTACGACACTCGTTCGCCGTGCGGTCGCTGGAGGAGATGGCCCCCGGCGCCAAACCGGACCGGCACATGCTTGCTCTGGCAACTTATCTCGGACACGTCGATGTCACCAGTACCTACTGGTATCTGGAGTCCACCCCGCTTCTGCTGCGCGGTATCGCCGAGGACGTGGAGCAGGCTCACGCCAGCGGAGGGTCCCATGACTGACCTCGCCCCCCATCTGTCCGCCTTCCTTCAGGAGTACCTCCCCAACGTCAGGCGCTGCAGCCGCCACACCCTGCAAAGCTACACCGAGTGCTTCCGGCTCCTCGTGCCCTATGCGGCAAAGCAGGTCAAGACCCGCCCCTGCGAACTGAAGATCGAGCACTTCACGGGGGCGCTACTGCTGGCCTTCCTCAACTCCCTGGAGAAAGATCGGAACAACAGCGTGAGCACGCGCAATGTCCGGCTGGCCACGATCAAGTCGTTCTTCCGCTATCTGGAATACCGTGTGCCGAGCTGCCTGAATCTCGCATTGCAGGTGCGTGCCCTGCCGCAGAAAGTTGCCGACACCCCGCTGATCGACTGGCTCGACCAAACCGAGATGCAGGCGGTCCTGGACGCCCCGGATCCAGCAACGGTTCCGGGTCTGCGAGACCGGGCGATGCTGCATCTGTGCTATGCGGCCGGGTTGCGAGTGTCCGAACTGACAACACTGACGATCGACAGCCTATCCGGGCCCCAGCTCGAAACCGTCCGCGTCCTGGGCAAGGGGCGCCGTGAACGCGAACTGCCACTGTGGAAGGAAACGAGGACGGTACTGCAACGGTGGCTTGACGTGAGGCCATCGACCGCGAACGAGTACCTGTTCCTCAATGCGCGTGGACGAGCCTTGAGCACGGACGGCTTCGCGTACCTGCTCAACAAACACGTCGCCACGGCGACCAGGACGGTTGCGTCCATCAACGCCAAACGGGTAACGCCGCATGTGCTTCGTCACTCCGCGGCGATGGCGATCCTGCATGCCACAGGCGACATCCGGAAGGTGTCACTGTGGCTCGGTCACGCGGACATCAGGACCACCGAAATGTACGTCCGCGCGAGCCCGGCCGAAAAGCTGGCAATCCTGGACACCAACACGCCGCCGTCCATCAGACCTGGGTCGTTCCCCGGTGTCAGGGACAGCTTGATGGCGCTGCTCGGCGGCAAGTGACTCCCGGTGTAATGCCGAGTGAAAGTGCCGCAAAGGCCTTCGCTCCGAAGCCTCTCGCGCTCCACTCGGCATTACAAGCGACTCGGCATTAAGGGCGAGATGCCCATGTCGAGACTGCTCGCGCGGTGCGCCCTCTCGGGCTTGGCCGCGAACTCGTCGATGGCCGCCGCGTCGATGGCGTCCTGGCGCTTTTGCGCGCGCTCGATGTCGCGCTCTTCGCGGCAGCGCGCACAGAGGAAATCGCCTTCGAGCCGGTTGCGATACGCGCACCGCCGGCAACCGCCTTCCGCGACCTTCGCGGCGCGTCTTCTTCGGCAACTGGCCGCTCGCCGATCCAGGCATCTCTGACAAGCCTTCGCCGGGGTCCCGTCAGGGCTATTTCACGCTAGTGGCAGGACGTTGATTGGCTGACGCCCTTGTCGGGGACTGGCTTTTTCGTGGTGCATGCTCTATAAGGTGCGCATGGCGGAAGGATTCGACAAGGCGGAGGTGGTCGTCGGGGAGGTGGAGGTGCGGCCTGCGCGTGCGGACGAGCGGCGGCGCTGGGACGCGTTGATGGCGGAGCACCACTACCTGGGCTTCCGGCAGTTCGCGGGCCGCGGGCTGCGCCACGTCGCGGTGTGGCGCGGTCACTGGCTGGCGCTGGTCGGGTGGCAGTCCGGGGCGTTCAAGTGCGCGCCGCGCGACCGCTGGCTGCGCTGGCACCGGTCGGTGCAGTTCCGTCGTCTGCACCTGATCGCCAACAACACGCGGTTCCTGGTCCTGCCGGCGTCGGCGGGCGTGCCGAACCTGGCGTCGCGGACGCTGGGCCGCAGCCTGCGCCGGCTGAGCGCGGACTGGGCGGCGCTGCACGGCCATCCGCTGGAGCTCGCGGAGACGTTCGTGGACCCGTCGCGATTCCGGGGGGCGTGCTACGACGCGTCGAACTGGGTGCGGGTGGGCCGTACGAAGGGCTTCGCGCGGCACAACGGCGGCTACACGGACCCGCACGACTGCCCGAAGGAGATGTTCGTGCGAGCGCTGCGCGCGGACGCGCGGACGCGGCTGGCGGACCCGGCGGACCGTCCGGAGTGGGCGTGCCGGGCGACGCCGGTGCGCTACACGCACGAGGAACTGCGTTCGCTGCGCGGGCTGTTCGCGGAGGTGCCCGACAGCCGCCGCGGCCAAGGCCGCAAGCATCGCCTCGCGACGGTGCTGTCGGTGTGCGCGCTGGCGCGGTTGGCCGGGCAGTACGGCCCGGCGGCGACGGAGCGGTTCGCGAGGAACCTCGATCAGGAGGAGCTGCGCGCGCTGGGCGCGTGGCGCAGCGGCGCGGGGCGCTGGGTCGCGCCGTCGGACTCGACGGTCTGCCGGGTGCTCGCGGACACCGACCCGGACGCCCTGCAGGACGTGCTGCGCCGGTGGGCTGCGCCGCGTCTCGCGGAGGACGCGGACATGCCGGCGCTGGCCGCCGACGGCAAGCGGATCCGCGGCGCGAACCGCAACGCGGACGGCACCTACTTCGAGACCGTGACGCTGGTCACGCACGCCGGCCGGCCGCTCGCGAGCCGCTGCTGCCGCGACCAGGGCGGCGAGACCGCCGCCCTGCGCGCGCTGCTCGAGGACGTCGACCTGCGCGGCTGCGTGGTCACCCTCGACCCCCTGCATTCCACCCGCGACACCGAGCGCGCCATCGTCGAGACGCACGGCGCCGACTACATGCTGTCGATCAAGACGAACTGTCCCGACACCTTCGCGCAGCTCGCCGCCATCGACTGGGACGCCCCCGCCGTGCGCCGCCACGCCGAACCGCCCGCCAAGCGCCACGGTCGCATCGAGGCGCGCCGCATCGCCGCTCGCGACCTGCTGCCGGGAACGTTCGCCGCCTTCGCCGGGGCCCGGCAGGCGTTCCGCGTCGTCCGCGAGCGCACCGACGCGAAGACCGGCGCGACATCCGTCGAGACCGCCTACGGCATCACCTCGGTGAGCGCTGAACGCGCCGGCCCCGAACGCCTGCTCGCCTGGAACCGCGGCCACTGGCAAGTCGAGAACGGCAACCACTACCGCCGCGACGCGACCATGGGCGAGGACGCCAGCCGCGTCCGCGCGCGCCACGCGCCCGCCAACAACGCCACCCTGAACAACATCGCGCTGGCGGTCGTCTTCCATCGCGGCTTCCGCTACCTCCCCGAAGCGAACCTGCACTTCATGATGCGCCGCCGCGAGGCCCTCGACGCCATCCTCGAACCTCGCTGAGCGGCCGCCGGACCGGATCCCGACCACCCCGAAGAACCCGTCGCGACGTCCGGCACGCCGTTCCCGCTAGCCGCCCCTGCCGTTTTCCGCCCGCCGAGCCGCCGGAAAACGGGCACGGTCGCGAAATCCGTTCACCCGCACGCCGCTGCATCCGACGCGCCGAACATCATTCCGCACATCGTCGGTGCCGACCACCGGCCAGCCGTCAGCGTGAAATCACCCTGGGGGTCCCGTCGCGCTTGATGGCCACTTTCCGTTTGCAGCGGCGGTGCTGACACGTTGCGAGGCCGGTTCCGAGGATGGCGGGTCGGACGAAGCCATCGGGCAGTTTGCCGTTCCACTGGGCGATGAGGGTTTCGAGGTCCATGTTGATTCTCCTGTTCAGACTCGCGACGCGGAGTGCGTCGGTGCCTGGACGGGCGGCACGCGCGCGCACGCCGGTCACCTCGCGCCAGCGAGGTGGGAGCGCGCGGAGAACCCGCCCCGCGGGTTGACCGGCGGAGCACGCGTGACACGCTGGCGCACACGACGGACGGCCGGACCTGTGGTTGGAGCGGGCGGTGTGGAACGGCGGTGGGTCTGCGGTTCTCGCGCTGGGGGCGGGGCAGTGGTCGAAACCAACGGCCGGCCGGTCCCGGAAAGGCACGCCCCGGTTGACGCCCCGGCGTCCCGCGCCGAATAGTCCCGGTCACGCATCAGCCGCGGAAACCCGCATGCCGGGTTAGCCGCTGAATACAACAGCTCCTCGTATGGGGCCGGGGTCGCTCCCTGGCGCCGGGCGAACAGGCGGCACGTCAACCACGTTCTGCGTGCTGATGCGTATGGCCCGGCGCCCTTCGGCGCCGGCTGCGGATCGGGGTTGCGGGCGTCCGCTGGATACCGCGGCTTCGGCGCCTTTGGAACACGGAGACGAACGAATGAAGATACTCGACGACGGACCCGCCGACGCCGGCGCGCACGCGTTCGCGGTCGAACTGGAGACCGGCGACGAAGCCGACGGAACGCAGGCGCTGGCACTGTGGGAGTCGGCCGCGGACAAGGCGGGACACGGCGTACCCCACGCGATGGTGCGGTGCGAGGGCGGCAAGGCCGACACGGCTGAAGTGCGGGCGGCGCTGGAGCGGTTCAACAAAGCGCCCGACGACGGCTGGCGCTGGACCGTGGACGCGCTGGCGACGCACCTCTTGCACGAGTTGTGCGGCATTGCGTTGCTCGACTGCCGCTACCCGCCGTCCCGGGGCGCCGCGGAAGCGGCAACACCGCCCGAAGGGCGGAAGCGATAGGGATCGTCACCCGCCAGGGCCAAGACCCGCAGGGGCTTGGTCGCCGTAGGCGATAGAGCCCGGGCCGCCCTCGGCGGCATCGCCCACAATGGCCTGCAAACGCCGCCGGGGCACCTTTGCCGGAACCTTCCCACCAACCCGGACCACACCACCGATCCGCGCTGTGGCCGCGCACGCTGCGCAAGGAGGGACGCTCGCCGCTCGGCAGGGAGCGGGCGGGTTGCGAGGACGGTGCGGAACACGGCGACATTGCCGCGCGATGCGGCGGGCCGGGGCTGCCCGCCCGCTCCCCGGCTCAGCGTGGCACCGCCGTCGTCGCCTCAAGGGTTCGCGTCCGGCGTAGCCGGACGCCCTGGTGGCCCTTGACCCGACGCCGGCGGCGCGCGACGATCATCGGGAGGCTGCTCGGGAGAGAACGCGTTAGGCGTCAGGCGGTGCCGGAAAGCCGCGAGGGGCGTCCTGGCATCGCGGATCGGGAAGGTGATCCGTAGTGGGATCGACTAGGTGCTAAGCCCGTAGACGATTGATATTAAAGGTAAAGTTTTATCGTATGTGGCTACGCCGTAGAACGGCACGCAAGTGCCGATCAAGGTGCAGGATCGGGACGGGCGGGATGGGCGAAACAGAGGGCTGGGGCTGGGGCGAAACACGGCGCGCGCCTTCGGCTCCGACGGATTTCGTGGCTAGGAGGTTCTTGTCCATTAAAGCCGCGTTTTCGGGAGGTCGCAAAGGCCGAGCATGGGCTCGAACATTGATCGAGGGGGCTGGGCACCGCATTTCGTCCCGATTCGGAGGTGATTCCGCCGCTTTCGGAGGCGTTCGAGGATGGATCGAAGGGGCGACCGGCAAGACGGGCATGGCTCACCGGCCGGAGCGTCGCGCCCGGTCGGTCGGCGACGGTTCCAGCTCCGGTCAGGTGGGCCGAGGCAGCAGCCGAACGATGCGCAACAAGTTGTGCGCGAACACCGCCGACTGCACGTAGGCCTTGAAGCGCGGCAGGCCGTGCCAGCGGCAGAGGCCGAGGCCGAAGCACCGCTTCAGGTACGAGATGCCCGCCTCGATGCCGGCGCGGAAGCGCTTCAGCCGCGCGTACAGCCACGACGACGGGGTCATGTCCGCGACCTTGATGCCGCGCTTCTTGTTGAACACGACATGCGCCACCCCCAAGTCCTTCGCCTCCTTCAGGTTCCCGCGCGACGCGTAGCCGCCGTCGAACGCCGCCCGCGACGGCGCCGCGCCGTAATGCTCGACATGACGCTGCAGCATCGGCAGGCAGCGCGCGCTGTCCGCCGGATTGCCGTCCTCCACCACCGCGTCGAGCACCAGCCCGCTGCGCCCGGTGGCGAAGTTGACTTTGTGCCCGTAGTGCGTCTTGCGCCCGCCCTTGCGGATGATGTCCGTGTGCGGCTCGAACAGGCTCACCACCTTCTCCGCCGCCGGCACCGTCTCGCCCTCGAACACCCGCCGCGTCGTCTGATCCACCACGCGGGCGAGCAGATCGCCGTATTCGGCGGCGGTCTCCGCCCACGCCCGCGCCCAGGGGGTCCCCGCCGCCGACACCGCCGGCAGCGCCGCCTCGACATAGCCGACCGTCCGCGCCAGCAGCCGCAGCAGCTTGCGGTAGGTCCGCGCCCGCTTCTCCGCGCCGCGTTGCGACCCGATCTCCAAGGCGCGCCGCTTCGCCGCACGGCGGTGATCGTGGAAGCGCACCGCGTCCGCCCCCAGCTCCTTGCGCGCCGCGACCAGCAGCCGCGTCAGCACGCGCACGCCGTCGCGCAGCAGCTGGCTGTCCGAAGGCTCCAGAATGTGCGTATGGGTCACCGTGCTGTCGACGCGGACCTGATCCCCCAGCTCGACCTTCTCGTCGCGCGCCGCGCCCAGCAAGCAGCGGTTGATGCGCTCCCAGGTCTCGGCGCGGATCGAGCCGATGGTCGACTGCAGCGCCGATTTGCCCGGCAGCCGCCCCGCCTCGACCCGCGCGAAGCGCCGCGCCGAAAGCGAGTCCCGCAGCGCGAACTCCAGACCCCGGTAGGTCTCCCGGCGCAGATGCTTGAGCAGCGCGCAGCGCAGCACCGTCTCGCAGCTCAGGCCGCGGCGGCCGCGCGACGACCCCGACCGCGCGCCGAGGTCGGCGGCGATCTCGGCGAGCAGCTCCGGGCGCGCGTCCAGCCACGCCGACGCGCGCTCCAGATCGTCGGCGACGGGGTGGTCCACGACTTGCGGATCGAATAAGCTTGTTTGCGCGTTGCGTTTTTCGCGCATTCGCACCTCCGGCGTTTTGGCTTTTCCAATGTTTTCATTGGGTTACGAACACAGAGGATATCTGAAACGCCGGTTCAAAGCCACTCTTTTCGCCCTTTTCTCCAATATAATCAATACGTTGAGAGTTTACGGACAAGAACTAGCCCGACTTCCGCAACTCGAGGCTGATTTGACGAATTTCGAGGGGCAGCTGCCACTTAAGCGGTTGTTTTTATTGAGCTGAGGACGCCTAAATCGGCTGTAGTGCCGACCTTGGTTGTTGCTATTTCCGGGTGATCGGGCAAGGTGGGCGTCCATGTTCGTGCGCTCCAAGAGACGCTTCAAGGACGGCAAGGAGCACCGCTACTGGAGCGTGGTCGAGAACCGCCGCCGCCGCGACGGTCGGGTGGTGCAGCGGCAGGTGCTCTATCTCGGCGAGATCAACGATAGCCAACGCGCGGCGTGGTGCCGCTCGATCGAGGTGTTGCGGGGCGCTTCGGGTCCGACGCAGATGGCGCTGTTCCCGGCCGATCGGGAAGCCCCGGATCTGGCGTGCGAGGTGGTGCGGGTGAACGTCGGGGACGTGCGGCTGCACCGGCCGCGGCAGTGGGGCGCGTGCTGGCTGGCGCTGACGCTATGGGATCGGCTGGAGCTGGACCGGTTCTGGGGGCCGCGATTGCCGGCGAGCCGGCAGGGGACGCGCTGGCTGGACGTGCTGAAGGCGCAGGTGTGCTACCAGCTCATCGAGCCGGGCAGCGACTGGCGGCTGCACCGGCACTGGTACGAGCACAGCGCCTTGAGCGATCTGTTGGGAAGTCCGGAGATCCTCTCCAGCGACACGCTGTATCGCTGCCTGGACAAGCTGGAGGCGCACAGGCGGGCGTTCTTCTCGTTTCTGCGGGAGCGCTGGGAGACGCTGTTCGAGGCGCGCTTCGACGTCTTGCTTTACGATTTGACCTCCACCTATTTCGAGAGCGACCCGCCGTTCGCGGGCAAGCGCCAGTTCGGCTACAGCCGCGACAAGCGCTCGGACTGCGTGCAGGTGGTGATCGCGCTGATCGTGACCCCGCGGGGCTTTCCGCTGGCCTACGAGGTGATGCCGGGCAACACCAGCGACAAGACGACGCTGGCGGACTTCCTGGAGAAGATCGAGGCGCAGTACGGGCGGTCCGAGCGGGTGTGGATCATGGACCGGGGCATTCCGACCGAGGAGACGCTGGCGGCGATGCGCGCCTGCGATCCGGCCGTGCGCTACCTGGTCGGCACGCCCAAGGGCCGCCTGACGCGCCTGGAGAAGGCGTTCGTGGGGCTGCCTTGGCAGGCGGTTCGCGAGTCGGTCGAGGTGAAGCTTCTGGCCGAGGACGGCGAACTCTACATCCTCGCCCAGAGCCGGGCGCGCATCGCGAAGGAGCGCGGCATGCGCCGGCGCCGGCTGAAGAAGCTCTGGCGGCGCCTGCACGAGTTGCGCGGGCAATCGTTGAAGCGCGACGAGCTGTTGCTGAAGCTCGGCGCCGCGAAGAAGGAGGCGGGGCGCGCGTATCACCTGGTCGAGATCCGCCTGCCCGCGGCGGGCGAGTCCGTGACCCCGGAGACCTTCACCTTCGCGTTGCGGCGCGACCGGCTGCGGCGGACCCGGCGCCGCGAGGGCCGCTATCTGCTGCGCTCCAACCTGACCGGCGAAGACCCCGCCACGCTGTGGCGGTACTACACGCGGCTCACCGAGATCGAGCAGGCGTTCAAGGAACTCAAGCACGACCTCGCCCTCCGGCCGATCTTCCATCAGCGGGAGGAGCGGATCGAAGCGCACATCTTCGTCGCCTTCATCGCCTACTGCCTGCACGTCACCCTGAAGAACCTCGCCCGACCGCGCGCGCCGGGACTGACGCCGCGCGCCGTGTTGGAGAAGTTCGCGACGATGCAGATGGTGGATGTCCATTTGCCGACCACCGACGGGCGGCGCCTGGTGTTGCCCCGCCACACCCAGCCGACCGCGGATCACCAACTGCTCTTGCACCAACTCGACCTGCGACTGCCGCAACAGCCGGCGCCCAGAATCGCGTAGCCCCGCCAGCCAAATCGACCCGGCGCCGCATATGGCTGTAGTGCCGACCTATCGCCTTCGCCAACCGAAAATCAATGGGTTGCGGGCGTTTCAGGGCCAAGTTGCGGAAGTCGGGCTAGGAGGGGAACGCGCGGCCACCTCGACGCCGGCCCGAATTTCCGGCCCGATTCACAGCGCGCGGCGTCGTTGGCTACTCGAAATGCGCCCTCGGCAAGAACTCCTCGAAAGTCAGGCGAAGGCCTTCAACCGCGGTGGCGACGATCTCCTCCGCCCAGGCCACTGTCCGGGAATAGCCATAACCGCCGGAAGACGGCTCCTTGTAAACCGTGATTTGCTTCGTTCTGATGTCGACGAGCCATACTTCGGGGACACCGGCGGCAGCGTATCGGGGGACCTTTTGCTCGCGGTAATAGTCAAGCGACGAGTCGGCTACTTCGATCACCAACAGAACGTCGGCCGGCTGCGGATGGCGCAGCAGGTAGTGGCGAGGATCAGGCTTTACGACCGCCAGATCGGGTTCCGGCTGGGTATGATTCGATAGCCTCACGGAGGACTGGACGCGCAACTTCGCCGCATCGCCCAAGCGCAATAGCAGGATCTCGGCCAAGCGGTTCACGATGCCCGCGTGCGCGGGTCCCATTGGCGGCATTTCGATGAGTTCCCCATCGATAAGTTCTACGCGGTCGTCGGCTGTCAGGATTCCCGCCGAGCACATGTGCTCGAAATCATCGACGGTCAAGCGACGGCGAACTGGTTTGGCCACCAATGGCGTTTCCTCGAGAGTTGGCCGAGGCGTCGCGATCATAGCAAACCCGGTGTGCGTCGTTCGTGCGGCCGTCGCACGACGAGAAGCAGCACTGTACGCCTTCGGCCGTCAATGCGATGCGGCGCATCGACGGGTAATCGCGTGGGAAATCGTCCAATCGTAACGGCGGTCTCTCGGAGCGGACGCGAATCAGCTATTCGACTGGAGCGGGCCGGCTGCCGGGTCCTTGCGCGGGTCGAAGGCGTCGCGCACAGCTTCGCCGGTGAAAATGAGAAGGGTCAGCATGGACGCGAGCGTGAAGAAAGAGGTCAGCACGAGCCAGGGCGCATGGATATTGGCGCGACCTTGCGCCATCAGGCGACCGAGCGACGGCGAGTCCGACGGCAGTCCGAAGCCCAGGAAATCAAGGGACGTAAGCACGGTGATCGACCCGGTCAGGATGAAGGGCAGGAAGGTGATGGTCGCCACCATGGCGTTCGGCAGCACATGCCGCACCATGATCCTGAGGTCGGTGACGCCCAGGGCGCGGGCGGCATCGATGTATTGGAAGTTCCGCGCGCGCAGGAATTCCGCCCGCACGACTGCGACCAGGGACATCCAGCTGAAAGCGACGAGGATGCCCAGCAGCCAGAACACGTTGGATTCGACGATACTGGCGAGAATGATCAGTATGAACAGCGTGGGTAGCCCCGCCCAGATCTCGACGAAACGTTGCGCGAAGAGGTCGATCTTGCCGCCGAAATACCCCTGAAGACCGCCGGCGCAGACGCCGATAATCGAGCTCAGGAACGTCAGGACGAGACCGAACAGGAACGACAGCCGCGCCCCGTAGATGATCGAGGCCAACACGTCCTTGCCGACGTTGTCGGTGCCCAGCAAGTGCTCCTTCGAAGGCGGATAGGGGGCGGTGCCGGGCAGGTAATAGTCGATGGTGTTGTAGCTGAAGCGAATCGGCGGCCAGATCATCCAGCCGCCCTTGTCCGTGATGAGGTCCTGAACGAAATGCTCCCGATAGTCGGCCTCGACCTTGAATACGCCGCCGAACTCGGTCTCGGCGTACTCCTTGAACAGGGGGAAGTAGTAGCGGTCTTCGTAGTGAATCGCCAGTGGCTTGTCGTTGGCGATGAACTCGGCGAAGAGCGTAAAGGTGAATAGGGCGAGGAATATGCGAAGCGACCAGTAACCGCGCTTGTTCGCCCGGAAATTAGCCCATCTACGGCGCGTCAGCGGACTGGCGCGCCAGCGTTGCTTGGCGCCCGGACCCACGGACATGTTCGCTTCGCCCACGATCACGTTCCCCTGGTTTCGAAATCGATTCTCGGATCCACAAGGGTGTAGACGAGATCGGCGATGAGCTGCGTCACGAGGCCCAGTAGGGTGAACACGAAAAGCGTGCCGAACACGATCGGATAGTCTCGCGACATGATGGCCTCGAATCCCAGCAGCCCGATGCCCCGCAGCGAGAATATGACTTCGATCAGGATGCCGCCGGTGAAGAGTATGCCGAGCAGCGCCGCCGGAAAGCCCGCGATGACGATGAGCATGGCATTGCGGAATACGTGGGCGTACAACACGCGTGTCGGCGTCAGTCCTTTCGACCGGGCGGTCAGAACATACTGCTTGTTGATCTCGTCCAGGAACGAGTTTTTCGTCAGCATGGTCAACGTCGCGAAACTTCCCGCGACCAGGGCGGCGACGGGCATGGCGAGGTGATCGAGCCGGTCCTTGACCTGTTCCCACAACGTGAGCTCGGAGTAGTTGTCCGATATCAGTCCGCGCAGCGGAAACCAGTCGAAGTACTCGCCGCCACAGAACAGGATGATGAGCAGCATCGCCAGAATGAACGCGGGGATCGCGTAGCCGATCAGGATCACAAAGCTGGTCCAGATATCGAACTGCGTGCCGTCGTGGACCGCCTTCCGGATCCCCAAGGGAAGCGAAATCGTGTAGACGATGAGCAGCGTTGCGACACCGAGCGACAGCGAGACGGGCAAACGCTCTAACACCAGATCGACTACCGGGACGTCCTGGTAGAAACTGTCGCCGAAATCGAACGAGAAATAGTTCTTCAACATCTGGAAGAACCGGACATGCGCCGGCTTGTCGAAGCCAAACTGCTTTTCCAGTTCCGCGATGAGTTCCGGGTCGATCCCCCGCGCGAATTCGTAGCTGCTCTGGCCGCCCGCTTCCATGCCGCTGGGAGCGCCGCCTCCGCCGCCGATCATCGCGGTTGCCGCGACGTCCTCGCCTTGAATTCGCGCGATGGCCTGGTCGACGGGGCCTCCCGGCGCCGCCTGGATGATGATGAAGTTCACCAGCATGATGCCGATCAAAGTCGGCAACATCAGCACGAGCCTGCGAGAGAGGTAGGACGAGCCGATCCTGATCGCGATTTCCCGGATTTTCTGCATGGTCTGAAACCGATCCTCTCGGGGCTGGTAGCTCTGCTAGTTACTCTTCAATCCGGCGAGCCCGGCATCCACCCGGGCGCTCTTCTCCTTGTCCAGCCACCACAGGTGCGGGAATCCCGTCCAGTTCATGTGCTCGGCACCGAGCGGCGGGTGGCCGAACCGGTCCCAGTATACGAGGTGTCGTCCGACTGGATGCCCTTCGGGTATGACGTAGAAGTTCCAGAGTAACACCCGGTCCAGCGCCCGTCCCGCAACATTCATGTCCACTTCCGTCGTGGCGTCCGCGATCTTTTCCACCAGGAAGTCCACTGCGGGATTCTTGATGCCGGCGTAGTTGGTCATGTTTGGTTGCTCGGCCGGCCGCGAAGTGAACTGGCTGCGCAGCCGCACCGGAATGGGAATTGTGTAGGTGTAGAACTTGCGCATGGTCGCGTCGTAGTCGTAGTTTCGGAGTCGATTGACCAACAGGTTGCTCTCGACCTTGCGCAGGATCGCGTCTACGCCCAAGCGCTTGAGGTTTTCCACGAAGGGTATCAGCATGCGTTCGTATTCGGCGGAAGAGATGATGAACTCGAAGCTGAAGGGTTCTCCGGTCCTGGCGTTGACGCGTTTGGAATCTTGGACCACCCAGCCGGCCTCGACGAGCAGCATCTCGGCCTCGAGCAGCGTATCCCGGTTGCGTCCGAAAAGGCCGTTCTTGGGCAGCGGCACCGGTTGCGTAAAGACGCGCTCGGGCACCTGTTCGCGAAATGGTTCCAGGAGCTTGAGTTCCGCGATCGTCGGCAGCCCCTTCGCCTGCATCCCGGAGCGCATGAAGTGGCTGTTGTTGCGCTCCATGCCGCTGTGCCAGTAGACGCGATTCGCCCACTCGAAGTTGTAGGCAAGCGCCAGCGCCTCGCGCACGCGAATGTCCTTGAACGGATCGCGGCGATTATTGAGAACGATGCAGTGGTGCATGCCGTAGGCCGTCCCCATGACGTAGGTTTCCTTCTTGAACAGCCCCTGGTGATAGCCGGCGAAATCGTAGGCCGTGGCGAAGGTGCTTTCGTTCTGATCGCGGTAGTAGTCGAAGACGCCAGCCCTGAATGCCTGCAGCATGACGTTCAGATCGAAAAAGTAGCCAATCACTATGCGATCGAAATTGTAGTGACCGATGTTCACGTGGAGGTCCCTGCCCCAATAGTCCTCGACCCGTTCGAATACCAGCTTGTGTCCGGGGTCCACCTCGGCCAGGCGATACGGGCCGTTTCCGAGGGGCGGTTCGAGGGTCGTGGCGGCGAACTTCCTGCTTTCCCAATAGTGCCGGGGCAGCGACGTGAACCCGGCCGTGAGGATCACCAGTTGCGGGTTCTTTTCGGCGGTCTCGCTGAAACGAAACCTGAAGGACCGGGGCCCGGTTTGTTCCAGTTCGACAACATCGCGGTAAATCTCTCTCCAACTGAAGGACGCTTCGGTCCTTATCGTTTCGAATGTCCACAGTACATCGTCCACGGTAACCGGTTCGCCGTCGTGCCAGTAGGCGTTTTGGCGTAGCGTGTAGGCCACCCAACTGTAGTCGTCGGCCACCTCCACGCTTTCGGCGAGCTTGCCGTAGTAGGAAGCCAGTTCGTCTTCGGACTTCCGCATGAGGGGTTCGTAGAGATGCGTGCCGATTCTCGGGTCCAGCGTGACCCCCACCAATCCCTTGTCGACATAGGCGTGCACGTTGTTGAACGTGCCGACGATGGACATTCGGACCGTTCCGCCTTTCGGCGTATCCGGATACGCATAGTCGAAGTGCGGCATGTCCTTCGGGTACTTCAGGTCGCCGAAGTACGCAAAGCCGCGGCTCGGCGCCCCCGCCGCCCCGGGGACGGGAAGTAGCATCAGGAAGCAGGCAAAGAAACGCATTGGCAACGCCACCACCTGATCGCCTACTCGTCTCTCAATCCGGCCAGACCGGCCTCTACCCGGGCGTTCTTCTCCTCGTCGAGCCACCATAGCTGCAAACCGGTCCAGTTCATGTGTTCTCGACCCATGGGAGGGTGGCCGAACCGGTCCCAATACACGGGGTGGCGTCCGAGCGGACATCCTTCGGGAATGACGTAGAAGTTCCAAAGCAACACGCGGTCCAGCGCCCGTCCGGCGGTGTTCATCTCCGCTTCGGTTCTGGCATTCAGGACCTTCTCCACCAGGAAGTCCACCACGGGATTCTTGATCCCGGGTAGGTTGGTTTGGGCGGGCTGATCGGCGGACTGCGATTTGTACGTACTGCGCATGCGCGCCGGAATCGGGACCATGAAGGTATAGAGCTTGCGTATGGTCGCGTCGAAGTCGTAGTTTCGCAGCCGATTGGTCATCAGGTTGCTTTCCAACTTGCGCAGCACCGCGTCTATCCCCAGGCGCTTGAGGTTCTCGACAAAGGGCACCAGCATGCGCTCGTGGAGGTCGAAGCGGACGATGAACTCCACCGTGAACGGCTCTCCGGTCTGGGCGTTGACGCGCTTGAAGTCCTTGATCACCCAACCCGCTTCGACCAGCAGCGCGTCGGCCTGGAGCAGCGTATCGCGGTTGCGTCCGAAAACGTCGTTCTGCGGCAGCGGCACGGGTTGCGTGAAGACGCGCTCCGGCACCTGGTCGCGCAACGGTTCCAGGAGCTTGAGTTCCTCTGCCGACGGCAGCCCCTTGGCCTGCATTCCCGAACGCATGAAGTAGCTGTTGTTGCGTTCCAGGCCGCGGTGCCAGTAAACGCGGTTCGCCCAATCGAAGTTGTAGGCCAGGGTCAGCGCCTCCCTGACCCGTATGTCCTTGAACAGGTCGCGGCGGTTGTTGAGAACGACGCTCTCGTGCATGCCGTAGGAATAGCCCATTCTGTAGGTTTCCTTCTTGAAGAGCCCCTGGCGATAGGCTTCGAAATCGTAGGCCGTGTGGAAGTGGCCTTCGTCCTCCTCGAAGAAGAGGTCCACGAAGCCCGCCCGAAGCGCCTGGAGCATGACGTTCCTGTCAAAGTAGTACGTGTACACTATGCGGTCGAAGTTGTGGTGGCCGACGTTGACGTTCAGGTCCCTGCCCCAATAGTCCTCCACGCGTTCGAAGACCACCTTGTGTCCGACCTCCACCTCGGCCAACCGATAAGCCCCGTTGCCGAGTGGCGGCTCGAGGGTTGTGGCGGTGAAGTCTCTCTGCTCCCAGTAATGTCTGGGCAGCGTCGTGAAACGGGCGGTGAGAACGACCAGATGCGGGCCCGTCTTCGCCTCCTCGATGAAATGGAACCTGAACGACCGCGGCCCGGTCTGCTCTACCCGGTCGAAGTCGCTGTAATAGATTCTCCAACTGATGGACGCCTTGGTCTTCAGCATTTTGAAGGTCCACAGAACGTCGTCGACGGTCACCGGTTCGCCGTCGTGCCAATAGGCGTTGTCGCGCAGCGTGTAGGCGACCCAACTGTAGTCGTCGGCCACCTCCACGCTTTCGGCGAGCAGGCCGTAGTAGGAAGCCAGTTCGTCTTCGGACCACCGCATGAGGTGGTCGTAAACCCTTGAACTCAGCCTGGTGTCCATGAAGGGCGTGAGATTTCCTTTGTCGACATAGGCATGCACGTTGTTGAAGTTGCCGACGATGGACAGGTTGATCTGTCCCCCTTTTGCGGCGTCCGGGTTCGCATAGTCGAAATGCGGCATGTCCTTCGGGTACTTCAGGTTTCCGAAGTACGCGAAGCCGTGGCTGGGCTCTCCCGCCGCAACGAGCGCGGGGAGAAGCACTAGCGTCACAGAAACGATCGCCCTGGCGGGCAGTGCTAGCAGACGGGTAACAAGACGCGCGGCCATCTACCGGTCACTTAGCGGAACTTCGATAGGTGTTGGGCTCGCCCTCGGTCACGACGTTCATGGCCCCTGTCACCGCCTTGGGACGGCCAATACTATCCCAAGGCGCGATAGGGGACGCATCCCTTTCTACAGCCGGCCTGGGCGGTCGAAGCGACGGCCTTGAGGTCTGCGCGCGGACCGTGGATTTTCGTGTCATTTGCCCCTTCGGCGGGCAAGAAGTACGCCGGCCTTGCCATCGAACGGGATCTGTTGCGGCGCGGCGTGGACGCCGACTACCGGGCGTCGGGTCAGACGGGAATTCTGATTTCGGGCTCCGGTATCGCCATCGGTGCGGTGGTCGCCGATTTCGCGGCGGGGGCGAAGGAACGCTTCGCCCGTTACGAGTCCACACGCCGCCAATAGTCGCGCACCGTTCCCTTCATCTCTTTGGCGAGCAGCAAGATGCCAAACAGATTGGGCAGCGTCATCAACGCTATCGTCACTGCGGAGACCAGCCAAACCAGGGACGTGTCCACGACCGTCGCCAGGAAGAACGCCGCCACGTAGAACAGCCGGTACGGCAGCACGGCCACGGTTGATCCGCCGCACAGATACGTTATGGCGCGGTCGCCGTAGTAGGACCACGCAATCGCCGTGCTGAAGGCGAACAGCACCAAGCCGAGCGTGACGGCGTACTGACCATAGTCGCCCAGGAAGCTCTGCTTGAACGCCTCGACGGTCAGCGGCACCGAGTGCAGCAAGGACTTGCCGTGCATGCTGATGTCTCCGACGAGAGCCCCGTCCACAACGGTAATCGGCCCGTTGTACGGCTCGCCGACGGCCAGGAATCTCACGTCCTCCGCCACCGAGCGGTTGTGCAGGATAGTGAGTTCCACGTCGGCGAGGCGACCATCCACCACCTCGAAGGTCCCGCTTGCGACCGCCACAGACTGCGCGTTGCCGTGCAGGTGCTCGAACAGCGCTCGAACATCGGCGGGGCTTTCGTCCGTGTAGACGCCGGCGATGAATTCGGTGTCGAACGCTTGGAACTCGTTGTCGAATTTCTCCTTCCAGACACCGGACGACAGAATCACGAGTCCCGTCAGCGTGCAGATGATCAGCGTGTCGATGAACGGCTCGAGCAGCGAGACCATGCCCTCCGACACCGGCTCGTCGCCGCGCGCGGCGGCGTGGACGATGGGGGCAGAGCCCTGGCCCGCCTCGTTTGAGAACAAGCCTCGGTTCACGCCACGGTTTAAGGCATAGGCAAAGCTCGCCCCGAGGAACCCGCCGCCTGCGGCGGATCCGGTGAACGCATCGCGGAACACCGCCACGAATGAGGGAATCACTTGATCTACGTTGGAGGCGATCACCGCAATCGCGGCAATCGCATAGAGGGCGCCCATCACCGGCACGATGGTGGACGCGACCTTGGCGATCGACTTGAGGCCGCCGACTATCACCAGAAACATCGCCGCCGCCAGCACGGCCCCGCTCACCCACTGCGGAATGCCGAACGAAGCGTGCAGGCCGGAGGCCATGTTGTTGCTCTGCGGCATGTTGCCAGAGCCGAGCGTGCTCAGGACGGTAGCCACGGCGAAGAACACCGCGAGCCACTTGCCGAAGTGGATGACCCGTTCGTTGCCGAGGCGCAGATCCAGCTTGAGGCCGCGCTCCATGAAGTACATGGGCCCGCCGGCGATCCTGCCTTGGTCGTCCTTGACCCGATACTTGTGCGAGACCGTCACTTCCACGAACTTCGTCGTCATCCCCACGAAAGCGGTCGCCCACATCCAGAACAGAGCGGCCGGCCCGCCTAGAAAAATCGCCAGGGCGACGCCACCGATATTGCCGGTTCCGACGGTCCCGGACAGCGCGGTAGACAGCGCCTCGAAGTGCGACGTGTCGCCTTCCGCATCGGACCGCGTATGGCGCCCGAAGAGAACTCCCCAAGCGCGCTTGAAGTAGCGGATCTGTGGAAACCCAAGGTAGATCGTGAAGAACACGCCCACCAGTAGCAGCACCCACGGGAAGTACACCGCCGAGCCCAACAGCCCGTCCAGGACATGCAGAAAACCCTCGAACGCATCCATCTTCCCCCCGGTTGGATCTGCGTCGGCCGGTCTCGGCCAAGAGCACTCAGTCGCCGAACAGCGCCTCGCGCATCACGGGGTGCGGTTCGTGCTGATCCATAACCCCCCCGCGGCAAGGCGATCAGCATTGACGCCGTAAGCATACGCGGGGACATCCTCGCCGGGGCGTGTCTCCGCGTCCATTTCTTCGGCAGCGGCACGGGAGGCGTGAAGACGCGTTCCGGCACCTCGCCGCGAAACGGTACCAGGAGCGCGAATTCCGCCCCCAGACGGCATCCCCCTGGCCTGCATTCCCGAGCGCATGAAGTGGCTGTTGTTGCGTGCCCAGGGGGAACGGCAGGGCCTTGGCTGGAAACCGCGCGCTGGCCGTGGAATCTCTTGCCATTTGCCCCTATGGTGGGGAGGCAACGAGAAACGATCACCGCCACATGCACATTGAAACGCTCTACCTGCTTTTCATCGGTGACGCCAAGGACGCGCTGGCCGCCAAGACGGGACAGGGCATCGTCGACTGGCGACCGGGCGCTGTCGCGGGGCAGATGCGGCTTCCCGGCTGCGGCGCGGATCTCGGCGTCGCCGAGCTGTCGATCTCCGAAGCCGCGCGTGCTGGCGCCAGAACCCTGGTTATCGGCGCCGTCAACCCGGGCGGTGTGCTGCCGAATGCATGGCGCATCCACGTCGTCGAAGCCCTGGAAGCGGGATTGGATGTCGCCAGCGGCATGCATGCGCGTCTTGCCGACATATCCGAGATCGCCGAGGCGGCGCGACGTCTCGGCCGGCGTTTGTTCGACGTGCGCCACACGGTCGAATCGTTCCACACCGCGAGCGGTCGCAAACGCACCGGCAAACGGCTGCTGACGGTAGGCACCGACTGTTCCGTGGGCAAGAAGTACGCCGCCCTTGCCATCGAACGGGAACTATTGCGGCGCGGCGTGGACGCCGACTACCGGGCGACGGGTCAGACGGGCATTCTGATTTCGGGCTCCGGTATCGCCATCGATGCGGTGGTCGCCGACTTCGCCGCGGGGGCGGCGGAGGCATTGTCGCCGGACAACGACGCTGACCACTGGGACGTGGTGGAGGGCCAGGGTTCGCTGTTCCATCCATCCTTCGCCAGCGTCAGCCTGGCGCTGCTGCACGGGACCCAGCCCGACGCTTTCGTCGTCTGCCACGAGCCGACGCGCAGCACCATGCGCAATGTCGAAACGCCCATCGCGCGCATTGAAGATGTGATCGCCGAGACGACGGCTCTCGGACGCCTGACTAATCCCGACATCCGTTGCGTCGGAATCGCCATGGATACCTCGGCCCTCGCGGCGGTGGATGCGGCGCACGTCATTGAGAAAACCGCGCGTCGATTCGAACTGCCGGCATGCGATCCAGTGCGGCAAGGCGTCGGCGTCATCGTCGATGCGTTGCTGTGATTCGTTTGCCGAAGGAACTCCGACGCGCGCGACGTTTCCAATATGGGTGGAAGGAATGTGGGTGGAAGGACTGGTAAGCAGACGTGCCGTTGCATGAGAGTTACTGCCCAACTGCAAAACTGGCCCATCGCGCGCCCCTTCACCATATCCCGAGGGACGAAGCGCAGAGCCGAGGTGGTAGTGGCGACGGTGACCGACGGCGCGTTCCGAGGCCGGGGTGAATGCGCCCCCTATTCCCGCTACGGCGAAACGACACAGGACATTGTTCGGATGATCGAGGAATTCCCCGGCCCGTTCGACCGCGCTGCTCTTGCGAATGTCCTTCCCGCCGGCGCGGCGCGCAACGCCCTTGATTGCGCGTTGTGGGACCTGGCTGCGAAACGCAGCGGTCGAGCCGCGTGGAAGTTGGCAGGCGTTCCGCGCCCGGTCGATGTCGTCACGGCGCTCACCTTGAGCCTCGACTCGCCCGAAAGGATGGGTGAACGCGCGCGCGCCGCACGCGACCGCGTGCTCCTGAAGCTGAAGCTGGGGACGGATTCTGTTGCCTCGGATATCGAACGGCTGCACGCGGTGCACACGAATGCACCTGATGCGCGGCTCATCGTCGACGTCAACGAAGGCTGGTCGCTCGCGGCGCTGGAGGCGTTCGTCCCAGCGGCGTTGGAAACCGGTGTCGAGATGATCGAGCAGCCGCTGCCGGAAGGCGGCGACGCAGATCTCGCGGGGTTTCGTTCGCCGATCCCTCTGTGCGCCGACGAGAGCATCCGTGACGGCTCCAATCTGGCTGCCGTCGCCCAGCGCTACCAGGCGGTGAACATCAAGCTGGACAAGACCGGCGGCTTGACGCGGGCGCTGGCCCTGGCCCGGGAAGCGCGCGCAGAAGACATGGCGGTCGTGGTCGGTTGCATGGTTGCCACGTCGCTTTCCATGGCGCCGGCGCTGCTGCTTGCCGGATTCGCGCGCTTCGTCGATCTCGACGGTCCGCAACTCCTGGCCAAAGACCGCAATCCGGGCCTCGAATACAATGGCAGTCGTCTATCGTTTTCCGAGCACGTTTGGGGATGACGGCGCGAACCATCTGGCGCGACGGCGAGTTCATCGCCTGGGACGACGCGACCGTACACGTATTGTCGCAGAGCCTGCAGCGGGGCTCGCTGGCGTTCGACTACCTCAGCGTCCATGCGGCCAGGCGCGGCATCGCCGTATTCCGCCTGCGCGATCACATCGAACGCCTGGAGAAGACCTGCCGCATCGTCGGCCTCCCGCTCGATCACAGCGTCGACCTCCTGGTCGAAGCCTGCGCGGAAACGGTGCGTCGCAATCCGGGGGCGAAGTCGGTGAAAATCAGCGCGCTGATTCCTTCGATCGAGGTCGAGCTGGTTCCCCAGGATCCCCGCGTATCCGTCTTCATCGCCGCCTATGACGGCGACCGCGATATCGCCGACAGGAACCGTGGCCAACCTCATCGCCGCACGGAACTTTCGTTGAAGATCGAACGCGACAAGCGCAGCCGGCGGGACGACATCATTCCGCCCCAGGCAAAGGTCGCCGCCAACTACACGGCGGCCATGACCGCCAAGTGGCGGGCGCGACGGGAAGGTTTCGACGATGTCGTCCTGCTCGACGAGAACGGTTGCGTAACGGAGGCGCCGACGGCGAACCTGTTCCTCGCCGACGCCTCGGGCCGCCTTGCAACACCGCCGGCGAGCAAGGTGCTGCTCGGCATAACGCGCGCGTCGATCATCGAACTCGCATCGATGATCGGCAGCCCCTGCGAAGAACGCGACATCTCGGTGGATGACCTGATGGACGCATCGGAAGTGTTTCTCACCGGCACCTCCCAAGGCGTGTGGCCGGCGCTCAGCATTGATGGGCGCGCCGTCGGCGACGGCCGCGTCGGCCCGATCACCGCACGGTTGCGGGTCCGGTACCGTGCCGTCGTGCGCGGCGAGGAATCGGCTTTCGAACACTGGCTGCACTACGTATAGCGGGCGAATTGTTCGACGGGGGGCGGCCCCCCGCCAAACGTGAGACCACCGGCGACGGTGAGCGGACGCGATTCTGATAGGTCGAGTTTGGTGGCTGTGACCTGCACTGCGGAAGGAAAACAGCCATGAGAGGTCGACGAATTCGAGGTCCGCAGGCGTGGCTGACAACGAGGCAGTGCTGCACTATGCCGGTCGCCCGGCGATGCCGACGAACTTGCGAGAGTAGCTAAGCGACTACGCCGGGAATTGCACAGGCCTCGAGGGTGACGACAAGAACTTCATCCGAGACTCAGTGTTCGACTTCGCTGTTGTCACTTGGCGAAGCGGATCTCCAAGCCTGACCTCATCCGCTCGACTTTCGGTACGCGTGGTCACGACTGGGAATAGCGGGTTTTTGCGATGCGCAACCGAGTTGCGTGTACACTTAGGACCGCTTTGCACGGGGGATGAAAGGATGGAGCTGCTGGACGCTGCAACGAGTCTCATCAGGGAGTTATCTGCCCTCGCCTACCGCACCACCCTGAAGACGACCACCTAATGGGTGATCGAACCGTAGTCGCGCGAATGTGGGGAACATGCTCTAGTCGTTACTGGTCACATAGTCATGGGACACTATGTCGCCGGTCAATTGAGGTTCATGCAACTGCCACAAGTCGACAGACTAAGTTACCTCCTGAAGCGAGTTCCTAGACCATCGGGCCTACGGAATGACCGCCGAAGTCGCACTCCTCAACAAGACAGCTGTTGCGCTAGCGGCCGATAGCGCGATGACACTCCCATCAGGCAAAATTTACCCCGCTCAGAAGCTCTTCGCACTGACAAAGCACCATCCGGTTGGAGTGATGGTCTACAACAACGCAAACTTCATGGGCGTTCCCTGGGAAACTCTAATAAAGATATACCGGCGGGCATTGGGGAAGAAGTCACACCCCACGGTCGAAAAGTATCTCGAGGATTTCCTCCGCTTCCTCACCATGCCACCTTTTGCGACGCCAGAGCATGAGTTGAGCAACATCGTGCAGATTGCACAGAGCCTCTTCCTCTACATTAGGAGGATGGCAACTTCGGCCTTTCAAAAAGACAGGCGAACGTCAAACCGCGCTCGTAATCAAATCCTCCAGGTGGGTATGAGCGGGATGTTGTCCCAGTTGGAGGAGGAGGATGATTCCCCGTCCATGGAAGGCGTAAATGTGAGGAGAGTCGTCTCCTCTTGCCGCCAAGAGGTAGACGCGTGTATTGATCGTGTGTTCCTCGACTCCAAAATCACTCTGACGAACAAACGTCTGATGAAAAGGCTGGTTGAGCAGGCGATAAGGACCAGCGCCTCGACCAACCACCGGTCAGGAGTGGTCCTCGCGGGGTTCGGCGAAGACGAGGTCTTCCCAACCCTGTTCGAATTGTCGACCCTAGGTGTAGTCGGCGGGAAGGTAAACTACGATCTCCTCAACCACACGGACATAGCTCGAAACGGCATATCGGGCATAATCATGCCGTTTGCCCAGCGCGAGATGGTCAACCGATTCATGGAGGGGACCGACCCGTCTCTCGTTCAATACTTGAAGGATTCGATGGCGGAGACATCCCTTCAGCTGGCTATTGAGATACTGGACTCGATGAACGTTCAGTATTCCGATGCGCAAAAGCAGGGATTCCGTCTTGTGGCAGAGAAGCAGACCGAAAATTACCTTGAGGAGATGCGGAAGTTCCGGCAGGAGAGATTTGTTCAACCGATCATGGAGATCGTTGAACAACTTCCAAAAGAGGAGCTTGCCGACATGGCTGAATCCCTCGTCAGTCTCACTGCTTTGAAGCGCCGGGTGTCTCCCGAGCTTGAGACGGTGGGCGGTCCAATCGACGTTGCCGTAATATCCAAGGGTGACGGTCTCATCTGGATTAGGCGAAAACACTATTTCGACGGTGCATTGAACCAGAGTCACATAGCCAGAAATTACCATTGAGAGTGAGGTTGCGATGGTCAACGAAATCCAACGTTTAGGGATGAGGGACTCCGTCCAGTTCGACTTGCTGGATTTAGAGCACGTCCAAGATCGGGAGGAAATAAGACAACGGGCGTTGCGGGATGCAACGAAGGCTACCGAGGCGATTCGACCGATGCTGAGACGGATGATGAGCAAGACGATGGCACAACCTAACAAAAAGCGTGCGCAATCGACCCCAGCATAGGATTTCCTCATGGCGTCCGCCTCGTACCAATCCTACTAGCGGGATCCTTCGTTTGCGCTAGGGTCCCTCGACCTTTATCTGGCCGGGCAGTCCCATGCGTAACCCGTTTTGCTTCGACGAAAAGTCGGATGCCTCTAGATTGCTTGCACGGTCCTTCTGCGTTCGCGCTTTGGCGCGCCCCGGACCGATAGATTTTTTCAATGGCCCAGCAAAAGCCGGCGATAGTTTCGTCGCGGTTCGGGGCCGCGATGGGCACGAAATGTCGACGATGGCTCACGCGGTGAGTAGTTGGCGCGAGTATGCTGAGGACACCCGTCGCGATTGGGCGAGAATGGCTGCTCGTCACGCCCCGTAGGAGAGATTGGGACTAGCTCTTGACCGTCTTCTAACCCGACGATACTCGCCTGAGGTCAGTGAGCAACGCGCGATTTCGCGGCAAGTGAGAGTGCCATGGGCAAGCTGTACTGGGGCGTGCGACAGTTGCAGAAGAGCCCGCACGCGTTTTGTTCGGCATCCGGCGGGAACAGGGCACACTAGAGACCGAGCCGAGAGGGGCCGACTTTAGGCATCTTGATCGATTAGTTCAGTCGAGGCGTATTTCAGTGCCCGGAGTTAACGTGCCACCTTCTATGACGCAGGCGCGCAACCCACCGCGGTAGGCGAGCGCCCTGACGATGGCCGGCGCGGGTACCGAAGCTGTTGCCAGCCGTCTGCCGAGGCTCGCGCATGGATCGCAGGGCTCAATGCCGTCGAGTAGCACGTTTCCGATGAAGAAACGCTTGCCGACCAGGGAATTGAGGTCGATGCCCTGGGTAACGATGTTGCGGCGCGTTTCGGCCGCCTTGATGGCGAGACCGGTGTTCTCATTCAGTGACGCGACGGTCTCCGCTTCGATGAGCGTCACCTCGCTGGCGGGCACGCCGCTCGGCCGGTCATGATGGTGGTCGCCCTCGATGCCGCGACCGGGAACCAGCGTCGCGCGATCCAGCGCGACGTGCGACCCTCCGCGTTGCGGGGCGACCTGGACAGCGACCACTTTCATTGCGAAACACCCATTACCTGGGTTTCCGAAGTTTCCGGCACAAGGCGCATCTGATTGCGGCCGCCGCGACCGGATGCCGTGTTGCGGCCATCACCACACCGCCGACGACGAGTCCCGCGGCGACCGCCAATAGCTGTGGGCTGGTGGCATTGCCGGTAGTCGCGCGCGTCACCGTATGTTCGCAGTTGTTCCTGAACAGGTTGTACCGCTGGGGATGCTCGCCTTGGGCCGCGTGCTCTGCGTGGTGCAGCGCCCGCGCGCGCTGCGTCTCGCCGAGTCGCCGCGCGCGCACAGTCTTGCCGCGCCGAAAGTCCTCCATGGAGGAAACGTGTTCGCCGCGCCGGGGCGTGTTGTGCAGGACGCGGTCGCCGCCAAGCAGAATGCCCTGGTGCATGACCGGCCCCTTGCGCCGGAGGACGATATCGCCCGGGAAATAATCTGTCACCGACCCTGACCCGCCATCGAACATTGCGCCGTCGACGATAACCTATTCGTCGGTCGTGATCGACACGATGTAGTCGATGGTCTCGAGAAGCTCCTCCTCCGTGCACGTATTGCACAGCCCCTTGGGGGGCATGCCCGGCGGCATACCCTGGACAACGGACTTGAGCAACGCTTCCCGGCCCCGGGCGAGGCGCGGCGTCCAGGCTTCCTTGTCGTCGAGCGCCGGGGCTCCAGCCACGCCGCTGGCGTGGCACGTAAAGCAGTAGCGTTCGTATGTCTGCTTGCCCGGATGTTGGGTGGATTCGCCTTGATCGCATGCCGCAAGCAACCCAGCGAGTGCGATGGCGACGCACTGAATGGCTGTCGGGGCCTGCGCTCGCATGGCTTTCCTCCTGAGTACGGGATGTGCGGACCATATCGACTTGATATAGGCCTGTCTAACGCGCGGACTGCGGCGAAGCTCGGCGCATGGCCAGCAAATTCGTTGGCAACCGCACCCGCGGAACAATATCCAACCGAATGGTTGAGTATTGGTGCGGAGGTGGATACACTCAACCATATGGTTGAACAAAGTCTCGATCATATCTTCCGGGCACTTGCCGACCCCACTCGCCGGGCCATCCTCGATCGACTGGCAGTGGGGGAAGCCACCGTCGGCCATCTCTCCGAGCCTTTTCCGATTTCTTTCGCAGCGGTATCGAAACACCTCGGCGTACTTGAGCGCGCCGGTCTCGTAACGCGCGAAGCGCGGGGACGGGAACGAATGTGCCGGATCAATCCGGCCGCGCTTAAGGACGCCCATGCCTGGCTCGAAATCCACGAGCGCTTCTGGGCGGATCGCCTGGATGCGCTCGATCAACTGGTCGAGACCAGCTCCGGCACGACCCACCGATGACAGATCTCCAAAAAGCTGAACGAACCGACGGACAGACCAAATCGGGAGGCGGTGATATGGCAGGGCACCAGCCGGACGAAAGGGGGATTTACCTGACCCTCCATCGCACCATTAATGCACCGGTCGAGACGGTCTACGCCGCATGGACCGACCCGGAGCTGCTGCGCCGATGGTTCGCGCCCGGTGATGCCGCGGTTGCACGCGTGGTTGCCGAGGTCGCGGTCGGAGGGGAGTTTCTCATCGAGATGCGCGGGACCCAGGGAGAGAAATGGGTCGTGCGCGGACCGTATCGGGAAGTCGTGCCGAACGGTCGCCTGGTACACACCTGGTGCTGGGAGGGCAGCGACGTTGAATCGCTGGTCACCGTCGAGTTCGAACCGGGGTCGGCTGGTACGACCCGCCTGACTGTGACGCATTCCCGATTTGCGCTGACCGAGACGCGCGACAACCATGAGCTTGGTTGGGTCGGTTGCCTCGCCAAGCTTCAGGCCTTGTACGCCGGCTAGGAAGGGAAAGAACATCATGTGCGACGCTGTGCTGATCGACCGGATACGCTCGATTCTCTCCCGGCGAGAGGGGTACTCGGAGCGCAGGATGTTCGGCACCGCCTGCTTCATGATCAACGGCAACATGTGTGTTGGAACCTGGAACGGCTCGACAAGAAAGACCACGACGACACGCTGGCAGCGCCGCACACCAGACCGGCTGACATGAATGGCCGGGTCATGAGGGGATGGGCGCTCGTCGAGCCGGCGGGTATCGAATCGAACCACTACCTGACGGGGTGGGTGGACAGGGCCGTGAACTTTGCCGGCTCCCTTCCGGCAAAGTAGCAAACCCCCGAGTCCGCGGTGCAATCTGGCGGAAGAAGCCCCGAAAAGCTGGTGACGGCGCTCCGAGATTGTATGAATCGGACGTAAAGAGCCGGTTGCCCACTAGCCCCGGAACCAATTCCGTGGTTCCAACGCCCCGACTTTCGCTATAGTCGCCCGCTTGAC
Organism: Candidatus Azotimanducaceae bacterium; assembly: GCA_965261535.1. GTDB lineage: Bacteria > Pseudomonadota > Gammaproteobacteria > Pseudomonadales > Azotimanducaceae > VXNE01. Next base: position 3,020,624 of record OZ253469.1, read on the forward strand.
TGGCAGGGGATCAACCATGAACGACTACAAGGTCGCGGACGTCAGCTTGGCGGAGTTCGGGCGCAGGGAGATCTCCCTGGCGGAAGCCGAGATGCCCGCCCTGATGGCCTTGCGCAGAAGGTACCGGAACAGTGCGCCGCTGGCGGGGGCGAGGATCATCGGCTGCATCCACATGACGGTGCAGACCGCCGTCCTGATCGAGACCCTCATAGCTCTCGGTGCCGAAGTGCGCTGGTCGTCATGCAACATCTTCTCGACGCAGGATCATGCCGCCGCGGCGATGGCGACCGCCGGCGTACCGGTGTTCGCGTGGAAGGGAGAGACCGAGCAGGAATACGCGTGGTGCATCGAACGGACGATCTGCAAGGACGGGAATCCCTGGAACGCGAACCTGCTGCTCGACGACGGCGGCGACCTGACGCAAATGGTGCATGAGAAATACCCCGCCATGCTGGACTCGATCCACGGCGTAAGCGAAGAAACGACCACCGGCGTGCATCGTCTTTACGAGATGCTGGAGAAAAACACGCTCGAGGTTCCCGCGGTCAACGTCAACGACGCCGTGACGAAGTCGAAAAACGATAACCGCTATGGCTGTCGACACGGCCTGAACGATGCGATCAAGCGCGCCACCGACATGCTCATGGCGGGCAAACGCGCCCTCGTGCTGGGCTACGGCGATGTCGGCAAGGGATCGGCGCAGAGCTTGCGCCAGGAAGGCATGATCGTCCGCGTGGCCGAGATCGACCCGATCTGCGCGATGCAGGCGTGTCTCGACGGCTACGAGGTCGTTTCTCCCTATGCCGGCGGCAACAACACGGGATGGATCGAGGATATCGACCTGCACTTGCTCCAACAGACGGATCTCCTGGTCACCTGCACCGGCAACACGGGCGTCTGCGACTCGGCCATGTTGCGGACGATCAAACGCGGCGCTGTCGTCTGCAATATCGGCCATTTCGACAACGAAATCGACACGGCTTACATGCGCGAACAGTGGCGTTGGCAGGAGGTAAAGAGCCAGGTGCACCAGGTATTCCGCAGTGGTGACCCGAACGACTACCTCATCCTGTTGTCCGAGGGCCGCCTGGTGAATCTCGGCAACGCGATGGGGCATCCGTCGCGGGTGATGGATGGCTCATTCGCCAACCAGGTCCTCGCGCAGATGCACATCTACGAGCAGCGGTGGGCGGATCAGCCGCTGGCCCAACGCGCGCCAGTAGCAATCGAGGTGCTGCCGAAGAAGCTCGACGAGGAGGTGGCGCGGTTGATGGTGGAAGGTTTTGGCGGTGTGGTCACGACGTTGACGGACGCGCAGGCCGCCTACATCAACGTCGACAGGGAAGGCCCGTTCAAGCAGGAGTTCTACAGGTATTGATCGGGCACACACCGTAGCTGGCGCGACAGCGCCAGATGGGTTTGTCTCGGCGATACGCGAACTGGCGGGAGGCACCTCGAATGCCGTCCCACCGCCCCGAATTCAGCTCTGCTGCAGTTCCCCGACGAGCTTGTCTTCGTCCGGAAACTCGCCCGTCTCGTGTTTCGAATAGACCAGCGCGCCGTCCACGTTGACGTCGAAAATGCCGCCGGCCCCTTCTATCAGGAACGCCTCGTCACCGAATGCTTTTTTTAATTTGGCAGCCAAACTGACCGCTTTGGGCTGGTAGCCTCAGGAAGTGCAGTAGGTAATGTTGATGTCCAACGCCTTGTCCTCGCGTGTGGAAGTTCCCGACTAAACTAACACTAGTCAGCCGCCGAATCGACCTTGGGCTGCTTGCATCACCCGCGCGCTGGTGCGTTGTCCGGTGCGGATATCGACAGGCGCGGCAATCCCTGGTCCGCGTGGGCCGAAACGGTGCGCTCAAGGCGCGTCCAGCGTATCGAAATATTGGCGAAGAACTTACGCCAAACGGTGGCGACGTCCGCTACGCGAGCTTTCCGTCAAAGCGGACAATCCTGATTCCATTTATTGAACAGGAGTTGGCAATGTACGAGCTAACAGAAGGTCAGGTACTGGAAGTCGGCGGCGGTGGGCCGGATAGCAGCGGTCGTTCCGTGGTGGGTGAGATCCATCCGCCGGGCGCATGGTTGGACATCAATTCCGGGCCGGTGAAGGAAGTGCAGCCGGGTATTTGGATCCGGGTGCTGTGAACCTGAGCGAAAGCGTCATCAACGGGGTTGCTGCCTGCCAGCAAGCCCCAACCTTCAACCATTTCACGGGAGTCAATTGTGAACGAACTGACCGCAGATCAAATACAGGAAGTGGGTGGCGGGCTAGACGGCATGCCCTATCACTACGGTAGCCAAAGGTTGATCCTGCCGCCGTGGCCACAGGATCGGCCGTGGCCGCATGACCCGCCGCTACCGTATCCCGGCCTGCCGGAACCGATACCGTCCTTCGGTGCCTGACCGTCGGCTTCGGTAGCGGGGCCGGCGTTAGGAGGGAGCCGCGAACTCCTTGCGGATCGCGGCTCCCTGCGCGTCGAGGTCGGGGATGGACAGCGAATGCGGCGTTTCCAGCGCCGCATTCGGATGCGCTGGCATCGCGATGTCGCCGGTGGCGCTGGCGATGGTCCAGCGCCGCAGCGCGGGATGGGTCGAGAGGTCCGCCAACCCGTTGACGTTGCCGTAGGCGATGCGCGCGGAGCGTAATCGGGATTCCAGGTCGCTGTGAGAATGCGCCGCGAAGAACGCGCCGACCATGTCGTCCACTTCTTCCCGCCGCGCCACCCGGTCCCTGTTGGTCGCGAATCGCGCATCCCGTGCCAGTTCCTTGCCGTCCATGACCTGTTCCGCCAGGTCGCGCCACTCGCGGTCATTCTGAACGCAGATGACCAGCGTAGTACCGTCGCCGGTGACGAAACCTCCGTAAGGCGCGATGGATGGATGCGCCAGTCCCACGCGGCTCGGTCCGGCGCCCGTGTAATCGTGCTGCAGCAGCGGGACCGACATCCAGTCCGCGATGACATCGAACAGCGATAGTTTCACGCCCTTGCCGGCGCCTGTGCGCTCGCGTTCCAACAGCGCTTCCGTTATGGCGAGCGACGCCGAGACGCCGGTTGCGATGTCGCATATCGATACCCCGACCCGGCCGTAGTCGCCGGGGGCTCCCGACACGGAGACGAGCCCGGATTCGGCTTGAACCAACAGGTCGTAGGCCTTCATGTTGGCGTACTCACCGTCTTCGCCGTACCCGGAGATGTCGCAGGTGATCAACCTCGGATAGCGCTGCCGCAGGGCTTCGGAACCGAGACCCGATCTCGCGGCGGCGCCGACGGCCAGGTTCTGTATGAACACATCGGCCCGGGCAAGGATGCGGTGGACCAGGGCCCGGTCCCCATCGTGCTTGATGTCGACGACGAGGGAATCCTTTCCCCGGTTCAACCAGGCGAAATAGGCGGATTGGCCGTTGGCGTTGTCGTCGTATTTGCGGGCGAAATCCCCTTCGGACCGCTCCAGCTTGATGACGCGAGCCCCGGCGTCGGCCAGGCGACACGACGCCATGGGCGCGGCGACCGCCTGTTCCAGGGAGACAACCAGGAAACCCTCCAGGGGCAGCGTCATCGGCGGCCCCCGATAGCCAGGAGCGCGGGGTTCCGCCTCACTCCCCTTCGGCCGTCACCGGATCGATCATGCGCTTCACCAGCGTGACCTCCGTCGCCGGAAACCCGCTTCTTTCGGCGTGCTCGTCGATAAGGGATTCACTGTCGGCGATGTAGATGCAAAAGGTCTTGTCCCCGGCGACGTAGGAGTGCTCCCACTGGATGTTCTTGTCTTCGGCCTTCATGGCCGCCAGCACGCCGTTCGACTTCTGCGACGCTTCGCGCAGGGCATCGCGTTCGGCGGATCCGATCTCGGGGATGTCCCTTTCGATGACGTATCTCGGCATCTTTTTTGCTCCTCCAACTATGGGCCTAATCTTCCATCAGCGGCCGACGCCGCGCAATCGCGTGGTGCGGTCGCGACCCGGATTCGCAGGCAACTCCAAATCCAAGGAGGGTGGAGAACAAGGAGGGTGGAGAGTCCCACCGATTTGTGGAGAGTCGCCATTCGGGCGGCGCGTTGTTTGCAATCCGGCGGGATGCCGACGCGGCAGCCGTCCGTTCGGGCTTCCCGACAGTTGACGTAAAATACGCAGGTCGGCTTCCAAGGTTCCCAGACATTGTCAGTTGCGAGGAATACATGAGCACGGGATGCATTCTCAGTGACCATATTGAACACGCCATGGCGAACGCGGCCTATGACAAACTCGACGATGGCAGTTTTTCCGGCAGCATTCCACCGTGCAAGGGCGTTATCGCTTTCGGGAACACGCTGGTCGAATGTGAACACCTCCTGCGCTCAACCTTGGAGGACTGGCTTTTCCTTGGGCTGAAGCTTGGTCATCGGATCCCTGTCTTATCTGGAGCCGACCTGAACGGGGAACCAACTCGTGAGCCGCTGGACGCCGTGTAAGCGCACCCTTTTCATCCGGCGCTGCGCAGCCTCGACTTTGACGGCCCATTTTCGGGTTCGCGACATCAGTTCATGATCTACGGCAGCCACCGCTTGGCGCTGCCATCAAACGACGAATACTCGGTTCCGCAGCTTCGCATGATGATTGGCGAGGTCGAGGGCATCCTGGGACGCAAAGTCACGCTTGATGATTGGATGCAGTTGTAGCCGTGGCGAACAAGATAGGACCATGGTGGTCTGACTATCGTGGGGAACCACGCCGGCAGACCGTGTTGCCGAACCTCGGCGCATCTGTCAATCTCGCGGGTTTCTCGACGATCCAGGGGCCCGCGTGGCGGAAGCAGCCGTAAATATCGACCGCATCACGGAGTCCGTGGAAGCATTGACAGCGGGATTCGAAGCTCACCGATACATCTGTAGCGACAAAATCTCGACCGCGGTCTACCTCGCATACCACCTGCGCAAGCCCGTGTTGATCGAGGGCCCGCCGGGGGTCGGAAAGACCGAACTCGCCAAGACCGCCGCTACGATGCTGGCGCTGCCGCTCATTCGCCTGCAGTGCTACGAAGGCCTCGACGAAGCGAAGGCCATCTACGAGTGGAAGTACGGCAAGCAGCTTCTGTACACGCAGGTCTTGAAAGAAACCCTCAGCGAGGTGCTGCAAGGGGCTCGGGGGTTCGCCGAGTCGGTCTCGCGGCTGCACGAGTTCGGCGATATCTTCTTCTCGGAGGAGTTCCTGGAGCCGAGGCCCCTGCTGAAGGCGTTGCGCGAGGAGCGGGGCTGCGTGCTCCTGATCGACGAGGTGGACAAGGCGGATCATGAATTCGAATCTCTGCTGCTCGAGATCCTGTCGGACTTCCAGGTTTCGATCCCGGAGATCGGCACCGTCAAGGCGGTCCGCGAGCCGCCGATGGTGTTCCTCACCAGCAACAACACCCGCGAGATTTCGGACGCGTTGAAGCGGCGCTGCCTTCACCTCTACATACCGTTTCCGGACGCTGACCTGGAACAACGCATCATCCACGCGCGCGTGCCGGAGATTCCTCCCAAGCTGCGCCGCCAACTCGTGACGTTCATCCAGGAACTGCGGGACCTCGACCTGAAGAAGGTTCCCGCGATCAGCGAAACCATCGACTGGGCGCGAACGCTCCTCCTGCTGCATACCGAGACCCTCGACCCGCAACTCGTCCGGGATACGTTGAATGTCATCCTCAAATTCCAGGAGGACATCGAAAACGTGGACGTGGAAGTTCCCGTGCTCACGAACAAGGCCGTCAAGACCTGATTGCATGTCACAAGGCGCCCACCAGAACCGGATATGTCGTATCGCCATTGCCGGCATGCGCCACCTCTGAAGGCCACCTTGAATGGACCGCACCCTCACGAGCTTCATCGCGGCGCTCCGAAACGCTGAGGTGCGCGTCTCCACCGCGGAGACTCTCGACGCGCTGAACGCCGTGGAGCTGGTCGGCTACCGCGACCGCCAGTTGTTGAAGAACACCCTGTCGCTGATGCTGCCGAAGACCGTCGACGAGAAGGACGCCTTCGCCGATACGTTCGATCGTTTCTTCGCCTTCGAGGATGTCGATGGGGCGACAGACGCCGGGGTTTCCGATGCCGGCGGCGACGGGCAGGGCAATGGCGAAGGGGGAAGCGGCGCGGGGGGCGGCGAAGCGGGAACGGGCGGGAGGGGCGAAGAAAATACCGGAACCGGCGCGGGCAGTAGAAAATCCAAGAACAGGTTCCCTGGCCTTGCCCCGGAAGACGAACGGGAGGAAGGCCTGGGGCCGGGCGAAATGGCGTCGCCGCGCTCGGCGCTCGCGAAACTCCTGATGCTGGACGGCCGCGTCGAGCTGACGGTGCGAATGGCGGAAGCGGCCAAGGTTGTCAACCTCGAACAGATCCAGGTCTTCACCCAGAAGGGCCTGTACACGCGCAGGATCATGGACGAGATGGGGCTCCCCGACCTGCAGCGGGAGATCAACGAACTCAGAATGCGCGCCTCCCTGCCGGAACGCCGCCTGTCACGGGAACTGAAACAGCGCCGGGAACGGTTGCGGGAACAGGTGCGGGACTACGTCGAGCGGCAGTTTCTGCTGCATGCGGACGCCACGGGGCGGCGGCTGCGCGAGGAACTCCTGCGCAAGGTGAAGCTCAGCAACGTCGAACACCGCAATTTTCGGTTGATACAGGAAGTCGTCTTCAAGATGGCGAAGAAACTGGTGGCCTTGCATTCGCGGCGCAAGAAAGTATTCAGACGGGGCCAGTTGAACCTGCCGCGCACGCTGCGGCGGAACATGGCCTATGACGGCAACATCTTCGACCTCCACTGGAAGTCGGTGAAGGTGGACCGGCCGAAGGTGTTCGCCATCTGCGACGTCAGCGGGTCCGTGGCGAACTATGCGCGCTTCATGCTGATGTTCCTGTACAGCCTCGAAGCGGTCATGCCGAAAGTGCGGTCATTCGCCTTTTCGTCCGACCTGGCCGAGGTGACCGAACTGTTCGAGCGCAACAGCATCGAAGACGCCATCGCCAAGACCCTGCGGGACTACGGCGGCGGCTCGACAGATTATGGCCAGGCATTTGAAGACTTCAGACACAAGTGTCTCGACGACATCGACAACCGCACCACGATCATCATCCTGGGTGATGCGCGCAACAACTACGGGGATCCTCGCACGGAGATCCTGAAAGAAATGTATGATCGAGCGAAACGCGTCCTGTGGCTGAATCCCGAGCCGAGGGCGACCTGGAACGCCGGGGACGCGGAAATGCGAAGATACATCGCATATGTCCACCAGGCAGAAGAGTGCAATTCGTTGTTGCATCTTGAACGAATTGTGGGGAACCTGCTCAGGACGGTGTAGTAGCTGACGAGGCTCCCGATGACCACCCTTAATTCCGATAGCGCAGGCGCGGGCAAGCCGTCCGTCCCTGGCGCCCTGGGTTTCGCTGGCGACGCTTCGGCTTCGCCGGTGCCCCGGAAGGGCATCGCATGGCTGGGGGAGGGCAGCCAACTGCTTCTGCTGGCGCTGCTTGGCGTCGGCGCTTTCGTTCTGCTCATGACGGTGCTCGCCTGGGCATCCGAATCGACAGGCGTCGGCAGTGCCGGAGACGCCGTCGATCCGGCCACCGGTACCATCACGCTCGCGCTGTCCACCGAACCGCCGCAACTTGACAGCACCCGCGCCACGGACTCGGTGAGCGGCCAGATACTCGGCCACGTCATGGAAGGCCTGGTGCGCTATGACGAATTCGACCGGATCGTCCCCGGCGTCGCCGAGCGCTGGGAGATTGGAGCTTCCGAGGCCGTCTTCCACTTGCGCGACGATGGCCGCTGGAGCGACGGCACGCCGGTCACCGCCCACGACTTCGTATTCGCGTGGCGCAAGGCGTTGGAGCCGGCGACCGCATCGGAGTATGCCTTCATACTTTATGCCATAGAGAATGCCCGAGCCGTGAACGAGGGCGAATTGCCGGCGACGGCCCTCGGCGCCACGGCCGTCGATGACCTGACCCTCGCCGTGCGGCTGGAGCGGCCCATCGGCTACTTCGACAAGCTCGTCGCGTTCCCCACCTACTATCCGATCAAGCAGGCCTTCTACGAAGGTCGCGATGGGCGCTACGGCGCGGACGCCGAAGACCTCCTCTACAACGGCCCGTTCGTCATCGAAAGGTGGGTGCACGGCGCGCAGCTCAGAATGGCGCGCAACGACGCGTACTGGGGCCGCGAGCGCGTTCGCCTGAACGCCATCGACTACGCCTACGTCACATCCGACGTCAACGCGACACTCAACCTTTACAAGGACGGCAGGGTCGCCATCGCCGGCCTGGATGCGGAAACGCTGCACGATGCGTTGGAGCAGCGGTGGAAACTGGAACGGTTCAACGACGGTTCGGTGTTTTTCATCGAGTTCAACCATCGCCCGTCCCGGCTGACCCACAACCGGAATCTGCGCAAGGCGATTCAGTTCGTCTTCGATCCGGCGGAATTGGTGTACAAGGTCATCAAGCTCCCTGGCAACACGCCTGGCGAGTCGTTGTTTCCGGTGTGGCTCAAGGGCGTCGATGGATATTTCCGGCAGGAATACCCCGCCCCCGAACACCGCGTCGACATTCCCCGGGCGCGCGAGTACCTGGCCCGCGCCAAGCGGGAACTCGGTCTCGACCCGTTGCCGCCGCTGATCATGCTGAGCGGCGACAGTCCGGCGGCGAGCAAGGAGTCGGAATATTTCCAGGAGGTGTTCGCGTCGACGCTCGGGATCGAAGTAAAGCTCGACCGGCAGATTTTCAAGCAGCGCCTGGCCAAGATGACGGCGGGCGAATTCGACCTCGTCCTCGCCGGATGGGGTCCGGACTACGCCGACCCCCTCACTTTCGGCGACCTGTTCGCGTCCTGGAACAGGAACAATCGCGGCCAATACGACAATCCGAAGCTCGATGAGTGGGTGCAGATCGCCCAGAGTTCGCTGGTGCCAGAAGAGAGAATGCGCGCCTTCGATCAGATTCAGAAGATCATCTACGACGACGCGGTGATTCTGCCGAGTTACGAACGCGGCTCCGTCTACGTCCGCAATCCGCGGCTCAACGGCGTCGTGCGCCGCGCGGTTGGCACGGACCCCGACTATACCGGCGCCTACATTACGGACGGCTGAGCGGGCATGTTTGTATATACGCTCAAACGCCTGGTGCAAGGCGTCGTGACGGTCTGGTTCATCGCCACCGCGACGTTTTTCGCCATGCACAGCGTGCCCGGCGATCCGCTTATGAACGACAAGGCCGTATCCCCGGAAGTACGCAAGAACCTGGAGGCGCAATACGGCCTCGACAAGCGGATCGAGATCCAGTACGTCATCTACATCGGCAACATGCTGCAGGGGGATTTCGGCATCTCCTTTGCGCAGGAGAATCGCCGGGTCAACGACATCATCCGCGAACACTTTCCGGTTTCCGCGATTCTAGGCATCCTTGCCATCGCCTTCGCCGGGCTCGGCGGCATTCTGTTCGGCGCGCTCACGGCGCGCTACCGGAACCAGATGCCGGATATCGTGATCATGTTTCTGGTCATTCTCGGCATCTCCGTCCCGAGTTTCGTTTTCGCCGCCCTGGGCCAGCTCGTACTGGTCAAGATGAACGCGTTCTTCGGCATTTCCATATTGCCGGTCGCGGGATGGGGCACGCTCTCGCACATGATTGCGCCGTCGTTGGTGCTCGGCCTCGGCACCATGGCGTTCCTGACCCGGCTCATGCGCTCCTCCATGCTCGAGATCGTAACTTCGGACTACGTGAGGACGGCTCGGGCCAAGGGCTTGCCGCCCACCCGGGTGTTCCTGCGGCACGAACTGAGGAACGCCATACTTCCCGTTGTCACCGTGCTCGGACCGTCCATCGCGGCAATCACGACCGGCGGTTTCGTGGTTGAACTTGTGTTCGCGATACCGGGCCTGGGGCGTTACTTCGTGCAAGCCGTGCAACAGCTCGACTACACGGTGATCATGGGGACGACCGTCTTCTACGGCGCCTTTCTCGTCTTCATGGTGATCATCGTCGATCTGCTCTACGGACTGATCGATCCAAGGGTGAGGCTCGAGTGAACACGGTGCTCTCCTTCGCGCCGGTCGTCGCCGATCGCGACGTGGAGGTCATTTCGCGTCCCTCCCTGTCGTATTGGCGCGATGCCTGGATCCGGCTGAAGGCGAACCGGCGCGCGCTCGTATCGCTCTATATCGTCATCGCGCTCGGCGTATTCACTGTCGCTGGTCCGTGGTTCGCAGCGGATCCTTCGACGCAGGACCTGGACCAGATTTCCTCGCCGCCGGGCGCCGACCGCGCTGCGGTCATCGTCGCGCCGTATGCTCCCTGGTCCGGCGTTACGGTGAACGCGCCCAGCGGTCAAGGCCCCCTTGAGGCGCCGGCATCGGTGTCCCTCGCCGGCGAGGCGACAACGCAGGCCGTGCGAATATTCTGGGATCCGGTTCGCGGCGCGAATGGCTATCGGGTATATCGAAACATCGCCCACCCGGCGCCGGACGACGCCTTGGGAGTGCCCATCGCCGATGTGCTCTTGCCGTCGCGCGTCAGCTTTGAGGATCGTCTGGACATCAGGCCGCAGGAGTATTTCTACTCGATCGTGCCGCTCGACAGGAACGGTCTGGAGGCGCCCGCATACGCCACCCTCGGCGTGCGCGCGATACGCGTCATCACAGCCGAAGAGGCGGCGGAGCGCGGACTCGTCCGCTCACCCTCGGATCTCGCCATCGGTGATCAGGTCAACCTGCCGCTGCATCTCCTGGGCACGGACTATCTCGGTCGCGACATGCTGGCGCGGCTGATGCACGGCGCCCGGGTGTCTCTCTTCATCGGCATCGTCGCGCCGTTCTTTTTCATACTGGTCGGCATCCTTTACGGGAGCGCCGCCGGGTTCGCCGGCGGGCGCGTTGACCAGGTTCTGATGCGCTTCGCCGACTTCGTCGTGGCGCTGCCGTTCCTGCTGTTCATGATCCTGTTTCGAATACTGTTCAAGATCGAAGGCGGCGACAGCGGCATCGCGCCCATGCTGATCGCCATGGTGATCCTGAGCTGGCCGGCGGCGGCGCGGCTCGTGCGGGGACAGATTCTGCAGATTCGCGAGGAGGGATATGTCAGCGCCTCGCGCCTCCTGGGCGCGAAGACGCCCTACCTCGTGTTGCGGCACATGATTCCCAACACCATGGGGGTGATCCTGGTAACCATTACCTTCGCGGTGCCGAGCGCCATCTTCACCGAGGCGTTCCTGTCGTTTATCGGCATGGGAGTGGCGCCGCCCACGCCGTCCTGGGGCAGCATGTGCAACGAGGGGATCAAGACCATGCTGACGCATCCGCACGAACTGATCTTTCCGGCGCTTTTGATCAGTATCATGGTGCTGGCGTTCAACCTGCTCGGCGACGGGTTGCGCGACGCCCTCGACTCGCGCATGCGGTCGCAGGAATGACGGCCGTCATCGACAAGGCCGCGCCAGCGCTGCTCGAGGTGCGCGACCTGGAGGTCGAATTCGATACCTACGGCGGCACGGTCCACGCTGTGCGCGGCGTTTCCTTCGACGTGCATGCCGGCAAGACACTCGCGGTGGTCGGCGAGTCCGGCTGCGGCAAATCGGTGACCGTGCAGAGCATCATGGGACTGATTCCGACGCCGCCGGGACGCATCGTCGGCGGCACGGCGAAGCTGCGGGGCCGTGAAATCGTCGCTGGCGTCACCGTCGACGGCGACATCGTGCGCGGTTCCCAGATCGGCATGATTTTCCAGGATCCGATGACCTCCCTCAATCCCACCATGACCATCGGCGATCAGATCGCCGAGACGCTGCAGGTGCACCGGGGTTTCAGCCACAGGCGTGCCCTGGCGCGTGCGGTGGAGTTGCTGGAACTGACGCGCATCAACGAGCCCCGAAAACGCGCGCGACAGTACCCGTTCGAGTTTTCCGGCGGCATGCTGCAGCGATCCATGATTGCGATGGCGATCGCCTGCGGCCCTTCAATCCTCATCGCCGACGAGCCCACCACGGCCCTCGACGTCACCATACAGGCGCAGATCCTCGATCTGCTGCGCGATCTTCAGCAGCAGCACAACATGGCGATCATCCTCATCACCCACGATCTCGGCGTCGTGGCGCGCATGGCGGACGAAGTGGCGGTCATGTACGCGGGCGAATTCCTGGAGACCGGCACGGCGGATGACATCTTCTATCGCTCCGCGCATCCCTACACTGCCGGCCTCAAGGCCGCCATGCCGACCAACCGGGACGACGCCGAGCAGGAACTGACGCCGATCGACGGGTCGCCGCCGGACCTGTTCGCGCCGCCGCCCGGATGCGCGTATTTCGCCCGCTGTCCCCACGCGATGGAGGCGTGCAGGAATGATCCGCCGCCGGGGTTCACGGTCGGGGCGGGACACGCGACACGCTGCTGGCTGCATCACGCCGACTGCCCGCGGCGGATTGAGGACTTGCACTATGCCGCGCCCGCGCCGTTTGAGGTCAAGGACGCATGACGCCGTTGATAGAAGCCGAGGGCCTGACCAAGCACTTCGCCCTTGGGCGCAAGCAGACGGTGCACGCCGTGGACGATGTCAGCCTCGGTATCGCCCCGCGCGAGATCGTCGGGTTGGTTGGCGAGAGCGGCTCCGGCAAATCCACGTTCGGCAAGACCTTGCTGGGCCTGCTCGACAAGACGGCGGGACAGGTGAGATTCCAGGGCGAAACGTTGCCGCAGAGCTACGCGCCCAGGGATTTTCAGCGCTACGCCCAATCGATGCAGATGGTGTTTCAGGATCCGTACTCGTCCCTGAACCCCCGCATGACCGTGGGCGAGATCGTCGGCGAAGGCTTGAGATTGCATACCAGCCTTCCAAGTGCGGAAGTGCGCGACAACGTCGGCGACTGGCTCGAACGCGTCGGACTCAACGCGGCGCACATGGCCCGCTATCCACACGAATTCTCCGGCGGACAGCGCCAGCGCATCGGCATCGCGCGGGCGTTGATCATGAAACCTAAGTTCGTCGTCTGCGACGAGCCGATCTCGGCGCTCGATGTCTCGGTGCAGGCCCAGGTCGTCAACCTGCTCGGAGAACTGAAAGAGTCCATGGGTCTGACGATGCTCTTCATCGCCCACGACCTTTCCATGGTGCGCTACGTGTCCGACAGGATGGCGGTGATGTACCTCGGCTCCATGATCGAACTCGGGCGCGCGAACGACGTCTTCTTCCATCCGAAGCATCCGTACACGGAAATGCTTGTCGGCTCGAACCCCGAGCCGGACCCCGCCGCGGAACGCGGCCGAGGACGCACGACCGTACGGGGCGAGATTCCATCGCCCGTCAACATTCAGCCCGGCTGCCGTTTCGCCAACCGGTGTCCCAAGGTGATGGACATGTGCGGCGGAACCACCCCCGAACTCAAGAGCGTCTCCGATCCCGAGGGGCGGGAACCGGATCGCCTGATCGCGTGCCACCTGTACTGAAGCCATAGCTGGCTGCCAGCTTGCAGCAGACCGTCCAGGCCAGGTGGTTGACTACGGCCCCAGCGCGGTGATGGGGATCAATGCAATGCCGTCGTCCCGTGTGTACCCATATCCCGAACTTACGATGACGCCGAGGGTTTTTGGTTCGCCAGCGATATTCAAGTCTGTGCGTTCGCGGAATTTCAGCAGCGATTCGGCGGCGGTATCTGCTTGACCGGCGCCAAGTTTTGGGAATTATATCGCTGACTACAAAATCGCCCTCATGCACCAGAATGGTGCAAATCGAACATTCTTGACTTTTCGACCCTTTTCCCGGTAGTTTCCCGCTCTTGGCAACGCGGTCGGGTGAATCCCGCGCATTTCTGCGCCGGGCTACCCGCCGAATACAACAGCCCTAGACCGGCATCGGAGTAGCTACCTTTGCCCGGCGAATAGGCGGGACATTTCGCGTTTCACCTGATGCGCGTTGCCAAAATGACCCGGCACCAATGCCGGACGGCAACGAATATCAGGGAATCCATATGGACACCTACCCTCCGATAGTGCAAGGCGCACTAGCGAACATGGCCCAAGACCAACAACTTACCTTTCAATCCGAGTACGCCCGTAGAAAAAAGAGCATGGGGACGATGGTTCTTGCAACTGTCTTCTTTGTTCACTTCTTTGTCTACGGAAAGGTCGGCATGGGAATAGTCTATTGGCTTACTGCTTGGGGATTTATGTTCTGGTGGGTCATCGAGCTATTGCTGATCGGCAAGAGACTCAACGACCACAACAACCAAATTGCTATGGAACTGGCGCGTGAAATGAGTTTGATGGAGAAACGAAAATGAAGATTTCAAAATTTTTGGCAATAATCACCTTGGGTTTGACGGTCCCTCAATATGCCGAGACTGCCGGTTGCGGCGATTCGGCAGTGATTGCCACGGTCCTGAGCATCGTCAAAAAGACCTACTTCGAAAAGGCCCGCGAATTGTCGCTTGTCCTGATAAGCGCCATAGAGAGAGACGCCGATTTGGACACTTGGGGTTGTCGGGGAACGCTCGAATTCGAAAGGACTCCCGGCGATAGCATTTACCGCATCGGTCCTGTCTATGATCCTGTCATGGTGAGCTTCTACATTCGACCGAATGCGACCGAACCGGACAACGAAATCATTTCGGTCAATCGCATTCCCCAACTTGAATTGGACCTTTAAGCAAACAGTCCCGATGGAAGCGGGTGGCGTCTTGTTCCCTTGCTTGGCGCTATCCCGCTTTTGTCGCTTCTAACCTTGGTTGTCGATGTTTTTTTAATGCAGACCTAGAATTTTCTTCCACCAAGAGCGCTGTGAATCTATGTATATGCCGCACATGGTTTCAATCAATCCCGCCAAATCAACTTCTCCCGTCTCATTGGCCTTTTCGATAAGTTCTTTCAGTTTCGGGTGTCGTAGTTTTTCCGTATCTATATTCATACTGTTATTTAGTCGGAAAACAGATTCTGTTGTCGCTGGCTTTACCATCTTTTTCAATTCTCTTAGCTACGGTTTCCGTCCGACCAATGCGAGATTACGCCTGAACAGCCCTCTGGCTATCGCCCTGGCGCGCTCGTGGACCTCCTCCTCCGTCAGCACGTCGCTTTCGGAACGCGGCTCTACGGGCTTGTCAGCGCCTTTGGCGGCGTCCTTCCCGCCTAGATTTGGTTGCCGTCCAGCCATCGTCCGCACATGGTATCTATCGCTCGCATAGAGTCAAGCCGCCTCGTTGATTTCCCTAGCGTGGCTGGACAGCCCGTTCGGAGCTTTCAACTGCTTGTAGGTCAGCCGCTTCCCTGGCATCTGGCGCACCAGATGGCGCATCTGGTCGATGGTGTCCAGATCGCGGATGTTGTTCTTGGCGGCGAACTCGTTGACGTAACGCTCAAGATGCTTCGGAGACAACTTGTGGAACGTGCCGTAATGCGCTCGGCGCAAGGACGCCCAAAAGGATTCGATTCCGTTGGTGTGGACTTGACCCCGAACGTACTCGCCGACGTTGTGCGCCACGGAAGCGTGATCGCGCTTCGGAATCCCGCGATACACGCGAAGCTGATCCGTATAGACCGTAGCGCCTTCTTCCACGCGCTCCTCCACAATGCCGTGGATAGTGTTTTTGCTCACGCTTGCCACAACCTCCGCATGGACGTTGCCGCTCTCGCGCTCTTTGATGCCGACAACGGCGGTCTTGCCGACGCCTCCCGTTCCGGCGTGCAGCTTCTTGTTTGCGTGCTTGTTCTTTTCCAGACCGCCAATATAAACCTCGTCCATTTCCACTTCGCCATCGAACCCGCCTTGCGGCTCAAAGGCTTCGCGGATGCGATGCGCCATGTGCCACGCGGATCGCTGCGTGATGCCCAACTCCCGATGCAGCCGCATGGAGCTTACTCCCTTGAGGCTGACAGAGTGCATGTAGACGGCATAAGCCCAATCCTTAAGCGCAATTCTGGAACGATGCATAGGCGTTCCAGTTCGAACGGAAAAGTAGCAGTGGCAGTCTCGGCACCAGTAGGGCATGGGCTTGCGATTCTTCCGCTCTTTCGTGTCGAGCGATCCGCAATGCGGGCAGAACCTTCCCTCATCCCACACGACCGATTCGAACCACTTTTCGGCGGTCGTATCGTCGGGAAACATATCGAAGACCTCGCGGCTGGTGAGACCTTTCCGGTGGCTTCGTCCCGGTGCCTTTTGCGTCATTTTCTTTCCTTGAAAGGTTATGCTTGACAACTGCTAAGAATTATGCGTCATGTATAACTAAAAGTCAAGCAAACGAGCGCAATGATGCCCCAAAATCACCGGTATGATAGCTACCACAATCGAATTTTCGCCACTGATAAAGAAGGAAAGAAAGATGAGCGAACTAACTGAACAATCAGGGGAAGATGTAGCGGCGATAGCGGGAAGAGGAATGAACAATCCCGAAGAACTGACGGCGGAAGAAGTTCGGTCGATTTGTGGTTCCGTTGTTAGTCAGCGACAAGTTCGGGTGAGTAGTCGTCGTTTAGAAGCAATACAAGTTCGCCTTCAGGATGGAACTCCGCAACTGTTACTTCACCTTCGACGGGACACCAGACCCATTGTGTTGTCCATCGAACGCCGTTTTCTTCGTGTATTGGCTCGCCAGTGTCGGGACATACTTCGCCAGTGAGAGTGCTTTCATTTTCTTTCATAATTGATATTTAGTCTCGCCGCCAAGCTTCGATTCATTCAGATCGGGGCCAAACGAATGCACTAGAATGGTGCGCTATCTGCCGGTTTTGTAGTCAGCGATATAATTCCCCAAGTTTTACCTCGAAGGCGCACCAGTCACCCCGACGGTTCTCGACCACTGCGTCTATTTCCAGGTTGGTGTTGTCGCGGTAGTGGTACACGCTAGCGTCGCACGCGCGGGAATAGATGCTCAGATCGCGGTACACCATGGACTCGAACAGGAATCCCAGGTATTCGAGATCCTCCAATAATCTTTCGGGGGTTGCTCCGAGCGCGGCCACCGCGAGAGATGGATCGGCGAAATGGCGCTTCGGCGATTGCCGCAGGCGCGATCGAGAGCGGAGTCTTGGAGACCAGGCGGGCTGTTCTTCACAGATCATCAGTCGGCGTAGCGCGTGGAGGTAGCTACGTACGGTGTCAGCGCTCAAGGGACCGGCGTCGCCGCCCGCGTCTGCGGCGATGGTTCGCGCGCTTACTGGCGTTGCCACGTTGCGTGCAAGGGAACGAAGTACCCGCCCCACGTTGTCCACATCGCGTCGAACTCCGTCGGCGCGCGAGACATCAGCGCGGCGAATCTCTTCAAGGTAGTCGACTCGCGATCTGAGGCAGGCTTGGTCCGCGAGATCCAGGTCGCCGGGCCAGCCGCCTCGACAGAGTTGTACCGTCAGATCGAGGAGCTTGGAAGGTGGCGGTGAGCAACCCTCGAAGTGGCCGATCAGCAAGTCGGCGAGGGATACTTCCCCGCTGGAATGCCCGGTCTCGGCAAGGCTCATCGTGCGCAACCGCAAGCGCGAGATCCGGCCCGCGCCGGTGTGGCGCGTCAGGTCATCCGTCGGGATGGCGGAACCTGTCAGAACGAACTGCCCTTTCGCGCTTCGTTCGTCCACCGCACGCCGAATATGATTCCAGATTGTGGGCTCGATCTGCCACTCATCGATGAGCCGTGGCGTCTCGCCTGCCAGCACCAACGCGGGCTCGACCGCAATCGTGGCCCGTGCGTTTTCGTCCACGTCGAGCAACACTTCGCTGGCGGCGATTTGGCGAGCCATGGCTGTCTTGCCACAGGCTCTCGGACCCTCGATGAGCACGGCGCCGGAGGACGCCAGCCTGGCTGATAGCTCCGAGTCGCCGATTCTTGGTCGATACAACTCTTGGCGCATCCCAATCCGTGATTTGCAATGAATTCAACCAGCTATTTGCAACAAAAACAACCGCGCAAATGAAATGATCACAACCTATCTAATGCAAATATTTTATTGACGATCCGCCCCTGGGGGATACGCCCATACCGATGTCGTGCCTACTTGTCGTTCCCGCGCCGCGGCGCACCGCGCGTAGAATTCGCCTTCTGCCTAGCCTATCGAGGAGTGGCAACACAGTGTCGACCGAGCACATCCGCCACGGCTTCGGCGCCGTGGGCGAGCGTAGCTGCGGCATCCGGAACCCTTCCGGCAACACCTGGTGGCTATCGCGACTAATTCGGCCCCAAGCCGCGAATCCATGAGAAAAGTCCTCGTCGGTCTGCTGTCTCTATATAGGGGAATCTCGCGACTCGCGCGGAGGCTGCGCGGAAAGACCGAAGAGGAAGTCGCCGCCGAGCGGGTGGTCAGCGGGCAGTCATGAGACGAGTTCTGCGACACGTTGAAAGCCGCGGCCGCCGCGCTCAACTTCCCCGGCGCGCCCCGGGATGCGTTCAGTCAGGCAGAAGGTTACCGTCATCTCAGCCGTCTGACGCGCGCGGGCCTCATGGCCTTCGTCGAATACGCAGACCCCAGGGCGCCTGTGCTGCACCGCGTAGCGGATGAGATAACCAAGCTCGGCGCCGACAATCCGGACAACTACTATCAGACCGCCGCCATTTCAGGGGCGTTCGACTATCGGATTTCCGGTCGGCGCAACAGCGTCGCAACTCTCAGCTTCGGAACGCAGGCCGGACACTACGGCCGAGGGGGAGGTATGCCCGCCACGGGCCACATCGAAGCGGGAGAAATCGAAATGGATGAGAACGGCTGTTTCGAACTGGTCCTGAGCAGCAGGCCGCATGACGGCAACTGGCTGCCGATGACCTCCGAAACGGGCACTTTGATCGTCCGCCAGACGTTTTTTGACCGACAAACGGAAACGCCCGCCGAATTGCGTATCGAACGCATCAACTGCGCCGACGAGGAAAAGCGGCCTTCGCCGCTCACGCCGCATGGGATCGACGAGGGCCTGAAGGCCGCGGGCAGCCTGGTGGCGGGAGCATCCCTGCTGTTCGCGAAATGGGCCCGCGACTTTCAACGGCACAGCAACAGTCTGCCCATGTTCGATTCCGAGGTCTCAAACGCAGCCGGCGGAGATCCGAACATCGTCTACTACCACAGCCATTGGGCGCTGGCCGACGACGAGGCGCTCCTGATCGAGGTCACGCCGCCGCCTTGCGAGTACTGGAATTTCCAGTTGAACAACTACTGGATGGAGTCGCTGGATTACCGCTACCACAACATCCATACCAACAAGCACCTGGCGCACTACGAGACCGACGGGTCGGTACGATTGGTCGTTGCGCATGAAGACCCGGGACTGCCCAACTGGATCGATACCGCGGGCCATGCGTCGGGCACCATGTGCTTCCGCTGGGTCCGGTCAGAATCACATCCGCAGCCGAAGACGCGCGTGATCGAGCTGGGCGAACTCGATTCTCCGCGCGGGTAGCGCGCTGGAATGGCGAAGAGGGCGTTGGATACATCGACGAACTATGAAAATCCGTACCGGCCCCTCGCCGTTGCGATCCTGAATGCAGCCGGCCGCCTGTGTGGACTTCCGTGTGATCTCGACACACAAGGCATGGTGGCGAACGCAAAGAGGCGAACCGGACTTCGGGATTTCGGCGATGAGTGGTTTGTCGAACCCTTGGCAGTACTGGTCGATTCCATCAACGCGGAGGCTGAACTCACGCCATTGGGCAGATGGATACAAAAGTCCCGGCTGGAGGGCGCGCTGGCCAAACGCCTGCGCGTCGAGGAACTCCTGCGGCGACGCCCGGAGATTCGCGATATCGATCTGGGCAGGATCATCGTCATCGCGGGACTGCAGCGCACCGGCACGACCACGTTGCATCGCTTGATCGGGGCGGACCCCAGCGCGCGGGAACTGCTCGATCCGCTTCCCGCGCCCGGGGGCGTCCGAATCAGGCGCGCCCGAATGGCCGAAAGGGCGATCGCCTATATGGCCCCGGAGTTCTTCGCCGTGCATCCCATCGAACATGACGCGCCCGAAGAGGACATATTGTTGCTCGACCTCTGCTTCATGAGCCAATCCCCCGAAGCCGTCATGCATGTGCCGAGCTATGCGAACTGGCTCGAAAGCCAGGACCATACGAAGGCGTACGAATACCTCCGCACGCTGCTGAAGATCCTGCACTGGCAACGTCCGGGCAGGTTCTGGGTGCTCAAGACGCCTCACCATGCGGAGTATCTCGATGTGATCCTCAAGGTCTTCCCGGAAGCGACGATCGTGCAGACGCATCGCGATCCGCAGATGATCGTCGGATCCTTTTGCAGCATGGTGGCGCACGGGCGGGGGATGTTGAGCGATAGGGTCGACACCCGGGAAATCGCCTCGCATTGGACGCGCAAGATGCGTCGGATGATGAAGCGGTCCATGGAAGCTCGAAACCGTGCCGATGCCGGGCGTTTTGTCGATGTCTCGTATGGCGACCTGCTGCGAGACCCGGTCGGGGAACTAGAGCGAATCTACCGGCAAGCCGGAATCGTCTTCGGAGAGGTCGCCGAGCGTGCTGCGCAAGACGCTCTGAGAACCAAGGTGCAGCACCGCTACGGGAGGCACGTGTATCGCCTTGACGATTTTGGCCTGACCCGAGAATCCGTCGAGCAGTGCTTCTCCTTCTATCGTCGCGAATACCGAGTGCCCCATGAGCAGGCATGAGGCGCGGGACGGGAACGACCGCTACGACAGCCTGGGCAACGTGCTCGTCGCGGCCATTCGGAACACCGCCCGCGACGAATCCGCACTGAACCGGGTGCCGGAAAGCGTCCGCATCGACGGCAAGTTCTGCCTGGTGACCGGCGCGAACCGAGGCTTGGGGAAAGCGGTCGCCGTCAAACTTGCAAAACGGGGTGGACGGGTGATCATGGCTTGCCGCAGCGGTCACCCGCAGGCGGGCGAGGAGGTCAGGCGGCAGTCGGGTTCCGACACGGTCGAGATGCTGAAGGTGGACCTTTCCGATCTGCGTGCGGTACACCGGCTTTGCGACGAACTGAAAGACAGGGATGTCGGCATCGATATCGCGGTGCTGAACGCTGGGTTGGCGGCATTGCGCGCGCGCAGAACGCCGCAAGGGTTTGAGACGATGTTCGCCGTGCATTTTCTGGCCAACCGCGTCATGGTCGACCGCTGGCTCAAGGACGGTCTGCTGCGACCATCCAGCATGCCTCGGGACACGCCCCGCATCGTGTTCGTCTCGTCCGAGACGCACCGCTCCTCCGACCCGATCGATTTCGAAAGCTTTGCCGCATACCACGACTTCCGAGGCGTAAACAACGCCTTGAAGCAATACAGTTCGAGCAAACTGCACCTGTGCACCTACGCGAACGAACTCTCCCGCCGGCTGAATCCGGCGGGCGATTTGGCGGTGGCGGTGCACGCCGTCTGCCCCGGCGCAATCGCTTCCGGCATCGGGCGGGAAGCGCCGGCAATCCTTAAGCCCATCATCCATCCGCTTATGAAACTGGTTTTCCAAAGTCCGCAAAAGGCCGCGGAACCGGTCATCCATCTCTGCTGCGCCGAAGAAGCGGGCACGCGAACGGGCATCTATCTGCACATGATGAAGGAGAAACAGACGTCCGCGCTGGCTCTGGACGAAGCCAACGGTGCGAAGCTGTGGGAAGCCAGCGAAACGCTGGTCGCGAAGCATGCGACCGCCGGCGCCGCGCGCGACGGCGGTTGAGTCCGGGCCGTTCGCGAGTGGAGATCACGTTTCGTAGGGTCCTCCGCAAGACTGGATCACATCACTGCGTTAGCCTCGCGAGACTCAAGGAATAAGCAGGCCACCCATGTTCAAACATGTCATTCGTTCGGATACGTTCGAGATCGATGCGCCGATCAAGCTGGTCTGGGACGTGCTGGCGGACGTTGCCAGATACGGCGAGTGGAATCCGTTCACGCAGTGCGAAGGCGCCGATCTCAAGGTGGGTTCCCCCATCCATCTGGACGTCACCCTGGGTCTTTACAGGCGGAAACAGACGGAGTGGATCAGCGCTGTGGAACCGCCGAACCTGCTCTCCTGGAGCATGCGGATCGGCGCCCCTTTCCTCCTGGATTCGCTGCGCGAACAACGCCTGACGGCGTTGCGCGGGACCCGCTGCACCTATTGCAGCACCGACGCGCTCACCGGATTGCTCACGCCGCTGGTGATGGTGTCATTCGCGAGCATCGTGCGGCGCGGCTTCAACGATGTTGGCGCGGCGTTGAAACGGCGGGCGGAGGTCCGGTACGCCGAGACAGGTACCTGATTTTCCCCTACGCGTACGGCGATGGGACGCCTTCCGGGCGGGTCTTGAAACGACGGTGCAGCCAAAGGTACTGGTCCGGATGTTTGCGAATCTCCGCTTCGATCAGGCTGTTGAGCCGCCCGGCGTCCGCTACGTGGTCACCGGTCGGGTAGTTGTCGATACGTTGCAGGTGGAGTGACCAGGTCCCCTTCGCGGGGTCGCGAAAGTGGCTGAAGAGAATCGGCCGCGCGCCGGTCAATCGGACCAGCCGGGACGTGGCGATGGTCGCCGCCGTCTGGCCGAAGAACGGCGCGAACACCGAGTGCCTGATCCCATAGTCCTGATCCGGCGCGTACCAGAGGATCCGTGAATTGCGCAGACTTCTGATCGCGTGGCGAATGTCGTTGCGTTCGATCACGCGGCCACAGAATCGTTCGCGTCCTTCGACCATCAGGCGTTCGATAACCGCATTGTTGTTGCGGCGGTACACGGCGTCGAGTTCCACCTGGGTCGACAACAGGGCCGCTCCAAGGTCCAGGGTGAGATAGTGCCCTCCGATCAGCAATACGCCGCGTCCCTCGGATTGAGCTTCCCGCAAGGCATCCAACCCATGTATCTCCATGCGCCGCGCCAGAATTTCGATGGGACGGAACCAGGCAAAGGCTACTTCCATCGACAGCATGCCGACGGACAGGAATGTGCGTCGCACCAGGTCCGCGCGCTCGTCTTCATCGAGATCGGGGAAGCACAGGCGAATGTTGATCTCGGCGACTCGCCGCCGGGGCTTGGCGACCAGGTAAGCGACATGGCCGATGCGGCGCCCGACTGCCAGCCACCAGCGCACGGGTAGCCGGCACGCCAGCCGGGAGATCCCGATCAGCGCCAGGTACGGCCAGTGCTTGGGTGATCCGAGTAGCTTGCCCATGCGGCGAACTGTATCCAACTTCGCCTGGTTGAGGGGCGGTTATTTGTTCGCATTCGCGAAACGGATATTCGGCAGTGTTCTGCTACGCGGGACTATTTGGCCGCGCGGTCGGCGCGACATGGCGGGTTCTACCGGCGCAGTCAGGTGGGGGCGTAGATTTTGACAGGAGAGCGAACTAGCATCGGGCGCATGAACCGCACGCTACCCCTCGCCGCTTCGTCCCGCATCGTCGTGGTGGGCGATGTCATGGTAGACCGGTACTGGTATGGCGATGCGCACCGCATCTCCCAGGAAGCGCCGGTGCCGGTGGTGGATGTCGCCGTGGCGGAAGATCGCCCGGGAGGTGCCGCCAACGTGGCATTGAACGTTGTCGCGATGGGCGCGGCATGCACGCTCGTCTCTGCCGTTGGTAACGACGAAGCTGCGCGCGGTATGCGCGCCACGCTGGAAGGAGCGGGCGTTCTCTGCGACTTCGTCGAGGTGGCGGACTGGGAGACCACGCTGAAGCTGCGCGTTCTCAGCCGGCGCCAGCAACTGATCCGCCTGGATTTCGAGCGGCGGCCACCCGCATCGGTCGCCGGCCGCATTCTCGAGCTATTGGAAAAGCACATGGCTGCCGCCGAAACGCTCATTATCGAGGACTACGACAAGGGCGTGGTCGACGCGCCGGAAGAGATCGTCGCGGCCGCGAAGAAGGCTGGCGTGACCCTCGTCGTAGATCCCAAGTTCAAGGATCTGGGCCGTTACGCCGGAGCGGACATCATCAAGCCGAATCGAGCGGAGTTTGAACACGCAGTTGGCGTGTGGGCGGATGAACGAGATCTGGCGCGTCGGGCCGACGAACTACTGGATCGTATCGATGGTGCCGCGCTCGTCGTCACCTTGGGCGGCGCGGGGCTTACCGTCATCGAACGGGGCGGCGCCAGCCATCGCGTACAGGCAAGCAACGTCGAGATCTATGACGTTACCGGCGCTGGCGACACTGTCGCCGCCGCCCTGGGCGTGGCCGCGAGCCTGGGCTGGAGCGTGCTTGACGGCGCTCGCATGGCCAATCTCGCCGCCGGACTGGTGTGCGCGCGGATCGGCACCGCAGCGGTGACCGCCGCCGAAATCAATCGATCCATTGCCAGACAGCCTTCGGTCGAACATGGAGTACTCGACCGCGAAGCGCTTATCGCCGCTGTCGCCGCCGCGCGTGGCCGAGGTGACAAGATCGTCTTTACCAACGGTTGCTTCGACATCCTGCACGCCGGTCATGTGGGCTACCTGGACCAGGCGCGTGGCCTTGGCGACCGCCTCGTGATAGCTGTCAACGACAACGCGTCCGCCGAGCGGCTCAAGGGCAACGGCCGACCGGTGAACGATGTGGAAAGCCGAATGCGCGTGCTGGATGGTCTTGCCTCGGTAGATTGGGTGACATCGTTCTCGGAGGACACGCCCGAGGCGTTATTGTCGGCGTTGCGCCCGGACGTCCTGGCGAAGGGCGGCGATTACGCCGAAAGCGAAGTGGTCGGGGGTGACTTCGTCCGCGGCTATGGGGGTACGGTCAAGGTTCTGGGACTGTTCGAGGACTCCTCAACGACCTCGATCATCGATCGAATCAAGTCGGACTGAAGTCTCCGCGCCTTTGGCTTCGCACGGGACTTCGAATATTCAACTCGCGCCCCCCGTCAGCTTCGTCGCAAGGCTTGAAGGTCTATCAGATCCTGGGGCCGACCAGCCGCCTGCTTCGCTCTGATCAGGTCTTCGCGGGAAATGAAGGACACCAGCAGGCCGTCGAAGTCCACTTCCACGCGCCGTTGCCAAGCCGCTTGGAATTCCACGCCGGGAATACCCATCAGGATATCCACCCGATTTGGTGGGGTACCCATTTGGTAGAAGGAGCCCTCTTCCTTGAAGTCCGCAGGCGTCAGCCCGGATAGCGGCGCACCGAAGTCGTGCAGTGCGCTGTAGACCGCGTCGGCAGTGCTCGTTTCGGTACTGATCCAAAGATCCAAGTCGTTGGTGAAGCGTGGTTCCGCATGCTGGACCACGGCGTATCCGCCGATCACCATATACCTAACGCGCTTGGCGTTGAAAAGACTCAACAGATCGCTGAAGTCGGAGTTGACGAACATCGATCCCTTTGACCTTGGCGTAGTGGATGATCAGATCCCAAGTCGCGTCGAATCTCGCTTTTGGCGTCTGGGCCTGCCAGAAATCCAGATCGAAAGAACGATCCAGTTCCTCCAGTTTTCCGTGGCGTTCAACGATTTGCCGGCGCATGAAACGAGCATACCAGACGGGCGTGTGCCAGGGCTGATGTCAGGATCCGGTCGTTATTGCCTCCAAGGTGCCCGACCTTCATCGCTCTCCTTCGCGTTCGTTCAACAGCGTGCGCAGCGGTGTCGTCTTGCGACTGCAATGTGAACCCGATACGCTCATTGAGGATACGGGAAAACAAGTAAGGCTATGAGATTCGGCGATTTCAAGGCAACGGAGGCCACCAACCCCGCCTACAAGCGCATCAAGGAACTGGGGCTTGAGTCGCATGTCGTGGACATCGAAACATATGGTTTCACCGTCGTGCCGGCGGAGAAGGTGGCGCCCCGCGACTTTTTCGAGAGAGTGCGTGAAACGGTGTTGCGAATCGCGCGTGAACGCAGCGGCGTCGACTTGCAACTGGACCGGAACGGAAGCGTGGGCAGGACCCCTCGTCAAGCAAACAAGGGAGTCAGTTCCTGCTCTTCTGCCTGTTCATGGAGGATCCGATATTCGAGAAATGGTTGATGAACCCGGCCATGTATACGCTGGCCGACTATTTGATGCGGGGCAAGCAGCAGCTATCCAATCTTGCATCCTTCGTCAAATGGAAGGGAGAACGCTCGAGCCTTGGGTTGCACGCCGATGGCGCGGCGGATCAGGACGGCGGCATGCCATCGTGCGGCGATACCTGCAACTCGGCGTGGGCGCTCACGGACTACACGCTCGACAACGGGCTATCGCCATGGTGCCCGGCAGTCACAAGTACTGCCGCCCGCCGCGCCCTGGCGAAGGCGAGAACATGGCGGTCCCGGTGGAAGCGCCGGAAGGCTCGATGATCGTTTGGCACGGCAATACCTGGCACGGCGCCTATCCGAAAGAGACCGATGGGCTGCGCCTTAATCTCACCACGTACATGTGCAACAAGCGCATAAAGCCGCAGGAAAACTTCCTGCCTCATCTCACGCAGGAAAAGATCGACCGGAACCCGCCGGAGTTCGCGCGCTTGCTCGGCGCGGACGAGTGGATGGGTTGGTCCGATCCGACCGGCCCCAGGTGGGACAACGTGTCGGAATATGGCGACCCGAGGTCGATCAGGTATCGCCTTCTGAAGGAACGCGGGCGAGAGGCTTCAGCATAGGGGTGTCTTCGGCGGGCCGTTGACCGTCAGGGGAACGCGCGCCCTTGACGTGTCTCTGCGGCGGACGGTGGGCTTGCGCCGCCGAAGTATCGGGGCTGGTTCTTGTCATCACCTGTCAACGTGCGTCCCGGACGCGGGACGCGCGGGGTTCGCCAAGGGAGGGCACACCGCTGGAAGAACGACTGCTGCGCCAGATCGCCCAGGCCCGAGCCAACGGTCGGGACGACGCGCGCCCGGGCATGGTCGAGAAGACCCACGGGCGGGGACGACTCACCGCGCGCGAACGCCTGACCGCACTATTTGACGCGTCGAGTTTTGTCGAGTACGGCGCCCTGGCGGGCGCGACGACACGACCTGAGGACGAGGCTTACGCCGACGGCCTCAACGCCGGCGTCGGTTTGGTCTTCGGCCAGCCGGTCTGCGGCGCAAGCTACGATGAAAGCGTGCTCGGCGGCACCCAGAGCGACCGCAATCGGCGCAAGATGGCGAAGCTGCTCTATCTCGCCGTGGAACATCGCTGGCCATTCGTGTGTTTCGTCAATGGCGCGGGCGCGAGACCCGACGATCCGCGGCCGGGTCCGCCGATCGCGATTTCACCGCGCGGACGTTTCGAACTCTACGACGGTTTGGCGGAACTGAATGGCTGGGCGCCGACGGTCGCCATCGCGAGCGGCCAGTCGGTCGACGGTCACGCGGGTATCGCCATGCTGTCCGATCTCGTCATCGCAACGACATCCACGGAATTTGGAACCCGGGAGGGCAATTTCCGTGCGGCGAACGACTACGCGAAAGAGGGTCATGTGGATGTGCTGGTAGACGACGAACGTCAGGCCATCGACACCGCAAGACGATACCTTCGCTTCTACCTGGTCGATCAAGTCCCGGGAGAACCCGCCGCCGATGCGGAAGCTATCGCCGACCTGATCCCCGACAACCGCAGGCGACCCTACGACATGCGCAAGGTGATCGCCGCATTCGCCGATGCCGGCAGCGTGTTGGAGATCGGCGCGGACTGGGGCCGATCCATGCTCACCGCGTTGGCGCGCCTCGATGGCCGCGCCATCGCCATCTACGCCAATCAGCCAAGGTCGCCGCTGGCCGGGGCCATCGATGCGGCGGCCGCCGACAAGGCGTCGCGTTTCATCGAGCTTTGCGACGCCTACGAATATCCCATCGTCGGTTTTGTCGACAATCCCGGTTTCATGGTGGGTCCGCAGGCGGAACGTGAAGGCATCGCCCGACATCATGCGCGACCGCTTGCGGCACTGCACCATCGCACCGTGCCCGTGTACTCGGTGCAGATCAGAAAAGCCTACGGTCTCGGTCCGTACGCGATGTCGGGTTGGGGTTCGGCGAGGCGGATGCCGGAAATGCGGCTGGCGTGGCCGTCGGTGGAGTCAGGCGGCATGTCCCTGGAGGGCGCCGCATACCTGGTGAAACGCAGGGAGATCCTGGCCGCCGAGACCCCGGAAGAGGCGTTAGCGATTCGCGATGACTATGCCGAGCGCATGCGCGATGCGGCGTCGGGATTGCGGGCCGGGCGCAGCTACCAGTTCGACGACATCGTGGAACCCGCCGACACGCGGGCGACGATCAGCGCCATGCTGCAGCGCGTCCCGAGACAGCGCGCGCCCATCAAGAAACACGCTATCGACCCTCGCTGATGCAAGTGCCCGAAAGCGAGCCCCATCGACCATGAAAGAAAAGGACATCCACGACTTGCAGCAGGCCCGGGAGTCTCTGCGGGACGCGGCTCGACCCGATATCGTCACCAGGGTGCACGGCACGAAGAAACTTACCGCACGCGAGCGGGTGGGATTGCTGCTGGATGCGGACTCGGCGGTCGAGTACGGCAGCATCGCGGCGCGGAGCACGGACGGCGAATGGATTCCGGAAGCTGGCGGCGTCGACTTCGTTGGCACCGTCGACGGCCGGCCGGTGATCGTGTCTTCCACCGACTACACGGACCATGGCGGCGGTTACGGCGCGGGGAGGTTGGGCCGATTGTTCGGCCTGGCCATTGAGCAGCGTTGGCCGGTGGTGTTGTTCGTGGATGGCGGCGGCAGCCGCGCGCGCCATCCTCGAGCGGGGATGGGTCATATCGAGACCAGCGGATCGATTGGTCGGTTTTCCTTCCTCGACGGCGTACCCGAACTCTCCGGTTGGGCGCCCATCGTGGCCATCGTGTCGGGCCCGTCGTTCGCCGGGCACGCGAGCCTCGCGGGATTCTCCGACTTTCTGATCAGTACGCCGGGCTCGTCCATCGGCATGGGTGGCCCGCCCATGGTGGAAGCCGCCCTGGGACAACGGCTGAGACCGAATGAACTGGCGGGTTCCGAGATGCACGAAGTGAGCGGCGGCATCGACCTCCTGGTCGACGATGAACACGCCGCCATCGGTGCGGCAAGACACTATCTCACCTACTACGACAACGATCTGGAGGAAGGGCGGTCGCCGGATGTCGACCTCAACGCCCTGGCGCCGGAAGCGGACGAGGCCTATGACATGCGGGACATCGTTGCGGGAATTTGCGACGAAGACAGCGTGTTCGAGCTACGCCCGCGGTTCGCGGAATCCTTGCTTACCTGCCTTGCCCGGATCGGCGGCAGAACCGTTGGGATCCTGGCGAACCAGCCCCTGGTGCGCGATGGCGTTATCGACCACACCGCAGCCAGCAAGATCGCCCGGTTCGTGGAGCTGTGCAACACCTACGAATATCCCATGCTGGCCCTGGTCGATACGCCGGGATGCGTCGCCGACTGGGATATCAAGGGACAGGACAGGACCTTCGAGCCCGGTCTGACCCGCTGGCACGCGCGTCCGCTCATTGCCCACCAGCAACGCACGGTGCCGCTGCTCAGCGTCCGGGTAAGGCGCGGCCGAGGCCTGGGCGATGCCGTGATGACCGGGGTATCGACTACCCGCGGCGTACCGGCTTTGCGCCTGGCCTGGCCCGGCGCCGAGATCGGTCACCGTGACGGCTATTCCGCCGTCGTCGATCACGCCGCATTCGATGATGTGATCACGCCGGGGGAGACGCGCGAAAGGTTGGTCCGTGTGCTAAGGCTGCTCGGAAAGCGTCAGCGACGATCAGAGAAAAAGCACAATATCGACACTTGGTAGATCTGCCTCAGCCCATCCAGTCCCGCGCTCGGGATGCTGGGCCCGCCAAGCGAGATGCACGAGCGAGCGCACGAGCAGGAACATGGGCAGCATGGCCACAACCGAATCGGCGAGCGGCCGTGCTTGGCGATAGCCGTCAACGAGCGCCGCCTGGATATCGCCGAACCGGTCGTCCTCCCGGTGGTAATGCAGGGCGACGGCGAGTTCGTAGTGATGCCAGCCGAAACCGGCATCGTCGAAGTCGATGACGTGCAGGCCTTGATCACCAACGACCACGTTGTAGGGATGCAGATCTGCGTGAATGAGACTGAACGTTTCCGCTGAGCGTCCCAGGCGAGACAGTTCGTACGCGACCGCTCGACGAATGGGCGTGTCGAAGAACCACAGCTATCAGGCAGCGAATCGCTTTGCGTGGTCTTGGAAGGTGGCTTCGCTTGGAACACCGGTGATTCTGGTGTACTTGGGATTCGTCGGCGCGAACCAAATGAGCGACCGCGGTGAACCGTTTGCGTCCCTGCAGGACTGGACGCGAACGCTAGAGAGTCATTTCCGGGGGGTCGTGGACGAGTCCTGCTAGGATAAGCGACTGGAGGTGGATGGTACGCCTTTCCGAGCGCTGAAGCGGGTTAGGGAACAACCCTTCGAGCGGCAGTGAATCTTCGGGGGCGTCAAGTTTCGAACGCGGATCAGGACGCGCTCATTTGTGCCGTACGCGTCGCGTCGGCGTTGGGCGGGTAGACTGTGGCGGCTCGCGCTGTTTCGTTAGATTTCCTTGAGGAAGGGCTCGGGCCGCGTCTTATGGAGGCGTTCGATGTCCTTCGGAGCGGAATCATATAGATGGCCATCGCGCTGGAAGTCAATCGACGCGAGCGGATAAGGTCACTCGTTTTTCCTGCGTACCCGCCATTCTGTTTAGCTTCCTGCGATGATAAGCGCCACGACGAAGATCGCCGCCGCACATGGCTCGTTTAGACCTCCCGGAGAGGGAAGGGAAAGGCGAAAGTCAATCCGTTTCCGGCAGCGAATCTGGCACTCCCATTTGCTTCACTCTATAGGCGAGCGATATTGCGCATAGCCTGAATCGTAGTTCGGCCTCGGTATAGCAGAAACTGCCGTTCGTCCCCGGTGCGGTAAAGGCGTCCCGCGAAGTTCATTCGATGATTTGATCACGCCGGGCGAGACGCGTGAAAGGTTGGCTTGCGTGTTGAGGCTGTTGGAAAAGCGGCAGCGACGGTCGGAGAAAAAACACAATATCGATACCTGGTAGATCCGCCTCACCCCATCCAGTCCCGCGCTTCGCGGGTAGCTTCCTCGATGTCTTCCGACAGGTCTGTTCCATGCTCGGGACGCTGGGCGCGCCAGGCGAGATGCACGAGCGAGCGCACGAGCAGGAACATGGGCAGCATGGCCACAACCGAATCGGCGAGCGGCCGTGCTTGGCGATAGCCGTCAACGAGCGCCGCCTGGATATCGCCGAACCGGTCGTCCTCCCGGTGGTAATGCAGGGCGACGGCGAGTTCGTAGTGATGCCACCCGAAACCGGCATCGTCGAAGTCGATGATGTGCAGGCCCTGATCGCCAACGACCACGTTGTAGGGATGCAGATCCGCGTGAATGAGACTGAACGTTTGCGCTGAGCGATCCAGGCGGGTCAGTTCGGAGGCGATCGCCCGACGGGCGGTCGCGATCACATCCCGTTGTGCGTTGGTCATCTGGGTGAGATTCCAGAACGGACCCCAGAAAGCGTCGTCTCCCAGCAGGCCTTCGGCGTCGAAACGATGTCGGCGGAAGCCGCTGGGCACGGTCCAGCCGGAGGACTGATTGTGAATGGCCGCAGCGATACGGCCGACTGCGCGAAACTGCGGAGCGAAAGCGTCGGTTTCGCGGCGGATGACATTGCCGAGCAACTCGCCGTCTACCCACTCGAGCATGCCGATGTTTCGCTCGCCCCCTTCGAACGGCAGCGTGACGTAGCCACGGCCGTCGCGGGTGCGTACCGGTACCGGCACATCGAGCCCTGCCTTTAGCAGCGCGGACGTCCACACCTGCTCCGACTCCAGCTCTGCAAGCGTGTGGTATCCGGGGCGGTGGATCCGCAGGACGTATCGCTTGTCTACTGCGTCCACGCGAAACGTGATGTTCTCGCTGATACCGACGGGTTGAATCCGCGCGTCCTCCAACTCCCACTCGGCGAGAGCCTGGACGGCGAGGGCTCTCAGCCGGGGATC
The DNA here is from genome assembly GCA_965261535.1 of Candidatus Azotimanducaceae bacterium. GTDB lineage: Bacteria > Pseudomonadota > Gammaproteobacteria > Pseudomonadales > Azotimanducaceae > VXNE01. The sequence continues at coordinate 3,052,454 of OZ253469.1, forward strand.
GTCTTCAGCCATAGAGTTCGCTCAGGGTCTCCGAGAACGCGTCCAGAAACAGGTCCGCATCACCTTTCGAGAACACGAGGGGTGGCCGGAGCTTCAGCACGTTGCCCAGAGATCCCGCGCTACCAGTGAGGAATCCCATGTCCTTTAGCCGGTTGACGACTCGGCCGACGCCGCGTCGATCCGGCGCCCTGGACTCGTGATCGATTACCCAGTCGACGCCTAGCGCGAGTCCATGTCCGCGGACGTCTCCCATGCACTCGTATTCGGTCTGCAGTTGATCGAGCGCCGCGCGCAGGTACCCGCCGACTTCGACCACGTTGTCCAGCAACTCGCGCTCCTCCAACTCGTCGAGGACAGCCATGCCGACGGCCGCCTGCAGCGGGGACGATGCGAAGGTATTGAAGTACCCGGTTTTCTCTCGGAACGCATCAACCAGTTCCGGGCGCGCGACAACGCCAGCGAGCGGCAGGCCAGCCCCCATCGGCTTCCCCATGGTGACGATGTCCGGGACAAAATCGGAAGTCTCGTAACCCCACCACCTGCCGCTGCGGCAGAACCCCGCCTGAACCTCGTCGGCGATGAACACCCCGCCCGCCTCGCGCACGATCTCGGTGGCCCGGGGCATGAAACCGCCGGGAATGTCGGGCAGTCCTTCGTTGACAAGCAGGGAACAGACGAACATTCCCGCAAACGGTATGTCGTGCCTGGCGAAGTCGGCGATGGCGTCGCGCACGTGCGCCAGGTACAGCTCGGTGAGTTCGGCCTCCGAGGCGGAGAGATCGAGCGGTCGGTACCGTTGCGGGTAGGGGATCGCGCGGATCTCCGGATTGCCTCGGGGATCGCGTCGCGCATCGGACAGCCGCCGGACCTCGGTGCTGTTGCCGTGGTAACAGCCATCCGAGCAGATGATGCCCCGGCCGCCGGTGGCCGCCCGCGCCATCAGGAGGGCGATTTCGCTCGCCTCGGTGCCCGTGCAGCAAAATACCGCCCGGCTGAGGGTTTCGGCATGCAGATCGGTGAGTCGCTCGGCGTAGTCCAGGATCGCCTCGTGCAGGTATCGGCTGTGCACGTTCAACGTGCCGGCCTGGGTCCGCATCGCCGCCGCCACCCGAGGGTTCGCATGTCCCACGCAGGGCACGTTGTTGTACAGGTCCATGTACTGTTTTCCGGACGCGTCGTACAGCCAGATGCCTTCGCCTCGGACAATGTGCACCGGTTCCGAGTAGAACAGCGGCATCCGCTGGCCGAGAAGACGCTCGCGGCGTTGAAGGAGGGAATGTGTGGTCATGGGCTTCCCTTGCCTGGGTGAGCGCGTCTCGTTTTGGCCGCCTTAGGCGGTGGAGTCGAAGCCTGGATTGGCCGGCGACAGCGTACCGTCACTCGCGTTGCTTTCGTAGCCGGAGGTTTCCCATCCGCTTGACGACGCCCTCGCACAAGTCAGAGCATGCAGCCCTTGAGTCATTCTGAAAGGCACGAGCGTATGGCCAGTGTTGCAACCGACAAGGTCCACGAAGTTCCCGACGACGCATTGCAGGCCATCGACTACTGCTATGAACAAGGCTGGACGGACGGCTTGCCGGTCGTGCCGCCGGAAGCGGGCCGCGTAGAGGCCATGATGGCGATGGAAGGCAGGCCCCCCGAGACCGTCCTCGCGCATCATCCCGCGACGGGACTGGAGCTGACCATCCGCGCCGCGGCGATCAATGCGGTGATGGCCGGCTGTCTGCCCGAGTACTTTCCGGTCATCGTGGCGGCTTTCGAGGCGATGGATCGCGAAGCCTTCAATTTTCACGCCAGCACGGTGAGCACCGGCGGCTCGGGACACCTGCTCATTGTCAGCGGACCCGTTGTCGACGATATCGGCATGAATGCGGGCGCGAACCTCTTCGGCCCGGGAAATCGCGCCAATGCGACCATCGGCCGCACTGTCCGCCTGACGCTCCTGAACGTCTTCCGGACGGTGCCCGGAGTGGCCGACAAGTCGACCCAGGGGAACCCCGGCAAGTACAGCTTCTGCATTGGCGAGCGGGCGGACAAGAATCCGTGGTCCCCGCTGTGCGAAGAATTCGGCTATCCCGAAGGTGTCAGCTCAGTCACAGCTTTCGCTGGTGCCGGGTTCATCAATGTGGAGAACCACGGCGGCAACACGCCGGAGGCCATTCTGGACACGATGGCCGACGCGATGGCGAACTACGGTTGCATCACCACGGGGCAGAGCGTGGTGGTGTTTTGTCCGGAACACATCCAGATCATCGCCCGCGACGGTTGGACGAAGGCATGCGTGAAAGAGTACCTCTTCGGGCATGCGAGGCGACCCAGGGAGGGCATGGAGCGGATCGGCAAGTTCGTGCTCCGAGAATACGAGCGCCAGGGCAGGCAGGACTACCACCGGGGCCTGAACGCTGACGACATCCTCGTCACCGTGGGCGGCGGCGACGGCGGCGGCCATTCGGCGTTCATACCGTCCTGGAGCCGAGGCAGGGGATCCATCATGCAGACCCAGTCCATCGGGGTGTGCATCGACTGCTGATTCCCGCCCAGCGCCGGTTCGCCGGGGTCCGAGCGCGCCGCGCACAGCGGCCGGATCGGGTCATCTCATGAGAATGCCGACTGCCTGCTCCGATGCCACTGTTGCTCTTTGCTTGATCTCGCTTGCGGTGCAACTGCCCAGCGGGTGATCGAGAATCGCGAATGGATAGTCGGGAAGGCCCAGCATTCGGGCCATGTTTTTCGCAGTGACTTCGAACGGTGTCGTGCAAAGGACGACCGCCCGCTTGCCGGTCTGCTCGAAGGTGATGCCGTCATGCAAACTGCACGTCGAGCAACTTCCTCAGTCGCCCGATGCGGTAATCAGGTAGTCGCACTTCATCGAGAGATTGGTCAGCATATCTGCGGGGGCGGGCGAGCCGGCATTACCCTTCGCCGCCATGGGCAGGACGCGACCGCCGAACCGGCCCTGCAGGACGGCTGCGGTTTCCCTCAGGAGCATGTCCGCCTTGAGTTTGCCGTTGGTCAACAGGCCAATGGTCAACCCGTCCAGACTGGTCAGGGCGGGCGCCCGTCGAGATTCCGGTATGGCGACGGGGACGGTCGGATCGACTAGCTTCATCTCTTCTCCTTGCACGTTTGGGCGCGGGTCAGGGGGCCATGTTACAGCCGGATTTGCACAGGTGGTATCCTGACCCACGGACTGATTGTCGCCTGGGCGCACGACATCCTGGCGGCACTCGGTCCTGAAATCGCACCGAGAAGAAAAAGCACCGCCAGACGACCAGCGTCGACGACGACGCGGGAACCGTCTCGTCTCGTTGCATGACGGTTTGGATGGAGACGGAGACTGATTCAGTGACCAACGCAACACCGCCCCTGAAGGGCGTGAAGATCCTCGATTTCTCGCGCATCATCGCGGGACCCCTCGCGACCCAGCAGCTTGCCGACCTGGGGGCGACGATCATCAAGATCGAGAACCCGGTCACCGGTGACGACGTGCGCGGGCTCGACGAGAACGGGCAGCCGGCGCGCAGCCCCTTCTTCATCGGGTTCAACCGCAACAAGAAGAGCGTCGCCATCGACCTGAAAGACCCGGCCGGACAGGCGATGGCGCTCGATCTCGCGCGGCAGTGCGATGTCCTCGTGCAGAACTTTCGGCCCGGCGTGATGGATCGGTTCGGGCTCGACCACGAACGCGTCATGGCCCTCTGTCCCAAGCTCATCTATGTGTCGATATCGGCGTATGGCGAGCACGGGTCGATGAGTGATCGCCCGGGATACGACCCGGTGCTACAGGCGGAGTCCGGCATGATGGCCATGACCGGCGAACCCGACGGGCGGCCGATGCGCACCGCGTTGTCGCTCATCGACACGCTGACCGCCGGACACGCGACCAGCGCCATATGCGCCGCGTTGATCGCGCGCGCCAAAACCGGCCGTGGCGACTACCTCGATCTCGCGCTTTTGGATACCGCGATCGCCGCGCTCGGGAACATGGCCATGGCGTGGCTCGGCACCGGCGTGCTGCCGGTACGTGCCGGGAACGCGCACATTTATGCCACGCCGAACGGCCTGTTCCGCACCGCAACGGATCCGATCTACATGGCCATCGCGTCGAATCGGCTGTTTACGCGCTTTTGCGAAAACGTCATCGAGCGTCCCGAACTTGCGAGCGACGAGCGGTTCGCCATCCCTCCCGCCCGACTCAAGAATCGGGCGCTGCTCTGGGAAATTCTCGAAGGCGAGTTGATGAAGCAGCCAGCGGAGCACTGGCTCGAACGCATGCGCGATCTGCCGGCTGGCCAGGTGCGGACTCTGGATAAGGCGCTGCAGTCCCCGGAGGTTGCCGAACGTGGCATGGTCCGCACATTGGAGGAAGCGGATGGCAAGGTCATCTCGCTGCTCGGGGCGCCTTTCCGCTATCAGAACACCCCGCTGGCGGAGCCGGAATCCCCGCCGTATATCGGCGAACACACCGACGAAGTCTTGAGAGAGTGGTTGGGCGTCGACGATTCGAAGCTGGCGGAACTGCGCGAACGCCGGGTGATTCGTTAGCTCGCAACCGAGGGGCTGACGCCCGCGATCAACCTGGATCAGGGGACCACGGCGCCAACGATTCAATTGGCGATGACGAGGCGCATGTGATCTTTTACATCCCTCGCGTTAGTTGTAGAACCCGGCGGCAAAAGCCCTTCAGTTCCTCATTTGAGGATTCACCGGTCGCGTCGTCGTCGACCTCGGCGTGATGTTCGCCGCGCGAATACTCGTTGATGTCCTGCAGGTCCTCGATAACTCCTTTGTACGGATGGTCCTCGGGTGCGTTTTCAAGGAGCCGGATGATTTCATCGAGTCCCGCGGCCTCGTGGAACAGCCCCGGATCGCCGCGCCGGTAGAAGTCTTCACAAACCGTCCGAAGCCGCGACCTGATGTACGCCGCCTCGTGTGGTTCACCCTCGACGAATTCCTCGATCTTCATGCGTTCAGTGATGTGACGCGGCCGCGTCTCTGACTCGATGTCGTACGGTGCGATCGTCGTCATGCCGGGCGCGCCCGTCTGTATTGCAACGCACTTGATCGTGCTTTGGTCGATTTTCTCCCACAGTAGTCGAAGGAAGTTCTTGTCGTGCGACAGTACGACTGTCTGCGCGGCCCGGCCACACAGCTTTCTGATCTCGATCGCCGTGAAATGCCGCCGGAAGTTGTCGAGGCTGGTGAACGGATCGTCCAGCACCACAATCATCTCTCTCAATCTCGGATCGGCGTTTAGCTTCGCCAGGAACAGTGCCAGCCCCAGCGTCGATTTGTCTCCCGCGCTCAGCGTATTCCGGAAACTCGCCTCGGCAAGGTTTTCGGATGTGCTGCGCGGCGACACGGGCACGTCGTTGATCAGAATCTGATAGCTTGCGGCGGGTTCCTTGCCGCGATAGTTCGGTTCCCGGTAGTCGATCTTGAAGCCCGCGTTCAGGCGGCCGAGATACGAATTGATTGTCTTCCCGAGCGTTTCCGTGATGACACGACCGTGCTTGTTGAGTTCCTTTTTCTCGTTGGCCTTCTCCTTCGCGATTCGCTTTTTCGTTGCTTCGTGCCCCTCAAGCTTTTTGATCACCGCGACAGTCTCATCTTCATGCCGCCGATTCGCGGCCTTTAGCGTCTTCAATTCTTTTTCGAGTTGCGGAAGCTCCGTTTCGTCAACGGACTCCTTCAGCGCCTTAACCTTGGACACATGGGTCGAAATGAAATAGTTCAGGCGGACAATCTCCTTGCGACCCTCGTCCCAGGCCGCTATCGCGGATTCCACATCGCCACCCGCGGCCGCCTCGGTCAGGTTCCCCTGTTTCTCGACGAACACGGCATCGAGGACCCCCGCAGCCTCTTCCATGCCCTCGATTGCTAATTCGGCACTTTCAAGCTCCGGAGCCTCGATCTCCCCGGCCTCTTTCCAATACGAATACAGCGGCTCGTTTTGCCCTGTGATTTCCTCCACCCGGTTGCGAAAGTCCCCATTCTCATACTGTGCAAACGTGTCGCGTATGGCTTTGATATCCGCAGCCAGTGCCTTATAGATGTCGCTGAAAAACTCCGCGTAGGAATCGACAAGGGTGCGGTTATCGAGCGGCTGACCGCAGAATGCGCACTCGGCCTCATCGGCGAACGCCACCCCTGCTTCCAGCCAGCTCTCGTGTGTCGCCGTCCTGCTGCGGCCTTTCTCTTCGTGCTTCGTGATGTGCTCGCGGACGGCGTTGGCCGCCGCTTCCGCGATGCCTTCGATGGTGCAGTGCAGGCTTTTCCTGAATTCCTCTGTTTCCATCGGAACAGGTAACAGCTGCGGTTCGCCTGCTCTCTTCAGCTCTTTCGCGCGGCTCGCGCGCTGCATTTCTTTAGCCTTCGCTTCGATCTTGACATCGATATCCTCGATCGCTTCGAGGGCTAGGAACTCCTTGCGCGTCATCCCTTCCGGCCCGACGGCGCTCATGATCCCGTCCAGTTCCGCTTCAACGATGCGCGATTGGCTGTTGTTCTCGCGGTTCTCGTTGTCCAGCTTCACGATCTGTCGCACGCGGCGCACGCCTTCCTCCCCAACTACCATGCCGTACTGGTTTTTCAGGTGCTCATTGGTGACGACATCGCCTGAAAACATGTCTTCGTTGACGAACACGCTGTCATATACAGCGATGCGCGGCCTGATCCCCGACCACGACCCGTTTTCGAACACAGCTCGCTGATCCCCGAAGCGCAGAACCGCCTTTTGCTCGGGTCCGCCCGCAAGGGTTTTCCGGCCGATCACCATGTCGGGATTGTTCGTAGTTATCGAGCGAAGCAGGTCGGCCAGCGTTGATTTGCCCCAGCCGTTTTCCCCGAAAACCAACGTGCACGAACCGAACGTCGCGTTGGCAACTGATTGGCCCCTTTCAAACCGCCCGATGTTCTGGACGTATTCGACCTTGCGTAGGTCCTGCGCCAACTCGGACACAGCTTCTTCACCGGGAGCTGCCGCCGGTCCTGCTTCGCCATCCACTACCGCTACGTCACTCATCGCTCTTTACCTTCAGCTAGCCTATTACCTGCTCAATCCGCCTCACCCGCCTGATCCGTTTCTTCAACGCCGCAGACGGCTGCCAAACGGACGGATTGGCCTCCCGTTCCACCAGAGACATTGGCGACCCTAAGACGGGCGCGCAGCCTCGGTCCCGCACTAAGGACCAAGACTCAACGAACTTCCCGTCGAGGTCATGGGACCCGACCGGCGGGGATCAAGCGCGTCAAAGAACGGCTGACCTAGCGGCTTCGCTGGACAGAAGCCCCGTTTTCCGATCAACGCTGTATCCCGCGTTCCGCAGGGCGATCAGCACGTCGCCCAGGTGGAGGTCGTCCAGCACCAACTCCTTTCGGATCGCCTTGCGCACAATCCGCGCGTAAACATGGCTCGGATTGCGCGCGTCATCTGCCGACAGCTCCTCAATAGACGACCTGATCAGCGCATCCGTGTCACCCTTCGCGAATCTCGCGACGGTGCCCGTCCCCTCGCCATTCTCGGGCTTCTGCACTGTCACGATCAGATCGACCGTGACGACACCTTCCGACCCTGAATTCAGCCCTTTCACCGAGCGCTGCCCCTTGTCCAGGATTGCCACATGCACCGGCGACGCCTTGAACCCGGCGTCACGCAAAGCCCGCTGCACTAGGCCCCATATCCGACCGCTGCTGTTCCCAAACACAACCGACATATACGTGCCCGGCTTCAACACCCTGAACGCCTCGGAAAAAGCGCTTCGGAGCAACTTCTCATAGCGCTCGGCGGACCCGTTCTTCCTTTTGCCCGTCGTATGCACGACGGCCTCGCGTGTATGGTCCGTCCTCTCGCCCAGCCACGCTTCTTGAAACAGGTTCATGTCGGAGTAAAAGATGTTGCTGCCGAACGGCGGATCAGTGAACACGTAATCGACCGAGCCGTCATCTAGATGCGCCAGCATTTCCGCTGACGCGATCTCGTAGCTCACATCCCTCAGTTCATCGGCGCCAAATAAGTTGCCATTATCAAACAGAGCCTCATTCGCGCGGATAACGGCATTGACCTTGCGCTCGTACAGATCAAAGACGTTCCACTCAAAGTACACCGGCGCGATGTAATACGTCTGGTTCTGTGCATTCAGCGGCCGTTTCGCGCTCCACTGATAACGCATCGAGGCACGGGGCAGGATGGCTGTGAAGGCAAAACGCAGTTCCTGCCGAATCGCTTCGTCTTTCACTGCATTGATGGCGCGCCACAGCTCCACCAAAGCGATCCCGTTGCGCGCCGAAAAAAACTTTCCGGTCTCCGTCATACCAGATCGCCTGAGACCGGAGCGACTGTACATCTCACGGTCCTCTGAGATCGATAGTGACGGCACCTCACGCAAGCGCTCGTCCTTCAGGGCCGCGCGCATCCTGCGTCGGTCTGTTTCGCAGACGCCCTGTCCCACTTGTCTGCCGTTTTCCCCCTGAACAACGACCTCGACCGGTACGTCAGCGCCACGCGGCCAGCTGCGCCGCGCAAACGGGCCGCCACAGGACGGACACCGTTGCGGCACGCCCCCTCCCGCGCTTAGGGCCTCGAAAAACACCATCTCATCCCCGCAAGACGGGCACAGGTAGGTGAACGACCAGATCGTCCGGATCACCTCGGCCTTCGCTCCGTCCGAAGCGCGCTTTGTCATATACAGCGCTCCGATGGCCTTTCGGGCCGCCGCGATCACCCAGTCCGCCTTGGCGCGTAGATCTCGGGCCGGCGCATCCATCAGGTAGCCGGTCGCGATATGCTTTCCGAGCACGGAGATATCGCTGAGCCGCGCGCGCCTATTCAGCGTCATCGCGGCAAGGCCCGTCATCCCCGAGCCGGCGAAGAAGTCCGCTACCACCCCGCCCGGCTTCGTGAACGCCTCGATGAACGGCTGGATAGCGCGGATCGGCACCTTCGTCAGATATGCGTGGCAGTTATAGACCGGGTCCGTTCGCCGGACCGTGATCGTATCGGGGAGCCGTATAGGTTTCGGCTGCACAGGCAGGAATTACTTGCAGAAGGGTGACGCGAAGTCTGTAGACGCAGAGTCTACACGGCCCCTAGTCTACTTTCCATGATCGTGATGCGGGGCCGTCACCATTACTACGCCACAAGAGATTCTAGCCTTCAACCTGAAGCGCCTGCGAACGTCTGCGGGCATCTCCCAAGAGGAGCTGGCCGACCGTGCTGGCCTGCATCGCACCTATATCAGTTCCATCGAACGCGCGCGGCGCAACGTCGCGCTTGAAAACATCTTTCAGATCGCCGGTGCCCTCGGCACCACCCCGGCAGAGCTGTTGATACCAATCCCGAAAGTCAGCGGCTAATGGGTTTCAAGGCTGACACCAGTTTCTTACGGTTTCTCAGCATGGGTGCGGTCGGTGTCCATCGCACGATGGAACGGCTTCGGGACCGTGGTTTCGAACCGATCGAACTGGAGCGCTATTGCAGCTCGAACAAAATCTGGACCACCAAGGTCAAGCGACTGCGTCTCCCTGACCTGCTCTGCGCAAGAACCGGCATGCGTGCCGAAGTTCGTGCCAAAACCGACCTCAAAATCCGCATGAGCGACGCGCCGGCCAACCCCGACAGGGTATGGGACGCCGGACTACGCGATAGCGATATAGTCGCCCTCATCACTTGTTTCGACACTGACGGCGGCCCGGAACCTGCCGATGACGCGGTGTACTTCACTGTTGGCGCGCTCCGTGCCTCCGTGGACCGATCCAGGCTCGGCCCACCGAAATCCGCCACTGAGGGCGCTGAGCGGGACCGGACATGGCCCGCCACCGTCCCGACACGCGACGGCACGGTGGTTGAAGTCACGGATCAGCGGCTCAGCGTCCAGATGAGTGCCGATGCCGAGCGTGCGGCCCGCAGACAGACATACACGCTACGCGGCAAGTCGGTTTACGTCTCTCCCGGCGACTCTTTCACTGCGGATACCACCATTCTGGCTGGGGAACCCCCGGCACTTGCCGATTTTTCCGCCTATCTGTCCCGCCGCTACGCTCCGCTCGAGGATCTACAGGCAGCCACTGACGTTGATCGATACGCGGCGGTCAAAGCCCTGCGCTTCCGCGACGATCCGCGTGACCGTGTCATTCCAGCACTTGAAAACCTCATTCGTTGCGAAGCCGAAGAACGTGTTGCTCTCGAAGCAGCGGGTTCCGCTGCCGCACTCGGCTCGGCATTCGGCCAAGAACAAATCACCCGGTTCATCTGGGACAACGACGAACGACCGGAACTACGCATGGAAGCCGTGTTCATCCTAACTGAACTCGGTCACAGCCCCTTCATCCGTGAACAGCTCAACCGCGTTCTGATCGATCCCCGCTTCGAAGGTGATGAACTCCGGCAAGCTGCCATCTGGGCGCTCGGGAAAGCAGGGCTGAAATGCTACGAAGATGTCCTGGCGTTCATTGACGACGCTGATGAAAACCTCGCCCTGCACGCCATCGGCGCTTTTGGCACCGATACACCTCGACGGGTCATCGACCGTCTCGTTCAGGACCTCATCGCTGGCGACCCCTGTCGCGCGCCGGCGGCGTCCGAAGTGCTCCGTATCGCTGCTTCAAACGATGTGCTGCAAGCCTTGACCGCCGCGTCCAAAGCCACGCAACCAGTCCCTGACTGGATTGTCGCCACGCTCGGCCGCCTCCCACCGGCCCGCGTACGTGCGGCCCTTCAAGGCTCTCCCTTGCTCAAGCATATTTCCCCGATGCTGCTCACTGCCGATGGTGCGCACTGCCGATGGTGCGCACTGGCTTGCTTCCGAAGCCATCGGCGCCGACATCGCTTTTCTCCTGAAGCAGAACCTTACCTAACGCTAGAAAAGCGGAACGTTCCGGGTCCCGCATGACTGGCGCTATCCGCTGCCCTTGGGAGTTAATTTGTCAATAGTGAGGCTCATCTAATCTGAAGTTCCAGCCATTTGACCCGCTCATTGGAGTTAAGCGACTGATTGCAATACGGAAACAGTGTTTTCGGACTGTCGAAGTGTTCCCATGTAATAAATGACATTTATGTTGCGGTTGGTGGATATATGTCTTACCATTGTTCCCATGTACATCGAAACCGTCCCCAACCGCAGCTCGCCTCCCGCCATCCTCCTGCGCGAAGGCTGGCGCGAGGGCGGCAAGGTCAAGAAACGCACCCTCGCCAACCTCTCCAAATGGCCCCCGACGCTGGTCGAGGGCCTGCGCGCGCTGCTCAAGGGCGGCGCCGCGGTGTCCCGCCTCGACGACGCCTTCGACATCGTGCGTTCCAAACCCCACGGCCATGTCGCCGCCGCGCTCGGGACGCTGCGCAAGCTGCGCCTGGACCGGACGATCGCCGGGGCGGACTCGCCCGAGCGCCGGCGCGTGCTGGCGATGATCGTCGCCCGGATCCTGGACCCCGGCTCGAAACTGGCGGCCGCCCGGGGCTTGGCCGAGGCGACCGCGCGCGACTCGCTCGCCGAGACGCTGGGGCTGGAAGACTGCGACGAGGACGATCTCTACGCCGCCATGGACTGGCTGCTCAAGCGCCGGGACGCCATCGAGCGGCGCTTGGCCAAGCGGCATCTGAAGGACGGCGCCCTGGTGCTTTACGACCTGACGTCGGTGTGGCTGGAAGGGCGCCGCTGTCCGCTGGGGCGGCGCGGCCACTCGCGCGACGGCAAGCGCGGCAAGTTGCAGATCGAGTTCGGACTGTTGTGCGACGCCGAGGGCCGTCCGGTGGCGGTGGAGGTGTTCGACGGCAACACCGCGGACCCGGCCACCGTGGGGGCGCAGATCGACAAGCTCAGGCGCCGCTTCGGGTTCTCCAGGGTGGTGCTGGTGGGCGACCGCGGGATGTTGACCGAGGCGCGCATCCGCGAGGAGGTGAGGCCGTCCGGGCTGGACTGGATCAGCGCGCTGCGGGGTCCGGCGGTCCGCTCCCTGGTGGAGTCCGGCGCGGTGCAGCTGTCGCTGTTCGACGAGACCGACCTGGTGGAGATCCGAACCGACGCCTATCCGGGCGAGCGCCTCATGGTGTGCCGCAATCCGCTGCTGGCGGAGGAGCGGGCGCGCAAGCGGGAAGAACTGCTCCGGACCACCGAGGCGTTGCTCGATCCCATCGTCGCGGCCGCGAGTCGGGAGAAGCGGCGCCTGAAGGGCGCGGACAAGATCGGCGTGCGGGTGGGCAAGGTCGTCGGCAAATACAAGATGGCCAAGCACTTCGAGTTGGATATCGAAGAGGACTCGTTCGGCTATCGGCGAAAGCCCGAGTCCATCGCCGCCGAAGCGGCGCTGGACGGCTTGTACGTCGTGCGCACCAGCTTGGCGGAGACGCGACTCGACGCCGAGGGCGCCGTGCGCGCCTACAAGCGCCTGAGCGCGGTCGAGCGCGCCTTCCGAAGCTTGAAGACCGTGGACCTGAAGGTGCGGCCCGTGTTCCACCGAACCGCCGACCGGGTCCGCGCGCATGTGTTCCTGTGCATGCTGGCCTATTACGTGGAATGGCACATGCGCGCCCGGCTCAAGCCGCTGCTGTTCGACGACCACGACCGGGCCGCAGCCGAGGCGGCGCGCACTTCCATCGTGGCGCCGGCGCGGGTCTCCGAAGCCGCCGAGGAAAAAGCCCGCGGCAAACGCACCGCCGACGGTCTGCCGGTGCACAGCTTCCGCACCCTGCTCGGCGACCTGGCGACGATCACCAGGAACCGGGTCGTCCCCCGAGTGTCCGGCGCCGTGCCGTTCGAAGTCCTCACCCGGCCCACCGCGCTACAGCGCGAAGCCTTCAAGCTCCTCGGCGTGCGTCTGGAACGTTCCCAGTAGCGTCCCTCTATATTTTTTGAATTATCCAGAACATCAATGGGTTGGATCAAACATCATCTGGAAGTTCAGTCTAATCTGCTCCCGTGACCACTGGACGCGCTCCGCGAGAAAGCGCGCGAAAACCTCAATGTCCTGATCGACGCTGGCTGTCTCGAGCGCGGTGAGATAGGCGTCCCGTTCCTCAAGTCGGATGATCGTCCACGGATAGCCGCCGGAGGCAAGCATGGCATTCATGACAAAGCGCGCCATGCGTCCATTGCCGTCGGGATAGGGATGGACATAGCCGAACAGCCAGTGCCCGAGCACGGCGCGTACGGACGCCTCGGTTTCCTGCTCCAGGAGGTCGAACAGCGTGGGCATGGCATCGCGCACGGCTTCCCAGCGTGGAGGGACATGACCCGAGCCGCGCAGGTAGACGGCATCGTTGCGATATCCGGCCAGCGCTGAAGGCGGGAGCAGACCGAGCGCGACGCTGGGCTGGAACAGTTCGCGATAGCAGAGCGCATGTGCCTCTCGGACTACAGTGCCCGGATTGCCGCCGGCCATGATTTCACCGATCGTTTCCCGAACAAGCTGAAACGCCTGCCAGTAACCGCGAGCGGCGAGCCCATCACGGTTCTGCCGGTCCGTATCGCGATTATCCGGGTCCCAGTTGCCAGCGCGCATTCGCTCGATCAGTTCCGGCGTCACGCGATAACCTTCAATGGACAGCGAGTGGTATGCATCGCTCCCGTAAATCCCATCGACATGGCGCAGATAGGCTTTCGGGTCCCCGGGCACGCCGGGAGCTTTGGGGAATATTTCGATAACGGGCTCCCGGAAGCGCTCCCACATGGCCCGTAGGCGCCCGACGATGGGCGCGCTACTGCGGCTCAGGTCACCGAAACGCTGCGCTGGAGTAAACGGGTCGCTTTCGCGCACATCGTAGCCGGCGGCTTTCATGGCGCCGACAATCTCGTCGGCGGTAGCGGCCCGCCCGATGCGCCGAAAGGCACCCGCAAGTCGGCCTGCGACGGCGGAATGGCCGCCATCAAGAAGACGGGCGAGCAGGTGGGAGGCATCGCGAGTCCCGGACAGGACAACCTGCGCCTCCAACGGGTAGCGGACAAAGAAGGATCGAGGGACCCTTGTCAGCGCGGCTTCCAGGGTGAATAAACGCAGCCCTTCGCGTTCGGTGAGATCGGCTGCAGGCGGCATTCGCTTTTGCGCGAGGTCATACAGCGAAGTACCGAACAGCAACTCGACCGTGTTATTGGTGCCCCTTGGCGTATAGATGATGACGTGTTGCGGGATGATGGTGTTTTCGGCATGCAGGAGCAGGGATTGCTCCGGGGACAGGTGCCAGTCCTGTTCGAACCGCGACGTGCAATAGGCCGCGCAGAATTCCCAGAAAGAGGCGTACCAGGGGCTCGTATCGCCGGAAGCGGTCTCCGGGCTTGAGGAAATCAGCCAACCCTTCATGACCTCTCGCAGAAAACCGTTCCGAGTCAGGCGCTCACGATGAACTCGCGTGAACTCCCGGGAACGGAAGACGTGTCGACCCTCCTTCTGAAGCTGTTCGAGCAGCGCCAAGGATGCGGCGAGTTTTTCGCCAGGCGTAGCCATGTCGGTCGTGGCGCCTTACAAGTTTATTGTGACGTGATAATGCAAGTGGTTCATGACGTGCAAATGCAAGTCAATAATGATGTTCTATTGCACGTAAATTATGCTGGGTCAAAAGATGTGTCGTGCGACCGTGCCTTCCGAGGCGCTATCGTCAGTTCTCAGGATGATCGTGCAGCTCGACGTGGTCGTAGATCGCCGTGACGTGCTTGAAGTCGATGATGAGTGAGTGCGAGACGTGGGTGTTCGGATCGTGCAGGTGGTATTTGAAGCGCTTCTGCTCTTCGCCCTGGAGAAAGGCGTCGTAGTCTTTCGTTAGCTCGCGCACATCGCTCAGGATCTCCGTGCTCCACGTGGCGCGGAACGGACCGAGAAGCGCACCGCCAACGAGGGCGATGGTGATCTCATGGTTGGTCAAGCCCTTTTCGTCGGCCACGAAGCCCGCTCCAGAGGGTCCATGCGAGTACATACCATAGCACTCGACGGGTTCAACAGAAAAAGCTAGCAGTGCCCCACAGCTGGCGCCTTAGGTTTCGCCTGTGGCCCGGCCCCGTTGAAAGGATGATAGGTGGGCTTATTCGAGGACAAGCATATTTCAACACACTGTTTCGAGCCCGCTCACGATCCTCAACATGAGCATGAGCGAGCGCTGCCTTATACAGATGACAGGAGTAAGGCACGGGGTCATCGACGAGGCCAAACTCGTTGACGGCTTTGAGCGTTTTCGCAAGGCAGTGGGCGACCTCCCTGTGTTGGCCCAGGGCAGAATCCCGGCGAGGAACGCCTTTGACGTTGACGTGAGCGTGTTCTATTGACTGTTGGCGGTTTGAACTGACGGGCGGCCCGGGACACCGGCAACTCGGCGGATGGCGGTTTCAGAAAATGATCGACGACGATGCCAGGCATCGGCCAGTCGCTGTAAGTAATGGGCTGTCCAGGAGGTGGCGGACGCTGAACATTTCCTGATTGATCGTCTCGATACGGTTCTCGGCAAATATTGACGAATTCGGGCAGTTCGCAGCGACCCGCTTCCAGAAGTATCGAAGATTGCCGAAAACGTACACGGCGTGCAAAAGGCCGCGCATGGTCCGTTCGCCCTCTTTCCATGGTGAGAACACCAGTTCATGTTCGGCGCCGTAAATGACTAGCGGTTCGACACGTTCCACCAGGGAGAGTTGCAAATGCAGTGCCTCGTGGATGACGTTTTCCGCCAAACGCTCGACGCGGTTCTTCTCCGTTACGGGCGGACATGAAACGAAAATCGAGAAGGGTAGAGACGGATCACTGTAACTAATGTCCAAATGCCTGCACGAAGCCAGCAAAACATGCAGCGACCGGCACATGCCGACAACGGTTCCATGTAGCGGGCGAACCAACCGAATGAGATCAAGCGACTTCGCCAACGTTTCCATGAACCGCATATCGCTTATGTCGCTTTCGGTGGCGAATGGCAGTCCGATGGATTGCCATCGTTCCGTTAACGCCGAGGGCAGTAGTTCGACGCTCATTGCGAAGTCAAGTTGGGAGTCGGCAACGTCTATCGTATGTAGAACAGTTGGATCCGAGTTTTCGTCGCAAGGCCCGTTGCCCTGGCGCGCGGTGCTCTCGCCGGGACCGAACGGTTGGGAGCGAACGCTGTGAACGTGGCCATCCTGCACTCGACCCGAGAGCCTTGTTTCTCGCAAGCCGTCCAGAAACTGCGCGGTCGTATAGGACCGCCACTCCGACACGTTCTTGAGCGCCTTACGCCTGAGGCTTAGCGGTGCAACCGGATCCCAGCTACAGGCGCCTGCGACGTATTCGCGCGCTTTCATTCGGACTTGGGATAAAACGAATACACGATGGTGAAACGTTTTTCCGCGTGAACAGTGCTTACGGCGTGGTAGGAGCGCGGGGAAATAGCGAAAGCCTGCACGGAACCACTCACAGGCTCGATGACATTGCTCGCCATCTCCGGTTCCGGACCCTGGAAGAACATCAAGTATCCCCCATGGTCCGGCTTCCAGCCTTCATTTAGCTGAAGAAATAGGCGGTGGCTTTCTCCACCTGAGAGGTAATCGTTGTGAAGGCGAATGGTTTGTTTCGGGACCAGCTTGTGCGCAGTCACATCCACGCGTTCCGATAAAGGTTGGCCGAAGTACTTCGACATCTGATATTTCAACGCGGAAAGGGTTTCGGGAGCCACCAAGCATTTGAGGGAAGGGCACAGCGGCGCGTGCAGCAGACTGAATTCGTGCTGCTCATAAAACTCGGTAACGGTGAGCTCCCAGGGAGCCTTTTTCTCCAGCCAGTCGAGCCATTCCGCGCCCCTATCCGGAAGCGTGGCCTGGCTCAAGAAATGCTCAAACGGAAACGCCTGGAATTCGACTGATTCAAGTTCAGGAAACATGGTTTGGTGAAAGGGAAGGCAAAAGGGCGTCGCCATAGCCCAGTTCATGCAGGCGCGATACCGCGTGATTGATAAAGAGCGCGTGATCCCGGCAATATACGGAAGGATTGCCATAACCCCGATCAGCGCTCCACCTGTAGAGCGGCATTCCCCCACCACACACGTCGAGCAAGTCGCAGTCCACGCATTGGCGCGAGACTTGTACCTGCATATTCGTATAGGCGAGGTATTCCTGCGATGACAGCACGGTGGCCAGGGGGGTATCGGAGATATTCCACCGAGCGGAAAATCTGTCGGCGCCTTCGAACGAGGCTCGAAGCGTATCGTTCTTGCGTATCTCGCCGTCCGTTTCGATGATCAGAATACCGTGCTGGGCTTTGCCTCGCCCTTCCTTTTGGCTGGCTCCGCCAAGGCACAGCTTCATGCTGTCGTCCAAAATGCGAATCGGCACCGGCGAAGGATCAGCGAGATACACATCGAGCAGTCCGGCCAACCACTCTCCGTACTCGACACTTTCGAAGGCTTCCTTGCCTGTCGGCAGGCAGTCGTGATTTCCGTCCTGGAGGAGAAAATCCATGCTGGGCGTTCCCAGTTTCTTAAGGAAACCGTAAACGAGATCCGGCCCAATTGTCGGTTGGATGACCGAGAGCGTACCGGCGAATAGAAACTTGCGTTCGGCGTGTGTGACCAGTCGCTCTATGCCGCTTGCCGTAGCCGCAAAGGTACTCCTGCCGCGGTGGTCCAGCCGACCGAGATCGTTTGCCCTCACCGGACCGTCGATGCTTACGGATACACTCGTGCGCGTCTCGGCAAAGAGATCAAGTAGTCGTTCGGAAAGCAGCGCTCCGTTGGTCTGGATGCTGATCGGATAGCGCCTGGCCGAGCCAGGCATAGTGCTTATCGACAACATCGACCTGCATCTTCACCCGCGCTGGCAGCGCCGGATGATGGCGGACATCGCTGAACTTTTCCCGGCGGTTCAATTTATCGCCACCGCGCACAGTCCCTTGATCGTGCAGGCGGCCGAGAATGCGAAGTTGGTGGTATTGCGTGAATCGGCTGGGGAGGTCCACATCGATGACGACCACGAGCTCGTAAATACTTGGCGAGTCGATCAGATTCTTGCCAGCGAACTTTTCGGTATTCCCACGCGGAGTAAACACATTGAAGAACTGCGCAGGGAACGCGGCGAGTTGTTGGCTAGGACCCATCGAAGTGAATCTGATGAGGATCGACTCCGGTCCTTGCGAGAGGAATTGGATCGGCTCCCGACGGCAGAAGATGCTGAAGACAGAGCCGCGATGGAACTGATTCGTGAAATCGTAAACGATTTGAGAGAAAGCAGATCCAGTGGACCATGATCCGGATAGTACGACCCGACCATGCGCCGGATGTCCTGCAACGTGCCGGTAAATCGAAAACGCGCCTGAATTGCGAAAGCTATGATTTGAACGCGGAGGCCTATCGGTCCGGGTCGGAGAAATTCACGTTCAGAAGAAGCATTTATGCGCACACCAAGGTGAAGGATGCTTTGTTGCGGGCGCAGCACGGGAAGTGCTGCTACTGTGAATCGAAGTTTCGCGCAACTTCCCCTGGGGCGGTAGAGCATTTCAGACCGAAGGGCGCCGCCAAGCAGGAGTCCGGTTCAGCGACGCAATATCCCGGATACTACTGGCTCGCGTATAGCTGGGAGAACCTGCTGGTGAGTTGCGAAACTTGCAATTCGAGTTACAAAGGCTCGTTGTTTCCTCTTGTGGACGAGGAATCGCGTGCTCGGAGCCATCACAATGACATTGAGGCGGAATCCCCGCTCTTTGTTGATCCCGCTAGCGAAGACCCCGGAAGTCATATTCGGTTTCGTCGTGCGGAAGTCGAACACCTTACGGAAAAGGGATTGAAAACCATTCAGTGTTTGGGCTTGTGCAGAGGCGAACTTGAAGATGCGCGCGCGGAGGTCTTGGAGCCGCTGGAAGCCCTTTGTTCCGTGATTGAGGACTTTAGCGGCGAAGTGCAGTCATCTAAGGTCGAAAGTGCCCGCAGATTGCTGAATAGGGCAACATGACCGGAAGCAAAGTTCAGCGCAATGATGCGGGACTTTCTGAATTCACATGCTGTTGGTGTCGAAGCAGGTTGAACGTGCCCGACACATGCGGATGAGGGCAGCCGTACGGAACAGTCCGTCACTTCCCGCGGTCATCGACTTGGTCGATTTTGCAGCTGAATGCAACCGAGCTGGTTAATTGTTCGTTCGAACTTCACAGACCTTGGAGGGCTTGGGCAGGGCAAAACACGGTGACCGCTAGCGCGACGGTTTTGGTGGCGCTATCCGAGAACGGCCGCGACGTCGGCATCGAGATGCGCAAGATTGGTTGTGCCCACGACGATACTGGATACACCGTGCTGGGCGGCGACGTAGCGTAGCGTCTCGGGCGCGGCCCCGCCGCTGTCCAGGGGTTTCTTGATCAGAACGCCGCACCCGCGAACGCCCGCCTCGCGTACGACATCGCTCTGGCTGCGATCGCCGTAACTCAATGCCGTCATGATCACATCGCATTGCGCGAGGGCGGCCATGCCGCCCGCAGCGGTCTTGTGCGAAAACCCCACGGCGCGGATCGTGCCGGCCTGTTTGAGCGCATCAAGCGTGTCGAGGGCTTCGGATTCGGCAAGGATCGCCATGTCACGACCATCGGAGTGCACCAGGACGATATCGAGATAGTCCGTGCGCAATCGATGCAGTGAAGTTTCGACGCTCCGGCGTATCGCTTGTCCGCTGAAGTCGTAGCGGGACTTGCCGTCTTTGTGTATCTCGCCCGCCTTCGTACAAAGCACCCATCGCTGCCGGTTGCCCTGGAGCAACTTGCCGAGCCGCGCTTCGCTTTCGCCGTAGGACGCCGCGGTGTCCAGCAGGTTGACGCCCAGGTCCCAGGCGCGGTCGATCAACCTGCGCGCCTGCCGCAGGCTGGGCAAATCGAACGGAGCCATGTTGACCGAGGTATTGCGACCGATCTTGACCGTGCCGAGACCGATCAGGGAGACCTCGATGCCGGTGGTGCCAAGCGCTCTGCGCGGCAGCATCATGCGAGTGCGCGCAGCGCGCGATCACCCAGGTCGGGCGCGAGAGTCAGCTTGCCGGGCCACGCGATCAGGACATTCTCATGCGTCTCGACAAACGCCCCTTCGAGACGCCGTCCGTCGGGCTCGGCGCGATTGATCGACACCGTTTCAAAGGTTCGCTTCGACCAGTCGATCCACGGCAGCGCTTGTACGAGTTCCCGCTGGGCCGCGTCGATCTGATCGGCATCGCTTCGGTTCGCGCCGTCGGAGGCCAGCGCTCCGCCCAGGTAGTGATATCCTGGCAAGGTGGTGACAGTCAGGGCCGGCTCCGCGCGCATACCGCTGATGCAGTGCGCGAAGATCAGCTCCGGATTCGTACTGCGGACCAGAACCTGCTTGAGGGGGAGTCTCTGCATGCGCGTTGCAGCGCCCGCCGCGGCGGCGAGTTTCCCGTTGCCCGCGCCGGCGGCGAAGACGAAATGTTCGGCTTCGACGCGGATGTCGGCATTCTGGAACGCGCGCACCGTTCCCTGATGCATGACCAGCCCGTCCGGCTCGACGGCCATGGGCAGCAGACGCCCTTCCAGCGGTGCCGCAAGCCGTTGCACGAGCCCGGCCACGTCGATCACGAAGTCGTCCAAGCGGTACATCGTGCCTGCCTGGCCTTCGAATGGCTGGGGATAGTCCGAATGCGAGAGCTTCTCAACGCGACCGCGCAAGAGCCTGCTGGCCAGAAATCCCGCGAGTCGCGCGCCGGGCGCGTCCGGCGTCCAGAGGTAGTAGCACTCCGATACCACACCCACGCCGCGCAGATCTATTTCGCCAGTGCCTTCGAGGCAGGCTCGCCAACGACGTGGCATATCCGAAGTTGCTTCGAAGGCGCGGGTCGCTGTACCGGCGAGCGCGTACTTGACGCCGCCGTGGATGAGCCCCTGCGACGCCATGGTCTGGGTGCCGCCGACTTCGCCGCGTTCGCAGACTGCCACATCCAGACCCCGGCTCACCAGGAGATTGGCGAGCCAGAGGCCGGCGACGCCGGCGCCCGCTATGGCGACATCCGCAGTCACCGTATGCATCAGTTGTATCCGGCTACCGGGGCGGGCCGATCACGCGGGCTCGAATTCGAGCAGCGGGCGGTTCAGTCCCCGCCGGTGGGCGTTGTGATAGTGGTGCAGGCCCGGCTCGTTGCGGCCGAAGATGATGTGCGTCTGCACGCCCGAGGCGGCGTTCGCCTGAACCGAGGCCGCGACCCAATAGTCTTCCTGTTCGACGATCTGGTTGAACCCGGCAAAACGCTCGGCGTAGCCGTCCGGATTCTCCTCGAAGTATTGGCGCGCGTGCGGCGGGACATAGTAGCTATGTACCGTTCGGGACTTCCCGGGATCTTCGCCGTCGGGAAAGATGCGCAGCATGTCGACCGAGCTCGGGTCGACCAGCAGGATGACATTGGGATAGATGAAGTAGACGCTCAGCGTCATCCGGCGGAAGGGCCATTGGTCCGAATCGCCCACCTCGTCGATGATTTCCATGAATCGGCGGCGCGCGAACACCATGCGGTAGTGGAGGCCGAACACGTCGTGCGTCTGCAGGTTGCCGTGATATTCGGGCGTCAACGTGTTCCGGTGCAGCACGTCGAAGTGATAGTTCTCGCCGAACGTGTCGATGGCGAGCTTCCAGTTGATGTTGGCGCGGATCAATTGCGAGGCGCCATAAGTATGTTGCGGCAGGTTCCACTGCGTCATGTCGTCCACAAGCCCGCCGAGTTGTTGCGCGACATCGATTTCCCCGCCGGGGGTTGGCTTGACCCACAACATGCCGGCGTATTCCGCGCTAGGCAGTTCGACGAGTCCCCGACTGGCCTTGTCGATGACCCCGAACGACGACTCGCGGTTGACGGCGAGAAGCTCCCCCGTGTTGCCATACGTCCATGCGTGATAGGGACAGGAAAACCGCGCCCCTTCGCCGCGGCCATCGGCGACCACCTGCGTGCCTCGGTGGCGGCAGACGTTGGCGAAGGCGCGAAAATGCCCGTCGTCGCCGCGCGTCATGAGAATGGGCAGGTCCGTCTCGCTGTCCGCCCAGTAGCTGCCTACTTTCGGCAAATCCGAGGACAGGCCCATCAGGAGGGGCGTTGCCCGGAAGAAGACGCGCTGTTCCTGCGCGAGCAGGTCGGGACAGGTGAAGTCGGACACCGGACTCCTGACGATGCCGCCGGCGTCCGCCGTGCTACCGGTCTCGATGCCGTGCTTCAGGATGCCGAGCAGCCGCTGTTGTTCCGTATTGGGCATGATTTCCGTGATCATCTTGACTGCTGCTATCTACCATGCAACTAATCACGCAACAAGCTTGTGGGCAAAAGTGGCGCTGCGCTTCGGCGGCGGCGTTGTCGTATGGACGAATATCTCTTTTCCGGCCTCAAGGTGCTTGACATGGCCACCGTCATTGCCGGCCCTGCGGCGGCGGTGATGCTGGCCGACTTCGGCGCCGATGTCATCAAGATCGAGAAGCCGGGAACTGGCGACATCATGCGGCAGGTCGGACGTACCACTACCATGCCCGGCGCCGACTCCGACTACATGTGGAACCTGGAGGGGCGCAACAAGCGCGGCATCGCCCTCGACGTGAAGACGGACGAGGGTATGGAAGTGCTGCGCAAGCTGATCTCCGGTTGCGATGTCTACATCACCAATATGCCCTTCGCGTCGCGCGAGTCCCTGGGATTGACGTACGACGACCTGCGGCCGCTCAACCCGGGCATGATCTACGCGTCGTTGACGGCGTACGGCGAGAAAGGTCCTGAGCGGGAGGGTACGGGCTTCGACATGGTCGCCTACTGGGCGCGGAGCGGTCTGATGGATCTCATGCGCCAGCACGGCGCCCAGCCGATCGAAGGTTTGCCGGGCATGGGCGATCACCCCACCGCCATATCCCTGTACGCGGGGATCGTCACGGCGCTCCTGCATCGCGAGCGCACCGGCGAGGGCGGCATGGCGCACACTTCGCTGCTCGCCAATGGCCTGTGGTCGGTCTCCGCGATCCCGCAAGGCATCATGGCGGGGGCGGACATTGGCAAGTACCGCGAGAGAAGGCGTGCGCCGCGAGCGTTGGGGCGGGTGTACCAATGCGCGGACGGACGCTGGCTGCAGTTCAACATGGTCCGAACGGAAGAACTTTTGTTCCTCATGTTTGACGCCATGGACGCCTCGCACCTGCTGTTCGACGAGCGTTTCGCCACCGAGCGTGCGAGATCCGAGAACAGGGAGGCGCTGATCGACCAGATTGCGGAGATCATCGAACAGCGGGATTCCCACGATTGGATGGCACGGTTCGACGCGGTCCAGGTGCCGGTCAACCGGGTGGGCATCGTCGAGGAGCACGCAACCGACCCCCAGTTGCTGGACAACGGCATGATCGTCCCCGCTGAGGACGACGGGTTCGAAGTGCCGGCAGTCATGAATCATCCGATCAACGTCGCGAACCTGCCCAGGGTGGGTCCGAAAAGCCCGCCGAAACTGGGCGAGCATTCGGAGGAAATCCTGCGCGGGCTCGGGTACGACGCGGCGGCAATTGCCGCCATGCGAGAACGTGGCGTGATTTGACGCGCTGCGAGAACCGGCTATCCGCCTTCCACAACCTCCAAAGAACCGATGACCCGACCAAACATCCTTTTCTTCATGACCGACCAGCAGCGCGCCGACGCCATGGGCTGCAGCGGCGGCTGGTTGAAGACTCCTCACATGGACCGAATCGCCAGGGAGGGCGTGCGCTTCAGCCGCTGCGTCACCACCACGCCGGTCTGCATTCCCGCCCGGGTGACGCTGACAACGGGCCGGTATCCGCACAACAACGCCGTTTGGACCAACGTCACCTACACGCTGCCCGAGGACGCGGCGACGTGGATGCGAGTGATCCGCGACCTCGGCTACCGCACCAGCCTGTTCGGCAAGACCCACCTGCATCCGCACCGGGGCGATCTGCGCGATAGCGAACACCTGCTGCACGCCTACGGCCTCGACGATGTCAACGAGATAGGCGGCCCCCGGGCGAGCGCTAACGTAGGCAGCCACATGACGGCGATGTGGGAAGAAAAAGGCCTGCTCGAAGCCTATCGCGCCGACTTCAAGGAGCGTTTCGACAACAAGCCGCACGTGGTCCGGCCATCGGTGCTGCCGCGGGAAGCCTATTACGATGTCTATGTCGGTCAATGCGCAAGACGCTACCTCGACGAATACGATCGCAAGGAGCCCTGGTTCTGCTGGGTGAGTTTCGGCGGGCCCCACGAACCCTGGGACACGCCGGAGCCGTACGCCAGCCTGTACGAACCCGACGCGATGCCGGCGCCGATTCCGCGCGCGGCGGACGACCATGACCGGCCACGGGGCTGGCTCGATCACCGCATGGAACATGGATCGCCGAAACTCGATCCCGGCGACGAGGCGGCCATGCGGGCGAACTACGCCGGCAACGTGACGCTCATCGATCACCAGATCGGCGAAGTCCTGGAGGCGGTGGAGAAGCGCGGCGAACTGGGCCGGACGATCATCGCGTTCACGTCGGACCACGGCGAAATGAACGGCGACTGGGGCCTGATCTACAAGATGAACTTCCTCGGCGGCGCAGTGAGCGTGCCGCTGATCGTGCGCACGCCGGAAACTTCCAAGGAACAAATGCCGCCGGGGAGCGCCAGCGACCCGGGGCAATTGGTCCATGGACGAAGAGCTGGGCCGGGCCACGGGCGGGGCCGAAGGCACCGGCTGTGGGGCACGGCGGCGAACGGCGGGCGCGTCAACGATGCGCCGGCGGAGAACTGTGATCTTGGTCCCACCCTGGTGGAATTGGCTGGCGGGGAAATCGAGTATCAGCAGTTCGCGAAATCGCTGGTGCCCGCCATGAGTGACGGGTCGACGGCCCCGCACCGTGAAGACGCGATCTCCGAGATCCAGGGCGAAGTGATGTTGGCCGACGCCAAGTGGAAGACCGCCATCAACGACGATGGGCAGGTCTACCTGCTGTTCGACCTGGAGAACGATCCTGACGAAACGCGCAACCTCGCCGGGCTGGACGACTATCGTGACGTGGGGGACGGTCTGCGGCTCCGAATCCTTGAGCGGATTGTTCAGAGTCAGCTAAAGGTACCTTGAACCTGCGACATACACCTGCATCCACCTGCAGCGAGAGCTGGATCACGCCAATAGTAGTTCGAGCGCCTTCGAAAGCCCAACAATCCCGGCGACCACCACGACCATAGAACGCAAATACTTGGACGACTGCTTCTCAAGCTCAGCTGCCAGCCGCAGTTCGAGCTTTTCGACCTCTTGTCTCAGATCCTCCTTGGTGGCGAACCGTTCGAGATCCTCCTTGGTGGCGAACCGTTCGAGATGCTCCTTGGTGGCGAACCGTTCGAGATCCGCTTTGGTGGCGAACCGTTCGAGATCCGCTTTGGTGGCGAACCGTTCGAGATCCTCCTTGGTGGCGAACCGTTCGAGATCCTCCTTGGTGGCGAACCGTTCGAGATCCACTTTGGTGGCGAACCGTTCGAGATCCACTTTGGTGGCGAACCGTTCGAGATCCACTTTGGTGGCGAACCGTTCGAGATCCACTTTGGTTGCGACGTTCTCGCTGACAGCTCCGCTGATCTGATCGACGACGGCTTCCGCCTGGGCATTGTCGAACCCTGCGCTAGACAACGCCTTGACGGCCTTATGTGTGTCGAAAGCGGGCATTGCCATAGTTTCGCCCTTGGTGACGCTGATCTCAACCGGGATTCTAAAGACCTTGGCGCTGGCCGTCGTGCGGCGAAAGCCCACGAAAGGAGTGCGCCTCGAACGGTGGTTTGTAGCGGAGATTGGCCATCATCGCAGGGCTGGCAACGAGACGACCCGCCTCCGGCCTGACTAGGGCCCGTTATCAGGCACTAGCTGCCAGTGCGCGCAATGAACGCGCAGCTCAGCCGCACGCCTGGATCAGCGCCCGGATGTACCCGAATATGAAGGCTTCCTCGACGCTTCCGCGCCCGCGGCCGGGCACGTGGTCGGGCACGACGATGCCGTCGAAGCCCACCTCCGCCAGCGTCCGCACGATTGCGGGCAAGTCGAGATAGCCGTTGTCCGGGAATGTCTCGTGAAAGTATGGTAGCGGCCCGGAAGTGTTGCGAAGGTGGATCTGGTGGATGTGGCCGGTGGGGCCGAATTCGCGGATGGCCGCGACGATGTCTTCGCCTTCGCCAGAGGGTCCCGGCATCTCGGAGAAGGTGCCGACGCAGAAAAGGATGCCCGCGTGGTTATCGCCGCCAGTACGCTCGATGGCGTTGCGGTAGGCGTCCGTGCTGCGGAAGATGCGCGCCACCCCCTGGTGGGTCAGGGGCGGATCATTCGGATGCAACTGCAGCTTGACGCCGGCCTCCCTTGCGACCGGAAGCACGCGCTCCATGAAGTAGTCGTAGTTGGCCCACATCGTGTCGTCGTCGTATTGCGTGTCATAGGCGTCCGGCAGTGCCAGCGCCTCGCTCGCGCGGAGCTCCCGGGTGGACACGCCACGGGTCGTGGTCCTGCCCGACATGTAGGCGCCGCCGGTGTGCCAAGCATAGGTGGTGTAGTGGATTCCCAGCCGTCCGAGGTCGGCAAGGAACTCGTTGAAGCGGTCGATGGTGGCATCGCGACCGGGTAGGCCCAGGGTGAACTCGCGCGATGAGTAGAGGTCATCAAGCATGATTTCGTGCAGTTCGAATCCGGCGCCCGTCACCGTATCCCGGATGTCCCCCAACGTGTCCAACGTCGCGTCCTCGCTCTTGAGACGCACCTCCATGGTCTCCACGCCCATCTTGCGCAGGTAGGCGAAGTGGTCATCGTTGAGGTCTTGCGGGCGCTGGTGACTGATGCCGAGTTTCATTGGACTGTTCCTCCGTTAACCGCTGAATATGGTGATCTGGTGCTCCCGAGAATAGAGGAACGCCCAATGGGTATCCATCGTCCACGCGTTGCATTCGAGTGGATCCCGGTTCTGGACTCCCGCGGCTGGCCCACTACATCCATCGGACGGACGATCTATTCTTCGCGTCAACCCACGTGGAGGAGTCCAGGATGTTCGCGCAGGGACTGACGCCCATTCTGAATGTTTCCGACATTCGAGCCAGCTTCGCGTGGTTCGAGAAGCTCGGATGGACCAAGGGCTGGGAGTGGGGTGATCCGCCTTCGTTCGGCTGCGTCTGTTCCGGTGAGTGCGAGATCTTCCTGTGCCTGGACGGGCAGGGGGGTCGAGGCCGCGGTTCGGCGGCGCGCACATTCGGTTCCGCCGGTGACGAGACCGGTGACCAGGGTGCCTGGATGTCAGTGTGGGTGGACGATGTGGACGCCGTGCACCGGCACTGCCTGGAGCAGGGTCTCGAGGTGACCTGGCCACCCACCGACATGCCGTGGCGCGTTCGCGAGATGCACGTGCGGCATCCCGACGGCCACGTGTTCAGAATTGGTCGCGGGTTGGACGAATAGTCGAACGCCTGCCTCAGTCGCGGTACGCGTCGGCAATCAGCTCGTAGGACCTCACGCGGTCGGCGAACGACGGCGTGATGGTCAGAACGACCACCTCGTCCGCCTGGGTTTCCTCAACGAGCGCATCGATCTCCGCTCTTACCTCCGCACCGCTGCCGATGATCTGCCGCGAGCGCCTGCTGCGCAGGCGCTCCATATCGTCATCGCTGAACGGAGTGGCGGCGGCTTCTTCCAGCGTCGGCGGCGGACCGCGATAGCCCTGATCGCGACGAATGCGCTGTATCTCGCGCACTCGGCGGAACAGGTCCGCGCGTTCCGGGTCTTCCGTGGCGATGGCGAATACGCCGACCGAGGAGTACGGAGCCGGGAGGTGTTCGTCCTTGAATTCGTCGCGATAGCGGCGCATCGCCGCGACGGTCGCCTCCGGCGCGATGAAGTGGGCAAAGGAGAATGCGAGACCGAAGTGACCCGCATAGACGGCGCTGTCGAGGCTCGATCCGAGCATCCATATGTCCGGCGTGGTCGGTGCGTCCGGCGTGGCGCGAAGGCGCTCGAACGCCTCCGTGAAAGCCTTCTCGCCGGAGACAAACGCGACGAGGTCCTTGACCTTGGCCGGGTAGTACTCGATGCCGAGGGGGTTGCCGTAGGCGAGAGCGGCCGCCGTAAGGCCGTCGCTGCCGGGCGCGCGACCGACGCCGAGGTCTATCCGTCCGGGATACATGAGTTCCAGCATGCGGAAGTTCTCGGCGACCTTGAACGGCGAATAGTGCGACAGCATCACGCCGCCGGAGCCGATACGAATGCGCTCCGTCTCGCGCGCCACGCGGGTGATGAGAATCTCCGGCGTCGAGCTCGCCAGCGTATTCGAGGCGTGATGCTCCGCGATCCAGTACCGGTGGTAGCCGAATGCTTCGCAGCACTGCGCCAGCTTGATGGTGTTGTCGACGGCCGCACGCGCGTCCTCTCCGCGCGAGATCGGCGATTGATCCAATACTCCCAACTTCATGCGGCGACAGTGTACATTCGATGCACCACGGCGCAGGTTGCGGGAGGACCAGAATGCTGTCGTCTGAAGATAACGCGCGATTGACCCAAACCGGGCCGGACACGCCGATGGGGAACGTCTTCCGCGCGTATTGGATGCCCGCGCTGCTGTCTCGGGAACTGCCGGAACCCGATTGTCCGCCGAAGCGCGTCAAGCTCCTCGGCGAGGACTTCGTTGCCTTTCGTGATACGCAAGGCCGCGTCGGGATTGTCGAGCCGGTCTGCCCGCATCGCGGCGCAAACCTCTTTTTCGGGCGGGTGGAGGATTGCGGCATCCGCTGCGCCTATCACGGCTGGAAGTTCGACCACAGGGGCGACTGCCTGGAAATGCCCACGCTGCCTCGGGAAATGGCGGAACGGGTCAGAGAGAGGGCGGCGATTCGGGCGCTCGAGACGCGGGAATCGGGCGACGTGATCTGGGCGTACATGGGGGACGGTCCCGCGCCCGAACTGCCGCGGTTCGAGTTCGCCGAGGTCCCGCCGGAACACAGGTTCGTGTCGAAGAAGCTGCAGCAGTGCAACTGGGCGCAGGCGTGCGAGGGCGGCCTCGACACGGCGCACTTCTCCTACCTGCACGCGGGCATCCGGGACGGCGAGAAGGTGGGCCTGCATGAAGTCTCTTCGCGCGAGTCCCGCGCCCCCGGCGACAACGAACCCCAGTCCATGGCCCGCTTCCGCTGGTTGATCGAGGACGGGCGTCCGCAATTCAGCGTGCTCGAACACGATGCTGGCCTGCTGCTGTGCGCGGCGCGCGACGCGGACGACGACCAGCTCTACTGGCGAATGACCCAGTTCCTCATGCCCAATCACTCCCTCGCGCCGGGCAACTTCCCGGAGGACAACAACCTCGGCAACACCTGGGTGCCGATCAACGACGTCTCGTGCTGGATCTTCTGTTACTGCTGGAATCCCGACCGGCCGCTGACCGAAAAGGAGACCGAACGGATGAATCGTGGCTGGGGCGTCTTCTCCGAGGTGGATGCGGACTATGTGCCGATACGAAGGCGAGAAAACGATTACCTGATCGACCGCACGTTGCAGCGCGAAGTCAACTTCACCGGAATCCGGGGCATATCCGAGCAGGACCAGGCCATCGCCGACAGCCAGGGACTGATCGCCGACCGCACCCGGGAACTGCTCGGTCAGACGGACCTGGGGGTCGTGCGTTTTCGCAGAATGGCGCTGGCCGCTGCATCCGATGTGGCGGCGGGCAGGACGCCGAAGGGAGTAGATCGTCCGGACGCCTACCTGGTGCGTTCCGGCGACATCGTGGCCCCTGCGGATGCGGAGATCACTGCCGTTGTCAGGTCGCGGTTCGGAACGATGTCGGGAGTCGCTGCGATTTAGTCCCCCTTGTCCGTAACCCTGCGGTCCGTTCATGAATAGGTCGGGATAGTGGCCATCGGTGCCGATTTAAGGATGCTTCCCACACATTGGCCATCGAACCTACAACGACGTCGCCGGGGTGAGTCACGGCGGCAGGCCGTCGCCCGGGCCCGGCATCCGCTCGTGGGCGTCGTTGCTCATCCGGGTACTCTCGGTTAAGTTGCATTGGTTCATAATTCGTCTGGCGAGTTGCCCAATGGCATCAGTCGGAACCGCATACGAAGCCGCCTGCGAGGCTATCGGACGCCTGCTCCGGGAGGCCGGACGGAAGGCGATTCTGCGCTCCGAACTGGTGTCGTACGCACCGGCGCACGCCTGCGATCGGGCGTTGCGGCACTACTGCGAGTCCGGTGAGCTGACGCGCGTGGGCCAAGGCATCTACGGCATCGGTGCCGCCAAGGTGTTCGACATCGTGCCGGAGGTGATGCCAAAGCTGGGCTATCACATCCTGCCGGGCGAACCGGTGCGCGGCTACAGCCAGAAGTCAGGTGGCGCGGTGTGGCGGCTGGACCGACCCTGCCGCCGCCTCATCCGCAAGCGTGGCGTGCAGGCCATGTTCGAGACGCCAGACGGAAGACCGGTCGCAAGCCGGCAGCGAGGAGGTGCCATGAACCCGACGCAGGAACCGCCAACGCGCAGGGAAATCGAAGCGCACTTCCACACTTTCGAGCGGTGTCACTCCTTCGCCCGGGCCGAGAAGGATCTGATCGTGCGCCGTGCGCTCGAGGCCATGGAGTGCTTCCACAGCGAACGGGCGACGCTCGCCATCGAGGGCGGCACGGCGTTGGTGGCCTACCACCGGCTGACCGCGCGTTTCTCGGAAGATCTGGATATCCGCCTGATCCCGGACGAATCCGTGCAGCGGCTTGACGCCGACGAACGGACCGCAGCGCTCAAGGAGATTGGGCGGGAGTTCAAATCACACATCCATGCCGAGCTGCCGTTTCTGCAGCCGACGCGCAAGGGGCGGATTCGCAAGGACGCCCTGCTGCAGACGTTCATCTACGACTACCAGAGCGCGGTTCCCGACGAGGAGGTGGTGGCAGGCCTCAAATGCGAGGTGGTACACATCCCCCTGATGATGTCGACTGTCTCCAGATCCGGTGTGGGCGGCGGGATGTTCGAGGCCATCCGTCCCGCCGAAATCGCGAGCGGCAAGTGGCAGGCGCTCACCACCAGATTGCCTCGCAACGCGGATTCCTATCCCGATCTGGTGCGCCACGTTCACGACCTCGCGGCCATCGGTCCCGTGCTAGAGGCGCTCGACCCCGAAACTGCGCGCGAGACCATGCTGCGCGACGAGGCCACGCAGGAGTCTGTCGCCGCCGTGCTGGAGGAACTGGCGCGACCCGTCTGGCGCGAACACTACGAAAGCTACATGCGGCGGATGGGCGTCCTGCCGGTGACCGATTGGCCGAATAGCCATCCGGGGTGGGATACGGTGCTGGTGAGCTTCACGGCGCTAGTCCACGAGCTCGGCCTACTGCGGGACGATGCGACCGGTAGCCCGCCGGCTTGAACGGCCTCTCGGTCGCGAATTGGTGTAATCCGCCCGGGCGTCGGTGGAGGCGCGTGACCACACCCCCGAACGCTTCCACTATCTACTGCGCCACTTCCTCACCCGTCGTGAGAAGGCGAAAAGAGATTCCGATTGGCTATCCGATCAGCCGCGCACCTGTAGGACTCCCAGCCGCACGTAGGAGTCGACCATCGCCTTGAGCGACTCGTCGATGGAGCAGGGCGCCAACTCGAGTTCGCGCCGGGCGAGCGAGCAGTACGAACGCGGCTTGTCGAAGGTATGCTCTTTTGGCCTCTCGCCATCCATCTCCTCGCCGCCGATGTTCTGGATTTGCGGGAACAGTTCCCTCAACTTCGCCTGCAGTTGCCAGGTAAAGAGTTCGCCCTCCCGATCCTTCGCGGCGAGGATGTAGCGTGACCGGTTCCGGGCGACGGTGCTTTCGGCGCACAGCCGGTGCGCCCGGGCGACATCGCGAACATCGACGTTGTTCCAGAGCATTCTGCCCCCCGGGGTCAGGGTGAAGGCTTCGCCCTGCAGCATCCGCCTGATCCAGACCTGCCAGCCGCCCCCATCGTGGTTGGCGCACATCACGGGTCCAATGACGTCGAGCGGCAGAATCGCCATCGACTCGAAGCGCCCGTCGTCTTCGGCCGCCTTGTAGATCAAGCGTTCGGCCCGCATCTTGCCGATGGCGTAGGCGGCGTGCCGGTTGTTGGGGATGTTCGCTTCCGACCAGTCGCTCGGACGGGCTTCGATGTTGTCGGTGCACCAGTCCTTCTCGGTATAGACGTAGCCTTCGTGGGCCGGGTGGGAGACCGCCGAGAACGAACTGGTCAGGATCAAACGCCGGACGGTGCCGGCCCTTCTCACCGACTCGATGACGTGCTCTACGACGGTGAAACAGCCGTCGTACACCTGCTGCGGGGCCGCCCCGCTACGGGTGAGAATCGCGCCGGCGTGCATCACGGCGCAGCATCCGTCGAATGCGGCGTCATAGCTGCCGCGCCTGAAGAGATCGGCGGCGAACAGCGTATTGCTCCCCGGCAAGCCTGAATCGTTCATTGCGAGAAGATGATCGACTTTCTCCGGAATGCCGGGGTCGCGCACGCACGAACGCACGGTATAGCCCTGCTCCACGAGTTCGCGGACGATCCACGACCCGACGTATCCGCTGGCGCCGGTGACGGCTACGGGACCGTCGGCCGGAGATACGGCGAGGGTGCGCGACGAATTGCTGTCGGTCATTGTCGGTGGCCTGGCTTGGGCGAACTGTCACCTATGATACGAAAGAGGGCGCGCGGACGTTCAAGACGCTGTCCAGGGGTGTGATCGCTTTGACAACGGCGCCCGGTACCCATTAACTGTGCGCTTCCCGCTTGCAGGAGATGAGGATGCGCTTTGGTTTCTGGCCCAGCCCGTGGCTGCCGTTCAATGAGATGGTCGAACTTTGTACGCACGCAGAGGCGACGGGCTGGGATGGCCTCTGGCTCGCCGATCACTTCATGTCCGCAGGCGCCAACGCGGACATGCCATTCCCCGAAGCCTGGATCACGCTGGCGGCCCTTGCCGCGCGTGTGCCGCGCGTACGCGTCGGCACGATGGTCACCGGAAACACCTATCGCCATCCGGCGGTCCTGGCGAAGATGGCCGCCACGCTGGACCACATCTCCGGTGGACGTGTGGTGCTGGGTCTTGGTTCCGGATGGCAGGAGAACGAACACCGGCAGTACGGTATCGAGTTCGACACGATCCCTGGCCGACTCCGGCGGCTGGACGAGGCGTGCCAGGTCATCAAGGCGTTATGTACGGAGAAGACCAGCAACTTTTCGGGCCGCTACTATCAACTCACGGATGCGACGCTGGAGCCGAAGCCCGTGCAGAACCCCTTGCCGCTCCTGATCGGCGGCGGCGGCGAGAAGGTCACGCTCAAGATCACGGCCAAGTATGCCGACGAGTGGAACCATTGGGGCAACGTGGCAATGATGGAGTACAAGGGCGCCATCCTCGACGCGCACTGCGCGGATGTCGGACGCAACCCGGCTGACATCCAGCGTTCGGCGGCGGTGTTGATGTTCATGGATACCAACAAGGCGAGGTTGCAGGAGCGTTGGAGTGCCCATCCCGATAGTCGACATCCGCCAGGAGCGCCGGGCCGCGCGGTCGCGGGCACGCCTGCGGAGATCAAGGACATCGTTGCCCAGTATGAAGCGATCGGCGTGAACGAAATCATCGTCACGGATGCCGTGTTCGGGGATCACGACGAAAAGATCGTCACCATGGACTTGCTCATGCGCGAGGTAGCGGGACGCGGTTGACATCGCGCTCGCGAACGGATTAAACCCGAGGCGATTAGGAGGAGAAACACATGGCTGCGCCGGATCTGATCAAGACCATCGACGAGTTTGAAGCCGAGTACAGGAAGGGTATCGGGGCGGTGTTGCCCCACCACCCGACGAAGCAGGCCAGCCTCGACAACATACGGAACTTTTGCGAGGGCATCGGAGACTACAACCCGCTGTGGCGGGACGAGGAGCACGCGAGAAACAGCCGCTTCGGCATGATCACCGCGCCCCCGAGTTTCCTCTATAGCGTTGCCCTCGGGGTCACCGCCGGGGAGACGGGAAACATCGACCGTGCCCGCGTGTCGACGCAATACCTGCCGGTGAACTACGCCGGCGTCGAGATCGACTTTATTCGACCGGTCTGGCTGGGGGACCGCATCACCGTCACCGAGAAGGTCGGCGAAACCATCAGGAAGACGAGCGGGCGCATCGGTGCGATCAACTTCAATACCGGCCTTGTGGCGTACACCAACCAGCGCCATGAGACGGTGGCGACGTTCAGGACGCTGATGGCGCGGTACGAGAACACCGGGGGCACCCTTCAATATGATCGCAAGCCGAAGGGCGACGACGCTGAAACCGTGAATGAAGCGGCTGATCCACTGGTCTGGGAACGCGAGCGACGCGGTGCCGAGACGCGTTATTGGGAGGATGTCGCCGAGGGCGACGAGATGCCGGCGCTGAAGAAAGGCACCTATTCGGTGTCGGAACTGTTCCTTTTCACCCACGGCGTTCTCGGCCTGCGGCGCAGCACCCGGGATCGCCTCGACGCAGAGGGATCCGGGGAGCTCGGCGGTGGCGGTCGGTTCGATCTGGAGCACGCCCAGAAGCGGCGCAACATGCCGGGCCAGTTCGACTTCGGTCCGCAGCGCGTCTGCTGGCTATGCCAGATCGTGACGGACTGGATGGGCGACGACGGCATGCTGAAGAAGCTCAACGCGTCGGTACGCCATCCCAACATCGTCGGCGACACGAACACGCTCACCGGTTCCGTGGTGAAGAAGTCCATCGTCGATGGCGAGCACCTGGTCGAAGTACAGATGCAGAACAGCAATCAGTCGGGGCTTACCACCGCGTTCGGCACGGCCATCGTGGCGCTACCAACGCGAGGCTAGGAAGCCAGTTCTTTGGTTCCATCAGCGCGGCCAACTCTCTCGGGTATCCACTGGTCCCCCTCGATGTCCGGAACATGATGTTCCCGACTCACCGAAGGCTTCGGTAGCGATCAAGCGCGAATCCCGCCATCCCGGCGGGCAGATGATCAGCCACCATCCTGAACGCGCTGTCGAGGCCCCACGCGTATCCCACGTCGATAATCACCTCTCCGGACGATTCCATTTCCCTGCGAGTGGGGATCTTGTTTCTGTTTGACAGTTCCACCAGTTCGCAGATCCCTTCTCCGTCCGAAATCACGATGGGTGCGCAGCATTCGATTGCCCGACCCATCATGAGCGTCGCCAGTCGCTCCGATTCGGTTGGTAGGCGCTTCCAATGGTTCCAGATGATCGGAGCGGCGTTCGCTTGTTTTGCGTGATCGAGTACGCAAAGGCACAGGGCCGAATCCAGAATCCGCTCTCCCGGCACCACTCCCACGTATACGGGGCCTTCGTCAGTCTCGACATGGGGGCCGGTACAGACGGCTTTCCAGCCTGAGCTTCCGAGGACAGACGGCTGTCCGCCTCGCAATGCGACGCGAACGGGCCGTCGGGGCTGCCCGTTCCGGGGCCGCTTCGGTTTATCGGCGGGCGGGAGCTTCGACCAGTCGAGTGGCCCACCCGCCGCAGCCATGTCGAGGTCGACCACGTAGATTTGCCCCGCTTCCACACATTCCGATAGAGGTCGCTGGACCTCGGAACCCGCTTTTCTGGCCGATAGCGCATTGCCGTCCGGACCGAACGCGAAGGGGTGAGTTCTCCGCCGAGTCACGTCGCAGTGAAGCGTGCACATCGCGAAGAAACGATTCTCGACCGCCCTTAGGCGGAGAATCGACGACCATTTGATGTCAGTCACATTGTCGAAGCTCGGATTGACCCAAAGGCGTGCACCACATCGAGCGAGAAACTTGGGGAGCAATCCGAGATAGGAGTCGTGACAGATCGTCGCTCCGGCGCTTACGCCGTTCAGTTCGAACGTCGGGAGCACGTTTCGGGGCTCCCAGTCCGGTCGCTCGAAGGCAACCGCTTCTGCCGTAGAGTGTTTGACATAGACCCGAGATGGACCGGAGCGATTGGGGTCGAAACGAAGAAGAACCTGCCAAACTCGAGGGGTTGAATCGACACTATTGTCGATGGCACCCACCAGCAGCGGTGCGCCCAAGTCCGAAGCTAGCTTCTGTAACGCCCTGGTCCGCCGTCTATCGGATGCGCGGATGTAGCCTTCGGGAAAGAGCACGCAGTCAACAGTCTCACCAGCGAATGCGGCTGCCGTGGGGACTACTGGCTGCTGAGTGCCCCCTTCGCTAGGTGGGACACCGTTCGAGGATTTCTGGTTCGTCTTGGGAAACAACATCGCCACGCGCAGGGTTAACTCGGCTCGGATCGCGGCGGCGGAAATCGCCTTCGTTTCTCGATTGGTCGGAGACCTCCCCTGATGGATCAGATCCGAGAATTGTTCCCGGTCGGCCCTGTTGTCCGGATCGAGTGAGCACCAAGCCATATCTCGGGCATAGAGTCTCACCGTCGGTTGTAATCCCTTGATGGGTGGGACAAGGTCCCGCAGCGTGTCGTACCAGGCTCGTTGCTCGTCGCGGTACGGGGGATCGTTGTCCTTCGCATCATGATGTTCGCAAAGCCTCATCCAGCGTTTCGCGCAGAATCCCAGCGGTTGCTTGCTGGAGTACGCTGAGAGCGCGAGTCTTCGCGGCCTCGTGAAGTGCTGACTCTCGTCGAACTCGACCACGAAGCCGGGGTTCGGGACCCAGAAGTCGCACGGTGCCAGTATTTTTCTTCGTACGAAGTCGCTGGTACCGAATCCTCGAAACGTCCTGAGCCCTGTGGCCACTTTCCGCAGAGCGGTCTCGATTGGGGTACCCGCGTAGGAGGCGAGGTCGGTCTGCCAACGAAATCCGTGGTTGGGTAGGCAAGTCCCGTATATGCGCTCCAGCATTTCGCGAACGCGTTTCTTGCATTCGGGACATCGCTCCGAATGCCGAGTTCTTACATCCGCGGGCTCACGCCGTTCCGATGAGCTTGACATGGACGGACGGCGACTGTCGTGAACGCTGCCGCCGCAGTTGCACTCGACGATCTCGAAGCCACGTCTCCCGAGAAATTCGTTGCACTCCGAACCCCCGGAGAACTGGTCCGAACTCAGGAATTCGCCGGTGGCGACCTGATGGGCCAGCGCGAGCGTGTACTTCGGAGGCACATGCTTGCCGTCCTTTACGAGACAGTAGCCTCGGCTCCTTCTCCGCGATGGAATTCCCTTACGGTCGATGCACCGTAAGGCTTCCAGAATATGTGCCTTGGTGATGAGTGCCGGAATCATGATGCGCTCAGTTCCCGGTTGGCGATCATCAATGATACTTGCCCCATCGAGGGCTGATACGTGTCAAATTGCGCCATGTGGGGATGCGCGAACCTCTTGACTTGGCTCGGCCGCGCGTGGGGCGAAACAGGGGGCTTGGGCGGGGCGAAACACCGTGCGCAGTACGGCGGACGGGAATTCGTGGCGCTAAGGCCAGGAAGCCAGTTGTTCCAGGATGTCGAGGGCGTGCAGGGATTCCTGCTTGTCGTATTGCGGACACTGCCGCAGACCGGCGGCCAGGCAGCGATGCACCGCCTCGGCCTGATACAGGAATCCTTGCTGGTTCGGATAGGACCGCTCCGGAAAGCTCACGGACTGCGGCAACGGGTACTCGAAACGCTGCACCGGGGCGGGGGCGTTCCTGTAACGCGACGGAGCGCCTCCGGGAGGGATACGGAGCGTGATGGTCGTTGGGGCATGCGCTGGCTGGCCCAGCGTGATGCGTCCCTCGCGACCGATGATCTCCGTCGTTTCCACGAATTCGGACTGCATCGGCGGGAACGTTAGCACCGCGCACTTGTCGGGACCGTACTCGACGATGGCGCCGCCGGGCCTGCGGCCCGCCGCAGTGACCGCGGTCGGTGTCGCGTCGGAACCAAATGCCAGCGGGGCGGCCTGAACGGCGTAGATCGGATCGCCGAAATCGGACTGCACGAGCACGACCTCGCCGATTGCGCCCGCCTCGATCATCGTCCGCGCATGCTCCGCGGCGGGAAAGAACCGGGTCCAGACGGCGTCCTGCAGCATGACGCCACGATCTTTCGCCGCCGCGTACATGGCTCTGCCGTCGGCCCCAGTCTCCGCCAGGGGCTTTTCGCACAGGACGTGTTTGCCGGCCTCGATAGCGAGGATGCTGTGCTCTTTGTGCAGCCGGTTGATGGTTCCGATGTAGACGATATCAACCTCCGGCGACGCCACCAGCTCGGCGTAGCTGCCGTATGCCGAAGCGACACCGTACTTTTCGGCAAACTCGCGCGCGCGGTCCGCCGAACGCGCGGCGACGGCGGTCACCGTGGCGCCGGCGCACGCGTGCAGACACATGACCCATTGGGCGGAGATCCGACCGGCGCCGATGATGCCCCAGCGCAGCGGAAACGTCACATCGGCGGGATCGGTAGCGCCGATGCGAACGTCTCTCGGCGTCGAAGGGGGAAAGGCGGGATCTGGCACCATGGAACTTCTGACCAGTGGCGGGTGGAGGTCGCATCATACGACGAGTTGTGCGTGGCTACTTCCGCAGCGCCTGGACGCGTCGGCGCTCGTGGAACCAACGAGCGCCAAGGCCATTAGGATTCAAGGCTCGAGCGACCGAGCCACGCGGAACCCGATGGTGCCGGAGCCGGGGAGATCGGTCCTGACCCAGACCCGAGTACGGCCGCGTGAGTTGTGCGGGCCGTTATACCAGGAACTGCCGCGCGCAACGCGCTTGTCGCAGTCGCCCCGCAGCCACGCGCTGCCATCCATTGGCGCGCCGTTATGGCGGTCGTTCCAACAGTCCTCTACCCACTCCCACACGTTGAAGTGCATGTCATACACGCCCCAGGCGTTGGGCGCGAACGAGCCGACCGGCGCGGTGGCCTCCCATCGATCGCCGCAATAGCGCCCACCACAATTGGCCCGACTGTCCCCGATCTCGTCTCCCCAACTGTACATCGTTGACGTCCCCGCCCGCTCCGCGTATTCCCACTCGGCCTCGCTCGGCAACCTGTACGCTTCACCCGTTTCCACTGAGAGCCACTTAACGTATTGCCGCACGTCATTCCAGTTCACGCACACCACTGGATGGGTGTCCGTTTGCTCGAATCCCGGACTCCGCCAATCCCCGCCCCTCCGCGACTTCCATTTCCACAACCAGCGCTCGTATGAAGAGCACTGTTGGTTCGTCGAGTGCCCGGTCGCGGCGGCGAAACGGCTGAACTCGTCCCGAGTCACCTCGTACGCCGACAGCGCGAACGGGCGAGCGAACACGACCTCGCGCGCCGACTCAGAAACGTCCCGACAATCCAAGCCCGCGACGCAACCCATACGGAACTGTCCCGCCGGGATCACCACCATCTCCGGGCCTTCTAGACCTGATCGCAAAGGGTCCCGGAAGGTGCGCCTCGTAATTGCCTCGGACCTAGAGGCATGAGGTGGCGCTGTCTTGGGACCGGATGTCGTGTTCGCGGCCTCCACTTCTCCGTTTGTCGTTTCTCCGCAAGCGCCAACTACCACCGCGGCGGCCATCACTACGACCGGAACGAAAGCCAAGGCAGGGTTCTCTGTCCGCATGAGCAATTTCGTCTAGCCAGAAGGGGGCTCCATCATCGGATCGGCATCGATCTCCGTCAACGGGCCGTTCCCGCGTGGAAGGGAGACCCCGGGTTGCGTCCTGTGTGAGACCGGAATCCATCTTGGGACGGAGGTGGTGTCCTTGCGCGGGGCGCGATCCCGTGATCAGAATGCCCGTCCGGCTTGAAGCCCGCAGCACAAGGAACAATCACGATGTCGACGAACCCCGAACTCCTCAAGGTGGATGTCCGCGAGGGCGTCCGCACGATTACGATTCACCACAAGCATCCTGCCTGCATCCTGACAACCGATCTGTCCCGCGAGCTGGCGATAGCCGTCGACGAGGCGGAGTCGGATGAGGCAACGCGCGTCGTCGTGTTTCGGTCCGCCGATCCGGACTTCTTTATCGCCCATTTTGACGTGAGCCGGATTCTGACGTGGGTGGATCTGGATACCAGCTCCGATAAGCACCCTTTGAACGACGACCGCATGCAAGCCATCCGGGAGGGCGCCTCGCGTCAGGAGTTTCTGCCGAGCAGCGCGGAGAAGCTTCGCAGGAGTTCGAAGGTGAGTATCGCGGAGATCGCCGGGCGTGCGGGTGGTGGCGGCAACGAATTCTGCAGCGGCTGCGACATGCGCTTCGGACTCGCGGGCAAAACGAAGTTCAATCAGATGGAGGTCCCGCTCGGAATCCTTCCGGGGGGAAACGGGACGGTGAACCTGCCCAAGCTGATCGGCCGCAACCGCGCGCTCGAGATGATCCTGGGGGGTGTGGACATCGACGCGGAGACGGCGGAGCGCTGGGGCTACCTGAACCGCGTCCTTCCGTCGAAGGAGGCCCTGTCGGCCCACGTCGACGCGCTCGCCCATCGCATCGCGAGCTTCCCGACGGTCGCGGTGGCGGCGGCCAAGCAGTGCGTGTCGAATTCGCTCGCCATGTCCCAGGACGACGCGCTCAACCATGAACTTCTGCTCTTCGCGGAGACGCTCAAGGACCCCGCGTCCAAGAAGCTCATGACCGCCTTCCTCACGGAGCGGGGCGGACAGACGCGCGCGGGAGAGCTCAGGGTCGGAGAGCTGGCACCGTATCTTCCTTTCTCAAGCCTGTGAGGCGCGTTTCCAGTCCGGGCTGGCACGGAATCGACGACCGGTTCCACGTCGTGGTGGAAATGGATTGGCACTTTGGCCGGCATGGTGACTATATAATCGATCAATTCACCGAAGGAGGAAGGACATGGCCGACCAGGCGCCCATCACGAACATAGAGGAGTTCGAAGAGGAGTACCGGAAGGGCGCGGGCGTGATGTTGCCCGGTCGCGCGGCGAAGCAAGCGAGCCTCGACAACATTCGGCGTGCCGGCGATGGCATCGGCGACTGCAACCCGTTGTGGCGCGATGAGCAACACGCGGCCAAGAGCCGCTTCGGCATGATCACGGCGATGCCCTCGTTCGTCTACAGCACGAGCCTCGGCGTCGGCGCGGCCATCCAGGGGAATATCCATCCCGCACGCACCCGGGATTTCGCCATGAACTATGCGGGCGGCGAGCTGGAGATCTACCGGCCGATCTGGCTCGGGGACACGATCACTTGCCAGGAGCAGGTGGGTCCGGTCGTTCGCAAGGAGAGTGGACGGATCGGTCCGTTCTGCATCTGCACGGGCCTGGTGTCGTACTTCAATCAGCGCCACGAGCTCGTGGCCACCAAGCGAACGCTTATGGCGCGCTACATGATTCTCGGCGGCGGCGACCAGACCATCACCTACGACCGCGAGAACAAGTCCGGCGTCGAAGAGGAGCCGGCGGATGCCCTTGTCTGGGAAGTCGAAAGACGCGGCGCCGAGCCCCGCTACTGGGAGGACGTCGCCGAGGGTGATGCGATGCCGCCATTGAAGAAAGGCACTTACGGCGTGACCGAGCTTTTCCTGTTCACGCACGGTGTACTTGGCACCCGTCGCTCTACTCGCGCAGCGCTGGAGGCCGCGGGGTCGAAGGATCTGGGCGGCGGCGGCCGCTTCGATGCCGAGCATGCCAAGAAGAAGCGCAGCATGCCGGGACAGTTCGACTTCGGACCCCAGAGGGTGTGCTGGCTGGTGCAGATGTGCACGGACTGGATGGGAGACGACGGCACGTTGAAGAAGCTCGTGACCCAGGTTCGCCATCCCAACGTGGTCGGCGACACCAACACGGTCTACGGGAGCGTCGCGCGCAAGTATGTCCAGGGTGATGAGCACTTTGTGGATCTCGACGTGCGCAACGAGAATCAGTCGGGTACCGCCAGCGCCTTTGCGCGGGCAACCGTCGCGCTGCCATCGAGGGCCTGACGCGCTTTAGCCGGGTCTGGTCGACGAAGAAAACCGGGCGAAGCTCCGCTTCGGCAACGTAGCGGAGCTCCTGCCTGTAGATTGCGCGGACGGTACCGCTTGCCAGGTGTTTGTGAAGCGGTACGATCAATACCTGCGTCTCGCCGGAAGGGAGATTCCTGACGAGCTTCGGGTGACTGCCTCGGGCAGATGCTACTGCTAAGCCAAACCTGCCGAGAGAACGTAGAACCTCGCGGGAGCCAAGCCGCCTCAGCCGCGTCAAGGTCCGAGTGCCGAGGTCTCGAAGCTCACCATCAGAGTTGGTGTCGGCGACAGACCGAGCCGCCCCATGTCTTCGCCGTCAACGTAGAGTGCCAGCGCTTCGCGAAGATGCGCGAGCGTCTCGTCCAGCGACCGGCCTTGCGTGACTACCGCGACCTCGAGACATTCGGCAACGTATGGTCCTTCGCTCTCGAACACCACCGCGTGGATGGACGTTCGCTCGGCTGGTCCCTCGATGCTCACATCTGCTCCTGCACGGCGAGCGCCGGCTTCTCGTGCGTGCCGACAACCTGCCTTGTCTGGTTCTCCGCCAGCAATCGGTCGGTTCTGCGGCGGACGCGGCGCAGGAAGGCGGCGTCTTCCCGCAGCACGCTGCGGAGTGGCCGCCCCGTGTAGCGCGCGAGAAACCGCAGGTAGTCGTTGCGGGGGAGGCCAAGGTGGGCGGTTGAAAACATGAGCGCAGCCAGATCGCGCAATACCCACCGGCGCGGAACGCGTTGACGGATTTGCGCGCGGTGCAGGTCTATGACGGCGAGATCCACGTTGCCCCGCGAGAGTGCGGCGGTATTTGCCCAGATGTGGCAGATGTAGAAGTCGCGATGGTTGACGCCCGCCCCGTGCAGGGAACGCGCGAGGTCGGCGACCGCGTAGACCAGACGCCGTCGCAATGCGGGCGCCGGCGGGTCGGTGGGCCATGCGTCGGTGACGTCTTCCAGGCTGACATAGTCATCGAGAGCATCGCAGACCACGAACGACCGCGCGCGCGCCGGATTCAGGCCGCGCCGGCCGAACGCGGCGACGCGGGGGGCCTTGATGCCGCGCGCCTCGAGATATCGGCACGCCGCGTATTCGTTTCGCGCACCCATCACCGGCGACTTGAGGTTGCACAGTTCTTTCAGGATTTCGGCCCATCCGACGGCATCGTGCACCTTGGCGAAGTACGCGGCGCCGCCCTCGACGAAACGTACCGTGCGCCGATTCTTGACGAGGCGGTATGTCTGGCCTTGCAGACCGCGCACAACCTCGAACGGGTCCCGGCCGGCCCAGGCGGCGCCCATGTCATCCCGCAGATAGAGATCGGGCACGCGACCGCGCCCATTGCCCGATGGGGGCAACCGCCCAAGCGGGGTTGCCGGTTCAGGATCGCCCGCAGATACAGATCGAACACGCGTGTCCACGTGCTGCCTGATGAGCTCAACCACCGAAGCGGGGTCGCCGTTGCGTGCGTGCTCGTCGATTGAAGGTACGACGTCGTAGTAGTCGGCGTAGTCCTCGCGCTGGCGGGGACTGGCCGTCAACACCTTCGTCGTGCCGTCGAAAACCGCCCGTTCCGAAGCGAGCATTTGCCTGGCGCCCGCGGCGCTGCCCAGGGGGAAAACATCGCGCAACCGGATGGGCTGGGCAACTCCGAGGTGTGCGCGCAGGCGGTCGATTTCCCGCTGCGCGCACGGCTCCGTGACGATGTAGAGATCGAGCCCGGGCATCTTGTTGAAACCGACGACGCAGTGGGCCGGGTTTTGCTGCAAATGGCGCAGGACCCAGCGCTCGAAACGTTCGATTCTGTTGTAGTCGGTCGTGGAGTCAACGGGCGCGACGATCACCTCGAAGCCGTCGGGCGGGTCGTCTTGCGTCATGGCGTATATGCGCGCGTGGTAGCCGGCCGCGCGGCAAGCATCGGCTATTCGCATGCAATCGCGCGATACCGGGTCGCTCGCGTCGAAGCGATGCAGACAGAAGGCGACGACGGGAAGCGTTTCGCCTCGACCGAAGCTCTCGATCAGGTCGCACGCGGTTCTCGTGCCGCCGGCAAGTGCCCCGCTGGCGGCGTAGCGTCGGCCGTTTTCGCGCCACTTCTCCCGCTTCCGTGAGGTCAGTATCTGTGCCAAGTCGC
Source organism: Candidatus Azotimanducaceae bacterium (assembly GCA_965261535.1). Taxonomy (GTDB): domain Bacteria; phylum Pseudomonadota; class Gammaproteobacteria; order Pseudomonadales; family Azotimanducaceae; genus VXNE01. The sequence continues at coordinate 3,096,373 of OZ253469.1, forward strand.
TGTTGAAACGGACCTGGTCAAAGGGCGATGGAGACACGAGGCCGGCGTTCGCTTTCGATATGTGTTCTGCGTGGCCGCAAACATTCGTTGCCAGGACCGGCAACCCCGCACCGATTGCCTCGAGAATGACGATGCCTCCGGCTTCGTCGTATGCCGGCAATGCCAGGGCGTCGGCGCCGTGAAGGAATCGAGGCGCGTCGTGGCGCCCCCCGAGGAAACGAACCCTGTCGCTGATCCTCAGGCGCGCGGAGAGTCGCTCGAAACGACGTCGTTTGTCCTCGCCCAGGATGAACAGGTGCGTGCGTCTACCGAGCGCGTCCGGCAATGCCGCTACGGCGAGCAACAAACGATCCAGACCTTTCTTGATGAAACCCGATCCGACAAACAATAGCGCGAGGTCGCCTTCGGAGAGTTCAAACTCGTTGCGTAGCCAGCGCCGGGCGTCGAAATCCTCGGAAATGGTTGTCTGTTCAACATCCAGATCTGGCGTCAACGCGAAGAAGCGTGTCTCCACCGTCCCGTAGTAATGCTGAAATGCGGCTTTTTGCGCGGGCGCGATGGTAAGGATCTTGACCTGCCGGTCGTCGCCGAACACCGCCCGCTCGAATTCGGCGAAATGCCGATATCGGGGCAGGAGTTGGCAAGCCCATGGACGCTGGGTTTGCGTTTTCTCTTCGAAACAGGAGTCGCCAGCGAAGTACACGTCCAACCCGGGCATCTTGTTGAAACCGACGACCAGATCCACCTCGCGCCGTTTCAGGTCGTCTTCCACCCACTGCGCAAACCGGCGATTGCGCGCGGGATTGGTCATCCCTTTCACGGGTACGGTCACCATTTCGATGGATTCCGGCGCGGGCGAGTCCCATCGGCGTGCGTACGCCCGCACGCTGTGGCCGCGCCGCGCGCAGGCCGTCGCGATCTTCATGAAGTCGCGGGAAAGCCCGCCGTGCGGAAAGACCCGGAAGATGCAGAACGCGAGCTTCACGCAAGCAACTCCGCGACTTGCGTCCAGACGCGGTCCGGATTGAGGCGCGCGAAACAGGCGGGCTCCACGGTTTCTCCGCGCCAGGTCAACGCTTCGCCTCGATACTGGCAGCGCCGCGAGAGGCACGGCGCACATTCGATGTCGCCTTGAATGTTCCGGGCGCGGCTGCCGACGCATCCCGTCAGCGTCGCGTCCGTTGGTCCAAACAACCCCACCGTGGGGCGGCCCAGCGCCGCGCCGAGGTGCGACAATCCGGTGTCGACACCGACGATGGCGCTGGCGCGGGCCAGCAGGTCGACCACCGCATCGAGCGGCATCGACCCCACGGCGCGGGCTCCTTCGACGTGGCTGGCGACGGTTTGGGCCCGCCGCCGCTCCGCCTCGGACAGCCACGGCAAGAGCGGCGTCAGTCCGGCTTGCATTGCGCGCTCGGCGATGTGGGTCCAGAACGCTTCCGGCCAATGTTTGGATTCCCAGGTGGTGCCGTGAAGGAGCACGCAGTAACGTTCGGTCTCCTTCTGGATGTCGAGTCCGAATGCTGGCTCTTCCGACGGCAGGTCGTAACCCATCGCGTCCGCGAACAGGCGGCGCACGCGTTCCACGGCGTGGGAGTTTCTGGCGACGGCCGCGCGGCGGGTATAGAACAGTGCGGCGGCGGGTTCGCGCGCGCTGGTTCGGTCGAATCCGGCGCGAACGCGTCCTCGGGACCCGAATGCGACCAGGGCGCTCTTGATCAGGCCCTGGGCATCGATGACGAGATCGTAGCGTTCGCGGCGAAGGGCTCGCCCGAACGTGCGGATTTCGCTTACGCGCCGCTCGCCCGGCTTTCGCCATCGGCGCAGGGCCGTCGGAATCACGCGGCGGACGCTGCGATGCAACGCCGGCACTGCCGCAAAGCTCTCCTCCGCCACCCAGTCGAAGGTCGCTCCGCGGCGCGCGGCGTCTTCCACCGCAGGTAGCGTGTGCACGATGTCGCCGAGCGACGAAAGCTTTACGAGGAGGACATGCACGGCTCGATAGCCTTGATCACGCGTGCCGGGGCAAGGTCCACCAGGCACTTGTAGTGGTCGAAGCGACAGGTCGGTTTGAAACACGGACTGCATGGCTGGGGTTCGCGTAGCGCGATCGCATCGGCGGCGAGGGGCGGCGTGAAGTCCGGAGAAGTTGACCCGAACAGCGCGACGACGCGACGCCCGAGAGCCGCGGCGACATGCATCAGGCCGGAGTCGTTGGCGACGACGCAGTCGGCGCCAGACAGGAGATCGATGGCGTTTGCCAGGTCCGTGCGTCCGGCCAGGTTGATCGCTTCGGGAATTCGGCTGGCGATGGCATCGCACGCGGCCACTTCCATTTCGGTGCCGAACAGCCATACCGATGCGCCGTGCTTCGCGCAATATGCGGCGACCTCGGCGAAATGCTCCACCGGCCAGCGCTTGGCGGGGCCGAACTCCGCCCCGGGACACAGCGCAACGATGTTGTCCGCTTCGGGGAGGTCCAGCGCCCTTCGTTGCTTGTCGAGGTTCGCCGGATCGGCGGTCAGGCGAGGTCGCCGGTACTCCCCTCCGCTCAGTGCGACGAACCGCTGCACCAACGTCGGTTGGCGTTGCGGGTCCAGGCGTCGCATGTCGTTCAGCAGCCCATAGCGGTGTTCGCCGCGAAAGCCGGTGCGTTTCGGTATGCGGGCGAACCACGGGACGAAGGCGGATTTGAGCGTATTCGGCAGGACGATGGCCTGATCGAAGCATTCCTCACTCAACGTGCGCGCCACGCGGCGGCGTTCGCCCAGCGCGAGTTCGCCATGTCCGGTATTCAGCTCGTGCACGGCGGCGACGCTGGGCATCCGCTTCGCGACCGGCACCGTTGCCGCGGGTGCCAGCATGTGTACAGCCGCACCGGACTCGCGCAAGTTCGCGGCCGCGGCTTCGGCCATCACCATATCGCCGACCCAGGCTGGCCCGACAACGAGGACTTTCCTTGCGCCGTTGGCCCTCACTACATGGCCCGGGTATGCCACTCCGCATGCGCGTGGCGGCGGCCCCTCACCTGGTCGAAGTACAGGGATTGCAGCTTGTCGGTGATCGGCCCCCTGCGACTGTTGCCGATGGACCGACCATCGAGTTCGCGAATCGGCAATACCTCGGCGGCGGTCCCGGTGAAGAACGCTTCGTCCGCGATATAGATCTCGTCGCGCGTAATCCGGCGCTCGATCACCTTGATATCCAGTTCTCTGGCGAACGTCAGGATCGTGTCCCGCGTGATGCCGGGCAGGCAGGACGTCAGTTCCGGCGTGTGTATGACGCCGCGCTGGACGACGAAGAGGTTCTCCCCGCTGCCTTCCGCGGCGTAACCCTCGTTGTCGAGCAGTAGGGCCTCGTCGCAGCCGCTGTCGAGCGCCTCGCGCAGCGCGAGGATCGAGTTGATGTAGTTGCCGTTCGCCTTCGCCTTGCACATGGTGATGTTCACATGGTGGCGCGTATAGGAAGACGTCCGCACGCGAATGCCCCGCTCGCGCGACTCGGGGTCCATGTAGTCGGGCCACGGCCAGCAGGCGATGGCGACGTTCACCGACAGCGATTCGGCGCGCAGGCCCATCGCTTCGGAGCCGAGGTACACGATCGGGCGCAGGTATCCCTCTGAAAGGTCGTTGGCGGCGAATACTTCGCATTGCGCGGCATTCAATTCGTCGCGGGTATACGGAATGTCGATATTCAGGATGTGCGCCGAGTCGAACAACCGGTCGGTGTGGTCGCGCAGGCGGAAGACATGCGGACCGTTCGGCGTCGCGTACCCACGCACGCCTTCAAAGACGCCAAGTCCGTAGTGCAACGTATGCGTAAGCACGTGCACCCGCGCATCGCGCCATGCGACGATTTCGCCGTTCATCCAGATGAAGCCGTTGCGATCAGCGAATGATGTGTCTTCAGCAACCACTGTCCTGTTTCCTATCGACGCTCGCCGATTGACGCATGGCCCGGCGGAAGGCGGCCATTGTACGAATGTATACCGCAAGTAGGAACGACCGTTCCGCCCTCGTGCACCGGAAACGGGGGCGGCGACGCCTTGATGCGATGTAGGGCATATACTCCAGAGGACGACTGCGGCTCAGCGGAGAGTCGCGACGAGAGTCATGGGAGGTAAATTATGCAGGTGACCCTGACGCCCCATCGGGCCGCTCACAGGCAAACCGGCTACGAACCTTCACCCATTCTCGACCCGCCGGTCGCCTTGCCGCTACCGGACTACACGGCGGATATCGATCAGGCGAAGCGCGACCTGAGCGAGTATGGGCTGTGCCGGCTTACCAACGTTCTCACCGGGGCCGAAGTCGACGCTTTGCGAGCGAAGCTTGGGCGCCAGGCCGCCGCCGAACGCGCGTTGGGCGATCTCGCGCCTCGAAACGCGGTAGGGCCCAGGCAACTCGTTGCGAATATGCAGAACAAGGGCAAGGAGATCCTGGAGCTTGTTGAGCGGTCGGAGACGGACGAACTTGTCGGGTTCTTGCTCGGCAAGCATTTCCTCATCTCAAGCATCAACGGCGGAATTTTCCACGGCAAGACCACGGAGCCGCAACAACTGCATCGCGACCAGGGCAGTGTCCCCGCAACCGTGGATTTCCCGGCTGCCTGCAATCTCTTCTGGCTGCTCGACGACTTCACGCCGGCTCGCGGGAGCACCTGGGTGGTGCCGGGAAGTCACCGCTGGCCCGCCGAGTACCAGGTGATGCCCCCGCCGAGGGAGATGGCGGTACAGATCGAGGCGCCCGCCGGCGGCATATTCCTGTTCGATGGCAGGGTATGGCATGGCGCCGGCGTCAACACCGAGGGCCATACGAGACGACACATTTCCATGCTGTTCTGTTTGCCCTGGATCCGCCAACAGGAGAACTGGGGCGTGTCGTGCCTGCAGGAAGTTCTCGATGAGGCGAGCCCCAAGCTCAAGGTGCGCCTGGGTCTCAGGTCCTACGGCACGCTCGGCATTGTCAGCGGCACCAATACCCACCAGGCAAAGGGAAAAAGCTTCGGCAGCTCCGACGTCGTTTTTCCCGAGTACATCATCGGCGAGGACGCTGTGTTGCACCCGTTGCGGCGCGTGAGCCGCGCCTCGGCGAGCACTGGCCAGAACGAAACGTAGAAACAAACCGGGCCGGTCGAAAGCTCGCCAGCCGATCAAGTGCCCGGAGGTCGTTTGAAACCTCAACCAATCAAGTTGGACGCACCGGGTATTTGCGGCAGAATGCTGTGCCTTGGGTGATCGCGCCCGACCGGACTCACGAGCGCTGCGCCCTCATGAAAATGCCAACCATCAAGGAGATGCTGGGAACGCTCGTTTCGACGCCGTCCGTTAGCTGCACGTCGGCTGCGCAGGACCAGAGCAATCTCGATGTCATCGACCACCTGGCGACCTGGCTTGAGGATCTCGGCGGCACCGTCGAGCGCATGCCGCTGCCGGAAAACCCCGCCAAGGCGAACCTGATTGCCACGTTCGGTTCTCCGGGGGAAGGGGAGCCGGAGGGGGATGGATTGGCGCTTTCAGGACACACCGATACCGTGCCGTGCGACGAGGCTCGGTGGAGCAGGGATCCGTTCGCCCTCGCCGAGTCCGAAGATCGCCTCTACGGTTTGGGCGCGTGCGACATGAAGGGTTTTTTCCCCGTCGCGCTGACCGCATTGGCAGGCTTCCGGGACACGCGCTTCGTTCGTCCTCTCACAATTGTCGCCACGTCGGACGAGGAGTCGTCCATGGCCGGCGCCCGATACCTGGCGGAAAGCGGCAGGCCGAAGGCGCGGGCGGCGGTGATCGGCGAACCGACGGGCCTGCGCCCGATCCATGCGCACAAGGGTTTCATGATGTTGTCCATCAAGCTGCGCGGCAGTTCCGGCCATTCGTCGAACCCGGAGCTTGGCAACAACGCGCTTGACGCCATGCACGCGGTGATGGGCGAACTCATCGCCTACCGCGGCGAATTGGCGGCCGCCTTCCGAAACCCCGCCTTCGCGGTGCCGACGCCGACTCTCAACCTGGGTTGCCTGCACGCCGGGGACAATCCGAACCGGATCTGCGAGGGCGCGGAACTGCAGATCGATTTGCGCCTGATACCGGGCATGGACCACACGGGGGTCCGCGCCGAAATGGATGCCCGGCTGGGCGCTATCGCCGCCGAGCGAGGCATCGGCTTCGATATTGCGCCGGTATCTCCGCCGGTGCCTTCGTATGAGACGCCCCCCGACGGCGAATTGGTAAGGGCGCTCGAGCAGCTTTCCGGCAGATCATCGGGGTCTGTGGCGTTCGGCACAGAGGCACCGTTTTTTCAGGCGCTGGGTATGGAGACGGTCATCTTCGGTCCGGGATCCATCGACCAGGCGCATCAACCCGACGAATATCTGGAGACATCGAATATCCGCCCGGCGGTTGACGTGCTGGCGGGATTGATCGGTCGCTACTGCGTCGACGCCTGATCTCGGAGGCGACCATGGATTCGGCGGACTTCGCGAGATGGTTTCGGGACGCGACGCCCTATATCGGCGCGCATCGCGGGCGAACCTTCGTCGTTCTGCTGAATAAGGAGGTCGTCGACTGTCCGAACCTTGGGGACCTGGTGCGCGATCTGGCGCTGCTTCACGCGCTCGACGTCAAACTCGTCATCGTCCATGACGCCGATGGAGCGGATGCGACAGGAGTGGTCGACGAGCAATCGAGGGATGCCCTGATCGCCGAGGCCGGACTCGTTCGCAGTCGACTGGAGGCCCACTTCTCCGCTCTCGCCCCCCTGGGTTCGAGCGAATCCCAGCGCATTGTGCTGGTTGGCGCCAACCTGGTCGCGGCGAAGCCTCGTGGCGTTGCAGGCGGCGTGGACCAGCGATTGGCCGGAGAGCCCCGGCGCATCGCCGCTGATGAGATCGGCCGCCTCCTCGACCAGCGCTGCATCGTTCTTCTGCCGCCGTTCGGGTATTCGAACGCCGGCGAGGCCTACGTGTTGAACGCCGCAACCCTGGCGGCGGAGACGGCGATCACGCTCGGTGCGGACAAGCTCATCGTCTACGACGCCATTGAGCAATTGAACGGTATCAGCCAGATGTCGCCGTCGGCCCTTGCCGGTTTGCTCGAGAAGAACGACTATCCAACCGCTTCGGAACCGAACCTTGTGGCCCTGTTGCGCGCGACCCGGGGCGGCGTCGCTCGCGGCCACCTGATCTCCTATCGCTCGGACGGCGTGCTGCTGCGGGAACTGTTCACTGCCGAAGGCGTTGGTACACAGATTTCGGACGGCGACTATCGAACCATTCGTCCGGCACAGGTCGCGGATATTCCCGGAATCCTGGAGTTGATCAGGCCGCTGGAGGACGCGGGCCTGCTCGTGCGCCGCCCGCGCAATCGCCTGGAAGCCGAAGTCGGGCATTTTCATGTAGCCGAACTCGACGGCATCGTCATCGGTTGCTGCGCGCTCTATTCCCACGGCAAGGCTGTCGAACTGGCCTGCCTCGCAGTACATCCCAGCCACCGGTCGAGCGTGGACGGCGAAACCCTGGGCGAGCGCCTGCTTTCATACGCCCGCGCCCTGGCGCGAGAGCACGGCGCTTCCAAGCTGTTTGCTCTCACGACCAAAGCGGAAGACTGGTTCGCCGCCCGCGGGTTCCGTCCGGCGGACGTTGACGCGCTACCGGCCTCGAAGCAGGCGTTGTATAACTATCGGCGCAACTCCAAGGTGATGGTCGAATCCCTGGCGCCGCAAGCCGGGGGAGTCAGGAGTCTCGTCCGGCGTTTGACACGATCCGCGCCGCTCGCTCGCAACGAAGAAGAGGAACCATGACCGACAACCGCAAGTACTCATCAGTCATAGTCGACGGCGTCGAGCAGGCGCCGAGCCGGGCGATGCTGCACGCAGTCGGTTTTGTTCCGGAGGACTTTTCGAAGCCGCAGATCGGCATCGCCTCCACCTGGAGCATGACGACGCCCTGCAACATGCACATAGACGGGCTGGCCGAGGAAGCGGCCAAGGGCGCGGATGCGGCGGGGGCGAAGAGCGTCGTATTCAACACCATCACGGTCTCCGACGGGATCGCCATGGGCACGTCCGGGATGCGCTACTCGATGGTCTCGCGGGAGTTGATCGCGGATTCCATCGAAGCGGTCGTCGGCGCGCAGGGATTCGATGGTTTTGTTGCCATCGGCGGCTGCGACAAGAACATGCCGGGATGCGCCATGGCGATGGCGCGCCTGGATCGGCCGAGCGTATTCGTATACGGCGGCACGATCCTGCCCGGCGCCGAGCGTCGCGACATCATCTCGGTATTCGAGGCCGTCGGCGGACATGCCGCCGGGACCGTATCCGACATCGAACTGAAGGAGATCGAACAGACTGCGATTCCGGGCCCCGGTTCATGCGGCGGAATGTACACGGCGAATACCATGGCCTCCGCCATCGAAGCCCTGGGCCTGTCGCTGCCGAACTCGTCGGCGCAGAACGCCGTCAGCGACAACAAGCGCCGCGACAGCTTTGAGGCGGGTGCCGCGGTGAGGGCGCTGATCGACCGCGACATCAAACCTTCCGACATCCTTTGCCTCGAGGCGTTCGAGAATGCGATTACCGTGTGCGTGGCACTCGAAGGTTCGACCAACGCCGTCCTGCACCTGCTCGCGATTGCCCATGCCGCCGACGTGCCTCTGAAGCTGGACGACTTCAACCGCGTCGGCAAACGGGTGCCGGTGCTGGCGGATATGCGCCCGGCGGGCCGTTTTGCCATGTCCGAACTGGTAGAGATCGGCGGCATTCGGCCGCTCATGAAGGCGCTGCTGGATGAAGGCCTGCTGCACGGCGACTGCCTGACCGTCACCGGCAAGACGATGGCGGAAAACCTGGGCGAAGTGGCGCCCTATCCCGACGGCCAGGAAATCATCCGGCCGTTCGCGAACCCGATCAAGAAGGACAGCCACCTCGTGGTGCTCTACGGCAACCTCGCGCCGGAGGGCGCGGTGGCCAAGATCACGGGTCATGAGGGTTTGACGTTCACCGGCACCGCCAGGGTCTTTCACGGCGAGGAAGCGGCCATGCGGGCCATCATGGACGGGCGCGTCGGGGAAGGCGATGTGGTCGTCGTGCGCTACGAAGGCCCCAAGGGCGGCCCCGGCATGCGTGAAATGCTGAGCCCGACCAGCGCCATCAAGGGCCGCGGGCTGTCCGATGTCGCGCTGCTCACCGACGGGCGCTTCTCCGGCGGCTCCCACGGCTTCGTGATCGGACACGTATCGCCGGAAGCGATCGAAGGCGGTCCCATAGCGCTGATCGAAGACAACGACACCATCACCATCGACGCGGAACGGCGACAGATCAACGTCGAACTGACCGACGACGAGCTGCGGCGCCGGCGCGAGCAGTGGCGGGCGCCCGCGCCCTACGCGACGCGCGGCGCGCTCGCGAAGTACGCCAAACTCGTCAGCTCGGCAAGCGAAGGCGCGGTGACGGACTAGCAGCCTGCGCTAGCGTGCCGTCAGCGCGCCAGCCACGCGCTGAAGCGCTCGTTCACATCATCGGCGTTGTCGCTCCACCATTCCCCATCGTTGTACAGGACGCGGGTCATGTTTTGCGGGCTGGTGGGCATGTGCGGCTTCATGTCGACGCCGGTCTCCAGGTGGGTGGAGATCAGCTTCGTGCCGGAGTGCCGGGCCGGGCTGTAGGAAATATACCGGCCGACCTCTGCCTGGACCTCGGATCGCGTCGCGTAGCGCACCAGTTCGCGCGCCGCGGCCAGATTCGGCGTTTCCGCGACGATGGCCATGATGCCCGAATCGAGCACTTGTCCGTCCCAGACGACCACGAACGGCTGCTTCTCGATCACCTGGGCATTGAAGATGCGCCCGTTGTAGGCGGTGCTCATGACCACCTCGCGATCGGCCAGCATCTGCGGCGGTTGCGCCCCCGCCTCCCACCAGACGACGCTGTCCTTGATGGTGTCGAGTTTGCGGAACGCGCGGCTCATCCCGTCGGGGGTGCCGAGCGTGTCGTAGACCTCTTCGACCGGCACGCCGTTCGCGAGCAGGGCGAATTCGAGGTTTACCTGTGGTGCCCGCCGCATGCCGCGGCGACCGGGAAAGCGCTCGAGATCGAAAAAGTCGTCGATGGTGGACGGCTTGTCGTCGGGGAAGCTGTCTGCGTTGTAAGCGAAGATCGTGGAGTAGAACAGCAATCCTCCGCCGCAGTCGATCACTGTCCCTTCGAAGAAGTCCTCCGCTGCCGGCGTGCCGTCGGGAGCGGGCGCGAGGTCGCCGACGTCGACGTACTCCAGCAGACCCTCGTCACAGCCTCGGGCCGCGTCCGCCATTTCGAGATCGATGACATCCCAATAGACCTTGCCGGTTTCCACCTGCGCGCGGACCTGCGCCAGGCCGCCGTTGTAGACCTCGACCCGGACATCGATGCCAGTCTCCTTCGAGAACGGCTCAAGGATCGCTTTTCGACTCGCCTGCTCGTAGGAGCCGCCCCAGGACACCACGGTCAGGGTTTCCGCGAACCCGCCGCCGGCGAGCGCGAGACTTGCGAGCAAGGCCGTCCGGCGCAGTAGTGGGAATGTTCTCATGGGGCCTCCTAAATGAAGACGGAAGGCGCGATGCTGGATGTACTATGCGGCCGATTATCCAGCCAGGAGGTCAAACATGTCCGATATCGAGCCTGTCGGCGAATTCGGTTCCAGGGAGTGGTGCGAGGCGTGCGCCGAATGGAGCGTCAAACAGCTTGAGGAAGCCAATCTGCCGGCGGACATGGCGTGAGGATTCAGCGAGGTCTACACGCATCTGCCGGAGAGGCTGATGCCCGAGGGACGGGAAGTGGCCGGGTACTACATCATGGTCAAGGACGGGGAGATCAGCGCCGGCGATGGCGCGCCGGCGGCGTGTCTCGAACTGCCGGGCTTTCACATCACCGCGTGCTGGGCGGCGATCTGCAATCAGTTCGGCCGGTAATACGGCCGGGAAGGCGGGCGGCAGCGCCAAGTCGATCAACAGGCCATGTACCGGGCGATAGAGGAGTACCTGGGCCAACCTCGCGAATTCGTGACGCACCACGGCCAACACGTGTGGCCGGACGAGATACGCGCCGCGTTGATTCGATCCGCCTATGAAGAAGGGGGTACCGGGTACGTAGAAGGCGGCGGGTTGCATAACGTGGCGGCGAAGACGCAGAAGCCCTCGCCCGAGTTTGCCGACCTGCCGACCACCGGAATGGGCGTCCCGGATTTTTCGAACATGACGGAGAGTCAGAAGCAGCGATTTCTGAAATTGTGCGCGGTTGATACCAATGGACGGCAAGAATAGTCGGCGTGCCTGCATTCGACGGTACGGTAACCATATGAAGATAACGCTCGAGATCGCCGACGACCTTGCCAGAACGACAAAGGCCTATGCGGCAAGGGAGAACATCACGTTGAACGCGCTTATTGAGCGTGGCTTGCGCTTGATGCTGCGCGCCGACAGCCACCGGAACCGCGTCAAACTAAGGGATGCGTCCGTGGATGGCAGAGGTTTACAGCCACCGTATCGCCATGCCGAGTGGGCGCGGATTCGCGAATCGGCCTACGCGGATCGCGGCGTTTGACCGCGTGTTCGACGCGGCGGGCAGCTACCGCATGCCGCGCCCTCGGCGTCAAACGATGCCGGCGACATGCGACGAGTTGATCGGGATGGTGTAACCCGAGGGTCCCTTTACCGAAAACGAGTCGTGAATTCTGCCTCGCTCGATCGGCGTCGTTTCGATACCGTCCTCGACAAACCCCTGGTACACCGCGTCGACATCATCGACCATGAGATCGAACGGCGCGCGTTGGCCTTCCGGGATGGGGTCCTCGGTCTTGTTGAGTATCAGATGCGTGCCGCCGCGCAGTTCAAGGATCGCAAAATCGTCGCGTTCGAGGATCTCGCGCATCCCATGGCGGACGAAGAAGTGATACGCGTCTGGGACATCTGAAACTGTCATTCTCATGTGTCCGACCGCGAAGGTCGGCCGTTCGTCGTCTTTCACCTGGAACCTCCTGTGGTTGCCTGTGGAATCATACGAATATTCGGACGCAGATTGCGAAAAATTGAAGTGGCTGTGGTCAGGCATCGCTTAGTTTCACTCGGGCAGCCGTGCTGTCGGCTGTGCCACATCGTCGCGCATTCGGCTCGTGAGCTTGAATGGCGGGGCCTCATCGCAAATGTTCTTGTGGTGCCAGGCAGACATGGTCGTATTTGGACATCATCGAAGCAACAAGCGCTCATCGAGCGTGAAGGGTTCGATATCGCCGTGCGTTACAAGGGACGCGAAGTCGGGATGATCGGGATTGAGCACCACGTTGTGCTCCAGGGGCATCACGAAACTGGCGACGCTGAATCCGAGGATGCCGTCCGCCCCCAGGCGTTCGTCCCCAACCACCGACGCGTCTTCGGCAATGTCCTCAGATGCAATGTGTTCGATTGCGCGGTCGGGAACCTGGACCTCAAGGAAACGGTACTCCGGCAGGATGGCCACACGAGGCGCGTGGACGAGAATTTCCAATGCGGCCAGGGAGAGCGTGCTTGCGCAATAGATGGCCCGCACGCCGGGGGAGTTGAAACGGCCACCCCATTCGCGCGCACCCTCGCCGCTCAGCATGGTCTGCGCGTTGCGCGCATGTCTTGCCTTTGCAACGCGGTAGACCCTCACGTCGGAATGCCATGCTCCAGCCTGCCGATCAACCGAGTCACGTCCCGAGCCCCGAACTCCGTCGTCGCGTGATCCATGGGCGTTTCGCCCTTCAGCGCTGGCGCCGGCGTGCACAGCCACTGCGCTGCGGCGTTGGCGTCGCCCACCAGTTCGACAGCGCTCCGGAACAGATCCGCATAGCGCACGACGCGATCGGATTCGTCGACGGACAGGCGACCCTGGCGTCGGCGTCGGGCGTAGGTCTGCTTCGACAGTTTGAGGTAACGCTGCAAAGACGCGGACGTGAGTAGGAGTTGCTCGGCCAGCTTTTCCACCGAGTCCACGGGTAACCCCTCGCGGACGGTATCGACGGTCACAGTACGCGGCTGCTTGAGAATCACGGTCACCGTTGTGGGCTGCGCACCAAGTCCGCGAGGCGACTCCTCGCGGTTGGCGGATTCGGTTCGAGTCGACATGGCTGGCGCGCTCCACTTGGGATAGTCGTAGTGTACCAGATAGACCGCGATGTCGAATGGCCGGTGGCTTGCCTCGCCTTGCAGGCCCTTGACCGACTTCATGTGCTTGTCAGGGGTGGTAGTACACTTCGATGGACCAGAGGCGCGCACGCGCCGCCGCACTGACTTTTGAGGATTGAGAAGATGCCGGATATCAGAACCCCCGTGATCGACTCCCAGGTGCATTGCTATGAGCGGAACCGGCCGGAGCGTCCGTGGGCGAGCCGCCGCTCGGACTGGCCGCAAGAAGTCACCGGAGACGACGCTGTGGCTTTCATGGACCGCGTGGGCGTTGACGGCGCCTTGTTCGTGTCGGCGTTCTCCCTGTACCGCTTTGATGCGAGTTACGCGGTGGAGGTCCAGGCCCGGCATCCCGGGCGATTCGGCATTATCAAGCCCCTGGATACCCGCGACCCCGCCGTAGCGGAGGCGTTGTCGGACTGGGCGGCGCAGCCGGGCGTGGTTGGCGCGCGGATCATGCTGGTGTCCCCGGGTGCGGCCGATCCCGAAGGGGTGGACCGCATCTGCGCCGCGGCTGCGCGCCACGGGCTACCGGTCAACGTGTTGTGCTGGGGCAATCTCGCCGAGTTCGCCGAGGTGGCCGGCAGGCACCCGGACACGCAACTTGTGATCGACCATTTGGGTATCAACCAACCGACCGAGCCGCCGGCGTCGCCGGCACCGTTTGCCGACCTTGAGGACGTGCTGGCGCTCGCGCGCTTCGACCATGTGGCGATCAAGGTCTCCGGCGCCTGCACGCTGTCCCATGAACCGTTTCCATTCCCCGACATCTGGGACCCGCTGGCGCGCATCTTCGACGCGTACGGGCTGGGGCGGTGCATGTGGGGAACCGACTGGACGCGCGCCGCCAACGTGGTCGACCCCGAGGAATCCGTGAAGGCCTTTTTTGTCACAGACCGGCTGTCAGACTCTGATCGCGCCGCCTTGATGGGCGGCAGCCTGACGCGGGTCTACAACTGGGCGCCGGAGCTAGACTGAAGGCATGAGGGAAGACCAGGCCGGGCGACCCATTAAAAGAGGGTCAAACCTGGGTAACCGGGTCAATGATCCTGGTAATAGTCGGGCACCAGGGACTGATCCTCCTTGGGCGGACGTATGTAGCCGGAGTCCGGCGTTCTCGGAGGCAGTTCGATCGGTTCCGGCGTCAGATCCTCATAGGGAACAAGGCTGAGAAGGTGCTTGATGCAGTTCAGCCGCGCGCGCTTCTTGACGTCTGCCTCGACCACGTACCAGGGGGCCTGTTTGATGTCCGTGTGCACGAACATGACGTCCTTCGCCCTGGAGTATTCCACCCATCGTCGCCGCGATTCCAGATCCATGGGACTGAGCTTCCAGCGTTTGGTGGGATTGATGAGCCGGTCCTGGAAGCGACGTTCCTGTTCTTCATCGCTGACCGAGAACCAATACTTGATGAGTTTGATTCCCGAGCGCACAAGCATGCGTTCGAACTCGGGGCATGAACGCATGAATTCCTCGTACTCTTCATCCGTACAGAACCCCATGACGCGCTCGACGCCAGCGCGGTTGTACCAACTGCGGTCGAACAACACCATTTCGCCGGCAGCCGGCAAATGCGGCACATAGCGCTGGAAATACCATTGCGTCTTTTCGCGCTCCGTCGGGGTCGCCAACGCCTCGATGCGGCAAACGCGCGGGTTCAGGTACTGGGTAATCCGTTTGATCGTGCCGCCTTTCCCGGCGGCGTCACGACCTTCAAACAAGACAACAACCTTGAGTTTTTGACTTCTTATCCACTCCTGCAGCTTTACCAGTTCAATCTGCAACAAGGCCAATTCCCTGGCGTAGACGCTGTTCGGTATGCTTTTCCGGTCGGCTTTGATGTCCGTGCCCAACGGATTTATGGGTCCGCGGCGGATTGTGCTGGCGGACGCGGCGCCTACGCTATCCGGTTTGTTCCGAGCCATTGCCCCCTCCTGTCCCGACGCACTTTACCCATTTCTTGACAGGTGTGTCACCGGCGAGATCGCAGCCGGGGAGATGAGCACGTTGAACTGCTCGCACCAGATCACCACGGACTTGAAGTCGCCGAGTTGGATGCCCGGGGGAATCGCGTAGTCCTGACTGCCGCCGAACGCCTTCAGCCGGCCGAGATCGACGAACATGGTCTTTTCGATATCGGTGTCCGGCGTGACCTCGGCGAGAGGAACCAGGTAGACGTGGAATTTCGGTCCCGGACCGACCTCGAAGTCCGACTCCAGGCGCAGCAGGTCGGCGTAGATGGTCGCCGTGCCGCGGCCGTAGTGGATGGGATCCGACGGATTGGCGTGAATGAAAGTCGCGCGGGCGACGGCATCGCCCTGCGTCTTGCCGGTAAGGGGTTCGTTCACCTCCGGCGGCGGGAACAGGTAGGGGAAGACGACAATGCCCGCCGCGAAACCAACGCCCGCGCCGAATAGCGCACCGACGGCGAAACCGATGATGGCGTGTTTCATCCGTACCTCCCTGGCCTCGATGTCGATCGCGCGATTTGTCGTCTTGCAGTCATTCTTCAGTGATCGATGTCCCTGTCTCAACCCTGTGCCGATTGCTCGTGGACGTAGTCGATCAGGTACTTCACGTTGTCCACGGGCGTTTGCGGAAGTATGCCGTGGCCGAGGTTGAAGATGTGTCCCGGGCGTCCGCGGGCTTCGTCGAGCACCCGCTGCGCGTGCGCCGCCACGGTTTTGCGATCGGCGCAGAGCGCGGTCGGGTCCATGTTGCCCTGTACCGCAGGCATGCCGAGGCGGTCCCAGGTCGCGCCCAGCGGCGTGCGCCAGTCGAGGGCGAGCAAGTCGGGCCCGGTCTCGAACATGGTGTCGACCAGGTGGCAATTGCCGGTGCCGAAATAGATCACCGGTACGCGGCCTCCGATGGAAGCCATGAGGCGCGTGGTGTGCGACTTGACGTAGCGGTCGTAGTCGGCTCGGGACAGGCAGCCGACCCAACTGTCGAAGATCTGCACGGCGTGAACGCCACTGTCGATTTGCAGCCGCACGTAGTCGCCGATGGCGTCGACCAGCTTTGCCATCAAGGCGTCCCATACGGTCGAATGCTCGTACATGAGGCGCTTTACATGCAGGTAGTGGCGTGAGCTCCGGCCCTCCACCGCGTAGGACGCGAGCGTGAATGGCGCGCCGGCGAAGCCGATCAACGGCGTGTGCGGGGGGAGCCCGTCGAGGATCTGTTTGATCGTGTCGGCGATATAGCCGGTGCCCTCCCGCGCTGGCGGCGTCGCCAACCTGGATACGTCGGCCGCGCTGCGCAAGGGATTGTCGATGACGGGTCCGATGTCCGGCGCGTAGCGCAGGTTCAACCCCATCGGCACCAGTATCGGCAAAAGATCGCCGAACATGATGGCTGCGTCGGTTCCGAGAATGCGCTGTGCGTCGAGGGCCGCGCGAGCGGCCAGATCGGGGGTGGTGAAGAAACTAAGGCTGGGCGTATCGCCCTTGAGTGCGTGATATTCGGGCATGTAGCGCCCGGCCTGGCGGTTCAGCCAGACAGGCGTGCAGTCCGTCGGCTCTCCCCGGCATGCCTTGAGGAAGTTCGAATTCAAGACGATGAGGCGCGGCCCAGCGTATGGTCGACATCGGCATCGTAGTCGACGCCGTCGATGCCGAAACCGAAGAGCTTGAGAAAGTCCGCGCGAATGCCGACGGTGTCGCCGAGTTGTGCAACGTTGTCGCTGGTGACCGCCGCCCACCGCCGTCCGACCTCGGCCTGAATTTCTTTGGCCAACTCCCGATCATCCATGCGGAAACGTCCCGCTTCGTCCAGTTGCGGCGATCCGTCGGCGTACAGCGCGGTGCGGAACAGGCGGTCGATGTGAGCCGTGCAGTCTTCGTGCGTCGATGCATCTTTCATTACCTGAAAGAGCAGCGCGGTATACAGCGGTATGGACGGTATCGCGGAACTCGCCTGGGTGACCATGGCCTTCAGCACCGCAATCCGCGCCTCGCCACGCAGCGCGGCGCCAAGGCGATCGTGGATGGCATCGGCGGCGCGCTGCAGGTCTTCCTTCGCTTTGCCGAGGGTGCCGTGCCAATAGATGGGCCAGCTTATCTCGCTGCCGATATAGGTATAGGCCACGGTCCTGAAGCCCGGTGCCAGGACGTTCGCGTCGAGCAGCGACTCGATCCAGTACTCCCAGTCCTCGCCGCCCATCACGGCGACGGTGGCCGCCGTTTCCGCATCGCTCGCCGCGGCTATGTCAACCTCGTGCACGATGCCGCGATCCTGGTTCAGCGTCTTTGTGCGCAGCGGCTCCCCGATCGGCTTGATGACGGACCGGTGGACCGTGCCGGTGCGCGGATGTTGCCGCAGCGGTGATGCCAGGCTATAGACCAGCAAATCGACCTGTCCCATGGATCGGCGGATTTCATCGATGACGTTGGACTTCATCTGATCCGCGAACGCATCGCCGTCGAGGGTGTTGGCATACAACCCGTGGCCTCTCGCGGTCTCTTCGAACGCGACGTTGTTGTACCAGCCCGCCGTCGCCGTACGCCGCTCGGTGGGCGGCTTCTCAAGCGATACGCCAAGCGTGCCGGCGCCAGCGCCGAACGCCGCCACGATGCGCGACGCCAGACCGTAACCCGTGGACGCCCCGACAACCAGCGCGTTGCGGGGGCCGTTGTCGAGCGGCGCGATGCTCCGGGCGGCATTCTCCACGTTGGCGGCGCAGCCGGCGGGATGCGCCGTCGTACAGATGAAACCCTTGATCCGAGGTCTGACGATCATTGATCCATCATACCTTCGCGTACCGCGAGTCGCATGGCGGCGTGCACATCGATCACCCAGGGGCCATCGCGCCGAATGCACAAGGTCGCGCTATCGCCCGCCCCCAGTTGACAGTCCCGGTCACCGTCAAACGCCAGCACGCCCTGCCCGCGAAACACGACCGGGGTGTCCAGCGGTACACGACGCGCCGCGACAACCTCGACCCGGCCGAATAGCCCTGGAGACAGCGGCGCGTTCACCACGCGTCCGCCGCGGTTACCTCCGAGTTCGACCAGCAGACCGCAGTCGTCGTCGGCATCGACCACATCCACGAAGCCACCAATCGCAGAAGTGCCGATGGCATCCGGCTCCGCCCGCGTCAGGAACAGCTTTTCAAGTCTTTGCGCGTCGAATGGCAGCATGTTGCCGACGACATCGCCGGCGAGAAGGGCGGCATCCACCAGTCCGACATCGCTCGCGCCGCTCGGGAGACGCGCGTGCAGCATCTTGCATCGCTTGCGGACGGCGCCGTATCCGGATGCCGAATCGAAACGCCCTGCCGCGACGAGGCCCGCGACCATGCCCGCAGTGGTCGGTTCGGCCAGCGTCGGGAAGACGTTGTTCGTTCCGACGGAGAGCGGAACGAGGTTGATGTCCCGCGCGACGCGGGCGACGGCGCGGTTCGTGCCGTCGCCGCCCAACGTGACGATGGTCGTAACGCCCGCTTTGAGGAAAGCGCTCACGGCGGCTTCGGTGTCCCCGGCATCGTGGTTGAGGGGCGTCTCCACCACGTGGACCTTCGCTCTCAGCGGCAGCAACGATAGGGCCGCAGTGGCGATGCGAAACGGCTCCCGGGTCACGTAGATATGCCCCACGCCGACGGCATCCGCGCCGGCGGCGATACGCGCGACGATGTCCCGCTTGGCCTCGTGGGTCATGTTTGTCGCCCGCGCAGCCAGACGCCGCACGTCGCGACCCGCCATCGGGTTGACGCAGATGGCTATGCGCGCGGGTCGGCTCAACGGTCCGGGACCACTCGTCGGGGCATCACGCGCGCGGTGAAGATGAATCAGTCACCTGATCGAGTGTAGCAGGCGGAAAAAACTGGCCGGCATATCCGGCCCGGTCTATTGGCCCTCAAGCGAGGCTGCCGTCACTAAAAGAAAGTGGATTGTTTGTAAGCTTCGTAATACATTAACTAGAATTAAAGTATTACTAAGGAGACGTAAGTGCCGACACCTCACTATCCGCCTGCAGCGGCCCGCCGTGCCCTTCGGGAACTGGGCGCCGATGTTCGCGAGGCCCGTCTCCGGCGTCGCCTCCCCATGGGCATCGTCGCCGAGCGGGCCTTTACCTCGCGAGCAACGCTGCAGCGTATTGAACAGGGGGACCCGGGAGTCAGCGTCGGCATCTGCGCGGCGGTTTTGCACTCGCTTGGGCTGCTCGAAGGGCTGCGCCGAACCGCCCATGTCAGCAATGACGAGGTCGGACAAACGCTAGCCGCTGCCGATCTCCCGGCGCGTGCGCGCCTGCGGCGCTCGGCGCCGAGACAACGCGATGCCTGATATCGAAGTACACGTGGACTTGAAAGGACGGACGCAGCGCGTCGGTCTGATGCGCCGCCATGTCAGTGGACGGCGCGATACGGTCACTTTCGAGTACGACGATGCGTGGCTGGGCAACCACAACCGCTTTGCCCTGGAGCCGGCCCTGCAATTGACGCCAGGGGTGTTTTCGGCGCCGTCGAATCAAAGCCTGTTCGGGTCCATCGGCGACTCCGCGCCAGACACTTGGGGACGGAGCCTGATGCGGCGGGCCGAACGCTTTCGCGCTGGTCGGGAAAACCGGACGGTACGTACCCTTGGGGAAACCGATTACCTACTCGGCGTCAGGGATGCAGCCCGTCTCGGTGCGTTGCGTTTTCGTCGGGTCGGTGAAGAAGTCTTCCAGGCGCCTGCGAACACCGGTGTGCCTGGGCTAGTAGAGCTACCCCGCCTGCTGAGCATCACCGGGCGGATCATGCGCGCCGAAGAAACCGAAGAAGATCTGCGCCTCATATTCGCGCCCGGCTCATCGCTTGGCGGTGCCCGGCCGAAATCGTCCGTCATCGAAGGGCAGGGCCAACTTTCGATCGCCAAGTTCCCAAGGGAGAACGACGAATACGATCTCGAACGTTGGGAAGAAGTTGCTCTTCGACTCGCCGAAAGAGCGGGAATCGAGACGCCTCACCATCGACTCATCACCGTGTTGGGTAAGTCGGTTCTTCTGTCACGACGTTTTGACCGGGTCGGCGATGTTCGCATTCCGTTTCTGTCCGCCTTGGCGATGACCGGTGCCGCCGACGGGGAGCGCGGCAGCTATCCGGAACTGGTGGACGCGCTCGCTCGTCACGGAACGGCACCGAAGTCGGACGCTGTCGCGCTGTTTCGTCGCATGGCGTTCAACGTGCTGGTCTCGAACGTTGACGACCACCTTCGCAACCACGGATTCCTGCTGCGGGAACGAACCGGCTGGTCGCTATCGCCAGCTTACGACTTGAACCCAACTCCCGTAGATCTCAAGGCGAGGATCCTGTCGACCAACATCGACCTCGACGAGGGCACCTGCTCTATTGGACTGGTGGAAAGTGCGGCGGGGTACTTCGGAATGAGTCTTGAACAGGCGCGTAAAGTCCTGCGTCAGGTCGCGGACGCCACAAGGCAATGGCGTGCTGTGGCTGGTGAAGTCGGGATTCGCCCGGCGCAAATCGAACGCATGGCAAGCGCGTTCGAACACGAAGACCTCGTGGCAGCGCTTGGCCTGTGACAATGCCCCGCGGCGAGGGCGGGCGCCTCACTCCTCCTTCGCGAGGTGGTGTTTCGCTGCGACGGGGCCCATCAACGCGTTGCTGACCAACGCCACCGCGAGCAATCCCGCCATCGCGTACATCGCGGTGGTGTAGATTCCGGACGACGGGTCCGCCGTACCCGGCGGCACGATCTCCTTCAGGCTGGCGATGGTCACCGTCTTCGCCGCTACCAGGTTCGGCAATTAGTCCACCCCGGCGCCGAACGTCTGCGCGAACAGCGCGGGGTCCACGCGCGCCACCAGATCGTCGATGGCGTCGGCGATGGCGCGCTCGCGTAACGACGTGATCAGCAGAGGGCCGATCAATCCGGCGACGCTCCATGCGGTGAGCAGGCGACCGTGGATTCCGCCCACATACCGGGTGCCGAAGAAAACGTCCGGCCAGATAGGCCGGGATCGCGCCGAACCCGTGCGGAGGCTAACAGCTGTCTCACACACTCCCATAGCGAGTAAGTCACATTGTTCCTTGATAATGACTCATATGAAGCCTACGATTGATTCATATGAGCGTACCAGCCAGTGAAATAGCGAAAGTCCTGGGCGGAAGGCGTGTGCTCGGCCGTACTGTCAGCAATATGCGCGAACTCGATTCCATCGTCCGTGAAGGCATGCCAAAGAGCGCGTTGGACCGATTGCTCGTGTTTCTCACGGCGCCGAATCGCGGCAAGGATCTGTCCGTGCAGTTGCGCAACAAAATTGTCCCGCGGGCGACCTACCAGCGTGTTGATCGATTCAATCAGCAGGTCGGTGAAACGACGGAACGCCTGGCGCGTCTTTACGCGCTAGCACTGTCGGTGTTCGAGGATGGCACTGCGGCAACGCGGTTTCTTATGAATCCGCATCCCGAACTCGACGATCGTACGCCGTTCGACGTCGCACTTACGGAGATTGGCGGTCGCGAGGTCGAAGAGGTCATAGAGCGAGGCCTGCATGGCCTCCCCGCGTAAGACTTATACCCGCGCCTACGGGATTGTCAGCCCCAAAT
Organism: Candidatus Azotimanducaceae bacterium; assembly: GCA_965261535.1. Lineage (GTDB taxonomy): Bacteria > Pseudomonadota > Gammaproteobacteria > Pseudomonadales > Azotimanducaceae > VXNE01. The sequence goes on from OZ253469.1 coordinate 3,118,095, forward strand.
ATCCTTACTTTGACGGGAGCGGTACCCATCGTTGGGGAAGTCGCTGGATCAGCCCCGGCCGATGGGTTGTACATGCGGCCGAAACCTACGCGCTCGCCGTACTCGAGAATCTCGTTCATTGGCAGACGAGCGCCCTACCCCCAAACCTGGTGTGCGTGGAAGTGAGAATTCCCAACGAACTCGAGCAGGAACAGCTCGACCCGAAGGATGCGCCGGCATTGTCAGAGACAGATTACACCGCAAGCCGCACCATTGGCGATGAATGGTATGATCGCGGCGAGACCGCAGTCCTGTGGGTCCCATCGATCGTATCGCCTTACGAATCGAACATCCTGTTTAGTCAACGGCACCCTGATTTTTCCAAGATCGTTATTGGTGATCCGATACCATGCGGGCGCATCAGGCGTCGGCGTTCTCCCCTTTGGCGGCGAGCGCGGCGAGGACCTTGGGCGGCGACATCGGCAGTTCGCGCAAGCGCAGGCCGGTGGCGTCGTGAATGGCGTTGGCCACCGCGGCCATGGGCGGCACGATGGGCACCTCGCCAGCGCCGCGAACGCCGAGCGGGTGCGCGTCGTTCGGCACCTCGACAACGATGGTGTCGATCATCGGCAGATCCGATGCGACGGGAACGCGATAGTCGAGGAAGCCCGGATTTTCCAGGTGGCCATCTTCGTCGTAGATGTATTCTTCGTTCAACGCCCAGCCGATGCCTTGCGCGACCCCGCCCTGCATCTGTCCTTCGACGTAGCCCGGGTGAATCGCCCGCCCGGCATCCTGCACCGCGGTGTAGCGCGTAACGTCCACGCGACCGGTTTCTTCATCGACCTCCACATCGCAGATGTGAGTTGCGAAGGCTGGCGCCGCACCTTGCGCGTTGAGCGAGACCTGCACTGCTATGGGGCCGCCGGTGAGCGCGGCTTTCGACGCCAGTTCGGCGAGCGAAAGCGGTTCGAACTCGCCCGCGTTGGATCCGGCGGGATGGGCATGGCCGTTTTTCCAGTCCACCGCGTCCACGTCGATGTCCCAGAGCATGGCGGCCCGTTCGCGCAGTTGCTCCACCATGCGTTTGGCGGCGCTCGAAACCGCCGCGCCGGCCGCGAAGGTCACGCGGCTGCCGCCGGTGCTGGCGCTGTAGCCGATGGTGTTGGTGTCGCCGACCTGCGCGCTGATATTGCGGTAATGGATGCCCAAGGTCTCCGCGGCGATGTTCACCATCGACGCGCGGGAACCGCCGATGTCCGGGTGGCCGGTGGTGATGGCGACGGTGCCGTCCTCGTTGACGTTGATCTGCGCGCTCGACTCGCCGCCGGCGTTCATCCAACCGCCGCAGGCGACGCCGCGTCCCTTGCGCCGTCCCTTCGGGGCCGAGTAGTGCGGATGCGACTGGGCGGCGCGAAGTGTTTCCTCGAAGCCGATGCGGCGGTACGTCGGCCCATAGGCCGCGCGCGTGCCTTCCCGGGCCGCATTCATGAGCCGCATTTCGATGGGATCGATGCCGAGTTCCGCGGCCAGCTCGTCGATGACAGATTCGACGCCAAACGCCGCGATGGGCGAGCCTGGAGCGCGATAGGCGTTGCACTTGGGTCGATTCTCCACGACGTCGTAGCCGACCACCTTGACGTTGTCGATCGCATACGCCGAGAACGCGCAATTCGACGCCCCGCGTATCGGCGAGCTGGGAAACGCGCCCGCCTGAAAGTGAAATGTCGCCTCGGCAGCGGTGATCCGGCCATCCCGGCGGGCGCCGATCCTGATCGTGTTCGACGAACCGGCGGTCGGGCCGGTGGCGCGAAATACTTCGTCCCGCGTCATCACCATCTTGACCGGCGCGCCGGCCTTGCGCGACAGGGTGTAGGCGAGGGGCTCCAGGTAGATGATGGTCTTGCCGCCGAAGCCGCCGCCGATTTCGGCGGGGATGGCGCGAATATCGGATAGCTTGGCGCCGGTCATTCTTGCCGTTACGTTGCGCACCATGAAGTGGCCCTGGCTCGAACTCCAGATCGTCGCGCGGCCGTCGGGCGAGACGTCGACCAGGCAGGCGTGCGGCTCTATGTAGCCCTGGTGGACGGGCTTGGTCTTGAACGGTCGCTCGATGATGATGTCCGCTTGCGCGAATCCGGCATCGACGTCGCCGAGTGTCAGCCCGGATCGACTTGCGATGTTGGACGGTGCGGACGGTTTGGGATCGACGCCGGCGGTGTACATGAAGTCGTGCAGGACCGGCGCGTCCGGTTTCATGGCGTCTTCGACATCGATCACCCAGGGCAGCAGCTCGTATTCGACGTCGATGAGGTCGAGCGCGGCCTCCGCGGCGCGGGCCGATGTCGCCGCCACCGCCGCCAGGGCATGGCCGGCGTACAGCACCTTGTCGCGCGCCATGACGTTGCGGCTGACGTAGCGCAGATCCTGCGGTCCGGCCGGCGCCGGGACATCGACCGGGAAGTCGACGAGGTCAGCTCCGGACATGACGGCCCTGACGCCATCGGCGGCGGCGGCACGCTCGAGGTTGATGGACTTGATGCGGGCGTGGGGATGCGGACTTCGGAGCACCTTGCCCCAGAGCATGCCGGGTTGCGCGAAATCCGCGCCGAAGTTTGCGCGTCCCGTTACCTTGTCTTCACCGTCGGGTCGGATCGTCCTTTTGCCGATCCATTTGTTGTCGGTTTCATCCGCCACGATACGCCTCTCCTATTTCCGGCTTTTCCCAATCGCACGCTAGTTTACGGCACCGTCAGCATCAACGCCGACGGTTGCTCCCGCCGTGGGGCCGTTCAACAGGTGCCGCTGCAGGAACAGCGCCGTCGCGGCCATCAGGTAGTCGCGGTTGGACTTCTTGCGGAAGCCGTGGCCTTCGTCGCGCGCGAGCACGTACCACACCGGCACGTCGCGGTCGCGCAGGGCGGCGACGATCTGTCCGCTCTCGCTTGCCGGGACCCTGGGGTCATTCAGTCCCTGGGCGATCAGCATCGGTCGCGCGATGCGTTCGACCTGGTTCAAGGGGGAGATGCCGTGCAGGAAGGCGCGCATGTCGGGGTCTCGCTCATCGCCGTATTCCGCCCGGCGCAGGTCCCGCCGGTAGCCCTGCGTATTTGTGAGGAACGTGACGAAATTGCTGATGCCGACACGTTCGACGCCGGCCCGGAGGCGATCGCCGAAATGCACCAGGGAGGCGAGCACCATGTAACCGCCATAGGACCCACCTGTGACGGCGATGCGTCCCGCGTCGAGGTCGTCCCGGGAGGCGACCCAGTCCAGCAGCGCGCCGATGTCCCTTACGCTGTCCTCTCGCAGGTAGCCATTGTCGAGCTTCAGGTACGCCTTGCCGTAGCCGGCGGAACCGCGCACGTTCGGCGCGACAACTGCGATGCCCAGTACATTGACGAAGAACTGCGTCGAGTAGGAGAACCGGGGTCGATACTGGCCTTCGGGACCGCCGTGGATATCTATCAGGACGGGGTGCGGGCCGTCGCCGGTTGGCAGGTAGACGAACGCGGGGATCGCGCGGCCGTCGAAAGTGGGATAGCGGATCAATTCCGGCTCCGCCATGTCCTCCTCGCGCAGGCCGCCGGGCTCGCTCCGGGTCCAGCGGGTAAGCGCGATGTCGGCAAAGTCGATGCTGTAGACGTCCGTGGGCGCCCAGGCCCGGTTTACCGCAAAGCCGAGTTGGCTGCCGTCAGGCGAGAACCTCAGGGAGTAGTAGATGCCGTTCGGCAACCCGGGCAGGGGAACTGGCGCCATGTCGGGCAACGCGAGAACCCGCAGCCGGCTGATGCCGTCTTCGTTGATCGTGAAGGCGAGGCGGTTGCCCCTGGTCGCGAACTGTTCGACGCCCCATCGCGAATCCTCGGCGACGACATCGATCGCGCCGTCGGCGAGCCGCATTCTGCGCAGGGCGACGGCTTCGGCGCGCATGTCCGTGGCGAAGAATACGTAGTCGCCGGTGTTGTCGTATTGAGCGTCGATGATCGCTGCGGGCGGCGCGTCGGACAACAGCCGCAATGCCGCTCCGGTTTCAAGCTCCACCTCGTACAGATAGGACTCGTTGATTGAGACGTACCGGATTGCGAGCAGGCGCTCTCCCTCCGGTGACCAGTCGGCAGCGTGCCAACCGGATCCCCCGGCCGCAAGGGCGACCGTGGTGTTGCCGGCGAGATCCTGAATGTGGATGTCCCAATCCGCGCCGTTGCGCTCCGTCGTCGTGTACGCGAACTGCTGGCCGTCTTTCGACCAGACGACGTTGGAATAGCGCGACTTCCCGTCCGTAAGCAGCACCGAGTCCCCGGTCGTGAGATCGAACCGGAAGAGCTGATAGAACTCCGAGCCGCCGATGTCCCTGGCGTAGACAAAGCCCTCAGGCGTCGGTTTCGGGCTGACGTGTGCGGCGGCTACGGGCTCGTCGAAGAACGTGAGTTGGCGGCGGGCCCCCAGAGGTGTCTCTACTCGATGGAGTTGCGTGGTATTGCCGAATCGCGTGCCGATGAGAATGCCGTCGCCGATCCAGCCGAGGAAGTTCGCCTGCCGAGTGTTTTGATAGGGCCGCAGATTCGAGAGTAGCTCCTCGGGAACGGGCGGCACGCCCTCAATTTCGAGCTGCCCCAGAACGACGCGCCGCGGCTGCTCACTCGCGGCTGCGCAGACGCACGCGAGTGCCGCAAAAAGTATCAGCGGACGGGTCATGTGCCTAGCTCGCGCGATCCAGCACCCGAATCGAGAATGGGAATGCGTGTTCCTCGTCGGCATCGAAATCCTCTTTTGCGACCAGCGTGAATTCTGAAGCGTTGTAAGGCGGGAAGAAGGTATCGCCATCGACGTCCGCGTCGATCAGCGTCTCGTAGAGCCGGTCCGCGCGCGGCAATGCCAGGGCGTAGATGTCGGCGCCGCCAGTAACGAAACACTCATCCACCCCGTCGATGAAACATTGGCTCTCAGCCAGCTTCAATGCGGCGTCCAAATCCGAAACTATCTTGGCGGCATCGTGCGCGAATCCCGAACGGGTAAGGACGATGTTCGTGCGGCCGGCCAGGGGATGGCCCGCGGATTCGAACGTACGGCGACCCATGATGATCGGTCTTCCCATGGTGATGGATCTGAAGAAAGCGCTGTCCTTGGGCAACCGCCAGGGCAGCCGGTTGCCGCGGCCGATGACGCGGTTGCGGGACATCGCCCAGATCAGGGAAACCTTCATGGCGAGCGGGTGGCGCAGAAGGCCCGCGTCATCGGTTCGCCCATCGCGGATTCATGAGAAAGATGCCAAAGGCCACGACGGGCAGCGAAAGGATCTGGCCCATCGAGAGCGTGTCGAAGATGAGCAGGCCCAGATGGGAATCGGGTTCCCGGAAGAACTCCGTCGCAAACCGCAGACATCCGCCAGCGATGAGGAAGATGCCGGCGACGGAACCGGTCGGACGCGCCCGCCGGGAGTAGAGCCAGACGATGACGAACAGTACCAGGCCCTCCGCGCACGCCTGGTAAAGGCTTGACATGTGCCGCGCCACCGTTTCGTACTCGCCGAAGCAGGTCGCCGTCAGTTCGCGCACGGCCGTGCAGGGGAAGTGGATGCCAAGGGCCGATTCCGCAACGCGGCCGGGCAACTCCGTATTGATGAAGTTCCCTAGCCTGCCGAAACCGAGTCCGAGGGGTACCAGCGGCGCGACGAAATCCGCCACCTCGAGAAACGAGCGTCCCTTGACTCGCGCCTGCAGCCACATCGCGCCGATCGCGCCAAGAAGCCCGCCGTGAAAGGACATGCCGCCTTCCCATATGCGGAACAACCAGAGCGGATCCTGGACCAGCCGATCAAAACCGTAGACAAATACGAATCCGATGCGGCCCCCCAACACCACACCGGCGACGCCGTAGAAAACGAGATCGGAGACATCTGCGCTGGTGAATCCGCGATCCCCGGCCCGCGTCTTGCCGAGCAGGTAGAAGGCAACGAAGGCGAGGAGGTACATGAGACCGTACCAGCGGAGCGCGAACGGCCCGAGCTCCACGACGATCGGGTCAATGGCTGGATAGTGCATGCTAGACTTGCGCGCCTTATTCCCAATCTGCCGCTTCGACAGTGTGCCTTATACTATTCGCGTATCGAACGATTCCGTCTCGCCCGCTGGTGGTGGCCGCGAACCGCGATGAATTCTACGCGAGGCCGTCCCGCGCGGCACGATACTGGGATGATTCGCCGCATGTTTTCGGCGGACGCGACGTCGTCGCGGGCGGCACGTGGCTCGCGGTATCGACCGCCGGGCGCTTCGCCGCCGTCACCAACTACACCGATTTCATCCGCGAGGAGGTGCCGCCGGCATCCCGAGGCGATCTCACTCGGCGTTTCCTTGAAGAGGGCGCCGGGGCGAGGGACTACGCCGCCGGGATCGACGGCGCCCGCTACCAGGGCTTCAACTTGATTGCATTCGATGGCGTCGATCTCGTCTATGCGTGCAACCGCACTGGCGAAACACGGGTGCTGGAACCCGGCGTCTATGGGATCAGCAACACGCACCTGGACGATGTGTGGCCAAAGTCCGCGCGCGGCGTCGCCGCGTTGACGGCCATCGCGGCAGTCGCGGGGATAGACGATGTGCTCAAGGTGCTTCGGGACGAATCCGCCGACTATGTCGCCCATGGCCACGAATCGGAGAGCGCGCGACGCCTAACGCCAGCGTTTCTACGGGGCAAGGAATATGGCACACGCGCCAGTACGGCGGTGATATTGGACGGCGCGCGTATCGAGTTCGCCGAACAGCAATACGGCCCCATGGGCGAGCCCGGTGCCCGCGTTACCGAGAGGATCGGCGTTCGCCGGTCCGGAACGGGTAGCAATATCGCGATGCATGGGTCGGCCGTGGGCGATCCGAAAGCAGCGCCATAGGCAGACTGCGGATCTCAGACCGCCATCTCGGCCCTGATCGCCGGGTGACACTGATAGTCGACGAGGAGAAAGTCCTCGAATCGGAAGTCGTCGATCTCATGTTGTCCGCGGTCATCGATCTCAAGCCGCGGTAAGGGGTAGGGATCTCGCGCGAGTTGGCGCCGGACGGCGTCGATATGGTTCAGGTAGACGTGGGCGTCGCCGAGCGTGTGAATGAAATCGGCGGGCTCGAGGTCCGTAATTCGCGCCACCATGTGTAGCAGGAGGGCATAGGACGCGATGTTGAGCGGCACGCCGAGAAAAAGGTCCGCCGAGCGCTGGTACATGTGAAGCGACAGCTTGCGGCCCGCCACGTAGAATTGAAAGAAGCTATGGCACGGCGGCAGCGCCACGTCCTGCGCGCGGACCTCGGACGCGTTCCAGGCATTGACGATGATGCGGCGCGAACCGGGATCGCTGCGGATCAGATCGATGGCGTCCTGCAATTGATCGACGGTGCCGGCCCAGCGGCGCCACTGCGCTCCGTAGATCCGGCCCATCGACCCGTCGTTGGCGGAAACGCCGAGGCGTTCCAGGTAGTCGCCATAGTTGCCGTCCCAGAGCCTGTTGTGGGGGTAGATCGCCTTCAGGTCGTTGATGTTGTCCGAGCCGGACACGAACCAGAGTAGTTCCGACGCCATGGACTTCCAGACGAGCCGCTTGGTCGTCACCGCCGGAAAGCCATCGGCCATCGCGTAGCGCGTCTGATAGCCGAACCGGGAAAGCGTGCCGACGCCCGTGCGATCCTCGCGACGCTCGCCGCGTTCGAGCACGTCCCGGAGAATGTCGAGGTAGGCGCGCATCGCGGTCAGACTATCGTCCGCCCGCGCGATTCGCAATCGGGGATACGGTAGGTCAGTTCGCCGTCTCGAACAGGTAGTCGAACTTCCGCGAAGCCACCGTCCCCTCCACTTTAATGGCAGGTAAGTATCCCGGCATATTGGTCTAATCTTTGTCGGGACTTTTTTGGGTTCTGTGTATAGGCACGAAATCCCGACGAAATGTCGGGACAATTGTCGGGATTCGTGATCGCCTTGGCGGAACCGCGCCTTCCGTTGACGGGAACGGCGACGACCGCGTCCGCCCCCTACGCTGTCGGTTAGACTCTACTATCAACCGGGCTAGAACCCTGGCGTCAGCGGCGCGCATGCTTCTGCCGCAGGTGCGCCGAGATTCCTTCATCCATCTCGTCGACGTCGTGCGGATGGGGAGACACCGAAAACACCGCGTCGTGGATGTCTTGCGAGGAGTACGTCGAGGCTCGCCTAACGATCACGTCGCCCCCCTCCTCGCACCACTCGACCTTCGACCCCGGCGCCAGCCCCAGCTTTTGCCGAATGCGTGCCGGGATCGAGACTTGTCCCTGCGACGTGATCCTGGATTCAATCCGTGCCATTGGCAATTCCGGGTTCGGGTGACAGTGCCGACGTAATCTTGCTGTATTGCCGAAGCAATTCAAACCACGACCTCCGGCAACTCGTAGTGCGGCACGACGCGGCCGAGGCCCATGCGCACCATTTCGGCGCGGATGAAACGCAGTATTTCGTCGGCGTCGTCCATGCGCAGCGCGCGCGCCAGAATGCGCCGACAGTCGCGAACGGACACGTGGCGGATGACCCATTTCACTTTTGGCAAGTGGGTGGCGTTCATCGACAGCACGTCGTAGCCCATGGCGACGCATAGCACCGCGCCTTCCGGCGTACCCGCGAGTTCGCCGCAGATGCCGACACCCTTGCGTTCGGCGTGACCCGCCTTGGCGACTTCCCTTAGCGCCCGCAGCACAGCCGGATGCACTTCTCGATATAGCGGCGCGACCTGCGGGTTGTTCCTGTCGACCGCGAGCATGTACTGCGTCAGGTCGTTGGAGCCGACGGCGAGAAAGTCCACCTCCCTCGCGATTCGTCGCGCCTGGTAGACGGCGGCGGGCACTTCGATCATGACCCCGATGAGGGGCCGCTTCACGTCGAAGCCTTCTTCCGTCACTTCCCGGTGCGCGCGGTGCACCAACCTGCGCGACTCGTACACTTCCGACATGCTGCTTACCATCGGCAGCATGATGCGCAGGATGCCCTCGAGTCCGGCGTTGGCCTTGATCATGGCGCGCACCTGCGACATGAAGATCTCCGGGTGATCGAGCGTTACGCGGATGCCTCGCCACCCGAGAAAAGGGTTCTCTTCGGAGATGGGAAAGTACGAAAGTGACTTGTCGCCGCCGATGTCCAGGGTCCGCATCGTGACCGGACGCGGGTCGAAGGCTTCCATGTGCTCGCGATAGACGGCGCGCTGCTCCTCCTCGGTGGGGAAGCGGTCCTCGGTCATGAACGGCACTTCCGTGCGGAACAGACCGATCCCCTCGGCTCCGCGATCGAGGGACCGCGTGATGTCGCCCACCAGGCCGATGTTTACCCACAGCGCGACGCGTTGACCGTCTCGGGTGGTGCAGGGAAGGTCTCGCAATTCTTCGAGTTCCTCGGCGAATTCACGTTCTTCTTCCATCAACGCGGCGTAGTGTTCAATCACCGAACGCGATGGATTCGCCACGACCTGGCCGTAGAATCCGTCCACGATCAGCGTGTTCTGTTCGACCCCGTAGAGCGGGACGTCCACCGCGCCCATGACCGTCGGGACATCGAGCGCGCGCGCCAGGATGGCGACGTGGGAGTTGGCTGAGCCTCTCAGCGAGACGATGCCGCGCAATCGTCCCACCGGTATGTCGGCGAGCATGGCCGCCGTGAGCTGGTCGCCCACAAGCACCGTGTTTTCCGGGAAGTCAATCTTGCGCTGCCGGATGTCCCGCAGGTAGCTCAGCACCCGCTGACCCAGTTCGCGCACATCGGCCGCGCGCTCGCGCAGGTAAGAGTCCCGCATCTCCTCGAACGCGCGGGTGTGTTCCAGGATGACCTGCTTGAGAGCGCCCTGCGCCCACTCTCCCTCGAGGATACGTTCGCGGATCTCCTCCGCCAGCGCGTCGTCGTCGAGCATCCCGAGATATGCGTCGAACAGGACGCGTTCCTCCTCCGGCAGCGCCGAGAGTTGTCGACTCGCGTGTTCGATGTCGTTGCGCACGTGCCCGATGGCGCGGTCGAGCATCTCGAGTTCGGCGGCGATGTCTTCCGCCGCCTTGTCCGGCACGGTCTCGAGGGCGGCGCCGGGATGCATCACCACGGCGGTGCCGATGGCGATGCCAGGGGCGCCGGACACGCCGGCGAAGCGCGTATCCAGCTGCTCTCTCTTTGGCTTGGCCAGCGCGTCGATGTCGCCGGCCGCTTCCGCGTGGGCGATGACTGCGGCGAGCTGCGCCGACAGGGTACTGAGAAAGGCTTCGTCGTCCTCGTCGAATTTGCGCCTTTCGCGTTGACGTACGATGAGGACGCCCAGCACGCGACGCCGATGAATGATCGGAACGCCAAGAAACGCGTGGAACGCTTCTTCGCCCATTTCCTCCAGGTGCAGGAAACGGGGATGCCGCGGCGCGTCGTCGAGATTGATGGGCTCGGCGCGCTCGGCCACCAGCCCGACCAGACCTTCCTCCGGTCCGACCGCGACGCGGCCCACAGCATCCGCGTTCGATCCGTGGCTGGCGGCGAATTGAAACTTGCCGGTACCTCGGTCGAGGATGTAGATCGAACAGAGCTCGGTCGCCATGGCGGTGCGCACGCGGGTGACGATCGTGTTCAGCGCTGCTCGGAAACTCGATGTCGCATTGACGTCCTGGACGATTTCGCGGAGGTCATCGAGTACGCCGTTGCTCACGGCTGGTCAACGACGATCAGTGATGGAGCGAACTCGCGCAGCGCGCGCCGGTAGACGTTCCGCTTGAAGCTGACCACCGGGGTCAGCGGATACCAGTAGCTCACCCACGACCAGTGGTCGAACTCGGGTTTGCGGGAACACTCGAGATTCACAAGCGAATCGTCGCCGAGCAGGCGGAGCAGGAACCATTTTTGCTTCTGTCCGACGAATCTGGGCGTGGTGACAGGCCGACTCTTTTGGCGCAGATACCGTTTCGGCAACCGGTAGCGCAACCAGCCTCGCGTCGAGGCGACGATCTCAACGCTGCCGCGCCGGACGCCTACTTCCTCATAAAGCTCCCGGTATAGCGCGGTTTCGGGTGACTCGTCGCGCAGGATGCCGCCCTGGGGAAACTGCCAGGCGTCGTAACCGCCGACGCGACGCGCCCACAGTACCTGTCCCCGATCATTGGCCAGGACCATGCCGACGTTCGACCGATAGCCGTGCGCGTCGATATTGTCCCGCGTCCTTCCCATGCGGGCGATTGTTCCACAGAAGTTGTCAACTTGACAAAAAGTGATTGATTCAAGGCGGTTTTTCGGAAGCCGCGAAGGCGACAGCCCGCAAAAGTTCAACAGTGGCGCGAACCTGCGCGGTTTGCGCCGAATGCTTGCGCAGAAGCGACAGGCATCATCGGTCCCCTCGCGCCTCGAACGCCGCTTGCGCGAGCGCCACGAGGTCGCGCCCGCCTAACTGGGAGGCCGAAGTTCGATGTTCGGGTCGTTTTACAACGGTCGCATTGGGAAGCGTATGAACCTAGGACGAAGCCTGATGGAATGAAAGCTGATCCCGATATATTCGGCTCTATTATGGGGTCCAATCCGGTCGCACGGTCCACACTATCCGCTGGTCATCCAGGCAGCGCCGTGAACGCTTCTCTTGTTCTTCTTGGTCGTGGCAACGTCACGACTTTTTGAAGCATTCTCGCCGTTTGATGAACCGTCGAGGCGCGTCGCTTGCTACCTTCTTCGTACGGCGATCCGTACTCTTCGATTCCAAGACCCGCCTTGGCTTGCTCCCTAATGGCCGTCGCGTACAAGTCCAAGTACTTTTGTTCGGCTGGCAGGAAGATTTTGTCGATCGTTCCGTTTTCTAAAGCGAAAGTGATCTGCGCGCGGATCGCGTCTTTGAGATCGCGCAAAGCATCATCGAACGAAGTGCAGTATCCGCGCAGGCTCATTTCCAGCGCGATCGCGCACCACTGACCATCTTCGATCAGTCCAAGAACGCTGATATCTGGCATGGGTGGCAAGGATTTTGGCATGTCGTATTCGGTCAGGCTCGTACTAGCGCGCGGCGCTCGACCGTCCGTTTTCCTCGATCAGCTTTTCGTAGGTGAGCCGCATGGCCAGCGGTCACGAATTCGTGTCCGCCCAAGTCTGCATGACGGGGCGGCGCTTCGCCAGCAGATCGTCTCGCGCGTAGGCTGCGATCGTCTTGCCGCCCTCGACGCGCGCCAGCGCGAACTTCGCGGTAGCGTCCTTGCCCGACAGCGCGAGGGGCCGGAGCACGTTGATGATTGCCGCTGTGCCCGCAGTGTCGACGGGCATTGCGCCCAGCTTCGGCAGGATGTGCATCGCCATGCGGTGTCACCAGCCTGCGGCGGATTTCACTTCTTTCACATAAGCTATGATCCGCCAAAGCACGTTATCGAGCGGACATGAATCGGCTTGGCGAAGAAACCAGTCCCTACCTGAGGCAGCACGCCGATAATCCCGTCGATTGGTACCCCTGGAATGAAGCCGCGCTCGCAAGGGCGCGTGACGAAGACAAGCCGATTTTGCTGTCCGTCGGCTATTCCGCCTGCCACTGGTGCCACGTCATGGCCCACGAGTCGTTCGAAGACCGGGAAACTGCGGAGGTCATGAACCGGCACTTCGTCAACATCAAGGTCGACCGGGAAGAAAGGCCGGACCTCGACAAGATCTATCAACTGGCGCACCAACTGCTCACGCGGCGGGCCGGCGGCTGGCCGCTGACGGTTTTCCTCGACCCCCAGACGTTGTTGCCGTTTTTCGCGGGCACTTACTTCCCTGGCACGCCCCGGTTCAATCTTCCGGGCTTCGCCGACCTCCTCCTGCGCGTCGACGAGGCATACCGGACGCGGCGTGACGCGCTCGGCGAACAGGGCGACAGACTGTCCGAGGCGATGTCGCGGTTGCAGCCGACGGGCATCGCATCGGAAGGCCTCCCGGACGCGGAACTTCTCGAGCGGGCCCGAGATCAACTCGCGGCCAGGTTCGATGCCGCCGAGGGCGGGTTCGGCACGGAGCCGAAGTTTCCGATGCCGAGTTCGATAGAGCGGGTACTGCGCCACTGGGCGTTTTCCGGCTTTTTTTCGGAAGAGGCGGGCAAGCGCGACAGCGATGCGCTCGACATGGCGATGATCACGCTGACAAGGATCGCGCGCGGCGGCATCTACGACCATGTGGGCGGCGGGTTCTGCCGCTATGCGACAGATCGGAATTGGCAGATCCCTCACTTCGAGAAGATGTTGTACGACAACGGTTCGCTGCTGGCGCTCTACGCCGACGCGCTTGCTCTCGGCGGCGATGCCCTGTTCGAGGCGGCGGTGCGGGAAACCGCCGGCTGGATTGCGCGCGACATGCAGCATCCCGAAGGCGGGTACTTTTCAGCCCTGGACGCAGACTCGGAGGGCGAGGAGGGCAAATATTACGTTTGGCGCCGGGATGCGGTGAAGCGCTTGCTCACGGCTGACGAGTACCTGCTGGTGGCGACGCTTTACGGCCTGGACAAACCGGCCAATTTCGAGGGCAAATGGAACTTGTCCCGGCGCGATGCGTGGCGTTCGGTAGTGGACCGCCTTGGCTTCGAGCCGGCGACGGGGGAGGAACTGCTTGCGTCGGCGAAATCCAAGCTTTTGGCAGAGCGCGACACCCGGGCGCCCCCAGCCAAGGACGACAAGGTGCTCACGGCGTGGAACGGGCTGGCGATTCGGGGCATGGCCAGGGCAGCGGTGCGCCTGGGCGAGCCGGCCTGGCTGACATCGGCGCAGCGCGCAGCCGACTTCGTCCGCGAGAACCTTTGGGATGGTGAGCGCCTGACGGCAACCTGGCGCGATGGCGTCGCCAAGTACGCGGGCTATCTGGACGACTATGCCAATATGCTGGAGGGACTGATCGAACTTCTCTCCGCCGCGTGGCGCGACGTCGACGCAGCGTTCGCGAAGGACTTGGCCGACGCGATGATTCGGCAATTTCTTGATGCTGATGACGGCGGCTTCTTTTTCACCGCCCACGATCACGAGGCGCTTATCCATCGGCCCAAACCGACTTTCGACGAATCGCTTCCTGCCGGCAACGGCACGGCCGCCTGCGGCCTGATCGCCCTCGGTCACCTGTTCGCGGACACGCGCCACCTCGACGCGGCCGCCGGTACGCTCCGGGCGCTGCGCGGTGCCGTTGAGCAATATCCCGGGGGGCACTGCACGCTTCTGTCCGCCGTGGAGGCCAACGCCTACGCGCCCGAGCAGATTATTGTGCGGGGACCGGTCGACGCGCTTGACGCCTGGCTTGATATCGCGCGGGAAGGCTATCGTCCATGGCGCCAGGTCTATGGAATTCCCTACGAAGCGGCGGACGCGCCCGACTACCTGCCTCGGCTCGTCGACGTCGACGCCCGCTCGCGGCTCACGGCCTTCGTGTGTCGGGGGCTGCAATGCTCGCCGCCCATCGGGTCCGTGGACGAGTTCAGAAGCGCCTTGTCCTGACCTACCTCTCGGCCCGCCAACGCAGGTTCAGCGAGCGCGCCGCTTCCACATCGTCGAGACGTTTGGCGGGCAGGGTATGCGGTGCCGACTTGACCAGTTCCGGGTTGGAAGCGGCTTCGGCGAGGACACTGGTCATCGCTTCCACGAACGCGTCTATCGCTTCCTTCGACTCCGTCTCCGTGGGTTCGATGAGAAAGCACTCCGGCACCAGTAGCGGGAAGTAGGTGGTCGGCGCGTGCACGCCGTAGTCGAGCAGGCGCTTCGCGAAGTCCAAGGCCGAGACGCGGTACTCGCGTTTCTGCTTGGCCAGCGTCACGATGAACTCGTGGCAGGCGCGCCGGTCCGGATAGGCGATGTCGAAACCCGCGTGCCGCAGCCTCGCGGCCAGGTAGTTGGCGTTCAGCGTCGCGAACTCGCCCACGCGGCGCATGCCGTCGCTGCCGAGCATCAGGGCGTAGGCCAGGGCGCGCAGGAGAATGCCCGCGTTGCCCATGAAGGCGGACAGCCGCCCGATGGTCTGCGGCGGTTCCGTCCAGCGATAGCCCTCGGGCGTCTTTTCGACGAGCGGCCCTGGCAGGTAGGGTGCCAATAATTCTCCGGCCCCCACCGGCCCCGCGCCGGGGCCGCCACCACCGTGGGGCGTGGCGAACGTCTTGTGCAGGTTCAGGTGCAGGACGTCGAAACCCATGTCAGCCGGTTTCACCTTGCCCAGGACCGCATTCAGGTTCGCGCCGTCGTAGTACAGCAAGCCGCCGGCGTCGTGAACGATGGCGGCGATTTCCTCGATACGCCGTTCGAATAGGCCGCAAGTAGACGGATTGGTGGTCATGAGTCCCGCCGTCGCCGGCCCGACCGCCGCCTTCAGGGCTTCGATATCGACATCCCCATTGCGTCCGACCGCCACCTCGCGCACCACGCAGCCGCACATCGAGGCCGTCGCGGGGTTGGTGCCGTGCGCCGTTGTGGGTACGAGTATCTCGTTGCGTTGGTTATCGCCACGTGCGGCGTGGTATGCGCGGATCATGGCTACGCCGGAGAATTCGCCCTGGGCGCCGGCCATGGGTGTCAACGAAACTTCGCGCATGCCCGTAGCGCGTTTGAGGATTTCCTGGAGATCATAAAGGCATGACAGAAAGCCCTGGCTTACGGACATCGGGGCCAGGGGATGCCGGTCCAGGAAGCCGCGGGCGCTTGCCGCCCGGTGCGCGCCCCTCGGGTTGTACTTCATCGTGCACGACCCGAGCGGATAGAACTGCGTATCGATGGAGAAGTTGCGGCTCGACAAGCGCGTGTAGTGCCGCACGGCCTGCAGTTCCGAAACCTCCGGCAATGCGGGCGGTCGCTCCCGCAGCGCCGACCGGGGCAGGTCTTCGATGGATTCGGGCGGCGGAACCTGGGCGCTGGCGCGCCGGTCCGTTCGGGCGAGATCGAATATCGTGTCCATCAGAACGCTTTCACGACAGACCCTTCAAGGCATCGGCAAACTGGCCGATGTCCTTGGCTGTGCGCTTTTCCGTCGCACATACGAGGAGACAGTCGTCCAGGTCGCTGAAGTATGGTCCAAGCGCGAGTCCGCCCAATATGCCCCGCTCTGCCAGCGCTTCGACAACGGGCTGCGCCGGTCGCGCGAGACGCACGACGCATTCGTGGAAGTAAGGCGCGTCGAATCGCTGCGGCAGATCCAGCGCGGCTACCAATTCGCGCGTTCGCGCGTGGCAGGCGGCGGCGACGTTGCGCAATCCTTCGGGTCCGAGAAGGCTCAGGTGGATGGTGGCGGCGGTCACCAGCAAACCCTGGTTCGTGCAGATGTTCGAGGTGGCCTTGGCCCGCCGGATGTGTTGTTCGCGCGCCTGCAGCGTCAGCGTGAAGCCGGGCTTGCCGTCGAGATCCCGGGTGCGGCCGACAATGCGTCCCGGCATTTGTCGCACCAACGATTGGCGAGCGCAGATGAATCCGAACGACGGCCCGCCGGAAGCCATCGGGATGCCGAGCGGTTGGCCGTCGCCGCAGGCGATATCCGCGCCGTCGGCGCCCCAGTCCGCGGGCGGCCTGAGCAAGCCGAGGGTCAACGGGTTGACGCAAGCGATCGTCAACGCGCCGCATTCGTGCGCCTGGTCCGTCACGGTGTCGACGTCTTCCAGCAGTCCGAAAAAGTTGGGCTGCTGAACGACGACAGCGGCCGGTGCCTCTGGTAGACGGGTCAGCAGACCCGCATCCGCCAAACCGTCCTCGCCGTGCGGCAGTTGTACGATATCGATGTCCTGGTGGCGGACGATGTTGCGCGCGGCGGCGACATATAGCGGATGCACCGCGCCTGCCAGGGCGACGCTCCGCCTTTCACCCGCCGACCTGCCTCTCGATCGCCTCTCACCGGCGCGAACCGCCATCAGGATAGCTTCGGCGAGTCCCGAGCCGCCGTCGTACACGGACGCGTTGCAAACATCCATGCCCGTCAATTCGGCCATCATGGTCTGGAACTCGTAGACCAGTTGCAGCGTTCCCTGGCTCGCTTCCGCCTGGTACGGCGTATAGGCGGTCATGAATTCTCCCCGGCTGGCGATGTCCCAGACCGCAGATGGAATGTGGTGGTCGTAGGAGCCGGCGCCAAGAAAACACGGTCCTGTCTCGTCTGCGCGCGCTCTTTCCTCCATGCGGCGCAGGATTTCCATTTCCAACATGCCCTCGGCATGCGCGGCCGCGGTTTCGCCGTCGCAGTGTTCGCGCAGGGTTGCCGGAATCTCGGCGAACAGTTCGTCGACGCTGTCCACGCCGACGACTGCCAGCATGGATGACACGTCGGCTGGGGTGTGTGGGATGAAGGGCATCGCCGCTATGTCTTCGTTTCGTAGTCGCCGCGGTGCGGCATGGCGCTCGGCGCGAGCGTGCCCCACAGCCGACGCCTTCGGCTTCGGCCGTTTCTTGCGAGTGACCCACAGCCGGCGCCTTCGGCTCCGCCTGTGGCCCGGCCCCGCTCGTCGCCCATGGAACAACCGCTCCCTGTCGCTAACGCTCCCCGGAAGCGTTTGTTCCATGGGAGGGGTGCCCCCTCGCGCTCCCCGGCTGAAGGCTCCTGGCCCGGCCCCGCTCGTCGCCCATGGAACAATCGCGCCTCGTCGCTGGCGCTCCCCAGAGGCGTTTGTTCCATGTAGTTACGCACAACCATCCAGGCGCAAGCCCAATGCGGCGCATGATGTGTCATTTCGTCATTTAACCCATTGATAATAATATATTTCATTCGCAATTCGCTAACCTCACGGGTGCTCTCCAAGCTCCCGAAAGTCTCGTTCCGTTCGCCTATTTTTGTGGGGCTCATTGTGTTGTCACCGTAGGTCATTTAGGCTAATTCCGACCACTCAAGGAACAGTCCCATGCCCCGATTGTCGCGCAATGCCCTCTCCGCCGCCATGGTGCGCTCCGCCGGCCCCGGCAACTACGTCGACGGCAACGGCCTGATGCTCCGCGTACGCAAGAGTGGTACGCGGCAGTGGATACAGCGCTTGATAATTCACGGGAGACGCGTGGACCTTGGCCTCGGCAGCGCCGACCTCGTCAAGCTTGCCGACGCCCGCAAGGCCGCGGCGGACAACCGGGCTATTGCCAGGACAGGCGGCGATCCCCGACGCTCGCGGGTGCCGACGTTCGAGAAGGCGGAGAAGATCTGCTTCGCAGAGAAGCGGGACACCTGGCGCTCCAACAGCCCTGCAAATAACTGGCGTTCGGCCATGGACCGCTACGTGCTGCCCAGGATTGGCGGCATGCTGGTGAACAAGGTCGGCAGCGCGGCAGTCTATGAGGTGCTGCGCCCGATCGCGCTGGCCGGCAAGCACGCCACGGTGAAGGTCGCCGGGGCGGCGATCACGGCGGTGCTGGAGTGGGCGCGAATCTCGGAATTCCGCTCGGAAGGCTCGCCGGTGGAGACGGTACGGCGTCAACTGCCGAAACGGGCGGGCGGTCCCAAGCACCACGACGCGCTGCACTTCTCCGAGGTGGGCAATGCGCTGGCGCGGATCGACTCGGGACAGTGCATGCCCTCGACCAAGCGGGCCATGCGGTTCACGGCGCTGACGGCGGCCCGGCAGGTGGAGGTCAGGCGGGCGACCTGGGACCAGTTCGACCTCGAGGCCGCGGTGTGGACCAAGCCGGCAGAGGCGACCAAGACGGCCAAGTCCCACCGTGTGCCGCTGTCCCGTCAGGCGCTGGACGTGCTGGCCGAAGCCGGGAAGGCGACGCGGGGCGCGCTTGTGTTCCCCGGCAACCGTCCCGGCGCGATGATGGGCAACTCGGTGATGACGAATGCGCTCCGCACCGCCGGGATCGCAGCGTCCGGCCACGGGTTCCGGTCGAGCTTCAAGGACTGGGCCCGCCAGCACGACGTGGACGAGCTGCTCTCGGAGTTTGCGCTGGCCCACGTCGAGGGCTCGGCGACGGTGGCCGCCTACGCCCGCGACGACCTCCTGGAGAAGCGGCGCCCGGTCATGCAGCGGTGGGCCGACTGCATCTCTTCAGGTAACGAAAAGCCCATTTAGTCGGCGCCATTTGTACCTTGAGCGAATCATCTGCGCGACTTCCTCAGCGATCTCGATCAATTGTTCATGGGCATCGGAGCTACCACCAGGTTCATCAGCACTATGGATGTCGGGAATCGGACCGCTACTGTGCAGGGACTTCGTCTCATTTCTGCCGTTGACAATGCCGCGGGGGTATCGGTTCCAGGGCCGCCATTCTCGATTCCAGATCGTAGCATGTGTCTGGAGTCAATCGTGGCAGTCGCATGCGTGGTCCGCAAGTCTCGGCCGTTTTTGCGCTGTTGAATGCGGGGGCTTGCTCAGGATCAAGGGGTGCAGCACATCAAAGCAGCAACTGGATTTCAGACCGGGTAGGCAGCCAGGTGATTGTCCCACCGCAGCTCCGGAAACTGGAGCGTGGCTTCCCGGCGGAACTCGAACGATACCGTATCGAACCGGAAGACGGAGCCGCCGCCGTTCGTGACCACGAATTCCCCCGCAGCGGCATCCAGGACAACGCCGCCGGCGTCTCGCAAGCGGCGGTGTCCCAGGTAACCGCCGCCGCCAATATCCCAGAACGTGACCAGATGGCCGCGCGGGCAGGTCACCAGGGCATGATCCGTGCTTCGATCGACACACACGCTGCCTGTGTACTGCCGCATCCGGCGCTGTACCGCCAGGGGCACCGACAACGGCTCCAGCTCGCCCCTGGCGCGGCGGAAGAGATACAGCAAGGGGATATCGTCGGTCGGCGTCCCCTCGTATTGGAGCGCCAGCGCGATATCGCCGTTCGCGGCAAGATCCATGTGACGAACGCTTGCCTGGTGGTCCCGGGGCGCGGCCCGGACGACAAGCCCTCCCGTGGCGACATCGAGCAGAACAAGGTTGGGACGCATGTGGTCAATATTGAGCTTGCGGCGCGGTTGCGACGGATGAGTGCGAATGCCGCCGTTGGCGACAGCGAGCGTGTTCGGGCCAGCCCACTTGAGTTCGTGCGGCCCCGTCCCGCCACTCTCGAATTCGCCGAGCACCTCCAGGGTGCGCACCGAACGGCAGACAACCATCCCCCGCCCGCGTTCGAAGTCGTTTTCGGTAGTGTAGAGGCGCTCGCCATCCGGCGAGTAGACACCGTGACCGTAAAAGTGCCGGCCGGGCGATGCCCGCAGCCAGTCCAACAGGCGCCCTTCCCTGAGGTCCACAACCGCAGCCCATTTTCCGGGCCGGCGCGCCGGCACCACGGCGACCTCGAGATTCGGTGCAACCGCTGGATCGTGACCGCGTTGCGGCAACCCGATCCGCAAGCCGATGTCGCCTGATCTGTTGAAACCCACCAACCAGTGGTTGCCGCCGGCATCGCGCGCAGCGCTGAGAAAAGCGGGGTTTGAAGAGGGTGTCGCGTGGCTCAACGGGCTGCCGGCAAAAGCCCCGAGGATTACGCCAACCACCTGTCGGCGCGAAAGGCCGTCCCGTCCTCCCGATTTCGGAGGTCCTGCGTTCCCGGCGTGGCGTCCGCCTGCAGTTTCCAAGCGTCCCATGGCCCTCGCTACGTCAGTCGCCGTCCTGGAAATTGAATCCGAGTTCCACGCCGGCAGCAACCGCTGCCTCGACGGTCAGGTCGGCGAGTTCCTGAAACGCATCGTACAGCGGCTCGACATCTCGGCTCTCGTGATCCCTGACGATCGTCTCCAGGCTGTAGCCGCTGTCTTCGATGACATTGAGTGCCTGCTGCGCCCGGTCGAGCTCATCGGCGATCAGCGCGGTAATCTCCCCGGCATCGTGTGCCCGCTCCAGGTAGTCGTGCAGCCGGTAGGCATCGGGCGCGAGCGAGTCGAACAGCCGCCAGAAGGCATCGAGATTCGCATCGACGTTGGCGGCGGTGTTTTCCGCGTAGTGCGATTCCAGCGCCTGGACGTTCCGGTTCGCCGGCAATGCCGGTTGCAGCTTGCGGTCGGCGATGAATTCGGACTGAATACCCAGCGACTCCAGGATCGCGACCAGAACGTCGTCACCCGTGATGAAGTCGCCCCGGGCATTGACGAAGTCATCGATGAAGGCACCACCGTCCTGCCAGGGCTCGCTGATCTCTTCCGCAAGCACACGGATATTGGAAGCGACCGCGCCTGCCAGTTCGCAACGTCGCGGACCGGCGTTTTCATCGTCGAGGCCGCCGATGGAGAACAACAGGTACTCGAGCGCCGGCAATCCCTGCGCCCCTACAGGCTTGTTTGCAATGGCCTCCGGGGTGAGAGGATCGCTGTCCGCCAGCACGCCGTCCACATTGCGTTCGACCGCGCCTCTGCCGGGATAGAACTGCATTCGGAAACGGCGGTTGGCTTCCTCGATCGGACCGACCGCAAGGTGCGCTACGAGCTGCCATGCTCGCATCGCACCGCGCCAGGCGTTCTCGATCAGGCTCTGGTCAGCAGTCGGTGCCGCGCAGTATTCCTCGACAGCCGCCTCGAGTTCCCCGGCACAGGACTCGAGGTCGGCATAAGCCGGCGCGATTACTTCCCGGCCGATCGCGGCGAACAGGCGTCTCTGTTCGGCTTCCTTCGCGCCGACCGGGCCGAGCGGGTTGGCCGGATCGTAAGCCGGTTCCGCCACCGGACCGGCCAGGATCGTCCAGCCGCCTCCCTTGCAGTCGTCCCCGCATCCCGAGACGACAATAGCCGCCAGGAAGAGTGCTGCCGCACGAATGCGCCGCCCGGATTTCGTCGTGGTCTGAGTCATGGGTTGCATGGTTTGTGGTTTCCTGTCTTCGAGCCTACAGGGCGTTGACGAACGCCAGCAGGTCCTTCTGGCGCTCCGGAGCCAGTCTCTGAAACAACCACCGGGCGGCGGCCGCCTCGCCATCGTGCCAGAGAATGGCTTCCCGCACATTGCGCGCCCGACCGTCGTGCAGAAGCGTGGTATGGCCGGACACCTTGCGCGCCGTGCCGATTCCCCAAAGCGGGGCGGTACGCCATTCCCGGCCGTTGGCATGGCCTTCCGGACGATTGTCAGCGAGGCCTTCGCCCATGTCGTGCAGCAGCAGATCGGTATAGGGCCATATCCGCCCGTGACCGGTATCGAAAGCGGGGTTGTGACAGGATGCGCAGCCGATCTCGGCAAAGCTGCCCCGGCCACGCCGCACCGCGGGTTTCAACGCCCCGGCACGGGGCGGGGGCATGTGGGCGACAAAATGCACGACATAGTCGAACAGCGATCGGGGGATTTCGACATCACCTTCTGCGGCACCGTCCGGCGCCGCCCGGCACTCGTCCTGCAAAGGGGTACAAGGGGAATCGGGGAACTCCGGATTGGTGATGCCGATGTCGTCCCGGAAAGCCGCCCCCGTCTGTGCCGCCACGGTGGGGTGCAGGGCTTTCCAGCCGAACCGGCCGATGGTGCGCTCGGCTCCCTCGCCGCGCCAATGCGGGCGTCCTGAAATGCCGTCCTCGTTCCGGTCCTCGGGATCGGCCAGATCGAGCAGGGCGCGCTCGGGGATCGCTTCGAGCAGCCCCATTCCCAGGAGAGCCGGCGCCACCCGGGCGGAAACACGCCAGTGGTCCGGGTTTTCTTCCCCGTGATGCGGCGTGATACGAAGCCGCGGCGCCCGCAGCACCGGGTCGTCCGGCCGGGCATCCGGTGCCTTGACCTGGATTTCTTCCATGGCAAGCGCTGCCTCGCCCTCCCGGCGGAAGGTTGCCCGGACCTGCAACTGGTGGCCATAGCGCTCGTGGGGTTTCAGCGTGCTTTCCTCCGTCATGATGCTGACCCGCACCACGGTGGCAAGGGAGTGAGGATCGTCAAGCAACGACCGCCCGCGCCCGCCGTTCTTGTGGCAGCCTTCGCAGGAGTGCGAGTTGAACAGGGGGCCCAGACCGTCCCGGGCGGTGGTGGAAGCCGGAGCCGATACCCAGGGCGAGCGGAAGAACGACATGCCGGAATAGAAGGCGAGTTGCTGATCCCGGTCCAGGTGCCAGGCCGGGGCGATATAGGTGGGCCCCGGCTGGCGTGGTCGGGTCCAATCGCCCCCCGGGGCCGGCAGGCGTTCAGGCTCCGCGGCCATCCCCGCCCCGGCCGGGAGGACCAGGGATGCTGCCAGCGCAATCATCGGCCGGAATCGTTGCAGGCTTTCCCAAACGGCGTGCGGGCCCCGTGAGGCGTGCGCGGGAGGCGCTGCATCGGATACCGGCCGACAGCGCGGTCGGCCTGCGGGTACCAGCAGGGATGAGACGCCGGCCGCCACCTCACATCGACTCCAGAAACACGATCAACGCTTCGCGGTCATGGGCGGGCAGCTCCTTGAAGTTGTCGCGGCTTGCCTCTGCCTCGCCGCCGTGCCAGAGGATGGCCTCCGTGAGGTTCCGGGCCCGGCCGTCGTGCAGGTGGGTGGCACGGGGGTTGACGGTGTTGACGAGACCGATGCCCCAAAGCGGCGCCGTTCGCCATTCGCTGCCGGATGCCAGCCCGTCCGGGCGGCCGTCGGCCAGGCCTTCGCAACGCTGGGTCCAGATGCAGTTTTCCCCCTGCCCACAGTCGTTTCCGTCAACCGACTCCCGGCTGACCGGCGGACAACTGCCACCCATGTCGTGCAGCAGCTGGTCGGTGTATGGATGGATGACCTGGTCGGAGAGCACCTCGATGGGCTCAACATCCTCGAACAGGGTGTTGAGTTCCACCTGCCCGAGCACGCTGCCGGCGGCTGTTGCCGTCTCCAGCCGGTAGGTATGGCAGGTCTCGCAGCCGGACTCGAAGAACAGGGTGCGGCCGCGCAGCACGTCTTCCTCCCAGACGCCCGCAGCCTCGTCATAGCCGCGGCGCTCCGGGACGGCCAGCAGCCGCACGTAAAACTCCACCAGCGCCATTTCCACGTCCGAGATGTCGACGCCGCCCGGGTAGCGGTCCGGCTCCAGGAGCGCTGCCCGACTGCAACTCTCCTGCAGTTCGGCACAGGCTTCCTCCGTTGCGTACAGGTTCGTGACGCCCATGTCGTTGCGGTAGGCGGCCGCCACCTGGTGGAGCGGCGATGCCGTGGACGCCTTGTAGCCGAAGCGGCTGACCCCATGCTCTCCGGTCGTCGGGTCCGTCGCTTCGTTCACCCGGCCGCTGATGCCATTCCCGTCCTCATCGTCGGGATCGGCCAGTTCGAGCAGCGTGGCTTCGGGCACGGCGCCGAGCAATCCCATACCGATCAACTGGGGGGCCACCCGGGAGGAGAACAGGATGCCGTCCGAAAAATCTCCGTAGCTCAGGTCACGCACGTGGTAGACAGGGCGGCGCAACTCGTACTCCTCGCCATCCGGATAGGAACCCGCTACCGGCTCGTAGGAGACATAGGCGAATCCTTCGCCGATCGCTTCGTCGATGCCGCCGCCGTGGGAAGCCAGTCCGGCCTCGATGCCCTCACCGCCGAACGACGCCAGGCCGAAGGTCTGCAGCAGAGTCCCATAGTTGGGGTCTGCAACCGGGTTCCCGTCTTCGTCGTTGCCCAGGCTCAGACGGATGGACATGGAGTCCATCGGCGTGTCCGCATCCGCGGGTACGGCGCCCCGACCGTCCTTTGTATGGCAGCCCTGACAAGTGCGGGCATTGAGCAGCGGGCCTTCGCCTTCGTGATCGTTGCGAAAGACCTGGTTGCCAGACTTGAAATTGGCGTCCGCCGAAAAATCCTGGCGGATGGCATCCGGGCTCTGCCCGAAAGCTTCGTCGTTGGTGAGCGTGGTGGAAGCGTCCCCGCCGGGGCGCCGCTCGCTTTCCTCCACTTCCGGCGCTTCGATGGTCACCGGCGGCTCCGGGTCGGGGGGTGGTGGAGCGGGCGCGGAGGATTGGGGTGGCGGCGGTTCACCGCCGCCACCCCCGCCACCACAGCCGGACAGAACGATAGAGAGGCACAAGAGGAGAGCCCGGAATAGTGGAGGCGTAGAGGGACTGTGGACACCGCGACGAGCCCTGCCCGGATACCGTGCCCGGGCAGGGGCTCCATTGCGTGCCGTTGGCGAACCTGACGTCGAGTCAGGCCCCGCGCCCGTACCACCCCTGCGTACAGTGAGTGTAGGGGCGCCCGCAGTGAAGGATTGTAGAACCAGGCGCTAGATGTCCTCTTCCGTATCCTGGCGCAGATCGCCAGTCGTCACGTTGAGCCCTGCGATCACCTGTTCGAGCACCTCTGTCTGGGCGGACAGGGCACGGATCGCGCCGCTCACGTTGGGCTCGTTGATGCCCATCTGAATCTGGTTGTCAAAAGGCGTTCCGGACCGTGCCATCTGATCGATGACGCCCACCTTGGCCATGGTGTCCTCCAGGGCCGCGCGCATGTCGTTGGCCAGGTCCGGCAGGGCCTCGGTGGTCAGCAGGTCGTCGATTCCAGCGCCGCTGTGCATATCGCCGTTGACGCCGGTGTATTCCCCCATGAAGGAGTTGTCGACGCCCTTGGCATTCAGGTAGATGTCGCGGTGCGTGTTGTCCGAGAAACAGGAGTGTTCGTCCTCCTGGCTATTGGTCAGAAGCGCGATGTTCATGCGCTCGCCGGCCAGCTCGCCGAACCCCAGGCGGCCCATGCCTTCGAGGATTAGCGCAAGGGATTCGTCGCCCCCGGCGACGAAGTTCGCGTAGTGGTTGTTTTCGCCGTTCGGGTTCCAGGAATCGCGCACCCCGGTCAGGTCATGGACGAGCAGGTCGGCGGTTGCCATCAGGTAGGCGCCCCGGCGCTCGCAGGTCTCGAGGCTCGCCGGATTAGTCCCGCTCGTGCAGGTGTCCGTGGTCAGCCCGTAGTCGGTGACCGGTCGCTGACCGGGCGTTGCGTCCCGGGTGCCGCTGCCGCTGCCGTCCGCATTCAGGTCCTGGCCCCAGAGCAGGAACTCGATGGCGTGATAGCCGCTGGACACGTTGCGCTCATCGCCGCCGAGCTCGAAGTTGTCGCGAATCACGCCGGCATCGATGGTTGGGAAATTCGCCATGTCGGCGATGATGTTGTCGGAGATGTCTGCAACGCTGGATGGAATCTCCGGCCCCGCATCGCCGTCCACATCGTTCGCGACGTAGTCGATCAGCCCTTCGCCCAGGGGCCAGGCGTTGATGGCCCCTTCCGGCCCGTCGCCATCCTCGCCGAGCGTGCCGTCGTCGAGCAGCGCATCGATGGGCCCGACGCGGAAGCGATAAACCTCCGTCTGGCCGGAGGGTTCCCGCGATGCGAGCCAAGCCTGCTTGGCGGCCGCCAGGTTGGCTTCCGTCGGATCGGCGACAAGCTGCTCCAGTGCGGTGCGCAGTTCGATCACTGTCACCAGGGAGTCGCCATACGCGAGATAGGCAATGTTGCCGTTGGTTCGCAGTACATCGTCGCGCGTGACGGCGGCGGCCGGCGTGCCGGGCTCACCGGCGTCGCCCGCAGGCCCTGCGTCGCCCGGAGGCCCGGCCGCGCCGACGGTACCCGCCGGGCCGTCCGAGCCATCGTCGCCTTCACAGGCGCCTAGCAGCGCGACCATGAAAAAAGGCAATAGAAAACGCAATTTCATAACAGACATCGGACCCTCCCGATCGATTCAATCATCACCGGGCCGAGCCCGGGCAGGGCAGGACAGGGCCGGCGAACGCGGCCCACAACTTACGGAAACGAGCCCCAATCGTGTAGGCCAAAATCTCATATAGTTTCCGGAACTGGCGGACGCATGCCGAGGGCTTGATGCGGACGGATGTGATTGTACTGTCTGAGCCATTTACCGATGACGGTTCTTGCTTGATCGATGGTAGCGAACCATTCAGCGTTTAAGACTTCAGACCGCAGCGTTCCGTTGAAGCGTTCATTGTATCCGTTCTCCCACGGGCTGCCGGGATAGATTTGGATCGGTTTGACGCCGATCTTCTTCAGCCAGTCTTGCAGCGCGAGCGCCGTGAACTCTTTGCCGTTGTCTGAACGAACGAACTCGGGCTTGCCGCGTTTGAGGATAAGCGGATAAAGCGTTTCGAGCACTTCCGCATTGCCCATCTTTGGTTTGGCGTCGACGGCAAGCGCTTCACGGGTGTATTCATCAAGCACGGTTAGCATGCGATAGGGTCTTCCATTGCTTAAGCGGTCGTAAACGAAATCAACGCTCCAGATGTGATTGGGGTAAAGCGGGCGCAGGCGGATGACCGACGCATCTTTATGATAGAGACGTTTCCTGCGCTTGTGCCGGGCTGGAAGCTGGAGACCTTCTTCTCTCCATAATCGCTCGACTTTCTTGTGATTGATCTTCCAGCCTTCAATGCGCAGAAGCTTTGCGATCTTGCGATAACCATACCGTCCATACTGCTTGGCGAGCCGAATGAGCGCCAGACGAAGCGCTTCATCATCGGTCCTCGTTCGGGGCTTATATTGCTGTGACGACCGCGCCATGCCGACCGTTTTGCATGTCCGCCGTTCTGACGTATCCAGCTTCTGACGGACGCGAATGACGGCCTGACGCAGGTCGGCGGACTTCAGGCCTTGGGCTTTAATTAATCGAGCGTCTCCTTCAGGATCAGCTTGTCCAGCTCAAGATCGGCGACGATCCGCTTCAATCGGGCGTTCTCTTTCTCAAGCGACTTCATCTCTTGAAGCTGCGACTTCGCCATGCCGCCATACTTCCGTCGCCACGTGTAGTACGTCGCGTCGCTGATGCCGACTTTGCGGCAGGCTGACGCCACATCGCTGCCAGCGGAAAGTTCTACATCAATCTGACGCAACAGATTCAAAACGTCTTCATCCGAAAACCGCTTCCGGGCCATCCAACCGCCCCTTTATTTGCTTAGTGATAGACAACCTAAGTGGCACAATTATACGGGGGCAAGACACCGATATCGCTACTCCGCTCCTGTTTCTTATCTCTGTGATGTGGGACAGGTCTTGGGGAGGGGATTTGTAGTGGTTCTTTAGGTAACCCTCGATTTGTTGGGGAAGGTCAATCTCGTCGACCAGGCAGGCGTTACCATTCACGGCAATATACTGATTATATCCAGCCTCTATAGTTCCGACGTAGGGTGCCAAATGCGGATAACAGCTAGCATTTTGTTTTCCGACAACGCATGCAAGGCATCGAAATCATCGAAAAAGTCGGGACGCGGGAGCTTGTTCACGTATCACTCGGGTCAGATTCGCGATTTGATATCCGTGCACGTATCGAGGCGAGCAACTCAAGGGAGAGTTCGTCCTTATACCTTGTGAACACGTCTTCCCAGTTTACCGTCGAGTTAGCGATGAGCTTCTCGACTTCTTTTGCAAGCAAAGAAGGCTCATCTTCTCCAAATACGAAAACAGATATAGCACGCACATCGGCGCCGAACGTCTGTAACGTGGGAGTTTCGACAACGATCGTTCTATCAGGCAGAGATCGTAGGACATGGACCTGGTCGGAGAATACCTCACGAACAAAGTAGACTGAGTGTGTTGCAAGGATGGCGACGGAGCCAGTCTCTTCTAAGAGGTTGTCCAGAACTACGCGCAGTCTCTACCTCTGATCCGCTCATTTAGGGTCAAGCTAATCACTAGCACGTCAAATCGTAATTTCTACCGGCCTGCTCCTCCAGTAAAATCAACAAAAGACCTCCGTCGCATCCACGGATAAGCGGACCAACGAAAAAGGACACGAAAATGTCGGTTGAAAAAGTAGATACGCTTGTGATCGGCGCAGGTCAGGCCGGGGTCGCCATGAGTAAGCATCTGAGCAAGAGCGGCGTGACGCACCTCGTCTTGGAACGTGGCCGCATTGCCGAGCGCTGGCGCTCCGAGCGGTGGGATTCGCTCGTCGCCAATGGTCCTGCCTGGCACGATCGCTTTCCCGGCATGGAGTTTCCTGATGAAGGGCCGGACGCATTCGTGGCCAAGGAAAAAGTCGCGGACTATTTCGTCGACTACGCCAAAATGATCAAGGCGCCGATCCGCTGCGGCGTGGAGGTGAAGGAAGTGCGTCGCAATATCGGTCGTTCCGGCTTCCGCGTAGACACGTCCGAGGGCGTGATCGAGACCAACAGCGTCGTGGCCGCCACTGGTCCCTTTCAGCGGCCGGTTACGCCTCCGATCGTGCCGGACAATTCCGGTGTCCTGCAGATACATTCCAACTCCTACCACAATCCCGAACAGCTTCCCCAAGGCGCAGTGCTCGTCGTTGGCGCCGGCTCTTCCGGTGTGCAGATCGCTGACGAACTGGCGCGGGCCGGCCGCAAGGTCTATCTCTCCGTCGGGCCGCATGATCGTCCGCCGCGCTCCTATCGCGGCCGCGACTTCTGCTGGTGGCTGGGCGTGCTGGGCAAATGGGACTTGGAGACGCCCGAACCAGGCTCCGAGCATGTCACCATAGCCGTCAGTGGCGCACGCGGTGGCGAAACAGTCGATTTTCGTAATCTCGCCGCACAGGGCATAACCCTGGTCGGCATGACGCAGACCTACAAAAGCGGAGTTTTGAACTTCGCCGGCGACCTCGCCGATAATATTGCATGTGGCGACGCGAGTCTGATGTCGCTGCTGGATGAGGCAGATGCCTATGTCGAACGCAACGGCGTCGACCTACCCGAAGAACCGGAAGCCCGCAAGCTTGGTCCGGATCCCGAATGCGTCAAAAACCCTGTCCTCGAGCTCGACCTGGCGAAAGCCGGCGTCACCTCCATCATCTGGGCGACGGGCTACGCGCTCGACTACAGCTGGCTCAAGGTCGACACATTCGACGAGAAGGGCCGCCCGAAACACCATCGCGGCGTGTCGCTGGAGCCCGGGATCTATTTCCTCGGGTTGCCGTGGCAGTCGCGCCGAGGTTCAAGCTTCATCTGGGGCGTGTGGCACGATGCCAAGCATGTGGCAGACCGCATCGCCACGCAGCGCAGATATATCGACTATCACGAGGCCGCTCAGCGTCGGTATGAGGACGCGTAAACGATACCTCGCCGCAAAGCCCGACCCAAAGCGGTAATTAGGCCCATCCTTCGCAAGGATGAGAGAGACTTTCCTTTGAAAGCCCGCCGACACCGAAGATAATTCCCGAGACCGGGTGGGTAAAACCGGACCCGATGGAGACCGAGATGGCGCATAACCATATCCGCAAGTTCAACACAAGGGAGACCTATCCTGAGCAGAAGCTGGACAACGATCTGTGTCAGGCCGTCGTAACGCATGGCGGCAAGACCGTTTACCTGCGCGGTCAGTGTCCTCAGGATCTGGACACCGCCAAGGATATCGGCAGCCACGACCCGGTCGAGCAGACCCACAAGGTCATGCAGAACATCAGGAAGCTCATTGAGGAAGCCGGCGGCACGATGGAGCATCTGGTCAAAGTGGTGGTCTACATCACCGACGTCCGCCACCGCGAGGCCGTCTATCGGACCATGGGCGAATACATAAAGGGCGTGCATCCAGTCTCGACCGGGCTGGTGGTAACCGCGCTGGCGCGTCCCAACTGGCTGGTCGAAATCGACGGCACCGCCGTCATCCCGGACTGAGCGCCGTGACGTTCTCCATCGTCGCACGCTGCACAAAAACCGGCATGTTCGGTATCGCGGTTTCTTCTTCCTCGCCCGCGGTTGCCGCTCGCTGCGCCTATGCGCAGGCAGGCGTCGGCGCTCTCGCCAGTCAGAACGTCACGGATCCGACACTGGGTATGCGCGGGCTGGAACTGATGGCGCGGGGCGCCTCGGCTCCCGAGACCGTCGCCATTCTCAAGCGAACCGGCGTAAATCCCGAATACCGGCAGGTGCTTGCCGTCGACGCGAACGGCGCAAGCGCCATCCATTCCGGCCCGAAGGCGCTCGGCACCTGGGCGGAGGCGCAGGCGGAGAACGTCGCGTGTGGCGGCAACCTGCTCGCGAGCGACAGCATTCCGCAGGTCATGGTTGACGCATTTCTTGCCTCCCAAGGCGAACTCGGCGACCGGCTGATTGCTACTATGCAGGCTGCGCTCAAAGCCGGAGGAGAAGCGGGGCCCGTACGCTCTTCCGGCATGAAGCTGGTCCGCGACGTACGCTGGCCGGTCGCCGACCTGCGTTGTGATTGGACCGACGGCTGTCCTATAGAGGAGCTGGCGAAGCTTTGGGACATTTATAGGCCGCAACTCGATAGCTATGTGACCCGTGCGCTCAATCCTTCGGACGCGCCGAGTTACGGTGTTCCGGGTGACGAATAGGCAATATCCAAGGAATAATCATGAGTGAACTCAGCCACAAGGATTGGATGGTCAAGGCGGCGGCAATCCGCTTCCGCGACAAGGCCTTTATCGACGGCCAGTTCGTTGCCGCGCGCTCGGGCCGCACCTTTGCCAGCATCAATCCCGCAACAGGGGAAACCTTGGCAGAAGTGGCATCCTGCGGCGAAGAGGATATTGGCCTTGCTGTCGCGGCCGCACGCCGCAGCTTCGAAACTGGTGTCTGGTCACGAGCAAAGCCGGCTCATCGCAAGGACGTGCTCTTTTATGTTTAATTTGCTTCACCGAACTGTTTTTTTCATCGTTTTCCTCGCTGTACTGAGCGTTTTGGCGATGCGGGTTGATGCGGATGCCTCATCTGCCGATGAAAATTTTGAAAGGCTTCAAGCGCTCGAATGGCGCGAAGTCGGTCCCTATCGTGGCGGACGCTCTGCAGCCGTCTCCGGCGTTCCGACCTCGCGCAATGTCTATTATATGGGCGCAACTGGCGGCGGTGTTTGGAAAACTGACGACGCTGGGCAGTCTTGGAACAATATTTCAGACGGATTTTTTGGAGGATCGATCGGAGCAGTTGCAGTTTCGGAATGGGATCCAAATGTAATCTATGTAGGTGGTGGCGAGAAAACGGTTCGAGGCAATGTGTCTCCCGGCGACGGCGCGTGGAAGTCAGAAGATGCTGGAGCGACCTGGCGGCGAATTGGTCTGGAAGATTCACAGCACATATCTAGAATTCGCATTCACCCAAAAAACCCAGATGTCGCGTACGCTGCAGTCATGGGGCACTTGTTTGGGCCTAATCAGCAGCGCGGCGTTTATAAGACAATTGACGGTGGTGTAACTTGGGAACGAATTCTTTTTGTAGATGAAGACACCGGAGCGGGCGATCTGGCGATGGATCCTACAAACCCGCGCATTCTTTATGCCGGGTTCTGGCAGGTTCGACGCACACCCTATAGCTTGAGTAGCGGAGGGGCTGGCTCCGGTCTCTATAAAAGCGTCGATGGCGGAGAAAGCTGGACTGAACTATCGGAAAACGACGGTCTCCCAGAAGGGCCGCTAGGCGCGATCGGAATTACCGTATCTCCGACAAATAATCAAAATCTGTACGCTATGATTGAAGCCGAGGAGGGCGGCGTATTTCGGTCTCGCGACGGTGGTGAAACATGGGTGCGGGTCAATGAAGAGCGGAAATTGAGACAACGAGCGTGGTATTACACCCGGTTGTACGCAGACCCAGCCGATGAAGAGAACGTTTACGTTTTGAACGTTCGATTTTTCCACTCCAAAGACGGCGGCAAATCATTTCGACAGATAGATACGCCGCATCATGACAATCATGATTTATGGATTGACCCTCAAGACCCGCTCCGAATGATAGAGGCCAATGACGGCGGCGCTAATGTTTCTTTTGACGGCGGTAAGACCTGGTCGACACAGACAAATCAACCAACAGCTCAAATGTATCGCGTGTCGACTGACAATGCATTTCCGTATCGGCTTTTAGGAGGACAGCAGGATGATTCGGCAATTCGAATTCGCTCACGATCTGCGACCGGGAGTAGCATTGGGCGCCGAGACTGGGATCCGACTGCAGGCGGAGAAAGCGGACACATATCAGCAAAACCGGACAACCCCGACATCGTTGTGGGCGGTTCATACGGCGGATACTTGGATATCGTCGATCATTCTACGGGCAATCGCCGCGTGATTTCGGTGTGGCCCGATAACCCAATGGGATGGAGCGCAGAAGAGCTGCGATATCGCTTTCAATGGAATTTTCCAGTTGAGTTTTCAATTCATGATCCATCCGTATTGTACGCCGCCGCCAATGTTCTTTTCCGAAGTGATGATCTGGGCCAAAGTTGGAGAGCGATAAGCCCCGATTTGACACGAAATGACCAATCGCGAATGGGGCCGTCCGGCGGGCCTATCACCAAAGATAACACCAGTGTTGAATATTATGGGACGATATTCGCATTGGCGCAGTCACCACACGATGAAGGCGTATTGTGGGCTGGTTCTGATGATGGTCGCGTACATGTCACAAGAAACGGGGGCGAAAATTGGGATGACGTTACGCCAAGGGGATTGCCTGCATGGGCTCAAATCAACGGCATAGAAGCAGATCCATTTGAACCTGGCGGCGCTTATATTGCGGCGACTCGATATAAATCTGACGACTTTCAACCCCTAATCTATAGGACAAAAAACTGGGGACAAAGCTGGACGAAAATCACGAATGGTATCCCCAATAACCATTTCACTCGAGCCGTGCGCGCAGATCGGGACCGTAAAGGGCTGCTCTACGCCGGTACGGAGTACGGTGTCTATTTTTCGATCAACGACGGGCGTACGTGGCAACCGCTCCAGCTGAATTTGCCGATCGTTCCGATCACTGATTTAGCGGTAAAGGACACTGACTTAATTGCAGCAACGCAGGGCCGCGGATACTGGATATTGGACGATCTTAACGTCCTTCAACAATTTCAAGAGAATCAGTCGGAAGAGTTTGTATTTTACGAACCTGGCCCGGTTTATAGGCTAGTTGCGGGTTCGCGCAGCCCCGACGAACCCATAAGCGCTGGAACCAACCCTTATGACGGCGTGGTTTTCTACTACGAACTTCCAAACGAACTTCCCGATGACGTCAATCTAGAACTGAGCGTGTTCGATTCGGATGGAGACTCTGAGGAACCGATTTGGAGTTGGTCGCGCAAACCGGCCAATGACTCGGAAGGTGAGGAGGCTGACCCGACTGGAGTTCCGGATACGCGTGTTTTGCCAGCAAAGGTCGGCCTAAATCGGCATGTTTGGGATTTGAAGTACCCTGCTATGGAGCGTTTTGATGGCATTATCCTCTGGCGCGACTTCAACTACGGTCCGACCGCCAAACCAGGCGACTACCGGGCGCGATTAACGCTCGGTGCAGAATCGCAGGATGTCTCGTTTAAAGTCCTTCAAGATCCACGTTCGAACGCAAGCGGAGCAAATCTCCAGGCGCAATTCAATTTTGTCATTGAATCTCGTGACCTCCTAACACGAGCCCACCAAGAAATCAGAAGCATACGCAAACTTCGTGAACAAACTTCAGCTGTTAAGAACCGTATCGAAAGTAAGGGTGGTAACGAAGACCTTGTTAGCGCTATTGAAGAATTAAATGGGAAGTTAGACGAAATTGAACAGGCGCTGTATCAAACTAAAAGCGAAAGCGAACAGGATCCGCTTAATTTTTCGATTAGGTTGAATAACAAGCTCAGTGACGTGATGCGAACTACGTCGGTAGGCGATGCTGCGCCAACTGCTCAAGCCATTCAGGTCAAAGAAGAGGTTTCCGCTGCGATTGTGGCGGAACTCGATGCGCTTGAGACAATTTGGCGTGAGGACGTTCCCGCAATTAATCGCCGGTTTGAGGCGGCAGAGATATCGGTCATTGAAACTGAGCGATAGAAACATGAAGTCAATGTCAATCTATAACTACGCGTTATTCGCACTTCCAATCAGGCGCATGAGGGCGTCACGCAAAGAGCCTAATCTGGACGATATATTGCCGTCGATCCGCGAACGCGGCGTATTGGTGCCGCTGCTCGTGCGTCCAAACGGCGAGCCAGACCACTTCGAAATCGTCGCCGGGCGGCGGCGGTTTCTGGCGTCGAAAGCCATTGAAAAAGAAACCGGCGAGGTGCGCGATTTGCCGTGCCGGGTGCTCGCCGAAGGCGATGACGCCGCTGCCGTGGAGGCCTCAATCCTTGAAAACACCGCTCGCCTTGAGCCGGACGAAATGCAGGAATTCGAGGCGTTCAAAAAATTGAATGACAAAGGCAAGAGCGTTGAAGAAATCGCCCGCATTTTCGGGGTGACGGAACTCACCGTGAAACGCCGCCTGGCATTGGCGAGCCTCATTCCCGGCATCCGGAAGGCCTATGCCGGTTCCCATGTCCGCCGCCGGAGACATGCCGGCCACCGGGATGCCGGCACGCATCTTCTCGACTGTGCTCACCAGGGCCCCCGTTGTTGCCGAGCACCGCGGCGACGAAGGACGACAGGTCCTCGCCGTTCGTCAGCGCGTGGTGGAGCCCGTATCCCTTCATCTGCTTCTCGAGTTCCTGATCCGATAAATCGAAGCGGTACTGGTGTCGGTAGCCAGCGGTCTTGCCCGGGGCGCGAAAAGCCAGCTGGTACTCGCCGAGCGGCTCGTAGCCCGGCATGCGGGTCAGGTCTTTCACGCCGAGCCGCTGCTCCCAGAACCCGCGCATGGTTTGGATGCGCTCGTCCTTGCCGGCGGACCGACGGTCCAGCTCCGCGATCAGGTGCTGGTACTCCGGCTCGCGATCCACCTTGCTCAGGTACGCCTGCTTGTGGAGGTACAGCAACTCGGCGTCCTGGGGCGTGGCCGCGCCGGTCTTGAGTCCGAGGGAATCCATGTGTTCCAGCGCCCGATTCAGGTTCTTGGCGTCCGGTCGCTCCGGTAGCATCAGCTCGAACTCGCCGCGCTGCGCGAACAGGTTCTTGTCCGACGACGGCCGGTACACCGCGCGCACGCCGTCGCCGAAGTCGATCTCGTACTGCTGCCCGGCCTGGATCGAACGCCCGCCGAACAGAGCCTTGTTGTCCGCAGCGCCGTCCACCACGACCAGCTCGCCGTTCTTGAGCTCGCGCCGGGGCTGGAGCACCTTGGTCCGCCGCACGGTGAAGGGGACGTCCTTACGCCTTCTCCTCGGCGCCGCGCGCTTCTTGAGATAGGTCTCGAAACGACCCGCGATGGGGGCCTTGTCGCGGGCCGCCGCCTGCACCCTCTCGATCCACCCGATGTAGGTCTCGGCCATCTCTCTCACGTCCGGATCGTCCGCTTGGCGGAGCCGTCGGAGCGCGGCCAGATGCCCGTTCGCCTTCTTGAGCGTCGCCTGGTTGTACTTGCCGTCCGAGGCATGGTGATTGACGGTCTTCACCGCGGCGAGGAGGTCGTCGGCGAACACATCCTCCTGGAGCTGCTGGCCCACGCGGACAGGCGCGGTGTCAACTCCGGCTTCGCGCAGAACCCCGAGCAGCCCTTCCTCCGCCTCGGGGCGGACCTTCATCTTGACGACCGTGCGCTGCCGCCCCTGGAAGGTCTCGACGAAGATCAGGGCGTTCTGATCCTCGATGTCGCCCTCGTCGAAGGGCATTGCCTTGCCCTGCCAACCGAGAGAACGGACCTCCTCAAGCAGTTCTTCGTCCGCCGGGCCGAGCTTGCCCTTGGCCAGCGCGTCGAAGGCGTCGTCGAAGCGGAAATCCTTGTCGCCTAAGACATCGGCGTAGAACGCCTCGAAGTCTCGGCGCATATTCCGCTTGCGTGACAGGGCCATGTCGTAGAAGGCCTGCTTCTGCGCTTCGTTGCGACCGAACCGGCCCTCCGCGTAGGGACGCAGGATGGCCAGATAGTCGTCGTCCGGGATCTTCTCGACCTCGCGGATCGCGCGCAGCGTCACCGTGGAGTTGACCCGCTTTAGTGGACACATGGATCCTAATAGGAGGAGGTGTTCCTATGGCGAAGACTCGACGCCCGTATGCGCGGGACTTTCGAGAGAAGATGGTGGCGCTGGTTCGGTCCGGTCGTAGTCCGGCGGAGTTGTCGAAGGAGTTCGAACCGACGGCGCAGACGATCATCAACTGGGTGCGGCAGGCGGACCGCGACGCGGGCCGGCGCGGCGACGGTCTGACGAGCGAGGAGCGGTCGGAGCTGCGTCGGATCAAGCGTGAGAATCGGCGGCTGCGCGAAGAGCGCGACATATTGGCAAAGGCCGCGGCCTGGTTCGCGCGGGAGACCGACTCGATACCGGAAAGGTGTTCGAGTTCGTGAGTGCGAATCGGGCCGATCACAGGGTGGCGACGATGTGCCGGGTGCTGGGGGTCTCCGCCAGCGGGTACTACGCGTGGCTGCGGCGGGGTCCGTCGCCGCGCGCGCGGCGGGACGCGGAGTTGGCGGCGCGGATCGAGGCGATTCACCGCGATTCGCGGGGCACGTACGGCGCGCCGCGGATTCACGCCGAACTGCGGGAGGAAGGCGAGCGGCTGGGGCGCAAGCGGGTGGCGCGGCTGATGCGGGAGAGCGGTCTGCGCGGCGTTGATCGCCGCAAGTGGGTGAAGACGACGGCGGCGGACGCGGCGGCGGAGCCGGCGCCGGACTTGGTGCGGCGCGAATTTTCGGCTTCGGTGGCGAACGAGCTGTGGGTGGCGGACGCGACCTACGTTCCGACGCTGGCGGGGTTTCTGTTCCTGGCGGTGGTCGTGGATGTGTATTCCAGGCGCGTCGTGGGCTGGTGCATGGGCGCCGAACTGGTGACGCGGCTGATGCTCGACGCGTTGAACATGGCGCTGGAGCAGCGCGGCGCGCGCGGCGTGATCCACCACTCCGACCGGGGCTCGCAATACACCTCGATCGCGTTCGGCAACCGCTGCCGCGACGCCGGCGTGCGGCTGTCGATGGGCTCGACCGGCGACTGCTACGACAACGCGCTGTGCGAGAGTTTTTTCGCCACGCTGGAGTGCGAATTGATTGATCGCGCGACGTTCCGCACGCGGCGCGAGGCCGAGTTGGCGATCTTCGACTTCATCGAGGGGTTCTACAACAGCAAGCGCCGCCACTCGTCCATCGGCTACCTGAGCCCGGCGGAGTTCGAGCGCCGGGGCGGTTGGGACCACATGCGGGAGGCGGCGTGAACGTCGCCGCTCGCGGCCCCGCGGGAGCTTTGGGGCGCGGCCCGGCCGGGTCGCCTAAGCGCGCCGCCCGCCCGTTTGAATACGGGCGGCGCGCATCAATGGCGTCGCTCCGTATCGGGGAACCGCCCCGATCAAGGGCGAGGGGGCCGCAAGGCCCATTTGTTCAAGTGTTAAACTGTCCACCGAAGCGGGTCAGCTCCACCGCCGGATCGACCGAGACGTCGCCCGACTTCACGGCGCGGAACAGGGTGTTGTAGAACGGCTCCTGCTCTCCGAACCGGCCGTTGGGGTGGTAGTCGATAGACAGGCGGTCCTCGCTCAGGTGCTTGAAGGCCTGCCCCTTGTCGATGCCGTAGACCCGGCCGCCGCGGGCGCGCAGGAACTGCTTGGCGTGGCCGTCGTGGTTGGCGATTAGCCAGTCGATGACGTGCTCGCGCTGGATCTGCTCGATGTCGAGCGTCCTCAGCTCGACCGGACTCACACCGTCGAAGTCGATCTTGCGCTCGAGATCGGTCCGCCATTTCTGGATGGAGCCGGTCTTGCCGTTCAGCCGGAGCGTGCGCACCTCGATGGCGTCCGGGTCGATGAGCCGGGCGATCTTGTAGGCTGCCTCCTCGCCGTGCGCGATGAAGTCGTCGGCGGTGCGTTCGGCCGGCTTGAAGAGCCAGCGCTCACCCGCCTCATCGGTCCAGGCTCCTTGCTGTGCGCGCCGCCGACCTGGGCCTTGCCCGAGTACGTGAAGCCGTCCGGCTTGCCCTTGTCCGCCCAGGCCGCGTCCGCCACCTCGAACTCGCTGCCCTTTTTGGTGAAGGCGGGCGAAGGGGAGGGTTCGGGTGCGGACGTGGGCTGGTGCGTGGCCGGCGCCTTGACCGGAGCCGCTTTCTTCTTGCCGCCGTGCTTGGCCAGCCACTTGCCATGCTTCTGCTCGATGCCGTCGAGCGCCGCCTGCACCTTGGCCGGGTCGGTCTCGGTGAAGAGCGTGACCAGCTCGTCCTTGTTGGACCATTGCCAGTGCTTGACCTGGGTCTCCTTGGCCAGGGCCTTGAGCTGGGTCGCCTTGAGCGCCGCGACCTGGTCGTGGAAGAGCTGCTTCTTGAGGAGGATTTCCTTGGCGTGGGCCTCGAGCAGCTCCTGGGGCAAACCGGCCCCGCCGGTGAGCGCTGATTCAGCGTCCTTCACCGCCGAGAGGAAGTCCGCATAGCCGGCCGGTGACTCGGGCACGACCACCTTGGCGGTCGCCTGCTCCAGGGCGTCCTTCGCCTTGTTGAGCGCCTCCTTCTTGGCGGCCTCGACCGCCTCCTGCTTGGCCTGTTCGGCCAGCTCCTCGCCAGCGGCTTTCTCCAGGGCCTGGATCAGTTGCTGCTTGTTCTTGAGCGGGCCGATGTGGTGTTTCTTCTTGGCCTCGATGAGCAGCTTGCCCTTGAGGCCGGAGTGGTCGACGCCCGGCTCCAGCTCGTCGAGCAGCGCGATCACGTCCTGCTTGGTGAGGTTGAGCGAGATGCCCTTGGTCTTGGCCATCTCCTTGAGCTCGACCACGGTGAGCTGGTCCAGCCCGCCCGGCGCTGGGACCTTCTTCAGCTGCTCGGCCAGCTGCTGCGCGTGCTTGAGCGCGGCCTGCTTCTCGGCCAGGAGTCCGACGAGTTCCTGCTTCGTGCGCAGCAGGCCGATCTTGTGTTCCTTGAGCTTGGCCTTGAGGGCCGCGCCGGCGAGGTCGGCGTGGCTGATCCCGGGCTCCACATGATCGAGCAGCTGGATGAAGTCGGCCTTGGTGCGGGCGATGGAGACGCCGTTCTGCTTGGACAGCGTCTGCAGCTGCTTGACCGTGAGACCGCCCAAGTCCCCGATCTCGCCGCTCTCGAAAGCGGCCTTGAGCTTGGCGGTCTCCTCCAACTTGGCCTTTGCCTGCTCCTCGATGGCCTGCGGCGGCAAGATGCAAGCGGCGCCGGACTGGGCCGGGGCCGAGATCGCTCTCAGAGGAATGACCGATGCCTTGGCGCCCAGCTCTACGCCGCAGATCTGGAGCGGCCAGGCCACCACGCTGGTGCAGCGGCAGTTGGGATGGGCGGGCTGTTGCGGGAACCGGCCCGTGTCGAAGCGTTTGCCGTCGAGCGGACCGCAGACCGGACAGACCCGCTCGTCCTCCATGGTCATCCATTCGAGCTTCTGAATGCCCACCTCCCGGTGGAACTTCATCCGCCCCTGGTTGTGCGCACGCAGCACCTCGGTGCGGGCGATTACCTCCATGCGGTACTGGGCCTTGCGGAACACTTTGGTGCCGGCGTGCCGAACGATTCCGGGTCCTTCACCACGTGACCGAGGTCGCGGACGATGTCCTCGACGCCCTTGCCGGTGGCGATGCCGCTCATCACGGTGCGCCGGATGCCATCGCTCAGCTCGCGGTGGACGTCGCCGGCGAGCACCAGGTTGTACTGGCTCATGAAGTCGAGCGCGTCGGTGTCGATCAGGGTGAAGGCGCGGGTGGCGAGCTTGTCGATCCCCTCGGGCGTGAGGTCGCGGTAGAAGGGCAGCTCGGTGGCGGCGAAGTCTTCGATGCCGCCGGCGATCCCTTGGCGGAAGGAGGTCCGCGTCGCTTGGCGGAATCGCAGGGTCTGATCCCGGCGCAGCCGGGTCATCGCCTCGCGGACGTTGGCCTGGAGTTTCTTGAGGCCTTCGAGCGCCGCCAGCTGGTTATCGGGCAGCGAGCCGAGGCTCTTGTAACGCAGGATGGCGCCGCGGACCTGGTCCTCCGCTTGCGCGAGCATGCCGGTCAACTCGGCAACGGTCTGTTCCGCGTAGCGGTTGCGGTGGCGGACGCTTCGTGCCGTGGCCTGCCGGATGGCCTCGGCCTGGGTAAGGGGAGTGGCGGCGGCGAGTGCACTGAGCATGGCCCGCGCCCCCGTCAAGCGATGATCCGCTGGCGTGCTTCTTCCGGTTCGACGGGGAGGCCTCGGGCCGGCGTCTTGGGATCGAGGAAACGGCAGGCCGGCGTGTCGAACGTGACCTCGCTTTTGTGCACCCGGCAGTGGTTGCGCGCCTCGTCGAAATGCACGCAGTCGTCGCAGACCGCATCTCCGACGTCGCCGCGAGCGCTGGGTCCACCCCAGGCGGCCTCGGTGCCGTCCGCCGGCGAGGGCTTCTCGGGGTCGAGGCCCAGCATCTCCTGCGCCTTCTCCAGGCTCATGATCCCGGCGAGCACCATGTCGACGATGGGCTTGACCTGCTTGGCGTCGAACAGGTCCACTGACTGCTCCTCGCCCTCCCGGTTGGCGGCCTCGAGGTCGGGGTCGAGATCCATCTTGAGCTGGAGACTCGCGCGGCTGATGAGCTTGCGGTCGTAGAGCTCGATGAGCAGGCGTTTGAAATCGACCGCGTCCGAGGGGTCGAGGTCGTTGAACAGGAATTGGAGCGTCTTGCCCTTCCACCCGCTCAGTTCGAGCCAGTCGGTGAACACCCAGTCGAGGATGGTCTTGGCGGCCTGGGTGATCTCGCGGATCATCACCAGCATCTTGCGCAGGCTCACCGACGCGGTGGCGAAGTTCGGACCATCGCCGGTGACCAGCGAGCGCGAGAGTCCCAGCGCCACCACGATGTCTTCCTTCACCTCCTTGACCTTGTCCTCGACGTTCAGCACCTGGCCGTCGGTGCCGTGGGTCTCGACGGTGACGTAGAAGGGCACGACCAGGCCGCTCTTGAGGTCCATCTTGTTGACCCGCTCGCGGACCTGCTCGAGCATCGTCTGGTCGGGCATGACCATCTTCTGGCCGAAGGCGCCGCCCACCTTGAGCAGGCGAAACGGCGTGGCCCAGCGCTTGGCGATGGCCTGCTCGGCGCGGCGGTAGTCGCGCAGCAGCTCGATGGACTGAAAGGCGGGCAGCACCAGCGAGTTACCCCGCGGCGAGAAGGACGGTGCGTCCCACTTGAGGTGCAGCACCTGGTCGACCGGGAGATTGAGGCCTTCGCCCGCGCCGGGGTGCTCGTCCGGGAACTGGGTGGCCTCAACCAGCTCGCCCTGGGCGTACTTGACCCTGACCGAGACGGGGTTGACGCAGACCAGCTCCTCCAGTGCCTTGCCGTCGGCGGTGTAGCGCTTGAAGCCGACGGCGTCGCCCTTGACCAGCAGCTGCAGCACCATGTCCTTGACGAAGGCGAAGACACCAAGCCCGGCGGCCAGCTCCAGCGCGCCCGACTTCACCTGCTCGTCGTCGCTGGCCAGCTTGATCTCGTCGCCCACGGCGAAGGTGCGCCAGGAGTTGACACAGTTCTTCACCAGCGGCTCTTCGAGGTAGTACTCCCAGGCCTTGCGGGCCCGGTCCTCCCACGACGCTGGGATCGCCTCGGTGGCGTTGATGCGGTTGAACGCGGAAGGATCGAGGGCCGCGGCCGAGGCCAGGGGGACGAGGACGTCGGCGTCGGCCGCGAGCGACGGCGCTTCACCGCCGGCTGTGGCCGAGGCGTCGGATTGGGGGTCGGTCCGCGTTTCCAACAGGGTCCTCTCGGTCGTGTGTTGTCCTTGTGGGCGCGACATTCGCGCCGTGTGGCGAGAAGGGGCGCGCTTCGGGGGTTACCTACCGGAGGCGGGGAAAGAGCGTCGGTGGCGCGCGGGGCCGCGAACGTGGCGAACCGGAACGAGCGGCTCGGTCAGACAAACACGGGATCGGTCATCACCGGCACCAGGGAGACCGTCTCCTCGCCGACCTGATCGAGGTTGGCCTGCTCACGGGCCAGCATCGCGCAGCGCACCGCGTCGATGATGTGGTCGTTGCCCTTGGCGTAGATCACGCGGCCGTCGTGGAGCGTGTAGGTGTGCGTGGTGAACTGATCCTCGATCTCCAGGTCCTCGACGGGGAACACCACCTGACGGCGCTGTAGCGCGCCGTTGATGAGGCTCGTCATGAATTCCTTGGTGCGCTTCCTGACCTCCTTGCCGTCCCGCACGGCGAGCCTCGTCATGCCGCCGAAGTCGTAGCCGCGCAGCCGCCCTTCCAACTGGAGGTCTCGGTATTTGTCCAGGGTCAAGAGCTCCTGGACCACGGCCAGGCCGTTGCCGCCGTTGTCCACGCCGATGCCGGTGGCCGCGTAGTAGCGGTCGAGCAGCCCGATGGTCTGAGCGATGTGGGGATAGGCGACGTGCTCCATGCGCACGCGCAGGATCAACTTGAGCACGCGGCGCTCGGGCAGCTCGACCTCCTGGAACACGACGATCTCGGTCGGGTCGTCGAGATCGACGAGATGCGCCCATTCGGCGCCCGCGGCCGCGTAGTCGCGCAACCTCTCCTCAGGCGGCGCGTCATAAACTGTGGCGTCGTCGAATCTTCCCTGCGAAAGACGAACGCAGCGTCCGTTCATCAGATCGATTGCCGGGTAAATCAGCATGGCGCATCCAGAAAGTTTTTCAGAATTTGCGCGCCGACCGCGCCGGGACGATGGCGCTTATCATCGGCTTTATCGCCGTGATCATTTACATGGTGGTTTCTTACGGCCGGTTCGGCATTTACGCCGACCTCGCGCTGCTCGCCAATGTCGTACTTATTGCGGGCGTTTTGTCGTTGTTGGGCTCGACGCTCACCCTGCCGGGCATTGCGGGAATCGTTTTGACAGTGGGCATGGCGGTTGACGCAAACGTTCTGATTTTCGAGCGCATTCGCGAAGAATTATTAGGCGGCAAATCGCCAATCAACGCCGCCGAGGTCGGCTTCCAAAAAGCCCGGTCGGCGATCGTCGACGCTAATGTCACGACCTTTCTGGCCGCGCTGATCATGTTCCAGCTCGGCGCCGGCCCGGTGCGGGGATTCGCCATCACCCTGGCGGTCGGCGTCGTGACCTCGGTCTTCACCGCTTACGTGCTGACGCGGCTATTCGCAGGCGGCTACCTTCTCGCGAAACGTCCCAAAGAATTAACGCTGTAAGGCTGACGCCGTCATGCATCTCAAACTCATCCCCGTCAAAACGAACATCGCATTCATCAAATTGCGATTTGTAGCGTCGATGTTTTCAGTAGCGCTTATTGTCGGATCGATTGCGGCGCTGTTCACAATCGGTCTTAATTTCGGCGTTGATTTTCGCGGCGGCGTGACAGTGGAAGTCGCTGATGAAGAACCAATCAATATCAGCGCTGTTCGCTCAGCAGTTTCCGGCCTCGGGCTTGGCGATGTGAAAGTGCAGTCCATCCGGGATTTCGCAGGCGCCGACGAAGCTGTAGTCGTCTTCATCGAGCAGCAGGAAGTCGAACAAACCGATAGCGACGACGAAGATGCTAACGAACTTGCACAGCAAGAAGCCGCTGTCGCCGTGCAGGAAGCGCTGAAAACGCTTCTTGGGGAAGATGTTGAATTTCGAAAAATCGAAGTCGTCGGGCCGACGGTATCCGGCGAGTTGATTCAGAAAGGCGCCATCGCCGTCGCGCTCGCAATCGGTATGATGTTAATTTACATCTGGTTCCGCTTCGAATGGCAGTTTT
Source organism: Candidatus Azotimanducaceae bacterium (assembly GCA_965261535.1). Taxonomy (GTDB): domain Bacteria; phylum Pseudomonadota; class Gammaproteobacteria; order Pseudomonadales; family Azotimanducaceae; genus VXNE01. The sequence goes on from OZ253469.1 coordinate 3,162,307, forward strand.
CTCTCGGCGCCATCGTCGCGCTGGTTCACGACGTCGCCATCACGCTTGGCATGTTTTCGGTGACCGGTCTTGAATTCAACCTGGCGATTATCGCCGCGATTTTGACCATTGTCGGTTATTCGATGAACGATACTGTCGTCGTCTATGACCGTGTTCGGGAGAATCTGCGCAAATTCAAACAAAAACCGCTGACAGATCTTCTTGATTTGTCCATCAACGACACTTTGAGCCGAACGGTTATGACATCCGTTACAACATTATTGGCGCTCGGCGCCTTGGCGTCGCTTGGCGGGGAAGTCTTAAGAGGATTTACGCTCGCCATGATCTGGGGGATTGTGATCGGGACCTATTCCTCGATCTTTGTCGCCTCGCCGTTCTTGCTTGCGACAGGCGTGAAGCGCGACTGGTCGAAACAGCCGGCGGCAGTTGGCGCTTAGAAAAACCGCTTTGCTACTGTTAGGCCGGATGGCCCGGGCTAATCATTTTTCGTAACTACTCACCCCCTACCGGGCATCATTGTCGAGAAAGCATAGCCTGAACGGGGTTCTGCGGTATGGGTCGCAAGCGTCCGTCGGATTTCTCTTGACATCATAGGGCGTGGTGCCTATGGTGTGGACCTCATACGGATTACGGGTCTTTGCGAGTGGGCTATTTCGGATCGAAGGCGACCTCGGGGCTGTGCCAGCCCATCATCGCCCTGATGCCGCCGCACGACACCTACATCGAGACCCACCTCGGCGGCGGCGCGATCATGAAGCGCAAGCCGGCGGCGCTGCACAACATCGGCATCGACCTCGATGGGCGGGCTCTGGCGAAGTTCGACTGCGACTACCCCGTGCAACGCATTCACGGCTGCGCGCACCGGTTTCTGGCCGAGTACGACTATCGGGGCTCGGAGCTGGTCTACAGCGACCCGCCCTACCTGATGCGCACCCGCACCTCGGGACGCCGCTATCGCTTCGACTACGGGGAGGCCGATCACGTCGAGCTGCTGGAACTGCTCAAGACCCTGCCCTGCCAGGTCATGCTGTCCGGCTATCCCTCGGCGCTGTACGACGGGTTGCTCGGCGGCTGGCGCAGGCTGGAGGTGCAGGTCATGAACCGGGGCGGGGTGCGCACCGAGAAGCTGTGGTTCAACTTCGTCCCGGACCGGGTGCATTGGGCCAGCCGCGCGGGCCGCAACTTCACCCACCGCCAGACCATCAAGCGCAAGGCGGCGAGTTGGGGCGGGCGCTACCAGGCGATGCCGCGGGCGGAGCGCCTCGCGGTGCTGGCGGCGATGATGGCGGTCGAGGCCGAGGACGGCTGAGCGGCGGCCATGGCCACGGTGAACCGGCAATCGCTGCGCGAGGAGTTCGAGCGCCTGAAGGCGGAGTTCGGGCGACTGTCCGCGGCGGACAAGATGTCGGCGGAAACGCGCGCGCTGTTCAACGCCCTGCTGATGCTGTTCGAAGTGCTGATGGCGATCTTCATGGAGAAGACCACCCGCAAGGGCGGCCGCAATTCGAGCATCCCGCCCTCGCAAACGAGCAAGGACGAGACCGCGGCGACCCGGCCCGGTGGCAAGGGCAAGGGCGTGACGCAAAACGATGCCCGGTCGCGCCATAGCCGAACCGTGACCACCACCGAGGTGGCGGCGGTCGACGCCTGCGCGAACTGCGGCGCCGATCTCGGTAGTACGCCATCGCAGTCCAAGCCACGACGCACGCGCATCGACATCCTGTTCGAGAAGGTCGTCCATCACGTCGATGCGGAGGTCAAGGACTGCCCCCGCTGTCGGCGGCGGACGACGGGACGATTCCCGGCGGACATGTGCGGTCCCCTGCAGTACGGCAACGGCCTCAAGGCCTACATGATGAACCTGCTGATCGCCCGGATGGTCCCCCTCGACCGGGTGCTGAAGTCGGTCGAGACGCTGATCGATGTGGCCATTTCGCCGGCGACGCTGCTGAAGTTCGTGATCCGACTGCATGCGGCGCTGGAACGTTGGGAGGCGACGGCCATCGACGAACTGCTCCGCATGCCGGCCTTGAACGCCGACGAGACCTCGCTGCGGGTGGATCGGAAGAACCACTGGATCCATGTCTATTCCGGCGGCGAGATCACCGTCAAACGCCTGCACCGCAAACGCGGTTGCGAGGCCATCGACGACATCGGCATCATCCCCCGCTACGGCGGTGTCGTGGTGCACGACTGCTGGGCGTCGTATCTGTCCTACGATCATTGCGGCCACGCGCTTTGCGGCTCGCATCTCCTGCGCGAATTGCAGTTCGTCGTAGACTCCAATCAATACCCTTGGGCCAGGAACATGAAGCGACTGCTCAAGGAAACCTGCGCCAAGGTGTCGGCGAGCGACGCCAAGCAGGTGACCGAGCAGGAATGCCGGAACCTGCGCAAACGCTATTTTTCCAGTTCGCCTCTGACATTTTTGCCCCTCCCGAATCCTTAGTAGCCTACCACCGGCGACGCCATCAACGCAGTCAGAACGTCCCCCGCCCTATTCCTGTCCGCGCACATGAGGCACACGGCTCTGCCCTTGAGTTGCCAGCGCATGTCGCGCTCGCGCCACCTGTCGCGGCAGATCGGGCAGATCATCCGGTCGTCAATCGCGGTCGGCGTCAGAATGGAATGGTTCGGCGAAGGCTTGGCGGCGTCCATGCCGCGTATTTAGTCCGCGCGAGGGAGGAAGCGGAAAGCGCCGGATTCCGCGCCGTGCGGTCATGTGGAGTCAACGGTATAGTTCCCAAATCTTTCGCCTATCCCCTGCCCGACTACGACGAACAGAACGCCAATGCCGTGCCCGTCGAAGTCGAGCCGGGCGATGCGGTCATGCATACCGCGCCGACGGTGCATTGGACCTTCGATCCCATCGAATATCGCGACCGCAACGCCATGGTGTTCGTCTACCGGGGAGCGAGTTCGGCGGTCGACCCGATGGGGGCGAAAAAGTCCAGGTCCGCCTATGCGGACGGCGCCACGACGCTCTAGTCCGCCGAACGCTTCTTCGGCAGGTCGACGAAGTCGCCAGGCCGCTTCTGCCGGGCGGCCAGCATGGCCTCCTGCATCTCGGCGCCCTGCAGGAACGACGCGTTCCAGATGGCGATGTAGTCAAGCCCGTCCGCCGTCGAATGATCGCGGGCGTAGTTGATCATCCGCTTGCAGCCATAGACGGCCAGCGGGGGCTTGCTCGCGATCTCCCGCGCTACTTCAAGAACACCGTCGAGCAACGCGTTCCGGTCGGGAAAGACCCGATTGACGAGGCCGACATCGCGGGCTTCGGCCGCTGACATGCGCCTACCGGTGTAGGCGAGTTCCCGCACGATGCCTTCCGGCAAGAGCTTGACCAATCGCGGGAAGGTGCCGACATCGGCGGTCATGCCGATGTTGACCTCAAAGATCGTAAAGTAAGCGTCTTCGGTCGCGTAGCGCATGTCGCATGCGGAAACCATGTCCACGCCGCCGCCGATACAGCCCCCCTGCACCGCTGCGAGCACCGGGATACGGCACTCTTCGAGGCAACTGAAGCTCCGTTGCAAATGGGAGGTGCTGTCGTAGAAGCTTGCGCCGTGGCGGATCCGCGCGGCCCGGGCGTCGGCGGCGTCCGCTGCCGTGCCTGAATCGCCGCCGAATGCGGCGAGGTCCATGCCCGACGAGAAGTGCGGCCCCGTGGAGGAGATGACGATGGCGCGCGCCCTGGCGTTGCCATCGATGTCGGCGACGATTTCCGGCAATTCCCGCCAGAACGCCTGGTTCATGCTGTTGCGCTTCTCCGGTCGCGTCAGGACGACGTGCGCAACGCGATCCTGGATCTCGACGCTGAAGCTCTCGTAGGTCATTCGATAGTCCTTTTCTCGGATCCGCGGATCGGCGGCTAGATTCCGAGATCGAGAAGGTTGTAGTCCTTGATGCGTTCCCGAGCCGCATCGTTCCACTCGAACATCACCCCTTCGCTGACATGGGGTTGATAGCGGAAAGGCTCCTCGTCCGGGAAGCGTCGATGGCGGGCGTCTATCGCGTAACCGAGGATCCGGGAGCGTTCGCGGACGCGGTCCGCATCGTAGATGATCTTGTCGCTGCCCGGGCTGTGTATGCCGTTGCCCCTCGCGCCGAGGATCGACTTGCGTCGGTGGAAACCAAAGTTGATGGTGACGCGGATGTCCGCGCTGGTGTTGGCGAACGAGCCGTGTATGGCCTGCCGATTGCACATGCCGACATCGCCCGGCGCGCAGAGCAGCGGAACCGCCTCCGGCAACCGATCCGAACCCGCCGCATCGCACATGGCCTTGATGTCCGCCCTGGTGAGATGCGAGCCGGGCACGATCCAGAGACCGTTGGCGGCGTTGCAGCCGTATAACTGCCCCATGAAATTGAAGCCGTGGCTACCCTTGTCGAAGATCGGCGTATCCCAGTGCGTGGTGCCATCCTGATGCCACGCCACGGATCCGCCGAGTCCCGGCTGCTTGATGAAGATCACTTCGTTGAAAGGCGTGAAGTCATCGCCGTTGACCGTGGCCGCAACGCGGAGCAAATCGGGATGTCCGTATACGCGAAGACAGGCGTCGGAGTACTGCAGGGAACCCGAGACCACCTGCAGCACATGGTCCGGCGCATCTGCGGGCGGCGTCGGTTCGATCATCTTCGCGGGATGCCTGCCCTGGTTGTGTTGCGTTCCTCCGACGGGATCGGACAGCGGTTTGACCAGCGAAAAGCCGAACATCTCGCGGTCCGCGTTCAACGCTGGACGCCCGTTCCGGTCAAGTCTCACCCCAGGTTCCGTGGGCGCCCGATCAAGGATGCGGTCGATATCCCGCTCCAGGTCCGTAAGCTCTTCCGGTCGGAGAACGTTTTCGAAAACATAGAAGCCGCAGCGCCAATACGCTTCCAGGATATCTTCGCCGAGTGATCCGTCGGCGTTGAAACGAATGGGGCCGCGATTGCCCAAAGCCCGGGCGCGGGCCTCGCCGGCGGATCGATAGGCCACCATGGCCGCTTCGTGTTCGCCGTAGTCCGTGGCAATCGGGCTTATGGAACTCAGTGACATGGCGCCTGCCTGTTTCAAACCTCCGAAATCATGATGGAGGGAGCGACGCATTTGCGCAACCGCGCGCCGGCGGAGTCGCCCACCCTTCGCATGTGCGCTCAGAACCAGGTTATCGCCAGCGTAGCGCTCCCCAGAAGCAGCAAGAAACCGCACATGTCGGTGACGGTCGTCAACACCGGCCCCGAGGCGACGGCGGGATCGGCTCCAAAGCGCTTGAGCAACAGCGGCACGGTTCCGCCAATGGACACCGCAACCACGGTATTGACCGCCAGTGCCAGGGCGACCACCGCGCCCACGAGGGGACCCTTCCACCACCACGCGACGGCACCCAGCAACGCGCCGAGGGCAATGCCATTCAACACGCCGACCTTGGCCTCCTGCCACCAGACGCGCATGACGTCGCGTGGATTCGCGACGCCGAGCGCAAGTTCACGCATGCTGATCGCGACCGCCTGGTTGCCGGAGCAGCCGCTCATGTCGGAGACGATGGGCAGGAAAATGGCCAATGCGATGACCGTCGCCAGGGTTTCTTCGAACGCGGCGATCACGCTCACCGAAATCATGTTCAGCACGATGTTGATCGACAGCCAGGACAGCCGCCGGCGCGAACGCAGCCCGAGGGGCATGCTGCGCAACTCTTCTCCCCCGACGATCCCCTGGGACTTCAGATGGTCCTCGGCGGCCCGTTCCGCCAGCGCCTCGTCCACATGCCCGCGATCGACGACCCCGAGCAACGTCCCCGTATCGTCCGTCACCGGCAACGACAAGACCTCGGCTTCCTCCAGGCACGCATCGACCGTAATCAGATCCGCCTCGGCGTTGATGGCGGTCGCGGGCGTCATCAGGTCCCTGATGGCCATCGATGGCGGGGCGGCAACGAGGTTCCGGGTCCGGACCACGCCAATCAGTCGCCCTTCGGAATTCACCACGTAGGCGAACCTGACGAGATAGGGAGAAAGCTCGCGATGGCCCGAGGTCAGATCCTCCAACACCTCGCGTGCCGACGCGGACCCCGGGAAAGCGAGGAAGTCCCGCACCATGAGACCGCCCGCGGACTCGGCGGGATAGGTCATCAACTCCCGCGCATCGGCAGCCGTCTCCGGCGCCAGCGCACCGAGTATGCGGAGCCGGTCCTCGTCGTCTACTTCGGCGAGCACGTCGGCCCGCTCGTGACTCGGCAATGCCGTCACGATGGACGCCGCATCCCGCACCGGCAACGCCTCGATCAGATCGGCGGCGACTTCGTCGGGCACATCCTCGATGAACTCCGCCGCGATCTCCGGCGCCAACGCCGACAGGATGGCCTGGCGCTCGTCCTCGTCGAGGCGGAACATCGCGCGCACTACGTCGGCGCCCGACAACGTGGCGAAATACGCATCCACCGCGACGGGATCATCGGCGATCAGCGTCCTGAGCCGAGCGAAGGGCTCAACTTGTACGGTATCCAAGGGATTTTCCTCTTATCGTCGGGCCGAACTGATTATCCGGCCTGGCGTCGTTCGAAGGGGGTTAACGTCGCCTACGAGCCGCCTCGCCGGCTAACCCCCGTGGCGGAGGCCACCAGCACGACATCGGGACGGTTCGCGGCGAAGATGCCGTTGGCGACGACGCCAACGATGTCGTTCACGGCGCTCTCCAGCGCGTCCGGGTCATCGATGGACAGGTCTCGCACATCGAGGATGACGTTGCCGTTATCGGTCACCACGCCTTGCCGGAACTCCGGCCTGCCGCCCATGCCCGCCAGCTTGCGCGCGACGAGTCCCCGCGCCATGGGTATGACTTCGACGGGCAGCGGGAAACCTCCCAATTCGTCTACCAGCTTCTCATCGTCGACGATGCAGATGAATTCGTCCGCCGACGCCGCGATGATCTTCTCGCGCGTCAGCGCTCCCCCGCCGCCCTTGATCAGCGCGTTGGAAGGGTCCACTTCGTCCGCGCCGTCCACGTAGACAAGCACCGACGGCGCCGCGTTCAAGTCGATCACCGAGACGCCAAGCGACCGCAATTGCGCGGTGGAAGCGTCCGAACTCGACACGGCGGCGTCGAATTTGTGTGCGCACGCGGCCAACGCATCGATGAAAAAATGCACGGTCGATCCCGTGCCGACGCCCACGACCGCATCGCGCGTGAGTTTGGGTTCGACCAGTTCGAGCGCTGCGCGCGCGGCGTCCCGTTTGAGTTCGTCGCGCGCCATGCTAAGTGCCAGCGTCCGCCGACTCGCCATCGCTTTCCGAGGGCAGCACGTAGCGCGCGAATTCCTCTTCGAAAGCCAGCAGCGTCGGATCCTGAATGCGGTCGACGAAAAGGCGACCGTCAAGGTGATCGAATTCATGCTGAAAGACCGTCGCGAGAAATCCCTTGGCCTCGAGTTCTCGCTGCTCCCCCTGCAGGTCGAGATAGCGCACGCGAATGTGCTGCGGGCGCTCGACGAAGCCGCGCAAACCCGGTATCGACAGGCAGCCTTCCCAGTACCCGGCCGAAGTTTCATCCACGATCTCGATTTCGGGATTGACGCAAATGGTCAGCGGAATGTGATCGAGCTCGCCGTAGCGCGTCGGTCCACCGGGAATCTCGATCAGCGCCAGGCGTACGCTCTCGTTCACCTGCGGTGCCGCCAGCCCGATTCCGCCATAGTCGTGCAACGTGTCGATCATGTCGGAAACGAGTCGGTGCAAGGCGTCGCTTCGAAGTTCCTCGCTCCGCAACCCGCGAGCGGGTCGTCGCAGCGTCGGGTGCCCCAGGCGGATGACCTTGCGAACTGCCATGCCGTCAGTATAACCGCAGGCCAGCACCGCGCGGGGTGAAGCAGCGCCATTCGCGCTCGGTCACCACGGCGTCCAGCGGCACGTCCCAGTCGCGGTGCGGGATGTCCCGGATGCGTTGCAGCTCGTGCGCGACGCCGACCATCAGCGGGCGCCGCGCCGCCGCGAAGTAGCGGTCGTAGAAGCCTCCGCCCATGCCGATTCGCCGGCCTTCGTCGCTGAAGGCAACGAGCGGCATCAACACGACAGAGAGCGCGATCGCGGGCACGCAACGCCCGCCAGCGGGTTCCGCTATGCCGAAGCGATTGCGGCGCAAGGGATCGCCCGGGCGATACCGGCGAAAGGTCATGCGTTCCGCCGATTCGACGACGGGCAATGCGATCCGGGGATGCCGGGCGATGAATGGCCGCAAATCCAACTCGCCGTCCGTCGCCGCATAGGCGGCCACGCGGCCGCGCAGCATGATCCCCGAAGTGAAAAGATGCCGACACGCGTCATGCGCATGACGCCTCTGAACGCAAGCGGACAATGCGCGGCGACGTTCGCGCATGTCTTTGCGCAGTGTCATGGTGCTCGACGGGCGGCAACGCCGCGAAGGATGCCTCCTCGCCGGATTGAAACAGGCCCGCAACCTTCTAGCGAGCCAGATGCGCGGCGTGTCGCTTGCCGCGATGACGAGGTGGTCTCCCGAGTGCGCCGCTGTCTGGACTGCCTGAACCGTTGTGATTCAGGTCGGGGATTCATATGTGCCCAAGGCGTCCCGCAGCAGTAGCCCGAACGCCGGAACCGGCGTCGGGCGGCAGCATAGGGCTTGCTCACCGGCTCTATAGCGGAGCCCCCTTATTTTTTTATAACGGCTCGAGGACTGTACCGACTGGCGAACACCCCAGGAGACTGATCGCAGTATATCCCAATCGATCAACGCGTCACGCGCGACGAATGCCGGACTAGCGCCCGCGTTCCTCCAGCACCGCGCTGGCGCGTTGCGCCATGCGCCCGGCTCTGTCGTCGGTGTCGGCGACGATGCGGGCAAGGCGATCCTTCATTTCGAGGTATTCATGCGCGTAGTTGAGCGCCGCCATCACCGCGATGCGGTCGAGGCCAACGACTTTCCCGGTCCGCCGGATTTCCCGCATGCGCGCGCTGAGAGACCGCGACGCGCGCACCAGATCGTCAACTTCGTCGTGCCCGCAACTTACCTCGTAGTCCTTGTCGAGGATCTTGACGGTAACGGTCGTCGTATCGTTCACGATGTTTTCTCAAGCGTTTTCAGGTGGTTGAGCATCGACTCCACCCTGGTCTTTGCAAGTTCGTTCTTTTCGATCAACTTGGCCCGGTCCACAGTCAAGGATTGCTGCTTTGCTCGAAGCGCCCGATTCTCCATGGCCAACTTTTCGCAAAGTTGGATCAACTCGTCGATTGTGTCTTCGAGAAGGGCCAGGCCAGAGGAGGACATCGGCTTTCATGCGCTGCGGATAGGCGTAGTGTGTACCGGATAGCCGTCCATGTGAAGCGCCCTCGGCAGGCGCTCTGTTCCGTGGAAAATTGATAGCATTGACGCATCGCATCGGCTGCATTCGCATGAATACTCGTCTCGCCACCGACCCGCTCGCCGGCTCGGATCCAGATTTCCACAACGATAGACCGCGCATCGAACCGGCGGAATTCCGCGCCCGCCGCGAGCGCCTTATGGCGGCCCTTTCCGGCAATGACGTCGCCGTCATTCCCGGCGCTTCGATCCGCTATCGCAATCGCGACACCGAGTATCCATTCCGCCAAAACAGCGATTTCTACTACCTCACGGGATTCGAGGAGCCCGACAGCGTGCTGGTGCTCGCGCCCGGGGCGGAAACCGGCGCGACGGTACTGTTCTGTCCGCAGCGCGATACTGCGCGCGAGCAGTGGACCGGGGAACGGCTGGGACCCGAACGCGCGCCGCAAGCGCTCGGCGTCGACATCGCGTATCCCAACTCCGAACTGGACGACATCCTGCCGCGCATTCTCGATGGCCGCTGGTGCGTCCACACCGTTCTGGGCGAAGACCCGGAATTCGACAAGCGTCTGATCGCATGTGCGGCCAGCGCCCGGGCGCGCGGAGCGGACGTCCGCGGGTGCGAATTCCAACCCCTGCAGCGCCTGCTGCATGAGCAACGCCTGTTCAAGTCGCACGCCGAACAGCGTTTGATGGCGGCCGCGGGGGAAATTACCGCCCGCGCGCACATCGACGCGATGCAGCGCTGCCGACCGGGGATGAACGAAACGCAACTGGAAGCGGTGCTGCTGCAGGCGTTCATGCAAGCCGGAGCGCGCGAGACCGCGTATCCGTCCATCGTCGCCGGGGGGCGCAACGCCTGCGTCATGCACTACGTCAGGAACGACAGTCTCCTCAGGGGCGGCGACGTGGTATTGATCGACGCCGGTTGTGAACTCCAGCACTACGCCTCGGACGTTACCCGGACGTTTCCGGTCAACGGCACATACACACCCCGACAACGGGAACTCTACGAACTCGTGCTGGCCAGCCAGGCCGCAGCATTGGAAGCAGCCGCGCCGGGAGCGCCCTGCACCGCGCCGCAGGACGCGGCAACCCGGGTGCTCGCCGGGGGACTGATCGACCTCGGCCTGCTGCGCGGAGGAATCGACGAAGCACTGGAGACCGGGACGTACCAAAGATTCACCGTGCACCGCTGTTCGCACTGGCTCGGTATCGACGTGCACGATGTCGGAGAATATCGCTGCGAAGGGAAGTGGCGCAAGCTGCAAGCCGGCATGGTATTGACGATCGAACCGGGCCTCTACATTCCCGCGGCGTTCGACGATGTCGATGAAGCGTGGCACGGCATAGGCATTCGCATCGAAGACGACGTGCTCATCGAGGAGTCAGGCAATCGGGTGCTGAGCGACTCCGTTCCGAAAGCCGTGCAGGACATCGAAGCGCTGATGCGCAGCGCCTAGTGTCGTGTCACGCGTGACGCGCATGGCGAACTTAAGAAGCGCCAGAACGCGCGTGTCACGACACTGACCACAAGGCGCACGAATCCGGTTCGCAGGTGTCATAGCTGAAGTTCCTTCCGCGCAGCGGGTGCGCGAGAATCCACACAATGGCAGCAGGCGCAAACAACCAGGGAAATACACGATCGTCTGACGCCGACGTCTACGATGTCGCCGTGGTGGGCGCCGGACTCGTCGGCGCCGCAGCAGCGCTGACCCTCGGCCGAAACGGGTCTCGCATCGCCCTGATCGATCAGCGACGGCCGCTTCGGGCGACGGGCCGACTCGGGTTCGACATCCGCTCCGTCGCCTTGTCGCGATCCTCTCTCGATCTGATGGGTGTCGACGTCGCCGCAACCCCCATCGATCAAATGTGCGTGTGGGAAGAGCACGGCGGCGGTCGTCTACGGTTCAGCGCGCAAGAGGCCGGGGTCGATGCCCTCGCCTGGATGGTCGAATCGAGCCGCGCTTGCGTCGCGCTGTGCAACGAGTGCGACGGCTTGCCCAACGTCGACTGGATCGAAGGCATTGTTTCCAGCCTCGTTTCTGGAGACACCGCGGTAACCCTGGAACTGGAGAACCGCTCGATCTCCGCGCGGCTGCTGGTCGCGGCCGACGGCGCGGAATCGAGGGTGCGAGAGTTGGCGGGCACCGATCTGGTCGACCGAGGTGGCGGCGATGCGGCGGTTGCGACGGTAGTCCGGACTGAGCACCCGCATCAGGGCGTGGCCTATCAACGATTTTCCGCCACGGGGCCGCTGGCGTTGCTTCCGCTCGCCGATCCCTTGTGCTGCGCCGTCATCTGGAGCGCCGAGCGCGATACCGCCGACGAACTGGCCGCCCTCGACGGGGCGGCATTCGCCGCGGCGCTCGAGGTCGCCTCCGAAGGCGCGCTGGGGCGCATTGCGGAGACTGACCGACGGTTCACGTTGCCGTTGCCCCAACGCGTCATCCGGGACTTCAACCCGACGCCAAGAGTCCTGTTCGTCGGCGATGCCGCGCATACGCTGCACCCGCTCGCGGGGCAGGGAGTCAATCTCGGGTTGGAGGATGTCGCCGGCATTGCCGCCCAGGCGGGTCGCGATCCAACGGATCTCGGTCGACCCGGCCGCTGGCGCGGCTTCGCGCTGCGGCGGCGGGCCCGCGCGGAGGTGATGATCGCGCTCATGCGCGGATTGCGCGACGGATACGCTTACGGCGGCCCGGTTGGCCGCTGGATCCGGAACAGCGGCGTCAGGTTGATCGATGCGGCGCCAGCAATAAAACATCAGCTCATTCGCGAGGCGATGGGCGTGGGTCTGTCCGCGAGGTTCGGATGAACGCCCAAGCGCCTCTGCCCACCGCGCTGTTCGACGCGCACATCGCCGCCAACGCGAAGATGACCGAGTTCGCCGGCTGGGCCATGCCAATCCGCTACGGTTCCCAAATCGAGGAACATCATGCGGTGCGGGAAAGCGCCGGCATGTTCGACGTTTCGCACATGACCATTGTCGACTTCCAGGGCGCCGGCACCATGGCGTTCCTCCGGCATGTCCTGGCCAATGACGTAGCCAAACTCAAGGCACCGGGACAAGCGCTCTACGGCGCATTGCTGAACGCGGCGGGCGGCATCATCGACGACGTGATCGTCTATCGCCGGGACGGGGGCTACCGCGTCGTCTCCAATGCGGCGACACGCGATACGGTCATCGCCTGGTACGCCGCGCATGCCGGCAGGTTCGACGCCGCGTCGGTGGAGCGGGATGACGTCGCCATGATTGCGGTGCAAGGTCCTGAAGCCATAGAGCGGTTCGCGGAAGCGACCGGACTGGCGCAGGTCGCCGAACTCAGGCGATTCCATGTCCTGGATGCGAGAGACGGCTGGATGATCGCCCGCACCGGCTACACCGGAGAGGACGGCGTCGAGGTCATGCTGCCCGCGCGGGACGCGCCCGGTCTGTGGCAGGAACTGGGGTCCGCCGGCGTTCGCCCCGCGGGTCTTGGCGCAAGGGACACGTTGCGGCTGGAAGCCGGCCTCAACCTGTACGGCCAGGACATGGATGAGACGACCACGCCGCTGGAGTCGAACCTCGCCTGGACCGTGGCATTCGAGCCGGCGGAACGGGATTTCGTCGGCCGCGCGGCGCTCGAGGCGCAACGCGCGACCGGTGTCGGGAACAAACTGACCGGCGTCGCGCTCAAAGATCGGGGCGTCATGCGCCACGGAATGAAGGTGACTACCAACGCTGGCGAGGGCGTGGTTCGAAGCGGTATTTTTTCACCCACGTTGGGTTACAGTATCGGCCTCGCGCGGGTGCCGCGCGCCGCCACCGGCGAGGTCGGAATCCTCATCAGGGGGCGGGAAAAGCGCGGTCGAATCGTCCGACCGCCCTTCGTTGCAAAAAGGAAATGACGGAAGAATTCCGGACAGACAAATGACTGATACGCCGACTGAAGCCAAGTACGCGGAGACACACGAATGGGCCCGGCTCGACGACGACGGCAATGTCGTCGTCGGCGTCAGCGACTATGCGCAGGAGCAACTCGGGGACGTCGTCTATGTCGAACTTCCGGAAGTCGATCAGCAGGTGGACGCAGGAGCGGAGGCCGGCGTGGTGGAATCAGTCAAGGCGGCATCGGATATCTACGCACCCGTGTCCGGCACCGTGGTCGCCATCAACATGTCGCTGGAGGATACCCCGGAGCTGGTAAACCAGGACCCCTATGGCGATGGCTGGTTCTTTGCCATCGCGCCGGATACGCCGGACGAACTGGCCGACCTCATGGACGCAGCCGAGTACTCTGAATTCTGCGAAGCGAGCGAAGTCGGAGAGTAACTTCCATGGAACGATTTACAGGGGTCAACGTACGTAATTGATTTAAAATGAATTATCTCCGTTCGTCCCTGGCTGACCCCACATCCGACCACCTTTGATTCGCGAGACGTCCTGAGCCTTCGTTTTCGCGGCCTCTCCCGGTTTCCCCACATTTCGCCCCGGTATCGACGCCGGACCGGCGACTCGCCAGCACCCGCGCGGTGACCTCCCGGTACACCCTGCGCGCTCCCGCAACCTGCCGCTGATCGTCGCCCGCCGCCGGCGTCGGGTCAAGGGCCGCCAGGACGTCCGGCTACGCCGGACGGGCCCCCTTGAGGCGACGAAGGCGACGGCACGCTCCAGCCAGGGGAGCGGGCGGGCAGCCCCGGCCCGCCGCATAGCGCGGCCATGTCGCGGCGTGCCACTTCACCCTCGCAACCCGCCCGCTCCCTGCCTGCGCGGCGAGCGCCCCTCCTGGCGCTTCGTGCGCGGCCACAGTGCGGATCGGTGGTGTGATCCAGGTTGGTTGGGAAGGTTCCGACATAAGCGCTGCAGCGGCGTTTGCAGGCCATTGTGGGCGATGCCGCGGAGCGGCCCGGGCTCTTTCGCCTGCGGCGACCAAGCCCCCTGCGGGGTCTTGTCCCTGGCGGGTGACGATCCCTATCGCTTCCGCCCTCCGGGCGGTCAGACCCTATTCGCAGCGCCGCCGGACACCGGGTGGCGGCAGTCCAGCAGCACGATGCCGCACAACTCGTGCAGCAGGTGCGACGCCAGCGCCTCCACGGTCCACCGCCAGCCGTCCTCGGGCGCTTCGTTGAACCGCTCAAGGGCCGCCCGCACCGCCGCCGCGTCGACCTTGCGGCCCTCGCACCGCACGATCGCATGGGGTACGCCATGGTCGCTCCCTCGCGGGGCCGACTCCCACAGTTCCCGCACCTGCGCACCGTCGAGTTCCCCGCCGGTCTCCAGTTCGACCGCGAACGCGTGGGCGCCGGCGTCGACGCTACCGTCGACGAGTATCTTCATCGTTTCGTCTCCGTCTTTCACAAGCCGCCGATCCCGCGCTTTCCCACAGGATCCGGCACGCCTCGATTCGCAGCCGGCGCCGAATGGCGCCGGGCCATACGCATCAGCACGCAGAACGTGGTTGACGTGCCGCCTGTTCGCCCGGCGCCGGGGAGCGACCCCGGCCCCATACGAGGGGCTATTGTATTCAGCGGCTAACCCGGCAGGCGGGTTTCCGCGGCTGATGCGTGGCAAGGACTATGCGGCGCGGGACGCCGGGGCGTCAACCACGTCGTGCCTTTCCGGGACCGTCGCCTCGACGAAGACGCCGCCTCGGGCTCCTGAGCCGCCCGTGTGCGCTGCCGTTGCCTGCCGCCCGCCCCAATCAACACGTTCGTGTCGTCAGTCGTGCGCGCCAGCGTGTCACGCGTGCTCCGCCGGTCAACCCTGCGGGTTCTCCGCGCGCTCCGACCTCGCTGGCGCGAGGTGACCGGCCTGCGCGCGCGTGCCGCCTGTCCAGGCACCGACGCACTCCGCGTCGCAACCCTGAAACGGAGAACGACATGGACCTTCACCCTCTCATCGCCCAGTGGAGCGGCAAGCTCCCCGAAGGCTTCGTCCGGCCCGCCATCCTCCAGACCGGACTGGCGGAATGCGCCATGAAGCGGTGCCGCAACAAGGTCGCAATCAAGAGCGACGGGACCCCCGCCCACGCGTGTCAGCCCTGTCTGGATAGGCGCGCCCGGTCGTGCAAGCGCCGCAGGGCCGCGCTGGTGGCCGAGGGAGGATGCCGCAGGTGCGCGTACCGCAAACGGCAGGAGGGCGATTTCCTCTGTGCGCGATGCCGGGAGGTCCGCGACGTCGAGCGCACACAGAAGCGCCAGGACGCCATCGACGCGGCGGTCATCGACGAGTTCGCGGCGAAGCCCGACAGGGCGCACCGCGCCAGCAACCTCGACATTGGGATCTCGCCTTTAATGCCGAGTCGTTGGTAATGCCGAGTGCGTATCCCAAACGCGTAAAGACAGCGGAGCTGCTGGCAGTCGGACTCGGCATTACAACGCACCGTGACTTTGGGCATCTTCGTCCTCCTCATAGCAAACAGGAGGATATACATGCCTGCAATATTGAGTTACCGGCCGCCGGAAGACGCTTTGGTCGCTGGCTTCGTTGACGATCTCCGTTGTCGAACAGCGGATTTCTCCGAGTATTTCTTCAGGACCCACCGGCACATCGCCCTTCACTTCCTCATCTGGATCGACCTCACCGGCGTCGAACTGAGAAAGGTGGATGACACCATCGTCTACCGCGTTCTGCGACACGATTGCTGTTGCGGCGCCTCTCGCGCGTCGGCCCGTATCCGGGGCTGGCGCAAGCGCCGCAGATCAACCGAACTCATGAAGTTTGTGCGATTCCTCGAGCAGTCGGGGCATATCGAGACCCCCGGCGAGCTGGAGGACAATCTGCGGCTGCTGGACGCATTCCTTGGCGGTTTGCGCGACGGCGGCTACGCGGCTGAAACAATCAACAGGTACCGGGACGCATGCACCGGTCTCATTGTCTGGCTCCACCTGTCACGCATTTGCCTTTCCGACCTTACGTTGGATGTCGTTGCGCGCTTCAGGAAACGGCAGTTCGCTCCCTGGATACCGGGCGTGTTTCGTGGTCGTGAGGCGTGGCTACCCAACACATACGCAACCCAACTGCGCGGCTTCCTGAGACACCTCGTCGCGATCGGACGGATCGAGGCCGTGGAGCCGGCCTCTGTCGCCCCGACATTGCCCATTCTCCTGGACAGGTTCGCCGTGTGGCTCGAAGAGCATCGCGCCATCAAGCCGGGGACGATAAGAAGACATGTGTGGCTGATCGGCGAGATGATGCCGGAGCTTGGCGACGATCCGCGCGCGTACGACACCGCCCTGATCCGGGACGTGCTGCACAGGAACATCCAGCGGCGGTCGCGGAGCTATACCCCGATCCTGACATCGACGATGCGCATGTATCTTCGGTTCCTCGCATCCGAAGCGCGCATCCAGCCCGGGCTTGTCGCGGCCGTCCCGTCGGTGCCTCAACCGCAGTTGTCGAGCTTGCCGCGCTACATCGCGAGCGACAATGTCGGACGCGCCATCGCCACATGCAGCGATAACGCGACTGGCTTGCGCGACCGCGCAATCCTGCTGCTGCTGGCGCGGCTGGCGCTACGGGCAGGGGATATCATCGCCCTGCGCCTCACGGATGTTGACTGGGACAGAGCCCGAATCCGTGTCTCCGGCAAGTCGCGCCGAGAGGCCATCTTGCCGTTGCCGCAGGACGCCGGCGATGCGCTTCACGCCTATATCGCCACCGCGCGACCCAAGGTGGATGTGGACAAGGTGTTCCTCTGCACCAATCCGCCGTGGCGCGGGCTCGCTAACTCAAAGACCGTCCGTTCCGTCGCGAGAAGCGCGCTCGACCGCGCGGGGATCAAGACCTTCGCGGGCCGGGGCGCGCATGTGTTCCGCCATAGCCAGGCGACCGCGTTGCTCAGATCGGGAGCAACCCTGGATGTCATCCAATCGCTCCTTCGCCATCGGTCGCCGAACACGACGGCGATCTACGCCAAGACCGATGCGGTCATGTTGCAGGAAATCGCTCAGCCCTGGATCGGAGGGATCGAACAATGACCACGACGATCATCGACCATATCTCACGCTTTCTGGACATGAAGCGATCGCTCGGCTACCGGGTCAAGCAGCAAGAAGAGCTGCTGCGGGGCTTCGCACGGTTCGCCGAAGCGCGCAACGAGACCTACGTTCGCTCCGACACCGCTCTTGAGTGGGCCTCCGTATCGAGAGCAGCTTCGTCGACGTTCCAGGTCACCAAACTCCGTGTGGTCTGCGACTTTGCGGCATGGCTGCACGCCGAGGACGATCGACACGAGATCCCGCCCCGCGATGGGTTGGGGCCGCTGAACCGGCGGCGACCGCAGCCGCACCTGATGTCGGTTGCGGACATCCGGAAACTGCTGACGGCAGCATTGTCGATCGGGCCTGCCGCAACCATCGCCCGCTGACCTGGCACTACCTGTTCGGTCTCATTGCCGCGACCGGTCTGCGCACGGGAGAAGCCCTCGCTCTGACGCTGGACGACATCACGTCCGACGGCCTCGTCATCCGCGAGGCGAAGTTCGGCAAGACCAGGCTGGTCGCGCTGCACCCCACGAGCTGGGATGCGTTGAACATCTACCTCAAGGCTCGGCTCAAGGAGACGACCCGGGACCGGCATCTGTTCGTGATCGCAACGGGCCGACAGCCCGCCGGAGATACTGTGAACGCCATGTTCCGCAGGCTCGCCAGACAGACGGGCCTGCGCAGCCCCGGGGCGGCCCGGGGCCCAACCGCGCGCTCGCTACGACACTCGTTTGCCGTGCGGTCGCTGGAAGAACTGGTGCCCGGCGCCAAACCGGATCGGCACATGCTTGGTCTGGCGACTTATCTCGGACACGTCGATGTCACCAGTACCTACTGGTATCTGGAGTCCACCCCGCTTCTGCTGCGCGGTATCGCCGAGGACGTGGAGCAGGCTCACGTCAGCGGAGGATCCCATGACTGACTTCGCTCCCCATCTGTCCGCCTTCCTGCAGGAGTACCTCCCCAACGTCAGGCGGTGCCAGCCGCCACACCCTGCAAAGCTACACCGAGTGCTTCCGGCTCCTCGTGCCCTATGCGGCCGAGCAGATCAAGACCCGCCCCTGCGAACTGAAGATCGAGCACTTCACGGGGGCACTGCTGTTGGCCTTCCTCAACTCCCTGGAGAAAGATCGGAAAAACAGCGTGAGCACGCGCAATGTCCGGCTGGCCACGATCAAGTCGTTCTTCCGCTATCTGGAATACCGTGTGCCGAGCTGCCTGAATCTCGCGTTGCAGGTACGTGCCCTGCCGCAGAAAGTCGCCGACCAGCCGCTGATCGACTGGCTCGATCGAACCGAAATGCAGGCGCTCCTGGACGCCCCGGATCCCACAACGGTTCCGGGTCTGCGAGACCGGGCGATGCTGCATCTGTGCTATGCGGCCGGGTTGCGAGTGTCCGAACTGACAACACTGACGATCGACAGCTTATCCAGTCCCCAGCTCGAAACCATCCGCGTCCTGGGCAAGGGGCGCCGTGAACGCGAACTGCCACTGTGGAAGGAAACGAGGACGGTACTGCAACGGTGGCTTGACGTGAGGCCATCGACCGCGAACGAGTACCTGTTCCTCAATGCGCGTGGACGAGCCTTGAGCACGGACGGCTTCGCGTACCTGCTCAACAAACACGTCGCCACGGCGACCAGGACGGTTGCGTCCATCAACGCCAAACGGGTAACGCCGCATGTGCTTCGTCACTCCGCGGCGATGGCGATCCTGCATGCCACAGGCGACATCCGGAAGGTGTCACTGTGGCTCGGTCACGCGGACATCAGGACCACCGAAATGTACGTCCGCGCGAGCCCGGCCGAAAAGCTGGGAATCCTGGAAACGAACGCGCCGCCGTCCATCAGACCTGGGTCGTTCCCCGGTGTCAGGGACAGCTTGATGGCGCTGCTCGGCGGCAAGTGACTCCAGGTGTAATGCCGAGTGAAAGTGCCGCAGAGGCCTTCGTTCCAAAGCCTCTCGGGCTCCACTCGGCATTACCAACGACTCGGCATTAAAGGCGTAATCTCGAGCTCGAGATTACGCCTTGGAACGGACGCCGGACGCCTGAACCCTCGGCAGCCTACTGGTCGCCGCTCCCGGACCCGGCGCCGAAGGAAAGCGAGACATGGAGGTGGTCGCTGATGAATACGCGCCTGCATCACCGCTACGGATCCCACCTTTCCGCCGCGGCGGTCCGCGATCGCGCGTCCCGGTCCTTCAACCGCAACGAACAGGATGAAACCCATGAACGACCAACAGGAAAACCAACAGCCGCCGGAATCCATCGAGGAGCAGATCGAGCGCCTGGAACTGAGGAAGATCCGTCTCGAGACCCAGGTCATCAAGGCCAGCATGCGCCGCGACCGCCACCGCCTCGTGCTCGACATCATCAAGTGGTCCGTGATCGGCGCGGCGGTGGTCCTCGCCTACATCGCCGCCAGCCATGTCGGCGTCATCTAACGCCCTCGTGCCGGGGCGCGATGCCGCCTTTGCGCGCCCGGGCCCCTATCTTTCATCTGCAAGCGGCGCCTTCCCGGCCCGCCTCACGTACCTACGTAAATCGACGAAATCTGTCTTCTACCGTGCCCGAGTTCCGCCGCGATCGCCCGCCTCGCCTCGGTGTCGATCCGCCGCCGTGCCCCGGTCAGCGACCGTTGCGAAGGCCCGCCCGCCGCCGGCGACTTCCACCCGGTCAGCTCCTCGTAGCGGGACTGAGCGTAGCGATGGCGCAGCCCGTGCATGCGGTACAGCCCCGCATCCCGCGTCTGGCTCTCGTAGATCTTCAGTTGCTGCCTGTAGTTGCGGTCCGGCGGAATCAGCGCGCCGCTTCCCACCAGGCGGCGGGCCTCGTCGAGCAGCTTCCGCTGACCATCCTTCAGGATCGGCACCTCGCGCGGCCTGCCGCCCTTCGTGGTCGATCCCTTCAGCCGGATGCGGTCGCCCCGGTCGTCGCGCGCGGGCGTGAACTTGAGCGCCTCCTCCCGGCGCAGCCCAAACGCCGCCTCGAGGCGCAGCGCCATGGCAACGTGCGCATCCTTGACGAGCGCCAGCTTGTCCGGGTCCAGGACGACGCTCCTGTCCTCGTTGGTCACGTACTCGCGGTTGCCAATGCCGAGGGCGCCGTTTGCAGGCACTACGGCCGGACGGCCGATCCGCGCCGCCCACCAGCGGACGTGCGCCATGCGGTTTTTCATCGTGCCGACGGACCGCCCCTGGCGCTTCCACTCCCTGACCAGGGCCACGACGTGCTTGCCCCTGAGCCCGGTGCCCCGGAGCCCCTTGAAGCCGAGATCGTGCAGGGCGTCCGCTATCTGAGCCAGCGCGTAGGAGCGCGCCGTGCGTGTGCCGTGGGAGCCGTCGTCGTGCGCCGCTTGCAGGCGCTTCAGGTCGTAGTTCAGGTCGCGCACCGCAACCTCCTTCTCGCTTGCCGACCTCGCCATCCCCGGCAAACGGCCGGGTCACGTCCTCCCTGGCCGGAACGCTATAGCGGGTGTCCGCAGCCCCGTCAAAGACCGCGTGTTGAGCAATTCGGTAAGCCGGCAACCGCGTGAAACGCCGTGCGCCGGAGCGACGCCAGGTGCGCCTCTGAAATTTTTTCGGTGGGAACGGAAGGGAATTCTACCGCGCCCGGCGCCGCGTCAGCGGCCCGGGCCGGCGTGAGTCGGTTAGTTTTGCTGGGCGATCCGCCGTCCTTCGACCAGGACGATTCGGACCCGCATCTCTGCGTAATGCCCTGCGATGCAGTTGCCGTGCCGTCGCTTGCGGCGACCTGCGGCGTGTCTCGTTCGACAGTGGCCGCTAGCCTTTTGTTCGGCGTCGATGGCGTCATGGTTGCGGCGTCCTTCACCGCACGACCGGGATGCCTCCCTGGTCCCCGCGACCGCCTCGATCGCCATGACAGCGTCGGCTTCGATCAAGGACTTCTGCTGTGTCCCGTCGCGCCCCGCGAACGTTCCAAACGTCTCACGAGGCCGCCGCCTGCCGTGTGTCTGGATGTCCCTGCCGCCGGTTTTTGTGAACGACCTGACGCATCCGGTAGATTCACCCCCGTCGTCCCAAAAGAGCGCGTGGCGCATCCGTGCCCAATGCCGGTGCATCTCCCCGGCGACTCCAGAATGCCGTAACATCCCGGAAGCGGCACCTGGGCGTCGGCTTTCACAAGCTATGGTTGCCGCGCCCGCACCGGATTCCCGCCGGCTGTCTGGTCTCCCAGTCTGGTCGAGATGGCTCCCGACCGGCCACCATAGGGCGGCCCCAAGATGCCCGCGACAATAGCACTGGCACCAATGCGGCACCAGCGCCGCGTGTTTAGCAGCCCATGAAGCGCCTGCGCTCCAGGCCGGTTCAGCGCCCCGTCACTACCGCTTTTCCGCAGCCGCCGCCGCGTCCGCGACAGGCTCCAGGCCGGTAGTGACGGTGCGCATGCCCCACCTTCTCGCCACCGGCACGCCGGCACCGTCGCCCGAGGCCGGCACGCCGGTCAGGTTCGCCCACTCCACCACCTCACGAAGACGGCCGCTTCGGAGCCCGACCCGGGCGAGATCCGCACCGAATTGAACGCCCAGGCGTCCTCGTTCCCGACAACGCGGATCAGATGCCAAACGAGGCCCCTGGGCACCGCCAGCAGCGCGTAGCCACAAAGTCGCCCGCCGAACGGCGGGTCACCGAGAGGTGTTCGGGGCGCACGGCTTCCCCCGTCGCCAGGCGGTTGAGGCCCGGATTGCTCATGAGATCGGCTGCGCGAACCGAAACCGGTTCCCGGTACACCTCGAGCGGGGTACCGCTCTGTATCTTATCGCGTTCGTCCAGCAGCACTACTTCGTCGGCGAGAATGAAGGCATCGCGAGGATCGGAAGTGGTGTAGATGACCACCGGGTCCTCGTCGAGCAACAGTTCCCTGAGTTGCGATTCCAGTTCTTCGCGCAACTTGTAGTCGAGGTTGACCGGCGGCTCGTCCATGACTAGTACCCGGCCGCCCTGTGCAAGCGCCCGGGCGATGGCCACGCGCTGCTGCTGGCCGCCGGACAGTTGGCTGGCGCTCGAGCAACGCCTCGATCTGCAGCCTCGTTGCCAATTCGACTACCTTCTGTTCCACGGCAGCCCGTTCGGTGCCCCGGGCAAGCAGGGGCGAGGCGATGTTGCGGAACACGTTCCAGTTCGGATAGTTGACGAAAGCCTGGTAGACGAGCCCCACACGCCGCCGCCGGGCGTCATGCCGGCTGACATCGATGCAGTCGATGGCCAGGGTGCCGGGGGCCGAGAGCTCCAGGCCGGCTATCTCACTCAGTTGGCAGCTTGTCGTTTAACGAAACCATTATCGTTTAGGATTGCATTCCGATCCGAACGTTTCTCCGCATGCCGACCGCCCGGAACAGCAGACTCGCCGCCGGCGAGACATGCCTTCGCTCGCCGACTTCCCGGACGGCGTGGCTTGTCCTGTCCATGCTGCTTGCCGGAATCTGCCAGGGAAGCGACACGGGGGATGCACCGACGGACCAGGTCGGCAAACTCATCGAGCAGGTGCTGGTGATCGGCGTTCGGCGCACCGTGCCCGGATCCGGCACAGTCGTTACATCGGAAGAACTCCAGAGGTTCGACTACTCCGACATCAACCAGGTGATGGCGGCCGTTCCCGGCGTGTACGTCCGCGAAGAGGACGGCTTCGGATTGCGGCCCAACATCGGCATTCGCGGCGCCGCGGCGGAGCGCAGCCAGAAGATCACGATCATGGAAGACGGGGTGCTGATCGCGCCGGCGCCTTATTCGGCGCCCGCGGCCTATTACATGCCCAACATCAGCCGCATCAAGGGCGTGGAGGTACTCAAGGGCCCGTCCGCCATCCGGCATGGGCCGCATACGGTGGGCGGCGCGATCAACCTGGTGACCAGGGATGTGCCGGATGAAAGGCTGTCGGAACTGGACCTGAGCCTGGGCACGGATGCTTACTACAAGGCGGCCGCCGCGATCGGCGGCCCGATTGGCGGTTCCGGCTTCGGGTTTCTGATCGAGGGCCTGCGCTATGCGAGCGACGGCTTCAAGAAACTCGACGGCGGGGGCGACACGGGGTTCGTCCGCAACGACTTGGGCGTCAAGTTGCGCTGGGCCCCGGCAGGCCGGCTCGATCAGCGGCTGGTGTTGAGGCTCGGCTACGCCGACGAGGACTCGGACGAAGCCTACCTCGGCCTGACGGACGCGGATTTCCGTGAAAACCCGAAGCGCCGCTACCGGGCATCGCGCCTTGCCCGCTTCCAGTCGCAACATTGGAATGCGCGCCTCAACTACGGATTGGCCGTCGGCGGCGTTTACCTGAATGCCAAGGCGTACTGGAACCGCTTCGTGCGTGAATGGAACAAGCTCGACGGCTTTGTCGCTGGGCGGTCGCTGCAATCCATACTCGGCGCTTCGCACCGGTTTACGCAGGAGTACGACCTGCTGACCGGAGCGGTGGACTCCATTGCGACCGACCGCCAGACCCTGGACATCACCAACAACGATCGCGGGTTCACCTCCGGGGGTCTTCAGGCGACCGCCGTAATGGAAGGCAGTGCGGGGTCCCTGGGCCACAAGCTGACCGTGGGTCTGCGGTTGCACGGCGACGAAGTCAAGCGCGACCATCAGCCCCGCGGCTATCTCATGCAGGACGGGGAACTTGTCTGGGACGGGATCGAACGCGCTGCGAAACTGTGGAACCGCGCCGATACGCTGGCGGTTGCGGCCTATGTTGCCGATGAGTTGACGTGGCACGACCTGACCCTGTCGCTGGGGCTTCGCTACGAGAACATCGACGGGAAATGGGAGGACCTGCGCCAAGGGCTGCAGCGCAGCAGCAGCCAGTCGGTGTTCTCGCCCGGGGTCGGGGTGCATTGGCAGGTTACCGATACGATCGGCCTGCTGGCCGGCGCCTACCGGGGCTTCTCGCCGGCGGGCCCCGGCGCGGCGGGAGTGGACCCGGAACGCAGCCTCAACGTTGAGTACGGCGTCCGTTTCCGGGCGGCATCCCTCTATCTGGAAGCGGTCGGGTTCTACAGCGACTACGAGAACCTGCTGGGCCGCTGCCGGGTCAGCGACTTCGGTTGCGAAGCCGGGGAGGAGTTCAACGGTGGCCGCGTGGAGGTTCAGGGAGCGGAACTCACCGCTGCGTGGACGCTGGACCTGACGCCGGGACTGGGTCTCGACGCCGATCTTGTCTATACCTACACGGATTCCGCTTTCCAGACGGGATTTCTGTCCGGTTTTCCCCAATGGGGCCTGGTTCGAGAGGGGGACGAACTGCCCTACCTGCCGCGCCATCGCGTCCAGGCCCGGGTCGGCCTCAGCGGCGTTGCCTGGGAGTTGTCCGCGGCGTTGAAGCACCAGGTGAAAATGCGTGAAGAGCCCGGCTACGGGCCGGCGGGGGACGGTTTGCATGCCGATGCCTTGACCACGCTCGACCTGACGGCCGCCTGGCATGTGCGCGAATCGACGCTCCTGCAACTGGTGATGGGAAATCTGTTGGACGAAGTAGCGATCGTCTCCCATCGTCCCGTCGGTGCTCGCCCCAATCGGCCGCGGTGGCTGACTGTACGTGTGCGGCATTCGTTTTGACGAATTAAAAAAACAAATGAAAACTGTTTGCATTTAGGCACTTGTATTGCCGCCTGCGAACTGGCGAAATAGGCGCCCATGCCGCTTCGCTTCACATTCAGGCAGCTCGAATACGTTGTCGCTGTGGGCGAAGCGGGTTCGATTGCCAAAGCGGCAGAGCAGGTCAACGTATCGCCCCCGTCCATTTCTGCCTCCATCGCACGACTGGAGGCGGAATTTGGTGTGCAACTTTTTGTCCGCAAACACTCGTATGGACTTTCCCTCACAACTGGTGGACGAGTCTTCCTGAAAGAAGCTGCGCGGCTTCTTGCGGACGCAGACGCCCTGTATGAAATCGCAGGCGATATAGCCGAGAAAGTTCGCGGTCCGCTTACTGTGGGCTGCCTGATGACCTTCGCCCAGATCGTGCTGCCGCCCTTGCGTATGAAGTTCGAGCGGACTTTTCCGGATGTCCGCTTCCGCCAGTTTGAGTGCGATCAGGGGCAATTGTTGGAGATGCTTCAGCAGGGCGAAATCGATGCGGCGCTCACCTATGACCTCGAACTGTTGCAAGACATGACATTCGAACCTCTGATGCAGCTTCCGGCGTATGTCATGTTGCCTGCCGAGCATAGGCTGGCTACCCGGCCTTCTATAGCGCCACAGGAACTGGTCGATGAGCCGATGGTGCTGCTTGACCTGCCTTACAGTCGCGAATATTTTCTTTCTGCCTTCCAGCACCTGGGACTGCGTCCCAACATCGCGGAACGCACGCCCGACATCGCCGTAATGCGCTCAATGGTGGCAAACGGGTTTGGCTACGGAATAGCTAACATGCGACCACTCCACAACATTTCGCCTGACGGCAAGCCTCTCGTCTTTGTCAATCTCGAGGGCTCCATTCGTCCCCTGACCATGGGAGTGCTGTTGCCTAATGCCGAACACCGGACGCAGACGGTGCAAGCCTTCATCGAACATTGCCAGCGCTTCGTGCTCGAACAGGGCGTGTTCGGCACCGAGCGTGTCGTCAAGTAGCCGCCCGGCTCAAGGGATCTGCCAAATCTTCCTGCACCGCAGGATCGAAACTAAAATCCATCACGTTCGGCGCGAAAGCAAGCGCCCACTTCTAATTGTTTGGCTCAGTCGATGCCGGCAGACAGCCTATTCAGGAGGCTTGCCAGCATGTCGTCGCAACGACGCAACTGCTCGACGCTGACAAACTCATCCGGCTTGTGGCCCTGCGCCATCGAGCCCGGCCCGCACACGACGGTTGGCGTGCCTACATCACGGCTGAACAAACCGCCTTCAGTGCCGAACGCGACCTTGATCGTACCGTTGGCGCCGGTCAGCGCCTTCACGAAGGCCACCGCCTGCGAATTAGCTGGCGTGTCGAGACCGGGATAGGTGTTGAACACCTCGATATCGATTGCGGCCTCGGATGCCTTTTCTTTCGCGGCAGATGATATGCATTTCGCCTCCACGCGCAGCCGCTCCAGGATCGCGTCGGCGTCGTCGGCTGCGATGTTGCGTATCTCGAAATCAATCTGGCAAAGGTTCGGCACGATGTTGAGCGCCACACCGGCGTTCATTTTACCCACATGCACGGTGGTGTAGGGAATGTCGTAGTCACCATCGCGCGCACCGTCGCGCGCCAGCCGATCCTGTTCGGCGCGCAGCGCGGCAACGAATTCGCAGCCGAGGTGAATGGCGTTGAGCGCCAGCGGCGCGAGTGCGGAATGACCTTCCCTGCCCCGACAGACTGCGCGCGCACTAATCTTGCCCTTGTGTCCCGTGGCCACTTGCATAGAGGTGGGTTCGCCAACGATACACAGCGCCGGTCTGTATGGCGCGGCGGCTAGCGTGTCGACGAGGCTACGGACACCGATACAGCCGATTTCTTCGTCATAGGACAGTGCCAGATGAAGCGGCGTCTTCAACTCTACCTTCGTCGCCTTGAGCCCGGCCGAGATCGCGCAGGCAATGAAACCCTTCATGTCCGCCGCGCCACGCCCGAAGAGCTTGCCGTCGCGTTCGGTCATCGCAAAGGGCGGCACATTCCAGTCTTGACCGTCGACGGGCACGATGTCGGTATGGCCCGAGAGCATAACGCCCGGCACATCGGCCGGTCCGATCGTCGCGAAAAGGTTCGCCTTGTGGCCGTCTTCACTATGGATCAGGTGAACGGCAATGCCGTGCGCCTCAAGTAGCCCGGCGACGTAACCGATCACGTCGAGGTTGGAATCGCGGCTTACGGTAGGAAAGGCGATCAGTCTTTCAAGGATTTCAATGCTGTTCATGCGGGTCTGACCTGTTTGACTATGAACCGTCTAGCATGCGTAGGACGTATCATCGATTAGGACCCTCCTAATCGATGAGGAAGAAAACTCTTGTTTCGTCCCTTGGCGCGCAATCTAAGAGTGGCGCCAGCCATCTGGCTTGATGTCATCGACCGCGGCCTCACCGCGCCAGACCTGCCGCGAAATTGGGCGTGTTAACACTAAGTAGTGCGTCAAAGATGAGCACGAAGACGATAAAGCCGAGGAATAGCGCGTCGAGCTTGTCGTAGCGCGTGAAGATGCGGCGAAAGCCCTTCAGCCGGCGGAACAGGCGCTCGACCTCGTTGCGCCGCTTGTAGATCTCCCGGTCGTACTCCCAGGGATTCGTCCGGTTCTTCTTCGGCGGCACGACGGGCTCGAAGTCGAGGTCCAGCGCCAGCTGCCGCGTCTCGTCCCCCTCGTAGGCGCGGACTTTCCTTCAGCGGCCCCAGGCGGCGCAGCAGCTTGCGGCCTTCCGGCGCGTCGTGCGCGCCGCCGGGCGACAGCGAGAACGTCACGGCCGTGCGAGCATCCGCCGCAACCATATGAATCTTGGTGTTCCATCCCCCTCGGGACTTGCCGATGCTTTGCGGACCGTTTTTTTTAGCGCGCCCGTCCCGTCCCGTCCGGATGCACTTTGACGCTGGTGCTGTCCAGCGACACCGCCTCCAGCTTGATCCGCACCAGCCGCTGCCGCTGCAGCTGTTCGAACACCCGGTCCAGCACGCCGTTCTTCGACCAGCGGTTCATCCGCGTGTAGATCGTGTGCCAGTTGCCGAACCGGGCCGGCAGGCCCCGCCACTTGCAGCCGTGCTCGGCCACGTGAAGAATCGCGTTCAGCACCTGCAGGTTCGACATGCTGACGTTGCCGCGCTGCACCGGCAGATAAGGCGCCACCAACTCGTACTGCTCTTCGGTAAGTTCCATTCCAACTTCCCAGGTTGCCGTTTGGCGCTATGATATCAAATCCCATCAATTAGTGTTAACACGCCCTAGGAGGAAAAACGCCATGCGCGATTCACGCTACGATATTCTGTTTGAACCGATGAGGATCGGCCCTCACGTCGCGAAGAACCGATTCTACCAGGTGCCGCATTGCAATGGTGGCGGTTATCGCGATCCGTCAGCCGCCGCGGCCATGCGCGGCATCAAGTCAGAGGGCGGCTGGGGCGTCATCTTCACCGAGCAGACAGAGATGCATCACACCTCTGAGATCACCCCATTCATCGAGCTGCGTTTGTGGGAGGACCAGGACATTCCAGGTCTTCGCCGCATGTCCGACGCAATGAAAGTTCACGGCGCGCTTGCTGGCATCCAGTTGGCCTATTCCGGCATCAACGGCCCGAACTTCTACACGAAGGAAGTGCCTCTAGCGCCAACCGCACTGCCGATTCGCACGTTCACAAATGACCCTGTGCAGGCCCGCGCGCTCGACCTCACTGATATCCGGAACTTGCGCCGCTGGTTCGTCAACGCGGCGAAACGCTCGAAGATCGCCGGTTTCGACCTGATCTGCCTATACGGCGCGCATGGCTTCGGCATCTTTCAACATTTTCTGTCGCGCGCCACGAACCAGCGGACCGACGAATATGGCGGCAGCCTGGAGAACCGCTCGCGCTTCGCCCGCGAGGTCGTGGCCGATATTCGTGAAGCGGTGGGTGACACGACAGCAATCACCATGCGTGTCAGCCTCGACGAGACGATCGGCGATCTGGGTTTCTCCAACGCCGAGGTGCGGGAATTCGTCGAGCTGAACGCCGAACTGCCGGATTTGTGGGACATGGCCCACGGCGCCTGGGAAGATTGCTCGGGACCATCGCGCTTCAAAGACGAAGGGGCGCAGGAGCTTCTGGTCAAGGGCATTCGTGAACTGTCCTCCAAACCCGTCGTCGGTGTTGGCCGATTCACGTCGCCCGACGTCATGGTGAGGATGATCAAGTCAGGCACGCTCGATTTCATCGGCTGCGCGCGTCCGTCAATCGCCGATCCCTTTCTGCCCAAGAAAGTGGAGGAAGGCCGAATCGAGGACATCCGTGAGTGCATCGGCTGCAACATGTGCATCGCCGGCGACATGACCATGTCGATCTCGCGCTGCACGCAAAATCCGACCTTCATGGAGGAATGGCGCAAGGGCTGGCATCCTGAACGCGTGCAGCCAAAGGGCGACAGCGAAAGCGTGCTTATCGTCGGCGCGGGTCCCGCCGGGCTCGAGGCTGCCCGGACGCTGGGGCTACGCGGTTATCAGGTGGCGATTGCCGAGGCCGGGACAGAGCTCGGAGGACGCGTGGCGCGCGAGTGCAAGCTGCCCGGGCTTTCCGCCTGGGGCCGGGTCCGCGACTATCGCCAGTACCAGATAAGCCAGATGCAGAATGTCGGGGTCTACTTTGATAGCCGGCTTTCAGCCGACGACATTCTGGCCTTCGGTTTCCAGAATGTGGCGATCGCTACCGGCTCGACCTGGCGCCGAGACGGGGTGGCGCGAGCCCATGTCGTGCCAATCCCCACGGACCCGGCTATGCCCATCTACACTCCAGATGATCTGATGGATGGCAAGGTCCCGACAGGCAACGTGGTTCTGTTCGACGACGACCACTATTATATGGGCGGCGTGCTCGCCGAACTGATGGGCCGCCAAGGCGCCAGGGTGACGCTGGTCACACCCTCCGCCTATGTCTCGGACTGGACACGCAACACGCTGGAACAAGGCGCCATTCACCGCCGGCTCGCGGAACTGGGCGTCGAGATCGTGCTGAACCGCTCGGTGACCCGTGTGACGGGAAGCGGGGTCGCCACCGAATGTGTTTACACGAGAGCTGCGCACGACATCGAAGCAGAGGCCGTCGTGCTGGTAGCCTCACGGAATCAGAACGACGCACTGTGGCAGGAATTGAAGATACGGCGGGCGGAATGGGCCGACAACGGCATCCGCTCGGTCAAAGTGATCGGAGATGCCGAAGCTCCTGGCCCAATCGCCTGGGCGACCTATGCCGGTCACCGCTTCGCACGGGAACTGGACGAGCCGGATATCGGCGACGCCCTGTCTTTCCGCCGTGAGGTGACCGCACTTGCGGCCGAATAACGGAGCGACAGCAGGATGACCCCCTTTTTTCTTTCGGCGGACGAGCCCGGACTCGATGATTGGGGAACACCCGAAGACATCGGAGCCACAACGCTCGAAGGCAGCGTACGCGTTTCGGGACGCTTTGATCTGGGGCGCCTAAAAGCATGGTTTTCGGCGGGCTCTATGCTGCGACACGCGCCAAATACCGCACGGTCTATGGTCTCCATGAGCACGCCACTCTCCTCGCTGGCCAGATCGAGCTAACGGAGGAGAACAGCGGAAAAAAGCGTCGTGTATAGGCCGGGTGACAGCTGGATAATCGCCAAGGGAACACCCGTCGTCTGGTCCATCCTCTCCGACCGGATGTGCAAGAGCTATCTCGCTTTAACGTCCGAAATCTGAGTCGATCATGTCAGAGCAGGATCGGATAGAGCACGACCTCCTGGTTGAAATGGAGCTTGCGGCAGATGCACTCTATGGCATCCAGACCGCGCGGGCGCTTGTCAAGTTCCCGATCACGGATGTGCCGATCAGCCATTTCCCTGAGCTCGTCGTAGCACTTGCCATGGTCAAGAAGGCGTCTGCCCGTTCCAACAGGGATCTTGGAACCCTTGGCAACGAGACCTGCGATGCGATCATAGGCGTATGCGACGAGATCATCGCCGGGCAGCATCATCGATACTTCGTTGTCGATATGATCCAGGGCGGTGCCGGCACTTCCACGAACATGAACGCCAATGAGGTGATCGCCAACGTCGCCCTAAAAAATCTTGGTGCGGCTGCCGGGGACTATCGTCGTCTTCATCCAAACGATCATGTCAATCGATCCCAGTCCACGAGCGACGTGTATCCTACGGCCATGCGGCTGGCGATACTCAGCCAGTGCGCGATACTGACGGCAGCGCAGAACAGGCTCAGCCAGGCCTTCGCGGACAAGGCGCACGAATTCTCGAAAATCCTCAAGGTGGGGCGGACCCAACTGCAGGATGCCGTGCCGATGACGCTCGGCATGGAGTTCGCAGCATTCGCAACAACGATCGAGGAAGATATTGAGCGTGTCGTCCAACTGAGCGAATTGCTCAAGGAAGTGAACCTTGGAGGAACCGCCATTGGGACTGGAATCAATGCTCCGGCCGGATATGCCGAGATCGCCGTGGCGCATCTTTCGCAGATCAGTGGTTATCGCTTCATCCCCGCCAAGAACCTTATCGAAGCATCGTCGGATGCGGGCGTTTTCGTTACTTTTTCGGGAGTACTGAAGCGTATTGCCGTCAAACTGTCGAAGATCTGTAACGATCTTCGCCTGCTTAGCAGTGGACCCAGGGCAGGTCTCGGCGAAATCACGTTGCCTGCGGTTCAGCCTGG
Organism: Candidatus Azotimanducaceae bacterium; assembly: GCA_965261535.1. Lineage (GTDB taxonomy): Bacteria > Pseudomonadota > Gammaproteobacteria > Pseudomonadales > Azotimanducaceae > VXNE01. The sequence goes on from OZ253469.1 coordinate 3,193,859, forward strand.
CTCGTCCATAATGCCGGGAAAGGTCAATCCGGTCATTCCCGAGGTCGTCAACCAGATCGCCTTTCAGGTTATTGGCAACGATCTGACGGTCACCTTCGCGGCCGATGCAGGCCAGCTCCAGTTGAATGCGATGGAGCCGGTGATGCTGTTCAACGTCCTGCAGTCTCTCCGCATCCTATTGCGCGGCATCGACGTGCTGACTGACCGTTGCGTTACAGGGATTCGGGCCAATCCAGAGCGCTGCGACGCATTGTTGAATGACAGTCTGGTGATCTCCACGGCTTTGGTGCCGCTGCTTGGTTACGAGGAAGCGGCCCGCATTGCGAAGAAAGCGATCGACAGTGGACGCACCGTGGCGGACGTCTTGAACGAACTCAGCATCATCACCGCCGAGCGCTCCGAGGAGCTAAAGCAACGAACGTCGGCGTTCTAAGGCGTGTCGGGTGGTATGTGGTCACCCCCTTCCCGACTGAATAGAGAAACTCCGATGATGTCGGCTTTTCGCTACCCCCGCAACCGCGCTTTCGTCAGCTACGAGTTTTTTTGCGATGGCAGATCAGATGACGTTCCATCTTCATTCTAATCCGGATTGAAGACCAGGACATGAAGCGCGCCGCTTCCCGATGAAGGCGGTTGCCGAGACGACCGGAGTGGCCCGCTCCCATCTACATGACAAGGTGCGGCGGAAGCCGAAGCCGCGCGGGCCTATCGCGAACTTGAGGACGCCGCCCTGGTGCAGCTCGTTTGCTGCCTGCTCGACCAGCGCCCGACCTATGGCTATCGCCGCATCACGGCTCTGGCGAACAGGGAGCTTTCCAAGACAGGGCAGCCACGGGTCAACCACAAACGCATCTTCCGCATCATCCGCCAGAACAGCATGCTACTCGCCAGGCATACGGGGCGCAGGACCGGCCGTGTCCACGATGGCAAGGTCGTCATCATTCGCTCCAACCTGCGCTGGTATCCGATGGCTTCGAGATCAGTTGCTGGAACGGAGACATCATCCGGATCGCCCTCATCATCGGCGCTCATGACCGCGAGATCATCGCGTGGCATGCCGTCGTCGGTTCGGGCATCAGCGGCAGCGTGGTCCGAGACATGATGCTGGAGACCGTCGAGAGCCGGTTGGGACTGTCAGGAATTTCGTGCGTGAGGCCCGTTTCGTCATTGGGGAAGTGTCCCCTGGTTCGCAAGGCCCTCCGCAGCTTTGAGTTCAATGCCTCGATGGCGTTCGTGGTGTAGATGATCCGGCGCACGCTTTCGGGAAAGGCGAAGAAGGGCATGACGTGCTCCCAGTTGCGCCGCCAGCTCAGCACGATCGCCGGATAGCGCTGCCCCCAGTAGCCGGTCTCGAACTCCTCCAGCGCCTTCATGCCAGCGTCTGCATCCTTGGCCCGGTAGATGGCGCGCAGCGCCGGCACGACGGCGATCAGGATATCGGCGACGCCGCGGTTCTTCAGTTCGTTCATGACGCGCAGCCAGAACTTCGCGCCCTCGGTCTGCTCGATCCAGATGCCGAGTATCTCCTTGGTGCCGTCGGGCAGGATGCCGAGCGCGATGTAGACGGCCTTGTTGCGCACGAAGCCCTCATCCCTGATCTTGACCCGGATCGCGTCAAAGAAGACCAGGGGATAGACGGCGTCGAGCGGCCTGTTCTGCCATTCCGCCACCTCCTCCAGCACCGCGTCGGTGACGGCCGAGATCAGGTCCGGCCACACGTCGATGCCGTAGAGTTCCTCCAGGTGGCCGCGGATCTCGTGCACGCTCATGTCGCGAGCATACATTGAGACGATCTTGGCGTCGAAGTCCGGAAATCGGTGCTGATATCTGGCGATCAGCTTTGGATCAAAAGTGCCGGCCCGGTCGCGCGGGATCGAAAGCTGCATCTTCGACGTGGCCGTCAGCACAGTCTTCTTTGAATGCCCGTTGCGCCGATTAGCAGGGCCTTCGGCCTCGCGCTCATCGACGAGGTGCTCGTCCAGCTCCGTGTTCAGGATGCGCTCGGAAAGCGCCTTCTTCAGATCGTCGAGCAGACCGTCCCTGGAAAACACCTCGGTCGGGTCACGACCGGCGAGCAGCCGGTCCAGTAGTTCCTTCTCGAGTGCCATGCGATGATTCTCCTTCTCATCATCATGGCCTCACGCACGAAATTCCTGACAGTCCCGAGCCGGTTCGGCGCCCTCCAGGCTCCGACCCGCTCGAATGCTTGACCGACATTGGCAGCGCCTATGCGGCTAAGGAGAATCGCGACTCCGCCGCTGCGCTCAATCGCATTGCCTGCTTTACGCTGGTCCAAAGCCCGGAGCCGAACGGCATATCCGAGAACTTCTTCATAACCTTCAAACAAGACTATGTTCGCGTCAATCCCTTGCCAATTGAGGTCATCGCGCTCGGCAAGATCGCCGGATGGTTCAAGGACTATACGAGAACCGTCCTCACTCAGGGCTCAAAATGCGCTCCCCCTCGGGAGTTCATCAGGGCACAAACTCAATAGCCGACTGTCCGGTCAAACAGGGGCAACTCCAGGACCATGTCACCCCCTTCTTAGCCTATCCCAACGGCGTGCGCCGCATCATCTACACCACCAACGCCATCGAAGTTCTGAACTCAAAGCTCAGGCGAGCGGCCAGAACGCGGCCACTTCCCCAGTGACGACGCGGCCATGAAGCTGCTACACCTTGTCCGCTTACGAATTTTCGATGCAGAGCGTAACAAATCAATAATTGCTATCGAAGCAGATCCAATTCTATCTCGCCCCGGCAAGACTGAGACAAGACTGAGAAACGCACCTGTTTGAGCCGGAGTGAGGATTGATGCTGACTGTAAAGGGGGGCCGATCCCGCCAAAAAGGAGAACTCAGCGGGTCAGGGAAAAGTACGAAGCTCTCGCTCAGCCAATCATTCTGCGAATATTGGGCGAATGTCGAATATGCGGACATACCTCAATCTGTCGTGCTGTTGGCAAAGCGTCATCTCCTCGACACCATCGCGGCGTCGATTGCGGGGGCCGATGCGGCCACCACTCAATCCGTCCGTTCGTGCGCCGAAATTACGCATGGCCGCAGCGGCGTCTGTTCCTTGTGGGGCGGAGACGACGCCGCGAGCCCTGCCGCCGCTGCCTTGATAAACGGCACCGCGGCGCACGCGTGGGAGTTGGATGATTTCGGCGGCTGCGGACACTCGGGTGCATGCGTGGCCCCGGCGGTCTGGGCAGCCGGAGAAGTCGCTCGAGCCTCGGGCAAGCAAGTTATCCTGGGAGTTCTTGCGGGCTATGATCTGGCGGCCCGACTGCTCGACGCGGCGGGCGGATATAGCCCTCACAACGAGCGGGGTTGGCACTCGACCGGAACATGCGGCAGCTACGGGGCCGCCGCCGGCGCCGCCAAAGTTCTCGGTCTTGGGGAACAGGAGTATTGCAGTGCTTTGGGTTGCGCCGGCACCTTCGTTGGCGGGACTTGGGCATTCTTGCAGGATGGCGCGATGACGAAGCGTCTCCATCCCGGAAAGGCCGCCGAAACTGGCCTCGTCGCTGCTGTCATGGCCCAGCAAGGGGTTACCGGTCCGCAACATGTCCTGGACGCCACGTGGGGCGGCTTCCTCAACACCTATTGCGGGCCAGAGGCAAGCCCGATCAAATTTCTTGAGGGCCTCGGAACGACCTTCCTGATTGCCGGGTCCGGAATCAAGCCTTATGCCTCTTGCCGCGGTGTGCACGCCGCGCTTGACGCAATTTTCGAACTGAAGCGCCAACGTACAATACGCTGGCAGGATATCGACCGGATTACGCTCCATCTCACCGAAGAAAATCATAGGTTTGTTGGGGGGACCTCCATTGTGTCTACGTTAGATGCGCAAATGAGTGCGCCATATTCGGTGGCCGTTGCACTGGTCACCGATGCGGCGGGCTTGTCGGAATATTATGTACAGAATGCGCAAGCCCTTGAGCTTATGGCGCGTATCGAGGTCGTAAGTGACCTGGATATTGTTCAGCCTGGCACGTATTCGGCAGCCGACCGCACGACTGTGGAGCTACGGATGTTAGACGGCGCGATTTACCGGAATCATGTAGAAATACCTCGGGGAGGCTCGGAGTTTCCGCTCTCGCAGGAAGAGATTGTCGAAAAAGCCAAAACACTCATATCGCCTGTGCTTGGGGAACGTCAGTCCGATGCTCTTCTAGATTTTGTCATGTCGCTTGAGACGTGCGGCGATCTTTCCGAGGCAGGTAAGCTGATCACCAGGCACGGATCGAGACATTAGTGCGTTCGCTTTGCCGCAGCGTCCCGGGCTGGATCGCATTCGCGCACGTGTCCGCCATGGTCCCGGCAGCCGCGTCCCCAGGCTATCACTCTATCGCAAGGAATAAGGCGGTACCACCGTGGAAATAAGAGACGTGTTGTTCGCGACAGGCCAATCCGGCTATCTCCATGAGGATTTGGCGGCGATCAAAGCAGGCGCCAAGTCGGATGGTGGTATTTTTGTCGGTAGGCCCGTCTTACCCGGATACGAGCAGATCATCGAGCCCGGCGAAACGGTATCGATTATCCTTGTTTTGGAGGATGGGTCTGTAGCTGTCGGCGATTGCACCGACGTCATCCTGGCCGGGGCGGCCGGTCGTGACCGGATTTTCAAACCCAAGGAACATCTAAGGACGCTAGAGAACGAGCTCCGTCCGCGCCTGATCGGTCGAAACGTTTCACGCTTCCGCAGCAACGCCAACGAGTTTGACGCCCTCGTGCTTGACGGCAAGCGGATGCATATGGCTTTGCGCTACGGCGTCTCCCAGGCGCTCCTCAACGCCGTCGCCATTGCCCAGAGGACCACCATGGCCGAGGTCGTGGCAGACGAGTTCGGAACGACAATTTCTGACAAAGCCATTCCGATCCTGGCATCTTGCCAGCGCGACGACCCTCTTCAGCTCGACCGGACGATTTTGAAAAGACCGGAACTGTTGCCGCATGCCGATTTCTCCACAGTCGAGCAGATTGGGTACTCTGGAGAGAAGTTGAAAGACTATGCCGGTAGGATCGCTGCCCGCCTGACGCAGATTGGTGGCGATGATTATCGTCCCCGCATCCATCTGGACATCTACGGCACACTCGGCGACCTCTTTGCCAATGACATCGGCAAGATAGCGGATTACCTGCTTTCGATTGCCGACACCGTCAGGCCGTATGAATTCATCGTCGAGTCTCCCATCATTGCTCAATCGCGCGATCAACAGGTCGAGCTCTACAGCAGTCTTCGCAGTGCGTTGATCAAGCGCGGTTCCGGTGTCAAGGTCATCGTCGATGAGTGGTGCAATACGCTCGAAGACATCAAGATCTTCGTTGACGAGAAGGCGGCAGATTTTGCTCAGGTTAAGGTTCCCGACCTTGGCGGCATATCGAACACGATCGAAGCGATACTGTACTGCAAGAAACATTACTTCGGCGTCGCTCTCGGCGGAAGCGCCAACGAAACTGATCAATCGGCCCGCATTTGCACCCATATCGGTCTGGCGTGTCGTCCGGATTTCATGTTGTCCAAGCCTGGGCTGGGTGTCGACGAAGCCCTGATGATCCAGCGGAACGAAATGGCGCGAACGCTTGCTCTCGTCGCCAGCCGAAAAGGTTGACCTGTTGCCGCACTCGCACCCCGACTATTGCACGGGTCGCCTTCGACGGGCGACGAAACGGCGCCGTCATTGGAGGTCTGAAACTTTGGACTGTGTGCTCGAAGCCTGGCGGAGTCTTGTCCGCCGCTTGTTCGCCAAGCCCGCAGTGTTTCGAAAATAGCTAACTATGGGGGTAGAAATTGCGAATTGACCCCCATGTTTGGCGGCGCGCATGATGCGTAATCAGTCGTTATAGGAGGAGGCGTTATTCGTGCGACCTCGCCTATATCTTTTAGATGAAATATATCAGGAGGGAGAGTGAAATGTCATCTAGAGCATTGTTCCTAAGCGGGGCATTTGTATTATTATCTTCTTGGATACTGGCTCCGGCTACTAGATAAATTTTATCTCGTCGTAGGAGAGGGGAACTTCCTCTATTACTCGGATGATGAGAAACCCATCTCGGTTTTGATGGATGAAATTAGAGCGATAGACCCAGACGGAAAAAACTGGGACTCGTTAGAGCGAGCTGGAAAAGAGAACGTCCTAACGGTCTTAGAAATGATTCAGAAGCGCGTCCGATTAGCTGAGGAATTGAAAGAGCTAGATTCTAGGTTTACAGACCACGCGGCTAAGATGCGACCAGAGGCGCTCGAGGGCTTGGTACGGTCAGCTAAAAAGAAAGCTAAAAGGACGTTTTCAGCACCCGTTGAATTCAACCAAGGTTTTCACCGAAGCCCGACTCGCTGGGGCGAACCCAAAAGAGACTTGTTCGAATGGTTCTGTTTTGTAGACTGCATAGATAAATTTACGGACTTGGTGGGGCTGAATTGGGGCGCTGAAACTTTCCTCGAATGGCATAACTCAAGAGGGGCATAAGAATGTTAAAGAAACTGACGGGATTACTATTACTTTTACTCGTGGCGGGCTGTGAGCAGGGCAGCATAAAGAGCCATGTTGCCGACGTAGATGCGGCAGAGCCCAAAAGTGGCGGCGACGTCGTCATGACGATTTCCGGGGATCCGGCGGTACTCAACCCGGCGATCACAACCAGTGCGGTCGACATGCCGCTCGGAAGCCTGGTGTACGAATCACTCGTCCGCTTCGGACCTGGCTTCACCTTCGAGCCGAACCTCGCCAAAAGCTGGACGATTTCGGCGGATGGATTGACCTATACTTTCGACCTGGTCGATGCGAACTGGCAGGACGGCAAGCCCTTCACCTCGGACGACGTCAAGTTCACGCTCGAAGAAGTCTCCTCTAAGTACGGCCCACTATTTGCCGGCGCAGGAAAGAAGATCAAAGAAATCAAGACACTGGGCGAACACAAGGTCGAAATTTCCTTGAATGCACCGTATGGACCGTTTCTCGGATCTCTCACCAACGAGAAAAACGGCCAGATCCTTCCCAAGCACATATTCGAAGGAAGCGATGTAACGAAAAATACGGCGTCACTGACAGCTCCCGTCGGGACCGGACCTTTCATGCTCAAGGAATGGGTGCGCGGCTCACATCTGACTTTCGAGAAGAATCCGAACTATTGGCGAGAGGGGCGCCCCTACCTTGACCAGGTCATCGCCAGGATAATTCCCGTGGCGGCCCAGCGGTCACTGTCGCTTCGCGCCGGCGAGGTTGATTATATCGAAGCCTATTTTCTGCCGCTAGGAGACTTGGCGACATTCAAGGGAGACGACCGGTTTGTGATGTTCGAGGCCGCCTTTCCGGCAAGCGACGTGATCGTGGTCAATACCAAGCGCCCGCCGCTCGACAAGCCCCAGGTACGTCAGGCGCTATTGCAGGCAATCGATCGCAATTACTTGAACGCCGCTGCTTATTTCGGGACAGGTGCGCCGGCGAAGTCGGCGATAGACTCGCGCTTGTCGCAGGCAAGCGATCTGTCGCTGGACTACGACGAGCTCTACCCATACGACGTGGCAGCAGCCAACGCGAAACTCGATGCAGCTGGGCTTGAGCCCGACGCGTCAGGATTCCGCTTCTCGATCGACCTGCTGATCGATGCCGGCAAGCCTGAATTGCCGCAGATCGCAGAAACGCTCAAGCAATATTGGGGTGCCATTGGCGTGAAGGTCGACATTACCGGTGTCGAGCGCACCGTGATGTTTAAGAAGCTCTACGGCGACTACGACTACGGCGCTGCGCTCAGAACATATGACACTGGCGGCGACCCCGCAGCCGGCGTCGCGCGGCTTTACACGACAGACTCGATCGATCCGTCGCGTCGGTTCAACAACGCGTCGCAGTATAGCAATCCGGAAGTAGACGCCTTGTTCATAAAGGGACAGGACGCTTCGACAGTCGAAGAACGGGGAAAATATTACGGGGAGGCCGCCCAGATCCTTGCCAAGGATCTGCCTGTTCTCAATTATCACGAACGAGCCTACATTTCCGCCCGCAACAGCAGGGTGAAGAATGTCGACCTCACAGGCTATTTGCTCTGGTGGGACCAGGTCTGGGTTTCTGAATAGATCGAGGCAGTCGTCAAGATCTCGATCGGTCAGCGTTGGGGGTAAAGTGACCAGTTCGCTCGACGCCCAACGTTCAACGCAAAGAAGAAGTGGAAGCGGGACTTGCCTTCCACTTCCTTCTGGAGCGGACTTCGTGCGCTCCTGGCATTGGCCAATCCGACGTGGCAGACGTACCATTGTTGAGTGCAGCTAAATTCGAGGTGTTGACCGGATGATGCTTAAGGTTATTTCGCATAAGATAGCGTTTGCCGTGGGAACGGTGGCTTTTGTGCTCATATTGAATTTCATGTTGCTTCATTCCATGCCGGGAGATCCGCTCGCCGGTCTGGTTGGCGAGTATCCCGCCCCACCCGAATATATCGCTCAGCTCAGGCAGGAGTACGGGCTTGACAAGGGACTGCCCGAGCAGCTCCTCGCCTATGTAACAAACGTTCTGAGCGGAAATTTGGGGTATTCGTTCGCCAACAACGCGCCCGTGCTGGAACTGCTCGTCGGGCGTGCGGGAAAAACGCTCGTGCTCGTGGTTCCTGCCCTGTTGATCGCGTCGTTCCTTGCAGTGTCTCTGTCGCTCTATGCCGCGCCGAGAGCTGGCCGGCCGATCGATCTGGTTCTGACCGCCGTCGTGCTGTTTGGATATTCTGTCCCGATTTTCTGGTTTGCCCAGATATGCATCATTATCTTTTCCGTTTGGCTGGGTTGGCTGCCCGCGCAAGGCATGATGTCGCTTCGAGGGAAGGGCGCCGGCGGCGCTATTGACATCCTGCTGCACTTCATCCTCCCATTGACGTCGCTCATCCTCTTCTATCTTGCTCTGGTCGGGCGGGTTGCACGAACGAAGATGATCGAAGTCCTCAACGATGACTACGTCACGACCGCCATCGCAAAGGGGCTCCCATTCAGAAGCGTCCTTTGGCGGCACATCCTTCCAAACTCCCTGATCCCGATTATCACTGTCATTGGCTACACGTTCAGCTATTCGCTGACCGGGGCAATTCTGGTCGAAGCGGCATTCGGTTGGCCGGGGCTTGGCACGCTTTTTCTGAACTCGATCTCCACTCGTGATTACCCGGTGCTCCTTGGGATACTTTTGGCGAGCACCGTGCTGGTGGTGACCACGAACATCGTGACAGATGTGATCTACACGTTGGTCGATCCCCGTGTCTCGATAGAGCGGGGACTGCGCGATGCTTAAGCGGGTCCGTTCCGAGCTTTTGCGCAATCCGATGTTGGGCGTTCTGCTCGCCATCCTGTTCGTCCTCACGGTCCTTGCCGTATTTCCATCCCTGGGAACCTCGGTCGACCCTTCGCTGATGAGCGTGCAGACCCTCAGCGCCCCTTCGATGCAGCACATTTTCGGCACGGACGAGCTGGGACGCGACGTATATGCCATGATGATCTACGGCACGCGGGTATCCATGGCGATCGGTGCGACCGCGGCCTGCATCGCGGTCTTCCTCGGCGTCGTGGCCGGCTGCCTGGCTGGTTTCTACGGAGGTTTGCTCGACCGCCTCCTCGTCGCGGTATCCGAGTTCTTTCAGGTAATGCCTACCTTCATAATCGCGGCAGTCATCGTGGCGCTTTCCGGGGCCGGCGTGACGCAAGTCGTCATCGTCATAGCGCTTCTGGCATGGCCGAAAATAGCCCGAGTCATTCGCGGCGAGGTTATGCGGGTGCGTGAGCTGGAATACGTCTCCTTTCTGAGATGCCTCGGAAAAGGTCGGCTAAGCATATTGTTCTTCGATATTCTGCCCAATGCAGTATCGCCAGTCATTCCGCTGGCTGTCCTCGTTGTCGGGCAGGCTATTATGCTGGAAGCCTCCTTGAGCTTCGTAGGCCTGAACAGTATTGATACCATGACCTGGGGCAAACTGTTAAATAGCGGACAGCGATTTATCTACAATGCCTGGTGGCTGTCTATTTTCCCTGGACTTGCGTTGCTGATTACAATTCTTTGTTTCAATTTGGTCGGAGATGCGGTCATCAAACATCTTGACCCGAGAACGCGATACGATGCCTGACAAAACCACACCCATCGTCGAAGTGAACAACCTCGAAGTGAGCTTTTACACTCATTCAAGTGCGGTTCGTGCAATTCGAGACGCGAGCGTCGCCGTTAATCCTGGAGAAGCCATGGGCTTGGTAGGGGAATCGGGTTCCGGAAAATCCACGCTGGCTCGCGCTATAATGGGGCTGGTGCCGCGTTATCGCGGTCGCGTCACCGGCGGGTCGATCGCAATCAATGGTCGAAACGTGACTCAACTGCCAGAGGAAGAGCGGCAAAAGCTGCGCGGCAGCCCGGTCGCCATGGTTTTCCAAGACCCCCTGACCTTCTTGAACCCTGTGAAGAAAATCGGCAAGCAGATAGCGGAAAGCATTCTACTGCACGATCGCGGCGCGAATGTATCGGAACGGGTCCGCGACCTTCTTGCTTTGGTGTTGCTGCCGAACACATGTCAGGAAGCCTATCCTCATCAACTGTCAGGCGGGATGCAGCAACGGGCGCTTCTGGCGATCGCATTGGGATGCAGGCCGGCGATCCTCATCGCTGATGAACCGACCACCGCTCTCGACGTCACGACGCAGGCTGAAATCATCGATCTGATTTCGCGACTTCGTCTTGAATTAGGCATGGCGCTGCTGCTTATTTCACATGATATTGGGCTGATCGCCCAAAGTTGTGACCGGGTTACGGTCATGTATGCCGGCTGCACGATTGAATCCGGTCCGACGCTGGATGTCCTTCGCTATCCGGCGCATTGGTACACGCGCGGCCTGATCTCGGCTTCGATGGCGATTCCGGACGAGAACGGCCGATTTACATCAATCCCCGGCGAACTTGCTAGCAACGTGCACGATGTCAAGGAATGCTCATTCCGGAATCGCTGCAGTCAAGCGGCTGAGGAATGCACGCAGCCTCAGCCGGCTCGCCTGATAGAGGCTGGTCATACAGCACATTGTTGCCGGCCAGGCCGCAACAGGATTTTGGACTGACATGGAAAAGCCGAGAATTCCGATCATCGAGTTGGACTCGATCGTCAAGCGTTTCGGCGGTCACGAAACTGGAACGCTTGCATTGAACAACGTGTCGGTTTCAGTATTTCCGCGAGAGATCGTTGCAATCGTCGGCGAGAGCGGATCAGGAAAATCCACACTCGCGCGCGTCGCACTTGGCTTGACGGAGCCGGACCAGGGAACGGTAAGACTCAAAGGGCACGACATAAAATCGCTGTCACGCGAACAGTATCGATTGCTGCGCCCAGTAGTGCAGCCGATTTTCCAGGATTCCCATGGCTCGCTGAACCCGAGGAGATCGCTCGCCAGTACACTTCGACAAGTCCTGCCGCGGGGTACGGGTACCGAGGTCTATGAAGGATTGTTACGAAGCGTAGGTTTGAACCCGCCGCAAAAGTATCTCGCGCGCTATCCCAGCGAGCTTAGCGGTGGCCAGAGGCAGCGATTTTCAATCGCGAGGGCACTTGCCTCAAATCCGGAAATGATCGTTGCCGATGAACCGCTCTCGGGTGTCGATGTTTCCAACCGGGGTCAACTCCTGAACCTGATGCTTGACCTCGCCGCCGAGCGACGGACGGCTTACATGATGATTACCCACGATATTTCGATAGCCAAAGGATTCGCCCACCGGGTCATTGTCATGCATAAGGGGAGTATAGTCGAAGCTGGCCCTTCCAGTGTTGTGCTGCAGGACCCGAAGGACGCGTATACGCGCCGGCTGGTGGCGGCATCTCCGGACCTGATCCAGATATTGTCAAAGTGATGCACGCGCATGATCGCTTCCGGGTCCGCTGGGGATGCTACGTGCATGAGCGTCTATGTCTCCCTTCGGCCGAGGTCTGAGCATGTGCAAGGCTGCACTTCGAGGAGGCTCAAGCAGAAAAATGGAGGTAAGAGTTTCCGAATATCGGGTGTGAAAATTCTTTCTTGCCATGGACATACAGCTTGTCCACCTTGGAAAGGCAACGAAAAGAACATTTTAAGTGGCTCACGCCGCTAAAGACGGCGACTGCGATTAGCCGGGAGATAGCAGGTGAAGATTACCGACGTTCAATGTTTTTGTCCGATTTATGAGATAGGCCGTTTTGGAGAGGCGCGTGCAGTTGTACTGAAGATAACCACAGACGAAGGTCTATTTGGCTTGGGCGAAGGAACGCTCTCCTACCCGTTCTGTCTTTCGAAGCAGGTTGTGGCCGCGATAGCCGGGGCGAAGCAGTATCTGATCGGCTCCGATCCGCTGCAGATCGAGAAAATCTGGCACGAACTGTACGATCGGTATTTTTGGCGGGGCGGACCGGTCGAAGGCAGTGCCCAGGGCGCCATCAACCATGCTCTTTGGGACATCTTCGGCAAGTCCGTCAATATGCCCGTCTATCAACTGCTCGGTGGCGCTTATCACGAGCGCATTCCGATCTATCTGAACGGCTGGTGGGAAGGCACGTCAACCACGAAAGAGGTGGTCGAGCGGGCATTGGTGACCGTCGAAAAAGGAGCAACGCGGCTCAAATGGTATCCGTTCGAGTTCATGTCCCAGATCGGAAATCAGTATTTCGTCTCTTCGGCCGACCTCAAGCGGGGCATCGACGAAGTTTTCGCCGTTAGGGAGGCAGTAGGACCTTCGGTCGATCTGATGGTCGACATCTGGCGACGTCTTGACATTTCATCGGCTGCGCTGTTCTGCCGCGAAGTGGAGCGCGCAAATCTCGTCTTCGTCGAGGAGCCGATCCCGGCCGAAAATCTGGACTCCATGATAAAGCTGAGCCGCACCGTGAACACGCGCCTGGCGACGGGTGAGCGCATTCTAAGTCGCTACGACTTCAGCAAGCTCTTCGAAGCGCAAGCTATTGGCATCGCGCAGATTAATATCGGCCGTGTAGGCGGCATCACCGAAGCTCGAAAGATCGCCGCAATGGCAGACAATCACGGTATAGGAGTAGCGCCTCACAATCCAATCGGATCCGTCGCCACCGCCGCCATCGTACAGCTGAGCGCCCACATGCGAAATTTTCTCATGCTGGAACGCTTTCCGCCATTTCAGGACGAATGGATGGACCAGGATCTCGTCTACGGGCCCGATTATATCGAGCTTCCAGTGCAGCCAGGAATTGGCGTGACTGTCGACGAACGGTTCCTTGCCAACTTTGCGGTCTAGAACGAAGTTCATGCGGATCGAAGGATAGCCAAGCGCGATTAGACTCTGAGACCGGCCACATCGCGACAGGTGTCTTGCCCCCGTATAATTGTGCCACTTAGGTTGTCTATCACTAAGCAAATAAAGGGGCGGTTGGATGGCCCGGAAGCGGTTTTCGGATGAAGACGTTTTGAATCTGTTGCGTCAGATTGATGTAGAACTTTCCGCTGGCAGCGATGTGGCGTCAGCCTGCCGCAAAGTCGGCATCAGCGACGCGACGTACTACACGTGGCGACGGAAGTATGGCGGCATGGCGAAGTCGCAGCTTCACGAGATGAAGTCGCTTGAGAAAGAGAACGCCCGATTGAAGCGGATCGTCGCCGATCTTGAGCTGGACAAGCTGATCCTGAAGGAGACGCTCGATTAATTAAAGCCCAAGGCCTGAAGTCCGCCGACCTGCGTCAGGCCGTCATTCGCGTCCGTCAGAAGCTGGAGGCTAATTAATGCTTGGGCTTAGCGGGCGCGCAAAATTCGTGCGCGGCCAGCTACAATGTGTTACTCCGGCGCAAAGCAATAGTTTTGTTACCGTCACTGAGAGGGGTTGTCATGAAATATGTTCGCGAAATCGCATTTACAACAGGCTTTGCGCTCATAGCGGCGAGCGCGTCAGCGCAAGAACAAACATTGCTGCTGCGCGATCCTGCGATATCCGACTCGCATATTGCGTTTGTGTATGCAGGCGATTTGTGGGTGGCGGATCGCAATGGTGCCCGCCCGCGTCGCCTGACATCGAGTCCTGTCGACGAGTACAACCCAACATTTTCGCCTGACGGATCATGGATCGCCTATACGGCGAATTTTGAAAATAACGATGACGTCTACATCATCTCGACCGCAGGCGGACAGCCAAAGCGTCTGACATGGCACTCGGGCGACGATATCGTACTTGATTGGGCTCCTGACGGTTCAGCAGTTGCGTTCGCCTCTAGCCGCGGCACAAATCATGGTCGTTCGGCGCAGCTTTTCCATGTTTCCATCAACGGCGGGTTGCCAGAAAAGCAGATGGAAGCACGCATTTACCGCGGCAGTTATGACGATGCCGGCGCACGCTTCGCATATATCCCGCATGGCGTCGCTTATAACGGTCTTTACGGCGGGCGGGCAGGGTGGCGCCTCAGCCGCGGGGGCAGAACGCCGTCAGTGATCGTGATGGACATGAATGCGGGATCCGCGGTCGAAGTTCCCGGCGAGCGCGTCAACGACATTGAGCCCATGTGGGTTGGCGATCAACTCTATTTCATTTCCGATCGCGACAACAAAACGCTCAATCTTCACCACTATGACCCTGCAACGCGTGCAATTGCGAAAGTCAGCAATGAACCCGTCTGGGACATTCGCGCCGCGGACGCCCATGGCGGCACAATCATTTATGAAGCAGGTGGAAGGCTGAAGACTTTTAACGTTGCCAGCGGCGCGGTTGCCGAATTGCGTATATCGATTTCTCCAGATTTGCCGCAATTACAGCCGCAATGGAAAGACGCCAGTCGGACCATTCAGGCGGTTGACCTTTCGCCGACTGGAAAACGCGTCGCCGTTACTGCCCGTGGTGACGTTTTCACCGTTCCTGTCAAAGATGGTTCAACCCGGAATCTCACGCGCAGTGACGGCGCTCGCGAATATACGGCGCTGTGGTCGCCGGATGGACGGCGCGTCGCGTATATTGATGCATCCGAATCTGTGCAGCGGCTTGTTGTTGAGAGCCAGAGCGGTCTTTCGAACCCGCGGCGTTTCAACCTTGACTCTGATTTTTATTCGCTGCTTGAGTGGGGCGGCAATGGCGATCGCATTGTTTATCGTGACAACCATCTTCGATTATTTGCAATCGATGTAAGCTCCGGTTCGTCGACATTGATCTCAACAGATGCGCGTCGCGAATGGGGTCCTCAGCGTCGCGAATATCCGGGCTCCGTATCCGTTGATACGTCGCCTGACGGACGTTGGCTCGCTTACACGCAGGAGCAGCCCAACTTTAATCGCGACCTCATGCTTTATGACTTTAACGCCTGGCGGTCCTATCGCGTGTCCGATGGCTTGGCCAATGTTAGGTCGCCCGCGTTTAGTCCGGATGGAAAATATCTCTATTTCGCTGCGTCGACCAACTCAGGGCCGGCGCAGGCCGGTCTCGACATGTCAAGCCAGGAACGCCCCCAACGTTCGGGGATCTATGTTGCTGTGCTCGCCGCGGGAGGCGATTCTCCGATTAAGCCAAAAACCGGTGATGAAGGTGAAGACGAAGGCAAGGATGAGGAAAACGGCGATGATACTCCGTCGACCCAAATTGACCTAAACGGACTCTCAAGCCGTGTAGTCGCCTTGCCAGTGGCGGAGCGCAATTACTCGGTCCTCGCTGTCGCTCATGACGGTACTCTTTATTACGTCCGGAATGTTCAGTTTGGCGCTTCCATCACGCCTCCCGGCGAAAACGCGCAAGCTGAAAACGCCCTGATGCGCTTCAAATTCGCCGATCGGGAGGAACAAAAGGTTCTTGACGGCGTCACTGGCGCGGCGATAGCCGCCAAAGGCAAGCACATCATTGTTCAGATGGCGGACGGATCGTTTCAGACTGCCGAAATCGGCGAGAAACTGGATGCCAAAAGGCTTGATGTCAGCGGCATGCGCATGATGGTCAATCCGCGAAACGAATGGGCGCAGATTTTTGACGAAGCCTGGCGTATGGAACAGGCGTTTTTCTATGATCCGAACATGCATGGCCTCGACTGGCAGGCGGTTTATGACCGCTATCGCCCGCTGGTCGACCATGTAGGCCGGCGTGAGGATTTGAACGCTCTGATCGTCGAAATGATCGGTGAACTGCAGGTCAGCCACAACTGGGCTGGCGGCGGCGACATACACCGTGAGCAGGGGCCAAGTGCGAGCCTTCTCGGCGCCGATTTAGAATTGGCGAACGGTCGTCACCGAATTGCGCGAATCTATACGAGCAAGCCTTGGAATCCATTCCTCGATGCACCGCTTGCTGAGCCCGGTCTTGGTGTCAGCGTTGGCGATTATATTCTCGCCGTTGACGGTCGGACGCTCGGCCAGTCGGACAATATCTTTGAGTTCTTGCAAGGAAAGTCCGACCAGCAAGTAACGCTACGGGTTTCAGCACGCGCTGACGGGCGCGATGCGAGAAATATTGTTGTGGAACCGACGAACACAGAGTTTCTTATTCGACTGTGGGCGTGGGTTGAAGACAATCGCAAGGCCGTCGATGAGGCGACGAACGGCCGTGTCGGTTATGTCTATCTTCCGAACACTGCTGGAGCCGGTTTTACGTTCTTCAATCGCATGTTCTTCGCTCAAGTCGATAAGGACGCGATGATCATCGACGAACGCTCGAACGGCGGCGGGAAGGCGGCGAACTACATTACCGACGTGTTGAGCCGAACTTACCTTTCGGGATGGAAAGACCGCGACGGGATGGTGTTCAATACACCCGGCGGCGGTATGTTCGGACCCAAGGTCATGTTGATCGACCAGGACGCCGGTTCCGGCGGAGATTTCCTGCCCTATTCATTCCGTGAAATGAACATCGGGCCGTTGATCGGCAAGCGTACCTGGGGTGGTTTGATTGGCATCAACCCAAGCCCGCCGCTTATGGACGGCGGTTTTCTGACCGTTCCGTATTTCCGCTTTTTCGACACGAACTATCAGTGGACGGTCGAAAACGAAGGCGTTGCGCCGGATATCGACGTAGCGCTTGATCCAATCGCGACAAATGCGGGCCGGGATACGCAACTTGAGCGCGCGATTCAAGAAATCCTCTCGCTTCTGCAGACCAACCCGAGCCCGGTTCCGACTGAAGCGCCGGCTTATCCAACACAAGTCGGCGAGTAACGTTGTGGGATGCGTGCGCGGCTGACTTGCAACCGGCCGCGCCGCAAACGTTGCAATTAGTCAAAGAGGCTGGAAACTGATTCTTCGTTGGCGATGCGACGGATCGCTTCGGCCAGAAGCGTAGCGATCGGAACCTGCTCGATCTTGGGGCAGTCCGCTACTTCCGGCCGCGCTTCAATGGAATCAGTGATGATCATGCGGCTCAATGCGTCCGATTTCATGAACCGTACTTCTGCGTGATCGGAAGGAACGCCATGGGTTACACAGGCGGAGACGCTTTTGGCGCCTTTGTCTATCAGTGCTTGTGCGGCGTTTATCAACGATGGCGAGCGGTCGGTCGTTTAGTCGCTTGCCTAACGCGCGCGCGCGAACCACGCCGCCGGCGTCAGGCGAGATGACGGTCACCTCGTCCAGGCCTCCATTGTGGATTTCACGTACTCGCCGCTCGAACTCTTTCACCGCGTAGAGATTGTCGGTCGGAATGTCGAAAAACCCCTGGATCTGGCCTGCGTGGAGATCAACCGTGAGCACGCGGTCGGCGCCGGCAGTGGTGATGAGATTAGCCACCAGTTTGGCGGAAATCGGCGTGCGCGGGCCGGCCTTGCGGTCCTGACGGGCATAGCCGAAATAAGGGATCACAGCCGTGATGCGGCTTGCCGACGCGCGCGGCAGCGCGTCGATCGTGATCAAGAGCTCCATCAAATGATCGTTTGCAGGGCGCGAGGTTGACTGAATGACGAACACGTCTTCCCCGCGCACGTTTTCCTGGATCTCGACGAAGACTTCGCCGTCCTTGAAGGTCTTTATGTCGGCATTGGCGAGAGAAGTGGCGAGCCGTTTTGATATCGCTTCGCTCAACCGTCGGTTGGAGTTTCCGGCGATCAGCTTCATGGCCCCATCCCCTAACGCCCGATTTCCAAGGTCCGCGAGCGTTTCATGACGGTTTATTGACAATCGCGCAAGTCGCGCATGAGAATTTTTTACGCAAGCGCAATTGCGGAGAGATTACGGCCGTAATCCGTATCGCCGCGTCGTCGGCTGGCGCGATAGCTGAAATATTTTTCCCGGCGCGGCCAGCGTGCAGATTTCAAGATCGTCAACCTGTACAACACCGACGCTCGTCAGTCGCCAGGCTGCAAAACCGGCAAGATCAAGCTGGCGCTTTTCGCTCTCCCGCCCTGGGGAGAAATAGCGTTCCGCCTGCGGGAAGCTCTGTTTAAAAGCATCGACCAATTCGAGGCCGACCTCAAAATTGGACTGGTGCAGGCAGGGCCCGAGAGCGGCGCAAATGCGCGCAGGATCGGCGCCGCGTTTGGTCATTTCCTCAACCGCATTTTCGAGTACGCCCGCAAGCGCGCCGCGCCAGCCGGCGTGGACCGCGGCGATGACGCCGGCCTCGATATCGGCCAGAAGCCAGGGAATGCAGTCGGCGGCCAGAACCCCAAGCGCCAGTCCCGACCTGTCTGTCACCAATGCGTCGGCCCGCGCCGGAGCCGTCGCCCAAGGGCCGTCGACATAAACGGCGATCGGCGAATGCAGCTGGTAATTGGTAAGGAGATAATCGGGTTCAACACCCAACGCGTTCGCGCAGCGCCGTCGGTTTTCAGCGACATCTGCTGCAGCGTCGGATGAGCCGGGGCCGGTGTTCAGCGACGCGAAAATGCCGGTCGAAACGCCGCCGGCGCGGCCGAAAAACCCATGTGCCAGACCCGGCGCGTCAAGCAAAGGCGATGTCAGGAACGGCGGCGTCATCAATCGTGGAAGCCCGCGGGCGTCGGGAGATTGGGCGATGCGAAACATGAGACTTTGAATATTTCGCCCATCTGGTCGGGCATGGCGATACGCTCCGCGCCGAGGCGGATTTTTTCCGCTTCAGCGTCGGTTTTGCCTTTGCACAGCATTTCCATTCGGACGCGGATGCCAAGCTTTTCGAGAAACGCGCCCTGAGTGACCGGCCCGTGGGCGACAGCGCCAGCTTCGAGGGCGACCCGGGCGAGTGCATCAAAATCGACATGCGCCGTAATATCTGCGCGACCCGGCGATGCGAGCGGCGGCCAGTAGCGATGATCGCGCACGGCCTGCAGCGTATCGCACAGCCCGGACTGCAAATGGCCGTAATCGATGATTAGCGCGCAACCGCCTTGTTCGTTGATCAAGGCGCATATGTCGGCGGCGAAGGCGTTCCTATTGCAAATTGATTGAATGCGCAAATGGCGGCTTTGGACGCCAACGACCATGCCACTAATCGCCGCGCAACAAACAAAAAACTCCTTCGCAAAAAGAAACCGCCGGAACCTTTAAGGTTCCGGCGGCGAAGGTAGTGTTGACGAGACCGGTCGCCCGGCCTCGCCGTTGATTGATTAGCCTCTGATATTCAACCGCACGAAGATGTTGCGGCCAAAGGGGTTGCCGCAGCCGCGGAGCCCAGCGGCACACAAGGCTTCCTGCTCCAGCGTCGACTCATTGTTGAGGACGTTGCTGATGCCGGCCCGGATTCTCACATGATCATTATGGTTGTAACCGATCGAGACATCATGCTCGACATCGCGCGGTAACTCGGAAGCTTCATCCGGAATGTCGTCACAGTCGCCCGGCACGCGATCGAAGCACGGATTTACGCTGCCGGAATAGAACGTGCGCCAGAACAGATCCCACTGTCTCCACTCCCAGCCGAAGTCGGCCGTGAACTGGATCGGCGAGTAGATATTGCTGGTCGGGATCGGCCCGTCGATATTGCTGGTCGAGCCCACCTGGTTGGCCGGCTGGCCCGAGGCGTCGAGACCCGCACTAGAAGCGCTGTCGCGGTAAGTGATCGGGGCATAGAACGTCACCTGGATTGAGAAATTGCCCCAGTCGTTTTCGCCTCTGCCGAGATTCATGAACTCTAACGCGTCAGCCACGTCATAGCCGTAGCGGATCTGCGCCTGCAGAGCCTGGAGTTCGATGAAGCCGGTATTGCCGAAGCCCGTCGTGCCTTTGACGATATCGAACCCGCCGATGAGGGAGCCGTCAATCGCCGGCTGCGGCCCGACGCGTTCGAAGTTTTCACATTCCAGCGCCGTCAGCGACGTGTCGAAGCAGGTTTCAGTGAAGAACGTGAAGTCGGGCTGCACAATCTGATCGTTGATCGTAATGTCGACCCAGTCGGCCCGGAAGGTCAGCCCCGGCACCGCATTCGGCTGCAGGGTGAAGCCTGCCGTCCAGGAGTCGCCGATCTCAAAGTTGAGGTTCGGATTGCCGCCGGCCAGAAGCGGGATCGACGCGTTCACCGACGGGGTCGTGTAAACATTGTCGCCCGGCGCCAAGATCAGGCCGGTTTGGCCCATGATCGTGCCGATGGTCGCCCCTGTGAAGCCCAGCATTTGCGCCGCGGCGATACAGTTGGCCTGACGGTTGGTGTCCGGCGCGTCGTTGATGTTGGTCACGTCGCAGGGATCGCCGGTCAGGCCGCGGGCCGCCGCGAATGGCGAGAACAGTTCGACAATCGAGGGCTGGCGCACGGATTGCGTGTAGTTGCCTCGAACAACGACTTGCTCATCGAACATAGCGATCGTGCCGCCAGCCGAATAGGAGTTGACCGAACCGGACAGCGCATTGCCGAGCAGTTCGGATGCTGAGTCCGACTCGCCGCGGGCGCGGATCCGGCGATAGGCGCCCTGGAAGTCGAGACGGTCAATGAAGGACAGAGCGTCATCGAAGCCGAACTTGAAGTTATCGCTCATCACCGGAATGACGATTTCGCCAAAAGCCTCATTCGAAGTCACCTCGGCGAACGGGAAGCTCGCCACCTGCAGATGGCGCGACAGCGCGTCTTCAAGCACGCCGCTATTTTGCAGCTTGCCGAATTCGCGACGCCGCTCAAAGCCGACGTTGAACTGGATCCAGCCCGCCGGCAGCTCAAAGAGGTCGCCGCCGAAGTTGGCGACAAAGTCCATCTGGTTGATCTCGCCGAAGCTTTGCGCCGAGGACGTGATGAAGTTGATGGTCTCGAACGGGTTCGAGTTCGGATCATTAAGGCCGAACAGGTTCAATGGCGTACAGCCGACCAGCGCCGCATCCGGCGTCGGCCTGTTGCCGGTCGAAATGCCTTCAGTCGGCCCGCCCACATTCTGATCGACCGGACCGCCCGGGTTGAGGAAGCCGCGGCAGATGATGTCGCCTTCCTGCGCTTCATCGGTGCCGACATTGGCCACCGCGCCGTCTCTGATGACGTTGAACTGTTCGCTGTTGATGGTCAGCTCCAACAGCGACTGATTGTCCGCATCGTTCAGCTGCGCCAGCGTGCCGGCATCAAGAATGGTCGAGTCGACCGCATTGAAGAACGCATCGCCGCGAACCACGCCGACGCTGCGGAACTGCGTCGTGCGGCCGAAGTTCATGGAGATGTCCCAATTGAAGTAGCGGTCGCCATAATCGAACTCGCCTTCAAGGCCGCCCACTGTGCGATAGGTGGTGGTCTCGAGGGTGTTGGCCCCGGCGTTCGGGTTGAGGTTGAGGCCGATGCCGTTGAGCCAGAGCGTGTCCCCGGCCCCGGCGTCAATCAGCGTTTGACGATCCTCTTCCGAAATGAACGGATTGTCTATGCCGATGCCGAACGAACCCTGGCCTGGCGCGTTCAAGGCCGCCGTGTTGAAGGCGTTCTGGGTTTGCGTGAGCAGGTCCGAAGCGCGCGAGTTTAAGAAGTTGGTTTCGAAGAACAGCCGGAGATTATCCGTAAGGTCGTAATGGCCGGTGCTCATGAACACCATGCGCTCAACCGGAACCACCCCTTCCTGGAAGTCGTCATCGGAGTTAAAGCCGCTGCCGCCGGAGAAGAAAACCGGGCTGGTGCCGAGCCTCAGGCCCGGATCGAACACCGACAGGCCGCCGTCGCCGCCAAAGGTCAGGATATTGCCCTGGGCGTCTGTAAAGACGTTGACGCCAAGACCGGGCAGCGGAAGGCCATTTGTCGGCGCAGGCAGCCAGCCATTGGGGCCTTGGAGAATGTTAAAGACGCCTTCCGGACCGATGATGCACTGGCCGCCCGAAGCGAAGCAGTCCGCCCGGTCTTTCAAACCGGGTATGTCGTTCCGAACCGCGCCCAATTGCTCTTCATATTCGACAGATGCGGTGACGTTGCCGCGGCCGTCGGAGAAGTTGGCGCCGAAAACGCCTGAGATGTTGTATTCAGGGGCGGAGAAGTCTTCGTAATCGTCCCACTGGAACTTGATGTCGATGCCTTCAAAGTCTTCCTTAAGGACGATGTTGACCGTGCCGGCGATGGCGTCGGCGCCGTAGATCGGGGCGCCGCCGATGGACAGCGCCTCAACCCGCTCGATCATCGCTGCGGGGAAGGCGTTGATGTCAACCTGGGAGCCTTCATTCCGGTTGATCGGATCCGGCGACAGCGGGTTGCCCGGAACGAAGCGGCGGCCATTGACCACGGTCAGCGTGCGCTGGGTGCCGAGATTGAAGAGGTCCAAAAATTCCTGACCGACATTCTGACCGGAGCC
Organism: Candidatus Azotimanducaceae bacterium; assembly: GCA_965261535.1. GTDB lineage: Bacteria > Pseudomonadota > Gammaproteobacteria > Pseudomonadales > Azotimanducaceae > VXNE01. Next base: position 3,216,472 of record OZ253469.1, read on the forward strand.
GGTGGTCACACCGCTGACGCCAGGGCCGAAGCCGGGCATGTCGTTGAGCGCGTCGGCGATGCTGGTGTAGCCGCGCTTGTCGAGCGTTTCGGCCTGAAGGACCTGAGCCGGCTGTGAGATGTCTTCAAAGTCGCGACGCTGAATGCGCGAACCGGTAACGATGATGGTTTCGATGATCTGGTCATCAGCCTGAATTTCATCAACATCGTCCTGAGCCATAACCGTGCCAGACGCTGACACAGCAAAGGCGTAAGCGCTGGCGGCAAGCAACGTGCGCAATGTCGCCGAGTCGAATAACTCACGTCGTGTAGATTCTGTCATTTAATTGCCCCTTCTCCATCGGGTCCGGTTTTACCCACCCGGTCTCGGCAATTATCTTCGGTGTCGGCGGGCTTTCAAAGGAAAGTCTTTCTCATCCTTGCGAAGGATGAGCCTAATTACCGCACCAATGGCTCCGCACAAATAACCCCTCAGGCCAAAACCTGATGGATTTTCGACGGAATCTGCAGTCTCGAACGCTGCCTTGGGCTGGCCCCTCGCCTGCGCTCTGTTTCCATGTGGCCAAACCATTGGGAACGCGACAATATTGTCAATTTCAGGATGGGCTGGCGTTCGCGAATACCCACCTTTGTTGCAAGATTGCATCATAGCTCTTGCTTTTTCCGCCTAACGGCTTCGCCAGGTTGCCAGAATCCGGTTGAATTAATTTCTCGATCCGGCCATATTTCGTTGAGACTCGTCAATAAGTTGCATTTCTTGAGGTTTGTGTGCCGCTGCAAAAACTCACTCTTTTTAGCGCTTTGTCATTGTCAGGCAGTATGTTGTTGCAGTGCAACATAGCGCTGGCCCAGCAGCGCGTGAACGACAATTTAACAATTGAGGAAGCGCTACAATTCTGTGCTGCATTCGAGGATGCTGCTGAGCGATTATTGTGTTTCGAGGCCCTTGCTGAATCAGCCCAGGCGGGTGACGGCACAAGGATTCGGGCGGAGGTAAATCCGAATAAAGAAAATAAAGAAGAAGAGTCGGACCTTGCAAAAGGAGTCGCTGTAGCGCCCACGCCAGAACTCGATCAAGCGCCGAGAACAGCTGCAGCTGAGAGCGACGAAGAGACCGTAGATGTGCAGCCAGCCGTCACTACCGCACAAGGCGGTGTTGCAGAAGGCGAAAATGCGCAGGCCAGCGCAGAAGCGCCTCGACTCAGGTTTGTCCGCTCCGATGCACTCGAAGAAAAGCGCCGAAAGAGGCAAAAGCATACGCTGACTGTTTATAGGGCGTGGCGCAACGCGGTCGGCCATCTGCGCGTAGCGTTCACAAACGGAGAGATTTGGATTCAGTCGGGTTGGGGCACAAGGCATAATCCGAAGCCGGGCGATGAGGTTGTTCTTAAACCCGCCTGGGTAGGCGGCTGGACATTGACCATGCAGAACGGCCGCTACGCCTTTCGCGGTCGCCAACTAAATAAGAAAAATGGTAACTACTCACCCCCTTGCTCGTAGATCTCCCCGGAGAGAGCGATCTGGATGGCGACGAGAGGATTGTATCCGCGGTTTCGCATGGTTTGCAGGTAGCTGGAGATACGGCAGTAGGCTTGGGCAAATCGCTCGGTGCGGAAGCAGCCCGACACCTTCTGTTTCACCTTGCTCATTCGAAGGTCGCGCTCGGCCCGGTTGTTTGTGAAGGGGACGCTGGACTCCTTGGCGAACAGCAAGACCGCCTGTTCGTGCTTCTTCAACCGTTCCCAGAGGTTGTGCGCATCGGACTTGGCGATTCTGCCGCGTTTGCCCTTGGGCCGGGCGGGGATGGGCGGCAGTTCCTTGCCGCCGCGCGTGAGGATGTTTCGATAGCGTTTGCGCAGGTTCCGGTATTCCCGCTCGGTCACCTGCTTGGCGTCGCTCGCCGACACCTTGGCGCAGGTTTCCTTGAGCAGTCGCTTCATGTTCCTGGCCCAGGGGTATTGATTGGAGTCTACGACGAACTGCAATTCGCGCAGGAGATGCGAGCCGCAAAGCGCGTGGCCGCAATGATCGTAGGACAGATACGACGCCCAGCAGTCGTGCACCACGACACCGCCGTAGCGGGGGATGATGCCGATGTCGTCGATGGCCTCGCAACCGCGTTTGCGGTGCAGGCGTTTGACGGTGATCTCGCCGCCGGAATAGACATGGATCCAGTGGTTCTTCCGATCCACCCGCAGCGAGGTCTCGTCGGCGTTCAAGGCCGGCATGCGGAGCAGTTCGTCGATGGCCGTCGCCTCCCAACGTTCCAGCGCCGCATGCAGTCGGATCACGAACTTCAGCAGCGTCGCCGGCGAAATGGCCACATCGATCAGCGTCTCGACCGACTTCAGCACCCGGTCGAGCGGGACCATCCGGGCGATCAGCAGGTTCATCATGTAGGCCTTGAGGCCGTTGCCGTACTGCAGGGGACCGCACATGTCCGCCGGGAATTGCCCCGTCGTCCGCTGCCGGCACCGGGGGCAATCCTTGACTTGCGCGTCGACGTGATGGACGACCTTCTCGAACAGGATGTCGATGCGCGTGCGTCGTTGCCGGGGCTGCGACGGCGTATCGCCGAGATCGGCGCCGCAGTTCGCGCAGGCGTCGACCGCCGCCACCTCGGTGGTGGTCACGGTTCGGCTATGGCGCGACCGGGCATCGTTTTGCTTCGCGCCCTTGCCCTTGGCGCCGGGCCGGGTCGCCGCGGTCTCGTCCTTGCTCGTTTGCGAGGGCGGGATGCTCGAATTGCGGCCGCCCTTGCGGGTGGTCTTCTCCATGAAGATCGCCATCAGCACTTCGAACAGCATCAGCAGGGCGTTGAACAGCGCGCGCGTTTCCGCCGACATCTTGTCCGCCGCGGACAGTTTCCCGAACTCCGCCTTCAGGCGCTCGAACTCCTCGCGCAGCGATTGCCGGTTCACCGTGGCCATGGCCGCCGCTCAGCCGTCCTCGGCCTCGACCGCCATCATCGCCGCCAGCACCGCGAGGCGCTCCGCCCGCGGCATCGCCTGGTAGCGCCCGCCCCAACTCGCCGCCTTGCGCTTGATGGTCTGGCGGTGGGTGAAGTTGCGGCCCGCGCGGCTGGCCCAATGCACCCGGTCCGGGACGAAGTTGAACCACAGCTTCTCGGTGCGCACCCCGCCCCGGTTCATGACCTGCACCTCCAGGCTGCGCCAGCCGCCGAGCAACCCGTCGTACAGCGCCGAGGGATAGCCGGACAGCATGACCTGGCAGGGCAGGGTCTTGAGCAGTTCCAGCAGCTCGACGTGATCGGCCTCCCCGTAATCGAAGCGATAGCGGCGTCCCGAGGTGCGGGTGCGCATCAGGTAGGGCGGGTCGCTGTAGACCAGCTCCGAGCCCCGATAGTCGTACTCGGCCAGAAACCGGTGCGCGCAGCCGTGAATGCGTTGCACGGGGTAGTCGCAGTCGAACTTCGCCAGAGCCCGCCCATCGAGGTCGATGCCGATGTTGTGCAGCGCCGCCGGCTTGCGCTTCATGATCGCGCCGCCGCCGAGGTGGGTCTCGATGTAGGTGTCGTGCGGCGGCATCATGGCAATGATGGGCTGGCATAGCCCCGAGGTCGCCTTCGATCCGAAATAGGCCAATCGAGAAGATCCGGCAATCCGTACGAAGGCCACACCATAGCGATGAGGCGCTATGATGTCAAGCAATATCCGACGGACGCGCGTGGCCCATAGCGCGGGACGCCTTTCAGGCTATGCTCTCTCGGGAATGAGGTCGGGTAGGGGGTGAGTAGTTACGTCCAAACTATATCGTCGGGGCGTCTCCAAAAAAGGGAACGGGGCGGAATCTATGTGCTACCGTCCACGCCATGAACGATGATTTCTCAAAGGTTCCGCCCGAACTCGACGCCGCCGTCGACGCGGTGTTCGCCCATGGACGCCATCACGTCCGCACGGAGTCCGTGAAAGGCCGCAGCGCGCCGTCAAGAGGCTCGCGAAGACGCAAGCGGACCAGGAAGGCGGAATAAGCCCGTCGAGAGGGTGCAGCGCCCTCCCCAACAGGAACCGCAGCCTCAAGCCCTTTCTCGCCTCCATCCGGTAGCGGATGGTCCCTTTCTCGGTCGTCAGCGTGATGCCGACGGTCTGCGGATTGGCGCTGTCGAACGTGACGATGGGGAACTCGGTCACTTCGACTTCCTCCCGGTCCATCCGGATTCTCCTTTCCCTTGGGTGGCTGCTCGCGATGCATTTGACTGGAAAATCGGAAAGGTGTAAATAACGAGCATGAGCGAAGCATCAGGAAATATGGCCGAAACTCTCAATCGCGATGTTCTTGCGCGCGGGGGACAGAGACCGCCGCACGATTGGGCAACTGTTATTGGCGCGGTCGGCGTCGCGGTCAGCACCATACTCGCCATGGTGTTCCTTTTGGAAAGCCTGCGCACCGACTTGGGCGGGAGAATCGACGCGGTTGGCAGCGACCTTAGCGCGACCAACGCCGCATTGAATGCCCGCATCGAAGCGACCAACGCCGCCTTGGGTCAACGCATCGAAGCGTCCAACGCCAGAACCGACAGACTATTTGTGGCGGCTTTCGAGGCTCGCGGGCTGACCTTTCCGCCCGCCGACGAAGCTTTGCCCAAGTCAACCCCCCCGCTATAGATTTTCGTGTCAACCCTCTGCCCGCGCCGCAAGCAACTAAGACTCGAAATCTACGGTGGCTGGCCCACAACTCCCAAACCGAAATTCCAAAGAAAGCTGCCTCATGGAAGTTGGCATTGGAAGAATTGCGGGTACTGGTCGATCTCGACCGACGAAATAAAATCAGACTTGGAGTGTGCCGACTTCGAGAATCTATGCCATACATGCATCTCTCTCACCCGGCATCCAAAATAATCCGCGCTCGTTTGACTCCGGCCTAGCGATTCACCGCTCGGCGGTCATGTGGAGTCAACGGTATAGTTCCCAAAGATTTATCCCGCTTGTGGGAGCCCCTTTCGTAGTGCAGACAGCCGTTGTTGAGATCGATGCGGTTGAGCGCTATCCACAAGGAGATGCCGGAGTAGATGCCGGATAGTGGCGACCGATAGCTGCCGATGGCATCGAAGTGCGGCATGGTGCGCGGCACTCCTTTCGGCTTCTGGAGCCAAGTCACATTATCGGGCGCAAGATCATCCTCGATGAGGTATTTCATCAGCGGAATGTGTCTGCCGTGTTCCAGGTAATTCCTGTACCAGTCCTCATGGACGTTCATCCCCTTGATCGCGCGCGTCGGCTCACCGTTCGTGAACGGGCCCTCGACCTCGGCGTGGTAGCGGTGCAGGTGGTCCCACATCTCGGCGAGTTCTTCCGGTGACAGATAGCCGCGCGGGACCACGAAACCGTCGCGATCGAAGTCCTCCTTCAGGCGCTCGAAGTTCAGTTCTGCCATGCATCTCCTCAAGTCTTGCCGCCAGCGCGACAAGCCACCGACCATAACAATGGGCGCGGCGGCACACGAAGCGTCCCCGCCGAAATCACCCAAATGCGGGTTCGAACGACTCAATGATCAATTTCGGGCCGTCGCCGCGTGCGCTTGATGGTGCCGCGGCGACGCTTCGACTCGCGGCGGCGCTCGCGGGCCGCTCGACTGGGTTTCGTCGGTATGCGTCTGGCCGGGGCATGGGTCGCCGACGTGACGAGCGACCACAACCGCGCGAATGCCTCGTCGCGGTTGCGCGCTTGACTGCGATGATTCTGCGCGAAGATCACGATTTCTCCGGCCGCATTCAGACGCCTTCCCGCAGCGCGCTGCAGCCGGGCGCGCAACCCCTGCGGCAGATTCGCGCGCGTGAGGCCCAGGCGCAACTCCACCGCCGTCGCAACCTTGTTGACGTGCTGTCCGCCGGGTCCCGAGGCGCGCACGAATTTGATCGACAGCGCGTCTTCCGGCACCCGGGCGCCTCGTGCTATCTCAATCATTGCCATCGATGCACAATAGTCCGTCGCTCCGCATGGACACAAGATGCGTCGGGACGCGGCGGCGGGAGGGGGACGCGATGCTTTCGCAAATGGACATCGAACGCTATCGCGCGGACGGCTATGTCGTTCCGGACTACCGGGTGCCGGAGGAAGTCCTTCGTGATATCCGCGCGGGCCATGACCGGTTGATCGCGAAGCACCCCGAATTCGGGGACTACTGTCCGGCGTTGCTCGCCTTCGACACCCGGTTCTTGAACGTCGCGCGTATTCCGGAGATCGTCGACATGGTCGAGCAGCTCATCGGTCACGATATCGCGCTATGGAATTCGAGCTTTTTCGCCAAGCCCGCTGGAACGGGCAGCAGAACGCCCTGGCATCAGGACGGCGAGTACTGGCCCATTCGTCCGCTCGCGACATGCTCCGTGTGGATCGCCGTAGACCCGTCGACGCAGGAGAACGGCTGCCTGCGCGTCCTTCCGGGTTCGCACAGACAGCGGCGGTTGATGGCGCACCAGTTGAACGATGCCGACGGTTTGAGTCTCCCGCTGGAACTCGAGAGTTCCGAGTACGACGAAGGCGCGGCGCGGGACATCGTGCTGGCGCAGGGACAGGTATCTCTGCACGACGTATTCCTGGCTCACGGCTCCGAGCCCAATAGATCGGAGCGGCCGCGGCGCGGCATGACGTTGCGCTACATGCCGACAACCTCGGTCTTTGATCGGGATCTCGCGGCGCGACAGAGAAACCAGCGCCACGGTCGCCTCGATATGATCGAACGCACACTATTCCTGATGCGCGGCGAAGACCGCTCCGGCGGTCGCAACGATTACCGCGTGCGGTACTGACCTGTTCAACCGAGCCAGGCCGAGATCGCATCGTTGCGACAAGCGGCTTTCCCGGGCCGAGCAATCATGGGTTGAGCCGAGCGGCCGCCCTTTCCTGCCGGGGTGGATTCGGTGGTATAACGGAACCGGGTTCCGCGTAGGCGAAACAGGCTGTCGTTGCAGCCGGAATCGGGATTGGACAGGTTGATCGAGAAAGGAAATGAGTGAATTCGAAGGAAAAATTGCCGTCGTCACCGGGGCTGGCGGAGGCATAGGAAGGTGCCACGCGCTGGAATTCGCCAAGCGTGGAGCGAAAGTGGTAGTGAACGACCTGGGCGGCAGCGTCGACGGCACGGGAGAGGGCGATGCCGCGGATGCGGTGGTCGCCGAGATTGAGGCCGCGGGCGGTATCGCGGTCGCCAACAAAGGCTCCGTCTCCGATCGGGAAGGGGCCAAGTCCATCGTGCAGACCGCCGTGGACGCGTTCGGCCGGATCGACATCCTGGTCAACAACGCCGGCATTCTGCGCGACAAGACATTCAAGAACATGACCCTCGACGAGTGGGACATCGTCGTCAACGTCCATTTGAACGGCACCGCCTACGTGACGCACGCGGCGTGGCCGTTGATGTACGCCCAGAACTACGGGCGCATCGTCTTCACCAGTTCGGGTTCCGGCATATTCGGCAACTTCGGACAATCGAACTACGGTGCCGCGAAGATGGGCATGCTCGGACTGATGAACGTCCTGGCGAAGGAGGGGGCCAACCACAACGTGCGCGTGAACACGCTGGCACCGGGAGCCGCCACCAGGATGACCAACACGGTACCGGGACGCGACGAGAATGTCGGCGAACCCCCACCCGACCGGCATCCGAAGCTGGTCAGCCCCGCGGTCTTGTTCATGTGCAGCGAGGATGCGCCGAACGGCGCCGTCATCCATGCTACGGGCGGCACCTACTCCAGATCGGAGATTGTGGTCAATGAACCGGTGGACCTCGGCCCAGACGCGACCTTCGAAGACTTGGCGCCGCTGAGTGAACGCCTGATGGACATGACCGGAGCAAAGCCCCGCCCGCCGCGCGCACGCCCGAGGCGTTGAGGAGGGGGTCAGTTTAGTCGGCCGGGGCCTTCTCGAGGTCGAGCCCTTTCTCCTTTGCGAAGTCAAAGGCGGCCTTCGCCAGCGCCGAGCTATCCGCGATGTGTAGCCGCCGTCGAAGGCGGCGTGCGATGGCGCCGCACTGTAGTGCTCCCGGTGCCTTTCGAGCATGGCCGGATAACGCGCGCTATCCGTCGGGTTGCCGGTCTCCATCCAGCTATTGCTAGGCCGTGTTTCGCAACTCCTCGCGCACGACGCGCCGCAATGTGACTTCCAGATCGTCTTGGGCGAGGTACTCGCGGAGCGCTTGGTTGATGGCGGTCTGGTAGCCGCGCCCGGTGTCCTTTGCGCGGGCGCGGAACGCGGCCACGACGTCCCCGTCGAGGAGGATGGTGATACGCGTCTTGCCTGAGTGCGGGACGGCCGGGCCTCGGGTGGCATCGGTGAAGTCATATTCTTTTCGCATAGATGTCTGTCTCCTGTCGTGTGGCGGGGCGGGCGGAGATCAGCCTGACCTGGTCCCCGCGATAGGTGTAGACAACGGTCCCGACACGCCCCAGGGCATCGGCGCCGACAGTGATGAGACGGTGTTCGCCGCGTACGTCGGGGTCTTCGCGGGTGAGGCCGGCGGGGTCGGTCAGCACCGGTTCGGCATCCTCGAAAGCGATTCCGTGCTTGGCGAAGTTCGTTCGCGCCTTGGCCGCATCCCAACTCGTGTCCAAAGCGATAATATGTATGTTTATATGCATTCTGTCAATGCGGAGCGGGTTGCGGAGGTGTTGCGGTCGGTGAGCATGTCGGTCCGATCGGTGCGGGGACGCGACGGCAGGTCGATGCCGAACTCGATGCCGGCGTCGCGCGGTGCTTGAGATGCTCGGCGGCAACAAGTCCGGGGCCGTCGAAGGGTACGAGACCAAAAATACCGGCCGGCTCGATCAATTCCAACGCCGCCGCCGGCTATGTGACGCGTATCGTTTCACGATGGCGGTGTAAGCGTACGTTTCATAACGTACCTGCCTTCGTCTGTCGCGTTGGAGACGCTCGATACCGTGGTCACGGTGGAGATTTGGGAGGTCGGCGACGAGGACTCCCTCGTGTATCGACAATCGGGTCCGCTAAACGGCAGGATGTCCGAAGACCAAGAGATCAGTCAGTTTGCTTGGGACCTAGCCTTTTTTCATTGGAGGAATCCGAGGACCTGTCTCGGCGGAACGGAAAATCTTGTCGGCGATGCTCTTGCCGAGCTTCCTTGGTCGTGGCGGACGGAATATCGCGCGAAGGTCGTCGTGGCCCACCCCAAAGTCAACGACGCGCTGCACGGGGCGGAAGCCTTTGTTCGATTGTCCAGCACGTCGAAATAGGGAGGAAGGGCTCGACCTCGAAAAGGCCCCCGCCGACGAATTGACCCTCCTCGAATAAGCGCATCAGCTCGAAAATGATGCGTGCCGGAGAGTGTCAGCATCGACGGATTGCAATCCGGCATCAAGCCAAATACGCTGTTTTCTTCAGGGTGTACGAATTGGAATCCACTGTGCGCAACACCCTACCCGCTAGCGAGGTTCGCGATAAATTCGCGGAGATCACCGGCCGTGTTCGGTTGGCGGGTACCCGATTCGCGATACAGAAAGACGGCGAGACCGTTGCGGGGTTGGTGCCCTCTGATCTGGATGTGCTGGATGCACTGGAAGATCGGCTCGACCTGCTCGATGCGCTCGACGCCCTTGCAGACTACCGAACGAACGGCGGGGTGGATTTCGAGGACTTGAAGGTCGACCTCGACCTTTGACGTACCAGGTCGTTCTCGCCAAGACGGCGGAAAAAGACCTTCGCAGCATCCGGAATCGGACTATTCGCCGACGACTGTCCGCGTCGATCGAGGCGTTGGCAAACGACCCCTCCTACCCCCGGTGGCGCCGTGAAACTGCGAGGCGTTGACGAGATCTGGCGCATCCGCGCAGGAGACTGGCGCATCTGCTATACCGTCCAGGCTGACCTTCTGGTTATCGTGATCCTGACAGTTGCTCAACGCGGCGATGTCTATCGACGGCTTCGGCGACGATTGGAATAGAGCCTTGGGAGGAAAGAACTCGCGGCCCAACGATGACCGGCGAAACAGCACCAACGATGATTCATTCCATCAACGTGTAGCCTGCGCATCGCCACACCAACACATGCTGCGCGGTTGCCGCCGGTAATTGCGAGCCACTCCCGCAGCTTCCCCGAGATTACCCGAGCGAATTCCGACTCAACGCCGGGGGCGTGCGCGCGGCGGGCGGGGCAATGCTGGATAATCAGTCGGCCGGGGCCTTCTCGAGGTCGAGCCCTTTCTCCCTGGCGAAATCGAACGCCGCGTTCGCTTGGGTCTGGTTGGTTCGCGCGAGGATCGATAGCGCGGCGAACGCGATCCAATCGCTCGACACCTCGAAATGGTCTCGCAATGCCCCGCGGGACTCCGACAGGCCGAATCCGTCCGTGCCGAGCGCGACGTACGCACTCGGGAACCATCGCGAAATGGATAGCGGCAACGCCTTCATGTAGTCGGAGGCGGCGACGAAGACACCGGTTTCATCGGCGAGCAATTCTTCGACATAGGGACGCTCGTCGCAGCCGCCGACGCTCAGCAATTGCGCCCGCTCGGCGTGCGCGCCCTGGCGAGCGAGTTCGTTGTAGCTCGTAACGCTCCAGATGTTGGTCGTGATCCCTAGCCGCTCAAGTGTTTCGGCTGCGGCCATCACCTCGACCATGATGGCGCCGCTGCCGAGCAGGTTGACCTGCGCCTGTTCCCCGGCCCGCCGGAAGCAGTACATGCCCTTGACGATGCCGTCCTCGACGCCCTTCGGCATGGGCGGCATGCGGTAGTTCTGGTTGGTGACCGTGATGTAGTAGAAGACGTCCTCGAACTCTTGGTACATGCGCCGAATCCCGTCGCGCACGATGACGGCGATCTCGAACGCGAAAGACGGATCGTAGCTCTTGAGGTTCGGCACCGTGGAGGCGGCGACATGCGAGTGGCCGTCCTGGTGCTGCACGCCTTCCCCGTTCAAGGTGGTGCGTCCGGAAGTGCCGCCGAGCAGAAAGCCCTTGCACAGCATGTCACCGCAGGACCAGATCATGTCGCCGACGCGCTGGAAGCCGAACATGGAGTAGAAGATGTAGAACGGGATCATCGGCAACGCGTAGTTCGCGTAGGCGGTTCCGGCGGCGAGAAACGACGCCATGGCACCGGTTTCGCAGATGCCTTCCTGCAATATCTGGCCGTCTTCGGCTTCGTGGTACGGCGCGATGGTGCCGGCGTCGACCGGTTGATAGCGCTGTCCTCCGGGCGTGAAGATCCCGGCGCGGGAAAAGAGGCTATCCATGCCGAATGTGCGCGCTTCGTCCGGCACGATCGGCACGACATAGCGGCCGATGCGCTTGTCCCTGAGCAACCTTTGCAGCATTCGCACCACCGCCATGGTGGTCGACACCTCGCGCTTTCCGGAACCTTCGAGCATGTCCCTGAACATGGACAGCGGCGGAGGAGCCAGGCGTTCGCAACGGACATTGCGCGCCGGCAGAAAGCCGCCAAGGGCCGCTCGCCGCGCCCTGAGGTAGCGGGTCTCCTCGCTGTCTTCCGGCGGCCGATAGAAATCGGCGCGCTCGACGGCATCGGCCGGCAGCGGAATGTCGAGTCGGCCGGCGAGTTCGTGCCGCTCGTCCGGCGACAGGTACTTTTTCTGATGCACCGTGTTGCGGCCCTCGGCTTTCGCGCCGAGACCGTCGCCTTTCACCGTCTTCAGTAACAATACGCAGGGCTTTCCCTTGACCGACATTGCCTGCTTGTACGCGGCATAGATCTTCTGATGATCGTGGCCGCCGCGTTTGATCGTGCGGATCTCTTCGTCGTTCAGGGAATCCATGAGTTCGGCGAGTTCCGGGATATCCTCAACCCAGTGCTCGCGCACCACGTCGCCGGGGGACACGGTGTAGAACTGGTAGTCGCCGTCCACCGCCTGCTCCATGCGCGCCTGCAGGATGCCGTTCACATCGCGCTCGAACAGCTTGTCCCAGCCGCCGCCCCAGATGACCTTGATGACGTGCCAGTCGGCGCCTCGGAACGCCCGCTCGAGTTCCTGAATGATCTTGCCGTTGCCGCGCACCGGTCCGTCCAGGCGCTGGAGATTGCAGTTGACGACGACCACGAGATTGTCGAGGTGCTCGCGGGCGGCGATGTCGATGGTGCCGAGGACTTCAGGCTCGTCCGATTCGCCATCGCCGATGAAGTTCCACACTTTGCCGCCGTTCCTGGGCTTGAGTCCCCGGCTTTCCAGGTACTTGGCGAAACGCGCCTGGTAGATGGCGCTGGGAGTCGACAGGCCCATGCTGGCGCAGGGCATCTGCCAGAAATCGGGCATTCGCCGCGGATGCGGATAGGAAGGCAGACCGCCTTCGGGCGCCTTCTCGCGCCGGAAGTTCTTCAGTTGTTCCTCTGTAAGCCGCCCCTCGAGCAGCGCGCGCGCATAAACGCCCGGCGAGCTGTGGGCCTGCACGTGCACCTGGTCGCCGCCATAGTCCGGACCGGGCGCGCGGAATATGTGGTTGAAGCCGACTTCCATTGACGTCGCCGCGGACAGGTAGGTCGCGATATGACCGCCGACGCCGGAACCGGAGTCGTACGCCTGCAGCACCATCGCCACGGCGTTCCACCGCAGTATGTTCTCTATGCGGGTTTCGACCTCGATGCTGCCGGGGTAGGGAGGCTGCTCGGACAGGGGGATGGTGTTGCGGTACGGCGTGTTCAGGGCCGCGTCGGTCAGCACGATGCCCCGTCGGGATACGGAGTCCTGCAACCGTAACAGCAGCGCCTTGGTGTTCTCCCCGCCGTGTTCTTCGAGCACGCCGTCGAGGGCTTCGAGCCACTCCCGCTGCTCAATCTCCCATTCGGCGGTGCTTTTCGACATGCGGTGAAGAATACCGAATCAGCGTGCCCCGCGCCTACCGGACCCTCGCCCCATAGCTATAATCGGGCCATGCAATTCGCGTTTACCGACGAGCAGGAACAACTGCGTTCCACCGTGCGACGGTTCCTGGCCGACAAGTCGCCGCCGCCGGAAGTACGCCGATTGATGGAAACCGAATCGGGCTACGACGCGCAAGTCTGGAAACAGATCGCCAATGATCTCGGCCTGACGGCGGTCCACATTCCCGAAGCCTGCGGCGGCCAGGGTTTCTCCTTCGCGGAACTCGCCATCATCGTCGAGGAGATGGGGAGATCACTCCTCTGCGCGCCTTTCTTTTCCTCCACGGTTCTGGGCGCGACCGCGATCCTGGAAACCGGGTCGACAACGCAGAAAGAGGAACTCCTGCCAGCGATCGCGACGGGCGAACGCCTTGCGACGCTGGCCATCGCCGAGCCGAGCGGGCGTTGTGACGCCGACGGGGTCGCGGCGACGGTCCGCGACGGCAGGCTGACCGGTAGCAAGAGTTTCGTCATCGACGGTCATATTGCGGACTTGCTCGTCGTTGTCGCGCGCGGGGCGCAAGACAAGCTGTCTTTCCATGTGGCGGCGGCGGACAGTCCTGGGATCGCTCGGCGCTCGCTCGCCACCCTTGACCCGACACGCAAACTGGCGCGGATAGATTTCGACGACGTGCCGGTCACCCGACTCGGCGCTGATGTCGACGGGGATCAGGCACTTGCGAGGATTCTGGACCTGGCGGCCGTTGCCTTGGCGAATGAAATGGTCGGCGGGGCGCAGTGGCTGGTGGAGTCCGCGGTCGAGTACGCCAAGTTGCGCACCCAGTTCGGTCGGGCTGTGGGCTCGTTTCAGGCGATCAAGCACAAGTGCGCGGATATGCTGCTGGAAGTCGAGCTGGCCAAATCCGCCGCCTACTATGCGGCCGACGCCGCGGCGGAGAACGATCCGGACCTGCCCGTCCTCGCCTGCATCGCCAAGTCTGCGGCTGCCGACGCCTACATGCATGCCGCGCGGGAATGTATTCAGATCCACGGCGGGATCGGCTTTACCTGGGACAACGACACCCATCTCTGGTTCAAGCGGGCGAAGAGTTCGGAAGTGTTGTTCGGCACCCCGTCCCTGCACCGGGAACTTATGATGTCGCGGATTCGGGATGAGCAGATTTATGCCTGACACTTCTCACGAGTTGCGCGCGGAAGTCCGCGCCTGGCTCGAAGCCAACTGGGATGCGGACGCCGGACTGGTGGCCTGGCGCAACAAGCTCGCGGATTCGGGCTGGGGCATGCCGGTGTGGCCGAGCGATTGGCACGGGAGGGATTTGCCGCAAGCGCTCACGCCTGTCGTCGACGAGGAATTCGCTCGCATCGACGCGGTGGGCGTGGCGAAGACGGGCATTCGACTGCTCGCTGGCGCGACCTTGCTCGAGCACGGTTCGGATGCGCAGAAGGAGAAATACCTGCGCCGCATACTCACCGGCGAGCACGTCTGGTGTCAGCTCTTCAGCGAACCCGGCAGCGGCTCGGATTTGGCCGGGGCGACCACGCGCGCCGACTTCGATGGCGAGAGATGGGTCGTCAACGGCCAGAAGGTCTGGACCACCAGCGCGCACCACGCCGACTTCGGCCTGCTGCTGGCGCGCACGGACTGGGACGTGCCGAAGCACCAGGGGCTGTCGTACTTCGTCCTCGACATGCGCCAACCCGGGGTCGAAGTGCGTCCGCTCAAACAGATGAACGGACATGCTTCGTTCAACCAGGTGTTCTTCACCGACGCGCTCGTGTCGCCGGAGAACCGGGTGTCGAAGGTGGGCAATGGCTGGCAAGTTGCTTTGACGACGCTGATGCACGAGCGCCGAGGTGTCGCCGGCTCGCGTGCGCTTCCCCGAACAAACGTGCCGCCGGGGCGAATCTACCTGGAGGAGCGCGACGAGATCGCGACGTCGATGGAACCCTACAAGTGGTATCCGCAGCGCGCGGGCCGCGTCGATCTGGTGGAAGCGCGCGCGAAGACCCTCGGCGACCGTGTCGATCCCGCCGCGCGCCAGGAGATCGCGAAGCTGCTGATCCTGTCGCGAACGGCGGAGTGGACCGCAAGGCGCGCCCGTGCCGCGCAGGAACAGGGTCGCCCCCAAGGCCCGGAGGGCTCGTTGGGCAAGCTCGCCGCGAGCAATATCGCCCGACAGGCGTCCCATGTGCACACGCTCCTCGCGGGCGCGGACGCGATGCTCGCCGGAGCGGACGGACCGCTGGATGGCCTGATCGCGGAGATCCTGGTATCGGTGCCGGCCACTTCCATCGCCGGCGGCACCGACGAAATCCAGCGCAACATCATCGCCGAACGCGTACTCGGCATGCCAAAGGAACCGCGCATGGACACGGGTCCGTTCCGGGACGTGAAGAGGAACTGACCCCGCTTCACGGTCTGAACTGCAGCGTCCTCGGAACGAGCCGCGCCGGCTGCGACGCCAGCTTGTAGGCGGTCTCGATCCACTCGCAGATCATCTTGCGGGTATCTCTCGGATCGATCATTTCTTCCATCTGGAATCTGGAGAGCGGTCCGACGGGTCCACGCGCGCTTTCGATGCGCGCCATGAGTTCGGCGCGGAGCGCCTCCGGGTCGTCGGACTCCGCCAGTTGGCGCTTGTAGGCGGCTTCGATACCGCCCTCGGGCGGGATGCCGCCGACATCAGCCGCGGGCCAGGCGACGCGCACGGATGGCTGCGACCTCGGCGTCGCGTAGTTGTTGCCCGCCACGCCGAAACTGCGCCGCATGACCACGGTAAAAATGGGCACGCCAACCTGGGAAAAAGCGACCATCCACTCGCCGCCCTTGCGGATGGTTCCCGCCAGCTCGTGCTCGAGGCCGACGGCGAAGCCGGGGCTGTCGACCAGGTTCAGAATCGGCAGGTGGAACAGGTCGCAGAGGTCGAGGTGTCGCGTCAGCTTGGTGCAGCCGTCGGCGGTCAGGGCGCCGCCGTTCGGGTGTTGGCTGTCCGAGGCGATGACGCCGATGGGGTGGCCGTTGAAGCGGACGAACCCCGTCACCTGGTCCGTGGCCCAGAGGGGACCGATCTCGAAGAAGGAGTCGGCGTCCGCCATCAGGCGGATGGCCTTGCGGATGTCGAATGTCGTGGTGCGCGTTCTCGGAATGAGCGCGAACAACTCCTCCTCCCGGCGTTCGGGAGGGTCGTCGGGGTTGGGCGACCAGATCGGAGGCGCGTCGTAAACGCTGGATGGAAGATAGGAGAGGAACCGCCGCGCCATCGCGACCGCCTCTTGCTCGGTTTCCGCCAGGTTGTCCACCGAGCCGTTGCGGCAGTGGATATGCCAGCCGCCGAGTTCCTCCTTGGAGATGTCGTAACCCATCGCATGAATCACGACCGGCGGCCCGGCGACGAATAGCTGGGCGATGTCTCGGACCATGACCGAAAAGTGTCCGAGCACGGCCTTGGCGGCGCCGATGCCGACGACGCTTCCAAGCAGCATGTTGACCACCGGGACGGTGCTCAACTGTTCGGTATACATGGTGCTTCCAAGGTGACCAGGCAGGTACGAGCCGCCGCCGCCGGCGACGCGGGGCCGTCCCGCCTTGATCGCGCCAGTGCTTTCCTTGGCGGCACTTTCTCCTTCTTGCCTTTGCGCCGGCACCATGGCGGCGACGCTGCCGCCTCCCGACGAGCCGTCGAGCAGGCGCACGGAAGGCACGTGCATCTCCAGGGCCAGTTGGTCGAGATAGCGGCTCTTGGCGCCGATGGCGCCGTCCGCATGGCCACCCCGGGAAGTGAAGTCGTCCGCGCAGACCGCCACCGCACGCGTATCGATCTTGCCCCAGCCGCCGACATGGTTGGCGGGCGTGAAATCGACGATCTGCTCCGCAGCGTCATACGACGCGAAGCCGGCGATGCTGCCGACCTCGCGGAAGGTGCCGTCATCCAGCAGCAGATCGATGCGCTCGCGACAGGTCAGTTTGCCGCGACTGCGCTGCCGCACAACGCCCGGGTCGGTCGAACCGGGCGCCAGCCGCTTGAGCGCGAGACCTTGCATCGCGCGGATGTCGTCGAGCAGCGGCGCCCAGGTGCCGTCCGCGGTATCCGCGCCGACGTGCTCGCCTGTTTCCGTCGACGCCGGAGATACCAGCGCGACTACCTGACCGGCGGCAACGCTTTCGCCGGGGGACAGCGTCTGGGCCGCTGCAATAACGCCGGCGCAAGGTGCCGCGATGACGGTTTCCATCTTCATCGCGCTGACCACGAGCAACGTTTCGCCCAACCGCACGCTGGCGCCCGAGGCGACGCGGCATTCGACCACGGCGCCCGCGATCGGACATTCGACGGCGCGTTGTCCATCCGCCGCCGCGAGGCCGGGTTTGTTCGCCCCGGTGCCAAGGTTGGCCGCCATGCCTGGGCGCAGGGCTGCCTGGCGGTCAAGCAGGCCGATCGCATTGCTCGCGGTGGAATCGGGCGGCGCGATGGGCGGCGCTTCGGCCAACAGGGAAGTCCTGGCATCGCCGCTGCGAACCTCCGGGTGCGACAGGATGCCGCGCAGTTCTGCCAGGTTCGTGGGCAGTCCCGAGATGTGGAACTCTTCCAGCGCCCGCAGCGTGCGGTCCACGGCGGACTCGAAGGACGCGGAAGAGTTCGATGCGCCGATGACTTTCGCCAGCAGCGGATCGAATTGCGGCGGCGGCGCGTAACCCGCGTAGCCGCAAGCGTCTACGCGCACGCCGGGTCCCGACGGCTCCTTGTAAGCGGAGATGGCGCCGCCGCCTCGGGCGACGACGCGCGCCTGGACGGCGAACCCGCGCGGGGCGCCGACCGCTTTCTGATCGCCGATACCCAATGCATGCAGTGACGCGCCGGCGGCGATGCGGAACTGCGCTTCGACAATGTCGATGCCGGTGACCTGCTCGGTGACCGTGTGCTCGACCTGAATGCGTGGATTGCATTCGATGAAGTAGTACTCGCCGGTCTCCGGCACGACCAGGAATTCAACCGTACCGGCGTTGACATAGTGCGCGGCCCGAGCCAGTCGGACCGCGTCGGCGAGGAGCTTGTTTCGCGTTGTCTCGGCAAGCGCCGCCGCGGGCGCGACCTCGATGACTTTCTGGTTCCTTCGCTGTACGGAGCAGTCCCGCTCGTGCAGGTGCACGACGTTGCCGCCGGTATCGGCAAGCACCTGTACTTCGATGTGTCTCGGACGCCGTACGAAGCATTCCATGAAGAGCCGGTCGTCGCCGAAAGCGACCTCGGCTTCGCGCCGGCAGCTTTCGAAAGCCGCCTCGACATCCGCGGCCGTCTCGACGGTCCGCATGCCTCGACCGCCGCCGCCGGCGCAAGCCTTCAACATGACCGGGTAGCCGAGGCTTCGCGCCAGTTTAGCCGCCGCTTTCGGGGTGGCCAGCGGTGCATCGCTCCCGGCGATCACCGGAACTCCCTGGGCGCGCGCCAATTCCCGGGCGCGAACCTTGTCGCCGAAGAGCGCCAGCACTTCCGCGGATGGTCCGATGAACTGCAGGCCGGCATCCGCGCAGAGCTTCGCCATGCGGGGATTCTCCGACAGGAACCCGTAGCCCGGATGAACACAGTCGCATCCGCTCGCGACAGCCGTATCGACCAGGGCTTCGGCGTCGAGGTAGGCGCTCAGCGGGTCGCCGTCATCGTGGCCGATACGGCGCGCTTCGGTGGTCAACCGCGTGTGCAACGAAAGTGAATCGGCCGGAGCGTATACGCTTAGCGACTCCATGCCCAAGGCGGAGGCGGCCTTGGCGATGCGAATAGCTATTTCGCCCCGGTTAGCTATCAGAACGCGCTTGTGCAAGGTCTGGTCCTCCTCGGTAGTTCAGACGGCTTCGTCCCATGTACGACGCAACATCGTGATGTTCGCCGTTACGGCGAGGACGTTCTCGCGGCTGCGGCCGGGAGTCGGCAAAGCCCCGACTATTCAAGGTCACAATGCAATTGCAGCCAATGCAGTGCAAGTGCAATCATCGGCCGACAAACCGTGCGCCATGCCGGGCGCGCACCTTCTTCGAGATCGTGCATGAGCAATCTCTCAGACTCGCTGGCCAACAACGACTTCACCCTCACGGCGGAATTGAACCCGCCCAAGGGCACCGATCTGCGCGACCTGTTCGATGCCGGCGAAGCGCTAAGACACCTGGTCACGGCTTTCAATCTGACCGATTCAGCCGCCTCGAGAATGGCGATGGCGCCGATAGCGGTCGCGCACCTGTTAGGGGACCGGGGTATCGAATCTACCTTGCAGATCGCTGGTCGGGACCGGAACCGGTTGGCCATTCAGGCGGACATGCTGGCCGCCCATGCGCTCGGCGTAGCCAATATCGTTTGCATGACGGGTGATCCGCCTTCCGCTGGAGATCATCCCGAAGCGAAACCTGTTTTCGACCTTGGCGCGGAGGACATTCTCAAGGCGGCCAGTAGCCTGGCCTCAGGGCGTGACCTCTCGGGAAACAGCCTGAAGGACGGTCCGAACTTCTATCGGGGCGCAGTCGTCAATGTGGCCGTGCCGGACCTGGGCAGGGAAGTCGCTCGCATGGAGAAGAAGATCGAGTCGGGCGCACAGTTTTTCCAGACCAATGCCGTATTCGATCCATCCGGTTTCGAGGCGTTCATGAAGCGAGTCGAGGATTTCAACGTCCCCGTCCTGGCGGGAATCATCATGCTGAAGTCGGCCAGACAGGCACGCTACATGACCGAGAGGATTCCAGGGGTCGTCGTTCCCGACCACTTGACCGAGGAACTCGAAAACGCGGAGAACCTGGCCGAAACCAGCATCGACATCACGGGCGGGATCGTGAGGAATGTCGCGCCGATGTGCCAGGGCGTACACATCATGGCAATCGGCTGGGAGCACCGAATCCCGGCAGTCATGGAAGCCGCAGGGATGTGAGAGCTATTCGTCTCGCTGCGCTTTTGCCTCGTCGTCGGCGCTGCGCCGCTTTCTCGCCATGTCCACCAGGAAGTCGACCACTTCCATCACCTTCGTCCCTTCCACATCCGGAGAAATTTCGATGCGATAGGTGCCGTCCACAATCATCGTGGGCACGGCGGTAACGCGGTACATTCGCGACTGCGCCTTCGCTTGTTGCACGCGGCTGTACACGCTGAACGAGTCCAATACGCTCAAGAACCGCCTTGCGTCGACTCCGCCCACGTCCCTAAAGAACCTGGCGAGGAGCGGGGGCTGGCGCAGATCGACGCCGTGCAGGTGAAGGGACTCGAACAGCGGATAGTGCACCTTGTCCGTCACGCGCAGTGCTTCGGCGCTGAAATAGACCTTTGCAAAGAGTTCCCAGGTGGGACTGAAGACCGCCGGTACGCGCCGGAAATCGACATCCTCCGCTTGGGCCGCCTGCCACCTTTGGAGCAGGGGTTCGAAATTGAAACAATGGACGCACGCGTAGGAAAAAACCTCGACCACCTCGATGCTGTCGGGGTTGCGGGTTTCCACCTGGATCGGTAGCAGGTCGTAGTGGGTCCCCGCCTCGAACGTTTGGCCCGCCGCTGGCAGGCCAAAAAAAACGGCAACGATCAGAGCGGTCCAAGTTCTCATGCGAGCCCTCCAGCCGGCTTCACGATGTCGTTTCGCGTCATGAGTCCCGAGAAGCCCTTGTCGGGCGTTACGCTTGAGGAACGCCATCTTTCGCAATGTCTCCCTGCCCCGCGAAGCGGCGCAGACAAAGGCGCGGCTGCGTCACCCGCGTCAATACAGTCCCTGAATATAGTTCGCAACGGCCCTGATCTCCGTATCCGTCAATCTGGACGCCACCCCGCGCATCATGCCGCCATAGTCGGCGTCGGTCTGGCGCACTCCTTCCCGATATGCGACGAGCTGTGCGACGACATACTCGAAACGCTGTCCGAACAGAACCGGGAACCCGGCCGGTGCATTGCCCGCTCCCGTCGGGGAGTGGCAGGCGGAGCAAGCGGCCACCCCCTTCGACATGATGCCGCCGCGATAGATCCGCATTCCTGCGTCGAGATTCTCGGCCTTGGACCGACCGACCTTGACGGGCATGGCGGCGTAGTGGTCGGCAAGATTCCGGAGGTCCTGTTCCGACTTGCCGACTAGCTGACCCGCCATCAGCGGCGCCGGGCGCGCGCCGGACTGGATCATCTGCAGTTGGGTGAAGAGGTAACGGGCGTTTTGCCCGGCCAGATTCGGGTAGTCCGCGACGATTCCTGACGCGCCGTCCTGCCCGTGGCACGACGCGCACACCGGGATCGTCGTTTCAAGCGCCGTCGGTTCGGCGGCGTTCGCGGTTGTGGCCAGCAGGGCGACGGCAAACATCGCCCACTTGGAAAAACGCATGTCGGTTGTTCCACGCCGGTCCCAGCAGTGATGAGACCATGCACATATGGTTAGCCCGAACATTTCACCAAGCCGCTTGTTCCGTGACCGAATGTCATTCACTATCAATTGGATACTTCGATGCCTCCTGCAGTCCTGCCAGTTACTAACCGCGCTGGCCGCGCCCTCGCTGGTCTTTTGCCCGCGTGCACGCACATGCTCGCTGCACCATAAGGCATGGCTATGCGTCCGTCTCTCTTCTTGCGAGGGGTAACCCCCTCGCGCTGCTGTCTTCTTGCGATGGGTGCCCCCTCGCGCTGCTGTCTTCTTGCGATGGGTGCCCCCTCGCGCTGCTGTCTTCTTGCGATGGGTGCCCCCTCGCGCTCCCCGGCTGAAGGCTCCGAGCACGCACACGCGGGCGAAATCCTGCGCGATCATCGCGGCCCTTGATGAAATGTCCGGGCTAGACTGTTCGGGGCGCGACGGATTATAAACCGATGGTGACTTTCTCCGCACAGTTCCTCGCAGGCGCACCGCGGTTTGCCGAATGCCCGGCCGGTGGCCAACCCGAAGTGGCCTTTGTCGGCCGTTCCAACGCCGGCAAGTCGAGCACGCTCAATCGCTTGACCGGAACCAAGCGCCTGGCGCGCGTCAGCAAGACGCCGGGCAGAACCCGGATGCTCAACTTCTTCGACATCGCTGGCGGCGGGCGGTTCGTCGATCTGCCGGGATACGGATACGCGAACGCCAGCAAATCGGCCCGGCGCCTGTGGAGCCGCGCCATTGACGACTACCTTACGCAACGCGCAGACTTGGCCGCCATCGTTCTCGTGATGGACGCGCGTCATCCGCTGCAGCCGTTCGACCGCCAAATGCTGGACTGGGCGCGGTCGACCGGCACGCCGATGCTCGCCGTGCTGAACAAGTGCGACAAGTTGAAGCAGGGGCCGCGCACCATCGCGCAGAGCAACGTCGCCGCGCACGCCGCTTCGATAGCCAACGTCGAGGTATTGACCTTCTCCGCCAAGACCGGCTTCGGCGCGGATACCCTGGCGGAGTGGGTGGCAAGCTACTTACGCCACGCCGAAGACTGACGCGGCATTGCCCCGCAAAGTCAGTGGGCCTGGTCCCAGTTGTCGCCGACCCCTACGTCCACGACGAGATCCACCGAGAGGTCCGCCGCCGCCGCCATGCGCTCG
The DNA here is from genome assembly GCA_965261535.1 of Candidatus Azotimanducaceae bacterium. Classification (GTDB taxonomy): domain Bacteria; phylum Pseudomonadota; class Gammaproteobacteria; order Pseudomonadales; family Azotimanducaceae; genus VXNE01. The sequence goes on from OZ253469.1 coordinate 3,238,784, forward strand.
GTCACGCCCTGGACAACCGCCTCTACATCGCCTTCGGCCACTTCCAGCACGAGTTCGTCGTGCACTTGCATGATCACGCGGGCGTCGTATCCCGCTTGTGCTAGCCACGCGTCGACGCTGATCATGGCGCGCTTGATGATATCCGCCGCGGTGCCCTGCATCGGCGCGTTGATGGCGGTGCGCTCGGCGGCCTGGCGTCTCGGGACCTGGCGCGCGTTGATGTCGGGCAGGTAGAGTCGACGGCCGAACACGGTCTCGACGAATCCCTGCTCCCGCGCCTGGATGCGGATGCGCTCCATGTACTCGCGTACGCCGGGATAGCGCGCGAAATACAGATCGATGTATCCCTGCGCGAGCTTGCGCTCGATACCCAGTTGGCGCGCCAGACCGAACGCCGACATGCCGTAGATGAGGCCGAAGTTGATGGCCTTGGCGCTGCGACGCTGTCCGTGGGTGACATCGGCAAGCGGCGCGCCGAAGACTTCCGCGGCTGTTGCGCGGTGGATATCGAGCTTGTCCTCGAACGCGTTGAGCAGGCCCGCATCCCGCGACAGGTGCGCCATGATGCGCAGTTCGATCTGGGAATAGTCGGCGGCGACCAGCTTGCTGGCCCCAGGCGCGACAAACGCCGCGCGGATGCGCCGTCCCTCGTCCGTGCGGATGGGGATGTTCTGCAAGTTGGGATCCTGCGAGGACAGGCGACCGGTGGCCGCCACGGCTTGTTCATAGGAGGTATGGATGCGTCCGTCGCGTTGACTGATTTGCTTCGGTAGCGTGTCGGTGTAGGTGGACTTCAGCTTCGACACCTGGCGGTAGTCGAGAATGATCTGCGGCAAGTCGTCGTGGTGGGCGAGTTCCGCCAGCACGTGTTCGGCAGTGGAGCGCTGGCCCGTCTGGGTCTTGCTGGTGCCCGGCGTACGAAGGTATTGATGCAAACCGAGCTTGTCGTAGAGGACTTCCCGCAATTGCTTCGGCGAGGCAAGGTTGAACCGCTGTCCCGCCTTCTCAAACGCTTGTTCAGCCAGGGTGTTCATGCGCTTCGTGAGTTCGCGGCTCTGATCAGCGAGCAGGCCCGCATCCACCAGCGTGCCCGCCTGCTCGATCCGCGACAGAACCGAAATGAGCGGCAATTCGATTTCCTCGTAGAGGCACCTGAGCGAGGCCATCGATGAGAGCTTCGGCCAAAGCGTGCCGTGCAGCCGCAGCGTCGCATCGGCGGCGCCGGCGGCATACGCCGTGGCTTGTTGCGGCGGTACCGCCGCGAAGTCGAGTTGTTTTGCGCCTCTGCCGGCGACATCCTCGTAGCGGGTCGTGCGCAGCCCGACCTGCTTTTCGACGAGATCGTCCAGGTTATGCCGGCGCGTGCCGACGCTGTCCAGCACGTAGGATTCAAGCATCGTGTCATAGGCGATGCCACGAAGGTTTATCCCGTAGCGCGCAAGGACGCGCTTGGCCCGCTTCAGATTGTGCCCGACCTTGGCGACTTCGGAATCTTCCAGCAGCGGTTTGAGGCAAGCGGCCGCTTGCGCCAGCGACAGGTGATCCGGTCCTGCGAGATCGAGTCCCAGCGGCACGTAGGCGGCCTCTCCCGGCGTAGCGGCGAATGCGACGCCAGCGACCTCGGCATCGACAAGGTTGCCCCGGCGGGTCACCACGGCGAGGGAGCATGCCCCTGCTTCGCGAATCCGGCGGATGAGGCGGTCGAGTTGCCCGAGGTCGCTGACTGATTCGTAGTCGCCTTCAACCAGGCCGTGGCCCAGGTTGCCGCCCACCTCCTCGACCCAGGCCTTGAACTCGTATTGCTCGAACAGCGACTTGAGCGTTGCATCGTCCGGGGGCTTTTGCGTCAGATCGCCGACGGCGACGGGCAACTCGACATCGAGGCGAATGGTCGCGAGGCGCCTTGACACGGGCAATGTTTCGATCGACGCGCGAAGATTTTCGCCCACCTTGCCGCCGACCTCGTCGGCCCGTGCGATCAGATCGTCCAGGCTGCCGTAGCTGTTGAGCCACTTGGCGGCGGTCTTTGGCCCCACCTTCGGCACCCCGGGAATGTTGTCCACGCTGTCGCCCATCAGCGCCAGGTAGTCGACGATGTGTTCGGGATGGACACCGTACTTCTCGAACACGCCGTCCCGGTCCATGGCAGTTTCGCTCATCGTATTGACCAGGGTGACGTACTCGCCGACAAGCTGCGCCATATCCTTGTCGGAGGTGGAAATGACGGTCGGGCGCCTCAAGGCCGTGGCTTGCGCCGCCAACGTGCCGATCACATCGTCGGCTTCGACGTCCGGGACGACCAGCAACGGTATCCCCATGGCGTCGATGATGTGGTGGATGGGCCGCACCTGTTGCCTCAGTTCATCCGGCATCGGCGGGCGATTGGCCTTGTACTCGGGGTAGATGTCGTTGCGGAACGACTTGCCGGCGGCGTCGAACACGACCGCGACGGGACTGCCCTCGAAGTCGTTGCACAGCTTGCGCAACATGTTGACGACGCCGAATATCGCTCCCGTCGGAAATCCGCTCGAAGTCGATAGATTGGGCATCGCGTGGAAGGCGCGGAACAGGTACGAGGAACCGTCCACCAGCAGTAGCGGCGGGTCGGATATCCTCTCTGCAGCGTTGGCGGCGACTACGGTGTCCGCGTCCCCTTGCATCGTTTCCTGCGCGTTCCTTTACGTATTCGGCATGCTACAGTTCTCGGGATTCGAAGCTATCACATTACGCATGCGTCCACGCCGTATCATTCTGGTCGCCATGGTTCTGGTATTCGCAACACTTGCGAACGCAGCCGAGGTGCGAACGCGAGAACATCGCGGACCCGATGTCACGTTGATCGAGAACGAAGAACGCGTGGTGTACGAGTATCGGCAAAACGGACTCCTGAGGATGATCAAGATCGTGCCCAAGCGGGGAAAACCCTACTACCTCGTGCCGCGCGATCCAGCCAGGGGCCTCGGCACGATCGAAGAGGCGGATACGCTGGTTGCGCAGTGGGAAATCGTCAGGTTCTAGAGTGCGATGCACGAGCGTGAGAACCGCAATCGCCACAGGAGCGGCGTACTCTGGTTGACCGGGCTGTCCGGGGCGGGCAAATCAACGCTGGCGTTCGGACTGGGGGAGCGGCTGTTCAAGCGCGGCTACCAGGTATATGTGCTGGACGGCGACAACTTGCGTGCGGGGCTGAATTCGGACCTCGGCTTTTCGCATGCGGACCGCGTCGAAAACATCCGGCGGGTCGGGGAGACGGCGGCGCTGTTCGAAGACGCCGGCATGATTTGCATTTCGGCTTTCATATCCCCCTACCGATCCGACCGGCAGACGGCACGCAAAGCGGCGCGGCGGTTTCACGAGGTATACGTCAAGGCAGATCTCGCCACTTGTGAACGGCGTGATCCCAAGGGTCTATACCGCAAGGCCCGCGCGGGGGAAATCGAGAACTTCACCGGTATCGACGACGTTTACGAACCACCGGAAAATCCGGCGTTGGTCATTGACACGGTCGCTACCACCGTGGAGGAAGCGCTAGCCGTGCTGTTCGACTACGTGACGGAACAATTCGGCGAGTTGAATCGCAATCCGGGGTAGGTGGGTTGGATGGCGCGAAACGGCGGGCCTGGGCGGGGGCAAAACACGGCGCGTGTTACCGCGCCTGTTTAAAGTGCGACGGTATTTGTGGCCGTAACGAAGGGTTTCTTACACAAATGTGCTTAGGTACACTGGGCACTTCGCCGAATTTGAGAACATTGGTGCAACCATGGCCCGCGTAACAGTTCAAGATTGCCTCGAACAAGTGGAGAACCGATTCCATCTGGTCATGGTCGCCAGCCGAAGGGCGCGGCAACTTCACAATCCCTTCGTCGACCCGCTGGTCGAGCCGGAGAATGACAAGCCCACGGTCATGGCGCTGCGGGAAATCGCCGAAGGGTTGATAAACGACGAATTGCTTGACGCAACGGACGCGTCCGCACACGATGCGCAAGCTGAAACAACCGGAAGAGGAGAGGCGCTCTTCTATACAGGAGATGATGCACGCAACGACCTTTGAGTCGTACTTCCATAAACTGCTCGCTGCGCGGGCGTCCAACGATGAGGTCGCCGCCCCCGCAACGATAGACTCGCTCGCCGAGTCACTATCGGAGTATCTGCCCCAAATCGGGGTTGACATAGTCGTCCGGGCGCACTGTTTTGCTCAGGTGGCCCACGCTGGCCAGACCCGCCTTACGGGACACAGCTACATCACCCACCCTCTGGCCGTCGCCAACATTCTTTCTGAAATGCACATGGATGAGGAGTCCATAGCGGCCGCCGTGCTCCACGACGTGCTCGAGGATACCGGCACCACCAAGGAAGCCCTGGAGGCGGAGTTCGGCGGAGAAGTTGCGCACATCGTCGATGGCGTGAGCAAGTTGGGCAAGATGTTCAAGACCCATGAGCAGGCCCAGGCCGAGAACTTTCAAAAGATGGCCATCGCGATGGCCAATGACCTGCGGGTAATCCTTGTCAAACTGGCGGACAGACTGCACAACATGCGCACCATCGGTGTCATGCCGCTGGACAAGCGTCGGCGCATTTCGCGCGAAACCCTCGACTTCTACGCGCCGATCGCGAATCGGCTTGGCATTCACACTCTCTGTACCGAACTGGAGGAACTCGGTTTCGAGGCGCTGTATCCGCTGCGGGCAGACCGGCTCCGCCGGGTCGTCGACACGGCGCGGCGCACGCGACACAAGGCGTTGATGGACCAAATCACGGTGTCCTTCGAAGCGGCGTTGCGACGCGAAGGTATCGAAGCCCAGGTGCGCGGTCGGGAAAAAACCGTGTATTCCATCTACAAAAAGATGAAAACGCAGCGCAAGGCGTTTGCGGATATCGTCGATGTATTCGGTGTGCGGATCATCGTAAGCCAGGTGGATGACTGTTATAGAACCCTCGGGGTGGCGCATAACCTGTACAAACCGGTCGCTGGTCGCTTCAAGGACTATGTGGCCATACCGAAGGCGAACGGCTATCAATCCCTGCACACGACCCTGATCGGAATGCGCGGCGTCACCATGGAGGTGCAGGTTCGCACCCGGGAGATGGACGCCGTCGCCGACCACGGCATCGCCGGCCACTGGCTGTACAAGTCCGGCGATGCGTCGCTCAAGCACCAGGCTCGAGCGTCGCGGTGGGTCGATGGCGTTCTGGATCTGCAGCGGCGGGCTGGCGATCCGCAGGAATTCATCGAAAGCCTGAAGACGGACCTGTTTCCGGATGAGGTATACGTGTTTTCGCCGAAGGGCGATATCTTCGAACTTCCGAGGGGTGCCTGTCCGGTGGACTTCGCATACGCCGTCCACACAGACATCGGCAACCATTGCGTTGCCTGCCGCGTGGATCGGGTGCTGGCACCCCTGTCACAGCAACTCGATAGCGGCCAGACGGTCAATATCATGACTTCTCCAGACGCGCGCCCGAGTCCGGCGTGGCTCACTTTTGCCGTGTCGGGACGCGCCCGTTCGGCGATACGCCAGGCGCTGAAGGCCCAGCACCGTTCCGAATCCATAACGCTGGGACGGCGGCTTCTGAACCGTTCGCTGGAAAACGCGAACGCGTCCATCAAAGACTTCGACTTCCGACGCCTGAGAAAGGTGTTTCGCGAGTTCGGCGTGCGCAAGCTGGACGAGGTGTTGGCCGGGATAGGTACGGGCAATCTGATGGCTTATGCTGTAGCGCAGCGCTTGCTATCGGCTGATAATCCCGACTACGAGGCGGTAGATATCAACAAGGGTGGGCCCGTCGCAATCCGGGGCGGGGAAGGGCTTGTCATCTCCTGCGGCCGATGCTGCGGACCCGTGCCGGGCGATGCCGTCATCGGTCACGTCACGCCGGAGCGGGGATTGGTAGTGCATTTGGATACATGCCATAACATGGAATCCGTGCGGCGGCGGTCGCCGAACCAGATCATTCCGGTGCGCTGGACCGATCCGATCACGGGTGAGTTCGAAACCATGCTGATGCTGACGGTGAACCGGCGCAAGGGCGTGCTCGCGGAGATCGCCGCATCGGTCAACCAGACGAACGCGGGTATCAGCAACATCAAGGTCGACGAGCGCAATGCCGAGTTGTCCAGCGTCACCGTAGATCTCTCGGTGTCGAACCGTGACCACCTGGACCGCGTTCTGCAGAGACTGCTGGCGATTCCGGCAGTCCAGAGCGTACGCCGGATAGTTGGCTGAGAAGCGCCCCACAGCCGGCGCCTTCGGCTTCGGCGGTTGTTCAACCCAGAAATTTACCCTGAGCTCGCGCCCCGCCTCGATGGTGCAAGGGACCGGTCGCGAATGAAGCCGAGCGACCCGATAACGGTGCTGCACCGGGTTGGACCGGCCGCCGCCAGGAATCTCTCGCGGCTCGGTATCGTCTCCATCGGGGATCTGCTTCTGCATCTGCCCATGCGGTACGAGGACCGAACCCGCCACGTCCCTTTGCGGGAAGTGGAAATCGGGCAGTCGTGTCTGGTCGCGGGCGAACTCGTCAGATCCAACATGGCGTATGGTCGCCGAAGAAGCTTGACGGCGACCCTCTCGGACGGCGCCGGTTTTCTGACCATGCGACTGTTTCATTTCTCGCGCCGACAACTCGAAGCTCTGCGACCCGGTGTCTGGTTGCGATGTTTCGGGGAAGTGCGTGCGGGTCCAGCGGGCAGGGAGATGGTGCACCCGGAATATCGGGTGTTGCCCTTGAGGCCCGACCCGCCGGAACCGGCCCTGACGCCCGTGTATCCGGCCACCGAAGGTTTCGCCAGTGCGCGCATCCGCGCGTGCGTCGAACAGGTGTTGGACGCCAAAGTGACATTGAGCGGGAGCGTGTTGGCCGACGAACCGATTCCCTCCCTCGACGACGCTGTCCTGTTTCTCCACCGTCCGCCCGCGGATGCGCCCTCCGACGCGTTGGACGCCGCTCGGGCGCGGATCGCCAAGGACGAGCTGCTGGCGCACCACCTGTTGATGCGGGAGCGTCAGGAACTGCGCGCGCGCCAGAGTACGAAACCGCTACCCAAGGCGCAGGGTCTTGGGCGCGAGTTGTTGCGAAGCCTGGGCTTCCGCCTGACGGGCGCTCAACGCCGTGTCGTGGCCGAGGTCCTGAATGATCTCGACAGCCCCGCGCCGATGGTTCGGTTGTTGCAGGGCGATGTTGGCTCCGGCAAAACAGTGGTGGCGGCGTTTGCGGCAATCCGGGCGGCCGAGCATGGCTGCCAGACCGCCATCATGGCGCCGACGGAGATTCTGGCGGAACAACACTACGAGACGCTGTCCGGATGGCTGTCGCCCCTTGGCATCGATGTGGGGCTGATTACAGGCCGTCTCGCTGCCAGGGAACGTCGCGCGCGCCTCTCTGCAATCGCGCGCGGCGAGATGTTGGTGGTCGCTGGTACGCATGCGCTGTTCCAGTCGACCGTCGAGTTTGCGTCACTCGCGCTGACCATCATCGACGAGCAGCATCGTTTCGGGGTGCATCAGCGCTTGCTGCTCCGTGACAAAGGACCTCTTCCCCATCAACTGGTGATGACGGCGACGCCTATTCCCCGGACCTTGACGATGGCGCTCTATGCGGACATGGATGTATCGGTGATCGACGAATTGCCGCCCGGGCGTCCTCCTGTCGTCACCAGCGCGGTGGCGAGTTCCCGCCGACCGGAAGTGATCGGGCGCGTCGTATCCGCCTGTCGGGCCGGTCGCCAGGCGTACTGGATCTGTACCCTGATCGAAGCTTCCGACGCGCTCGATTCGCAAGCGGCTGAGAGCGTGGCGGCGGCATTGCGCAACGTCGCGCCCAACTTGCGTATCGGGTTGGTCCACGGTCGGCTGTCGGCCACGGAAAGGGCGCAAGCCATGGCTGGATTCAAGAACGGCGACATCGACGTGCTCGTTGCCACGACGGTGGTTGAAGTCGGCGTCGACGTGCCCAACGCATCGCTGATGGTCATCGACAATCCGGAACGGCTCGGGCTCGCGCAATTGCACCAGCTTCGCGGCCGCATCGGCAGGGGGCGGCGGCGCAGCTACTGCATCCTGTTGTTCGATCCGCCGTTGTCGGATGTCGCCAAGGCGCGCCTTGGCGTCATGCGGGAAACCAGCGACGGATTCGTCATCGCCGAGAAGGACCTCGAACTACGGGGTCCCGGAGACATACTCGGCACGCGGCAAACTGGAACGCAGACTTTCCACGTCGCGGACCTCGCCCGGGACGCCGCGTTGATCCCGGCGGTCGTCGAGCTGGGTGCCCGCATGGACGCTGGAGTTCGCCGCACCGTCATCGATACCTGGAGCCCGTTCTTCGACGACAGCTATATGGAGGTCTAGCCCGGACATTTCACCAAGCCGCTTGTCAAATATTTCAATGTCTTTTTGTTTCAACAGGTAATCCCATTTTTCGGAAGTCCTGCCGGGAACAAACGCGTCCGGGAAGCGCCAGCGGTTGGGAGGGGTTGTTCCATGGTCGAAGAGTGGGGCACTTTTGCCCGCGTGCGTGCACATGGTCGCTCCACCATAAGGCAGGGCTATGCTTCCGTCTCTTCTCTTGCGAGGGGTGCCCCCTCGCGCTGCTGTTTCTGGCGGGGAGTGCCCCCTCGCGCTGCTGTTTCTGGCGGGGAGTGCCCCCTCGCGCTGCTGTTTCTGGCGGGGAGTGCCCCCTCGCGCTGCTGTTTCTGGCGGGGAGTGCCCCTCGCGCTGCTGTTTCTGGCGGGGAGTGCCCCCTCGCGCTGCTGTTTCTGGCGGGGAGTACCCCCTCGCGCTGCTGTCTCTTGCGAGGGGTACCCCCTCGCGCTCCCCGGCTGAAGGCTCCGAGTACGCTCACGCGGGCAAAATCCTGCGCGATCATCGCGGCCCTTGATGAAATGTCCGGGCCAGGCCCGCAAAATGGCCGTTTACTCAACGTCCGACGAAATTCCCTGGCCGACGTTCGGCCACGGCCCGGACGCCTTCCTTGTGGTCTTGTGTAGCTTGCAGCCGCGCTTGTTCGAGGTTCTCCCAGTCGGTGGCTGCCTTGACTTCCTCCGCCAGTCCCTGGCGCAAGGTCGCTCGCACCGATTGCACGGCCAGTGGCGCGTTCTCCGCTATTTCGTGGCCCAAGCGAACAGCCTCGGCGCGAAGATTGGCCTGGTCGGTGAGAATATCGGCCAAGCCCCACGCGTAGGCGGTCTCGCCGTCGATGCGTCGGCCGGTCATGAACAACAGGTTGGCCCTCTGTTGGCCGATGACCTTCGGCAGTGTATGTGTGAGACCAAAGCCGGGGTGAAAGCCGAGCTTGACGAAGTTCGACGTGAAGCGCGCCTCGGGACAGGCGACGCGAAAATCGGCCATCACGGCGAGTCCGAAGCCGCCCCCCACCGCGGCGCCCTGAACTGCCGCGATGATGGGCTTCTTGCAGGAGAACAGGCGCACGGCGGCGGCGTACAAGGGATTGACGCCGTCCGTGAAACGAACCGGGCGGGCGGCGTTGCGCGCCGGGTCGCCGAAATTCGCGCCGGCGCAGAAATGTTTGCCCTGCGCGCATAGCACATAAGCGCGCATGTTCACGTCGGCGTCGAGCGCGTCGAGCGCGTCCGCCATGTCGTTGATGAGATTCACGTCGAAGAAATTGTTCGGGGGCCGCTGAATCTCGAGTAGCGCGATGAGTCCATCGCGTTCGACTTCTATGTCGCCGTACTTCACTTGGCATCTCCGTTTGTTTCGCGCCCCGTGCGCGAACTGGTCATCATATGATAGATGCCATGAGCGGCCGCCTGATAACCCGTGTCATCCTGCGCAACTACAAGAGCATCGCCGCATGCGACGTTGCGCCCGCACAGCTTTCGTTCCTCGTCGGGCCGAATGGAGCGGGAAAGAGCAACTTTCTCGACGCGCTTCGTTTCGTCGCGGATTCGCTTCGGTATTCGATTCAGCACGCGTTGCGCGACCGGGGCGGCATCGACGAGGTTCGCCGACGATCCGGAGGCCATCCCACGCACTTTGCGATTCGCGTTGATTTCGACCTCGGCGAGTCCTCGGGAAACTACGGTTTCCTCATTGGCGCCAAACCAGGCAAGGGTTATGTCGTCGAGCGTGAAGAGTGCCTGGTGAAAGAACGTGATGAGCGTCTTCATTTCTATGCCACAAGGCAAGGCCGCGTCGTCCGCAGTACGATCTCGTCGCCGCCGGCAGCGGCGCTTGATCGCCTCTATCTGGTCAACGTCTCGGGCTTCGACGCCTTCCGTCGGGTGTACGACGCGTTGTCCGAGATGGGCTTCTACAATTTGCGCCCCGACGAGATGCGCGCCCTGCAGCCGCCAGACGGGGGCGAACTGTTGCGGCGCGACGGCGGCAACATCGCTGGCGTCGTGGCGGCGTTGGCGTCGGGCAGGCCGGAACTGAAACGGCGGATCGATAGCTACCTGGCAAAGATGGTGCCGGGGATCGATGGTGTTGATCGGCGAATCGTTGGTCCCCGGGAAGCGCTTGAGTTCCGTCGAACGGTGCGCGGGGCAAGGCATTCCTGGCGTTTTTCGCCGAACAACGTGTCCGACGGCACGCTACGGGCGCTCGGCGCGCTGGTGGCCGCGTTCCAGGCGCCGGGCCAATCGGCACGGCGCCTGGTCGGTATCGAGGAGCCGGAAGCTGCCCTGCATCCGTTGGCGGCGGGGGTGCTCGTCGACGCTCTGAGGGAAGCCGCAAAAACGACGCAGGTCCTCGTGACCAGCCACAGCGTCGAAATGCTCAATAATCCGGACATCGCGGACCCATCCATTCTCGCTGTGCGATCGGAGCAGGGAGAGAGCCGCATAGGCCCGCTGGACCACGTGGGTCGTTCGGCGCTCCAAGGTCGCCTTTATACCGTCGGCGAACTGTTGCGCATGGATCAACTCAGTCCCGATCCGGATCGGTCCAACCTGAATCCTCAACAACTCGATATATTCGACCAGGCGCGTCCGGCTCGCGACAACAACACCTGAATCCCTTAGTGCTCGCACGGCGTCGGGTTGAGACTGCTTTGGGTCGGACACGTTCACGCGCTTTTCACTTGCGTTGAGGTAGTCTCCGCAGAATGACTGTGACTCGTCAAACGTCCGCGCTGATTGCAGAACGCGGCTCCTATCGTGTGCCGTGGCTACTGACCGCCAGAGTGACGATTCCGGAGCGGGTCGATGGTTACCTGCGCCGACCGCAACTGCTCAGCCGATGCCAACCGCTCCACCGGCGGCTCACTGTGTTTCATGCGCCGTGCGGGTTCGGCAAGACTACTCTGCTCACCGATATCTGTCGGCGCGAAAGGGCGCGCGGCGTACTCACTGCTTGGCTCAGGCTGGACGGAGCAGATACGTTCGACGTCTCGGCCGCGTACATCGGGTATGCCCTGGAACGCGCGGGACTGGACGTCTCCGTGCTGCGTTCCGCAGTGCGCGACCACTCGGCAACAAGCGATCGACCGGAACATGCCGTGCGCGATTGGATGGGCTTGCTGATGCGAGCGATCGAGAACTATCGCATGCCGTGCCTGTTCGCACTCGACGAAGTAGAGCGTCTTGCCGACGCTGAACAGATCAGGCTGATCGACTTCCTGCTGCGCCGCGCGCCGCGCAACCTCCACTTCGCAATGACCATGCGTAACAATCCGCCGGGGCTGGACCTCGCCACCGCAATCCTTGACCAGCGTGGCGACATCCTGCGCGCGGACGATTTGCGTTTTTCGAAACCCGAGATCGCGCTGTTCTACGGCGGCCGGCTGTCGCGGCGCGAACTTGCCGAAGTGACGGAACGCACGGAAGGGTGGCCAGCGGCCCTGCGCGTCCATCGCAACACGAGGACCGGCGTTGTGGCGTCGGGAAATGGGCGGCAGGGGCATACTTCCGGGCGTCATCGCGGCTACAGAAAGATCGCCTCGGATTTTGTCGCCACCCGCCTGCTGCGGGATCTAAAGGATGAGGGGCGCGACTATCTGCTCGACGTTTCCCTGTTCGACTCTATCGATCTGTCGGTGATGAACGAGGTGCTGCCCGAGACGCATTCGAAGTGTGGAGCGGATACCCTTTTAATGTTGGAGGGATTGATACGGCCTGTCGATGCGTCCGCGGGGGTGTTGCGCCTGAATCCACTTGTCAGGGAGTACTGTGTCGCGCGGCGATTGCAGGAAACTCCGGTGCGTTTTCGAATGCTGCACGGCCGAATCGCAGCCGCGATGGCGCGACGCGGGCGCTTGAATTCCGCACTGCGCCACGCCTCCGACAGTGGTGACGGCGCGATGGTCGGAAGCATTCTGGAAAGTGCGGGTGGCGTGTGGCTACTGCCGGATAAAGGCATGGCACAGTTCGATGCGGCGGACCGTTTCCTGACATCGGAAGTGCTTGCCGCATTTCCGCGACTCGCGCTCGCGCGGTGTGTCGCCTTGTTCCTGAGTTCGAATGTGCAGCACGCGCTTTCGTTGTATAGACGTGTCCGGAAAGAGACCGACGACTTCTGTCGCGATAGGAACGGAGGCGATGATCGCGCGCTGCGAAGTGACAGCGTTTTTGTTCGAGCGGTGTTGGCGAGCTTTACCTGCCAGCCGTTCAGCCGGCGAGTCGTAGAGAGGATGTTGGCCGACGCGAGCGAACTGGCGGCGGACGAGAAGGTCGATCCGCTCGTACGCGGCGGTCTGTTTGCGATTCTCTCGGTTTGTGACTACCAGCGCGCGAGGTTTGAGTCTTGTCAGCTTTTGGGGATCAGGGCGAAGGAGTGCTTCGCCTTGGCGGATACCCGCTACGGTATGGGATTTATCGATTTCCAGCATGCCCTCGTCGCCATGGCCGAGGGCCGCGTTCGTGAAGCGATGGTTGGCTTGACGCGTGTCGTGCCGACGGCGATTTCGGCGGTGTTTGTCGCGGAACTCAAGCTTGAAAGGAACAGGTTGAAGTCTTCGGGACGCCGGTTGCGAAATCTCCACACGCAGCTTCGCAGCACCGGGGGGTGGTTCGATGTCCATGCCGCCGCCCTCGGCGTTGTCGCGGAGCTGGTGTGCGAGAAGAACGGGACCGAACGCGCATTGCAGGTCGTGGAGGAGTCGCTGGACTATGCCGCCACGGAAGACTTACCAAGCTTGGTGCGGTACCTGTCGGCTCTGCGCGTTTCGTACCTGGTCGCCGATGGACGCGATGCCGAGGCGAGCACAGCCTGGCAAGAGGCACGGTTGCCTGATGACGAGTATGAGTTGGTCGACCTGGATGCGCAAACCTGGCGAGAGATGGAATCGCTTTGCTGCGCGCGTATTCAACTGCTCGCGGCGCGGAGTGAATTTGAAGCTGCGCGCCGCCTAGCGGAAAAGTTGCGAGAAGCGACGCGGGAGCGGGGAATGATGCGAACGCTAATGCGTTGCACCGCGCTGTGGATGAGTGTGGAGTACCGAGCCGGGAACATGAATGCCGCCGCGTCGCGGCTGCTTGAGTTTCTTCATTTGCTGCGCGTCACGGACTATCCGAGGCCGCTGGTGCGCGAACGGGAAATAGGTACCGAAGTGCTGAGGCGCGTGTTAGGTACGGCGCTCAAGCCCGAGCTTCGAGCATCTGCCGAGTCCATGCTTGGGCAATTGGGTGCCGTGGATACTCCTTCGCACCAACGCCCCATATGCACCGCGCGTGAGATAGAGGTGCTGGAGCGCGTGGAACAAGGTCTGCGGGACAAGCAGATCGCCCGCCATCTCGGCCTCACTGAACACGGCGTGCGGTACCACCTCAAGAACATATTTCGCAAGATGGGCGCCACTAGCCGAATGGATGCGGTACGGCGCGCCCGAGCTTTGGGTCTTGTTCCGTAAGACGCTGGAACCATGGATCAAGACAACACCGGCACGGCCGAAGGCTCTACCATGTCGAGGGCTGTCCCTTGGCTGTTGGGCGCCAAGGTGGCGGTGCCAGCGCGCGTCGATGCGTACTTCGATCGGTCCCAACCGTTCGAGTGGAGCGATGCGGGCTCCGGAATCGTTGTGGTGCAGGCACCAGGCGGCTTCGGCAAGACGACGCTGCTTGCGGAGATATGCCGCGGCGAGCGTGAGCGCGGCGTGCTCGCCGCGTGGCTCACGCTGGACGAAGACGATACAGCCGAGGGCGTCGGCGCGTATCTCGCATACGCCTTCGAACGCGCGGGGCTTGACATGCCAGCCGCGAGCAATGCATTTGAACATTCCATGGGGCTGGTTGCGCGAAGCATCGAGGCCCATGCGGGACCCTGCCTGCTTGTCCTTGACGAGGTTGAGCGGGTCGCGAACGGTGCCGTTGCGGCTGTCGATTCCTTCTTGCGCCATCTCCCCGGCAACCTCCGAGTTGCGATAGGAATGCGGGAAAACCCGGGTCTCGACCTGGCGTGGGTCACGCTGAATGGGCGAGGCGTCGTCCTGACAGCCGACCAGTTGCGCTTCTCCAGACAGGAGATCATCGATTTCTTTGGCGGGGAACTGTCGCGACGTGAACTGGCCGACGTCACTGCGCGCACGGAAGGATGGCCTGTCGCCCTGCGTCTCTATCGCACCATGAAGGCGGACGAAGCAAGCTCTCCTGGCGCCGGCGGATGGGCCGCGCGCGGCCTTGCGGGAGACGAGGGGATCGCGGCGAACTGGCTCGGCGCGCGGCTGTTGCGCAATGTGGCGGGTGAAGAGCGCGAGTTCCTGCTCGACATCGCCCTGTTTGACTGGATCGAAATCGCGCTGGTGGACGAGGTTCTGGGCAGGGACGACTCGAGGCCCAGGACGGACGGTCGGATGTCGCTGCAAGGACTCATCCAGCCGATGGGAGGCGACGGCGAGACACTGCGCCTGCATCCGCTGCTCAGGGACTACTGCGCGGCTCAGCTACAGCGCGAAGACCCCCAACGGTACCGGCGGCTCCACCGCGAGATCGCCATCGCAATGGAAGGCCACGGCCACCTGCTTCCCGCGATGCGCCATGCCAGCGCCGCTGGCGATTCTGGCTTGGTGGGCGACATTCTGGAACGGGCGGGCGGGTTGAGACTGTGGCTGCGCGAAGGCATGGCGCGACTGGGCGCGGCGGACCGGTTCCTGACGCCGAATGTGCTTGCGCGTCATCCCCGGCTGGCGCTGCTTCGCTGCAGGATTCTCACGAAGAACGCCAGGTTGGCCCAGGCGCGCAAGCTGTACGAAAGCGTCAGGGCCGAGACGCATGACTTCGCGCAGGATCCGAACGGCGACTCGAACCTCGCCCTGCGCGTGGATGCCGTCGTCGTCAAGGCGCAGCTGGCCGGTTATGGCTGCATGCCGACTACGAACGAGTTGATCCGGGACGTCGAGGCCAGCCTGGATCTCGCGGAACGAGAAGGGGAACCGGATCCGGCGACCCTTGCCAATCACAACTTGATCCTCTTCGTCGCGCACTACCAGGTGGCGCGATTCAACCTCGCCCGCGAGTACGCCACCGAGGCTCGTACACAATACGCGCTCTGTGGCTCGCACCACGGTGACTTGCATGTGACGTTGCAAGACGGACTGCTCGCCATGGCGCAGGGTCGTGGCGGGCAGGCCCAAAGCAGCTACGAGCGCGCGGGACGCATCGCCACGCAACACTTTCCCCGCGATGCGAGCCTGCCGCTTATTGTCAATGTCTGTTGGCGGAACTCGATCTTGAGCGCAACCGGACGGAAGGACTTGGAGCGCGTATATCACAGATCCCGATGCCGTTACGTGATGTTGCCGTACTGCTCGACGTTCGGTCAGCGGCCCTCGAAGTGAGGGCGGAATGGAAGTTCGAGACCCACGGCGCGGAAGAGGCCCTGCGGACGGTAGAAGAATCGCGCGACTTCGCCTTGAACGAAGGGCTCGTGAGCGCGGTTCGACACCTGTCCGCTCTACGGGTCATGTATCTGATCGCGGATGAGCGGATCGACCAGGCGGCCAGGGCATGGCGCGGGGCCGGTCTACCGGAGGACTTGCCGAACCTGCTCGATCTCGATGTGCAGTCCTGGCGGGAAATGGAGGCGATCTCGTGCGCACGTATCCGGTTGCTCGCGGCGCAGGGCGAGTTCGAGGCGGCTCGCGAAGTGGCGGCCGGGCTGTGCGAGGTCGCGCGGAAACGGGGCTTGGCGCGAACGCGCATGCGGTGCCTGGCGTTGTGGATGGGGCTGGAATACCGAGCCGGGCGCGAGAACGACGCCGCAGCGCGGTTGCTCGAGTACTTGCGCGCGTTCGGCGGTACGGACTACATCAAGCCGTTGGTGCGCGAACGCGAAGCGAGCGCCCAAGTGATGAGGACGCTGCTTGGATCGGGCTTGCAGGTAAACATCCGCGAGATCGCGAATGCCGCGCTGGAACAACTCGGCACGACAGTCGCGGACGTCCCGCAGGCGCAACACTACACCGCGCGCGAAATCGAGGTCCTGGAACATCTGGGGCGGGGCGAGCGGGACAAGGAGATCGCCCGGCGTCTCGGCATTACGGAAAACGGCGTGCGCTATCACCTGAAGAACATCTACCGGAAGCTGAATGCCACCGGCAGGGTAGATGCGGTGCGACGGCCACGTTCGGGGGGCGTGATTCGCCCTCGTACTACCGAAACCGGTAGCGAGAACTACTAGCAGCGCTACATACCGACTGCCGATTTTTGGCTTGGTTGCGATCCCCGGAGTGGCGCGCGCCGCCGAGGAGAGCAATTTGTTCGAATCGTTGTTCAACTGGTCGGGCGCGGTCGCCGAGGAGGATCAAGTCAACGTAACGGCCAGTCACGTATTCCGAGCGACCAGAGACCTGATTGCGGAGATCAAAGTCTTAAGGAACGAACTTGGCGTCTACGACTACCCTGTCGAAGCTGAGCTGCAGGAAGACCGCGCGCCGGTTCATCTATACGCGAAGACGCTGGAAGTGCTATCGAAGGTGTCGCGGGTCCAGCGTCGGTTCGGCGTGACGCCGGCCGAGTTGGGGCAGATACGCATCAAGGTGATCGTTCCGGCTGACGTGCTTCGTAGCGTGAATGGCATCATCGACGACGTGCGCCGAATCAAGACGCAGATGGTGATCGAAACGGAGATCGAGCCTGCGGAGCTTGTCGGGGGCAAAACCGCGTCGATGGTCTACAAGGACCTGGCGGAGGCTTCTTTCCTGCTCGACGGACTGCGCGGACGGCCGTTGACGCCAACCGATGTCTACGGCAGTACCGTGGCGATCCTTGACGAGATGGAGTTCATTGCCGCCAAGCTCAGGGTGCCCTTGCAGCTTGACCCGCCTGTGGTGGAAGGAACCAAGAGATCCAGGGATTCTGCCCAGCAGGTACTGCGGGCGACCTACAAGGTCGTCAACCTGCAGGCGAGGCTGGGCATGGACGCCTCGGTCGTGCCGACGGTGACGCTGGTGCGTGTCACGCCGTCGGAAGTCTACGATGCGACCAACATGCTGATGGCGGAGATGAACCGCATCAAGGTGCACCTCGGAATCAATCTTCCGCGCGAACCTCGTCCGGACCCGAGAAACAAGACACCGGAAGATGTGTTCGCTCAGATCATGCTGATCATCCAGAATCTGAATGTCATGGCCGAGGCCGCCTCGGCGTGATGTAGGTGGCCTTTCAAGCTTGGCCACCACACCACACCACACCACATCGCGGACCAGCACGCATCTGACACCACGAAGGGGTGGTTCGTCGTCACCTGCCGGCTTCGATTCCGGGTTCGAACAGTTCAAGTGACCATGTCGTCCGTAATCTATTCAGGAGGGCCCCAATGCGACCAATTATCATGATGATCCTGACCCTCGGTCTCACCGCTCCCGCAGCCGCCGAATCCGGTGGCGACGGTGGTGTGCCGCATCATCAGGTCGCGGACATGCTCTACGAATTGGCCTTCGCCAATCGCAAGACCTATACCAGGGATGTGGTGTAGCGGCTCACCCTTGAGGAGTCCGTGCTCACCGCCTCGGAGCACTACAAAGCCGAGAAGGGTCTGCCCTTGCCGGCGCAAATGTTCCGTTTGGGCGCCGACGAGATCTTGAAGAACACCGATGCCTTCTGGCTCTCTCTGCGCTCACTCACTCTGATCAACTTTGCGAGTGCTCCTCTCACGCCCGCCGAGAAGGAAGGCGATTTTTTTGACACGATTCTGGAATGGCTGAGTCCCTCCTCGGAGACCGCGCGGGAATCCGAGCACGAAGAGGCGACACCCGGCGAGGTCTCTCGGGCGGTCCAGGATCTGATCGCCGAGATTTCCGTACTGCGGGACGAGTTGGGCGTATTCGATTACCCGCCCCAAGCGGAACTGCAGGAAGACCGCACGCCGGTCCATGTCTACGCCAAGACATTGGAGGTGCTGTCCAAGGTCATCCTGACTCAGCGCCGGTTCGGCGTTCCGGAGGCCCAAGCCCGTCAGATACCCTTCAAGGAGGTCCATTCGGGCAATGTGCTTGCGAACGTCGAGTACATCGCCGACGAGATCACGAAGATCAAGACGCAGATGCTCATTGCGCGCGAGATCGAGTCCGCGCCTCTCGTTGGCGGCTTGTCGCCTTCGTTTGTCTACAAGAACCTGGCGGACGCTTCCTTTTTGCTCGACGGACTCGGCGGTCGACCGCTGACGCCAAATGATGTGTACAGGAACTGCACTCATATTCTCGATGAGATGGGGCTCATCGCTACGAAGCTTGGCGTTTCGCTCGACCTTGAGTTGCCCGAGGCGGGGGAAGAGAAGAGGCCGAAGGAAGTGGCCCAGCAGGTGTTGCGGGCCACCTACAAGGTCATCAACCTGCAGACGGCGCTGGGCATGGATGCTTCGGGCGTGCCGAGTCTGACGTTGGTACGCGTAACCCCGTCGGAGGTCTTTGACTCAACCAACATGCTGTTGGCCGAAATGGCGCGCATCAAGTTTCATCTCGGGGTAGACGAGCGGCGCGCAGAGCGCCCCGAGCCGACCGGCAAAAGGCCGAGTGACTCATTCGCTTTGGTTCTCGGCATCATCAAGAACCTGGACGGGATGTCTGCGGCCGCCAGAAGCTGACTCGAATCAAGGCGGTAGTTGTCGCGACGCCGCGGCGCGATGGAATCCCACAAGCGATTGCGCGAATTCATGCCGGGCATCAGCAATTAAGGTCGGGTGTTCTCATCCCCTTGGCCGGTAACGGACATCGCACGCCAGGACGCCTGACGGTCAGCTTTCCGCGGGTGCCTCGGAGCGGTGACGCTGCGGGAAATTTATGATGCAATTGAGGTTGCCCTAGACCGGATCCGAACACGCGCATGATGATGTCCACGCTCAACACTGTCGCGGCCGCGGCGGTTCTCGCGTCCGTTTTGGTGCCGTTGCAGGCGTCTGCGGGATTCGCTGAGGCACTCAGGGACACGAAGCCGGCTTTCAACGTCCGTTACCGCATGGAGACGGTTGACCAGGATGGCATTGACAACAATGCGCGCGCGTCGACGGCGTTGGCGCGCCTGACGTGGATCATGCCGGCGTCCGAGGGCTTTTCCGCGGGCATCGAAGGGGACTCTGTCTTCCTCGTCCCTCCCGGCGACGAAGAGCGCTACAACTCCACCAACAACGGCCCCGCCAACGCCAACAGGACCTATGGCATCGACTACTCGGCCTCTTTCGGAGCCTTCGGTCTGTCCGCCTCCATCGCTCAGCAATCGGATTGGGTCGACAATCCGAGCTCCTACGATGCCGCCTACTACTCCATTGAGGCCAGGCTGAAACGCGGGCCGGTGACGTACACGGCGGGTTACGAGGCGCTCGGCAGCGACGACGGCGCAGCCGCCTTCCGCACGCCGACCGCGACCTTGCACAAGTTCCAGGGCTGGACCGACAAGTTTCTGGCCACGCCGCCAGCGGGGGTCAAGGACTTCCACCTTAAAGCCGTCACCAAGGTGGGTCCCGCCGCGATCGGCATCGCGCTGCACGATTTCAAGGCGGCCGAGGGCGGCACGGACTACGGCCGGGAAGTGGACATATCGGTCTCGTATCCCCTGGGGGCGAAGCTTGGCCTGCTGTTCAAGTTCGCGCGCTACAATGCTCGCGAACACGCCGCCAACACCACCAAGGGCTGGTTCGTCGTCACCTACACCCTTTGACCCGGCGCGGCACGACGCCGCATGTGACACCCGCTGCCAAGGTGGATTCCGCGCCCGGTTCGGATAGCTTCGGGTTGCAACGCTCTGGCCCGAGGCGAGTGCAAGGAGCTCCTTTCTTTTGACGGGCGTGACGTATATATAGGGTTTGAAAAAGCAACGGGAATAGCGCCATGGGAATTCGCGAAGTCGTTTCGGTGCTGCGGGACGTGCCGGTGCTGCTGGCGCTGAAGAAGGGCATGAAGCCCCGTCCCCTGGATGAAAAGGATTGTTTGGGCGCCGTCGTCGAACGCACCGCCGGGAACTTCGGTACGCTGACTGCCGTCGTCTGCGAGGATGAGACCGTTACCTGGGGAGACCTCAACGCTCGCGCCAACCGTTACGCCCACTTCCTCAAGGGAGCGGGACTGGGCATCGGCGATACCGTCAGCATCGTCATGGAGAACCGGATCGAGTTCCTGGCGTTGTTGATCGCGACCAGCAAGCTCGGCATCACTGCCGGACTGATCAACACCAACTTGCGCGGACGACCGCTCATTCACTGCGTCAACGTGACCGCGTCCAGGAAATGCGTATTCGGAGGCGAGGTCCGGGACGCGATCGAGGAATCGAAAGGCGAATTCGATCTTGAGGAAGGCACCGACTACTTTGTCGTGCCGGACGGCTCGCCGAACGGCTCGCCGGGAGGCTCAAAGGCACCCGATTGGGCGATCGACATGGCGGCGGGAAGCGCCGAACTTTCGGTGGAAAATCCGCCTGAGACCGGCGACATGACCCTGGGTCAGACCGCCATGTACATCTTTACTTCCGGCACTACGGGCTTGCCCAAGGCCGCCGTGATGTCGAACCGCCGCTATCTGGCGACCGCGAAGTTGTCGGCCACCGCAGGGCTGCGCTGCACTTCGAAGGATCGCATCTATATCTGCCTGCCGCTCTATCACGGCACCGCGCTCATGGTGGGCGCAGGTGCGGCGCTCATGTCGGGCGCGTCCATGTTTCTGCGGCGACGGTTCTCTGCGAGGGCTTTTCTACCCGATGTGCGCGAGCACGGCTGCACGTCCTTTATATATGTCGGCGAATTGTGCCGCTATCTGAACAACGCGAAAGCGTTGCCCGACGATCATGACAACCCGCTGCGCACCATGATGGGCAACGGCTTGCGGCCGGACATCTGGTTGGACTTCAAGCGGCGCTTCGGAATAACGCGCGTGAGCGAGTTCTATGGCGCAAGCGAGGGCAACGTGGCCTTCGCGAATTTGCTGAACAAGGACTGCACGTTCGGCATGACCTCCTCGAAAGTCGCGCTGGTCCGCTACGACGTGGACACCGACGTGATAGTGCGCGCCGCGGATGGCCGCTGCATCGAAGTGCAAAAAGGCGAGCCGGGCCTGCTGCTGGGACATATCAGTCCCACGGCCAAGTTCGAAGGCTATACGGACCCGGAAGCCACGGAGAAAAAGGTCCTCCGCGATGTCTTGGAGGAGGGCGATTCCTGGTTCAACACGGGCGATCTTATCCGGGAAGTCGATGTCGGATTCTCGCTGGGCTACGCCCATTACCAGTTCGTCGACCGCACCGGCGACACGTTTCGCTGGAAGTCGGAGAACGTGTCCACCAATGAAGTCGGCGAGATCATCAACGGCTTCCAGGATATCGAGTTCTGCAACGTTTACGGAGTGGAGGTGGCGGGGGCCGACGGCCGCGCGGGGATGGCGGCCGTGCGTTTGGCCGAAGGTTGTGACCTCGACCTGGCCGGTTTGGCCGCCTATGTCGCGCGCGAGCTGCCCCCCTTCGCGCGGCCCGTGTTCGTCCGCCTACAGACGGAAATAGAAGTGACCGGCACGTTCAAGATGGTAAAGGGAGACCTCAAGCGGGAAGGTTTCGACATTGATGAAATCGACGATCCGGTCTACGTGATGAAGCCGGGCAGTACCACCTACGAGGCTTTGGACTCGGACTATCTCGCGATCATTCGAAGCGGCGCCGCGGGTTTCTGAACCCCGGGAGGAGAGATCGCTACCGCCGAATGCTCATGCATCCGGACCCGGCAACGGCTCTACGCGGGAATTGTGGATCAGGAAGGGGAGCAGCAACAGGCAGAACAATAGCAGCGCGAATGCGTCGAGGATCGGTATGTACCAGGGCCACGGCGCGAAGAAGAACGGCGACTGCGTGACGGGCGGCGCCATGAGAAACATGTAGTTGCTTCCCAGCGCCCGGTTCACCCCGAATACGACGACGCAAAGCAGGTTGAGCAGGACGAAGGCACGAACGACGGACATGGCGGTCGGGCGCATGCCGAGGCCCCAGGTGGCGAACAGCGCCCCCGCGACAATGCCGCCGTGGGCAATGAAGTACTGAAAGAAGCGGTACTCGGGGAACCCCACTTCGAGCTGCGGGGTGACCAAAGCGTTCGTTGTGCCGGCGAGGCCCCAGAACCAGGCGATTTCATAGGCCATGCGATTGCGAAAGACGAGGGTGGCCATGACCGCGAAGATCGCGATGCCGCAGACGTGCAGTGGGAGATTGGATCGCAGGAACTCTTCCACGCCCGAAGTCGCCAGACGCCAAATCCAGTGCGCCGTCTCATTGACCAGGAGCATGGCTGCGAAAGCAATGCAGATTCCCCCGGCGGCGCGCTTGTAACGCCTGACGATGACGGCCAGGATGATTGGTAGGGCGAGCGTCAAGCTCATTGCGCCGATGTGGGCGGGGCCAAGAAATTCAAACTGAGACATGACGCAGCCATTATGCCCGCGTGGGCGAACCTCGCCGGTCGCCGGACCGAGCGGGTGAACGCACGACAGTTCACCCCGCGCACCGCGGTGACCGTGGTGATCGCCAACATGATCGGCACGGGAGTGTTCACCAGCCTCGGTTTCCAACTGCTGGAAATCCAGTCGGGCTTCGTTATCTTGATGCTGTGGTTCATCGGCGGCCTGACTGCGCTGTGCGGCGCGTTGACCTACGCCGAACTCGGCTCGGCGATCCCGCGTTCGGGCGGCGAATACAACTTTCTGTCACGAATCTATCATCCGGGTGCCGGCTTCGTATCCGGTTGGATTTCCGCAACGATCGGCTTCGCCGCGCCGTCGGCGCTGGCCGCCATTACCTTCGGCACGTACCTGGCCGCCGTTCTGCCGGGGTGTTCGCCGACCTGGCTCGCCGCGCTGCTGGTCGTTGCTCTCGCGGCGGTCCATTCCTCTACGCGGCGCGCGAGCGGTGGCATCCAGCGCGCGTTCACGTACCTGAAAGTCGGCTTGATCGCGGCCTTCTGCATTCTTACATGGTCGCTGGTCGAAACTCCCCAGGATATCCGGCTGCTTCCCGCGCCCGGAGATGGCGCTCTGCTTGCCTCGGGCGCATTTGCCGTAGCCCTCATCTACGTCAACTACGCCTATTCGGGTTGGAACGCGGCGACCTATCTCCTCGATGAATTGGAGCGTCCCGCCGAGACGCTCTCAATGATTCTGGCGGGCGGGACCGGGACCGTGTTGATCCTGTATTTGTTGCTCAACTTCAGCTTTTTGTACGCCGCGCCAGTCGATGCCATGGCTGGCAAGATAGAGATCGGCTACATCGCCGCGCGCTTTGTCTTCGGGGAGTCGGGCGGCGCGATCATGGGCATCGTCCTGGCGCTTTTGCTCGTTTCGACGGTGAGCGCGATGACGCTGGCGGGCCCCCGGGTGCTGCAGGTTGTCGGTCAGGACTACAAGGTGTTTCGTCTGCTGGCAAGGACAAACGCCCACGGCGTGCCGACTGTCGCAATCCTGTTCCAAGCGGCGCTGGCATTGGTTCTGGTGGTGACGGCGTCGTTTGAATCCATACTTGTGTTTGCGGGATTTACCCTCGGCGCGAGCAGCGCGCTCACGGTCGCCGGCGTGTTCGTGCTGCGTTGGCGCGAATCCTCCCTCGAACGCCCATACAGGGTGCCGCTGTACCCATTGCCGCCATTGATCTACATTGCAGTCACCGGTTGGACGCTGGTTTACATATCCATTCGGCGGCCGATGGAAAGCCTGGCAGGACTGTTGATCATCGGCCTGGGTGTGGTCTGCTATGTGGTCGTGCGGCGCATGTCGCGGGAGCGTTGCGCTTGATGCCACCGGCGCGCATGCATAGAATACCGCGCCCCTGGGGGTTCGGTGTCCGCGTGTGCGGATGCACCTTGCGGGAAGGAGTACCTGAATAACGTATGGCGACTATCAGCCAATTGGTTCGCAAACCGCGCAAGCGGCGCCAAACGAAGAGCATCGTGCCGGCGCTGCAGGCATCGCCGCAGAAGCGCGGCGTCTGCACCCGCGTCTACACGACTACGCCGCGAAAACCGAACTCCGCCTTGCGCAAGGTCTGTCGTGTGCGTCTGACGAACGGCTACGAGGTCAATTCCTATATCGGCGGCGAGGGTCACAACCTGCAAGAACACTCGGTCGTGCTCATTCGGGGCGGCCGCGTCAAGGATCTTCCCGGCGTTCGCTACCATACGATCAGGGGTACCCTGGACACATCCGGCGTGGCCGAACGGCGTCGTGGGCGCTCAAAGTACGGGGCAAAGAAACCAAAGTAATCTTCGGCGAATCGCGGCGCGATCAATCATCGCTCGCTATTGGATGTCGCCCGTGGATTCAAGTAGGTCCTCCCGAGGATCGCAAAGCAACTGTGACGGGGCGAGCATGAGCAATATGGAGGCATGAGATGCCGAGACGAAGGGTCGTCGCCAAACGGGAAATTCTCCCGGACCCCAAATATCACAACCAGACCGTAGCGAAGTTCATCAACCATGTGATGGTCAGCGGCAAGAAGTCTGTCGCTGAAGGCATCGTTTACGGGGCTTTGTCGCGAATCGAGCAAAGGGAACACTCTGATCCGGTTGAAACGTTTGAGAAGGCGCTTGAAACCGTGGCACCGTTTGTCGAGGTCAAGTCCCGCAGGGTCGGCGGTGCAACCTACCAGGTTCCCGTTGAGGTCAGGCCATCCCGGCGCCAGGCGCTGGCCATGCGCTGGCTGGTGGACAGCGCGCGCGCGCGCCGTGAGAAATCCATGGCGGCGCGGTTGGCTGGAGAACTGATGGACGCGGCGGAGGGTCGAGGCACTGCGGTAAGAAGACGCGAGGATACGCACCGCATGGCCGAAGCGAACAGGGCGTTCTCGCACTACCGGTTCTAGCCGGATATTTCACCAGCAGATTGACTGACGCGATGCTGTCGGGGCGCCGTTCCCGACAGCGTATTGGAGACGCGCAATGGCGGGTCGCAGCACCCCGATTGGACGTTATCGAAACATTGGCATCATCGCCCACGTTGATGCGGGCAAGACGACGACCACCGAACGCGTGCTTTTCTACACGGATTGTCCCACAAGATGGGCGAGGTGCACGACGGTGCCGCCGTCATGGACTGGATGGAGCAGGAGCAGGAGCGCGGGATCACGATCACTTCCGCGGCAACGACCTGTTTCTGGTCCGGCATGGACAGCCAGTTCGACGAACACCGCATCAATATCATCGATACGCCGGGCCATGTGGACTTCACCATCGAAGTGGAACGATCTTTGCGGGTCCTCGATGGCGCGGTAGTGGTGTTCTGCGGAACCGCCGGCGTGGAGCCACAGTCGGAAACGGTGTGGCGGCAAGCCAACAGGTATGAGGTGCCCCGTATCGTATTCGTCAACAAGATGGATCGGGTTGGCGCCGACTTCTTGCGGGTTGCGGAGCAGATTCGCGAACGCTTGGGCGCGGATCCGGTGCCCGTCCAACTTCCCCTTGGGGCGGAAGCGAATTTTCGCGGCGTGATCGACCTGGTCGCGATGAAGGCCATTGTCTGGAACGACACGGATCTGGGCGTCTCCTACGTCGAAACGGAAGTTCCGGAGGAGATGCGCCCGCAGGCTGATTTGTTCCGCGAGCGAATGGTCGAAGCCGCCGCGGAATCGAGCGAAGAGCTGATGGACCGGTACCTTGAAGAAGGGGACCTTTCGGCGTCGGACATTCGCACGGGTCTGCGAACGCGCACTCTGTCCGGCGAGATCGTCCCGGCCTTGTGCGGTTCGGCGTTCAAGAACAAGGGTGTGCAGGCGGTTCTTGATGCGGTTGTCGAGTTCCTGCCAGCCCCTACAGAGGTGAAGCCGATCGAGGGCGTCCTCGTCAACGGCGAATCGTCGGAGCGCAACTCCGACGACGATGAACCGTTCGCAGCGCTGGCTTTCAAGATTGCAACAGACCCCTACGTCGGAACCCTGACGTTCTTTCGGGTCTACTCCGGCGTGCTGGCTACGGGAGATCAGATATTCAATCCTCGCAGGTCACGACGTCAGCGCATCGGCCGCATGGTGCAGTTGCATTCGAACAGCCGCAACGAAGTGAAGGAGGTTCGCGCTGGGGACATCGCAGCGGCGATTGGCCTCAAGGACATGACGACCGGGGATACGCTCTGCGAATTGAGACACCCGATCACCCTCGAGCGCATGGATTTCCCGGAACCGGTCATTCACGTCGCGGTCGAGCCGAGGTCGGCGGCGGACCAGGGCAGGATGTCCGGTGCTTTGGCGAAACTCGCCCAGGAGGACCCTTCCTTCCGCGTGACCTCCGACGCCGAAACGGGCCAGACCATCATCGCCGGTATGGGCGAATTGCACCTCGATATCATCGTCGATCGCATGAAACGGGAGTTCAACGTCGAAGCCGGCGTCGGCCGTCCTCAAGTCGCATACCGCGAGACCATACGCGCCAGCGTCGAGACGGAGGGCAGGTTTATCCGCCAGACTGGCGGCCGGGGCCAATTTGGGCATGTCTGGCTGCGGCTGGAGCCGCTCCCGGACGCGACGGGGTTCGAGTTCGTCGATGCGATCGTCGGCGGGGCGGTGCCGAGGGAATACATCCAGGCGGTGAGGAAAGGCATTGAAGAGCAGATGGCGAACGGTGTGATCGGCGGCTATCCGCTGATCGGCGTCAAGGTCACGCTGTACGATGGTTCGTATCACGAAGTCGATTCCTCGGAACTCGCTTTCAAGATTGCGGGTTCGATGGCGCTGCGAGACGGTGCGGCACGGGCGCGGCCGGTTCTGCTCGAGCCCGTGATGCGCGTGGAGGTCGTCATGCCGGACGAATACATGGGGCAGGTGATCGCCGACCTGAATCGGCGCCGCGGCATGATTGACGGCATGGACCAGAATCCTTCCGGCAAGATCGCCCGCGCCTTCGTGCCCCTGGGAGAGATGTTCGGCTACGCGACGGACCTACGTTCCGCCACGCAGGGACGGGCCACCTTCCACATGGAATTCGCCCGCTACGCCCAAGTGCCCCGAAACATCGCCGCCGACATCATCGATCATTGAGGCGATTGCGGCGCTTGTTCTCTGCGGGTTGTAGTCGGAGAAGCCAATCGTACGGGGGCTTTGAGCCGGACATTTCACCCAGGGCCTCGATGATCGCGCGAGGTCGCGGCCAGCGCAGTTTGTATCCGGCGAGATATTTGAAAAACTGACGCACCTGATTGACCACAAATGCCATTTGTTCGCTCGACAGGCGACTTGGGGCAATGTCCGGGATAGGCGCGTCGGCGTTGTCGTAGAACTGGCTGAACCATCGGCGATACTTGGCGATCGGCCCATCGCCGTCGCAGAGTATCGGCGTCTCTCGGAACACCTTGTTCTCCCAGATAGGTATGTCCTGCCCCACCTGGCGGACGACTTCGGCGATCAGGCCATCGACCAGTGGTTGGAACCGGACGGGAGTATCCAGTCGCTTCGTGAAGGTGAAGCGTAGCTTCATTCTGGTAGGGGTGATGGGGGTCATCGTGCCGAGCATGACCGTCTTGGCCCCCAACTCGAAAATCTGGGTGCTCATGCCTGGTCCGCAGCTCCGTGTGACGAGGCGGATCGTCTCCATCCTGGTCAAGTCGATGTTGCCCTCGTTGTCAATGGCGGGCGCACGGATGGTCACTTCGGTATCGCGACGGTGACCGGCGAGGGTGATTTTGGCATTGGGCATGTCCAGCGCGCCGTGTACAGCCACGAAGTGCGCGACGTCCACTGCGTTTTCCCCGGATTCCTGTATCGGAGTGCTCACCTCCCACTCGTAGCGCGTGGGCTCGCTCCAGTCCGGATCGGCCAGTTCGGGAACATCGTCAAGATCGAACAGTGGCGGCGCATGCCGGGGATGATGCCAAGCCCAAATCATCCGGTTCCGTTCCTCTACCGGATAGCTGTACAGGCACGGCCCATTCGCGGCCCGTCGAGGTATCGCGCGGGCGTAGGGTACGCTCACGCAAACCCCCTCGCCGTCGAACCGCCAGCCGTGGAACGGGCAGATGATCTCGTTACCCTCTACCCTGCCGCCGTATCCGATGTGGGCGCCGAGATGCGGACAGAATGCCGCCGTCACGTGTGCCTGTCCGTCGTTGGTGCGGAAGATCACCAGGTGTTCATCGAAGTAGTACAGCGGCCGGACGTCGCCGGGCGCAAGATCTGCGCTGCAGGCCAACGCGTACCAGCCGAAGGGTATGGGCAAACTCGCGGTCCGCCCTTCATGGCGAGGTGCGGGGCGGTTGGTGAGTTCGGATGAGGATCGAGTTCTCATGTCGTTGTCCCCATGATTCTTGTGCGCGGTCTTGTCTCCGCATTTATAGCACACAATACGATATTCTGTTCTATAACAAACGCTAATAAGGAATATATTGTGAGATTATGTTCCTATTTACGTCCTGAACCGGTGGACGCGAAACGCGCATTCCCGGATCGGGTCAGGCAGTCGGCCGACGGGTCTCGGGCGCGCATAGGGCCATGTAGAGAAAACCCTTGTTTTTTGGTAGTTTCGGAGCAAATGCGCACCAAATTCGGGCTCGGTCGCCTGCAAGCCCGCGCCAAGGACACGCGACGGATCATCCTTGATTCGGCGGTGACGCTGTATCTGAGCCAGGGCCTGGAGAACACGACGGTCAGCGCCATCATCAAGCGGGCGCGGTTGGGCCGTACGACTTTCTACCGGTATTTCAAGGACGCCGACGACGTGTTGAATCAGGCGGTGATCCGGGATTTTCATGCCCTGATGGCGGATTTCGAGACCCAACGGTATGAACATGCCAGTCTTGAGGAACAGATCGTCGAGGACATCTCCTGGTTCTTTCGCCAGTTGCGCCGTCGCCCGGCCTTGAAGCTGCTCTTCGCGAACAACAGCCGACAGCTATACGAGCGGATCGACGAGTCGTTTGCCGCCTGTTTCAACGCGGCAATGGCATGCTCTCGCCCGACGTTCGAGCGGGCGCGTCGAATGGGGCGTCTGCGGGAAGGCATCACGCTCCACAGGTACGTGGAATGGTGCATGTTCGTCGTGATGTCGTTGCAGACGGTGAATTTTCCTTTCGCGGGCAATGAATTTCGGCTGCGAGAGATGTTGAAGGACTTCGTGGTGCCGTCGTTGGTCGTCAGCGCGGGTCAAGTCAAGCCGCCGGAAGAGCCGGAATCGGACAGCGACGGACACCCCTTCGAGTATCTGCGCCGGAGCGACACCTAGCCTATAAATGCTGCGGCTCTGACGGGCGCCGTGCCGTGCCTTTGCCCGAGCACACCCGTCGATCTTGCCGCTAGCCACCGCCGCAGCGGTAAGGGGCGAGCCACTTGCGCTGTTCTGAGAGCCGCTGAAACAAAGGGCTTGCGGGCGGTGGATTTTTTCTTTACCCCAAGAAACGCGGCATTTCGGACGTTTTCCGACTTCACGGGCCTTGAATCCGAGATTTCCACCCCAACGTCCCGTGCTTACCCCAAGCCGTCGAAGTAGGAACGATTCGCATTTAGACACCGTGAAGACCCCATAACGACCAGTTTGACCATCTGTCGCGCCCCCGCACGCCTCGCCGAGCCTCTGATTGCTGGGCAACCAGCCGCAATCCGGCGGGGTCCGCCAAAAAACCCTACAGCGCAAGTGCCTCTCGGGGCGAAATAGGATTGCTCTGAAACGGGTTCGCGGGTATAGTGCGCGGCTTCCTGTGGGGCCGGGAGGTGCATTGTGCGCCTCAGTTTTTTGCGGGAAAGGGCATCGCAACGGCGAATGCAACGCGTGCAGGCAGGCTGGAAGAACGCGTCGCAAGAATAGCCCGATGGCCGAAAACCGGCCGAACAACAGCCGGAAAGAAAAGAACAGGAAAAGAACAGAAAAAGAACAGAAACAGTTGGACGGCAACCGACTGAAACTTGGAAAATCTCGTGGTTCAGAATCAACGCATACGGATACGCCTCAAAGCCTTCGATCATCGTCTGATCGACGTATCCGCGGAGGAAATCGCCGATACGGCGAAGCGTACCGGCGCGCAGGTGCTTGGTCCGATTCCGTTGCCGACCCGAAAGGAGCGCTTCACCGTGCTGATCTCGCCGCATGTCAACAAGGACGCGCGGGATCAATACGAGATTCGCACACACAAACGGCTGCTCGATATTGTTGAACCCACGGAGAAGACCGTAGACGCGTTGATGCGACTCGATCTCGCCGCGGGTGTAGAGGTGCAGATCAGTTTGAATTAGGCGAAAACGCCGCTTCGACTCAAGTCGAGCGGCATTTTTTTTGACGGTTTGAATGCTGTCACCGCGGCTGCCTTGGCTGGCAGCGGTGGATGCGGAGCCACTGGGCGGAGGAAACGCCGAGCGGGTTTCCCGAATCCGCCAGGGGATTCCGCGATCCGGAGAGCTTGTTGAGAATGGCGATTGGCGTCGTAGGAAAAAAGAGCGGAATGACTCGGCTGTTTGCCGAGGAAGGGACGTCCATCCCCGTGACGGTGATATCCGTGGAGCCGAACCGCGTGACGCAGATCAAGACGCCGGAATCGGACGGCTACCACGCCGTACAGATTACAACGGGCTCCGCCAAGCCGCGCCGCGTCTCAAAACCGATGGCCGGACACTTTGCGAAGGCCAGGGCGGTCGCCGGCAGAGGATTGTGGGAATTCCGTCTCAGCGAAGCGCCGGACGCCGCAATCGACACTGGAACCGAATTCAATGCGGACCAGTTCGAGGCGGGGCAGAAGGTGGACGTATCCGCGGTCTCCAAGGGCAAGGGCTACGCGGGCGTTATCAAGCGATGGAAGTTCGGGGCGCAGGGATGGAGCCACGGCAACTCCGGCGCGCATCGTGCCCCGGGGTCCATCGGCCAGTGTCAGACGCCGGGACGCGTCTTCAAGGGCAAAAAGATGGCTGGGCACATGGGCGCTGAACGCGTCACGACTCAGAACCTGACGATCATTCGGGTGGATGCCGAGCGCAATCTGCTGTTTGTCAAGGGCGCGGTGCCGGGCCCGGCCGGGGGCGATGTCTATGTTAGGCCTGCGGTCAAGGCCGCGGGCGGAACTGCTTGAGCACGCGCGGAACCTTGGGCATGCAACTTTCTCTGAATGGCAGCGGCGGGATGATCGAGGTGTCGGACGCGACGTTCGCCAAGGATTTCAACGAATCGTTGGTGCATCAGGTCGTGACGGCGTATCTGGCTGGCGGGCGCAGTGGGTCGCGCGCGCAAAAGAATCGCTCGGAGGTGCGCGGCGGCGGCCGCAAGCCTCATCGCCAGAAAGGTACCGGTCGCGCGCGCGCCGGATCCATTCGCAGCCCGATTTGGCGTGGCGGCGGGCAGACATTTGCGGCGAAGCCGCAGGACCATTCGCAGAAAGTAAACCGCAAGATGTACCAGGGGGCGATGCGATGTATCGTCTCCGAACTGGTTCGGCAGGACCGTCTCATTGTTGCTGCCGGGATCGAAGTCGACGCCCCCAAAACCAAAGCCCTTCTCCAGAAACTCGCAACCCTCAACCTCTCGAATGTTCTGATCATCGCCGAAAACGTCGATGAGAACCTTTACTTGGCGGCGCGCAACCTGAAAGGCGTTGACGTGCGCGATGTGCCCGCCGTCGATCCCGTGAGCTTGTTGCGCCACGACAAAGTGCTCATTACAGTGGACGCGCTAAAGACCCTTGAAGTAGCCCTCGCATGAACGAAGAACGCAAATACGAGGTGCTCCAGGAGCCGCATAGCACCGAGAAAGCGGCGAGTATCGGGGACTTGAGCAACGGATATGCATTCAAGGTTGCCACCGATGCGACGAAACCGGAGATCAAAGAGGCCGTGGAGTCGATTTTTAGCGTGACCGTCGTCAACGTCACAACGCTGAACCAGAAAGGCAAGGTGAAGCACAATTTGCGTCGACGCGCCTCGCGCAAGAAGAACTGGAAGAAAGCCTACGTCCGCCTCGCTCCCGGCGACGAAATCGACTTTGTGGCGGAGCGCTAGCGCATGGCTGTCGTCAAGGCAAAACCCACCTCTCCGGGCCGCCGGTTTGTCATCAAGATCGTGGACGCGTCCTTGCATCGCGGCGGGCCGTACAAGCCTCTGCTCGAACCCGCAAAGAAAACGGGCGGAAGGAATGCCAACGGACGCATCACCACGCGGCATCGCGGGGGCGGCCACAAACGTTTCTATCGCAAGATCGACTTTCGGCGCGACAAGGACAATGTCAGGGCGATCGTCGAACGGTTGGAATACGACCCGAATCGGAGCGCCAACCTGGCCCTCCTGAAGTATGCCGATGGGGAACGCCGATACATCGTCGTGCCCCGAGGTGTGCGGACCGGAGACGAGCTGATGTCGGGTAGCAACGCGCCTATCCGCCCGGGCAACGCCTTGGCGTTGCGCAACATACCGGTCGGCAGCGTCATCCATTGTGTGGAGCTCAAGCCGGGCAAGGGAGCGCAACTTGCGCGCAGCGCGGGGACATCGGCCCAACTTGTCGCGCGGGAAGGATCTTACGTGACGCTTAGATTGCGGTCGGGCGAAATGCGTCGGGTGTTGGCTGCATGCCGGGCGACGCTGGGGGAGGTCGGCAACAGCGAGCACAACCTGCGCTCTCTGGGCAAAGCCGGAGCGGCGCGCTGGCGGGGACGCAGGCCGACGGTGAGAGGTGTGGCCATGAATCCGGTGGATCATCCGCATGGCGGAGGAGAGGGCCGGTCTTCGGGAGGACGGCACCCTGTTACTCCGTGGGGCGTGCCGACCAAGGGCTACAAGACGCGGACGAACAAGCGCACGGACGCGCTGATCGTGCGTCGGCGAAGCAGCGGAGTGAGGTAAGTAACAAATACGATGCCGAGATCACTGCACAAGGGACCGTTCGTGGACCTGCATTTGGCAAAGAAGGTGGCCGCCGCACAACAGAGCGGAGATAAACGCGCGATCCGCACCTGGTCGCGGCGATCGATGATTTCTCCGGAAATGGTGGGGCTGACCATCGCCGTGCACAACGGCCGGCAACACGTGCCCGTGTTCATCACTGACGACATGGTCGGGCACAAGCTGGGCGAATTCGCGCCGACGCGAACTTTTCGCGGTCACGCGGGTGATCGCCGGGCCAGGCGATAGCCATGCGAGTTATTGCCCAGGCCAAGACGTTGCGCATATCGCCGCAGAAAGTCCGCTTGATCGCGGATCAGGTGCGCGGCCAGCCCGTGGAAGACGCGTTGAACATCCTGGCTTACAGTCCGCAGAAAGCGGCCGCTCTGGTTTCCAAGGTACTGGAATCGGCAATCGCCAACGCCGAGCACAATGAGGCGGCGGACGTGGATGAACTCAAGGTGGGCGAAATCCGCGTGGATGAAGGAGTCACCATGAAACGCATGCGTCCGCGCGCGCGGGGACGCGGCAATCGCATCTTGAAGCGCACCAGCCACGTCACCATTGCGGTGACGGATGACGAAGAGTAAGTCTGATCAGGAGATACAATGGGTCAAAAGGTTAGTCCAACAGGCTTTCGGCTGGGCATCGTCGCCTCGCATCGTTCGATCTGGTATGCGGAGAGGGAAACTTATGCCGAATACCTGCTGAACGACCTCGAGGTTCGCGAGTACCTCGGCAAGCGTCTGGCGCAGGCTTCGGTCAGCCGAATTGACATAGAGCGGCCGGCGCAAAACGCGCGAGTGACGATTCACACCGCGCGCCCGGGCATCGTGATTGGCAAGAAGGGCGAGGATGTCGAGCGGTTGCGGTTCGAACTGACCCGGATCATGCGCGTGCCGGTACACATCAACGTGGAGGAAGTGCGCAAGCCGGAGACCGATGCGTATCTCGTCGCGCAGAACGTCGCGCAGCAACTTGAGCGCCGCGTGCAATATCGCCGCGCCATGCGGCGGGTCATTCAGAACGCCATGCGTCTTGGGGCGAAGGGTATCAAGGTGCGCGTCGCGGGCCGGTTGAGCGGTGCCGAAATCGCGCGCACGGAGGTGTATCACGAAGGTCGCGTGCCGCTGCACACGCTGCGCGCAGACATTGACTATGCGACGGCGGAAGCCAAGACTACCTACGGCATCATCGGCATCAAGATCTGGATCTTCAAGGGCGAAGTGATCGCGGGGGAAACTGCCGCGCGTGCCGAGGCGTTTTAGCCAGGCGTTGGCGACGGATAAGAATTTCAGGGTTTGGCGTAAACGATGCTACAGCCTAGTAGAACGAAGTACAGGAAACAGCAGAAGGGTCGCAACCGCGGTTTGGCGCAACGCGGTAGCAAGGTCAGCTTCGGCGAGTTCGGATTGAAAGCCGTAGGCCGGGGACGGATGACTGCGCGACAGATCGAGTCCGCGCGACGAGCGATGACGCGGCATGTTCGGCGGGGCGGAAAAGTCTGGATACGCGTGTTCCCCGATAAACCGATCACCAAGAAGCCGCTGGAAGTGCGTCAGGGCAAGGGCAAAGGCGCGGTGGAGTACTGGGTGGCGCAGATTCGGCCGGGGCGTGTACTGTACGAGATGGAGGGTGTCTCGGAGGAGATCGCAAAGCGGGCGTTTGCACTGGCGGCGGCGAAGCTGCCGTTTCGAACCGCGATGGTCAAACGGGCGACCCTGTAGCGTAAGCAACGGAAATGAAAGCGAGCGAATTGAAAGCTATGACTACGGAAGAGTTGCGCGCGGAGCGCCTGCGGTTGCGGCGCGAGCAGTTCAGTCTGCGCATGCTGCGCGGCAGTTCGCAGTTGCCGCAAACGCACCTGCTACGGGAAGCGCGACGCGATATCGCGCGGGTGGAAACGATATTGCGGGAGAAGGCCGATGGCTGAAACGCCCGAAACGCCGCGTGAATTGAATATGCCAGAGGTCACTGCAACCGACGACGCCCAGGCAGCCGCCGCGGAGAACCCGGAATCAAACGGGCCCGCTATTGCCGCTGCAGACGAGCCGAACCCGGAGGCTGCGCCCCCGGCGCCATCCCGGCCACCCAACGGGTCGCGCAAACGGACGAATCCGCGAACACTTGCCGGTACCGTTGTCTCGGATCGCATGGACAAGACGATTTCTGTGATGGTTGAGCGCAGCGTAAAGCATCCGATCTACGGCAAGATTATTAGGCGCAAGTCCAAGATCCATGCGCACGACGAGCGCAATGAATGCAAGGTCGGGGATTTCGTCATCATTGTTGAGTCGCGGCCCATATCGAAGCGAAAGTCGTGGCGGTTGCAAAGCATAGGCACCAGGAACATCGAGGCGGCCACGTGATCCAGACGGAAACCATGCTCGAGATTGCGGACAACAGCGGCGCACGCCGGGTGCAATGCATCAAGGTGCTTGGCGGGTCGCGGCGACGTTACGCGGGAATTGGCGATATCATCAAGGTCGCGGTGAAGGAGGCGATTCCTCGCGGTCGCGTGCGCAAGGGCCAGGTCATGGACGCCGTGGTCGTGCGTACAAAAAAAGGGGTGCGGCGCTCGGACGGGTCGGTGATTCGATTCGACCAGAATGCCGCGGTCCTGCTCACACCGCAGTTGCAACCGGTCGGAACGCGCATCTTCGGACCAGTAACGAGAGAACTGCGCAGCGAGAACTTCATGCGCATCGTCTCGCTCGCGCCGGAAGTCCTTTGAAAGCATCATGCTCAAGATAAGAAAAGAAGACGAAGTGATTGTGATCGCCGGGCGCGACAGGGGCAGAGTCGGCGAAGTTGTGCGGGTCATGCCTGACGGAAGGCTGTTGATTTCGGGTGTGAACATGGTCAGGAAGCATCAGCGCGCCAACCCGCAAACAAATGAACAGGGCGGCATCTTCAGTCGTGAAGCGCCCATCCAGGCATCGAACGTGGCCATCTACAATCGGGAAGCAAGCAAGGCGGATCGTGTGGGAATTCGCGTGGAGGATGGAAAGCGCGTCCGATATTTCAAGTCCAGCAGTGCCTTGATCGACGAATGAAACGCACGGGTACGGGTGATCGATAGATGACGGATTTGCTTGCGAGGTATAGAGAGGAATTGCATCCTCGATTGCAAAAGGAGTTGAACTGCGCCAATCCGATGCAGGTGCCTCGTCTGGAAAAAGTCACCCTCAACATGGGTGTCGGTGAGGCGGTGGGTGACCGCAAGATCATGGACAGTGCCGTATCGGATCTGACGTTGATCGCCGGGCAAAAGGCCGTGGTCACCAACGCCCGGAAGTCCGAAGCGGCGTTCAAGATTCGGGCGGGTTGGCCGGTTGGATGCAAGGTGACGCTACGGAGGGCGCGGATGTACGAATTCATCGAACGCCTGATTGGAATCGCGATCCCGCGAATGCGGGATTTTCGCGGTCTGAATCCCCGCGCTTTCGACGGTCGGGGCAACTATTCGCTGGGTTTCTCCGAGCAGATCGTGTTCCCCGAAATCGATTACGACAAGATCGACGCCGTGAGGGGACTCGATATCGCGATCACGACAACGGCGAGAACCGATGCCGAGGGTTTCGCCCTGTTGCAGGCATTTAACTTCCCGTTCAGGAACTAGCCATGGCAAGAGTTTCCATCACAGAGCGCCAAAAGAAGCGTGAAAAGATCGTTGCCAAGTACGCGGAAAAACGCCGGGCGTTGAAAGCGGTCATTGCGGACCGCAGCGCGACGGACGACGAGCGCTGGGTGGCGCAACTGAAGCTTCAGGCGCTTCCGCGCAATGCCAGTCCGGTGCGCTTGCGGCGGCGTTGCGCCCAGACCGGACGGCCTCGGGGCGTATATCGGAAGTTCGGATTGGGCAGGAACAAGCTGCGGGAGGCCGCGATGCGCGGCGATATCCCGGGCCTGATGAAGGCAAGTTGGTGAGTCGGCCATGAGCATGCAAGACCCCATCGCGGATTTCCTGACACGCATTCGCAACGCGCAGGCGAAGGAATTTGCCAGCGTCACCATGCCCAGTTCGCAGTTGAAAGTTGCCATTTGCGCGGTGTTGCGGGACGAAGGGTATATTGGCCGGTTCCGGGTAGGCCAAGGACCGAAACCGGAACTCACCATTGCTTTGAAGTATCACAACGGGGCGCCGGTGATCGAGGAAATCAAGAGGGTCAGCCGACCGGGTCTGCGGGTATACAAACAATGCAAGGATATCGGCATAGAGCGTGGCGGGTTGGCCATAGCCGTCGTCAGCACCGCGCGCGGGCTGATGACGGACCGCGCAGCCAGGAAGGCTGGCATCGGCGGTGAAATCCTGTGCACCGTGTTCTGAGTCGAGGTAGCGGTCATGTCCAGAGTTGCGAACACTCCAGTTGAACTTCCGGGCGGCGTCGAAGTCACTCTCGCGCCTGGAGCGTCGGAACTGTCGGTGAGCGGCGCGAAGGGACAACTGCAGCTGAGGTTGACTGGGGATGTTGGAGTCGCAGTGGACGACCGGACGCTGCGTTTCGAACCTGCGGATCCAAGTCAACGTGCGCGGGCAATGGCAGGCACGGTGCGCTCGCTGGTGAACAACATGGTGTTGGGCGTAAGCCAGGGCTTTGAACGCCGGTTGCAGCTCGTGGGCGTCGGCTATCGGGCACAGGCGCAAGGCAGAACTCTGAACATGCAACTTGGTTTTTCGCACCCGATTATTTACACGGTGCCCGAGGGCGTCGATGTGCGGACGCCGAACGTCACGACGGTTGTGGTCAGCGGCGCGGACAAACAACTTGTGGGTCAGGTGGCGGCCGACGTACGCGCGTTTCGGCCCCCGGAGCCTTACAAGGGCAAGGGTGTCAGGTACATGAACGAAAGAGTTCGTCGCAAGGAAGCCAAGAAGAAATAGCGAGACAATGGTTTTGAGAGGAACGTCTGCGGGCACATGCAAGAAGAGCTGCGCCGCCAGGAAGCCAGGAAGAAGTGGCGAGACAATGGTTTTGAGAGGAACGTCTGCGGACGCATGCAAGAAGAGCTGCGCCGCCAGGAAGCCAACAAGAAGTGGCGAGACAATGGTCTACAAGAAAACGGCTACAAGAAAGCGGCCGTGCATATGCAAGCGAGAGAAGCTTAAGCGATGATCGACAAGAGGACTGGCCGCCTGCGCCGCGCCAAGCGCACGCGCATGAAAATCCGCGAACTCGGCGC
The DNA here is from genome assembly GCA_965261535.1 of Candidatus Azotimanducaceae bacterium. Lineage (GTDB taxonomy): Bacteria > Pseudomonadota > Gammaproteobacteria > Pseudomonadales > Azotimanducaceae > VXNE01. The sequence continues at coordinate 3,277,149 of OZ253469.1, forward strand.
CGCGCGGCTGACGGTTTATCGGTCGCCACGCCATATCTATGCGCAGTTGATAGCGCCGGACGGGGGGCGCGTGCTTGCCCAGGCGTCGACGTTGGATGAATCGATACGGGTCGGGGTTACGGGCAATGTGGATGCCGCGCGCAAAGTCGGGACCCTGATCGCGGAGAGGGCCAAGGCTGCGGGCTGCACAAGAGTGGCGTTCGACCGTTCCGGGTACAAGTACCACGGTCGCGTCAAGGGGCTTGCGGAAGCTGCGCGGGAAGCTGGACTGGAGTTCTGATACATGGCATATACAGAAGAAATAAAGGAAGAGGGCCTGCTTGAGAAGCTGGTCAACGTCAACAAGGTTTCCAAAGTGGTCAAGGGTGGTCGCATCTTCGGCTTTACCGCGTTGACGGTCGTTGGAGATGGCAAGGGTCGGGTCGGATTCGGACACGGCAAGGCGCGTGAGGTGCCAGTCGCCATACAGAAGTCGATGGAAGCGGCAAGGCGGGAGATGGTCGACGTCGAACTCAACGGCACGACGATCTGGTACTCGGTGCGGGAACGACACGGTGCGTCAATCGTGTACATGCAACCAGCCTCTGAGGGTACTGGCATCATTGCGGGCGGTGCAATGCGGGCGGTGCTGGAGGCTGCGGGCGTGCATAACGTGCTGGCGAAGTGCTACGGATCCACCAACCCGGTGAACGTGGTTCGGGCAACCTTCGACGCGCTGTTGAACATGCGCTCGCCGGAGATGGTCGCCCAGAGGCGTGGCAAGACCGTCGAAGAACTCGTGGCTTGAACATGACCGAGGAAACAACGCCAGATGGGAAGCCCAAACAAATGCTGCGGGTCAGGCTCGTGAAGAGCTTTCACGGTCGCCTGAAGAAGCACCAGGCCTGTGTGCGTGGCCTCGGCCTGCGGCGTATCGGCCAGACCGTGGATGTCGAGGACACGCCGTCCGTGCGGGGCATGATCGCCAAAGTCAGTTATATGGTCGAGGTGATGCCGTGACAATGGAACTCAACTCGTTGAAGCCGAGCGCGGGATCGAAGCGACGCGCGAAGCGCGTGGGTCGCGGTGGCGGTTCCGGCAGTGGCAAGACCTGCGGACGCGGACAAAAGGGGCAAAAGTCCAGATCGGGTTCCTCGAAGCGCCCCTGGTTCGAGGGTGGCCAATTGCCGCTGCAGATGCGCATACCGAAGTTCGGCTTCCGATCCCGCGTAGGCATGACGACCGCGGAAGTACGCCTGGGCGACCTCGAAAAGGCGCTCGACCGGGTGGGCGGGAAGGGCGGTGTCGTGGGCGGGAAGGGCGGTGTCGTGGGCGCGGAAGGCGATGTCGTTGACCTGGGAGTTCTCAAGGCGGCGAACGTTCTCTCTCGCAACGTCCGGCGCGCGCGCATCATGCTGTCCGGGAGCGTTGCGCGTCCGATAACGGTGAAGGGTCTCGGGGTAACGCGAGGCGCGCGAGCTGCGATTGAGGCGGCGGGCGGCAGGATCGAGGACGCGGAAGGCCGAGCGAGCTAGAGCGGGAAGCGGATAGATGGTCACGACAACACAGAGTCTGGCGGGCGCCCAAGCGGGGCTTTCCGAACTCCGGGCACGACTGCTGTTCGTGCTGTTGGCATTGCTCGTCTATCGCATCGGTACGCACATACCCGTGCCGGGGATCAATCCGGATGCGTTGCGCAATCTGTTCGAACAGAACCAGGGCGGCATTCTGGATCTTGTAAACATGTTCGGCGGCGGCGCATTGGAGCGCATGAGCATCCTGGCGCTCGGCGTCATGCCCTACATTACGTCGAGTATCGTCATGAACCTCTTGACGATGATGTACCCGACGCTGCGGCAGCTACGAAAGGAAGGAGAATCCGGCCGCAGAAAGATCACGCAATACACGCGTTACGGCACACTCATAGTGTCGATCATCCAGGGCGTCGCGCTGACGGGAACCCTCGTCGCCCAGGGACTGGCGTTCAACCCTGGCCTCGCCTTTTACTTTACGGCACTGATCACGCTGGTATCGGGCGCACTGTTCCTGATGTGGTTGGGGGAGCAAATCACGGAACGGGGCGTCGGCAACGGCATTTCGCTGTTGATTTTCTCCGGCATCGTATCGGGCTTCCCGGCGGAAATCGGACAAGCGTTCGAAGCGGCCCGCCAGGGCGAAGTGAACATCATCGCCCTGCTGGCCGTGGGGGTCTTCGCCATCGTTATCGTCGGTTTTGTGGTGTTCATAGAACGGGGACAACGCCGAATCCCCGTGAACTACGCGAAGCGACAACAGGGCCGGCGCATGTACCAGGCGCAAGCCAGCTACCTGCCGCTGAAGATCAACATGGCGGGCGTCATCCCGGCGATTTTCGCGTCCAGCCTGCTACTCGCGCCGGCTTCGATGGCGACATGGTTCGGACAGGCGCCGGGAATGTCCTGGCTGCAGGAAGTCGCCCTCTTGCTGTCGCCGGGACAGCCGGCGTACATCATGCTGTTCGCTGCGGGGATCGTGTTTTTCAGCTTCTTCTACACGGCGATCGTCTTCGATCCGAAGGATGTTGCCGACAATCTCAAGCGCCAGGGCGCCTATGTGCCAGGTATTCGGCCCGGGGCGCAGACCGCCCACTATATCGACAACGTGATTACGCGACTGACCCTGTTCGGGGCGTCGTACGTAACGCTGGTCTGTCTCCTGCCCGAATTCATGATCGTGTTCTTCAACGTGACGTTTCAACTTGGCGGTACCGCGCTGCTGATCGTGGTGGTCGTTGCGATGGACTTCATGGCGCAGGTGACCGAGCACCTGAGGTCGAGTCAATACGCTAAACTGATGGAACGGTCGAATCTGCAAAGCTATGGACGACGGCGTTGAGCAATGACGGGAACAGGCCATCGCCGACGCTGCCAGGGAGGAATGTCCCATGAAGGTTAGGGCCTCAGTGAAAAAAATCTGCCGCAACTGCAAGATCGTCAAGCGCAACGGTGTGGTGCGCGTGATCTGCACAGCGGAGCCAAGGCACAAACAGAGACAGGGTTAAACAATTATGGCGCGTATAGCTGGAATCAACATTCCGGACGACAAGCACGCGGGCGTCTCGCTCACGTACATCTTTGGTATTGGGCGAACCACGGCACTTCAGGTCTGCGCCCAGGCCGGGATCGATCCGTCGATCAAGGTCCGGGACCTGACGGAGCAGGATCTGGATTCCGTCCGCAGCGAAGTGACAAAGCGCGTGATCGAAGGTGACTTGCGCCGCGAAGTATCGATGAACGTCAAGCGGCTCATGGACCTTGGCGCGTATCGAGGTATTCGCCATCGTCGAGGCCTGCCGGTGCGTGGCCAACGTACGCAGACCAATGCGCGAACGCGCAAGGGACCCGCGCGTCGGCAGGTGAAAAAGAAGTAGCAGTATTAGGGTCAATGCATGGCTGAGCCAAGTAAAAGAAGGGGCAAGCGCATCGTGGTCGATGGCATCGCCCATGTGCATGCTTCGTTCAACAACACGATCATCACGATCGCGGATCGACAAGGCAACGCTCTCGGCTGGGCGACGGGGGGCGGTTCCGGTTTTCGGGGTTCGAGAAAGAAGACACCTTTCGCTGCGCAGGTCGCGGCTGAACGGGTCGCGACGGATATGGTCGAAAACCACGGCATGAAGAGCGTCGACGTATACGTAAAGGGTCCCGGGTCCGGCAGGGAGTCGGCCGTGCGCGCCATGAGCGCTGCTGGCTTGAAAATCAATAGCATAGCTGACGTGACACCGATACCCCACAATGGGTGCAGACCGCCGAAGCGACGGCGGGTCTAGCTTGCGAACAACTTGAAGATTCGGCTGAAGGTAACAGGTAACAGGTAACAGGAACGGGAAATAATTGTGGCGCGCTACACCGGACCAAAGCTCAAGCTCTCTCGAAGGGAGGGTACGGATCTCTTCCTCAAGAGCGGCGTTCGTCCTATCGAATCGAAGTGCCGGGCGGATACGCCGCCGGGACAGCATGGCTCGGGTCGTCGACAACGTCTGACGGACTATGCCGTTCAATTGCGGGAAAAACAGAAGGTGCGGCGTTTTTATGGCGTACTCGAAAAGCAGTTCCGCAATTACTACAAGATGGCGGACCGTCAACGGGGCGCTACCGGCGAGAACTTGTTGCGAATATTGGAGGGCCGTCTCGACAACGTCGTCTATCGGATGGGCTTTGGATCCACGCGGGCCGAATCGAGGCAACTGGTATCGCACAAGGCCGTTCTGGTGAACGGCAAGCTGGTAAATATTCCTTCGTGTCAGGTTCGCCCGGAAGATGTCATCGCCGTTTGCGAGAAGGCGAAGGGACAGCTTCGCATCAAGTCGGCCCTCGAAGTCGCAGCGCAGCGCGGCATGTCGGAATGGGTGGAAGTGGACCCGGAGACGATGGAAGGGACGTTCAATCGGTCGCCGGACCGCAGCGAGCTTCCGCAGGAAATTAACGAGAACCTTATCGTCGAACTTTATTCGAAATAGACAACTCGAAATAAACGAGTTGCTCATGCGTCGAGTCTCGATACTGACGAACTCTGCCGCAATGCTTTGGCTTCGCGGATCAGATTCGACTCGACATGCGCTGTCAGCAGCGCGGCTACGATTCATATCGAAGGATGATTGATATATGGCACAGTCGGTGAGTGAACTTCTCAAGCCGAGGCACATAAGGATCCAGGAGATCAGCCCTACCCGTGCCCGCGTTACGCTGGAGCCGCTTGAGCGCGGTTTTGGTCATACCTTGGGCAATACCTTGCGGCGTATTCTGCTTTCAACTCTGCCGGGTTGCGCGATCACCGAGGTGCAGATCGACAACGTGCTGCACGAATACAGCACCATGGAAGGCGTGCAGGAAGACGTATTGGATATTCTGCTTAACCTCAAGGGAGTCGCCGTTGGGATACACCATGGCGATTCGGCAATTGTCCGGTTGTCGAGGGAAGGCGCGGGCCCCGTGACCGCCGGCGACTTCCAGCACTCCGACGATGTCGAGATAGCTAATCCCGATCATCCCATCTGCACGTTGAATCAGGACGGCATCATTCGTCTTGAGGCGAAGGTGACGCGCGGTCGGGGCTATGTGCCCGTCGAGACTACGGGTGATGAAGAGGAGGAGGAGTCTCGCACCATCGGCATACTTCGCCTCGATGCAAGCTATAGCCCGATGAGACGTGTGGCGTACCAAGTGGAAAACGCCCGCGTCGAGCAACGCACGGACCTCGACAGGTTGGTGCTCGATATCGAGTCAAACGGCACGATAGAGCCGGAAGAAGCGATTCGCAGAGCAGCCACTATCTTGAAGCAACAGCTCGATGTCTTCGTTGACCTGGAAGGCGCGGAGGGTGATGCGGGCTCCGAGGAGGAAGCCGACGAGATCGATCCAAAATTGTTGCGCCCGGTGGACGACCTCGAGTTAACGGTTCGGTCGGCCAACTGCCTGAAGGCCGAGCACATCTACTTCATCGGCGACCTCATACAGCGCACCGAAGTCGAACTGCTGAAGACACCCAACCTCGGCAAGAAGTCCCTCACTGAAATCAAGGATGTGCTGGCGCAACACGGCCTGTCGCTGGGTATGCGCTTGGAGACGTGGCCGCCGGCGAGCCTGCGGGGCACGGAGCGGATGTCCTGACCCGTCGGCGACCTATCCCCCGGAAATAAAAAGATGAGACACAGAAAGAGCGGCCGGCACCTGAACCGGGACAGCGCGCATCGCAAGGCGATGTTCAAGAACATGGCGGTTTCGCTGATCGAGCACGAGGTGATACGGACTACCCTACCGAAGGCAAAGGAACTGCGCCGCGTGGCCGAACCGCTGATCACGTTGGCGAAGCAAGATACCGTAGCGAACCGGCGGCTCGCGTTCGGGCGCACGGGCAGCAAGGCTGCAGTGGGCAAGTTGTTCGAGGAACTTGGCCCGCGCTACGTCGACCGACCAGGAGGCTATACGCGCATCGTGCGGGCGGGCTATCGTGCCGGCGACTCGGCGCCGGTTGCGGTGATGGAACTCGTGAATCGCCCGGGTCAATCCGACGACGAGGAACCGATCGAAGAATCGACACCCGCCGTTCGGGAAGCAGCGGCACCGGAACCGTCGGTTGAGGACGATTTGGCGCAGGCTACCGCCCATGCGGAAGAAATTGCGCCTGAAGCAGCGGCGGAGTCGGCGGAACCCGTGGAAGATACTGCCGTTGAGGCGGCTAGTGAGGACGACGCCCCAGAACCCGGCAAGGATCGGGGGAAGGTGACCGAAGAGGATGCGTCGGAGGAACCTCCTGCGAAGGGTCGTTCGCTATTCGGGCGGTTGCGCAACGTGCTGAAGAAAGAACCCTGACCCGGACTTCTAGGGGGTCTTGCCCCCGCCCTTCGGCAGGGGCATGGGGAATGGCGTCACGTTCTGTCCGCTCGAGTCCACAATTTTCGCTGTGCCTTCCTTCTCTACTTCGTCGATCCTCAAGATCGCGTACATCGGGATGAAACTGCGCTGGACGCCTGAGAACTCTGTGCGCAGCTTGTCTTCGGCGGGATCGATGACCATTTGCGACTTTTCGCCGAAGATGTAGTCCTCGATCTCGAGGAACCCATACAGGTCGCTCTGATAGATCGAGCGCGCATAGACTTCGTACACTCTCCCCTGGTTGTGGAAGTAAATGCGGTAGATGTGCTTTTTCGAATCGGGCATGCCACGTTCCATGGAAAAACATCTCCTGGGAGCGCCAGCGACCGGAGGCGGTTGCTCCATGGTCGATGGCGCGGCCGGGTCGGCCAGAGCCGTCAAGCTCCCGCCTTGTGGCACTTATATATGGGGCATTCGAACTTTTGCAAGCTTGAGTGTCGTGTTCGGCCATGTGGAAGGGATGCACGGCCGTTGGCGCGGCGGTTGTCGAGACGTTGTCGAGACGGTTGGCACTTGTCGGTGGGCGGGCTCTGGGATACGGTCTCGGCTGGACGGTGAAGAGCGATGCCAGCGTTTTTGAGCCTTGCTGTGCGGAATTTGACGAATATCTCGGTGTGGCTGTCCACGATCTTGTGGGCGGTGACCGGTTGGGCGGCCTCGGCGGATTGCGAGCAGGTCGACTGCAGGGATGGCCCCGCTGGGGTGGAGCTTGTCGGGCCATCGGAAGCGGCCCAACAGACGCGACATCCGAGCGGCGGAGAAGTTCGGCGCCAACCCGACGGCGGTCGCTACGAAGGCGAGTGGAAAGACGGTCGCCGGCATGGCCAGGGGACGGTCGAATTCCCCGAGGGCGGCCGCTATGAAGGCGAGTGGCCAGATGGGCGGCCGAACGGTCGGGGCATCATGCATTACTCCGACGGCAGGCGCCACGAAGGACAGTGGCAGGACGGCGAAAAGAACGGGTTGGGGACGTTCTACGGCAAGCGCGGCCGTATCGAGCGACAAGGGCGTTGGAAGGACGACCGGCTGATACAGCGCATGCGGTCGCTGCCTGACGTTGAAGGCTGACTTGGAGAGGTCAGCCATGCGAAGCGAAGATCGATCCTTTGTCGTAAGAGAGGATCAGTCGATCTCTTGCCGCACCTACCTTCCCAAGGACTATTCCGAAGAGAGTGACCCGTTTCCGTTGCTCTATTTCATGCACGGCGCCGGCGAAAGGGGTACGGATCTCGATCGACTTGAGCGTGCCTCGTTGCCCCGGTTCATCAAGCAGGAAGGCCTTGAGCTGCCCTTTGTAACCGTGTGCCCCCAATGCGTGGAGATGTGGGATGTCCGCGTCCTCGATCCCATGCTGGACGAGGTGATCGACACATACAATGTCGATCGCGCCAGGGTCTATCTCACCGGAAATAGCATGGGCGGACTGGGCACCTGGATGCTGGCCAATGTGGCTCGTGATCGGGTGGCGGCGATCGCTCCCGTCTGTCCGCCATTCACGCGTGTCGACCCCGAGAACTTCAGGGGGCTGCCTGTCTGGTGTTTTCATGGAGCGATGGATTCTGTAGTGCCCATTGACGACTCGGATAGGATGATCCAGCTATTGCGCAACGCCGATTGCGATGTGAAATTCACCGAGTATCCGGATCTGGATCACGATACCTGGACGCCGACCTACCACGACCCCGAACTCTGGCGGTGGCTGCTGTCTTATCGGAAGAATTGACATGCGCTATAGGTGTTCAAGGTTAGTCGGTAGGGACGCCGTGAGGGGCTAGCAGTCCCCGTCACCGTCGTTCCTCCCCCGTCACCGTCGTTCCTCCCATTCCTCCTCCGGATTTGGTCGTGTCAGACGTCTTGTTGAGTTATACAAGCGCAGGCCAGGGCACGATGCACATTTGCGCCTACGTATTGAACCAGGGATCGGAATCGCCGGTGACAACGTTGCGCTACTACGTGCGGCATGAGGACGAGGATTCCTTCGCGGTGCAGGGGACGGCTGAGGTGCCATCTCTAGTGACTTCCGAGCGCGTCGAAGTAATCGCAGACCCGGAGGCGCCCAAGACGCCAGGCAATTACTACGTGCGCGCGTGCGTTGACGCGGTGGAAGACGAGGTGAACACAAACAACAATTGCCATGTTGAGGAGTTCTTGCGGGTCCATTGACCCATCGTCTCAAGCGAACTGCGGCGCGCTGGGCGCGGGGGCAAGGGTGGTTGCGGGTCGCGATCAAACCCCGATGGGTTGTTATGGGGCAAGGTGCGGCGAAGGGCTTGCCGCGAGCGGATTGGCCGAGTGCGGTCTGATTGTCGGGTTGGGCGAAGCAGGAGCCTGTCTGCAATCGGGCAGCCGTGTTGTCTGACGTCCCCGGCTATGGTTCCTGCGAGCTTTCGGTTGTCGGGAATGTGGCATTTTGCACATAGCCGTTTGACCTGCTCTTCCTCAGGGCATGGATTGTCCTGGAGCTGGCCATGGGAGTGGCCGGCCATTCGGACGGTTCGATGAGCGTCCAGCCGCCTCCTTCAGCGCGCCAACCAGGCGCTGAATCGCTCGTTCACCTCGTCGGCGTGATCACTCCACCATTCGGAGTTGATTGGCAGGGCGCGGACCATGTTCTGCGCGCTGGTGGGTACATGCGGCTGCATGTCCATGCCGGTCGCCAGGTGCGTGCCGATCAGCGCCGCCCCCGATAGCCTGCCGGGACTATACGATATGTAATGGCTCAAGGCAGCTTGCCTGTCGGGTTTGGACGCATAGGCAAGAAACCTGCGAGCCGCATCCAGGTTTCGCGTTCCCGCCACGATGACCATCGCGGTGGTGTCCAGCAGGTGGCCGTCCCACACGATGACAAATGGCTGTTTCTCCATCACTTGCGCATTGAAGATTCGACCGTTGAAGGCGGTACTCATCACCACCTCGCGGTCGGCGAGCATTTGCGGCGGCTGCGCGCCAGTCTCCCACCAGACGATGTCGTCCTTGATAGTGTCGAGTTTGCGGAAAGCGCGGGCCATGCCGGAGGCCGTTCCCAGTGTCGCGTAGACGTCGGAGATGGGCACCCCGTCCGCCATCAGCGCAAACTCAAGGTTCGCCTGGGCCACACGGCGCATGCCTCGGCGACCGGGGAATCGTTTCGTGTCGAACAGATCGGCTATGGTGGCCGGCTTGTTGTCGGGGAAACTCTCTGCGTTGTAGGCGTAGATGGTGGAGTAGACGACGAACGCGCCGCCACAGTCGGTGATCGTTCCGGGGAAGAAGTCCTCCTCCGTCGGTGTGCCATCCGCGGCTGGCGCCAGGTCTTCGGCCTCGACCAGTTCCAGAAGCCCCTCGTCGCAGCCGAGCACCACGTTCGACATTTCGAGATCGACCAAATCCCAGTGGACATTGCCGGTCTCGACCTGGGCGCGCACCTGGGCGAGACCGCCGTTGTAGACTTCAACAAGGACGTCGATCCCGCTTTCCTCCGCGAACGGCTCCAGGACCGCTCTCCGGGTCGCCTGCTCGTAGGCGCCGCCCCAGGACACCACGGTCAAGGATTCCGCCGCCGCGCGCCAGGACGTCGCGAGCAGAAGCGCGGGCGCGATCACAAGTCCCGCCCACCACCGATGTATCGTCATGCGGTCTCCTCGTCGGGGGCCAGCGCCCGGCAATCGGTCGGCGTCCAACCGACGCGTACTCGATCCCCCTTCAAAACGGCACCGTGGCCGACGATGTTGGGGATATTGATAGCGAAATCCGAACTCCCGCATACGGCCATTCGCACGCGCAAATGGTCTCCCAGGAAAGCGATATCTTCAATTCGGGCTTCGAACTCATTGCTGTACGTGCCTGGCGTGGGCGCCAGCGCAACGCGTTCGGGGCGGATGGTCAACGTGACAGCGTCTCCCGTCTCCCGGGGCGCTATCAGAAACGCGGTGACGACGCCGTCGCCGGTGTCGACTGTGCAGATATCGCGGTCAACGCCGAGTACTCGGCCGTGGAGGAGGTTGTTGTCGCCGATGAATGTGGCAACGAACACGCGCACCGGCTCTTCGTAGAGGGTTTCCGGAGGCGCAACTTGCTGGATGCGGCCACGGTTGAAAACGGCAACGCGATCCGACATCGCCATCGCTTCCTGCTGGTCATGCGTCACGTAGACAATGGTGACGCCCAGCGTGCGATGGATGCGTCGGATTTCGTATTGCATCTCCTCGCGGAGACGACGGTCGAGCGCGCCCAGCGGTTCGTCCATCAGCACCAGGCTTGGCTCGAACACCAGTGCTCTGGCAATGGCGACGCGTTGCTGTTGGCCACCCGACAGCGCATCGGGACGGCGGTCTTCCAGACCCTCGAGACGCACCAGGCGAAGCGCGCGCTGCACCCGTTCCCTGGTGGTGGCCTGGTCCAGATGCCGGACTTCGAGCGGGAACGACAGGTTGCGGCCCACTGTCATGTGCGGGAACAGCGCGTAATTCTGGAAGACGACGCCGATTCCGCGCCGACGCGGGGGCACATCGTCCACGGCGCGACCGTTGATGCGGACGGTGCCTGCTGTCGGCGTCTCGAATCCCGCAAGCATCATCAGGCAGGTCGTCTTGCCGGATCCCGACGGACCTAGAAGGGTCAGAAATTCCCCTTCCTGGACGACCAGATTCAGATTTCGCACGATCTCGGTCACGCCGTCGTAGCTTTTGCTTACGCCGTTGAACTCGACGTGCGCGGGTTCGGGGTTCAACAATGCCTCGATCATCTGCGGCCTGACGCAAGTATACGCGCGCGACAGACGTTCCCATTTGAGTGCCCCACGGTCGGCACCTTCGGTTCCGCCCGTCGACTATGGAAGTGAGGGCGGCCGATCAAACCTGCGTGGCCTTTGCGCTTCGCCGGCGTAGCCATTCCACCGCCAGCATGAAAAACAGCGCGAAAGCGATCAGGAGGGTTGCGACCGCGAGGATGGCGGGACTGATTTGCTCGCGGACGCCGGCCCACATCTGGCGCGGGATGGTGCGCTGCTCCAGGCCGCCCATGAACAGCACCGTTACTACCTCATCGAACGACGTTGCGAACGCGAATAGTGCCCCGGAAATCACTCCCGGCGCGATGAGCGGAAACTGTACGCGCCAGAAACTCCGCCATGGCCCTGCTCCCAGGCTGGCAGCGACGCGCATCAGGTTCGTGTCGAAGCCGGCCAGCGTCGCCGTTACCGTGATCACCACGAACGGCGTACCCAGCGCCGCGTGGGCAAGGATCAGTCCGAGGTGGGTCTGCGAGAGCCCGAGGCTCGAATAGAAGAAGAACATGCCTGCGGCGGAGATGATGATCGGCGTCACCATCGGCGAGATCAACAGGGTCATGACGAGGGATCGGCCGTACATGGCGGGGTTTGCGAGGCCGAGCGCGGCGAGGGTGCCCAACGTGGTAGCGAGGGCTGTCGCGCAGACGCCGATCACGATGCTGTTGACCAGCGCTCGCCTCCATTCCACGTCCTGGGCGACGCTTTGATACCAGCGCAGCGACCAGGCGTCGGCATCCAGACGCAGCATTCCCTCGGTAAACGTGAAATACGGCTCCGCGTTGAAGCTGAGCGGTACGATGACCAGAATTGGCGCGATCAGGAATACGAATACCGCCACGCAGAACGCGAGGTAAAGGCTTCGGCCGATGCCTCCCTTCATCCAGGTGCCCCCGCTTGTCTGTCTCGCGCTTCGGCATGGTCGGGCATTCAAGCTGTGGGGGCAAGTTGCCGTTGGATCGGGTGAGGAACTTCGGCTACCGGATAAGGCCTATGATTGGCTACCAATGAAATCCAAGGGCGTTTGCGAACGAAGCTCAGATGCTGAAAAACGGACTGATCGCAGGATTCGCCTGCCTGGTAGGCGTCGCCGCCTATGTTTTCCTCGCGCGGGACTCCGCCGAAGTAGCGAACCCGGGGCCGGAGCAACAGGTCATCGACGCGACAGTTTCCCGAATAGCTGCCCAGAGCCGGGGAGTTTCCCCGGAACCGGTCGTTCAGGCCATGCCGCAGTCGTCGCAGGCGGAGGGCATCGTCGGCGTGCGCGAAAGCCAAGCGCCACCTTCGCCACCGGATGGCTATTCCTTCGTCGTTTTCGACGGAGAGATGCCCACCGCGCCCATCGACGACCCCGTCATCCCGGGCCGACCCCGCGCGGAAATCCTGGACTGGCTCAGCGCACCAACGGCAATCCAGGTGCTGGTCAATCGGTCCGTTGCCGCGGGGCGTCCTTGGTCGTTCGGCTGGATACGGCTGGCAGCGAACGCGAACCTGGACGACCTCGCGGCTTCATTGGAAGGCACGGGCGTCGAGATCGTGGGTTCCGCGGGCGCGCTCGTACGCGCGAAGTTGCCGGGGGATGAAGCGCGTCTGAGAGCCATCGTGGCGCTGCCGGCGGTAGAGGGCCTCGGCGCCACGCCGCGCGCAAGCAAACTGGCGGAGGCGTTCGTGAAGGAGGCCCTGGCGCAATCCGCGCAGGCGCAGATTCCCGTGTTCGTCACCCTCATGGCGGACGACGCGGATGGGCGATGGCGCCGGGCCATGGAAGATCTGGGTGCGATGGTGGGCCGGTACGACCGCGCCATCCGGGTCTACGCCGCCAACGTGACCTACACCACGCTCGAAGCCCTTGCCGCTACCGATTTCGTGCTCGCTATCGAGCCGATCAGCCTCGTCAAGGCGGTTCACGACACGGCCGTGCCTGCCATGGGCGTGGATGCGCTGCGCGACTACACGGGCTCCTCCGGACTGTTTTCAGGTATCGGCGGCGCTTCGGTTCCCATCGCGGTGATGGATACGGGACTCAACATCAACCACCTGGATATCGTTTCGAATCGGCAGAGCATCTGCGGCGCGAACTTCGCGTGGGAGAGCTTTTTCTTCTCATCCCTCGTCGGCGAGGCTGAGGATTTGTGGATAGATGCGAGCGGGCACGGTACCCACGTTATCGGAACCATCGTCGGGAACGGCTACGTAGAACCGAGGTTCGCGGGCATGGCGCCCTCCGTGGGACACATACGTTTCGCCAAGGTCCTGACCAGCTTTGGTTTCGGCTCTGGCGACAATGTCCATCGGGCAATGGACTTTCTCTCCAGGCCTTCGGGATGCATGGAAGCGGGGCAGGTGTCTGCCCGCGTCAAACCCTTGATCGTCAACATGAGTCTCGCTGAGGCATCGAGGTTGTTCGAGAGCAGGAGCGTAGAGGAGCGCAAGCTCGACTCCATCGTCTGGAGCCATCGCCAGCTCTATGTCGTTGCGCAAGCGAACGCAGACGTGCATGGCTTCTCGGGCTTTGCCTCCGCCAAGAACTCGCTGGCGGTCGGCGCCGCGATGGATAGTGGCGCCATTGCAACTTTTAGCAGTCATGGGCCGACTGCGGATGGGCGTTTGGCGCCCCAGGTCGTTGCAACCGGGTTCAACGTCCGTTCGGCCGGGGGCGACGGAAGCCGCGGGGGCTATCGAGTACGGAGCGGCACGAGCATGGCGTCGCCCACAGTCGCGGGGGTCGCCGCGCTGCTGATGGATGCTTCATCGGCGCATGTTGAGAAGCCCGCGTTGGTCCGGGCGAGGCTGATGGCGAGCGCCATCCGGCCCGACGCCTGGCTGGAGGATCCTGCGGCATTTCCCGCCAACAACAGCAGCGGGCCGGGGACGCTGCAGGCGCAGTACGGGCTGGGGAAAGTGTCGGCACGTACCAGCGTCCTCAACCGGGATGAGGCTGACGGCTGGGCGAGTAGCGGCGCCATCGCCACGGTGAGCGAGGGCAGTTACAGCTACCACGATATCGTCGTGCCGGAGGGGGCCAGCCGCCTGGACATCGTGATGACCTGGGACGAGCCGCCCACGGACGCGATCGCCGACGCCGTCCTGAACGATCTCGACCTGTGGCTCGACAAGGATGGCGACTGCGAACTGATCGCGTGCGGGGAACATGTTTCCGCTTCCCGCATCGACAATGTGGAGTGGATCATCGTCAGAGACCCCGAACCTGGTACCTACAGGGCCAGAGTGGCGGCGTATCGCGTCTTTGGCGACGCGCCTCGCGCTGCGCTCGCATGGACAGTCATACGCGGCGCTTCCACGCCGAATCTCGAGGTTGGCACCAACAAGCAAGCGCTCACTGGAAGCGAGAGAGATGAATTCACGGTGACGGTGTCCGCGGACGCGTACGTCGCCGCCGGGACGCGCCTGCACATCGACTGTCGTGACGCCATCGACTCGACCGGCTGCGACGACGTGAAGCTGAGAGCGACGGTTGGGCGTGAGGATGGCATGACAGTGGATCTGTCGGATGAACTGGATCTGCCGAGTGGGATGCATGGGAGTCCGGTGCGCTTCGCGGACCTTCGGGGCGTGTCCATTCCTCTTGGGGAGGTCGGCGTAGGCGAGACCCAGGAGGTCAGGTTTTTCGTCTCGCACGATGGCGCGTCGGACGGGGCTCGCCTCTACTTCACGGCAAGCGCGTGGAATGCGAAGGCGGCGTCGGCAACGGTCACGGCGCAACGGAGCGAGACGGAGGAATACGCGGATGTCGCAAGGCCCGCCAACGACGATTTCTCGGCTGCGCAGGCGATAGAAGGCGAGCAGGGTTCCCATGCCGTGGACCTGCTGCGCGCAACCCCGGAACCTGGAGAACCGGCGTTTGCCGCGTTCGCCGGGCGCCCCGCCGGATCCGTCTGGTATGTCTGGACGGCACCTCTGAGTGGTGCATTCCGTTTCGAGACTTCACCACCCACGGGCGCGCCGAGCGGGCGCGCTGATCGGATCGATGTCTTCAAGGGCGATCGAATGGCGGGCCTGGAGCCGATCGCATCCAACCTGTGGGGTACGACTTTCTTTGCCGAGGATGGACAGCAATATCGAATTCGGTTGAGCAATTTGACGGTGGGGCTTCCCCTGAACTTTCGCTGGACGACAGGACCGCCCCCCGCCAACGACGATTTCGCGGAGGCCGGGTTGCTTGAAGGTGCGTCGGGTACCGTGGAAGGGACCAGCGGGGGCGCGACCCTGGAACGGGGCGAATGGTTTGGCGAGGTGGCCGCCACCACCTGGTACCGGTGGGTCGCGCCGAGCGACGGCGATTGGACGTTCTCGAGCGATCGTCCGAAGGTTGTCCTCGTGTTGGAGGGCGACGAGATTTCGGCACTCCGACTGGTCTCCCAATACCCGGGCAATACCGCCACGTTCCCCGCGCGTAGCGGAAACACTTATCGCATCGCCGTTGCCGAACCCGACGCGTATACCTCCACGGGTGCCTTTACGTTGCGATGGTCCGAGAGCGGCGCCGGCCGAGAGGTAAACGACGATGTCCTTGGGGCGGAATTGATAGAGAGCGCCAGATCGTCGCGATATGTCATCGGGGTCAGTTCGAGATCGACGGTGGAACCCGGCGAACCCGTCGAAACCGGAGTGAGGACGAAATGGTGGATGTGGGATGCACCGGAAGACGACCGCTACACCTGGCGGCTCGGCGGCAGCGCGTACCCGAGGCTGCGGGTCGCCGTGTTCGATGGCGAGTCCGTCGAAGCGTTGGGGTTGGTCGCCGAGATCGGTCCGGACGCCGCGCCATTCGACTTCGTATTTGACGCCGTGAGAGGACAGCGATATTGGATCTCTGCCGGTTTCGCGGCGGGCGATGTCCTGTCGTATACGCGGCGCGGGGCTATTGCCAACATAACGTGGGGACCGACGCCCGACAACGACGACGTGGCGAGCGCGTCGGCTCTGGAAGGCGAGATGGGTTCGATTGCCGGGTCCAACCGGTTCGCCACAACACAACGGGGACAGCGCACCGATGTCCTCGGTCACTCGACCTTGTGGTGGACTTACGAAGCTCCGGCTTCGGGTTGGTATCGCTTCTCGCTGGACAGTTTCGGATCGTCCTGGGTGCTAACCGCACATCGGGACTCGGCCGATGGGCTCGGCGGGCTGGAAATCATTAGATCAAGCACCTGGCAGAAGAGTTTGTCCGAACCGCCGGAGGTTGTGTTCTACGCCGAGGCCGGATCGCGCTACACCATTGGGCTCGGCACGCGTGGCGCCGAGTCCGGCGACGCTTTTGGATTGCGTTGGGCACAGACCGATGCGCCGGCCTGGCTCAGGTATGTCGGAGAACTGGCTGACGGCGATACCGATTCTGGCGGCGAGACCGTGGAAATGCGGGGCTTGGGTAACCTGGCGTTCAACGAAAGCGGCGAAGCGTTGTATCTGGGGTCGTCGCTCGGCCTCCAGGTATTCGAGCGCGATTCCGAGACCGGTGGCCTGTCCCTGGCGCAATCGTTTGAAGACTATTTCCGTCGCAGCGCGTTGCTATGGGATACACACCGAACCAGGCTGCTCGTGGACGATTGCGGCACGTGGCGCGCGTTCGCGCAGGTCGGCGATGACTCCACATTCGAAGATCGCGGCGAACTCACGGTTGCCGAGGATCCGGGCAGGTGCCCCGAAGATCTATTCATGGATACCTCCGGGTCGTCCCTGTACCGGATAGGCGACGAGCACATCGACCTGTTCGCGGTTGAAAATTCTGGCGACTTGCGGTTTGTGCAGACGCACGAGGCGGTCGGGTTGCGACGCGCGTTGATCTCGAGCAGCGACAGTCATGTGTATGCGGTCACGGACAACGCGTTGCACGTGTATGCGCGAGCCACTGAAACAGGCGCGTTGACGCGAACAGACGCCGAAATAGCGCTCTCGGGGACCGGCGAGACGCTCGCGATCAGCGCCGATGACGCGCACCTCTTCGTCTTCGACCGGAGCGGCGAGCGCACGAGCCTGTTTCAACTTGAAGATCCCGCGAATCCAGTACTACTGGACTCCCTGGGCGCGTTCTGGGAGAGGCCGCTGTTCGGGGCTTCCAGCAACACTTGCTCGTTCGCCAGCCTGCGCGAGGGGACTCTCATTGCCGATGTCTTCTGCGCAAGTTCGGCCTTCGTCGTCCAGTGGCGCTCGTTGTTCAAGTTCCTGGCTGGAACGGACTACATCGCCAATACGCAGCCGGATCGATTCAACAACCACGTGCCGGATTTCGCCTTCCCGGTAGACATGGCGGCGAGCCCCGACGGGCTCCATGTCTATCTCACGACCGATCGACATGGAATCCTGATCTTCGAGCGAGTCGGCGGCGAAACCGACGACCCTTCGCCCCCCTGAACCGGGGTTTACAGGTTACTCGGCGGCGACGACCGAAAACGATACGGTCAGGGACGAGCCCTGGGTGCCGGCCAGGTCGGGCTCGGAATATGGAGTGGCGGTGAGCTCGTATTCGCCGAGGGGGAGCGAGCCGCTGTCGTTGTCGTACATCAAGTAGGGCGGGTCTTCGTCCGTGCGCATCGCCGACGCCGTGCCGCTGAGCGTCAAGCGCATGCTGCCGACGGCGTCCGGATCCATGGCGACGGCGCGAATGTTGAGCACGTCGGCGACCGCGCCCGGATCGAGCGCGGCGCCATCACGTATTTCCTGTACGTCCTGGTTGATCGCGCCGTCGAACAGCATCAATCTGGTGGTGGCGATGCCCGTGTCCGCCCCGATGTTCACCGTCAGGCTGTGGTTGCCGGCGAGGGTCGCGCCGGAAGGTGACGACAACCGCACCTCGAACTGTTCGGCGGGCTCGACGATGTCATCCTCGACCAGATCGATGACAATGGTCTTTGACGCGGCGTCACCGTTCTCCCAGAACAGTCGATTGCCGGTTGGGGATCGGTAGTCTCCGTCGCTGTCGATGGCAAACGGAAAGACGCCCAGGGAAGGGAACGGTAGGCGGACGATACGTCGCACCGCTTCCACAGCGGTGATCGGCACTACCTCGTAGGAAACTTCAACAGCGCCCACAGGACTGCCGGTGCGGTCAATCGTGGCTGTGACGCGCCTTGCCGTTTCGTCGACGGCGATGTGCGACTGGGCGAAACCGATGGTAGTTGTAGCGCCCGGGTCGCCGATGAACACGCTTGCCGTGTTTGCGTCGGCCAGGACGGCGCCGCCGACGGGGGTGCCAAGCCGCACGAAGGCGCGTTCCATGGGTTCGGCGATCTCGTCGCGCAGAAGTGGCACTTCGATCGTGCGCATGCCTTCATCACCGTCGGCCCACACGAGGGTACCTGAAGACGGCGCAAAGTCGGTCGAGTCCGCAGAGCCGGCAAAGAGCGCGTAGTTCACCGAGACCGCCCCTGTTGCGCCGCCGCTTCGGGCTACCGAAACCATTGCCGCAGATCCTTCTTCCGCGCCGAACGCCGACGCGGTGAAGCCGATCTGGCCGCTGTCCGACACCCGCGTCCGGTCGGCCAGCACGTAGAGCCCGCTGTCGATGTCGGAGACGAGCACGTTTCCACTCGGCAGGAAGGGGAAGACGCCCCAGGCGCCGTTGAACGCAGTCGTGTCCGATACGGGGTAGGTGTCGAAGAAGCCGACGTCCATGGGTTCCGCCGGATTGGTGATATCGAGGACCGTGAGTCCGCGAGTGTAGTTCGACATGTAGTACCGGTTGCCTCGTGTGTAGCCGTTGTGGTCGATAGCGCTCGTGGGGCCTTCCCACGATCCCGCGAAAACCGGGTGGGTGAGGTCGGAGAGATCGAACACGCGCAGCGTAGTCGGAAGCGCGAAGCGGATTTCATCGAGCTCATCCTGCACGAACAGAAATCTACCATCCTCGCTCCACCAGCCGGAATGCACGTAGGCGGACCTCGTGTAGTCGATGGAACTCAACAGCGGCGCATCGGTCCGGTCGGTGACATCCCATAGATCGACCGCGTCTTCGTTGAAGTCGATCAGGACTTCGCACGAGGCGCTGTCATCGCCGCAGGCGGCGGCGCGGGCGTCGGTCACCAGCATGGAGGTCGCATCGTGGCTGTAGCCGCCGGACGATTCACCCACCAACTTCGGGACGGCAGCATCTTGCAGCGCATAGGAACGGAATGCTCCTCTGTTCCTGAAGGATCCCAGCACGTGCAGGGAAGGGTCCTTTTGCATCGGGACCCCCGTCGCGTAGTCGACACTGCTGACATAAACATTGTGTATGCGAGCGGATTGTTTCATTCGATGCCCGAGCGCCACCCGGTTCGGCAAACCGGTCAGATCTATCACTACCAGTCGTTCGTTCGCGCTGTCGGTGCTGACATAGGCGTAGGTGCGCCAGCGCGCGTCGTCGCTGTCGTAGCTTTGCACCACCTTGAGGTCTCGCCACAGGGATCCGGGACCGGACACGAATCCGACCTCGAACGGCGTCGCGGGATCCGTCACATCGACCACCGCGGTGCCGTTGTACAAGCCAATGAGCGCGTATTCGCGTTCGGTATTGAGGTCGACAAACCCCCAAATATCGTTCGCCAGCCGGGGGTGCGAGGAAAAGTCGGCGAGTGCCAGGTGCGACAGCATGTCGATTTGATCGCAGGCGAACGAGCCGGCGGATCCGCCGTCGCACTGCGTCGTGCCGGCGCTCGTCAGCATCGCGCTATAGCCGCGTCGCAAATCCGCCAGCGCCCCTCGGTGATCTCCTCCCTTCCGATCCGCGATCACATGGAAACCCCGGGCGCGCAATTCGTCCCGAAACTCTGCCGGCACGCCGACCAGAGTAGTCGGGTTGGCGGCCGGCGCTTGCGTAAGGAAGTGGTCGAAGCGGCTGAACCCACCGCGCACATCGAGGACGCCGCTGGTTAGGTGGAAGACTTCGTGCGGGGTCTCGATCCGGTACCGACCCGAGGCGATGCGAACCTGGCTTCCCTTGCGCGCGACGGCGGTCGCGTACTGGATGGTTCGACAGGGCCGGACGGGCAAGGTGCAGTCGCCCGCGTCCACTCCCTGTTCGGCGACATAGCGGGGTGAATCCTCGTCGCCATGCCCCAAGGTGGCCTGCGAGAACATGACGCAGCCCGCGATGATTGCTACTCTGATCGTGCGTGCTTCAGTTTCGGAGCGCCCCATTTGGACATTATGCCAGCCATCGAAGCGCGTCACTGCTGGCTATCTGCGATTGTCGTGATCACGCTTCTCCTGGGCTGTGGCAATCCGTTCGCCGTCCCCGTGCGGTTTGAATTCCAGACGTTGCCGACGGCCGTTGCGGATTGCGAGAGCAACCGAGGCGAATTGCGGTTCTACATCTCGGACCTGACGATGATCGATTCGTCCGGCGCCGGCGTTCGCGTACGGCTGGATGATCGACACCCATGGCAAAACGAGGGCGCCGCCCTGATTTCGCTCGCCGTCGGGTGCGCCGAATCCCCGGAACCGGGCAATCGGATGGTCTCTGGTAGCGTTGCGAGAGGACGCTACGCTGCGGTGGAGTTTTCCGTCGGCGTGCCTTTCGAACGCAATCACCTCAATCCCATGCGCGCGGCGCCGCCACTGAATGTGCCGTCGATGTTCTGGACCTGGCAGACGGGCTACAAGTTTCTTCGTCTCGACCTTGGCAACGCGTGGTCCTTCCACCTCGGCAGCACCGGCTGCCTATCGGATTCCGCTGTGCGGCCACCTCAGGAACCCTGCCGGCAGCCGAATATCGCGCGCATTCGCCTTCCCGCCGAGGCGGCCAATGGCGCAACCGTGCTGATTGATCTCGATGCGTTGTTGGCGGGCATCGACACGACCGACGCGGCCAACTGCGTCGGCGCGTACCGGGAGCGGCGAGCATGCCGACATCTTCTCGGAGCTCTCGGTCTTGACGCGGATACGGGGCGCTGTGTCCAAAGCCCTCGGCAGGGGAGTGGAAGAGGGCTTCCCTCGCAAGCCAGTGGCTGCGCGGGCCAGTACGTATTTCGGCTGGATTGGCAGTGATCGCGCTCCGCTTCGGACATGCGCTTGCGTCGTTGATCTTGTTGCTTGCCTGCGGCGGCTGCGGCACAGGGGAAGATTATGCGTGGAGTGTTCCCGAAAACTATCCAATCCCCGTAGTGCCGGAAGGCAATCCCATGTCGGCAGCCAAGGTCGAGCTCGGGCGGCACCTTTTTTACGATTCCCGACTGTCGGCGAACGGCAAGCAGGCGTGCGCCTCTTGCCATCGTGCGGAATATGCGTTCAGCGAGCGCCGCGCCCGGGCGGTCGGCTCCACCGGCGAGGCTAATCGACGCAATAGCCTCGCCCTGGTCAATGTCGCCTACAACAGCACCCTGATGTGGGCGCATCCCGGCTTGCGCGACATCGAGCGGCAAGTCCTCGTGCCGATGTTCGGGGACAATCCCGTGGAGCTTGGCATCGCCGGCCATGAAGAGGACGTGTTGTCGCGCTTCAGGGAGGACGAACGCTATCGCCGGCTGTTCGAGTCGGCATATCCCGGCCGCCATGGCGCGCCAGTCGATTTCAACCACGTCATCGACGCATTGGCCTGCTTTGTGCGGTCGTTGGTATCTTTCGGGTCGCCGTTCGATCAGTACGCGTATGGTGGTCTCGACGATGCCTTGGGCGAGGCGGCAATTCGGGGTCTCGAGCTTTTCTTTTCAGAGAATTTCGAATGTCACCACTGTCACGGCGGATTCAATTTCACGCAGTCGAGCACGCACGACCGCATGGGTGTCCTCATGGATCCTTTCCACAACACCGGTCTCTACAACGTGGGCGGGGGAAATGCGTATCCGGCGGAAGATCAGGGGCTGTACGATCTCACGGGGCAGCTTGCGGACCGGGGCAAGTTCCGGGCGCCGACGTTGCGCAACATAGCGCTCACGGCCCCCTACATGCACGATGGCAGTCTCCCCGACCTCGGCGCTGTGCTGGATTTCTATGCGGCGGGCGGGCGCAACATTACGGTAGGCGCTTATGCTGGAGACGGCCGTGCCAACAGCTACAAGAGCCAGTTCGTGAAAGGTTTCGACATGACTCCGGGCGAGCGTGCCGACCTGCTCGCCTTCCTGCACTCTCTGACCGATCCGGCGTTCCCCGAACGCGCCTCCCACCAGAATCCGTTCGGGAACCCTACCGGGAACCCTACTATCGATTGATGGCAGGTCGACAGGCGATGTCAGTCGCCGAATACGAGGATCGATCGCCCGGCGATCTTGCCCTGTTCGAGCGCCGTAGTGGCCTCGTTGATGTCGTCGATGCGATAGCGCTGGGTGACCAGGGCTTCGAGGTCGAGATCGCCTCGCGCGTGCCAATCGAGGAACATCGGAAAGTCGCGGTCGGGACAACACGATCCGCCAATGCTGCCTCGAAACTGCTTCTCCTGGTGGACGATTGCGCCGGCGTCCAGTTCCACCGACGTATGCGGGATGCCAACCAGCACCGCCGTGCCGCCCTGGCGCGCGCCGAATTGTCCTGGCCGGCAGGCGGGAACGATCTGCTCCATGGTCACCTTGAGACCGATGCAGTCGAAAGCGTAGTCGACGCCGGTGACCGGCGCGCCTCCGACGGCCCGCTGGTTCGGCTGGCCCGCGATGGCGTGTATCTGCTCCACTGCATCGCCTTGGCTCGCGTTGACGCCGTGGGTCGCCCCGAAACGCTTGGCGAACGCCAGTTTGTCGTCGTCGACATCCACCGCGATGATCGGGTCTGCGCCGCGCATGCGGGCGCCGAATATTGCTGATAAACCGACGCCGCCGACGCCGAAGACCGCAACGCTTTCTCCTTCCTGCACGTTGGCCGTATTGAGCACCGCGCCGGCGCCCGTCATGATCGCGCAGCCGACGATGGCGGTCACGTCCTTGGCGATGTTGTCGTTCGCTTTCACCACGAACTGATGATCGGCGACCGTATGGTCTGCCCAGGTGAACACGTTCTGCGAAACCGCGCTGCCGCCGGACAGTTCGAGCCGAGCGGGCGATGGCGCGTCCTGGAAGCGGGCGGCGTTTCGCGGTACCCAAGTAAGCAGCACCGTGTCGCCTTCGTCCACATGGGTGACGGCGTTGCCCTTCTTGAGGACGACGCCGGTGGATTCGTGGCCGAGCAATACCGGCCTCCGGCGCGGGCGATGCATCTGGTGCAGTTGCGAGTGGCAGATGCCGGAGGCGAATTGCCGCACAACCACCTGCGTCGGCGCAGGATCGGGCAGGTCGATGTCGTGAATTTCCAGTGGTCCTTCGCTGCCCGGCAGAACGACCACGCGCGCGGGTGTGCTCATCTTTGGTTCCTTTGCGTTCCTGTTATCTTGACTCGGCGTTGGAGAGTGTCGCCTTGCGACATGTTCCACATCGCCATCTATCAACCGATCTCGAACTTGAGCGCCTTGAATCCGCCGGTCGCCAGGGCGGCGACGACGTTGTCGGCGGAATCGGGGCAGACGGCAATGATCGATCCGCCGCCGCCGCCGCCGGTGAGCTTTGCACCGACGGCGCCGTGGGTCCGGGCGATGTGAATCATTTCTTCGAGCTCGGGCGTCGATAGCTGCAGAGCGTTCAGACTTCCGTGACAGAGATTCATGAGTTCGCCCAGGTCGTCGAGCGCGCCTTCCCGCACGGCGCGTACCGCGAATTGGGTCAGCGACTCGATCTGATCGAAGATCGCCTCGTAGAGCGCCGGTTGGCGTTCGCGCGCGGCGCGCACTTGCGCGACGGTGTGCGACGTCAGGCTGTCCTTGCCGGAGATGCCGATGACCATGGGAATCGGACGCGCGGGCACGACCGGATGAAACTCCGGCGTGCCCCGGTTCCGGTATAGCACTGCCTCGCCGTAGGTGGCGACCGTATTGTCCACGCCGGAAGGCGTGCCGTGGGCCGCTATCTCGCACTCGAACGCGAAGCTGTTGACCTCGCTGTCCGATAGCTTGAGGTCGTAGTGGGTATCCAGCGCGCGTATGACGGCGACCGCCATCGCCGATGAGCCGCCAAGGCCTTTCGCCAACGGTACGTGCGGGAAAACCTGGATGGTCATGGGCCGGTCAGCCAGATCGAGCCGCTTGAGCAGCATCGCCAATATGGCTGTAAAGCCCCGAGGGTGATCTTCGAGTTGCCTGACGCGTTCCTCCAGCCCCCAGCTCGGGATCAGGAGATGGACGCCTTCGCGGGCATCGAGCACCCGAGCTTCGACCGCAAGCGGTATGGGCGCGGCGAGGGCCGAGCGGCCATAGACGACGGCGTGCTCGCCGGACAGAATCACCTTGCCGCAGGCGGCGCTGCGGTGGTCGCTGGCCGGCACCGATACGGCGGGCGCCTCGCGCTGCAACCGCTCGGCTATTTCCCGCGCCTTCCATACCTTGATCTCGCCGGACTCAATCAGGGCTTCGACGACGGTGTCGAACAGGGCGTCGGGCGCGCCGGCCGCCGAAGCCACGCTGCGCGCATGCAGCGTCATATGGTTTTGCTGGATCCCGGCCGTGGACAGCGAACGCAACGCCGCATAGTTCTGAGCCAATCCCACCGCGCCCATCACGCCGGCCAATTCTCTCGCGTTCGGAGAGCCGAGCAGACGATGGGCGATTCGCACCGTTGGATTGATTTCGAGAGCGCCGCCGACGGTTCCAACCTTCATTGGCATGTCGATCTCGCCGACGAGATCGCCTCCGGCGTTCTTGCTCCAGCGGCTGAGACCCCGGTACTTCCCGTCGCGCGCCGCGTAGGCATGCGCCGCGGCTTCAATCGCGCGGAAATCGTTGCCGGTGGCGATGGCGACAGCATCGACGCCGTTCATGATGCCCTTGTTGTGGGTTGCCGCCCGATACGGATCGACCAGGGCGAGATCACTGGCCAGGATGATGCCGTCGCGCACCTCGGCGTCGGAATATCCTCTGACGTCGAGGTTCTGCACCGGTATGCGGACCGACGCCCGCACCAGTGCGCGATCGGTGAGATTCGACAGGATGCGCAGGAACACCTTGCCGCCGGTGATGGCCTCGACCAGGCCGGCGATCCCTTCGCACATACCGTTTACCAGGTTCGCTCCCATGGCGTCCCGGGTGTCCACCAACAGATGCAGCACGACCATCTCGCGTCCATCTTCGGACGCCGTGTGCCGGAACGCTTCGATGTCCCGCGCGCCGCCGCCGCGCGCGACCATGTTCGGGTGCAGTCTGTTGGCCAGATCCACGATTTCGTCCTTATGCGCCAACAGCGATGCCATCGCGGTTTCCACATCGCGGGCATCGACCACCTGCACTTGGCCGATCAGGATCGGGTCGGTTGTCGTCGCCTGAAATCCCCCGGACAGGCGCGCCGTGCGCGCGGCGCCCGAAAGCCCGGCGACGATGGACGGTTCCTCCACGGAAAGTGGGACGATGTATTCCTTGCCGTTGACGAGGAAGTTGAGCGCCACGCCCAGGGGCAAGCCCAACACGCCGATGACATTCTCGATCATCTTGTCCGCGACCTGCCGCGTAAGCGTATGCTCGCCAGTGGTCAACGCCTGGACATCTTCGTCCGTCAGCAGGCCGCGTTCGCGCAGTGCCGCGATGCGATCACCGACGGGCAGCTTGAAGAAGCCGGGTATGCGCGAGCCGCTAGCGGAGTCGGACTTGTAGGCCATGCCGTGAAATCTCTGCCGGTACGACGAGGAATCCCTCCCGCTCAATGCCCCCCCGGTAGGCGGCGAGGGCGTTCGGATCGCGGGATACGCCCATACCCATGTCGCCGCCGGCACCGCAGGGTTTATAGAGGACGCCAAACTCTTTGGCAAGGCTTGCCGCGCGAAGGTGTGGCGTAGAAAAAATGCCGATACGCGCGGCGCGATCCAGAGCGACGAGGGCGTCGATGTATTCGGCCAGGAGGTCGAGAAAATCGGTTCCCGAATCGGCGACGGCGGTTGCGGACCGCACCAGGGCGCGCAATTCCGGGGGCGAACTTTGGCCGCGCCACGCGTCAAAGCGCTGAACCAGCGCGCGGGTATCAGCGCCGACACCCGTGAAGACGAAAATGTGGCGTACGTCGGACGGTAGCCGCGTACTTTGAGCGCGACCGTCCTGGTAGCGGATGACGCCACCGCAGTAAGACGCGGCGACGTCGACCCCGCTGCCAGCGCCTCGCTGAAAGCTGCGGTGTGTCGCCAATGCGTGTTCCAGGTTCACAGTGGCGCCGGCGAGCTCGGCCAACGCTGCGGTGATTGCCACCGCGCAAGCCGCGCTGGACCCGAAACCCAGCTTTTCTCGACCTTGGTAGAATTCTCGGGAGTCGATCTGGATCTGCAGGTGCGCGGGTAGCGTTCGTGGGTTGATGTCGAGACTCGTCAATGCGAATCGGGCCAGCGCGGCGGGACCGGTATCTGGCAAATCGTCACGCCGATGCGTGGCGCGTGCCTCAAAGCCGAGACTCACGAAGGACCAGTCGCCCGTGGTTGCGGGCGTCATCCGACACATGACGCGGCGATCCACGGCGGCCGCCAGCGCCGGCGCACCGGCGAGGACCGCGTATTCTCCCGTCAATACCTGTTTGCCGGGCGCGGTGGTTTCGATGGCGTTCAGATCAGCACTAGTCTCAATGCGGCATTTACTGGCGAGACATGGGGCTACGACGCCACGCATGCGGCGCCGGGTCCCAGGCCGGCGATATGGATGTCCTGCACGCCCGGCAGATCATCGAGCGCCGCTCGAACCTCGCTCGTGTGGCGCGGAAGACAAACGGCCTTGATCTGCGGTCCGGCATCGATGGTGAAGAAAACGCCAACGCCGGTGTCCCGCAGTGCCCGAATACGGCGAATCCCTTCGACTGTGGCCGCGTTCCAGTACACAAGGGCGGGTTCGGTGGTGAGCATGACCGCGTGCATCTTCAGGCAACTTGCTTCGGCGATGCTTCCAAGCGCCGCGAAATCCCGACCGGCGACGGCGCGGCGCGCCGCGTCGAAGTCCTCGACGGTCGTCGTCAGCCAACTCTCGTAGAATGGCGATGTCCGCCGGGAGAGTTCCATGCCCTCGGTGGAGCCGACAGTCTTGCGCTCGCTGGAAGTGACCGCCACGACAACATTGAGAGGCCACTCGTGGGGCGCAAGCAATTGTTCGGCGGCCCAGCCATTGGCGGCGGCGAGGACGGCGAAGCCGCCGGCAACCGACCGCGCCGCGGAAGCGGAGCCGCGCCGCGCCCACCGGGATCGTTCTTCGAATGAAAGGCCCAGACCCATTGCGCCGTCGATCGCGGTGATCAGTGCCGCCATGCCGGAAGCGGATGACGCCAACCCGGATGCGGTCGGAAAGTTGTTCGCCGTTTCCACCGCGAGCGGGGGCAAATCGAAGTTCGCTCGCAAGAGATCCAGGAAACCTTCGATCTTTGCGTCCCTGACCGTCTGTCCGTTCACCACGACATGATCGGTCCCGCTCCTTTCCGCGACGGTGGTAGTCGTCTTCAGCGTGTCGAGCGTAATGGAGAGCGACGCCGTTTCGGGAGTGTTCGTCGCCGCAAAATGCTTGCCCCAGTACTTCACCAGCGCGATGTTGGGGTGTGCAACGGCGGTGGCGCGCCGGAGTCCGGCAGGCGGACGGCTCGATGGTTCATGATTCACGGCAATGACTCTGAACCGCGTCGGTGGTTTAATCAACACAGTTTCATTCAACGAAATCGTCGGCGGCGGTATCTGCGTCGGGGGCGGAACAACTTGGCGGGCTAGGGCCCCAAGGAGGATGATCCATGGCTGGCCGTTTCGAGACGCTGAACGTCGACGGCACTGACATGTCGGCGTATGTTGCTGGGGCGGATAAAGCCCGGCCCGGGGTCCTGGTATGCATCCATGCGCCGGGCGTTGATCCTTTCATTCAGGACATCTGCGTGCGGCTGGAAACCGCCGGGTTCGCCGCGGTCGCGCCGGATCTTTATCACCGTCACGATATCGACGGACGCGGGCCGACGGAGCGGATGGCGCTGTTGCGGGACGATCAGATCCTGCGCGACTTCGCGGCTACCAAGAAGTACCTGCGTGAATGCTCCAACGGTACGCAACTTGTTGTCGGTTTCTGCATGGGTGGTCGTTTGGCGTACCTGTGGGCGGCCCATGACGACGATGTCCGGGCGGCGGCGGTCTTTTACGGCGGCAACATCATGGTGCCATGGGGCGAAGGCAACCGGACGCCGTTCGAGCGCACGGCCGAGATCGACTGTCCCCTGCTCGGCCTGTTCGGGAACGAGGACGAGAATCCAAGTCCTGCGGATGTGGACAAGATCGCGGCTGAACTTGACCGACATGGAAAGTCTTACACGTTCCACCGATTTGACGAGGTCGGACACGCGTTCCTCAATGCCATGCGCCCATCGCATCGAGCCCAACCCGCCGAGGACGCATGGGGCAAGTGCGTGGCGTTCCTGCGCGAGCACGCTTGGCACCTATCTCGATCACTCTCGCCTTCCGCGCCTGAGAATTGACTGCGGGCGGTGAGTGTCAGCGCTTCGGGACGCCGTACAGGTAGCGCGTATTGACCTCGGCCTCGTTGCCGTCCGGATCGATGATGAACAACGTGCGGCCCTGGCCCCGCTTGCCCATTGGCCCGCGAGTGAAGAACTGCGGTCCCACCACTCTCCCGGCGATCTCGTCGAAGCTATCTTCCGTGACCGTAAACGCGAAGTGCATCGGGCCGCCTCCCCGGTGACGTCCCGAGTGACCCTTGACCTGCAGTACGACATGGCTCTGTTCGCACTGCAGGTAGGCGCGCTGATCGTCCCGCTTCGCCACGGGGATCCCCAACAGGTCTTGATAGAAGTCGACCGCTTTGGCCAGGTCTTTCACGTCGAGGAAGATCTCTTCTATGCCGATAATGCCCATGTGATGTTCCGTTCGCTTCCGGTCGACCAATCTTCGCAGCATCGGAATGCAATTCGCAACGCGGGTTTGCTCGGCGTCGGAAGGGCCGAAGGTGACATGTTTGGTGATTTGGGCTATTCGGGGACATATCGATGATCATGCGCAACACGCTGCGCGAAAAGTTGGTGGCTGGCAGCCCGACGGTCGGCACCCACTTCCTGTTCGCGGATCCCGATATCCCGGAAATGATCGGCGATACGGGCTTGTTCGACTACGGAGAATTTGTCGCCGAGTATTCGACTTTCGACGTGAAGCTGCTCTATCACCTGGCTCGAGCCGCCCAATGCGGCGACCTGCCGTTGATGATCAAGCTCGATCAGGAAGGCCAGGGGTTCTGGGCCTAGGTCGTCCTGGGCGCGGGGTTCAAGGCGATCCTGTTTACCGATGTCCGAACCTCCGAGGACGTGGACGACTGCCACCGGGTCATGGCCCCGATACGCCGAACACCGGCGGCATGATGGGGGTCAAGCCGCGCCGGCCAGCGCTTTCCAGCTACGACACGCGCGGCTATCTGGCGGATCTTGAATCCATCGTTTTCACGATCATGATCGAGAAGAACGTCACGCTGGAGCGAATTGACGAAGTGCTCGAACGCGCGAAGGAACGCGGGGTTTCGATGACGCAGTGGGGGCCTGCGGACTTCAGCTTCTCACGAGGCCAACCCGGTTTGCAGGGGTCGCCCGATATCTGGCCGTTCGCGCGGCGGGTCATTGAGAAGTCTCTCGAGTACGGTATTCCCCCGCGCATGGAGATCGGTGCCGTGGAAGAGGCGAAACGCTACATCGATCTGGGCGTTCGCCACTTCTGTGTCGGTTGGGACCGCTTCATCTATCGTTCGGCGTTGATGGGACTCGGCGAAGGCATGTGCAAGCTGACCGAATCTCTGTAGACCGGCGCCGCGATGGCGTTATCTCCGCGCGCCATAAGCCTGCTCGGGCAGCCACGTCACGAGCGCTTCCCAGTTGAAGATAGCGATCAAGCCGATGATCTGCAGCAGGATGAACGGCGCAACGCCCCGATAGATGTCGGCCACGCGCACTTCCGCCGGAGCAACGCCCTTCAAGTAGAAGATGGCGAATCCCACCGGCGGCGTCAGAAAACTCGTTTGCAGGCACACGGCGAACATGACCGTGAACCACACTGGATCGAAGCCCAGGGTCGCTACCACGGGTGCGACGAGCGGCAAGATGATCAGCGTCAGCTCGATCCAGTCCAGGAAGAAACCGAGCATGAATGTCGCCAGCAGTATGCAGACGATGATGCCGGTGGGTCCGAACGGTAGTGACAGCAACGCGCCCTCGATGAGTTCGTCGCCGCCCAGGCCCCGCAGCACCAGGGAGAACGCGGTCGCGCCGATCAGCACGCCGAAGATGAAGGCGGTGGTACGTGTGGTCTCGCGCAGTACTTCCGTCATCATGCGTTTGTTCAACGCGCGATTGCCGAGGGCGAGGAGTAGCGCGCCCGCGGCGCCGACCCCAGCGGCTTCAGTGGGCGTGGCGAGGCCGAAAAAGATGCTGCCGAGGACGGCGACGATCAACAGCGCCGGCGGCACGATGGCGATAACCAGTTCACGGATGGCGGCGAAGTCGATCCGTTCCGCGCGTTCGAACTTTGGCGCGCCGTCGGGCCGCACCAGGCCGTAGGCGATGAGGTAGGAAATATATAGCGTGCCGAGCAGCAGTCCCGGGAACACCGCGCCGAGAAATAGATCGCCAACGGACATCGCCATGCGATCCGCCATGACGACCAGCATGATGCTCGGCGGAATCAGGATACCCAGCGTGCCGACCGCACAGACCGTTCCGGCGGCGAGGCTCTTGTCGTAGCCCCGGCGCAGCATGGCGGGCAGGCCAAGAAGCGCCAAGAGCACCACGGAGGCGCCGATAATGCCCGTGGTCGCGGCGAGCAGCACGCCGATCAGCGCGACGGAGATGGCGAGTCCGCCGCCGACGCGACCGAACAGCCGCGCGAAACTCGTCATCAGGCGATCGGCTATGCCTGAGCGATCAAGCAGCAGCCCCATGAAGATGAACATGGGCAGCGCCACCATGACCCAGTTTTCCATCACGTTCCAGACGCGTTCGACGCTCAGGCTCGCGTACGCCCAGTCGACGCCGGTGGCGATGTCGAAGTCGGCTTCGCAGACGATGGCGAGCGCAGTGAAGAGCACGGCCAGACCGGCGAGAATCCAGGCGACCGGGAAACCGCTGAACACCAGTGCGATGAAGGCGACGAACATCGCCAGCGCCAGGATTTCGTTAGCCGGCATCGCGGTCCCTGGGGTTGCTCAGGAAGAGATACGCCCATAGCCGCGTCAGTCGTGATACTGCGGCCAGCCCGAGCAGGGCGAAGCCGATGAACAGCATCGACTTGATCAGCCAGCGATAGGGCAGGCCGCCGGGAGAGGGCGAAGTCTCCGACGTAATGATGCTGTCGGCGATGAAGGGCACCGCGTAGATCAGCATGAGTGCCGCGAACGGCAGTACGAACAGCATGATGCCGTAGAGGTCGATCCAGGCCCGCGTCAACGGTGACAACCTTTCGTGCACGATGTCGACGCGAATATGCGCGTCGTCGACAACGGCGTACCCGAGGCCGATCATGAAGCCGATGGAATACAGGTGCCACTGTATTTCCTCGAACTCGATGCGGCCTTCGCCCAGCACGTAGCGCATGAACACGTTGATCACGATGACGCCGAGCAGGGCCGCCCATATCCACGACACGGCGTTGCCGATGCGGGTGATCAGAGCATCGACGGCGTTGGAGAACGTCGTGCGGGGAAGTTCCATCTGGCGCTGATGATCTGTCAAATCAACGGATGCGCGTTCGGTTCCCGGCAAGGCGCGAAAGCAAACGCCATTCGGTCAAGCCGGCTTGGTGATAGATCCGGGTTCAAAAGTCGCGCCGCAGGTAGGCGAGCTGTTTCCAGCGCGCGTATGCTTTCCGAAATGCGCGTTGGGACGCGTAAATGGTGCGGAAATCCTCGTCCTTGCTCGCCTCTTCCGCCAGAACCTCCTGGGTCACCCGTTCCAGTTCGCGCAACACCGGCTCCGGAAAGCGCAGCGTGGACACGCCCTTGGCGTCGAATCTCGCCAGCACGGGCCCCTGCATCGCTTCGCTGCGCGCCAGATTGCGCGTGACGCCCGCGGTGCAGGCGGTTTCGATGATGCCACGCTGGGACCAGTCGAGACCGTCCCAGACCGATTTGTTCACCGCGAGGTGCGCGGCGGTGAACGGCTGGTGCCATCCCGGGTAGTAGTTGATCTTCGCGATGCGGTCGAAGCCCAGAGCCTCATCGACGATGGGAAGGGAATACTCCGAGGCGTCGATTGCGCCTTTTTCCAACGCCTGGAATATCTCCCCGCCGGGAATCATCGTCACGGAGGCCCCTAGTTGCTCGATGACCTTTCCGCCCAGGCCGGCAAATCGAATCTTGAGCCCCGCGATGTCGTCGAGACTCTCGATGGGCTGCCGGAACCAGCCAGCGGTTTCCGGGCCGATCATTCCGCAGAGGATCGGGTGGACGCCATACTTCTCGTAGAGCTTTTCCGCCAGCAGGCGGCCGCCGGCGTCGAACCACCAGGCGCTGAATTCCCACGGCTCCATGCCGAACGGGACGGCGGCGATCAATGGCGAGGCGGCGATCTTGCCCTGGTCGTATCCGAGCCATGTGTAGCCGGCGGGCACCTTGCTTTCGCGCACCGCATCGACGATGTTGAAGGGGGGCACGATCTCGCCGGGTTCGAACAGTTGCATGACGATGCGACCGCCGGAAGCGGCTTCGACGGCCCCCTGGACGTAAAGTATGTTGTCGCCGAGCACCGGCAGGTTGGTTGCGAATGCCACCGGGACGCGCCAGCGAAGCTGGGGCGACGCGGCGACCCCCTCGCCTGGTTTGGTTGCGGTTTTTCCCTCCCCGATCGGCCGGACGGCCAAGCTTGCCAACAGGCCGACGAAAAAGGCGATGCCGACGGCGACGGCCGCCGACCGATTGGTTAGCCGACTCACTGATGCGCTCAAAAAGACGGAAGCGGGATTGTAACCCAGTGTCGTGTCCCGACCGACGATGCCGTGGGCGGCTACATGGCGACGGACCGCATGATCGGCGTGTTTCGCAGACGCGATGATCGCGGTCCCGCTGGCGGACAAGGGTAGTGAGCGCGTTTGACATCAATCCCCCTAACTCGCAGCTACTCGGGGCTGGCGGCGTGCGCGGCCGGGAGCGTCCAAAAATGGCTAACTGGTGTCGCATTGGCAAGCCGTTGGTGCGCTACAATTTCCGGCCCCATCGGATAACACACCTGCCTTCAGGAGGAACGAAATGACGGTTTCCGCTCGACTGGACGAGACCATCGCCGCGACGCGACTGCTGGACCACGCGTTCTATCGCGCCTGGGTCGCGGGCGAACTGACCGAAGATGACATGCGCGGCTATGCAAAATCCTATTTCGCCCATGTGCTCGCGTTTCCCCGCTATGTCAGCGGCGTACATACCCAGTGCGACGATCTTATCGCGAGGAAGGCGCTGCTCGACAATCTGGTCGACGAGGAAGCCGGGGACGAGCACCATCCCGAGCTGTGGCTGCGGTTCGCCGAAGGGGTCGGAGAATCCCGCGAGGCGGTGGAGAGTTGCCGGGATGCGGCGACCGAGAAGCTGATCGACACGTTCCTTGGGCGTATCCGGAGTTCCTACGCGGAGGGTTTGGGCGCGTTATACGCCTACGAGTCGCAAATCCCGGAAATCGCCGAAACCAAGGTCACTTCATTGCGTGAGTCCTACGACATAACAGACGAGCGGACGCTCGCATTCTTCAAGGTCCACGCCAAGGCCGACGTGTACCACTCACAAACCTTGCGCGAGCAGATCGACGGCTTGACGCCTGAGCAGGGCGAACTGGCCGAGGCGGCGGCTCACGAGTGCGCGCGGGGACTCTGGGACTTCCTCGGCGAACTTGAGCGGCGCCGAACGGCGGCAGAGCCCGAAGCGGTAGCGCTGTCCGCCTGACGACGGCTCTCAAACAAGCCCGCGTCGAGCCAGACCGGGCGCTGTCACGACTTCGTGTGCGCCGGCTCCAGTCGGCGTTCGCGGCGTTGCGTGTCCAGGGCGACGAGGATTTCGGCGTGGCGCGCTCGCGTGAGGTTGTAATGCGCAAAGCACCACACAGAGATCACGGATAGACCGGCCACGACGGGGCCATACAGGACGCCCAGGTCGACGAGGGTTTCCGCCGGAATGTCCGCGGCGGTCTGGATTTCCGGCCCGCGCGGCCAGTTGATGACATCCAGACCGATGCCGCCGATAAGGTTGCCGAATCCGGAAGTCGCTTTGCCGGAGAAGGCAATGGCGCCGAAGAAAACGCCTTCCTGACGCACGCCGGTCGTGAGTTCGTGCTCGTCGGCGACATCGGCCATCATCGAACCGAAAGCCACCAGCGCCTGTTGCATGATCAATCCCTGGACAAACTTGAATCCCGTCAGGGTCCAGACGAGTTCCTCCGTTCCGTTGGCAGGCAGGGCGTCTACGAGCCGCATCACCACGGGAACGACCTGGCAGATCGACCAGACGACGGTGCCGAGCAGGACGCCGAAACGCTTGTCCGTGCGTCGTATCAGAGGCGCGGTCAGGAACGCGCCGATCAGCATCCCCAGGATCACGGCCATTTGCAGCCGCAGCATCTCGCGGGGGACCAGATCCCAGAAGTACCGGAACATGTAGAGATCCAGAACGTTGTTGACGCCGACCATGACAAAAATGACCAACACCCCGCCGAACAACCAGGTGAAGGAGCGGTTTCTGAATCCCTCGCTCAGGTCGAGGAAAAGCCTCCTCGCGGGATTGCTCTTCGGTCTTGGCGCCGGCTTGACGAGAAAGGGCACTTCCTTCTGCGTCCCGTAGGCGGAATACCAGATGGTCACGACCATCAATACCGCCAGGGTGACGGCATAGGGCGGGTAATTCTCGGCTGCCAGTCCCTTGGCGTCGGCGAAAAACCATGTGAGGCCGATGATCCACGCTGCCGCCGTTCCGGCGGCGCTGAAGAACTGCCGGTACGCCACTATCCGGGTCCGCTCGCTGAAGTTCTCCGTCATTTCGGCGCCGAGCGCGAGGTGCGGCACGTGATAGAGCGTCATCGCGGCGCGGGTGAGGATCGCGAATACGGTCAGCCATGCGAAGAGACCCCAGTCGCCCAATGCACCTGGCGGCGAGAACAGGCCGATGAAGGCCAAACCGAGGGGCAACGCGGACGCGTACATGAAGGGGTGGCGGCGACCGAGGCGGGATTGGTGGTTGTCGGACAGGGAACCGGCCAGGGGATCGGTGACGGCGTCGAATATCAGCGCAATGAACAGCGCCGCTCCCGCGAGTGTGCCGGGCAGTCCCAATACCTGGTTGTAGTAGAAAAGGATAAAGACGCTGAACCCGGTGTTTTTCAGCCCCTCCGCGAATTGCCCGACCCCGAAGGCGAACTTGCTGGAGAAGGGGACCAGGCGGTCTCTCCGACTCTCGCCGGCAACCGGCATGGCATTGGGGTCGTTCATGCGGTTTTCCCTACCTCGGGTATTTCACCAAGGCTGAACGTGTATTAGCCACGCCCGGCAGTTTCGTTGATGGTCCAGGGATTGTCTCCGTCGCCCGCCACCGTGGTGCGTTTCATGACACGGGACTGGTCGAAGGGCCAGGGATGTCCCCGATGCAGCACGCACCGGTTGTCCCAGGCAACGATGTCCCCGGCCCGCCAACGGTGGCGAAAGATACGCGGCGCCTGGCAGGCGTCTTCGGTGAGTCGGGCGAGCAATGCCCGGCCTTCATCGCGCGGCATGCCGACGATATGCGATGCGTGACGGCCCATGTAGAGGTTCTTGCGGCCGGTTGCCGGATGCACCCGGACGACCGGTTGGCGCACGGGCGGAAGCGCATCCAACTCGCGTTTGCTCAGGAGGCCGATACCGCCGACCTTTCGTTGGGAGAAAGCGTAGGAATGCACCGCCTCGAGACCTTCTAGCCGCTGCTGCGTGCCGGGATCGAGCGCGTCCCAGGCGGCGCGCATGTCCGTCCACTCCGTGTCGCCGCCAGTTTCCGGGACTTCCACCGCGCGCAATAGGGACACCTTGGCGCCGACCTTCTTGAACGAAGAGTCCGTATGCCAATAGCGGTTGCCTTTGAGATACAGGCCCAGGTTGTCGTTGGGTTTCGCTATCTCGCCGCTCTTCGCGACGTTGGAGAGCAGGGAAATCTCCGGCCTTTCGGTGCGTTGCGACAGGGTGCGTTCCAGCGGCCCGAATCGGCGACTGAAAGCGATGTGTTCCGCCTCTGAGAGGCTTGCGCCGGGAAAGACGAGTACCGCGTATTCGTGGAATGCGTCTTCGATGGCGTGCCACTCGTGATCGGAGAGCGCACCCAGACGAACGCCGGCAATAGTGGTGCCCAGTGTCGCGGCGCTTGGTGCGATGTTCACCCGGGCCTCTTTGGCTTGGACCGGGTCAAAGATTGCGCCGAAACATCGCGAACAGGCGCTCCCAGTGTCTCTCCGCGGACGCCTTGTGATACATCCCTTCACGCTGGGGAAAGACGAAACCGTGGTTCGTGCCGGGATACCACTCGATGCGGTAGTTGATGCCGGTGGACGCCATGTGTTGGTCCAGCCCTTCGACCAGCTCGGGCGGCGCCCATCTGTCAGTCTCGGCGCACCCGAAATAGATTTCGCCCTGGATGCGATCCGCCTTTCGATGCGGAGAGTCGGGAGCGTCGGTGTAGAGCATCACCCCATGCAACGACGCTGCCGCCTTGATGCGGTCGGGAAACTCGGCCGCCGCCGCGAATACAAAGGGGCCGCTCATGCAGTAGCCCACCGCTCCTATCGGTCCATCGCTGACTGACGTTTCGGACGCGGCGAAATCGAGCATCGCCCGCGTGTCGTCGCAGACCATGGCATTCGAAAGCCCGTCCATCAGTTCGCGCATGCGCTCTCGGCTGGCGCCCGGAAGTCCGAGGTGAAACTCGCGTTCGTGTCGATAGTAGAGGTTGGGCAAAACCACGTAGTAGCCGACGGTGGCGATTCGCCGCGCCATGTCGTGCAACTCTTCGCGCTTTCCCGGTGCGTCCATGTAGAAAAGGACGAGAGGAAACGGGCCACCCTCTTCCGGATAGACGATGAAGGAATTCATGTCGCCATCGGCGGTGACGATATCGAGGTGTCTTTCGATCATGGGCGGTTCGGTCTCCTACTATTGCCGCCGGAGTCTGTGCAGGCGCGGCGGGGGTGTCAAGCCAGAGCTGCCGCAGGGAGTGGCGCACGGTCGCCTCGGGCGCTTACAGGCTATCGTAGAGGTGTTGGATGGCGGGATCGTCGGGGAACAGTTTCCGCAGTTCGTTGGCATAGCGCCGGGCATCTTCGATCCGGTCGGCGTTGCGCGAGTAGTTCATCAGCGCCAGCAGGACATCGGGATTGCCGGGTGCCGCGTCCAGAAGGGACCTGCGCACTTCCAGCGCTGCTCGCGCGTCGCCCCTGTCGTGCAGGGCAATGGCGTAGACGTATCGGTAACGGATGCCTTCTGTTTCCAGCGCCGCCGCGCGCTCAAGATGTCGAAGCGCGACCTGCTGGTTGCCGGCGCGCGTTTCCAGGAGTCCCAGGGCGTGGTGTGGCGCGGCTTGCGCGGATGCCGAGGCAATGGCTGTGGCCAGGACTGTGCGGGCCTCAACGTCACGCTCGAGCACGCGATAGAGGTCGGCGAGGTTGAGCAGGGCGGGAACATGTTGCGGGTCCGACTCCAGAGCCTGGAGATAGGCTTTCTCGGCGCGCGCGTACTGCCGCCGCGCCGCCAGGAAGTCCCCTTGCTGGGATAGTGACTCCGGCATGTCGGCGTGCCGGGCCAGGGACTGAAGGTACTCATCGAACAGCGCTGCGAGCGCGACAGCAACGCGTTCCTCCACGCGTGCCTGTGGCACGTCGGCAAGCACCCGGGCGAGTTCCATCCGCACGGCCGTGGTGGGGTCTCGGAGATGGGGCTCAAGCATGCGCAGGCGTTGCGGCCAAGGCAGGAACTCGATCGCTCGCACGGCCCCCAGTCGCAGCATGGCGTCGTCGCTTGTGAGCAGCAATGCGGCGCTTTCGACGACCTGTCGGCTGGGGAATCGAGCGAGTTCCGCGGCGGCTGTGGCGCGCCAGATTGCGGGAGTGTCATCGTCCATCGCAATTGCCCGCAAGGCGTGCGCCGCGCGCGCATCTCCCTGGCGGGCGCGCTGCAAGACCCGCGCCGGGTGTGACCCGGCATCGCCAAAGCGGATACCCCATTTCTCCAGGGCGTCTGTGGCCCATGCGAAGCTCCGCTCTTGGTGGCACCCGTTGCAGGCGTTGGGCGTGCCGACGATGGCGCTGAGGTCCGGTCGCGGGATCCGCAGGCTGTGGTCGCGCCGAGGGTCTACCGACATGTAGGTGGTGGCGGGCATGTGGCAATGGACGCACGCCGCCCCCGGCGAGCCGGCGGCGTGGTGGTGATGCGCGGTGTTGTCGTAGGCCGCAGGCAGGTGGCACTGGGCGCAGACAGCGTTGCCGGGCGCCCGCAATGCGAGGCCATGCGGTTCGTGGCAGTTGCTGCAGGTGACGCCCGCCTGGTGCATCTTGCTCTGCACGAACGAGCCGTAGACATACACTTCTTCCCGGATCTGGCCGTCGACGTAGTACAAGCCTTCTTCCAACAGCGCGGGAAGGTGGGTGTCCAACAGGTCGGCACCATGACGATACTCGCTCAAGGATGTTCGCCGCGCATGGCAACGCGCACAGGTCTCGACCTGCCGCGGTTTCTCGGCCGGCGAACTGCGCTGCGCAATGGTCTCGCCGGCGACGAAACGCCATGCGCCCGCATCCCGCAGGTGGACATCGAGGCCGGCATTGGCCACGTCCCGCAGCCGGCCCGCATCGGCCAGTGCCATGTGTCGCTCGCCGGGCCCGTGGCAGGCTTCGCAGCCGACGTTGATCCCGCTCCAGGTGGTTGTGTACGTGCCCGAGTTCGGGTCGTAGCGCTTCGACAGGTTCGTGCTGTGACACTCGGCGCAGCGGGAGTTCCAGTTGTAGTAGCTGCCGGTCCAGTGCATTGGATCGCGCGCGTAGACCTGCGCGGGCGCATGGCCCCGTTCCACGACCGGCGTCTTCGGCGTCGTTGATGGCGCGGCCTCGCCATCGACCATGGAACAATCGTCCGCGGTCCCTTGGCTTGTGCAATCGCTGGAACCACTCAAGTGGAACCAACGTTGCCCGCCGGATGTGGCGGGACGGCTATCCCAGGCGATGCTGAACGCCTGCAGGCGTCCGCCGGGCAGCGCCAGCAAATATTGCTGCAATGGATGGACGCCGAAGACGTAGGCGACCGGGTACGCCTGAAGTTTGCCGTCCGGCCCGTCCGTCTCCACCCAATAGGCACCATCGCCGCGGAAGAATTTCGAGGCGATGCCGTGATGTCGGACATGGCGGCCATCGAAAGCGCCGAGCACACTTGTCTCGGAAGCGGGCTGCATCGCCAGGTCGTGGTGCGAGCCGCGCCAGGCCTCGTGTTGCGTGGCGTGGCATCGGGCACAGGCATCCGTCTCGGCCCATCCTTGGGCCTCTCTTTGCCCCGGAATCGCCGCGGCGGCGGCGGTCGCGACGATGAGAAGGAAAGCTCCGCAGGTGGC
This sequence comes from Candidatus Azotimanducaceae bacterium, assembly GCA_965261535.1. Taxonomy (GTDB): domain Bacteria; phylum Pseudomonadota; class Gammaproteobacteria; order Pseudomonadales; family Azotimanducaceae; genus VXNE01. The sequence goes on from OZ253469.1 coordinate 3,316,831, forward strand.
GAAACGCCAGCCGACCCGGCTCAAGCTAGGGCAAGACACGGTGTCCGACAGGCGAGGGTTTTTTCGGCACTAGACGGCAACCCGCTCGACCAGCGTTTCGAAGTGGTCGATGCGCGATTCGAGCATCCTGATCGAGCCGCGCCAGAAATCTGAATGTGTCAGATCGGCGTCCAGATGTTTGTGCGCGAGTTCCTCGGCGGTGGTGCGTCCAGTGTCCCGAAGCAAGGCCTCGTAGCGCGGAAAGAACTCGGCACCTGCGGCCTCGCGGCGCGCATGAAGCCCCAGGCTGAACAGGTAGCCGAACAGGTAAGGGAAGTTGTAGAAGCTCAAATCCGAAATGTAGAAGTGGAGCTTGTTTGCCCAGAACAACGGGTCCGGCTCCGCAAGGCTGTCTCCGTACCATTTGCGCCAGGCGGCGCTCATCATGTCCTTCAACTCGTCGGGTCGCAGCGGGCGTTCGGCGCGCGCTTCGTAGAAGTTGCGTTCAAACTCGAAGCGGGTGGGAATATTCAGTATGAACGCTATCAGCGCGTCTGCTTCCTGCCACACGATGTCGAGCTCCGCCGCCTGCGTCCCGGCGCGCTCAAGCAGCGCATTGCGCACGATGGTCTCGCCGAACGTGCTGGCTGTTTCCGCGATGGACATGCCGTACCTGCGCTGGCAGTCGGGCAGTTCCCGCGTTACCCACGCATGAAACGCATGGCCGAGTTCGTGCGCCAGCGTAATGACGTCGCTTGCGCCGCCCGTATAGGTCATGTAGACGCGCGGAGTGCGCGATTTACTGAAGTGGGTGCAGTACGCGCCGGGACGCTTGCGCTTGCCGACGGTGCCTTCGATCCAGTGCTTCGACGACATCATCCGCACGAATTCGCCCATGCGCCGGTCGATCGACCCGTATGAGGTCGCGATGATCTCGATCGCCTCCGGATACGGAATCGCCGCTGTTTCGTGCTCGCCCGTCGAGGGGGCCGGCGCGTGTTGATCCCACGGACCGTAGTGAGGCTTGCCGTAGGCTTTCGCTTGCAGCCGCGCGGCACGGCGCGCCAGCGGCATGGCTTCCTCGGCCACGCCGAGAATGGTGTGCAGGGTCGCACGCTCGATGCGATTCATATGCAGCGGAGCGTCGAGGAAGTGCGTGCCGCGGCGGCCGCACATTTCCAGACGCCATCCGGCAATCGCGTTGATTGCCGCCGAGCAGGTCTCCACGTGTTGGTCCCAAGTGGCGTTGATGGCTCGCCAGGCGTTCTCGCGCACGCCATCGTCGGGTGTAAGCAGCAAGCCGCCGGCTTCGGCCAGACCCACCGTGCGCGTCGCGCCGGCATCGGGGACTTCGCAAGTCAACGTGCCGGAGAGCTGATCGTAGAGGCGCCCCCAGGCGTGAATACCGTCTTGCGCCAAGCTGGAAACCAGGGTCTCCTGTTCGAGGCTCAGACGCTCTCGGCGACGCTTGCGCGCGTGTTCGACGACAAAACGCGCCGGTGCCGTTCGCTCATCGTCCAGGAAGGCTTCCGCCACGTCGTCGGGGACGCGGTCCAGAAACTGCCACAATGGTTCCGCGATCTCTGCGTTGCGTTTCACGTACGCCTGCAGACGCCCGATCAAAGCCTGCGCCGCCTCATCGGAGCTATCCACGCTCTGGCGGCATTCGGCGTAGGTTCCCACATCGCCGAGAAGCCGCTCGGACGCCTCGCCCAGCACGAAGGCTTCGCGCGCGGCTTCGATCCCGGTTTCGGCATTGCCAACCGACAGCGTTTCGGCGTCTTCGATCTGCGAACGCAGAACGGCGGCCACGCGATCAAGCGCGTCCAAAAGCGCGTCGATCCTCGCGAGGTCGTCGTCGATTTCCGCGCAGTCGGGGGCGGGGTACTCGCTCGCCAGGTCCCAACTCTCGCCGCCGTTGGCGTCGGTCACTGTCATTTCGCTTGTCTCCCGAAAAGTTCCTAGAGTTCTCGCACAACCCGCATCCCCCGAGAGTCCGACGCGTCGCCGCCCATGGTGCGAAACGTCATTCGTTGCCATTCGGGCGGAGCGTCGAACGCGCCTCCGCGAACGACCTTTGGTCGGGAGCAGTCAGGATCCCATGCGCGCGCGACGCGAGGCGCGGCCCTATAGGATCCGTGCCAGCAGTCGGCGACCCACTCTTCCACGTTGCCGATAACATCGTACAACCCGAACGCGTTCGGTTTGAAACTGCCCACCGGTGCCAGGCGAACGAACCCGTCTTCGCATTTCGCCGTCTCGTAATAGGGAAAGCGCTCCTTGAGGCTTTCGTCGGCAACATTGCCGTGCGCGCACAGCGCTTCGGCATCGTCGCCGAAATAGTAGAGGGTGTCGCTGCCGGCGCGCGCCGCATACTCCCATTCGGCTTCGCTCGGCAATCGATAGGTATAGCCGGTCTCGCGCGAAAGGAAAGCCACGTAAGCCTGCGCATCGCGCATCGACAGGTCGGTGGCTGGAAGATCTTTTCCTTTCGGGTGCGCCGGCTTGCGGTAGCGATCGAACTCGTCGATGGTCGCTTCGTGTATGCCGATGGCAAAGGGCTCCATTACGCGAACTTCGTGAGCGGGTCGCTCGTCTCGGACGCCGACATCCGAACCCATGAGAAATGTCCCCGAACCCACGACCACAAGTTCTGGCCCCTCGCCGCCGGACTCCAGCTTGTCGCGGAATCGATGTCCCGGCGTAACATTGAATCGTTGCATGTCGAGGTTCAACGCCACGCCAGCGGGCGTCATGGTCAGGTTGCGAGCGAGGTTCCGATGGCCCATCGCCGTGGCCCTGATGGTGATAGGGCCCGCCGGCAGCAGCGTTTGCGCAGCGTAGGGTGCCGGGTCATCTCCCGATGCCGCTGCCACCGTCACGGCTGCGTCGGCGGGGCGAATGTCAATCGTAAGCCGTCCGTATTGCCGCACAAGGGTGGCGTTGACCGTGTTGCGACCGTGGGCGATGGCCAGGTCCGTTTCGTGCGCATCGTAGCCGGGCGACGAGACGCGCATGCGATAGGTGCCGATCGGCAGCCGGACGCCGGCCGTGTAGGGCCGTGGCGCGTCGAATAGCTCGACCGATGCGTTGGCGGGGGTGAGTCGCAGCGCCAGTTCGCCCATGGGAACGCGTTCGAGTTCGAATGTATGCGTGATTCTCGTGCCGGGAAATACCTCGAGGGTCGCCGTCTTCGTCTCACGACCATAGATCGACACTTCTACCGCGTGTTGGCCGGTCGGGATCGGGTCCAGAGTAATCGGCGTGAGCTCTTCCAGCGCGCGCTCGTCGAGGATCACTCGCGCGCCGCGCGGATTTGTCACCAACTCCAATGCGCCGAACGCCGGCGCAAAAGACACCTGATGCGTTTTCTTTTCGCCCCGTTCCAACGTCACGCGGTCCAGGGAGGTGCCGTGATAGGGATGGCGCAGGTGCAGTACCGCTTCACCTGGCGGGACATCCGGGATTTCTACCGGGGTAACGCCTCGCTCGTCGCCGTTCAGCACTACATTGGCACCGGGAGGCGTGGAATCGACAACGAGCGTGGCGCTGCCGCGGATGAGGCCGGGACCGTAAGCGCCGGCCAGTATCAGCAGCACTACCGCGCCTGGCAACGCCCACTTGCCGTAGAGTCGTCTGCTCCCGAGGCGCTGCCGCTGGGAGCGGGGCAATCGGCTGTTCGAACTATGGGGTCTATCTTGGGCCACGAGATCGGGTTGTGGGTAAGGCATGGAGGTGGCCACCAACTGTACAGCCGCTCGCCGCCTCTGTCATACTGAAATCGGCCCACGCCCACCTTGAGCGGATGCATAGGAGAACGAACCAATGAGCAATGTGGACGGAGTCTGGAACACGGTCACGAACACCCCCATGGGTCCCCAATCCGCGACAATCACGCTCGCTACGGACGGCAATTCGCTGACGGGAAACATGGCGGGCGCTCAGGGCGTGATCAATATCGAAGACGGCGCCGTGGACGGAGACTCCTTGTCGTGGAAAGCGAGCATCACGTCCCCCATGCCAATGACGCTTGAATTCTCGGCGACGGTGAACGGAGATGAGATCTCCGGGAACGTCCAGCTCGGCGCTTTCGGCAATGCCAGCTTCTCGGGAACCCGCGGTTCCTGACCTTAAGCCTCTCAACCTGGGAGGGAACACCCTGTTTGCCGGGTGATCCGACAGAACGGGACATCGAGAAAGTGAGTCGGGCTGAACGACGGTCCGACAGGGCGGGACTCAAGGGGCGGTCAACAATAGAACTGCGTACAGTAACGGCGGAACTGCGGTATGTTGCTGTCGGCTGCGTTCAGTAGCGAGTATTCCCGGTACGCCTTGCCAACTTCGCCCCCAGATGGTGACAGAAGGCGTTGGCTACGCAACTCTGCCCGTCGCCGGCAGGCCAAGCCGACGACCGATTCGCCCAGCCATTGCCAGCCAACGAGCTTGCCGGCCGGCATATTCCTTGATAGCTCGAAGAAAAACCAACCGTGCGGGAAGGGCGCGAAGGGGAATCTGTTATTCACCACCCCTGCCTGTCCGCCTGTCTGCGACTCCAACGCGATAGATAACATCTCACGAGGCCCGCTGCCTCCAAGCATCGAGCTTGGGTATTCCTGCGCAAGCCGAAAAGCCCGAGTAGGAATCCGACGACCTCGGCCCGGCTCAGCCCGCCGCGTTGTAGCCCATTATGGCCTTGACTTCGAGGAACTCCTCGAATCCGTGCTGACCCCACTCGCGACCGTTGCCCGACTGCTTGTAGCCGCCGAACGGAGCCCTGTTATCGACGGTCGCGCCGTTCAGATGCACGTTGCCGGTGCGAATGCGCCGAGCGATGGCCTTGGCGCGTTCCGGGTCGCCTGACGAGATATACCCCGACAATCCGTAGATCGTGTCGTTGGCAATGCGCACGGCGTCCTCGTCGTCCTCATAGCCGATCAAGGACAGAACTGGTCCGAAGATCTCTTCCTGGGCGATCGTCATGTCGTTGGTGACGTTGGAAAACACGGTTGGTTTGACGTAGTAGCCCTGATTCAGCCCCTGGGGTCGACCGGGGCCGCCGGTCTCGAGCGTTGCGCCTTCTTCGATGCCCTTGTGTATCAGGTTCTGGATCTTTTCAAATTGTACCGAGGACACCACGGGCCCGATGGTCGTATCCCGCGATTGCGGGTCGCCGACTCTCACCTGGTCGGCAGCGGCCTTGGCGATAGCGGTGGCTTCTTCCATGCGCGCCTTGGGCACCAGCATTCGAGAGGGCGCATTGCAGGACTGTCCCGAGTTCAGGCACATGCCGAACACGTCTCTTGAGATCGCCGTCGCAAAGTCCGCGTCGTCGAGAATGATGTTGGCCGACTTGCCGCCCAGTTCCTGCGCGACTCGCTTGACTGTGGGGGCGGCATTCCTGGCGACCTCGATACCCGCGCGGGTCGAACCCGTGAACGACATCATGTCGATTCCCGCATGGGCGGACAGCGCGACGCCGACCGTCGGTCCGTCGCCGTTCACCAGGTTGAACACGCCCGGCGGCACGCCGGCCTCGTCGAGTATCTCTGCGAAGATGATGGCATTGAACGGCGCCACCTCGGAGGGTTTCAGGACCATCGTGCAGCCCGCCGCCAGGGCTGGCGCGACCTTGCACGCGATCTGGTTGATTGGCCAGTTCCAGGGCGTAATGAAACCGCAAACGCCCGCGGGTTCCCGAATGATGTGGGAGGTTCCGATGTCCTGTTCGAACTCGAAGGTCCTTAAGATCCGCAACGTCGTCATGAAATGGCCGAGACCCGCGGGAGCCTGCGCCGCGCTGGCCAGCGACATCGGCGCACCCATCTCTTCGCTGATGGTTGCGGCGAGAGCGCCCATCCGGCGCTTGAATACGTCGATGATCCTTTCCATGACTTCGACGCGCTCCTCGCGCGTAGTCAGGGACCAGGTCTCGAACGCGGCGCGAGCCGCGGCTACCGCGGCATCGACATCCGCCGCTCCGCCCATGGCGACGGGGTCGATCGGCTCCTCTGTCGCCGGGTTGATCACTTCAAGGGTTTCTCCGGTGGACGACGCCACCCACTCGCCGTTGATGTAGAACTTCTGTCTGTTTCCCATGATCTTGCCTTGCCTTGCCTTGCCTTGCCTTGCTCGTTGTTGAACCAGCTTGTTACGGCCGGGGCGCGCCTTCGACCGGAGGTGGGCATTCTCCACACCAATAGAAGCGACTTCCAGATAGGCGTCCCTTGGTGGTTGCGTCCAACGTTGCTGGAACGGTTCCTTGCTAGCCGACATAATGTCGGGATGAAGCAATACGCGTAATCGACGTGGCAGTTTTCCGCGCTTTCCAATCGTCCGTGCGCTCCCAGCGGCGCCTGTTGCTCTATATCCCGCCCGTTTTGGTGTTGCTTGCCGTGCTTGGGCTGATGCTGTTCATCGATGCGCCCAAGGACGAGCTTGCGGTGGATCAGGACCTGTGCCCGAGTGGGGCGGACGAGTTATCCGAGCGGGCGGTGTTTCTGCTCGACCTGCGCAAGCCGCTGGATTTCGAGCACGCTTCGCTTCCCGGTGCCCTGCTGCGTGAAGTAGCGATGGATCTCGACGTCAATGCCGAGTTGCAGGTATTCGCCCTGGCGGGTACCGCGGCCGCGCCGAGGATTTCTCTGGATCACACCTGCAAACCCTACGACAACGCCGAGTTGGCGGGCGGCGGCACGGCGCAGAGGCGCGACTGCGATGATCTCTCGGCGGCGTTGTCGCCATCCATCCGCGACAAGGCGAGCCGGTTTTGCGCGTGGCGCGATGCGTTGCGAAGTCGACTCGATGGATTGGCTATACAGCAAAGCGACGCGCCGGTCGCAAACGCTTACCTGGTCGAGGCCATCGAAGATACGATCCTGGAGTTCGCCGAGTTTTCCGGGCGGCGATCGCTCTACATCTTTTCGGACATGATGCAACACGCGACCTGGTACTCGCAGCCGGAAGGGGGCGTGGAATACGGCGACTCCGGCGATGCGCGCGGCTCACAAATCAGCTATTTCCCTCTACCGCGCGCCGTTGACGACCTCCGCGTGAAGATCTTTTACGTGCCCCGCCGAGGCGTGACCGAGGACCCCCAGATCAAAGCCGAGCACAAGGACTTCTGGCGGGACTATTTTGCAGACTTCTCTGGTACGGGTATCGAGTTCGAAGACCAGCCCGTGATGGTCGCCTATGAGGCGGAATCGCTCGCGAGCGAGCCTACGGAAATTGAGCTTGCGGCACGGGAACGAGAGCAGTTGCGGCTTGAGCGCGAACAGATAGAGCTCGCGCTGGCCGAAGTCGGGAAGGAAAGGGCAGCCCTGGAAGCGGCTAGGAAATTGGCCGCCGAAGAACAACAGGCCCGGGCGGCGCGAGAAGCTGAGTTGAAACAGCAGCAGGAGCTCGCACGGGCCGGAGAGGCAGAACGCGAATCGCAGCGGCAACGCCTCGAAGCGGGGCGTTCGGAGATCGAACGTCGGGCGGGTGAAGCGTTGGCCGCGCGAGAGGCGCCAGATGCAGTAATGCAGGAATCGATCACCGAGTCTAAGCAATCCGAAGCTGCGTCGACCCGGCCACCTCGGTCGATCATGGGACGAGGGGTGGGACCGGATGTCAAAGAGGAGGCGCCGATTGCGCTTGAACAGACTGCGCCCGAACGGTCCAGAGACCAACCGCAGACCGGCATCACGCTGTGCGAGGTGCAACTGAAGCCCGAGTTCGCCACTGGCCCAGACTTCTATCCCGGCGGAGAGCGAGTGAATTACGGCGGGGCCATTATCACGGTTCGCTACACGTTAAATGCCGAGGGCGAGACGGTGGATGACGAGACAGCCGTGGTCGGCGACAACTCCAACGCGACACGGCCTCGGTTCCTTGACGTGTTGGCACGCGACACGGTCGAGTTGGTCAAAGGTTGGGAGTTCGCGTTCACGCAAGGGGACGCTTGCACCAAACCCCAAGTGCGCACGGCGGTCTTCAGGTATCGCTCCAAGTGCGTTGGCGCCCCCGTGCCGAAGTGTCGGACCATTCAGTCGGAACTAACGCTACTAACCGGAATTTGATGACGCCGCCTTGCCGACCTTGGTGAGGCAGCGGCACGGCAGTAGTGCAGGTCAGATGTACAAGAACTTGACGGTTGGCGCGGTCGTTCCAGCGAGAAACGAGGAAGGCAACATCGGTGCCGTCGTCCAGGACCTGATGGCCTTGCGGGATGGCGATCAATCCTTGATAGACGACTTCGTGGTCTGCGATAACGGTTCGACGGATACGACGGCACAACGGGCGCGGGAAGCCGGTGCGCGAGTCGTTCGTCAGGATAGGCCGGGCTACGGCATCGCTTGCCTCACTGCAATCGATGCGCTCGAAACGGTGGACGTAGTGCTGTTCACGGACGGCGACCGGTCGTTCGAGGCCGCGCAGTGCATCAGGCTGCTTGATGCCATCGCCGCCGGCGCGGATCTTGCCGTGGGATCCCGAGCGCTCGGTCGAATGGAGCCGGGCGCCTTGTCGGTGGCGCAGCGCGCGGGGAACCGCCTGGCCAGCTTGCTGATCCGCCTGTTGTGGGGGGAGAGTGTGACCGATCTTGGCCCTTACCGCGCCATCCGCACCGATGCGCTCGGATTGATCGACATGCGCGACAAGGCGTACGGCTGGACGATCGAGATGCAGATCAAGGCGATGCAGTGCAACCTGCAAGTCGTCGAAACGCCCGTAGATACGTACCGCCGACGCTTCGGGAAGTCGAAGGTGGGAGGCACCTTGAGAGGCGTCGTTGGCGCCAGCGCGGGAATTCTTTCGATGATCGCGAAGTTACGCTGGCGGCAAGCGACGACCAGAAGACGCTTGGCCCGATGAAGCTTGGGGAGGGATCAGGTCGGTTGGTTGGAGCTTTTCTTAGAAGAAGTCGAACGAGTAGCTCGCCGCGGCGCCGAATATGCTTGAAGCAGCGGCGTTGCGTCCGTCGATGACCGACGCTCCAAACAGGCTCAGGCTGATGTTTTCGTTGACGCTGTAGTAAAGCCTGGCCCCCAGCGTCCGCGTGTCTTCCTCGATTTCCGGAAATCGGTTCGGCGCGAATCCCGGACCGCCGATTTGCAGTCCGGACGTGGAATTTCCCATCCTGTATTCAACGCCGAGCGTCAGGGAGTCGTTCAGGAACCAGATGCCGGAGAGGTTGGCGAAACGTTCCCCGGGGATGTTCGCATTGCGGTTCCTGAGTCCCAGTTCCGCGGACAAGCCGAGTTGGTCGCTCAAGAATTTGCCGACGACCAGGGATACTTCGTAGCCATCGCCGCCATCTCCAAGCGAGTTTATGAAACCGGTCTCGTAGCCGCCTGCGAAGATGGCACCAGCACGCAGCGCGACGCTTGGCAGGTCGCTGACAACTTCGTCGACGATACGCCATGTGAGGCCGATATTTGCGTCCACCATGCCGCTGAAGCTCTCGCTCGGGGTCGGGATGCCCGGCCCGGTCATGAACTGGCTCTTCGCCCAGCCCGTCTGAACATCGAGAGCGAAACTGTCGTTCAAGCCGTAGGTCCCACTCAGCCAGACGGTGTTCTGGGATAGATCCTCCCCTCCACCGCCCGGCAGCGGTCGCTTGTCCGCCCCTCGGTAGAACTCTTCGGCAGATTGCGAAACGTAAGACAGGCTGAGGTGGCCCGTGCCGGGTTCCGGCAACCACGCGGAGCCGTCCGCGAACAGGGGCTCGGAGGACAGGCAGAAAACGACAACCGAACAGGTCAGTGTCGTGTTGAGTAAACGGTGCATTCCCTGACTCCTGACCGTTACAGCCTGTAGCGGCGCGTGAGGTAGTAGTTCACGAGTTCCAATCTTGCGGCGCAATCCTCGGCCTTGCCGTTGCACAGCAGCTTCACGTGCTCGTCGTCCGGCGTGCTCACTTTGTTCTCGTCGAATGCCGACTCGAGACTGTCCTTCAAACTTCGGGCCCGTGCGCGATTGAGTTCGCGTCGACTGATCGGGCACGTCCTGCATACCAATTCGCGGAAAGTGATCGACTTGCCCAGCGCGTACGCCGCTCGGGTGTTGATCTTTCCTCCGCCCGGCGTGACAGAGCCGGAGGCCGACGCAGGAACGGAAACGAGGGCAATGCCGGCGACCATCAGGACTCCAAGGCAAATCAGTCGCGGCACTCCGGTTCCTCCCTTCGTCTTGAACGATTCAGCATCGGGCAAATTCGCTTCTCACGGCCCTGTTACACAAACGCATGAGAAATTGCAATGCGGATGGCCATCTTCGACTATTCCGGTTCGGAATTGTCCCCCCAGATTTGCGAAATGGCGGACTTCGAGGTAGACGCCGATTGCGCCGCAGCTGCGGTGACCGCTCTCTTGCACTGCGCGATCTGCGCGTCGGTGAGCATGTTCTTACGCCAGGGCTTGATACACGAGCCGTTGGAACGTCTCCGAATAGTTGTTGTTCGGCATCATGCCGTGATTCAGCACCTGGGTGAGACAGACGGCCAACAGTTCCTCCTTCGGGTCGGCGAAGTAAGTGGTTCCAGCCGCGCCGCCCCAACCGTATGTGCCGACGGAGCGCATCAGGGGGAAACCGTCGCGCCCGTTGTATACGGAGACGCCCAGAGCCCAATGGAAACCCGGACCGATCATCGCGATGCGCAAGTCTCCCGTATGGTTGCCGAGCATCATGTTGACCGTCTTGCGTCCGAGGATGCGCACGCCGTCCAACTCGCCGCCGTTCAGCAGCATCTGGCCGAAACGCGCGTAGTCCCCGGCTGTGGAGAGAATGCCGCCGCTGTCACCACCGACGCCGAACTCGGTTCGGGGACCGAGGTGTTTCTCGCTCGTCTCGGCTTTCTCCGTCGCCATCAAGCGGATTTCGGCTCCTTCCTTGCGCGGCGCGTAACACGCGCCGAAACGATTCAATGCCCCATCCCTGAGGTAGAAATCCGTATCGACCATGGATAAGGGTTCGAAGATGTTGTCCCGGAAAAAGACGTCAAGCGGCTGTCCGCAAACCTCGGCAAGGACGGCACCTAGCACGGGATAGCCCATGTGGTACACGAAGCGCTCTCCCGGCTGCGCGGCGAGCGGAATCTCGGCCAGCGCCCGCACGCGCTCGCGGTTGCTCGGCGCTGGCGAATCGCTGTCGTCGCGGGGCATCCATCCCAGGGTCTTGAGCGCGTCGGCATACTGCTGGCGATAGAAGCTCGGCATCGTCGCCGCGTCGGTAAAGCTCGTCGTGTTGGTGATGCAGTCGCGTATCGTGATGGGTCGCTTGGCCGGTTCGGTGGTCATCGGCTCGCTCGCAACTCGCACCCGGCTGTGCGCGAACTCCGGCAGGAACTTCGCGACCGGATCGTCCGGCGTCAGCACCCCGCGTTCGAACAGGATCATGGTGGCTACGCTGGCGACGGGCTTGGTGTTGGAATACATCCGGCACAGCGTATCGGTCGGTGCCGGCATGCCGGTGTCGAAGTCGAGCACGCCGCGCGCTTCGAGATGGACCAACCGCCCGCGACGGGCGACGAGCGTTATGAGGTTGGGGACACGTCTATCGTCCACGAACTCCTGCATGGCCGGACCGATGCGCGACAGGCGTTCGGAATCGAAGCCGAGGGATTCGGGGTCGCCAACCGGCAGCGGGGACACATCGGTCATGCTGATTCCTCTTGAGAATTACGTGGCGCGCGAAGTTACCACATGGATGCGAGCTAGTGCGTTTGGCAAGGGTTCGCGGCGAATGAAACAATAGGGGTCCGCGAATCGTTTGCCCGGAGAGCACGGTGCCGGTCATCGTTCCGCCGATCAAGAGCCAGGGTATCAAGACCAAGCTGGTGCCGTGGATCCAATCGCTGGTGCCCGACGCGAAAGGCCGCTGGATCGAACCATTCCTCGGCACGGGGGTCGTCGCGTTCAACTGTGGTTTCCGGCATGCCGTCCTGGGCGACGCCAATCCGCATGTCATCAGGTTCTATCGGGAAGTTCAGCAAGGCGTCATTTGTCCTGAGCGCGTGCGGACATACCTGGAAGCGGAAGGAGAGAAACTTCGCACCGCGGGCGGTCCGCACTACAACCACGTCAGAGCCCGCTTCAATCGAGCCCACGATCCGCTCGACTTCCTGTTCCTGTCTCGCGCCGGCTTCAACGGCATGATGCGGTTCAACCGGCGCGGCGAATGGAACATTCCGTTCTGCAAGAAACCGAACCGATTCAGCAAGGCCTATATCACGAAGATTGTGAACCAGGTTGGCACCGCGGCGAGGGTGATCGCACCCGACTGGCGTTTCCTGCATGCCCCTTTCGGGGAAGTCATCTCCATGGCGGGAGCGGACGACGTCATCTACTGCGACCCTCCCTATTGGGGAAGGTACGCCGACTACTACAGCGGTTGGAGCGAGGCGGACGAGCGGCGGCTATTCGAAGCGCTCTCGACCACGCGGGCGCGATTCCTGTTGTCCACCTGGCACCATAACGTGTACCGCGAAAACGACATGGTGAGGCGCTACTGGAGCAGGTTTCGTATCGCGACCAAGGATCACTTCTACCACGCCGGCGCCAGGACGCGGAACCGGAATGCGGTGGTAGAGGCCCTGGTGTGCAACTTCGAACCTGAGCTGCGTGCGGGCCGAGAGCGTGGGTCGCGATGACGCGTCGAAACTCCTCGACATCCGTGTTGACTACAGACTTGCCGCGGCTGGCAATGCCCGCTTTGTTGACGAGGATGTCGATCCGACCCATTTCGGCTCACCGCCACGGCGCGCGGAACCTCCACCCCCACGGGCAGAATGGCATCGTGTGAAGGCATCGTATGCCGCATCGACATGCGGGGGCATCGCTCACCAGCGCGCTCCCGGGGACACAGGCACGGTGGAGGTCTATCGGGTCATGGGTGCAAACGAGTCGCCGTGTCCTTTACGCGACGATTTATCGCGGCGTGACGCGTTCGGCGATCTGTGAGCCCGCTTCGATTTCCGCTCGACGAAGTTCCCATGTCTTCTGCAGGTTCAGCCAAAGTTGCGGCGTTGTCCCGAAGTACCTTGCGAGTCGCAGCGCCGTGTCGGCGCTCACCCCGCGCTGACCGTTCAGAATCATCGTGATCCTGTTCACCGGTACGCCCAGTTCCTTCGACAGTGCATTTGCCGACAACCCGATCATGTCGATCTCCTCGCGAAGAATCTCGCCCGGATGGACCGGCCTCATCCCGCTTGCAATGTTCATCCTTCTGATCTCCTTCAGTGATAGTCCACAATCTCCACGTCGCACGGCCCGTCGTCGGTCCAGCGAAAACAAACCCGCCACTGCGAATTGATCCGGATGCTGTATTGCCCGGCCCTGTCTCCACGCAACGACTCCAATCGGTTGCTCGGCAGGGCGGCCAAGTCCCGGAGCGCGTCGGCGTTGTCCAACAGTGTCAAGCGACGCGCTGCCTGATCGGCGAATCCTTGAAACGACACAACTCGATGTCCCTCGTAGAACCGCTGCGTGCTCCGACCCTTGAAGCTGCGAATCATGCGCCGACTTTACCGAGTATTACGCTTTCCGTAAATGCAGTTGGCTGAAGGATGTGGCAACTCGTCGGCGCGGTACGGTTTCTACCCGGTATCCAGGAATATCGTTCCTTCGCAAAGCCAGTAGACATGCAACATAATGGGCCGTGGCACGCTTGCGGAGACAGGCATGGCGGAGGTCTATCGAGTCATCGGCGCGGAAGATTCGCCGTATTCGGTCAAGGTGCGGTCGTACTTCCGCTACAAGGGAATCGCGCACGAATGGCTGTCCCGCCATGAAGCATCCGAGTTGTTCCAGAAACACGCGCGGCTGCCCCTCGTCCCCCTGGTGGTGACACCGGACGAGCGCGGCATACAGGATTCGACGCCGATCATCGAAGCGCTCGAACCCGAGTTCGGCGAGCCCGGCATCCATCCTCCGGACCCTGTGGCTGCCTTCGTGTCGGTACTGCTTGAGGAATTCGGCGACGAGTGGGGCAACAAGTGGATGTTCCACCTGCGCTGGGCGCGAGAAATCGACCAGATCGACTGCGCCCGGAGGTTGGCGGCGTCCGCGATGCCGAAGGCGACATCCGAGCAGATCGAGCAGGCCGCGAAGGCCGTTCGGAAACGGATGGTCAGCCGCGTGTGGTTCGTCGGCTCCAACGCAGTGACGGCGCCGCAGATCGAACAGTCCTTCAAGGACGCGCTCGGCTTCCTCGAAAGGCATCTCGCTACCCGGCCGTACCTCTTCGGCGACCGTCCGGCGTTCGCCGACTTCGGGCTCTGGGGACAGGTATACAGCGCCTGGCGCGATCACACGCCGCGGCAGATCATCGAGGCCAGCGCGCCCAACGTCTCGGCCTGGGTGGATCGCATGTTGGAGCCCGGGGCCTTAGGCGAATTTGAGCCATGGGAGTCGCTGGCGCCGTCGTTGACGCCGCTGCTCGCCGACCAGGTGGGCGCGCTGTTCTTGCCTTGGAGCGCGGCGAACGCCGCCGCCATCGAGGCCGGCGAAGAGGAATTCACCGTGCAACTCAAGGGTAACGCCTGGACGCAGAGGCCGCAGAAGTACCATGCGCGCTCGCTCGGGGTGCTGAAATCGAAATACCAGCGCGTCGGCGGCGACGCAAGCTTAAACGCGCTGCTGCGCGAGACGGGTTGCCTCGCCTACCTGGCCGCCTGAACTGCCGGGTTGAACTTTCGGGACACGGCACTAATAGGACGTGCCGTCCTTACGAACAAACTGCCACGTACCGTCTCCTACTAAAGTGGCCCGGATATCGTCGTGTGGGTACCTGGCGTCGTCTCCTTTGGTCCGATCTCCAATTTCCAGATAGAACACGTCTTGATCAGTGGTGTTCACCAAATGATGCGCCTTGCCCTATGCCGGGAAACCCACGCACATGCCCGGCGACAACTTGCTTTCGCCCGATTCGGTTATCAGTGTGGGTTCACCTTCGAGGACATGGACCAGTTCCTCCTGCTTGCTGTGAGCGTGCATCAATGCTGACTCTCCGCCCGGCGCCAGCCTGGTCAGGTCTGCCCCAAAATTCTTCAAGCCAAAGTGCTCGCCCAAACGCTTCTTCTCGCGTTTGGTCATACGGCTGTAGAACGGCTCCGGATAGTTGGACGCTTTCGCTCCCGCCGGAATGTTCCTAGCCCGGATATTTCACCAAGCCGCTTGTTGAATAGACAAATGTTTTCTAGTCCCAGTAGGTTAATCCCATATTTCAAAAATCCTGCCGGATACAAACTGCGCTGGCCGCGCCCTCGCACGGTGGGGTCGGGCCACGGGCGGAGCCGAAGGCGCCGCCCGTGGGGCACTTTTGCCCGCGTGCGTGCACATGGTCGCTACACCATAAGGCGTGGCTATGCTTCCGCTCCCGAGCACACGCACGCGGGCAAAATCCTGCGCGATCATCGCGGCCCTTGATGAAATATCCGGGCTAGCGGCAACAGCTACCGTTCGTTTGCGGTCACTCATTGGAAGTTCCCTTTCTTGGGTCGACGCTCGGGGTGAGAACTGCTAACCCGCCGCGACAAGGTTGTTCAGCACGAACTGCAATATGCCGCCGACGCGGTAGTACTGGATCTCGTTGTCGGTATCGAGGCGGCTTTGCACGACAAAAGTCGTGGTGCTGCCGTCGCTTCGACGGATCGTGAGGTCGAGATTCTGCCTCGGCGCGATTTCGCCAGTGTCTTCTGGCATCGAGATGTCCACGAATTCTTCGCCCGTCAGGCCAAGGGTGCTGCGGGATTCGCCTTCGGTGAAGACCAGGGGCAGCACGCCCATGCCGATGAGGTTGGAACGGTGGATGCGCTCGAAGCTTTCGGCGATCACAGCGCGGATGCCGAGCAGCCGGGTGCCCTTGGCGGCCCAGTCCCGGCTCGACCCGGTGCCGTACTCCTTGCCCGCAAAAATCACCAGCGGCGTGGCTTCGCCCTGGTAGCGCACGGCGGCGTCGTAGATCGATATGCGGTCGCCGGTCGGGATGTGGGTGGTATAGCCGCCCTCCACGCCGGGCACCATTTCATTCCTGATGCGGATGTTGGCGAAAGTGCCGCGCATCATCACTTCGTGATTGCCGCGCCGGGATCCGTATGAGTTGAACTCCGACACCTGCACGCCGGCCTGTTGCAGGTATTCGCCCGCCGGACTCGCGGGTTGGATCATGCCCGCGGGCGATATGTGGTCGGTCGTGACGGAGTCGCCGAGGACGGCGAGGATGCGCGCGCCGGAAACCTCCACGCCCTGGTTCAGATCGCCGCCGACGCTAAAGAACGGCGGTTGCTTGATGTAGGTCGAGTTCTCCCAGCCATAGGTGCCGGACGTGTCGATATCGATGTCACGCCAGGCGTCGGGACCGGTGAAGACATCGGCGTACTCGCGGCGGAACATGTCTGCGGACACCGACGACACAGCCTCTGCGACCTCGGTGTTGCTCGGCCAAATGTCCGCCAGATACACGTCCTCGCCTTTCGGGTCCTGGCCGATCGGTTGCGATGCGAGGTCGATGCGGACGGTGCCGGCGATCGCATAGGCGACCACCAGCGGCGGTGATGCGAGCCAGTTGGCGCGAACTTCCTGATGCACCCGGCCCTCGAAGTTACGGTTGCCCGATAGCACCGAGGAGACGACCAGGTCGCCGCTCTCTATCGCCGCCGAGATCGGCTCCGGCAGCGGCCCGGAGTTGCCGATACAGGTGGTGCAGCCATAGCCGACCAGGTTGAATCCGAGCTGGTTCAGGGGGTCCTGCAATCCCGCCTTTGCGAGGTACTCGGTCACCACTTTCGATCCCGGTGCCAGCGACGTCTTGACCCAGGGCTTGACCGACAGGCCGCGCGCCAGCGCCTTCTGTGCCACGAGGCCGGCGCCGAGCATGACCGCCGGATTCGACGTGTTGGTGCAGGATGTGATCGCCGCGATGACGACGTCGCCATGGCCGAGATCATAGTCTGTGCCTGGAACCGGCACCGGTCCCGAATCGCGGCGCCCTTGCAGCACGAGCGACTCGTCGAACGCCCGATTGAGGTCCGACATGGCTACGCGATCCTGGGGGCGGCGGGGACCGGCCAGAGATGCCTGCACGCTGGCGAGGTCGAGTTCGACGGTGTCGGTGAACACCGGTTCCGCCCCGCCGTCGCGCCACAGGCCCTGCGCTTTGGCGTAGGCTTCCACCAACGCTACGGTCTTCTCCGGCCGAGCCGAAAGCCGAAGGTAGTTGATGGTTTCCCGATCAATGGGGAACAGTCCGCAGGTGGCGCCGTACTCGGGCGCCATGTTGGCGATGGTGGCCCGATCGGCCAGCGGCAAGTTGTCGAGGCCGTCGCCGCAGAACTCAACGAATTTCCCCACTACGCCCTTCTCGCGCAGGATCTCGACGACGCGCAGCACCAGGTCGGTGGCGGTGATGCCTTCGGGCAACTCTCCGCTGAGCCGGAAACCGACCACATCGGGAATGAGCATCGTGATGGGTTGTCCGAGCATCGCCGCTTCCGCCTCGATGCCGCCCACGCCCCATCCCAGGACGCCGAGTCCGTTGATCATGGTCGTGTGGCTATCGGTCCCGACCAGCGTGTCGGGATATGCGAGAGTGCGGCCATTTTCGTCGCTGGTCCATACGCCGCGGGCAAGGTATTCGAGGTTCACCTGGTGGCAGATGCCGGTGCCCGGTGGCACTACCCGAAAATTGTCGAACGCCTGCTGTCCCCAGCGGAGGAAGCGGTAGCGCTCGCGGTTGCGTTGCATCTCGAGTTCCACGTTCTGTTCGAAAGCCGAGGGCGCGCCGAACCGGTCCACCATTACCGAGTGGTCGATAACGAGATCGACGGGCGAAAGCGGGTTGATGATGGCGGGATCGCCGCCGGCCGCGACGACCGCGCTACGCATGGCGGCGAGATCGGCCACCGCCGGGACCCCGGTGAAGTCCTGCATCAATACCCGTGCCGGCCGGTAGGCGATCTCCTTCGCTCCCGGAGATGCGTCCGCCCAGCAACCGAGCGCGCGCACATCCTCCGCGCCGACGGAACTGCCGTCTTCGAATCGCAGCAGGTTCTCAAGCAGCACTTTGAGTGATACGGGCAGCCGCTCGGAGTCTCCGGCGCCGTTTTTCGCCGCATCGGGCAAGCTGAAGTAGTCGTATTCGTCTGCGTCGACCACGAGGGTTCGGCGGGCGTTGAAAGTATCGCGGCTCATAAGGGCTCGGGCGTCCGGGGAGCGGCTATTTTGCCAGAAACGGGGCGGCGCTCGACGGTCTTGAATACAGTGCGGCCAAAATGCTTCGGCGCTCCTACCTTTCGCGCCCCGGAAGCGTTAACCTCACCGCCAATGGCCGGTCGCATTCCGCAGTCCTTCATTAACGATCTGCTCCAACGGATCGACATCGTCGACTTCATCGATGCGCGCGTAAAACTGACCAAGGCGGGAAAGTCCTACAAGGCCTGCTGTCCCTTCCATCAGGAGAAGACTCCCTCGTTCAACGTCAATCCGGAACGGGGTTTCTACAAGTGTTTCGGCTGCGGCGTCAGCGGTACGGCACTGACTTTCCTGATGGATCACGACCGCATGGAGTTTGTCGAGGCCGTCGAAGCCCTGGCCGCCATCGCCCACGTCGAGGTCCCGAGGGAAGGCGGCGCGCGGATCGAGAAACCGGATGCGAGCCTCTACGATCTGCTGAAGAAAGCGGAGGAGCTTTACTGCCAGGCTCTACGCGAACATCCCGAAGCGATTGACTACCTGAAACAGCGCGGTCTCGACGGCAAGACCGCGCACAGGTTCGGCATCGGCTTCGCGCCGCCGGGATGGGACTACCTGAAGGTCAGGTTGGATGCGGACCCGGAAAAGATGGTCGCGGCGGGGCTGGTAGCGCGAAGCGACGCGGGGCACACCTATGATCGGTTCAGGGCCCGGATCATGTTCCCGATTCGCGACTCGAGGGGTCGTGTGGTGGCCTTCGGCGGACGCCTTATGCCCGATGCCGACGAAGGTCCCAAGTATCTGAACTCGCCGGAGACGCCGGTGTTCCACAAGGCGCGCGAACTCTATGGACTCTACGAGGCCAGACGCGCCACGCGCGGTGGCGATGGGAGAGGTCTTGACCGGTTGATCGTGGTCGAAGGCTATATGGATGTGGTCGCCCTGGCCCAGAACGGGATATCGAACGCAGTCGCCACCCTGGGCACTGCTGTCGGTACGGAACACTTCGAGAGGCTCTATCGAAATACACCCGAGGTGGTGTGCTGCTTTGACGGTGATCGGGCGGGTAGGCAAGCGGCGTGGCGCGCGCTGGAGGCGAGCCTTCCGTCATTGCGCGATGGTCGCCAGTGCAAGTTCGTTTTCCTGGCAGAGGGCGAAGACCCCGACAGCGTCGTCATGAGCGAGGGCGGGGCTCACCTGGAGGAACGCGTCGCGGGCGCGAAGCCCGCCGGGGACTATCTCGTCGATGCGCTATCCGAAGGACTCGACCTGGAATCCATGGACGCGCGCGCCCGGCTGTGCGAACTCGCCAAACCCTACGTGTCCCGCATCTCGAGAGGGGTGTTGAGACGCCTGCTGGTCGATCGTCTCGCGCGTATCGCGGAAGTGGATCCCGATGCGCTCGACCCGCCGTCGGCGGGAATGGCGGAACGATGGGTAGAAGATATGCCGCCGCCGCAACCTGGGCCGCCGGCCGCAGCCCGCAGATCGAGACTTGAGCAGCGGTTGCTGCGTTGCCTGCTGCACAAGCCCTCGCTCTCCAAAAAGCTGGATGCGTCGCTTGTCGGCGCCCTGTTCGACACGACCGACGACGACTCGCTATTCCTTCGCGTTGCGCGCTGGGCGGCGAAGGACAGTGACGCCGATGCCTCGGTCCTGTTGGCACGTTTTGTCCACGAACCCGTCTACGACCAACTGCGTAACCTTGCCGATTCGGAACAGATGCTCGATGCCGACGCGCTGGAAGCGGAGTTTATCGGTGGCGTCAAACACTACGTGAGCGAGCGTGCGCGCCGCCGCCGGCGCGCGATGGTTGATTCGATCAGGAATGACCCCACAAATGAGAACATCGCGCGATACCTGAGCGCGTTACGGGCCGCTCGAAGCCGGGCGACCGACACCGGCTTCGAAACGTCGTCTGAAGCCGCAGGGGCAACGGCAAAATAGCTGGGAAGAAAAGGACTTCCATGGACGACAAACAGGGCGGGGCCAAGAGCCTTCAGCCGGGGAGCGCGAGGGGTTGCCCCTCGCAAGAAGACAGCAGCGCGAGGGGTTGCCCCTCGCAAGAAACAGGCGAGGCCGAAGGCGTCGACTGTGGGGCACTTGTATCAGTTATAATCGAGCGTTTGCCCGACGGGGCAAGTCGTTCCACATCGAGGGACTATGGCGACCGAGAATGAACAGCAGCAATCGCGATTGAAGGATTTGATCGGCAAGGGGAAGGAGCAGGGGTTCTTGACCTATGCCGAGGTCAACGACCACCTGCCGCAAGACATCTCCGATCCCGATCAGATCGAAGACATCATCCGGATGATCAACGACATGGGGATCATGGTGTACGAAACCGCGCCGGACCCCGACGAGTTGATGAATGCGGAGGAAAATACCGCAGACGAGCTCGCCGCCGAAGAAGCCGCGGCGGCCCTCGCGGCGGTCGAGACGGAAGTCGGCCGGACGACGGATCCGGTGCGCATGTACATGCGCGAAATGGGCACAGTCGACTTGTTGACCCGTGAAGGCGAGATCGCCATCGCCAAGCGCATCGAGGAAGGGATTCGCGATGTGCTGTCGGCGCTGGCTTGCTTCCCCGGAACGGTGGAATATCTTCTCGAAACCTATGACAGGGTGACGGAGCAGGACAAGCTGTCCGATTTGCTCGTCGGCTATCTCGATCCCGCCGAATATGTGCCGCGCGCCGCGCAAGTCGATGCGCGCACGCAGACGTCGAAAAGCAGCAGCGACGACGACAACGACGACAAGAGACCGGACCCGGAAGAGGCGGGCAGGCGATTTGGCGCGCTGCGTTCAGCGTACGAACTTGGCCGACAAACCGCCGCCTCGGAAGGCCGCACGTCGAAGGCGGCGAAGCGGGACCGGGAGGCGGTCGCAGTCGCGATGTCGCCGTTCAAACTCGTGCCCAAGCATCACGAACACCTGGTCGTGATGCCGCGCGTGGCGCGAGCCCAGGTGCGACGCTACGAAAGCGCGATCATGGAAGTATGCGTCAAGGATGTACGCATGGAGCGGCGGACCTTCCTGAGAGAGTTCCAGGGGCACGAGACATCGATTGCCTGGGTGAACCGCCACATCAAGGCCAAGCACTCCTACAGCAAGGCGCTTGATGCGAACAAGCCGGAAATCATCCGGCTGCAGAAGAGGCTCAAGAGCATCGCCACGCAGGCCGGTATTGCCATCGGCGAAATCAAGGATATCAATCGCGGCATGGCCGTCGGCGAGGCCAAGGCGCGGCGGGCGAAGAAAGACATGGTCGAGGCGAACCTGCGCTTGGTGATTTCCATCGCGAAGAAGTACACCAACCGGGGTTTGCAGTTCCTGGACTTGATCCAGGAGGGCAACATCGGCCTCATGAAGGCGGTGGACAAGTTCGAGTACAGGCGCGGCTACAAGTTTTCGACCTACGCGACCTGGTGGATCCGGCAGGCGATCACGCGCTCGATCGCGGATCAAGCGCGCACGATCCGCATTCCCGTTCACATGATCGAGACGATCAACAAGCTGAACCGCATTTCGCGGCAGATGCTGCAGGAAATGGGTCGCGACCCGACGCCGGAAGAGCTTGGCGAACGCATGGAAATGCCGGAGGAGAAGGTTCGGCGCGTGCTGAAGATCGCCAAGGAGCCGATCTCCATGGAGACGCCGGTGGGCGACGATGAGGATTCCCATCTTGGCGACTTCATCGAAGATTCCACCGTCGGTTCACCGGTGGAGCTGGCGACGAGCGAAGGACTGAAAGAGGCGACCCGTTCCGTGCTCGGGGACCTGACCACGCGCGAAGCGAAGGTATTGCGTATGCGCTTCGGCATCGACATGAACACCGACCACACGCTGGAGGAGGTCGGCAAACAGTTCGATGTCACGCGCGAGCGTATTCGGCAGATCGAAGCCAAGGCGCTCAGAAAGCTCCGCCATCCGAGCCGGTCGGAGCATCTGCGGGGCTTTCTCGACGAACTCGGCGACACGCGTTGAAACCAAACGGCCTTGTACGGGGCTAGCGGCTTGGAGCAATATCCGGGCTAGCGGTAGACTATCCGTCAGGGGCCCATAGCTCAGTTGGTCAGAGCGCTCGACTCATAATCGATCGGTCCCAGGTTCGAGTCCTGGTGGGCCCACCAGTCACTGCTCCGCGCGCCGCGCGACGAAGAACGTCCGACCCTGGGATGGGGGGCAGCCTTCGGCTATCGGTTCGTTGGCACTGAACGAGCGAGTGTCCGAGAAACCCGCGACCCGAAGCCCGTCGAGGACATCGTCTTCGGCGTACCAGCGTTGGGCGAGGCTGAGGTCCGCGCGCTCCCACCCGCTGACTCCCAATTGGAAGATGGTCAGTTCCATGCTGCCGATGCGCCGCGCGACATTCCGAACGGATCGCACCACGCACACATGATCGTCCTCCACGTAGGCGAACGTCCCTTTCCATCGGGTCTCGTAGGCCTCGGCCATGTTGAGATCGAAGGCAAAATAGCCGCCCTCCGAGAGCACCTCGTGCACGTTGCCGAAGACCTGCGTCAGGTCCTCCAGCGTCATCAGGTGGTTGAGGCTGTCGAAGGTCGAGAACGCGGCCGCGAAGTCCCGAGGGGGTAACGCCTGGCGGGCGTCCTGCACTATGAACTCCGCATCGGGCGCATTTGCCCTGGCGATTTCGATCATGGACTCGGACCCGTCGACGCCGGTGACCGCGTAGCCCTCGTCGGTTAGCTTCGCTGCGAGCTGACCGGTACCGCAGCAGAGATCCAGCACGTCACCTTGGCTGGCCCCTTGGCGACGCAGATGCCGCAGCACCAGATGCTCCAGGATCGGATACCACCGCGTTGCATAGGAGCCCCAGTACAGGTTGTAGACCTGCGCGAACGGGTCGTAGTCGTTGTAGCGGATCAAGGATGTCGTCTCGGTAGTGGCTCGTGCAGAGTCTCACATTGTCTACGTGGCAAGTACCCTCGTGACTCCGCTTGTGGTGATCGGCGGTGTCATCGCTCGAAAAAGGTGGACCGCCGGGCGTTCCATGCGCAAACCGTCGTGGCTCTTGCACTGTCCTCGTATTCCGCCAGTCAGACGAGCTGCCGAGGCAATCAATATCCGACGCCAACACCTGGCAGACAGCCGCCGCCTTCCTCACTCTGGCGACCGTCTTCGCGATTCTGGTGGTCCTGCACGCCGTCCTCCCCGCACGCCGTGTCGACGGCTACGCCTACCGCGGTGCTGCTGGAACGCCCCGGTATCGCCTGAACGGCATCGCCGTCTTTGCCGGCGCCCTCGTTATCTGGTGGCTGGAGCTGACCTTCGCACCGCTCGGCTGGTTCTGGCAGGCGGCGCGGCACATGAACTACACTGGCGAAATTCTCGAGGCGCTCGGCATGGCGCTTGCCCTGGGACACTTGACGAACCTTTGGGCGTGGGTGTACTTCGTCTACCTGACGGTCTTTTTCGTCGTTCGCGAGCGCGTGGATGACCGCCGCTGCGCGGGCAAGTACGGAGAACTGTGGACGCAATACAAGGCGAAGGTTCGCTATCGTCTGGTTCCGGGGGTGTATTGAGGTGATTCGACTGTGAGATGGGCGTCCGCGTAGCGGAAGCAGTTCGTGACATGGTCGTTGACGAGGCCCGCCGACTGCATGAAGGCGTAGCAAATCGTCGGACCCACGAACGAAAAACCGAAGCTTCGTAGCGCCTTGCTCATCGCTCGCGACTCCGCTGTCTGCGCCGGCAACTCGGAGACGTCGCGGAAGGCGTTCGGCCGCGGCGTCCCGCCCGCGAAACTCCAGAGGAAAGCTTCAAGCGAGCCGTGCTCGACCTGCACGTTAATCGTTGTCTGCGCGTTGGCGATGGCGGCATCGATCTTGGCGCGGTTGCGAATGATGCGCCTGTCGGCGAGAAGTCGTTCGCGATCGGCTTGTCCATACGCGGCGACGCGAGCAATGTCGAAGCCTTCGAAGGCGGTGCGATAGCCCTCGCGCCTGTGCAGGATCGTGCGCCAGGAAAGCCCCGCTTGCGCGCCTTCGAGCACAAGCAGTTCAAAGAGCGCGCGATCATCGTGCAGCGGGACGCCCCACTCCTCGTCGTGGTAGCGCCGCATGAGCGGGTCATCCCCCGCCCACGCGCACCGAATGATCGCATCAGCCATCAGGCACCATGCTAGCAAGGTCCGTTGTTTGCATGCCGAGAGGTTAGGGCAGTTCTACGCCGAGATCGGCCAGTTGTCTCTCTACTTGCGATGCCCAGCCGCGGTTGGCCGCCGGGCTGGCGGGGCTTGGGTGCAAGATGTGACCGATCCGCACTTTGCCGCCCAAGACCGCCCGGGCGCGTTCTTCGCCGTACCGTCCGATGCCCAGAATCAGGTCTGGTTCCAGGAATTGCGCAATGTCCGCCAGGCCCTGGTCGCAGGCCTGGTATAGCGGGGCGCGTTCGCGCTGAGGGAGTTTGTTCGGCGTCCGGTTGCGGCCCGACGCCTCGAGGAACGCGAGAGGACAGTAGTTCCAGATGAAGAACCGCTGAAAGAAACCATCGGGAGTTCCAAACCGCTCCCTGGCCCAATCCCAAAGCCGCTGCCCGCTCACCTCGCTACGGGTGCAGGAAAATCCTTCGACCGGGCGCTTCGGATGTTGAATGCGAGGCGGGTTGACGCCGTCGGTGATGCCGAGCCAATCACGCACCGCGGAAACCTCACCGAACGGAACGCCGGTCTGTACCATGCCGAACGGACCGGGGTTCATTCCTACCAGGAGGATCTCTGCCTCACGGCGGCAATAGCGATCGAGGTATTGCCTGTGCGCTTCGAAGGCGTAATCGAGTGGGTTGTAGACGTGATGGACAGGCGGGGCGAATGCGCACCGCCCAGCAGCACGGCTGAGCGCATGGGCGATGCTTGCTGGTGACAGCAAACGGTCCCGTTCGTGCCCGCGCGCCGATGTCATCATCCAACCCTCGGCGCGTGCTCGTGCGGGAGTCGCAAGCGAACCGAAAATGCCCCAAAAACACACCGTGGCGTTAAGGGCCTCTGTGGATAACTCTCTGTATAACTTATTGACATGGCTCTGAATTCTGCGGAACAAGGTAATTCGCAAAAACGTCCTGTGAGTCGAGTGAGGATATAAGTTTGATTATTTTCAATGACTTATAAAGCTAATATGAGATGATGGATCGAAACGTTTTCTTAAGTCATGATCTGCAAAGGGGAACCGCGTGGGTATGGATAAAACGCGCTGCCGAGGATCGGAACGGCGACGGTCCTCGGTCTTGGCAGCGGTCGGAGCCAGTCCGCTCAGCGCCCTAGTGCATGTACGCGAACATGCGGCGGCGGTATTGTTGCGCGAGTTCCGATCCCTTCCCCATGGCTGTCATGATCGTGATCATCGTCCTGCGTCCGACATCCTCGCGGAAAGTGCGGTCGGTCCTCAAGATGGTCATGCAGTACTCGAGAGCCGCCTCGTAGTTTTCGTCCGCCGCCTCGCAGACCGCCGTTTCATATAGGGCATTGAGGTCGTTCGCATCCGGTTCCGGCCGCGAACGCACTGCGCCGCCATCGACAGCCGCAGCGGCCTCGGCGATTTCCAGGCGCGAGGCGGGCCGATCACGCTCCGGGGTATCGTCGGCAATGGAGCCCAGCGCGATACGGGCGTCGTCCAAGTCGCCCTTGCGCGCCAACAAGTCAGCCAGTTCCACTCGGAAAGCCGGATTGTTGGGCTCTTCCGAAAGCGCCTGCCTGAGCAGGGAGAGGGCGCGGTCCCAGTCACGGATGGCGGTAAAACGATCGAGTCCTTCCTTCAGGCGCTCGCTGCCGGACATCGTCAATTCGTCGATCATCTGGCGCAGGACCGCTTCGCCCTGGGGGCCGTCTAGCTGATGCGCGATCTGTCCATTGGCGATCACGCGGATGCTCGGAATGCCCTGGACCCGCAGTTGCTGGGCCAGTTCGGGTGTCTGAGCGACATCGCAGAGGGCCAGGGCAAACTTGCCCTGATATTGGCTGGCGAGTGTTTCGAGATGCCGTTTCGCGTCCGCCGCAGGCGGACTCTGGTCGGTCCAGAACAGAAGGATGACGGGGACTTCCTTCGACCGCTCGACGACGTCGGCGGAAAACGATGGAAGCTCTACATTGAATACGGTGGGCTTGGCGTCCATGCATCCATTCTGGCAAAGACAGAAGATTCTATCCCAACCCGTTCGGGTTGGCGTAGCGGCGCATCACCGTCGCCGAGCCCCATGGGCTGACCCCGTTGCGGCGAGGGCGGCACCTCTGCGGGAAGGGGATGCGCCGTCGCTTCCTGAATTGCCGCGACGGCGCGAATTTGCACGTCTGGGACCGGTCCTCGCGGCGCTGGCCCGGATATTTCATCAAGGGCCGCGATGATCGCGCGGGATTTTTCCCGCGTGCGCGTGCTCGGAGCCTTCAGCCCGGGAGCGCGAGGGGGCAGCCCTCGCAAGAAGACAGCAGCGCGAGGGGGCAGCCCTCGCAAGAAGACAGCAGCGCGAGGGGGCAGCCCTCGCAAGAAGACAGGAGCGCGAGGGGGCACCCCTTGAAGAAAAGAGACGGAAGCATAGCCACGCCTTATGGTGTAGCGACCACGTGCGCTCGCGCGGGAACAAGTGCCCCACGGGCGGCGCCTTCGGCTCCGCCCGTGGCCCGACCCCACCGTGCGAGGGCGCGGCCAGCGCAGTTTGTATCCGGCAGGATTTTAGAAATATGGTATTGACCTGTTGGAATTAAATGACTTTTGTTTGTTCGACAAGCGGCTTGGTGAAATACCCGGGCTATGGCTGCGGGACTATACGAATATACGGCTTCGGTGATTTCCAGCCGTCCGGATATCGCTTCTTCGCCTCCTCGTCCGAAACCGCGGGCACGATGATGACGTCGTCGCCGTGTTTCCAGTTCACCGGCGTCGCCACCTGGTGCTTGGCGGTGAGCTGGCACGAATCGAGCAATCGCAGCACTTCGTCGAAGTTCCGCCCGGTGCTCATGGGATAGGTCAGCATCGCCTTGATTGTCTTGTCGGGGCCGATGACGAATACGGAGCGGACGGTCGCGTTGTCTACCGGCGTCCGGCCCTCCGAGGTGTCGCCAGCGTCTTCCGGCAACATGTCGTAGAGCTTTGCAACGCTCAGACCGGGATCGCCGATCAACGGGTAGTTGACGGCATGGCCCTGGGTTTCCTCGATGTCCTTCGCCCATTCGGCATGGTTGTCGACGGGGTCGACTGACAGCCCGATGACCTTGCAGTTGCGCGCGTTGAATTCCGGTTCCAGGCCCGCCATGTAGCCGAGTTCCGTCGTGCACACCGGCGTGAAGTCCTTCGGATGCGAGAACAGGATCGCCCATCCATCGCCAATCCAGTCATGGAAGCTGATCTCGCCTTGCGTCGTCTGCGCGACGAAGTCGGGCGCTACGGAGTTGATTCTCAATGCCATGGCTTGCCTCCTTTGATGTGAACAGGAAAGGCTATCAGCTTGACGCACTTGCCGCATTGCGGTCGCTATCACTATCGGGTCTATGGATGTTCCAATAAATTATCCGCCCGATCCTGTGCCACTTCCCGCCAGTCCGTGAGATCGTCCGGACAGCGCAGCGCGTCGACTTGGGGCGCCGCGGTTGCGGTAGGCGGGTAGCGCGCGGGATTGGCGCCGTGCACTGTCTCATTGCATCGCTCGATCATCACGGAATACGAGATGCCCGAAAAGCTCTCGGCTTCGAATGCCAGGGTGCGGCAGAGGCAGCTCTCGACGTTCTTGTCGAAGGACTCCTGCCCCCCATCGTCCACCGAGCAGGCGACGAGGATGACTGCGGGGAAGAGGACCGATGCGAACCTGAAGGTCTTCGACGCCACTACGGCGTGTGCGCCTGCAGGAACTCGGTGACTTTGGCGGCAGCGCCGTCTTCGGGCGATGTCCACTGCTCGATCAGTTGCGCGTTCGGCGCCCAGGCGGCAATCGCCCTGGATATGGCCTGCGGGTGATAGGCATCGTCGCCCATGAGAACAAGCAGGGGCGTCGCGCACGACTTGACGAAATCCTCGCCGACGTTGAAGTCAAAGTCGCCGTCGTACATGTTGGAGCGAAAACTCCGCCACGCTTCCTCGTCCGCTTCCGGATGCTCGCCTTCGATCGCGTCGGCCCAGCCTTGGAACATGGCGTAGAAGATTTCACGATTGCCGTCATAGCCTATGGACTGTTGCAGCACAGCCGCCGCGACGCGATCGGGCGCGGCCTGAATGACACCGAGCACATACGGTCCGCCGATGCAGGCGCCCATCAAATGCGTTTTTTCAACGCCGAGGTGATCGAGCAGCGCGATCTGGTCTTCGGTGTAGGTGTGCCAGCCGTCGCTTGCCGACACCGGTGCCGTCGAGCGTCCCGCGTTGCGCTGATCCATCGCAATGACGCGGAAATGCCCGGACAGCGTCTCGATGGGATTGAACGGACCGTCGCGCCACAACTCGATGGCAGAACGCATGCCGCCGGGTGCGATCAGCAGCATCGGGAAACCCTCGCCGTGGACTTCGTAGTAGATCGATACATCGCCGCGGTTGAAGAACGCCATGGGTTTCCTCCGTTGTTGGCTTGCTCGGACGTTGCGCGAGTACGTGCCGGGCGGACACCGACTATTGCTACGGTTCCTTTTCCGACGCCTCCGGTAGCGCGTAATCGGATGGTATCTCATGCGGTTCGTTGGTGAGGAGCCCAATAACCGGATGCTATCCATAATGTGGCGGATGAAGCCGTGCTGATATAAGTTCGGAGCGGGGGGATCATGTCCGCGAACGACGATGATCGCCGCAGTCGCGGCGAGTTGATGGTTAGAGAAGCGGCGGCTCGCTACGAGTCCGTCGACGCTTCGCGAGTCAACAAGTGGCTGCGTGACTTCCTGCCGCCCAAACCCGCTGCCGTACTTGACGTGGGGGCGGGCAGTGGCCGAGACGCGGCGTGGCTGGCATCCCTGGGCTACGATGTACTCGCCGTGGAGCCTGACCGGGTCATGCGCGAGGAGATGCGCCGATGGCACCCGGAAATACGGTTCGAACTGATAGCGGATCGTTTGCCCGAACTGGCTAAGACA
This sequence comes from Candidatus Azotimanducaceae bacterium, assembly GCA_965261535.1. Taxonomy (GTDB): domain Bacteria; phylum Pseudomonadota; class Gammaproteobacteria; order Pseudomonadales; family Azotimanducaceae; genus VXNE01. The sequence continues at coordinate 3,346,042 of OZ253469.1, forward strand.
TTCCGATCCGGTTTGTCGTTCGATTTCATTCTCGTGAACGCGGTTTGGATGTTCGTTGCCCCGTCGGTCCGAGAACGGGCGTTTCGCAAGCTCGTCACCCTGCTCAAGCCCCGAGGTGTCATCGCGCTGACACTGCGCGAAGGTCCACTGGAAGCGGATCGCGGCATGCACCCGGTATCGGTCCAGGAAATCGAACAACTGGCGCGCCGCCACGGTGCCTATGTCGAGCGGGTCAGCGAGGATGCCGACTTTTTTGGCCGGCGGCGGTTCAACTGGAAGCATATCGTCATTCGACTGCCGGATGACGGCACTGGTGCCCTGCCGCTGGTTCGGCGCGTCGTTCTGACCGACAACAAGTCTTCCACGTACAAGCTGGCGCTGCTGCGAGTTCTTTGCCGTATCGCCAACGGAACGCCGGGTTTTGTCAGGGAGACGCGCGCGGAGCATGTGGACGTCCCGCTAGGGATCGCCGCGCTTTACTGGATCAGGCTCTACCTGCCGCTGTTACGACGAAACCTGCCGCAGAGCCCCACGAATCGGTACGGTTTTGTGCGGCTGGGTTTTGCCAACGACGCCCTCGAACAACTGCGCGACACTGCGGCGTACGATCTGCGCGTCGGCATGCGCGTGGGCGCTGACAGGAAGAAGGCTATTCATCGTGCCCTGCTGGATGCGTGCGACACCATTGCCCGCATGCCGGCGAGATACATGACGCATGCGGACGGACGCCCAATTCTTCCGGCAGCGCCAAGACCATCGCGGCTACCGACTGAACTGGTGCTGAACGAAGCCTACTTCTACAGCTTCGGCACGCTTTCTGTTCCGATACACCTTTGGCGTGCCTTGCAACGTTATGCCGTCTGGATCGAACCTGCGCTTGTGGAAGAGTGGATCGGTTTGACGATTCGGTATGCCCGAGGCCAGGGTCGAACGCTCGACGAAATTGCGCTAAGGCAAGCGATGCGCTGGTCGGAACCCAAGCGAGAGGTTGCTATCGCGCGCAACCGTGCCTTGGCGCTGCTCGAGAATGGAAATTTGTTTTGCGTGTGGACGGGCAAGAAACTGCATAGACGAAGTCTCGACATCGATCACTGCTTCCCCTGGTCGGCTTGGCCGTGCGACGACCTGTGGAACCTGCTGCCCGCGCAGCACACCGTCAACCAGCACAAGAAGCGCGATCTGTTGCCGGACGATCTCACCTTGCGGGGCGCGTCAGAACGCATCATGCACTGGTGGGCATCGGCCTACCGCAGCGAGTCGGTCCTGGATGAGCGGTTTCGTCTGGAGGCATTGGCGCGACTGCCGACACTCGACCATCCGAATTTCGGCCTGACGGATGTCTTTGACGCAATGAGTCTGCAGCGGCTACGCTTGGCTCGCGACCAGCGAATTCCCGAGTGGAACGGTACTGGTGATTGAATGCCTTGGGATGCGGGTCGGGTTGTGCCGTGCCTGCCTTGGCTCAACGCATTCCCGTGCCCGGCTCGTCCGGCGGCGTGTAGCCCGACGGTATCTCATACGGCTCGTTGGCGAGGAACCTACGCATCTGTTCGGCCAGAAACTTTCGCGCATCGGGTTCGATGAGATTCAGGTGGCGCTCGTTGATGAGCATGGTCTGCACCGCCCGCCACTCGGTCCAGGCTTTGGCGGACACATTCTCAAAGATGTCCCGGCCCATCGCACCGGGAATCGGGGGCGCGGGCAGGCCCGGTAGCTGCTCACCGTATTTTCGGCAGAGCACTTGCCTCACGCCGTCCTCCATTTCCATTCTTTGACGCGCATCAAACTTGTCTCACGCACTGATCCCGGCCAGTAGTCTAACCGCGACGGCGGACAAGCCGAATCTTCGTTCGTCGGTGGGCGCGAACCAGGCGTGTCGGGCGCCATCGAACACTCCATCGGCACGGCGGCGCACGCGCAGAAGGTGCGGGGTCACGTCCAGGTGGAAGTGCGTGAACGAGTGCCGGAATGTCGGCAACGTCTCGGAGCTACCGATTCGTGCTCCCCACTCTCGGCCCTGCACTTGCACGTCTGCCTCCATCGGCAATTCGGGCGGCGACCAGAGCCCGCCCCAAATGCCACCGTCGGGTCGCCGTTCCAGCAGGCACGCGCCTTCGGCATCGACCAGTAACAGGACGCGAACGGCGCGCACGGGGAGCTCCTTTCTTGGTCGGGGTTCAGGTAGAACGTGCTGCAGGTCCTCCGTGTGGGCCAGGCAGCGGGACGACAGGGGGCAGGCAGAGCAAAGTGGCTTCGCGCGGCGGCAATGCGTCGCGCCGAAGTCCATGATGGCCTGCGCATAGTCGCCGGCATGTCGGGCTGGCGTGTGTGCGTCCGCATGGCGCCAGAGAGACCGTTCGGCGGCGGAATGGCCACGCAGCGCGTGCAAACGCGTGAGGACACGCTTGACGTTCGCGTCGAGTATCACCGCGCGTTGACCGAAACCGATCGCGAGGATGGCGGCCGCTGTTGAACGTCCGATTCCGGGCAGCGCGGTCAACTTGGCCGTCGTATCGGGCAAGACGCCATTAATGAGCCGGGCGGCGCGGTGCAGGTTGCGCGCCCGCGCGTAGTAGCCGAGGCCGGTCCAGAGGTGCAGGACTTCATCGCGATCGCTGGCCGCCAACGATTCGATATCGGGAAACCTCTGTACGAAGCGTTCGAAATAGGGGATCACCGTCGCGACCCGGGTCTGCTGCAGCATCACTTCGGACACCCACACCCGGTATGGTGTCGTGCAAGTTCGCCAGGGCAGGTTCCTGCGTCCATGACGTTCGAACCAGGCGAGGAGCCGGTCTGCGACCCAGGAGGTTTCCGCGGCGTCGCCGCGACTACGATGCGCGGACCTGGTCGTCTTCATGATCGGAGTCCGGCGTGGAGCGTGATGTCGCAAACACGAATGCCTGCCCGCGCGAAACGAATCAAACCGCGCCTATACTAACCGCATGGACGATGTCGAAACCTGGGATCCGACGGCTGCCCGCGCGTTCGGCGAGCGTCAGGTCGAGCTGATCCGCAAGGCTTGCCGCAATCTCAACGCGGGGGAGCCAGGACTGACCGTTGGCGAGCGGGGCGAACTGGCGCCGCTGATGACGGCGGATGCCGAGGTATGGGCCGCGCGACTGGACGCGATTTCCTCGGATGAACTGGTCGGCTGGATTCGATTCCTCACGTTGGCGGAGGCGCGATTGCCGGGTTTCGAAGCGGGGGCCAAGTCGCCGGTGATTCTCATCGCCCGCGTCCTGCGGAATCGGGGTGACTATCCCGAAGATTTGAGCGCGTGGATCAAGGCCAACACCAACAACCGTTTCTTGCCCTACGGCAGTCTTGCGGAGCGCCTCAAGACTGGTCAATGAGGCGCTTGTCGGTCTAGAAAGCGATCAAGAAACTCGCGTGGTGCCAGGATGCACAAATCCTGGAGCCGGTTTGATTGCCAGACGTTGGTTGGCTCGAAACGCTAGCGTTTCGTTCCGAATAGTACGAAACTTCCGCAATGGATGGCCCGCAGTTCGTCAGACGTGCCAGGCGATATGCGGGACGAACCGGAAAGTCATTTCGCTATGACCCCCGACGCGGTAGGGGAAGCCACGGTGTCCTATACGTGGGCGAGCGCCGCACGGTCGTCCAGCGCGGCGAACTCAAGCCGGGAACATACCGAAACATGCTAAAGCAACTGGACATCCCCAAGGAGGAATTCTGATGCGGTACGCCTACCCATGTGTGCTGACGCCCGAGGAGGACGGTGGCTGCTCCGTTAGCTTTCCGGATATCCCCGAGGCGCTTACGTGTGGAAATGATCGCACCGAGTCGCTTGCCATGGCGGAAGAGGCTCTGGCCGTAGCTCTGGGAGCCTATGTCCAGTCCCGAGAGGACATTCCGGTACCCAGTGTCGCAACCGAAGACCAAACGCTTGTCCCCGTGCCACCTGTGGTCGCGGCCAAGCTGGCACTATATTCGGCGATGCGTCGTCAAGGGATCACGAAGGTCGCGCTCGCGGCACGGCTGGGCTTGAGCGAGGGGGCCGTGCGCAAACTTCTGAATCTCGACCATCGTTCGCACATCGGGCACGTCGAGAAAGCGCTGTTATCCGTTGGCCGCAGCTTGGTAGTTGAAGACAGAGCGGCGTAGCTGACTCGCGCCAGGAATAACGCCGGCAACCGGAGTGAGCGTTGATCCGCGACCGCTCCGGGTTCATGCGGCGCTTCGCCCTTCTCCCCTATAATCTCGGTTGTTCGGTAGTTTCGTTGCCGATCATGTGGGTACGATGCGCGCTCCGGCACTGGGTGAACGGGTATCCAGGCGCGTTTATTCGCATGGTCAAGTAAGGAATTCGGCGGTCATGAATCGATGCGCATCGGTGTCGCGAGACACCTTGGAGACACGGATTAACGTGGCCGTCAACCTCGATGGCGAGGGGACGTCAAGTCTGGATACCGGACTGCCCTTCTTCGAGCACATGCTCCATCAAGTGGCGCGGCACGGCTTGATCGACCTCGAGATCGACGCCAAGGGCGATCTGGAGGTGGACGCGCACCACACCATCGAGGATGTCGGCATTACGCTGGGCCAGGCGGTCGCCAAGGCCGTGGGCGACAAGAAGGGCATCCTCCGGTACGGGCACGCATACATCCCCCTGGACGAGGCCCTCTCTCGCGTCGTCGTGGACTTCTCGGGTCGACCCGGGCTCACTTATGAGGTGGAATTTGTCCGGCCGCGCGTCGGCGCGTTCGATATCGATCTCCTGCACGAGTTCTTCCAGGGCTTCGTCAACCACGCCCACGTCACCCTGCACATCGATAATCTGAAGGGCAGGAACGCGCATCACCAGGCGGAGACGATATTCAAGGCGTTCGGTCGGGCGCTGCGCATGGCGCTGACGCCGGACCCGCGCAGCCAGGCGTTGCCGTCCACCAAGGGCACGCTTTGATCCTCATTCCCGCCATCGACATTCAGGGCGGGCGTTGCGTGCAACTTCGACAGGGCGTCAAGCAATCGGCCTCGGTTTACGGAGACGATCCGGTGGCGATGGCCCAGCGGTGGACCGGGCTGGGGGCGCGCCGCCTCCATGTGGTGGACCTCGATGGCGCGTTTGCGGGAAGGCGTGTCAACGCGGAGCTGGTGCGGGGAATCGGTTCGGTGGCCGGAGATGTGGCGGTACAGGTGGGCGGCGGCATCCGGACACTGGAAGAAATCGAAAGCTACCTGGCGGCCGGCGTATCCCAAGTCATCGTCGGCACGCGGGGCATTGAAGATCCGTCATTTCTGCAGGCTGCCGCTGCGCGCTTCCCCGACCAGGTCATTCTCGGCCTCGATGCTCGCGCTGGCCGTGCCGCGACGGCGGCGTGGGGCGCGACGAGCGATGTCAGCGCGCTGGACATCGCTTCGGGCGTGTCGGAACTCCCGCTCTTCGCCATTGTGTTCACCGACATAGAGCGCGACGGCATGTTGTCTGGCATCAATGCCGAGGCCACGGCCAAGATCGCGAAGGCTAGCGGTCTGCCCGTCATCGCGTCCGGCGGAGTGCGCGACGATAACGACCTGCGCCGACTGCGGGAACTGCGTCTGGATCAGTTGCTGGGCGTCATCGCAGGTTCGGCCTTGTATGAAGGCACGTTGGACTTCGCCGCTGCCCAGGCATTGCTGGATCGGCCGGACTGCGGCGCTCGGTGATCTCGACCTGATCGATCCGGCGCGAAGGCGGAGTACACTAACGCTCATGCGCAGCGTGCCATTCGCCGACACTTCCTTTGGCGTGGACATAGTCGATGTGGACCTCTCGTCGCTGGGGGATGCGGAGTTTTCCGCGATCTACGCGGCGTGGCTGGATCGGGCGGTATTGCGCATTCGCCGTCAACGTCTCGACGACGAAACCTTGATGGATTTCAGCCGCCGCTTCGGTCCCCTCGAATATGCGCCGTACGGGTGGATCACCAAGGAAGAACTCGCAAAACTCGCCAATCCCTATCTGGCCACGATCTCGAACATCGTCGTCGACGGTCGTCCGATCGGCGGACTGGGTGCGGCCGAGGCGGCCTGGCACACGGACATGTCCTACATAGAACACCCGCCGACGGCGAGCATCCTCTATGCCGTGGAAGTGCCGGAGGAAGGCGGTGCCACCCACTTCTGCAACATGATCGGCGCGTGGCAATCGTTGCCGCCGGAGCTTGCTCGCCGGGCAAGAGGCGTGCGTCTGAAGCACGATGCCGCGCACGACAGCATCGGCAAGCTGCGCAGGGGCCACCATGATGTGGCCGATCCGCGCGATGCACCAGGCGCGTACCATCCGATGGTATTGCGCCACCCGGAAAGCGGAATCGATGCGCTATATCTCGGGCGCCGGCAGGACGCCTATGTCGAAGGATTGCCGCTGGCGGAGAGCGAGGCGTTCCTCGATGCGGTGTGGTGCCACGTGGCATTGGAGGGCGATACCTGGACGCAGGATTGGGAGGTCGGCGATGTCCTCGTATGGGACAACCGCAGCGTCATGCACCGGCGCGCCGCATTCGATCCCGCCGCCCGGCGCCTGATGCGCCGCGCCCAGGTGAGGGCTGATACAACGATGCCGTGAATTTCAGCTTGCTTCGGTCAGCGCGAGAAAGGAATTTCGAACGCCGACTGTGCCGTACATGCGCCCGTGCTGGAAATCCTCGGAGAGCAGTTCTTCGATGCCGTTGACTTCGGCATAGGCCCACATATTGGCGTTGAACCAGGAAAGGCCGTATGCGGCGGCGCCGCGCAACGCCGTTCGCAGCACTGCGTCGTCGGGATATATGACTGGGAACTGCGCCATGAACTCCTCAGCCTCACGTCTCGCATCGGCCATGTCGAGCAACTGGCGCTGTGGCCCCACGCGAGTCGTTGCTGCGACGAACTCGACAATGGATTGGTGAGAAATGCGCGCGTTCCCGGTGGCGATGCCGTCGCGGAGAACCTCGGAGGCGATCGACTGCTTGTCCGGGAACCGGCGATCGTAGCGGGAGACCTGTATGTTCGTGTCAATCAGTACGCGAGCGGCCACGCCGGTAAAGCCCCTCCCTGGTCCAGCCTCGTTTGTCGGAGCGCCGCGCGGAGCGTTCTGTTTCGCGGCCTCGTTGTCGGTGGGTCGCCGCATCGAAGAGGCGCAGTCGCGTTTCAACGTCGAGTCGCCCGGGCTGCCTGCCAGCATCGGCAGGCACAACGCGGATGACCTCGCCCGCTCCCTCGAAGCGAATGTCGTCCCCAGGCCTTATCCCGTAACGGTCCGCGAGCGCCTTGGGCACCGTGACCTGAAGTTTGCTCGTGATCTTGCTCATATCCTTACTTTGGCAAGGGCGGTTCCTTGTCAAGGCGCAACGTTGGAACTAGCGCAACGCGCGCCTTGGGATTGGCGAAAACGCGTGATACCAAGGGCAAAAGTCTTGCGCCTCGCTTTGCGCTCGCGTGGACGATGGCGGATTGCGACAATCACCTCACGCGTAATCCCGCGTCAATAGTTCCAGCAGGTGGCCGCTCGGGTCTCTGAAATAGACGCCGCGGCCATCGTTCCAGTGATTGATCTCGCCGTCCTCGGGCGTGAAGGGGCCGCTGCCGTAGGTGAGCTTGCGCTCCTCCATGCGCGCGAAGATCGCGTCGAACTCATCCTCGCTCACCTTGAAAGCGTAGTGGTGGCGCTCGAATGATTCGCGGTTGTCGAAGTCGAGCGTCAGGCCCTGGTTGCGGATGCGCACCGGTTCGAAATGTCACATTGCGCCGTTGTATTCGAACCCGAACATCTCTCGGTAGAACCGCGCCGAAGCCACCTTGTCGCGGCTTGGAACGATGGTGTGGTTGAGCTCAATCGTCATCGCGTATTCCTGTCGACCGATGGTGTGCCTATCATGGCGTATGCCCGACGCGAGCGAAAGACCAAGGCCGGCGTTCGCGTGTTCGGCGTGACCTGATCCGATGGCAAGGGAAGTCACCAACGTCAAGTGGGCGGTGGCGTTCGTCTTCGTCACCGTCCTTTTGAACTCGGTCGGCTTCGGCATCATCCTTCCGGTCCTGCCGGAACTGATCGTCGATATCACAGGCGACCCGCTGCACGAGGCGGCGCGCTACGGCGGCTGGCTGGCGTTCGCCTACGCATCGATGCAGTTCATCTTCTCGCCGGTGGCGGGCAACCTGTCGGACAGGTTCGGGCGACGCCCGCTGCTGCTCGCATCATTGGTCGTCTTCGGCGTCGACTATCTCATCATGGGCTTGGCGCCCACCCTCGCGTGGCTGTTCCTCGGCCGCCTCATCGCCGGCACGTCGGCGACGAGCTTCGGCATCGCCAACGCCTGCATCGCCGATCTGTTTCCTCCCGAAAAGCGCGCCCAGAACTTCGGCCTGATCGGCGCGGCGTTCGGCGTTGGCTTCATCCTGGGACCGGTGATCGGTGGTTTCCTGGGGGAGTTCGGACCGCGCACGCCGTTTTTCGCCACCGCCGGCATCGCTTTCGCCAACGCGCTGTTCGGTTGGATTGCGATGCCGGAGACATTGCGAAAAGAAGACCGCCGGCCGTTTCAACTCGCGCGTGCCAACCCGTTGGGTGCTTTCCGCCAGGTTGCAGACTTTCCGGTAGTCGCGGGAATGCTTGGCGCGTACTTTCTCTACATGCTGGCCCACGACTCGCTTCCCGCGATCTGGGCGTTCTACACCATGGACCGCTACGGTTGGGGACCGCGCGAGGTCGGTTTTTCGCTGGGCGCCGTCGGTGTCTGCATGTTGATCGTCCAGGGCGTCCTGATCCGCAAGATCATTCCCATGTGGGGGTCGAAGCGCACCGCCTATGTCGGGTTCGTCCTCACCGCTGTGGCCTTTTTGGGCTACGCTTTTTCGTCGGCGGGCTGGGTGATGTACATATGGATCGTCGTCGGCGCAGGTTCCGGACTCATCATGCCGGCGATGAACGGGATCATGTCCAGGCAGATTCCCGCCAACGCCCAGGGCGAGTTGCAGGGCGTTCTCGGTAGCGTCGCGAGCAGCACCTTCATCGTCAGCCCGGTGGTGATGACGCAGCTATTCGCTTATTACTCATCGTCGGCGGCACCGGTGTACTTCCCCGGCGCGGCATTCGCTCTCGCAGCCCTTCTCACGGCCGGGAGCGCTGTGACCATGGCGGTCGCCTTGTCGAGGGCTTCCTATAGCGAATAGATATTTTGCTACTTGACTCGTCGCCCTAGCTAGCGCAATAATCTAGCCAGATAAACTGGACAGGAACATGGGATGCCCGATTGGGCGCTACAGGACGCCAAGAACCGTTTTAGCGCAGTTGTCAACGCGGCAATCGAGGGGACGCCGCAAAGGGTGACGCGACGAGGAAAGCTCGCAGTGGTGGTGATCGCGGCGGAAGAATATGAGCGCCTTAAGTACTTGGAGAAAGCAAAAGCGCCAAGCTTCCCGGAACTGCTGCTTGCGATGCCGCAAGATGACGGCGAATTCGAGCGGATCCGCATCGGTTTACGACCAACGGACTTCGAGTGTTCCTGATCGACACGGACGTCCTGTCGGCTATACGCCGACGAGAACGCCATCCCAGTGTGGTTGGGTGGGTATCGCGACAAAGGGCCACCGATCTGTACGTCAGCGTGGTTTCCGTGGGAGAAATCGAAAAGGGAATTATCCGCCAGGAACGTCGCAATCCGGGGTTCGCGCGAGTCTTGTCCGCCTGGTTGGACAACATATTGGTTCTTTACGGTGATCGGATCTTGCCCGTCGACGTTCCGACGGCGCGACGCTGGGGCCGGCTCTGTGGAGCCATCGGACACGAAGGTCCCGACCTGCTCATCGCGGCGACGGCACTGGAACGCGGGTTATCGGTCGTTACCCGGAATGTTGGGCATTTCCAACCAACGGGTGTTGCGGTTGTCGACCCGTCTTGCATGTAACAAGCTCCTCCTGGGAGCGCCAGCGACCGGGGGCGCTTGTTACATGGATGGAGAGCGGGGCCGGGCCGGAGCCTTCAGCCGGGGAGCGCGAGGGGGGACCCCTCGCAAGAAATATACCGGAGCCGAAGGCGCCGGCTGTGGGGCACTGCGGAAGGCGTGATCGGGACTTGATGGCGGCGTTCGGGATTCCCTCCGGGGGGCGTACCGACGCAATGTGGGATCGGCGCGCACTTCCTATACGGAATAACCCTCAAGCGAAATCGGCAACGTACGGATGCGCTCGCCGGTCGCGGCGTAGATCGCGTTGCACACCGCGGGGGCCACCGGCGGCAGGGCGGGTTCGCCCAGCCCCGTGGGATGGTAGTCGCTATCGATGAAGTGCACGTCGACGTTCGGCGTGTGGGGCATCCTCAAGAGGGGATAGCTGTCGAAATTCGACTGTTGCACCACGCCGTCCTCGAACGTGACGTACTGTCCAAGCATGGTCGACAGGCCATCCACGACCGATCCTTGGACCTGGTTTTCAGCGCCGCTCAGGTTGATGATCGGACCGACATCGGCCGCTACCGTGACGTTGTGCACCGTGACTTTCTTGTTCGCATCGACGCTGACGTCGGCAACTTCGGCGAAATGCCCGGCATGGCTGAAGTAGAAGGCGAGGCCCAATCCACGCCCAGCGGGCATGGTCCGGCCCCATCCGGCCTTTTCCGCCGCCAGTTTGACCACATCCGCCGCGCGTCCGGTGTGCAAGGCCCGCATGTTGCCTTCCTCTGTCCACCGCGAATCGCCGAGTACTTCCAGCAGAACCTCCAGGTGATCGCGGCCCGCGGCGACCGCCAGTTCGTGGACAAAACTCTGCACGACGAAGCCGAACACGTTGGATCCGGGGGCCCGCCATGCCCCGCAAGGCGTTTTCCAGTCAAGCGCGGTTTGCTCGATGCGGTAGTTGGCAAGAAGCCCCGCGGGGAACACGCCGCGGGAAAGATCCCCGCCGCTCACTGGACGCCCACCGCCGTGCGTGAACGTGATGAAATGATCGCGCCAACCGGATATCCGGCCCTGCTCGTCAAGGCTTCCGCGCAATTGGTGGAAGCCGCCGGCTCGGAACAGGTCGTGAGACATGTCGTCCTCGCGGGTCCATTGCAGTTTGATCGGACCGCCGTAACGCTTCGAGATGGCGGCGGCCTCGGTCATGAAGTCGTTGTACAGCCGGCGTCCGAAACCGCCGCCGATCCGGGTCTGGTGCACGGTCACCTTCGAGGGGTCGACGCCGAGCACGCCGGCCACGGCGCTCTTCCCGCTCGCTGGCGTCTGTGTGGGCGCCCACAACTCGATTGCGTCGTCGCGCCACCAGGCGGTGCAATTTTGCGGCTCGAGTTGGGCGTGACTGACGAAGCGGTAGGTATAGAAAGCATCGAGACTCCGCGCCGCGTCGGCGAAGGCGGTATCCACATCGCCGTTATCAGCTACGCGTTTCTCCCCGGGGGCGTTGCGCAGCGCCTGGGCCTTCGCCTGCGCATCGCTCCAACTATCCTTCGCTGCATCGGCAAGGTTCCACTCGACCTTCAGTTCCCGCTTCGCGCGGATGGCGGCCCAGGTCGAATCGGCGACGATGGCGATGCCTGGTAGCAGTTCGGCAAATTTGCCGTTGCCCTCGAGCGCGAAGACATCGCGCACCCCCGGCATTTTCCTGATCGCCTCAATGTTGGCTGACTTAACGGCGCCGCCCACCGCGGGACACTTCTGGTATACGGCGTACTTCATGCCGGGCACGGTCTGGTCGATGCCGAATAGCGGTTGACCGCGCACGAGGGCATTGTTGTCGACGCCGGTGACGCGCGTGCCGAGCAGCCGGTACTGGCCCTTTTTCTTGAGCTTCAGCGAAGCGGCATCAGGAACGGGAAATTCTGCGGCGGCGCCGGCCAGATCCTTGTAGGAGACGCGCCTGCCGGACGCCGCGTGAACGACGAAACTGTCTCGCGTCGAAAGTTCTGGCAAGGGGACGTTCAGCCGTTTCGAGGCAGCCGCAACCAGCATGGCGCGCGCTGCGGCCCCGGCCTGGCGCAGCACATCCCAGTTCATCGGTACCGACGTGGAGCCGCCGGCGAATTGCCGCCCGTATGCCACCTCGTCGATGGGCGCCTGTTGCACCACTACATCGTCCCAGGCGGCGTCGAGTTCTTCGGCGACTATCATCGGCAGTGAAGTTTTCACGCCCTGGCCGACCTCGGGATTCTTGGCGTACACCAGAATGCCTTCGGCGTCGATGCGCAGAAAGGCGTTCGGTTGCAACGCCCTCGGGGTCGCGTGTGCCGGTTTCGTCTTGAGGACGAAGCCGAGCATCAGACCGCCGCCGGCGATGCCGGTCGCCTGCATGAACCCACGCCGGGAGAACTTTGTCACGCGAAAGGCGGGCAACTGCGCCGGTCGTGTGATGGCGTCGAAGATGGCGTCCATGGCCGAGTAACGCAGAGCCTTCAGCCGGGGAGCGCGGGGGGATACCCCTCGCAAGAAAGATGTGTTCATGCCGACTCTCCCATTTTCGCGGCCGCCCGCTTGATCGCATTGCGGATTCGCAGGTATGTGCCGCAGCGACAGATATTGCCGGCCATCGCCGCGTCGATATCTTCATTGCTTGGTGTTGGATTGGATTCCAGAAGGGCGGTGGCACCCATGATTTGACCGGTCTGGCAGTAGCCGCACTGGGCCACGTCCAGATCGATCCACGCCTGTTGCACCGGCGTCAGTTCGCCGTCCTCGGAAGCCAGCCCTTCGATGGTCGTGATGTCTCGGCCGGAAGCGGTGGATGCGGTCGTCGAGCATGATCGGATCGGATTCCCGTCCAGCAGCACGGTGCATGCGCCGCATATCCCCACACCGCAGCCGAACTTCGTTCCGGTCAGTCCCAGTTCATCTCGCAACACCCACAATAGCGGCGTCGACGCCTCGGCATCGCTGAGCTCCCGGACCTTTCCATTCACATTGAGACGCAACATGCATGCCCTCCCTGGTTGCTAGTTCTTCTCTATTTCCAGCCCGCGCGGCACGCGGGGATTGTTGACCGCTTGCACGCGCCGCAGTATGTCCTGAAACCGTTCTTCCTGCTCCGGCGTTTCCCTCGGCATGGAGAAGCGGGTTCGCGACGCGTATTCCCGATGGGCGCGCAGGAAATCCGGGTAGCCGTCGTAGGTACATGTCTGCGCGAGCTCGCGCACGTCGTCCGGTGTCACGGTGTTTCGCATCTCGTCCCACCTGCCTCGCAGCGAAAGCGCGTGCAGCTTCTCGCCGAGTTCCGTGAGTCCGTGCAGGGCCAGCACCTTGTGGTAGGTGCGGGTCGAACCGTAGAAGGACAGCGGTCGCCGCATTTCCTCCACGCGCCGCTCGATCTCGCTCTCGGTGTCGCCCATGACAAGGTAGCCGCTTTCGCCGATTTCCACGTCGGTCCAGGACCGACCCGATCGAATCAGCCCTGCGCGGATCGCCGGCAAAAGAGTCGTGCGCATGTACTTGTCGGACATGATCCCGCCGTGCGGCATGACGACATCGGCGACTTCGCCCGCCACGCGAGCCATTCCCGGCCCTACGACGGCGACGCCAACGCGGGGTCGGTCATATGCGATGGGCCCCGGGTTGAAGTTGGGCGTCATCAGCGTGAATGTGTAGTGCTTGCCGAGGAATTCGGGCGTCCTGCCGTGCTGCCAGGAGTCCCATACCGCGTGCATCATTTGGATGTATTCCCGCATACGCGGCGCGGGCGCGGTCCAGGTGCCGCCGAAGCGGCGCTCGTTGTGGCCCTTCACCTGGCTGCCGAGACCGATGGTGAACCTGCCCCCGGACAGGTGTTGAATGTCCCACGCTTGCATGGCGAGTACCAGGGGGCTGCGTGGAAAGGCGATGGTTACCGAAGTCTGCAAGCCAATGCGCTCGGTGGCGGTCGCGGCGAGCGCCATCGTCAGCATGGAGTCGTGAGCGAGTTCGCCGCAGGTGATGCAGTCGAATCCCGCCGCTTCCGCCGCGCGCGCCTGCTCGGGGACCTCGCCAGGCCAGCCGCCGACGCCGGTGATTACTTCCATGAATAAAATTGTATGCCGCGTTCCGGACAATGTTACACGCCCGGCGCGGTGGCCCCCAAAAGGCTGTCGACGCGCCCCGGTCTGAAGCCGGAGCGCGTCGTTGGAGGGGTCAGTTGGCGGTCTTGACCTCGATCGATCGCGCCCTGGCGTTCTCCCGCTTGGCTACCGAGAGGGTGATGACGCCCTGCGCCGCCGTGGCTTCGATGGAGTCTTCGTCAGCGTCGTCGGGGAGGCGGAAGCTGCGAGCGAAGCGGCCGAACAGCCGTTCCGAGCGATGCACCCGCTCGTCGTCGTTCGTGTGCGGGTACTTGCGCTCGCCCGAGATGGTCAGCAAGCCGTCCTTGCAGCTCACCTCTACATCTTCCGGCGCCACTGCCGGCAGCTCCACATCGACGCAATAGGCATCGCTGGATTCCCGCACGTCGATGGCTGGCAGCCAGTTCGAGGCGCGCTCGCGGATACGCGGCAAGATGGCGCTGGCGCGGAACAGATTGTCAAAGTCCCGAATCGAATCCCAGTGGACCAAGTTCATGACATTTACTCCGGTGTTTGTCTTGGTTGAATAGGGATTTGGGGATGATCGGATCGATTCCAAGGACTTGAAAACGAGATAGAAATCCCCAAGGGCGACGTCGAAGGCGTCGGCTGTGGGATTTGCGTCGGGTCAGATTCCCGCGGCGGCACTGGCGGCGCGCGGGTCGGCGACGCCCAGCAGCAGGTCGTTCACGCGCATTACCGAGTTGGCGTCGCCTATGCGGGCGGAGGGGAGGACGACGAGATCGCGGTGGCCCATGGACTTGAGCACGGTCAACGTATCCTCCGAAATACCCGGTTCGAACAGGATGCGGTCCGGCTGCCACTGGTGGTGGAACCGGGGTTGGCCGACCGCTTGCGCCAGGTTCATGCCGTGGTCAACGACGTTGACGATCACTTGCAGTACGGTGGTGATGATTGCGCTGCCGCCGGGCGAGCCCGTGACGACGACCGGCGCGCCATCCCAGAGCAATATGGTGGGCGACATCGAACTCAACATGCGCTTGCCGGGTGCGATGGAATTGGCTTCGCCGCCGAGGAGCCCATAGGCGTTTGGCGCGTTTTCTTTCGCCGCGAAGTCATCCATCTCGTTATTGAGGAGAAACCCCGCGCCGGGGACCACGATTTTCGCGCCGTAGGAGAAGTTGAGCGTCGTCGTATACGCCACGGCGTTGCCGGCGGCGTCCATGACCGACACGTGGGTGGTTTGGCCGCCTTTTTCCGGCCAGTAGCCGGCGCCGATGTCGGCGGAGGCCGAAGCCCGCCTCGCATTGAAGTCGCCGAGGCGCATCACCGCATATGCCTTGTCGATCAACCGGGCGACGGGAACCGGGTAGAAGTCGGCGTCGCCCAAGTGGGTCGCGCGGTCGGCGTACGCGCGCCGCGCCGCCTCCACCATGTGGTGTATCGCTCTTGGGCTACCGGCGCCCATGGCGCCGAGGTTGTAGCGTTCGAGCATGTTCAGCATCTGCACGAGCACGATGCCCCCCGAAGATGGCGGCGGCATCGAAACAACTTCGAATCCCCGGTAGTTGCCGAAGATCGGCGCACGCCAGACGGCGCGGTAGGCGTCGAGGTCCGCCTGGGTGATGCGCCCGCTTCCGCGCTGCATTTCGGCCACCAGCAGGTCGGCGGTCGTTCCCTTGTAGAAGCCATCCCGCCCCCCATCCCTGATACGTGCAAGGGTCGCCGCCAGGTCTTGCTGAATGAACAGGTCACCCGACTCAAAAGGCGTCTCGTCCGCGTTGGCGAATACCGCCAGGGTGGCGGGGTGGCTGGCGAAGTCGGGCAAGCGCCTGGCGAAATCGCGGGCGAGGTCGAGGCTTAGCGGGAAGCCATCGCGCGCCAGGGCGATGGCGGGATCGATCACGTCGGGAAGCGTTAGCGCGCCATATTTTCGGTGGATGTCGAGCAGACCGGCAACGGTGCCGGGGACGCCTGCGGCGAGGTGTGTGTCGGTCGATAGCCCCTCGACGACATTGCCGTCGGCGTCGAGGAACATGTCTCGATCCGCGGCCGCCGGGGCGCGCTCTCGGTGGTCGTTGGCGACGACATTGCCGTCGGCGAGACGAATCACCATGAAACCGCCGCCGCCCAGGTTGCCCGCCGATGGATACGTCACGGCGAGCGCAAAACCGACGGCCACCGCCGCATCGATGGCGTTGCCACCGGCTGCGAGAACCTCCGCGCCGACCTTCGAGGCGACTTCCGAACGCGACACGACCATGCCAGCAGTGCCGCGAATCGCTTCCGGGCTCGCAGCCATGGCCGCTTGCGCCATAAGGATGCCTGCGGTCAGCGCTCGCCCAATCCACTTCGGAGGCGACAACCGGATGTACATGTTTCTCCTTTCGGCTTGGACCGGCGAGGGGATACTGAACGATAGCAGCGGGACGGGCAACATCGATGGGGTGGACGGCAAACCCGTGTTGCCGAAACTTGGCTGGTCTGTCAATCTCGCATTCGCAATATTGCCGAGGTCGCGGGGTTGGCGCGAAGCGTGCCGCGAATCGAGAAATCGAGAATAATAGAAGAACGCAAAGGGGGCATTGATGGGACGTTTGAATGGCAAGACCGCTGTGGTGACGGGTGCGGGCCGGGGCATCGGACGCGAAACCGCGCTGCTGCTAGCGGCCGAGGGCGCGCAAGTGGTGGTGAACGATCTCGGCGCCGCGACGGACGGCACCGGCGGGGGCACCGTAGCCGAAGAGGTCGTCGCCGAGATCGAGGCGGCGGGTGGCAAAGCGGTGGCGAATACGCAGACAGTGGCCACGGTGGAAGGCGGCGAATCAATGCTCGCCTCCGCCCTCGACAGCTTCGGCGGCATGGACATCCTGGTCAACAATGCCGGCATTCTGCGCGACAGATCCATCTTCAACATGGAAGCGGCGGACTGGGACGCAGTCATCGACGTGCATCTTCGGGGCCACTACTGCTGCTCTCGCCCATTCGCCAAATACGTGCGGGAGACGAACCGCACCGGGTGCCGCATCATCAACTTCTCCAGCGTTTCGGGTCTGTTCGGCAACTTCGGACAAACGAACTACGGGGCGGCAAAGGCGGGGATAGCAGGCTTTTCGCGAGTGCTCGCGCTCGAACTCGCCAAATACGGATGCACGGTGAACACGATCTCACCCGGCGCGATGACGCGCATGACGATTCCCCTGCGTGAGGCTCGGGGCGAGCAGATTACGCAACAGGAGGTGGATGCGGGCGGCCCGCAGCATATCGCGCCCGTGGTCGTCTGGCTGTGCACCGAAGAGGCTGCCGGTATATCCGCTCAAGTCGTCCACTGCGGCCGTGGCCTTGTCGGAATCATGCAGCAACCGGCGGTCATCAGGAGTTTTCAGAAGCGCGACAGTGGCCTCTGGACCGTCGGCGAGCTTAACGACTACATGCCGCGCCTGCTGGAGGCGAGGCGTGCCAACGTCGAAGCCGCGCAGAAATCCGGCGAACCCGACGTGGTCGGCTGAATGAGATTTCGGCAGCGTCTATTTCAATATGGATACAGACTTCTTATCGGATAGAGCCCAGGGTTGAAGTAACCGGGCCCTTCGCGCTAATGTCGGGCCAAGGGGGTGCGATGAACGAAACCATTGCGGTCGAGACACCGTCGGGGAAGACCGCGTCGGACGAGAATTTCCCCGTTGTCACCCGGTTGTTGCCGGCGCGATTGCGGTCGCATATCGCGACGTTCTATACCTACGCGCGGGCGATCGACGACATCGCGGACAACCCCGATCTAGACCCCACCGAGAAGATCGAACGCCTGGACGGATTCGCCAAGGCTGTAAGCGGTGTCGGCTTGATGAATCCGGCCTTCCGCAAAGCGTACGAGCTCAGTCGCAGCTTGGCCGCGACGCGAGTGACGGATCGGCACTGCGTCGACCTGGTGCAGGCATTCAAGCAGGACGCGACCAAGCTGCGCTATGACAATTGGGAAGATCTGATTGGCTATTGCAATCTTTCCGCCGCGCCCGTCGGTCGCTACCTCGTCGACCTCCACGGTGAGTCGGCCAACGTGTATCCGACTTCCGATGCGCTTTGCAACGCGCTGCAGGTGCTCAACCATGTGCAGGACTGCCAGGATGATTACAAGGCATTGAACCGGGTCTACCTGCCCGGCAACTGGATGGACGAGGCGGGCGTCGATGTCAAGGCGCTCGGCGGCAAGCGATCGACGAAGGCGTTGCGTCGGGTGCTCGATCTCTGTCTCGATGCCACCGATGGACTCCTGGATGTGGCTGGTCGATTGCCAGGCAAGCTTCGCAATCCCCGTTTCGCCATGGACTCGGCCGTGATCATCGCGATTGCCCGGAAACTTAGCGCCGAACTTCGCCGACGAGATCCCCTGGCGGAACGCGTGGTGCTGACCAAGATGCAATATGCCGCGTGCTGCGGATACGGCATCGGGCGGGTCCTGTTCCGAAGCGTGTTTCCTTCACGGCGCCCACGCGCCTAGCCCGAAGACGATTCTCCTCCTTTGATGTCGCTGGCAGCGACAGTCTGATTCCGACGTAGGCGGGGGCTGACAATGCATTCGCCGACCGTCGCCCGCGACTCGACCCAGGACGCGCCGGAGCCATGGGCGCATGTGAATCGCGTTGTGGAGCAGTCGAGTTCTTCGTTTTTTTGGGGCATGCGGGTGCTGCCGGGGGAACGACGGCGCGCGATGTATGCGATCTATGCTTTCTGCCGGGAGGTGGACGACGTCGCTGACGAACCGGGAGAGATTGCCGACAAAAGGCGGGCGCTTGCCGGTTGGCGCGAAGAGATTCGCCGACTGTACGCCGGGCGGCCGACTCGCCCGACGACGCGGGCGCTGTTGGGACCGCTGCAGCGCTTCGACTTGCCGCGAGACGAATTCCTCGCCGTCATCGACGGCATGGAGACGGATGCCGCGCCGACCGTCCGGATGCAAACGCTGGATGACTTGCTGAGCTATTGCCGCAAGGTTGCGGGTGCTGTTGGCATGTTGTCGGTCCATGCCTTCGGGGTGCCCCAGGATCCGGGACCGCGTATCGCCGAGGCGCTTGGGAATGCGTTCCAGTTGACCAACATCTTGCGCGACCTGAAAGAAGATTCGGCGTTGCAACGCCTCTATGTGCCGCTGGATTTGCTCGGGAAGCGCGACATCGACGCCAAATCCCTCGACGCGGTGTTCCTGCACCCACGATTTGCAGACGTCTGCGCGGAACTGGCCGAACTCGCGCAGGGCTATTACGGCGAAGCCGACAGACTGATAACGGAGCTCGGATCCCGGAGGATGCGCCCCGCCGTTGTCATGATGGCGGTGTATCGAGAGACGCTTGAAAAACTGCAGACCCGGGGCTGGAAGCGAATCGATGATCCGGTCGGGCTGACGCGCGCTCGAAAGATCTGGCTCGCCCTGCGCCACGGACTGTTCTAGCTTGCCGGCGCCCAGAACACATGTCGTCGGCGCTGGCCTGGCGGGTCTCGCCGCCGCGGTGGCCCTCGTTCGAGCGGGTCGCGCCGTAACGCTCTTTGAGGCGGGCAGCCAGGCCGGAGGACGCTGCCGGTCGTATATGGACGCCAAGCTCGGTTGCATGATCGACAACGGCAACCATCTGCTGTTGAGCGGCAACAGGGCCGTGATGCGCTACCTGGAGGAGATCGGCGCCGGCGACGCGCTCGTAGGTCCTGCTTCGGCGAGTTTTCCGTTCCTCGACCTGCGCTCGGGCCAGCGATGGTGTCTGCGCCCCAATCGCGGGGCGCTGCCCTGGTGGATATTCGACGAGGGGCGACGCGTGCCCGGTACCAGCGCCTGGAACTACCTTGGGGCGCTGGCGTTCGCTGGCGCCGGGCCGAGCCGCACCGTTCGTGATTTGGTCGACGATGGCGGCGTACTGTTTGAACGCTTCTGGGAGCCCATGGCCGTCGCGGCATTGAACACGCCAGCGAGGGCGGGAGCGGCGCGTCTATTGTGGCCCGTGTTGCGGGAGACCTTCTTCAGGGGTGGAACGGCCTGTCGACCCCGGATAGCCCGAACGGGGCTCTCTGCCGCATTCGTGGATCCCGCCCTGGAATTCCTGCGGCGTCGAGGCGCAATCGTTCGGTTTGGTCACCGGTTGCGCAGGATGGAGTGTTGGCGGGGCAGGGCAACGGATTTGGAGTTCGGTGCCGAGACGGTCGCAATGGGGCGGGACGATTCGGTGGTGTTGGCGGTGCCGCCGTCCGCTGCTGCGAGCCTGGTGCCGGGACTGACTGTCCCGGAGCAAGGTCACCCCGTCGTGAACGCGCACTTTCGCCTGCCAGCCCCCGCCGAACTACCCGCGGAACTGCCTTTTCTCGGCTTGATCGGAGGCGTGGCGCAATGGCTATTCGTTCGGGGCGACATCGTATCGGTGACCGTGAGCGCCGCTGATGCGCTGGCCGCCGAGCCGGCCGAAGCCGTTGCCCGTAAAACCTGGAACGATGTCGCCGAAGCACTCGGTCTTGAGCGGGATGTGTTGCCGACGTATCGCATTCTCAAGGAAAGGCGCGCCACCTTCGCTCAGACGCCGGAGGAGATGCGCCGACGGCCGTCCGTCCATGGGGGGCGGGAAGCATTCGCCAACGTGTACCTGGCGGGCGACTGGGTCGATACGGGGTTACCTGCGACGATCGAAGGCGCGGTGCGCTCCGGCCACATGGCCGCCCGCGCCATCGTCGGCACTAGCCCGCATATCTCACCAAGTCGCTTGTTGCGTCACTGAATATCATTTGCTTTCAATCAGGTAGTTCCCTTTTTCAAAGTTGTGCCAGGTACAGACTGCGCTGGCCGCGCCCTCGCTGGTCTTTTTTCCGCGTGCGCGCACGTGCTCACTACACCATAAGGCACGGCTATGCTTCCGCTCGCGAGCACGCGCACGCGAAAAAAATCCTGCGCGATCATCGCGGCCCTTGGTGAGATATGCGGGCTAGAAGGCGTAGGTGAGGTTGAGCCCGATGAAGCTGTCACGCCGCGTCTCGTAGAGGAGATCCGATACGCCGACGTTGAGGAAGGCGACGGCTTCCATGTTTATGGACCAATTGTCCGAGAGGCGGCGGTTGAATTCGACGGCCGCGAAACGCGAGCCATGATCCAGATCTTCCAGAACGCTGCCGAGGATTTCGGTGCCCTGGACATCGTTGAATGCAAGGCGGGCGCCCAGGAACACATCGTTCTGGAACTTGTTCGTGCCGCCCACGCCCCGACCGTCGTAACTCCATTCACCGAGCAGGCTGAGATCCGCATTCGAACCCAGTGCCGCGTAAATTGTGTACTCGCCGCCGAAAACGAAGGCGGCGTAGTCCTCTTCTTCTCCAATGAGGTTTTTGGCGCCGGCCCGATGGATGGCCTCCAGCTTGACTAGCCACGAGCCCGTGGTCAACTGGACGTCCAGCCCGAACTGGCGGATCTGGCCGTAGTGGGGCGCCAGAACAAGTTCGCCCGCGGCGTTGGCGGCGGGTAGCATGAAGGGCTCCCGGCTCGTGCCGTCGAATACGCTCGCGCCGATATCGAAGGGTCCGAAACTATTGCTGTAGCGGGCCGCAAAATCCAGGTGCCATTCCTCGGCCGCGCTCTCGTAGGTGGTGTGCCCGTCGTCCACGAGAAACGGGAAACGCAGACGGCCGGCGCGCCCGGCGAAGGTGCGCGCCCGGTGAAAGGTCACGCCGAAGAGTTCCATCGCGCCCCAGTCGCCGGACCAGGTGAGGTGGACCATGGGTTGCCCCAGCCTCGCCTTCTCGTTTGGATGTTCGATCAGGTCAACCTGGTTGATGATATCCACCAGGTGGTGCGATTCGGTAACGCCCCAGAACACCTGGTCTACGCCCACTCGCAGTTCCCATTGGTTAGCGCCGATTTCGCCGAATAGCAGCAGGTAGGCCTCGTGGAGATCGGCGTGGGTACGCTCCGGGTCGGCGGCGTCGTAGCGACAGAACGGCGCGATGGTGAAGCTCCTGCCGGCGGCGTCCTCGAGAAAGAGTTCCGGCTTGGCTACGAAGCCGTTCGCATGCGAGCGCTGGCCAGGATGCACGGCGGCTACCGGATACCAACGACCATCGATGCCAAGGCTGCCGGAAAATTCGTGAAAGGCAATCAGGGACTGCGCCCCGGAATCACTTTCGTTCGCCGCCCCGGAAGCGGACACCGCCGTGCTGAATGACAGTACAAGAGCTGCGGCGGCAGGCGGGATGCACCCCATGGAGAATGCTCGAACGGGTGTGGGCGCCCCCCTCAGCGCACCCGTCTCAGCCCGGTTTGGGTGAAGTCGCCGGCGTCGAGATCGGTTTGGAACTGGTAGTCGTTCCACGTCAGGACCGTACTCTTGCCAGTGAGGTGGTTGACCATCGTCATCTCCCCGGCGTGCCAGTATTTGTCCAGGTACAACTCGTAGTTCCCCGAGGTAAGCGTCTTCAGGTGCGCGTTCTTGCGGTCGTAGTACTCCGCTCTCCAAAGGCGGTATTCGTCCTTGTCTTGCCAGACCAACTGACGGCTATAACCTGACTTCGGGTCCACCGGGAAGCGTTCGGAGACCGTGCATGTCAGCGCGGGCGTTTCCCCGCAGGGTTCATCGCGCAGGTACCGGTAGGTGAATTTTTCCACCTCCGGGGCGCTCATGTCCTCGTAGGCGAATTCGCTGCCCATGAAGGAACCGGAACGGTTCGACGAGCTAATGCGCTTAACCCGTTTGAGCGCGGGCAAATAGAGCCATTGTTCGTCCGCATCCTCCTTGTGCGAGTAGATGAGAAACGCGGTTCCCTCGACATCGCGGGGTTGATCGAAAACGAACATGCTCTTGTCGCCGTCGCCTTCGACCTCCAGCACCCTTACGCGGAGCTCGCGCTGGCTCTCCTGCCCCCGCTTGTTGCGCAGCACCATGACCTGGCGCGCCGTGAAGTTGCCGAAACCCGACATGCGCGCGCGGGCTTCGCGCGCGATTTCAATGCCCGCCTCCTCAGCGGCGATATCGTCCGGGGCTGCCACTACCGGCCCGCTCAGGCAAGTCAGCACGGCCAGGCAGGGTCCGAACAAAAGCAACGCCGATGGGGCACCCCTCGCTGGGAAACAGCTCATGATTTTCTCCGATCAACGGCCATCAGCAGCGGCGGAAGGAGCAAGAAGTCGGCGAGTAGCGCGAAGAGGATGGTGCTCGAGACCAGCAGGCCGTTCACCCAACTGATCTCGAATCCCGACGAGGCAAACACCAGGAAGCCCGCTGCCAGGACCACGGTTGTCGTTGCTAGCGCAGGGCCCACCGTGCGGAAGGTGGAGCGAATGGCTTCGGGTGCTGCGGCGCCTTCAAGGCGCGCCTTGCGATACTTGCTCAGAAAATGAATCGTGTCGTCCACGATGATGCCGAAGGCCATGGCGGTCACCACCGAGGCGGAAAGACCCAGATGGCCGACGAGGTAGCCCCACAGACCGAAGGCCATCGCCGCGGGAACGAAGTTGGGCACGAGACTGACGAGACCGAGGCGCAGGCTTTTCAAAACCAGAATCAAAATGACGGAAATAAGCGCCATGGCTATGATCGTGCCACGCAACATGCTGATTATATTTCGTTGGGAGAGGTGAGCGAAAATGATGCTCACACCCGATGCCGGGGCGCCGACATCGGCCGCGTTGTCACGGAGCCAGACCTGCGCCCGGTCATCCAGCTCGCGCTGCTCCAGCGACGTCAAGCTGCCCAGCACAACCGTCATGCGCGTTGCCGCCTTGGCGATGTCGATACGGTCGTTGAGGTCGCTGCCGAACGGGAGGGACAGTTCGTAGAGCAGTAAGTACTGCGCCGCGAGTGCCGAACTGTCGGGCAATCGATAGTACGCTTGGTCGTCGCCGTGCATGTTCTTGTTCAGGCGCTTCATGATGTCGGGGAATGCCTGAACATGGGTGACTTCAGGTTGCGCCCGATACCATTCGGCAAAGGCGTTGACCTTGCGCAGATATTCTGGATCGGTGATACCTCCCTCGCGCTCCGCGTTCAGTGAATACTCCAGCGTCTCCATGCCGGTCAGGTTCTCGATGACGAAGTCCGTATCGCGCCGGAACTCGTAACGCTCATCGAGATATTGCGTCCAGTTGTCGGTCAATTCATTGCGGGGGATGCCCAGGACCAGAGTGATCGCCAGAAGCGTGAAGAACCAGAGCAGGAATGTGCGGCGCGCGATGACGAAGTCGCTGAGCCGGTCGAAGAAACCGCGCCGCTCAGCGCTGGCGGGACGCGCGCGCAGTGGGAGCACCGAGAGCAGCGCCGGCAGGAGCGTCATGGAATAGACGAAGGCGCACAGCACGCCAAACGCCACGAGATTGCCGAGGATATGGAAAGAGGGCGAATCGGAGGCGTTCAGGCTGAGGAACCCGATCATGGTTGTAACCGTCGTCAGAAATACCGGGTAGGTATTTCTGCGCAGCGATTCGGCAATCGCCTCATTTCTGTTCAGGCCCTCGCCCATGCATACCAAAGTAGCCGTGATGATGTGGACGGAATGCGCGACGGCGATTGTCATGACGATGATCGGTACGCCGGAATTGGCGGGGTTGAATACCGCGCCGACCCAGCCGGCGAGCCCCACGGTCGTGTTGATGACGAACACGAGCACGATAATGTTGGCCAGGGTGCCGAGTGTGGAGCGCAGCAGAATCGCGGTCATGACAGCAATGATGAGGAACGTGATCGGTGTAAGGTTCCCGAGATCGTCCTCCGTAGCGTCGGCGAAAGCGCGTCGCATGACGATATCGCCGGTCAGGTAGTAGCCGACGTCCGGGTGGGCCGCGCGGGCTTCATCCAGGACAGTGTTGAGGTAGTCGTTCAATTCGGCCACTGCGGCGTCGGATTCTTCCGGCAGGGCGAAGTTGATCGCCAATCCCCCCACGCGTCCATCGTGGGAGACCAGACGCCCGGCGATTTCCACCGCGTTCAACGCAACGCCTTCGATTCGCGTCAGGTCTGCATCGGTCAGCGACCCGGCGTCTTCGACAAGCGGCGCGACGACCAGATCGTCTCCGAACGCCTCGCTGTGGTTGTAGTTGGTGAGGGAGTCGACTCTGGTGGAGTGGGGGGCGCGCCATGCCGCTTCGCTCAGTTCCTCAATCGCGCCAAGCGTCTCCCGGGTGAACACCGAACCCTCCCGGGGCGCAACGGCGATCAGTGCCGCATAGGAGACGGAGTACGTGTTCTCCAACTCGTCGAGTAGGGCGAGTTGAGGGTCGTTTTCGCTGAACAGGCTGCGATAGTCGTTGGTAACGCCGATGAAGCGGGCACCGGTCGTCATTAACAGCATGAGGGCAGTTGCCAGCGCAATGACCAGCCACCGCAAACGCGGAATGGCAGCGACGTAGCGGTCCAATATTTCGGTCATCGGGTCGATCCCGATTGGCTGGGGTCGGCGTGGGGTTCAACGCGGCGAGAAGAACATGCTATCCGGGTGGCCACCTGCGGATGGCTTGGTTCCCTCTGGCAGCATGCCGGCTTCCGATCACCAAAAGGAAGCGGTTGTTGCGTGGAGCCGGTTGCGCCGGGGGCGCGACCCTCTTCACCGTTCACCGCTCACCATTCGATTGATTTCGATGTGTGGACGTGACTGGGCATCTTGTAGCTTAGCCCGTGATCGTCGTACACGGAGATTTGGAGAAGCTGCGTAAAATTTTCTGATCTGACCAACTGCGTGCTCTTGATCAGTCGCAATAGGCGTTGTTTCATCCGAAAAGCGGTGAGTGTTCCCAAGGTAGAACTCTTTGGAAACTCGAATCGATCAGCCAGTTTGTTGCCTATGAGCGCTCGCGAAAGGCGGTAGGCCAGGTGTACTAGCTTTTCCTGCTCAGTTGAGTCTGTTATATCCGCAACTGTGGGAATGGCCTGAATCAACATATTCGCCACGGTTATAGAATCGTCGTCGGCGGATGGCTCGCACAAATAGCTGATCTTGTAAATTTTCTCTGCGTCCGAGGCGTCGGTATAGAGAATGGTCTCAGGTATTCCCATGAGATAGCCGGTATAGCGCCAAACGGCGAGAACGCTCTCTCTTTCTTCCTTGGTAAAGGATGCACCCACCGTCAATGAGTATTCCAGCAGGCGCTTGGAAAAGACGGAAATGGCGAAACCCAGGTGCGCCGCGCTTACGGGTGTGCCCCAGGCCTCGTAGTCCCAATCGTCGGAGTTGGCCATCAGGGTCCTGATTCGCGCATGGATAAAGCGAATGCGCATGGACAACTTCCATCCATCGGCACTTGGCTGCAAGCCACCGGGATAAAATATTTCCATCATGTGGCGGTTATTCTGCTGCAGGCGTCTTTTTGTCGAGGCCACTCGCCCGGTAATTTTGAAAGACTTGGCGATAAGGGTCGAAAAGCCTTCCACGAGCACACCCGTAACGAAGGCGACAAGCATGAGATCGACGTTTGCGTGGAAGGCGCGAATACCGGGACGAAACGCTTCGAAGTCAAGCCAGGGAGGATCTTCGAGGTCCCCGAAAAAGTCGCGCAGAACCTGCGGGGCTTGGGCCAGGATCTCGTCCCGCTGCTCTATGCCGCCCTCGATGAACCGGTGCAGATCGCCCGGAGGCAGCGAGGAAAGTTCCTCCATCACCGGGTCGAGTACGGCATCGCCCATGGTGGTGTGTTTGATGTAGTTGTCGGCTAGTGCCTGATCTTCGAGCCGGGCTTTCGCGTAGCCGTCGGTGTATGCCGATGGGGTCTCTAGCATGTTCGAGTATCCCGAAGATCCGCCCAACCCTATCTTGTACCATGCGGAAAATTGTGCGGCAAGCGCGCCGCTCACGCGTCGCGGCCGCGCACTTGTCGCCGCTGCTCCAGGTCAGCCCCGCGTGCGCGGGGAACACCTCTTCAATGCGAAGGTCGGTGGTTCAATTCCACCGTCAGCCCCGCGTGCGCGGGGAACACGCGCAATCTCTGATATACGTCTCCGTCATGTCCGGGTCAGCCCCGCGTGCGCGGGGAACACCGCGTAAAGATGCAGCGCGACAATTATGACGTCGGGTCAGCCCCGCGTGCGCGGGGAACACGTCGCTGGAGGTCATGGTCTGCGACAGGACCACCGGGTCAGCCCCGCGTGCGCGGGGAACACACAGCCAGTTCTGAGTGCAGCCAAATTGTGTGCGGGTCAGCCCCGCGTGCGCGGGGGACACGCCTGTAATAGCCGCTCCCTACGCTCATTGATCGGGTCAGCCCCGCGTGCGCGGGGAACACGGGGGCGCGGTCCGCGCGCCCAGGGGCACCACCGGGTCAGCCCCGCGTGCGCGGGGAACACCAGCGCCGCGGCGCTGTCGAGCGAGTTCTCGCCCGGGTCAGCCCCGCGTGCGCGGGGAACACTAGTAGCCGCCCCACGGGTGCGTGGCCTCCGCCGGGTCAGCCCCGCGTGCGCGGGGAACACGGTAGTACCGCAAACAGTCGGGCACGCGCTGTTGGGTCAGTCCCGCGTGCGCGGGGAACACTCAACCCCTACAATCGTTTTAGTAGTAGTAGTCGGGTCAGCCCCGCGTGCGCGGGGAACACTCACGCGCGACCAGTCGTCAGTGGCTGCCCTTCGGGTCAGCCCCGCGTGCGCGGGGAACACCAACGCGTCACCGTCGCGTATTTGCGGGACTACGGGTCAGCCCCGCGTGCGCGGGGAACACCCGTAGCCTAGCTCTGTGCTGTCTATGACGAACGGGTCAGCCCCGCGTGCGCGGGGAACACTTTCGCGGGAACCGCGCTTCGCGGGGGCCAGGCGGACCTGGGCGAGAGCGGGTCAGCCCCGCGTGCGCGGGGAACACGCTCACGCAATTCCTTCTGTGCGTCTTTGGCGAAGGGTCAGCCCCGCGTGCGCGGGGAACACGAGACGGACGCCCAGGCGTAGCGCACGGCGACCGGGTCAGCCCCGCGTGCGCGGGGAACACATCAGGCTGTAGCGTTTGATGCGCCTGGGGTCCGGGTCAGCCCCGCGTGCGCGGGGAACACTTTTCGAAACTAGATTGGATGCTCGACCTTATCGGGTCAGCCCCGCGTGCGCGGGGAACACATAGGTGCGGGTCGCCGGGATGCATAGCTGGCCGGGTCAGCCCCGCGTGCGCGGGGAACACTCGAAGCTTTGACGTACAACATGTCGTGTCTGCGGGTCAGCCCCGCGTGCGCGGGGAACACGGTGCCCGCCGTGACCGGGCTGCCGCCCGCGACCGGGTCAGCCCCGCGTGCGCGGGGAACACTCTTGTCAAAAGCCATTGATTCGACGCGGTTTTTTTGTTGAGAAAGAACCCACCAACTTTTTGCTGTCATGTTGGTGCGGGCGCAGACGCCTGCGACGAGTATCGCACGCTGAGAAATCGTAGTATCTACTCTGTCGAAAGAGGTCTAAATCGCACGAGCTTCAGACCATCGACATCGACCGGCATCCGCCGATTGTCACCACACGTGTCGAAGTCAAAGCCTGCGTCGTTAGGCGCGGCCCACGCGATGATGGCATCTCCATCGCCGATCTCATCCAGGACTTGATCCCAGATCATCTCGCGCGTCCGTCGGGAGAAATTGCCAACATAGATGCCTGCCCGAATCTCCAGGAGCCAGACGGCCAAGCGCCCGCGCAATCTCGGCGGGGCGTTGTTAACCGCGATGACCAGCATCACCGCTGGGCGTTTCTGGAATCGCGACTGGCTGCGCTTCTTCGGGAGCCGACGGCACGGCAATCCCACCCGCACCCAGCATCTCCTCAATCCCGGGGATGAGCTTCTGAAGGATCGCTTTCCGCCGAAATATGTCCCTGCACCCCCGGCGCACCTCGCGGACGGGATTCACGACATACGGCCGGACGCCTCGTTGCGCTTGGCCTGCAACATGCATTGCAACGGGGACAACGGTGTCGAACTTGTAGACGTCGGCCACGTCGTAGACAAACGACTGGGGCTTGCCGGTGTGGAGGAACCCGATCGCGGGAGCGTAGCCTGCCGCCAGAACGGCCGCCTCGGCCAACCCGTACAGGCAGGCGGTAGCCTGACTCAGACATCGGTTGGGGATATCCGCCGCCGCCCAGACGCCGGGGTCATACTGTCGTCGTTTCCATTTTACGCCATGCTGTTGCGCGAGAATCTGATAGAGCCTTTTGACGCGTGACCCCTCGATCCCCCGAAGCTGCTCTACGGAGCGGCGTTCGGGCGCCGCTTCCCCGAAACGCATCTCGTACATCTTCCGTACTACCTTGAGCCTGGTTTCAGGCGTCAGGGCGAGGCTGGCCTGATACAGTAGGCGGTCGGCGCGCGCACCGCCCGGCTGCCCCGCCGAGTAGAGACGGACGCCCGCCTCCCCGACCCAGACCAAGAGGCATCCGACCCGCGCCGCGAGTGCAACCGCCGCGTGCGAAATGCGGGCGCCCGGCTCCAGCATCAGGCATCCCAATCCGCCGACAGGGATGTGGGTTCGAACGCCCTCCTTGTCCACCACGACGAACGCTCCGTCAAGCACGTCGACCTGCCCCTTTTCGATGAACAGGATGGTGGCCCGGTCCTTGAGCGGAATAGGCTTGGGCGGGGCGATCCCAGGAGTCATGACCGTGTGTCCAGGGACCGTTTTATAAGCATGAGGCCACAGCCATAGCCCTTTGCGCCGCCGAAACCCCGCCCGACCGCTGAGATGAAGGCGTCCGGCGCAGTCACAGTGATCACGCCCTCTATTTCGAGAGTTGCGAACGACATGGGTGCGCCCTTCGTGCGGACAACGCGGTGCTGCTGGTATCCGTCCACACGGACAGGCATGTCAGCCACCGAAAACCCTGACCGTGCGCCTTGTCGAGCCAGCCATGCGACCCCTTCATTTTGGACCGTGTCGAGCCGGACGGCGGCTCTGCGCCCCTTCTCGACATCCCGCAGAGCATCCATCACCACGTCGTGCTTTACGGTGCGCTGCCGCACCTCATCCAGGCGACGCTTTAGCGGGTTGGCGCGGAGCGAGAAGGCGAGACGGTCGCCGGCCCGCAAGGCGGGGCTAAAGGGCTTCGGGGGAGCGATCTCGAATAGGCCATGTCCGTCCACGGGGATGCGCGCCGAGAGTATGTAGAACGTCCCGGGGGATATTTCCCGCCAGAGAAAATCGCGTTCTCTGGAGGGTGAGTCCGAGAAGAGCGACCAGACCAGGTGGTGCCCCCTGTGCGCCCCGAGGGCGGGGCCGCCCCCGCGCGGCAAGAGTAGCGGCAGCAGCGACTGCACGGACGCGTCGCTCTTCAGGCGAACGCGAGTGAAGAAAAGCTCTGACATCAGGCGAGACCCTTGTCCGACACGAACACCGCCTCGGTCCGATCAGAGAATTGCCAACGCGCGCGACTCGACACGGCATCTCGCCGGCGCTCCTGGCGTATCTCACCGGGCACCCCCGGGGCATCCATGTCGCAGGCGATCAGCGCGTTCTCTGACGCGGCAGGCCTGACGTGCGCCAGCACTTCCCTCTCCATCTCGGATGGTGCGCGCGCCGATAGTGCATCGACAATCGAGTCGGCTTCTACCAACAGGGGATTGAGCGGCAACCCCAGTGGCGCGGCCTTGCGCCCCAAGTAGAGGGCATAGCGAGGGTTCAAGAGCCCGCTCTCCACGCGCGCCAGATCCGCCTGCGCCCCCGGGCGCGACCACAGCGCGACGGTGAAAAAGGAGTCTATGCGCCACTCGCGCGTTGACAGGACGGTGGCCAGTTGCGGAGCCTGCAACTCATCCCTGCGCGTCTTGAATGCCTGCCCCCGGCGAGCTCTCGGCGTCTGTGCCGTGTGGTAATCGACCAGCGGGCGCCCCGGCGCATCGGTGCGAACGCCATAGCCGAGTGCGCGCTCAAGCGCGACGTGCTCTTGTTCGTCGACACGGGTAATCCCAAGCGCGGAGGCGACAAGCCCCAGCACCTGTGAGCGCGCCGGGCGCGGCCAGCTCATGCGGCGTTCACCGACGGCGATCTCGCCGAACGAGGCCATCGGCGCGTAGAGTGTGAACAGCAGGAACTGCACTGGCTCAACTCAGCGCAAAGGCGACGATGTCGTGGAGCGTGCCATCGCCGTCCTCGACGTTCATCGTGCGGCGCGTCACATCGCCAGCCCCGTAGGCGGCGTCGAGGCGGTCACGGAATCCCTCCAGGGCGACGATGGACGCCTTGGCCTGATCGTCTCCGCGAATGGGGCGCAGGAACGCGGCGGCCAGGCTTCGGGGCTGCGCGTCGCCTCTCTCCGCCATGACGTACACCGCTCTCGAACGGCTCGCGAAGCTCGACTGTTTTCCGCGCGGCGACACAGTGGCCGCAGCCTCGATCAGCGCTGCGATGCTCGCATCGCGGACTGCGGTGGATCCGCCCAGGTTGTGCAGAAGAAGTTCCCGGTCGACGCAGACATAGAGGTAGAACAGTCCCGCGCCGAACTCCTGCACCCCGACAAATCCGGCACCGGCGCCTTCCGGCTCATCCCGTGACTGCAGATCGTCCATCGCCGTGTAATAGTCGTCTTCGGCGATCGCGCGGTGCGTCGTGAGCGCATGGGACACCTGCACCGCCGCCTCGCGGTTGAACTTCGGGTGGTCGGCGAGCATGCGCCCGAACATCGCCACATCGGCCGCTGCGTCGGCAGTTTGCAGGAGTGCATCGGGTTTGGGGTCTATCTCATCCCCTGCGAGTGCCTTGTCGGCAAGGGCAATGGCGCGGGCGCGTTCCTCGGGAGAAATGAATGCCAATTGTTCGGTGAACGTGGGGTGGTCGTCGGACTCACCCCTGATCTTCCCGAACACGCCGGCGATACTCCGGGCAACCTTCATGGCTGCCTCTTCGGCCATGCCGCCCTCGCGCAGGTGCGCGAGCACCTCAGCCCCGAAACGCTGGGTCCGTTTCGCAAGGTGACCGTCGAGGCGGTCTCGAAAGACGTCGGACTCGCGCCAGGCCCGCTTCAGGCTCTGGGACGACACGCGAAGTCTCGGCGCGTCGCCGAATACCACGGACTTCGGGCGCCCGGTGTCGTCGCGGTTCAGGTTGGACGGCCCGTAAGGGGTGAGCAGGTGCAGTTGCAGAAAGTCGGCCATGTCGAAGAGGTCCTTGTGGCTATGGTCTCATTGCCGTGGCTCGGAGCGCGCGGCCACGCTTTGCTGGTGGGGTGCGTCCACGCCGTAGTACTCGAAAATCCACCGCTGCTTGACGGCGTCGCCCCAGTAGAGGATGCCTGCGGCCAGGTGCCGGACGTTCGCCTCGCCCTTGCTCATCGTCACCACACGGCGCATCTGCTCCAGCAATTCGTGTGGTTCCGCCTGGAGCAGGCGACGGAAGCGGCTCGATGACAACACGGCTGAATGCTCGTCGTCGAGATTGCGGCGCCCCACGGCCCGTGGCAGCGGAGCCGGGGGCGACTGGCGCACGCATGCGAGCACGCCCGCAAGAACCGCGACCCGATCGGGATTGAAGGTGCCAAGCCGCACGACGAGGCGCAGCGCTACCGGTTCCTGGATTACCTCCAGGGGCGTGCTCGCACGCCGGAGCCGCGCCAGTGCCGCTCGATGGTGACCGGACTCCCCGGACACGAGCCCGCTCCACCAGTCGTAGGCAATGTCGTCGGGGCGGCTCGGGGATGATCCATTCGTCATGCGGGCTCCTTGATCGTTGCTTGCTCGGTCGCCCTGGTCGGCGCGGCGATGCCCAGGTCTCCCTCGAACAGGGACTTTCCGGGCTTGCCGCACCCGCGCAAAACGGTGGCGAGGCTAAAGCGCGCCTGGACGTGACGTAGCATGTTGCGCCCCTCGAGACCGTCGCTGGGGGCGTAATCGTCGAACAGTGCCAACCCCGCTCGCTCCAGTTCGCCCATCCAGCGCTGCCTGCATGAGAGCGTCGGGTCATCCGCGTCGGGGTGGGCATCGATCATGCGCAACGCATCGGCGAGTGCTTCCTCGAACGCGTTTTCGGTGTCTCGAAACAGGCGTTCCGAGATGAATCCGTAGTCGCCTTTCGCGTCTTTGATTCGCGCGTAACGGGACAGTTTGACGGCGCGTGTGAGCGCGCCTCCCACCGACGTTGCGGTGGCGATGGCGCGCTGGATGAACGATTCGCACGCATTAAGCGTCTCCCTGTCACCCAGGTGCCACAAGGGCATCTCGCTTTCCATCCAGCCCCGCACCTTGTTGGAGTTGTATATGTCGTACCCGAATACCTGAAGGCGCGGGATGCCCGCAGTGGCCCCCACCATGATTCGGCGTTCATTCCGCCAGTGCCTGAGGACCTGCGCGGGGTCGCGAAGCCGGTCGCTGCTTTGCACCACAACACCTTCCCAGAGACGGTATCCCACCAGACTGGGATTGGGGTGCCGCGGCAGCTTGGTTGCAGAGCCGCGCGTCGCGCGGTAGTAGGGCGTGAGGGGGTGCTCAAACCCTTCCGAGTAGTTGGTGCCATAGTTTTTGGCCCGGAAGGCGGTTACCACAACGTCATCGGGCGCTCCCGTGACGGCACAGCACCGCCCCTCCGCGCGCTCGAAGACGAGACGCGTACGGCGGGGCATGCCCCAGTACACCTGCAGGGGATGGACATCATCCGGCGTGGTGCGCGCCCCGCCTCTCTTCTCCGATGTCCGAGTCGGTTTTAGCCACGGGAAAACAGGGCGCCCCTGCACTTGCCCGGACGCGCGTCTGCTCATCATTTCCGACGATTCCACGCTGCACCAGATGCGGCCCCAGAGTGTGTCGCCCCTGACAGGGTCGTCATGGACGATCAGCGTCGTCAGAGGCCCGCCGCCGCGCAGGGACGTTCGATATCCCTGCCCCCCTCCGGGGGCATAGGCGTTCAGGGTGAAGACGGCCATCGCCGCAGCGGCTCGCCCGAGCACCGGGGCACCGCCCCGCGTCACGAACAGGTCCGTGTTGTGCTTGATCGTCTGCTCGCCGGGGGCGTCGATCAGGATGGATCCGATCGGGTTCGTCTTGGCCCCCTCGAGTGGGTCGATATCCTGCATGAACCGGGGACCGGGACCGTCCAGGACAAAGGCGCTCGCGAACTGTTCAAAGCGTTCCCGGAGGACTGCGGGTGACGGGGGCTCGAGCCACCACGTTGCCCATTCGTCCTCGTCTCGTGGCGCCGCCGCCGTGGACAGAAGCCCGATCGCGAACTCAAGCGCGGCTCCGTTGAAGTCCGGACGGGGCCAGGCGAAGGCCATGATCGGATCATCAGCCAGCCCGTCCGTAATGCCGGCAGGCGAGATCTGGGTCACGGCGCCGCTACGCCGTCGAACCGGGAGCCAGGCTTCATGGAGCAGGTTGAACACGGGGCGACCGTTCACGCCCATTGCAGGCCTCGCCGTTTGTCGTAGATGAGCTCTACCTCCGCTGGTCGCTCGCCGCCGCTAACTGCTATCCCCTGAAAAGCCCCATCCACACCCATCGGATTGAGGATCACCAGCACCTTTCCTTCATCGAACCGTCCCCGGTCAGCCTTTGCCGCCCGCACGGCCGCATCGTGTTCCGGGTATTCAGCTTCGGCGCCCAGGCGGTATGAGGCGACGCTGATTTCGCTAAGTCGCCAATCTTTCCAGGATGCCTCACCAGTGGCGGCGTGAGCATACGGGACCACGCGATCATCCCGCAAACGGGCAAGCCGCACGGTGGTTTGCGGTTGGTCGTTCAGTCTTGTCGGGGTGCGAATATCGGCGTCCCACGCACCCCCATCGCGCAGATACCCTGTGTGGATATCGAGCACATTGGTGTTGGCCACACCGCGCTCGGCGCCGGCCCGCCCTTCGGCGTCCCAGTAGGAGCCCTGCAGGGCATCGGGGACCCGCTCGTCGGCACTGGGGCCGTACACGGCCTCGATCAGATGCCGCAACCCCCCGGGGCTGGCGATCCCGCCCGCATCCTCGAGCATTCGGGCGGTCAGCCACAGGCGAGCGTGGTCGGGGTAGACGTGCGCGGCGCGCGGGAAGGTTCCGCGGAACCAGTTCTCGTCCGCATTCGTCGTTGGCTCCGGGCTGACCACGAGCAGTTCAGGCTGCCCCTTCCGCCCTGGCCGTTTTTTGTGGCGCCACAGCCGTCCGGCCCGTTGTATGACCAGGTCGACCGGGGCGAGATCCGTGATGAGGGCATCGAAGTCGAGGTCCAGCGATTGCTCGACCACCTGTGTCGCGATCAGCACCCTGCCGTGGCCATTGACGAGGCGATTGACGGAAGTGCTCCATTTTCCGAACCAAGACATTACGTCGTGTTCGATGGCGAGCCGGTCAGCCAGCGCGAAGCGGGCATGGAAGATATCCGGGACCAACCCCCGTTGTCGGAGAGTCGCGTGCGCCTCAAGCGCATCGTCCACCGTGTTGCGGATGTAGAGCACCGCCTTGCCCGCGGCCGCGGCGGCCTCAACCTCATCGATTGCCGCCTCCGGCGTGCGCAGAAAACGCACCGGGAGAGCCCGCCCGCGACCGGCCATCCCGGGAACGGGCGTAGTGGACGCCCCGCCAGACCCGCACACCGTTGCCAGTGGGTAGGCCATGCAATCGTCCGTCGTGCCCCTGTTCTCCCCCGTGCCCTTTGCAAGCGCGTCGGCCAGCCTGTTGCGGATGCTCAGCGGCAGGGTGGCGGACAAAATGATGGCGGAGCCGCCGAGGGCGGCCTGGAACTCAAGCAGGCGCTCGATCTCGCGTTGCATGTAGGCGTCGTAGGCATGCACCTCATCGAGAATCAGCACGCGCCGCATCAGTCCCAGCAGGCGAAGGGATTGGTGCCGGGCGGGGAGTACTGCCTGCAGCGCCTGATCGATGGTTCCGGCACCCACGTCCGCGAGAAAGGCTCGGCGCCTGTCGTCAGCCACCCACGCCGCGCAGGCTGCGGACGCCGTGACGTCGGCGCCATCGGGGCTCGTATCGCCCGCATAGGGGTCTTCCATGCGCCCCCATTGCCGCTTTGCCTCCTGGAACCCTTCGTGCAGATCGCGCCCACCGTGGGCCAACGCGATGGATGGTGTCGCATCGTCTGCGAAAAGCGCGCGATAGCACTGGGCGAGCCGATCGAACATGGCGTTCGCCGTCGCCATGGTCGGCAGGGCGAGGTATAGCCCTTCTGCTGCCCCCGATTGCATCAGCCGGTGTGCCAGCATTGCCGCGGCCTCTGTCTTGCCGCTGCCGGTCTCGTCTTCGAGCAGGTACAGTGCAGGACCATCGGGCAGTTCAACATCGCGCGCCCATTTCTGCATCGGGCTCGGAGTGACATTCTCGCCGACGAGGTCGAGGTAGGAGACCCGGGCGGACGTGGGCGAGGGAATCACCCCCGCCTCCGAGACGGCAAACGCTGCCCGATCGAGTGCCTGTTGCCAGTATTCGGAGAGGTCTTCGACGGGGTTGGAATACGGGAACCACTCCTGGTTCGAGCCGATCCAGTCGGCAAGCACAGCCAAACCCGCGAGGGCGAAAGACGCGCGCCGCGCGCGTTCAAGGTCGAGGTGCGGCCACGCCTCCCCGAGACTGAAGAAGCCCCAGGTTTCCCCGACAAACAGTCGCGCAGCATCGATGCCCGCTGTCCCGAAGTCGCCGCGCAACGCCCCCGGACCATCCGCTGTCGGTGGCGAGCCATGGTGCCCAAAGACGGCGGAGACCAGCAGGCGCAACGCGCGGACGTCGGCGCCCGGGAGCGCGTGGAACGCCGTCGGCTCCGCGTCGAACAGTCGCAGGCCGCCCGCGCCGTGATCGAATTGCGTCGGGACGGTATCGGGGGACTGTTCAAACACGCTCGGAAACCACCGGGGCGCCTTGGCCTGAAACCGCTTTGCGAACTTTCCCACGTCGTGGAGCGCGAGCAGGCAAGAGGTACATCGGATCGTCTCCTCAACCGAAAGGCCGAGCAATTCCGGCAGCGTTCCGCCCGGGGCTCGCTTCGCTGTCAGCAGGGTCCTGCCAACTGCCGCAACGTCAAGGGAGTGCAGGGGCAACGGGTGCCACTTGGGCCCCGGGACGATAGGTTGCGCCTTGCCCCAAAATGATTGTGTCTCGGACCTCACGACAGTGGGTTCCCCCCGTTTCACGTTGTCCGGAACTGTCGCGGGTGACTTCTCGCATCAAGAATGCCTTGGACGAGCAAATCCGTCCATCTTCTGCAGGAACCTTTTTGCGACCATTTCAGGTGCACACCGTTGCAGAGAAGCGCAGATCATCCTCGGACGCGGTGGGGACGCGCGGCCTTCCACCGGTACAGCGTGCGGCGGCTGATGCCGAGATGCTCCAGCGCCCCCGCCTCGTCGCAGCCAGAGTCCCGCAACCGCTGGTATGTCTTCAGCGTCCGGTACCGCTCCACGGCGACCGCCGGCATGTGTTCATCCACCTTGAAGCTGCGGTACGATCTGATGCGCGTGGACTCCATGTTCATGTTCGGGTCTCTTTCCGGTGGGTTGGCGTTCACTGGAGGCCAACTGATCCGGCGCCTTCGGCTTCGCCTGTTTCTTACGAGGGGTACGCCCTCGCGCTCCCGGGCTGAAGGCTCCTCTGACCCGGCCCCGCTCGTCGACCATGGAAGTCAATGTGCGTTGCTGAAGACTTGAACATACGCCCTATCGCCGCCTCATCGCGTTGCGCGGTTTGCCGGGAAACGTTTAGAGTGCGGGTTCGCTTTGCGCCGAAGAGGACTCCATGACCAAGGCCTCGCTTCTGGCTCACGTGACCGTCGTGCTCGCATTCCTGTCGGCAAGCGCCACCGCCGAATCCATCGAAGCGGCGCGTGCCGCCTTTTCCAAGGGGGAGTACATCGCGGCGGCAGATTTGGGCGAAGCGCCGGGAACCTCCGAAGGACAAGCGCTGGCGGCCGAAGCGCTGGCGATATACGCCTACCATGTCGCGGAAGAGGAGGGGAAGGAGCCATTGCTGCAGCGCGCCATGCGCGCGGCGGAAGCGGCCATCGGGCTGGATCCGGCCAATGCCCAGGCCCATCTTCAGTCGGCCCACGCCACGGGCCGCTACTCCCAATTGCTTGCCCCGATGAAATCATTGCGGGAGGGATACCCGAAGCAGGTGCGCGCGTCGATCGAACGTGCGCTCGAGTTGGACCCGAGTCACTTCGGGGCGCACTTGAGCTTGGCCTCCTGGCATGCGGAAGCGATCGGCCGCGGAGGGATGATGGCTCGCGCGTTGCTTGGCGCGAAAAAAAAGAGCGCGTTTACCCACTACGAGCAGGCCCTGGCGCTTGAGCCCGACAGGAACGTGGTACTCCTCGAATACGCACCGGGCCTGCCGTTGCTTGAGGGCGAGAAGCGCCGGGCGCAGGCGCGGGATTTGCTCCTGCGCGTGATCGAATTGCCGCCCCAGGACCCGTTCCAGCGGATCCTTCAGCAAAAGGCCATCGAGCGGTTGGCGGCTCTCGACGGCGAGGCGACATCCCGATAGGCGCGGTTTCTTATCGAAACGCGACCGTTTACCAAAAATAAAGGACGCGGATGAACGCGCGGGTGCCGCCGCCGGCGGTGACGCCGTCGTCGGCGGGAATACCTCCGAATTCGTCCCCCGTGCCGCCCAGGGCCGCCACAAGTCCCGCCTGAACGCGGGCGGAATCCGACGCGTCGTAGGTCAGCGATGTCTGCACCAGACTCGAACCGTCGTTGAGATTGCCGATCCAGGCCAGGCTTTGCGACCACAAGGGATGCCACTGGTAGGTGGCGCCCGCGGCGAGGTAGTCGCGCATGACATTGAACAGCTCGCCTCTCGATAGTCGATCATGCAGCGGTGCGGGAAGCGTCGCCGTCAGTGTGTCGACGCCGAAGTCATTGTGGAAGTACTCGGCAAAGACGAGGCCGGTTCGCTGAAACAGTTCGAACGCGCAATCGATATTGACGATGCCCGACACGCGCCGGTCCCCATCCTGGGCAAGCCGGGTCCCGACGATGTCGGTGCGCAGCAATGCAGGGCCTATCGGGATCTTGAACGTTATGCCAAGCAGATCGTCCCGGTAGTGGCGCGCCCCCATGAGTTCCACCTCACTTGCGCCGAAGACCCCGTGCCACATGGCAGCGTAGCTGTCGTCGCCCGCGCGCCCACGCGCATCGCGACGCGCGACATAGAGCAATTGCAGTGCGCTGTGGGCAAATGCGCGTTCAATCAGCAGGATGTCGTCGCCCGGCTTGTAGTCCCGGTCCACCGCCGTCGGCGCAAAGGGATTGAACAGGTCCATGGGCTGGAACACGTGGCCGCTGCCCCAACTGAGCGCCTGGCGTCCCAGGGTGATCGCAAAACGCGGGTCGCGGTATTCGACAGCCAGGCGGTCGAAGCGATGGACCAACAGGTGTCGCGATCCCTCGTCTATCGTTCGTGTCAGGTTCATCAACCGGCTTGAGTCTTCCGTGGGCCGTTGGTCCAGCCGCGCGGAATCGCCGAACACAAACGAATCCCCCGCTACCCAGGTCAGGGAATAGTCGCCGATGAAACGCAGTTGGTTGGCAGAGGCACGTAGCAACACCCGCAGGTCGGCATTGTGATCGTAGGCTGGCGTCCCATTTTGACGTCGTTGCACGTCGGCGGAAGGCAGCGCCGCAGCGGATGAGAACCACTTGAACCGGGCGGTGAGATCAATTTCCGCGCGCGCTTCGGTTCCGGCGGCGACCCCGGCAACCACCCATGTGCACAGTAAGAAATGCTTCAAGCGCGCGAAGTCGGCGACGACACCAACTCGTCGGTTTCGATCCGGCCATCCCGCAGCAGGACACGCCGGCTGGCATAGCCCATGACGATTGGATCGTGGGTCGCCGTTACGATGGTTACGCCCCGCTCTTCGTTGATGCGGCGCAGAAGCGCAAGCAGCTCCTGTGTCGTAGCGGAGTCAAGGTTGGCGCTCGGTTCGTCGGCTAGCAGCAAGACCGGATTGGTCACGATGGCGCGCGCCACGGCCACACGTTGCTGCTGCCCGCCGGACAGTTCGCCGGGACGCCGTTCGCCGATGTCGCCGAGCCCCAGGTGGGCGAGCACCCAGAGGGCCCGTTCGCGGCGTTCCGAGGGCCCGACTCCCTGAAGCTGCATGATGAACTCGACATTCTCCACCGCAGACAATACCGGAAGCAGGTTGAAGGCCTGGAAGACGAACCCGACCTTGCGCAGTCGCAGGTCGGATAACTTCGACTCCGACAGGTCGTTCAGCTTCTCGCCGTCGACCACTACCGTGCCATCGGTCGGTCGGTCGAGGCCGCCGACAAGGTGAAGAAGCGTTGACTTGCCGGAACCCGAGGGCCCCGCCAGAGCGGTCCACTCGCCCTTGGTCACGCTGAAGTCCACGCCTTGCAGCGCGCGTACGGGCACGGCATCGTCGCCGTAGATTCGCGTCAACCCGCGGCAGTCGACAACCAGATCAGACATCACCTCTCTCCTCACCAACTAGCCCCGCATTGCATCCAGCGGTTGGACTTTCACCGCGCGCCGTGCCGGATAGATGCTGGCGAGAAAACCGAGCACCAGGCTCAGGCCTGCCACCAGGTAGATATCCCGCGCCCACAGCTTGGGGACCAGTTCAGGCTTGATGCCGCTCATTTCCATGCCTTCGGCGAACGCCGAGAGGTCGATACCGTCGGCGAGCCAAAGATAGCCCAGGAGTCCGAGTACGACGCCCACCGCGATGCCGATCGCCATGGTGAGCATGGACTCGATCACCACCTGCGCGATGACGGTGCCGCGCCGCATGCCGAGGGCCCGGAGCATGCCCAGTTCCCGAACCCGCTCCATCACTGCGGTGACTAACGTGTTGACGAGGCCGAAAGTGAGCGCAGCCATGACGATGAGGAACCAGATGAGTACGGCCCTGTCGGCGAACTCGAACATCATCGCGGCTTGCGGCTCGAGATCTTGCCACGTCCTGACATCCAGATCGCCGAAGGCACTCTTCAGGCTACGCAATACCCGTGGGCTTTGGCTTTCTTCCGTCAACCGCACGGACAGCTCGGTCACGGCAGCGACGGAGAGCATTTCCTGCACGGTCGTGAGGCCGGTAAACACGAAGACCTTTTCGAGTCCCGTGCCGACGGCATCGTAAACTCCCGCGATGCGGTAGCCCGATTCCCGGTTGCTGCCGTCGACGCCTTGGGTGACGAGCACGATGCGCCGCCCGACCCCGGTTTCCAGCTGTTCGGCGAGGGCGCGGCCGAGGAGTATGCGCTTATCGTCGGGGCCTGAGAGATTCTCCCCGTCGAGTATTACGTCACCGAGGAAGGAAATGTCCTCGCTGCCGGGGACGACGCCGACGAACTGAACGCCCCTGGTTTCCCGCTCGCTCATGATCACCGCGGGCACGCGCACGCGAGGCGCCCAGCCCTCGATGCCATCGGCGGCGAGTTCGGGACGCCCGGGTGGTTCGAGTTCAAAACTCTTGTTGATGCCCGGATCGTCCAGGTAGCCGGGCGCAAGCAACTTGATGTGGCCGTTAAGGTTGTCGATGGCCATCTCAGCCATGCTCACCTGCATGCCGCGCAAGAACGTATTGAGGACCAGGACCCCGCCCACGGCGAAACAGATTGTCGTGAGCAGGATGCCGGTGCGGCGCCGGTGGCGCCACAGGTTGCGCCAACTGAGTTGCACGAGCAGCTTCAGGTTCATCTGTCTCTAACCCGGAGCACTAGACCTCGATCCGCAGCGCATCGACGGGCCGAATCTTGCGCAACCTCAGCGATGTACCGAAAGCGGCCGCCAGGGTAGCGACACCCAACACGGCGGGGGCCATGGCGATGGATTGGAATGCGAATCCGGGATACATCCGCTCCGGTATGAAATAGTTGGCTGTCATCTCCTCCATGCCCTCCGCTATTTCACTGAACGCGATGCCCGTTTGGTTCAGCCAGGCGATCAGGCCGAGCGCAATGGCAAGGCCAATGCCCGCGCCGATCGCCCACATTGCTATCGCTTCGACTTGCAGCATGCCCATGATCGATGCGGGACGCATACCGATGGCCAACAACATGCCGAATTCCCGCGTGCGCTCGAAGACCGTCATCATGAATGTATTCACTATGGCGAAAGCCACCAGGATCAACAGCAGCCAATACATCAACTGCGAGCTTACCCAGTCGATCTGTATGCCCTGCTCGATCTCTGGCATCAGCGCGTTCCACTTCAGCGTGGAAAAGTCCGCGCCGAGCTCGAGTTCGATTCTTCGCGCCACCTCGTCGATGTCGCTGATCGAAGCCGCCGCCACCAGAACCCGGTGTACTTCGTCGCCGAGATCGAAACCCTCCTGCAGCGTTTGCAGACGCACGAGAATCAGCGAGCGGTCGGTACCGTCGTGTCCGGTTTCGAATATGCCGCCCACTCTGAGGGCCAGGGCGCCCATGCTGCCTTCCTTGCCGGTGCCCAGCACGAGGATTTCATCTGCGAGCGAGATATCGAGATTCCGCGCCAGCGCGGCGCCGATGAACGCATCGTCCGGCCCCGGCAGGTATTCGCCCTCTACCAGCGTGTTGGGAAGATCGGAGACTTGCCGCTCCCGGTCGGGATCGACGCCAAGCACCAGCCCGCCGAAACTGCGTTCCTCGGTGGAAAGCAGGGCGAACGCCTCGGCACGAGGCGCCGCCCCCGCCACGCCGGGCAGGCGCGCCAGCCGCTCGGTCAATTCAACGCCTTCGGGCAACGAGTACCGCATGCGCGGATCGTCCTGGAATTTCGGATGCTGCACCTGGATATGGCTGCTGACGAGGCGCGTCGCCATGTCGATCATGCCGTCGTAGCTACCGACCTGAATCGACGAGGAGAATACGACCAGCGCCGTTGCGAATGCGATGCCGCCGGCGGTGAGCCAGGTGCGGCGCGGGTTGCGCCAGAGGTTCCGCCACGCGACGATGGCGAACAGCGCCCGGCTGGCGTTTGCGGAAGCGGACATCAGGTGGCGCCCGATTTCAGGGTGAACAGGGTAAACATGCCTTCGGGCAATTCGATGTCGAACTCGGCCGAGTTGGTGGTGACCTCGGTCCAGTGATCCGGCTCATCCAGGCGCTCCATGCGCATCCGTGTGGCCAAGGTTCGTCCTCCGAGGTGACCGATCTCAAGCGTGGACATGCGTTTCAATGCCACTTGCATCTGGTCGTAGAAGACCTGTTCCAACATCACGTAATCGTCGCGCAGTACCCAGACCTCCTTGCCCCAGACGACCGGCGCGTTTTCGTGCGGTACTGCCTCGATCGTATAGATCGTGTGTTCGTCATCCTGCCTTTCATCGACGATGTTGAGATCGTAGTGGCGCAGCACCTGGTCGCTGCGGGACAAGTCGTTGTAGGAGAAGTCGGATCCCCCCCAGCTTTGCGAGCGCATGCTGTATGGCAGCCGGATGGTCCGGTTCAGCTTGGGCGTGTACGTCCACATGCCGTCGCCCACCTTCAGCAGTGCGTGGCCGGCGTCTTTCGCCGGCGCGGTGAAGCGTATCAGCGTATCTTCCCGGCCCCGGCTCCAGGATACGATGGACGTCGAACGTTCCCAGTTCGGTCGCTTGATCTTCATCGTCAACGCGACGTACGAAGAAGTGCCGCGCATCAAGTTCAGCGCGCCCGATACCAACTCCTGGGCAGTGAGGTCTTCGGCTTCGAGGCTCGCTGCCCAGAGCATCAGAATGCCGGCCGCGAGGCGGGAAAGCGTGCTGTTCACGGCGAACTCCCTGGCGTTTGCGCTTCGAAAGCGCTACGCCTGCTTGGCAGGCATGAACTTGCCGAGCAACGCGGCGGCCAGGACGAAGCAGAGGAAGTGGTACACCGCGCCGTGAATCTTCCAGGACAGCGGATAGAGCCACCATGCGATATCGCTGCCTTCGATGACGACCACGGCAGCCAGGCCGGCTAGCGCCCCGGTCCTCAAGATTTGCGACATGCCGGTCTGATGCCGTATCAGCAGGAACACCACGACCGCCATGAGAATGTTATGCAAGAAGCCCAACGCCATGTCTTTGGGGTCCGGCTGCGAGGCCGATAACCCGTGATCCACGTAGATCATGGCGTGCGATCCCTCGGCGAGAAGCTCCATGTTGTCGGCGCCGGGAAGGCTGTAGACGCCGCTCTCGGGGAAATGGCGCTTGACGATGCCGAGCGCGGCTTCGGGATCAGCGGTCGCGTTCCATGACGTGTAGGGAAGTGGGCTCAAACCCCAATAGACAAACCCGAATATGAACAGCACAACCGCCGTCACACCGATGCCTGCAATGATCCTGACCATGGTTGGAAACTCCTTCTTCTCTTTCCTGTGCGTCTTGTCTGTGCGAACGCCGCTGCACCACCTGAGTCTTCAACACATTATCAGCATAGAGCGCGTTCCGGTGCACTAGCTTGCGTCCCCGGCGACCTGCCGTGCCTTTTCGGCGTCGTACCACCAGGCGTCGTGCTGCGGCGGACTGTATATCGCGCCATCTTCGCGCTCCGGACGTCCGAACTTGTCCCAATACACCATGCGCGGCTGGTGCATCGTCTCGAGCGGGATGTTGTAGAAGCGCCAAAGCAGTACGCGATCCAGGGCGCGGCAGGCGACGATCATCGCGCTCAGCGTCTCGGCGCTTTCCGCGCGTTCGATCAACGCGTCCACGACGGGATCGCTGATCCCCGCCAGGTTGCCTGCCACGGGCTCGTCGGCGCCGTGGGACGCGAAGTAGTTTCGAAGCTGTCTCGCCGGCGGCGACACGAATCCGTGTTCCCGCAGCACGGCGTCGAACTCCCGGCGGCCGATCAGGTTAATGAAGCGTGCGACATCGACAATTTGGATACGCGCGGCGATCCCCAGTCGCCTCAAGGAACCGACATAGGGAAGCAATATGCGATGGTCGGCTGGTGTCTGGGCGAGCAATTGCAGCGTGAATGGCGTGCCTTGGCCATCTACCAGCCGGCCGTCGTCCATTCGCCATCCCGCTGCCGCGAGAAGCTCCCGCGCGCGCTGCAGCGCAGCTCGATTGCTGCCAATGCCGACGGAACTCGGTAGTTCAAAGACATCGGTGAAGACCCGCTCCGGGATCTGTCCCCGGAAGCGTTTCAATGTCTCTAGCTCAGAACCAGTCGGGACGCCCCGCGCGGCGAATTGCGAACC
Source organism: Candidatus Azotimanducaceae bacterium (assembly GCA_965261535.1). Classification (GTDB taxonomy): domain Bacteria; phylum Pseudomonadota; class Gammaproteobacteria; order Pseudomonadales; family Azotimanducaceae; genus VXNE01. The sequence continues at coordinate 3,390,994 of OZ253469.1, forward strand.
GGCGAAATAGCTGTCCGCGCGTTCATACGCGCCATGGTGATACACCCGGTTCTGCCAGTCGAAGTTCATCGCCAGCGTGAGGGCTTCCCGCACGCGGACATCCGACAGATGGTGCCTGCGCGTGTTCAGCGTGATGGCCCACTGGGCCCCGGTAAGAAGCCGCCATTGGAGGATGTCCCTTGCGAACCTTTCGTCGCCGTCGTAGGAAAGCCAGTGCCGGATTTCACTTTCAAGTCGAAAGTCGAACAGTCCCTTGCGGAACCCCTCCCGCGCGACCGTGTTGTCGCGGTAGAGGTCGTATCGGATCTCGTCGAAGTTGTGCCGGCCCAGGTTGATGGGGAGGTGGCGCCCCCAGTAGTTCTTCACGCGTTCGAATCGCACATGGGATCGATCATGGCCAGCCACGCGGTACGGTCCGCTCCCGAGCGGCGGTATGGATGTCGTTGCGCTCGGATTCCGGTCCTTCCAGTAGTGCGCGGGAAGTATGCTCACGTAGGTGAGCCACTGCAGGTTATCGGTGCCGAACCTGCGCCTGTGGCGAAACGCCACCTCGCGGGGGCCGGTGATCTCCACCGCCGCGAGCCAGCCCATGAAGATCTTCCCCTGGATCGTGCCGAGTACGTGATCGAACGTGAACTTCACGTCCTCCGGGGTGATTGGCGCGCCGTCGTGCCAGCGGGCATCGGGATGCAGCCGGAAATGCAGCGAACGCCGGTCAGGCGAAAGTGCCACGCCTTGCGCCAGATGACCGTAGAAGCCGCCCAACTCGTCGCCCGCGCGGTGCAGGAGGTAATCGTAGACGCGTTGCGTGCCGGGTGCGGGGACCACGTCCTCGTCCCATACGTCGGAGAAGTTGCGGATCGGGACATCCGTCGAGAGCCGTAGCACGCCTCCCTTGGGCGCGTTGGGATTCATGTAGTAGAAACCCCGAAAGTCGGCTGGATACTTCAGTTCGTCGATGAGCGAAATGCCGTGACGAAACTCAAGTGAATCCTCTTCCACGGCCCAGGCGAGCGCCGCCGCGATGGGGAACAACCAGCAAACGACTGACAGGTTTCTCAACGACCGGCGAGTCCAGCCCAACGCGCCAATGTCGGCGCGAAGCGTTCGCCTATGCGGATGTAGCCGGCCGCGTTCGGATGCAGGTCGTCCGGCAGGTCGCCCGCGTCTTCGGCGCCGAACAGCGTGAGTCCATCGAGGTAGTGCAGGTTTTCATCGCCCGACGTGCGGCGCGCATCGATCACTTCGGCCATGATCTCCCGGACACGCCGAAGCGACATGCAGCCGTTGCGAATCGCATCGAAGCCCTCGAAGGTCAGGAACTTGCCAGACGCATCGCGGATCATCGGTCCGGGTTGCGTTTCGGCGGCGGGACAGAAGATGGGGGAAGTCGCGATGATGGGCGTGTCCGGCTTGCCTTCGCGGATCGTATCGAGAAAGCCGTGCAGGGCAGGCCCGAAGACACGTTCGCGCATGGAATCCATGTTGACGATGTTGATGCCGATCTTGATGCTGACGATGTCGGCGTCCGCGTCCCGGATGGTGCGGGCGACGAACGGGTCCAGGTGGCACTGGCCGCCAAGTCCGAGGTTCTGCACTGCGACGTTCGCGCGCCGGGCAGCCACTGCCGGCCAGATGTATGCAGGCTCTTCCGCATCCGCGCATTGGCTGATGGAACTGCCGTAGTGGATCCATTTGGCTCGGACATCGGTCGTCATCGGCGCCAGGTGTGCGCCGTCGTCGAGGATCAGCGTCCGAAGTTCGATGGAGGCGTTGTGCGGCAACCACAGTTCACAGTCCTTGCAGCCCCCAGCGAGGTCGCTGACCCATATGGTGTCCGGTTCGCCGCGAACGAATTCGAAACGGCGTGCCGCCCGGGGAGTGAGGATGATGGTGTTGCCCTTGGTGGAGCGGGCCGAATAGATGCGGCCTCCGGTTTCCAGGTTGAAGGTTACCGGCCTGCGCGGTCGGTCGATCGCGTGCCTGGTCGTTGCCAGAAACGCAAGTCCCAGGCGTGTCGCGTCGGTGTTGAATTGCAGCCGCACCCCTGACGCCATGCGTGCCATCACTTCCACCCCCGCGGGCAACTGCGCGCGCGTCCAGTCGGGTAGCCGCCTGGGACTGATGCCTTCGTCTCGGTCATCGAAACCCATGGCGCCGTACGCGCGCACGACATCGCCCAGCAGTTGCCTCATGGCCAGCGATTTCGTCATGGAAGCCTGCATTCGGTAGTACGAGTCATGCGGTCCTTGATCGGGGCGATGGTCGGGTCCGAGTATACGCGCCGAAACCTGGCTGACCGGGCCGGGCAACTGCGCGGCTTCACAACCGAACTCACACGCAGATGTCCGCATCGGGGACGACGGTGTGCGCTACCGGGCGACCCCGGCAGAACCGGAAATCCGCACGAATGCGCTCGCCCTTGAGCACCCTCGGCAGCCAGATGCGATCGTTTTCCCACATCTCGTCGTATGGAATCTCATCCATGCGGCAGCAGAAAGGGTCGGCTTCCGCAGTGCGCGCGGCCACGCCGCGGAACTCGGATGAAACGAAAGCAAATCCCGCCATGGCGAAGCCTTCTGCCGGGTCGTGGGCGTAAATGCTCGCCAATGCACACCCATCTGCCTCAGCAACGATGGGTTCTCGTGAGCCGCGCCCAGCGGCGCCAGTTGATGCAGAAGAACCTTGAACCGCTACCGCAACGACTCGCGAAGCGCATCGATCTGCCCCTTCGTCGTATCGTGCAAGCGACCTTTCGGCAGCCAACCAGTTACGCCGACGGCTACGCTGCCCCAGGCGAACATCGTCCTCAGCGACGCACATCTCTCCTCGTGCGACAGCACATGCGGGACATCTAACGCGCTGACAATCAAACGTCCGTGCTCCTTCTCGTCGAAGCCTGCATGAAGAGCTCTCAACTCGTTCTTCGGGTGCCCAATAGTCTCAACGTCTCCGTCGAAGTCCTCCAAGTCGGTGCCCAGCACCTCATTGACCGCCTTGGCGTCCGCAAAGTAATAGGCTTCGAGCATGTTCACCAGAAAGTGAACCGCCGCCTTCGCCGACATGTCCTCTCGAAGCATGGTGTCCAGCGCCATTCGGTAACGGTCGAACACTGCATCTACTTCGTCCGAACGGCTTGCTTCGAGGTCGTCCACCAGCAGCACGAAGTCTCCCGTAGATGACAGAAACCTCCGCGCCGGGATACCGATCTGCTCGGCGTCCCTGTCCGGTATCCGCTTGCCCGTTCCCACCATCGTCTGCTTTCGCCGTGCGGATCGTATGGGCGATCGCTGGCCAATTCGACGGATCACTGTAAACGAACAGTTTCCTTGGGATGCCAGAATGCGAAACAGATCCGGAAGACACTGCTCTTCAGTCTCCCCTGTCACGATCAGCCCGAACCGGAAGAACCGCCACTCAGCGGCGTTCGCGCCACAGCGCGGCATCACGAATCGATCGCTTCGAAGGTCGCACGCCCTTGTGGAGCGATCGCCTCTGACATGTAGAGCGAACCTGGTGCGTATTCTTCCAACAGATCCTTGATCTCTTCGATTTCAGACAGCCGATCGAACCGGACACAGCCTTGCTCTACCCGCGCCGCCAGAATGTCCTCGGGCTCAAACTGGCTGATCAGGACAGGCGAATGGGTTGCGACGAAAATCTGCTTTCCCCATTGGGCGGCAGCACACCTGATTGCTCGCGCCAATACAGATAGTGCCCAAGGATGTAGCGACACCTCCGGCTCGTCGAACAACAGTACCGCCTCTCGGTCTCCTTCCGCGAACAACGCTAGGAGAAGAAGAAGCAACTCAAGTACGCCGTCCGAGATCCCGGATGCAAATATCGCTTCACTTCGCCCCTTCTCCAAAAAGCTCGCATAGACAGACGATGGCCCGGTCTGTTCGAGAACGATACCGTCAAACACGGGAAAGGCTTCGGCCATGTACCCCATGATGGTGTTGTACCGCGCATCCACGTTGCGCTTGTCCTGCACGTTCCTGAGCACCGACCAAGCGTTGTCTCCACGGTCCCAAAGCCTTGTGTGATGGCTGCTCTCCGATCCGCTTCGCTTCAGAGCCCCGAGCCGGAACGAGCGCGAGTGATAGAAACGGACGAAATGCAGCAAGCGGTCAAGATATCCTGCTTCGTCATCCCCGCTGTTGAAGTCCAAGAACAGGCCAAGACTGATCTTGTCGGGTTCGCGCAACTCAATGGCGGGCGCCTGCCCGACCCCAGCATTGAACAGCGATGCGCTCGTCGACCCGGGAGCACGTTCTATGAGCGTAAGGCTGCGGCCGGGGGAAACAAGGAGCTCACCTGGAAACGGTTCTATCCTTCCGGCCGCCAGCGAAAACGAAAGTGCGTAGGTGACACCTCCACCAGAGAGTTCCACGAGTATGCGTCGATCATCGCTGGCTCCATCCCAAAGGAGACCGATTCCATGATCCCGCTCCGACGACGCGACCTCTACCCCTCGTATGGCGCAATCGCGGAAGAAGTACACGGTGTCGAGCAGAGTCGACTTCCCAGCTCCGTTGGGCCCGAACAGGACGTTGATCGCGCCCACTTCGATATCCACGTCGGCTAGCGCACGGTAGTTGTGAACACGAATGCCGTTCAATCCCAAGACACCACTCCGTCAACCCTAGCCAAACCTGCCATCCGACAGGACTCTACCACGTAGCCCCGATCGCTCCCGCGCCGAATGCCGCGCGCCACAGATCACAAGACCGTCTTGCGTGCCGGTGACAATCGTGCGGTCAATGCCAATTCGTCGGATCTCTTCGACCGCCTCACATCGGGGCAGTGGGGCGGGAAATCGTGCAGCTTCACAACTGAACGCGAAAACTCACACGCAGATGTCCGTATCGGAGATGACGGTGTGCGCTACCGGGCGACCCCGGCAGAACCGGAAGTCCGCGCGAATGCGCTCGCCCTTGAGCACCCTCGGCAGCCAGATGCGATCGTTTTCCCACATCTCGTCGTATGGAATCTCGTTGATGCGGCACCAGAAGGGGTCGGCTTCCGCTGTGCGGGCGCGCGCGCCCTGAAAGTCCGACGAAACGAAAGCATATCCTGCCATGGCTAAGCCTTCCGTCGGGTCGTCGTAGCGCAACAACGCGTGCAGTGAGAGCGATTGAACGCGAATGCCGACCTCTTCGGCGACTTCGCGAATCGCGCACGCTTCGGCTGATTCGCCCGCCTCGATCCGACCTCCCGGCGCATTGACTTTTCCCGCTCCATGGCCGCGCAACTTGCGTATCAGGAGTACCGAATCGCCGCGCGCGAGATATACCAGGGTGGCACGCTCCTTAGGCTGCCAGTCGCGGGGAATGCACGGGTAGCAGGACATATCCGAGCGGTAGGTTCGCCATCCCGCCGGCTGCGGGGCACTTATGGCGTGTTCAGGCAGAATCCAGGATGCAGGACCGGCTCGACTTCGCCGACGCTAATCAGCGATTCAGCCATATCACGAAGTGAATCATTCAGATCCCGGTAGGTAATGCCGAGAGCTCGCGATCGATCATTGCGCAGGTCGGTGCCGGCATAGACAGCCTTGCGCTCTCTCTTCCGCGCCAGCCCTTCTTCATCCAGATCCTCCGTCATGTCGGGCGTTGCAAAGCCGAGTTCGGGCAGTAGCCGATCGATACGCGCACACGCCTCTTCGATATCGATCCTCTCGGTGTTGTAGGCGATATAGCGCTCGCCATTCCCCACCATAACGCTTTCCAGTATGGCGATCTGGGTTGCCGCGGTGTCGCGAACATCGACCGTATGCCAGGGCCTGTAACCATGCACGGCCGGATTGCACTCTCCCAACAGCATCTTTTTCATCAATCCCTGCCACGGACCGCCGTCTCCCTGATGCGCGGACTGTATCGGACCTACGTTATCTGCGGGACAGCAAGTGATCGAATCCCACATATCACTTTGTTCCGCCTGCTGTTTACTCGTCGAGTAACCGGAAACCCTTGGGTCACCCTGGTCGGGATAGCGGTCTTCGTAGATCACCGGCCGTTTCACCATTTCATCAAAGGTCCTCTCGGAAACCACTGCCGCGATGCTGGACGTGACAACCACCCGGGTGACAGAGCCTGACTCGTTCATACTATTGATAATGTGGTCGCAGACCATTTGTATGTATTCGGCGTTGCCATACTGGTTGACGTGGGAAACGTGCGCGACGCCATGGCATCCCTTGAAGATGTCGTCAAAACACCCGGCGTTGTTCAGATCCGCCGAATGCAGTGTCAACCGGTCGGAAACACATCCGGGCATGGCCTTGAGGAAACCCGTCTTGGTTGCATCGCTTTCATCGCGCACGCAGGCGCGAACGCGGTAGCCGCGGCCCAGTAGACGTCTAACTACCCAACCGCCGATAAATCCGGCGGCGCCGGTGACAGCAACAGTGCCACCTCTTGGAACGGGCGCCATGGTCAGTCCTCTCTTTAGGTTGTAGCAGGGCAGCGGCAAGATAGGGGAATTTTATCGGGAGCGCGATATGATTCGGCCCTTGTCCGAATGTTCCCTACGCTATCGCCTCAAACCTCCACTGCGTACCGCGCGCGATGAAATAATTCAGTAATGGCGGACGGATACAGTGTTTCCAACGCCTGTTCGTCGAGCCATCCGGCGACGCGAGGTTCCGGAACCCTCCGCAACGGCTCCGAAACCACATCGGTATCTACCAGAATCATTCAAGCTCGACCGGCCGGCCCGGAGCGCTGTCGCGTAGCGCAAAGCCCGCGGACTCCTCCTCCGTCAACCCGGCGCGCTGGCCGACGGCGGTCAGCAGCGAACCCAATCCGACCCGCCCTTCCGGCAGGACCGTTTCCTCCAGGATGGCGCGCACCTCGGCCTCGGTGCTGCGGCCGCGCAGGGCTGCCCGCACACGCAAGGCGCGATGGACCTCGTCGGACAGGTTGCGGACGGTCAGCATGGCCATAGTCGATAACCCATCATGCCTTCGATGCATGCGTTATATCAGCATGAAGGCAATCAGCAAACGCCAACGTGCCAAAATCAGGCTCGCCGAAGGGCTCGCGTCGCTGCTTGCCGATTCCTATTCTGACGCCCGGAATCCACAGGCCGAACCGGGAGGCAAAATCTCCCATGCGCTCGGATCGCTGTCGTTCAGACGCCACTTGGGGCAAAAGCCAGGCGGATGTCCTCGACACTGTGCTCACGTGCCCGGGGGGCACAGTCGGCAAGCCCATCAGCCAGCGAAGTAGGCGATAACTGTCCAGCAAATGGCCGCGAGGCCGGCGGCGATGGATGCTTGCGGTATCTGCGTCTTGACGTGGTCCATCAGGTCGCAACCCGTGCACACCGAACTCAGCACGGTCGTGTCGGAGATGGGAGAGCACTGGTCGCCGTACACGCTGCCGTCCATCACGGCGGCGAAGCAGAGGGTCATGAAAAGTTCCGGGTGCGCGAGTTCCTGGCCGGTGGCGACGGCCCAGGCGAGCGGCATCGCCAGCGGAAACGCCACGGCGTAGGTGCCCCAGCTCGTTCCGGTGGAAAAGGCGATGATCATTGTCAGAACCTGCAGCAGCACCGGTAGCAGAAAGTACGGAATGCTCTGGCCGAGCAACTCGACCAGGAAGATGCCGCCTCCGGTTTCCTTGCTGATGCCGCCGATAGTGATGGCGAGCAGGAGAATGACCGAACCGAGGACGACGCCCTTGAGGCCCTCGTGCATTCCCGACACCAGCACATTGAGCGACATGCCCTTGGCCAGTGCCATCCCCGCCGCCAAAAGAAGCGCCGCGCCGAAGGCCCACTGCACGTTGGGCGAGTCGTAGATGACGAAGGTGCCGACCGCGATGCCTATGAGCGTAATCAGGGGCAGGAAGAACTCGAGGACATGCGGCGAGTAGCCCTCCGGGACGTTGCTGGCCTGTAGTTCCCTGGCGCTCAACGGTTCTGCGCCTTCGGCGTCGAGTGCGCCGGTCGAACGCGAACGTTCCATGGCCGCCGCCAGGCGCTTGCCGAGGAACGGCGACTTTTCAACGCTCAGCAGAAAGGTGCCAAGCACGGCGAAGATAGCGTAGAAACAGAATGGAACGCTTGCGAAGAAGAATGCAATGCGATCCGCTTCGGTGGCGAGGAAACTGACCCCGCCGACGAAAATGAACGCCTGTATGTACCCCGGCCAGGCGTTGAACGCGATTTGGGAGGCGATGGGCGAAGCGGTCGAGTCCACAATGTAGGCCAGTTCTTCGTGGCTGATGTGCTCCTTGTCGGCGATGGGCTTCACGGTGGTGCCGACGAGCACCGTGCTGACCGTGCCGCCCTGGAAGAAGATGACGCCGAGGAACCAGGCGACGAGCTTGGCGGTGCGCGGGCCGCGAACGAAACGGACCGTGATGAACTCCGCGAACGCCTGCGCGGCGCCGGTGCGTGACCATATGCCCATAAGACCGCCCAGGAGCCACAGGTAGAGCACCAATAAACCTGCGGACTTTGTCGTGGCCAGAGACGGTATCAACACCTCGCCGATGAGGTCGTAGCGGCTCAGGATGAGCGCCCCGGAGACGATGCCGCCGAGCAGCGATGACACGGGTTCCCGGGTCATCCAACACAGGAACACCGCGACGAGAGGCGGCAACAGCGACCAGAATCCCCAGTGCGCGTTGGCGATGCGGTGGTGGTAGACATCCTGCATTCGTCCGTCGCGCATCTCGTGAGTGGCGACGAACTCTTCCCTCACCGGCGGTGCTTCCCCGGACTGCCCCACGCGTTCGGGGTCCAGGCTGGACCGGTCTGCGGGGACGGCGTCGAAGTAGGTGGGTTTGCCCTCGTACAGGTAGAACACCGCACCGGCATCGTCGATCTGCGCGTCGATGGAGATCTCCTCCACGGTCCAGGTGGGTGGGATGTACCAGCCGACGAACCACGACGCGATCATCGCGACCGCGAAGACGGCGAATTTCTGAATGCCTGGAGTCATGGGTGCGTCATCTCTCGTTGCGGCAAGAACGTCGTTCGGGGGTTGCCCGTCTGGTCACCGGGCCGAACCGCTGAGTCGCGTTCGCGCGTGTCATCCCAGGCGCATCCGCTCGACGCCTACGAGTCGATCATAGACGAAGTACAGCGCGATCACACAGACGAGCAGGATGCCGCCGAGCGCCGCGGCGAGCCCCCAGTTGAGCGATTGCTGCATGTGGTAGGCGATCATGTTGGATATGAGCTGTCCGGTGCGCCCGCCGACCAGGGCCGGGGTGATGTAGTAGCCGATGGCCAGAATGAACACGAGCAGCGACCCGGCGCTGACTCCGGGGAGCGTCTGCGGCCAGTAGACGCGGTAGAACGCTTGCGGAAAGCTTGCGCCGAGGGTCGCCGCGGCGCGCATGTACTGGGGCGGTATCGTTCGCATGATCGAATACAGAGGCAGGACCATGAACGGCAACAGGACGTGCGTCATCGCGACCATCGTGCCCGTCATGTTGTAGATCATTGCGAGCCGCTCGCCGTCGCCGATGAGACCGAGCGCGACCAGGATATCGTTGACGACGCCCTGGGACTGCAGCAGCACGATCCAGGACGTCGTGCGCACCAGCAAGGATGTCCAGAACGGCACCAGCACGAGCAGGAGCAGCAGATTCGCGCGGCCCGGCGGCGCCTGCGCGATGAGGTATGCGATGGGATAGCCCAGCACCAGGCATAGCGCGGTGATGCCGAGGCTGATGGCAAGAGTGCGGGTGAGAAGCGGGACGTAGATGCGTAATTCCGGCGGTTGCGGGACGATCTGGCCATCGAGTCCGCGGTCCAGGTCGAGCGCATGCAGGTAGTGTCTGGCCGTAAAGCGCTCGCCGGCGCGGCGGATGGCCAGCCAGGTGGTGATCTCGCCCCAGGCGTCATCGATATCGAGCATGACGTCGCGACAGGGCGCGGGCGCCTTGTCTGCGTCCACCTTGCCGGACGGGCCGGCTTGATCGCTATTCCCGTCGGCGAAGCATGGGCCGGCGGACGATTCGGCCAGGTTGCTCAATCTGCGGGCGCTGCGCGTCATGACGCTGCGCAGGCCACCCTCGACCCGGTTGATGCGGGTTGCCACCCGTCCCAACGCGCGGGTCTCCCGCGCATCCAGGAATTCGCGGACGGCGGCCTGGAATACGGGCTCCCCGGGCGTGGCGCGGCCATCCCACTCGGCCAGCTCGCGGAGCGTATCGGGGAGTGCGTCCGCGACCACGGGTTCCTCGATACTGCGCGTCAGCATCGCGCCGAGGGGAGCGATGAAGGTCACGCCGATGAAGGCGAGCAGCGGAAGCACCAGTGCCCAGGCGCGCAATCCGGCGTCGTTTCGGCTGATACGCGGCATTTGCTACTTTTTTTGTGAGTGACGAGGATTCTATAGGTTCGCGCCAAGGCGCACGTAGTAGCTGCCGCCGTTGAAACCGCTTGGATGATTCAGCGGAAAGTCCGCGCTCAATGACGTCGGTTCGCGTAATGTTGCTGGCGAGAGCGAGGTTAACCCGTCCGCCAATCCAGTCGAAGCCCGTCTGGGCCGTCAAGTCCAGGCCGGTTGTTTCGGTGTCGATATCGTTGACGAAGAAAGACACTGCGGTGACGGTCTCGGCGCCCACGAACCTGGCCGCAACGAGGTCGATGCGATCCTGCTCGCTCAAGCTCTGCTGGGTCAGCGCGATGCGACCGTCAACCGCGATGCGGAACCAGTCGAGAGTGATGTCCGCCGGACCCAGCGAAAAGAGCGCGCCCAGGCCCCAATGCACCGACTCTTCCGGCGCCAATTGGCGACCGCCCTTGAGCATGGCGACGGGGTTGGTGGGCGGCAAGGTCAGCGATTCGGCCAACTGGCCGTCCACGATTACCGTTGCCGCTCTGCGCAGATTGCTTTGGCCGATGGACGGGGCGCGGAAGCCGGTGCCTGCGGCCACGCGCACGGCGAAGCCGTCGGAGACGGTGAAACGACTGGCCAGTTTACCGTTGGTGGTGCTGCCGAAGTCGCTGAAGCGATCGTATCTGAGTGCCGCGTCCGCGAGCCAACGCTCGGTCAGGTCGACTTCGAGATCCACGTAGGCGGAAGCGCTCTCCCGGCTGAACCTGCCGGCGACGTCGGCGCTGAAGCCCTGAAAGCCATTGGACCCAACGGAAAACCCCTGGGTCTCAAAACCACCGGGCGCCCAGGACTCGGTATCTCCGGCGACCATCTCGAAGACTTCCCTGTGATGCTGAGCGCCGAATGCGACGTTGAGGTCCGAGGCAGCGCCGATGTCGACAGGCCATGCGAAGTCCGCGTTGATGAGGCGTTCGAACTGGATCTGCGCGCCGAGATCGAAAGCCCTGGGCGTATGCGGCCCGTAGGATGCGTTGACGGTATTGCGTATGCGATAGACGACTTCGTTGCGTCCCGCAGACACGCTGAAGTCATGGTTCAGCCCGCCCGTGCGAGTACCGCGCCAGCCGGCGACAATGGATGCGTCGCCGACCTCGCCGCCGAAGCGCGGCGTGAAACCGCCCGGGAACCACTCGTTGAACACGAAGCAGTCTGGATCCGCCATCACTGCATCCAGCGCAGCGGAGTCCGCCAGGCCGGCGACGACGGGTACGGTTCGGCAGGGCATGTCGTCGCCGGGCGTCAGGTCCGCGACGAGCAGGTTGCCGGTGCCGTCCGCGAACACGCCGCTGCGGGTATTCGGATTGCGATAGAAGAAACTTCCATCGACCTCGCGTCCCGACCAGGTGCCGAAGCCGTACCGTTCGCCGACACCAGCCTGGGTGGCGGCGTTGAAGAGCAGCTTGAAGTCGTTCTCGATATCCGGCGATCCCCAGATCACGATCGGGTCCGCGATGGACATGTACCCGTTCTCGACGAGATAGGTCGCCTGCGGGTCCTGCGAGCCTCGGCTCGTCGGCGCGCTGTCTTTGAGTTCGAAGCTCAGGGTGGCGAAGCCATCGCTTCCCAGGTCGGTGCCGAAAGCGCCGGAAAGCATGATCTGGTCGCCGTCGCCAACGAAGGTTGAACCGTACTGCGCCTGCAGGCGTCGCGCATCGGGATCGTCTTGCAGGACGAAATTCATCACCCCGGCGACCGCATCCGAGCCGTACTGCGCGGACGCGCCGTTGCGCAGCACCTCCACCTGTTTCAGCGCGATACCCGCGAGAGGCGCGATGTCCACGGCTTGCGCGCCCTTGTTGATGCCCGACACGAACTCGCCGATGACGGCTCCTCGATGCCGGCGCTTGCCGTTGACCAGAACCAGCGTGTTGTCTGCGGGCAGTCCACGCATGTTGGCGGGTCGAATCAGAGTCGCCGCGTCGCTGATCGGTTCACGGGCGACGTTGTAGGACGGAACCAGGGATGCCAGCGTGTCGAGGATATCGCCATCCCCCTGCGTGTTGAGCTGCTCGGCGTTGAGCACATCCATGGGGACGGCGAGTCCGTGAACGTCGCGCGCGGCGCGGCGGGTGCCGACCAGGACCACTTCCTCGATCACCGCTTCATCCGATCCGCCGGGCGTTTGCGCGTGTGCGGGCGAGAACGCCACTACCAGAACAACGAGGCAAGACATCCGGGCCATCAATGGTCTCCGTAGTATTCGCCACAGTCGATTCTATCAGCGCCTATTGGCCGTCCCCCACCCATTTGGTGGTTCGCCGCAAGGGTGGGTGAGCCCGGCGTTCGCCGTAGATGGTGAAAGCGCTTGGTCGATGGCGGTCAAGTGGTCCGAAGTTGCGGAGGCAAACGGATAGCGCACGAACGAGGAGACCGGGTGGTCCGACGTTGCGACTCGCGCAAAGTACGGCGAGGCGGCGGATCCCGATCAGGCTTGGACCTGGGGTCCCGGCTAGCGTTCCTTGAGACGCGCTTCCAACTCGGCGATGCGTGACTCGGCGACCAGGCGGGCAGCGTTCGCTTCGGTGAACGCCTTTGTCGCCTCGGCAAGGTTGTTGTGAAGATACGCTCCCGTCGCGGGTTCGCGAAAGCGGAGCACCTGGTTCTCCACGCACAGGTCGAGACCGAGTACGCGGCTCCGAATCATTCGTGCACCGTTCTCCACCAGCGCCGGCAGGGGGTGATAGCGACGACCCCGCAAGCGCAATCCCTGCAGCGCGGGATCGAAGTACTCGTTCTTCGGGTCGAAAAGCCAGTACTCCCGCACACCCAGTTCCGCATAGAGGCTGCGCTTGCGCCCGAGGTCCTGCTCCCAGGTATTTTTCGACGCCACCTCAAGGACGAAGTCGGGTGCCTTCGGCTCCTCCCAGAGCTTGTAGATCATGCGGTTGTGCTTGGCCGCGCCGAACACGACGAAGACATCCGGCGCCACGGACTTGCGTGGATTCCCCTCCTCGTAGTAGATGAGCAGGTCCGCCGACACGTAGACGTCCGGTCGGTCCAGGTAGCGTAAGTCCAGTACCCCGAACGCGTCGTGGATCGCCTTTAGCTGCCAGTCGTTTTCAGCCAATGGCAGACCGTCCGAACTCGGATACATCGGATCTTCCGCGGGAAGAACGGGATCTGTCTTCATGGGGTACGTCCCTCGATATGGTTCGACTGCGCCTTTTGGCACTTCGTCGACGAAAATAGCATGGCTCCATTTTCACGTCCAAACCGCTTTTCCGCAGCTTGAATGCCCGCCGATCAGCGTTCAATCACCGATGTCCGCAATAGATGTAGGATCGTCGCCCGACACCCGGAATTGGCCTGATCAGGGTCCGGCAAGGCCGTCCTGCGGGCGCGTCTCGCGTCGCGAAATCCGATGTTCCGCGACTGTCGTATCTGTGTTCCAATGCCGCCTCTGTGGCGATGGCGGAGATACGCATCAAGTTCCACATCAAGACCCACGGCTGCCAGATGAACGTCTACGATTCGTCGCGGATGGCCGATCTGCTGCGCGAAAGCCATGGCGGGGTGGCGGTGGATGATCCGAGCGAAGCCGACGTGCTGCTGTTGAATACCTGCTCCATTCGGGAGAAGGCGCAGGAAAAGGTCTTTCATCAGCTTGGTCGATGGAAGCAGTTGAAGGCGCGGCGACCTCACGTGCTGATCGGCGTCGGCGGTTGCGTCGCGAGCCAGGAGGGCGAGGCGATCAGCGCGCGGGCCCCGTATGTGGATGTGGTGTTCGGCCCGCAGACGCTGCATCGGCTGCCCGAACTCCTCGAAGCGGCCGCACGCTCGAAGCGGGCGGTCGTGGATGTCAGCTTTCCGGAGATCGAGAAGTTCGATCGCCTGCCGGAACCCCGTGCGGACGGTCCGACCGCCTTTGTGTCGGTGATGGAAGGATGCAGCAAGTACTGCACGTTCTGTGTGGTCCCGTATACGCGCGGCGAGGAGGTGAGCCGTCCCGTGGAGAACGTCATGGCCGAGGTCATCGCGCTTAAGGAGCAGGGCGTGCGCGAAATCAACTTCCTCGGCCAGAACGTCAACGCGTACCGCGGTCGAATCGACAGCGGCACGGCCGATCTGGCCGAACTTATCCTTTACGCCTCGGAAATCGACGGCATCGACCGCATCCGGTTCACGACTTCGCATCCGGTGGAGTTCCGCGACACGCTGATCGAAGCGTATCGGGACATTCCGGAACTCGTCAGCCACTTGCACCTGCCGGTCCAGGCCGGTTCGGACCGGGTGCTCGCGCTGATGAAACGCGGGCACACCGTGCTGGAATACAAGCAGAAGATCCGCCGCCTGCGCGAAGCGCGTCCTGGCATCGCCTTGTCTTCGGATTTCATCGTCGGGTTTCCGGGCGAGACCGACCGGGATTTCGATCAGACGCTCGCCCTGGTCGAGGAACTCAACTTCGACATTTCGTTCAGCTTCATCTATAGCCCGCGTCCGGGAACGCCCGCGGCAAGTCTTGCGGACCCGACGCCGGCGAGCGTCAAGCAGCACCGTTTGGCGATTCTTCAGGATCTCCTTCGCCGCCAGGCGCGGGCCCATGCCCGGGCGATGGTCGGGAGCGTGCAGCGCGTGCTGGTGACCGGTCGTTCGAAGCGCGATCCCGGCCAGCTTCAGGGACGCACCGAGAACAACCGCGTGGTGAACTTCCACGCCGACGAAGCCCTGATAGGCGACTTTGCCGACGTGCGCATTGACGAAGCGCTACCGAACTCGCTTCGCGGCGCCCTGGTGTCTGCTGACGAGTCGGTTGCTCCGATGCCGTACGCGTTGACACGGTGATGCGGGCGGATATGCTAGGCCACGGGGAACGGACATAAGGCACTCTTGAGCGACGACCCATCGCCGGTGGTGGCACTCACCACTCACGTCAATTTGGAACCCAACGACACGCGCCGTTTGGCGGCGTTGTGCGGTCCATTTGACCAGAATCTGAAGCAGATGGAGCGCCGGCTCGGCATTCGGATCAAGAATCGCGGCAACCAATTCCAGATCAGCGGCCCGAGGATGCGAGTCCGCGCGGCGCGCGCATTGTTGTCGGAACTCTATCTCGAGACCCAAAGCGCGGATGTGATCGCGCCGGACACCGTGCATCTGTACCTGCAGGAATCCGGGGTCGAGGAACTCTTGGCGGACGGCGATACCATCGCCGCGCGCCAACTCATCCGCATACGGCGCAATACCATCAAACCTCGAGGCGGCAATCAGCAGAAGTATGTTGAGGCGATACGGTCGTGCGACGTGAACTTCGGGGTTGGACCGGCTGGCACGGGCAAGACCTATCTCGCCGTTGCCTGCGCCGTCGAGGCGCTGGAGAACCGGGAGGTGCGCCGCATATTGCTGGTGAGACCGGCGGTGGAGGCGGGTGAGAAACTCGGTTTTCTCCCCGGAGATCTCGCACAGAAAATCGATCCGTACCTGAGGCCGCTTTACGATGCGCTCTACGAGATGGTTGGGATGGAACGCGTCGACAAGTACATCGAGCGCAATGTCATCGAAGTCGCCCCGCTTGCCTACATGCGGGGACGCACGCTTAACAATGCCTTCATCATTCTGGACGAAAGCCAGAACACGACCATCGAGCAGATGAAGATGTTCCTGACACGGATCGGCTTTGGCTCCACTGCGGTTATCACCGGAGACATTACGCAGATCGACCTGTCGGGCGAGCGCTCGGGACTCGTCCACGTGTTGAACGTCCTGAAAGATGTTGAAGGTTTGCGTTTCACGCGCTTCGATTCGAAGGATGTCGTTCGCCACCCTGTGGTCCAGCGCATCGTCGAAGCGTACGCCCGGGAAGACGCGAGAAAGCGCGGCGTGCAGGACAAGCGAGGCGGAGCGGCGTGAACGTCGCAACGACCTGCAACGCGCCGATGATCGATATCCCGCAGATCGACGTGCAGATCGCGGCGTCGCCCGCGCCGTCCCGGGAAGCGATGATTGCCTGGGCCCGGGCCGCCATGGGCAGCGACGGACGCACCCTGTGCATTCGCGTGGTCGACGAGCCCGAGGCGCGGGGTCTCAACGCGCGTTTTCGCGCCGCTCGGGAGGCGACCAACGTGCTCTCCTTTGAGGCGGAAATACCCCATTTCCTGGGCGACATCGCCATTTGCGCGTCCGTGGTTGCGCGCGAGGCGAAAGCGCAGAACAAGCCCGTCGATGCGCACTTCGCACATATGGTCGTGCACGGCATCTTGCACCTCAAGGGCATGGACCACGACACCGAGGCACAGGCTCGGGAGATGGAACGGGCCGAGGTCGAAGTCCTGCGGTCATTTGGCATTCCGGACCCATACATCTGCGCCACGGTCGATGTGTCCGGGGACGCCCGCGACCCGGCCGCGCCGTCGACCCCGGAACAACCGTCCTTGGTCGCTGACGCTCCCCCGAGGCGTATGTTCCATGCAAGTCGGAAACCGCTCCTCGCCTGAAAATCGTGATGAACAACTCCAATCCGGAACAGAAACGCTCTTGGCGAGAATGGGTGGCCGATCTTTTCTCCGGGGATCCGGCGGATGTGGACGAACTGCGGCAGATGCTTCGCGAAGCCGCGCAGCGAGGCATCGTCGATGGCGACGCGCTGAACATCATCTACGGAGCGATGCAGGTCTACGACATGCGCGCCCGGGACATCATGATTCCCCGCTCGCAACTCGTCTGCATTCGCGCGCACCAGAAGCCCGAGGAATTCCTGACGCACGTCATCGAGTCGAAACACTCGCGCTTTCCGGTGATCGGCGACGATCTCGACGATATCAAGGGAGTGTTTCACGCGAAGGAATTGCTGCCGCTGCTGCTACGGGACGATCTGGCCGACTTCGACATCAAGGACTTCATCCGGCCAGCGGCTGTGATTCCCGAGAGCAAGCGGCTCAATATCCTGCTGCAGGAGTTCCAGCAGACACGGAACCACATGGCCATGGTCATAGACGAGTACAACCATGTATCGGGGGTCGTCACCATCGAGGACGTGCTCGAACAGATCGTGGGCGAAATAGAGGACGAATTCGACGTCGACGACGACAGCTTCATCAAGCAGTTGGACGAGGGTACCTACACGGTGAAGGCGATAACGTCGGTCGAGGACTTCAACGCGTACTTCGGCGCAAAGCTGGACCAGGACGACCGGGACACCATCGGCGGCATAGTACTGCGCGAGTTCGGCCACTTGCCGAAACGCGAAGAGACCGTGTCCGTCGGACGTTTCGAATTCCGCGTTCTGAACGCGGACAGTCGACGCATCCGCCTGCTTCAGCTCAATTGCCATTAGCGGGCTTGACCTGAGTATTGTGTCCGGCCTCGGCGGACGCACTTTTCCATGAAACGCCCGGGTGGCCGCTTTCCGGTCCGCGCGATCATCGAAGCATTTCGCGCCCGTCCTGGCGCAAGCCTCGCGGCGGGCGCCCTGCTGCCTTTCGGCCTGGCCCCCTACGATCTTTGGCCGCTCACGCTGGTTTCCGCGGCCGGTCTGTATTGGGTGCTGACTCGGGACGGTGCCAGGCCGCTGCGCGACGGCTGGTTTTTCGGAGTCGGCAAATACGGGCTCGGCGCGTCCTGGATTTATGTCAGCATTCATGAATACGGGGACGCGGCGCCGCCGTTGGCGGCATTCCTGGTTGCCGTGTTCGTCGCGGGCATGGCGCTGTTTCCCGCCGTCGCCGCGTGGCTCTTCGTCCGCTTTCGCCCGACGAATGCGACCGTCGTTGCGATTTGGTTCGCAACGGTCTGGGTGCTGCTGGAATGGGTTCTCACCTGGTTTCTCACCGGATTCCCGTGGTTGTTCGCCGGCTATGCGATGCTCGACACGCCGCTCGAAGCGCTGGCCCCGGTCGGCGGGGTGCTGTTGGTGAGTTTTGCCGCCGTCCTCACCGCCGCGTGTCTGGTCGGCTGGCGGAAGTGGACATCGTGGGCCGTGGCCGCGTTGCCGTGGATCGCCGCCTGGCTCGTCGCCGACGTTGCCTGGACCGAGTCGGGAGCAGCGCATCGGGTCGCGCTGGTGCAGGGCGACATTCCCCAGGAGATCAAGTGGCAGCCCGATGCCGGAACGATCTTCGAGCGCTACGCGTCGTTGTCTGCCCCCGTGTGGGATCGGGATCTCGTCGTCTGGCCTGAGGGCGTCTTCTATGCCAGCACCGGTGCCGCCCGATCATTCCTGTCCGCCATGTCCGCGCGCGCCGAGGGCGCTCTCGTGCTTGGCGTCGCCATCCGCGAGGAGGTGCCCGACCGCGCGAAGTACTACAACGCGGCGCTCGCCACGGGCGCTGGAAGCGGCCTGTACAGGAAACAGCGATTGGCGCCGTTCGGTGACTTCGTGCCGTTTGAGGGGATTCTGCGCGGTTTGATTGGATTTTTCGATCTGCCCATGTCCGGTTTGAGCCCCGGCGAGCCGGGACAGCCCCCGCTACGCGGAGCGAACGGCATCATGCTGGGCGTGGCGATCTGTTACGAGATCGCCTACCCGGAACTCGTGCGCCACCGGGGAAGGGGGGCCGATGCGCTACTTACGCTCAGTAATGACACGTGGTTCGGCGAATCTATCGGACCGCTGCAGCACATGCAGATCGCCCGCATGCGGGCGTTGGAGAACGGCCGATACGTGCTGCGCGCGACGAACAACGGCGTCACCGCCATCGTCGACGAGCGTGGCCGGGTCATGGCTGCGCTGCCCCAATTCGAGCCGGGAGTATTGACCGGCGTCTTCCGCCGTTCCACGGGCGCCACGCCATTCTCCCGATTCGGCTCGATCCTCGTCGTAGCACCCTTGATGCTGTTCCTCGTCGTCGTCATCGGTGGTAGGGTTGCAGCCCGATTTTCCAGTACCCGCAACGCACCGTGACCGTCGAAAAGGACCGCTACGACCACCGAGCCGTCGAGCGCAAATGGCAGCAGGAATGGGAACGTCGCGGCGTGAATCTGTTCACCGAAGACGATCTGCGCAACGCCAGCGAACCCTACTACAACCTGATGATGTTTCCCTATCCTTCGGCGGAGGGGCTACACATCGGCAACATCTTTGCCTACACCGGCGCGGACGTGAACGGCCGTTATTGGCGGCTGCGCGGCAAGGACGTGTTCGAACCCATCGGATTCGACGCATTCGGCATCCATTCGGAGAACTACGCGCTCAAGATCGGCGCCAATCCGAACGATCTCGTTCCGCAGAATGTCGCCAATTTCACGCAGATCCTGCGGCAATTCGGCGGCATGTACGACTGGAATCACGAGGTCAACACCACCGGGGTCGACTACTACAAGTGGACGCAGTGGGTGTTTCTGAAACTCTTCCATGGCGGCTTGGTGGAACGCCGCGAGGCGCCGGCGAACTGGTGTCCGTCCTGCAAGACCGTTCTCGCCAATGAACAGGTGATCGAGGGTTTGTGCGAGCGCTGCGATTCGCCGGTCGAGCAACGCCGTCTGCCGCAGTGGTTCTTCAAGATCACGCGCTACGCCCAGCGATTGCTCGACAACATCGAAGGGCTGGACTGGTCGGAAGTCACGAAGAAGGCGCAGACCAACTGGATCGGGCGCAGCGAGGGCGCGCGCATCGACTTCCGCGTGGCGGAGCACGACGCGGTGATCAGTGTCTTCACGACGCGTCCCGACACCTTGTTCGGCGCGACATACATGGTGTTGGCGCCGGAGCATCCACTGGTAGATCCGCTAACCGCGCCGGACAGGTCGGCGGACGTGGAGGAATACAAGGCGCGGGTCGCTGCCCGCGACCTGGTCGAGCGGCAGAAGGTCGACAAGGAAAAGACCGGCGTCTTTCTCGGCAGCTACGCCATCAATCCGGCGACGGATGCGCGCATCCCGATCTGGATTGCCGACTACGTGCTGATGGAATACGGCGCCGGCGCGATCATGGCCGTTCCGGGACACGATACGCGAGATTTCGAGTTCGCCGAGACTTTCGGCTTGCCCATCGTGCGCGTGATCGCGCCGGCCGAAGCGCCCGCCGTTGAGGACCCCTCGGTGCCTTTGACCGAGGCCTATGTCGGTGACGGCGTCATGGTCAACTCAGGTCCTTTCGACGGGTTGTCCATGGCGGAAGGCAAGCGGGCCGTCGTCGATTGGCTCGCCCGCGAAAAGGGGGCGGCGCATACGCATGTGAACTATCGTCTGCACGACTGGTGCGTGTCGCGCCAGCGATACTGGGGTCCGCCGATCCCGATCATCCACTGCGCGGCGTGCGGCGCGGTGCCCGTCCCGGAAGCGGACCTGCCGGTGGAACTGCCGTACCTGAAGGACTTCAAGCCGGACGACTCCGGGGTCAGTCCGCTGCGCCGGGCGACCCACTGGTTCGAGACGACGTGCCCGCGCTGCGGGTCGCCCGCGCATCGAGACACCGATGTCACGGACAACTTCCTTTGTAGCGGCTGGTATTTCCTGCGCTATCCGAGCGCGCGCCGGGACGATCTGGCGCTGGATCCGGAACTGACCAGGAAGTGGCTGCCCGTGGACAGCTACATCGGCGGAAACGAGCATGCCGTGCTGCATCTCATGTATGCGCGTTTCCTCACCATGGCCCTGCGCGATGTGGGCGTGCTCGACTTCGACGAGCCGTTCACCCGGTTCCGCGCCCACGGCCTGGTCATGAGCGAAGGCCGCAAGATGTCGAAGAGCCGGGGCAGCGTGGTGCTGCCGGACGACATCATCGATCGTTTCGGCGCGGACACCATGCGCCTCTACCTGCTGTTCCTCGGTCCCTACGAACAAGGCGGCGATTGGCAGTCGACGGGCTTGCAGGGTCCGCGCGGCTTTCTCAACCGGCTTTGGCAGAGCGTCCTCGACAGCGAGGAAGGCCCGCCGGACAGGGAAGTGGAGCGCGCGCTGCACAACACCATCAAGCAGGTCACGGAACAGACGCCGGCGCTGCAATTCAATACGGCCATCGCCGCGATGATGGGCTACCTGAACGCGGTACGCGCGGGCGGGCGGACGCCGCGACGAAGCGAGTTGGAACCCTTGCTGCTGCTGCTGGCACCGTACGCGCCGCACATCGCCGAAGAGCTTTGCGCCCGCATGGGCCATGCCGGCGGGATCTTCGGCAATGCCGTCTGGCCGGACTACGACCCGAGCAAGCTCGTCGGCGAAGCCGTGGAGATAGCGGTGCAGGTCAACGGGAGACTGCGCGGACGTATTGAAATGCCGCCAGACGCTACCCGGGACGCCGTGCTCAAGGCGGCACGGGCGAACGAAAACGTCGCTCGGCATTTGACCGCCGGGAGTGTGCGCAAGGTGATATTCGTTCCCGGCAAACTGCTCAACCTGGTCGTAGGGTGAAGCGCCCGATGGGCTTGCATGCGCGGGGAGTTGCTCTACTGCTGGTCGCGGCATTCGGTGTTGGCTGTGGCTTCCAACTGCGTTCCTGGGATCTCACTTCCGCATTCGAGAGTGCGCACATCGACGCGGACGCCAGCGTCACCATCGATGACGAGTTGCGCCGGGCGCTTGCACAGGCTGGGCTTGTGCTCGTTGATGAGCAGTCGGGGGCGGGCGCGGTCATCCGGCTGTCCGAGCAGCGAGAACTGCGCCGGGGCGTTTCCACTACCCGCGGCGCCAGGACGGCGGAATACGAGATGACGTTGAGCCTCGTCTTCGCCGCACAGGACGGGGAGGGCAACGAACTGGTCGGTCAGCGCAGGATACGCGCCGAACGGACGTTTCGCCTGGATCAGAGCAACCCGGCCGCGACCCGCGAGGAGCAGTCGCTGATAACACTGGAACTGGTAAACGAGCTGGTGCAACAGATCATACTCAGCTTAAGCGCGACCGCGCGTGCAGATCAGAAGTAGAGACCTCGAACGCAACCTGGCAGGCGGATTGAAGCCCGTCTACCTGGTGTCCGGCGACGAAACGTTGCTGGTGGAGGAAGCGTGCGCCGCCATCGTGCAGGCCGCGACGGCGCGCGGGTTCACCGAGCGAAAGGTGATCGACGAGGGCAACGCGCCGGACTGGGAGGGGGTCCTGGCGGAAGCTGCCAACCGGTCTCTCTTCGCCGAGCGCCGCGTACTCGACCTGCGAGTGCCGCCCAGAAGTTTCGACCGCAAGGCGTCGGATGTGCTGCGGCGTTATCTGGCAAACCCGTTCGACGATGTCCTGCTGCTCATTCGGACCGGGAGACTGGAAGCGCGTCAACGTTCCGGGGCATGGTTCAAGGCGATCGATGCCGCCGGCATAGTGCTGCTGGTCTGGCCGCTGGCCGCCCGAGAGTTGCCGGGCTGGCTTGCGGGGCGTTGTCGAACCGTCGGCATCGAACTGACGCGGGACGCGATCGCATTGCTGGCGGACCGGGTGGAGGGAAACCTGCTGGCCGCGGCGCAGGAAATAGAGAAGCTGAAGCTTGCCGGCGTGAAATCACCGGTGGATGCCGAGACCCTGCGGGCCGCGGTGGAAGACGCATCCCACTTCAACACCTTCGAACTCATCGACGCCGCCTTCGACGGCAGCCCGCAGCGCGTGCGCAAGATGGCGCGCGTATTGCGTCAGGAGGGCGCGCCGGTATTCATGGTCCTGGGCGCGGTCAACGCCCAGCTCCGAAACGCCCTGCGTCTCGCCTCCGGCGTGCGCGTCTACCTGCCGCCGCAGCGCGCTCGCTCGCTCAAACGGCTTGGTGATCGTCTCGGCATCGCTGGCCTGGAACATTCGCTGTCCGAATGCGCGTTGCTGGACATGCAGGCCAAGGGCGCCCTGCGCGGCGACGCCTGGCAGTCGCTGGAACGCCTGCTTGTGGCTCTGGCGGGTCGCCGCACCCGCACATTGGCGGGGGAAGCCGAGTATTTGCGCTATCCGCTGCGTTGACGAAAGGGCCACATCGACCAAAGATGTGTTCCGGCGGTTCACAATTGCTGCCGTGTCCGAGATCATATCGTGCTGGAGCCCATCATCCCGATGACGAACGCTGGGGGAGCGCACATATTGGAACAGGGAATAACCCCGTCTGAAGGCGACTCGGGCACGAGTTCGGGTTTTCGTCCCCCACGTCGAAGACGAAAGACACTGTTGTGGATAGCCATCGTCGTGATTGGCGTCGTCGTGTTTCTCGTCTACCTGATGGCGCGCGGCCCGGATACGGAGCGCGTCGCGAACAAGCTGGTCGAAAGCACCTTGGCGGCATTGCCGGCCGGTGCGTTGTCGGCCACCGATATAGGGAAGGGTGCCCAAGGACTGCAGCGCGCGTTGAATATTCACGCGACGAGCGATGCGGCAATCGAAGCACAGGGTCTCTTGATGCGGCGCGTCGCCGAGCAGGTTGAAACCGACATCGTGCAGGGCGAGTTGGATCGGGCGGACGAGGCGCTGACCGAAGCGTCAGTCCATTGGACCGGGGAAGACGATTTCGCGGACGATGATCGGCTGCGCAAGGGGCTTCAGGATGCCTTGGAACAGCGGGCCCTGATGAACGAGGTTACGGAGCTCGTCGTCGCTGCGGAAGAGCGACTGACCCCCGACCCGGAAGGTGGTGAAGCGATAAGGGAGGCGCTCGATTTGCTCCGCCGCTCGCTGGACCTCGACCCCGAAAATGCGCGCGCGCAGTCAATCCGTGACGGCATCCGAAGGGATGTCAAAACGGCGACCCGAAAGGCGTTGGATGCGCGGGAGCCGCAGCGAGCGAGCCGTCTCCTCGATGCTGTCGAGGGCGAGTGGGGCGGCGATTCCGAACTGGCCCGGTTGCGCGGCGAGGTCCAGCGCCAAGTCGAAGAACTCGACAGGGCGTTGGAGACTCGAAGGTTGCTGCACCTGGCGGAGCGGCGCCGGCGTGCAGACATGCTGACTACGCCCGCAAGTGACAGCGCAGCCGGCTATTTCCGCCGCGTTCTCGCGCTGGATGCGGACAACGCGGCGGCAAAGGAAGGGATTGGGCGGATAGGCGACCGCTACGTCGTCCTGATCAGCAAGGCGGTTGAGACTGGCGTCTACGACAGGGCGCGGCGAATGCTCGGGAGCTTTGAGGCGCTATCGCCGGAGCATCCGCAAATCGCGCCTCTTCGCGCTCGGATCGAAACCGGGGAGCGTGTCGCTGCTGCGGCAGGCAGCGGCAAGCCGAGTGCCGAAGCGGCCGAGCCGACGGCACAGGTTGCAGCCCGACAGGAAGCACCAACCGAGATCCCGACGGACGACGAAGGACGATTGTGGTACGAAGTCAAGGACAGTTGCGTCGAAACCGACATCAGGCGCTACATGGAATCCTATCCCGCTGGCCGGTACATCGACGAAGCGTGGCGCAAGATATCATCGTGCCTGGAGACCAGGTAATCGACGCCTACATGGACGGCGGATAAGCGCCCCTTGTCAATACAGAATTACGTTCCGCAGTTCCTCGGGTACCCGACGCACGAGCGCCGATGCCTGGGTTTCATCGACCGCTAGCTGAACGAGTCCGGGCAGGCCGTCGTGACCTGCTCTCCCCGTATAGCCGATATTTCCCTCGTTGCCATAGGCGCCGACTTCGGGTGGAGGAAGGTCCTTCAGTTTTTTGGCCATGTCGCTATCCGCCGTCCAACTGTCGATCGATCCAGGGATTCCGGGTTGCCCGGCAACGCCTTCATTCCCTCCTGGGCCGCCGGTACCCCCCTGGCTATCCAGGACGAAAACCTTTTCCAATTCATGTGTCGTCAGAATCAGGTTGATGGCGCCGCCGTTGCCGCCGTCACCGCCGTCGCCGCCGCCCCCGGCATTGCCGCCGTCACCGCCATCGCCCGAATAGTAGCCACCGCCACCGTTGCCGCCGTCGCCGCCGATGCCGCCGACACCGCCGGGTCCGCCAGTGCCGCCTCGGGTAACGACAGTAACCGGGGGCGCATCGATGGAACGGATGTAGTACTCCGGCAGCATGCCCGGCGCGCGCACCTCGAACAGCACGAGCCTTTCCTTCGCATCGATGGTGCGAACTTCTCTGGCGATGACGCGTAGATTCGGGCCGGGAGATCCTCGCGCTCCGTTCTGTCCCGACGTGCCGTGGCCGCCCGCCCGTCCGTCGCCGGCCCGGCCGAGCACACGACCGCTGTCATTTCCTTGGGACCCCTGCTGTCCATCCCGGCCTTCTCTGCCGGAATGCCCTCCCGCACCCGTGTAGTCGAGTTCGTCTTTCTCCATCATCGGCACGATGCTGAGGAAGTCCGGAGAATAGGTCTTTTCGACCACAAGCCTGGGGTCCTCCGCGTAGGTCACGATGACTCGGTACGTCTTGCCCAGCATGCCGCGCGCGTCGGAACTGAACCGAACGTCCGAAGTCGCATGGCCGTAGTCGGCGTTCTCGACCTGGACATTGAGGCGGGACCGAGGGAGCGGAAATTCGTTCGTCGAATGCGATCCTTTCCCTTCCATGACGAGGTTCCAGGACCGGCCAGCCGTATCCGTGACTTTCACTTCGAGCGTCTTGACGGCTCCCGGACTGATCAGGTTCTCCGAGGCCAGCTTGCCGACGATATCGAGACCGGCCACCATTTCCGGTTCCGGCCCTTGGGAAATCGTGGGATCGTAGTTGAACGCGAGGGATTTGCGTTGGCCGTTTTCGCCGCCGTAGGCGACATCTACTGTATAGATTTCGCCGACCGCGAGGCTGACTTCCGCTATCAACCCGTTCTCGTTCAAGTCGCTCGGATGAAAGCCGGTCAACGTCTTGTCGAGTCGATTGCCCGGAATGGGGTAATCGCCGTTGGTCGACTCGAATGTGCGTCCACGCACATCGTTCGCTTCTGCGTGCAACTCGTACTCCTCGCCCGGAATCAATGACATTCCCTCCGGGATTTCGTACATGGCACCATCCTTGCGCCACATGAGACTGACATCGAACTCGGTCACATCCTCCGGATCGGGACCGTCGATGCGCGCAAAATCGGCCTTGAATCGCTGCACGGACCGGGCGCCGTCGGGGTGTACGATGGCGACTTCGTAGCCGTCTGCCGGCACTTGGCTCCGATCATCGCTGAAAGTCACTTCCTGCGTGGCGGCATCGTAGGTTCCGCCCTTGACCTCTACCGTAACTTCCTGTCCGCTCTCGGGTTCCCTGGATTCGCCTTGTTGATCCGACAAGGTGATGCGATCAATCTTGAGCTTCGAGCCGGGACGCACCAGCGAGTTTGGGGGCATCGGCTCGCTTTCGGGCGAGAGCATGATGAATTGCACCGCCGTCACAGGACTCGACGACGTGCAACCGGGCGCGCCCAGCATCAGCACGAGCGCGGCAAGGATGCAAAGATTTCCGACGATGAGGGAATCTTTATTTCTATTAATCATATACTTATATTCACCTTACAGATCATGAATGCCCGGACACTATTCTACAACGTGCTCCGGCGACAACTGCGTGGTCGTTGTCACAAGATACCCATCAAGACGTTGGCCAGTATGGAACCCCGGTCTGGAACAAATTCACCCCCGCCCGCTTCGGCAAGCAGCGCCAGGTACTTTTCCGAGTCGGGATTCTGGCGCACATGGACCGTCGATATGCGCTGACCCTCGACGCTCGCAAACGACCGGGCGATCTGCAACGTCTTCGCCTGTTCGTCCTCGTAGGCGTACGCATCCGTGATGACGATGATGATGCGGTGGCGTACATGTTGCCTGAAGGAGGTATTGACGGCGGCGTTGAGCGCGATCAGGACGGCCTCGGGGATGTCGTCGTTCGGCCCCTTTGCGTCCGTAGTCGATATGGAGCGAAGGAAGCGGTTGATATCGCGAATGGCGTCCTCGTCGTTCGTCAGGCCCCGCAACGGGAAGTTCCGCCCCGGAGGTCGTTGCAACCTGTCGTTGAAAGTCACGACGCCGATGCCCACAGACGGCATCATGCGTTCCAGCACCCCGACCAGGATGTGCAACTCCCGCTTGAGGGACTCGATTTCCGCGCGCATGCTGCTGGTGGTATCGATCACGAACACGAGGTCCGTCTCGGGCAGCAGCGAAGTCTGCGGTGTCGGCTCGGGACACGCCTGTTGTGGAGCCGGTGGCGCTGGCGTCGGCGTGGGCGCAGGTTCGGGTTCCGCGGGCTCTGGGCAGACCGGGCAGACCGGGCACTCGGGTTTCTCCGGACATACAACCGGCTCGACGGTTGGACAGGGCGGAGTTTCGGGGCAAGCCGGTTGTTCCACCTGGGGACAGACGGGGCACGCGGGCACTTCAGGACACGCCACGGGCGGCGGACAATCTGGACACTCGGGCGTTTCGGGACAGGGTTTCGGCTCCGGACAAGGCACGGGCGCTGCTTCCGGCGTGTCGGGTTGTACCTGTTTCGGCGTCGCCGCGAACAACACCATGAATATCACGGCGATCAGGATGAATGCCCCCATGCCGGAGGCGAAGAGATCGATGGCGGCAGTGCCGATCTGCTCTCGCTCTGTGGCGGAACGCTTCACGATTCAGTCTGCCGAGCTGCGACGTTCCTGTTGCGCAATCGACTGATAAGGTTGTCCAGGCAGTACTGACCCGTTTCATTGAGCGCGCGCTCTTCCCTGCCGGATGCAATGCTGGTGAGAAAGACGAGCACCACGGACAGCCCCAGCGCGACGAGGGTTGTATAGAAAGCAACGCCCAGATTCGTGGTTAGCGCTTTGATCCAGGATTGCAGGGCGGCGTGGTCTTCGAGGTCCGGAAGGGTGCCGGCTGCGGCAAGGGCCAGGCTGATGCCTATCAGGGTGCCGATAAAACCGAGGGTGGGAAGTAGCCAGGTGAGGTATTTCAGCATGTTGTAGCGCAGGCCGATCTCGTGCTGGAAGTACTCCACGCTGGAGTCAAGCACGGCTTGGGATTCACCCACCGATCCGGTAGCCTGGTACTGGAGGATGCCGCGATGGACCAGTCGATGCATATGGCGGTCGTTGCCGGCGCCGTCGCGTTTGATGAGATCGTGCAGTTCCCGGATTTCCGGATCGCTCAGCAACTGGCCCCCGCCCATCGATAGCAAGTCCTTTTCGATCTGCCTCCTCGCATCGGCTGCGCTGTAGAAGCGGACGAACGACTCTCCGAGCCCGAGCGCGAACATGAAGTGCATCAGGTTCTGAACGGTCATCGGGTATATCGGGCTCTGGCGGTCCAGGAACACTATGCTGAATACGGAGTCCGGCGTGACGCCGAAACTGAGCACCGTCAGAACCGTCCCCGTCGCAAGTACGCTGACCAGCGCCGCGATGATGCGCAGATCATCTTCATGGATCCTGCTCAGGTCCAACCGGAAGCGACGCAATGAAGCCATATTTTCTCGTTTCTGCGATCAGCGCCGCACGGAGTGGGGGTCAGGGTGTTCGCCATTAACCTATGCGGTAGCCGAATTGAGGTCAATCGAATGTACCGGCTCACTGCCGGGCTTGTTGACGGTTCGGCGGGACTGCGCGGTGTCGAAGTCGAGCATTTGGAGGTCGTCGAGCGAGCCGGCCAGTTCCTCTTAATGGGCCTGACGCAATGGCTATGGAGGGTCACCGTTCGGCGGGCGAAGCGGAGTTCTCGCCGCAGGCAGGAGGCCCTGACGACTTGGTCTCCGGCGCTTTCCGAGTCGCGCTGGCTGCGCACCAACTTGGTACCGTGCTCGATGACATCCGCCGTTATGCGGTCCGCGTTGCGGCCGCCCGGACGGCTCAGGCGCCGAGACCTGCCGTCTAGCGCCGCACCCCCCGGCGTCCAGGGCGTGGGGGTCGAGTTCCGAAAACCGTGCGTGGCGGTCGCACGCCCTGAAGCCGCGCCTGAGCCGGTGTTGAAGCTCAGCAGCGTCCCGCGCTTGGAGAAGATGCTGCGGGACGTGGCGAGGCTTTATCTCGATCAGCCGGAAAACGCGGCGATGTTCAGCTTCCACGAGGGGAGCCAGAACCAGACGGGGACCGGACGCGGCCAGGGCTCCGATGAAGAAGGTCGCTCTGCGGAACCGTGACACGCGACTACAAGCGCCACGGCACCACCCGCTGTTCGCGGGGCTGGACATTGCCTTTTGTTAACCTTTCCTTCGGGAGGGCGACAACGCCGTTTCCAAGTATCAAGAGCTGGACAACCAGGCGACGCACACTACGAGCCCTGGGTGGGACTGAAAGTGGGGTCGAAACGGTTGGCGGTGGTCGCCAAGTGCGCGCGTCTCTTTTGAGACGCGCGCACCGAGTGGTTGTCGAGGATCCTGCGGACGTGGATGTCCGGTCCGCAGGGGCATCGAATAGGCGCAGGAACGTGACGAACTCGCGGCTGTAGTGGCGTTTACGATATCGGGCGCCGTATTCGGTCAGGGAATCAACTGGACCGATATCGACACCGGATGTGATTTGACCAAGGTCGGTGGCTCGCTAGGGGATGGACGCGCTGGCGATTCTTCCGTCGCCGTGAAGATCGGAACTGCCGGCGTCACTGGTACGACAGGCGCCGAGAGTAACGCGACCGTCACGCTTTACATCAGCTCGCTCGAAGGCGCGGCGGGGTTGGCGTCTGGCGATGCTGCGGTGACTGCCAGGGCGTCGGTCCAAGTGACGGTCGAAGGTAGCTCTAATTTCCCTAACAAGATCGAGAATCGTACCGCTTCGTCCAACGTGATTGCCGACTCGGAGAAGGCCTGGACTCTAAGCCACTTAAGCGGTTCTCTCAGGGGTTGGATCAACCTTGAGGATCGTACGAAGCTGGTCCCTGGCTTTGATCCTTGGGTTTTTGCGATCATTCACCTGCTGGGAAGTTCGGGGCCGAAGGAGGGGGACGGCAAAACGTTCTTCCATAGTGGTGCAGGAAGCCGAGCGAAAATTTACGTCAATGTGTCGGGTATGATCCGCGACACCGACTCGGTCTTCGTGGACCTGGATCAGGACGGTAAGATTAGCGCCGGGGAAGGCCTCGACATCACGAACGGCGTCGCCTCGAAGATTTTCAGGCTGCGGACATCGGCGAAGTGCTCGGGATAGACTCATGGGCGGGCCGCTTGTCCTGCAATGTACTGTCGTACTTCCACAAAGTCTCGGTTCGGGCGATGGTCCGGTCGGGCGGCTCTCTGATCAACGATACCTACGTCGATGGCAGGTTGGATCCAAGACAACACCAACGCTTCTAACCGACATTGACGGCACTTTGTTTTGCCCGGTCGCGCGCCGGGACAACAACCTCTGCACCTGCTTGGCCCCGCTCGATCCCCGCTCCCTGAACCGGTGCCGCTCAAGACGGTCATTGCCGATTTGGCGTCCAATCTATCTGAGCCAGAACATCGAAGGAGATCCGGCTGGGCGCGCGCGGAAGTGCGTCGGTACACTTTCGGGTGTCGCGGACTTGCATATGGCTTTACAGGAATCGGAGAACCTGCGCTTTTTGCGAAACTGCGGAGGCAGGGGCATCCTTGTCTGAGCGCAAGGTGCTGGACCCCGTAGATGAATTCGATCGAGATCAATCCCGCGTTTGCCCGCGCGCTTGAACGCATCGCCAGCGGCGGGCGCAATCTCTTCATTACCGGCAAGGCGGGGACGGGAAAGTCGACCCTGCTTGAGTACTATCGCGCGAATGCGGCTGAGAGGCCGGTCATACTCGCTCCCACCGGGGTCGCCGCGCTGCAGGTGGGCGGCGAGACGGTACACCGCTTCTTTGGTTTCGGTATCGACGTCACGCCGGAGAAGGTGCGCAAGAGCCGGCGCAAGCCGCGGCGCCCGGAGATCTACAAGAAACTCAGGACCCTCATCATCGATGAGGCGTCGATGCTGCGCGCGGACCTTCTGGACTGCGTGGACATGTTTCTGCGCAAGCACGGGCCGAAGCGCGGTGCGCCGTTCGGAGGCGTGCAGATGGTGTTCGTGGGCGACCTCTACCAACTGCCTCCGGTGGTGACCAATAGTGAACGGGAGATCTTCCGCAGCGTCTACGCGACGCCGTATTTCTTCAGTGCCAGCGCGTTGGCGGATGGTGACCTGGATATCGTCGAACTGGAGAAGGTCTACCGGCAGAGCGATGCGGCCTTCGTCACCCTGCTCAACAGTGTCCGCAACGACTCCGTGGACGATGCCGATGTCGCGCATCTCAATGCGCGCGTCAATCCGGCATTCGAACCGCCGGACGAGGTCTTCTTTATCAGCCTGACGACAACAAATCGGAACGCCGACCGTCTGAACGCAAGCAAGCTCGCTTCTCTGCCCGGAAAGCGATCGGTTTCCATCGCCGAGATTTCCGGGGACTTCGGGCGCGAGCAGTATCCGACGTCGACGGAACTCGCGTTCAAGGCTGGCGCCCAGGTCATGATGCTGAACAACGATTCAATGGGGCGCTGGGTCAACGGCAGCCTCGGCGTGATCGAATCGGTCGCGGCCTGGGACGAGGGAAGGCATGGCGTGACGATTCGCCTGCGAGATTGGCATGCGGCCGTGGAGGTCGAACCGCACGCCTGGGAAGTCATTCGCTTCGTCCTGCAAGCGGGACAACTCTCCTCCGAGCCCGTAGGCCGCTTCACCCAGCTTCCCTTTCGGCTGGCGTGGGCCGTCACCATTCACAAGAGCCAGGGCAAGACCTTCGACAATGTCGTTATCGACCTGGAGCGAGGTGCCTTTGCTGCGGGCCAGACCTACGTTGCGCTGAGCCGGTGCACTTCCTTCGAGGGGATCGTGTTGAGGCGGCCGGTCAAACGGAGTTCCATTCGTGCGGATTGGCGCATCCAGAAGTTTCTTACCGGGTATCGCTACCGGGAGTCCGAACAGGACATGCCGGCATCGGAGAAAGCGGTGCTCATTCGGCGCGCGATCGAGGAAGGCGCCGAGATCGAGATGACCTACCTCAAGGCCGACGACACCAGCAGCGAGCGTGTCGTGGTGCCCTTGAGCGTCGGGCGGCAGTCATACCGGGGCAAGTCCTTCCTCGGCATGCGCGCATTCTGTCGGATGCGGGGCGCGGAGCGCATGTTTCGCGTGGACCGGATCCTCGCGCTCGAAACCCGGTAGCGGTTGTCTCGCCATGGTTCGGCTCTCGTTGGCGAGGAACTGTTCGTTACATGGGTTCAAAGCTGATTCGAAGTCGGTAACCTTGCTCATCTCGTCACCTCCTTGGCGCGGCTCTTCCTTGTATCGCAAATTTGCTATCGCAACAACAGGGTGGTGGCTAAAGAATCTCCTTTCGGGTTGGCAGGGGAAACAGCAAGAGCCGCCGCGTAGTGTGAGATATCGACAGTAGAGAGATGCGAAAGATGCAGCCGAATGTGCTGCGAAACAATGGTTTTTGGCGTGTCCGAGGGACAAAAAAGTGCATACGGGGTTACAAAGAAACCGGAATCAACCGGAGGGATGCGGAATTTGGCGGAACTTAGCCCGAAGGGTTGTCGTCAGAGTCCACTCTGGAAATAGACCCTTTTGGCCTCGAAGTCCACGTCTCGAACGGTAAAGCCCGCATGTATCCACCCCCGGCGTGCGAAAGATGAGTCGAACCACCATTCCTTAGCCAGCGTCGCCGCTCGCGGCAGTTTCACCCCTGTCAGCGCCTCAATCTGCGCAAAGGGCACTCCGAACGGCTGCCCTTCGCGTGCCGACCTGCTCAAATGCCTGCGGAGAAGATCGAAGTTCGCCTGGAGCCCAGGCAGGTATTGTTGACCACTGCCTGGAACACGGCGTTCAACACTGCGCCGCACCTTTGCTGCGGCGTTTTGTCGTTCTTCCCTTTGCTGAATCGCTCCTGCGCGCGTCTGCGAAATGACCCATCTGTCGACCCTCCAGATGGCACACCAATGCCACAACATGATGAGCCAGATCCATACTACCCATGCGAAGCCCGCCACCGCGCAGACCAACAGACCGAGCCAGAGAGGCACGGGTTCGTTAGAGACGAATATCGACCCAAGCACGGCGAGGTAGATCACGCCGGCCAGTCCGCCGCCAAATTTCTTCCCCCGGCTGATACCGCGATCCAAGCCATCCTTGCACCTTTTGTTCCTCCGTTCGAGCTCATCGACGCAGGAACTGTCGGACGGTCCCTCGGTCACGAGCGCCTCATTCGACAGTTTGTGCCGTTCCGCTCGTTTCTCGATCCAATTGCCGATTCCGTCCCAGAGTTGCAGAAGGTTGACAGCGAAGGCCATCGACAAAAACGGGACGTACGCGGAAACGGGTGCCTCCATGGGCGCGTGATCCTCTTTGTACTGTGGTTTAAGAGGGGCGCGAACCGATCTTTGCGAGTCTGTCCCCAGCTGGAGGGCTATGCCGCAGTCGGCAAAAGATCGCGGCCCAAGCCAAAGAAAATCGTATCGAACAGCTCGTTAAGCATCTTCGGCATCTCGGCATCGCCGAAGTCCGCGAACGCCTTGATTTCCTTCGTGTCGTACTCAAGACGAAAGGCCGTGTCGTCCATGGTCATCCAGTGCATGTCCAAACCATCTTCCTTCGCCATGCTTTCGACCAGAGCATCATCGCATTGACGAAGTTCCAGCTTCCCCTGCAAGTTCTGGCACCCGAGGATGGTTTTGATAAACGGGTGATTCTGAGCTTCGCCTCCACCGTCCACGCCATCGCGGATGGCGATCTGCAGCGAGGTGTCCGGCCGACTCAGGAACGAGCACGCCGCCGCCGCCAGGGCTTCGTTGGCATACACCTGGACACCGTTGTGGGCGCGACTCAGGGCGCCCGTGAGCAGTCGCACCTTGCTCTTGGCGTTGGACAGAAGCGTGTGGATCAGATAGACAGCGTGCTTCGGATGGCTGTTGCTGATGGTCAACGGTTTCGAGTTTCGACAGGCGCGGTCGACGAGGTCGAAATATTGACCCTCCCCGTCACTGAACGTGCCAGCGCCGAACACTTCGATAGCGTTTTGATTCATCATCGTACCTTCCGCTGCAAAAAAATTGATCCGCTGGGACCGGGCGGGCAAGCACAACCCCGCCATCCAGGCACCCCCTCGGAACCCGAAAAAATAGATTTATGTATCACCAAAGCGATGTCAAGCCTTGGTTTTCGCCCTGTTGACAACAGCCTTGGCTTTCGCCCTAAATTCGGTGGCTAGGCGCGTCCCCAAAGTCGTTCAGTCACCGTCCGGAGATCTCCTCCTGCATGCGCACGACCTCGGGGGGTCCACTCGATGCCGTGCTCGCGGCAGATGCGCTGGTAAAGGCCCTCCTGGATCGCATTGCTGAACGGGATCGTGTGCAGGCTGCCCGGCCTCTCGCCGTGGCGCACCTCGCGCGCGAGCTCGTTGAACTCGGAGCCCTCGCCGTTGTGGGTCGACAGCACGTGCACGGAGCCGCCCCAGATGCGAAACGTCAGCGCGGCCTTCAGGACCTCGCCCAGGTCGTCGACGAACGCCGCCTCGTCTATCATCGCGCGGTCGCCCGGGCGGCCCTTCGACCGGAACGCGCTGGATGCGCTGGTCATGGCGACGATCTCCCGGCCGTTCGCCATCGGCAGCCGGTACGCCGCAATCTTGTCGCCCTCGCCGAGGTCGACAAGCGTCTCTCCGACGGCCTCCGCGGCCACGTTCAGCGTCCCCGCTCAATCGGCGCAGTCGCCGACAAAGCCGCGCGTCATGTCGTGCGCGTAGGACTGGTAGTAGATGTTGCCGTGGTCGGCGCGTGCAGCACCGAGTCGAGGGCTTAGGTCCAGGACAGGCCGATGCGGCGCGATTTCTCGCACACCTTCAGCAGCCCGATTACGGGTGATCCAGTCCGTCAGGATGCGGATGTATCGGGAGATGGGGACAGGGCAACGAGGTTCAAGGGGATCAGCTTGGTCCCTCCCGGCGGAGGCTACCTGGCGGCCATTCCCGACTTGCCCATCGTTGACGTCGCACAGTTCAAATACGCAGTTCGATCCCGAACCCAGGCCGGTCGGCGATGGTGATCATGCCCCCTTCGAGGTGCTCCGGCGGGTCGATGAGCTCGCTGCGCCAGTCCACCTCGCCCCACTGAAGTTCCAGGCTTTCGACATTGGCGGCAGCCGCGCAGACCGAGAGCGCGGCCGCAGTGGCCACCGGGCCGCGAGCGTTGTGCGGCGAGATGGAAATACCGTGTGCTTCAGCGGCACGGGCGATGTGCAGCATCTCCAGCACGCCGCCGCAAAGGGTGACATCCGGCATCAGGACGTCCACGGCGCGCGTCGTGATGAGGGGGAGGAAGCCTTGCAAGCCGAACCGGCGCTCCCCTCCCGCCAGGCGCTGCTCGACGATGTCGCGTAGCGCCGCCGTTCCTTCCACGTCATCGATGGGCAGCGGCTCTTCGAACCAGTCCAGACGCGCGGGTCGCAAGCGTTCGGCGACCGACACCGAGCGAGAGAAGTCGAAAGCGCTGTGGCAGTCGACCTTCACGGCCACGTCCTCGCCGACCGCTTGGCGGATTGCCAGCATGGCGTCGATGCCCTCGGTCGTCGCGGCTTCGATGGCTTCGAGCGGTGCTTGTGGCGATGGAAAACCGTCGAACGGCGCCGCCTTGACCGCTCGAAATCCCGCGTCGCGCGCAAGCGCCGCGCTCTTGGCGAAGCCCTCCGGCACGCGATTCTTCGTCATCCGGTTGACGTTGGCATAGAGTTGCA
The DNA here is from genome assembly GCA_965261535.1 of Candidatus Azotimanducaceae bacterium. Lineage (GTDB taxonomy): Bacteria > Pseudomonadota > Gammaproteobacteria > Pseudomonadales > Azotimanducaceae > VXNE01. The sequence continues at coordinate 3,426,790 of OZ253469.1, forward strand.
CCGCGTCGCGCAGCCGACCGCCCAGGAGTTCGTGCACCGGCGCTCCCAGGAGCTTGCCGCGGATGTCCCAGAGCGCCTGCTCGATGGCGCTGAACGCTGCGGCCGCGCGGACCCCGCCCGCCGCGGCCTGAGGCAGACCTGCCTGGCGATAGGCCTGAATCGACAGCGATTCGCCGAGCAAGCCATGGAATTTTTCCAACTCGGAAACTTCGGGCTCGCCCGCGGACGCTTCGCCGAGACCGCTGATGCCGACGTTGGTGGACAGGCGCACGAACAACCACCTGGTGCGCTCGCTGACGATGACTGGGAGGACTTCCATCCCGGTGATGCGCGGTTTCACGTTTTCATGCCCTTGTGTCAATCCAGCGAGTCAAGGAATCGCAGCATCGCGGCGTTGGTATTTTCGGGGTCTTCCTGCTGTGTCCAATGACCGATGCCCGGGAAGGTGACCACGTCCCTCAAGTTAGGAACTACATTGCGCATCCGCTCCTCGAACCCCGGCATGCCTCGGGTGAGATCCCTGTCGCCGGTGATGAATAGAGCCGGCTGTTCGATGCATTTGCCGGCAAACGGTGCAGATAGCTCCCACGTGCGGTCGAGGTTGCGATACCAGTTCAGGCCGCCGCGGAAACCGGTGCGCAGGAATTCGTTGGTGAAATAGTCAAGGTCGTCCTCGGTAAGCCAGTCCGGCAGTTGCTCCGGATCCATCAACTGGTCGAGGAAGCCCGCCGTTTTCGGGAGACGCAAAAACGCGCTCTCGGCACCCGCCCCGGACGCGGAGTACAGCAGCATGCGCAAGCTGCGTCTGACGTCCTTTTGCAGTTCGTGCTCGGCCACGCCCGGGGTCTGGAAATAGAGCATGTAGAAGAAGTTGTCGCCGAAAGCCTGCTTCATGGTGGCTGTGGGAGCTCTCCGCGGGCGGTCGATGGCGGGTACGCTCATCCCGATCACCGCGCGAAAAATGTCCGGACGCCACATGGCGGCATTCCATGCGACAGGCGCGCCCCAGTCGTGTCCGACGATGACGGCTTGCTCCTCGTCGAGGGATCCCACGAGACCGACGATGTCGCCGACCAGGTGGAATTGCGTGTAGGCCTCGATCTGGGCGGGCGCATCGGTGCGTCCGTAGCCGCGCTGATCCGGCGCAACCGCGTGATAGCCCGCGGCTGCGAGCGCGGGAAGTTGATGCCGCCACGAGTACCAAGACTCCGGGAAGCCGTGGCAGAGAATCACCAGCGGCCCTTCGCCGGCCTCGGCGATATGCATGTTGATACCGTTCGTCTCTACGATGCGGTGGCTGATGTCGCCCAAGGTCTGGCCTCCCTCTTCGACGTGCGGCCATTGTAGCGGGCGTCGTTGCCTTGGCGAGCGGCTCAGCCAGTCACGCTCAGAAAAGTCGTCGGCGTCAGAATCGGAATGCCGCGAAACGAAGTCATCTCAAGGAGGTCCTCATCACCCGTTACCAGGCAATCTGCGTCGCCCATCAGTGCTGTTTCGAGAAGCATGTCGTCATCCGGATCGCGACAGCCCATCTTGGCTCCCGCTATGGAAACCCACGTAGCGACCGTCTTCAGTTGCGCCAGGAAGATCGCTCTGGACTTCTGGCTGACGTGGCTGTCGAATTTCGGGCGCCAAATGCGGGTTTGGAACTCGTCGAACGTCTCGTCGGAGAACAGCAATTCGCCGTTCTCGCGGCGCACGGCATCGATGACCTTACGTGGTTGTCCCGCCGGCCGAAGCGCCGCACTGATGAGAACGTTTGTATCGAGTACCGCTCGCTCAACTCTCATCCGCCAGAAGCGCTTGCAGCTTTGCGTCCGTCAGGCCGCGCTCTGACGCTTCCGCGCCCATAGCGTTCATCGTCGCCGTTAGCCGCTCCCACGCGGCCCCGCGAAGTCGTTCGTAGTGTTCCACCGACATCATTACGGTAACCACGCGACCGTTCTTGGTGACGCGCACAGGCGCGCGCTGGGCCGCATCGAGGAATTGGCCGAACCGATTCTTGGCGTCGCGGGCTGTAGTTTCTTTCATTAAGCCACAATAGCCCTTTGTGACAAGAGCCGTCCCGTTGGCGTGTCACATGCCACGCGCAGGCGTCCAGCGGATGGCATCTGCGTAGATGACGAAGCCCGGAGAGGCGAGATTCGAGACCTCCACCCGGACATCGGTCGAGTCGACCTGGAAGTCACCCAGGTGGTTCCAGCCCTGCTCGGCGATGGAAGCGTCGAATTCCATCGGCTGTTCGTGCTCCCCGATGACCAGCTTCGTATCGTAGGGTCCCTGCCGCCCCAGGAATCCACCTTTTTCCTTCGGATCAAGCGGCAGGTGGTAATCCAGGCGCCATTGTCCGGTGAAGGGCAGGGTCGCGGCGAAGATCGCGCTGGCAGACCCGGCGCCCGTCGCGCGGGCGGTGGTGTGGCGGTACTTGCCCCAGCCGGCAACGATCACCTGGCGGACCCAGTTCGTTCCTCCCATATGGAACGGCGGGTTGAATTGAGGCATGCCCTGGTCCATCTCCACATCGATACCGGTGATGCTGGCGAGGAAGCCGGCGTCGTCGTCTTCGGTATCGGATTCCACGGTGAATCCCGGATCGAGATCATCCACGATGACGCCAGCGAAGGTAGGTGGGCGCCAGTCGCTCGGGCGGGCGCCATTGAAGGATTCGGCATCCAGCGCGTCCTCGGCGTCAATCTCCGGCAGCGCCAGGGTCACGGGCAGGCGGTTCAAGGAGAGGTAAGGGCGCAGGGCAAGATGGATGGGTGGCGAGGAACTGGTCATGCCCACTTCCACGGATGTGTCGGCGGCGATGCGGATCGGGCCAGTGTTGTGTGTCGTCCCCTCCTTCGTTGTGCAGACCATGAGGAACAGTCCCGGGGCCGGCTCGTCGTTGCGCACATGTAAGAGCATCTGGTAGCGCGGGCTTCCGTCATCATCGTCGGAGAGGCGCTGTACAGCCACGCTGGAAGTCAGGAAACCCGGCAAGCGGGTATCGTCCAGCCATCCCCCGATGAGACCGTCGAGGTCCATCGCCAGGTCGGTGGCGACGTGCTCAAGGTCCTTGTAGGTGAAGTTCTCACCGGTGTATCGGTCCCGCAGTTCGGCGAGCAAGGCGGCGGCGCGTATCGGCCCGAGAGCGTCAAAGAGGACATTGGCGATGGAATTAGCCTTCAGCATCAGCGCGTTGAGCGCTCTCTCCGGGTCGTTGTGGACGTCGAGTTTCGACAGCGGCTCGGCAAGGGCTCGATCCCAGACGGACGGGCGGCTCGTTGCCGCGTCGTAGACGGACTTCGCGACCGATCCGACTTCCCCGCCAAATATGCTTGTGGCAGCCGTGTTCGAGGCGGTCTGCAAATCTGCGGAAATTCGATAGGCGGAGAAGTATCCCGGCCTGCCTGTCACTACGCGGTTGGCGAGATGGTCGAGGACGAAGTCGATCGCCACGGCGCCCGGGCCGGTCGCGCCGGTCTGGAAGCGCAGGAAATTGCGCGCCGCGCCGAGGAAAACGTTGCCGCCGGCGAAGTCGTTCTCCAACGATCGCGCCAGCATATCGACCTTGGCGCCGGCAATGCCGCCCTCGCGGTCCTTCAACTTCTCCGTATCGATGGACTGGAGATCGAAACGCGCGATGGGCAAACCGAATTCCCGCAGCAGCAGGATGCCGGGCTGCGCGAGCACCGTATCCAGGCGCCAGCCGCCACCGTAGCCGCGCAATCGCGACGGGATTTCGACCAGGCTCAGGGTCTCGTAGGGATACGTCAGACCGACGTCGGCGGCATCATTGAACATTTGTTCGAGACGCAGCCTCAGTTCATCCGTGGCGTCGGCAAAGAAGTCCAGGTTGTCGCTGTGCGCGGGATGGATCAGCAGTTCAAACAGTACGCCCCCCGCACCGATCGTGCGTCGTTCGAACGGGGCCGCGAAAAAGGCGATGGCGGGGACCGGCGCGACGGGACGGAAGCGAACACGATGATCGTCTTCGAAGGCCGGGCGGCGACCAAGACCCGCCACCAGCCAACCGGGCGGCGCTTTCACTTCAATGTCCGCAGTGAAGAAGTCTCGGCCCCGGGACGGCGCTTCGTTGCCGACGTTTGGCCCGGGCAGGGGGAGCCATCTGGTACCGGGCATCAGCGCCACGTAGTCGTCGTCGAACAGGCCGGCTTCCTGGCCTAGCTGGGCGATCAAGGCTTCTGTGCCAGTGACTGTGTCCGCGTTGACGGCGCTGTCGAGATACGCGAATCGCGCATCCGGAATGCCGGCTGCGGCAAGCGAAAGGGTCAGAGATCCGAGCGGCCGCGAATGCGGGCGCACGGTGAGCAGTCCGGATTCGTGGCTGAAATCGACCTTCTCGCCGTCGAGACTCAGCGCCTCGATGACCATGCCCGGATTGAAGCTGAGCACCAGGTCGGTTCCCGCCCCGGCGGGCGGGCGCAGCGTCATTTCGATCTCTATTCGCAGAAGTTCGCCCGGCTCGATGACGACGCTGCCGGCGACGTGCTCCACATCCGCACGAGGTTGCCCGTCAACGGCGCGGTGGGCGCTCGCCCAGTTCTCGCGCGTGGCCAGGTCATTCGAGGCCGACAGCACGAGGGCAACGAAACCGGCAGCGCCAATGCCGACGAGGGCTGTGCCCGTTGCGAGCCGCAAGAACCTGGAGCCGCCGTCCAGGCGCGGATATATCACGGCGGCAACGACCAGCAGTCCGGCCGAAACGGCCAGGGAGGAGAAGGTCTGAGCGAGGGCCGCTCCGTCAAGAAATACCGGCATCATGTCGGAGGGCAGCAGGTTCGGACCGAATCCGAAGATCGGTACCAGGTATAGCGGCGTAATGGTTGTCACCCAGAAGAACAGCCCGGCCAGCGCAAGCCCGACGACGGCGACAACGAGGCGGTTGCGCAGAATCACCGACAACAGGATGATCAGCACGCACCACTGGAGCAATGCTACCGGGATATCTACCAGCACCATCGCTGTGAATGAAACGGGTTCCACATCGCCGATCCACCACCCGGCTTCGGCAGCCATGGCGCCCAAGGCCAGTATCGGGATGGCGATGGCCAATACCGGAATCCAGGCCAGGACCGTGAGGCCAAGCGTTCGTCCGACGAGCAACTCAAGGTTGCTCAGGGGACGCGTGTCCAGAACTTCATGGATGCGGTCCCGGCGATCCCGGGCGCGGACATCGAATGCAAGGAAGACCAGGCATACCTGCAATACGAGAAGTATCGTGATTCCGAAGGCTACGAAGATCACCTTCGGGCTGAGGACCATTCCGGCCGTGACCGTGTAGCCCGATCCGAATGCGTGCAGGACGCCATAGTAGATATACGCGCCGAACCCCAGCACCGAGGCAAGGAAAAAAAACAGCCAGGTGCGGACCAGACGTCGCGCCGAGCGCATCTCGGCGAGGGTGACGGCGACCAGTCTACTGACGCGTTGGATCATCAGGTTGCGGGTCCATTGGTGCTCGCGACTGCCACTTCATCCGGACGCGCAAGCCCCGCGCCTTCCGGTATATCGTTACCGACCCCCAGGGTGGCGACCTTCATCGTTGTGCCCTGCATCCGCCCCATACGAAAGTGCGCAGAGTTGTCGTTGCGACGATTGCTAACCGGCTGCCACCGACGATGCGTTGGACGACGACGGATAGAACGCCACCGCCCGGGGATCGGCGAACGTGGGTGCCAACTCGGTCTCGGTCTCGCCGGAGATCCGCGACGCGCGCAGTGCCCGAGGGTAGTCCGTATTGTAGGGACGGGCCCGGTGCATCAGGCGGCGGTTGTCCCAGACCACCAGGTCGCCCACCGTCCAGCGGTGCAGGTAGGTGCGCGGCGACCGGCACGCGTCGGCCATCAGCCTGGCAAGCAGCGATTCGGAATCCGCCTCGCTCATTCCGGCAATCCCGTAGGCGTGCCGACCCGTGTAGATGGACTTGCGACCGGTCTCGGGGTGCGTCTTGATGATCGGGCGCAAGGGTGCCCCCTTGTCGTGGAACCCGTACACGTTGTCGGTCCTGTGCTTGTAGCCGGCCTTCTCCTGCGAACAATAGAGGGAGTGGTACGCCGACAATGCCTCGAGCTCGTGCTGAATGTCCTCGTCGAGCGCGTCGTACGCGGCGCGCATGTCGGCGAACTCGGTTTCGCCGCCCTCTGGCGGCACGACGAGAGCCATCAGCATGGACGCCTTGGCCGCGAGCGGCATGTAGGTGCTGTCGGTATGCCAGCCTTCGTTGCCCTTCATGATGTGGTATTGCTGCTCGTTCGGTTGCGCAAGAGTGCCATCCGGCTTTCGGTTGGAGAACTGAAGCGTCGCACCGGTCTGCCTTGGCGACAACTTCTCGATCTTTCCGAAACGCCGCGCGAAGGCACCCTGGGACTCGGCATCGAGCGTCTGATCCGGGAAGATCAGGACACCGTACGTCAGGAATGCGCTGTGGACTTCTCCCCAGGTAGTGTCGTCCAGCGAACCGAGATCGACGTCGGTGACGATCGCACCGAGCGTGGCATGGGTGGGCGTGACGGTGATTGGCATGGCAACCGTTTCTCCAGTTCGACCGGACTCAACACCGGGTGCGCGGGAGCTTACAACAGTAGGCCCGGGATTTGGGCCACCAACGCAAGGTGCCGGCTGTGGGGCGCTGCGCTGAGCTTGACCCGGACGTTGCATCGCTTGTTAGAGCCCACGGTTCAAGTGTCGGGGCAATGGGCTGCATAATGCTTCCGCGCTCGCACACCTCAAGGAACCGACCATGACACTGTTCTCGCGCGCTTTCACCGGCGTGGTCGCCGGGCTGGCTTTGTTCCTGATCTCGGCGTGTGCCCCCCAAACACGGACCGTGCCTCCGGTAGCGGGGGTGGAGTTTCCGGCACCGACGAAGGATATTTGGCAAGCCTCCGCCGACGGCGACATAGCCGAGCTCACGGCAAACAAACGCGCCGGGGCGGACCTTGTTGGCCTGATGCCGGGAGCAGCTCAGGTGACGGCGCTTACAGTCGCCGTGGTCACCGGCCAGTCAGGCTCCGTCAAGTGGCTACTAGCCAACGGCGCAAGCGCGAACGCCCGCAACGGCGACGGCAGCACCGCCCTCGGCGCGGCGGCTTTCCTGGGGCGGGCCGAGATGGCGAAGATACTGATAGGTGCCGGCATCGACACCTCAATTCGCAACGACTCCGGACAGTCGCCCCTGGACATCGCCAGGTTGGACTGGGCGACGACCGAGTACATCGCCGCCATGCTGCAATTGCCGGTGGATCGCGCCACGGTGGAGTTCGGTCGCGCGAAAGTCATCGCCATGCTCGGCGGCACTTCCACCTGCGGCTGGGAAGTCCTGGCGGGGTTGATCGTGGGCGGCGATACGGCGGCTTTGAAGGAGGTCCTCGGCAAGGGTGCGGACCCCAACGCGCGCGATCCGGGCAACGGCACCACGGCACTGATTCTCGCGGCGTTCCTGGGACAGGTGGACATCGCGAAGATGCTGCTCGTCGCGGGCGCCGACCTTAGTGCCATGAACAACGATGGTGCGACCGCGCTTTCGGTAGCGGAATTCGACCGAGAGACCACGGCGTACTTCGCGTCGATGTTCGGGGTCCCATTGCCCGACCCGGAAGCCGTGGAGAAGGGCAAGGGCGAAATCGCCAGGATGCTGCGCGCCAAATTGTAGGGAACAAGTTGTAAGGAAGAAGTGCGCCGCGGCGCCGCGATCTGACGTTGGTGGCTGCCGAACTATGCGGTTAGGCCTTTTCTTCCCGGCGGGCAATCCCTTCGGCAAGCAGTTTTTCGACCTCGCTTTCGCGGTATCCGATTTCGAGCAGCACTTCCCGCGTGTGCTGGCCGATGTCGGGCGCGAGCCGGGGCGTCCGTTTTCTGGCGCCGCTGATCCAGAGTGGACTGTTGACGGTGTATGGATAGAAATGCGGACCGGGCTTGACCTCGATCAGGATATCGCTGGCGTACATCTGATCGTCGTTGACGACATCGGAGACCTCTTGCACAACGGCGTGGGTGATCCTGTCGCCGTCGAGTCTCGCGTGCCACCCTGCGGCGGTGTCCGACAGGAAGATCTCGGAAATGCGTCCGTAGAGTTCTTCCCGGTTTTCGAATCGGGCCGTACGATCCGAGTACTTCGGATCGTCTATCCACTCGGGGTGGCCGATCAGGCGGGCGAACTTGGGCCACTCCTTCACAGGATTGAGGATGCTGAGCAACAGGGTGTGGCCATCGCCGGTCTCGTACAACGTCGCCAGCGGCGAATTCTTGATGTCCTCCGGCGTTCGCTTCACTGAAGGGTCGTAGCCGATCAAGGCACCCTGGATGGTCATGCTGTGCGCCCACGCGCCGTTGGCCAGCAACGAGGTGTGGACGTGGGCCCCCTCGCCGGTGCGCTCCCGGCGATAGAGGGCAGCCATGATTCCAGCGAACAGGGACATGCTGGTCGGGTGATCTCCCATGCCCGGGGATGACAGCCCGTGCGGCGCTCCGGGTCTGCGCACGTGATCCATGAGGCCGCTTCGCGCCCACCAGGCGGTGGCGTCGAAGCCGGCGCAGTTCGCTTCCTCGCCCCCAAGTCCGAAAGCATTGACCTGTCCATAGATCACGTTCTCGTTCAGCGCACGGACATCCTCGTAGGCGAGCTCGAGTCTCGCCAGCAGTTCCGGACGATAGTTCGTGATCACCACGTCGGATCGCCGCACCAGACGGTCGATGGCTTCCCGCCCGGCAGGCGTGGTGAAGTCGATGGAGAGGCTGCGCTTGTTGCGGGAGCCCTGCGCCCAGTAGAAGTTCGGGTACTCCGCGAGGACGCCGCCGAGCAGTTTCCGAAAGGGATCGCCGTCGAGGGGCTCGACCTTGACGACGTCCGCGCCGAAGTCGGACATCACGGTGGCCGCGGCCGGCGCCGCCACATACGACCCGATGTCCAGTACCTTCAGACCTTTGAGAAACATCCCACACCTCTCCAAGGATGATGGGGCCAGCATAGATCGAGTTGCCGGGTGCTCGCCAGTCCGGGACGAAACGATGTCAACTACAATTCGCCGGATTGAGATGCGTCAGCGGAGAGGGACATGAAAGCAGTCTGGAATGGCCGGGTCGTTGCCGAGAGCGACGACACGGTGATCGTGGAGGGAAACCACTACTTCCCGCGCGCCGCCCTGCGGGAAGACGCGGTCGCGCCGAGCGATACCACGACGGTCTGTTCCTGGAAGGGAACTGCCCACTACTACCACCTCGTCGTAGACGGGAAAACCAATGCGGACGCCGTGTGGTACTACCCCGCGCCGAAGGTGGCCGCGCGTCAGATCGACGGCCGCGTGGCGTTCTGGCACGGCGTTGAAGTCATGGCTTGATGGGCGCGTCGATTCTCACCAACGATGGCAAGCGCGGACACGTCGCCAGGCTAGTGTTCCGTCAAGTCCAAAAATGCGAGTGCCCCACAGGCGTCGCCTTCAGTTCCCCCTGCGGCCCAGCCCCGCTCGTCGACCATGGAAGTGTAGCTGCGGGGGATTTTTGGTTCCTGGCGAGGCGCGACGACGCGGTGTGGCAGGTCCCACGCAAGGAGGAGCAACGGAGCCTTCAGCGGGGGAGCGCGAGGGGATGCCCCTCGCAAGAAAGGAGCCTTCAGCGGGGGAGCGCGAGGGGAACCCCCTCGCAAGAAAACCATGAGGGGCCAAAAAGACCAGCAGTTCTCATTTTGGCCACATCGGGCGTTGGGACGGCGGATCGGCGGTTTTGAGGGGGGCTTGACACCGTAGGGCGCGGCGCCTATGGTGCGCGCCATGGGACACCCGTGGTTCGGATCGAAGGCGACGTCGGGGCTGTGTCAGGCGCTGATCGCGCTGATGCCGCCGCACGCGGTGTACATCGAGACGCATCTGGGCGGCGGTGCGGTCATGAGGCGCAAGCCGGCGGCGCTGCGCAACATCGGCATCGACCTGGACGGCCGCGCGCTGACGCGGTTCGAGTGCGGGTATCCGGTCGAGCTGGTGCACGGCGACTGCCACGCGGACCTGTCGGAGTTCGCGTTCGACGGATCGGAGCTGGTGTACAGCGATCCGCCGTACCTGCGCGGCGCGCGCAAGTCGTCGCGCCGCTACCGGCACGACTACGGGGACGCGGACCACGCGGCGCTGCTGGAACTGCTCAGTGGGCTGCCCTGCGCGGTGATGGTGTCGGGGTATCCGTCGGCGCTCTACGACGACTTGCTGCGCGGCTGGCGCAGCGTGTCGCTGCAGGTGATGAACCAGGCGGGGGTGGTGACCGAGAAGGTGTGGTTCAACTTCGCGCCGAACCGGGTGCACTGGGCGTCGTGCGCCGGGCGGAACTTCACGCACCGGCAGACGGTCAAGCGCAAGGCGGCGGGCTGGGGCCGGCGCTACGCGGCGATGCCGCGGGCGGAGCGCCTGGCGGTGCTGGCGGCCATCATGGCGGAGGAGGCGCCGCCGTGAAGCGCCTCGGGCGCCATCTCGACCGGCTGCGGGCGTGCTTCGCGCGCATGCCGGATCCCCGCCGCGGCAGCAACCGGCGCTACGCCATGGCCGACATCGGCATGGCGGCGCTGTCGGTGTTCCTCATGCAGTCGCCGTCGTTCCTGGCGCACCAGCGCGCGCTGGCCGAGGGCCGCACGCGCTCGAACGCGCACACGCTGTTCGGCCTGGCGCGCATCCCGTGCGACAACCACGTCCGGCAGCTGCTCGACGGCGTGCCGACGGCGCACTTCGACGACGAGTTCCACGCCCTCGCCGGGGATCTCGACGCGTGCGGCGGCCTCGCGCCCATGCGCCGCCTGGACGGCCGCGCGCTGGTCGCCCTGGACGGCACCGAGTTCTTCCGCTCGCGCAAGATCCGCTGCGACAACTGCTCGACCCGCAAGCGCGCCGACGGCGGCACCGAGCACTTCCACCAGATGCTCGCCGCCAACGTCGTGGCGCCGGGCCGGGCGCAGTCGCTGCCGCTGCCGCCGGAGTTCGTGCGGCCCCAGGACGGCGCCGCCAAGCAGGACTGCGAACGGCAGGCCGTCAAGCGCTGGCTGGCGCGCCACGGCCCCCGCTGCGCCGCCCTGCGGCCGGTCTACCTCGGCGACGACCTCTACGCCTGCCAGCCCGTCTGCCGGGCCATGCTCGACGCCGGCGGCGACTTCCTGCTCACCTGCAAGCAACCCAGCCACAAGACCCTCTACGAGTACCTCGACGGCATCCGCCCGCCCACGCGCCGCCGCACTGCGGGCCGCGGCGCGAAGCGCCGCATCCACCGCTACCGCTGGATGAACGGCCTGCCCATCCGCGACGGCGACGACGCCCTGCGCGTCAACTGGCTCGAGATCGTCAGCTCCAAACCCGACGGCACCGTCACCTACCGCGGCGCCTTCGCCACCAGCCTCGACGTGAACCGCGGCAACGTCGCCGAACTCGCCGACTGCGCCCGCGCCCGGTGGAAGATCGAGAACGAGACCTTCAACGTCCTCAAGCAGCACGGCTACCACCTCGAACACAACTTCGGCCACGGCAAGGACACCCTCGCCGGCGTGCTCGTCGTCCTCAACCTGCTCGCCTTCGCCCTGCACACCGCCTGCGAACTCGCCGAAACCCTCTGGCAGCAGGCCCGGCAGCGGCTCGGCACCCGCTTCCGCCTGTTCGAGCACCTGCGCACCGTCACCGAATACCAGGTGTTCACCTCGTGGACCGCGCTCATGACCCTGCTCGCCACCGGCGGACCTGCGGCACAGCCTCCCTGACTTCCCCGCCTCGCCTCCGCAACCGATCAACCCGCCGCAAACCAATGAAATCCTCAACAGTCACCCGACAAAACCAAAATGAGAACTGCTGCAAAAAGACCCGCAGATACCCGTAGATTTTGGCTTGACGGCGCGCTAGCTCGACTCCTCGAAGATCTCCCGTCCGATCAACCAGCGTCGAATCTCCGACGTCCCCGCGCCGATCTCGTACAGCTTCGCATCGCGCAACAGGCGGCCAGTGGGATACGCGTCGATGTAGCCGTTGCCGCCGAGTAGCTGTATGGCGTCGAGTGCCAGCGCGGTTGCGGTTTCGGCGCAGTGCAGAATGACTCCGGCGGCATCCTTGCGCGTGGTTTCGCCCCGGTCGCAGGCGCTCGCGACGGCATAGAGATAGGCGCGGCACGCGCTGGCGCGTGTGTACATGTCGGCCAGCTTGCCTTGCACGAGCTGGAACCGGCCGATGGGTTCGCCGAACTGCACGCGGTCGTGGACATAGGGAACGACGGTGTCGAGGCATGCCTGCATGATGCCGACGGGACCCGCCGCCAATACCACGCGCTCGAAGTCGAGGCCGCTCATCAGGACGCGTGAGCCTCCGTTCTCGCTACCGAGGACATTCGCCGCCGGCACTTCGGCGTCTTCAAAGACAAGTTCGCATGTGCCCGAACCGCGCATTCCCAGTTTTTCGAGGCCGGGGGAACGCGTGAAACCCGGCGTTTCGCGCTCGACGATAAACGCCGTGATGCCTTGGGCGTCGGTGTCGGCCTGCGTTTTCGCGTAGACCACATAAGTGTCGGCGTCGGGGCCATTGGTGATCCACATCTTGGCGCCGTTCAGCACGTAGACATCGCCGACCCGGCGCGCCGCCAGGCGCATGGACATCACGTCCGATCCGACGTCCGCCTCGCTCATGGCGAGCGCCCCGACGTGCTCTCCGCTGACAAGCGCTGGCAGGTAGCGTTGTTTCTGTTCCGGCGTCCCGTGCCGGTCTATCTGATTGACGCAGAGGTTGGAGTGGGCGCCGTAGGAGAGGCCCACCGAGGCCGAAGCCCTCGAAATTTCCTCCATCGCGATGCAGTGCGCGAGATAGCCCATCCCGGCGCCGCCCCAGTCTGGCCCCGCCGTAATGCCGAGCAGGCCCAATTCGCCGAGCCGCGGCCAGAGGTCGCGCGGAAACGCGTTTTCCGCATCTATTGCGGCGGCCCGTGGCGCGATTTCCTTGCTCGCGAAAAGGCGTACCAAGTCCCGCAGCGAGTCGAGCGTCTCGCCCAGGCCGAAGTTGAGGGAGGAGTACACGTTTGGCGTCTTCCCATGGTTCCGACAGGTTGTCCGAATTCTTCGGTTCCGACTGAGCGTAACATAGCGTTCCGACCTGACTCACGACAGACGGCCTTCGGCCGGGTCAAGCCATTGCGCCGGAACAATGATCAAGTGTTCGGTCCAAAGCCAAGGACTCGCGTAAGCCAATGAGTGTTCACGAATCGGGCCTGTCGTCCGACGTGATGCCGGATACCACGGTCAACGAAGGTGAGCTACGCGTCCGTGCAGGCGGACATCGACCACGATGCGCCAAGCGCTGCCACGTCGCGCAGGAATAGATCGGCGGCTATCTAGGACGCGAAGGCGAAGGGCATGATGTGGTGCCGCGGGGTCCTCCCCCGTGGCGTCGATCCAAGTCGCGCATGGCTGCCGGGACGGCTTCCCACAGCGAGTTTTCGATCAGGGCGAGGCCCCATTTCGCTTCGTCTTCAGGCTCCCGTTATTGGCGGCGGATATCCCCCGTGTGCCACGCTTCGGCGATCAACCCGTTGAAATGCGCTCGACGAACTCTTCGCCGCGATGCCGCCCGATTACGCGCCCAAGCAGCCCGCCGAGCAAGTGTACGTCCTCGCGCGGGGAGCGCGGCAGGCCCAGAGTTCGCGCTTACTTCGGGGCATCGAAACCGGCCTCCATTGGTGCCGTGCGGTCGCTCGAACCGCCGGGCGCGAGACAATCGTTGACAATGGCCGTAACGAATTCCACCTGTCCCTGCAGCAACATGGTGTGATGGGTGCCGGGCATCCAAAAAATCTCGGTTCCGTGTTCGGCGACATCGAGCCAGGATCTGCCGATCCGGGTCAGGTTGAGCAGTCGTATCCATGACTTTTCGGGTCGAATGTAGACGATGCGGCCGGGGTAGGACCTGACCTCGAGATCCTTGAAGATCGCCATGTGGGTGCACATGCCTTCGTCGGAGACCCAGCGCAGCAGCCGGTTGTTCGAGTTGCGAATGATCCGCCACCGGATGTCGTCGGTCGCCTGCGTCAGGTTGCAGAGCTTGTAGAGGCTCATGTAGAAGAACGTCAACCAGCGCGGCACCTGCAACGGTGGGTCCATCACAGCGAGGAAGGCGACGTCGTCGCCGGCCTCAATCAGAGTCTTGGCCGTCTCGACCATCAGCAGGCCGCCGCCGGAATAGCCCGACAGGTAGTAGGGGGCTCGTTCCTGAACGCGTTTGATCTGCAGGATGTACTCGCCGACGAGCCAGTGGAGCGGCTTTTGGCGGATGCCCGCGACGGACTTCAGGCCGGGAGGCTGCAACCCATAGACGGGCCGGTTGTCGATCCCGTCCGCGACCTGCTTGAAGAAACGCATATCGCCGTAACCGGCGGCCATGTGGAAAAGCGGTGGCTTATCGCCTTGTTCACGCAATGGCACCAGTATTTGGGCGATGGCGCTTTGCTGGCGCCGCGTGGCGCGGGCCGAGCTAGCCCGCATATCTCACCAAGTCGCTTGTTGAGTCACTGAATGTCATTGCGTTTCAATCAGGCACGTCCATTTCTTGAGGTTTCTGCCGGGTACAGACTGCGCTGGCCGCGCCCTCGCTGGCCTTTTACCCGCGTGTACCCGCGTGTACCCGCGTGCGCGCACATGCTCGCTCCACCATAAGCGTGGCTATGCTTCCGGCTTTTCTCTTGAGAGGGGTACCCCCTCGCGCTGCTGTCTTCTTGCGAGGGGTACCCCCTCGCGCTCCCCGGCTGAAGGCTCCGAGCCCACGCACGCGGGCAAAGTTCTGCGCGATCATCGCGGCCCTTGGTGAGACATGCGGGCTACTGCTCATGCTTCGCCCACGCGGCCAGCTCGGCCACGCTGTGGGCGTAGCCGATTTCGGCCACCCGGTCAGCGACGCTGAAATCCAGGATCTCGAACTGTTCCACGGGTGGCCTGATGTACAGGTCGGCAACTCTGCCGCTGATCATTCGTTGCCGGTTGTAGATGCTGCCGAGCGCGCCGGCCCGCTGCAGAACCGAGACGATGCCGGGCGTTCGCGTCGGCTTGCTCCCGGGGTTGATCCGGTTCCAGGCAATCATCCAGCCGGACGGGCTTTGCTCCCCGGTGGCGCCAAGATCGGCGTCAACGGGCGGTACCACGTCCACGGCAACCAGCCGGCCGGTCTTGATCTCGTCGCGCATCACGTCCATCGGCAGATTGTTCAACAAGCAGCCGTCGTAGAGCAGATCGCCGTTTTGAACCACTGGAGGAACCAGACCCGGGAGGCTGCCGGTCGCCCGCAGTGACCACCACAGCGGCCCGGATCGGTGCCCGACCGTGTCGGCGCGGGTCATGTTGCTGGACACGCGAAAGTACGGCACCCAGAGATCCTCGATGTTCGCGTCGCCGAAAACCGCCTTCAGCATGTCGTCGAATCGGCGGCCCCGGGTCAGAGATACGAATGGCAGGGTGTAGTCGCCGAACGTCCTTTTGAACCGCTCCTTGAGGGACTGAACCGTCGCTTCGAAGTCGTCTGAGATGGCAAAAGCGGCGCCGATGATGGCACCCATGCTAACCCCGGCAATCATGTCGATGGGCAGCCCGGCTTCGCGCATGGCCCTGATCGCGCCGGCATGCGCGAAGCTGCGGGAACCGCCGCCGCTCAGAACCAGACCGAATTCGCGCCGGGTTACATACCGGACAATCCGATCCAGTTCGCCGGCCTCGCCGTCATGCAGGTGGAAGTGGCGGTCGACGCCGCGTTCCTGCAACCAGCGCAGAGTTCCGTGAGGTTTCGCCGTTCCCGGCGGGTGCAGCAAAATCAGCGTGATCTGGAACTTGGTGCGCCTCGATCTTGCGTGGCGCAGCGTCTCTGCTTCCACTTCGGTGAGGTTGGGCGGAGCGGTGGCCAAGCCGACGGATATGACTTCATCGGCTTGCTTGATGCAGCGCCGAGTCCAGTTCGTCAGGGTCGAATCGGCCAGGTAGACCATGTACCTGTAGCGCGTCTCCTGTTCGTTCAACCAGGCGCGCAGGCGAAGGTCCTCGGGGCTCCCGTCCGGCGCTTGGGCAATACCGGTCGTGTCGAGCCGCGCATCGGTGCCTGCGCTGGTAACGAGCGCGCAAGCCGCGTGCCGAGACAGCGCTTCGCACAGGCGTCGGGCGAAATCCGCGAGCGGCGCGGCCGCGTTGGCCGGTACGAGAAGAATATTGGTGCACAGGAGGTCGGGCGGCGTCTCACGCATGGCGCCGTGCAACCGGGTTGACAAAAGCCGGGCCAGCCACTCGTTGAGCTTGGGATAACGTAGCGCAAGCTCTTGAAAACCCTCGCGCGAGAACTCGAGCAGCACGGAATCGCGAGCCGCGACGGCGGTTGTGGTTTGCTTCTCATCGGTGAACACGCCCATCGCCCCGACAACCTGCCCCCGCGCGGCTTCATTGACGATTCTTGCGCCCTCGGCGCCGGCCTCGGTCAGTTCGCGAACGCGCCCGCTGACCACGACAAGCAGACCAGTCGACGGTTCTCCGGGACGCACCACGGCGTCCCCGCGGACGACGTGCCGCCACGTCAGTCGCTGCTCGATGTCGGCCAGCAGGTCTTCGCCCAGGTCGCCGAACATGCTGCGTAGCACCCGGACCAACTCGTTGTGATAAAACCGGGGCGAGAAAATGCTTCGCAACTTCCTGGTCACGTCAGGATGCAGGGCGAGGTAGTAGTCAAAGCGTTCTTTGGTCAACTTGACCAGGCGCGCCTCGGTGACGGCCCTGAGCGCAGCCGAGCCCGCATTGCCGGTCAGCGACCGCATTTCGCTCACGACATCGCCCGGCACCAGGGTGGCCAGCAGCCGCGCGTCGCGGGCCACGCCTGCTTGGTCCGTTGCGGCCTGGATTACTTCGAGGCGGCCGGAAGCCACGAAGTAGAGCGCCCCGCCACCGGTGCCGTCGAGCAACACGAGCGCCTGTTCATCGAGAACAATCGATTCCAACTCGGTGCGCAGACCGTCCAGGCTCGAACGCTCGATGGACCGCATCAGCGGGCTGTCCGCAATCACCTGGACCGGGTCCATGGCGAGTTGCATTTGGCGGCGCGAGGAATCCGATGGCATCGGAACATTCTACAAATTCGAAGCAGCGCCACAACGCAGGGTGCCACGCCGCGACCGCCTCCAGGCGCCCAACCCGAGGCATGGGTTAGCGGGCGAGCGGATGCGCCATTGGTTGGATGACCGACCGGTCAATAGCCATGATCGCGCTCGCTATTTCCCGGCCGATCAGGTCCATTTTGCGGAGCTGCTCGATGCGTAGTGCGATTTTCGCTGCTTCTTCCGTGAAGTGTGGACGCAGGATGCCGCATGCGTCGACGAGACCGATCAAGGCGATATCTCGGGGATCGGGAATCTCGTCCGTGGCCAAAACGTCCGCGAAACGCGTCCTCACATTGTGCCGCGACTTGCCGTCCACCGAAAAATAGCGGGGCGAACGGAAAATCCACAAATGTTTGATCGTCTCCTGAAATAGTCGCTTCTCCTCGCGTCTCAGAATGCCTTGCTTGACCGGGCTGGCCAGCGCATGCTCCTGAATCGAGGCGGTCTTCTCCACGGCCAGGGTCTCAATCCACCCCCTGGTGTCGTTGTTCACCTCGCCCTGGGCGATTCGTTCCAGCACATCGTCGAGCAACGGATTGCCTGTCGGCGCCCGGTCGATGACCATCATGTGCTCCAGGTCGGTGTCGATGCGGTCGGCAAACGCCAATTCCATCAGTACCGCGCCCGCCATGGCGAGTTCCAACGTGTTTTTGCCCACCGACTGGAAAATACCCTCCTCCTCGTCGAGCAGGAGCAGGAGCGCTTCTACGGAGAATGTCAGCATGACACGGAGGCCACCTGAAAGACGATAGGAAACAAGACTATACGCGGGCGAAAGCGCTTGCATCAAGATGGCCGACTGGCCGGTAGTGGGTCAGTTCGGATTTTGCGATCTCTCCCGGCGTGACACCGCTCGGCAGGTGCGGCGAGCGCTAGGCTGATGCGAGCGCAGAATCTTTGTGCGCGGACCTTCCCGCCGCGCCTTCTGAAAAAAGGCGCGGCGTATCAACGCAAAGTAGAAATGTCCCCTTTTTGCGGTTCGGGTCTTCCTCTTTTTCGAGAAGAAAAACTTGTTGCCGAAGCTGTGGGGTTGTGGGCGAGAGGCGCGCGAGTGTGGGCAGGCGGTGGGCAACGCGCAGCGGAACGCCCGGTCGATGGCCATGCGGCCGAGCGCGTTGTCCACGGGCTGTCCACACGCCCCGAAGGGCGCGCGCCGGTCCGCAGGGCTCGTCCACAAATACACAGCGTGTCGGCCGGCGCTCGCAGCTTCATCCGGTCGCCACGTCATGGCGATCCGCTTGCCGCTGGAATCGTCCGGCCAGTATTTCTCGATCAGCATTCCTGCCTTGCTCCGTTTTCGCCTCGCCCGCGACGTTCGCGGACAAGAGGGCGAGCGCGAGACACATTGATATTCGCATGGCGCTGTCCTTCTGGGCTTCGGTCGATTTTCCCGCGACAATTTAGGGTCACCGGGTCGTTGGACAACGCCACACAGCAGGCTGCGAGAGTTTCCTGCCTAGTCGCCGAGGCGCGGATAGCTACTCCCGCGCCGTCATTGCGGCTATTGCATTCGGCAGGTGGCCCGGCGTCGGGCGACGCCTGCTGTTTGGCTTGTCCGACTAACAACTATGTCAAAAAAAGATGTTGACAGTGATTTGTCGGTTGTTCTAAATGACCTATGTCGATGCGAAGAAAAGCACTGTCGGCAAGGCGGGCGGTCGTGCTCGCGCGAAGAAACCGAGCGCGGAGTAGCGGCGCGAAATCGCCATGAGCGGCGTCAACGCGAGACGAGAGTCGAGACGATGAAAGATCCGTACATTGGGGCGCTGACTGGACCGCAGATCGTACTTGAGCTGCGAGCGCTCGGCGAAAAGCTCGATCTAATAGATTCAACGCTCACTAGCATGGATGTTGACACGAGCAAAATTGTTTCGCCAATTCGCGCGCAACTCGACGATCGATAGCGTCGGATCAAAAAAGGCATGAGCGCGGAACTCATAGGCATTATCTCGGTTGGCTTAGCGCTCGTCGGCTTCCTTTGGAAAATCCGCCGAGTTTTGAACGCAGATTTTGATAAGCGACTAGGCGAATTAGAGAGAAATATCAATAGCAGGATTGATAGTCTCGATAAAAAGATCGACAGCCTCGCTAAAGACCATCATGCGCTCGGTCGCGAGGTTTCCGAATTTCGAGGCGAGGTGCGCGGCCGCATTCGAAGGCGCGAGCAAGCGCCGCCATATGAGTTGGAGGAAACAGCGGTCCTATGATCCTGAACTGGGTCCGGTGCGGCGAGGACCGTCATTTCTGCTCGCTAGAGCGACTCAATCTCACTAGTACGAGCGATGTCGGCGTTTACATCATTTGGTGCAGCGGCGACCGCGTCGCTAGAGTCGGACAAGGCGACATTCGAGAACGGCTGTCTGAGCATCGCCGCAACAACAACATCCTACGGCATAGGTCGCGCGGACAACTGCTCGTTTCATGGGCAAGCGTGAGCGATCCGCGACTACGCGAAAAAATGGAGCGCTATCTAGGCGATACTCTCGACCCGCTCGAAGGCGAGCAATTTCCTGATGTCGCGCCTATGCAGGTAAACCTTCCGTGGAAAGATTAGCGAAAGTTTTTCCATGTTGAGAGACTACTGACCGGTCGCCTGGGCGCGCCGCGACCTCGATGGAGCCGACCGGGAGGCGGACTGAAAGGCGCGGCTGACGATCTCTCGGGAGTTGGCGCTCGCGCGTCGATCATCGCTCTGCGTCTTCCCATGGTCCCGGCAAGTTGTCCGAATTCTTCGGTTCCGACCGAGCGCAATATGGCGTCCCGACTCTACTCACGACAGACGGCTTTCAATCAAAGACGGGCCGGGTCAAGCCATTGCGCCGTATTAGTGATTAAATGTTCGGCCCAAAGCCAAGGACTCACGCAAGGCAATGAGTGCTCACGAATCGGGGTTGTCGCCCGACATGATGCCGGATACCACGGTCAACGTGCGGGAGGCGTTCGGGCTGGATCAGGATTTCGAGGTGCCGGGCTTCAAAGACCGCACCGACTACGTCCCCGACATCGATTCGGCCTATCAATTCGATCACGACACGACGCTCGCAATCCTGGCCGGTTTCGCGCACAACCGCCGGGTCATGATTCAGGGTTATCACGGGACCGGCAAGTCGACGCATGTTGAGCAGGTCGCGGCGCGGCTCAACTGGCCGTGCATCCGCGTCAACCTGGACAGCCATATCAGCCGCATCGACCTGGTGGGCAAGGACGCCATCGTCATCGAAGACGGCCTGCAGGTCACGGCGTTCAAGGAGGGCATACTGCCCTGGGCGTTGCAGCATCCGACGGCGCTGTGTTTCGACGAATACGATGCGGGGCGTCCGGACGTCATGTTCGTTATCCAGCGCGTGCTGGAAGTTGAGGGCAAGCTCACTTTGCTCGACCAGAACCGCGTGGTACGGCCACACCCGGCATTCCGGCTGTTTTCGACGACCAACACCGTTGGATTGGGGGACACCACCGGCCTGTATCACGGCACACAACAGATCAACCAGGGACAGATGGACCGCTGGAATATCGTGACGGCGTTGAACTACCTGGAACACGAACAGGAAGTGGAGATCGTCTACGGCAAGGCGAAGTCCTGGCAGCAGAGCGAAAACGGCAGACGCATCGTTTCCAGCATGGTGTCCGTCGCCGACTTGACCCGCAAGGGATTCGTCAACGGCGACATCTCGGTCGTCATGTCGCCGAGGACGGTGCTGACCTGGGCGGAGAACGCCGACATATTCAATGACATCGCCTTCGGGTTCCGCGTTTCCTTCCTGAACAAGTGCGACGAACTCGAACGCCCGGTGGTGGCGGAGTACTACCAGCGCTGCATGGGGGAGGATCTCGGCGACGCGACGCGAGGTCTGACGCTGCGACAGTGACCGAAGGATCGTTTTCGGGTCTTTGACATGGTTGAAGAAGACAGCCCCCTGGAGCGGTTCAAAAGGGCTACGGCGGCGACGATGCGCGCGCTGGCCGAGAACGACGACCTGGAGGTCAACTTCGGCAAGGGTAGCCCGACGATGCGCGGCAACGTCGTGCAGTTGCCATTGCCGAATATTGGCTGCGCCGATGACGAGTTGAATGCCGTGCGCGGGGTCAGTGACGAATTCGCCCTGAAGCTCCGATATCACGACGATGCGACCCACCAAGCGCGCGCGCCCGCCTCCGGTCCCGCGCAGGAGATGTTCGAGTGGGTGGAGGACGCGCGCATCGCGTCCATCGGCACGCTCCGGATGGAAGGCGTGGCGCGCAATCTCGACGCCGCGCTGGAAGCGCTGTGCCGCCAGGCGGCGTTCGACACCATCACCGCCGAGACGGAAGCACCCTTGAGCGTGGCCGTGGGGCTGATCGTGCGGCAGCGGATCACCGGGCGGGAGTTGCCGCCGTCGGCGGAAAACGTGGTGCGTTTCTGGCGCGACTACGTGGAGGAGCGCGCCGGCCAGCACATCGATCTGTTGCGCGACAAGCTACACGACCAGGCGGAGTACGCCGACGCAAGCCGTTCGCTCCTCAAGGACCTGGGCCTGGTCGCGGAGTTCGAAGACCAGGACTTCACCGACAGCGAGGGGGATGCGGAATCCGTTGAGGATCTGTCGGAGTCGGATTCCGAGGCGTCCATGGAAGACGTCGTGCTCGAAGACGACACACTCGGCGATGAAGACGACGACGGTGAAACCGCTATCGTCGAACTGGACGCGGACATGGACATGAGCGAACTCGCCGCCGACGCCGAGGACGAGGAAGCGCCCAAGGTCGGGCTCGACGAGCTGGGACGTATCCGCATCAATGTCGACTACAAGCCCTATACCACGGAATTCGACGAAGTAATCCTGGCGGAGAATCTTTGCGAGTTGGAGGAACTCACCCGCCTGCGCACGCTACTGGATCAGCAGCTTGTGCCGCTGCAGCACGCCACGTCGAGACTCGCCAACCGGTTGCAGCGCCGACTGCTCGCCAAACAGATGCGCGCGTGGGCGTTCGATCTGGACGAGGGCATTCTGGACGCCTCGCGACTGGCCCAGGTCGTTGTCGATCCCATGAATCCGCTCACCTACAAGCAGGAGAAAGAGACCAACTTTCGCGACACCGTGGTCACCATGTTGATAGACAGTTCCGGTTCCATGCGCGGCCGGTCGATCACCATCGCCGCGATGTGCGCCGATATCCTCGGCCGCACGCTGGAACGGTGCTCGGTGTCCGTGGAGATCCTCGGCTTCACGACGCGCGCATGGCGCGGCGGGCAGTCGCGGGAGGAATGGATCAACAATGGCAAACCTGCCAGTCCCGGCCGGTTGAACGATCTGCGGCACATCGTCTACAAGTCGGCGGACGATCCGTGGCGCCGCACCAGGCGTAACCTCGGTCTGATGATGCGCGAAGAACTGCTGAAGGAGAACATCGATGGCGAGGCGCTCATCTGGGCGCACAATCGGCTCGTCGTCCGTCCCGAGCAACGCCGAGTGCTGATGGTGATCTCCGACGGTCTGCCCGTGGACAACTCAACGCTGCTGGTGAATCCGAACAACTACCTCGAACGGCATCTGCAATACGCCATCGACCAGATAGAGAACTATTCGGGAGTCGAACTCATCGCCATCGGGATCGGCCACGACGTGACGCATCACTATCGCCGCGCCGTGACCATTACCGACGCGGAACAGCTAGGCGGCGCGATGACGGAACAACTCGCTGCGCTATTCGACACCCAGAGCCTTCAGCCGGGGCGCGCAAGGGGGACACGCATCGCAAGAAAGAGCCCTCAGCCGGGGAGCGCGAGGGGGTGACCCCTCGCAAAGAAAAGGCAGCGCGAGGGGGGGACACCCCTCGCCAGATAACGTTGACTTCGACCTTGGCGGCACGCGGGGATAGGCGACCAATGGTCCGGCGCCTCGCAGCGCGTATCGTCGTGACAGCCTCGGATGGTCGACACCCTTAGCCCCGCCGCTCGAAGCGCCCTGATGTCTCGTATCAAGAACCGGGACAGCAAGGCGGAAATGGCGGTGCGGAGACTCCTCCACGGCATCGGCTATCGCTACCGGTTGCATCGCTCCGACCTCCCGGGCACGCCGGACCTGGTGTTTCCGGGGAGGTCAAGCATCATCTTCGTGCACGGTTGTTTCTGGCACCTGCACGACGGCTGCAAACACGCGCGAATGCCCAAGTCCCGATTGGCTTACTGGGTTCCCAAGCTGGAGGGCAATCGCACGCGCGACAGGAGAAACGAGCGGGCGCTGCGCGCGCGCGGCTGGCGCGTCATGGTCATTTGGGAGTGTCAGATCGCGAATCCGGATCGGATCGAGAGAAGGGCGCGACGTTTCCTGGGGGATGGCAAGGCATGCGTCCGATAAAAATCCTGCGCATGATCGACGCCTACCGGGCGCGTTATCCCGATGAGTCCGATGCCGCGCGCTTGCGCCGCTTCATCGAAGCGCAGCCGCGATGTTTCGAGCGCGATTGCTTTGACGACGGGCATATAACGGGATCCGCCTGGGTGGTCGATCCGGCGGGTTCGAGGGTATTGCTGACGCACCACCGCAAACTTGGCAAGTGGCTGCAGCTCGGCGGCCACAGCGACGGCGAGCCGGATACGCTGGCGGTGGCCTTGCGCGAGGCGCGGGAGGAATCGGGTCTCCGTGTGCGGCCGATCAGCGAGGCTGTGTTGGATATCGACATTCACACGATCCCGGCCTTGAAGGGGGAGCCGCCGCACCTGCACTACGACGTGCGCTTCGCGCTTCGCGCTTCGTCGTCCGAGGGTCTGCGGGTCGGCCCGGAGTCGATCGATCTCGCCTGGATCGATATCGAAGATCTGACGCGGCTGACAGACGAGGAGTCGATGCTGCGGATGGCGCGGAAATACCTCGCGGGCTAGTGACACTAGCAGGGCTCACGCCAGCGACTGGACCGCTGCTATGATCTTGCCGCTAACTTGATCGACACCCCGCGCCCTGGCGTATCCGGCGCGAGCGGAGGGAACCGCATAGTGGCGCGTATTCTGCTGTTGCATGGCCCGAACCTGAACCTGCTCGGTACGCGAGAGCCGGATATCTACGGGGCCGATACCCTGGACGACATCAATGCCCGCGCAAAGCAATACGCTGCCCGGCGCGGCCATGTCGTGGACGCTTTCCAGAGTAACGCCGAGCACGATCTGGTCGACGCGGTGCAACGCGCGAAGGGCGAAGGCGTCGAGTTCATCATCGTCAATCCCGCCGCGTTCACCCATACGAGCGTCGCATTGCGCGACGCGCTGCTCGCCGTGGACATTCCCTTCATCGAGGTGCACTTGTCCAATGTGCACGCGCGCGAGGACTTTCGCCGCCGCTCGTACTTCTCAGATGTCGCCCGCGGCGTCATCTCGGGTCTGGGCGCGTATGGCTACGACTGCGCAATGCGCGCGGCCGTTCGCATGCTGGAATCGAGAGCATGAAGATCATGAATAGAATCGAGTCCGACCGCGCCGGTACGATTGTCGAAGCCTCGTTGGAGATCGGGCGGGCGATCGAGGCCGGGACGCCTCTCTTTCACATCGTCTCATAGGGCGTCACATGCCCTGGATTCGGATCGAAATCGGGGCGTCGGGCCGATTTGCCGAGGCTGTCGGGGAAAAGCTATCCGCCCTTGGGGCCGTTGCGGTCACCTATCTCGATGACGGGGACAGCCCGCTTCTCGAACCGGATCCGGGGGCTATGCCTGACCTTGACGCCTGGCCGGCGGCACGGGTCACGGGGCTGTTCGAGGTCGACGCGGACCTTTCCGCAGTGCGCTCGGTGTTTCCCGATCAGCGGGTCGACATGGAGTTTCTGGCGGACGAGGACTGGTTGAACGCCTGGCGGCGGTTTTCCGCCGTCAGGAAGTTTGGACGCCTCACGATCATTCCATCCGAGTGGCATGCAACGAACGTTGCTGGCAGCGATGCCCCGGGCCCGTGTTCCACGAGAAATCCCGGGCCGGAAGCTGGGGGCGCGACGCCGCCGGGGCAGGCTCCGATAGTCCTGCGCCTGGACCCGGGACTCGCCTTCGGAACGGGGAGCCATCCGACAACGCGGCTGTGCCTGGAGTGGCTTGCGGCGCGGGACCTGCGCGCCCGTTCAGTGCTGGACTACGGTTGCGGCTCGGGCGTCCTGGCGATCGCCGCGAAGCTGCTCGGTGCCGAGCGCGTCGTCGGTGTCGATCACGACCCCCAGGCGCTGATGGCGACCGAGGCGAACGCGGCGGGCAACGGCGTATGCTTCGCGGTGGAACATAGCGGCGCGTTTTTTCAGAGGGCGGATCAGTCGGGCAGCGATGCCAAAGGCACGAATGTACCGTTCGACATCGTAATGGCGAATATCCTCTCCGGTACACTTGTGAATTGGCGCCCCGGCTCTCCGCCAACGTGGCGCCCGGGGGGGCGCTGGTTCTTTGTGGCGTCCTGGCGGATCAGGCCGACGAGGTGGTGCGCGCCTACCCGGACGTCGGGTTCCGCGCGCCGAAGAGGTTGGAGGAGTGGGTGCTCCTGCACGGCGAACATGGCTGAACACGTGTCCGAGTCTCCGAAGGAAGCCCTGATAGTAGAGTGTCCCCGTTGCCATACGCGTTTCCGCGCGCGAGAAGACCAGCTCGCGGTCGCCGGGGGACGGGTACGGTGCGGCGTGTGTCTGGCGCTGTTCGATTCCGGTGGCGCCAGGTCTGCCGAAACTCCCGAGGCCGACCAGCCGGGCGGGAATCAGGCGGACGATGCACCGCAAGCCACCGCGCCGCCGGACGGCAAGCAACGCCGCTGGCGTCGGATCGTCCTGCTCTGGGCTGGAATGATCGTTGCGGCTTTGGCGCTCGCGTTCCAGGTATTCGCGTTTCAGTTCGACCACTGGTCATCAGACCCGCAGCTTCGATTCATCTACGAGTTTGCGTGCGGCGTCATCGGCTGCGAACTTCCCGCGCCCACAACGAGTCAGTCAATCCAGTTCTTCTCCGACAAGACGTTCATCGCAAGCTCGATCTGGCGAGGAGAGAATTGCTCTTTCCTTTTGTTCCATGCATAGGTGCGCTTTACCACTTCTTCAGTCGTTGGGCCCTTTTCCTCGCTCGCAATCCAGTGAACCGTGGATAGCAACTCCAGGCCGAACGGGGACTCGAACCCCTCCACGAGATCGGAGACTCTCTCAAAACGGGCTTGCGTGTCAGCTCTGTTCTGAAGAAATGTATGAGTATCCTCAAGCGCACCGGGGACCAGCTCCAACTCCTTGTCGGGTGCATCGCCACCATCGGCATAGCCCGATACAAGATGACCCTCGATTGCGCTCAGCACATGGCGAAGGTTTTCGGCATAAGGCCCAAAGCCCTTTGACGAACCTGAGTTTCAGAGGCTCTCCAGCAGCCTGCATGAAGTACATGAGTTTGTGGGCTTCCAGGAGCGTTACGAAGGGATCCAGCAAGCCGCGCAGATAACGGTCCATTAGTCCGACCAATGCCGCCCTCCCCGATGTCATTTCGGGGATATCACTTGATCGGTTTGCCCGCTCGTCTGCTGGCCCGCCGCCTGGCTCGAAAATGACGACTCTGACGCAGTCCAATTGTTCGAGAGTCTTTTGCAACATCCTACGCACCGCTGGCCAATTCACCCCTATCTGATCAGTAGTACCAATCTCGCCTGACCTCTATTCGCGGTCGATGCGCGGCCAATGCCACCGCAGTCATGCGGAACCTGTCAACGACTTTGAGACACTGGCGATCACGATTTACTGAGCAGTTTCTCCTGTTGTGGATGTCACGGGTGGATTGATCCAGACCGCTTCGGGAAGGGAGTCTGGTTTTGGGACGCCTCGAACGAAGCGTTCGGGATGACGCGTCCAGGCGGCTTGAAGGGTGCGCCCGCGCTGGTCCAGCACGCTCCGGGTTCGATGATGATGGACGTCGTCCGGGGTGAGCATCGCGATCCCGCCATGGCGATGCTCGGTGTTGTACCAGGGGAAGAACGTTCGGCAGAAGGCGATCGCGGCGGTGATGTCGTGGAAGCGCCCGGGGAAGCCGGGGTGGTACTTCAGGGTCTTGAACTGCGCCTCGGAGAACGGGTTGTCGTCGGACACCTGGGGGCGGCTCAGCGAGCGGGTCACGCCGAGATCGGCGAGCAGTTGCGCGGTGCACTTGCTGGTCATCGGCGCGCCGCGGTCGGAGTGCAGTGTGAGCACCCGGGGCTGGACGCCCTGTTTGTGGCAGGTCTCTTCGATGAGACGACCGGCCAGCGCCGAGTTCTCCCGGTCGGCCACCATCCAGCCGACCGCGTAGCGGCTGAAGATGTCGAGCACGACGTAGAGATAGAAGTACGACCACTTCGTCGGCCCCAACAGCTTGGTGATGTCCCAGGACCAGGTCTGGTTCGGCGCCGTGGCCACCAGCTCGGGCTTGGCGTACCGGGGATGCTCACGCTGATTGCGCCGCTCCCGGACCGGCTGATCGGCGGCCAGGATCCGATACATCGTCCGCTCCGAGCACAGGTAGTGGCCTTCGTCGAGCAGCGTCGCCACGACTTCCGCCGGCGCGCGGTCCACGAAGCGTGGGCCGGCGAGCACATCGAGGACCTGCTCGCGCTCGGCTTCACATAGCGCCCGGGCGGGCGTTGGACGGGGCTGCTGGTGCCCGGGAGTTGACCTCCGGCGACGGTAGAAGGTCGCCCGCGACACGCCCAACGCCCGGCACGTCGGCACGACGCCGATCCGCACCGCAAGCGGTTGGGCGGCCATCAGGAGCGCGTTCCGCGTTCGAGGTTCAATCCCAGCAGCCCGGCAACTTTTCCCTGCACGTCCAGGATCGTGTGCGCGGTGTGCAACTCGTGCTCCAGACGAGCCACTTGCGCCTCGAGCGCGCGCACCTTCGCGTCCAGCGGGTTGCGTTCGGCCGGTTTCGCGCCGCGCTTCTTCGAGGCCAACTCCCGCAGCGAGCCCTTGCGCCGCGCCTTGCGCCAAGCCGTCAGATGCGAGCTGTACAGCCCCTCGCGGCGAAGCAGCCGACCCACCTCGCCGCGCCGCGCGCAGCGCTCCGCCTCCTCGATGATCCGCAGCCGATACTGCGCGCTGAACTGGCGCCGCTTCGGCTTGGCCACGACCTCCGGGTCAGGCCCCGGTCTTGGGCGCCCGGCCCTGGGGGCCTCGTCGCTACGCTCCTCAGCCCCCAGGGCCGAATAGGAAACCTCATTCAATGTCATCGCGTCTCTCTCTGCGGTCATCGGTCTTCACCTCCACCACCCTACAGTAATTCTAAAGGTTGCCGGTGTCTCAGTCATGTTGGCAGAGAGGGATGGCGTTTTGGTAAGTCTGTTGCGACTTAACACCGATACGAGCGATTGCTTGCCAAGGGAACCGTTGCTCAATCAGGAATTCGGCTTGTTTCCCTTCCTTGCATCCCCGCCATTGACTGGCTTGCACCGCGTTCCAGTCGATCTCGTGCAAGTCGTTCAAGTCGGACCGATCTTCGAAATAATAGGCACCGGCATTCGAAAGCGTGAATGCCCAACGTAAACCATGCTTTTGTGCCCCGGTAATCGTCTGCTGAAGATCCGCTTCGAGATGAACAATGGGGTCTTGTCCGCCCCGAAATTAATTCCGGGAGGTTGGCTTGGTGGATCACGTAGAGCATGACGGATCGCGGGCAAAAGTAAAATGGGACGCGCTCCCCCACAAAGACATCCGAGTGGCTGCTGAGTCGCACATCCAATTGCGTCGCGACATCGCGTCGCTTGACAGACGCGCGCGCTTGCGGGGAGCATCCCGCGCTCAATCCGCGCACCTCAAGGAACCTGTTTGAACCGTTTGACCGCCACGGCGCGACGAGTCGCTGTCGGGTCGCTGTTGCTCTACGCGCTTTGTCCGCGGGCAGCGGTCGACTTCGAACCCTGCGTCCTGACCGCCATCGGAGAACGCGACGAAGCGGCGGCCGAGTGCGGCACGCTGGAGGTGCCGCTGGATCCCGGCAAGCCGGATGGCGAACGCATCGAGCTGTTCGTGGCACGGATTTCAGCGCTGGCGGGTACCCCGGAGCCCGATCCGTTCACGCTGATCGCGGGCGGCCCTGGCCAGGCTTCGACGACTTTCTATGCGCAGATGAAGTGGGCGTTTGCAAGGATCCGTCGAACGCGCGATATCGTGCTGGTCGACCAACGGGGCACCGGGTTGTCCACGCCCCTGCGCTGCGAAAACATCGAACTTGACGATGTCTTTCTCGATGCGACGACGTTTGGTCGCCTTGGCGCCGAATGCGTCGACGGGTTGTCGCACGATCCGGCCTTCTTCACGACAAGCGCGGCGGTGCGCGACCTCGAGTTGATGCGTGAAACGCTTGGCTATCCGTCGCTGAACATCTACGGAATCTCCTACGGTACGCGGGTTGCCCAGCACTACGTCAAGCGGTATCCGGAACATGCGCGCAGCGTCGTCCTGGATGGCGTCGTGCCGCCGAGTCTCGCCATTGGACCGGGTGCCGCAATCGATGCGCAACGCGCGCTGGACAGGTTGCTCGCGCGTTGCGAGGCGATGCCCGCCTGCGCGGAGCAGTATCCCGATTTGGGCGATCGTTTCGGGGAATTGTTGTCGCGCCTGAAAGTATCGCCGCCGACAATTGTGGTGGCGCATCCCAGGACGGGTGCCCCCACGACATTGACCCTGACCGACGACCTGGCGGCCGGCATGGTGCGTTTGCTCACGTACGCGCCGCAGACGGCGTCACTGATTCCGGCGGTGGTGCGCGCGGCCGCGGCAGGCGACTACGGGCCGCTGGCGGCGCAAGTGCTGATGGTGGGCGAGGATGTCCACGGCGCCATCAGCTATGGAATGCATTTCGCCGTCGTATGTACGGAAGACGTGCCGTTCTGGGGCCGGGTGGACCGGGCGGCCCTGGAGGAGACTTATCTCGGTCCGGTCCAGATTGACGCGCTGGGGCAAATCTGCGAATCCTGGCCCCGGGGATACATCGACGACGACTTCTCCAGCCCGTTGGAAACCGCCGTGCCCGTGATTCTGCTTTCGGGCCAAGACGATCCCGTGACGCCGCCGTACTACGCCGAGACGTCGGTGGGAGGCCTGACCAATTATCGGCATGTGACGCTGCCGCATCAGGCCCACGGGCAGCTCACGACCGGTTGCGTGCCTCGCCTGTTGGCTGCGTTTGTCGATAGTGCCGACCCGGCGGTATTCGACGATCCCTGTCTGAAAGCGGTTGACGGATTCCCGATCTTCACCTCACGCATGGGACCGCCGCCATGATCGAGGCCGAGGGCCTGACGAAGCGTTTCCGCGATGTCGCCGCCATGGATGGCGTCAGCTTCCGCGCGAACGACGGACGCGTCACGGGCCTGGTTGGCCCGAACGGTGCCGGCAAGTCGACCACGCTGCGCGTGCTTTGCACGGTCATCAAGGCCGACGGCGGCCACGCCCGCGTGGACGGCGTGAATGTGGCGGCGGAGCCGCTGGCCGTCCGCCGACAGATCGGCGCGCTGCCCCATCTTTCGGGGTTGTATCCAAATCTGACCGCACGCGAGAACATCGCCTATTACGCTGCGATGCAGGGAATGCCCCGTCGCGAGGCACGCAAAGCCACCAGCACCGTGATCGACAGGCTCGGCATCGGCGACCTCTCGGATCGACGCGCCAAGGGTTTTTCACATGGTCAGCGCATTCGTGTCGCGCTCGGGCGCGCGTTGGTCCATCGGCCCCAGAACGTCATCCTGGACGAACCGACCAACGGTCTCGATGTCGTGGCCGCCCGCGGCCTGCGCGAAGTGATCCTCGACCTCAAGCGAGATGGCCGCTGCGTCCTGTTCTCGAGTCACGTCATGCCGGAAGTCGCGCTGCTGTGCGACGATCTGGTGATCATTTCCGATGGGCGCGTCGCCCTATCGGGGACACCTGACGAAATTCGCCGCAAGACGCGTTGCGATGATCTCGAAGACGCGTTCGTTGCCGCGATCAGCCCGGAAGGGGAAATGGGTTGAAAGCGATCCTCACCGTGCTCACGAAGGAAGTTCGCGACACGCTGCGCGATCGCCGTGCGGTGATTTCGAGCCTGTCGGGCGCTCTGTTCGGTCCCGTATTGTTTGCCGTCATGATGAACTTCGCCGTCGAGCGTACGATCGACGAAGGCGAGAGTGCGATCGGGATTCCCGTCCTGAACGCTGCCGACGCACCCAATCTCGTCGCCTACCTCGCCCAGCACCTGATCGATGCCGATGCAACCGCCTTCGATAGTCGCGAGGAGTTGCGGGAGTCTGTGCGGCGCGGTGAAACCGATGTTGGCCTCGTCATCGACGAAAAGTTCGGCGCGGCCCTCGGCGATGGGGACGCGGCTCGGGTATGGGTCGTGTCCGACGGCGGGAACGCCTCGGCGCAAACCGCCGTGGCGCGAGTTCGCGGAGCGCTCCGCACGTACAGCCGACTGGTGGGTGCGTTACGTTTGCAGTTGCGCGGCGTGGACCCTGCCGTTTCCCGCCCGCTTGCGGTTCTCGACGACGACGTGTCGACCCCATCGGGACGTTCGGTGCTGCTCCTGGGGGCGTTCACGTACTTCCTGCTCTTCTCCTGCCTGCTCGGCGGCGTGCATGTGGCGGTCGACTCCACTGCGGGAGAGCGCGAACGCGGCTCGCTCGAACCGCTGCTCACGCTGCCGGTCGCGCGAGGCGCCCTGGTCGCGGGAAAATTCGCGGCGACGGCCTTTTTCATGGCTGTCGCGCTCAGCATCGGCATCGCGGCGTTCACGGTTGCGGTGGACTACCTGCCGCTAGCCGAGGTAGGCATGGACGCGGACCTCGGATTGGCGGAGTGCGCGCTGGCGTTTGTCGTACTCGTTCCCATCGCCGTCCTGGGTGCGGGCCTCCTGAACGCCGTGGCCGCGTTTACCAAGAGCTTCAAGGAAGCGCAGAGCTACACCGGCATCGCCATGCTGCTGCCCACGCTGCCGATCATCCTGGTCGTCCTGAACCCGATGCAACCCACCATCCCGATGATGCTGGTGCCGAGCTTGTCTCAACACCTCCTGATCACGAACATTGTCAAAGCCCAATCGATCGACCCCGTCTACTTCGCCGTATCCGCCACCAGCACGGTGGTGATCGGCGCATTGTTCGGTCTGCTGGCGATCTGGCGCTATCGCAGCGAGAAGCTGTTGGTGTAGTGCCGTCGTCGCTGCTTCCGGCGGCAAACTCGAAGCACAATCACCGCTTCGCGAGGTGGGCAAGCACTTCTGATCGTTGGTCGAGAATCGACTGAGTCAGCTCCGATACTCTGGCGTCGTCCATTGTGTCGAAGGCCAAGGACTCGACCGGGACGTAGTACCCTTCCACCTTGCCATTGCGCAAGATGCCTGTCGGTTTCTTTGCGTCGAGAATTCGACTTGCCTGTTGCTTGAACTCGGTCATGGTCACGTAACGCATGGGAGTCCCAAGTCCTGATATCGATGCCGAATGGTGGCACCGATATCAGTTCTCTTCAAACCACCTTGTTTGCGGGTTGGCAAGCGAAGGGACGTGAACGCACTCCTTCCTCGACGCCCTGGATGGCAACCGGTGAGCGACAAACTACTGAATCGGGCTGCAACTGAAACGGCGGCATGTCATCGCCAATTTCGCGGTGGGCGGTGCGCGCGTTACCATTTGAACTTGCCCTGATGTTGGATTGATTTGAACACAAGGCTACGGGTTGAAAGGGCGCTATTGAGCGTCTCCGACAAGACCGGAGTTGTCGAGTTGGCGCGCGCGCTCACTGGCTTCGGCATCGAACTGCTTTCCACCGGCGGCACGCGGGCGGCACTTGCTGCTGCGGGCATCGAGGCGACGGAAATCGCGGACTACACGGGCTTCCCGGAAATCATGGAAGGCCGCGTAAAGACGCTGCATCCGAAGGTCCATGGCGGCATCCTCGGTCGGCGTGAAGACGATGCTCAAGTGATGCGGGCGCGGGGAATTCCGCGCATCGATCTCGTGGTGGTGAACCTGTATCCGTTCGAGACGGTGGTGGCGCGGGAAGACTGCACGCGCGAAGTCGTGATCGAAAATATCGACATAGGCGGTCCGGCGATGCTGCGCGCTGCCGCCAAGAACCATGCGGACGTGCTGGCCGTGGTCGATCCGGGCGACTATCCGTCGATCATCGATGCGCTGAACGGCGGCGGGACGACCTTGGCGCAACGCGCGCGCTTCGCCGCCAAGGCCTTTGCCCACACCGCGCGCTACGATGCGGTGATCGCCGACTACTTCGCCCATGATCCGGTGGCGGCGACAAAGGGCTTCCCGGAAACCCTGACTTTCGGCTTCACGAAGAAAAGCGATCTTCGCTACGGCGAGAATCCGCACCAGCGAGCGGCGTTTTATGCCGAAGCGAATCCGCCAGAGGGTTCCCTGGCGCGTTTGACGCAGATTCAGGGCAGGGCGCTTTCGTACAATAACCTGGCGGATACCGACGCCGCCCTGGAGTGCGTACGGGCGTTCGACGAACCCGCCTGCGTCATCGTCAAGCACGGCAATCCGTGTGGCGTCGCGGTAGCCGCCGATATCGGCATCGCCTACGCCCGCGCTTTCACCACCGATCCGACCTCGGCTTTTGGCGGGGTCATTGCCTTCAATCGGACGCTTGATGCGCAAACCCTGGCGGCGGTGTTGAACAAACAGTTTGCGGAAGTGGTAGTGGCACCGCGGGTCGAGGCTGCCGCGGCGCAGGCTGCCAAGGCCAGGAAGAACCTGCGGTTGCTGGAGGTGGGAGACTTCGCGCAGGCGCCGGGGCGGCACGATCTGAAACGCGTCGGCGGCGGTGTGTTGGTCCAGGAATGGGATACCCGGTGTGTCGACGAAGCAGCCATCGAAACCGTGACAATGCGTACCCCGACCCCTCGGGAGATGTCCGATCTCATGTTCGCGTGGCGGGTGGCATGGTTCGTGAAGTCGAATGCCATCGTGTTTGCGCGCGACGGCGCCACGGTAGGTGTGGGCGCGGGACAGATGAGTCGTGTAGTCAGTGCGAGGATTGCCTCGATGAAGGCGCAGGACGAGGGCATTGCAGTGTCCGGGGCGGTAATGGCATCGGATGCGTTTTTCCCGTTTTCCGACGGTATCGACGCCGCGGCCGAGGCGGGTATTGTCGCCGTCATTCAGCCGGGCGGGTCCATCCGGGACGACGAGGTGATCGCCGCCGCCAACGAGCACGGTCTGGCGATGGTATTCACGTCGATTCGGCATTTCCGGCACTGATCCGGGAGTCCGCATGAATGTCCTGATCATCGGTGGCGGCGGACGAGAGCATGCCCTCGCCTGGTCGGCGGCGAGGTCGGAAGCGGTCGAGCGCGTCTATGTGGCGCCCGGCAACGCCGGCACGGCCGTGGAGCCGAAGGCGAAGAATATCGACATCAGCGTCGACGACTTCGGCGCGCTGGCTGACTTCGCTGCCAACAACGACTGCGCACTGACCATCGTTGGACCGGAGGCGCCCCTCGTCGACGGTGTGCGCGACTACTTCGACGCGCGCGGCCTCGACTGTTTCGGGTCATCGAAGGCGGCCGCGCGGCTGGAGGGATCGAAAGTCTTTACGAAGGAATTCCTCGTCCGCCACGGCATTCCGACGGCCCGCTACGAGTCCTTCACCGAGCTTCGTGCGGCGCGGAACCATATCCGCCGCCACGGCGCGCCCATCGTCATCAAGGCGAGTGGGTTGGCTGCCGGGAAGGGCGTTACCGTCGCCTTCGAGGAGGACGAAGCCCTGGCCGCCGCCGAGGGCATGTTGGCGGGAGACAGATTCGGCGATGCCGGGCGGGAGATCGTCATCGAGGAGTATCTCGAAGGCGAGGAGGCGAGTTTCATATGCGTTACGGACGGCGAGAACGTGGTTCCGTTGGCGACGTCGCAGGACCACAAACCGCGCGACGACGGTGACCTGGGCCCCAACACGGGAGGCATGGGCGCCTATTCGCCGGCGCCGGTGGTGACGCCGGATGTGCATGCCCGGATCATGAACGAGGTGATCCATCCCACAGTCAAGGCAATGGCCGCCGAGGGCGCGCCTTACCAAGGGTTTCTGTACGCCGGACTGATGGTCATGCCGGACGGGTCGGTCAAGGTCATCGAGTTCAACTGTCGCTTCGGAGACCCGGAGGCGCAGCCCGTGTTGATGCGTCTCAAGAGCGACCTTGTCGCATTGTGCCGAGCCGCACTTGCGGGAGATCTTCGCGGCGCGGATCTGCGGTGGGACGCAAGGGTCGCCGTTGGCGTCGTCATGGCTGCGGGCGGATATCCGCTGGCCTATGAGAGCGGCCATGTCATCGCGGGTATCGATGACGCACTGCCGGATACCAAGGTCTTTCACGCGGGTACCGCGCTTGCGGGCGGTCGCATCGTCACCGCCGGCGGTCGCGTGCTGTGCGTAACCGCCTTGGGCGACTCCGTCAGCGCGGCGCGGACCTTGGCCTACGACCGCGTCGGAGGTATCGCCTGGAAGGATGCGTATTACAGAAAGGACATCGCATTTCGCGCAATAGATAGGGAAAAGGGCTGACAGAGCACAGACCCGAGGTTTGAGAAGATGTGTCCATGTTGGCGCACTTGCTCAAACGCTTCGAACCGTTCGCGGGGCTCGATGATCGTGCCCTCGCGACAGCGGCGAAGCACGCCAGCCTGATCGAGTTGCCGGCAAACCGATGGCTGCTGCGGCGCGGTCGGCGTCTGGACCGGCATCTGTACCTCCTCGAAGGCGCGATCGAAGCAGTCGACCCCGGCGGGAGGCGCCGGCGCGTTGAAGGCGAGATATACCGCCCCGGGGACGATATCGCCCTGGAGACGCGCGCCAGCACCCGCGTCCTGTCCGTCGATGTGGCACCCATCGAGTTTCTGCTGCAATCGGGCGGTCTGCCGGAGCCGGACGTCGGTCCGGTCGAGCCGTGGCTCGACCGGCTGCTCGCATCGCCCCTTGTCAAGGTCATGTCTGCCGTCTCGTGGCAAAGACTCCTGCGCAGTGCGGAAGAACGTCGCGTTTTGGCCGGCGAGCGACTATCTGCCGAAGACGCCGTATATATCGTCAAGGCAGGCGCGGTGGCGCGCGCCGGAGCGTCGTTTCAGGCAGGCGACTACTTCGGCGAGGACATCGCCTTTGCGGGTCGAAAAATAGGTGCGGAAGGCGAATACCAGGCAGGTCGGAATAGTATCCTGCTCGTGATTCCGGGCGATGCGGTCCGGGTGCTGATCGGTGAGTATCCGCTGCCGGATAGCCCGGGCCGGATCACGCAGACGCTGGACCTCGACGAGACGCCGCTCGACGCGCTTCGCGAAGCCGCGGACGGACTCGATCCCGACGGCCCCGTGGGCATTCGCGGCGGTGCTGCGGGCGATCGCGCGTACGCCCTGATCACATTAACGCGCCTGGGAATTTCCGCTGTGCCGATGGCGGACTAGCCCGCATATCTCACCAAGGGCCGCGATGATCGCGCAGGATTTTGCCCGCGTGCGCGTACTCGGAGCCTTCAGCCCGGGGAGCGCGAGGGGGCACCCCTCGCAAGAAGACAGGAGCGCGAGGGGGCACCCCTCGCAAGAAGACAGGAGCGCGAGGGGGCACCCCTCGCAAGAGAAGAGACGGAAGCATAGCCGCGCCTTGTGGTGCAGCGACCATGTGCACGCACGCGGGCGGGAAACGCGGGCCGGACGGTTCCTTGTCCTTGAGGCCGAGGTGGCGGTCGAGCGAATCCGCCGGAACAGTTCGGCCCGTACCGCGTCTTGAACGGTCGCCCGCTGTTGTGCGCGCGCAGGTCCACCACGGCGCTGGAGCCCCGCTTGCGCGAGTGACGCACTCGGCGTATCGTGCCCGTATGGTCGTAACGAGATGTCCATATGGTTAGGCCGCTCCCAGTTCCCCATTCCGGGCCCATGTCCGTCCGCGAGCCCGAGAGCCGCACGGGGACTGGTGATCGAACGATGTCTCCGGAAACCGAAGCAGGGCCGGCGAACGAGGACATCCTTTCCTCTCCGAGCTCGAGTTCAGGGGCCCTGATCGCAAACCTGGGGTCGGAAGGCGCGGACGTCCTGGCACTGGTGCGCCGTGGTTTGCCGTTCGTTGCACTGGAGAACCTGGTGCACGCCATCGGCGTGCCGCAAAAGGAGATCGCCCGTGTAATCGGTATGCCGGCGACGACGCTCCACCGACGGCGAAAGAGCGGGCGGCTTACACCGATGGAATCGGATCACGTGGTGCGTGTTGCGCGACTGGTGGCGATGGCTCGCAGCCTGATGGCTGGCGACCCCGAGGCCGCACGGCGCTGGTTGACGACGCCGCACCGGCTATTGGGCGATGAAACGCCTCTGCGCCGTGCTTCCACGGAAACCGGTGGACGCGAGGTGGAGCAGTTGATCGGCCAGCTTCGTCACGGTGTCTTCAGCTAGTGCTGGTTGGCTGGCGCCTGTCGGCGCCGGAGTTCGCCCAGACCGTTGATGAGATGCTGTCGGGCGAGGGCGGGCGGCTGTTTGGCGGTCGCTGGAACAGTCCCGGGCTCGCGGCAGTCTATCTCGGCGACAGCCTCGCGCTGGCCGGCATGGAACTGCTGGTTCATCTCGGCAATCTAGATGTCCTGAAGACGTATCGGAAGATGCCCGTGTACATTCCCGAAGCGCTCGTGATGCATATCGAACCGCACGAGTTGCCGTCGGGATGGGAGACGGGACCGCGGGTGACGACGCGAGAGATCGGAGACCGGTGGCTGGTCAGTAGGCAATCCCCTGTCCTGCAAGTTCCGAGCGCGGTGGTCCTCGGTGAGAGCAACTTCATCGTCAATCCGAACCACCCGGATTCCGATGCATTAGTCACCGGTCCGATCACGGCTTTTCGTTACGATCCGAGACTCCACGGATAGTCCGCACGTTCGCCATCCTACGGCCAAGGCTTGAGACGGAGCCGCGGGTGGGCCAGCGACGTTGCGCGGTTCGAATGCCAAGCCGCTCGAAGTCAGACCAATCTCCCACTCGCCTGCCGCGCTTCACCCAAGGCCGAGAACAGTTGGCGTATTTCCGACTGCGCCTCCTGCGCCATCGTCATCATCGTGGAACACGCGACCACCATGCACCGCGTCGACCACCCCAATCCATGGCACGACCCGAACGCGTGGGGACATTTGCCGGCGGACTCGGAGGCGGACGCGAGCGCGGTCGGACCCACCACTCCGACGGCGCCATTTCCCTCCCTCGTGCCCGCCCGATTGCCCGCGAGCTGGTGCGTACGCTCATCGCCAATTACTTCGCCGCCACCGAGCCGAACGAATCCCACGAGATCGTCGGCGTTCCGCCAGGGCCTGCACGGTGCCGACGAGGTGAGCGCGGTTGCGGCCCAGACCGGTCGTGACCGTGGACGGGGGCGGGCTGTCACCGATTCTCGCCGCGGCTCCGTTCAGGGGACGACTCAACCCTTCGCGCGTTTGGTCAACATCCTGTCCAGACCGTTGGCAAACGACTGCCGGTCGCTTTTGGTCAACGCCGACGGTCCGCCGGTGTATATCCCGCTGGCCCGCAACGTATCCATGAAGTCGCGCATGTTGAGCCGCTGACGGATAGTCTCCGTGGAATAAAGTTCGCCGCGCGGGCTGAGCGCATGGACGCCGTTCTCTATTGCTTCGGCCGCCAGCGGTATGTCGGCGGTGATGACGAGGTCGCCACTCCCGGCTCTCTTGACGATTTCGTTGTCCGCGACATCAAACCCCGTACTAACCTGCACGAACTCGATGTGTGGGGACGCGGGAACACGAATCGGTTGATTGGCGACCAGGGTCACCTTCACCCCGGTCCGTTCGGCCGCCCTGAACAGGATTTCCTTGATCACCACAGGGCACGCATCGGCGTCCACCCATATCTTCATGTTGCAGTGTCCCGGTGGAAAAACGTCTGCCAACCACGACGCACCCGGATCGGGTTCCCCGAACGATGCTAACGAATTGGAAAGTTCTCTGCTTTGCAACATCGCCGCAGGGGATATAACCTCGGATGCCAGTCAGGGCCGTAGGCGAGGAACGGTATGAGCGGAGCGGATGACCTGGTCGGCGTGTTCGACCGCGCGTTGCGGGCGTTGACCGGCGGGGGCGTCGCGGAGCGACCGGCACCGGAGGCGGAGGAGGGCGCGCTGACGGACGCGGAACGCAAACACGCGGCGGGCTTGATGCGCGTAAACCACGCGGGCGAGATTTGCGCCCAGGCGCTGTACGAAGGTCAGGCCCTGACGGCGCGCGACGCACAGGTGCGCGAAACGCTGAGGACGGCAGCCGCCGAAGAGACCGACCACCTCGCGTGGTGTCGGGAGCGGCTCGACGAACTCGACGGCCGCCCGAGCATGCTCGACCCGGTGTTCTACGCAGCTTCGTTTGCCCTGGGCGCGGCGGTCGGGGTTCTCGGAGACAAGGTGAGCCTCGGGTTTGTCGAGGCTACGGAAGACCAGGTGAAGCGGCACCTCGATCGCCACATTCGCGATCTGCCTGATACGGATGAACGCAGCCGGGCGATCCTGGAAGAGATGCGCGAGGACGAATCGCGTCACGGCGAAAACGCCAGGCGAGAAGGCGGCGTCCCATTTCCCGAACCGGTCAAGGAAGCCATGACCCTGGCTTCCAAATTGATGACAGAGACTACCTACCGGCTCTAGCGTGAGCGTGATTCGGCGTCGCGTCCTCCGCTGCTAAGCGGCGGGTGATAGATGAGCTGAACCGACGTGCCTTCGGGGTCCTTGCAGTAGAAGCTGCGCGCGCCGTCCCGGTGCGTCCTGGGCAGTTGGACGATTTCAACCTTCTCGGCGACCAGGAAAGCGTGCCAGGCGTCCACGTCTTCGATTCGGCCGATGATGAAGCCGATGTGGTCGAGCTTCTGGTCCTCTCCGGGTTTCCGCGTCGCCCGGTGCAACGCCAGGTTGTCGTTGCCGCTCGTGAGGTAGCAGTTGTCGGGGTCGGGC
This sequence comes from Candidatus Azotimanducaceae bacterium, assembly GCA_965261535.1. Classification (GTDB taxonomy): domain Bacteria; phylum Pseudomonadota; class Gammaproteobacteria; order Pseudomonadales; family Azotimanducaceae; genus VXNE01. The sequence continues at coordinate 3,466,824 of OZ253469.1, forward strand.
TGCCACTCGATACGCATGCCCATGACTTCGGTATAGAACCGGACTGTAGCTTCGAGGTTGCACGCGAACAGGGCTACGTGACGCAGACCAGCCGTCGGTGGCGGTCGTCTGGGCGCACTCATTCCAGTTCAAATCCGTGGGTCACAGTGACGCCGGCACGCTGCAGCATGATCGAGGCGGAGCAATACCTGGTGGCGGAAAGCTCCATCGCGCGGGCAACCTTGCGTTCGGTCAGGCCTTCGCCCGCAAGGGTGAATTGAATGTGGACCTGGGTGAACACTTTCGGGTCCGTTTCGGCGCGTTCCGCGGTCACGCGTGTTTCGCACTTGGATACGCGGGCGTGGCCGCGGCGCAGAATATGCACTACGTCGAACGCGGTGCAGCCGCCGACACCGAGGAGCATCAGTTCCATCGGCCGTGCGCCGGAGTTCGTGCCTCGGAATTCGGGCGGTCCGTCGATCGTCACCTCGTGGCCGCTGTCCGCACGGGCGGAGAAAACCGCGTCCCTTCTCCAGGCTATGTTTGCTTCCATTGCCGCGAGTCCGCCGCTGTCCTTGAACCTCGGTCAATTCTGGCGAAAAAACGCGCCCGATGCGACGTTGCGAGGCTTCGCGCGATGTTGAAGCGCCGGTTTGCTATGTTCTGTCGGTCAGTTTTGGGGGCCAACGCATGCGGTGGTTCGCCGGTACCAGCGGCTATAGCCACAAGGAATGGAAGGGCGTCTTCTACCCGCAGACGATCACGCCAGGAGCGATGTTGGCGTACTACGCACACAGGCTGCCCGCTGTCGAGATCAATAATACGTTCTACCGGATGCCGCGAACCCATGTGCTGGAAGGCTGGCGCGATGCCGTTCCTCAAGGGTTCCGTTTCGTCATCAAGGCACCGCGTCGACTCACGCATCAGTCGAGGCTCGGAGACGACGGCGTATTTCTAGCCGGGCGCGCGGCGAAGCTCGAAGATCGACTTGGCTGTGTCCTGTTCCAGTTGCCTCCATACCTGCGCATGAACGTGGAGCGCCTGGATGCGTTCCTGAGCGGGTGGCCGGGAGAATTTCCGGCTGCGTTCGAGTTTCGCCACGACTCCTGGTTCGATGAGGAAGTCATCGATGTGCTGCGCCGGCGCGGCGCCGCCATTTGCGTTTCCGACGACGGCAAGATGGCGTTGCCCCCGGTCCTCGCGACGACCGACTGGGTCTGTCTTCGCCTGCGCCGGGAATCTTACGATGAGGTCGCGCTGACGCAGTGGCTGGCCCGTGCCGACGAAACAGGCGCGCGCCACGGATTCGCGATCTTCAAGCACGAGGACGCGGCGGCGGGTCCGAAGTTGGCGACTGCTTTTCTGAAACTGGCAGACGGGGATCAAGCCACCGCGTGACAGCAAACGTATCCCGGTGGCTGGAGTGGGTCGCAACCGTTGTCTGCGGTTTGGACGTCGTCGATCTTGAACCCGTCCTGTGCGGCCACACACGACGTGTCGGCGTTGCCCGAAAGATGCGCGGATCGACACGTCGGAGTGTCGCTGCACGAACGTCGCCCCCGCAGCCCTGGACGAGGCAGCGCGAGCGTGTTGGGCGTAACTCGCGGCGATCCCGCCCGCTGTACGCTGGTCCAGAAGTCGTGGACCAAACGTCGCAATGGGCGACCTTGGCCGCCGCGAAGACCTGTTGCGTCGAGTCGCGTCATGGTTCCATTTGCCTGGTTAGGAATCTCTGTAGCAACCGCGTCGGAGGACCGTTTGCCACGCTGCATATATGGGGTTCGATGACCCAACTTTCAACCTGGCGGAGGAGGCGGACGGCCAGGATGCACGCGCGTCTGGTATGGCGCGAGAACGCGCCCGTGGAGCCCGCATGAGACTGTCATTTGCCGGATTCGCATTGGTGCTTGTGGCATTCGCGGCGCACGGCCGGCCGCGCGATCCAGACGACGTCATCGCAGTGGTCCTCGGCCAGGAGATCACCGTCGAAGATGCAACGGGATCGCCCATTACCAGCCTGATCGACGGGCCTCTGATCGACAAGTTCGCCGAAGACAACGGCATCCAGCCCACCGAAGACGAACTCGCCGAGTTCGCTGAAAGGATGCTCGGAATGCAGAGCTTGCAGCTGTCAAGGATGGAAGGCGAGAGAGCCAGACTCGAACAGGCGCTCGTTGACGAATCCCTGAGCGCTGAAGCGCGAGAAAAACCCCAAACCCTCCTCGACACCGTCGTGTCAGCCATGGATTCGCTGTCCCAGGTCCAGCAGCGCATGAACATGGATGTCATGCGACCCATGGCAAAACGGTGGGTACAGCGCTGGAAGGTATTCAAGGCGCCCTACGAGAAATACGGGGGTCGGGCGCACTATCAGCAGGCCGGCGTCGAACCCTTCGACGCGGTGCGCGATTTCCTGGAAGAGCAGGAGGCCAACGGCGCGTTCACGATTCTCGACAAGGACTACGAGGACGAGTTCTGGCACTACTGGCGCACCGAGCGGATCCACAGGTTCGTCCCGGAAGGCAAGGAGCGCGAGTTGATGAGCAAGCCGTGGTGGCTGATGGAGGTGCTGATCGACGATTAGGTCGTTCGTCGCGCGCGTCGATACGTTGCCGAAATTCCGTTGTGGTCTGGTGGACACATTCCGTAACCTACGCGGCTTGACCGGGACTGGAGCCAATGATGGGAGTGGAGACAACGCTGTTCGACTTGACGGGCCGCGTGGCGCTGTTGACGGGCGCATCCAAGGGGATGGGCCTGCACATGGCGGAAGGATTGGCGGAGCACGGCGCGAGGGTGGTTGTGTCGAGCCGCAAGATCGATCAGTGCGAAGCGGCGGTCGCGCAAATCAACGACAGGTGCGGCGAGGGATCGGCCATCGCGGTCGCCTGCAACATCGGCTACAAGGATCAGTTGGAAGCGCTCGTCGGGGAGACCCGGTCGAGCCTTGGTCCCATAGACATCCTCATCGCCAATGCTGGCGTCAACCCCTTCTACGGCCCCATGTCCGCGATTCCGGATTCGGCCTTCGACAAGATCATGAACACCAACGTGCGCTCAAACCATTGGCTGTGCCAGATGGTTGCGCCGGACATGGTCGCGAAGGGCAGGGGCAGCATGATGATTACCGCGTCTACCGGCGCTTTCTCTGCGTCTGCGAATCTCGGCACCTACGGCATCTCGAAGCTCGCGGACATCGCCTTGGTGCGCAATCTCGCGCTCGAATACGGCCCCGCGGGCGTGCGCGTGAACGCCATTTGTCCCGGAGTCATCAAGACGGACTTCGCCAGGGCACTGTGGGATAACCCCGAGGCGCAACGCAACGCCGAGACGAATACGCCTCTGCGTCGACTCGGCGAAGCCGAAGACCTCAAGGGCATCGCCGTGTTCCTGGCGTCGGATGCCAGCGCTTACGTCACGGGCCAGGCGATCGCGGTATGCGGTGGCACGAACATGTGGCGATAGCGCGAATGTAGTCCGCCGCGCCGGGCTACACCCGAGAACGAGTTTTGGCACTAATTAGCTAATTAGTTCTTGTCCGTATAAGGACGAGCCTTTGAATCGAGGCTGGATTGGAGAGGGCCGATCATTATCTCCACGCCTCGCCGGGCGACAAGAAATGGCCGATCCCGGATGGACCCCGGCCCATCTCGCCCTCCGCGGGCGCTTTCCCGCGCCCGTTCCGCCGGACAAACCGCCATTTCGAAGCGGACGGACAAGGGGCGCCCGCCGGTTTTCCGAACCGGTCCGCGACGACGGGCGATCGGGGGCGTCAGACGGGTTTGGGCCGCAGCCGAACGAGGCGCATCAGGTTGTGCGCGAACACCGCCGACTGCACGTGGGCCTTGAAGCGCGGCAGAGGCCGAGGCCGAAGCACCGCTTCAGGTACGAGATGCCCGCCTCGATGCCGGCGCGGAAGCGCTTCAGCCGCGCGTACAGCCACGACGACGGGGTCATGTCCGCGACCTTGATGCCGCGCTTCTTGTTGAACACGACATGCGCCACCCCCAGGTCCTTCGCCTCCTTCAGGTTACCGCGCGACGCGCAGCCGCCGTCGAACGCCGCCCGCGACGGCGCCGCGCCGTAGTGCTCGACATGACGCTGCAGCATCGGCAGGCAGCGCGCGCTGTCCGCCGGATTGCCGTCCTCCACCACCGCGTCGAGCACCAGCCCGCTGCGCCCGGTGGCGAAGTTGACCTTGTGCCCGTAGTGCGTCTTGCGCCCGCCCTTGCGGATGATGTCCGTGTGCGGCTCGAACAGGCTCACCACCTTCTCCGCCGCCGGCTCCGTCGCGCCCTCGAACACCCGCCGCGTCGTCTGATCCACCACGCGGGCGAGCAGATCGCCGTATTCGGCGGCGGTCTCCGCCCACGCCCGCGCCCACGGCGTCCCCGCCGCCGACACCGCCGGCAGCGCCGCCTCGACATGGCCGACCGTCCGCGCCAGCAGCCGCGGCAGCTTGCGGTAGGTCCGCGCCCGCTTCGCCGCGCCGCGCCGCGATCCGATCTCCAGCGCGCGCCGCTTCGCCGCCCGGCGGTGATCGTGGAAGCGCACCGCCTCCGGCCCCAGCTCGTCGCGCGCCGCCGTCAGCAGCCGCGTCAGCACGCGCACGCCGTCGCGCAGCAGCTGGCTGTCCGAAGGCTCCAGAATGTGCGTACGGGTCACCCTGCTGTCGACGCGGACTGGATCCCCCGGCTCGACCTTCTCGTGCCGCGCCGCGCCCAGCAAGCAGCGGTTGATGCGCTCCCAGGTCTCGGCGCGGATCGAGCCGATGGTCGACTGCAGCGCCGATTTGCCCGGCAGCCGCCCCGCCTCGACCCGCGCGAAGCGCCGCGCCGAAAGCGAGTCCCGCAGGATGAACTCCAAGCCCCGGTACGTCTCCCGGCGCAGATGCTTGAGCAGCGCGCAGCGCAGCACCGTCTCGCAGCTCAGGCCGCGGCGGCCGCGCCCCGACCCCGATCGAGCGCCGAGGTCGGCGGCGATCTCGGCGAGCAGCTCCGGGCGCGCGTCCAGCCACGCCGACGCCCGCTCCAGATCGTCGGCGACGGGGTGGTCCACGACTTGCGGATCGAATAAGCTTGTTTGCGCGTTGCGTTTTTCGCGCATTCGCACCTCCGGCGTTTTGGCTTTTCCAATGTTTTCATTGGGTTAGGAAGACAGAGGATATCCGAAACGCCGGTTCAAAGCCACCTTTTCGGCGCTTTTCCCCAATATAATCAATGCGTTGAGAGTTTTCGGACAAGAACTAATTAGGTAAGCGTTCGGTCGTCCCGTGACGGCGGGCAGGGTGTCACCGGTTGAGGACTCGTTTCCAGTCTTTTCCGAGCGGCCGGAGCCAGATGTCCTTTCGAGGCTTGTCGAACTGCCTTTGCCGATCATGGCGCCCGCGTCCCCGGGTGACGTCTCACCCTGATTGACGCGCTACATGGCGGAGAAGCGCCTGCGGCAGCGCGAGGCGGCCGAGCGGCTGGGGCTGAGCGTCCGTCAGGTGAAGCGGCTGCTGGCGCGCTACCGCGAGCGGGGGCCGTCGGGTCTGGTTTCGGGGCGCCGAGGCAAGCCGTCGAACAACGCCATGGCGCAAGCGGCGCGGCGCGAGGCGATGGAACTGGTGCGCGAGCGCCACCCGGACTTCGCCCGCGAGAAGCTGGTGGAGGAGCACGGTCATCGGCTGTCGGTGGAGACGCTGCGCCAGTGGATGATCGCGGATGGCCTGTGGCGGGCGAAGGCGCGGCGGGCGATGCGGGTGCACCAGAGCCGTCCGCGGCGGGAGTGCGTGGGGGACCTGGTTCGAGGATCGCGGGCCGACGTGCGTGCTCATCGTGTACGTCGATGACGCGACGACGCGGCCGCTGGCGACGGGGTTCTTCGCCGAGGAGACGACCGCGGCGCACATGAAGACGACGCGGGCGCATCTGGCGGCCCACGGCCGGCCGGTGGCGTACTACTCGGACCGCCACAGCGTGTTTCGGGTCAACAAGAAGGACAGGGAGGACGAGCTGACGCAGTTCTCGCGGGCTTTGCGGACGCTGGATATCGCGGCGATCCACGCGCGCAGCCCGCAAGCGAAGGGACGCGTCGAACGGGCGAACAAAACGCTCGGGACCGGCTGGTGAAGGAGATGCGGCTGCGCGGCATCTCCGACATGGCGGCGGGCAATGCCTATCTGCCGGAGTTCATGGCGGACTTCAACCGGCGTTTCGCGGTGGCGCCGCGGAGCCCGGAAGACGCCCACCGCGCGGTTCTGCGCGACGCGGAGGAGCTGGACCTGATTTTTTGCGAGCACCACCGGCGCAAGCTGACGAAGAACCTGACCATCAGGTTCGAGTGCCGCGAGTACCAGGCGACGGGCCGGGGCAGGGGGTATCGCCCGCGCGGCGCGGAGGTGACGGCGTGCAAGGCCTTCGACGGCTCGGCGACGGTGCTGCGCGAAGGCCGCGAGCTGCCGGCGCGGCTGCTGGCCCGGGGCGAGGAGCCGATTCCGCTGGAGGACGGCAAGACCGTGCGCGAGCGCGGCGGCCGGAGGATGAAGCCGCGAGCGCCGGCGAACGCGCCGTGGACTTGTGGACGAGTCCCGCGGACCGGCGCGCGCCCTTCGGGGCGTGTGGACAGCCCGTGGACAACGCGCTCGGCCGACTCGCCATCGATCAGGCGTTGCCGCCGCGCGTTGCCCACCGGCTGCCCACACTCGCGCGCCTCTCGCCCACAACCCCACAGCTCAAGCAACAAGGTTTTCTTCTCGAAAAAGAGGGGAAGGCCCGAACCGCAAAAAGGGGACATTTCGAGCCACTTGCGCTGTACGGAGAGCCATGAAAAAACAACGACTTGCGGGCCACCGATCTTTTCTTTACCCCAAGAAACGCCGCATTTCGGACGTTTTCCGACCTCACGGGCCTTGAATCCGAGATTTCCACCCCAACGCCCCGTGATTACCCCAAGCCGTCGAAGTAGGAATAATTCGCATTTGGACACCGTGAAGACCCCACAACGACCAGTTTGACCATCTGTCGCGCCCCCGCACGCCTCGCCGAGGCTCTGATTGCTGGGCAACCGGCCGCAATCCGGCGAGGTCCGCCAAAAACCCCTACAGCGCAAGTGCCTCATTTCAACTTTGGGTTGACAAAAACGTTTTGCGCACGTGCGCTCCAAGCGCTATAGTCTCCAACTATGGAAATGCTGGGTCGAATCATCGCAGCCGTTTTCTTGCTGTTCGCTTGCGGGGCGGCTAGCGCGCAGGTCACCACGTCGAGCCGCCACGGCTGCTACCTCCAAGAGGCCGAACATGGTCGGGACACCAGCCATGTGTCGCACGCCGTCCCCGACGACTGGTCCGCGCACTCGGATACGCACACCGTCTTATTTGGCGCACGACTTGTCGAATGCCACCATCACAACGCCGCATCGCAAGCTCCCGATAATCCGCCGCCCGCGACTTCCGTGCCGCCCGCGACTTCCGTGCCGCCCGCGACTTCCGTGCCGCCCGCGCAAGACGATGGCACCGAACCTCCTCTTCCTCCCGAAGACGAGACGCCGCCGCCCGCGCTTCCGGAACCTCCGCCCGCGACTTCCGTGCCGCCCGCGCAAGACGATGGCACCGAACCTCCTCTTCCTCCCGAAGACGAGACGCCGCCGCCCGAACCGGAAGCCGATGAAATGCACGTCGAGCCCGATAACACATTCCTGCTGTATTGGAGAGGTCACCCGGAGGGGGAGATTATCAGCGCCGACTATCAGTGGCTGATAGGGAATAAAGATGGGCCCATGACAGAAAAATGCGAGGAGCGCACTCCGAACGACATAGACTCCGGTCTATTCGACTGCGACGGTTGGGAACGAATCATGGACGGCGACTACACGCCGACCTATTTGGCTGTCAGCACCAGGGCGCAGCCGAAATCCTCCAATCGCGGCGGCGGGCCCGTGCTGAAATGCCCGAATGATCTCGACAACTGGTCCATCGTGTTGTCGTTCGATGGCGTGCGCCGTCTGACGTACCCCGTTACGTCGAACGAATTGCTCACGGTCGAAACGGTCGGCGACGAAACGCCCACGGCTTGCAAGTTTGGGCTGGGTGAAATTGAACGACAGTCGATGAGCTGGGGCGCGCGTATTGTCGGCACGCGCCTGGGTGTGCGTTTTCCGTTTGTTCCGCGAGAATCGAGGTAGCATGAATCGTGAAGGTTAGAGTCGTCGCGGTCATCGTTCTGGCTTCCGTCAACGCTCTTGCGGAGTCGTGGCGCGGGCTGACCTGACGCGGTCGAGCCTGAATATCGCTGCGCCCCCTACAGCGCCAAGGCGTACCGCTACCCGCGGACCGCTGACATAATGATCGTGGAGCGGCTCGGCTGGAAGGTGGACAAGCGCCGCGAGCTGGCAGCGCATCAACCGCCGCTTGCTGGGCGCGGCGCGCGACGAAGTAAGGTCGAGCCGGGGGATCAAGTCCGCGTCGACAGCACGGTGACCCATACGCACATTCTGGAGCCTTCGGACAGCTAGCTGCTACGTGCAGTCGGCGGTGTTAGCGCACAACCTGACGCGACTCGTTCGGCTGCGGCCCAAACCCGTCTGACGCCCCCGATCGCCCGTTGTCGCGGACCGGTTCGGAAAACCGGCGGACGCCCCTTGCCCGTCCGCTTCGAAATGGCGGTTTGTCGGGCGGAACGAGCGCCGGGAAGCGCTGGCGGGGGGCGAGTTGGGCCGGGATCTGGCCGAGATCGCGCCATTTTTGTCGCCCGGCGAAGCGTGGGAGACAATGATCGGCCCGCTTCAACCCAGCCTCGATTCCAAGGCTCGTCCTTATACGGACAAGAACTAATTAGCTGAGCGATGGGAGAGGTTACAATGGTCGGCGTTTGGTATCCTTTCGTTAACAACTTGAAATATGCATGGAGTGGAAGCAACATGGACAAAGTGACGCAGCAACCCGTGCGGTCTGGCCCCTTCGGTCGATCGGCGTTAGGGAGCGCTCTCGCGCTTCTGCTTGTAGCCGTAGTCGGCACCGGTGGGGGCATCGCGTTTGCCCAGGAAACGGACGAAGACGCCGCGGAGGCGGAGGCGTCCGGGAGCGAAACCGAATCCGAGGACGAACTCGAAACCGTGGTGGTTACGGGCAGCCGGCTGACCGGGAACCCTTCCGAGTTGTCGCGCAATGTGATCGTGATGGACCGGCAGGACATTCGCGCCACCGGCGAATTCACCCTGCCTCGCGTGCTTCAGCAACTGCCGCAGAACACCAACCCCACCAACGCGACCCGCGGCTCCTATCTTAACGGCGTAAACAACAAGACCGGTGCCGCGACCGTGAACCTGCGCGGTCTGGGCAGCGAGTCCACGTTGATCCTGGTCGATGGTCGCCGTGTGGGCTACAGCGGCATCCTGGGCGGCGTCACCGACATCTCCACGATTCCGCTATCCATGGTGGAGCGCATAGAGATCCTGCTCGACGGTGCGTCCGCCGTGTACGGTTCCGACGCCGTGGGCGGCGTGGTGAATATCATCACTCGCAAGGACTACGCCGGTGTCGAAGTGGATGTGGACTACGCCCGTCCCGACGCCAGCGGATCCGATGAAAACCGCGTCAGTGTCGCAGGCGGCTTCGCCTGGACCGGCGGGCGCGCCACGGTGGGCTACGAGCGCTACCAGGACTCCGGGTTGGATTCCTCTCTGCGCGAGTCGATCATTCTCCAAAACCGCCTGCTGACGACCAGGCAGAAGAACACCGCACCGGGCCCGCAAATACGCGTCTGGAGTTGGTTCTTCGACGAGACCTGCACGCCGATAACGGCCATTCTTTGGGACGTGAATGGCTCCCTGCTTACCAATGCCGAATACGCGGCCCTGGACGATGAACAGAAAGCCAACGCCACGTGTCTCAATGACTTGACTCTGCCCCGGGGATTCCGCCATACCGACGACCTGAACAGCATCGACGCGTTCGGCGAACAGAATTGGGGCGAGGAAGCCGAGGTGGGCTTCAGCTTGCTCCCGACGCAAGGCTACGATGTGGTCAACATCGGTATTGACCAGGAACTCGCTGATATCGGGGTCTTGCATGCCAACCTGCGATTGGGGACAAAGGAATCCGCGTCGGAAAACGGCCTGAACCAACGCAGCGCCGTCCTGCACGCCAACAGTCCTTTCAATCCATTCGGCAGGCAGGTCACTCTGACGGGTCTGGCCACCGATCAGCCGCCCAGCTCCTTCGAATCCGAAGAGGACACGCTCTCTGCCAACGTCGGCCTCGAAGGTTCGGTAGGCACCTGGACGTGGCAAGCCGAGTACGGCCAGTCCCGGCAGGATGGCGACACCACGCGCATCAACGTGCGGCATCCAGACTACTATAACGGCGTCAACAGCGACGGTGTCACCCATTCGGTGATCGCGCGTCAGAGAGGCGGGTCCGAGGCTGACTGCCAGGCGCTGCAAGCTGAGCTTGGCGGCTCGCGCTACACGTATTCCACGTTCTTCGGCGGCCAATGCTCGGTCTTCGGCGCACCGCCCGACCCCATCGATCCCTTCGGCGACATCAGTGCCTGGATCATTCCAGATGTGGATGCCGGGTACACGAATCAGCAGACCCGGTTGGAAGCACTCGTGCGCGGCAGCGTGTTCGACCTGCCCGGCGGCACCGTCGCGCTGGTGTTGGGCTACGACTTCCGCGAGGACGTGCTCGACTCCTTCTCCGAGTTCAACACCTTCCAATACATCCATAGCTCCCGCTCTGCCACTGGCAGCGCCCCATTCAACTCGCGCATCGCTCGGGACAGCCACGGGGTGTTCGTGGAAGGATTGGTGCCGGTGATCGGCGCGAGCAATGCTTCGGATTTGGCACAACGCCTGAACCTGACCTTCTCGGCCCGCTACGACTCGTATTCCAACGTGGAGGTGGAGTACCGGCAGTCCGATATCGACGAAGGCGGAACGCTGGAGGCGGCGGACCCGGGCAGCAAGACAACGTGGAGTGTCGGCATGGTATACGAGCCGATAGACAGCCTGCGGTTGAAGGCCGACGTGTCGACTTCGTTTGTAGCTCCGCAATTGAACCAGTTACTGTCGAGGGTACGAACAAACGTCAACGCCTTCCTGTGGTACTACGTTCCTGGTGGTACCGGGGCGATCGCCCAACAGCGCGGTAACGTCATCGAGTTCCGAGGCGGCAACGACAAATTGACCCCTGAGACCGCCGATACGGTAAGCATATCTGCCGAGTTTTCGCCGTGCTTCCTGCCGGGCGCCCTCTTCAGGGCCAGTTGGAGCGAAACAGAGTTCGTGAATCGCATCGTCAAGCTGAGCGTCCCAATCGTCGACCTCGACGATCTGCCGTCGAATGTGGTTTACAACGCCAGCGAGGACACCTACACCGTAGACAACCGCTGGATCAACGCTGCGGCCGTGAACCGCGATGGCCTCGACCTCGAGGTGCGCTACAACTGGGAGATAGCCGCCAACGAATTCGATCTGACCTTCCGGCGTGCATACACCAACCGGTACGAAGTGGTACAGGACGCGGCGAGCGGCATCGTCCACGATCTGGTCTCCATGCGGGACGACACCGGGCCGGAGGACACCACCCTGGCGCCGGTTCCGAAGCACCAGACCAGCATGCAGTTGACCTGGGCGTACGGCGGCCTGTTTGCCAGCTTGGACGCGCATAGGGCGGAGGAGACGACGATCCTCATCGCGTCCAACAGGGAGCACGTCACGGACCCGGCCAAGAACTACGATCTGGTGCTGGGCTACGAATTCGATCAGGATACGTTCTTCGCGGCGCCTTCGTGGATGGGCGGCATGAACGCCACGCTGACGATCAACAACCTGGGCGATTCGTTCGCGGAAACAACCAACATTGACCCGGAAACCGGCGCCCGCCAGAAGTACGAGGTGAATCCCATCTACGAATGGACCCAGGGACGCTCGTATCGGCTGTCGCTGCACAAGTCGTTCTGATATCGGTTGCCCGCACAGGCTGAAAGGGAGTAGAGAAGGGCGCGGTGTGACGGCCTGTGGCGCGAAGACCGGTGCGAGCCGGGACGGGAGGTCTTGACGCATTCACAGGCCATCCGCGCAGCGGCCGGGATGCTTGGGCTACTGCTGACCGCGGCGTGCGGGGGCGGAGGCGGGGGCAACCCGTCACCTCCGCCGCCGACTCCGCCCCCTGCGCCGCCGCCGCCGGAGCCAGACCCGGTCGGCGTCCGCTTCAACGATGCGACAGTGGCGTCGGGCATCAGCTACGAGCATGGCTACCTGCGCCCCACGCCGGCTTCGGAACCCGAAGAGTTCGGCGGCGGCGTGGCGAGCGGCGACTACGACGGCGATGGAATGGTGGATTTGTTCGTGCTGCGCGGCGACATCGGCCCGAACCTGCTGTACCGGAACCTGGGCGACAACGCGTTCGAAGAAGTCGGCGAAGCGGCCGGCGTGGGCTATACCAGATCCGCCAACGAGAACTACCGCCACAGTGGCCCCGCGTTCGCCGATGTCGACGGCGACGGCGACCTCGACCTGTTCATCGGCGGAATCGAGTACGACCCGAGCTTCCTGTTTCGCAATGAAGGCGACGGTACCTTCACCGACGTGACCCAGGGGTCGGGAATCGACACGGTCTTCTCCAGGTACACCCTCTCCGCCGCCTTCGGCGACTACGATCTGGACGGCGACCTTGATCTTTTTCTCACGCATTGGGGAACCCCCAGGGTTGTGGGCGAGCACGTCGATACCGAACACCTGTGGCGCAACGACACCGCGGATGGCGTGATCCGGTTTACCGACGTAAGCCTGGCGGCGGGCATCGCGCCGAGCATCATAGAGCCGGAGCCGGTCGGGTCCTTCGGCGGGTCGGGATTCGATTACACCTTTTCTCCCACCTTCGCTCGCATCGACACAGACCGCTACCCCGACCTGGTGATCACGGGGGACTTCCGCACCTCGATGGTCTATCTCAACAACGCCGATGGCACCTTCCGAAACGTCACCGATCGCAGCGTCATCGTGGATCGCAACGGCATGGGATCCGCCCTCGGCGACTACGACGGCGACGGCGATCTCGACTGGTTCGTCACCTCCATCTGGAGCCGGCCCGACGCCGCCGGCGATCAGCGCTTCGAGCTGGGCAACCGGCTCTACAACAATCACGATGGCCTGTTCGAGGACGTAACCGACGCCGCCGGCGTGCGCGACGGCGGCTGGGGCTGGGCGGCGTGTTTCGCCGACTTCGACAACGACACCGATCTCGACATCTACCATACCAACGGCTGGATAGTGCCCTTCGCGCCCGACCATTTCGACATGGACGCCAGCCGCCTGTTCGTGGCAGCGGGAGACGGAACCTTCAGCGAGCAAGCCGGGGAGGCGGGCATCGCGGACCGCGAAAGGGGTTACGCCGCCGTATGCGCGGACTTCGACAACGACGGCGACGTGGACGTCTTCCAGGCGCATCGCCGTACCGAAGACTCCGCCACGCTGTGGCGCAACGACACTACGGGGAACGAATATCTGAGGGTGCGCCTTGTCGGCTCGTCGCCCAACACCCAGGCGGCGGGCGCCCGCATCCGGGCGACGGTTGGCGACAAGGAACTGCTGCGCGAGATCGTCATCGGCAGCAACTACACGTCGCAGAACCCTGCCGTGCAGTTATTCGGTCTGGGAGGGGCATCAAGCGTGGACACCCTGGTAGTGGAATGGCCCGACGGCTCAACCACTACGCGAACCGATGTGGCCTCGGGAACGACGCTTGTACTTGAGCACCCCGACCGATGACGGACGAGACGGCCCCAAGGGCAAGTTCCGCCCCGGAGCCGTCGTGGATGAACCGCGCAGCGGTGTACGTCAACACGCCCTTGATTCTACGGAAAGCGCGCCTCGAGACCGCGAAATCGCTCGGCCTACGGGACCTGGTGTGCGCCTTGTCCCCATAGGCCGCGTGCCTCCCTGCGACGACCCTTGGTCTCGCCTACTCAGAGTAGGTCCCAGTTGACCTCCAGGAAGAGCCGTTGGCCGCGGGCGTCGTAGCGCGTGAGATCGTAGGGCAGGCCTCCCCACGGGGTGGCCGGCGGGTCGGCGTCCAGAATGTTGCGACCGCCGCCGCGCAGCCGAATGCCGTTGTCGAAGCGATAGCTCACGGTGAGATCAACGGTAATGTAAGAGTCCACTGTCATTTTCGGTCGAGGTCGGAACCGGGCTTCGCATCGGCCAACGACTGCGCGGCAGCTACCGGTGCGATCATTCTCGTAGCTCGGCGTATAGCGCACGAACAGATCCCCGGTGTATTTGCCTGCCGTCCAGGCCAGCGACGCAACCAACCCGTACTCGTTGCTGCCCTGCGTGGTGCCTACGCGGTCAATGGGCGGCGATCCCGGGATGATCGTGAAATGCTCGTCGAGAACCTGCGTGTAGCTAAGTCTCGGCCTGAACGTGCCAAGCGCATTCGTAAAGCTGTATTCCAGTTCGGTAGTGAGGATTTCACTGACTTTTTCGGAGAGATTGATATATCTGGCGAATGACTTGATCGCATTTCCATCGGCGTCGCGCTCTATGATCTGGGGCAGCTTGAACGCGATGTCCGGAGCACTGAAAAGCAGGTTGTAGGAGTACTCGATCTTGTCCGTTAAATCGATTTTTGACCAGTGCGCGGTCCAGATCAAGCCGGGCAGCGCATCGGGCGTCCACTCGAAACCCAATGAGTACGTATCTGAAGTTTCGGGGCGCAGGTCGTCCCCGACGCTGTAGATTACTGTCCTGCGAACCTGGCACCCGAAAGCGAGGCAGAGAGGACCGCCGGGGACATCATAGGGATCCTGCACGTAAACGGTGTCCTGGCGGGACTCCAAAATGTGAAATGTCTCGCTGAACACCGGTGGGCGAAACGATTCCGACCAGGAGGCTTGAAATGCCAGGTTCTGCGTTGGCGCATAGCGCAAGCCAATCCGCGGGCTGGTGTGGGTGTGCGTCAGAGTGACGATATTGGGCTCACCCTTGTGTACCCAGGTGCCGCTCTCGCGGACGCGCGTGACGCCGCCATTGGCGCCGGTGGCTTCATGGCGGTCATAGCGCGCCTGCACATTCAGCAACAGCGAGTGCAGCCCCGGGCGAGCGTTGCCCGTACCAACGATGGGGATAGCGAATTCGGCGAAAAACGCGGTGAGATCCTCTGTGGGACTCTCTACGCCGAACAACACCTCCAGCCCCTTTGTCACGGTGCCCGATTCACCGAAATAGTCTTCCTGCTCCAGGCGTATGCGTTTCTTGCGCATTTGCGTACCCGCCGCATAGCTGACCGGACCACCCGGCAACTCGAAGAGCTGTCCGCGCAGGAGTAACTCGGAGGTGTTCGTCTCGGTGGCGCCTCGATGCGGCCCTATCCACGGCGAGGCCAGCTCTCCGAGATGGGGACTTTGCTTCGAGCCGTCGCCGAACAGGTTGATCGCCACGGCGGGATCGGAACTGGCAAGCAATTCCAGTAACCGGGCTTTCGCCGGGTTGGCATTGGGCAAGAAGTTTGGCCGTATGTACGAAACCTGCGAGCCGAGGTTCTCTGATTCCGAGCTTCCCACCTGGAGATGTTTGTGCGCGAAGTCCCAGATGAACCCGGCATTGATATTGCGCTGTTCGTTCGTGGATTCGTGGTAGGCGCCAGGCAACCCGCCGGCTTTAACCTCGGCGGTGGGCAAGTAGTTCACCCTGACGCCCTGGCCGAAGGGGTTGAAGGCGTTGCTTGCGGGCACATCGTAACTGCTCAGAACGGTTCGATATTCCTGGTAGGCCTCGTGCTCGGAGTAAAGAAGATCCACGAAGACCCGGAAGTCGTCGGAGAAGAAGTGCTCGGCAAATAGAGTCAACGAAGTATTGGTGGCATCCTCGCCATTTTGCGGCGGCACGTAATCGACAGGAATGATGTCCGTTGTGTAATCGTCGGCGGTTGCGCCCTCGCCGCTGTGCCCCGCGCGAAGCTGAAGCGGGTCGCCACATGCCGCAGTGCCCCAGGAATAAGCACACAGCGTCCGTAGGACGCCCGGCTGGCCGGTCGCGGTATCGCGATCATCGAACTCCGGGCCGAACAGGCTGCGGTAATCCTTGGTGGTCCAACCGGTCTTGGCGTTGATAATCGGTTCTTGCGACGTGCGCTGCAGTGTCCCCGAGATCTGGCCGCTTCCCCAACCGTAGCCGCCCTGAATGTTGGCATTGGTTCTGTCGGCGCCGGTGGAGCTCACGTCCTGGCGGAGGCTCACGGTGGCGCCCGTGTAATTCTTCTTGGTTATGAAGTTGATCACGCCGCCAATGGCGTCGGCGCCGTACCCCGCCGAGCCACCGTCCAACTGAACGTCAACCCGTTCAATGGCCGAAAGCGGCACGTTCAGGAGGTTGGCGAAGCCCTCCTCGTCCCCGGCCCGGCCGGCGACGCGACGCCCGTTTATCAGCACCAGCGTGTTGGCCGAGCCCAGGGCGCGCAAGTTGGCCGTAGAAGTGCCGAAACCCGTGATGACCTCAAACAGAATGAGGCCGGTCAGGACGTTATCGACGTTCCTCAGATTCTTGTCCACATCGCTCGGAGCGAGAGCGGAGACGTCCAGAGCGCTGGTTTGCTGCGTAATCGACGGATAGGTCCAGGGCAGGGTGCGCATCAGTTTCTCTACGCTCGACACGCCGCGAGCCGCGAAGTCGTCCGCGGTCAGGCTATAGACGACGGCCGTAGGGTCCCCCTCTTGCAGCCGTGAGCCAGTAACCGTGATGATTTCCACATCCTCGGACTGTTCTTGCTCGACGACCGGCGCCGAATCGTCCTCGGCAGCCTCTGCTTCACCCGTATCGGCGTCCTGCCCGAGCGCTGTGGTCGCGAAAAGCAGAGTGGCAACCGCCAGTTTGCGGCCTAACAATCTTGGGCACATAGCGACCCCTCCCCAATGAAATTCGTCGAACCGACGCAACAGAGCAGTATTACAGGCGGGGTTGGTTTCACTTGGACGGATCGACGAGCTGCGGTGTCGTACTTCCAACCGTATTCGGCCTTGGCGGGGTATCCCTCTGTTATGCTCCGCGCAGTCCACGAGCACCACGAGCACATAGGGGTAGAGCCATCTTCGTTAACCTGGGATCTGGTGTTCATCGAGCGCCTCCACATGGATTGGGCAAGCGCCCCATGGAGTTCTGGCGGTGGTCCGGCGGACTTTGCGTTTGGCTGGCGATGGCGACAGCGTCAACCGCGAGCCTTGCTGCCGCCGCCGCGGACTACATCATCGTTGGCGACCTGGGCGACGCCGTCGACCAGGGCGAGGTCGTTCTCACGCGTTCCTCCGCTGTTTTGGGATCGAGCACCGAGATTGCCCGGACACCCATCGCCGAAGGGCGCTTTCGTCTAGCCGGCGAAATGTCTGACGACGACATGGGTCGCGTCATGCTCAGTGCCAAGGATGTCGAGGGCAACTCGAAGGGTAGCGTGCAGTTCATCCTCGAGCCGGGCGAGATCCGCGTCGGTCATGCAGGTCGGGTCGCCGGGCTGACGGCCGAAGGCGGGCCGTACAATCAACGCGTAGTCGCTGTCTGGCGGGATACCGAGGAATACCATCAGGTGCTTGATGACTATGCCAAGGTGATGGCCGCGAAGGCGGACCTCGAGGATGGCCCCGAACGCGAGACCCTCACCGCGGAGGCCATCCGGCTCTACAACGAGCTCAACCGGATTCGGCGCGACGCCCTGCGCGAGATAGCGATGTCGGACGACGATCCGTTTGCCAGCCTGTTCGCCATAGAGATGGGCGGGCTCAGCAGGACGGCTGCGCTCAGCCGCCTCGATCAGCTTCAGGCCGTTGCCAGGTTGCCCGCCACCGTCACCGCGCTGCGCGCACGAACCGAGACCGGCATTCGCATGTCCGAAACCGCGAAGACGGTGCAGGTCGGCGCCAAGGTCGAGGGGTTCTCCGCACAAGGTCTCGACGGTGAGACCTACCGCCTGGACGACTTGCTTGCGGACAACCAGGTGGTCCTGATCGAGTTCTGGGCATCCTGGTGCGGACCCTGCCGTGCGGAGGTGCCTAACCTGAGAACCGCCGTGGAGCAGTACGATGAACGCGGTTTCGGCATCTTCGCCTTCTCGCTCGATGACAATCGCGAGGATTGGGAAATAGCCTCTGCGGAAGACGAGATCTCGTGGATCAATACCGGTGACCTGAAGGCCTACGACAGCCCCGTGCCGGCCCAGTTCGGCGTCCTGGCGCTACCGATGAACGTCCTGATCGACGGCGAGGGTGTCATCCTCGCCCGGAACATACGTGGCGAGGCCTTATTGGACAAGCTGGCAGAGTTGCTTGACGCGTAATGGTGCGAGCGGTCGCTACCCGAGGGGTCCGATGACAGCCTCGATGGGCATGCTTTTTCCACAACCCTGCCTCCAGGGCTGTCCACAACATCCCCGGTGGCGATAGCGCCGTAGCGTTACCCCAACCCTGGCAGACGCTGCCGAATCTTCGCCGTTGGGGACCCCCCAGCGCGCGACTCGGCGGTAATATTGCTGTATGGGAGTACCTCTCAGTCCTCGCCTGACGGCTCGGCCTTCGGCCAGACGACCGGGCCGTCAATTGCGCGGATTCGTCATGCAGGCCAGCTACCGGATCCGTGAACGCGTACCTGTCGTGCACCTGTTCGGTCGCCTGGAACAGGGCGGAACGTTTCTCGTGCGCGATCACCGCAGAACGCCGAGCTTTTACGTGGCGGCGGCGAATGCGGAAAGGGCGCGCGAACTCGGCGCGACGCGTCAATGCCCGACGCCCAAGAGAACCTTCGCGGGCGCTCGCCTCACGCGCATCGATGTCCAGACGCCGCCCGACGCGCCGGTCCTGCGCGATCGGCTGCACGCGCAAGGCATCGATACCTTCGAGGCGGATGTCCGTTTCGCCGTGGGTTTTCTTATCGACCACAACATCCGGGGCGGTCTCATGATCGACGGGCACGCCGAGCGCGGCGAAGGCGTCGACTGGGTGTTCGACGACCCGGAGATCGCACCGGCGGAGGTGGAGGTCGAGCCGAGCATCCTGTCGTTCGACATAGAAACTGACCCGAGCGCGCGCAAATTGCTGGCCATTTCCCTGTACGGGCGCGACATCGACGAGGTCTACATCGTCGATTCGAGCGGCCGCGAGATGCCTGCGCGCGCGTTCGCCTGTAACGACGAAGCCGCAGCCCTGAAGGCATTTTGCCAGCGCGTGGCCGAGATCGACCCGGACATACTCACGGGATGGAACGTCGTCGACTTCGACTTGCGCGTCCTGTCGCGCATCGCCGCGCGCGTGAGGCAACCCCTGCACCTCGGCCGCGAACCGGGCGCCGTGAGGATCCGACCGGCGCGCGGTTACTTCGGCAGCGGTCAGGCGACGATCCCGGGACGCGTGGTGCTCGACGGCATGGACCTGGTGCGCGGCGCATTCGCGCGCTTCGACGACTATTCTCTCGATGCGGTGTCGCGGGCGGTGCTGGGAGAAGGCAAGGCCGTCGAGGGCGATGTCCGCGATCGCGCGGGCGAAATCATCCGTCGCTACCGGACCGACCTCGCGGGATTCGCGCTATACGCGCGCACGGATGCGCGTCTCGCCCTCGAGATCATCGAGGAGATGCGTCTGATCCCGCTGGCGCTCGCCCGCAGCCGGCTCACCGGCATGCAGCCCGATCGGGTGTCCGCAAGCATTGCTTCGTTCGACTTCGTCTACCTGGCGGAACTTCACAAGCGGGACATCGTCGCGCCCACCGTGCGTTCGGGAGACGCGCGCGTCTCGGCCTCTCAGACGGGTGGCCATGTCCTTGAGCCGACCACCGGCATGCACAGGAACGTTTGGGTGTTCGACTTCAAGAGCCTGTATCCGAGCGTGATGCGCACGTTCAATATCGATCCGCTCGCGTTCGTTGCCGGCGTTGGCGCCGGAGAAGACGTCATCCGAACGACGACCGGCGCTGCATTCCGTCGTGGCGACGCCATCCTGCCGCGGATGCTGGACCGACTGGCCGAGGCCCGAGACACGGCCAAACGCGCGGAAGACGATGTCGCCTCCCAGGCGATCAAGATCCTCATGAACTCGTTCTACGGCGTCCTCGGCACCCCCGCCTGCCGTTTCCACAACCCCGCCATCGCGAATGCCATCACGGGGCAGAGCCGACACTTCCTGCTGTGGTCCAAGGCCTGGTTCGAAAAGCAGGGCTTCGATGTGCTCTACGGCGACACCGACAGCCTGTTCGTTCTCTCCGGCCTTGCCGACTCCCAGGGAGCGTACGCGCGGGGCGAGGACCTTGTTCGGAAGGTCAACGCTGCCATCGCGCGCCATATACGCGAGGCCTGGGATGTCGAGAGCCGGCTGGAACTGGAGTTTGAGAAGCTCTACACGCGATTGTTCCTGCCGTCCGTGCGGCACGGTTCGGCCGGCGCGCGCAAGCGCTATACCGGCGTGCCCTACGGCGGCGATGCGGTGGAGTTCGTCGGCATGGAAGTGGTCCGCCGCGACTGGACCGACCTCGCGAAGACAGTGCAGCGGGAACTCTACGCACGGCTGTTCGCCGATGCGCCGGTGGACGATTACCTGGCACAGGTTGTGCGTGACGTGCGCGGCGGCAGCTTTGACGACGCCCTGGTCTATCGCAAGGGACTGCGAAAGGACCTCAAGTCCTACACGGCGAATACGCCGCCGCATGTCGCGGCGGCGCGCAAGGCGCGTTCGGACCCCGGACGGCTGATTTATTACGTCATGACCCGGAGCGGCCCCGAACCGCTAGACAACATCACCGCCGACCTCGACCGCGAGCACTATGTGCAGAAACAGGTGCGTCCGGTGGCGGAACCCGTGCTGGATACGTTTGGACTGTCGTTCGAGCAGGCCGTCGGCGACGACCGGCAACTGGAACTGTTCTGACGGGCCTGGCGGGGTGACCGCCGTGCAAGTGCGCTGAAACTGTCGGGCTTGTCCGAGCCCTGGACAGCCCTGACGCTTTCATTCTGAGGCGTATTCCGACGTGATTAGTCACCCGCTTTGCGGGATTCGTCATCGTGGACATCAGGCGGACACGCCCCCACGAATCTCCACCATCCATCGGTGTGCCGAGTCATGTGCGTCGGTGGGAGCAATAGGCCCCGCCACCTCGGACCCAACCCAGTCCATTCGCACTGCCGACGGCGAAAAAGCCGCGAATCCCAACACGAGTATGTCGGGGTTTTCTCTGGTCTCGGCGCTCGAGCCCTTCGCAGAATGCCCGCCGATCCCCGGTTCCGCGCTGTGCGGGCCGGACGAACGGACGGAGCAGGACACCTTGGCAACAAAACCCTACAAAACAAGCAGGATCGCCCGCCTGGCGGGCCTCGTGATCACGGTCGTCGGGATGGCGGTCGCGACCGCGTCGTGGGCAAGCATCACTTCAAGTGAGAACCCGTCGACCGACGGCAGCTACACGATCTCGTGGTCGGCGGTTCCCAACGCCTCGAGCCATCAGTTGTACGAGGACGGCACGCTGGTCTATGACAGCACGGGGACCTCGCGGTCGTTCAGCGGGAAGGCGGCGGGGGACTACGAGTACACCGTCGGCTTCTGCGAGTACATCTTCGACGAGGAGATGTGCTACGGGTCGGGCTACACGGCGCTGACCGTGACGGTTTCGTCGGCACCGCCACCGGCGCCGACGGTGAGCGCGTCGTTCAACAAGAGTTCCATCACGCTCGGCGGCAGCGTCAGGCTAAGTTGGTCGTCGACCAACGCCACCGCGTGCAGCGGCTCGCCGTCGATTGGCTCGACCGCGACCTCCGGGTCGAAAACGTACACGCCGTCGAGCGCCGGCAGCTTCAGCGTGACGGTGACGTGCACTGGCGCGGGCGGCAGCGGCAACGCCACCGCCAGCGTGACGGTGCCCCCGCTGCCGGTGGTGAGCGCGTCGTTCAACGAGAATTCGATCACGCTCGGCGACAGCGTCACGCTGAGCTGGTCGTCGACCAACGCCAGCGCATGCAGCGGCTCGCCGTCGATTGGCTCGACCGCGACCTCCGGGTCGAAAACGTACACGCCGTCGAGCGCCGGCAGCTTCAGCGTGACGGTGACGTGCACTGGCGCGGGCGGCAGCGGCAACGCCACCGCCAGCGTGACGGTGCCCCCGCTGCCGGTGGTGAGCGCGTCGTTCAACGAGAATTCGATCACGCTCGGCGACAGCGTCACGCTGAGCTGGTCGTCGACCAACGCCAGCGCATGCAGCGGCTCACCCTCAATTGGCTCGACATCAACCTCCGGAACGAAGACGTACACGCCGACGAGCACCGGCAGCTTCAGCGTCAGGGTGACGTGCAGGGGCGCGGGCGGCAGCGATAGCGCCACCGCCACTGTGACCGTCAAGCCGTCGGCGCCAACGCTGACGGTGCCGTCGACGGATTCTGACCGTCGTTACACGGTGTCCTGGACGAGCGTTTCCGGGGCCACTAGCTACAAGCTGGATGAGAAGTCCGGGAGCGGGAGCTTCACCAATATCTACAGCGGAAGCGGCACTTCAAGGAACATCACGGGCAAGGCCGACGGCACATACAGCTACCGGGTGCGCGCATGCAGCAGCACGTGCGGCGACTGGTCTTCAACCGCGACCGTTAGCGTAGAAGGCAATCTCACGGCCAGTCCGAACCCGTCGACGGACGGCAGCTACACGGTGTCCTGGACGGCGATTCCCAACGCGGAGAGCTATCAGCTATACGAGGACGGCACGCTGGTCTATGACAGCACGGGGACCTCGTGGTCCTTCAGCGGCAAGGCGGCGGGCAGCTACGAGTACACGCTCGAGTTCTGCGAACTGATCTTCGACGAGGAGCATTGCGACCTGCCATCGGGCTACGGGTCGCTCACGGTGACCGTCACGACACCGCCGTTGGCGCCGACCCTGACGGTGCCAGCAACGGACGCCGACGGTAGCTACACGGCGAGTTGGACGGCGCCGGCGGGAGCGACCTCGTACAAGCTGGAGGAGAAACCCGCTGGCGGATCGTTCTCGAACGTCTATGACGGCGCGAACAGATCCCACGAGATCACGGGCAAGACCGCGGGAATCTACATGTACCGGGTTCGCGCGTGCGCGGGTGTTGACAACTGCGGCGACTGGTCGGCGACCGAGACCACCAAGGTGCCGCCGGGGGCACCGAGGCTGACGATTCCGGCGACCGACGCGGACGGCACATACGACGCGGCATGGACGAGCCCGTCGGGCGCGACGAGTTACAAACTGCAGGAAAAGGTCGGATTGGCCGGGTGGTCGGCGTCGGAGAATTTGACGACGACGACGAAGAGCTACACCGGCAAGACTCCGGCCATCTATATGTACCGGGTACGTGCGTGCGCTGGATCGGGCAACTGCGGCGACTGGTCTTCCACTGGCACGACCAAGGTGCCGCCTGGAGTGCCGACTCTGACCGTGCCGGCAACAGACGCCGACGGGGGCTACCTCGTGAGCTGGACAAGCCCGTCCGGTGCGACAGGCTACCAGCTGCAGGAGAAGTCCGGCAGCGGCAGTTTCGGCGACGTTTACAGCGGAAGCAGCACATCAACGAACATCACGGACAAGACCGACGGGACGTACAGCTACCAGGTGCGGGCATGCGCGGGGACGGGCAACTGCGGCGGCTGGTCGTCTACGAAGTCGGTGGAAGTGTCGATCAACAGGGCGCCGGCAGCGGTGGACGACTCGGCGAGGACACCGTACCAAACGGCAAAAGTGATCGATGTTCTTGCCAACGACACGGACGCCGACGACGATGTTCTGACGGTGACGGCCGTGACCACGCCCGCAAACGGCACGGCTAAGATCACCAGCAACAACACACGAGTCACCTACACGCCGCAGAGCGGATACTCCGGCGCGGACACGTTCGACTACACGGTATCCGACGGCACCGGCAGCGACGTCGCCAGTGTGAGCGTGACCATCAATGGGCCTCCGGAGGTGGAGGCCGAATTCGACGAGAGTGTCATCACGCTCGGCGACAGCGTCACGCTGAGCTGGAGGTCGAGCAACACCAGTGGATGCGGCGGCATGCCCTCGATCGACTCGACGGCGACCGAGGGGACGAAGACTTACACGCCATCAAGCGCCGGCACTTTCGAGGTCACGGTGACCTGCACAGGCCCCGGCACCAGCGGAAGCGCAAGCGACGCGGCCAGCGTGACCGTCAACACGCCACCGGTGGCGGTGGACGACACGGCGCGGACGGCGTTCGAGACGGCGATAGTGATCGAGGTTCTCGCCAACGACAGCGACGCCGACGGCGACGACCTGACGGTGACGGCGGTGACGATGCCGACAAACGGCACAGCGGCGATCACCGCGGACGCCGACGGCGACAACGCGCTGGTCACGTACACGCCGCAGGGCATGTATTCCGGCGCGGACACGTTCCGCTACACGGTATCCGACGGGACCGACACGGCCAGCGCCGCCGTGAGCGTGACGGTGAACACGCCGCCGACCGTCTTGGACGACACGGCGCACACGGCGTTCGAGACGGCGATAGTGATCGAGGTTCTCGCCAACGACAGCGACGCGGACGGCGACGACCTGACGGTGACGGTGGCGACGACGCCGACAAACGGCACGGCGACGATCACCGCGGACGCCGACGGCGACAACACGCTGGTCACGTACACGCCGCAGAGCGGCTACTCCGGCGCCGACACGTTCGATTACACGGTGTCCGACGGCACCGACACCGGCACCGGCACCGTTTCGGTGACGGTCGATTCGGCGACGCCGCCTCGACCGATGGTGACTGCGTCGTTTGACCAGAGTTCCATCACTCTGGGCGAAAGCGTCACGCTGACTTGGTCGTCGACCAATGCCAGCCAATGCAGCGGGATGCCCTCCATTGATTCGATGGCGACCTCGGGCACGAAAATGTACACGCCATCGATCACCGGCAGTTTCAGCGTCACGGTAACCTGCACGGGTGCGGGCGGCAGCGATAACGACACCGCCAGCGTGACTGTGACACCGGCCTCGACGACCAACACGCCGCCGGTAGCGGCGGACGACACGGCGGAGACGCCGTTCGACACGGCGGTCGAGATCGCGGTTCTCGCCAACGACACGGACGCGGACGGCGACGACCTGACGGTGGCTGCGGTGACGGCGCCGGCGAACGGCACGGCGATGATCACGAGCGACGCCGACGGCAACGACACGCAGGTCACCTACGCGCCCGGGAGCGGGTACTCCGGCGAGGCCGCGTTCGACTACACGGTCTCCGACGGCGCCGACACCGACACGGGCAGCGTGCGCGTGACGGTGAACCTGGTGAAGGTGACGCCGAACCCGAGCACCACGGGCAGCTACACATTGTCCTGGCTGGGGACGATTCCTACCGACAGGTACCTGGTCCTCGAGAGCGTCCCCGGCGGCGAATCCTTGTCGAGCTTCCACTCGACGACCAGCGTGGACTACACCGGCAAGGCGACGGGCGAATACACCTATGACGTGTTCCGTTGCCAAACGTCGCCCGGACCGGGCGAGATATGCGAGGAGTACGGCCGCGCGAAGGCGCGGGTGATTCTGCCAATCACCCCCGGCAATCTCCCCTACAGGTCCGGCGTCACCAAGGGCGGCGACGCCTACGTCAACGTGCCGATCGCGCCGGTGCCGGGAGTGAACGGGCTCGCGCCGAGGCTGTCGATCGACTACAGCGGCGGCCGCGAGCGGCACCGGGCGGACCAGGAGCTGCCGGCGGACATGATCGGCTACGGCTGGCGCGTCGGCGGGTTCTCCACCATCCGCCGCTGCGTCAAGGGGACGGCCGACAGCGACGGCATCTCGTTCGATGACACGGACGCGCTGTGCCTGGACGGCGAGCCGCTGACGAAGATCAGCAGGACCGATCAGGAGGGCGACGTGGAGTACCGCACATCGCGGGAGAGCTTCGCGAAGGTCCTGCTGAAGGACAACACGGGGGGGCACGACTGGTTCGAGGTCCATTTGCCGGACGGCACGGTGCGCGAGTACGGCAGCACCGCCGACAGCCAGCTATGGAAGCCGGAGCGTGTGGAGAGCGGCACCGAGCCGGCCGAGCCGGCGGCGCCGTTCCTGTGGTCGATCAACAAGCAGACGGACGCGTTCGGCAACGTCATGAAGTACAAGTACTACGAGGACCGCGAATTGCTGGCGCGGCATCCGAAGAAAATCACCTATGGTGCCGCGGAAGACGCGACGATCGAGTTCGTCTACAAGCCGCGGGACGACCTTGACTCGACGCAGGTGGGCAGCTTCTTCCTCTCGCAGCCTCAACGGCTGACGTACATCCATCTGCGGCTCGGCGGCTCGCTGGTGCGCGACTACCGGCTGGCGTACAAGAGAACGAGCGCCGGCCAGGTGCGCCTGAACGAGCTGCAGACGTGCGGCTACGAGCCGTCCGGCACGTACCACTGCCTGTCGCCGCTGGAGATCGGCTGGCTGGATGCCGCCGGCGGAACCTGGGTCAGCCAACTGACGGACCCCATGGGGGCGGCGACGACTTTCGTGATCGAGACGCTAAAGGAAACTGACGCGCACGACTTCGTGCTGGGCACGGACGAAACGCCATTCGGCGCCACCAGCCTGCCGGCGAACACGCGGGCGCTGCCGGCGCAGGACGACGGCGACGTCAAGCCGGTGGTGACGAGCGTGACGCGCAGCGACGGCATCGGCGGCACGCGCCGGACCAGCTACGCATACCTCGGCCGCGGCGTCGAGAACACGCGCAACTGGGGCTTCCTGGGATTCCACGCGATCCGCGAGACGGACTCGACGTCGGGCATCGTGACCTACACGCAGTACCGTCTCGACTATCCGTACTTCGGCCGGCCCGCGCAGGTGGTGCGGTACGAAGGCAAGTACGTGAGCCCCACGAGCGCCAGGAGAGCCAAGACGCCGCTGTCGAAGCGCTCGGTGCGCTACGCGGAAAAGTCGGTGTCGCACACACCGTCGACCGTGACGACGACGCTGCCGCACGCGGAGGAGACGATGGAGTGGCTCTACGAGGGCACCTCCACCCTCGGCGCGGTGCGGACCACCGAGACGCTGACGCTGGATGCGGGGCTCGTGGACCAGGTGGTGCGCGAGACGCGCACGGGGCACGGGCCGACCGGCGCCGGCGACGACGGATCCGACTGGGGAGACGGCGAGTCGCACACGCTGACCGTGGTCCAGCGGACGACGCAGCGGACGCTGTCGTTCGACAACGACGAGACGGACTGGGTGCTGGGATTCGTTGACGACATCGACGTGAAGCACTATAGCGGCGACAGCGGCGCAACCAACGCGACGCCGGACTGGACCGAGACGGTGGGGCGCACGCGGGTCGCGGGCACGCTGGCGCCGGACGTGGTGACGCGTTTTCCCGGCGGCGACCTCCAGCACAAGACCGACTACCGCTACGACATGTCGGGCAATCGCGACCAGGCGTCGGAGACGGAAGGAATGCCGCCCGAAGGAATGCCGCCAGACACCGAAGGGGAATCGTCGGACACGGCGGATGACTCTGCGCGGACCTGGGAGGTGCTGGGATTCGCCGGGAGCCGCTTCCCCACATCCTGGCGGAACCCCCTGAATCACAGGGAGCGCGCGACGCACCACGTGGGCCTCGGCGTGCCGGCGACGACCACGGACGCCAACAACCGGCGCACGTCGTACGCCTACGACGGCCTCGGCCGCGAGACCTCGCGCACGCGCCACTGGGACAGCGTTGAGATCACAAACGAAGACGGCACGAAGACCACGGAGGACGTGAAGACAACGACCACCTACGCCCCGTGCGACGACGCGAACGCGTGTGACGCGGTGGAGGCGACGGTCGCCGATTGCGGCACCCGCTACTCGGTGGCCCCCGTGATGAAGGTGACGACGACGGCGTCGGACATGCCGGACACCACCGCCCACCTGGACATGTTCGGGCGCGCGATACGCACGTCCGTCGAGGGCTTCGGCGGCGCCGACCGGCGGGTGGACGCGTTCCACGACGCGCGCGGCCGGACCGCGTGCGAGAGCGAGCCCTACCACGCGGGCGAGACCGCGCTGTACACGCGCTACGCGTACGACATCCGCGACCGGCTGACGCGCGCGGCCCGGCCGGACGGCGGCGCGACGGGAATCATGTACGCCGCGGCGTCGAACGGGGTGACGGCGACGGTCACGGAGACCGTGAAGGCCGCGAACGGGAATCAGGTGCTGGCGACGCGCCAGACGAAACGGACGCACAACGTGCTCGGCGAGCTGGTGTCGACCACCGAAGGGGCGGCCGAGGCCGCGTCGAAGCAGGTGACAACGCGCTACGCCTACGACGGCGCCGGGCGGCTCAAAACCGTGACCACCGGCGACCAGACGACGACGTTCGCCTACGACGCCGCGGGCAACCGCGCGAGCGTCGAGAACCCGAACCTGGGCGCGACCTTGAGCGCGGGCGACGGCACGGTGAGCGTCAAGTTCGAATACAACGGCCACGGCGAGCTGACCGAGCGCACCGACGCGCGCGGCGCGACCTACCACCTCTACGACAAGCTGGGGCGGCGCACGTGCGCGGCGGACCGCGGCGGCGCGGCGACCTGGGAGTACGACCCGGCCAACGGCACGGGTCTGCTCAAGCGCCGCGGCTACGACCGGGACACGATCCTGACGGACCCCGCGTCGTGCGCGTTCGGCGGCGACTTCGCCGAGACGTACGCCTACAACACGGACGCTCGGCTTGCGACGGTGACGACGGCGATTGTCAACGACCAGGACCCCGCCACGACGACCACCTTGACGCGCGGCCACGCGTACGACGACTACGGACGGCTTTCGTCGACGACGTATCCGTCGGCGGTGACGGTCGAGCACGAGTACAACAACCACGGATACCCGTGGAAGCTGAAGCACGGCGAGACGGAGCTGGTGAAGGTGACGGCGCAGACGGCCCGCGGCCAGTCGGCGGCGGAGAGGTACGGCAACGGCGTGCGGACGAGGCGGCACTACGACGAGCTGGGGCGGCTGTCCGACATCGACACGATTCGGCGCGGGGCGAAGATCCAGGACAACACCTACGCCTGGCGCAGCGACGGCTCGCTCCAGAGGCGCACGGCCCGCGCGGGGAGCGGGGTCAGGCGCGAGAGGTTCGCCTACGACTACCTGAACCGGCTGACGGGGGCGACGACCCACCTGGGGGACTCCTCGACCGCGAGCCGGACGTTGACATTCCGCTACGACCTGCACGGCAACCTGGAATTCAAGACCGGCGACGTGACGGGCTACGACTACGACCCGGACCTGGGAACGAACCGGCTGAGAGAGGCGATGATCGGCGACGTGGCGCGTGAGTTCCCGCACGACACGAGCGGCCACATCGAGCGGTACGCCTGCAAGGATCCGGACGACACCGACCAGAACGACCCGTGCGCCGGCGTGGAGGACACGTTCATCGACTGGAACGCGCGCGGGCTGGCGGAGAAGGTGACGGTGGGCGACAGCAAAACCGACGCGACGCCGACGGCGCGGGACAGCTTCCGCTACGGCCCGGACGGGGCGCGCTACTTCAAGAAGAGCGAGTGGGCGGTCACCTCCGGCGCCACCACGACCATGAAGACGTCGCGCAAGTACTACGCGGGCGCGTACGAGAAGACGGCGACGGTCGGGGGCGACACGGTGGAGCGGGTCCGCATCGGCGACTCGGTGGTGCACGTGAAGACGACGCCCGCGGGCATGATGCCGACCGCGGAATCGGTGTTCGAGTACGTGCACCGGGACCACCTGGGCTCGGTGGAGGCGGTCACGGACGAAGACGGCGCCGAGCTGGTGGTGCTGGGCCACGACCCCTACGGGGAGCGGCGCAAGCCGGACTGGACGGGGCAGCTCACCAAGGCGGAGATCGAGACCCTGCTGGGCGCCCACGGCGAGCGGGTGTCGCGGGGATTCACCCGGCACGAGCACCTGGACCGGACCGGCCTGATCCACATGAACGGGCGGATGTACGACCCGCGCCTGGG
Source organism: Candidatus Azotimanducaceae bacterium (assembly GCA_965261535.1). Classification (GTDB taxonomy): domain Bacteria; phylum Pseudomonadota; class Gammaproteobacteria; order Pseudomonadales; family Azotimanducaceae; genus VXNE01. Next base: position 3,496,769 of record OZ253469.1, read on the forward strand.
ACGGTTCCTGAGCCCGGATCCCATTGTCGGGGATCCGACCTCCAGCCGGTCCTGGAACCTCTACAGCTACGCCAGAAACAACCCCTTGAGCTACGTCGATCCGACCGGGGAGTCGGCGCAACCGATAGAGGAGATTTTGGTCACCGCGCCGCGGTGCGATTGGGTGTGCGGGGAGGATATCTACTATTGGTTGGATTGGTGGGATGCGTCGCATGGGTGGTGGAACAGCAGCTCGTGGGGCTACGGAGACAGCTACAGTCTTGCCGAGAGCATGCGCGCCGACGCGACAAATGCGCTAAAGGCACTGGACAAGAGCGTGGCGGACCAGCCGATGGACGACAGGTGGACCAGTTCCGACTTCGACGCGCTTTTGGCTTCGATAATGGTCACCTACGATGATACTGGCGCGCTGTTAAACGAGGTGTTGGAAAAGATCGGGATGAAATATAATCCAAAGCATGGATTCGCGGCGGCACTGTACAAAATAAACGGCCATTACTATCTGGCAAAGCGGGGCACTCAAGGAGGAAGTCTTCGCAACTGGTGGTCAAACCTCCTCCAGGCGTTGGGCTTTCCCTCCTCGCAGTACAAGCAGGCCGTCGCTCTGACCCAGGCGGTATCTCGGGCCGTAGGCGGCAACCTGACCCTCGTCGGCCATTCGAAGGGCGGCGGCCTGGCGTCGGCGGGGTCGTTTGCCACCGGCCTGCGGGCTATCACATTCAACGCAGCGGGCCTGCACTCGCGGTACCGCACGGGCACACCTGGCGAGATCCGCGCACACTACATCCGGGGCGACCCGCTGAGTGTGGTGCAGGACTTCGTTCCATTCCTGCCGGAGGCCGCGGGGACGCGCATCGAGCACCCCTTTCAGTATACGGGGCCGTTCTGGAAGCGGCACTCCTACCAAGCCTTCCCGTTTTACCGGTAGACGGCATGCGGCGGGCGACATCCATGCGGCGTACAATGGCGGGGTTGGCCGTGGTCGGCGCGCTGGGAATCGGGATGAACACGGGCTGCGCGGTCCAGAGCCACCCGCAGAGCGCGGATTATTACTTCACGACGCCGGAGACGGTGGCGGCGGCGAAGGCGATCCGCCGAGGCAATGCGAGCGGCCTGGCAAGAATGATCGCCGGGGGCCTGGACGTGAATGCGCGGGGACGCGAGGGGATGGACCTGCTGAAGTGGTCCCTGGGCCGGTTTTGCCTGAAGTGCTTCGAGACGCTGCTCAAGCACGGAGCGGACATCGAACGTCCCCCGGCCGGGGAGTACACGGGGAAGATCCAGCAGCTATTCCTGATGCCCGTTATGGAATTGGCGGCACAATTGGACGACCCGGCGTACTTGGCGTCGCTGCTGCGGCACGGGGGCAATCCGAATGCACTCGACGTGTACGGCTACAGGACGATCATCAATGAGGCGATACTGGGCTCTCGGATCGCGAACGTCAGGCTGCTGGTCGAGGCGGGCGCCGACATCAACGCGCGGGGGCGAGGCTCCATGGCGACACCGCTGCATAGCGCCGTGTCGTACAGAGACTTCGAGATCGCGTACTACCTGCTGGAGCAGGGCGCCGACCCCCTGCTGGAGGATAAAGTGGGCTACTCGCCGGTCGACGCGATCAAACTGTTCAAGGACCGCGGCGTTGGGGACAGCGAGATGCACAATTGGTACCTGAAGGTCGTTGATCGACTTGGACTGGACCGCGACGAAGTGACCCTGCCGTGAGGGCCGGGAGCATACTCCGGGCCCGCGGCGGGCCTGTTGGTTGACGCAGGGAGCGAACGCGCGGGTGGCCAACTCGGACACACGCCAAAGTCGTCGCAAGCGTCATCGCGGCTGACCGGGGCCGGCGCTCCGCCTTGCGCGGCGAGGAAGAGGTGGACTCTTCGCAAGGTTGTCTCTCCAATAGGTCCACAATGAGTCTGTTGCTGAAACAGCGGCCATCCGGCTGCCCAGCAAACGACCGTGTGTAGGGCCGTGAACTGGCACTACTGCTTCAGTCCGATCTTGATTCAGACAGCGGATTCGTTGCTGTCCGCGATCGCGTAACCCGCTCCCGTTTCACCTCGGCTGGCCTCTCGGCTCGCGCCAGACTGCGGGCGCTCTGCCGCTTCCATGTTGGCCTGCGTGTGGGAGAGGCGAACACGGAGCGCAGTGTCCGGGTGCCAGACAACGACGTTCTGCTACGACGACGCGGGCAACCGCGAAAGCGTCGCGAACCCGAACCTGGGCACTGCCGGCGTTGGTCAGGTTGCAGTCCCCGGGTGCTTGGTCGAGTCGATGATGGAAGCCGCCCTGCAGGCCACCGGCGGCCGGCGCAAACTGCCTATGCCTGTAAGTCGTGTACGCCCAACCGGAGCCGGATAGATGCGTGCAACTGAACCTGCCCGAGAGGCGACCGACCGCGCCGTTTGAAAAAGGCGGGCGGATCCCGGATGCGGCGCTGGACTCGCTGGCCGCAACGCGCGAAAGTTGTATGCTGACCGGCGGGACACGACACTGAAGCCATGCGCACACTGACTGCCGAACAACGCCGACAATGGGCAACGGACGGCTACCTTCACCTGGAAGGGGTGCTGGACGCCGATCAGGTCGAGTTCTTTTCGAGCGAGATAGACCGGATCCGCACGGTGCCGGGATGGGAACCGGACCGCAGACCGGAGTTGCCCAGGGGGCACTACGGCTGGCTCGACCACGCCGAGGACCTGGATCCGTCCGGATTCATGGACCGGCGCGACCTCCTGACCTACAACCGGGAATTCATCGACCTGATGGATCGCTCGCCGGTGTTCGAATACATCGTCGACATCATGGGTCCATATATCCTGCTCAGCATGACCCAGGCGGTGGTCCGGGCGGCCGCGAGCGATTTCCAGGGATATACGCACACCGACGGCGGCGAGTCCCTGCGAAGAATACGCGTCGGCGAGTCAAGTCCGCCGATCGCCATGAAGGCGATGTACCTCCTGACCGATGTGGCCGGAGAGAACTGCGGCAACCTGACCGTCTTTCCGGGCAGTCACCTGCGCCAGATTCCCTACGAAGGCGAGCGCCAGGTGACGCCCTATTCGCCCGGCGCCGCCCAACTCACCGGCAAGGCCGGGGACGTCTACCTGTTCCCGCACGCGTTGTGGCACGGCCCCGCGCGCAACGAATCGAGCCGCCCGCGCAAGTGCCTGCTGTACAACTACTGCCAGCTCTGGGTCCGGTGCTACGACTTCGACGCCATCCCCGACGTCCTCGAACGCTGCACGCCGCGCCAGCGGCGGCTGCTGGGTGATCTGGGTTACGACTTCCGGCCCGGATCGTACTTCTATATCCCGAAGGACCAGGTCGACGTGATTCGGAACACGGGTTGACCTGCCGCAATAGGTGCCATCCTCATGAAATTTCCTCGCAACGGTTTGTGTGTCGCGCTCGCTGTCCTGATCGGCGTTCACGGCGCGAGGGAGACGCCTGCATCCGAGCCTTCCGCGGACGCCGGCGCGCAACCGGAAGGCTCGGGGCTTTGCGTCGGCATGGGGCCGCAGACGCCACGCGATATCAGTGGTACCTCAGGCTTGAACACCGAAGCGTTCCCGTTGGCGCCACCGGCGAGCGAGTTGCACCTCTGCAACATTCACACCCACACCAATGCTGAACACAAGGGGCCGGGGTTCAGCATATTCGTCAGCAACGCCGACGACGGCGGCTATGCCTGCAACGGGACGCCGAATCTCGGTGAGGCCGAGCTCGCGCCGGCACCCGGGGCTTACCAGGGCGTGGCGCCCGGCGACACGATCGAGGTGCACTGGGTGCACACGTCCTGCGAGGCGACGCCTGGCGAAGGACTTGGCGCCTGCGTGCCGGAGGCCTGCGGCGATCCCCTGTTGCGCGTGGAAGCACAGGTGTTTCTCGTCGTCAACGACCCCGACGCGCTCGACTTCACCGCGATGGTGTATGACTGCAACGTTGTCGATGGCCGGCACCAGGCGAAAGTCATTCCTTCGAGGACGGGGGAGCCGGTGTTGTTTCGCGGCTCTACGACCGGGCCGTCGTACGATCAACGCAAGTGTTCGCCGGCCAGGGTGACGTGGAACGTGCGGCCCCGGTGCGCGAAGCTCGACATCAACTCGCTGCACCGCTGGGCGGAACGGGGCAACGTGTTCAACGAGACCGGGTCGCACGGGGTTCGGCAGTTGGTCACCGCGCCGGAGTTGCTTGCGCCCATCGACTGATCCCGCGCCGGGGTGCGCCTATTATTCGAAGGTGGCGCTCTTGACCAGTGCATAGACGCTCTGGCCGACGTGCAGGCCGAGGTCGTCCGCCGACGCACGAGTGATGCGCGCCCGCAGATGCTGATCGCCGATCTCGACCAGGGCTTCGGCAAACGGGGAGTCTTCTTCCCGCACCAGGTCGATCAGAGTGCCGGAGATCACGTTGCGAATGCTCAAGGCATGCGGCGGGCTCGTCGCCAGGGCGACATCGCGTGCCCGCACCCGCACCCGTGCGAAATCGCCTGCGGTCAACCGCGTCGACATGGGCATGACGATGCGTTGTCCGCCGACATCCAGGATCGTGAGGTGGTACTGCGGGTCGTGTTCCACGACCCGTGCCCGAACCAGCGCGCCGGCTTCGAAACGGCCGGTGATGGACTGAATGTCGAGGCGCTCGAGGATTTCTCTCGTGGCGCCGAAAGCGCGCACGCGGCCGTCGGCCAGTACCAGTGTGCGTTCCGCCAGCAGGGCAACTTCGTCGACAGCGTGACTGACATACAGCATCGGTACGGACAGGGTTTCGAGATACGACAGGATGTCCGCCTTGCGCTCGGTGTCGAGGGCGGACATCGGTTCGTCCAGCAGCAGGAGCTTCGCGTCTGTCAGCAGCGTGCGCGCGAGCGCCACCCGTTGCCGCTCGCCGCCCGACAGGTCGGCGACCGGTCGGTGGAGCAGGGATCCGAGATCGAGCGCGGCGACGACATCGTCGACTGTCGCGCCGCCGTGGGGCGCCCGTCGCTCGGCGAAAAGAAGGTTTCCGCGAACGTCGAGATGGCCGAACAGGCGTGCGTCCTGGAACACGGATCCGACGGGACGCCGATGGGGCGCCACGTGAAGACGGCGTGAACTGTCGAGCCACCGCTCTCCCCGCAAAGCGATTCGGCCGCGCGCGCTCTCGAATCCGGCGATCGTTCGCAGCAGCGTGGTCTTGCCGCCTCCGCTCGGGCCGAATACGGCGGTAATGCCATCCAGGGGCATTTCGACGGTTGCCTCGAGGTTGAATCCGCCCAGTTTCGCCGTGACGTCCAGTTCGAGGGTTTCAGATGGCATGGACGGGGAACCGGCGATTGATGCTGTACACGACGAGGAGGACGACGAAGGAGAATGCCAGCAGCCCGGCCGACAGCACATGGGCGTCGGTATATCGCAACGTTTCGACATGCTCGTATATGGCGATGGAGACCACTCGGGTCTCGTCCGGGATATTGCCGCCGACCATGAGCACGACGCCGAACTCCCCGACCGTGTGGGCGAAGGTGAGGACCGAGGCGGTCAGGAATCCCCTTGCGGAGAGGGGGACGGCCACGCTCACGAACGCGTCGAGAGGACTCGCCCGCAGGCTTGCGGCCGCTTCGAGCGGCGCGCGACCGACGCCGGCGAAGGCGGTCTGCAACGGCTGCACCATGAACGGCAGGGAGTACACCACCGACGCGATCACCAAACCGGAAAAGGAGAACGTCAAGGAATCGCCGGTTGCCTGGACCCAGAGAGATCCGATAGCGGACCCTGGATGCAGCAGAATAAGCAGGTAGAACCCAAGCACGGTAGGCGGCAGGACCAGGGGCAGGGCGGTCAGCGCTTCGACCGCGGGTTTTATCCTCGCGCGCGTCTGCGCCAGCCACCAGGCGAGGGGCGTTCCCAGGACGAGCAGCACCAGGGTGGTGACGCCCGCCAGCTTCGCTGTCAACCAGATCGGACCGAGTTCCACTACTGGTGCGCTCCATAGCCAAAGCCGGAAATGATCGCGCGCGCGCGCTCGCCATGAAGGAAATCGAGGAACTCCCGCGCGGCGACATTGTTCGCGGCGCGCGCGAGCAGCACCGCATCCTGCCTGATTGGCGCGTGCAGATCGGCGGGCACGTCCCATCGGCTGCCTTCGTCGGTCGCCCGTGAAGCCGATGCCGCGACGAAACCGATTTCGGCATTGCCGGTCGCTACCATGGCATATGTCTGGCCGATGTTCTCTGCGGTCACGATCTTCTCCCGTAACGTCGCGTAGAGCCCGAACCCCTGTAGCACTTCCCGCGCGGCGGCGCCATAGGGCGCCAACGCGGGATTCGCCATGGCCAATCGTCTGAAGCTGCCGGCGGCGAGCATCGTCGGGACATCGCCGTGGATGCGTTCGGGATCGGCGCTCCACAGGGTCAGGCGTCCGACGGCGTAGGTGCGGCGTGAGCCTGGCACGGCGAGTCCGGAGTCCTCGAGCAGTACCGGACGTTCCTGGTCAGCGGCCAGCAGGATGTCAAATGGAGCGCCGTGCAGAATCTGGGCGTAGAGCTTGCCGGTGGAGCCCACGGCGACTCGCAGTCGGTGTGGGCCGGCCCCTTCGAAAGCGCGTTCGACTTCGGCGAGCGCCTGGGCGAAATTCGCGGCGGTCGCAATCAGCGCTTCGTCAGCCGACAGTTCCAGTGGGCAGAAGGCAAGCAGCCATCCGAGGGCAGCGCATCGCGTCCGCGCGCGACGGGGCCGACGTATCGCTAGCCCGGATATTTCACCAAGCCGATTGTCGAATGTTTGAATGTCTTTTTGTTTCAATAGGTAATCCCATTTTTCGGAAGTCCTGCCGGGGACAGACAGCGCTGCCGCGCCCTCGCACGGTGGGCCACTTTTGCCTGCGTGCGCGCACATGGTCGCTACACCATATGGCATGGCTATGCTTCCGTCTCTTTACTTGCGAGGGGTGCCCCCTCGCGCTCCCGGCTGAAGGCTCCCAAGCACGCGCACGCGGGCAAAATCCTGCGCGATCATCGCGGCCCTTGGTGAGAGTTGCGGGCTAGTTGTCCTCGTCCGTTGCCGGCTGCTTGAACAGCCAGACGCAAAACGCGGTGGCGATCACCGCGCCGGCGATTTGAAAAGCGATGAAGGCGGGTGCGTCGATCGGCCGGATGCCGGAAAACGTGTCCGTGAAACTCCGTCCGAGCGTCACGGCGGGATTGGCGAAGCTGGTGGACGATGTGAACCAGTAGCCGGCGGTGATGAAAAGACCGACCGCGTAGGGGACGACCTGTGGTCGCGTCCGCACACAGGCGATGATGGTCGCCACCAGGCCGAACGTCGCCACGGCCTCTGCGATCCATTGGCCGAGTCCGGTGCGCGCGTTCGTGCCCACCATGATGATCGGCTCGCTGAACATCAGGTGTGCGAGCCAGACGCCGGCGAAGCCACCCGCCACCTGGACAGCGACAAAGGCAAGGGCGTCCACGCGTGAGATTGCGCGCTGCAGCGCGAAACTCAATGTCACCGCGGGGTTGAAGTGGCCGCCCGAAACAGGTCCGAAGACCAGGATCAGAACGACCAGGATGGCGCCCGTCGCAAGGGTATTGCCGAGGAGGGCGATGGCTGCGTTGCCATCCGCGAGGCGCTCGCCCATGATGCCCGAACCGACCACGACGGCCAGCAACAGCGCCGTTCCGACGAACTCCGCCGCAAGCCGGCGAGTCAGGTCGGTTGTTTGCGTCATCTGGTGCGGTTCTCAAGAATTTCCACGCTGGGATTTCGTATACCTGTTTGTGTTTCAAAGAGATTATCGTGTTCGCGGCGGCCCGCCCGATTGCATTCGACCGCGCTGCGCAAGCGTGGCCGCGTCGGCCTTCCGTGGGGGCACGACCATTGCGGGATGGTGGGCGCGGCTGGACTCGAACCAGCGACTTCCGCCATGTGAAGACGGCGCTCTGACCAACTGAGCTACGCGCCCGCGTTCCCTTAACTCACCAAGAAAATCGCCTCGGGTCAAGTGCGGCGTGTCCAGGGCCTCCTGGGCATCGCCGTAAAACGGTTCACGAAGGCGAGGCATATCCCCGCTTTTTGAACCGCCAGGTGCGTACGATTTCGAGTACATCGGTGTGTTTGCGCATTCCCGGCGGAAACGGCGCGTAGGGTGCGGCAAGGCGAACGATACGCACGGCGGCCTCGTCCAGGACCTTGTGTCCGGAGGAGTCGATGACGCGCGCGTCGCGCAATGTTCCGTCGGGTTCGATGGCGACGAGCAGACGCAAGCTGCCGTACAGCTTTCGCGCCCGCGCGCGCTCGGGATAGTTGAGCTTGCCGATACGCTCCACCTTGCGCCGCCAGGATTCCAGGTACCAGTTGTCTTCGGGAGTCTCGGCGCGGTCTTCGACAATCCGCCGGACGCGCGGGTGGCCACCGGGGGTTTGGGCGTCGAGGTTCGCTATCTGTCGCACGGTTGCGGCGTAGTCCAGGTTCTGCCACGGGGACTCGGGTGTGTCGCTTTCGCCTTCCCTGGTCGCGATTGCGTTGGCGGGAGGCCGTTGAGATGTTTCGGGGGCCAGATTCGTCCCCGTATCGCGCGTATCCAGTGGGAGTTCCGCAACCGGACCTTCCCCTTGGGACTCCGCTGTAGATGTTGGCGGCGTAGAGGTGGCAGGCGGTTCGCTCGCACGGGCGAGCGTCGCCCTGACGATAGATAGAGAGTCGGCGCGTTCGTCGAACCATTCGCTCAAACCCAGTATGACGACCGCGTGCAGCGCCAGGGAGAGCAGCAGCGCGGCGGCGATGCCCTCCCGGGCTCTGCCTATGGAAGGGACGGGGACAGGAGCGGTGATCGCGTTCGTCGATCCGCTCATCGTCGCGCGATCCTTGTCTCCACCCTGTCCATCAGCGTCGAGGCGATGTCCAGGGAGAATTGCGCGTCCAACTCCCGTATGCAGGTCGGACATGTGACGTTGATCTCCGTCAGGTAGTCGCCGATGACGTCGATACCGGCGAACAGCAGTCCGCGGCGTTTCAACTCGGGACCGACGCGGCTCGCAATGAACCGGTCGCGCGCCGTGAGAAGCCGACCGACGCCGGTGCCGCCAGCCGCGAGATTCCCGCGTGATTCGCCCTGCATCGGTATGCGGGCCAGGGCGTAGTCGACGGGTTCGCCGTCGATGAGGAGGATGCGCTTGTCGCCGTCCTCGATCTCGGGAATGTACTTCTGGGCCATGATCCGGCGCCGGCCCAGGTTCGTCAGGCTCTCGATCACGACGTGCAGATTGGGATCGTCCGGGCGGATGCGGAAGACATTGGCACCGCCCATGCCGTCCAGCGGTTTGAACACGACATCGCCGTGCTCCGCCTGGAATGCGAGGAGTTGATCGGGCCGTTTGCCGACCAAGAGCGGCGGAATGCAGTCGGTGAACTGGGTGGCGAAGAACTTTTCGTTGCAGTCGCGCAGGCTTCTCGGCGCATTCACTACCACGGTGCCCCGCGCTTCGGCGCGCTCGAGCAGGTAGGTGGTATAGATGTATTCCATGTCGAACGGCGGATCCTTTCGCATCATGAGGACATCCACCGTTGACAGATCGACCTCGGCCGTATCGCCCAGTCGGTACCAGTGCGTACCGGCCCGCGCGGGATCCAGGTCTGCGAGGAAATCGGCTTCGATGGAAAGGTCGCGCAGCACCGCCATCGGACGGTCGTCCTTCCAGGTCAGGTCCCGCTGTTCGAGATAGCTGACGCGCCAGCCGCGCCGCAGGGCGGCCCGGATCATCGCCAGCGTGCTGTCCTTATTCAGGTTTACGGAGGCGATGGGGTCCATCAGGAAAGCGATGTGAACCATGGCGATCAGGTGTAACGAACGGCGATCATGGACGTCATGTCTCGACGATGCGGCGGGTCGGTTGCGTGTCTTCCATCAGATTCAACGCGCTCAGGATGGCTTCGGCGGGACCTGACTTGTTCAGCGTGTAGAAGTGCAGTCCCGGCGCGCCGCCATCGAGTAGCTTGGCGCAAAGGCTGGTGACCACGTCCGTGCCGAACGCGCTCAGCGACGCCGGGTCGTCCTGGTAGGCCAGAAGGCGCAGGCGTATCCAACGCGGGATCTCCGCGCCGCAATTGTCGGAAAAACGGGTCAAGCCTTCGTAGTTCGTGATCGGCATGATGCCGGCTACGATGGGAACTTCGATGCCCTGATTCCGGCAGCGGTCGACGAAAAAGAAGTAGCTGTCCGGATTGTAGAAGTACTGCGTGATGCAGTTATTCGCGCCCGCGTCCACCTTGCGTTTCAGAAACGTGACATCGGCGTCGGGCGAAGGGGCGTCCGGGTGGATTTCGGGATAGCAGCCGACTTCGATGCGAAGGTCGCTGCCGAAGTGTTCGCGGATGTGCCGCACCAACTGTTCCGCGTGACGCACGTTGGGCGGCAATCCGGTCCCGGACGGAATATCTCCGCGCAGGGCGACGATGCGATTGACGCCCATTCGCAGGTAGTCGTCGATTCGGCGCTCGATAGACGCCGCGCTGTCGTCTCCCCAGGATAGGTGGGGCGCCGTGTTGAATCCCTCATTGCAGAGGGTTTGGACGGCTTCGAATGTACGGTCCCGCGTCGAACCGCCGGCGCCGTAGGTTACGGAGAAGAATTCGGGGCCGGCGCGCCGTAACCGGCCCGCGGTGCGTGCCAGGTTCGACCGCCCTTGCGCCGTGCGCGGTGGAAAGAACTCGAAGCTGACCCGCATGTCACGCCGCGCCCGGGATCAACGTCACAACGCTGCCGCCAACGCCTCCGCCTTGTCCGTTCGTTCCCATGCGAAGCTCTCCTCGGTGCGCCCGAAGTGACCATACGCGGCCGTCGCCCGATAGATCGGGCGCTTCAGGTCCAGCATGTCGATCAGTCCGCTGGGCCGCAAGTCGAAATTTTCTCGCACGAGATGAATGATCGTCGCCTCGTCGAGTTTGCCGGTGCCGAAAGTGTTGACGCTGATCGAGGTCGGTTCGGCCACGCCAATCGCGTAGCTGACCTGGATCTCGCAGCGTTCGGCGATGCCCGCGGCGACGATGTTCTTGGCCACGTAGCGGCCGGCGTAGGCGGCGGATCGATCCACCTTTGACGGGTCCTTGCCGGAGAATGCGCCGCCGCCGTGGCGCGCCATGCCGCCGTAGGTATCGACGATGATCTTGCGGCCGGTGAGTCCGCAATCGCCCGCGGGACCGCCGATGGTGAACCGACCGGTGGGATTGATGAACACCTTGGTATCCGACGTCATCCAGTTTCCGGGCACCACCGGCTTGATGATCTCCTCCATGACCGCTTCGGTCAGCGTCTTCTGCGAAACCTCCGGGGCGTGCTGCGTCGACAACACGACCGCGTCCACCGCCACCGGTCTGCCACGCGCATAGCGGAACGTGAGTTGGCTCTTTGCGTCGGGACGGAGGAAGGAGAGGGAATTTCGGCGGGCGTGGGCCTGCTGCGCGACGAGGCGGTGCGCATAGGTGATGGGCGCGGGCATGAGAACATCGGTTTCGTTCACGGCATAGCCAAACATCAGACCCTGGTCGCCCGCGCCCTGATCGCGCTTGTCGGTCGCGTCCACGCCCCTGGCGATGTCGGCCGACTGCACCCCCAGTACGTTGATGATCTTGCAGCTATCCGGATCAAATCCACAGGCCAGACTGTCGTAGCCGATCTCGGAGATCACGTCGCGGACCAGGCGCTCGATATCCACCGAGGCCTTGGTGCGGACCTCGCCGGCGAGAACCACGATGTCCGACTTGATCAACGTTTCGCAGGCGACGCGAGAATCGATGTCCTGTTCGATCATGGCATCGACGATCGCATCCGATATCTGGTCCGCCACCTTGTCAGGATGGCCCTCGGACACGGACTCGGAAGTGAATACGCTGAACTCGGCCATCTAGGCTCCGAAGGGCAAATTCTCAAGGGGTTGGGACACGCATTCTATCGCATCGTGTTCATCCGCAGGCTGTCCGGAGATCGCGCCCAAGCGCAGACCGCGCCTGATGAGGGTCCATCCACATGCTGACGCAGGTGTGCGATTACGCAACCGCATCGTGTTTATTCCGATCCGGGACTATTGGCCGACCTCCATTGCTGGCGTATGGTTAGCGTATGGCACGTACCAATGCGGACGTTGATAACGCGGCCTGCGCGGTGGAGATGCGCCGCTACCATCTTTGGACAAAGCGCGAGGCGATCAACTTTGCGCCGCGCGCCCTTGGGGCGGAACCGCTCGGCGTGGAAGAGGCTCGTCGGCTTCGCGGGTCGGGTTGGGAGGGAGACCTCGAAACGTTGCGAACCCGTCGCGTGACGTGATTCTGATCGACACATCCGCCTGGGTCGAGTTTGTCCACGACAACGGGCCGCCGATGGACATCGCCACTTGCATTGAACAAACGCCTCGGGGGAGCGTTAGTCACCAATGGCGGTTGTTCCATGGTCGACGAGCGGGAAGCCGCAGGCGCCGGCTGTGGGACACTCGCCAATGAAATTCTCTCACCTCGACGACCACGCGCTATCGGGCAAGCGGGTGCTCATCCGGGAGGACTTCAACGTTCCCCTGAGCGGCGGTGCGGTTGCCAGCGATGCGCGGATCGTAGCGGCCTTGCCGACGATTCGAACATGCATCGAGCGCGGTGCGGCGGTGATCGTCATGTCGCACCTGGGACGGCCGAGCGAAGGCGATTTCGATCCCGCGCTGTCCCTGGCGCCGGTGGCAGAGCACTTGGCGCGGGCGCTTGGTCGCGCTGTTCGGGTCGTCCGCGACTGGCGCGGCGGCGTGGACGTGCCACCAGGCGGCGTGTCCCTGCTGGAGAACGTGCGCTTCGAGCCCGGGGAAGGAGCGAACGACGATGGCCTGGCCCAGGCGCTGGCGAATCTTTGCGACCTGTTCGTGATGGACGCGTTCGCGACAGCCCATCGCGCACATGCATCGACCCACGGTGTTGCGAAGTACGCCCCGGCAGCGTGCGCCGGGCCGTTGCTGGCAGCGGAACTCATGGCGCTGGGCCGCGCGCTCGAGTCGCCGGAGCGGCCGTTGGTGGCGATCCTTGGCGGCGCCAAGGTGTCGACAAAACTCGCGTTGCTGGAATCGCTGGCAGACATCGCGGATCGGATCATCGTCGGTGGCGGTATCGCCAACACGTTTGCCCTCGCCGCGGGACGACCGGTAGGTGCGTCGCTGGCGGAGCCATCGCTTGTGGAGACGGCGCGCCGTATCGCGAAGCGTGTGAACGTGCCGCTGCCGGTGGACATCATGACTGCGCCTGCCATCGACGCGAAAATCCCCGCCGTGCTGCGCCGCCCGATGGAAGTGGGGGAGCGCGATATGATCCTCGACATCGGGCCGGGCACGTCGCGCGCCTGGCGCGACGATCTCGCCGATGCCGGCACGATCATCTGGAACGGTCCCGTCGGCGTGTTCGAATTCGACCAGTTCGGCGAAGGCACTCGGTTGATCGCCGAAGGCGTGGCCTCGGCAAAGGCATTCTCCATTGCGGGCGGCGGCGACACTATTGCCGCGATCGACAAGTATGACGTTCGCGAGGGCATTTCCTACATTTCCACAGGTGGTGGCGCATTCCTGGAGTTCGTAGAGAGCGGAACGCTTCCCGCCGTCGAGATCCTCAAAGCACGTGCGCGGTGAAGGCGACTACCGCGCCCAGTGGGGATTCGGAGCCGCGTACCGCAGTTTCTTCGATCTCGATCTCAACCAGGATTTCTTTGTGGTTCCCCACGGGGAGCAACGGCTGGCCGCACAGGTGTTCGAACCCGCTGGAACGCCAAGCGGTTCCGCCGTCGTAGTGCATGGCTACTACGACCACGTCGGCCTGTATGGCCATCTCATCCGCTATCTGTTGGGCACCGGCCGCCGCGTGCTCGCCTACGATCAGCAGGGTCATGGCCTGTCTAGCGGCGCGGCGGCCACCATCGAGTCGTTCGATCACTACGTCAACGCGCTTGAGAGGGTGCTCGACGCGGCGGGGCACCGTTTGCTCGAACCCGTGTGCGTGGTCGGCCAGAGCATGGGCGCGGCTGTGCTGATGCAGTACGCCGCGCGGCTCACCTCCCGCGTCTTCGCCGGCACCGCATTGCTCGCGCCCCTGGTGCGGCCGACGAACTGGCGCGTCAACCGATTCGTATACATGGCGGCGAAATATCTCGTCGGCAGCGTCGGCAGCGTCGGTCGCGGTTGGGTGAACAACACGGAGAACCCGGAGTTCATCGAATTGTTGCGCAAGGATCCGTTGCAATGCCCCCGACTGCCCGTGCAGTGGGTGACGGCCATGGTCGAGTGGATGTACCGCTTCGAGACCAGCGAGCCATCGTCCCTGCGGCCCCTGGTGGTGCAGGGCGGGCGGGATATGACCGTCGACGGTGCCTACAACATTCCCGTGCTCCAGCGTATCTACGACATCGAACTGCTCGAAATTCCGGAGGCCCGGCATCACCTGGTCAACGAGACGGAGGATATTCGACAGCAGATGTGGCGCTTTTTCGACGCTCACCTGTAAGCTTTCACCGGCCCGAGCAGAACTGGCGGGATTGCCGGAGGAATCGAAGTATCTAATTCAAAGTGAATGACATTCGGTCAGGCAACAAGCGGTTTGATGAAATATCCGGACTGGAGGAAATATTCACTCCGGCTCGCGTCAAGACGGCGCGTGAGGATCTGGCGGCGTGGGGCGGAGACTGGACACGCGCGTTCAAGGTTGCGCCGAGCGCGATCGTGTTCCCGCAGTCCATCGAAGATGTCGTGGCGGTGACGCGGCTTGCCAACGCGCGCGGCCTGCACCTGGTTCCGTCGGGGGGACGCACGGGATTGTCGGGCGGCGCCGTGGCGTCCAACGGCGAGATCGTAGTGTCGTTCGATCGCATGAACCGCGTGCTCGACTTCAATGCAGCGGATCGAATCGTGCGTTGCGAGGCGGGCGTCGTGACCCAGACGCTGCAGGAATACGCGGCGGAACGCGACCTGTTCTATCCGGTGGATTTCGCGTCGAGCGGGTCGAGCCAGATCGGCGGCAACATCTCGACCAACGCCGGCGGCATCAAGGTGATTCGCTACGGTTTAACCCGGGATTGGGTCGCCGGGCTGACCGTCGTCACCGGCGCGGGCGATGTGCTCGAGTGCAACAACGGCCTGGTGAAGAACGCGACGGGCTATGACCTTCGTCACCTATTCATCGGCGCGGAAGGTACGCTCGGTTTCGTCGTGCAGGCGGATATCCGCCTGTTGTCCGCGCCTGCGCCGACGCGGGTCATGGTGCTCGCTATCGACCGCTTCGCCGATGTTCTGAACGTTCTGCAAGGTTTCCAGCGCGTTCTGACTCTCTCGGCCTTCGAGTTCTTCTCCGAACTCGCGCTGACCAAGGTGCTTGGCCACCGGGATGTCTCGCGTCCGTTCGCGCAGGCAGCGAACTTCTATGCGCTGATCGAGTTCGATGCCGACGACGAAGAGGCCGCGCTCGGCGCGTTCGAAACCGTCGTGGAGCAGGGTTGGGTAGGCGATGGCGTCATCAGCCGATCAGATGCGCAAGCACAGTCGCTGTGGGCCCTGCGAGAAGGCATTACCGAGAGCATCGCCCCCTTCACGCCGTACAAGAACGACATCGCCGTGCGCGTTTCCGATGTGCCCGCGTTCCTTGACGACATCGATCGATTGGTCGGGGAGCACTATCCCGACTTCGAGGTGTGCTGGTTCGGTCACATCGGCGACGGCAACCTGCATCTCAACATCCTGAAACCCGAGAATCTCGCCATCGACGCCTTCTACGAGCGTTGCCACAGGATCAGCCCCGCCCTGTTCGAGGCGATCAGGAACCGCCGCGGCAGCATCTCCGCCGAGCACGGCGTCGGCCTCTTGAAACGCGACTTCCTGCATTATTCGCGCAGTCCCCGGGAGATCGCCTTGATGCGGCAAGTGAAGGCCGTGTTCGACCCGAACTGCGTGATGAATCCGGGGAAGATGTTTGCGCCGTGAGCATCAGGCCTGCGAAAGAAAGGCATGGCACCGCCGCCGAGGTGAAGCGGCAGATGGAATCGCCCTATGAGGCCCTGGACATGTTGACTTGGCATGTCGGTAGACCCATATTCATCTCGATGAACTGGGCTGTCGAGATTGCCGACGAGTTCGAGCCGGAGTTCGACAATCTGAACGAGGAGGTGCAAACCGAAATCCTGGCGTTGTCGCGGCTATTGCAGCAGTTCGGACCGCAACTGGGACGGCCCCGGGTGGACACGCTGAACGGTTCCCGGTACTCGAACATGAAGGAGATGCGGTTCAGCGCGGCGGATGGAGAGTGGCGGCTGGCCTTCGCCTTCGACCATCGGAGAAAGGCTATCCTGCTCGTTGCTGGCGATAAGTCTGGTGGCAGTTCGAGACGATTTTATCGCACTCTTGTGCGCAAAGCCGATGACCGGTTCGACAGACACTTGGCTCGGCTCGCAGAGGAAGGACGGGCGTGATGGCTTTGAACGTGGAAGACAAGATTTCGAGGCTTGACCTCGGCCAGCGCCGCAAGGTCGAGGAACGGGCTGCGGGGCTCATTGCCGAGGAGAAGACCCTGCGCAAGTTGCGCAAGGCAACGCGACTCACTCAGACGCCGATCGAACGGTATGGGCAAAGCAGTGTCATTAGAGCCTTGATGCAACTGATTCCTGGGGGATTGGGTTCTGCAATCGATGCTGCTCTGGTTCAAACACTCGAAAAGGTTCGACGCGATCGTAAATTCGCCTTTTTCGATGAACTGGCGAAGGGAAAGGTCGAATTAGATGAAGCGTTATTGGAGAGCGAGGACTTCATTCATTGCTTCTTTGCCACAACAAAATACGCGCTTAACTCGCGTCGGCGGGAGAAGATCCAAATGTTTGCTCGCCTTCTGAAGACCCCGTTGAGCGGTGTAGGCGGTCCGGCGGATGTGGATGAGTATGAATATTTTCTTAGTATCCTCGATGACCTCAACTATAGGGAATTCCAAGCACTAAGGATTCTCGATGGATTTGGCGAACCAGCCGGCGACACCGACGCGGTTGCCCTGCGATGGACTATGACGATCTGGCCCGATTTTCAATGTGAATTGTGGAC
Source organism: Candidatus Azotimanducaceae bacterium (assembly GCA_965261535.1). GTDB lineage: Bacteria > Pseudomonadota > Gammaproteobacteria > Pseudomonadales > Azotimanducaceae > VXNE01. The sequence continues at coordinate 3,513,846 of OZ253469.1, forward strand.
TCATCTAGGTGTTTCGGCAGACGAGACAAAGGAATTCATGAACCGAATATCGCGCACTGCATGCTATCGTGAATTCAGCGGAACGATTTGGGACTACGAGGGCGGAATGGGGAAACTCACGCGAACGTACATGCGCTTAAAGGAATACGTGGGGGAAGGTGTAGTCGAATCGGTAGGGTGATTCGTAGCATGGTCCCTTCCTGTTGGGAGTTAGCTTGACGGCTGCGATGGGGCCGTCCCCCTTAAATGCACTGACTGGATATTTCTGGGATTCCGTTCTGCCTACACCACCTTTTGGCTTTTTTCAGCGCGGCTAGCCGAGTCTCCTTGTATTCGCTTTCCAACATGGATAACGCAGTTCCCACCACATCAAATCGCCCACACTTCCCGCAGTCTATTTTCCTCAATCAGCCGATCAGATGCCCAGGCGCAGTCGCTGTGGACCCTGCGAGAAGGTATTACCGAAAGCATCGCCCCCTTTACGCCGTACAAGAACGACATCGCCGTGCGCGTTTCCGATGTGCCCGCGTTCCTTGACGACATCGACCGATTGGTCGGGGCGCACTATCCCGACTTCGAGGTGTGCTGGTTCGGTCACATTGGCGACGGCAACCTGCATCTCAACATCCTTAAGCCCAAGAACCTTGCCATCGACGAATTCTACGAGCGTTGCCACAGCATCAGCCCGGCCCTGTTCGAGGCGATCAGGAACCGCCGCGGCAGTATTTCCGCCGAGCACGGCGTCGGTCTCTTGAAGCGGGACTTCCTGCACTATTCCCGCAGCCTGCGGGAGATCGACTTGATGCGGCAAGTGAAGGCCGTGTTCGATCCGAATGGCGTGATGAATCCGGGCAAGCTGTTTGCGCCGTGAGCATTACGCAGGATCACCAAACGGGGGTATGGATGGGGCAAGGTGGCATCGATGGGATAAGAATTTATTATGGATGCATGAAGAAAACGGTATTAGAAATTATCGCTGAGTGCTGCCAAAGTGCATTCTGTCGGCATGAAGCCGGTGCGCGTTCAACCGACTGAGGATGAATATATGGCCGTCACCTTACGTCAGTTGCGCTATTTTCAGGCGCTGGTCGAACACGGCTCATTCAGCCGTGCGGCCGAGAGCGTTCACGTGTCGCAGCCGGCGCTGTCACTCCAGATCCGGGAACTCGAGACATCTCTAGGTGGCCGGTTGGTCGAGCGCGAGAGTCGTGGTTTCCTTCTCACCCCGCTCGGCCGCGATGCCCATGAGCAAACGCTCAGGATCCTGGACGAGACATTGCTTCTCGAGACGATGGGGAAACGATTCGAGGAGGGCCCGCTTCGAGTTACGGTGGGGATAGTCTCCACGCTTGCCCCTTATCTGCTTCCAGGAGTCCTGAAACATTTGCAGGTCTCGTCGCCTCGCGTTGAGCTTGATGTCCAGGAAGCCCCGGGCCAGGATCTCGTTGCGAGTCTTCTCGCCGGCCGTCTCGACGCCGCCATCGTTTCCCTGCCGCTCGGAATATTGGAGCTTCCAGAGCGAGATCTGTTTGAGGACTGCTTTCTGCTCGCTGGCCGGGCCGAGCGACTTGCTTCGATCCGTCGCGCCCTGGGTGGCGAGCTGCGACCCGCTTGGAAACGGTCATTGCTTCGCCGACCAGGTGCTGGGCGCCAGTCTGATGTGGCGCATGCAGGAAGTGCATCGCGGAACGGAGTCGCTCGCAACGCTGTCGAGACTTGTCGAGAGCGGGGCGGGCCTCGCGCTGCTTCCGGAAACGGCAGCACTTTGTGAACACGCGGCGTCACCTGGCCTGCGCTTTCTCCGTTTCTCCTCGCCCGAACCTTCGCGGCGGATCGGTCTGGCCCACCGCGTCGCCTCTCGCGGCCAGCAATGGATTGATCTGCTCGCAGACGCGGCGGCGAGCGCGGGCCGAGCGCTTGTGCATCGGGCGAAAAAGAAAATTTGTGCCTGATCTTCGTCGGCCGCACCTCCGCGTGGAAACGTCATCCATGGAGTTTCCGCTTTAGCGTCATTGGCCATCGAGGGAAAGCAGCGCTTCGGCCTTTGACCGGCGTATTGCGATGATCTTGTCGAAGCCGCTTTTCTCGAAGATCTCCAGGACGTTGTCCGACAGGGCGCAGAGCGCGAATCGCACGTCTCGATTCGTCAGGGACTTGGCGGTGACGAGAACAGCGCGAAGACCCGCTCTGCTGACGTAGCTGAGTTCCGCACAGTCCATGATCGTGGCGCGGTCGCGATCCTCGACGGCGGTCCGAACCGCTTCCTGGAACGCGATGGCATTGGAACCATCGATGCGCCCGACCACCTGGATGGACAAGACATCGTCTTGCCTTTCGGTTGTCATCTTCATCGTTTGCGTCCTTCGGGACCCATAGGTTGCGACGGGCTCAATCCTGTAGCTCGGCCAACAGTTCCCAGGTCTTCCACACAAGCTCGCGCGGTGCATGAAATTCCCACTTCAGCACGTATGTGGGCAGCTCGCGCATCATTGGTCTGTATCGTTTCAGTATTCTCAAATGCCACCGGTGCGTCATGAACAACCGCTGCTGTTCGGAACCGGCGCTCGGGCGATGGCGACATGGTACGCCATCTGAGGACCGAGAGGCCGATGCCGCCTCCGAAGTGCCCTCCGGCGAAGATATACTGGCCGCAACGCGCGATGGGCGATCACATAATGAGGAGAGGAGCATGGACCGGCAGAAGCTGGAAGAGACTGCGAACGCCATGGTGGCACCGGGCCGAGGCATTCTCGCGATAGATGAGAGTCACCCGACCTGCAAGCGCCGGTTCGATTCCATAGGCGTCGATTGCAACGAGAGTAGCCGTCGCGCCTACCGCGGGCTGCTGATCACCGCGCCGGGAAGCGCCGAGCACTTGTCCGGCTATATTCTCTTCGACGAAACCCTCCGCCAGGCGACCGATACCGGAAACAGATTCCCCGACATCATTGCGGCGGCGGGCAGTATTCCGGGCATCAAGGTCGACAAGGGTACGCTCGACACGCCGCTGCACGCGGGAGAAAAGTACACCCAGGGCCTCGACGGACTCGCCGAGCGGCTGATCGAATATCGCGATCTCGGCGCGCGGTTCGCCAAGTGGCGGGCGGTGATCACGATTGGCGATGGCATCCCGACCGGCGCTTGCATCGAAGCGAACATGTGGGCGCTTGCGATGTATGCGTCGTTCTGTCAGGACGCCGGCATCGTTCCCATCGTCGAGCCGGAGGTATTGATGGACGGCGCGCACGACATCGAGACATGCGACTTCGCCTCGCGGGCGACACTCGGCGCGTTGTTTTCCGCACTTGCCCGTCAGAATATCCACCTCGAAGGGACAGTGCTCAAGGCGTCAATGGTGTTATCGGGCTCGGACTGTCCGGTCCAGGCCAGCGACGGGGAGATCGCGGAAAAGACGCTCGGCTGTCTACGGGACACGGTTCCCGCGGCCCTGCCTGGCGTAGTGTTCCTGTCTGGCGGGCAGACGGCGTTGCAGTCCACGGTACGTTTGAACGCGATGAACGCAAGTGGCGTCGACGTGCCGTGGCGATTGAGCTTCTCCTACGGGCGGGCGTTGCAGGAGCCCGCCCTCAAGGCCTGGGACGGCAAGGCCGAGAACGCCGTGGAGGCGCAGCGCCAGCTCGCGTTGCGGGCGCGCCTCAACGGTGCCGCGACGCTTGGAGAATACGACCCGCTTATGGAGCAAACCGCGTAGTCTCGCTGGCTAGCCCGGATATTGCACCAAGCCGCGAGCGGATTAGCCAAATATCACTCATTTTCAATAGGTCAATTCTATTTTTTGGAAATCTTTCCGGAAACAAACTGCGCTGGCCGCGCCCTCGCACGGTGGGGGACGGACCACGGGCGGAGCCGAAGGCGCCGCCCGTGGGGCACTTCTGCCCGCGTGAGCGCACATGGTCGCTACACCATAAGGTGGGGCTATGCTTCCGTCTCTTTTCTTGCGAGAGGTGCCCCCTCGCGCTGCTGTTTTCTTGCGAGAGGTGCCCTCGCCTGCTGTTTTCTTGCGAGAGGTGCCCCCTCGCGCTCCCCGGCTGAAGGCTCCGAGCACGCGCACGCGGGCAAAATCCTGCGCGATCATCGCGGCCCTTGATGCGATATCCGGGCTAGCGGTCCATCACGCGCTCGCGAGGGGTCCGCGCAGTAGTTGACCGGGGGTGGCGCCCGTGTGCGCGTTGTCGCGCAACAGTACTGCGCCGTTGACGACGGTGGCCTTGATTCCGTCCGCAGTCTGTTTGAAACGCCTGGCTCCGCCGGGCAGATCATGCACTACCTCGGGCATGCGCGGCGCGATTGCGGCAGGGTCGAAGACGGTAACGTCGGCGGCGAAACCCGGACGCAGCAAACCCCGGTCCCACAAGCCCCAACGCTTTGCCGGTACCGAGGTCACCATGCGCACCGCCTGCTCCAGGGTCAGCGCCTGCTTGTTTCGCACCCAGTGGCTGAAGATGTGCGTTTGCAGCGAGCTGTCCATGATCTGGGAGACGTGGGCGCCGGAATCGGAAAACGTCACGACCGTATGGGGGTGCCGCATCATTTCCAGGACGTGCTCGTCCACGTCGTTGTTCAGCGGTTTGCGGAAAAACGTCTTGAAATCGTGTTCCAGCGCCAGGTCGATCATGAGTTCGGCCGGCGGCACGCCGCGCTCGGCCGCAACCTCGGACATGCGCCGCTCGTTACCTGCGGACATCGACTCCATGATGAAGATCCAGTCCCAGTCCGGCGGGGGCAGATGGACTCCGCGTCTCATGTGACGTTCGCTGGGGCGTCCCGCGACGTCCACGAGTTTGGCCTTGATAACGGGATCTTGCAGCTTGACCTTCTGTTCCGGTAGCGGCAACGCGCGAATGTCGCGCCAGACATACCAGGGGTCCAGGGGCGTGTACGATTCGAACGTGTACAGGATGTTCAACGCCCGCGAATGAACCTGGGCGAACATGTTGCCACCGTGGGCGGCGGTCTCAATGAGCAGGTCGAGCGAGCGGCGCCACTTGTCGGGCGCCTCGCGAGAACTGAACAGGCCCCAGGTGATCGGCGCGCCGGACTCGATACTCAGCCGCTTCAGCCGGTCCTGGTAGTCGCCGGTATTCCGCGGATCCGGCTCGCCCGCAATCTCGAATATGCCGGCACCTGTTTCGCGCATGGCGTTCACGATGGCGCGGACTTCGGTCCATTGGGCGATGCGGCTCGCCACGGGCTTGTGGTCGGAGGTCTCGTGATTGGGGGTGCGCGAGGTGGAGAAGCCGACGGCACCCGAGCGCACCGCTTGCTGGACGATGGCGCCCATGCGGGCAAGGTCGTCGTCGCTCGCCGGATCGGTGAATGCCCGTTCTCCCATGACGTACGTGCGCAGGGCGGAGTGCCCGATGTATCCGGCGTAGTTGATGCCCTTCGGCAACGCGTCGAGCACGTCCAGGTACTCGGGATAGGTTTCCCAGCGCCAGCGTATACCGGCCAACATGGCCGCGCGCGAGATGTCCTCCGCCCGTTCCAGGTTGCGGAACACCAGGTCGGCCTCCGATTCCCGGCACGGCGCCAGGGTGAATCCGCAGTTGCCCATGACGACGCTGGTGACGCCGTGATAGCAGGAGCACGAACCGATGGGATCCCAGAAAACCTGGGCGTCCATGTGGGTATGACCGTCGACGAATCCCGGGGAGACGACATGGCCCTCGGCGTCGATGGTCTCGGCGCCGGCTTCCGGGATGCGGCCGATGCATGCGATCTTGCCATCGGCGATGCCGAGGTCGGCGCGATACGCGGGGGCGCCCGAGCCGTCGATGATGGAACCGTTCTTTATGACCAGGTCGTATCGCATTGTGTTGCTCCTCAGGTTTCGTCTTCGATGATGACAGCCGTGCCCACTGCGAGTAGTTCAGCGGCGCCGCCCATCATCACGGAGGTGGTGAAGCGCGTGGCGACGATGGCGTTCGCGCCGAGTTTCGCGGAGTCGGCGATCATGCGGTCGAGGGACTGCTCGCGGCTCTCGGCGATGAGCTTCCCGTACTCGGGAATCTCGCCGCCGACGATGTTCCGCAGCCCGGCCATGATGTCGCGCCCGATGTGGCGCGCGCGAACCGTGTTGCCTCGCACCAGGCCGAGCGTCTTGACGATGCGTTTGCCGGTGATGGTCTCGGATGTGACAACGATCATGGTCAGATCTCCACGTCTGAATACTTGTCGTTCTTGCGCTCGATCAGCCGCTGTCGCAATACCGACACCAACAACAGGCCGAGGCCGCCATAGATCGCCACGAAAATGAACTTGGTGATCGCCGGCGCCTGCATGAAAGCACGGAAACCCAGCGCGGCCGCGACAACCAGCCCCACCGCGAACAGAATCCAGCCGACGGTAGCGATTCCGTCGCCCGCGCTGGTCGATTTCTCGCCCATGGCCATCTCCGCATCGGAAACCTTCGCCATCGTGCCGCAACTCCGGACGAGGGGCAACCATGGGCTTCGGACGCACGTATTTGATATGTGGCAGGATGATTCGCACGCGTGGGACGACGAGAGCAACGTCCCGGCGACGGAATTGCGCGTTGAACCACCGAGGGTCGGACATGGGCTTCTACAGCGATCGAATCCTGCCCCACTGCATCGATCAGGGTTGCGCTGCCAAGCCCGTCAGCAGGCAGCGCGAGAAGGTCATCCCGCACGCGGAAGGTCGGATCCTGGAGGTGGGCATGGGTTCCGGCCTCAACCTCCCCTTCTACAACGTCGACCGGGTCGAGCGTGTCTGGGGCCTGGAACCATCGGAGGGAATGCGCAGGAAGGCGCGGGCCCGGGTTGAATCGGCACCGTTCGAAGTGCGCTGGCTCGGCCTTGCCGCCGAGGAGATCCCGCTGGAAGACAATAGCGCCGACACGGTCGTTCTCACCTATACGTTGTGCACCATCGGCGGATGGAAAACTGCCCTGGAGCAGATGCGCCGCGTGCTCAAACCAGGCGGCAAATTGCTGTTCAGCGAACACGGCATAGCGCCGGACGCATCGGTGCGACGCTGGCAGGATCGCCTCGATCCGCTCTGGTCAAGGATCGCCGGCGGTTGCCATTTGAACCGCGACATTCCCCGCCTGCTGGCGGACGGCGGTTTCGTTGTCGGGCAGATCGATACGATGTACCTCCCCTCTACGCCGAGATTCGCGGGCTTTACTTACTGGGGATATGCGGTCTGACCATCCCGGAACGGGGTTAGGGCGCGTCCGCGCGCACGAATGTGCCGGAACCGGCGACGGGGGCGGTGCCGAGGCGCCACGGCTGCCAATGCAGGGGAACGCTGATCGTTTCGCCCTGGTCGAAGTCGGCCACGGTGACGCCGATACGCAGCGTATCCCAGCGCTCGCCGCGCGCGGCGTCGAGAAACGCTCCCGACACCTTTGCTTCGGCGTTGTAACCGACCGGCGTGCGAACAGTTCGCCACTCGACCGCGGCGCGCGCGCCTTCGAGGAAAGCGATGGCCTTGTCCTCGCGGGCATCCGCCAGCGTCATGTAGTCATGGGCGATCTGCTGCAGGTAGCCCATGCGCATCGCCTCGAACAGCAAGTGATTTTCGGAGCGCTCGGGGTCGGGCCGCGCATCCACGGTAACGAGCGCGTGATCCTGGTAGCGCGGGCTTTCGTCCTCGGCGGCGTCGATACTGTCGTCGGTGACCGCTATGCCGAAGTAGACGTCGCCTCCCGCTTCCAGAATGCCCAAGCGGTAGGAAATGTCTTGCGTCGCGGCCGTCGGCGAGTCGATGTCACCCTGGCGGTCGACGACGAAGGGTAGGGCGTCCCAATCGGTCAGGTCGCCGTCGACAGTGGGCGCCGTCCCGGTCGGCAACGGCAGCGGCGCCACCGGAAGCAGGGCGGATTTGGATTGCACGACCAGGGGCTGCCCGTCGAAGACGGTTTCCATGGACCAGGTGATGCGGCTTGGCGCGAGGGCGCCATAGGCCACGGGCGTATCGGCTTCGAGTTGGACTTCGACGCGTTCCTGATCGCCGGGGGCGAGAACGAGTTCTTTCAAGCCCCCGGTGACGCGGAGATGCGGACCGCCCTGTGCGAGCGGTGAGACGCGAAGTTCGGCCTTGCCGGGATTGGCTATCTCGAACGCCACGGAGCCACTTTCAAAGTAGTCTCCCTCGCCTAACATGGGAAGCGAGACGACGGCGTCTTTCAGGGACCGAATCGTGGCGCGCGTGGCCGCCGTGGACACGTTTTCGTCGTGAATACCGTCGAGCAACAGGTTCGCGATTCGCGGGCCGTTGTCCGTCATGGTTATCCAGGCGATGTGGTCGAACTCACCATAGACGGGACCGCGCAGGTTACTGCCGCCGCCGGTAGTGGCCAACGTGATGTACTTGCGGTCGTTGCGGACATGCTTCACGTACCGGTGGAAGTGTCCGGCGAACACCGTGTAGTCCCGCTCTCCCAGCATTTCTTCCACCAGCGGCCAATCGCCGCGCACGCCGCTTCCGTAGTCCCACAGCGGTTGGTGGATGATCACGATCGTCCAGCGCGGATCGGGTTGTTCGGCGAGGGTCCGCTCGATGAAGGCGAGTTGCCCCGCCTGCGTCCACGGCCCCGGCACGGCGGATTGCGGGTCGCTCACCATTCCGAACAGTTCGGAGTTGAGGACCAGGAACAACACGTCCTTGTACACGAATCTGTAGTACGAGGGACCGAACCGCCGCTGCCAGGTTTCGGCCATCACGGCGTTGCTCATGTCGTGGTTGCCGACGGCGTAGAAGAACGGGGTTTCAAGTTGACTGATGAACTGCTCCAACTCGTCCCATTCCATGTCCAGCCGTGCCTGATCCTCGGTGTAGCCCTCTATCAGGTCGCCGACGCTGATCACGAATGCCGGCTCCAGCAGATTGATCTTCGGCATCGCCGCCGGGAAGACCCCCCGCCGCTCGCCGCCGGTGCGGTCGGAAACGATGACGAAGTGGAACAGGTCATCGGCGTCGTTCGGCGTCAGGCTGGTCCAGGGCGTGGCTTCTTCTTCGGCGCCATCCGCATGCGCTTCGATGACGCCGCCCGCCATGGCCGGAGTCGCGTAGACACAGACGAGCAGCGCGCACAGCGGCGCAATCAGCAGATTTCGCATAAGACGTCCAGATGGGCGAGGCGCGCGTAGTCTATCGCGTTCGGAATACGAAACAAGGTCGGCAGCGGGTCCTATGAGGTGGCGCGCCAGTCTCCCGAAGTTGCCGCCGCGCCTACCTTGACTCGGCTTCCTCCCGATCGAAAACTGGCTTGCGCCAACCTCGCAGTATGCCCGGTACCGTCGGCTCTACGGTGACATCGAAGGAACGCTGCATCGTTACGCCATCGACATCCGTTGCCGTCACCGTCACGGTCGCAGTGCCTTCCTTGCCGTCCTCGTTCGAAACTATGCTGAGCTTGCTGCCGTCCAACGTTACCGTGACGAGCATCGGGTCGCTGGACTCTGCGGCGTAGGTCAGCGGTTCATCCCCGGCGTTGGAGAACAGACTCGACAGATCGATGATGGCCGTATCGCCTCCGGTGAGAAGTTCGGATGGGGGAGGCGCGCTCAAGGGTGTGCCAGACACCACCGCAGACGGTGGTCCTTCGTGGGCGGGTGACCTGGTAGCGATCACACGCACGGAATTCAGCGTGTCCGCCGTCAGGTCGGCAATCGTGTGGCTGGTGGTGGCTCCGTCGACAACTACCCGCTCGCGCTCCGCGCCAAACGCCTCGTTGCCGGATTTCCACTGAACCTTGTAGCCGGTGGCGCCGGTCACCGCATTCCACGATACGACAAGCGTTTCGACCCCAGGCGTTACGGTGACTTCCGTCACTCGACCGAGCTGCGGGTCGGTGGCTTGCAGGTGGAAGATCAGCATGGCCATGGGCTCGTCCGAGAACTTGCCGGTTCCCCGTATGCTCGTGATCGTTCCCCGCGGATTGGTCGGGGGATTGCTCAGGGAAAACTCGGTGCCGTCCTCCGTGCCGGCGTCGTACGGATACAGGGCGACTTGCCGACCGTACATCCATTGTCCCTCGCCGTCGAGCAGCGACAACCCGGAGACGCCGACGAACCAATCTGGACTCGGACCGATCATCGATACCAGGGTGATCAGCGGGTGATCGGCGGGCACTCGGAGGTCGAACGCAGCCCTCCCCGTTCCGCCGAATGATACGCCCCGCTGGATAACGGCGAACACATGCGGGCTACGCTCGATTTCGGCCCTGAAGGATCGAGTTGCCCCCGTTTCCGCGACTTCCTCTATTCCTGGACTTGCGACACCACCGCTACGCCAGAAGCTCACGTTCCCGTTGTGGACCGCGCCGATCAGGGTCGTGAAGTGCGCGCTCGGAACCACGCCGCCGGGCGTGCTGGCGGTGGTCCAGGTGCCCTGAAACGTCACGCGATAGGTGGCCATCTGCGCGTGGGCGAACTCCCCGATGCCCAGAACGAAAACCGCCAGAACAAGCACGCACATGCCACCAAGCCGCTTGTTTGGGTGACCGAATGTCATCTGAGGTGGATCCGTTTTGGAAATCCTCCAAAGCACCGACAGGTGGCGCTGACCCTTTGCTCCCACGTTCCGTCTTGGTTTGACAGGGGACAACACCGATCAAGCGAGTTTCGGACACCCATAGCGAGTTTGGGACACCCATGATTTAGGGACATCCACCTCTGCCCACTTCGGTTCAATTTGGGACACCTGGGACGAGTTTGGGACACCCATGATTTTTGGGACACCCACCTCCTCGATCCAGATTGCGATTTAGGGACACCCAGGTTCAATTTGGGACACCCATTGCGGGGTGTGGCGTTGACTGTCCGCCCGCCGACAAGGATGCTTTCGCGCGCCAGGGAGGCTGAACATGAACAACGCTTCGGCGGAACACGGTCCGCATGAACCAGGCGTCACGGATGCCTTGGAGGCTCCGCCACAGGCTTTCTCACACCTGCGCGTCCTCGACCTTTCCGAGAAGCTGTCCGGCGCCTACGCGGCGCGCATGTTCGGAGACTTCGGTGCTGACGTGGTCTTGGCAGAGCCGCGCGAAGGTCATTCTTTACGCGACGAACCCCCGTTCCTCGATGATCGGCCGGGGCTTGACCGGTCGGTGATGCATGGCTATGCCAATTGGAACAAGCGCTCGGTGGTAACTCGCGATTCGGACGCCGTCGCGCGACTGGCCGAAACGGCCGATGTGCTCGTGACGAACGCGATCAGGCCGTGGCCTGACACCATTGCCCGAGCCGTGGACGCGCTAGCAGCGGGGGCGATTCACCTCTCCATCACGCCCCACGGTCTGGACGGCCCCTTAAGCGGCGTGTGCGGCAACAACCTGACGGCTTGCGCGCGAACCGGATGGTGCACCATCAACCGGCTGGTCGACGAGCCGCCGTTGCAGCTCCCCGTCAGACTGACAGGCTATATCGCCGGGGTGGCGGGATTCGTTGGCACGGCCGCTGCCTTGTGGCGGCGGGAGCGAACGGGCGCGGGCGAACGCGTCGATGTCTCCGAGGTCGAGGCGCTGGCCCTGACCAACGCGCCGTGGGCGATGCTCGGGCTGTTCGTCGGTGGCCGTCGAATGGAGTACGGGCCGAACGGCCCCCGCTATCGCGGGGAACCGGCGCCGCTGTGGCAGACGGCCAACGGCCCGATGAACTTGAGTTTCGGGGACTGGGGACGCTGGGAGGAAGCGATGCGTTTTCTAGGTCTCGACGAGTTGGCCGAAGACGAGGTTTACGCGCCGCGGTCCGGGCGCAACACCAAGGATCTCAAGCCGATTCGTGCCGCGCTCGCGGCAGCGGCCGCCACGCGTGACAAGTGGGAAGTGTTCCACGAACTGTCGCGACTGCGCTGTCCTTCCGGAGTCGTGCAGGATGCGCGGGAACTGGCGGAGAGCGAGCAATTTAGCGCGCGGGGATTTGTTGTATCCACGCACGTTGGTGGGCGTGAACTCCGCGCGACAGGCGCGCCTGCCCGCTTGTCGGAGACACCCTGGAGATTGTGGCGCCCGGCGCCCGGCCTGGACGAGCATGGCGACCAGATCAGGAAAGAGCGAAGGCGCCCGCGAACCGCCGCGCGAGGGGACCTGCCGCCTGATCTCGCCATGGCGCCGCTAACGGGGTTGCGCGTGTTGGCGTTCACGCAGGCATGGGCGGGCACATTCGGCACCGAGCTGTTGGCGCTCCTCGGTGCCGATGTCGTACAGGTCGAGTCGCCCGCGCGGCCCGATATTTGGCGCGGTTCGGGCGCGCCGGTGCCTCCGGCGGTGCGTAGGCCGGACATCGAACAGAGCCGGCTCAACACCAACGGCCTGTACAACTCCGTGAACATGAACAAGCGGGCCATGACATTGGATATGAGACATCCACGGGGCAAGGAGATCTTCTGGCGCCTGGTACCGAAGTTCGACGTCGTCGCCGACAACTTCAGCCCCCACGTGATGCCGGGTTGGGGAGTGACGCTTCAGACGCTGCGCAAGGCGCGTGGGGACATCATCTTCGCGTCGGTGTCGGGGTTCGGCACGCAAGGCCCCTTTGCCGAATATCCGGCCAACGGCCATACGACGGAGCCGATGTCCGGGCTCTCCTCCATTCACGGATACGAAGGCGATTCGGCTTCCAATACCGGAGGTCTGATTCCCGATCCCATTTCCGGCTACTACTTTGCGGCGGCGATTCTGACGGCGCTCAACCACCGCGAGCGAACCGGCCAGGGCCAGCGCATCGATGCGGCGATGATGGAAGCCGTCGCGGTGCAGGTTGGTGATGCCGTGATGGAACTCGACGCCACGGGCCGGAAACGGCGGCCCCAAGGCAACCGCCACCCAAAGTTCGCGCCCCACGGTGTCTACAAGGCGATAGGCGAAAGCTGGATCGCCATAGGCGTGGAAACCGAAGCGGCGTGGCGGGCGCTCGCCAGGCACGTCGGACTCGACGATCCGCGTTTTGCCGACATGGCTGCCCGCAAGTCAAACGAAGAGGCACTCGATGGCATTCTCGCGCGCTGGTGCGCGGATCTGGACGCTGAGGAAACGGCCGCAACGCTCGGTCGTCTCGGCGTGTGCGCGGCAACCATCGGTTCATTCGATGCGGTGTACGCGAATCCGAGTCCGCAATTCCGCGAACGCGGCTTCACGGTTCCCGTGACGCATCCCGAGTCCGGCACGCACTTTCTGCCGTTGGCGCCTTGGCTATTGTCTGCTCGAACACGCCCGCCTACGCGCTATTCGCCCCGATTCGGCGAACACAGCCGCGAGGTACTGCGCGCCGAACTCGGCATCGCAGACCAGGAATACGAGGAACTGGAAGCGCTCGGCGTGACAGGGATAGCCCGCAGGCGCTAGTCACCTCTGATAGTTCGTGGTGGTTGAGCCGCCGTCACAAGGAATCACCACCCCGGTCAGGTACGACCCGGCTTTGGACGCAAGCATGATCGTCAGGCCGGCGGCATCCTCCATCGCGCCCCATCGGCGCATGGGAAAGCGCTCCGTGGCTTGCCGGTCCATCTCCGGCGTCGCATAGAGCGGTGCCGTCATCTTCGACTTGAATGGCCCGGGCGCGATGACGTTGACGTTGATGCAATCGTCCATCAGGTCCCGCGCAAGCTGCGCGCTCAACTGACTCAGCCCCGCCTTGGCCGCGACATAGGAATAGTTCGCCAGACCGCTCGGCTTGAGGGCGTTCACCGACGAGATGTTGACGATTACGGCCCGTTGCTCGGGGCTCGCCGCCGCGCGCAGTTGCGGCAACAGCCGCTGAATCAGAAAGAACGGACCCTTGACGTCGAGGTCCATGACGCGGTCCCAGCCCTTTTCCGGAAACTCTTCGAGGGGCTGGTTCCAGGTCAACCCCGCGTTGTTGACCAGAAGGTCGAGCCGCTCTTCGCGCGAAGCGATTTCCTCGGCCAACGCATCGCAACCCGCCATGGTGCCGACGTTGGCCGGCAGGGCAACGCAGTCTCCAAGGCGCCCGAGCGTCTCTTGCGTAGCCGCGCAGGCGTCCTCTTTGCGCGATGCGACGTAGACCCGCGCGCCGCATCGGACAAGGCCTTCCGCGATCATCAGCCCGATACCGCGCGTCCCTCCCGTGACGAGCGCGACCTTCCCGCGCACGCCGAAAAGGTGTTCGTAAAAGTTCCCCATGGCTGTCCTTGCAGTCGTCGTCCGATGGCATGCTATCGCGATGCCCCGGCGGCAAGGAAAACGCGCGCGTACGGTCAGGTGCGGACGGTGACGAGGGTGATACGCTGGCGGACAATCGAATCGGGGAGCGATCACATGGGCCGACTCGATGGAAGGGTAGCCTTCGTCACCGGGGCCGCGAGGGGTATCGGTCGGGCCAGCGCGATGCGCATGGCAACGGAAGGCGCGTCGGTGATGTGCGCGGACATAGACGGGGAGGGTGCGGCCGAGACGGCTTCGACGATCAATGCATCGGCCGAGGGCGCCGCTTCCCTGACGCTCGATGTGGCTATCGCGGACCAGGTCGAGGCGGCGCTAAAGAATACCGCCGACGAATACGGCCGACTGGACGTGATCTTCAACAACGCCGGGATCGGCGGCATGCGAGATTGGGATACGACCATCGCGGTCAACTTGTCCGGCGTCTTCTACGGCCTTCGCTATGGCGCGCCCATGCTCGCGGCGGCGGGCGGCGGGGCGATCATCAACACCGCATCCATCGCGGGACTCGTGAGCCTTGGTGGTCCCCAAACCGTGGAGGCGGAGATGGCCGCGGCGTCCGCGGGCGCGTACGTCGCGACCAAACACGGCGTCGTCGGGCTGACCCGGCAGTTCGCGGCAAGCTGGGCGAACCGGGGCGTGCGCGTGAACGCCGTCGCGCCCGGCTATATCGAAACCGCGATGACCGAAGCGTTTTGTGCGGACCCGGATCTCCGCAGCTTCTTCGAGTCGTTGCATCCATTGGGGCGTCTCGGACAACCGGAGGAAGTCGCCGCCGCGGTGGCGTTCCTCGCCAGCGACGATGCGAGCTTCATCACCGGCGCCGTATTGCCGGTGGACGGTGGATACACGGCGCGCTGAGCCGTCGATTCAGCCTGCTGCTATCCGGGAGCAGCTTTTGTGTTCTTCAGTCTTGTTCGGAGGACTCCTGCGGGACGAATTCGCTTCGACCCTGATACATCCCGAGTCCAATGATGAACAGCCAGATGCAGCCGATTGCTGATCACGGCGATCACTTCCAGTTCAAGGTCATGCATGTGCTGAACGATGACGAGGTTGAAAAGCCCGATCACGCCGGTAATGGCCATGCCGTACGGAGCGGCCGTGTAGACGTTCATTTCGCGGAATCGGGCTGCGAGACCAAGCCCGAGGAAAATGCTGCCGAATGGATAGACCGACAGGAACGCGAAGTGCAGTCCACCCGTACCAGTGTGGATGGCGAGAGCAAGATCCTGCAACTGCCCTTCCGTGCCTGGCCCCACGCCGTGTTGGGGTATGTGGACAACCATGTGTCGCATGCCCAATTCGAGAAGGAAGATGGCCAAGCAGAACAGGGTGGCTACCAGTCCGAATAGCAGGGTCGAACTTGCAAGGCTTCCCCGCTCACGCTTGCTTCACTCGAAGGTTCCTCCTCGAAACAGTCTGTGCTTTTCGGGGCGTTATCACTCGACGTGGTGGCGAGCAATCGTGAGCCGACCCGAGAATGTCTTGTCAAGGTCACATGGACATATTCGGGATGCCGGGGATTCGCACCGGGAGCCGGGCAGGGGACCGCCACTTTCTCAAGACCGTCCGAACGCTTCCGGGGCGGTAGAATTCCCGCAACTTCACCTTGACGGAGAAAGTCGCCATGGCGCTGACGTCCACCGAAGTACATCTGGCTCGCCGCCCGAGGGGCATGGCCGTGCCGGAGGATTTTGTCTTTGTAGAGCGGGAGCTTGCCGATCCCGGCGAAGGGGAGGTGCTGGTTCAGAACATCTTCATCAGCGTCGACCCCTACATGCGCGGACGCATGAACGAGGGCAGAGGCTATGCCGAGGGCTTTCGACTCAACGAGGCCATGTACGGCGGCGCCATCGGCAGGGTCGTGGCCTCCCGGCGGAATGACTTCATGGAGGGCGATCTGGTCTTGAGCAATGCGGGATGGCGCGAGGGTTTCGTGTCGGACGGCGGGGGTCTGCAGAAACTGCCGGAAACATCATTGCCGGTCACCGTATACATGGGACCACTCGGCATGACCGGCAGAACGGCCTATGACGGTCTGCTTGGCGCGGCAGAGATGCGTGAGGGGGAGACGGTTTTCGTCTCCGGCGCGGCGGGTGCCGTCGGCAGCATCGCCGGTCAGATCGCTCGCCTGAAGGGCTGCCGCACCGTCGGCAGCGCGGGCTCGCCGGAAAAGGTCGCTTTCTGCCGCGAGATCGGTTTCGACCATGCCTTCGACTACCACGACGGCAACCTGCTTGCGCACCTGAGCGAGGGTGCGCCGGAGGGGCTCGATGTCTACTTCGACAACGTGGGCGGCGATCATCTGGAAGCGGCGCTCGCGCACATGAGGCTCCTGGGGCGCATTGCGATATGCGGCGCGATCTCTCACTACAACGATACGACGCCGGGGCCGGGGCCCCGCAACCTGCGGGTTGCCATCGGATTGCGCCTGACCCTGCGCGGCTTTGTCGTGGGAAATTTTCCGGAACTGCGTGAGTCGTTCCAGCGGGACATGGTTTCCTGGCTGGAAAGCGGTCAGATCGTCTGGCGGGAGACGGTCCGCGAAGGCATACGGAACGCGCCGGACGCCTTCATCGGGCTGTTCAGCGGGGAAAACATCGGCAAGATGATCGTGAAACTTGCCTGACCGCCGTTCAGGCCGCCCATCGGGCTGAAAACGCTGGCGTCAGACCCGCCGACCCGCTGTATTTTGCCACGACGTAGCAAAATCGCTACGCTCCTGAACCATGAACAAGATCATCAACCAACGCGAGCTTCGCAATGCATCTGCGGCCGTGCTTCGGGAAGTCCGGGGGGGACATGCCATCATCGTAACCCGAGACGGAGACCCGATCGCCGAACTCCGCCCCATCCATCCCCGGCGATTCGCATCCAGGGCGGTCATTGCCGAGGCTGCGTCTCGCGCGCCGCGAATCGACGCCGTGCGGTTCCGCAACGACGTGGATGCCACGATAGATCAGTCCGTCGATGGCTGAGACGGTTGCAGCCCTGACCCTGGCGATTTGCCGTTTATCGCCTATCCAGTTGTGATGCAAGTTCCGAGAACACCTCGTCGTCGTGCTCCCCGAGTTTCGGCGCGCGGCGGGAGATCGCCCACGGGGTTGCATGCAACCGGATGGGCGCGCCGGGATACACGACGTTGCGGTCCAGATCGTCGTGGTACACGGGGACCTGGAAGCCGCGTGACTTGAAGTGCTCGTCCTCGAATGCTTCTTCCGGCGCGTTGACGGCGCCGGCGGTGAGGCCGGCGCGCTGGCAGCCGACGAAGAATTCCTGCGCCGGGAGTCTCGACGCGATGAGCCTGAGGGCAGCGCGGCTGGCCCCGAAGATGGCGGTGATCTCGTCGTCTTCGCCGATCTTCGAGATGTCGAGGGGGCCTTCGTGTTGGGCGCCCAGTTCCAGGAACACGGCTTCCGGCAACTCGGCGTCGAGGCCGAGTTCCCTGAGCCACTTGTCGAGCGCGGCGAATCCCTTGGCCTGGCGCGGCCCTACCCCGGTGTTGGCGTAGCGCCCGTCGGCGCACAGTTGCTGCGTCTCCATCGATGGCGTGGCCGAGGCGTGGCGGCCGGTCTGCCGTTGCACGGTGTTTCGCGCCACCAGCCAGTTGTAGGAAGCGCCCTCGGTGGTGACGTTGCCGGCTGCGGTCATGCTGACATCGATGAACTGGCCGGTGCCGGAAACAGCACGATGCAGCAACGCGGTGAGGGCCGACATGACGGCGAAGTGCGATGCGATGTGGAACCCCTGCAGCGGGCCGCGAATGGGCGGCAGCGAATGGTCGTCGTAGCCGCAGCTCCATGGCGGTCCCGACGCGGACATGAGCGTCAGGTCGGTGAACGGCAGATCGCTCTTCGGGTCGGCGCGCCCGTAGGGCGTCACTGCGACGTGCACGAGATCGGCTCGAATCGACCGTAGATCTTCATAGTCGATGCCGAGGGTCGCCAGCCGCTGGCGCGGTTCGGCTTCGAGCAACACGTCT
Source organism: Candidatus Azotimanducaceae bacterium (assembly GCA_965261535.1). Taxonomy (GTDB): domain Bacteria; phylum Pseudomonadota; class Gammaproteobacteria; order Pseudomonadales; family Azotimanducaceae; genus VXNE01. Next base: position 3,532,001 of record OZ253469.1, read on the forward strand.
GCCGTGGCAATCAGGGCGCGAAAGCGGTCGCGACCGGCTTCGTCGTCCAGATCGATGACCACGCTGCGCTTGCTGGTGTGGTAGTGCCACCAGTAAAGGCTTCGATCCTCGCCGGGCTGGTCGTCGACGAACGGCGGGTAGCCGCGCGAGGGATCTCCGCCGGGAGGTTCGACGAGGATGACATCGGCGCCCATGTCGCCCAGGAGCTTGCCCGCCAGCGCGATGGGATCTTGTGCCAGTTCCACGACCCGAACGCCTTGGAGAGCGCCCGCGCGCGGCTGCGGGTTGGTCTCGGCGTCGGTCATATCACTTCTTCCTCGCGGAAGTTCGCGACCTCTTCGGCGCTGAAACCGAGCAATCCGGTCAACACCTCCTCGTTGTGCTCACCGAGACAAGGGCCGCCGCGCGCGTAGTGCCAGTCGGTTTCCGAGAAGTGCACCGGCTGCCCGTCGACGCGAATCTCGCCTATTTCGCTATGCGTGACGGTTGGCCAAAGCCCAAACGCGCCGGTGCTGGGGTCGAGGTCGACCCGCTCCTCGGGCTTCAATACCGCCGAGACAGGCACGCCGGCGTCGCGCAGCAGCGTCTGGACAGCGAACTTCGTCCGCGCCGCCGTCCAGGCGCTTAAGCTTTCGTCGAGGGCGTCCTGGGACGCGTGGCGGGAAGAAGCGTCGGCGAACGCCGGATCGGTGCACCAATCCTCCGCCACCACAATGCACAACCGTTCCCAGTCATCCTGGTTCCGGCAGGCGATGGCCACCCAGTCGTCGTCGCCCTGGCTTGGGTAGATGCCGTGGGGCGCCATGGGAGGCCAGAAGTTTCGGTTCGCGTGCGGGCGTCCCTTGCGTCGGGTCGGGCGACCGTTCACGGTCCAATCGAGCAGCGCGGGGCCGTGAAGCGTCAAAGCAGCGTCGGTACAGGAGAGGTCCACCCACTGGCCCTCGCCTGTTCGGTGGCGGTGGATGAGCGCCAGGAGGACCGCCATGACGTGGTAGTAGGCGCCGGTGTGGTCCATGTACGAATAGCCCCAGCCCGCGGGTTCGCGGTCGGGCAGCCCCGAGGTGAACGTCAGTCCCGATACCGCCTGCACGAGCGGTCCGAAACTCCTGAACTCACTGTACGGCCCGGTGTGACCGAAGCCGCAGTTCGAAACATAGACGATGTCCGGTTTGATGGCCTTCAGGCGCTCGTAGCCGAAGCCCCAGCGTTCCATCACCCCCTTCGAGAAGTTTTCGGTCACCACGTCCGATACCGCGACGAGTCGCTCGAGGATCTCCCTGGCCTTTGCGGTACGCAGATTCAGCGTGATGCCGAGCTTGCCGACATTGTGGTTGTTGAAGGAGCCCCCGAGGTTGATGCCGCGCCGCTCGTCGGTCCACGGCTGCCTTCCGCGCAGGATATCCCAGCGACCTTCGTTGACGGGGTCCTCGATGCGGATCACCTCGGCGCCGAAGGACGCGAGCCACTTCGTGGCGCCGGCGCCCGCGAGTATCCCGGTGAAATCGCAGATGCGAAACGACGACAAGGCGTCGGCCATGGCCCGTACTTCGTGGTTTGCGTCAGCCAAGTTTGTCCGATCTGCCGCCGTGGCTGCAAGCGCGCGACTTCGGCGACGTACGCGAAGCGATTCCCTGCGCGGAAGGTGCGGCCGGGAAAAGTATACTGTTGTCCACCTTTCCACCGGCGCGAAAGCACGCGTGACACCTGGGAAAGAATCGCAGGGCGCACGCCGCCTGAGGAGGTCTGGCTTGCAAAAGACCGCCGACGAGTACGCCACGCCGTCACCCGTTGATTCCCCGGCCGCCTTCGGTCCCAGGACGCTGGCGGCGCGGTTGCCTTGGCGTATCCGCATGCTGACTGCGACCCTGGCCGCGCTAGTGCCCGTTGTCGCTGTTGCCGGCGATCGTCCGGATCTTGCCGAACTCGAATTCAGACACGGCATCTCGTTCTTCCATGAACTCAAGTACGCTCCCGACTACACGCATCTCGAATACCTCAATCCTGATGCTCCCAAAGGGGGGGTGCTGGTCCTGCCCACAGGGAACAGTTTCGATTCGTTTGCCCCGTTGGGACGGTGGGGTACCAACGATCCCGGCGGCTCGACCTATCGCGACGAGAACTTGATCACCAGGGCAGGTGATGAGGTCGTCGCCTTTTACACGCGTCTGGCGGATGGTATTGCCCTCGCCGATGACCGCTTGACACTGGTATTCAGAATGCATCCCGACGCCAGGTGGCGGGATGGTGAGCCGGTCACCTCCAAGGACGTGGTGTATACGTTTCAGGGGCGTATGGGTGATCTGTCGTGGGGCCCTTTTCTCGACTTCATCGATTCTGTTGAAGCAATCGATCGTCGTCATGTGGCCTTGCGCCTTAACGCGCCGTTGCAGGATCGCCACCTCACAATGATCGAGTTCGTCAGGATTCTTCCGGAACACTATTGGCGCGGCAGGGATCCATCGGCGGTTACGATGGTGCCCCCGCTCTCCAGCGGACCCTATACGGTTTCTGCTTTCAAACCGGGCCGGTACGTGGAGTACCGACGGGACCTGGAATACTGGGGCCGGGACATCCCGGTCAACAAGGGGCGCTACAACTTCGACACCATTCGTATCGAAGTCTATCGGGATGCCATCATTACCAGGGAGGCCTTCCGAAAAGGCCTGATCGACATCTGGACGGAATCGGATGCGCGGTACTGGCATGGTGCCTTTGACACGCCCGCGCTCAGGATGGGATGGGTGAAGAAAATCCGGCGCAATGCCGGCAACCTGGTGGGAGTTGGACAGCTCATCGTGCTTAACAGCCGACGCGCCAAGTTCAGTGACCGCCGGGTACGACAGGCGCTGTCGCTGGCCGTGGATTTCGAATGGCAGAACAGGGCGCTGTACTACGGCGACCGGGAGCGGGCACATAGCTATTGGAATGACTCGTTGTTGACGGCGACGGGATTGCCGAGCAGTGATGAACTGAGCTTGCTGGTTCCGTACCGCGACCAGCTACCGGTGGAAATGTTCGAGCGGCCGTTTCGTTTCCCTGAAGGCGCATCAAGTGGACAGTATCGGGCCAACCTGGAGCAAGCGCGGCGGCTTCTGGCGGAGGCCGGTTGGCGCATCGTGGATGGCGTACTCGCGAATGCGGCGGGAGAGGTATTCGAGATAATGTTCCTGTCGCAGAACATTGCTGACGCCCGCGTCCTGTTGCCTTACTTCCAGCGCCTCAAGACGCTGGGTATTCGCGGCGCCATCGATCGGGTCTCAGGATCGAGTGAATGGGCGAAGCGTCTTCGCGAGTTTGACTTCGATGCCAAATTGTCGACAGACGGTTACCGAATCATGCCCACTTACATGTTGAAGACCAGATTCCATTCCGACGGAGCGAGAAACTGGGAGGGCATTCGCAATCCCGTGCTGGACGATCTGATAGACCGGGCCCGCGCCGCGGGCACCATGTCGGAGGCGATCGCCGCGTATCGGGCGATTGATCGGGTCCTGCTTTGGGGGTATTACTCGATTCCGCTGTCTACCCGCGAACGGCCGCGCACCGTGCATTGGGACAAGTTTGGCAGGCCGGAGTTCGAGCCCAGGTATGCCCCCGCATTCCCCGATGGCTGGTGGTACGAACCGAAACGCGCCGCGCGCATCCTGCTCGGCGATCCTCCCGCACGCGCCGGGACGGGCGCGCAATCCGGGGCTCAACCGATGGCCGGTGGTGGGTAACAGCGTCCGCGAAAAAGCTGCCGGGTAATTTCGGTGCAGTTGAGGTGCTCGTGCATGAGGACAATCAGCCTGTTGAATACGGAAACACTTGAGGACCTGCTCGCGCGCTACGACGTTGGCCGGCTACTCGATCACCTGCCAGCTTCCCACGGCATTGAGAACAGCAACTATTTCATAACGACCGCCAAGGACGGCGTGCGGAGCCACTGGGTGCTGACCATTCTGGAGCAGCCATCCAATTCCGGGCCGGGCTACGTGCCGCTGCTCGATCTCTGCCATGGGGCCGGACTGCCCGTTGCGCCCGTGATCCGAAACATCGCGGGGGACGCCATCGAGTCGCTTGAGGGCAAAGCGGCCATACTGGCGCCGATGCTCCCGGGAAATCACATCGACAATCCTTGCCTGCAACAACTCGAAGCGCTTGGCGGCTTCATCGCCGACTTCCACCGTGCGACCCGCGCTCCCCGTTTCGAGGTGGCTGCCTATCCCCGCGATGCGCACTGGCTGCGCGACCGGGAGGCAGGGGTTCGGGGCCGCATGGCATACGCTGATGAACGTCTCGTCACCGACGCCGTCGAGCGGGTTGCCGACCTGTTGAACCGGAAGGACGTCGCCCAACTGTCGGCGGGCGTGGTGCACGGTGACCTCTTTCGCGACAACGTGCTTTTCGACGGGCCGAAACTGACCGGCGTCATAGACTTCCACCACGCAGCGCGAGGCTACCTTGTCTACGACCTGGCCGTGGCCGTGAATGACTGGTGCAGCGATCCCGACGGCGCCCTCGACCCCGGGCGCGCCGCGGCGATGGTTGGTGCCTATCACCGAATTCGCCCGCTCACGCGCCTCGAAATCGAGCGCTTTTCAGGCTTTCTGCTCTACGCCGCCCTGGCCTTCTGGCTGTCCCGCCTGGCCGTCGCACTTGGGATGGATGGCAACTCCGCCGCGCGATTCAAGGACCCCAACGAATTCAAGGCCATCGTCCTCGACCGCAGAAATAAATCTGAAGTTGCCGCGCTCGCGTACGATTCGATCTGATCGTCGGGCTTGAACCATCCGCAATGCCGCGCCGGGCAGGCCGTCTGCCCTTCTGACCAGCCACATCGCCATCCGATTACGACGGCGGCAAATCACAACTTTCCCAGCGCCCATTGGCGGAAAGCCAGAAAGTCACCAAGATCCTCGTGAATCGCACGGTAGGAGAGGTGATGGTCGATGTTCGCGTATTGGTGCACCAGAACGTTGCGAAATCCAGCCCAGCCGCGCAACCGTGCGGCCAGCGCCGGATCGATCTCACCCGACTCCTCCAGCACGGAAAAGGTGTCGCGGTTCGATTCGGGCGTACGCAGCCCTTTGTCTGCGATCCAATGGTTAGCCAAATCGATTGCCGCTTCCGTCACAAGGTGCAGATAACGCTCTGCGAGGTCGTGAATGCTTGGGACGGCCGCGAACTCCGTTTCGGCGACCTCACCCAGGCGTTCCGCTCGCTCCAAGTAGAGATCCAGCGCGTCGAGCCGCCTTGAGAACGTCTCCTGATCGACCATCTCTTCTTCCTTGCTTCAGCCGGGCAATCCTTTCTCTCCTGTGCTCGGCAAGCCTCGGCTCGAGGTCCTGATAGTCGCGCATGGTCCGAATCGCGAATCGAACGCGCTCGGCTTCGTTGCGCGAGTACATCAGCAGCCCATCCCGTAGCACGTGGTGACGCAATAGCGCGGGCGCATCGTTCAACAGGACAAGATCGAGGAGGTCGCTTGGAATGTCGCCACCGAGCCTTCCGGCCAGCCGCCGGATCGTACGGTTGACACAGTCGGCATCCCCCACCGCCGCGTCATCGACCAGTACGGCGATGTCGAAGTCGCTTTTCGCGCGCGCTCGGCCCCGCGCTCTGCTCCCGAAAAGGTATGCAAGTCGCACGTCGGAGAGAGAGGCAAACCGCTTGGTCAGCGATTCCGAATAGTCGGAGCGCGTGGCGTCGGTCATTATCGGGTGTGTTCACCTGAGATAACGGCGTTCAGTGTAGCATCGACCCACCTGCGTTCCGTCCATATCAACCAGGCGTTTCCATGATTCGATAGTCGGGCCGTTCCGTCGCTCTGCGCTCCGCCGCTCAGATCGCCTGGATCGATTCCACCACTTCGCGAGTCCGATTCACCTTGCCGTGCCAATGGCGATCGAACTCACGGATCATCCGTTTGAGCGCGTCGGACGCCATAACCCGGTTCACGTCCGCCAGATCCGCGAACTCGTAGAACGCGATATGCACATTGTCGGTCACGTCGCTCCAGCCTCGCCAGGCGCCCGTCGCGCCGAATGCCTTGACGGCGGCGGGCAGATGTTCGTCCTGGTACCAGGCGTCGAAAGCGTCTCTCACGGTCGGATCCACCTCGGCGCGCACGATCAGCAATGCTGTCATTCTCTCGTCTCCTTCGTATCGCATCCCTCAACAGCACGTCATCTTGCGCCGCGCCGGCAGAAGGACTATCGGGTGGGTCGCGTCGAACCGACAGCATCGACCCCTTCTTTCACGCTTTCTCCACTCTCCTGTAGAACGGCGCGCGCGCCTTGACCGGATCCAGCAGGGTCCAGTCGCCCTGTTCGATCTCATGGCCGCCGGGGAAAGGCGGCGTGGACTTCAGGTCGATCGACTCCAGCACGCGACCGTCCTGGTAGTAGGTCGTCGCGGTGCAATGGATCATCTGTTGAAGCAATGTCGAGCTTGCCTCGTCGCGCAGCAAGGCGGTCCGTTGTGCGTCGTTCAGATCGAGAAAATCTCCGCCCTGGCGCTCGTTGGCCCGCGCGTTGAGTGCTTCGACCCCTGATTTGATCGAATCCGCGCGTTCTGTCGCCAACACCAGGATTCGGGCGAATATCGTCTCGTCGTTCGCTCCCGGGATGCCGTACTCGTCGCTCGCCGGGATCAGAATGCCAGCAACCTGGCGCAGCACTTCGCGTTCTTCGATGGAGTATGGAATGTCGCTGGCGATCACGTCGGGCATTTCCTTTTCCCTTGCATGGAACAAATTTTTAAGTTATTGAATTTGCACGAATTAGACTGATCGTCATTTAGCCTGATTTCCGGCGCCACCGCCGCGCCCGAACGCCCTTGTTCCCTCGCGTCAGCGCAGCGGATCCCGCTGCCAAAACTCCTAGTCGAGCAGGTTCGCGAGACGCTGCTTCATCGAGTCCGCAACATATAGCGCCAGGGCCTGAATGGTGCGCGTCGGGTTGACCCCGGCGCTGGTGACAAAGATGCTGCCGTCGACGATGAACAGGTTCCGGACGTCGTGACTGCGCCCCCATTCATTGACCACGGACTTTTCCGGGTCGGTTCCCATGCGCGCGGTGCCCATCAGGTGCCAACCGCCGTGGGGGATCGGGCTCAACGATTCCACGTCGATGGCGCCCGCCGCTTCCAATACCTCCGTCGCCCGCGCAATGGAGAAGTCGAGCATCCCGCGGCTGTTCTCGCTCAACGTATAGTCGATCCTGGGTGACGGAATGCCGTTGGAATCCTTGAGGTCGGGGTCGAGCGTCACCGTGTTGTGTTCTTCGGGCAGATCCTCGCAGATTCCCACCATCCCCGTGATGCGATTCACGACATTTCGATAGGATCGGTGATGATCCTCGCCCCAGGCGACCTTGCCGGACAGCATGTGGCCGAGGGCGGTACGGACGGGGGCTCGGCCTCTGCCGATTTCGTAGGTGAAGCCGCGAACAAAACCGCGGGTCGCGTCGGTCTCGTAGAACTCCTGGCTCCAGATGCAGTTGCCCGGGCCCTTGGCGCCATCCAGGTCCGTTTCGAAGGTCCCGCTTGTAGCGGAATAGGGGTGAAACATCAGGTTCTTGCCGACCAGCCCACTGCCGTTCGCGAGGCCGTCCGGGAACAGGTTTGACTTCGAGTTGAGCAGCAGCCTCGGCGTGCCGACGCCGTTGCACGCAACGATGACGACTTCCGCCGTGATCTCATGCTCGACGCCGTGGGCATCGTAGTAGATCGCGCCGCCCGCCATGCCGTCCTTGCGCACGGTGATCTCGCGCACGCGGCATCGGGTCCTGAGTTCGACGCCGGCGCGAATCGCGTGCGGCCAGTAGGTGATGTCGGTGCTGGCCTTCGCGCCTTGGGCGCAACCCGTGGTGCACGCGCCGAGATTGATGCATTTGTCCCGCCCGTCATAGGGTTCGCTGGCTATCGCGCTGTCGGAAGGCCACCAGTGCCAACCCATCGCGTTGAATCCTTCGGCCAGCTTGGTGCCGGCCCTGCCCAGGGGCAAGGGCGGCATGATCGCGGGTTTCGGCGGATACGCGGGGTCGCCGGCCAGTCCCGACACGCCGATCATGCGATCGTTTTCATCGTAGTACGGGGCCAGGGTCTCGTAGTCGATCGGCCAGTCGTCCGCCACGCCGTCGAGCGTATTCACGCGAAAGTCCGAGGGGTGGAAGCGCGGGAAGTGGCCGGCGTAAAGGATCGTGGCGCCGCCGACGGCGTTGAAATTAGCGACGGCGATGGGTGAGTCGGTATCGTTGATCGGATAGTCGGTCACGCGACCGCGCCGGTTGGGGCTGATACTGAACTCCCCCGCGGCGCGCGACTCCCAGTCCATGTGCGCGCTGGGGTACTCGGAGGGATTCATCCAGTCGCCCTGTTCCAGACAGACGATATGCATGCGGGTGTCGGCGAGGCTCCAGGCGATTGCCGCGCCGGACGCACCCGCGCCGATGATCAATACGTCGACCGCGTCTTTTGCCATTTGCGCCCCTTGACGAGGATTCAGGTTCGCAGGATATGCAAGGTTGCCAACCTATGCCATCGACCTGAGCCCTTTTGGCAGAGCAGATTGATGTATGATGCGTGATGCGTGATGCGTGGATTTCCTCGATGCGAACGACAATAAATGTCGATGACGACGTCTTGAACGCTGTAAAGGAAATGGCCCGGAGACAGGGGCGACCTGTGGGCGAGTTGGTGTCGACGCTGCTGCGCGATGCCCTTTGCGGCAACGACGTTGAAATCCGGGAGACGCCGGCGAGATATGGATTTCGACCGTTCGCAAAATCCACCGGTATCGTTACCAACGACATCATCAATCGGCTGCGTGAGGAGGCGGGCGATTAGTGCGTGCCCTGCTGGACGTTAACGTCCTGATTGCGCTACTGGACCAGAACCATATTGCCCATGATCTGGCGTGGCAGTGGATGGAAGCCAACATGGAGTCCGGGTGGGCGACCTGCCCGATCACACAAAATGGCTGCGTACGTATCATGTCTCAGCCTGCCTACCCCAACCAGCACGCTACTACGGAAATTGCCGCGCGACTCCGGCAGGCAACGGATCAGGAATTTCACGAATTCTGGCCGGACGGGGTGAGTATTCTCGCGACGGCCACGGTCAACTGGGACCTTTTGATCGGCCCGCGGCAACTAACCGACATTTATCTGCTGGCACTGGCGGTACAGCGCAACGGCAGGTTCGTGACCTTCGACACCAGGATTTCGAAGGAGCTGGTGCATGGCGCCGACAGTCGGCACCTCACTATTATCTGACTGCTGTACTGCTGTATATGCAGGGTCTGCGGTGCAGAACGAAACATGCAGGCTTGGGCGGGGGCCCGGTAAGGCCAGACTGCCGGGCGCGACGCCGCGTCAAATCCAACCCTGGGCCGACGCCGCTTCTTCCCGCACGATTTCCGGTGCGCCGAGCAGTTGCCGGTCGAAGCCGATGCGTTTGAACCAGTAGTGCAGACCGAGTAGGTCGGTAAAGCCCATGCCGCCGTGTACTTCGGTGGCCGTGCGCGCGACGAAGCGTCCGACTTCGGCCAGGTGCGCCTTGGCATGACACGCCATCAGGCGCGAATCTTCGGGCACGGCGCGCACCGCGTGCGCGGCATACCACACCAGCGACCGGCACGGTTCGAGCGCGGCGGCCATCTCCGCGCAGAGGTGTTTGACCGCCTGGAATGAGCCGATGACACGATTGAACTGGCGCCGTTGCCTGGCGTAGGCGACGGCTTGATCGAGCATGGTTTGCGCGGCGCCGAGCGTGTCCGCCGCGAGCATGATGCGGCCGGCGTCAATGGTGGCGAGCAACGGTTCCCGGTCGTCGGCGGACCCGGGCAATAGTTCGGCGGGAGCGGAGTCGAAGGTAACCTCCGCCACGGACCGCGTGCGGTCTATGGTGTTGAGCGCGCGCCGGTCGATATCCGCTGCGCGCACCAGATGCAGGGCGCCGCCGTTGTCCGCAACGATCAACGCGTCGGCGTCCATGCCGTCGAGCACGAACATGGCCCGGCCGGTCAGTCGCCCGCCGTCGGCTGCTATGCCGTCGCTTTCGCGGCGTCCTATCTGCTCGGTCAGGCCGACGCCGACCACTGCTTCGCCGGACGCGATGCGCGGCAGCCAGGCCTCTCGTTGGGCGGCGCTGCCCGCGTGCGTCAGCGCCACCGGGGCCATGACCGAGGACGCCACGAACGGCGCCGGCGCAGCGGCACCGCCGAGGCACTCGGCCACGAGCGCGGCTTCCAGCATGCCGAGGCCGACGCCGCCGTAGTTTTCCGGCGTGACGATGCCTTGCACGCCCAACCGCGCGAAACCTTCCCAGACATCCGCGGGTTTCGTGTCGCCAGCGTCGGCCGCTTCGCGAACTCGGGGCAGCGCGCAGGCGGATCCAAGGTGCCCGGAGACGCTCTCCCGGAGCATCCGCTGTTCTTCGCTCAGTCCGAATTCCATCTATCGGTACCCCTCGGGTACCTTCGGTTCCTTGGGCAGGCCGAGCGCACGTTCGCCGATGAGGTTTTTCTGAATCTGTGCCGTGCCGCCGCCGATGATGAGGCCAAGGTCCATCATGTAGCGCTGCTGCCAGAGACCGCCATCCCGCATGTGTGGGCTGCCGTGGTAGAGAACACCCAGCTCGCCCATGAGATCGACTGCCATCGCGGCCATCTGGTGATTCATTTCGCAACCGTTGAGCTTGACGATCCAGCGCGGCAGCCCCGGCTCCTCGCCCTTGATCGCGTGGCTCAGGACGCGCATTCCGTTGAAACGCATCGCCAGCATCCGTCCCTGGAGTTTCAGCAGGCGGTCACGATAGGCGGGATGCTCCATCAACGGCCGCCCGTCGATGGTTTCGTTTCGCATCATCTCGACGATCTGGAGAAAGCGCGTCTCCGCCTGATTCGGATCTCCGAGTCCCCCGCGTTCGTGCTTCAACGTGGCGTTTGCCACATACCAGCCTTCGCCCCGGCGTCCGACGATTTGGCTTGCCGGGACTCGCACATCGGTGAAGAACACCTCGTTGAAGGTGGCCTCGCCCGTCATCGTCACCAGCGGTCGCACGTCGATACCCGGCGTATCCATCGAAAATAACAGGTAGCTGATGCCCTGATGCTTGGGAGCGTCGGGTTCGGTTCGAACCAGGCAGAAGATCATGTCGGCGTGCTGCGCGCCGGAGGTCCAGATCTTCTGCCCGTTGATCACGAACTCGTCGCCGTCGAGTTCTGCCCTTGTGGACAGCGACGCGAGGTCGGAGCCGGAGTTCGGTTCCGAATAGCCCTGGCACCAGCTCATCTCGCCCCGGATCGTCGGTCGGATATAAGCGCGTTTCTGTTCCTCGGTGCCGAGTTCGAGCAGTGTGGGGACCAGGCGGTCATCGCCGTTGTGGCCGGGTCGAATGCGCGCTTTCGCAAACTCTTCGGCGATGATGTGGGACTTCAGGATGTCCGGCTCGGCGCCGTAGCCGCCATATTCCTTCGGGATCGTGCGCGCGGCGTAGCCGTGTTCGATCAGGAGTTGCTGCCAGGCGCGCGCTTTGGCGTCCGACTTGCCGCGGGAGAATTGCGCCGGTGCCCGCTTGCCATGTTCGGCGAGAAATGCGCGCACTTCCTCGCGGACGTTCTCGTACTCCGCGCCGTAGGCGAGATCCATCGCGTCCCCTCCGCAATCTGTTTGCGATGCCCGCCACCGGCGGATGTTCGCGCCGGGGTTTCGCGACGCCCGCCGCTCTCGGTGGGGAATCGTACTACATGCCGCCCGCGCTTGGCCTCGTAGATCTCGGGTCGGGTTTATAAACGTAAAGGGCTGGACGGGCCGAAGAAAAGGACGAAGAGGATCGACGCGAGGCCGAGGGTCATACCCACGAGGACCAGGACCGTGGAGGGGTGCATGCGCCGTGGTTTCTGTCTGTCCTCGCTGTCGTCTCGAACATTCGGACGTGGCTCGGGCGGGGGCGAGCGCAGGTCGCTTTCCGAGGGCTGGCCGTCGACGAATCGCCACGCCAGGTACAGCACACCCAAGCCGACGAACAGGCCGAAGGAGGTAAGAACGATCATTCCCAGGGACACGGGCGATCCGGGCTAAAAGTGGTCGGGACAGTGCGGCGCGTGCCGCGTTGCGAACAGCGCATCGGCGCGCTGAACGGCATCCGCATCGCCGTCCAGCAGGCCCCATGCGGACAGTTCGCGCGCCGATCGCCGCCCGGTATAGAGCGAGGCCAATGCCTTGACGGAGAGCTGGATGTCGGTGACCGCCGTGCCCGGCGTCACGTCGGCCGCGCCACCCGAGACGGTGAGCCGATAGCTCCCGGTGTTCCAGGGAGCGAGGGAGTCGTCTCGAACGGCGATGGAAATCTCGCCGTCTGTGGTCCAGCCGCGTCCCCTGAGTGCTGCGGCGACGTCCACCAGGCGCAGCCAGAAGCCCTCCTCGTCGCGGGCCCGGAGCAGGCGCGGTTCGAGGAAATACTCGACGGCTGGATCATCGGACGGGGCGTTGTTCCAGCGGACGCGTCCGACGAGGTCGTGGCGCTTGAAGAACAACCACAGGGAGTGATACGCGCCGGGCGAGAGCCAGGCGAGGTCGCGGACAAAGATCTCCTGGCTGCGCGCGGGGTGGTCGCGTCTGTCTTCCCGCAGCGTGTATACCGCGTATCCGTCGGGTCCCGATGCGCCGTGAGACAGGGCAATGTGCACCGGCCCGTCCGCTTCGCGCTCTTCGAGGGCGTTGTGCAGCCACACCGCTCGCGCGCGATGCAGGTAGCCCATGCGTTCGGCAACGAAGCGCATGTAGACCTGCTTGATCAGGTCGTAGCCGGAGGCCGCATCCATGCGCTCGACGCGCCCGCCGCAATCGTCGCCGTCGTGGAAGTCGATATCGACGGTATCGACCGCGTAGCTGCGCAGCACGGAGGCCATCGAATAACCGAAGCGCTGGTAGATGGCCGCTTGCGACGCCCAGAGCGCGGCGACCGGCCGACCGGCATCCCGCATGTCGGCAAACGCCTGGGTCATGATGCGGCGAAACAAACCCCGCCGCCGGTATTCCGGCAGCGTGCCGACGGCGGACACGCCCCCGATGGGCAACGCCGCGCCGTTCGCGCGCATGGTGAAAGGGATGGTGGAGAAGCTTGATACGAGCCGCAGGCCGTCGAACGCGCACAGCGTCCACTCGGGTCGGGTCGCGGAAGCAACGAGGTTGTCCGGCCCGTCGCCGAACTCGCCGCCGTAGACATAGCCGGCGAGCATGCCGAACTGTCCCATCTCCTCTGCGGCTGCGGGTCGGAACTCGATGTTCAAGCCGTCATTGCCGGAAAGTCGCCGAAGTCCACAACGTCCCTCGAACGTGCTGCGATCCAGACAGCCATCTTCGCAGGTTGCGTATCGGGCGTCGAGATTGCGCCCGCGAGCGGGCGTATCCTTACGAGGTGGAGCCCCACATCCATCTGCGTGGCACCACGCCGTTTCTACATCTTGATCGGGTATTGGACAAGGCAGGTGGTGGGCCATCGGTCGACAGGTTCAAGGACAACGAAGATGCCAGATACAGTCAGATACGGACTCATCAGCACGGCGGGAATAGGCTTCAGGGCGCACCTGCCGGCGGCGAACGCATCGCCCAACTCCGAATTGGTCGCGGTCAGCAGCCGCAACCTCCGAACCGCGCAAGCAGCCGCGAAGGAACACGGCATTCCATTGGCGTTCGGCAGCTACCAGGAGATGATCGACAGCGACGAGATCGACGCCGTGATCAACACGCTGCCGAACGGCATGCACCATGAGTGGACCGTCAAGGCCGCCGCAGCGGGAAAGCACATCCTGTGCGAAAAGCCCTTGTGCGCCACCATGGCCGAAGCCCGGGAGATGAAGGCCGCGGCCGAAGCCAACGCCGTGGTGCTGGTCGAGGCGTTCACGCCGCGCTGGAACAGGCAGATGCATACCGTTCGCAAACTCGTCGGGGACGGCGAGATCGGCAAGGTGATCCGCCTTGAAGCCACCACGTCTTACACCCAGACCGACCCCGACAGCGTCCGACTCAAGAAGTCCCTCGCGGGCGGGAGCCTGATGGACGCCGGATGCTACGGCGTGTACGCGGTGCGCTACGCAATGAGCGCCGAGCCGGTGCGGGCCATGGCCATCCAGGATGAGCGCAACGGCATCGACATGACGATGAACGGCTTCCTGCAGTTCCCGAACGGTGCCGTCGGCCACGTCTGGAGCAGTTTCGAAGGGCCCCGACGGGTGATGCTCGAGGTGTTCGGGACGGGCGGCACGATCTCCATCGACGGTGCCTTCAGCGAGACTGTTCCCGTGACGGTTGTTCGGGGCCGGGAAGCGCCGCGAGTGATGGAGATGACGAGCCCGAATCGCTATCAGGTGCAGTTGGACGAGTTCTCGGAGTGCGTCCTCACGGGCAAGCAGCCGAAGTTTCCGCCGGACGACGCGCTGCGCAACATGGCGTCGATCCGCGCGCTGTACGAATCTGCAGACCAGGGCAGCGCGGTAGCGGTGGAGCAGATTTAGACGCGCGGATATCTCGCCGAGATTGGTTGAACGGAGCAGCATGAGCATGGGAATTTCCGAAACACGAATTGAAAATGTCCACGCGCTGGCGAAAAGGTACGTTCTGGTCCAGGTGCTTTCGGACACTGACCTCGACGTCTTCGTGCGCGAGCGCATCACCGAACCGCTCGGCATGGCGGACTCGGGCTTCTGTGTCCCGCCCGCCGCGCTCGAGCGATTCGCCGCCGCCTACCAGTACCTCGAGGACGGGCGTTTTGCCAGGCAGGACGATTCCCAAGCCCGACCCTACCGGGGTCGGCCAAAGCTTCTTTCCGGAGGCGGCGGGATGGTGGGCACCATCGATGACTATCACCGGTTCGCGAAGATGCTCCTCGGGCGGGGCGAACTCGACGGGGTCCGTTTGCTCGGGCGCAAGACGGTCGAATACATGACCACCAACCAGCTACCCGGCAACCGCGATCTCGCCGCCATGGGGCAGCGGGTGTTCAGCGAGACGCCGTTCGAAGGAATCGGTTTCGGGCTGGGTTTTTCCGTAGTCCTCGATCCGGCCGCCGCCAACGTGCTCGATTCGCCGGGCGATTTCGGCTGGGGCGGGGCGGCGAGCACGTACTTCTGGGTGGATCCGGTGGAGCAGCTCGTCGTCGTGTTCATGACGCAACTGCGGCCCTCGTCGTCTTACCCCATTCGACGCGAGTTGAAGACCGCGGTCTACCAGGCCGTCGTGTGAGAGGCTGCAGGCTGGTTGCAACCAGCCCGGGTCGGCCGATAACGCCCTTAGCCAGAACACACCGGCGCAGTTACAATTGCGCCCTCGCTGCGGGGCACTTTTGGGGCGCGCGAAATAGCAACCGGTCGACGAGGAGAATATGAAACGTATCTTGACATCCCTACCCGTGATTCTCGCGCTTGCGACGATCGGCGCATTGGTATTGATGTTCATCCTTGTCGATCCGCCTCGGGATGATCCCGCGCCCGACCACGCCGGTGTTGGCCTGGAATCGGTAACCGGCAACTCCGACTTCCCGTCCGCACGTTCTTGAGCCGTCCCGCAGATTCCGAGCGTATCGGATCTGCGCTCCGACACGGGCCACCACTCGTCCGGCGCCGCCGCGTACGCGAACCTAGGCGTGTCGCCACGGGTGCTCCTTCCAGCAAAGCGCTGTGGCCCGCGTTTTTCCCGGAACGACCTCACGCCCTTGTGACCGCCAGGATCGTGGTCGGTGCCCGCGCGTGGGGTAGGATGTACTGTTTGGCTTCGGGTGTCGGTCGATCTTGTTGAGGATGCTGCGGGCGGCGCGGATACGCCGCGGACGTGTCAGGCGTGGCGATGCAGCCGCGTCGGACAGCGAAGCGGCGCTTGTCGACCGGTCGATGCTCGCCTCGCTCAAGCTGCGCGACTACCGGCTGTTGTGGGGCGGCATGGTCGGGTCCGCGTTCGCCATGAACATGCAGCTCGTGGCACAAGGCTGGCTCGTATACGAGATGACCTCATCGCCGATGAAACTGGCGTGGGTGTCATTGGCCTCGACGCTGCCGCAGATCTTCCTGTCGCTGCTCGGCGGGGTGATCGCGGACCGTTCGCGCAAGCGCGAAATCATCCTGATCGGTCAGGCCTTGAACGGCATCGGCACGCTTGTCATGGCGGTGATCGTTATCACCGGCAACGTGCAGTTTTGGCACTTCATCTTTGTCGGACTGATCCACGGATCGATGAACGCGCTATCGATACCGGCGCGAAACGCGTTCATTCCCGATATCGTCGGCGAGCCGTTGATGTTCAACGCCATGGCCTTCAATACGGCCGCGTGGAATCTCTCGCGTATCCTCGGCCCGGCGTTGGCGGGTGGGATGATCGCGTTGATCGCGGGAGGCGATACGAGTTCTCACTTCGCGGTAGGGATCGTCTATTTCGTGTTGTCGGGACTGTATTTCGTCGCGTCTGCGACGGTGATGATGATGCATCACAAGGGAAAGGCGCGGCGCAGGCGCAATACGGGGGTGCTGCAGGAGGTCACCGCAGGTATCCGCTACGTTCAGCGGTCCCCGGTGATCGGCGGGCTGATCCTCTTGACCATCGTTTCGTTCGTGCTCGGCGCGCCTGTCCAGACGTTGATGCCGGCGTTCAACTCAGATGTGCTGAGCGGCGGACCGGACGATCTGGGCTTGCTGATGGCAGCCATGGGCGTCGGGGCGATCGCGGGTTCTCTGACGCTTTCCAAGCTCGGCGGACTTCGGCGCAAGGGTTTCTGGCTGTTCTTCAACTCTTTGCTCTGGGGAGGCGCCCTGATCGGCATCGCCGTTTCCAGCACCGAGTTCTGGGCGATGGTCACGGTCGGTGCCGTGGGTTTCATTTCGTCTGTAGGCATGTCGATGAATCGCACCATCGTCGTGCTGCATGCCTCGCCGCGCATGCGCGGGCGCATCATGTCCATAGACACGATGACCCACGGCTTGATGCCGTTGGGCGTGCTGCCGATCAGCTATGTTGCCGAAACCTTCAGCATTCAGGCTGGACTGGGCTTGACCGGGGTCTTGTTCTGCGGGGTGACGTTGGCGTTGTGGTACGCGCTGGGCGCTGTTCGACGCATTGACCGAGGGTTCGGCACAGGAGCCGGTTCGTGAGTCAGACCCCCGATTCGCCACCTGGATACCGTCGCTGGCGCGGATACATCTTCCGCGCGATTACGTGGCTGGTGGCGATTGCCTGCTTCTACTATGTCTATACCCGCATAGCGGCCGCGGCAGCCAGGGATGGGCTGACGGCGGCGGAATACCTGGTGGCCTTCTTCGCCGGCGCGAACTGGACGCTGTGGCTCGCCGTGATGGTCCCTTATTCGGTGTTTTTCTTTCTCGTCGACGCCCACGCGACATGGCGCGTCGTGCGCTGGTTCAACGCTCCGGATCTGAAGTTCACCAGCATCTTGCCGATTCGCGCCAGCGCCTACGTCCTTTCGCTTGTCAGCGAGCAGGTGGGCAAGGGGGCGATGTCGCTCTATCTGTTGAAGCGCCACCGGGTCGCCGGCTGGGAAGCGCTGTCGAGCATGATCTTCCTCGGCCTGCTGGAGATATACCAGTTGCTGCTGTTCTCCGCCGGCGGGGCCGCGCTCGATTTCGATGTCGTCGTCGAAGCCTCCAGCCTATTGCCCCTATACGTGATCTTGCCTGCAGTGTTTGGATTCGCCCTGGTCTACCTGCCCCTGCACATCGCCTACTTTCGCGGGGCTCTGTTCAAGGGATCGGGGTTGCGCGACAAATCCCTGCTCGTTGCATTTCGCCGTGCCCGATCGGTTCACTACCTGTTGACCGTTCTTTTCAAGGCGCCCAACCTGCTCGGCGCGGTGGTCGTCTACACGGTCGCCTTGCACCTCTTCCAGGTCGACGTGTCGCTAGGTCAGATGTTGGCTTTTCTCCCGGTGATATTTCTCGCCGCGGCGTTGCCGCTGCCGTTTCACGCGGGCGCGCTCGTACTCTGGACAGTGCTGTTCCCGGACTACCCCGAAGTCGGCGCATTCAGCCTTGTCATGCACACGTTCTTCGTGTTGTTCAATGCCTTGATCGGCGTCGTGTTTTTGCCGAAGGCGAACAAGGAGCTGTTTGTCGAAGAGGAAGTGGACGGCGCTACTTGAGGTTGCGCGGCGTACATCCACGCGAGTCAGCCGGCATCGACGCGACGCTTCCTTTCCGCGATGAGTGCCCACAGCCGGTCGATCATCGAGATGGCTGTCGTTGCGACGAATATCCACCCGATGCCCTGAAGTAGCGCATCCGTCGGCCAGGACCAGCCGAGGAGATTTCGTACGATTGGCGCTCCGGCGAGTACGAAGTAGGCAATTCCGTTGTAGCGCCCGATGCGACTCGCGCGCAGCTTCTGTCCGGCGAGAACGCGGCTGTCGGCGACGTACTGGGCGAATGCCCCCGCGATGAGGAACGGCAACAGGGCAGGGTACATGCCCGTCGACGCGAGCGCGCCGAGAACCGCAATGCAAAAGAGGGCGTCGGCCGCGTGATCGATTAGACCGCCGAATACCGATACCTCGCCGCGACGCCTGGCCAGGGGCCCGTCCGCGATGTCTGTCGCGACGGCGAAAAAAAACGCTGCCGCCGCTAGGCGCCAATTCGATGCCGCCACCGCGTAGGCGCACGGTAGCGCCGACAGCAGACGCGCGGCGCTGAGACCGTTCGCCGGGGTGTAGATGTGATGTCTCGCTGCCATCCGCCATGATTTTATGCGTCCAAATATTATTTTGGAAAATATAATCATTTGGAGCATAATTTTGCTCCATGGAATTTCTCGACAGAAACGATGAAATGCGGCGTCTCGACAGCGCGCTGCGAACAGGAGGGGCATTCGCCGCCATCTGGGGGCGTCGGCGCGTTGGCAAGTCGCGACTGCTGCTTGAGTGGTCTCGTCGCCACGACGGTCTGTACACCGTTGCCGATCAGTCCGCCCCCGCAGTGCAGAGACGCTACCTGGCGGCTGCCGTGGCGGAGCGGTTTCGGGGTTTTGATGCGGTGGAATACCGGGACTGGCCTGCGTTCCTGTCCCGGTTGGCCGCGGAAGCAACGGCTGCCAACTGGCCGGGCCCGTTCGTCCTCGACGAACTGCCTTACCTCGTCGCCGCCGATCCCAGCATCGTCGGCGTGTTGCAAAACTGGCTTGACGTGCCGGGGCGTCGCTTGACCTTCGTGACGAGCGGTTCCAGCGTCCGCATGATGCACAGCGCGATACTCGATGGCAGGGCGCCGTTGTACGGTCGGGCCACCCAGGCCTTCGCTGTGCATCCGCTGCGCGCCGGGTATCTAGGCGATGTCTTTCCGCGCGCCTCCCCTTCGAACCTGGTTCGCGCCTATGCGGTTTGGGGAGGGATGCCACGCTACTGGGAACTGGCGGAGCCTTTCGGCGTTGACATCGCCGCCGCCGTGGATGCCCTGGTGCTCGATCCGGCAGGCCCTTTGCACAATGAGCCGGATCGCCTGTTGCAAGCCGAAATGCCGCCCGCCATGGCGTTGCGTCCGCTACTGGATGTCATCGGCAACGGCGCGCACCGCGTCAGTGAGATAGCGGGAAGACTTGGCAGGGCGGCGTCGAGTTTGGCGGGGCCGCTGGCGTCGCTGGCGGAAATGGGGCTGATACGGCGTGAAATCCCGTTCGGGAGTAACCCGAGGAGCGGCAAGCGCAGCTTTTACCGTATCGCCGATCCATTCCTGCGGCTGTGGTTTCGCGTGGTGGCGCCGAACCGGGCGGCGCTCGCCGAAGCGCCGCGGGAAACGCGCCTGTTCTATTGGCGCAAACACCGTGCGGCGCTGGAAGGGGAGGCTTGGGAGGAGTTGTGCCGCGTGGCCACGGCGACGCTCCATCGGGCGGACACGCCGCTTCGGGAGTACGGACCGTTTGAACCAGCGCAACGCTATTGGAGGGGGAGCGAACCGGAGCTGGATGTTGTGGCTCGGTCAGTGGGTGGGCAGCGGCTGCTCGTCGGCGAAGCGAAGTGGTCGGCGTCGGCGGCTCCAGGATCAATTGATGCCGACCACGTTCCCGGGACATCCGGGATGGCAGCGGTCCCCGTATTATTTACGCCCCAAGGCGCAGGTGGCCGCAATGTCGTCGATGCACGCATGGTGTTGCAAGCGCTTCGATAGGCGGACTGAATTTCTGACAAACGGATTGGAGATACCTACCATGCGCGGGCTCCCGAAGCGCATCATGGAGTACGCGGAGGGCCTGCCGGAGGCCACGCTGCTTTGTCCGGCCGGCCTGCTTCACCCCGGCAAACGGGCGGCGGTCGATCAGTCACTGTCGCGGTTGCCCGTTCGGGGCAGCTCATGCGGATTTGCCAGGGCGTCTACATGCGGCCGAAGCAAACCCGATTCGGGCAATGCGCGCCGAGTATCGGCAAGGCCCTGCAAGCACTTTCGGCTCTTTGGGGTGAGACCATAGTGCCGTGGCGTGGCTCGGCTGCGAAGAGGTCGAGGACAGTCTGGAGAGGGTTCTGCCAGAGCTTTCGGCCGCGCGAGCCATCATGCCAATCTGGATGGCGGAACCGGTGAGCGCGCGCATTTGCACCGGATCTCGTGGCTGGCGCAGGAGACGAGGCGCTGCCGCCCACACGGAGTCAGGAAAAACGCTGGTCGCGTGCGATCCGCGCCCGGTTGACTGAATGGGTTCGCGATCAAGCCCGTCCGGTCATCGAGGCAGGGCTCGCGCGAAACGGGTTCAACGCCGTGGTTCGTGCCGACCGGGACCGCGTTTACGTCCGTTACTAACCGCTGTTCGAGGAGGGCGGTTTCGTGAGCCCAGAGGTGATGGTCGAGTTTGGCGCGCGCTCCACCGGGGAACCGCACAAGGCAGTGTCGGCTACCTGCGACACGGCGGAGCACCTGCCGGACCTGAAGTTTCCTGAAGTCTGTGCGACTACCATGCTGGCGGAGCAACCTTCAGCACCGCCACGGCCTACCGGGTCGAGGCGGATCTGCGACTTCCCTCCGCCAAGAAGAAAGCTCGGAGCCGACGCCGGCCCGATCCCTGGCGGGAATCTTCAACGAGGAACTCGTTCCACGGCTGGACGGAACGCTGTTACCTAAGCTGCTGTATTGAAACAGTAGTCTTGGATAGCGCATGGTGCGTCTGTCAGTTCTTTTGGCAATATCGTGAGGGTGCGAAGGAACGTTTCATGTCCACGATGAGCAGTTATGGCCTTTGCAACCGACTGATGGAGCGGACGAGCGGGAGGCCGACGCCGCATGGAGGACTGCGCGACCGGGGGCATACCCGCGCAGTCACCTGGGCCAGGCATCGCCGGGGCTCTCAAGCGACGTGCGGGATCTCGGCTCGACTAGGAGGCCAAAATGGCGCGTGCTCAGGGTGGCTGTCGCTGTGCTCACGGGGGATGTATAAGGGAGCCTTTCTGCCGGCCGTAGAGGGCAAATTGGGTCAAGATTTCGATGAGGGACTAACCGGCGACGAGGCATACGCAGGACTGGTGAGAAGTCCGCTTGACGAGATCTTGGCGATACGGACTCTTCTGGCGGATGTGTACAAGGACGCAGGCGACGGTCGGACGTTGGTGCGCGAGCTTGTTCAGAACGCGGACGACGCGTGCGCGAGCCGGCTAGTGTTCGCTGTGCTGGATCGAGGATACGCCAAAGCCCGGAACAGTCTCTTGCATGGGCCTGCGCTTCTGGTCGCAAATGACGGCGCGTTCTCGTCGCGGGACCACGCCGGAGTCCACCGGGCGATCGGAGGCTCGAAGGAAGAGGACGCGGACAAGATCGGCACCTTCGGCATTGGGCTGAAGAGCGCTTTCCACATCTGCGAGGCATTTGTTTACTTGGGCGCCCGGAATGGAGAACTGATTCGTGGTGTGCTGAATCCATGGGCGGGTACGGGGGGTGGTCGGAGTGATCCCGTACATGCGGATTGGGATAGCGCGGCCCACGACCAAGAGGGACTGCTGGTTGCTGCGGCATCGCTCCTCGGCGAGCGGCTCGGTGATTTCCTGCTCCTCTGGATTCCGCTACGCATTGCGCGGCATTTGGACCGGTCAAGCGCGGGAACCTACGGCCTGGGGCAACGTTGCCCGACTGCCGAGGAGGTTGCTCAGTGGTTCGCGCGTCGAGACGCTTCGGCCATGTTGCTTGCGCAGTGCGGCACGCTTGGAACGATCGGCGCCGTGCGAGCGCTGTCGGCGGATGACCTGTCGGCTGGACGCACGCGGAACCTCTCTCGGACGGTGCGATCGGCGGCAGGGCGTTGGCTCGGTCGCCGTACGAGTGACAAAGGGTGGGGCATACGCGACCTCGGTGGCGAGATTGATGGCGGCGAGGCCGCATGGACCGTCGCCGGAGTGGAGTCTTTTGGGCACCGCGAGCTGCGCGCACTGCGATCGAGCCCCGACTGGCCAACTCTGCAGCGTTGGGTGGGCGGTCGTACTTCTTCCGTTCCGTGCAAGGGGCTTGCGCACGCGGCCGTGTCTGTGCTCCGTCCTGTCGGAGACATGGGGCGATTGGGGGTGCGGCTCCGTTGGGCGGTGTTCCTACCCCTGGATGACGATCCGGAGTCTCGCGCTGGATCGATTGTCGAGGGCATAGGACCGGCCCCGGCGTGGGAGATTCTGCTTCATGGCTACTTTTGGCCCTCGCAGGATCGGAGGACCATCCCCGGGGTCACGGACAACGTAGAGGAATCAGCGACGAGTATGCGTGTTCGTTGGAACCGCGGCATCAGGGACAAGATGTTGTTGCCGTTGCTCCCGGAGGCGCTGGCAAGAGCCGTTAGTGGCGTCGAAGAGAACCTTTCAAGACCGTTGATCGATGCGGTTGCCAAGAGCTCCGTCGTGGAGGGGCACTCAAGCGCGGTAAATGAGCGCGCGGTGCTCCTGCCTTTCGTGGGTCGGGATGGGATTGCATGGAAATCCCGTCCGGCGGCAAACCTGCGGGTGTTGTCGATCCCAGGTTGGCGGGATGCGTCCGAAACAATCAGGGGGCGTTTCGATCAAGCCGTGGACCGCCTGCCGGACAACGTCGTCTTTATCGACGACGATGCGCCCCGCCTGGCTCCTCGCGTTGCGGACTGGCCGCACGAGTATTTTGAGCATCTGCTGTCGTCGATTGGAAACGACGCGTTCGGGTCGGCGCGGGACGTTCGATGGCTCGAGCAGGTTCTTGCCCATGTCTGCGGACTGAGCTCGGATCGCGATGACGCGTTGGTGGGTTTGGCAGCGCGGTGGATTGCTGAGCGGATGGGAGCGGGCGTGCTGTCCCAGCCGGAGGTTCGACCCCCGGGCGACGCGGGGCGGGACGCACGGAACGAGTTGAGGGAAGCATGGGTCTCGCTTCTCGGGGTGCTGGACCAGGACTGGTTGGTGGAGGCACCGCTTGGGAGCCAGCAAGCGGTCAGCGAATTGGCTGCTCAGGGCATGTTTGGCGAAGGACTGATGCCCGTGCCGTTCGGTACGGGGCGCCAGCGGGCGGAAACACTCCGAAGTCACGCTGACCAGGCGGGTCTGGACCGGGCGTTGTACGCATTGGGTGATCGGCTCGCGCAGGACGGTGCTTCGTCACGTTTGCGGCAGTCGCGGCTCGTGCTCGCTGAAGCCCTGCTGGCTGTCCGTGACGGAGTCCCCGACGGCGGATTGGAATCGCTTCCGCTCGTGAGGGTCTACAGGTTGCCGGCGGGTTCGGAAGACGCATGGTCCATCCGCGCGCTGGTTGACGCGGGTTCGAAACGTCGCGCGTTCACCAGCCCGCTTCGGGACGGGGACGGCGAAGGCACCAGTCCGGTGGACCCGAGGGAGGCGGCGCGCGATCTTGCGGACGCTCTAGGTGAGGATGTGTGGTTCGCGACGGCGTCGCGCGTTGCCGCGGAGGCGAACACGCCGACGGCCGACGCGGACGGGTTGGCCACTGCAGTCCTACGCGCAGAGCGCTTCGCCGGACCGGACGGACGGCGCGCGCTGGCGGAGAGGCTGGCGCTGGCCGTTGACAGGTCGGAGTCCGCGAGACAGGCCGTGAGGACGTTGCTGGTGGGGCAACGCATCCCGACCGCTGCGAGCGGGGCCGAACTCCTCGCGCCGACGAGCAAACGGGAGCGACAGTCGCTGGAGCTCCTGCTGCGGATTGTGGGTCAGCCGTGGCGGTTGGTCCCGAGGCAGATGTTGAGGAGGTTCTCCGAGGAGTTGGTCGAACTGCTGCGGGTGCGCTTGGTGAACCCGTCTTCATTGCAGCGCCTGCTTCAACGTGCCGTCGATGACAGGGCGGCTGCCTGGAGTCTGTTGGACGAGGACAGCGCGCGACACTTGCTTGGTCACTTGTCCATGGCCGTGCGGGACCGCCCAGAGCTTTGGGATCGGATACCGTTGCACCGGTTTGAAGACGGGTCGCGAGGGGCGCTTGAGGAAGGTGTATGGCGGGCGGGCGATGGACTGGCTGGGTTGCCCGACGACCTTCGCAAAGAGTTGCGGATTCTCAAGCCGGATTCGGCGGTGGCGGATCTCTATGAGGCGATTCCAGTCCTGGACGAGGAAGGGCGGCTGCAGGCGATGCTCTTGGCGTCTGCCCCCCGCCGGTTCGCGGAGCCCATCCTGGCCGCTTTGCCACGATCAGACGGTCACGTGAGCGTGTCGACTGAACGCGTCCGCGGGTTGCTCAGGGACCGGCCCTGGTTGCCTTCTACAGATGGAGCGGAAATCTCGCCCGGGGAACTGCTGCTGGTGCCGCGCGAGTTGGTGTCCGAGCTGGCCGAATTAGGGGCGGCCGGCGCGTTGGGCAACAGGCTTCAGAACGCGGTCGAGCCAGAAATATGGGCCTCGGCTGAACCGGTTGTTAGAGACATTCTCGGCAGGCCCAGTCGCGCACTACAGATTCGGCGGATTGTGGGGTCGTTGAGAGCCGAGCCTCTTGCGGCATGCGACGACGGCGCTTGGCTTATCGCCCCGAGTGCGGACTGCGCCCAAGCCTCGTTGGTTGAGGACGGTCTGCTAACGTCGCTTGCCGGAGTCCACCGTGGATGGAGCCTGTTGCGCGCGGTGAACACTCTGATTCGGGGGCGCGAAGCCGAGGGTGACGGCGTTGGTACCGGTGTCCCCGTGCTAGTCGTCGAGTTCGCGGCTGCGCTGTGCGGGCCCGTGCCGCCCGCTCAACAAGTGACGATGCTCAAGGCTCTTGCGGAGAGCAGACCGCCGAAGGACAGCCCAGGCGGAAGAGCGTTTCGTGGACTCTTGGGCTGCTTCGCGAAGTCCGACGCGTTCTTCGAAGACGTCCTGCCCGAACTCGATCTGCCGACTCAGGATGGCGGTTGGCGTCCTGCGCACTCGATCGCTCAGACCGAGTCGGGAGTGGGGCGACGCCACCGGTTGATCAGGGAACTACGGAATCCTCTAGTTCTTGATTGCTTCGGCAGCGCGCGCCGTTTGCGCGGTGCTGGTGTCGAAACTTCGGAGTCGGGTGAGAACGCACTTGAGCGATACCTGGAACCGTGGCGGGACCATGTGCCGGACGGGGCCGTTGGAGCTTTTGTGAGCCTGCTCGGAGGTGGATTGCGCGGAAGCCTGGCACGGCTTGCGGAGCGGTGGTGCGGCGACGACATCAGCGTCGACCAAGTGCGTGAGGAAATGGTGGGCGACGGCGAGGAGGTATTCGCCAGTTTGAGCGTTTGGGTTTCGCCGCACGTCGCGAGCGGGGACCGCGTATACGCGACCAACCTCCTCGGAGCGGACGTGGAGATGGTGGCCGATCAGGAGAACGAGACGTTGTTCGCGGTTGATCCGGTGCGTATGGAGCGGGCGCGCTACTCGGCCTTGGCCCCGCTCGGCCCGTTTTGGGAGTTGAGGCTGAGGGCTGTTGCGCTGGAAGGGCGGAAAACGGAAGAGCTTCTTGATCTGCTGGGCTCGACGGTGGAACGGTGGGCGGTTGGGTTCCTCGGATTGGAGTGCGAGAGGGTCCGCGAATGGTGGCGTCGGTGGGGAAGGACTTCCCAAGCGTATGTCGGACCTGTGCGGGCATCGATTCTGGCGAAGTTGCCGCTGACCCTGCATCAGCTCGGGGTGCGCGAGTGCGAGCCGCTGCGCGTGGCACTTAGGGAAGCCGAAGCGGCTCAGCGAAGGCGGGAACAGACGCGCTCGCCAGGGGCGATGGATGCGGAGAAGGACGCGTTGGCTCGCCTCGCGGAATCGATTGGAACGGGGGAGAACGCGACGTTCTTGGCGGGTAGAGTGCGGGCTACGATCGAGCAGTACGGCTACGGTGCCGAGAGCGTTCTCCTTGAGCTCGCGCAAAACGCGGACGACGCTTTGGCGCAAGCGGCGGAGATACGCGGTGGTGGATTGCCAAGGGCCGCCTGCCGGTTGGAGGTTCGCGTGCACGAGGTGGACGGCACGGTGACCCTCGACGTGACGCACTGGGGGCGGCCAGTAAATGAGACAGGGGGATCGGCCTTTCCCGAGGGCCGCGAACGGGAGTGGGACCAAGATCTTTATTTCATGATGCTGATGAACCTCAGCAGCAAACCCGGTGAGACGGGGCGACCGTCGGAAGCGGCGACGACCGGGCGTTTTGGTCTCGGCTTCAAGTCGGTTCACCTGATTTCGTCGCGCCCTTCCGTCTCCAGCGGGTTCGCGGCCTTCTCGATTGCCGGTGGGTTGCTTCCGGAAGAACAGCCAATTGCGGAGGACGGCGATCTGGTTGCAAGGGGCATGCAGAAACCGACGCGTGTGCGTCTTCCGCTCCGAAGAGAGGCGGTGGATGACATGGCCCGGTTGTTTCGCCGCTTCGACTATGCGGCATTCCTCCTGCCTGTCTTCGCGCGACGCCTGAGGGAGATCGAAGTCGAGGGAGGTCCCTGCCCCACGAGGCAGGCATTCGACGGCGTCGCGCTGGACGGCGCGCCGGGGTGGTCGGTCGGAAGCGACGTGCGGATGCCGCGTGGCGGCGGTCGGTGGCGCATTGTCCGGTTCAAGCCCGCGGATGCAGGAATGGAGGCTGGTACGGCTGCATTGGCATTTGGCGTCCAGGATGGCATGCCGAAGGCGTTCCGTGCGGATCTGCCCTTCTTGTGGAACGTGGCACCGACCAGTGAGAGCTGGGCCTGCGGGTATGCGGTTAACGGCCCGTGGAAGCTCGACCCGGGTCGGAGCCGTGTGGAGGTTGACAATGAGGTCTCGCTTAGTGTCGCGGCGGGGCTAGGGACTGCGCTGGGACCGGGCCTGATCGCCTTACATGATCGGTTGGAAGATCCGGATGGCGAGTTGCGGGACCTCTTGGGCGTGGGCGACGCCAACCTGTTCCTGGGGTCGTTGTGGAAGCTGCTGGCGGCGGGCCTCGGGGCAGACGACGACCCGCAGCGGCGGAAGTTCCTTCGCAGCCTCCACGGCAACGGGAAGGGACTCTCAGCCTGGATGGGCGCCAGAAGCGTCGTGCCCTCGGGACTCAGCGCTCCGTTTCCACCTGTCCTGCCGGCAATTGACGACGGGATGCGGGTCGACGTGGCCGGGGACATTGCGGAACCGGATCTGTGCGCGGCTCTCCGCGCCATGTCCGACCTGGAGGTGGCTTCGGTGGTGAGTCGTCGATGCGTGGTGTCGCGTGATGTCGCGCAGCTACTCAGACCATTGCTGAGTACCGGCGGCTTCGCGCGGGTCCCCATGGGGGAGTTACATCTGGACGACGTGCTCAGAGAGGTTGTTGATCGTTGGGAACGGAAACTGACGCCGGAGCGTCTGCACGCGCTGCGACCACTGGCCAAGGAGGGAGTGTGGCACTCGGTCGCTACAGCGTTGCAGAGTGCACGATGGAGGAGCGGTCTAGTGGCCGGTGCCGCTGACGGAACAACGCAACCGCTGAGAAATCTGCTACTGCGCACGCCGCCCACCGATTGGGAGCCAGAGGACGAGGATGCGGCAGACGAGTTGCTGCGCGCGGCGATGGCGCCGGACGGCAGCGTTCTTGCGCCGTCGTTCGTCGACTGTCCGGAGGACTGGAAGGTGTTCCGGTGGCTGCGCGAACGGCACGGGGTTGGCGCGGTGGCAGTGGCGGAGTGGTATCTGGAGTTGCCGGAGCCGGTGCATGGCCAGGCGATTCGTTACCTGCTGCACGGCAACCTCGGCAACGAGGTACTTCGAGATCTGAGAGCGCCTTCGCAGCGGCCGGCTTGGTTGAGGACCTACGAGAATGTGCGCGCACTTCTCGACGGTCTGGGCGAGGACGCTTGGCGCTGCGAAGGATTACTCGGGAGCTTGTTTCCCGATCGGTTTGCGCCGGATCCGCCTGCGGAGCCGCCCGTCATCTCGGACGACGGATTCTTCGAGCGGCTCGTGACGTGGTGGGACGACGACGCGGAACGCGACCGCGTGATCCGGGCTTACGAGAAAAGGGCTTGGCCCTCTTGGCTGCGCGCCGGTGATTTGTCGGCATCCCTACGCGACGACTCGGCGGAGCACTGGCTGGCCTTGCTGGTGTTGGGGGCTTGCCGGGGCATCGGGCGCACCAAGGACGTCCAGCACCGATCATTTCTCGAACTATCACGGAGCAAGGGGTGGTGGGACGTGTTCCGTTCGCCGGACGATACGGGCCGTTGGATGCGGATGCTGCGAGATTGGCAGGACGAAGGGCTTGAGCGCTCCACCTACGTGCCGTGGATGTCCCTGTTTCCGACGATCTATCAGTTCAGCCGGTACTTGGACGTGTACCGACGGTTGCTGCAGTCGGCGGGTCGAAGGAAGGCGGACCAGTATCGTGTGAAATCGCTCCTTGCACCGCGTGTCGACGAGCCGTTGACCGGCGCCGGATCGAGGTTCGATGCGCCGCCCGCACCGCTGCATCTAGGTCTCCATTGGGTGCTGAGGGAGCTTGTGCGTCTTGGAGTGATCGACGGTGAGCACCTCTATCCGGACTGCTGGGTTCCGTCTGGGGAGGTGGTAAGGTTCCTCGGGCAATATGGCCTTGAGCTTGCGGACGCGATGTCGCCAGCGGAGAAGGCTCGGTCGATCGCGGACTTCATGGCGGAAAAGACGGGTGCGGACCTTCCCCATCTGCACCGCGCGTTTGACATCCCGATTCGTCATGTGGCCACCCACGATGGCTATCCGGGTCGGTCCAAGTAGGAGGGTTTGGTGAGCTTTGACAAGGACGCGGTAGTCGAACATCCGAGGCATGGGCGGGGGCAGGTCGTTCTCGATCAGGGCGAGAGCGTCATCGCACGTTTCGAGCACGGCATCGAGGAGTGCTTGGCTTCCGAGTTGACGTTGATCGTCGGTCTGTCGGAGCGGATTGCGGCGGGTCGCCTTGACCCGGCGTTGCACGTGCTGGCTCGGATACTCAGCGAATGCATCCGCTCCGTGAACGACGCGTGGGGTGTGTTCTCACGGTCGCGGATCGCGCTGCTTCCGCACCAGCTGTGGGTGTGCAAGCGGGTGTTGGAGTCCTGGCCGACTCGGTGGCTGGTTGCGGACGACGTCGGGCTAGGGAAAACGATCGAGGCTGGCCTCGTGTTGACGCCCTTGCTGTCGTCGGGTCGTGTTCGGCGGCTGTTGGTCCTCGCGCCGGCCAGTCTGGTGGAGCAGTGGCAGGTACGGTTGCGGGAGATGTTCGACATCCGGATGTCGGTGTACGCGGCGGTGTCGGACACGTCGACGGGAGATTATTGGAACACTCACGACCGGGTGATTGCGTCGGCGCACACGCTGCGTCTGGACAAAGGCGGTCGCTGGAGCCGACTGCTGGCGGCGGAACCTTGGGACCTGGTGCTCGTGGATGAGGCGCATCACATGAACGTGCAGGAGGATGGCGAGCGGACGCTGGCGTACCGGTTCGTTGAGGGACTCCAGGAGCACGGCCGAATCCGATCTCTCGTGCTGTTCACGGGTACGCCGCATCGAGGCAAGGACCGGGGATTCCTCTCGCTGTTGAAGCTCTTGCGGCCCGACCAGTTCGATCCAGAACAGCCTCTTGAAGAACAGTTGGAGAAGCTGCGGTCCGTCATGATCCGCAACAACAAGCACTCCGTTACGGACATGGCTGGTCGGCGGCTCTTCACCGACGTGCGGCAGCGACGGGAGACGTACGCGTATTCGCCGACCGAGGCCCGGTTTTACGAGCAGTTGACCCAGTTCATCATCTCGGGAAGGGCGTACGCAGCAAGCTTGGGGTCGCAAGACGGCCGGGTCGTGATGCTGGTACTGATCACGATGCAGAAGCTGGCGTCCAGTTCCGTGGCCGCCGTACGCCGCGCCCTGACCCGAAGGCTGGGGCGGTTGCGCGAGGCGCAGGCAAAGTTGGACGAGTCGGAAGAGCACCTGGTCCGGATGGAGGAACTGCGGGCAGAGGGCGACCCATCCAGTTTCGACGAGGTCAGCAGATTGGAGGAGTTGGTGGCGGAACTGCGGGGAGTCGATCTCAACCCGAACGAGATTCCGGCGCTGGAGGAGTTGCTCGAGGCAGCGCGGGCGGTCTTGGCTGAGACCAAGGTGGAGCGCATTCTGGAGGTGGTTGACGAGTCGTTCGAGGGCCGGTCCGTACTCTTCTTCACCGAGTACAAGGCGACGCAGGCGCTACTAATGAGTGCGCTGAACGCGAAGTACGGTGATGGCTGCGTGACGTTCATCAACGGCGACGGGTTCCTCGACGAGGTGGTCGACGGCGCGGGGCGAACGACGACTTGCCGAGAAGATCGCCAAGCGGCGGCGGCGCGATTCAATCGTGGCGAAGTGCGGTTCCTCGTGTCGACGGAGGCTGCTGGCGAGGGAATCGACCTGCAGGAGCACTGCAGCGCGCTCATTCATGTCGATCTGCCGTGGAATCCGATGCGCTTGCATCAACGCGTCGGGCGCTTGAGCCGGTATGGCCAACGCGAACCCGTTGACGTGGTGACGGTGAGGAACCCGGATACGGTAGAGAGCCGGATATGGGAGTTGCTGGACAGCAAGTTGGAGCGCATAACGCTTGCTTTCAGAGGGGCCATGGACGAGCCGGAGGACATGCGCGAACTCGTGGTCGGGATGGCGTCGTCGACGATGTTCACGAAGGTGTTCTCGGAGGCGGCGTACCGGCCACAGGATCAGACATTGGATCAGTGGTTCAATACGGAGACCGCGACCTTCGGGGGCGAGGATGCGGTGAATACGGTTCGCGACCTCTTCGGCCACGTGTCGCGCTTCGACTTCGGCGAGGTGTCGAGCCGGATTCCGCGAGTGGATCTGCCGCAACTGGTGCCCTTTATGAAGGCGGTGCTCGCCGTGCGGGGTAGGCGGCCCGGCCAGCCCGACAAGTTGCGGCTGAGCGTGCGGACGCCACAAGAGTGGCAGGACGACTTTGCGATCACGGATCAGTATGAGTTGCTGTTCGGGCGTGAGCCGCGGCCGGCGGAAGGCGAAGACATCGCGGGTGTGGGACACCGGGTCGTCGACCGGGCCCTGCAGGATGCAGCCGACTTGCCCGCGGCGTTCGGAGCGGTCGCGGGACTTGATGCCGAACTCCTCATCTTCGTCGTGCGGGACCGGATTACCGGCTCGGACGGACCGGTCCGGTCGGTGGTCGTTGGCGTGACGAGAAGTGGCGACGGAAACTGGGAATTGATGCGAGACTGGGAAGTCATTCTGCGGCTCGGCCCTTTGGCTGACAAACCGCGGAGTCCATCATTGTCACCGGAGGCGCGAGTGGGCGACGGGATGGGCCGTGCTGTCGAGTCGGCCCAGACGTATGTAGAGGGGCAGTTGGACGCGTTGGAGTTGCCGTTCACGTTGCCAACCGTTGAGCCGCTCTGTTGTTTGGTGCCGGGCTGAGCTAGACCGGTTGGGCTCGATGTGGCCAATGGCGCTCTCTCACTGGTGAGCGGCAGCCAGGGAGGTGCAGGCTCCGATGTCGTTGACAGGTTTCGCGAGACGCTGTTGCGGTTGTTCGATCTGATGTCGGTGGTGGCGATGGCATCGCACTCGCTACCAGTCGGTGCCCGATGTACCGTGTGCGTTGTCCACTGCGGGAACCCTTGGGGATTTCATAGGCAAGCACCAATCGGGCAATATGGCAAACGGGTGGGCGAGAGCAGGCTATAGGAGGGACGCATGGGGATTTTTGGCGAGGACGAGCAAGAGGCGCCCCCTCGAAGGGCAAGGGGGAGAAAGCCTTCCTCACGGAAAAAAAAACGTCGAGGTCTCGTTGAATGCGGTGTCCTACAAGATCGATGTGGAGTACGTGCAAAACGACACCGACGACGACGGGGAGGTTACTGTCGATTTTCAGCTGAGCGCCGCCGTGGAAGACCCTGAGATCGAGTCGCACTGGCCGGAGTTGAGTGGCAATGTGAGCTACAAGGCACCGAGCAGCGGTCGACGCGCGACAGATCTGGCGGACAGGATCAGTGACGCTTACGCGGCGGTCGGGCATGCGCTGACTCAGTGGGCCAAGGATGCCAAAGAGCGGTCATAGTTACCATGCCGGGCCGACGCTGCGGTGGGAGAGTGCACGTCGCGGGGCATGCGGGGCGGCTGGATGGTTGATCTATCGTGTGCGGGCATGCCGACCAAAGGACCAACGCACCTCACCGAGACGTACCGGGACGATGAAGACCGGCGCCTGATTCGTGTCGAGGCGTACTACCGGAACGACACCCGCAATGGTGTTGGAGTGATCATCGAGGGCGAGGATCTCACGCTGTTCGACGAGATGATGCGCGACTACGAGGAAGCTTGGGGCGGGGGCTGAAGCCAGTCAGCGCCGAGACATCGTGGGAGCCTACTTCAGACAGCTGGAAGCATGGGGAGCGACACGGGCGCAGGATCGCTCGGAAAGGGAGAACTACCTATGCGCACTGAACATCGCGTTTCTGGAGAAGCACCAGTACGTGCAGGGCGATCAGTACGACGGGTGCCAGTTTACGTACGACGTTGACCCCGACCGCCTCGACGACTTTCTGTAGAGCGTTACCGGCAACATTGAACGGCCATGCAGCGTCTGCGGGAACCGCTTGGCTGCGGAACTCCCCTTGGATCGGAACTGCGGATTGCTGATTTGCGCTGAGGGCGTATTAGCCCGATTACTGGTTCCCCGGCGCGAAGAAGAGGCGTAGCGGCGCTGCTTTAGCAGGAAGGTGCCGCATACCGAGGAATTGGTCGCCGCGGGATGGTCCGGCCAGTGCCTGGCGATATTCTGCTGCTTGCCCGCCATCTCAAAAACCTCCACAATTGCAACACGGTCGCGCCGGGCGAGACCGCCCTAATAACCGATGCACCGAGCGCGCAAGATTGCCGAACTTACTAAAGAAAGACTTCGCCGCGCGGCGGTAATAATTCACGGGGGAAAGGATGTTCTCTCCGGCAACCGTGGAGCATTTGCAGGAACTGGTCCGAAGCCGGCAGCTTCCGGCACGCACGATTGAAACCCCGGTGTACGAATATGCGTGATGCTTGCCTGGGTGCATGACGCAGGAAAGTCAGAGTAGCTCAGTCCGGCCATCATGAAATTCCGTTTCGAACCGGACCTCGATTTCCAGTTGCAGGCGGTGGCACCCGCATCAAGGCGTTAAGGACGGAGCGCGGTCTGTCGCAGGAGGGATTGGCGCAGCTTTTCGGGTTCAGGGACAGGCAGACCGTGTCGGCGATAGAGACAGGTATGCGCCGTGTAACCGCGGGAGAGTTGCTGCTGGCCGTCGAGAAGCTCGGGGCCCCTCTCTCGAGTACTTCACGGATCCGTTTCGGTTGGACGGCGAGGCACGGTTCTCCTGAAGGCAAAGCGGTGTTGGGCGTCGGGAACTCGGCGAGTACGAGCGAAAGGCCAGCCAATGGGTGGGAGCTTACCGGGCGTTGGCGGCGCAGATCGGGCGATCGGCCCCACTGATGCGGCGCGCGCTGGGTCTGACCAGAGCGTCGAGGTTCGAAGATGCGGGACGTGAGTTCATCGGCGCTGCGGTGGCGTCTGGTTGCAGTGGGGCAGTTGACCGGGGCGACGGCGCGAGCGGTCCGGGCAGAGGTCGCCGCTCGACTTGTTCGAGGAACTGGAGTATGTGGCGCGGCGGGCGGGGACCGAATGCGCCGCACCCCGCGGACGGGAACTTCTGACGGTGCTTGGCGGACGCGCGGGCAAGTCGTGGCGCGAGATCGCCGTGGATCTT
Organism: Candidatus Azotimanducaceae bacterium; assembly: GCA_965261535.1. GTDB lineage: Bacteria > Pseudomonadota > Gammaproteobacteria > Pseudomonadales > Azotimanducaceae > VXNE01. The sequence continues at coordinate 3,566,095 of OZ253469.1, forward strand.
TACGGCGTGAAGCGCGTGGCGGCCGAGTGGAGCACGGAGAGCTGGATGCGCTCGCGCGTGCGACGGCGGCACAAGAAGGCTCGCTGAATGTTCGTGGCGACAACGGTCGCGCGCCGACGCGTGGCATTTCCAAAAGTGTATCGATTGCTGTCCCTGAATGTTGGGTGGGGGTCCCCGAACGGTGTGGCTGTCCCAAAGTCGTTCCATGGCTGTCCCGAAGTCGATCCACCATGGGTGTCCCTAAACCTTACGAGTGTCCCCAAGAGGATGACTGTCCCTAAACCTTGCTATCGTTGTTTGCATGTTCGAACGGGTCCTCATTACCGGTGCCAATGGGCATCTCGGGCGCCGGCTTATCGCCCGGCTGCGTGGACATTGCGAGGTTGTGGCGGCGGTCAGGTCTGATCGAGCGGCGGCGATGCTTGCGGACAGCGGCGCGGAAGTTCGGCTGGTTGACTATGGCGACCGGGACGCCTTGGCGGCCGCCGCGGTTGGCTGCGAGGCGGCGGTGCACCTTGCCGGCATCATCAAGGAGACCGCCGGGAACCGTTACGTGGATGCCCACGAAGGGACGGCGCGGGCGCTAGGCGGTCTCGACGATATTCGTCTCATCATCTACATGAGCGTTGTCGGGGCGGCCCGGGATTCCCGCAATGCCTGTTTCGCCTCCAAGGCGGCAGCGGAGTCCCTGCTGCTGTCCGGGAGCGCGGACACACGCGTGTTGCGGGTCCCGATGGTGTTGGGGGAGGGCGACTACGCTTCCCTGGCGCTGGGCAGGCGCGCGTCCGCGCCCGTGAGCTTCACATTCAGAGCCGGCAGCTTCGAACAGCCGGTTTACGCGGGAGATGTCGTCGACGCGATTGTCGCGTTGCTCGAACGGGCCGACGCACCTGAAGTCACCGAGTTGGCCGGTCCTGAGCGCGTGAGCCGACGCGAACTCACGCGGCGGGCGTCCACCATCCTGGGTCGCCGCACGCGGCTTATATCGCTGCCTATCGTTTTCGGCCGCATGTTGGCGGCGGTGTTCGAGGGCCTGTCTGCCAATCCGCCCGTAACCAGAGCCATGCTCGATGTGCTGGATCATGACGACAACGTCGATGAGGCGCCGGCCTGCGAGAGTCTCGGTCTCGAACTGACCACGTTGGACGAAACGTTGCGGCGGTGTTTGCGGTCGCCGCAGCCGCAGCCTTGAAAGAGCCGGGTCAGGACACGAACCCGGGTGGTCCCTGCGCCGAGCGCCTTGGATCGAGGGCATCCCGTACCGCTTCGCCGATGAAGATCAGCAGACACAGCATCAACCCGAGGGTGAAGAATCCCGTGAGGCCGAGCCACGGTGCGTGCAGGTTGGCCTTGCCCTGCTGCAGCAGTTCGCCCAAAGAGGGAGAGCCCGCCGGCAGGCCGAAGCCGAGAAAGTCCAGGGCGGTGAGCGTCGTCACGGCGCCGCACAGTATGAAGGGCAGGAACGTGAGCGCGGCGACCATGGCATTTGGCAGGACATGGCGCCGCATGATGGTCAGGTTTGATACGCCGAGACTGCGGGCAGCGCGTACGTAGTCGAAGTTGCGCGTGCGCAGGAACTCCGCGCGCACGACGGAAACCAGCGCCATCCAACTGAACATGATCGGTTCGATCATCCAGCCCCCGGCGGCGTCGATGAGGTCGCGCACGTACGGGTCGGTGTAGTCCGCCTCGATGGGGAGTTCGCCGCCGAGATCCTGTTCCGATGGCGGTCTGATGACCGGCATGTGCAGTTCGCCGTTCATCCACAGCAGGATGGGCTTGTCGTTGGCGATGAACTCCGCAAGCAGCGAAGCGCCGAATAGCACGGCGAATATCCACAGGGCGCACCAACCGCGGCGGTTCGCCCTGAAGTTCGCCCAGCGCCGCCGCGCGATCGGACTCACTCGCGCGTCTCGAAGTCTATGCGGGGATCCACCAGGACATAGGTCAGATCGCCCACCAGGTGCATGACGAGACCGATTAGCGTGAAGACGTAAAGCGTCCCGAACAGGATCGGATAGTCCCGCTTGACCACGGCCTCGTAGCTCAGGAGACCCAATCCGTCGAGCGAAAAGATGACCTCGATCAGGAGTGAGCCGGTGAACAGGATGCCGACGAACGCGGCGGGAAAGCCGGCGATGACGATCAGCATCGCGTTGCGGAAGACATGGCCGTAGAGCACGCGATGCTCCGTCAGGCCCTTGGCCCGCGCGGTGAGCACGAACTGCTTGCTGATCTCCTCGAGAAAGGAATTCTTGGTCAGCATGGTCAGCGTGGCGAAGCCACCGATGGTCAGGGCGCTGATGGGCAGGACCAGGTGCCAAAGGTAATCGGTGACCTTTTCCGGCCACGGCAGGTCGCGCCAGTTGTCGGAGACGAGTCCCCGCAGCGGGAACAGGTCGAAGTAGTTGCCCCCGGCAAAGAGCACGATCAGCAGGATCGCGAACAGGAACCCCGGGATCGCATAGCCGACGAAAATGACCGTGCTGGTCCAGACGTCGAAGCGCGATCCGTCGCGCACCGCCTTGGCGACTCCGAGCGGAATCGAAATGCCGTAGATCGCTATCAGCGACCATAGCCCGAGCGAAATCGAAACGGGCAGTCTTTCGATGACGAGCCCGAGCACGGGGCGGTCCTGAAAATAGCTTTCCCCGAAATCGAATTGCAGGTAGTTCCACACCATGGTGAGGAATCGTTCGTGCGCCGGTTTGTCGAAGCCGAACTGGCGCTCGAGGTCGGCGATCAACGCCGGATCCAGCCCGTAGGTGGAAGTGGACTGTCCGGTATCTACCGTTACCTCGCCGGCCCCCGAGTCGCCGCCTCCGCCGCTGATGGATGTGGTCGTCGACATCGGTCCCGCCGTTACGGCGGCGACGATCTGGTCGATGGGCCCGCCGGGCGCGAACTGCACGATGATGAAGTTGATCAGGATTATGCCGAGGAGCGTCGGCACGACGAGCAATAGCCGGCGCAGGATGTAGCGGCCCATGCTATCGATCGTCAGTGGCGGACCGGACCGGGTCAGCCACCTATCGGCCAGTGTTCAACGGTCACGTCCGCCATGAGAAAGTCGTCAACGTTCGCTGTCGCTATGGCAGCTCCGACTCCGGTGGCAGACGCAGCGATCAGACAATCGGCCTGGTGGAGCGTTACGCCGCGCTGGGCGAACTCACGCCGCCACGTTCCCGCACGGCGACCTTCCGCGACGCCGAGCGGGGCCAGCCGCAGTCCCTGAAACAGCCGTTGCGCGATCGACTTCTCTCCCGAGCGCAAGCCACGCCAGATTTCTTCGACGGAAATGGCGCAGACCCATGGCTCCACGCCCAGCCGGCGCAAACCCGCTACCCGCGCAGCGGCCGGTCGCCCGCGAAGCGCGTCGATGAGTACTGTGGAGTCCAACAACAGCCGTGCCATCGTCAGCCGGTGCGCCGGCTATCGCCGCGGCGTTGTTGTCGAACCCACTCCGCAGGGTCGCTATCCCAGTCATGGCCGGTGTCCGGCAGCTGCGCCAAGGCGGCTTCGATGTCATCCCAGCGCCTTTCGTCCTCAAGTCCGCGCTGGATCAGTTCCGAGATGAAGGCGCTCCGACGGCGGGCACCGGCGCGCCGGTCGAGTTCGGCAATCAGCGCATCCGGCAAAGCTATGTGTATTCTCATGGGCCTACTTTAGCACATGCTGGTTGCGATGTTGGCCGCAAGGACGATCTAGGGCATCGGTGCGAGCGAAGGACATCTGGCGTCGTCCGGGGGCGTCGTCGAAGTGGGTGCCCTCCACGCACAGGATGACGGCGGCCGAGATCGACTTTGACGCCCGATCTGGCGAAACCCTATGCCGGCGTTATCGTTACCCGGCTTCAGCGCGGGTCCGATGATACGTTCCGTCGGTGTGCCTCTCGAATCGGTTGCCTGACACAATCAGGTTGGTCAGACATTGCGTGGATGGGAATCCTGCAGGCACCGAGGAGCCGGCGCCCAGAAGAATAGCGGCCTTCATGCGTGTCGGCCCGAGCGTGCTCGTTCTAAGGTGGCCGGGGACAGCCCGCCGATGAGGGATTTGGTGGGAACACGGGGTGAAAACTCCTAAAGGTCGTCCAGATCCACCGGCTCGCCCGTTCGGGAAGACTCATAGATGCCCATGATGATCTTCATCGTCCCGATGTTGTCGCGGCCGCTGCTCAGGGGTTCCGCGCCGGTCCTGCAGCACTCCTCCCAGTGAAGGATCTCGTTGATGAAGTAATTGGGGCTCGGCAGATCGATGTCGCTCGTGGGAAGCACCTTGAACGGCGGCTCGGCGAAATACATCTTTCTCCGATCTTCGGGGTTGCTCGGATCGAGTTCGGGAAGGTCCTCGTTCAGCGCAACCATGATGTGGCCGAAATGCCGAAACGGCGTGGCGCCGTCCATTTCGACTTGCCGCTGCTCCTTCGTCGGTGTGCTTGCGTAGAAAACGCCGCGATCGCCCAATATCGTGTAGGTCCGACCGTGGGGTACGATCGCGTTGCCCTTGGCCCAGACTTCGCCAACGGCGCCGCTCTCGAACTCGAGGGTCGCGGACACCAGGTCTTCGGCGCCGTTGACCATGTGTTCCTGCAGGGATTTGCAGACCCCGCTAACCCGTTTGACGTTACCGGCGTAGTAGCGCAGCAGATCGATGTGATGGACCTGTTCGGACATCATCATGCCGCCGCCGGATCGCCTTGCATCCTGCATCCAGCGCTCTCCTTGCCGCCGCCGGCGACGACGTCCCCGCATCCCTCCACCGAACAGCTCGGTGCGAACGGCCTCGATCGTGCCCAGTTTGCCTTCGTCCAACAGGCGTTTTGCAGCCTGGGCTTCGGGCGCGTAACGCAGGTGTTGAGCAACCATCAGCGTCACGCCCGCCTTGTCGGCGGCTGCAATCATGTCCCGGCACTCCTGCACGGAAATCGCCATGGGTTTCTCGCAGATGACGTGTTTGCCGGCTTCGGCGGCGGCGATGGCCAGCGGCGCGTGGGCGTTGTGCGTGGTGCAGATGTCGACGGCGTCGATGTCGGCCTCGCGCAACATCTTTTCCATGTCCAGGTAGATGGCGCTGGCGTCGATGCCGGCTTTCCCGGCAAGCTCCTGGGCGAGAGGTTCAACGAGGTCGCAAACGGCGTTGAGTTGCACGCGATCGGGACGTTCCAGGTAGGCGGGCAGGTGTGCGCGGGTAATACCTCCGGCCCCTACGATGCCGACTTTGAGTGGATTGGCCATTGTTCTCTCCCCTAGGGCTCTTTCTTGGTTGATGGATGGAAGAATAACCGATTGTGGCGGGATGAGACCCAAGGGGCCAAGGGAATGCCTCCCCCACGGGCGTGTCTGCTCCAGCACAGGTGCTAATATCCCTTGGCGGTTCGTCCTTGATCCCGCTACGTTACTTTGCCAGGAGAGCACCTATGAAAGCACTTCTTCTCAATGGCCAGAGCCACCATGGCTGGCTTGCAAGCAGTCCGCTCGTGACGAAGATCCTCGAACAGACAGGCCTGTTCAGCGTCGATGTCATGACCAGGGGTCCAAAGGGCAGCGACATGACGGGTTTCCGACCCGAGTTCGACGGGTATGACCTGGTGGTGCTCGACGATGGCGGCGATCCGTGGTCCGAGCCGACCAACGAAGCTTTTCTCAAGTACATGGAGTCCGGTGGCGGCGTGGCCCTCTTTCACCACTCATGCCAACTGTTTCCCCAGTGGCCGGAATTCAACGAAATCATGGGTGTCGGCGGCTGGGGGAGGCGAACGGAGAAGGCGGGTCCGCGGCTCTACTGGCGCGACGGCACGGTGGTTCGGGACGGTGGTCCCGGCAATGCCGGCGATCACATCGACTGGCTGGAGAATCAGATCGTGACCCGCGACACGGAGCACCCCATCACCAGAGGTCTGCCGGAGAAGTGGCTTCACACCAGCGATGAACTCTACTTCAACCTTCGCGGCCCGGCGAAAAACCTCGATGTGCTGGCGACGGCCTACGTTGACCCCAGTGTCGAAAGCCATTCGGGCCACGGCAGCGGCGAAAACGAGCCGGTGCTGATGGCTATCCACTATGGAAAGGGTCGGTGTTTCCATACGACCCTCGGGCACGTGGACGGCGGCGTGCCAGCCGATCATCGACCGGTTGCCATGGAGTGCGTCGGCTTTATTGCGACGTTCCAGCGAGGCTGTGAATGGGCTGCGAGCGGCGACGTTACGCAGGACGTGCCCGCGGACTTCCCGACGGAGAACGCGGTGCGTATCCGTGAGCGATGTGAGGCGCCTTCGAGTTAGTCCTCCCAAGCTGGCTGCTCTCGCTGAAGTTCACCAGCAGGGCCCGATGCGAGGGAACGGGAAAGCAACTGCCCGCGTCAGCTACCTATTGGCCAGTGTTCAACTGCAATCCCCGCCATGGGGAAGTCGTCAATGTTTGCTGTCGCGATAACAGCACCCGCCTCCTTGGCCGCTGCGCCGGCTATCACCGCGTCGCTGCCGTCGAACCCACTCTGCGGGGTCGTTGTCCCAATCATGGCCGCTGTCCGGGAGCTGCGCCAGGGTGGCTTCAATGTCGTCCCAGCGCCTCTCGTCCTCAAGACCGCGCCGGATCATTTCGCAGATTATGGCGCTTCGACGGCGGGCACCGGCGCGCTGGTCGAGTTCGGCAATCAGCGCATCTGGCAAAGCTATGTGTATTCTCATGGGCCTAGCGTAGCACTCACTGGTTGCGTGTTCGGACGCCGCGCGGATCGTAGATAATTGCTGCGGTGAACAGCCGTTACTCCATCTACCAGCCCCGGGTTCGACGTTCTTCGACGGAGATGCACGTCAGTCAATGTATACCGTAGCTTTCGATGTCGCCGACAACTCCCTGGATGTTTTGGGCGGCAAGGGACGATCTCTATCTCGGCTGGTCACCGCCGGCTTCGATGTGCCGGGCGGATTCCTGATCACCACATTGGCCTATCGAGACTTTGTCGAAGCCAATGACCTCAAGGCAAGGATTCTGGCCCTTGCCAGGCCCGAAGTTGTCGAGGCCGTCGTTTCGTTCGAGAAGGCGGCGGAGCGTGTCCGGCAGCTTTTTGACGAGCAGGACCCCGTGTCCGAGGTCAGAGCGGAGATTGGCGCCGCGTACGATGCCCTGGGAGATCGTCCGGCCGTGGCCGTGCGTTCTTCGGCCACCGCCGAGGATTCGCCGGAGGTCTCGTTCGCGGGACAGCATGAAACCTATCTCAATGTCAGGGGCGCTGATGCCGTCGGCACTGCCATAAAGCACTGTTGGGCGTCCCTGTGGACGGCTCGGGCGATGCGCTATCGGCACGAGAGGAGCATGCAACACGACACCGCCGCGATGGCGGTCGTGGTCCAGATCATGGTGCCGTCGGAGGTTTCCGGCATCGTCTTTACCGCCAACCCCGCGAGCGGCGAGCGCGCTGACATGATCGTCAACTGTAGCCTCGGTTTGGGTGAGACGGTCGTGGGCGGCCAGGTCACGCCCGACACCTATATCGTCGACCGGAACAACCTCACGGCGAAAGAGACCGTAATCGGCAGCAAGGAACGGATGATCGTGGCGGACGGGGAACTGGGCACCCGGACGCAGGATGTGTCACAGGAGCAGCGCCAGGGTGCTTGCCTGTCGAAAGCCGCGCTGTCCGATCTGGCCGCGCTGGCCATCGCGGTCGAGGACGCTTTCGATGGCGCGCCGCAGGACATCGAGTGGGCGCTTGCCTCGGAGAAGCTTTGGCTGCTGCAATCGCGACCGATCACGAACCTGCCGCCGGACCCGCCCAAAGACGTGACCTGGCCGGAGATTCCGGGGGCCCAGTTATTGAAGCGGCAAGTGGCGGAGAACATGCCAGATCCGCTTTCGCCGCTATTCGAAGATCTGTATCTGCGGGCTATTTTTGACACCCAGACATGGCCGGAAGGCTGGGATTGGAAGGGTCGGCTCACCAGGAACTGGATGAAGAACTTCGTTGTGACAACGGTCAACGGCTACGCCTATCAGCCCATCTACAGGGAGCGAAACGGGGACTGGGAAGATCATTTGGAGAAAGCCCGCGAAGAGCAGAAAGAACTGCCATGGCATGCGAATCTGAAACGCGCGATCAAGATGCCGAGCTTCATGATCGAGGAACTGAAGGGCGGACCGCTGCACGCGATGTATTTGTCGATGACGGCGTTTCGCACCTTCAGAAAGTTTCCGTCCATCGTGACCTGGAAAAAGCGGCAACTGCCCGACTACCTGGGCGCCGTCGAGACCTGGCAACAGCGCGACCCTGCGCGGGCGACGAACGCAGAACTGCTGCTCGGCATAAGGTCCCTGGCGACTGCGGAGGCGGAGTATTGGCACGCCTTGCGGAGCGTCATCGGGACGGCCAAGATCACCGATGGCGTGTTCCAGAGATTCCTCGAAGAAAACGCGCCGGACGAAGGATTTATCAGCGGGACCTTCCTTTCCGGATTCTCTTCCGGGACGCTGGACGCCGAATTCGCGATGCGTGCGATTGCCGACGGCATCCGGGCAGATCGATCTCTCTACGAACTCGCCTTGGTGACGCCGGTGCCGCGCCTGCTCGACGCCATCAAGAGACATCCGCGAGGCGCGCCGGTCGGCGCGGCTATCGACAAGTATCTGCATGACTACGGCAGGCAGGTGTTCAATCTCGACTTCGTCGAGCCGTCGCTGGCGGAAGAACCGCTGTCTTTCGCGAAAAGTTTGCAGGCGCTGGTCAGGGATGTCGGTCATGACCTGGCGACGCGTCAGAGGCAGGTGGCGAAAACGCGCCGGCGCAAGCTCCCGCAGGCGTTGAGGTTCTTCAAGGGCGGGCAGCGATTCGAGTTTCTGCGGCTCTACTGGACCGCGTGCGTCAACTACCCGAGCCGTGAAGAAGCCTTGTTCTATATGGGGCGCGCCTGGTCAGTCTTCCGTCCCTGGGCGCTGGAACTGGGGCGGCGCCTGGTGGACATCGGTACGCTTGGCCGCCCGGATGACGTGTTCTACCTCACCGGCGCCCAGTTGCAGACGGCCATCGACGACCCAGCGGTGCCGGAACTGAAAGATGAGGCGGCTGCCCAACGGAATTTGAGGTCGCTACGTTTCCGCATGGCTCCGCCGTCGGCGATTCCGCCATTGAAAAACGACAAAGTCCGTACGCTTCGCTCAGAAACAACGACGGCGAGCAACGCGTCCTGCGGGGTTTTGCGGTATCCCCCGGCACGGTGACTGGCGTCGCCAGCGTCATCATGACGCCGGATGATTTCGACCAGATGAAACCGAATTCGATCCTGGTCTGTCCGCTGACGACACCGGCCTGGACGCAGTTGTTTCCCCATGCCATCGGACTCGTGACGGATATCGGGAGCATGCTCGCCCACGGCTCAATCGTTGCCCGCGAATACGGCATACCAGCGGTGCTGGGGGTGGGGGACGCCACGCAGCGCATCAAGAGCGGGCAGAAAATCGCCATCGACGGCAACCGCGGCCTGGCCACGCTGCTGGACGACGCCTGACCCGCAGACCCCGGCGCAAATTTATGGGTGAATCAAGCTGAGCCACCCGCGTCGCCCTGCGTCCATGCTATCAACAGGCCATGGTTACGGTGCGGGCTCTACCGCCCGTGCGTCAAGGCGCACCGGGTGCCCGTGCGGCGTGGTTCGATAGGCTTCGCGCCAAGCCGCCGCCACCTCGGTCAGCTCCGAGCGGGTGGCGACGCCCTTCTCCGTGAGCAACGTCTCGAGGGCGTTCAGCCAGCAGCCGAAATAGTCTTCGCTGTCCCGTTCCGCGAGTTCGGCGATCTCTTCGGCCAGGGTCTGCGACCACTCCGGCCAGGAGAACACACCGGCCGCGTGCAACCCGACGGCCAGGGCGAAAGCCTCCGCCTGCCACGGCTCTTCGAAAGTGCCGCCTTCCGCGGCGAGCGCATCGGCAAACGGAATCGCAAGCGGGATCCGGGTGTCCACACTCACGTCGCGGCCTCGAGGTAGGGTTCCCAGAGGTCCAGGGTGACGCTGTCGCGTGACGGCGCGTCGGCGCCCCACAGGGTCGTTGCCGCGAAACGTACCGCGTAGAGATGCCGCGGATCCTCTCCCTTCATTTCCGCATGCGAGTCTGGAAAGACGTGCGCGCCGCGATAGCCGACGACAGCGCCGGTCTTGCCGCGCACGTAGCCGGGCAGGCGGGTATGCGTCGCGGGGTGGAGGTTCCGGGCGCGCACGGAGTCTCCGATGGCGAAGGCCGCTTCCGTCGAAGGCTCCCGCTCGGTTGGGCGCCCGCTCTTGGCCACGTGAAGCAGGGCAGCGGCTGGCAGCGGTTCGTGATCCCTCGGGGCGGGCGGCGCCGCTTCGCCACGCTCGATGGCCGCCAGCGCCGGCGCGTCGACCAGTCCGGCTGCCGTGCCCGCGTTCAGCAACCGGGCGAACCAGCGCTCGAAGTAGCCTTGCAGATACTCCGACGGGGGAAGGATCTCGAGTTCGAACCGCCCACGGTCGAGGTTCGATCGCAGGTGTCTTCCGGCCGCGAGGGTGAGCGCGAAGATCCGCCGCTCCCAGTCGTCGTGAAACGGGTTCTCGTCGGAGGGATCGACGGGTCCGTGGCCATGCATGCCCCCCATGTCGTGGATGCCGTTCATGCGCCGCGCGGCTCTTCGGAGAGGTCGGCCAGCACGGCCGTGCCGACCATGGAGTCCCGCGTCACGAGGTCGGCCAGCGCGTCTTCGTCGAGCGCGTCTGTGCCGGCGGGCCGCCGGGGCAGCACGAGGTAGCGCACCTCGGCAGTGCTGTCCCACACCCGGACTTCGACTTCCTCGGGCAGGTCCACACCGAACTCCTGGAGGACCGTGCGCGGCGCCATTACGACACGGCTCCGGTACGCGTGCGACTTGTACCACGCGGGCGGCAATCCGAGCACGGACCAGGGGTAACAAGAGCACAGCGTACAGACGACGACATTGTGCGCGGCCGGGGTGTTCTCGAGGGCGACCATGTGTTCGCCCTGCATGCCGAGAAAGCCGAATTCCGCGATCGCTTGCGTGGCATCGGCCAGCAACCGCGCCTTGTAGTCCGGATTGGTCCACGCCCGCGCCACCACCTTCGCACCGTTGCGTGGTCCGACCTGGTGTTCGTAGAGATCGAGGATCGCGTCGACGGCGTCCGGATCGACCACCCCGCGATCCGTCAGCAGAGTCTCCAGTGCCTTCACCCGCAGCGCCATGGGCGAGGGGAGTTGCTGGTGGTCGTCGCTCATGGGCAGTCCTCCGGACGCGTCCGCGACGCCTGCTTGAGCGGCGTGGCGACGGTCCACGATGGCTTCGATCCGCGCAGAATACGACAAGCCACGGTCCGGAACGACCTGCATACCCGGCAAATTTATGGGTGAATCAAGCTGAGCCACCCGCGTCGCTGCGTTGAACCTGCCCAGGCGTGTTCCTATCCTGGAACGTCATCCCTGGTGTTCTTACAAGAATCGAATATGTCCAAGTACACATCGCCGCTTAGTGCCCAGGACGACTCGCTGGAAGTGGTCGGCGGCAAGGGCCGATCCCTGTCGCGCATGGCCAAAGCGGGGTTTGCCGTGCCTGGCGGTTTCATAGCGACGGCGAACGCCTACAGGACGTTCGTCGACGGCAACAACCTGCGCTCGAGAATCCTCGATCTCGCAAGACCCGAGGTGAAGGAAGCGAGGTCATCCTTCGCATCCGCGGCGACGCGCATCCAGGCGCTCTTTTCAGACGCGGAAGTTCCCGACGAGATTGCCGCCGAAATTGCCCAAGCCTACGAGGCGCTGGACGGCGATAGTCCGGCGGTGGCCGTGCGCTCATCCGCCAATGCCGAGGATCTGCCCGACCTGTCCTTTGCCGGACAGCAGGAGACGTACCTGAACGTGCGGTGCGCTGAAGCCCTTGTGGCGGCGGTAAAGGACTGTTGGTCGTCGCTGTGGACCGAGCGCGCCATGGCTTACCGCCATCAGAACGGCATCGACCAGGAGTCGGTGGCGATGGCGGTGGTGGCGCAGGTCATGGTCCCCTCGGAAGTCTCGGGCATTCTCTTCACCGCGAATCCGGCCACCGGCGAAACCTCGGAGATGATCGTCAACGCGAGTTTCGGACTCGGTGAGGCGGTGGTCGGCGGCCACGTCACGCCGGACACCTGTATCGTGGACCGGGAATCCCTGACCGCGAAGGAGACGATGATCGGTCCGAAGGAACAGAAGATCGTGCCCGATGGCGCGCAGGGCACTCGCACGGAAGCTATTTCGTCAGAAGAGCGCGCCCGGTCGTCGCTGTCCGAGCACATGCTTGAATCGCTCGGCGCCACGGCTATCAAGATCGAAGCGCTCTACGACGGCGTTCCGCAAGACATTGAATGGGCCATCGCGAAAGGCAAACTGTGGCTGTTGCAATCCAGGCCCATCACGAACCTGCCGCCGCAGCCCATAGAGGTGGTCTGGGAGCCCAACCCGCCCGCGAAAATCCTCTACCGGCGGCAGATCGTCGAGAACATGCCACATCCCGTCTGCCCGCTGTTCGACGAGCTGTACCTGACGGAGGGATTGGAGCACGCGCGCGGGGGCAGAAGCCTCATGGTGGGCGGCGGTCCCATATTCGTGACGCTGCACGGTTTCGCCTATCAGCGGGCGGATTGGCCGCAGCTCCGGGACAGGAAACGCGCCGAGCGGCTGACCGAGGACGAATTGGAAGCCGCCGAACGCAAGGCCGAGGAACAGCGGCGGCAGTTCCAGGAGACCAATGCCGCCATGGAGCAACACGACCTGGAGTTGTTCCTCGATTCCCTGTCGCGCCAGGAGCGCGAGGCGTTCGAGGACTGGTCCACATCGGCCGGTATCGAAAACCTGGCCCACGCGGTGACCATGCCCGAGAGCGATAACCCGACCTATACGGCGTTCAACAAGACCCAGGTGAACGAACGGGTCCTTGGTAAGTGGCACGATCAGACCATGCCGAGGCTGCTCGCTGTGGTCGAAGAGTGGCGCAAAGTCGATCCGTCGACGGCCGAGTCGGAGGAACTGCTGGAGGGAATCCGCGCGCTTGCGATTGCCGAAGGCGACTACTGGACCGACGACACCGGTCACACCTTCGGGGTCGCGAAGTCGACGGACAGTCAGCTACAGACGTTCCTGCAGGAAAACCTGCCGGACCACCATTTCACCAGCGGCCAGTTCCTGAGCGGGTACAAGGCCAGAACCATGCTCGCGAACGCGGCGATGTACAACATATCGACGCGCATTCAGGCGAAAGACTCGCTCTGGGAGCTGGTCGTCGCAACCCCGGCCGCGCGTCTGATGGACGCACTGGAGCAGCATCCGGACAGCGCTCCTGTCCGCAAGGCCATAGTCGAATACCTCGACACCTACGGACACCAGGGGTACACGCTGGATTTCGTCGAACCGCCGCAGCGAGAGGATCCCACTCCGTTTTTCGCGACCCTGAAGACCATGGCTGCGGACAGGGACTACAACCCGAAGAAACACGAGGTCGAGGCGACGCGGAAGCGGGAACAGGCGCTTGAGGACATCGAGCGATTGCTGGATGGTCTCCAGTATTGGCAGTTCCGCTTTCGACACTGGTTCACCCATCGCTTCTATTGGATCAGGGAGGAGTCGATGTTCTACCTGGGCAGCGCGTGGCCGGTGTTGCGTTCTTTCGCGGCGGAACTCGGTCGGCGATTGGTGAAGGTGGGCACCTTTCGCCTCGCGGAGGATGTCTACTACTGCGTGACCGCCGAACTGAAAGAAACCATTGCCGCCCTGAAGGCAAACCGGGCGCTTCCCGAATATGGAATTCGCGCAGCAGAGCGACGCGAGTTGCGGGAAGCGCGCAAACGCCTGCATCCGCCGGGGACCATACCGGCCGAGGCGCGCGAGAATCCGTCCATCGCATTCAAGGAGACGCAGACACGCAACGATCCGAACAGCGACACAATGCTCGGTGTGCCGGTGAGCCCCGGGACGGTCACGGGTCCCGCGAGCCTGATCAAGTCGCCGGCGGAATTCGACCAGATGCGCCCGGGCTCCATCCTTGTCTGCCCCATGACCAACCCGGCCTGGACCCCGCTTTTCGCCCATGCGGCCGGACTCGTCACCGATATTGGCGGCATCCTGGGACACGGTTCGATCGTCGCGCGCGAATACGGGATTCCCGCGGTGGTCGGCACCGGCAATATCACTCAACGGATAAAGAGCGGCCAGATCATCAGCGTGGATGGCGATGCGGGCACGGTGGTCCTGCTTGCCGATGAGGAAGAGAGGGTCGCTTGAGTGGTTGCAACTGATAATCCTTTTGTTCCTTTTTAGACTATCTCTTTAGTCTTGACGAACCTATAGCACCCTTCGTAAACTGCTCTCATCGATCAATTGGAGTCCTTGCGAATGTCGCTCTTGATGGACAAGCTCCTCGGCATGCCGTTTGGCACTGCTACGGTCGAGGAGCTATTGCGTAGTGGTTTGCTCGACGCCAATGCGATATACCGGCGCCGGGAGATCGTCGAGGCCCTTCGACAGAGATTCATCGATCTCGGAGGCGACAGGGACACCAGTCCTCAGCAGGTCATCGTGCCGTTGAAGAGGGTGCTGGACGGCCCACTCTTCACACGCATCCGCCCTGGCTTTTACCGATACCTGGGGCCCGAGTCGGACGACTCCTTGATGGTTCGCGATGCAGAACCCGTATCTGCGGAGCGGCCTTCGGGTCGCACCGGGCGCGCACCTTGGCGCAGCGAACTCGATAAAGCTTCAACCGCCCACGCCATTGTGGCGGTATTGCGGTTGCACGGCCGGGAACGGGTTGCGGATCGTATCCACTACCTGCAGGAGCTTGCCCGGGAGGACCCGGAGGAAGAACCCATGGCCCTCGACTCGCTTTGGCACATGGCGAGCTTTCTCCTCGAGCAAGGGCAGTTGCCGGACCCGGAAGTCGGTGTATCCCCGAATGCAACGGCGCAGGTGGAGTGGACCATTCCCGACACCTCGGATGATCGGGCGGGCGACGGCCTGCTGGCGATGGAGTTTCTTCCCCGCGCGATCATTGGGTTTGCCGCTCTGTCCGAGCCCTATCGCCAGGGCGTGGATCGACTCACGGTGCACGGAAAGTTGCCTGCGGCGGAAGCAATGGAGGCCGTGCGCGCATTCACCGATCGGATACAGCGAACATGAACGAGCCGCTGCCGGACCGGGACCACGTCGCTCGATACTGCAAGCCTTCGGCGGTCGACGAGCGCGGCCACCCAATGGCGAGCGCTTTCTGGATTCGCGCCGGGGAGAACAACCTATCTGTCAATTGGCTCGAATATTTCGGAGTGCGTGGTGGGAGGGGAGCCATCTCCGAAAGGGAAGCTGCCGTGAGCCGCGTTCGGGAGACGTTGAGAAGCAAGGGTTTCCGGCTTCGGCCCAATGGTCGTTTCGCGTTGCTGAACGTCGGTACGGTCAAGACGACGATCCGGCGAACTTTCGGACGTTCCTTGCACGTCAACCACCTTCCGCTCCCGGATGACGCGTCTCACGCCGGTATCCTCGGTTACACGGAAGAAGACCGCATGATCGCGGCCGAGATCAGAGCCATGGTGGGTGCCGAGGATGTGAAGGCTGCCGTCTGACCGTTCGTTCTGGTCGGACCAACCGCGAGACATGGCGTCTGCCGGTCGCTCCTACCGGCCCCTACCGGCTGCCCATCGCCCGGCGCGCCAGGGGCCGGGTCCAGACGGACTGCAGGATGGGGTCGACCCACCGGTAGAGCCGCCCGGAACAGTAGACGCTCTTGCCGCGTTCGATTGCGGCGAGGCCTTCGCGCACCACCTTGTCAGCCTCGTACCACAGGAAGTCGGGTGTTGCCGCTTTCGTATCGAGCATGTCGGCGACGGCGTGGAAGTCGGTGTGCGTATAGCCGGGACAGAGGGCGGAGACTCTCACCCCCTGCGGCTTGAGCGTCAGGTCCAGGGCTTCCGACAGGGCGATAACGTAGGCCTTGCTCGGGCCGTAGTTCATGTCGCCCGCGCGGGCGATGCGTCCGGCCACCGAGGAAACGTTCAGAATGCGGCCAAAACCGCGCTCACACATGCCGGGCGCGAACAGGTGGCACAGATGCGCCACGGACATCATCATGAGTTGCAGAAAAGCGGCCTGCTGCTGCCAGTCCCGGTCATCGAGCAGGTCGGGCCCGGCGGAACCGGCGTTGTTGACCAGGTAGTCGACCTCAAGCCCCAACTCTGCGGTGCGGGCAGCTATCGCGTCCGGCGCATAGGCTGACGACAGGTCCGCCTCGATCACCTCGATGCGAATGCCGTCGTGGCCGCCGCGCAGGTCTTCTGCCAACGCTTCCAGTCGGCTCCGGCGCCGGGCGACCAGCGCGAGGTCGTAGCCGCGCGCCGCGAGCTGTCGCGCGAATTCCTCGCCCAGTCCCGCTGAAGCGCCAGTGACGAGCGCCGTTCTCCGCGTGTGGTTGTCCATGGTCAAGTCCTTAAGTCCTGTTTCCGCAGAGTACTGCTTCCGTGGAAGTGATCGTGACCCCCCTTGCCTGCCATCCGCCAAGGATCGCGCCGCGCCCGCTTTCCTCGATGCCGCGCACGGCATCCTCGACAACCGCCAATGCGAGCGCGGGATGTCGTGCGAGCAGTCCTTCAACGGCGCAGGCGACGCAGACGTCGAGCGCCACACCGTAAAGGACGACGTCCGTAATGCCCAAGCCTTCGACGACCGGGCTGACATGGGGATTGGTGAAGACATCGAACCAGTGCTTGTGGAGCAGGATGTCGCCGTCGTGGTTCGCCAACAAGGCCGGCAAGGCGCCCGCCGCGTCTTCCGGCTCGATCAACAGCGGATTGCTCAAGGCTGTCTGCGGTATCCGCGCTTGTCCGGGCGTGCCGCGCAGGCAGTGAGGCGAAAACGTGTCCTTGAAGTCCGGCGTGTCGGAGAGTTCGGCATCGTCCGGATCATGGTTGTCCGAACTTGCGACGATGCGAATGCCGCTGGCGTGGGCGAAGTCGGTCAGACGGCCCAGGTTGTCGGCGATGGTCTCGGCACCGGGCACATACAGCTTGCCATCCGGCAGCATGAAATCCACCTGCGTGTCCACGTCCCAGAACACCCGTGTCATTCCGCGACCTCCAGCCGCGGGTTGGGGTTATACGCGCGGCCAACCTTGGCAGACGGGCGTCCCTCGTTGAGCACGATGTCGGCGGTGAAATCGAAGCTGCCGTCATTGGCTACAAGGGAAGAACCGACGCCATAGGCGGCAACCAGGAGGCCTTCGGACTCGAACGCGCGAATCTTGGTAACGCCAAAGCCGCCGGAGACGATGATGCGCACGTCCTTGAACCCGGCGTCGTCGAGCGCTTCGCGAACGTTCCTGACGAGTTGCGGATTCACTCCGCGCGGATCGAACTGTCCCATCGTGGGCACGACGCTCTTGTCCACCAGCGTGCCGGAGGTGTCGAGACGCACCCCGTAGAGGCGACTGCCCAGCGCGCGGGCGACATCGACCGCCGTGCCCACGCTATCGTTGTCGAAGTCCACCAGCACCACGAGGGGCACCGAATCGGGAAGGTGGTCGGCGAATTTGCGGGTGGCCAGCACGGTGTCGCCGCCGTAGGCTGCAATGGCGGCATGCGGAACCGTGCCGAGACCGTGTCCTCCCCACCAGGCGGCTTGCGCGTCCGTCGACACCGCCGTCGCGCCCGCAAGATGCGCGGCGTAGCCATCGCCTTGCTGCAGCGACCAGTGGTCGTGCCGGGCGGGGAAAAACAGCACCTCCTTCGGGCGTGCCGCGTCCACGACTCGGCGCGTGTTCGTGAGGATGCGGCTGCGGCGAGCCAACACGCCAAGATAGAGCGTTTCGAGGTGCGCGAACGTATCGTAGGGACCTTCGATGGTCATCACGGTCTCGTGGGGCGCGATGGGGTCGCCGTCGTACAACGCGCGCACTGTCAACGCGGGCCAGTCGTCGCTGCATCGCTTGAGGATGGCGATGGCTTCATCGACCCCGCCGATCCAGCCCGCGGTCTTGCAGAAGACCTGCATCAATACCTGGGGTCGATGCCCGTCTTGCCGCAGAACTTCCCTGGTGCGCACGAAATACTTGTCGGAATAGTGCCCGGCGCGGATCAGGTCCTCCGGGAAGTCGAAGGACTGTGGATTCAGGCGCGGCCGGCGCGTTGCGGTCATTTGGCTATCCCGGCGCTCGGTCGGCCGGGCATTGGCAGCCGCTACGGGCTGGCTGGATGCCAGTCGCGCGGCAATTCGCAGAAGATGTCGAAGTCATGTCGCCGCCGTCTCCGCCTTCCTGGGAATGGTGTCAGGAGGTCCGGAAAACTGCAAACATTGGCATCTGCGCCTCTTCCATGGACGGCGAGTTGGGTCGGGCCACGGGCGAAGCCGAAGGCGCCGGCCGTGGGGCACTTGCATGGAATAGGCGGTTGAAGTAGGACGATCTGCGTATTTCTGCAGGGGTATGCGCGGTCTGCGCGGCACCGTTCTGCCTGGGGCTGAGATTGGCCTTGTCGTGGCCGGCGCGGGCGTTC
Organism: Candidatus Azotimanducaceae bacterium; assembly: GCA_965261535.1. GTDB lineage: Bacteria > Pseudomonadota > Gammaproteobacteria > Pseudomonadales > Azotimanducaceae > VXNE01. The sequence goes on from OZ253469.1 coordinate 3,584,609, forward strand.
AGCCGGTTTCTGCGGTGGCGATCCGCAGCCTACCGCCGTCGGCCGAACGGGGCCGTCGGATGACGATGTCGACGTCGCGGCCGAGCGTCGTCAGGAGGCGCAGCAGGCGCTCCAGCGAGTATTGCCGGAAATCTCCCCGCAGCAGCCGCGAGACGTCGGGCTGGGAAAGCCCGAGCAGCCGCGCGGCCTCTGTCTGGGTGAGACCGCGCCGGCGGACGATCGCATCGATGCGGGCGACGAGTCCGGCCTTCAGAAGATGCGCGTCGGCGTCCGGCAGGCCGAGATCGGCGAAGACGTTGCCGCTGCCGTGTTCGACGGCGGTCTCCGCCGTGTCTTTGGCTTCACCGTCCACTACGCATCTCCCTGTAGTGCCGTTCGGCGGCGTTCAGCCGGCGGGCGATCAGATCGAGTTCGCGCGTCGGCGTACGGATGCCCCGTCCGGACTTCTTCTGGAAGGCGTGCAGGACGTAGACTGCCACTTCGAAGCGGACCGTGTAGACCGCCCTGAAGGTGTCGCCGTCGTGGCCGCGACGACCTCCAGAACGCCGGAGCCGAAGCCTTTGAGGGGCTTGGCGTCGCGGTGTCGGAAACCGGCCTGGGCCTGGTAGACGGCGAAGCCGATGCGGTGCCGCACCGGGTCCGGGAAACGCTTCAGGTCGGCGTTGCTTGATCCCACCCATCGAACCGGTTTCAGCCTGTCGTTGTCGATGCGCCGACTACAGGGGTTTCGCCATATCGACGCAAGACGGACGGCCCGCCGGCCCGCAACTTTGCGCCTCGTCACTACAGAAGCTCCGCCGCCCCCTGGCGGCACCGAAGCGTAGTGACTGGGGCAGCCAGATGGACGCTTTAACTGCAAGAGAAACAACAGCGGGGGATTGACAGAGGTGTAGCCTGTTGGCTACTTTTGGCGCATGCTCGAAGTCCGCAGGACGGAGATCTACGCTGATGGCTGGATGGCTTGCGGGATGTCCGCGCTCGCGCCCGCGTGCTCGTCCGGGTCGAGCGGCTCGCGGCCGGCAATCCGGGAGACGTGAGGCCGGTGGGGGAAGGCGTCTCGGAACTGCGGATCGAATACGGACCGGCTACCGGGTGTACTTCAAGAGGCAGGGCCGCACGTTCGTCGTCCTGCTGGCGGGCGGCGACAAGCGTAGCCAGCGCGACGACGTCGAGACGGCCCTGCGCCTCGCGCGAAACCTGTAGGTGGACACCATGACCAAGACCGCCACTTCACCCTACGACGTTGCCGAGCACCTACAAACGCGCGAGGAAATGGCGGCGTATCTGGAGGCTTCGATCGAGGAGGCCGATGGCGATGCCGCATTCGTCGCAAAGGCGTTGGGCGACATCGCCCGCGCCAGGGGCATGGCGCAGGTGGCATCGGACGCCGGCCTGTCCCGCGAAAGCCTCTACAAGGCGCTGTCGGGGGAACGCAATCCGACGTTCGAAACCGTGCTCAGGGTAATCGACGCCCTGGGGTTGAAGTTGCGGGCCGAAGCGGCGTCGGACGCGACCGGAGGGGACGTGGCGGCGCATCGCTGACATGCATGCGTTTCGTCGCACGGCGAAGCAAGGTCAACGGCAAGCTGCTCATTCTGGACAACGATGGAAATCGTCGGGAGCCTGAACAGGCGGCCCCGGGTGCCAAAGCGGCGTTGGGGCGTCAGAGCGTCGCAGGCGTGACGGGGCCGCCGCGTTGCTAGAATCGTCCCCGACGCCACAGACGGACATCCGTCCCATGCCCGCCAGACAATCGCAGCGCTCCAAGCCGGAAAGCCACTCGCCCATAGGCATCGACGAATCCGAACTCTGGTCAATGGCCGACGCGCTTCGCGGCTCGATGGACGCCGCCATCGCCGCCAATCTCGAATCGCTCGGTTTCGCGAAAGAGCTTCCGTGAGCATCGACACCACGTTCCTGCGCCGCTGCATCGCGTCCCTCGAACGTGCGGTACAGGAGATCGAACGAGTCGATGACAGCGAGGATGTTCTCTATGAGATGTATCGGGCGGCGTGCGTCAAGGAGTTCGAACTCGTGCTCGAGCAGAGCGGCAAGCTGCTCCGCAAGCGGCTCGCCGCCTATTTCGCCAGCAATCGGCAAGCCGACCGCCTCACCTTCAAGGACCTCTTCCGGCACGCTGCCCGTCACGACCTCATCGACACCGACGCCGTCGAGAGATGGCTACGCTACCGCGACAACCGCAACGACACGGCGCACGACTACGGCGAGGACTTCGCGGAGACCACCCTCAAGCTGCTGCCGGCCTTCGTCGGTGATGCGAAGGCGCTCGCCAACATCATCGAGCAGTCCGACGATGGCTGACCGGCTGGAACTGCCTTCAAAGCATCGGCGCACTCTCGAAGCCCTGCTCCGCGATTACCTGCCAGACGTCGAAGTCTGGGCCTACGGGAGCCGTGTCAACGGGCGATGCCACGACGGCAGCGATCTCGATCTCGTGCTGAGAGGACCAGGGCTGGAGAAGATCGCGGCCGAGCAACTCGCCGAGTTCGCGGTAGCCGTATGCGAGTCCACGATTCCTTTTCTCGTCGAGGCGCGGGATTGGGCGCGGTTGCCGGAGCCGTTTCAACGGGAGATTGTGGGGGACCATGTGGTGTTGAGTGACCCCCTCGCCCGCGTATCTCACCAAGGGCCGCGATGATCGCGCAGGATTTTGCCCGCGTGCGCGTGCTTGGAGCCTTCAGCCGGGGAGCGCGAGGGGGAACCCCTCGCACGATAAAAGACGGGAGCATAGCCACGCCCTATGGTGTAGCGACCATGTGCGCGCACGCGGGCAAGGTTGTTCGAGTTCGTGAAGGCGAATCGGGCCGATCCCAAGGTGGCGACGATGGGCCGGGTGCCACCAGGGCTTTCGGACTCGCACCTGTGGGAGTTCCCTGGGCGTCACGGGCGCGCGGTAATCGAACGCGCTAAAGGCTTCGAATCGTGTCGCGAAACGGTTCCTTCGCGTCTCCGACGGAATGTCGGGCGGCCCCGCCGCTAGTCGCGCAACATCGTATAATCTGACGATGTCCCGAACCAAAGACATGCGAGCGGTCGTCACCGACGAGGACCGGGAACGGATGCGCGAGCTCGGCGCGTGGAAGGCAAGTCTCCGGTCCCTGTCGCCGCCGCCGCCGCGAACACTCGGACAGGTCTTCGCGATCAACAAGCGGTTGCGGCGCATGGCTGGCGACCCACGTCGCGACGACGCTCTCGCTGTCGAGGAGCACGTCCGATTCCGTGCCGAACTCGAACGGCTCGACACCGCGGCGCGCGCCGACCATGCCCCGGCCGATCAATGATCGATAAAGCCACGGTCGACTGGTTCGACGCGTGGGATCTCCGAGGACGTTTCGAGCGTATCGTCGCGCGTATGCGAAACGATGACGCGCACGACGGTCGTCCGCCTCGCAATCCCTCCACTTGCAGGACTCGATAGCCATGAAACAGATCAACCACTTCATAAACGGTACCAGCGTGGCCGCGACATCGGGTCGGACCAGTCCGGTGTTCAATCCGGCCACCGGCAAAAAGACGGCGGCCCTCGGGTTGGCTTCGGTTGAGGATGTCGATGCCGCCGTGGCCGCGGCCAGGACGGCGTTCGACTCGTGGCGTCGGGAAAGCGTCTCAGCCCGAACCAAGCTCATGTTCCGCTTTCGGAACCTGGTGGAAGCCAACGTTGACGAACTCGCGCGAACCCTCACGGCTGAGCATGGCAAGGTCCTGAGCGACGCGGCCGGGGAAGTGGGGCGCGGTCTGGAAAACATCGAATTCGCCTGCGGGATCGCCGAACTGTTGAAGGGTTCGTACAACGAGGGCGCGTCGAGCGGCGTCAACGTCTACACGATACGTCAACCGCTCGGCGTGGTGGCCGGCATCACGCCGTTCAACTTTCCGGCCATGGTGCCCCTCTGGACCATTCCCAATGCCATCGCCGCGGGCAACACCTTTGTGCTGAAGCCATCGGAGCGTGATCCGTCGGCGCCGCTTCTGCTGGCCGAACTGTTTCACGAGGCGGGCTTCCCCGAGGGTGTGCTCAACGTCCTGCAGGGAGACAAGGTGGCCGTCGATCGATTGCTTGAGCATCCCGACGTGCAAGCGGTTTCGTTCGTCGGCTCCACGCCGGTCGCGAAGCACGTGTACGAAACCGGCACCCGGAACGGGAAACGCGTGCAGGCCCTGGCGGGCGCCAAGAACCACATGGTCGTGTTGCCGGACGCCGACCTGGACGTCGCCGCCGATGCCGCGGTGTCGGCCGCATTCGGCTCGGCGGGGGAGCGGTGCATGGCTGTATCGGTGCTTGTGACGGTGGGCGGCATCGCCGACCCGTTGCTGGACGCCATCCGTGACCGAATGTCCAGGCTCATCGTGGGGGACGGCACGGATCCCGACTCGGAGATGGGTCCCCTCGTCACCGCGGAGCATCGCGGGCGCGTCGCCGACTACATCGCACAGGGTGCCTCGGCGGGCGCCTCGGTGCTGGTCGATGGCCGGGACCGGGCATTCAACGGTAACGGCTACTTCCTTGCCCCGACCCTGATCGACAACGTCACTACGGATATGTCCGTGTATACGGATGAGATCTTCGGTCCGGTGCTCAGCGTCGTTCGCACGGACTCGTACGATGAAGCGGTCCAGCTCATACAGGACAATCGTTGGGGCAACGGCGCTGCGATATTCACTCGCGACGGTGGCGCTGCGCGGGCATTTCAGGATGTGGTGGAGGCCGGCATGGTGGGCATCAACGTGCCGATACCCGTGCCGGTCGGATATCACAGCTTCGGCGGATGGAACGATTCGCTATTCGGGGACACCAGCATGTACGGACCCGAGGGCGTGCGTTTCTTCACTCGACCGAAGGTGGTGACGTCCCGCTGGCCCGCCCCGGCCGACAGTTCGGTCGACCTTCGCTTTCCTCGAGGCGGCTAAGATGGGCAAGGCGCACCTTGTGCCGTTATCCGGACAGGCGCTTGACGTCCTGTGGGCGGCGCGTGCGGACGTCCGAGGCGGCGAGCTCGCGTTTCCCGGCTCCCGGCCCGGGGCGATGCTCGGCGACAAGTTAATGACGCAGGCTCTGCGTCAGGCGGGGATCGTCGCGTCGGGCCAGGGCTTTCCGTCGAGCTTCAAGGACTGGTCGCGGCTGCACGACATGGACGAGCTGCTGTCGGAGTTCGCGCTCGCTCACGTCGAGGACTCGGCGTCGGTGGCGCCCTCCGCGCGCGATGACTTGCTGGAGAAGCGGCGGCTGGTCATGCAGCGTTGGGCTGACTGCATCACAGACGATGACTAAATCGACTTGCGAGTTGAGCGAATTCTTCGCGACGGGTCTTGAAGGGGTACGCAAACATGCTCCTTATTTCGCCTTGTCTGCAGCTAAGCAGGAGAATGAGGCTGACGTGGCGCGTATATTGCGTGACGAAATGGTGCGTCGGGGAGCGGCATCCTATCAATCCGTCCAGCCGCGTCATCCAGGTACTGACCCGCCAGATTGCGAGGCGACAGGTAACAACGAGGAGCGGGTAGGGATCGAAGTCACTGAACTTGTCAATCAGAGTGCTATCAAAGCCGCCATCAGAGGGGATAGTAGTCCACACAAATCAGTAGCGCCATTGACCGTCGTGAGGATGATTTCGGAGATCATACGAAAGAAGGATCGCGCTGATGTTCGGGGAGAGACATACGACGTGTACATCTTGGTAGTCTACAGTGACGATCCAGATTTCCTCGACTACGAAAGTCTAAAGGCGATACGCGAGGCCAAGTTTGATCGCACGAGTCTAGTCGATCATGCGTACTTTCTGGCGTCCTATGATCCTTGGAAAAGGTGCTGTCCGTACGTAGAGCTGGCTTTGGTGACCGATCTGACCCATAGCCGTTGAGTAGCGGACGGTAGTGATTCGCCCATGAACATCGACAAGACCATTTTGGCTAAGGCAGCTTCCAAGCTCCATGAAGATGTGGGGAGCTTAAGGGACCTCCCTTTGGAATTACGAGACACGATAGCGAGTCTCTACTACGAGTATTGGTGGATTCAATTGTCTCTGGAGCCATCTGCGGGACACCCGAGTTGGACCGAACACATAGTGACGCGGATGGGCCTGTACGGAATGGTTCCCGAGCTAGTCAAGTTGATGAGGGAAAGTTGTACGCGTGGAGGCCAGTGGCATAGGGGTTCCTATGCTCTGCTCGCTGGATCCATCCGGCAATCACAAAGTCCTTGGTGAGTGGTCCAACACTGACCGGGACAGCTTCGTGAAAAAGATTGCAGAAATTGCCTCGCATTCGTTGTCACCCCAGAGTTCACACGGAACGGATCAGAACGCTCAAAGGGAAATCGTCGAGTGTCCGTCCTGCCGCAGATCCCTGCGCGTGCCAAAGTTCAGATCGGGAAGGATCAGATGTCCATTGTGCCAACACTTGTTCGAGACCGATACTTGAAGTGACCGAACTGTAGACGGGGCCGAATCGGTCTAAAATCCGTTGAAGTAGAGCGGGACTGAATAAGAGTCTGACGTGCAAGGATCAGGGATAGCATAGGAACGGTTGATCTTCGATGAAGTGCACTAAGACGAATTGGGTGAAAGGCCATGCCGCTTTAGAGTCTGACACTTATCTGCTGAAGGTGATACAGGACCTAGTCCAACGCGATCTCGACACCCTCGAGGAACTCCAAGGATACGGGGTATTCAAGCGTCCCATATGCGGATGGTTCCTGGAGCCCTTCCCCGCAGGCACTATAGTGGGGTTTAAGGTCATAGCTCAAATGGTCCCGGATTGCACCCCGAATACTTGCCCCTATGGTCAGGTCTCGGTGTCCGATGGCAACGTAAGTGTTCACCGGCTAGAGAATGACGCAAACAAGTGGCTTCACTTCAAATGCGAATGGGATGAGAGAAATGGTCTGATTTTTGTCAGCCGAGATGACCCACCTGAACGTTGGTTGAAAAAGGAGTTTAGCCGAGTCGTGTTGGAGCCTATCCTGTTTCCGATACGTTCCTAAGCCATTACAGGGTGGAGAATAGTTTCCCCAATAGATCACTTTTGTCATCAAGCGGTCGTGTGGACGAACAAGAACGTGAGTAAGGCGCGGGCGCTGTTGGCGCGTGGGGACGCCGGCTACTTCTAAAGCGACTCCTTTGGCGTCGAGGCTGTTGCGTACCGGAAAGCCATTGTAGGGGTTCTATCCGTGGCATTCAGATACGGAGCGTACTGAACATGGGGTCAGGTGTGTGGACTACCCGAATGGATTTTTTGGCAGGACAGAGCGGATTGACCGCGATCAGGCAGTCGGGTGGCGTTGATCGGGCGACCTACGGGCTGAAACCGGGACACGCCTATCCTAAAGCGACGGGTCGCATTGCTGAGACTTATCGGCAACTCGAAGATGGGCCGATGACGGGAGCGGCGCTTTTTGCCGACCTGAGGTCGAGGAATTGGCTGCTTCCCAACGTGCGAAGGCCATACGAAGCACCTGAGCATCGGCAGCATTTGAGATACATGATCAAAGACCGTCGGCTGCATGTGTTGACAGGCATCGAGCAAACCAACCTGCGTGCTAAGCAACCGGTTACTCGCAGACCACACGGTGTAGCGTTCAAGGTGACGTACAACGACGGGGGTGCCCGTGGTGGATTGATTGGCTACCGGGGCGTCTGCTCGGAGCCCATCATCGTGCGCAACGTGGAATTGGATCGTCGAACATGGTGCAGCGACCCGAAAAACGAGTGTCGTCAGTATTGCGACCGTGGTCGAGTGGGTCGGCGGCCGAAGGCTGGTGTGTGCTATGAGAGTGAACTGCTTTCGAGGAAGCCGTTCAAGTTCTGGACGGGCACCTACCATACGGGACAACGCGCGGGAGAGCCTATCCCGATAGAAGCGGAGCGGCTTGCGAAGGGCGACCTGGTGCTTCTGACGACGAGGGCCCCAGAGCGTCCAGAGCAAGATCGCATCATCTTCGCGTGCTATAGGGTGGGCAATGTCGGCGTTGATAAAAGGGGCAACTTTGTCGAGTCGGACGGGACTATGGACCTAATTCTGCCTGACGACATCGCGAGGCAATGCCGGTATTGGAAATATCAACGACGTAACAGAGATGGTTCCACTTCCTGGGGCGCTGGATTGTTTCGGTATCTGGACCGTGAGTGCACGGGGAGCTTCATTGAAGATTTGGTACATCGGCTTGGCGACAGTTCGGAGAGAGACACCTTTGTCCTTGCACTAGGTGATGCGCTGGAGATCAAACCGCCCCGGCCTGAGCCTAGAAGGTCGTCGGGAAAAGGCGGCGGTGAAGGCGATGAACACTTGAGGCTAAAGAACCTCGTGGCCGCGAAGCCGGAATTGATCGGGCTGCCGGTCGCGTCCACGGCCACCATCGAGCACGGCTTCCTGAGCGGAGATCGCGTGGACGTAAAGTTCGATCTCCCCAACGGCAACGCGGCAGTTGTCGAAGTTGAGACGATTGTGCCGCTACCGGGGGCGCACCAAGCGGTGAAATATCGGGCATTGTTGGAGGTTGAACGATCGGAGGCACTGGGTTCGGGCCACGTCGAGGCGATCCTGGTGGCTCACGTATTCGATGCCGAGACGCGGGAATTGGCGAAGAAGTACGGGATCAAGCTGGTACAGTTGAGGGCCAGTTAAGACCTATAGCGGTGTGGCGCTTAGCAGGCACGCGCTTGGCCAGGCAGCAATGCGGAACCCTTCGGGTGAAGCTTCTCAAGATCGCCGCGCGGGTGCGCGTCACCGCGCGCAGGGTGTGACTGTCGTTCTCGTCGGTCTACCCGTACCGGGACGAGTTCGCGGCCGCTGCGGCCGCGCTATGACGCGTTCCGGCCCGAGCGCCGCCGGCGTAGCCGGCCTCCCGCCGACGACATGCCGACCGGCATCCGCCGCCGGGGGCGACACTCGCCCCGGTGCGGGCCGGCGGTCGCTGAATGCGCGTTCGCGACCGCCTCGGGGCCAAAACCGCTCAACACCAGCACCGCTCCGACCATCCGCAGGGCCAGTCACTCGCCACAACGAAGAAAATGCTTCTTGGACGCCTCCTTCAACCCGATCCGCCAAGTTGGTGAGCGATCCGGGCTAGGCACGACCTTAGACCGTGTTCGTCTCTGGTTGGCCTCGGAAGACGCCGAGCTTTACCGGCGACAGTTCGAAACGGGGCGGTCTGCCCTTGGGCGGTGGGGCGAAGCCCAAGGGCGACGAAACAACGACCCATGTCTCGGGCGATCAACTCGTGGCACGTACCGTTCCAGAACGAATCTTTGCCGCAATTGACCTCGACGTCGACGAAGCGGGACTCGGTGGTAACGCGCAGCGTGACGGTACGCTGCCTCCGCTGGAAGAAACGGTTCCGGTCGGCAACGGATGTCTGGAGTCTGTAGCCAGCGCCGCTGGCATGCCATTGGCCGTTGTTCCAAGCCGTAGCCGAAAACATGGTGTCGGCCACCAAAGCGGCTCTCTTCGAAACTGCTGTCGCACCGGTGATATAGGTGGTAGTGGATCAGTGGCAAGGCGACGAATGGGCAACGGTGTCCCAACGACGATCCATGCGTCGCAGCTACTTGCGCTATTTGGCCATGATGACGGGCTGTCGATACGCGCGAACCGGCGGCGGCATTGTTGGGCAGCCGCGAAGGCCTAAAGGAATTCGAGACACACCTTGCGCAACGCCTGTACCACGTTGACCAAAGCCTTGGGGACCCCATGCTTGCCACCGGAGTCGCTGGACTCGGGCAGGTACCGCCAGTCGATAAAATTGGTGCGCCCCTGTTCGACTAGCGCTCGGATTTCGGGGTTCTCGCCGATCCAACTGGGGGCGCCCAACGGTGGCAAACTGAGCAGGGCGTTCTGAGCTTTGGTCTTGGCGTCACAGTCCAGTGCGTCGTACAGCTTGACCAGATCGTGACCATGAGGAGGTTTTTGGTTCGGCCTGAGTTGCGCGTGGAGGGTCTTGAGCGCGAGCTCCGTCGCAAACGCGGCCAACACAACCGCCGCCGCAGCGTTCCCTAGCATGTCCGGATGCTTGGAGCCTCCGCAGTCTTGCTGAGCAAGGTGGTCGTCCAGCGACTTGATCAGCGTCATCGCGGCAGTCTGAAGGCCCTGCAGATCCTCCAAAGCAAGGTGCACGTTCCATTCGGCGTTCGGACCAGAACCCGGCAAATGTGTTGTCATTCAGATCATCTCTCGATCAGATCAACGGGAATCCGCATTCTCTACTGTCCCCGCGGCCAGCACCACACGGTGTGCGTAATCGAGGATGGCGCTTCGCCAGTAGGTAGGTTTGGCCGGTATCGGGTCACGAATACGGGGGAAGCTCCGGCGCCGATCCACCACGGTGGGAGACCCGGCGGCGAATCTATCCGGGCAGGGAACGCAGGTTGCGGAAACGCCAACTCGGGAGTCGCTCGACGACCGGTTGGCAATCCACCGTCGAACGGCCAGCCTCGTGGACAATGAACCGGTTACAACGGAGACGATCATGAGCGGCTCACCGATAGACAGGAACCCGGACATCCTGGGCGGCACCCCGGTGTTCGCTGGGACGAGGGTTCCGGTGCGCATCCTCATGGAGTATCTGGAGGCTGGCGACCGTCTCGACGACTTTCTGGATGACTATCCATCGGTGTCGCGGGATCAGGCCGTTGCGCTGCTCGAAGAGGCCAAGGTGATGCTTGCCGGCGGGCGGAATGAGGCTGTTGCTTGACGAGTCCGTGCCCCGGCGGCTCGGGGCGGCCTTTCCCGCCGCCTACGAGGTCCGCACCGTCCCGCAGATGCGCTGGGCGGGTGCCGACAACGGCGAACTGCTCCGCCTTGCGGCGGACCGCGGATTCGATGCGCTGTTGACCGTCGATCGCGGGACCGCGCACGAGCAGAACCTGAACGACCTGCCGGTGGCGGTGGTCATCATGCTCGCGGTGCGCAACCGGCTGAACGAGTTACTTGTCCCCAAGGTGGTCGACAGTCTGTCAGGCAGCCTGCGCAGGCGCGTCTGCCACGTTTCGGCAGGCTCCTCCTGAGCCTGGCGCGCGACTCGGCGGGAGCAGGCGGATTTCCAGGGTCGTAGATGGTCCGGCGTCCGTAGCGGGCGCTCTACGCCGCCACTTCCCAGTACGCGGTCGGGGGTCGAATCGCCAGTTGCCGGCGGACCTCTTCGATGGGAAGTTCGAGCATGCCTTCCCAGTCCTCGCCCGGCAGCCACGAGGCATGCAGTCCGGAACGGAATCCCTGCCAGATCGCCCGTAGGGCCCGGGTGCCGAGTGCCGTGTACAGTTTCCACCCTCCCGTCAGCGCGATCAGGCCGATGCCGCGGTTGCGCGATTGCGCGTAGGTGAAACCGAGCAGACAGGCCTCGCCGAGTTCGTCGCGGCCGTATTGCGTCAGGGTGTGCCATATGTCGTGCTGGTCGCGCAGTCGCTGGGCATAGCGCCGCATGTCAGGGCTCATCTCGTCGTAGAGGGAATTCCCCTGCGGCATGCTCGCATCGACCAGACCGTCCGCCGAGAGCGCCTCCGCGTAAATGAAGTCGTAGTAGGTGCGTCCGAGCGTTCCGTGGTCAAGCCCTTCGAGACGTTGCCGGTCGCGCACGGTGTCGAGCAGGTCGATCTCCATGGCGAGGACGCGGCGGCCCACTTCACGGGCGCGGAAGCGCTTGATGCCTTTTCGCAGCGATGGTCCCGATGCAGCGCGGATGACTTCGAACACCTTGGACGTGTCCTCGGGATTGGCGATCAGTTGCCTCAGTTGGCGGAACGTGACGATGGGATGTATTCGACGTCTGGACACGGTTGCTCTACTCAGCGCGACAGTTTGCGTGAGGATACTCGAACAAGGTGTGTGGGGCACGATTTGCGGCGCATAGCGCCGTTGCGTCATACCCAAAATGGGATTTAAGATGCCCGGAATGGGTATTTCAGCGATAGGAACTTCACGCTCGGCTCGACGCAAGGCGGCAGCGAAGCGGGGTGATCGGCGGACGAGCCTTGCCGATGCGCTTTTTACGACTACCCAGCAGCGTGTTCTGTCGCTGTTGTTCGGTCAGCCGTCGCGTAGTTTCTTTGCCAGCGAGTTGATCGAACTGACCGGCTCCGGCTCGGGCGCCGTGCAGCGCGAACTCCAGCGGCTCACATCCAGCGGCTTGGTTACGGTGACTCGCGTCGGCAGACAGAAACGCCATCAGGCCAATCCTGATTCCCCGGTGTTCGAAGAGCTGCGTGGTTTGGTCCTCAAGACGGTTGCGATGGCCGAACCGATCCGCCAAGCCCTTGAGCCGCTCGACCAAAGGATCGCATTGGCTTTGGTGTACGGCTCGGTCGCAAAGGGCACCGATACTGCAGCGAGCGATATAGATCTGTTGGTCGTTTCGGACCAGGTGATGCTCGAGGATATCTACTCGGCGCTTGCACCCGTTGAAACGAAATTGCGCCGCAAGTTCGCCCCGACCTTGTATACGACAAGGGAATTCGCCGAAAGGAAAGCCACCGGGAGCGCTTTCCTCACCCGTGTGCTCGCGGACGAGCATTTGGTGATGATTGGCACTGAATATGAGCCAGCCGCAGCTTAGTAGGGATTCGATGGGGTGATGTTCCAAGCCTTGAGTACGTGCACCCGGGCATCACCGCCGCTGGAGAACACGCGCACGCCTACACTGTCCCGACGCGCAGGATAGATGCGCCGCGTGATCGCCTGGCGGCTATTGGCGAAGACTTCAACCACGGATCTGTCGACGAAGATCCTTAACTTCAACCTCTCGCCGGCTTTCAGCTCGAATGGGTCCGCCTCTACGGTTCCGGGCGTGTCGCGAGGCCCGGATCTGCGCGTATCGACCTTCAGCAGCTTTTCTTTCGCGTCGTAGAAGATCGATGTCTCCTCTTGTCCGTCCGGCGATGCGCACACTTTGACCCCATACGCCGACGCTTTCGATTTCGACTAGCAACTCGAGGCTGTCACCGGCGACGCATCCCCAGTCAGGCCCGTGTCGGATTCAATCGTGAACGGCCCCTTGAGGACAGCGTCATAACGCAGCGTTTCAATTTCCTCGGGCACATCCATGCGGAGTCGACCGTCATCTCCGAGGGACAATACCCGCGGCAAGCTCAAGGTTCCCGACCAGCCGTACTTCGAACGCGTGCCGAACCGAAGGTCATCCAGAATCCAGGCCCACATGATTCGGCGGCCCTTGCGGTCCACCAGGCTTTCCGGCGCAAAGAACGCGTTGTCGACCCAACTCATCTGGGAATGAGACTCGGGATGGAACTGCTCATCTTTCCATTCCCCGACGTAGTAACGGCAGCCAAGCCGGTGACTGATGCAAAGGAGCACGTGCTTGTCACCCAGCTTGAAAAGGGCCGGACATGACACGTCCTCCTCCAGCGATACGCCGGTGACGCCATGCGCAAACAGATCCCCCACGTAGTTCCACTCACCTCGAGGGTGGGTGACTTCGCGATGCCCGGTCGCTTGCCGCCGAAAATGGCGTAGTAGGTGTCGCCTTCCAGCCAACCATGTGGATCCCATGAACGGTACTTATCGTGGTGCGCGTCGCCCTCCCGGGTTTTCGGCGTGATCGGGTTCGAGTCGAGCTTCTTCCACTCGTTCAGGTCATCGTCGAGGGCCACGGCCATGGCATTTCCCTGGCCGACCTGGTGGTAGCAGATTGTTGGAACGCCATTCTCGTTGATGAAGCAGTTTCCGCTATACATGCCGTCGAGAAGGCCCGTGGGATGGTGGCGCCAGTGAAACAGGTCCGTGCCCGACACCTGGCCCCAATGGTCGGACCGCTTGCCCGACCGGGTGTCCTGGAAGATGTAGAAGAGGTGATAGCGGCCCTTCCAGTAAATGGCGCCATTGGGATCGAACGGCATCGCGACGCCTTCCGGCATCACGAAGTGGTAAGCGGGACGCGCCGGGTCGCTCAAGATGCGCTCCCTCAAGCTGCGGGCGTTTTCCGCTAGTACGTCGCCCTGTCCAGTTCCGGCGATGGACACGCATCGCCACTCCCCATCCGGCTCCTTTTTCAATTTGAATTGAAAGAATCCGCTCCCGCTCGACGAACGCGTCGTCACGGGGTCGATGATGGCCGTGTCCCCGTCGACGACCACCTTGGCATCATCCAGGACAAGACGCTTGTCCTGGTTGCTGGCTTGCAGGTCCTGCGTCTGAAAGGACGCCCTCAAATCGGCCTTGGTCCCGCCGGAACTGCTTTGCCATTCTTCGGAGAAAAAGGCCAACTGCCGTTCGATGTCCCCGGCCTTCATGGCTGTGTTGTAGTCCTGCAAAGCCGCCAGCACGGATTTCTCGATACTCAAATCGCTGACACTCCTTTTCAACGAGACGTTAAGTCGTACTAGGAAACTATCAACGATCCGCCTTTGATGCCCCAGTGGCCATCATCAGCCTTCACCAGGAATACACCTTCCACCGGGCGCTCGTTAACGGCGGCGCGAAAGGTGACGTTGACACCCGTCGAACCGACCTGAATAGCCTTGACGCTATTCACCAGCGGTTCACTTGCCGGCAGACTATTTCGCAGTGCTTCACCATCGGCAATCGACTCGATATCGCCGGGATTGATAAGCAGCAGGGGATAGTGACAGTACCGGGCTGCCCCGGGTTTGTCGACACCCACCAGCTCCAGTGCGGATGCTACGATGTTCTCGGCTTTGCCGGCGTTTTCGTCAAGGTCCACATCATCTTCAACGGGGCGATCCTCCGGCTTTCCCCAGAAGAGATCGGTATCGGTACCAAAGCGGGATTGCAGTCCCCAGTGACCATCAACGAGCGTGGCGATGTATGTGACCATATTGGTCATTATCGGTTTGTCGTCACTGTCATATCGAGTCCAGCCGCCTTTGATATGTACCTTGCTGGGCGCAACGTGCAGCACTTCGGGTTCCATGCCGACGGTATGATCCCATCCGGTTGATATGAGCGGCTCGAAGGACATCTTGCTGGCATGAGTCCGGCCATCGTGGACGATATTCGGGTTGCCGCGCGCAGAAATCCGGACGTGAGGGTAGTTCAGCGCATCGGTAACCTGCCGCGAGTCGCGGCTGTTGGTGCCTTCGAAGAATCTCCAATACGTTGCTATAGCGAGGTTTGCGGGGTGATTTGCCACATTTACTACCCCCTTTTTGCGTTCGTTGTTGACGACCCTTTCAAGCCCTTCGATCACCATGGCGCGACCGTCGCGGATTCATGCGCGGCAACGTCAGGTTCCCATACCACGTATTGCGGCGCGGTTCCGCCTTCGGGCACTGGTATCGCCTCGCCGTCCTGACTTGGATCCACTTGACCAGCCTCATTGACGCGCAACACTTGCAGTCGGGGCTATGCATACTCATTCGTCTTTGCTCTGTATGGCTAGACTCAAGACTCGCGGTAGTTCGCAACTATCCACGCTCTCTACACCAAAATCGCGATCCACATCTACCGTAACATAGGAGTCCGTGGCGAGGGCCAGCTTTGCGATATCCATCATCTGATAGAGCAATTCGGGATCGTCGGTCGGTATATAGACTCTTCTATCATTGCAATCCATCTGATTGTTCATCTCGGTATTGGCACATAACTCCAATACGTATTTCAAGTTCTTTGGCTCCTCTTGCGCCACAACTCTGCGGATTTGGGTCTTGCTGCGATACTGGGTTATCCCTTCGACAGTATGTTCGGTCCAACCACTATCCGAGTCATCACACCCTTCTGCACCTAACGATTGGATGGCTGCTGCATTTACCAGTAGTCCCATAAGCATGCAGATATTTCTATTCTTCATTTATGACATGTCTCCAAGCACTGGTTCTTGTGGTAATTTGGCTCAATGGGATTACGATTGCCTTGCCAATTGTTGATGGCTCAGGCTCAGGAAGATCAATCGGTTCTGGTTCAGGATCAGTTGGTTCAGGATCAGTTGGTTCAGGTGGGGGCGGCAACTCCTCTTTTACAGCGACACACAATCTATCTTCATTATTGGACGTGTTGTTTTCTCCAGCCAAATAAACTGTCGCTATATAACAATACGAATTTGGTGTGCTCCTAACTTGTGCGTGGGAGGGCTCAGACTGCTCATCGCCAGTGTCTAATATTTCTATTGGAGCTTGAACAACTAACCTATCGTCAGGCTCATACCTAATATACAGGATTGCTGGCTGCTGCATTATACCGCCATCATTGCGGACCACCGCGGTCAGAGTGAACGGCTCTCCTGGTTCAGGTTCGGAGTTATCCACGATCAAGTTTACTGAGAGATCAGCAGGAGACTCGGCTGGAGGTTCGTCCACGTCATCTAACACATTTACGTAAAATGTAAACTGCGTTGTCCATTCGTCAGGATGGCCTCCGCATACATCTGACGATTGTGCCCTTTCCTTCTGATCGCACTCTTCGTAGAAATCTCCGCAATCACATATCTCTATACCAAGTGCATGTCGGGTCTGAGTTTCATAATCGAATGCGGTTCTGCTAGGAAGGTCGTGCAGGCACACCTGCTTCTTTTCGTAGTGGTGTCTTAATATTGGGCTCTCTTCATTGCTCTGCACTTGATAGTGGTTGGCCGCGCCATGAGCAATATCCTGATCTATGATGGTAAATTTGGCGAAGCACTCACCTTTCGGGGCGGATTCCAACACGTCCACGGTCGCGCTATCGGCGTCGTAACGCAGGTTTTGCGCGTAAGGAGAGTCTGTTAGGTGGGGGATGAATCCGGTTGGCTTGCTGTGGTCCGCATGGTCCGCGAATGCCGGCAAGGATAGTAGCGCGAAGATGCCGACTAAGAATTTGTGATTCACGTCTTCTCTCTAGCTGCGGTCAGATCAATAGCACCGCAATATTTGTCGCGTTCTCGCGACACTAGTCATTGAAGCTGGTTCGGAATCGGTGCGGGTCCGCGTCGATTCCCCCGCGCCGTACAGCGGTGTATGTCGTGCCCTCGCCGAGCCTACGGTTGCCCTTGCCGAACACGTAGCGCCCCGTTCGGGCCGCTAGACGGCGCTTCAGGATCCCGATTGCTTGGGTGTCCATTGGTGAGACGGTTGCCTGTTGGGCCGATGTCAAGCGGGCCTATGTGAAGCCCGCAAACCCCAGCAGTTCGCGAATCTCCCGGTCGCCCTCGGCGAGTAGGTCCCGGGTCAAACCGTCTGCCGGGGGTGGTCCGCCATGGGGCGACTCCCTCAGCCAGCAGGGCGTATAGGACAGTATGATCATGCGCCGTTTGCCTTGCAGTGTCGGCAGGGCACGGTGCCACAGATTGGCGTGGATAATCACCATGCTCCCCGCCGGTATTCGAAGCTTTTGCTCGTCCGGCAACGATTCATAGCGCAATCGTGGCGGTTCTCGATCAAGCCAGCGGTGAGAGCCGGGTATGACGGACAATGCGCCTGTTTCATCGCTCAATTCGTCCAGGTAAATCAGACAATCGATGGCATGCGGTTGCGAGAACCACCGGGGTAGCGGTTCAGAGACGACACGAAGGTGTTGGTGCCAGGGTATGTCCTGAGGTTCCCGTCCCGAAAAGGTTATGCGGGCGTGCATACCCCGCACGCGTACCAACGGTCCCATCATGGCGCGTGCGACCGACAATGCGGGCGGCCAGGCGATCAGCGCATGAAACGTCGCGTCCTTGTCAAGCAGGTGGCGGAGAATGGCCCCCCCAGGTACGCTCGGGAAGGCTATCTTCGGAATACGGTCGAATTTCAGGCCACTCAGCTTCGGCCATCCTGTCTATGGCTGACCGCAATGATTCCAGCCACTCGCCCTCAATCGCCCGCTCCCGAACCAGGAACCCATTGCGGTCGAGCGAATCCAGTTCTTCGTGAGTGGCATGTACTTCCACCTCGCGAACCATGGGCGAATCACCCAGGTGCTCTCTCATTACGTTGTACGTGATCCGCTGCATCGCCGTCGCTTTCGTGGTTCTGTCGTTCCGAGATACGCGTGGTCCATTCTAACGGACTTGGTGAATCCATCGGCGCGATCTTGTTCAATCGGAGGTAGTGGCATCGCGTGCCCCGCAACGCGCATCCATTGGATCTGGATGGCGACGGTGCAGTTGGACCCCAATGGGTCTCGAAGCCTTCAGAATCAGCATTTTACGGACAAGGATTGGCCAAGTGTGTGTCTCCTGTTCCGGGTCTATGCCGTCCAGACTGACGGCAGTGTCGGTTGTGATGGCGCTCGTTGCAAACATAGAATCGCATGGCAGCGTTCGCGCGAGCCCCATGACCGACGACCCCTATACAATCCAGCCCGGTCGGATCAAGGATCCGCCAACCAGTCTATTCGGGCGCCTGCGCTATCTCGGGCCTGGGATTATCGTATCGGGATCCATCGTCGGTTCCGGCGAGATTCTGTTAACAGCGGCGCTCGGCGCCGCTGTCGGATTCGTCATGCTCTGGTGGGTGCTGTTTTCCTGCTGGGTCAAGTCGCTGATCCAAGCGGAACTCGCCCGCTATGTAGTCACTAGCGGCGACACCTATTTGCGCGCCCTGAATCGTGTGCCGGGGAAATTGCCGGGTCCCAAAGGTCCGATCGGCTGGCCGATTTGGCTGAAGATGATCGCTGCTGTCATGGGGCTGATCGGCGCTGGCGGGATCATCGGCGGTGCGGGCCAGGCGCTGGGCTTGCTGCTGCCGGATTTCATCGGTGGGGCCTGGGCAACGGGTATCGCCGCGGTAGCCGTGATGCTGATCCTGTGGTCCGGACGCTATGAACGCATCGAGAAAATCATGATCGTGCTGGTCATCAGTTTTACCTTTGCGACGGTGGCCTCGGCGTTACTCATGCAAGGCACAGAATTTCGTGTCACCGCGGCGGATCTGCGGTCTGGTCTGACCTTCGATTTCCCCCTCGAACATGCCGTATTGGCACTGGCGATGTATGCGGCAACCGGAGTCGCGTCCGGCGAGATTTCCGCCTATACCTACTGGTGTGTGGAGAAGGGATATCCCAGCTTCCTGGGCAGTGATCGCGCGGACGCGGGTTGGGTGCGTCGCGCCAAAGGCTGGATTCGCGTGGTGCAGACGGATGTATGGGTAACGCTGGTGATCCTCACCTTCGCGACGCTGTCGTTCTATTTCCTGGGTGCCGGGGTTCTGCATCGTCTCGGCGAAATACCCCAGGGGACCCAAACCATCCACGTGCTGTCGAGCATGTATACACAGACATTCGGACCCTGGTCCTACTGGCTGTTCAGCCTCGGTGCCTTTTGCATCCTCTTTTCGACGGTGCTGTCGGGTATCGGTGCCGGTTCGCGGACTTTTCCCGACCTCCTGGTCACTCTGGGTCTTATAGATCGTCAGAATCTCGCGTTGCGCAAGAAGTGGATCACCGGTTATGTCATCGCCATGCCGATAATCAGCACGCTGATCTACGTAGCCTATCAGCGTCCCATCAAACTCCTCATCATCGCCGCATCGATAGGCGTATTCATGTTGCCCATACAGAGTTTTCTCACGCTTTACCTGCACCGCCGGCATCTCGATGTCCGCGTCCGACCGCGGCAATGGGTCATGCGGACGGTAGGCGTGATCTTCGTAATACAGTGCGGGTTGTCGCTGATGGTTGTCCGAAATCTGGTCGTGTCGTTATAACGAAATGAGTGATCCGCGGGCGCTTAGAGATGAAACCGGAGCATGGCTCGACGAGAACTGTCCTCCGGGCGCCAGGGGACCTGGTACTGTCCCGATCGGCAGTCGTTCCATAGAACTGGAACCGGACACGCGGCTCTGGCTCGATCGCATGGTTGAAAAAGGCTGGACGGTGCCCACATGGCCCAGGGAATACGGTGGCGCCGACCTTGACCGGGAGCAATACAGGATCCTGATCGAAGAGATGACAAGGATCAATGCGCGACCACCGCTGACGGGGCGCTGCGTCAACTACATCGGTCCCACGATCCTTGAGTTCGGCACGGATGACCAGAAGGCCCGGTGGTTGCCGAAGTGCGCTGCGGGTGACGGAGCGTGGGCCATGGGCTACTCGGAGCCGGGCGCCGGATCTGATCTTGCCAGCCTGTCGACTCGCGCTGTCAAGGATGGTGACCATTACGTTATCAATGGTCGCAAGACGTGGACTAGTGATGCCGCCTACTGCGACTACATCTTCGTATTGGTGCGAACGTCTCCCGAGAAGCCAAAACACGACGGCATCAGTCTCATCCTGGTCGATATGCACCAGGAAGGCGTCGCGGTTCGCCCCATTCGACTTATCTCGGGCGCATCGCCCTTTTGTGAGACGGTGTTCGATAATGCCATCGCCCCGGCAAATGATCTGATTGGTGGCGTGGATCGGGGCTGGACCGTGGGCAAGCGGCTTTTGCAGTTCGAGCGGTCGACCCATGCGGGAATCAACATTTCAGGTTCCCAGGGAGGACGCTCGGAAGAGAGCCATTTGCCGGACCTGATCAAACAATATGTCGGCGTGGTCGACGGCAAGCTGGGTGACTCGGCGTTACGCAGCCGGTTGGCTCAGTATGAGATGAACGCAAAGGCCCAGCAAATCACTCAGCGGCGCGCGATTGAGGAACTGCGGAGTCGGGCGCCCGGCTTTACTTCTTCTGCCGTCAAACTGACCAATGCGCTCAATGCCCAGGATGGTGACGAACTGCTGATGGCGGCAATGGGCAGCAGCGGACACCACTGGGATAGCGCCAGCGGAGCAACAGAGAAGGAAGTCGCCGCAGTCAAGCGCTGGCTGTATCAAAAGGCCCTGACTATTGCGGGCGGATCAAAGGAAATACAACTGAATATTATTGCGAAACGCGTATTGGGCTTGCCCGACAATTGAATCGCCGCGAATCCACTGCCCCGATAGGCCCTGCCGGATTCCAAGGCCCTAGGTCATTCCGCTGTGGTATCTCGGTCGCGTGGTGATATTGAGTACGGTTGAGGTGTGAATGATGCGACTTGAAAACAAGGTGGCGGTGATTACCGGCGGCGCGAGCGGGATGGGCCTTGCGACTGTCATGCGATTTCTCGAGGAAGGCGCAAGGGTGGTGATCGCTGATTACAACACCGAGACAGGTAGCGCCGCACTCGCTGCTGCTGATAGCGCGGGCTATGGCGGGCTTGCTTCACTCATTCGAACGGATGTGGCCAGTGAGCCCGATGTCGAGGCCATGCTGCAGCTTGCGCTGGATGAATACGGCGGGCTGGATATTGTGTTTAACAATGCCGGCGTCGGCGGTGCGATCGGTCCTCTGACCGAAACCACCGTGAGCGATTGGAACTATACGTTTGACGTGCTCGCCAAAGGCGTCTTTCTGGGAATCAAGCATGCGGCGAGAATCATGAAGGGCGCTGGCAAGGGCGGGTCGATCATCAACACCGCATCCGTCGCCGGACTGAGTGGCGATGGTGGCCCGCTGGTTTACTCGGCGGCGAAGGCGGCGGTGATCAGCCTTTCGAAATCGGCGGCCGTCGAACTGGCGCCCGATCTGATCAGAGTGAACGCGATCTGCCCGGGATTTATCGCCACGCCGCTCTCAGCGCAGACCCCGCCCGGGTCCGATGGCGATGAGCTTGAAAGGACCAGGGCGGCCTTTGCCAAGTCCCAGCCCTGGCCGACCCACGGCACGGGCGACCACGTAGCCGGCGCCGCGCTTTTCCTCGCGAGCGACGATTCCGAGTTCGTGACGGGAGAGGCGATTCTGGTCGATGGCGGTCTCACCGCCGCGGGGCCGGAGCTGTCGCGGAAGTTCCCGCGTGTTTCAAGCAGAAACGCCAGGGTCTCCGGCGTCACGAAAGGCTCCACGGGCGAGCCCAACGAGATCAGGAGGCTGGACTAGCAGTACCCCGCGGCCGGCGCCTTCGGCTTCGGCTTCTTTCTTGCGAGGGGTGCCCCCTCGCGCTCCCCGGCTGAGGGCTCCGGCCCGGCCCCGAACGCACGCTCAACCTCGTCCCCTTGCCGGCCAATCCCTTGCCCTCTGATCCCACCAAAAGGGGACACTTTAGAATTGCAGAAAGGGGACATTGCGGCTTTGGGCTTACACCCCTGAGCCATCGCCGCCCCGGCCCCATCCCAGGCACCCAACGAACAACAGACGGAGACATGACATCGATACGTCCGCCTGAAACACGCAAAAAAACCTTTGCGGAACGGTGAACAGTCCTACAGCAGCGCGCCGCCGTACTCGTTGGTGGGGTCGCGGTACACGGAGTGATAGTGGCCGCCGTCCGCGCCGACGCTGCCTTCGGTCGAAAATTCGATGATCAAGGTGGGCCCTTTGGATGCGGTAGTAGCTGTCCCCGTCCCCGTCGGTCGGACCGTGCCAAGCGAAGCGCGTGTCGCCCAACTCGGACTCGATGGCGGCGAGGCGGGGGATCGCGTTTTCTTCCGGTTGTGCGCGCAACCAGTGCGAGATGAGGTCCAGCAACATGCCGCGTGCCTCGTCCGGCCAGTCCGCGACTGAACCACCTTCCGCCGGCGGAATGACACCGTCCTCGCGCGGCCCTGCGTAAACCTCGCGCGGGCGGTCGTCGACGAGTGTTTGCGCGCGAGTGCCTTGCGGCAGCGCCCGCATCAGCGCGCGGCCGTCGGCCAGCTCGTCGGCGAGCGGGGCATGACGCTGGCCCTGGAAGTCGAAACTGGCCGGCTCGATGCCGATGAAGGTTGGCGACGAGCTGACGATGCGGCCACCGTCCAAGCTCGCATTGATGGCCAGATGGTGGCCGCCGAATTGCCAACCCCACTCGCCGTCGGTCGTCGGTTCGCCAAAGAAGGCGAGCCAGTAGTTGGTTGCGGACCACTTGAGTTGGCTGGCGAGGAACGACTCCGAGAGCACGGCTTCGGCGGCCACGACCTGGCCAACCGTGTCGTAGCCGTGCGCGCCGAGGCCGGCGGCGAGAAAGGCGAACAGCGCTGGCAACTGGTCCGGTTGGAGATCGCCGAGGCGTAGCCCGTTGCGCTCGAAGTCCACGATTCCGGTCGGCAGGTTGGACCAGTTGCGGCGCAACGCGCTGTCGATGGGCAGGATGAGCGTTGACCTTTGGGACGCGGAAAGCGCCGCCATGAATGCGGCGGCAGCGGCATAGGTTGTGGCACCGTCGGCATTGCCGAACGGGGTGGCGAAAGCGGGAATCGGAGCTACGGCGGACTCCGGCATGGTGTTGCCGGATTCGGTAGCGCTGTCGCGGCCGCAAGAGATCAATGTGATGGCGAAGGCTGCGAGCGACAACATCCGGGCGAGGCAAGGGGAAGGCATGGGCAGATCCTGCGATGGCGGCATTTTGCGACCGAAGTCTACATCCAGTTGGGCGGGAGGCCCGACCCACCGAATATGCGGTCTCCTGACAACGGTGCCGCGCCTTGACAGCTGGACGGGTGAGTCACTAATGTGGCTCGAAATGAGTCGTGCCGGCGACTCGCATTGGGAACCTTCACATGAACCAGTTGACCATACGGGGATTCGACGCCGAATTGGCGACGTACATCCAGGATCTCGCGCGCCAGGAGGGCATTTCGTTGAATCGCGCGGTCATGCGGTTGATTCGCCGAGGCGCGAACCTCGACCAAGGCGATGCGGATGTCGTGGGTTCGTCCTTGGACCACTTGATGGGCACATGGTCGGCCGAGGAGGCCGATCGGTTCGATCGGGCGCTAGCAGACTTTTCGCGCATAGACGAGGCCATGTGGAAGTGAGAATTCTGCTCGACTCCAACGCGTACTCCCAATGGAAGCGTGGTCATGCGCGGGTGGCGGGAGTCGTCCGCTCGTCCTCGGAGATCGTCCTGCCACTCGTTGTGGTTGGCGAGTTGCTATACGGCTTCCGCCATGGCTCGCGCACCGAGGAGAATGTTCGCGAACTTCACATGTTCATGGACGATCGACGGGTCAGTGTGGTCGGGATGACAATGACCACTGCGGATCGCTACGCAAGGATCGCCGTCAACCTTCGCAGCAAGGGACGTCCGATTCCAACCAACGACATCTGGATCGCAGCGCACGCCATGGAAACCGGCGCGGACCTTGTCTCGTTGGACCAGCACTTCGCGTCGGTAGATGGCCTTGCTTGGATTCACGTGTCGCAATGAGCGATCCATCGCCGTCAATTGCGAGTCGCACGTAAGGGCTCCCGTAAATGTCCCGTCTAGTCCCGCATGCAATCGCGACCACCTCACACTTTGGTGGTACGTTCCTTTTGTACGCCCTCTTGAGCGGTGCCCAAAACGACTCGATGCCGTTCGTGTGCGCCATCCCGTCGACATACTGGCCGACCGAGTGAACCACCTTCCGGCGCTGGTATCTCCTTCCAAGACCGTTGTAGCCCTTGTGTCTGCCCGGAATCCCGTCGTGACGCTCATGGGGCCGAGGCAATCGGGCAAGACAACCCTCTGCCAGATTCTGTTCCCCGACCACGAGTATCTCTCCCTAATTGAAGCTCCCGATGTCAGGTCGCGAGCCATTGGGGATCCGCGCGGTTTCCTTGCTTCGGAAAACGACTTGGTCATCGACGAGATACAACGGGCGCCCGACCTGTTGTCGTACATACAGGTCGCCGTCGACGAGAATCCGCGCCCCGGGCGATTTGTCCTCACGGGTTCGCAAAATCTGCTGCTGATGGCGTCGGTCTCGCAGACGCTCGCCGGTCGCACCGCGTTGCTTCGCCTCTTTCCGTTCTCGTTGCCGGAGTTGCTTGAGAGGGACCTATTCGATCCTGCGCGGTTGCCGGAGTCGACCGCCGCGGTGCCCGACGCCGACCGCTGGGAGACCCTGTTTCGAGGATTCTATCCGCGGATACACGACCGGAACCTGTCGCCTCGCGAGTGGCTCGGCGACTATTTCCGGACCTACGTCGAACGCGATCTCAGCGAAGTCCTGGCGGTGTCCGACCTGCGCGCTTTCGAGAATTTTGTCCGGCTGGCCGCCGCCAGCACCGCGATGGAACTAAACCTGAGCCGGCTGGCGGGCGATGTCGGCGTGGGCCAGCAGACCGCTCGTCGGTGGCTCAATGTCCTCGAGATCGGTTATCTGGCTGTTACGCTGCCGCCGCACTTCGCCAACTTCCGCAAGCGCTTGCGCAAACGACCTCGCCTGCACTTCCTGGACACCGGGCTTGTCTGCTATCTCCTCGACATCCCGGATGCCCACACGCTGGCGCGACACCCGCTGCGGGGAGCGATCTTCGAGTCGTTCGTCGTCTCTGAACTCATCAAGAGTTTCGCCAATCGCCGCCGCGAGGCGCCGATCTACTTTTGGCGCGATGCGACTGGCCGCGAGATCGATGCGCTGATCGACCTGGGCGGCAGGCTCGTCCCCGTCGAAGTCAAATCCGGGGAGACCGTTCCCGCCGACGCGGTGCAGAACCTGGAGTGGTGGACGGGCCTTCCGGACAATCCGACCATCGGCGGTTTGCTTGTCCACGGCGGCAAGACGCGGTTTCAAATCAAGGGATTCGACGTGTTGCCCTGGTTCCTCGGCTGACGGTTAAAGGTCCGGACGCCGCCTGTCAGCCTGCCTGCAGTTCCTTCAGCTTGGCAACCGCCTCCACCGGGTCGGGCAGCGAGCCCTGGTAGCTCTCGGTGTGCCGCACGACGCCTGCGGGATCGATGATGATGAGCGAGCGATTCACGATTCCCGCCGACTCATTGAAGATCCCGAGCGAACGGGCGACCGCTCCGTGGGGCCAGAAGTCCGAGAGCAGCGGGTGCCGCATGCCGCCCATGGAAGTGGACCAGGCGTTCAAGGCCGGGGGAGAGTCTACGCTTAAGCCCATAAGCGCCGCGCCAGCGTCGGTGAATTGATTCAACGCACGGTTGAAATTATTGGTCTGGTTGCTTCAGCCGCCGGTGAAGGCCAGGGGAAAGGTATGCAGCACGACCCACTTATCGCCCTTGAACTGGCTGAGCGATAGCTCCTCGCCCGCGTGGCTTCTCAAGGAGAAATCCGGGGCTTCGGCTCCGACTTCGATCATGGGATCCTCCCGTGGTTTCCCTGCGGAGCATACAGGCAAAGACGCTCCGGGCGGGCATCCTTGGAAAACGGTGCAATGCTGGAGAGCTTGGAAGTACGTCGAAGAGTACCGAGGGCGGTATCTCGGCGATGGTTCCAAGGGCGCGACGCCGCTGGAGCGGTACAGCGAGGCGTATGCCGCGTCGCCCTTCCCTCCAGACAGCATTCCTGTCAAGGCGTGGTTCTACGAACCGTTCTACCAGATCATGCGGCAGCGACTGCTTGCCGACCGGATGGTCAGGAAGGGGGGCTCGGCGTGCGGGACGCCAAGGTCGTGATCGTTGTCCCCGAGTGCAATCTCGCATACAGGGAGCGGATAACGTCGCCAGCCTTAGCGGCGGAGTTCACGAGCGCTCGAACAGTCGAAGAGGTAATTCAAGCCGCAATCGCGCGACCCGACGCGGCATTTGCCTGCGTCTCCCCCAGCTTGCTGGCGGAGGCCGTGAGGCGGCGGTGCGGGAACGAGGTCGCCGAATGGAGCGAATACCTCAGGGATCGATACGGGTGGTGATGTCAACCGGGGAAGCACTACGGTGACGACAAGTGTCGTGAGAGTCGTCGTGAACGGATGGACATGGGTTCGCGATGAGGCGGACAACGCGACACGCGCGAAGCGGATGCTTTTGGAAGCCCTCAAGGCGGACGGTTGGCCGCAGAAACAGGCAGACATCACCATTGCGCCGGGCGGCTTTATCAGGATCCCCTTCCCGCGTACCTATGATCGCGAAGGGGGCGCACGCGGCTGGGGATCAGATGCGGATTTCGCGCGGCTGATTCCAGTGGCTTTGAGAGCGGTCGAACGGGTCATAGGGACTGACAAGGTCATGGCTCGGCTGAGGCACCGCACGCGGCTGCTCACGCTCGGCATAGATTTGAACAGTACGAAGCTCAAAGGTGGCCCGGAGACGCACGCCGAAATGGTAGCCGTGATCGACACGGAGACCGGGGCGGTTATCCGGTGGACGGGGAAGTCCTATCCTGCGGGCCCGGTACAGGAGCGAACTCTCGTTCATGCGCCGCTGGAGTCTCACCTGTTGAAGTTCGGCGAGACTCCAATGCTGATACTCGGCTGTCACGATCTGAACCTGTTCAGCCAACGCGCGAGGGCGAACCAGCTAGCCCGTTCGATCCGCCGCCGGCGCTGCGACGCAATGCGGAGGCTGGCCAAGGAATTCAAGCCCGTTTCGGTGCTGCAGCATCCGCACACCACGGATAGTCCGATGATTTGGTCCACGGCCTGGTCAGGTGTCCGTCAGCACCTGTCCACGGCCCAGACGCTGGCTTCCGCGATCGCTTATTGCCGCGGAGGCAAGAATGGCGTGCTGCGGGCGTCGATAGAGACCGTCAAGGAACGGACTGCTTGGGGTGACAAGGTCGTCGATATCGTAGTTGAAGGACACTGATGGAGGGCGGAGGTGCATCTGCCCCGACGCGGAATGACTCCGCTGGCAGAGGGTTGACGGCCTTCTTCAGAGGCAGCCTCAGGCGGTGTGTAGCCTGTTGAGGGAGACTCGAAGCACTTCAACGCACAGTGCCGCACGTGGCCCTCAAATGTGCTCCGAGCTGGGATTTGGGGCTCCGTGCACACGTCAGCGGGCTCCACTTTGCCGTTCTAGCGGTACTGTTGGCCTAGCGGTTGCGTCGCATTCTGGCTTCTAAGAGTTGCGATTTGGCGTCTGCGCGTCCGCGCCCGGGCGCCCGGGGTTGAAACTTGCAAGAAAAAAGCCGCCACCGCCGCTGGAGGACTCGCAACGTCGGAGTTCCCTCGGCGTCACGGGCGCACGGTAATCCAGTGGGATAAAGGCTTCCAAACATCAGACGCCTGCGATCTCGATTCTCGAATCCCAAACGAGACACTTCTGGCGAGATGGGTTATCGCGGCTGCGAAAGCTATCCAGCCACGTCAAAGCGGCCATCCCGGTGCGCACATGCCACGGCGCTCGGCGGGTTAGAAAGCGCCGCCGCTCGCCGGTCGGCAACTCCTCAATCCCTTCCAGGTGCAGTTCGATGCACGCAGTCAGTGACTCCTTCGCATCTTGGAAGGATGCGCCGTCGGCGGCGATATCGAGGTCGGTACAGATCCCATGCCATTTAGAACCGCACTTTCGAGCGTAGCATTGCAACTTGAGGTTCACGACAGCTCCCTAAATCAACTCGCGAGGACATTGTGAGATGCGATCACCGATATCAGAACGCCGGAAAGACTTCCTCCGCGAACCTTCGCGCGTAGTCGAAGCCGCCCTCCGACAGCGGGAGGGGCGTCGGCATCGGGTGCGGCACAATGATCTCTATGGGCAGGCCGTACCCGAGAATGGTCTTGATCTGGTCCGTGATCGCCTCGAAGGAACCGTGCAGCACGAACGCATCGACGGCGGCGTCCGGGAGGAAGGAAACCACGTCGCCGGCGGCTTCGAGGTCCTGGGCGTGGTGAAAATCCGGCCAGACGCGCCGCTTCAGGACGGCCACGTCTTCGCCGGTCCAGGGCAGATCGATATTGTCGAATAGCGCCCGCGAGTATTCGTAGTATCCGGCGGCCGCGGCGCGACCGATCCGTCCCGCTCGCTCGGCGTCCGCCTCGGCGATGGTGTGGAAAACGCAGCCGATACGGATTTCTTTCGGATCTCGACCTGCCTCTGCGGCGCCCGCGTGAACGGCCTCGACGGCTCGGCGCAGGTTCGTCTCGTGAACGCCGACCCGTATAAAAACCCCGTCGGCGACGCGGCCAGCCATGCGCAATGTCCTGGGGCCTTGCGTGGCGACCCACACGGGCACGCGCGCGGCGTGGCGGAGCACGGCGGGCCGGGCGGCGTCGACGGCCACGCGCTCGCCGGCATTGAGCGACCGTATGGTGATGATCGCTTCTTCGAACGCCGCCACGGTGGCGGGTCGCCTGCCCATGAGGCGGACTGCGGTATCGCCCACGCCCATGCCCAATATCGTGCGCCCGGGATCCAGCCGGTCGACCGTCGCGATCGATCCGGCGATGACAGCGGGGTGGCGCATCACGGGGTTTTCTATCAGCGTGCCGAGGATGATGGAACGCGTCTCCCGCAAGGCGTGCGCGAGCAACACGTACGGATCCGGCACCAGGAGCGGCGAAGAAGCAATGAACCCGTAGTGCCAACCCAACCCTTCGAGTCGCGCCGCGTCCGCGGCGAATTGCAGGGGCGATCGGCGATCAAGTCGATTCAGCCCGAACGCCAGGCCATCTCGAATAGTTGCGGGATTGCCTTTCATCTTTCCACTCCCCTTGGTCCTTCGTGTCTCGCCCGGTCGGTGGCCGCTTGCCGGCGGAGCGTCTCGGGCACGAAGACTATCAGCAAACAGATGCCGACGAAGGCCATCCCGCCGGTGGATGTGCAGGCGATCGCAAGCGACGTCCACTGTGCAACCGACCCCATGATGAACGGTCCCACCGCCGCGCCCGCGTCGCCAACGAGCCGCCAGACACCGAGAAATTCACCGCGTCCCTGCGCAGGAGACAGGTCTCCGCCGAGCGTCATGAAAATGCCGGTGCCGAAACCGTTGCCGATCCCGGCCAGGATGCCTGCGGCGGCGAAGGTCCAGAAGCCGCCGGCGAACGGCAGGGCGGCGACGCCGATGCCCAGCAGCAGCATCGCGGGTCCCAACGCCCACCTGCGGCCGACAAGGTCGATGATCATGCCCGCGGGGTAGAACATCGCCATGTCGACCGCGGCGGAGAGGCTGAACGCCAGTCCGATTTCCGCGGCGGAGAACCCCATCTCGGCACCGATCAACGGAATCATCAGCAACCGCCCGGCACGCAGGAACATCAGTACGATCATCACGCTCCCGGCCGTTGCGAAGGTTCGCTTATGCGTCCCAACGACATGTGCGAGGCGGGTCGGCTCAATCCCCTGAGCCGGTCTCGGCTGGCCCGCGAAAACCAATACCATCACAAGGGAAACCGCGAACAAGCCGCCCGCGGCTGCAAACACGGACCGGTATCCGATCGAGTCGGCACCAATGCCTGCAAGCAGGGGACCGACAAGCGCTCCCGCGCGTTGCAGCCCCGCCATCAGGGAGATCACGCGTCCGCGCTGATCGAGGCGCACCGTGTCGGTAATGAATGTCACCCTTCCGAGCACCCAGATACCAGCGCCGGCGCCGAAGCCGAGCGCAGCGAAAGAGAGCACGGAAACGCCGGTTGCGGCTGCGGGCGCGAAGGTGGCGAGGGTGGCCAACAGGAGTCCCAGGATCATGACACCGCGGTCGCCGATGCGAGTCACCAACATGCCGGCGGGTACATCCATCAACATCGTCCCGGCACCACGCAAACCCACAATCGTGGCGGCCAACGCCGGACCGCCGCCGATTTCGAGGGCATAGAGCGGCAACATGAACTGCACGGCGTTCTGGGCGATCGCGGAAATGAACGACGGCATATAGACCGGCAGGGCAATGCCTCGCATCACCGACAGGACGGTGTCCCGATTGCCGGGTTCCGACGGGTACGAAGTTCTGCGCTTGGGTCCTAACATGACATGCCGCGTCCCGCCTCAAACCGACTCGGGCCGATTCGGCTTCTGCCATCCGCGCCACAGCTGTCTCTTGTCGACACGGGGCAGCGTCGAGGTCAGTCGGACATGGCCTTCCAATGGATAAGGATGAACGGCGGATCGCCTTCTCTACGGTGCTCGATTCTATCGGGGCCCAAGCGCGAGTGCCGAGCGTGGCTCGGTTTCGCGTCATTCTCGCATCGTTTCACGCGCGAGCGAAGAATGGTCGATACGGGCCAAGCGGGGCTGCCTGCGGAAACCTATGGCAGAGCGATCCTCAACCGCCTGCTGGTTGATTGTCCTGGGCATCCAGTTGTCTCGAAGGCAACACCTATAGTCGGCTCGATACGCGCGAACTGATTGAGCACGGCAAGGTCGCTGAGGGCAAGGCCTTGCTTGACACCCAGATGATCTTGAACCACCAGGGGGCAATCGAGCTGTTGGTGGACAATGCCGATGCGGCCGCCTTCAACCGTCACACCCTCCTCAATCTTCACAGAGAGAACGTCGGTGGGAGGCTTGAGTAGCAGCAACCCTTGGTGAAATCGTGCGGGCTTGGTGTGCGGCGGCGGGTCGAGGGGGCCGCCCGTTTCAGGACAGCGCCGCGGCGATGATCCGGCGAGCCTGATCGACGATATCGCCTTCCAGCGTCGCGTCGTGGCCGGAGAGCGCCGGCGTGTGCAGGTGTCCCAGGGGGAACTCAACGCCGAGCTGTTTTTGCAGCAGCAGGCTGCGATAAGTAATCTCGTTGGACAGGTAGCCCCCGCTCGCGCCTCGCACAGCGGTGTCTCGCGTCAGTTCCTCCAAGGACCGCGCGGTGAACGAACCGCGCTCGATGCTCTCGACGCGCCGGTTGTCGCGGATGCGCCAGCGGCCCTGGACCGCAGACATGTTGGCGGCTGGCAGGGAGAACTCGAGGAATTCCGGCGCCCCCCTGCCGGCAAGGTCGGGCGGCACGAGCGGATTCGATCCCGAGGCGCCGCTCAGCACGTTGCAGTTGTCCGCCGTTTCGGCTGAGCGGCGAAGGCCCGGGAAACGTTCCAGATCGAAGCGGTCGCGCCCCATGCTCACCGTCAGTGCAAGCGCCAGGCCGCGTTGGAACAGCGGTCGAAGCAGGTCTTCGACAACGCCCCGTTCGAAGTCCTGGAAACGCACTGGCAGGATCGCCGTTCGCACGTGGGCGCCGGCGATCGTCGTGCCGTCGAGCGCAAGCGCCACCAGTCCCGAGGGATTGCTCTGCTCGACCGCGTCGTCCAGGTGGAAGGGATCGAAGCCGGTCACCAATACCCTGGGGACTCCGCGCGGGTAGGTCGGTTGGAAATTTCGAGACAGCCGCTCCGCGAGGTCGACGGCATCTGGTTGTCCGAGCGTGCGGCACAGCTTGAGTCGCGCCCAGTAGAGGGGCCGATCATCCAGATGGCCGGACTGGACATCGGCAACCGCTCGCCGCCACAGGCGCGCGCCGTCGCCCAACCGGACGATGTCGTCGTAGCGCCCCGTCACCGACGGCATCGCCTGCGCGGCGCCTTCGATGCGCGCTTCTTCAACTTTCATCGTCACGCACGGGCTCGAATGTCACTGACGTTCCCTGCTGTCATCTTGTGGAATCTTGCGCCGGTGGTCGATACTCGCTCAAGAAGCGATTAAGGACACCCATGTCCAGAACCATTATCGACGCTCAGATTCACCTGTGGGAGGGGGAGTCGCCGGATCGCCCGTGGCCGGACTATGGCCGCGGTTATTCACGAAGGAGCGCCCATTCCTGTCCGACGAAGATCTGGACTGGATCATGGGTCGCGCCATTGCCGAGTGGCTCGAATGGCAATAAGTGCAGGACCTTGAGACAACACTTTCCCGCTCCCTGGCATCGGATGTCATTTATCGCTGCAATCCGTGTCAGAAATTTGCCATTTCGATTGACAAGGAAGCAGGGCTGGCGACAAAGTGACGCATGGTCGTGATTTGGGTCGACACCGCCGGGATTAAGCTCCGATCATGGGCTATCCGACTCAGTCCAGTTGACAGCCCGGAGTGTGGCCCGAAACCTGTATGAGGCGATCCACTCGTAGAGGCGACAAACACGAGAGCCAAGTGGGGATCCTGCCGGGACCCGAGTGCGAACTTGCGATAACAGCTGCCTCGCTGGCCGGCCCGGAGGCGCCCCTGACTGGAGCCGAGCGTGCCATCGCTGCGGAGGGTGACCGGCCGCCGTCGAATCGTCTGCGACAGTTGCACCTTGCCATTGCACGGGGTGAAGACCCGCTAGGTAGTGCCTTTCGCCAGCTACGGCCCGCAAAAATCCACCGCGAACAGGGCGCTGTATACACGCCTCGTCCAATCGTTGCCGCAATGGTGAATTGGGCCGCCGTACGCCCCGCCCCGGCGCGCGTAGTCGATCCTGGCGCAGGATCTGGTCGCTTTCTTCTTGCTGCGGGCGAGGCATTCCCCGCTGCCGAACTGATCGCGGTGGAAATAGATCCGCTTGCGGCGCTTACCCTGCGGGCGAACGCCGCCACGCTTGGACTGGCCGACCGGCTCACGGTGCTAGTCGCCGACTATCGTGCCATCAACCTGCCTGAGATAGATGGCGCTACCCTGTTTCTTGGCAATCCACCCTATGTCCGCCATCATTCCATCGCGCCAAGTTGGAAAGACTGGTTTGCGGATACCGCCGCTGCCTGCGGCTTTGCCGCCAGCAAGCTTGCGGGTCTACATGTCCACTTCTTTCTCAAGACCCTCATGCTCGCAAAGCCGGGTGACTATGGTGCCTTCATCACGTCAGCGGAGTGGCTCGACGTGAACTATGGCGACGTGATGCGCAAACTGATTGTCAACGGCCTTGGCGGAACAGACCTGCATGTCATTGCTCCCGCCGCCATGCCATTTGCCGACGCAGCCACAACGGGAGTGATCACTTGTTTTCGTGTGGGTATTGGTGTTAGTGGCATCCGATTTCGTTCGGTCGACAAGCTCGCCGAACTTGGTGCGCTGCCAAGCGGTCCAGAAATTACCCGGTCTCGACTTGAGGAAGCCCGCCGCTGGACGCCGCTTCTGAAGCCTCCGATCCATGTGCCGCGCGGTCACATTCAGCTTGGTGAGCTATGCCGCGTTCATCGTGGCCAAGTCACAGGTTGCAATGCTGTATGGATAGCTGGGGCTTTTCCCAGCGCGCTGCCGGCGACCGTGCTGTTTCCCTCCGTCACCAAGGCTCGGGAGTTATTCGAGGCGGGGACGAGTCTTTCTGACGCGACCGGTCTTCGTCGCGTTGTCGATCTGCCGACCGACCTGGGTGATTTCACCGACGATGAGCGTCGCCAGATCCAACGGTTCCTCGCATGGGCCAAGCGTAGGGGAGCGGAGTCGTCCTACATCGCTCGCCATCGGCGGACTTGGTGGTCGGTTAAACTCAGGGATCCGGCGCCTATCCTTTCTACCTACATGGCTCGTCGCCCGCCAGCGTTCGTTCGAAACTTGTGCGGTGCCCGTCATCTCAACATTGCCCACGGCATCTATCCTCGCGATACCTTGCCCGCACCGATACTTGATGTACTCTCTGCGTGGCTTCAACACAACGTATGCATATCCGCCGGGCGCACGTACGCTGGCGGACTCACTAAGTTCGAGCCAGGGGAGCTTGAACGGATTCCGATCCCGACATTGGAAGAATTGCATGAGCGAGCCCAGAAGATGGACATTGGCGGAGCTGACGCACGACGCGGAGGAAGCAAAAGCACTGTTTCGACAACAGCGTCTTGATGAACCACGTGGGCTTTACTCTCAATTCTTCAATGCCTTCTCGCCTGTGTTCGACGATATTATCGATCAATTGCGGGGCGACGATCCGCTTGATCCGGCGAAGATAGTTGATCTGGTTGGTGATCAAGATATACGTACCGCTTTCCGATACTTGGCCGCGCCGCCCGTGTCGGAAGACGATTTGAAAACACTGGCTGACACAACCCTATCCGCAAACGCTCTGCGTCGCGATCCCGAACAAGCTACTCGAGTTCGCAAAATCATCTTGCAAGTTATTGATCCACATCGTTTTCCCTGGATCGCTGAGAAACGCGAACCGACTGAAAACGAGCGTGCGGGAGCAATTGTCGCGTCAGCGGTCTTGGTGGCCGCTCGAAAGGTGGAGACTTCACGCCGATCAGACGCTAAGAACAAGCAGGAGGAGAGCGTCAAGGCCAAGCTTCGAGACATCGATTTTGCCGAGGTTCCACCCCGGGACATGCCGCTACTCGATGCGGCCCCTGGTCCTGGCCGGTTCTGCGGCGAAAGTAAACTCGGCGATACGCGCGCCGATCTTGTCATCCGTCTCTACGACCGGCGCGCGATGCCGGTCGAATGCAAGTCATCCAACAGCGCGGTCAATTCCTTCAAACGCATCAATCATGAAGCCCTAGGCAAGGCACGTGCTTGGATCGCAGCATTCGGAAGCCGCCAGATTGTCCCTGTTGCCGTGATCAGCGGCGTGTTCAATCCCGCGAATCTTGAGACTGTGCAGGACGAAGGCTTGGTGCTTATCTGGAGCCATCGTCTTGAGGACCTCGCTGAACTCATCGGGTCCACGCGAAGTTAGTCGGCCGATTCACGCAAGGCTCGAATCTGCGTCGACGTGAGTCGCGGCACGGACGCCGCTTTCCCACACCATGCCGCTGCGTGCTCCACGTAGATGTGCCTGTGACGCGAGACCCAGTCGGGGCCTACCGCTCGGTGGAGTAAGCCACCCGAAAGTAGACGAAGCGGCTGCCCGGAATGTCGTAAACGGAGGCGTCGTAGCCGTTGATCGAGGCGCTCTGGCTGACGGGCGGATCGCGGTCGAGCAGGTTGTTCGCGCCGAGGGCAATGACGATATCGCCGTTGGCGCGCGGCAACGGGTAGCTCGCCTGGACATCGTGGTAGGTGGTGCTGGCGAGACGGTTGCGCGAGGCGGTGTTGTCCGCGTGGTCTGGCATCGAGCAGAGGCCGAGGTTCGTCAGGCTATCCGGACTTCCGTCGAGAAAGTCCGAGCATCGCTCGCTCATGCCATGGATGTAGCGGACGGTCCAGGACGCGTTCCACCTGGCCCGGATCCAGTCGAAGGCGAGGGTCGACTTCCACGCGGGTTTGCCGCGGTCCGCCTGCGTCTCGCCCTCGGTGTCCTTCAGCAGTTCCGTATATTCCGCCAGGTACGCGCCATGCCATTGCAGCCGCCATCCGTACGGTCCGGCGTAGGTGATGCCGAAGTCCCAGCCGTTGGTTCGGATCGCCCCGACGTTGAACAGCGTGTTGCGGAATCCGGCGATACCGCCCCGGTCGTTGCGCCCAATGAGTTGGCAGAAGACGTCCACGCGATCGCGATAGCAGCCATCCAGCATGGCCTGGGCGTCGTACCCGGTAATGGCATCGTCGATCTCGTGGTCGTAGTGGGTGAGTTCGAAGCGCAGATCCTCGATCCAGTCGAAGTCCAGCGCCCAGCCGGGTCGCCACACGAGGGCGAGGGTGACGCTTTCGGAAGTCTCCGGTTCGAGCAATTCATTGCCGCCGGTAAGGACGCTGATCTGGGCGCCGAGCTGCGTGTAGCTGCCGCCGGCGGGGACGCCCGCGGCGATGCAGTTGTCGATGACGGTTTGGCCGACGTTGGTGGTCGGGAAACCGGCGCAAGGGTCCGAAATGACGGCATCGAGGCGCGTGAGACCGCCGAACAGTTCGCCGATGTTCGGCGCGCGGAAGCCCTCGGCCCAGGTAGCGCGCAACAACAGGTCGGGGACGGGTCGCCAGCGCATGCCTATCTTGCCGGTCGTGCCGCTGTCGAACGTGTTGTAGTCGAAGTAGCGGATCGCGCCGGATATATCGACCAGGTCCGCCCCGCTGGCACCGGAAACCAGCGGCGCCTCGATTTCGCCGTACCATTCGGTCACGCGGAAGCCGCCTGACGTGGGTTGCGCGGGTTGCCCGGCGGTGTCTCCCGCCGAGACGACGGGATCGGGATCGAAACTGCCATTCTGCGAACGCCGCTCGATGCCTGCGGCGAAGGCCAACGGCCCGGCGGGCAACTCGGCCAGGTCT
Organism: Candidatus Azotimanducaceae bacterium; assembly: GCA_965261535.1. Classification (GTDB taxonomy): domain Bacteria; phylum Pseudomonadota; class Gammaproteobacteria; order Pseudomonadales; family Azotimanducaceae; genus VXNE01. Next base: position 3,621,124 of record OZ253469.1, read on the forward strand.
CCCGTGACATTGAAGGTGAAGCTCTTGAGCGTCTGTTCGCTGGAGTCGCGCTGCACGAAACCGATCCATTCCAGCATCTCTGGCGTGATCGTGCCGCGGCCGTCCGCTTGTCCGCCCGGCAGGTTGAGCGGCACGCAGCCGGGGATTCTGCTACATGCGTCGGGAGGCCCGAGGGCTTGCAGCATCTTGCGGGCGTTGTGGGCGCCGTGCTTCGTCTGATCCGCGGCGTTGCGCGACCATACGAGATTGGCTTCCCAGTAGAGCGAGCGCCGAAGCACGGTCTGCTCGCCCTGTGCCCCCGCGGCGACGTAGCCGGTTGCCACGTCCTGGCGGAACACGCGCGGGCCGCTTTCGAGCGGCCGCCTTGTGACAAAGGTGCCCGGTCCGACATCGAAACCGAACGGATTGTAGGGGTTGGCCGCATCGATCACGATAGCGTCCATGACGCTGCCCGATTCGGCCAGCGTTCCAGCCCAGACGGGTTCCGGCGCCGCCTGGTTGATCGACTCGCGCTGGTTGAGGAACGCCCGGGCGTAGAGGCGGAGGCTGTCCGATGCGCGGTGCTCCAGGCGCGCGAAGGCCCCGCTGCGCTTCGAGGGAGTGAGTGTCAGGTTGTAAGGCGAGTAGTTGAATCGGTCGGCGTTGGTCCACGGATGGTAGTCGTCGTTCGGCCCGCAAGGATCGGCGGGATCGTAGACGGGTGCGCCGGCCACGCCATCGTTCAGCGCGCAATCCCAGCGCACCCCGTCCACCAGCACCAGCACGCGTTTGGATCCGAGATGCCGTAGATCGACCTGCGATGCGCCGGCCGCCACGCCGCCGCCGTCCGCTGGAAAACCGAAATTGCCGCTGCTGTTGAAGCGCGTGGAAAGGGGCGAGCCGGATACGGAGAGTCGCGCCAGCATTTCGCCAAGGGATGTGAGGCCGGTGCGGTCGCGATCATCGCCTGGATACCAAGAACGGATTCCCGTGCGCTGAGCGGGTCGCGTCGAATTCGCGAGCCGGTTACGACGATCTCCTCATCGAATGCGGGTTCGTCGGCGGATTGGGCGGCGGCATTGGGCCAAGCCGCGAGCAGGGGTGCGAGCACGATGACGCCCACCCCTCGAAGCGCCATGCGCGCGTCTGTCAAGGATCGTAACGGGCGAACCATACCTCCTCCGAAGGCCAGGATTGCGCCCATTCGGCGTCGGCCCAAGCATAGGTCGTCGTCGCGCCGGGCGGCGCTCCGAGTTCGAGGAGTCGCTCCACGACGAAGCCGTTGCTCGTCAGCAACTCGATCCACTGCCCGTGGGTCAGGTAGAACTCCACTTCATCGCCATCGGGCCATTGGACGCTGTAAAGCCCGAGGTAGGGACGTTGCAGTGACGCCGTCATCTTCTCCCCGTCAAGATCCGGCATGCATGCGATGGCGAAACCGGCGTTGGTCATGAACACCAATTGGCCGCCGGGTCGAAGCACCCGCGCCGCTTCCGGAACCCAACGCAGGGGATCGGCCCAGAGCGCGGCGCCGTATTCCGAGATCGCGAAGTCGAAACTATCGTCGCCGAAAGGCAGTTGTTCGCCGATACCCTCGACCAGCGATATGGGCAGACCGTGCCGGGCGCGCAGGCTATTCGCCGTAGCGAGCTGGTTTGGCGTGGGGTCGATGCCGACGACCTCGCCGCCTCGCCGGGCCATCCAGGCCGAGACATAGGCGGTGCCGCAGCCGATCTCGACGCATCGTTTGCCCGCAAGGCCCTCCGGCAGCAGCTTGAGATCGCTTTCCGCCAGCTTCCAGATGCCCCAGTAAGGATCGGTACTGGCCCATGCGCGATGGCCGCTCTCGGCGTAGCGCGCGGCGAACTGCTGCCAGGCGTCGCGGTTGCGGCGCACATGATCCTGCGGCGTGCTCACTGGCTGGCTAGCGCCTTGATGTCGTCGATTCGCGCGGCCAGCGCGTCCAAAGCTGCGGCGATCGCCTCTACTCCCGGTGCCACTTGCTCGTATTCTCGGTGTTCCATGGCTTCACGAATCCATGGCAGCGTCTTCGCGCCATAGCCGGTGTAGAAGCCGGGGGCATAGATCTGGTGGCGGTACCAGGGCCGTCCCGGCAAACCTTCCGCGCGGGTGAGCAACCGTTCGCTGGTGAAGAGCAGGCGATTGATTTCGGCGAGCACGGAGTCGTCCACTTCCGCAGTGACTTCGTAGTCATCCAGGGCCTTGTCGATGCGCGCCAATGCGTTGTGCAGCGGTGCGAAATTGAAGTGTGGGACAACTTCCCGTCGCGGCGGCGGACGTAGTGTTTTGGTGGGGTCGAGAGCCGCGGCAAACGCGCCGCTGTCGATGAGGCGGTTGACCCGCGCGACCTCCTGGCGCTCGGTCTCGGCCAGGGCTTCGAGTTCTTCCACGTAGCCCCGCACCGTCTCGACGAGATTGGTGAAGTCGAAGGGCAGCAACCGCGCGTTGGCCATGCGCAGCGTCGCGCGGCCGGTGACTTTGGCCAATACCACTCCGTACACATGCCCCGGGTCGACGAAACGTTCGTAGTGCTCCACCGTGTCGTAGAGCGTGTGGTAGCTCCCGCTTTCGCCCTCGCCGCCGATGGACACGTTGGCCGAGGCGATGGCCGCGTGATGCAGGAACGTCGTGTAGTCCGAGCCGGAGCCAAGTGCCGAGATGCGAAGATCGGCGCGTTCGTTCAGATCCTGGATGGCCGTTTCATCGCCGTTCACACGAATACGGGCGCGGTTGCGCTCGGCCATGGACAGTCCGGTTTGCGGGTCAATCACGTCGCGTTGTACCGCGTTGAAGAATTTCTCGAGGGAGTGACTGCCGCCGATGCGCACGAAGCCTCGCGAATTGCCGTCCGTGTTGGTGTAGAGCACCGCCTTCTCTGCGAGTTCCTGGCGGTTGTCCTCCACCCACTCCGTGGAACCCATGAGACCCTGTTCTTCCGCGTCCCAGGCGGCGAACACCACTGTGCGCGCCGGCGGTTCGGGCAGCATCGAGATGGCTTGCGCCTCCGCCAACAGGGAGATCAGCCCTGAAACGGGATCGCGCGCCCCGTGGTTCCAGGCGTCGTGATGGTTGCCCCGAATCACCCACTGGTCGGGCCACACCGCCCCTTCGCGCCGCGCTATGACGTTCTTCGCGGTGGCGGTACTCCACTCGAACTCGAGTTGCAGGCGAACTGTCGCCGGTCCGGGTCCAATGCGGTAGGTGATGGGCAACCCGCCGCGCCACTCCGGCGGCGCAACGGGGCCTTCGATGGCGTCGAGCAGCGGTAGCGCGTCGCCATAGCCGATGGGGAGAGTCGGTATCGTTGCGATGGATGGCGCGTCTCGTATCTCGAGCCGTTTCGCGTCGGCAGTGGCGGCCCAGCCCGGCGTCAGCGCATCGCCGGCATAGAGCGGCGTGTACTTGATCGAACCGCGTTGAACGCCGCTGTCGTTCTTGTAGGGGCCTTCGGGGTACACCTCGCCCAGGACATAGCCGTCGTCGCTGGGATCGGAGTAGATGAGGCACCCGATGGCGCCGTGTTCGGCGGCGAGCCGAGACTTGATGGCGCGAAAGGCGTTGCCGTATCGGACGATCACAATCTTGCCCGCGACGTCGATGCCGTAACGATCGAGCTGCTCGTAGTCTTCTCGCAGACCGTAGTTGACATATACGAGCTGGCCCGTGACATCGCCGTCCGGCGAAAAGGCGTTGTAGGGCGGCAGCACGTCGGGCGACGCGCTGCTCTCATCCCCGGCCACACCGCGCTCAACCAGGGAAGCCGAGAAGGCGTGTGGCTCGATCATTTCAAGGCGCCGGGTTCTTGGAACTGGAAACAGCACCTCGTAGCTTGCGATTTCGGTGTCGTATCCCCATTCGGTGAACAGGCGCTTCAGGGTCTCGACATTGCGCTGACCGTGGCTGGAACCGACGTGATGGGGTTGTGCGGCAAGTTCGTGCATCCAGGCGCGCAAGTCGGATGCATCGAGGTGGCGGTCGAAAACTGCTTCAAGGCCGCGCTGAACTTCTGCGCCGGCCTCGGTAAAGCCTGGTAGTGATTCGTCAGCAGCGGCGTTGAGTGTCAGCGCCGAGACGAGTGCGATTGCTCGGAACATGGTCGTGTCGTGGGTAATGGCGGACGAGGATTGTAACCGCGAAGCCGCGGTTGCTGAGGGGAGCGCTCGGCCCCGTGCAATACGCCGACTATTCGCCTTGGGTCGGCTCCGAACCAATCCAGGCGCGGGCGCGGCGCACATGTTCCATCGGCTGAAAGATCGCTGAAAAGATATCGCGCACCACGCCGCTCTCATCCACCAGGTATGTGACCCGCCCCGGCAGCGGTCCGGTGAAGGCGCCGTAGAGGCGGCGCACCTTGTTGCCGGCATCACTCAGGACGGGGAAGGGGAGAGAGTGATGATCGGTGAATCGCCCATGCGACGCGACTCCACCGCTATTGATGCCAATCACCTCTGCTCCCGCCCCGACGAACTCCTCGTGGTGGTCGCGGAACCCGCGGGCCTCCTGGACACAGCCCGGCGACTCGTCCATGGGATAGAAGAACAGCACGACTTTGCGGCCGCGCAGAGAGTTGAGCGACAAGGTCTCCCCGTCCGCCGCCGGCAAGACGAAGTCGGGCGCTTCATCGCCGATGGCAACTTTCTTCTTGCGCGCAACCATCTCCGGGCTTCGAAAGTCGAGTTGATCGGAGAGCATACCCATTCGCGGGCTGCCACGCCCGTCAGCTAGTAGATCCCCGGCACGATCCGCCATCTCACCTGCTGCCGGTATTGCTCCCACAGCGGACCATATTTCCCGGCGCAGCGCCGGTCGTCGTCGCGCTCGCGCGGAATTAGCAGCGCTACGTAGTAGAGGGGGTAGAGCCAGGGGCCGAGCAGGAGCGGCCAGCCGAGAGAGAGGGCAAGACCGCAGGCCATGAGGAACTCGCCCAGATAGTTGACGTGCCGAGACACGCCCCAGAAGCCGCTGCAGAGCACGCTGTGTTTGCCGTCGGAGAGGGATCTTGGCGCGAATCGTCCAAGGAAGATCTGGTCGGGGTCTCTCTTGAACGCAAATGTCTGCATGTTCGCGCCGCGTGCCAACGACCAGCGGGCGAAGAAGACGAGCGCGGATACGACGAGGAGCCAGGCGGGTGGTTGCGGGTTGGGAAGGTCCGCGACCGACCATAGTCCCACCGCGTAGAAGTACGGGTACCAGGCGAGGCAACCCCAGACGAGCTTGAAACCCAGGCGTTCGGCGACGAGATCGTCGGTATAGAGGTGTACGCGCTCGAACAGGAGGTGGTCGCATATGAACCAACTGAAGAGCGCGACGTGGAGGACGACTCCCGGCGAGGGATCTTCGGTGTAGGCAAGGAAGTGCTGCGCCGCGAACGAGAGCAGGTTGAGTGCAGACTGCGAACACAAGCGGGCCGTTGAGACGGTAGCGCAACGGCGCGCCACTTTGCTCGTCGCGCGCGTATCCCTCGACCCGGCGCGCGGATAACGCGAGATGCAACCCGGATATGGCGGCATAAACGAGCCAGGGCGCGAAAAAAGCCTGTCAGAACGTCGGTCAACTCAGGTCTTTCGTGCCTGCGGCCATGAGCTGGATTGCCGTTTTGCGCGGCAGCAGGCGTTCGAAAAGCCTGGCGAATAACCGGTTCACGACGCCCGGCACGACGCGCGGGCCCTTCCCCAGCGCGTCCAGGGTCTCGCGCGCGACGGCTTCGGAAGTCATGGTTCCCGGTGCCACCCGATTGGTGGATTTGAGATAGCGGGGCGTATTGATCGCCCCCGGGCAAGAGACCACGACGTCGATGCCCTGCTCGCGCAGCTCGTACCAGAGGCTCTCGCCGAGGATGGTGTTGAATGCCTTGCTGGCCGCGTAGGCGGCGAGGCGAGGAGCGCCCTGCATCCCCGCGAGCGACGACATCAACACCACCGCGCCCCGCCCGCGCTCGCGTATGGGCGGCAGCAGCGTGCGCAGTAACGTCAGCGGACCATGTACGTTGACGCGCTTGAGTTGGTCGAGGGCATCGTCTTCGAGTTCGAGGAAGCTGGCCGCCGGCACGAATGCTGCGTTGTAGACGATCAGGCCCAGATCGAGATCGGTCGCGGCATCGGAGAGTGACTCGGCGAGCGCCGGGCTTGCGAGGTCCAGCACCAGGACGCGGACTTCAATGCCGTGACCCTGGCGCAGCCTTTCCGCGACCGATTGAAGTGCGTCCGCGCGCCGCGCGACCAGGAGGAGATGCATGCCCCGTTTGGCGAGCTCCGTCGCGAACGCCGCGCCAAGACCCTCCGAAGCCCCCGCGACCACAGCCCAGTTGCCGTAACGCGTTTGCAGATCACGCATTGTAGCTCCCTGCTGGTTCGCTACGGTACGCGTTGGCCAGAAGGCGCGTTGCGAGGACCATCGTCCGCGAACGCGCCGCTCGTCGGGGGTGTGGCCATTTGCATGCTCCGGCACCGCGTCTCCATGCCGCATGGCCGTTCTACGTGCTGGGTACCGTTGCCACCCCCCAAACAAGGCCAGCCGAAGTTGATCGATCCACGGTCTTGGGGTGGGCATCAATAGCTCGCAGCTCTCGACGTAGCTTATCGCCCACCGAGGTGGGATCTACGGGCTTCGGCCGGAGCTTGGATGAATGTGTGGGTTGTTCCAAGTGCAGCGCCACACGCCATCGACGCTTAGACAATGCACGCTGCGCAAGTTTCCTTTCTTGGGCATCATTGGCGTTGACGCTGGCTGCGGCCAACCCTGCCAACGTATCGCGGGCCTTCATCGCTACTTCTGCGGCGAGATCGATCGTCTTCGTCCGAGGATGTAGTCGATAGTCCTTGACCTCAATCAGCCAAGCTTCATGGGCTGTAACGAATAGGATGTCCACGGCTTTGGATCCACCAGCGACGTTCTGAAACTGATTTCGATAGAACGCCCAATCGTCATACTTCGAGGCCAAGTCACTATCAGGAAAGGAAAATGTTAGACTCGCCCTCGGCGATGGTAGTCATAGAACGCGATCGAGGAAACGATCGGACTGAAGCAGTTCCTCGTCGAGAAGCACCAGCGGATCCACGTCAACGACATCATCGCCTTGGGTGACCTTCACGCCGTTGTCGCCTTGTTCGAGAGCAAAGTACCGTTGCGTGACCACCTGAAACTCCTCCTCCTGAAGAAGGATTTCGAACTCTCTCAGGAGGAACAGGCTATGTGTAGCCAAGATCACCTGAACCCCTTCCTTGCACATCTGGAGGATTGCCTTGGCCGTTGCGCGAATCAGTTGTGGGTTGAGGTTTGCTTCTGGTTCGTCCCAGAACAAGCAACCCTGGTCGAGCAGAGAACCCGTGGCGATCAGACGTGCCAACATAGCCAGCTTTCGCCAACCCTCAGCGACGAGCGGCATTTCCATGTTGCCGGCACCGGGCGAGTTCAGGTAGAAGCGACCGTTCTGTTCCAGGATCAAACGCCCGCCTAACTGTTCTTCAATAGGTTTGAGCAAGCGTGCGGCTCGATTTTCGTACGGTCCCCTAAGTGTCGGTGAGCCCAGCAATAAGCATGTATCCCGCCACGTTTCCTCGAACTCGATGTAGCGCGCATCGTAGAGGGATGCGAATCCTGGATAAATCGTCAGGAGTTCACGCGTGGGAAGAAACACCGGCATTCTCTCGAGCCAAACCGATGGCGACTGGTCCAAGACGACTTCTGATCGATTCTGCGTCGCGTAATTGAAGACGACATCAGCTCGGTGATCGCTGAATTTCATGCTCACTTGGCATCGAACCCGACCTTGGCGACGCTGCGTCAGGCGACCCAACGTGTCGGGACGGAATACGCCGATGAGTTTCTCCGCAATGCGCCTTTGAAGAAACGCCTTGCCAGGATCTTGGACATCACCTTTCTTCGCTTCCGCGCTTACGGTCATTACGGCATAAGGGAGCTTCAGTAGGTGCGTCTTGCCCAGTCCGTTTTTGCCAACGATGACGTTCAAGCCGGACGAGAAGCGGAATTCGGCGTGCCGAAAAACTGTGAAATGTTCGACCTCCAAGGAATTAAGCAACGTCTCCCTCCGATGTTGTCGAAGCAACCAAGTGGATTTTAACCGCGTTTCGCTGCAGTAGACGACTTGGGGGCCCCGCGATCAACGATATCGCGGAGCCATGGAACGTTCTTCGGACAAGATTGCTCTCGACCGCAACAATCTATATATTGTGTATTGTATGGAAATAAATACAATATATAGTAGGTCTATGCCTTGGATTGAAGATCTTGCTCAGAACCTGCTAGACGAGATCAAAGCACGGCACCGGGATTTCTTTCCTCGCGGCGTATCGAACCCCATCGATTTGCTCGATCCCTCGATCATAGCGAAAATTCTGAAACTCGAATTCAGAGTTTGCGCGGACCTTGGCAGGTTTGGTCACAAGGGGGACCGCTTCGCCGTCGCCGGATCGCTGGACCGGAACAAGCGATTGGTTTGCGTTTCCGGGCAATTCGCTCCCGAAGTACAGCGATTCACTGCGGCACACGAATTCGGTCACTTCGAACTTCATCCCGACCAAGTGATCCATCGTGATCGTCCAGTCAAGGGGCCTTCTTGGAACGATGACTATCGACGACCGCCAAACGAGAGGGAAGCTGACTACTTTGCGGGATGCCTATTGATACCGCAACGCTTCGTCAGGCGAGAATTTACCCAGCTGTTTGGCGGGACGCCGCTTCGGATTGACGAGAATCTTGCTTGGTACCTAAATCGGCAGGACTCCTCGATCATCGCAAGACCTTACGCGGACTCCATTCAACGCGAGTTGGCCCTCGTGTCGGTGACACATCTAGGCGGGAACCACTTCCTTTCTTTGGCCGAGCGCTTTCGGGTTTCAGTTCCGTCGATGGCAATTCGAATTTGGCAGTTGGGCTTGGTTCAGGACTGAGAGAGGAGGTGGGGAGAGGGGGAGCTTCGTTAATGGCGCGCTGCGACAAGCCCTGAAGTAATGTGCGGCAAGTGAAACGCAAATCGTTCAGGTCATCAAAGGCGACGCTTCGAGGATGAAAGTACGCGTGCCAAGAGGCTGGGTCACCCGTCAGACCATGCTCTCGATGATCTACAAGATTGACACGTGCGCGGAACAATGCTGGGGCTGGCGACGCGGTCGCCGAGGGAAACACGGCAGCCGCATGACCAACCTGCCGCACACGAGATTTGACAATAGCTCGCCATAGGCGCACGCCAATGCCAAGTCGATTCCGTCTCCGTGGCGAATTCCGGGCAGCGAGCGCGCCTCGGCAAGTCGATGCATGTCTCGCGCTTCTGTCTGGACGCTGCGATCGGACGCCCGAATCCGGACACGTGGTGCCGGAATCGGTTTTGCAGTCCCGACTGGGCGAAGTTTCTGCCACCGTTTTATTAGGAGTTTCCGGAAGCAGTCGTGCCGGAGCGCGATGACGTCCGTGGCCTGCGAACTTTCCCCCGCGACCGGCTGCGAGGACTTCGATCGCGTTCGGGCGCGGTCCCTGCGAGGGTTGGCAAATCGTGTGACGTCAGCGGATATACCGTAGCTCGCAAGTGTCTCCTCATCGGCAACCCGCTCCCACGTCAAACCAACTCTCGTCCCCTGGTTACCGCCGTCCATTGAAGGCTCCAGGAGATTCGGGGAACATCAGTGCTTCCCGGGGACTGCCAAGGACGAGTGTGGAGCCGACGATTACGTGGCTGGATCTGACTGCGAGCGACCGCGACAGGATGCAGCGTGTGCTCGATCTGTTCGGCGAGGCCGGGACTGTGGACGAACTGGGGCTCGGGACGCTACGAGATGCCGTCTCGAACGCATTGTTTCCCGGCATCACTTCGATTCAGACGCGGTTGCGTTACGTGTTCTTCGTTCCCTGGATTTACCGAATGCTGGAGTCGCGCCGGACCCCGGTCGACCGTGTTGCGGAACAAGCTCGGCGGTTGGAGGTCCGCCTGATGGAGCCGTTGACGGAGTCGCGCGAGTGGGGTGTGATCGGAACAAGCGCCCGTCACGAACTGCGGCGGTTGCCAAGTTCGGTGTACTGGAGTTGCCTGCGTCGATGGGGGATCTTCCAGCATGAGCGCGGGAGCCAGAGTTGGTATCACTCACAATTCGCTCGGCTTCGGGAGTCGGCGACGTACGTCGGCCGCGCTGACGATCCGGGAGTGACTTGGCATGGGGAGCCGAACTGGCACCCGCGACTGCCGGATCCTCCCGAGGCATTTCCGGACACGGTCGACTTCGCGCTACAAGAACCTGAAGCATCGTTTCTCCAAGGTCGAGTTGAGGAAACCTGTGCGGGCACGTTGTTGGCGCGGCTGGCGAGTCGTCCGAAACGTGGACTGGCGGAACACTTCTGGGAAGAACCTGACGCGCTGGGGGCGGGTGGGCACATAGCTTCGATGGTGGAGGTCGCCAGGCGGTTTTCCTTGGAGGTGGAGGGAATGCGGCTCGTCTATAACCTCATGCTGGCACAGTCGCGCAGAGAGCTGTTCGAGGACGGGGCGGACTGGGAAGATCGGTACGTCGACGCGTGCGCGGAGTGGGCTGAGCGCGAGTCGAGCGAGGGCGATCCGTTTGAGCCTTCGACACTCTGGACCCTGATCGAAGCTCGGGGAACGCCGGTCAACAGTGCCCAGCGCGACTTCGTGCGCGCTTGGACAGCGCGACTTGCGCGGGTTGGTCCTGAAGCGATTTCCACCGACCCGGATACCCGAGCCCTTATTGCCGATCGCGAGCGCCGTCTCAAGGGGAGGGACCGGGCCCGACTGGCAAACCCAAACCGATTGCTCGACTGGACCGGTGAGTCCGGCGTGGGACGCATGGACTTCAACTGGGCGCGCGCACGGGGGATGCTCGCTGAACTCCACGAAGGGCTCGGCTGATGCTGTCACCGGAGCTGCGGACCGTCGCGATGGATCTGCTTCGACCGCCGCCGGGGCGGCGGCTCGACCTGGTCGTCCTGACCACCTATACGCTGGACCTCGAAGCCCTTTTGGCCGTGCCGCTTGCCGTGTTGGCGCACTCCGACGCTGGCGTGGACAAATTGCTCGAAGATCCACTGCTGATACTTCAGGGCCTTCGCGAGGCTGGAGACCGCATCCACGTGTTCGTGGACGAGACGGGTATCGCGGTGCCGCGACGACGACGGGAACTCTACGCGACGCTCGAGGACAGCGTCCATCCAGTCCGCGCTCCCGGTGGAGGCGTCTTCCATCCCAAAGTATGGCTCGCCCGGTTTGTGTTGACCGAAGAGGACGGCGAGCCATTGCTGCGAGTGGCTATCTTGTCCCGAAATCTCACGTTCGATCGATCTTGGGACGTGGCACTGGCCAGCGAAACGACGCCCCGGGGGCGGCGTGTAGCCGCTTCGGGGCCCCTTGCCAGACTCATGGGAGACTTGGCAGAGCTGTCCACAATGCCGCTTCCGCAGGTACTCACCGAAGGACTCAAGACGTTGTCTGGCCAAGTCTCGAGGGCTACGTTTCCGGCACCGAACGGTTTCTCGGACTCGCCGATTAGGTTTCACACGATGGGGCTACGGCGCTCGCGGCGATGGCTTCCGAAGGTGGCCAACGGGCGGAATGTGCTCGCTGTAGCCCCATTCGTGAACGGTCGAGCGCTTGGCGCCATTCGGGGCCTTGGTTGGGACGAAGGACGATTTATCGGTCGCCGCGAAGAACTGGATGCGATCGCCGACGCTGCTCTCTCGCGATGGAACGAGGTCCGAGTGCTTGCAGACGCGGTACTCGATGAACCTAGCGACGAGACGTCGTCGCGCCCATCTGGTCTACACGCCAAGATCGTGGCTGTCGAACACGGCTGGGACGTCACCTGGTTCGTAGGTTCGGCGAACCTGACGGTTTCGGCATTGGAGGGACGCAACGTCGAGGTCATGGCGCAGATCACGGGTCGCAAGAGCCAAGTGGGCATATCCAAGTTTCTCGATGGTTTCGACAATTTTTGCGAGACCTACCGCCGCCCAGACGAGACGGTGGTCGACGCCGACGAAGAGCAAGCTGGTCAACGAGAGTTGGATAGCGCCGTGCGTGCGCTCGTCGAGGCGGATCTTGCGATCACCTGCACATCGGCGGGCGACCTCTGGGATTGGCGCGTCGATGGGCAGGTCGAGCTGCCCGAGGGGGTTACGCTCCACGTTTGGCCGGTGTCCGTCGAGGAGGACCGGGCTGTCCCGTCGGACTTTCCCGTTACGTTCGCCTTGCCCATGACCAGATTGACGGCGTTTACCGCCTTCCGTGTGTCTTCGGACTACCCCGGCACGGAAGCGCGACGTTTCGCGCTGAAGCTCAGGATTGGCGGAGTGCCTGAGGAGCGTGCGGCCCGAGTACTTCGGTCGCTGATCGACAGTCCCGAGCGCCTGCTCGCTTTCCTCCGGGCGCTACTGGGCGGCTTGGAAGGACTTGGTCATGCAGGGGAGCGCGAGGGGGCCGAGATGAGTGCCTGGCAGTGGGCGCCGGGCTTCGGGGCCGAGACGCTCCTTGAGGACATGCTACGCGCGGCTTCTCGGGACCCGGAGCGTCTGGTCGCGGTCCGGAGGCTGATCGCGGATCTGCGTCGCACGCCGCAAGGCCGGGACATCGTGCCTGCACGACTCGATGCCGTGTGGCAAGCCGTGGACGAGTCCTGCTGTTCCACCTCCTGAAGGATCGCGTCGCTCGCGACACCGGGCTGATGAACCTTTTGCAGATGGGCGTAGGCAAGGACAGGTGGCGCTCGCTGGTTAGCTGGAAGCCGCCGCTGGACGAAACCATCCGAGAGAGCTTCCTGGCGTCGTACTCGAGGTCCGGATTGGACGCGGAGCTCAACCATCTCATCGACGGGTGGTTTTGGCGCTATCGAAGAACTTGGCCAGACGAAACCCATCGGCGACGGAACGCACTGGTCGGCGACCTTCGGGTGCTGTTGGCCAAGGCATGCGTTGATGCCCTGGAGCCCTATCTGGTCATCCTGGACGAGTTCCAGCGGTTCAAGACGCTGTTGGATCCCTCGGGATCCGACACCGCAGTGGAATTGGCGCAGTCGATGTTCGGTGCCAGGACCCCAGAGGGGCGACGGGTCCGAATGCTGCTGCTATCCGCGACTCCGTACAAGCTTTACACTGCGGACGCGGAGATCGAGCGGGAGGATCACTACGAGGACTTCATTGCTACGACCCGCTTCTTGTTCGAGCAGGACGCGGATCGGGTAGGCCGTTTGCAGGGAGATATCGCCGGGTTCGGCACCGCTCTCAAAGCAGCGGCCTCGGGCGGGGCGCGGGACGGCCTGATGGCGATCAGGCAGCGGGTCCAGGGCAGGCTCCGGGACGTGATGGCTCGGACGGAACGGGTGGGCGCGACCGACCAGGGAGACTCGATGGTCGAGGAAGCGGCGATATTGGCAACGCTGACACCTTCGGACGTACGGCAGTACCTTTTGGCGGATGAGGTCTTCCGGGCAGTCGGCGACCGCGATCCGATGCCCTACTGGAAGTCCGCTGCGTATCTCCCCCAGTTCATGCACGGGTATCGTTTCAATGAACGGCTCGCGACCACGCTCGAAGAGGCGCCTGCGGAGATCGAGGAGGTGCTCCGACGCCACGGGGACGCCTTGCTGGGTCGGCGCGATCTGGAGAGTTGGCAGGTCGTCGACCCCGGGAACGCCAAGCTTCGAGCGCTGGTGGCGGAAATGCTCGATGGCGGCATGTGGCGTCTGTTGTGGATGCCGCCGACGGTACCGTACTGGGAACTCGAAGGCCCATTCGCCGGGTCGGAAAAGGCCACCAAGACGCTGCTGTTCTCCGCCTGGAACGTGGTTCCGGATGTCGTGAGCGGGATTCTCAGCTATGAGGCGGAACGTCGTATGGTGGAGGGCAGCCGCGTCCGCAGGTATGACAATCCGGAGGGGCAACAAGGGCGACTCCTGCGGCTCAACAGTGCACCTCGGTCGAGACACCGGCTGTTCCTCCTGTTGCTGCCGTGTCTACCACTCGCCGACATACATCCTTTGGGTGCTGTAGAGGCGCGGGTAGAACCCCGCGCCTGGGTGCACTCCCGCGTCGCCGAGTTGATGGCGACGCTGCCGGATCCGCAGGTCGGACAAGAGGATGAGCGTTGGGAATGGGCAGCCCCGCTACTGCTGGACCGGGGCTCCATGCCTTTCTGCAGGAGTGGAGTGCCGATCAGGACTTGCCCCATCCGAACCCCGACCACTTTCGAGAGTATGTGGCCGACCTGCTCGGGTTGAATCCCAATGAACTTGGCCGGCGTCCGCCCCGGCTCCTCGAACTGCTCACCGACGTTGCGCTGGGATCGCCGGCGGTGCTCGCCGCCCGTAGTGCGACTATGGCCGGTGCCGGCATGGAGACACGTCGGCGGGTGGGTGTGACCGTCGCGGAGGCGTTCTGGCATCTCTTCAACCGACCCGCCGTCATCTCGCTGCTCACGGGTTTGGACAGCGGCTCGTCGCAAGACGCGAGCTATTGGCGCGTGGTGCTGCGCTATTGCCAGCAGGGAAACCTGCAAGCGGTCCTCGACGAACAGTGGCACCTGCTCTGGGAACAGAACTCGTGGGGTGAGGAGGTAGACAGACAGACCGTGGCGGCATCCTGCGCCAAGCTGCTCGCGGAGTCAGTCAGACCGAAACCCTCACGCGTGCACGTACGGCTCTTCGATGGTCTCCTGGACGGTGCGGCGTGGGATACCGACGAGATCCGACTCCGTACGGTCTTCGCGCTGCGCTACGGCACCACGGCCACCGACGACGCACAGGCGAAAGGCGAGAAGCGCGTGAGCGAAGACATCGTACGGGGCGCTTTCAATAGCCCCTTCCGTCCGTTCGTGCTCGCCAGCACGTCGATCGGCCAGGAGGGACTCGACTTCCACCCGTGGTGCCATCGGATCGTGCACTGGGATCTACCCGGCAATCCCGTCGACCTCGAGCAACGCGAAGGACGCGTGCACCGGTACAAGGGGCATGCAGTCCGTCGCAACGTCGCGGCACAGTGTCACGACGGCGCGATGCGGGCCTGGCGAAGCGGCGACGACTTGTGGCGGAAGCTCTTTGACGTCGCGGAAGACGCGGCGCGACGCGCCGGCGAGAGTGACCTCGTTCCTTGCTGGATCTACCAAGGGGACTTTCGCGTCGAGAGGCGGGTTCCGTTGTTGCCCTACACCAAGGAAGAGTCGGCCTTCGCGCGCCTCAAGCGCCAGCTGGCGGCGTACCGCCTAGATTCCTTGAGCGCGTTTTATGTTTACAGTCAGGTTGCAAACTAATAAATGTTCAAAACAATCAATGGCATGGAAGTTGTATCACATGACTTGTCGGTCTGAGGCGGAGCCTCGCTAGTCTTTGGCCAACCTAGGCAGGAAGAACTGCTGAGCTTGTTGGACCAGTCTCGATTGAGCCTGGGAGAGTTGCGCCGGTGGGCGATCGATCTGTCGCCGCCTCCATCGGCACGGTTGCCGTGAAGTCCCGACTCCGCGGGCCAGATTTGGGTGCTGAGGCGTGTTGTCCCTGGATTCCCGACGTGTGAGGATTCCTTGGACTTCCGATGCAAGAGCGGCGCAGGCGTGTCCATTACGATCGCAGAAGCACTCCTGTTTCTGATCGAGAACGGTCGGGATCGGACGGAGTCCGAGCTGGCGGGGGCGATCTTTGGCGGGAGGGCTATCAGCAGCGCGTCAACGGTGATTGCAACCTACTCGTAAACCGAAAGCAGGTGGAACGTCGCGGAGTCGGTGGCCCGGCCGACCCCTATCGGTACCATCGGGTGCAATAGGGAGCGGCATCTCGGAGAGGAACGGCGGGGCGGCGACTCGAGTACTGGACGCGCAAGTTGTGGCTGCGGGCGTGGCAGGTGGTGGGCCAGGCAGTTGGCCATGGCGCGAACCCGCGCCTCGTGGTCACCCCCTTCGTGCGACTCGCTGGTGACGCGCACATCAAGCCCTGGCGGCTACCCACTCTCGGGGCAGCGTTGCGCCTTCGTCGAGGCACATTGAGCGCCACGAGGCGTGAGGTGGTCCTAGTTCGTTGGTAAACTCTGCCGCCGGCCATTGATCCTGAGGACGCTTGCGCTGATCGCCTTGATGCCAACCCCAAAGCCCGAAGGCTGCAGCCCCATCGCCGAGCCGGACCGTCGCAGTCTCCCACCACGGGCAGCGGCACGCCAGGGGCGCACTTCGCTGGCAGCGTCCCTGCCTGGAGGCAGCCCGATTCGGCTTCTGGAGCCATCGGACCGGACCGTCGCCGCCCTCTGGCCTGCCGCAACGGGTCATCGAACCTTCGCCATAGCGGCGACCGTGCCCGTCGTTGCGCCCTTCGGCCACTGAGCACCAGTCCTTCATGAGCGGCTTTCAGCAGGTCTTGGATCAGATTCGATCCATCTCCGACACTGAAGTCGGCAAGGGTCGGCTGTTCGAACGCCTGATGAAGACCTACTTCGAGCAGGATCCGCTCTACCGGGACCGGTTCGCCGAAATCACTCTCTGGACTGAATGGGCCTCCGCCCGACCCGGCTTTGACGGGACAGACATTGGCGTCGATCTTGTTGCTGAGGAGCGTGACGGAGGCTTCTGCGCCGTGCAGTGCAAGTGCCACGCTCCGGGCACACGCATCTCGAAAGCGCACTTGGACTCCTTCATCTCGGCCTCTGCCCGGGACCCATTCACCGCGCGCATCGTCGTCGACACGGGCGACGAGTGGGGAGCAAACGCCAGAAAGACCATTGAGGGACTGAAGCCGGAGTGTGCGGTGCTGCGCTTCGGGGACCTGGCGAGCCGCCCGTTCGAATGGCCGGACTTCGTCCGGGACGAGCCAGAGGCGCTGGAGTACCGTCGCGAGCCGTATCGTTTGCGCCCCCACCAGAAAGCGGCCTTTGACGACGTGGTTGCCGGCTTCCGCCAGCATGGACGCGGCAAGCTCATCATGGCCTGCGGAACCGGCAAGACGTTCACGGCGCTACGCATCGCGGAGGAGTTGGCGAGGGTCGGCGGCCGGGTGTTGTACCTCGTGCCGTCGATCTCACTGTTCCAGCAGTCGATGCGCGAGTGGGCGGAACAGTGGGCGATCCCGCATCGGTACGTAGGTATCTGCTCGGATACCCGGGCGGGCCGCAACGACGAGGACGCGTCGCTCGCGGAACTGGAAATCCCGGTCACTACCGACCTGGACGCACTTGCCGCAGCGCTCCAGAGCGACTCGCCGGCGGTGATGACGGTCGTCTTTTCTACCTACCAGTCGCTCGGCCTCGTCGCCGCGGCGCAGGACCGTGGCGCCCCGCCGTTCGATCTTGTGCTTTGTGACGAGGCACACCGGACGACGGGTGTGGACCGTCCAGGCGATAAGACCTCGCCTTTCGTGCTCGTGCACGACGAGACCAGGATTCTCGCCGCAAGGCGGCTCTACATGACCGCTACGCCGCGCCTCTACACGGAGGGTGCCAAGGCGAAGGCCGCGCAGCACGCGGTTGAAGTGTTTTCGATGGACGATCTGGCCGCGTATGGGCCTCAATTCCACCGGCTGCCGTTCTCCCGCGCCGTGGAAGAGAATCTGCTGTCCGACTACAAGGTCGTCGTGCTTGCCATGTCCGAGGAGCACGTCGACGGCGCCCTGCAGGCTCATCTGGCCGCTGGCGGCGGCGAGATAAACCTGACCGACGCGGCTAAGATCGTTGGCTGCTGGCGCGCCCTGCAGAATCCGGAGAACCGGAGCCCAACTAGCGAGATCAAGCCGTTGGGCCGCGCCATCGCCTTCACCAACACCATCAAGGCGTCCCAGCTCCTTGAAGCCCACTGGGAAGGCATTGTCCGACAGGCGCTCGCATCGCTGCCAAAAGCGGAGCGGGCGAACGCGCTGCGCTGCGAGACGCGTCACGTTGACGGACAGCATCACGCACTCGAGCGCAAGGCGCGAATCGAATGGCTAAAGGGCGAAGCGGACGGCGCCTGCCGCATCCTGTCCAACGCCCGCTGCCTGTCCGAGGGCATCGACGTGCCCGCCCTCGATGCCGTGCTCTTCATGGGGCAGCGCAAGAGCGTGGTCGATGTCGTGCAGGCGGTGGGCCGCGCGATGCGGAAGGCGCCGGGCAAGGAGTACGGGTACATCGTGCTTCCGGTGGCGGTTCCAGCGGGGACAGACCCCGCGGCGGCGCTTGACGACAACGAGCGTTTCGCGGCGGTGTGGAGCGTGCTACGCGCGTTGCGGTCCCATGACGACCGACTGGACGCCGTGATCAACCAGATCGATCTCAACCGCCAACCCACGGAGCGGATCATCTTCAGTCACCCCGACCCGGGGGATGACACGCTGGAACTGGCCAAACTACCGTTTCCACCCCTGGACCTGCCCGCGGGTGCGATTTACGCGAAGATCGTGGAGAAGTGCGGCGACCGCAGGTATTGGGAGAGTTGGGCGAAGGATGTCGCCGACATCTTCGCCCGTTTGGTCACGCGAATCGGCGGCCTATTGGACAATCCCGCCAACGATACGCTCCGCGAGTGGTTCGAGGCGTTCCACGGCGAGCTTCGGGTCTCGATCAACGAGTCGATTACGGCGGAGAGTGCCATCGAGATGATGGCGCAGCACCTACTCACCAGGCCGGTGTTCGAGGCGCTTTTCGAGGGATACGACTTCGCCGGCGGCAATCCGGTCGCAAGGGCGCTCGACTCGCTCCGGGAGGATTTCGGCGAGTTTGGTCTTGAGAACGAGACGCGCGACCTCGAGGGGTTCTACGAGAGCGTGCGGCTCCGTGCCCGCGGTCTGGACAACCCGGAAGCGCGCCAGCACGTGCTCATGGAACTCTATGAGAGGTTCTTCGCGACGGCGATGAAGAAGGCGGCCGATCGGCTCGGCATCGTCTATACGCCGGTGGAGATTGTTGACTTCATCCTCGCGAGCGCCGACCGGGTACTGCGCGACGAGTTCGGACGCGGCTTGACCGACGAGGGCGTGCACGTGCTCGATCCGTTCACGGGCACCGGGATCTTCCTCGTGCGGCTCCTCCAATCGGCACTGATCCGTCCGGACGACGTGCAACGCAAGTACCGGTCGGAACTCCACGCCAACGAACTGGTGCTGCTCGCTTACTACATCGCCGCCATTCACATCGAGGAGGCCTATCGCGGCCGGGTTGGCGGGGAGCACGAACCGTTTGGCGGAATCGTGCTCACGGACACCTTCAACCTGCTCGCGGCTCGCGGATTCCCAAGGCTCTGGCTGCCCGACAACAGCGAGCGTGCGGAGCGCCAGCAGAAGTTGCCCATCGAGGTGATCGTCGGCAATCCGCCATGGTCGGCCGGGCAGAGAAGCTCGGAGGACGACAACCCCAACGTGGACTACCCCGAACTCGAGGCGCGCGTCGCGAAGACCTATGTGACCCACTCCACAGGCACAAACAAGAACAGCCTCTACGACACCTACAAGATGGCGATCCGCTGGGCTTCCGACCGCATCGGCGAGCAGGGGGTCGTCGCCTTCGTAACCAACGGCTACTGGCTCTACGGCAACGTGGACTCCGGCGTGCGAGCCTGTCTCGCCGAGGAATTCAGCAGTATCTACGTGTTGGACCTTCGGGGGAACCAGCGCACTCAAGGTGAACGGTCCCGCCGCGAAGGCGGCAAGGTGTTCGGTCAAGGCTCGCGTGCGCCGGCGGCGATCACCTTGTTGGTGCGTTCGCCGCAACGCAGTACGGAGGAGTGTCGCATCCTCTACCGCGACATCGGCGACTATCTTACCCGCGAGGAGAAGCTCGCGTGGTTGCGCGAGTGGGAGTCGATCAGGGGTGTCCCGGACTGGGAGGTGATCACCCCGGATCGCCACCACGACTGGATCGCACAGCGCGACGAGGCGTTCCAAGCCCTCTACCCCATTGGGTCGATAGAGGCAAAGGCGGGAAAGACGGACGAAGCGGTTTTCCGGCTTTTCAGCAATGGCGTCAAGACCGGTCGGGACGCCTACCTGTACAACTTCTCCCGAACTGCATGTGCGGAGAACGTGCACAAGATCTTAGGCGACTCAGGTGCCTTGCAGGCTCGAGAGGACCACGCCGAGTACGCAGTCGTCGACGACGTGACCCCAGGGGCCAACGCTGCGAGCGGTGTGCCGATTCGGGCGGTTCCCTACCGGCCCTTCGTCAAGCAGTACTGCTACGTCGACTATGCACTGGTGCAACGCAAGTACCAGCAGGATCGCATTTTCCCATTTCCGGACACCGACAACCAAGCCATCTGCGTTCCCGCAACCGGCTCTCGACGACCTTTCGCCGCGCTCATTGTGGACGCGATGCCGGACCTCCACTTCGTGGAGGAAGCTTGTCAGTGCTTCCCACGCTACCGCTTCGAGCCGAGGGACGACCGGCAAGCGTCGTTCCTGCACGACCCAGGGGACCTCGTTCGCGCCGACAACATCGGCGAGACAGCGCTACGGGCGTTCCGGTCGCACTATCGCGACAACGGAATCGACAAAGACGCAATATTCGACTACGTCTACGGCGTCTTGCACGCACCGACATACCGAGAACGCTTCGCCAACGACCTTGCGAAGGAACTACCGCGCGTGCCCTTCGCGCAGGACTTTCGCGCCTTCGCCAGCGCCGGTCGCGATCTTGCGGCCCTCCACCTCGGCTACGAGACCTGCGCGGAACACCCGCTTGATGTGGTGTTCGCGCTGGGTGACGATCCGAAGCCGGAGCACTACCAGCTCGGGACGCGTGCAATGAGATTTGACGACGAAGAGCGGAGCGTGCTCGTCGTCAACGACCATGTGCGCGTGGCGGGCATCCCGCCGGAGGCCCATGTCTACCAAGTCAACGGCCGCACGCCGCTAGCGTGGCTCATCGACCGCTACCGCGTCACCACGGACCGCAGGAGCGGGATCGTCAACGATCCCAACGAATGGTTCGATGACCCACGCGATCTACTTGCGACGATCCGACGGATCGTGCATCTCAGCGTACGGACGGTGCAGATTGTCGATGGACTTCCGGACCCGTTTGGGAAGTCGAATGGCGATTGACGGGCGCAGACTGAGCCGTGCCGACCGATGCTCCCTTGGTGAGATTCCGGGGTTGGTGGCGGGGCGTCTACTCTCGTCGGTGAACCGCAGAGCGAACGTGTGCGGTCCGTAACACAAGCTGGACCGCCGGGGCAAACCGGGTAGGGATGGTTGGCTGGAGCAGCTACGCGCTGAAGTCGCCGGAACCTGCGGGGATAGCCGCCGAGCATCCGATACCGGTCCCCCGCCGTGACGACTAGCGTTCGTTTCCGGCTGGCGACGGGGTCGTCGGATATGCGGGGTAGCAGCCTGTCGGATTTGGGCCCGTTTGGGAATCCTCATGGAATTACGCGCTCGAAACCGGAGAGAAAGGATCCAATCGAGCCACTTCGTGGCCGTCGAGACGAGAAGTGTGGTGTTTGTTTCCCACACCATCGAGAGTCTTCAAAGTCCGACAGGCTGCTAAGAGGAGAGATCTTGGAAGGTCTTCAGCTTGAGGCGGAATCGATGCCGGACCGCCCATTCGTCCTTGATGGTGTCCGCTTCGGCGATGCTGAGCAAACCTTCGCCGATCATGGAGACCATGAGGTCCTGTGTGGAAAGGATCCGGATAGTCCGATCCGTACGCCGTGCCTCAACGATGGCTCGGCGGTCGTCAATCGCGAGGATGTGCTGTCGATGGACCGCGACAGCGATTGCGGAGCATTCACCTGCTCCGAGGCGCCCGGACGCCGACAGCAATGCGAAGAGTGTGAGTTCATCGGGGCTGGTGACACTCAACTGGGTCAGGATACCGGTGTCGATGGCGGACGTCAGTCGTTGCTTTTGGTCGGGAAATCGGTCGGACACTTCGTCGGCGACATGATCGGTTACGGTGAAGTGATGGGAGAGGCCGGCGATCAGAAGCATCCGGTCGACGCGAAGGAAATTTACGAGGACCGACGCATCCGTGACGACCACTGTCGAAGGAGATGGATCCACGAGAAGGGTTACTCCCCTCGCGCAGCTTCGGCAAAGCGAAGAAGCAGATCGCCCTTTATGCCCAGCGTCTTGCTGAGCTCGAGGACGCGACTGCGGGAGATTTCCTCGCGACGGTATGCCTCGATGGCGAGATGGGCAATCTCGCTGCGGAGTTCGCGATCCCGGTACTGCGGCTCTTCGGGATCTTCGACATCGCCAAACATGCTGAGCTCACGGAGGAGCTGGCGCCCGAAATCTTCTTGGCCCAGGAGTTCGAGGGACTCCGGGTGAGTGATGTAGCGAAGGCTTTTCAATCGGTAGAGGGTGGCTTGATAGCTCGCGCCGAAGTGGTGAGCGAGCATCGCGACGTCCTTGTAGTTGATCCGTTGTGACCGGGGAGGGGAGCGGAATTGAGCGTCGCTGTGACCACCGCTGGCCACATCGAAGACCGTTTGTTCCTGGCGGCTGGGAAGTCCCTTGTCGAGGCCGCGCAACGCGTCGTACACGCCCTGACTCGGCATGAGAAAAGCGGCCGAGAACGCGTTTGCGCGCCGCTCGATTAGTTCGGAAGAGTTGTCGGTGGTCGATACCGCGATGTTGCGGTCCCGATCGAGCAGCGCGTGAGCGTATTCGTGGGCATAGGAGAATCGTTTGCGCCCTCTCGGGTGGGATGAATTTACAAGAATGGCGAAACCGATGCTGGGGTGGCGCAGAAACATCCCGGACATTTCATTGGGCAGATCGACACCAGACGCCCAGATGCCTTGGGATGCAATGAGTTCGGAGACATCGGTGATCGGAGCATTGCCAATGCCGAGTCGTCGCCGTTCCTGTGCTGCGGTTTGTTCGCCTTGGACGACGGCTTCCCAGGAAGAGCGGGGTAGTCGAGCCTCGTAGTTCGGGGCGCGAGACCGCGACTTTCCGCCGAGGAATCCTTCGAGAGTTACGCCCTCACGGCAAAGGCTGACACAACGGACCACTTGCCGATGAGTGGCCGGATCGTGTTCCAAGCCAGGTGCAACGCGGTGCAACGCCACCAAGACGTCCTCTTCTTCAGCAGGTGCGTCGTCCTCGAAGAAGGAGGAAGCGGGATAGAGGTAAAGCGCGGAGAGCTTGGACAGCTCCAGCGTCGACACCGCGCGGTTGCCGGCCTCCATCTGGGTAACGGCGGTTCGGGGCAGGTCGAGCGCATCGGCGACGGCCTGTTGACTGAGACCTCTGGCCTCTCGTGCTGCACGGAGTCTGCGTCCAAGTTCCGCTGCGTCCATGGTCTGATCTCCTCGCGGTGGAACCGCCGGTGGCAGAGTAGGCCATATCTTGCTCTATCGAACGTACGATGTCAAAAATAGCTATTGACAGTTTGAAATTCGAACATAGAATGCTCAGCCGGGACGTGCCTTGGTCGGGTTCCTTACGGAAGGGTGAGTCGGAAGCAAATGAGAAGACAATCAGCGATGCGAAGTGTAGAGGACGAGAATTGGCCCGAGACGAAGGGCATTCAGCGGATCCGCCGGTTGCCGGACGCGAACCTCGGCGTGTTGTGGGATTCGATCATCGTCGACGAAAAATTGAAGACGCAGCTCCTTTCGCAGGCGGTCCTGAATTTCACGCTGCGTGGCAAGGTTGATCGGGCCGTCCTTCCCCTGCACGGAGCGATTTTGCTGGTGGGGCTTCCGGGTACCGGCAAGACGTCGCTTGCGCGGGGGTTGGCGCATCGCACCGCTGAGTCGCTGGAGACTGACGAGTTCTGTCTGCTCGAGGTGGAGCCGCACACGCTGGCGAGTTCGGCGTTGGGCAAGTCGCAAAGGGCGGTAACCGACTTGTTCGGTCAGACGATAGCGGAAGCGGCCGCTGGTGGACCGACCATTGTGTTGTTGGACGAGGTGGAGACATTGGCGGCGGACCGGTCGAAGCTGAGTCTACAGGCGAACCCCGTCGACGTGCATCGCGCGACGGATGCGGTGCTGGTTCAGCTCGATCTCCTGGCGGAGCGGTATCCGAATCTGCTGTTTCTGGCGACCAGCAACTTTCCGCAAGCAGTAGACAGTGCCTTTACGTCCCGCTGCGACTTGGTAATGGAGGTGCCGCTGCCAAGCGCGGAGGGTTGCCGCCGGATTCTCAAGGATTGCCTCACCGGTCTCGGGAAGACGTTCCCGGCGATCGGGAAGCTGGCATGCTCAAGCGGGGTGGAGCAGTGCACGACCGAATGCGTGGGTCTGGATGGGCGAGCGATCCGGAAGATGGTGGCGACGGCACTGGCGAGCAGCAAAGAGACTGCAATGAACCCGGAGCTGGTCACGATAGAGGACCTTCAGGCGGCCGCACGCGCGGCGAAGATCGCTGGCGACATAGGAGGACTAGGGGCATGACAACGGTTGCGAGACGCACGATACGAAGTACGCCCGAACGCGACGCCCTGACGACTTGGAGCGTGATCGTGGAGCTGCTTACCCAGGGTCGGCAGGACAACGTACACACGGAGCTGCTTGCGGTCGCCGGCGTGGCTGCGAGTGTCATAGCCGACCACGGGCCCGGTGAGGCCCCGATCGTGGTGACGTGCGACGGACCGCGCACGCGGATCTATTGCCTTTATGACGACGATGCGATCGATGGTTGCGACGCCGAGGAGGATGCGCTTGGCTTCGATCCGCTTAACGGGGACTGGCGCGTGTCGCTGCCGTGTCCGGTCGAGGACCTGTCGTGGGTTCAGGGGGCGCTGAGCCAGCATAGCAGCCGGATCACAGCACGGGATCCAGATGCGGCGGTGGCCAAGGATGCGTCGACGAATACGGTCGAGGCACAAAGCCTCGCGCTCAATCCAAAGGGGTTTCTCGGATCATGACCAGCGTTGCAGTAAACACGTTCGCGCACTCCGTGATGTATGTGGCGGACAACATACTCAAGAGTTTGAAGGACATCATCCGGCTTAGTGGGCTCGATCCGAGCAATCTGGTTGAAGGCTGGTCGAGCAATATGAGCGCGCTGCAGACGTGGCTCCATTCAAGGCATCTGGAGACCGTCGTTCTTGAGATATTCAATCCGAGGACAAACGGTCTGGTTGGGCGTTGGGATATCGATGTGATCTATACGACGGGGTTAGGTGACGGAGGCTTTTGGACCGACACCGACCAGATCAGATACCACCTGCGAAAGGCGGGAGTGTTGCCCAGCCAAGCCAAGTACCGGCTGCTGCTGCAGAACAAGCCTGGGTACATGCGTGTCGACGGATGGGGCCCGGACCAATACCGCTCCACTGAGGGGTTCGTGCGGCACAGTCTCGGTTCGACAATCGAGCACAACGGGTTAGGGGCGAGCGCGGCTTACTGGAGGAGCATCTGATGCTGAGCGTCAACGAAGCCTTCCGGAAGTTCAAGAGCCGGCTCGAGCTGAATGAGAGGGAACAGAGAAACGCGTCGGCGCGGCATACGGAGGTGCGCGAGTACCTCGACACGAAGTTCGAGGTCGCGCGCAGTTTCCTGACAGGGTCCTACGCGCGTTACACGAAGACTAAGCCGCTCAAGGACATCGACATCTTCTTCGTCTTGAAAGAGGCGGAAAGGCACTATCGGTCGAAATCGCCGTCGGTGGTGATCGGCGACTTCCACGACGCGTTGGTGGAGCAGTACGGTGCCGCTGCGGTGCGCGAGCAGAGCCGTTCGGTGGGTGTCGACTTCGGGGTTGTCGTTGACGCCGATGACAATACGGACTATCGGGTGATCGGGGTGGATGTAGTGCCGGCGTTTCCCTCCGGCGACGACTACGAGATCCCGGACACTGGGACCGGGAATTGGATCAAGACGAATCCGGAGATCCACGCGAGCAAGGCCACGACGGCGCACCAGGCGTTTTCGAACGAGTGGAAGGGCCTAGTGCGAATGGTGAAGTACTGGAACAACAACGCCCGCCACGGCGAAAAGCCCGTCAAGCCATCGTTCCTTCTTGAGGTAATGGCTCTCGAGTGCCTCTACGGCGGTTGGCAGGGACGTTTCGACTACGAGTTTCAGGGGTTCTTCTCGACTTTGGCCGACCGCGTCCTGGATGAATGGAGCGACCCGGCCGGCCTCGGGCCACCCGTCAGCGATGGGATGGACGACATCCGGAAGCAACGCGCGCGCGAACTTCTGATGGCGGCGAGCCGCGACGCGACGATCGCGATCGATCATGGGCGGCAGGGACGAAATGGCGAGGCCTTGAGGGCGTGGCGCGAACTGTTCGGGCCGAAATTCCCACTGTCTTGAACGTCGGTGGTCAGCCGTAAATCCGAGAGGAAGAATAATCATGGCGGACGCGGTCGTAGCCCGCTGGCATGGCGACAACTATCAGGCACGGGTGTTCTGGGAGAACGCGCTCAACCTTCTTTTGCCGAATACCTGCGTGGCCGAGGTGGCATTCGAGGCGGACGGCCCGAAGTCGTTCGACGACGTGGTGGTGAACTACGATCCACCGGTCGCGGGGGCCGGACCGGATCGTGTGTCGGCCGATTACCACCAAGTCAAGTGGCACGTTCAGACCGGCGGCCGGTTCGGGTACGAGGACTTCACCCGTCCGGATTTCATCGGGGCGCAATCGTTCTCGTTGCTTCAGCGTCTTGAACAAGCGCGACGCACGGCGCCTGTGTCGGCGCGGTTTACGTTTCTCACGACCCATCGGGTAGCGGATGGGGATCCACTGGCGGGATTGATCTCGGGAAATGACCGCAGCCTCCTTGTCGAGCGGTTATTCGACCATACGACCGATCGGAGTCGGATGGGCAAGGTGCGCAAGTGTTGGCGCGAACATTTGAGGCTAGAAGGCGACGCGCAACTCCGGGACGTGGTGAGCGGTCTGCGTGTGGTCGACGGCTACCGGTCTCTGGAGGAGTTGCGCCAGGCGATTAACCTCAAGGCGGAGGTTGTGGGCCTGCTCGCCTGCAACGCAGCCGAGTCGGACTTCCGGTACGACGAGCTGGCGCGCCAGCTGAAGGTAAGGAAGCTCAACGTTCTGAACCGCGCCACGTTGTTGGAGGTCTGTACGGAAGAAGGTCTGCTCGCAGAGCGGAGGCCGGAACCTGATGGGTTTCTCCCCATCGCGATTCGCAGCTTCCTTGGGCCAGCGGCAGACCTCGTTGGCGCCGCGCCGGAGGACACGCTCGTGCTCGCCGGAGACTTCCGGCAGCGGTACTTGCAGGAGGGACGTGAATGGCAGCGTGACATCCGCCCAAGGGTCGAGACGTTCCTGAGGGGCGCAGTGAAAAAGTGCGGAAAGCTGCGGCTGATATTGGATGCTCACGCGTCAATTGCGTTCCTGGCGGGGGCCGTATTGCACCTGAAGTCCGGCGTGGAGACAGAACTGGTGCAAAAGGGGCGTGTCGGGACCAGAACGTGGCGTGCTGAGGACGGTTCGGGCTCGAAGGGTGGACGTTTCGAGATCGAAGAGGATCGGGTAGAGCGGGGGCGCGAGATAGCGATCGCAGTCAGCGTATCGCAGCCTGCTTCGGCACAGGCTAGCGCCTATGTGGCCGCGCGACTCCCCGATGTGGGCCATTTCATCTCGTTTGAGATGCCCGCAGGACCCGGGCAGCGAAGCGTGGCGGGCGGCGAGCACGCCGCAGCGCTCGCCGAGCAGGTATCCAATCACTTGCGCGTGATAAAAGCGGATGATCCCGACGTGGTCGTTCACGTCTTTGCGGCTGCTCCGAACAGCCTATTGTTCTACCTTGGACAGCATTGTCAGGCGATTGCGCCATGCATCGTCTACGAGTTTGACTTCGATCGGCAGGCGCACAAGACGTATCAGCCGTCATTCCTTGTTGATTGACGAAGCGTAGTTGGCAGCCGCACTGCGCGGTAGTGCCGGATTCCAAGTTGGCCGGATGATTGAGTCGGACTGTGCGCTGCGTTTGATGGCGGCCCTTGTGCCGGTAGTGTCGTCGCGAGAGCATGTCGCGCAGGTCGAGGTGGTTCTTGAGACCCTGCCGGGCTGGTGCCTGATAGCGCGCCAGCCAATTTTTTTCGGTCCGCGCGCTCACTCCCGAGGCTTGCGCGGCCTCCTCTACGCGAAGCCCTCTTAGAGGAGGATTCGCCGCACCAGAATCTCTCGACCTCGCGGCGTCAGACGGGCATGCTGGTGGATGTTCATCCGGGTCGCTCCTGCAGACAAATGTACTCGTGAAGCCACTAGCTTCAGACCGGGGCGCGGATGGACAACCTACTGAAAGATCACAGCTAGGCCGTACAGTGAGAGCGGCCGTGACGGCCGCGCCCGTGGCGGGAGGCCTTGCCGCCGGGGGCGGGTTTGACCGTGTTGACGAATGCAGCGGTTAGTTGGTCGTTTTGCACGGAGACTCGCGGATGATGCAACAGGTAGTGGTTGGTTGCCGATCTTCGGCGTAGTACACCAGCTAGCAACTAGAAACATTGAATGGGTTGCGCGGGTGTGCGTTGCGCTGCACCCCATACCGGGATATTTGCTAGTCAATTTAATGTCTTGAGAACGAGTAATTGCATCGGTCTGCTCGAACTTACTTTCGCAATGTGGAGTTCGTCCGCTCCGCCAGCTT
The DNA here is from genome assembly GCA_965261535.1 of Candidatus Azotimanducaceae bacterium. Classification (GTDB taxonomy): domain Bacteria; phylum Pseudomonadota; class Gammaproteobacteria; order Pseudomonadales; family Azotimanducaceae; genus VXNE01. The sequence goes on from OZ253469.1 coordinate 3,649,597, forward strand.
TCTGATGACGGGCAATGACACTATCATCGAAGAGAAAGCGTCGGAGCACTGGACTACATTACACCTCGTGGCAGTAGTGATCCCATCGAGCTGCGCGCCGGCAGTTGTATGTCATGCTGGCTCGGGTTCGAATCCGGCCCATTCAGACGGCCCCCGGAATGCGTGCCTCGCTGGCCTCGACGCCATCGCCCGTGGCAAGGGCGCCCTGGACGCCGCCATCGCCGCGACACAATTTCTCGAAGACGACGAACGTTTCAACGCCGGAACCGGCTCGAACCTCCGCCTGGACGGGACCATCCAGATGGATGCGTCATGCATGACGAGTGGCGGGAACTTTGCCGCAGTGGCTGCCATCGAGCGCGTCAGGAATCCTGTCGCTGTCGCCAGACGCCTGCTTGGAACCCCGCATATTCTGCTTGCGGCGGACGGCGCCACTGCATTTGCCCGTCGCTCGGGCTTTGCCGACTATGACCCGGTGACACCGGCGGCGCAGTCGCGGCTCCGGAAAGTATTGGCTGTCACCGAACCGCTTGGGGAGTGGTCGCATTCCGAACTGGAACGAGCCTGGAACTACGACACCCCGTTACGCGAGATTCTGGGCTGTGACACGGTGGGCAGTGTCGTATGGGATGGTCAGGAATTTGCGTGCGCCCTCAGCACCGGGGGCACAACGACGGTTCTGCGCGGGCGTGTGGGGGATGTCCCCTTGCCTGGTTGCGGTTTATTTGCCGGTAAACACGGCGCCATCGCCGCGACAGGCGACGGCGAATACATCGCTAGATCCCTGCTGGCCTATCGGGCCTATGCCGAGCTTGAACGGGGACGAAGCCCGGAGCAGGTTGTCGAATGGGCTCTCGACGAACTCGCTGAAGGCGTGGATATTGGAGTCATCGCCATCAATCAGACCGGCTTTGCGGGCGGAGCGAGACAGGGCATGGCTTGGTACGGCCAGTGCGTCCAGGCGCACGCTTGAAGATTCTCGAGCGCTATTGCGACCCGTCGCCGTGACGCGCTCGAGAGTCACGCATTTCAACTCGCTCCTCGCTCGTGCTCGGGTATCGGGGACGCTTCGTTCGGCATCATACCCATGGTCCGACACGCCTAAATTTGGAATTGGTGTTTGACAAGCCGACAGGCGCCCCTATACTCGCCCGCCCTTGATCGGGACAAACAGTCTTTCAGGAACGTGAATTCAGTGATTTCGGCAACAGCAAGCCGTCCTCGCGACGCTGGTCTGCCGACGGCGTCGCTACCGGCGCAGTCGACGAAGTGCGGCGGCGGGCGCGTCCGCGAGGATGAAACGACGATGCGTTGACCTTCCTTGAAGGAATTCCCGGAAGGCGATGTTTGAGACCTTCCAGGGAAACGAGAAGCCCTGGTCGGACAACTGAGCAGGGCTTTTTTTGTGGCGTAAGGAACATTTGGATCGCGCCGCACCGAGAGTTTCGGTGCGGCGAGGGACGAGGCGGATGCCTTGTCCGACCTGGGGTTGGGCGGCGTGCGGCGTTCTGATGGCGCGGGTTCTTGAATCCCGCCCGGCGCACTCACGCTACCCATCGCACGGTGTGTACCGAGCGGTCTGTGCGCACCCAACCTGTGGAATTAGCTCAAGGTAGAGCACCGGTCCTGCACTGGTTGTTGCCGGTTCGATTCCGGCATTCCAATAGGCGACTTCCTGTAAAGGAGTCACACGGCCTGGAACCGTGACTATCGCTGGTGACGAGCGTTATTCGTTACACGGGCGCCCGTTCCCGGCGCTTGCCCGCAAGGGCTGGCGCAGCAACGACGGAGCTGACGGGTGGCGTCGGTTCGGCCCTGCCGAGCCGGCCCGCCGACGTATCCGGCGCATCGCCCGCGAGCCGTCGCTCGAACGCTCCGGCCCTTTTTGGGGGTCGAGGCGAGAGAGTGACGGCCGCGCGCGGTACGTTCGATACGCCGGCACCATCGGTCCGCGACCCAGTTGTGGGAGCGGGCGCATTTTTTTGGAGAGCGAAGAGAAGAGCAGGCCATGTTGTTTGTTCAATAATTCATCGTGCTGAAGCACGAACGGGGACTCCTGTTCAAGGATGGGGACTTCATCCGTTTCCTGGAACCGGGGACGTACCGCTTTCGCGGGCTGCGCCGACGCTACGACGTGGAGCGATTCGACCTGGCCGGGCCGTTGTTCACGCATCGACTCGTCGACTACCTGGTCGAGGCCGAGCGCGCAGACGTCGAGCGGCTGTTCACGTTGGTCGAGACCGGCGCAAACGAAGTGGCGGTGGTCTACCAGAATGAACGCGTCGCCGAGATCGTCGGCCCTGCGCGGCGCAAGCTGTACTGGAAGGGTCCGATCGAAACGCGCGTGGAACGGTTCGATCTGGACGCGGGTCTCGCGCTCGACGTGAAGCTTGTCCGCCAGCTTGCGGCCTTGATCTCTGTTCGAGGTTTGGATCAACATGGAGTCTACTCGCGCGAGGTGCCCGATGGGCACGCCGGGCTGCTGTATGTGGACGGCAAGCTGACGGATTCGCTGGCGCCGGGCGTGCATGCGTTCTGGACCTATGGTCCTGGCGTGAAGGTGGATGTCGTGGACTTGCGGGTGCAGACGCTGGACGTGCAGGGTCAGGAGATCCTGACCCGCGACAAAGTCAGCCTGCGCGTCAACGTGACCGCAACCTATCGGTTCGTTGATGCCCATAAGGCCGTGCGTGCGGCGAAAGACCCGCTGGATCACCTGTACAAGGAAATCCAGTTCGGCCTGCGCGGCGCGGTCGGCACGCGCACGCTCGATGCGTTGCTGGAGGACAAGTCGGTCATCGACCGAATTGTCGCCGAGCGCGTGGGTGAACGCTTCGCCGAAATCGGAATCGCCGTCGACAGCGTCGGCGTCAAGGACATCATCCTGCCGGGCGACATGAAAGATCTGCTCGGCAAGGTGGTTGAAGCCGAAAAGGTGGCGCAAGCCAACGTGATCCGACGTCGCGAGGAAACCAACGCGACGCGGTCGTTGCTCAATACGGCCAAGGTCATGGAGAGCAATGCCGTGGCACTGCGACTGAAAGAGCTGGAGACGCTGGAAAAGGTCACCGAGAAGGTCGGCAACCTCTCGGTCTACGGCGGCCTGGACAGCGTGCTGAACGAGTTGGTTCGTCTGAAGCAGTGAGTTCACGTTGGGGGAGCGGGAGGTTCGCCGCCTGCTTCCCCCTTTTTCCCGTTGACGGGGAATGACGAGAGTGACTTTGGCGGCAGGGGCAGCCGGTGTCGACGCCGACCAGGAAGAAGTACATGGAAGATCTCGATCCGGTCGGGTTCGCGGCAATGCTCCACGGGAACGGGCTTCCTAACGCCATCGTGACGCGGCACACTTGCGCCCGGCAAGTCTCAAGGTCCCCGTGAAAGAACCCAACAAGGAGTACCCATGCCCGACTACGACGGCACGATCGCCCTTTCCATCCCCGTGCAGGATCTCGATGCATCACTGGCCTGGTTCTCCGACAAGCTGGGCTTCCAGGAGATGTTCAAGGTCGCCGAAGCCGGCTGGGCGGAGGTAAGCACACCCGCTGAGGGCGTCACCATCGGCCTCAACCAGGGTGCAGAGGGGACCGGCGGTGGCTCGACGCCGGTGTTCGGGGTCGAAGACATTGACGCCGCGCGCGCCGAACTCGAGGCCAAGGGCGTGCCGTTCGACGGCGACACCATTGAGCTTCCCGGCATGGTCAAGCTGGCGACGTTCCTCGACCCGGACTGCAATCGCTACATGTTCGCCCAGTCGCTGATGGACGGATAAGCCGCGACCCTCGGATGCGGGTGGCTCTTCGCCATGGTGTCTCCGCGTTGAGCTTTTCCAGTCGACGGGCAAGGCCCTATCATCGACGAAAGTGACTTTCCGACGGGGACAATCGATGCCGAAGTCGACCAAGAAGAAGTACATCGAGGATCTTGATCCGGTCGAGTTCATGGCGGTCCTGGACGAGGGCGGCCGCAAGTTCAACGAGGAATGCGATCGGTTGGGAATATCACGCGTGATCGAGATCGACGGAGAGACGGTGCTGTACCACCCCGACGGGTCGCATACGCCGATGCCGGACCCGGATGATCGAGAGGCCGTCCTAGCCCTGTTCCGGCGGTACAAGGTGTCTCTGGATGGCGTTCGATACCACTGATCGGCCGCGCTTTACGCTCTTTGCGGGTCCGAACGGGGCGGGCAAGACCACGGCGTACCGGCGCTTTCTGGACGCCGGCTTTGAGGCTGCCGAATACCTGAACCCAGACGACATCGCGAAATCGCTTGCGCAGAACTCGAGCGAGACCGCTGTAGAAGTTAGGACCGGGCGGGAGGTGATTCGGCGCACGCGATCCCTGATCGCCGCGCGCCAGCCGTTTGTGCGCGAGACCACGTTGTCGGGTCGGGAAATCCTTCGCAGCGTTTCCGCTGCGCGCGCCGCGGGCTATCGCGTCGTGGTGGTGTTCATCGGGATTCGGTCGACAAGAACGGCCAGGAGCCGAGTAACGTTTCGCGTCGCCTCGGGCGGTCACGACATTTCGAGGCAAGTCCAGGAACGGCGTCTCCCGCGTTCGCTGGACAACGCGCGTCGAGTCGCCGGCATTGCCGACGTCGTTTACTTCGTGGACAACGCGGGGCTGCAGCACAAATTGGTGGCGACCGTCTGTGAGGGCACGATCACCTTTCTGGATCCTCCTCAATCCGATTGGCTGGAACGGGCGACCGCTGGATTGCCGCGGGCACCGTCGCTCTTTTCGCGTGACGAGGCATTGTTGCGGTTGCGCGAGGCGGAGAGATTGTCGGACAGCCTGCGCGTGCGAGAGGGCCAGTCCGCATACTCGGCGTGACCTGAGGGGCGACTGGCCGGAATCGAAGCTGCCCACCTTTTGCGGATTTCTTGCACCTTCTTCCGCATGTGGTCCCGCTAGCATCTGCTTCATCTGCTTTGGAAACGCGGAGTGTGTATGCGCGTGGTGCTGACGGCGGCTCTCGCAGGGGCGGTCTGGCTTTGGTGGCCGCTTGAGGCCACGGTTCCGGGAACAGATGACGATGGCGCGGCTGCGTCGGGCGCGTCGAAGGTCGCGGTCGCGCAGCCCGGGCGCCTGGATGCCAGCGGCGTGGAACCGCTGCTGACGCTGGCCCGTCGCGCCCCGGAGGAGGCTTGGCTGCGCGCCGCCGCGATGGAGGAGTCGGCGGCGCGCAGGCCCACGCTCAAAATCATAGCGACGCTGTGGGTCGCACGGGACCCGAGCGGCGCAATGAGCGCCTTCGAGGCCATGGACCGGGATCTGTTCCCGGCGGACTGGATGTTCGAGATGCTGGCCCGGGGATTGGTCGTGGACGAGCAAGCGGCCGCCGATTGGGCGTTGGCGACCACCGGCGGGCGGCGCCCCTTGCTGATTCCCGGTGCCATCGACTGGCTCTTGAAGCACGCGGACAATCGCGAGCCGGCGATAGCCCTCGCAGGACGCGTGTTCCGGCGCTGGGCCCAGGACGAGCCGGCCGACGCATGGGAAGCTGCGGCGACGAGTCGCCTCGCGGGTGAAAGGGATTCACTGCGCCGGGTGGCCGAGGCTTGGTTCGAGGTCGACCCGCGGGCGGCGTTGGATGCCGCCGTATCCGATAATCTGTGGCAAAACCGCTGGGTTCCGGACCTCGTTGCGCAATGGGCCGAAGCGGCCCCTCGCGCGGCCACGGAATGGGCGCTGGCGCTAACGCCCGGGCCGTACGATCCCAGCATTGACGAGGTCAGCAGGTTCGGCGACCGTGCCAAGCTGTTGGCTCCGGCGCTCGCGGCGCTGTCCGTGGCGGCGCCGGACGAGGCGTTCGCTGCCGTTCAGGAGTTCGGCGAGGCCCAGAGGAATCAGATTCACTACAACCCAAGGTATCGGCAGCAGTTGCGCAAGCTGCTGGGCGACGATCCGCGGGAATTGGCCGCGTGGCTCGCTCGGCAGCCGGACGAGGACCTGCGGATCAGCCAGGCGATGTTGATCGCAGAGTTGTACAGGGAGACCAATCCACACGAGGCCCTGCAGTGGGCGCTGGAGCTACCCCTGAAGGAGTCGGGGCAGGCCCTACGTGCCCTCGTTGGGTCCATCGCCGAAGAGAATCCGCACCACGCCGAGGACATCGTGCTCGGCCTGGTCGAAGCCGACGCGCAAATTCCGGCGGCGCTAAGCTTGTTGCCGCATTGGACCGATGAGCTCGGCCCGGCGGCCGCATACGAGTGGTCGGTCGAGAACCTGTCAGCGGCTGTTCGCCGAGAGATGAACCACGGGCTGTTTGGGTACTGGTTTTTCCTGGATCCGGTCTGGGCAGTTTCCGCCTTGGAGGACATCGCAAACTCCGACGAACGTCTGAAGGCGGGAAGCCAGGCTCTTGTGACCATATTCATGGGAATCGACGGGGACGATACGCCACAACAGCGGCGCGAGCGGATGCTCGCGCTTGATCGCCTGTACCAGGGTCTTATGAGCATTGCGCCCCCCAACGCAGGGAGCGACGCTGGAGACTTCGCGTCCTACAAGCTCTACCACTACTGGAAGGACATCGATCCGGAGCGGGCATCGAAATACAGGGAGCAGGCGGAGCGTTATGATGGCCCTACACAGTAGACCTGATTCCGGACCTTGTCCTCGAAGATGAGCATGCCCTCGAAGTCGTACCAAGACTCCCTGCCCTGGCGCGGTTGCGCATATAAAGCCAATCCGACGTGAGACAACCCAATATCTTGCGTTGCCCAATGCCGGCGACACCTGGTGAAACTGAGCCCTGAATGATCAAGAGATTTGTCAGCGGGGATTACGGACTCACAAAGACCTACTGGTTTGGTTTGCTCTCTCTCGTGGGTACCAGCGTCGCCGTTTTTTTCGTCGTACTCGCGTTGGGCTCGGTCGCCCGCAGTGCGTTCAGGCTAGAGGGCGTGTACTTCGTTTTGCTGTGCGTGATCTCGGTGAGCATTTGGCAGGCATCGGGGAAGCACCAAGGACGGCCAGCCTGGGCTTTTTTGGCGAAAGGGACGGTCGTCGTGCTGTGGGTGGGCGAAATTGTCAGAAGCGTGTACCTTCTCGCGATTCTGTAGCGCTTGCGATGGTGGGTGGTCGACATTCGGCCAGCCTGGGCCTCGGATTGGGCGAGGGCCGGTCCGCGTACTCGAGGTGACCTCGGAGCGGTCACCCGGAATTGAGACTGTCCACCATTTGCGGGTTTCTTGCACCTTCCTCCGCATGCGCTTCCCTAGCATTTGCTTCATCGGCAATTGGAAGCGTCGAGTTGCACATGGGTACAGAAAAGTCGGATTCACCATCCCAGTCTTCGCCTGCGGGCAGCCGGGTCTTTCGGTTCGACCCGCGCTCCATTTCATTTCGGTTCGTCGTCGTGGGGGCTGTCATCGTCGCGTCGATGATTCCGCTGCAGCTCGTGAGCTGCACCGTCGACGATCGCGAGTGGTACCGCAACAAGGCCGTTCGGGACGTAGCCGCCGCCTGGGGCGGCCAACAGCGCATCGCCGGGCCAATCATGGTTATCCCTATCGACAATAGCGAGAGCGAGGACGGCGGGGAACACTACGTGGCGGTGATGCCTGAGCGGTTCGACATTTCCGTCGATACCCATCACGAGGTGCGTCATCGCGGGATATTCGAGACGCTGATTCTCAGCGCCGACATTAACGCCGAAGGGGCGTTCACTCCCTTGGACGCGGAAGCGCTTCGGGCCCGGTTCGGCGCACTCCGCCTGGATCTGACGTCGCTGGCTATTGGTATTTCAGACCCGCGAGGTATCCGGGAGGCGACCCTCGTTTGGAGAGAGGGAGAGGTGCCTTTGAGCGCTACTTCGGGTCACGGGTCCGGACCCATTCAGGGAGGGCTTGAAAGCGAGTTGGGGGATGCTGCGGCGCGTGGCGGCGCCTTTTCGCTAAAGATCTCCCTGCGCGGGATGGAACGCTTCTCGGTGGTGCCGGTGGGTGACATTTCGATGGTGGCGATGCAGTCCACTTGGCCACATCCGAGTTTCGATGGCGGCTTGCTTCCAGACACACGCGACGTCACGCCAGATGGTTTTACCGCTTCGTGGACCGCGCGCGACCTGGCGCGGGGGTTCCCGAGTGTGATGCGGTTTTCGTCGACTGAAGACGACGACTACTTTGAGGGCAAGGACGATTACTTTGAGGGCAAGGACCTGGGGTTCACCGTCTTCGAGCCCGTCGATCTGTATAGCAGCGTCGAGCGGAGCATCAAGTACGGCGTGCTGTTCGTGGTGTTGACCCTGGTGAGCGTGCTGTGTCTCGAGCTATCGACCGGCATTCGATTCCACTTCGTGCAGTACTGCGTGACGAGCGTCGCCCTGGTGCTTTTCTTCCTTACGCTGCTGGCGCTTGCGGAACACGTCGGGTTCACGTTGGGCTATGTCGCGGCGGCTGTCGTGCTTACCGGAATGATTGGTTGGTATGTTCACGGCTCGACCGGCAACCATCGGCTCGCAGCCGCGTCGTTCGGATCCCTGGCAGTCTTGTACGCCGGGCTTTATACGTTGCTGCGGCTGGAGGATTTCGCGCTTCTTGTCGGGACCGTCGTGCTGCTTGCGGCGCTGGGAATGCTCATGCGCGTGACGCGCGGGTTGACGCCTGGTCTGGGAGAGGGGGCATAGGCCGTCGCCCCTCGGGATCGGCCTCGCTTTGTGATCACCACCCCTAGGGGGCGGAAGCGAGACGTACTGCCGAGGGGCCAATAGGCGCGACTTTAGTGGTCTGTTTCAGTGTCGTCAAGATCACTTCGATCGATTTGTTTCGAGCTGGGACTCTGTTCGTCAGATCGTTTTAGATTCGCGCAGGGCGGCGATTTCGGTGTCGCTGATGCCGACTTCCCGAAGCACGTCGTCGGTATGCGCTCCCAGTTCGGGCACCCCGCCGGAGGGCTCCAGGGGCGTCGCGCTCATGCGGATCGGCGTGGCCACGATTCCGCGGCTGTCGCCGTGATCGTCCACGGCTTCGGTGAAGTAACCGTTCTCCCACGCGCCGGGGTCGTCTAGCGCCTGTCGATGGTCGCGCACCGGCGCGTAGCGCACGCCGGTGTCGCGCAGCGCGTCGCACCAGGCGTCGGTGGTCCGGGTCTTGAACACCTGAGCCAGTTCTTCGCGCAGCCAGGCGTGGGTTTCCGGCGACATTTCCCGGTGTTGCAGGCGTTCGTCCAGGGTCAGATCGGGGCGTTCGAGCGCCACGAAGAATGCGTCCTTTTCCCTTGCTCGCACGCCGACGATGGCGATCCCGCCGTCGGTCGTTGGAAAGATGTTGTAAATGGTCCTGATGAGCGGATGACCGGAGTTCGAACGCCCCGCAACCTGATCGGTCAACAGCAGGTGCGTGTATTCGGTGGCTTGCGCCCAGATCTGCCCGCCGAGCAGCGATACGTCGACCTGCTGTCCGCAGCCGGTGTGGGTTCGGTGGTGCAGCGCCGCCAGGATCCCGGCGACCATGTTCAGCGAGCTGATGTGGTCGGCGATAAAGATGGCCACGGGCGACGCCGGATCGCCATCGCGGCCCGTGGTGCTGACGAGTCCGCCGGCAGCTTGCGCCGCGAGATCGGCGCCTTCGCGCGCCGCGTCCGGTCCCAACGATCCGAAGGTGCTTCCCTGGGCGCAGATGATGCGCCCATTGACGGCACAGAGATCGTCATGGCCGAGCCCCCACCTTTCCATCGTGCCCGGCGTGAAGTTGCTGATGACAATGTCGGCGTCTTGAACCAGCCGCTTGAAGATCGCGGCACCCTCGGGGTGGCGCAGGTCCAGGGAAACGCTGCGTTTGCCTCGGTTGCACGCGGCGAAAACGGCGCTGCGCGGGTCGCCGGGCGCAACGCGGATATTGCGGCTGAGGTCGCCGAACCCCGGGAGTTCTATCTTGACGACATCGGCGCCCATATCGCCGAGAAGCGCCGCTGCCTGGGGGCCCTGTATCAACTGACCCGCCTCGAGAACCCGGATGCCGTCTAGTGCCCCGGCCATGAAAGCTCCTCCCTGATCTCTTCTTGTGTCTCTTCTTGCGCAGAGTTCTCTCTGGCGTCCCCAGGCTCGACCTTGGACTGAGCGCTCTCCCTTTGGAGGGCGTCGAGGAATGCCGCGCCGTAGCGTTGGAGTTTAGCCTGCCCGACGCCGTGTATGGTCAGCATCTCCTCGAGGGAGGCCGGACGCCGATGCAGCATTTCCTTCAGCGTCGCGTCGTGGAAGATCACGTAGGGCGGCACGCCCGCCTCCTCCGCCAGGCCCCGTCGGCACTGTCGAAGTGTTTCCCAAAGGCCCTCATCTTTTGCATCGACCGTGAACACCTCGCGCTGCGTGGCGGACCGGGCCCGGGGTTTGGCGGATGCATCTCTGCGTAGCTGCACCATTTTTTCGCCGCGTAGCACACCTCTGGCGTCGGCGGTCAAACGCAGCGCTCCGAAGCGAGCGTCATCGGCGCGTATGAAGCCCTGAACCATGAGTTGGCGAACGAACGAACGCCACTCGGTGACCGACAGGTCCGCACCGATGCCGTAGGTGCTCAACCGTTCGTGCCCCCACTGGCGAATCTTTTCCGTGTCCTTGCCGCGCAACACGTCTATCACGTGACCTGCGCCGAAACGCTGGCCAGTGCGGTAGATGGCGGAAAGCAACTTCTGGGCGGCCGTGGTGCCGTCCTGCGTTTCGGGCGGAGCGATGCACACGTCGCAGTTGCCGCAATCCTGCGGGAGCTCGTCGCCGAAGTGCCGGAGCAGGGCGCGGCGTCTGCAGGTTGTCGCCTCGCACCAGCCAAGCAGCGCATCGAGTTTGCCGCGTTCGATCCGCTTGTGCTGATCGTCAGCCTCGGACATGTCCACCAACTGGCGCAGGCGCACCACGTCCTGCAAGCCGTAGACCATCCATGCCTGGGCCGCCTCGCCGTCGCGACCGGCCCGGCCGGTTTCCTGGTAGTAGGCTTCGACGCTCTTCGGCAGGTCCACGTGCGCGACGAAGCGGACATCGGGTTTGTCGATACCCATGCCGAAGGCGATCGTGGCGACGACGATGACGCCGTCCTCGCGCAGGAACCGGCTTTGACATGCGGCGCGGACATCGCCGGGCAGGCCGGCATGGTAGGCAAGGGCGGTGAATCCGCGCGCGTTCAACATTTCCGCAATCGCTTCCGTCTTCTTGCGGGTCATCGCGTACACGATCCCGGCCTGTCCGCGGTGCTCCTCGAGGAAGGCGCGCAATTGCGCGTTGGCGTCGGTCTTCGCGCGCACCGTGTAGCGAATGTTGGGACGGTCGAACCCGCTGACAAAGCGTTCGGCCTCCGGGTCGAACGCAAGCCTCGACAGGATGTCGTCGCGCGTGGCCGCGTTCGCAGTGGCCGTCAGCGCCATGCGCGGAACGCCCGGAAACCGGTCGCGCAATACGTCGAGACCGAGATAGTCCTGGCGAAAGTCGTGGCCCCATTGCGACACGCAGTGGGCCTCGTCGATGGCGATCAGGGACAGGTCGACGCCCGCGAGGAGCATCAACGTTTCCTCCTGCAACAGTCGTTCGGGGGCCAGATACAGCAAGTCGAGCGCGCGCGTCCGCACTGCGTCGATGACGCGCCGTTGTTCGTCGTACGCGAGGGTCGAATTCAGGAACGCCGCGCGTACGCCGAGTTGCCGCAAGGCGCCGACCTGATCCTGCATCAACGCGATGAGGGGTGAGACGACAAGACCGATTCCGGGCTGGATGATGGCTGGCAACTGGTAGCACAGGGACTTGCCGCCGCCTGTGGGCATGATGACCAGCGTATCGCGGCCCGCGAGCGCGGCCGCGAGAACCTCTTCCTGGGTATCGCGAAAATCGGTATAGCCGTAGACATCGCGCAACAGATCACGCGCGCGTTGGAGCATCCCCTCGATCATGCCTTGCTCTCCACCGTGTCAAGGCCCCCGCAGACAGGACTCCACCAGCGGTCGAGTCACATTGAGGCTGTCGTTGATCAGGGTGATGATGCCGTCGCCGCTGCAGATCTCGTCCGGCGCGGGGTTTGTGTGTACGCCGTGCTGGTCGAAATAGCCCATCGGGATGCCGGCATTGCGGCGGGCGAAATTCACCACCACGTCGCGCCAGAGGAGACCCTCGAATGGCGCCTCGAAACGCGCCAGGCGCCCGGCTTCGTGGGTGAACATCGTTTCCAGTACCTGTTCGACACCGGGCGCGGTCAACGCGCGGACGACAAATTCCGGGTAGGCGCGGATGGGTCGAATCACGGTGGTCGCGCCGGCTTCAAGGATACGCTGGCGGTTTGCGTCGTCCACCACCTCGGCGACGATGGTGGCTTGGGTTCCGAGCTGGCGGATGCGGCCGAGGATGTCGTATGTATGTGAGTCGGAGCGGGCATCGTAGATTTCGTCGGCGATGATGATGATGCAGCGCGCGTGGCTGACGTTGGCTGCGGCCAGGTTCTCCGAGTTCTCCGCCATGGCGTTGTACAGCGTGACGCCGGCGTCGACGAGCTCCATGTTCAAGCCATCCTCGAAGCTCGGTGTCAGCAGTTGTATGGGGATATCAGACAGCCGGGGCGCGCGCCTTACGTGATCCACCAGTCGCGGCAGATAGTTTTCGGCGTCCTGGGACGGGACGTTGATTATTAGCAGATGATCTTTCATGTTGCTCCACTTGATTTCTCCGCGACGCCGGCGATCCCGCTGCAGCGCGCGATAGTCGAATACATAGGTGGCGATCTGGGCGAGCAGAAACGTCCCGAAGACGTAGATGCACACCACGGTCGCCAGGCGCCCGGCCGTCGACGCGGCGGAGGCGTCGCCGTAACCCACGGTGGTCGCCGTGGTCATCGTCAGCCAGGCGGCGTCGCCGAGGGTCATCCCCTCGAAGACGATCATCGCCGCCACGTGCAGGCAGAACAGTCCCGCGAACATGGCGGTGGTCAGAAACAGACGTCGCTTGATAGCGCCCGCCACGTACCGCGTGTAACGCAGGTATCGCGGTCGGCGCAGGAGTCGCCAGAGCATTGGGGCAGGGAAGCCTTTAGCCCGCTGGATCACCGCGCACCCGTGACGACGCCCGGGGAACTCCGACGTTGCGAGTCCTCCGGCGTCGGTGGCGGCTTTGTTTCATGAGAAAGGGGACTATCGCGACAATCGCATCGCCGGAAAGACTAACAGGGCGAAGCCAAGCGCTTCAACGCGACGGGCTTGCGGCTTACTCGTCGTCGAGATGCGACGTGATCTCTTCCAGCACGCAACGCTTCAGAACTTGCGGTTCCGCGTCTGGATTGGCGTAGCGCTCGGCGAGGATGCCCAGGTCGGTATCGCTGAAGGACAGGCTGATGCGGGGTCGCTGGATCTTCGAGAAAGGCAGTCCGACAAGTTTTCTCACGTAGTCGGAATAGCTCAGATCCTCTGCTGCTGCTGCGAGTCGGACCTTGCGCAGCAGCGTCTGGCGGAACTCGAAGTGTACCTGGATCTTCTTGAGCGCCTGCCGTTCGGCCTGAAACCGCCTCGCCTTCGACTCTCTCGGGGCGCGGCGCGAAGACGATCTCATTGCTGTCCGGGCCACATGGATTCGATGACGTCCGGCGGACAGTTCACTTCCGTGAAGACTTCCGTTTCGCCGTCGGCCGAAACCTCGACGCTCAGGCCGTAGCGACCGGTGTCATCCTCGCATTCGTGGCAGCGCAGTTCCTCGGCATCGTCGTCCTGGAGCCGCGATGGCGATTCGCCCCGGCAATCGCGGTCGTAGTAATAGCCCTCGGCCCACTTCTTTGTCTGCGCGTAACGGTTCGCGATCCAACCCTCGTACCGGGGGAGGGCATCCACCACCTGGAGTTCGGCGAAGTCTTCGTCCCACAACGCGGCGAACGCATCCTCGTCGAACAGCCGCTGCACATCGGCCCGGGGCACGGTTCGAGACAGGCATAGTTCGCTCGCATCGCCGGCGTCGAATCCCAGGTAAATCCGGTCTCCGCCGGTGCCGTCGAGCGTGAGCTCGGCGTACAGGCCGTCCTCGAAATGGTATGCGCCCACCGCGCTTACCTCGAACGTCTGCCCCTGGACCGCGGGCGGCAGGAGCAGCCGGTGCTTGAACGTCAGGAGGTCGCCCGCCGCCAGATCGCCCGGGCCCGACAATTGTCGCGGCGAGTCGGCGTTGCGCTTGCCGAAGCGGCTCCTGAGTATTTTCCGAAACAAGGGTCAGCCCGCCTGCCTGGCCTTGAGCCGCGCCAGCACGTCCGAGCCGGCCGCGGTGCCCGAGCCGCCGATACCCTTGGCCTTCAGTTTGGCATCGATGTCATCGACGTTTTCCTGCGCCTCCAGCCAGTCCCCCGCCTCCATGCGGTCCTGCCAGTTCTGCTGTTTCGCCTTCACCCGGTCGAGCGCCTGGGACACGCGATGTCCCTTCGATCCCGTCGCCGCGAAATTGCGCGAGATGCTTTCGGTCGCGCGCTGCAATTCCCGTACGGTGCGCACCTTGTCCAGTTCGCGCTTGTTCTTCTGGATGGTCCGCTCCCGCGCCTTGATCATGGCGTGGATCTTGTTCACCTCGGCATTGAGCGTCGCCTGTTCGCCCGCCTTGTCTTCGCGTTCCCCTTCCACCTCGGCAATGCGATCGGCAACCTCCGCTGCGAGCGCCTCCTCGCCGGCGTTCAAAGCGGCGATCGCCTTCTGTTCATAGTCAGCGACGTCCGCGCTCAAGGTGGACAGATCCCGCCTGAGTCGAATCTCGGAGCTCTTCATACGCGTGAGGCTCTGTTTCGCGCTGCTTATGGCCGTCTCGGCATCGCGAATCTCCTGTTCGAGGATACGCACGGCGTTGGCGTCCACGACCGCCTCGCCGAGTTCGTTGGCGCCGCCTTTGATCGCCTGCATCAAGTCTTTAAGCACACTCATGTTGATTGCCTCTCTTAAGTTGCTTTGCTTCGGTTCTTTGGTCCGTACCCCTGAATCCCCTGAAATCCTCTGAAATCGGTTCAAGCCAACAGATGTTCCACGGTTTCAAGCACGTCAATGGTGTTTTCCGCCTGCACCTCGAGTTCGTGCGCGATCACCTCGAACCGCGTCGACAGCGCCATGGCGCCGAACAGAATGTAGGTCTCCCCCTGCAAGCCGATGGACGACAGGGGTACGGCGGGGCTCAGCCGCAAGAAGATCGCGTTGAGTTCGTCGAGTTTGTCCGGCTGGACCTCGGAAATGTTGAACAGGGGCGTCACCGCCAGGATTTGCGTGTCCGTCTGGGTGACATGGATGGGAAATTCATCGTTGTTTGAGCAGATCACCTCCAGGATATCCTGCTCCGTTACGAGCGCGTCGAAGGTTGTGCCTTCCTCGCCGTTGAAGTCATTCAGGCGGAAGGCCAGCTCGTCCAAAGTCATCGCGTATCTCCCAATATCCGGATGGTCGTTCCCGCCGACGTTGCCGTGCATGCCGACAGCGGTAACGCGTCCAGCGCACCCTAGGACATATTATGTCACCCGTCAAGCGATTCGTTGAACGGCTTTCGTCGAGTCGTCTGTTTGGACTTTCCTGAAGTTCCGACGCGTTTCGATCAACGCGCCAGCCGTTCACTCATCGCTGGCCGTCAACTGTCCCTTGATGTCTCGGAACACCGCATCTTGGGGCGTGGAGCGTCCTGCCGAGATATCGGTCTCGCCTTGAACGATGAGCTTCAGCACCAATAGCGCGTCCCGCAAGCGCTGGTACGACTCAAAGTCTTGTACGACAGCGCTGGCTGCGCCGCGCCGCGTCAGGACAACCACCCGTTCGGAGGACTTCATCTCTGCAAGCATCCGCGCCGCTTTGGCCTTGAATTCGCTCAGGCTCACAATCGACATTGTCACTGGGCGACCTCTTTGCGATCCGAATTCAATCTGACTGTACGGAAATGTCGCGTGTCCGTAGTCCGTGAAGCGGACTCGGCCTTGACTTGGGAAACGAAATAACGATGATCCCGCTTTCGTTTTGTCGGTCGCCCAGCCGGCGCGTTTTGCGCGCCCCGGCGGCTTGGCTGTGCTGGCACTGGAGAGGGCCCCATGTCCGACCGAGCGGTCTCGTTTGCCGAGGTCTCCCTTTTCGTATGGAGTTACTGGCGGCGACAACCGGCGAAGTTCGCCCTGATCGTTGGCGGCGTAGCCTTGAGCGTTCTGTTCGAAGTGCAGATTCCCGACCGGTCCGCGGAGCTGGTGACGGCGGTGTTGCATATCGGCGACGGTCGGTCCGCCCTGGCGCAAGCGTGGACCGCCGCTTTCTGGCTGCTCGGAATCCTGGCCCTCGTGTCCCTGGTGCAGCAGGTCTATTTCCGCGTGTGGATGTATTTCGCGGCCGAAGTCATGCAGGCGATGGTGATGGATGGTTTTCGCGCGCTGCAGCGGTTCAGCGCGGACTGGCACGCGAACGCCTTCGCGGGGGCCACGGTGCGCAAGGTCACCCGCGGCATGTGGGCCTACGACAACTTCGCCGACGTGACGGTGGTCCAACTCGGCCCGGCGTTGATCCTGCTCGTAGCGTTGTCGGTGTCGATGTTCCTGCGTGAGCCGATCATGGGCCTTTACTTCGCGACTTCCGTAACCATGTTCGTCGCTGTCAGCGTCTGGATGTCGCTGACTTGGGTGGCGCCCGCGAACCGGCTTTCCAACGACGCGGACACGAGAATGGGGGGTGTGCTGGCGGACTCGATCACCTGCAATTCGGTGGTCAAGACGTTTGGCGCCGAAACGCGCGAAGACCGCTTGCTGCACGATGTGTCCTCGCATTGGCAGCGTCGCGCCTGCGCCGGCTGGACGCGCAGTATGGATCCCGTCGCCGTGCAGTCGGTGCTCATCATCGCGATGCTCGGCGGGTTGTTGGCGATCGCCCTGAGCCGCGCCGCCGACAGCGCCTCCGCGCTTGGCGATATCGTTTACGTCATGACCGCGTATTTCATCGTCAATGGGTACCTGCGCGAAATCGGCTGGGAAGTGCGCACGTTGCAGCGGGCCGTGAACGAGTTGGACGATCTGGTAGGAATCTCGAAGACACCGCCGCAGGTGGCGAACCGGCCGGGAGCCCCGGACTTCCAGTCTGGCGCCGGGGAGATTCATTTTCGCGACGTTCGCTTTACCTACGCCAATCAGGGGGCGGCGATCTTTGACAGTTTCTCTGTAGAAATCGCTGCGGGAGAGAAGGTCGCCCTGGTCGGAGAGTCTGGCTCGGGCAAGAGCACGTTCCTGAAGCTGTTGCAGCGCTTCTACGATGTCGAAGAGGGTCGAATCGTCGTCGATGGCCAGGACATCGCGGCGGCCACGCAGGAGAGCTTGCGCCGGTCCATTGCCCTGGTGCCGCAGGAGCCGATTCTGTTTCACCGCTCGCTGGCGGAGAACATTGCGTACGGCCGGCCGGAAGCGTCCATTGACGAAGTGATCGCTGCGTCCAGCAACGCCCACGCCCACGACTTTATTCGTCGATTGTCGTCGGGATACGACACCCTCGTCGGGGAAAGGGGAATAAAACTCTCCGGCGGCGAGCGACAGCGCGTGGCGATCGCGCGCGCCATCCTCGCCGATGCGCCGATTCTGATCCTCGACGAGGCGACATCGAGTCTCGACTCCATCACCGAATACCTGATCCAGGATGCGGTGGCCAACCTGCTGCGAGGACGTACCGCTATTGTCGTCGCCCACCGTCTATCGACAGTCCGGGGCGTGGATGGGATCCTGGTCTTCGATAGCGGTCGGATCGCGGAAGAGGGGAGTCACGCGGAACTGATGGCGCGGCCCGGAGGCCTATACCGCCGACTGTTCGACATGCAGTCGCTCGGATTTGTCGATGGCGCGGCGGCGAAGCTCGCCTAAGGCGGCCGCCGAAACGGTGGGTCGCGGTGGATTGCCAAATGCCGAGATTTGAAACTGAGATAGGGCTGCGGCACGACTTCCATCAACCGTTCGGCGGCCATCGAGCGAATCAGCCTACACATTGGGCGGGCATCTAACGCGCCGTAATGGACTGCGTTCTCAACCCTAGCCTGTCACCTTTCGCCACTCTTTGGTACATACCCAAATCGCTAATCTCCCTAGCGACAAAGTCGACGAGGTTCCTATCTGCCTCTCGCCCGGGCCGAAGTTCGAAGCTTGCGAGAAGCGCCAACAACTCCGTCCTAGAGACCTTCCTGTCATTGAGATAAGACTTGAGATCGTCGCGTTGCATCTTCAACAAATCATCCATGGTTTTGTCAATACGGGTGACGTCTTTGTTCACGAGATCGACTATGATCTCTCTCCGTCTTGTTTTCCTGGGGACCGACACACCGCGACGGGTGGCCATGTCGTTTAGCTCCGAGACTGTGAGATTGCTCGCTTCCATGCCAGCTATCGCCCCATCTCGTCCAAGCCACTCCACCAACTTTTCGACACTAACCTCTCTCATGGACATTTCTCCAGAAACTCGAGTGTGAGTTGACGAAACTGGTTTGCTTGCCTATCGGCGTTGCTACCGCCAACCTCATAGACAGGGCAACGATCCAGCAATGCTCTCCGCAGGCCATCCCCTTCGGTGATGTAGTTGTCAAATACGCCGCCAGCCCTTGCCATTCGATCGCGCTCCAAGTTCTCGCTCCATTTCAGACTGCCGCCCCATTCTCTTGCCTACATTCCTATCGAACCAGAAAAAATCGTGTCCGAGTACTGAAGCTCTCCATCTAGGCTAATTTTGATTAGACTCACATCCGCGTTGACATTACTTATTTCGCCAATAATCGTGGCAACACCAATAGAAGATTGACGATCAAACACCACCGGGGAAACGCAAAAATCGCACGCGTACACTATAGAACGCACAATCCCAGAGATTTCAGGATGGCTGTCTATCAATATGTAGTCGTATTGCCGCTTAAGGGGATCAAAGACGTAGTCCATGACCTGCAAATGTTTGAGAAGCAGAATGTTATTCTGCCTGATGTTTTGTGTGCTTGGCAGTTTATCTTCCGTCACAGATGAAAGGCGCGGGTCAGAAACGACGACGTCAATACAGTCTCGCCATTTCCGGATATCGACCTCTGGCGAACGAGAACCCGCGCTGTATAGTTCCTGAAACTTGTGAAAAAGAGTCGCCCCGGGCATTTCGCCAGATCTAAATGTCTCGATCAAATCGGGGAAAAACCGACCCGTAATACCGCCTCTCTGATAGTCTGCATCGACGACGAGAACACGTTTGGCATGGAACCGCGCAAGCGCGACTGCGATGTGATAAGACGCAGTGGTCTTGCCAGTACGACCCTTTTCACTAATAAATCCGACTACTGTTGCCATGTCATTTGGTCTCAACGTCGCCGAAAGAATCGATACCGCTAGCGGACCCGGTGTAGGCGCGGCGCGCTAATTGTGCGATGGTTCAACGGAGGGTGGTCGATGGCGCACCCGCATACTATGCAGACCCTGCCTCCATGGATTGCGTGAGAGTGGATGATGCCCCCTTGATCGGCACTTGGCAAATCGGAGGTGTGTCGGTCTGTGTCCCGCTGGGAGGGTACGGTTATTAGCCCGCCCAGCATGCGGTCGGTCTGCCGCCTAGCTCGGTAATTCCGACAGCCTGCTACCGCATTGGGTTCCCCACGCGGTCGGCGAAGAAGACGCCGCGATATTCCTGCCACGCCTGCTGGTGGTAGCCATATACGGTGTGGCTGCCGAGCCGGTTGACGCTGATGTCAGCGAGATCGCGGTAGTAGTCGTGCGGAAAGGCGAAAGCGGCCGTGATCAGTTCGCGGTCGAGCCAACCGTCCGGCGTGGGACTCGCTGGGACCTGGGCGATGCGCTCCGAGGCGGGTTTGCCGCGCAGTGTGCCTAGGGTCCATCCCCACTCCCCGAAACTCGGCACGTTGGCGTGAAATTGCTCAGTTTGAAAACCGACGTGCGAGACTGTCCTGCCGATCGAGAGAAAGGCGTCCTTGGCGTGAAACGGTGATGTCGACTGGATGGCGAGCGCACCGTCGGGCGACAGCAACTGGCTGATTCGGGCATAGAAGTAGTCGCTGTAGAGCCGGTTCAGGTCCGGGTGGTTCGGGTCCGGCAAGTCGGCCACCACCACGTCGAAGCTCTCGCCTTCGGCGGCGAGACGCTCGACTTCGATGAATGCGTCGGCTTCGACGACGGCGACGCGCGGGTCGGCGAACGCGTTTTCGTTCAGTTCGACCAGAGCTCGGCTCAGCCATGCGGGCGCGTCGGGGTCTTTGCCGGAAAACAGTCCCACTAGCTCGGAATCTATATCGATGAGCGTGACGGACTCCGGATTCCACCGGAGCAGGTCCCGAAGCGCCAGGCCGTCGCCGCCGCCGAGTATCAACAGACGCTGACGCCGGTAAGCTGCCAGCATCGCGGGCGAGGTGAGGTAGGCGTGATAGACGCGTTCATCGTTCGAAGCGAACTGCAGTCGGCCGTTGAGGTACAGGCTGAGAACGTCTGGTTTGCCCCGGGCTACATGCCGCTTGGTGATCACGGCGTTCTGGTAGGGCGTTTGCAACCGGTAGACGACGCGATCCTGAAACAGCGTGTCGCCGAGACGCGCCGTCCATTGTGTTCCGAACACCGCCATTACGCCGAGCAGGGCGGCGAGGCCGGCGTGTCCAATCCATAACCGCGCGGACGGGCGGAGGTGGTGCCGGTACAGCAAGAGAAATGCGACGCCCACGAGCGTATTGACGGCGGCGGTGCCCACCGCCGCGTAGATGACCGGAATCTTCAGACAGACTGCCACCCACACCGCCGCGCCGATGCCGGCCCCGATGTAGTCCGCCCCGTACATGGCGCCCAGGTTGTGTTCCAGGCGCCGTTGGTGGATGTGCTCGCGCACGCGCGCAATGAGCGGTATCTCCATGCCTATCAGGAACCCGATGGCGAATCCGACCACGAACGGGAGTACGCGGGCTGACGCGAGCAACGTTGCCGCCAGGCCGCCGTCGAGAACGATGGCGGCGTCGAGGTTGTAGATCGCGCGCAGCCACTCCGGGAGGGAGTACGCGAGCGCCACGGCGCCGGACAGCAGCAGAACGGATGTACCGCCGAGGATGCCTATCCCCAGTTCGAGCCAGGCGAACCCTCGGTAAATGGAAGAGATCCATCGCGCCGCCAGGGCGCCGCATCCCATGGCGACGATCATGAGTCCGATCATCGCGTACACCGTCGGCTCGACGGCGCCCAGAATGCGCCCGGCGTAGTGCGCCAGGAGGTATTCGTAGACCATGCCGCAGGCGGCGACCAGTCCGATCGCGCCGATCAGCGCGGTATCGTGGCGGCGAACGCGTGCCGTGTCGTTAGCCATTGATGTCGGCCCAGGCGAGATCCTTCAATGCCTGTGCAGCGCGTGCTACGAGGATCTGCCGGACAGTCTTGCCGAAGCTGGTTCGGCTATCTCAGGTTTCAGCCGATGACCGCATGCATCACCAGGCCGACGCCGATAAAAACTGCCGCCTCAATGAAGGCGACACCGACGTTCCCCTGGACATCCACTTCCTCGACGACATCGATGCCGTGCAGGACCGCGCGTTGCGCCAACATCGATAGCAGCAGCAACACGATGGCGAGGATGATCGCCAGACCGAGCAGGGCGGCGTAAACAACGACCATCCCCGCGTCGGGCGGCACTGCGTAGGCGGTCATTCCGCCCGCCGAGGACACCGCCAGCGCCGTGCCGATCAGATGTCCGGCGTAGCGGACGCCAAGCGCTGCATTGCCACCGTCAATCGCCGCCTGCCACTTGGCCCCTTCATTGCGCTTTGCGTAGATGAGCGCACGCATCCGCGTTACCGCAAGCAGGACGAGCTGCGCCAGCAGGAACACGATGACGACCGCCGCCACCGCAGTGACGAGATCGCCCTCGGAATAGTTGATCGCGGCGTTCACGAGGATGCCGATGGCTATCAGGTTCGCGGCCTGGGCCGTGCCAGCGGCGACATTGCCGTCGTTGATCGCCTGCTTCAGGGAGAATTCGTTGAAGACCACCCAATCGTTGATGAGCATGCCCGCTTTTAGCAGTATCAGGCCAACCACTGCGTATAGCGCGACTACGCCGAGTTCCCGGGCGAAATCGACGGCGGGGTCGCCAGCGGTCGCGGCGGCCAGCACGAGGGCCACGGCGCCGGCGCCGCCCGCCAGGGTCAAGCCGAAGGCGAGGTTGTCCTTTTCAGCGAGTTCGTTCTGTGAATCGACGCCGAACAGCAGTCCGGACAAGTACCGCAGGGCGCATATCGCCGCGACAGCAACCGCAAGGTCCAGCACGACGATGGCCCAGATCCAGATGCTCAGCGAATCGAACATGGGTTGACCTCCCTATTTCCCTCTGATTGGACCACGCGACCCCCCGCCGAATCCGCGCATGGAGGAAGCGCCGCCTTGTCGACTGGCAAATGCTTTCTGGCTGACGACCCGAGAGGAAGCGCCTTGGCGTTGCCGCGCGTACGGGCTGCGAAACGTCCTGCCTTCCGAACTGAATTTGCGCCTGGCGCTGGAGTCGACCTGCGTTTGCCGACGACGGTCGGAGGGCGATGTGTAGTTGTCGCGTCCCCAGTCGTGGTAGTAGCTGTAGTCGCGCCGGCCGGACCAACCGCCGTAGCCGATCCGGCGGCCTCCCATAAGGTTGCTGATCAGAGCGTATTGCCCGTACCAGACCCAGAACGAACTACCACCCGAATCGGCGCGCCAGGAACCATAGTGGGGATTGCCCACCAGTTGACTGCCTGGTCCCTGAGAGTCTGCGGCGTTGGCACTGCGCGAGGCGCTGGCGCTGATGGAATCGACACGGGGCAACTTGCCGTCGGACATGTCGGCGAGGGCGTTGAGCGGGTCGCTCAGGGCGCGGCTGTATTCCGCCGGATCGGCCGCTGCGCGCAGCGACGCGTATTCCGCGAGGATGGGCTCGTAGGCCTTGGCGGGCGCGTCGGGCGGCGGGAATGCGGTGCGGTTGTCTTTAAGCCGTTTGCGCAATCCCTGGTACAACCTGCCGTCGGAGGTTCCTTCGCGCCGGAGGACGTCGGCAAGCTGTTTCAGCTCCGGCTTGGCTCGGGTGATTGCGTCGGCGTAGCCCAGGATCAAAGCCGCATTGGGGACACGTTTTCGCGCGAGACCCTCGCGCAGCCCCAACAGCATGGAGTTGACTTCGTCGTGTGCGCGTACCGCTTGGGCGCGCGCTGCCGCGCCGCTGTCGCATCCCGCGAGCGCCAGCGAGACGGCGAAGAGCGTGCCAGCGAGCAAGACAGAGGAGATTCTCCGGGCGGGTTTCACTTTTCCCTGTCCTCTCTATGTCCTGAGCCACGAGCCGTTGTCGAGCGGTTTGCGACCGACGCAGTTTCCAGCACCGGTCGGTCCAGGGCGCGAACGCTCAACCGCGAATCTGGCGCTGCTTCAGCGATCACGTCTGCTGCCCTGTCCGCATCGCAGGTCCCGCACATGAATACATCGAATGCCGCGTACGACCGTTCCGGCCAAGTGTGAACGGTAATGTGGGATTCGGCTAGCAGCGCGACGCCGGTCACGCCCCCATTTTCTCCGAATCCGTGCATATGACAGGACAGGACGTTTGCGCCCCCTGCCCGAGCGGCTCGACGCAACAAGGACTTGAGCGCCTGGGCATCCAGTTGCGCGTGACCGCCGAAAGACTCGATCAGGATGTGGCGGCCGCCGGTGCTCTTCGACAAAGACATAATATGCCATCCTATGGCCAAGGCCCCTGTTGCGCAATGGGGCGACATCCTGCGGCGTCGCGCGGCTTTGCGATCACGCTGGGAACACGGGCGAGGCCTTGTTTCGGACGGTATTGTAGTCTCTTGCCTCGTTGAAGTTGTGGTGCGTCGTCCATGGGCTCCGCGAGAACCGTGCGAGGGTCGGTTTCAGGCCGCGTGCAGGGGGTTGCCTATCGGATATCGCTCTTGCGAGAAGCCACGGCCCTGGGTCTTGGCGGATGGGTGCGGAACAGTCCCGATGGGCGCGTCCTGTTTCTGGCAAGCGGTGCGCCGGAATCGGTCGGCGCACTGCTCGATTGGGCGCGGCGCGGTCCGGCCCTCGCTCGCGTCGATGCGCTGGATGTGGAAGACGTGGACGAGCCGCCGCCTGCCACCTTCGAAGTTCGGTCTTAGCACGGGTTAGTGCCGCGGAAACCGTTCTCGCCGCGAGTTCGGCAGGTCCGACGGGCTAATGGCGTCGTTCGACGCGCAGGGGTAGCGCGGCAAGCCCCCGGATTACCGTCGATGGCCGGTAGCGCGGCTCGTTCTCGTGTCGTTTGATCGTGTCGGTCGAACGCAGCGCCTCGGTGAATATCGTGCTTGCCTCCATGCGAGCGAGCTCTGCGCCGATGCAGTAATGGATGCCGTGTCCGAACGATGTGTGCCTGGGGCCTTTGCGGGTAATGTCCAAGGTGTCGGCATGCTCGAACGCCGCCTCGTCCCGGTTCGCCGATCCCGTGAGCAGAATCACGCCATCGCCCTGTCTGATCACGTGTCGCCGCAGGGTGACCTTTGCTTTCGCGATTCGGAAGTCGGTCTGAACGGGGCTGTCGAAACGCAGCATCTCGTCGATCGCATCGTGTATCCGCGCGGGCTCCTCGCGCAAGCATTGCATCTGCTCGGGGTGACGCAACAGCGCCAGCATGCCGTTGCCGATCAGATTGGTCGTCGTCTCGTTGCCGGCGATCATGAGTACGCTCAGCATGTCGGAGGCCTCAGCCATGCTGATCTCCTCACCAGCGGCGACCTGTCTAGCGAACGTGCTAACCGCATCGTCCTCGTCCGACTCCCGCCGACGTTGCAGCAGCCCCGTGAAGTAGCGTTGTATCTCGGCCCCCGCGCTATGTGAGGTCCTGCGCTCGTCTCGCGTTGCGATCATCTCGAGCAAGCGCGCGCGTTCTCGCACCCATGTCTCCCAACGGCGGTGATCATGCTCCGGGATCCCCATCATTTTCAGCATCACGCGCATCGACAGCGGTGCCGCCACCTCGGCGATCCAGTCAATCGTGCGCCGTCGCACCGCCCGCTCGATGAGTTCGGCCGCGGTGCGCGTTATGGTTTCACTCAATGCCGTCAGGCGCGCCCTTGTGAAAGCCCTGGCGGCCACCCTGCGCAGCCGCGAATGGTCGGGGGGATCCATGAGCAGGATGCTGTAGTCATCGGGAGCGGGCGGGAGCACACTCGTTGTTGATCCGCGCCACCTCGGATTGTTCGAGAAACGCTCGTGATCCTTCGCGGCCGCGACCACGTCCTCGTACCGCGATAGCACCCAGCTTCCGAGGATTGCACTTCGATGCACCGGGCTGCGCCGACGAAGCTCCGCATAGACCTTGTACGGGTTCTGAACGACGCTCGGTGACAAGGGGTTGTAGGTCGCGCCGCGACGGGCCGTCTCCCAGAGTCCTACTCCGCGGGCGGCCGTTCGCCTCCATCGGTCGGGGTTCATCGATCCGCGTTTCATGGCTGCGGGTGCGCGCTTGCGCGCCCCCGAGGGGGGACGCAAACTCCAATTGGACAATGCCACGATAGAATCATGTTGATTGAGAAAAGACCAAGTTCCACGAGTATAGGAGCCCGCGCTGCAACAGAAGTTCGCCAGTCACGTATGAGAGCGGAGCGTAACACCTGGTTCCCGATGCGGGTTGGAACTCAGATCCCCGGAAACCGGCTGCTCGGGGTATGTCTGAGCGCGCTGATTGTTGGACTGGCTGCGCTGCCCGTCCCGCAAAGCCGCGCCGAGTCGAGCGACTACAGGGAAAGGCAGGTGCCATCGATCGGTCTGTTCTTTCAAGCCGGCGCCCAAAGGGGCGCGGATGCGAGGCCGACTCTCGATGCTATCGGCGTGTCCTGGCGCGACGCCTATACGCCGATGATCGTCGAACTGGCCGTAGTCGTCCCCTTTCCCGAGACCCGGACCCAGATGTTCCGTTTCCTGAGAAGGGAGACGGGACGATCCCTTGGAAGCGACACGCAACGCTGGATGAAGTGGGTCTGGGAGCAGCCCTACGACCCCCACCCCGAATACCTCGCTTTCAAACGGGAGATCTACAGCGTCATCGATCCCCGGATGGCCAGCTTCTTCCCGGAGGGCGCCCGGTCCCTGATCCGGCTTGACGAGGTGCAATGGGGTGGCGTGCTGGTCAATGGCATTCCACCGCTGGATCACCCTGAGTACATTCCTGCCGACCAGGCCGACTATCTCAAGGACCAACACGTCGTTTTCGGTCTGTCGATCAACGGCGATACCCGAGCCTACCCCAAGCGGATTCTGGCGTGGCATGAGATGGCGCTGGACACCCTCGGCGGCGTCGAGATCACCCTCGTCTACTGCACCCTGTGCGGAACTGCCATCCCCTACCAGAGCGTCGTCGGAGGCTACCACCGGACCTTTGGCACCAGTGGACTGCTCTACCGCTCTAACAAGCTGATGTTCGACCATGAGTCCAAAAGTTTGTGGTCCACGCTGCTCGGAGAGCCGGTGATCGGCGAGCTGGTGGGTTCCGGTCTCAAACTCAAGTCCCTCCCGATCATGACCACTCGCTGGGGCGAATGGAGAGGCAGACACCCCGACACCACTGTCCTCTCGCTGGATACGGGCCACGAGCGCGACTACCGGGAGGGCCGCGCCTACAGGGATTACTTCTCGAACGATGCACTGATGTTCCAGGTGCCCGAGAGTGACAAGCGCCTGAGGAACAAGGCGGAAGTGCTGGGCATTCTGGCCACGCCTGCGTCACCCGAAGGCCAGCAGGAATCGCTGGCGGTGAGCGTCCGGTTCCTGGAGAAGAACCCCGTGTTTCGGACCGAGCTGGCCGGCCGTACGCTGACCATCCTGACGACCCCGGCGGGTGCCAATCGCGTCTTCAGAACCGGAGATCGACGGTTCGAAGGGCTGCTGGAGGACGACCAGGCGGTCGACGACAGCGGACAGACCTGGAAAGTGACCGAAGACGCCCTCGTTTCCGAGGATGTAAGACTTGAGCGAGTCCCGGCCTATCGGGCCTTCTGGTTCGGCTGGGTCGCCCAGTTTCCCGAGACGAGGCTGATCAAGTAGGGCAGCGTTGCTCCAGGGACTTCAGAACGTCGTGCCAGCGAGTGCAGCCGTCGATTGCCGCCTTCGGGTCGTTCGCTTAGGCTTTGCCCGTGACCCGCGAGAATCTGCAAACGCCATGGGCATACGTCGTGCTGTTTGTCTGCCTGGGCTGGCTGGCACTGGTGTTCGCGCCGCCGCTGTTCGCAGCCGTCGGCTGGCCGCATGCGGACTTGCTGCGCTGGTTGCTGCATCCGGTCTGTCACCAGATTCCGGCCCGGAGCTTCCACTTGCTCGGCGAGCCGCTCGCCGCGTGCGCGCGATGCACTGGCCTGTACATCGGCTTTACCCTCGGCGTGGCCGCTTGGCCCCAACTGCCGAAACTCGCGACGAGGCTGGCGGCGCGGCCGCGGTGGATCGTATTGTTCATGGCCCCGCTCCTGCTAGACCTGATGCTCGAGAACACGGCGTTGACGCGGTTCGCAACGGGTTTGGGAGCGGCGTTCCCTTGCGGACTATTGCCGTTGCTGGCCATTGCTGAATTCACAGAGACTCAAAGACAGACAGGAGACGATCACCCATGATGGACAACCCCAAATTCAAGTCGGCGCTGATCGGCGGCGGCGCGTTCGGCATCGTCGCGGCGCTGCCCTACATCGACATGTTGAACGCCATTTGCTGCGCACTGTATATCGGTGGCGGCGTGCTGGCGGTCTATTTCTACCTGAAGGAGCAGACGTCTTTCCAGAAGGCGCCGTACAGCGACGGTGCCGTCGTCGGGGTGCTGGCCGGCGTGATCGGTGGCATTGTCACGACGTTGGTCAGTGCAGTAGTCATGGCCATGGGCTTGGTGCCCGACTTCGCCGATACGACGGAAGGCTTCGCACAGCTTGAGCAGATGGGCATCGAAGTCCCGAGTTTCCTGCGCGACATGGCCTCGGGGCAAGGTGTTAGCGCTGCGATCCTCGGCACGCAGCTTGTGATGAACGTCATCTTGTTCGGCATCTTCGCCACCATCGGCGGACTCGTCGGCGTGGCCATCTTCCACAAGAAAGATGCCGATCCGGCCTGACGCGCATTGCGACCCATCAACGTCGACCGCCTACGTGCCAAGGCGGGTCTGATCATGTGATCGCCAAGTGGTGAAAGCTCGACCGGATCGGTGGGGAACGACGTCAATGCCGCGCAGCAGCTTCCCAAGGGCGCGGACGCGAACCAAAGGAGATCATCATGGCCACTGACCGCAAACTGGAGGCGTTGCTCAAGGGCATCAGCCTCGAAACCCTAAATGCCGCCGGTGATCCGCTGCGGTGTTCTTTCTGTGAAAAGTCGCATCACGAAGTGCCCAAACTCATCGCGGGTCCTGGCGTTTTCATCTGCAACGAATGCATCGAACTGTGTGTGGAGATCTTGGCGGACGAAACTGCGGCACCCTCATGATCAGGGGCTCCGCAGGGACGATGTCCGCGTGCGACAACGGCTACGCGGCAGTGGGATAAAGCAGTGCCGGCATGCAGTTCATCCCCGTGTTGCCGCCGCGTAACGCGCCTGCAGCGCGGCGTAGAGGTCGTCGGCGTAGCTCGGCCGCGCGATGTCGAGACCGGCGGCAATCTCCGCCAGGTGCGCGTTGTCCTCGCGGCCGTTCCATATCTTGACGTAGCTGCCGTCGCGGTAGCCGTGGTCCTGGCGGAACGCGTTGAGGACGTTCTTGCCGACGTAGATGTCGTGCAGTTGGTCGAGTCGCATCGGCAGTGCGTTCATGACGTCGACGAAGGCATCGATGTCGAACGCCTTTTGCTTGAGCGCTCCGAGCGCCAGCCTCTCCACGGCGGCGCGAAGGTCTGCGCCTTCCGTTGCCGCGGCGCGGGCGGCCATGCGATCCGCCAGGGCATCGTTCACGGCGTTCGCGCGCAGTAGATCCGACAAGCCGAAATGCCAGATGTCGACAACCTCGAGACGGGCCTGTTCGACATCGCGCTGCTGGCGGCGCCACCACTTCCAGCCGATGTGGTCGAGCAACTCGGCGCACTCTATCCACACGGCGCGGTAGTACGCGTAGCCCTGGTTGCGCCAGTCGGCGTGCACCTGGCGATTATGCCTGTCCTGCAACGCCGCCATGTTGCGCAACTGCGCCCGATGCAAATCCACGTCTCGTTTCCCTCCAGGGCCATGATAGCGCCGTTGTGCCATGACGGTCGGCGTGCCACGCCCATTGCGGGATTCCAGCACACTTCCGGTCGACGAGTGGGGCTCTTTTTCGTCAAGCGCGAGAGACGAATATGGACTTGTCTTACGGACCCGAATACGACGCTTTCCGGCAGAAGTCCGCGACTTCATCGAGAAATACCGCGGGCAGGCGCCGCGGGGCGAAGGCTTGCGCTCGGAACGCGTGCGAAACTGGCAGAAGCTGCTGGAGCACGGCACCGAGGAGCAGAAACGCACGTTCATCCCACCGACGCTGTCCGGCGAGATGATCTGGTGCCAGGGCTACTCCGAGCCTGCGCACGTCGGCGGTCCTGGACGGCGACGAGTGGGTGGTCAACGGGTCCAAGATCTGGACTTCGACGGCGCATCTGGCCGACTGGATGTTCTGCCTGGTGCGCACCGAACCGGAAGCGCCGAAACACCGGGGCATCAGCTTTCTGTTGATCAAGATGGACACGCCGGGCATCGAGATACGGCCGCTTGTGGACATGACCATGGCGCGCAACTTCAACGAGGATTTTTTGACTGACGTCCGCGTTCCGAAGGACCAGATCGTCGGCAAGCGCGGCGAAGGCTGGTCCGTCGCCAATGCCGTTCTCGGCCATGAGCGCGAATCTCTTGGCGATCCGAACGCGTCGATGACGCGGCTGCACCGTCTCATCGCGTTGATGCGCGATGAGACCGTGAACGGACAGCGCGCGATTGACAACGCAGCGTTCCGGGACCGGTTGATGCCGATGCGGGCGTCCGGGCTTCGGAGGACGGCACGCTGTCGGGCGAAGCGCTGTTCGTGATCGACGGACAGGCCGACGCGTTCCTGGTGGCGGATCGGAAGCGCGGACGCCACATCGTCGAATCGACCGCCCCGGGGGTTGGCGTTGTGGCTCAGCCGCAGATAGACCGGACGCGATCCATCGTGGAACTGAAGCTCGACAATGCGCCGGCGGATGCGCTCGATGGTGGCGAGAACGACGATCCATGTCTACGAATGATCGACATCGGCCGCGCCATCGTGGCTGCGGATACGTTGGGGGCGGTGCAGAGCATGCTGGAGCAGTCGGTTGCCTATGCGATGCAGCGCGAACAGTTCGACCGCGTGATCGCCTCGTTTCAGGCGGTCAAGCACATGTGTGCCGAAATGGCGGCGGAAATCGAACCGAGCCGGGCGCTCGTCTGGTACGCTGGATACGCCATTGACGAACTGCCGAGCGAAGCCCGATTGAAAGCCTGCCGCGCGAAAGCGCACCTTGCCGAAGTAGGACAATTCGTCGCCAGGACGGCGACGATGGTGCACGGCGGCATGGGTTTCACCGACCTGTTGGGCCTGCACTACTGGTTCAAGCGCATCGGGTTCAATCGCCAGATACTCGGCGGGCCGGAGTCGGTGCGCGAAGAGGCCGCCAGGGCACAGGGCCTGGCGTAGCGCATATGTCGGAAGTTGAAATACGTTCCTTGTGGACCCACATTAAGACCACTGGAATGCAATAGAGTCTCGCTGTGAAACTGCTCCCGCTACTGCCGTTGCGCGATACCCTCGTTTTTCCGGAACTGTTTGTTTCGATCAAGGTGGGGCGGGCGCAATCCCTAAGCGCGCTGAAGGCGGCGCTGGACGGGGACCACCGGCTTATTACGGTGCTGCAGCGGGAACCGGATACCAACGAACCGACGGTTGAAGACCTCCACAAAGTCGGGACGATCTGCAAGATCACTCGCGTTGAGCAGGGGGACGGCGGCGCTGTCGTCGTAGTCCAGGGGCTGGTCCGGGTTCGCATGGGGGAGCCGGGCCCGAATACCGACTACCTTGAGGTGGGGCATGAGGAACTCCCGCACCTGTCGGCTTCGAGTAGCGGCAACGAACCCCGGATCGATGCCCTGCTATCGGAAACGTTCGACGCGGCGAAGCGTATCGCCAACCTGCTGGACTCGCAGAACGGCGACCAGGTATTCGCTCAGTTCATGGGCGGCAACGACAATCCGATCACGCAGCTTTACCGTATCGCGAGCTTCGCGCAGCAGAGCATCGAGTTGCCGGATCAGCAGAAGATCCTCGAGACCCAAACCACCCTAGAGCTGCTGGAACTCATGCTGGCGAAGTTGACGCACCAGGCTTCCGTGATGGAGCTGCGCCAGGAAATCGCTAGCCAGACGCGCGAGGACCTCGACAAGCAACAGCGCGAACAACTGTTGCGACAACAGAAGCGCGCCATCGAGCAGGCGCTCGGCGAGGGCGACGGTGACGACGACATGGCGGAAATCAAGGAACAACTGAGCCAGGCCAATCTGCCCGATGCGGCGCAAAAGGAGGTGGATCGCGAACTCAAACGCCTCTCGCGGATGTCTCCGAATGCGGGGGACTACCAGGTGTCGCGCAGCTACCTCGAACTCGTCGCCGAACTGCCGTGGAACATCGTCACCGAGGACACCCTCGATCTGGACCATGCGCAAAAGGTCCTCGACGAGGACCACTACGGGCTTGAGGATGTCAAGGAACGCATCCTGGAATCGCTCGCCGTGCTGCAGCTCAACCCGGACGCGAAAGCATCGATACTCTGTTTCATCGGTCCGCCGGGCGTCGGCAAGACATCGCTGGGCCAATCCATCGCTCGGGCGATGGGACGGAAGTTCGAACGCATGAGTTTGGGGGGGCTGCACGACGAGGCGGAACTGCGCGGCCACCGCCGAACCTACATTGGCGCAATGCCGGGGCGAATTCTGCAATCCGTGCGGCGGGCCGGCGTGCGCAATCCGGTCTTGATGCTCGATGAAATCGACAAGCTCGGCCGCGATTTTCGCGGTGACCCGGCGGCGGCGCTCATGGAGATTCTGGATCCCGCGCAGAACAAGGAGTTTCGCGACAACTACCTGAATCTCCCGTTCGACCTGGCGAAGGTGCTCTTCATCACCACGGGGAACACCCTGGAAGGCATCCCGCGTCCGTTGCTCGATCGCATGGAAGTGCTGGAACTGACCGGCTACAGCGAGCAGGAAAAGAAGGAGATAGCGCGTCGCTACCTGATGCCGCGCCAGCGGGAAAACGCGGGTCTCAAGGAGGAAGATTTCGTCTTCGACGAGGAAGCGCTGCAGACGATTATCCGCCGATATACGCGCGAAGCCGGCGTGCGGGAGCTGGAACGGACCGTTGGGCGCATCGCCCGCAAGAAGGCCAGGGAAGTCGTGCAGGACGATGCGCGCACCCACATCGTCGCGGACCAGTTGAACGACCTGCTCGGACCCGCCAAGTTCAAGTCGGAAAAGGGACGCGAAAATTTGTCTGCGGGCGTCGCTCCGGGTCTTGCATGGACCGAGAGCGGCGGAGACGTACTGTATGTTGAGGCGGCTCTCACCCACAAGGACGAAAAGGTCACGATCACCGGCCATCTTGGTCAGGTCATGCAGGAATCCATCAAGGCGGCCCGCTCCTACATCTGGTCTGCGGCGGAGGCGCTGCGCATCGACCGCAAGCGCATCGAGGAATGCGGGGTACATGTCCACGTGCCGGCTGGCGCGGTACCGAAGGATGGACCGTCCGCCGGCATTACCATGGCGACGGCGCTGGCGTCCGCCTACAGCGACAAGAACGTAAGGGACGACATCGCCATGACGGGCGAACTCACCCTGTCTGGCCTGGTGCTACCGGTCGGCGGCGTGCGCGAGAAAATTCTGGCGGCGCACCGCACGGGCTTCCGACACGTCATCCTGCCCCGGGAGAATGAACCGGAACTGGCAAGACTGCCGGAGCCGGTTCGCGCGGAAATGCAGATCACACTGGTCGATCGCCTGGAAGACGTGATCGAAGTGGCAATCCCCGATCTCTGACCGCTCGAAGCGCCGCGTGCAGCGCCGCTGACCATTGCGCCCGTCCGCGGGATGGTGGCCACCCCATAACCAAGCCTTGCCAAGGACGCCTTCGACGTTCCGCGCATTGACGGCACCCGATGGGTGGGTAAGTCTTGACGGCAAGAGCGCGCAGCAAGGTCCGTTGAGATGCCTACCTGGGTCTATCGGGTGGCCATGTGGGCCTGGTCTCTGTGGCTTGCCTTCGCACTGGTCCGATGGGTGCGCGCGGCGTGGCGAACCTTGGTGGCGCCGGGCTATTGGACCCGTCCCGAGGCGCAGACGGCGTGACTCAAGCCGTTCGGCGAGCCGGATGCCAGAGCATCGTGCGGATCTCGCCGAACTCGCGGGGCAGTTTTGCCCAGGCCTCGCCGCCGTCGTCGCTGCGGTACATCTGACCGAGGTTGGTGCACAGGAACAGCAGGTTCGCGTCTGCATCGTTCGTCGCCACCATCCAGGGGGTCGAGTTGGTCGGCGGCAAATGCGCGTCCTCCCAGGTTTCGCCCCAATCGCGACTTCGCCAAAGCGTGCCCTGGGAGCCCGGAGGTCCGTCGCCGTTGCAAAGGAACACGGTGCCGTCGAGATCGGCGCGCGGTTTCATCCCCCGGGTGTACTGCCACGGCGAGTCGAGCGCCTGAAAGTGCCAGCTCGCGCCCTCATCGGTTGATTTGTAGAGGCCGCGGGCAGTCGCTGCGAGGAGCTTGCGCGAGCCATTGTCGCCAACAATGGCGATGTCGTGGATGTCCGGGAAATCGAACCCGTTTTCCAGGCGCTCCCAGGTCCTTCCGCCGTCCGTGCTGCGATGTACGGCGTCGATTTCAGCGCTTGCCCAGATCGTGTCTTCATCGAACGGATCGAACCTGATGCGCGTGATACGCGGTCTTCCGATCAGGCACTCCTCGACCAGTTGGACGGGAAGCTCGCGCCAGGTCGCTCCGCTATCGTCGGATCGAAAAAGGGCGCCCGGATGGGTGCCGATGATCAGGACCTTCGGATCGCTCGGAGATTGGGCGATTGCCCAGATGCACATGTCGTCCGCAGGAGACGGGACAATTTCCGCGCGACCATCCGGACCTTGCCGCAGGACGCCCCGGTCGGAGCCCGCCCAGACGACATCCGGTTCAACCGGGTGGCTCGACATCGACCAGATCCTGCACTCGGCGTAGATACCGCGGAATGCGCGGTGCCACGTCTCTCCGAGATCATCGCTGCCCCAGACGCCCCAGCCGACAGTACCGGCGTACACCTTGGTGTCCATCATCCCTCCCTCCCGATCGTGCCCCGTGTCGAGGGCCGAAGTGACATAAACTTGCTGAACACGAAACTAACCTATCGAAACAGAGAGGGGAACCAAGTGGCTGACTTTGAGTACATTTACATAGACCGGCTCGGCACCGACGGCCGTGTCGCGCGCATCACGCTGAACCGGCCGGAGAAGCTGAACGCGCTGTCGCAGGAGTTGATGTTCGAATTCAACGAAGCGCTGCACGACCTCGAAGCGGACAGCTCGGCGCGCGTGATCATCGTGCGGGGCGAAGGCCGGGCCTTCAGCGCCGGCTATGACCTGACGCGGGGACGCGGATCCGACGCGGTGGTGCGGCGACACCGGCAAATGGACGACAAGGGCCGCCGCCTGTTGATGGGAATCCGTACCGGGATGCAGCAGATCACCGACATCCACATGTACTTCTGGAACATGGCGAAGATCACCATCGCGCAGGTGACGGGCTACGCCATCGCCGGCGGCTGCGAACTTGCCATGATGGCCGATCTCGTCGTGGCCGACAATGAGGCCCAGCTCGGGCACCCCGGCCTGCGCGGCCTCGGGACGTCGCGCACCGGCGTCATCTGGCCGCTGGTGATCGGCATGCGCAAGGCGAAGGAACTCTACTACACCGGCGAAAACGTCACCGGCGCGGAGGCCGCCGAAATCGGCATGATCAACTACGCGTGGCCGAAGGAGAAACTCGAGGAGAACACGCTCGCTCTGGCGGACCGGATCGCTATCATGACTGCCGACCAATTGGCCATACTCAAGGTCAACATGAACCGCTTCTACGAGAACATGGGGATCTACTCTTCGGTCAGGAGTTCCACCGATCTCGACGCGGCGGGACAATTCACGGAGTTCGGCTACGAGTGGCAGGACAGGATGCGCGAGGAGGGGCTCAAAGGCGCGCTCGCCTGGCGCGACGGTCCATACCGGGGTACCGACACCTACAAGGACAAGGACTGATTCCATGTACAACGTATCTTCCCGGCGGGCGAGATGCCTGCCACTCCTTGTGTCAGTGCTCGTCGCGACGGGCGCGGCTGCCGAGGACGCCTGCGAACCGTCGCGCTGGGGCGCGGACGACGAAATCGGCAACGCCAACTACATCACGGCGGAATCCGTGCTGGCGGCCTCGAAACTCATCAAGACGGGCAAGACCTATAGCCTGGGCATCACCATCGACGCGTCGACGCCGGCGTTTCCGCCGCGCGGCCTCATGTTGCAGGTGGTGCAGCCGAATCAGCAGATGGGCCGCGTCGCCTTTCCGAACGCCACCTACAATGACGATGTCTTCCAGGGCTGGTTCGGCATCGGGCCGCAGATAGACGGACTCGGCCATATCGGGGCGCCCGGCGGCATCTACTACAACTGCAACGACGCCAAGGATTTCGCGTTTCTGACCGGCTTGACCAAGCTCGGCATCGAGAAGATCCCGCCCATCGTCGCACGCGGAATCGTGCTCGACATGGCGGGATACTTCGGCGTCGAGTACATGGAGGCGGGCAAATTTTTCGGCGTCGATGACGTTCAGGCGGTGGAGAAGAAGCAGGGAACGCCGGTGCGCGAAGGAGATGTCGTCCTATTCCACACGGGCTGGACGGATGCCAAACTGGCGGCCGATCCCGAAGCGTGGGTGGCGGCGGAACCGGGTCAGTCCGAGGAGGTCGCGAGCTATCTCGCGAGCAAGAACGTCGTGGCGGTCGGCGCGGACACCTGGGGACTCGATGTCGTACCGCCGCCGGATGCGACCCGGCCGTTCCAGGGCCACGTAATCCTCTTGCAGGAGAACGGCATCTACATCCTGGAAACGATGAATACCGGACCGCTGGTGCGCGACGAGGCCTTCGAGTTCCTGTTCGTCCTGGGCCAGGCAAAGGTTCGGGGCGCCGTGCAGATGATCATCAACCCCGTGGCCATCCGCTAGGAAGCAAGCGTCGGTCCCGCTTGCCGACTCCGCATTGCTACGCATGGAGTGTCAATGATCGAGATTCGTCCCGGACGACGAGACGATACGTCGGACATCGTGGATTTCCAGATGAGAATGGCGCAGGAGACGGAAGGTATTGCGCTGGACCGATCCACTGTGGAAAAAGGCGTAAGCGCGGTTTTCGATGACCCCCGCAAGGGTGGATACTGGATTGCCGAGGTGGATTGCGACACGGTGGGTTGTTTGCTCACTGTCCCCGAGTGGAGCGATTGGCGCAACGCAACGGTGTTGTGGATCCATTCGGTTTACGTGATTCCCGCAGCGCGGCGACGTGGCCTATTTCGGATGATGTATCGATCGCTGAAGACAATGGTTGAACAGTCTCCCGACATCTATGGACTGAGGCTCTATGTCGCGCGAGAAAACGTGAGGGCGCAAGCGACCTACAAGGTCATGGGGATGGATAGCGACCGCTACCAAATGTTTGAGTGGATGAGAGCGGGATGGTAGTGGCCTGCTGCTCCTTCATGACCCTGACGAGATCGTTGATGACTGCGGAATCGATGGGCTCCGACGCCGGCGGAATCAGGCGGTAGCCAAGGGCGCATCCATCGGTCGATCCGGGCCGGTGCCGCAGCGGTTGCATGCCAGGTATAACCCCGGTCATGCTGTCGCCATGAAGACAGCAATATCGATACGAGACGAAATCTTCGAGGCTGCCGAGCGTACGGGGCAGCTCGCGCAGTGAACTCTACGCGCGGGCTGTGAAAGAGTTCGTCGCGCGTCATTCTGATCAGCGCGTGACCGAAAGACTCAACGCGGTGTACGGTACCGACGAATCTACGTCCGCGCTCGACGGTGGGCTTGAGGCCCTTCAGTTCCACTCTCTGCCCGCAGAGGATTGGCAGTGAGACGCGGTGACATCTGGTGGGCGGAATTGCGCGCGCCAGCGGGTTCCGAACCGGGATTTCGCCGCCCGGTACTGATCATTCGGTCCGATGACTTTAGTCGAAGCCGGATTCAAACCGTTCTCGCCTTGGCCATCACATCGAACCTGAAATTGCCGGCTGCGCCGGGCAATGTTCCCTTGCCAAGGCGCGGGACAGGCCTGACAAGCCAATCGGTAATCAACGTGTCGCAGATCGTCACTTTGGACAAGCGGTTCTTTGCCGAGCGGGTAGGCCGCGCTTCCGATGTCGTGCTCGGCCGGGTGGAAGAGGGTCTGCGCCTCGCCCTCGGTCTTCGGTGATGCCCCTATGGGAGTCAATCCCGAACCCGCGGATCAGCTAGCCGCGCGGCAATTGGTTCGGGCTCTGCGCTACCTCCCGGATCGCATGGCCTGACCCGACTTCAGGAACTCAAGGTCGTCTTGACGTTTCGTTGAGCGGTGGACGGCGAGACCGGTGCCATGACGTGGATTGGGAGGGGCCCACACGTCACGATGGCGAATTGGAGCACACGGATCGTGTATCGCAGTCCTGAATCCCGCCGCAACCGACTCCGTGGATTACTCGGCTGGATGCTTGCCGCCGCCAGCTCCTGGGCGATGCCCGCCGTTGGCGAGGAACCTTGCGCCAATCCCCGCTACGCGCACGGGATCTCCCACTTGCTGCCGCTCCAGTACGACAGCGATTTCACGCACTTCGCGTACACCAATCCCGATGCGCCCAAGGCTGGCGAAGTGCGCGTCGCAGTACTGGGCACGTTCGACAACTACAACGGCATTATCGAGAAAGGCCGTCTTGCCGCTGGCTACGACGCGACGGGGGGACTGGTCTACGACCGACTCCTGGAACCCGCCATCGACGAACCCGTGAGTTACTACGGTCGATTGGCCGAGGGCGTCGTCGTGGGTCCGGATGTCGCATGGGCCGCATTCAGGCTTCGGGCGGACGCGACCTGGCGCGACGGCGCGCCGGTCACCGTGGAAGACGTGCTGTTCACTTACGAGGCGATGCAAGAGCACGGTTCGGTCGCGCTGCGCACGGCGCTCGCCGACCTCGATCATGTGTTTGCATTCGGCGATGGCGAGTTGTGCTTCGTGCGCAAGCGGGGCGCGGAAATCAATCCCACGTTCCCGTTCACATTGAGTTCCTTCAGCATCTTGCCGAAACACTACTGGTCCGACCGGGACATCGAAAAGACCACCGTCCAGGCGCCCCTGGGCAGCGGGCCGTACCGATTGTCGCGCGCCGAAATCGGGCGCCTGCTGGTGTACGAAAGGCACGAGAACTACTGGGGGCGGGACATTCCGGTCAACAGGGGTAGATACAACTTTCAGCGCGTGAAGTTCGACCACTTCGCCGACGAGCAGGTCATGATCGAGGCCCACAAGGGCAATGTCATCGACATCCGCCAGGAGGGCGTATCCAAGAACTGGGCGACGCAATACAACTTTCCGGCCGTGAAGGCTGGCCTTTTCAGGCGCGAGTTGAGGCCGCTGGCGCGGGTCGAGGGCTTGTGGTGGCCGATATTCTGGAATGTCGACCAACCGCACCTGCGGGACGTGCGCATCCGCGAAGCGCTCTGGCTATTGTTCGACTTCGCATGGACCAATCGCGTCCTTTTCTACGGCTTCTACAAGCCGGGCGTGAGTTTCTTTCAGAACTCGCCGATGGCGCATCGCGGGCTGCCGAGCGAGAAGGAGCTTGCGCTGCTCGAGCCTTGGCGCGACCAGCTGCCGCCGCGCGTGTTTACCGAGGAATTCAGGCAACCTTCGAGTGACGGCTTCGGCCAGGAGCGGCAGAATATCAAGCGCGCCCTCGCGTTGTTCGAAGAGGCCGGTTGGCGGGTCCAGGATGGAACCATGCGCAATATCGAAACGGGCGAACCGTTTACCCTCGATTTCATCGGCGTGTCCTACTATTCGATACGCCAGAACCTGTCTCTCATAGGGAATCTGGACCGTATTGGCGTCGAGACGACGGGTGTGTCACCCGAGGTGTCGCAATGGCTCTATCGCAGCCGGACCGGCAAGTTCGACGGCAACTCCGTACGCCTCGGTCCAACCTTTACGCCAGGATTGCAGCTTCGCAACTGGTTCGGCAGCGCCGCGGCCGACTTCGACTACGGTCAGAACTGGGCTCGCGTGCGCAACCCGGTCGTGGACAGTCTGGTCCAGTCGATTATCGTGGCGGATACGGCGGAAGATCTCTATGCGGCGACCCGCGCGCTGGACAGGATTCTGCTGTGGAACTTCTATTTCATTCCGGTGGGCTCGCAGCCGGGCTTCCGCCTCGTCTACTGGGACAAGTTTTCAGAGGTGCGCAACGATGCGCTGACGCGGGTTCCCTACCTCGACGCGTGGTGGTGGGATGAGGCAAAGGCCCGGCGCGTGGAAGGGGGACTCGCGGAGTTGGCAGCCGGCGGATAGGTCGGTGCGGTTAGTCGCGAGGCGGCCCAAATACCTCGAACAGGTTCTTGCTGAAGACGCTGCGAAAGGGGGTTATGCCGTGACGTTCCCTGATCGTATCGACGGAATGAACCCATTCGGACTCCCAGTCGATCTTCAGGAAATCCGGTGTCTCTTGCCCGTGCCGCCAACCTTCGGCGATGAGATACAGCAGGATATAAAAGCCGGTCGGCGCCAAGAAGCATGAGATCGTTGCGAAGCTGGCCAGGATCATGGCGGCATGATTGACTCCGAACTGCGCCAGTTGGAAGCCGCCGTAGGCGATTTGATGCGAGTCGCCGGTGTCGTACCCGGCAACCATGTTCCATGATCGATGCATCTGCGTGACGCGAGAATTCTGGCGCCGTAGCGATTCCGGCAGGAAACTCAACTGCTGCAGACGCGTGTTCACGAGTTCCATGCTGTAGCCGTGGCCGACGATCATGTGGTACAGCGTTTTGCCCAGGCTGCCTTCGGGGCATCCGCGCAAGACTGCCGGATCGAGGCCGCTCGGTATCGGATCCACCAACACCGTGCCGACGCGAGGGTGGTTCTTGACGCACTGCTCGGCAATGGCGATGAAACTGGGGTTCGAGGCAAGCGCCAGGTCGGCTACCTGGTTCTCGGCCTTGGAAGGAATAACACCTTTCTTCGAAGCTTCGATCACGGCCCAGTAGGACTCCCAGAAACCCGATTCGAGCGGCGCCTCAGGGAGGAACTGGGCGATCTCTGGCTGCTCGCCATCGCCCAACCAGACGCTGGCGATGTTGTCGTAGACCGCGCTGACCGCGTCGGGGCAGGAGAAGGCGGTCCAGGTCATCGCCGCGGCAACCTGGAATTGTCCCTCGGCATAGCCCTTCTTGGCAGCCTCAAGGGAATCGATCAGCGTGTCGCGGCTGACGCGGCACGTCGCCTGTTCGAATTCGAGAGTTTGATCCATTGTTGTTTTTGTCAGTTTCGAAAGGGAACGCCGATCATGGTTCTGTCCCAGAAGCGCTCGGCGCGCGCAATTGTAGCCTTGCCTTGCGCTACGCCCAAGCGTTGACTGCGCCAGTATTCCCGGCTAGTCGAACGCGCTGAGTATCTCTTGCTCGATCTCCGCGTAGATCTCCGGCTTCTGCCGAATCGACATCAGGCAGAATTCGTCCACGCCGGCGTCGATGAAGGCGCCGCAGCGGTCGATGACGTACTGTGGCGGACCGATCATGGTCCAAGTGTTGCCTCGGCGAATGCGCTCCGCCTCCTTTTCGTCTCGCACGATGCGCATCGGAACATGCACCGAACGTTTGATCTCCGACGGGTCTCTACCCACGGTTTCGCAGTGGGATTCGAGGATGCGCCACAGACGTTTCAAGTCCTCGGGACCACAGACCACGTTCATGATGTCGCCGTACATCGCCAATGTCCTGAGCGTGCGCCTCGGTCCCATGCCGCCGACCATGATGGGTATCTTCCGCTTCGCGCCCCTCGGCGCGAAGGGCGCCTGCTTGAGGGTGTAGTACGCGCCGTCGAAATCCACGAAACCGTCGGCTGTAAACAACCTGCTGATGAGTTCGCACGCTTCCTCCAGGCGATCCTGGCGTTCGCGCATGGAGGGGTAGTTCCAGCCGTAAGCCGAGTGGTCGCGCACATTCCAACCGGCGCCGATGCCGAGGATGGCTCGACCACCGGAGATCTCGTCGATGGTAGCGGCCATCTTCGCAAGGAGGACAGGGTTGCGATAGGTGTTGCCCGCCACCAAAACGCCGAGTTCAAGGCGGTTCGTTGCGGCGGCCATCCCCGCCAGGAGGGACCAGCCTTCGAGGGTGGGCAGGAGATCGCTCTCCGCCACGGCGTCGGTGCTATTCGAGGGCGGCACAAAGTGGTCGTAGGTGTAGACGCTGGTCCAGCGCCCGGATTCCATGACCGCAAGTACGCGCTTGATTTCTTCCCAGGAAGTCTGGTGGTTAAGGAACTGCGATCCGAACATGCATATTGCCCCGGTTTTGGTTGATGAAAAGATGCCAAGGATCGTGCAATCGGGCTTGGCGTTCCACTTTGGAATGCGCC
Source organism: Candidatus Azotimanducaceae bacterium (assembly GCA_965261535.1). Taxonomy (GTDB): domain Bacteria; phylum Pseudomonadota; class Gammaproteobacteria; order Pseudomonadales; family Azotimanducaceae; genus VXNE01. The sequence goes on from OZ253469.1 coordinate 3,691,236, forward strand.
AAGGCGCTCTCTCATGGAACAAAGCCGCCACCAACGCTGGAGGACTCGCAACGTCCGAGTTCCCTGGGCGTCACGGGCGCGCGGTAATTCAGCGGGCTAAAGGCTTCCACCGGCAGAACCGTGCGCGCTGCGCGGCGAGACCTGGTGGCCAGATCAACTCGCTGGCCGACGCTACTCTGTCAAGTGCAATGTCTCGTCAATGGGTAGACTATTGCAGCGGAGAAACGAGGCTGCCGGATGACTCGGCGGCTTGGGATGACCGACATGGAATCGCAGGTTTTTACCGAATCGCCGGAACTGGACGCCGCCATCGTTAATTCTTCGCGCTGGGCGGACGAGAACTGGCTGCACGCGCAGTTCGCCTGGTTGCGCGAGAACGCGCCAATCCGAAAGATGTCGCCGGACGGCTTCGAACCGTTCTGGTCCATCACCCGCCATGCCGATATCAGGTCCATCGAAAGCAACAAGACGCTGTTCATCAACGATCCGCGCCCGCTCCTGACCCCCAAGCTCCTGGATGCGATCGTTCTGCAACTCACGGGACGGCGGCACCTCGTTCGCTCCCTGGTGACGATGGACGATCCCGATCACAGCCGCTACCGGGCGCTGACGCAAGAGTGGTTCGCAAGATCCAACCTGCTCGCGCTTACGGATCGCATTGAGCAACTGGCCCGGGAATATGTGGATCGCCTCGCCGAATTCGGCGGCGAGTGCGACTTCGTCCAGGATATCGCGATCTGGTATCCGTTGCGGGTGATCATGTCGATTCTCGGCATCCCGGAAAGCGATGAGCCGTTCATGATGAAACTGACCCAGGAAATGTTCGGCAGTTCGGACCCGGACACGCGGCGTTCCTTCGAAGCTTCCGCGCTCCCGGACGTGGTGGCGGATTTCGAGGCATATTTCGCAGACTTGAGTCGCCGCCGCCGCGCCAATCCCACCGACGATGTGGCCAGTCTGGTCGCCAATGCCCGCATCGATGGAGAGGCCGTCCCCGAACATGAAACGAACGGCTACTACATCATCATCGCCACCGCAGGTCACGATACGACCAGTTCATCCGTGGCGGGCGGTCTGCTGGCGCTGATCGAAAACCCCCGTGAAATGGCGAAGCTGCGCGACGACCCGGAACGCCACATGCCGTCCGCGATCAATGAAGTCGTTCGCTGGGTAACGCCCGTGCGGCAGTTCATGCGCACCGCCACCGCCGATTGCAAGGTCGGCGACACCGATATCGCCATCGGCGAGTCGTGCATCCTCTGGTATCCGTCAGCCAACCGTGACGCCGCCGTGTTCGACGATCCCTTCGCGTTCCGCGTAGATCGCCCGGGCGTCAGACACCTGGCGTTCGGTTTCGGCGCGCACGCGTGTTTGGGACAGCACCTGGCAAGACTGGAGATGACGGCGTTGTTCCAGGAGATGCTTCGCCGCGTCGAACACGTGGAGTTGAATGGCGAGCCGCGCTATTCGCAATCGACGTTCGTTGGCGGGCTCAAGAGTCTGCCGATTCGCTATCGAATGAAGTAGCAGCGCCTTTTCGGCGCGCTACGTGCGTTAGAGGCTGCGCTTGCCGGTCAACGTAACCTCCAGGCCTCGCGCGCCCGGTTGGGAAACCAGCGGAAAGGCCACGTCAAGGTGCAAGACACGGCCGCGGTCCGTACGCGTGGACTCCAAGCGCAAGCCGACTCCGATGTTGGCCAACACCGGGTTGTCTCGGACGGAGTCCCAAGCCCTGCCGATGTCGATAAATGCCGCCCCCGCGATGCGGACTGCGCGCCACAGATAGAGACCGGAGTAGTACCGTTCCTCGGCCGTGATTCGGAACCGGCGGTTGCCGACCTGGAAGCGGTTGGGGTATCCGCGTAGCCCGGTGTCACCCCCGGCGAGGATCTGCTGATCCGGTGTCAATTGATCCGCGACGGTCGCTTCGGCGTCGATATACAGCCCCCACTGAGGCGAGTGGGCGCGCCGGTAGCGCGCCCATGCCTGGGCCGTCAGGTTCTCCGCGCGACGCGTGTGCCTGTTCCAGTATCCCGACACCTGAACGCCGTACAGCAGCACGTCGCCGGCCTTGCGGGCGAGGCTCCGGCCGTCGCGGAATGCGGCGTTGGCGACGAGGTGTCCGCCGCGCGGCGAGTAGCCGAGCAGCAGATCGTATTGACGGCCGAGAAAGATATCCTCGGTAGTCTCGACGCGGTTCAGGTTTCGCACCCTGGAGAAGTCGTCGCCAATGCGCTGGAACGTAACCCAGGGGTAGGCGAACGCGCGGTCCTCAAGGTCTGACAACGACTCCGGGACATCCTTGAAGGCCCACTCTTCAAACATGATGCCCACGCTCAGACGGTTCGCAAACCCATCCACCAATCCCCTCGACCAACCTCGGGAGAGAACAGCTCGTCGATAGTCAAGCCCGAACGAGGCAGTCTCTTCGCCGGCGTCGTACAGGTGGCGCTGGGTTTCCGACATGTGCGCGGTGACGTTCCAGGCGCGCCGCGCGTTCAGCGCATGGAACGGCTGGCCGATGAATGCCAGCGCGCCATCGCCGTCGTCGGCGTTCTCAAGACGGAGTCCCAGCCCGATATGGCTGCTGCCCAGATTGGGATTGTTGAAACCTGCGCTAGCGCCCGAACGATCCAGGGTTTTGAACACCTCCACGTCCACGCCGGCTCCGCTACCGAAGAGGTTGACCTCGGAGGCGCCCAGGTCGAACTCGTTCTCGCCGCCGGTGCGGGTGACGCCCACCGTCGGCAGGAGCGACCAGACATCCCGGGTAACGACGACGATGTCGATCTTCCTTCCGCACGCGCGGTTCGCGATGACGCGCGCGTCGTAGATAAATCGCTTGGCGCGCAACAACCGTTCGCTCTCGGCAAGGCGGCTGACATCGACCGTGTCGCCATCGGAGAACAGCAGCAGCCTACGAATCGCGCGTTCCCTTGTTTTCACATGCCAGCGGTTGGCGAGGCGGAACAACGGCTTGTTCTCTGCGGCATCGTCCGTATCGAATATTTCCTGGCGAATGATGCGGGTGGAGGCGACCGTGTAAGCGGCGTCAGGCTGAAGTGGCCAACCCTCGATTTCCTCTATTTCGGTCCTTTGCAGCGCATCTATCTCAAAACGCTCGCCGCAGGGCTCCTCCGCTGCCGCCAAAGCGAAGTACAACGTCAGTGCCACAAAAACCGCCGCCTTGGCGGGTGACGCTTTTTGCGCCCACCCAAGCCCGCCCGGCGCGAGGCACAAGCGCGAAAGCCAGGAATCACTGTCGATCATGAACGAATATTAACCGCATGTGGAACGGGCAAATGGCGACTGGGGTACCATGCGGCGCTTTGGTCAATTATGGGAGCCGCCGCATGAACAGCGTCGAATACGTCGCCCGCATTCTCAAGGACGAAGGTGTTACCTGGATGTCCTGTTTCCCATCCAACCCGCTTATCGAGGCGGTTGCCAAGGAAGGCATCCGTCCGGTGGCCTTTCGTCACGAACGCGGCGCGGTGATGGCGGCCGACGGCTACTCGAGGCTGTCCGACCGCAAGCGTTTCGGCGTCGTCGCGGTGCAGTCCCAGGCTGGCGCCGAGAATTCGATGGGCGGCCTGGCCCAGGCGAACGGGGACAACTCACCGATACTGCTGCTGCCTGGCGGAAATTCCCTGGACAAGCTGTTCGTTCGCCCCAACTTCTTTGCCGGCACGACCTGGGCACCGTTGCTCAAGCACGTCGACGTGATCATGCGACCGGATCAAACTGGCGATATCATGCGCCGCGCCTTTCACGCCTTGCGCACCGGGCGTTCAGGTCCTGTGCTTGTGGAGATGCCGGGCGATGTCTGCTCGCAGCCGATTCCCGACGATGCGCACGCCTACGCCTCTCCGACGGCGGCCATGTACGCGCCGTCCGCGGGGGCGGTCGCCGATGCCGCCAGGAAACTGGTCGACGCCGGGGAGCCCTTGATCTGGGCGGGCTCCGGCGTCATGACCGCTGGCGCCTGCGAAGAATTGCGGACCCTGGCGGAGTTGCTCGATGTGCCGGTATACACGTCGATGCCGGGCAAGTCGGCCTTCGATGAGCGCCACCCGCTATCCGTCGGGGCCGGCACCTCGTCGACACCGGGTCCGGCGCGCCAATGGCTCGATAACTGTGACGTGCTGTTCGCCGTCGGCTCGTCACTTACCTGGACGCCTTATGGCCAGAGTTTCTCCCGCGACAAGTTCCTCATCCATTCGGTGATCGCCGACGAGGAGATCAACAAGGACACGGTCGCCGCCATCGGCCTGGTAGGCGACGCCAGGTTGACGCTTGAAGCCATGATCGACGCCGTCAAGGGCCTGATTGGCGAAGAGGGACGCGACACCGGCGTAAAGGCGCGCGTCGCCGAAGCGCGCGAGGCATGGATCGCCCAGTGGCGCCCGTATCTCACCAACGACGACGGCCCGTTGTCGCCCTACCGCGTCATTCACGAGATGAACGAGGTGCTGGACAACGAATCGAGCGTCGTCACCCACGACGCCGGCGCCCCGCGTGATCAGATCGTCCCGTTCTATACCGCCACCACACCGCATAGCTACGTCGGTTGGGGCAAGACGACGCACCTTGGCTTCTCCATCCCGCTGATGATCGGGGCCAAGATGGCCGCGCCGGAGCGCATGTGCGTGAACCTCATGGGCGACGGTGCTTTCGGCATGTCCGGCCTCGACATCGAAACCTCGGCCCGCGCCGGCATTCCCATCACTACCGTCCTGCTCAACAACGGCATCATGGCGACCTACCCCGGCGGCTTCCCGACGGCGCGCGAGCAATTCGGCGTGTCGCACATGCAGGGCGACTATGCCGCCATTGCCCGGGCGATGGGGGCCCAGGGCATCCACGTTACGCAGGCGGCGGAAATGGCGCCTGCGCTGGAACAGGCGAAGCGCCTGAACGCGGACGGCAAAACGGTATTGATCGACGTCAAGACGAGAGCGGAGGACTCGCGGTCACCGGCACGCTTTGTCTGAGGTCGCCGCGGCGGTACTTCGCGCGGTCGAGTTGCGCGACATGACAGTGTGGGAGTAGGCGAAGCGAACAGCAGCGCCGAGGCAGGAGACCCTGGTGTCTGACCCGCCGTTTCGCATGCTGGCGATCTGTACCGGAAATCTGGCACGTTCGCAGATGGCTCATGGTTGGTTGCGCCACTTGGCGGGCACCCGCGTTGAGGTCGACAGCGCGGGTACCGAACCGAAGGGCGTGCATCCTCTCGCGATTCGCGTCATGGCCGAGGTCGGCGTCGATATCTCGGGCCATACCTCGGACCATGTGGACAAGTACGTCGGAGAGGAATACGACCTGGTCGTGACGGTGTGCGACTCCGCGCGGGAAAGCTGCCCGGTATTTCCGGGCGCGCAACGGGTCCTTCACCGCGCATTCGAGGATCCGGACTGTCCGCAGATGAGCGAGCGTCAACTTGCGGATGTATTTCGCCGCGTGCGGGACGAGATCGGCGAGTTCTGCCGTACGCTCGTCGCGAGAAGGATCGTTTGAGCTATCTTTGTGTCGAGATAATTGAGAGAGGGAACGGATGAAATTTGGACTGCGTTATTGCAACACGGGACGCTACGTAGATGCGGCGCTCGCCGTCGAGTTGGTGCAGGCCGCCGAGGAAGCGGGTTTCGAGTCGGCCTGGACGGTCCAGCACACGGTGGTGCCCGAAGGCCACACATCGGCATACCCGTATTCGCCGGATGGGCGCATGCGCGGCGACCGGTTCGACTTTCCGATTCCCGATCCGTTGATCTGGATGGCCTATGTGGCGGCCCGAACCCACACAATCAAGCTCGGCACCGGCATTCTGATCCTGCCGCAACTCAGTCCGGTCGTCACCGCCAAACAGGTCGCCACCCTCGACTTCATGTCCGACGGTCGCATCCTGCTTGGCATCGGTGTCGGTTGGCTGAGAGAGGAGTTCGAGGCCATCGGCGCTTCGTTCGAAGACCGTGCCGCCCGCAACGACGAGTACGTCGCCGTGATGCGGGCGCTCTGGTCCCAGGAGCGACCATCGTTTCAGGGTGAGTTCATCCAGTTCGACGGCGCCTATTGCCGGCCGCAGCCGGTGGGGGGCACGGTGCCGATCCACGTCGGGGGCCACTCCAGGGCCTCGGCGAGACGTGCCGGCCGTCTGGCTGACGGCTTCTTCCCGGCGCGGGGCGAGCCCAAGGAACTCGTGCGCCTGGCGCGGGAGACGGCCCAAGCTTCCGGTCGCGATCCGGATGCAGTGGAAATCACGTTGAGCTGTCCCGAAGACCTGGCGGAACTGGAGACCATCGATGCGGATCGCGTGCTCGTGCCGGTGAACCGAACGGCCGCGATGGCCGCGCCTGCGCGAACGCCGGAAGAGGTGTTGGCATGGCGGTCGCGCATCGAGGCGTTCGCCGATTGCTGATTCGCGAGGGAGAGACGATGAAATTTGGACTGCGTTACTGCAACACCGGTCCCTACATTGAGGCGGCGCGCGCGGTAGAGCTGGTGCAAGCCGCCGAGGAAGCGGGTTTCGAGTCGGCGTGGACGGTCCAGCACACGGTGATACCGGAAAATCATGCGTCGAAATATCCCTATTCGCCGGACGGCCGCCTCGCCGGAAACGTGTTCGACTTTCCCCGGCCGGATCCGTTGATCTGGATGGCCTACGTGGCGGCCCGCACCGAAACGATCAAGTTCGGTACCGGCGTTCTGATCCTGCCGCAACTCAGTCCGGTCGTCACCGCCAAACAGGTGGCTACCCTCGACTTCATGTCCGGCGGTCGCATCGTGCTGGGCATCGGCGTCGGCTGGCTGCGGGAAGAATTTGAGGCCATCGGTGCTTCGTTCGATGATCGCGCCGCCCGCACCGACGAGTACGTGGCGGTGATGCGATCACTCTGGTCGGAGGAGCGGCCGTCGTTTCAGGGCGAGTTCATCCGCTTTGACGGCGCTTATTGCCGGCCGCAGCCGGTGGGCGGCACCGTACCGATTCACATCGGGGGTCACTCGAAGGCTGCCGCGCGTCGCGCCGGTCGCTTGGGGGACGGATTCTTCCCGGCGCGAGGCAGACCCGAGGAACTCGTTCGTCTTGCGCGGGAGACGGCGGAATCGTGCGGACGCGATCCCGGTGCAATCGAAATCTCGTTGAGCTGCCCGCAGAAGCTTGAGCAACTCAAGATGATCGATGCCGACCGGGTGTTGATCCCGGTGGATGACAGGCCCGACATGGCCGCGCCGGCGAGGACGCCAGAGGAGGTGCTGGCGTGGCGGTCCCGTATAGAGGATTTCACTGACGTCTGATCCGCGTCGCATTTCGGCGCGGGGCGAAGCCGCAAAGCCAGACGGCGTCGTCCAATTGGATCCGGGCGAGTACAAGAGGTAGGCCCTATGGACTTCGGGATTTGCGTCGCTTCCCATGTTGGCGACATCGACTACGTGGTGCGCGCGGAAGCGCTTGGCTATAGCCACGCCTGGTTCGCGGACAGCCAGATGCTGTGGTCGGACTGTTACGCGGCGCTTGCCCTGGCGGCGACGCGCACCTCGCGTATCCGGCTCGGCACGGGAGTCGCCATCACCGGCACGCGCCCCGCATCGGTTAACGCGGCGGGCATCGCCACCATCAACGCGCTTGCGCCCGGCCGCACTTTCCTTGGTGTCGGCTCAGGCAATACGGCCATGCGGATCATGGGTAAAAAACCGCATCGAATCAGGGAGTTTGATCGCTATCTACGCACGCTCAAACCGTTGCTGCGCGGCGAGGAGGCTGAGAACGACGACGGCCAACCTATCGTGCACATCATGCCGGACGCGGGCTTCGTGAACTTCAAGGACCCCATTCCGCTATACGTCTCCGGATTTGGCCCGCGTTCACTGGGACTCGCGGGTGAACACGGCGACGGCGCCGTGATCGCCGGACCGCGTTCCGGCGCCGCCATGCAGCGCGTGTGGGACATGATCGAATCGGGCGCCCGGGCGGCGGGTCGCGAGATCATCCGCGACGAGTACTACGTCACTGCCCTCACCACCATCGTGCTGCTCGAGCCCGGGGAAGCCGTGGACTCGGAGCGCGTAAAGAGCCAGTGCGGCGCGATGGCGATGGCCGGTGTGCACTACCAGTACGACCAGGTGCGCAATTTCGGCAGGCAGCCGTCGAACGTGTTCGCCGGCATCTGGGACGACTACACGGCGGCTATGGAGAGGATTCCCGCCGACAGGCGCCATCAGTTTATCCACCGCGGCCACAATTGTTGGGTCGTGCCGGAGGAGGCGCGGTTCCTCACCCCGGAGGTGCTGCGCGCGTCTGCCCTGATCGGGACGCGCGACGAGTTGATTGAAACGCTCTCTGCGCTGTCGGAGGCGGGCCTTGACCAGGTGATGATCCTGCCGAACTTCGACACGCGCTACGATGTTCTCGAGCAGGTCGGGAACGCACTGATCGGCAATATTCCCTGAGGCCAGTTGCTTTTCGTGTGGGCGTTCCGGCAGGCGTCGTCGATGGCATTGCTAACATGTACACGCTGAGCGCTGCATGGTCTAATCGCCGCCTCGTGCATCAGGGGGAGGCCGATGAAGTCCATCATATTTGCCTTGGTGATCAGTTTGTCTCTCGCGTTTAACGCAAATGCGCAAACGTTGACCAAAGCCGAAGAAGGCCGAAAGGAGGTCGGGGAATGCTATCGCTTGTGCATGGCCGATGATGCCGGCGGCGGTCGTCGTTTGGTGACCATCGCTTGGTTGGACCAATATTGGGCTAACTGGCGCGATAGCGGGACTTGGACCGATGAACAATGGACTAGCTTTCTTACCGAATGGAAGCGACTCGGGTGCGCCATTATCCAGGACGGGTTGGTCGAAGCCTACGGCTGCCGTTACGCATGCTACGACGTGGAGCAGGCTTACGGTGTCAGTACCGCGTCTGCCCGCAGCGTGTTCCTGCGCGCGTACAACAACTTGACCGCTGAACTCAAAGAGTCCGGTCTATGGGTAACAAATGATCGCGATTACCCCCGTTCTGGTACCGCTGCATTCAACACAGCTTGCGACAGTGTTTTCGATTCGTCCAATGCCTCGGGAGGAGTTGGTCCGCGTCTAGATGTAGCGCGAGAGCTTTTGGAGCGCGGACAGAGACCGGTCCAATAGGGAACTCTTGTTCTTCCGCCAAACACGTAATCGCCTTCAAACGTTTCGGTGCGTCCAAGCAGCAAAGACTGCAGGGATTAACTCGCGAACGCGCACACCATGCGCACTTCGATGCTGCGGCGCGCCGGAGTACCGGGTGGCGCGTCGATATCGAACGAGGTGTGCGGACACGCGATCGCCCTGCCGGGACGCGTGTCGAGTTGCTTGATGACCAGCACTTCTTCTTCGGTCATGCGCGGGAAGTAACACAAGCGCAGGTTCGGTTTGAACAACGGTATCGCCCCCTTGCCGGTGGCATAGGAGCCGGAGTAGTAGTAGGGCAGGATATCGTTCGGGTCTATGCTGCGCGCGTCGATCAGCGCCAGCGGATTTCTGATCGCGGCACGGTCGACCGGCTGCCAGGTGTTGTACCACGCGAACTCCCAGTGCGACGATGCGTCCAACGCTTCGCGCCGGTCGGCGAGAGCGCGCTTGCGGTTCGACGCGGGATCGGCGATGTCGTAGTCGCAGTGCGCAAACCGCGCATAGGCGCTGAGGAAGTCCGACGTGTCCTCCGTGCGCAGGAGATGGTGTGTGACGAATACCTCGTCCGCGCCGACAAGTTGCTGCACGACGCCGCCGACTTCCTCGTAGTAGGTCGACCTCACCGTCGAATCGACGCGGAAGTCGGTCACGCTGGACTTGTGGCGGGTCAGCGTAAACCCGGTCGTGTCGAGACCCATTTCCGTATCGCGCGCGTCTTCGATGGACACTTTGTGCCTGGTGGTGTTGGCGCGGCGCGATGTTCGGTCACCGATGCGCGCGGGGACTTTGCGGTGCTTCCACTCGGGATTGATGAATCGGATTTCCGCGGTAACCGTTCCAGACATCGCCGCCTCCGCAGATGACGGGTGGATTCTATCCGAAGCGCGGAGGAAAAACGGTGTTCCAACCGGTTCGACAGGACAGGATAGCCGTCGGGTTTGTCCGATCACGGCGGGTTTACTTGATCGGCACTTGATCGAAATCGCCTTTGGAGAGGAAATCCCGTTGTATATCAAAAAGTTGTGTACTTGACGGGTACTTGATCGAGAGCGCCATTGCCCGCAGACTTTAGGGGCAATGCGAGAAGCTCTGTTTGGCGTACGTGCGCACCCATGAATACGCATCACTCTGATGACTACCTCGTCGGCCTCGTCCGAGAGTTCTGCAAGTACCCGCGCGAAACCGAGTGGGTTGGTAGCTACGTCAAGCCGCTTCGGGAATTCCCGGAAAAAGAGAGGGCGTTGTGGCGGGCGTTTGATCGCACACCCTTTGAGGAGGGAATCGCGGTTGAGCGGGCGTCTGATGATGAAGTCTTGGAGTTGCTGGACCACTCGACCTATTTCGACTTGCTGGGGCTGCCACGGCCCATCGGCGAGGAGGCCATTCTGGAGGCGCTTCTCGATGATCTCGTAATCCAGCGTTGCGATGCCGGGGGCTGGAGCATCACTAACTTGGATGCCGTGCTGCTTGTACGAAATCTCTCTGGAATCAGAAGGTTGACCCGAAAGACTTTGCGCGTGGTTCAGTATCGAGGAACCAGTCGTCTCGCCGCGCTGCGTGAGATCGAAGGTGTTCAGGGCTATGCATCGGGGTTCGATGGATTGATCAGCCGCGTGATGGACTTGCTCCCCCGCCGGGAGGACATCGTCGGCGGGTTGCGCAAGACGACTTCCGCATTTCCTGAGTTGGCGGTGCGCGAGCTCTTGGCGAACGCGCTTATCCATCAGGACTTCCACGTTACGGGCGCTGGGCCGATGTTGGAGATATTCGACGACCGCGTTGAGATCACCAATCCCGGCGAGCCGCTAGTCGCCACGGAACGATTTCTGGACACGCCGCCAAAGTCCCGGAACGAAGGGCTCGCATCGCTCATGCGCCGGTTCGGGATCTGCGAGGAACGCGGCACCGGCATCGACAAGGTCGTCAACGAAATAGAACTTCTCCATCTCCCGCCACCGTTGTTCGAGGTTCCGCCGGGAAGCACGCGGACGATACTGTTCGCTCACAGAGACGTGCGCAGCATGGATACTGCGGAGAAGATTCGGGCCGTTTATCAACACGCCTGCTTGCGCTACGTGAATCGCAACTACCTCACCAACGCTTCACTGCGGGAACGATTCGACATTCGAGAGAACAACCGCGCATGGGTATCCAGGCTCATCCGTGCCGCAGTGCAAGCCGGTGTCATTGCGCCCTTCGATCCATCGGCCGCGCCGAAGATGATGCGCTATATGCCTTGGTGGTCGTCGCAAGGTGATTCCCGACCGCGATTTACTTGATCGGCACTTGATCGTAGACTTCGTTTTGAGAAATAAAATATTGTATATCAATGAGTTATTTATGTAACGGATACTTGACTAACGGCGGGATTCACGGAGGAAGGGCAACCCCGCCCCAAGATGATGCAAAGGGATACGATCAGAGCGATAGGAATCGACCTCGTTGGCTTACGCGAGACGTCATTCGGTGAGCAGAGGGCTTCGCGATCACTTGACAAGGGGTTGGCACTAGCCGGCTTGTGCCAAATCCCGACCTGACAACGACGGCTTCATGGCCCACAATTCCAATCTTTCCCGCCTTCAAGGAGGAATCCATGCTCGACCGCTTCAAAGTGACTGACGATATCGCTGTGCGGGTGGCGCCGGACGATATGCGCGTTACCGTAGTGAACCTGTTCAAGGCACTAGGTATGCGGGAGAAGGAGGCGGCACAGTCCGCCGACGTGCTCATCTACGCCGATGTACGGGGCGTCGACACTCACGGTGTCAGCAACATGATGCGGGCGTACGTGGCAGGCTTGCAGGCGGGCCGGATCAATCCGACGCCAGAGTGGAAGATAACGCGGGATTTGGGCGCCGCGTTATCCGTGGACTGCGACGGAGGGCTCGGGTTGACGGTCGGACCGGCGGTGATGGACCTCGCTATTGAACGGGCGGGCCAGTATGGCGTCGGCGTCGCAGTGGCTTTCAACGGGGGTCACTACGGGGCGGCGGCGTATTTCGCGCATCGTGCGCTCGACCACGGGATGATCGGCATATCGATGACCTCTGGCGGCGTCTCGGGGGTGCCGACAGGCGGCGCGGAAGCGTTGCTCGGGCTGAACCCCATCGCCATCGCAGCACCGGCGGACCAGGAAGTGCCGTTCATCTTCGATGCGGCCATGAGTTCTGTGGCGGGTAACAAGATTCAGCTATTGCGGCGCATCGGCGGCAACATGGCCCCCGGATGGGTGGCGCTTGCGGACGGCACACCGGTGATGGAAGAGGCGCCCGTACCGGATAAATTCATGTACTTGCCATTGGGCGCCACGCGAGAAACCGGTTCGCACAAGGGTTACGGGCTCATGGTGATGGTGGAGGTGCTGACCGCGATTCTGGGGGGCGATGGCGGCGGCCCCGACCGCCGCAGGCGTTCGACCCACTTCTTCATGGCGCTCGACACCAAGGCGTTCACGGAGCCGGATACCTTCACGCAGAACATGGACGCCTACCTGAAGCGCTTGCGAACCTGCAAGCCAGCACCCGGGGTGGATCGCGTTCTCTACTCCGGCATCCCCGAGTCGGAAACCGAGCTCGAGCGTACCGCCAACGGCATTCCCTACCATCCCGAAGTGATCGAGTGGTTCAAGGAGACTTGTGCGTCGATGGGAGTGGAGCACCGACTGTCGTAGCCGAACCGCGAAGCCAAGGTCGACAGGCTTGTCTGTTGAAATAGTACCCGCCCCCGGCACCGCGTGAGTGCCGAGGGTGGCGGAATGACGGCGGAGGTTGGCCAAAACGACCTCGGCCAGTTTTGATATCGCTTGCCGTAGGTTCGTTCAGGTGACACGGATGGCGAGGTGGCGATCGCCGGTCCCGTTCGTTGGCGGCGGATGGTGCGGTCGTCTATCCAATTCTCACGGAAGAGTCGCGTGGGCAGAGAGTCCGCTCATACGCTCTTTGGCCTAGGAAAGTACTGCAATAGACCGAATTACGAGACTTTTTCTCGTAAATTGACCTGAAATGTAGGCTTCAAGCTATACTCGGTGTCATGCTCTGTGGTATCAACCCTGTGGATTGAGAAGGGGGAACAACATGAGTGGGATCAGGCCAAGTCAAGCGCTCATTGAGTTCAGGGCGAGCAACGTGCGGTCTTACCGAGACGAGGTGTCCTTGTCGCTGCACGCGACGCGGCTCTCCAACAACGAGGTCGTTCGCGATCTACAAACCGCGTCGGCCGCGCCCGAGCGAGTGCTGCCGGTTGCCGGGGTCTTTGGAGCCAACGCATCGGGGAAGTCGACAATCCTGAAAGCGATGGCTGATATGCGAGCGGTGGTTCTCGGATCCTTCCGGCAAGGCACGCGGGACACAGCCATTCACCGGCATCCCTTCCTGCTCGATACCGAGTGCGAAGGAAGTCCCTCTGAATTCAGAGTGGAGTTGATCCTGAACGGCGTTTGGTGGCAATACGGCTTTGAGATCGACAACAAGCGGGTCTTCCGTGAATTCGCATATCACTATCCGCGCGGGCGTCAGGCGCTCGTTTTCGAGCGAGAAGGCGAAGTCTTGACTTTCGGTTCGGCATTCCGATCGATCGGCAAGGCTATCCGACCGCTCCTTCGCGAAAACGCTCTGCTGCTTTCGATCATTGGCGCAATCGAAGACGAGAGGATCGCGCCCCTATTCGATTGGTGGCGGTCAAATATGCTCATGGTAACCTCCGACAATAGGGTGATCCGCGCCGCCTTCACGGCGCGCCTCATTAAGGTCGATGACTCAAGGGATCGAGTCCTGGAACTACTTCGTGCTGCCGATCTGGGCTTGACAGATGCGGAGGTGGTTAAGCCGGATGCAGATGTGCTCGAGAAGCTACGGACGGCGGTACGCCTGATTCGAGATGAAGAAACTGGAGATGACGAAATCGTGATCGAGGATGTGGTCCAACTCTCTCATCGCAGCAAGGACGGAACCATCGCGCTCGATCCTGTTTTCGAGTCAATAGGTACCCAAGTGTGGGTTGGTTTGATCGGGCCGGTACTCGATGCCTTAGGTCGTGGCGGTGTTCTCTTGGTGGACGAACTCGATGCCAGCCTTCACCCGCTATTGGTTCGACGACTTGTGGAGTTGTTCCAAAGTCCCCGGACGAACCCTCGGTGCGCACAACTCATCTTCAATGCCCATGACATTGCCCTTCTTGAGGAGCACCAACCGTACGAACTTGGCCGGGATCAAATCTGGCTCGCGGAAAAGGGGGACGACGGAGCGAGCCGAATCTTCTCTCTCGCGGACTACCGGGCTCGTCGTGACGAATCCATCGGGCGACGTTATATGAGAGGCCGCTACGGGGCGATACCTAGGCTGACTCCAGCAGGATTCGACCGGGCAGTCCGCAGCCAAGAGATACCAGCCTAGCGGTCACGCCGACGGAGGCGCGCATTGCCGTCTAGGGCTAACCAAGCAAGACGTGGCGGGAAACGACGGCCCCGCACTCCGCGGAGGCGAATTGCTTTCAGAGAGCAGCGCTCCGTCATTCGAATCCACACAGAAGGAAGCATTACCGAGCCACAGTATTTGAACATCATGGCTGGGTCGGGAGTGAGTCTCGACATCGGCACCACAGGTGCGACGACGCCAATGGCGCTCGTTCAGCAAGCTCGAGACGAGGTCAGGTGGAATCGGAGAGCACACGCGGACGACCGGTTCGACGAGATCTGGTGCGTCTTTGACCGCGACGAGCATCCCCACTTCGAAGGGGCTATCCGAGAGGCTCGTGACAGCGGGATACAGACGGCTCCCTCGAATCCATGCTTTGAGCTCTGGCTTGTGCTTCACGTAGGACCTCAGACGGCACACATCCACCGCCATGCGATTCAGCGGCGTTGTCAAGATTTGGGTTTGGTAGATGGCAAGGCCCTTGTCGAAGAGGCGCTCTCGAAATTGATTGAGGGCTACCCTGAAGCCAAGAAGAAAGCGCAAGCTCTCGACAGGATGCACAAAGAGAGTGGCTCTCCCGAAGGCGCTGATCCGAGCTCTGGCGTTTGGCGGCTTATTGATCGCTTGCAGCAGTGAACCTTCGCTGGTCATGCAACGCAGGCTTGGACCGGTAACGCGGGACTCTTGCTCAAGATGTCACGCGGCGCAAATCCCAGCGCAGATTGGGCTGGACCTTGTCCCGTAGTCCGTTGTCGCGGTCCACTCGCACGGAGGCGAAGTCGTGATTGCGGACGTCCTTCGTTGGCGGCGGGTGTTGTCGTTCATCAGTGTATAGCGTGAAAGTCCGGCTGCAGTCCGCGTGTCTTTACATGTCGCTTGGCGCTACCTTTCCTTCGTGTCTGGGCGCGTGACCGTGTGATACATTCGACCTTTCGACCCTTGAGTTCCTCCTATGGCGGCGGCCGAACCCGGCTTGGAAGAGACGAGTGTCCGCGACATCGCGACATCCCGCGTCGATCAGATTGGCGGGACCATCGCGGCGCTATCCGATATCGTCCGTGCCTTCGGCTGTATTGAGCGGCGGCATATGGAGATCGTCGCGGATGTCTTCAATCTGACCGTTGCCGAGATTCGCGGCATCGTCAGCTTCTACTCCGACTTGCGTACGAAACGCGTGGGACGCAGACACATCCGCATCTGCCAGGCGGAAGCGTGTCAGGCGGTGGGCGGACGCGAACTGACCGCAGCGATTGCAGCCAGACTTGGCATCAATCTGGGCGAGACGGCGGCGGACGGAAGCGTCAGCCTGGAGTCGGTGTATTGTCTGGGACTCTGTACTTCGGGGCCAAGCGCCACCGTGGACGGTCGCGCTGTCGCCTACGCCACCGTCGAAGCGTTGATCGAGAGCCCTCAGCCGGGGAGCGCGAGGGGGAACCCCTCGCATGAAAACAGCCCTCAGCCGGGGAGCGCGAGGGGGAACCCCTCGCATGAAAACAGCCCTCAGCCGGGGAGCGCGAGGGGGAACCCCTCGCATGAGAGCAGCCCTCAGCCGGGGAGCGCGAGGGGGAACCCCTCGCATGAGAGCAGCCCTCAGCCGGGGAGCGCGAGGGGGTGACCCCTCGCAGGAAAATGAGCATTGCCAAGGTCCCGCGCGAGACACTCGCCATCGCTCTGGGGGCGGACGAACTTGCATCCGAGCTTGCGCGCTCGGGACACGAAGTGGTCCGCACCGGATCCTATGGCCTCTGCTGGGCGGAGCCCATGATCGAGATTGACGGCATCGCCTATGGCCCTGTCACCGATCTCGCGAATCTCGATGCGGTAAGACTCGGCCCCGTCGACGCGCTCCCTGATCTCTCGGCGCAAGAGCGCAGGGTGTTCGACCGATGCGGCCGCGCGGACCCGTTCGACTACGACCCCGCATGGCTGCGTTCGCAACTCGAACGCGATCCCGTGGGCATCATCGACGAGATCGAGGCCAGCGGCTTGCGCGGCAGGGGAGGCGCGGGATTTCCGGCGCACATCAAGTGGCGCACGGTGCACGACACGCCGGCCGACGAGAAATATGTGGTGGTCAACGCGGACGAGGGCGACTCCGGCACGTTTGCGGATCGGCTCATCATGGAAGGCGATCCGTTCCGCCTGATCGAAGGCATGTTGCTTGCGGGACGCGCGGTTGGCGCGCGCAAGGGCATCGTTTACCTGCGCTCAGAATATCCGCTGGCAGCACAAATCTTCGCGCGGGCGATCAAATCTGCCCGCGGCATGCGCCTTTTGGAAACCTTCGACATCGAACTGTTTGTCGGCGCCGGTGCCTATATTTGCGGCGAGGAGACCTCGCTCCTCGAAAGCCTCGAAGGCAAACGCGGCGAAATACGCGTCAAACCACCTGTGCCCGCCGTGGCGGGCCTTTTCGGCAAGCCGACGCTGGTGCACAACGTCATCACGCTGTGCGCGGTGTCAAACATCCTGGAGAACGGCGGCGCGGCTTATGCCGCCCTCGGCGTGGGCGCGTCGACGGGGACCATGACGTTTCAACTCGCGGGCAATGTGGAGAAGGGCGCGCTGATCGAAGTCCCCTTCGGTATCTCTCTGCGCGCCCTGATCGAGGACTGGGGCGGCGGCACGCGCTCGGGGCGTCCGGTCGGCGCGGTCCAGGTGGGCGGCCCGCTGGGCGCCTATCTCAAGGACGAACAGCTCGATACGCCGATGACCTACGAGGCCCTCGCCGCCATCGGCGCCGGCGTTGGCCACGGCGGGATCGTGGTGTTCGACGACACCGTCGATCTGGTGCGGCAGGCCCACTATGCATTCGCGTTCTGCGCCCATGAGTCCTGCGGCAAGTGCACGCCGTGCCGGATTGGGGCGGTGCGGGGAAAGGAGATGGTGGAGGCGCTTATGACGTCTCCCCAAAGCGGCGGTGAATTGGCTATCATCCGGGACCTTTGCGACGTGATGGAGCAAGCGAGTCTGTGCCAGATGGGCGGCATGACGCCTATTCCGGTGCGCAGCGCACTTGGGTTGAAATGAGGAACAACGATATTGATTTCGGTACTCCGGCTGTTCTGAACGGCTTGCCGAACGGCTCGCCGGACGGCGCGAGTTCCGAGAAAGTATCGCTGACCGTGGACGGCCATCCGGTCGAAGTGCCGGCGGGCACGTCCATCATGCGCGCCGCCGTCGAGGTCGGCATCCCTATTCCCAAACTCTGCGCTACCGACAGCCTCCAGGCATTCGGCTCCTGCCGGCTGTGCCTGGTCGAGGTCGAAGGCCGGCGCGGCCTTCACGCATCCTGCACCGAACCCGCGCGTGAAGGCATGGCGGTGCGTACACAGAACGACCACATCGCGAAAATTCGCCGCGGCGTGATGGAACTGTACATTTCGGACCATCCGCTGGACTGCCTCACCTGTTCGGCGAACGGCGACTGCGAGTTGCAGGATATGGCGGGCGCCGTGGGTTTACGCGAGGTCCGCTACGGCGACGGCGCGAATCACCTCGAGTCGGACATAGACGCCTCGAACCCCTATTTCTCCTTCGACCCGTCCAAGTGCATCGTCTGTTCGCGCTGCGTGCGCGCCTGCGACGAGGTCCAGGGCACGTTTGCCCTCACCATCGACGGCCGCGGTTTCGACGCGTCGGTGAAAACAGGTGCCGACGATTTCTTTTCTTCCGAGTGCGTCTCCTGCGGCGCCTGCGTGCAGGCGTGTCCGACGGCGACCCTCATGGAAAAATCCGTGATCGACCACGGCGTGCCGGACCGCGTCGTCAAGACCACGTGCGCATACTGCGGCGTCGGTTGTTCGTTCAAGGCCGAACTCAAGGGCGACCAGGTCGTGCGCATGACGCCGGACAAGGATGGCTTCGCCAACCACGGCCACTCGTGCGTGAAGGGACGCTTTGCGTGGGGTTATGCCAATCACACCGAACGCATCCTCGAACCCATGATCCGCGACGATATCGACGATCCTTGGCGCGCGGTTTCATGGGATGAAGCGATCTCCTGTACAGCCCGGCGGCTCAAGGCCATCCAGGCGGAATACGGGATCAATTCCATCGGCGGCATCACCTCCTCGCGCTGCACCAATGAAGAAGTCTGGGTGGTCATGAAGATGATCCGGGCCGCGTTCGGCAACAACAACGTCGACACCTGCGCGCGCGTCTGCCATTCGCCCACCGGCTACGGTTTGAAGCAGACCTTTGGCGCTTCGGCGGGGACGCAGAACTTCGACTCCGTGGCCGACGCCGATCTGATGATGGTAATCGGCGCCAACCCGACCGACGGACACCCGGTATTCGCCTCACAGATGAAGCGCCGCCTGCGACAGGGCGCGAAGCTGATTGTCCTCGATCCCAGGCGCATCGATCTCGTCCGCTCACCGCATGTGCAGGCTGACTACCACCTGCCGCTGCTGCCGGGAACCAATGTGCCGTTGATGAACGCATTCGCCCACGTGGTTGTCACGGAAGGGCTGACCGACCACGACTTCGTCAAGGAACGTTGCGACCTGGCTTCTTTCGGGGAGTGGGTAGCCTTCGCCGCGCAGGAGGAGAACTCGCCCGAACACGTCGCCGACGACGTCGGCGTCCCGGCGGAGGATATTCGCGCGGCGGCACGCCTCTATGCCAACGCGGGCAACGCCGCAATCTACTATGGCCTGGGTGTCACCGAGCACAGCCAGGGCTCGACCATGGTCATGGCGATGGCGAACCTGGCGATGGCGACGGGCAACATCGGTCGGCCCGGTGTCGGCATCAACCCGCTGCGGGGGCAGAACAACGTGCAGGGCGCCTGCGACATGGGATCGTTTCCGCACGAACTATCCGGGAACCGGCCCATCGGCGATGACGCGATCCGGGCGCAGTTCGAACGCGCCTGGGGCGTTGAGATCGGAGGTGAACCGGGGTTCCGTATTCCGAACATGCTCAATGCCGCCTGCGCCGGCGAGTTCAAGGCGATGTACATCCAGGGCGAGGATCTCGCACAGTCCGATCCGAATACCCAGCACGTCGAAGAAGCCCTCGCGGCGATGGAGTGCGTCGTCGTCCAGGACCTGTTCCTGACCGAGACGGCCAAGTTCGCACATGTGTTCTTGCCGGGCACGTCGTTCCTGGAGAAGGACGGCACGTTCACCAATGCCGAACGACGTATCAATCGCGTGCGTCCGGTCATGCCGCCGAAGACGGGCATGGCGGAGTGGGAAGTGACCCAGGCACTCGCCACCGCGCTGGGATATCCGATGCGGTATGCGTCCGCCAGCGAGATCATGGACGAGGTCGCCGCGCTGACGCCGACCTTCGCCAATGTGTCCTTCGACCTGCTCGACCGGGTGGGTAGCGTTCAGTGGCCGTGTACGGACGCGGCGCCGACAGGGACGCCCATCATGCATCGCGACACGTTCGTGCGCGGCAAGGGCATGTTCGTCCTGACCGACTATCAGCCGACCGAAGAGCGGGCCAACCGCAAGTTCCCGCTGCTCCTTACGACGGGGAGAGTCCTGACGCAATACAACGTCGGCGCGCAAACCCGACGCACGGACAACATCGAGTGGCTGAACGAGGACCTGCTGGAGATTCACCCCGCGGATGCGGAACTGCGGGGCCTGCGCGAAGGCGATTGGGTGTCCGTGACGAGTCGCATGGGCGAGATATCGCTGCGCGCAACCGTGACGAAGCGCGTTGTGCCGGGCGTGGTCTATACCACGTTCCACCATCCGGACACCGGGACCAACGTGGTCACCACGAACCTGAGCGACTGGGCGACCAACTGCCCGGAATACAAGGTGACCGCGGTGCAAGTGCGTCCGGCGAATCACCGCTCCTCCTGGCAGGAAACATTTGGCGTCCGACTGACGGAACAGACCGGCCTGCTGCCGCAAACTTGACCGCCGCAGCGAACATACCCACCCGAGGCGCTCCCGCGGCGAATATGCGGGTGGACATCGAGGCGGTCTCAATCGATGGAACGCGCCGTGCCAGTGATACCGTCACCATCGAAGAGCCCCTGGAAATCCGTCTGTCCCACGAGACAGGTTCCGGTCGTGCGGACCAGAGCATCTCCATCACCATGCGTACGCCGGGCAACGACGAGGAGCTGGCCATAGGCTTCCTTGCCGGCGAGACGATCATCGCCGCAGCGAGGGACGTGCGCCGGGTAGAGCATTGCGGACCGCCGAGCCCGGACAAGGGCATTCGAAACATCATCCGCGTCGAATTGGCGGACCATGTGCGCGTTGATGCGGGCGGGCTGCTGCGGCATTTCTACACGACATCGAGCTGCGGCGTGTGCGGGAAGGCTTCTCTCGACGCCCTGCGCGTGCAGATCGCGAAGCGCCCGCCCACCAGTTTCTGCATCACGGCGGACGCGCTGAAAAAGCTGCCGGGCGCCTTGCGCGGCAGGCAGACCGAATTCGCCCACACCGGCGGCCTGCACGCCGCCGGGAGCTTCGATGCGTCGGGCAGCCTGCTGCGCGTGCGGGAAGACGTGGGCCGGCACAATGCCCTGGACAAATTGGCGGGTTCCTACCTCGCCCAGGGCGGGATGGCCGAATACGGCATCCTCTTGAGCGGCCGCGCCAGCTTTGAATTGATGCAGAAGGCGGCTGTCGCCGGCGCGTCCGTCGTCGCGTCCATCGGGCCGCCCTCTTCCCTGGCGGTGGAGTTGGCGCAGGATCAGGGCATCACCCTGGCCGGCTTCCTCAACGCCGACCGCTTCAACATCTACACGGCCGGACAACGCATCGCGGCGTGAAAGCGGAGGATGTCACCGGCGTCGTCTTCTGCGGTGGTACCGGGCGGCGTCTCGGTGGCGTCGAGAAGCCGCTGATCGAGGTCGCCGGGCGTCCGCTCCTGGCATGGGTGCTGGAACGTCTTCTGAAGCAGGTGGCCACGGTGTTGTTGAGCGGGGCGGACGATCCTGCGTATGCGAGGTTCGGCTGCGAGATTGTTCCCGATCGGGTGCCGGGAGAAGGACCCTTGAGCGGTCTTGCAACCGCCGTCGAGGTCGCGACGACGGATTGGATATTTACCTGTCCCGGAGACTCGCCCTACCTGGCGGAGAACCTGATCGAGTTGCTGGCCCAGGATGCCCGGCGCTTCGGCGTGGCTGTCCCCCACGATGGAAACCGGCGCCAGAACCTGTTCCTCCTGATGCGCCGCGACCGCGCCGGGTCGTTGGTCCGTTTCTTCGAACAGGGGGGCAGGGCGGCGCACCGTTGGCTCGACGAGAACGGCATCGCCGCCACTGATCTATCCGCCATTGCCGAGTCGTTTTTCAACGTCAATACACCGGACGACCTCGAGGCGTGGCGTCAGCGTGCGATAGCGTCCGTTTCTCCGAGCATGCCAGCGACCTGAGCCGCTGTGGTCGGCGCAAACCGCGCTTAAGCGTTGCGCTACCGGCTGTAGTCGGCGTCGCCGGGCTTGGCCTTCGTGCCGTCCGTCCCGGCAATCGGCCGTTTCTTGGGTGCCGAGGCGTATTCGCCGCGGAAGTCGCCGAACGGCCCGTCGCGCCACTCCAGCGCGGTTTTCAAACCCTGTTCCCGCACGCGGCGACCGAACTCGCCGGCGGCGGGACGGTGTTTCGACATCGCCTCCACGTCCGTGCCGGACATCAGGCCGGTGCGGATACCCATGATCTCGTATTGCCGGTTGACGGCGCGCTTGTTGTAGTTCAACTGGTCGTTGTCGATATGACCGAGGCGACGCGCGAACCGGATGGTGAACTCTTCCAGTTCGTCCTTCGGCTTGGCATAGGTCGCCCAGCCGAAGTCCTCCATCTCTTCGCCGCTGAACCAGTCGCCGGTATAGGCGAAGGCCCGCGCCTTGCCCGGCTTCATGAACCAGGGCGCCCACATCATGTCCATGGTGCCCTGGGCTCGAACTGGCGGGTAGCCGACGCGGGCGTCTTCGGCCACCATGCGCATGTCGCACATGGAAGCGAGTTCGGTAGCGCCCGCGAGACACCAGCCATGGACCTGCGCGATGACCGGCTTCGCGAGTTCCCAGATCAGCCAGTGACCCATCAACGCATGGCGCGACCAGTCGTAGTGTTGCGGGTGCGTGGAGCCGGTGTCCGGCATCCCCGACCGACCGCTCACGTAGTCGCTCTGCTCATCTGGATTTGGCGTGAGATCGTAGCCGGCGGAAAATGCGCGTCCGGCACCCTTGAGAATGATGACGCCGATGGCGGGGTCCGCCTCGGCTTCGCGCATAGCGTCGTATACCTCGCCGCGCAGGGCATGGCTCAAGGCGTTTAGCTTCTCCGGCCGGTTGAGCGTGATGAACGCCAGCCGGTCGTCGGTCTCGTAGATGATGTTGTTATAGCTCATGACTGTTCCTTTTTTTTGGGCGCGAATCAGACGCGTTCTCCAGCCGCGTCGAAATACTAACCACCTGCGTCGGGGGATGGAAATGCGGCCGCGCGTCTTGTCCAATGGCAAGGCGGTCTCTTACCGTCGGAACGTGATTGGGCGAAACTGAATCTCTTCCACACAAACTCGCGCAACGCCTTGATGGTGTATTCGCGGTGGTGGCTGATCGGCAGCGGGTTGTAGATCACATCCAGTGTCGGGTCCTGGATGACATCGTCGTAGCTGTCGTAGACGGTCTCGATGCCGTGCTGCTTGGCGAACGACTCTGCGCGAGAGCGGTCTCGGGCGGCCACGGCGGCGACGACCGCGTCGGCGTTCTCGGCGGCCGGCCCGATCAGCCCGCCGGGAGTAATCCGTGCCACGCCCAATGTTCCAAAGCGAAGAGGATTTGCCATGTTGACCATTCCGAGTTCGAGCGGAGGCATGGTAAAGGTCGGATTCGCCGGGGTCGAGTTCGCGGTATCGCGGACCTTGCGAGAGACCGGTTGGCGACGCCTTTGTGAAGCACCGTTCGTGACTGTTCGCGCGCAGTCATCGATCGCGGCCTGAATTCGGCTTGGCTCGCGCCGAATATACGCTAAGATTCGGCGGCCATTTTGCATCTCCACGGGAGAGTCTCAGATCACCATGGCAAGGTTCAGGGCAAAGAGCGGTGAGATCTACTTCGAGCACTCGGGGTCGCGCTCGGACCCTCGCGTACTCTTCATCCAGGGCCTGGGATGCCAGATCGTCCATTGGCCGGAGACCCTCATTGACGGCGTGGTAGCCGCGGGCCTGTGCGCTGTGACGTTCGACAACCGCGATGTGGGGCTGTCCCACGGGTCCGATGTGCCGCCGCCTCCACTGCCGTCGTTGCTGGCGGCTCGAGAAGATCCTCAAGGCCTTACCCCCGCGTACTCGCTGTCGGATATGGCGCGGGATGCGGTCGACCTGCTCGATCACATCGGACAGGGCGGCGCGCACGTCATAGGCGTATCGATGGGCGGCATGATCGGCCAGCGCATGGCCATCGAGCATCCGGATCGGGTGTACAGTTTGACTTCGATCATGTCGTCCACCGGAAATCCCGGGCTACCGGCACCCGCCGAAGAAGCCGTGGGGGCGCTGCTTGCATCAGCGGTTGCGGAAGATGCCGAGGCCGCCGTGCCCTTAAGCATCCAGGCGTGGCAGGTCTTTGCGGGGCCGCACTTCGATTCCGAAAAAGTGGGCGGCGGCCGTTTTGCGCGCCGCGCCATCGAGCGCGCCTATCGTCCGGACGGCACGGTCCGACAACTCGCCGCTATTCTCACCGACGGTGATCGACGCGCAGACCTGGAACGAGTCAGGGTTCCGACGCTGGTGATCCACGGCAACGCCGACCCCCTGGTGCCTGTGGAGGCCGGGCGTGAAACCGCCGCTGTGATTCCCGGTGCCAGCTACCTGGAGATCGACAAGCTGGGCCACGACCTGCCGGAACCGGTGCTCGACGAAATGATCGCGGCCATAACCTCCCACATCCACGATGTGGAGGTCACTCGCTAGCCCGGACATTCAAGCCGCGCGTGGGCGTGGCTCGATGCCGAATTCGCGAAGGGTGCTTTCCAGCGTCGGTCGGGAGAACCGAGCGCGGTCGTCGCGCAGGAGGTAGGTGAAGATGAACCCCAGGACGAGCAGCACGACACCGATCAGGAAACAGTAGGTGACCGCCCGGTCCGGATACTGATCCTTCAGGTGTCCCACGTACAGCGGTCCAAAGACGCCCGCGGCCGCCCAGGCGGTAAGGATCGTGCCGTAGATTGCGGACATGCGCTGGGTGCCGAAAACGTCCGAAACGAAGGAGGGCATGGTGGCGAAGCCGCCGCCGAAGCAAAGCAGGATGTAGCAGACGAGGATCGAGAAGATCCAGGGATTGGTCTCCGTCATCAGGATGCCGAAAACGACCACCTGGCTGCCCAGCAGTATTCGGAATACGCGTACGCGGCCGATACGGTCCGACAGCAATCCCCACAACAGGCGCCCGACGCCGTTGCACAGCGAACTAACGGCGATGAGAGTAGCGCCGTATGCCGCGAGCACTTCCGGTTCGAGCGAAGGATCGGCCAGACCCCAGACATCCTCCAACAGCGGCGACTGAAAACTGATGACGGAGATGCCCGCGGCGATGTTGAAGAAGAACACGATCCACATGACGGCGAATTCCGGGGACGTCAGGCACGCCCGCACGGGAGGTATCGGTTCCGATTCGGGTTGCGCAGCCGGTGCCTTCTCGCCAGCGGATTTCGTTGGATCGAAATCGGGCGGCGGGTCGCAGATGAGCAGACTGAGGGGGATCAGGATGCAGGCGAAGATGATGCCGAGCCAGAAGAAAACCATCGTGAGGTCGTCCTGGGTCTGCTCGAGCACCGGCGCAAGCCCCTTGCTCAAGAGAATCGCGCCCACGCCGAAGCCCATCACCGTGATGCCAGTGGCCATGCCCTTGTGGTCGGGAAACCACTTCGCCGCTGTCGCCACCGGCGTCACGTAGCCGAAGCCGATACCCGCGCCGCCAATCACGCCAAATCCGACGTAGAACAACATCCGGAGATCCATCTCGAGAGCGAGGCTGCCGATCAGGTAGCCGCCGCTGAACATCACGCTGCCCGCCAGCGCCAGTTTGCGCGGGCCGAGTTTGGGTAGCTTCATTCCCGCCCAGGCGGCGGACATGCCCAAGGAGAAGATCGTGATGCTGAACGCCCACGCGGTCTCCGTGTACGTCCAGCCAAACTGGTCGACGAGCATCTTCTGGAAGTAGCTCCATGCGTACACGGTGCCGAGGCACATCTGCAGGCCCGCGCAACCTGCGAGTATGACTCCGCGCGGGGCAGTGGGAATGCGTATCGGCATGGCTCAGGCGACCGGGTCGGTCGACGCCGGCGGGGCCTCGTCCTCTTTCAGTTTTTCGCCCTGCGAAAAATAGAGGAAGAGGCGCGCCAGTTGTCCCGCCTCGTCCTTGCGTTCAAGGACCTTGTCGCGATTGGACACTTCTTCTTTTTCGCCGCGGGCAAGCGCCACCGCGTAGGCGAGAACATCGCCGAGCGGTCTTGCCGCCAGGTTGACGAACCAGAGGGCCGCGGCCACGCCGACCGCGAATATGATGCAGACCAGGTACAACTGCCTGCCGATGGCGCGTTGGACCTTCAGTGCTATGACCCCGGTGTCCATGCCGACATGGACGGTGCCGGCCACGCCCGCCAGGATCGGGCTGCCCACCTCGACGAAGTCGCCCATGCCGTCGATCTGGCGTTCGACGGTCTCCGTGGAGGCGGGATCGTCCGCGAGAATCTCTTCCGGGATGCCGGGAACAAAGGTATGCGCCAGGAACTCGCCCGTTTCATCGGTGATGTATATGTACTTGATACCCTGGATTTCGACGAATTGGTCGATCAAGGACTGCAGGACGGCGAGGTCGCGATTCAGAAGGATGTCCACGCTCGAGTCCGCGATGGTCTTCGCTATGTCCTTGCTATTGTCTTCGTACTCTTCCGACAGATACGTCTCGACCGTGTAGATGAGCAGGATCGAAGTCGACAGGCCGATGATCCCGAACAGGGAAAGCACGCCGAACAACGTCTTCTGGAACAGCCTCTGGACCTTGATGTCGGCGATTTTCACGGCAAATGCCCCTCGCTCAAGCGAACCGCCCACGCCAATCGTGCAAGGGCACGAATCGCCCTTCATCAACGACGGTGTAGTAGACCTTCTGCAGCCCCTGACGGCGGGCGGGACCGAACGACACGCGTTCCTCTATGCCGAGGTCGTAATCCTTGATCGTGAATACGGCGCTGGACAGATGCTCGCGTGAAGGGGCGTCGCCCAATCGCCGCAGCACTTCCACCATGAGCTTGGCGTCAAGGAAACCTTCGAGGCTGACGAAGCTGTGGGGGAACGGCGTATACGCTTCCTTCACCAGTTCGGCTGGGACTTGCGGATCGTAGCGCCGCATCAGTTCGCGGTACTCCTGCACCGCCGCGATGGAGACGGACTCGTAGCTCGGCACGACCTGGGAATTCACCAGCAGGTCCGTGTATTGCCGGCTGTCCTCTCGCCCCTCGGTGAGCAGCTTGAGGAGATTCTCGCTGCCGACGAACGACAGGTTGGCGATAGGTACGCGCAGCCCGAGATCGACGGCATCGCGCGCGAACGCCGCGCAGGCGGCATAAGCCCCGATGCATATCACCGCGTCCGGTTCTGCCGGCTGGAGTATTTCGACCTGTTTTCGCATGGTGCCGCTAAATTTCGCGCCGCGCCGGTACGTCGCTTCCCCGGCGATGCGCTCGCCGTGACGCTTGAGCGCCGTTCTTACCCCGGCCCAGCCGCCCCGTCCGTAGGCGTCGGCTTGATAGAACACCGCAATGTTTCTTTTGCCGATGCCGACGAAATTGTCGACCAGGCCGGCCGTCTCCTGGCGATAGGACGCGCGCAGGTTGAACGCGAAGTCGCCGTACGGCGGCTCGCGCTGGGGTTGCGCGCCGGTGAACGGGAAGAACAGGTAGATGTTCCGGTCCTGGAACTTCTTGAGCATTGGCAGGACGCGGGTCACCGTCGGGGTGCCCACGTAGCCGAAGAGCAGGAAGACGTTGTCTTCCAGCATGAGCGTCATGGTGTTCTTGACGGAAGGATCCGGCTGATAGCCGTCGTCATAGGTCTTGATGGATATGCGACGGCCGCGAACGCCGCCCTGGTTGTTGACGTGCTGAAAGTAGGCGCTGGCGCCCCGGTACAGCTCTATCCCCAGCCCCCGCGACGGTCCGGAGAACGCGGCCGACATGCCAAGCGTGATTTCCGTATCGGTAACGCCGGAAAGCGCGGGTTCCGCTCCAACGGCCCCGACGACGCTTCCTCCGACACCGTACAGAATGAGCGATCGCCTGTTCACGAGATCACGGTGCGAAAGCGCAAGTTTCGACGGGCGAAATCGAACGATGCTCCCTCACGAAGCCGCAAATACGATCGCCCCTGTCGTACTTCGAAGACCGGATTTGTGCCCCATGCCGTACGATGCGTCAGCAAGGGTCATGTTGGCTATCGCTGCCCGTGGTTGTCAAGACGGACGCGCGGACTGCCTCGTGGGTTGCGGTTTGCCGAACGGTGCGCCGAATGGTTCGCCTATAGCCCGGCTTCCGCGATCGCCGCTGCCAGTGCGTCGACTCCTCTCCGGTAGGCGTCGCTGTTGGCATAGCGTGTGCTCACGATTAGACGTGCGGTGCCGGCTTCGGCAAAGTCTCGCAAACGTTTCGCGGCCGCCGCGGTGTCGTTCAATGGCAAGCCTCCCATGACCACTATCTCGCCCACTGGCCGCCCCGCGACAGCGCAGAATTCCGCGTATTGGGCGCGCGCCTCGGGGAGCTGCTCCGGCGTCATTGCCGTCGGCAGCCATCCGTCGCCATACCTGGCGGCGCGTTGCAGGGCGTGAGGCGCGGCGCCGCCAACGTAGATGGGCGGACGCGCGGGACGGGGCCTGAACAGGAACGGTTGGCCGTTCGCCGTGACCTCATCGTGATCGAAACAGTCGCGAATGAAGGCCAGGGTCTGGTCCGATATGCGTCCGCGGCGGCGGCGGTCGACGCCCAGCGCGCGGAACTCCTCCTCCATCCAGCCGAGGCCGACGCCCAGCAGCAGTCTCTCGCCGGAAAGTTCCTGCAAGCTCGCGATCTGTTTCGTGAGGGGCAGGGCCGGTCGGTACGGAAGGTTGAGTACGCTGACGCCGAGCCGAATGGTTTGGGTGCCTCCAGCCAGCCACGCGAGGGCGATGAGGGGGTCCACGTAGCGTCCGTTGGAGCCTTGGGCATTCTGCGGCGGGATGGCGATGTGATCCGTGACCCAGACGGACTCCAGGCCGGCGGCTTCGGCCGCGCGGGCGCAGGCCGCCATTGTCGCTGGAGTCGACTGTTCGCCCATGTTGCGCAAGATAGCTCCGATGTGCATTCGTCAAGGCCCTCCGATAGCGGTTGCGATAATTGGGCTAGTTCGGTTTTCTTGCCAGGTCGATCACGGTCGCCTCCTGCGATAACTTGCCGTCCTCCATGCTGTACCAGTACGTGGTGATGTGGTCGGGACCGTGCAGCCGGTATTCGGCCTGGTGCATGTGCATGGCGTCTTCGGAGGGCAGATTGGTGATGCTTTCGAAGCGCAGCTCGAGGCGGTCTTCGCCAGCCGGCACGATTTCCAGGCGCGGCTGGCTGCCGGCACCGCAATAGTGCGTCATCAACACGCGATCACCGTCCGCGTGGTACACGTTGAGCATTTCGTGCTCGCCGCCCGGCATCATGACCTCACTCACCGCCGAACCGTTCGCCGTGTGTTTGAAGACAGCGGCGACCACGCCGGTGTCTACCCCGTCCTTGTCCAGCAGGGTCCATTCCCCTTCGAGCGCGGTGAGCGTTGCCATGACTCCCTTTGCGTCCGCGCTGGCGTTGCCACCCGATAACGCGAGTAACCCCGCAACTACGATTGCCGCACACTGTTTCACGATTGTTCTCCTTTCAAATTTTGGCGTGACGATGGTATCCCGCGCTTCCCCGCACTGTCAGCCGACCTTTGGCTACCAAGTGTCGATGTAAGGATACTTCTTCTCCGTGCGCGGTGGGACCGGCGGCAGCCGGCGCAGGCTGCTCGCGATCCAGTCGCGGGTGTCGGCGGGGTCGATCACATCGTCCAGGCCGCCCCCGACGCCGGCGTTGATGGCCTTGGCGCCCTCGTAGGCGGCGGCGACGCGGCGTTCGAACTCCAGGCGACGTTCTTCGGCGTCCTCTATGGCGGCGAGTTCCTTGCGGTAGCCTAGCTTTACCGCACCTTCGATGTTCATGCCGGCGAACTCCGCGGTCGGCCAGGCGACTGTGAAAAAGCCGACCAGCGAACTCGCGCCGCACATCGCCTGCACGCCAAGCCCGTAGGCCTTGCGCACGACCACGCCGAACAGCGGTGTCGTCAGGTTCGCGCCAGCGTTGAACATCCGCACGCAATGGCGAACCAGCGCGGTGCGCTCGACGTCCGGTCCGACCATCATTCCCGGGCAGTCCATCAGGCTCAGCACGGGTATGTCGAAGGCATCGCAGAGTTGGATGAAACGCGCCCCCTTGTCGGCGGCATCGGAGTCGATGGCGCCCGCGAGATGGTGCGGGTTGTTCGCGATGACGCCCATGGGACGTCCTTCGACGCGAATGAAAGCGGTGATTACGCCGATGCCGAACTTCTCGCGAATCTCCAGCACGGAACCGACGTCCGCGATGGTGTGGACGATCTCGCGCATGTCGTAAAGGCGCAGCCGGTTCTCGGGAACGATATGGCGCAACCGCCGCTGATCCGGAGCTTCCCAGGTGTCGAGGCTGCCCTGGAAATAGGAGAGGTACTTCTTCGCCACTTCGACCGCCTCTTCCTCGTCCTTCGCGAGGATGTCCACGACGCCGTTCGGCACCTGGAAGGACATCGGTCCGACTTCCTCCGGCGTGTAGATGCCCAGGCCCCCGCCCTCGATCATGGCGGGGCCGCCCATGGCTACCGTGGTGCGCCGGGTCGCGATGATGACGTCGCAGCACGCCACCAGGGCGGTGTTGCCGGCGAAGGTGCGGCCGTTGATGACGCTGACGAGAGGCACGAGTCCCGACAGCTTCGAGAACTGGGTAAACGTGTGGGTATCGAACGCTACGCCGGGCCCCTTCTTGTCGTCGCCCGGGCGACCGCCGCCGCCCTCTCCAAACAGGATGAGCGGGATACGAAACCGGCTCGCGAGTTCGAACATGCGATCCTGCTTGTAGTGATTGCGCCCGCCCTGGGTGCCGGCTAGCACCGTGTAGTCGTAGTGGACGACCATGGCGCGTGCGCGCTCTTCGCCGAACAGGTCGCCGTTGATCGTGCCGATGCCGGCGAGGAGACCATCGGCCGGGGTGTTCCGACGCAGCGTCTCCATGTCGTGGCGCTGGTGCTGGCGCGCGACGATCAGCGGCCAGTACTCCTTGAACGAGCCCTCGTCCACGAGCTGACCGATGTTCTCCCTGGGCATCCGGTAGCCGCGCCCGTAACGCTTGGCGACGGCTTCGGGACGGTTCTCGTCGAGGACGTAAGCGTGGCGTTCGTACGTTTGCTCGAGGTCGGGGCGAATGTAGTCGGGATCCAGTTCTTCGGCCGACGCCGCGGCGCCGCCGGTCACCTTTGCCTCCTCGATGAACACGATGGGATAGCGCTCGCGCACAACATCGCCTGGCGCCATCGTGATGTCTCGCACGACGCCGTCGCGGTCTGCGGCGATGACATGCTCCATCTTCATGGCTTCGACCACGGCGACCTGCTGACCGGCGCGGACCTCGTCTCCAACGGATACGTCCACCGAAACGATCGTCCCCTGAATAGGCGAACTCAAGCCGGCGGTACCCTCGGGTCCGGTGATCGATAGATCGTCCGGTGCTACCGCCTGTTCCGCCTTGACCTTGGCGTCGTGCTTGAAGAGCGCGAGCGGGTCGCGGGTGTCCACGCGCGCCCCCGCGAAACCGCTCGCGGCGCCTTCGCCTGGGTTTGGCCCGGGGGTTTCCACGAATCGTTGCCGCATGTCCGTGCGCGGTACCGCAAGCTGCGCCATGTGGTCGTCGACCCAGCGGGTGTACACGCGGCCAGCCGCGAAGTCGGCGTGATCGAGAACGTTGCGCAGGAAACTGATGTTGCTGCCAATGCCGCCAAGTCGGAACTCGGAAAGCGCCCGAGCGGTGCGCGCCACGGCGGCGCCGAAATCCGACGACGGCGAATAGCCGATCACCTTGGCAAGCAGGGAGTCGAAGGCGGCGCTTGTCTGATATCCGGCATAGCCGAAGCCATCCGTGCGCACCCCCGGGCCGCTCGGCGTTTCGTAGACTGTCAGGGTGCCGCCAGCCGGCCTGACGGTGCCGTCTTCGCCGATGGTTTCCATGTTGACGCGAGCCTGAATGGCATAGCCGCGCGGCTTGGCGATATCGGGCGTTTCGAGGCCGAGCTCGCCAAGGGTCGCGCCCGCCGCGAGTCGAATTTGCGACTGGACGATGTCGACGCCGGTGACCTCCTCGGTCACCGTGTGCTCCACTTGCAGCCGCGCGTTGGTCTCGATGAACGCGAATGGCCGCGCGTCGCTTCCATTCGAGGCGTCGACGAGGAATTCGAAGGTGCCGAGGTTGGCGTAGCGTTCGTTTTGAGCGAAGCGTACGGCGGCGTCGATGATGGCGTCTCTCACGTCGACGGCCAACCCGGGCGCGGGTGCCACCTCGACGATCTTTTGATGGCGACGCTGGACGCTGCACTCGCGTTCGCCGAGATGCGTGACGGCGCCGTGGAGGTCGCCAACGATCTGCACTTCCACGTGGCGCGCGTGGGGCAGGAACTCCTCGACGTAGACGTCGGCGACGCCGAACGACGCCTGGGCTTCGGACCGGCAGCGCGCGTACGCGGCCTCGATCTCCTCGGCCGCCTGCACCACGCGGGTACCGCGCCCGCCGCCGCCCGCTACCGCCTTGATGATCATCGCGCCGCCGGCGCATGAAGCGAAGAATTCCCTCGCCTCTTCGAGAGATACCGCCTGATCGCAGCCCCTTAGGACGGGCACGTCCGCGGCGGCGGCGGCGGTCCGCGCGCGGCCCTTGTCGCCGAACAGGTCGAGATGCTCGGGTCTCGGGCCGACGAACACGATCCCTGCATCGGCGCAACGGCGCGCGAAATCGGCGCGTTCGGCCAGGAATCCATATCCTGGGTGAATGGCGCCGCATCCGGCCTGGTTCGCGGCCGCGACGATGGCTTCCTGATCAAGGTAGGCGCGCGCCCCGCTTCCCGGCAATGCCAGCGTTTGGTCTGCGACTCTCACATGCAGGCTGTCGGCATCGTCGACCGAATGGATGGCGACAGTCCGCAATCCAAGTTCGCCCGCCGCCCGGGCGATGCGAATGGCGATCTCGCCGCGATTGGCTATGAGCAGGGCATCGAAACGCATGGACTCTCCCCGAAAAATTCATCTCGTACGCGCCAACCGGGGATTGTGCCCAATTGGACCGCCGGATTTTACTTCGATGTCGCGCGGGAGTTTATGGAACCGACCGCAAATTGATCGCGGTGATGGCGGCAAGAAACGGGCCAAGTCGCCCTGGAACACGCTGTTTACCGCATGTCAAGACCTGAAAAATTCGTGGGTTGTGCTAATCTGTGCCCCTACTGGGGAGGGAATATTGAAATTTTGGGAGGACGCTAAATGGCCAATCGATCACGTACCGATGCTGCAATCGCCCGGAGTCGGGAGCAACTCGCGGCGGATGTCGACACGTATCTCAAGACCGGCAACAAGATTCAACAAGTACCCATGGGCGTAAGTGGCCAAGGACCCGCCAGCGGTGGCCGCAAACAATTAGTTCTCAAACCCCGGCGGGCGTAGCGCACCCGTTTCCACAAGACTTGGACGTACACACTTAGGCGTTTGTTCTTCGCTCAAAATCCCGTCCGTCGAAGTTCGCAGCTTCAAATCGACGCCTCCGGCCATGAGGCTGGTGGCATCGGCGTTGCGCATCCGCACCACGGACGCCCGACATTCGGCACAAGGCTATCAGGCTTTGAGCCATGCCTGAACCGTCGAGTCCCATCCTAGCCCGGACATTTCACCAAGTCGCTTGTCGAGCAAACAGATGTCAGTTGTTTTCAATCAGGTGCGTGGGTTTTTCGGAAATCCTGCCGGATACAAACTGCGCTGGCCGCGCCCTCGCTGGTCTTTTCCCGCGTGCGCGCACGTGCTCGCTCCACCATAAGGCATGGCTATGCTTCCGCTCGCGAGCACGCGCACGCGGGAAAAACCCTGCGCGATCATCGCGGCCCTTGATGAAATATCCGGGCTAGATGCGTCGACTTCGGCCGTCGGGTCGATGATCAATCCGCTGCGCTCCGTCGCGCCGCTGATCGTCTACATCGATATCAAGAGTCCTTACGCGTTCGTCGCCAAGGATCCGACCCGACGCTTGGCCGAGAGTCTGGACGTCCGCGTCGATTGGCGCCCGCTGACCCTGGACATCCCGAGTTATCTCGGATCCGCGAAGCTCGACAATAAGGGCAAGGTCGCCGAAGCCGACCGCACACCTTCCCAGTGGCGCAACGTCAGGTACGCCTATAGGGATGCTCGGCGTTATGCGTCCTTAAGCGGACTTACCCTGCGCGGCACGGTGAAGATATGGGATACGTCCCTCGTTCACATCGGCATGATGTGGATGAAAAGACAGGAGGACGCGGCGCTGGCGCGCTATCTGGACATCGTCTATGAACGCTTCTGGAGGCGGGAATTCGACGCCGAGGACGCGGCCGTCGTGGCGGGCGCGGTGGCAGAGGCGGGCGGCGATCCGTCGGAATTCCGCGAATTTCTTGGCGGGCCCGGGCGCGACGAGCACGACGCTATGCAAGCCGCCATTTTCGATGCCGGCATCTTCGGCGTGCCAAGCTACGTGGTCGACGGCGAACTGTTTTTCGGGCGCGAGAATCTGCCGATGGTGCGATGGCTGTTGAGCGGACGTCGAGGACCCCGCCGGGAACCCGCGCCGGACATCGCCTATTGCCGCCTCTGAGATGGCCAACCCGGATATTGCATCAAGACCAGCGAGGGCGCGGCCAGCGCGGTTTGTCCCCTGCAAGACTTCGGAAAAATGTTATTAACCTCGTGAAAATGAAGGACAGTTTTGGCTACTCAACTAGCGGCTTGGTGCAATATCCGGGTTAAGCCCTATGTGTCGACGCGACCCTTGGCTGTCGCCCTGGACATCAAGGACCCGCATTCCTGCTTGGCGAAAGACCCCACCTATGCGCTGGCCGACCAGCTCGGGCTCGACATCGACTGGTTGCCCTTTGTCTCCCGGCCATTGCGGCATGCGCCGGGCGGCGAAGATCGCGGATCGCGCCACCGGCGTTTTCGCGCCGCCCACGTCGAGCGTTCCATCGCGCGCTACGCCGGCGCGAGAGGCATCACGATCCGGAACATCTATCGCGCCCCCGACTCGAGCCTTGCGGGAATGGGCATGCTGGCCGCCAAGGCGCATTCGGAGGGCGCGCTCAGAGACTACCTCGACCGGGTCTTCAGGCGGTACTGGGAAGATGATCTCGACATCGAGGATGCCGGCACCATTTCCGGCCTGTTGTCCGCGGCAGGCGTCGGGGACTTCGATCCGGATGCGGTCCATTTCGAGGCGATGCAGGAAAGCCTTGCGCTTGCAGGGGTGTTTGAAACCCCGGCGTATCTCGTCGACGGCGAAGTCTTCCTGGGCCGCGCCCACCTGCCCATGATTCGCTGGATACTCGCGGGCCGCGCGGGGCCTCCGCCCATCTGACACGGCTGCGCCTTCCGCCATCCGGCGGGGTAGGGGCGCTTCAATACACGATGTCTACGGGATGCGGTTGGCCGGTTCCGCGGCCCGTCAACTGGCGCATTTCGGGGACCATGCCGGAGAGCGTCTCCCGGCGGTAGGCGGGCGCGGGATGGGTGCTGAGGAAGGGCACGCGCATTGCCCCTCCGACCTTTTCCATCTTGTCCCATAAGCTGACTGCGGCCTGTGGATCGTATCCCGCTCGCGCCGCCAGTTCGATGCCGAGACGGTCCGCTTCGGACTCGGCGGCGCGGCTGTTGGGCAGACTGATCGCGAGATTCGCTGCCCGCGCCGCGTGCGTGAGACCGCCATCATCGACGCCGAGCACGGCTTTCGCCGCGACCAGACCCACGGTGGTGACCAGCGCGATGGACATGCGTTCGGCGGTGTGGTTGGCGAGGGCGTGAGATATCTCGTGACTCATGATCTGGGCGAGTTCGTCGTCGGTCAGTCGAAGTCGTTCGAACAGACCGCTGTAGACCGCCATCCTGCCCCCGGCCATGCACCAGGCATTGATGGTCTTCGGCTCGTCTATGAGGGCGACGCTCCACTGCCAGTCGGCGGTGTGCGGGTAGCGCGCCACCGCCTCGCCAACGACGCGGCCGGTGATTCTTTGTACGCGATCCGCGAGCAGCGGATCGTTCAGCAAACGTTTTTCTCGGGATAGCTTTTGCACCGTGCTGAGGTACGCCTTGCGCGACTCGATGATCGCGGCATCCGGCGAGATCACCATCAATTGGGTGCGCCCGCTGGGACTCGTGACGCAGCCGGCGAGCGCGGTGGCGGCGAGCAGCAGCACCGCAGCGAGGCCAGGGAAGGTCACACTCCGCCTGGGCGGCTGAAGAAGATAACGTTGCGTGAAATATGTGTGTGTCAAACTTTCTCTCGCTCAATCACCGCTGAAGAAACGCCTCGGGTTGTCCACGAACAGCGTATGGATCGTCTTTTCCTCCACGCCCATTTCGAGCAGGTCCGGGATGACGTGGTGGTGGATATAGAGGTACTGGTCGACGTTGGTGCGCCTGAACTCATGCTCTTGCGGCATGGAGCCGTCCGGGTTTTCCTTCAATATGTGCAGGCAGATGCAATCATGTGACGGACACAGGCGGTCGCCGTAGCCGTCATCGATGAGCGCCTTCATGGTCACCGTGCGCATGTGCGGACTGACAAGACGACCGGGATAGCGATCAAGGCCCAGATAACAGCCCTGGTCGAGGATCCACTTCAAATACTCGGTATCTGTCGTGTCATTGGAATGGTCGATCTTGACCCGCGTGAGATCGACCCCCTCTTCACGGAAAATCTCGATCTGCCGGCGGGCGACCTGCCGGGTCGGATGGGAATGCACCATCATCGGGATTCCCGTCTCGTTGTGCGCCCGCGCGGCCGCCCGCGCCATCACTTCGAGACGTTCGGTCACGCCTTCGAAGTCCGCCGCGCATTTCAGTATCCCCGCTTTGACGTCCGTGCCGCGAAACCCTTCTTCAACGTCGCGAACGAACTCGCGGGCCATCTGATTGGCGGAAACGCCGGAAAGAAAGCGCGGGACATCGAGCCACCAGCCCGTGACGTTGATGATGTTCACGCCGGATCCCGCGGAGACCCTGGCGAGAAATTCCGGGTCGCGGCCGAGGTCGAATGTCGTGGCGTCGACGATGGTGTCGATGCCGCCGGCCTTCGCCCGCTTCAGCGCCGCGATGGCGGTCTCCTCGCGGTCGGCACCCAACAGGTCGGGATAGGTCCGGTACAGCCCGCTGGCCGACACCATGACGTGCTCGTGCATCAATGTGAACCCGAGGTCGTCGGACGAGATCGGCCCGAGGACGGTATTGATTTCGGTCATCGACGTTTCCTTGACTCCCTGATCCGAGGGATGTTTCGCAACGTTACCATTCAACCCCGCTCTTCACGAAGTGCAATCCAGCGCGACATGCTGGCGGTCAGGCGAGCGCCGGCATCACTTCGTCGGTCAGCCGTATGAATGAGGCGTGGCTGAGCGGCGCGGCGAGCAGGTAGTCCAGGGGCAGTTCCTGCTCCAGTCGCTTCAGTTCGTCGATGACCCGTCCCGGCGAGCCGTGAATGATGACCTGATCGACATACCGTTCCACCGGGTCGATGTCGTTGGCCCGGCGGCCTGTCGCGTATGAACGGACGGTCCAGCGCGCGCCCGCCCGCGCGATCTCCCTGCCTTCGTCATCGGTCTTGCCGATCGCGACCAGGCGCGCCATGGGGGTGTCCTGGCTATTGCGATGGCCGTGTTCGGCCAGGCCGCGCCGATACTCGCGGTACTTCTTCGCCAGTTCTTCATGAGACGCGTGCGGGTCCATCAGAATCGCGTGCCCCTGGCTTGCGGACCAGGCGATGGCCTGCGGCGAGCTCGATGCGATCCATACCGGCGGATGGGGCTTCTGCAACGGTTTCGGCAGCACTTCGACATCGTGGTATTGGTGGAACTGCCCCGCGTAGTTGAGGCGGTCGTCGCGCCACGCGCGCAGCACGATCTCGACATTCTCGCGGAAGCGCGAATACGAGTCCTCCTGCGTCACGCCGAACACTTCGAACTCCTTCTTGTCGAAGCCTCGCCCCGCTCCCCAGTTCACGCGGCCGCCCGAGAGTACGTCGAGCAGGGCCACTTCTTCGGCCAGTCGCGTGGGGTCGTAGAACGCGGCCAGCGACACCCCGGTGCCGATCCGTAGATTCCGCGTGATACCGGCAACGTGCATGCCCATGAGATGCACCGAGGGACATACGCTGTAGGTCGAGAAGTGGTGTTCAGCAAGCCAGACGGCGTCATAGCCCGACGTGTCCATGATGCGAATGCGGTCGAGAGCGCGTTCGTACACCGTGGTCAACCCAACGCGTCGCCCGGGCCAGCTAAAGAACTGCAATACGCCGAATTTCAACGGTGTCGCCTCATGCGATCGCGCGCGATTCCTTCCACTGCCTTCATCCGCTTCGTCGCCCTTGTCAACATCCAAGCTTGCGCCGCCGCGCTATTATGACGAACGGAAGTAATCCCCGTTAACCCGGATAGCGCCATGCCAACCGTGAACAGTCCGTATCCCATCATTCCGTGGCCCCTGCTGCGCAAAGTGGAGCGTGCCGAGGGCGCTTACCTGTACACGGATGGCGGCCGCCGCATTCTGGATGCGGCGGGCGGGGCCATTGTGACGAACATCGGCCACGGACGCGCGGAGGTCGCGCAAGCCGTGGCCGAGGCGACCCAGCGGGAAGGCTATGTCATCCCGCCGTGGCTCACGCCATCGCGTGAACGGCTGATGGAGCGCCTTGCGGCGGATTGGCTACCGGCGGAATTCACGCGCGTGCACCTCACCTGCGGCGGCTCCGAAGGCATAGAAACGGCCATGAAGATCGCCTTGCAGCACCACTACGTGCGCGGACAGCCGGAAAAATCCAGGATCGTCGGCCACTCCGTGTCCTATCACGGGACAACCCTGGCCACGACCGCGGTTGGCGGGCACGAAGCGCGCAAGTTCGGTCTGGCGCACGCGTTGCCGAAGTATCCTTCTTCCCCGACGCCCGATCCCCTGCGCTGCCCCGGCGACGATCCGGGAAGCTACTATGTCGACGCGTTCGAGCGCGCGATAGAGCGCGAAGGTCCCGAGCGCGTCGCCGCATTCGTCGCCGAACCCATTATCGGGGCCAGCGGCGGCGCCGTCGTGCCGCCGGACGCCTATTGGCCCGCCGTGCGCCGCATCTGCGACGCAAACGACATCCTGCTGATCGCGGACGAAGTGATGACCGGTTTCGGCCGCACAGGACGTGCGTTCGGCTACCAGCACTGGCCGGCGGCGCCGGACATCATCGTTTCCGGCAAGGGGCTCACCGGCGGCTACGCGCCGCTCACCGGCATCTTCGCGACGGACGCCGTCGTCGCGCCGCTCGCCGACGCGGGCATCAGCGTCATGTTCCATACCTTCGCCGCGCATCCCGGCGCTTGCGCCGCCGCCGACAAGGTATTGGAGATCATGACGCGCGAAGACCTGGTCGCGCGCGCGGCCCGGATGGGCGATGAATTGCGGGGCAGCTTGTCGGCCGCGCTGTCGAATCACCCGCACGTTGCCGAGGTGCGCGGGCGCGGCCTGCTGATCGGCGTCGAGGTCGTGAAGGAGCGCGCCACGCTCGAACGTTTTCCGAGGAAGGACAACGTTACAGCCCGCGTCGTCAACGCGGCGCTCGAACGCGGCGTATTTTTCTATGGCGGCGGCACGGGCGCGGTACGAGACGTGATCGTGTTGGGACCGCCTTTCACCATCGACGGAAGCGAGGTCGACCAGATGGTCGCGACGCTCTCGGGTGCTATCGACGATGTGACGCGCGGGCGATGACCCTGCGGGGCGGGTACCGACGGAAAATCCCGGTGCGTCCGTATTTACAGACGTACTCAGCACCAAAAAGGATAAGGACGTGCAAGGACAGGTAGTTTCGGATGATGGGCTTGGGCGGGGGCAAAAAACGCCGCCCGATAGGGCGACGGGTTTTGTGGCGCTGGTCGTTGGCATGTGCGTAACGCTGGCAGCGTTTACGGCTACAGCCGGGGATGACTCGGACAAGAAGGGTGAGAAGGGCGAAACACAGCGCTCCATCGACATCGAAAAGATGAAAGCCGGCGCCGCCGAGCGGTTCGCGAAACTGGACGCCAACGGCGATAGCAAGGTGACGCCCGAGGAATTCGCCGCTGCCCGGATGGCTCTTGGCGACTCCCGCGGAGCCGACAGGCGTTGGCGCGGGCCCGGTGGGCGCGAGGAAATGCGCAAACGGATGGGAAGAGACTCCAAGAGAGGCATGCGAGATCGGCGTGGCCCAATGCGAGGCCAGATGCGCGAAATGCTGAGCGAGCAGGTATTCGACGCGGCCGACGGCGATGGGGACGGCAAGCTCTCGAAGGAGGAGTTCGGCCAGCTACCGCAGGCCGCGCGCCCGATCGCGCAGCGGCGCGCCTTCGACCGTCTCGACGGCGACGGCGATGGCGCCCTGTCCGTGAGTGAACTCTCCCCCAGGGTGGCCAGGCTCGAGAAAATGGATGCCGACGGGGACGGAGAGATCGGGCGCGAGGAAATGCGCGCCTGGCGCAAGGAGCACGCCTCCGGCGACGCGAAGAAAGAGCGCGGCTGGCGCAAGATCAGGAAATCCGACGACGCTAATGCGGACAAGACCGAATAACCGTTTTGGGCGAGGTATCGGACGAAGCACTGATGCGTCTAGTCCAGTCCGGAGACCAGCAGGCGTACGCGCGCCTGCTGGACCGGCATCTCAATAACGTTCATGCCTATGTCTTCCGGATGACGAACAATCGGGCGGATGCGGAAGACATCGCGCAGGAGACGTTCCTGCGGGTGTGGCATCGGGCGCGAACGTTCAAGCCCGGGCGCGTCCGCTTCACCACCTGGCTGCATCGGATCGCGCATAACCTGTGCGTGGACGCGTTCCGCAAGCGGCGGGAGATCTACGATGGCGAACCCGACGCGATGGCCGACGACGCGCCTACGGTGGACGAACTGAGCATGGCGGAAGAACGTCGCAAGGCGGTTCATGCCGGCATCGCCGCGCTTCCCGAACGGCAGCGGTCGGCGTTGGTGTTGTGCCAGCTTCAGGGCCGATCCAACAGGGAGGCGGCGCAGATCCTCGGAGTTTCGGTGGATGCGCTGGAGTCGCTGATCGCGCGCGCGAGGAGGACGTTGAAGACACGTCTGCGGAACTACATGAAACCGGAGGGAGCGTGATGACAAACGAAGAGTTTGCGGATTGCCTGGACAGGTACGGCGCCAACCTCGATCGCTGGCCGCGGGCGGTCCGCGCGTCTGGCCGGGCGTTTGCGAATACCGATCCGGGTCGAAGACAACTTGACGCCGCGCGGGCGTTCGATGCGTTGCTCGCTGAAGCGGTGCCGGTGCCGGAACCGTTTGGTCTCAAGCAACGGATACTCGCCAACGTGGACTCCCGAAGGCGCCCGATAGACTTTGTGTCCTGGCTTGCCGCACCGTTGTGGCGGCCGGTCGCCCTTGCGGCGGCACCGCTTGCGGTGGGTTTCACCCTCGGCTTCACTTATCCCGAGACGGATAGCCTCGAGGAGGCTGTGGCGATCATCGCATTCACGGAGATCGAAGACGTCCTGGACGCTTCGAACGGCGACATCGAATGAACTATCGGACCGACGGTCAGGAGGATCTCCGAATTGCGTAACAAATGGCTCATCGGGGCGTTGGCCGTCTCGCTCGTTGTCAACCTGCTGCTGGCGGGCTTTTTGGTCGGCCGCATGTCGGGCGACTTCGGCTTCAGGGGCGGGATCGGCGCAGCGCCGAAAATGCCGCAACTCAGGTTTCTTGAAGATGATCGGCGGCGGGAGGTGACGCACGGCCTGGAGACCCGCAAAGCGCTGAGACCCATTCTTCGCGAGCTTCGCGGGTCTCAGCGGGATATCCGCGCCTCGCTCGTCGCCGAACCTTTCGAACAAGAGGCGTTGTCTGCGGCGCTGACCGAGTTCCGCCGACGCCTGGAGGAGAGCCAGGCCCTGAGCCACAAGAAACTCGTCGCCGTGGCGGCGAGGCTCACCCCCGACGAACGGCGCAGACTCGCGAGGACCCTGGATCGGCGACGCGGGCAG
Organism: Candidatus Azotimanducaceae bacterium; assembly: GCA_965261535.1. GTDB lineage: Bacteria > Pseudomonadota > Gammaproteobacteria > Pseudomonadales > Azotimanducaceae > VXNE01. The sequence goes on from OZ253469.1 coordinate 3,733,159, forward strand.
CCGGACAGGAGGCCGCCGCGGCGCGAACATCAATAGCGGGCACCCTCCAGGTCCAGCAGGTAGCGCTTCGTCTCCAAGCCGCCGCCGAAACCCGTCAGGCTGCCGTCGGCGCCGATGACGCGATGACAGGGCAAAACAATAGGTAGCGGATTGCGGCCGTTGGCGGCGCCCACGGCGCGGACCGCCTTGGGGCTTCCGATCTGCGCCGCGATTTCGCCGTAGCTGCGCGTCTCGCCGTAGGGAATGGTCGCGAGCGCATTGAGCACCGCGAGTTGGAACGGCGTTCCGCTCGGTTTCAAGCCGAGGTCGAACGCCCGGCGCTCGCCCGCGAAGTACTGCTCGAGTTGTCGCGCCGCCTGGCGCAGTAGCGACGTATCAGCCCGCTTCCAATCGGCTTGCGGGGTGGTCGGATTCGCGCCGCGCGAAAACCCGATGAGCGACAGGGCATCGATCCCGGCCAATAGCAGTTTGCCGACGGGACTTGGCACGAAGGTGTAATACACGTCAGATGCCTCGCTGCGAAGACGCGCGCCAGAGATACATGACCGCGTAGGCGCGCCACGGCCGCCAGGGTTCGGCCCGACGTAGCGCGTCGCGTGCGTTGGCGTTCAACACCTTGCGCACCGCCCAATCCGCGGCGGGGAAGGCGTCCGGGTCGCGGGCGATGCGCATGGCGACGTATTCGGCGGTCCAGGGACCGATGCCGGAGATGCGGAGCAGGATTTCCCGCGCTCGGTCGGGCTGGAGCAAGAAGGTTTCGCCGAGTTCGAGCACCGCCCGCGCGACGCCCCGCACCGCCGCGCCGCGCGCGCCGGGCATCCCGATCGCGGCGACGTCGGCGTCCGCCAGTGCCGCAGGCGCGGGGAATCCGCCGGCACCGAACATGCGTACGAGTTTCGCCGACAGGACGGCGGCGCGGTCTATGCTGACCTGTTGACCGAGGATCGCTTTCACGGCGCCTTCGAAGCTGTCCCATGCCCCGGGTACGCGAATACCCCGCGCGGCGCGCACCCAGGGTTCGAGTGCCGCCGACTTGCCGAGATGCGAATCGATGGCATCCGGGTCCGCGTCGAGATCAAACATGCGGCGGATGCGCGCGAGGATATTCGCGGTTTGATCGGCGAGCGCTCCCGGCACGTTGAGCCACAAGGCGTTGTCCCTAAGCGATACCGAGATGAAACGGTCGTCAATACGGCGGCGATAGGTGTGGCCGTCGACGGTTTCGAGATCCGGCAGCGCCCGGCGCGCGAGGAAGGAAAACACCCAATCGGCGTTGAACGGTTCGCGCGTCGGCAACCGTAGGCATATATCGGTCGGCCTGTGGACCGGGCGCCTGCGACGAACAGTGCGCGGAGCACGCCCGAATACGCGCAGGAACTCATCGTTGAAGCGGCGGACGCTGCCGTAACCGGCCGCGCGAGCGACATCGGTCATTGTGAGGTTCGTATCGTCGATGAGACGTTTCGCCAAGGCGATGCGGCGCATGAGGGCCATCGCCTTCGGCGTGACACCGAGTTCGGTTCGGAACAGTCGGTTCATATGCCGTTCGCCGACGCCGAACTCGGCCGCCAGGTCGCGTACAGGGCGTTCGGAGAGATAGCCGTCGTCTATCAGGCGGAGCGCGCGCACGACCGTCTCGCTGCCTATCGTCCACGCAGGCAGAGAGTTCTCCCGTTCAGGGCAGCAGCGCAGGCAGGGCCGGTAGCCCGCGTCCGTCGCAGCTGCAGATGTAGCAAAGTAGCGCACGTTCTCCTCGGCCGGCGGCCTTGCTGGACATATCGGCCGGCAAAACACGCCAGTGGTCAGCACGCCGACGACGAAATGCCCGTCGAAGCGAAGGTCTCGCGCCAAGCGGGCGCGGCGGCAAATGTCCGGAGCCGGCAGCATCGGACCACTATATGTCATCGGAAAGCGAGCGAGTTCGCCAAAACCGGACACGCTCAAATTTTGAGGCGCGGCACCGCGGTTTGGGCAGATGTGTGGGCCGGGGGTGCTATGGTTGCCGTCCCTGACGGGAGTGGCAGATGCGCGAACAGGAAAGCGAGCTGATTGTCGAGCAGATCGAGATCGGACCGATGGCGAACTTCACCTATGTCGTTGGATCGCGCAGCACGCGGGAAGTGGCCATCGTGGATCCCGCCTGGGACATCGACGGACTAGTGCGTCATCTCGCCGCCCGCGACTACAAGCTCGTCGCCGCGCTGGCGACCCACTACCACCCTGACCACATCGGCGGCGGCATGCGCGGGCACAACATCGCCGGCGTCGCAGAGTTGCTGGAGAAGTCTCCGGTGAAGATCTATGCGCACAAGCATGAGGCGGATGGCGTGAAGAAGGTCACGGGGATTTCCGATACGGACATGGTCCGCGTCGACTCCGGCGACACGCTCAAGCTCGGTGACATCGAAGTGGAGTTCCTGCACACGCCGGGACACACCCCGGGCTCGCAGTGCTTCCGCATCAAGAACACGCTGGTATCCGGCGATACTCTGTTCATTGACGGCTGCGGCCGCGTCGATCTGCCGGGCTCGGATCCGGACGAGATGTACCGCAGCCTGCAGCGGCTAAAATCCCTGCCCGACGATACGCTGCTGCTACCCGGACACAACTATAGCGCTGTCCCCAACGCCACCTTGGGTGCCTCCAAGCAGCAGAACCCTTACCTTGCTGTCAAGGACATCGATACGTGGAGGCAGATGATGGGCTTGGGCGGGGGCAAAACACGGCGCCTGCTAAGGCGACGGGTTTTGTGGCGCTAACGCCCGGGCGCGTCCGAGAACGCTGGCTCAGGGGAGCAGATGCGCGACGTCGTCGCGTTCCTCCCGCAGTTCGGTTTCGGTGGCCCGCATTTTCTCGCGGCTGAAGTCGTTGATGTCGAGACCGCTGATGATCCGCCAGTCCCCGTCTGCGCACACTACGGGGTACGAATAGATCAGTCCCGCTTCGATACCGTAGCTGCCGTCGGAATAGACGCCCATGCTCACGACATCGTCCGTGCCATGGACCCAATCCCGGAAGTGATCGATGACCGCGTTGGCGGCGGAAGCAGCGCTGGAAGCACCGCGCGCGGCAATGATGGCCGCGCCGCGCTGTTGCACCATCGGAATGAACTCGTCCGCGTACCAGGCCTGATCGATCAGTTCCATCGCGGACTTCCCCGCGACGGTAGTGTGATGGATGTCCGGATATTGCGTCGCCGAGTGATTGCCCCAGATGGCCAGCCCCCGCACCGCGTCCACACGCGCGCCCGTCTTGGCGGCGAGTTGCGCCTTGGCGCGATTGTGGTCGAGGCGCATCATGGCCGTGAAGTTGCGCCCATCGAGATCCGGCGCGTTGCGTTGCGCGATCAGGCAGTTGGTGTTCGCCGGATTGCCGACGACCAGCACCTTCGCATCCCGCGACGCATGCTTGTTGAGCGCCGCGCCCTGCGCGGAGAAGATCGCCGCGTTCGCTTCAAGCAGGTCGCCGCGCTCCATTCCCGCCGTGCGCGGCCTGGCGCCGACAAGGACGGCGATGTCGGCGCCGTCGAAGGCGACGTTGGGGTCGTCGCTGGCCGTTATTCCGGCGAGCAAGGGAAACGCGCAGTCCTGCACTTCCATGATGACGCCTTCGACGGCGTCCATCGCCGGCGGAATCTCGAGGAGTTGCAGCGCGACAGGCGTGTCTTCGCCCAGGAGTTGTCCCGACGCTATCCGAAAGACAAGCGCGTAGCCGATCTGGCCCGCCGCTCCCGTCACCGCGACCCTTACCGCATCAGCCATTGCCGCCTCCCTCGTCCTTGAGCGACGGAAATTCTATCGATTTGGTGGAATGGGTGATACCGGACCGTCGGCGACGGTGTTCAACATATACTCACCGCGAGCCGACGCGCTGCCCCGCCGATACGGGAAAGCAATTTTCATCTTGATCCGGAACACCGGACCGTCTATTTGTTCTAAAATCCGACAGTTCTGCGAACCGAGAGTAATTCGTATGAAATCGACGCCGCTTTGTTGCCGTGGTCTTTGCATTGCCACCTTGGCACTCATCAATGGAGCAGTGCAGGGCGAAGAAGCACAACAGCCCGAAGTCCGGCTTGAGACGGTGGTCGTGGTCGGTACGCGGGCCGCGCCTCGGACCGCTACCGACGCGCCCGTGCCGGTGGACGCCATCGATGCGGAAGCGCTTTTGGGACAAGGCAGCGGGGACATGTCCAACCTGCTGCGCACGACGATTCCGTCGTTCCACGTCAGCACCAACCCGTCCCGCGACGCGGCCGCACTGCTGCGGCCTGTCAACCTGCGCGGCCTGGCGCCGGACCACGCGCTGGTGCTGGTGAACAACAAGCGCCGCCATCGCGGTGCCGTCATTCAGTGGATTTCCAACGGCGCGTCCGACGGTGCCCAGGGACCGGACATTTCCGCTATCCCCGCGGTGGCCGTCGAGCGGGTCGAGGTGCTCCGTGATGGTGCCGCCGCCCAGTACGGCTCCGACGCCATCGCGGGGGTGGTCAACTTCGTTCTGAAGGACGACGACGAGGGCGGGAGCATCGAGGCCAAGTACGGCTTCCACACCGCGGACGCTGCGGAGGATCTGACCGTGATTTCCGGCAATATGGGATTCGGCGTCGGCGCAGCGGGCTTTGCGAACGTCAGCGTTGAATACACGACTTCGGCGTCCACCGACCGAAGCGTGCAGCATCCAGATGCCGTGGCCATGGAAGCCGTGGGCGTATCGGTAGCTAAACCCGCAAAACCCTGGGGCGATGCCAAAGTCAATGGCGGCCTGAAGGCCTTCGTCAACACCGGCCTTGAGTTCGACAACGGCGTGCGCGCCTACGCGTTCGGCAATTACACAACCCGCGACGTAACCACTGCGTTCTTTTATCGTTCGCCCCAGGGCCGCTCCGGGGTCTATGTCAGCGGCGGCAAGATCCTCATCGGCGGCGGACCGGCTTGCAAGGCCAGGTACGACTACGATGCCACGCCGGAAAACGTGGTCACGGTGCGGGATCTGCTGCGGGCGGACGAGGCGTGCTTCGCATTCGCGGAAATCCTGCCGGAAGGATTCACGCCGGCGTTCGGGGCCACCATGGCCGACATGTCGGCCGTGGGCGGCATCACCGGCGCGTTGGACAATGGCCTGACCTACGACGTGTCCGTCAGCCACGGCCGAAATCAACTGGACTTCTTCATAGATGAGACGGTCAACGCCTCCTACGGCCCCGCAACTCCCCGCTCCTTCGACATCGGCGCAAACGCGCAGACGGAAACCAACTTCAACGTGGACCTCGCCTATGCGATGGACGTGGGTCTGGCCTCCGACCTGAATGTGGCGGCTGGCTTCGAGTGGCGGGACGAGGGGTTCAAGATCGTTGCCGGCGAGCAACTCGCCTGGGACACGGGACCGTACGGCGCCGACGGCTTCTCCGCCCGCTCGAATGGCTTCGGCGGTTTCAACCCCGCCAGCGCGGGCAAGTGGAATCGGGCCAACATTGCCGGCTATATCGATCTTGAGGCGGACGTGAACGACTGCCTGCGTCTCGGCGGCGCCCTGCGCTGGGAGGACTTCGACGATTTCGGCGCCGTGACCAACTACAAGCTCGCGGGCCGTCTGCAGATGACGGATCTCGTGGCGCTGCGGGCTTCCATCGGTAGCGGATTCCGCGCTCCCACGCCGGGGCAGCAGAACGCCAACAACCTGTCCACGGTGGTGGATTCCGCCACCGGCGTGTTCCGGGAACAGGGCACGGTGGCCTCCACCAACCCGGTGGCGCTGGCGCTGGGCGGCGCGCCGCTGGATGCGGAAAGCTCCAGCAACTACACCCTGGGGTTCCTCGTGCAGACCGACCATGGCCTGGATCTGACCCTCGACCTGTTCCGCATCGAACTTTCGGATCGCATCGCCCTGTCGGACAATCTTGACGTCACCGACGAATTGCGCGAGACGCTGATCGCCGCGGGCGTCGCCGCCGCGGCCGATTTCAACCGCATCCGCTACTTCACGAACGACTACGGTACCGTGACCACGGGTATGGACATCGTGGTGACCCGACGCTTCCAGACGGACCTCGGGGTAACCAACCTGCTGGCCGGCTACAACCGCACGACGACCGACATCGAGGAATTGGAGCAGGCATCGACCGCGAGCCGCGTGGCGTCGATCGAGCGCGGCTCCCCCGGTTCCCGGGTCAGCCTGGCACTGAACCATGCTACGGGCGCCTGGGACCTTGGCGCGCGGTTCAACTACTTCGGCAGTTGGTTCGACTCCGACGACAACCACTACCACGACGGATACCAATATCTGGACATGTCGGCGAAGTACACGTTCGGGCAGCGCATCGCGGTGGTGGTTGGCGCCGACAATGTTCTCGATGCCTATCCGGACGAGGCCGTCCGTTCGCCGAGCGCGGGTCGGCTGTATCCTCGCTATTCGCCCGCCGGCTACAACGGTCGCCTCATGTACGGCCGGTTGCGCTACGCGTTCTGATCGGTGGCCGAGATCGCAGCGCTGAGGCGGTGCCGATTTAGCGGAACTCGTGGTACCAGGTACCCGCGCTTCGCAGCGCCAGCGCCTTCCGGAGATAGGGGGCGGTCTTGTCCGGCAATCCATCCGGCGGTACCCACACCAGATCGTCGCATCGGTCCGGCTCGCCGATTGCGGCGGTGCCGCGCCAGCGCTTGGCTTCGAACAGGAAATCGACGCCGTCGCCGTAGGGCATGACGATAGAGGGTTCTATTTCCAGAACCTCGATGCGCGCCTCTTCCGCCACTTCGCGCACCGCCGCATGGGCGACTTCCTCGCCTGCTTCGACATGTCCGCCCGGCAGCGTGTAGTAGCCGTCGAGGAAACCGGTATTCGCCCGTCGCAATAGCAATAACCGGCCGCGACGAAACACGAACGTATGCACGATGACGTCGAATCGCGATCTTGTAGTCATGCCCAACTAGCGATCAAGGTGCGAGAGGTCGCAGAGGGCACGATTCATCTCAAGCGCTTCCTCGTGGGTCCAGGTGCCGATCAGATGGTCCAACGAATGTCCCACGATGGCCGTTCCGGGCTCGCCGGATTCCAGGCCGGCGCCGCGGCGGAGAATCCTCAGCACCGCCCGATTCAATGAGATACCTTCCTGATCCGCCAGCTGTCGAATCCGTTTGGCCAGGTCATCGTCAAAACCGCGTATCGTCAACTGGTTCATCCCCGGTTTTAACCTTGTGAGTCAACAAACGACTCATTATGTGTCACGTATTGTCGGAGTGCGCGTTGGAATCTTGGGGGGTTCCAACGCGGCGACACCTGATTCGTTTCAATAACTTACAGCATTGACCCCCGCGGGGGGAGGTGCGTGGCGACTTGATACGTTGGTGCTTTTCTGCCATTTTTGCGAGTTCCCCAAAGAAAACCTGATCGATGCCGATGACCGACTTGAACCGCCAGCTCGCGTTGGGACTGCCAGCTTCGTACGGGCTGTACGACCCCGCCTTCGAGAAAGACGGATGCGGCGTCGGGTTCATCTGCGACATCAAGGGCCGCGCGAGCCACGAGATCATACGTGACGCCGGGGACATGAACTGCTGCATGGTGCACCGCGGCGGTCTGGGCTACGAAAAGAACACCGGCGACGGCGCGGGCATCCTGACAGGCCTTCCCCACAAGTTTCTGCGCAAGGTTGCCCGACGATCCATGGAAGCCGAACTGCCGCCGCCGGGGCGTTACGGCGTCGGCAACGTGTTCCTGCCAAGGAACCCGACAGAACGCGCCCACTGCAAGCGCGTCGTGGCCGAAGCTGTCGCCCGCGCCGGTCAAAGGCTGCTGCGCTGGCGGGCGCTACCGATTGATCCGAGCGGCGCCGACATCGGCAGCGCTGCTCGCGCGGCGATGCCGGTCATGGAGCAACTCTTCATCACGGCCGCGCCGGGCATCGAAGGAGATGCGCTGGAACGCCGCCTCTACCTCATTCGAAAGGATGCGACGCACCGCCTCCGCACCGATACGGGCCTGTCCGAGCGCAAGCTCTTCTACATCTGCAGCCTGTCCACGAAGATCGTCATCTACAAGGGCATGCTGACGCCCCACCAGTTGTACCCGTTCTTTCCGGACCTCCTCGACGAGGATTACGAATCGCACCTCGCCATGGTGCATTCGCGCTTTTCGACCAACACGTTTCCGTCCTGGGACCGGGCCCAGCCGAACCGGTTCATGTGCCACAACGGGGAGATCAACACGCTGCTCGGCAACGTGAACTGGATGAACGCGCGGGAAGGCGTGGTGCGTTCCGACCTGTTCGGCGACGATCTCCCCAAGCTGTTTCCCGTAGTCGAGGCGGACTGCTCCGATTCGGGCACGTTCGACAACGTGCTGGAATTCCTGCTCATGACCGGCCGCACGCTGCAGGAAGCGGTCCTCATGATGATTCCGGAAGCCTGGCAACAACATCCGAACATGCCGGAAGCGCGGCGCGCTTTCTACGAGTATCACTCCTGCCTGATGGAGCCGTGGGACGGTCCCGCGTCCATCGCCTTCACCGATGGCACCTATATCGGTGCCGTGCTCGATCGCAACGGCTTGCGCCCGTCGCGGTACTACGTCACGGACGATCACAAGTGCATCATGGCCTCCGAGGTCGGGGTGGTCTCCGTGGACCCCGCTCGCGTCGTGGAAAAGGGCCGCCTGCAGCCGGGCAAGATCTTTCTCATCGACTTCGATCAGGGCCGCATGATTCCCGACGAGGAGATCAAGACCGAGTGGGCGGCGGCCAAGCCCTATCGACGCTGGCTAGACGCTCAGAGAGTTGAACTGGACCACCTGCCGCCGGTCCCGGCCGCCGGTTTCGAGCCCTCGAGCCTCATGTCCCGCATGCAGGCTTTCGGCTACACCGCCGAGACCATGCAGTTCATGTTGGTACCGATGGTGGAGGAATTGCGCGATCCGCTGGGGTCCATGGGCAATGACGCGGCCCTGGCGGTCATGTCCGAAAAGCCGCGCATGTTGTACGACTACTTCAAGCAACTCTTCGCGCAGGTGACCAATCCCGCCATCGACTCCATTCGCGAGGAAGTCATCATGGCGCTGGAGTGCTACATCGGGCCCGAGCGCAACCTCCTCGAGGCGGAAGAAGGCCACGCGCATCGGCTGCGCATACCGCATCCGATCCTGTCGAACGAAGAACTCGCGAAGCTCAAGGGGATGCGCCACCGGGGATGGCGCACCAGGGAGATCGACATCACCTTCCCGTTGGACTCCGGCAAGCGCGGTCTGCTCGAGGCATTCGACCGTATCTCGGCGGAAGTGAGCCAGGCCATCGCGGACGGCTACAGCCTCATCGCGCTGTCGGATCGCGCGATCGATGCTACGCGCGTACCGATCAGCGCCCTGGCGGCCGTCGGCGCGGTCCACCATCACCTCGTGCGCGAACACGCCCGCACGAGGATCGGCATCCTGGTGGAGACCGGGGAGGCGCGCGAGGTCCACCACCACTGCCTGCTGATCGGCTACGGCGCCGACGCGATCAATCCCTACCTCGCGTTCGAGTCCCTGTGGGACGCCCGTCGCAAAGGCTATTTCAGCGGGTCGCCGCACATCGCGAACGATGCGGACGTGGTCACCGCCTACCGCAAAGGGGTGGCCAAGGGCATGATGAAGGTGATGGCCAAGATGGGCATCTCGACGCTTCATTCGTACAAGGGCGCGCAGATTTTCGAGGCGGTGGGACTCAACGAAGACGTCGTGGAACGCTGTTTCGCGGGTACCGCGAGCCGCGTGCGCGGGGTCGGTTTCGAAGTCCTGGCGCAGGAGATGCAACGCCGCCACGCCGTCGGATTCCCGCCGCGAGACACCGTCGCCTTGCCGGTATTGCCCAATCCCGGCGACTTCCACTGGCGTCGCGGCGGCGACACGCACATGTGGGATCCGGATGCGGTCGCCAACCTGCAGTTCGCCGCGCGCAGCAATAGTTCCGAGGCCTACCAGCGCTTCGCCGAGCACGTGAACAATGAGAACACGCGCCGAAGCGTGTTGCGCGGTTTGCTGCGATTCAAGTCCGGTGCTGGCGGCGGGTCCCTCGATATCGACGAGGTGGAACCGGCGAAAGCGATCGTCAAGCGGTTCGCGACCGGCGCCATGAGTTTCGGATCGATCTCGAAGGAGGCGCACGAATCGCTGGCGGTCGCCATGAACCGCATAGGCGGCAAATCCAATACCGGCGAGGGCGGAGAGGACGCCGCGCGCTACGCGCCGCTGCCGAACGGTGATTCCAGGCGGTCCGCCATCAAGCAGGTGGCAAGCGGCCGCTTCGGCGTAACCATCGAGTACCTGACCAACGCGGACGAGTTGCAAATCAAGATCGTCCAGGGGGCAAAGCCCGGAGAGGGAGGGGAACTGCCGGGACGGAAGGTGGACGATTTGATCGCGGGGATCCGCCATTCGACGCCGGGCGTTGGCTTGATCAGCCCGCCCCCGCATCACGATATCTACTCTATCGAGGACATAGCCCAGCTCATTCATGACCTGAAGAACGCGAACCCCGAGGCGCGCATCAGCGTGAAGCTCGGCGCCGAGGTCGGCGTCGGGACTGTGGCGGCCGGGGTAACCAAGGCGCGCGCCGACCACCTGGTGATCGCGGGCGACACCGGCGGCACCGGCGCATCGCCGCTCACATCCATCAAACACGCCGGCGTGCCGTGGGAACTCGGCCTTGCCGAGACGCATCAGACCCTGGTGATGAACAACCTCCGGTCGCGTGTCGTGCTGCAGACCGACGGGCAACTCAAGACGGGCCGCGATGTCGCCGTAGCGGCGCTATTGGGGGCCGAGGAGTTCGGCTTTGCGACCGCGCCGCTTGTCACCCTCGGTTGCATCATGATGCGCAAGTGTCACCTCAATACCTGTCCGGTGGGAATCGCAACCCAGGACCCGGTGCTCAGAGCCAAGTTCGCCGGCTCGCCGGAGCACGTCGTGAACTACGTGTTCATGGTCGCCGAAGAACTTCGGACCATCATGGCGGACCTGGGTTTCAGGACGGTAAACGACATGATCGGCCGCGTGGATGCCCTGGATGTGGACGGGGCGGTGCGTCATTGGAAATCCGAAGGCCTGGACCTGTCCGAAATCCTGGCACCGGCCCAGAAGCCGGAAAACTGCCTCGGCGTTTACGCGATCCACAAGCAGGACCACGGTCTCGAAGCGGCGCTCGACAATGAACTCATCCGCCTGGCGGAGCCCGCCCTTGCCCGACGCGAGCAAGTGCGGGCAGAAATGCCGATCAGGAACATCAACCGTGTCGTCGGCGGTATGTTGTCCCACCAGATCGTCAAGCGCGCCGGACCCGGAATGCTTCCCGACGGGACCATTCACTTCAAGTTCGACGGTAGCGCGGGCCAGAGTTTCGGCGCCTGGCTGGCGCGAGGCGTGACACTGGAAGTGGAAGGCGACGCCAACGACTATGTTGGCAAGGGTCTTTGCGGTGGCCGGCTCATCATCTATCCGCCCAAGTCGAGTCGATTCGAAGCAGAACGGCAGGTGCTGATCGGCAACGTCGCGCTGTACGGCGCGACAAGTGGTGAGTGTTTCTTCAGAGGCGTTGCCGCCGAGCGTTTTTGCGTGCGCAATTCGGGCGCCCGCGCGGTCATCGAGGGCGTCGGAGACCACGGCTGCGAATACATGACCGGCGGTCGCGCGGTGATCCTCGGTCCCACAGGACGAAACTTCGCCGCCGGAATGAGCGGCGGGATCGCCTACGTGTGGGATCCGGAACACAGTTTCGACGCGTTGTGCAATACGGAGATGGTCGAACTTGAGACCGTTGACGATGCGGCGGAGGCTTTGGACCTTGAATACATGATCACGCGGCACGGGGAACTGACGGGCTCCCCGGTTGCCGCGCGAATACTGCGGAACTGGAGCGGTAACCGGCGCCGTTTCGTGCGCGTGATGCCCATCGACTACAAGCGTGTTCTGAAAGAGAAAGAACTCGAGCTGGGACAAGCCGCCGCCGGCGGCTAGCGACGACGGCGATGGGCAAGACGACGGGGTTCATGGAGTTCGAGCGCGTTGCGGAACCGTACCGCGACGCCGCTACCCGCATCCGCGACTTCCGCGAAATCTACACGGAGCACGACGTGGGGCACCTGGAGACCCAGGGATCCCGCTGCATGGATTGCGGCGTGCCATTCTGTCAGTCGGGGAACGGTTGTCCGATCCATAATCTGATCCCGGAATGGAACGACCTCGTATATCGCGGTCACTGGCGCGAAGCCCTCGACCGACTGCACAAGACCAACAACTTCCCGGAGTTCACCGGACGCATCTGTCCGGCGCCCTGCGAAGGCGCCTGCGTGCTGGGAATCACCGACCCCGCCGTCACCATCAAGAACATCGAGATGGCGATCATCGACCGGGGCTTCGAGGAGGGCTGGGTCGTGCCGATGCCGCCGAAGACCCGCACGGGCAAGACGGTGGCTATTGTCGGCTCGGGTCCCGCCGGCCTGTCCGCCGCCGCGCAACTCAACCAGGCTGGACACAAAGTGACCGTGTACGAACGGGCAGACCGCATCGGAGGACTGCTCATGTACGGCATACCGAACATGAAGCTCGACAAGGTACGTATCGTCGAGCGGCGCCTCGCCCTGATGCGCGAGGAAGGGATCGAGTTCGTCACCAACGCCGATATCGGGGACGGTACCAATGGCGGCATCGATGCCCAGGCGTTGCGGGAAACATCCGACGCCTTGCTGTTCGCCACCGGCGCCACGGTGCCCCGGGATCTGCCGGTGCCGGGCCGGGAACTGGACGGCGTGCACTTCGCCGTGGAATTCCTGACGGCCAATACCCGGAGCCTGCTCGATTCGAATTTTTCCGATCGCAGGTTCGTCTCTGCAAAGGGCAAGGATGTCGTGGTCATCGGCGGCGGCGACACGGGAGCGGACTGCATCGGCACCGCGCTGCGGCACGGATGCAGTTCGCTCCGCAACTTCGAGTTGTTCCCCTCAGCCCCTCTGCGGCGCGCGCCGAACAACCCCTGGCCGCTCTATCCAAACATTCTGCGCGTCGACTACGCGCACCAGGAGTCCGCCGCCAAGTTCGGCGGCGACCCCCGGCGCTACTGCATCAATACGGTGGAATTCATCGACGATGGCAACGGCGGCCTCGCGGGCATGCGCACCGTAGACGTGGCGTTGGAGGATGGAAGGTTCCGCGACCTCGAAGGGACCGAGCGCGCGTGGGAAGCGCAACTCGTGTTCCTCGCCATGGGCTTTCTCGGTCCGGAACACGCCGTGTCGGAACGTCTCGGTGTGGTATACGACCAGCGCTCGAACTATCGGGCGGAGAAGGGGCTGTACAAGACGAACAGGGATGGTGTTTTTGCGGCCGGGGATTGTCGCGGCGGTCAATCCCTCGTGGTCCGCGCGATCAACGAGGGGCGGGAGGCGGCCCGCGAAATAGACCGGTTTCTGACCGGATCGACGCTGCTGCCCTAACTCGGGCAGGCGCGTCACAAAAACGTGATGGCGAGAACCGTTTTGGGTTTATATTCGCCGTTGTGTGATCGAAAGGAGGGCTTGAAGTGGCGTACACCACGGAAGATATCCGCAACATCGCGCTGGTTGGACACGCTGGCGCCGGCAAGACCGAACTGAACGAAGCGCTGCTGCATGCGGCGGGCAAGATTGCGAACAGGGGATCCGTCGACACCGCCGACACCGTCTCCGACTACGATCCTCGCGAAAGGGAACTGAAACATTCGCTGCACGCCACCTTCTGTCACCTTGATCACGGCGGCGTACACATCAACCTCGTCGACACCCCCGGATATCCCGATTTCCAGGGCAGGACGCTGTCTGTGCTGCCGGCGGTGGAAACCGTGGCCGTGGTCATCGGTGCGGACGCTGGCGTCGAGCCGATGACACAGCAGTTCATGGACGCGGCCGAAGCCCAGGGCCTGTGCCGGATGATCGTGGTGAACAAGATCGATGCTGCCAACGTCGATGCCGGGACCGTGGTGGAACAGATCCGGGCGGCGTTCGGCTCGCAGTGCCTGCCGATCAATTTGCCCGCGGAAGGCGGTACGAAGGTGGTCGATATCTTCTTCGAGTCGAACGGCGCCGACCCGGACTTCGGCTCGGCGGAAGCCGCCCACGAGCAGATTGTCGACCAGGTGGTCGAAGTCGACGACGACTTGATGGAGCTATACCTGGAACAGGGCGAAGTCGCGCCGGACCAACTTCACGAACCGTTTGAGACGGCGTTGCGCGAAGGGCACCTGGTGCCGATATGTTTCGCTTCGGCCACGACCGGTGCCGGCGTGCCGGAATTGCTCGACATCTTCGAGCGCTTCATGCCGAATCCCAAGGAAGGCAATCCGCCACATTTCGTGTGGGGCGAAGGCGAAGATGCGCCACCAGCTTCGATCACCCCGGATCCGTCGCTGCACGCGGTGGCGCACATCGTCAAGGTCGATATCGATCCGTTCCGGGGGCGCATGGCGACAGTCCGCAGCCATCAGGGCACCTTGCGTCGCGGCGGACAGATCTTCGTCGGCAGCGGGCGAAAGCCGTTCAAGATCGGCCACCTGCTGAAACTCAACGGCGCCGAACAAAGCGAGGTGGAAGCGACGATTCCCGGCGATATCTGCGCGATTCCCCGGGCGGAGGACATGAGTTTCGACGCTGTCCTGCATGACGCCCGCGACGAAGACAGCATCCACCTGCGATCCACGCCGCTGCCGGAACCCATGTACGGACGCGCGATCGCCGCTGAATCCGATGCGGAGGCGCAGAAGGTGAACGAGGCGGTATCGACGCTGTGCGCGGAAGATCCCTCCCTGCGCATGGAGCAGATCGCGTTGATGAACGAAACGGTCTTGCGCGCCATCGGCGAACTGCATCTGCGCATCACCCTCGACGAAGTGCAGGACAAATACGGCATCGCGGTGAAGACGTCGCTCCCCTCCATCGCCTATCGCGAAACCATTGTCGGCAAGGCCGAGGGCCACCACCGGCACAAGAAGCAGACCGGCGGCGCGGGGCAATTCGGCGAAGTATTCCTACGGGTCGAACCGTTGCCCCGGGGCGAGGGTTTCGAGTTCGTCAACGCGGTGGTGGGCGGCGTCATCCCGTCGCAGTTCATCCCCGCAGTGGAAAAGGGCGTGCGCGAAGTCATCGCCGAGGGGGCGATTTCGGGCCACCCGTTGCAGGATATCCAGGTCACCGTCCATTACGGCAAGCACCATTCGGTGGACTCGAAGGAGATCGCTTTCGTGCAGGCGGGCAAGCAGGCGTTCATCAACGCCGTGCGGGCCGCGAGGCCCATCGTCATGGAACCGATCATCGACATCACGGTGACGGTTCCCGATTACTGCATGGGCGATGTCGCGGGCGACCTGTCGAGCATGCGCGGCTCGATCACGGGCACCAACGGTCTGTCGGGCGGACGCGCGGAAGTTTCGGGACAGGCGCCGCTCAAAGAAGTGCAGGGCTATCACTCGCGGCTGAAATCGATCTCGGGCGGCGAGGGCACTTTCAGCATGTCATTCAGCCACTATGCGCAAATGCCGGCGATGGATCAGGAGGCGCTCATCAGCGCGTCCCGGCGCGGGGATTAGCGCCGGCGCAACACAGTGCGGCGCGGGGCGGCGATGAGACGATGAACCAATCGCTAACAGCCGCCGTAGAAGCTTACTTCACCGATTTGCGTCGAATACGGTCGTCGGGCGGCGCGACAGACGAACGGTCGACATATGGGGCGCTCACGAACCTGCTGAATACGGTGGGCGCAACGCTCAAGCCAAAGGTGTTCTGCGTCCCCGAACTTGCCGACCAAGGCGCGGGCCATCCCGACTTCGGCCTATATGTCTCAAGGCAGGTGCAAAGAGGCAAGCTCCGGGACGGCCAAGTGCCCGAGCGCGGCGTGGTTGAAGTGAAAGCGTTGCGTGAGGACCTCCAGTCGGGCGCGGTACAAGATCAGGTGGGCCGGTACTGGAGCCGGTACAACTTGGTGCTCGTGACGAACCTGCTCGCGTTCGAGCTTGTGGGGCCGGACAAGACGGGCGGCGAGGCAACGCTTGAGTCGTTCCGACTGGCCGACAGCGAGGAGGCATTCGACCGACGATTGGCGAAGCCGCGCGTTTTCGCCCGGGAGGTCGGTACGGCTTTGGGCGAGTACCTTAGCCGCGCATTGTCTCACCGGGCCGCAATCACCGATCCGAAGGACTTGGCTTGGCTGCTCGCGTCGTACGCACGGGATGGGCTGGAACGCGTCACCTCGGTGGAGCAGAAAGCCAACGAGGAATCGCCGCTCTACGCTCTACGATCAGCCCTGGAAAAGGGACTCGGCGTTCGCTTCGAGGGCGAGCGTGGCGCTCGTTTTTTCCACTCCACGCTCGTGCAGACCCTTTTCTACGGTATTTTTTCGGCTTGGGTGCTTTGGGCCCGACAGGATCCCGCCCCCAAGGGTACGTTCGACTGGCAGAAGGCCGTCTGGCATCTGCGGGTCCCGGTCTTGCGGTCGTTGTACCAGCAGTTGTCCGATCCGGGACGCCTGCAGCCCCTCGGCTTGATCGAGCTATTGGACTGGACGGCCGCAGCTTTTGATCGCGTGGATCGGACGGCCTTCTTCTCCCAGTTCAATGAAGGCGAGGCGGTCCCGTATTTCTACGAGCCGTTCCTGCAAGCCTTCGACCCGGACCTGCGCAAGCAGTTGGGCGTTTGGTATACGCCGAAGGAGGTGGTCCACTACATGGTTGCGCGCGTGGATCAGGCCCTGAAGGACGATCTTGGCATAAGCGACGGTCTCGCGAACGAGGATGTGTATGTGCTCGATCCCTGCTGTGGTACGGGTGCCTACCTGGCTGCCGTACTCCAGCGCATAGCCGACAATCTCGACAATCAAGGCCTCGGCGCCGTCCTCGGATCCGAGCTGAGGAAGGCGGCGCTGAACCGGGTGTTCGGGTTCGAGATCATGCCCGCCCCGTTCGTCGTCGCCCACCTGCAGGTCGGGTTGACACTACGCAAGCTCGACGCGCCCTTGGCCGACAGTGCCGATGAACGCGCGAGCATCTACCTCACCAATGCCTTGACTGGCTGGGACAAGGCGTCCCAAGAAAAGCTTCCGTTTCCAGAGTTGACAGAGGAGCGCGAACGTGCGGAGCGCGTGAAACTAAAGACGCCGATTCTGGTGATTCTCGGCAATCCGCCGTACAACGGTTTCGCCGGTGTGGCGGTCGATGAGGAACGGGAACTGTCGCAAGCGTATCGCCTCCCCAAGAGGGTTCGCTCCCCCAAGGGGGTTCGGCAGCCCGGGGGTCAGGGCCTGAACGATCTGTACGTTCGGTTCTTCCGCATGGCGGAGCGGTGCATAACCGAAACGAACGGTCGTGGCATAGTGTGTTTCATCTCGAACTACTCGTGGCTCGATGGACTGTCGTTCACGGGTATGCGCAAGCGCTACCTTGGAACATTCGACACCATTCGCATCGACTGTCTGAACGGTGACAAATACAAGACGGGCAAGCTGGCGCCCGATGGAACGCCCGATCCCAGCATCTTTTCGAGCGAAAGCGATCCCGTAGGCATCCAGGTCGGCACAGCCATCACGACTTTGGTTCGCAAGACAGACCACGCCCCATCCGGGGAGATCGGATTCCGCCATCTATGGGGCCAAAAGAAACGCGAACAGCTTTTGGAGACTGCCGAGTTCGAACCCCGCGCAATCTACGCCAATGTCAAACCCCTCCTACCTCTTGGCCTACCGTTTGCAAAAACTATTGTCAGTAAGGACTGGTTCGACTGGCCGGCGCTTCCCGATCTGTTACCGATGTCGTTTCCAGGTGTAAAGACAAGCCGCGATGGGTTCTTGGTCGACATTGATCTGGACCGTTTGCGGGCTCGAATCGCCGACTATTTCGACGCGGATTTGAGTCAAGAGGAAATGGCGCGGCGTTATCCGAGCGTCATGAGCACCACTGCTCGATTCGACGCCGGCGCGGTGCGAGACGCGCTGCTCACGCGTGGCGGCCCGGAAGAGGGCGGGTTTATTCGTTTTGCCTACCGTCCTTTCGACGTTCGGCATTTATATTGGGAGGGAGACACGAAACTGCTCGACGAGAAACGCGCCGACTACAAGCGCCAGGTCTTCGGCGACAATTTGTACTTGGTGACACAGAAGAAACCGCGCCGAGCGTGGTCACCCCCGCAGGTGACTTCGCAGCTTGGTTGCCTCGATCTATTTGATCGCGGCGCGACTTGCATCCCCGTTCGGCGTCGCGAAGACGGGTGGATGAGCGGGGACACCAATCTCGCGGCGAATCTCTCTGGACGAGCGCAACGCTATCTGGACAACGTGGACTTGTCCGTCGACGACCTCTTCCATCACGTCCTTGCCGTCGTGCACGATCCCGACTATCGGCACGAAAACGCCGGAGCGCTACGCATGGAGTGGCCACGAATTCCGCTTCCGGGGTGGCCGGATGGCAACGGCTCCGACTACGGGGAAGCCCTCGCTCAGTCGGCAGCGAAGGGTCGCGAGATCGCCTCGCTGCTCAATCCGGATCAGCCCGTACCCGGTGTTAGCCGATATCCGTTGCGGCCGGAGATCGCAGCCCTCGCGGTGCCGGCGACCACGTCTGGGCGGAACATGATTGGCGACGACTTTGCGTTGGCGGCGGGATGGGGCCACTTTGGTGCCAATCGAGCCGTGATGCCTGGCCAAGGACGCGTACGACAACGTGGGTACACGGCGGAAGAACGCGATGAGATGGGTGAAGCCGTTGTCCCGCTTGGGGAGACCACTTTCGACATCTACCTGAACGACGGCGCCTTCTGGCGCAACATTCCCGCTGCCGTCTGGAACTACAACCTCGGCGGCTATCAGGTCCTCAAGAAGTGGCTCTCCTACCGCGAACGGCGCATCCTCGGCCGCCCGCTAGAGGCGGAGGAGGTGCGGTACTTTAGCGAGATGACGCGGCGAATAGGTGCCCTGTTGGTCCTACTTCACAGATGAGACGCGATTGCCCGGTCGTGGGCGATATCCCTTTTGCGGTGTGTCGCCAACAGGGAACTACCGCCACCTTGAATGCTGGCCTAAATCGGCGGGATAAGGCGGGGCGACAAGGTTTGCAAGTCGCGTTGACGACATACCTGACTCGTGTCACTCTGCTGGCCAACCGGAGGAGGTGAACGCTAGAGCCTCTTCCGACAACGCAAGATGCGGAGGGAGTCATGTCTGGCGACCCGAAATCGGGCACAGTTCTCGTCGAGGAGACGGAGTTCTTCGAGCAAGACCGAGACAAATTTTTGGAGGAGCACCCCAATCAATATCTCCTTATCAAGGGCCGAAAGTTGGTTGGCAGCTTCGATACGCAGACGCAAGCGGTCGATGAGGGCATTCGCTTGTTCTGCGCAGGGCCCTTCCTGGTGCGCAAGGCGGGAGAGGACGCCCCCGTTCTGTTGAATCCCGCTTTGTATTTAGGAATACCGCTACGTGCCGATATCGGTAACCCGGTTTAGTGGCTCGATCCGGGACAACCAAGGGAACGAGCAGGAAGTACCGCCACCGCAGGCGTTGCAACGACGTGGTCCAGTCCTGACGGCTACCTTAACTTTGTCGGATAGACAACAGCAGTCTGAAGCCGCGTCCGGAAGGGGGTCTCGCTCGGTAAGTGGTAGTGCCCTGATCGACACTGGAGCGAGCCATACCTGCCTGGACCAGCAGGTTGCGAACGACTTGGGTCTGACTATATTCGGCACCGGAAGGATGACATCAGCATCGCACTCGGATGTAGAAGTGCCCCTTTTTGTTGGCAAACTTGTGCTTCCCAACATCACGATCAACGTCGAGGGAGCGATGGGTGCCAAGCTTGAAGAACAAGGATTGATTGCCCTCATTGGAAGAGATCTGCTTCAGAACTCTGTTCTGATATACAACGGCGTGGATGGATCGGTGACTCTTTCGATCTAACGGGGTGAGCCGGGACAGGCGCCGCTCAAAGAAGTGCAGGGCTATCCTCGCGGCTGAAATCGATCTCGGGCGGCGAGGGCACTTTCAGCATGGCATTCAGAGCCACTATGCGCAAATGCCGGCGATGGATCAGGAGGTGCTCGTCAGCGCGTCTCGGCGCGGGGATTGAGAAGACCGAGGACTTTCCCGACGAAGGTCACTCCGCGCAGAGAGCGTCACCCGCTCCGAGTGTCGCCCGAATCGCGTCCTCCGGCGCTTGATCCGTCAACGCCGCCATGCCGATTGCATCCGTCAGCACGAGGCGGATGCGTCCGTCGACGACCTTCTTGTCCATGCTCATGGCTTCCAGCATGGCGTCGGCGGATAGCGGCGGCGGTGTCACCGGCAGGCCCGCGCGGGCGATCAGGTCCTTGATTCGCCTCGCCTGTTCGCGTGGCAGTTTTCTTAAGCGGGACGACAGGTCCGCCGCCATGACCATGCCGATCGCCACCGCTTCGCCGTGCAACAGTTGCTCGTAGCCGGTCAGGGACTCCAGCGCATGACCGAAGGTGTGGCCGAAATTCAGGATGGCCCGCAAGCCGGTTTCGCGCTCGTCGGCCTGCACCACCGCAGCCTTGATCCGGCATGACTTCGCTACCGCATGGACGAGCGCCTCGCCGTCGAGGGCGAGCAGGCGCTCGAGGTTGACGCTCAGCCAATCGAAGAAAGCAGCGTCGTAGATGACGCCGTACTTGATGACCTCGGCGAGCCCGGCCTTGAGTTCGCGCGGCGGCAGCGTTTCCAGCGTGCCGATGTCCGCGATCACGCAACGCGGCTGATGGAACGCGCCGATGAGGTTCTTGCCTCGGGGGTGGTTGACGGCGGTCTTGCCGCCCACGGACGAGTCGACCAGGGCCAGCAGCGTCGTCGGCACCTGGATGAAAGCAATGCCGCGCTGGTATGTTGCGGCGACGAAACCCGCGACATCGCCGATGACGCCGCCACCGAGAGCGATGATGACAGTCGTGCGGTTGTGGCCGCCGGCGATGAGCCTGTCCATGAGCGTCGCATAGGTGTCCAGCGTCTTGAACGCCTCGCCGTCGCCGATGCACATGCAATCCGCCGCCACCGATGGGAGGCTCGAGAGCAACGGATCCAGATAGCGGTCCCTGACCGCTTCGTTGGTGACGATGAACGCCTGTTTGCCCGGAATGTATTCGTCGAGCAGTCCGGGACGCCCGAGCAGCCCGTGACCGATCCGAATCGGATAGCTGCGTTCGCCGAGGTCGACGACCAGGTTGGTGAGTGTATCCACCTCCGCTCAAGCCTCCAAAGCGGCGACGATCCGTTCCGCTATCAGGCGGGGCGAACGGTTATCCGTATGGATTTCCATATCTGCGATCCGCGCGTACAGGTCGCCGCGCTGGTCCATGAGTTCGGCAAGCTTTTCCCGTGCGTCCTCGCCCGCGAGGAGAGGCCGGCGCGTGTTGGTGCGCGCGCGTGCCACCAGAGACTCGAACGGCGCGTTCAGGTAGACCACCGTGCCCCGTTCGGAAAGCCTGCGTCGGTTGACTTCCCGCAGCACCACGCCCCCGCCGGTTGCGAGCACCACGCCCCGCCGTCGTGTGAGCTCCTCGATGACCGCTTCTTCGCGGTCGCGGAATTTCTCCTCCCCCTCGATATCGAAAATCCACGGGATGTCTGCTCCGGCGCGCTTCTCGATGACGCTGTCGCTGTCGACGAAGTCGAGCTTGAGCGCGTTCGCGAGGTGTCGGCCCACAGTGCTCTTGCCGGAAGCCATCATCCCGATGAGAAAGACGTTGCGGTGGGGCATGGGCGGGACCAGCGGG
Source organism: Candidatus Azotimanducaceae bacterium (assembly GCA_965261535.1). Taxonomy (GTDB): domain Bacteria; phylum Pseudomonadota; class Gammaproteobacteria; order Pseudomonadales; family Azotimanducaceae; genus VXNE01. The sequence continues at coordinate 3,754,917 of OZ253469.1, forward strand.
TTTGATGGATAGTGTAGCGCGTCGGGGATAGCGTCGCGTGGCGTCGAGCACCTGCCGACATGCGAGACTCGGGCATGGACGAGGAGCGACCAACAAGCCTTGCACTCGATGGGGCCGTTGTTGCGCAAGAGACCCTGGGGCCCCTTTGGGTGTCGCCGCTATCCGCCCAAGCGCGCCACGAACTCGCGATGTTCCGGGGTGCAAACGCCCTCGCGCACCTTCGCCAGGACGGTGGCAATGTCTCCCTCGAGCAGGGCCGTTACAGCGATGCGCAAGCCGGGAAACACCCGGCTACGGATCACGCCGTCGGGGTCCGCGGGTAGCGGCTGGTACCTGCCTTCCCCCAGTTCAAACCAGTCTATGCGGCGCTCGCGCGTCCGCCACACGATGTACTCGCGGACTCCATTGCGTTGGTAGACGAGGAGTTTCTCGTGCAGATCGTAAGAGGCGCTGGTTGCCGCTACTTCCGCGACGAGTTCGGGCGCATCCTGAATGTAGCCGTCGGCATCGAGCACCGATTGCCGAAGCGCTGGCGACTCGACCCGCAACAGCACATCCGGCTGTGGCTCGTTGTCAGGATCGAGGCGCACCGTGGTGTTGTCGGCGACGCCCACACCGGGGGTGTGCGCGGCGTATACGAACATGGGGCCAAGGATCGCAGCGTGCGGCTTCCCGTGAACATCGTAGCGCACCGGGGACGGCATCCGCACGATCCCCTCGATCAGTTCCGCCTTCTTGACGGTGGGGCACAGGGCGTAGCGCCTTTCGAACTCAACTCGCGTCAGCCGTTGGCCGGCTGCGAGCGGGGAGCCATCGGGTTGTCGGGTAGCGCCACTGCGCATCTGTGCTTCGGGGCCGTGCTCAGGTTGAGACCGTATGTCGAGATTATACCGGGATGCTGGTGAACGCTAGATCGAAGCGCCCGCCTCGTCGAGGATGCGCGGCGTAATGAAGATCAGCAGTTCCTGCTTGTCGTCTCGCTCGATGGTGCGCCGGAACAGCCGGCCGAGATAGGGGATGTCTCCCAGCAGCGGCGTCTTGGTCACGGAGAAATTCCTGTCCGTGCGGAACATGCCGCCGAGCACGAGCGTCTGGCCGTTTTTGACCAGCACGCGGGTCGAGACGGCCGTGGTGTCGATACTGGGTACGCCGTTGAACACCTGGCCCACGGAGTCCTGGTTGACTCTCAGGTCCATGATGATGTGTTCGTCGGGGGTGATTCTCGGGGTGACCTCGAGAGAAAGCACCGCCTCCTTGAACGCAGTCGATGTGGCGCCCGAACTGCTCGCTTCCTGGTAAGGGATCTGGACGCCGGACTGAATCGTTGCGGGCTGCTTGTCTGCTGTGATCAGGGTGGGCCTGGCTACGAGTTCCGCGTGGCCTTCCGTTGCGAGCGCCGATATTTCGAGGTCGAGGAGGTAATCGATACCGTTCGCGATGCCGATGCCAAAACGCGTCGCACCCTGGCCGGACACGCCCAGATCGACGACGAGATCGTCGGGCGACGTGATCGCGCCGCCCCCTTCTACCGCGATATTCTGCAACTCTGCCAAGGTCTCCCGGCTGCTGCCAAGCTTCAGGATGGAGGAAGAACCTCCCGCATCGGAAGATCCCGTCCGCTTGACCGCCCCGCCGCCCCAGCGCACCCCGAGTTGCTCGCTGAAGTTCGCGTTGGCGTTGATGATGCGGGACTCGATCTGGACCTGCCGAATCGGGATGTCCAACTGGGCGATCACGCCGCGCACTTTGGCCAGATTGTCTTCGGTATCCGTCAGAACCACGGCGTTGGTGCGCTCATCGACGATGACGCTGCCGCGATCGGAAAGCACGGAGGCGTCCGAGTCGCCCCGCGTGAGCAAGCCGAACAGGTCCGAGGCATTGGCGTAGCGGACCTGAATGAACTCGGTCTGCAGCAGCGCCAATTCGGACATCTGTTTGCGGTTGGTGAGTTCAAGCTTTTCGCGCGCGGCCAACTCTTCCGCCGGGGCCACCAGGAGCACATTGCCTTCGACCCGCTTGCCGAGTCCTTTCGTGCGCAGGATCAGATCCAGCGCCTGATCCCATGGCACCTGCTTCAGCCGCAGCGTGATGTTGCCGGAAACGGTGTCGCTCGCGACCAGGTTCGACCCCGCGAAGTCGGCGATCAACAGGAGCGCCGCGCGCACCTCGATGTCCTGGAAATTGAACGAGAGCTTCTCGCCGCTGTACGCCGCTGTCGTCGCGGTATTTCCGGCTGGGGCAGGCTCGTCCCTCACAGGAGCTGTTGCTTCGCCGGTTGCCACCGAAGACCCCCCGTTCGAGTCGACCGACCCATCCGGAGCGCCGGCGGCGCAGTGGCCCGCCAGCACGAAAGCTGTCAACAGCGTCCCGAAAATGATTCGCGGTGGGCATCCCCCGTTCATTCGTTTCCCTGTTCGCCGGTCGGCGCGCCAGTCGGCTGGCCAAAAGGCGCGATGAATCGCGTTCGCTCCACCCATCCGTTGGCATCGCGAATGATTTCGACCAACTCTATTCCGGCATCGCCGACGGTGCGGATTCGACCGAAGTCGGTGCCCATGTGATCGCCAGTACGCAGCGGATGGACCACGCCGTTGGGGTCTTGAAAGAGAGCCACGTGCGCCTCGCGGCTGGATAGGTTTCCGACGAGGCGCAATTGGGCGAGCGAAAATCGCTCGAGGTGCCCCTTCGCGCGTTCAAAATCCGGTGCGACCAGGGGCTGGCCGGCAGCCGAGCGCGGCTTGAGCACCGGCGGAGGCTGGAATGGGCTGCGCAATTCGCCTGCGCCGTAGGCGAACGGTTTGCCCGAAGACGTCGGCGGCGCCGAATCCGTTTCGGTGATCGGATCCGGGCGAAACTTCAGCGCCGTCTCGTGGGCGAATGCCTGGAGCTGGGCGTGGTCGCCCTCGGTGCAGCCTGTCATCAGCGCGCTTACAAGAACTCCCGCCGCCATGGCTAGACCTGATCGCTTCATGACTGGGCGTTGCGGTCGCCCGAGGCGGGGCGTGCAAGATAGCGGTAGGTTTTTGCCAGAATAGCCATTCTGAGCGTTGATACATCCCCATTGGAACAATGCGCTGGCCCCGGGCTGTCGCTATCGCAATGCGAAGGCGTCATGCCGTCGGGCTGGTCAACCTCTTCGGGCGCGATCTCAATGTCGTGCAGCGTCACGATTCTGGACAGGGCCGCGACATCGCTGACGAATGCGCCGATGTCGTGGTAGCTGCCGCGCACGGCGATCCGGATCGGCAACTCCATGTAGAAACCGGTCGCGCGCTCCGCTTCGAGGTCGATGCTCTCGATGGTCAAGCCGTTCGTGAGCGCCGCGCGGGATATGTCCTCGATCAGCCCCGGCACCTCCGTGTCCCTTGGCAACTGGCGAAGCAGCGCGTCGAACTCGGCTGCCATGCCCTCGTGCCGCGCGCGCAGCGCCTCGAGCCCCGCTGCCGGAAGCGCCTTGCGTTCGAACTCGCTTTTCAGTTCGGTCTCCGATGCGATGCGCGCGCTCACGGCGTCCTGTTTGCCCGAGAGATAGAAGAGATGGCCCGCGAGGAGCGTGCCGCAGAACGCGGCCGCGAGCACCACCACCTTTGCCGGGCGCGGCCAGACGCCGATATCGCTGATGTCGAGTTCGCGCAGTTCGGCGAACCAGTCACGCATGTCCTTGACTCCGGTGTCGTCCGTGGCCCGCTTGCGGCCGTTGCGAGGGATGTTCGTCGCTCGCGGCTCCGGTCCGCCGAAACGTCAGCTTGAACTCCGAGGCTCTACCGCCGTAGTGCGGACTGTCTCGGGTTTCGCTGATGCTCTTGAGGCTGGGCTCGGCAAACAGGCGCGAGTCTTCCAGATTGCGCATCAACGAGGAGACGCGATCATTGGACGCGGCTACGCCGCTCGCGGCGAGCAGATCGCCGGTCATTGAAACCGACGTGTAGTGCGCGCCGTCGGCCACGGTGCGCGCGAGCCCGTCGAATACGCGAACCATCGCCTGCCGATTGCCTTTCAGTGCGCGCGCCACCTCCAGACGCGAGAGGACCTGCTCCGTCTGGTCGGTCAGCTTTTGGATGTCGGCGATCCGCCGGTCCAGTTCGACAATCCGTTCCCGCAGGTAGTCGTTGCGTCGGTCCATGCGGAACGTCTCGCGATCGAGGTGCCAGCCCAACGCCAGAACCACGGCGATCGCGGCGGTGCCCGAGAGACCCAGGTTGACGAAGAATGTTCTCCTGGCCCGCTCGCGCCGCCATTCGCGCCAGGGCAGGAGATTGATCGCGCTCATTGTTCAAGGCACCGCAGCGCGAGCCCGCAGGCGAGCATGAACGCGGGTGCATCCTCCGCCAGGGCCGAGGCGTCCTCGGCGTCCGGCAGAATCACGTCGGCGAAGGGATCCGCGACGGTGACCGGTATTCCGAGCACGCGCGCGGCTTGATCGGCAAGTACCGGCATGGCCGCCACGCCGCCGGCCAGAAATATCTTGTCTACGTGCTCGGACGGGTTCGCGGAATAGAAGAACTGGAGCGAGCGCGTCATCTGGTCCAGCACGGCATTGCGGAACTGCGACAGGATCGTCTCGTCCGCCACGTCGCCCCGTCTTTTTACCAGTTCCGCTTCCGCCGCCGATATGCCGTGGTATCTCTGGATTTCCTCCGTTGGCAATCTGCCGCCGAACGCTTGCCCGCGCGCGTGCACCAGCTTGTCGCCGACGACTACGAACAGGCTTGTCGAGTTGGCCCCGATGTCGAAGATGGCGGCGTCCGACCGGCGGCCACAAGCCTGTTGGAGAAGTTCGAACGCGCGCGCTATCGCGAAGGCTTCGACATCGAGAACCCGCGCCTTGAGCCCGCCGATCGCCATGGCTGCTTCGAGCAATTCGACATCGTCCTTGCGGCATGCGGCTACCAAGACCTCGACCTGGGTCGGATCGCGTTCGCACAGGTTCTGCACCTCGAAGTCGATGGCGGCCGCATCGGGCGGATAGGGGAGATGGTCGGCGGCCGTCAGGGCGATCTCGATTTCCATCTCTTCGTCGGATAGCGATGCGTCCATCTCGATTACCTTCGTGAATGCCGCGGGTCCGCCTATGGCCACCGCCGCGCTCCTCGTCCTCGGGCGCGTTCGGCGCGCGAGGCGTTTAATTGCTTCACCAACGCTTTGCGCATCACTAATATGCGTCCCTGACGTATTTGAATGTGTTTCGAGGGCGGCGCGGGGCGGCACAGGTTCGATGCCGCACGATTCCAGGGTCAAGCGGCCGCCGCGCTTCGAGAGTTCTATGAGCTTTATCGAGGTCGAACCGATGTCCAAACCAATGAGCGAATCGGGCTTTCTTCGAAACACCATGGGACCTTCCGGGCGCGCGTTCCGCGGGGCATCCGCGTGAACGCGCGATTGCACCGTTCGTTGATAACGATTATCTGGCTCGGATTCGGTGCTGTCTGTGGGGCATTGACCATTCTGGCTGGCGGATATCTCTACTTGAATCCGCAAGTCCCCGCCGCATCGACGTATCAGAATTATCGACACGAGGCGCCGCTTCGGATCTATTCGGCGGACGGCGCGCTGTTGGGCGAGTTCGGCGAGCGCCGCCTGATCCCGGTCCGCCTGGAGGACGTGCCGATGGATTTCCGCAATGCGCTCGTGAATACGGAGGACAAGCGCTTCTACGAGCACGGCGGCATCGATACCATCTCGCTGGCGAACGACATCATTCGGCTGTTGCTCAATCCCTCCGGCGTGCGCACCGGCGCGTCGACGATCACCATGCAGCTCGCAAAGAATGTTTCGTTGTCGCTGGAGCAGACCTTCATCCGCAAGTTCAAGGAGATGATGCTGGCGATCAAGATCGAGCAGGAGTTGACGAAGGACGAAATCCTCGAGCTCTATATCAATATCGCGCCGTTCGGCAAGCGCGCCTATGGTGCGCAGGCGGCCGCGTACACGTATTACGGCAAGCCGCTCGATGAGCTTGAAGTAGCGCAGCTTGCCATGCTGGCGGGTATGCCGAAGCGACCGGAAGCCGGCAATCCAATCAACGGCCCGGAGTGGGCGTTGCGCCGCCGCAACCTGGTGCTGCGGCGCATGTTCGAGCAGGGATCGATAGACCGTCCGGCATACGAAGCGGCCCGCGATGCGCCGATCACGGCGGCGGTGTATCAGCGCGAGATCGATTTGCCGGCGCCCTATGTCGCCGAATTGGCGCGCCGGGAACTCGAGAACCGCTATGGCGCCGACATCTACCACCTCGGGTACGAAGTGTTCACCACTGTCGACAGCGGGCAGCAGGCCAGCGCTATCCGGGCGCTGCGGCGCGGCCTGATCGACTACGACCGACGCCACGGCTATCGCGGGCCCGAGGACCGGGTGGAAACTGATGTGGACGTCGAGATGCTCGCCGCCTTTGAGTCCGCCAGAACGTTCGCGGAGCCAGAACCCCTGGCCGAGCTGGAAGCAGGGGAAGATATTGGGAGGCAAACGCCCGTGGACGACAGTCCGGCAACGCTGACAGACCCGCGCGCGCCTGCATACCTCGCGGCCATGGAAGATGTTGCTCCGTCCGGCGATCTGTTGCCGGCGGTTGTCTCCCGCGTCGGCGAAAAGGCGTTTTTCGCGCTCACCAGGGACGGCGCAGAAGCGGTCGTCGAATGGGAGGCCATGCGGTGGGCGCGCCCCTACATCGATGCGGACACCGCGGGACCCTCGCCCAGGGAGGCGGCGGATATCGTTGCCGTGGGCGATCTCATTCGCGTACAGATGTTCGAGGGAGCGTGGCGCCTGGCGCAGATGCCCGAGATCGAGGGCGCCATCGTCGCGCTGCGGCCGAGGGACGGCGCCGTAATCGCGCTGTCGGGAGGTTTCGATTTCGCGCGCAGCCAGTACAACCACGCGCTGCAGGCAGCGCGGCAGCCCGGTTCGGGATTCAAGCCGTTTGTCTACTCGGCGGCGCTCGCGAACGGCGTCACCCCGGCGAGCATCTTCGTGGACGCGCCGCTCGTATTCGACGACGCGACGCTTGAGCAATCCTATCGCCCGCGCAACGACAACAGTCAGTTCAGCGGTCCGATGCCCTTGCGCCGGGCCCTGTATCGATCAGTCAACCTGGTGTCCATCCGCGTGTTGCTCGAGGTCGGCGTGGGCGCGACGCTCGATCATGTCAGTCGATTCGGGTTCGACACGCGCGACTTCCCGCGCAACGTGCAACTTGCCATCGGCGGAGGCACCATGGCCGTCACGCCGATTACCATGGCGCGGGCATACGCGATGGTTGCCAATGGCGGCTATGCAGTAGAGCCGCATGTCGTCGACCACATGAACACACAGACCGGCGAAGTGGTGTTTGAGCCGCGCTATCCCGAAGTCTGTGTCGATTGCGAGGAGCGCGCCGAGGACGAGGGGGGCGCGGAGTTGGATGACCGTATACCGGCGTTGCAGGCGGTCGATGACGGCAACACTTTCATCCTGCACTCGATGCTGAAGGATGTGGTCAAGCGCGGGACGGGACGCCGCGCGCTGCAACTTGACCGCGGCGACCTGGCGGGCAAGACGGGAACCACCAACGACGCCGCGGACACCTGGTTCAACGGGTTTACCGAAGATGTCGCTACGACGGTCTGGGTCGGTTTCGACGACTATCGGCCCGTCGGCCGGAACGAGTACGGCTCGACAACCCCGCTCTCGATATGGATCGAATTCATGCGCGATGCCCTCGCCGGGAGGCCGGAAAAAACGCGCGCGCAACCTGAAGGCGTCGTCACCATGAAGATAGATCCGGCGACGGGGCGCGCCGCATCGCCGACGCAAAAAGGGGCGGTCTTCGAGTATTTCCTGGAAGAGTTCACACCCACCGAGGACGGGTCGGGACGCTTCATACGTTCGCCGTCGGAGGAAGTGACGCCAGAAGACATCTTTTGAGTGTCGAACGCCGTTTTCTCAATTCGGCGTGTGGCCGGTGGGCTTCCGGCGGGCGTCCGACAGCGATGTGCTCGAGAGCACACTTTCACCGTTGGCGTCAACAAACTTCGATGGGCGCGGGAGGCTAGTGCCGTAGCGGCATGCTCTTTTGGGTTGGCTCGACGAAGGTCTCCATGGAGGATGCGTTGATCAGTCTCGGTCTCCGGTCTGGCAGTGTTTCATACTCACCTGTAACGCGCACTCTCGTATCGAGGATCTTGCGAACTGACTCCTCAACGTTCTTCGCGTAGACGCATCGGATTGCTCCAATATCCTGCACATGACGAATTTCAAATCGCCTTGCATCCAGATCAATTGCACGGACGATACCCACGAAACTGCCACTGCCGCCAACTCGAACAGGGCGTTTGACGGCGCTATTCAGTACTCTGCGAGATCGTGGCGTTAGCGGTCTTGCTTCGCCATCGTTGGTGTCCGGCCGGTAAAAGGCCAAGGTATCGATACCTCGTCGACCGGTAGGCGCGAGCTTGCTGGCAGCAACCATTACAGCGTCACGAACCGCAGGGTCTGGAAACGCCTCCGTGATGGCGTCGTCGACGCCATCCTCCTGAACGTATCTGCCTATGCTCGCTATGTCTTTTACAGCTTGCCGGACCGCCCGCACCACGGGCTCGGATAGGCTCGGGATACTCGTTTGGGCTTTCGACGTGTCAGCATCAGGAGATTGAATTCGAAGCCCGATGACTAGACTGCCCGGAGCAATGCCGGACAGATGTGGTTCGAACTCCATCGGCCATCGCACTCGTTCGTCGCTCTCCAGACCGGCGATAGACTTGGCAATCCCCTGAATCTGCTTTCGTAGCGAGGAAAACATCGATGTGACAATAGACATTGTGGGGTCGCGGCCAGACAGGGCGGGACCTTCAAATCGAGCCACCAAATCAGAAGAGTCCACAAGCTGAGCGAATAGGAACTCATTGCGATACAGCTCGTTGAGCAGGTCGAGATAGGGACGCTCTACTCCGTCGGGAGCGGCCCGGTTGCTATTCGCCAATGTGCGGGCCGCGAGCATCCATGAATGATCCGAGCCTTGGCTTCCACCGCGTCGGTCCAAGCACCCATCGCACGACCCTCAATATTCCCTTGCGATGGCGCGGATCCAACCCTTTGAATCTGGCTGTTTTGTTGCCCACGTACCTAAAGAAATCCACGAAGTTGTCTTCGCCGGGAAAGTTGACCCAAAAGTGGACGCCGTATTGTGCCAGGAACTGCTCTTGCCGGTCTCGCATAAGCACTAGCGCTTGCCACTTCTGGTCGTCGTGGGCGGCCCGCATGTCAAGGACCACATCAACATCACCGGGTGCTTCCTTGTCAGTAACAAAACTACCGTTGACGAAGAACGCTTGAGCGAATCTCGAATCGGATTTCACGTAGCAGGAAATGGCCGAGTAATTCGACAAAGCGCTTCCGGTGACGATTCAATCCAAATCTTGATCCGACCTCTGTCATCGAACAGCGGCATGTTCCGGCGGGGAGCAGTCCGTGCCGGTCGAAGCCGGGAATTGGCATGTGACGCGCCGTGGCCTCCTACAACCCGCGATGCTACCGACTTCTCGCCAAGCTTTCGATTTCTCACCCGCACCACTGCTGAAACGGTAACTCGGCAGCCACTCGAACCGCAATTTGCGTTTGCAGGATGCGCGCTGTCCCGGTTACGGGACCGCTACTCGACGACCTTGATGAAGTTCCCCGCGCGGGGCTCTCCGTTCGGATATCCGGCGTTCAGCAACCGCAGATGCTCCTCGGCGTGGTCGCCGATCGCCGATCGCCGCGCGAGATCGGCGTAGGTCTGATCGGGTTCGGCGATCTTGATGCGGATCCGGAGCTTGTTTGCCAACTTGGCGTCGTCGACTGTCATGTTGCGCAGCGCCTGCATGGTCGCGACGAAGTCCTCTCTGAGTCTGTCCGGATCGCCGTTTGGGCCCGCCTCGCCGCTGAACACGAAAGCGTCCTTGTCGCGATACAGCAGACCGATCAGCTTCAGCTTGGCGTCGGTCCCCTCGTTTTGGACTTCGCCGACATAGGCTTCGAAACCGTTGATCTCAACGGATTCGCCGCTCTTGATATCTTCTCGCTTCAGGATCTCGGTGAGGAACTCGAGCGGCGAGAGCAGGCTATATGCGTTGTGCCGGCTGAGGGTAATGAACGCCTCATCGCCGCCGCCGGGCGCGGTGCCGATGACCTCGCTTTGCGACTTGGCCACCGTCCAGTCGTCTGGAAACTTCACCACGACGCGCAAACCGGCGTGGTAGAAGGTCGTCTCCCGGACGAGGCCGCTCATCGCGTCATCGCCGTAGACCATGCCGTCGAGCATCCCCAGAAAGTCGCGTAGCGGCGAGGCGACCTTGGTGGGGACCGACTCCCGCGAATATGTCACGGCATCGTACAGGCGCTTATCGTTTTTTGGATGCGACGCGAACAGGCCATGGTAGACCACAGGTTTTCTATCGACCCGCTTGGCAAAGATCTCTTGGTCTTTCAACACCTGTACGACATCGATGATCGCCATCGGATTGTACCCGGCCCGCGCCATGTACTCGCCGCCCAGACGGTCGGCTTCCAGCTCACTCTCGCGCCCGAATCCGGAAAGCTGTTGCCGCGTGTAGGCGTCGGCCACGCCGAACAACTCGCCGCGGCCGGTACCGATTGCGGCGATGAGGCCGATCGACTTTCCCATCAGTTGCTTGTTTCTCCCCCGGCGCGAGTGGCGCGCGACGACATGGGCAATCTCGTGACCGATGACGGCGGCGAGTTCGTCCTCGCTCGACAGGTATGCGAGCATTCCGCGATCGACGAATATGTAAGCGTCGGGGGATGCGCTGGCGTTGACGTGCGGCGTGTCGACCACCTGGAAGTGATACTCCTTGCCTGCGTCGGGCGAGTGTGCGAGCAGGCGTTGGCCGAGTTCCCCGACGTATGCCTGCCAAGCCTCGTTTCCGTAGATGAGCCCCTTGTCGAGGTACTCCTCATACCGTTTCTCACCGGGTCCCGGTTTCGCTGCGGCATGCATGGAAGCGGCGAGCAAAACGAGTATGAGCAGTTTACGCATGTCGAATCCGCGTGCGGCAAGCCATGATCTTACTACTTGGACGATTCTACGCGCAGCAAGTTGCACTATGCTGAATATCGCATAAAGGGCCGCGATGATCGCGCAGAACCTTGCAGGGATTGGGCGGCTCGCCCCCTGAAGAGTGTTGACCCGCGGCAAGGCCGCGTGCTCTGATCAGGCAGTCAGATCGCGGAACGATTCCCGAAACGTTTGCGGTAACGTTCCACGCGCCCGCCGGCATCGACGATCTTCTGCTTGCCCGTATAGAACGGGTGACATTGGGCGCAGACATCGATGTGAATGTCTTCGCCAAGGGTGGAACGGGTCTTGATCACGTTCCCGCAGCTACAGGTCGCGGTGATTTCGGTGTAGTTGGGATGAATGCCTGCTTTCACTCTCAAATCTCACCGGTGTCGTCGGGGGAGCGCAGTGTAGGCGGCGACATCATTGTTGACAAGCCGAATTCTCATGACTGCCTTCTGCGCCGCTCAAGTCAACACGTCGCGACGCTGTCGCGCGGAATCCTCGCTTGCGTTCGGCGGGGTTCCCAGCGGGTTCCCGGCAGGCTTCCCGGACGGGTTGTATCCTCGCTCACCCGAACGAGCGTCTTGCCGAAGTTGCGGCCGGCGAGCATGGCGCCGAACGCCGCGGGCGCCTGGTCGAGTCCCTCCCAGATGTCTTCCCGGTACTTGACCTTGCCGTCGGAGATCCAATCCGCCATCTCGCGCAGGAAGCGCTCCTGGTATTCGGCGACGTAGTCGCGGACGTGCAATCGATGCACCGAGACGTTCTTGCCGGAGAAGACGGCTTTCCCGGTTTCCGCCCACACCGCGTGGGCGTCGCGACCGTCCGTATTGCCATACTGCGAGATCAAGCCGCACAGCGAGATACGCGAGTTGGGATTGAGGAGCGGCAACACGCCCTCGAAGACGTGGCCGCCGACGCTCTCGAAGTAGATGTCGACCCCGTCCGGACACGCCGCCGCCAGGTCCTCCGGATAGCTCGCCGAGCGGTGCGATACGCAGGCATCGAGACCGAGATCGTTTGCGACAAAGTCGCACTTCTCCGGAGCCCCGGCGACGCCCACGACGCGGCAGCCATGGAGTTTTGCAATCTGGCTCGCCGCTTGGCCGACGCCGCCGGACGCGGCGGACACCACGACGGTTTCCCCGGGCTGTGGCCGGCACTGCACGACGACGCCGGAATACGCGGTCAGGCCCAACATGCCCAGGATGCCGACGGCGGCGGAGATCGGCGCCGCGTCCGGATCGAGTCTCCTGGGGAACATGTAGCCGAACGTGCCGACGCCTTCTCCGGTCAGGCCGTAGCGCTGCCAGCCATTGGTGTTGAACAGGGTGTCGCCGGGTTCATGACGGCCGGTGCGGCTCTCGACAACCTGCGAGACCGTGCGCCCATGGCAAACGGCACCCACGGCTTCAACGCCGCTCCGGCGACGGCCCCACTGATAGGGATCCATCGAAAGGTAGATCGTGCGGGTCAGCGCCTGGCCGTCGGCCGGTTCCGGCACGGGTTCCTCTGAATGAACGAAATCGCCCTCGCTCGGCCAGCCTTTCGGTGGCCGACGGGCCAGACGCCAGACCTGGTTCACGCGGGAGGCGTCACCGGATAGTCGACAGGCCGTTGCGGATGCTTTCGGTCGCCCACCCGGCCCAGGGTAGGGTGAAGAACCGGAACCCCTTGTCTACCAACACGGCCGGCGGGATGGGCGGCGGAGCGAAATACATGCCCGCCGTGACGCCCGCCTCGTTGCATGCCGCCCCTATCCTGTCCAACGCGGCGTGATATTTGGGATTGGTGTAATCCAGCGGAACATCGATGTTGATCGACAGATCGGAAGGCCCCACCAGCAGCACGTCGATGCCGGGAACGCTCAGGATTTCTTCGATGCCGTCGAGTGCCTCCTGCGTCTCAATCATCGGGATGATGAGCAACTGCGCGTTCACGGCATCCATGTATTCGCGATAGCTCTCGAACTCGCCCCACTCGCCCCTGATGCCGGCGGAACTCCGCACCCCTTCGAAGGGATATTTGCACCACTTCACCATGTCGGCGGCTTCGTCCGGGGTGTTCACCATGGGAACAACGATCCCCTTCGCCCCGATGTCCAGCGCGTAGCAGATCTGATCGGGGCGGAGATCCCCGACCCGGACGATGGGAACCGCCGGCGCGCCCCTCGTGGCGGCAACGGCGCCGGCCAATCCCTTGATGTCGTCTGTTGAGTGCTGGGTATCGAAGAGAATGTAGTCGAAGCCGGAGTTTGCGAGGAAGGGAACGTCGGCGTTGGCGCGTGCGGTGGTACCGACCGCCGTTTGTCCAGCCTTGAGCATGTCCTTGACGCGATTCATGTGTAGTAAGACCTTGCACGAGAGAAGCGCCAAACATAAGTGGTGTCGCCGCAAAGTGCCACCTTCCGAGTGGCCGGCTCAATGATGGTGGTTGTGGTTGGGTCGGCGCGTCGAAGTTTCTGAAGCGGCAACGATTCCTTGGCGTGCCCGACGATGTTATCGGGATCGAGTTGGAGGTGCGTTCCTTATTAATAGATATAATAGGGACTGGTAATCCTCCAAAATGCACTCAAAAGCTATGAATATATACGCGGTGATGCCGCCTGCGGAGGTGGCGGCCGATCTTGCGAAGCGGTTGAAGACGCGGCGTCTGGCCCGCAATCTGACCCAGGACGGACTTGCCAGGCGCTCCGGCGTAGCCTTGGGCACGCTGAAGAAGTTCGAACGCTCGGGCGCGATTTCCCTTGTCTCGTTCATCCGGCTGGTCGTTGCGCTCGGGGAAGAGGCGGTCCTCGAACAGCTATCGGCTGACCAGGAGTTCGAAACGCTCGACCAGGTGCTGGCCCGGCCGAAGACGCGCAAACGGGGCCGGCTCACGTGAGGGTGGCGCCCGGATCGCCCTTGATCGTCCTGCTCCGGTGGGACGACGGCGACGTTCAGACGGTCGGTCGGCTCGGACAACGTGACCGCATCGTCTATCTGGAGTACGACGAGGCATTCCTGACATCGGGGCTTGAACTCTCGCCCATTCGCCACGCCACGACGCGCGGGCTCATCCGTCCGTACGACGCCTCGGTCTTCGGCGGGTTGCATGGAGTGTTCCACGACAGCCTGCCCGACGGCTGGGGTCGACTGCTTGTCGACCGGCGCGCCCGCGAACTCGACATGGAACCGGCGACGTTGACGCCCCTCGACCGCCTCGCCTGCGTCGGCGATCAAGGTATGGGCGCCTTGTGTTACGCGCCCGCCGCGGATGTTTGGGGTGCGATCGACGCGGCGCTGGACCTTGACAGGCTATCCGCCGACGCGCGCTGGGTCCTGGCGGGTCATGTGTCGGAGGTGATTGCCGAACTCGGGCGCCTCGGCGGCTCTCCCGGCGGCGCGCGTCCAAAGGCCCTGGTTGCCGTCAACGAACAGGGAGGCGCCGTTCATGGCCCGGAGATGTCGGCAAGCGGCCACGACCATTACCTGGTGAAATTTCGAGGCGCCGACGATCCGGAGGATTCCGCCCAGATAGAGCAGGCCTACGCGGCGATGGCGCGAGCGGCTGGCGTGCGAATGCCCCAGACGCGCCTCATTGCCGGCACCCGGGGAAGGCACTACTTCGCTTCTCGCCGATTCGACCGCGACGGCGCCAGGCGCGTTCACGCGCACTCCGCCAGCGGCCTGCTATACGCCGATTTTCGCCTGCCGTCGTTGGACTACAGGGATCTGATTGCGCTAACCCGAACGGTCACCCGCGACCGGCGGGAGTGTCGGGCGATGTTCGCGCTGGCAACGTTCAACGTCCTTTCCCATAATCGCGACGACCATGCCCGGCAATTCACCTTTCTGATGTCGCGAGACGGACGTTGGCGGCTCGCTCCCGCCTACGATCTCACTTTCGCGCCGGGTCCGGGTGGCGAGCACTGCACTTCGGTCCTGGGGCGGGGTAAGGACATCGACCGAGAGCGCCTGCTGGCGCTCGCCGGATACGCTGATCTGCAGGATGCCGAGGCGCGCGAAGTCATCGACCGCGTGGCGGACGCAGTGGCCGATTGGGACCACTTCGCGACGAGCTTCGACGTCAGCGCCGCCTCTCGCAACCGCATCGGCACGGCACTGGCGTCGCTGTGAGTGCCGCGCAGATCCCCTCGCGCGGAGCGCACCCGACGTCTATTCCGGCATCAAGGTCAACCTGAGCACATCCGCCTCGGGTCGAAAGCCGTGGCGTTCGAAGAAGCTCTCGTTGGGCGGCGCTTCTATTTCCCGCGCCCCGCTGCTTTCGGCGGTGCCGACAGCGTGCAGCAAGAGCCAGCGGCCGACGCCGGACCCCCGATAGTCCTCGCGCACCCTGAGACCGACGATGCGGAACCGCGTCGGTCCAAGCCGCTTGAGTGCATAGGCGCCGACCTCGGCGTCACCGTATTCGGCGATCCGGGTCCACTCGGGGTCCGCCCCGGCCCAGGGCATGCTCGTGTCGAGCGGCCGGCGTATGCGCAACTCGCGGAAGTTGAATGTAGCGGTGGGAGGCACGGTCGTTTTGGGGCTTCAACCCGCGGGCGCGATCTTCGCATCGAAGACCTGGTGGCGCAGGAAGGTGTCCGCGTCGCCCTCCCGGAAAAAGACCAGACGTACTTGCATGGAACAAACGTCTCCTGGGAGCGCCAGCGACCAGGGGCGGTTGTTCCATGGTCGACGCGCTGGGCCGGGCCACAGGCGACGCCGAAGGCACCGGCTGTGGGGCACTTCCCGGATCGAGGGGTTGGCGTTGAGAGCGTCCTCGATGGCTTGCGACGAGACCGCCGCCGCCTCGTCGGCGGGGTAGCTATAGACGCCGGTGGAGATGGCGGGAAACGCCACGGTAGCCAATCCCTGCTTGGCGGCGATTCTCAACGCGTTGCGATAGCACCGGGCCAGTTTCGTGGCTTCGCCCCGGTTTCCGCCGCTGTATACCGGGCCCACCGTATGGATGACGCAGGTTGCGCGCATGCGCCCGGCAGTCGTCAGAACCGCCTCGCCGGTGGGGAGTCCGTCCGGATAACGCGTGGCGCGAATGGACTTGCACTCCTCGAGTATCGCCCCTCCGCCGGCCCGGTGAATGGCGCCGTCCACACCGCCGCCCCCCAGCAACGACCCGTTGGCGGCATTGACCACCGCGTCTACCGCTTCTTGCGCGATGTCTCCCACCTTGACCGTCACGCGACCGTCGACAAAGCTCGGGAATACTTTCATGGAACAACCGCGTCCGCGAGCGCCAGCGACCTGGGGCGGTTGTTCCATGATCGACGAGCGGGGCCGGGCCACAGGCGGAGCCGAAGGCGCTGGCTGTGGGGCACCTTCATTCGTCTTGGTCCGGACCGCGGGGGTCCAGCCTGACGAAATAGCGGGGCGCGAATCCGGTGAGAAGGCGGAACACGATCCCGACCGGATTGTCCTGGGCTACGCGAGCGTACTCTTTACCGGAAACCGGCGTCGCCAGGTAGTCCTCGGTCTTGCCGTCTCGGGTGATCTGCACATTGGGATTGTCCAACACCCGGCGGTACCAGGCGCGCGGCCAGTGGTTCACGGCGACGTAGGATCGGCCGTCGCTCTCAAGCCCGGAGAGCACCCGGTCGTGGCTGTCGCCATCCGCGTCGACGGTCGTGATGACCAGAGTTCCCGGAGCCTCGGGCTGGAAGTAGCCAAGCAACGACTCGAACGCCACGACGACGAGAACGTAGGCGACCAGCACTATCGCGACTGTCTTGATGGTTCTCATGGATGTCCTCGACATGTTCTCACTCCCTTTCCATGCGCGCTGAGGATTCGTTGGCCGCATCGCCGAATATCGCCTTGGCCATGAGCGATGTCTCCCCGTCCCGGCGCTGTTGGTAGACCTGTGCGCGGACGGCGTGGACGGTTGCGTTGTCCGGTTCCGCCTGCGCAGCGAGTTCGACGAGGTGGCAGGCGAGACGAATGTCGTCCTCGGCCACCGCCTGGCCGCGCTCCGCGAGTTTCAGCGCGCCGCCGGCCAGACTCGCGATCTCGCGCGCGAGATCCGCGTCCCGGGCGGGTTTCAGGTTGGCGGGATTGCCGTCGTACCAGCCGCCGTACATGCGCCAGATATTGCGGACGACGAATTCCGGCTCGTCGTACATGGGCCGCAGGTATGGCTTTGCGAGCGTGGCCCGATCCACCTTGACGGTGTTGACGATATCGTTCAGTCGCGCGCCGTCGTTCATGAGGGCGAGCGTCTCGCGCACGAGGTGCTCCAGGGTTTCCGCGACCTCCGTCAACACGCGGCGGATGCGCGCGGCGCCGGCGATGGGCAGGCCATGGGCCGGTATGAACAGTTCGGCCTCCTGGTCGGCGATGCGGCGCAGCGCTTGCGCCCACTCGCGCGGGTAGCGCTGCACCTTTTGCGGGTTGCCCGCGTTGGGGAAGTTCCAGATGAAGAAGTCGCCGGCGCAGATGGCCCGGTGCGCCGGAATCCACGCCCAGGTGTGATCGTCCGTCTCGCCCCGGCCGTGGTTGAGCGTGACCGCAAGACCGCCCACGTCGAGGTCGATACTTTCCCTGTAGACGAGATCGGGCTTGGGAGTGGTATCGGGGACGAACCTCGAACCGCCCGAAATATCGAATCCGAAACGGCGGAACTGGCCGAACTGCCGATCGTTGATGAGCCGGTTGTAGCCGGCGGTGAGGGTGTAGCGGTCGAAGCGCCTGGAGACGTTTTCGTGGCCGGCCACGCGCGGGCGAGGATGTCCTCTCGATGCGGCGTCGGCGAGAAACGCGCCGCAACCGCCGACATGGTCGAGGTGGCCGTGGGTGTAGACGACGGTGTTGAAACGGTCCGCCCGCCATCCGCGGACCGCCTCCACCACCCGGGCGCCGCCCAGGCGGTTGCTGGTGTCGAAGGCGAGCAGGCCATCGTCGGTCTCGAACAGCACGCAGTGGGAGAACGCCTCCACGATGGCGACACCATCGCCGAGTTCCGACAACTGGTGGTTGATGCGGTTGATCGGGCCGACTTCGGCGATGCCCTTGCCTTCGTCGATGACGGCGTTGGAGATTGCGAGCAGGTCGGCCATAATCTTTCCCGTCCGGAATCGCTGCGCGCCATTATGCACCGATGTTCGCGCGGCGACGGCTTCATCGCTGTGCGGGCGCAGGACTTTGAAACACAACCAGGGGCGATAACTTGAAGCGTAGATCTCTGCTGCAGACCGCGGGCACCATGGCCCTTGCGGCTCCCTTCGCCGGGGTTTGGTCGAGGGCGCACGCCCTGGAGGCAAGCGCGCTGCGTCCGGTGCCGGACGCCACCACCGGTTTGCCATTGCTGAAGCTGCCGGATGGATTCAGCTATCGATCATTCGGTTGGACCGGCGACCCGATGAGCGGGGGCGTGCCGACGCCGGACCGCCATGACGGGATGGCTGCGTTTCCCGGGTCGAGCCCGGATGAAGTCTTCCTTATCAGGAACCATGAACGCGCCATGACTGGCCTGATCGGCGGCGATGCGCCCGTCTACGACGACTGGATGCCGTCGGATGGCGAGTCGGGAGGATTCGGCGGCGGCGTGACCGGCGTGAGAGTGTCCGGCGGGGTCTATCAGGAGTCGCGACCGCTCCTTTCCGGCACATCGATCAACTGCGCCGGCGGTCCGACGCCTTGGGGCAGTTGGCTGACCTGCGAGGAAATCGTCGTGCGCGCGAGTCTGCTTGGCGGCAAGGACCACGGCTATGTTTTCGAGGTCCCCCCGACGGGACGCGCGAGCGCGCGGCCGATCATCGACATGGGTTTCTTTCGCCACGAAGCGACGGCTGTCGATCCCCGGACGGGCGTCGTCTACCTGACCGAAGACAACGGTCCGCATTCCGGTTTCTTCCGCTTCCTGCCCAAGGACCGTTCGCCCCGCGTCGGCGCGCTGGAAGCGGGCGGCACGCTTCAGATGCTGCGCGTCAAGGGACAGGCGAACGCGAACCTGGCAGACATAGAAGGCGGCGACGCCTTCGACATCGAGTGGGCGACGATCGCAGAACCGGATCGCGACCCGGAAAAGCTGGTGGCGTATGAAAAGAGCGGTCGCCCGGCGATGGGAGGCGGCAAGTCGGGTCCCTACCTGCAGGGAGAAGCGGGCGGCGGCGCGCGGTTCCGACGCGGCGAGGGATGCTGGTACTACGAGGGTCTGGTCTACTGGGTGGATACCTCCGGAGGTGAGGCGGAGGCGGGCAGCGTTTGGGCCTACAATCCCGCCGCCGAGCGGATGACCGCGATTTACGTCTCGCCTTCGATGGACGAAGCCGACGCGCCGGACAACATCACCCTGTCGAAGACTGGAACGATCATCCTCTGCGAGGACGGGGGAGGGGAACGGAGCCTGCTGGGCTTCCGCACGCGGGGCACGCGCCTCTTGAGCGTGGACGGCAACGGTCTTGTCAGGGTGATGGGAGAGAACAACATGGACCTCGGGGAAGAGATTCCCGGCAAACCGATGATCGCGCCCGACGACTACCGGGGCTCTGAATGGGCGGGCGCCACGTTCTCGCCCGACGGCAAAACCCTGTTCGTCAACATCCAGACGCCCGGCGTGACGTTCGCCATCACCGGTCCCTGGGCCTGACCCAGCGTATCTTGCCGCCGGTCCGCCGACGCCGGAATTCAGGCGAACTCGCCGCGTAGCGCCGAGACTCTTTCGCGCAACTCGCCGACGCTGGCGACCTGTGGCTCGACCGGGTTCCCGGCGACGATCTCAACCCGGCTCCAGAAGCGTTTCGGATTGCGGAATATGCCCCCCTCGTGGCTGAAGAAACTGCCCCAGAGGCCGCGCAGCGCCATCGGTACCACCGGCACCGGGGTCTCTTGCAGGATACGTTCGATGCCGGGGCGAAACGCGTCGATTTCGCCGTCGTCGGTGAGCTTGCCTTCGGGAAAGATGCATAACAGGTCGCCATCCCCCAGACCGTCTCGAATCTCCCGGAACGCCTCCTCGTAAGCCGTCTCGTCGCTGCTGCGGCCGACGATGGGGATGGCCCGCCCGGTGCGGAAGACGAAGTTCAGCACGGGCATGTCGTAGATCGGCTTGAACATGATGAAGCGGATCGGACGCCGCACGGCGCCGGCGAGCAGCAGCGCGTCGACGTAGCTGACATGGTTGCAGACGATGATGGCGCCGCCCCGCTCGGGAATGCTGTCGAACCCGCGGTGGGTCACGCGGTACATCGCATGGGACAGGAGCCACACGAGAAAGCGCATCGAGAATTCCGGCGCGCGATTGAAAATGTAGACGGCGACGCCGATGTTGACCACGGCCATCAGCGCGAACAGTTCGGGGATCGTTCGGTCCAGCACGGTGAGCCAGACTATGGCCATCAGCGCGCCCACGACCATGAACGCGGAGTTGATGATGTTGGCCGCCGCGATGATGCGCGCTCGGCTCTCCTCCGGGGTGCGCGCCTGGATGAACGCCATCAACGGCACGACGTACATGCCGCCGAAGATACCTGTCAGGAGCATTCCGAACAGCACTCTCAGGCTGCCGTCGCCGGCGAGGAACGTCCAGACGTCGCGCATGCCGGTGGCTTCGATGGCCGTGGTGGCGAAATAGACTTCAATTCCCGTAACGCTGATGCCGAATGCGGCGAACGGCACCAGGCCGATCTCGATCCTGCGCCCCGACAGGCGTTCGCAGAGCAGCGACCCCGTGCCGATGGCGACGGTGAACACTGCGAGGATGAGCGTGACGACGCCGGGGCCTCCCGCCAGGTGCTCCCGCGTGAGATTCGGGATCTGCGCCAGGTAGACGCCGCCGATGAGCCAGAACCACGAAATGCCGAGGATCGACAGGAATACGGCCCGGTTCTCGCGCGCAAGCACGATCAGGCGCCATGTCGCGGTGAACGGGTTCCAGTTCACGGGCTGTTCTGGAGCGCTGGCCGGGGCGAGGGGAATACGGCGGCTCGCGAGCCAGCCGACCACGGCCACCCCCATCACCAGCACGAACAGCCACGCCGTGACCTGGTCCGCGCCGCCGAGGCTGGTGCCCACCAGCGTGCCGAGCAGGATCGCGACGAACGTGCCCGTCTCGATCATGGCGTTGCCGCCGACAAGTTCGGTCTGGTGCAGGTGTTGCGGCAGGATCGAGAACTTCAGTGGACCGAAGAACGTCGACTGCAACCCGAACAGGAACAGCACGACGAGCATCAGCGCGAGGTCGTTGAAGTACAGCGATACGCCGGCGAGAAACGCGACGCCGATCTCGCCGATCTTGACCAGTCGGATGAGCCGCGATTTTTCGTACTTGTCGGAAAGTTCTCCGGCGGTCGCCGAGAAGATGAAGAAGGGCAGGATGAACAGGATCGTGGCGGCGTTGACCGCCAAGTCCGAGCTGTCCTCGGCGACGAGACCGCCGTAGACGAACAACACCATCAACGCGGCCTTGAACAGGTTGTCGTTGAACGCGCCGAAGAACTGGGTCACGAACAGCGGTGCCAAGCGCCGCGTGGCGAGCAGTTCAAACTGGGAGCAGTGGTCGGCGCTCAGGTCGGGCGCCGCGTTCTTGGCCGTAGCATCCTGCATGGGTTGGTCGCCGATAACTGCATCGTCGCAGTTTGCGGCGATACGCGGCGCGGGTAAAGCCGGAAGTCGCGTCGTGTCCGCCGGGCATGATGGCCCGGACCGGAACACGGGCGGGGAGCTTGTACACTTCCGACCGATCCCACTGACAGGATGCTTTCGACGTGGCGAAGATCACCGGGGCGCACGCCGCTCACTACCGGGAGCAGGGGTACGCCGTAGTCGACCGTTTTCTCGACGAGGAAGCGTTGACCGGCGCGTTGGACGAACTGCGCGAAGTTCTCCCCGGCTGGGTGGAATACTGCGAAGATCCGACGCGGTCCACGCCGGTGCATCCGCCCCAGGCCCGCGCGTCGAGCTTGATGTTCCCCTACGCGGGCGACCGGCTCAATGCCATCACGTTGCATCCGGAGCTGCGCCGCTTCGCCGCCGACAACGTCGGCCACGACGACATCTATTGCGAGCAGTCGCACCTGCACGCCTAGTGCTCCGTCAAGTCTAAAAATGCGAGTGTAGCTGCGAGGGATTTTTGGTTCCTGGCAAGGCGCGACGACGCCGTGTGGTAGGCCCCACACAAGGAGGAGCAACGAAGTCCAGGGGCCAAAAAGACCCGCAGATACCCGTAGATTTGGGCTTGACGGAGCACTAGTACAGGGGGTCGAATGAGGATCGGGAACAGTCCATGCACTGCGACTTCGCGAACCACACGCTCGCCTATCCTCCCAACCTTTCGGAATACTGGCAGACGGCCTACCTCCTCTACTACACGGACGTGACGGCGCAACTCGCGCCCACCGCGGTGTGCTCCTGGCGCCACTATCCGGAAAAGATCCGCTGGCCGAACCGCTACACGCGCGAAGAGCGTCCGGAGATCTACGACAACGAGCGCAGGATCGTCGTCCCCGCGGGATCGCTCTTCATCTACAGCATGCGAACGTTCCACCGCAGCACTCCATTCGAGGCCGATGGCGGACGTATTGCGCAGTTCATCACCTACGCCCCGGCCGCATGGAAATGGCTCGGCATCGTCGGCTGGTCCGTGCAGGGCGTGAAGCCTGAGTTCCGGCGATGGATGGAACGGGCGACGCCGGCCGAACGCGAACTGCTAGTGTTCCGTCAAGTCTAAAAATGCGAGTGTAGCCGCGAGGGATTTTTGGTTCTTGGCGAGGCGCGACGACGCGGTGTGGCAGGCACCACACAAGGAGGAGCAACGAAGCCAGGGGCCGAAAAGACCCGCAGATACCCGCAGATTTAGGCTTGACGGAGCATTAGGCTTCCCGCCGCCGAAACACCCCTACTGGACGGAAGAAACCATCGCCGGCGTCAGCGCGAGGTATCCGGGGATGGACATGGCGCCGTACCGCGCGTGATCGGTCAGGCGTGGTCCAATCCGAGAAAGTGCCGGTCGATAAACTGGCGAGGGGATAGTACTTCAACGTCCCGATATCCCGATACGGCCAACAGTTGCTTGTCGCCGCTGACAACGGCGCTTGCGCCACTTGTGATCGCACAAGCGAGAAACTTGTCGTCGGCCGGGTCAGCGCATACGCGATCAGCCAAGGGAACATCCGGCACAACCTCGGCGTTCTGGACGATCAAACCTACGAGAAGCGCCGGATCCACTGCCGGATAACGTATCGCCAGCCGCTGGGAGACTTGCTCGTATTCGCTCACAATCTCGCGCGATACGGCAAGTTTCAATTTGTCGTCACGCCACAACTCTAGTATTCGACCCGGCGTTCCGCCGAAGAACATAGCCGACACAAGGACATTGGTGTCCACTACAGCCTTCACATCGACTTTCGAACATGCTCCACGGCGTCGGAAATATCGGACTGCTTCAAGCCAACTGCCCGCGCCTGTTTGCGTAGTTCATCGAGCAATTCGCCGAAGTCCTCGATGGACGGAGGTGCTATCTCCTTGAGCATGATCGCGTCTTGGTTGGCTACAACCAGAAACCGGGTACCCGGCTCCAGCCGCAACTCTTTACGGATAGCTTCGGGAATAACGACCTGCCCTTTTGACGACATCTTTGTCACAGACGGTGGTTTCTTCGCAGGCGTTGCCATGGGCACGATTCGTCTTACTGGTAAGAAATGCCTTTATACGCTCACATTGGCGGGTTGAGCAAGGAGGAAGTCCTTAGTCGCCGAGCGTTACGCAATCTTTGAACCGGGCGATCGCCCGACCGCGGACGTTCCACCGCGGCCCTCGATTCGTGGTCGCCGGCGGGCGTCTTGCGCAATTCATCACCCACGTCCGCCCAGCGTGGAAATGGCTCGGCATCGTCGGCTGGTCCGTGCAGGGCGTGAAATCTGAGTTCCGGCGGTGGATGGAACGGGCAACGCCGGCCGAACACGAACTGCTAGGCTTTCCGCCGCCGAACCACCCCTACTGGACGGAAGAGACCATCGCCGGCGTCAGCGCGAGGTATCCGGGGATGGACATGGCGCCGTACCGGGCGTGACCAGCGGCGCGGCGTGCGGACCTCGACTGGACGCTTTGTCCGAATTGCCACCACGCTTGAAATTCTGGAATGAGGCAACCACCATGGGTCCTGTTCGCATCGCTGCCAAAGGCCGCCGAAAATGAACTACCAGCTCCCTCTCGTATTGACGCCGCAGATCGAGGGTGGGTACACCGTGACTTCTCCTCTGCTTCCGGAGTTGGTGACGGAAGGGGACTCGGTGGCTGATGTGTTCAACAATGTCAAGGATGCGCTCGCGGCTGTCGTCGAGCTCTACGAGGACTTGGGACGTCCACTGCCTCGCAGCACTTGGCTACCATCATCACAAGAACCAATATGGCTTGAGACGGTCGTTTCCGCCCCGTGACTATCGGGAGGTCGCTCGGAAGTTGGTGGCCCTCGGTTGTCAGGAGCGGAAACGCCGAGGTGGTGGATCGCATCGAAAGTGGTTCAATCCCCGATCCAGTCGTGGTGTTGTCATGCCGGACTGGGGTGGCCGCGACTTAAAGGCCGGGACGTTTCGCAGCGCCACAAGACAACTGGGGCTCGACTGGCAAGACTTCGAGCGCGCGTGAGCCATTCCAAGGCACCGCGACGGATCGGTCGCGTTCAGCGACTGGACAAAAGTCAACCGTCATTCGCGGATTTGGCGATCGCGAACGGGAACGAAGGTCGAACCGCTACCGACGGTGCCACCGTTATGCCGTTCTCGACAGATGCCGCTGCCAAGCGTACATTGATCGCCTCCGTCGACGGTCCGATGGCAGTTCGAAAAAACCGATGGGAAATGAAGCGCATAGCGCGAGTTCGCCGCCAGCGGTTTTCCGCACGGCATTCGGATTCTCACCATATATCCAAGTGGCCGTTCTGCTTATGTCCATCGCCTCCTTGAACTCGTTGTATGACTGGACATCGATGCTGTTCCTAGGGCTTGCATGGAACAAATTTTTAAGTTATTGAATTTGCACGAATTAGACTGATCGTCATTTAGCCTGATTTCCGGCGCCACCGCCGCGCCCGAACGCCCTTGTTCCCTCGCGTCAGCGCAGCGGATCCCGCTGCCAAAACTCCTAGGGCTGTCGGTTGCGTGGGCCGCGTTCACCCTCTATCTCATGCTGAGCACAAAATATCGGGTGCGGGATGGCGTCCTCCACGTGCGAATGGGCCCGTTCAACCGGCGCGTCAACATCGAGTCGATCAAATCGATAATCCAATACGGCGCAGGGCTCGGCAGGGTTTACGGACTGGGTTCGAAAATTATCGGGATCATCTACGACGGCGGCTCGGTGCGCGTCACACCGAAGGATGTCAGTGGCTTCCTGGCGGCCATCGACTTCCGCTTCACCGGATCGCGAGATGCCGACGTGCCAGTCAGCCCGCCACGCCCTTAGCCAAGGCGCGGTTCCACGAACGGGACCCCGTGCCCTCACCTACAGCAGCGGCGCGATGACCAGGCTGACGATCGCCATGACGTTGATCAGGATGTTCATGCTCGGCCCCGAGGTGTCCTTGAACGGATCGCCGACCGTGTCGCCGACCACCGTCGCCGCGTGAACCGCCGAACCCTTGCCGCCGAGATTGCCCTTCTCGACGAACTTCTTCGCGTTGTCCCAGGCGCCGCCGGCGTTGGCCATGGTCAGCGCCATCAGCACGCACCCGAGTAGCGCGCCGCCGAGCGCGCCGCCGAGCGCTTCCGCGCCGAGGCCGAACCCGATGACCGGCGGCACCGCGATGGCGATGGCGCCCGGCAGCAGCATGCGCTTCAGTGCCGCCGATGTGGCGATGTCGATGCACTTGGCGTTGTCCGGCTCCGCGGTGCCTTCGAGCAGCCCGGGGATTTCTTTGAACTGTCGCCGGATTTCCCGAATCATCTCCATGGCGGCGTCGCCCACCGCGGTCATGGTGATCGAGGCGATCAGGAACGGGATGATGCCGCCGAGGAACAGTCCGATCAGCACTTGGGGGTTGCCGATGTGCAGCGTGAAGTCGCCGCCGCGATTGTAGGAGACGGTCTCGACGAAGGCGGCGATGATGGCCAGGGCGGCGAGCGCCGCGGCGCCTATGGCGAATCCCTTGCCCATGGCGGCGGTGGTGTTGCCGAGTTCGTCCAGCGAATCGGTGATGGCGCGGGTTTCTTCTCCGAGACCCGCCATTTCGGCGATGCCGCCGGCGTTGTCGGCGATCGGGCCGTAGGCGTCCACCGCCATGGTCATGCCGACGGTGGCGAGCAGTCCCACCGCCGCGATGCCGACGCCGTAGAGGCCCGCGAGTTCCGTCGAGACAAAGATGATGCCGCAGATGGCGAGCATCGGTATGACGACGGACTGCATGCCCACCGCCAGGCCGGTGATTATGACCGTGGCCGGGCCGGTTTCGCCCGCCTGGGCGATGCGTTCGACCGGCTTCGACGACGTGTAGTACTCGGTAACCAGACCGATGATCACGCCGCCCACGGCGCCTGCCACCACGGACCACCAGATGGCCGTCGAAACGGCGAGAACCTGGTCGATGACGAAGTATGCCGCGACGACGAACATGATCGGCGTGACGATCATGCCGACCCGCAGCGCCAGGGCAGGGTTCGAGGAGGAACGGCTGCGCACGATGGCGATGCCGATGATCGAGCAGATGAGGCCGGTGGACGCCAGCGCCAGCGGCAGGAACATGAGCGCGGCGCGGGCGTCGGCTTCCGCCAGGCCGGTGGTCAAGCCATCGAGAACAACCGCACCCAGGGTTGCCGCGATGGCGATGGACGCGATCATGGCGCCGCAATAGGACTCGAAGATGTCCGAACCCATGCCGGCGATGTCGCCGACGTTGTCACCGACGTTGTCCGCGATGACGCCGGGGTTGCGGGGATCGTCTTCCGGAATGCCCTGTTCGAGCTTGCCGACCAGGTCGGCGCCGATGTCGGCGCTCTTGGTGTAGATGCCGCCGCCGACGCGGGAGAACAGCGCGACGCTGGAGGCGCCCATGCCGAAGCCGTGTATGTGGTGCGCCGTGTGCGGGTCGCCGCCGAAAAAGTAATAGACGAGACCCAGGCCGAGAAGGCCGAGGGAAGCGACCGCGAGGCCCATGATGGAGCCGCCGAAGAATGCCACGGACAGCGCCGCCGGCGCGCCCTGCGTGTGCGCTGCCGTGGTGGTTCGCACGTTCGCCTTGGTGGCCGTGTACATGCCGATCCAGCCGGCGCCGGCGGAGGATAAGGCGCCGACGATGAACGCGATGGCGGTTGAAGGACCAAGACCGGGCGACGCGAACAGGATGAGGATGAGAACCCCGGCGAAGAGGGCCAGCATCAGGTACTCCCGACGCATGAACACCATGGCGCCCATGTGGATCTGATCGGCTATGTGGCGGACGTTGTCCTCGCCTTCGGCATAGCGCTTGACGAGGGCATAGACGATGAAGGCGCAGGCAAGGCCGATGAGGCCGAATGCGGGCGGTAGGATCGTTTGCTCCAGCATGGGTTCCCTTAAACGTTGGTTCTTGTCAAATGGACCGCTAGCGTTCCGCCGACTTGGAAGCCGAGCCGCGTGCAGTAATGGCGGGTTGACGAAACTTCATCCCGCCTTTGGCGCGCGACATGTCGCTTGAGGTCGATTGGGCGCGACATGATACCGAAGGCGAAGTCTCGAACAAGCGCAGCGCGTGTCGAAACCTCGCCGGGAAGCACAAAACTCCTCCTGGCAGTTGCTCACGAAACCGCATTTGACGCGAGGTATGGTGATGCCTACCCGCGAATGCGCCAGTTCGTGGGATCCCTGCTCCCATGCATGACCGCGATGATGTCTATATCGCTTTCCGAAAGCACGTAGAAGACGCAGAACGGAAAACGGCGCAAGACAGTTCTTCGCACGTTGCGATGGATGACGGGCGCCGAATTGGGAAATGCTTCAATGCGCTCGAAGCATCTCTCCAGTTCGTCGAGGAACGCATCTCCGAGCCCCTCTGATACTCCGCTATACCAGAGCGGTTGGCTTCTTCGATGTCGTGTCTGGCTTCTGCCTGAAGTCTCAGGCTCACCGGCGATTTCGAATCTCCGCGAGGGCGTCCCAGGCTGAGATGCCATCGGGGCCTGTTTTGAGCAACCGGTCCAGCCGCTTATCAAGCTCCTTTCGCTGCGCTGGCGTTAGCCGTAGTAGATCGGCTTCGGACGCAATGTCGTCCCACAAGTCCTCAACCAGGCGTAAGCGCTGCGCGAGGTCCAGTGATCGAACTCCACCCATGCCCGTCCTACCAATCAACGAATTGATCGCAAAATGCATGATCCGGACCATTGCGTCAATGCTGCTGAGCGGCCGAGCTTGCCAAGCATTCCGGATAGGCGATAACGTCGTGTTCTCAAGCGGTTCACTACCGCCTTTCCCGAAGACGCTTCACATAGCGATCGGCTTCCTCGTCCGTCCAAATATGCTTGCCCAAGCCGCGAAGGGAGAGGATGGGGTCTGTCTGGGTATCGTCGCGGTCACTGTCGTAGTCGCTGCGATACGAGTCGAGCAGTTCATTGTGGGCGGGCGAAATCTCGCCTTCTTCAGGTGGATTCTTGCCAGTAGCACGGCTGCGGTTGCTCATTACTCTTGCCTCCAAAACACCAGAAACCGCGACTCGAAGCCAGCAATCAGCCTTGCGCGAGCAGGGCGCGCAGGTCGGTGATCCCCGCGTTGGCGCGGGAAATGTACGACGCCATGACCAGGGAATGGTTCGCGGTAAAGCCGAAGCCGGTACCGTTCAAGATGAAGGGACTCCAGATCGTCACCTGGGTGCCTTCGAGTTCGCGCACGATCTGCAGGAGGCTGACGCGCGCGTTCTTGTCGTCCAGCACGTCGGCGAAATCGCGTTCCACCGCCCGCAGCATGTGCAGCAGGGCCCAGGCCTGGCCGCGCGCTTCGTAGAACACGTCGTCGATCTCGAACCAGCTCGTCTTCAGCGAGGCGTCTGACGGCGTCGGGGTCGACTGTGCGGCCGCGCGGTCGCCTGACAGGCCGACATCCAACTGGCGCTTGCCGACGCTGGCCGAAAGTCGCTGCGACAAACTGCCGAGCCGGGTCTCGACGGCCGTGAGCCAGGCCCGCAGGTTGTCGGCGCGGGCGTAGAACTGCGCCTCTGGCCGCTGTGCGTCGCTGAGGCGCGCCTTGTAGCCTTCCAGGTACTCCACGCCGTCGCGGTACTCGTCTTCGGTTCGGGGGAATATCCAGCTTGCGTTGTTGAAGAAGAACTTGCCTTCCGCGAGCGAGAGGTCGGGATCTTCGGTGGACTGGCTTTGCGAGCGGCTGAGGTCGGCCCGCATGATCCGGCTCATGTCGCGTATCTGCACGATGACGCCGAACTCCCAGTTCGGCACGTTGTCCATCCACACGCTGGGCGGGAACAGGTCGTTTGACAGGTAGCCGCCGCGCTTGTCGAGCAGGATTTCTCCCATTCGGATGACGGTGGAGGTGGTAATGGAGCCGGTGACGACCTCTTCCCCCGACGCTTGCGCGGACTGGCGCGCGACCTCCACGACATCGAAACTGTCCGGCTCGGCGTCCCACCACCACCAGAAAAACGCGAGGACGACCAGGTAACTCGCGACGGCGATGCCGGCGGCGCGCGCGACCCAGCCGGCCTGCGCGCCCGTTTCCGGGCTGACGCGCCAGAATTTCCAGTCCACCTTGCCTCCTTGAAGAGCGAGTGCCGTCGGCTAGGGTTCGTTTTCCGGCAGCAGAAAAATGACGACGCGCGGCGGGTAGCCGATCTCGACCTCGGCGCGAATTCGCCTGTCGCCGGGCGCATCGTTCAACCGCGTGTATATCCAACGCCCGTCGACGTCGGATCCCGCACGGATGATAACGCGCGCGTTGGGCTTACGCGCATGGACGCCGAAGGCGGCCAATGCGTCGCCCGCAGACTGCCGCCTTCCGCGCACGTCGGCGCCGGACAGATCCAACTGCAGGCGTTCGGCGTCGCGCAACTGCCGTAGCTGCGTGTTCGCGGCGGGGAGGGACGGATGGTCCTCGTCGGCCATCGCGGCCTGGTCGAGCAAGATCTGCGAGACCGTCCAACGCTCCTGGCGGATGGCGTTTCGCGCCCGTTCGATGAACGACTCGGTGATGCGTTCGATGCCGCGCAAGGCGTCCGGATTATCCGGGTCGATGTCGAGCACAGCGAGATACAGGCTATACGCGTCGTCGGGTGGATCGAGCAGCCGGTCTGCGGAGAAGGCCGCTTCCGCGCGGTCGAGAAGATCATCGGTATCGGGCACGACGATGGGAGGCAGCGGAGCCGCGTCCTGGGCCACCGGGCACGACGGCGTCTGCTGGCAGCCGGCCAGCAGCATGGCGAACAGTAGCGACAAGCAGGTTCGGAGCAGTACGGATCGGTCCAACGATAGTTTCGTTCGGCGGAAAGAACCGACCATATAGCGGTGCGCAAAACACTTCAATTGCCGCGTTGGCGGTGTCATATTGGCGTACATGCCGATGCGCGCCATTCAAGCAGCCGTACTCCTCTCCTGCGTCCTGACGTGGCCAGCGGCGTACGCGGCGACGGAACTGAAAACGGGGCCCAATCCACTTGGCGCGCAACTGGACCCGCGGGAAATCCTGACCGTCGACGAAGCGTTTGCCCTGTCGGCGGAGCTTTCGGATGACGGCTTCCTGGTCGCGACCTGGCGCATGCCCGACGGTTACTACCTGTACCGGCACCGATTCAAGTTCTCGGGCGGCGACGGTGCACTCGGCAACCCGATCATTCCCGACGGCAAAAAGAAGACCGACGAGTTCTTCGGCGATGTCGAGGTGTACTACGGCGCGGTCACCGTGCGGGTGCCGGTCCTGGGCCAGACCGACCGCGATATAGAGGTCGAAATCGGGTACCAGGGTTGCGCTGACTTCGGCCTGTGCTATCCGCCAGAGGAGAAGCGGTTCACCTTCGCCCGGATCGGCGCCGTAGCGGCGTCTGCGGCGGCGGGCTTGTGTGATAGTCTGCCGTCCCGTTTTCAAGCGCTGGCATTCACCGAGAGGGAAACCGATGAAGCTCTACGACAGCGAGCAGGCGCCGAACCCGCGCCGGGTCCGCATCTTCATGGCCGAAAAGGGAATCTCCTGCGAAACCGAGCAGCTCAACATCGTCCTGGGAGAGAACCTGAGCGACGACTTCCTCGCCGTGAACCCCCGGGGCCTGTTGCCCACGCTGGTGCTCGACGACGGCACGGTTCTCGATGAGTCGGTCGCCATCTGCCGCTACCTTGAGGAAACGCACCCGGAACCAGCGTTGATGGGCGCGGACGCGCTCAGCAAGGCGCAAATCGAAGCGCGCCAGCGGCACATGGAGTTCGACGGCCTGTTCAGCGCTGCCGAGGCGTTCCGAAATGCTTACCCGAGGTTCGCGAAACGCGGGCTCGGCGGCAACGTCGGCACCGTCGAAGCCATCCCCGCGCTGGTCGAACGCGGCAAGGCATCGATACTGCGCTTCTACAACAGACTAAACGAGGATCTCGGCCAGTCGCGATACGTCGCCGACGACGCGTTCACCATCGCGGACATTACCGCCTTGTGCGCCGTCGATTTCGCTTCCATGGCTGCCCGCGTGCCCGTGCCGGAGTCCTGCGAGAACCTGGCCCGCTGGCATGCGGAGGTCTCGGCGCGACCGAGCGCGAGGGCTTGAAGCGCGGGCGCCCCCCTCGCTGCGGTCGATAGACTCAGACGACGGTTCGAAGAGAATCTGATTCCCGTGGACAGGGCGGCGGAGTGCGACGCTAGGCCCGGCAAACCGATTTCCGGGGCGCTGTGGCGCACGGACAAGGTCAGCTACCGACCACGCTGCGGAGGTTACGAGCGGTTGACGGCACGCGAACACAACCTGCGTGCGCGGGCGACCAGTTGGCGCGGAGCAGCCGGTCATGGCCACACCCTACGCGCAGACGGCCCGATCAGGAACGACCGGAGTCAACCCGTAACCGCGGCAAGCAGCGCGAAGTCGGAGTCGGCGGATTCAATGGCCGCGCCGTGGCGGCCCGCGCAGGCGGCAATGACCACATCCGTTGTCGGTACGGTGATGCCTCTTGCCCGTGCCTGCCGGGCGAGATCGTAGGATGCCTCCCAGGTCTGGTCGTCGATAGGCAGGTTGGGCAAGGCTTCCGCGAAGTCCCGAAGCACCTTCTGTTCGCGTTGGCCGCGGGCACCGTTCCAGAGCTCGAGTTGGACCACGGGGCACCAGCAGGCCTGACCGCTCGCCAGCGCGGCTTCCACCCGAGCACGGACGATTGGATCGCCATCCCGACGGAGTAAGTGAATCCATGACGAGGTGTCGACAAGGATCATGCTGAGTCACTCCTGCCGGCGCAGTGCCTGGAGTTCCTCCGGCGACATCAGGTCGGTGCATGTGCCCGCGTGGCGGGCGAGCGCGGCCATACGCATGCGACGGTTGTAGTCGGCCAGGGCGGTGACGACGGCTTCGCGCTTCGTTCGCGCATTCGTGAACTTCATGGCTTCTCGAAGCTCCGTCTCGGGAATATCAATTGTAGTTTTCATGGTAGTGATGTACGCGTTTTCGGATGCAATTCTACGACACTTTGGATGCGAGTTTCGCCATGTCGGGAAGGCCCGTCTTGGCGGGTCCCCTCGGCGTTTCCATCCCTCACATGGTGACTCGAAGTCGGGTCTGCCCTTGCGGGCACCGGGGTCGCCGATGATCACTTCTTGCGGGCGATAGACTCGGACGCCGAAGTCGAAGAGAATCTGGCGGTTGCGGTCGATTTTGCGGAGTTCCGTTACTCCGGGTTCCGCAACATTCGGAGAGGTGCCGGAGTGGTCGAACGGGCCTGACTCGAAATCAGGTGTGCCCTTGCGGGCACCCAGGGTTCGAATCCCTGCCTCTCCGCCACATTATTGTGCGAGCTGTTGTTTTGCCGCGTAAAGGTCTCTGGGGTCCGTCATGCGGACTCCCCGGCTTGATCCGTTCTTTCTGCGCCGGCTGAGCAAGGCGCCGGTTGGCACCACGACCGGGTTCGCCGACCTCGTCGTTCACTTCGACTAACGACTTTGCGGGATTGTCTCCGGCAACCGCGCATTTGCCGGCCAAGACGATTCACAAACCTGGCCAGTGCACCGGGGTTTTCGTTCACGTAGACCATGTCTCCTGTGTGCAGATGGCCGCCGCGACGATGCGGTAGCGGCTGTCCTCCCGAAGCCCGGACCGGATGACGTAGCGCGTCATGTGCATGGGCGAAATCGATAAGCCCCGCCGCCTCGGGCGCCTGACGGACATCGACACGGCGCGGAACGCGGCGACGATCCAGGACAACGCCTACGCCTGGCGCAGCGACGGCTCGCTCGAGAGGCGCACGGCGGACGCGGCGGGCGGGCGCGGCAAGCGCGAGGAGTCTTTCGACTACGACTACCTGAACCGCCTGACGGAAGCGGAAACGTATATCTCGGATTCCACGACCGCGAGCCGGACGCTGGCGTTCGACTACGACCTGCGCGGCAACCTCGAGACCAAGACAAGCGACGTGTCGTCGGACGACAGCGTGACGAACACCTATCCGACAACGTCGAATCGGCTGTCGGGGACGATGATCGGCGACGTGGCGCATGCGTTCACGCACGACACGAGCGGCCACATCGAGCGGTACGCCTGCACCGACGACGACGAGGACGGCGTGGACGACTGCGCCGATGTGGACGACACGTTCATCGAGTGGATTGCGCGCGGGCTGGCGGAGAAGGTGACGCTGGGCGACAGCGAGACCGACACGACGCCGACGGCGCGGGACAGCTTCCATTACGGCCCGGACGGGGCGCGCTACTTCAAGAAGAGCGAGTGGGGGGTCATGTCCGGCACCACAACGACGATGAAGACGTCGCGCAAGTACTACGCGGGCGCGTACGAGAAGACGGTGACGGTCGGCGGCGAGACGGTGGAGCGGGTCCGCATCGGCGACTCGGTGGTGCACGTGAGGACGACCCCCGCGAGCATGATGGCGACCCCGTCGTCGGTGTTCGAATACGTGCACCGGGACCACCTGGGCTCGGTGGAGGCGGTGACGGACGCATCGGGCAACGAGCTGATCGTGCTCGGCTACGACCCGTACGGGCAACGGCGCGACAACGACTGGACGGCGCGGCTGACCGAGGCGGAGATCGAAACCCTGCTGGGCGCCCACGGCGAGCGCGTGTCGCGGGGGTTCACGAAACACGAGCACCTGGACCGCAC
The DNA here is from genome assembly GCA_965261535.1 of Candidatus Azotimanducaceae bacterium. Taxonomy (GTDB): domain Bacteria; phylum Pseudomonadota; class Gammaproteobacteria; order Pseudomonadales; family Azotimanducaceae; genus VXNE01. The sequence goes on from OZ253469.1 coordinate 3,789,151, forward strand.
CGGACTGATTCACATGAACGGGCGCGTGTACGACCCGCGCCTGGGTCGGTTCCTGAGCCCCGATCCCATTGTCGGCGATCCCACTTCCAGCCAGTCGTGGAACCTCTACAGCTACGTCGGCAACAACCCGCTGAGCTATGTCGACCCGACGGGGCTCATTCAGGCGGGGCCGTGCGACGGAATCAGGTGCAAACACTTTAACCGCGGCGGGGGCGGCGGCTCGACCACGCGGACCGTGACGGTGACCACGACGGAGACGGTGCACGGCGTCATGGCGGTCCCTTACCGCTACGAAACGACGGGCAACTGGAACTGTTCGGAGGGCGCTGGGTTCCTCCACCTCCAGGTGTGCTAGGATGTATACATTTCCATACATCGGAGTCAGCCGTGTCTGCAACGATGACTATTCGCTTGGCGCCTGATCTCAAGGAGCGCCTTGAGCGACTTGCCGAAGCAACCCGACGATCAAAGTCGTTCCTGGCTGCAGAGGCCATCCGGGACTTCGTCGATCTGAACGAATGGCAGGTGGGCGAAATCCAGAAAGCCGTCGCAGAGGCGGACCAGGAGGACTTCGCCAGCGCCGAACGGGTCGACGAGGTGTTCGGGAAGTGGGGAGTCCGTGGAGGTTAGATGGTTGGCGAAGGCGCTCAAGAACCTGGACGACGAAGCGGAATTCATCTCCCGCGATGATCCTGCCGCTGCGCGAGCGGTCGTCCGTCGCATCCACGATGCGGTCGACAACCTCAAGGCCAATCCCGCCCTGGGCCGTCCCGGGCGCATTCAGGGAACGCGGGAACTCTTGGTGCCCGGAACGCCTTACATCGTACCCTACCGGGTCAGACCTCGCTTGAATCGCGTCGAGGCGCTGCGAGTTTTCCATGCATCGCGGCGTTTGCCGGAGAGGTGGTAGACAACGACAACCCGATCGCGTGTCCGCCTGCATTGCCCCGTTCGACTTCGGTCTACCTGGCGGAACTCCACAAGCGGGACATCATCGCGCCCGCGACCGCTACCGTCGTTCTACCCCCCGAGCCGACGATCGAGACAGGCGCGCTCGTCGCGCCGGGCAACCTGCCCTACAGCGCGGGCGTGACGCGAGCATCACCAGAATGCACAAGAGGACAAGTCCTCCTCTATCAGGCGCCAGCCGAGATTGCAGCATGGACGACATCATCGGATACGACCAGTGTGCCGTTGGACGGCGACAGCGACTACTTCGAGGACGCGCCGTCGGCCGTCTTCTGCCCGGGCTGCGGGAGCTGCGTGGACGACAGCTACGTCCCGCGCTCGCTGCGCGTCCGCAGGCCGGTCTACGACGCCTGCGGCACGTACGATGGTCGCCTCATCGTCAGCCAGAAGTTCAAGGACTTCCACGACCGCCATGGCTGCGGGCCCCCTGAGTTCCGGCTCGTCAACCGGAGGCGGCGCTGGTACATGTTCAGGCCGACGCGGGTTCTGGAGTTCGACGCGGACCGAAGGGGCACTCGGTTCAGGAGACACTGTGCCATGTGCGGCCCACGAATCCGTGGTGGGAGCTAACTCGGTGTATCTCCGCAACGTGCGCGGGCCGATCGGGGGCGGCTTCTACCGAACGGATCTGGAGTTCGGCAGCGGCCGCGAGAAACACCCGCTGGTGATCATGGGTCTCGCCACGTACCCGCTGCTCCTCAAGGAGAAGCTGAAGGGCCTCGAATTTGAATTGAAACCGATGCGTATGTGAGATCACCAGCCTCGAGCAGGGCGCCAGGTCCGACTTGAGTCGGAAGGCGAACTCGGATACACACCAATAGCTGTCCCAAGCGTCATCGCGGTTAGGCCGAGATCGGCACAACGCCTTGCGTGGCGAGGAGGAGGAGGACTTTTGCAACGATGTATCGCGACTAGCCGAGGGGATTCGTGGCGGCCAGGTTACCGGGAGTCTCCCAATTGGTGATCTGCTGACGCCCGGTGCCATCCTCCTCGCTACCCGCGGCCATCTCGGATACGACGGCCAAGCCGACCACGTGCGTGCGTCGGTTATAAAGACAACCCTTGGTCCACCCTCGTAACGATTCGGCCGCGAGCGTATCACGTCGATTTTCAGGATCCGTCGACTCCCTTCGCACGCTAGAACTCGAACGGAGGCGGCTGTCCGGGTTGCGCCTTGTCACTACCCGGGATCGGTGGCAAGAGGTGAATGGGCCAGGCCTGCATAAGGTTGGCTGGCGCGAAAACCCGCGCAACGGCGCAAGGCGTCCTACGAAGAATCTCCTAGTTCGGCTTTGGTGACGCTGGTATCGTGGCGGGCGCGTTGGAGGCGCTTGCTCTCCGCCACATTCCAAGCAAGGAGGGAACAATGTCAGAACCATTCAAGATCGGGCTCATAGGAACAGGCGGAATATCCCGGGCACACTTGCCCGTATACGAGCAGTTTCCGGAAAAAGTAAAACTGACCGCTGTCTGCGACATTATTGAAGAGGCGGCGCAAGAACGTGCCAGGGACGCCAATGTCGATGACATCTATGTCGACTACGAGAAGATGCTGCGGGAAGCGGACATCGATGCCGTAGATATTTGCACCGGTCATGACACGCACGCGCCGATCGTGATTGCGGCGGCCGAAGCCGGCAAACATGCCCTCGTCGAAAAGCCGATGGGCAACAGCATGCAGGAATGCCGCGACATGATTGCCGCCGCCGACAAGGCGGGCGTGACCCTTATGGTCGCCCACATGCTGCGCTTCTCGCCGTCAACAGAGGCAGTTCGGCGGCTCTTGCGGGATGGGGAACTCGGTACGATCCGGGCGGCGCGCATCGACATCATGATGAATGCCGTCGGGAGACTGCGAGAGGGACACTGGATGCTAGACGGCAATGCCGGCGGAGGTATCGGCATGACCAACACGATTCACGAAGTGGATCTGGTAAGACACCTTGTCGGCGACGTAAAGAGCGTCAACGGGGTTACGAAGACAGTCTCGCCGCGACTGATCAACGGTGCCGAAGACATCATCTCCGCCACGCTAGAGTTTGAAAACGGAGCCGTGGGGACGGTGCTCTGTCTCTGGTGCGCGGCGCGGGGGCCGGTGTCGCAACAGTACACGCTCTTTGGGGACAAAGGCGCCCTGCACTCCTTGCCGCAGTTCCCGATATATCGCGGCGACCATTTCGGCCCCGTCGTGGTCTCGTCGCCAGAGCGGGACGAACCGGGAATCGAACCCGTGATGAACCGGCGCGAGCCGGGAAGGCAGTTGAAAGGGCTGGAAGACATCATGGGCCACTTTCACCAGCTTGCGCCCGGCACCTGGGGGTTACCCAGCGACAATTGCTTCACCAATGAGATTCTCCACTTCGCCGAGTGCTCCCAGGAGGGCAAGGAGCCGATCAGTAGTGGCAGGGACATCCTGGGTTCGATGAAGGTTCTTTTTGGAATCTATGAGTCGGCACGCACCGGCAAGGCGGTTGAGCTGGCGAGTCTTTGAGCCTCTACCTCAAGCCGGGCCGTAGACAGAGCCAATAAGTCGAGTCGGATTGATGGATTACGTCAACCTCGGCAGATCCGGACTCAAGGTGAGCCGGGCTTGCCTTGGTGCCATGAACTTTGGCACATCGAACGACGCACCGTGCGGGGAAGCGGAATCGCAACGGATCATTGACGCATTCGTCGATGCTGGCCACAACTTCATCGATACGGCGAACGGCTACACAGGCGGTCAGTCGGAACAGATCCTCGGGCGCGCGGTGGCCGGCCGGCGGCATTCGGTGGTGATCGCGACCAAGGCATGGGTCCGTCAAGGGCCGGGCCCGAACGACCTGGGGACGTCGCGGCTACATTTGACGAGTGCTCTCGACGCCAGTCTGAAGCGATTGGGCACCGACTACATCGACCTCTACCAAATGCATGCCTGGGACAATACGACGCCGATCGACGAGACCATGGCAACGCTCGATGGGTTCGTGCGTGCCGGCAAGGTGCGCTACATCGGTTGTTCCAACTACACCGGCAGCCAGATCGTGGAAGCACAATGGGCCGCGTCGCGCCAGAACGGCACGCCCTTCATCAGCCTGCAGCCGCGCTATTCCCTGCTGTCCCGGGAGATCGAGGCCGACGTGCTGCCGGCATGCCAGCGACACGGGCTCGGCACGTTGATCTACAGTCCGCTCGCGGGCGGCATGTTGAGCGGCAAGTACCGGCAGGGTGAGCCGCCGCCACCCGATTCACGGTTCGCCAGGCGCGAGCACTACGGTGCATTCAGCGAGCGCAACTTCGAGATCGTCGAAGCCGTCAAGGCGATCGCCGCGCAATTGGACACGACGCCCTCGGCCGTCGCCATCGCCTGGTGCCTGACGAGGCGCGGCGTGACCTCGGCGATCATCGGCCCGCGCACGCTCGAACAGATGAATGAGTGTCTGGAGGGAATGGATCTGACATTGCCGGACGAAGCCTTGAAGGCGCTGTCGGACGTTTCCCGACCGGGCGATCGGCGCTAGCCGGCGTACTTCTAGTCCCGCAACCGAAACTCGGGGATCGTATCGGGGATCACCAGCGTCGCCTCGGTGTGCTCCTGCACCTCGGCCGGCGTCCACCCCGGGGCCAGTTCACGCACCTGAAACCCCTCCGGCGTCAGGTCAAACAACCCCAGATCCGTCACCACCATCGTCACCACCCCCGGCGCGGTGATGGGCAATTGACAGCGGCGCAGCAATTTCGGCTTGCCATCGCGCGTGTTGTGCACCAGCGCGATAAACACCCGCTTGGCGCAAGCCGCGAGATCCATCGCGCCGCCGATCCCCCCGCCCTTGCGGTTGGGAAAGCGCCAGTTGGCGAAATCCCCGTTCTCGGAGACCTCGTAGGCGCCCATCACCGTGGCATCGATCATGCCGCCGCGAATCAGCGCGAACGAATCCGCGTGGTGCACGATCGCCATCCCGGGCGCGGCCGTCACCTTCTGCGCCCCGGCGTTGACCAGATGCGGAATCTCTTCGCCCTCGGGGGCGAGGGGTCCGTATCCGATCACCCCGTTCTCGGAGTGGTAGATAATATCTCTGGACGGGTCGACGTAATTCGAACACATCGTGGGAATGCCGACGCCCAGGTTGACGACCCATCCATCCTGGAATTCCATCGCGACGCGATCGCACATGGCTTGGCGCGACAATCTCGGTTTATCCGCCATGACGGCTCTCCTCAGTCATGAATTTCCCCTAATCGAAGATTCCATCGGGGGGAATCTTCACGATGCGGTCGACGTAGACGCCCGGCACGTGGACGCAGTCCGGGTCGATGCCCCCGACCTCGACAATCTCGTGCTCCACTTCGACGACGGTCACCTTCCCCGCCATCGCCATGATCGGATTGAAGTTGCGCTGGGCGTAGCGAAATTGCAAATTGCCGAACGTATCGGCGCGCCAGGCGCGAATGAAGGCGTAATCCGCCGGCAAGGGATACTCCAGCACGTGCATGCGGCCGTTGATCTCGCGGTGTTCCTTGCCTTCGGCCAGCTCGGTTCCCACGCTGGTGGGCGTATAGAACGCGCCGATCCCGGCCCCCGCCGCCCGTATGCGCTCGGCCAGGGTGCCCTGCGGCACCAGCTCCGCCTCGATCTCGTCATTGTTGTACATGCGGACAAACGGCGTATCTCGCGACGGATGCGTCGGAGCGGTAAAGGCGCAAAACACCTTGCGTATGCGCCCGGCCTCAACAAGGGTGCCGATATCCCGGTTGACGCTGTTGGAGATGGTAGCCAGATTCGTCGCACCCTGATCGACCAGCGCCGACATGAGATTTCTCGGCGTTCCGGGCGTGCCGAATCCCGGAACCATGATCGTAGACCCGTCCGGCACGTCCGCCAACGCCGCCTCGAAACTGGGCAAGACTTTGTTCTTCATTTCCCCCTCATCCCCTTTGCCTGGACCTTACCCCGACCAATCCCGTGCGTCCGGTGGTGGCCAATCGCTCAAGCAATTCCCTGCTCGTGCTGTGCACATTCTAGCCCGCGTTGGCGGTTGGCAATCTGCAGGTGCCAATCGCGACAGGCTCTACAGGGGCGAACCCATCATGATTCCCGCTCGGATCGTGTCGCACCGACCGCCACTCGCACTATCATGTTTCGAATCGCGGCCTCGTCGGAGGTCGACCCCATCCGGGAAACCCAGGTCCAGGAGGTCCGCATGTCAATCCCTGTCGGTCTCAATGTCTGGTCCCGCTTAGTCGAGCATACCTTCCCTTATCTGGATAAAGCCCTGGCCCCATTTGATTCCTTGTGGATCCCCGACCATGTGCAAAACAACGGTCACAAAGTCGGCGAAGGCTGGACCTTATTGTCATTTGCCCTGGGCCGCTATCCGGACAAGACCGTTGGCCATCAGGTCTTATGCAACAGTTTTCGCAATCCGGCGCACCTGGCCAAAATGATCGCCACCGCACAGGCCATTTCTGGTGGACGGGCTGTATTGGGCATAGGAGCCGGTTGAAATGAGGCGGAATATCTTTCTTATGGCTGGCGATTCCCAAAGGCAAGAGAACGCATCGCGCAACTGGCTGAGGCCATAAGAATCTGTCGTTTGATGTGGACCGAGGCGCCGGCCAACTTTGAGGGTCAGTACTATCAGATCAAGGATGCTTACTGTGAGCCCGTACCAGATCCGATACCCCCGGTGATGGTTGGTGGCTCAGGCGAGAAATACACGCCGCGTGTGGTGGCTGAACAGGCCGATTGGTGGAATTATGTTTTCGAAGACCGGGAGACCTATCGCCACAAGCAGGAGGTTCTCAAATCCCATTGTCGCGCGGTTGGCCGTGACTACGACGAGATCAAGCAAGTCATATGCAGAAGTGTCTTCATTGCTGAAAACGAAAAAGGTAACTACTCACCCCCTACCCGACCTCATTCCCGAGAGAGCATAGCCTGAAAGGCGTCCCGCGCTATGGGCCACGCGCGTCCGTCGGATATTGCTTGACATCATAGCGCCTCATCGCTATGGTGTGGCCTTCGTACGGATTGCCGGATCTTCTCGATTGGCCTATTTCGGATCGAAGGCGACCTCGGGGCTGTGCCAGCCCATCATTGCCATGATGCCGCCGCACGACACCTACATCGAGACCCACCTCGGCGGCGGCGCGATCATGAAGCGCAAGCCGGCGGCGCTGCACAACATCGGCATCGACCTCGATGGGCGGGCTCTGGCGAAGTTCGACTGCGACTACCCCGTGCAACGCATTCACGGCTGCGCGCACCGGTTTCTGGCCGAGTACGACTATCGGGGCTCGGAGCTGGTCTACAGCGACCCGCCCTACCTGATGCGCACCCGCACCTCGGGCCGTCGCTATCGCTTCGACTACGGGGAGGCCGACCACGTCGAGCTGCTGGAACTGCTCAAGACCCTGCCCTGCCAGGTCATGCTGTCCGGCTATCCCTCGGCGCTGTACGACGGGTTGCTCGGCGGCTGGCGCAGGCTGGAGGTGCAGGTCATGAACCGGGGCGGGGTGCGCACCGAGAAGCTGTGGTTCAACTTCGTCCCGGACCGGGTGCATTGGGCCAGCCGCGCGGGCCGCAACTTCACCCACCGCCAGACCATCAAGCGCAAGGCGGCGAGTTGGGGCGGGCGCTACCAGGCGATGCCGCGGGCGGAGCGCCTCGCGGTGCTGGCGGCGATGATGGCGGTCGAGGCCGAGGACGGCTGAGCGGCGGCCATGGCCACGGTGAACCGGCAATCGCTGCGCGAGGAGTTCGAGCGCCTGAAGGCGGAGTTCGGGAAACTGTCCGCGGCGGACAAGATGTCGGCGGAAACGCGCGCGCTGTTCAACGCCCTGCTGATGCTGTTCGAAGTGCTGATGGCGATCTTCATGGAGAAGACCACCCGCAAGGGCGGCCGCAATTCGAGCATCCCGCCCTCGCAAACGAGCAAGGACGAGACCGCGGCGACCCGGCCCGGTGGCAAGGGCAAGGGCGTGACGCAAAACGATGCCCGGTCGCGCCATAGCCGAACCGTGACCACCACCGAGGTGGCGGCGGTCGACGCCTGCGCGAACTGCGGCGCCGATCTCGGTAGTACGCCATCGCAGTCCAAGCCACGGCGCACGCGCATCGACATACTGTTCGAGAAGGTCGTCCATCACGTCGATGCGGAGGTCAAGGACTGCCCCCGCTGTCGGCAGCGGACGACGGGACGATTCCCGGCGGACATGTGCGGTCCCCTGCAGTACGGCAACGGCCTCAAGGCCTACATGATGAACCTGCTGATCGCCCGGATGGTCCCGCTCGACCGGGTGCTGAAGTCGGTCGAGACGCTGATCGATGTGGCCATTTCGCCGGCGACGCTGCTGAAGTTCGTGATCCGACTGCATGCGGCGCTGGAACGTTGGGAGGCGACGGCCATCGACGAACTGCTCCGCATGCCGGCCTTGAACGCCGACGAGACCTCGCTGCGGGTGGATCGGAAGAACCACTGGATCCATGTCTATTCCGGCGGCGAGATCACCGTCAAACGCCTGCACCGCAAACGCGGTTGCGAGGCCATCGACGACATCGGCATCATCCCCCGCTACGGCGGTGTCGTGGTGCACGACTGCTGGGCGTCGTATCTGTCCTACGATCATTGCGGCCACGCGCTTTGCGGCTCGCATCTCCTGCGCGAATTGCAGTTCGTCGTAGACTCCAATCAATACCCCTGGGCCAGGAACATGAAGCGACTGCTCAAGGAAACCTGCGCCAAGGTGTCGGCGAGCGACGCCAAGCAGGTGACCGAGCGGGAATGCCGGAACCTGCGCAAACGCTATCGAAACATCCTCACGCGCGGCGGCAAGGAACTGCCGCCCATCCCCGCCCGGCCCAAGGGCAAACGCGGCAGAATCGCCAAGTCCGATGCGCACAACCTCTGGGAACGGTTGAAGAAGCACGAACAGGCGGTCTTGCTGTTCGCCGAGGAGTCCACCGTCCCCTTCACAAACAACCGGGCCGAGCGCGACCTTCGAATGAGCAAGGTGAAACAGAAGGTGTCGGGCTGCTTCCGCACCGAGCGATTTGCCCAAGCCTACTGCCGTATCTCCAGCTACCTGCAAACCATGCGAAACCGCGGATACAATCCACTCGTCGCCATCCAGATCGCTCTTTCCGGGGAGATCTACGAGCAAGGGGGTGAGTAGTTACCGAAAAAGAACTCAACCGCCTGAAAGCTGATCCCAATATCAGGTCCGGTGGGAATAGCCTGGTCGGAACGCCGGAGCAGGTCACGGAGGCCCTGCTCGAAGTGATCGATCAGGGCGCGGACAGATTTGTGGTCAACATCTCCGATGCCCCACGGGTAGAAGGGACTGATCTGTTCGCAGCAGCGGTGATGCCCCACTTGAAGCGATAGGTATCTCAACGCGCAGGCGACGGAGTCGCCGAGCGGCCCCGCAAGGGGTAAGCCGCCTTGGCGGCGAGTAATCCCTGCCTCTCCGATAATATTTCAATAAAATCAACTAGTTATCCAGTTTTTACCCCAATTTATACTACAAATCGGCGGCGCTTGGGTACACGATTTCCGGTGACTCACGATGATCCGTCCCGCGACGCGCGATGAGCTTGGTACGTTCGAACTCGCGCTCGGGGCTCGACAAGAGTGTGCTCCGTGCCCCTGCGGTCTGCGCCTGTGAGAAGCGCGCTCAGCCTTGCTCGCCGACGGCACAGATGCCGCACAACCCCTTGACCTCGACAACCGCGTTGTCCGGTCGGAACCCGTGCTCGTCTGCGATCTGGGACAGCAACGTCTCGAGTCCTCTCGACTCCACCTCGTCCACGTGGCCACACGAGGAACAGAGCAGGAACTGGCTCTCGTGAGCATGATCGGGATGGTCGCACCGCAAGTACGTCTGCGCGGATTGCAGCCGGTGGACGAGGCCGGTTCGCATGAGGAAGTCCAGGTGTCGGTAGACGGTCAGGGGCGCGATCTTGCGTTCCTGCCGTTGCTCCAGCAGCGCGATGAGTTCGTAGGCGGAAAGCGGCCGGTTGCGGGCCAGCAATTCCGCGTAGACCGCCAATCGGGCCGGGGTCAGCCGCTCGCCCTTCTCCGCGCAGCGCCCTTCGGCGAGCTTTCGCCATTTCGCCGCGAGCGGTGCCGCTCTCGCCGACCGTCTAGCCAATTCGAAGCACCCTCGGGAGTCCGCGGATCATGCCCGACGCCGACCATCAAGGTTCATCGGGTTCGACCGGGAGGCCGTGGACGCCACCCCACCACATTTTCTCACCCAGTGCCAAAGATGCGCCGAGCCGAGGAGCGCGCCGCCGGCAACCGTGATCGGCTCCTCGTACGGCGACACCGCTTCTATCAACGCGGCCAGCAGTAGCAGCCCGAGGCCAACCAATGCCGCGCTGACGAACAGCCTGTTGCCGTTCACCGGCCGTGTCTTCCAGATCACCCGAAGACTCACCGGAACCGCGGCGACTACCAGGCCGCGACGGGTGAGGAGGAGGACGGCTTCGACGTGCGCCGGCACGCCCAAGCCGACGCGACGTTCGCGGGCTTCGACGTGAAAGGCCGCGTTACCGTCGCCGAGTGGGCCGCCGGAACGCTCGACCTCGGGGCTTTCTTCGACATGGTGTCGCCGGAAATCGACGTCTCCGGCAACGACAACCTGCCGCTCTTTCCGCCCGACCGGGTCGGCGTGTCCCTCGAGTTCACGAGCGACCGCCTGCGGGCCAACGTGGACTACGTGCGGGCTTCCGAACAGGACGACGTCGCGGACTTCGAGCTGCCGTCGGACCCCTACGACGACCCGCGCGCGCGCGTCGCCTGGCGTTTTCGCCCGAGCGGCACGACGGTCGACCTGTTCCTCGCCGGGCGCAACCTCACCGACGACGAGCAGCGCCTGCACACGTCCGTCGTCAAGGACCTGGTGCCCCAGCGGGGACGCACGATCGAAGCGGGACTGCGCATGCGCTTCTAGGGTCATCGCCGGTGCCGTTTTGGCGAGTGGCGGAGGTCTGGTGGCTTGGCGCGCTTGCCGAGGAGGCGATCTTCGCGACGCACCGCCCGAGCGGGTGGGACCGGGAGCAGCACTACGTGGTGGTTCGGCGCCGGACGGAGAACGTCCAGAGGCTTCTGATCCCGCGGCACACGGTGATCCTGGTGTCGCGCGACGACCTGCCGTTGAAGGAGCTGGTGCGGCGCCACCGGGGCAAGCAGGGCCAGGAAAACGCCTTCAAGGGTCCGCTTCGGGACATGGACCTGCACCATCCGCCGTGCGGGGCTACCGCGCCAACCAGGCGTTCTACGCGTTGGGCCAGATCGCCCAGGTCCTGCTGCGCGCGGTGCAGTACGAGGCGCTGCCAAAAAAGGCGCGCGCGCACGGCATCCGCTCGGTCATCCGATACGTGATGCGCACGGCGGCATACATGGTTCGCACGGCGCGCCGGGTGTGCGTGCGCTTCGCGAAGACGAACTTCCGGCTGGACTGGCTGTACCAGGCCATGGTCTCGCTGGAGGCGCGCGCCCCGCCCGGCGCCGCCTGACGCATCAACGGTTCGCCCAACGCCGCCCCGCGGCGGGGATGCGCTTGTCCGCGCCGTCAAATCGGGCGGTCGCGAGAGCGACCAAGGCCACTTTCCCGGGCGTTCCGCGAGCCGTTCACACCTTCGTAGACCTCTGAAGTCCCCGTTCGGCCATCAACAAACGACCAGCCTTTAGTGTACAGTGGTGCAGTTACGTGAGAGGACACCGTCGGCGCGGCATCGCTGGTCGGCGAGTGGTGTAACAACCGCGCCCTTGGCGATGCAACATCGCTGGTTTCGTTCTTACAACGAGACAAGAGGGAAACTTATGACTATCTATTCCATGAGCTGGCGACAGCTCGGCATTGCGGCATTGGCCGCGATCGGCATGACGTTCTGCTTGCCTGCGGCGGCCCAGTCCGACGCAGACGAGGGAGAAGAAGCCGACGACGAACCGCTGGTCGAGGAGATCGTGGTCACCGCCACGTACCGCGACACGAACCTGATGGACACGCCGGTCACCATCTCGGCATTAACGGACATCGAACTCGAGCAACGGGGCGTCGAGGACATCACAAGCCTGTTTCTGGCGATCCCCGGATTGAACTACGGCAACGCCACGAACACTTGGCACAGAGTCGTGGCGCGCGGGATCGCCCAGTTCCGGGCCCCGACCTCGCCGGTATCGATTTATGTGGACAACGTACCCGTCACGGGCACGAGCTCCCGGCAGCCGCGGCTTCCGAACTTCGACCTGGAGCGCATCGAGGTGCTCAAGGGGCCGCAGGGCACGCTCTACGGCGAAGGCAGCATGGCGGGGGCGATCCGCTACATCACCAAGAAGCCCAATCCGGCGGGCTTCGACTGGGCGTTCACGACGAGGATTTCGGACCCGTCGCATTCCGGTGACATGGGGTGGCGCATCGACTCCATGATCAATGTCCCGCTCGGGGAGCGGCTGGCGGCGCGCATAACCCCCTATGCGCGAAATAAGGCCGGTATCCTCGATAAGGTGGGGCCCGAAATCATTGAGGATGTCGATGGGATCGACGAGAGGGGAGTACGGGCCCAACTCGCCTTCTATCCCACCGACACGCTCACGCTCAATGCGACGTACTACTATGTCGAAAGCGATATCGGCGGCCCCGGGATTGCCTTTCACTGCTTCTCGGAGGAACGCCCCGCAGACGGCAATTTCCCTCGGGGCGACCAACTCCCTCAAGTACCGCAATACCCCGTCATAGGGGGTTGCGAAACCGGGGAGAACGGCACGTTCGACGGAGAGACTCAGAGATACAAAGACGGCCCGTCCCACGTCTACGTGACGCACATGGCCTCGCCGCAATTGAAAGACGGCGGAAATTCGTGGTCGACGATCATCAACCTCAGCGCCGAGTGGGAGCTGCCGTGGGCAGACTTGATGGCGGCCTCGGGGTTTTATGACCACGACATCACCTTTGCGGAGGAGCAGAGCGTCGGCGGTGCCTTCGGGACCATCGAGGGGGGACTTTGGGACAGACGAACCGATGCTGCATGTGCGATAGTAGGTTGCGGGACCGGTGGATTCTGGGGCCGTAGCAGCGTCCGTGCTAATTCGAGTCTCAATGAACGCTGGGCCACGGAGGCGCGCCTCGTCTCCAACACGGACAGCCGGTTGGACTGGAGCGTCGGTGTCTACATCCAGCGCATCGACATCGATCCTGATCCAAGGCTTTGGGAGCCTTGCGGATCACTGGGGGTGGTAAGTGGAACCGCCTACGCGAACACTGCCACTGGTGTTCCTGCGGTTACCGAGAATGGGGATCCTGTGGTCTGCACCGGGGGCTTCACGTTCAACCCCGAGGTGATGACGCTCGAGCAGATGCGGCAAGTCCACAATCTTCTGCAAGGTGTCGGGCGCAGGAGCGGCGCCAGCTATCAAGACCGGGATTCGGAGGCCATCTTCGGCGAGGTGGGCTATCGCATAAGCGATCAGTTCCATATCCTGGCCGGAGTGCGCTACGCCGAAAGTACGGTGGAGCTGTTGAGAGGCCCGGGAGGCATGTGGGTACCGCAGAGCCAGACGAACCCACGCGCCGAGCCGGCGACGCAAGATAAATTGGCGCCGAAGGTCACCCTTAGCTGGCGGCCCAACGACGATACGATGGTCTACCTCACGTATGCGGAGGCGTTTCGCACTGGAGGCATAAACACACAGCTCGTGTCCCGAGTGGACGACTATGAGGATGCCGCCGCGCGGGGCGTCGCTGGCGCCGCGGAGCTAGCTGAAGCCGCCAGCCAACTACTGAACTTCGAAGGCGACGATATAGAGTCCTGGGAGCTGGGGGTCAAGGCGACGGTCCTGGATGGACGGCTCGACATCATCGCGAGCGTGTATGCCACGGACATCAATAATGCCGTGGTCCGCACCGGCACCAATTTCCCGGCTTTGCCGGATCCCGATAACCCATTGCTCACCACACCGTATAGCCCAGACGTCAATGCCAACATCGGCAAGGCCACATCCCAAGGCTATGAATTTGAGCTGCGGGGCAGACTGACCGACTCGTTGCGCTTGCACGCGGGCGGCGCGTATGTTCCCGATGCGGAAACCCAGACGCAGCAGTCGGGCGGGGTCATAGCGGGTGCGGGGGTACGGGTCAACATCGACGCGGGCAACCGCATTAGCTTCACGCCGGTACACTCCTATTTCGCCTCGTTGATGTATGACTTCGAGCTCGCCGGCTTCGATGCTACGCTGCGTGCCGATTCCTACTACCGGGGCACGAAGTTGTTCAGGAGCGAAAACAACGAGCGGCCGACGCCAACCAATCGGATTCTGAATCTGAAGCTGTTGCTGGCCCGGGACAACTATGAGGTCGGCGTCTTTGTGCAGAATGTCACCGATGGGATCAACCCCTTTACGCTCGGTAGCAGCGGCTATAATGGCTTCAACCCACCGCGGACACTCGGGTTGCAGTTCAGCTATAACCGATAGCCCTCAGCGCTTGCTGAGTTGAACCATGGCGCAGCCCGCACCGAAAGGTGCGGGCTGTTTTTTTGTGTGCCCTTCGGTGACCGGGCCTTGAGGTTGCCAGGACGAGGGCTCGCGCCCTTTGTTGCGGTGTCTCTGCATAATCTACACTCCGCCCGGGCTCAACAACGAAGTGACATGCCAACAACACCGTACTTTTCTGTTCAAATAGCGCGGTGAAATACCTCAAGGACCCGTTGGTGGCATTCCTGTTGATCGGCGCCGCGATCTTTGGCGTAGATGCGTGGCGTTCCAGCGGCCCGGACCTGCTGCGCGTCGGACCGCTGGATATCGAGCGGCTGCAAAATCAATGGCAAATACAAATGGGCCGCCCGCCGACTCGGACAGAGCTCGACGGCCTGATCAACGCGCATGTTCGCGAAGAGATACTGGTGCGGGAGGCGCGGAACATTGGTCTCGACGATAACGACGTCATCATCCGGCGCCGTCTCGCTCAAAAGCTGACGTTTTTGACCGAGGATCTCGCGCTACTCGAGCCGCCGACCGATGCGGAATCTATCGAGTTTTTCCAAACGAACGCCGAGCGCTACCGAATACCGGCGCGATATTCCTTCTCGCACGTTTACTTCAGTCCCGATGCACGTGCGACGCCGCGCGAGGACGCGATCGCGGCAGCACACTCTGTCGACGAGACTAACTGGCGCTCACTCGGCGATCCTTTCATGTTGCACGACACCTTCGCTAACGTCTCCGAGGCCGACGTTCGCAAGGACTTCGGCGCCAAGTTTTCCGAATCACTGGCCAAGCTCACCGGAGACGGTTGGCAAGGCCCGGTCGAATCCGGCTACGGCTACCACTTGGTGCGCGTCAACCAACGGACTCAGGCGCGCGCCCCCAGTTTCCATGAGGTGAAAGAGAAGGTCGTAAACGACCTCGACGCGAAACGCCGTGCAGATGCAAACGCACGCTACTACGAGTCGTTGCGTTCGCGATACGAGATTGAGGTCGTACGTTGAGGTCTCGGTGGCTGCTTGCGACTGCCGTCTTTTGCGCCGCTTCGGCAACCGGCCACGAGGTCCGGCCGGCCTACCTCGGGATCACGGAAATCAGCCCCAACGTCTTCGAGGTGTTGTGGAAGCAGCCGTTGCTCGGCAATCGCCGCCTACCACTCGAGCCCTTGCTGCCCGAGCACTGCGTGCTCGCGGTCCGCAGCGTCGACGATGTTCGCAATGCGGCGTTGATTCAACACTGGACGGCCGATTGCGGACCAGGAGGCCTGGTTGGATCCGTGATCGGCATCGAGGGCCTGTCGAGCACGCTCACTGATGTGCTGGTCAATGTTGCGCTGCTCGACGGGACGTCCATCTCGGCTTTGCTGCGACCGGAGGCGCCCTACTTGACGGTTGACTCGAAGGGGCGCGCGAATCTGCCTGGTTATCTGACACTCGGAGTCGAACATCTGCTGTTCGGCTTCGACCACATTCTGTTTGTGATCGGGTTGATGTTTTTCATCACGAAACCCGGCCCGCTCATCAAAACGATTACCGCCTTCACGATCGCACACAGCATTACGCTCGGCTTGGCGGCTCTCGAAATCGTTCGGCTCTCACAAGCGCCCGTGGAGGCCGTGATCGCATTATCGATCCTGTTTCTGGCCGTAGAACGTCTGCGTGGTGCCGAGGCGACCATCACCGCCCGCCATACCTGGATCGTAGCGTTCGTTTTTGGACTCCTGCACGGTTTCGGCTTTGCCGGCGCGCTTGCCGACATTGGCCTGCCGAAGGCAAATGCGCTTTGGGCGCTATTCCTCTTCAACCTGGGCGTCGAGATCGGCCAGCTAGTGATCGTCGCCGCCGCGCTCACGGTGGTTGCCTGCGTGCGCCATGCAAAGCTCTCCTTGCCGCAATGGCTCATCAACGCACCGCTCTACGGCATCGGTAGCATCGCGTCCTATTGGTTCGTGTCGCGCACGGTGCTGATCATTTGATGATGCCCCGTTCAGAGCAACGCCTCGATCGCGTACTCATCGTCGCGCGCGACGGCATGTTTCGAGACCCGCTGCTATCATTCGGCAACGACGTTTGGAAAATGCGTGCGGGTCATGGGATGGCTACGACGGTTTGACGCGGACAGCGGACGGACAGGGCGAATCCGGCAGGCACGCGAAACGGGGGACTAATGTCATGCTGATTTCTCTATCCACGAGTCACCACACCAGGCGGCCAGGGTGCCTCCCTGATCCGACTCCATCGGGCCGGCTCACGATGACTGGCGCGCTCGGTGCATTGGCGGTCGCGGCTTCGTTTTTCGCCATCCAGGCAGGCGCGGAACCGCCGGTCCGAAATGTCTACTTCGGAGACCTGCACGTGCACACGAAGTACTCGGCCGATGCCTACCGGTTCGGCGCACGCACGGGGCCGGACGAGGCTTACGCGTATGCGAAGGGCGCCCCACTGCGGCATCCGGCCGGCCAGACCGTCCGCATGCGCGGTGCGCCGCTGGACTTCATGGCCGTCACCGACCACGCCGAGTATCTGGGTAACTCGGCAGCGCTTGGCGACTCAGCCGACCCATTGCCCGATTCGGAATCCGGCGAGGTCACCCCCGACTTTGCGATCGAGGCTTACAGTGCCTTCAATCGGGCCATCAGCGTCGGCGAGATCGATCCTGGTTTTGCGCAAGAGGACATACGCCGAGACGCGTGGCAACGGACCATTGAGGCGGCCGAACGCCACTACGCGCCGGGTCAATTCACGACTTTCGTGGGCTTCGAGTACACCTCGGCGCCGGATGGCATGCTGCACCGCAACGTCATCTTCAAGGGCGCGCGCGTACCCGAGCTGCCTTTTGCCGCCTTCGATTCTCTCAATCCGGAAGACCTGTGGGCCTGGCTGGACCAGTTGCGGACGCAAGGCATCGAGGCGCTGGCGATTCCCCACAATAGCAATTCGAGCCGAGGGAACTTTTTCCAGACCACCACGTTCGCCGGCGAGCCGATGGATGCGGCCTATGCGCAGGTCCGCATGCGCAACGAGCCGATCGTGGAAATGACGCAGGTGAAGGGAACGTCCGAGACGCATCCGCTGCTGTCGCCGAACGACGAGTGGGCCAACTTCGAGGTGCGCGACAGGAGCAGTGACGAGGTCAAGGGCTCGTACGTGCGCGATGCTCTGCTGATGGGGCTCGAGCTGCAGCACAGCCAGGGATTCAATCCGTACCGGTTCGGATTCATCGGCTCCAGCGATACCCACAACACGGGTGGGTCCTACGAGGAGCCCACGTATCACGGCAAGATTGGCATTCTCGACGGGCGTCCCGAGTGGCGTTCCACGATTCCCGACGAGGACAATCCTGAACTGAACCGGCTGCCTGGTATCACCACCACCGGATTCGACTGGAGCGCGTCGGGGCTGGCGGCCGTCTGGGCCGAGGCCAACACGCGCGAAGCGATCTATGCGGCGTTCCGGCGCAAGGAGACCTTCGCCACCAGCGGCCCGCGCATCCGCGTGAAGTTCTTCGCCGGCTACGATCTCGACGCGGCCGACGCAAGCCGGCTGTACGCCACCGGGGTCCCGATGGGCGGCGACCTCGAGGCGCGCCCAACCGGTGCACCGCGCTTTTTTGCCCGGGCGTTGCGGGATCCCTCGAGTGCGTGGCTGCAGCGCCTGCAGATCG
Organism: Candidatus Azotimanducaceae bacterium; assembly: GCA_965261535.1. GTDB lineage: Bacteria > Pseudomonadota > Gammaproteobacteria > Pseudomonadales > Azotimanducaceae > VXNE01. Next base: position 3,807,249 of record OZ253469.1, read on the forward strand.
TCAAGGGCTGGCTCGACGATGGCGTCCGGCGGGAGCGAGTCCATGACGTTGCATGCGGCGATGGCCTCGAACCGAGCCCCGACACCCACCGCTGTCCTGACAACGGGGCCAGCGTGGACCTCGCGACCTGCGACTTCGACTTCGACAAGGGAGACGTTGAATTGAAGACGATGTGGGAGGATCCGGACTTCGACCCCGACGAGCGCGCCTTTTACTACGTGCGTGTGCTCGAGAACCCAACCTGCCGGTGGTCGACCTGGGACGCGATTCGGTTGGGCGTCCCGTTGCGCGCCGAGAAGGAGCCTACGCTGCAGGAGCGAGCCTGGACGTCGCCCATATGGATCTTGCCCCGGACGGCGATGTAGACGAAGTTCGGATTGATGGAATACGTCAACCTCGGCAGATCCGGACTCAATGGTTGCCTGCGTGCGCCATGCAAAGCTCTCCTTGCCGCAATGGCTCATCAACGCACCGCTTTACGGCATCGGCAGCATCGCGTCCTATTGGTTCGTGTCGCGCACGGTACTGATCTTCTGATGGTGGAAAATGCGTGCGGGTCATGCGATGGTTACGACGGCTTGACGCGGACAGCGGACGGACACGAATCCGGCAAGCAGACACGGGGGATTGATATGTTGCTGACTCCACTATCCACACCGGATGTGCCGAGTCACTGCGCCAGGTGGCTAGGGCGCCTCTCTGGTCCGACTCCATCGGGCCGGCGCATGATGACTGGCGCGCTCGGTGCATTGGCGGTCGCGGCTTCGTTTTTCACCGTCCAGGCAGACGCGGAACCGCCGGTCCGAAATGCCTACTTCGGAGACCTGCACGTGCACACGAAGTACTCGGCCGATGCCTACAAGTCCGGCGCACGCACGGGGCCGGACGAGGCCTACGCGTACGCCAAGGGCGCCCCACTGCGGCATCCGGCCGGCCAGACCATCCGCATGCGCGGTGCGCCGCTGGACTTCCTGGCCGTCACCGACCACGCCGAGTATCTGGGCAACATCACAGCGCTTGGCGAATCGGCCGACCCATCTTCCGTTACGAGTCCCGGCGAGGTCACCCCCGACTTTGTGATCGAGGCTTACAGTGCCTTCGGGCGGGCCCTCCACGACGGCGAGCTCGATCCTGGACTTGCGCAGTCGATACGTCGAGACGCGTGGCAACGGACCATTGAGGCGGCCGAACGCCACTACGCGCCGGGTGAATTCACTACTTTCGTGGGCTTCGAGTACACCTCGGCGCCGGATGGCATGCTGCACCGCAACGTCATCTTCAAGGGCGCGCGCGTGCCCGAACTGCCTTTCGCCGCCTACGACTCTCTCAATCCGGAAGACCTGTGGGCCTGGATGGAACGGTTGCGGGCGCAAGGCATCGAGGCGCTGGCGATTCCCCACAATACCAATCTGAGCCGAGGGAACTTCTTCCAGACCACCACGTTCGCCGGAGAGCCGATGGATGCGGCCTATGCGGAAGTCCGGATGCGCAACGAGCCGATCGTGGAAATGACCCAGGTGAAGGGAACATCCGAGACGCATCCGCTGCTGTCGCCGAACGACGAGTGGGCCAACTTCGAGGTGCGCGACAGGAGCAGTGACGAGGTCAAGGGCGCGTACGTGCGCGATGCGTTGCTGATGGGGCTCGAGCTACAGCACAGCCAGGGATTCAATCCGTACCGGTTCGGATTCATCGGCTCCAGCGATACCCACAACACGGGCGGGGCCTACGAGGAACCCACGTATCACGGCAAGATTGGCATTGTCGATGGGCGTCCCGAGTGGCGTTTGGCGATACTCGACGAGGACAATCCTGAACTGAACCGGCGGCCTGGTTCCACCACTACCGGATTCGACTGGAGCGCGTCGGGGCTGGCGGCCGTCTGGGCCGAGGCCAATACGCGTGAAGCGATCTATGCGGCGCTGCGGCGCAAGGAGACCTTCGCCACCAGCGGCCCGCGGATCCGCGTGAAATTCTTCGCCGGCTACGATCTCGACGCGGCCGACGCAAGCCGGCTGTACGCCACCGGGGTCCCGATGGGCGGCGACCTCGAGGCGCGCCCACGCGGTGCGCCGCGCTTTTTTGCCTGGGCGTTGCGGGATCCCTCGAGTGCGTGGCTGCAGCGCCTGCAGATCGTCAAGGGCTGGCTCGACGATCGCACCCGGCGGGAGCGAGTCTATGACGTTGCGTGCGCCGATGGCCTCGAGCCGAGCCCCGACAGCCACCGCTGTCCTGACAACGGGGCCAGCGTGGACCTCGCAACCTGCGACTTCGACTTCGACAAGGGAGCCGTTGAATTGAAGGCGATGTGGGAGGATCCGGACTTCGACCGCGACGAGCGCGCCTTTTATTACGTGCGTGTGCTCGAGAACCCAACCTGCCGGTGGTCGACCTGGGACGCGATTCGGTTGGGCGTCCCGTTGCGCGCGGAGAAGGAGCCTGCGCTGCAGGAGCGAGCCTGGACGTCGCCCATATGGATCTTGCCCCGGACGGCGATGTAGACGAAGTTAGCGTCGGGTAGGCAGCAACTCGATTCGCAGAACCAGTCGGACGTCTGTTAATGGCCAGGCAAGCAGACATATCCCTCGAACCATGCGGACGGGGGCTCGCGAGGCAACGTCATTGGATGATTGTCGAAGTGCATGTTTCGCCGCTGGCGACAGAGGCCTGAATTCACCGGCCGTGCTGCGGTAGATCGCATTTCGGTGTATTCACTGAGCGCAACTTCGAGATCGTCGAAGCCGTCAAGGCGATCGCCGCGCAATTGGACACGACGCCCTCGGCCGTCGCCATCGCCTGGTGCCTGACGAGGCGCGGCGTGACCTCGGCGATCATCGGCCCGCGCACGCTCGAACAGATGAATGAGTGTCTGGAGGGAATGGATCTGACATTGCCGGACGAAGCCTTGAAGGCGCTGTCGGACGTTTCCCGACCGGGCGATCGGCGCTAGCCGGCGTACTTCTAGTCCCGCAACCGAAAATCGGGGATCGTATCGGGAATCACCAGCGTCGCCTCGGTGTGCTCCTGCACCTCGGCCGGCGTCCACCCCGGGGCCAGTTCACGCACCTGAAACCCCTCCGGCGTCAGGTCAAACAACCCCAGATCCGTCACCACCATCGTCACCACCCCCGGCGCGGTGATGGGCAATTGACAGCGGTGCAGCAATTTCGGCTTGCCATCGCGCGTGTTGTGCACCAGCGCGATAAACACCCGCTTGGCGCAAGCCGCGAGATCCATCGCGCCGCCGATCCCTCCGCCCTTGCGGTTGGGAAAGCGCCAGTTGGCGAAATCCCCGTTCTCGGAGACCTCATAGGCCCCCATGACCGTGACATCGATCATGCCGCCGCGAATCAGCGCGAACGAATCCGCGTGGTGCACGATCGCCATCCCGGGCGCGGCCGTCACCTTCTGCGCCCCGGCGTTCACCAGATGCGGAATCTCTTCGCCCTCGGGGGCGAGGGGTCCGTATCCGATCACCCCGTTCTCGGAGTGGTAGATAATATCTCTGGACGGGTCGACGTAATTCGAACACATCGTGGGAATGCCGACGCCCAGGTTGACGACCCATCCATCCTGGAATTCCATCGCGACGCGATCGCACATGGCCTGGCGCGTCAGTCTCGGTTTATCCGCCATGACGGCTCTCCTCAGTCATGAATTTCCCCTAATCGAAGATTCCATCGGGGGGAATCTTCACGATGCGGTCGACGTAGACGCCCGGCACGTGGACGCAGTCCGGGTCGATGCCCCCGACCTCGACAATCTCATGCTCCACTTCGACGACGGTGACCTTCGCCGCCATCGCCATGATCGGATTGAAGTTGCGCTGCGCCAGGCGAAATTGCAAATTGCCGAACGTATCGGCGCGCCAGGCTCGAATCAGCGCATAGTCCGCCGGCAGGGGATACTCCAGCACGTGCATGCGGCCGTTGATCTCGCGGTGTTCCTTGTCTTCGGCCAACTCGGTTCCCACGCTGGTGGGCGTGTAGAAGGCGCCGATGCCGGCCCCCGCCGCCCGTATCCGTTCGGCGAGCGTCCCCTGCGGCACCAGCTCCGCGTCGATCTCGTCATTGTTGTACATGCGGACGAACGGCGTGTCTCGCGATGGATGCGTCGGAGCGGTAAAGGCGCAATACACCTTGCGTATGCGGCCGGCCTCAACCAGGGTGGCGATATCCCGGTTGACGCTGTTGGAGATGGTAGCCAGATTCGTCGCACCCTGATCGAACAACGCCGACATGAGATTTTTCGGCGTCCCGGGAGTGCCGAATCCGGGGACCATGATCGTGGACCCGTCCGGCACGTCCGCCAGCGCCGCCTCGAAACTCGGCAAAACCTTGTTTTTCATTTTCTCTGCGTCCCTTTTGTTCGGGGTTTATTGACCGATTCATGCGCAGGAACACCCCGAACGGCCTTAAGTTGCCGGCTCCGTCACAGCGTCGGGGAACACGCGGGCGCGCAGGTCGGCGAACGTGCCGCCGCCGATCTCGACATCGAAACGGAGTTCGTGGTCACCGCCAATCAACGCCATTGACCCTTCTGTGGCGTCTCGTATCGAGATCGCGGGCTCCGCGATCACCACCCAGGGTCTGTCTTCGTGCTTCGTCATATATATCGATCGCATGTGGAGGATGTCACCGTCACGGGTCACGGACAGCACGATCCGGTGCCCTTCGCCTGCGGGCGACTCGATGCTCGCTTCGGCCATCTGCCCGAGCCGGACCAGCATCAGCGGCGAAAAGACACGTTCGCCGTCGCGGTGGATCTCAAGCGTGACGAGGGCGGCATCCTGGGCATCGGAAGCGGCGGCGAGGGGCAACGGGAGGAGGGTCAGCATCACGAGGGCGATGGCGGCAGGTCGGCGGATCATGGCTACTCCCCAAGACAAGACTGGGTGCTGAGCATAGCCGGGTTGCGGCTGAGGTGGAAAGAACGAAGCGGTCGAGCCGCGCCCAAGTGAGCTCCTGGGAGCAACGAGCAGTTTCTCCAGTCGTCGGGCTGACAAACAGCAAGTATTGTTGGGATCGCTCTTTGTAACGTCCCGTCGCAACGAAACCCAGGCGCGTTGCGAGTCGGACAGATCTCACGTTGTCATCCTCGATAAGCGCCTCAATCTGATCGCAACGCAGATTCGCCCTGGCCCATTCGATGGCCGCGATGGTCGCCTCGCGCATGTAGCCGTTACCCCAGAAGCTGGGATCCAGGTGATACGCGATCTCAGGGACAGGAGAGATGGCGTTGAAACCAACCATTCCCATGGACTGCGTCCTTCACGGAGCGGGCATTCCACCAGACGCCCACGACTATCAGGTCAACGGGCGCACCCCGCTCGAGTGGTTTATCGACTGCTATCGCCTCACGCGACAGGCACAGCGGGATCGTTAACGATCTCAACGCCTGGTTCGACGATCCGCGCGATCTCCTTCCGCTGATCCGTCGGATCCGTCCACATAAGTGTGCGTACGGCGGCAATCGTCGCGACTCTGCCGCAGCCAGTGAGCGTCCTGTGATCACGAAACATCGCGCCAGCGACCGGGCCGATACGGTCCCGGAGATCAGGCCCGCGTCTGTGTTACGGTGCAAAACGTAGACATTACATAGCACTCCTGATGAGCAAGAATATAGGCAAGGTCATCCGCATCAATGACTTCGGCCTGTGCGAAGTCGCCACGAATGAACGCCTGCGTGTCGCCTTCACGCTCGACAAGCTATCGGGCTATGCGGGGCAGCCGCTTCGCGATCTCGGCCTCAAGGTCGGCGCCGAAGTCGTCTTCCAGAGCGACGAACACGGTCGCGTGGCCTCCGCCGAGGTAGCCCATGCCGCGTCAGCAGGTTCTTGATCCCAACGATGTAACCTCCGCGCGTCAACCTGATCGGCCCCAGCCTCACATACTCCCTTCTGCCGTACGTCAGTTCGGGTATGTTCCCGACTTCGACGATTGGCTCCCCGGCGACCTGACTTCACCAGGAATACTCCGAGTACTGAATACGTGGCCTTGTCTTGTGCGGGCGGAATGGGCTAGTCGTACGGGGGCGCAATCGACGCCGGGCGCTGAGAAGTTAACTTGACGATTTCATTCGACATGCTCATCAAAACAGACATGCAGGAGGTGCCGTGGCGGCAAATGGGGACTCGAGCATGAGTAAGGCACGCGCGAAACCCGTGGTGCAGTTTCTGGCGAGGTTGCAGGAAACGGGAGGGCTGAAGGACACCGACATCGCTAATTTCACGGGGGTGTCGAAGGCGACCGTGTCGCGATGGGGCAGTGGGCAGAAGTCACCGCATCCGCGGACGCAACTCATCATCGCGGACCTGTCGTACGTGGTGATGAGGCTTGGTGAGTACTACGGTCACGAGGAAGTCCGAGCTTGGCTCTACTCGAGGCATCCACAACTGGAGGGCGAACGTGCGATCAACCTGATCCATGACCAGCGAACGGAGGAGGTCGTCGCGATACTTGATCGCCTCGATGCCGACGCGTATCTCTGAGCATGTCGTCGAGTTCGAGGACTCGGAGGCCCATGGCGCGGAGACGGTCGCCGCCGTACGGTTCGAGCTCGCGCCGGTAGAGCAGATCTGGCACGCAGAACTCGAGGCGCAGTGCGAAAGCTGCGGCGAAGAATGACCCGCGTTCGAGGTCGATGAGAACGGACGAATCCGATACGACCACTCGATGGGACATTACATCACCCCGTGGCCGACAGCGAGGGCAGGATGCCGCGCATGTAGTCGTCGACTTCTACGATGCCGATATCCAAGAGCTCGGCTGCTTTGGACTCGCTTATGGCGCCTTCGGCGAGGGCGCGCAAACAGAGCCGGTTAAACCGGTTCGGCTGTTCGCCGGGCATGGCCCCGTATTCCTCGTAGGGGGGCGAGCGCCAACCGAGGCGGTCGAACTCGTTGAACAACGCACGGTAGGTGGACACGCTGATGATGCCGAGGTCGCGACAGCGGTGCGTGAACGCCTGAATGCTGACGCCGAAGACGTGCTTCAAGGCGAGCAGTTCGCCGAGGCCGATGGCCGTCCGGTACTTGCCGACTTCAAGCCACAGCGCTTCGGCGGGCATAAGGAACGCGCCGGCGAATCGGTGCGCGACCCGTTCAGCAAGAGCCGGGAGCGCGTGCCTTTGCCGGTCGAGCCGTGTCCGGCCGAGGCGGGGTTCGTTTCGATACTGTATATTTGACCATATGTGTCGGGAACGCGATTGTCTCCCGCCTCAGCCGACAATCGCCACGCATCACGCATATGGTCGACTAAATGGCGAAAAGAATTCTTCGCGGGGTGGCGACAACGTGACGACGCCGGACCGAACCCGCATTCTCCACAACATCGAGAATTGTGACGACCCTGCGAAGCTCCGTCAGTACATGAAGAATGCCCGGCAGCGCGGTGCCACCGATGTTTACGACGCCGCCTTCGAGCGGCTCATCTCCGTTCAGCCTTCCGCCCAGGTTGGGACGGTTGCCCACGATGTCTGGCGCACCATCTACGCATTCGAGGAACTGCTCAAGGAAGAACGCGGTAAAACCGTCCGACTTTCGAGAACGCGCCAGAAGATTCAGAGGGACGGCGAAGTGAAGACGGTGATGGACCTGACGCTGAAGGCAGCGCCGTCGGACGGTTTCCATATGTTGAAGGATCGGGGCATCCTCAAATTGAGCTTCGAGGCGCTAGTCGTCGCTCGAGCCGATCGCTTCCCAGGCGACGTCGTCGACGCGGCCCGTGCGCGCCTTGAGAGTCACGGCATGGACATTCAGAAGGCGTATGACTACTGGTCCTGAACCGGTTGAATTGCCACTCGCTCCGACCACACTAGGGCGGGACAATGGCCAGGCGATAGTTGGCAAACCACTTCGGATCTCACTGCCACAAAACAGGTTGCGACCGTGATGGTTCAGTTGCCTTGTCTTGCCTGTCTTGCCTGGCCGAGACGCGAACGGTACCGCACACTACGCGTCGGATGAGCCACACGACCACCACAGAAGTCGAGAATACGGCGTTGTCGGACGGCGAATCTCACCTATCAACCCCTGTCGACAACAACTTGCCGAGCACAGCGCCTTCTCCAATGCTGTTCCCGCTCGGTCCCTACCGTCGGCTTACGGATCGCTGCCCTCGGATGTCAGCAATCTCGGAGTCGCTGTTGATCTGCGGCGACGCCCGGCGTGCGCTGAGCCTGTTGCCTTCAGAGTCCGTCCAGACCGTCGTGACCTCACCTCCGTACTGGTCCCTCAGGGACTACCAGGTCGAGGATCAGATCGGGCGTGATGACACCTTGCGCTCTTATATTTGCAGCATCGTCGAAGCGTTTGATGAGTTGCGCCGCGTGCTTCGGGGGGACGGAACCGTATGGCTCAATGTGGGCGACTCCTATACTTCGGGCAACCGGCGTTACCGCGCCCCCGACCGCAAAAACCGTGCGCGCGCCATGGGAGTTCGACCCCGCACACCTGAAGGGTTGAAGCCGAAGGATCTGATTGGTGTTCCCTGGCGGCTCGCCTTGGCGCTGCAGGATGCCGGTTGGTGGATTCGTAGCGAAGTCATCTGGCACAAGCCGAATGCCCACCCCGAGTCGGTTCGCGACCGCCCCACCAAGGCTCACGAAACCGTGTTCCTTCTCTCGAAGGAGCAGAATTACTACTACGACGCCAGTGCTGTCGTCGGCCCCAACGACAGAAGACTGCGTACCGTGTGGGACATACCCACGGAGCCCCTCAAGCGCGCGAATGGTGACGAAGACGACCATCCTGCGATGATGCCTGTAACGCTCGCGCGACGATGTGTTTCCATCACAAGCAGTCCGGGCAGCGTCGTTCTGGACCCCTACGCAGGCTCGGGTACGACCTTGCTCGCTGCCGAGGGTCTAGGTCGGCGATGGGTAGGCATTGAACTCAACCCATCGTTCGCCGACCTTATCGAACGCCGGATGCACGGCCGGTGACGCTTGACGAACTCAAGGCGAAGCTCGACACGTTCTCCCCAGCCAAGATCGCCTTCGTCGCAAACGTCGTCGAGTCTCTGTCGAATCCGTCTCAGGCCAACATCCGCTCAGAGGACACTTGGCTAACGGCCGTCCCGGAGTGGATCGAATACTTCGGCCTCGCTCTCTCGGTCCACCACGCTGCTACGACGATCCCGCTGGGTCTAACGTCATTCGAAACCGCCTTCCGCAATGCCTGCCAACATGTCCATTGGGATGTAACCGCACCAGCTTCAGCTACCCAACGATTCGTCGACCTCGCCGTGAGCATGGATTCCGCATCGACAAGGCAAGAGGAATACCCTGAGTACTGAAGACGCGACGTCGTGAGATTCTGCGGACACTCCAAATCGCCCACCTTGGCGGTTGGCAATCTGCAGATGGCCAACCGGGCCGCGCGGGCGAACCTCTCATCATCTCCGCCCGGGTCGTGTCGCACCGACCGCCAGTCGCACTATCATGTTTCGAATCACTGGGTGGAATCCCCGCCATAGCGATTGGTACATAACCGCCTACACGAAGGAGCTGCGCAAGAATGACCGAGCATTGGACGAAACTGAGGGTCCGCAAGGGCGGGCATATGTCAGCCCGGACGCGCGTTGACCAGAGTCCGGGCCTCTCGCGGCTGCTTGACGAGCGCTTGTCGACGCTGGTCGACCCCGTCCGAGGCATCACAACCGACGGAGTTGTGCGGGAAGGCCTGTACCCGCTGGCGGCGACCGGCGTCTCGACAAAGCCGATCACCGAGGCGGCCCGGACCTTTCTTCAGGCACTGACGGGCGAGCAACGGGGCCGAACCGCGCACTCGCTCGACGCGGATGAGTGGCGAACCTGGAACAACATTCATCTCAATTGCTGGCGCCATGGGATGATGCTGGAGGATCTGCCCGACGCGACCCGGAAGCTGGCACTTGACCTGCTCGCGGCAACACTATCCGCCCGAGGGTTCGATCAAGCTCGCGATATCATGCGTCTGAACGGCCTGCTTGCCGTCGTCTCCGAGAGTCCGGATGAGTTCGGCGAGTGGCCGTACTTCCTTTCCATCTTCGGCCGGCCATCCGACTCCGAGCCCTGGGGGTGGCAGCTCGACGGACATCACCTGAACATCAACTGCATGATGATTGGCGATCATCTGGTGATGACTCCAACGTTCCTGGGATCGGAGCCTTGCGAGGGGGGCAATGGGCTGCTGGAAGGCACCAGGGTTTTTGGCACCGAAGAGCGAGCCGGACTCGATCTCATTCGTTCGCTGGACGACTCACAGCAATCGAGAGCGGTGACCCGGCCGTCCATTCACCCCGACGATCTGCCACAGGAACTCAAGCACCCCTTCGACGGCCGCATGGAGGGCGGGACCGGCCACGACAATGCGGTCGTGCCGTACGAAGGCGTTATGGCCGGCGATTTCAGCGATGCCCAGCGCCGCCTGCTGCTATCGTTGATCGGCACGTACGTTGGCTGGACTCGGGACCATCACGCCGACATCAAGATGCGGGAGGTGAACGCTCACCTGGACGAGACCTGGTTCTCCTGGATGGGAGCGACGTCCGACGACGGACCCTTCTACTACCGGGTGCACAGTCCAGTGGTCCTGATCGAATTCGACCATCACCCGGGTGTGGTTTTCGACAACCCCGTGCCGTCCCGCAACCACATCCACACGATCGTACGCACCCCCAACGGTGGCGATTATGGTGTCGATCTGCTACGCCAGCATCACGAGCGCTACGACCACTCGCACGGGACCCACGAGCCCCGTCACTGAGCAGGCAGGAGGTCCGCATGCCAATCCCGGTCGGTCTCAATGTCTGGTCCCGCTTGGTGGAGCAGACGTTCCCGTATCTGGATGAAGTCCTGGCCCCATTTGATTCCTTGTGGATCCCCGACCATGTGCAAAACAACGGCCACAAGGTCGGCGAAGGCTGGACCCTGTTGTCATTTGCCCTGGGCCGCTATCCGGACAAGACCGTCGGCCATCAGGTCTTGTGCAACAGTTTTCGCAATCCGGCGCACCTGGCCAAAATGATTGCCACCGCACACGCCATTTCTGATGGACGGGCCGTGTTGGGCATAGGCGCCGGTTGGAATGAGGCGGAATATCTCTCTTATGGCTGGCCATTCCCGAAGGCGAAAGAACGCATCGCGCAACTGGCCGAGGCGATAAGAATCTGTCGGTTGATGTGGACGGAGGCCCCGGCCAACTTCGAGGGTCAGTACTATCAGATCAAGGATGCTTACTGCGAGCCCGTGCCAGATCCGATACCGCGGGTGATGGTTGGTGGCTCAGGCGAGAAGTACACCCTGCGCGTGGTGGCTGAACAGGCCGATTGGTGGAACCATGTTTTCGAAGACGGGAAGACCTATCGCCACAAGCAGGAGGTTCTCAAATCCCATTGTCGCGCGGTTGGCCGGGACTACGACGAAATCGAGCAAGTCATATGCAGAAGCGTCTTCATTGCGGAAAACGAAAAGGAACTCAACCGCCTGAAAGCCGATCCCAATATCAGGTCCGGTGGGAACAGTCTGGCCGGAACGCCGGAGCAGGTCACGGAATCCCTGCTCGAAGAGATCGATCAGGGCGCGGACAGATTTGTGGTTAGCATCGCCGATGCCCCACGGGTAGAAGGGACTCAGCTATTTGCGGCGGCGGTGATGCCGCACTTGAAGCGATAGGTATCTCGCGGCTATCGCAAAAGAGTGTACTGGTCGCGCCCGCAGGCGACTCGATGCGCGCTGCGGCCATCTGTCCGAGTGGGGCCAGCATCTGCGGTGAAAAGACACATTGCCGTCGCGGTGGACCTCAAGGGTGGCGAGGGCGGCATCCTGGGCATCGGGAGCGGCGGAGAGGAGTGACGGGAGGAAGGGTCAGCATCACGAGGGCGATGGCGCCAAGGGCCGACCTGATCCAAGAGATAGGCATCGCAATTGCGACCCGCCGCCGTCCCGCCGTTCGGGCGGCCTTGGGGCTGACGAAGTGGATCTTCGAACGCGGCGACCACGCGGACCAGGAGACACTTCGCCAGCTCACCATTGAGGGACTCGGTTACTTGGACCGGTAGCGGTAGTGTCTCGGCGCGCGCATTCTCCGTAGGAGTTCGACTCCTGCAGGTGTCCATGCACACGGCGCGCGCCGCGCGTACCTTCGTCAGGACGTATATACTTCGGTATACACGCTCGAGGGGTTTGCCATGCATGCGCTCAAGGTCCACAAGGTTGGAAACTCGCTGAATCTGCGCCTCCCAAAGGATGCAGTCAATGCGCTTCGTGTCAGCGAAGGCGACGTGGTTTATCTGACCGAAACGCCCAATGGGGGATATCGAATTACGCCCTACGATCCCGAGTTCGAGCGGCAGATGAGGCTTGCCGAAAAGGGCATGAGAGAGTACCGGAACGCGTTGCGTGAACTCGCCAAGTAGTGCTCACGAACTGGTTGAGCAAGACCGTCGTGCTGGCGATGCACGAGAGGCTGCTCGCGGATCATGGAGGCGGCCCAGGCCTCCGCGATCCAGGCTTGCTTGACTCTGCTCTGGCTCGTGCTCGGCAGCTCTGCGCGTACGGCAAACCCGACACATGCGATTTGGCTGCGGCGTATGCTGCAGGGATCATCCGCAACCACCCCTTTGTGGATGGCAACAAGCGCACGGGCTTCATGTCCGCCTATCTGTTCATGGCAGAGAACGGATTGCAGTTGACAGTTCCGGAAGTGGAGGTTGTACAGATTGTAACCCTGCTCGCCGCGAGCGAAATCGATGAAGCCGCATTTGCCTCTTGGTTGAGAGAGCACGGCAAACCGATCTGAGAGAGATCGGGCCGAACGGCGTTCGCTTGTCAGAAATTCGGGAGTGGCAGTCCTCCGCCAGGCATCGCGTGGCCGTTCTTGCGCAGGCCTCAAGTCGCGCCTGATGGTGTTCGGCCTTCAGCGTGATGCACAGCAGGGCAAGGACGTGGTCTTCAGCGAGGTGAACCTCTACTCGATGGCGCTGTTTGTGCTGTTTGATTGCGACCCGAGGACCGGCTATCTCCCGCCAAGCGTCCATGATGCCGGGTGGCGCGACGTGGCCGGTCGATTCGCTGGCAACAGCCATCGAGCGCGGCTGATGGGAGGTCTGCTGGCTGCGTGCCGCAACCTCGCGACGGCTGGATGCGGGGAGAGACCTATCGCCATAAGCAGGAGGTTCTCAAATCCCATTGTCGCGCGGTTGGCCGTGACTACGACGAAATCAAGCAAGTCATATGCAGAAGCGTCCTCGTTGCCGAAAACGAAAAAGAACTGAACCGCCTGAAAGCCGATCCCAATGTCAGGTCCGGTGGGAGCAGTCTGGTCGGAACGCCGGAGCAGGTCACGGAGTCCCTGCTCGAAGTGATCGATCAGGGCGCGGACAGATTTGTGGTCAACATCGCCGATGCCCCACGGGTAGAAGGGACTGAGCTATTTGCAGCAGCGGTGATGCCTCACTTGAAGCGATAGCCACTTTTTTGCGGCCGATCGACTCGGGCGACAAAGTCGAAGAGAATTTGGCGGCTGCGGCGAGGCTGTGGAGTTGGAAGGCTCCTCGCATCCCGAATCATTCGGAGAGGTGCCGGAGTGGTAGAACGGGCCTGACTCGAAATCAGGTGTGCCCTTGCGCGCCTGCCGCGCTTGATTGCATCGCAATCGCCGCGTACATTGAGGGCAGCGAACAAGGAGCAGTGAGTCCATGGCGAGCATCACGATCCGCAATCTGGACGACGAGGTGAAGACCCGGTTGCGCGTGCGGGCCGCCGATAACGGGCGGTCCATGGAGGAGGAAGCCCGGCTGATTCTGCGCGAGGCCGTCGTGCACAAGCCGCGTGGAAATCTCGCCGCCGCGATACGCGCCCGAATCGCGCCGCTTGGCGGCGTGGAGCTTGAACTGCCGCCGCGGGAGCCAGCACGCGAGCCGCCGTCCTTTGACTGAGCCCTGAGATGACGGTGCTATTGGACACGAATGTCGTATCCGAACTGCTGCGCCCGTCGCCGAACCCGGCGGTGGAGGGTTGGGTCGCAGCTCGTCAGGCGGCGGATTTGCATTTCTCGGCAGTTAGCGAGGCTGAGTTACGCTATGGGGTTGCGCTTCTGCCGGCCGGACGGCGCCGGGATGCGCTCGCCCTGGCGGTTGAGGCGATCCTGCGGGAGGACTTCGAGGATAGAGTGCTGCCGTTCGACAGCGAGGCCGCACGCGAATATGCCGATATCGCCGCCTCGCGCCGTACTGCCGGTCGCCCTGTCGCTCCAGCCGATTGCCAGATCGCCGCGATCGCGCGCTCCCGAGACCTGACAATCGCAACGCGGAACGTTCGGAACTTCGCGGACATGGAGATAGAACTCGTCGATCCGTGGGCCGATGCGTGAGCGGCACGACTGAAGCGTTCGCCCGCGTCAAGATCGATGCGCTCCTGAAGGACGCGGGGTGGGACCTGATCGACGGATCGAGCGTCATCTTCGAGCAGTCGCTCCCCGACGGCACGCAGGCGGACTACGCGCTTTGCGACCGCCAGGGGCGCCCCACGAATCACCGATCCGGTTCCAGGCTGCCTGCGATCTGATTGGATCTCGCCAGGAAAGCGGGCGGCAGGAATCGCGCAATTGTCTTGACATTCATGCGCATCGATCACACCTCGCGCACGCTGCGGCCAAGCAGCAACGCGGCGATCTGCTGCTCATCGGCAAAACCGCAGTGCTCGACATCGTTGCTGGGATTGTCAAGTGTCCCGAACAGCGCATCCCAAACGGGGAGATCGGAAAAGTTGCAGGTATGCCACCCGCGCGCATGATGGACGCGGTGCATCTTGCAGGTCTCTTTGTCGGCAACGAAGGCATGAAATACGGGGTGAGCGAGCGCTCACGGGACCATCTTCAGAGGTTCTGGTCGCTGTTTGACGAGGTTCTCAATTCCGTGCTCTTCCCGCTGATCGGCCTGGAAGTCCTGATCATCGCCCGCGGCGGGTTCGAATACTGGATGGGACTGCTGGCCATCCCCGTGGCCCTCGCCGGCCGTTGGCTGAGCGTGATCCTCTCGACCACCGCGTTGCGCCGCTGGGAAGCGCAATCCAGGGGCGCCGTTTCGGTCCTGACATGGGGCGGCCTGCGAGGCGGCATCGCCGTCGCGCTCGCGTTGTCGCTGCCGGCGAACGAATACCGGCCTTTCATACTCAGCATCACCTATGTCGTGGTCGTGTTCTCCATCATCGTCCAGGGCTTGACGATCGCGCGGCTGACCCGGCGCGTCGTGCCCGCGCAGTCGGCGCGGTCCGCGTAGGCAGCGGCGGATTGCCGCCCGCCGGAGCCGGCCCAGAAGGCGCGGCCGTCGACCGCTTCGCTCGCGGTGCGTCGGTTCGGTGGGGCCCGCTCGCGCGCCCGCGCCGAAGCGGCGGCAGTCTTTCCCCGTAAGGGATGAACCGCCTGAGGCGGCGAATAGTCGCTGCCTCTTCGCCACGGCCTGTGGCGGACTGTCTCCGTGATCACCGCCGAGGACATGGAGAGGGAAGTGGCCCAGGACCTCGACGATCTGGTCCGCTTCCAACCGGGTGTTTCGATCAGCACCGCCACCCGCGGGAGCCATGAGGGTTTCAGCATTCGAGGCATCGGCGGCAACCGCGTACTGACGGTTCTCGACGGCATCCGCGGCAATGACATCTATCACGCCGGCCCGTCTTCCTACGGAAGGGACAACATGGACACCGACAACATCAAGACCGTGGAGTTGATTCGTGGGCCATGTTCGGCCAGTACGCCGAAGGCTACCGCCCCGCCAATTTCTTCGAGGCGAATCAGTCATTCGTGAATCTGGGATATCGATACGCAACGGTACCCAATCCCGAACTGTCGGCGGAGAACAGCAAAGGCCTGGAATTCGGATTGAGGGCAAGCTTCCCGAACGCGTCCCTGAGCGTCGCCGCTTACCGGAACCGCCACACCTACGTCGCGTCGCTGCCTCAATAGCTTCCTTTTCGCATTCTCGACCCCGGTGCCCGACCTGAGAAAGCTGACCGTTTGCCCGAGAATTCAGGCGAGAAGGTCGGTATCACCGGTTTCGGCGTGCCGCGAACCCCGGTTTCCGCCGCCTCCTGCTCCTTCGCACACACTTCCTTGATGCGTGCGACTTCGTGCGCGAACCGCGCCACGCGACGAGCCAACCTCGGGCTTGTGATCGGCCCCAAGTCCACCACATCGACCAGCCTATCCTTATGGAGCATCTCCTCCAGACCGCGACAGTCGGAGTAGTGGCGAAAGAACGCCGAAGCGGGACCAGCTTCAACCGGCGCGCCAGCGCGTGGCACAATTCTCCGGGAAGGCTCAAGCGGAACGGACGATTTACGTGCCCATCATGCGGATCAAACGCCAGACGTCCTGCATCGTCGTCGCGTCGCCGGAGCGTTACTCTTGGTCTATGTCGGCTGGTTCGTTGAACCCCTTGTAGCGGTCCACGCGCAGGTCCGCCTGGGCCTTGTGACCCGCGAAACCTTCGAGCGCGCAGAGCCGCGAGCAGTACTCCCCGACCATGGCCGTGGCCTGCGGCGATACCTTCTGCCACGTACACGTCTTGATGAACTTGCCGACCCACAGTCCGCCGGTGTACCGCGCGGCGAGCCGCGTCGGCAGCGTATGGTTGGTGCCGATGACCTTGTCGCCATAGGCCACGTTGGTCTCCGGTCCCAGGAACAGCGAGCCGTAGTTGGTCATGTTCTCAAGGAAATAGTCGGGGTCGCGGGTCATCACCTGCACATGCTCGCTGGCGATGCGGTCTGCTTCCTCGACCATTTCGGCTTCGGTGTCGCAAAGGATGATTCGCCCGTAGTCCCGCCAGGCCTGGCCCGCCACCGCGGCGGTCTCCAGGGTCTTGAGTTGGACGTCGATCTCGCGAAGCGTGTCCTCGATCAGCGCCCGGGACGTGGTCAACAGCATGGCCGGCGAAGTCGGACCGTGCTCCGCCTGGCCGAGGAGGTCGGTTGCCACCATTTCGCCATCGCAGGTGTCGTCGGCGATGATCAATGTCTCCGTCGGTCCGGCGAGCAGGTCGATCCCGACGCGGCCGAACAACTGTCGCTTGGCCTCGGCGACATAGGCGTTGCCCGGCCCCACGAGCATATCCACCGGCTCGATGCTCTCGCAGCCGAGCGCCATCGCGCCCACCGCCTGCACGCCGCCGAGGCAGTAGATCTCGTCCGCCCCGCCGAGGTGCATGGCCGCGACAATCGCGTCGCTCGGCGCGCCCTGGTAGGGCGGTGCGCAGGCGATGATGCGCCTGACTCCCGCCACCTTGGCCGTGACGATGCTCATGTGAGCGGATGCCACCATCGGATAGCGGCCTCCCGGCACGTAGCAGCCGACGCTGTTGACCGGGATGTTGCGATGTCCGAGCACGACGCCGGGCAGTGTTTCCACCTCGACGTCTTCGAGCGCGGCCTTCTGGATTTCGGCGAAACGCCGGACCTGGGCCTGGGCGAACTCGATGTCGTGGATCGCCTGGGCGGGCAGCCGTTCGACCGAGGCTTCGATCTCGTCCTGGGAGAGCCTGAAGTCGCGTGGCGACCAGTCGTCGAACTTCACCGACAACTCCCGCACCGCGTCATCGCCCCGCGCATCGATGTCCGCGAGAATCCCTTCGACGGCTATCCTGACGCCTTCATCGCGCGCGGCGGCGGCGTCGGCATCGATACCGGCTTTGACGATCTCAATCACGTGCGGGTCCGAAAACGGCGGGATTGCAATGTACTTCCAATGCAAATGACGCACAACAGCCGGCCTCGCCGCCGGGGAGCGCGAGGGGGTGACCCCTCGCAAGAAAAGGCAGCGCGAGGGGGTGACCCCTCGCACGGAAGGAGCAGCTTGCCCGCGCGGGAGCATCCGGGTTGAAGCGCGACGCGGATACGCCCCGAGACGGCGCGGCGCGGGCTGCCAAAGCGCGCGGGCGGCCCGAAGCTTAAAGCAAGAGGGCCACAGCGAACGATAGCGAGCCGGCTTCGATAGCGGCGTCTGAGACATTCTGTTAGTTTGATTGCAACCGAAATTGCACAGCACCTTCGGCCATGCTCTACCGCGGGTTTGTTCGATTCCTGAGTCTGGTCGCCAGCACGTTTTACAGGCGAATCGAGGTGGTGGGCCTGGAGAATGTGCCCGCGCGCGGCGCCGTGATCTTTGCCGGCAATCACCCCAACGCCTTGATCGACGGACTGTTGCTGATCAGCCTGGCAGGTCGGTCCCCCATTCATTTCCTCGGCAACGCGCAACTCTGGAGATTTCCCATACTCTCCCGTCTGCTTGAGGCGCTCGGCGCGATACCCGTCCTGCGCCGCGAAGAACACGGACCCGACGCGGACAACCGGGGCGCCTTCGAGCGCGTGGACGACATCCTGGCCAGCGGCGACTGCGTGGCGATCTTCCCCGAAGGCATCAGCCACACCGATAGCCGACTGGCGACGCTCAAGACGGGCACCGCAAGAATGGCGCTGCACGCCGCCGCGCATCGCGACACCGACGTCGCGATTGTTCCTTTTGGCCTGACCTACCTTGACCGTCACCGGTTCAGAAGCCAGGTCCTGCTGCACTTCGCGGCGCCGATGCCCATGGACAAGGCGCGTCTCAAGGCCTACGAGAGCGATGAAGTGGGGACCGTGCGCCAACTCACGGCAGAACTGCGCGAGCGAATCTCCCGCGTCACCCTGAGTGCCCCGGACTGGTCGACGCTGCGTTTCATTCACGCCGCGCGCCGTCTGTACAAGCCGATTTCGGCGAAACTCACGCCCGCGAGCTATGTCGACCTGAGCCGCCGCTTCGTGGAACGCTATGCGCTCTTCGCAGAGGAGCCGGACATGCAGCGGCTGCGTATCGAGATCGAGGATTATCAGGCCCAGTTGGATGTTCTGGGCCTGAAGGATTACCAACTCTCGCATCTTGTCAGCGCCAGCATTGCCATGAAAAGGATCGTCTGGCGCACCACGCTGGCAATCGTGCTGTTCCCGCTCGCGCTGCCGGGGGCGATCATCCTGTTGCCGGCCGCATGGCTCGCTGCTACGGTGGGATCGCGGTTCAGCTACGACATCGACGACATCGCCACCCTGAAGCTCGTGACAGCGGTTCCGGTGCTGCTTTCAACGTATGCGCTTGTCATGATCGTGGCCGGAATAGGATTCGGGTGGGTGTGGGCTATCGTGGCATTGCTGCTGCTCCCCGCCAGTTTCTTCGCCACGTTGTATGTCTTTGAAAAACAGGCCCAACTGGTCATCTCGATACGCAGCCTGTCTCGCCTGGCACACTTGAGTGGCGACATCGAAGCGCTTGTTGCCAGGAGAGAAGCGCTGGTGACTGCCGTACGGACTGCCGTGGATCGCTACGCAGACCCCACCATTCGGCGGATTTTCGACGCCCGGGATTTCAGCAACCTGTAGGTCGTTCCGACGCGGCCCGTGTCGACCAGGGGTTCGTGAAGGGCTGGGGTCTGATTCGCGCGGGCGATCAAGCCGAAGTCAGTTCATCCAGAGCTTGAGCGCGAGGCTTAAGGTCCTGTAGCCGTTTTCCTACCAGCATCAGGGTCGCCTTCCGCTGTCGGCGCGCATCCGCAAGGGCCAGAATTGGGTATTTGCAGCTTGTGGCGGTGGAGGCAAATCGTGAGGTGGTTGTTCAGGATACTGCCATCGCCGACACCGCAGCTCGACGAGCATGTGTCAGTCTGGAGCGTCGCCGCGCGGGATGCGAAGACCTTTTTCCGTATCGTCGGCGCGCTCTGGCTTGCGGCGCTCGGCTTCGCCTTCTACAGGAAACGAGACGAACTGCCCTGGGATTCGGGCGCTGGCGGTCCGGCAGATCAGGCATGGCTGGATGTCGGCGATTTCATTTTCGCCGTGCTTGCCGACTTTGGCACCGTCGGCATTGCCATTACAATCGTTGCGATGCTGCTCACCCGCGCGGTGAACAAGACAGGAGAATTGCTGATGTCGTTGTACCAGTTCGTGGTGAACCGATACGTCATCCCCGTGATAGAGGGGCACAAGGCCGAGGGCCGCGAGGAGGGCCGGGTCGAAGGCCGAATCGAAGGCCGAGTCGAAGGCCGAGTCGAAGGCCGAGTTGAAGGCCGAGTTGAAGGCCGAGTTGAAGGCCGAGAGGAGGGATTGGCCGAAGCTCGAGCCGATTGGCAAGCGTGGAACAGGCGCCGCCTCGCCGCCGAGCGCGAAGGACGGGAGTTCACCGAGCCGACGCCGCAACGTTAATGCCGCGAAATCCGCCGGCCCTTCGGGCGCGCCGTGTTTCACCCCCGCCCAGGCCCACCTAGTGTTCCGTCAAGCCTAAAAATGCGAGTGTAGCTGCGAGGGATTTTTGGTTCCTGGCGAGGCGCGACGACGCGGTGTGGCAGGCACCGCACAAGGAGGAGCAACGAAGCCAGGGGCCAAAAAGACCCGCAGATACCCGTAGATTTAGGTTTGACGGAGCACTAGTCACCCCGCGCCTTGATCGGCACTACGTGCCGTTCTGCGACGCAGGCATGGCTTGATGTCGGCGATTTCATTTTCGCCGTGCTTGCCGACTTTGGCACCGTCGGCATTGCCATTACAATCGTTGCGAATGCTGCTCACCCGCGCGGTGAACAAGACAGGAGAACTGCTGATGTCGTTGTACCAGTTCGTGGTGAACCGATACGTCATCCCCGTGATAGAGGCGCACAAGGCCGAGGGCCGAGAGCAGGGTCTGGCCGAAGTTCGGGCCGAGTGGCAAGCGTGGAACAGGCGCCGCCTCGCCGCGGAGCGCGAAGGACGGGAGTTCACGGAGCCGACGCCGCAAGGTTAATGCCACGAAATCCGCCGGCCCTTTGGTGTGCCGTTCCTGCGGCGCAGGCTTGGCCTGGCTGGATGTCGGCGATTTCATTTTCGCCGTCGCATTGCCATTACAATCGTTGCGAATGCTGCTCACCCGCGCGGTGAACAAGACAGGAGAACTACTGATGTCGTTGTACCAGTTCGTGGTGAACCGATACGTCATCCCGGTGATCGAGGGGCACAAGGCGGAAGGTCGGGCCGAAGTTCGGGCCGAGTGGCAAGCGTGGAACGAACGCCGTCTCGCCGCCGAGCGCGAAGGACGGGAGTTCACCGAGCCGACGCCGCAAGGTTAGTGCCGCGAAATCCGTCGCCCCCTTCGGGCGCGCCGCCTTTAGCCCCCGCCCAAGCCACCTATGACCCTGCGCGTTGACCGGCACTGGTGTGCCGTTCCCGCGGCGCAGGCCGCCGGCGTCGTCCGGCTGGCGCCGTCCGATGGATGTCTCGCCAGGGTCTGATTCGCGCGGGCGATCAAGCCGAAGTCAGTTCATCCGGATCTTGAGCACGAGGCTTAAGGTCCTGTAGCCGTTTTCCTGCCACCATCAGGGTCGCCTTCCGCTGTTGGCGCGCATCCGCAAGGGCCAGAATCGGGTATCTGCAGCTTGTGGCGGTGGAGGCAAATCGTGGGGTGGTTGTTCAGGATACTGCCATCGCCGACACCACGGCTCGACGAGCATGTGTCAGTCTGGAGCGTCGCCGCGCGGGATGCGAAGACCTTTTTCCGTATCGTCGGTGCGCTGTGGCTTGCGGCGCTCGGTTTTGCCTTCTACAGGAAACGAGACGAACTGCCCTGGGATTCGGGCGCTGGTGGTCCCGCAGATCAGGCATGGCTGGATGTCGGCGATTTCATTTTCGCCGTGTTTGCCGACTTTGGCACAGTCGGCATTGCCATTACAATTGTTGCGATGCTGCTCACCCGCGCGGTGAACAAGACAGGAGAATTGCTGATGTCGTTGTACCAGTTCGTGGTGAACCGATACGTCATCCCGGTGATCGAGGGGCACAAGGCCGAGGGCCGGGTCGAAGGCCGAGAGCAGGGCCTGGCAGAAGCTCGGGCCGAGTGGCAAGCGTGGAACGAGCGCCGCCTCGCCGTTGAGCGTGAAGGACGGGAGTTCACCGAGCCGACGCCGCAAGGTTGATGCCGTGAAATCCGTCGCCCCCTTCGGGTGCGCCGTGTTCCGCCCCCGCCCAAGCCCACCCTGCACCTTCACCGGCACATGCGTGCCGTTCTGCGGCGCAGGCTACGAGCCCCAAAGCTGCCGGCTCGCGAGGTCGGCACCCTCGGCGAGGCTCGCGAGCTTGGCATAGACGATGTCGGGGTCGATGGCGCTGAACCCCGCGAAACGTCGAAAAACCACAGTCCGTCCCGGCGATCACGCTCTTGCGGCCGACGATGTCGGCGAAGCGGCAGAGGCGCTCGCTGACCAGTTCCGGGTGTTCGATGAAGTTCGTGGTCGAATCGATCACGCCCGGAATCAGGATGCGATCTTCGGGAATGGACATGTCGGCCAGCGACCGCCACTCGTGGCCGTGGCGGGGGTTGGCCGATTCGAACAGGAGCGCGCCGACGTTCGCGCGTAGCGCGATGGGCAGCACCATCGACAGCGGCGCATCGCAGTGGTGCGGCCCTTCGTAGTTGCCCCGGCACACGTGTAACCGCACGCGTTCCGCCGGGATGCCTGCCAGCGCGTGGTTGAGCGCGTCCACGTGCAGTTCGGCGAGCGCCTGGTACTCCGCATCACTCTTGTCCTTGAGCATCATGTGGCGCCCGAGACCGAGGTCGGGAGAATCGAGTTGCAGCACGAGTCCCGCGTCGACGATGGCGCGGTACTCCGCCGCCATGGCGTTGGCGATCGCTTCGAGGTAGGTCTCGTGGTCGGGGTAAAAGGCGTTCGGCTGGAACAGCGCGATCACTTTCCACCTGCCGGGCGACGACGGCCTCCACCGCGGCCCCGATCACCTGGTCCCCGTCTGGCGCCTCTTCGCCCCGTTCGCGTCCGAACACGACGTCCGTCACGGCTGCCGAGCGCGGCAAGCTGCCGACATGGGTGGTCAGGATGCGGTCGCTGCTCATGCACATCGGGTTCTCCGGTCAGGTGCGGCTCTCGCGGGGCGGACGCACGGTCGGCTGCCGCAGATGTAGAGGTCTTGGCTATTTCCCTGATCAATCAGCGCCCTCCTGCATGCTATTCTCCCGGCATCGTGCGCACGCGCCACTTCCGTCGACGTTACGACCGCGACGCAGGACCGACCATGACGGCCATTTCCATCCTTGTCGGCATCCAGTCCGACGGATGCACGTTCGAACTCGAGCCCCGCAGCCGGGAGCTCGTCGACCACAAAGGAACCCCTCCCGATACGCCCCTTCCCGCGAGCCTCTTCATCCGCTATGAAGTGCAGCAGGACTTCAGCGCCATGCTCGGCAGGGACGAACTCCTCTGGACCGTCGCCGAAGTCCTCACCGGACTCCCGCGCGAAGGCATCAAGCAAATCGCCTCCAAAGTCCAGCTCCTCGACCCCGCACGCGAGTCAGCCTCCATCAATACCGCCGCCTGATGAACGACGTCGCCCGCCTCTTCACCGGCAAGGCCGGCGAACACGCCGTCGCCTCCCAGTTCCTGATCCGCAATTGGATCCTTGCCTTCCCGGCCCTCGACCTCGGGGTCGACCTTCTGATCGCGGACCACAGCTACGGGCAAGCCAGACGCGTCCAAGTCAAAACCGCCAACGCCCAGGAGCAGCAACGCTCCCACGTCGCCCAGTTCAGCCTACCCGTCTCCCGACTCGCCACCCCGCTCACCCCCGAACTCATCTACGTCCTCGCCGTCTTGCGCACCGGCCGCTGGTCGGATTTCCTCATCGCCGAGCGCCAGGACCTCAACCGCGAACACGTACTCCATACATTCGGCGACACCGACGGCGACGCGATCACCCTCCGTCTCGTCTTCGACAACTCCACCGTCCTTTGCAAGACGCACGACCTTTCCCGATACCGAAACAACTGGCCTACACCCGACCCCTAACGGCCCGCCGCACCAACCCAGCCGCCCCACTGCATCCGGCCTGCCACCTGCCCATCCAGGATTCCAACAGCACGTCCTAAACCGCGTCCGAGTCCCGCCTGCCGTACCTAAACCCAAGCGATGCGCACCGTCCGCCATCGGTTTCAGCGTGCCGTCTGCGCGGACGTGACCACCGGTCGCGCGTCCATCAAGCATCGAGCCAGCCACGCGACGGGGCCAAGGGCGATGCGCGTGAAATATTGCCACTGACCACCCCGGGCGGAACGATGAACGGTCTTCATAACAGGAACGTCGCTGCCGCCAACGGCGACCGTCCAGAAGTACTCTCGGGCCAACGCGAGGACCCACGCCCGTACTTCCATCGGCAGCTCTGCGGTTTGTCGTTCCACGACCGCGCGCGCCGGGCGAAACGCCGCATGGCCTCTCGGTCGTCGGGCCTTGGATCGAAAGCCGTCGCGCAGCCCGAGTAGAACAGGCGATCTCCGGTGACGGGCCGGAACACGATCATCTCGACGGGGCGGAACACCGCCACCGTGTCCGGAAACACGATGCCGTGGATGCTGACGGGAATCCCTTCGAGAAACGGCATGACGCGTACCCGGTCCGCGATCCCGGACAGAAAGGCAAAGGACTCCCGGCCGTCGTCGCCGGGTCGCACCCAGCGCAGACCGAGGCCGCCGCCGTTCGGTCCGTCCCGCGCGTCGGCGGCCCAAACCGTGCCGCCGCCCCGGTCCAGCGTGTCGGCTGCCGCCCGGATTGCCCGGTAGTCGGCGGGAACTATGCGCGACGGAGCTCGCGGCAGTCCGGCGGCGTCCCAGAAGGCGTCGATTCGGACCTTGTCCTCCAGCACCGTCCACGCCGAGGGCCGCGTTCCGTAGGGCTCTCGCTGGGCGACCGGTCGGGATTCCGCAAGCGGGCTGGCGAGTACGCAACGGGCCGTGCCCGCGGAATCCCACGCGTCGATCGCGCGTCGCACGTCGGCTGGCAGGTTGTCGAGCGCGCGCTGCAGACGTCGATGTTCCGACAGGACGTCGGTGCCGTATGTGCCGAGCATGCGCAGCTCCGCCTGTTCCGGGCTCGGCATCGGACCGGTCCCTTCGCTCCCGGCGACGAGGAACGGGCGTTCGGCGCCCAACCTGACCAGACGTTGCGCCAGCCCGCCCAAGGCGACGGCGATCGGTCCGGCAAGCAGGAATTTGCGGCCCGAGAATACCGGCCGCAGCAACTGCGTGTAGTAGTCGGCTGCCTGTTTCGCCAGGGGCGGATCACTGGGGTTCACGGTGTACTCCTCATGCAGCCTTCCGCGCCGGAGGAGTCGTCGAAAGGACCTCTCTCCGGGAGCGGAGAGGTCCATTTTTGATTGGGAATTATATCGAATGTTACCCATGCGCCATTGAATTCAATTCCGCTTCATCCCTCTCTTGATTAGTTTCGCATAGTATGCAGGTGGACTGATTTTGCCCGCATCAACAAGCTCCTCTATGGTCCTTCCCTGTTTCTCCAAGGCAATCAAGTCGTCAAGGTGTTTCGCCCCGAATTCTCCTAACGCCTTGTCTCTGTCTCCGTAACCCACGGAATATGTATCGTCCAGTTCGCGAGCAAGATCTTCGAAAGTCATTTGTTTTCTCTCCATGATTTGACCAATTCTTACAAGGGAAATTATCGGATCATTTCAGAACACCTAAAATATTGTCGCGCATTTCCTGAAGTGTCTTTGGTATAGCCTCCAGTGCTTCTCGCTCGGATGGTTCCGCTACACGATGAAGCCCCTCAAGTAACGGTTGGTCTTCGATAGCTTTCTCAAGTTGGTCAACGACACCCTGGTGAAATCGCTCTTCGCAACAGTGATAGCAAGCGTGAAGCGTAATGCTGCAAGCTCACCTTGTATTCGGGCTAACCTGCGGTAAAGCTCATCAATGTGGTATTGGACCTCTTGGGTTTCATTTGCATTAGACATTCTTGGGACTCGGCGACTAAATAAGATATGAAGATCTGTCGGAGCGGGTATCGCATCGCAACTCCCGGTCTCCCCAAGCTCCGGAGCTTGGCCGACTTCGCGGTGACCCACGGCGATTCCTTCCATCGGATCGGGTCGGTCGCACAGATGGAAGCCGGCGTTCTTCGGTCTTGGACGTAATCGATCCGAACGGTTGCGAGGCCGTCAAAGAGTATGAGGACATCAAGGCGCTATGCCCCAGTGGAAGTGCAAGCACCCATTGGGAAAGGCATTTACGGCCTGCTAGACGAGTAGTTCAGCAGGTGACCAATGCTAATCTGGGGTACGATTTGCAGAGTCACCGTTAACGCTGGGCGACGTATTCGATCTCCCCGCGTGATCGTCGGGTTGTGTCAACTTGGGCCCAACTTGTTCAAGTGCCTTTACAGGTACCTGGACTACGACGACTCGGTTCTTTGTCTGAGCTGACAGACTCGACCAGTCGATCGTATCAGATACATGGAAGGAGGAGGCCGCTGTGCCAGCATCGACGTATGAGATTGCGCGCTCTTTAGTTGCCATCGACCTTCCTCCATCCCTCAAACGTCCGTTGATCCTGAATTGCCGTTTGCTTTACTGCAGGTCCCCCAGGTTGACTAGGACCCATTAGTTCTGTTGTCACTACTTCTCCCTCCGAAACAAAGTGGTGGGCGCCATGTCCATGACTCTCAATCAATGCCCGTGTATATCTGTAAGAAACGCTCTGACCAGAATGCGCAAAAATATTAATGTCATACGGGGTGTGTAGCTCCATGTCGACCGAATAACTATTCCTCAATTGCCGTAGCAGATCATAGAGATGCTCGGAACACTTCTCTACCCCCAGACCTAGCTCTGCTGCTTCGCGGCGATTTATTGTGTAGTCGTGACTGCCGGATTCCGAGCACAGGAACTGGATTATCTGATTGGTTTTTTTGGAGTCGCTCATATGCCTAGCGAGTAGGCGCTGAGCTAGATTCCTGATCTGTTGTTGGGAACGGAATATCTGTCGAGCACCAGCGGATGTACCTTGTTCGATAGGTCCAATAAGGCGCGCCCTTCAAGTTCGCCGTCGCCTTCGCATGATCTAATCGCTTCCAGATACCCCATCACCGCCTCTACGCTAACGCCTGCACGCGAGTCTGGACTCGCCCCGGAATCGAGGGACCCAAAGGGTGCTGTATTGTGGGATCGATTGGACCGAGCGTTGCTTGCTTGGTCATGATGATCCGGTTGGCACCGAGAGATATCAGTGTGCCCGCACTCATGCACTTACCGGGCGCGATGACCTCAAGATCATCGCAGAACATGTGGAGGAGATTGACCAGGTTCCACGCCGCAGAGGTATTGCCGCCAGTCGTGTAGAGGACAAGCGAGAGTTTTTCTACGGGGCCCAGAGAGTCCAGGTGATCGACAAACGGATCGATAATGTCTTGACCGATTTGCGTCCCAAGACCTTGCCGGTCGCCGGTCACATACAAGATCGCCTTCGATTCCCGCGCTTGTTCGATCCGTTGCAGGAGTCCTTGACGTTCGCTGATACCATTCATCGCTATAGTCTTAGGTGGTCGTGCTTGCCAACGTCGAGGTTTCCTCCGCCACGCCGATACAGCGGATCGACATGCACCGATATGGCGATCACTGTGTCATCGCTTTCACATTGAACGTTGTGGACGGCCGGGAGACGCATCCCACAACTCGGCTCCAAGCCGGAATCCGGCCTCATGCGTTCCTCAAAGAGCGACTCGCTTCGACATCGTATTCAAGTTTCAGTTCGTCAGCGGTCCCCACCACGAGCCCGAACACAAACTATAGCGCAAGCGTAGCGCGTGAGGTAGGTCGCCTACGACTCCATCAGTGCGCGGCGCTTCTCGAACAGGTCGCTGCGGCATAGGTGGCCTCCGCCTGAATTTCCTGTCGCGTGCGCAAGCACCGCCTCCATCACGGCCTGCGGCGTGTGGGTCCGCTCCGACGCGCAATCGCCGAAGCTCGACCGGAACCCGTGCGTTGCAGCGTCGAACCCGAGTTCCCGGAGCAGCTTCGCATGAGTGTTCTCGCTCAGCAGTCGGCGGCGCCGCGCGCTTGGGAACACCAGCCCCGAGCCGTCCGACAGTTCCGCCGCCTCGGCGAGCACTTCGAGCGCACGCCCTGACAGCTGCACCCGGTGCTCGCGGTTCGCCTTCATCCGGGCGGGCGGCACCGTCTAGGCCGCCCCGTCGAGGTCAATCTCCTCCCGGCGCCCTGGCCGCCTCGATCCTTCGTACCGTCAGCTTCCCCAAATCGCACCCTTGTTGACGCCAGTTTGGGCATGTTCGGTGATAGGTCAAGCGGACTCTTGAAACTCATAAACGCGTTTTATTTGTCAATATGTTAAGAGCATTTTTTTGGGTACCGACCGACCACTCCCGAAAACCGTAAGTGGCGGACTATCTATCCGCCATAGCCGTTCATGATCGCGCGGCGCGCGCATGGCGCGCCACACAGGGGAACTCGGATTGCCGCACAGGGAGGTGTCTGTTCGGAGCCTTCGGTCTCCCACCTCCACGGACGCGTCACGTCTTCCCCGCCAGCAACAAGGGGTCTCTTCAGGCCGGCCCCGTAGCGTCAGGTCCGTTTGCAGAATTCGAGGCCCTCAGACGCCCCGACCGCACCGCCTCTGTTCGCCTTGGCCTCGAATGCGGGCGTCGCGTTGGGATGACTCTTCGGGGGCGTAGTCTGAGAAACGCACAGAAACTCAAGGTCGATGAGGACGGACGAGTCCGATACGCCACTCGATGGGACATCCATCACACCGCGACCGACAGTGAAGGCAGGATGCCGCGCATGTAGTCGTCGACTTCGACGATCCCGATATCCAAGAACTCGGCTGCTTTGGACTCGCTGATGGCGCCCTCGGCGAGGGCGCGCAAACAGAGCCGGTTGAACCGGTTCGGCTGTTCGCCGGGCATGGCCCCGTATTCCTCGTAGGGGGGCGAGCGCCAGCCAAGGCGGTCGAACTCGTTGAACAACGCACGGTAGGTGGACACGCTGATGATGCCGAGGTCGCGACAGCGATGCGTGAACGCCTGAATGCTGACGCCGAAGACGTGCTTCAAGGCGAGCAGTTCGCCGAGGCCGATGGCCGTCCGGTGCTTGCCGACTTCAAGCCACAGCGCTTCGGCGGGCATAAGGAACGCGCCGGCGAATCGGTGCGCGACCCGTTCAGCGTTGAGACCGAGGGCGACGGCGAGCACGATGTGGCCCAGTTCGTGGGCGATGGTGAATCGCTGGCGCTCGCCCCAGTCCTCGGCGTTCACGACGATGAACGGGACCGGCTGGAGTCCGGGCCGACCTGCTCGCGCGGCGAGACCGCCGACGCTGCCGAGCGGGAAGGCGAATATCTTGACGCCTCGTTCTTCCAGAAGCTCGACCAGGTTCGGAATGGGCTCGTGGCCGAGCCCCCAGTAGTGGCGGAGCGCGTCGGCGGCGCGGTCCGCTTCAATGGGATCGCGCAATACGGGATAGGGCGCGTCCCGAGGCTCGTCCCACTGCGCGCTGGGAAGTCGCAGGATCTCCTCGACGGCGAGATAGCGTTCGAGGTGCGCGAGCACCGTGGCTTCGACCTGGGCTTCGCCGCGCTTGGTCGTGAATGCGTTTTTCCTGAACTCAAGATCCTCAAGGACCAGGTCGGGATCGCCGAGTAGATAGTCGACCGACGTGTGCAAGGCATCGGCGAGCGCAATGAGGACGCCGCTGCCCGGCATTGCCTCGTTGCGTTCGTATTTGCCGATGGCTTGCGCAGTAACGCAGTGGCCGATTGCCGCCGCCAGGCCGCGGAGCGACAATCCGGCGGCCCGCCGCGCGAGCTTGAGTCGTATTCCGATCATTCGTTCCCCCCTCGGTATTGACCCGTGAGTTTACACTCTGAAAGAATTACGACGTTTTGTAAACGTCGCTGGGCGACGACTAGTGTGTCAGGCAGCAAGATGAACCGAGGAGGGCGGCGCGGTGGTCCAGGCATCGCTGGCACACCTTGGCAGGTTCGTCGTTGCGCTTCATGCAACAAACCGCTTGCGGCGCGTACTACAGCAAATCTCAAGGTCGGTCCGAAGGATGGCGGGCCAGTGGCAGGATTCCGCTCCACTGGGCGAGCAGAAGTTCGAGATTATGCCGGACGTGGATTTCGACACGCCCTAAGAATAGTCTCTCGTCCAAGACTGTTGCAGGCGAGTAGCCATGTCCGAGTTCCACGATCTGACGATGAACGCCATCACCGGCGAACCGCTCTCGTTCGAGCAGTACAAGGGACAGGCATGCCTGGTCGTGAACCTCGCCAGCCAGTGAGGCCTCACGGGTCAGTACGCAGGTCTGCGTACATTGGAGTCAGAAGGCGAGGTGACGGTGCTCGGGTTCCCGTGTAACCAGTTCGGCGGGCAGGAACCGGGAACGAACGCGCAGATTCTCGAGTTCGCCACGTCGCGCTATGACGCGAACTTCCAGATGTTTGAGAAGATCGAAGTGAACGGTGCCGGCGCCTGCGACCTCTACCGCTTCCTCAAGGCGCAGGAAGTGAGTGGTGGCGCGGACATCGCGTGGAACTACACCAAGTTCCTTGTCAGCGGTGGCGGGGAGGTGCTGGCGCGGTACGAGCCCCGGGTCACGCCGAAGCAGGTTGCCGAGGATCTCGCGGCGCGCGGTGTGTAATCGCTGGCCATCGGTCCGGTCGGGGCGAGTCCGCGAGGTCGTCTGACTTGATCGACCAGCAACGCTTCTTCGATGCGCTGCATGCGACTTGGCCTCCCGCGCAGACCGCGGAAGTCGACGGATGGCGGGTGCGCCGGGGCGTGAATGGGGGCAAGCGCGTGTCCGCGGCGTCCGGTTCCGGCGACGTAGCCACAGCTGAAGCAGCGATGCGGGCGCTCGGTCAGGATCCGCTCTTTCGGCTGACATCGGACGACGAGTCGCTCGACGCGAAGCTCGAAGCGCGCGGCTATGACGTGGTCGATCCGACCCTTGTTTACGCGGCGCGGGTCAACATGTTGACCGACATTTCTTCCGGCGAGCGATCCGCTGATTCCCGCGTCGAATCATCGAGCGGCCGGACACAAGCCCACGAGGCCATGTGGGAGAAGGGTGGCATCGGCCCCGGGAGGTGGGCGGTGATGGACAGGGTGGTCGTACCCAAAAGATTCCTCTTGCCCGAGTGGACGAGCGACCGGCGGGAACCGCGTTCGTCGGAGCCAACGATGCGATCTCCATGGTCCACACTGTCGAAGTGCTGCCCGCCTTCCGTCGCCTGGCCGTGGCACGGGTACTGATTCAGGCAGCGGCCCGATTCGCGGCCAGGAACCTGACGTTGATCGCTCGCGTCGCTCGTACGCGATGAACCCGAGCGCATGCAAGTGCAGGGGCTCTCGGAACTTTCTCCTGCGCATGGTCGCCCTGTCGGGCGGGAACCCTAGAGATGTCGCCAGTCCGTCCACCTTGACCAACCCCTCAAGCCCGCGCGACTATCGTGGCGACAGGATGAAGGTAAAGGGGCGCCGCGTGGACAAGAACTACACGATTTTCGTCGGAACGATCGGCAACAGCCTAAGGTGCAGCCGGGACGGTGGGGACACCTGGAAAGGCGCCCCGTCAGATCAACCGCTTCCGGATTCCGGCGTGGGCGGATTGGAGGGGAACGTTCGGGCGCTCGCAGTCTATCCGGACAACCCTCACCGAATCCTGGCGGGGTCGGACCGGATGGGCATCTATCGCAGCGACGACAACGGCGAGTCCTGGCGTCTCCTCAAATCCCCCATGGAGGGGATGGAGATCTGGTCCATCGACGTGGACCCCATGAACTCGGACAACATCTACGTCGGTACCAGGCCCAAGGGATTCCGGTCACGCGACGGCGGTCAGTCCTGGGAGAAGATGGATATCAGCGTCGACGAGGGTGCCCCGGTGTGGCCGCCCAGGACCACCAAGGTCACCGTCGATCCCCGTGACCATCGCACCATCTGGGCAAGCGCCGAAGTGGATGGCGTTCACAAGAGCACCGATGGCGGCGACTCGTGGGCGCGCCAATCCAAGATCGGCCCGAGCCAGTTCTACGACGACGTGCACTGCATGGCCATCAACGGTGACGATTCGAGAGTGTATGCGAGCACTCCATTCGGCAT
Source organism: Candidatus Azotimanducaceae bacterium (assembly GCA_965261535.1). Lineage (GTDB taxonomy): Bacteria > Pseudomonadota > Gammaproteobacteria > Pseudomonadales > Azotimanducaceae > VXNE01. Next base: position 3,839,201 of record OZ253469.1, read on the forward strand.
CGCCACGAGCCTCGACGAGGGAGAGACTTGGGACGTTCATCAATTCCCCGAGATCTCATACTGTCGGGGGATGATCATCAAGCAGGACGACCCGGACACGATGTTCGTCGGCAACGGGAATGGGATACCGGGGGAAACCGGAGCGATCCGGCGAACCAGGGACGGCGGCAAGAGTTGGGAGAGCGTGCCTTTGCCCGTCGAACCCAACTCCGTGGTCTACTGGCTCGGCACCCACCGAGACGTCCCGGACACCATCGTCGGCGCCAGCATCCATGGCTACATTTACATTAGCGAGGACGGCGGCGAGGTCTGGACCAAGATCAAACAGGAGTTCGGCCACATCCGCGGCATAGCGGTCACGCCCAACTAGAACGACCGTTCTCGGTAACGGCGGCTTGCGGATTGGGCGCGGCGTCCGCCCAGCTCAAATGGACGATCAGCCGCCGAGGCCTTCGGACACTCTCAAATCGGAGCTCGTCACGTCGAGGATGGCGAGCTTTACCATCAAGGAGTCTGCATGCTGACCATCTACCACTACAAATCCACGCGATCGGTCCGCGTGATCTGGGCTTGCGAAGAGCTGTCCATCCCCTATCACCTCGAAATCATCGACCCGTCCGAGGAGTATCGCAGCAGCGAAGAATGGCGGGCGCTCAGCCCCACGGGCAGGATTCCGGCGATGGCGGACGATGGCTTCACGATGTTCGAATCCGGGGCGATGCTGCAATACGTTTTGGACAGATACGGCGACGGGCGCCTCGTACCCAAGCCCGGCACCGCGGACAGCGCGCATTACCTGCAGTGGAGCTGGTTCGCCGAAGCCGACCTGATCGCGACCGATAGGAGACTTTATCCGCCACGCGTTGAACACGCCGGAAGCCGAGCGGGTCCCGGCGCTTGTCGATGAGGCACGAGCACAAGTGGTTGCTTGCCTCGATGCGGTCGAAGCCGCACTTGATGGCACCGACTACCTCGTTGCCAATCAGTTTGGCGCAGCAGACATCATGATGGGATACACGCTCATGGTCGTGCAGCTTGTGAAGTTGCTTGGGAACGACCACCCGAGGACAAGCGCGTACCTTGCGCGGCTGAGCGAACGTGACGGTTACAAGGTCGCGAGCGCGTGAACACGGCGCGCGGGGGAAATCGAACCGAGGCTGATCGTCCTCCACTCAAGGAATCTGCTGATATCCGCTTCATCTTTCGGACATGGCAGAAGTGCCGCATTCCGTTGAAAGACCCGCTTTCGGCCATCCGCGCGCTGTGCTTCGCCTGTCTCGGCGCAATGGCCTCAAGCTCTTGGCGCATTCGGCGTTCGTTGCCCTCGTGACCGGCTGCGGGGGCGGCGGCTCGAACGGGAACGACGCCGTACCGCTGCCTACTCCACCAACGCCCGTCTCCCTTATCGATGCGATCCCCGCTGCGGGTACAACCGTGGACCCGTCGATCAGCGGGTTCAACGTCATCCAGATCGCGGATGCCGACTGGCGGTTCGATTACACCGGCGAATGTGGTCCGACGGGCGTCGCCGTGCGTCATGCGCTCACGGACCTTAGTGGGTCCGGCGACGACCGAGATGTCGTGGATCACAAGCTCGCCTGCCCGCTGAGGCCGAGAACGGCCTATGAAGTGCGCGTGGATGCCACCGGAGGGGACGGTGATCGGTATCGAGCGGTGCTGGAGTTCACGTCGGATGCCAGCGCGCCTTCCCCGGCGTCACTGTTCTCGACCGGACAGAACTGTCGCGGAGTGCCGTCGACGGGTTGTTTCACCGTTACGTCGTGGACGCGGTACTGCACGAGATCGACATCCCGATCATCGGTGCGCTGGTGGCCGTGATCGTCGGCGAAATCGCGGAACAGACGTGGACCGAACTCGGCCGCCGCGAATCGACGTATGGCGCGGTGTCCGAGTCCGTGTCCTACGCCTCGCGCGGCCCGTCCGGCGCGACGGCAACTTTGAGCGGCTTGGTGGCAATGCCTGCTGTCGGCGATGCCCCGGACTACCAACGTCCCGGCCGCATCGTCGTCTTGACTCATGCGACCGGCGCCACGCCGAGCCGCCTCAGCCCGCACGATGGCTGGTACGTTTTGGCCAATCTTCTGGCTGGCCGCGGCCACCTCGTCGTCGTTCCGGACAACTGGGGGCGCGGCGTCAGCGGCGGGCCCGAACGGCCGGAGACATACCTGATGGCCAACCGCACCGCCAACAACGCCCTCGACATGATCCGCGCGGTGTTGGCCGACGGCCGCTACGAGGCGTTCCATGATGCGCTCGAGACTGTCCCGGCGACCCTCGTCGGCTATTCGCAGGGCGCGCACAGCGCGGTCGCGCTGTGGCTCGCGAGCGCCGCTGGCACGCAGAGGGTCGCCATACGCGAGGTCTACGCCGGCGGAGGGCCGCACAACCTGTATGCGACGTTCCGCGGTGCCCTTGAGGAACTCGGCGACCGCTGCGACGGCAACCCCTGGTGCCGCGCCGTGGACGCGGACCTCCTGGAGCGCTATGCAACAGATCGCATCCTGTCCGCCTTTTTGCGGTATTCGAAGGTTGGACTTGACCTGGACGACGTCCTCGACGGCGAGCTCCTCGGCGGGGCATTCATAGACGGGATGCTGAACGGCGAGGAACGTTTCGATGCGCTGAAGACCATGCTGCAGCTCAACACGTTCACCAACGCGGCCGATCTGGCGCGCGCGCTGCCCGGTGCGAGCACACGAATCCACCTGTACCACTCGCCTTTCGACCGGCTGCTGCCGCAACAGAACAGCCTCGATCTGGCGGACGTGCTGCTACCCGGTTTCGACGCGATGGCCCACTTCGATGCGTGCGACTCGAACGCCTACGAGGAACTGGGCAACCTCATCGACCAGGCTGGCGTGGTCCACCTCATATGCGCATTCGAGATGTTCGATCGCGTGCTGCTTGATCTGCGAAGCGGGGAAGAAGCACGCACGGGCCGGCTCCAAGGCGCTTTGCCCGGGCTGGACCCCGCGCTGCCGTGGCGGGAGCTTGCCGAGCGGCGCGCTGTTGCGGCCGTGACGGACGCTGCGGGACTCGAAGGGTTTCGCGCCGCCACGCCGCCGCACGATTTGCGCAAGCTGGCGGGGCGGTTGCGTGTGCTGCAATCGCCGCCACTGCGCGAACTTGCTGACCGCCTCTCGCGCGATACAGGTCAATGATCGGGGGCGGCGCGGGCAGGGGACTGCCGCGGTCTCCTTGAGGTTCCCTGGCGCCGACCAAGCCGTCTGCGGATTCACCAGGTCGGTGCCGCCATCGCTTCGTGTCGCAACCGCCCGCCGCGGATCCAGAGCATCCCTCACCGCCTACCCAATAAAGATCAGCAACGTCAGCAGCAATGTGAGCGTGATGAAGACCCAACTCCCGAGCCAGGGCGCCTGCAGATTTGCCTTTGCCAGCGACAGAAACCGGCCCAGGGACGGTGAGTCGATGGGTAGCCCGAAGCCGATGAGGTCGACAAGCCCGCCAAGATAGCCCTGCAACGCACCCACGAGCACGCCGATGCCCGAGCTCGATCCTTCCATCGAGTATCGCAGCAGCGACGAATGGTGGGCCCTCAGCCCGACGGGCAGGATTCCGGCGATGGCGGACGATGGCTTCACGATGTTCGAATCCGGCGCGATGCTGCAATACGTGTTGGACAGGTACGGGGACGGGCGCATCGTCCCGGAGCCCGGCACCGCGGACAGCACGCACTACTTACTGTGGAGCTGGTTCGCCGAAGCGACCTGCTCGCGACCGATAGGAGACTTCATCAGCCACGCGTTGAACACGCCGGAAGCCGAGCGGATCCCAGCGCTTGTTGATGAGGCACGAGCACAAGTGGTTACTTGCCTCGACTCGGTCGAAGCCGCACTCGATGGCACCGACTACCTCGTTGCCAATCATTTCGGTGCTGCAGATAACATGATGGGATACACGCTCATGGTCGTGCAGCTTGTGAAGTTGCTTGGGAACGACCATCCCAGGACAAGCGCGTACCTTGCGCGGCTCGGCGAACGCGACGGTTTCAAGGTCGCGACCGCGTGATCGCGTGTTGCTGCTACGCCACCGCGGCGTCGGACGGGGACGTCCAGCTCCTTGCCACTCTCGAGGTTTCTCGACGGCAATCAGGCCCTTTGCTGGTTCACCAGCCCGGGCCGTGATGGTTTCGTTTCGCGCCTGCCCGGCGCGAATCCAAAGCGTCGCGGACTGCCTCGGTTTCCAGCGCGCTGCCAAGCTCGGTCTCCGTGTACATGAATGGCCCGGTACAGGGAATGTTCGAGCCCTAGGAAATGCCTCCGGCGATCATTGAACCTCGAACACGAAACGCGCTTGTGATGGCCGCCCAACCGCTTGCGGTGCGTCAATGGCTAGACGGGCCAGCAACTCATCATCGACTATCGGCCAGCTTCGTGCCGCCCCCTTGGGTGAGATCGACTAGACGCGCGTCCTTCATAACCGTACGCACGCGGCTGATCATGCACTGGCCCGCGATGTCATCGAGCTCTTTGCGTCCCAGGTTGCCGTTCCGTTCGAGGAGACGTTTGTGTATCTCGCGTGCCGCCTCTAGTTCTGGGGTACTAAGGTGCAGCCGACGCAAGTCCCTATCCGTGACGGCGGGAAACTCAGATCCGCTTCGCTCGATCCAAGCCTCTAGATAAGCTAGGCAACCTTCGCGATTGCACTGAGTCTCCAAGAAGTCGTGTAGCTCTTGGGGATCTGGAGCGTACCGCACGGGACCCACAAGCTCTCTCCAGAGGCCATGGTCGTCTTCCTGTCTTGCGAGTATAACGCCTAGTCCCTGACGCGTAGCCTCAGCGGTCAAGGCCGCGACTGTGGTGGCGTCTGGTGAAGGCAAGCTCTCCGGGCACACGCAGATCAAATATGAGTAGTTGGCTCGCCTCCGATGTGCTAGCGCCTCATAGAGGCCCTCAAGGGCGAGTCCCCATTTAACTTCAAACGTAATCACATCTAGAAACTTGCCCGGAAGGTAGGGCAGAACCTTGCCCCCTAGTAAAGTGATGTCAGGCCGAGCCCATTTCCCATCTGGACGTGCTCCGCCCTGAGAAGTATCGAGAACCCGAAGGAATCTGTGGCGCAAATGATATTGCCGGCCAGAAGACTCCGCCCAACGTAGGTCAAGTTCGCGCATGATGGGCGGGTAATAGAACTTCTCGTAATTCTTATCATCATCTCGCGGCTGTCGAAAGATCCCGCCGCCCTGAACGGTACCGACTAGCTTGTGCTCCAGCAGTTTCTCTCGTCGCCACTTGAAGTCGGCGTCCGCGATGTCCAACTTTTTCTGCAGGATCGTTGGCCCTATGGTACGTCCGGCAGCAGGTGGGAGGCTTCGGTAGAAGTCCTTCAGGCGCATCTCATCCGTGCGTCCCAGAGCCATTTCCCCATAGTGCGTGACCATGTTCTAGTACCTCCTCAAGGTTCCAGTGGTACGCCGTACATCAGCGGAGTGGCTGAGCCCCGTACAAGCGTGGTTGCACAACTTATCTTGCCACCTTCCGGCCTTCGGCAGCAAATCCGCTGTGGTGCAGCGTTGGCGTTCCGTGGACCGTCAGTGCCCATTCGGGGTGCGTCGGTTTGTCCGCCGTGAACTTGGCCGACGTCGCGCACGGTAGTACCCTAGTAGCATTGACGTTAGCACCGGCGGAGTCCAATGAAACTCAGCATCAGCCTCCCGGCAGAGGAGGTCGGATTTCTGGACGCCTATGCGCGTTCGCAAGGCATCAAGTCACGGTCGGGCGTCATTCAAACCGCGCTCCGCCTGTTGCGTACGTCGGAACTTGCCGACGACTACACTTCGGCGTGGTCAGAATGGGATGAAGAGGACGACACGGCGTGGGACCGATCATCCCGTGATGGTCTGACTCCGTGATCCCCGCTGTAGCCGCACGGCGGGGCGAAATATGGAACGTGGATTTCAGCAGCCCGATTGGCGCCGAGGCAGCTTTCGAGCGGCCCGCAGTCATCGTGAGCAACAACGCGGCGAACGAGAGCGCGTCAGCGACGAACCGCGGCGTGGTTACGGTCGTGCCAGTAACCAGCAACATTCGCCGCGTGTATCCCTTCCAGGTCAGGCTGGCGGCCCGTGATTGCGGTTTGCGGCGAGACTCGAAAGCCCAGGCGGAACGGATCCGCGTGATCGCCGTTGAACGCCTCCGCAATCGGGTGGGTCGCGTTCCGCAGAGGCGCATGAACGAGGTCGACGTCGCCCTACGGTTGCATTTGAGTCTCTAACCCGCATGCCACCCAGGCTCTGCACTCTCGTCCGCGTCAGATCGTCGTCTCCTCCACTTGGACGGTCGCCCCGGTTTTCGAGGTATCCGGCGCCGATCAAGCCGTCTGCGGATTCACCAACCCGCCGTCCTGATCGCTTGATTTCGCCACCGCCCGCCGCGGATCCAAAGCATCCCGCACCGCCTCGCGCATGAAGATCAGCAACGTCAGCAGCATCGCGAGCGTGACGAACACGCACAACCCGAGCCAGGGCGCCTGAAGATTTGCCTTCGCCGACGACACCAACCGGCCCAGGGACGGTCAGTCAATGGGGAGTCCGAAGCCAGGAAGTCCAGTGCGGTCAGCGCGGTGATCGAGCCGTTCAATATGAACGGTAAGTACGTCAGCGTCGCGACCATGGCGTTGGGAAGCACGTGGCGACGAAGGATCGCCAGGTTCGACACGCCCAGCGATTGAGCCGCGAGGACGAACTCGAAGTCGCTCGCCGCTAAGCTCGGGTGTAACCGCGTTGGATCGTTCTGGAGCGAAGGAGTTTCGCCCGCGTGCTAGTCGTTCCATGACGCCGCGGCGAGCGGCAGCTCGTTCAACTCAGCCCTTGCTTCGCGCCAGGTCGGGTAATACTTGCTCATTAGCCCGAGGAACCGCTCGCTGTGCGTGGGTTCCATGAGGTGCAGCATCTCATGAACCACCACGTACTCGAGCAGGTCCTTCGGCTTCTTCACGAGTTCCGTATTGAGCCGTATGGTGCGGGCGCGGTGATTGCAGCTACCCCACTTCGTCTTCATCCGCTGGAGGAAGTAGCCGGCCACGTCGACACCCAGCTTCGGCTCCCACCGTGCGATCAGTTCCCGAACGGCCTTGTGCAGAAGGGACTTGTGCCATTCGTGGATAACCGCCGCGCGTTTGGCGCCGTTGCTGCCGGGACGCACGGAGAGCATGATCGCGCGATGACTGAGACGGATGGAAGGCTTCGCCTCTTCCTCTCTGACGGTCAGCAGGTAGTGTCTTCCCCAGAGGTAATGGCTCTCGCGCTCGACGAACTGGCGCGGCGTCTCGCGCGCCTGGCCTCGCATCTTCGCCTGCTGGTCCCGAATCCAGCCGAGCTTGGAGATCGTATAGGCACGGGCTACCTCGCTGCGCGTCCCGCTTGGAGCGACGAGCGTGACCCGCCCGTTGGGGGGGTGTACCGAAAGGTGGGCATGCTTGACGTCCTTGCGCGTGAGAGCGATGGCAACCTCGCCGAGCTGGATCGTCTCTGCCATCAGTAACCCGGCTGATTCTTGACGAGCTCGAACAATGCGCGCGTGGCCTCGCGGTTGCGATCCAGCAGCGGAAACAGCGCGTTCAGCACCTGGGCCTCTCGCGCCTGGTCTCCCTTCCATCCCGCCGGCGCCTGCTCGCGCATCACCCGGTCGATCTCCAGCGCCAACCTGAGGCGCTCGTCCCCATACTCGGCCGGCGACTCCGCGACCCCGTCCGCTCGGGCGCGACCGGCGGCGAGAATCTGCGCCAGGTTGTTGTAGATCACCGTCGCCTCCCGCCTGCCGTGCAGCGCGGCCGGTACGCCGTCGTCAAACCGCTTGGCGCCGAGCCGTTTCACCAGCGCCTCGGCCTGCCGGAGAAACTCCTCGTATGCGGTCGCGTCCTCGTGGCTCTGCTTGATCAGGTCGTCCAACAGCTTCGACATCTGCTCGTAGAACCGGGGGTCGGTGAGCTGGTCGCGTGTAATGGTCTTGCGGACGTTGTTGATGATCCCTTCCGCAATCGCATTCCTGGACAGCTTGCCCTTTTCGTTGAGCTTGCGAGCGATGGCGTTGTGGATGCCGGTTTCGATGATCGACTCCGTCAGCGACATCTCGCTCAGCATACCGAGATCCGTGGCAGTGTCGGCGTGGACGTACGTGTTGAGCAGATGGCGCATGTCTGCCTCGTACGGCTTGATGTCCAGTTCCTCGCCCGAGTGCTTCTTGATGGCCGAACGGATATCGCCGTAGAACTCGACTTCTATCCGGATGGCGGCTGCCTCGGGGTCGGAGTACCCGGCCTCCGTCAGGTCCTGCGCCAAAGCCGCGAAGGCGCGTACGTAGACGGCGACGGCTTTGTAGAACGAGATCCGGAGTGCCTCCGTCTCATTGAGCGCATTCGGATTGGCGGCGTCGCCGCAGAAGTAATGCAGGTATTGCTCGACTTCCCGGGGCGGTTGGACCGGTTCGCACAGGTAGCCCAGCGCTTCGCGAGCTTCGTCCAGCCTCTTCCTGCCCTCGCTCAGCCGGTCCTTGAGATGAACGTTGTTGTCGCCGCCACCTTCTGCGTCGGTGTCTAGCTCGTCCGAACTATAAACGGCGATCGCCTCCTGCACTTCGCCGAGCAGCTCCTTGAAGTCGACGATGTGGCCGTAATCCTTGTCGTCGCCGTCGAGGCGGTTTGTACGGCAGATGGCTTGGAACAAATTGTGTTCGCGCAGTTCATTGTCCAGATAGATGTACGTACAGCTCGGGGCATCGAACCCAGTGAGTAGCTTGCTCACGACAATCAACAGCTTCATCTGTGCCGGCTCCTTGATGAAACGGCGCTTGGCTTCGTCCTCGTACTGTTTGGTGGTCTGGCGGACCTTCAGTACGTGCAGGGTGTAGGTATCGAACTTGTAGCGCTCGTCGCTGTTGACTGGTTCGCGGGAAATCGCGTTGTGATTCGGCTCGTACGAGGTGATGATCCCGCAGTACGGTCCGAAGGCTGTATTCTGGAACAGTCGGTAGTAGTGGCAGGCATCGTAGATCGAGGCGGTGACCAGGATTGCCGTACCCCGGTCGCTGTTGAGTCGGGGCTTGAGACTGAAGTCCTCAATGATGTCGGCGATGATGCGCTGCTTGCGCTCTGCGGCGCTCATGAGCTCTTCCATTGTCGCCCAGCGCTGGCGTAGGCGCGCCTGTTGGAAGTTGTTCAGGCCTTTGGTCTTCTGCTCGAACCACTGGTCAATGGCGGCCTGCGAGGTGAGGCGCTGCGGTACGTCACGCGCTTCGTACTTGAGATCCAGGATGACGCCGTCGGCCACACCCTCGTGGAACTTGTAGGTGTGGATGTAGGTGCCGAAGACATCCCGCGTCATCCGCCTATCCTTGCGAAGGAGCGGCGTGCCGGTGAAGCCGATGAATACCGCTCCCTCCAGCCAGCGCTTCATCTGCCGGTTCATATCGCCGCCCTGCGTGCGGTGACATTCGTCCACGAACACGTAGAAGCGACCCGAGACGGGTGGCGGATTGCCCTTGACGTCGGCCACGTCGAACTTGTGGATTAGTGCGCATAGGAGACGGGGCGTCGTCGCTCCGAGCTTCTCGACGAACTGCGCCCGCGACGTGATGCGCGGAGAAGCCGCATCCGGGGCGATTACCGCGGCATTCTTCATTACCCCTTCGATCTGCTTGTCCAGTTCGTCGCGATCGGTGACGACGAGGACGCGAGCGGCGGGGTCCTGCTCAAGAATCGACTTGGCGAGCAGCACCATCACGATGCTCTTCCCGCTGCCCTGGGTGTGCCAGATGACGCCCCCTTCGCGCTTCACGATGCGAATCTGCGCGGCCTTCACGCCGAAGAACTGGTGCGGCCTCGGCACCTTCTTTTGCCCGGCGTCGAAGATGATGAAATTCCGAATCAAGTCGAGTAGCCGCGCCTTATTGCACATCTGGGTCAGCGGTCGGTCGAGCAGTGCTCCTGCCGCAGGCGTTCCGGCGCTCGGTGCCTCGTCCTTCCACGCGACGAAGAACTGCTCCGGCGTGCCCGTCGTACCGTAACGCAGTCCCTGCGAGTCGCTGCCGCCGAAGAGGAGTTGCGTCGTGCTGAAGAACGTCTTGTTGAAGATCTCTTCCTGATTCGTGATGAGCTGCCGGACGCCGTCGCCGATCTCGACCGAGCTGCGTTTCAGCTCGATCACGCCGACGACGAGGCCGTTGAGGTAGAGCACGATGTCTGGCCGCCGCTCGTAGCCGCCCTTCAGCGTCACCTCTTCGGCCAGTGCGAAGTCGTTTTTCTCCGGGTGCTCCCAGTCGATGAGATGTACCGTCTCGTGGGGTTGACCCGCGGCGATCTGCACTGGCACGCCGTAGCGCAGGAGCTGGTAGGTGCGGAGGTTCGCTTGGTAGAGCGTCATGCCGGTCGAATCGGCGGCGGTCTCGAGCTTCTGCAGGGCGGCGGAACTGTGGACGTCGGAATAGCCGCGGGCCTTGAGGTTGTCGCGCAGGAGCGCCGTCTCGATTGCGCGGTTGTTCTTTCGCTTGCTCCAGTCGCCGAGGTCGCGGTAGCCGAGATTGTCGGGACGCGCCGGATCGGTGAACAGGGCGACGACGCGGTTCTGTGTCTTGCGCTCGGAGCGCGGTTGCTCAGGCATGGGCCACGTCCGGCTGGACCAGCCGCGTCTTGCCAGTGAGCAGCTCCTGCACCATGGCCTGCTTGAGGTCTTGCGTCTTGTCGCGGCGGGCTTGGAGCACGGCGATTTCGGCGTCGATGTCGGAGAGAACAGAGACGACTGCGAGCTGTTCGTCGTATTCAGGAATCGTCAGTCTTATGTTCTGGTAATCAGAGATGTAGTACCGCCTATGGTCGCCAGCCGGAAAGCGAATCAGCTGCATCCGCTCGAACAGAAATCTCAGGCTTGTACGGTCATGTATTGGCCTGAGTAGCTTGATTGCAGACGACTTCACCTTGAACGGGGCCGTCGCAAATTTGCAGTCCGTCGTGAAGTCATCGAAGACGATGGCTGGTAGATCATCGCATACTCCGAAGACTTCGGTCGTATATCCCAGAATGAACGCCTTATTTGCCGTTAGTACTGGGATGTCGCCATGGTTTGAGTATTCCGTGCTCTTCACGATGTAGGGATCAGGTCGCTCGTATGCCAGCAAGTCCCCCAACTGCTTCGTCACCCACTCGCCGCTGAAGCCCGGCAGGCGGATCTGGCCGGTCAGGAGCTGCTGCATGGTGGCCTGCTTGATGTCCCGTCCCTTGGCGATGAGCCGATTCAGCCCGTCCAGCAGCGCATCCACATCGTTCAATGCCGCCGCTATGGCGCGCTGTTCCCGGAGATTGGTGGGCAACGTGACCGTTTCAACGTGAAGATCGTTGCGGTTAACTCCCGGCACCCCGCTCTTTCCGCTGAAAGAAGCGAAATCAAACCTCTGCAGAAGGTAGTAGGTGAAGCGCGGGTCGTTGCCATGGAAATCTCGGACGTAGAGCGTAGTGTTCAGCGGCCAGAACGGCTGGCAGACCAAGAAGATCTCTCCGATAGTGCCGTATCGGCCAGTGACGACTCCGGGAGAATCAACCATCGCAACGTCGTGGAAGTCGGTAACGCCAGCTGAACTGACGATCGGTATCGCCCCCCTATTCCGAGCGCGATGTGGGAGATCGTAGCCACGCTGGAACGTCACCACTTGACCTAGAGGCAGCGTAGCCCATGCGCTCATTACTTGACACCCATCGTCTTGAGGTGCTCATCCACGCGTGCGGCGAGCGTCTCTAACTTGTCAACGAGCGCTGGCAGCGGCGCCGCGTAGCGCTCGGCTAGTTGGCGAATGCGGCCGTTGAGTGTCTGCGAGACGCGGTCAATCTCCCTCTGCACGGAGGCTGACAGGCGCGTCATCCACTTATCGTCCACCACCAGCTTCTTGATCTCGGCCTCGATGAGCCTGGGGTACTTGGCATCGATCTTCTGGTCCAAGTCCTTCTGCGTGGCCTTGCGCTTTGCGTTAACGTCCGATTGCTGCTTCAGCAGGTCCGCGTACCCCTTGAGCGCAGCGCGTTCGTCGATGTAGAGCGGGTCGTTGCCGATATTCTTCAGTCGTGCCTTCACGGCCTTTGCCGTGATCTTCTGTTTGTCGCCCTCACCCGAGATGACCTCGGCGAGCAGGCCGTCCTCACCGCCGTTCTCCTCGCGTGTCTCGTCGATCTCTCGCTCTAGCACGGCGAGCTGGTCGTCGAGCGCCTCGATGGCATCGTGTTCGGCAACGAAGTAGCGGGCGACCAGAATCGACGCGGGAACGAGGTCCGACTTGAAGCGCCGCTTGCCCTTCAGGTAGTCGTGCGGTTCGGGCCAGGTGAGCTTGTTGTTCTTGCCCTTCACCTGCACGATCTCCCTTGGCTGCGCCCCTTTCACCCAGCCGTCGGCGGCGATCAGGTACGCGTCGTCCTGCATGGACTCGGCCCAGTAGTCCATCAGTTGCTGGTAGACATCGTAGGCATCGAGCAACTGCGGTGCTTGGCGGAACGCCGCCAGCAGATCCTCCGCGATGGACTCGATCAGCTCCTTTGGGTGAGCGTCCTTGCCGAAGCGGGTGAGGGACGGCGTGTTGGCACTGCGCCAGTCGGTAAAGATCTTCCCTACCTTCTGCTGAAACGCGGAAAACTCGGGGTGTTCGAGGATCGCACGCTTCATCTCGGTTAGCGCCGGCTTCAGTCGCGCGTAACCGGGACGGCCGGCGGATTCGAAGAGGAAGCCGCGCACGCTGGGGAACACCTGCCAGTACGCCTCGAGCGAGTCCACGTCGCGCTCCGGGATACCGCCGCGCAGGTGACCGTCGATGTCCTGCAGGTCCTCGGGCTCCGTGCTGTCGATGTAGCGCGGCAGGTTGAGATGGAAGTCGTTCTTCGGGTCGGCGATCTCGTCGATCGGCACCATTCGGGCGTAGCGCGGAACGTCGACTTGCCGCGTGAACGTATCAACGATCCTGTGGATGTCCTGCTCGCGCAGCCGGTTCTTGGGACCGTCCTTTCTGAATCCCCTGGAGGCGTCGATCATGAACACGCCCTTGCGTCCGGCGGCGTTCTCCTTGTCGAGCACGACGATGCAGGCCGGGATGCCCGTGCCGTAAAAGAGGTTCGGGGGCAGCCCGATGATTCCCTTGAGATAGCCGGAGCGGACAAGCTGCTCGCGAATTCTGGCTTCGGCATTGCCGCGGAACAGCACGCCGTGCGGCAGGACGCAGGCGGACTTCCCCGCACCCTTCATCGAGCGAATGATGTGTAGCAGGTACGCGTAGTCGCCTTGCCTGGGGGGCGGTTCGCCCCAGGTGAAACGCTGGAACGGGTCCGTGGACGGCGTGAGTCCGGTTAACCAAGTCTTGTCGGAGAACGGCGGGTTGGCGACGACGTAGTCGTAGGTGCGAAGCTGCTCGCCGTCCTTGAATTTGGGTGCGGCCAGCGTGTTGCCCGAGACAATACTCGCCGTGGGAAAATCGTGGAGGATCATGTTCATGCGGGCGAGGCCCGAGGTGGTCACGTCCTTCTCTTGCCCCTCGAGGGTAATCTGCTTGCCCGTCTGGGCGGCCACCTTGAGGAGTAGCGAACCCGAGCCGCAGGTCGGGTCATGGGCGGTGGTGGATGCCTTCGTGTTCCGCGGTGAGATCCCGATCACCTTGGCGATGACGCGGCTGACCTCGGCGGGCGTATAGAACTGTCCCTTGCTCTTACCACTCTCGGTGGCGAAGTGCCGCATCAGGTACTCGTAAGCGTCGCCCAGGATGTCGTCATGCTCGGCGCGGTTCTGGGAAAAATCGAGCTCCGGACGGGCGAAGATGTTGATCAGGTTCGTCAGCCGCTCCACCCTCTCGTTTCCTTGACCAAGCTTGTTCGGGTCGTTGAAGTCGGGGAAGTCGCTACGCGCCAAGCGCGTGTTGGCCTGCACAAGCGGGGCGATGACCTGCGTGTTGATTCTGTCGCCCACGTCGCTTTTGCCGCGGAGCTCGAGCATGTCCGTGAAGCTCGCGCCCTTGGGGATCCTAATCGGCGGGGCGAAGTCGGTGCTGTCCCCGTATTTGTCGGTGATGTACTTGATGAACAGCATGAAGAGGACGTAGTCCTTGTACTGGCTCGCGTCCATGCCGCCGCGGAGCTCGTCACAGGATGCCCAGAGCGATGAGTAAAGGTCGGACTTCTTGATGGCCATTACGGTCTTTGGACTCTTGATATCGAGCGCGTGCCCTCGATGTCGGACCCGGCACGTGATTTGTTACTAGTCAACAGTTTACTGAGTTTATGCCGGACGAACATGACCCTTCAAAAAGCCGTGGTGGCCGAGCTGCCCGCGCTCACCGCAACGTACCGCCTGCCGCCTGCCGTATAGGTCCTCGGGAAGCGGTTGACCGGCGACCCCCGGTTGACTCTCCACAGCACTTCGCCGGTCCGGTAGTCGAGGGCCATGAAACGTCCGTTCGTGTCGCCGCCGAACAGCAGCCCGCCGCCGGCGGCGACCAGCGAGGTCGTCGACGGCCGCTGCTCGTAGAGCCACTCCGTGCGCCTGGTGGACGCGAGATGGCGTGGATGCTGCCGAGGTCGTCCTTGCCTTCCGAGAGTTCGAAGCCGACGGAGGTCGCGTAGATGCGGTAGCACGCGTCCGCGTCGGTCGTGGTCAGAATGGGCTTGCAGGCGTTGCGCTGGGGAAAGTACCGTTAGGGGACTATAGGCGCCCGCCTCCCAGGCTTAACGCCGTGCATGGAGGATGTCGGTGATCAAGTTCTGGGCGACGGTCGGCCTCGCCCAGAGGAACTCCCCCGTCCTGCGGTCCAGCCACTACGATGCCGAGGTCGCGTTTCGACGACCACGCTATCGGCATCGTGCTTCGGACCCTGCGGGAAAAGAGTCTGATGGATAACACGTGGATCATCTACACCTCCGACTACGGCGAGATAATCGGTGATCACCGGTTGTGTCAAGAGTCAGTGTTTTATGAGGGTGCGCTCAACGTTCCGCTCATCGCAAGACCGCCGGGCGGAACCGAACCGTGAACTGCGCGCGGCCTGACGGACCGTACGACATCTCCACGACTCTGCTTGACTTCGCGGATGCTGCGTTCTTGAAACCGACCAAGGTGTTTCGTTGCTACCCATGATCGAGGCCGGTCCAGATTCGCATGATGCGCAACAGGGCAAGGACGTGGTCTTCAGCGAAGTGAACGTGTATTCAATGGCGCGCACCGAGCAGTACAAGATGACCATCGATTCAGTCACGCGACAGTTCGTGGAGATGTACGACATGGAGAACGATCGCACGAGCTGCGCAACTTAGTGGACGAACCGGGGCTTTCGGACGTGCGTGATCGGTTCCTTGAGGAGTACTTCAGCCACCTGCTTGCCAACCTTAACGAGGCGCGGCTCAAGGTGTACCAAGATGGGGGCATATCGACCACCCTTCACCAAGAATACCCTGAATATTGAATGAACACATCACTTCGTGCGGTCCGGACGGGGCGCTGGTGCCACGAGTGCCCCATAGTCGAATGCAAGGTCTGGACGCGTCGTCAACGCGGGCAAGGGCAGCGGGCCGCCGACGATAGGGATCGAAGCCAGCTAGACATACGAGATTTCAGCTCGAAGGGATCACCTCTTTTCTTCCCAACTTGCGCTCAAGAGCGATCATCTGCGCCGCCCTACGGTTCCTATCGCCGCAATGTCACGTGGTCTCGTCCCGTTGTCTTCGGCAGGAAGCCAACGAGATCGAATTAACGTATTAATTATAATAATTGCACAGTTTTGACATTGGACTATGTGATTGGGATAATTCGCCTGTGGTTGGGATCAGGAGGAGCACGGAGATGGCGCGGAAACCCACGATCGAAGAGCTGGAACGCATGCTGGACGCGGAGGAAGACACCCCGATCGAGATCCTCCCGAACGGGGAGATCCGGGCTCTGGGAGGCAGCGATGCAGCGGAACGGGACTTTAAGAAGCCGTTGACGATGCGAGAGGAACTCGGCGGTGAATACGGACGAAAGGAGTAGCCCAATATGGATCTGGCACGAGTCCGCCGGGACATCGCCGCAGCGCGGCAGTATTTCGACTACGTCGAGGGGAGCGCGACGGCAGTCGGGGGCTTGATGGCGCTCGTCGCGCTGCAGACGAGCAGGCGGATTTACACACTGGGCGTGTCGTTTCCCGAGTCTTACCCGAACGCGATGCCCGAAGTGCAGGTCAGGATGCCGGCGCTATCGTGGTCGCCGCACACGTACACCAACGGCCGGATCTGCTACCTGCACCCGCATATGTGGAACCCGGGCCGCCACGACCTGACTTTCGTCATACAACGCGCGGCCAAGTGGCTCGCGAAGTACGAGGTGTACCGGCAGACGGGAACATGGCGCGGGGCGGAGTTGGAGCACTAGCACGATGCGCACGACTTCAAGCCGCTCAAACGTGAAACTGATCGATGGGCAGCGAACCGGCCCGCAGCCCAGCACCATGCACATCGAGTTCAAGCCGCTGCCGATGATGGCGCTGCGCAGCAGTCCGGGGGAGGTGCTGGACGAGGTGTCGAGGGAGGGGGCCGCCTTTCTGATCGAGCGGAACGGACAGCAGAAGGCGTGTCTGGTTCCCATATCGAGCTTTCTGCCAGACATCCAGCGATCGCGGGTGACCGCGGAGCTCGACAGACTCGAGGAATCGAACGAGCACTACCGCGTCGCGATCAGCGCCGAGCGGGAAATGCAGTTCCTGTTCCGGGAGTTCAGCGGCCAGACACGACTTGAGGTGAGGGTGACCCTCCCCCACGGGTATCCGAACAAGGCGCCGGTCGTGACGGCAGACCCGATCGAGGGGGGCTGTCCGCACCGCTGGCCGGACGGGGCGTTGTGCATCTACGGCGCCGTGGCGGTGTGGAACCCGGGCAGGCACGACGTGATGCACGCGGTCGCACTGTTCAGGCGATGGATCCAGCACTACTCGGTCTGGTGTCAGACGGGCGAGTGGCCGTGGGAAGAATCGGAATGACGACGGACCGGCTGTTCGCGAGGGTCGAACGCCTGTTCGACGTAGAGGCGTTCAGGGACCTGTGGGTGCTGATCGCCGGGTGCGGGTCGGGCGGGGGCCAGGTAGCGCTGCAGCTCGCGATGTCGGGCGTGCGGAAGTTCATCCTGGTGGACAAGGAAGAACTGGAGATCGAGAACGTCATTCGGCATGTGTGCGGGCTACGGTATGTAGGCTGGCGGAAGACGGCGGCGCTTGCCGATGTCCTCAGGGATCGCAACCCGGAGGTCGAAGTAAGGGAGTTCGACGAGGATGTGCTCGGCTGGGCAGGTCTGGAGCAAGCGGTGGAACGGGCAAGCGTTGTCGTGATCGGAACGGACAACGAGCCGAGCCGCTATCGGTTGAATGAGGCGTGCGTGAACGCGGCCACGCCGTTCACGGTCGGGCGCGTGTTCACGCGCGGCATCGGGGGCGAGGTTTACGCGTACCGGCCGGGAACGGGCGGGTGCTTGGCTTGCCTCGAGGGGTTGCTGCAACGCACCCGATTCCGGGAGGGCGTGCGCGAGATCGATCTGGCATCGGAGGAGGAGAGGCAGAAGATGTACGACCTTGAGATCGAGGAAATCAAGGACTCGCCGGGGCTGTCGGTGGACATCGGCTTCATCGCCGCGTTTCACACCCGGCTCACGCTGGATGCGCTCGGGGATGCCGCAACGGAGCGGCCGAAGTTCATGACGCCGCTGGAGGAGAACTACTTCGTGTGGGGCAACCGGGCCGTGCACCCGTTCTCGAGGAACTTTGAGCTGCAGCGGATTCCATTGCCACCGCAGGAAGGCTGCATGGTGTGCGGAGGAGATGAATGAGGGCGAAGCGAGACGTAGGGGCGGTACGGGTCGAGATTGCCGGCGATGCCCTGGAGAGTGTGTTCGAGGAATGCGACCGCTACGACAGCGACGAGACGGGCGGGCGGATGGTGGGGCACTTCGCGGTGGAGTGCGGCACGCTGGTGGTGCGGGCCCGCGGTGTGATCGAGCCGGGCCCCAACGCCAGGCGGACGAGGGCCAGCTTCTTCCAGGACGGGGAGTACCAGACCGAGGTGTTCAGGCGGCTTGAGGAGCAGGACCCGGCGATCGAGCACCTCGGGAATTGGCACACGCACCACGTGAACGGCTATCCGCGTCTCAGCGCCGGGGACGTGGCGACCTATCGCCGGATCGTCAACCACGAGTTGCACAACCTCGATTTCTTCTATGCGCTGCTCGTGACCGAGCGTCACGAGGGACGGGCAGGCCTGGACCGCTACGCGGTGCGCCACTACGTGCTGTTCCGCGGGGACGACGGTGTGTACGAGGTGGAACCGGCGGATGTCCGCGTAACCGACGAAGCGAGGATTTGGCCGAAGGACGGGGCCACTGCGGAGGAACGGCGCCGGGGCGACGGTACGGCAAGGGACAGTGCCGCCGCGGTCCGGGCCGAGGACCAGACGGTCCTCGGAGTCATGTTTCCCTCGTTGAAACCGCGGCTGTCGGGGGGGTCGGGGACGTTCTTCTGGAAGGGACCGTTGCCGCTGGTGGACGGAACGGAAGCGGAGTTGCGGGTCTTGGAAGTCGAAGACGATGAGGGGCTGGCGTACTACCCGAGGGTTTCACCGGCGTCTTCGGAGGCGGCCGAGTTGTGCGAGACGCCGTTCGGGAGCGCGTCCGCGGCGGTGCGCGCGCTCGAGCTGCGGCTGAACCGGGCGATCTACGAATCCGCCGCGGAGCAGGAGGGCTGACAAGAGTGGAGGTGATAACGCTATACGTGGGCCAAGGGAATTTCGCGATGGTCCGCCATGGGCGGCAGGCGATCGCGGTGGACACGCGGTGGCTGGCCGAGCGGTCCGATGACATTGCGTCGAAGGTGGACCGTTTTCTGAGGCGGCGGGAACTCGTGGGCATTGTCCTGACCGGGCTGGACGACGACCACGCCGACCCTCTCGGACTGGACTGGCTCTTGGAGGACTACGAGCCGGCTTGGGTGATGTACCCGAAGTACTTCAAGGATACGGAGAACGCGAAGCTCGTGTTCAACGTGATCCGCAAGCATGAGCGGCGCCGGAAGAACACCCGGAAACCGCTCGTGCGGGTGTCGGTCCGCCTCGACCAGCTGGACTTGCGCTACCTCGACGACCTGTCGGACGAGTTCGATCTAGAGCTCTTCTCGCCGCACATCGAGGACATGGACAGCTCCAACAACTGCAGCATCGTGCTGAAGATCGAAGGGATCGGCCCGGGAGGGTTCGCGTATCTCGTCACCGGAGACACGGAGAACCCGCGCTGGGACAGGATCGTCGCTCTGTTCGACGATGCCTTGGCGGCGGACGTGCTCGCGGCGCCGCACCATGGTTCGAAGAACGCGGCGCATCCCGGCATGGCGCTGGCGGTTTCGCCCGACACAGTACTGATCAGCGCCGGGATCGACAACCAGTACGGGCACCCGGACGCGAAGGCTGTCGCGCTCTACTCGCGCGTGGCGGGCCACGTCTTCCAGACGAACGTCCGGGCCGGGGTCTCGTGGCTCACTAGGCGCGTGGGGAGCTGCTTCCCGACGCGACGGGTGGCGTGAAGATAAGCTGCGGGACGGTTGGAACGAGTTGGAGGCGGCGACGGGCGATGCGCCGTGCAAGAGGACGATGACGACGGCGAGCTGGGCGTGATGGAAGGACGGCGTTGGTTGAACAACCCGAATAACAAGGCAATCAGACAAGGAAGCGTGTAATGCATCAAGTGAAGTTCTACCCCGTGGGCAACGGCGACTGCAGCCAGATCGTCCTGGAGAACGGGAAGCGCCTGCTGTTCGATTACTGTCACAGGCGCAAGGCGGAGGACGAGGAGGATCCCGGGATCGATCTGGAGGCGACGTTGAGCGCGGAGCTGGAGGCGGCCGGCCGAAAGGGATTCGACGTCCTGGCGCTGACGCACCTGGACGACGACCACATCGCCAACAGCACGGAATTTTTCCATCTGGAGCACGCCGAGAAGTACCAGGGCGAAGGGCGCAAGACGATCAGTGATCTGTGGGTGCCCGCGGCGGCGATCCTCGAGAAGGGATTGACGGGAGAGGCGAGGGTGTGGCGCAGCGAGGCGAGGCACCGGTTGCGCAAGGGCGAAGGTATACGCGTGTTCTCGAAGCCGTCGGCGTTGAAGGATTGGCTCGAGTCGGCAGGCCTTTCGCTGGAAAACCGTGAAGACCTGATCACGGACGCGGGGAAGATCGTGCCCGGGTTCGAGCTTGGCGCGGACGGCGTCGAGTTCTTCGTTCATTCGCCGTTCGCGAAGCACGCGGGCGGGGACTCGGTCATGCGTAACGAAAGCGCGATCATCCTGCACGCGACGTTTGAGGTGTTGGGCAGGAAGACGCGCTACCTGGTGGTGGGCGACTCGACGTGGGAGATCCTGGAGGAGATCGTCGACATCACCGGCGCGAAGGGCAACGATGAACGGCTTTCGTGGGACCTCTACAACGTGCCGCACCACTGCAGCTATTTGGCGCTTGCCCCTGACAAGGGCAAGGAGCGCACCGAAGCGGTGCCGAACGTTCAGTGGTTGTTGGACCAATGCCAGCGCGGCGGTATCGCGGTGTCGTCGTCCGAGCCGATTCCGAAGGAGGACACGAACGACCCGCCGCACCGGCAGGCGGCAGCGACGTACAGGAAGGCGATCACCGATAACGGGGGCAGTAAGTTCGTCGTCACCATGGAACACCCGAGCAAGGACAAGCCAAAGGTGCTCGAGGTGGAGATCGGTAGATTCGGGGCGACGATCAAGACCCTGGGCGCGGTCGGCGTGTCGTCCGTCACGAGCAGCAGGCCGCCTCGGGCCGGGTAGCCATGACATATGTGGTGGTGGAAGGAGCCCTGATCGATCCGGAAGCGCTTGAGATTGCAGGCGCTCGATGCGTGCGGGACGCGACGGGATGGTACCCGTTGGCGGAGCTGGTGGAAACGCGGGCGCGGGAGACCGAAGGACGCCGCGAAGAAGTGGTGGTGATCGATGTCGAGCCCGAGCTGCCGCAAGACCTCGTCCACGACATCAGGTCGGTGGAACGGCTGGCCGTGGGGTTCCTGGAGGGAGAGCGTCGCTATCCCGTGGTAACGGCGTTGCGCAGGGATTTCCCGCGGGTGCCGCATCTGAACTGGACGCCCGCCGGCAACCCGAAAGAGCTTTGCGTGTACGAGGATCCTTGGTCTGAAGTGCGCTTGCGTTGGACGGGAGCGGGCTTCCTGCGGGATCTGGTGCAATGGCTCTCGCGCACGGCGGTCGACGACCTGCACGGGACGGACCAGCCGCTCGAACCGTTCGTGTTCGAGAGTGCGAACGTGGTCGTGTTCCCGGAAGACGTGTTCGACGAGACGGCGGCGGGGAAGGTGTTCGCGGCGCAGGTGGTGCAGGAACGGCCGGGGTGGCCGTACACGGTGAAGCTCCGCGAGTTTGGCGAGGGAGAACACGCGGATGCGCGGCGGATGTATTGTGCGGCTGCGGTGGGGACGCCGACGGCGCAGGAGGCAATGCGTGACTGCCCGCGGAGCCTTATGGAGCTCTCGTCGGTTCTGGGCGACGTGGGCGTGGACCTGTGGGCAGTCCTCCGCTCGTGCCTCGGGCTGTGGTACTCCGATGCGCAGAGGCCCCGGGACGACGACGGCGTGGTGGTGCTGCTTCGACTGCCGCGGCTGCGCGAGGCGGGAGGTGACGTCGAGTCGGTGCAGTATCTGGCGTTCGAATTGCACCCCATCAAGGAACTAGCGATGGCGAGTGGCCGGTTCGGTAGCGTCGGCGTGGGTGGCCACCTTGTGCCGCTCGCAGGCGGCGACGTCGACGAAGGACTGGCGGCGTTGATCGACGTAGTGCCGATGCGGGCGATGCCGTGCCTGGACCGGGCGACGGCCAGGCTCGTCAGCGGCTTGGAGGCGGCGGAGGAAGAGCCGAACGTGGTACTGGTCGGTGCTGGCGCATTGGGCTCGCAGATCCACGAGCACCTGTCCCGCATGGGATGGGGACGCTGGACACTGATCGACAAGGACACCTTGCTGCCCCACAACGTGGCAAGACATCGGTTGGGCGAGAACGCCATCGGGTTCTCGAAGGTCGGGGCGATAGCGCAAGTGAGCGATACGGAGACCCCGCACAACGGGGTCGAGCGGGTGTTTCTCGCGGACGCGCAGGCGGTGGACGGCGACGAGGGCCTGCGCACGGCGTACCGGGACGCGGACCTGATTCTGGACGCGTCGACGTCCATCGCGGTGGCGAGGTTCCTCGCGAGGGATATTGACGGCGCGGCGCGCCGCTCGTCGGTGTTCGTGAATCTGGCGGGCCGGGACGCGGTCATGCTGATCGAGGACGCGAAGCGAACGGTGACGCTGGATGCTCTTGAGGCGCAGTACTACCGGGCCATTCTGTTCGACGATCGCCTAGCGGGACACATAAGTTGGGAGGCGGGCGTCCGGTACGGGGCGGGGTGCCGGGATGTTACGGCGCGGCTGGCGCAGGACGACTTGGCGTTGGCGAGTGGCCTGCTGTGCCGCCAGGTGCGAACGGCGGGGCCGGACGCTGCGGCAGCGGTATGGCGAACGGTGGCGGATGGTAGCGTGCAAAGGATCGGGATTCCGGTCGCGAACGTCATTCGGTGCGCCCATGACGGTTGGGGTTTCGTGCTGGACGGCGGCGTGGTCGGACGATCGGCCAAGTACCGGTGCCGGTGCTTGCCGAACGAGACCGGCGGTGTGCTGATCGGGTACTTCGACGTGCCACGGAAGACCGTCTACGTGGTGGACGCGTTGTCCGCGCCAAGGGATAGCGTCGAGCACAGGGAGGCGTTCGTCAGGGGCTATGCGGGGCTGCGCGACGAACTCGCCGTGATCGGTGCGCGAAGCGGCGGGCAGGTCGGATACGTTGGAGAGTGGCACTCGCACCCGGATGGGGCCGGCGTCGGCCCGAGTCAGGACGACGCCGTTCTGCTCGAAACCATCGCCGCGGAAATGCGCGTGGACGGATGGCCCGGCGTGATGATGATCGTCGGCGGGGACGCGTGTGTCGGCTTCTACACGCAGGGTAGGTGAGCGGGGATGAGGGTTGCGCTCGCACTGTCCGGCGGCGGCGTCCGAGCGTCGGTGTTCCACTGTGGGGTGCTGCAGCGGCTCGCGCTGGACGGCCTGCTGGAGTCGACGACGTTCGTCTCCACGGTCTCGGGCGGCAGTCTGGTCGTCGGATTGATCCTCTGCCAGAACGGACACCGATGGCCAGGCAGCGACGAGTTCCTGAACGCTGTGCTGCCGAGCGTTCGGGCTCGACTGACCACAGCGACACTGCAGTGGTCTTACTTGTGGCGGTCGGTCGCTCTGCCGTGGCGGCTGGCGCGCGGCCGGGCGCACGTTCTGGCGGGCCAACTCGAAGCCCAATGGGGGATTCACGGGTCGATGCAGGACGTGACCGAGACACCCCGGTGGATTGTGAATGCGACCTGCTACGAGACCGGGAGGAACTGGCGGTTCAGCCGGCCACGGATGGGCGACTACGTCACGAACTACGTGTTGGAGCCGGCGATGCCGATCGCCGATGCCATCGCGGCCTCGGCAGCGGTGCCGGGATTGATCGGGCCGCTGGCGATCCGGTCGGACGAATACGATTGGCACCGCTACGAGAAGGGTCGGCTCGTCGCAGCGTCGACGCCAGCGAAACGGTATGCGCTGTGGGACGGAGGCGTCTACGACAACCTGGGCGTGGAACCGCTGTTCAAGCCCGGCGGCGGGTTCCGAGACGGCTTCGACTTTCTTGTGGTGAGCGATGCGTCGGCGCCGCTGTCCCTGGAGCACGGAAGGCTCAAGCGAATACTGATGCCGTGGTGCCGGGCCCTCCGCTTGGTGGACGTGGCGACGGAACAGGTGCGCGGGATGCGTGCGCGGTCGTTGATCTCCGAGTTCGAGCGGTCCCCGGATGCTGGGGCCTACCTGAGAATCGGCAATACAGTCGAGGAGATTTACGGCGCCGTGCGTCGGAACGGTCCAGTGGGAGATCACCTGGAGGCTACGGACGTTGCCCGAGCAGAGTGCTTCAAGACGACGCTGCGGCGGATGAGCTTGGAAGAGTTCGATCTGCTGATGCGGCACGGGTTCGAGGTGGCGAACGCGACGTTGGCAACGCGGCAGGCGGCAAGGTTCTCCTACAAGGCGCTGCCATAGGGGGTAGTGCGTTGGCGCCAACCTTCAACGGACGAGGAAGCGGTAAGGATAAAGAATGCGCGACACTCCACGTCTCGACCCAAATCCGGGCCTTCGAGACATCTTGGAATTCAAGGCGTCTGCGGATCGAGGTGTGTCCGCCGTGAACCTGTCCGACGTCGCGCACGGTAGTACCCTAGTAGCATTGACGTTAGCACCGGCGGAGTCCAATGAAACTCAGCATCAGCCTCCCGGCAGAGGAGGTCGGATTTCTGGACGCCTATGCGCGTTCGCAAGGCATCAAGTCACGGTCGGGCGTCATTCAAACTGCACTCCGCCTGTTGCGTACGTCGGAACTTGCCGACGACTACGCTTCGGCGTGGGCAGAATGGGATGAAGAGGACGACAAGACGTGGGACCGATCATCCCGTGATGGTCTGACACCGTGACCCCCGCTGTAGCCGCACAGCGGGGCGACACATGGATCGTGGATTTCGGCAGCCCGATTGGCGCCGAGGCAGCTTTCGAGCGGCCCGCAGTCATCGTGAGCAACAACGCGGCGAACGAGAGCGCGTCAGCGACGAACCGCGGCGTGGTTACGGTCGTGCCAGTAACCAGCAACATTCGCCGCGTGTATCCCTTCCAGGTCAGGCTGGCGGCCGGGGATTGCGGTTTGCGGAGAGACTCGAAAGCCCAGGCGGAACGGATTCGC
Source organism: Candidatus Azotimanducaceae bacterium (assembly GCA_965261535.1). Classification (GTDB taxonomy): domain Bacteria; phylum Pseudomonadota; class Gammaproteobacteria; order Pseudomonadales; family Azotimanducaceae; genus VXNE01. The sequence goes on from OZ253469.1 coordinate 3,864,084, forward strand.
GCGGTCGCCGTTGAACGCCTCCGCAATCGCGTGGGTCGCGTTCCCCAGAGGCGCATGAACGAGGTCGACGCCGCCCTACGGTTGCATTTGAGTCTCTAACGCTCATGCCACTCAAGGTCTGCACTCTCGCCCGCGTCAGATCGTCGTCTCCTCCACTTGGACGGTCACCACGGCAGAATTACCGTCCATGCGGATCGTCTGCCCGTGGTAAGGGCCGCTCGCCAAGGTCATCGAAAGCGGGCTGAGCCGGGAATTCGCGGTCGGTCGCTTGCTCTCTTCGGCGGACGCCGCCATCGCGGACGGCGAAGCACCAAGAGAATCTCGGTGCTGGAGCGGGTGTTCGGAGTTGTCTTAACCCGAAGAACCGGGTTTTCGAGGTTCCCCGCCGATCAAGCCGTCTGCGGATTCACCGACCCGTCACCGCCATCATTTCGTATCGCCACCGCCCTCCGCGGATCCAACCCATCCCTTACCGCCTCCCCAATGAAGATCAACAACGTCAACAACATCGCCAGCGTGACGAACACGCACAACCCGAGCCACGCCACCTGAAGATTTGCCTTTGCCGACGACAGCAGCCGGCCCAGGGACGGTGAGTCGATGGGAAGTCCGAAGCCCAGGAAGTCCAGCGCGGTCAGCGCGGTGATCGAGCCGTTTAATATGAACGGGAAGTACGTCAGCGTTGCGACCATGGCATTGGGAAGCACGTGACGGCGAAGGATCGTCAGGTTCGACACGCCGAGCGATTGAGCCGCGAGGACGAACTCGAAGTTGCGCGCGCGAAGAAACTCGGCGCGGACGACGCCCACCAGGGCCATCCAACTGAACAGCGCCAGGATCCCGAGCAGCCAGAACACGTTTGGCTCAACGATGCTCGCGAGAATGATGAGCACGAACAGGATCGGTAGCCCGGCGAATATCTCCACGACCCGTTGGCCGACGAGGTCGACAAGCCCCCCGAGATAGCCCTGCAACGCACCCACGAGCACGCCGATGCTCGAGCTGATGATCGTGAGCGCCATGCCGAACAAGACGGAAAGCCGAAACCCGTAGAGCAGCTTGGCGAATACGTCCGTGCCGCTGCCATCGGTGCCGAGGAAGTGTCTGCCGTCGGGCGGCGACGGGGTGACCTCGTGGGAATAGTCGATGATGTTGTAGGAAAACCGCACCGGTGGCCAGATAGACCAGCCGTCCGCCTCGATCAACTGCGTCACATAGGGGTCGCGGTAGTCCGCTTCGGTCTCCATCGAGACGATGCCCGCCACATCCGCGTGATAGAGCTCGCTCTGCTCCGCAACGCACGAAATAGCGATCTCGCGACCGCCGGTTGGGTAAGGCGTGTGGGTTTCGTCGTCGGCAACGTCGGTTACCCAATCATGTAGGCAACGCCCACCGATTGGTATAATTGCCCGGCCCCGTTTCCACCCCGCGTACGCGGGAAAATTCAAAGGACTTGCGACGTGGCCGTACACGATCTGTTTTCCTATCGCAAACGTGTGGCAGAGGGCAACGTGCCCGATGTATTTGTCTACGACAAACTTCCCGAACCGCTACGGGTCCAAATTGTCCACATCTGGCGAAGAGCAATAGGCGGGTTCCACGTCGTGAGCGGCATGGAATTTGGTGAGATCATCGCGAACAATGAGGGCTGGGAAACCATCGAAAGCACCGTGGCTCAGGAACACGGTCTGTTTCAACTGAGTGAGAGTCGGAATCCGAATGTCTTCGAGAGCTGCATGGCCTACTTGCTCAACAGCCGTTCGGTCGATGATGCTCTCGACTTAATCGAAGTCAGCTTCAGATACATAGACACCGTTGCCCGCGATTTCCGAGATTTCGAACGCCAGCGATGTGGGATTACTCTCTCGGCATCCGATGCTATCAAAGACATCAACGAACGATTCCGCCGTGCGGGCGTTGGATATCGATACGAGAGCGGCAGAATTGTGCGCGTCGACTCGGAGTTGCTCCATGCCGAAGTGGTCCGCCCCGTACTCCAATTCCTCAACCAGAAGGGCTTTGCGGGTCCCCGAGACGAATTTCTAAGCGCGTACGATCATTTCCGGGCGGGCGAGAATCGGGATGTCATCACGGACGCGAACAACGCATTCGAAAGCACGCTAAAGGCCATTTGCGAACAACGGCGCTGGTCGTATTCGCCGAGGGCGAGAGCCAGCGATCTACTCAAGGTTGTGCGCTCGAAAGGCCTCTTGCCAACCTACCTGGATAATTCGTTCGACCAGTTAGCTGCAACGCTGAAGTCCGGTCTTCCCGAAGTGAGGAACAACCAAGGGGCGCACGGGCAAGGTCCAACGCCTAAAGAGACGCCCGATTACGTGGCGGCTTACGCGATTCATCTTGCAGCGACGAACATTCTGTTCCTCGCCGAGGCACACGGCGCTCTGGGAAGTTAGGGTTTCATAGCGTCTCTACCATCTAGTTGCGATTGACAAGCTCGGGCCAAAGGTGACGCTCCAGACGGGATGAAACGCGACGGATACTCCCTGTTTCAGGTGATGCGGCATGCGTCGGTTTTGGACAGGCGACACGCGCGCGCTGGCCAGTCACCTGATCCAGGCGATATCGGAGCGAAGCGGAGTTTCCATGAAGGTTGACAGTCCCCCTCTCCGCCAGAATGTCATGCAGCCGTCTTGGACGGCTTTAGGACAGATACTAGCTTCGATCCATTGACGCAGAGACCGACCGTTGACTTTTCTTAACCCCAAGAATCGGCTCTCGAGGTTCCCCGCCCATCACGCCGTCTGCGGATTCACCAACCCGTCACCGCCATCGCTGCGTATCGCCACCGCCCGCCGCGGATCCAGCCCATCCCTTACCGCCTCCCCAATAAAGATCAGCAGCGTCAGCAGCATCGCCAACGTCACGAACACGAAGAACCCCAGCCACGGCGCCTGCAGATTCGCCTTCGCTGATGAAAGCATCCGTCCCAGAGACGGTGAATCGATAGGCAGTCCGAAGCCGAGGAAATCCAGCGCCGTCAGCGCCGTAATCGACCCGTTCAGTATGAACGGCAGGTACGTCAGCGTGGCGACCATGGCGTTGGGGAGCACGTGGCGGCGCAGGATCGTCAGGTTCGACACGCCGAGCGACTGGGCCGCGAGGACGAACTCGTAGTTGCGCGCGCGGAGGAACTCGGCGCGGACCACGCCCACCAGGGCCATCCAACTGAACAGTCCAAGTATCCCCAGCAGCCAGAACACGTTCGGCTCGACGATGCTCGCGAGGATGATGAGCACGAAAAGGATCGGCAGCCCCGCGAAGATCTCGACCACCCGTTGGCCGATGAGGTCGACAAGCCCGCCGAGATAGCCCTGCAGAGCGCCTACCAACACGCCGATGCTCGAACTGATCATCGTGAGCGCGATGCCGAACAGGACGGAAAGCCGGAACCCGTAGAGGAGCTTCGCGAACACGTCCGTGCCGCCGCCGTCGGTGCCGAGGAAGTGCCTGCCGTCGGGCGGCGACGGGGTGACCTCGTAGGCGTAGTCGATGGTGTTGTAGGAATACCGTACGGGCGGCCAGATCGCCCAGCCGTCCGCCTCGATCAACTGCGTCACATAGGGGTCGCGGTAGTCCGCTTCGGTCTCCATCACGCCGCCGAGATCGGTCTCCGTGTACATGGCGAACATGGGGAAGTGCAGCTCGCCCTGGTGCGAGAACATGATCGGTTTGTCGTTGGCGATGAACTCCGCGAACATCGACACCACGAACAGCACGAGGAAGATCCAGAGCGAGTAATAGCCGCGCCGGTTGGACTTGAAGAGCTCGAGTCGTCGTTCGTTTATCGGAGACATGGACAGAGCACTAGCGACGGGCCTCGAAGTCGATGCGCGGATCGACGATGGTGTAGACGATGTCGCCGATGAGCTGCATCACGAGCCCGATCAGCGTGAAAACGAACAAGGTGCCGAAGAAGATCGGGTAGTCGCGCTTGACGACGGCCTCGTAGCCGAGCAGGCCAATGCCGTCGATCGAGAAAATGACCTCGATCAGGAGCGCGCCCGTGAACAGCAGGCTGACGAACGCGGCCGGGAACCCGGCGATCACGATGAGGATGGCGTTGCGGAACACGTGCCCGAACATGACGCGTTGTTCCGTCAGGCCCTTCGACCGCGCGGTCAGCACGAACTGCTTGTTGATCTCCTCGAGGAAGCTGTTCTTCGTCAGCATGGTGAGCGTCGCGAATCCGCCGATGGTGAGTGCCGTGAGCGGCAGGGCGAGGTGCCAGAAGTAGTCGCGGACCTTGCCGAAGGGCGTCAGGTCGCCGAAGTGCTCCGAGACCATGCCGCGCATCGGGAACCAGTCGAGGTACGTGCCTCCGGCGAACAGGATGATCAGCATCACCGCGAACAGAAAACCGGGAATCGCGTAGGCGACAAACACGACCGCGCTCGACCATATGTCGAACGCGGTGCCGTCGCGCACGGCCTTGGCCATGCCGAGCGGGATCGAGACGCCGTAGATCAGCACCAGCGACCAGAGCCCGAGCGAGACCGAGACGGGCAGCCGCTCCACGACGAGGTCGAATACCGTGCGGTTCTGGAAGTAGCTCTCGCCGAAATCCAGGCGCACGTAGTTCCACAGCATGAGGAAGAACCGCTCATGCGTCGGCTTGTCGAACCCGAACGCCTCCTCCATGCGCGCCACGAACTCGGGGTTGAGTCCCTCGCTGCCCGTATAGGACGACTGCGACGACGGCCCCATGCTCATGGGCGCCGACACCGAGGCGGTCGTCGAGATGTTGAGCCCCTGCGCCTGGACGATCGCCTGCTCCACGGGGCCGCCCGGCGCGAACTGCACCAGAATGAAGTTGATGACCATGATCCCGAACAGCGTCGGCAGGATCAGCAGGAGGCGGCGAAGAATATAGCGACCCACGCTACTCCCCGAGGTACTCCGCGACGCTCGCCGCGCGCGCTTCGTCCCACCACCACGACTCGGTCCACACTTCGCGCGCCAGCTTCCCGGCATCCACCCATTCGTATCGGTCCCAGTGCGCGATGCCGATCTTCGTCCTGCTCATGCCCGGGATGAGGTAGAAGTTCCACAGCATGACGCGATCGAACGCCCGAATGGCGGCAACGTAGTCGTCCCAGGTCCCCGCCGACTTGACTGCCTCCAGCAGGTGGTCGACGGCCGGGTCCCTGATGTTGGGATAGTTTGCGCCGTACTCGTGGCCCGCTTCGGCGCTCGAAAAGCGCGCCATGGCGTGCGTCGGCGTGAAGTCGGTGATGAACCACATGCCGCCGCCATCGAAGTCGCCGGAAAGCATGCGGAACACCCATTGGGAGGTCTCCGGCGATTTGATGGTTGACGTGATGCCGAGACGTTCCAGGTTGCGTAGATAAGACATTGTCGAAGCCGCCACGCCCGGTGGTACGACCACGAGACGGATATGGAATGGCTCTCCCGTGACGCCGTGAACGAGGCGGCCGTCTTTGACGATCCAACCGGCTTCCTTCAACAGCGCCGCCGCCTTGACGAGGTTGTCTCGGTGCCACCCGCGCCCGCCGTGGGGCGGTGGCCGATAAGGTTCGGTGAAAACGCGCGGCGGCACCAGGTCCCGTATCGGTTCGAGGTATCTGAGTTCCCGGTCGCTCGGCAAGCCGCGCGACGCCAACACCGAGCCGTGGAAAAAACTCTCCGCCAGTCCGTAGAAATCATAGCTGCGCCAGTTGATCCACTCGAAGTCGGCGACCAGCCACAGCGCCTCGCGCACCCGGATGTCCCGAAAGCGCGGCTGGTCGAGGTTCCAGAACAGCGCTGCCCACAGTCCCGCCGGGTGGTTCACCGGCAGCCAGTGTTGTCTGAACATCCCGGCGCGCTTGGCCGGAAACTCGTAGCCCGTGTTCCAGAGCCTGGGGACGCCTTCGATGTTCACGTCGACGACGTCGCCCTTGATCGACTCGGCCTGGATCTGGCCGTCGCGGAAGTAATCCCATTTCACCTCGTCGAAGTTGTAGCGGCCGCGCATGACCGGCAGGTCCCGCCCCCAGTAGTCCTCGACGCGCTCATAGCGGATCCAGCGGCCGACGCGGAGGTCCTTTACGCGGTAAGGACCGGAACCGAGCGGTGGGACGATGCTGGTCTTGCCCAAGTCCCGCGACGCCCAGAAATGTTCCGGCAGGATTGGCTTCGAGCCGATGACGATGGGCAGCAGCGGATCGCCTCTCTGGCCCTCCCGGATGTTGAAACGGATCTCGCGGGGTCCGATGATCTCGAAAGACTCGATCGGCGTCAGCGGGCTGGCGATCGTCGGGGATGCCTCGGTGGTGAATCGCGTAAACGTGAAATGCACGTCGTCGATGGTGACGGGCTTGCCGTCGTGCCAGCGCGCGCCATCGCGTATCTTGAATGCGATCCAGGCGCCGTCGTCGGCTACGGCGATGCCCTCGGCGAGCCGGCCGTAGATCGATGCCGGCTCGTCCGCCGACCAGTCCATCAGTGCGTCGTGCACCAGGTTCGCGTAGGGCCGCTCGACATCCACGCCGAGCACACGGTGTCCGGCGGGAACGGAACACGGATTGATGTTGTCCCATTGGCCCGAAACCGAAATGCGCATCCTGCCGCCTTTCGGCGCGTCGGGATTGACCCAGTCGAAGTGCTCGAAGTCGGGAGGGTACTTGGGCTCGGAGAGGAACGCGTAGGCGTGCTTGTAGACTATTTCCGAGGGCGGCGGGTCGTCCGCGAGCGCCGCCGCCGACAGGACGGCCGCTGCGATGCTCGCAAGTGCCCCACGGCCGAAACCTGTGGCCCGACTCCGGTCGTCGACCATGGGACAACCTTTCCCGGTCGCTGGCGCCCCCGGGAGATAGTCGTTCCGCTGAAGTATCTGGCGGCACCTTTCCATGCGGGAAACCTACCATGAGCGATGCCCCGTCTACACGGACTGTCCGCGAGCATTCCATTCCGCATCGCCGCGATATGAACCAGGTCGCGATGGGCGCCTACCCTTTCTGAGCAATGATCGTAGACCGTGGGTCAACATTCGCGGTGCCTTCGTGGGTGGCCGACCTGGCGCTATCCAGGCTTGGCTGGAAGCAGAATTGTGAACGTTTGTGATTTGACGGTTTCCATGTCGTCACGCCGGGTGATGGCTGAAGATGGAGGAAGACTGGCATGGCGACGTTGACGATTCGGATTCCGGACGACCACCGCGACCGATTGGCTGCCATGGCCGCGCGGCGCGGTCTGAGCCTGAACAAGCTGATGCAGGAATTGTCTATTCGGGCTTTGGCCGAACACCACACCGAAATGCGATTCCGGTTGCGGGCGTCGCGCGGCGAACCAGCCGTTGGGCTGAAATTGCTCGATGAACTGGATCACCCGCATTCATTGGCCAACGAATAGCGCGTCCAGCGGTTCAGGTACGAGCACTCCGGCACGGGCTCGGGTTTCGGGGGCGTCTTCGAGTCTTGGCCGTTCGCACGATTCTCGGTGCGGCGAGGCGGTGGGTGGGCTGCCGAATGTCGCCCCGCGCGACCCGAAATCGAGATGCGGCATCGGACGACTTGCGTATACCTCATCCGACCGCTGCGATGTCCACGACAGCCGCGGTACATCGCGGGTCCGGGACGGGCTCGCGGTGTTCGCGCAGGCTCTCGATGTGAAAAGCGATGGCAGAACCCATCTCTCGAACCACCTCGTCCCGGGTAGCTCCTGTGGCGACGCATCCCGGAAGGTCGGGCGCGTAGGCGGAGAAGTTCCTCGGCGTCTCCTCGATAACTATCGTGTATTCCATGTTCTCGTCACTCCTTGAGTCGAGCCTGTCTCTTGATACTGTTCCAAGTGCCGCGCGCAAGGTCATCGCCGGGCTTCCCCGCGACCGTTACCGTGCCGGGTTTCTCCGGATGCCGGAACTGGCGGTGACTTCCCCGCATCCGGACTTGCCGCCAGCCGTCCCGCTCCAACGAGCGAATCGCATGGCGGACCGTAACCGTGCCAGGTCCGTCACTCACCCGGCGGGCCTGCTTGGCAGCGGGGAACCCAACGCCTCGAGGTTCCGGGCGATGGCGGCATCGAGCCGAGCGCTTCTTGCCTGCCGCACGCGCAGTTTCGCAACGGGGCGTTGCATCTTCTCGGCGCACGGCTCCCCGTCGTCGTTCGTGGGAGGCGCGCCCCCGTAGCGGCTGGGCGTGAGCACATGGTCGCTTCCTCAAGCTCGGCTCTCCGGCAGAATCCCGGCTGGTCCTCGTGTCCGTCCGCATCGGCGCGCCAGCGGTGGTAGATGTCGGCAATCCGGGTGATGTCGTCGTCGGTCAATTCGCGATGGGTGCGACCGGCGATGATGCCGAGCTCGCGGGCATCGCGATGAACAGCACTTCTCATCGGGACGGCTATCCGTCTGTGGGTTCGGAAGCGATTCTAGCAACGCGACGGGATATCGTCGCCTCGTCACATCGGCGGCGGTCCGGTTAGGAGCGGTGGAGCCATCTTGTGGCGAGGTAGTACGGTCTCCAAGGTCCGCAACGACGCAGCCGTTGACGCCGGGATCGCGGTGCCTAGTGCTCCGTCAAACCTAAATCTACGGGTATCTGCGGGTCTTTTTGGCCCCTGGCTTCGTTGCTCCTCCTTGTGTGGTGCCTGCCACACCGCGTCGTCGCGCCTCGCCAGGAACCAAAAATCCCTCGCAGCTACACTCGCATTTTTAGGCTTGACGGAACACTAGCATCGAGGCCGTGGACACCGGTCTGAGATGTTGACGCTTGGGACGTGTGCGATGAAGCTGCCTTATCGCCGTGTGCGTGGCTCAACAACTTTAGATCCAAGGAGGCAAAACTGATGGCCCGGTTTGCGACATTATCTTGCTGCACGCGAGAAGGTTCGTGTGACGTTGAATGTGGATGAAGTGAAGCTGGTCTTGGAGGCAACCCACCTTGATGAGACTTTGGAAGGGACTTTTCTCGTGATGGAGTTGCCCAACCGGTGGAGTGGCTCGCTGCGGCGGGTAATCTTGGAGAAGGGCGCCGTGATTCGGGTCCAACAGAGCGTTTCCGAAGTGCTCCAAGCGCTGAACCAGACAGCCGAAGGGTAAGTGTCTCTTTTGTTCGAGCTGATGCAGGAATTGTCTATTCGGGCCTTGGCCGAACACGACACGGAAATGCGATTCCGGTTGCGGGCGTCGCGTGGCGAACCAGCGGTTGGGCCGAAATTGCTCGATGAACTGGATTACAGGCATTCATCGGCCGACGATTAGCGCGTCGAGCGGCCGATCGACCCAAGCGTTTACATTGTTGCGAGGATTGCTGCGGCATGAGCAGTCTTGAAGCGTGACGACGTCGCTGGCACCATCGCCCGCATTGGCAGCTTCGACCAGCTAGAGGCATCGCGTTCCGCGCGAACCCAGACTAGGGGAGGATCACGACAATGAAGGGCGTCCAGTTCTTGATTGACGACGAGGGAGAACGCAAGGCGGTCATGATCGATCTCAGCATCCACAGCGAGTTGTGGGAGGATTTCTTCGACGCGGTTATTGCGAAGGAGCGTAAGGACGAGCCGCGGGAGACATTGAAGGAAGTCCGGCGCAAGGTCCTCGGAAACTGACGCTTGGAGTACGAAATTGCGTTCGTCAGATCTGCACGCCGAGATCTGGAAAGCCTGCCTCGGCAAGCGCGTTGCGGATTCTGTCACGCATTGAGGACTTGGCGTCCGATCCGCGTCCACACGGAAGCCGCAAACTGCGGGGCGAGGACGCGCTCTGGAGAATTCGGGTAGGGAACTATCGAATCGTATATGAAGTTTCCGACGCCAATCGCCGTGTCGAGATCGTCGTGGTCAGGCACCGCAGCGCCGCCTATCGTTGATATGTCGCTTGGCGGAGCAGAGAACTCCCTCATCGACAGCGCCGAACGCGCTGCTGTGGATTGGTCGTAGGGACCTGCACTTTTTCTTACTACACACCGAAGGCGATTTCCGGGCCGACAGCGACGGGCAGGGGAACCGGACGCATGCGAAATCCGTGCAGAACGTGCGCACGGAAGGCATCTCGTTCGAGGGAACGCAATCGCACGATCAAGCGGTAGACCGCCGTGCCGGTTGGTGATGGCCCCGGGAGTGTATTCTTGACAGGAGAGCGCTTGAGCGGCGCCTGAATCCGAGTTGGGGGAGTTTGCGATGAAACGCGTTGTTGTGACTGGCGAGAGTCAATGCGGTCTGGAAGACTTTGACGATCCCGGGGTAGCCGAGAACTACGCAAAGATCAAGATTCACGCGGCACCCCTGTGCACCGAGTTCCATATGTTCTTGAGAGGCATGACTCGTCCCCTCGGCGGTCACGAGGCTGCGGGCGAAGTCGTCGAGATCGGTCCGGGCGTGTCCATGGTCAAGCCCGGCGACCGCGTCGTGGTGATGCCGCAAAGCGGCTGCGGCGTCTGTGATCTGTGCACCTCGGGCGATCACATCTACTGCCCGGACAAGAAGAACGCCAGGGAAATCTGCGGCAATGAAACCGGCACGGCCACCCTTGGGCAGTACTGCGTGCAGCAGGACTGGCTGTTGGTGCCGATCCCGGACGATATTTCCTACGACCACGCCAGCATGGCCTGCTGCGGCATGGGTCCCGGTTTCAATGCCAACCAGACCATGCAGGTCATGCCCACGGATACGGTGTTGATATCGGGCTTGGGTCCGGTGGGGCTCGGCACTGCAATTACTGCGCTCTATCGAGGCGCGCGGGTCCTGGGGCTTGAAATGAATCCCTACCGCATCGCACTTGCCAAGGACATGGGCGTTGAGGCCGTCGTCGATCCGACCAGCGAAGACGCGCTGGACGAAATCATGGATCTGACCGATGGCAAGGGCGTGGACAAGAGCGTTGAATGCAGCAGCGTCGAGACGGCGCCGGAGTTCCTGATCCAGGCGGCCGCACTCAGGGGTCACATCGCTTCCCCGGGTTGGGGAGGCCCCATCAACGCGAGAGACGTCAACCGCAAGGGATTGACCGTGCATGGATGCTGGCACTGGAATCACCAGCGGGACGCGCGGGTGATGATGGGCACGATTCGCGGAGCAAAGTCCTTGCTCGACAAAGTGATCACCCATACTTTTGCGTTTTCCGAAGTTCAGCAGGCGTACGAAACCCGGGCCAGCAACCAGTGCGGCAAGATCATCCTGCACCCATGGGAGAATTGACGATTTGAAGACCGTTGCCATCACCGGCGTCGAGCAGTGCGAACTGATCGACAAACCCGTGCCGCACGCGAAAGACGATTTTGTCGTCGTCAAGGTCATGTCGGCGCCGCTTTGCACCGAGTACGCCGACTACGCCGACGGTTGCCAGCGCGTGGAATTCCAGCGGGGCGACGAAGATCCTTCCTGCCTGGGGCACGAAGCCGCGGGCGAGGTCGTGGAGGTCCCGCGGCCTGGAAAGGTCAACGTCGGCGACCGGGTAGTCGTGATGCCGGGGTTCTGGTGCGGCAAATGCCGTTTCTGCCTGAGCGGCGCCTACATCCACTGCCAGAATCCCGTCGATCCCCACGCATCCTGTCAGACCGAAGCCGGCGCCGCGGCCTATGCCGAGTATTGCCTGAAGCAGGACTGGCTGGTCCTGCCGATACCGGACGAGATGTCGTACGACCACGCCAGCATGGCCTGCTGCGGCCTCGGACCCGCCTGGAACGCCATGCAGACCATGCAGGTGTCCGGGACGGATACCGTTGTCGTCAGCGGCCTCGGACCCGTCGGCCTGGGGACGGTGATCAATGCCGTCTATCGCGGTGCGCGGGTCATCGGCGTCGCCCGCAACAGCTATCGCAGCCAACTCGCGCAACAACTCGGCGCCGAAGTCGTGCTCGATCCGGATAACGATGACGTGGTTGCCGAGGTGCTTGAGCGGACCGGCGGTCTGGGCGCGTCCAAGTCGGTGGAGACAAGCGGCCAGTCGCGCTACATGGATCTCCTGATGCGGGCCACGCGACGACTGGGAGACTTCGCCTTCGTGGGCGAATCCGGCGACTACACCATCCAGGTTAGCGACGGCATGATCCGGAACGGCCTGCACCTGCATGGCATTTGGCATTGGAGCCTGGGCGACGCGCCCGACATGCTGAAGATGATTTCCGAGGTGGGTGATTCGTTGGATAAAGTGATCACCCACCACTTTCCCCTTTCACAGATCGAAGATGCCTGGAGACTGCAAATGAGCGGCATGTGCGGAAAGGTCATGGTGCATCCCCATGACTGATCAACTATGGCTTGAATTCAAAGGAAAAGGAGGCCCCGGCGCGGGCAAACACATCGTATTGGTCAGCGGCGACGAGGAGTATCGCTCGGAAGAAGCGCTTCCCATGATGGCGAAGGTGCTGTCGACGCATCACGGCTTCGACTGCACGGTGCTCTTCGCGATCGACCCCGAGACCGGCGAAATCGATCCCGAGCACCAGACCAACATTCCCGGTCTCGAGGCACTCGATACAGCCGATCTGATGCTCATCTTCACCCGCTTCCGGGAACTGCCCGACGCGCAGATGAAGCACATTGTCGACTTCGTCAATTCGGGTCGCCCGATCATGGGGCTCAGAACGGCGACGCACGCCTTTCAATACAGCCGCGACACCAGCGGTCCTTACGCCAAGTACGACTGCACGAACAAGGAATTCGAGGGTGGTTTCGGCCGCCAGGTTCTGGGCGATACCTGGGTTACCCACCATGGCCACCATGGGTACGAGAGTACCCGCGCCCTGATCAACCCGGCATCGAAAGACCATCCGATCCTGAAGGGCGTCACGGACGTCTGGGGAACAACGGATGTCTATGCCGTTGGCGAGTTGACCGGCAACCCGCAGGTATTGCTGGATGGCCAGGTCCTTGTCGGCATGAACCACGACGACGACCCCAAGCCCGATACGACGACCATGCCCATCGCGTGGATCAAGGAGTACACCGGTGACGAAGGCAAGGCGTCGCGGGTCTTCTGCACCACCATGGGCGCGGCCACCGACTTGCGGAGCGACGATCTGCGGCGCCTGCTGGTCAACGTCGCGTACTGGGGGATGCGGATGGAGGACAGCATCGACCCGAGTCGTAGCGTCGAGACGGTGGGTTCGTATGACCCGACCTCGTTCGGCTTTGGCACGCATGTAAAGGGTCGGCGAGTGTCCGATTACGCCTGATCAGGCCCGCCGTCCGCCGATCTTGCGCCGCTGAGCCAACGCGACGGTCTCAATGATCGCGTACTGCTGCTACGCCGCTGCGGCTTCCTTCGCATAAGCAGCGAGGAACTTCTCGGCGCGCGCGGTCTTGGCCTGGCCGTCCCCCTGGCTCTGCCGGCCAGCCACGACCCCTTGCTGTGTCACGATCGCGAATCTTGCCGAGTTCCGGTCGAGGATTTCCTGCGAGATCTTGCCGTTCAAATCCTCTTGCGTGCGCATGAACGGCCGCACCATGTAATTCGTCACCGTGACGCGCAGCCCGGGCGCGGTGCGATTGAACGCGCCGTGCCAGGTGTGCCCGTGCCAGACGAGCATCGAGCCCGCCTTGGCCACGGACGGGACGGCTTGCTCCGCGCCGCCCTCCTCGTAGGGAAGGAGGATGGCTTCGCGGCCCTTGGGTTTGCGGCCGCACTTGTGACTACCCGGCACGAAACAGGTTGAGCCGTTCTCCCGGTTGTAATCGGTCAACACGTACGCGCACTGGCACGTATAAGCGTGCGCCGGCATCGGTTCCGGCGTGCCGCCCGAGTCCGTGTGCATCGTGAACGTGGTTTCGTTCGGCCCTTTCATCCAGCAGCCCATCGCCGATAGAACCACGCCGTAGCCGCACAGGTACGTCGCCATCGCGAGCAGCACCGGGTTCGTCAACGACTCTTCGAAAACCGGATCCTCCAGCAGGATCGACTGCATCAGGTCGCCGAGGGGGGAGTCGCCCTTGTGGCTAGCGGCCTGGCCGGTCGGCAAGCGGCCTTTGGGTCGTCCTTTTGCTCGACGGGTTGACGTTGTCTCTATCCCGAGGTGGGCGTGCGTGGCGCCGGTCTCGAGATCGGGCCGCTCGCCGTTGCGCCGCTCGGCGATATCGAGCACCGCCTCGAGCATCCGCTCGGCGAGGCCGTTCGGGGTCGCGATCTCCGGCGGGATCACCGTGTAACCGCGGGCGTCGAGATCCGCGACGTAGGTCTGCAGACCAAGCCTACAAATCTCGTTCCATGCGCGATCGGCTTCGGATTCAGGCGTGATGGCCACTGCTGCCATGATTCTCTTCCTCCCCAACGTGATGTTCTGCATCCTACGCCTTACGGTGGGCTTCGCCGTAGAGTTTCTCGCCGGATCGCCTTGTCCCCAACGCCGAACGCAAGCAACGCGGCCTCACGCGTGTCGTGGAGCTCGAGCACCTTGTCGAGGCCGGTTGTGGCTAGAAGTGAGCGCAGGAAGCCGGGCTCCCGGCGAGCAAACCGCGAAACGCGCCGGTCTGCGTGCCTGCGCCCGTGCGGCGATCAGCATGGCGCGGATGCCCCCGCTGGCAATGTAGGTCAGACCTGCCGCGTCCAGGATGATCGGGCCCGGCCCGTGGCGCGAACCAACTCCTCCAAGAATAGACCGGACCCCTGTGCGCCGGACCAGTCGATGCGTCCGTCAACCGACACTACGAGGACATCGCCTATTCGACAACTGTCCAGTTCCATGTGCCCTCTCAGTCGCATGCCGAGCGCTGATCAATGGACCATACGCCGGCGGTGCGTCCGTGGGGCTTATCTATAAGAAGATAAAACGAGGGCGCCTTACCGAAGGCAATAGAACTTGTTCCTGGACGAGGGGATCACCGGGACGGTCTCGAGATCGGGCCGCTCGCCGTTGCGCCGCTCGGCGACATCGAGCACCGCCTCGAGCATCCGCTCGGCAAGGCCGTTCGGCGTCGCGATCTCCGGCGGGATCACACCGTGTAACCGTGGGCGTCGAGATCCGCGACATGGGTCTGCAGGCCAAGCCGGTAGATCTCGTTCCACGCGCGATCGACATCGGATTCAGACGTGATGGCTACTGCTGCCATGATTCTCTTCTCTCCAATGTGATGTCCTAAATCCTGCCCCTTGCCGCCGGGCCTCGCCGTAGATATTTGTGGGCGGGGTACTCTAGTGCGGGCACTTCCTACGCAAGACGACACGAACATGCCGAACTACCGATACTGCGATGCGCTGGAGACCGGACTATATCGCCGTGCCAGGTACGGGATGTTCATCGTCCTGTGTGTTTGGTTGTCGGTAGAGGTATCCGCCAAGCCTGCTCCAGTCTGCGATGAGTCGGCTCGCCACATCGCTGAGGAACTCGTCAAGTATCGTGGGCGACTCATAGTCCTGGGCGAAACGCATGGGATCCGAGAAGTGCCCGTGCTCGTCGGCGAACTCGCGTGCCATCTCTCGGAGCATGGACGGGTGTTAGTCGGTCTGGAGATTCCGCGCTGGCTCAACGGGGACATCGGGGCGTTCGTTGATGGCAGGATCGGGCCGGACTTGCTTCTCGCGGACGAATACTGGCAAAGGGAGATCCAGGACGGCCGGCAAAGCCGAGGCATGCTTGGCCTGCTACGTCGGCTCGGCGAAGTGGCGGCCATGGGCCGAGAAGTGGAGATCAGAGGGTTCGACGATGCCGAGATGTTCTTCGAGGGTGAGCGGTCACCGGAGCACACACGCGACGAACTGATGGCGAGGAACGTCCTCCGATACCGCGGCGAGATCGCCCATGACTTCATGCCGGACGCTTTTTATCCCCCGAACCCAGCATGGCGACCCTGCTCCCCAAACGCGAGACCCTGACGGTTGACATCCAGTTCCTGCGCGGTGACGCGTGGAACTGCCGCGGTCGCACATGCGGCATACACGCCTTTCCGAGTCGGGAAGGGACCAGTCCGCTCTTGCGGCTGAATGGGACTTCATCGGGTCCCTTCGACGCTACGATCATACTCCCGGAAGCCACGGCATCGCCGCCGGCAGTTGGGGAACGTGGCGGCGAAGCTGACGCGAAACCGTAAGCGGACGCGCCTTCTTGCGGAACGATCATCGTAGTGGTCGCCATCCCTGGAGCCACTCCGGACGTGGCGGAGCAAAGCTTCGTCATCCCGTTAAAGCGAAGTGCCTATGCGAGGTAGGGCGGGCGACGCGGGACGAGATCGACCTCAAGGCGAGGGCGTGGACGATTCCGGGGCGACCCTTCGCCAAAATCAAGTAGAGCTATTTCGTGCCGCTGTCAACACGGCGGCGGTCTGAGCGGGACCGCTTGCTGTTGTTCGACGGGGCGTCGTCGTTGCTGTGGCGGCTACCGTGTCAGCGATCCAGAACGATCAACGCACGGAGGGGGCGTCCATTTGATACTGTCAAAGGACTACGTCGACTAACAGGAACACCGGAGAACTCAATTGACGTACTTGGCAACAGATTCGGAGCGGGCAAGGCGCCGTGTCGATCAGGCTTTGGATGTCCTCCGTCGCGCACTCCTCGACTATCTGAGCCATATGCCGCGCGCTAGCCGCACCGCCTACGCAAGGTCCGATCTACAGGCCCTTCTCAAGGCGTTCGTCGACCGATTCATCGAGATGACGTTGCCTATCCGAACCAGGAACTTGGCGTTTGCAGTGAAGGAGGCCCGCAACGACGTTGCTCACTACACCGGCGCGATGACGGACCACGAGGCGCTGCGCCATCTTTCCAATGTTCGGCTACTTCTAAAGGATCTTTCGGCCGATGCTTCCTTCAAGGAGGTGGACCAGCTCTATATCGAACAACTCAACGCCATTCAGAACCCCCAGACCATCCGCACCGAAAGTGGGGAGGGACCGGTGATATCCCCCGCTGAGACATCGAAGTCACTGCCGAGAGCGCCAGAAACCGAGGGGGCGCAGGGAAAGTACCGGGCGCTACATCACCATCTTTCCTCGTTGGCTGGCGATGAATGGATCGCGATGTTTCCCGATGTGGAGGCAATCCTAAAACGCCCCCTGCCACGCTCCGCCCGCCGGCACAAAGCATGGTGGAGCAACACAACAACCCATACCCATGCTAAGGCATGGCTTACGGCGGGCTGGCGGACCCGCGACGTAGACATCCACCACGAATCGCTGTCGTTCGTACGCGTCCTGAGCTGGGAGCGAGCGCCAACATCCGTCAGGTACCCTCCCGGTTTGCTCTGTTTTGAAGGCGACGATGCCGGCTACCTGGACTGGCTCGCGCACAATCGAGACGGTTATGTGGTAAACGTCCGGCGGACGTTGAATCGTGATTACGTCGTGCTGCACCGTGCGAATTGCGCAAGTGTCTCTGCGCCTCGCGAAGGCGGCGCCTACACCGGAAGGGGTTACCGCAAGTTCTGCGGTCGAACGCTTGCCACTGTCTCCGAAGCTCCCGTCTATTGCGGTAGGGCCAGCGGATCGTTCACCAACCGATGTTCGCACTGCAATCCATAGGGACGTGGCGTGAGGCGTGTCGGTTGGTTGTAGATGCACGGGGAGAGATGACGAATCGTAGCGAAATCGCCGCGGGAATCGACGCATTTTGGTGGTGGAGCGAGTAGTCGGCTCAAAATGCTGGAGGAACAGGAAAGGCGAAAGATGACGCAGGCCGGGGCAACGGATTGGTTGGGTAATTTTGGCAAGGACATCCGGGGGAGTCGTCCGCGTTGCGTCCTCTTGACCCACGGAGACGCGGGTACGGTCGCACAACGCCTTACGGACATCGTCGGGCGATGTGACGTCAGGGTTGCCCCTGATGACCAATGGCAGCCCAAGGGCAAGATGCACGTTCGAGAGGCCCAGTTGGACAAGACTCTGGAGAGCGGTGGAACGCTTCTTTCCGGGCGAACGCGACAACAGTTGCGAGAGTGGTGGCTGGCTGTGGGGACGTCTCGGGCCAGGACGCCGAACTGGGACATTGCGAGCACTTGCACGGTTTCGGGGACAACCGGCCGCGCGTTGGCGTAAACGTCGTCAACATCCGTGAGTTCGAACGGGCGCAGCAACAGCCGATCGGTTTTGAGCGTCATCGGCTCCACCTGTTCTCCTTCGGTCCTCAAAACGTGTCAGTCTCCTTCAATCCCGATCGTTCGAGATGGCACTCTGATCCTTAGGTGCCTCCTGTGTTGGAACGCGGCGCGATCACCACGAGGACCGGTAGTCGATTATCTGCACGGTGAGGACTGAAATATCGCATCCCTCGAGGACGGGGATTGATCGTCCACTCACCCAGCGCAATTCGTCGCGACACGGTGTTCGGCGGCCTCGCCGTCCCAAAGATAGGTTTGGATTTCCAGCGTACCGTTTCCGAACATCAGGATGATTGCCTCGTCGCCGTCCGGCGTGTGGCAGATCAACTGGCTGATCTGCTCGCCGACAGCGTTTGCGTCACCTTGGACGGCGTCTTCGGTCTTGCCGACGAACACGCCGATGTGACGCCCCGTCACGACATGGTTCTGTAGCCGGCTGGGTTTGACGATCGCGGCAACGCCAAGACTGCTCAGGCGGTCGGCCAGGTTCCACGCGAGCGATGCGGTCTGCCAGTCGCTGCCATGGACCACGGTGACTTCTGCGTACGAAGCCGCGGGCGTGACTTCCGGCCGTTGGACCTCAACGGCGTTTTCCGCCGCGAAGTTTTCGATCTCTTCGATGAGCATCGCCTTGTCGGCGGCACCGTCATCGTAGAGTTGCATGACAATCGCCGACTGCGCGCAACCCGTGAGTAGCCAGCACGCGATCGTCGCGAAGAGGCGCTTCATTCTCTTCCCTCCAATGCGGTGTTCTACATCCTACCCGTCGGCTCCGCGCCTCGCCGTAGATATTGGCGGGCCGGTACTCTAGTGTCAGTGCTTCCAACGCAAAACGATTCGAACATGCCGAACTACCAATACTGCGACGCGCTGCAGACCGAACTCAGCACTGCGGGCGTGCTCACCGCCACCCTCAACCGACCGGAACGGCTGAACGCGTTCGATGGCGAGCTGCGCGAAGCGATCTACAACATGCTGGCCGACGTGCGCGACGACGACAACGTGCGGGTTCTGGTGTTGACGGGCGCGGGCCGCGCCTTCTGCTCCGGCGCCGACCTCGGTGCCCAGGACCAGCGCAAATGGCCGTCGCGTCCCCACGAGCCGAGGTTCATGTGGTGTGTGGATCTGTTGGAAATGCCCAAGCCGACAATCGCCGCGATCGACGGCGTGGCCGCCGGCGGCGGTCTGGGCCTGGCGCTGCTGTGCGACATCCGCATCTGCTCGGACCGCGCGCGACTCATTCCGATCTGGAATAAACGGGCGATACACCCGGACGATCTGGTCACATGGACCTTGCCCAAGCTCGTCGGCTACAGCCGCGCGCTAACTTGGTTGTACCTGGCCGACGACATCCCGCTGGATGATGCCCAGAGCTCCGGCCTGGTGATGGACGTGTGCGCGTCGGAAGAGGTATTGCCCCGCGCGCAAGCGCTCGCGGACAGGCTGGCGGCGGGGCCCACCCTGCACTACGCCCTGACCAAGCGGGCGGTGCTGCAGGGATTGATCCGCGAACCGAAAGACTCGGCCATGATGGAGGTTTGGGGCCAGGAGCGCGCCTCTACGAGCGAAGATCGCAAGGAGGGCGTTCTCGCGTTCAGGGAGAAGCGCGAACCGGTGTTCAAGGGTCGTTAGACTGAACGTAAGCGTTCGGTCGTCCCGTGACGATCTTGTCAAAAAGATTTGCCCTATTCTGTTCGGCGGTTTCGATGGCGAAGTGCTGGTAACGCTCTTCGACATGCGTTATTTTTGTGCGCATGTCGTTTCCAGCACAGGTCTTGCGGACGATCCCGGCCCCGGTTCGGGAGCTTGGATCCGGTCCGCCCTTCTCGGAGGGAGGCGGGCCCGCCGCGCCGTCCTCCGGAGGCGGCGAGCCGGACTGGCGGTCGCTGTACGAGCGCGAGCGGCGGCGCGCGGAGGAACTGCGCCGCGGCGAGATCGGCTGGCGCGCCAAGGCGCGGTCTTGGCGGCGGCAGTTCTTGATCGGTCGGGACAAGCTGGCGGCGGCGCGGGCCGAGGTGAGGGAGGTACGCCGCGCGGCGCGGGAGGCGCTGTCGCTGCACGCCGAGGTCGGGCGGCTGAAGCGGCTGCTGGCGGCGGCGGGCGTGGATGCGCGCAAGCGGAGCACGATCGTCTCGCTGCGCATGGAGGTCGAGACCCGGCGAACCCGTATCGGGGAGCTCGAGGCGAAGCTTCGCGCGAGTCGGGCGGTGCATGCCAATGCGCGGTTCGGGCGCAAGAGCGAGCGCGGGGAGCGGGCGGGCTCGGACCGTCCGCGCGGCCAACAGGCCGGCGCCGTCGGCCATGGTCGCACGCCCAGGCCGGGTCTCGAAAAGCGCGCGGAAGTTCACAACCCCGCGGCGGACGAGCGCGTCTGCTCCGTTTGGGGGAAACCGTATGTGGCGAACGGCTCCGACACGTCGGAACTGATCGAGGTGTCCGTCAAGGCGCACACGCGCGTGATCGTGCGCCCGCGCTGGCGCCGAAGCTGCGATTGCGCCGCCGCGCCGCCGGAAGTCTCGGCGCCGCCGGTGGCGCGCCTGTTCGCGAACACGCCCTGCGGGACCAGCGTGTGGGCGCGGTTCCCGTGCGAGCGCGATGCGTGTCTTCGGCCCCTCAACCGGGTCGCCGACTGGCTGACCGGCCAGGGGCTGGCGATCTCGGCGGGGACGCTGGCCGACGGCGCGCGGCGCCTCGCGCCGCTGTTCGAGCCGCTCTCGGCGGCCATCCTCGCGCGCCAGAACAAGGCGCGGTTGCGCCAGGGCGACGAGACGGCCTGGCGCATCCGGGCGCTCGGCGAGGCCGGCGGGTCGAGCCGCGCCTGGCTGTGGATCGGGGTCTGCGAGGACGCGGTCCACTTCCATGTCGACCCCTCGCGCAGCGCCGCGGCCCCGGGCACGGTCCTGGTGTGCGACCGGTACAGCGCCTACAAGAAACTGGCCAAGGACTCGGCGGGGCTTGTGACGCTCGCATTCTGTTGGGTCCGCGCGAGACGGGATTTCATCAAGTGCGCGGCCGGCAACGAGGCGCTGGCGGACTGGGAGCGGCGCTGGATCGGGCGCATCGCGCGGCTTTACCGGTTGAACGGGGCGCGGCTGCAAGAGCACGACGCCGGTCTCGATCCGGATCATCGGAACCCGGCGTTCGCGGCGGCGCATCGCGAACTGGAGCGCGCGCTCGGGAAATTGTTCGCGGCGGCGCGACGGGAACTCGACGGCCTCCCGGACGAGGCCCGCGAGGGCGGGCCGCTCCGCTCCCTGTTGAACCATCGCGCGGGCTTGAGCGTGTTTCTCGACAAGCCGGGGGTGCCGATGGACAACAATCGCTCGGAGCGCCCGCTGCGGGGCGCGGCCATCGGCCGGCGGCTTTCGTTCGGCTCCGACAGCGAGGCTGGAGCCCGGTTCACCGCGACGATGTATTCGGCGGTCGGCACCCTGGCGTTGAACGGCGTCGATGTCCTTCGCTGGCTGACCGCGTGGCTTTCGGCCTGCGCGGACAACGGTGGCCGCGCGCCCGGGGACCTTTCCCCGTGGCTGCCCTGGTCGATGGACGCGGAGCGCCGGAACGAGTCGATGGCACCGGGATGACCGGCGCGGTCGAGTGCCGCTATCACGGGCGCGACTTCACGCCGGGGGAGATGGCGCTGTTGCGCGCGTTGATCGCCGCCGAGCCGCCGCCGACCCGCCATGCCCTGTCGAAGGAGTTCTGCCGGCGCATCGGCTGGTTCAAGCCCGACGGCGGGCTCAAGGACATGATGGCCCGGGTCACCATGCTGGCCATGCACAAGGATGGCCTGATCACCCTGCCGCCACCGAAGTGGCGGCAGAACCGGCCCGGGCCGATCGTCTTCGGGCCGGACACCGAACCGCCGCTGTTCCCGGCGCCGACAACGCTTGACGAGGTGCGCCCGCTCGACCCGCGGCCCGTCGTGCGCGGCACCCGCGCGGGCAAGCTGTGGAACGAGTTCGTCGCCCGCCATCACTATCTCGGCCACAAGACCCTGGTCGGCGCCCGGATGCGCTACGCCGTCCACGACCGCGACGGCGGGCCCATCGCCATGCTCGGCTTCTCCACCGCCGCCTGGAAGCTCGCCCCGCGCGACAACTTCATCGGATGGACGCCGCGACTGCGCGAGAAGAACCTCCCGCTGGTGGTCGACAATCCGAGGTTCCTCATCCCGCCCTGGATCGAAATCCCCAACCTCGGCTCGCACCTCCTCGCCATCGTCCGCCGCCGCCTGCCCGAGGACTGGACCGAGCGTTACAACACAAAGCCGGTGCTGATCGAGACGTTCGTCGAAACACCGCGATACACCGGCGCCGTCTACCGGGCTTCCGGCTGGGTCCATGTCGGAACCACTCGGGGACGCGGGCGCTATGATCGGCAAAGGCAGTTCGACAAGCCTCGAAAGGACATCTGGCTCCGACCGCTCAGAAAAGACTGGAAACGAATCCTCAACCGGTGACACCCTACCCGCCGTCACGGGACGACCGAACGCTTACCGAGTTAGTTCTTGTCCGAAAACTCTCAACGCATTGATTATATTGGAGAAAAGTGCGCAAAGAGTGACTTCGAACCGGCGTTTCGGATATCCTCTGTGTTCGCAACCCAATGAAAACATTGGAAAAGCCAAAACGCCGGAGGTGCGAATGCGCGAAAAACGCAACGCGCAAACAAGCTTATTCGATCCGCAAGTCGTGGACCACCCCGTCGCCGACGATCTGGAGCGGGCGTCGGCGTGGCTGGACGCGCAGCCGGAGCTGCTCGACGAGATCGCCGCCGACCTCGGCGCGTGATCGGGGTCGTCGCGCGGCCGCCGCGGCCTGAGCTGCGAGACGGTGCTGCGCTGCGCGCTGCTCAAGCATCTGCGCCGGGAGACCTGCCGGGGTCTGGAGTTCGCGCTGCGGGACTCGCTTTCGGCGCGGCGCTTCGCGCGGGTCGAGGCCGGGCGGCTGCCGGGCAAATCGGCGCTGCAGTCGACCATCGGCTCGATCCGCGCCGAGACCTGGGAGCGCATCAACCGCTGCTTGCTGGGCGCGGCGCGCGACGAGAAGGTCGAGCCGGGGGATCAAGTCCGCGTCGACAGCACGGTGACCCATACGCACATTCTGGAGCCTTCGGACAGCCAGCTGCTGCGCGACGGAGTGCGCGTGCTGACGCGGCTGCTGGCGGCGGCGCGCGACGAGCTGGGGGCGGAGGCGGTGCGCTTCCACGATCACCGCCGGGCGGCGAAGCGGGCGCGGACCTATCGCAAGCTGCTGCGACTGCTGGCGCGGACGGTCGGCTATGTCGAGGCGGCGCTGCCGGCGGTGTCGGCCGCGGGGACCCCCTGGGCGCGGGCGTGGGCGGAGACCGCCGCCGAATACGGCGATCTGCTCGCCCGCGTGGTCGATCAGACGACGCGGCGGGTGTTCGAGGGCGATGCGCTTCGTTCGGCTGCTGCCGCGGCCGACCTGACGCCTCCTGTCGCCCGTCGCCGCGGACCGGTTCGGACAACCGGCGGGCGCCCCTTGCCCGTCCGCTTCGAAACGGCAGATCGTCCGGCGAAACGAGCGCCGGGAAGTTCCCCGGGGGGCGAGATGGGCCGGGATCCATCCGGGATCGGCCATTTTTTGTCGCCCGGCGAGGCGTGTGAGATAATGATCGGCCCGCTCCAACCCAGCCTCGATTCAAAGGCTCGTCCATATACGGACAAGAACTAGTTAGCCGCCCACACTATACCGCAGCCCGGTCGTGTCGTGTGGTGCTCCACGCCCGAATGAGCAGTGATGGGCGCAGTAACAACGAAAATCTAGCTCACACCTAAAGTGTCACGCCTTTGGAAGACCACCCCTCGGTCGGGATTATCATGATCACTCAGAAGCTTGGAAATGGAGCGCGGACTTCAGATGGCCAAGGAATCGCAAGAACGCGCGAACTTTGCCGTACGCCCTAGAGCGCAGGGCCTAAGGGTATCTGGAGTCAGTTTCGACTACGCTTTACCTGCCCAGGGGGCGGAGAGTCGCCACGCGTCCGTCGAGACGGTGGCGGTACGTACGTAGCCCCAGTGATATCCGCCTCCCACCTGAATAGCATTTCATGCACCCGCTCTGCCTGTTCGCCGGCGACCTCCGAGCCCTCCGGCGTAGCCGCACCAACTTGCTCCGCAAGCCACCAACTGCGGCTCATGGCGAATCTGTTCATGTCGACCATCTTGTGCAGGGCGTCCATCAAGTCACCGAGCATGTCCAGCAGTTCATCGACATCGGCTGGTCGTGTTCCTCTCATGGACAGTTAGTAACCGTGCCGGCCGTAACATCGACACTGAGCGGTTGTGTCCCCGTGTAGTAATAGCCGACGGGCGGATTGACGAAAATCGCGAGGATCGTTCGGTAGTCGTCGTTCTCGCACGCCCCGCTCGTAATCTGCGTGCCGCCATAGCTCCCCTGGTTCTCGCGCCACACCGGATCAAACCCGTCCTTAGGGAACACGCCGAACTGCACGGAGCCGCCGCCCCCCCACCAATCATAGTCCTGTTGTAGGATCAGCAGGAGCGTCCACCCCATCGTCGGCCCTTCGCCTTGACCAACTGCATTGTCGGGATCCCCCGAATATTCCAATCGCCCTTGTGCGGGTTTCCTGCTCGATAGTCCCAGCATTCCACATAGCCAGCCGTTTCGGGCAGCGACGGATCAATGTTTTGCTGCTGCGACGGATCAACGTATTGCTCCTGCGAAGGTACGACCATGACGTCTGCCATCCGATACCTGGCCGGGTATGCCCCCGCCGCTTCGAATTGCCTCGCCACATCTAGAAGGTACGCGGCCTTTTGATCCGCAGAGAGCGCGAAGAAGTCGAATGAAAGCGGTTCTTCGAAGCTCCCGTTGGCGACATCTGGCGCAGTGCTCACTCCTGGCTCCTCTGCGTAAACGCAGTAGGCTAGGAGGGCCGCAACGCCCATGATTACGACTCTCCCTGTTTGAATCCGCATAGCTCTCATTGTCATCTCTCCGATTGACCAATGTGCCGCACTGTATTGTAGCGCCAAACACCGCTGATAGGTACGCGGCGTCTAGCCTGAAGTTCCAGATAACGGTCGAGCCAACCCATTGAGTTAATGGATAATTAAGAAAATTGAGGGGATGCTACTGGGAACGTTCCAGACGCACGCCGAGCCGCATGAAGACTTCGCGCTGTAGCGCGGTGGGCCGGGTGAGGACTTCGAACGGCACGGCGCCGGACACTTGGGCGACAACCCGGTTCTTGGTGATCGTCCCCAGATCGCCGAGCAGGGTGCGGAAGCTGTGCACCGGATGTCCGTTCGCGGTGCGTTTGCCGCGGGCTTTTTCCTTGGCGGCGTCGGAGATCTGCGCCGGCGCCACGATGGATGTGCGCGCCGCCTCGGCGGCGGCCGGGTCGTGGTCGTCGAACAGCAGCGGCTTGAGCCGGGCGCGCATGTGCCATTCCACGTAATAGGCCAGCATGCACAGCAACACGTGCGCGCGGACCCGGTCGGCGGTTCGGTGGAACACGGGCCGCACCTTCAGGTCCACGGTCTTCAAGCTTCGGAAGGCGCGCTCGACCGCGCTCAGGCGCTTGTAGGCGCGCACGGCGCCCTCGGCGTCGAGTCGCGTCTCCGCCAAGCTGGTGCGCACGACGTACAAGCCGTCCAGCGCCGCTTCGGCGGCGATGGACTCGGGCTTTCGCCGATAGCCGAACGAGTCCTCTTCGATATACAACTCGAAGTGCTTGGCCATCTTGTATTTGCCGACGACCTTGCCCGCCCGCACGCCGATCTTGTCCGCGCCCTTCAAGCGCCGCTTCTCCCGTCTCGCGGCCGCGACGATGGGATCGAGCAACGCCTCGGTGGTCCGGAGCAGCTCTTCCCGCTTGCGCGCCCGCTCCTCCGCCAGCAGCGGATTGCGGCACACCATGAGGCGCTCGCCCGGATAGGCGTCGCTTCGGATCTCCACCAGGTCGGTCTGGTCGAACAGCGATAGCTGCACCGCGCCCGATTCCACCAGGGACCGCACCGCCGGACCCCGCAACGCGCTGATCCAGTCCAGACCGGACGGCCTCACGTCCTCGCGGATGCGCGCCTCGGTCAACATCCCGCGGTCGCCCACCAACACCACCCTGGAGAACCCGAACCGATGCCGCAGCTTGTCGATCTGCGCCCCCACGGTCGCGGGATCCGCCGTGTTGCCGGCGAACACCCGCACCGCCACCGGACGGCCCTCGGCGTCGCACAGCAGCCCGAACTCGATCTGCAACTTGCCGCGCTTGCCGTCGCGCGAGTGGCCGCGCCGCCCCAGCGGACAGCGGCGCCCTTCCAGCCACACCGACGTCAGGTCGTAAAGCACCAGGGCGCCGTCCTTCAGATGCCGCTTGGCCAAGCGCCGCTCGATGGCGTCCCGGCGCTTGAGCAGCCAGTCCATGGCGGCGTAAAGATCGTCCTCGTCGCAGTCTTCCAGCCCCAACGTCTCGGCGAGCGAGTCGCGCGCGGTCGCCTCGGCCAAGCCCCGGGCGGCCGCCAGTTTCGAGCCGGGGTCCAGGATCCGGGCGACGATCATCGCAAGCACGCGCCGGCGCTCGGGCGAGTCCGCCCCGGCGATCGTCCGGTCCAGGCGCAGCTTGCGCAGCGTCCCGAGCGCGGCGGCGACATGGCCGTGGGGTTTGGAACGCACGATGTCGAAGGCGTCGTCGAGGCGGGACACCGCGGCGCCGCCCTTGAGCAGCACGCGCAGGCCCTCGACCAGCGTCGGGGGCCATTTGGAGAGGTTGGCGAGGGTGCGTTTCCTGACCTTGCCGGCGGCGCGGAAGGACTCGCGCAGGAGCACGGCGGGGGGCGAGTTGCGGTTGGGGACGCTTTCGATGTACATGGCTACTGAATGCGAAAGTATACGTCGCTATGAAAGCACATATACCGCATAAATTCAACATATTACATGGCTACATATTCCCGCTCGACCGGCGCAAGAAATCCCCTTGAATCAGAGATTCAGGGCCAAAATACGCTTGGGTTGGTCTGGAAGTTCAGGTTAGACGGCCTCGGAACCACTCGTCTCATGGTGCCCAGGGCGCGGGCATCGGGTGCCGCCTTCCGCAGAAGAATCGTTGAGCGGCCGCGAACTACATTCCCTTGCTGCCACGAACGCCCATGATCATGCGCTCGAGCCGCGCTCCATCGACAAGATTCATGGGCATGCGCTTGGCGAATAGTTTGGCCTCCCGGGTGAAGGTCCCGCAGGTCACGACGCTCCCACTCTTCGCACCCTCGGCGGCCATCACGCCGTATAACTCCCTGACAATCGCGGCGCCGACCTGTCGTGTGCGCCAATATTTGCATTGCACAAGGTGTAAGCCATGCCGGTCTTCCGCGCGGATATCGAAGCCGCCGTCGGCAACTTCTGACCGGTTTTCCTGCGCCCTGAAACCTCGCAGCCGATAGCATTCGCCGATGAGGCTCTCGATAGCCTTCCAGTCCAATCTTCGAATTGACTCCAAGTCGCTCTGGCGATCCAGCAGCCGGCGCTTTTCGCGGGCTTCGAGCACGGAAGATGCGGCGATCATCAGCAGCACGAACGCGAAAATTGGTGCCAGGTTAGAGAAGATGGGTGCAAGCGTGTTGCTAGCATAGAATTGTGGCAGTACGACAAAAAACCCGACATATACAACCGCCGAGAGCGCGACGGGGACGCCCCAATGAACGCACCTCGATCAGAGGTTGGTGCAGAGATTCGTGTCTTCGCCGCATCGCCATTCTTCCTTCCAAGGTCGTTATCTTAGCTGCCCTCTCGGGACGGCGACACCAAGAATCCGATTGTGTCGAACTCCCGCACCTGCGACAGTGCATGTCGGGTCGGGCCGGTGCGCGCCATGAACAGGTTGTCCTTCTTATCGAGTCCCGACGGGTGGAAGTACGTGCTGGTGGCGATCGCCTTGGCGGGGGCGCTGTGGGTGGGTCACCCGGCTTTGGCGCTCCTCGTTGGCGCGACCGTAAGTCTTGCGCTGAGTCCCAACCTGCCGTCGTACATCAATCGCGCCGGGCACCTATGCCTGAAGGCCGCGATCGTGTCCCTGGGTTTCACCTTGAACGTCCAGGTCCTTTGGCAGACCAGCCGCGACCACTCGGGATTGATCGTCACTTATGTCATTTGCACCCTGATTGCGGGGCTCGCGATCGGTCGCCTGATGAAGGTGGATGAGGACCAGTCCCGGCTGTTGAGCACCGGGACCGCCATCTGTGGCGGCACCGCGATCGTGACGCTCGCGCCGATCATCCGCGCTCGACCGGAGTCGGTGGCAATCTGCATCGGCATCGTCTTCATCCTGAACGCCATCGCGATCCTGCTGTTGCCTTGGGTCGGTCACTACCTTGAGATGACGCAGGATCAGTTCGGCGTCTGGGTGGCGCTGGCGATCCACGATACGAGTTCCGTCGTGGGAGCTGCCGCGATCTTCGGTGACCGCGCGCTGGAAGTCGCGACGACCGTCAAGCTGGTCAGAACGTTGCTGCTCATCCCGGTCGCTCTCATGGCCGGAGTTCTGTTGCGGCAAAGCGAAGCCAAGCTGCGGATACCGGGGTTCCTTGCACTGTTCGTGGCCGCATCCCTGGCCGGAAGTTTGCTGCAGCCGCCAATCGAAATCATTGCGCAGACCAAGGCGATGAGTCATTTCCTGCTCATCGTTGCGCTCTTTTGCATCGGCATGGAAATCCGGCGGTCGACGATCGCAGCACTGAATGGCCGGGCCGTTTGGCTGAGTGTCTCGCTGTGGCTGATCCTGTTGCCGGTGACGCTGGCCGCCGCGCTGTTCCGATAGAATATTCATAGTGTGAAGCGTTATTTCATCCGTACCCGCGACTTCGGTAATGTCGTGCACATGATCATCCGCTCCGTACAATTGGACTGGCAAAGCGTTCTGAGCCTCGCTCTGGTAGCGGGCTTTTTCGTTTTGGCGTTGATTCCCTGACCTGATCGTTCGCGTCGCTCGCACGCGATGAACCCGAGCGCGGGCACGCCCGGCGCTCGCGGCAACTTCCCCGAATAGGCAGACCTGTACCGGATTCAAGGTCGTCGGGCCTCAAACTCTTGTCGGATGTTTTTTGCAGCATCCATGATCTCTGCAGGCAGCGGTTCGATTTCTTCGCCGAGCTCCATCCTTATCGCAGACCAGAGGGGCTCCAGTTCTTTGGCGAGACCGGCGTCCTCCAGAATCCGCTTGACCCGCGCCCCATGGCCGGCTGCGACCAGTTCGATAAACGAGTCCGTCAAACCAGGCCACTCTTCGTGCTTGTAGTCGGCATCCGCACGAACGGCGCGCTCCAGCGTATCGAGGGCTTCCGTCCAGTTGCCGCGATCTGCCATGACATCGGAAAGCGTATGTAAAGCGGCCGCGTCCTCCGGAGCCAACGAAACCGCACGACGAGCGTAGGTCTCAGCCTCCGATAGGCGCGTCTGGTCACTTCGCCAGAGGATTGCTTCGGCCCAAATGTGCCATGCATCGGCGCACCTCGGGTCGATCTCCGTCGCCTCTTTGCAAACGGATTCGGACTCGCTGAACCGCTCCGAGAGGTTCAACGACCTGCTCGCAACCGCCAGCAACTCAGCCACTTTGCGGCGGTACTCCACGGCATCGTCGATGCGGACATATCTTGAAGTCTGTCTCAGGGCGGCAATTGAATCGTTGAATCGTTTTAGTTCCATGAGGGTGGCGCCCGCAGTGCGAAGAGCAAGAACGGCCAATTGACGTAGTTCCGTTGGATCTGTCGTCTGTATGTATTCGAGGACGTTTCTCCATGCTGAGAGCGCCTCCTCGCTTCTACCCAGTTCTTGCAGAGCCATGCCCTTGGTCAAGAGCGCCTTGGCGACCGCATCGCGCAACTCTTGCGGATCGTCTGCGTTGGCGTATTCCGAAGCGCGCGACCAGAAGGCTACAGCGTGTTCCCTTCGACCCGCACTGTCGAGGTCATTGCCTAACCCCCGAATCAGCTCGGCTGCCATCTGGCGGTGTTTCGGCGCATCGTTCGGACGGATGTATTCAAAACTTCGCTTACCGGCGGTGATGGCGGCTTCGAACTGATCACGGTTGAGTAAGGCAATGCTCTTACCGACCAACGCGAGAAAACCGTCGGTACGCTGCGCTATCGGATCATCGACATGGGTAAGTTCCGCAGCGCTTTCGAAATCGGCGATTGCCTCTTCGAAACGTCCCTGTTCGGACGAGGCGTAGCCGAGCAGGGTCCTAGCATTGGTATCGTCCGGCGTTTCCAAAACAGCTTTCCGGAGTGCTGCCTCCGCGTCCACAAAGTTTCCCGCCTGGGCCAGTTCCCAACCGTGCCGAATGTTGTCAAGGGCTACGCGTGATCTGGCCCGGCTTGCAAAGGCTTGCCCGATTTCCCCCAGTACCGGCGCATTTGACCCAAGCATGTCGATTGCAAGGTTGATCGCTTGACGCCGCCAATCCTCGCGTCCGATGAATTCCTCGTCTTCAGCCACGTACCTCGTAAGGCCGCCGAGCCAGTCGGACATCTCTGCGGCGGGGAAGGCTGTCGCACGCAACGCTTCGAGCGCCTGGGGGTACATCGAGCGCATTTCCCTTGGGCCGAACAGATCGTGGAGGAAGGCTACGAGCCGCGCCAGGCGATCGCGGCCGGCGCGCGAGAAACGCAAGATGTAGTAGATGTTGTAGAACCGGTCAGCGACCTCGTAGCGGGTTCGCTTTTCCTGCGTCAAGCGCACCTCTCGGGCGTAGCCCTTTTCCACGAGTTGCCTGAGCTGGGCGCTTGCGTGCGAAGAACTCAGCTTCGCGGCGGTAGACAGCTCTCTTGCCAGCATCGGCCTCCATCCTTCGGCGAGGCAATGGAACACTTTTCGGGCCTGAACCGGCAGTGCTTCAATCCGAGCTTTGAAGTAAGGCGTCTGTTCGTCGATAAGCTGCTCGAGATCCTCGAACGGGGAGCCGACCGGCGACTCGATCAGCATGCGGCAGGCAAGCGCCAACAACCGCGGGTTGCCGTCGGTGAGGCGGCGTATGGTTTCGAGCCTGCCACGTTCGCGACGTAGAGCGCCCGGCGTATCTGCGTCGCCGTCGCCTTCCGCCAGCGCTTCGAGTATCTGAAGACACTCTTCCTGTCCAATACCGTCAAGCATGAAGAGTCGGAAGAACTCGTAGAAGGGCTCGCCGTGGCTGCGGATGGCGTTAAAGACGGCGTTGGCGGAGCCGATCACCAGAATATCCGGATGCTCGATCAAGCTGGCGCGCAGTGCGTGAATTTCGCGCTCGTCGCGCAGTTGTCCGAAGACGATATCGAGATTTTCGACGAACAGGATCAGCCGCTTCCCGTTTGCCCGGCAGAAGTCCGTGAGCGATGCGAGCGCGTACGCCGCTTGGCGTTGGCTGTCAGGCTCGTCTTGCGCCAAGGCATCGGCCCTGTCAGCCCATCGCACATCCCCGGTGGCGCGCGTGAGGTGATGTAGCGCGGCTGACCAGAAGTCCGCCAGGTCGCCTATCTCGTAGCTTTCCTCATGGAAGGCGACGGGTTGCCAGTCGCAGGCGAGGGCGGGTGTTTCCCGAACCGCGAGCAGAAATCTAAGGCCGAGGGTGGTCTTTCCCATGCCGCGCGGTCCGACGAGCAGCACGTGCTGACACGGTCGGTCGAGGGTCTGTTCGCCGATCAATCGCAGCATTTCCGCAAGGGTTTCATGGCGTGTGACAAAGGACGCCTTGAGTTCCTCGGCTGTGAGTTGAGCCGGGTTGTAAAGACGCCTGCGAATCATGGCGTGACCCCTGATACATGGTGTTTGCCCCACCACTCCCGCAGGAGATTCGACCGGAATTCGAGATGGTCTCCTTGCCGATCCAAATAGCCATCGGCCTGCAAATCGCGCAGTACCGATTGAAACGTTGTCTCGTTTGGCTGCGACAGGTCGTGGAGACGCGCGAGATTTGCGCCGCCTCGGTTGCGGGCGCGGCTCAGAATGCTGCGAGCCGTTGCGTATTGCTCCGGGTTGAACGCGTCTTCCAGGCGCGTTGCGTAGTGGTCCAGGTGGGCGGTTCCGGTGGCGCCCGCAAGTCGTTCGACGAAACACTGTTCGATCAGATTCGGTGACATGCGCGCAGGTTCGCCTTGGCAGGCGTCTCGAAGCGCGGAAAGGAACAACTGAACGTGGTACGGCACAGGGTCTCCCAACAGTTCGAGAATGTGAGTGATGGAGTCTTGATCGAGAGGGAACTTGCTATCGCGTCCCACTCCATCCAGGAATTCGGTTGCGGTGGTTCTATCCCACGATTCGAGACGGAAAGGCGTGATGTCGTTAATCAGTCCGGAAAGACCGGCGCGGCGCAGGACGCCCTCAAGTCCGATAGATCCCCCGACAAGCGTGTGGACCTTGCCGCGAAGTTCCGGTGCCTGACGCCAATGACGTAGCCTCGAGAGCAGCAACTCGACGT
This sequence comes from Candidatus Azotimanducaceae bacterium, assembly GCA_965261535.1. GTDB lineage: Bacteria > Pseudomonadota > Gammaproteobacteria > Pseudomonadales > Azotimanducaceae > VXNE01. Next base: position 3,896,495 of record OZ253469.1, read on the forward strand.
CGCGTTTCCCGTTGTCGGACCGCAACATGCGAGAAACAAGGAGCGGTAACTCGTCGACAATGATCAGAAGATCGGCATCGCTGCCCGACAAAGTTGCCAAGCGCGCCTGAAGCTGGTCTGCGGCGTGTCCCCACTCTCGGCCCATTGCTGCTTTGAGTTCGACGCGCAACACATCGATGTTGACAGCAACGGACGTGAATCGCGTAAGAACGTTCTTGACTGCGTTGGAGAAGGGAATCGCCTCGAATCGGGTCCGATAGCGAGGAGCGGCTGCCAGTGCTGCGAGGATTGACGCTACGCAATCCGCTGGCCCTTCGCAGCCTTCGACATCTACATAGAAAACATCCCAGTTCTCGCGCGGCGCGCGACGGAGTTCCAGCATCAAGCTGGTCTTGCCCACGCGTCTCGGAGCGAGCATCAGGATATGTTGTCCCTGTTCCAACAGTTCCCATAGACGCCCCAGTTCGTACGTTCGACCGCAGAGATCGTCGCCGACGACCGCTTGGCCAATAATGTTGCGCATGATCGATGAGTCCCCGAACCCGACTGCGTACATTAGATGACAACAATATTTTTGGCAATATATGTTTTGGCAAAAATATGGTCCTTGTTGGCTTGCAGCAATGGACGGGTGACCACCGTCACGGGTCTCACCATTTGGATACAATTCCCACCGGAAAACGGGGTTGAATCTCGGTTGGTGTGGGAGGGAAAGATGGAGAGTTTCGAACGGCAGTGCATTGCGGCGGAACTGGTGCAGCTCCGAGAGGAGGGATGCGACGTCGCGGCCTTCGAGCCGCGCGTGGAAGAGGCGCTTGACGACGAGGCCACTGACCATGCCGTCTTCGTTGAGCTCTATGACGCGCTCGAAGCCCTCTCGCCCGAGTCCTCCTTCCCCTTTGAAGAACCGTCCGATCTGGAAGGGATTCGTGCACTGCGGCCGGCCGGGCCGAGACGCATGGACCTGAACCTCTCGGATGATGCCCTTCGCGACCGCATCCTCGGCGCCTGGCTCGGTCGGGCAGCGGGGTGCCAGCTCGGCAAACCCGTCGAAGGCTGGTTGCGGGAGCGCATCGACAAGTACCTCGAATCGACCGGCGCGTTGCCGCTCGACAACTACATTCCCTACACCGAAGGCGCGATCCACCCGCGCCTGAAACCCAGCACCCTGGGCAACTTCGACTGCATGGCCCGGGACGACGACATGGACTACCCGATCCTCGGTCTGCTCGCGCTGGAGGAGCACGGGGCGGGGCTCACGTCGCGCGACATGGCGAACACCTGGCTCGGTCGAATGCCGTTCCATTTCCTCTATACGGCCGAGAGGGTCGCGTACCGGAACTTCGTCAATCTTCGCTGGCCCCCGGAGTCGGCGGCCTGGCGGAATCCGTACCGCGAGTGGATCGGCGCGCAGATTCGCGCCGACATCTTCGGCTACGTGGCGCCGGGGTGGCCTGAAAAAGCGGCGGAACTCGCGTTTCGCGACGCGAGCATCTCTCACGTCAAGAACGGAATTTACGGCGAGATGTTCATGGCCGCGATGCTGGCGGCTTCCTTCGTGACCAGCGACGTGGAAGAGATCATCAGGATCGGGCTCTCGGAGATTCCCGCGAAGTGCCGGCTCGCGGAAGCGGTGCACGATACGGCGAGCTGGTGCCGGGAATCATCCGACTGGGAGGCCGTCTGGGATCGCATAGCCGAGAAGTACGGGCACTACCACCGGGTGCACACGATCAACAACGCGGCACTTGTCATCATGGGCCTCTTTTTCGGCGCGGAAGACTACGAGAACGGCATCGTGGTCACGGTGCGGGGCGGCTGGGACACGGACTGCACCGGCGCGACGGTCGGGTCGATCCTCGGCTCGAAGTTCGGGGCCCACGCCTTGCCGGACAAGTGGATCGGTGTCCTCAACGACCGGCTCATGTCATGCGTGCGCGACTGCAACGACAACCGGATCTCGGAGCTGGCCGAGCGTACGCATCGCGTCGCCCTTCAGATCCTTTAGCGCCGGTAGACGGAGACCGCGCCGCCAGGGAAATCACTCGCGAGGGGCGGGCTACAGGCCTCCCGGGGACCCTGAGAAAGTAGGCGCCCGTCCGGCAGTTTGGGCCACGCGCGGCAGGACCGGCGTCGACCCTACGCCACGCCGCCAACCTGGCCGCGAGCAAATTGGGGAACAATCCCAATGGGGTAGCTCAGGCTGCTTGTGGGTACCGTACTACAATCGCGCGCTGCGAAAACGGCGGCGAATTTGACGTAGGAGGTCGGGAAACAATGGCGAACCTGGAACGGCAGCTCATTCGATTGGAACTGGTGCAGCGCCGCGAGGAGGGATGCGATGTTACTGCCTTTGAGCCGCGCGTCGAAAAAGCGCTCGCGGACGAGGCGACGGACGATGCCGTCTTCGTGGATCTCTACAACGAACTCGATGCGCTCGAGCCTGATCCTTCGTTCCCCTACGAAGAACCGTCCGATCTTGAAGCCATTCGCGCGCTGCGGCCGGACGGGCCCAGGCGCATGGACGTGGGCCTTGGGGATGAGGCGGTTCGCGACCGCATCCTCGGCGCCTGGCTCGGCCGGGCGGCGGGATGCTCGCTGGGCAAACCTGTCGAAGGCTGGCCCAGGGCGCGCATCGACAAGTACCTCGAATCGACGGGAGCGTTACCCCTCGACAACTACATCCCTTACGTCGAAGGCTCTATTTCGCCGCGTTTGAAAGACAGCACCCGGGACAACATCGAGTTCATGGCTCGGGACGACGACATGGATTACCCGATCCTGGGTCTGCTTGCGCTGGAAGACAACGGTGCGGATCTTACGTCGCGCAACATGGCGCATACCTGGCTTAGCCGCATGCCGTTCCACTTCCTCTATACGGCCGAATCGGCGGCGTACAGGAACTTCGTCAATCGCGTCTCGCCACCGGAGTCGGCGACCTGGCGAAATTCCTTTCGCGAATGGATCGGCGCGCAGATTCGCGCGGACATCTTCGGCTACGTGGCGCCGGGATGGCCGGAAAGAGCGGCGGAACTGGCGTTCCGGGACGCGAGCATTTCCCATGTCAAGAACGGAATTTACGGCGAGATGCTCATGGCCGCGATGTTGGCGGCTTCCTTCGTGACCAGCGACGTCGAAGAAATCGTCGGGATCGGACTCTCGGAGATCCCGGCGAACTGCCGGCTCGCGGAAGCCGTGCACGATACGGTGGGCTGGTGCCAGGAACTATCCGACTGGGAAAGCGTTTGGGATCGCATATTCGAGAAATACGGCCACTACCACGGCGTTCACACGATCAACAACGCGGCACTCGTCGTCATGGGCCTCTTTTTTTCGGCGCGAACGACTACGAGCAGGGCATCGTGGTCACGGTGCGAGGCGGCTGGGACACGGACTGCACCGGCGCGACGGTCGGTTCGATCCTCGGCGCGAAGTTCGGGGCGGACGCCTTGCCGGAGAAGTGGATCGGCGTGCTGAGCGACCGGCTCATGTCCGTCGTCCGCGACTGCAACGACAACCGGATCTCGGAACTGGCCGAACGCACGCATCGCGTCGCCGAGCAGATGCTGCAGCCGTCGGTGGTGGAAGAGACCACCGAGACCGAGGCCACCGCTGCAGGTGATGCGGGCGATTTCCCCGGGAAATGGGCGCTCGACATGGACTGGGGCAGACACAACCTCACGGTTAATGAAGACTTGTCGGGGCAGGTGGAAATGGAGGCTTTTGGCGAGGTTTCCAAGGTGCGCAACGTCCGGGTGGACGGGAACAAGGTGTCCTTCGTGTTCGGCGTGGACAAGGGGGACTATCTCATCGACATCGAATTCCAGGGCACGATCACCGGCGACCGGATTACGGGCAAGTGGACAAGCGACGGCTTCGATTCCCCGGTGACCGGAGTCAGAGTCTGATCATCGCGATCCGGCGGCTTGGTAATGCGGCCAGGGCTGCCTACCAGCAATAGGCTTCGAGCGCCTCGCCGCCGGGACCCGGAAAGATCGCGTCCAGCCGCGCCAGGGTGTCGGCGTCGAGCGAAATCTCGATGGCGTGCAGCGCGCTTTCCACCTGCGCCAGGCTCGATGCATATGGAGCGCTGTGCCGCGAACTCGGCGAGCATCCCGCCGATGTCGCGATCGCCTTCGTCGGCGCCAACGAGGACGTGACGTGTCCGATCATCGGACCGCGCACCGATCCAGGGCGAAGTCGATCATCCTGAAACTCTCGTCCTCGTCGGTATTCCAGCCGAAGTTGACGGAGCCCATGGCGATCGGCCCGACCTTGAGCGCAGTTCTTCCCAGTCTTCTGTAGCTCATGCCCAGTCTCCGAGGTGTGTGCCCTGTTCCGGTTCCGGCTGTGAGTCGGATTAGAGCGATTCTACCCTGCCCAGTATCTCTCTACAGTGTGCCAGAACCGTCTCTGCAAGGATTCTTGCGAAGTCCTCGTCGATTCGGTAATCGGCGTCTACGCGGTGGGCTCGGCACAGATCGAGTAGGTACCCCAGGCTCCTTATGCGTGACGGATTCAAGGGGTGCGTGAGCACCTCGATGAGTCCGGCGTGTACGCTGCCGGTCTCGGGAAAGGAAAGGCGCGCGTCTTGTGCTACAGAACGGCAGCGGTGAAAGGCGGCGTAATAGGCCCGGCTCGCGGCGTTTCGCCAGTCCGCCTCGGAATTGCTGCGGCCAAGCACGTCGGCCGCAGCGAGCAGGATTTCAGGTGTTACTGCCATCGGCCACAGAACCTACAAAAGCAACCATGAATTTGAGCCCGGGATCCGCCATCAGCGCGGAGGAGTCGGCGATCCGGTCGGCCAAGCGCCCGGTCATTGCCGCCGCGACGACTGGCGGAGCGTGGATGGTTCGTTCGTAGAGAAATGATTCGGGGGGCGGCCCATAAGACCTGATTGCGTTGCTTGATGTGCGGAAATCCTCGCTGCGTTGGATCTCTGCAAGAATCTGGAGGACCTCACGCACACCCTGCTCTCCGAACGTGCCCGCATCTACCGCGTCGGCTAGCTGTCGAGCCATTTCGGACAGGGGATCGGGGTGGTCTGGCACGAGGCGGTTCCAATGATCGCAGAGGTCTCTCGCGCGCGTGAAGCATCCCGATTCCAGAGCCGCGCGGATCTCGTGGTTGAGCAACTCCATATCGTCAGGGTGCGCGTTCATGGCGGGTTTAGTGCTTTTTCGTGTTCTTGGAGCGGATAGAATGCGAGCCTAGCATAGGCCTTTACCAAGAAGATGTGCGTTCGGAATGGCTGGATGTGTAGGCACGCGGAGCCAGTCGCCGTAGGCCACATCTTCCTCATGATTCTGGGTGAAAAGTGCTTTGGCCAATTTGATCGGGCTTAGGCGCTTATGCAGACTCGTGCGGTTGGGATCCGACCCTCTGAGAGAATGTCGGACCAAGCGGGTATCCGAGCCATGCCGGCGGTCGACTTCCTGCGTACGTTGGTCTGAACTGCATCAACGCGATAGCCTGTTGGCGGCAAGTTCGGGATTCTAAAAACGCAAGGGGAGACGTCGATGCTGTTGTTCGAAGGGCTCAAGGTGCTGGATGTCGGGACGTGGGTGGCAGGGCCCGTGGCGGCGACGATCCTCGCGGATTTCGGGGCGGACGTCATCAAGGTCGAGATGCCGGGGCAGGGCGACCCCTTTCGCTATTTGTACCGAACGCAGAACACGCCCGGTGTCGAGATCAACTACACCTGGATAATGGATGGGAGAAACAAGCGCAGCATCACGCTCGACCTGAAGTCGGCCGAGGGTCAGGAGGTGCTGAGAAAGCTGATCCCCGAGTGCGATGTCTACCTCACCAACCAGCCGATGGGGGTTCGCCGGAGGATGAAGCTGACCTACGAGGACATCGCTCCGCTCAACGACCGTATGGTCTATGCATCCCTGACCGCCTACGGCGAGCGCGGCCCGGAAGCCGAGAAGACCGGTTTCGACGGGATCGCCTACTGGGTCCGTTCCGGTCTTTCGGACATGGTTCGCTCTCCCGGTGGGGGACCCTCGCAGTCGATAGCGGGAATGGGCGATCACCCCACGTGCGTGGCGATGTTCGCCTGCATCATGATGGGTCTGTACAAGCGCCAGATCACCGGCAAGGGCGGAGCGGTATCTACGTCGCTGCTGGCCAATGGGTTCTGGTCCGCCAGTTGCCTGGGACAGGCCGCGATCGCCGGTGCGGATTTCTCGGCACGGCGCAAAGCCACCCGCGTGGTGCGAACCTGGATTCGCCACCAGTATCGGGCAAGCGATGAACGGCTGATGGTGCTGTCCATGGTCCGCACGCCGGGTCAGCAGGAGGAGTTCCTGGAGGCGATCGGACTGGGTGATCTGCTTCGTGACGAGCGCTTTGCCGACCAGGAATCCCGCATGAAGAACGGCGGTGCCTTGCGCGACCATGTGGCCGCGGTCATGTCCACCCGGCACAGTAAAGCGTGGCTGCGCTTCTTTATCGAACGCGGAATCAACGTGTCGCGGCTTGCGCACCTGGAGGACATGCCCACCGACGAACAGGCCATCGCCAATGACGTCCTCGCAACCCCGCGCGAGGATGTCGGTATGCCTTACGTCATCAACGCGCCGGTGTTCGTCGACGGCGTAACCCGGGTCGGCCCGAAGCGCGCCCCGGAGGTCGGCGAGCACACGGACGAAGTGCTGTCGGAACTCGGCTACGACGCCGGGACGATCTCGGCGTGGCGTGACGGGGGGAAGATCTGACCGCGACGATCATGGCCTGTAATCTGTCGCTGGTGCACACGCGGGCTGCCAGACGGCCGGTCAACGCGTTGATGGACCGGACATGGCGCTGATCACCGTCTTCCTGCTCGGCTTTGTCGACATCGCTCTTCCGCTGCCGGTGATCATCGCCATGGATGGGCCCATCGAGCCCGCCTTTGTGGTCGTTGGCGCAACGGGAACGGCGAGCAGCCTGTTCTTCATCTATGGCTCCCGTCCGATCAGGCGCTGGGCCGTGCGCCGGTACGGCATGGACAGCGTGATCTTTACGCGCACCGAAAGGTTCATGGTCAAGTACGGCGCCGCCGGAGTCGGGTTGCTCGCGCCCATCATCCTCGGGCAGGCGCTGACGGCCGTGGGCGCCGTCGTTCTCGGTGCTCCGGCGGGGAAACTCGCCGCCTGGATGATAGTGGGCATCTGGCTGTGGACAGCCGTCTACTACGTGGCCGTCCTGATGGGGGTGTCGGTGATCGACTGACCATGTTCACGCCCGAGGAACTCGAACGGGTGCAAGCGCCGATTGCCGAGCTATTTCAACCTTGTGGGTCGGTGATCGCCGAGATGCCGACGATCCGCCATTGATCCTCCCGGTTGCCCACCAGAAAGACGGAATGGACGCTCTGTCCGGACTCGCCACAGGCCGTCACGCCGACGACGACGCCAAGGGCGCCGGTCTGAACGGCGCGTATCTCGGTCGCCTCGTCCCTGTCGGTCATCGCAGCGAACCTTTCCTGGGCGGCGGCAGCATCCTCGAACTGCTGCGCTTCGCCGATGCCGACCTCGGTCAGCGGATAGCCGCACAGGCGCGCGCAGGCTTCGAAGTCGTTACGGCCGAGCGCGGCGTGGAAGCGTTCGACAACTTGGACGGCGGTGTCCGCCGCAGTTTCGTAGTTCTCGCCTTCGTCGAAGGAGTCGGTGCCGAAGCGCGCCTGGATGCCCCAGCGACCGTCGAGTCGGGTGAGCACATAGGTCACGCGATTCGAAAGGATCGGTTCGTCGTCGATGTTGTAACGGGTCCAGCCGCCCGCGAGATGGACCTTGTCGGCGGACTTGTGCAGCCGCACGGGCCCGACGCCTCGCGACAGCACCCAGCCGGTCGCCTCCCTGGCCTCCCACGACGCGTTCGAGGCGTAGGCTTCGGGCGTCTCGAAATAGGCGCTTCCCGTCGGCGCCGCTACGCGGACGTGGGGATAGCTCATGACGTCGGCCCACCGCTCCGCATCCTTGGCGCGATCGGCGCGGAAGAACTCCCAGTAGGTGTCCTCCGGCGATGCGAATCGGTCCGCACCGGCAGTCATCGAAGGCTCGGCGAGCTGCGGCGCTATGATCCCGAGCTCTATCGACGTCTCGACAACTGCGCGGATCGTGTCCTCCACGGGACGGATGGTCGCGCCCAGGACCGACTTGGCCTTCTTGCAGTCGTTCACCCCGTTGGACTCGACGGTGATGCGTTCGCCGCTACTGGTCACCGTTGCCGGCTCGCCGATCACGAAGGAGGGGAAGTACTCGTGGATGATCGCCCTGACCTCGGTTCCGAGGCGAAGCGCGGAACGGCCGCCGGTGCCGTGCATCACGTAACGGGGGCCGCCCAGTGTTGCCCTGTGGTCGACGGTTGACTCCGCCGCCAGGCGCTGTGCCTTGACCAGGTCGCGGACATCGATGATGTCGTAGTACATGTCGTACTTCGACGGCCATGCGGTCGGGAGGCCTGCGGCCAGCCGGCCGATCTGTTCGATCCACTGCCCGACCTGGGCCTCGAACAGGATGGGGCCGCAGATCATGGCCGGGGCCATGGTGATCGCGTCCCACTTGCCGCCGCTCGCGTCCCCGGCTTCATTGATGAGTCGCTCTGTTTCGACCTTGCTTCTGGCGTAGGCATTGCGAGGACTCTCCCAGACTTCGGGCTCGACCCCCTCGTATGCCCAGTCGGTCTCCGTCCACTCGTAGTCCGCGGGACCGGTGCGGCGCGTGTGCCTGGAGCCACGCACGGCGGCCATCGAGCTCGTGTAGAGAAGACGCCTGACGCTGCCGCTGGCGTTGATGGCGTCAATGACGTTTTGCGTGCCGATTACGCCGCCGTTGAAGACGTCCATCGACGTGTCGCCGCTGCCCAGGGGCTGGGCTTCCACCGCAGCGGAATTGCCGAGCACGGCGGCGGTGTGGAAGACGGCGGTGCAGCCTTGGAACGCGGCGTGGTAGGACCCCGGCGTGAACAGGTCGCAGCCGTCGACGATCTCCACCCGGGGCAGGCGGCTGAGATAGTCGACGCAGTCCTTTCCGCGCCACGAGTTCGCGTCGCGGATGCAGGCGCGCACCTCGTATCCCTGGATCACGAGCTCGCGGACCATGTGTCCGCCCGTGAACCCGGAGCAGCCGGTGACCGCCACGGGGCCGTCTGGGGGAGATATTGCAGGCATGGTTCAGTTCCTGTGTTGGGAAGCCGTTTTGGCAGTTGGATTGACGACGCCGCCGTCCTTGAGCATGCCGAGCAAGCTGGCGGTCCGGCTACTCATCGCGGGCGGGCTCGGCCAGCTTCGGTTCTATGATCCCGAGTTCGATCGATGTCTCGACGATCTCCCGGATCGTGTCCTCCACGGGACGAATCGTTGCGCCCAGGATGGACTTGGCCTTTTTGCAGTCGTTGACCACATTGGACTGCACGGTGACAGGTTCGCCGCTGGCGGTCACCGTCTTCGGTTTGCCCAGCGCGAGCGCGGGGAAGTACTCGTGGATAATCGCCCTGACCTCGGTTCCGAGTCGAAGCGCCGAACGGCCGCCAGAGCCGTGCATCAGGTAGCGGCCGCCGCCGGCGGTTGCCTGGTGGTCCACGGGTGATTCTGCCGCCAGGCGATGCGCCTTCACCAGGTCTCGGACATCGATGATGTTGTAGTAGTGGTCGTATTCCGACATCCATGTCGTCGCGAGGCCGCCGGCAATGCGGCCGATCTGTTCGATCCACTGGCCGACCTGGGCCTTGAACAGTATTGGGCCGCATATCATCGCGGGGACGAGGCTGACCGCGTCCCACTTGCCGCCGCTCGCGTCTGCGGCATTGTCGATCAGGTGCTCGGTTTCGACCTTGCTCCTGGCATAGGCGTTGCTTGGGCTTTGCCAGATTTCGGGGTCGATCCCGTCGGACGCCCAGTCGGTCTCCGTCCACTCATGGCCCTCGGGAACGATGCGGCGGCCGTCCCCTATCCCGTGCACGGCGGCCATCGAACTCGTGTAGACGAGACGCCTGACGCTGCCGCTGGCGTTGATGGCGTCGATGACGTTCTGCGTGCCGATGACGCCGCCATTGAAGACGTCCATCGATCTGTCGCCGCTGCCCAGCGGCTGCGACTTGCCGTCCGCGGAGTTGCCGAGGACGGCGGCGGTATGAAAGACGGCGGCGCAGCCCTGGAACGCGGCATCGTAGGATCCCGCCTTGAACAGGTCGCAGCCATCGATGATTTCAACGCGCGGAAGGCGGCGCAGGTAGTCGACGCAGTCCTTCCCGCGCCACGAATTCGCATCGCGTATGCAGGCGCGGACCTCGTATCCCTGGACCACGAGTTCGCGGACCATGTGACCGCCCGTGTTTCCGGAGCAGCCGGTGACCGCCACCGGACCGTCGAGGGGAGAAATTTCGGGCATGGTTCAGTTCCTTTGTTGGGAAGCCAGTTTGGCGTTCGGATTGACGACGACGCCGTCCTTCAGCACGTCGAGCGGATGGCGTCCGTCGACGCCCAGGCCGAAGCGGTGATAGCCGAGCAGGCGCTGGAGTTTCTCCGGTAATGTAACCGCAATATCGCGTGGTACGGCGAGTAACTGGATCTCCTGGGGCCGGAGGTGGGTGACGATGTGGCTCATGAAAAAGCCCATCCGCTCGCGATCTTGCGAGCTATTCGCGCCGCCGCCGTGCCAGAGTCCGCCCTCCCACATCAGCAGCGTCCCCGGGCGCATGATCACCTGCGTGGTCTCGATGTCCTGGTCTATGGGACGGTCGTGCCACCTGTGACTATAGGGAACGATGTGCGTGGCGCCGTTTTCGAGGTCGAAATCGTCGAGGGCGATGAGCGCGTTGCAGAGGAAGTGGGGATGCGGTCGCGGGATCGGCCAGAGCCCGTCGTCCTGGTGCAGGATCTGACGCCGCTCGCCGGGAAGTACGTTGAACAGCGTCGTGACATTGATCTGGGTGTGCTTGCCGAGAATGCCTTCGACCAGCGCTCGGACCCTCTCATCGAGGAACAGGTAATCCACTGCGCGGGTTTTGGCGAGCAGGTTGTGGGCGCGCCAGGTCTTCCCGCTGACCCCGAGGCCGCGCGCCACCGTGATGCGCACCTCGGTGTTGAAGGCATGACGGATGCGCGCGATTTCGTCCGGCGTGATGAAGTCGGGAATGATGGTATAGCCCCGGGCTTCGATCTCGGCGAGCCGTTCGGTGATGTTGAGACCATCCACGACGATGATGTCTCCGGCACCCTTGTCTGCTTCCGCCACGTGGCCCCTCTCGCGCAACTACCTGGCTGACGGGGCGACAGGAGCGATGAGTTGCGCCAGGCGGCGCGCATGGGGAGCCGGGTCGAAAAACACCAATAGCAGGGCGGACAAACCCAGCAATCCTCCCATGATCAGAAAGTCCTGGCTGAAACTCAGATCATCCGCGACCAGCGCGAACGCCAACCCGCCGACGGTGCGACTTACGTTGGCAAGTGCCATGTAGACAGAGAATTGGGTCGCCGCCACCGCTGTCCAACACAGGTTCATGAACAGGGCGATGATCGCTACAAAGACGAGTTGACCCGCGACGCTCGCGAGAAATGCCAGAGCGATGACGACGTACGTGTCTTGCCAGAGTTCGCTGAACAAGCCCGCCGCGACATGACATGCCGCACCGGCGACGAGAGAGAACATCAGGAACCGCTTCGCTCCCTGTCGGTCGATCAGTGGGCCGAGAGCGACGCCAACGAGTGCCGCGACAAGACCCAGCGTGCTGGTGAACTGACTGTATTGCGGCGCCGTCAAGCCGATTTCGTTCGTCGCGAACGCCGGGAATACCGCCACCGCGATGCCGTCGCGGACGCGGTTCACGAACTCGACGGCGATGAGCATCAGGCTCATTGGAAGGGGCAGGACGCGAAACAGGTCGCGGAAGATGCCGACGATACCCCAGTCGGCTGCGTCCTCCCTCGCCGTGGCCTTGCCCGGCGTCCAGGGCAGTGCCCGCTCGCCCGGGCGCTCCCGAACGACGGCGACCAATACGAAGATGGCGGCTACCGTGACCGCGCAAACCAGCGCCGTGACCGGGAGACCGACAATCGGAATCAGCGTCCCGCACAAGGCCCCGTAGGCGGAGAATCCGGCCACCTGTCCGGCCGCCATGAACGCATTGGCCCTGCCGCGTTCGCCTTCCGGCAGGATATCGATTGCCATGCCGTCCACGGCGACATCCTGCGTCGCGGCGAATGCGTTGATGACGAAACCGATCGCCATGAGCGGGGTGAGTGAATCGAGGCCGAGATCTCCGGTGGCCGCCAGCGCCACGAAGGAAAGTGCCAACCCGCCCTGTGCCGCCATGACCCACGGTCGCCGAAAACCCATCGGCAGGAACTTGAACCGGTCCATGAACGGGCCGGCGACCAGCTTGAACCCCCATGGCGCCGATACAAACCCTGTGAACCAGGCCAGATCGCCGACCGTCGCGCCCTCCTGGGCAAGCCATGCGGGAATGGCGACGGTCAACAGCCCGATGGGGACGCCCTGGGCGAAGTAGAACGCGCAGAACGCGCCGAATCGCAGCCAGCGCTGTTCACTCAGGATCAGGGGCATTTGTGGGCCAAACTGGTAGTTGCCCGCGAGTATATCGACGCGCCGGCACGTGCGCGATGTGCCCACTAGATCGTGCGCATCAGCCGCGTGCGTGTAACGTGTAAGCTCTGCCGTCTTGCTCGCGGGGAGGGAGTCCATGAAGCTGGGACTGGGAATCGGACCGCTCGGACCGGCGGGAGGCGCTCGCATCGTCGAACTCGCGCGTGTTGCCGAGTCCCTGGGCTACGACACGATCTGGACGTCGGAGATCTACGGTTCGGACTGCTTCACGCCGCTGGCCTGGATTGGCGCGAACACCCAGCGCATCAATCTGGGCACGTCCATCATGCAGATCTCGGCCCGCACCCCGGCCAGCGCGGCCATGCACGCGGTGTCACTCGACTACCTTTCGAACGGCCGTCTGATCCTTGGCATCGGCGTCTCCGGACCGCAGGTGGTGGAGGGCTGGTATGGACAACCCTATCCCAGGCCGTTGGAGCGCACTCGGGAGTGGGTGTCGATCTTTCGCCAGATTGTTGCGCGGCAGGATCCGGTTTCCTTCGACGGCAAGCACTACCAACTGCCGTTGCCCGGGGGCACGGGACTGGGCAAGCCGCTGAAGCTCATCCTGCACCCGATCCGAGAGCGCATCCCGGTCTACCTCGGGGCGGAAGGGCCGAAGAACGTCGCTCTGGGTGCGGAGACCTGCGATGGCTGGCTGCCGATGTTCCTATCGCCCTACCGGATGCGGGACCAGTACAAGGATGCCATGGCCATTCGCAACAAGGACTTCGAGATCGCCGCGGGGGTGACTGTCATCATCGACGACGATGTTGACGGCGCGTTGAACCAGGTCAAGCAGAATGTCGGCTTCTATGTCGGCGGCATGGGGGCGAAGAGCTTCAACGTGCACAAGGACCACGTGACCCGCATGGGTTTCGGCGCACAGGCCGAACGGATCCAGGAACTGTTCCTTTCCGGGCGCAGGGACGACGCCATCGCGGCTGTGCCCGCGGAACTATGTGACGAAATCTCCCTCGTCGGCCCGAAGGAACGGATCCGCGATCGATTGCAGGCCTGGAAAGAGAGCCCGGTGACGATGCTGAAGGTCGGCTCCTCGAATCCGGAAACGCTTCGGTTCATGGCGGAAGAACTGCTGTAACGCGAGACCTGGTTTTGGGCCAAGTCATCGCCACCTGATCGAAGTTATTAGTTTTCTCTAACCTGGGATAACTTCGATTGAAATGGCCGCGACTCCGTTTCGGCGTGTTGTCGGCGATGCCACGACATCCTCCTACTGAACGTCAAGCACCTTGCCGGGCAGGACTTCATGCGAATGGTCCATCAATCGCTGGTACTGCAGGTAGTACTTCCCGAGCTCCACCAGGTCATAGGAAAACGGCTGTCCCTGTACGAATAGCTGCTTGTAGGTGCCCATCGTGCCACGCGCGGGATCGGATGATCACGCAGGGTTGCAAGAGGTTCCAGATATCGTAGGGCGTCGCGTATGCTAGGCTTCCTTTTCGACTCCACTGGCAGGCTCGCGGCCGAAGTGTCTACTCTTTCCCAACCCAAATCGCTACTTGCGTCACATGGCGTCACGGTGGATGGTGTTGCGCACCAGGGTCAGTGGGCGGAGTACAGGGACGCGTGTGTTGCCAGTGTCGGCAACATACTGGTCGACGTGCAACGTACCATCCCGAAGTCCGAATTCTGTGGCGTTGGCCTCTTGGTGTGCCGCGACACGTCGGCGTTGCCGATGTGTCCGTTGAGCGGTGAGCGAACCGTGCGAGACACAGCTAATGTGGTGGACGCGATCTGTAGCGCCAGCATGCTCAGTCACCCGCAGCATGACGGTTTCCACATCCTATCGCCCAGTTTGGCGCTCACGCATACCAACCAATACATCGCTCCTCCCGTGCCGCCGGATTTTTTTCCGGTGTGTCCGACGCCCGGTTTCGGTGCCCGCCACATGTCGGCCTTGCTTGCGAGTTGGTTGCCAGCGGTGATCTGCGCTGCCGTCCTCAATACACGGAACAGGATTCTCATCTTCGCTGATGGGGGGCTCCGTGCCCATTTTGTACCCTAATGCTCCAGCTCGTCGCCATGCGGGCCATCGTCGTCGTGGCGGTCGTCTATGCCGCTGCCCTCGTTCTATTCATATTCGTGGTCGATACTTACTTTCACGAACTTGATCTGATTGCCCGGCTTGGATTCGCCTTTTCCGCGTCTACGATTCTCAACGTCCTTCTCGCCTTTGTCTTCAAATACGCTTGGCGGTCGCTCTGGGGTTGCATGCCTGCACTTGACGACCTTCTGTTTCCTGACTGGAACGGCACTTGGGACGTAGAAATCCACTGGCAATGGGGACCGAAGAACGGAACGGTCAAGGCCGAGGGGAGGCCGAGATAAGGCAGAGTCTCCTAAAGCTGAGTATCAATCTGCAGTCTGATCGTTCGGACTCGGAGACACTGTCCGTCGTTCCCAAGAAGCATCCCGAGTCTGCTCGCCCACATCTGCACTACCTTTACGAGGCAACGCCCACCGCCGGTTACGAGGACGACAATCCGTCACACATTGGTGCCGCCATTCTCAGGCCTGATCTCAGCAACAATAATGTGTTGCGCGGCAACTACTTCACCGACAGGGCCACGGCTGGGCACTACGTCATGACCCGCCGGTCCTGAACGTCCCGGATTGAGGCCCGCCCGCGTTCCGCGCGGTAATGCCGCACCTCCTGCCTAGGGGAGCCGTGTCGTGCTCCAGCTGCACGACCGCAACGATATCGGGAAGCCGTGGGACGCGGCAGGCGGGTAACGGAGGAAACGAGCGGTGCCCTTGCCGCAGTCCGTCAAGCGATTTCTCACTTTGCGACCCCTGCACCGGGACGTGCTTTGCCGCTGGTGCGGCAAGCAGGCCAGTCTGCTAGCCTCGCTGGACCGGGGGCGAGGTGTCCTCACCCCATCACTCGGTTCCCGACAACAGATTGATGCCGGGCAAATCCAGACTGGTCGAGACCAGGATCGAATGCGTAACCACAGTGATTTCGCGCCGGAAACCGTGAATGCTCAAGCCTTGCGTCAAATCGATTCGGCGACGGGCGGGCTCACGCCTGCCATATTTCCGTCGACGACTTACGTCCGAGACGAGAACTATGCGCTGCTCGATCCCCAGCGCAGCTACGGGCGCGACGGGAATCCCGGTTTCGTCGTTGCGGAGAAGGTTCTCGCTCGCCTGGAAGGGGGAGAGGCGGCCCTGCTATTCAGCTCCGGCATGTCTGCGGCGATGGCGATCATCCAATCCTTGAAACCCGGCGACAAGATCGTGGCGCCAAGGATCATGTATTGGGGATTGCGCAAATGGCTGATCACTTTCTGCGACCAATGGGGCCTTGAACTCGATCTTTTCGATCCCGCCGATCCGCGTGCCCTGACGCGAACCCTCGAGCGAGGCAAGATGAAACTGCTCTGGATCGAGACGCCGTGCAATCCGACATGGGACGTGACCGACATTGCCGCCGCCGCCGATGTCGCGCATGACGTCGGCGCGACGCTCGTGGTCGACTCCACGGTTCCCACGCCCGTGTTGACGCAACCCATCCGGCATGGCGCCGACCTCGTGGTGCACTCGGCGACGAAGTACCTGAACGGCCATTGCGACGTGGTCGCGGGCGCGGTGGTGACCGCTCGACGCGACGAACTCTGGGAACGCATCTGCCAGGTGAGACTTCATGGTGGCGCCATCCTGGGTCTTTCGAGGCCTGGCTGCTGCAAAGGGGCATGCGCACGCTTTTTCTGCGGGTGCGGAAAGCCTCGGAGTCGGCATTGGCAATCGCACGGCATTTCGAGGGACACCCCTCGCTCAAGGCCGTGCTGTACCCCGGCCTGCCCAGCCACCCCGGACATGAAATCGCCAGGCGGCAAATGGACGGCGGATTCGGCGGCATGTTGTCGCTCCGAGTGAAGGGCGATGCGAAAAGAGCTTTGGAGATCGTCAAGCGATGCCGCGTGTTCACGCGGGCGACCTCCCTGGGCGGCGTCGAGAGCCTGATAGAACATCGCCATTCGATTGAGGGAGCAAGCAGTCCTACACCTAAGGACCTGCTACGCCTGTCCATCGGTATCGAGGCGGTTGACGATCTGATCGCGGATCTCGAACAGGCGCTCGCATGACGTGAGCAGGAACCCCCGCCACGACATCGAAGCATCGGCGATTGCCGGGCTCCGGGAGCAATCGTTCACGCGGTTCATTCCGGGCTGAGTGCGCCCGGACGATCAATACGGGCGATGCTGCTGGATCTATCGCCTGGGAGCGGGCCAGGCTCTAACGGGTGTCGGTGATCCTCATGAAATCTCGACCCACGCGGCGTTACGCGAGTGAATACCACGTCCCCCGCCCCGCTCCGTGCCGCCTGAGATGCCCTGCCTCGACAAGGGCCTGGATGTGCCCCTTGATCGTATTGCGACTGGCCCGGGTAACCTGAACGGCGTCGGCGACGCTCACGCGGCCCCTTTCACGGGCGATGTCCAGGACCCGGACCGAGAGTTCCGGGAGGTCTCCCAGGATGAGCCGCTCGCGATCGATCCGTTGTCGGAGGCGATTCTTCTGTTGGCTCAGGGTCGTGAGGAAGTAGACGAGCCAGGATTCCCGGTCGGGCGCCTCGGTTCCGAGAGTGCCTTGGGTCTTCCGCAGGGCGAGGTAGTAGCTTTCCTTGCTCCGCTCAATGATGCGCTCCAGGGACCCGTAAGGCAGGTATGAATAACCCGCGCGCAGGAGCAGCAGGGTCGTGAGAATCCTGGATAGGCGACCGTTGCCGTCCTGGAACGGGTGTATGGCGAGGAATATCGCGACGAAGATCCCGATGACCAGGAGAGGATGGAGTTCTCCACGATCAAGAGCGCCGCGCGTCCAGTCGATCAGTTCTCCCATCCGGAAAGGCGTCTCGAAGGGCGTGGCTGTTTCGAATACCGCGCCAAGACGACGACCGTTCGGGTCGAATGCTTCGACGTGGTTCGGTAGCGTCTTGTACGCGCCGCGATGACGAGCGTCCTTCTCGGAATACTTGAGGAGTTCGAGATGGATCTGCTTTACGTGATTCTCGGTGAGGTCGATGGCCCGCCATTTCGCGAACACCGTCTCCATCGCGTCGGCGTAGCCGGCGACCTCCTGTTCGTCGCGCGTGGCGAAGGACTGGACCTCGAGGTGTGCGAGCAATCGATCGACTTCCCGATCGGTGAGGGCAGCGCCTTCTATCCGGGTCGAGGAGCCGATGCTCTCGATGGTCGCCACGCGCCGGAGGCGGGACAGCCGGTCGGGGGCGATCCGGCTGATTGCATGCCACGCTCCCTTGAACTCGTCGACCTCGGCGACGAGGCGAAGGATCTCGTTGGTCACTGCAGGTGCTGACGCGCAGAATCGTCCGTCCGTTTCTTCATCCATTTCCATCCGATAGATCATGCATGCATCACATCCGATTACCCATCCGTTTCCACCCAATGAGTCCGAGGAGTAGGACAGGCGCCGTGCGGAAGTGCCCGACTGAGAACGCCTGTAGGATGCTGCCGTGCCGCTCATGCGGGGGATCACCGGCAAGCACTATCCCCCGGGCGGCGAGGTCATTCGCTCGATGGCGGCGAAGCTGCTTCCCGGTGGCAAGATCAAGACGCATGCGCATGTGCCCCCGTCGTTTCGTTGCGGCCATCGCATCCACGTCCCGATCACGACCAATCACCGGGTCTGGTTCACGATCGACGGCCGTCCTGACCAGTTGGAAGTGGGACAGGCCTACGAAGTCAACAACCAGAAACAGCACAGCGTCGCGAACACGAGCGTCGAGGAGCGCATCACCTTCATCTTCGATACCATCCCGCCCGGTCCGCCGGCGTATCCGTCCGGCGAGGGCAGACAGCGCCCCGCCTGAGTGTCGTTGCCGTCCGGCGCGACTTAGTCGCGGAGGACGGCGCCATCTGGAGGCGCACCCAGGACCTCGATGAGGGGCTCAAGGTGTTTCTCGTAGCGCTTCCAGCGATCGACAGAGGTCCGGTATATCGGTTGCCGGACCTGGATGTTGCTGGGGCTCATGACCGCCCTGATGTTCCTGTAGAACTCAAGACACCTCTTGTCCCACGGTAGGTCCAGGTAATCGATGAGCGCCTTGCTGATCCGCTCTGGGTCGCTGACCAGTTCCTCGTATCGCACCTCGAAAATCCCGTCGGGGAAGAGGGATTCCCAGTGGGCCATCAAGCGCTGATAGTCCAGGTAGTACTGGCCCAGTTCCCGAAGGTCGAAGGAACAGGTCAGCGCCTCGAGGTAGTGGAAGTAGAGAGATACGCAGTTATCCAGCGGATTCCGACTGCAGTGGACGATATAGGCGTTGGGAAAGAGCGTCCTGATCAAACCGATGCGGACGAAGTTCCCGGGGAGCTTGTCGACGACGCGTGCGGCCGAAGGCGATCGCAGCCGCAGTTCTTCCAGGTACCGGGCCGAGAATGCATCCACGGTTTCCTGATCGATGCGGGACATGCATTCGGGGGCGGGGCCCTCGGATCGAAACCGGTGCGCGATCGCATGGTTGACCCCGGCGAAGGATTCGAGCTCGCCGGCGCCATGGATCGAGCCGTGGCTCGCGAGAATCTGCTCTACGAGTGTCGTGCCGGATCTCGGCAGCCCTACGATGAACACGGGCAGTTCGGAATCGCATCCCAAACCTCGTTTGCGTTCGAAGAAGTCCATCGAATACGTCTCGATCAGCCGTTCGAAAACCCGGGTGTTTTCGCCGGGATCGTAGGCGAACGATTTACGCTTGAGCGCGTTGCCCTGTCGGAAGTGATCGAATGCGAGATCGAAGGTTTTGTTGGCATCGAGGATGTTGCCCAGCGCGAAATGGCAATGCACGGCATCGTCCGCGGGCAGCTCGGGGTCAGCAAGGAGCTTTCGTATGTCGAGAATGAGATGGGGCGGTGGCCGCAACATGGAGATGTGGTAGTAGGCGGCGCCGCAGGCGGGTTGGATCGAAAGGAACTGGGTGAGATGCCGCATGGCCAGCCCGAGTCTGCCCTCCTGCCTCAGGGTCAGCGCCAGGCTGATTTGCGCATCGACGTCGTCGGGATCGACGTGGATGGACTCCTGGATCTGATGCAGGGCCTCTACCGTTCTTCCGAGTTGACGGTAGACCAGCGCGAGGTCGATACGCGCCCTGGCGTAGCCGGGACGCAGGTCGAGCGCCTTCACAAGATGGTCGATGGCCCTCTGCGTTTGTCCCATTCGATGCAGCACCGCGCCCAGGTGCCAGTGCAGAATCGCGCTGTCCGGCAGGACGGCCAGGGTTCGCTCATACAGCTCTGCGGCATCGGCGAAGAGCTGTCCGGCGAGGAACACGTTTCCGAGCTTGATCGTGGTTGAGATGTCGTCGGATTGCAGCGCGAGCGCTTGGCCGTAGGCCCTGGACGCTTCCTCCCAGCGCCCGAGCCTGGTGCAGGCATCGCCCAACTGGATGTGCGCGTCACGTTCGGTCACCAGTGCGAAAGGTAGTTGAAGTCGCAGGCGTCGCCCCGCGAGACGACGTGGCCCATTGACGGCGATGGGATGTGCGCGGCCACCACCTCCCGGATGTCGCGGTGCGTACGCTGAACGGTCACCTCACCCGGTTGGACTACGGCCATGGTTCTCTTCCGCAGAGGTCTCGCGATACCGCCGAAGAATAGCATCGGTTCGTGCTGACGCGACCCTATTTGTACGACCATTTCGATATGAGCGAGCGGCGATTCAACTCGATACGGGGCGCTTCGAAGTAGATCTCGAAGTGCGCGGCGGCGAGGGTGTCCCGCTGCCCAGGAACTGCGCGATCCAACGCGCGATGGCGGCCGCGTCGATCGGTTGATCCAACGACCGAACTCCCGGCTCGAACGCGGCGCCCAGTACGGCGCGGCGTTTGTGCATCAGAAACCCGGCGTAGGCCTTGGTGAACTCGGGGTGGCCCTGCAAGGCGAGTATATGGTGGCTGATGGCGAAAGCGGCGTGCGGACAGAACGCACTCGACGCCAATAGGCGCGCGTCGGGCGGCAGCGTCTCCACCTGGTCCTGATGGCTCGCCAGCAGCCGGAATTCGCTCAGCGCGGGACGCATCCATGGCTTATGCCGCACCACTATCCAGGTGTGAACGCCGACTCCCCATCCCGCCGCTGCCGGTCCAACGGTGCCGCCCAGCGCTTGAGCGACCAACTGGTGTCCGAAGCAGATGCCGACGGTTCTGGCCTTGGCGTCGTGCAGTTCGCGCACGAACCCGACCAGGCGTGCGATCCAGGGCTCGTCGTCGTAGACGCTGGCGCGGCTGCCGGTAATGAGATAGCCGTCGCAGTCATCGATGCGGCGGGGATAGCGCTCGCGCCGAACATCGAAGAACTCGAAGGTGGGCATGTGGTCCATGCCTTCGCCGAGGGTGTCGACGAACATGGCCGGGTAGTCGCCGAACCTGGCGCGAAGCTCCGGGTCCACCTGGTCGGCCTGGAGGATGCCGATGTGCATCAGATGATCTCGAAGTAGCGGCGGAGTTGCCAATCGTTGACGTGCCGCTCGTACTCTCGCGACTCCCACAGGCGCGTCGCCGCGTAGTGATCGACAAACGGGTCGCCGAACAAGTCGCGCGCGGCCCGCGAGCGGGCGAAACGTTCCGCCGCATCGCGCAGCGTCGGTGCGAAACGCCACTCCGGCGGCAACCGGTCCGCCTCTTCGTAGGCGTTGCCCGCGACCGCCTTTGGCGGCTCGATCCTTTGCTCGATGCCAAGGAGGGCGGCACCGATGGTCGCTGCGGAGACCAGGTAGGGATTGCCGTCGGCGCCGCCCACCCGGCATTCGATGTGCTGCGCTTGCGCATCGCCGGGGATGAAGCGGAAAGCCGCAGTCCGGTTGTCGACGCCCCAGGTGGATGCGGTGGGTGCCCAGGCGCCCTTGACCAGACGCGTGTAGCTGTTGATGGTCGGCGCCAGCATCGCCAGGAACTCCGGCACGTACTGAACCAACCCCCCGAGGGCCCACCGGGCGCGGTCGGGCACAGTTTCGCTGCCGTCCGTGTTCGCGTCGACGAACGCGCTGCTGCCGTCGTCGCGCAGAAATGAAAAGTGATAGTGGCCGCTCTGGCCGGGATAGTCCATGGACCACTTGGCCATGAATGTCGCCATGGCGCCGCGCTTGTGGAAGTACGCCTTGGAAAACGTCTTGAACAGGATTGCGCGATCCGCCGCTTCCAGGCCCTCCGCCACAGCCAGCGCCGCCTCCCAAACGCTCGGACCCGATTCGCAGTGCAAAGCTTCCAGGGGCATTCGAAAGTCGGCGCAATAGTCCATCAGGGCGGTGAACATCTCCGAATTGCTGACGGCGCGCAGCACCGAGTATCCAAAGTTGCCTGGCGTCAGCAGTTTCAGTTCCCGGTACCCCTTTTCGCGGACGCTGTGCGGGGCTTCGTCGAAGACGAACAACTCGTATTCGAAGCCGGCCTTGGCCGTGAGTCCAGCAGCGGCCGCGCGGGCAAGTACCCGGCGCAACAGGGTGCGGGGGCACACGGGGTGTTCGCCGCCATCGCGAGCGGCGAACTCGCCGATGAAGTAGGGTGTGCCTTCGTCCGGGAGAGCGCGTTCGGTGGCCGCGACAAGTCGATAGCGCGCGTCGGGAAAGCCGCTGTGCCAACCGGTGACCGCGCCGCCGTCGTACAGGTGGTCTTCGACATCCCAACCGAAGACGCAGTCGCAGAAACCGCCGCCCCTGGTCAGCAGACTCTCGAACTTGGCGAGGCTCACGAACTTGCCGCGCAGCACTCCGTCGATGTCGGAAAGGCCGAGCATCGCCTGGTTAGCGCCGCGCTCCCGGTACGCGGCCATCTTGGCGTCGACTTCAACAGACATTTCGCCCTCTCGGTCGTCCTTGTCGCAGCGGCAAGTGTTGCACGGAACATCTGGCTTCGGGTGCCTTTGAAACTGGGTTATTCGGGAAATCTCACTGTCCCTTGCAATATAAGAGTCCCTGGCAATATGAGAGATGCTGATCGCGGCCCTTTACCCGCTGCAAGCAGAAGACGCCATGGCCAACTCGGACATTCCTGATCAACTCTTTCAACGCCTGGACGAGACATCCGATGCCTTGTTCTATCTTGAGCCCCGATTCGTCGCGCACATTGACGACGACACGATCAAGGCGCTCACCCGCTTCTACGACGAGTTCCTGCCCCCGGGGTCGCGCGTATTGGACATGATGTCGTCGTGGATCTCGCACCTGCCGCCGGTGGACTACGAGCGGGTCGCCGGGCTTGGCATGAGCGAGCGGGAACTCGCCGCCAACCGCCGCCTGACCGACGCCGTGGTCCACGATCTGAACGCCGATCCCAGACTCCCCTACGAGGATGCCTCCTTCGACCGCGCAGTCATCGCCGTGTCTGTACAGTACCTGGTGCGTCCTATCGAAGTGTTCAGCGACCTCTATCGCGTCCTTGAACCGGGGGGACGCGTCGCAGTCGCCATGTCACACCGGTGTTTCACGACCAAGGCCATCCTCGCGTTTCGTGCGCTGGGCGTGGGCGACCGCATCCGGCTCGTGTCCGCGTACCTGCATCTTGGCGGGTTCGTCGACGTGGCCTTTGCGGACCGTTCGCCGCCACATGGTGATCCCCTGTGGGTGGTTGCGGGACGACGCCCGAAGATGTCGTGACCACCATTCGGTGAAGCCCCGGAGCTTGGCGACTGGCGATCCGTTCGTCGTACTTTCGGAAGAACCCGGCTTGCGGCGTGTCGAAAACGGGAGTGTTCATGTCGCCTCGTTCCCAAGGGCGATGACCGGTGGGCGTGATAGACTTGCGCCGCCCCCGAAGGCGTACCAGTCACGAGTTTCGGGGATCGCGTTCCAACGATTGTACCGTCCATGGATCCAGTCACATCGATGAATGGCCATAGATCGAGTAACCGGTTCTACGCCGGCTCGAAGCGGCTGCTCGACGTTTTCCTCAGCGGTCTTGCCATGTGCATCCTGCCGCCGATATATGTCGTCGTTTCTGTTCTGCTGCGTTTTGCCGGAGAAGGAAACGCACTCTTCAGACAACGGCGCGTCGGGCTGGGCGGCAGGAAATTCACGTTGCTCAAGTTTACGACCATGGCCAAGGGAAGTGCTGCGGCCGGAGACATCACCTATGGCGACGATCCGCGGGTCCTCCCGGTGGGGAGGGGGTTGAGCGCCCTGAAGATCGATGAGCTCCCCCAGCTCTGGAATACGTTCGTGGGTGAGATGAGCCTGGTCGGCCCCCGGCCGCTCACGCCGCGCGCGTTCCACTGCTACTCGCATCGAGTACAGGAGATCGTGAAAAGCATGAAGCCCGGCGTGACCGGAGTGGGATCGCTGGTGTTCCGCAATGAAGATCGAATTCTGGCCGAAGCCCCGGGAGACCCGAAGGAGTATTACGACAAGGTCATCATTCCGCTGAAGGGGCAGCTCGAGACGTGGTATTTCGCGCACAGGAGCCTGTACGTCGATCTGTTGATATTGGCCTGCACTTTGGTCGCGGTGCCATGGCCCCGGTCAAGGCTGCATTTGAGACTGCGAGGCGTGGCGGACATCGTCGGGCACTCGCCGTTGGCTGGCTATTTCGGCATCTCGCCGCTACCTAACGGTAGCGCGCGACGGGTGGCTCAACGACACGCGGTGGCAGATCGCCCACAGTCCGAAGTCAAGAAGCGAACTCCCGCAACATCACCAGAATCTCCTGGCTGATTTCCCCGGGCGCCGGTTGCCCATCGCGCTCGAACACCTGGACCACTTGCGAGTCCTCGCCCGCGGCGATCCGAATATCGAGAAGCCGTGCCTCGTCGCCGCTCGGCCAGAAGCGGGACAGCAACGACTTGCGCTGACCCCCGAGGACATCCTTGGTAACCTCGACCTGGATCAAACCGTCGCTGCGTTGACTGTTTCCGATCTCCACCTCCGCGCGCTCCAACGCCTGTCGGACGACGGCCCATGCCCGGTCGAAGTCGACGTTCAGCCGCAGCCTCGGATGGCCTTGTCCGTCGCGATCGATGGTCGCCTTGGTCGCGGTGGAGATGTGGCGGGCGAGCATCGATACGGACTGCGTCGTGATGCCGGCGGCGTAGTAGCCTCCGAACTCGGTCAATAGCGCTTCTTCAACATCTCCCAGGGTCGACATCGTTGGCCAATCGGCGGTGGGCTGAGTCAGCGCATCGTTTTCGTAACGGATGTGGACCTCCGACGAGCCATACCGGATGCCTTGCTCTATCTTGAAACGAAGCCGGTCGCGGCCGGTCGTATCCTGCTTGTGTTCGCTGATCGCCCCTCGAACCACATCCTTGTGATCGCCGCTGCCGATCGACAGCCAGACACCGTCGATACGACCTTCTTCCGGCGTTTCCGATGCGATGTCGATGCCGTTGTCGATGAGAAACTGTTCGACGACGGGCCACACCGTCGAGGGTTCGTCGGCGATGATCAACCATCGGCGGTCGCCGAGCTTCTGAATCTTGATCGCTTCCTGGGCTTTGCCGCCGAAGATCGCGTCCGGCCTTGGCGCTTCATCGGGATAGTGCCGGGCGAGAGGCTTGGACTCGATGGCGGGAATGGGCCAGGCGTCCCTTATGCGCTCCGCCGACATGTCGGCGGGAAGGATCAGGGGTTCGGTGATCTTCGCGTCGATATAGTCGTCCGACGTGTTGCGGATCAGGCCCTTTTCGTCGTTAAACCACCTGCAACCGGTCACGACGACGAGAAGCGCGCCCGCCGCGACCGTCACCCGCAGGAGCGCGCTCGCGGTCAAAGCGCGCCGACGCGTGCAAGACGCGCCTTGAGTTCGTCGACATGCGCGGTCGACAACGGTACAAGCGGCAGGCGTATGCCCGTGTCTACCCGGCCCATCAGATGCAATGCCCATTTTGTCGGCGTCGGACTCGTCTCAACGAAAAGGATCTCGTGGATCGGCTGCAATTGTTCGTCGAGTTCGCGAGCGCGCGAACTATCGCCTTCAAGAAAAGCCGTACAGAACTCAGACATCTGCCGGGGCAATACGTTCGCGGTCACCGATATGGCGCCGACAGCACCGAGTTCCATCATCTGCAAATTCTGGGCGTCCTCGCCCGACAAGACGATGAAGTCGTCTCTTCCGACCGCCTCGCGGATTTCTCCGACACGCTCGGCATCGCCGCAGGCTTCCTTGATGCCGACCACGTTCTTGAGCTCCGAGACACGGGCCACCGTTTCCGCTTTCATGTCGCAGGAGGTGCGGGGCGGAACGTTGTAGAGCACGATTGGCACGTCGACGGCTTCGGAGATGGCACGATAGTGTTGATACAGGCCCTCCGGCGTGGGCCTGTTGTAGTACGGCGTCACCAGGAGACACGCGTCGGCGCCGGCTTTCGCGGCAGCGGCGGTGAGTTCGACCGCCTCGGCCGTGGAGTTGGAGCCGGTGCCGGCGATGATGGGGATGCGACCGTCCACCCGCCGGAGCGCGTGCTCCACCACACGCTTGTGCTCGTCGTGGCCGAGGGTCGCCGACTCGCCGGTCGTTCCGACCGGCACGATGCCGTGCGTGCCGGATTCGAGGTGCCAGTCGATCAGGCCGTCCATGGCCGGCCAGTCCACGTCGCCGTTCGCCTTCATGGGCGTGATCAGCGCGACAATGCTCCCGCGCAGCATGCTAGATTTCCAACGCATAAGACTCGTCATGGTAAAGCCGGACCGGGCCTTCCACAAGGTGCGTCTGGTGGGGCACTTGCTACGGTTCGGGCGCTTCGGCGGCTGTCCTGCGCGGCCAGGCGTTGAAGATCGCCTTGACCAGCGTTGCGAGCGGAATGGCGAAGAATACGCCCCAGAACCCCCACAGCCCCCCGAACGCCAGGACCGCCACGATGATCGTAATCGGGTGCAGATCGTTTGCTTCCGAAAACAGGATCGGCACGATCACGTTGCCGTCCAATGCCTGAATGACGCCGTAGGCGACCATGACGTATGCGAAGTCCCAGGACCAGCCATACTGAAGGAATCCCACAGCGGCCACGGGCACGGTGACAACCGCCGCGCCGACGAAGGGCACAAGCACGGAAATACCGACGATGAATCCGAGCAGTGCCGCGTAGTTGAGCCCGAGAAAGAGGAAAGCGACGTAGGTTGACGTGCCGACGATCAGGATCTCGATGGCCTTGCCCCGAGCGTAGTTGGCTATCTGCGTGTTCATTTCGCGACCCACGCTGTCGAGCAGCGTTCGGTGCCGGGGCAGCATGGCAAGAACGCGCGCGACCATCCTTTCCCCGTCCTTGAGGAAGAAGAACACGGAGATGGGGAGCAGGATCAGGATGATGATGATGCCGAAAATGTTCGGCAACTGTGCCACCAGCCCCTGCAATGCGGATGTTCCGATTTCCGTAAGCTCGGAATTCAGCGCGGCGAGCAGGCGGTCGATGGCCATCGGCGAAAAAATGCCGGGGAAGTCCGCAGAAATGTCCGCCAACAGGACGCGCAGCCGGTCGATGACGCCGGGCATGGCGTTGACGGATTCGGTCAACTGCCGCCAGATCAACGGCGCGATCCCGATCACAAGGGCGACGACGCTGCCCATGAAGAGCACGAATACCAACCACACGGCCGCTAGCCGCGGCACGTGCCAGGCGACGAGCCGGTTGACGATACCGTGCAACAGAAATGCGAATATCAGCCCCGCGACGATTGGCGCTAGATAGGTGCCGAGGACGAGCAACACCACGAACCCGACGAGCAGCAGGACCACCAGGTAGATGGCCTCTTCATTCGAGAAGTGCTCATTGATCCACCCGCTGATGACTTCGAGGAAGCGCACCGGAACTCAGCCGTCTTTTTTCTTCAGTAGATAGAAGTAGCTGCCGTCCTCCCGCCGCGACTCCAGCAGGGCGTGGCCGCTCTGCGCGCTGAACACCTCGAAGTCCCGGACGGACCCGGGATCCGTGGCGATGACTCGCAGCAGCGTTCCGGGTCGCATTCCGTTCAGTGCCTTCTTTGCCTTCAGAAGCGGCATCGGACAGGTCAATCCGCTGGCGTCAAGCAGTGTTTCGGTGTCTTCGGCCATGGCGCGAAAGGATAGCAGTTGGCGTTGCCAGCGGCGCGCATCGCGCATCGCGAAGCCATCGAGCGTGGCTTTGATCGGAGCGCGACTGCCGGGAACGCAACAGTATGCGATCTGTCACGCCTATCTCGCGCGTCCCAAGGGCTGGCGAAGCAAATCCAGCAACTCGTCGGCGTTCAATCGTCCGGCAACGTCAGCGCCCGCCAGCAACTGGTCGGCGAGATCGCGTTTTCGATGGTGCAGGTCGACGATCTGTTCCTCGATGGTGCCTTCTGTGACCAGTCGGTAGATGGTTACCGGGCGCGTCTGGCCGATGCGGTGGGCGCGGTCCGAAGCTTGGTCTTCCACCGCCGGATTCCACCAAGGGTCCATGTGAATGACGTAATCGGCAGCGGTCAGGTTGAGCCCGATACCGCCCGCCTTGAGAGAGATCAGGAACACGTCGCCCTGACCTGCTTGAAACGCCTCGATGCGTTGGGCGCGCGCTTTGGCGGGCGTCCCCCCGTCAAGGTACTGGTATGCAATACCAGACTTGTTCAGGTGCTCCTCGACGAGCTTCAGATGCACAACGAACTGCGAGAACACCAACACTTTGTGGCGGTTCTGCAGCAGTTCCTCGAGGGTATCGGCGAAGGTCGCGAGCTTCGAGCTGCCAGGCGCGCCGGTTTCGGAATCGATGACCAGACGGGGGTTGCAGCAGGCGAGCCTGAGGCGCGTCAGATGGGCAAGAACCTGTACGCGGCGCGCGCCTTCGCGGACATTCCGGTCTGGCGCACGCGCGGCCTCAAGTTCCTCGAGCGCGCGTTGGCGTAGCACCTCGTAGAGGTCGGTTTCTTCCGGCGACATCTCCACGTGCAGGGTGATCTCGGTGCGTTCGGGCAGGTCATCGAGTACTTCGGTCTTGAGCCGCCGCAGGATGAACGGCGCAATGATGCGGCGCAACCGGGCCTGGGCATCCATATCGCCATCACGTTCTATCGGGAGGCCGAAGTTGCGGCGGAACTGTTCCTGGGAGCCCAGTAGACCGGGATTGACGAAACTGAATAGAGAGTACAGGTCCATCAGGTTGTTCTGGATGGGCGTGCCGGTGGTGACTAGACGGAAATTCGCCTTTAGGCGCCGCGCGGCGCGGGCGCGCTTCGTAGCCGGATTCTTGATCGCCTGCGCTTCGTCGAGCACGGCGCTGTGCCACCCGACCGCGGCCAGTAGCTCGACATCGTTCTGCAACACGCCGTAGGTGGTGACGTAGAGGTCGAATGGCGCCGGATCGTCGAGCAACGCCGCCCTGGATGCGGCGACTCCGGTATAGACCCTGACGTTCAGGGTCGGCGCGAAACGCCGCGCTTCGTCAATCCAGTTGGCCGTTACCGAAGTGGGGGCGACGACCAACGCCGGACCGTTCGGTGCCCTTTGCAGGAGCAGGGTCAGGGTCTGTACCGTCTTGCCGAGCCCCATGTCGTCGGCGAGACAAGCGCCCGCACCCCAGCGGCTCAAGCGGGCAAGCCACCGGTAGCCGTCGAGTTGATACGGGCGCAGTTCCGCCTGCAGCGTGCTAGGCAAATCCGGCTCGAAGGATTGCGCCGCTTGAAGGTTGTTGCGCAACTCGCGCCAGCCGTCATCGGCGTTGAGTTCCGCGCCCTCGATCAATTCTTCGAGCCCCAGCGCCGCCAGCGGATGTAATCGCATCGCCCCTCCCGCCGACGGTGCCGACAAGCTGGCGAAGTCGTCGAGTTGCCGACGGAACGCCTTGGTCAGTGCGAGAAACTCGCCGTTACCGAGTTCCAGGAAGCGGGAGCCGGGGTTGGCTTCGAGCAGAGCGAACAACCGCTTGAGGTCGAGCACGCGTTGATCGTCGACGACGAGTTTGCCGGACGCCTGCATCCATTCGTCGGCGGATTTGACCGTCAATGCCAGAGACGATGTCGACTTGCGGGCGACGATGCGGATTGGCTCGCCCTTGGGCCATTTGCAGCGTGCACCCGCGGACTCCAGTTGCTCCAGGAGTTCCAGGCATTGGGCGGGTTCGGACAAAATCATCGGTTCGTATTCCGTGGGCTGCGATGCAAGCCATCGGCAGCGCCTCAACAAGCGTGCCTCGGCGTTGTGTTCGGCCGCGAGATCGCGCCGCGCCTGCACGCTTTGGCCGCTTTGGTGGGCGAACACGATGACACCGCCTTCGCCAGGAGCGAAGCAGATGTCCGAGTCCGGGATCGGTTCGACCACCAGCGCCGCCATCAAGCCGGCATCGACGGGTTCCAGTAGCACCCAGGGTTCGGAGTCCGCGTCGACATGCACCGCGTTGGTAGCGCCCTCCGTCGTAGCGCTTTGCACTCGGACTTGGGAGGCGAGCGCCGAAACCGCTTCCAAGAGACGTGCCTTGCTGTCTGCGGGCAATACCAGACCTTGCGGCGGGATGACCTCAAACAATCGCTGGTGATCGGGTGTGAACCGGGTCACTTCGTAGCGCTGGTCCGACACTGACGTTACGCTGTACTCTTCGTCGGATTCCCAACTGCGTGGTTCGATGGTGACCACCGCGTTGCCGTCGGCGTCTTCGTCGACGAACAGGCCGGGTTCTCGGCGCACGATGTCTACTGGTTTGCCAGCCGCGTTGAAGACGTGCGGATGTCCGGCAAGGGCGAACAGACCGCTCTCGCCCATTTCGTAGTACAGGTGGCCGCTCCAGGCGTAGTCGGCGGAAATTCCCGCTGCGGCTTCGCGATCCTGGGGGAGCAGGAAGTCCATGCTGGAGGCTTCCGTGGCCAAGCGTTTCAAGCCTACCTTGCGGCCCTTGCTCCAGGTGCCGTTCTTGTTTTGCCGTTGCTCGCGCGGGGCGAGTTGGACGTTGTCGTATTCGCCGTCCAGCTCCCAGACGAGCCGCCTTTTCGCGAGATTGGTATCGCGCTTGGCCCCCGATTTGCTGTTGGCCTCGTAGGCGAGCCGTTCCAGGGATTTCAACGACTGCTCCCATTCCGGAATGGGCGTTGCGCGGCCGGCCAAACTCGTCGTGCCCAGCTTGGCGTGCAGGAGTTGCGGATCGGACAGTTCGGCGACGCTTTCCTCGTTTTCGAAAGTTTCGGCGTATCGCTGGAGCGTTCCATCGCATTCCGCCACGACCCATCGGAATCCGTTCGCCGCCGCGCGTTCTCGATACTCCAGCATCGGTGCCAACCAGTTTTCGATGCGTAGCGCAGAGAAATCGTCGACCCAGCAGGTCAAAAGACCGTCCAGCAGCACGTCGAGCCGGGGCGTGTAGTGGATGTTAACGAGAACGGATTGCCCGGAACGCACGAGCGCCGCTTTCACCACGAACGCGAGCTCCCGGGTGCTTTCGATTTCCAGCCGATCAGCGGCGCGTATGAGTTGGTCGAGCTGGGCTTGCGACGCCGGCGAGTCGATCCGCACGAGAGACAGGAGCGACAGCGCGAACGCCGGCAAGTCGGGGAACACATTGCGCTTGCGCGTGCCGGCTTTCTCTGCGACAAGCGCCGCATCAATGTATCGCTGCGCCGCATCGTGGTCGGTGCGCAGCGTGGCTATCAGGGCGCGCGTCGCCGCGAGGCCGGTAGTTGCGGGCTTGGTAACACGAGCGGTCGGGGGCAATGCCTCGAACACGGTTTCGGCTTCTTCGAAACGTCCTTGGAGGAGGCGAATGAACGCGATCTCGGGCGCGTGAACGTGAGGCTCGGAACTGAGTCTTTCGCAAATCTCGATGACCGGCGCCGACGGCGCGGCGGTGTCGTACACGTGGCGTAGGCAACCCGAAAGCGCGTCCTCGATATAGCGCTTCGGCAACGCCTCCAGGATGTCGGTCGCAAGCGGTTCCGCCAGGAGTCGCCAGCGATCGGTCGTAGGCGCGGCGCCGACCAACTCTTCGAGACGGTTGAAGTCGCCGGCGACGACGTAGCAGCGGAACAGCATCTCTCGTTCGTGAGGGTCGTCGTACCACAAGCGCCGCTGCACAGACCTGAAGGCGGTCATGATCGGTAGCAGCCGGTGTGCCGCATGCGCGGCGCCCGTCAACGGTAGCGCCCAGCGCGGCGCGGCGCGGACGCATTCTTGCGCATCCCGCAGGCAGATGCCCGCGTCGACGAGTTCGTCGTTGCATTGCCGGATTTGCTGGACGGCGAGGACTCGGCTGCCAAGCCTCACCTTGGCTTGGGACAACACCTTGACGATGCGCGTCACGCCCGTCGGGTACGGCGCGATTACGCCGTAGGCCTGGGCGACCAGCCTTGCGGCGGGGGAAAGCGCGGAGTGGGTATCTGCGGCGGCTGTCACGGATAAAGGATGGCAACGGATGTCCACCGCGTCAACGCGATTAAGCTTGTTTGGCAAACTCCCCGCGATGTTTGCAGAGGAGAGCCAGGCGCTGCGCGGCCATTAGCCGTTACGCCATTCGTCTCCCGGCATGATGCGCACCATGAACTCGTCGAACAACGGTACCGTGAATGCGGTGTCGCCGTGGCTCGGGCTGAGAATCATGCCCTTGGCGATGAGTTGCGCTCGTACCGGGCCGAGAGATGATACGCGGCGTCCCAGTTGCGCGGCGATATCGCCGGAGCGGTGAGGTCCGGGGCCGAGCGCCGCCATGGCGCGGAGGTAACGCCGCTCGGTTGGCGTCAAGCGATCGAAACGTACCCGGAAGAAGCTCTCGTCGAGGGCGACCACAACATGGCGGGCGGCCTTGTCGACATCCTCGACCGTAATCGGTGAACTGGTTGCCAAGTCCCACACGTGCTTACCCCACTCTTGAAGAAAGTAGGGATAGCCTCGCGACTCTCCGACGATGCGCTGCAGCGCAGCCGAGTCGATTTCCAAGCCTTCGGCGGCAACGGGTTTGGAGATCGCCGTCCGAGCAGCTTCAGGCGGCAACGGACCGAGTTCCGGGAACTCGAACACCCGTTGGGCGTAGGACTTTGCCTTACCCACCCGGGCGCGAATCTGCGGTGGCCCGGCACCGACGAGAATCACCGGAAGCTGGCGTGTAACAGAAAGGCGAATATCAGCCCCGCGACGATTGGCCGAGGACGATCAACACCACGAACCCGACGAGCAGCGGGACCACCAGGTAGATGGCGTCGCCAGCGGCGCGGGTGTCGGAGCGGAAGGTCAATAGTCGATATTTGACCCGAAATCGGGAATCCCGCCGGCTATGACCACCGCAGCCCAACCGTTCAACTCGTCTCGATGCCAGAACTCGGAGCAGAGTTCAAAGTACTCTAGTACGATCTGCCTTTCGCCGCGCCGAAGCAATTGCAAGGCGAGGTCCATCCTCGGGCCATAAGAGGCAAGCACTGGGGAGCCCGGCGTCCTGCCGGCTTCAAGCAAGTGGTCCTTGGCCTGTTCGGTGTCGTTCTCGATCAGGGCAATCATGCCGAGAATGAGGTTCCCGTGATGCAATTGGTCGCCGCCGAAAAGCTCAGTTGCGGGATAGTCCAACATTTGTGTCGCGTAGGTACGCGCATCGTCGTAGCGCTCCGCCTTCCAAGCCGCCTTCCCGAGGTATTGCAACAAATTTGCCTGCTCGAGTTCCCAGCCACTCAATTCGTAGGCGCGTTGGAACTGCTCCAGGGCTTGCATCGCCTTCGTCGCGCCCGCTTCCTCGCGATTGGTTTCCAGCAGGTACAAGTGACCCAGGTCAGTTGGCCATTTCGGGTTATGGGGATCGAGAGATTGCGACTTTTGGAAGTATTCAATGATCAGGTCGCGATCATGGTATCTCGACAGGTAATTCGCGGCATGGCCCAGGAACGCTACATTCGTCGGCTCTCGCTCTATATGACTTAGCCACGCATCCTTGCCTGCGTCGTAGCTGGATACATCGAAGTGCGGATCGATCTGTACATCGGGTTGCGCCAGCACGAAAGCTTGCGGCGCGTTGCGGATGAGCCAGAGCACGTGCCCATGATGAACACGCCGGACCTCCCCATGGCGGTAGTATGCTCGTCGGTAGTAAATGATGAGATGCGTTCGAGTCTCCAGGTTCTGGGGATCGCGATCCAATCGCGCTTCCAGGGACTCGGCCTCTTCTGCCGTAAGGTTCGTGCCGATCCGCCAGTCGCGGGCTCCAAGCGCAGCAGCGACCCATCGCGCTTCCAGGGATTCATCGACTTCTTCAACAGAGATTTCGCCGGGGAGGCTGCCGCGTACGAGTTCAATGAGTTGGTTGCGCGCCTCTTTGTCGAAAGGGTCTCGATGGAGTTGCTTCGCCAAGGACTCAAACGCTTCTTCAGCGGATCCATTCGCACCGGTGGGGCGTTCATCGAGCGACTCCCCCGCGGATACCTGGAGAGCTCCAAGGCAAAAGGCGAGAAGCGCGATGGACGAGACAATCGACCATTGGTTCATCGCTACTCCCCGCAGTCCGTGGCTCGCATCCGGATAGCGTCGGCCTGACGAAGCTCGAAATCAGAGCATAGCGCTTTCGACACACGCATGTTCTTAGGCACCTCCCGGTTGACCCGGAGCCCGGACTGCCCGTCAGGCCGCATTCTCACGGCACCGTGCCGGCCCGGACGATCACGCGAGCAACGCAACCTGCAGTGTCGCCAAGAAATTGATGACGCCGTGAATGACGAGCGGCGTGACAAGAGATCCTGTTCGGTACCGCGAAAAGCCCAGCACGATCCCGTAGATGAACACGATCAGCAGGTCAACGAAATCGTATTGAATGTGGATGAGACACCAGATTGCAGAGGTCAGCAGGATCGTGCCGGTTGCTCGTAGCCACGAATCCATCCAACCGCGGAAAAGGAATCCCCGGAACAGGAATTCTTCGAAAACGGGGGCTGCAATGACCAATGCGAACCAGAACAGGGGCACATAGACAGCGGACCGATAGCTATTGATCATGAATTCCGGAATCGTGTCCCTTCCGGCCAGCACCTGGATCGCTTCGATTGCGACGACGACCGCAATGGCAATGCCGAGCCACAGCAACAACGACCAGCCGGCTGGCATCGGTAAAGCCAGATAGTCCCGAACGGAGATCCCCCGGCGTATCCGCGCAAGCAGCAGGATTGTCAACGTGCAGACGACACCTGTGGCACAGGTCGCAACGGAAAGAAACAGCCCGTTGTTTTCCAGTTGTTCCGGGTCCATGTCCGGTGATTCCTGGACCAGGAAACCGATGGCGATCACGGTCTGTATCAAATAGAACAGCACCAGAATGAGGGCAGCGAAACCCGCCGTTCCCCAGAGTCCCCAGGGTGCGCCCCCGTTTGCATCGGTGGCCCTCCCGGCCGTCTCGCTGGATTGTTGAGGTGCCGCTGCCTTCATCGACTTCATCTCGATCCTGGTGGGTGGAACGACGCATATTGGCCCCAGGGACCAGGCTGTGCAATGTATTGCCGTGACGCGCGCATCGCCAAACCTGCGTTCTGATACGATCTCCCCCATGAGATTCCTCGCTTTGCTGGTGGCTGTAGCCGGGCTGGCAGGCCTGTATTCGTCGCAAGCCGCCGTGCCGGACGCGTTGCCCGAGTTGGGCGATGCATCCTCGGCCATCGTCTCGCCCGCCGAGGAGCGCCGGCTCGGCCAGATGTTCCTGAAGCAGGTGCGATCAGATGTTCCCGCGATCCAGGACGAGATACTCAAGTACTACGTAGCCACGCAGTTGCGGCAGCTTGCGCAACATTCGGAGCTCAAGGACGCCACGCTCTATCCGGTATTGATCGACAATCCCGAGATCAATGCGTTCGCTGTGCCCGGCGGCGTGGTCGGCATCCACCTGGGCTTGCTGCTCCACGCGCGCGACGTGCACGAATATTCCGCCGTGATCGCGCACGAACTCGCGCATTTGGGCCAGCGCCACTTCGCTCGCGGCATTGAAGCGCAACGACAGGCGACGTTGCCCATGCTCGTTGGCATGCTGGCTGGCGCGCTGCTGATGGCTGCGGGCGGCGGGGACGCGGGCCTGGCGACGCTGGTCGGTACCCAGGCCGCCATGATGCAGAACCAGCTCCGCTACAGCCGTGGCCGCGAACAGGAAGCGGACCGAATCGGTCTCAATACCATGGTCAGGGCGCAACTGGACCCGCACGGGATGGAACGCATGTTCGCGCGGATGCAGCGCGCATATCGTTTCCGGGAAACGATGCCGGAATTTCTCCTGACCCACCCCGTTACGGAGTCGCGCATAGCCGATGCCCGCAACCAGGCGGCGCAATATCCGGAGCAGAGTGTGGCGGGTTCGCGCGACTATCAGTTCATGCGCGCGCGGGCGCTCGTGAACTACGCGGACACGCCGGCGAGCGCGTTGGAGCGGGCGAGAGATGATGATGTGTCGGAGGCGGCCGGAGCCTATCGATTGGCGCTTGCCCGCTCCGGCGTCGGCGAGCATGTCGAAGCGGCGGTCGACATGCAACGGCTTCTCGATGCGAATCCCGGCAGCATCCTGCTGGCCGCGTCGTACGCGGACACGCTGATAGAGGGAGGCCGAGGCGGGGAAGCCGGGGCGTTCCTGGCCCATCAGTTGGTGATCAACCCGGATAACCAGCCGCTTGCGATGCTCTATGCGAAGGCGCTATCGAGCGTCGACCG
Source organism: Candidatus Azotimanducaceae bacterium (assembly GCA_965261535.1). GTDB lineage: Bacteria > Pseudomonadota > Gammaproteobacteria > Pseudomonadales > Azotimanducaceae > VXNE01. The sequence continues at coordinate 3,932,645 of OZ253469.1, forward strand.
CCACGCCGATGCCCAGCAGGTGCTGATCCGGCAGAGTCGCGTGCACGGGGATGACATGGACGTGTGGTATGAACTCGCGGAAACTGCGGGTCTGGCGGGCGACATCGTCGGCGTCCACCGCGCGCGGGCAGAATTCTTCGCGCTTCGAGGGGCCTATCAGAAGGCTATTCAACACCTTGAGTACGCGCGCGGGCTGGTCGAGGACGATTATCGGCTGACGGCCGGCTTGACCCAACGCATCCTCGATCTGCGGACGGAGCTGGAGGGGTTCAGAGGCTAGCTTTTTCGCACGCCGAACGACGCGCCGCTCGCCGCCGCGTGCACGACTTGGGTAGCTCGGACTGGGCTTTGGGCTCGATTTCGGTCTCGGCAACAAGCGCGCTCACAGCAAGGAACAATGCGTCGAACGGGGGCCGCGCTCGATAGTCTTCCACCGCGGCCTTGTACAGGACGGTTCGGGAAGTATCGATCAGCATGATGCCCGGATGGGGTATCCCGAAACCGGGGTGATCAGGTCCGAACTCTTCGTTTCGTATGCCGAGGGCTCCCATATACTCCCCGTCAGGATCAGATAGCAGCGTATAGCCCAATCCCTGCCCCGAGGCGAATGCGAACAACACCTCCGGGTCGTCATACGTGACCGCAACGACGTTCACGCTGATCGCTTCAAAACGATCCTGCCACTCACTCAGCTCGACGAGCTGACCTTTGCAAAAGGGTCACCAGTCCGCGGAACGGTTGAAGAAGATCAGAAGTCCCTTGTCTCCCATCAGCCCGCGGAACGTGCGCGTCTCGCCGATATGGGAAGTGAAGCCCCCGGCCGGAATATTTGTTCCAGTTGGAGGCCCCCACTCGCTGCTGTAAACCGATCCCAGGGCCAGACTCGCGGCCAGTACGCTCAGTACGTAGGGGAGTTTCATTGTCGTTGTCCAAAGTCAAGCATTCGCCGCAACGGAACCATGGCCCGGGCAGCGATCTCTTCGTCCACGAAGATCTCGCGGTCCTGGCGTTCCAGGGATTCGTTCAATACTCGGAGCTCATTCATCGCCATCCAGGGGCAGTGCGCGCAACTGATGAACGTGGCGCCGGTGCCGGCGGTCGGCGCCTCGATGAAACGCTTGTGCGGTGACAGCTTGCGTAGCTGGTGGAATATGCCGCGGTCCGTGGCCACGATGAACGTATCGTTGGGCATCTCCCGATGTCGAGCGAGCAGGTGGCTTCGAGGGTGGGCATGAGTACCCGCTTTTCGGGCGACAGTATCTTCGCCGTTCCTCCCATGAAGCTGACGCCCGCCACGACCAGGGTCGAGGCGGGGTGATCGCCACCGAAACGCGCCATCTCCAGAGAATCGGAGACGCAACCACCCGTCTCCTGGGCGAGGTCCTGGATGTCGGCGTCCACGTAGTAGTGCGCGACGAGGACGGCGTCGAGCGCGTCGAGTTGGGCGCGAATGTCTTCCTTCAGGGCCATGCGCTCGGCGACCGCCAGCGCGGCTGGTTGGTGCCTCGGTATCTCGGCGGGAGTTAGACTGTAGTTCGAGCGCATAACAAAAGTGTAACGCAATTCCCTGGTGCGAGTTCGGAGTGGAAACCAGCGTGCAAGCAATCCAATTGCTGGCGTGAGTGGCGCATCGCAGCGGCTCCTTCCTGAGGATAGGACAGTTTGAAACGCATCGCATTTCTCGCCGCCCCGGGGGCTCCTCCAACGACAACCGCGAACGCTTGCCCGCCGCGTTCGAAGCCGCGGGTTGGCGCGCCGCGCTGCTGTTGCACGAATCCCTGGGGTTGACTGCCGACGGCGTGGCTGCGCGCGATGCCGCGGGTCGGATGGTTCCCCTGGCGTCGTTCGATCTGGTGTGGATCCTTGGATTTGGCGGACGAACAAGCTTCCTCGACAGGATGCAGATGCTGAAAACGCTGGATCAGGCGCGGTTTGTCAACACCGTGGACGCCCTTGTATACCTGCACGGCAAGTACGATTTGGCGGAGTTCGGCCCCAAGACGCACGCAAGCGCCGATGTGGACGCGCTCATGGCCATCGTCGCCGGAGGCGGACGCTGGGTGGCCAAGCCGACGGATCGAAGGTTGACCGCCACGCCGATGCACAGCAGGTGCTTGTCCGGCAGAGTCGCGTGCACGGGGACGACATCGACGTCTGGTATGAACTCGCGGAAACCGCGGGTCTGGCGAGCGATATCGTTGGCGTCCACCGCGCGCGGGCAGAGTTCTTCGCGCGGCGCCTATCAGAAGGCCATTCAACACCTCGGATACGCCCGCGGGCTGGTGAGGATAACTATCGGCTGACGGTAGGTTTGACCCAACGTATCCTCGATCTGCGGACGGAGCTGGAGGCGTTCAAAGGTTAGCAGGCTGAACGACTTGGGTGCGGCGCTGTTGGTCTATTCCAATGCGGCGCCGCTGGTTTCTCTCACTGCTGCGCTCACAGCGTCAAACACCGCGTCGAAGGGGGGCCGCACCCGATAGTTTTCCATCGCCGCCTTGTACAAGACGGTTCGGGAAGCATCGATCAGCATGATGCCCGGATGGGGTATCCCGAAACCGGGGTGACCAGGTTCGTACTCTTCGTTCCGTATGCCGAGCGCTCCCACGTACTCCCCGTCAGGATCGGAGAGCAGCGTATAGCCCAGTCCCTGGTCCGATTCGAAGTCGGACAACACCTCCCGGTCGTCATACGTCACCGCGACGACGTTCACGCCGATCTCTCCGAAACGATCCTGCCACGCACTCAGCTCGACGAGCTGACTTTTGCAAAAGGGTCACCAGTTCGCGGAACGGTTGAAGAAGATGAGAAGTCCCTTTCCTCCCATTAGATCGAGGAACGTGCGCGCTTCGCCGATATGGGACGTAAAGCTCCCGGCCGGAATGTGTGTTCCAGTGGGAGGACCCCACTCCTCTCTGTAGTCGGACCCCAGGGCCAGACTCGCGGCGAGGAGGCTCAGTACGTAAGGAAGTTTCATTGTCGTTGTCCAAAGTCGAGCATTCGCCGCAACGGAACCATGGCCCGGGCGGCGATGTCCTCGTCCACGAAGATTTCGCTGTCCTGGCGTTCCAGGGATTCGTTCAATACTCGAAGCTCATTCATCGCCATCCAGGGGCAGTGCGCGCAGCTGATGCACGTGGCGCCGGCCCCTGCAGTCGGCGCCTCGATGAAACGCTTGTGGGGCGACAGCTTGCGGAGCTGGTGGAATATGCCGCGGTCGGTGGCCACGATGAACGTATCGTTGGGCATCTCCCGGGACGCGGCGATGATCTGGCTTGTCGAGCCGACGCAGTCGGCGATGCCGATGACGGCGGCTGGCGATTCCGGATGCACCAGCACGCCGGCGTCCGGATAGACGTGGATCAATTGCTGCAGCTTGTCGAACTTGAACTCTTCATGGACGATGCAGGCCCCGGTCCACAGCAGCATGTCCGCGCCCGTCTGTTGCTGAATATAGGCGCCGAGGTGCTTGTCCGGTGCCCAGAGGATGCGTTCGCCATTCGCGCTCAAGTGTTCGATGATGCGCAGTCCGACGCTCGATGTGACGACCCAGTCCGACATGGCCTTGACTCGCGCCGACGTATTCGCGTAGACGACCACGGTGCGATCAGGGTGCTCGCCGACGAAGGCTTCGAATTCATTGGGCGGGCAGCCGATGTCGAGAGAGCAGGTAGCTTCGAGGGTGGGCATGAGTACCCGCTTTTCGGGCGACAGTATCTTCGCCGTTTCTCCCATGAAGCTGACGCCCGCGACGACCAGCGTCGAGGCGGGGTGATCGCGACCGAAACGTGCCATCTCCAGCGAATCGGAGACGCAGCCACCCGTCTCCTGGGCGAGGTCCTGTATGTCGGCGTCCACGTAATAGTGCGCGACGAGGACGGCGTCGAGCGCGTCGAGTTGGGCGGCGATATCTTCCTTCAGGGCCATGCGCTCGGCGGTCGCCAGCGCGGCAGGTTCGTGCGTCGGTATCTCGGCGGGCGTTAGACTGTAGTTCGAGCGCATAACAAGAGTGTAACGCAAAACACCTAAGCGCTATTTCGGCGCCGGCGAAGCGCTGTACGGCAGTGTTGGCACAGCGCCACGGCTCCATCTTGAGGTCACGACAGATTGAAACGCATCGCATTTCTCACCGCTCCTGGCGACTCTGCCAACGACAACCGAGAACGCTTGCCCGCCGCGTTCGAAGCGGCGGGTTGGCGCGCTGCGCTGCTCTTCCACGAGTCCCTTGCATTGACTGCGGACGGCGTGGCCGCGCGCGACGGCGAGGGCCGAATGGTTCCGCTGGTGTCGTTCGACCTGGTCTGGATCCTCGGCTTCGGCGGACGCGAGGGCTTTCTCGACCGGATGCAGATCCTGAAGACCCTGGACCAGTCGCGTTTCGTCAACACCGCGGACGCCATCGTCTACCTGCACGGCAAGTTCGACTTGGCGGAGTTCGGCCCCGAGACGCATGCAAGCGCCGATGTCGAAACGCTCATGACCATCGTCGCCCGCGGCGGACGCTGGGTGGCAAAGCCGACAGCGGGGAGTTTTGGCCGAGAGGTCTTCCTGCTCGCCGCCGGAGACATCCATTGTCGCGCCGTGTTCGATCACCTTACCGGGCGCGGCGCTGGGCGGTACTGCCTGTTGCAGCGCTATGTCGAGGAAGTGGAACGCAACGAAAAACGGGTAATCGTCGCTGGCGGGGACATCATCGGTGCTTACGCCAAGACGGGGGGCAATCTGGCGACCGGCGCGGTTGTGAGCCGCACGGAACTCGATGCGGACGAAACGGCCCTGGTTCGAAAGGTCGTCGCGCACTTGCATTTGCGCGGCGCGAGGTTCGCCGGCATTGATCTTGCGGCGCCTTACGTGCTCGAAGCTAACGTGGCGAATCCCGGGGGGTTGAGCACGCTGGAGCAGCTTACCGGCGTCGATCCCACGTCGGCCGTGGTCGACGCACTGACTCGGGACGGATCGCGCGCATTGTCGTCGGCGCGGGGCCGCTTAGCCACCTGAAGACGCTTTTCCCGGCTACGACATCGCAACGGCGGCACCCTCGAGTTCGTCGCGTTCGCGGCGCCGCACCATGGCTTCGATGCGGTCGAACATGACGATGTAGAACACGCCGCCCGCACCGGCGAGGCATCCCGCGATCGGGAAGAAAGTCGCCCAGCCCAAATTTGCCGCCACGAACCCGGCCGTGGATCCCGCAACCCAGAGGCCGAAGTTCCAGAGACTCGACTGCATGCTGTAGTCAGTGGCCGCCTGGGCCTTGGACGCCCAACGGAAGCGGGAGTTGTTCACGACGTAGGAATAGATCGAGGTGACGAATCCAAGGATCGCTACCACCAGCGTGAGTGTGGGCAGGACCGGGAGACCCGGGTCCAGGGCGAGGGCGCGGAAGATGAACCCCTCGACCGGCAGGGCGGCGACACCGATAATTGCCGTTCCGCGCATGCCGATGCGGCCCACGAGCCAGGGGGTGGTGAGCGCGCCGAGCCCGCTGCCTGCGAGCGTCGCCACCGCGTAGAGGATGCCGAACTCGGTGGTCGTGAGGCCCTTGTCCGCGAAGAAAACCCCGAACATCGAGCCGAAGAACCCTGCGCCGAATCCGAATAGAACGAGATAGGGGAGGATGTAGCGCGATTCGCGGCGGCGCAGGGCCTTCACGAGGCTTGGGCGCTCGCCGCGTGCGCGTCGCTGTCTCGTTGCGGCGGGAGGCGGCGGTTCACGCCGGATGATCGCGGGTGCTGCGAACGCGATCATGAGGGCGGACGCCGCCAGCATCGTCCTGGACCAGCCAAAGATCGCCACGAGTGCGACCACTCCCTTTCCGGAGACGTTGGCCATTGTGCCCAGGAAGCCGATGATCGAGGTGCCCGTGGCCCGTTCGGCGTCGGTCATCGACTCGGCGGCGTAACCGTCCACGGCGATGTCCTGTGCGGCCATGATGAACGACTTGGCGAGCAGGATGCCGACGATCAGATACACGGCCGAAACCGTCGGCGGGATCCAGGCGAGCATGGCGTAGGTGGCGGCGCCGATCGCGGTGCACGGGATGATCCAGCTCTTGCGATGACCGATGCGGGCGCTGCCGTGGTTGTCGACGACGAGGGCGATGAGCCACTTCAGCCAGCGGGGGATGGCGGGCAGCGCGAGCAGCCAGAACATCTCGAGCGGCAGACCTTCCTTGCGAAACAGGAAAGGCAGAGCGATTCCGGTGAACGCGGCGGGGAAATACTGCGCCATGTGGAGCATGCCGAGCATCACCAGCTTGGGATGGTCCTTTTCTGGCGGAGATGCCATCGCTTCCTGCTGCGCCTTCGTAGGCTACGGGCCGGCGTTCAACGCCCGCCTCCTCAGCCTCGCACGGCCTCGAAATAGCGCTCCGCCGCCGCGAGGTGGGCGTCGACGTTCGTTCCATGGCCCACATAGTGGGTCACGATGGCGAGATGGGTGCAGCCGAGTTCCCGCCACCGGTCGTGATGGGTCTTCCACCTGTCCGGATCGCCGCCCCTGGTCTGTGCCTGTGCCTGGATGCCGAAACCTTCCCAGGACAATCCGGCTGCCTCGCGTGCGGCGCGGATGGTCGCGATCGCCTCTCGCGACTTCTCGTTCGGTGTCCCGACCGGAACCCAACCATCGCCGAGTCGGCCGCACCGCCGAAGCACCGAGGGCGCGCCACCCCCGAACCAGATGGGGACGGGACGCGTGGGCCGCGGCAGGATGCTCGCCTGCGTAACAGTGTGATAGTTGCCCTCGAAGGTCAGGCTATCCTCCGTCCAGAGCCGGCGCATGAGTTCGACCTGCTCGGCCTGGCGGGCGCCGCGACGCTCGAACGGAACGTCGAGCGCCTCGAATTCCACCGCGTTCCAGCCGACGCCGATCCCCATCCGGAAACGGTTGCCGGACAGGATCGCGAGCTGCGCCGCCTGTTTCGCCACGAGGGCGGTCTGACGCTGGGGCAGAACCAGTACGCAGGTACCGAACACGATGCTGGAGGTGACCGCGGCCATGTACGAGAACAGGGTGAAGGGTTCGTGGAAGGCCACGTCCTTGTCGTAGGGGCCGTCCCAGCCGCCCGGCCGGTCGGGGTCCGCGCCGAGGATGTGGTCGTAGATCATCATGTGGTCGGCGCCCAGTGCCTCGGCGCCCTGGGCGTAGTCCCGGATGGCGATCGGGTCCACGCCGATCTCGTCGTGGGGGAAGACAATGCCGAGCTTTATGGGAGCGGATTGCATCGCTGAACTCCTCGGGATGGTGAGCGCTATGATAGACGGGTCAGTGAAATTCGCGGGGCTTCGAGCCACAGTCACGGAGCGGAATCGGGACGGACACAAATTCTCCATGCCCTGCTTGTAGGAGCTGCCGACATTTGCGGGCGTATCGCCCGGGGCAGTAGTGTCGGTTGCTGCAGGTGCCATGGCGTGGACCGTGATGTCGTTCGAGGCGGATCGGTCAAGAGTTCCCGGGGAGGAGATGGTCGCAACCACGCTGCGCCTGCACACCAAGCAAGGCGCCAAGATGTCGTAATAGTCTCTGTAATCCTGTTCTCCGAGTCCCACGCCAGGCTCGTGGATCCTCATCGCAGCCCCTTTTGTGTCGCAACGGGGACAATCGTGACTGATCACCTTCATGTGCTTGTTCTCGACCTATGTCGCCTGAAACGCTCGCCATTATTCCCGCTGTCTGGGACGTACTGTTTGCCCTGCCGATGCAGTCTTGCAATGACTTCGCACTTGAACTTTCGCGCCTCATTCTTGCTGTCGTCAATGACCGTGATTGCAGTCGGCGATGCACGTTCCCCGGCGTTGCGACATGGAGGGACTCGACGCCGGACTCCACGAGGCAGTACACGCCCAGACCGTCCCCGAGGGCGGTTCACAAAGACGTTGAAGGCTGTATGGAATCACAGTACCATTGCGAGGTTGTCCTTTCCCTAACGGCGTTTACGAGGCACCGCAATGGCTGGCGATCTGCTCACTTCTTTGATCCACGAACCGACCCGAAGCGATGTTCCCAGGAGCAAGCGTCGATCGCGTCGCCTCGTAGGTAATGCCAAGCAGCGCCGCCGAAAGATGATCGCCTTCGGTTGGTATGGTGGCAAGTACGTGCATTTGGACTTCATCTTGCCGCATCTGCCTAACGACGCTGAACATTTCTGTGATGTCTATGGTGGTTCGGCTGCGGTATTGATCAACCGCGTCCCCGCAGCAGTGGAAACCTACAACGACATCGACTCCGAGTTGGTCAACTTTTTCGCTGTCTTGCGTAATGAGCCCAACGAACTGATTCGCGAGATTGGTCTAACGCCGTTTTCTCGTGAGGAACTAGTAAAGGCATGTACTCCGACGCCGGACCTTTGCCCGTTGGAACGTGCTCGGCGTTTCTATGTTCGGGCCCGGCAGACACGCACGGGTCTTGCGCAGACGAGTAGCGAAGGTAGGTGGGCGCATTGTGTATTGACTTCCCGGGCTGGAATGGCTGGAGCTGTGTCTCGTTGGTTGGGGGCCGTTGAGGGGCTACCCGAAATTGCCCAGCGATTGCAGCGTGTGCAAATCGAAAACGCACCAGCCTTGGAAGTCATCAAGCGATACGACACGCCAAAAACGCTATTCTATCTGGATCCTCCATACGTACACGGAAGTCGCGGAGACTCATCGGCGTATGGGCACGAGATGACTGACGATGATCACCGGGACCTCGCCCACATGTTGAATCAGATAGAGGGTATCGCCGTGTTGTCGGGGTATCGTTCTTCACTTTACGAGGAGTTGTTTGCCGATTGGTGCCGTGTGGATGCGCCGGAGAAACTGTGCAACTCTTCGAAAGAAAAGAGAACGGAGTCATTGTGGATGAACTTTGCGCCGCATTCCCACAATGGTTGTGCCGAGGTAGCGTGAGACCTCGCGACCTTCGAAGCGAAGGTCCCTGTTGTGTTCTCTTGCTCCATCCGTCGTGCGAAGTGGCCGGCTGATGCCACTTGATCGGGAGAAGGCGGCCGCTCTTTTGGACCGATTCTGGAGCGAAATAGAACAGTTCGACTCCAACGCCGATGTGGGACCTCCCGAAGGTGTCGAAGAGGCCATCCGGGTCAAAATTCATCAATTGATGTCCTCGGAAACTGTGGCGTTCATGTACAGTCTGCCGACCCAATTGTTGGGGAAACTCACCGACCCACGACTCGACGCCTTATGCCTGCAGCGAGGCGAAAGTCTAGAGTCCCAATGGGACCCAAGAAGCTTGGCATCCAGCGTACTTGTACCGTGGGTGCGCGACAACGAGAATGTGCTGGGCAACAGCCCCGACCCTTACGGTAGCAATCCAGTTCGACAAGCCCGCGTCTTACCTAATCCTCCAAATGTCCGTTCCAATACGCTCCCTCTTTGGCGATCTCTACACACGGTGTTGAGCGCCGTAGAGGAGCGCGATGATCCAATCTACACGGCTGCGGTTTTCCGAGTGGTGCTTCATGAAGTGCACGAGATGCTCAAAGGCCAGGATTTTCAATACCCAGCGATTAGGCGGGTCAACTTGGAACAAACCCAATATCTGGCCAGAGAACTTCTGGAGAGTTCCCGCCAAGGGGAACACGCCATGTCGCTGGCGACGGCCCTTTTTGTCGTCATAGGTCGACGTTTCGGGCTTTGGAATGAGGTTATACGGCGGGCTTCGACCGCTTCGGATAGGGCTGTCGGGGCAGTGGGTGACTTAGAATGTCGTGACGGGGACGTACTTGTTTATGCTGTCGAGCTCAAAGAGCGGTCAATAACCTTGGCAGACATTCAATCATTTGAGCAAAAGCTCAGTCAAGGCACGGTGACTGAAGCGCTTATCAACGCACCTGGAGTTCGCACTGCGGAGGCCGAGTCGGTGGACCGCAGAATCCATTCGATGTGGACCCGAGGAATAAATCTGTATCGACTTTCGTTCGAAGAATTGCTTTCCGTCACGATGAGCCTGGCAGGTGAAAGGTGTCGATGTGATTTCATCGTAGAAGTAGGCGAACAACTTGATGAATATGCCCGTCCCTCGGGTCGTCGAACGTGGCGGGATTTGCTTGCGGAAGTTCTAGACGGCGTTTAGCGAACGTAACGTGCAGCGGATAAAGGGTGGGCGCGGTCAGTTCCACCGTCCCGAGCGGCGTCACCAGGCTCTTGCGCCCGGCGCGGGCGGTGTCTGGGGTTCGCCGGCGAAGCATTGGGCCACGCGCATCCACGCATTCGCGGTGTCGCCGACGACGGTGAGATTGCAGTCGGCGATGTTCCTCCCTTGGGTGACGACATGGGCGAACTCGACGGCGGACCCCATGACGCAGTTCGTGTCGGAGCGGTCGTTCCACTCCCAGACCGCCCCCGAGGGCGCGTCGAGGCGCACGTACGGTTGGGGCGTGGGGACCTCGAGTTCGCGATTCATGAAGGTCCAGCCGAAAGTTCGAACGCCGAGGTGGCAGACGTTCCTGATGCGGTCCGTATGCTGGCGCCTGGACCGGACCAGGTCGTAGACATCCTGACCGTGTGCCCACGTCTCCATCTGTCGCGCGGTGGCCATCATGCGGATGCCCATGTCGGGCCCGAACCAGGGCATTCGCCGCTCGGGGTCCGCTTCTTCCAGCGCGGCGCAGAGCTTGACGAAATCTGCACGCCAGCGCTCCAGCAGGGGTCTGCCGCGCGGGTATCGGGGATGTATGCGACGGCTCGCGATCCACTTGACCGCCCACGTGCGGTACGCGTCCGGATCCGTGATGGATTGGACGGCCCAGCGATCGGCGTCGTGCAGGTGCCGGACAACCCAATTCACGGTGCGATTCTTGAACGGCGTTGGCAGCGCCCATTGATCGTCGGTGAGCGTGTCCAGCAGTTCGAACAGTGCTTCGCCTTCCTCGCGCAGATCCGCGATCTGTTGCAGCGTCATGTTCGCTCCCACCCGATGAGGGATGCCTTTGGCGAGTCGGGATTGCCGATGTAGAGCACCCGCTCGCCGCTGCGGACCGCGAGCAGGGCTTCGAGGTCGCCGCTGATGTTGGCCACTTCGGCGCAGTCGAGCCCCGCCGCCTCGAAGGTGGCGACGAGGTCCCCGCCAAGATCGTAAAGGTGCATGGGCTTCAAGGTGATTCCTACCAGCGTCGAAGCGTCGCATCTGGCGACGAAGGCGCGAAAGTGCTCGGGCAGGTTAAGTTCCCGTTCCGAAATGTCGAGTTTGCCGTGTTCGACGACGCCAGGGCCGACCTGCATCGAGGAGGTGAACAGTCCCCGGTGATAGTCGGCGCGGCCGATGATGTCGAGAACGCCATTGCGCAGTCCGATGATTCGCGTGTAGCCGTGGTTCGACAGTTCCGACACGACGGCGCCTTCGATCTGCAGGAGCCCGAGCGGCGCGATGGGCCTGAATTCGGACACAAAGCCGCTGCCTAGCACGACGCGCATCCCCGAGGAGATCTGGCCCCTCGCCGTGACGCCGCCCCGGGATCGGTTGCCGACCCCGGCGATGACGGGCTCGAAGTGCTGGTGGTCGAGCTCAAGCGCCATGGCGCCGTCGCCGACCCGGTGACAGGAAGCACCATCGATGCCGTCCGCCAGTTCACACAGGAGATCCGGCCACGTTGCCGCGGCCACGAGCCGCGTTCCGCTGTCCGAAACGAGCACGGCGGGCAGCGATGTGGCCGGTGCCTGACGTTGGGAAACCTCCTTCACGGGATCGCAAGCGGCCATGTACGCGCATAGAACGACGACGGTCGCTACCCTCATTCTGGAGGCTCCCGTTCGAGCAGTCCGCTTGGGGATGCTATCGCAAGCGTAGGCTGGTCCATGCCGCCACGGTATCGAATGCCGCGCGTCGCGCCAAGCCCTGAACCCAAAGCGCGTCACACGGCGGTCCCGGTGCGGCGGGATCTCACTTGCCCGGCCCCGTCAATTCGTCCAGGTTTCCACCTGTGCCTTGTCGCGGCCTCCGGTCCCGAATTCAGGCGCTTCGGCAGCATGCGCCAATCGAACATCGGCACTTGCGCTATCCCATGCGTCGAGGATGTTGGATCATGCGCCGCTTCGCCGGACAGAGGTTCCGCATTTGGCCGATTCGGAAGTTTCTCCCGCGATCGGTTATGTTCTTGGGCGACGCCTTGGGTCCGATCTAACCGCTTTCGGACCAGGTTGGCTACTCGGTGGCGAATACGAGGGTTAAGGTGAAATCCTGTCACTTCGGGGCACGGCTAAAGGGACAGTTCGATCATGGCGACTCGGCGCGACGCAGCGTCTCCAACTGTCGAAACACGCGCATTTCCGCGTTCGAAATCGGTGCTCGATACCACACTGAAACCCTCGGCGACGCGTCTCGACGCGCCAAGTGACTGCTGCAATGCCGACGCCTGAAGAGCACGACATCGAAACGAATGTTCGCAACGAGATTCTGGCTCGCCTCTCCGCTATCGAAACTGAGTACGAAGTCGCCGTTCTGTACGCATGCGAATCGGGTAGCCGGGCTTGGGGATTCGAGTCGCCCGACTCCGACTACGATGTCCGTTTCGTCTACGCCCGCCCCCGCAACTGGTACCTGTCGTTTGACGTCGAACGTCAGCGAGACGTTATCGAGAGACCCATCGTCAATGACATCGACCTGCATGGCTGGGACATTCGCAAGGCACTGTATCTATTCACCCGGACGAACGGCGCGTTGATCGAGTGGCTGAGCAGTCCCTTGCGCTACGTCGAGCGGGAGGATTTTGCTGGGGACCTTCGGCGCTTGGTGCCGGAGCATTTCAACCCGACTGCGCTCTGCTATCACTACAGCCATATGGCCAAGCGGAACGCCCGCGAGTATCTGCTTGGGGGCCGCGTTCGGCTGAAGAAGTACTTTTATGTGCTGCGACCGCTGCTAGCGATTCGCCATATCGAACAAGGGCTCGGCGTTCCGCCGGTGCGGTTCGAGCGGCTGGTAGACGCCGTGGCACCGACAGGGATTAAACCGGGCATCGCCGGGTTGCTCGAAGAAAAACGGGTGACCTCCGAGATTGGGACGGGCAAGCCGATCCCGGAACTCGGATGCTTTATCGAAGCCGAACTTGAGCGTCATGGAGACGCGTTCTCCGGCCTGGGACGGCCCGATTTGCTCGGATCAGAGGAGTTGCGAACCCGGCTCAACCGGATTTTTCGTGAAGCCGTGTGCGAAACAGTCGCTATCGGCCGACGCTGACGCGCTTGGCACCGTGAATCGTCTGCGTATTCGCGCCGGGATATTGCATTTGATTGCAGTTAGATCAAGGCAGCCTGTCGGGGACGCGTGATCAGCGCCGCCGCCAGGGTGGAACGGCTTCCCAGTCGAACGGCTCGATCCCGCTGGCGGTGATGAGCCAGACGGAGGCGTCCGCCTTGCCGTCATCGAGGTCGAGAAAGCCGATCGTGCCGTACTGGGTGTCGTAGTTGTGCGGGTAGGTCGGTGATCCCGGGTTGACGCACAGGATGCCGTCCACAACCTCGATCGCTTCGGTGTGGGTGTCCCCGTAGACAATGACGTGGGGCCTGCTGTCGGGAAAGTAGCGTTCAACCCATTTCTCGATGGTCATATGGGGCGGGCGCTGCTCCGTCGGAATGTAGTGGGTCAGGCCGATCGTGAGGTTTTCCATCTCGAACGACCACGCTTCCCTGACCCGGGGATCGTCCGGCTGCACTGGGCGGCCGCCGGAGCCGTCCTCGCCATTGCCGCGCGCGGCGTATACCGGGGCGATTTTCTCCAGCGTATCGAGCACCCAGAACTCGTGGATGTCTCCGCCATGAAAGATACAGTCGACACCTTCGAATGCCTCGTACACCTGGGGCCACAGATGGTCCACCGCTTCCGGTATGTGCGTGTCGGACACGAGGCCGATCCTCAAACTCACCGCGCGATCCCGCTCAAGCAAGACCAGGCCACCCTACGTGAACGGAAAGGTGACAGCAATGTCGGCGCGGGAACAGGACGGGCGCGAGGATTCGCTTGTACTGGGGTACCCTATCGCACCTTTGAGCTGACCGGAGAGGATGGTGCTGGATTGGGAACAGGTGCGGGCGCGGGCGAACGGCGACGGGGAATTCCGAATGCACGCGCGTTTCTGGAACAGCAAGATTCGTCTGAAGATCGGCGACAGGCGGTACCGGATGGTGGTCGATTCAGGGGAGATCACCTCGATCGAACGGTGGCACAGGGGAACCGCCTGCGATCTGTCCATCATGGCGCCCCAACAGGACTGGGACGCGTTGCTTGTGGCCGTGCCCAGGCCCTTCTACCAGGATCTCTATCCGGCGACCTTGCATCACGGTTTCGATGTCGCCGGCGACATCGGCCACTACTGCGCCTACTATCCCGCCGTCCGGCGTCTCATCGAGGTGATGCGCGAGGTAAACAACAGTGGCGGGGCCGCGGAGACGATGCCATGACTCAACAGCAGTTTGACGCGGCGGTGGGACGCTATGTCCACCTGGAACTCGATGGCCTCGACTACCGGGTGTACTTCGAAGAGACGGGGGCCGGCGTGCCGGTGCTGTTGCAGCACACGGCCGGAGCGGACGGCCGGCAGTGGCGCCATGTGCTGGAGGACGCCGGGCTGCGCGACAGGTTTCGGCTGATCGCCTACGACCTTCCGTTCCACGGCAAGTCCGTCCCGCCGACGGAGGCGACCTGGTGGCGCGAACCTTACAGGCTGACCAAGGACTTCCTGATGAGCGTGCCGGTGACCCTGGCGAGGACGCTGGACCTCGACCGCCCGGTATACATGGGGAGTTCCATCGGCGGCCATCTCGCAGTGGATCTCGCCATCCACCATGCCGCATATTTCCGCGCGCTGATCGGTCTTGAGACCGCGGCTTACACCCCGGGCGGCTACAACGACGAGTTCTACCACCCGGAAATCGGCAACGACTTCAAGGCGCACCTCATGTACGGCATGATGGCCCCGACGAGCCCGGAGGCGTTCCGACGCGAGACGGCGTGGGTGTACAGCCAAGGCGCGCCCTCGGTTTTCAGGGGCGACCTCTACTACTACTCCGTCGATCACGATGTCCGCAACAGCGCGCCGGGCATCGATACCCGATCATGCCCGCTCTACATCCTGAACGGGGAATACGACTGGAGCGGCACGCCCGCCCTCGGCGAGGAGTTGGCCGCCATGATTCCCGGCGCGCGCTATCGCACGATGAGAGGACTCGGCCACTTCCCGATGAGCGAGAATCCAGAGTTGTTCCTGCGGGAGATTCGCCCGGTGCTGGACGAAGTCCTGCGCCAGGGCTCGTAGCCCTTTCCGCGCTGGCACATGCCGATGCTGGAGAAGTACGTCAAGAAGATCCTCGCATCAAGGGTCTACGACATCGCGGTCGAGACGCCTTTGCAGCGCGCCGACAGCATTTCGGCGCGACTGGGTCACGAGGTCTGGCTGAAGCGGGAGGACATGCAGCCGGCCTTTTCCTTCAAGGTGCGCGGTGCGTACAACAAGATGGCGCAGCTTTCGGATGCGGAGCGCGCCCGGGATGTGGTGGCCGCTTCGGCGGGCAATCATGCCCAGGGCGTCGCCCTGGCGGCGGAAAGGCTCGGCATCAAGGCGCATATCGTCATGGGTCGCAACACGCCGAGCATCAAGGTCGATGCGGTGCGCAACCTCGGCGGGCACGTGGTTCTGCATGGCGACACCTATGGGGACGCGGCGAAACATGCCGCCGAGCTGTCCGAAAGCCGGGGCTACGTGCCGGTGCACCCGTACGACGACGTGGATGTCATCGCCGGCCAGGGCACGGTGGCTGTGGAGATCATGAACCAGCATCCGGGCCCCGACGCCATTTTCGTGCCGGTGGGCGGAGGCGGGCTCATCGCTGGAATTTCGGCATACGTCAAGTATCTGCGCCCCGAGACGCAGGTGATCGGGGTGGAAGCCGAAGGTTCCGCATGTCTCGCCGCCGCGCTCAGCGCGGGTCGGCGTGTCCGCTTGCCATTCGACACCCTGGATCTGTTCGCGGATGGCGTGTCCGTGGCGCAGGTCGGACGGGAGCCGTTCAAGATCGCCCGGACCTGTGTCGAGCGGGTGGTCGTCGTCTCGATCGATGAGATTTGCGCGGCCGTCAAGGATGTGTTCGACGACACGCGCCTGATCGCAGAACCTGCGGGCGCCCTGGCCGTCGCCGGGCTCAAGAAATACGCGGAAGGCCGCGAGCGCGTTGGCGAGCCCGTCGGCGAGCCCGATGGCGCACAACAGTACGTGGCCATTGTCAGCGGCGCCAACGTCAACTTTGACCGGCTCCGGCACATCTCGGAGCGCGCCGAGTTGGGCGAGCACCGGGAGGCGATCCTGGGTGTCACCATCGACGAGAAGCCGGGCAGCTTTCAGCGTTTCTGCAGGACCCTCGGCAACCGTTCCGTAACAGAGTTCAACTACCGCTTTGCCGCACAGGACGAGGCGCACGTATTTGTCGGTTTGCAGGTAAGCCCGGGAGAGGACAGGCAGGCCGTGGCGGATGTCCTGACGGGCGCCGGCTACCGCGTCACCGACATGACCGACAACGAGGCCGCAAAGCTGCACGTGCGCCACATGGTCGGCGGCCGTACCTTCGGCAGCAAACCGGAGTTGGTCTACCGATTCGAGTTTCCCGAGCGCCCCGGCGCACTGTTGCGTTTCCTGAACGGACTCGGCAGCCGCTGGAATATCACGATGTTCCACTATCGCAATCATGGCTCCGCGTGGGGCAGGGTGCTGGTCGGCTTCGAGGCCCAGGCGGCGGATCGGGCGAGTCTCTCGACCTACCTGAAGCGCATCGGATACCGCTACTGGGAGGAGACGGGCAACCCGGCGGTCGATCTGTTCCTGCGCTAGGGGCTGTCCGAGAATACGTTTTTTTCGCAGTAACTACTCACCCCCTACCCGACCTCATTCCCGAGAGGGCATAGCCTGAAAGGCGTCCCGCGCTATGGGCCACGCGCGTCCGTCGGATATTGCTTGACATCATAGCGCCTCATCGCTATGGTGTGGCCTTCGTACGGATTGCCGGATCTTCTCGATTGGCCTATTTCGGATCGAAGGCGACCTCGGGGCTATGCCAGCCCATCATTGCCATGATGCCGCCGCACGACACCTACATCGAGACCCACCTCGGCGGCGGCGCGATCATGAAGCGCAAGCCGGCGGCGCTGCACAACATCGGCATCGACCTCGATGGGCGGGCTCTGGCGAAGTTCGACTGCGACTACCCCGTGCAACGCATTCACGGCTGCGCGCACCGGTTTCTGGCCGAGTACGACTATCGGGGCTCGGAGCTGGTCTACAGCGACCCGCCCTACCTGATGCGCACCCGCACCTCGGGCCGTCGCTATCGCTTCGACTACGGGGAGGCCGACCACGTCGAGCTGCTGGAACTGCTCAAGACCCTGCCCTGCCAAGTCATGCTGTCCGGCTATCCCTCGGCGCTGTACGACGGGTTGCTCGGCGGCTGGCGCAGCCTGGAGGTGCAGGTCATGAACCGGGGCGGGGTGCGCACCGAGAAGCTGTGGTTCAACTTCGTCCCGGACCGGGTGCATTGGGCCAGCCGCGCGGGCCGGAACTTCACCCACCGCCAGACCATCAAGCGCAAGGCGGCGAGTTGGGGCGGGCGCTACCAGGCGATGCCGCGGGCGGAGCGCCTCGCGGTGCTGGCGGCGATGATGGCGGTCGAGGCCGAGGACGGCTGAGCGGCGGCCATGGCCACGGTGAACCGGCAATCGCTGCGCGAGGAGTTCGAGCGCCTGAAGGCGGAGTTCGGGCGACTGTCCGCGGCGGACAAGATGTCGGCGGAAACGCGCGCGCTGTTCAACGCCCTGCTGATGCTGTTCGAAGTGCTGATGGCGATCTTCATGGAGAAGACCACCCGCAAGGGCGGCCGCAATTCGAGCATCCCGCCCTCGCAAACGAGCAAGGACGAGACCGCGGCGACCCGGCCCGGTGGCAAGGGCAAGGGCGTGACGCAAAACGATGCCCGGTCGCGCCATAGCCGAACCGTGACCACCACCGAGGTGGCGGCGGTCGACGCCTGCGCGAACTGCGGCGCCGATCTCGGTAGTACGCCATCGCAGTCCAAGCCACGGCGCACGCGCATCGACATACTGTTCGAGAAGGTCGTCCATCACGTCGACGCGCAAGTCAAGGATTGCCCCCGGTGCCGGCAGCGGACGACGGGGCAATTCCCGGCGGACATGTGCGGTCCCCTGCAGTACGGCAACGGCCTCAAGGCCTACATGATGAACCTGCTGATCGCCCGGATGGTCCCGCTCGACCGGGTGCTGAAGTCGGTCGAGACGCTGATCGATGTGGCCATTTCGCCGGCGACGCTGCTGAAGTTCGTGATCCGACTGCATGCGGCGCTGGAACGTTGGGAGGCGACGGCCATCGACGAACTGCTCCGCATGCCGGCCTTGAACGCCGACGAGACCTCGCTGCGGGTGGATCGGAAGAACCACTGGATCCATGTCTATTCCGGCGGCGAGATCACCGTCAAACGCCTGCACCGCAAACGCGGTTGCGAGGCCATCGACGACATCGGCATCATCCCCCGCTACGGCGGTGTCGTGGTGCACGACTGCTGGGCGTCGTATCTGTCCTACGATCATTGCGGCCACGCGCTTTGCGGCTCGCATCTCCTGCGCGAATTGCAGTTCGTCGTAGACTCCAATCAATACCCCTGGGCCAGGAACATGAAGCGACTGCTCAAGGAAACCTGCGCCAAGGTGTCGGCGAGCGACGCCAAGCAGGTGACCGAGCGGGAATACCGGAACCTGCGCAAACGCTATCGAAACATCCTCACGCGCGGCGGCAAGGAACTGCCGCCCATCCCCGCCCGGCCCAAGGGCAAACGCGGCAGAATCGCCAAGTCCGATGCGCACAACCTCTGGGAACGGTTGAAGAAGCACGAACAGGCGGTCTTGCTGTTCGCCGAGGAGTCCAGCGTCCCCTTCACAAACAACCGGGCCGAGCGCGACCTTCGAATGAGCAAGGTGAAACAGAAGGTGTCGGGCTGCTTCCGCACCGAGCGATTTGCCCAAGCCTACTGCCGTATCTCCAGCTACCTGCAAACCATGCGAAACCGCGGATACAATCCTCTCGTCGCCATCCAGATCGCTCTCTCCGGGGAGATCTACGAGCAAGGGGGTGAGTAGTTACCAATGAGACTTGTAAGACGTATATGGTACGCCGTTGCCGCGGTCGTGTTCGGCGTAACCGCAGCCAGTGGCCAGGTGAGCGACGAGCGCTCTCTCTTGGTCTTCTACTCTATCGTCGCCGGAACCGCGACCGACGATCCCGCTACGGCCAGAGCCCTCGTGCTGGAGGCTGGCGTAGCGGAAGACGAAGCCGACCGAGTAGTAACGTTCGCCGGTGAAGTGGTAAGGAACCTGGCTTCTCGGCGCACCGACCTGATAGGCGCGATCTGCGACGCGGACCCGCGCCCGACCGCGCCCGAGGTGACGGCGATGGTGAACGCTGAAAAGGAGGCGTTCTACGGCGCGATGGAGAGCCACACAATGAGGCTTGAAGGACGCCTCGGCAACGCACACGCGACGCACCAGATCGCCGCGTTCGTGGCCGACAAGATCAAGCCGACCATCAACGTCGGGGAGATAAGTCCGGCAAGGGCGCTCGGGAATCCGAACGCCCTGGCGCGTCTGTGCTCAGTGCGGACACAGACGACCCACGATTACGTGGACCTCAGAGAGATAACGGAGTAGAGCCAATGAAGAGAAAGATACTGCGATTGATAGCTACGGCAGCGGTCGCTGTGGGTGTCGGCCTTCCGGCCCACGCCTACGAATACGGGTCGGGAGCCTTCATGCTGGGCGATCATGCGTACACCGTTGTCTACACGATCATCGAGCCGTGGGACATATTCGTCACCGAGTCCTGGGTACGGGGTCGGTTCTACAAGCGTCTTCCGCCTTAAGTTACTCCATCCTGTCGATGTGGAACGTTCTCAGCACATGGTGGCCGGGATGGTACCTGCATGGCTGGTACAAGCGGTCTTCAGCCTACGGCGAACACTGCGTGGGCGGAACGCACAGGTTCTATTACCTGGAGTTTTTCAGGTACGTCTACGACTCGGGGCCTGCATGCGTTTTCAAGACCAGGTGAGCTTTTGGGGGTGTTGTCAACAAATCAGACCGTGTGAAAACTCGGCCGTCAGTTCAAGGTCGGTGCATTGCGGGCTATGGCTTGGACACGTCAGGAGGCTTGTACAACCGCCGGTACAAGGAACTTGTGGACTGCGAATCTGGTTGCAGACTCGATAGCTTCACGTGCATGTCTGACGATCTGTGCACTTTCGTTCAGACAGTAGACCAAACCTTGGACTACGCGTGCGTGCCTTTGATGAGCATTGCCGCTGGTCTTGCGGGATTCGCAATATGCACGGCAAGCGCACCTAGGAGGCTGTCCGAGAACAAGACATTCGGCGGCATCCTGGCTTTTGGTGACGCGCAATGGCGCATGCCGATTGCTCCCGATGATGCTGTCGAGGCGCGCGTGGCGGGGGTGCGAACGTCGCGTTATAACGTTCTGGACGGATACAGAAGGCGCTTAGACCGTTTTCTTGCTTGGAGCGCCCCCACAGCCCCGATTCTACGCCATCGCCGCCCTTTGCCCGAACTCCAGGCGCACGACTCCCGCGATCGCCGCATGAACCATTTTCTTGACGTTGTGCGCGGCGCAGACCAGCGAGAACTCGCCGTCCACCTTCGACTTGCCCCGCACCCCGAAACCCCGGAAACCCGTGTTCTTGATCTGCCCGAACACCGGCTCCACGATCACCTTGCGACGGCTGTAGATCGCGCGGCTCTCCGGTCGCGACATGCGCTCGTTCATGGCCCGCCGCAACGGCTCCCGACCGTCGCTCGTCACCGTCCGCGCCGCCCCGGACTTCGACCGGCAACAGCGATCATGGTAGGCGCACGCCGCGCAAGCCTCGGCCTCGCCCCGATACTCGCGACGGCCCTTCGCGTCCACCCGCCGCAGCGCCAGAAACTGGCCGCCCGGACAATGAAAGCCGTCCCGCTCCTCGTCGTAGCGGAAGTCCGCCTTCACCAAGCGACGATCGCCGTCGTCCACGCCGGTCGCGGCCGGCTTCTCGCCCCGGTCCGTCGCGATGTACGCCTCCACCCCCCGGTCCGACACCGCCCCCAGGTTGTCCCCCGAGTAATAGCCGTTGTCCAGGCTCATCTTGTCCGGCAAGCGCCCGCCCGACGCCTCCAGCTCGTCCAGCGCCCGGCCGACCTCCCGCTGGTCGTTCGCCGCCTGGCTGACGTGCTGGCCGACAATGATCTGCGCGTCCCCGTCCACCCCGATCTGCGCGTTGTAGGCGTAGTCGAACGCGCCCTTCTTGCCCATGATCCGCGCGTCCTTGTCGGCGAAGCTGATCTGCTTCTTGTCCTCGATCGCCCGCCCCGGCCGCAGCTCCTCCTCGCGCGCCTCCAGCGCCCGCTTCGCCTCGCGTATCCGCTCCAAACGCTGTTCCTTGTCGCGCAAGTCCTCCCGCAACTCGTAGCCCGTGCGATCCCGGTACGCGCGGTCCTCCTCCTCGTCGCAGCGCAGCGCCCGTTCCGACAGGGCCTCGATCTCCTCGCACAGCGCGCGCTCCCGCTCCCGCATCCGACCGTAGCTCATCGCCTTGTGCTTCGAACTGTTCGCCTTGAACTTCGAGCCGTCCAGGCTCACGTGGCCCAGCGAGGCCATGTCGAGCTCCAGCGCCATGCGCACCGTCTGCTTGAAGCAGGACCGGAAGAAGTCCCCCCGGTCCTTGCGGAAATCGCTCAGCACCCGGAAGTTCGGGCAGTGCTTGCCCGCGATGTACATGAACCCCAAATCCTCGTTGCAGCGCTTCTCGATCCGCCGCGAACTGAATACCCCGTGGCTGTACGCGTAGATCAGAATCGAGACGATCCGCGGCGGCGCGTACGCGCGCTGGCCACGGCGGCTGTATCGGGCGTCCGCCTCCGAGGTGTCCAACTGCTCGAACAAGTCCCGATACACGAAACAATCGTGGTCGTCCGGCAGCAGGTCGAAAACGTTGTCGGGGAAAAGTTGGCTCTGCGAGTAATCCGCCGGGTAGTCTTTGAAGGCAGGCATGCAACACCCTCTCGTCAACACGAATCAAACGATATCACGAAGAATGTGCGGACGCGCCTGTTCTCGGACAGCCTTGCATGGAACAAATTTTTAAGTTATTGAATTTGCACGAATTAGACTGATCGTCATTTAGCCTGATTTCCGGCGCCACCGCCGCGCCCGAACGCCCTTGTTCCCTCGCGTCAGCGCAGCGGATCCCGCTGCCAAAACTCCTAGTGTCCTGTGCCGAAAATGCGTTCAATTAATTCTGCTCCGCCGCGAGGTGCGCGAGACGCTCTCGGGCCCGCTTGATCTTGGCGAGGATATCCCCGCCCTTTGCGGTCCACTTGTAGGGGCGCGGGTCGTCGTTGTGCTCGGCCAGGTGGCGAACGATCTCGCGCCGCAGCTGGCCGACGCTTTCGAAGCTGCCCCGCCGGACGACGGCGGTCAGATCGGCGAAGAACCGCTCGATGAGGTTGAGCCAGGAGCCCGACGTGCACGAGGCGGTGGCCGGAGCGCATGTGACAGAGTTGTTTCGCAACGCCCGCGTCGGCGACCGGATCGCCTTTGTGCTTGGCGAGTTGACCATCGTTGGCACTTTCGAGAGCGGCGACCATCTCGACTCGGTCTTCCTCGTTGACGCCAACACGATCTTCGGCAGGCGATGTAACGCGGTGGTTGTCGATCTGGGATCACCGGAATCGTTCGACGATTTCCGTGCCGCCCTTGAAGCGCATCCGACAATGGACTACGGCGTCCACCGAGAGGGCGAATATCTCGATGCGCTGGCCTGGACGCGCAGCGAGGTGTTTCGGGAGATCGGCATGCTACTTGGCGCGATCATGACCATTGGCGGCGCCTTCTGCAGCACGAATGTCATGCTCTCCGCCGTGGCGGGACGACGATCGGAAATCGCGACTTTGCGCGCGGTGGGTTTCCCGACATCCAACATCGCCGCGTCGATTCTCCTCGAGACGCTCGTCCTCGTCGCCATCGGAGCTGGTGCGGGCGCCGCGGCGTCTTGGGCACTGCTCGACGGTGTCCTGGTTCGAGAGGGTGGTTCGTTCTCAACCTCTTTCCGTCCCGCATACGACGCGCGCGCAATATTCCATGGGGTAGTCTGGTCGATGACCCTCATGGTTTCCGGGGCGCTCTTCGCCATCCGCCGTGCACTTCGACGTCCCATCCAGGAGGATCTGGCCGCCTTTGGTCGGTGAGGTACGAGCGTTTTTTTTTGAAGTGGATCGGTTCGAAGTGCGGGGCTCAGGCCGGCGTCGAAAACCATGGTGGGCCGCGCACCGATTCGACGCCGAGACTCGGCAGCTTGCCGGGAAGTACCGGATTTCGATTGGTGGAGTTGAAGGCGCGAGTGCCTTAGGACGCGCTGCAAGCACTGGGCTCGTCTTCCGCGCAGTGAGTCGGCGTATAGGGAGCCCCGTCACTACCCGCCGAAGGTGGCAGAAGGTTGCAGTGTCGCTGCGGCGCACTGATCGAACGCGCGCGGATTCCGGTAGTGACGGGGGGCTGAACCGGCCTGGAGCGCAGGCGCTTAATGGGCTGCTAAGCACGCGGCGATGGTGCCGCTTTGGTGCCAGCGGTACACTGAAGGCGCTTCGTTGCCGCTTGTATGGCGGCGTGGTCGGAGGGAGCTCCGACAGACTGGGAGACCAGACAGCCGGCGGAAATCCGGCGTTGGCGGGGCAGCCATGGACGATGGCTGCCGACGCCGAGGTGCCGCTTCCGGGATGCTAGCGCATTCTGGAGTCGCCGGGGGGATGCGCCGGCATCGGGCACGGATTCGCCACGCGCTCCGTGGGGAGCGACGGGGGCGAATCTAAGAGCACGGCAGTGCGGCAGCTTCGCGAGACCTTCTGACGACTCGCGGGGCACGACGGGACAAGAGAAGTCCTTGATCGAAGCCGGACCTGTCGCGGCGACCGAGGCGGTCGCGGGGCCGGGGGAGGCATCCCTGGCGTACCGGAAACGGAGACCTGCGATGCCATCGGCGCCGAACAAGAGGCCGCCGGCCCATGTCGCAAGACACGCCGCGGTCGCCGCAAGCGACGGCACGGCAACTGCATCTTTGGGGCTACACGCAGCAATGCGGGTCCGCATCGTCCTCGTCGAAGGACGGCGGATCGCCCAGCAAAACTAAACCGGACGCCGGCCCGGGCCGCTGACGCGGCGCCGGGCGCGGCAGATTCCCTCCCAGCATCCACCGAAAAAAACTTCCAGAGGCGCACCTGGCGTCGCTTCGGCGCACGGCGTTTCGCGCGGTCTCCGGCTTACCGAATTGCTCAACACGCGGTCTTTGACCGGGCCGCGGGCACCGGCTATAGCGTTCCGGCCAGGGGAGGACGTGACCCGGCCGTTCGCCGGGGATGGCGAGGTCGGCAAGCGAGAAGGAGGTTGCGGTGCGCGACCTGAACTACGACCTGAAGCGCCTGCAGGCGGCGCACGACGACGGCTCCCACGGCACGCGCACGGCGCGCTCCTACGCGCTGGCCCAGATCGCGGACGCCCTGCACGATCTCGGCTTCAAGGGGCTTCGGGCCACCGGGCTCAGGGGCAAGCACGTCGTGGCGCTGGTCGGGGAGTGGAAGCGCCAGGGCCGGTCCATCGGCACGATGAAGAACCGCACGGCGCACATGCGCTGGTGGGCGGCGCGGATCGGCCGGGCCGGCGTGGTGCCCTCCAACGGCACGCTGGGCATCGCCAACCGCGCGTACGTGACCAACGAGGACAAAAGCGTCGTCCTCGACCCGGACAAGCTGGCGCTCGTCGGGGACGCGCACGTCGTCATGGCGCTGCGCCTGGAGGCGGAGTTCGGCCTGCGCCGCGAGGAGGCGATCAAGTTCACGCCGGCGCGCGACGACCGGGGCGACCGCATCCGGCTGAAGGGCTCGACCACCAAGGGCGGCCGCCCGCGCGAGGTGCCGATTCTGAAGGATAGCCAGCGCAAGCTGCTCGACGAGGCGCGCCGCCTGGCGGGAAGCGGCGCGCTGATCCCGCCGGACCGCAACTACCGACAGCATTTGAAGATCTACGAAAACCAGACGCGGGCGGCGGGCCTGTACCGCATGCACGGGCTGCGCCACGGTTACGCCGCTCGGAGGTATGAGGAACTGACGGGCTGGAAGGCGCCGGTCGCGGGCGGGCCGCGCCAGCGGTCGCTGACGGGGGCGAGACGGCGGATCGACACCGAGGCGCGGCGGATGATCGCGGCGGAACTCGGGCACGGCAGAACGCATATTTCAGCCGTTTACATTGGTGCCTGAAGCGGGCCGGAGGGCCTCGCTCGCGGGCGGAAGAAGGGGCCGGGACGCGCAACCGCGAGATTGCGCGTCCCGGCGGGCAAGGCGGGATCAGCAGCGTCTATACCGCCAGCCGGAGTCGAACAGAGGGCGCGCCCATTCGCGTTCTTCCCGTGGCTCGGGATCCGGAAGCGGCGACCAGTAGGCTGCCGAGGCTTCCGGCTTCGGGCGTGCGTTCCAAGGGCTAATGCCGAGGTCCAGATTGCTCGCGCGGTGCGCCGTCTCGGGCCTGGCGGCGAATTCGTCGATCACCGCCGAGTCGATGGCGTCCTGCCGCTTCTGCGCGCGCTCGATGTCGCGATCTTCGCGGCACCGCGGACAGAGGAAGTCGCCCTCCGCCCGCTTCCGGTACGAGCAGCGCCGGCAGCCGCCTTTCGCGACAAGTGCCGCGCGCCTGCGGCGACACGAAGCGGCCCTTCGGGTCAGACAGCGCTCGCACGCCTTCGCCGGGGTGCCGTCCTTCTTGATCGCCACTGGTCTGTGGCATCTCTTGTGCGAGCATTCCTCGGTCGGGGTGTGGCGGAGTACGGCGGGCGGTACGAAGCCTGGCGGGAGCTGTCCGCTCCACTGGGCGATGAGAAGCTCGAGGTCCATGATGAGTCTCCTGTTCAGGTGTTGCGACGCGGAGTGCGTCGGTGCCTGAACGGGCGGCACGCGCGCGCAGGGCGGTCACCTCGCGCCAGCGAGGTCGCAGCGCAGCGGAGAACCGGCCGGTTGACCGCGCGAGCACGCGTGGCACGCTGGGCCGCCATCCGACGAACGGGCCGCTGCAATCAGGTGCGGCGGGCCGTGGAACGTTGAGCGCCGGACAAGCCGACGCGCACGAAGACCATCGTTCGGCCGAGCGAGCCGCTGTGCGGAAAGAGGGGAACGCCCTACGCGGTGCTGCAGGCGATTTCGGCGTTTCGCTTAGTAAACTGCTACAACGAAGCGATCGGGGGACGTGTTGGTGGCTAGATGTCTCGACGGGGCGGCAAGTAGCCGTATCGGCGCGCGGAGCGCGCAAGCGTCAGCGACCGTCACCCGGATGGGCCGAGACCGCTTTGCGGGCTCGGTTCGCCCGCAGGGCGAATAGGGCGCGGGCCGAAGGCGACGCCCAAAACAAGCCGCCAACGGATCCGCCTCGCAATACTCCGGGGCCGCGCGGCTCCGATCCGGGATGCAAGGAGTTCGGAAGATGTCAGGGGCGAGTGGTGTACGCAATCGAGACGAGTGGCGTGTGGAACTGGAGGCTGCCATCCGGCCCCTGGCCTCGTCCGTGACGGCAGGGCGACACGGGTTGCCGCCGCTCGACAACGCGGCCTATCGGAAACTGGCCGACGAGGCGACGGTGAACCCAGCGGCCGCGCGGGCTCTGCGCGAATACCTCCCGTCAATCCACGCCGATCCCAGTGACGTGATCGACCTGATCGTCGAGCATCCCGACGTCGGCGAGGTGTTCGATCGCGAGGGCGAAGATGCCGCGACCTTCGTCGCGATGCCCGGCGACGGATTCCGCGTCGAGTTGAAGCAGATGGCCGGGAGAATCGCCCGGGTCGCGGTCATGCGAGGCGAGGCAGCTGCTGCCCAGGAGACGGACGAGTTGCTGACGCTCGCCGGGCGTGGACAACTGCCCGGCTACGAGGTCGCGGTGGTTCGAGGGCTGACGGTGGAACGAGTCACGCCTCTTGGACTTGGGGCCTTCGTGACGACGTACAGCGACGCCGTTGAGCGCGGCTTGGCGAAGAAGCGCGAACCGGAACCGCCCGGTTTCGGGCCGGACCATGAAGCCGACCGCGCATCGGTGGTGTACCGCGAGATGACGTGGCGACCTTGTCTGGTAAGGCCGCTCACGTCGGCTGACATGGGAAAGCGACCCCCAAAGGCGAAGTTCGGGGGGAGATCGGGACCGATGTTGAACGTCGTGCTGGACTGCCTTGCGCTGGTGACGGAGCGCCGTGTCGAACTCGTGGAAATCCTGTCCTGCGCACCGGCGTTCACGGACATCATTTCCAACTTGGCCCCGGGTAGCAGCATGGGACACGTGATCACGGACGAATGGCCTGCGGAAGACCTCACGAGCGGCCAAGCGTCGAAGGTCGGAGCGTTGCTGCAAGCGTGGACGGGGGTCAAGGGCGGAAACCGGAGGCGCTTGGAGCTTGGACTGGCGCGGCTGGTGTCGTCGACCCGGCGAAATCGAGGCCGCTTCTGGCTCGAGGACCGGATCCTGGATGTCGCCGTGGCGCTAGAGGTCTTGTATGGCCTTGAGGGCGGCGAGCTGACGCACAAGCTATCGACTCGGGCGGCGTATCTTCTCGGCTCCGGCTCGGCGGAGGACCGCGTGGACGTGTTCGACGCGGTGCGCGACCTGTACGGGGTGCGGTCGAGCATTGTGCACGGCAGGGGAACGGATCGATCGGAAAGAACGGGAACGGGCGCAACGGGTCGCAGAGCGTGGATTCGATATAGGACGGGAGAGTCTTGTCGTACTGCTCAACCGGAGGGTCGAGCCGAACTGGAAGCGCGTGACGCTGTCGGCGGAGGAGTAGCCAGGTTGGCCGGCATGGCGAAGATCGCGGGCGTTTCGAGGCGCGGCAATCCCGATGGGCGCTACGGAATACACTGCCGTTCCGGTCGCTCGCCCAGTACGATAGGCCGACACCGTACCGTCGGCGCCCACGGCCGCGCGGGCGGGACCGGTCCAGCGACGAATCGCTCGCAGCGCAACGGAGAGGGCCTGAAAACGCGCCGACGACGGGACAGGTTCGCTGCCGACATGGACGATCGAGCGCATCAGGGAGGATGACCATGGACGATAGCTTCGATGCCGACGCGTTCATCCGACGGATCGGAGTGCGCCTCGTGCAGGAGTTCGCCGACGCGAAGGCCGGCACGACGGCGTCGACGGTCGGATCGGCGGCGGAACAGCCGGTCAGGGACCAGCTCGAGCAGGTGCTTCCCAGCGGCGTGGCGGTCGGCGAAGGATTCGTCATCGACAGCTACGGGGGGACGAGCAGGCAGCAGGACGTGGTTCTCTACGAGCGGGACCTCTGCCCGGTGTTCTCGGTCAACCGGACGCCGCAGACGACGTACTATCCATGCGAAGGGGTCATCGCCGTGGGCGAGATCAAGAGCCGGCTGGACGGGGACTCGCTCAAGGACGCGTTCGCGAAGATTTCGTCCGTGAAGTTGCTCCGGCGACACACCGTCCGCGACCGCGTGCCGCACCCGACATCCGGGGAACCGATCCCGTTGACACGAAACTATCTGTCCGCCCGCAGAGACTCCGTCATCACGCTGGACGAGGGCCCGGAGGCCCGGCAGGGGCAGCAGATATTCGGGTTCGTGCTGGCCGGGGAGTCGCGCCTGAGCCGCGACACGCTGGTGGTGACGTACGGCGCGCTGGCGGCAGGCATGGACGAGAACCTGGCGCCCAATCTGCTCGTGACGCTGGATGGACAGGCCGTCCGGTGGGGCAAACTGGGCAAGGCGGAGCGGGAAGAGGTGCGCAAGACCGCCAAGGGGACCTACGAGCTTAGGGTGTATGAGGACGGACCCGAAGGGTGGCAGGAGTCCTGGTCCGCAGTAACCGGGACGCACTTGGGCGGATCCGAGCAAGCCGAACCATTCCGGATGCTCGTACGGTGGATTCGGTCGGGCGTCGATTCGGGTAGGACCAGCGACATACGAGCGTTCGACCGCTACTTCGAGACCAGGTCCGAGGGGCGGTCGCAACTGTTCGCAATGCCGAAGTTCAAGCGGAAACCGGAAGGCGGGCAGTGACGTGCGGGTCGACTTGACCGGAACTAGACAGGTCGGCTTGGGCGGGACGCAACCGGTCCGCGAGAGGATGGCGTGCCGGTGGGACAGTCGACCGCGGGCCGCATGGCCGCGCGGGCGCCTTAGGCTGAAGTTCCAGCCATTTGACCCGCTCATTGGAGTTAAGCGACTGATTGCAATACGGAAACAGTGTTTTCGGACTGTCGAAGTGTTCCCATGTATTAAATGACATTTATGTTGCGGTTGGTGGATATATGTCTTACCATTGTTCCCATGTACATCGAAACCGTCCCCAACCGCAGCTCGCCTCCCGCCATCCTCCTGCGCGAAGGCTGGCGCGAGGGCGGCAAGGTCAAGAAACGCACCCTCGCCAACCTCTCCAAATGGCCCCCGACGCTGGTCGAGGGCCTGCGCGCGCTGCTCAAGGGCGGCGCCGCGGTGTCCCGCCTCGACGACGCCTTCGACATCGTGCGTTCCAAACCCCACGGCCATGTCGCCGCCGCGCTCGGGACGCTGCGCAAGCTGCGCCTGGACCGGACGATCGCCGGGGCGGACTCGCCCGAGCGCCGGCGCGTGCTGGCGATGATCGTCGCCCGGATCGTCGACCCCGGCTCGAAACTGGCCGCCGCCCGGGGCTTGGCCGAGGCGACCGCGCGCGACTCGCTCGCCGAGACGCTGGGGCTGGAAGACTGCGGCGAGGACGATCTCTACGCCGCCATGGACTGGCTGCTCAAGCGCCGGGACGCCATCGAGCGGCGCTTGGCCAAGCGGCATCTCGAGGACGGCGCCCTGGTGCTTTACGACCTGACGTCGGTGTGGCTGGAAGGGCGCCGCTGTCCGCTGGCCAAGCGCGGGTACTCCCGCGACGGCAAGCGCGGCAAGTTGCAGATCGAGTTCGGACTGTTGTGCGACGCCGAGGGCCGTCCGGTGGCGGTGGAGGTGTTCGACGGCAACACGGCGGACCCGGCCACCGTGGGGGCGCAGATCGACAAGCTCAGGCGCCGCTTCGGGTTCTCCAGGGTGGTGCTGGTGGGCGACCGCGGGATGTTGACCGAGGCGCGCATCCGCGAGGAGGTGAGGCCGTCCGGGCTGGACTGGATCAGCGCGCTGCGGGGTCCGGCGGTCCGCTCCCTGGTGGAGTCCGGCGCGGTGCAGCTGTCGCTGTTCGACGAGACCGACCTGGTGGAGATCCGAACCGACGCCTATCCGGGCGAGCGCCTCATGGTGTGCCGCAATCCGCTGCTGGCGGAGGAGCGGGCGCGCAAGCGGGAAGAACTGCTCCGGACCACCGAGGCGTTGCTCGATCCCATCGTCGCGGCCGCGAGTCGGGAGAAGCGGCGCCTGAAGGGCGCGGACAAGATCGGCGTGCGGGTGGGCAAGGTCGTCGGCAAATACAAGATGGCCAAGCACTTCGAGTTGGATATCGAAGAGGACTCGTTCGGCTATCGGCGAAAGCCCGAGTCCATCGCCGCGGAGGCGGCGCTGGACGGCTTGTACGTCGTGCGCACCAGCTTGGCGGAGACGCGACTCGACGCCGAGGGCGCCGTGCGCGCCTACAAGCGCCTGAGCGCGGTCGAGCGCGCCTTCCGAAGCTTGAAGACCGTGGACCTGAAGGTGCGGCCCGTGTTCCACCGAACCGCCGACCGGGTCCGCGCGCATGTGTTCCTGTGCATGCTGGCCTATTACGTGGAATGGCACATGCGCGCCCGGCTCAAGCCGCTGCTGTTCGACGATCACGACCCGGGCGCCGCCGAGGCGGCGCGCACTTCCATCGTGGCGCCGGCGCGGGTCTCCGAAGCCGCCGAGGAAAAAGCCCGCGGCAAACGCACCGCCGACGGTCTGCCGGTGCACAGCTTCCGCACCCTGCTCGGCGACTTGGCGACGATCGCCAGGAACCGGGTCGTCCCCCGAGTGTCCGGCGCCGTGCCGTTCGAAGTCCTCACCCGGCCCACCGCGCTACAGCGCGAAGCCTTCAAGCTCCTCGGCGTGCGTCTGGAACGTTCCCAGTAGCGTCCCTCTATATTTTTTGAATTATCCAGAACATCAATGGGTTGGATCAAACATCATCTGGAAGTTCAGCTTAGGGAGGCGGCGGGGCTCCTGTGGGCGTCGCCGCGAGGGGTGGAAGCCCCGTCTTGGGCGGGTGCGGGTGAGTACGGGTTGGACGGCGGGCGAGGGGCGATGGCATGAGCGACGATGTGTTTCCACTCAAGCCAGCGCATCCACTCGCCAGTGGTTCGGAGATTTCGGAATCCCAGTCCCTGCTCCTCTACCGCGGCGAAATGACCGGACGATGGTTCGACGTTGCGGTCACTGTCACGACCCGTTCGGCATCCTCCGGAGGCGATACGCAGACGAAGGTTGTGCATGAGGAATTGGATGCGTCGGGAGTTGGCGAGGTGGCTCTGAAGCTCTCGCCGGATCCCCACTTAGAGTGGCTGTTCTGGCACCACGGCGTTTCGTTGGACGATGTTCCCGTTCCCCTCGGCGAATGGCCGGAGATGGTTCCTCCCCAGGTCGCTTCGGCAGCATTCGCCACGCGGGCAGGACCCGACGGACCTCCGAAGCCTCCAGGCGCCGGCTTGGTGAGCGGCGGCCGCAGACGGGAGATGAGAGCCATCGAGATCGGCGACAGGTCGGGGCGGGTCGACGAAATCCGTTTCTACCTGGTGAATTTCCAGGTTTGGTTTCTTACCGAGCATGTCAAGAGGAACGAAGAGACGGACAAGCTTGCCGGGATGAGACTTTGTTCGAATGAGTGGCGAGTGGAGATTGAGCGGCGCGCCGATTTCAGTGACGTACAGGGGCGTATCGAGGAGCAGAGGGGATACGGGATCACCCATCATTGCCGGCTCTGGCGTGCGGGAGCCGATGGCTCGCCGGAGAGCTTCGACTTCGACGACGCGGAGCCGGTCCTCGAGGCCGTGACGCTTTTTGCTTCGTTCGTCCGAGGCGGGATGGTCGGGTTGGCGCTGCCCGTGGGGTACAGCAAGGACCAGTCGTCGTTCGAGTCCTGGGGTGTTTCGGCCGCGGATGCGGGGCGCTATCCGGACCCCTACCGGCAATGGCCGCTGCCGGGCTGGTATCCGCTCTATCGACCTCCCGGCTATGAGAGCCCGCACCCGGCGACTTGGCTGCCATCGTTGTTCGAAGCGTTGGCTGGAAGATTCCTGCATTCGGATGCCGACTCGCGGCGCTTCTGGCAGGGTGTCCTTCGCGAACTGGTGTACACCTATGCGGACGCCGAGAGACTCGACAAGGAAAGAGCAGTGGTTCCGGCATGCACGGCGCTGGAGACGCTCGGGTGGTCGGTTCTCGTTGTTCAGGAGAGGTGGCTGACCGGAGACAGGCACCCGGACCGGGGACGTGGCGGGTACGAGCGACTCACGGCAGCAGACCGGTTGCGGCTGCTTCTCAGGTGGGCGGGATTGGCGCCGACCGTGCCCGCAAATCTCCCGAAGCTGCAGGCCAAGGCGGCGGAGAACAATGGGCGAATGGACTCCGCGGATTTGATTACGTGGGCCAGAAACAGAGTGGTGCACCCGGACAAGCACGATCAACTCCCCGATGGGCTGGCATCGGAGGCGTGGCTGGTTGCCATGTACTACGCGGAACTGATCATGCTGAAGTTGCTCGGTTATGACGGCTACTACCGCAATAGACTGAACAACGAGGAGGTCGAGCGCGTTCCTTGGAGCGTGTGACGATCGCCTTGTCCGTGAGATGGGAATCGGGCACGCGCGGTGGCGCGGGGCTCGGAATGAAGCGATGCGGCACTGATGCCCGATCCTGCTCGACACGCTGACTTGCTGAGGGCGAATGCACCCGCCGGGTTGCTGGCATCGCGGACGTGTGCCACGGTGAGGCGTTGCGGACAGGTTGGGGCGTGATGTTCGCCATGGCGGGGACAGCGACACTGTGAGGCGGCTATGCGGCGATGGCTGACCATCGGGTGGATTTCGGTGTTCGTATTGGCGGTGTCGGGGGCAGCCGTGGTTCTCGCTTGGCACCACTGGGAGGCGCTAGCAGACGGTGGCAGCGAGGCGATCCGCAACATCGGACTGGTGGCGGGCGGCGTCATCGCTGTGGGCCTCGCGCTGTGGCGGAGCACCATCGCCGAACGGCAGGCGGAGGCTGCGGAGCACGATTCCCTCGACGGCCAGTTTCAGCGGGCTGTGGAGATGCTGGGCCACGGGATGGTGTCGGTGCGGGTCGGCGGCGTAGTCGCGCTGCACAACCTGGCGACGAGGCACTTCGACCGCTACGGCTGGCAGGTTTGCCGGATCCTCGATGCATTCAAGGACGCGAGACGGAAGGGCGCGAGTGGCGTGGACGAACGGGACGCCGGATTCGGCGTGGAACGTACGGTCGGCGGAAGCTACGAGGGCACTCTCGACGGCGCTCAGGCGTTCGAGGCGTTCTGGGACATTCAGGAGAACCTTGGCAAGTTGACCGGAAAGAATCGGAGAGCGAAGTGGCGACGGTTCCTAAAGGCAAGAGGCTCCGCCGAATGATCGTCGGGTAAAGCCACTACGGACCTCTGGAAGGCGTGGCGATCAGTAGGCCGCGCTGGGCTCTTGGCCTGTGCGAGGGAGTCGTGTTATTGCCGCGCGGACTTCGTCGAGGATCGACCTACGGAACGCGATGCTGCTGCTGGCTTCGCACTTCCCCGCGAGATGTCCGCGCACAAAGACGGCTTGTGGGCGTTCTGGAACGGCCACGGCTATCCCGTGGGCATCGGCCTAGCGGCGAACGACGGGCGCTGGAACGCGCTCCGGGAGCGCTATCCGCCGCGGCCGGTCGAGCTGCGCGGGCTCGACGACGCCCTTCCCGTACGGCATGGCCCTGCGCCGCAGCGGCGCCTGGGTGTTCTTCAATCGCGAGCAGGGACCGATCGGCGTGACCGCCGACGCGTCACCGGGGCGGCGGAAACGGAACCCGGAGTGGCCCGTGCGGATCGGGCTGCCCGGCCTGGACCGGCCCCACGCTCGCCCTGCTCGGTCGCCGCAGCCGCCGCGACGACAGTCGGGAGCCGGCCGCAGGCGAGGCCGTACACCTGTACGAGGGGGGCACCGTGCCAACGGCGAACGCGCGCGACATGGACGCCTACCTCGCGAAGCTGCGCGCCCTCATGCTGGTGGAGGCCGCAATGACCGCTCACGGGCGCGGCGTATGATGCCCGCGCAGGGTCAGGGGCGCGGCCGGCGTAGCCGGCCGCCCTGTCGGCCCCTGACCCGGCAGTGGCGGTCTAGGCGATGTAGTCCGCCCAGGTGCCCATCAGGTCGCGGCGTCTCTCGAACAGGTCCGTGCGCCGGTAGGCGGCCTCCACGCGGTCGCTGTTGACGTGCGCCAGGGCCAGCTCGCAGACCTCGCGCGGGGCGTCCGTGCACTCGGCGGCCCAGTCGCGGAAGCTGGACCGGAAGCCGTGCGGCACGGCGTCGATCCCGAGGTCGCCCAGCAGCTTGGTCATGGTGGAATGGTTCAGCACCCGCCCCGTGGGCGACGGGAACACCAGGCCGTCGCCGTCGAACAGACGGGCGGCCTCGTCGAGCACTTCGAGCGCGCGGGGCGGCAGCGGCACGCGGTGCTCGCGGCCCGTCTTCATGCGCTCGCCGGGGATGGTCCACACTGCGCCGTCGCGGTCGATCTCCTCCCAGCGGGCCTGGCGCACCTCGCCGGAGCGGCTCGCGGTGAGGACGAGGAACTCGAACGCCAGCTTGGTGCCGAGATAGGCGCCCGACTCCCGCACCCGCGCGAGCGCCGCGCCGACCTCGGCGTGCGGCAGCGCCCGCTGGTGCTTCGCCGGGACGCGGTTGTTCGGCAGCGCGGCGGAGATGGCGTCGCCCGCCGGGTTGTCCTCCCGGTGGCCCTGGGCGACCGCCCACTTCATCACCGCGCCGATGCGCTGGCGGACGCGGCGGGCCGTCTGCCGCTTGGTCGACCAGATCGGCAGCAGCGCGGCCATGACGTCCGCCGTGGTGATGGCGTCGACCCTCTTGCGGGCCAGCTTCGGCATGGCGTAGTCGCGCAGGCTGGCGCGCCACTGGCGCTCGTTCTTGCCGCCCTTCCAGTTCGCGGCGTGGATCGCGATCACCGTTTCGCAGGCTTGCGCGAAGGTCGGCGCGCGCTGGGCGCGGCGCCTGGGATCGCGCCCCTCGGCGACGGTGCGGGCGTTCTCCAGAGCGCGCTCGCGCGCCATGGCGAGGGTGACGATGGGATAGCCGCCGAGGCCGACGCTGGTGGTCCTGCCGTTGGGCCGGATAGCCAGCGCCCACGACTTGGCGAGTCCGCCGCAGGCGGCGCGCTTGACGAGGAGGCTCAAGCCGTGGCCGCCGTGGCCGTCGCCGTAGCGACCGGGCATGCTGACGGTTCTGACGAATGTGGCGGAGAGCCGCCGGGGTCGTTTTGTGTTGCTGGAATCCATTTCCGGGTACTCGTTTCGTTACGGGATTTCTGCGTCGATACAGCGTATCGTCGTGGAACCCGGAGAGTCTATAACTTAATGTTTATCAAAGTGGTAAGAGAACCTTTGGGGTCCCCGTGACACGCTGAAAAACCCTGGGTAAGCGAGCCCCGCGTCCCTGACTCTCGGCACCGAGCGCCGCTCCTACCTGACGTTCGACTACCTGGCCTGCAAGCTCAGGGAGATACCCTCCGAGCGCTGGCTGCGCAGCGACAACCTGGTGGCCCGAGTCAACCTGCCAAACATGCGCAGACCGGAGACCCGCAAGGTCGAGGTCTACGCGCAGGCGGTCCGCGGCTTGCTGGCGCTGGAGCGCGACGCCGACAAGCGGGCGAAATACATCGAATTCATCGACATCTACGCCGGCCTCACCGACAATGAGTTCCAGCGCTATCAGCAGCAATATCCAGAGGAAAGCACCACCATGGCAGGAGTCATCCAAAGGGCCCGCGACGAAGGGATGCAGCAGGGGATGCAGCAGGGTCGTGTCGAGGGGGAGCGCGTGGTTCTGGAACGGCTGCTGCTGCGGCGATTCGGTCTCCTGCCGCCCGAAGTCGCCGAGAGGCTAAGCGAAGCGTCCGCGACCGATCTTGAGACCTGGGCCGAAAACGTGCTTGACGCGCAAGCGCTTGGCGACGTGTTCGATTCGGGCCGCTAGCGCTCCGGCAAGCCTGAATCTGGGGGGAACATCCCGCCGGCCCCGGGGCGCCGGGAGACGGCCGGAGCGGAAGACGCGGAGAGGCGTCCCGTCACCGGGGCATTGCGCGGCCGTCCGTTCCGCCGACGTTGCCAGCATTCGGGTTGGGGACACCCATCCCCGATTCAGGGACACCCATGAACATCCCGTTCGGGACGGGCACAACACCGCCTCGGGGACACCCATGGGCAAATGGAAGCCATGACGTTCGGGGCGCAAGCAATCGTCCGGAGAACGTGCATGGAGGGAGGGGAGGCACCGGCTTACGCGACCAGGGCAGATTGCCCCCCGTTTTTTCAGCGATCGCCCGTGGCGCGTCCGGCGGCAAATGCCCATCCTGTCGATCAAACAAACACCGGGCGCAGTGCATGGCGAACGCCGTCAGCCACGACCAGAACTTCAAGAACCTGATCCTCGACTATCCGCGCGACGCGCTGGCGTTTTTCGCCACTGAAGAGGCGCCGCTGCCGGAAGACGACGTGGAGATCATCCCGGCGCGACAGGAACAGCTCCAGGAACGCCTGGGAACACACTACCGGGAGCTCGATGTGCCCCTGCTGGTGGAGTGGGCCGACGGCCGCCGGGAGGCGATCCTGTTCGTGCTGGAAGAAGAATCCGACTGGCGGCGATTCTCGCTGCACCGGCTGGCGCACTACTGCCTCGACCTCGCCGAGTTGTTCAAGACGGACCGCGTGGTGCCGGCGGTGATCTTCCTGCGCGACGCCGACGCGGCCGCCGCGTCGCTCACCCTGGGCACCGAGCGCCGCCCCTACCTGACGTTCGACTATCTGGACTGCAAGCTCAGGGAGATACCCTCCGAGCGCTGGCTGCGCAGCGACAACCTGGTGGCCCGAGTCAACCTGCCGAACATGCGCAGCCCGGAGACCCGCAAGGTCGAGGTCTACGCGCAGGCGGTCCGCGGCTTGCTGGCGCTGGAGCGCGACGCCGACAAGCGGGCGAAATACATCGAATTCATCGACATCTACGCCGGCCTCACCGACAATGAGTTCCAGCGCTATCAGCAGCAATATCCAGAGGAAAGCACCACCATGGCAGGAGTCATCCAAAGGGCCCGCGACGAAGGGATGCAGCAGGGGATGCAGCAGGGGATGCAGCAGGGTCGTGTCGAGGGGGAGCGCGTGGTTCTGGAACGGCTGCTGCTGCGGCGATTCGGTCTCCTGCCGCCCGAAGTCGCCGAGAGGCTAAGCGAAGCGTCCGCGACCGATCTTGAGACCTGGGCCGAAAACGTGCTTGACGCGCAAGCGCTTGGCGACGTGTTCGATTCAGGCCGCTAGCGCTCCGGCAAGCCTGAATCTGGGGGGAACATCCCGCCGGCCCCGGGGCGCCGGCAGACGACCGGAGCGGAAGACGCGGAGAGGCGTCCCGTCGGCGACAACGACATCGCCGGGGGCCGGGCTGTTCTCCGGCCTGACGGGCCTGACAGGTACGTAAATGCAATAATTTTAATTCGTCTTTGGGAAAACTGGCGTTTCCCTAGGTCTCGCGCAGGGGCGCCTGCCGCCTGCGGCGCCCGTTCCCCGACGCCGCGGGTCCGGCCTGCTGTGGACAACCTCAATTTGTGGTATGACTAAGTTGAACTTAGTCTGAAGTTCCAGCCATTTGACCCGCTCATTGGAGTTAAGCGACTGATTGCAATACGGAAACAGTGTTTTCGGACTGTCGAAGTGTTCCCATGTAATAAATGACATTTATATTGCGGTTGGTGGATATATGTCTTATCATTGTTCCCATGTACATCGAAACCGTCCCCAACCGCAGCTCGCCTCCCGCCATCCTCCTGCGCGAAGGCTGGCGCGAGGGCGGCAAGGTCAAGAAACGCACCCTCGCCAACCTCTCCAAATGGCCCCCGACGCTGGTCGAGGGCCTGCGCGCGCTGCTCAAGGGCGGCGCCGCGGTGTCCCGCCTCGACGACGCCTTCGACATCGTGCGTTCCAAACCCCACGGCCATGTCGCCGCCGCGCTCGGGACGCTGCGCAAGCTGCGCCTGGACCGGACGATCGCCGGGGCGGACTCGCCCGAGCGCCGGCGCGTGCTTGCGATGATCGTCGCCCGGATCCTGGACCCCGGCTCGAAACTGGCGGCCGCCCGGGGCTTGGCCGAGGCGACCGCGCGCGACTCGCTCGCCGAGACGCTGGGGCTGGAAGACTGCGACGAGGACGATCTTTACGCCGCCATGGACTGGCTGCTCAAGCGCCGGGACGCCATCGAGCGGCGCTTGGCCAAGCGGCATCTGAAGGACGGCGCCCTGGTGCTTTACGACCTGACGTCGGTGTGGCTGGAAGGGCGCCGCTGTCCGCTGGGGCGGCGCGGCCACTCGCGCGACGGCAAGCGCGGCAAGTTGCAGATCGAGTTCGGGCTGTTGTGCGACGCCGAGGGCCGTCCGGTGGCGGTGGAGGTGTTCGACGGCAACACCGCGGACCCGGCCACCGTGGGGGCGCAGATCGACAAGCTCAGGCGCCGCTTCGGGTTCTCCAGGGTGGTGCTGGTGGGCGACCGCGGGATGTTGACCGAGGCGCGCATCCGCGAGGAGGTGAGGCCGTCCGGGCTGGACTGGATCAGCGCGCTGCGGGGTCCGGCGGTCCGCTCCCTGGTGGAGTCCGGCGCGGTGCAGCTGTCGCTGTTCGACGAGACCGACCTGGTGGAGATCCGAACCGACGCCTATCCGGGCGAGCGCCTCATGGTGTGCCGCAATCCGCTGCTGGCGGAGGAGCGGGCGCGCAAGCGGGAAGAACTGCTCCGGACCACCGAGGCGTTGCTCGATCCCATCGTCGCGGCCGCGAGTCGGGAGAAGCGGCGCCTGAAGGGCGCGGACAAGATCGGCGTGCGGGTGGGCAAGGTCGTCGGCAAATACAAGATGGCCAAGCACTTCGAGTTGGATATCGAAGAGGACTCGTTCGGCTATCGGCGAAAGCCCGAGTCCATCGCCGCGGAGGCGGCGCTGGACGGCTTGTACGTCGTGCGCACCAGCTTGGCGGAGACGCGACTCGACGCCGAGGGCGCCGTGCGCGCCTACAAGCGCCTGAGCGCGGTCGAGCGCGCCTTCCGAAGCTTGAAGACCGTGGACCTGAAGGTGCGGCCCGTGTTCCACCGAACCGCCGACCGGGTCCGCGCGCATGTGTTCCTGTGCATGCTGGCCTATTACGTGGAATGGCACATGCGCGCCCGGCTCAAGCCGCTGCTGTTCGACGACCACGACCGGGCCGCAGCCGAGGCGGCGCGCACTTCCATCGTGGCGCCGGCGCGGGTCTCCGAAGCCGCCGAGGAAAAAGCCCGCGGCAAACGCACCGCCGACGGTCTGCCGGTGCACAGCTTCCGCACCCTGCTCGGCGACCTGGCGACGATCACCAGGAACCGGGTCGTCCCCCGAGTGTCCGGCGCCGTGCCGTTCGAAGTCCTCACCCGGCCCACCGCGCTACAGCGCGAAGCCTTCAAGCTCCTCGGCGTGCGTCTGGAACGTTCCCAGTAGCGTCCCTCTATATTTTTTGAATTATCCAGAACATCAATGGGTTGGATCAAACATCATCTGGAAGTTCAGCTTAGTCGGGCGATGCCGTGCGGCCATCCATCCCGGAACCCGTCGAGCCCCTTCCGCCCCTCGATGCCCTGCGCTTCTTCGAGACCGCCGCGCGCCGCACCCGCACGTCGCCCTGGAGGTCGAGACCAACCACCGCGGCGTCGATCCCGAGCGCCGCGACTTCGACGCCTGGCTCGCCTACACCGGCGAGACTGCCGCGCCGCGCCCGCTGACCCGCCGCGAGGACACGCTCAGGCAGGAGACGCTGTTCGAGGAGGGGCTGGTGCCGGTCGCCAGCCCGGCCCTGCTGGAGGCGCGCGGCCGGTCGCGCCGACCTGGAAGCCTGGCCGCCACTCTACGACCTCGGCTGGGACCGCGACTGGGCGTACGGGTTCGCCGCGCATGGCGCGGTCCCGCGCCCGCGCCCGTCGCGCGCCGGTCCGGTCCGGCTTGCCCGCCAGCAGCGCCAGCAGGCTGTCCGCGCGCAGCGCGTCGTGGTCGTTGATGTCCTCGTAGCCGAGCGCGATCCCGTAGATCCGCTGCGCGACCAGCTCCTCCAGCGCGTGCTCGATCTTTCCCGGATGGCGGAAATCCGCGAAGCAGCGCGCCACCCGGCACGGCAAGCCGGGCCGGCGGCCGCCACGAGCGTCACGGCGCACTGCCGAGCGCGGTAGAACCAGCGTGAAGCTCGCTCGCCTCGCCGCCGGCAGCGCGCCGACTGCCGCGATGTGCCGCCGGTAGAGCGCAGGCGTCGGCGCCCGTCAGGTCCGTCTTCCGGCCGTCGGAGTAGGCCGCGCTGTCCTTGAATTTCAACAGGTGCACCATCGTGACCGGGCCCTCGACTCCGCAATCGAGCGGCCGCGTCCAGGGCTATCTTCGAGCCCTCGACGCGCACCAGGGCGAACTCGGACAGCAGATCGTCACCAGGTGCCTCCCAGCGATTCTTTCCCGGATCGGTAACCGATGGGTTTACAATCGGTTATCGGCCTTCCACCGGCACGAAGGCCGCTTTTCTGACACTTCATTCGCGCGCATGCACAAGGTATTCATAGACGGCCAGGCGGGTACGACCGGGCTTGAGATCGCGGGCCGGGTCAAGTCGCGGGGCGACCTGGAACTGTTCGAGATTCCCGAAGCGGAGCGCAAGGATCCGGCAAGCCGCCGTGCGTACTTCGAGGCGGCGGACCTGACGATCCTGTGTCTGCCGGACGATGCGGCGCGGGAAGCGGTGGCGCTGGCGCCGTCGGCGCGCATCCTCGACGCGAGCACGGCGCACAGGACAGCGGACGGCTGGGTATACGGACTTCCGGAACTCGATGGGGAGACGACGCGGGAAGCGATCAGGAACGCGCGGCGCGTCAGCAATCCCGGCTGCTACCCGACGGGCTTCATCCTGCTTGCGCGGCCGCTCATCGACGCCGGCATCATCGCGCCGGAACTCCCGCTGCGAGTCAACGCCCTGTCGGGATATTCGGGCGGCGGCAAGGCGATGATCGCCGAGTACTCCGCGCGGGATGAACCCGGCTGGCGCGTGCGGCCGTACGGATTGCACCTGTCGCACAAGCATGTTCCGGAGATGCGCCGCTACGCCGGCACCCGTCGAACGCCGCTGTTCACGCCGATGGTCGGACATTTCTTCAAGGGCATGTTGACCCAGGTGCCGCTATTCCTGGACGAACTCGAGGATGGCGCCAGCGCTTCCGACGTGTGCGATGCGCTGGCTGCGCGCTACGCCGGCGAACCCTTCGTGCGCGTTCTGCCATTGGGTGCCGAATGCGCGCAGAGCGCGGGTTTTCTCGGCGCCACGGCGTGCAACGATACCAACCGAATTGAACTGATGGTTTTCGCGGGCGCGGAACATGTCCTGCTGTCGGCCCGCTACGACAACCTGGGCAAGGGTGCCGCGGGCGCGGCGGTGCAGAATATGAACCTGATGCTCGGCGTCGACGAGACGGCGGGCTTGACGGCATAGGCGCACAGGACCGCCCGTTGTTCCTCGGGCGGGAGGTCTGCGGCGCGTAATCGGCGAGACACATTGCATTGGGTACAATGCGCGCCGCATCGAAACTTGCGGGAGCGCCGACGCATCGGCGGCTTGATGTCACAGCGGCCCAACCGGGACCCAAGTCAGTACGGAATGAAATACGCGCAACTCGACATCGCTGATCTCGAACGCGAGACACGGACGCTGGCCCAGCGCTATTCGGCGGTGAGCGATTCCAACCTGTCGCTGGACCTGACGCGAGGCAAGCCGGCTCCCGATCAGCTTGACCTGTCCAATGCGCTCGATGGCATCCTAGAGGGAGAGTATGTGTCGGCCTCTGCCATCGATGCGCGCAACTACGGCGATTTGCGGGGGCTCCCGGAGGCGCGGCAACTCGGCGCGGAGATTCTTGGGCTGGACGCGGAGCGAATCATCGCCGACGGTCCCAGCAGTCTGGCGCTCATGTACCAGGTGATGGACGCGGCGTTCCACTATGGATTGAGCGGTCCGGCATGGGTGGACGACGCCCCGGTCAAGGCGATATGTCCAGTGCCCGGCTATGACCGACACTTCACGATCACGGAGTCGTTCGGCGTCGAGATGGTCAGTGTGCCGATGACGGCGACTGGACCGGACATGGATTGCGTCGAGGGGCTGGTCGAAGCGGACCCTTCCATCAAGTGCATCTGGTGCGTGCCGAAGTACTCGAATCCGTCGGGCTGCGTCTATTCGCCGGAAACCGTCCGCAGGATCGCGACGCTCGGGAACCGCGCGTCGGCGGGATTCATCGTGTTGTGGGACAATGCGTACGCCGTGCACGATTTCGAGTTCCCGCCGGCCATCCTCGACGATGTGCTCGCGCGCGCCAAGGAGAGCGGCGCCGCAGACAACGTCGTCGTATTCGGTTCGACATCGAAGATTACGTTTGCCGGCGGGGGCGTCAGCTTTGTCGCTGGCAGTCCAAAGACGCTGGACAAGCTGGAGGCGCGGCTATCGGTGATGCTGATCGGGCACGACAAGGTGAACCAACTGCGACACGCGCGGCTGCTCCGTGGCCGGGTCGAGGCGCATATGCGGGCGCACGCCGACCTGGTGCGGCCCAAGTTCGAAGCCGTGGACCGGATTCTGCACGCGTCTCTCGACGGTCTCGGTATCGCCGAATGGACGCGACCCCGAGGCGGTTATTTCATCGTCCTGGACACGATCCCGGGGCTGGCGGCAGAAGTGGTGGACCTTGCCGGGCGCGCCGGCGTGCGATTGACCCCGGCCGGCGCGACGCATCCGTACGGCCGGGACCCCGACGACAAGACCATCCGGCTGGCACCGACGTTTGCCACGCTCGAGGAAGTCGAAGCGGCAACGGAAGTGTTGGCCCTGTGCATTCGTCTCGCGAGCGTGCGGCGAATTCGCGCCGATAGACGCGCATGACCGACGACACCTTCGCCGGCTACGGATTGCCGGAGCCGCTGCAGCGGGCGATCGCCGACCTGGGATTCGAACGCTGCACGCCGGTGCAGGGTGAGGTGCTGCCCTATAGCCTCTCGGACTACGACATCACCGGACAGGCGCAGACGGGAACGGGCAAGACCGCGGCGTTCCTCATCACCATGCTGGTGCGGCACCTGGAATATCCGCTCGAACGGCCGAATCCACCGGGTACGCCCCGGGCGCTGATCCTTGCCCCGACGCGAGAGTTGGCGCTGCAGATAGAGGCCGACGCCGTCGACCTGGCGAAGTATCTCGACACGACGATCATTGCGGTGTTCGGCGGCCTCGATTTCAATCGGCAGATCGATCGCCTGCGCAGCGGGGACGTCGATATTCTGGTAGCCACTCCCGGACGCCTGCTCGACTTCTGCGGACGCGGCGTGGTCAATCTGCGGCGCGTCGAAACGCTGGTGATCGACGAGGCGGATCGCATGTTGGATATCGGCTTCATTCCCGACGTTCGCCGGATCGTCTACCAGACCCCGCACAAACGTGACCGGCAGACGCTGTTCTTCAGCGCGACATTCAACGACGACGTCATGCGTCTCGCGGGCCAGTGGACGCTGGACCCGGTCCATGTCGCCATCGAGCCGGAGTCGATTGCCGCCGAAGCCGTGGACCAGCATTTCTGGATGCTTTCGGCCGCGGAAAAACGCGATGCCATCGTCAGTTTCGTCCACCGCCACAAGCCGGGCCAGACGCTAGTCTTCGTCAACCGGCGCGATGCCGTGCACCGCCTCGTGCGGTACCTGAGCGGGCGGGGTATCGAATGCGAGGGGCTGGCCGGCGATATCCCGCAGCGCAGGCGCCTGGCAACGTTGAACCGGTTCAAGCGCGGCGAAGTGGGCCTGGTGGTCGCCACCGATGTCGCGGGACGCGGCATTCACGTCGAGGGCATTACCCACGTCGTGAATTACGACCTGCCGGAAGAAGCGGAGTATTACGTGCACCGAATCGGTCGCACCGGGCGCGCCGGGGCCACCGGCACGTCGATCAGCTTCGTCTCGGAAAGCGACGCTTTCAACCTTCCCGCCATCGAGGAGTTCCTGGGCCACGCCGTGACGTGCACCCTGCCGGATCTTTGACCTGTCGCTTCGGTTCCCCGTCGAAGCAGCAGCTAGCCCGGATGTTGCCGTCTCCCGTGCAATCCGACACACTCCATCGGGATCTCTGATGGAACCGCCATGACCGCCACAACGCAAGTTGCCGTCATTCAGATGTGCGCCACCGCCGACGTGGAGAACAACCTCCGTTCGACCGAATCGCTGGTGGCCGAGGCGGCCGTGGCGGGGGCGGAGGCGGTATTCGCGCCGGAGACCTTCACGTTCATCGGTCCCGGCAGGGCTCGCGCCGGGATGCTCGAACCGCTACCCGCGGGCGGACCGATATTCGAGCGTTGTCGCGCCATGGCGGCGGGCAACGGCGTCCACTTCGTATTCGGGTTCCACGAATTGGGCCCCGGAAGGCGCGCCTACAACACCTTGGTGCATCTCGACGCCGCCGGAGAAATACGCGCCATGTATCGCAAGATTCACCTGTTCGACGCCGATCTGGCGGACGGCACGCGCCTGTTGGAATCGAAAAACACCGCGGCTGGCGATACCCCGGTGGT
Source organism: Candidatus Azotimanducaceae bacterium (assembly GCA_965261535.1). Lineage (GTDB taxonomy): Bacteria > Pseudomonadota > Gammaproteobacteria > Pseudomonadales > Azotimanducaceae > VXNE01. Next base: position 3,977,554 of record OZ253469.1, read on the forward strand.
CACGGAGTTGCCGTTCGGCACGCTGGGGTTGTCGATCTGCTACGACCTGCGCTTCCCGCGGCTGTATCAGCGGCTGGTCGATCTGGGCGCCGTCGCGCTTGCGGTGCCGGCCGCCTTCACCAGCGCCACCGGACCCGATCATTGGCACGTATTGCTGCGGGCGCGGGCGATCGAGTGCCAGGCGTACATAGTCGCTCCGGCCCAGCACGGCGAGCACGGCCACGCCAATCGCAGTTCCTATGGCCATGCGTTGATCGTCGATCCCTGGGGCGACGTCATTGCCGAGTGTCCCGAGCGCGGCGACAGTTTTGCCATGGCCACAATCGATCCGGAACGCGTCGCCCAAGTGCGGCGCGATCTGCCGAGCATCGCCAATCGGAAGCCTATTGGGGACAGCGCGCCGACGCTGACAGGAGATGGCGATACGGCCGGGACATCGGCGGCATGGCCGACCTCGGCGCGCTCGTGATGCGCGCCTCGCGCCGCGCCGCGTGTTCCATGCGCCGCGTTCAGGGCTGAACGATGCCGGCCGAGGGCTCCCCGACCAGTAATCCCTGGGTGGTTGCCGCAGCCTTCGTGGTGATCGCCGCAGGCATCAAGGCGGCGGAAGTCATCATGGTGCCGTTCCTGCTGGCGACCTTTATCGCCACGGTGGCGGCCACGCCCATGTTCTGGCTGCATCGCCACCGGGTTCCCATCGGGCTCGCAATCCTCGCGGTCATCGCCGGACTATTGGTTGTCCTTTTCGGTGTAGGTGCGCTGGCCGCGCAGGCGGTTGCCGCGTTCACCGATGAACTGCCCGTCTACCAGGCGCGGACAACGGAGCTCGCAACCCAGGTGTTGGAGTGGCCGCGCTCCCTCGGTGTCGAGATCTCGGCTGATTGGATTCTCGGCGCATTCAACCCTGCGGTCGCGTTTTCCATGGCCGGCAACACGTTGCGGGGCTTTGGCAACGTGCTGGGCGACGGTTTCCTGATCCTGCTGACGGTGATCTTTATCCTGGCGGAAGCGTCGAGTTTCCCGGACAAGCTGCGCGAGACGCTGAAACAGCCTGACCGCGACATGCCGTACTTCGAGCGTTTCGCGGCGAATGTGAATCGCTACATCGCCATCAAGACCACCACGAGCATCGGCACGGGCGTTGCCGTCGGCACCATGTTGGCGGTGATCGGGGTCGACTTTCCCGTCCTCTGGGGCATGATCGCTTTCATGCTGAATTACGTGCCCACCTTCGGCAGCATCATCGCCGCGGGACTGGGTGTGTTCTGGGCGCTTCTGCAATTGGGCCCGGTGCACGCCGGGTTCGCCGCCGGGGGCTATGTCGCGATCAACGTGGTCGTCGGAAGCGTTGTCGAGCCGAAGTTCATGGGCCGGGCATTGAGCCTTTCGACGCTGGTCGTGTTTCTGTCCCTGGTGTTCTGGGGCTGGATGCTCGGTCCGGTGGGCATGCTCCTCTCGGTGCCACTGACAATGGCGGTGAAACTCGCGCTGGAAGCGAATCCGCGCAGCGAGTGGCTGGCGCACCTGCTCGGCCCCGCCGACGCGCCGGCTGCCACCGCGGACGACAGCTTCGAGGACGCGGAGCAGTGAGCTACGAACGCGAGAATATCCGCCACATGGAGGGCTATCGCTACGGTGAACAGCCCGATGATCCGGGCGTGGTCAAGCTCAACACGAACGAGAACCCGTATCCGCCGAGCCAGGCGGTGGCCGCGGCGTTGGCGGCGTTCAATGCCGATGAATTGCGCCGCTATCCGCCTGCCCAGTCGGAGGGGTTCCGCCGTCTGGCGGCGGCGCAACTCGGCTTGACGGCTGAGGAAATCCTGGTGACCAATGGCGGGGACGAAGCGCTCAGGCTGGCATTCACAACGTTCGTCGATCCGGGCTCGGTTTTCGCCATGGCCTATCCGAGTTATTCGCTCTATGAGGTCCTGGCGCGCGTGCAGGGCTGCCGGATAGAGTCGATACCGCTCGCGGACGACTGGTCGCCGCCGGCGGATTTCTGCGCCAGGGCGAACCGCGCCGGCGCGCGTCTGACCTGTCTCGTGAATCCCCACGCCCCGAGCGGGGTGTTGCTGGACGTAGTCGCGCTCGCCCGGATCGCCGACGAGATCGAAGGCGTGGTGCTGATCGACGAGGCGTATGTGGACTTCGTGGACCCGGCGCTCGGCCACGATGCCACGCAACTCATCCGCGAATTCGACAATCTCCTGTTGTTGCGCACGTTGAGCAAGGGGTATTCGCTGGCGGGCTTGCGCTTCGGTTTCCTGCTCGGAAGTCCGCGACTGTTGGAACCGATTGCCACCAAGACGCGGGACAGCTTCAATCAGGACATGCTCGCGCAAACTCTCGCCTGCGCGGCGTACTCCGATGGGGCATACGCTTGCGATACTTGGCGGCGCGTCCGCCGCGCGCGGGAGGCGCTGAGGAGTGGACTGGCGGAACTCGGCTTTGGCGCTCCCGGTTCGCAGACGAATTTTCTCCTGGCATCGCCGCCGGCGAACTGGCCCTTCGATGCGCGTTCGACCTACGAACAAATAAAGGCGCGGGGCATCCTCGTGCGCCACTTCGATATGCCGAGGCTTGGCGGTATGCTGCGCATCACCGCAGGGACCCCGGAACAGAATTCCCTGTTGCTCGATGCGTTGCGGGACATTGGAAAAGCCGATCATGCTGCTCAAGAATAAGGAAATCGACGCCATGGTGCCCCGGCCCCATCGGCATCAGTTCAACGACAACGCCGTGCGGATGACGCGATCGCTGTCGGACGCTGTCGGCATGAAACGCATCGGCGTTCACCTGGTTCGACTCCCGCCGGGCCGCGAAAGCACGGAGTTGCACTATCACGACTCGGACGAAGAGTTTCTCTACATATTGTCGGGACGCGGCATCGCGGAAATCGGCGACGAGCGTCTCGAAGTGGGACCCGGAGATTTCATGGGGTTCGGGGCGCCGTCGAAGCCGCACGCAATGAACAACCCGTTCGATGAAGATCTCGTCTACCTGATGGGAGGAGAGCGCAACATGTCGGATGTCGTGCACTATCCCCGCCTCGCGCGGACGCTGGTAAAGAGTGGCGGCCGCCGCGCCTGGGCGGACTGGGACGACCTGCACGAGTTGCACGGCCGGCGCAGAAAGTAAACGGGCCGCGGTCGAGGTGGCCAATGCCGCCTCACCGCAGCCCGAAATGACTAGTGTTCCGTCAAGCCTAAAGATGCGAGTGTAGCTGCGAGGGATTTTTGGTTCCTGGCGAGGCGCGACGACGCGGTGTGGCAGGCCCCACACAAGGAGGAGCAACGGAGCCTTCAGCCGGGGAGCGCGAGGGGATGCCCCTCGCAAGAGAACAGCCTTCAGCCGGGGAGCGCGAGGGGACGCCCCTCGCAAGAAGACTATCAGGGGCCAAAAAGACCCGCAGATACCCGTAGATTTGGGCTTGACGGAGCACCAAGGCCTGCTAACAGGCCCTGGCGCTTCATGCAGGTCCGGAGGTTACTTGACCTTGAACATTCCACCGCCAGAGCCGCCACCCCTGCCAATGGTCCACTGCCAGAAGCCGGGGGTGACACAGTTTTCCGGTAGCAGGCGGGAGCACTTGTCCTCAGGCCTCATGAAGGTCTTGATCATGCCGGCCTCCCACTCTGCGTAGTAGGTGTTTTGCCCAACATCAACTGGGCCGCGCCCCTGCCGCATCAGGCACCCCGTGCCTCCATCGATGGCGAACGAAATGGTATTGCTGCCCTCGGTGCCTTGCGCCTTCAGCTTCTTGATCGTGGCCTCATCCACGCCGCCCGGAGTGAAATCCATGGACAGCCTGACCTTGCCCTCATAGATGACTTCCGACCTTTCTTTTTCAACCGTCATTTCGTCGCACACGTACTTGGGCCAACCCCAGCAGTTGCCGTTCAGGCAGGTATGGAAATTCGGTACCGGGACGCTGATCACCAGCCAGGATTCGATACCGTCGGGACACAGTGCCTTGACCATCACCCGGCCTTCCATGAAGGGTGCCGGACCTCGATTGATGTCCCAATAGGAGACCATCACCTCCGGCTTCTCGGGCATCCTGAGCGGCGCGTACATGTACGACTCGTACAGGTCGAGGTCAGCCGGATCGATGACGGTGCAGTGCCCCCAGGACCCGGCCCCCGCCTTTGCCAGTTCCTGGCACTCTTCGTCGGAAAGCCTCGGAGACGGTTTGCCCCCAATGCCCATGCCTATGAGTACGTCCTCGTCAGAGTCGATCCAGCGGGCGACGTTTTCGCGCCGGACCCTGGTGAGGATCATCTGATCCTCCTCGGTCTTCACGTCGGAGGGACGCATCTGCTTGCCCCGCGCATGTTTTTCTCTCGGAAAGGTGACTAGCGTACCCATACGCAATAGGTCCTCAGTTCATTGATTCGTCGGAATCCGACACGACGGATCCGCGGGCCTTTCCACGGGTGGACTGGGACAACCTGCACGAGTTGCACGGGCAGGGTAAGAAATAACGGGCCGGCGAGGCGGCTGGTGCCGCCTCGCCGGCGCCCGCGTTTGATTGAGCTAGTGTCGGTCGGACTTGCCGCAATTGCGGCAAGTCCCGCCAGTTAGCTAGCCCGTGACCTTGAACATCCCGCCAGCGGGGCCGCCGCCCCTGCCAATGGACCACTGCCAGAAGCCGGGGGTGACACAGTTTTCCGGTAGCAGGCGGGAGCACTTGTCCTCCGGCCTCATAAAGGTCTTGATCATGCCGGCTTCCCATTCGACAAAGTAGTTGCGGTCGGGATTGGTGTCGACCGGGCCTCGCCCCTGCCGCATCAAGCAGCCTCCGCCTCCATCGATGGCGAACGAAATGGTATTGCCGCCTTCGGTGCCTTGCGCCTTCAGCTTCGCGATCATGGCCTCATCCACGCCGCCCGGAGTGAAATCCATGGACAGCCTGACCTTGCCCTCATAGATGACTTCCGAATGATCCTTCTCCACCGTCATCTCGTCGCACACGTACTTGGGCCAGCCCCAGCAGTTGCCTTCGACACAGGTATAGAAGTTGGGCACCGGGACGCTGATCACCAGCCAGGATTCGATACCGTCCGGACACAGTGCCTTGACCATCACCCGGCCCTCCATGAAGGGTGCTACGCCCCGGTTCATGTCCCAGTAGGAGAGCATCACTTCCGGCTTCTCCGGCATGGCGAGGGGCGCGTACATGTACGACTCGTACACATCAAGGTCTGCCGGCTCGATGATGGTGCAGTGGCCCCAGGAGCCAGCTCCCGCCTTTGCCAGCTCCGCGCACTCTTCGTCGGTAAGCGCCGGACGTGGCGTGCCGCCGCCCCCGCCCATGTCCATGCCTACGATCACGTCCCGGTCGCGATCATCGACCCACCGGGCGACGTTTTCGAGCAGAATCCTGGCGAGGATCGCGCGATCCTCCTCGGATTTCATGTCGGAAAAATGCATTTGCTTGCCAGACGCGTGTTTCTCTCTCGGAAAGGTAACTATCTTACCCATGCGCAATAAGTCCTCATTTCATCTGTTTCGTGGAGTCCACGGTCTTCAAGCCCGACACGACCGATCCGTCGACCTCTCCATTGCCATCGTAGCGCTGTCGCGGCTTCCCTGATCGGCCCATGGCTAAAACGATGTTAACTGAGCCTTCTTCGGAGGGTCAATGCGCTGCCCGGAGAGAGGCACTTGCGCTGTAGGGTTTTTCGCCGGACCCGGCCGGATTGCGGCTGGTTGCCCAGCAATCAGAGGCTCGGCGAGGCGTGCGGGGGCGCGACAGATGGTCAAACTGGTCGTTATGGGATCTTCACGGTGTCTAAATGGGAATCGTTCCTACTTCGACGGCTTGGGGTAAGCACGGGGCGTCGGGGTGGAAATCTCGGATTCAAGGCCCGTGAAGTCGGAAAACGTCCGAAATGCCGCGTTTCTTGGGTTAAAGAAAAAATCCACCGCCCGCAAGCCCTTTGTTTCAGCGGCTCTCAGAACAGCGCAAGTGGCTCCGGAGACGCTCGCGGCCGCTGGGGCGCACAGTCAGCGTTCGCGGACTTCCGTCGATAGCTCGCGACCGTGCAGCCAGGTCTCGAGATTGCTCAGAAAAATCATGCGCGCGCGCTCGAAATTGCCCTTGGCGGTCCAGGCTGCGTGCGGCGTAATGATGACGTTGGGCAGGTCCCACAGCGGCGACTCGGCCGGGAGCGGCTCGGTCTCGAATACGTCGAGGTAGGCGCCCGCGATCCGGTTCGACTGTAGCCCTTCGATGAGTGCGGACTCGTCGATGATCCGGCCCCGGGCGACGTTAATGACGTGGGCGCCCTCGGGGAGCAGCGCCAGCCGACGCGCATCGATGGCGCCGCGGGTTTCGCTCGTCAGGTTGGCGGTGACCGCGAGCCAGTCGGCCCGACGCAGGACCGTATCGAGGGCATCGGGATGCACGACCTCGTCGGCCTGGTCCTGGCCCGTTCCAGGGCTGCGGCGGACGCCGATCACGTACATCCCGAAGGCGCGGGCCAGCCGCGCGAGTTCGCCGCCTATGGTGCCGAAGCCATACACCACGAGCGTCTGGCCGCTGATGTCCTCCGGGTGCGAGTCCATCGGCAGATGCCGCCAGAGATGATCGCGTTGCAGCGCATGGTAGTGGGGCAGGCGCCGCGCGAGCGAGAGCAGCCCAGCCATTGCCGTGTGCGCAATGGGCTCGGCGGCGGCGCCGGGCGAGTTGGACAGCCGTACGCCGCGGTCGAGCATGGCGCCGAAACGGGGATTGTCGATCCCGGCGAAGCCCAGGTGCACCCAGCGCAGGCTGGGCAGTGCCTCGATCAGATCGAAGAAACGTGCGAATGCACCCATGCGCACGAGGTCGGGCGAACCGTACGCGATCTCTATCTGCTCGCGCTGCGCCGCGCGAAGATCGCCGGCGTCGACGAAAAGATGCGGCTCGATCGTTGTGCCGGTTCGTTCGGATATGGCGGCGAGTTCGGCGCGGCTCGCCTCTGCAACGGCGGCCGTGAGGAGCGGCTGACTGATGGTCATGCTGAAACCGGCGGCACCGGCCGCTGGCGGAACGCGGGCCGAGCCCGCCACAGCGCGATGGTCGGCAACATGAACAACGCCGCGGCCGCAGCGCCTGCCACCCAGCCGGCACCGCGCTCATCCACCAGGTTCCAGATCAGCATGCCAAAGGAGACCTGGGCCGCGTATACCGCCGCCCATGGCCACATCCAATGCGCCATCTTCCAGAATCCATAGGCCCCGGTGCCGTATATCAGCCAGCGCAGGGGTTCGGTCGCCTTGGCCCACCAGCCGCGCAGCACGAACCCGAACCAGACTTCCTGGTCCACGGCGACGGGTTTGTAGAAAAGATCGAACGGCAGATAGATGAAGGTCATGTATAGGCAGAACAGGAAAATGAGATTCATCCACCAACTGCGCTTGCCCCATTCGGCCCGGATGTCAAAATTCACAGGAGGTCCGCCCGCAACGAAACGTCTATAAAGGCGCGAAGTATGTCGCTCATCGCGGCATTCAATCCAGCGTCAAGGGGTCGTGCGTGATCTTGGGCCGTCGCAGGTGCGTCGGGGGCAACCACGTGGTCGCCTCGCCGCGAATCCACCAGTTGCCTGTCGAAGACTTTTGTTCGTACGTCGAGAATCGATACCGATGGCGCACGATACGCACGAACTTCGGCCGCGCGCCCTCGAACGGATCGGCGACCAGCTTGAGCACCTCCGGCCGCGCTTCGAGCAGGGCCAGCGCAAAGTCGTAGATCCAGGGCGCGCCCTCGGGCGTCGTCAATGCCGCGAACCACATCTGCCAGTCGAGGCGCGGTTGGTGCGGTGTCGCCCAACGGGGCCGGGCGGCGACGTTGCCGGGTTTGAACGGGAAGGCGTAGGGCAGCCAGGCGCTGCCGTCCATGGACCCCTCGACGACGAGTTCGTCCCGGCGCATCGTCATGACGGCGAACAGACCGTAGGGGTTTGCCAGGCGCAACGGCGCGGCTGCCTGGGTGAGGACGGTTGTCGGCGCCGGCAGCCGGAACACGGCGTGGAAGATGACGAGGATGCCGAGCGCCATGACGCAGGCCGCCAGCGTTTTGGACACCTTGCGCCCCGATGCCGTCGCGACGCCGCGAACGATCGTTTTCGTCCACCGATCATCGAGCAGCGCCACGCACAGCACGATGGTGAGGATGTTGAAGAAGTTGTAGTTCCCGGTCGCGAAGATGAGCACTTCGAGGAGTACGAAGCCGCCGGCGGCGACGAGTCGGATATTGCGCGGGAGGAAGATGCAGAACGGCAGCGCGAGTTCGATGACGAATGTCATCCACACGGCCCACTCGAGGATCGTCGGCGGCAGATGGTGGACATACCACGCAAGTGCGGTTGGCAGGGGCTGGGTTTCGAAGTGGAAGGCGAGGGCGGAGCCGTCGGCCCAGGTCGGATCTCCGCTCGCGAGCTTGACGAAGCCCGACAGAAACATGAAACGAAACAGGGCGAGCCGCGCCAGCCACACGCCGAACCCGGGTGCGCGGGCCAGCACGGCGGCGATGACAAAGCATTCGATGAGGAGGATGTCCCACTGGTAGGAAAGGAAGACCTGGCCGGCGGCAAAGAGCGACAGATAGCACACGTAGGCGGTCACCGAAGCGGCGCAGCGCCAGCGGCCGAGCAACGCCGCCAGCGTTGCGAGCGTGCCGATCGCGCATACCGCGTGCAGGGCCACGGGCGAGCCATCGAGCCAGAACACCGTGGGCAGGAACCAGAAACGTTCTGGGCCGTAGGCGCTTGCGAGCGCATCGAAATAGTCTGCCGCGGGAAGCACTCCCTGCGGTCCGATGAGCCCCTCTATTTGCCACCACAGGGAGAGAAAGGCGAATAGACCGCAGAGCGCGATGCCCCGGATGACGAGATCGGCCGTAACGTTGAATTCGGCGCGACGAAGCTGCCGTCCGAACAGGGGGCGCGCGAGGGCGAGGCCCAGCCCCCGGCGCCGTGCTACCCATCTGTACAGGGCCTCCGAGAGGGCGGCAAAACCAGGCAGACGGCGATAGAGACGGTCCCAGAAGCGGACCCCGCCGATGGCCAACGTGCGAAACGCCGCGTCGGCGCGTTCGCGGCGCTCGCCGTCGACGAAGAGTTGGATGCTATCGGCGAACTCGGCTTCGGTGATGTCGGGATATTCGGCCATTACCTCCTGGTAAGGCCGATATTCGACGGTATCCGCCGTGACCGATGCCGCGTATTCGACGGCATAGCAGCAGAACGCGCAGTCGCCGTCGTAGACTAGCCGTGGCTTCATTGGCATCGATCATAGCCTGCGGGAAGGCTTCGCGGCAGTCGCGATGTCGGGTACTCTTCGGCTGGAAGCTCGCCACAGTGGCGGGTCCTTGAAGGAGCATCGAATGAAACGCGTCGTGTTGATATTGGGGGGCGTTGTCGTCGCGCTCTACGTCGCCTTGATTTACGTCCCCATAGACCCAGTGGAGCGCCGACCGGGCACGCGCCTGAGCGGTGACCCTCCCACCGCGCTGTCATTCCTGCAAGGCCGCACACAGGCTTGGCTGGAAACACGGACGTGGTACCTGATTCCGCATTCCATCACGGTCAGCGCCTGGGCGGATGAAGGCACCCTGTACGTGGGATGTAGCCGGTGCGATACGAAAACATGGCCGAAGCACGTGGCGCGGGACAACCGGGTGCGGCTGAAGATCGGCGATGAAATCCATCTGCGCCGGGCGGTGCAGATCACGGACCCCGCGGCGCTCCAGGCGGCGATGGGTGCGCGGGAGGTCGTGCCCGGATTTGCCCTGTTCCGAATGGACCCGCGATGACAGCGCCCCAAGCGGCCCGAGCTTTTGTCCAACTGTCCGATCTCGCACGCAAACGGCATCCGAGATTGTTTTACGCGGACCCTGCTGCGCTCGTAGAATCCTCGGGCAGCAGTGGAGGATAAAGTAGATGTTGAACAAGATCGCCTACGCCGTCGGCGCGCTCGTCGTCCTGATGTTGCTTTTCGGATGTTTTGTCATTGTCGATGCCGGCCACGTCGGCGTGGTGCGAAGGCTCGGCGCCGTTCAAATGGAGGCTCTGCCCGAGGGCATACACGGCAAATTGCCGTTCGTAGACATCGTTGAAGAAGTCGACATCCGGCTGCGCAAGGCGGAAAGCAAGGCGCAGGCCGCGTCCAGGGACTTGCAGGTCGTGCGCACGCAAGTCGCCGTGCAGTATTCGATGACCGGGCAGGTCATGCCCCTGACCTATCAGAAAATCGGCACCCGCAGCGTGGTCGAGGCCACGCTGGTGTCGCCGGCCATCATGGAGTCCGTGAAAGCCGTGACGGCGCTCTATACGGCGGAGGCTCTCGTGACGAATCGGGCCGAGGTCAAGAACAAGATCCAGTCGGCGATCGAGGACTTCATCAACACGACGCTGCAGCAGAAAGGCGTGGTCGGGGCGCTCAGTCTCGCCAACGTCGCCATTACCGACTTCGACTTTTCCGACGAGTTCAACCGTGCGATCGAAGAGAAGGTCAAGGCGGAGCAGGAGGCGCTCAAGGCGAAGAACGAGAAGCTCCGGCGCGTGACCCAGGCCGAAGCGGCTGCGGCGGAGCGGATGCTGGCGGCGGATGCCGAGGCGTACCAGATCGAAGTCGCTTCCAAGGCGCGGGCGGAAGCGATTCGACGGGAGGCGGAGGCGCTGCGCGACAATCCTTCCTTGATCCAGTTGCGCATCGCCGAAAAGTGGGACGGGCAGTTGCCTCAGGTGGCGGGCGGCAACTCGATCCCGCTGCTGAACATCGACGCGATGAAGAATCAGTAACCGGTTTGGGCAACGCGATATGGCCATCAAGAACATCTTTGCCGAAGTGCAGGCGGTCAAGCGAGACATCGAGAATCTGACCATCGATCGGTTCAAGGCCGAAATTGAGGAAAATCCCGACCTGCTGCTGCTCGACATCCGCGAGATCCAGGAGCGGGTGGATCTAGGCACCATTCCCGGTGCTCTGCACGCGCCAAGGGGCATGCTCGAATTCTGGGCGGATCCGGCGAGCGTCTACTACCGGGACTGGTTCAGGGAAGACCGCCGCACGGTGTTGTTCTGCGCCGCCGGCGGCCGCTCCGCCTTTGCGGTCAAGGCGTTGCGGGACATGGGCTTCAAGGACGTGGCCCACCTTGAAGTCGGATTCAACGGCTGGCGCGAAGCCGGCGAAGCCGTGGAGGATGTCCGCGCGACGAGTCGCTGGGTGCGGCGCGAATCGGGCTGAGGTCCCACGCGAGCGGTCGCGAGGCCGCGACGCCGTATTACGGCTTGGTTTAGCCCGGAATCAGGTATGATCGCGCCGGCCGCAGTTCGTGGCCCGCGGTTGCTCCGTGAACGCGATGCCCGGGCTCGAATGGTTCACCCGGTCCCCCGACGGGTCCCCACACCTCCACCGTGCCCTGGATGGACGTCACGGCCGCATATCCTTCCCGGACGGCGGCAAGGTCCGTGTCCCTGTCGGGCTGGTGTCCGGTTTCTTCAAATCCGAAGTGAAGCTTGCCGTTCTCGATCTTTGAGATCACTCCGCGAACGCTGTTGAAGGTGGCCAACCCGGTCCACAGGATGCCCCGGATCTCCTCTCGCGGCACACCGGGCACGTTGAGGTTCAGAAGCCCTCTGTCGGGACCGTCGACGACGGCGGGGAGCACCTCGACAGCGAGTTCGGCGGCGGTCTCCCAGTGCCATGTGTCCGAAGATGCCAAGCTCACGGACAGCGCGCGAAGACCGAAATTCTGCGCCGTCAGCGCGGCGCCGATGGTTCCGCTGTGCAGCGCGGCCCTGCCGGTGTTCAGCCCGGCGTTGATACCCGAGACGACGATGTCCGGGCGCGGGGCGAAGGCTTCGAGATTCCCCGCCATCACGCAAAGCGCCGGCGGTCCGCCTATCGCGAAGACGCGCGCCGCAAGCCCGTCGATGGATGCCTCGGTCAGGGCAATGGGATGGTCGGGAGATATGCGTCCAAGCGCGGCGCCGGTGCCGGAGGCGTCATGGTCGGGGGCGACGACCATGACTTCATAGCCGGCCTGTTCAACGTGTCGCGCCAACACATGGATGCCGGGACTGTCGACGCCGTCGTCGTTGGTGATCAGAACTCGCGTGCCCGCCATGGTTTCGTCCAATAGATGGGAGGCGGTCGCATTTCCGAGTCCCCAATGGACGTGGTTCGAACGCGTTGATGGATCGACGCGGGTCTTGTCCCGTGCGCGTGTCGGCGGCGACCAGAGTCGGATGATACCTTGAGTTCCGGCGGCGAGCTGGCGTGCCCGCGGCGAGAGCCGTGGTACATTCCGTCAGCGTTTTGAACCGGGGCGCGGCGTCGTGGATGGCGAGACCTAGTTCGTCCTCAACAGTTTCTCCTTCGCGTTCGGGGTGTCCTTGTTGACGTGGAAAGTGATCGACTGGACGATCGGCGCGCGCATCTCACCCGACGTCGAGGCAATGGGGCAGGATGTTGCCGAACTCGGCATTGAAGCGTTTCCTGAATTCGTCCCAGCCATGGAAGACTGATCCAGCGGGACACGACACTAGTTCTGGGTGAAATTCCCTTGGCTCGAGTCGGTGTCCGCCGCGACTGGCGATAAAATGGAATACGTACTCAAAAGCAGGCGCGAGGGCCATGGGAAACAGAGATCGGGGAGAGAACGTAGATCAGATCAAGCGGGATTTTCTCCGTGACGGTTGTGTCATCATCCCCGGGTTCCTCTCGCCCGAGGAACTGGAGGAACTTCAGGCCCGCACCGAACACTGGATGCGCGAGCATGTGCGTGGATCGCATGGCCGGACTATCAAGAACCTCCAGAACGACGACCCCTGGTTCGAGGAACAGTTGAAGTGCGGCAGGCAGGTAGGGCTGATCGAGACGCTGCTCGAGGATGCGCTGGAACCCGCGACAGCGGCCTTCTTTGATCGGGTCCCTGGCGAGTCCAAGGCGATCATGCCGCACTATGACGCCATCGGCCATCGAAGGATGGGCGCGACGATCTGGATCGCCCTGGACAGGGCGGACGAGGAAAACGGCTGCCTGCGCTACGTTTGGGGGGTCGCACAAGCTGGATTTGCAAAGCAAGATAGGGCTTGAGTGCGAATCGAGCAGCGACCGGGCCGCCGAGCGAGCGGGCCCTCGACTTTCGATTGGCCGAGGGTGTCGGCGGAGGCGGTCGGGTGCGACGGCTCCATGCTCGAAGTCGGTCGGACAGCCTGCTCGTTATCAGGAACGGGGCGCTCGTGCTGGAGCGGTACTGGAACGAAAAGACCGCGAACGACTTGCAGCAGTGCCCCACAGCCGGAGCCTTCGGCCCCGCTCTTTCTCTTGCGAGGTGTACCCCCTCGCGCTCCCCGGCTGAGGGCTCCGGCCCGGCCCCGCTCGCCGTCCGTGGAACAATCGCCCCTGGTCGCTCACGCTCCCCGAGACGTTTGTTCCACGCAAGATTTACGGCATGTGGAACGGTGAGCGTTTCCTTTCGGCAAGCTATTCGGACATGCTCGTCCGCGCGCCAACCCCGGAGGTCAATCCTTCATTCGGACTGTTCCATCACCTGAACGCCGGAAGTTTCTATCGGAACTTTGCCGTGCCGGACATCATCGGGCGCCAACTTCTGCCGGATGCGCCGGCAGACAGCTTTCTGATGTTCGGTGCCGGAGGTCAGGTCCTGATCGGCATCCCGAGCCTGCATCTGGTGGTTGCGCGCACCGGCGGCGGTTCGGGTTCGATATATGATGCGGACAACTACGTCGCTGCTCTCGTCCGATTGATCGGCGCCGCAGTCAACTAACTGAACGACACCAGGTGGCAATGCTATGCAGACCGTTAGATTAGGACGCACCGGCCTTGAAGTGAGCATCGCGGGGCTCGGCTGCGGCGGCCATAGCCGGCTCGGCACGGGGACCGGTCATGGTGAAAGCCATGCGGTGCGGGTCGTACAGGCCGCACTGGATCTCGGCATCGACTTCATCGACACGGCGCGCGTCTACGGAACCGAGCCTGCGGTCGGAAAAGCAATCAGGGGACGACGCGACCAGGTGGTGATCTCTACCAAGGTCGGCCCCGGTTTTGGCGATACTCTGCTTGGCCCCAGGGAACTTACCGAGCAACTGGAGAAAAGCCTCAAGGCGCTCGGGACAGACTACGTCGATGTATTCCACTTGCACGGAGTGCGCCCGGAGCAGTATCCGCATTGCCTCGCACATCTCGTTCCGGAGATGCATCGGCAGCGCGACGCCGGCAAGATTCGCTTCCTCGGCGTGACGGAGACATTCATCCGCGACCCGCAACACCGGATGTTCGAGCAGGTGCTCCCCGACGATCATTTCGACGTCATCATGGTGGGATTCAGCATGCTCAACCCCTCGGCGCGCACGCGTGTGTTTGCGCAGACTATAGAGAAGGACGTGGGCACCCTGATCATGTTCGCCGTACGTCGTGCGTTGAGCCGTCCGCAAGCCCTTCGGGAATTGCTGGCCCCGTTGGTCGACGACGGCACGGTGGGTGCTTCGCTGGCCGGTGACGATCCACTCGGCTTCGTGGCCGCGCACCCCGAAGTCGAGTCCCTGGTGCAGGCGGCTTACCGGTTCTGCCGGCACGAGCCAGGCGCGCATGTGATCCTCACCGGGACGGGCGACGTTGCGCACCTTGAAGCCAACATCGCTTCCATCCAGGCGCCGAAGCTGCCCGACGGGATTGCCGATCGACTGACCGCGCTTTTTGGGGCTATCGATTCGGTGTCGGGGAACTAGTGTCGTGTCATGCGAGTTCTGGCGCTTCAGAGTTCGCCATGCGCGTCAATGCAAGGCGTGGTCCGCAGGGAATATCGGGCATATTCGCAAGGGCCACAACGCGGCAGTGGCGTGCATGGCGAACTCCCGGAGGGCGCGCCCCACGGGGCCTGTGGCCGCGTTGCGCCCCTTGGGAATGGAGCCCACCATTCCCGGCGGGGACGCGCCTTGCCACAGACCCCGTGGGACGCGCTGAAGCGCTAGAACTCGCGTGACACGACACTGGCGCCGCCTACACATGCCCGGGCGGCAGCGAAGGCTCCCGCGCAGTTAGCGGACTACTCGCCCCGTACAGATGTCGGCCACGGCGTCGCTTCGTTTGTCGGGGTCGCCTGCGCGATGGGTTGTTGCCCCTGTTCCCTCCCGAGGGGCCCGCTGGCTGGTCATCTTCAACAGAGGTTCACCTGCAATAGTGTCTGCGCCAGCGTCTGTATTCCTCGAAGCCGTGCCTTTCCAGCACTCGGTCGCGCTTGAACGCCTGCGTCGCACATACCGCGCAGAGAATAAGAAACGGAATCCCGGGCAACAGGGGTAAAACGAGGCCGACAAGGCCAATGACGAGGCACAGAAGCCCCATGGCAAACCAACAGATGCGTATCAGCGCCGAGCGTTCGTACATGGAAAGTTCCTGCGATTAGTTGACCAGATAGTACGCAACTCTCGTGCCAGTCTTGCGCGGCCCTGTCGAAATGTGAGGTTTCAAACACTTACCGCTTTGGCAGCAGCTTCCGCCGACGCCAAGATGAGTCCAAAAGTGCCGAATCGTGTATTTCGCCGATTATTGGCTAATACCGTCAGCGACTTGGGACTGATCGAGCGGCTTCTCTCGCCCCAGCACGAAACGCCAACGGTACGATTTCCCAGATCGCCGGGTGGCCGGCGACTAGCATCTGCCAGAGCGCGTAAATCCAGAGGAATACGTGGCCGAGGTGACCAGCGTTTCGGGTGGCCGACCCGAGCTTCGTCGCACGCCCCTGGGCCGGTTTTCGTTCCGCCATCTCAAGGCGAAATTAATGTTCGGCTATCGATACGTCGAATTGGTTGGCGACCAGGGCGCATTCGTGGCAACGCCCGAAAAGGCGCTTCTGGACCTGGTTCACTTGCAGCCCGGAGGCGATGAGAGAGCTTATCTTGAAGAATTGCGCCTCAATTACGATGTGTTGCGCCTCCACCGATTGGAAGCGTTCGCCAAAGCCTGCGATACGCCGAAGCTCACGCGGGCCGTTCGCCACATTTGCAGCCTTGCAAGCAATGGCGAGGACTACGAGACCCTATGAAAGACCATCTGAGGCAACTCGTTGGAGGATTCGAGCCTCTGTTCGCACGGAACGTTGCGCGCGAGTACCTTCAGGCCCGGATTCTTGGTGCGCTCCAGCGCGCGGGCGCCATGACGTCATTGGCCTTTCGAGGAGGAACTTGCCTGCGATTTCTCTACAGTTTGCCCCGCTATTCCGAAGACCTCGACTTCGCCCTGGAAGGCGATGCCTCGCGGTACAACCTGCCCCGCTACCTGAGGACTGTTCGCACCGAACTATCGGCGGAGCACTATCAGGTCGGCCTGCGGATGCGCCAACGCCGCGCCGTTCACAGCGCCTTCGTCCGTTTCCCCGGCGTGCTGTTCGACATCGGCCTGTCCCCGCATCTACGAGAATCGCTCGCCGTAAAGATCGAAGTAGACACCAATCCGCCCGGCGGCGCGACGACGGCCGTTGCCCTGGTGCGTCGCCACGAATCGTTGCGGCTCTTTCACCATGATCGGTCATCGCTCCTTGCGGGCAAGATACACGCAGTGCTACAGCGGCCGTATCCGAAGGGGCGGGATTTGTACGACCTTATCTGGTATCTGAGCGACCCGGAATGGTCGCCGCCGAACCTCACGCTCCTGAACGCGGCGCTTCGGCAGACCGATTGGCGGGGCGGGGAAATGACGGCGCGAACGTGGCGACATCTGGTTGCCGAGCGACTGGACGCGTTGGATTGGGACCGCGCCGCGACCGATGTGAGGCCGTTCCTCGAACGTTTCGACGAGGCTGAGCTGGTTACCAAAGAGACCGTGATGCAGTTGTTGGCATGACGTCGGCACGGCTAGAGGTGGACGCCTAGAGGTGGAAAAGAAGGACTCGCGCGCCAGCAGGGAACTGCTCTCGTCCCGTTGCCATCCTTTTTGATAGCTCTCGGGATGCTCGTGCGATAGTTATACTCGGTGAGCTGGACAACCGCGCCGAGGGCAACATCGTGATGGAATTGGTTCGCAACGACTACCTGATCTCGGCCGACGATCTCGAACGCGCTCTCGGAGACTCCGACCTGCGCGTCCTGGAGACCGCCGCCAACCTCGAACCAAAGGGTCCGGGCATGGAGCGCGAGTTGGGGCGGGTGGCCTATGATCGCGCGCACATTCCGGGCGCACAGTTTCTCGACCTGGCGGAGGCTGCGAGCGACACCACGACCGGGCTGGATTTCACCTTGCCGGAGCCGGTCGTGCTCGAGGACCTGTTCCGGAACCTCGGCATCAACATGGACAGCCGCGTGGTGCTCTACAGCAGTAGCAGCGTGATGTGGTCCACACGCGCCTGGTGGCTGCTCCACTACCTCGGTCACCCGCGAATCTTGGTGCTGGACGGCGGATTCAACGCTTGGCGCGCTGCCGGGCGCCGGGTAGAAACGGCGGTGCCAAGTCTCCCTCGGGGCGATTTCGAGGCGCATCCGCGTGACGACGTGTTCGTGGACAAACAGGCTGTGGCCGATGCCATCGGCGATCCCTCCGTGTGCACGGTGAACTCGCTTGGCGCCGCGATGCACAGCGGCGAGGCGAGGTCCAGCTATGCCCGCCAGGGCCGCATCGCGGGCAGCGGCAACGTCCCGTTTAGTGATCTGCTAACCGAAGGGCGATTCAAGCCGGCGGACGAGATGCGCGAAGTTCTGGCGGCTTCGGGAATGCTGGACGCTGATCGTGTGATCACATACTGCGGCGCCGGCATAGCGGCCACCATCGATGCGTTCGCATGCGTCCTGGCAGGTCGGGACCGGGTAGCGGTTTACGATGGCTCCCTGTCCGAGTGGGCCCTCGACCCGGACGCCCCCATGGAGACGAGCGCCGGCGGTTGAGCGACCGGCCCGGCCCTTGCGGTGGACCAAGCTTAACTTTCGGGCCGAACCCGCAGGAAGCTCGCGAAGCGCGGTATGCCGTTCCTGGTCTTGCCGTAGTGCTTGTACGTGACCGTAGCGCCGACGGGCGGTGGCCTGCGGCGCATTTCGTCGGAGAACCCCGTGCCGAGCTTGAAACGGCGGCCGTCGGGCATTTCGACCACGAGCGAGCCGAGCATCCCGGTGTATTTGCCCCGGCCCGGCAGATGGGCGACAACCACGGCTTCGGCATCCTGGTGCACCTTCAGTTTTAGCAGGTCGTTGGAGCGTCCTCGCCGGTAGTACGAATCTCCCTTGCGCAACATCAGACCTTCGCCGCCGCTTGCCACGATCTGATCGAGCAAGGCCGTCAATTCGGCATCATCTGAGATCCGGAACTGTTCTACCAAGCTGATCCTTGAAGTCTCCGCGGTGCTGAGCAGTTCCTTGAGACGGTCCAGGCGTTGATCGAAAGTTCCCGCGTGCCCCGGCAAGTCAAAAACCATGTAGCGTACGCCACGCCACGCGTTCTCCCGCGTTGCTTGCCGACGGACGATGCCGGACAGTCTCTCGAAGGTGCCGCGGCCCATCCATAGTTCGCCGTCGAGTGCGACCCTTGGGAATCCCTCGACGAATGCCGCGGGTGCGTTGAAGCGGTTGCCTTGGCGCGAATAAAGCGACTCGCCGTCCCACCACGCGCGGATGCCGTCGAGTTTCTCGCTGACCCAATACGCTTCGAGATCGACAGTGTCGCGGTAGACGTTGGCGAGGGGCAGCGCGGGCGGTTCGATCTCGGCGGCCGCGACTTTCCAGAAGAGAAGGACGACGACGGCGATGCCCAGCGTGCGATACATGGCGAACCCCGGAACGGGTGGCGAACACGAGGTCGCAAGGATTGACCGTTTTGCGCGAACGCGGAAGCGGACAACAGCCCGATTGCGCGAGGGAAATCACCTATTCGTTGCGGGTGTACCATCGGCCGTTGAACGAAGGGAACCGGACGATGAATTTCGATCACGCCAGCTTGAGGGCGCGGTCCCACCGGATAGACGCAAAGGGCGCCGACGGACTGCGTTTGCGCGTACACAGGGCGCTGAGTTGGCTGGCGGCGGCGGAACGCGCCGAAGACGATGACGACGCCAGGTTCATATTTCTCTGGATTTCGCTCAACGCGGCGTACGCGGATGAGATCCAGCGCGAGTCTGCGCCGGAGCAGGCGGTACTGGATCGCTTTCTGAAACGGCTGGTCGACCTTGATACCGACAACCTGCTTTACGACCTGGTCTGGTCGAGGTTCGCGGGCCCGTTCCGCCTATTGCTCGACAACCGCTTCGTCTTTCAGCCGTTTTGGGACCATCAGAACGGCAAGATCGACGAGGATCGCTGGCGTCGAAGCTTCGAGGGAGCGAAGACGGCGGCGCGCAGGGCGCTGGCCGACACGCGGCAGACGGCCACGGTGCTGGCCATCGTCCTGGCCCGGCTGTACACCTTGCGCAACCAGCTCATGCACGGCGGCGCGACCTGGCGCAGCAGCGTGAATCGCGACCAGATCCGCGACGGCACGGCGATTCTTGGCGACCTCGTCCCGCGCGTCATCCACCTGATGATCATCAATCCCGACGAGGACTGGGGCGATCCGTGCTACCCGGTGGTGCGGGACGACGATTGAGCGTGGCCGTCCGTACGCTATGCGGCGAACACATGCTGGGCATAAATCTGGCCATCGCGAGGCGATGTGCTGCAAGCCTGCCGAGCTGGCGAATTGCGCCCGGCTCACAGACAATCGAGCGTGCCGTGCTGGATTCTGCCGGCCTGATGTTTCCTGAAGTCAGTGTTCCGCAATGGCCTTTGCGAGTATTTGGACACTGTCGCCAGCGACATCCAGCACGCCGAAGGGCATGAAGCCGTGGAACGCGGACGCAAAGTGAGTTGTGCTAACCCGAACGCCGCTTCGCTGCAGCTTCCTGGCAAACAATTTCCCCTCATCCAGATTCGGATCGTGTCCGGCCGTGATGATCGTGGTTGGGGGCAGCGATTCGAGGTCGGGGATGAATATCGGTGAGACCAGCGGGTCTTCGGTGCTGGTGTCTTCATCCAGGTACCACTGCTTTGCGGCCGACAAACCCTCACGCCCGACCAGGTAGTTTCCGTCGCCAAACGAGATCCTCGATTCGTAGGCCTGGTGATCGTCCCGCAGGTCGAGGAATGGATACAGGAGATAAAGCGAGTTCACCCGAAAGGCCGTTTGCCGCGCAATCTGCCATGCAACGGCCGTCGCCAGCGCCCCACCGGCGCTGTCTCCCATGGTGCCGATTCTGGCGGGATCGATTCCCAAAGCCTCGCAATTCTCGAACGCCCAGAGTGCGGCCTCGTAGCAGTCGTCGTGGGCGGCGGGAAATTTGTGCTCCGGTGCTCGCCGAAAATCGACCGAGAGATAGTCTGCCCCGGTTTCCGCGCACAACCGCCGTACAAATCCATCGTAGCTGTCGATGTCGCCGACACTCCACCCGCCACCATGAAAAAACAGCACCAGTTTCCGTTTTGAATCCGCTGGGTTGTGATTGCTTCGGTAGAGGCGGGCCAATACTCCTGCCGAATCTGCCGGTATCGACAAGTCCCGAGTGTCCACACCATTGGCCCCGGCCCCGAGAAAGGTCTCCATCAGCGCGACGGTGTACTTTCGACCGATGACGACGGGGTCGCTTTCAGACACCAGGATTTCCGCCAGGATGCTCTGGGCACTTTCGAGCAGATTGGCACACTGCCGGTCAATCATCGCTTTGGTCCTTCGCGGCGCATCAATCAAAGCGCAGTAGGAGTCGTATTTCGTACAGGCGGGGAGCACCCATAAAGGCAGTTTCCACGCCGGAGAACTCCGCGGTATTGAAGCTCTGGGCGGCGCGCGCCTTGTCCGTCAGGTTCGTACCTCCTAAACGCACTTCCCAACGCTGATCACTGGCTGAAATCGATACGAAAGCGTTCAGGTAGGTCGCTGCGGCAACGGCGAGGTTCGGAGAATCCGACGACTCGTTGGCGTGGTCGCCCTTGTAGGCGATATCGACATGCACGGTTCCGGCGATGCCCGGGGTGAGCTGATCCGAGTAGGTCATGCCAAGGAAGCCGGTCCACTCGGGTGCATTCGGCAGACGCCGCGTGCTGACGTCGGTAAGCACGCCGTTAACCAGCGTTTCGAATTCCTCGTATTCCGCATTCAGGTATCCGACTGAAGCGTCGATCGAAAGACGGTGGCTGGGCCGATAAGAAACCACACCCTCCAAGCCTTGAATTTTCGCGGATGCGGCGTTGGTAAACAGGCTGACGAATTGCCCGGTCACCGGGTCCTGGCCGAAGCCGTTCAACTGCAGATCGTTGTAGTCGTTGTCGAAATACGCGGCCGAGTAGATGAACCGGTTTTCCGGATCGCGACCCTTGATGCCGGTTTCGAAGGTCCAGACCGTTTCCGGATCAAACGGCTTGAAATCACTACCCGCAAATGCCCGCCCCGGGAAACCGCCGCTCTTGAAGCCGCGAGAAACGGACGCATACAGCGTGAGGCTGTCGTTTGGCTGGTGCGACAGGACCGCGCGTGGCGTTACGGCATTCCAATCCTGTTTGTCTTGCAGGTTCTCGCTGGGAAACCCGATGCCGGCCAGAAACGGTGGCCGATCAAGACTCAAGGACAGCGTTGGGTCAAAGAAAAACTCGCCGCGCCGGGTGACCTCTTTCTCGTCATTGGTGTAGCGTGCGCCAATCTCCACGCTGGTCGTATCCGAAATGGGAAAAGTAATGTCGGCAAATGCCGCGATCGATCGCGTGCGCTGGTCGCTTTCGCCGTATCCGCCCGATGGAACTCCGACACTGATGATCGGGAAAAAGAATCCGAAGAACTCGAATGATGCCGACGCATCGTCGAATCCCGCGAGCACAACATCATCGTCGATAAAGTAGAAAAGACCGCCCGTAAACGACAGGCCACTATCGCGTTCAAACGCTACCCTCAGCTCCGTGGAAAACTGGTCGTCGTCCTCATAAACCGGAATGTCGAGGACCGGATGAGGCGTGCTGTCGGCATCCAGAACGAAATCCCAGGAAAGTTTGCGGTATGCCGTGATGCTCTCCAGGTACCACTCGTCACCAAAATGCCGCTTGATCTTGAATGAGGCCCCGTGCGTCGTCAGGTCGGCAAGAATATTCGCCGTGCCTTCGACAACATAGGGCGAACCGAAGGCTTCCTCCGTCGGCAAGTAGGTCACCGGGCTGAACGGAGCGCCAACCGGGTCCGGAAACAATGTGAGCGGCGTTTTCCGGATCGGTGTCAGTGACCGGTCAGGACGCTCGAATTTTCCTTCGAAGCGGAGCACGAAACTCAGATTGTCGCTCGGCTCGAAGTCCAGGCCGGATCGAAACGACCGCGTATTGGTGTCGCCATCGGTCCCGCCAAGCACCGCATTCTCGGAATACCCGTCGCGTTCGACCCCGGAGAACGATATTTTTCCTTTCCACCGGCCGTCGCTGCTCAATGGTCCGCTGATACGGCCGTTGTATATCCGGGCGTTGAGACTTCCGGCGCCAAGCTCGGCATACGCTTCAAACTCATCGGACGGTTGGCGAGTAATCAGCTTGACGGCGCCTCCGGGGGAGTTTCGCCCGTACAGCGTTCCTTGCGGCCCGCGCAGAACCTCGACGCGTTCGATGTCGAACAATTCCACGAAAGCGGCCTGGGTGCGCGCCACGTATACGTCGTCGATATAAACGCCGACACCCGGCTCGACAAAGGGTAAGGAGTCGTTCTGCCCGATGCCACGCAAGTAGACCGCGGCATTGGACGAATCGCTTTTTTGAAAATGAAAGTTCGGCACCGCATATTGCACCTGGCGCATGTCGGTCGCCTGCAAATCGCGAAGCCGGCGTTCACTGAAGGCCGAAACCGAACCTGGCACGGTCCATAGCGACTCCTCCCTGCGCCGCGCGGTGACGATGATTTCCTCGATTGCATTGACCTGCTCATCGCCCGCCGCCTCTTGGGCGCCACAGACAATGCTCGCGTCGAGAAAAGCCAGGATTGCGATAACGCTCGAGACTGCGACCGGCCGAATACGGCGAACTGTCTTGTTGGGCCACATGGTGCGATTTCTCCATTTGTCGCGATGCGTACAGCGGATCGAACATTTCCCCACTCCGAATTTGATGCTTGCTTGAGGTGGTCCGCAATGACAAAGCAGGTCATGAAAGAGGGACAATTGTGGCCAGCACCGTGGTACTGTATGAATATGCCGAATTTCAGCGACCACCCAGGTTCGGCGAATGGGCCAGGCATTCCGTGCGTGGACAGCTCCCTGTTTGAACCGCTGGCAAAAGCTGCCATGTCCAGCGGTATCGACCTGGCCGTCGTATTGCGGGAAACACGGCGCCAGCGACCGGGTGCAGACGATGAATCGGAACCCGTGCTGGTTTCCGACTACTTCAGGCTTCTCGGGAGACTGGCCGACCTGACCAGCGACGAGACGGTGCGAATGTCAAAACGGCCCCTGTTGCCGGGCGCGTTCCACTTCGTGATGTCCCAGGCGGTTGGCTCGAACCGCTTTGACCTCATGCTTCGCAAGTTTGCGAACGGCTTCAATCTATTGCACGGTCGTGTCTACAACCACGTAACAACGCACGGTGACAAGCTGATCTACGCCATTGACAACAAGGATTTTCCCACCCCATTCGAGTTGACGGCCGGCCAGTTGCACAGTTTTCTCGAGTGTATCGCGATACTCATGCACACACTGTTCGGCATTTGTGTGGGCGCCAATATCGATTCATACCTGTGCAAGGTTACGACCAAGCGGCGTCGGAGCAATCCTCGCGAACACCCGGCCAAAAGGCTTGACCAACTGGCGTACTGGGGCGTGCCGACCGCGTACGGAAGCAAGAACTACGCGCTGATCTACGACTACTCCGTCGCCGCTTTGCCAGTGAAACTCCGGGCTGCCGACCTGCCCCAGCCAAACGCTATCTTTGGCGAAGTGGCCAACCTGATTGAGTGCAATCTCAGGGTTTCGCCCGCGAACGTGCCGATCGTCGATAGGGTCATCGACCTGATGTTGAGGCAAACCGTGTCGGCCAATGAGCTTGCATTGCAGCTCAATCTCAGTGCCAGGACCTTGCGGCGCCGCCTGGCGCAATCGAACACATCATTTCAGGAGGTCAGGCAAAAGGCCTTGAACGCACGCGCAAAGCGTCTGTTGTCTCAGGATCACCTCGCCGGCGAAGTCGCCGAAGAACTCGACTATTCGGACGAGAGAAGCTTTCGGCGCGCATTCATCCGCTGGAACCGGATTTCGCCTTCGAAGTTTCGCTCCGGATCATGATCGGGCGTTTCTTCAACAGACCAGATCCGCGATGGCACCGCGATCCTCGAAGGCCTGGTCCCGCGCGTCATCCACCTCCTGATCGCCAATCCCGAGGAGGACTGGGCGATCCGTGCTACCCGGTGGTGCGGGACGATGTTTGAGCCGCGCCCGTCGGTCTGCAGTTACTTCAGTTTGGCCAGATCGCGCGCGGTCTCTATACGGCCGCAATCCGTAATCCAGCTTGTGACGAGTTCGGCCGGGGTCACGTCGAATGCGGGATTTCGAATCTGTACGCCCGGGGCGACCCGAATCGAGTCGGTCACTTCGCTGGCATCGCGCTGTTCGATGTCGACGTCGGCGCCGGTCGCGGTATCGGCATCGAAGGTCGATGACGGGAAGGCCACGTGGAAGGGAATCCCGTGGTAGCGGCTGGCGATGGCGATGCCCCGCGTACCGATCTTGTTCACCACGTCGCCATTGGCCGTGACGCGGTCGGCGCCTACGATCACGATGTCGATCGTTCCCTCCGACATCAGGTGCGAGACCATGTTGTCGCAAATGAGGGTGACGTCGAGACCGGCCCGGACCAGTTCCCACGCTGTCAGCCGCGCCCCTTGCAGGAGCGGCCGGGTTTCGTCGACGAACACCTTGAAGCGCACGCCGGCTTCGTGTGCAAGGTATAGCGGCGCTGTCGCGGTTCCCAACGCCGAGACGGCGAGGGCACCCGCGTTGCAGTGTGTCAGGACAGCGCTGCCCGGGTCGATCAGTCCCACGCCGTTTGCGCCGATCGCCCGGCACATTTCGACATCTTCATGGTGAATGGCCTCGGCTTCGGCAACGGCATCGCTCGCAGCGAGCACGCGATTCACGGCCCAGGCGAGGTTGACTGCGGTCGGACGCGCCGCAACGAGCAGCCGCGCCGCGCGCGCGACATCGCCGCCCTCACGAACCGCCAGCGCCATGCCATATGCGGCGGCGATGCCGATGGCCGGCGCGCCGCGAACCACCATGTCGGAGATGGATGCGGCCACCATCTCGGCACTCGTCTGCTCGTCGTAGATGACCTCTTCGGGAAGCTTGCGCTGATCGAGCAGCCACAGCCTGCCGCCCTCCCATCGAATCGCTGCGGGGACGATCATGGCGACCTACTTGTTGGTGGAGGAATCACGTTAGGACGAGCACTGGCCTACGCTCGTCTAGCGGAGCGAATCGGTACCACCATCTCATCGCGGCGCATTACCCATCTTTCCAGGCGCCATCGCCCCAGGCGTGGTCCTCGTCCGGAATGGCGAACTCCTGTGGCGTGGGCGGAATCCGGCGGTACCCGCCTTTCAGGCGTTCTTCCTGTTCCGACTCCTCATAGCGCGCCAAGGCGGCCTGCAGTGCTTGCCGGACGAATTCTGAGCGGGTCGCGCCGAGGCGTTTCGCCCGTTCGTCGACGCGCTCTACGAGTTCGTCGTCCATCGTGATCTGTACGGTTTTCATAGCAATAGATCAGGCTATTTCAATAGCTATTCTAATGTGGGTTACATGTCGGGCAGGAATGCCCCACGGCGGGTATCTCGACCGGGCGCGAAGCGCGTCTACGCCGAGCTGAATGCGACTCCCTGACCAGATACCCCTCGGGAGTCTTCAAGCGCCCATAGCAGTCGATCCACATCCGCGTCGGTGTGCGCCGCGGTCAATGTGATACGCAGCCGCGAAGTGCCTTCGGGCACCGAGGGCGGTCGAATGGCCGTGCAAAGGCAACCGCGTTCTTCGAGGCCCCGGCTCATGTCCAACGCCGCTTGCGGGTTGCCGACGATCAGGGGCTGGATGGGAGATGCCGACTCTGGGAGGTTGAATCCCAGGCGCGCCGCACCTGTGCGGAATCGTTCAATCAGGGCTTCCAGCCGTTTGCGCCGCCACGCTTCGGCCCTGGCTATGGCGAGACTCGCGAGCGTTGCGACCGCGAGCGCGGGTGGCATGGCGGTCGTGTAGATGTAGTTGCGGGAACGCTGGATGAGCGTTTCGATGAGCGCTTCGCTGCCAGCGACGAAAGCCCCGGACGTGCCGAGTGCCTTGCCGAACGTCCCGACCAACACCTGCACATCGTCTACCGAGTATCTGCCCGGATCGACCAAGCCGACGCCCGCCGCTCCATGCACGCCCATGCCGTGGGCGTCGTCGATCATGATCCAGGCGTCCCGCCGTCGGGCGGCGGCGATCAATTCATCCAGCCGGCAACGGTCTCCGTCCATGCTGAACGTGCCGTCGCTGACGATCAGTTTGCGGTTCGCGTCATTGGCGAGTTGCCGATCCAGATCGTCGCAATCCAGATGCGTGTACCAGGCGAAACGCGCGCGGCTTATCCACCCGCCATCGAGCAGCGAGGCGTGATTCAACCGGTCCTCGCACACCAGATCGTCGACGGACAGCAAGGCGTTGATGACGCCGACATTCGCGGCGTAGCCGCTGGAATAGACCAGCGCCCGCGGACGCCCGGTGAACTCGGCGAGCGTCCGTTCGAGTTCCTCGTGCGCCTCGGTGTGGCCACAAACCAGGTGCGACGCTCCGGCCCCCACGCCCCAGCGTTCGACGGCTGACTTGAACGCTTGGGCGATGCGCTGATCGCCCGCGAGACCGAGATAGTCGTTGCTGCAAAAGTTCAGCAACTCGCGCCCGTCCACCTGGATGGCGCGACCCTGCCGGCTGCCGACGTTGCGGCGCCTTCTGTACATGTTTTGGGCGCGCAGGGCATCGAGCCGTTGCTGGAGGTCGCTGAAGCCGGGCATGGTGCGTCGATCATAGCGCGCGCCAATACGCTACGTCGCGGTGCGGCTTACCTTTGAAGCGTCCGGGCAGCGAAGGCAACCGGATCGAGTCTGAAGAGCGTGTAGCTACCGATGGCCGTTGACGAATACGCAGACGGACTACCCAAATTGAAGCCATGGGTGGGATCGAAAGTGGTCGATGTGCCATCGAATGGATGCACGGCGAACCGGAACTGCTTTGGGCTTGATAATATTCCCTTCATGGAATATATGGTCCATGATGGACATCTGGACGAGTTGAGACGAGATGGGTTGATCGAATGAGCGGACGAAACGTCTTCAGCGACCTCACCAAGGGATTTGCGCCGGAGCGCCGTGCGCGCGTTGACGCGAAGAAGGTAGAGCTTCGCGCGGCCATGGCGCTTCACGAACTCCGCAAGGCACGAGCAATGACGCAGAAGGCCATTGGCGAAGCATTGAACGTCAACCAGCCCGCCGTCGCCAAACTGGAGCGGCGGACAGACATGTATGTTTCCAGCCTGCGAGCCTATATCGAAGCGATGGGCGGCAGACTGAGTATCGTTGCCCAGTTTCCGCAGGGTGATGTTGCGATCACAAATTTCTCTGATGCGGCCGAATAGGCGAATGTATTACGCCGATTAGAGCTATCGGCACCGTCTAAGAGGGTCCATCTGCCATCGACTCGGCCGAGGCGTGCGGCCTACGGTTGGCGGATGGACCCACCGCGATCCGGAACTGCCCTGGGAGACCCTCCATGCGTTGAGCAGCGGGGCGGCGCGGCGCGGACCACTGCGCCATTTCGATTCCTGTCGGCCGCATGGTCGGAAACGACGGCAGCGTTCGGAGTTGCCTACTTCGCGCTGCTGGCGTTCGGCATCGTCACCGGAGTTGCATACCTCATCGGCGCTGCCGAGCTTTCAGGTGCGCCGCTCATACTGACATCGGAATTCTTGGCGCAGCACATCGCCGAAGCATTCCGGGTGCCGGCGTACCTGATCGTCAT
Source organism: Candidatus Azotimanducaceae bacterium (assembly GCA_965261535.1). Classification (GTDB taxonomy): domain Bacteria; phylum Pseudomonadota; class Gammaproteobacteria; order Pseudomonadales; family Azotimanducaceae; genus VXNE01. The sequence continues at coordinate 4,005,581 of OZ253469.1, forward strand.
CCATTGCGGCGGAGAGATCGCGCATCGGGATGGCGGGACGGCGAACATCCTGGTCGCGTCGAAGGTTGCGGCGTCATGTGTGGTCGTGTTTGCCGCGTTGACCGCGTTCGGGATCGCGGCCTTCGTCGCGCAGATCGCGAGCGGCCAACCGGCGCTCGATCTTGCCCCCTGCGCATACGCCCTCTACATCAACTTCGGCTGGCACATATTCGTTCTGGGGGCGGTGTCCGTAGCCATTCAGGTCACGTTGCGCAACGCAATCCGGATCTGCCCGGCGGCCCATGCGCCCGCCATGGTGGACGTGTTGCGCAGCAAGTGGCTCGGTATGTTGATCGTCGCGGCGGTGTTCCTCGCCTTATGGGTGCTTGGCGAGGAATACGCGCCGCTCGGTCCGCCACCCGCCTACTACTCCGGGATGAACGGCTACGGCCACGATCTCGAACGGTTCTACGCGTGGGGAATTTACTGGACGGCCTTCGCGGTGCTCCTCGTCCTGGCCACCCACGCGTGGACGTGTCGCGATGGATGCTCTCGGACGCGATGGCTCGCGCAAGGCGTCGTCAACGTCGGCGCGCCGGCTGTTGCGACATGGGCCGCCATGGGTTGCTGGATCTACTACAACGCCAACATGCTCGACCCGCATGCGATGGAGACCGACCATGCTGCCTGGCGCGCGGAACGCGAACAGCGCTACAAGCCTTACGTCCAGCGCGGCGTTCCGCATGTAGTGGCGATGGACCTCGCGGTCGATGTTTATCCGACCGAGCGGCGCTTCGAGAGCCGGGGTTCGATGCTGTTGGCCAACACCGGGGCCGAGCCGATAGGCGAACTCTTGCTCCTGTTCCCGCGAGGAGCGCGAGTCGACGGGATCGACATCCCGAATACGTCGGTGGTGGAACACAGCATGGAGTTCGGCCTCCATCGCTACGTGTTCGCGCGACCGCTACGAGTCGGAGAACGCGTCAGGATGCGTTTTGAGCTCGCTTGGGAGCAGCGTGGATTCGGCAGTGGTGGGAGATCGCCTCGGCTGATCGAAAATGGCACGTTCATCGAGGGCTCGAATATCGTGCCATCTTTCGGCCATGGCCCGGCGCTCGAAGGCAAAGGGGCTCGGACAACGCGAATCAGAGCCGTAATCGGGACCAGCCTGGATCAGGTCGCCGTCGGACCGGGGATATTGCTGCGCGAATGGAAGGAGAATGCGCGCCGCTATTTCGAATACGCGCGAAGCGCACGCGCCGCCCCGCAGGCTCTCCGATCAAGCGCCTCTGGGTCGGTTTGGCCTGCATTTTCCATTCACTCGGCCAGGTACGCAGTGGCCCGCGATCGCTGGAACGATACGACTGTCGAGGTCTACTACCATCCCGACCACCACCGCAATGTCGGTTCGATATTCCGATGCGTCGGGCAGGCCCTCGATCATCTCGCGCCGTCATCGCCGTTGTACCCGGATCAATTGCTGCGCGTTGTCGAGTTCCCCTACGCTGGCGAGGCGCGCGTGTTTCCGGACGCGATCCTGTTCTCCGAGCGGAGCGAGTTCGCTTTCGACCTGCTCGGCGGCCTGGGTCTCAACGCTCTGTGCGCGAGCGTCGCCGGGGCAATCGCGCGCCAGCACGGCACTCAGAAACTGAACTTGTCGCTCGTGAACGCGGAATAGGTGACGCGCGCCTCTGGATAGACGGCGTCAATCGGGACGAGGGGCGAGATGATGTGCGTGTGAATACCGCCGGCGGCGTCCGCGCGAATGCCAAGCTGCACTTCCTCCACGCTGCCGATGAGGGCGATGTCGTTGATCAGTTCCTCGGAGAACGCGGCGGCGGTCCGGGCGCGATCCCGGCTTGCCCAGCCTTCCAGGAGCTCCCGCGCCGCCTCTTCGTAGCCGCACCATGCGAGGAACCGGTTGTAGACCGGATTGGCATAGTAGGGGGCGTATGCGGAGCGGAAGCTGTCGTAGGCCGACTGCTTGTCGTCGGTGACCAGAACGACCTTGCGATTGACGATCTCCATCTCCTCCCAGTTCTTTCCGGCCCGCGCTGCGCCGATCTTGACGTGTTCCATCATTTTGGGCAGTGCTTTCGTCGGCCACAGGTTGAACACGACGCCGTCGCCGTGCTCGGCCGCCATCTCGATCATCTTCGGTCGCAGCGCGGCGAGGTACACCGGTGGGGGAGTGTCCATGGGGGCTTGCCGGTAGCCGTTGCTGGACAGCGTTTCGAGGTCGAGATCGGTGCGTTCGCCGGTCAGCATGTGGCGCACGATGATCGCCGTCTCCTTCACGCGCGTCAGCGGTTTTTCCATGGGGATGCCGTTGAAACGGGTCATGATCGTCTCGCTGGACGAGCCGAGACCCATGACGAATCGTCCCGGATACACCTGTCCGAGGACATTCGCAGTAGCCGCCAATACCGACGGCGCGCGCGTATATACCGGCGTGACCGCAACTCCCACGCGCATTCTCTTGATGTGGGCACCGAGCGCCGCCGCCATTGTGAGCGAATCCGGCGACCCGGAATCCGAGAACCAGGCGTCCTGGTAACCGTTTGCCTCGGCCCATTGCACCAGGTCGATGTTGTCCTCCAGTCGGGGGCTGATGGGCAACGTCACCGCCATTCGCTGCTCGAGTGCCATCGTCTTCCTCTGCTCCCGGTTTATTCGCCGCGAGCGTCTCACTTTGCGGTCGCTCGACGCAACCGTATATTCTTGGCCTCTCCCTCGACAGGGTGCTTATCCATGAGCGATGCCGAACTCACGCCGGTGCGGGAAGCGCACCGCTTCGATGAAGGTGCGTTGCGCGCCTACATGGCCGATCACGTAGATGGATACGCCGGTGAATCGCTCAAGATCCGACAGTTCGAAGGCGGTCAAAGCAACCCGACGTTTCTTGTCGAAGCGCCGGGGGGCGAGTACGTCATGCGCAAACAGCCGCCGGGGCAACTGTTGCCGTCGGCGCACCAGGTGGACCGCGAGTACCGGGTCATGGACGCGCTTGGACCCACCGACGTCCCGGTGCCGAAGATGGTTTGCCTGTGCGAGGACACGAGCGTGATCGGCACGAAGTTCTATCTCATGGAGCACGTCCGGGGTCGACTCCTGAATGGCAACCTGATGCCCGCTATGAGCCTTGATGCGCGCCGCGAAATCTATCTCGACGTGGTCCGCACGCTCGCCCGGCTGCACAGCGTGGATCCGGAAGCCGTGGGCCTGTCTGAGTTCGGCCGGCCCGGCAACTACTTCGCGCGGCAGGTCAACCGTTGGAGCAGGCAGTACATCGCTTCGGAGACCCAGACCATCGAGGCGATGAACGCCCTGATCGAGTGGCTACCCAACAACGTGCCGGACGACGTGCCGCCGGTGATCGTTCACGGTGACTTTCGGTTGGGCAACCTGATCATTCACGCGACCCAACCGCGCGTCGTGGCCATCCTCGACTGGGAATTATCGACGCTGGGCGACGGTCTGTCGGACTTGAGCTATTGGTGCCAGGAGTTCTACGGCGACCCGGAAAGCGAGGGCCTCCCCGGGGCGGACCTCGAAGCGTTGAATATCCCGAACGAGCAGGCGCTCGTCGAGGCCTATTGCCGGGAGGCGAAACGTCCCCCTATCGACAATTGGCCGTTCTATATCGCCTTCAACATGTTCCGCTCCGCGGGCATCGTCCAGGGGGTCTACAAGCGCGGCCTCGACGGCAACGCGAGTTCCGAGCGCGCGCTGGAGTACGGACACGTCGCCCGCGAGCGCGCCGAGCGCGGCTGGGGGATCATTGAGGAAGTGCTGCGGGGCTAGAGCATCTCCTCCGCAATCAGCGTGAGCGCCTCGTTTGAGCGGCCACCTATCATCATCGTGGACACGTTCGTTCCCTTCCAGCGCTGCAGGCGCTCGCGGATGCGGTCCGCGGGGCCGACCAGGTGGCAGGCGTCGATCAATTCGGCCGGTACGGCGGCCATTGCGTCGTCGCGTCGGCCGGCGAGGTAGAGATCCTGAATCCTGACGGCGGCTTCCTCGAATCCCATCGCCTTGGCGTAGTTGTTGTAGAAGTTACGGTTGCGCGCGCCCATGCCGCCGATGTAGAGCGCCATGGTGCCCCGAATCGGGCGCATGCATTCTTCCACGCTGTCGCCGATGACCACGGTGATGAAGGGCGCGACATCGAATTCGGCGGCGGATCTGCCGGCCGCCGCCAGTCCCTCGCGAATCGGTTGCGCAAATACGGAGTACTTTTCGGGGTCCATCCAGATCGGAAAGAACCCGTCCGCGACTTCGGCCGCGGCGCGCACGCCTCTTGGCGTGATGCTGGCGGCATAGATCGGAATATCCTCACCGCAGTGCAGAATGCTCTTCAGCGGCTTGCCGAGCCCCGTCGCCCCGGGGCCCGCGAACGGAAGCTGGTACTGATCGCCGTCGAAAACCGCGGGGTCTTCCCGCGCGAGAATCTTCCGGATGATCGCGACGTATTCCCTGAGCCGAGTGACCGGTTTGCCGTAGGCGACGCCGTGCCAACCCTCCACGACCTGCGGACCGGACGCGCCCAGGCCGAGGATGAAACGGCCACCCGAGAGTTGTGCCAGGGTCATGGCTGTCATGGCCGTCATGGCGGGCGTTCGCGCCGGCATCTGCATGATCGCCGTGCCGACGCGTATGCGTTCGGTTTGCGCCAGGATCCACGCGGCGGGCGCCACCGCGTCCGCGCCGTAGGCTTCGGATGTCCAGACGGAGTCGTAGCCGAGGGCTTCCGCATGGCGTATGCGGTCCATGGGAACGTGGACAGTGCGGCCCCCGTAGCCGCCCAACAGGCCGAGTTTCATGGTTTTGCTCCCCAACGCGACGGTTTTTGTGGCGCTACGCGGCGACCCGCGAAAGGTACTCGATGATGTCGTTCGATTCGTACAGCCAGGTTGTCTCGCCGTTGGCGTCGGTGATCTTCAGGCAAGGCACCATGGAGCGGCCCCCGCCGGCGAGAAGCTCGCGGAAGGCGACCGTATCGCGCGTGGTGTCGCGCATGGGTACTTCGATGTCGGAGCGATCCAGGAATGCGCGCACGCGGCGGCAAAACGGGCATGCGGCGTCTTGGTAGAGGACGTACTGTTCGTTCATGCGGAGAATTGTGACACACTCGGCCCATGGCAAGGAGAACTCGCAAGGCCGAAGAGAAGATCCGCCTTATTCGCTATGCCAGCATAGGGTTCGTCGCGCTGATCGTCCTGCTGATCGCGGTCGTAGGAATTTCCTACGGCACCGCCATCGATGTCGGCGGCGAAATCGCCGAGGACACCCACTACAGCCTGATCGAAGGAACGCGGGAAACTCGGGCACGAACGGTGGAGGTGGTCGAGTTCTTTTCCTACGGTTGCGTACACTGCCGCAACTTCGATCCGATGCTTGAATCGTGGAAGGAAACCCTGCCGGAGGGAGCGACCTTCCGTCGCGCGCATATCGGATTCGCCGGCGGGGCCGAACCGCTGGCGCGGGCGCACGTGGTGCTCGGGCAAAAGGGGGCCCTCGAAGCGAATCACGAACGCCTGTTTCGCGCCATCCACGACCGCAACCGCCAGTTCACGGACCGCTCCAAGCTCGCGGATTTCCTCGACGGGTATGGAGTCGGGCGGGACGCGCTTCTGACCGCGATCAACGAGCCGCGCGTTGTCAGAGCAGTTGCGGAGATTGATCGGGTGTTTCGGGACGCGGATCTGACTGGAGTGCCGGCAATCATCGTGGCGGACAAATATGTGGTCAACATGGACATCGGTCGCAAGCCGGCGCTGGACGTTGTCGACTACCTGGTGGCGAAGGAGCTCGAAGCGCGGCGAGCGGACGGCGAAGCTCCGGGCGAATAGCGCCCCGCGAGGCGAGTATTACGCGCTCGGCTGCATCAGTTGCCCCAACGAGAACGCGACGTAGACGCGGGTATCGCGGATGTCGCCGTTGTTTGCGATCAAGTCTCTATTTCGCAGCGATTCCAAGGTGAAGCCGAGCCGTTCTGCGACGCGCCAACTGCGCGTATTGAGATCGTCCATACGAATCTCGACGCGTTTGGCGCCCAACTCGAACAAGGCCTTGGAGAGCCACCAGGTCGACTCGCTGACGTATCCCTTGCCCGTTTGTGTTGTCCTGCACCAATAACCGACCTCGAAGCTGGGCACGTTCCAATCGATGTACGGCATTCCGGTGGCACCTATGAAACGACCGGTTTCGCGGTGCATTATCAGCAGTTCGGCGCTGCTCCCATTGTTGTATCGCACGGCTCCGTCGCGGGCGAACGCCTCGGACTGTTTGGCAGTCGGCAGTTCGCTTGCCCATTTCATCCATTGGGACAATTCCGCGAATGATTCGCACGCGGCCTGGTTGATCATCGGGCCATCTCCAGCCCGAGGCCGGCGCAACAGCAGGCGCGGCGTGACGATTTCTTCCGGCAGTCTCACGGCGGGCTATCGCAACAACTGCAACCAGTGCACGACGGGCACGTCGCTGCCATCACCAAGATGCATCTGGCAGCCGATATTCGCGGTGGCTATGACGTCGGGGCGGTGTTCCATCAATGCGGCCGTCTTGCGCTGTTTCAGTTCTCTGGCGATGTCGGGCTGCAATATCGAATAACTTCCCGCGGACCCGCAGCAAAGGTGCGCGTCGCGCACCGGCACCAGTTCGTAGCCGGCTCGGGTCAAGAGGTTTTCCACGCGGCCCGTTACCTTCTGTCCGTGCTGCAGCGTGCACGGTGCGTGCCAGGCGACCCGATGCAGGTCGTCGCGCTTGCCGAATTCAAGCCCGTGAAGGAGTTCGGAAACATCGCAGACTTTCGCCGCGAAGCGCTTGGCGGCGACCGCGTGATCCGGTGCGGTAGCCAGAATACGATCATACTCCTTCAACGTCACGCCGCAGCCGGTCGCAGTGGAGACGATGCGTTCGGCGTCGGACCAATTCATACGGTCCAGATTGTCCCGTATGGCGGATCGGGCTTGCTCGGTGTGTCCGAGATGCAGGCTCAAGCCTCCGCAGCAGCCTTCGTTGGGATCGAGGCGTGCCGCAACACCTCGGTCCGCAAGCAGTTTCTTGAGGTGAACGTTCACTTCCGGCGTCAGCACGCGCTGCACACACCCTTGCAGCAACAGCACGTCGCCAGCGCCGTCACCCGCGGCTGCCGCTGGTGGACGGCGCACCATTGCCCGCAGGCGTTGCGGCGCCAGGCGTCGCAGCGGGAAAGCGGCCAGCATCAACCGACGCAGCTTCTCAGGGCTTGAAACGATGCTCGTCAGCCACCAACGAACAATGCGCGCGAAGAGTCCGCGCCTGCGGCTGCGCTCAAGAAACTCGCGACCGATTTCCAGCAGTTCGCCGTACTTGACGCCGGACGGACAGGTCGTTTCGCACGCGCGGCAGGTCAGGCAGCGGTCCAGATGCGTTGTCACCGCCGCGTTCGGCGTCGCCGTCTCCAGCATGTCCTTGATCAGGTATATGCGTCCTCGGGGGCCGTCGAGTTCATTGCCGAGAACCTGATAGGTGGGGCAGGTCGCGTTGCAGAAACCGCAATGCACACAGGACCGCAAGATCGAGTTCGCGCGCTCGCCATCGGGTGTTGCCAGAAATTCCGCGGGCAGGTCAGTCTGCATGGGGGTTGAGTTCCGCGTTCAGGATATTGGCGGGATCGAAGGCAGCCTTCACCCGGCGCATGTATTTCGCCACCGGCGGGGTGACGTCGCCAAGCTGACGCGGAAACGGCGCGGCGTATCCGCCAGCGGCGCGCGCTCTCGCCTGGACGGTCGCCGCGTCCGTATCGGTTCGCCACCACACCCTCGCTCCCGCCCACTCGGTGAATGTGGCGGCCTCGTCGAAGGCGGCGCCCAGGGGCAGGGACAGCATCCACAGTCGGCCGGGACCATTGAAGAAGGGATGCGCGTGATCGCGCACGGTTCGGAAAAACGCATCGTCCTCGACCTCAATGTCCAGGTCCAGACTCCGGGTCGCGTGCGTGACGCTTTCTTCGCTCCCCGATAGTCGAATGCGCAGGACGCCGCCGCAATAGGCCGTGGCCGTGACCGGCAACGGCTGACGGAGCAGGTTGCGCGTCAGCGCCGTGGCCTCCTCGGGCGTGCATTCGCGCGACAACGTCACTGCGGCTTCCGGGATCGGTCGTACGCGAAGACTGACCTCGAGCAGGAGTCCGAGCGTGCCGAAAGCACCGACCATGAGCCTTGAAACATCGTATCCGGCGACGTTCTTCAGCACCTGTCCGCCGAAGGACAGTCGCTGCCCCATGCCGTTGACGATGGTGACGCCGAGGAGGGCGTCGCGCACCGAGCCGAACCAGGGCCGACCCGGTCCCGACAGCCCTGCCGCCACCGCTCCGCCGATAGTGCCTTGTCCGCCGAAAAGCGGCGGTTCAAAGGGCAGCGCCTGGCCAGCGCCTTCCAGGACGGATGCGATGTCGTTCAGTTTCGAACCCGACCGGGCGGTAACGACCAGTTCGTCGGGACGATAGTCGATGACGCCTTCGTGGCCCGCCGTGCGGATTCGCTCCGCACCGCTCGACGAACGCAGCTTGCTACCGTTGCCAACGATGGTTACGGAGCGGCCGTTCTCGCTGGCGGCGGCGACCGCCGCGGCAAGCGGTTCGGCACGGTCACCGCTTGTTTGTGTCGACACTAGAAGCGTTCCAGTTCCGGGTGCGGCAATGCGCCGTCGCGGACATGCATGCCGCCGAGTTCCGAGCAGCGGGCGAGCGTCGGAATCGCCTTTCCGGGGTTCATCAGGCCGGCGGGGTCGAAGGCCGCCTTCAGGCGATGGAACTGGTCGAGCTCGGCGTCTGTGAACTGGGCGCACATGGCGTCCAGCTTCTCTACCCCGACGCCATGCTCTCCGGTGACAGTGCCGCCGCAAGCGACGCAGAGCTTGAGAATTTCACCGCCGAAATCCTCGGCTTTCTGAATTTCCCCCGGCTGGTTGGAGTCGTACAGGATGAGCGGGTGCAGATTGCCGTCGCCGGCGTGAAAGACGTTCGCGACGCGGAGCCCGAACCGCTCCGACAGCGCCGCAATCTCGGTCAGCACGCTTCCGAGTTCGCGCCGCGGAATCGTGCCGTCCATGCAGTAGTAGTCGGGTGCCATCCTGCCCGCCGCGGGGAAAGCCGCCTTGCGTCCGCGCCAGAGCGCTTCGCGCTCGGCCTCCCCCGAGGCGATGCGCACCTCCACCGCGCCGGCCCGATCAAGGATGCCCCGCACGATACTTACATCGGCGTTGACGCCCTCTTCGGTGCCATCGAGTTCGCACAGCAGAATCGCCGCCGCGTCGCGCGGATAGCCCGCGTGGACATAGTCCTCGGCGGCGTTGATCGCGAGCGCGTCCATCATTTCCAGTCCCGCCGGAATGGCCCCGCCGCGGATGATCGCCGCCACCGCGTCGCCGGCACGGCGGATGTCGTCGAACGCGGCCAGCAGAACGCGCTTCGCGAACGGTTCGGGCAGCAGTCTCACGACGACTTCGGTGACGACACCGAGCATCCCTTCCGATCCCACCATCGCGGCCATGAGGTCGTATCCGGGCGCATCGAGCGTCTTGCCGCCGAGGATCAACTCGTCGCCTTCGAAGGTCTGCACCGTCATGCCGAGCACGTTGTGCAGCGTCAGGCCGTACTTCAGACAGTGCACGCCGCCGGAGTTCTCCGCCACGTTGCCACCGATACTGCAAGCGATCTGCGATGACGGGTCCGGTGCGTAGTAGAGGCCAAAAGGCGCTGCCGCCTCGGTGATCTTCGCATTGGGGACGCCGGGCTCGACGCGCGCCAGGCAGGCGTGGGCGTCCACTTCGAGGATTCGACTCATCTTTGTAAGCGTGAGCAGAACGCCTTCTGCGAGGGGACGCGCGCCGCCGGAAAGGCCAGTCCCGGCACCGCGCGTGACCACCGGCACCGCATTCTCGCGGCAGATGCGCAAGACGGCGCGAACCTGCTCCACCGTCTCGGCAAGTGCTACGACCCATGGCTTCTGCCTGATCGCGGTGAGGCCGTCGGTTTCGAAAGGCGTCAACGCGTGGGTGTCGGTGACGACGTTTCCGGCGGGCAGTTGATCGCGCAGCAGTTTGATGACTCGGGGGTTGCGCATGAACCTGGGCGTGTAGCGCCCTCCTTGGGTTGTCGCCGCCGCGACACAATTATACGCGGCGCGGTGACTCGGGACAGGCACGAAACGCACAGCACAAGTATCGGATGCCGGCTCCCGCCACCCATGGAACAGTTCCCATGGGGGCGGGAGTAAGGTCAAATACAGGAAGACCAAAGAGCCACGAGGTAATTTGCATGGGAACTTGCGCGCGTTGGTTGACGCTCGGCCTGTTGGGCATGTCGCCGGTCTTCGCCGACCAAGTGTCGGTGATGGTGCTCGAAGGCGATGTTTCCGCCGTGTACACGAACGGTGACTTTGTAGTGTCCGACCCGGCCCGCGCCGGTGGCGGCGCCGTGATGATGGTGGGGTCCACCTCGTCGGAGACGCCGGGCGATGAGCAATCCTCCACTCAATCCACGCCCGGCGTCATCGCCAGGGTGCCGATCGGTCCGGACGGTAAATTCCGCCTGGAAGTCGCAGTAGAGGAACCCCGGCGGGCCACCTTCTACGTCCTTGACGCGGTGGGTCCCGAAGGACAACGTTGGGCGCCGGTCAGCGGACTGCGGTTCATCCTGGAGCCGGGCGAAATGAAACTGCGAATGTCCAGGTCTAGCCGTTTCGTGGTGGAAGGTGGCTACTACAACGACGCCGTGTACAACGCGTGGCGGCTCTCGGAAAAATACGTGGCGGCGGATGCCGAGCTGAAACGGTTGCAGACCCCGGTCGAAGGCGCGTCGAAGGAGGCTGAAGAACTGCGCTGGGACCGCATGGTCGAGGCGAGCCGAAAGGTGGGGTCGCTTGAGATGGAGGGCATGTCCAGGGTCGCCCGCACCCACCCGGATCCGAAGGTAAGGCGGCTCGCGATCGAGTCGGCGTGGTTGATCGGCCCGTGGATGCTGGAAGCTCTGCGAGGACTCGCGGAACTCACGCCGGACGATCCCTGGGTCGTCGAACGTCTCGCGGGGGCGGAGGCGGCAGAGGAGCGTTGGCAGCAGGAGCAGCAGTTGGCAGTCGGTGACTTGAGCCTGGACTTCACCGCCGAAACGCTCGAAGGCGAGTCGGTGCAACTGGCCGAGGTGCGTGCCAACAGCCGCTACGTGCTGCTCGATTTCTGGGCGTCCTGGTGCGGTTCCTGCCGGGTGGAGTTTCCGCATATGAAGGAGGCTTACGCGCTTTACCGCGACAAGGGCTTCGAGATCGTCTCGGTCACCATCGACGATGATCGTGAAGCATGGGAGGTGGCGTCAGCCGAGGAGGATCTGCCGTGGATCGATCTCGGGATGGGCCGGGAAGCCCAGGCACCCGCCGCCTACAAGGTCCGGGGCGTGCCCGACAGTTACCTGGTGGATTCGGCCACCGGCGAAATCGTTGCCACCGACCTGCGGCGGCACCATCTCCGAAGAAAGCTCGAGGACCTGTTCGCGCTTGTCGACGGGCCCGACTACGTCATCGTTGGCGACGTAGCTGACGCGGTCGAGAGCGGCGAAGTCATCCTTACTCGGTCCTCCGCCGTTCTGGCATCGAGCGAGGAACTGGCCCGGGCGCCGATCTGGAACGGACGTTTTCGCCTCGCGGGCCAAGTGACCAAAGACGACATGGGCCGCGTCTCGCTTAACGCCAGGGATGCCGAAGGGAACTCCCGGGGGAGCGCGGAATTCATCCTGGAACCGGGAGAGATCAGAATTCGCCACGGTGGCCCGGTGGCCGGACTCCTGGCCGACGGCGGGCCGTACAACCAACGCGTGATGGCCGTTTGGCGGAACTCAGAGGAATACCGGGATGCCTTGCACAATTATGCCGAGGTGATGGCGGCGAAGGCGGACCTCGAAGAAGGGCCGGAGCGCGAAGCCCTTACCGAGAAAGCCTGGGACCTGTACAGGGAACTCAGGCGCGTTCGGGTCGAACCACTGCGCGAAATCGCACTGTCGGACGACGATCCGCTGGCCAGCTTCTTCGCCATCGAGATGGGTGGACTGGGTGGCACCGCTGCCCTCGAACGCCTGGACCAGATCGAGGCCGTTGTCGAACTGCCGGCAGCGGCGAGCGCGTTCCGTTCCCGGACCCAGACCGGAATGCGTCTGGCTGAAACGGCCCGAATGGTCAAGGTGGGCGACAAGGTCAAGGAATTCGCCGCGCTTGGTCTCGATGGCGAGACCTACCGCTTCCTGGATTCGCTCGCGGACAACGAGGTCGTGCTGATCGAATTCTGGGCCTCCTGGTGCGGTCCTTGCCGGGCCGAAGTGCCCAACTTGAAGACGGCCGTCGAACAGTATGGAGAGCGTGGTTTCAGCATCTTCGCCTTTTCTTTGGACGAAGATCGGGAGGACTGGGAGGAAGCGTCCGTCGAGGATGGCATCACCTGGATCAATACCGGCGACCTGAAGGGCTACGACAGCCCCATTCCGGCGCAGTTCGGGGTGCTCGGCATACCGATGAACCTCCTGCTAGACGCCGACGGTGTGATCGTCGGGAAGTACGTGCGCGGGGACCAATTGCTCGCGAAGCTCTCGGAGTTGCTCGACGGGTGAGGCAATAGTCATGGGTTCAAGGACCGTCATCAAGGACGCCCGGATCGTCAACGAGGGCACGGTCGTCGAGGGCGATCTCGCCATGCGGGATGGACGCATCGAGCGGATCGGGGGAGCGGTCGCGGGCGACATCGAGATCGACGCTGCCGGCGCGTGGCTGCTTCCGGGGATGATCGATGACCAGGTGCACTTCCGCGAGCCCGGTTTCGAGCACAAGGGCACCATAGCGACGGAATCCGCGGCCGCGCTGGCGGGTGGCGTGACGAGCTACATGGAGATGCCCAACTGCGTGCCGCAGACCATCGACGCGCGCGCCCTGGACGACAAGCATCGACGCGCGGCGGCGAAATCGGCTGCCAACTACGCGTTCTATTTCGGCGCCACGAACGACAATCTCGAAGCGATCAAGGCCGTCGACCCCTTGAAGGCATGCGGCGTCAAGGTGTTCATGGGGGCGTCCACGGGCAACATGCTGGTGGACGACGAAAAGACCCTGGAAGGCATCTTCGCGTCGAGCCCGCTGGTCATTGCGACACACTGCGAGGATACGCCGACGATCCTCGCCAACGAGGCGCGGGCGCGCGCGGAGTACGGCGATGCGATCCCCATCGAAATGCATCCCCGCATTCGTTCCGAGGAAGCCTGCTACAAGTCGTCGAGTCTCGCCGTGCAACTGGCGACTCGCCACGGCAGCAGGCTGCACGTGCTGCATCTGACGACCGCGCGCGAACTGGAACTGTTCGAGTCGGGCCCCGTCGAGGACAAGCGCATCACGGCCGAGGTCTGCGTGCACCATCTGTTCTTCGACGAGACGGACTATGCGACGCGGGGCGCGGACATCAAGTGCAATCCGGCGATCAAGACACCGAATGACAGGGGGGCTTTGCGGGCGGCGGTGGCCGACGACCGCATCGACATTGTGGCGACTGACCATGCGCCGCATACGCGCGAAGAAAAGCGCGAGCGCTATATCGACGCACCGTCGGGCATGCCGCTGGTGCAGCATGCGCTGCTGACCCTGCTCGAGCACATGCCGGTGGAGACGGTCGTGCAGAAGACGGCCCATGCCCCGGCACTCAGATTCGGCGTCAAGGAGCGCGGCTTTCTGCGCGAAGGTTATTGGGCGGACCTGGTGCTGATCGACCCGCGCCAGACGACGCTGGTCGACGACGAAAGCCTGCTCTACAAGTGCGGCTGGTCGCCATTTTCCGGAATGACTTTCGCATCGCGCGTCACGCACACGTTCTTGAACGGACATCTGGTGTTTGCGATCGGCGAGTTGCAATCGCCGTCTCGCGCCATGGCGCTGGAATTCGACCGCTAGCGGCTACCCCTCGTCCTTCCGCAGCTCCGGCAACCTGTAGCCTTCCGCCTCGAGACGAGCGCGGACCGCCTTCTTGTCCATCTTGCCCGTGGAGGTGAGCGGGATGGATTCGACGAACAGCACGTCGTCTGGTAGTTGCCACTTGGCGAACCGCGTCGCGCAGTGCGCGATGACTTGCTCCATCCCGATATCGACATCCCCGGCGGGAACGATCAGCGCCACTGGGCGTTCGTCCCACTTCGGGTGCGGTTGCGCGACGACGCACGCCTGTGCCACTGCCTCCATCGCCACGAGATGATTCTCGAGGTCCACCGAAGAGATCCACTCGCCGCCGCTCTTCACCAGGTCCTTCGAGCGGTCGGAGATGATGAGATACTCGTCCGCGTCGATCTTGCCGACATCGCCGGTGATCAACCAGTCGCCCCGGAACCGTTCCGGCTGGGGATTCCTGTAGTACTCCGAACAGATCCACGGCCCGCGAATCAGTATCTCGCCGGTGGATTTGCCGTCGTGGGGCAACGGGCGGAACGCGTCGTCGAAAATGTCGAGTTCCAGGCCCGGGATGAGTTGCCCCGCCTTGGCGACATTCTCGAACTGCGCGTCTATGGATAACTCGCGGTCGGCATGTTTCATCACGCGGCGCGAGAGCGTCGCCAGCGGGCTCGTTTCCGTCAGCCCCCAACCCTGAATCATCTCTACGCCGAGGGTGTCCCAATACCAGCGGATCATTGAAGGCGGCGGTGCGGAGCCGCCGCAGGTCACTCTCGACAGCCGGGTCAGGTCGTAGTCGTCCGGATTGGCTTCAAGGACAGCTTTCACGCCCTGCCAGATGGTCGGCACGCCCGCCGACATGGTTACGCGCTCATCCGCGATCAGCCGCAGCAGGCGTGCCGGGTCCATGAAGCGGTGCGGCATGACCTGCTTGCAGCCCAGCATCAGGGCACTCCATGGGATTCCCCAGCCCATGGCGTGAAACATGGGCACGATGCCGCAGATCGCGTCCGTGGCCGACAGCGCCATGGCGTCGGCCATGCAGATCGCCATGGTGTGCAGGTACTGTGATCGGTGCTCGTATTCGACGCCCTTGGGAGCCCCCGTCGTACCGCTCGTGTAACACAGTCCGAGCGCGGAATTCTCGTCGATATCGGGCCACTCGAACCGGATCGGCCTGTTCGCGATGAAATCCTCGTAATCGACCGCATCCGCCACCGATGTCGACCAGTTCTCGAAACCGTCCTCCACGGCGACGACAATCTTCTCGACGATCGGGATGCGCCCGGCCAGTCTCTCCAGGAGCGGCAGCGCGTCGGCATCGGCGATGATCAACCTGTCGCCGCCATGATTGATGATGTATTCGAGGTCGTGATCAGACAGGCGCAGGTTCAGGGTGTGCAATACCGCCCCCATGCCGGCCGTAGCGTAGTAGGCCTCCAGGTGGCGCGACCCGTTCCACATGAAGGTGCCGACACGGTCGCCGACGCCTATGCCCGCATCGCGCAATGCATGTGACAACTGATGGGCGCGGTCGCGTGTTTCCCGGTAGGTCTGGCGGCGCGTTCCGGTCTGTGTGGCGGTGACAATCTCCGCTTCGGGCGCCACGGTTGCGCCGCGGTCGATGAGCCGCGCCATCAAGAGCGGCGTGTGTTGCATCCCCATGCGATGCGGGTCTCCGTCATCTTGTTTTGGCCGTTGGTTCGCGACTGGTACCGAACAACAGCAATCAAATGAGAATCGGTCATCAAGGACGGTACGGATACTGAGGGGATCCGTACCGTCCTTGACGCACTTGCCCTAAGCTCGAATCGAGAGGCTTAGCTGTGGCTCCACGCCCTCATCTGAACAAAGCTCGTCCTGCCGAGCCATCACCGCTGCAAGCCGTTTGCCGACCCACTCCGCTACTGGTGGTGTCACTGCATTGCCAATCGCGTGATATCGAAGGCTATCGATTCGCTCGACTTGACGTTCATCAAAAGTTGACGGCAGGGTCCAGTTCTCGGGAAATCCCTGCACGCGCTCAACCTCTTTCGGTGTGAAACGCCGCACTCGTCCATCGGGGTACCAGACGTAGTTTCGCGACCAGTCCGTCCCCGTGTGACGCGCGGATTCCGCATAGATGCAATGGGCTAGACTCTTTACGAGGGGGCCTCGGCTAGAATCTCCAATGACCGTCTGAAAGAGGGAGGGAGATTTCTTCCCATTTGATCGACGCGCCTTAGGATTCCAATCGCCGCATTGGAACTCAAAAAGTACTTCTCCGGAACCTCGCCAGTCTCGATGCATGGCAACAATGTAGACGCGACGGCGTTGCTGGGGGACTCCGAAGTCTTTGCTATTAAGCACACGCCACGCGACACCATACCCGAGTTTGTCCAGCGCCTTGAGTATGATTGCGAAGTCTCGTCCTCCGTGGCTAGAGAGAAGGCCGTGCACGTTTTCGAGGACAATGGCTCTTGGGTTGCGTCCTCGAACGAGCCGCACAAACTCATGAAAGAGTCCAGATTGACTCCCTTTAAGCCCAGACCGAGGCCCCATTCTTGCCAACGAAAGGTCTTGGCAAGGAAATCCTGCTGCCCAAACGTCTGCTTGGGGGACTTCTGCGTCATCGAGTTTCCTTATGTCGTCGTGTATTGGCAGGTCGGGCCAATGTCGTCCTAGGATGTCGCGACAGAAGGGATTAATCTCACAATGGAAACAAGTCCTTAGTCCCGCCCGCTCAAGGCCGAGGTCAAGTCCTCCGATCCCCGAGAAGAACGATGCGACGGAATACGACAGCTTAAATTCCCCCTTGGAACCCACACCGAACAGCATTACCCTACCTATCCATAGTGTAGCGCAGACAGGTCAACTACTAAATAGGGGATTTTCTCTCCAAACCGATCCTCTCCGTAGACACGGAACTGGTTGACGCGGAGTTTCTCACATGGCGACATGCGCGATAAAGTGGAGGCCATCGGGTGGACGTGGAGAGTTCGAGTTCGTTCCTTCCGATTCCCTGCTCGACCGTGAAATCACCGTAGACTTCGAAGCGTTCGGCATCCGAATCCCGGCCGAGGTTCGGGGCGTCCACGCCCAAGGGAAGCCTCGTCTTCGCAAATTCGAAGCCGATGACCGAAGCAAGTTCCACCTCCCGCAGCTTGTTATGGCTGTAGCTGGACTGCCTGAGCCCGCCCGATCGGACAGACCGGACGCGGTCACGTTCCCATTGGAGAACAAGGCGTTCGTGATGGACGAAATGAACTTCGACGTTGTCGAGGATGATGGCATTTCGGTGGTCTTGGCACCGCTTCGCGTCTCGATTCTGCACAGCGACTTCGAGATAGATTTGATCGACCGACTAAGCGCCATCGCTGAAGACTCGAAGTCCGTTGAGAGACTTAGAGAGTCCAATCGCAAACTTGCGGAGGCTATTGAAGCCCACGCGGCTGAGGTCGAAAAGGGTTTGAACTCAAGGAAAATTCGACGGTTGGCGGACCGGATGATCAACCTAAAGTCGAAGAGGTTTGGACTGACGAACGCGGGGTCTGCGAGAAAACTAATTGAGACCGATGCTATGCCACCGGTTGAGGCAGAGGAGTTCGCTGGGAAAGAGGGACGGCTATTGACTCGCCTGCACGTCTACAAGGAGCGCGACCGGAAGTTGGTTCAGTGGGCGCGCAACTACTATAGACATCAGTGCGGAGGCAAGCTCGTGTGCGAGGCGTGCGGTTGCGTGCCGGTCGAGGTCTACGGCGCCGCTGGTGAAAGCTGCATGGAGGCACACCACAAAATACCCATCGAGCAACTGCAGCCTGACAGTGTGACCGTTGTGGGCGAAATTGCCATGGTCTGTGCGAGCTGCCACCGCATGATCCACTCTCAGAAACCCTGCCTTACGATCGACGAAGTGCGCGAACTTCTGAGGGTTTGAGTCAAGTCAAGCTGAAATGCGCTCGCTACTGATGGGCCCGGTCGCGCGTTTCCCGGTAGGTCTGGCGGCGCGTTCCGGTCTGTGTGGCGGTGACAATCTCCGCTTCGGGCGCCACGGTTGCGCTGCGGTCGATGAGCCGCGCCATCAAGAGCGGCGTGTGTTGCATCCCCATGCGATGCGGGTCCCCCTATCCGTCCGCGAGCGGCGTCGCTTCAACCACGATCGAGTGGGATGCTGCGCGGTCGAGATCCTCCGGCACCGGGGTTCGATCCCTTTGCAGACCGACGTCGTGATACACGGCGTCTGCGGGATATTGCGTGAGATAGCTGGCCAGCAGTTCGCGTATGGTCGCCGGATCATCGTCGATGACGCTTGCGGAGCAGGCGATATCGCGTCCGGCGATGCGCAATACTACCGTCGGATCGTGCTTCAGGTTCGGCCACCACCTGGCGTCCCTGTTCGTGTGGCAGCGAATCGTCGCACCATCCCGAACGTAGCGTACGGGCGTCGTGTAGGTCCGCCCGGTCACGCGCCCCTTGAATGAGACCAGCATCAGGCTCCCGCTCACAAGGGGATGCAGAGGCGAGCGCAGCAGCAACCGCATGGCGGGGTTGATCAGCGCAAAAAGGGGTTCGGGAATCTTCATGTGCCTTCCTCAGTCCGTCCGGCAAACGCGCTCTCGGCCTCAGACTGCGCCCACTTGTAGTCCGCCTTGCCGTTCGGACCGCGCCTGACCTCTTCCACGAACACGATGCGCTTGGGTGACTTGTATCCGGCCAGGTGTTCGTGGGCGAAGTCGATCAGGTCCTGCTCGGCTATCCGGCGGCTGGTCGACGCGACTGCGACCACCCGCTGGCCGAAGCGTTCGTCGGCGATGCCGACGACGAGACAGTCGTATACCGCCGGGTGACGTTTCACCGCCTCCTCCACTTCTTCCGGGTAGACCTTTTCGCCGGCCGTATTGATGCAGTTGCTGCCGCGGCCCAGGAGCGATACGGAGCCGTCCGCTTCGACCGTCGCGTAGTCGCCGGGGAAACTATAGCGGACGCCATCGATTTCCCTGAATGTCTCTCGGGACTTTTCCGGATCCTTGTAGTAGCCGATGGCCGCATTGCGGCTACTCGCCAACCTGCCGACTTCCCCCGATCCGGGTTCGACATTGCGACCGTCATCGGAGAACACCCGGACCCCCGAGTTGACCCTGAACTTGGCCGTCCCCACTGGGCTCCCGCGCGTCGCGACGGACGAACCCATGCCGCCTTCGGTCGAGCCCACGGTGTCCACCAGGGTCATGTCCCGGTGCTCGAGCAGACCCGCCTTGACTTCGGCGCTCCACATGACGCCGCTGGAGACGATTTGTTTGAGCGAGGAGATGTCGTAGGGATTGCCTCGCGCCTTTGCGTCGTTTAGCGCATCCAACATGGGCTTGGCGAACGCGTCGCCGACGATGGTGACGCTGGTGCAGCGGTTTCGCTCCACCTCGCCCCATATCAGGTGCGGGTCCAGTCCGAGTTTCGATATCGTCACAACCGTTCCACCCGCCAGCAACGGCAGCATGGCGCCGAGCCACATGCCGGTCCCGTGCATCAGTGGACAAGCGGTCAGGCTGACGGGCCGGTCTCCCCGCTCGGACAGCGTCTCGATGACCGCCGGCACGTCCTCGACCTGTTTGGGCGCGGCGGAGCGGCTACCCAGAAGAAAGGATGTGAGCCCTGAAACGAAGGCTTGATGATGGTACATGACGCCTTTCGGCATGCCGGTGGTGCCCCCTGTGTAGAGCATGTAGATGTCATCGCCGGGCCGTTGCACGCGGTCCATCGGCGCGTTGTCTCGGATGATCCGTTCGTAGTCGAAGACGTCGTTCAGGAGCGCTTCCGTGCCGTCGTCGATCTGCACGTAGGTCTTGACCTTCGGCAGTCGGTTGCGAATCTCCCAGATACGTGCCGCGTAGCAGGCCTGGAAGAAGACGACTTCGGCGTCGGCGTTGTCCAGCAAGTAGACGAGTTCGTCGAACTTGTAGCGATAGTTGACGTTCACGGGAACGCCGCGCGCCTTGAAGATACCGTATTGGGCTTCGAGGTATTCGTTCGAATTGTGCAGGTAGATGGCTGCCTTGCAGTCGGGACCCAAGCCGCGCGACTGCAGGAAGCGGGCGATCCGCGCCGCCCGCTCGTCGTACTCGCGCCAGTTTCGCCTCACCTCACCGCAGACGAGGGCGTCGCGGTCGGGAACTGTATCGGATATGGCTTCCCAGACAGATGCGAAGTGAAGGTCCATTCCCGATCTTCCAACGGATTCAATGATTGAAACTAATGAATCGGCGCGTTGATGTCACGTTCGACGTAGACAAGCGTGGCTTGAAGCGCGTTTGGCGGAACGGAATAGGTCAACTATTAGCGGTTTTCGCCATCAAATGGACCGACGATCCGCATTTCCGTGAGATGAAACAGAAGTCCCTTCGCGCACAGAACTCCTCAAATGCGCGCGGAGGCCGACGAATCCGCACGCCGCTAACCGAAGAAAGCGTCCGACTGGGCTGGTCGGGAAAAACAGGCGCTGCGAAGTGAACTTGGCACGCTTCTTGATGCCCAATGATGTACGCAGGAGTTGGAAAGGAGTCATGTTCAGACTGTCGCGAATCAATATGCCGCGCGGCACCGTCGCCGCGTTTGCCTTGCTCGTCGTCGCGATGCTCCTGTTCGGCATCATCGCGCAGGCGCATGGCCCGGCGATCATCTCGCCAGCCGACGCGGCCGGACTGGAAACGGCAACGGATGTTACGGAACTCGAAACAGTAGGGGAGCGAAGATGAACTATGAAGCGGACGAAGCCGCTCGCGATCACCTTGAGCTGGATTACGGAAGACGCTGGATCGGGGGCGTTTGCGCGGGATGCGCGAACTATTTTGGTTTTGATCCGGCGTTGGTGCGGGTCGGCACGGTCGTGACCGGCCTGTTTTTTCCGAAGATCATTGTCGCCGCCTACCTGATCGCCTGGCTCGTCCTGGACCGGCGCAAACCGCGTCCCAAACCTGTTTCACGTTAGCTTGATTTAGCGCCACGAAACCCGTCGCCCTGGCGGGTGCGCCGTGTGATTGCCCCCGCCCTAGACATAATGTTTTGACCTGCCCGTCCTCAAGTGCGTGGATTATCTTGGGGACCGGCCATTATGGCCACCGTGACAGAGCCAGAATTGAGGAGGGCAGGCAATGCGAGACTTTAGACCAACCGAGCAGGAAACGGTATCGATGGGAGGGCGGGGGATTGGCCCGAACTATGCGGCGCATGTGGGACTGGACGTGCACAAGAACAGCATCGCAGTGGCGGTGGCGCCCGCGGGGCGCGAGCCGCCGGTCTATGTCGGCGAGATCGCGAACCGGCCATTGGCGATCGGCAAGCTGGCGGAGAAGCTGGCGCGGACGCATGGCGGCGAGGTGCTGCTGTTCAGTTACGAGGCGGGGCCGTGCGGCTACGAGGTGTACCGGCAACTGACGGGGATGGGATTCGATTGCGAGGTGGTGGCGCCGTCGCGGATCCCGAAGGCGCCGGGCGAGCGGATCAAGACGGACCGGCGGGACGCGGTCAAGCTGGCGCGGCTGTCGCGAAGCGGGGAGTTGACGCCGGTGTGGGTGCCGGACGAGGACCGGGAGGCGATGCGGGACCTGGTCCGGGCGCGCGCGGACTTCAAGCGGGCCGAGCTCAAGGCGCGCCAGCAGCTGGGCGCGTTTCTGCTGCGCCACGGGCGTCGCTGGTCGCGCGGGCGCTGGACGCGGGCGCACTACGCGTGGCTGGACGGGCAGCGCTTCGAGCGCGCTTGGGAGGAAGGGGCGTTTCGGGAATATCTGGACGCGGTGCGGGCGGCGACCGACCGGGTGGCGGCGTTGACGAAGCGGCTGCACGACGCGCTGCCGGATTGGTCGCTGGCGCCGGTGGCGCGCTCGCTGGCGGCGCTGCGCGGCGTGGACACGCTGACGGCGACGACGCTTCTGGCGGAGCTGGGCGATGTGAGCCGCTTCGACTCGCCGCGGCAGTTGATGGGCTATCTGGGATTGGTGCCGAGCGAGCACAGTTCCGGTGGGCGGCGCCGACAGGGCGCGATCACGCGGACCGGCAACGGCCATGCGCGTCGCGCGCTGGTGGAGTCGGCCTGGAGCTACCGGTTTCCGGCGCGGCGCACGGCGCATCTCGAGCGCAAGGCGGCCGCGGCCTCCGGCGAAGCCAAGGCGATCGCTTGGAAGGCCCAGCGCCGGTTGTGCGGTCGGTACCGGCGCCTGATCGAGTCGGGCAAGAACAGCAAGCAGGCGAACGTGGCCGTGGCCCGGGAGTTGAGCGGCTTCGTCTGGGACATCGTCCGTCGGGAGATGGCCCGGATCCCGGCGGCTTCCGGCTCGCCGAAAGCCGCCGCTGACGCGACCGGCATCGGGTAGCGAAGAGGCCGGGGCGTGTTGAGTCAGGGCAGGATCGGGCCGGTGTGGAGAACCCTTGTTCGGGCTATAGCCGGTGCCGTCGGTACGATCCCCGAGCGGGCGTATCGGACGGTGATCCCTGCCACTAGAGAAAGGCCAGCTCCGCGACGCAGTGAAGTCCGGTGGTACCCAATCCACGCATATCAGCATGATCCACCGTCGCAATCAGCCCGGCCTTGTCCTGACTCACCACGCCACCGGCGCTCGCGAGGCGTCCGACCGCGCGGTGGATATGTGGACGAGTCCTTCGGACCGGCGCGCGCCCTTCGGGCCGTGTGGACAGCCCCCGGACAACGCGCTGGACGCGCGTTGCCCACCGGGCCTGCCCACACTCGCGCGCCTCTCGCCCACATATCCACCGCGCCAACAACAAGCTTTTGCAAGGAGAATGAAGTGAGATTTCCGTGAGCCATCTTGACAGGTCAAAACATATCAGCCCGACTGTTTCATCCCACCCGCCCGACCCGACCCTGTCGATCTTGCCGCTAGTGCGGCAAGTCCGACACCCTGCTAGCCCAAATCCTGGCCGAGGGTTCCGGGTCACCCTGCAAGGGGCGATTGGCCGGGGCACGCAACCGGGGTACGCTCTAGCCCGGATATTTCACCAAGCCGCTTGTCGAACAAACAAATGTTATTTAGTTCTACTAGGTTAATCCCATATTTTGAAAATCCTGCCGGATGTAAACTGCGCTGGCCGCGCCCTCGCACGGTGGGGTCGGGCCACGGGCGGAGCCGAAGGCACCGCCCGTGGGGCACTTTTTCCCGCGTGAGCGCACGTGGTCGCTACACCATAAGGCGTGGCTATGCTTCCGGCTCTTCTCTTGCGAGGGGTACCCCCTCGCGCTGCTGTTCTCTTGCGAGGGGTACCCCCTCGCGCTCCCCGGCTGAAGGCTCCGAGCACGCTCACGCGGGAAAAATCCTGCGCGATCATCGCGGCCCTTGATGAAATATCCGGGCTAACCGGATGTACCTGCTCGAATATCGCGTTCCCATCAGCGCTGGGTTGCTGGTGTTTTCGTTCGCTTCGATATTCGTCCTTACGAGCCAAAGCGGCTCCAGCTTTCCGACCTATCTGCTCGCCATCCTGACCCTCGCGGGGTGCCGACGCTGGTCGGGACTCTGGCTCGATTGGACTTTTCTCTGCGCTGCTGCATTGGTCGGCTACCTGGCAGCCTCGAGTCTCTGGTCGGACCCCTTCGACGCTCGGGACGCGTTCAGCCGATGGGGCCGGGCGCTGCTGGTGGTGTGTTTTGTCGTGGCTGCGGCGGAGGGACTCCGCACCGACTGGTTCGTTCGACGGTTGAGCTTGACCATTGCGGTGTTTGGTGGCGCTGCGGCGGCGGTAGCGCTGGTCCGGTTTTTCGCCTTCCCCCCGGACGATGGCCGGCTGAGCGGCATGGGGCAACTCGAGTGCCAGGTGTGCACTGCCCTGACATTCGGTGTGGCGCTGTTGTGCGCGCTTTACTGGATGTTCGAGGCGCCGACCCGTCGATGGCGAGCGTTCGCCGCGTTGAACGCTATCGGTTTAGCGTCCGCAGTGGTGTTGACGGATTCTCGCAATGCCTGGATCGCCGTGCCGTTCGCCTGTGTGGTCTACCTGATATCTCGCCGAGCGAAGTCGGCAGCCATGTTCGCCGTGGTCGCAATCGCTGTCGCCGCTTCGGCGCTGATCCTTGTGGGAGGGGTGTTGGCGAGCCCCGCAAGCGAATTCCTGCTGCCGCGCGGCGATAGTTTTCGGCCGGCGATATGGACGGAAATCCTGTCCCGCGCCATAGAGCACGGCCCGTGGTTCGGTAACGGCGTACTGACGGACGACGGCGTCTTGCTCGGCTGCTATTTGATGGTGCATCCGCACAACCTGTATCTCGCCGTGTTGTTCCAGGGAGGCGTTGTCGCCGTGGCGATGTTCGCTGCGCTGCTGGCCCTCTCCATACGAACGCTGTTGGCGAATTTTCACCGGCAGGAGGCGAAGCTGGCGCTCGGCATCTACGCGCTGGCGCTCCCCGCCTATATGCTCGATGGCCATGAGCTGGTCACCAGGATAGGCTGGACGTGGCTGCTCATCTGGTTGCCGGTAGCGACAAGCATCGCGCTAAGCAGCGGCCGCCGACTCGATGACGCGAATCGTTTCGGCGGCGGCTCGGTCCCAGGAAAAGTCGCTCGCCCGCCGGCGGGCCGCATCGGCCAGTCGTGATCGGAGTGCGCTGTCCGTCATCATGCGTTTGAGCCCGCGGGCAATGTCCTCGGTGGATGTCGGATCGACGAACAGGCCGGCGTCGCCGGCGGTCTCCGGCATCGCCGACGTATTGCCGGTGAGCACGGGCTTGCCGAAGGTCATCGCCTCGATGATCGGCAAGCCAAACCCCTCGTAGAGGCTCGGCATCGCGACGAAATCGCAACCGGCGTATTGCCTGAGCAGATCTTCGTCTTCGAGTGCCCCGAGCTGGCGAACGCGGTCCTCCAGCCCATTCGCCCGGATAAGCACGCTGGGCTTGGGCATACGCCATCCTGTGCCTCCAACGAGGTGCAGGTTGTGCTCCACGTCGTCCTTGATGCGCGCGAAGGCTTGCAGCAGGCGTTCGAGATTTTTTCTGGGCTCGACCGTGCCGACGAATAGACCGAAGGGTGGGGTGGCCCGGGCCGCGGGTATCCCCGATGCAACGGCGAACGACGCTCCGTGTACGACGGTCGTCTTGTCGGCGGCCTCGGGAAAGTAGCGCTCGATGGAGCGCTTGGTCGCTCGCGATACCGCGATGAGACGACGCGCTCGACGAATGGAGCTTGGCATCGTCGCGCGTTCGACCAGGTATCCCATTGGTCTCATTGTCTCCGGTGCGTGCTTCCACACAAGGTCGTGGATCGTGACGACGGCGGGCGTCGTCAACCGTATCGGTAGGCGATGACGGGGCGACCAGAACACGTCTGCCCGATCAACCGCCGCCCACCGGGGAAACAGCACCTGGGCATGCAGTTCGTCCACAACGTCCGGCGTCCGGACGACGACATTCGGTCGGGCAGCACGAGCGGTCGGATGCATGTCAAGAGAAGGGGCCGACGTCGCCCAAGTGGGCCGCGGGCCGTAGAGAAACCATTGGTGAGTCGAGTGCTGCTGCATCCGTTGCAACAGTTCGGCCAGGTAGCGGCCGATACCCGTTTTGGGCGCGATCAGGGGGCGGGCGTCGACGGCGATTCTCACCGGTCGTCGACTTCAACTGCGCGCGCCGTTGCTGCGCTGCTTTTCCGCGTCAAGCGAATCGAGGGCTTTGTGTCCGAGGCTGCGGTAGATCGCGCCGTAACGTTCGCCCATCAAATCGCCGGTGAAGAGTTGATCGAACCGTTGCCGGGCGCGCCGCCCCATGGCGTCGGCCATCTCCGGGCAATCGTGTATGCGGTCCATCGCCTGGCGCAGTGCGGGCGCGGATCCCGGCGCCACGACCAACCCGGTTTCGTCGCCGATATTGACGTGGCTGGTGCCCGATCCCGCTTCTGTTGAAATCAGTGCCTTGCCGTACATGGCGCCTTCGAGCAGCGCCACTCCGAACGCCTCGGCGCGCAGGTAGGAAGGGAATACCACACTGCGGCAAAGCGACAACAGGGCAACTTTTTCTTCATCGGATACATAGCCGGTGAAGGATACATTGTCGAGGCGTAGCCGCCGCGCCTGGGCGAGCAGTTCACGCTCCGTCGGCCCCGAGCCGGCGATGACAACGCGGAAGGGCGCGTTGGCGATCGCGTCGAGCAGTATGTGCAAGCCCTTGTAGTAGCGAAGGACGCCGATGAATAGGAAAAAACCTTCTCCGTACCTGTCCTGCATTACTGCGCGGATGGTCGGCGAGATTGGCGGGTAGGTATGTTCGTTCAGGCCGAGGGGAACGATCTCGACCTTGTCCTGGAAACGGCGCACCACGTCGCTGGTAGCGAGGTAGTTGGGCGACGTGCCGACGATGCAATCGACGTTGCGCAGAAACCGGTTCATGACCGGGCGATAGAGCACCCGCAGCACGCGCTGTCGGACGATGTCGGAGTGGTAGGTCAGGACGGTCGGCCGCTTTGTTCGCGAAGTCAGGTGCAGCAGATCGCCGAACGGCCACGGGAAGTGGTAGTGGATGACGTCGGCCCACTTCGCGAGACGTCCGTGCATTCGGAACGCTTGCAGCGACATGCCGCAGGAAGCGACTTCGATGTCGCGGCGAGCGCGATAGACCTTCGCTTCGCTGCGGTGGAGGACCTGGGGCTTCGCGTTGGCGCTCAGCGCGAGTAGTCGGTTGTCAAAACCGCGCGTCTTGGTAAAGAGACAGATCTGCCGAATAACCTCTTCGATACCTCCCCGGCTATCGGGGAAGTAGGTTCGGTAGACGTGTAGGATGCGCAATGGTGCCCCCCGGCATGGCCCTGGGCGCTCTGCCTGCCACCTCTCCCAACGGCCGAACGCAACGCGCTAGAATGATAGCAATACAGAGCAGACCGGCGAAACTCCCGGCCGGCTACATTATCGGAGGAGAAGGGGAGCGACGCATTTGGAATCCATCCTTCCGGTAGTGTTGGCGGGCGGCGCGGGGACACGCTTGTGGCCCCTCTCGCGCGGATGCTATCCCAAGCATTTCCTCTCCCTCACCAGCGACCGCTCGATGTTGCAGGAAACGCTGTTGCGCGTAGCTCGCCTCAATGCAATGCCACCCTACATCGTCTGCAACGAGGAGCATCGGTTCCTCGTCGCCGAGCACTGTCGCGAGATCGGTCAGCACTGCGGCGCGATCCTGCTGGAGAGCGTGGCATGCGGCACCGCACCGGCGGTGGGGCTGGCATCGTGCCACGCGCTTCGACGCGACGAGGATCCGATGCTGCTGATCGTACCTTCGGATCACCACATTGAACTGCCAGATGCGTTTTGTGCCGCTGTGCGGTCGGCAATCGATCGTGCCAATTCGGGTAGCCTGATCGCGTTCGGCGTCCGTCCATCGAGTCCGGACACGGGGTACGGCTATATCCGCGCGGGCGAAGCACTCGGCGGCGGCTTGCGTCGCGTTGCCGAGTTCTACGAGAAGCCTGATGCCGCGACGGCGGAGGAGTACGTGCAATCGGGCGACTTTTTCTGGAACAGCGGCATCTTCCTCTGCAGGGCGAGCGCATACCTGGAGGAGCTGCGCCGGCATCAGCCCGCTATGCTCGCCTGTTGCCAAGCGGCGGTCATTTCAGGTTCGGACCAACAGGACTTCTTTCGTCCCGGATTCGAGTTCTCGGATTCGCCGAAGGATTCGATCGACTACGGCATCATGGAGAAGACGGATGCGGCCGTGATGCTGCCGCTGGATGTCGGTTGGTCCGATGTGGGATCCTGGTCGGCGCTGCACGGAATCCGCGCGCGCAATGAGGACAACAATGCCCTCGTCGGCGATGTCATCACCATCGATACCACGAACTCCCTGGTGCAGGCCGACAAGCGGTTGGTGGTGACGGTCGGGGTGGACGGATTGATGGTCGTGGATACCGCCGACGCGGTGTTGATTGCGGCCCAAGGCCATGCCCAGAAGGTGAAGGAAGTGGTCGGGCGCATGAAGGATCTCGCTTATACGCAGTACGATGCGCATCCCCGCGTCAATCGGCCGTGGGGAAGCTACGAAATAGTGGAGGCGGGCGAGCACTATCAGGTCAAGAAAATCGACGTGAATCCCGGTGCCCGCTTGTCGTTGCAGGCGCACAACCACCGCTCGGAGCATTGGATCGTTGTCCGCGGCACGGCCAAAGTGGCTTGCGGGGATACCGCCTTGACGCTGTCGGCGAACGAATCGACCTATATTCCCCTGGGCAGCAGGCATCGGATCAGCAATCCGGGTAAAGTGCCGCTGGAACTGATCGAGGTGCAGGTGGGCGACTACCTTGGAGAGGACGACATCGTCCGATTCGACGACGACTATGAACGCGTCGATGGAAAGCTCTAGCGAGATGGGTCGCATGTGTCGGGACGCGCGGGGCTGGTATTTCGCCCATCCGGACGGCTGCGCGTAGCGCCTTTCGAGTCCCGGCATGGCGCGCGCGCGAAAACACGTCCTGGTCACAGGAGCGGGCGGGTACATCGGCACGACGCTCGTGCCCATGCTGCTTCGCGAAGGCTACCGGGTCAGAGTCGTGGATCGGTTCTTCTTCGGTCGCGGTCTGTTGCCGGAACACCCGCGTCTCGAGGTCGTCGTCGAGGACACTCGCAAGCTGACGGCGACCCATGTTACCGGCACGGATGCGATCATCGACCTGGCCGCCATTTCCAACGACCCCTCCGGTGAGTTGTTCCGGGAGGCGACGCTGGAAATTAATCACCGCGCGCGCGTGCGCACGGCCCACCTCGCGAAAAAAGCTGGGGTGCGCCGATATATCTTGCCCTCCTCATGCAGCATCTACGGCGCGCAGGGGGAGGGCGTCGTGGCCGACGAAAACAGTCCCGCGAACCCACTCACGACCTATGCGCGGGCCAACGAAATGGCAGAGCTTGGCGTGTTGCCGCTCGCGGACGAGACCTTCTGCGTCGTCGTGCTGCGGCAGGCGACCGTCTACGGCGTCTCGCCGCGCATGCGGTTCGACCTCGCGGTCAATGGCATGACCCACGGAGCCTGGAAGACCGGGAAGTTGCCGCTGATGCGAGACGGCACGCAATGGCGTCCGATGGTCCATGTGCGCGATACGGCGCGAGCACTGATGTTCATGCTCGAATCGGATCCGGCAACGGTAAATGGCGAGATCTACAACGTCGGCTCCGCGTCGAACACCTATCAGATCCGTGCCCTTGGGGAGGTCGTCGCGGCGTGCGTGCCAAAAGACGTGGAGATCGAGTGGTACGGTGATCCGGATCGGCGCAGCTACCGCGTCGCGTTCACAAAGATCGAGGCGCTGGGCTATCGCGCAGAGAAAACGGCCGAAGACGGCGTCGCGGAAGTCTGCGAGGCATTGGACGCCGGCACCATTGACAAGACGGTTCAGACCATCACGCTTGACTGGTACAAGGAACTCTTGCGCTGGCACAAGGTCTTGCGCGATGTCGAAATGTACGGCGGAATCGTCGATATTTAACGCTTGCGGCAAGCGGGCGGATCTTGATGGGGAGACGTCCGCGGGCAAAGGGAAGGACAGTTGATGGGGCCGGAGCCCGGACATTTCATCAAGGGCCGCGATGATCGCGCAGGATTTTTCCCGCGTGCGGGTGCTCGGAGCCTTCAGCCGGGGAGCGCGAGGGGGCACCCCTCGCAAGAAGACAGCAGCGCGAGGGGGCACCCCTCGCAAGAAGACAGCAGCGCGAGGGGGCACCCCTCGCAAGAGAAGAGACGGAAGCATAGCCATGCCTTATGGTGTAGCGACCACGTGCGCTCACGCGGGAAAAAGTGCCCCACAGGCGGCGCCTTCGCTCCGCCCGTGGCCCGACCCCACCGTGCGAGGGCGCGGCAGCGCAGTTTGTATCCGGCAGGATCTTCGAAATATGGGATTAACCTATTGGAACTAAAAGGCATTTGTCTATTCAACAAGCGGCTTGGTGAAATATCCGGGCCAGAGACCGTATGAAGGGCATCATTCTCGCAGGAGGAGCGGGGACCCGACTGTACCCCCTCACGCTCGCGGTATCGAAGCAACTGCTGCCCGTGTACAACAAGCCGATGATCTTCTACCCCATTAGCGTCCTCATGCTCGCGGGGATCCGGGAGATCCTGATCATCTCCTCGCCCGAGCATCTCGAGAGCTACAAATGCCTGTTGGGCGACGGCAGCCGATTGGGCATGACGTTCCGTTACGCCCCGCAACCGAAACCGGATGGCTTGGCCCAAGCGTTCCTGATCGGCAGGAATTTCATCGGCGGCGATGGCTGCGCGCTGGCGCTTGGTGACAACATATTCTTTGGTAACGGGCTCACGGGAAGATTGCGCGCGGCGACTTCTCGCCAGCGGGGCGCCACGGTGTTCGGCTATCGAGTACCCGACCCCGAGCGCTACGGAGTGGTGGACTTCGGCGAGGACGGGCGGGCAACCTCGATCGAAGAAAAACCCCTGCATCCGCGTTCCGATTGGGCGCTGACGGGACTCTACTTCTACGACAAGGATGTCGTCGAAGTTGCCGCGAATGTGAAACCGAGCGGTCGCGGCGAACTCGAGATCAGTGACGTCAATCGCAACTACCTCGAGCGCGGGAACCTGCACGTCGAGTGTCTGGGACGCGGCTTTACCTGGTTTGATGCGGGAACCCACGACAGCCTGGTGGAGGCTTCCACATTCGTTCAAACGTTGGAGAGACGGCACGGCGAGCGAATAGCGGTACTGGAGGAAGTGGCGTTTTCCAACGGCTGGATCAGCCGCGAGGAGTTGGAGACGCTCGGCCACGACCTGTGCGCCAGCAGCTATGGAGAGTATTTGCTGCGTCTGGCGCACGGCTGATATCTCGTGTTGTTCGCAACGCTAGCCCGGTATGCGAGACGACTATGGGAGCTTTTGCATGCCATTTGGGATCTGTCGGGAGCTTATCGCGCGAGGAGAGGAGGAAGGGAGCTCCTGCGGGCACTGGTGCGCGCGGGCGGACTACGGCGGGCTTGCCGGGTCCTGATTGACTACACATCGCTCTATCCGAAGGAACAGGCTCGGCGGTACCGCCGATGGATCGAGGTCACCGAGACGGGGAGGGACGAACATCCGGTCAAGGTTGTATTGGCCGTCTCTTTCCGCGGACTTGATGACGACCAGTTCAGGTTCGTGGTCGCAAATCTGATCGAAACTGCACGATGCGCCAAGGTGCTCGTCGATGTTGAGTCTTCTCGTCTCGATGCGCTTGGCGAACTTCGCGCGCGCGGCCTTAACGCGTATCCGTTGGCGACCGAGACTGGTGCCGATGTGCTGCCGGCCGACTCCGTTGGGGTGGTCTTCCTCGGCCACGCATGCTGCTTGCACCGCAGCAGCTTGAGCGCCACGACGCGCGCGCTCGAGGCGGGGGCGGATGTGGTTTACGGGGACTCGGATCGGATCGACGTGAAGGGAACTCGCCAACTCCCCCATTTCAAGCCTGACTTTTCGCCTGACCATCTGTTTCATGAAGACTACATCTCGGACTGCGTAGGCATATCGCGCCGCATCTGGGACGGAGAGTGGTGTTTTGACGACCCATACGCTTCGGTACTGCGTACAGTGGAAGCCGCAAGCCGGATCGAACACTTGCCCAGGATACTGAGCCACGTATTGGCCGGAGCCAAAAGAACGCCGCCGGCGCCACCGGAATGCCTGGAGAAACTGTTGCGAGACCGCTATGGGCTCTGCGCGAGCGTCGAGGTGACTCCTTCGGGTTGGCGCTGCCGCTTCCAAACCGAGGCGCACGTTACGGTGGTAATTCCGACGCGTGATCGCCTGGACCTGCTGGCACCATGCGTGGACAGTCTCTATGCGACGAACGCGGGGAGCCGTTTCGACGTGATCCTTGTGGACAACGGTTCCAGGCAACCGCAGACGCGCGAGTGGCTGGGGCGGATGGAGCGCGAGCGCGAGAACTTCCGTGTATTGACCGCTGATGTCGAATTCAACTGGTCGCACCTCAACAACGTTGCCATAGCCGAAGCCAGGGGCGAGGTGTTCGTCTTTCTGAACAACGACACCGTGTCGATAACCGAGGGGTGGCTTGCGCGCATCGCCGAATACGCAATGCGAAAAGACGTGGGGGTTGTCGGGACGTTATTGCTATTCGAGGATGAAACGATTCAGCATGCGGGCGTTGTGGTCGGCTACGGTGGGCGTGCGGGCCACGTCTATAGCGGCGTTCGCGTGGAGGACAATAGCGGCATGTTTGTTTCGCCCCGGGTTGTGCGCAACGTAGCGACCGTAACCGGGGCATGTCTCGCCGTCAGCCGCAATGTCGTTGATACGATAGGAGTATTCAACGAAGGGTATCGGGTCGTGGGCAACGACACCGAATTCTGCCTGCGCGCGCATCTTGCGGGCCTGCGCAACGTCTACTTGCCGGATATCGTCCTGTTTCACCACGAGTCGCAATCGCGCGGTCGCTCGGATCCGCCGTCCGACAACGACAAGCTGGAACGGTTTATTGCCGAGCACATGCCTCGCGATCCTTTCTACAATCCCAACCTGACGTTGTCGTCGCTGTATCCGAGCCTGTCCGCCGAACCCCGAGCCCGCGGATAGTTCGAGACTCCGCGGAAGCGAGGGCAAGCATTTTTGGCCGTTCGGCGGACTTTGGTCCTCGCGGGACGGCCCGCCCAAGTCAGGCGGGGCGGAACTCGGCTGGTTCAAGCATGCGCATGTGTCGCAACAAGTATGAGCCGGAGTTTTTTTGACCTGGGTCGACGCCAAGTCGTATGTTGGTCGGTGATCGCAAGAGGCGGGCAAGGAGTGTCGCTCGCCAAGTGAAGCTGAACGGGAGTACGCCGCACGTGCGGGCAGTCAAACCGCCTGTAGTCGGGGAAACGACAAGCGATTCGAAGCGTTGGACGCCCGCGTCAATTGGAATGGCGACTTTGTGCGCGGGCATGACCGGCCCGTGGCCGTTGGCTCCGTTGCCGCAGACTCTTGGGGATTGCACGAAATGCACGGGAACGTGAGCGAATGGATGGAGGTCCTCCGACATCGACTCGCGTAGATTCGTGAGGTCGACCGAGTGCCAACTGAGCTTTGGGCGCCGGGGGTGGTGGCGCCGCGCGGCAGCGGCCGCAGGCATCGTGGTGTTCCTTCAATCCGGCCACACGGCGCCGAGCGAGCCGGCGAGCAGCCTGCTGCTGCTGATCGATGTCTCCGTCAGCATGGGCGACGAAATCGGTTCGGGCAATTCCGACATAAAGATCGAGGCCGCGAAGGAGGCGGCGGCCGCAGCCGTTCGCCAGGCCGCGCGAAAGGGGACAGCCGAGGTGGCGGTGCTCGCGTTCGAAGGCGGCTGCGCCCGGCCGGTTTCCCGGCGCGCGGGCTTCAGCCGGGACTTCGACGCCCTGGAGGACCTCATCGCCAGCCTCCGGCCCGGCGGCGGCACGCCGATGGCGGAAGCGGTGCTGTTCGCGAACCGCTTCATGCAGAACCAGGGCGCGCCCAAGGCCCGCGACCGCATGATCGTCCTTCTTGCGGACGGCCAGAACGACTGCGGCAATGTGGGCGACGCGCTGGCCGAACTGAAGGCCGCCGGCGTGATCTTCCGGCACGAGACCGTGGGCTTCGGCATCGAACCCGACTCCGGGGCCGCCCGGGACTTGCGCGACATCGCCACGGCAAGCGGCGGCGCGTACCACCACGCGGCGGACGCCACACAGCTCGGCGACCTGTTCGTGCAGTTCGTGGACACGTTCACCGTGATCGACATGCTGGGCATGTTCGGCAAATCCGCCAGGGGAACCGCGTCGTCGGGCCCGCCCGGCCGGCAGAAAGGTGCGCAGCCGCCGGATCGACCGGGTCGGGAGACGTCCCTGCCGCCGACTCCGCAGGCCGCCGACGGGGCGCCGGCGGGGGAGGTGACCGCCCTGCTGGGCCAGTTCAAGCCGAAACGGTCGCCCGCGCCGGTCGATGATCCGCCGCCGTCCAAGCCCGGCGAACCGGGCGCGGTTCTTTGCTACCGGCAGTTCGGCAATCCTTCGGGGCTGGAGGGCGTGCGCAACGGCAAGACGGCGACGGAATTCACCTGCGCGCCGTCCTGTGGACCGCTCGACGAGGGGCCGTTCGGGGCCGGCCAGACCGTCGTCCGCAAGCCCGAGGGTCTGGGTTGCGAAGAGCAGTGCGCCTACGCGGCGGGCGACGACCCGGGCGCCGCATTCGTCGTCGGCCGCTCCCTCTACGAGAACCACTGCGTCCCGGCGCTCGATCCGTTGCGCCCGCCCGCGGTCGTCGTCCGCTACTACTGCGACCTCAAGGACAACAAGCATCGCCTCGCCTGGGAGCGGGGCGCGCCGGCGACCGGCGGGTTCCGGGCGTACCTGAACCACTATCCCGAGCGCAACGACGATGCCGAATTCCTCGGCGCGGCTTCCGGCGGGAAGTTTGACTTCGAGTACGGGATCGACTTCCACAGCGACCCCGTGGTGGACGGGCTCAACCTGTGGAACCCGTTTCCCCGCGCGGGGGTGAGCGCATGCAACAAGTACGGCATCTGCACGCCGGTCGTCTACGGCGATGTGGTGGACGATTGCGGGAACAGGAAGCGGCCGTTGCCAAGGCCGCACGGGAACGCGAAGCGGCGACCGCGTTGGCTGCGGCGGTCGCGGCGGACATGGTGGTGATTCCGGCGGGGCGCTACCGCATGGGCTGCGTGTCTCGCCGAGGCTGCGAAGGCGACGAGAAGCCTGTGCACGAGGTGAGGATCGCGTCGTTCGCGCTGTGGAGGCACGAGGTGACGTTCGCGCAATGGGACGCTTGCGTGGACGGCGGCGGGTGCAACGGCTATCGCCCGGACGACGAGGGTTGGGGCCGGGGCGAGCGTCCGGTGATCAACGTGAGCTGGGGGGATGCGCAGTCGTTTGTGACGTGGCTGTCGCGGGAAACCGGAGAGGATTATCGTTTGCCGAGCGAGGCGGAGTGGGAATACGCCGCGCGTGCCGGATCCACTACGAAGTACAGTTGGGGCAACGACATCGGGCGGAACCGGGCCAACTGCGACGGTTGCGGCAGTCGGTGGGATAACCAGAAGACGGCACCAGTCGGGTCGTTTCCGGCGAACGCGTTCGGCCTGCGCGACATGCACGGGAATGTGTGGGAGTGGGTCGAGGACTGCTCGAACGGAAGCTACGCGGGCGGGCCCTCGGAGGGGAGCGCGTGGAGGTCGGGGAATTGCGCGAAGCGCGTTTTGCGCGGCGGCTCCTGGGGCGACGATCCGAGGTACCTCCGCGCCGCGAACCGGAGCTGGTACACCTCCGGCTTCCGCTTCAACTTCATCGGGTTCCGTGTGGCCCGGACGCTAACGCCGTGAATCCTTGAATCTTTACCTCTTGTGGGGGTTCCAAGGGGGCATGCCCCCTTGGTCGATTGTTCGCATTTTTCAGCCCTCGACGTCAACTGGATCAAGCCGAACACCGCGTGCGCGATTGGACCGGGACGCCCTGGGGAACAGACGGGAGGAGCGGGAGGGGTTGGGGCTCTCGTGCCTCGGAATCCTGCAGCCATCACCGTAGTTCGGGCGCAGTCAAGGGGTTGCCCGGCGCAGTCCGGGCAATCCTGAAGTTGGGGTTGGCACCGGACCAACTGCCCTTGAGGACATCCTCCGAGCGGAAGACATCGCTGCGACAAAAGTATGCTGCAAGTATTACGTAGGCTTCAACAAGTATCAGTTTCGCAAGATGTTAGGATCACAGTGCAAGAAATTCCCAAATAAAGGGAGAGGTTGTTCACCTCCCGTGCCTTCCGGGGGGCACGAGGGCGAGGTGGCGAACGGGAGCGGCGAAAGAGCTGGAAGATCGCGCCGTTGAATGAGTAGCCGAAGCCGGAGGCTAAGATCAATCTGACCGACGGCGACAGCGGGCTGATGCGGAAGAGCAGGCTTCAGGAGTACCGGCAGGCGTATAACGCGCAGGGGGTGGTGGACGCGAAGAGGTTCTGGACGAGATTGCCCAGCGGTGCGAGTGGTCGCAGGATGCGCGAACTGCATCGTGCCTCCGTGTTCGACCGACAGCGCGGACAAGGAAACGGGCCGACCTTTCACAAACAAAAAGGCCATCTGGCTCCGACCGCTCAGAAAGACTGGAAACGAATCCTCAACCGGTGACACCCTACCCGCCGTCACGGAACGACCGAACGCTTACGTTTCCACCCCGGGGGCCGGGGCGTGAACACGCAGGGAACAACGGCAGCGGTATCGGATTTGTTCCATGAGAGTTTGGCCCGGACTGTGATCGGGGATTCAATGCTGGTGGCGCGACGAACCGCGGCCCCGAATGAGAGACTGAATCTACCGCCGCAGTCCTGCCCGACGCACATAGCAACAAACACCGTTATTGGATTTGTTCCATGAGGGCCGAGGATGGACAATGGACTAAATGGGTTGCTGCTGGAGCGCCTGCGTACGGTAGGTGTGTCTCCCGAAGCGGGGGCGCATCGCCTCTGTTGGACACTCGTGGACTTGATCGAGACGGAAGTTGGAACCGACAACGCAACGGCACTCGTTAGAGCATTTGCGGCTCAAATGATCGAAGATCGAGTTCAACCGACGACGGCACTTGAGCTCCTTCACTTCATCTCGGCGAATATTCAGATTTGTCCGATTCGTAAGTAACGACATCTGCAGATGACCAGGTGGGAACACCTCCATGATCTAGGAAAGGCGGTAGTGACGGTGTCCGTGGCCTTGATAGCACTTGGAGTGAACTTTCTCGACAACGACTTTAGCTGGAGCGGCGCGAGGTGTTGCTTGGCGGTTGCCTATTGTTTACTTGCCCTCACGGTGATCTTATCGCTATGGTCGATGGCGGCGGTTTCAGATTTCCTTCCGAAGTCGCCGACTGTAGATTCGCCAACCGCGGACTGCACAGCTAGGGTGATCCTGCCCGCGAACACGTCATTCTTCATGTTCGCGGCGGCAGTGGTGCTGTTGACAGTGGTTCGAGGGAAGGAAATTACCGCAGAGCGGGACCAGGAACAGGGGGCGTCAACTGACGTGATGGTCATATTTTGGCAGGACTGGAACAGCGTGTGATCGGATGGTTGGGCCGGGGAGAGGGAGGAGCATTTGCTGCCCCCTCCCCTCAAGGCATCGACGCGCTGGGCTCATTGGCCCTAGCTCTCCTCGCGCGGACGCGGGTCCTCAGGCCCGCGAGCTGCCCAAGACGCCGACGCATGTCTTCGCCTACACCGAGATGCAGTCGGTTCTTTGGATAGGATGAGTTCAGTGACACCGCCAATGCTCCGTGACATGAGGGACTGATGCCCACTGTCTTCAGGCGAGGCCCGTACCGGTTCTACTTCTACTCCAACGATGCGGCCGAGCCGATACACGTGCACGTGGAACGGGACGGAGATGTAGCAAAATTCTGGCTGGATCCGGTGCGACTGCAAAGGAGTGGCGGGTTTCGACCACCGGAGATCCTCCGTATTTCGAGGTTGGTCGAGGAGCATCGCGAGCAGATCATGGAGGCGTGGAATGAGTATTTCGGTGGTTGAAATGCGAATGCCCGAGGTTGCGGATGTTGGGGTTTCGGAGGAGACGTTGAGTGTCGAGTTGAGTGACGGCAGGACCCTGTCCGTTCCCATTGGCTGGTATCCCCGGCTCGCCTACGCGACGGATGAGGAACGAACGAACTGGACGATCATGGACGAGGGGCATGGGATTCACTGGCGGGATCTCGACGAGGACGTGAGCCTGGAAGGCTTGCTCGCAGGCCACCCTTCACGGGAGAGTCAGGCGTCGTTGAGGCGTTGGCTGGAAAGAAGAGGCGCAAGGAGCGGACGGTAACTCGGCGCATGGGGAGCTTCGAACGATTGCTTGGGTGGTTCGTGTTGGCAGGCGGTTTCCCGGTTGCCTCCCACGGTCAGTCGAGGCAGAGCGACAGCATCGCGTGACAACGCTTGGTCTAACTATGTCCTATCGGAGCAGCGAGGGATGTGTCCGCCCAGAACTGCTACTTGGGTTCCGGCAGTTCGCGGGCCGGGGGCTGCGCCACGTCGGGGTTTGGCGGGGGCATTGGCTGGCGCTGGTGGGCTGGCAGTCCGGGGCGTTCAAGTGCGCGCCGCGGGACCGCTGGCTGGGCTGGCACCGGTCGGTGCAGTTTCGGCGGCTGCACCTGATCGGCAACAACACGCGGTTCCTGATCCTGCCGGAGGCGGAGGGGATCGCCAACCTGGCGTCGCGGACGCTGGGGCGCGGCCTGCGGCGGCTGAGCGCGGACTGGGAGGCGCTGGACCGGCATCCGCTGGAGCCGGCGGAGACGTTCGTGGATCCG
Organism: Candidatus Azotimanducaceae bacterium; assembly: GCA_965261535.1. Classification (GTDB taxonomy): domain Bacteria; phylum Pseudomonadota; class Gammaproteobacteria; order Pseudomonadales; family Azotimanducaceae; genus VXNE01. The sequence goes on from OZ253469.1 coordinate 4,043,767, forward strand.
GCGCGGTTCCGGGGAACGTGCTACGACGCCTCGGGCTGAGCGCGGGTGGGACGCACGAAGAGCTTTGCGCGCTCGAACGGCGCCTACACGGACCCGCACGACGCGCCGAAGGAGATGTTTCTGCGGCCGTTGGGCGCGGACGCGAAGGCGCGGCTGGCGGACCCGGCGGATCGCCCGGAGTGGGCGTGCCGGGCGACGCCGGTGCGCTACACGCGCGAGGAACTGCGCTCGCTGCGCGACCCGGCGGCGACGGAGCGCTTCGCGACGCACTTGAGCCAAGACGAGTTGCGCGCGCTGGGCGCGTGGCGCAGCGCCGAGGGGCGCTGGGTGGCGCCGTCGGACTCGACCATCTGCCGGGTGCTCGCGGACACCGACCCGGACGCCCTCGGGGACGTGCTGCGCAAGTGGGCGGCGCCGCGCCTCGCCGAGGCCGCGGACATGCCGGCGCTGGCCGCCGACGGCAAGCGTATCTGCGGCGCCAACCGCCCGACGCCTCCAGCTCGTCCAGCGCCCGGCCGACCTCCCGCTGGTCGTTCGCCGCCTGGCTGACGTGCTGGCCGACAATGATCTGCGCGTCCCCGTCCACCCCGATCTGCGCGTTGTAGGCGTAATCGAACGCGCCCTTCTTGCCCATGATCCGCGCGTCCTTGTCGGCGAAGCTGATCTGTTTCTTGTCCTCGATCTCCCGCCCCGGTCGCAGCTCCTCCTCGCGCGCCTCCAGCGCCCGCTTCGCCTCGCGTATCCGCTCCAGGCGCTGTTCCCTGTCGCGCAGGTCCTCCCGCAACTCGTAGCCCGTGGCGTCCCGGTACGCGCGGTCCTCCTCCTCGTCGCAGCGCCGCGCCTGTTCCGACAGGGCCTCGATCTCCTCGCACAGCGCGCGCTCCCGCTCCCGCATCCGACCGTAGCTCATCGCCTTGTGCTTCGAACTGTTCGCCTTGAACTTCGAGCCGTCCAGACTCACGTGGCCCAGCGAGGCCATGTCGAGCTCCAGCGCCATGCGCACCGTCTGCCTAAAGCAGGACCGGAAGAAGTTCCCCCGGTCCTTGCGCAAATCGCTCAGCACCCGAAAGTTCGGGCAGTGCTTGCCCGCGATGTACATGAACCCCAAATCCTCGTTGCAGCGCTTCTCGATCCGCCGCGAACTGAAAACCCCGTGGCTGTACGCGTATATCAGAATCGACACGATTCCATCTGGCGACCCATCGCGACATCGCCGACTACGCCCCCCTGAAGTGGAGCGTTGCAAGAGTGAGCACCGTTCGTCAGTGCCTGCATGCTTCCCCTGTTCCCCGTCGTCATCGGCAGGATGGGTAAGGACGGGGGTGAATCGCGAAAGCAATCAACCCGTGTAATGCGTTGACTATGGCAAGGAGGGCGCGCTCGGCAGGGTCGCCGTTGAGGAAGCTGCGTGGGCAATGGTGGCCGAAGGTGGCGCTGCGGGTGAGAGTCAGGTGGGCCGGAACTCGGCGTCGAGATCGCGGTCGTCGCAGAAGTAGAAGAACGCGTCCCGCAGTTCCGCGATGCGCACGGTGGGCGGTATCTCTACCTCCATCGCCAGGGAGAATATCGGCGTGCCCGTGTGCGGTGCTCGCTCGGTCGTGGTGTCGAGGTTGTGTATATTGATGTTGCGGGACGAGAAAAAGCTCGCCACGGCGTACACGATACCGGGATGGTCCATCGCCGTGACGCTCACGGTATACGGCAGACAGCCCTCGATGCCTTCGCGGTCGCTGGTGCGGCGGAACAGGTATGCAAGCCCATTGGCCTCGGCGAGCTGGGCCAGCTTGTCTTCGAGGCGCGCGAGTGCCAGGCCGCCGCCGGATATGCTCATGAGCACCGCGAACTCGCCTCCGAGCACGGTCATGCGGCTATCCTCGATTGACAGCCGCAGGTTGTGCGCCAGCTTGGCGAGATCGTTGACCAGGCCGGGCCGATCCCGGCCGATCGCGGCGACAACCGCGCGCGTCATGTATTCAGGTGCTCAGAAAGATATGCCGGCAGGTCGTTCACCGCGATACGGCATTGGCCCATGGTGTCGCGATCGCGCACCGTCACGGTATCGTCCTCCTCGATCGTGCGGAAGTCGACGGTCACGCAGAAGGGCGTCCCGACCTCGTCGTGACGACGATAACCCTTGCCGATATTGCCGGTATTCTCGTACAGCACGCGGCCGAGCCCCAACGCCTGCAGCGCGTGTTTGATGGCACGCGCCTTCGTGACGATGCCTTCATGGTTGCGTTTGAGCGGTATCACGGCGGCCTTGATCGGCGCCAGGTGCGGTTTTAGGCCGAGCACGGTGCGCCGCTTGCCGTTGTCGAGTTCCTCGACACGATACGCTTCGTTGAGCAGCGCGAGCACGCCGCGGTCGACGCCGGCGGACGGTTCGATCACGTAGGGCACCGTCCACTTCCCGGATGCCTGGTCGGGCGTCGCGAGCCGCGCCGTCGAGTCCGCGTTCGGCATGACAGCGGCGTCGATGGACAGTTCGGACTGTCCCTTCGTGTGTGAGCCGAGATCGAAATCGGTGCGGTTGGCAATCCCTTCGAGTTCTTCCACGCCGTGGGGGAAGCGGTACATGATGTCGACGGTCGCCTTCGAATAGTGCGCCAGTTCGTTCTCGGGTACGTGGTAAAGCCGCAGGTTGTTCGGGTTCACCCCCTGATCCTGCCACCAGTCGAGGCGCGCCTGCACCCAGGTGTCGTGCCAGTGCTCGTCCGTGCCCGGCTCGACGAAGAACTCGACTTCCATCTGCTCGAATTCGCGCACGCGGAAGATGAAGTTCCGGGGTGTGATCTCGTTGCGGAACGCCTTTCCGATCTGGGCGATGCCGAAGGGCGGGCGGCGCGAGGTCGAGTCGAGCACATGCTTGAAGTTGGTGAAGATCGACTGCGCCGTCTCGGGCCGGAGATAGGCGAACGCGGAGCCGTCGTCCACGGGGCCGATGGCGGTCTTGAACATCAGGTTGAACGGACGCGGCTCAGTCAGGTCGTCGGAGCCGCATTGCGGGCAGCGGTCGCCCAGGTGATCGGCGCGCCAGCGTGATTTGCAACGCCGGCAGTCTACGAGCGGATCGGTGAATGTCGCTTCGTGGCCAGAGTAGCGCAGCACGTTTCGATTGGTCAGGATGGCGGAGTCCAGCCCTTCGACGTCGTCGCGTTGATATACGACAGCGCGCCACCACGCGGCCTTCAGGTTGTTCTTCAGTTCGACGCCCAGCGGGCCGTAGTCGTATACGCCCTGCAGCCCGCCGTAGATCTCGCTCGCCGGGAAGATGAACCCTCGGCGTTTGCATAGGGCGACGAGTTCGTCCATGGACTGCGCGGGCATTTTCAGACTCGGGGGTTCATTGCGGACATCTTGGGCGGCGGCACTATACCGCAATGTCGCGTCGCCGTGAGGACACGCGAATTGTCTGCGGGCTAGAAATGCAGGAGATGCGGTTCGAGCGAATCCAGGTCTACGACGCCGACGGCGTTCAAGCCCACCATGTGCCCCGCGCACTCGCCGGGATTGAAGATGAGTTGGTGCGCCTTGTGCTCCATGCGCATCATGTGGGTGTGGCCGTGGAGGGCGAGATCGTGCTCGGTACCCAGCGTGTCTTTCAATTCGGTCGGGTCGTGGACGACGAGGATGCGGCGGCTCGACCAGACCACATCGAGCGGCGGGTCCTGGAAGTGAAAGCCGAATTCCCGCGCGGCGGCGTTGAGCCCGCCGCGCTCCTGGTCGTTGTTGCCGAACACGCCGTAGAGCGGGGCGGCGAGAGAGGCGAACACCGCAAGGGTCTTGCCCTGCGTGATGTCGCCCGTATGCACCACCGCATCTACGCGCGCGTCGTTGAAGAGCTGCACGATGCGGCGGCAGTTCTTCAGGTTGTTGTGCGTATCGCTGACGACGCCAATGCGCATGATCTGGAGAACCGCGCTTGATGGCGCCGGCGGCTACGGTCGAACTATGCCACGCGTTCCAGGATGTGGATCCCGCAAGCGCTACCGAGCCCGATCACATGCGTCAGGCCGAGGCGGGCGCCTTCGACCTGACGCTTGCCCGCTTCGCCGCGCAGGTGCGTGGACACCTCGTAGAGATTCGCGATGCCGGTGGCGCCCAGGGGATGACCCTTGGACAGCAAGCCGCCGGACACGTTGACCGGAATCCTGCCCCCCAATGCGACCTCGTCCTCGTCGATCAGGCGGCCCGCTTCGCCATCGGCGCACAGCCCGAGATTCTCGTAGTGCAGGATTTCCGCCGTCGCGAAACAGTCGTGAAGTTCGATCAGGTCGATATCGTCTGGGCCGACTCCGGCCATCTCGTACGCAGCCGCAGCGGCTTTGCGCGTGCAGGTATTGACGTCGGGCATCACGAGATCGCGCTCTTGCCACGGGTCGGAAGTCAGCACGGATGCCCGCACCTTGACCGCGCGGTCCATCAGTCCCAGTTCCCTCGCCTTCCGCTCGCTGGCGATGATCGCGGCGGCGGAACCGTCCACGTTCACCGAACACATGAGCTTGGTGATGGGATAGGAAATCATTTCCGCGTTCATGACGGTTTCGAGCGGCGTCTCGATCTGGTACATCGCCTTCGAGTTCATCGTGGCGTGGTGATGGTTCTTCACCGAGACCTTGGCGAACTGTTCGAAGGTGGTTCCATGCTTGCGCGAGTGCTCCATGCCGGCTTCCGCAAACACCGACGGCATGGTTCCCGAACCGAGCAGCCCTTCTCTGGGTATACCGCTGCCGCTGCCCCGGCCGCCGAGCAGGCCGCGGCCCATCTGTTCGACACCCACCGCGATGACGAGATCGTAAAGATCCGCCTTGACGGAAGTCCAGGCTTCGCGGAACGCCGTCGCGCCCGTGGCGCACGCGTTCGCGCAGTTGACGACCGGTATCCCGGTCTGGCCAATCTGCTGCAGGATGCGTTGGCCGACCATCCCGCTCGCCTGTCCCAGATTGCCGCAATACAGGGCCTGCATGTCCTGGATGGTCAGACCGCAATCGTCGAGCGCCATCAGCGCTGCTTCGGCCCCGATTTGGGGTACGGATTTCTCGGGGAATCGCCCGAACTTGATCATGTCTACGCCGACGATGTATGCATCAGTCATTGCTCGGCTCCTTTGGTTGCTGCTCGATTCCGGTGGTGTTGCGGGCTAACTCGTTCGTGGCTGGAAGAAGTATGAGAGATATGCGTTTCCATCCCGGTCACGGCGCCCCAGGGCGTCGCGGTATGTCACTTCCACGGGCATGTCGAACGCTATGTTGGCCGGATCAGGCTCGACATTGATCAGATTGCCCTTGACCGTCGCGCCGTCGTCGAGATCGACCACCGCCGAGATATAGGGCACGTCGACGCCGGGAAACGACCGGTACACGATCGAATAGGAATAGAGCTTGCCCGTATCGGACAACGCGATGGCGCGCATCTGCTCCCGCGCTCCGCATTTCGCGCACACCTGGCGCGCATCCAGAAAGATCGCGCCGCAGGCGTCGCACTTGTGGCCTTCGAGGTAGGGGTCCCCCGAATCCGGAATTTTCAGGTAAGGGACCGCTGGCAGCGGCTTGGCGGACATCGAACGCTCTCCGTGGCACAAACGCCAAATCGAGCATACACCTTCGGTTTCAGCGGATGAAACCTCTTTTCCGCAGCAGGTCCATCACCTGCAGCGCGCAGTCTTCCACGCCGATCGACGCCGTATCAAGCACGAGGTCCGGCGTTGCCGGCTCTTCGAATTCGGAGCTGACGCCAGGGAAGCTCGGAATCTCGCCGCGCTCCGCCGCCTCAAAGAGACCGCTTTCGTCGCGGCGCTTCAACTCCTCAATGGGCGCTGTGAGGAACACCTCGAGGAACCGGTCGGAACCGATAACTATCCGGGCGCGTTCCCGCACCCGGTCGAGCGGGACCACGAAGGCCGTCAGGCAAATCAGGCCGGCATCGTTGATTTGCCGCGCGGACTCCGCCGCGCGCCGCACGTTCTCGGAGCGGTCCTCGGCTGAAAACCCGAGATCTCGGCTGAGCCCCAGGCGAAAGCTCTGTCCGTCGATGACCGTGGCCAGGCGCCCCTGTTCGAACAGCTTGCGCTCCACGGCCTGGGCGATGACCGTCTTGCCGCTTTTCGACAGTCCGGTAAACAGCACGGTGACCGGCGTCTGTCCCAGGCGATGCGCCTTTTCTTCGGCGGTGACCGCGGGGCTGGCGGCAGTTAACGCGCCGCGAGGCGTCTCGTCCCAGTGCGAATGCATCGCCTGCCCTCCGGGGTTCTGGATCATGCCCGCGCCGACCGTGATGTTGGAGACGCGGTCGATGACGATGAAGGATCCGGTAGCCCGGCTTTCTTCGTACGCGTCATAGGTGATCGGCTCGGCCGCGACCAGACGGACGCGACCGATTTCGTTCAGGGCGAGGGTCGTAGCGCGCACCGGTTCCAGGGTGTTGACGTCGATCCGATCGCGCAGCGTTTCGATGTGGCAAAAGACCTGTTTCGCGCCTTGTTTGAGAATGTACTGTTTGCCCGGCGTCATCGCTGTTTCGCTCATCCACACCAGCGTCGCGTCGATCGTGTCCGAGACCCGGGGCTGGTTCGCGGGGCTTGCCAATACGTCGCCGCGGCTGATGTCGATCTGGTCGGCGAGCGTGAGGGTAACGGCCATGGGCGGAAACGCTTCCTCGAGGTCGCCGTCCATCGTAACGATACGCGTCACCTCGGTCTCCAAACCGGATGGCAGCACGACGACAGCGTCTCCCGGCCGCAACGCCCCGCTCGCCACGGTGCCGCTGTAGCCGCGAAAGGACGCATCCGGCCGGTTCACGCGCTGCACCGGCATGCGGAAGTTGTCGATGCCGCCGCCGGGCGCGATATGCATGTTCTCGAGCAGATGCATCAGGGATGCGCCCCGATACCACGGCATGTTTGTGGATCTTTCGACGACGTTGTCGCCGTGCAGCGCCGATATGGGAATGAAAGTGAGATCTTCCACCCTTAGGCGGGTGGCGAACGCGTCGTAGTCTTCGCGGATGGCCGCAAAAACGGCTTCGTCGTAGCCCACCAGGTCCATCTTGTTCACGGCGACGATGACGTGCCGTATTCCTAGCAGGCGCGCGATGAACGTGTGTCGCCGCGTCTGTGTCAGCACCCCGTTCGCCGCGTCGATCAGGAGGATCGCGGCATCGCAGGTGGAGGCGCCCGTGGCCATGTTGCGCGTGTACTGCTCGTGGCCGGGCGAGTCGGCGATGATGAACTTGCGCTTGGCGGTGGAAAAATAGCGGTACGCCACGTCGATGGTGATGCCCTGTTCGCGTTCGGCCTGCAATCCGTCCACCAGCAGCGCCAGGTCCAGTTCGCCCGCGCGGGAGCCGCCGGTCCTGCTCTCGCGCCTCACGGCTGCGAGCTGGTCTTCGTAGATCAGGTGCGAGTCGTGCAACAGTCGTCCGATGAAGGTGCTCTTGCCGTCGTCTACCGAGCCACAGGTCAGGAGGCGCAGGATCTCCTTGTGTTCCTGTTGGGCGAGGTAGCCATCGATGTCGCGTTCGATCAGGCGCCGCTGATCGGACATGGGTGTCGATGCGGGCATTAGAAGTATCCTTCGCGCTTCTTCTGTTCCATCGAACCCACCGCATCGTGGTCGATCAACCGACCCTGCCTTTCGGAATGCCTGGCAAGCAACATCTCCTGGATCACTTCCGGCAGGGTCCGCGCGGTCGATTCGATGGCGCCGGACAATGGATAGCAGCCCAGGGTGCGGAACCGCACCCTGCGTTGCTCAGGTCTTTCGCCGGGTTTGAGCGGCATGCGTTCGTCGTCCACCATGATCAGCGTGCCGTCGCGTTCGACCACCGGTCGCTCGGCCGCGAGATAGAGCGAGACGATCTCGATATGTTCCGCCAGGATGTACTGCCAGACGTCGATCTCCGTCCAGTTCGACAGCGGAAAGATGCGCACTTCCTCCCCGCGATTGATGTTGCCGTTGTACAGGTTCCAGAGTTCGGGGCGCTGGCTCTTGGGGTCCCAGCGATGATTGCGGTCGCGAATGGAGTAGACGCGCTCCTTCGCTCGGGAGCGTTCCTCGTCCCGGCGGGCACCGCCGAACGCCGCGTCGAAACCGTGCTTGTCGAGGGCCTGCAGCAGCGCCTGGGTCTTCATGATGTCCGTGTACTTCTTGCTGCCGTAGGTGAATGGCGTGACGTTGTCGGCGACGCCCTGCGGGTTGGTGTGGACGATCAGATCCAGACCGAGCTGCCGCGCAACCCGGTCCCTGAACGCGATCATTTCGCGGAACTTCCACGTCGTATCGACGTGCAGCAGCGGAAAGGGCAGTCTTCCGGGAAAGAACGCCTTGCGCGCGAGGTGCAGCAGGACTGACGAATCCTTGCCGATCGAATAGAGCAGGACGGGGTTTTCGAACTCCGCCGCAACCTCGCGGATGATGTGGATGCTCTCCGCTTCGAGCTGCTTGATGTGCGTCAACGCGGGCATGGAAACAATTCTAATGCCAGAAACGCGCCCTCAAGCGGCGATTAGTAAGCCGATTTCGTATTTGGATAGAAGTTTCTCGGAGCATCTATGCCGAGTAGGCGTAGAGGAGGATATTGGCGTCGACGAGTATCACCGCCGAGCGGCGCCGTCGAGCAGGTCTAGCAGGCCACCGATGTCGTCAATGTCGAATCCCTCCCTGATGCCCATCGGACGCGCCTTCACGGCAAACGGTGATGCAAGATCCTCTTCCCTGGGTGACTCGATCCCGCGGCGAAGGAAGACATTCACGACATCTTTCATGCTTGCGCCGGTCCGGGCCATCTCGTCGCGCAGCTTGGCCGCGACGTCTGGATCAAGCGTCAAGGTTGTTCTCATGCGGCGCGATGATAGGAATGGAGCATCATGATGTGAACTTATATTCCGCGAACCCGCCAGGCGGGGGTCGCTAAGGCAGGCATTCCAGCATCCCTTCGAGGTCGCAGACGGTCTGGCTTCCGCTCTGCACGAGGTCACTCCTGCGGCACACCAGAAACCGCTGGTCGGCCTCGATCAGGTCGGCATTGCGGTTCAGCGATGCAAGGTCGTCGCGGCTGGGCCGGCTCGTCAATTTGACTTCGATCGCCCAGCGTTCGCCCCGGAGTTCCAGGATCAGGTCGATTTCGCGCTGGTCGCTGGTGCGCAGGTAGAAGGCGTTGTGCACCGCTCCCTTGATCTCCAGCGCGCTGATCACCTGCTGAATGACATACCCTTCCCAGCTTGCCCCAACCCAAGGCTGGCTCAGTAGTGAATCGGCGTCCTCGACGTTCATTATCGAGTGCAGCAAACCCGTGTCCCGCCAATAGATCTTGGGGCGCTTCACCAAGCGCTTCCTGATGTTCGCGTGATACGCCTCAAGCCTGCGGAGCAGGAAAGCGCCTACCAGGTAGTCGACATAGGAGTTTATCGTGTGGTAGGACAATCCGAGGCTGTTGCCGATCTGAGTCGCGTTCCACTCTTGTCCGTGCACGGACGCAAGCATCCGCATTAGACGCAGCATGGTTCGCGGCGTCGCTGCCAAGCCCCAGTTTGGCAGATCGCGCTGTCTGAGGAGATCGAGATAGTCGCGCTGCCATGTCGGAAACGTTCTTCCATTCAGTACTCCGCCATCGGGGAATCCGCCCATCAACCAATGGCGGTGGCGTTGAGCGTTGGAGTTGAGTTCCTTCCATGTGAGCGGGGCGAGTTCGACGACAGACAGCCTTCCGGCCAAGGATTCCGAAACGCGCGTCATCAGCGTGGGCGAGACCGAACCGAGTAGCAGAAACCGGCCGGCACGCTGACGATCCCTGTCGATCTCGCCGCGGAGCCTTGCGAAGACCTCAGGCCATTCCTGGGCTTCGTCGAGTACCAGTAGACCGCGTCCCGCAACGACTTCGTCCCATTGGACGTCAAGCCGCAGGCGATCGGATTCCTGCTCCAGGGCGTAATAGCGTTTGCCGAGCTGACGCGCGAGAGTCGTCTTGCCGGATTGCCGGGGCCCAACGAGAGCGACGGCGGGGTAGTCGCGGAGGCGTTGAGCGATCAGGGGAGAGATCGTACGCTTGAGCATTCATGCATTTTAGAAATACATTTCTATTTTGCAAGAACAACCCGAGCATTTCCCTCCATGGACGGAGAGCTCGGCCGGGCCACAGGCGATGCTGCGGGCAGCGGCTGCGGCGCACTGCTAGCGGATACCGTACGCGTGCACAGGGAGCCAGGTGACCAGCGCCTGCCACTGGTAGATGATCACCAGACCGATGATCTGAATGACGATGAACGGCACCACCCCGCGGTAGATGACACGCAGGTCGATGCCCGGGGGTGCAATACCGCGCAGATAGAACAGCGCGCCGCCGATCGGCGGCGTCAGAAAGCTGGTCTGCAGGCAAACCGCGAACAGCACGGTAAACCACACCGGGTCGAAGGCGAGGCCGGCCACGATCGGCGCGACCAGGGGCAGAAGGATCAGGGTCAGCTCCAGCCAGTCGAGAAAGAAACCCAGCAGGAAGGTCGCGATGAGTATGCAGATGATGATGCCGTCGGGACCGAACGGCAGCCCGAGCAGCGCCCGCTCGATCATTTCATCACCGCCGAGACCGCGCAGCACCAGGTTGAAGCAGACGGCACCCAGAATCCCGCCGAAAATGAATGCCGAGGTGCGCGAGGTCTCGTCGATCACCTCGCGCATCACCGGCAGGCTGATAGCGCCTTTTGCAAGGGCCAGCAACAGCGCCCCCGCGGCGCCCACACCCGCCGCTTCAGTGGGCGTGGCAAGTCCGAAAAATATGCTGCCGAGGACCGCGAGTATCAGCAACGCCGCGGGGACAATCGCCTTGACCAGACCCCAGGCCGCCGCTAAATCCATCGGCTCGTACTCGGCCGCCGGCGCCAGCGATGGCTTCACGAGTCCGACCAGCGCGAGATAGACAATGTACAGCATCCCGAGCAGCACGCCCGGAATGAGCGCGCCGAGAAACAGATTGCCGACACTCATCGCCATCCGGTCCGCCATGATCACCAGCATGATGCTCGGCGGGATCAGTATGCCGAGCGTTCCCACGGCCGCGGTTGCCGAGCTATTCCAGACCGAGCCGCTCCCTGGCGTCGTCGAAATCAACCTCCCGTCCCGCGTCCAGATCCGCAAGCCCGGCTACCACCGCGCGCATGAAGTCGCGTTCCTCAGAGGAGACCTCCTCCTTGACCGTCGCTCGCGTGCCACTCTGAGGCTCAGGCTCCCAGATCACCGGCGCACCATCGAATTCCGTTTTGCACGATTGTCCGAAACGCCGGGTTCCCCCAACTCTTGGGGTCGTGACCGAGCTGCAGGCAGAAAACCCTCGAGTTCTTGTGGATCCGGCTCCATGCCAGCGTGTGCATGGAATGTTCTTTCGATGTGGTCAGCAGGACGTCGCAGTCATCGCTGCAGTCACCCATTGCAAAGGTTTCGTCATATATCTCGAAGCCATTGAGCCCGACCGAGGCGGGGTGGTCCTGGTTCACGTCTACCTGGTAGGAACCCAGCCAGATGTCCGCGGCAAAGCGCCGATCGGGCAGCCCGATGATCTCTCCCCACCATTCGTTCTCCCGGTAATTCAGCAGTGCGTGATGCAACACGAAAATCGGCTGACCGCTATCGAGCAGATGCTCGATGCATGCCCGGGATTTTCCCTCCGGCAATCCCCGCAGCATCGTGTAGAACAGCGTCACGTCGTAGCTGTCCCGAACCTCCTCGTCGCTGTCTTCGAAGCCGGCGGAGGTAAGCCAGTCGTCAAAGCTCTGCATATACGGTCTGATTCCATCGAGACCATAGATGAAATCGTGGAAAGGCCGGACATGAAAAGGGTGGCTTCCCGTGAGAACGGCGACTGCTGGTTGCTGATTCAAGTCGAATGTCCCTCGATTGGTGATCTTCATGTTACCCCGCAGTCGAGGAAGTCGGCACTCCCGTGGGCGCAGGCGGTGAAGTACCGAACCCGGGCGACCGGGACGCGGACGCGCAGTCGGCAGAACACCCACATCAACCCATTTATTTTCAGCCACTTAGGCGAGATTGTCCAGTTTCGGTACTCCTTTGGACGCCACCTTGTTTGGGAGAACGGGAGCCCCGTTCCGGTCCGATTTGCGACCTTGAAAGACAGGCGGACCATGTGGTTTTCGCGCGACAAAGGGTTTGCCGGGAATGGCACGCCGTCACCGTGTCAACCCGCTTCGCGGGTCCTCCGCTGGCGCTACGGCCCTGTGGGATGACACGGCGCCGTCGACAGCGAAGAGGTCGGTCATGGCCAAAAGGGGACTTTTGGCCATGACCGGCCCGGCAGGACTGGAACTCGGCCACGACGCCGCGGACGGAGCGGTCGGTGTCGTCGAGGTATAGCGACGGGTCGCCTGAAGGCGACCAGGTGGCCCTGGAGGATGATCTCGAATGCTGTCACGCTCGACACAGCGGCCTGGCTCGATAATTGGGTCCGCGATTTCGAAAACGAGGCCACTGTGGGGCGCGTTCCGGGGGGTCCGGCTCGGATCGGGCCTCGAAGCGGCAGTTTTCGTGCAAGCGGGCGGAGTCGCCGTGGCGGCGGGGATCGGGCGATGGACGGTCAGGATCGGGCACGTTTGGCCGGCTGGACTGGTGGTGACAAACAGTGGCGATGTTGATGATCGTCGAATGTCAGAGGACCGACGCCGATGAGTGGCGATGAGGAGGCACGATGCCGGCGTCTAAACAGGTTTCAGGAGCGCGTGCGGTTTATGTCGTTGCGGCTGAATTGTCGGCGGGAGAGGTGGACCCGCATGGCCTGCAGCGCCTGGCGGTGCATGTCGAGGGCCTTCTGGCCGAGGTCGTCGACGCGGGTGCGGAGGTATTGTAAGGCGGTGGCCGGATCGAGGTCACGGAGCTCGAGCCCCTGGGAGAGATCGGCGCGCGATCTGGAGCAGGCAATCCCTGTAGTTGGCTACGGTGCGCACCGACGGCGGCCGGTCCGGGTTCCGGCGCAGGGCGCCGCTATCGACGAGTTGCGCGACCACGGTGCCGGCCTGGCGCTCGGGGGGCTGGGTGGAACGGAATCTCGGCACGGGCGTCAAATGGCGCGGCGGCGCAGCCAGCGCGCGACGGTGGAGTGGTGGACGTGCACCGCCGCGGTCCCGGAGCCAGCGCCGGAGCTCCGCCGGCGTGCAGCCCTCGCCCGCGAGCGCGAGCGGTTCGTGGGCGTACCGGTCGAGTCGGGAGCGGGTGTGCCGGGCGCGACGGCGCGTGCGGGTCTGGGCCTTAAGGCGTGCCGCCTCGGCAGGCGCGTCGAAGGTGCCGTCGGCGGGTGCCTGCCGGAAGGTATAGGCGCGGGCACAGGCAACTGGCGACTGGAGCTGACGACCGCCCAGGACATCGATGTCGGCGCCTTTATCCGGACCGCGGACGGGTTTCTCACGAGCATGCACGACCTAGTGCGCGACACGGGAGAGGGCTTTTACGTGCCGATTTTCAACCCGGGGCGCAATACCCGGCAGGTGAGTTCGTTGCGGCTGATCAATCTGAGCTCGCAAAATGCAGAGGTGAGGGTTCGGGCGAGCGACGACCGGGGCCGTTCACCTGGCGAGGAGGTGTCGCTGAATGTGGGAGCCGGATCCGCGCGCACCCTGCCGTCGCGGGCGTTCGAGGCGGGACAGTCCGGTCTGACCGGCGCGATTGGCCAGGGCGACGGCAAGTGGCGGCTGGTTGTTTCCTCCAACCAGCAGGTTGCGATAGCCAATTTGATGGAGTCGCCCGCGGGGCTCCTGACGAACCTGTCCTCCGTGCCGGCCAGGGACCGCCAATAGCCCGCATATCGCGCCGGATTCCACCCTTCTGCGCGCGTTCGCGACCGGAATCATAGCCCCCTCTGTGACCCTGAGAGGCGGGCCTGGCGGCGCGGGCAGACAATCGTTCCCCTGCTGAAAACCACTGTGGATCTCGTGCCAACCCCAAACTGGACAGGAGTGCCCGCGAAAGCCTGGGTTGTTATGTCCAGTCTGACTAGTGTCGTTCGCCTCCCAGTGGACCTCCCCGTTCAGTGCGGGCTCACCGCCCTCGCAATGCTGCTCGAATCGCAGATCGATTGCCATCAGAACATTGCCGTCGTAAGTCAATTCGTCGATGACGAACCAACCGGTGAGCGTGTTGCAGCCGCGGTGTTCGCCGGACCAGGAAAGTCCGCCCTTCACCGGATTGTGGAACGGGAAGCGTCGCAGGTCAGAGTAGTAACCGACCTCGAGGCGGCTAAGGATGTTCATGGCCTGGAACGTGCCGTCCCAATACTCATCACCATTGACGGAAACGGTCAGCCGAGCGCCTTCAGCGTCTGCCGTGAGTAGACTTTCGATCGGGGTGTAGAGGTAATTTCGGCCCTGCGCCGATGTAATCCCCGGGCTCGCTCTCAAGGTAGACGTAGTCGTCGGTCGCCGGGGTAATCCCTTGCGGCTTCCACAGATTAGTCGGAGGCGGCACGACCGGAGGGGGTGGGCCCGTCGCATCGTTCGCGTTCCAATAGATGTCTCCGCGCAGCGCGCCGGTACTGCCGCTGCAGTACTGCTCGAACTCCAGATCGATTTCGGCAAGCGTCGTGCCGTCGTAAGCGACGCTGTCGATAACCAGCCGGCCGCTTGACCCGTTGCAGCCACGCCCTTCGCCGGTCCAGCTCAGGCCACCCGCTGCAGTATCGTGACCATACCGTGCGAGATTCTCGTAGGTGCCGGGCTGGAGTTCCGTATAGGTATCGGGCAGCTCGAACTCGCCTTTCCAGGATTCGTCGCCCTTAATGGCGATGGTGAAATTAGCGACCTGCGATGTCACCGTTATTTGCGCGTCGGCATTCGTATAGGAGTAACTCTGCCCAGCACCGATCCAGTCGCTGGCATCACTGCTCAGGCTGACGGAAGTGGGCACGGGTGCGGGCGGAGGTGGCGGTGGACTCGTTACCGTCGGCCGGCCCGACGAATCCGATCCGCCTCCACCACAGGAGATCGCGAGAAACGAATACGCAACCAAAAGTGATATCTGAATCAGGTGCTTGCGCAAAATCGACACACCCATGCGTCCTTTTGTTCTTCGGTCGGATCCGGCAGGGATCTGAACTCGCAGGCGAGCCTTTACACGTGGTTTCAGGCTACCACAGCAAGCCCTTTCCCAGTACGGCACATCGGCGGATACAGCGCGTTCCGCAAGTGTGCCGCAGTGAGGCGCGAAGGAGCAACAAGTACTTGTTTATAAGAATGTTAAGTGAATTTTATGCGATTCCCCGAACCTACCAAAAACCCCTGGTTTGCTCTCGCGCAGGGAACAAACCCGTAGGGGCGAAGCCTGTCGTCGCCCACCCGCTGCGCCACGTGGGACGGTCAGCGATAGGGGGACCAGTAGTTCTGCTTATCCGATTTGAACTTGTATCGACGACGAGGGTGGGGCAGGGGATCCTGAGCGCGCAATGTCCACCCTAGTGCTCCGTCAAGCCCAAATCTGCGGGTATCTGCGGGTCTTTTCGGCCCCTGATAGTTTTCATGCGAGGGGTGCCCCCTCGCGCTCCCGGCTGAAGGCTCCGTTGCTCCTCCTTGTGTGGTGCCTGCCACACCGCGTCGTCGCGCCTCGCCAGGAACCAAAAATCCCTCGCAGCTACACTCGCATCTTTAGACTTGACGGAACACTAGTAGCTTGGCCAGCATCGTTGATTGGATGTCTGCATAGTCTGGGTGATTGAAGAGGTTATTCAGTTCAACAGGATCCTCCGCCAGGTTGTAGAGTTGCCCGTGCTCCTGCATATCAAAAACCAGTTTCCAGTCACCTCTCCGTATCGCGCGCATGGTCCCACTTTGCAACCAGCCGTTTAGCTCATCGAAACCGATCGCCGGATTCAGTCCATCTGCATAGGCGTCATAGTCATCATCAGCCGTTTAGTGCAACCCTCCAAAACCGTGCTCCGCATAAGCACTGTCGAATTCTTCCTCGGGATACTCTTTGCCCCTCAACAACGCCCACAAACTGCGCCCCTGTACTCCACGCGGAATGTCCGTCCCTGTCGCTTCGCATAGTGTCGGCATGATGTCCGCGATCGTGACATGCGCCGGATGGGGTTGGTCGGAAATATCCGGACCTACGACAAGAAACGGGATGCGAATGAGCACCTCGGGCAATTCCGCACCCTTGCGTACGAGCCCGTATTCGCCGACATAATCGCCATGATCCGAGAGGAAGATCACAATCGTGTTGTCCCGCAGTCCCTTCGCGTCCAAATGGTCGATGAAGCGTTTGACTTGGTCGTCGAGTGTGGTTCGTCCGCGCCCGAGTCGCGCCAGGATATCGGCCCGTCAACATGCTCACACGTGCCGGGAGGCAAGCAGGCATCGTTGTGTAGGCCCGGTCGAACCACGTGCCCTGTGCGGCAAGACTGTCCAGAAAGGGCGTGGTATCGAGTTGAAATCCTTCACGCTTGGACACATCGGTCCGCTGCTGATCCGTCATGATTACGACGATGTTCGGTTTCGTGGCCATGATTGAATCCGTTTGGGGTCAGCGAAGCTTCCAGGGCGGGATGGCGTCCTGGTCGAGCGGCTCGATGCCGTCGTCGGTGATGAGCCAAACTGACGCGTCGGCGCGATTCCCGTTCACATCGAGGAAGCCGATAGTCCCGTACTGGATTGGTGATCTTCATGTTGCCCCGGTCTCGCCGAACTGCGCGGCCTTTACGGCACGGGGCACGGCCAGCATGGCTCGGCGTCCGGCCTGACGGCGCGACACGCGCGGCTCGCCGTCGGCGCGGCCTCGACCCTGGCGGTGTTCCTGTTCGAGACGCACGAGGCGACGAAAGGAACGCCATGACGGGCGCGTTTGCGACGGGGAAAGCGATTTATGCGACACTAAACGTGTTTTTGCGTCAAATAGGCGGTTTTATATGTCGCATAAAGATTTTAGCGACATATAATCCGCCACATGCCAAAGCGGATCCCCGAACAAGAGCTTGACGCCATTCTTACCGTCGTGGCGGCCCATTCGGAAGGAGTGCAGGTCAGTGCCATCCGCGAGGGACTGCCGTACGAGCTGCCGCCGCGGATGCTGCAGCGCCGCCTCGCTCTGCTCGTGGAACAGAAGCGGTTGATCGCCGAAGGCCAGCGCAAGGGCCGTCGCTATCGCGTGCCCGTCACCATAACCGGCAACGGCAATCTGGTCGCGGGTAGCGCGATCGTCGAGGCGCGTGGTGAGGTCTATGTGCCGATCTCGCCAGAGGCGGAGGCCGTCAAGCGGGCGATTCGCGCGCCGATCCAGAGACGGCAGCCGGTGGGCTACCAGCGCGCTTTCCTGGATAACTACCGGCACAACGTCACTTACTACTTGCCGGCGGAAACGCGCCAACGCCTGCTCGACATGGGTCCCCCGTCCGACGGCGAGCGCCGGGCGGGAACCTACGCCCGGACGATCTACAGTCGCCTGCTGATCGATCTGTCCTGGAACTCCAGCCGTCTGGAAGGCAATACCTACTCCCTGCTGGAAACCGAGCGCCTGCTGGAGCTGGGCGAGGCCACCGAGGGCAAGGATGGGCTGGAAGCGCAGATGATCCTGAACCACAAGGCGGCCATCGAGCTGCTCGTCGACCAGGCCGACGAGATCGCCTTCAACCGGTACACCATCCTGAATCTGCACGCCCTGCTCGCGGACAATCTGCTTGCCGACCCGCAGGCCGGCGGCCGCCTGCGGCGCATTCCGGTAGGCATCGCCGGCACGGTCTACCATCCGCTGGAAGTGCCGCAGCTCATCGAGGAATGCTTCGAGAAAATTCTGGATACCGCGGCCGCGATCACGGACCCCTTCGAGCAGGCCTTCTTCGCCCTCGTGCACCTCGCCTACCTGCAGGGTTTCGAGGACGTCAACAAGCGGGTCTCCCGCCTCGCGGCGAACATCCCGCTGATCCGCAGCAATCTCTGCCCCCTGTCCTTCGTGGACGTGCCGGAGCGAGCCTACATCGACGGCGTGTTGGCCATCTACGAGCTGAATCGCGTCGAGCTACTGCGTGACCTGTTCATCTGGGCCTGCGAGCGCTCCAGCGCGCGGTACTCGGCAGTCCGCCAGTCCTTGGGTGAGCCGGACCCGTTCCGCTTGCGTTACCGGGCGCTGGTCGCCCAAGTGGTCGCCGCGGTGGTGCGCACGGGAATGGGCAAGCGGGCCGCGACTGCACTGGCGCGGCAACGTGCGGCGGAGCAGGTGTCCCCGGCGGACCAGGCGCGATTCGTCGAAGTCGTGGAGACCGAGATAATGAGCCTCCACGAAGGCAACATCGCGCGCTACCGCCTGCGGCCGGCCGAATACCAGGCGTGGCGGCAAGGCTGGCGTTGACGGCGATCGAGGATGCCAACATCAACAAACGTCTCCGGGGAGCGCCAACGACCGGGGGCGGTTGTTGCATAGACGACGAGTGGGGCCGGACCGGAGCCCTCAGCCGGGGAGCGGGAGGGGGCACCCCTCGCAAGAAAGGAGCCCTCAGCCGGGGAGCGGGAGGGGGCACCCCTCCCATGGAACAAATTTTCACCCGAAGCCTCCCGGCCGGGTTTTCTCGGGTCGGACCGTGGCAGGAGTTTCAGTCTCCCATACGGGGTCGTGGACTGCGCCACGCCACCAGCGTCAAAACGCCGAGCACGGTCTGGGCCAAACTCGCAATCGGGCGAAACGCACCATTGGGGACACGGCCTCTGGCCCGAGAGGGACATGGTACACGACATGCCGGGCGTACGGAGAACGCGCCACTGTTCCCTGTGCGTCCGCGCCCCGGCCCCGGGGTGGAAACTCGCAAGAAAAGAGCCTTCAGCCGGGGAGCGCGAGGGGGCACCCCTCGCAAGAAGAGAGCCCTCAGCCGGGGAGCGCGAGGGGGTACCCCCGCAAGAGAGAGACCGACGCCGGAGGCGCCGGCCGTGGGCACTGCTATGCTCCCGTCAGGCGTTCAACTTTCCGGCGCCGCTCATTCGCACGCGCGTGTTTGCGGTTCCGGATCCGACGGGAGTTGCGGATGGCCTTCGCGGGTCGATGGGTGTCGTACATCGTGGTCGTCGTGACCGGGTTCGCCACGGGTGCGGAACCGGATGAGGCAGTCCCGGAGAAGAAGCCGCTCGACATCGAGAGCGTCTACTACGCCCAACACGGGCTCTTGCAAGCCGCCCTCGACCGTGTGCGGTTCTCCTCGGACGACCTCGCCGAGATCTACTTCGTGGGCTTTGCCCCGGACGCGGCGGAGGATGTGTTCGAAAGCGAGGTCAAGCACGTCGAGGCGCTGTTCCGGGAAAAACTCGGCGCCCAGGGTCGCACGGTGTTGCTTGTCAACAGCCGCAACACCGTCGACGAACTGCCGCTGGCCAACGGTCCGAACCTCGCCGCCGTACTAGAGGGGATGGCCGCAAGGATGGGACCGGAGGACCTGCTGTTCCTGCATATCACTTCCCACGGTTCAAGAAAGCATCGGCTGTCCGTATCGTTCGAGAACCTGGGGCTGAACGATCTTTCGGCCGAGGAGGTCGGCGATATCGTCGACGGTGCGGGATTGCCGTGGCGCGTCGTCGTGGTCTCGGCGTGCTTCTCCGGCGGTTTTATCAAGGTCTTGAAGTCGCCGCGCGCCATGGTCATCACCGCCGCCAGCGCGAAACGCACGTCGTTCGGTTGCAAGAATGGGCGCGAGTACACCTATTTCGGGGCGGCTTTCTACCGCGATAGCCTGATCGACGCGGACTTCCGCGCCGCTTTCGACCGGGCCGTGCCGCTGGTGCGTGCGCGCGAGAAGGAGCAGGACTTCAAGCACTCGAGGCCGCGGGTCTGGATCGGCAAGGAGATCGCTGCCAAGCTGCCGCACATGTGGAGCCCATCCGGCCCGGGTACGGCAGGAGGGCAGGTAGATACCCTTACGGTTCCTTGAGCGGTCTCGACGCGGTCTCGGACACGCGCAAATCGGCGTCCTACGGCTCGGCGGGACAGGGTCGCAGGTGGCTGGCTGGTGCTCCGCGTGTAGATACGGCGGTTCGACGCGATACGGACAACGCCAACAACGTGATCAAGCAGAAGCCGACCGGGCGGCCGGAGGAGAACTCGGTTTCAAGCCACTGCCGGGAAACCTCGTGATGTGGACTCTTGGAGTCGTAGGCATGGAGGAGGAGATTGGCGTCGACGAGTATCACCGCCGTGCGGTGCCGTCGAACACATTGAGCAGGCCGCCGATGTCGTCAATGTTGCCCGGACTGAGCTGTCCAGTTGTTTGCAATGACGAAAGTAAGGAATTATTGTTTCATTGTATTCCTCCTTCGAGGAGTTGACTGTGCTCGCGAAATTGACGGCCAAGAACCAGTTGACCCTTCCCAAGGCCATAGTCTCCGCCGTCGAGGGCACCGAGTACTTCGATGTGACTGAGGAGAATGGCCGAATCATGCTCACGCCTGTGCGCATCAACCGCGCCGACGCGGTGCGCGCCAAGCTCTCGGAACTCGGCATTGCAGAGAGCGACGTAGCCGATGCGGTGGCCTGGGCGCGCCGGCCCCAGTGACGGTTCACCGGGTAGTTCTCGACACAAACGTCCTGGTTTCAGCCCTGGTGTTTCATGCAGGATCGTTGTCCTGGTTGCGGGGTGCATGGCAATCGAAGCGGATTCTGCCGCTCCCCAGCCGGGGAACCGCAGAGGAGTTGATTCGTGTATTGGCCTATCCCCGCTTTCGGCTTTCGCCCGATGAACGCACGGACCTTCTCGCCGACTATCTTCCCTGGTGCGAGACCGTTGCCGTTTCGGACTCGCCGATGGAGATTCCCCGCTGCCGGGATCCGTCCGACCGAGCTTTCCTGGAACTTGCGCTGGCCGGCCATGCCGATGCGTTGATCTCCGGTGGCGCCGACCTGCTGGTGCTCGCGGACTCGTTTCCTGTCCCAATCCTTGCGCCCGCTACATTCAAGGAGCGGCTGGTTGCTGCGCCCCGACGGCCGGATAGATAGAGGTTTCCACACTTCACAATCTGATCGCGGGCCTCGTGCAGCCAGGCGGCATTCTGTCCCGCGTTTCTCGCCGGTGGGCGTGGCGATCGGACTGGCGCCGCCGAACACTGTCGGCGGTTACACGGACTGAAAAGCAGCCTTCGAGCCTTGCGAATGTGAGTTTTCTGGCAGTGAGGCGCGAGGGCGCGGATGTTGCCGGTCCGCACAGAATTCCTTCCTGCCGACAGTACGACAAGAGTTCAATCGCCCCTTTTTTCACATCCACCGGTCGATACTCCAAATGGTCGAGATATCGTTGCCACCTACGCTCCGGAGCGCGGGCCAGATCGGCGAATCCTTGGCGGTTGTTTCGGATCTGTGCTGAGCGCGACAGGTCCCCGGCTCTTTCTTCGGACCGACTGGAGTGTCGCGTTGCGATGCTCGCCAAAATGCGGCTTATGCTCACAGTTCTGTATCAGTCGCCCGGTCCTGAGGGCGCTGTTCCGGGAAAGGCTCGGCGCCCAGGGTCGCACCGTGTTGCTCATAAACAGCCGCAGCACCGTCGACGAACTGCCCTTGGCCAACGGTCGGAACCTCGCCACGGTACTTGAGGGGATGGCCGCAAGGATGGGACCGGAGGACCTGCTGTTCCTGCATATCACTACTCACGGTTCAAGAAAGCATCGGCTGTCCGTGTCGTTCGAGAACCTGGGGCTGAACGATCTTTCGGCCGAGGAGGTCGGCGACATCGTCGACGGTGCGGGATTGCCGTGGCGCGTCGTCGTGGTCTCGGCGTGTTTCTCCGGCGGTCTCATCAAGGCGTTGAAGTCGCCGCGTGCCATGGTCATCACCGCCGCCAGCGCGAAACGCACGTCGTTCGGTTGCGAGAGTGGGCGCGAGTACACCTATTTCGGGGCGGCTTTCTACCGCGATAGCCTGATCGACGCGGACTTCCGCGCCGCCTTCGACCGGGCAGTGCCGCTCGGGCGTGCGCGCGAGAAGGAGCAGGACTTCAAGCATTCGAGGCCACGGATCCGGATCGGCAAGGAGATCGCTGCCAAGCTGCCGCACACGTGGAACCCGTCCGGCTTGGGTACGGCCAGAGGGAAGGCCGGTACCCTTATGCTTCCTTGAGCGGACACGACAGCGGTCTCGCGGTCTCGGACACGACAGGGGTCTCGGACACACGCAATCGGCGTCCTACGGCTACGACAGGGGTCTCGGACACACGGAATCGGCGTCCTACGGCTCGGCGGGACAGGGTCGCAGGTGGCTGGCTTGTGCTCCGAGGCCGAAACAACGCGACTTCGAGCCACAGCGCGGGCGCGGGGAGGGGGCTGACCGCGATCTCTCGAACGATGCGGAGGATATCCAGGCGACGTTGGCCGAGTTCACAGCAACGATGGAGGCGGGAGATGTGCCGAGCGTCACGGGTACGCGCATGGTGAGGGCTCAGTCCATCCCAAGCGTTTCCTTCAGCAGCGTGTTCACCTGTCCAGGGTCCGCCTTGCCTTGTGTCGCGCGCATGACCTGACCGACGAAAAAACCCAGGAGTCTGGTCTTGCCCGCTCGCAATTCCGCGACCTGCGCCGGATGTTCGTTGACGATGCGCGCGACGATGCGCGCGAGTTCGCCGGTGTCGCGCATTTGGCGCAATCCCTTCGCATCGATGATCGCGTCGATGTCGCCGCCTTCCTGCCACAGGGCATCGAAAACGGTTTTCGCCGCAGTGTTCGAGATCGCGCCGGCTTCGATGCGTTCAATGAGTTTCGCCATCTGGGCTGGCGCGACCGGGCACTGCGCCATATCGGTGCCGCGGCGATTCAGCGTGGCCGCGACGTGGTCCATGATCCAGTTGGCGGCCTGCCTGGCCTCGGCCCCCGCCGCGACAACGGCATCGAAGTAGGCGGCGGTGTCCGGATCGCCTGCGATCGCGCGCGCGGCGTAGGGGGACAGGCCAAGGACATTCGCATAACGGGCGCGCTTCGCCCAGGGCAGTTCCGGCAAATGCGCGCGCGCTTCTTCCAGCAGGTCTGGCGTGATGCGAACCGGCAGCAGATCGGGGTCGGGAAAGTAGCGATAGTCGTCGGACAGCTCCTTGCCCCGCATCGGCCGCGTTTCGTCGCGTTCTGCGTCGTATAACCGCGTCTCGCGTTCGACGCGGCCGCCGGATTCCAAGACATCGATCTGCCGCTCGATCTCGTAGCGCAGCGCGCGTTCGACGAACCGGAAGGAGTTCAGATTCTTGATTTCCGCGCGTTCGCCGAGTTCGCTGGTGCCCACGGGGCGAACGGAAATATTGGCGTCGCAACGCATGGATCCCTCGTTCAGGTTGCCGTCGCAGATTCTTAAAGCGCGCACCAGGACATGCATCTCTCGGAAGAAAGCGGCCGCCTCTTCGGGCGCGCGCAGGTCGGGGTCGGATACCACCTCGAGCAGGGGCGTTCCGGCGCGGTTGAGATCGATGCCGGTCAGGCCGGTGAACGCATCGTGGAGCGATTTGCCGGCGTCCTCCTCCAGGTGCGCGCGGGTGATCCCGATGGTGCGTGGTGGGCTGGCGCCGTCCACGGAATCCAGCGTGATCGTGCCGCGGCCGACGATGGGTTGCTCGAATTGACTGATCTGGTAGCCCTTCGGGAGGTCCGGGTAAAAGTAGTTCTTGCGGTCGAAGCGACAGGTCGAGGCGATCTCGCCCCCGATAGCCAGGCCAAAGGTCAATGCCATGCGGACGGCCTCGCGATTGAGCACCGGCAGCACCCCGGGCAGGCCGAGATCCACCGGGCAGGCCTGCGTGTTCGGGGCGGCCCCGAATGCCGTTGCGGCGCCGGAGAATATCTTCGACCGGGTGGCGAGCTGAACGTGGATCTCGAGCCCGATGACGCTTTCAAACGGCATCGGCGCGGCTCCTGCCGGACGAATCGTCTGCCATCTTTGAGGACGTCCCAGTTCCGCGCGCGGGGCTGTCCTGGATTTCGGGATGCTGGCGGTGCCAGTCTGTGAGGCGCTGGTATTGCGCCGCGAGTTCGAGGATCCTGCTTTCCGCGAAATGCGGCGCGATGAGCTGCAACCCGATCGGCAATCGGTCGAGCATGCCGCACGGCAGGGACATCGCCGGCAGCCCCGCGAGACTGGCGGGAATCGTGAACACGTCCTGGCGGTACATGGCCACGGGGTCGGTGACGGCACCGAGCATGAAGGCGATACCCGGCGCGACGGGTGCGGCGATCACATCGACCTGGTCAAACGCGTCCAGAAAATCCTGGCGAATCAGACGGCGCACCCGTTGGGCCTGCAGGTAGTAGGCATCGTAATAGCCGATCGAGAGCGCGTATGTTCCGGTCAGAATGCGTCGCTTGACCTCCGCGCCGAAACCCTCGGTGCGAGACCGGCGATAAAGGTCGTCGATATGTTCCGAGGATTCGGCGCGGTACCCGAACCGTACGCCGTCATAGCGCGACAGGTTGGCCGACGCTTCGGCACTCGCGATGACATAGTAGGTGGGTACGGCCGCATGGGTGTGCGGCAGTGACAGGGTGGTCAGAGTATGGCCAGCGGCTTCGAGTTCCCGAACTGCGGCGTCCAGGCACGCGCCTATCCCCTCGTCCAGATTGTCCCAGTATTCGGTCGGCAGGCCGATGGTCATCGGCTCGGAGCCGCGGAATATCGTGGGTCCCGTGTCGGTACTGGTGGAATCGCGCGGGTCGTGGCCCTCCATGATTTCAAGAAGCGTCGCGACGTCGTCGGCATCGTGGGCGAACGCCCCGCCCTGATCGAGACTCGACGCGAATGCCACCATGCCATACCGAGAGACGCGGCCATAGGTGGGCTTGAGCCCGGTCACGCCGCAAAACGCGGCGGGCTGGCGAATCGACCCTCCGGTATCGGTGCCGGTGGCGCAGGGCACGAGCCCGGCGCTGACTGCGGCCGCCGAGCCCCCGGACGACCCGCCGGGCGTTCGGCTCGGATTCCACGGGTTGCGCGCGGGACCAAACCAACTGGTTTCGTTGGACGATCCCATCGCAAATTCATCCATGTTGGTCTTGCCGAGACATATGGCGCCGGCGGTGGCCAACTTGCTGACCACCGTCGCATCGTACGGCGCGATGAAATCCGCAAGCATTCGGGATGCGCACGTCGTGCGCATACCCTTGGTACAGAAGACATCCTTGTGCGCCAGGGGAATACCCGTCAATGGTCCGGCTTCGCCCCGCGCGATGCGCTCATCCGCGACCTTCGCTGCGGCCAGCGCGTCCTCGCGGGCGATCGTGATGAAACAGTTGAGGTGTTCGTTGCCGGCGGCGATGCGCGAGAGGAAGTGCTCGGTCAGTTCGACGGCACTATAGCGCTTGTCCAGCAGGCCGCGCCGCAGTTCGGCGATGGATTCATGCGCGTTCACCGCGGCGGGTCACTCCACGACCCTGGGCACCAGGTAGAGTCCGTCTCGCGTTGACGGTGCTATTCCCTGGTAGGTTTCGCGGTTCACCGATTCCGTCACGATGTCGTCGCGCAGCGGCTGGTCCGTGTCGAGGGGATGTGCCAGGGGGGCAGCGCCCTGGGTATCGACGGCACGCATCTCGTCGATCAACGCGACGATTCTGTTGAGGTCATCGAGCGCGGGGCCCACCTCCTCTGGCGTCAGTTCGAGTTGGCTCAGACGCGCGAGTTTGGCGAGGGTTTCGCGGTCCATCGGCGGTAGCTGTGGTATCGGGCGAGACCGTAAACTCTACTACATCCGGCGGCGTATTCTCATCCGGCGAGGCACCCTGCGATGGATTGATCGGACGCGGGATGCTCCAGCCCTTATGCTTTCTTGCCGAACGGTGATGCCGTTGCTAGAGTGCAACGGCTTGTCGGGAGTTCTCTTACGATGTTCAAGGCCATTCGCGGGTTATTCTCGAAGGATCTTTCTATCGATCTCGGCACGGCCAACACCCTGATCTTCGTGCGCGGCGTGGGCATCGTGCTGGACGAGCCGTCGGTGGTCGCGATTCGGGACAGCAACAACCAGCGCAGCGTTGCGGCGGTGGGCGCGCAGGCGAAACGCATGCTCGGACGCACGCCCGGCAGCATTACGGCGATTCGGCCGTTGCGGGACGGCGTCATTGCGGACTTTGTTGTCACCGAGAAGATGCTTCAGTACTTCATCAAGAAGGTCCACGAAAACGCCTTTATTCGTCCGAGTCCGCGTGTGCTGGTGTGCGTCCCCTGCAAGTCCACCGAGCTGGAGCGACGGGCCATAACCGAATCGGCAGAGTCGGCCGGAGCCCGGGATGTGCGTCTGATCGAAGAACCCATGGCCGCCGCCCTGGGCGCCGGCCTGCCGGTGCATGAGGCCTGGGGCACGATGGTGGTCGACGTCGGCGGCGGCACCACCGAGATTGCAATCATTTCGCTTAACAGCATCGTATACAGCGAGACGGTTCGCGTTGGCGGTGACCGTTTCGACGAGGCCATCACCAACTATGTCAGGCGCACCAAGGGCAGCCTGATCGGTGAGGCGACGGCGGAGCGAATAAAGCAGGAGATCGGCGCCGCGTTTCCGCTGGAGAAAGAGCTCGAGATCGACGTGCGGGGTCGCAACCTGGCGGAGGGCGTGCCTCGCAGCATCACGTTGAACAGCACCGCGATACTCGAGGCGTTGCAGGACCCGCTCTCCATGATCGTTCAGCACGTGAAGACGGCGCTGGAACAGACGCCCCCGGAGCTTTCCTCGGATATCGGCGAAACGGGATTCGTGTTGACCGGCGGCGGGGCTCTTTTGCGGGGTCTGGATACGCTGCTCTCTGAAGAGACCGGGCTGCCTGTCGTCGTTGCGGAAGATCCATTGACTTGCGTCGCGCGGGGCGGAGGCAAAGCCCTCGAACTCATGGATGATGGCGTGGATTCGGACCTGCTCTTCTACCGATGACCCGCTTGGCTTCGGGTTGCCGGGCCGTTCTGTAGCGCCCTGCAGACGGCCGAGTTGTCCGTTGCGATGAATTTGCCGAGCGCGCGTTCAGTCGCGCCCGGTGTTCGTTTCATGCAATCACCGCCTCCATGGCCTAGCGTCGAGGGAGTCTTGGGTAGCGTTTCCTTCATGCGAGGGGTGCCCCCTCGCGCTGCTTTTTGCGAGCGACACCCTCGCGCTGCTTTTTGCGAGCGACACCCTCGCGCTGCTTTTTCTTGCGAGGGACACCCTCGCGCACCCCGGCTGAAGGCTGATTTCATGCGAGGGGTGTCCCCTCGCGCACCCCGGCTGAAGGCTCCGTGAAAGGGTTGTTCGCGCGAGAATCGAGCGCCGGATACCTGCTCGTCGGCCTTGCCACCCTGTCCGTTCTTTTTGTCTTCATCGAAGCGAACACGCGTCTCCTCGTTCCTCTTCGGTCGGTGGTTGGCACTGTCGCCACCCCGGTATACCTGCTTGCGAATGTGCCTACCAACATCTGGGAAGCCGGGGATTGGTTTGTGGATGTCGTTGCTGATCGCGTGGGAATGCGTGAGCGGATTACGCACCTGGAGAAGGAGGTGGTAGATCTGTCCGCGGTTTCACAGCAGTTCCTGGCCCTGCGCGAGGAGAACAAGAAGCTGCGCGAGCTACTCGGCAGCAGCGCCCGGGTGTCGGGGCAAGAGCTTCTTGCCGAACTCGTCGCCGTGGTACCCGATATGCAGAAGCATCGGGTCGTAATCAACAAGGGCACGGCGGATGGCGTCGCTGTCGGCGCGGCGGTGATCGACCCCTGGGGTCTGTTCGGACAAATTATCGAGACAGCCCGAATGACGAGTGTCGTACTGCTAATCACGGATGCCACACACGCGGTGCCTGCCGAAGTCGGCCGCAACAACATTCGCGTGATCGCCGCGGGGTGGGGCGAATATGACCGCCTCCGACTGGAAGCCGTTCCGAAGTCGTCGGACATACGCGAAGGCGACTTGTTGTTCAGTTCGGGACTTGGCGGACGCTTCCCCCGAGGCTACCCGGTGGGCACAGTCATTGCGGTTGACAAGTTGCGAATGCCGCGTTTCGCCCTTGTCCTGGTGAGGCCGGCTGCGGCCCTCGATCGCAGTCGGTACGTCCTCGTCGTGTCTCAGACCGAAGTCGAGGCGGCGGAGTGATTCCCTTTCGCGGGGGGTGGGTAGTCATCCTGACGCTGTTGCTCGCCGTGACGCTTTCCGCGATGCAATTTCCTTTTCATACACCCCGGTGGTTCGTCCTGCTGCGGCCCGAATGGGTCCTGCTCGCCGTGTTCTATTGGGGCGTGGAGCGGCCGGATCGGGTTCCCATGATTTTCGTCTGGCTCCTCGGTCTCGTTCTCGATGTCCTGCAGGGAGGTCTACTCGGCGTAAACGGGCTATGCCTTGCGGTGGTTGTCTTCGTGGCGTGGTCGTTCTACGAACGCCTTCGAATGTATTCCCGTCTGCAGCAAGCGATCGTGGTCTTCTTCCTGGCGCTTGGGCTGGAATGCGTCAAGAGCATCGCGGCGGCGCTGCTGCAGGAAACGCCGATATCGGTTACGTTGATCGTTCCCGCAGCTATCACGATGCTCATGTGGCCGCTCGTTGCAGAGTTGATTCAACGCTGTACACATCGAATTGCTTGGCGTTGACCGTGCGGGTCGTCTGGCGGAGCGGTCATTGGCAACACTAGCGCGAACAGCATTCCTACTGCTAACCGTGCTGGCGGTGTGTCTCGCGCTGGTGCAGGCTGGCGGGCGCCTGTTCTTCGCACATCTTGACCAGTTCGAAGATCGCCTGAACGCGCGCCTTGAAAAGACGGGGCTTGCAGTCAATGGCCTGGTGGGATCCTGGCGCTACCTGAACCCGTCGGTCTCAGCAGCGACCGTAACCTTCGGCGGCGGCGAACTCAATGGACTGGAGTTGGAACTCGACATACCGGAAAGCCTTTGGCGCAACCGCCTGGTAGCTCGCCGCCTGCACGTCGAATCGGCGCGCCTGCGTTTCGTCCGGACGCAGTCGGGCTGGCGACTCGACGGCAAGGCCGGGGACATGGAGTTGGAAGACTTCTTCAGGCACAGCGACGAGGTGAAGCTGGCCGGTCGTATTGAACTGGCAGGCCATTCCGCGACGGGCGCCGTTTACGCGCAAGTTGCCGCAACGAATCGCGGCAACCGACATCGATGGCACGCAACTATTGCCCCGGAGAGCCCTCAGCCGGGGAGCGCGAGGGGGCACCCCTCGCAAGAAGGGAGCCCTCAGCCGGGGAGCGCGAGGGGGCACCCCTCGCAAGAAGGGAGCCCTCAGCCGGGGAGCGCGAGGGGGCACCCCTCGCAAGAAGGGAGCCTTCAGCCCGGGAGCGCGAGGGAGCCCCTCGCAAGGAAGAGGAGCGCGAGGGAGCCCCTCGCAAGGAAGAGCAGCGCGAGGGGGGGGCCCACGCACGAGGAAAGCTGCGGCTGTTTTCTCGTCAACCTGGATCTGACCGATACGGGCGGCGAGCAACCGGCGGGACGCGCGCGGTTTCTCGCCGATAGTGTTTTGCTTGCGGGCGAACTCGCCGATGCGCTTTCCCTGCCGGAGTTGCTGCTTGGTATCGACGGACGATGGACTGGCGACGGTAGCCGCGCCGCGGTCGCGGCGGACGCGCGGATCTTGGGCCCAACGGCGAGACCATTGAGCATCGCGGTCTCGGCCGTCGCGCAAGCAGTCGGTGGCGACAACACGTATCGAGGGGTCGCATCGCTGCAGGCGACGGCGGGCGATGCTTCGGTAGCGGTGGACGGGATCGGCGTAAGCGGCGATGCGGATGGAGTCGGATTCTGGTTCGCGAGCCTCGACATTGCTGCGTTGAATGCATTGCTCGCTGCCGGATTGGGGCGGCACGGACACTGGTTCGAAGGCGTGGCCGCCGACGGCGGCATGGAAGCGATTCAAGTCCACCTGGACGGACGTGGCATCGCCTACCAGGCGCGACTCGACGGCATCTTCCTGTCGAGTTATCGAGGCGTGCCCGAAGTGGCGAATGGCTGTGGGCTGCTACACGGGCATTTTCGGGCTATTCGGATCGATTTCCACTGCGAGGCGGTGCGTTTCGGCTTGCCGCAGCATTCCGACAACTCGTGGGACTTCGATGTGGCGTCCGGAGGGGCCACCTTCTGGTTCGAACCGGGCTATCTCGGCGCGCGCGGCGACGTGGAGGTCGTTCTGGGCGGCGCTGCGGTCGGCGGTGGCTTTGCGGTCACCCGCCCCCGGGATCCTGTCGAAGGGCGATTTGTCCTGCTCGGGCTGGCGGATGGCGTGGGCGTGGGGTTGATCAAGCACCATTTGCCACGGGGGTTGGGCACGGACCTCAAAGACTGGCTTCAATCGAGCCTCGCGGCCGGGCAATTGAATGCTGCTTCTACTGTCTATCATGGGCATACGCAGACGCGCCCGGGGTTGCCCAACCGCCGCTTCGAGGTCGCCGGGCTGGTAGTTGACGGAAAGGTCGAGTATCACCCGGATTGGCCGGTGGCCGAGGCCTTGCAGGGAAGCATCACCATTACCGGCGAAGAGGCGCGGGGACGGGTCGTCGAAGGCATCGTATTCGGGGGCGAGGTATGGGATTCGGACCTCCGCGTGCCGTTGAGCGGGGGGTACGTCGACATTGCGCTGAATGCGCAGGCCGCTGCCGCGCGCGCCCTGAACTTCGTGCTCGCGACGCCATTGGCCGAGGAACTGTACTTTGTTTCGGATAGTTGGCGAGGCGACGGGGAGTTGGGTATCGAGGGCAGCTTGCGGATTCCCATCGACGACGAGTTCGGTCACGCCGACCTGGACCTCGCGTTCGATCTCGACGATGTGGCGCTCGACCTGGTTGACCTGAGGTTGCTGTTTGCGCGTCTGAATGGTAACGCGCGATTTCAGTCTCCGCACTACTTGACCACGACCGCGGTGGAGGGGTCGTTGTTTGGTTTTCCCGTCCACATTGCGGCGGCGGCCTCGGAAGAAGCGAACATCCTCGACTTTCGCGGACGGGGTGCCGTAGCAGATATTTACCGTATTCTCGATACCCACGAATTCCCGGTGGCGGCGGGGGTATTCGGCTTCAATGCGCGGCTATCGGCGTTCGTCGATCCATCCCGCGCCCCGGAACTCACCATCGACTCGGACGGCGTGGGAATCGCCGTAAACTTGCCGGCGCCATTGCACAAGGCCGCGGCCCAAGCGCGCCGGCTTGATGTCAAGCTGGTCTTTGACGATGACTACACCCGCGCGGACGTGCGCGGCCAGACGTTTGCGGGCTGGTTCCACACGCGCGACGGCGTCCTCGCGCGGGGCGGGATCGGTATCGGCGTGCCGCCGGGGCGGCCGGACTCTTCGTCGTCGCACATTCGCCTGTCCGGAAAGTTGAAGACGGTGCGGCTCGAGGGGGATGCTTCCCCATTGATGCCGGAGACGGTGCCGTGGCGACTCGACGACTTGTCGGTGGAGCGTGTCTGGCTCGGCGACATCGAACTCACGGATGTCTCACTCAACGGTGTCGCTGAAATGGATGGGGCTGCCATCGGCATCGACTCCAATGAGATCCGGGGCACCTTTGTCCTGAACGGCAATGAACCCGTTCTCGTATCGCTGGATGAAGTCCGTTTTTCCGAGGAGGAAACCGATGCCGACCTGCTGGACGTCTCGGTGTTCGACCGCGTGCCCGCCGCCGACGTGACAATTGGCAAGGTCCTGGTCGGCGACGATGACTACGGCAATTGGCGATTCGGCATTCGGCCCGACGACGGCGTCATTCGCCTCACCGGCCTCGTGGGCGACATCAAGGGCATACACATCGAAGCGGCTGACGATATGGTGTGGGCCAGGAAATCCGATACGTCTCTTTTCAACGGTCGGCTTACGGCAAGTGATCTATCCCTCGTGTTACCACAGTGGGGCTACGCGCCGAACGTCGAGAGCACCAAGGTCGATATCGAAGCGGCGGTAAGGTGGCCCGGGTCGCCGCTCAATTTTGAACTGGACGAGCTTAGCGGCAGCATGCGGATGGCGATCGACAATGGCCGGTTCATCGACGTGGACGATGCTGCGGGCGCGAAAATTCTCGCGTTGCTCAACTTCGCAAACATTACGCGACGCCTGAAGCTCGACTTTTCCGACGTGTTCGACAGGGGCATCGGTTTCGATCGCATCCGTGCGAATGG
The DNA here is from genome assembly GCA_965261535.1 of Candidatus Azotimanducaceae bacterium. Classification (GTDB taxonomy): domain Bacteria; phylum Pseudomonadota; class Gammaproteobacteria; order Pseudomonadales; family Azotimanducaceae; genus VXNE01. The sequence goes on from OZ253469.1 coordinate 4,075,814, forward strand.
CGAACTCGACGAAGGCGTGCTGTCGTTTACGGAGCCAATGGAGATACACGGTCCGGGCTCCGACTTCAGGATCAACGGTACGGTGGATTTGGCCGATGGCACGCTGAACAACGAGATGATCATCACGTTGCCGCTTTCGTCGAGTCTGCCCTGGTATGCCGTCTGGATTGCCGCGGCGGAACCCGTGACGGCCGTCGGCGTGCTGGTCGGACGCGAGCTATTCAAGGAACAGATCAAGACGCTATCGAGCGCCAAGTATCGGATCACGGGCACCATTGAGGAGCCAAACCCGGAATTCGTTGATATATTTCGAAGCCAGATGGATCACCCCGGAGAAGTGGAGTGACGCAAATCATTGAAAACGCCAAGCGGGACTTGTGGGATGCGGGCGAGATCGGCGAGAGGGACGTGTCCCGGCTGATCGGGCGGCTCATGCACCGGCAGGTAGACGTCGGCGAGTTGTTCTTCCAGCAGAGGCGATCGGAGTCCTGGACACTCGAGGACGGTATCGTCAAGGACGGTACTTTCAGCGTTGATCGGGGCGTGGGAGTGCGCGCCGTGAGTGGAGAGAAGACGGGATTTGCCTACGCCGACGATATCGTCCTGCCGGCGCTGGGCAAGGCCGCGGATGCGGCGCGCACGATCGCCCGGTCGGGAGGCGACGGGTCGATTCAGGCGTACCGACGGCGCGATGTGACGCCCCGCTATGCGGGCACTGATCCACTTGAGTCGTTCGCAGAACGGGAGAAGGTAGCTCTATTGGGGCGCACAGACGAATTCGCGCGTGGTCTGGACCCGCGCGTCAAGCAGGTGACGGCTCGGCTCTCGGCGAGCTTTGAAACGAACCTGGTGGTCGGGAGCGATGGCACCTTCGCCGGCGACCTGCGACCCTTGGTGCGCTTCGACGTGTCCGTGATCGTCGAGAGGGATGGCCGGAGAGAACGGGGCTTCGGGGGTGGTGGCGGTCGTCATGACTTCTCCTGGATCCTGTCCGACAACGCCGACGAGGAAGCGCGGGCTTATGCGCGCGAAGCCGTGCGCCAGGCACTCGCGAACCTCGATGCCGTGGACGCGCCGGCAGGTTCCATGCCCGTGGTCCTCGCTCCGGGGTGGGCAGGAATCCTGTTGCACGAGGCGGTCGGGCATGGGCTCGAGGGGGACTTCAATCGAAAGGGAACATCGGCCTTCGCGGGAAGGGTCGGCGAAACGGTGGCGTCGAAACTCTGCACGGTTGTCGATGACGCGACGATGAAGGACAGGCGCGGCTCGCTGACGCTCGACGATGAGGGCACGCCGGGGCAGCGCACGGTGCTCATCGAAAACGGCGTGCTCATGGGATATATGCAGGACAAGCTCAACGCGCGTTTGATGAAGATGGCTCCCACTGGGAACGGCCGCAGGGAATCCTACGCCTGCCTGCCCATGCCCCGAATGACGAACACGCTGTTGCTGGCGGGAGATTCCGATCCCGAGGAGATCATCGCGAGCGTGGACGACGGCGTCTATGCCGTCAGCTTCGGCGGCGGGCAGGTGGATATCACGTCGGGACGATTCGTTTTCTCCGCCACCGAGGCGTACAGGATCGAGAATGGCAAGGTCACGACGCCGATCAGGGGAATGAGCCTGGTCGGGAGTGGTCCCGAAGTCATGACACGGGTGTCGATGGTGGGGAACGACCTGGCGCTCGATCAAGGTGTCGGCACCTGCGGCAAGGAGGGACAGGGCGTACCTGTAGGGGTCGGGCAACCCACGGTAAAGATCGACGAGATCACCGTCGGCGGCACTGTCTGAGAAATGCGGGCTAAGGACTCCATGGATGTCGGCGATCTTGAATTGGATCTCAAGAACCTGGTCGGCGACATTCTCGACGAAGCGCGGAGACAGGGAGCCACGGCGGCAGAGGTTTCTGTGGGCGACGACGAGGGACTGACCGTAGTGGTGCGGCAGCGCGACATCGAAACCATCGAGTTCAGCCAGGATCGCGGTTTCGGCATAACGGTGTACGTGGGCGCCCGCAAGGGCACGGCCAGTACGTCGGACAGCAGGCCCGAAGCGGTGCGCGCCACGGTGCGCGCCGCCCTTGGCATCGCGCGCCACACCGAAGATGACGACTGCAATGGTCTCGCTGACCCCGAACGCATGGCCAGGCATCTACCCGACCTCGACCTCTATCACCCGTGGGCCGCGGATGCCGACGCGCTGCGGGACCTGGCGCTTGAGACCGAAGCCGCAGCCCTGGACTACGATCAAAGGATCGTCAATTCGGAGGGCGCGGAGGTCGCGACGGAGCGTTCGTGCCGCGTCTACGGCAACACCCACGGCTTCACGGGCGCCGTGACCGGGACGCGGCATAGTGTCCAATGCGCGGTGGTGGCCCGAGACGACGCGGGAATGGAGAGCGATAATTGGTACAGCATAGCCCGCGACCGAGTCAACCTTGAGGACCATGTCAGTGTTGGGGAAGAGGCGGCCCGGCGTGCCTTGGCTCGGCTGGGCACCAGGTCCATAAGGACCGGGAACTGGCCGGTACTGTTCAGCCCGCGCATGGCGGCAGGACTGATCGGGCACCTCGTCGGCGCCATCAGCGGCGGTGCCCTGTACCGTCGCGCGTCCTACCTTACGGATTCGCTCGGCAAACAGGTCGCGGCGAAGGCCGTTACCCTCGCGGAGTATCCGCACCTGCCGAAAGCTCTGGGCAGCGCGGCTTTCGATGGCGACGGCGTCGCTACCGATAGCAAGGCATTTGTACAGGCCGGGCTTCTCACGCGCTATGTCCTCGGTTCCTACTCGGCCCGGCGCTTGGCGTTGGAGACCACCGGCAACGCCGGTGGAGTGTTCAACCTTGCGTTGGAGACCGACACGGTTTGTCCGGCGGCGTTGATGCGGGACATGGGGACGGGCCTGGTCGTAACCGAACTGATGGGCCAGGGCGTGGATCTGGTCTCCGGACACTATTCGCGCGCTGCGGCGGGCATCTGGATCGAGGACGGCGAGCCGGCGTTTCCGGTGGAGAAGGTGACCATCGCTTCGACGCTCAACGATGTGTTCCACGGTATTGTGGCCGCTGGCGACGATATTGATCGGCGCGGCAACATCCACACCGGATCCATACTGGTCCAATCCATGACCGTCGCGAGTTGAAGCGGCGCCATTGGAGGTGCCGCGTGGAGCTATTGCTCTTCGCCGAAACGGTCTTCGATCAGGGCCGAGATCGCTTCGAACGCATCTTTCTCCTCTTCGCCGTTGGTCCGCAATGTCAGGATAGTCCCCTGGCCGGCGGCGAGCATCATTACCTTCATGATGCTCTTGGCGTCCACGCTTTTCTCTCCTACGCAGAGTTCGATGCTGCAGGTGAAGGCCTTCGCGAGGTTGACGAGTTTCGCTGCGGCGCGGGCATGAAGCCCGAGGGCGTTGACGATGACGACTTGTCCATCGGTCACCGTGTTTGCCCGCGGCGCGAGATCTTCGTCACGAAAATGCCCCACGGCCGGCGCCTTCGGCTTCGCCTGTTTCTTGCGAGGGGCTCCCTCGCGCTCCCCGGCTGAAGGCTCCTGGCCCAGCCCCGCTCGTCGACCATGAAGCGTCAACCGATTCACGCGGCGACCGCGCCATCGACCATGGCCATCACTTCCTCGAATAGCTCACGATCATCCTCGGCGCGGCGTAAACGAATCGGGTTCGCCGGGTCATTCAGAACGCTTACCAACACGCTGAAGATGTCCAGGTGGATTTGCGCGGCATCGGGCGGAACGACGAGCGTGAATATCAGATCGACGCGATGATCGTCGGGCGCGTCGAAGTCGATGGGTCGAGACAGGCGCATGAAGGCGGCCAGAGGCCGTTCGCATTGCGTGCGGCAGTGGGGGACCGCCACGCCACCGCCCAGACCCGTGCTACCGAGGCGTTCGCGCGCGAGCAACTCGCGCAGCAGGCGTCTGGCATCCATGTCGGGATGGCGCGCGGCGATGAGTTGCGCTGCCTGTTCAAGGGCCGACTTCTTGGATGCGGCGCGCACGTCCGCGCGCGTGCAGTCGGGATCGAGAATGCGGCGGAGGTCGATCATTGCGCTGCTTCCATCCGGGCTAGGCGCGGCGATGCGTGATCTTTTCCTTGTGCTTGAGCACCTGGCGATCGAGCTTGCCCGACAACGCGTCAATGGCGGCGTAGAGATCCGCGTCGTCCGCGCTGGCGAACAGCTCGGCGCCGTTCGCGTGCACGGTTGCTTCCGCCCGCTGCACCAACTTGTCGACGGACAGGACCACTCGGATGTTGGTGATGTGGTCGTAGTGACGTTCAAGGCGCCCGATCTTGTTCACGACGTATGCCCGAATGGGATCGGTGACCTCGAGGTGGTCTCCGGAAATGTTCAGTTGCATGAAAACTCCCTATGGCTTGGTTTCGCCGACGATCGGCGCTTGTGAGCGTCTCAGAACCTGCGGCGCCCTTGGAAATACATACCAGACTGGATTCTGGCGTGCCAAGGGCTTGAAGAGAAGTGATCAAACCAATCTCTTGCGGGCGTTGGAAGACGGTATCGCCATGGACTCGCGATATTTGGCGATAGTCCGGCGAGCCACCTCGATGTTGCGTTCCGCGAGCATGGACGCAATTCGGCTGTCGCTCAATGGCTTGTTCGGATTCTCGTCGGCGACGACCTTCTTGATCAATGCGCGAATGGCGGTACTCGACACTTCTCCGCCCGTCGTGGTTCCGACATGGCTTGAGAAGAAGTACTTCAATTCGAAAATTCCCCGCGGCGTCCTCATGTACTTGCGCGTCGTCACGCGTGAAATCGTAGACTCGTGCATGCCCACGGCGTTCGCGATGTCCGCGAGGACGAGCGGCTTCATCGCTTCTTCGCCATAGTCGAGGAAACCGCGCTGGCGCTCGATGATTTCGGTCGCGACCTTCAACAATGTTTCGTTGCGGTTCAGGAGACTTTTCAGAAACCAGCGAGCATCCTGCAGGTTGTTGCGCAGAAACGCGTTGTCGGCGCTGGAGTCTCCGCGCCGCACCAGACCCGCGTAGCCGTCGTTGATCCGCACCATCGGCATGGAATCGGCGTTGAGTTCCACTAGCCAGCGCCCGTTGTCCTTGCTGACGAACACGTCGGGTTCGATGTATTCGCAGTCGAAGTCGCCGACCGCCGCTCCGGGTCGGGGATTCAGGGAACGAATCAATTCCATGGCTCGCCTCAACGCTTCCACATCGAGCTTGGATGCCCGCGCGAGCGCGTTGAAGTCGCTGCCAGCGAGCATGTCGAAATGTCGCTCGACCAGGCGGATAGCGTCGTGGCGCGAAGAGGTGTCCGGGGGCAACTGGTCGAGCTGCAGGAGCAGGCATTCGCGCAGATCCCGGGCGCCGATACCGACCGGCTCGAACTGCTGCACACGCGTCAGAACCGCCTCCACATCGTCGGCTGAAATGTCCGGGTGGCTGAATGCGCCGACCAGGGATTCGGCGATATCCTCAATATCGACCTGCAGCATTCCGTCGGCGTCGATGGCTTCGATGATGGCGGCGGCGACAAGCGTGTCCCGAGGTTTCATCGGCGAGAGGTTCAATTGCCACAGAAGGTGATCCGCGAGGGATTCGGCGGCGGGATTGTCGAACTCCATGCCATCGGGCAATGGTGGCCCGGTCGGCGTCGACGCCGGGTACACGTCGTCCCAACTTGTATCGACCGGGAGTTCCTCGGGAATGCCGACATCTTCAATGAAGCCCTCGCCTTCGTCGTCTCCCTCCGATGGCGGGTCTTCGCGGCGTTCCCACTCGGGATCGCTGCCCAGATCTTCTGTGGCGACATCGGCAATGTCGTCGTCGTCTTCCGCCAGTTCCAGCATTGGATTGGATTCGACAGCTTCGCGTACCTCGAGGTTCAACTCGATCGCCGAGAGTTGCATCAGGCGTATCGCCTGCTGCAACTGCGGCGTCATCGTCATCTGTTGGCCGAATTTCAGGGAAAGGGATTGTTTCATTCGGCGGTCACGGCTCTCCCGGGCTTTCCGGGTCCACTCTGTTCCCCGGGTCCACTTTCCCCGGGTCCACTTTACAACTCGAACCGTTCTCCAAGGTATACGCTTCTCACGGTTTCGTTGGATAGTATGGCGTCGGCATCCCCCGCCGCAATGATGTGCCCGTCGTTCACGATATAGGCGCGGTCGCAGATGTCGAGAGTTTCCCTGACATTGTGATCGGTGATGAGGATGCCGATTCGACGTTGCGCAAGGTCACGGATCTCGTCCTTGATGTCGGCGACGGAAATCGGATCGACTCCGGAAAAGGGTTCGTCGAGCAGCATGAACGCGGGCTGGGCCACGAGCGCCCGGGCGATCTCGACGCGGCGGCGCTCTCCGCCCGACAACTGTTCGCCGGTGGCGGTCTCGATGTCGTTCAGGCGAAACTCATCCAGCAGGCGGTCCACGAGCTGGCGCCGCGCTTGCCGGCCCAGGTCACGGCGCAGTTCGACGACCGCCCTCAGGTTGTCCTTCACGGACAGCTTTCGGAACACGCTCGCTTCCTGCGGCAGGTAGCCGATGCCCGCGCGCGCGCGGGCATGCATCGGGGCGCGACTGAGGTCCGCGCCGTCGAGCAGAATCGATCCCCCGTCCATTCGCACCAGCCCGACTATCATGTAAAAGCACGTGGTCTTTCCGGCGCCGTTCGGTCCGAGCAGTCCCACGATTTCCCCGCTGGACAGGTAAATGTTCAACCCTTCGACGACGTTTCGGCCGCGATAGCGTTTGGTCAGGTTGGTTGCCGCGAGCCGGGAACTGCGCTCAGGGCCGAGTTCGGAGGGAGGATTGGACACGCGCTATGGGCTGTTTTCTGGCGAGGGGTGCTCCCTCGCGCTGCTGTCTTCTTGCGAGGGGTTCCCCCTCGCGCTGCTCCTTCCATGCGAGGGGTATCCCCTCGCGCTGCTCCTTTCATGCGAGGGGTATCCCCTCGCGCTGCTCCTTTCATGCGAGGGGTATCCCCTCGCGCTGCTCCTTTCATGCGAGGGGTATCCCCTCGCGCTCCCCGGCTGAGGGCTCTGCTGAAGGCTCTTTTCTTGCGAGGGATGCTCCCTCGCGCTCCCCGGCTGAGGGCTCTCCGGCTGCAAGATCATTTCGACGCCGTCTTTCTCGCCGAAGGCCACTACTTTGCCCTGGCGCATGTCAAATTGGATGACCTCGCCCCGAAACTCGTCGCTATCGTGCGCAAGCCAGGCGCGTCCGATCAACTCGATGCGCTCGTCGACCGGGTGATAGATGATGTTGCTGGCTCTGGCCTCGACGAAATCGGCGCCGGGTTGCGGTTGTTGCCGGTAGCGCGCGAGGTCGCCCTCGGCGTTGATGAGGATTATTCGGTCGCCATCGCTTTCGATGACGACCCGGTCCGCTTCCAGGCGCATCGAACCCTGGTCGATCTGCACGGAACCCGTGGCGATCACCCGCTTGGTCGGGGAGTTCGCGGAAGGGCCTCCAGCAGGGGATGCGCCATCGGCACGGGAGCCCGGTAGCCCGCCGGCGGCCAGCTCGCCTTCCACATTGTCGGCGCGGAAGTGTATCGGCTGTTCGGCGTCGGCCGGCAAGGCGGGCGCCTCTCCCGCCAACGTAGCCAGCAACAACCCGGACCACAAGAGTCCGCACCGCGAAATAGACCGCGCTCGCGTCAGAGAATCCGATTCCGTCGATGTGGCTCGACAACGATGTGGACCCGCCGGCCTGGTCCCGATAGCAGCTTCATCCATCCGCGTTCCATGTCGGCCTCGAATCCCGCGGCCGTCGTCTTGCTGCCCGAAGTTTCGATCATAACAGCTTGATCTGTTTCCGCGTATTTCCGCGCCGGATAGACATCGAGGGCGGCCGTCGTCAATGCGAAATGGCGTCCGTCGTCATGCTGTCTCGTGAGCTCCACGTTGTCGCTCAGGCGCAAGTGTTCTTCCTGCGCGCCGTCGTGGCTCGGCCGCTGCCGGATCTCCCCGCGCGTGGCGTTCGCGAGCCAAGGAGGCCCCGCCTGCTGATGCAGTCGGATAACCGGGTTCTCGAAATACGTGACGCCACGTTCTTCAAACCGCTTGATCCTGTCGGCCCAGAGGCGGTAGCGAATACCGCCATCTGCGCCGAACCTGGTGATGGCCGCCCCCTCGATGTAGATATCGGGTTCATCCGCGAGCTCGGGCGGTAGTGGGGACGGTGCTCGCTCGCCCGAGTACATGTAGACGATGGTCAGCACGAGCGCGGATATGGCGGCAGCGGCGTATCGCCGCATCACCGCGGCCAGGCCCCTGCGGCGGTCAGAGCGGATTCCCAAAGCCCTTTGGCGATCAGGATGAGATGGCAGATTTCGCGCACGGCGCCGGCGCCGGCAGCGGCCGCCGTGACATAGTCCGCTCGCGCGGCGACCTCTGGATGGGCTTGGGGAACTGACAGCCGCATGCCCACCCTGTCAAACAGCGGCAGGTCGGGTATGTCGTCTCCCGCATGGGCCATCCGGTTCGCCAGGATGCCGGATGCCGCGCACAGCGCGCTCAAGGCGACAGTCTTGTCTTCGACGCCCTGGTAGGCGTAGGCGACACCGAGCTCCCAAACGCGTCTTGCCGTCGCTCCGGACGCCCGACCGGAAATGATGGCGACGGGGATGCCCGCCGCCTGAAGCATCTTGATGGCGGCTCCATCCTGCGCGTAGAACGCCTTGGTTTCGGTGACCGAGGGGGCACCCCTCGCAAGAGAGCCTTCAGCCGGGGAGCCCGAGGGGGCACCCCTCGCGAAAGAGCCTTCAGCCGGGGAGCCCGAGGGGGCACCCCTCGCGAAAGAGTCCGAATAGTAGAGGCGGCCGTCTGTCATCACGCCGTCCACATCCAGGATGAGAAGATCGACGCTCCGCGCCAGGTCGAGCGCGGACGGAGGAAAGATTTCCGCGCCCGGGTGTGTCATGCCTGGGTATAGAGCAGCACGTTGTAGCCGATCCAGCTCAGGACCATGACGCAACCTTCGAAGCGCGTGATGATAGGCCGGGAGCCGAATCCGTAGGCGAACAGCACAAGCAGCAAGGTCAGCGCGGCCATCATGCCGTAGTCCCGCCACAACACGTGGATATCAAGGCCTACCGGAGTCACCAGCGCGGGCACCGCCAGTACCGCTAGTATATTGAGAATGTTCGATCCGACGACATTGCCGATCGCGATGTCCGGCTGCCCCTTCATGGCTGCGGTGAGGGTTGCTGCGAGTTCCGGCAGACTGGTGCCGATCGCGATCACGGTGAGTCCGATGATCAGTTCGCTTACGCCAAGATACTCCGCGACTTCCGTCGCCGCCCAGACGAGCGTCTGCGCCGACACGAGCAACAATCCGAGACCGAAGCACAGGTAGACGAGGGCGCGCCCCATCGGCATGCCCTCGAGTTCCCCCAGCTCCTCCTGGATCGACTCGGGCAACGCGTCCGGTTTCCGCCGCTGCGTCCGCACCAGGCGATGAATGATCAGGCTCAGTCCGGCCACCAGTAGCAACCCGTCGACCACTCCCAGGTAGAGGTCGTACAGACAGAACAGCGCGAGCAAGGTCGCGCCGATCAACCAGGGCAGTTCGACTTTCAACACCGAAGCCGCGAACGGGAGCGGGGCGACCATGGCGGTTACGCCGAGCACCAACCCGATGTTTGCGATGTTGGATCCGATCGCGTTGCCTATGGCCAGGATGGAAGTACCCTCGATGGCTGCGGCGAGCGCCACCAGGATCTCCGGCGCCGAAGTGCCGATGGACACGACGGTCAGGCCGATGAGTATTTTCGGCACCCCGAGATGGTTCGCTGTCGCCGCCGCACCCGATACGAATCGGTCCGCACTCCACACCAGAGCGATGAAGCCGACGATCAAAGCCAGTACGGGAAGCCACATAGAACCCACATAAAGGGATGTCGCGGAATGATTGTTCCGTGTGCCGCAAGCATTGCAACATTGGCACTGCTGCGTCAATCCAATGGTTTTGCGGCCCGCCCGCAGCCGATGGGCGTGGCACGGGTGTGATGGCGCCGGGCGTCTCTTGAGCGACCGCCCGGTGCGACCGCGCACGACGAGCGGGGCCGGGCAGGAGCCTTCAGCCGGGGAGCGCGAGGGGGCGTCCCTCGCAAGAAAGGAGCCTTCAGCCGGGGAGCGCGAGGGGGCGCCCCTCGCACAAGAAAACAGCAGCGCAGCGGCACCCCTCCCATGGAACAAATTTTCACCCGAAGCCTCCCGGCCGGGTTTTCTCGGGTCGGACCGTGGCAGGAGTTTCAGTCTCCCATACGGGGTCGTGGACTGCGCCACGCCACCAGCGTCAAAACGCCGAGCACGGTCTGGGCCAAACTCGCAATCGGGCGAAACGCACCATTGGGGACACGGCCTCTGGCCCGAGAGGGACATGGTACACGACATGCCGGGCGTACGGAGAACGCGCCACTGTTCCCTGTGCGTCCGCGCCCCGGCCCCGGGGTGGAAACTCGCAAGGAAACAACCGAAGCAGAGGGCGCCGACTGTGGGGCACTGCCATGGTAACCTTCAGCGTCCATCATGAACGCGCCTATCGAACAAGCGACTCTCGCCAACCGCATCCGTGATCACATCGGCGATGCCGCGGTCGAGGTCACCGGCGAGGGAAACCGTTTCGACGTGCGCGTTGCGAGCGCGGCCTTCAAGGGGTTGAGCCGCGTCAGACAGCAGCAGCTTGTATACGAGGCCATTGGCGACCTGATCCGCGATGGAACCGTGCACGCGGTCACCATTCGCACTGTGGCCGCGAGCGAACCGTAGGATTCGCGCAATGATCGGCGTCAAGCGCCTGGATACGGCATCGCGGGACTTCGATGATGCGCTTGACAGGCTCATCTATTGGGATAACCCCGCGCTGGGCGAGATCGAGCGCGCGGTCGCCGCAGTGCTTGAGGATGTGCGCGAGCGTGGCGACGCGGCCGTCGTCGACTACACCGCGCGATTCGATGGGGTCGCCGCCCCCAACGTCGCCGCGCTAAGCATCGACGCCCAGACGCTTTCCGACTGCGGGCAGCGCTTGCCCGCATCGGACCGTGAAGCCCTCGCCAACGCCGCTCGGCGCATTCGTTTTTATCACGAGCGGCAGCTCGAACAGGGTGGAGCGTTCGAGTACGACGACGGTTTGGGCAATCGACTCGGCCAGCGCATCGTGCCTCTTGATCGCGTTGGCGTCTACGTGCCTGGCGGAAAGGCCGCGTATCCGTCGACAGTGCTGATGACGGTGATTCCTGCTCGGGTGGCGGGCGTACGCGAGGTGGCAGTGACGGTCCCGACCCCGAACGGCGAGCGGAGCGACCACGTTCTGGCTGCGCTTGATATTGCCGGCGTGGATGAAGTGTTCGCCATCGGCGGGGCGCAAGCCATCGGAGCCTTGGCCTTCGGTACTGAAACGATCGCCAGAGTGGACAAGATCGTGGGTCCTGGCGGCGCCTACGTCGCCGCCGCCAAGCGCCAGGTATTTGGTCGGGTGGGAATCGACGGCATCGCCGGTCCAAGCGAAGTGCTGATCGTTGCCGACGGCAGCGTGCCGGCGCACTGGACGGCGCTCGACATGTTCTCGCAGTCCGAGCACGACGCGGCGGCGCAGGCGTTGCTGCTTTCTCCCGACGCCGACTACCTCGAGGCGGTGGCGGACCGGATGGATGCGGCGCTACCGGATATGGCGCGCCGCGAAATCATCGAAGCTTCTCTCTCCGCCCGGGGGGCGTTGATCAAGACCCGCGATCTCGACGAGGCTGTGGCCGTCGCGAACCGCGTCGCGCCGGAACATTTGCAGCTTGCGGTGGCCGACCCGGAATCGTTGCTGCCGCGCGTGCGTAATGCGGGGGCGATCTTTCTCGGCGGCTATTCGGCGGAAGTCCTCGGCGATTACAGCGCGGGGCCGAGTCACGTGCTGCCGACGTTCGGCACGGCGCGATATGCATCGCCCCTGGGCGTAGCCGATTTCCTCAAGCGCAGTTCGGTTATCCGCATCGACCCGAGAGGTGTTCGGGATCTGGCGCGAACCGCGGCCACCATTGCGGAAGCGGAGGGACTCCGGGCTCACGCCCTGGCGGCGCTGGCGCGACTCGACGACAGTTCGTTTCAGTTCTGACGACGCGCGGCATGTCGCCGGGGGAAGCTCACGAGCGAAATATCGACGGTCGGGGCTTTGAACGGGACCCCGGACAGGCGGAGGCTGTGGCGGCGCTGGACGCGGTGCATGGGCGCCTTTTGTGGGAGCGGAGGCGATTGTGGTCGCGGCTATTCCGACGTCGACCCACACGAGCGCCGACCGGCCTCTACTTGTGGGGCGGCGTCGGCCGGGGCAAGACCTACCTGATGGATCTGTTCTTCGAATGCCTGCCGTTCGAAGCGAAGCACCGGATGCACTTTCACCGTTTCATGCTGCGCGTACACGGTGAGTTGACGGAACTGCAGGGCATTCCCAACCCCCTGGCCCACGTGGCGGAGCGCATCGCGGATGAGGGCCGCGTGCTCTGTTTCGACGAGTTCTCCGTTTCCGATATCGGAGATGCCATGATCCTCGGCCAACTATTGGGCGCCCTGTTCGATCGCGGCGTCACGGTGGTGGCGACATCGAATATCGAACCATCGCGGCTGTACGAGCATGGCTTGCAGCGGCGGCGCTTCCAGCCGGCCATCGAACGCATCGAGTCGCACATGAAAATCTTGCGCATGGTTGATGGGGTCGACTATCGGCTGCGTGTACTGGCTGCCGCCAATACCTACCTTCATCCGGCCTCCGATGAGACGGATCAGCGGCTCGCTGCATCGTTCCGAGCCCTGGCGCCGCATGCCGAGATCGGCGCTTCGATCGAGATCTACGGTCGCCGCATTCCGACCCGGGGCGCGGGTGACGGCGCGGTCTGGTTCGATTTCAGGAACATTTGTGACGGGCCGCGCAGCGCGAACGACTACATCGAGGTCTCGCGGGAGTTTCACACCGTCCTGGTAAGCCGCGTCCCGCGTTTCAATGCCGACAGCGAGGATCTGGCGCGGCGTTTCGTCGCCCTGGTGGACGAGTTCTATGATCGCGGCGTCAACCTGATGCTGTCGGCGGCATGCGAAATCGGCGGCCTCTATCGTGGACAGCGCCTCAAAATGGAATTCGAGCGAACCCAGAGTCGCTTGCGCGAGATGCGTTCGGCGGAGTATCTCGGACGCACCCACACGCCCTGATCGTCGTCCTTGACGCATGGCGTAGGCTACGATCTGCCTCGGCCCGCGTGGAGACTTCCGGCAAGCGATGGTTCGGTTGCGATTGCCGGGTCTCGCCGGTAAAATCGCGCCTTCGAATTCCAGGCCCTCCGCATGAAAACCCTGAGCGCGCGTCCGCAGGATGTCGAGCACGATTGGTATGTCGTGGACGCTGAAAATCAGACGCTTGGGCGACTGGCGGCGGCGCTCGCGCGGCGCCTGCGCGGCAAGCACAAGGCGTCGTACACGCCCCATGTGGATACGGGAGACTACATCGTGGTGGTGAACGCGGAAAAGGTTCGCGTCACGGGCAAGAAGCGCACCGACAAGATCTACTACCGATATAGCGGGTACCCTGGCGGCATCAAGGCGGCGCGTTTCGAAGAGGTGATTGCGAAGCATCCCGAGCGGGTGATCGAGAAGGCGGTCAAGGGCATGCTCCCTCGCAATCCGCTCGGCCGGGCCGTATTCCGCAAGCTCAAGGTATACGCCGGATCCGAGCACCCCCACACGGCGCAACAGCCGAAGCCGCTGCAGTTGCTGGTATAGAGATCTCGAGAGCCTGGCAGGGAGAGTAATCGAATGGCAGAGTCATACAGCTATGGGACAGGTCGCCGCAAGACGTCCGCGGCGCGCGTGTTCATGCACCCCGGCAGCGGTCGCATCGTCGTCAACGGTCGGCCCATCGACGAATACTTTGGTCGCGAAACCGCCCGCATGATCGTTCGGCAACCCCTGGAGGTGGCAGGGTTCGTGGACCGATTCGATATCAGGGTGACGGTGAAGGGCGGCGGCGCGTCCGGCCAGGCGGGCGCGATTCGGCACGGCCTGGCGCGCGCACTGGTCGAGTACGACGAGGCGCTGCGGCCGAGCCTGCGCAAAGCGGGTTTCCTTACGCGCGACGCGAGAGAAGTGGAACGCAAGAAAGTGGGCTTGCGCAAGGCGCGCAAGCGTCCGCAATTCTCCAAGCGCTAGCAGCCTGTCGGACTTGCCGCTCTAGCGGCAAGATCGATGGGATGACGGGGACGCGGGTGGGACGAAACAGTCGGGCTTGGGCGGGGGCAAAACACGGCGCACCCGAAGAGGGCGAGGGATTTTGTGGCGCCAACTCGGGCGCTGTGTGCACAGGAAGAAGCGAACCGGCGGCGATTGTTCACAACGACGCGGGACAGGTGGCAAGGGTGACGGGCACGGGATCTAAGGACGTGCCGATGGAATTGAGGGAGAGATCTCCTCTTGAGTGACGCAGGGACGCGCGATGATCGCCCGGACAAGGGTGACGCAGGCAATGTGGACAAGACGCGGCGGCGACTACTGGTCGGCTCGACCGCAGTCGTCGGCGGCATCGGCATGGCTGGGGCCGCGATACCGTTTGTGAAATCCTGGAATCCCAGCGCGAAGGCGCGGGCCTTGGGCGCACCCGTCGAGGTCGACATCTCGAAATTGAATCCAGGAGAAATGCTGGGTCCGATACCGGCCTGGCGCGGCCAGCCCGTATTCGTGGTTAGACGAACAGCGGAAACCGTTGAGCAGCTCGTTTCGGAAGACGACGCACTCGCAGATCCGGATTCGAAAAACAAGGAGAGGCAGCCGGCGTATGCCAAGAATGCCTGGCGTTCGCGGCGGCCAGAGATCGGCGTGTACCTGGGGCTCTGTACCCACCTCGGCTGCTCCCCCAAGTTCCGCGGCGAGGAAGGAAACTTTTTCTGCGTCTGTCACGGGTCGGTTTTCGACCTGGCTGGGAGGGTGTTCAAGAACAAACCCGCGCCGGACAATCTGACTGTGCCGCCATATCGTTTCGAAACGGACAACCTGATCGTCATCGGCGAGGACGAGGAGCACGCTTAGCATGGCGGAGTCTGCGGGGCGTCCCGGCCGTTGGGTTCGATTCGTCGCCTGGCTCGACGAGCGCATGCCGCTCACGGAGACCGTCGAGTACCACGCGACCAAGTACTACGCCCCAAAGAACCTCAACTTCTGGTACTACTTCGGCGTCTTCGCCCTCTTTGTTCTGGTCGTCCAGATCGTCAGCGGCATCTGGCTGACAATGATGTATATCCCGAGCGGGGACGGCGCCTTCGCCTCTGTGGAATACATCATGCGCGACGTGGACTACGGATACCTCCTCCGCTACATCCACTCTACGGGCGCCTCGGCATTCTTCCTGGTCGTATACCTGCACATGTTTCGAGCGCTGGCCTACGGCTCCTACCGGCGGCCCAGGGAACTGCTTTGGCTGATCGGGATGGCGATTTACCTGGTCCTCATGGTCGAGGGGTTCTTCGGCTACCTGCTTCCCTGGGGCAACATGTCGTACTGGGGTGCGCAGGTGATCGTTTCGCTGGTCGGCGCGGTGCCCGTGATCGGGCCGGACCTGATGCAGTGGGTGCGTGGCGACTACCTGATGTCGGAAATCACGTTGACCCGTTTCTTCTCGCTACATGTCGTCGCGCTGCCGCTGATGCTCGTCGGTCTAGTCTGCCTGCATGTGATAACGCTGCACCACGTCGGCTCAAACAATCCGGAAGGCGTAGAGATCAAGAAGCACAAGGACGCGTCCGGCGTACCGCTGGACGGCATTCCTTTTCATCCCTACTACACGGTGCACGATTTTCGGGCCCTCGTCGTGTTCCTGTTCGCGTTTTGCGTGGTCGTGTTCTATGCGCCCGAAATGTTCGGGTACTTCATCGAGAAACCGAACTTCGAGCAGGCGGATCCCTTGAAGACACCGGAACACATAGCTCCGGTCTGGTACTACACGCCGTTCTACGCGATGTTGCGGGCGACCACTTTTCCGCTGTTCGGCCTTCCAGCCAAGTTCTGGGGGCTGATCGTGATGGGCGGAGCCGTACTGATTCCCACGATCCTGCCATGGCTTGATCGGAGCCGTGTTCGCTCCATTCGGCACAAGGGCGTGCTGTCCAAGTGCATGCTGGCGATCTTCGTGGTCAGCTTTCTCATTCTGGGCTACCTGGGAACGATCCCGCATTCGGACCTTGCCACGGCGGCGGCCCAGGTCTGCACGCTGCTCTACTTTTCGTACTTTCTTCTCATGCCCTGGTATACGCGCGTCGAGCGGACCAAGCCGGTACCGGAACGGGTGACGTGAGCCTTCGTCCAATCAGTTTGGGCCCGAAACGCTGGGCGCGATGCGCGAGGGGATGCGTGGCTGTCGCCCTTTCTTTCGGGCTGGGCGCCGGCGCCGCCGAGTCGGACTGGCCGATGCGTTCGATGCAGCCCGACTTGCGCGACGCGCCGTCACTCCAGCGGGGGATCAAGTACTACGTCAACTATTGCCTGGGATGCCATTCGCTGAAGTTCCAGCGCTATGAGCGCACGGCGATCGACCTCGGCGTGCCGGAAGAGTTGTTCATGGATAACCTGATCTTCACCGGACAGAAGATCGGCGGTTTGATGGCCACGTCCATGCCTCTGGAAGAGGCCAAGGCCTGGTTCGGCGCGCCGCCGCCGGATCTCACCATGGTGGCCCGAGTTCGGGGAGTGGATTGGCTATACAACTACCTGACGACGTTCTACGTCGACGAAGATCGACCATTTGGCGTTAACAACAAGGTCTTTCCCAATGTCGGCATGCCGAATGTCCTGATGGAACTCCAGGGACACCAGATGGAGAGCGCGTGCGGCCCCAGGCCTGCGAACCTGTTGGACGGCGAAAAGGCCGTGCTGGACGGGTTCCTGGCGTTGACTGGGGAGGATGCGAGAGCCCGGGAAAGTGAAATCAGGAGTCGCTACCGCTGCGACGACCTCGTGGTGGAAGCGGGGACGGGCCTTCTGAGCAATGAAGAATTCGACCAGGCGGTGTACGACATCGTCAACTTTCTCTACTACGTGGGCGAGCCGACGCGTCTCGAACGCGAGCGCCTGGGCATCTACGTCCTCTTGTTCTTAGGTGTCCTGTTCGTTTTCGCATACCTGCTCAATCGCGAGTACTGGAAGGATATCCACTGATCCCGCGCGCGAGGTGCCCATGAGTATTGTCACGAGGCGATCGTCGATGACGCTGTTTTCCGATGCTGTCGATCACTACAGCCATCGCGTCCGGATGGTCGTTGCGGAAAAGGGCGTGAACGTGGACATCGTGGATGTCAGTCCGGGCAAGAAACCCGAAGACTTGGCCGAGATCAATCCCTACAACACATTGCCCACGTTGCTCGATCGCGAACTGGTCCTGTTCGATAGCACGGTCATCATGGAATATCTCGACGAGCGTTTTCCCCACCCGCCGCTGCTTCCCGTGTATCCGGTGGCGCGGGCGCAGAGCCGTTCGCTCATACATCGGATCGAGAAGGACTGGACAAGGAACGTCGACCTGCTCATGTCCGGAAGAAGCCGTGAACCGACGTTGGCGAAGGCGCGCAAGGAGTTGACCGAAAGCATGATCGCCGTCGCGCCGGTATTCGCGGACAAGCCCTTCTTCATGAGCGATGAGTTCACCCTGGTGGATTGCTGCGTGGCGCCTATCCTCTGGCGCCTGAAATACATGGGCATCAAGCTTCCCGAACGGCAGGCGCGGCCCATGCGCAAGTACATGCGCGAAATCTTCGCCCGTGCGTCTTTTCGCAGCAGTCTTACCGAGATCGAAATGGAAATGTACGACTGACGTGAATTCTTCGCGTCCCTACCTCATAAACGCGCTGATTGACTGGATCGCGGACAACGACTGTACCCCCTTTGTTATCGTTGCGGCCGATGTCGATGGTGTGGAGGTGCCTGCCGAATACGTGGAAGGAAATCGAATCGTGCTCAACATTTCCCCGCGCGCGGTGCGCAATTTCGGCATTGCCGACGGGGCCATGACTTTCGACTCTCGCTTCGGCGGACGGCCCTTTCGCGTTGTCGCGCCGCTCGCGGCGGTCGTCGCCGTCTATGCAAAAGAGACAGGCCAGGGGATGGCATTCGAAGTCGGGACGACATCGTTGCGTCCCACCGGCGGCGATGCTCCCGAGCGGGGCGGCGAAACGCGACCGACCCTGACGCTAGTTCGCTAGACTGGCCGACTTGATCGACGCTAGTCGATGTACTCGAATACCTTGACCACCTTCTGGACGCCGAAGATGGACCTCGCCACCTCGGCGACCGCATCTCCCTGCTGCCGCGATAAGACACCCATCAGGTAGATGACGCTGTTTTCAACCACCACCTTGATGAGGTTGGCATCCACATTCTCACTGCTGAGCAGGGCGGTCTTGACCTTCGTTTTCATCCACTTGTCGTTGGTGCGCACGCCAATGTTGGTGGGCGGAGCCACCTCTATTTCGTTGTGGATCTTGCGCACCTTGCGGACACGCTCTGCCGCGCGCTGAGCCGCGGTCTTCAGTTCTTCCGTCGCGAGTTGTCCCACCAGAAGAACGACGCCGTTGACGCTGACAGCGACTACATGACTGGATCTCAGGCGCTCGTCGGCGTTGATTTGCCGTTTGACGACATGCTCGGTACCGATGTCGTCGATGAAAACGCCGGTCGGGCGTTTGCGGAGATCGTCGCTTGCGCAGGAAGCAAGCAACAGCACGCCGGCGCAGAAGCAACTAGCGGCCCTTGGTGAAATGTGCGGGCTAGGAACTGAACGCATCTGCCACCCATTCGACTCGTTTGCCAAAGTTTGTCCTTGACACCGATACCACGTCAAACCGCGATGCGTCGGCATCGTATTCCGGATGCGCGACGAGAAAGGACTCGGCGGCTCTTGTTAAACGTCGCCTTTTTGCCGCGTCGACGGATTGGATGCCGTCGAGCCACGATCCGGGACCCCGGTAGCGCACCTCGACGAAAACGAGAACTGGCCCGTCTCGCATGACGATGTCGATCTCGCCGTATGGTCGCGAAAAGTTCTGCGCGACAGTCGTCAGGCCCCGGCGTTCGAGATGACGTCTGGCCTTGCGCTCGGCGCGTCTACCGGCCCGTTGTCGCGAGGTTTGCATGCGAGGAAGTTGCGTCGGTCGCCGCCGCGGCCGGGAGGGGTTCGAACCGGCCATTCCTGACCAGCGCCCACACCGGCTCGCGGTGAATGACGCCATCGGGGCCAAGGCTGAGAATGCCGGTGCTTCCCATGATCCTGCCATCCGTGGATGCAGTCAGCCGGGACATCTGGTTGACGAGGCGATAAGCGTCCAGCCCGAACGCGAACAGCGCGTCCGCCGTGCCGCGGTTGTTCGGAAACGCTTCGCGCATCCCCGCCTTGATTTGCGGCGGATACAGTCGCCAGGGCATGTCGCAAATTCGAAGCAGTTCCAGATCGTCCTGGTTCGGGACATCGCGCCCGGCTTGGGAAGACGCGTAGATCGGCAGGTCTGAAGCGAAGTGAAATGCGAGTGCCGGCTTCAAGGATGCCAGTTGGCTGCCTTCGATGAGGGCAATGACGGCGTCGACATCTGCGCGCCGCCGCGGCGTGAACTCGACATCGTCGCCAACCACGCGCGCAAGGCGCAGGTGACGGTGCTGGCTCGCTTCGATCAGTAGCGTCTCACCCACGACGGAGGTGATGTCGGCTCCCTCCAGAAACACGCCGGAACGCACCAGTTGCGTTTGCAGCGCCCCGGTGGGAGGCACTGGCCGCTGTTCTTCGCCTCGCGCTTTGGCGGTCGCTTCCGATCTTGCGCCGGGTGCAAGGTGTTCGGACAGCACCGCGAACGCCCGCGCGGTCCAATTCTTTGCGCTGCGCAGCACGATCACGCGGCGCCGACCGTCCGCCGCCACACGATTCGCTATCGCCCTCGCTTCGTCTTCCACGGTCAATGCGAACTGGAGCGGATGCGCTCGCTTTTTCTCCGCGACCGCGACGGTATTCAATATAAGTGTCGGTACGGTCGGGCCGAGCGCCCACATGTCGGAAGCATTGTCTTTCGACAACGGGCCGACGATGACATCCGCGCCGTCCTCAAGCGCTTGCTGGTAAAGCGCGGCAATGGAACCTTCTGCCGTATCGTATACATGGATGGACTGTCGGGATGCCGCCCCGGCAAGGAAATAGGCGGACAGAAATCCGTCGCGAACTATTTCCCCGGCGTCCTTAAGGCGGCCCGAGAACGGCAGAAACAAGGCGATTCGAGCAGGATCCGGCTCGATGTCGACGAGTGCTCGCGGAAGAAAACGCGCGGCGATATGGCCCGGGCGACCGGTCCGCCAACGCTCCCAGGCGATCTGTTGCCCCCGGGCCGTAAGGGCTTCGTTGAATGCGTTGATGAGTTGCCACCATTCACGTTCGGCACGTTCCTCCGTCTGCCGGAGGCGGGCAGCGATACGATGTGACGGAACGCGTTGGGCATACCGCCAGGCCGCCTCGACCAGTGTTCCCGCCCCATCGCCATCGGCGCCCGTATCATCGACATCTTGCGCCGCGGCAATCAGCGTGGAGGATGCTGCGGCGTAATCCTTACCAGCGGCGCGGATTCGGGCGAGCAGCAGGGCGACCCGCGAGCGTTGCGCCGCGTTCGTGGGTCTGGCCAGTCCGACCCGTTCTTCGGCGGCCGAGAATGCCCCCAGACCAAGGTCGATTTCGGCGGCGAGGATTGTCCACTCGAATCGTTCGCGGGGGGAGACGATTGTCGCGATGTCGACCTGGCGGAGCTCCGCTCCAGCCGCCGCGAAGTCTCCCTGCGCCACGAATTGACGAGCGCGTTGGATGCCCTCCCCTATGATGTCGCCCTCTATCGTGACTTCATCCGCGCGTGGCGCGCTCGCTCGATCTTCGCCCTGTGATTGACAGCCCGCGATTGAGACAATCACGCAGATCGACAAGCAGATCGCTAACGGGACCTCGAGCGGGACGATGACAGCTTTGCGGAACACCGGTTGCCTGTTCGTTGTGGCGACCCCTATTGGAAACCTTTCGGACATCACCGCGCGAGCCGTCGATGCCCTCAAGAAGGTTGAGATTGTGGCCTGCGAAGATACCAGACGTTGCCGTACTCTGTTGCGGCACGTTGGCGCGGTACCGATGGAACTGATCAGTCT
This sequence comes from Candidatus Azotimanducaceae bacterium, assembly GCA_965261535.1. GTDB lineage: Bacteria > Pseudomonadota > Gammaproteobacteria > Pseudomonadales > Azotimanducaceae > VXNE01. The sequence continues at coordinate 4,096,992 of OZ253469.1, forward strand.
GCATGATCACAACGAAACGGCGGCGAGCCGCCGGGTGCTCGAACGCCTGAAGGCCGGGTCAGACGTGGCGTTGGTCTCCGATGCCGGGACCCCCCTGTTGTCGGACCCCGGATTCGAACTCGTGCGCCTGGCGTTCGATGGCGGCATCAGGGTAGTTCCCGTGCCCGGCGTCAGCGCTGTCACGGCCGCCGTGTCCGCCTCGCCGATCGCCGCGAACCGCTTTACGTTTGAAGGATTCCTCCCGGCGCGCCAGCAACGTCGGCGAGAGGCGTTGTCGAGCATACTGGCGCGGCGCGAGGCGACAGTGTTTTTCGAGGCGCCGCATCGCATTGCGGACACCTTGGGCGACCTGCTCGACCTGGGCGCGGCGACACGCGAAATCGTCGTCTGTCGCGAACTCACCAAGATGTTCGAGACGATTGTTCACGGCACCGTGGCCAGCGTCGCCGACCGGATCGAAACTCCCAGGGGCGAATTTGTCTGCATCCTGGCTGGCAGCGGCGAAGGGAGTCCTTTGCTGTCCGGCGGCGAAGTTCTTGGCGTCCTGCTGGAGGAGTTGCCGCCGTCGCGCGCAGCGCGCCTCGCCGCGCGGCTGACGGGCGCCGACCGAGGCGAGTTGTATCGGCAAGCCGTTGCGCTGACCCGCTAGCGCAGCAAGTCCGACAGTTTTCTAGCCAAGTGCTATGGTAGGCCGTCGAGCCGGCTAGGCAGCCGTCGCGCTCTCGTTTGAGACGCGAAGGAAAGTCCGGGCTCCACAGGACAGGGCGCCAGGTAACGCCTGGGGGGCGCGAGCCCACGGAAAGTGCAGCAGAGAGCAGACCGCCCGCCGCTCGCGGCGGGTAAGGGTGAAACGGTGCGGTAAGAGCGCACCGCGTTAGGCGGTAACGCCAGCGGCTAGGTAAACCCCGCCCGGAGCAAGGCCAAATAGGAATCTTTACGCGTGGTCCGCGCAGGATTCGGGTAGGCCGCTAGAGGTGATCGGCGACGGTCGCCCCAGATGAATGGCTGCCCACGACAGAACCCGGCTTATCGGCCGGCTCGACTCCCTTCTTCGCCACCACCTTCTCCCTGTCCCGGTCTATTTGGACTTGACACCCTTCCCGCAAGGCATTTATCGTCGGGGGTCCGATAGGAAAAAGTGGGGAAAAGTAGGTCAGGAGGGTATACGATGGATATTGACGGGTAGGCGGGCGGTCGTTCATCACCATGTTCCGAGGCAGCAATTCAGTCACTCTCGACGCCAGAGGCCGCATGGCCCTGCCTGCGCGTTTTCGTCAGACTGTGCTGGACCACTGCGGTGGACAAGTCGTCATCACGATCGACATGGACGAGCGGTGCCTGCTCCTGTACCCGTTGCCCGAGTGGGAGGAAATCGAATCCCGCCTGCAATCGCTTGCCAACATGCGGCCTTCCGCGCGTGCGATCCAGAGGCTCCTTATTGGACACGCCGCGGATGTCGAACTCGATGGCCACGGGCGCGCACTGATACCCCCGACGCTGCGCGAGTTCGCTGGATTGGAAAAGCGGCTCGTCGTGGTTGGCCTTGGCAAGAAAATCGAAATCTGGTCTGAAGAGCGTTGGCACGATGGCCGGGAGAACTGGCTCGCTGTGGCTTCCGAATCGACCTCGGAATTGACCGATTCGGGTGGCCTCAATGCCCTGTCCATCTGATGGGGCGGTGATGCCATGCCCCATACGCCTGTGTTGCTGGACGAAATGGTGTCAGCGGTGACGACGGATGTGGCGGGCAGGTACGTGGATGCGACATACGGCGGCGGCGGTCATAGCCGAGCGCTGCTCGCCAGGCTGCAGCGGGAAGCGCAACTTTTGGCTATGGACCGCGACGAGATCGCAGTCGCAGATGCGCGACGCCTGGCCGAGTCGGACTCCCGAGTGACGGTCGAGTGCGCATCGTTCTCGCGGGTCGACCAGATCGCGCGCCGACGGGGATTCCAGCCGATCAGCGGGGTAATGATGGACATCGGCATGTCGGGACACCAGTTGGAGGACGCCGATCGCGGTTTCAGCTACATGCGCGATGGGCCGCTCGATATGCGGATGGACCGCAAGCAGGGCGTCACGGCAGCGCAGTGGCTCAATTCCGCCGAAGAGGAGGAATTGGAGGACGTATTTCGACGCTACGGCGAAGAGCGCGATGCCGCCCGGATAGCGCGCGTCGTTGTCAGGAGGCGACCGCTGGCGAGGACTTTCGACCTTGTGGCGGCGGTCCGGGAGGCGGGGATGGGACGCCAGGTCCATCGCCAGACGCTCGCGCGGGTGTTCCAGGCGGCGCGAATACACGTCAACGATGAGATCGACCAACTCGATGAGGGATTGAACGCGGCATTTGCATGTCTCGATCTTGGGGGCCGCCTCGCCGTCATTTCCTTCCACAGCATCGAGCACCGGATGGTGCGCCGCCGTTTCCGCGCGTGGGTGCAGGGCGATCCTGTGCTCCGCCGCGTGCCGATTCCCGGAGAACCGGGCGGCGGGGCCCGGCACATCGTGCGCAACGTCCGGCCATCGGGGGCAGAGATCGCCGCGAATCCCCGTGCCCACAGTGCGATGTTGCAGGTGGTGGAGAAGTGCGCGTGATGATGCGGCCGACCCAGTCCGTGCCCGGCAGAACCTCCACCTGATTTGAACGCAATGACACTCAGTGACTTGACTAAGGACTTGGTGAGGCATGCGGGCTAGGGCAAGACAATGGATCTTGGGCGGGGTGATCTTCGCGGTCGCTGCCGCATCCGGCGTGCAGGTCGCGTGCAAATCCCACGAGATGCGGGGCGCCTATACGCGGCTGAGCGATGAGCAGGGGCGTCGGGACGTGTTGCTCGAGGAATATGGCCGACTGCTACTGGAGCGGGGAACGCTCTGGTCGTACCGAAACGTGGATCGAATTGCGAACGACGCGTTGTCCATGCATTTCCCGGAGGAGGTCATCTGGATTCGGCAATGAAGTGGCGCCACTACATGCTCGTTGCATTCTTCATGATCTCGGTCGTGGGGCTGCTTTCGCGCGTCGCCTACCTGAGCGTGACCGAGCGGCGAGACTTCCTCAAGCAGCGCGGCGAGGCCATTGCCGTGCGCACTGTGGCTATACCCGCGCACCGCGGCGTCATCTATGATCGGCACGGCGAATTTCTGGCGGTCAGTACCCCCGTCCATTCGATCTGGGTCGATCCGAGCGAGACGACACTTTCCACCAGTGATCTGGTGGCGCTGGGTGAGGTCCTCGGGGTTTCGCCCGCGTCGCTCGAACGCCGTCTCGCCAGCGCGGGCAAGCGATTCGCCTATCTCAAGCGACACGTCAATCCCCAGACGAATCGAGCAGTACGTGAACTGGGTATCGCTGGTGTCCGATCGCTTTCCGAATACCGGCGGTTCTATCCCGCCGCGGAAACCACCGCGCATGTCGTGGGCATGACGAACATCGACGACGTCGGCCAGGAAGGCATCGAATTCATGTTCGATGGCCTGCTCAAGGGGACGCCGGGCAGCAAGCGGGTGTTGCTCGACAACAACCGCCGCACGGTGGAGGAACTGGGATTCCTCGACTACCCGGACTTCGGCGAGGACATCACCGTGAGTATCGATCTCAGGCTGCAATTCTCGGCCTATCGCGAATTGAAGTCGGCGGTCGAACACAACAACGCGGAATCGGGCTCGCTGGTCATGCTCGATGCCGCCACGGGCGAGGTCCTGGCGCTCGCGAACCAGCCTTCCTACAACCCGAACAATGCTGCGGAACGGACCTCCCCAGGCGTCCGCAACCGCGCCGTGACCGATACGTACGAGCCGGGGTCGACCATCAAGCCGCTCACCGCGTTGGCGGCGTTGGAAAGCGGTCTCTATACGCCCGCGACGACGGTGGATACGTCCCCGGGATATGTCGCCGTAGGAAGGAAGTTGATCGAGGATCCCAGCAATCGAGGCGTGCTCACGCTCTCCGAAGTGCTGGCGAAGTCGAGCCAGGTCGGTATCACGAAGATCGCCCTGGATCTGCCCGCGGACGCGGTGTTCGACGTTCTGGTACGCGCGGGTTTTGGCGAACGGCCGGGATCGGGCCTGCCGGGAGAGACGTTCGGCGTACTTACCGCCGAGGATCTGGACAAGCCGATAGGTCGCGCGACCTTGGCCTACGGGTATGGTTTGACTGTCACCCCGATGCAGCTTGCCCGGTGCTACCAGACGTTGGCGTCGGGCGGCGTGCGACGTTCTGTGGGCATGCTCCGGCAGACGGTGGATCTGGCTGGCATCCGAGTGTTCGAGGAACGCCACGTGCGCGAGGTGTCGCGGATGCTCGAGCGGGTCGTGAGCGCAGGCGGGACGGCGCCGAAAGCGGAGGTTCGAGGCTATCGAGTGGCGGGCAAGACGGGGACTACGCGCAAGGTTTCCGACCGCGGATACGACGACCGGCGGCATGTTGCCCTATTCGCCGGCTTCGCGCCGGCAGCGGATCCGAAAATCGTCCTTGTCGTGGTTATCAACGAACCCCGCGGCGCGGCGATCGCCGGCGGCAGCGTCGCGGCGCCGGTCTTCGCGCGGGTCATGGCTCGCGCGCTGCGTATTCTTGGCATCGCGCCGGATCGTCTCGATCTGGCGCCAACCGGGCGTGTAGCATGACGTCGGCCAGGACTCTCGACCAACTCCTGGGCGCGGGTGGCCGGATCATCGTGACCGGCATCGCCAACGACTCCCGGCGGGTGTCGCCCGGAGATTTGTTTCTCGCCTGCGCCGGCGCGGCGGACGATGGCCATCGCCATGTGGAAGAAGCGGTTGCGCGGGGCGCTGCGGCGGTGTGTTCGGAGCGACCTGTCGCCGCGGGCATTCCAAATGTCGTGATGAGCGACCTGGGCGTCCGCCAGGGAGAGATAGCCGCGCGATACTTCGGCGATCCGAGTGCCGCCCTCACCTGTATCGGTGTCACGGGCACCAACGGCAAGACCTCGGTCGCCTATCAGTTCGCTTCGCTGTTGGATGACGCTGCGTACATGGGGACGATCGGCTGGGGCGACGTCTCGCGCCTGTGTCGCAGCAAGTTAACCACCGCGGACGCGGTCACCGTCCAGCGTCGGCTCGGAGCCATACGCGGTGAAGGCCACGGCTGCGTGGCCATGGAAGTCAGTTCGCACGCGCTGGACCAGGATCGCGTGGCGGCAGTGCGTTTCGACATTGCGGCGTTCACAAACCTTACGCGCGACCATCTCGATTACCACGTCACCATGGAGCGCTATGCCGCGGCGAAACGCAGGCTATTCGAGACGCCCTCCCTGGGCGCCGCCATCGTCAACCTGGACGATTCCTTCGGCCGAAGTCTGGCAGCGGAACTCGAGGTTGAAACGATCGGCTACGGCCAGTCCGCGGACGCTGCGGTATCGTGGTCGGACGCAGAGTTCCACCCGCACGGCATAACGGGCCGTTGGCATACGCCCTGGGGCGATAGCCGCTTTTGGCTGCCGCTTTACGGCGAGTTTTCCCTCTACAACGCTGCGGCAACCTTGTCTGCGTTGTGTCTCGTGGGGAAGCCGTTGGACGAAACGGTGGCGGCGATGCGTTGCATGGTGCCGGTGCCGGGCCGCATGCAGCGCGTGGCGTCGCCGAACTGTTCGGGTCCGGCGGTCTTCGTCGACTATGCGCATACCCCTGCGGCCCTCACCGCCGCTCTCGCGGCGGGGCGTCGGCATCTCGGCGGCCGGCTGATATGCGTGTTCGGTTGCGGCGGCGACCGCGATCCGGGCAAGCGCCCGATGATGGCGCGGGCCGTCGAAGCGGGAGCGGACGAGGCGATCATCACCTCGGACAATCCCCGCGGCGAGAATCCGGACTCGATCATCGCCGATATCGTGGCCGGCTTTTCGTCGCGCGCCATCCATACCGTGGAAGGAGACCGGACGGCGGCGGTGAGGCTGGCCATTGAGCGGGCCGAAACCGGGGATGTCGTGTTGGTGGCGGGCAAGGGCCACGAAGACTTCCAGGATATTGCGGGAGAGCGAATCCCGCACAGCGACCTGCGCTTCGCGCAGGCCGCCATGGACGCAAGGACACGCTAGTGCTGCTGCGCTTCACGGAGTTCCTGGCCGAATACCTTGGGGTCTTTGCGGTTTTCGAGTACATCACCTTCCGCACCATGGTGAGTGCGTTGACCGCGTTGGGCATATCGCTTGCGGTCGGGCCCCTCATGATTCGCAAGCTGGCCCACTTCCAGATCGGCCAGAGCGTTCGCGAGGACGGGCCCCAAAGCCACTTGCGAAAGGCCGGTACTCCGACCATGGGCGGCGCCATGATCCTCGTCACCACGTTGTTGACGACGGTCTTGTGGTGCGATCCGGCCAACCGGCACGTCTGGATGGTCTTGGCGGTCACCATGTCCTTTGGCGCCATCGGCTGGTACGACGACTACCTCAAGGTATCGGAGGGCAGCTCCAAGGGCCTTTCGGCGCGATGGAAGTACTTTTGGCAATCCGTCGTGGGTCTCACCGCCGCCATCGTCCTATACAAACTCGCCGCGACGGCGCCGGACACGAGCCTCATTGTGCCGTTCTTCAAGGGGGTGGCCGTGCCCCTCGGCGCGGGGTTCGTCGTTCTGACCTACCTGATGGTCGTCGGCATGAGCAACGCCGTCAACCTGACCGACGGTCTCGACGGCCTCGCCATTCTCCCGGCGGTGATGGTAAGCGCCGGGCTGGGATTCATCGCCTACTTGGCCGGCCACATAGAATTCGCGAACTACCTGCGTATTCCCTACGTCGCCGGTGCCGGCGAGCTGGCGGTGTTCTGCGGTGCACTTGTCGGCGCCGGTCTCGGTTTTCTTTGGTTCAACACCTATCCGGCGCAAGTGTTCATGGGAGATGTGGGCGCCCTCGCGCTGGGCGCCGCGCTGGGACTGATCGCCGTCATCATTCGCCATGAGATCGTTCTGCTCATCATGGGCGGTCTGTTCGTGATGGAAACCGTCTCCGTGATCGTGCAGGTGGCGTCCTTCAAGATCACCGGCAAGCGGGTCTTCCGCATGGCGCCGATTCATCACCACTTCGAACTCAAGGGCTGGCCCGAACCCCGGGTCATCGTACGATTCTGGATCATTGCGCTGGTGCTGGTGCTCATCGGCCTGTCGACATTGAAGATCCGATGAAGAGTCATCGGACGCTGATAATCGGTCTTGGCGCGACGGGCTATTCCTGCCTGAAGTGGCTCTATGGGCGTGAGCCGGTCGCCATCTGCGACACCCGCGAGAATCCGCCCTATCGCAATGCGGCGCGGGCGGAATTCGCCGACGTGGAACTGCTCGACCCGGCGGCGGTGAACTTCGCCGACTTCGATCGCGTCGTCATCAGTCCAGGCATCGGACTCGACCACTGTCTTGCCGCGATGGCGCGCGACGCGGGCCTTGAAATCCTGGGAGACATCGACTTGTTCCTGGGGCTCGCGAGAGCGCCGGTGATCGCCATCACGGGCACCAATGGCAAGAGCACCGTGGCATCGATGGTGGGGAAGCTCCTCGATCATGGCACGAGCGAAGTCCGCGTCGGAGGGAACCTGGGCGTTCCGGCACTCGATTTGCTCGATCCCGCAGTTGATTGTTACGTGCTCGAGCTGTCCAGCTTTCAACTCGAGCGCATGGGCGCGGGAACGTTCGACATAGGCGCGGTCCTCAACGTCACCGCGGACCATCTGGATCGCCATCGATCGTTGGACGCCTATGCGCAGGTGAAGCGCCGCGTCTACTTCGGCTGTCGGGCGGCCGTCTACAACGGTCGCGATCCCAATACGCAACCGCCCCCGGAGATGCCCGCCATCGCCCTCGATGCAAGCCCCGACTGGCGGGTGGCCGGGGACGAATTGATCATCGATGGCACCCCTTTCCCGCTGTCGTCATTTCGACTCGGGGGACGCCACAACGCCTACAACGTTCTCGCTGCGTGCGCCATCGCTTCATTGACCGGAGGCGACACGCTGCCTGGTCGCCTGTTCGATTTCCCCGGTCTTCCCCACCGATCGGCGTTCGTGGGCGAGGTGGGTTCGATACGCTGCATCGACGATTCCAAGGCGACCAATGTGGGTGCCTGCGTGGCGGCGCTCGCCGGATTCGGCGAGGAAGAGCCGGATATCGTGCTGATAGCCGGAGGAGACGGCAAGAACGCGTCGTTCGAACCATTGAAAGACTCGGTCGCGCGCTATGCGAAACACGTCGTATTGATCGGCAGGGACGCCCCGCGTATCGAAGCTGCGCTGGCTGGCGTCGTGCCGGTCAGCCAGGCGGCCGACATGGACCAGGCCGTTGCCCGGGCGCTGAAGGCGGCCCGCGGGCGCGGCATGGTGCTGTTGTCGCCCGCGTGCGCCAGTTTCGACATGTTTGACGACTTCGAAGTTCGCGGAGACGCGTTCGCGGGGGCGGTTGCGAGGGCGGCAGGCGCGCATGGTTGACCGTTTCGGCACGACCGTACTGATGGCCTGGTTCGCCGCGCTCGCGACGGGCGCCGTGATGGTTGCGTCGGCCGCCACGGCAAACGCGTATGTCGTCAGGCATTGCGCGTTCGTGGCTGCGGCGCTGGCGGTATTCGCCGCGGTCTCCAACGTACCCCTGCATGTCTGGGAAGCTGTGCATCGCTGGTGCCTGGTCGCCGCCATCGCCGTATGCGCTTTGGTGCTCGTCCCCGGTATTGGGCTCGAGGAGGGGGGAGCGCATCGCTGGATCTGGCTCGGCGCGTTCACCCTGCAGCCGTCGGAGGCGGCAAAGTTCCTGTTGACGGTGTATCTCGCCGCGCACTTTGCGCGCGCCGGAGATGCTGTGCGAAGCGACATCTGGGCGTTCTTGCGGCCGCTTGCGTGGGCGGGCGTTCTCGCGGGACTGGTATTGATGGAACCCGATTTCGGCACCACGCTCCTGTTGGCCCTGTTGACTGGCGGGCTCATGTTCCTGGCGGGCGCGCGCTTGCGGCACTTCCTCGGCGTGGCCGGCGCGGCGGCGGTAGCCCTCATCGTTCTCCTGCGACTGGAGGTATACAGGGAGGAACGGCTGGTGGCATTCCTGGATCCTTGGGCTCTGCCCCACAGCGGCGGCTACCAGCTGACCCAGGCGCTGATCGCTTTCGGACGCGGCGAATGGTTCGGTGTCGGCCTGGGCGAAGGCGTGCAGAAGCTCTCCTATCTGCCGGAGGCGCACAACGACTTCATCTTTGCGGTGGTTGCCGAAGAACTCGGGTTGATCGGCGCCGGCGCCTTGTTCCTGCTGCTCGCGTTCCTGGTGCTTTGCACTTTCTCTATCGCGCGCACTGCTGCGGATCAGGGCAGGCTTTTCGGTGCCTACGCGGCCTATGGCGCGGGCCTGGTGATCGGCGCGCAGGTGCTGATCAACGTCGGTGTCAATACCGGCGTCCTGCCGACCACGGGGCTGACGCTGCCGTTCATCAGCTTCGGCGGCAACAGTCTGCTCGTGTGCGCCGGATTACTGGCGCTGGCTTTCAGGGCTCACCTGGAGGGCGACAACCGTGGAAAGCGGTGAGTTGGACGCGAGAATGCGGCGCGTGAGAAGCATTCACTTCGTCGGCATCGGGGGTTCCGGCATGTGCGGCATCGCGGAAGTCCTCATGAACCAGGGCTATGCCGTCACGGGTTCCGATATCGCGCGCTCCGTCAATACGGAACGCTTGGCGAAACAAGGGGTTCCCATCAACATCGGCCACGGCGGGGACAGGGCGGGCCGCGCCGACGTGGTGGTGGTTTCGGCCGCGATCAGCGAAAAGAATCCCGAGGTAGTCATGGCGCGGGAGCGGCGCGTGCCGGTCGTGTCGCGGGCGACGATGCTCGGCGAATTGATGCGCTATCGGCACGGCATCGCGGTGGCGGGCACCCACGGCAAGACGACGACGACGAGCCTGATTACCGCGGTACTGCAACGTGCGGGCCTGGATCCCACGTACGTCATCGGCGGGTTGCTGAAGAGCGAAGGCCGCAACGCGAAGCTCGGCGCGGGGCGATACATCGTTGCGGAAGCGGATGAGAGCGACGCGTCGTTCCTGTTCCTGCAGCCCATGGCGGTCGTAGTAACGAATATCGATCGCGACCACCTGTCGTCGTACCGCAACGACTTCGAGCGGCTGAAACGCGCCTTTCTCGATTTCGTCGGCCGACTGCCCTTCTATGGCGTGGCGGTGCTGTGCATCGATGACGAAAACGTGCGCTCGATGATTGGCGACTTCGCCCGGCCTGCGCTCACCTACGGTCTGAGCGACGATGCGGACTACCGGGCGGTGGATGTGGTCCCCAGAGGGATGCGCTGGACCTTTACCGCCATACGGCCGAACCGTTCCGACCTCGACATCGAACTGCCGCTACCGGGCATGCACAACGTTTTGAACGCGCTGGCAGCGATTGCGATCGCGACGGAGGAGGGCGTCTGTGACGACCACATTGTGGAGGGCCTCAGGCGGTTCAAGGGCGTGGGCAGACGGTTCGAAGTCGCATCGCGCAGGGTGAACGGCAAGTCCATCACGCTGGTCGACGACTATGGACATCACCCTACGGAATTGCGGGTGGTCATCGAAACGGCACGCAGCGTCTGGCCGGACCGGCGTCTGGTGATGGTCTATCAACCCCACCGGTACACACGCACGCAGGAGTTGTATGACGACTTCGTCAAGGTGCTGCTGCTCGTCGACCTGTTGCTGATCGTCGAGGTGTACGCGGCCGGCGAGGACATGATCGCGGGCGCCGACGGCAGGGCGCTGTGCCGCGGCGTGCGGCGCTTCGGGGGCATGAACCCGCTGTTTACCGCGACGCCGGAAGAAGCACTGGAACTGCTGGGGTCGCGGCTCCGGGACGACGACGTGCTGATCGTTCAGGGTGCGGGGAACGTGAGTCGGGTGTCCGCAGGACTGGAGGAATCTGGCAATGCGGCTTGACCCGCATGGGGAGGCCGCGGTCAGCGCAGTCTGCGGCGACGAAAAGAATAGGTAACCGATTGAAAGTAAATGACCTTTGGTCACTCAAATAGCGGCTTGGTGGGATATGTGGGTTAAATCGTTTGTTGCGGCATTGATGCTGGTAGCCGTTGTGGGGGTGGGAACGACCGCCCTGTGGCGTTTCCTCGATACGCCGGTCGAACTCGTGAGGATCGCGGGAGACCTGACCGAAATCGAGAGGCAGGAGATCCGCGCCGCCGTGATCGAAACCCTCGACTCGGCTGTTACGAGCGTAGTCGACGTCGTCGCTGCGATCGAGTCGCTTGGCTGGACCCGGGATACCCGCGTGCGCCGCATCGGATCGGGCGTGATCGACGTGTCGGTCAAGCGAGAGGCATTGGCCGCGCGCTGGGGAAACGCGGAATACGTGACGACTGCCGGAGAAGTCGTCGGTGCTCCCGGGCTCCCGGATCAAGAGGAGACGCTCCCGACACTGTCCGGGACCTTTTCCACAAGCGGCGAGGCGATGCAGGTGTACGGCAAGTTAAGTGCGCGGTTGGCGGGGCTCGGGCTCACGTTGAAGTCCCTCGAAGAAACCGAGGTCGGCGGCTGGCGGTTGATTCTGGACGACGACGTCGCCGTGCTGCTCGGGTCGCAGGATATCAATGGACGTCTCGACCGCGTGCTGGCGGTGTACGCGGACGCGCTTGCTCATCAGATGCACAAGGTTGATCGAATCGATGCGCGCTACGGTAGTGGCGTGGCGGTTCGCTGGCGGGACGAACTAGCCGAAGAGACACTGCTGGCGAGGAATTAGCCAAGGAACCAATAGTGGCGGACAACGGTAGAAAGAAGATCATCGGACTCGACATAGGCACCAGCAAGGTGGCATCCCTGGTTGGTGAGGTCACGCCCGAAGGCCGTGTCGAGGTTATCGGGATCGGTTCGCATCCCTCCACCGGATTGAGGAAGGGCGTCGTGGTCGATATCGAATCCACCGTGCAGTCAATTCAGCGTGCGGTGGAGGAAGCGGAATTGATGGGCGGCTGCAGAATTGATTCAGTCTACGCGGGCATTGCCGGCAGCCATGTGCAGAGCCTGAATTCGCACGGAATCGTCGCCATACGCGAGAACGAAGTGCAGCAACAGGATGTGGACCGGGTGATCGACGCCGCCGGAGCGGTAGCTATTCCGGCGGATCAGAAGATTCTGCACGTCCTCACGCAGGAATACGTCATCGACAACCAGGAGGGCGTCAAGGAGCCCCTCGGCATGTCCGGCGTGCGAATGGAAGCGAAGGTCCACCTCGTCAGTTGCGCGGTAAACGCCGCACAGAACATAGAGAAATGCATCGTGCGCTGCGGCCTCGCGGTCAACGAGGTAGTCCTGGAGCAATTGGCGTCCAGCTATTCCGTGTTGACGGATGATGAACGAGAGCTGGGCGTCTGCCTGGTCGACATTGGCGGCGGCACCACTGATATAGCCGTCTTCACGGAGGGTGCGATTCGCCACACCGCCGTGATTCCCATCGCCGGCACACAGGTCACCAACGACATCGCGATGGCGCTTCGGACGCCGACGAGGCATGCCGAGGAAATCAAGATCAAGTATGCGTGCGCGCTGAACAAGCTCGTGCATCCCGACGAAACCATCATGGTCCCGGGTGTCGGCGACAGACCGCGCCGTGACCTGTCGCGCCACGCGTTGGCGGAGGTCGTGGAGCCGCGATACGAAGAGTTGTTTACGCTCGTCAGGACGGAACTGCGCCGCAGCGGGTTCGAAGACATGTTGGGCGCCGGGATCGTGCTGACAGGCGGATCCTCGAAGATGGAAGGGGCTGTGGAACTGGCGGAAGAGATCTTCCGCATGCCGGTATCCGTCGGCATGCCGAGAGACGTAGAGGGACTGCCCGACATAGTCTGCAATCCCATCTACGCGACGGGCGTGGGATTGCTCATATATGGACAGCAGCGGGAAAACGGCGGCCACCTCGGCAAGTCCGGATCCCGCGGGATTTTCGGCCGCATCGGCAAATGGTTCGGCGAAAACGTTTGAACTTATCCAGGAGAAGTGAGGAGCAGGTATATGTTTGAACTGGTGGACAGCGCGCCCGAGAGCGCGATTATCAAGGTGATTGGCGTTGGCGGCGGCGGCGGCAATGCGGTGCAGCACATGCTGAAGCATGACGTGGAAGGCGTGGACTTCATCGCCGCCAACACGGATGCGCAGGCGCTCAAGAGCGTTACTGCCAACACGATCCTGCAGCTTGGCGCGTCGGTCACGAAAGGCCTCGGCGCCGGCGCGAATCCCGAGATCGGTAGGCAGTCCGCGCTGGAGGACCGCGATCGAATCGCCGAGGTACTCTATGGCGCAGATATGGTCTTCATTACCGCCGGGATGGGCGGTGGCACCGGCACGGGCGCGGCGCCCATCGTCGCGGAGGTGGCGAAGGAACTCGATATCCTGACCGTGGCCGTAGTGACCCGGCCGTTCGCCTTCGAGAAACGTACGGCGATCGCCGACAAGGGCATCGAGGAACTGGAGCGCCACGTCGACTCCCTGATCGTCATTCCGAACGACAAGCTGCCGGCCGTGCTTGGCGAGAAGACCTTGGTGCTGGACGCGTTCGCGGCGGCGAACGATGTCCTGCTTGGCGCGGTTCAGGGAATCTCCGATCTGATCATCCGGCCTGGACTGATGAACACCGATTTCGCGGATGTGCGCACGGTCATGTCAGAGATGGGCAAGGCGATGATGGGTACCGGTCGTGCGACGGGCGAGAATCGGGCCCGGGACGCGGCCGAAGCTGCGATTCGCTGTCCGCTGCTCGAAGACATTGAACTCCAGGGTGCCCGCGGAGCGCTCGTCAACGTGGTGGCGGGATCGAATCTCAATCTTGCCGAGGTCTTCGAGGTCGGCAACACGGTGGAAGAGTTCACATCGAAGGACTGCAAGGTCGTCCTGGGGATGGTGGTTGATCCGGAGTGGGGCGACGATCTGAAGGTGACCGTGGTGGTCACGGGACTGTCCGAGACGGTCGAATACGAGGCGATGATCGAGGAGACCGTCGCCGAGGAAGATAGCGACGGCCCCGTCGACTACTCCAAACTCGAACGCCCGACCTATCTGCGCGGTCGCAAGGATCGGCAGGCTGACCGCGTCGGGGAGGTTGGACGCGCAGTGGACGAAAGCTACCTGGATATCCACGGCTTCCTGAACCGCACGAGACAATAGTCGCACCGTGTCGGGATCCGGGGGCGTTCGCCGCCTGCTCGAACCCTACTGTCGCCCGGCGACTCGATGTAGCGTGCGACTGTAGCTACGCCGCCCCGGCTCGCACCACGGTCTTGATGTACCGTCCAACTGGCCGGTCGGACCGACGTTCGAGGTCGGGTCACTTGCTATAGACTCGTGGCCTTTGCCGAATCCGTGAGGGGATTGTGATGGCCGAGTACGTTCCGACACCGATCCAATGGGTTCGCGAGCAGGTGGCGCTCTACGAGAGCAGCGGCGGAACAAGGGGTACGGATCTGCGCGAGACAGGCCTGCCCTGCATCATCGTGACGCACAAGGGCAACAAGACCGGCGCGATCCGCAAGACGCCGCTCATGCGCGTCAAGCACGGCGATAGCTACGTGCTGGTGGCTTCCCGTGGAGGCGCACCCAGGAGTCCGGTCTGGGTCCACAACCTGCGCGCCGACGGGGATGTCGAGATTCGCGACAAGGCCGAGGTCTTCAAGATGCGCGTGCGCGAGATCGATGACGCCGAGGAACTCGCGCGGGTGTGGGCGACCGCCGTGGCGGCATTCCCGCCGTACGAGGACTACAGGAACAGGGCGGCGCCCAACCGCACAATTCCGGTCTTCATCGCCGAGCCCGCGTAGGCGGCCGCTGTATCGATAGAACGCGAAAGTTCAGCCGAACGCCCGGGCCAGCGCGGCGATGTGCGCTGGCGTTGTGCCGCAGCAACCGCCCACCAGGAGAACGCCGCTGTCGACCCAACCCCGCGCGCACTCGACAAGGTGGTCAGGCGTTGGATCGCCATCGAACATCCAGTTCGGAGACGCGAACTCGCCAATTTCCGGGTAGACGCCAATGGGCCCCGGCCAGCGTTCGCGCACCATAGTGATTGCCTGCGGCACGGCGCCGACATCGCTATGAAGCTGTGCCGCGTGCAAACTAAACGGGCTCGCGGAACCACGAGCGGTCTGCACGCACCCGAATCCTGACGTCTCGCAGTCCCAAGTAGTTCGCAAGCCGCCGGAAGTGACGCACCATCGCGTCTTCGTCGTCTAATTCGTTGGCGGCAATTTCAATCACGTCATAGCTGCCGTTGCGCAGCCAAGTACGGATTTCACGATCCGTATCAGCCGTTTCGGGATTGCCGTGGAGATGCTTGCTCAAGCCATCGAGGTAGATGCACACGCCTTCGTCCGGGTCGTGATCCTCGCTACGGTAAATCACATCCGGCGTCGTTGTGCCAAGGGCGCGGCCTAACCGGATTTGCTCGCTCCGGATGCCTTCGCCGAACCCGGCCGCGAGCAGCAGGTGACGCAGCTTCGTCTCCGCATCGTTGACCGGCATCGCGTTCTCGCGAAGCGGTTCGTTCGGCTGCAACGGCGGAATATCGTGGTCGAAGGAGAGCAGGCTTCCCCATTCGTCGAGCCGCTCTTGCGCTCTTTTGCGGTCGAGGAACCGGTGGTAGTAGGCGTTGCGGAACGTCTGCAGGCAGTCGATACAGGAGGTCTCGCACACGGACGGGCAGTCATCGACCACCTCGCGCGCCACCTGCACGACTTCATCGAAGCGTTCGCAAAGACGTTCGAGCAATCCGGAACCGCCGGGCATGGGGTCCCATAGCAAGCCGCTGACATCCTCTCGGTCGATGTGGCCGACCACGAGAATTTGCAAGTCGTCCATATGCATGTCGAGCACTCGCGCGGCACCGAAACGCAAAGCTTCCAGTACGCTGTACGCGGTTTCGACGCTGTCGCAGGCGGGCAGCGAAAGAACGTCCGCAACGACGTCGGCATGGAAACCAACGGGTTTCGGGGCGCGACCGCAGCGCTCCTCGTGCGATTTCGCAAAATCCTGTCGCTGGCGATCGGAGGAGAGCGGCGAAACGCTCTGGCCGCACACCGCGCAGACGGGAAACCCAAACTCCCCGTTGGCGATGGCGGCCGAAGCGCCAACGTTCACCAGCCGCAGGCGGACACCGCGCCGCAGATGCGCGTGTCGAGCTCCCCAGCGAAACGCCCGCCCGCCGCTGTGCTGGCCGAGTTCGAGGCCGTAGACGGCGACGCCCAGTTGAAAGCGCAAATCTTCTTCATCGGAAATGTGCGAGGTGTGGATCAGGTCGGCGTCGCAGACCGCCAAGGTTTGCACCACCGCAGCACCGAGTGACGATCCCAGACTTTGGATTGGGTTCACGGCCTGCCTTTCCACCGAGACCTCATAGAAGGGCATCTCGGCATGCTCCTCGCCCGGATCGCGATGGAAGCACCGCGCCACGAAGCGGTGTCCGTTCGCATAGATCAGGTTGCCCGGAACGTACTCGCGCAGGGCCGTCGCAGGCGGTCTCGGCAAGCTGAAATCCATCGCCCCGGTGCGCCAGAATGGGATTTCCGCCCAACCGACCACCGAACCCACTTCGAGACCGTAGCCCGGCAGGAATCCCTCCGCCGCCAGCACGCTGAAGGTGTTGAAGTCGTCGTGGCCCTCCGCCTGGCTGCGCCGCCTCCCGGTATCCTTGAGCCGCTTGACGAAACCGTCGCAGCGGCGAAACAACGCTTCGTCCTCGGGAGCCAGCGTACCTTGACGCTCGCGGCGCGCGTTCAGCCGGACGATCTGGTCCATGGCCCACCGCAGGCGCCGCCGCAAACGGGAGACGACGGCTTCCAGGTTGTCGACAAATGCTTCGACATGATTTCGCAGAACCACCGGATCGGTGACATCGGCATCGGCCTTCGGCCAGCCCTGTTGGAACACCCGCCGCGCGCCCGCCGCGAGGTCCTCGGCGTTGCGCCCTACGAGATTACGCAATCTGGTGAAGTCGAAGGGCGCGTTACGGATCTCACCACCGTCGAACAGATAAGGCTCCACGCGCCGGGGCAGGCTGCTGCGCAGGACCGCCTCGATCTCGCGACGTTCCGCTTCCGGCCGTCCGGCGTCCCGGCAATACCGGTGCAAACCGGCGATGACCGTCGCGTGGACATGCTTGGCGACCATGACCTCGTTGCGCAGGTTGAAGGCCGGCGGGTCGATCCTTCCAGCGATCAGCTTGGTCGGGTCGGCGAAATAGGCGCGGTCGTGGGAGGCGGGCCGGCAGTAGGTCATGCCCACCGCCATGCGGTGGCGCCGTCCGGCCCGCCCGGCACGTTGCCAATAGTTGGCCGGCAATGGCGGTACATTGCGCATCAACACGGAGTCGAGCTGGCCGATGTCGATTCCCAATTCCAGCGTTGGCGTACACACTAGGCAATTCACAGCGTCGGATGTGCCTTTGAACAGGTTTTCCAGACGTTCCCGTTCGATGTTGGGAACCATGGCCGTATGTTCCTCTGGCCGAAGCATCGAGTAGGCGCCGTCGAGTAGCTGCAGGTCGTAGTTGTCTTCGTCTTCCCGCTCCCACCCCAAGACGCCGTCGCAACGCCAAGCGGGGCAACGATCATGCGGAACGTCCCGCGCAGTCGTCCGACGACAACTTCTGCAACGCTTCACGCCTCGGTTCGGACGTAGCCGCAGCTTGTCGGCGTTGACCTGGAAGACGCCTTCCACATTCGGCAATGCGCGGCCCCTGGCCCCTTTCAGCCGTACTGCCGTAAGCAGGGTTCGTTCGACAAGGAATGCGAACAGGCTTTCGAGAAGCGGTTCCACGGTTTCTGCGGTGGCGCCCCACTTTCTGGCGATCTGGCGCATCGTGGTGTCACCGCGATCACTCCACCACTGCGTCACCTGACCGGGCTTTTCGTTCGAGGCGCGGCGGAGCTTGGTGCCATTGGGCGCCAGAAAGTCCGGCAGATACCCCTGCTGTATCTCGCGGTCACCCTCCTGCCAGTACTTCGTGAATATCTCGTGCTCCGGGTCGTGCAGCGCGCGTTTGCGCCGTAGATAGTCGAGCACACTGGCAACGCCCTCGCGCAGGCGTTCCGGGGAGATGCCCAATGCGTGCGCGTGGTCCTGAATCCATGGCAGTCCCGTGTTGAGCCCTTGGTATTCCACCTTCATCCGCCCCCAGGGTTCGAGGCCGAGCGCCTGGCGCGACGACAGCGCAACTTCGCGCAACACTTGAAAACGCAGGTACTTGCGGCGTTCCTGCTCATGGCGACCGCCGCTGCCTTCCCGGCGGGCCACCTCCCAGACCTCCGGAATCAGCGCCCTGGAGAGCGTCTCGTCGCCTTCCAGCGCATCGTCGAGATACGCGGCCAGATCGCCGACGGAACTCGGATGAGACTTGATACCCTCGGCCATCAACGCCCGCAACCGAAAGCGGCGAGCATGATCCTTCATCCAGCCGGCTTGGAACGCGGCGTCCTGGCGGTTGTCGCAGAACACGAGCAAACGGCGACGTTCGGCGTGATGCACCATGTCTTGGGTTAGAACATGCACATCCGCCACGTTGATTGCCCGCACGGGCCGCGCCGGTTCTCGGTAGTGGCCCCCCATTCGGCGACCCAGGGCACCACACGACAGGCAACTCGTTTGGAAGCCGGGGTTGTTCCTGTTCTGCTTGATCGCATGCAGTTGGATGGTCTCTCCCTCTGCGCCGCAGGAACGACACCGCGAAACCGGTTGTGGATGTGCCGCCGCGCAATGACGACAGAAGTGCAGCGGCGTCGTGCGCGCATGCGGCGTCTGTTCGTCATCGTCGTCGCTTGCGCCGATGAGGCGGTCCACCAGAACGACCCGCTTGCCACCCGCCGCTTCCGCCAAAGACTGCCAATAGGAGCCGTTCGAACCGGCTTCACCGCCGCCCGGCATCCTCCCGGTGAAGGTGAAGTCCTTGAGAAACGCGATGTAATAGTGCTGCCCGCAGGTGGTACAGGTGGTGACCGGGAAGTGGACGCGTTTGCCATCGTCGCCGTCGTCCATGGCCTCGGCGGCAAGCCACAGTCGAGGACCAATAACATCCTCGGGGAAAGACACGACCGCGCCGCTGATGCCTCGCACAAACCCATGCACCACGGGCCTCAGCAGCGGGCGGCCTTCGCGACGGGATGCCGCGCCTAGTGTCAGCCAAGCAAGTATTTCCGCTTCTGTCACAGGTCGCCCGAGTGCATGTTCAAGTGCTGGGGGAAGGTCTTCCAGCGCTCTCGGGCCGGCAAGTTCTTCGTTCAGGCGGAAGACGAGTTCGTTGCGGGACAGGGCCGCATGAAGTGCGTCTGGCCAGTCGTCCTGGCTGAGATCTTCCCCTGATAGCGACCGATACGCTGCCCGTACACTGCTGCCAGCCTGATCGTCCTCCTCCACTGCATGAACGCAATGATCGAGGATTGTCGTGGAATTTTCGTCCGGCACCGGCGGAACGAACCGGGGTTCCGCCCAGATTTCGGCTTCGTAATCTTCGCCAACTGAGGTCACCGCGCCAGATTCGACGCCAAAGAAACGCGCCGCGAAGTTGCGCGCCGCCTCGGGGTCTTCCCGATCAACGATGGTCGCCGATGTCGCGATGCACCGCGTGTGGCTCGGTTCCGCGTTGCAGAAGGCGCGCAAGCGACGGATCAGGCAGGCCGTTTCCGCTCCCAGAGCGCCGGTGAACGTGTGCGCTTCATCGAAGACCAGGTAGTCCAGCCGGGCGTCGGCGAACAGTTCGATGTCCTGCTGCCGTGTCAACAGCAACTCGAGCTGCTTGACGTTGGTGAGCAGAATCCGCGGCTGCCTCCCGGCGGTCCGCATGATCTCTCGGGAACAGACTTCCTCTGCTGGATAGATCGTCTCTCCACTTCCTTCGTGTCGTGCCCGTTGGAGCCTGGCCTCGTAGTCGGCCCTTGACGAACCCGCAGGCAGCAGATGGCCTGCTACGTCCACTTGCCGCCCGGGCGTCTTGCCGACGTAAATGCCGAACGGGATTCCCGTGCCGGCCAGCAGTCCCCGCAGCCGCATGAGCTGATCCTCCGCCAACGCGTTCATCGGGTAGACGATGACAGCGCTAATACCGGGCGGCGCATGTTCGTCTCGAAGACTCAGGGCTTGACTGACGATGGGGTAGAGGAAACACTCGGTCTTGCCGGACCCCGTACCGGTGGACACGAGCGTCGTCTTGCCTTCGGCAATGGCGCGAATGGCGCGTTCCTGGTGGCTGTATAGGTGCGTGATGTCGTCGGGTATCCGCTCGCGAAGGTGTGGATGGATCAATCCTTCACTCGCCAGGACATCGATGGGCGCACCCTCCTGGAACGGCCGGGACAGGCTGACGTAGGGACCCTTGAGGAGGGGCGATTGGCGGGTTTCGTCGAGGGACAGAAGTTGGCGCATCTGCGCGTGCAGGCCAGCGTCCGCGAAGGGATACGCCGTGAGTTGGTAGCGGAGGAAGCTCCCGACGACGTTTTCTGTGTAGGCGATGGGGTTCAGGGCCATACGGAATGCGCCCCAAGACAAACCAAATGCGATGCCATACCCGTCTTCCAGATGGCGGTCCGCCTCACCATGTCAGCGCCTCAGGTACATCTCGAAACAGCTCCTTAAGGCCGGGGAGCTCGTGCTGACGTTGCATTTCCCTCCAGACGGTAGGATGAGGGCGGCAGAGAAATCGCGCCTTGAACATCTCAAGTTCCGCATCGCTGGCCCCGTCGTCCCGGACTTCGCGGAACTCCGTCAAGCGGGCACGACTATCGTCGTAGACATTACGGCGGGCGATGGTAAGCGCGTCGCGGTTGAGCTTCAGGAGATGGATTATGTATTTGGCGCGATGCCTGTCGGCGAATGTTAAACCGTACTTGGGAAGAAACCGAAAGGTATTGACGGGTTCGAGTTCGAGGAACTCCAATGGATCTTCGAAGCGCGGATCAACGAGCGCTGGGTCTCCAGACCGTGGCGGAACCACCGAATCGCCGCGGTGGCGGGTTACGTCGACCATGCCCCCGTCGCTCATGATTGCGAATCGATCTCCCTTGCCGTTGTTGCACACGCCGCAGGCCGGGAGATAGTTCTCCCAAACAAAGGTGCGTTGGGGATAGAGCGCTTTCGGCCGTATGTGGTCGATCTGATTCGCCTCCGAGTCTTCACACCAGCCACACCGATGTGGAGATGCGCACATCTTGCTCAATTGGGTTCGGACAACGCGAAATGTCGCATTCTGCGTCTTGTTTCTTCTCTCGAAAAGCGTCCGTGCGGCGGCTATCTGACTAGCGTAATGGCCGGCAGCGTCTACATTCGCTTGGTATTGTTTCAATGTCCGGGTAGTGATTTCGTCAATCCCCGGGTCTTCAAGGTGGACCACTGTGAGGTCAACCGGATGCCAAGCCGGTAGGTGTGCTTGGCATGGTCGTCCGCAAGGAATGCAACTCCAACTCCTCGTCCGGCGAAAGCGTTTCGTATAGCTGTTTCTGGCTGAGTTCCGCCAGCCGCGCCACCTTTCTTTCAGACTGTTGCGAACGGGTCACACCTTCCCCGAAGAGCTGGGTGGAATAGGCATCCAGAATGCTACCGTCCACCAATCGACCATACTCCGCGCCTGTCACGCGGCGAAAAGACGCGTTCGATCCCGGCGGGGGCAGTTTCCAAACGCTGGTCGCAGCGCGACAGATAATGGGGCTGTGCGTCGTAACGAAGAATTGCGTCTCCGGGAAGTGTCGAATGAACCACTCGCCAATTTGCTTTTGCCACTGCGGGTGCAGGTGGGCGTCCACTTCGTCAATTGCGACAACGCCGGGAAGGTGGACCGTTCCGTCTTCTCTTATTCTCATGTTGTGGTCTACCGGGTAGATGTGAGACATCAGGCGCAGCAACTCCAACGTCATGCTCAGAATAGACCGATAGCCGTCGCTCATTTCCTCAATCGCCACTCGCGCTTCCTGACCGTCAAGCATGGTCACCTGGGTGGAAGTCACCTCCGCGATACGCGCGCCATACGGTAGCAGTCCGGCATTGTTGACGAAGTTGACAACGGCATCCTTCATTCGGCCGGCGATCCAATCTTTCTCCAGTGCGCGTGTCTGGAGCTCTCTTAGCCAACGCAAAGACTCGCCCAGCGCCACATGCTCCCCGAGCGCTGACAGATGCGGCGCGAGCCGAGGATGGCTGTAGTACAACCGATCAACTTCGGGATCGCTGCCGCGAAATCGTCGGAACGGTCCGAAAGAGGCGGAAAACCAGCCGGTACCGCTTCCCCACACCGTCCGGTTGGCATAGCGTCTGGGCGAAAACTCGATGATGGATGGGGCCGCTCCGTTAGGTCCCGCCAGACCGCCGCTCCTCGAGATTTCGGCAAGGGCGGAAATTTGGGCTCCAGGCGAGGTATTGCCTTTTCCCACCCATCTGTCCACAGGGTCTTGCCGGATCCGTACTTCAACGCTCCCCGTTTGTTCGCCGTCGCGTAACCAGCTAGACCAGTCTTGCCGTGACGCGTGGGCGTTCACCGCCCCCATCAATACTGTCGCAAGAGCCCGTACAGCGGTTGACTTACCGGAGCCGTTTTCGCCTAGCAGCACATGCCAACCGGCGCATTCGTCGGTTTGGAGTGTCAGATCGAACTCCGAAATCGCGCGGACATTTTTGATGGTTAGTCGCCGGATATGCATGAGTTGCACCGAACACAAAGCGTTCCAGTTCAGTTTGGCTTTTATGTGCGAGCCGTTCAAGTGGTTCCGAGCAGGCGCGCGCGGGCATCAAATGTCTGTCGGGCCACTCCGCGTTGAAAGACTCTCGTGCAGGGGCGCTGCGCATCCATATTCGTATCGTACTTGGTCGGTCCGCTTGCTGCGAATCCGCGACAGGAAGTTGATCAAGAGATGGTTCGGGGTGAACGGGCGGTAGGCCATGACCCGCGTATCTCTGCTTGCGTAGCTTCATCTTTTGTGTCTATTTTATGGACCTGTTTGGCAGTGGCCCGACTATGCGTCAACCTCCCATCGCCGATGTCGGGCCGATTCAACCGTATGGGATTCAGGAATTCATGAGAACGACACAGTGGCGGCGTGACGAGCAGACCGAAGGCAAACACCTGATTTTGGGGAACTACCTGGATGGATGGTTTCCCATACTAGGGAGTTGGCATCGCCGACTTTTGTTCATCGATGGTTTCGCTGGTCCCGGCTCGTACTTGGGCGGGGAGCGGGGTTCTCCACTCATCGCACTGGACTGCTTAAGACGACATAAGAAAGATGGCCGCTTGAAGGATGTCGAGGTCATCTGTGTTTTCATTGAGTCAGATAAGAAACGTGCGGACCACTTGGATCGACTTCTGAGAAAACAGCCAGCGATACCTGATACGTCGTTTGACGTCTTGTCGGGTACATTCGAGGATCATATGACCGATATCCTTGACTATATCGATAAGCAAAACAAGGAACTCGCACCTGCGTTCGTGATGATTGACCCGTTCGGCCCCAAAGGCAGTCCTATCCGCCTCATTGAACGTGTTCTCCGTAACGACAGGAGCGAATGTATGATCTCCTTCATGTATGAGCCTATTCGCAGGTTTCATCAAGAGCCTGAGAATGAAGTTCATCTCAACGAACTCTTCGGGACTGACCGGTGGAAGCGATGCCTCGATATGGATGAATCGGATGCGAAAAAGAAATTTCTGCACGATCTGTTTTCGAGGCAATTGAAAAGACATGGTGCTGGCTATGTTGTTCCGTTTGAGCTATGGAAGGGTAATCGCCATGTGTATACTGTTTACTTCGTATCCGGGAGTGTAAAGGGATGCGATCTCATGAAGGCTTCAATATGGAAAGTGGATCCTACGGGAAATTCCTCGTTTCGTGGATATGTTGCAGGTCAGTCCTTGCTGTTCGAACCCAGCACAGAGCCGTTAGCCGAACAGCTAAAGGAAGAATTCGGCGGCGTTTGGGTGCCGATTGAACGAATTGAGGAGTTTGTCATGGGCGACAGAACCATGTTCCACAAGGGCCATTTGCGGCAGAAAACGTTACAGCCGCTCGAACGCAAAAAACGAATTACTGTAAGGCGACCCCAAGGCGGACGCGGTTTTCCGTCCGGTAGGGGCATCAAAATACGGTTTCATTGACGGCAGGGGGATGTCGTCCCACGTTCTGTCGCCCAAGATGCGCCCGCTGGCCTTCTTTCCGAACCTTCCCATCGGCGTCGAGTAGGAACCGTCTTCCACGGTTGATCGAGGCACAATGCTTGGGAAGGCGCTGGTCGGCGCCCACTCGCCCCACTGTTTGAAATGGAAAGGCGTCGCGTGGGTGATGCACTGATCCCGCACGGCGTAGAACCACTTGGGATCACTCGGCCTTGCTTTCGGGCCGCTCTCGCCGCCAGCGATGACCCAATGGACCGTTTTCCGTTCAAGCCAGTCGTCAAGGTCGATTTCGCCAAGCAGGGGCTCGCAGGACAGGAACCGGGTGTGCGCAGGGATGTCGCTGAGATGCGGCAAGCGCTTGTTCACCCACCGTTGGTTTTCGACCGTTGTTCCCAACCATACGTTTTCCGGCCAGTCGTCCTTCCAAGGGGTCAGCCGGCGTACCAAGTGCGGTCGCTTGGTGAGCAATAGCCAATCTAAGGAGGGCGTCTCGTCGATAACCGTCCACAACCGTTGCCGCCACGAGGACAGGCCCTTTTTCCACTCGAAGACGTCGGCCATGGAGGCACAGAACACGCGAGCTCGGCGACCGGATCGCTCAGCCTCCGCGTTCCAGCGATGGGGCTGCCGCCAGTAGGTATCGCTCAAGAAGCGTCTCGGTTTGCCCGTGCTCCAGACGTCGAGCCCCACTCTCTTGGCCCACGCCTCTGCGTAGCAGTGATCGCAAGCAGGTGAGACCTTCGTACATCCCCACCAGGGATTGAAGGTGTGGTCCGTCCACTCGATTTTCGAATCACGCGCCATACGGCTTCAACAATCGCAGAATACTGTATAAATCATCATATATTGAATCATACAGTATTTGATGGGCGCGCACCTACATCGACGGGTGGCGGCGGTTGGATCGCAAACGGCATCGGCTACTCGAACATGTCGGTCTGGCGACCTTTCGGACGGCGGTTCACATCATAGTCTGCCCGTGGCTCGGCGACCTCCGGGAGTGTCGTTGAATCGGAGACGACGGCGTCAGCACCCGGTCTGCTGCTGTAGCCCATTTCTGCGACGAGCTTTCGTTTTGGCTGCACGTCGAGGTAGGGGCGGTCGGTGCCCAGATCTGCCAAGAGTCTGGCGTAGTCTTCCGCGCCGAGGAGGTTGCGGGCGTGCAGGTGGCACTCCTGCCAGGATTCGTCAGCGGTCTGGAAAAGCTGCCAGTCGTAGAAGCGGGGACCGAGGCGGCTGGCGACCGGCTGTGGGTGCTGAGCACGGTCGTCATGGCCGAGGCCGTAGTCGGCGAGCCGCAGGGTTTCCGGGAGCATCCAGCCTTCGCCGTGGTTTTGGGCGAGAAAGGCTTCGATGCCCTGGTCGCGGTCTCCGCCGGCGGCGTTGATCTTCAACTCAAGATCGTGGAAAGCAACGAGCGTCAGGATCGTTTGACGAAGTTCAGGGTCTTTATCCCTATCAATGCGCCAGAATCCTTTTGGATCACCTACAAAGCGACTATTGCTGTTAGGAGCATCGCACGCATGAAAG
Source organism: Candidatus Azotimanducaceae bacterium (assembly GCA_965261535.1). GTDB lineage: Bacteria > Pseudomonadota > Gammaproteobacteria > Pseudomonadales > Azotimanducaceae > VXNE01. The sequence continues at coordinate 4,122,633 of OZ253469.1, forward strand.
ATCTTCCTAATGTCCTGCATATCAAGGTTAAGCCAACGCGCTACAATCGCATCCAGTGCTGTATTGCGTTCGATTCTGTGTCGCGAGGTGATCGCGCGGGAGTTGACCTGTCGGCATATGGAGTCATGCTGGTTTGTTCCACTGCAGACACTGGACTGACCATTGTGAGTGCTGTGGCGAGTTCAAGGACTGCCTTGGTGCAACTAGGGTTTTTGGTTGGCAACACTGCTTCCACCATAACAAATTCGCTCATATTGAGGCCGCCGAGCCGCACTCTCACAACAGCGTCAAATGCAAATGTGGAGAACACAGCAGATAGAATCGTAGAGATCCGCAAATCTTTATCTTTTGGGACAAAGTAGAAGACACTATCTCCTGCTGGCTTTTGACCCAAATATGTGGCGATAGTAGAGCGGGAGTTTGTCGACGAACTCACACGCATGTATGCGACCTTCGATGAGCGGACGGTCTTGTTCGACGCCGTATAGTCGGATATTGCCATCAGAAACTGCGGTTCAATTTGCTTGCACTCCCACGGAATATCCCGCCACACTGCACCGCGTCCTTTTCCACTCACCCATCCTTTCTGGCTGGAGTCGAGTTGGCCTATCATTCGGCCTTCAAAGAGCGGCAACGCAGTGTCCGCGATTCTGTCCTCTTGAATCCACGCATCCCCCTCTCGCGACAACACTACGCCGACGGGAATCTTCGCCCTTGGAATGGGCAGCCCGTCATACGGCCGTTGTGCACAACGTACCCGCCAATCGGTCCGAGCTACATCCCCAGGCTTAAGCAGACACCCATGGATGAATCGCGCCTCGGCCTCCCGCCGTTCCGGCCCGGCCGTCGTGTCAAACAACCAATCCTCAAGCTCGATCTCCCCGGCTCAGGCCGCGATGGATCGACGCCCAACTCCTGCCAAAGTGCCTCGATAGGTCGCCAGTCGCCCAGCAGCCAGCGGCTGTACTCATCCGGCCGGTAGCCCTTCGCCTCCCACTGCGGGCGGGGCGGGAACAGGTGCGAGTCATTCGTCATGTGGAACTCGCGTGCGTAACGAATGCCCCACCCATCCGGTCCGTCGTCGCCGAGCAATACGCCGTTGGCGTAGATCTTCTCCGGGATTTCGAGATCGCGCGCCGACTGGATCTCCAGGATGGCGCGGCTCTTGGGGCTGAAGCGTTCGATCTGCGCCCGCGAGTAGGACGTGGCGTGGTCCTCGGCGCGTTCCCAGTCCTCCAGCTTACGGCGCATAAACGCCGTGCGGATTGCCTCGGTGGTGCCGCCTTTCTCGACGACCACGGGATTGAACTTGTAGCTTCTGTGTATCGGGAAGATGCCCTCGCGGTTCTCGACGCCGAACAGCCACTCCCAACGGCAATGTTCGAGAAACAGGTCGCGCAAAGCACCGGTGCCGTGGTCGGAGTACAGACCCGACGGGACAAGGAACCCCAATCGACCGCCGGACTTCAGCAGCGCATGGGTGGTTTCAAGAAACAGCTTGTAGAGGTTCAGGTCGGCGGAGCCTTGGTGACGGAATGGATGCACCGGGTCGACGAAGCCGGAAGACTTGGCGCGGGCCCGCCGCCATCGTTGGTGCAACTCCAGATTTTCGCCACCTCGGGCAACAGCGAACCGAGCTTGGCTCTTGGTGTTCTCGTCGGGGTCGCCGAACGGACTCCCGGCATGGCTAATGTAGTTGGACTGGGCGCGGAAACGGGCGTTGTAGTCCAGCCAATCGCGCTCTAATGCGGGGGCACCGAAGTAGTCCGACTGCTTCCGCAACGCCTCCTGCTTGCCATAGGATCGGTAGAGCGGATCGATGTTGGAAAAGAACTCCTTGGAGACAGGCTTGGCGATGTCCCACGGTGGATTGCCAAGAACCGCATCGAAGCCGGATCCGGCCTCGCGGTACACGTCTGGAAACTCCAGCTCCCAATGGAAGAAACGTATCTCGGCCGCGACCCGCTCGGCGACCCTCCGCGTCTGTTCGGGCGGTTCGGCGAAGTTGCGTGGCAGCGGGGCGTGATCGAGTTCGTTTGCCGGCCAGAACCAGCACGCGCACCAGAGGTCCATCGCGTCCTTGAGCGAACGCCACGCGTCGAATCCCAGCAGGTTTTCCCGGTACCTGCGCGCGCGCTCGGCGGCGTCCTGCACCGGCAACCTGTGCATTTCCTCCAGCACGGCCAGGGCCTCGGCGTGGGCAGACCCGGCTTTCTCCAGCAGGTCGTCCTGAAACAGGTCCCGACCCTGCAGGAACAGCCTCAAGTCCGGCGTCAGCTTGTCCTTGACGAACGCCTTGATGGCCTTGGTGCGGGCGTTCTTCTCGAAATGCACGCCGTTCGCGTGGTTCTTGTCGCCGCCCTCCCGGTTCTTCCAGGCCATTGCCGGATAGTGTCGGAACTGATCGAACCATGCGCCAATCAGTGAGTTGCCGCACTTGATCTTGTGGTCGAGGAAGCCGAACGGCAAGGTCCGGTCCATGGTTTCGATCCACAGCGACAGGCGGCACAACTCGACGGCGAGCGGGTCGACGTCCACGGCGTAGATACAGCGCTCAACAACGTAACGACGTAGCACCGCCTTCAGACGCGGCTCGAATTGCTCGTCGTCCGGCGGGCAGGGGATCAGCTCCTCGGCGAGGGCTTGACGTTCGCCGTGGTGGACACCCAAGAGGCGAACCAAGGAGCGTTCGCCGTCTTTTTCAATGCGATCATGGTGTTGTAGCGAGGCGAACAAGGCGTCGGTGAGAAAGCGCAGCGCCGCCAACGGAAAGCTCCCGGACCCGCACGCGGGGTCGCAAACCCTGAGGTCGAGGATCTGCTCCGGCAGTTTCGGCGTCCAGCGCGCGGGCGGCGCGTCAATGTCCGGCTTTCCGTTGGCCCTGGTCGGCGCATCGTAAGCAAGCGGCCGCAGGGTGCGTTGTACGGTAGGAATCGCGAGGCCCGGGCGGGTGTAGAAGCTACCCGAACCCTTGCGCGTGCCGCCCCAGCGCACTAGGTACCACTCGCCCGGCAGGACGACGCGGGAGACCAGTCGCCGCGCCTTGGCACCGAGTTGTCGCTGGAATGCCAGGCGGCGTTCCGGCGTGTTCTTGCCCCGGGGCTTCTTGACCAGGCCCGCCGCCAGCGCGGCGCGGCGTGCCCAGGTTTCGGCCCGGGCGCGGTTTTGCTGCCGCTCGTCCGGCGCGGGGTCCTCCTCAACGCGGGAAAGGGTCCCCACAGGAGTCAAGTTTCGGTGGCGGAATTGTTCTTCTACCTTGCCGGTCCGAGGCGGCTTCGCTACGACGTACTCGGCATGGGCCTCGGCGATTTGCGCAATAGGTGCCTCATCGAGCGTGGGTTGTTCGGTCGGCGCACTCGCGTCCTCCTCCATCGCTCCGTCGACATCGGACGAACTCTCCTTGAGGTTGGTGAACAACGCCTTGAGGGCGCGGTGGTCCATCGCTTCCAGGCGCGACAAAGGCAGCGCCGGCTGGTCGCCCGCAGGGAGGAATACAACGGGATCGCCCTGTGGTGCGGTTTTCAGTTCGTAGTCCAGCAAGCCCTCGTAGAGGATGCCGATGTATTCCGACGACAGGTCGGAGAAGTCCACCGGAACGACGGCGCTCGTGCTGCCTCTGCCCTGGCGAATCCTCACCGTGGTGCGCGACAGGAGCTTCAGCATTTCATGAACGTCGCGGTCCGGTAGAAAATCGCCGTCAAAGCAGGCGTTCTCGTACACGGCCAGGGCTCGGGAAAGTCCGTCCGCTCCGTCCTTCATGCCCGGCGCGAACAACTCGCCGCCGTATTTTGTCACCGGCAGGTCCGGGTGATGAGAGCCTTCGCGCACCAGTTCGAACAGCGCCAAGACCCGTGGCCAAGCGGCGAAGCTCTCCCTTAAGGGCCGGCCCTGGGCGGCATCCCGTTCAAGCCGTTCGCGCAGTCCGTTCAGCCCGTAGCTCTCGTGGTAGAGGGCGTTCTCGCGCGGCAGCAGGTCGCGCGATTCCGCGAACAGGATAACGACCAGCCGCATCGCTACCCGGCAGGCGGCGCGATAGATGTCTTCAGGGGTTGGGCCTGAGAACGCCCCGTCATCGTCGGGTACTTCTGCCAACGGGACGCCCGCGTCCTTCGCTACATATACGCGGTAGTCGGCCAAGTCCGCCGTCAACGCGGATAGGGCTTGGCCGTGCCCGCGAATGAGGACTTCTACCGCTTCGCGCACCCGCTCGCCGAGCACTTCCGACAACTCTGCCTGTCCTTTGCGGGTGTCGCGGATGGCTTGCAGGAGCGGCGGCGCCGCGTCTTGGATTTCAGGCGTCCAGAGTTTGGCGCAGAGCAGGGTGCGCAGCGCCGTCACCTGGGGCGAAGGTCCGCCTTCCTCGAACCAGAGATCGAGGTCCCATTCGCACCAGGCTTCGTAGTCGAGCCCGGCGAACAGCAGCCGCCACTGGCGGCCGTTGGTCACCAGCGCGAGATGTTCGTTGCCGGCGCGCAGCCAGACGAGCGCCTGGGTGACGATGCGTCGGCTCTTGCCAATTCCCAGCCGCTTCGCCTTGCTTGCGAGGGGGTTCTCCCTCGCGCTCCCAGGCTGGAGGCTCGCATCCAGAAACACCGGCAACCGGGCGCCGCGCAACCCCTTCCAGAGATGGCGGGGCTTTACCGTTTCGCCGGTGACCGCGCGTCGCCCGGCGGACGACGGGACATTGCTGCCGCGCGACCAGGCCCCGGTCGATGCATCGAGGCCGCAGACCTGTTCCAGCACGAAGCTGACGAATGGCGATGTGTCGCCGCTGCCATCCAGGATCGCGCTCGCGCGTTGGCGCAACTGCCGCTCGGTGTAGTCGTCGAGAGGGTCCGGGATGAACCGGGCGAGCGCTTCCAGCCGGTTGGCGTCGAACAGCAGCCCGCCGTGGCGGAGTCGATCCCAACCGGGCAGGGTGGGCGCGGTACGTTGCGCCTTCACGTCGCCCGTTCCGGCAAGCGGACTTCCACCGCGACAGGGAACACTTGGGCGTCGCCCGCCAAGGAGAAACGCGCGGGAAGAAGATGGTCGAGGATGCGCGTGCGTTCGCGCTGCAACTGTTCACGGATTTCTTCGTAGTGCTGGCGGCGGCGCTGGATCTCTTCCTTCTTTCGCTCAATGGACTGGTCGATTTCCGTAAGTCCTTCGTCTTCGTTGAAGAGTTGGCCTTGGCGGCGGCTGTCCTTGAGCCGCTCGATTTCGCGCTCAAGCCGCGCGACGGTGGATTGCTCAATGAGAGTGGACAGCTCGCCCCGGCGCTGACGGTAGCGTTCGTCCTCGCGCGTGCGGGCGCTCTGCTCGTCGGCCCGAAGCCGGCGCCGGAGTGACTCGGTGAGTCCGCTCGCGTATTCGCGCAGCCATCCTTGCAGGTCGGTCTTGGCATCTTCGAGCGTCTCGCCGGCGCGTTCGCGCTCGTTCGCACTGGCACCGCGCGCGCCGCGATGCGCATGCGCCGGCGAGTGCGGGAACGGCCGGCCGAGTTCGCCGTTCTGAACCGGAAACGCCAGCGTGCGGACCCAGCGATGAAAGGTCTCGCGCAGTCCGTTCACGGCGAGTTCCTCGACGCTGAGCAGGATGAGGGCGTCGACCTTGGCCGGCACGTCGCCAAGCCGCACGGTCCAGCGCGAAACCTGTTGCTTGCCCGGATAGCGGCGTCGGGCCAGGATGCCGAGCGCACGCTGCAGCAGGGGATGTGCAAGGTGCATGAGCAGGGCGTCGCGTCGCGGCAGGAACACGCTCAATCGTCCGAGCTGCTCTATGAACGGCTCGGGACTGAAGGCCAGTTGCGGCATGGGTCCCAACTCGCCGCTCGGCGTCGAAAGGCGCACTGCGTCGTCGATGACATCGCGCCAGCCGGGAAGATCGGGATTGCTCACGCGGTAGAAGCCAGGTTCCTCGGCAACCTGGAGTTGCGGCCTTTCTCTGCCGATGGCCATGGCGGTATCGAGTGTTCGCATAAGCGCGCTCGGGTCGAGGTCGATCTCCTCGGCCATAGCGTCGAGCCGCGCGGCTATGTTGCGGGGGGTTCCCCCTCGCGCTCCCCGCGTCTCGTCGCTGTCTGGCGCGAGGGTCGTATCAGCGTCGATGACCGCGCCTCCCCTGGCGGCACGTATATGGGCGTCCAGCTCGGCTTGGACGGTGGCTGCGGCGTCGCCCCTTATAAGCCGGCGGTGTACGGCGCGGTCGAAGATCTCGTTGACGGACCCGAGGTCCTCGCGGATTTCGTCCGCCTTGCGGATGACGTGATCGAGAAAGCGCAGGTCGGGATCGGTGTCGCTGACGAAGTGATGCACCGTCACATCGCGGCCTTGGCCGTAACGGTCGAGGCGACCGTTGCGCTGTTCCAGCCGGGACGGGTTCCAGGGACAGTCGTAGTGCAGCAAGTAGCGGGCGGTGCGGTGCAGGTTGAGGCCCTCGGACGCCGCGTCCGTGGCGACGAGAATGCGCACGGCAGCGGCGGGGTCGTTGAACACGGCCTTGACGTTCTCGCGGTCGGCGTCGTTCATGCCTTCATGTCCCCCGGCGCCGAAGAGAGTCAGCACTCGCTCACCGGGATACCGTTCCCGCAAGCGCCTTGCCAGGTAGTCGAGCGTGGTCTTGTATTCGGTGAAGACGATCAGGCGTTCATCGGCGCGGAAGTCTTGCTCTTTCTCCGCACCTCCGCCGCTGAGCCGCGGGCGCTCGCGCAACCGGTGTTCGATCAAGTCGGTGAGCGTGTCGAAACGGGTATCGACAGCGGGTGTCTGCTCGGTAATTGGCGCACCTTCGAGATCAAACCCAAGGGCATGGAGGGCTTTTTCGATGCGCCTGATGTCCAGTGCCACATCGTACGCGAAGTTCTTCAGCCATGCGCCCACGACTGTCGCCGCAGTCGCTTCGCGCTGCTGGGTCTCGCGGTCGTCGCCGGTCTCCTGCCGCAGCGCCCGTTCCGCCGCCGTCAACTCCGTTTCGGGTGCCGCTGGGTCGTCCAACCCCTGGCTGACCCGGCGCCAGGACTCTGCGAACGCCGTCGGGCAGGAAAGCAGTCGCTTGCCGAGGATTTCGACCGCGAAGGTGCCGGCCCGGCGACCACGTTTCGTTCCTGCGGCGACCAGCTTGCGGATGGTGGTACGGAAGGCGTCGAATGCGGCGGTAAGCTCTCTTTCGGGCCCGTTGGACGCGAGCTCGAGCGCCTGTGGCGGATTCCGCGTGCAGAAACGGGGTGCTGCGGCCCTTTCTGCCGAGGGGTTGCCTTCTTGGGCTCCACAGCAGAAGGCTTCCGAATTGCTCACGGCTCCGGCGTTGATCTCGCGTTTTAGACGCCGAACGACCACATCGTCAACGCGCCCGCGCATGGCGGGGCTCATCTCGCTGGTGCGGGTGAAGCGCACCGGGTCCAACATCTCCAGGAGGCCGGTGAACGAACGGGTATGGCCGTTGTGCGGCGTCGCGGAAAGAAACAGCCGGTGTTCGAATCGGGGTGCCACCAATCGTAGCGTTTGGCAAAGCTCGCTGTCTTCGCCGAAGGGGGAGGGCATCAGGTTGTGGCACTCGTCGACGATCAGGAGATCCCAAGGCAGGTGCGGGGAACCTTCCGGCGTGCGGCAGGCAGCCAAGAACTGCTCGCGCACATCGGGTTGGCGCAGGTAGTGGTAGGAGGCGACGATGCGGCTGAAGGAGCGCCAGGGGTTCGCGTCCATGCCGAGCCGACGGCGCAGACGCTCGGCTCCCTGGCGGTCCACGACCTCGAAACGCAGCGAGAACTTGTCCCAGAGTTCGTCCCGCCACTGCTGGCGCAAAGATGCGGGGGTAAGGACGAGAACGCGCTGGATGCGTCGCCGCAGCAGCAGTTCCGTGAGGATTAACCCGGCCTCGATAGTCTTGCCGAGACCCACGTCGTCGGCGATCAGTAGACTGACGCGTGGCATGCGAAGCGCCTTCAAAAGTGGCACGAGTTGGTAGTCTTCGACGCGTACGCTACCGTGGAAAGGGCTCGTGATCGGTTCTCGGGTGAGAGGGCCTTTTTCTGGCGAGGGGCTCCCCCTCGCGCTCCCCGGCTGAAGGCTCCCGCCGTCTGGATCGAGGTAGGGGCGAAGCGCCGTCCAACGCGCCGCGCGCAATAGCGCGTCGAAGTCCTCCGGAGGCATAGCATCGGCTTGGGCCGGGTCGGGCAACGCGTTGGGTTCCAACAGGACCCGGTTAGGTTCGAGTTCCCAGAGCAAGCGCTCCTCGGAAGGCGCGTGGGCGTCTTTGTATTCCACATGTACGAGGTGGAGGCGCCCGCTTTCGCCGTCAAAAGGTTCCACGGCAGCGACCACGCCCTGTCGGTTGCGAACGGTAGCGACCATTCCGGCGCGCGGCACGTCGTTTTTCGTAGGCGTACTCACGACCTGCTACGCAGCAGCTGTTCGGTCTGCTCGGTTCGGCCCATAAAGCCAATTCCTCCCTTAGTGGGACATCGTACAAAATTCGTTGGGCGATAGCCTATCAAGGGTTTAGGCATCCCTTGGGTTGGGTGCCAGCAACAGCTGTGCAGCCCGCGCTTTTGCCACTACCGGTCGTCGTCTGGTGGTTGTCAGTCCGAAACGGCCGGCGTGCCGAACGCCCGGGCCAGCGCCGCGATATGCGCCGGCGTGGTGCCGCAGCAACCGCCGACCAGGAGAATGCCGCTCTCAGTCCAGCTCCGCGCGTGTTCGACCAGGCGGTCGGGCGTTGCATCGGTATCGAACGTCCAGTTCGGAGGGGCGAACTCGCCGACCTCCGGGTAGACGCCGATGGGCCCCGGCCAGCGCTCTCTTACCATCGCGATTGCCTGCGGCACGGCGCCGACATCGCTGTGCATGATATTCACGACGCTTGGACCCATCGGTATGAGGACGTCGAGCGGTCTGGCGAAGTCCACGTCGGGCAGGTCGAAACTCACCAGGCCGTCTGGGTGGGCGCGCCGCCTGCAGCTTACGCCGAGCCATATTGGGAGGCCGGTCTCGAGCGCCGCCTCCATGGCGCGCGCCGCGTGACGGGTGTCCTGCATCATCTCCAGGGCAATGAGATCTACGCCGCTGTCGGCCAGGATCGCCGCCAGTTCCCTGAGCCCCGCCAGCTCGAGGTCGGGATCGGGATAGTTGGTGGCCTTCATACCCGGCGGCAGGTTCGAGATCGATCCCGCGATGGCGATGTCCTTGCCCGACGCGTCCCGCGCTTGGGCCGCGAGTTGCACGGCCATGCGGTTGATGTTCTCGAACTCGTCGCCGAGCCCGGCAGGCTCGAGGAGAAACCTCGCGGTCCCGAACGTATTGGTGATGATCACCTCGGCCCCGGCGGCGATAAAGTCTTCATGCACCCCTCGCACCACGTCGGGGTGGCTGTGGACCGCGAGGCCCGACCAGGCGGCTTCGCTCATCGGCACGCCCCGGCGCTGGAGTTCGGATCCAGTCCCGCCGTCTATCACAACGACTTGATTATGTTCGATTTTGTCTTTCCAAGACACGAGGGTATTCTCGCATGGTTCCGGACAGGCGTTCGGACTATTCGCGAGGCGTCCCCGCCACCTCGCGGCAGAGATGCTACAAGTGCGTTTGACGAATGGCCAACTGCTGGTGGGAGGAGCGATTGAGCGGCCTTGGGCGTGGCAGCGGAGCGATTCCATTGGATGGTCGTGCCCGGTAGTCTGTACACCGCATGGCAACAGAGATTCTCGACTACGACCACGACCGCGATTTCGAGGCCGTAAAGCGCATCATGTACGAGGTGGGCTGGCTGGAAGACGAGGACGAGGCGGAGTCCTTCGAGGCAGAAGCGCGCGCCGCTAGCGGAGTGATCTTCCCGATCGACGGTCAGGCCGAGTGCGTCGCATTGACCGTTCCAGGGACTCTGCGCCACGGCGATACGGATCTCGAAATGACGGCGTTCACGGGTGTGGTGACCAGCCGCATCGCCCGCAAGCTGGGTGCCGCGAGACGGCTCACCGCGCACGCGCTCGCGGTCGGCTGGGACGCCGGCAGCGAGGTCGCCGCGCTCAACATGTTCGATCAGGGTTACTATGATCGACTGGGTTTCGGCACCGGAGCCTACTCGAACCGTATCAAGTTCGATCCTGCCACGCTGCGTGTCGATCGCCCCTTCCGACCGCCCAGCCGATTGACCGGAAGAGACTGGCGCGACATCTACCAGGCGATGCACGCGCGCCTGCGCGGCCACGGCAGCATCGTTCTCAACGCCGAGCAAGTGGTATATGCCGAACTGTCGTCCTACGACGCGGCGAAGACCATTGGTCTGGGCTACTACGATGGCCCTGGTGGCACCTTGTCACATTTCCTTTTTGGTCAGACGAGCGGCGAAAACGGCCCCTACGACATCAGATGGTATGCGTATCAGTCCACGGAACAGCTACTCGAGCTGCTGGCCTTGATCAGGTCGTTGGGCGACCAGGTGTATTCGCTGGCGATGAAGGAGCCACCGGAGATCCAGTTTCAGGACCTGCTCGGAAAGCCCATCCGCAGCCGCGACATCAGCAGGGGTTCGAGGCACGCGGCCGAGCACACCACCGCGGCCCATTCACAGGTGCGCATCCTCGATTTGGCGAAGTGTCTGGCGAAGACCCACCTCGACGCCGGAAGCGTAACCTTCAATCTTCAACTCTCAGACCCTGTTGCAGAACAGTTGGGGGACGAGACGCCTTGGCGGGGCGTCGCCGGCGACTACATCGTCACGCTGGGCGAAGATTGCTCGGTGCAGCAGGCGCGGTCAACCAGGCTCCCCACGCTTCGCGCCTCGGTCGGAGCATTCAGCCGTCTCTGGTTGGGGGTGCGGAACGCGTCAAGCCTCGCCGTGACGGATGACTTGCGGGGAGGTTGGACCTTGTTGTGCGAACTCGACCGCGCCTTGCGGCAGCCGCAGCCCCACTTTGGCTGGCCCTTCTGAGGGACTTCTCAGACATCTCGGCCGGCTGCGTCGGCCTCGCTCGGATGCCCCCGGTAGCGCGCGGGAGGCGCATCGCAACTATATTGCCTTCATTTGTCGATGCGTCGCCCGAATGCGGATGTGTTCAACCTTCGAAAAGTCCGTCAGCCGGCGCAACACTGGCAACAGCTCCGGTATGCGGAAGCGCAGGCGGGTCGCCCAGGCGGCGCTGCTCGCGTGGACGATCAGGTTTGGACCGCTGATGTTGGCGACCTCGAAGCGTGGCGCTTGCTCCCGGGGCAGCAACGCCCGGAATTGGTTGGTCCACGAGGCGCGCATTTCCGTCCGAGTCACCAACCTCCCAAGCTGATGCGCGGAGGCGTTTCGCCGTGAATGGCGATTCGCCAAGATTTCATCTATGTTACGGGCTGGCATGCACGCTGATTCGATGAAGAAGACCATTCACATCATAGCCGCTGGGGACGGTCGCGGGCGAATTCGCGCGTTCAACGCCCCGCAAGCGGCGGTCGTGGGATTTGCGGTCTTCCTTGGTTTGTTCGTCGTCGCCAACATCGCGCTCGTTGTCCGCTATGCAGCGGCGGAATCCCTGAAAGAACTGACGCTGGCCGGTTGGAATGATCGGCTCGACCTACAGCGCGAGGAGATCGATGTGCTCTCGCGCGAGGCGCTGGAGCAAGCACTCGCCGCGGGACGGAAACTTGCGGATATGGAGGCGCGTCTGTTGCGTATGGAAGCGCTCGCGGAACGGGTGTCGGAAATGACCCAGGTCGCGGAGCTCGGCGAAGGCGATTTCCGTTTCGACATCCCGGCCGCGACCGGTGGCCCGGAGGTGCCTCTGGTCACCGAGGATGTCGCCGTATCGGACTATCTCGCCAGGATCGACCAGTTGTCGGCGGAACTGAGAATGCGCGAGCGCGAAATGAAGGTACTCGAGTCGGTGCTTTCACGCGGCAGTTTCAGGGACCAGATTGCACCGGCGCGGGGGCCGCTGGACGGGGGCTGGATGTCCTCGCGCTTTGGCCAGCGCATCGATCCGATTTCCGGCCAGCCCGCGTGGCACCACGGCGTCGACTTCAGCGGAGCCCTCGGCAGCGACGTCAAGGCCGTGGCCGGCGGCGTCGTCACGTTCGCGGGGACCTCGGGCGCTTATGGCCGGATGGTCGAGATCGAACACGGTGAGGGCATCTCCACTCGCTACGCGCATCATGACTCCTTGCGGGTGGAACCCGGCGATATCGTCAAAAAGGGCCAGCCGATAGCAAGTCTTGGAAGCACGGGACGTTCCACCGGACCCCACGTGCACTTTGAAGTTCTTAAGGAAGGTCGTCGTTTCGATCCGGCGGAGTACCTGGCGCCGCGCTGATCTCCAGCCCGGACATTTCACCAAGCCGCTAGTCGATTGGCTAGACGTCCTTTAGTTTCAATAGGTTAATACGATTTTTCGGAAATGCTCCGGGAACAAACTGCGCTGGCCGCGCCCTCGCTGGCCTTCCGTGGAACAAACGCGTCCGGGAAGCGCCAGCGACCCGGCGCGGTTGTTCCATGGTCGAAGAGCGGGGTCGGGACACGGGCGAAGCCGAAGGCGCCGCCCGTGGGGCACTTTATTGCCCGCGTGCGCGCACGTGCTCGCTACACCATAAGGCGTGGCTATGCTTCCGTCTCTCTTCTTGCGAGAGGTAACCCCCTCGCGCTGCTGTCTTCTTGCGAGAGGTAACCCCCTCGCGCTGCTGTCTTCTTGCGAGAGGTAACCCCCTCGCGCTGCTGTCTTCATGCGAGGGGTAACCCCCTCGCGCTGCTGTCTTCTTGCGAGGGGTAACCCCCTCGCGCTGCTGTCTTCATGCGAGGGGTAACCCCCTCGCGCTGCTGTCTTCTTGCGAGGGGTAACCCCCTCGCGCTGCTGTCTTCATGCGAGGGGTAACCCCCTCGCGCTGCTGTCTTCTTGCGAGGGGTAACCCCCTCGCGCTGCTGTCTTCATGCGAGAGGTAACCCCCTCGCGCTGCTGTCTTCTTGCGAGGGGTAACCCCCTCGCGCTCCCCGGCTGAAGGCTCCGAGCACGCGCACGCGGGCAAAATCCTGCGCGATCATCGCGGCCCTTGATGAAATGTCCGGGCTTGCCCGGGGCCGCATGAGCCCCGCGCAATTTTGAGACATCGCCTACCGAGAAACCGGACACGTTCCGTATGCGCGGCTTGGCCGGCGGCATATGGTACGCGCGATGCCGCCGCTCTTCCGAAAAGAAGTCCTCCAGGCGCAGCGCCAGCGCCTGCACGGGGATGTCCTGATCGTTACGCCGCTACCCATCGCCGTGGTCACGGGATGGCTGTTGCTGACATTGCTGGCCGTGGGCACGTTCGCGTTCTTCGGCACCTATGCCCGCGCCGAGCGAGTGCCGGGCTATCTCGTGCCGTCCAAGGGCCTGGTCAAGGTGGCGCCGGCCCGCGCGGGAGTTCTGCGCGATGCCCGCGCGCGGGTGCGCGAGGAGGTCGAGGCGGGGCAGGTGCTCGCCGTGGTTCAGAGCGAAGCGCCGTTGCTCGCCGGCGACACCGCCGCCGCCATGGCCTTGCAGTCTTTAAGCGAACAAGAGCGCCTGCTCGAGCGTCAGATCCGTCTCGAGCGGGGCCGGTTGATGGGGGAACGAACGCGACTCCAGGCCGAACAAGACAACCTGAACGCGCAGATCGCGTCGTTCGAGGAACAGAGACAGTTGCAACGCGAGATCACGGAGTCGGCGCGCACTGCCTTCGAGAAGGTCCACGCGTTGCTCGAAGGGGGCTTCATCTCGGTCGTCGAGTCGGAGCGGCGAAGACAGGCCTGGCTGGCCCAACATCTGGAAGAAAAGCGTCAGGCGCAGCAGATGACCGAGTTGCGCGCGCGCTTGACGGATATCGGCCACCAACTGGCGATGTTTCCGCAGGAGGTCGCATTGCGCGTATCCAGACTGGAGAGCCAGATCGCGGACATCGAACAACGCGAGGCGGAGTTGGAGGGACGGCGGGCGTACGTCGTCAAGGCGCCGGTTGCGGGGACAATCGCTTCGATTCGCGGCATTCCCGGCGCGGTCGTCTCGCCGCACCAACCGCTGGCGACCATATTGCCCGCAGGAAGCCAACTCGAGGCGGAACTCTTCGTCCCCAGCAGGGCGGCGGGTTTTGTTGCCGAGGGACAGCCGGTTCGCCTGTTGTATGCGGCGTTTCCCTACCAGAGGTTCGGCACCCATGAGGGCGTAATCCGTCACGTTGCGCCGGCGATCACGTCGGCCACGGAAGCCGACGTCCCCTTCAACCTGGTGGAGCCCAGCTATCGCGTTGCCGTGCGGCTTAAGTCGCAGGAAGTGATGGCCTTCGGCCGCAGCTTCGAACTCCAGCCGGGAATGTTGCTGGAAGGCAACATCGTCCTGGAACGCCGTTCATTTTTCGGTTGGTTGACGGAACCGTTCCGGGCAGTGAGCTATTGATGGCGGCGGCGGATCTGAAACACCTCAACTTCGGGGCTCGGAAGCTGCCGATCATCCGCCAGAACGAAACGACGGAGTGCGGCTTGGCGTGCCTCGCCATGGTGGCGGGATTCCATGGATTCCAAACGGATATCCCGGCTTTAAGAAGACGATTTCCCACGAGCGTGGCGGGCTTGACGTTGTCCGCCCTCATGGACATGGCGGCCCGGATGAATCTGAGTTGCCGAGCGCTCAAGGTGCCGCTTGAGGACGTCCGCAAACTGCAGACCCCAGCTATCATCCACTGGGACATGAACCATTTCGTCGTGCTGAAATCCGCGAGCGCGAAGACAATGGTTGTGCACGATCCTGCGACGGGCGCGCGGCGGTACACCCGTGATGCATTCTCGGCCCACTTTACGGGCGTTGCGCTGGAACTCCATCCGACGAAGGAATTCGAGAGAAAGGAAGAACGCGCCAGGCTGCGCCTGAACCATTTGTGGACCCGTATTCGGGGCCTGAAGCGAACGCTGGCGCAAGCCTTGGTTCTGTCCGCGATCCTGCAGCTTTTCGTGCTGGTCAGCCCGTTCTACCTGCAGCTGACCGTGGATGAGGTGCTGGTCAAGTTTGATGCCGATCTCCTCTGGGCACTGGCCTTCGGATTCGGCGCCTTTGCCGTTCTGAACGCCGTCGCGGGATTGCTCCGAGGCTACGTGCTGCTCTATTTCGGCAACATGCTGAATTACCAGATGGTGTGCAATCTCTTCGCCCACCTGATCCAGTTGCCCGCCGACTTTTTCGAAAAGCGCCATATAGGTGACATCGTTTCGCGTTTCGGTTCGGTGGCACCGATCCGCGCGCTGTTCACCGAAGGGCTGGTCGCAACGGCAATCGACGGTGTCATGGCGATCGCGACGCTCATCATGATGTTCGTCTACAGCCCCGTGCTCGGGTCGATCGCTCTGGTAGCCCTGGTTCTTTATCTGATTCTACGCATCGCTTCCTATCCGCCGCTGCGCGAACGGAGCGAAGATGCCATCGTGTTCCACGCCAAAGAGCAATCGTTCTTCATGGAAACCGTGCGCGGCATAGTGAGCATCAAGCTCTTCGGACGCGAGACGGACAGAAAACGCCTGTGGCAAAACCGGTTCGCGGACGCGGTGAACGCGGACGTGCGCGTGTACAAGCTAAGCATCTGGTTTGCGCTCGGCAATAACCTGATCTTCAGTATCGAGCACGTCGTGCTGATATATGTCGCGGCGAAAATGGCGCTGAATGCGGAGTTCACGGTCGGCATGATCTTTGCGTTCATGGCGTACAAGCGGCAGTTCACAGACAAGGCCCTCGCGCTGGTCGAACGCCTGATCGAGTTCCGGATGCTCGAATTGCATCTTTCCCGCATCGCGGACATCGCCTTGGCGGAGCGGGAGCCGGCCGCGCTACCGACATCGGCAACTCGTGGCGGCGAGTCATTGCGCGGCGCCTTGCGTCTTGAAGGCGTTTCCTATCGGTACGGCGAAGCGCTGCCGGAGGTGTTCGGCGGAATCAGTATCGACATCGCTGTCGGCGAGACCATTGCCTTCGTCGGCACCTCGGGCTGCGGCAAGACAACCCTGATGAAGATCATGCTGGGTTTGTTCGAGCCCACCGCCGGCCGTGTCCTGGTCGACGGACGTCCCCTCGCCGATGTTGGCGTCGGCGAATACCGCCGCCATGTCGGGTCGGTGATGCAGGAGGACGCGTTGTTCGCGGGGTCCATCGCCGAGAACATCGCCTTCTTCGATTCCGAAATCGACATGGCGCGGGTGGTGCATGTCGCTGCGCTCGCCTGCATTCACCGCGAGATCATCGCGAAGCCGATGGGCTACGAGACGCTTGTGGGAGATATGGGCTCGGCGCTATCCGGGGGCGAAAAGCAGCGCATATTGCTCGCGCGGGCGCTGTATCGGCAGCCGAAGATTCTCTTCATGGACGAAGGGACGTCGAGCCTGGACGTGGCGACCGAGCGAGATGTCAACGTGTCGATCAAATCCCTGGGCGTAACGCGCATCATCGTCGCGCATCGGCCGGAGACGATTCGAACGGCGGATCGCGTGGCTGCCCTGGTCGACGGCAAACTCGTACCGGCGGACGCCGCCTGATCGAGTCATTATCGCGGTAAAATCGGATCAGACCCCGATAGGTCGCATTGCGATGGATAGCGGACTGTTCAAGAAAGTCTTCGGCACGAAGAACGCGCGCGAACTGAAGCGCATGCAAAAGACCGTGGCCAAGGTCAATGCGCTCGAGCTTTCGATCAGGGAACTCTCGGACGCGGACCTGATGGCGAAGACAGCGGAATTCAGGGACGCGCTGGCGGCGGGCGCCACGCTTGAAGCGCTTCTGCCGGAGGCGTTCGCGGTCGGGCGCGAAGCATCGCGTCGCACCCGCGACATGCGCCACTTCGACATGCAGATCATTGGCGGCATCACGCTGCACGAAGGTCGCATCGCGGAGATGCGCACGGGCGAAGGCAAGACAGTGGTTGCGGTGCTGGCGGCCTACCTCAATGCGCTCGTCGGCAAGGGCGTGCACATCGTGACCGTCAACGACTACCTGGCGCGCCGGGACGCCACCTGGATGGGTCCGATTTACGAGGCGCTCGGCATCACCGTGGGCGTCGTGCAATCGGGGCAGGACGCGGTGTCGAAACGCGCGGCCTACCGGGCGGACGTCACCTACGGCACGAACAACGAATTCGGCTTCGACTACTTGCGGGACAACATGGCCTTCAGGATGGAGGACAAGGCCCAGCGTTCGCTCGAATTCGCCATCGTCGACGAGGTGGACTCGATTCTCATCGACGAGGCCCGGACGCCCCTCATCATTTCGGGGCCGGCGCAGGAGAGCACGGATCTGTACGCTACGATGAACAGGCTCGCGCCCAGGCTCAAGCAACAGGAGATGGTGGAATCGGATCTGCCGGTCCGTTTCGGCGGCGAGGAGGTGGAAGACACCGGCGACTTCTTCATCGATGAGAAGAACCGGCAGGTGGAGCTGACCGAGCGAGGACACGGATTCATCGAGGAGGAACTCATCCGCCTCGGCCTGCTCGGGGAGGGGGAGAGCCTGTACGCGCCGGCGCATCTCGGCCTGCTGCACCATGTGCACGCGGCGCTGAAGGCACATGCCCTGTTCAAGCGCGACGTGCACTACATGGTGCAGGACGGCGAGATCGTCATCGTCGATGAGCACACGGGACGCTCCATGCCCGGCCGGCGCTGGTCGGAAGGCATACACCAGGCGGTCGAAGCGAAGGAGGGCCTGTCCATCCAGAATGAATCGCAGACGCTCGCCTCCACCACGTTCCAGAACTACTTCCGCCTGTACGGCAAGCTCGCTGGCATGACCGGCACGGCGGACACGGAAGCATTCGAGTTTCGCTCGATCTATCGCCTCGATGTCATCGTCATTCCGACCCACGCGCCGATGGTTCGGGATGATCGAAACGATCTCGTCTACCTCACCACCGACGAGAAGTACGACGCCATCGTCGAAGATATCAACGAGTGCATCGAGGCGAGCCATCCGGTGCTGGTCGGCACCACGTCCATCGAATCCTCGGAACGCCTCTCGAAAGAGCTTCAACGGCGCAAGATCGGCCACAGCGTGCTCAACGCGAAGCAGCATGAGCGAGAGGCGGAAATCATCGCCCAGGCTGGCCGAGCGGGCGTCGTCACCATCGCCACGAACATGGCGGGACGAGGCACGGACATCGTCCTGGGCGGTAATCTGGAAGCAGAACTCGAGGCTGCGCCCGACCCAGAGAGCGAGGCCCTTCGCGGGCGCTGGCAGGCACGCCATGATGCGGTCGTGGAAGCTGGCGGGCTGCACATCATCGGCACCGAGCGGCACGAGTCGAGACGGATCGACAACCAGCTTCGGGGCCGCGCGGGTCGCCAGGGCGACCCGGGTTCGTCGCGGTTCTACCTGTCGATGGAAGACAACCTCATGCGCATCTTCACATCGGATCGGATGCGCGGCTTCATGCAGAATCTGGGGTTGGAGGAGGGAGAAGCGATCGAGGCGCGCATGGTGAGCAATTCCATCGAGAAGGCCCAGCGCAAGGTGGAGGGTCGCAACTTCGATATCCGCAAGAATCTGCTGGAGTACGACGATGTCGCCAACGACCAGCGCCAGGTGATATATCGGCTGCGCAACGACCTGATGGGGTCCGCCGATCTGTCCGAAGCCATCCAGGCTATCCGCCACGACGTTATCGAGGACCTGATCGATGACTACGTCCCGCCGCAGAGCATCGAAGATCAGTGGGATATCGAAGGCCTTGAGAAAGTTCTGGTGGCCGAACTGAACTCCGTCCAGCCGATCAAGCATTGGCTGGAGGAGAACGAGTCGTTGAGCGAGGAGCCCCTGCGCGAAAAGATCCGCGAACAGATCAGGACCGAGTACGAGAGGAAGGAACAGGATTGGCGCGCGCAGGGTATCGACATGCGCCTGATCGAAAAACAGATCATGTTGACGGTCCTGGATCAGAGGTGGAAGGAACACCTCGCGAGCATGGATCACCTGCGCCAGGGAATTCACCTGCGCGCGTACGCGCAGAAGCAGCCGAAACAGGAATACAAGCGGGAAGCGTTCGAACTGTTCCAGAGCTTGCTCGACAACATCAACCGAGATGTTGTGAGGCTGCTGTCCAGAGTCCAGCTCGAGCGCGAACAGGACGTGGAAGAGATGGAGCGCCGGCGGCGGGAGGAACAGGCACGTCGCATGCGTTTCCAGCACGCCTCAGCCAACGCGCTCGATGGCGAACCGGATGGCCGGCCCGGGCCGGGGCGGCCCGAAACGTTCGTCAGGGAGGAACGCAAGGTGGGCCGCAACGCACGCTGTCCGTGCGGTTCCGGCAAGAAGTACAAGCACTGCCACGGCAAGGCGGCCTGACCGTGGCGGTCAATCTGCCGCCGGTGGGAGAACTCAGGGCGGTCCCGGGAATTCGTATCGGCACGGCGGCGGCCGGCATCAAGTATCGAGACCGTGACGATCTCGCCGTATTTGCTCTCGAGAAGGGTTCGACCGTCGGCGGCATATTCACCCAAAGCAGCTTTCGCGCGGCGCCCGTGGCGGTGGCGTCGGAGCGTCTCGGCGCCGCCCGAGGCCTCGTGGTCAACAGCGGCAACGCCAATGCCGCCACCGGTGAACGTGGACGGGCGGACGCGCGTTCGAGTTGCGCCCTCGCGGCGGAAGTCCTGGGATGCGACGCGAACGAAGTATTGCCTTTTTCCACGGGCGTGATCGGTGAGTTCCTGCCGATGGATCGGATGGCCGAGGGAATCAGGCAGGCGGGGCGCGCGCTTCGGGACGATGCGTGGCTGTCGGCCGCGCGGGCCATCATGACGACCGATACGCAGCCCAAGGGCGTGTCGGGTGGTTTTGAGATCGGCGGCTCGCACGTTACCGCCACGGCGATTTGCAAGGGATCGGGCATGATCCGGCCGGATATGGCGACGCTGCTGGCATTCCTCGGCACCGACGCGTCGCTCTCCGGGCAAGCCGTCCAGGCGCTGGCGCGCGACCTGGGCGAGCGCAGCTTCAACCGATTGACGATAGACGGCGATACGTCGACCAACGATTCCTTCGTCGTCGCGGCGACGGGTTGCGCCGGGGGCCACGCCGGGGGCAGCGCCAGCGTCGGCGACGAACACTACGACGCGCTGCTCGCCGCTTTTACCCCGCTGGTGGTGGACCTTGCGGAACGCACCGTGCGTGACGGTGAGGGCGCCACGAAGTTCGTTACCGTGATCGTGCAAGGCGGGGCATCCAGGGACGAGTGTCTGCGCGCCGCCTATACCGTCGCCCATTCGCCGCTGGTCAAGACCGCGTTGTTCGCGGGCGATCCCAACTGGGGTCGATTCTGCATGGCCATCGGCCGCGCACGGGTGGAGGACCTCGACCCGGCGGGCGTCTCACTCCATCTGGACGAGGTCTGCGTCGCCCACGGCGGATTGGTGGCGTCGTCCTACACGGAAGAGCAGGGCGCCGAAGTCATGGCGCGCGACGAGTTCACCGTTCGGATCGACCTCGGCCGGGGCGACTGCGCGGAGACTGTCTGGACATCGGATCTGTCCTACGAGTACGTTCGAATCAACGCCGAATACAGAACCTGATGCGCCTTCATTCCTGATCCATCTCGTCCGACGGCACATCGTCGAACGCCGGATCGCCTTCGATCCGGTGGCGCTCGTCGAGCCATCCGCCGAAGTCGATCAGCTTGCATCGCTCCGAGCAAAACGGGCGATGCTTGTTGGCTGGTGACCACTTCACCGGTTTCCGGCAGGTCGGGCAAGGAAGGATGCGGACTGGGTTGGACATTGCTTTGCAATCGTGCGTGTCAGGCGCGGGCCAGCGTGGGCCGCACGCCGAGGGTTCAATGGATCGCGATCAACTGTTCACGGAACATAAGCGTAACCCACCCCGCGGCGGTGAGGAACGGCCCGAACGGAATCGGCTGGTCGCGCCGTATCGAGTGCTTGAGGATGGCGAGGGCCGCGTAGAGCAACCCGGCCAGAGACGCGATCAGAACCACCGCCGGGAGCGCCTGCCATCCAAGCCAGGCGCCAAGCGCCGCCAGCAGCTTGAAGTCGCCGTGGCCCATGCCCTCGCGGCCGGTAACGAGCTTGAATCCCCAGTACACGATCCAGAGTGCCACATAGCCGACGACGGCACCCCCGATGGAGTCCGCCGGGGAGATGTGACCAAAGGTGAATGCCGTCAGAACACCGCCCCAAAGCAGCGGAATCGTGATCTCGTCGGGAAGGAGCTGCGTCTCCATATCTATGCAGCCGAGCGCGATCAGGCTAGACGTGTAGAAGAGAAGGGCGACTGTAAGCCAGTCGTAGCCGAAAGCGTGCAGCACCAAAAGGCAGGCCACGACTGTGACGGCCTCGACGAACGGGTACCGCGCGGGAATTCGCCAGCTGCAATGGCGGCATCGCGCGCGCAGAATCAGCCAGCTCAGGATCGGCAGGTTATGCCGCAGCGCGATGGGGTGGCCGCATTGCGGACACTGTGAACGTGGCACGGCCAAGTTGAATCGCGCGTTGCGTACGGAAGATTCCGGAGGCATCTCAAGCAGCCCGCGCGCGTGTCTTCGCCAATCCCGTTCGAGCATGATCGGCAGGCGATGGATAATGACATTCAAGAAGCTGCCGATGGCCAAAAAGACGAGGGCCAGCAGCATCGGAATCGCCCAGCCATGACTCAGGAGCATGCTAAAGTCCGCCGGCGACCGCGCCGAGCTGAAAGATCGGCAGGTACATTGCGATGACCAGTCCGCCGATGAGAACGCCCAGTACCGACATGATCATCGGTTCGAGCAGTGAAGTCAGGCTCTCCACCGTATCGTCGACCTGATCCTCGTAGTAGGTGGCTGATCGATCGAGCATGTCGTCCAGGGTGCCTGACTCCTCGCCGACGGCGATCATCTGTACCACGATCGTGGGGAAGGCGCGGCCATTGCGCATGGCGGCGCTGATTTGCCGCCCGCCGGCGACTTCGTCACGGATTCGGCGCATCTCTTGCGCGAACACCGAGTTGCCCGCCGATGCCGCCACCGAATTCAACGCTTCGATCAGCGGAACGCCCGCTGAAATGGTGGTCGCCATCGTGCGCGCGCAGCGAGCGACCGCGGATTTTCGGGCGATTCCGCCGACGATGGGCAGGCGCAGGATTACGCGATCCATTGTCTCCCTTGCCCGCGGCGTACGGCGCGCGGCGAGGATTCCGGCTGGGAGCGCGGCGGCGGCGACCAGAAGCGGCAGCCACCACGCCTGCGCGAACTCGGAGATCGCGATTACGAGGAGCGTCGCGGCCGGCAACTCGGCCCCGAATCCGGCGAATATCTGTTCGAATTGAGGCACCACCTTGATGAGCAGGATACCGGATACAGCCAGCGCAACGCATATCACGGCGATGGGGTAGACCATCGCCTTTCGGATTTTCGACTTGAGCCCTTCGGTTTTCTCCTTATGCGCGGCTATGCGATGCAGCATCGTCTCGAGGGCGCCAGCGCGCTCGCCCGTATCCACCAGGTTGCAGAACAACGTGTCGAACTGCGCCGGATGCCTGCGCAGGGCTGTCGCGAAGGACTCTCCGGCCGACACATGGTTGCGGATTTCCCGGATGATATCGGCCATCTTTTGCTTTTCAGCGCCACCGGCGACGATGTCGAAAGCCTGCACCAGGGCTATCCCGGAACTCAGCATGGTGGCCAATTGGCGGGTGAAGAACGCGATGTCGGATGCCTTGAGGCGTCCGCGGAGTCGGCTTGCGGAGGATTCCCGCTTTCGTTGAAGGCGCGCTGGTCTGATTCCCTGGCGCCTGAGCGCAGCGCGCGCCATCTGCGAACTCGGGCTGACGATCTCGCCGCTTGCCGCAGCCCCTTGCCGGTCTCGCCCTTCCCAGACGAAGACGCGAGTATCGGCCATCGACTATGCGCGCCGCGCCGGTCGCGTACTCATCGCATTGCGGTTCAAGATGGTTGCTGCTGGGTAAGCGTAATGCGGTTTATTTCGGCGAGCGAGGTCGCGCCGCGCATCACCTTATTCAGTCCGGCGGCCCTCAGGTCATCGAAGCCATGCTTTCTCGCTTGCGCGGCAAACTGGAGGCTATCGCCCGCCAGGAGGGCGATGCGAGACATCTCTGGCGTCATCGCTACTACTTCGTAGATGCCCACGCGGCCTCGGTAGCCGTTTCGGCATTTGCCGCAACCTTCGGGGCTCGCCTCAAAGACGTCGAACCCGTCATCCACGTCGCGTTGCGTGAAGCCCTCCCGTAGCAACACTTCCCTCGGCACGTCGATGGGCCGCTTGCACGCGGCGCACAACAGCCTGGCGAGCCGCTGGGCGATGACGAGGCTGACCGATGTCGCCAGATTGAACGCGGCCACACCCATGTTTCGCATGCGGGTCAACGTTTCGGCAGCCGAATTCGTATGCAGGGTGGACAGGACCAGGTGTCCCGTCTGGGCAGCTTTCACCGCCATCTCGGCTGTCTCCAGGTCCCGGATCTCTCCGACCATGACGACGTCGGGGTCCTGGCGCAGGAATGACCGCAGGGCGGTGGCGAAGTCGAGGCCGACTCTTGCGTTGACGTGAACCTGGTTGATCCCGTCGATATGCATTTCCACCGGGTCCTCCGCCGTTGCGATATTGCGTGTGGTGTCGTTCAGAAGGTTCAGGCCGGCATAGAGCGTCATCGTCTTTCCGCTGCCGGTGGGTCCGGTGACGAGGATCATCCCCTGCGGTCTCCCCAGCGCGTCGAGATAGCGCTGTTCCTGCGCGCGTTCGAAGCCGAGCGCTTCGATGCCGATACGCGCGCTTGACTGGTCGAGAATCCTGAGCACGATCTTCTCCCCGAACAGCGTCGGCAGCGTGTTCATGCGCAGGTCGATGGATCGCGTTTTCGACAAGGTCATCTTGATCCGTCCATCCTGGGGGATGCGGCGTTCGGAAATATCGAGCGCGGCCATGACCTTGAGCCGCGCGGCAAGCCTATTGGCGAGGTTGGCCGGGGGAGCCGACATCTCGCGCAGGATGCCGTCGGTTCGAAATCGCACGCGATAACGCGCCTCGTAGGGCTCGAAATGGATATCGGAGGCGCCGGCCCTGATGGCGTCGAGCAGCGTTCTGTTCACGAACCTGACGATGGGCGTATCGTCAGCCTGTTCCGCTTCTTCAATTGACGGCGAGTCCGTTTCGACGGCCTCGAGGTCGATCTGGTCGAGCAGGTCGTCGTCGTCGGCATTGTCCAACGTCGGGGCGTTGTCGCGTTCCCGTCGAAAGTACCGTTCGATGGCATCGTCGAGCTTGTCGGCCGCCGCGACCACGGGTTCGATATCGATGCCGACAGCAAACTTGATCGCGTCGAGCGCGCGAACATCGGCCGGATCCGCCAGGGCGACATGCAGCGTATCCCCGCGCCGAACCAGCGGCAGAATGTGGTGAGCTCGAATGAGTCCATCGTCGACATGCTGCGCCAGGGAATCGAGGTCGAGAGCCTCAACGTCGATGACGGGCACGCCGAACTCCCGGCTTGCGCACATTGCGATCGCATCGGGCTCGGCCAGGCTGTAGCGCAGTAGATGTCCCACCAGCGGCTGGGCATCTCGACGTGCCGCGTCGAATGCTTCGCGCGCGTTATGCGCGGGGAGGACCCCATCGTCGACCAGGCGTCGGGCCAATCCGGTCAGAGGTGGTTGCGCGGTTGCCATGATTCGCGGTGCAGCATTTCACAAACGAGTGTAGGCGCAGGCGGGGGTGGGCGTCGGCGGGACAAGCATGATGATTTGCGTGCGACATCCTGGACATTGGACACCCGCAGGTTTCCGACAGCCTGCCGTCATCGCCCGGGGCAGACGGGGACGATCTCTTACGGCAAGCGGCGGCGTTAGCTCTTTTTACGTACCGGTGCGTCGGTTTAGCATATCGGCATTGCCATGAAACGAGGCGCGCTTGATGAATGAAACCCCTCCAAGCACGATGACGGCACCGCTTGCCCAAAAACCGGCGCGACGAATCGAAGCAGGACCGTATGCGCGCCGAGGCCTCAGCCTGATCGAGTTGATGATCGTCGTGGCTATCGTCGGCATCCTCGCCGCCGTGTCGTTGCCGCTCTATCAGAACTATGTGCTAAACGCGAACATGACCAAGCTGAATGCCCATTACGAGGAAGGCGCGCGCTTCGTCGAGAGCGAGCTGCGCAAGATCCGTTCGGAACTCGCGATGAACATTCGCACACCGAAGGCACAGGACGATCTGATGTCGGATGCGTACTGGATCGCGCAACTTTCCGGGGGAGGCGGGGGCACGGCACCCGGCGGCGGCCCTTCCTATGTCGCCGGTCTGGCCGGAGACGCGACCTTGGGGCAGGTGGGTGTTTCCGAGGCGGGCGAGATTGCGAAGGGCGACTACGCCGTGATCATCACCCGACCGGCATACGGCGACTTTCCCGCAGCGGCCCAGCGCATGATCCGCTGGTCGGAACTCTGATGCTCACTTTGGTCGATGGAAGAGCGGCGATTTCGCGCGTATCCGTGTGCGCCGGCTTCAGCCTGGTGGAGTTGATGGTTGTCATCGCGGTGATGGCTGTCATCGTTGCGATTGCCGCGCCGCTCTACCGGGGCTACATCGAGACCGCGGCGACGGGCGCGCTGATCAACAACGTCGCGACGATGGAAGTCTTTCAGGAGGATGTGATGTTGCGCACCGGCTCCTACGCTGATGGAGCCTACGACCCCCGAGCGGGGGAGACGTCCCTCACCGATGCCATAGGTTGGCGCCCCCAGGCGGATACGGGTGCGGTGTATGTTGTCGAGGCGGCCACGGCTTCGAGCTATCAGGTCACGGCGACCGACGCCCAGGGCCGCAGTGTCTGCCGGATCATGCCCGCCAGGACGCCCTGCTGATGGCTCCGCTCGCGGTGTTGTACTGGGCATTGTCCGTAGGTAGAGTCTTGGACGCAGACCCGACAGTCAGAGTGGACAAGCGCAGATGAGCGCAAAGACGCGGAATGATCTCAACGTCGTCGGCCAACGGCGATATGGAGAGCAATGATGGAGTGGACGGTCATTTCGCTCGGCTTGTCGTACCTCGGTGTCAGCATCGCGTTCATGGGACTGATGTCCCGTATGTTCAAGAGTCAGTTCGAAGGCATCTTCCGACGATTCGAGGCCATCGATACGCGATTCGAAAACATCGACAGTCGATTCGACAGGGTTGAGGACAAGATCGATAGCCTGGCGAGAGATCATCAGGGTCTGGCTCGCGAACTGTCGGAGTTCCGGGGCGAAATGCGTGGCCGTCTTGGCGATCCTGCGTCGATCACCAGCGACAGGTAGTCGGCCTTCGCGTCTTGCCTCTTTCCCGGTATCCTTCGCATATGTTGGCGCGAATCGCCGAACGCGCGCCGGGATAGCTCAGTTGGTAGAGCACCGCATTCGTAATGCGGGGGTCCGGAGTTCGAGTCTCCGTCCCGGCACCAGCCTCCGCGTCAACTGAAACGCATGGAGAGGTCGACCGGTTCGACGCGCTTTGTAATGTCGCCGACCGAGATGTAGTCGACCCCGCGCCGCGCGATCGCGGCGACATCGCCAAGCTGGATTCCGCCGGAAACCTCGATCTTGACCTGACCGTCGTTGCGCCGCACCGCCTCGGCCATCTGCTCGAGGGAGAAATTGTCGAGCAGGATCATATCGGGGGCGGCGCGAAGCGCTTCGCCGAGTTGGTCCATGTCCTCCACTTCCACCTCCACGACGAGATCTGGACGGGCGCTTCGCGCGCGCCGCACCGCGACCCCGATACCGC
Source organism: Candidatus Azotimanducaceae bacterium (assembly GCA_965261535.1). Classification (GTDB taxonomy): domain Bacteria; phylum Pseudomonadota; class Gammaproteobacteria; order Pseudomonadales; family Azotimanducaceae; genus VXNE01. Next base: position 4,149,324 of record OZ253469.1, read on the forward strand.
CCGCCGCGGCGATGTGGTTTTCCTTGATCAGATACGCATCGAAAAGCCCGGCGCGATGGTTGCGTACGCCCCCCACGGCCGCGGCGTACTTCTGTGCTGACCGCAGGCCGGGGATAGTCTTGCGCGTGTCGAGAACCTGGGCATTCGTTCCGGCAACGGCTTGCGCATAGGCGCGCGCCCGAGTGGCGGTCCCGGACAGGAGCTGGGCGAAATTCAGGATCGTCCGCTCGGCTGTCAACAGGCTTCGGGCGACACCTGAGAGTTCCATCAGCAGACCGTCCGGCGTCAGGTCGGCACCGTCGTGGGCAATCCGATCGACGCGGATGTCTACGTCGATCTGGCGGCACGTTTCGACCACCCAGGGCGCTCCGCAAAACACACCCGCAGAGCGGGATATCACGACGGCGCGAGCGAACGCATCGCGCCCCACGAGTTCCGCGGTCACGTCGCCATCGCCCACGTCCTCCGCGAGGGCGGCGCGGACATTTGACGTGACGATGGCCGGCGGCGGCGGGGGCGGGGGAGGAGGGGGGGCATGAGCGTAGTGTTCCATGGGGTATCGCTTGCGTATGATCGCTCTGTGATTGTAAGCCCCGATCATTGGTTGACGAAGGCCACCCGCGCGCCGTCGCCGAACCAGAACGCTCGATCCGATCCCCAGGACATAGGCTTGGTCGTTGTCCACGGTATTTCGCTGCCGCCCGCCGAATTCGGCACCGGCGCGGTCGCGCGGTTCTTTTGCAACATCCTGGACTGCTCCCGCGATCCGCGCCTGGCCGACCTGGAAGGCGTGCGCGTCTCGGCGCACCTCTTCGTCGGTCGCGCGGGTGCGGTTACCCAGTTCGTCCCCTTTGATCGCCGCGCATGGCACGCCGGCGTCTCGCGCTGCCGCGGACGAATGGATTGCAACGACTTTTCCATCGGCATCGAACTCGAAGGCACGGACGATTCCGGCTACACGAACTGCCAGTACGCTGTCCTCGCGCACATCCTCGACACCTTGATCGCTCGTTATCCGCGCCTTGATCGGAGCGCGGTGGTGGGCCACAACGAAATCGCGCCGTCGCGCAAGACGGACCCCGGTCCGCGTTTCGATTGGCGGCGCGTATACGGCGGCCTGTTCCGGAGCCCTCAGCCGGGGAGCGCGAGGGGGCACCCCTCGCATGAAGGGAGCCCTCAGCCGGGGAGCGCGAGGGGGCACCCCTCGCATGAAGGGAGCCCTCAGCCCGGGAGCGCGAGGGAGCCCCTCGCAGAAAAGAGGAGCGCGAGGGAGCCCCTCGCAGAAAAGAGGAGCGCGAGGGGGTACCCCTCGCGTGAAGTATGAGCGGCTTGCGGATCGGGATCGATCTCGGCGGCACCAAGATCGAAGCGGTGCTGATGAATGCCGCCGGAGAAGTGGTGCATCGCGAGCGCGGGCCCGCGCCCCAGGGAGACTACGGGGCGACGTTGAGCGCGCTATGCCGGTTTGTCGACGAACTGGATGCGCGCGCGGGCTGTCCTTGCCCGGTGGGCATCGGCACGCCGGGCGCATGGGTGGCGCGGCGTCACGTTCTGAAGAATTGCAATTCGACATGGCTGAACGGACGTCCGTTGCTCGATGACCTGGTGCTGCGCCTGGGTTCCCGAGTGCGCATCGCCAACGATGCCAATTGCTTCGCGCTGTCGGAGGCGCGCGACGGCGCGGGCCGGGGCGCGAACGTCGTTTTCGGCGTCATTCTCGGAACCGGCGTGGGCGGCGGCATCGTGATCGGCGGCGGTCTGTTGGAAGGCGCCAACGCGGTGGGCGGCGAATGGGGCCACACGCCGATGCCTTATCTCCAGGCGGACTGGGTCATCGATCCCCACCTGCGGGAATGCGAAGCGCGCCTTCGGAGTCGACCTTGCTACTGCGGCCGGGTAGATTGCGTCGAGACTTGGCTCTCCGGCCCGGGGCTGGCGATGACATACGAGCAACTTGAAGGCGTCGCGCGAACTTCGGAAGAGATCGCGACGTTGGAGACGCCCGCCGTGGACCTCTACTTCGCGATGCTCGCGCGGGCACTGGCGCAAATCGTCAACATCATCGATCCGGATGTCATCGTGCTCGGCGGCGGCGTCTCCAACGTTGGGCGCATATACGAAAAGGTGCCGGAACTGATGCCCCGATACGGCTTCTCTCACGAAGGGGAGACCTTGCTCAGGCCCGCGGAGTTGGGCGATGCGAGCGGCGTACTGGGCGCGGCCCGGCTGCACGGTTGAAATTTTTCGCTGGACCAGCGGTCTGATGAAGTGTTCGGGCGGGCCCCTTACAGTTTTCTCGGAGCGCCTGGAGAGAGCTTATATAATGCGCGCACACGGGCGTACGCGCTGACCCGGGCGGATCGCGATGGAATACACGAGGCACGTTGAGGACATCGACCCCGAGGAGACCCAGGAGTGGCTCGACGCGTTGGAGTCGGTCATCCGGGAGCACGGGGTCGACCGGGCGAACTTGCTGATGGAACGCTTGTCGTCCCGGTTGGCGCAGACCGGCGAGCGTTTGCCCTACATGCTGACAACGCCGTATCGAAACACGATCCCGGCCACCCAAGAGGCGTTCATGCCCGGCGACCTGTTCATGGAGCGCCGCATTCGCTCGCTCATTCGCTGGAACGCCCTGGCCATGGTGCTCCGCGCCAACAAGGGCGATGAAGATCTCGGTGGACACATCTCCACGTTCGCTTCGGCGGCCACCCTGTATGACGTCGGCTTCAACTATTTCTTTCGCGGCCCGACCGACGAGCATGCGGGGGATCTGATCTACTTCCAGGGCCACAGCGCGCCCGGAATCTACGCGCGCTCGTTTCTCGAAGGCCGCTTGACGGAAGAGCAACTCGACCGTTTTCGCCGGGAAGTGGATGGCGGCGGACTCTCGTCCTACCCGCACCCGTGGCTGATGCCGGACTATTGGCAGTTTCCCACGGTATCGATGGGCCTCGGGCCGATCCAGGCGATCTATCAGGCCCACATCATGAAGTACCTCGACCGGCGCGGCCTGATCCCCATGGGCGACCGCAAGGTCTGGGCGTTCGTCGGCGATGGCGAGTGCGATGAGCCGGAGTCGCTCGGCGTGTTGTCGCTGGCGGGGCGCGAGCGGCTCGACAACCTGATCTTCGTCGTCAACTGCAACCTGCAGCGACTGGACGGCCCGGTTCGCGGCAACGGCAAGATCATTCAGGAACTCGAAGGCGAGTTCCGGGGCGCGGGCTGGAACGTGATCAAGGTGGTGTGGGGGCGCCACTGGGATCCGATCCTGGCGAAGGACACGGCGGGACTGTTGCAGCAGCGAATGAACGAAGCTGTCGATGGGGAGTACCAGAATTACAAGGCCAAGGGTGGCGGCTATACGCGGGAGCACTTTTTCGGCGGGCACCCGGAGGTCCGAGCCCTGGTCGAGCACCTCTCCGACGACGACATCATGCGCCTGAATCGCGGTGGCCACGACCCCTTCAAGGTGTTCGCCGCCTATCACGCGGCCGTGAACCACAAGGACGCGCCCACCGTGATCCTCGCGAAGACCGTCAAGGGATACGGCATGGGCGATGCGGGCGAATCGGAGAATACGACCCACCAGGTCAAGAAACTTGACATCGATGATCTCAAGCACTTCCGTGATCGCTTCGATGTGCCGCTATCGGACGAGGAGCTTGCCGCCGTGCCGTACTATCGACCGGCGGACGACGCGCCCGAAACGATCTATCTCAGAAAACAGCGGGAGCGTCTCGGAGGGCCCATTCCGAAGCGCGTGCTCGACGATACGCGCATACCGGCGCCGGACCTCGCATTGTTCAAACCTCAGCTCGATGGTTCGGGCGACCGGGCCATCTCCACCACCATGGCTTTCGTGCGCATTCTGTCGACGCTGGTGCGCAGCAAGGACATCGGCGAACGCATCGTGCCCATCGTTCCCGACGAAGCGCGCACGTTCGGCATGGAGGGCATGTTTCGCCAACTCGCGATCTATTCCTCGGAGGGTCAGCTGTATGAATCCGAGGACTCCGGCGAGATCGCCGCGTACCGCGAATCCAGGGACGGACAGGTGCTGGAAGAGGGGATCAACGAGGCGGGAGCGTTCTCCGCCTGGCTCGCCGCCGCAACATCCTACAGCACGCACCGCTATACCCTGATTCCGTTCTACATCTTCTACTCGATGTTCGGTTTTCAGCGCGTGGGAGATCTCGCCTGGGCCGCGGGCGACATGCAGGCGCGAGGCTTTCTGCTTGGCGGCACGGCGGGACGCACGACGCTGAACGGGGAGGGTTTGCAGCATCAGGATGGCCACAGCCACCTGCTGGCGTCGGCGATACCGAATTGCGTGGCGTACGATCCGTGCTACGCCTATGAACTTGCGGTCATCATCCAGCATGGGCTCAAGCGCATGTATGCAGACGGCGACCGCACGTTCTATTACATCACCGTCATGAACGAAAACTACCCCCAGCCGCCGATGCCGAAAGCGAAAGGCGTGCGGGAGGGGATCCTGAGGGGCATGTACCGTTTGCGCACCTTCGGCGACTTCGCCGAGGGAGATCCGAAGCGGGTGCGTTTGCTGGGCAGCGGCACCGTGCTGCGGGAGGCGCTGAAAGCGGGCCAGCGGCTGCTCGACGAGCACGGCGTCTCCTCGGAAGTGTGGAGCGTGACGAGTTTTAACGAGCTTGCGCGAGACGGCGCGGACGTGGAACGATGGAACCTCCTGCACCCCGGCGAGGAACCGCGTCGATCCCACGTCGCCGAATGTCTCGAAGGCGACATCCCGGTGGTGGCGTCGACCGACTACGTCAGACGGCATGCCGAATCGATCCGCGCTTATTTCGATGCCCCCTACCGGGTGCTTGGCACGGACGGTTTCGGGCGCAGCGATACGCGCGAGAAGCTGCGCCACTTCTTTGAAGTGGACGAGAAATTCGTGACCCTGGCCACCCTCGATCAACTCGCGAAGCGTCAAGTCCTGGCAGCCGCCGAAGTGTGCGCCGCGATAGACAGGATGGGCATCGACCCGGACAAGTCGAATCCCAGAATCTCATGAACCCAAGCGCCGAACGAGAAACCGACGTTGTAATCCCGGACATCGGCGAAGCCGAGGATGTGGAGGTCATCGAACTGTGCGTCGCGCCCGGCGACGCCATCGAGGTGGATGACCCGCTCATCGTGATCGAGTCCGACAAGGCATCCATGGAAGTGCCGTCTCCGTTCGCGGGAACGTTGCGCGGTCTGAAGGTCGTACTGGGCGACGTGGTGAATGCGGGCGACGTCATCGCGACCATTGCGGCCCAGACGGATGGGCAAGCCAGCGACGCCGCTGGTCCGGTGGGAGAGAAACCTGCCGGGGTAGAAGAACCTCGACGGGCAGGAACGGCACGTCCGCCCGCCGCCGAGACCGAGGCGCGAGGGCCCTCCTCTGGCCCCGCGCGACCGCCGAGCGTTGCTGCGTCCCCGGCGGCGGAAGAAATCGCCCCCGGATCGAAACGCGTGTACGCGGGTCCCGCGGTGCGCCGCCTGGCTCGCGAGCTTGGCGCTGATCTTGGGGCCATGCGGGGTTCCGGACAGAGCGGGCGCATCGTCAAGGACGATGTCAAGGCGTTCGTCAAGGCGACCATGACCGGCAACGCCCCGGCGGCAACGCTACCCCGCGTGCCAGAGATCGACTTCGCCAGGTTCGGCCCCGTGGAGGAGGTGCCCTTGACGCGACTGCAAGCGCGAGGCGGAAAAAACCTCTACGGCAGTTGGCTGAACGTCGTGCATGTGACCCAGCACGACGAAGCGGACGTGACCGAGTTGGAGGCGTTCCGAAAGTCGCTCGCGACCGAGGGGGAAGCGCGCGGCGCGAAGCTGACGCCTCTGCCGTTCATCATGAAGGCTTGCGCCGAAAACCTGCGCGGATTCCCGCGCCTGAACGCCTCGCTGAACCCCCGCGCCGACGGTCTGATCCTCAAGCGGTACCACCACATCGGATTCGCGGTCGATACCGAGGAAGGGCTGATAGTGCCGGTGATCCGCGATGTCGATCAGAAGGGCGTGTGGCAACTCGCGGCCGAGATCGCCGAGTTGTCGGGCGCGGCGCGGGAACGCAAGCTGAGGCCGGAGAATCTGCAGGGCGGCTGTTTCACCGTATCGAGCCTCGGCCGCGTCGGCGGCACGGGATTCACGCCTATCGTCAACGCGCCGGAAGTCGCTATCCTGGGCGTCGGGCGGCTCGCCACGAAACCGGTTTGGGACGGCTTCGAGTTTCGGCCGCGCGCCGTGCTGCCGCTGTCGCTTTCGTATGACCACCGCGCGATCAACGGCGCCGAAGGCGGCGCCTTCATGGTGGCACTGACGCGCCTCCTTGGAGACATCCGCCGACTGGTCATGTAGGACTCTTCGGGACGTTTTGGGAAAACATATGGGCGACATCGCGCAGACATTGGCCGAGATCACAGGCGCGGGCGGCGTGCTGACGGGCGCCGACGTGGCGAGTCGTCCGGCGGGAATCTGGCGGTCCGACACCATCGCGGCGAAGGCCATCGTCCGCCCGCGCGACACCCGGGAAGTGAGCGCGGTGCTGAAAGCCTGCAACGACGCGGGACAGAGCGTCATCGCCCAGGGCGGGCTCACGGGTCTGGTGCAGAGCGCGATCACCGAACCGCGCGACATCATGCTTTCGCTGGAGCGGATGAACCGCGTGGAAGGCGTGGATCCCATCAATCGGACCATGACGGCGCAGGCGGGCGTCTCGTTGCAAACGGTGCAGGAAACGGCTCACGAGCACGGTCTGCTGTATCCCCTGGACCTCGGTGCCCGAGGAAGCTGCACGGTGGGCGGGAACATCTCGACAAACGCTGGCGGCAATCGCGTCATTCGCTACGGCATGACGCGAGACATGGTGCTTGGCCTGGAGGCCGTGCTCGCGGACGGCACGGTGATCTCGTCGATGAACCAGATGATCAAGAACAACGCGGGCTATGATTTGAAGCAGTTGTTCATCGGCAGCGAGGGGAGCCTCGGTATCGTCACCCGGGCGGTGCTGCGGCTGCGGGAAAAGCCGCGCAGCCAGGAGACGCTGTTCGTGGCGGTGGAGAGTTTCGACAAGCTGCCGGAATTGCTGAAGCACATTGATGCGCGGCTTGGCGGTGCCCTGTCAGCGTTCGAGGTGCTGTGGTCTGAATTCTATCGACTCGTCACGACGCCGCCGGCGAAGCAGAAACCGCCTCTGGCCCTGCACTATCCGTACTATGTCTTGATCGAGGCCATGGGCGGCGACCCGGAAAACGACGCGGCACGCGTGGAAGCGGCACTGGCCGAGGCGTACGAGTCGGGGCTGGTCGCGGACGGGGTGATCGCCCGGAACGAGGCACAGCGGCGCGAAATCTGGGCGATGCGCGACGATGTCGAGCAGTGCAACCGCTTCCCTCCGCTATTCATCTTCGATGTGGGACTGCCGATACCGAACATGGAGGCGTACGTCGGCGATGTGAACCGCCTTCTGAACGCATCCTTCGATACATACCGCAACTTCACTTTCGGCCACATCGGCGACGGCAATTTGCATTTCGCGATTAGCGCCGGCGAGGACGAGACCGCGAGGGAAGCAGTCGAGCGCGCCGTCTACGAACCGCTGGCGGACATCGGCGGGACGGTGTCCGCCGAACACGGCATCGGTCTGGAGAAAAAGTCGTACCTCCTGATCTCGCGCACGCCCGAGGAAGTGGCGCTCATGCGCACCTTGAAGCGGGCGCTCGACCCCAAGGGCATTCTCAACCCCGGCAAGATTTTCGATCACGACGCTGCGCCGCAGGCGTCGTAGCGCGTGGCGAGGCGTTTGGTGGAGCGTCTCGAATGATTGCCCGAAGGCGACTGCTTGCCGCGACGGCCCTGGCCCCGTGGATGGCGCGAGCTTCGATGCTTCGCGATGGCGAGATTGCGCAGTTGCTCATCGACACGCCGCGCGAGTCCCTGCTGCCGGCGCTGATCGCCCGCATTCGAGGGGGCTTGCGTCCGGCCGAACTTCTCAGAGGACTTGCCATCGCCGCCTGCCGCGAAGTGAGCCCCTATCCCCACGTCGGGTTCAAATACCACGCCGTCATGATGCTGCGGTCCGTCGAACTGTCCGTCGCCGGCATGTCCCGCGAGCGCCGCTGGCTGCCGTTGCTCTGGACGGCGGACTATTTCAAGGCGGCATCCGCGTACGAGGACCGTGTCCGGCCCTGGTCGCTGCCTGTCATCGGCGAGTCCTCGGTGAAGCGAGGGGATTCCTCGACACTGGCCGCCGCGTTGGTCGCATGGGACCGCGACGCCGCGGATCGCGCCGCGCACGACATGGTCGTGGGCGGGCAAGCCCGCTCGGCGCTGCAGACGCTCATGCTCCATGCCGCTCGCGACTTCCGCACCATCGGCCACAAGACCATCGCTGCCGCCAACGCGGACCGATTGTGCGTCGCTTTAGGTTCCGACAAGTTGCTGGCCGAGCCCCTGGTGCGCTCGTTGGCGCTCGCAGTGCAGAACCCGGAACGGGCTGCCGACCCGGCGCGACATGAACACCTGGCCGATCGCGACTGGAAGGCGAATCAATCGATCGCCGCCGGCCTCCCGCGCGATTGGAGACGAGGACGCGACGATGTTTCCGCGGCGCGGACGCTGCTACAGGAGTTAAGAACCGCGAGCAGCGAACAGGCGGTGGCGGCTGCGGTCGATCTGCTTGGAGCTAGCGTCAGCGCGGACACGGTATGGGAGGCGGTCACGATTTTCGCGGCCGAACTGGTTCTGCGCCGGAACAACATCGTTGCGGTTCACGCCAATACGACAGCGGACGCCATGCGCTATTGCTACACGGCGTCCGACGGGGATGCCGCCCGGCGTTTGCTGCTCCTGCAGGCGGTCGCTTTCATGCCGCGTTTTCGGGAACTCACGGCCCCGCGCGCAAAGACTCGCAACCGACGCATCGATGCCATCGAGCCGCTGGCGGCCGAGAGCGTGGGCGAGATATTCGACACCCTCGGTCGAAGTCGATACAGCGCCGTGCGTCAGGCGTTCGGCTGGCTCGATGCCGGCCGGGACCCGGTAGCGCTGGCTGACCGGCTACGTTGGTACGCGACCCTCAAGAACACTGGAACGCATGACATCAAGTTCATCGAAGCGATGCTCGAGAACTATCGCCAACTGCGCTTCCCATGGCGCGATGGCCTCCTCGCGGCCAGCCTCATGTACGCCAATGCCAGCACTAGGCCGGACGACGAGACGGTGCTCCGAGCGCAGTCGCTTCTGCGACGGCGGACGGTGGTCCGAACGCGCATTCGCAGGACGTTCCGCGAATCCCGCGCGTAGGCCGACTGCTCTCGGGACTTCAACAATGAAATTGCACCATATCAACGCGGCGCTCGAATCATGAATGGGGCGGCGCGCCACCGACAGGGGCCTTGGCAATCCAGGTCGGCACCCGCGCGGCTTCAGGGATCACTCCTCGGCGGGCGCCCGCATCCAGGCTGGGATGTCACGTGCGCCATGCAGCACACGCCAGACATCGATTTCGGCCTCCGTCTCGACATAGAAGACCAGATACGGAAATTTTCCGGCCGAACGAAAGCGCAGGCCCGGAATGTCCAGCTCATGTGCATAGCGGGGCGAGCCGATCGCCGATTTGTCGGCGGGCGTCTTCCAGCGCGTCGATGAAGGCCAGCGCAACCGCTGGTCCCGCCTCGGTCAAATAATATTGGACCGCCTCATCGATATCGCGCCGTGCCCGCTCGCGCAGGACAACCGGTTTGCGGGTCACCGACGGCTGGCTTCGCGGACCCCGCTGCGGAGCCGGTCGAAGTAGTCCGCATCGGCCGTGACCGCCGGCGGAGCGGCGGCGCCTTCGAGAAGCAGGCCGCGCAAGCGTTGGCGGTCCTGATCTCTGCGGATCAGTTCGCGGACATACTCGCTTGAAGTGCTGTAGCCGCGCGCGTTGACCTGATCGTCCACGAAAGACTTGAGGGTCTTGGGAAGCGATATGTTCATCGTGGTCATGAGCCGAACCTAGCGGTATTGGCAAAATTTGGCAAGAATCGGGGCGAGCGATGTCCACAGTCTGCCCCATTCCGTTCACGCCGTGGCTACCCTGTGTGGAAGAAAATCAGAGTCGGTGGCGTCGAAGGGTAAAGACGCCGAAACGATTGGGAGTGTGAACTGTTGCGCGAAACCGACGACAAGACGTTGCTAAAGCGGTTCTACCGTCATGCGGACGACGACGCCCTTGCGATATTCGTCGGCCGGCATCGTGATTGGGCGGTCGCCAAGGCGCGGGAGGAAGCCGAAGACGTGGCGTAGCTTGGCAGGGGTCACGGCTTCGGGAGCCTTCTGGGATATTTGGATTACGGAAGGAAGTGCCGCTCCTCCAATTCGGGTAGGACCGACGCGATGCGGCTGTAGTCGCGGTCGTGGTGGAACAGGATCAGATCGGATTCGACTGCGCATTGCGCGATCAAGCAATCGATGGCGGATCGTAGTGTGATGCCGTGTAGCCGACAATTCAGGTAAATGCGCGCCGCCATCGCATGTCCCTCAAGAGGATCCCGGAACGCATAGAATCGCTGGCCGCTGAAGTAGGCCTGCAAATCCTCATACGCCGCCATGTCGCGCGCACCTTGGAGAATTTCCATGTAGATGGTGTGCGAAATGCCCACGATCTGTGGATCGCGCAGCAATTCCTCCAGGAAAGCAACGTGAGGACGATCACGGTCGCGCAAGTAGTCGATCCAGACGGACGTATCTACGAGGTACATGGGCTTGGTTTATCTCGCGGTCCGAGCAGCCTTGTGGTCATAGTCGGGATCGATCAGGTCTAGTCCCCGAAGCTCCCGCAAGTCACGACGCTTGCGGTTGGCAACGAATTCCTCCAAAGCCCGATGTACCACTGCCCGTTTTGTCCTGATCCGGCTCAACTCCAGCGCTTCGCGAATGAGTTCGGCGTCCAGTTCGATGTTCGTCCGCACGACACACCTCTTTTTGTGCAGCTTTATGTGTATGGTACTTCGCCATTCCCATGAGGCAACAGAAAGCTGCTGCGGTCTCGTCCGTCGAAAACCCAGGCATCGCGCGTGGGAAGAAAATCGGGGTCCGTGGCGACCTACGAGTACCTCGGTATCGATGCGGCAGATGTGTGAATCCGACGACAAGACGTTGTTAGCCCAGTTCTACCGGGACGGGGACAACGCTGCCCTTGCCGAATTCGTCGACCGTCATCGCGCCTGGGCGGTCGCCAAGGCGCGGCGGTACTACGCGGAGGAAGCCGAAGATGTGGTGCAGACATCGCTACTGCGCCTGATGGATTCGACGCCGACGAATGGTGAGGTGGCGAATCCATTGGGCTGGTGGAGCGTGATCATTTCGACTGCGGCCATGGACGCGCTGCGAAGGACGATGCGCCGCCGGCGCCGGGAACAGGAGAGTCTCCGTTTTCGCGAGGCTATCGGCGAGCCCGGAGTACTCGATGTGGCCGAATCCGTTGCGCGCACGCGACTGCTCGAGGCTGTGGTGGCCGAGATCGACGCGCTGGAGGACCACTTCCGGGGTCCCCTTATGAAGCGCTATTTCGAAGGTTTGAGCTACCGGGAAATCGCCGAGGCCCTGGACTGCAGGCCCGGTACGGTAGCTTCCCGCCTTTCCCGGGGTATCGCGCGATTACGCGATGCCTTGGTGGCGAAGGGCGTTCTTGAATTGTCATCGCAGAGTTTTGGAGGAGATGAATCCATGCCGGATACCTTGAACGCGAACAGGGCGTTTGCGGCGCGTTGGCGCGACGTATGGATCGTTCACCATTCCGAAGGCGCGTGCGGATTGGGGCACATCGCGGCAGAGCTGGAGTCCGATGGCACGGTAAATGTTCACAAGCGGGTGGATATCCCTCTGGAGTCCCCTCTCGGCGACCGTCCGGAATCCGCCGAATCGCGTCTTTGGTTCGAGACGGACCTGGTTCTTACCAATGCCGAGGACGTTTCCTGGCGCACGTTCCGAAGCGCCGAAGGAGCGACGCCGAAGGCGGCGGCGATGATGGCGAAGCGGGGCATGACCTACGACGAGGATGTTGTCTTTGAGCTGACGAAACTGGCGGTCTGTGCACCACGGCCACGCGAGGAAAACCGACGCTGGCCGTGAACAAAGAAGCAGATGGCCCCATCGTTCCCGACGCCCTGATGGAGCTCTACATTTGCGAGCGGCCACGCGAACGGGAGGTAAATTGGCCTATTCGCATTCTGGGTTTTGAGCGGGACCTCGCCGGCCGTCACTGGGGCGTGATGTCGCTCCTCGGTCGCTACGCGGGGCGCAAAGGTCCTCCGACGGGCTTGAGTCATGTCTGCGAGGTCAGACTGCCAGACCCCATAGGCAGGTCCTTTTCCATTTGGGCGGCCGACGACGGACGTTTCGTCGGCTTGGGCGATGAACGGGAATCAATTGTCGCAGCGGAGGATGAGGCGACGGCACGCGCCTTCATCGCGGCGCAACGCCCGTAGGCACAGTCACCGTCTCCGAACGCGCTTTGAAATGATCGTTTCCCGGGCGCGGCGAGGGCTGTAGGATAGTCCCCTCACTCCTTGTGGGAGATCAGCCATACGGGCACTACTCCGGACCTGTTTCTTGTTGTTGGCCAGCGGTGCGTTTGCGGCTCCCTGCGACACCGCGTCCTGCGTGAACGCTCTCGTCGTCGGCATCACCGATGGCGACACCGTGACGTTGCTCGTCCAGGATCGCGGGCGCCAGTTCCAGACACGTTTCCGACTGACTGAAATCGACACGCCGGAACGCGCTCAGCCCTGGGGCACGCGGTCAAGGCAGGCGCTGGCCGAGAAGGTGTTCCGACGCCAAGTGCGGGTAATGCCCGAGGGCGAGGATCGGTACGGGCGGATGCTGGGAAAGATCTACCTCGATGGGCGCGACATCAACCGCGAGATGGTGCGCGAGGGCCATGCATGGGCATACCGGCAATACCTTTCCGACGACTCGCTGCTTGAGGATGAACGTCGCGCTCGGGAAGCGGGTGCCGGTCTCTGGTCGCTGCCACAGGCGCAACATGTGCCGCCGTGGGAATGGCGGCGTAGCGGTCGGGCAAATACCGCTGCGCTCGCGTCCGCGCCCCCAAGGGCTTCTTTCACCTGCGGCCGGAAGACCTACTGTCGCGAGATGGCATCATGCGACGAAGCGCGCTTCTACTTCCGAAGGTGCGGTTTGTCGCGTCTCGACGGCGATGGCGACGGCTTGCCCTGCGAGCAGATTTGCCGCGGTTCGAGATGAGCCGCCTCTAGATTTCGTTCCTGACCAGCTCGTGGGTCCTGACGCGCTCGTACTTGTGCGCGGGTGTATTGATGATCGCCGCGAGTTCGCCGGCGGCGAGTCCTGCCTTGACGCGCTCGGTGTCGACATCACCGTAGACCGTCGTGCGTTGTTTCGGTTTGCGACCTGCGGACGTAATCAACGACCGCATGCGTGCGGGCGAGGTCTCCTGGCCGTGGCCCGCGCCGGCGGCGCGGGTGATGCTCTCGTTCATCAGCGTGCCGCCCAGGTCGTTGCAGCCGGCGTTCAGCGCGGCGACAACGCCTTCGTGGCCCATCTTCACCCAACTGGCCTGGATGTTGGTGATGTGCGGGTGCAGCGCGAGCCGGGCGACGGCGTGCACCAGGATCGCCTCGCGGAATGTGGGTCCTCGGCGTGCGGCGCCCTTCAGGTAGAGCGGAGCTTCCATGTGCACGAACGGCAGCGGCACGAACTCCGTGAAGCCCCCGGTCCGCTTCTGCAAGGCGCGAATGCGCAGCAGGTGCCGCGCCCAATGCTTGGGTTGATCTACATGGCCGTACATGATCGTCGCGGTGGTGCGGAACCCGACTTCGTGAGCCGTTTCCATCACTTGCAGCCACTGCTCGGTATTGATCTTGTCCGGGCAGATCACGGCGCGCACCTCGTCGTCGAGGATTTCCGCCGCGGTGCCGGGCAGCGTATCGAGTCCGGCGTCCCGCAATGACTCGAGATGCTCCCTGAGGCTCAAGTTCGATGTGGCGGCGCCTTGCCACACTTCCAGCGGCGAAAAGGCATGCACATGCATTGAAGGCACGGCTTCCTTCACCGCGCGGGCGATTTCCACGTACGTCTGGCCGGTGTACTCGGGGTGGATGCCGCCTTGCAGGCAGACCTCCGTGCCGCCTCGGTCCCACGCTTCGCGCACGCGGCGCTGGATTTCCTCGCGGCCGAGATCGTAAGGGCGTCCGCGCAGGTTCTCGGCGAGTTTGCCCTTGGAGAAGGCGCAGAAGCGGCACTTGAAGTAGCAGATGTTGGTGTAGTTGATATTGCGGTTGACCACGTAGCTGACAACATCGCCGTTGACTTGGGCGCGCAGCCTGTCCGCCGCCTGCACGACCACGTTGAAATCGTCGCCGCGGGCGCGAATCAGGCGCACCAGTTCGTCTTCGTCCAGATCGTCGCCATTCGAGGCGCGCGCGAGGATGGCGCCGAGGTCGCGCGAGACATCTCGCTCGCGAGGGGGCGTGTGGATGCGTTCGAGCGTGGCTGTCGGCGGCGCGTCGACAGCGCCGGGCGACCAGCCGTCGATACGCGGCAGGCCTTCGCCATCGATCATGTTGAGCACGCGCCGGCGCAGGCCGGCGTCGACCCAGCGTTCGGACTCCCTCGCGTAGGCGGGATAGATGGTCAAGCGTTCATGCAGGTGCTTGCCGGCCGCCGCGGTCTCGCGCACCAGCTCCTCGACATGGGGCCAGGGCGCTTCGGGATTCACGAAGTCGGGTGTCAGCGGGGAGACGCCGCCCCAGTCGTTGATGCCGGCGGCGACGATCTGCTGCAGTACGCCGGGACTCAGGTTCGGCGGCGCCTGAATGCTCATCGAGGCGCCGAAGACGATGCGGGCGACGGCGATGGTCCATAGCAACTCATCGAGACTCGGTTCCGGCGCATGGCGCATCTTGGTATCGGGCTTGGCGCGGAAGTTCTGAATGATGACTTCCTGAATATGGCCGTGCCGCTCGTGCGCATCGCGAATCGCCAGTAGTGATTCGATGCGCTCGCGACGGGTTTCGCCGATGCCGATAAGGATGCCGGATGTGAACGGCACCCCGGCGGCGCCGCCATCGCGCAGCGTCTGGAGGCGCACGGCGGGCACCTTGTCCGGGGAGCCGTAGTGCGGCATGCCCCGTTGGGTCAACCGGTCCGATGCGGACTCGAGCATGATGCCCATCGACGGCGACACCGGGCGCAGCAGGGCGATGTCCTCCGGCGTCATGTTGCCGGGATTCAGGTGGGGCAGCAGGCCCGTCTCGTCAAGGACCGCAGCGGCGGCATCGCGCAAATAGGCGATGGTCGTCTTGTAGCCCATTTGCGCCAATGCGTCGCGCGCCGCCCGGTAGCGCAGTTCCGGTTTTTCGCCCAGGGTGAACAGCGCCTCCTTGCAGCCCAGGGCGGCGCCGTGGCGGGCGACTTCCAGCACACGGTCGAGCGTCATGTAGGGCGCATCGAGCCGCGAGGGCGTCTGGGCGAACGTGCAGTAGTGGCAGACGTCGCGACACATGTGCGTCAGCGGAATGAAGATCTTGCGCGAATAGGTGACGACGTTCAGGAATTCGCGATCGCGCAGCGTCGATGCGACTTGGGCGAGCGCTCGTGTGTCCGGGAAGTCCGCGAGGGCGAGCGCGCCGGCAGCGTCCGGCAGTTCTCC
This sequence comes from Candidatus Azotimanducaceae bacterium, assembly GCA_965261535.1. Classification (GTDB taxonomy): domain Bacteria; phylum Pseudomonadota; class Gammaproteobacteria; order Pseudomonadales; family Azotimanducaceae; genus VXNE01. Next base: position 4,165,012 of record OZ253469.1, read on the forward strand.
GTCCGCGGCGGCAGCCAGTGTCAGTTCAACGCGCATCGTGTCCCTGGAGCTCTGCGGAAAACGTCAATTATGGGTGGCCGCCAGCCGCGATGCCACACCGGTTTTCACAAGGTAGCGTCCGCTGCGGGTGTCCGTGCCGGCGGCGGCGAACTCACGCAAGCCATCGATGGTGTCGATATCGAGGCCGAAACCGGGCAGGCGGACGATGCGCGGCTCGAATCCCGCCGCGCGAGCCAGCGCCTTGTGCGGTCTGAAGCTCGTGCCATCGAACTGGTAGGTCATCGCGTTCGGCGGCGTGGCGATGATGCAGTTGGTGCCGACCTCGTGACGGTCGGGCAGCAGGGTAATATCCGTGTGCCCCCGGATGGCATGGTTCACTTCGTCGGCGGTGAGAAGGGGAAGGTCGCCGTGGACGATCATGGTGCCTTCGGCGCGATCGGCGACGAAAGCGCTCGCTTCGGTGACGGCGCCCGTCAGATCGTCTGCCGTGTCGGCGAATACCTCCGCATCGAATTCTCGCGCCAGCGCCACGGCGGCCGGCGAGCGCGATACGACTAGCACGCCTTCTAGTGACGCCGGGGTGAGCGCGGCCAGCACGTCTTGCACCATGGCCAGTGTCAGATCGTGCCGCTCGCGCGGCGACAGGTACGCGCCAAGCCGTTCTTTCGCTCCGTCGGGACCCTTGAAGGGTACCAGTGCCCAGATGCGAGGAGTCGTTACTGGGGGCATCGGCGGCCGCACTCAAGCGCCGGCGAAAGCCAGCACGTCGCGGGCGAGGGCGATGCGATGGTCGAGGTTCGTCATCACCGTCTGGGTCACGGTGGTAGCCAGTCCCAGGTCGGCTATCTCCGACTCGGCGGCGGCATCGCATTCGTCGAGGACAAAGCCGGTAATCAGGCCTTGGTAATGTCGGGCTACCGCCGCCGCCGAGGCCGGAATGTCGAGTTCGCGCATCATCTTTGCCGTCGGCCCTTTGATGGCGCGTCCGCCGACGATGGGGGATACCGCGATGATCGGTACACCGGCTGACTTCAGTCGCTGCCGCATGCCGGGCGTATCCAGGATCGGGTCGACGGAAACGAAAGGATTGGACGGGCATATGACGATTGCATTCAACCCATCCCCGGATGCTCCCGGAGGATGCGACGCGCTTGCGTTGAGTAGCGCTGCAATTTCGGGGCTGATCGCCGCGTCGTCGATGCCATCGAACTCGAATCCCGTCACGGCGGGTCGGCAGCGGTCGCGCACGAAGTAGTGCTGGAAGGCGAGCGGTCCATCCGACGTCATCACGTGCGTTCTGACCGGATCGTTCGACATCGGCAGGACGGATTGGGCCACGCCCAGACGCTGGCGGATCTCCCGCGTGACTTCGGTCAGCGTGGCGCCCGCGGCGAGGCGCTGCCGTCGATATACGTGCAGCGCGAGGTCGTGATCGCCGAGGCGGAACCAGGTCTGCAAGCCGAGCCGTTGTGCGGAGTCCATGAAGTGCCAGCTCTCGTCGCGCCGGCCCCAACCGGTTTCGAGATTGGCCTCTCCGGCGAGCGTATAGACCAGCGTGTCCACGTCCGGCGAGATGTGGAAGCCGAGGTGCTCGAAGTCGTCTCCGGTGTTGACGACAAACCCGATCTCGTCGGGTTCCAGCACCTTCGCGAAACCCAGCGCGAGCTTGGCGCCGCCAATGCCGCCGGTGAGCGCGAGTATCTTCATCGCGGGCGCACCCTCGGCGTATTCATTGAAACAGGTCTTCCGTCAGGGGCCGGTTGATCGCCGCCGCATTGCCTGCCTGCGACTCGGGTGCGAAGCCTCTGACCAGTGCCGCCGGAATCCGCTCCGTCGTCTCTCCCATAACGAGAACGGCGGCCGTCGCCATGCTGTCGGCGCGGTTCACCAGCGTGATCTTGAGTTCGCGGCCGAACAGGTCAAAGCCGCCCCGGCGGTCGTCGAACACCTGGATACCAGCGGCGCCGATAGCCATGGCGGTGGTGCCGAGGCGCCAGGGACGGTTGGCGCTATCGCTGATGACCACGCCGACGCGGTTGCCGGTCCGCTCAAGGATGCGCGCATGCAGTGCCGCGGCCGAAGCATCGGGATCCAAAGGCAAAAGCAGGGCGACCTCGCCGCGGCCGTGGTCGACGTTGGATTGGTCGATGCCCGCATTGGCGCCGACGAAGCCGAGCCGGTGCCGGACGATGAGCACCCCGGGCCGCTTTCGCACCACGGCCACGGATTCATCGAGGATCAACTGCACCAGGCGCGGGTCCTTTTCAGTCTCGGCCGCCAGCGCGACGGCGTCGGCCGATGGCGCGACGTCGTGAAGTCGTACCAGGCGGCCTTCGGCCTTGGAAACTATCTTTTGCGCGACGACCAGCACGTCGCCGTCACGGAGTGACGTCTGCGCGTTGATGGCGTTCATGAGGATGGCGGGCAGATCATCGCCGGCCCGAATCAGGGGCAGGCCTTCGATACCCGCGACGCTGAGCGCCATCTATTCGTGCTCCGTTTGACCGACGATCTTGATGCCCGAATGCGATAGATCGTGGCGCCGATTGATCTGGATCAGGATGCTGGTGAGCGCCTCGGCGGCGGCGGCGTTGTCGATGGGTCCGGCGTGCCAGCCCGTCAGTCCGGCTTGGGCCGCCAGCGCGATGACCTTGTCCCTGGCCGCGCGCTTGTTGCCGGCGACGAGCACGTCGCACTCGATATGGATGTCCTGCTGCAACAGGTGCGCGGCGATGTTCTGGAATGCGGAAACGACCATGACGTCATCGCCAAGAAAATCCTGCGCGCGCTTCCCGGCGGACCCCGCTTCCGGCAGTTGCACCGTTCCGACCCTGGGCGGGACCAGCGGCACGGAGACATCTATCAGGATCTTGCCTTTTAGCCCCGCGCGAACGGTTTCCAGCGTGGAGATCTGGTGTTCCGCCGGCACTGTCAGCACGACGATATCTCCCGCCGCCGCGGCGTCGGCGTTCTCCATCGCCCGCGCCGGGGTTTCGGGACTGATCTTCTGCAAGTTGGCCACGGCGGTTTTCGCCTTTTCGAGCGTGCGCGAACCGATCACGATCTCGTGTCCCGCTCTCGACCAGCGTATGGCCAGGCCCGTGCCCAGATCGCCGGTACCGCCCAGTATGGCGATGGATTCCTTGCCGGACATGGACCCCTCCGGGGAAAAGCGGCGATGAGGTTGACAAAGAGCTGCTTTTCGAAGGCTACGACCCGACGTGGCAAGAAGTCACGCGGTTCACAGTGCGGGACGGCAGATACTTCATGGACGACTCGGAAATGGAGGAAGCGCGCCATCCGAATATGCCGCAAAACGGACTAGCGCTCGCAATGAAAGATCGTATCGGGCAACCGGATTGTACTACCTATAAGGCACTAAAAAAGTTGATATCTATGTCAACTGCGAGTTCGGACCTTGCGCTTTTCGACGATCCATCAAAGGAACGTGTTGCGGGTAGTCCCCAAAGAAGAAGGTTCCAACGAGGAGTGTTCAGATTCCTTTAGTGCCCAAAATACTTTGCGGCTCCTAAAGGGGCTCTTGCCCGAATACGTGAACGATGCTCTTTCGGCACTCTCAGGCACTTACCGTCCTTATTCAACGCTGCGTCGGTACTCCCTGACAGTGAATTACCGAGCCGATTAAGTTTGTGAGCATCATGGCCGAATGTCCTTCGCAGTTTCCAACCAACCGAACCCGGTTCCGAGACGGCGATCCGCGAACCGCAAGACGCGGGACATCTCTGGAGCTACCGGCATGCCCGGCGCATTCCGAATCGGATTCAGACTGAAAGACAGGAAGCCGCCGATCGGGTTGGGACCGGCAACCAGTTTCGCGACCGGCGACTCGTCTTGCCGCGCCTCGCGATACTCGGTTCCCTCGCGCACGAGATTGAATGTACTGGTCAGGTCAAATCTCGTGTCAGTAACGACATGACCGCCGCCGGCGCGATGCCGATCGGCGCTAGCCAACACGGTGCGCTCGAGGAGAGCTGGGCGAAACGCCAAACATTCGCCTTCGGCTACGGCGAAGCACAACGGAACAAGCGGAAAGTCCCCCAACCCGGTCAATAGCGTCCGCAACGCGCCGCCGATTCTGGGATTCAGTTCCGTCGGCACGAATCCGTCGTGCGAGAGCACGCCATCTATGGTGAACGCGCCGCGATAGTCGACCCGCTCGCGCAGCGCGATGCCCGCGCGCCGTGCGATGCGACGCATCGCCTCGCGATCCTCGGTCCGAGGGTCGAACCAGTTGGAACACCCGGCGAACAGGAGCCGGTCGCCTTCTCGCGGCCGCAAAACGATCATTTCGACGGGCCGGAATACGGTCACCGCATCCTCGAACACGATTCCGTGAATGCTGACCGGAATGCCTTCCAGAAACGGCATGACGCGAACGCGATCGGCGATTTCGCGCAACGAATCCGCCGCCGCATTGCCATCTCCGCCTGGCCGCACCCATCGCAAGCCGACCGCGCCTCCGTGGACTCCCGATTTGACGTCGGCGGCCCATACCGTCCCAAGGCCTTCGTCCAGGGCGGCGGCCGCGCCGACAAGTGCGCGACGTTCCGCAGCTACGACGCGCGATAGTGCTCTATGCACACCCGCAACGTCCCAGAACGCGTCGATGGCCGTCTTGTCTTCGAGCGCAATCCAGGCCGGCTTGCGGGGCGCATAGGAATTTCGGCCGGCTACGCTAGAGACATCGCTGGGCCAACACAAGACCCTTGCTGAACGGTCGGGGTCCCAGCGGTCGATCATCGCTCGGACGTTACTCGGCAGATGTTTGAGCGCAGTCAATCCCTGGCGGTGCTGGTCGACGATGTCTCCGCCATGGATGTCACATACGTGCAGTATCGCCTCTTCGCGGCCGGGAATTACCCCTGTTCCCTCACCGTAAGCCAGAATGAGCGGCTTGGCGGCCCCGAGCGCTGCCAGGGTGCGCGCCTCTCTGCCGAGCCCCACCGCCAGTCCGCCCGCGTGAATGAACCTCCGTCCCTCGAACAGGGGGCGCAGCAGCGCCGTGTAGTATTCACGCGCCTCTGCCTTCACCAGGTCACTGCGATGTCCTGGAGGTTTCGACATTTCCGTGTATCGATTCATGGTGGCTCCCCGGACCGCAACCGAGGGACCACATGACGGAGAGACCCTCGCGTTGCGAGAGGTCCGTTGATTGTTTGCGGTCTTAGATCTGGATTGACGGATCGACCGAACGAACCCCACGCGGTCGCCACCGATAGTGGCGATTCGGGCTAATCGCGCGGCTCACAGTCCAGTTGTCCATCGGCGCGGACCCTAAGTTGGCACTGCCACTCTGTCAAGGCGAAATAGTGCGGTGCCAACGCAAAGCAGAAATGTCCCCTTTTCTCCAAAGCAGAAACGATTATCGAGTGTCTCGCCGCCAGCGGCAACGTGCCTCGCGGTCTAAGTGGTCGTGATCTGTTCGATGCGCTGTGCGAGATTGTCGAAATCCTCTGGGCATTTCTGGCGGATCGCTTGTATTCGCCGAGAAGCTTCCTCGCCCAACGCTTTGCGACCGCCGTCGGGAAGATCCCCAAGACCTCTACGTCGAGCAATAACGTCGAAGTACCGCTCCTTGACCGATCCCTCGGCTCGGACCTCGGACCAACGCCACTCGCTTGGGAGGTCCAGGCCCGCGAGAGCCCATGTCTCCAACTCTTCCCATGCATTTTCCGCCAGAAAGCGCTGTCTCCCAAATTCCACTTCAATCTGATCAAGTCGTTCGCGACGACCGACTTCGCCATCACGGTCCACGCAAAGAATGAAACAGTCCGCCATGCCTTCGTATCGCTTGACGATATCGGACAGGTGTACGGATTTGAGCGCTTCGACAACCCCGCCAAGAACGGGATCTTCGCGGACTCGTACGTTTGCGGACGGTCTACCCAACGACCTGAAGAGCCGCTCGAAAAGCGGCTTGAGGAACTATTTGTCTTTCCGGGAATCCTCCGGGACGATCAAGACATTCACTCGCTGCCCTAATCGTCTTGGCTGGTGAAATAGGCCGCGTCCTCAAACCAGCCAGAGGCGTGGAGCCTTCCCAAGCTCTGGGAACGGCGCAACTCAATCGCATTGCGAATGGCGATGAGGCGCTCCGATGCGCCGATGAATTCCTCTTTTTTTACCTCCAATAGACCAGTGATGGTCCCGCGTTCCACCTTGATGGAATAGCGCTGTTCTGCGCCGGACAACCTCAGTCCGATCTCAAGAGAGAATCCGCCTTGCAGAAACCGGGCGATCTCATTCGTAGCGCCCCGAATCGGCGGCCAATCCAATTGGCCACCGACGCCGTACTTGCCGCCGACGATATCCGCCAGCGCATAGCCGCGGCCAATGCCGTGCAGGAATCTGAGAGCATCGCGGACATTGCTCTTCCCGCTTGCGTTCGCCCCGACGATCACGGTGAACGGCCCCATGCGCAGGGTTTCGTCGGCAAAGTTCTTGAAGTCGACGAGGCGAAGGGAGGTGATCATTGCGCCACGTAGCCGTTTTGGTTGATCGGCAATTTACACGGAGCATGAGTCGAACGCATTTCCGGTCAACATCGCCATGTGCCCTCACTCCGATTTGTGAGGTAATTTGATTTGCCTCACCTTTCGGTTCCCCGGTGATCAGTCGGACTCTTCGCCAATGGTCATTCCGACGTAGCCAACAATTCCCTTGCGGCGGCGGCAATGTGGGCGGGCATCGGCGAGGGGCGGCGTCTGGCCTTGTCGAGGTGGACACCCGCCTGCGTCAGGCTCGCGACCTCGGTCCCGTCGCGCAGGTCGATGAGCCGATGCTCGATGCGCAGGGACGTGCGTCCGACGTGGCTGAGGGTGGATTGCACCATGAGGAGAGTTCCCGGCGTCGCGCGCGCGGCGAGTCGGGCGTCGAAGCTGAATGTGGCGAAGCCGACGTTGTTGTCGCGAACGTAGGTCGGCGTCATACCGATGCTGCTGCGCAGGTGCTCGCCGGCGGCGGAAAACCTGAGGATGTATGCATGGGAACTCGCGCTGCCCGCGAGTCCGCAATCTTCGGCGGTGACTACGCCGACCCCGGTATCGAGCCAGCGCGCCGTGGCGGGCGGGGACATCGGCGGCGCGAGCGGCGGGCGTTCCCAGTCCGCGTCGGCAAGCGGGGCGCCGTCGTCCGGAATCGGGGCCGACATGCGCTGATCGAAGTGCGTGCAGACCGTGCCCGTCTCGGCGTCGATCAGGCGGTGCCCGAGACGGTCGGTGTCGAGCCGCGCGGTTTCTATCCGGTAGATGTCGCCCTTGCGGAGTTCCCGCTCGAACCGGGTGAGACATCGGACCATGGTCGGCGCACTGGGGTCGGTGGGGTCGAGACCGGCACGGCCCAGGACCACGTCGGTCGCATGGTCCAGCTTCTGGTAGTAGTACGCCACCGTGAAATGGTCGACGATGTCGCATTCCCATGGCGGCACGGCGCTCATGTACGTGATGCGTGACCTTGTCATGCGTCCTCCCAACGCTGAATGAGTGGTGCGGCCTTCCAGCCCGGTTCCGGACTACAGGTTGGCGATTCGCTCCATGGTCGTGGCGCCTTCGGGAAAGCGACCGGCGATCACCTCCTTCGCGAGCGCCTGGATACGGTCGAGCGGAACGGGCCGGTAGGCGAGCTGTTCGACGGATACGTTGATGTGCGGCGAACGCGTCGGCGCCGCGTTGTGCGTGTGTCCGTGGACGTTGGCGCAGCCGTGGGGGACCGTCGCGAGCGGCATGTGCGTGAAAACGAGCGGCACGTCACCATCGAGGCACAGTACGGAGCAAATGTCGTCGAAACCGTCGACGCGCAACTCTCCGGAACCGGTCAGGTCGTGGTTGCCGACAACCAGGATCTTGGCGCCCCCCGGGCCTTCGCGGATGCGTTGCCAGGTGGCATCGCATAGCGCGGCGCGCATGGCGATGTCGCCGACGAAGATCAGGGTGTCGTCCTCGCCGACCGTGGCGTCCCAGTTGGCGTAGAGATGCGCATTCATTGCCTCGACGTCCCCGAACGGCCGGTTGGTGTAGCGAATGATGTTCTCGTGGCCGAGGTGCAGGTCCGACCACACCCACGTTGCGCCGACCGGCGCCGAGAGGCTGCGGGCGGGCAGGTCATTGGATGCTCTCAACATCGCCCGGTACATCCGTCGGGTTTGCCGCGATTCCCGGCCGGCGCTACCCGCCTCGAGTTGTCTTTCGTACAAACGCTTGAACGACTGGAGGTCCATTCCGGACAACGGCGCAGCTCCCGACTCGCCTTCCGCCAAGGCCTGATCCTTAACTGTCCCGACCGTTCATCGCGGCGACTTCGGGCAGAACCTGGTCGATCAATGCCCGCGTCTGAGCCAGCATGTCTTCCGTTCCGCTCGCGATGGGCCGCAGTACGAACTTGTGTACGCCGGCTTCGCGAAAGCGCAGCAGCAGCGCCATGATCTCGTCGGCACCACCGACGGCGGCGTAGCCCCGGGCGTCGCGGCCGAGGCGTTCGCGGAGGACTTCCGCGTGGCGCTCGATAATGGGTTCGGATGGGGTTCCGAACCGAAACCCGAAACCGGCGCCGTAGTGATCTTCGTCGATGACGCGGCCGAGTTCCCTGGCCCGCGCCTTGATCGCGGCCACCACGGGGGCGACTTCGTGGGCGGCATCGATGCCTGCTTGCCAGCCCGTGCCCCAGCGGGCGGCGCGATCGATGGCTTGCGGCGCGGAGCCGCCGAGCCAGAGCGGCAGGGGGTGCTGCACCGGTTTGGGACTGATGCTTGCGGCGTCGAGCCGGTAGAACTCGCCCTCGAAATCCACCTTATCCTCGGTCCAGAGCCGGGTGAGGATTTCCAACCCCTCGTTGACGCGTTTGCCGCGCCGGCGCGTCGGCTTGCCCGTGGCCGCATAGTCTCGGGAGCGGGCGCTGCCGATGCCGAAGGCGGGCAGCAGCCGGCCTTCGGACAGCACGTCGATCGTCGCGCACTGCTTGGCCATGATCACCGGGTCGCGCAGCCCGAGGCTCGCGACATTCATGCCGAACTTGATGCGTCGCGTGGCGCCGGCGAGGGCCGCCATGACGGACATGCATTCGAGCGCGGGTTGGGTGCTGATGATGCGGTCCGACTGCCAGATGGAGTCGACGCCGCCGGCGTCGCACATGTCCACCCACTTCCAGAAACCCCGCGCGTCGTCGAAGGTGAAGTTTGCTATGCCGATCCCGGCGCCGATTGACATGGGTTCTCCCTATGCGTTCCGTCTGGCTGCGTCGATTTCACAGTGTCCAGTGTGCCGCAATTCGACGGGTGCCGCATTCAGTCCGGGGGTTCGCGCTCGGGGCCGGGCGTCCCGGATGCGAGGTCGTCGTTCCAGCGCAGATATCGCGCGCCGTGGACGTTGCGTGGGTTATCGAGCCAGCCGCCAATCCGGGGATTGACCAGGGCGCGAATCGTGACGGAGTACAGCGGCGCGAGTGGGAAGGCGGCGAGACCTACCACCTCGGCGTCGCGCAGCAGATCGAGGCGCTGCGCCAGCAAGACTTCGGCGTGGGCGCGGCGCATGAGCGTGTCATAGGTGTTCGAGGCGAAGCGGCCGTAGTTGACGTCGCCGGTGTCGTAGATGAGCAGGTCCAGATAGTGTTCGGGATTGTTTTCGCCGAACCATCCGGCCTGGGCCACCTGGAAGTCTCCCTGGCGCAACTCGGCGAAGTGATCCTTCAGTTCCGCGCCATGCAGTGTCGTCGCAACATCGATTTCTCGCCACATCTCGGCTATCGCGACGTTCACGGCTTGCCACTCGTCGCCGGTGATGTGGCGGAGTGTCACCGCCAGCGGATCACCTTTCCCGTAACCCGCGTCGCGAAGCAGGTGGCGGGCGCGATCCAGACGCTTCTCTCGATCCTCGACGATGGCTATCGCGGTTGCGTAGCCGGTCACCATCGGCGGCACCATGGAAACGCTGGCGATCTCGTCGCTACGCAGAACGTGCTCGACGATGAACTGCCGGTCCAGCGCGATGCTCAACGCCTCGCGCACGCGGGCGTCGTCGAACGGCGCCGCCGCGACGTTGAATACCAGGTACATGATGGATAGCAGCGGCGATAGCCGCAGGTGGTCGGGGATATGCTCCCGCACCCAGGAAATCTCGCTGGCGGGGAAGTCGCCGATGGCGTCGAGTTCCCCGGCGCGGTATTGGTAGTACGCCGCGTTCGCGTCACGCATCGAGTGATATACCACGCCCTCGAGCGCCACCGATTCCGCGTCGTGAAATGCGGGGTTTCTGCCTAGCCGCACGAAACCCCAAGGTTCCCAATCTTCCAGCACGAAGGCGCCGTTGGATACCATGGTGCCCGGTGCGGTCCAGGCGGCGCCCCGTTCCTCGATCAAGTGGGCGGGTACGGGATACCCGGTGGGATGGATCAGACGCTCCGCCAAGAACGGGAACGGCCGCGCCAGTTCGATGACCAGCGTGTGATCCGCCGCGGCCCGTGCGCCAAGGGCGTCGGCGGGGAGTTCCCCCGTGTTCACGGCTTCGGCGTTTTGGATCGGATACAGGAAGTGGGCGAGGCCGGCCGTCGTCTCGGGGTCGAGAAGCCGCCTGAACGCGAACACGAAGTCGTGCGCCGTAAGCGGATACCCATCCGACCACCTCGCGTCCGTACGCAACTCGAACGTCCAGGTCAGGCCGTCCTCGCTCGCGGTCCAACGCTGGGCGACGCCCGGCACGATCTCGCCTTCGGCATTCAATGTCGTCAAGCCGAGGAACAGGTCGTTCAGGATGGTTTCTTCCAGTCGCTGGGTGTGGCGATGGGGGTCGAGCGTCTCCGGCTCGCCGCCATTGCCGATGTGCAGCACCTTGGCCTGGGCGGCGAACGCGAATATGGCGATTGGCACCATGATCCGGCACATGGATTTCGGCATGGCGGAGAAACTTGGGGAAGGCGCTTTAGGTTGCGCTCCCTCATGCAACGGGATTCCGCCATGTCAGGCCGGAGAAACGCGCGAAATCGCCATCGTTCGAATATAGTTCCGCCTGATGTTCGATTGCCAGGGCCGCAAGGTGTGCATCCGTAATCAGGTTGGGGCCGATGGGTCCGGCCAGGAGACCAGCGAGGATGTCCATGTGCGTTGGCCCCGGCAAAACGGTACGTACGTTGGGGCGCGTGAGCCACAACTTGCAGTGTGCAACAGCTTCCGAGGCTGACATCGGTCGCGCGAGTACGCGTCGATTGGACATGAGCCTTATGAAACCCAGCACGACTACCCATGCGACGGCGACGGGCTCCGTTTCAGAGAGACACCGTTCCCACCACGCTTTTGCAGCGACATGGTGAGGCGCATCCTCATTGTAGGCGTAGACGACGAGGTTGATGTCGGGAAGGATCATGCCAACCCGCTGTGACGCCGTCCCGCGAAGTCGTCAACCTCCAACTCATCCACGAGTTGATTGAGCTTCAGTGGATCGATTCCCGGCAAGAATCCGCGGCGGGCTGAGGCAACCGTGAAGGCTTCTTGATCCGGAACGGGTTTCTCGCCGGTTGTGAGGCCGTTGTGCAACACCTCGTTGACCACCGTCTTGAAGGTCTTACCGCTATTTCGCGCGAGCGATTTCAAGGCTGCTGCGATGTGATCGTCAATAGTGAGTGTCGTCCGCATAGAAACATCATAGTGCGCAGCATATGAGGCATCAAGATGTTTCCTTTGTTATCTTCCGCGCGTGCAGCGCCTCGGCCTGCACGGCGAACGCGATTGACGCCAGGATCCAGCCACGGATGTTCCGTGACCGACCCTGCGGTGTCATGTCACGACCTCGGGATGGCAGACTTGAGCCAACGCCGGGCCTTGCCCAACACCCGCTCTGCGCCCCCGTCTCTTAGGAAACTCTCGGTGACGGTTGCGCGGTCGGCCGAGAAATTCCGCCACAACGCTTCCGCGTAGGGCTGGCTGGACGCCGCCAGGGTCGGGTAGAGCCCGTGTTCGTGGATATTTGCCAGTACGGTTCGGTAGTGGTCCAGCACAACGCCGTCGAGCAGGGTGCCGGCCACCCGAACGCTCGACAGCGCGCCGGTCCCCAGCTTGGCGAACTTGTCGAGGGAAGCGAGGGTCATGGCGCCGGAGATCGCGAGCGGGCTCATGTTTTCGCGCCGCGCGATCGATCGCATGCCATCCCAGAGCTGCTTTATGTCGTCTTCGGATAGCACCTGTGCGGGATCGATATCGCGCAGCTTGCCCTGAGTCTGCCGAACCGTCTCCTTGAGCCCTTCGATCGATAGCGGCGGCGTGTCGAACGCCGCGGCGGTTTCCTCGCTGGCGTTGGCCGCGGCGTTCAGCAAGTCGTCCACCTGGCGGATCGCCGACGCATCCCTGATCACGCCTCGCGCCTGCAGTTCCTCCGCCAACTCGCGCAGATAGGCCCTGGATCCATACGCAAGATCGCTGACGATCGCGAGCAGCAGCATCGGAGACACGTGGATCGTCGCGAGACTCGCCAGTTCGATGAAGTTGCCGACGGTCTTGCGGGCGACGTAATCCTTCACCCGCGGGTCCCCTGATGGATCCGTGCGCGCGACGCCGCCGACATCTTCGGCCAGGAAGTCGAGCATCTGCCCGATGAAGAGTTGGTAGGTCCGCGCATTGCGGAAGGTCTGGGGAATGAGCGCGGTGGCCGACTCGCGCAGCGCGCCGCCGATGACGCCGGCGGTGCTGCGAAGCGCCCGCTCCGGCAGCGACAGGCCGTAGAGCAGGTAATCACGGATACTTGTGCTGCTAGGCGCGTCGCCCGAGTCGAGACCGCGGGTTCCCCCGTCCCGCGCTGGAACATTTGCGTCTTCTGTTGGCTGGTCCCGGCGAGGGTTCTTCGCGGGTCTGTCAGCGTCCATCCGCGACAGTCTTGGCGTCCAGTGCTTGGTCGTTGTAGAGATAGTCGCGCGTCAGCGGGACGACATCGTTGTGATGCGCCAGTTGAAACTGATGCACGACCAGGCTGCCGATCTCGAATCCGGTAGCGCAAATCGTGAGATAGAACTCCCACATGCGGCAGAACCGCTCCCCGTGGCTGCGCCGGAACGTCTCCCGGGAAGCCTGGAAACGCCGGTTCCACTCCCGCAGGGTAGACGCGTAATGGCGCCGCCATACTTCCATGTCGCTCAAGACCAGACCGCTGCGCTCGATGGCGCGCACCACTTGGGAGGCGGCGGGAATATACCCGCCGGGAAAGATGTGGCGCGCGGTCCAGGGATTGGTGGGCAAGGGCGGTCCGGCGATACCTATCGTGTGGATCAGTGCGATGCCGTCCGGCCCCAGCAGGGCGCGGACCTGGTCGAAGAATCGTCCGAAATTGCGCCGGCCGACGTGTTCGAACATGCCCACGGACACCACGGCGTCGTATTGGCCGCGATGATGGCGATAGTCTTCCAGCCTGAATTCCACCCGCCCGGACAGGCCCCGCCGTTCGGCTTCGGCGCTGGCGACGCGGACCTGTTCGCTGGAAAGCGTGAGACCTACCACATCCACGTCGGCGTGTTCCGCCAGGTGCATGGCGAGGCTGCCCCAACCGCTGCCGACGTCCAGCACTCGGGCGCCGGGCACGAGGCGCAGTTTGTTGCGGATGTGCTCGCTCTTGGCGATCTGGGCCGCCTCCAGCGTCATGCCGGCCTCGCGAAAGTACGCGCAGGAGTAGTGCATGTCGCGATCGAGAAAGGCGCGGAACAGCGCCTCGTCCAGATTGTAGTGGTGGCTGACGTTGCGCAGGCTCGCGCGCGCGGTGTTCCACGAACTGACGAGCGTGGCCAACGGCCCCGTCAGGGCGATCAGGCGTCGATCGGAGACAGCGGGTTCGGCGTTGGTCCGGAGAAGGGTGAGGAGGTCGATGAGGTCGCCGTCCTCGACATCCCATTCCTCGTCCATGTAGGTCTCGCCGAGATTCGCTCCCGGGTTCAGGAGAATCTTGCGTATCGTTCGTGGCTTGCGAACGATCCAGGTGGCCTGGGGGCTGCCGCCGCCAAATGTCTGGCGCGCGCCGTCCGGCGTGACCAGCGTCAGCGTTCCATGGCGCACATGCTTTTGCAGAAGCTCGGCGATCATGTCTGAAAAGGTTATGGCAGTCGATCCCGTCTAGCAAATGCGCGCGCCGTGCGGCATCCGCACGCAGCGATTCTCAACTGCCATTCAAGGTCTCCAGCAAGTCGGCGGGGAGCGCACTTTGATGGACGGGAATACCGTAACGCGCGCGGAGGGTCTCGATGGAGTTGTTCCACTGGGCTTCCCACTCGATGTCCATCAAGGCGGGTGAGCGGCGGCCGTGTTGCCAGGCTTCCGCGATAAGTTGCAGCAGAACGGGGACCCCGGCGGGCTGCATGACATGCGTGATGGTCATCACGCTGGCCAGAAACATCGCCGAATAGTTGTGACCGAACTGCGCCAGTTGGAAAGCGGAAATGGCGATCTCGTGGGAGGCCGTTGTCTCGTAGCCGGCAACCAGGTGCCACACGTCATGCATCTGCAGGATGCGCGTGTTCAGGTACCTAAGAGAGCGGGGCAGCGCGTCGAGCCTGATCGCCTCGCGGTCCAGCACCTCGAGGTCGTAGCCTTGATCGACGACCATGTTGTACAGGGTCTTGCCCAGGCTGTTTTCGTTGCAGGCGCCCAACACCTCGAGGTCGGTACGGCCCGGCACCGGACGGGCAAGCGCGGCGCCCGCGCCCGGGTGGCGTTGGGCGCAGGACTCGGCGATGGCTTCGAAGGTCGGATGTACGGCGCCGCCGAGGGCGGCCACGCGGGTGGTAATCGAGGCCGCATCGTAGCCTTTCGCGGCGTCGTCGATGACGGACCAGAATGCGTTCCAGAAATCCGGCTGCAAGGGCGCTTGCCGAAGGTCGTTAGGGACTGGCGGCGTTTCACCCGATCCCAGCCAGGCGGCTGCGATATTGTCGTAAACCGCCCCGATGGCGCCGGGGCAGGAGAACCCGGCCCACGCCATCGCCGCGGCGACTTGCATTCTCCCCGCGCCATCGCCCTGACGGAGCGCGTCTACGGCGTTGACCAGTTTGCCGGCATCTATTCCGCGAACAGCATTCTGAAATTCGAGCTTTCCATCCATGCTTGCCCCGAACTCCGTCTCGGTCGACCCCGTCGGCCCGGAATCTGATTGGTATCGATTGTACGCGCTTCCCGGCGGCGCGCCGCTATCGGCATATGGCGCCGGCGGTCATGAGCAGGAGTTCGCCGCATGGGCGGTCCGGATGTTTCATACCCGGCCGCGATGATCGCGCCGCGCGGTGTGCGCGAACAAAGCGGCGCGCATTCTGATTGGTCAATAGGACTTGTCTTGTCACCCGGTGGGGTCGATTTGGCTCGCGCGCGGACAAGGTGCCGGATTCGATCAAAGAACTCCGCCTTTGCCTTTCGATAGTCACTCATGCGTTTCCCCTCGAAACAACGCTTGATGTCATCGTCTTCCAGGACAAGATCCGGCCGGTTCCCGAGAAGGTCCCGATATTTCCACTGGAAGTCGAACTCACCTCCGATCTCCGTGAGATGGATCGCTATCGGGATGTCAGCGCCATCGATCTTGAATGATGTCTCCCCGTCCCCCCGGAGATTGTCCGGATCGGGCACGAACTCGAGACCGATCACGGCTCTCGCCGCTTCGAACATTTGGGAGCCAACGCGCACCTGTATATCGAGATCTCCCTTGGTGATTCCCTGCGGCAGCGCGGTGCTTCCGACATGCTCGACGCCCGAGTCCGGGAGAAGTCCCTTGATGATTGCTTCTATCCTGGAGAATTCGCGGCACGCGATATCTCGTACGGCCGAAACGTCCCTAAAGGTGAGTCCTTTCACATTCTGACCGTAGCATTGCCTATGCGACCGCCGTGCGCCGAGTCGGCACATCGACGTCCGCGCCGACGCTCGCCAGGCGTTCTGGCACGTTGACGTAGCCGCGTTCGATGAACCGCGTGCCGAAGATCGTGCTCTCGCCGTCGGCGATCAACGCCGCCAGCAGATAGGCGAATCCGGCGCGCAGATCGGGAATCTCGATTTGCCGTCCGACGAGCGGCGTTGCGCCCTGGACGATGGCGCTGTGGGGGAAATTCCGGTCGGTGAAACGGCACTCCTTGCCGCCGAGGCAATCCTTGGCAAGCGTGATGTTGGCCCCCATGTCGTTCAGCGTGCTGGTGTAGTCGAAGCGCTTTTCGTAGACGGTCTCATGCACGACGGAGACGCCGTCGGCCTGGGTCAGGAGCGTCACCATCGGTTGCTGCCAGTCCGTCATGAAGCCGGGATGCACATCGGTCTCTATGTGGATGGGGGCCAGTCGGTCGCGGGCGCGGAAGAAGGTAATGGCCCCCGCGTCCACTTCGAACCCGCCGCCGATCTTTCGCAGCGTATTGAGGAACGTGATCATGGCGGCCTGATCCGCCCCCTCGATGCGAAGCCGGCCTCCGGTCGCGACGGACGCCATCGCAAAAGATGCCACTTCGATGCGGTCGCGAACCGGGTCGTGGCTCGCGCCGTGAAGCCGGTCCACGCCCTCGATGACGATCTTCCGGTCCGTATCGATTTGAATGAGCGCCCCCATCTTCTGCAGGAAGAGCACCGTATCGACGATTTCCGGCTCCACCGCCGCGTTGTTGATCACGGTCGTGCCTTCCGCCAGGCATGCCGCGAAGATCGCGTTTTCGGTGGCGCCGACACTGGGGTAGGGCAGCGCTAGCACGGTGCCTCGAAGCCGATCCGCCCTGGCGGTATAGCCGTCGTCGTCCTCGTCGATCTCCGCCCCCATCTTCCGCAGCAGGTCGATATGGAAGTCGATGGGCCGTTCCCCGATGTTGCAGCCGCCGACGACGGGCACGCGGGCCATGCCCGCCCGATGGAGCAAGGGGGCGATCAACAGGACGGGGATCCGGTTGACCCCGGAATACCGCTCGCTGATCGCGGTCGACGCGATGCGGGGCGTTGCTATGTCGACGGCACCGTCTTCGCGCCGGTCACTCGCCGCGCCGATTTCCGCCAGCATGTCGAGGACCACATCGATTTCAGTGATGTCCGGCACATCGTGGAGCCGGCAAGGCTCGGTCGTGAGAAGGGTGGCGACGAGTTGCTTTGTTACCGCGTTCTTCGCGGCCTGGGCGCGAATGCCCCCGCGCAACGGACGACGTCCGCGTATTCGGTACACGTTGAGATTGGCGTCGGACACCGATTCGATATCGTCTCGAGCATCGGGAACAAGGGGGTGATTTAACGGTAAAACGGGGGTGAATGGAAGCAAAAGCCCAGCCCGGGCATTGTCGCCCTCAGCTAAACAATCCGGCCACGCGGCAAAGGTATACTGACCGGGATTCATCGGGGACAGCCATGAAAGTCAGCATCTCGATAGGCGGCGCCGCGTCGGGCCGTGGGCGCGACATTCACGCCCAGATCGAGTATGTGCTCGAGGCGGAGAAGCTTGGCGTCGATGCCGTCTGGTCGGCGGAGGCGTGGGGTGAGGACGCCGTGGTGCCGCTGGCCTATCTCGCGGCGCTAACCGATCGAATCAAGCTCGGCACAGGTATCATGCAGATCAGCGCCCGCACGCCGTCGATGACGGCCATGACGGCCCTGACGCTGGCGGCGTATTCGAACAACAGGTTCATGCTCGGTCTTGGCGTCAGCGGGCCGCAGGTGGTCGAAGGGCTGCAGGGGCGTCCCTTCAAGGCGCCGCTCACCCGCATGCGCGAGACCGTGGACATCCTTCGCCTCGCCTTCGCCGGGGAAAGGCTGGCTTATGACGGCGCTTACCATCGTCTGCCCCTGCCCGGCGGCGAGGGAAAGGCATTGCGGCTCGCGCAGCCCGGGAACGAGAACATTCCCATCTACCTTGCGGTGCTGGGTCCCAATACCTTGAGATATGCGGGCTCGGTGGCGGACGGCTGGCTTGGAACATCGTTTACGCCGGAGCACGCCGACGCGCACCTGGCCTATCTGCGCGAAGGTGCCGAATCGGCGGGCCGGTCTCTCGCCGACATCGATATCCAGGCGGGCGGCACGGTCGCGTTCGGCGACGATATCAACGCCCTGGTGGAACCGCTCAAGGCCGGCATGGCGTTCACCCTGGGGGCCATGGGATCTCCCCGGACGAACTTCTACAATGATGCCTTCAGCCGGGCGGGCTGGGCGGAGGCGGCGGACGAAGTGCGGCAGCTCTGGATTTCCGGAAAACGCGATGCGGCAACCGCCAGGGTACCCGACCAGATGATCATCGAATCGAATCTGCTGGGCGACGAAGCGGCGGTTCGGGCGCGAATCGAGGCCTACAGGGCAACGGGCGTGACGACCTTGCGCCTGAACCCGATGGGAGCAAGCCTGGCAGAGCGTCTGGAAACCCTCGGCCGCGCCACGGACCTCCTGTAGTACACGACCGCCGATGGACAACCAGGCCAAAGTCATCTACGCCATGTACGCGATGAGCGTAGTGTTGGGCGCGACCGCCATCGTCGGCGTCGCCCTCGCGTACATGGCGCGCGAAGATGCGCCCAATTGGCTCGCGAGTCACTACCGGTTCCAGATTCGTACTTTCTGGCTCCTGCTGCTGTTTTCCTTTATCGGCGCCGTGCTGACGCTGGTTCTGGTGGGCTATCTCGTACTGGTGGCGACGGCCGTGTGGTTGATCGTTCGCTGCGTCAAGGGCTGGCACCACCTGGACCGGCGCGAATCGGTCGACAACGTCGAGACATGGTTGTTCTGATGCGGACTGGTCCGCCGCCAGTTCGCGCCGCGCCCGGAGATGTTCGGGCGGGCCGTCGCGGTGTCGCCATTGCAAATGTCGCTGGCGGATCGTTAAATACCTCGCCATGAAGGCCTGTGCCATTGTCTTGTGCGCCGCGTTGTGCGGCTGCGCGTCGATCATTTCGTCGGTGACCGAGGGGCTGGCGGAGGACATGTCGTCCGCGCTGCTCAATACCGAAGATCTGCAGGTTGCGCGCGAGGGATCCGCGGCTTTTCTGATCATGCTCGAAGGGTTCCTGCGCAGTAGTCCCGACAGCACTGCCTTGATGCAGGCGGGGGTGACGCTGAACGGCGCATATGCCACGGCCTTTGTCGACGACGACGAACGGCGCCGCCTGTTCGCCGAGAGAGCCTTCGAACTGGCGCAACGGGCATCGTGCGGCAAACTCTCCTGGGCCTGCTCGGCGCGCACCGACGATATCGAGGTGCTGCGAGCCAACTTGAAAACCCTCGACCAGGACGACGTGCCGCTAGCGTACGCGTTGGCCTCGTCGTGGGCGGGTTGGATCTCGGCGAATAGCACAGATTGGGGCGCGGTCGCGGAACTCGGGCGGGCCAAGGACATCATGACCCGTATCGCCGAGGTGGACGAGACCCACGACAATGCCGGTCCCAGGCTTTACCTCGGGGTAATGGAGACTCTCGCGCCCCCGGCCCTCGGTGGTCGCCCGGAAGTTGGCCGAGCCCACTTCGAGCGTGCCATTGAGCTTGCCCGGGGCCAACACCTCATGCCTCGAGTGTTTTTCGCGGAATATTATGCGCGGCTGATGTTCGACCGCGAGTTGCATGACCGGGAACTCGACGCGGTGCTGCTGGCGAACCCGAGGGTCGAGGGGTTGACGCTATCGAACCGAATCGCGCAGGAGCGCGCCCGAGAATTGCTGGAGTCCGCGGATGAGTATTTCTGATCGGAAGCGAAGCGCGTGGGTCGGCGCACGCATGGCCGTCGCGACGGCCATGCTGGCCGTCTGCCCGGTGCCGGCGGGTGCTGCGGACATCAAGATGGCGACGGTGTCGCCGGACGGCTCGGTGTGGGTAACTCTGCTTCGCGAAGCCGGCGCAAAGATCGAACACGAAACGGCCGGACGGGTCAAACTGAAGATCTATCCGGGCGGGGTGATGGGAGACGATGCGACGGTCATGCGCAAGATGCGCATCGGCCAACTGCAGGCGGCTATCGTCACCACGGGCTCTTTCGGCCAGATATTCTCGGATGCGCAGCTCTACAACCTGCCCATGCAGTTCGCCAATTTCGAGGAGGTGGACTATGTGCGCGAACGGCTGGACGCGACGTTGCGTCAGGGGCTGGAGGATAACGGTTTCATCTGCCCGGGCCTCGCCGAGGTGGGCATGGCCTATGCCATGAGCGCGCGGCCGGTGCATTCGATCAGCGATGCTTCGGGCATCAAGCTATGGACGCCCGTCGGCAACGTCGCCGCGGTGAAAGCCATGATCGCGTTCGGCATCTCCCCGGTGCCGCTGGCCATCACCGATGTCCTGGCCGGGCTGCAGACAGGTCTGATCGATGCCGTCGCCACGCCGCTCGTGGCCGCCCTCGCGCTGCAGTGGCACAACCAGCTCGACTACATCCTCGACCTCCCGTTCATGTACATCTATGCGCTGATGGTGCTGCCGGAACGGTCGTTCAAGCGGATCGGCGAAGCCGATCAGGCCGTCGTGCGCCGCCTCCTCGAGGAGGCCGTGCGCGCGGCCGATGCGCGCAATCGCGCGGATCACCACGCCGTTCGGGAGGTATTGGAGAAACAGGGCTTGTCGTTCATTCAGCCTTCGGCGGCCCAGGTTCGGCAGTGGCAGGCCCGCGCCAATGCGGCGTCTCTGGATTGGCTCAACGACGGCATCGTGAGCGCCAAGTACTACGATCTTCTCACCTCCCATATGGCCGATTTCAGAAAGCCGTCCGGGAACCCGTCCGGGAACCCGTCCGGGAACCCGTCCGGGAACCCGTGACCCGCGTGCTGAGTGACGTCGCACGCGCGCTGCGACGGATAGAGTCCGGACTGCTTGTGGCGCTGCTGCTGGCGATGATCGGCGTCGCCGTGTACCAGGTGGTGGCGCGAAACCTGTTCGGCACCGGTCTGATCTGGGGCGACAGCATGGTGCGCGTCGCGCTGCTCTGGGTGACCATGATCGGCGCGATGGCGGCGGGGTCGGACGGACATATTCGCGTCGATGTGATCGGCCGGTTCGCGAGCGAGCGGGTCGCCCGGCGGCTGGCACGCATCACGAACCTGTTCACTGCGGCGCTCTGCTTTGCGCTCGCGTGGTACTCGGTAACGCTGATCCTCTACGACTACGCCGACGCGGCTCGGGGATTCGGCGCGGTACCGGCCTGGATTTGCGAATTGGTCATACCCATCGCCGCCAGCGTCATGGGCGCACGCTACCTCATCGCAACGGCCCGTCCGCGGGCACCGCCAACAGAGGCGTCGGAGACCCTGCAATGATAGTGGCGCTCGCCATAGGAATCGTGATCATGGCGCTTCTCGGCGCGCCTCTGTTCGCTGTCGTGATGGCGGCGGCGATGCTTGGGTTTTACTCCGCGGGGGTCGATTTGACCGTTGTCCCCATCGAGTTGTACCGCATCGCCGACACGCCGCTCCTGGTGGCGTTGCCGTTTTTCACTTTCGCCGGCTATGTCATGGTGGCGGCGAAGACTTCCGAGCGGCTGATGGACCTCACGAAGGCGCTGTTTGGATGGATGCCGTCCGGGCTCCCCATCGTCGGTTTCGTCACCTGTGCGGTTTTCACCGCGCTCACCGGCGCATCCGGCGTGACGATCGTCGCGGTGGGGGCATTGCTCTTGCCGATGCTCACGGCGAACGGTTATTCGGAGCGCTACAGCCTGGGGCTGGTAACCACCTCGGGCAGTCTGGGCTTGCTGATAGTGCCGTCGGTGCCGCTCATCCTTTATGGCATCGTCGCCCAGCAGATGGAGGTGGGCGAGCCATTCACCATCCAGCAGTTGTTTCTCGCGGGGTTGTTGCCGGCGCTGTTGATGATCGTCCTGTTGTCCGGGTGGACCGCGCTGCGTCACGGCGGCACGCCTCGGACGCCATTTGAAGGGCGTGCCCTCTGGGTCGCGATCAAGGCGGCGCGGTGGGAACTGCCATTGCCGTTTTTCGTCCTCGGCGGCATCTACTCCGGCCTGTTCGCCATTTCCGAAGCCGCCGCGATGACCGCGCTCTACGTGCTCGTGGCGGAGGTACTCCTGTACAAGGAAGTCGCCGTCCGACAGTTGAGCGGGATCGTTCGCGAATCGATGGTGATGGTGGGCAGCATCATCCTGATCCTGGGGGTGGCGCTCGCGTTCACCAATTTTCTGGTGGATGCCGAGGTGCCGCAGCGCGTGTTCGCGTTCGTTCAGGCGAGCATCAGCAGTCCGCTGACGTTCCTGATTTTGCTCAACATCCTGTTGTTGATCCTTGGCGCGGTGCTCGACGTCTATTCGGCGGTGATCATCATGGTGCCGCTGTTGCTGCCGGTGGCCGTCGGCTTCGGCATCCATCCGGTGCACCTCGGCATCATCTTCCTGGCCAACCTGCAGATCGGCTACTTCACCCCGCCGATCGGCATGAACCTCTTCATCGCGAGCTACAGGTTCCGCCGACCGGTGTTGGAACTCTATGCGGCGTGCCTCCCGTTCATGGGCGTGCTGCTGATCGCCTTGCTCCTGATCACCTACGTGCCCGCGCTGTCGCTCTGGTTCCTGTAGAGCGACTGGCATTGCCGCTTACTCGATACCGGGCCGATGTCGCGCCCGGATTTCAGCTTTCGTCCATATCCTCCGCCGCGGGCCTCGTTCGAAAATATCGGCAACGTCTGCGGAATCGAGTGTATGGAAGCGCGGTTTTTCCTTGCGCGGCATCGGCCGCGGCTCATCGAGACTGCCAAGGGAGCTTCGCCCGCGTTGCAGGGCGATGCTGACCTCACCAAGTTCCTTGAAGAAATCTACACGGACTTCGACTCGGTTCCCGACAAGCCGGGAACACGCGAATCGCTGCCCGGAGAGGATGTCTTCTGGTGGTGCGTCACGATTCTCGAGGAACTCGAAGAAGTCGCCCGTCCCGGTCCAAAGACGGACCCATACCTGCTGATGATGATCGAACAACTGCAGTCCATGGGGTCGCGACTCGAGCGCAACGAGTCCCTGCCGTCGCAGTTCGGAATTCACTGGTTCAGCGAACTGGACGACGTATGGGACGACGAGAACCTGTCTGACCATCTGAGGTGATCGGTCAGGTTCGAAGCGCGCCGTACTCCGCTTGAACCAACTCGAACTCGATCTTTGACAGCAGGCCGAAAACAGCCAATCCTGATTTGTCCGGTAACCGTAGATGGCCAGCGTCGGCGGGCGCCTGGCCCCAGGCTGGATCGACCGGAATCCACCAGCCGTCGACCGCCACTTCGCTCCAGTTGTGCAGCGCGAACGACTTCGCCTCGACGTCATACGCGAGCCCCGTAACGGTACGCGCGGCGAATCCGAGTGCGCGCGCCATCGTCGTCAGCAGGTTGGCGTACTCCGTGCAGTCGCCGCGACGGTCGCGCAATATGTTCTTGACGGTGCGCGGGGACTCTTCCTCCGCATAGTCGATGTAGCCGTGAACGAAGCGCACCAGTGCTTCGACTTGGCGCATGGGGTCGGTCAATCCCAAAGCCGCGCGCTGCGCCAGAAGTCGGATCGCCGGATCGGCGGCGGGGTGCGCGGTGGTTGCGGCCGACAGCGCCCCGAGTTCGCTCGAGTCCGCGCGCCGCCAGGCGTCGCGGTGGCTCTCCAGCACCAGATCGCCCCGCGCATCGTGTCGCAGCATCGGCCACGTGGTCACTTCGATCGAATCCTCGGCGCGGACCCGAAGAAGCAGGCGAGTCAGATCGCGCGGAGTGTCTAGCGGCGTGTCGATGGCGACATCGTACATGCGGGCGTCGGATGTGGGGGGGACATCCCGCCAGGCTCGCGCCGACCAGGAAGTTGGCTTAAGGTTCATGTCGAACAGATTGGCGATGTGTAAGCGGACCGGAACCTGGTTGGCGTCCAATTGGATGATTGATGCGCCACGATTTCGAAGGCGATAGCCCGTGTCATTGCGGTCTATGACCCGCCACGACTCTTGCTTCAAGGACAGCCGGTCGAAATCCACCGATTGCGAGTCGAGGGCGGCATCGACGGCCTGGTCCTGGTCGAGCCACGTCTCGACAGCGAGATAGTCTTCCAGCAGGTAGTCCCAATCGAGATTCGTGGTTTGGCCGTTCACCGAGGCGGCCAGGCCCCCTGAGTGCCGCTCGATGCTGACATGCATCGAATTGTCGGCGCTGACGTAGGCGTGTTCCGCGGCTACGAGCGGGTAGGGCGCCTCGGCATCGAAAACGAACGTCTCGACGATGCGCGTTTCCGGACCGGTGCCCAGTCGGAAAACCAGGTCAGAGTCGAAACGATACCCCGCGCGCGATTTGCGTCCGAGGGTGCGGAAGTGGCCAATATCCGTGTCGTGCAGGCGCACGCCGTACCACCGCTCCGCCTGGAGCCTTTTGGCCGCCTGCACCGTTGGATCGGGCGGACCGCCGAGCCACGCGGCTGTGGCCAGGGCGACTACGCTGGCGACGACGAACCCGAAGCGATACAGGACAAGGCGCATGCGGGCGATTGTATACGCCCGCCGCGCGCGCCGGACGCGGCGCATTGTTTACAATACCGCCGCAAACTCAAGGGAAAGGAGACAGATCCCCGTCGGCGCGGATCCCTCGAAACCGCGAGGACCCGTCGGGATGGGGACGCCATGTTGGAAGACCTTCGCGATTTCATTCGTGACCGCGTTCGTCGCGACCTGACCGACGGCGTCGTCGAGGGCGCGGTTACGCGGTTTCCACCGGAACCGAATGGTTATCTGACCATTGGCCACGCGAAGTCCATCTGCCTGAACTTCGGCATCGCCCAGGAGTTCGGTGGCAAGACCGTTCTGCGTTTCGACGACACCAACCCCCTGAAGGAGAGCCAGGAGTTCGTCGACGCCATCCAGCGGGACGTGGATTGGCTCGGCTTTCCCCGGGGCACCGTGACCTTCGCTTCGGACTATTTCGATGCGTTGTACCGATTCGCGGAGAGGTTCATCGACGAGGGCCTGGCCTACGTCGACAGCCAGAGCGCGGAAGACGTCGCGACGACACGCGGCAGTTTTATGCAGCCCGGACGCGAGAGCCCGTACCGGGACCGCCCCATCGAAGAGAATCGCGAACTGTTCGCACGCATGCGCGCGGGCGAGTTCGGCGATGGCGCCCATGTGCTGCGAGCGAAGATCGACATGGCGTCGGCGAACCTGGTGATGCGCGATCCGGTGTTGTACCGGATCCGCCATGCGACGCACCATCGCACCGGCGACGACTGGTGCATCTATCCGATGTACGACTTCACGCATTGCCTGTGCGACGCGCTCGAAGGAATCACCCACTCTCTTTGCACGCTCGAATTCGAGAACAACCGGGAACTCTACGACTGGGTTCTCGACAACGCGGGTGTCGACTTCCACCCCCCGCAGATCGAGTTCTCGCGCCTGAACCTCGAGTACACGGTCATGTCGACGCGTTTCTTCCGCACACTCGTCGAGCGGGGCAGCGTCGCCGGGTGGGACGACCCGCGGCTGCCTACCCTCGCCGGTCTGCGCCGGCGGGGATATACGGCGGAAATGCTCCGCGAGTTCTGCCATCGCATCGGCGTCACCAAGCAGAAAAACCGCGTCGAGATGGAACTGCTGGAATTCTGCGCGCGCAGCGCGATGGACGACGCGGCGCCGCGCGGGATGGCGGTGCTCGATCCCCTCGCGGTCACTATCACGAACTATCCGTCCGCCGAAGACGAAACGCTGGAAGCGCCCTGGCACCAGAAACAGCCGGAACTGGGCACGCGCCGGATCACGTTCGGCCGCTCGATCGCGATCGAACGCGACGACTTCATGGAAACGCCGCCGCGAAGGTACCGGCGGCTGTCTCCGGGGGAGATGGTGCGCCTGCGCCACGGCTTCATCATTCGCTGCGACGAAGTGATAAGGGGCGCGGACGGTCAGGCGGCGGAGCTGCGCTGCACCTACTTTCCGGAGTCGAAGAGCGGGAGCGATACCAGCGGGCTAAGACCCAAGGGCGTGGTGCACTGGGTGAGCAGGGCATCCGGCGTGGCGGCCGACGTGCGCCTCTACGACCGGCTGTTCAGCGTTTCCGCGCCGTCGCCGGACAACATGGAGGCGGAACTGAATCCCGATTCCCTCATCGTCAGGCAGGCGATCGTCGAGCCGGCGCTTGTCGAGGCCGAGGCATCGCGCTTCCAGTTCGAACGGTTGGGATATTTCTACAAGGATCCGGTCGAGCATTCGGCAACCGCGCCGGTGTTCAACAGGATCGTGACGCTGCGGGATTCGTATCGCCCCTAGACCCGGAGACCCGGCAGCAGGATCATGGGTGGGCTTGGCCCAAGGGTTTGATTCCATGTCAGTATCTTCAAGGACCGGGAAAGGACAATGAACATGACACGGATCGTCGTGCGAGCCCTGATCGGGCACGGGGCGGACGTTAACTCGTGCCACCGGTTCGGTCGCACCCCGCTGCACTCTCTGGCGGAGCCAGGGGAGCACACGGAACCACGGGTGGAGTTGGGGTTGATTCCAGCAATCCACATCCTGCCCGAAGATGAGTCACGCCGCCGAGGGTCACACATCGGCCTGCTGCTGTTCAGGAACGGGGCAGACCCGAACCTGCTGGATGATCACGGGAAGAAGCCGTTGGATCTGAACGAAGAGGGTTGGCTGGCGCAGACGCCGTTTCACCGGCGACTCGCAAGACAGACCCAGGACAATTGAGTCTTGCTGTGCGACGGGCGATGATGATCTTTTGGTCTTTCGGGAAAATGCCATGAAGCAACGCGCGGCGATGGTGGCTTTCGGTATCCTGGCGATGCTTGCCGGGGTGTCGCCGTTCGGCGCCGACTCGGCGCTGACCAACGAGGACGTCGTGCGCCTCACCGAGGCGGGACTCGGGCCGGTGGTCATCATCGCGAAAATCGAATCGTCTCAAACGGACTTCGACACGTCGGTCGATCAGCTCGTCGCCTTGGGTCAGGCGGGCGTGGACAACGCCGTGATTGCGGCCATGGTCGAGGCGTCCAAGGCGACGACCGGCGCAGGGACGGCTGTAAGCGCGCCGGCGACGCCGACGCGAACGAGCGGTGCGGACGTTACCGTCGATGCGACCCCTGCCGGCACGGAGGGTGCCGCGCAGCCCAGGGCGATTCCCGGCAGCACGTTCCGCGAGCGGCTTGGTTCAGGCGGCGAGGGTCCGGAGATGGTGGTGATTCCCGCGGGCAGTTTCCGCATGGGCTGCCTGTCGAACGACAGCGGTTGTGTAAACCGCGGGAAACCGGTTCACGAAGTCAGGATACCGGTGGCATTCGCACTGTCGGTCCACGAGGTGACGTTTGACGACTACGACCGGTTCACCTACCCGAACAAGGTGGACGACGAAGGCCGGGGCCGCGGAAGCCGTCCGGCCATCAAGGTGTCGTGGGATGACGCGAAGGAGTATGTCGCGTGGCTGTCGGGAGAGACGGGAGCGGACTACCGCTTGCCGAGCGAGGCGGAGTGGGAGTACGCGGCGCGCGCGGAGTCGACGACGAAGTACAGCTGGGGCAACGAAATCGGCTCGAACCGGGCGAACTGCCATAGCGACCATTGTGGCGATCAGTGGAAGTTCACGAGCCCTGTGGGTTCGTTCCGGCCGAACGGGTTCGGCCTGTACGACATGCACGGCAACGTGTGGGAGTGGGTGGAGGACTGTTGGAATGTCAGCTATTCCGGCGCGCCGTCGGACGGCAGCCCGTGGCTTCGCGGGGATTGCGCGAAGCGCGTTTTGCGCGGCGGCTCCTGGATCAACGAACCGTGGTACCTCCGCGCCGCGTCCCGGCTCAGGAACACCACCGGCAGCCGCAGCGACTACGACGGGTTCCGTGTGGCCCGGACGCTCACCCCTTGAATCTTTGCATCTTTACCTCTTCGGGGGACCAAGGGGCGGAGCCCCTTGGTCCCGATTTTTGGGGATTCAAATGATCGGACAGGGAGCCTCTCCTGGAGTCGGCTGACGAACCGAAGGCCCGCGCGAGACACGCGAATCGGGCGCGCGCCACCGGTGCGGCGCTGGAGGCGCATTACCGCTTCGTGTTATGGCTGGTGCCTGCGGTGGAGCGCTTTCCCCGCAAGCAGAAGTTCCTCCTCGGCGAGCGCATCCAGGCGACCGCGCTCGATGTGCTGGAGCGCCTGATCGAGGCGATGCGTTCTGCGCGGTGTGCGAACCGATCTTCGAGCGAGGTTTCATTTTCGACAGCTACGCCAACCGTCTTGGCAAGGGAACGCACCGCGCCGTCGCGCGATACGAGAAGTTCCGGGACCGCTATCGGCACGTCCTGCGCTGCGACATATACCGCTACTTTCCGGCCATCGACCACGAGATCCTCAAATCCGATCTTCGTCGCCGTATCGCCTGTCAGCGCACGCTGGACCTCGCCGACCGCATCATCGACGGCTCCAACCCGCAGGAGCCGGTCAATCAACTTTTCCCCGGCGACGACCTGCTCACCCCCCTGCAGCGCCGCCGCGGCCTGCCCATCGGCAACCTGACGTGCGGGGGAGGGGCGGTTCCGAGACTGGTCGGCCGGCCTGTCGGGTGCTCACGAGTCAACATCTCGCAGATGGACACGATTCCGCTTGAAATGCGGCCGCAACGCAACGACGCGGTAGGCTTGGGCGGAAACGAACACGGCGCACCCGAAGCGGCTTCGGATTTGGCGGCGCGCTGGTCGGGTCTCAGGCGTACGCCGTAGCCAGGTCTTCCCAGAAGTCCGCGTAGGTCTTCGCCACGCAGCCGGGATCGAGTACCGCGCAACCGCCGACCTTGCTGGCGAAGACGGCGAGCGACATGGCCATCCGGTGATCGTCGTAGGTTGCGAACTGCGCCGGGCGCGGCTCGGATATTGGCCGAAACCGGACCCAGTCGTCGCCTTCCTCGACATCTGCCCCCGCCTTGCGAAGCTCGTGCACGGGACAGGCGATACGGTCGCACTCCTTGTGTCGCAGCGTCGACAGGCCCGTGAGATGCGTAGCGCCAGGGAGGAATGGGGCCATCGCCATGAGGGTCGTTGCCGCGTCTGGCATATCCTCCATGTCCACGTGTCCGACGGCCCGCAATTCGGCGGGGCCCGCGATGGAAACAGTGTCATGCTCGATCCGAACGTCGGCACCGAGCTTCCGGCAAACATCGAAGAACGCGAAGTCGCCCTGGGTCGTGCCAGCCCCCAGGTTGGCGAAACGCACCGTGGAGGCGTGCAAGGTGGCGAGGCCCGCGAAGTACGTGGCTGCGGACGCGTCGCCTTCGATGGTGACGGTGCCGCCCCGGTAGCGCGCGGGATCGATGCGTATGGCATCGGTACCCGCGATTCCCACCGATACGCCTCTCCTCGCCATTTCGACCCGCGTGACCTCGACGTAGGAGGCGGACACGGGTTCGTCTTTCGGACGCACGGTGAGACCATGCGGCAGTCGCGGTGCGATCAGCATCAACCCCGACAGGTATTGACTGGACACGTGCGTGCCGACTTCGACTTCGCGCGCCCAGTCATCGGGGCCGGCGACGGAAATGGGCAGGTGCCCGTCCTCGTCTGCGGCCTGCGCCTGGCAGCCGAGTTGTCGCAATGCCTCGATCATGTCGCGATTGGGCCGGACGCGAAGCGGCGCGCGACCATCGAAATGCGTCGTCTCCCGGCGCAGCGCCGCGACCGCCAACAGGAAGCGCAGCGATACGCCGCTGAGATCGACATCGATGTGCGCCTCGCCGGCGGCAAGCGCTGCGGGAGGATCGACGACAAGCCGCGAGCGGCCGCGGGCCTCGATGCCGACGCCCAATCGCGAAAGCGCACCGACCATGGCGTCGACGTCATCGCATCGAGGGATACCGACGAGTTCCGTCCGGTCGGACGCGAGCGCGGACATGACGAGATGGCGCAGCGCGATGGACTTGCTGCCGGGCAGCGTCAATGTGATGTCGAACGGTTCGCGAACCCTGCCGATCTCTTGCTGTCCGTGCATGTCAGAATCGCCTGTGAACGACTTCCCCCGAATGGATGTCGCGATGTACTTGCGCGCCGTCCCCCGCACGGGGCACGCCGGTTCATGGGTGATTATCGCATCCGGATCGGGGGCGGTCAGGGTGGGAAACGGTGTTGCGTTGCCGGCGGGGCGGTAGAATGGCATGGATTGCAACCGTCAGGAGAAAGCGCATGGCCGAAGCCGTGACTGCGGACGTATCCGTCGATCTGAACAATCTGACGATGAGCGAAGAGGCGCAACCCTTGCTCGACGCCGTCGGGAAATTCATTGCGGAAGAGGTCAACCCCCAGGCGCCGGAGTATTTCGAAGCCGCCGGCGAACACGGAGACCGCTGGAGCCTGTCTCCGCGCCAGCAGCGGATACTTGGCGCATTGAAGGGAAAGGCAAAGGCCAACGGCCTGTGGAACTTCTTCCTGCCCGATGCCGAGACCGGCGAAGGGCTGAAAAACCTCGACTACGCGTACATCGCGGCGGAACTCGGCAAGAACCCGCTTTCGTCGGAATGCCTGAACTGCAGCGCGCCCGATACCGGCAACATGGAAGTGCTTGAGCGCTATGCGACGCCTGAGCAGAAGGAAAGATGGCTGAAACCGTTGCTGAATGGAGAAATCCGGTCCTGTTTCGGCATGACCGAGCCCAACCTGGCGTCTTCGGATGCGAAGAACATCGGCACCCGCGCGCGTCTCGACGGTGACGAATGGGTCATCAATGGCGAGAAGTTCTATATCTCAGGTGCCGGCGACAGCCGGTGCAAGATCATGATCTGCATGGTCAAGACCAGCCCCGACGCGGCGCCGCACCGGCAGCAGTCGCAGATCCTGGTGCCGATGGACACCTCCGGAGTGAACGTCCTCGAACCCATGACGGTATTCGGCCACGACGACGCGCCCCACGGCCACATGCACATCATGCTGGAGGACGTCCGCGTGCCGAAAGAGAACTGCCTGTTGGACGAGGGCCGGGGTTTCGAGATATCGCAGGCGCGCCTTGGCCCGGGCCGCATTCACCACTGCATGCGATCCATCGGCCAGGCGGAACGCGCGCTGGACCTGCTGGTGCGTCGCGGCATTTCCCGGGAGGCGTTCGGTCGGCCGATCCTGCAATTGGGCAAGAACATCGAACTGGTGTCCCGGGCGCGCATCGACATCGAAGCGATGCGCCTGATGGTGCTGAAGGCCGCGAAGGCGATGGACGTGCTGGGCAACCGCGAAGCCCGGATCTGGGTGCACATGGTCAAGGCGATGGTGCCCGAGCGGGTGTGCCAGATCATCGACCAGGCGATTCAGCTCCACGGCGCCACGGGCGTTTCGCAATGGACGCCGCTGGCGGGCATGTACACGGGACAGCGGACCTTGAGAATCGCGGACGGCCCGGACGAAGTGCATCACCTCGTGGTCGGCCGGGCGGAAATGCATAAGTATCAGGGGGTCGCCTGAACCGCATCGTGTTCTCGCGGTTTGCCGCGACCGAGGTATGGCTTTGCGTCCTGGTGGAGCCGGGGGGGTTCGAACCCCCGACCTCGACATTGCGAACGTCGCGCTCTCCCAACTGAGCTACGGCCCCGGGTCGGACGGAAAGGTGATTAAGGTGGGCGGATTTTGCCGGAATACGGTCGGGAATCCAAACCGAACGCCTCCTCGGAGCCATCGACGATGAAAAAGGGGATCATCTTCGGCGCATTCGACCTGTTTCACGCGGGCCACGTCATGATGATGCGAGAGGCCAAAAGCGTCTGCGACCACCTGATCGTCGGCCTCCAGAGCGATCCTTCCATCGATCGGCCGCAAAAGAACAGGCCCGTTCAGAGCATCGTCGAACGCCACATACAGGTCGCGGCGTGCCGCTACGTCGACGAGATCATCGTATACAGCACGGAGGCGCAACTGCTCGACATCCTCGAACACGTCGACTGGGACGTGCGGATACTCGGCGAGGAATACCGGGACAAGGAGTTCACCGGACGCGAGGAGACGTTAAGTCGCTGCTACTTCAACCAGCGCTCTCACACCTTTTCAAGCTCGGAACTGCGCAACCGCGTTGTGGCCAGCTCGGTCGACCCAAAGGCCGTGGAGTAGCGCCGAAGTCCGCTGCGCGTCACCGCCTGTGGCGCAGGTACCCCGCGTTCACGCAGTTTTCCAGCCGCCCGTCGCGAAGGTATCGCGCAACCGTCCTCGCCGAGAAGGCGCGAATGTCCCGCCTGCTCTCGGGCGTGAAGTACGCGGAGTGCGGCGTGACGACCAGGCGGTGCTTTATCCACGCTTCGTTGCGGTGCCAGGCGGCGAGCAGCGGCTCGTCGAGGTTGGGGGGCTCGTCGGGCAGGACATCGAGTCCGGCGGCCAGCACGATGTCGCTTCGCATGGCGTCGTGCAGCGCGCCGATATCGATGATGCCGCCGCGGGCGCTGTTGATCACGATGATGCCGGGTTTCGCGGCATCGAAGGCTTCCTTGTTCAGCAGGTTCCGCGTCTCGTCGGTGAGCGGCGTGTGGACGCTGACGATGTCGCTGTCTCCCATGAGTTCACGCAGGCTGTGCGCGCGGCGAAAGCAGAGCGCGAGTTCCACGCCGTTGGGAATGTAGGGGTCGAAGAACGTGACATCCATGTCGAATGCCGCCGCCCGGCGCGCCGCCGCCACGCCGATCCTGCCGAGGCCGATGACCCCGAAGGTGCAGTCGGACAGGCGTCGTCCGTAGGGATTCAGGGCAGGTCGCCAGTTGCCCCGGGGATCGGCGCGCAGGCTCTCGTCGTGGAATGCGATGCCTTTCACGAGGGTCATCATGAGTGCGATGGCGTGATCGGCGACTTCCCTGGGCCCGTAGTCGGGCGTGTTGCAAACCGGAATACCGAGTTCCCCCCACCGCCGCAGATCCACATCGTCGAATCCGACCGCGGTCTTGACCGCGATGCGGCACGTGTCGAGCATGCCCATGTACTCTTCCGGCAGCGGCTCGCCGACGATGGCCTCGCAGTTGCGCCATTGGTCTTCGCTAACCTGGTCGAATCCCCGGCAGAATTCAGCCTGGAAGCCTTCGCCAAGCGCCTCGATCTCGATGTCGTGATCGCGTTCGATTTCCCGGGGCCATAGCACGCGCCTGGTCATTTGAGTTCCGTAAGGCGGCTCGATTGAGCGCGGATACTACGACACGAGGACAAGAATCGGCGCGACGGACGGACGTAACGGAGACTAGCGGGTGATATACATCGCCTCGCTTGTGCCGATCACCAGCCTTGCCTCGCCTCCGTCTTCGAAGTAATGGAGGCTGTTCGGAGAGATGCTGCCGATCAATTTCGGCGACTCCCAGATCTTGCCGCCTGTCGCCGCGTCATAGGCCGTGAGCCTGGACCCAGTTGTTACCACCAGGTGCTTTCGTCCGCCCGAGCCAGGCAGTAGGAACAACCGATCAGGGTCATCTTCCAGTGGCAAGGGAAACGTGTTGAGGAGTTCCAGGTTGGAGTCAAGCCTTCGGACAGTGTTGCAAATGTTGGTCGGAAGACCGTAGCAATCGATGGTGTCGAACTCCTCCTCGGCCAACAACAAGACCTCGGGCTCGCCATTTCCATCGGTGTCGCTAACGATAAGATCGTAGAAGTCGTTGCCGTAATACGTTTGGACGGCGGTCTGGGCGAAGGTGGCTGCGCCTTCGGGGCGAGAATGGACAGTCAGTTCGGCACTCAGATAGAAAGGGTCCGTCGTCGCTACGACTTCGCTTCTGCCGTCGCGGTCAAAGTCACCCGCTGCGGCAGCCAATGTGAGTTCGGCTGGATCCCAGATCACCGAGTCGTTCACGACATCATACGCAGCGCGTTCCGTCAAAAGGCCTTGCAAGCCGTCGCCGTTCAAATCGACGCCGGACACCGAGGTAACGTGTTTGTCTACTGTAGTAGACCATTCATCGATGGCTCGAAACGGATCAAATGCCGATAACCGAGACTCTCTGTGATCCTCCTCCATGACGAGGAACAGTTCGTCACTTCCGTCCCGATCATAGTCCGAAATATACGCATCGAGGACGTGCCAGTTGTTGGATGCCGTTGCGCTCTCATTGACGGATGGTCCAATGGTCAATTCCCCGGATGAGGGTGACAAATCGGACTATCCGCGGCGCGTTGCCCTCGCTCCGAGACACAAACAGCAGCCGTCGGGACGCGGTGTCGCCATCGGATGCGAGGCCGCCACCAATGAAACCTCCTGCGAGTATTTTCTTCTTCGCGTGTGACCATTCAACCTCGACACCGGGGTTAACCCCCAGCACGTAATACATCGCATCATCCTCGTGATTCGCCCCTCCGGCCCAAACCAACTCTTTGTCACCGTCGCCATCAATATCTCCCAGGTAACTGCCCATGCCAAAATCTGGCCTATCAACATTGGAGGCTGACTCGTGGCTCCACTCTCTTGCAAACGTAGAACCGTCGTATACGTGCCCACCGGAAAGGACAATCTCAAGGGCTGGGTCGTGGTCCACGTTGCCGATTTCGACAAATGACCCCAGATCACCTCGGGGCGACTTCCAAATTACAGAAAGATCTTCAGCGGATAGGACGATGACACTCGAGTTTCCGAGACTTCCCTCGCCAACGTAAATGACCTCCCATGCCCCGTCGCCATTGAGATCGGCAACTTCAAGGTCCTTCACACTGTTGGCAGACGGGGGCGGCGGTACAACGGCTGAAACCGCAAGGCGTCGTTCGACGCCGTCGAGTCGAATCATCGTTTCTCCGGCATGCAGGAAAATCTCGTGATGCCCATCACCATCGATATCCCCGCTATCATCGACCTTGCAAGGCTCACTACCAGTTGGGCGGCGCTCTTGGCCCCCTCAACCGATCGCAGGGTGACAGCGCTTGCGGACCGGGCGTTCTGGGCGCTGAATCGGAATTCGGGTGGGGTCGGCGGCGCAGGCGGCTCGACTGGTCCGGAGCCGCCCGAACCTCCCCCGCACCCGGAACTCAGAATGACGGCGAAACTCCCAGGACAACAGAGTGGCCTTGCCATGAGAAAGTCAATCGCTGCGCCTGTCTCGGCCTTTCGGCGAGCGCGTTGGGGTATTGTCTGATCGGTAGCAGTCATTCTTTCACCACGACCTCAGAGAGCGCCAAGTGCTCTTTGTGATGATAGATCACTTACGATGGGGCCACCCGAACGGGCGAATCGAGACCGGGAGGATGTCATGACCGCATCCATCGAAAATGTCGACCTGCGGGTCGAACGGCTGCTGGATGCGCCGATCATCGATGCTTCCACCGATCGCAGCATCGGCACGAACATCCAGGGGCCGTCGCTGATCCGTGCTCCGGACTGGCTGGAAGCGCCTCTGGGCCGGTACTACCTCTATTTTGCCGACCACAAGGGCAGCTATATCCGCCTCGCCTACGCGGACGTGCTCGCGGGACCGTGGAGGGTATACGCGCCGGGAAGCCTGCAACTCGAGGAATCGCGCTTTCTCAACGAGCCACCGGACGTGTCGCCCGCCATGCGGGTTCAATTGGCGGCGAGAGCGGCGCCGGGAACGGATTTCCTGCGTGAGGCGACCACCCCACACATCGCATCGCCGGATGTCCATGTGGACGACACCAACGAACTGATCGTCATGTATTTCCATGGCCTGGAAGATCCCGGATTGCAGGTCAGCCGGGTGGCGACATCGCGCGACGGAATCCATTTCGAGGCGGCGCCGGAGGTTCTCGGCAGGTCCTACATGCGAGTGTTCGGCCATCGCGGCATGACGTATGCGATGGCGATGCCGGGCAGGTTCTATCGCTGCCCCGACGGATTGACCGCGTTCGAGGAGGGCCCGCTGCTGTTCAACGCCGACATGCGCCACACGGCGCTGTTGAAGCGGGAGGAAACGCTGTACGTATTCTGGACGCAGGTCGGACACGCGCCGGAACGGATCCTGTTGAGCATGGTGGACCTGACGGAAGACTGGAGCCGTTGGAGCGAGACACAAAGCAAAGAGTTGCTACGGCCCGAACGCGACTGGGAAGGGGCCGGGGCGCGGCTCGAACCGTCTTCGCGCGGTCCGGTCCACGGTCGGGTCAACCAGCTTCGCGACCCCGCGATCTACGTCGAGGGGGATCGTGTATTCCTGCTGTACGCCGTGGCGGGCGAGAGCGGCATCGCATTGGCGGAAGTCTTCATCGCGTAATCGGTCGCCCTGCGGCGACAGGGATATTACAGACCGGCGAAACTCTCCGCACACGCCCGCGCGAGCCGCCGCGTGTTCTCGATCACATTCCGGCGCGCCGCGTCCGCGTCTATCGCTTCCGCCCGCTCGTCAGGCGTTACCGTGAACAGGAGATCCCCCTGGCGCACGACGACGCCGTCCCGGTCCGCCATCACGCATTCGTCCACGGTGCCGGAAAATGTCGCGCGCGCCTTGGTGAACATCTTCATCACTTCGATGATGTAGAGCGTGTCGCCCACCTCGAAATGCGTCGCCGGTTCCAGGTAAGGCGCCATGCCTGGCGCTTCCCTGGAATGGAACATGCCTGCAATCTCGGCCACGATTTCATCGTCGGTCGCTGCCGGCGGCGGGCAGAGCGTCCTGCGCGCCTCGGCCAGCACGTCGGGCGAGTGGAGTTCCTCCGGCACTCGGAGGGTGAGATCGGCGGTCACCCGGGCCTGGCGAAAACCGCTCTCCCGCGCCACAAGCTGGGGCAGGGCGAGCAATTGCAGGCCATGGTTGAAGCCGATGTGTTCCGCGCGCAGCGTATCCCAAGCCTCGACAATGGCGCCTGGCGCCCCGGCGGGACAGCGCGGTTCTCGCAGCAGGGCGTTCAAATCAGCGAAATCCGTCGCGCCGAGCCCCGCCCGCAGGCGCGCGTAGTGGGCGCGGGCCGCCTCGAGAAGTTCGCGGTCGTGGTCCCAGATTGCCTGGGCCGCCGGACCTTCCGCCGAATCCATGGCGAGGTATCGGTACAGCGCGTCCAGGGCATCCACGGGACTGACGCGCCATCGCGGCGCGCTTCCGCTTGCGAGGCCCGCATCATCGGTTTCGAAGTGGCGAGCGCTGGCGGCGATCCAACCCGCCAGCAGGTGGGGATTGGCAAAGAGACGCTGCATGGGGCGCAGAATGAGCGTCGACTTCAGATCCATCGCGCGGTCGTATCCGGCGCCAACCGAGGCCATTCCGCCAGCCGACTCGACTTCGCCGGCGATGCGTTCTTTCACGCTTGCCTTCACGACATCGAACGCAAGGTCGAGATCGATAGCTTGGGCCGCGTCGAACAGACGGCCCACGGCGCCCAGGTATGCCTGCACGAAACGCGTTTCGATCTTCGCGCGCGGATGTTGCGCGACCAGCCAGTTCAGCAGTCCGTAGTGGAAGTCGCGGTTGGTCTGGAGATTGGCGCCCTTGATGCGCATGCGCCGCAGCGCCTCGATCATGTTGCGCCAGGTCTCGTCGCGCGTATCGCCGCTGGTGAGGAGCAGTGCGATATTGCTGTCGTAGGCGCCGGCCAGGTAGTAGGGCGCAAACTGGCCGGTGTCGGGGTTGCGCTCGCAGATGCCCTGGTCGTCGCGGACTTCGCCTGCAATGCTCGGCGACCAGGACTCGATCAGTCCGCCCGCGGCCGGACGCAGCGCCGGGTCGGTCGCGTTCAGGCGTACTTCCAGCGCATCGCCCCGGCGCAGCGCGCGGCGGGGTTTGGGAAGCCTGTCGCCGTGGCGCGCGATCAGCGCCATGGCCTCGATCAGCGACTCTACCCGCAACACGCTGTCCGCGTCGTCCGGGTCGACGAACTCCAGCGCGTAGCATAGTTCGGTGACGCGGTGCTCCACCTGGATGCGCGTATTCATTTCCATGAAGTAGTGATCTTCGCCGTCCACGATGCACTCGAAAGTGGACACCGAGTCGAGGCCCACCGCTTTGCCGAAGCGCTCCGCCTCGTCTTCCATTTCAGTCAGGATCCGCAGATCGGCTTCCAGGGCACGCGCGGTTTCGCGCTCCCCGGCCTCACGACTCGCGGCGATCTCCCGTTGCAGGGACTCGGCGGTGACGGATGCTTCGATGAGCTTCTGTTCGTGCATTTGCGCGGAACAGTCGCGCAGCCCCAGGGCCACGCACCAGTCGCCGTTGCCGATCACCTGCACCTCCTGGTGCCGGTTGGCATCGATGTTGAGTTCGATCAGGACGTTCTTGTCCGCGGCGGCGATCTCTATCCAGATTTCTCGCGTCGCCGCGACCGCGTCCGCCGCAACGGCGTCGAGGCGCGCATCGAGGCTGTGGGCCTCGTAGTCGGACGGCGCTCGCAGCACGCGCTGTCCCTTGCCGCCGCCGCCGCCCGCCGCCTTCAGACGCAAGCGTCGGTCGGGGAAGCGCTCAAGCAGGGCGCGGGCCTGATCACGGACCACATCGAGTATTTCGTTGTCGGTCAGCAATTCGACGCCGCGCCGCCCGGCCTCGGTCAACAACGCGTCGGCGACCAGTTCCATGTCGGCGTCGTTCTTCATGCTAGGCGAATCCCCTCGCGCTGCTTTCTGTTGCGAGGGACGCCCTCGCGCTGCTTTCTCTTGCGAGGGACGCCCTCGCGCTGCTTTCTCTTGCGAGGGACGCCCTCGCGCTCCCGGGCTGAAGTCTGTCTTCATGCGAGAGGTATCCCCTCGCGCTCCCCGGCTGAAGGCTCTGGGCGGCGTCAGTCCGTTGTCCCGGGCCAGCCGCTGCAGTCCGGCGTGTGTGCCGCACTTTGCCAGCAGCGCGAGGGAGGTGATGTTATCGACGCCGGGCGTGACGCTGATCGATTGCGCGAGCGCCGTCCGCTTCGCCGCATCCTTGCGACCGGCGGCGCGCACGGTGGCGGCGCCGGGTCCGATGAAGATCAGGTCCGCTGCTTCGAGCGCTTCGACCAGCGCTTCATCCTCCGCCATGAAACCGTAGCCGGCGAACACCGCGTTGTAGCCGTGCTCTCGGGCGATGCCGATGATCTGGGCGATACGCGCCTCGCGCTCCGCGCGGTCCCTGCCCGTGTAGTCGGCAACCCGATGCACCGCTTGCCGATTCCTCATGGTTCTCAGTTCCGGCGCGCGGGCATTCGGGTGCGCCACCGCGTCCTTGTCCGAAAGGAGAATGCCGTAGCCGGTGATTCCCATCGATTCGAAGACGTCCATCGCCTCCTTGCGCACCGGGCCGCGACAAATGATCAGGGGTTTGAGATCCGTGCAATCGAAGCTGCGCGCCCACGCGGAGTCACTCGCCGGTCGCGCGGTCGTGCGCGGTTCGCCGGCTCGCATCAATGGAATTCCCTTTGCGGTCCCGTCATGGGACTTGGCGCGTAGTGCCGCATTAGCAAGTCCATCGAGTGGGTCAGCAGCCGGCGCAGGTCGGCCGGCATGACAAGCTGCGAGATGGAACCCAGGGCGAGCGCCTCCCAAGGATTCATGAGGTCGCGTTCGTACCGCCCGATGAGCTTGGCGTCCTCGGCGGCGAACCACCGCGCGGCCTCCTGTTCCGCGGCGCGGTGCGCTTCGGGCCGCGCCTTGCCTGCGGTGGCGTGTTCGGCAGCGGCGGCGGCAAACCGGGCCTGCCGTTCGCGGGTCAAGGCTCTGAGTTCGTCCTTGTAGACGAATTCGCGGCCGGCGGGCCCCATGACGGCGACACGCGTTGTCGGCAGCGCGAATACGAAATCGGCGCCGGTCGCGTAGTTGTTGAAAGATGCGTAGGCGCCACCGAAGGCGTTGCGCACCAGAACCAGGATCCGCGGCGTGCGCAGATCGACGATGGCGTCGAGCATCGCGCGTCCGGCCTGCACCACGCCGCGGCGTTCCTGCTCCGTGCCGGGCAGGAACCCGGTGGTGTCCTCCAGGAACACCACCGGCATGTTGTAGAGGTTGCAGAAGCGGATGAACCGCGCGGCCTTGTAGGCCGCGTCCACGTCGATGAAGCCCGTGGAGAAGGCGCTGTTGTTGGCGACAAATCCCGTCACATGTCCGCCCAGGCGGCCGAACGCCGTCACCATGCTGCGCGCGCGGCTCGGCTGGACTTCGAAGAAGTCGCCCTGATCGCACACTTCCTGGATCACGAGCCGGATATCGAATGGCGTGTTGAACCCGGTGGGCGAATTGAACGCGGTACGGAACAGCGCGTCGAGATCCGTGTCGCGGTCTACCGGATCGCTGGTGGCGACGAAGGGCGCGCCCGTATGGTTGTTGTCCGGTAGCCAGGTGAGCAGGCGCAGCACCAGTTCCAGCGCCGCCGTCTCGTCCTCCACGGTAAAATCGGCGACACCCGAGGCGCCGTGCACGCCGGGGCCGCCGAGTTCGTCGGGCGTCACGTCTTCGCCCAGCACTTCCTTCACGACGCCGACGCCCGTCAGTCCGAAGAACGTATCCTTTGGCTGGATGACGAAGCTCCCCTGGCGCGGCAGGTAGGAGCCGCCGCCGGCGTTGAAGCCGAACATGCACATGATGCTCGGCACGATGCCGCTGATCTTGCGCAGCGCGGTGAACGCCTCGGCATAGCCGTCGAGTCCGCCGACGCCGGCGGGAACGAATGCTCCGGCGCTGTCGTTCAGGCCGACGACCGGGATGCCCTGTTTCGCGGCCAACTGGTACAGGGATGCCAGCTTCTTGCCGTTGGTGGCGTCCATCGAACCCGCGCGACTCGTGAAGTCGTGGCCATAAACGGCGATGTCTCGCGCGCCCGCCTTGATGAGGGCGGTGACGAGTGAGGCGCCGTCGAGGTACGGACCCCAGTTCTGGAACAGGACCATGGGCTGCCCGTCGGCGAGCACGCGAATGCGCTCCCATACCGTCATGCGGCCCTTGCCGTGCTGCCGCGAAATGTTGCGGTAGCCGCCCGCCCGGAAGGGCTTCTGCTGCAAGGCCCGGGCTTCCCGCAGCGACTGCTCGTACGGAGCCTTCAGCCGGGGAGCGCGAGGGGGCACCCCTCGCATGAAAGGAGCGCGAGGCGGCACCCCTCGCGAGGTGGTCTGATCTTCGGCGCCGTCCCCGAGCGGCTCCTCAAGGATGGGCACCAGCTTTTCGAATGGCTTGTTCACTGATCACCTGGCTTATTCACTGGTCACCCATCTCTTCGAGTTCGATCAGGGTGCCGCAAAAGTCCTTGGGGTGCAGAAACACCACCGGCAGGCCGTGGGCGCCGATGCTCGGTTCGCCGTCGCCGATGACCGTCATGCCGGCAGCTTGCATGGCGTCGATGGCGGCGCGAATGTCGTGCACCTCGTAACAGACATGGTGTATGCCGCCCTTGGGGCTGCGTTCCAGGAACCTGGCGATCGGGGATGTTTCGCCCAACGGGTGGATCAACTCGATCTTGCTGTTCGGCAGTTCCACGAAGACGGTCGTGACGCCCTGGTCGGGCAATGGCACCGGGGCCGAAACGGCGGCGCCGAGCGTGTCGCGGTAGAGCGCGGCCGCCGCGTCGAGGTCCGGCACCGCGATGGCAACGTGGTTGAGTCTTCCAATCATTGTGGTGCCTGCCGGCTGCGACCGAGCGCGTCAGAGTTCATCGATTCCTGCCCGGTATCATCTTGAGGATCGCGCTGGCAGCTTCCAGGATATCTGTCCCCGGCCCGTATATCGCGCGGACGCCGCAGTCGTAGAGAAACCCGTGATCCCGTTCCGGTATTACGCCGCCGCAGACGACCACGGGTTCCACGTCGCTCGCTTGAAGCGCCGCGATCAGTTCCGGCAGGAGGGTCTTGTGCGCGCCCGCCAGGGTTGAAACGCCCACGACATCGACATGGA
The DNA here is from genome assembly GCA_965261535.1 of Candidatus Azotimanducaceae bacterium. GTDB lineage: Bacteria > Pseudomonadota > Gammaproteobacteria > Pseudomonadales > Azotimanducaceae > VXNE01. The sequence continues at coordinate 4,206,619 of OZ253469.1, forward strand.
GTTCGGCCGCTCGCGCCGCCGCTTCGGCGGGCGACAGGAATAGCGGGCTCATTTCCACCTTGAAGCCCAGATCGTTGAATGCGTTGGAGATGGCCTTGGCGCCCCGGTCGTGGCCGTCCTGGCCGACCTTCACCACAAGGATGCGCGGCCGCCGACCTTCGACGTCGGCGAATTCGCGTATTTCATCGCCCACGGCGCTGAAACTCTCGTGGTCTCCATAGGCATCGGCATAGACACCGGGCACGAGCGCCACCTTGGCCTGGTGCCGCCCCCACGCGGACTCCAGGGCGCTGGTTATTTCTCCGACCGTCGCGCGCCGGCTCGCGGCGTCGATGGCTGCCGCCAGCAAGTTGCCGCCGGACTTCGTGCACGATGACAATGCCGAGAGGGCCGCGTCGACCCCGGCCTGATCGCGCCTCGACTTGACTTCGGCCAGTCGACGGACTTGCGCCGCGCGCACTTCGGAGTTGTCGATCAGGCGTGCATCGACGACATCGCTCTCTTGGGGCGGGTACTTGTTGACGCCGACGATCACATCCTCGCCGCGCTCGATGCGCGCCTGGCGCCGGGCGGAGGACTCTTCGATGCGCCGCATGGGCATCCCGGCTGCGATCGCCTTGGTCATGCCCCCGTATTGCTCGACTTCATCGATCAGGTCGCGGGCGGCATCGACCATGTCCTGCGTCAGCCGCTCGACGAAGTAGCTGCCGCCGAGCGGATCGATCACGCGCGCGATCTGGGATTCGTCCGCGAGAATGGTCTGGGTATTGCGCGCGATGCGGGCGGAGAACGGCGTCGGCAGCGCGATCGCTTCATCGAAGGAGTTGGTATGCAGGCTCTGGGTGCCGCCGAGGACCCCGGCGAGCGCTTCGATCGTGGTGCGCACGACATTGTTGTACGGGTCCTGCGCTTGCAGCGAGACGCCGGAGGTCTGGCAATGCATGCGCAGCATGCTGGACGTCGGGTTGCGCGGCTCGAATCGTTCCATCAACTCCGCCCAGAGGATGCGCGCGGCGCGCAGCTTGGCGATCTCCATGAAGAAATTCATGCCGATGCCGAAGAAAAAGGACAGCCTTGGCGCGAATGCGTCGATGTCCTGTCCCGCGCCGAGGGCCGCGCGCACATATTCGAGGCCGTCGGCGAGGGTGAACGCCAGTTCTTGGACGGCGTTGGCGCCCGCCTCCTGCATGTGGTAGCCGGAGATGGAAATCGAATTGAAGCGCGGCATGTGTTCGGCGCAATAGGCGATGATGTCGGCGACGATGCGCATGCTCGCCGCGGGCGGATAGATGTACGTGTTGCGCACCATGAACTCTTTGAGAATATCGTTCTGGATGGTGCCGGAAAGGCTGCGCCGGGCGACGCCCTGCTCGTCCCCGGCCACGATGTAGTTGGCCATGACCGGCAGCACGGCTCCGTTCATGGTCATGGATACCGACATCGCCTCGAGCGGAATGCCGTCGAACAGGATCTTCATATCCTCCACCGAGTCCACCGCAACGCCCGCCATGCCGACGTCGTCTTTGGCGCGAGGATGGTCGGAGTCGTATCCCCGATGGGTGGCCAGATCGAAGGCGACGGACAATCCTTTTTGGCCACTGGCGAGGTTCGCCCGATAGAAGGCGTTGGACGCTTCGGCGGTGGAGAAGCCGGAGTACTGGCGCACCGTCCAGGGCCGATTGGCGTACATCGTGGCCCGTGGTCCCCGCGCATACGGCGCGATCCCCGGCAGCGAGCGCAAATGGCCGATATCGGCGAGATCCGCCGCAGTGTATAGCGGCTTGACCGCTATGCCTTCCGGACTTGCCCAGGTCAGTTCGTCGAGTGGTTTGCCGCGCAGTTCCTGCGCCGCCCTGGCCTCCCAGGCGGACTTGTCGTCGGCTGTGCTGATGGGATTCTCCGCATTTTTCCCTCGGTCGATTATACGGCGCGTCATCATCGACCGCTGTCGGGCCCGGAGGCGGCTAACCCGCATATCTCACCAAGGGCCGCGATGATCGCGCAGGATTTTGCCCGCGTGCGCGTGCTCGGAGCCTTCAGCCGGGGAGCGCGAGGGGGCACCTCTCGCAGGAAGACAGCAGCGCGAGGGGGCACCCCTCGCAGGAAGACAGCAGCGCGAGGGGGCACCCCTCGCAGGAAGACAGCAGCGCGAGGGGGCACCCCTCGCAGGAAAAGAGACGGAAGCATAGCCACGCCTTATGGTGTAGCGACCATGTGCACGCACGCGGGCAAAAGTGCCCCACGGGCGGCGCCTTCGGCTCCGCCCGTGGCCCGACCCCACCGTGCGAGGGCGCGGCCAGCGCAGTTTGTATCCCGCGATATTTTCGAAATGTGCGATTAACCTAATGGAACTAAAAAGACATTTGTCTATTCAACAAGCGACTTGGTGAGATATGCGGGCTAACCGTGGGGCCGGGGTTCGCCGAGCCACCACACGATGGCGACCACGCACACGGCGCCGGCAGCGAGGCAGATCCACCAGGGAAGGCCGAATCCGGACGGGATCAGACCCGCGAGGACGGCGATGCCGCCGACGGTCAGCGCGTAGGGAAGTTGCGTTCGGACGTGCTCCAGGTGATCGCAGGATGTCGCCGCGGATGACAGGATCGTCGTGTCCGAAATCGGCGAGGCGTGGTCGCCCATTACCGCGCCGGCGAGCACGGCCGACACCGAAGCGTAGAGCAGGTGGTCGGCATCGGTGAGACCTTGCAGCGCCGTGCTGGTCCAGACCAGCGGAACGACCAGGGGCATCAGGATACCCATGGTGCCCCAGCTCGTGCCGGTGGCGAATGCGGTCACTGCCGCCAGCGCGAATACGACAGTCGGCATGAGCCGCGCATCCACCGCATCGCCGAGTTGGGAGGCCAGGTACTCTGCTGTATGCAACTCCGCATTGACACCGGATAGCGACCATGCGAGGACCAGCACGATGACGGCGAACAGCATCGACCTTGCCCCGGCGAACCAGGCATCCACCGTTTCGCCCAATGACAGAATGCGTTGACCAAAGCTCAGGGCGCCGGCTACGACGACGCCGGTCAACGTCGCCCAGACCAGCGCGGTGTATACGTCTGCCGCGCCGATGATTTCGGTCAGTCCCGCATTGCTCCCGGTCTCCCGGACGCCGGTGATGTACAGGCCGCCGAGCATGGCGGCGAGCAGGGCGGCGAACGGCAAATAGGCGTTCGTGGCGCGAACGGGCTTGTCCGGCTTGGGTTCGGTGTCGGGGTCGTGCTCGAGGGTCTGTGTGGATGCTTCCCCATGTGCGGCCGCGCGTTCGGCTGTGCGCATCGGTCCGAAGTCCCGACCGGTGATCGCGATGGCGGCGACGAAACACAGGGTCAGCACCGGATAGAAGTTGTAGGCGAGGGAGTGCAGGAACACGCCGTAGGCGCTGGCGTCGATTTCCGGAATTTCGCTGATCGCGGCATCGATGAGGCCGAGTTGCAGGCCGACCCAGGTGCTTATCAGGGCCAGCGTGGCGACCGGGGCGGCGGTGCAGTCGACGAGATAGGCGAGTTTCGCCCGCGATACCTTAAGCGCGTCGGCGACGGGTCGCATGGTCTTGCCGACGATCAGCGTATTCGCGTAGTCGTCGAAGAAGAGCGCGATGCCCATGGCGAAGGTCGCCAACTGACCCCGACGCACGGTACTCGCCCACCCAGTGACCAGTTGCACGATACCGTGGACGCCGCCGTTGCGCGAAACGACCCCCACCATGCCGCCGAGCATGAGGGTCGACACGATCAGGGCGGCGTGCCCCGTATCGGCGACCGACGCGACCGTGTGTTCGGAAACCGCGTTGAGCATTCCCTGCCAAACGCTGGACGCCGAAGGGCCCGCTATCAGGAACGCGCCGACCCAGACGCCGGCGAACAGCGCCAGTATGACCTGTCGCAGGGCCGCGGCGAGGACAAACGCGACCAGGGTCGGCAGCACCGCCAGCCAGCCGGGGCCCCCGTCGTAGCCAACGATCGCTGCCTCCGGCATGTCGAGATTGTCGGCACCCTGCGCAACGGCAGCGGCGAGCAATACGAGCGTCGCCGCGATGGCGAACGCGAACCCCCGCGCAGTTCGAAGCGCCTTCACTGCGCGACGTCGAACCAGTAGCCGCCTTCCGGCCGCCGTCTGAACTGTCCGGCGGAGGGCGTGGCGAAGTGCGTGGCGCGCACGCCGCCGGTCACTTCCATCTCGACGACGCGCGTGATGCGCACCTTGCCGACGTTCCACCCGGTGCCGGTGCCTCGCTCGGTCACATACGTCTTCCACTTAACCTGTGGTCGTCAGGCTCTCACAATGGTTGCGAAATGCAATCGTCTATGGAAGGCGACTCCGGCAAACGCGGGTCGCGGAAGGGATTCGGGCTAGAGTTGAACGTTCTGAAGCTGCGACATGCCGACCTCGATCTTGTCGAGGTAGCGCATGCCGGCGTTGCGAGAGAGCGCGCTCGAACTGATGCCGAGATATGGCTGGAGGCCGAGTGGCCGCTCATATCGCCGCACGTAGGCCATCTCCTCCCCCAATGTCGGAGACCTACAATGACCGAATCCCGTGGCTCCACGGCCGAAGATCTTGCTCGTGCGTGCTCAGCGCCGACACCAGCACTCTCGCGTCCTCCGGTCAATCGAGAAGACAGCCAAGTCGTGCTCCATCGGGATCTCGACCACCGGCCCGGCGGGGCGTCTCGAATCGCGCCGAAGTGCGTTGGAACCGTTCGCCGAGTCGCCACCAAGTCAGGTAAGATGCAACCGCGGTGCAGCACCATGCGCTCTAGATTCGAGCGCCCGAGCGTGGTGGTAGTGGAACAACTCGTCGAGTCCGGAAAAGCCGTGCACCGGAACGGGATGATGACACTCCCTTAGTCATGACGCCTGGGCCATGAGCGAAATCCTGTCAATCAACCTTGATCGCCTCGTCAACTCGAGATCGGTGGAGTCGACTCGCATTGAGTTCAAGGCCAGTTGGGACCAAACCACCTCCGGTCCACAGGCGCTCAGGACGATCTGTGCCTTCGCCAATGACTACCAGAATCTGAACGGCGGCTACATCGTTTTCGGCGTAGCGCAGCGAGAGGGTCGCACCGTACTGCCTCCAGAAGGCCTGACCCCCATGGAAATCGAGCAGGCGCAACGGTGGCTACGCGGCCGGTGTCGGGCTATTCAGCCGCCTCTCGAGCCCGTTCTGTCGCCAGAGACTCTTGATGGCCAGCAGATTCTGGTTGTGTGGACCCCAGCAAGCCAAAGTCGGCCCCACCGGACGCCGGACGAGGACAACGTCTGGAAATACTGGATACGCATTGGCGAGTCAACGGTCGATGCCGAGCGGAGTGGCCGTCTTGAGATGCTCATTGAACAGACCGCTCGTGTCCCTTGGGATGATCGCGTGGCTTTGGACGCCCGCGTCGAGGATCTCCGTGAAACTAGAGTCCGCGAGTATCTTCGCGACGTCCGCAGCGGACTAATTGACCTGCCAAATGCGCGAGAACTCTATCGCCGAATGGCGATTTGCTTGCCAGTCAACGACCACGAGGCCCCCCGAAACGTCGGCCTCCTCTTTTTCGCGGACGATCCCACCGTTTGGTTTGCGGGTGCCAAGATTGAGGTAGTACGCTTCGCGGCTGATCGCGCCGGGCAGGTACAGGATGAACGCGTCTTTCGCGGTCCCCTGGCCGATCAAGTCAGGGGGTGCCTACGTTACTTCGAGGGACTCTCCCACGCCCACCTCCAGAAGCATCGCGACCGAAACCAGGTGCGCGGCTGGGTCAACTACCCTCAGGTCGCGTTCCGAGAGGCGCTCGTGAACGCCGTTTACCATCGCGCCTATCGTCAAGACACAGTCGAGCCAACGAAGGTGTTCTTGTATCCTGATCGAGTCGAAATCATCAGCTATCCTGGTCCCGTTCCCGGGGTCGAGGCGCATCATCTTGAGCCAGAGGGGCACGTCCCGCCGATTCCAGCGCGGAACCGACGTATCGGGGAGTTCCTCAAAGAACTTGACCTCGCCGAAGGGAGGTTTACAGGGTTACCGCAAATATTCGACGCAATGCGGCAAAACGGATCTCCGGTACCAAAGTTCGACTTTGACCAGCAAAGATCGTATTTCCGAGTAACGCTGCCAGCCCACCCAGAGTACGCTGCGATTTCCGCGCTCCAAGATGCCGCTTACTTACGCACGGTCGGCAGTATCGACGACGCGTTCAGGCGAATACGAGAGGCTTGGGAAGCGAATCCCACGTCGGCCGTCTTAGCCGCAGAGGTAATCCGAATGCATGTAGAACGGGGTGATGTTGCCAGCGCTCAAGCTGGGTGGGAGAGATTCCGTCAACTCGGGCCTGACTTCGCTCACGCCCACGTTGCTAACACGCTTGTGGACGCCCTGCTCGAAGCGGGGGAGGACGGCTTAGCGCGAGAGACGCTAAAGGGCATCGCCGAAGTGCCATCGGCTGCCGTCGCGATTGATACGGCCATTCTAGCCAAACGCCTTGGAGAGCAACGGACTGCCCACAGGTACTTCGACCGTGCGGGTGAAGCCGTCTTGAGCGACGTTCGGGCACTGCACGAGTTCGCGCAAACAAAGATTCGTCTAGCGACCGACGCTTATCGCCGACGCGACAGCTCTTGGCGAGAGGTGAACAGACGGCTGCTTGGCGAGGCTCGAGACCAACTTGAGAAGGTCACCTTGATGGACGCCCCACCTACCCGCCACGCATGGGCATGGCGCGACTTGGCGCTTGTTCGCCAGCGGCTAGGAGCACCGCGATCCGACGTGATTGCCGCCTATAGGCGTGCATCTGAGCTACTCCCGAACGAAGATCGCTTCGTCGTGGAACTCGACCAATTTCAAGATCGATCTGAACGCCAACCACCACGTCGTAATGCCAAAGGCAATCGGAACGATCGGCGCTGACGCATTCGCGTCGCCATCCAGCAGGTCAACTGCTGCCCGTAACCTTGCCGTTGACAGCCTCGCACTCGCCATCGATTCCGACGAGAGAGAGCGGGCTCAATCACTCTTCCGGACCTGTTACGCATGTGGACCAACGCTACGCCCGAGGTCGTTCGGCGGGTCGAACCCCTGCTGTCCCTCGTTCCGGGGCTCCCACACGCGCCAGCGCGCCCGTGGACAACGGCACCCGGTGCGCGCGGTAGCGTTTCGTGTGCGTCGCCCGCCCGTCCACACCGCCGCCTCGAAGTCGAACTCGTCCTACATCGTCCGCCGTACTTTCGCCTGCGGCGCCGCCGTCAGCACCCCGAACGGGGCGCCATGGATGCTCATGATCAGGTTGCCTTTCGCGTCCATGAAGTGTGGAGACATCCATGGGTAGGCGAGACACGCGTCGCGTGTGGCCTCGGGCAATATGAACCGCGAACTCTTCCATCTCGACGACGCGCGTGACACGACCCTAGGTTCCATTCGGTGCCGGTGCCTTGCTCGGTCACGTACGTCGTCCACTCAACCTGTGATCGGCAGGCTCTCACAATGGTTGCGAAATGCAATCGCGCCGGTACCGGTCAATCGGTGACCGTCTGTGTGGAGCCGACTCTGGCGAAGGTGGCTTGGAGGTTAAAGTTGAACGTTCTGGAGCTGCGACATGCCGACCTCGATCTTGTCGAGGTAGCGCGTGCCAGCGTTGCGCCAGAGTGCGCTGCCTCGCTTGGATGGACCGAGGTTGTAGGACTTCAACGCGCAGAAATGGTCGCGCACCGACGCCGAGAAGTGGCTGTAGCCCGAGTCGCCGCTCGCATCGCCGCACCTTTCATGCAAGCGGCTGAGTATCTGCGCGCCACAGTAGATGTTCTGTTCCGGATCGTTCAGGTTGCCGCCACAGAACGATTGCCAGTAGTCGCTGCGCACCTGCGCCGGCCCGATCGCACCCATCGACGACTGGGCGGCCTTGCGGAAACTGCTCTCGGTGAAGACCAGGCTGGCGAGCAACTCCGGCGGCAAATCCTGCCGGCGCGCGCCTTCGAGAATCCAACCCGAGAACTCAAGGGCGACAGGCGCGTTGATGCCGAAACCCCGGTGTATTTTTTCAGCGAAAACCGCGCGCTCCGTTTCCCATGTCATGGATGGTCGACTGGGCGCGGGAATGGCGAAGGGCTGCGGGCCGTATCCGGAAGCGGAGAAATATCCGATGGCTACGACGACCGTGACAACGGGAATGATCGCGGAAAATGCGAACACGACCGACCTGGGAAGTGCCGTGAGCTTTCCGACGATCATCGTCCTGACGCGATCCATCATCTTCAACGTCAATAGAAAAATGAAGAGATTGTGGAGGAGGTGGCTATTTTTACTCCATTCTTCAGAAGGTCAAGCCTTTTTTTGCAGCATGTCCGCGCGCCGAAGCCGAGACTCACGTTGCGCGGTGATGTCAAAAGGCTGGCCGAAGGCTCGCCAAAGGCTTGAAACAGTACGGCGCGCGGGGTTCTTTGGGGCGTTGGCATCGGGCCGGACAACCCGCGCCCATCCGAGGGTTGGAACGGTCAAGGCGTGCGGCTATCGCGCCGCGTTCACGCCGCGGTCAATTCGGCAATGATTTTCGCTCGAGCGTCCTTGGGCAGGTTCGCATAGGCGGCCGACGTGCGGTCGACGATATCGCCGTAGCGCGCCAAGAGCCGTCCAGCGATTTCTTCCGGCGGGCCCACGATGCCGAATGCGTCGAGCATGTCGTCCGTAATGAGGCTGCCCATTTCCGCCCACCGGCCCTGTTTCGACATCACATTCAGTTCGCCCTGTAATTCGCCGACGCCGATGCTGTCCAACACCGGCCTGTAGGCCGGGGTGGAGCCGTAAAACGCGATCTGTTGCTTTGTCGCCACGCTGGCCCGCGCCAGTTCCCGCTCGTCGCGTCCCGTGACGACAAAACACGGATAACTGACCTCGAAGTCGGAACGCTGCTTTCCGGCTTTGGCGAATCCGCGCTCCAGTGCGGGAACGGTCGTTTCGCGCAAATACTTCTCGGTCGTGAAGGGATGCACGATGATCCCGTCCGCCACTTCGCCGGCGACCTGGGTCATCAGCGGACCGACCGCCGCGAGAAACACGCGCGGCGGAGGGAATTCGGTGTTGGCCGGCCTAAAGAAGGGCGTCATGAGCGTGTGCGTGTAGAACTTGCCGGTGAATTGCAACGGCGCACCTTCGTGCCAATTCGCCCAGATCGCGCGCATGGCGAGAATGAACTCGCGCATTCGCGCCGCCGGCTGCGACCAGGGCATGCTGAAACGCTTACGAATGTGCGCTCGTATTTGCGAGCCGAGCCCGAGCACGAAGCGGCCGCGGGAGGCGGCGTTCAGGTCATGGCCGACATGGGCGAGCGTCATTGGCGAACGGGCGAAGGCGACAGCGATGCTCGTCGCGAGGCCGACGTGGAATGTCGCCTGCGCGGCCATCGCGAGCGGCAGGAATGGATCGTGGCCGGTCTCCGCGGTGAATACGCCGCTATAGCCCATCTCTTCCAGTTCGCGCGCCTCGGCGCCGACCTTGTCCAGTTCCCAGCCGATACCGCCATCAACTTTCATGCCGTCCCCTGATTGTCGACCGCAAAGACACCGATTCTAAAGCATCGCGCAGGTGACCTGTGTGGCGCGAAAGGTTCCCCTTCAATCGCCCGCAAGGACCTGTTTCGCGGTTTCCGCCACGCTGGTGCCGTCGAAGAAATCGGGATTGGTTTCGCCCCAGAAACGCACCGGGTTGTCCAGGACGAAACGTTTGAACTGTTCATGATCGATCCTTTCGTCCTCGACCAGTTCATAGGCTTCCGGCAACACGCCCGCCATGTCCTGCACGTCGAAGTGGCCGATATCGGAGCCGAACAGCGCCTTCATCTCCGCGTTGCCGGGATTGAACGCGCGGTTGAACGCCCACGCGTTGGCGGGGTCGTCGGCTTCGCAGCCGAAAAAGAAGGGCTTGACGAACAGGTCGAGGAAATCCTCCTTGCCTCGGATTCCGCAGGCGGCGTAGTCGTCGAGGTCGTCGACTCCGCCGGTGGTGTCGGGGCCGTTGTTCGTGCCGATGCCGCGTCCCCTTGCGATGGCGTCGGAGAACGAAACGCTCGCGTACTTCGCCGCCAGTTCGCGCAGCAGCCCCATGTCGAGGTTCGCCGGGTCCGTATACGCGAGCGCTTCGCCGTTGCGTATGTTCCAGTGGCCTATGAGGTCAGCCAGCAAGAGGCACGCGAAGCCGACGCCGCCCTCCAGAAAGGCGAAATTGAGATCCGGGAAACGCCGCGTGACGCCACCGAGAAAGATCGCCTTGCACACCGCTTCGCTCGCTGCGGCGAAGTGGCCGACGTGGTTGTAGCAGAAGTTCGAGGGCGAATTGCGAAAGGCGCGGCCTCGCGACCCCCGATGAAACGTCGGCGATACCTTGAGTTCCAGGCACTTGCGCCAGACGGGATCGTAGTCATAGGCGCTGTCGAGGCCCAGCATGTCTATCCGGGAGCCGGAACCCCGCTCAACCGGCCGTTCCACCATGCTATTCAGCATGACCACCTTGAACTCCAGTTCGCCGACGGCGTGTTCGAGTTCGGCGATCGCCTCGTCCGGCGTGTGCGTCGGGATCATTGCAGCGGGCGTAATCCGATCGGGAAAGGGCGCGAACAGATCCGCCTGGTAGATATTGAACGCGCGACACGCCGCCACCCGCGCCTCTTCGTCGTTGCCGCGCGTCAGACCCATGCCGGCCGTGGGGAAAAGCACGGCGAAGTCGATACCGAATTCATCCAGCCGCTCGTGCAAGAGCGCCGGCATCATGGCGGTGGCGCGGTCGCGCGTGTTCCTGGTGGGGACACCCCAGAACGACTCCTGGGCCATGTTCTCGGCGCGGCGCTCTTCGACGTTCATCGCCAGTGACCGGCGCTGGCGCTCGCCGTTCGCGCGGAATGCCCGGACGGCTGGCTCGCCGCCGATTTTCTCCAGCGCGTCCTCGACGACGGGACGGAATTCTTGCCAGTGGCCATCGGCGTCGATCACCGGATGACCGAGTTCGGATCGTAGTTTGGATGCTGTTGTCATGGTGCCCATCCTTGGTATGTCTCTGCTCGCCGCAAATTCTTCGCGCGCGTCCTGTCGAGCAATATTGCCGCGTAGCCGCAACCATGCCAACCGGAATGGTCCGCAGTTCGCGACGGCGCGGGCGACGGCGTCCCTTGATGGTAGACGGGACGCCCGGTCGGAAGAGCAGCAAGAACGCCCGGTTAAACGGGCGAACCCTAGATTTGAGGCCCCTATTGCAAGTTCACGCGATCGATGTGGGCGATACGAATTTTGAGGTGCTCTACAGCCGGCTGTACCCCGACGAATCAAAAAGCGAGCTGTGCAAGGTGCTTGAACGACGCGTAAGGGCCTACTTTGGAGCGTTAAGTCTTCGAAATACGCCCGCGATCTACGATCATTTAGTGTTGTTTTTGAGGGAAAAGGACGCGATCGCAACGTTCAATTGGGATCCGTTTCTGTGGCAAGCGGCTGCGCGGAACTTGCAGGTGTCGCGAGGGCCCCAAATGTTTTTCTTCATGGCTGCGCCATTTTGGGATATTGCCGAAGACATCGAACGCAGGGGCAGCTTCGCTCACTGTGCGGCAAATGTAGAAGGAAACGTAAGCCGGTACCGTTGTTGTATCCGGTTGACAAGAAAGACTACACAAATGACATATATATCGCCGCGCAGTGGAGGGCGCTTGAAACCCTCCTCGACCATGCTTTCATTTTGACAATATTCGGATACGGGGCGTCCCAGACGGAGGTGGAGGCGATAGAGTTGATGAAGGGCGCATGGGGGTCGCCGGATGTGAGGCGAATGGAGGAAATTGAAATCATTGATCGACCGAATTATGATGAAGACGCAATGGCGGATCGATGGCAGGATTACATTCACAGCCATCACTATCAGGTTGACGACGACTTCTTCAAGAGTACTCTTGCCGACTCTCCCAGAAGACGCGTGGAGACACAGACGCAACGGCTGTATCACGCGCGATGGTATGAGCTGAATCGGCTTCCACAGGCGGAAACTCTGGAGGAAATCCGCGAGTGGTATTCCCGCTTAGTGGAGGCTGAACCGAGAGCCGAGTAGCGGTGCATCCCGTTTGCAAGGAGGAGGCGGGACAACCAGACTTTTTTGGTTTGGTTATCCTTGAGGCAATTTGCAAGTTGCCGACAGTAAATTGGAATGCTGAACTCGGTCATTAAAGCTTGTTAGGGCAATTGCATCGTTGACTGCACGAGTGAATCCGCCGGCCCCGCAACTGCTAAAGAACCTTCCGCGCCAGAAACGCCCGTAGGCACGTAGTTCGTAATAAGGGCTTCAAGCATAGGTTTCCGGTTCGATTCTTTTGCCCCTACGTGATAGAAGTGTGGTTGCAGGGTCATGTGGTATCCGCCCCACAGCATATCGATGAGTTCGTTCTGCCGGTGCTGGTTACTATGCCATGTGGACAGAAGGAACCGCGTCCCGGTTGATCTGAGCGAGTCGCGGAGAAGCACTTCGTGACCTTCGTTCCAACTGTCGTAGTAGTCGACATGTCTTCCCGAATAGGGGGGATCGCAATACACGAAGTCGCCGCCCTTCGTGTGCGCTATGGTGGTTTCGAAGTCTTGGCACTCGAACCTCCATTCCGATTCGCTTACAACCTTCCTGAACCGTTCGACCTGGTTGACGATTTTTGTCACGTATGCTGGTGCAAAACGCTGCGGTTTGTGCCCGAAGGGGACATTGAACCCGCCGCTCTTGTTGAAACGGATGACGCCATTGAAGCAAGAACGGTTCAAGAAGAGGAAATCCAATGGCTCGTGGGTCGAATTAAATCTCTCCCGCACCTCGTAGTAGTAGGCCTTACCTTTCTCAGAAAGAAAGTATCCCTCTCGTTGGAGAAACGCCCTCGTTGTGGGTCCGTCGATACTCCCGTCCTGTATTGCTTTGTAGAAGCGAACCACATGCGGATTTGCGTCAGCAAGTAACGCTCTCGCCGGAGCAACGTTGAGGGCGACCACCCCGGACCCGAGAAATGGTTCGACCCAGAGGCTCTCGTGGTTTCGTTCGATCATACGGAGTATCAGCGGAACGAGTTTCGTCTTGATCCCCTGGCACTTGATCGGAGGAACGAGCACGCGCATTCAACTTCTCCTTTGCCTCGGCGTGGACTTGGGAACGATCTTCGTCACGTCACCACCGCGATACCGGACAAAGTCTGCCAGATTCCTTATCGTCTTCATCTCCCCCGATGCGGCCTTCGTTCTGATCTTCCCGTAGTTCGTCCAGTAGTCGTCGAACCATTCCTCTCCGAGCCTTGAGAACATTCCTCTCCCTGCGATGATGTCGTCGATCCAATTTATGATACCGATATTGGCGGTGTTGCCGCTGCCCCGCTTGTCGCTCGCAATTCGCCACTTCGTCTTGGACGAAGAACCTTAGGTCCCCAATGACCGATGTTATGGCCTCTATGTCGTCGAGGTTGTGGACGTTGACATCATCAAGCGAGGAATTCTCTAGTCTCGAATAAATCACGCCAAGACAGAAATGTCCTGCGTACTCGCGGTAGGGATACTGAATATTCTTCGTGCTTGCCCGGTTCGTGAAGTACTCGCCATGAGAACCCAGAGTGAATCCATTGCAGTAGTCGGGATTGTCGATGCGCCGATAGGTCGTCTTGAAGTCCACGGCGAACTTCATCCGTTCATCGCTCTTCGCGATGTAGGTTATGTCCGGATAGTAGTTTTTGTGGCTAGCGATAACGAGATCAAATCCCGATTCCTCTCCGAACGCCAGCAACTTCGGATACAGGTGAATCTCAATGACTTTCGTATCGGCGGAGATCGTGTAGATTCGACGGAACAAGTCGATAAACCCCTTGATCGTCCACTGCCCGTCGTCGTTACGCTGTCCAGGGAGTCAGCAAGCCCTCGTAGACCCGTTAAGAATCGGGACTTTACGTCTATCTTGTCCATCCACCCATTTTAGCCGAGAGTCGTCCCCATGCAATAGACGGTTCAAGAAATGGCATAAGAATCAACATATTACGGCGAGGCGTCGCGGGTCAAGCGAGATGCCTACGGTTGGAGATGATGACGTGGCGTCAAGGCACGTTTCTCCCGCGACGAAGAGCTTTGCTGGCGGGCTGGGCCAAGAGCCATGTTGGAGCAGCTAACTCATGGCCTGACGGATGCAAGAACGCGCGGAATGGCCGATCTTCATCTCTTGGAATTTGAGATCGTCTCCGCGGTAGCGCTTGCAACCAGGGCCGAGATAGACCATTTTCGCGCCTTGTCCAAAAAAGGGCCTGCCCGCGGGAGGCGAGTAAGATGATCAAGACCATCGCCGTCATCGAGGGCGACGATGCCGCGCCCGAGGCGGTCCGTCCGACGATCGAACTCCTCGCGTCGCTCAACATCGGCCTGGAGTTCGTCTATCCCGTCGTCGGCGAGGAGGCCGAGAGGGAAACGGGAAGCGCCTTTCCGGACGCGGCGAAGCAGATCATCGATAACGCCGACACGACGTTTTTCGGCTCCACCAGCGGCAAATCCGGCACCGCGCTCAGGTACCTGCGCTGGGGCAAGCAGACCTACGCCAACGTCCGCCCCTGTCTGCACTTGCCCGGCTGCGCCAGTCCGCTGCGCGATCCGGACGGTATCGACTTCGTCATTGTGCGCGAGAACCTCGAAGACCTGTACGTCGGCTGCGAAGGACCGCTGAGCGATCTCGCGCCGCTTGAACTGTTCGGCCGGACCATAGGGCGACCCGTGCACGAACTCGGCGACGGCAGATACGCCATCAAGGTCATCACGCGCGAGGCGACGGAACGCGTCGTTCGCTTCGCCTTCCACCTGGCGCGCAAACGTCGCAACCAGCTCACCTGCGCGACCAAGCACAACATGCTGCGCGGCAGCGACGGATTTTTCCTGGAAGTCGCGCGCGAAGTCGCCGACGAGTTCCCGGATGTCGCGTTCGACGTGTTTATCGTCGACGACTTTGCCTGCCGCATGATCCGCGAACCCAAGCGGTTCGATGTCGTGGTCATGCCGAACCTGTATGGCGATATCCTTTCTGACGCCGCCGGCGGTCTTCTCGGTAGCCTCGGCCTGGCGGCCAGCGGATGCTTCGGGGACGACTACGCTTACTTCGAACCCGCCCACGGTACCGCGCCGGACATTGCCGGACGCAACATCATCAACCCCACCGCATCGCTGTTGAGCGCGAGCATGATGCTCGATCACCTCGGCTTTGCGCGCGAAGCCGTTCGCATCAAGGACGCGTTGTTCCGGGTCTATGGGGATGCCCGCGAGGCCGGGACTTCGGACGCGCTCACCCCCGACCAGGGCGGTACCGCGACGACGACCCAATTCTGCGCCGCGGTGGCGGCCGCCCTGTGACTCCTTACCGGGAAGTCCATCCGGGCAACGGGCCGTTCCTGTTGCTTGTACACGGCTTTCTGTGCAGCCGCGCGCAATGGATGCCCAACCTTGATGCGCTGCGTGCCGTATGCCGCCCGGTCGTCGTCGAACTCTACGGTCACGGGCGCTCGGCGAGCCCTGAAGATGTCCGCGCCTATGCCCCGGAATCCTACGTTGCGGCGCTGGACGCTATTCGTGCCGAACTCGGTGCAGCGTCCTGGTTCCTCTGCGGCGCATCCCTCGGTGGTGCCTTGGCCATCCGCTATGCCCTGACCTGTCCGGAGCATGTTCGAGGTCTCATCTTCACCAACTCCATGGCTGCGTTCGCGCCTGGCGACCCTGACGGCCGCCGAGCGGAGGAAGGCGCCCGCTCGGCTCAGCGAATCCTCGATGGCGGCATGGAGGAGGTCGAGCGCATACGGGTGCACCCGAAGCACGCCCGACGCCTGCCGCAGCAAATCCACGATGCATTGATGGAGGACGCCGGGCTCCTGAATCCCGTGGGCGTTGCCAACACCGTCCGCTTCACCACACCCAGCGCGTCCGTGCGGGACGAGTTGGCCGCCAATCGCGTGCCCGCAGTGCTCACGTGCGGGCGATTCGAACGGCGTTTCCAGCCGCACCGCGAATTCGTCGCCGCCAATATGCCTGGGCTCGACGTGGTCAACATGGACGCGGGCCATGCGGTGAACATGCAGGCCGCCGAGCAATTCAACCACGCCGTAATCGACTTCCTGTCGACTTCCGTGAGAACCTTTGGTCCCTCGACTTCCCGCGAATCCGGGCGCAGAAAAGCCAACATGCCGGTACCAACTGTCCGATAGAGGCCGCGTGACGCACATCATCGATAGATTGATCGAGGAGCGCGCTACGCGATTGATGCGTCATCCCCTCGCTTGGCGCCTGATCACGCGGACGCTCTATCCTGCTCTCGGCTATAACGAGGCTGTGGCGATGGCCGATACCATCGCTTCGATGGGCGGCGCCGAGGTGTTCGACTATCTCAGCGAATCGCTGATGCTCGATGTCACGGTGGACGGAGCGGACGAGATACCCGAGCGCGGTGCCGTGGTCGTCATGCCGAATCATCCGACCGGGGTTGCGGATGGCGTCGTCGTCTATGACGCGCTCAAGCGGGTGCGGCGGGACGTCGTGTTTTTTGCCAATCGGGACGCGTTGCGCGTTTCCCCCGGAATGGAGGACATGATCATTCCGGTGGAGTGGGTCGAGGAGAAGCGCACCCTCGGCAGGCAGCGCGAAACCTTGCGCGCGGCGGCGAACGCGTTTCGCCTGCAGCGACTCATCGTCCTGTTCCCTTCCGGACGCCTTGCGCGGCCCAGCGTCTCGGGCTTGCTGGAACGGCCGTGGCAAACCTCGGCGGTCAACCTGGCGCAGAAGTACAACGCGCCGGTCATTCCCATGCACATCCGCGGTCGCAACTCGTGGTTGTTTTACCTGTTCTGGCTTCTCCACGAAGAGCTTCGCGACATCACGCTGTTCCGGGAGCTGTTGAACAAGAAAGCCGCATCCTACGAAGTCCGCATCGGCGAGATGTTCGAACCCGAGGGCAACGCGAGGGCGTTGACCGACGACCTGCGACGGTTTGTCATCGAGCAGATGCCGAGGGGCGCTCGAACCTGGCGCGGGACCGACCAGCAATCCGGCGCGAGCCTCTCTTCCAGCTGAGCCCGCGGATTTCTTCGCCTTCCGCAGACTGGAGTCCATGATCCACCGGAATGTCCTCTATTCGGACGGGCCGGCGCTGACGGGACAGACAATGCCGTTCTCAAGTTTCGACAGCGACAACCCGGAAGATCTTCGGGCGCACCTCGAGGACTACGAAGAGCGGCTGGGCGGAAACGTGATCTCCATTCCGCACAACGGCAACCTCAGCGGCGGCCGGATGTTCACGCCGAGCGACTACGAGGGCCGGCCCATGACGCTTTCCTACGCCCGGAGAAGGGCGCGGTTCGAGCCCATCGTCGAAGTGACGCAGATCAAGGGAGACAGCGAGACGCACCCGCTGGTGTCGCCGAACGATACGTTCGCGGATTTCGAAACCTGGGGGACACCCGGAGCCACTCGGTCGTCCGGCGAAAAGGTGCAAGCCAAGCCTTCGGCCAAGGGAAAAGCGCCGGCCGGGGAAATGCAACCACCGGAGGACATCGTCGTTTCGACCGGGCAGTCCTACGCCTGATCGGCCCTTGGGCTCGGTCTGGACCTGGCTGCCGAGCTGGGTGTGAATCCCTTCAAGTTCGGCATGATCGGCAGCACGGACTCTCACACCGGCTTCGCGACGGCGGACGAGGACAATTTCTGGGGCAAGATGGGAAATAACGAGCCCAGCCGCTTCCGCGCGTTTTCCAGTGCGATCTATGCCGCATCGGGCTACGCGGCCGTCTGGGCCCGGGAGAACACGCGGCCCGCGCTATTCGCCGCCATGAAGCGTCGCGAAGTCTATGCCACCACCGGTCCCCGAATGACCGTGCGTTTCTTCGCCGGCTGGGACTTTGTCGCCGGCGATGTCGCGAGTCCACGCCTGGCGGCGGTGGGCTATCGCAAGGGCGTACCCATGGGCGGAGATCTGACCACCGCGCCCGAAGGCAAGGCCCCAAGCTTCCTGGTGCGCGCCGTGAAGGATCCAGACGGCACCAACCTGGACCGCGTGCAGGTCGTCAAGGGCTGGCCCGATAGCGCGGGACAGATGTCCGAACGCGTGTACGACGTGGCGCTTTCGGATGGCAGAATGCCGAGCCCGGACGGCGGATCAGCGGATCCGGTTGGCAATACCGTGGATGTGGGAACGCCACCTACCTGAACAGTATCGGCGCGGTCGAACTGAGTGCGGTGTGGCGGGATCCGGACTTCGATCCCGACGCGGCGGCGTTCTATTACGTGCGGGTGCTGCAGATCCCGACCCCGCGCTGGACGGCGTACGACGCCAGGTTCTATCAACTCGACATCTCCGAGATCCCCGAGGAACAGCCCGTGGTGATCCAGGAAACAGCCTACACCTCGCCCATCTGGTACACGCCGCAATGAGCGTGCCTTTTCTTGCGAGGGGTTGCCCCCTCGCGCTCCCCGGGCTGAAGGCTCTCGGACAGACTAGGGTTGCTCAAGCGCCGCGCTGATCGGCCGCATGCACGTGGTCGTTTCGTCGCCACAACTGGCGATGATGTCCATCGCGTCGGCCTCCACCACCCTGATGCGGCGTTCGCCGTTCTCCGTTCGAATGACCACGCGCTCCGCTTCGCAACCCACCAACTCGAGCATGTCCTCGTCCAGCGCCATCTCCGCCGCCTGCGCCTCGGCGGGAAATACGGATCGACCGCGAACATGGTCCCGCGCGAGGCGGCCCGCCTCGACATCGGCGACGAATCGAGGCACGTCTTCCGGCCGCACGCGGCCGTAAAGCACGCCTTGCGGCAGCGTCAGGACGTTGGGCGCGAACCGGTGTCCGCCGAGATGCGTCGTCTGCCAGACACGCTCGCCAACGACTTCGCGCAGCCGCACGTACGCCGGGCGCCCGAAGCGCGCGCAGCAGAGGTCCCGCTGGCCGTTGGTGCAGACGAAATATTGCGACTCTTCGACGCGAGGCATCGATGCGGTGCCGACGCTCCCCGCCACATCGAGTTCCGTGATCGCGTCGTAGCCGACGGAATCGAAGCGGTACAGACCCTCCGCCGTGCCGACGAACAGGGTGATCTCCTCGCGGTCGAGTTCCGGCCGCCGAATGAATTGCAGCCGAGGCTTCAGGCCGCGCTCGGTCATCGACGCCATCTGCTGATCCAGCCACGCCTTGATCTTCGGCGACAGGTCGTTGTCGGTGACGGCTTTCGCGCGCCACATCGGGTTGTATTCGAGGAGCAGCCAGACATCGACGCGGTCGGCCGTGCCAGCCATGGGCTCGCCGGCGGCCAGGGAAAGGTCGGAACAGTAACGCCGTGGACTCACGACATCGCATGATAGATCGCGCCGAAGCGGATCGCCAATGCCGTCTTATCGATTAGGTCGGTAGACAGACTAGGCCGTTGCGACATGAGAGGGGCGTAGAATGGGAACGTCTCGTCGACGCGCCGGATGGAAATCGCCGCATGGTCGAACTTGGCAATGACACCAATGTGGTTGGTTGTGGCAGATTCAAGAAACCATTCCTGACCAAAGACGCAATGCCTACAGATCCGTAGTCGGGTGCCATCAAAAACGGCTTTGGTTGAAACTCACTCGCGCGTGATTTAGGCCGCTGGATGCACCGCCACGACCAAACGTTTCCCTAGCACGTCAAGCGCTGCGGCGACATGGTCAATATGCGAACGGTAGTCCAGGTCGAGCAAGCGATTTGCCGTGCTCTCCATGGTTCCAAGCCGCTTTGCCAGAATGACATCGTCGATCTGCTGCTCACGCATCGCTTGGTACAGTGCAAGTTTTGCCGTGACAATCGGAGACAATTCGATGAATGGAGAGTACTGTGCTGCGGACGGATTCGGTATCGGACGCCCAGCGTGGATGTAGCCGGCAAGAGCCGCCACGAGGCAGTCAAATGCCTCTTCGAGTGCATCCTGCTCAGTGTCGCCTTCGGTCAGTGCTTCAGGGACATCGGGAAACGACACGAGAACAGTTTCGCTGAGAGATTGAAGTCTGACCGGGTAGGCCAGTCGCTCTGAAACGGTCGATTGGCTGTCCATTGATACAGTCTAAATGTCCTGAGCTGACAATCCTGGCTGATTGAGCATGGTGACAAGCAAGCCTTGGCTAATTTCCTTCTTTCGATTCTTGACAGTAGTGAATCGTTCACCGTAGTGAAGCCGCCCGTGACTACCCTTGCCCCGTCGTGAGTCAAAATGAACCGGCACGTTACGTTGTCTTCCAAGCCTCCGTACCCGCCGCACGAACTCCGAACCCGTCATGCTGCGCCCCGCAGACTTAGGGGACCCATTCGGGAACCCGTCCGGGAACCCATCCGGGAACCCATCCGGGAACCCATTCTCCATACGAATCGATACGGCCATGTGGCGTCCTTCACGCCGTGATTTTCTTCTTCTTGGATATTGGTCATCCGATCATTCCTTGCTCAACGAGTACCCAGATTGATCTCGGACCGCAAAACATCTTCGACAACTGCCCCGCCCTGCAAGTGAGAATCTCGTCGCGCTGACGAGAGGACTCCGATATCCAGAGCGCCGTCTCAAGTTCCGTGCCAATTCCCATGAACGGATCGATGACGCGGCCTTCGTATCTGCGCTCGCGAGTTGAAGGAGGCCACACTGAGCCTCCGGAGTCGTCCAAGCGGTGCCCGACGCGCGTTGATGTCCCTAGGAGTTTTGGCAGCGGGATCCGCTGCGCTGACGCGAGGGAACAAGGGCGTTCGGGCGCGGCGGTGGCGCCGGAAATCAGGCTAAATGACGATCAGTCTAATTCGTGCAAATTCAATAACTTAAAAATTTGTTCCATGCAAGGGAGTCAGGCTATTTGATCTTGGGCAATACCTCGTTGGCCATGACTCGCATGGTCCGGACGACGTCTTCGCGAGAGAGCGTGCGTCCCATCCATGTGCACATGATTTCGTTGGCGCCAAAGTCTTCCTCCAGCTCGTGAATCCGGTCCACCACCTCCGCCGGTGTTCCAACCAGGTTGGAACCGCGTGAGGGAGCGTCCGAACTTGGGGTTTGCCCCCTCTCTCTCATTCTCTCTATGCGGGCCCTTTCGGCCGCTTCCCGGACGCTGTCAGCCTCCGCTTGCGTCGCCGCAACGTGGGTGGTGATGCGGATCACCACCTTTGGCTCGCCGGCGTGGCCCGCGTCCTTCCACGCCTGTCGGAAGTTCTTGACGTCCTGCTTCAGCACCGCGTCCCCGCGCTCGTTGTGCGAACTGCCGCCGCCAATGGCGATGTGGTAGCCACTTCTGCCCGCTGCCACGAAGCTTTGCTGGCTATCGATGGGCAGCAGAATCGGCGGATGGGGCTTCTGCACGGGCTTCGGGTTGATGCGCGCGAGCCCGGGGAGCGGCGGGTAATCGAAGAACTCGCCCTGGTATCCGGAAAACTGCTCCTCCGTCCAGATCTGCTTCATCACCTCCAGGTACTCCTGGAAGTGTCTCTGGCGCCGCTCGTCGCCGGTCGTATTGCCCCCCGCGCCGTAGATGAAGCGACCGTTGCTGACCTGGTCGATGATGGCGATCTGCTCGGCGACCTGGATGGGGTTCGCCGGCGGCAGGTTTTCGAAGACGTACCGATATCGTTCTCCCGCCTGTCCCCTTCTGTCTATCCTGGATCCGCCTTCTGTGACTTCGGTCTCGAACTTTTCGTCGGGCGCTCTCAGGTGCGGAAGGTGCACGGCGGTCCCGATCCTGATCCGGCGGGTGCGTGCGGCGATCGCGGGCGCTATCTGCAGCGGTTGAATGCCCCCCAGCGGAACGCCCCCGACCCATACCGAATCCATTCCTATCTCGTCGGCGGCGGCGACCTCCTCCAGGTTGGCGGCGTAACCCTCCGTAATCGACTCGCCCGACTTCGCGCCCCAGAAAGTCAAATACCCAATGTCCATAGAACCCCCCTTAACGCCCCATTCTACCCCTCAAATGTCCTGCCGTTTCGAGCCGGTGTTCACGATGCACGGGCGTGTCAGGTCTCGAGCGCGGCGCGAATCCTGGCCGCGTTCGCCGCCAGTTCGTCGGCATCCGCCATGGATCGCGCGTGAAAGGTCAACCCTTCCCCCGCGTAGCGCGGTATGACATGGAAGTGGATGTGGAACACGGTCTGTCCCGCATCGGCTCCGTTCAGTTGCGCGATCATGAGGCCCGTCGGCTTGAATGCGGCCTTGACTGCCTTGGCTACGCGCTGCGTGGTCGCGACCAGTTGCGCGAGTCCTTCCGTGCTCAGGTCGAAGATATTCTCTGCCGGTTCGCGCGGAATGATGAGCGTATGCCCCGGACTCTGCGGCATCAGATCCATGAAAGCCAGGCAATGCTCCTCGTCGAGCACCATCTGGGCGCTCGCTTCGCCGCGCAGGATCTTCGCGAAGATGTTGTCGGGATCGTAAGCCATCCGGGAATCGTATCAGTTCGGGCTAGCGTCATGTCCCGCAAGTTGGATCCGTCGTTCTACGTAGACTCCGCGATGATCGTGCGCCAGGTGGAGATGCCGCTCGAGGGCTTCGAGGTAGGGGCTCTGTCTGGCGGGAAGGTCGTTGATGGTTTCGATCACAACGCGTCGGCGTGCCCGCAGGATCGGTGCCAGGTGGATGGCGAGCGCGTCGAGCGCCGGGTCGTCCGGTTCGAGGCGAATACGCAGCCGCTTGCCGCTGTTCTCTACGACGAAGGCAAGTTCGCCGGCATGAAAGCCGAGGTGGTTCTGCACGCGGCGCCGAGGGAGGGCTTCCCAATCCAGTCCGAGACCGGTGGGAGCGATCGGGTCGACCGCGTTGACCCAGAACGTCGCTTGACGGTCGGTTTTCAGGCGACCCAGTTCGCGCGCCGCCGCGGGCAGAGCGAACTGCGGACCGGATAGATCCTGGAAGAAAAGGCCCGCCACCACCTCGCCGGAGAGTTCCATGACGCGCAGCGCGCGGAACAGATCGCGCCAGCGGAATACGCCGCCTTCGCGCGCCGCGATGTCCCGGTTCACGATGCCGTACCGATCGAGCAGCACGCGGCTCAGATCCTTCGCGGCTTCCAGCGTTTCGATCGGATTCGGCGGCGAGGGCGATGGCGACTGGGCCGCAGCTTCGGGGTCCGCACTCGCGAGCATCCAGTTGCCCGGCCATCCCCGCGCCACGTGGCGCGCCCGCGCCCGCGCGCGGGCGTGTTGGCGAGACCGACGTCTGTCCGATGCGCTGGCCGCCTGACGCTGGTCCGGAGCGGTGCCGGCCAACTTGAAGCGTTGCGCCGCGCCGATCTTCAGGGGCAGCACGCTGTCCGACACGACTTGTCCCGCCCACACGGCTTTCCAGAACAACGCGTTGAATGCGTCGGCGTCCATGCCGGAAGCGTCCATGAGTTGCGCGAAGGTATAGCGGGCGGCCGGATCCGCGAACAGCGCCGTGATCGCCGGCGCCGCCGAGGCTGCCGGGGCGAGCGCGTCCAGTTCGTCGTCGAAGCCGAAGGTGATGCGTTCTCGCCCCGCCCCGCGCCAGGTCAGCCCGTGGTTCGCGCTGGCCGAGGCAAGCATCTCGGGCTCGAAGCCCGTGAGTCGCGAGCGCCAGGCGTCTTCCAGCCAGAAGGGAAGCGGCGCGATGAAGCCCCGAAGCTGCTCCGCGACGTCGAGCTGCGGACTCTCGGACGCCTTGGCGCCCACGCGCTGCCACGCGGCAATGAACGCCGGCAACTTGCGCACCGGCTGCGGTTCGACCATCGCTCGCCGGGCCGCGCGCTGGAAACGAATGAGCGCTTCGAGGTTTTCCGCATCGCAGAAATGACTGTCTTCGGACCCCTGGACCAGAGGACCTTCGACGAGGATCTCCGAATCCGCGAGGGACGCGAGGATGCCATCGAGCGCGCCGGGTTCGAGGGGAAACAGGGCGCGCAACTCCTCAAGGGTGCGTGGGCCGTAGAATCGGATGAACTCGGTGAACAACTGCATGGCATCCCGCGGATCGTCTCGGTCTCCCGGAGCGCCGGGCGCACCGAATAGCATGCGTTCAATGTGTGCGGCGTCTTCGGCGTGGACGAACCAGGTATTTGTTCTGTGCGCCATGCGGATGATCGCGTCGGGCATGTCCCCGGAGAGGTTGGCCCCAAGCGCCGGAAGCTCCGCGGCGGGAATCAGCACGCGTTCCTTCACCCATTCCGCCAGATCGTCGGCATCCTGCGGCGCGTAGCCGGACGCGGTGCGCTGCGCCTTCGATTCGAAGTCGGCGATCGCGTCCTGCGCGATGCTGGGCCGCAGGCGCTGGTCGTGAACCGCCTGACGGATCAGGTTTTCCGAGAGCGCCGACGGCGCTTGCCGTTCCGGCGTATCGTCGGCGTACATGTACCGGCTCACCTGATCGAAAGCGATGCCCGCGGCGAACGGCGTGGGCGCGGATCCCTCGGTGATCGAGATGGTGATCGCGCCGGTTTCGAGGTCAGCCAGCGCCTCGCGCGCGGCCGGCATGTCGAATTCGTCGCCGAGGCAGGCGCGCCAGGTTTCGAGCAGTATGGGGAAGTTATGCAGGCTCCTTATGGCGGTGAGGAGTTTCTTCGCCTGCATCCGCGTCAGCCATAGCGGCATGCGCTGATTGAAGCGCTGGCGCGTCAACAGCAGGGCGCGACCCGCGCATTCGCGAAACCGCGCGCCGAAGAAGCCGCTGCCCTCCAGGGACTGCCGCAGCAGCGCTTCGAAGTTGTCAGGCGTCACCAGGGACAGGAGCGCAGACGGGTCGACGCCCTGCTGGACTTGCGCGACGATGGCGTAGTTGTCGGCGTGGATATCGGCTTCGGTATCGAAGCGTTGCCGCCACGCGGCCTCCATCGCGAGCGCGATGGGACGGTTCACGCGACCGCCCCAGGCGGTGTGCAGTACGACCTGCTGATTGCGGTCGGGTCCCGCATAGCCGCCCGGCCCGGTTCGGATGTGTTCGACCAGCAGGTGATGCCGGTGCGGCAGGTCGCGGCCCGACGCCTCGCGCTGGCGCGCCAGGTAGTCGCGCAGCTCCTCGGCGGCGATGGCCTCGAATGCGAGGTTTTCGCGCAGATGGCGCTCGAGTTCATCTCCCGCGCCGGCGGCGAGGAGTCCGTTCGCGAATTCCAGGAAGTCGCCGACGCGCTGGGAAAAGTAGAAACTGCGGTCCATGTTCTCTGCGCGCCAGAACGGCGGCGCAGTGGCTTTCGCTTCGGCCGACCTGACCAGCACATCGTTGTGCGTGATTCGCTCGATCCGCCAGTTCTGGGCGCCGAGCGTAAAGTTCTGTCCGATGGTTGCCTCCCAGACGAACTCCTCGTCGAGTTCTCCAATGAGGGCGCCCGAATCCGCGTGCCGCAGCTTGAAATAGCCTCGGTCGGGAATCGTCCCGCCCGCGTTGTAGAGGGCGAAAACGGCGCTCTTGCGCGCCTTCAGCGTGTCGCGGATCCTGTCGAAAGCGATGCGCGGCTGGAGTTCGCGGATGCGGGTTCCGGCGTAGCGGCCGGCGAGCATTTCGACGACCAGGTCGAACTGTTGCCGATCCAGCGACGCGTACGGACCCGCGCGCCGAATCGTCCGGTACGCCTCCTCGACGGTGCGCGTTTCCGACGCGGTCATCGAGACCAGGACCTGCGCCAGCACGTCGAGCGGGTTCGATATGGCCGTGAGCGGCTCGATATCGCGTGCTCGCACCGCGTTTGCGATGGCGGCGGCTTCCAGGAAGTCCCGCGCATGGGTGGGAAACAGCGACCCTCGGCTGGTGTCGCCGACATTGTGGCCGGCGCGTCCGATGCGTTGCAGCGACGCGGCCAGCGACGGCGGCGACTGCACCAGCACGACTTCGTCCAGATCGCCGATATCGATCCCCATCTCCAGCGAATTGGTCGCGACGATGGCCTTGAGCTCGCCGTCCTTGAAGCGGCGTTCCACCTCGGTGCGGACTTCCCGGGAAAGGGAACCGTGATGGGCATAGGCGATCGGGCTGAGCGCGTCGTCGTTCAGCTTGAGGGTGATCTTCTCCGCCAATCGGCGGCTGTTGGCAAAGAGAAGCGTCGACCGGTTGGCGTCGATCACGTCCCTGAACACGTCGGACAAAGGTTCCCATACCTTTTTCCCGTTCTCTGCGGCGTAGCGCGCCGCTTCGGGGAACCGCACGGCCAGCTCGATCTTCTTGTCCGAGGTGGCGCAAACCGTGCCGACGGCGCGCGCTCGATCATTCGCATCACTGCCGCCGACGAACCGCGCGACGGCGTCGATGGGCCGCACGGTCGCGGACAGCGCGATACGCTGGAACTCGCCCGCGATTTCGACCAACCGTTCGAGGCTCGTCATCAGGGAGGCGCCGCGCCGGTTTTCAACGATGGAGTGAATTTCGTCGACGATGACGGTCTCCACCGTGGACAACGCTTGCCGTCCCCGCGTGGTCGTCAGCAGCAACAGCAGGCTCTCCGGCGTGGTGATGAGGATTTCCGGCGGTCGGCGCAGCAAACGTTGGCGTTCTCCCGGCGGCGTGTCGCCGCTGCGCGTCGCGGCGCGCACGCTCGGGAACGTTTCGCCTCGGTCGCCGAAGACATCGCGTAGCTGCCGCAGGGGTTCGGTGAGATTGCGCCGAATGTCGTTGTTCAGGGCTTTCAGCGGGGAAACATAGAGCACGCGCGTCGCGCCGGGCAGCGACGCGCCGGTGGCGAAAGCGTTGAGCGCCCAGAGGAAAGCCGTAAGCGTCTTGCCGCTGCCCGTCGGCGCGGTGATGACGAGGTGCTCGCCCGCCGCGATACGCGGCCAACTTTGCGCCTGGACCTCGGTCGGCGCCTCGAACGCCGATGCGAACCAGGCGGCGATGCCCGGGTGGAAGGCCATGGCCGTCTCCGACATGGTGAGATTGCTAGCCGTCGGTCAAACCCAGGGCGACGAGGAAGAACGTGTATTCCTCGGCAACCTCGTACAACGCGTCGTAACGGCCCGACTTGCCGCCGTGACCGGCGCCCATGTTGGTCTTCAGCACCAGGGGATTGTCGTCCGTCTTCAAGGTTCTGAGCTTCGCAACGTACTTGGCCGGCTCCCAGTACGTGACCCGCGGATCGTTCAGCCCGCCGGTGACCAGCATGGGCGGATAGGCCCCCGGCGCGAGTTGATCGTAGGGCGAGTAGGAGCGGATCCATTCGAACGCGTCCTTGTCGGTGATGGGGTTGCCCCATTCGGGCCACTCGCCCGGCGTGAGGGGCAGCGTGTCGTCGAGCATGGTATTGAGGACATCGACGAAGGGCACGTCGGCGGCCACGGCACCCCACAGTTCGGGAGCCTGGTTCACTACCGCGCCCATGAGTTCGCCACCGGCGCTCCCGCCCCGAATCGCTATGCGCCCCTCCTTCGCGAGCCCCTCGTCGATGAGGTGCCGGGCGACATCGACGAAGTCGTTGAACGTATTGGTCCTCTGCGCGAGCTTGCCCTGCTCGTACCAGTCGCGACCGAGTTCCGTACCGCCCCGGACATGCGCGATGGCGAAGATGAATCCGCGGTCGAGAATCGAGATCCTGCTGGTGGAGAACGATGGCGCGATGGCGTCGCCGTACGCCCCGTAGCCGTAGAGGTACAGCGGCGCGCTACCGTCGAGGGGCGTGTCCTTCCTGTGCACGATGGAAACGGGCACCGACGCCCCGTCCCGCGCCGGTGCCGCGATGCGGTACGTGCGGTACAGGTCCGCGTCGTAGCCGCTCGGTATCTCGAGGACCTTCCTGACGGCGAGGTCGCCGGTGTCCATGTCGTAGTCGTATACGGTATCCGGCGTGACCATGGACGCGTACGACAGCCGGACCACGTCGGTGTAATACTCGGCATTGGCGCCGAGTCCGACGCTGTAGACGCTCTCGGGAAAGGCGATGCGACGTTCTCCGCCGTCCCGGTCGAGGATGCGCACCTGATCGATGCCGGCGACGCGCTCCTCGACGACTATCCATCGGTCGAAGCTCTGGGAGCCGATCAGGTAGGTGTCCCGCGAACCTTCGATGAGCGTCGTCCAGGCGGACTCGTGGAAGTCGTTCGCGGGGGTCGTCGCCAGTCGGAAGTTCTTGTGCGTGTCGTTGGTGAGGACGATGAATCGGTCGCCCTGGTGGTCGATGTCGTATTCGTGGCCGACGCGCCGCGCGGCGACGAGCGCGGGTTGTCCGTCGGGATCGTCCGAGGCCAGCAGATACGCTTCGTTGGTAACCTGATCGCCGGTCGAGATGATGACGTAGCGTTCGGACGAAGCCTCGCCGAGATCGACCCAAAAGCCGCTGTCGGGCTCTTCGTAGACCACCTGGTCCCGCTCGGCAGACTCCCCCACTGCGTGGCGACGCACCTGGTAGGAGCGCCAGTTCTCGTTCGACACGCAGTAGAACAAGGTCGAATCGTCCGCCGCCCACACCGCGTCGCCGAGCGTGTTTTCCATGGCTTCCGGGAGCACGGCGCCGATGGCCAGATCCTTGACGAACATGGTGTAGCGCTCGGCGCCGCTCGTGTCGGTGCTGTACGCCAGGTAGCGACCGTCGTGGCTGACCGAAAATGCGCCGAGGTCGAAGTACTCGTGTCCCTCGGCCAGGGCCGTTTCGTCGAGCACCGTCTCCACGGCGTCGGGTTGGTTTGTCGGCCAGCGGGTCCATGTCCGGTATTGGGCGCCGGGCGCGAATCGCCACTGGTAGAAGTGGTTTCCGTCCTTGACGGGCACCGATTCGTCGTCCGGTTTCTGCCGGGCCTTGATTTCCTCGAACAGCGCCTCTGTCAGGTCCTGGTGGGGTTCCATGACCGCATCGAAGTAGCGGTTTTCCGCTTCGAGATAGGCGAGCACGTCGGCGTCGTCGACGGTCGGATAGCTTTCATCCCTGAGCCAGTGATAGGGATCTTCCACTTCGATACCGTGGCGGGCGAACGTGTGCGGTCGCTGTTCGGCCACGGGCGGCGCGATCGGCGCGTGGGTTTCAGACATATCGGCGTCCTCGGCGCAACCGGCCAGCGGCGCGAAGACCAACGGCGCCGCGAGGCGAAGTGCCGCGTGCGATGCGCTTGAGAAGTGTTTCTTCAATGATCCTGTCTCCGTCGGTAGCCGCGGCGAATGTCGAGAGCGGGAGTCGCAATGGCGGCTAGTCCGGCAGGCCAAGCACGCGTTTGGCGATGATGTTGCGCTGAATCTCGTTCGAGCCGCTGTAGATCGAGGAGGCGCGGTCGGCGAGCCAGGTTCGCGTGTCCTCGAGCAGTAGGCTGTCGAACGCTTCATCCCAGCGCAGGCTCTCGGTGCCGCGCATTTCAACGAAGAGCGAAGACTTCTCCTGCCGCAGTTCGGTGCCGTACATCTTGAAGATGGACGTGATCGGACCGGGCGTGCCGCTGCCCCGGGCCTCTTCCACGGCGCGGTGTTGGGTGAGGCGGAACGCGCGGTCGTTCATGTTGTGGACAACCACCTGGCTGCGCAGCCGGGGATTGGCGATGCGCCCGCCGTCGTCGCCGGCATAGCGCTTCGCCTCGCCCTGCAGCGTCGGTCCGGGATCGGTCGCCGCGCCGCCGACCAGCGACGCCATGCTGCCGCGCTCGTGCTGCAGCAACCGCTTGCCGACGGTCCAGCCCTTGTTCAGTTCTCCGACCAGGTCCTCCTTGCGCGCGATGGCATCGACGAAGAACGTCTCGCAGAAGGGCGAGGCGCCGCTGATCAGGCGGATCGGTCTGACCGTGATGCCGGGCTGGTCCATGTCCATCAACACGAAGCTGATGCCATTGTGTTTGGGAACGTCCGGGTCGGTGCGAACCAGCGCGAAGACCCAGTCGGCGAAGTGCGCGCCGGAGGTCCAAATCTTCTGGCCGTTGACGAGGAAGTGGTCGCCGTTGTCCTCGGCGCGCGTGCGCAGGCTCGCCAGGTCCGATCCGGCGCCGGGTTCGCTGTAGCCCTGGCACCAGCGGACTTCCCCCCGGATGATCGGCGGTATGTGGCGTTGTTTCTGGTCTTCGGTACCGAACTCGAGCAGGGTCGGACCGATGAGGTTGACGCCCATGCCAGTCAACGGCGCTCGCGCGTTGATGCGTTGCATCTCCCGCACCATCACCATGGATTCTTCGTTGGTCAAGCCACCGCCGCCGTACTCCACGGGCCAGGTCGGCGCGGTCCAGCCTTTCTCCGCCATGCAGTCGCGCCATACAAGCGTGTCCGCATCGTCGATGGCCATCTTCGTGCCGCCGGCCGGTATCGTTCCGGATCCGCGCGCGCCCGGCGGACAGTTCCGATCGAGCCATGCCCTGGTTTCTTCGCGGAAGTCATCGAGTGTGGCCATTTGCTCACCGCCCTGCGCGTTGCCTTGTGGACCGAAGTGTTCGCTCTAAAATTAGCACGGCTATCGGGGTGGGGTAAGGCCCATTAACCAGGTTCAAACGGAGGCGTCCTGATGTGTGGTCGGTTCAACGTTGTCTCGGATCCCCTCGCGGAGATTTTCCTGCAATTGACCGGGGAACCTTTTCCCGGTGCGGACAACCGCAACACCGCGCCGACCGAGCCGGCCTGGATCGTGGGCCAGTCCAGCGGGGGGCGGCGCGCCACGAGTGCCCGCTGGTGGCTGACGCCGTACTGGTCGAAGACCTTGGCTACTCGCTACTCGATGTTCAACGCCCGTTGTGAGACGTTGCCGACGAGCCCCGCGTTCAGAGAGCCGTTCCGCCGTCGACGTTGCGTCGTGCCCGTCTGCGGCTTCTACGAGTGGACCCGCACCCGGCGCGGCAGGATTCCCTACTACATCAGACCGGCCGGAGAACGGCCGATGCTGCTCGGCGGCATCTGGGACCGGTGGCGCGACCCCGGCAGCGGCGACGCCAGCATCGGGTTCGCGGTGGTGACCGCGCCCGCCAATCGCAATCTCGCCTTCATCCATGATCGGCAACCCCTCATGCTGTCGTTCGACGATGCCTGCGCGTGGATGGACCGGGGCACTCCGACCGAAGACCTGATGGCCATGTTCGGACCCTCGCTGCCGGGAGCGCTCGATGTCGTTCCGGTGTCCACCCACGTCAACAACGCGCGCAACAAGGAGCCGCTCTGCACCGAGCCGATCGGGGAGGCCATCCCCGTGAAAGCCAGCTGATCACCTTGGGCACTGCTAGCCGAACTTGCTTCGCCTTCAAGACGACCGACTAAGCACGAGAAAATCTGCAGGCGAAACGATCTGGATTCCTCGCCATGGATTCAGCGAGAGCAAATCCGTATCGCCACTAATAATGAAGTCGCTGTTCGAATCGAGCGCGAGTGCAAGGAACCGGTTGTCGCTTGGGTCTCTGCAATCTGTTACCTCGGAGATTACCGAGACGATGGTTGTCACTTGGAGGAGTCGTCGAAGAAAGTGTTCGCGGTCATCCAGTGGCACGTATTGGTCGAACTTCTCCCGCGAAAGTACGTCAGACAGTTCTTCGATAGTGGCGTCCGAGACCATTACCTGGGATTGAGACAGCGCTTCGTCGACAGCTTGCGCGGACGCGGAGTCCGCGATCAACACACGACTAATCCACACGTTCGTGTCGATGACAACGCGCACGGTCAGTCGCGGAGTAGCTCATCAAGCTTCTCTTCTGTTAATCCTCGGGACTTGGCGCGAGCGGAAACGCGGTCGCAGAAGCGCTGAAACTCCTCGATATTGGTACTTCTCAGTCGCCTGAAGTCTGTGGGCGAAATGACGACGGCGACCTCGCGGTTTTGGCGTCGGATGGTGACGGGTTCTCGTTGAACCGTATCGAGCAAAGCGGCGAACCGTTGTTTCGCCTCGGAAGCGGAGACATAGCGCATAGCTTCCTCCAGTTCTCATCAAATTGTTCAAAACGTCCATATTAGACTATTTTGCCATTGACATGACGATGCCCGCCACATGCGGCTAAACGGTCCGCCTTCCAAGTCGCGGCTGCCGTTTTGTACGATAGCGCGCATCGAACGTAACCGGGCTGTCGATGCGCTGTATCTCTGTTGACCTGGAAGTTGGCAAACGCGACGAACGTATTTTCGCATTCGCCGCAGTCAATGAACGAACCGGCGCGTCGCTGACATTCCCGAACGAAAGCCTTCGTGCCATCGGCTTGAGCGCGGCACTAGCGCAACTTGATGACTTTGCTGCGGACGGTAGTTGCCTCGTCGGCCATAACCTGATCGACTTCGACATAAGGCATCTCGAAGCCGCCGGGCCCGAACTGCGCCTGTTGGGCATGCCAGTGTTGGATACCTTGCGCTTGAGCCCGCTGGCTTTTCCCGCCAACCCCTACCACCGTCTCGTAAAGCACTATCAGGATGGTGGACTGGTGCACGGGCAGATCAACAACCCGGAACTCGACGCGCGGCTGGCCCTTGACCTGCTCGCCGACGCACGGGATGCGCTCCGCCGTGCCGACCCCAATCTGCTTCTGGCATGGCACTGGCTGACCACCAGATCGGGGTTCGCCGAAGGGTTCGAGACATTCTTCGCCGAACTGCGCGGTGCGCCTCGGCCCGCTGATGCCCAGGCGCAGGCCGCTATTGACCAATGCTTCAGGGGTAATGTCTGCGTGACCCGTGCCCGGGAGGTGGTGATCGCGGAGCACGACGGTTGGCCGTTGGCGTACGCTCTCGCTTGGCTTTCCGTCGCCGGCGGCAACTCCGTCATGCCGCCCTGGGTTCGCCACCAGTTCCCGGCGACTGGCGTCCTGGTGCGATGTCTTCGTGACACGGCTTGCAAGGATGCCGGTTGCGCCTGGTGCCGCGAACGCCACGACGCAGCCAAGGAACTCAAGCGCTGGTTCGGCTTCGACGGCTTCCGTGGCGAGCCGTCGACGGACGACGGCCAATCGATGCAGCAAGCGATTGTTGAGACGGCCATGGCCGGCGACCACGTGCTCGGCCTGCTACCCACGGGTGCCGGCAAGTCGCTTTGCTATCAAGTGCCCGCGCTTTCCCGCTATGACAAGACCGGCGCGCTCACGGTAGTGATTTCACCCTTGGTGGCGCTTATGGCCGACCAAGTCGCGAACCTCGAAGCCCGCGGCGTCAGCTCCTGCGTCACTGTGAATGGCATGCTGTCCATGCCGGAGCGCGCGGACGCGCTGGATCGGGTACGCCTGGGCGACGCGGCCATCCTGTTGATCTCGCCCGAACAACTGCGCAACCGCTCGCTGCGACAGACACTAGCGCAGCGTGAGGTTGGGGCCTGGGTGCTCGACGAGGCTCACTGCCTATCGCGTTGGGGCCACGATTTTCGTCCCGACTATCGCTATGTGGGGCGCTTTATCCGGGAACGGGCGGGCGATTCTGCGCCACCGCCAGTCATGTGTCTGACGGCCACGGCGAAGCCTGATGTGGTGTCGGACATCCAGGCGTACTTTCGCGAACAGCTTGGTATCGAGTTCTCGACATTCGATGGCGGTGCCGGACGCGAGAACCTGGATTTTGTGGTATTGCGCACGGACAGCGCCCATAAACTGGACGACATCCATCAAGTGCTTTTGGCTGATTTGCCGCCGGAGCAGCCTGGCGGGGCGATTGTCTATTGCGCGACGCGGCGGCATTGCGAAGACGTAGCGGAATACCTCAATCGGAGGGACTTCGCGGCCGCGCACTTTCACGCCGGGTTGCCGCCGGAGACGAAAAAGAATACCCAGCGGCGCTTCATTGGCGGCGAATTGCGGGTCATGGTCGCCACCAACGCTTTTGGCATGGGCATAGACAAACCCGACGTCCGACTCGTCATCCACGCCGACATCCCCGGATCATTGGAAAACTACCTGCAGGAAGCGGGTCGTGCCGGGCGGGACCGTGAATTCGCGCACTGCGTTTTGCTCTATACGGATGAAGATGTGGAGCGGCAGTTCCGTATGTCGGCGCGCTCGCGTCTCACCCGGCGAGAAATCCACGGCATTCTCCGGGCGCTAAGGAATCTTGATCGCAAACGTCAGTTGAAAGGGGAGGTGGTGGCGACCTCGGGCGAAGTGTTGGTCGAAGACGAGGACAACGCCTTCGAGCGAGACAACACGACAGACGACACGCGAGTGAAAACAGCGGTCGCCTGGCTTGAGGACGCCGCCTTGCTCAGACGGGAGGAGAACCGCGTTCAGGTATTTCCCTCGTCCTTGCGGGTCAATTCCGTGGATCAGGCGCGGGACAGGCTCGCCGCCAGGAAAAACCTGACGGAAGCCCGCCGCCGGGTTCTGTTGAACCTGGTGAGCGCGCTGATCGAGGCGGACGCGGACGAGGGAATTTCCACCGACGAATTGATGGGCGTGGCCGGGTTGGATTCGGCGGGCGTTCGTCAAGCCCTGTACGACCTGGAGTATTTGGGCCTTGTCACCAACGACACGGCGTTAACGGCGTTTGTTCACGCCGGCATTGCGCGTTCTTCCGAGCGGCGATTGCAGGAAGCCCGTGATTTGGAAGTAGGCCTTATCGGTCACATGCGGGAAGCGGCGCCCGATCTGCAAAAAGGTGAACGTTCCGTACTGCATCTCCGCATTGCGTCACAGGAACTGAAAAATGCCGGCTTGACGCAAGCCCTACCGGACCGTGTGCTGCGCATTCTGCGCAGCATTTCCCAGGATGGGCGCGGCGATGATCGAGCGGAGGGAGGGTCGGGCGGCAGCATCGACATGCGTCGCCGAGATGGGGAGACCGTTACGGTGACGCTGCGACGGGGATGGCAAGCGCTCGCGCGCACAGCGGAACTTCGCCGTACGGCGGCAGGTCTTCTGCTCGACCACTTGCTCACGGAGTTGCCGCCGGGTCTTCAGGGCACAGACCTGCTGGTCGAAACTACGCTTGGTGCGTTGCGCTCGGTTCTTGCTGACGACTTGGTAATGAAGAGCGAAGGCTGGGATGCCAACAAGCTACTTGAGCGCGGTTTGCTGTGGCTCCACGAACAGGAAGTGATCCGGCTCAACAAGGGCCTCGCCGTATTCCGTCCGGCGATGACCATCCACCTGTCGGACCAACCCCACTCGGGAGGACGTCGGCGCGGATTCGTGGACACGGATTTCGAACCCCTCAAACTCCATTACCAGGAACAGGTGTTGCAAATTCACATCATGGCCGAGTTCGCTTCCCGGGGACTTGATGCCATAACCGATGCGGTCCGTCTGGCAATGGATTACTTCAGCATGGAGCGGCAGGTCTTCCTTGATCGCTGGCTGCCGAATCGGCAAGCCGAGATCACCCGCGAAACGACGCCGGACATCTGGCGGGCCATTGTTGAAGACTTGAACCCGACTCAACGGCGCATCGTTGTCGATAGTCGTGAACAGACCAACGTGCTGGTGCTTGCCGGTCCAGGCTCCGGCAAGACCCGTGTGCTGGTGCATCGCATTGCCTACCTGCTTCGGGTGAGGCGGGAAAACCCACGAGGTATCGTGGCGCTTGCATACAACCGCCATGCGGCCGTCCAGATTCGCCGCCGCCTCCTGGATATGGTGGGTGACGATGCTCGGGGCGTCACGGTGCTCACCTGCCACGCGCTGGCCATGCGTCTTGTCGGTGCGAGCTTCACCGCTGCCATGAAGGGCGTCGACAAGGCGAGGTCGGACAACGCCTTCGCTGAGGTGCTGCGCGAGGCCGTGACACTGTTGCGCGGCGATGGTTTGCCACCGCATGAAGCGGATACGCAGCGGCAAAGGTTGTTGGCCGGGTTTCGTTGGATCTGTGTAGACGAATATCAGGACATCGACCCGGATCAGTACGAGCTCATTTCTGCCTTGGCGGGGCGCACCCTGGAAGAAGCGGACAGCAAATTGACGCTGTTCGCCGTGGGCGACGACGATCAGAACATCTATAGCTTCAAGGGCGCGTCGGTGTCGTTCATTCGCCGCTTTAGCGACGACTATGCCGCGCGCCCCGCCTGGTTGACAGAGAACTACCGATCCACGGCTCACATCATCAACGCGGCCAATGCGTTTATCGCGCCCGCACGGCGGCGCATGAAGGAGAAACATCCCATCGAGGTCGACCGGATGCGGAGCAAGCAAGCGCGGGGTGGAGAGTGGGCTGCGCGAGACCCTGTCGCTCAAGGCCGGGTACAGATACTCCCGACTGGGACCGACGACAAGACCCAGGCGATGGCGGCGATCGCTGAGTTCAGGCGTTTGGCAGCGCTTTCGGCGACTGCGGCCGACTGGGATTGGCGCAACTGCGCTGTAATCGCCCGGCGATGGCGAACGCTGGATCCGGTGCGGAGCCTTTGCGAGCTTCAGGGCATTCCCGCGCAGATGGCCAACGACGACGCAAGCTACTTCTGGCGGCTGCGCGAGACCCAGCGACTACTGGCCTGGTTGGAGGATCGCGACAGTCAGTTGGTTGATGCGGCGGTCCTGGAAGAATGGGCAACGGTGCAGCCCCACAGCGACTGGATGGATGTCCTGCGAGAAGCCCTCGCCGAGTATCGGCTTGAAGCCGGCGACGTCGAGACGCCCGTGGAGAGCTTTCGCGAGTGGCTTGCCGAATGGGGCAGAGAGCTTCGCCGGCGACAAACCGGCTTGCTCCTGCTCACCGCCCACCGAGCCAAGGGTCTGGAATTCGACCATGTAATCATCCTTGACGATGGCTGGCGCAACACCGGGCGAAATGAAGACCCGGATGCATGGCGGCGCCTCTACTATGTAGCCATGACCCGGGCCAGAAAGACCTTGACTCTAACCAGCACCAGCAGATTGAACCCACCGGACGCGCTTGGCGTGCCGGAGGTGCGGGATCAAGCTGTATACGCCGAGACACACGCCGCTTCGATCCCGGAGCTGCGCGGCAACCCCTCGGTACTTCATCGCCCCGTCGTCGCGTACCGGCAAGTGCCGCCGGAGCTGGACCTTCGCCGTGAGACGCTCGCGCTCAACGACGTACAGTTGAGCTTTCCGGGGCGGCGGGCCGCCAGCCACCCCATCCACGATGCGATTCGCCGGCTGAATCCCGGCGATACACTCTCGATGCGCACCGACAAGAGTCCTTGGGAGATAACAACACGCCAAGGACTGTCAGTAGGTCGGATGGCCCAACAATACAATCCACTTGGCCAATTTCACTCCGCCCGCGTACATGCCGTGGTGTGTTGGCAGCGCGAGGACAGCGAGCCCGAATACCGGCCCGGCCTCCGTTGCGACACATGGGAGGTAGTAGTGCCCGAGCTCGTGTTCACCTGATGCGTCGGTATCGTCGGACTATGGGCGGGGAATCGACGCATCCTGGATACATCAACAGGAACTCTCAGCTTGTGGTTCGGCGAACCGACTCGCCGGGCAACGACCACAATCAGTATGTCTACGTCCTACGTTGTCAGGATTGCGGCAACGAGTACGGAGCGAACGGATCGGACATCTGGCAGCGCCGATGCCCGGCCTGTGGAGGAGGAGCCCCCGGACTTCGCTACTGACCTGCGCGTGACGGTGCGATACCTTGATGGAACGATGCCAAGGAGCGGAGCGTTGGAGATCGCAAAGATCACGAGCAGGGGCCAAGTGACGATACCAAAGGCCATCCGGCTGAAGATGGCCGTCCAGGCAGGTGACCGGTTGGCGTTCGAGGTGGACAATGACGGCGCGCTTCACGCGTTTCCTATCCGAAGCGCCGAGAAACCGTTGCGAGGATTTCTTGCCGAACACGCTACCGACAAACCGATCGACAGCGAGCGCATTGACGAAGGCATACGTCGGCGGACGGTCGAGAAGTTCAGGCCCAGATGATCGCTTGCGACACCAATGTGCTCCTGCGTCTGCTGTTGGACGATGAGGAGACCCAATCCAGACAAGTCGAGGCCATCGTCCGTCAGGTGGTTGCGGCGGAAGACTGTGTCCGCACTACCAAGGGCTGAAAAGGGGTGACTGCCGCCCGGGAAATGTGATTTTCTTGTCCCAATCTACCAGTGAGGCTTGCCAACATGGAACTGATGAACCCTTGCGGCGTATTCGAGGTGCAATCGACGCCGCTCACGCCGCGCGCCGGATTGCATGCGGACGCGACGGTCGGTCTGCTTGCCAACGACAAGAAGAACGCCGACGTCCTGCTTGGGTATGTGCAGCGGTACCTGTCGGAACGTCTGGGCCTTTCGAAGTTTCTCTGGCTCCGCAAGGAAGCCACGAAACCCGCCGACCTCACGGAGGAGTTCACTAGCGGTTGCGACGCAGTCGTGGCCGCGGTCTGCGACTGAGGCTCCTGCACGTCGTGGTGTATCCATGACAGTATCGAGCTCGAGAAGCTCAACATTCCAGCGGTGGCGATCTGCACCGATGAGTTCTTCGCCCTGGCGAAAGCCGAGGCGGACGGCTGGGGTCTGCCGGGGCTCCCGATCGTGGTCGTGCCCCATCCGCTGGCCCGGCGCGACGACGAGGAATGCCGGCGCTTCGCGGCCGCATCGATCGAGGAGATCGCGTCGGCGCTGACCGGCGACGCCGTCGAACTGGAAGCCAGGTACCGGGACAAGCGCGTCGAGACGCGGGGACGACTGCGCCATCGCTCGCTGTTCGAAAGCGATTTCAATGCGCCAGATGCGCCGGAGATCATCAGGGCGCCCGAGAGTCTCGATGCCGTGGATAGGCTGTTCTATCGACGCGGATGGACCGATGGGCTGCCGATCATTCCTCCGACTCCGAAGCGCTATCGCGCGCTCCTCGGCGCGCTCGACCCCGAGGAACTGATCGGGCTCGTCGAGCCGCGCCTCGGCCGCGCGACCATCGGGAAGGTGATCGCCAACGCGGTGATGGCGGGCTGTGGGCCCGAACACGTCCCGGTGGTGGTGGCGGCAACCCGCGCGATGTGCGATCCGCGCTTCAATCTCAAGGCGCTCCAATCGACCACGCACCCGTGCACCGTGATGTGCCTGGTGGGCGGCCCGATCTGCGAGGAGATCGATCTCAACGCGAGCTACAACGCGATGGGTCAGGGGGAACGCGCGAACGCCGTGATCGGTCGCGCGATCCGGCTCGTCCTGACCAATATCGGCGGTGCCACGCCGGGCGTGCTGGACCGCTCGACCATGGGTTCCCCCGCCAAGTATTCGTTCTGTTTCGCGGAGAACGCCCAAGCGAACCCCTGGGAGACCTTCCATGCCGAGCTGGGGCTCGACGACGATGCGAGCTACGTCACCGTGTTCGGCGCGGAAGGTCCGCACAACGTCAATGACCACCACGGCCGGACCGGGGAAGAGATCATGTTGACGATCGCCGGCAGCCTGGCGTCGCCCGGAGCGAACAACTTCTACCTCGAGGGCCAGGTCGTGGTCGTCATCGGACCCGAGCATGCGGAGGTCATCGCGAGGGACGGCTTCAGCAAAACCGACGTGAAACAATACTTGAGCGAACGCGCGATCATTCCGCGCAATCTTGTGTCCGAGGCGTCAATAGACCTGATCGAGGCGCGGTTGCCGCACCACCTGCTCGGCCCGCGCGGACGCGACGGCGTCCGTTTCGTCACCGATCCGAACAACCTGATCATGCTTGTCGCAGGGGGCGCCGGTCGACACTCGGCCATAATGCCGACATTCGGACATTCCACCGAGGCGGTCACAGAACGTATCTAAACACGGAGCGGGCTAGAGGTAGGGCTCCACCAAAGCTGTGGTGTGGTGCTCGGATTCGCCCTCCGGAACCGCATTCATCGTGCCCGGATCAAGTATCTTCACGAACCCTACGCGCGCCTCCCGGACGATTCCCTCGCGATCGACGACCACGTAGACGGGGCGGACGCCCAGATTCCGGTCCACGCCTTCGGCAGGAGGGCCTCCGAGCAGGAACTCGAACCCGTCGACACGACCGTGCAGCATGGTCGACCCGTTCTCCGACAGCCAGTCCCGTATCACGTCGGCGGGCTCGTCGGACAGGTTGATGACCGTCAGCCCCCGGTCGCGGTAACGATCCTGCAGCTGTTGGAGGGCGGGCATCTCCTCGATGCAGGGCGCGCACCACGTGGCCCAGATGTGGAGCAGGAGCGTCCGGTCGTTGAACCCCGCGAATCGCCGGCTGCCGCCCTCAAGGTCGGTGAACCCCCCATCAATGATCGACGTCCCCAGGATTCGCTTCAACGCGCGCCCGGTGGGGCTGTCCGATGCGGTGTCCGACAGCGCGAGTAACTCCTCGGCCATATCGGCAACCGACAGGTGAAAGGAGATCCCCGCTGCTTCCAGGCCGACTATGTCTTCGAGCACGACGTTCCCCCGCAGCACATCGTCGAACCGCTTGCGGAGCCAGGATCGGAAGGCTCGTTTGGACCATCGGGCGACACCGTAGGTGCGATCGTCGATCAGGTTCAGGCGGACGGTTATGGAGTTCCTGACCTCGCTACCGGGTTGCTTGACCGCGAAGATCGCTCTGATGTTGCTCAACTCGCGATTCGCGTCGTCCGGCAGCACTACGCGCGCCAAATCCGGCACCTTGGATACGAGGTCGTCGAGCGGGATGGAGAACCCGGCCTCCCCACCGAGGGCACGCTTCGCCGCGAAGAGCTCTTCCGTGGGCTCGTTGAGGGACACGCGGCCGATCTCGGCATCCGCACCTGTTTGGGCGAGTGCCATCACGAGAACCGCGAGGAGTAGTCGTCCGCTGCGGCGCATCGGCGGTACCAAAGGTTCCGAACCGCGCCATCATACCCGCGACTCGTTCAGCCAGTTCCCGCCGAACTCGCGCGCGTGGCCAGACCGAACGTCTGGCCCGTCCGATTATCGCGTGGCCGACACCTGCTCCCTGGCCCATCGGTAATCGGCCTTGCCGGCGGGGCTGCGCTGAATCTCGTCGGCGAATATGAACGCTTTCGGCAGCTTGTAGCGGGCGATATGACGGCCGCATTCCTCGAGCAGCGCTTCCTGGGTCACCGCCGCGCCGTCCTTCAGCTTGACGATGGCGACGACTTCGTTGCCCCAGCGTTCGGATGGCCGCCCGGCGACCACGGCGTCGAACACCCCGTCGTGATGTTTCAGCGCCTGCTCGACCTCCTCCGCGAAGATCTTCTCGCCGCCGGAGTTGATGGTGGCGGATTCGCGACCGTGCAGTTCCAGCGTGTTGTCGTCCAGCAGGCGCACCTTGTCGCCCGGTACCGCGTACCGCACGCCGTCCACTACGGGGAACGTCGCCGCGGTTTTCGCTTCGTCGTCGAGATAGCCGAGCGGGA
The DNA here is from genome assembly GCA_965261535.1 of Candidatus Azotimanducaceae bacterium. Taxonomy (GTDB): domain Bacteria; phylum Pseudomonadota; class Gammaproteobacteria; order Pseudomonadales; family Azotimanducaceae; genus VXNE01. The sequence goes on from OZ253469.1 coordinate 4,247,693, forward strand.
TGTTGCCGGCCCGCGCCCACCAGCCGAGACCGTCGTGGCCCGGCTCGAGCGTGCTGGTCATGTCCTCTGACAGCACGGCGTTGTGCGGCGACAACCTGAACCGTCCCGTGGACGCGCCGGTCGCCGCGCTGCTGACCTGGGATCCCTGACCGCCGGTTTCCGACGAGCCCGCGGTATCGATGATGCGGATCTGCGGCAGCCGATCGAGAAGCTCCGCCTTGAGCTTGGCTGTCATGATGGCGCCGCCGCTCATGATGTAGCGCAGCGACGTCAGATCGCGTTCCCGCCGCGCCAATTCGTCCGCCAGCGGGCGGCCGAAGGCGTCACCCACCAGCAGGAGGTTGTTCACCCGTTCGGCTTCGATCACGTCCAGCACATCGGCCGCGTCGAAGCGGTGGACCTCGTTCTGGATGACCACCGTACCGCCGGTATTGAACGCCTGCAATGCCACCCAGTGTCCAGCGCCGTGCATGAACGGCGGCGCCGGAAGATGCCGGCGCTCGCTCGCTTGCGCGCGGGAAACATACTGGTCGATGCTTTGCAGCACCTCGCCAGTGGTGCGCCGCGCGCCCAAGGTCGCGATCAATATGTCGCCCTGGCGCCAGAGCACGCCCTTCGGCATGCCCGTGGTTCCTCCCGTATAGAGCATGTAGAGATCGTCCGGCGACCATTCGCAGCGTGGCTTCTCCTCGCTGGAACCGGCCAGGGCGGCCTCGTACTCCAGGGCGCCTTCGAGCAGGGGCGCGGGCTCGTCGTTGACCTGGATCAGCAGTTCCAGCGACGGCACCTGGTCGCGCACATGCTGCACGTGCTCGCCCAAGGAACTGTGGTACAGAAGCGCCCGCGTGCGTGCGTTGTTCAGCAGGTAGATGAGCTCCTCGTCGACATAGCGGTAGTTGACGTTGAAGGGCGCCACCCGCGCCTTGTAGGCGCCGAGCATCCCCTCGAGGAATTCGTTGCCGTTGTACAGGTAAATCCCGAGATGGTCCTGACCGCTGCGCCAGTGGTCGAGTGCGCCGCGCTCGGTGTGGCAGGCGAACCCGCGTTCGATGAGAAAGTTCGCGAAACGCCTGGTGCGGCGCGTGAGGTCCGCGTAGGTAAACCGACGGTCGCGGAAAACGATGGCCTCCCGGGCGGGGATCGCCTGGGCGATGGCTTCGTTGATAGTGGCCAGGTTGTAGTCCAAGGAGGACCCTCCGCAGTCTTTCGCACGGCAAACGCGTCCTGAGCGGGTACGCCATTCGCCGCAAACTATCTCGCAATTGAAAGGTCTAACTACTCTAACACGGCCCCATTCATGCCGATCCGGCCGGCAAAAGTAAGGAGTCGATCAGAAGCATGGCAATCCGCTGTCATCTGCGGCGACGGCAGGGTGGACGTGAACTTGCGCGATACGAAATCGTACAATTGTCCGACGTTCAAACTGGGCCGCCTGGCTGTCCATTGAATCCATCCGCGCCGCCGCGCAAGACGTCCCTTGGTCACTAGCGCAAAGGAGGTTTCCCCTCTGCCGGGGGCAGACCCGTTTTCTCCCGCCGTGGCGGCTCGTGGTCAACGCTCCTCGCGCTTCGGACTCTTCGGCCGTCATCCGTGGCGGACCGCGATCATCGCTGTGCTCGCGTTGTCGGCGGGCGGCTGGCTTCGCGCAACGCGGCGAGTGATGCGCCGCCGCCGTTGCTGGCGACGGTGGTTCGCGGCGATATCGAGAACGCCATCACCGCGGGCGGCACGATAAGGCCGAGCACCTTTGTCGATGTGGGTGCCCAGGCCAGCGGTCAATTGCAGAAGATCCACGTGGTTGTCGGGCAGGCCGTCGCCGAGGGCGACCTGTTGGCGGAGATCGATGCAACCGTGCAGATGAACAAGGTGGAGCAGGGCAGGGCCCAGTTGCGCTCGGCCGAAGCCCAGCGGGAGGCGCGCGAAGCGTCACTGACCCTGGCCAAGGCCAACGCCTCGCGCCAGGAACGGCTGCTGGCGGAGGCGGCGACGAGTCAGGCCGAGTACGACAGCGCCGTGAACGCGCTGGTGTCCGCCCGCACGCAACTCGTGGTGCTGGAATCGCAGATCGAACAGAGCAGGGCGAGCCTCGCGAGCGACGAAGCGGAACTCGGCTATACGCGGATATATGCGCCGGTCGCGGGGACCGTGGTTTCCATCGAGAGGTCGGAAGGCGAGACGCTGAACGTCAGGAACCAGACGCCGACCATTCTGCGCATCGCCGACCTGTCTACCATGTCCGTGCACGCCGGCGTGTCGGAGGCGGATGTAGGGCAACTGGAAGTCGGCACTGCCGTGTACTTCACAACGCTCGGCAGCGGCAAGCGGCGCTGGGAAGGTTCGGTGGAGCAGATCGTCCCCACGGGGGAGATCACGAACAACGTCGTGCTGTATCCCGTCATCTTCAGCGTTTCCAACGATGACGGCACCCTGTTGCCCGACATGACCGCCCAGGTCTTTTTCGTGGTTTCCGCCGTGCGCGATGTGCTCAAGGTGCCGGTAGGCGCGCTGCGCAACATCCGCGACGGCACCGCCACTTTGCAGGTGATCGGCGAGGACGGTTCGCCGGAAGAGCGGGCCGTGCGGCTCGGGCTGGTCAGCCGCGTTTCCGCGGAGGTCGTCTCGGGCCTCGAACTCGGGGAAAGGGTCGTCGCCCGCATCGCCGAGGAGGGAAGCGGGCGCGAGCGCGCTGGCCGCGGATTCCCCGGGCGGATCGTGCGGTTTTGAGCGCCGTCATGCGTGAGCCGACAGCGGATGCGGCGCGCGCGGAGCCGCTGATCGAGCTTGAGGATATAGAGCGCACCTATGTGACGGAGGGCGGCGTGGCCGTTCACGCGCTGCGCGGTGTCTCCCTGTCCATTCGCGCGGGCGAATTCGTGTCCATCATCGGGCAGTCGGGCTCGGGCGAGTCGACGTTGACGCACCTGATCGGATGCCTCGACCTGCCGACCAGCGGGACCTATCGCATCGGCGGACGCGACGTGAAGAGTTTCGACCCGAACGGGCTTGCCTGGCTGCGCCGGGAGGTCTTCGGCTTCGTATTCCAGGGCTACAACCTGCTGCCGACCGCGACTGCCGAAGAGAATGTCGAAATTCCGGCCATCTACGCCGGTCTCCCCCAAGGTCGTCGCCGCAACCGCGCGCTGGATTTGCTGCGCTCCCTCGGTCTCGATGGTCGCGCCGATCACTTGCCGAGCCAACTCTCGGGGGGCGAGCAGCAGCGCGTGTCGGTCGCGCGGGCATTGATGAACGGCGGTCGCGTCATCCTCGCCGACGAGCCCACCGGCGCGCTCGACTCCGGCAGCGGCAGCGAACTGATGGCGTTGCTTGCAGACCTTTCTCGCCCGGGCCATACGGTGATCGTGATTACCCACGATCCGATCGTCGCCGAGCATGCGAACCGGCAGATCGAACTGCTCGACGGCAGGATTGTCGGCGATACGCGCACGCGCCGCGCCGCGCGGACCGCGCAACAGGAACTGCCGGCCTTCGACACGACCGACGACAGCGGGCAGACGGCGTCTTCTCTGGCCGACACGTGGGAGGCGGCGCGCATGGCGATGCGGTCGCTCAAGACCAACCTTTTGCGCACTTTCCTGACGCTGCTCGGCATCGTCATCGGGGTCGCGTCCGTGATCACGATGCTGGCGGTCGGCGAGGGCGCGAAGGAGCGGCTCGTCGACCAGATCACCGAGGCGGGCGCGAATCGACTGTCGGTGTGGGGAAGCGGAAAACGGGGGGCGGGCGTTTCACGTTCGAGGATCTCGATGCCGTGGCCGCAGAGGTCCCGAACGTGCATGCGGTGCTGCCGCAGCTCTCGGGAGACGAAACGCTGCGCTACGGCAATGTCGATCGCGAACGCGTGCGCGTGCGAGGCGCATTTCACGACTATCCCGAAGCTGACAATTGGCCCGTCGCGAGCGGGACGTTCATTTCCCATCAGGACGACCAGGCCCTGGCTCCCATCGTCGTTTTGGGCGCGTCGGTGGTCGACGCTCTGTTCCCCGACGGCGACGCCCTGGGCAAGCACATCCTGATCAGGAACACGCCGCTGCTCGTCATCGGCACCATGAGCCGGAAGGGCGGAGGGGAGCGGGGGGACCGTGACAATGTCGCCTTCATTCCCGCGAGGACCGGTGCGATTCGGATAATGGGTTGGAAGACGCTGTGGGGCTTCCAGGTTCGGGTGGAGGATACGGGTCCGATCAGTCAGACCGAGGCTGCGATCAGGGCGCTGCTCAAGGCGCGCCATGGGGTGGAGGATTTCAATATCTTCAATGCCGTCGAGTTGCAGGAGACGATGAGCGAGGCCGCGTCCATGGCGACCATGATTCTCGGCGCCATCGGCTCCATAGCCCTGCTCGTGGGCGGCATCGGCATCATGAACATCATGCTGATGTCGGTCACGGAACGGACCCGCGAGATCGGCATACGCCTCGCCGCCGGCGCGCGGCGGAGCGATATCCTGGTGCAGTTCCTCGTCGAGGCCGTGGTCGTATCCGCGGTGGGCGGCCTGATCGGCATCGTCATTGGCGTCAGTATCGGGGGGCTCATCAAGATGATCTTCCCGGAACTGTGGATATCGTTTACCGGCATGCCGATGATCGTGGCATTCAGTTGCGCCGCCGCGACGGGGTTGGTCTTCGGCTTCGCGCCCGCCCGCAACGCGGCCCGCCTGAATCCGGTCGACGCCCTGGCCCATGACTGACCGATGCGACTAGCCATCTCCTTTGCCGTGGCGTTGCTTTCAGGATGCGCCGCCGTCGAGTTGCCGGGACTGGCCGAGTCGGACATTCCCGTCGCCTGGGACAGCCCGCCAGCGGACGGCGCGCCGCCGGAGGAAGGGTGGTGGATGCAATTTGCCGACGACGAACTGTCCGCCATCATCGCCGAGGTCAAGACGGCGAACCTCGATCTCGCAACCGTCGAGCGCAATCTGCAAGCGGCGCAGTTGACCTTGCGTGAGGCGGGGCTCGAACTGATACCCGTACCTGCGTTGTCGGCGCAAGCGAATGCCGGGGTGGATAGCAGGTCGGACTCCACCCGCACTTCGACATCCGTCAACGCCACGCTCGCCTACGCCGGGGTCCTGAGCAAGCCGGCGCGCTACGATGACGCCCGCGGGCGCTATGACGCCGCCACCGCGGTTGCCGCCGACGCCGCGCTGAATATCCTGGGCACTGCCGCGTCTGCGTATTTCCGCGTACTGATCAACCGCGATCTCATCGTGGCCGCGCAGCAGAATCTGGAAAACGCGGAACAGATCGCGCGCATCGTGCAAGCGCGCGTGGACGCCGGGACCATTACGCCCATCGACGCGCTGCAGCAGTCCATCGCGGTCGAAAGGCAGCGCAACGCCGTAAGGAACCTCGTTCAGGAAGAGTTCGCGGCGCGCGCGTCCCTTGCGCTTCTGCTCGGACGTTCCGTGCAGGGCTTCGACATCGCCGCGCTTGCACTCGAAGGCATCCGGGTTCCCCAGGTCAAGCCGGGACTGCCGGCCGAGTTGCTCACCAGGCGGCCGGACCTCGTGCAGGCGGAAGCCAATTTGCGCGCCGCCCACGCCAACGTGCGTCTCGCCCGCGCGGCATTCCTGCCGGACATCACGCTGACGGCGTCGGGCAACATCGCAAGCGACTCGCTCAGAACCTTGCTTGAAGCGCCGGATACCTTTCTTGTGACGGCCGCGAACCTGGCGCAGACCCTGGTGGACGACGGTCGGCGTTCGCGCAACGTCCGCCGGGCGCTACTCTCCATGGAGTCGAGCCTGGCCGCGTACCGCAAGGCGGTTCTTGCGGCCTTCAACGATATTGAGGTCCGGCTGAAGAGCATCGCGCTGCTCGATTCGCAGGAGGCGGTGGCGCGCGACGACCGCCGCCGCGCGGAAGAAGCGTTCCGCATCGCCGGGTTGCGCTACAGCGAGGGCGTCGCCGACTACCAGACGGTTCTACTGTCGCAGAACGCCTTGTTCTCCGCCCGCAACGCGTACCTCAACAACAAACTGGCGCGCCTGAATGCGACGGTGGCGCTGTACCAGGCACTGGGAGGCGGCTGGGAACTCTCTCCCGGCCGGCTTTCGTCGCGCCTCTAGCCCGGAAGTTGCACGAAGGGCCGGCGAGGATGGCCTTGTATTTCGCCAATCTCCGCCGCACGGAGGATAATGTCTGACGTTTGGAGCCCGCAGAGCGACTATGGCAAATCGCCGATTCGAAGATTTCGAGGTGGGTCGTGAATTTCAGCACGCGCCCGGCCGAACCGTTCTCGACGCGGACAACACCTGGTTTACGTTGTTGACGATGAATCAGCATCCGCTGCACATCGACGCGGCGTACGCGGCCACGACGGAGTTCGGCCGCATCGTGGTCAATTCCTGCCTGACGTTGTCCATTGTCGTCGGCATGTCGGTGGCGGATGTCAGTCAGACGGCGGTGGCGAATCTCGGCTGGGACAAGGTCAAACTGCCGGCGCCGGTGTTCGTCGGCGACACGCTGTACGCAAGTTCGCGGGTGATCGCAGCTCGCGAGTCCGCCTCGCGGCCGGGGCAGGGGATCGTTACCGTAGAGACGGTGGGGAAGAACCAGGACGGCGTTGTCGTGATCGAGTTCGAACGCACCGTGCTGATCCCGAAGCGGAAAGCTGCCGATGTCGCTGCCTGAACAGCAAATCGGGCGGCCGCTCGAGTATCCCGCGGCGCCGGGATTCTGGGATACCGTGCGGCTGCTTGGCCGGCTGCTGGGTCAGGTCATCGAGCGCGACCGCGGCCACGACTTCCTCGACCGCATCGAGACCATACGCGCGCTGGCGAAGGCCGCTCGAAACCAGGGCGCCTGGACGGAACTGCATCGCTACCTCGCGGAAATACCGAGCTACGAGGTCACGGACGTCGCGCGGGCTTTCAATCAGTTCCTGAATCTCGCGAACATCGCCGAGCAGGACTACCAGGTGCGCAATCTCGAAGAAGATGCGGATTCGGCGTGGGCGCAGTTGTTCGACCGTCTCTCCGCGGAGCGCGCTGTCGAAACGGTCGCCTTCATGCGCGTCGAACTGGTGCTCACTCCGCACCCGACGGAAGTGCTCCGTCGAACCCTGATGCTGAAATACGACGCCATCGCGGCGGAGTTGAAACGACGACAGCCGAGCGAAGAGCGCCTGGAACGGTTGATCGCGGAGGCGTGGCATACGGAAGAAATTCCGAACCGCCAGCCGCAACCACAGGATGATGCCAGGTGGGGTTTCGCGGTGGTCGAGAATTCGCTGTGGGAAGCGTTGCCGGCGTGCCTGCGGGACATCGACGAGGCCCTGGTTCGGCGCAATCTACCCGCGTTGCCGGCGGATTCTGCCCCGGTGGCCGTTGCTTCGTGGTTGGGGGGCGATCGCGACGGGAATCCCGATGTCAACGCCCGGGTGACGCGTGAGGTGCTGATGCTGGCGCGTTGGATGGCTGCGGACCTGTACCTGCGGGACATCGAAACGCTGCAGGCGGACCTGTCCATGGCGGAGTGCAACGGCCCGCTGCGCAAGCGCGTCGGCGATGATCCGGAACCCTACCGGGCGCTGTTGCGCACTGTTCGCGAGCGCCTGTTGGCAACGCGCGCGTGGGCCGAGACGCTGGATCCCGAGCCGCCGCCGGGCGTCTACCACGCGGCTGCGGACCTGTTCGAGCCGCTGGCGCTGTGCGACACATCGCTGCGCGATGTCGGCATGGAGATCATCGCCGACGGTCCGCTCAAGGACACGCTGCGCCGCGTCAAGGCGTTCGGCGTCACGCTGGTGAACCTCGACGTTCGCCAGAGCGCGGATCGCCACACCGCCGTGCTGGATGAAATCACCCGGTACCTGGGTGCGGGCGAACGCCCGGGCGGCTACGCAGACTGGACGGAAGCCGAGCGGTGCAAGTTTCTTCTCGACGAGCTTCGGGGTCGGCGTCCGCTGTTCCCCGCGGTCTGGCCGGTGAGCGCCGAGTCGCGGGAGGTGCTTGACACCTGCGCGGTCGTCGCCGAGCAGAACGGCGACGGCATCTCCGAGTACATCGTTTCCAAGGCGAAATCCCCGAGCGACGTTCTGGCCGTTGTTCTCCTCCTGAGAGAAAGTGGATTGCGGGCGAACCTGCCGGTGGTGCCGCTGTTCGAAACGCTGGACGACCTCGATCGCGCAGCGCAGACCGTGGATACGTTGCAGTCGATTCCGTGGTACGCGCAATACGCCGGCGGCGAACAGCAGGTCATGCTCGGCTATTCGGATTCGGCCAAGGACGCGGGCCAGATGGCCGCGTCATGGGCGCTGTACCAGGCGAAGGAGCGATTGGCGGAAGTGGCGGCATGCCGCGGCGTCCGTCTGACGCTGTTCCATGGCCGAGGGAGCGCCATCGGCCGAGGCCGCGTTGCCGCGCAGGCGGCGATCCTCGCGCAACCGCCGAATACGGTGGGAGGACGCTTGCGGGTTACCGAGCAGGGAGAGGCGATCCGTTTCAAGCTGGGCGCCCCGGCGCTGGCGCGAGAAACGTTGATGCGCTACCTCATCGGCACCATCGAGGCGAGTCTCGATCCGCCGGCGGCGCCGACGGCTCGATTGCGCGCCACCATGAGCCAATTGGCAGACCGCGCGCGCACGAGCTATCGCGCCCTCGTCGACCAGTCCGACTTCGTCGACTACTTTCGCCAGATCACGCCCCAGGAGGAGCTCGAAACCCTTGCTCTCGGGAGCGATCCGACGCACCGTTCGATCGTTGCCGGCATATCGGACATGAGCGCGATTCCCTGGGTTTTCGCCTGGACCCAGGTGCGCCTGATGCTGCCCATGTGGCTCGGCACCGACGCGGCCCTCGGGGCGGTGCGCGAGGATGAGTGTAAGGATCGATGGGGCGCGCTCATGGAGTGGCCGTTTTTTCGCGTGCAGATGGATGCGCTCGAGGCAGTCCTGGCGAAAACCGATCTCGCCCTCGTCGACTTCTACGCCGAACGCTTGACGCCCAAGGCGCACCGGGCCATCCACGACGTTGTTCGCCGCAGAGCAACCGACGTGAAACAGAATCTGCTCGCGCTCCGCCGCCAAAGTGAACTGCTCGCCGACAATCCCAAGGCGCAGGACTCCATCCGCGTCCGTAACACCTACCTGGACCCGCTCCATCTGCTGCAGGCGGAGCTGATCGGGCGCCTGCGCGAGAACCACGACGATCAGGTCGCGCAAGCGCTGAAGTTCACCATGGCCGGAATCGCCAGCGGCCTCCGCCACACGGGCTAGGTGAGCGGGATCAAGGCGGCAGTGATAATACTGTTGGTCGTGATGATGTTCACCGCCCATGGCGTTTTCGCTGCGGGGGTGACGAGTCAGGGCGATCACGCCGACACGGCAGCGCTATCGGGCGAGATCGCCGACCGTCCGGCCATCGACAGTAAACTCGCAGATTGCGGGGTTTGGAACACCAGGGCGTTTTTCGAGTCTGCGGTTCCTGAAGACATCACGGGTTGTATCGCAGTCGGCGCCGACCCGAACGCCCACGGCAAGATGGGCGGGACGCCGCTGCACGTGGCAGCCTGGTTCAACGAGAACGCGGCCGTGACACAGGCGCTGCCCGCCGCCGGCGCCGACCCCACAGCGGAGGATGACCACGGCTGGACTCCCTTACAGACGGCCGCCGCGCATAACGAGAACGCGGCCGTAACCCAGGCACTCATCGCCGCAGGAGCGAATCCCAACACGGCCCTGTACTACGCAGCCGCCCTCGGGAACTTGGCCGTGACCGAGACGGTGCTCGCTGCGGGTGCTGACGCCAACGGAAAGGACGACACTGGCTGGACGCCCCTGCACGTAGCGGCCCTCTGGCAGAACGCGGCTGCCACCCAGGCGCTCATCGCAGCGGGTGCTGACCCCAACGCACAGGACGACCATGGCCAGGCGCCCTTGCACTGCGCGCGGTACTGCCCCGGCGAAGTACGGGAGAATGACTACGCGATTCACCGGGACGTGGCCGTGACCGAAGCGCTCATTGCCGCCGGCGAGGATCCCAACGCGCGGAGCCAACTCGGTGCATCGCCGCTGCACCACGCAGCCCGAGGCAACGCAAACCCCGCGGTGATCGAGGCGCCCATTGCGGCGGGCGCGGATTCCAGCGCGCAAGGCAACGACGGCCAGACGCCCTTGCACCGGGCGGCGAGATTCAACCAAGCGGCCGTGATCGAAGCGCTTGTTGCCGGAGGTGCCGACCCTAACGCACAGAAGCGGTTGTTCGGCGCGACGCCGCTGCATACTGTGTTGCGATCCGCGCAAAACGCCGAAGACCTGATCGCGGCGGGCGCGGCGGTCGAGATGCGGGATCGGCAAGGAAGAACGCCCCTGCACACGATCGCCAGCCTGATGCGCTGGAAGGAGGGCGTGGACGTCATTGAAGTGATGATTGCGCACGGTGCGGATATCGACGCGCGCGACTCGGACGGCAATACACCCCTACATCTCGCGATATCGTCGGGAGTTTTATTTGCGGCGATCGCGCTGTTGAACGCTGGCGCGGACGTAGACGCGCCGAATCAGAACGGCGATACGCCGCTACACCTGGCCGCTTCGAGGAAGTGGTACGCTGCTGAGAAGGTCATCGCGCTATTGAACGCCGGGGCGGATGCGTTGCGAAATAACGGGAAGGGCCAGACACCGTTCGATATCTCGACGGACAATGAAACGCCCGAGGATTCAGACGCTTACCAGCGCCTTCGAGATGCGCGTTTGGAAGCGCCGCCCGTCGCGCCCTGACCCGCGTGAGGCCCCAGCGACCGCCACTCCAGGTTCCTTCGTGACGTTGCCTTCAGGTCGTCTCAACGCCAAGTCGGCGAGAACAACATCGCCACGCAGGCTCGCAACCAGAGTGGCGTTCCTGTGCCTCTAACGCCCACTGCTGCCGACGTCAGCGCTGGGTTTCGGACGAACCCGCCTGAGCATCGCCGGGCCGTGTCCCTTGTCGATTTGCAGCAGTTCCGGATAAGCCTTGCTGAGCAGTATCGTGGTCAGCGCCAACAGCGCCGCGCTGATGAGTAGTCCGATATCGATGCCGACGAATTCTGCCACCGCGCTGATGGGTATGACTCCGAGGGGAGTCAAACCGTGCGACATCATCATGATTGCGTTGACACGACCGCGGATATGCGACCGGACGGCCAGTTGCACGATGCTCATGTTGAGTGAGCCCATGATCGAGCCGAACAGCCCTGTGAACAGCCCGAGGAACATCGCCCAGAATGTCGTGGTCGTTAAGGCGAATGCCGCCAACGACACGGCCCAAAGATAGGCTGCCACGAACAGGACGCGGCCTTTTCTGCTGATGTCGCCGAGCCGGGCCAGCGTCAGGGAACCCGACAGCGCGCCGACACCCATCGCCGTGAGGATGAGGCCGAGATCTTCCGGCCCCCCGCCGATCACGTCCGCGTTGAAGGCAGGCAGCAACATTTGCGAAGTGAATCCGAATGTCATCGGACCGAGGCCCATGATGAGGAGTCCGACCACGATGCGTTCGCGCTTCATGTATCGAAACCCGTCCCCCACGTCCGTCAATATGGAGGTATCGCGCTGCCGGGTGGGCTTGCGCCGATAGCGCAGCATGAACGTACAGAGGACAGAGGCGGCGTAGAGCGCGCCAATGAAGTAGAACACGATGCCGACGCCGGCGGTGGACGTGGTGTCCCCCGCCGCGAACGCCGCAATCAATGCGCCGGCCAGCATCGGTCCGAGTATGCGCGACAGGTTGAATGTAGAACTCTGCAATGCCATGGCGTTGACCAGGTAGCGGCGCCCTACGATTTCCGGAATGATCGACGACCGAGCCGGCATGCTGAGCGACATTACGGTGCCATGGAACAGGCCGAACCAGATGAAGTGCCAGAAGGTGACCTGCCCCTGATGAATGATGGTCGCCAGCACGAAAATGCCGGCGGCGCTCAGGATTTGGGCGGCGATCATGATCGTTTTCTTGCCCATGCGATCAGCGATGACGCCCCCGGCCAGCGAGAACACCATTGCGGGCAGCATGGACGACAACATCACCCAGGTCAGGGCCAGGGGTGAGTTCGTCATGTCGTATATGAGCCATCCCCGAGCCACCATCTCCATCTGCATGGCGAAGGACGCGGCGAGGTTGGACACCCAGACAAACCGAAAGTCGGAGATCATGAGAGAGGAAAACATTCCTCGGGGATAGAAGGTCGCCGCTCGGCGCGAATTGTCCTGAACTTCAGTCATGCGGTTAGCGCGGCAGGTGGCCGCCGGTCTGAGTTGGGGGCCGCGTGCGGGCTCTAGTTGGGCGGTTTATTCGAAACTGCCGGAACGGCCCTTTCAGCGATACCCCAGGTGATGGCGTTGCGCACCAGAGTCTCGAATGCGCCGTTCTCCCAGCTACCGCGAAAGTGCTCGGGAGTCTTCCGACTCCGGACAATGGATTCGTCCACGAACGGCTGCGAATTCGATACCGGCGAGTGGCAGTGGCCCAGGGCGACGTAGGCGACGGCGCCGTCTCCGGTGGGCTTGACGTAGCCAAGGACGCGGGTCTTGCCGTCCGGCAACAGCGACGTATCGGCGTCGTAGCGGAAACCGAATCCGGGCGGCGACGGATCCTGCGGCAACTCCGTAGTCAGCAGAACCTCGGCATCGCCGATGGGTTCGACCATGTACAGCTCATCTTCGGTCTCGAAAGCTTCCGGCAACCCTTTCGTCAGGGGGTGCCGGTCATGGACCGCAACCTCGAACCGCCGAACCGGCGGATGATTCAGGAAGAAACAGCCGAGCGTCTCGTGATGCGCCCCCTTGACCATCTGCCGTTGCGAAGACCCCTGGATGCGCGCAGCGCGACCCCCGCTGGTGCCGTGCAGGCCGAACCAGCGCCCGCCGCCGGCGAGCCACTCTTTCAACGTGCCGAGTTGCTTCGCGTCCGGGTATGGCCCCGCGACATACGTGATGAGGAGCCGCGCGTCGGCCAGCCACTTGTCGAGATCACCGAAGTCGCTTGCGACGGTGGTGGCGATGTTTTCGTGCTCGGCCAGCAACCCGAGCAGCCGGAGACGCGCGTAGTCCATGTCGTGTCCGGCGCTGGCCCCAGGGGGATAGCCGCCGGTAACAAGATGCACGCGATTAGCCATATTCGATTCTCCCGTCCGCCCAGTTGCGGCGAAACGTCCGTACCGCCGCATTAAACCAACGGCAACTCCGCCGCGCCACCGCAACGGGGACACCCACCACTGGGACACCCACCACCACCCACCACTGGGACACCCATCACCCACCACTGGGACACCCACCACCACCCACCACTGGGACACCCACCACCACCCACCACTGGGACACCCATCGGATAGGGACACCCATCGGATAGGGTCACCCATCGGATAGGGACACCCATCGGATAGGGACACCCATCCTCGGCGGCTCCGAATTCCGCACCTATCGGATCAGGACACCCATCCAGACAGGACCATCCAAACAGGACGGCCACTGCGCCCGAACGCAGAACAGACAGGGCGCGGACGCGCGATGGCGAAGTGCTGCAAAACGCGCAAAGATAGGGACGAATCAAAGGGGGTAACGATGACGAACGAGTCTGTGTTGGTAATGACGCCGCCTATCGACGATGGGTTGCGCGCTTGGGCGCAGCGGTTGCGGATCGATGTTCCCGGGCTGGATGTTGTCCTGGCGGAAGATGACGCGACGGCGCGGGAGGCCATTGCCCGTGCCGAGGCTGTCTACGGTTGGGTGTCACCAGAGATGTTGCCCGGGGCGAGAAAGCTGCGCTGGTTGCAGAGCCCCTTCGCTGGTCCCTTTCCCGGCTACTACTACCGCGAATTGATCGATCACCCGGTGATCGTGACCAACGCGCGCGGCATTTACTCGGACCACATCTCCCACCACATTCTGATGTTCATGCTGGCGCTGTCGCGCGGCTTGCCGTATTGGATGGCGGCGCAGCGCGAAGCCAGGTGGGATTCAACCGTCCGCAAACACGGCTACGTCAGCGTGGCCGGTTCGACCGTGCTCATCAACGGAGTTGGCGGCATTGGTGCCGAGACCGCCAGGCTGTGCGTCGCGCTTGGTGCAAAAGTTATTGGTATCGATCCGCGTCCCGAGCATGAATGTCCGGCTGAGATACACGTGCCGGCGGAGCTGGATAGCCTGTTGCCGTCCGCCGACTTCGTCGTCACTACCGTACCGCACACTCCGGAAACGCAGTTCATGTGGAATGCGGACCGGTTTCGACGCATGAAGTCGTCGGCGTACTTCATCAATATCGGTCGCGGCATGACGGTCAAGCTGGACGACCTGACCGCGGCATTGACTGACGGTGAAATTGCCGGCGCGGGTCTCGATGTATTCGAGATAGAGCCGCTGCCGGCGGACCACCCGCTCTGGCGTCTGGACAACGTGCTCATCACGCCGCATGTGGCATCGGCGGGCGCTGCCGACATCCCCGAGCGCCGCTACGCGCTGCTGGCGGACAACGCGCGGCGATTCGTCGCGCGAGAACCCCTGCGCAACGTCGTCGACAAGGCTCGCTGGTATTGAATCCCGCCTGGCCTTGCCGAACGCTCCCCGGTCGCTGCACAATCGAATCGGTCTTGGGAGACGGACATATGAAGACAGTTAGAGAAGTAATGCGGCACCGGGGGCGTGGCGCGATCTACTCGGTCTTGCCGATCGCCAGCGTGTACGAAGCCATCGAGAAAATGGCGAATCAACACGTCGGGGCGCTTCCCGTCCTGCAGGAGGGCAAGCTCGTGGGCGTCGTTTCCGAACGCGACTACGCCCGCAAGGTGATCCTGAAGGACAAGTCGTCGAAGCAGACCAAGGTATCGGAGATCATGACGCGGGAGGTGATCACCGTGGCGCCCGGCGACCGCGTGGAGTCATGCATGGAACTCATGCAGCGCCACCACATTCGCCATCTGGCGGTGGTGGAATCTGGAGTCATCATCGGCATGCTCTCGTTGCGCGACCTCCTCACGGAGGTCATGGTGGAACAGGCGGCGATCATCGACCAGATGGAGCACTACATTCGCGGCGACCAATAGTCCGGTTGATTGTCCCCGCGACTTCGCAGAACTGGTGGCGAGGTGTTTGCCTGCCGGCTACAGCGACCGCCGCTTGCGGGGGACCCGGACATCGTGGTCCCAGATGCCGAGTTCGTTGACGGCATAGACGTATCGGTATCCCCGGGGTCTTCGACCGCGGTGGATGCGGTTGTCGGTGTCCAGCAGCCAGGTCGTCTCCTCGTCGAATCGTATCGCCAGAACTGCGTGATGGGCGCGGTGGCTGCGGTCGTAGACAACGGCCACGCGCATGTTTTCCGGGGCGAAACCGAAATGGCGCAGGAGCAGGTACTTGGCCGTCGCGAAATCTTCGCAGTCGCCGCCCCTCTCAAGGAACTCCATCGGCGTCGCCCAGTGGGAAGGTATCGAGAATCTGCCGTTCTCGTTGCGGACGATCTTGCGTCGGTCCTTGTTGTAGCGCTTGCGGTTGACATACCGATTGACAAGCTGGATCTGCTTCTCTCTTGGCAGCGCCCCGCCCTGGGCCAAAACGACGTGCAACGACTTCGTCCGCCGCGTGCACGCAGCCTTGTCGTCGAGA
Organism: Candidatus Azotimanducaceae bacterium; assembly: GCA_965261535.1. GTDB lineage: Bacteria > Pseudomonadota > Gammaproteobacteria > Pseudomonadales > Azotimanducaceae > VXNE01. Next base: position 4,263,284 of record OZ253469.1, read on the forward strand.
CACCCTTGCAGGCCGTCGAACTGCGCCGCGTGGCGCGACAGCATCTCCGTCCACGCCGGCCAGGCGCCCGCTTCGGCGAGAAACTCACCGGATTCAAACGCGTAAGGCGCGGCGTTGATCGCTGTGGACAGCCAGCAAAGGATCAGGACGGAAAGTCCTTGGCGAAGGATGCGACCGATCCCCGCGGGGCTCATCGACTCCATCCGTTCGGGATGCGCGTTCACTCCGGCAGCCACCGGTCCTGCCATCCCGCATCCGGCTGCGCTTTGGCGAAGGACCAGCGTTCGCCGAATTTGCCGTCGTAGACGACCTGGCTGACCGGTTTGCGGCTTAAGGGTCCGTGCCTGTCGGTCGGGTAGCCGATAGGCACGGCACAGTAGACCTCGTTGTTGTCCGGAATGCCGAGCATGTCGCGCAGCGCGTCCTCGCGCGAAAGCGGGAAGTTGAACACCGAGCCCGAGAGTCCGAGGCCCCGCGCCGCGAGCAGCAGATTCTGCACGGCCGGAAACGTGCTGCCGCCGGGGGTGCTGTGTCGCCCCTTGAGACCGAGGACGACGATGATCACCGGCGTCTGGGCCAAGTGGCGCACGAGGTATTCGACGCTCTTGAGCGACAGCCGCTGCGACCTCGGCAGGGCGTCCATCGCTTCGGGATGCTCGGCGAAGCGCGCCTGATAGCGGCGCCAGGGGATCTCCGCCCATGCCTGCATCTTTCGCTTGTGGCCCGCGTCGCGCACCAGGATGAAACGCCAATCCTGCGCGTTCTGCCCCGACGGCGCTCGAATGGCGGCGTCCATTAGCTGAAACAGTACGTCGTCCGGGACGGGGTCCGGTCTGAACCGCCGCAGCGCGCGGGCGCTGTACATCGTCGCGAACAAACCCGGGTCGTCACGCATGCTAGTCACTAGGGCACCGGCGAAAACTCGGAAACGCGGGCGCGCATGACGTCGCCTTGTTCATTGATGAGCCGCAATGTGGCCCCGTCATCCCACGCGATCGCTTCAAGCTGCTTCGAGACGGCCGGATTCAGGTCGAGTCTGCTGGCATCTCCGGCAAGCCAGTTGTCGCCGGCCTCGGGCCGATCGAATATCCACAAGGCGCTGTAGGTCGCAACGGCGAGTCGCGTGCCGTCGGGCGACAGATCCGCGCCGGTGGCGAGCACCACGTCTTCTCGCCGACCGACAAGGGTCAGCACGTTTTCGCGGTCCACGTGTTGGGTGTCCAGCCGATAGAGCTTGACGCCGGCTTCCCAGGAGGCGTGCCCGCCGGGGCGGCGATGTTTTGTGAGGAAGTAGAGCTTGCCGTCCGCCGCGAACACGGCTTCGCAGTCGAAGTGCCACTGTTCTGCGGGAAAATGGCGCTGGTCGGGATAGCGAATGGGAATGAACTTCAGCGCGCGCATCGTCGCGACGGTCCGCGGATCCGCTTCATTGACCACGTAGACGCCCAGGTCGCGGCGCGCATTGCCGTTGTTTCCGACATCGGCGAGGTACAGCACGCCGTTGGCAAGCGCAATGTCCTCCCAGTCCGTGTGCCAGGCGTTGTCGATCCGGTGTCCCGGCCACTTGTCGGCGGAAATGCGCAGATAGGGCGGCTTCACCGGACGCGAATCCGCGTCGATAGCGTAGATGCGCGCGACATCCCCGCTATCGTTGTGCACCCAATAGAAGTCGCCGTAGCTCGACTTCACGATACCGCTGATTTCGGATAGCTCCCCATGGGTGACCCGGCCGGCCAACTCGACGGCGCTCGCCGACGCGGCGAAGGCTGCCAACGCTCCAAGACGGGCGATGGTCCGCGCCGCGTGTCGCCACGAATCAGGCAACATCGGGCACGGGCCGCGAGTGGGCACGCCCCGGAGACGCGGCCAGCGCGCTGGAGCTCCTGCTTCAATCATTGGAAATCGTGGTCTCCCCGTCGGTGATGAATTCCAGCAATGCCGGCGTGCCCTCCCTGGTTTTCTCGATCGCCGCGCGGATATCGGCGGGATCCTCGACGCGTTCGCCGTAGCCGCCGAACGCCTTCGCCATGTCGGCGTAGTTGCCCGAGATATCCGTCGCGCGGTATTTCTCGGTCGACGCCTGCATGCGGTGCAACTCGATCGCCATCGTAGCGTTGTTCATCAACACTGACACGTCGGAATGCGCTCGCGCACGGCGGTCTCGAAGTCCATGCCGGTGAAGCCGATGGCGGCGTCGCCCCGGACATTGATGCAGAGCTTGTCCGGGCGCGCCAGCTTCGCGCCCATGGCGAGCCCGAGCCCGCAGCCTGGCTGGGTCGTCTTGCCCCAGCCGATGTAGGAAAGCGGGGTGGTTGTGTCCCGGAACGGCGACAGTTGGTCGCGTGGGCTGCCGGCGTCGTGGGTGATGATGGTGTTGTCGATGTCCACCGTCTGCCGCAGTTCGTTCAACACGCGGTAGGGGCTCAGGGGTGCTTCGTTGTTGTTGCGCTTGGCGTCCCACTCCGCCAGCCGCTGGGCCTTGATCTTGGCAATCTTTCCGGGCACCGCGTCCTTGCGCGCGTCCGCACGGCTGCGGTCGCGTCCTTTCAAGCGCCCGCGTCAAGCGCGCGAGAGACAGCTTGGCGTCGCCGATCAGCGCGTGCTCGGCGGGAATGTCCTTGTTCAGGTCCATCGGGTCCAACGTGGCGTGGATGATGGTTTTGCCCGGCGGCATCCGCACGCCGAACACGGTGAGCGCGAAGCTGCACCCGACGCCGAGGATGACGTCCGCTTCGGCGAGGAACCGCGTGACAGCCCGCGGGTTGGCGCGACCGCCGGAACCGAGGGAGAGGGCATGGGTTTCCGGGAACGCGCTCTTTCCTTCAAGGCTCGTCGATACCGGGATGCTCCAGGCCTCGGCGAGGGCCTTGAGTTCGTCCCAGGCCTCGGCGTAGTACCGCCTTGCCTGGCGTAGATGACCGGCCGTTCTGCGACCGCCAGCACCGCGGCCGCTGCTTCGACCGCGTCGGGATCGGGCGCCGTACGGGTGGAGTAACTCGGCACGTGTTCCCACGGCTGGGGCACTTCCTCGTCGAACACGTCGCGGGGAATCTCCACCAGAACGGGACCGGGACGCCCGTTGCGCACCTGGAAGAATGCGCGGCGCATGACCTCCGGTACCGCCTCGCCCATGGTCAGCGGTTCCGCCCACTTGGTGACCGGCCGCATGGCTTGGGACGAGCTGAAGTTGGGGTGCCAATTCATGATGCGCCGCTCATATCCGCTGGCAGCACCAGGATCGGCGACGACTCGCCGTAAGCTTGCGCGACGCCGCCGAAAGCGTTTTCCGAGCCGGGACCCGTGCCGCATGGAAAAGACGCCGATCTTCTTGCCGGAGGAAAGCCGTGAATAGGAGGCGTCCGCCATGTGCAGGCCAATGCGTTCCTGGCGGCAGATCACGGTGCGCATGTCAGCTTCCGCGCACGCTTCTTGAGCGGATTGGCCGGATAGGCAAAAAGCATTTCCACACCCTCCCGCTTGAGGACGTGGGCGATGGCGTCGGCGGTATTCATGGCGGTCCCTGGTCACCGGGCGAAACGCGAACTTTGGCGGAAACGCGCGGGCGGCGCAAACGACGATGTGCGATTGCGGCAGCCCTGAAGCGCCGATCTGGCCAACAGGGCATTTTGGAACTGCAGGCCCGCATATATCAAATTTCGTGCTATTGGTATATTTTTGTCAAGAGTTTGCTATTGATGGTGCTGTTTTCATTTCTCTCGGGACAATTCCATATGGTGCAGATTGATGTCTTTTGATATATATCATATTTCATGAAAATATCGGAAGAAGACCGTTTTTCAGGGCCCGTGACCACTTTTCACGAGCGACGACTCTCTGAAAGGGCAACACCTGCGGGCTACAGCGCCTTGATCGATGCCTACGGCCTCGCCGTGCCCCTGCCGCGCGTGCTTTCCGCCATTGGCGAACGGCATCGTATTGTGGAAGAGGGTGGATGGCGTATCCTCACGCCTCGCCACGCGCCCCATTCGACATTGAAGGGCCACCTGACCTTCGCTCTCAAGCATGAAGGTCTCGATCTTGCCGTCCTCAAGCGACTTTTCGTAGCCGTTTGTCCCGATAAGATCGCGGCGTTAGTGCGCGCGACGCCGACCGGGTCCTACGCACGCCGTCTCTGGTTCCTCTACGAGTGGCTAGTTGGCGAACGACTCAATCTTCCCGACGCAGGCGCCGGACGATATGTGCCGGTTGTCGATCCTGAACGGCAGTGGGGGACGAGGGGAGAGATATCGGCCCGGCATCGAGTCAGAAACAACCTCCCCGGCACGCCATCATTTTGCCCTCTCGTCTTCCGAACCGATGCACTCAACCGTTTTGTGGAATTGAATCTGGCTGTACGGGCACGGGAAGTCATTGCCGATGTGCCGCGCAGCGTGCTGGCACGCACGACCGCGTTCCTATTGCTAAAAGACTCCAGGTCAAGTTACGTGATCGAGGGAGAGCGGCCGCCCCACGACCGCATTCAGCGATGGGGGCGCGCCATCGGACAGGCGGGTCGCCAAGCACTCGATCTGCAAGAGCTGTTGCGCTTGCAAAGAATTCTCATCAGCGATGCCCGTTTCGTGGTGCTCGGGCTTCGCAAGGAAGGCGGATTCGTCGGCGAGCATGATCGTGAATCCCAAATGCCCTTGCCTGACCATATTAGTGCGCGGAGCCAGGATCTGCCTACCCTGATCGACGGTATGGTCGCGTTCGATCATAGCCCGGCGAACGCGCTTGATCCGGTGATTGCGGCGGCATCCCTGGCGTTCGGCTTCGTCTATATCCATCCGTTCGCCGATGGTAACGGGCGCCTGCACCGTTATCTCATTCATCACGTCTTGGCGCGGCGCGGATTTGGTCCGCCCCGCGCCGTCTTTCCGGTTTCAGCGGCGATACTTGAGCGCATTCACCAATATCGTAGCGTTCTGGAGAGCTATTCATCGCGTCTCATGCCGGTGATCGACTGGGTGCCGACAGAGCGCTTCAATATCCGCGTCCTCAACGATACGGGAGATTTCTATCGGTTCTTCGATGCGACCCTGCACGCGGAGTTCCTCTATGCGTGCGTACGCAAGACCATCGAAGAGGACTTGCCGAACGAGGCCGATTTCCTTTGGCGCTACGATCAGTTCCGCCAACATGTGACAGGCTTCATCGACATGCCTGATCGCATGATCGATCTCTTGTTTCGCTTCATGCGTCAGAACGGCGGACGACTGTCCAACCGGGCGCGCAAGCGCGAGTTCGATGCGCTGATCGATGAGGAAGTTCGGATAGTAGAACGGTTTTACGGCGACGTTTTCGACGGGCTGCCGCCAGACTAGCGGCGTTCGACGCTAAAGCAGGGCAGCCTCTTTCCCTGGAGTTGTGCGCGACAGTAGTGTGTGGGTCGTATCTCGGACGACGCGCCGTACGCGAATACAAGCGGTTTGATTACAATTAGCTGCCCAAGTTTCTATATAACTTCGTAAGTTCGAATTGTTGCGCTTGGAGACGACGTGGTCCGGATTATTCATTTGAAATTCCGTTATCTGCCGTTACACTCCTCCAGTATCCAACCGCCATTCCTTCTTAAGGACGTCAATTAGATTCCGCTGTCGGCGTTCCAGAACAGCCGGTGTCCAAACCGATTCGGCAAGGACCTGAGTAGTTAAAGCAAAAGACGTAACACCGCCCCTCTGAAAGTATTCGTTTTTCTTGCGGTCAAATCGAAAGTTAGACGCTCTCGTATTTTTGCGAAACGATAAAAGTACCAAGTTGGATAGACGGTGCGTCCATTGCGCCCGGCCCTCATCATCTTTAAGGGAATTATATACCTGCTTAGGCATACGGTATTTTGGTATATAATCCCCAACCTTCACGATTCATGCTACCTCGATTCTCGCGGAACAAACGGAAAACGCACACCCAGGCGCGTGCCGACAATACGCGCGCCCCAGCTCATCGACTGTCGTTCAATTTCACCCAGCCCAAACTTGCAAGCCGTGGGCGTTTCGTCGCCGACCGTTTCGACCGTGAGCAATTCGTTCGACGTAACGGGGTACGTCAGACGGCGCACGCCATCGAACGACAACACGATGGACCAGTTGTCGAGATCATTCGGGCATTTCAGCACGGGCCCGCCGCCGCGATTGGAGGATTTCGGCTGCGCCCTGGTGCTGACAGCCAAATAGGTCGGCGTGTAGTCGCCGTCCATGATTCGTTCCCAACCGTCGCAGTCGAATAGACCGGAGTCTATGTCGTTCGGAGTGCGCTCCTCGCATTTTTCTGTCATGGGCCCATCTTTATTCCCTATCAGCCACTGATAGTCGGCGCTGATAATCTCCCCCTCCGGGTGACCTCTCCAATACAGCAGGAATGTGTTATCGGGCTCGACGTGCATTTCATCGGCTTCCGGTTCGGGCGGCGGCGTCTCGTCTTCGGGAGGAAGAGGAGGTTCGGCGCCATCGTTTTGCGCGGGCGGCACGGGAGTCGCGGGCGGAGGTTCCGGAAGCGCGGGCGGCACGGGAGTCGCGGGCGGAGGTTCCGGAAGCGCGGGCGGCACGGGAGTCGCGGGCGGAGGTTCCGGAAGCGCGGGCGGCGGATTATCGGGAGCTTGCGATGCGGCGTTGTGATGGTGGCATTCGACTTGTCGTCCGCGATACGGCACGGTGTGCGTATCCGAGTGCGCGGACCAGTCGTCGGGGACGACGTGCGACACATGGCTGGCGTCCCGACCATGTTCGGCCTCTTGGAGGTAGCAGCCGTGGTGGCTCGACGTGGGAGGTGGTGGCGCCGGGGGCGGATTGCTCGACGTGGGAGGTGGTGGCGCCGGGGGCGGATCGTCCGACGGATCGTCCGACGGATCGTTGGTGATGTTGATTGTCACCTTGGTGACGTGCCGCTTTTCCCAGCCGCCGGGCCGCCCCTGCCCGCACGCCGTATCCAAAGCTCCACGAGAACCCCAGGCAGGATCAGTACACACACGCCAGACGATGTAGCGCGTGTAACTGCGCGGCCCGGATTCGTAATCGAACGTTTTGTATGTCCTCACCCAGGAGCCGAATCCTTCAAGCGCAAACACGTCGCGCCAGCGAGTCTTCCAACTGTTATCGCACGACGTGGGTGAGGCGCACCACCGCGCCTCGTAGGTCCCACCTACCGGGTTGGTAATTGTCCCGATAACCCCGTCGGGAGGAGGATTCCCATTATATGGTGTGTTTTCCCTCCGATCGAAAGCGACGGACGACGTGGTGACCTCCGCACCGGCCATAGGAGCTAGCAAAACGGCGCAAAAAATAAATAAGTCACCAATTCCCAATCGTTTCATAAATTTCTCCTTTATATCTAATAAAAATTAGATACGGACTAAAACTCAAAGTCAAGGCCAAACTCAGGCACTTGCGCTGTAGGGTTTTTCGCCGGACCCGGCCGGATTGCGGCTGGTTGCCCAGCAATCAGAGGCTCGGCGAGGCGTGCGGGGGCGCGACAGATGGTCAAACTGGTCGTTATGGGGTCTTCGCGGTGTCTAAATGCGAATCGTTCCTGCTTCGACGGCTTGGGGTAAGCACGGGGCGTTGGGGTGGAAATCTCGGATTCAAGGCCCGTGAAGTCGGAAAACGTCCGAAATGCCGCGTTTCTTGGGGTAAAGAAAAAATCCACCGCCCGCAAGCCCTTTGTTTCAGCGGCTCTCAGAACAGCGCAAGTGGCTCAAACTGAGTTCTTCGACTCATGGGAATCTCGATAATTTCCCGGAGCAGCAAAGATTGCTTTACAACTCTTCCTTGGAAGAGAGAATCGATACAATTCGACCGCCCAAAGAACCACATTGACCAGACTCGGCTTTCGCTCAGTCGTAGTATCCATTGTCCAAAGCGGCCATCAAAGGATCCATGGCGGGAATGGTGTCCAGCAAGTCGCCATCGCCAACGATGTTTTCGCCCAAGGGACTATGAAGCGCAATCATGAATTCCTCAAACGCCATCTTTAAACGATGTCAGCCACTCGGAATCTGCAGCTGGGTTTTGTGGCAATACATGCTCGATAGAAATGGTACCATGCTCATAAGTCGCTCCCGAGTCGGCCAATAAGTTGTCCAACCTTAATAGTAAGGGACGCATAACAGGTGACTGCGGCGAATATATGGGTCCATCCAGCCGCTGCAGAATAGCGGCTTTTTCGTTAGGTTGAAGCTGGAGTGGCCCATGGTCCCGCCATGGGTCATTGCCCTGTTCGATCACTCGAAGCACATCCGCATAACGATTTATCCGATCGTTGATGTTCGCGCGCTGAATGAAAAGGCCGTAAGCCAGGCGCTCCAAATCCTTTGTAAATCTGAAAAGTCTGTCTGGGCTGTTCGGGTTTCGATGGAAAAACTCCATGGCTGGCGGGATCCAGTCAAAGTTGTCTAGACGCACCAAATGACGTAGGTATGTGTTGACTTTCTCCGCACCCTGGCTGCTCTGGTAGGATGCCTTCGCAACGGTTTCATACGCGGTCGCGTATGGCTCAAGTATATTGTCGATGAAATCAGCACCTGGATTCAGCTTTAGTACACTTTCTTGAAAATGTGTTTGCAACGTACCGCGAAGCTTGGTTTTCAACTTGATCATACGAATGTGGGAAAACAGATCTCCAAAATCTTCGCGGCCAAGGCTCTCCTCGATGTTTTCCCACTTTTCACCGTAAGCGTCTTGGTCAGAATCCGCCATTTTACCGATTGTCCCTGCTTTCAGAATATCGGTAGGTGACAAGTTTAGTCCTCGGTCGTTCATAACGGAAAATATCCGGTATGCAGAGTCTCGATCAGTGGCAGTAACGACGACCAGATAGCACTGCTGTATGATGAACCTCCCGAGGGATTCACGGCTGATGGTGTTTAGTTTAGAGAGTTCTCGTCGCAGGTGGCCCACGTTTGCAAATATCAACTCTTGGCTGTCTGAGAAGGAGCTGGTATCTATCTTCAGGAATTGTTCAATGGCACCCCTAGCCTGTACATTATCGTGGAAGAACTCTCTGTCGCGGGATCTTAGACTTAGACGGAATCGGTCCTGTGTTCCGCGGAGGGCGTTGCCTGCTTCTCGGACGAACGCGTCGAGCGCCACTTGTGTCGCCGACGGCAAGCTCGCGCAACACACAGAACAGCATCGAGAGTGTCGTCAAGCGTTGTTGTCCATCGACGACATCACTTTGTGAATTGCCCTCGTTCTTGACGAGAACGATGCTCCCCAAGAAATAGGGCGATGTGGAGTCGCGTCTCATAGCATCGAGCAGGTCATCGAGCAACTCGTCGACGTGCTCGGTACTCCAAGCATAGGGTCGTTGGTACACGGGAATATAAAAAAGGTATGCATCGCTGAAGACAGCGTTGAGATTTTGTTCGCTGGCTTTGAGTATCTCCGGCATTTGCCCGGCTCCTTGGCGAAATCATTCGGATATGGACCATTATACGTATCGCCGCCACTACCGTCTGCCACCGTTTGCCGCTACGGTGTCCTTCTGCACGTGAGTGTCCGTCGATCTGGGTTCTGCGGACAAGCTTGGTTCGACTTCTTTCTTCCGGTGCTGGATTTTTCTGCTGAAGCCTCGCTTTCCCTGTTCTTTCGGGCGCCCACCAGAATGTCCGTTTCGCAGTTCCCGCTTCAGCGCGGACGTCGACACGTTGCCTGAAACATGGCCGATGCCGATGGTGTCTGGCATGAGAGTTTGGCTTACCAAGATCTTGCACCCTATCATTCGGCGGCAGGTGCGCGACGGCCAAAGTGGAAGCTCATGTTTTTCGGCCTACTCTGGCAGCCTTGGCGCAAGCGCGGCGCGCGCTACAATATCGCGCGCCGAGACAGTCTCGGTTGGTCAAAAGAAGGATCATGCCCCACATCGCCGGTTTCGGTATCACTGCCGTCCTCGCCCTGCGCATGGCCGGTGCCGCAGCAGAGGACGAACGCCCCGCCAATGAACGCGCCGGGGACGAATACGTCGCGCCGCGCGGCGTGCATCCCGATCTCAACGGCATTTGGCAAGCGCTCAACGAGGCGAACTACGACATCGAGTTGCACATGGCGCGCGCCTCGATGCAACTGCGCGACGGCCCCCACAGCCCGTTGCCGTCAGTGGACACGTACAGACTCGGCGCGGTGGTCGGTGTTCCTGCGCCGACCGACTCGTGGATGGACCAGTCGGTGGCGAGTTGGGAAGGCGATACCCTACTGCGGCGGGGCCTGACGCGCGACTCGCTCGTGCCCGGCACTTTCATCATCGTCGATGGCTACCAAGGCGAGGATCGCTCCGTGCGGGCGAACGGCCCTGACATCACCTTCGCCGAGGGCCGCGATCCGACAGAGCCGCCGCTGCCGCCGAGAGACCGGTAACCCGGTCCCGGTCCGCTTGCGCGTGGAGGAAGTCCTGATCGCCGGCGCGGACGCGGACGCCGCCATCCGGGCGCCGGATCGCGAACCCTTGTCGTACGCGGCCCTCCGCGAACAGGTATGGGGCACTGGACGCGCGCTGCGCGGAGCAGGTATCGGCCCGGATGACCGCGTCGCCATCGTGCTGCCGAACGGCCCGGCGATGGCGGGCGCGTTTGTCTGTATCACCCCGTGGTGCGCCGCCGCGCCGCTGAATCCGGCGTACAAGGCGGACGAGTTCGATTTCTACCTCGGTGACCTCGACGCGGCGGCGTTGCTCGCCGCCGAAGGTGCGGACGGTCCGGCATTGGCGGCGGCGGATCGGCGCGGCGTACGCATACTGCGGCTGCGGGAGGAGAGCGGGGCGGGAGCATTCTCGCTGGCGACGGATCGCGAGGCACCCGTCGAACCGCGCGGGGCCGACGCGACGGCGCTCGTTCTGCATACCTCGGGCACCACCTCGCGGCCGAAGATGGTTCCCCTCACGCAGGCGAACCTTCGCGCATCGGCGCGCAATATCGCGCGCACGTTGTCGCTGTCTTCTGCCGATACATGTCTCAACGTCATGCCGCTCTTTCATATTCACGGCTTGATGGCGCCGGTTCTCGCCAGCCTGTCCAGTGGCGCTTCGGTGTATTGCACGCCGGGCTTCGACGCGTTGCGCTTTTTCGCCTGGCTCGAGGCGGCCGCGCCGACCTGGTACAGCGCGGTGCCGACCATGCATCAGGCGATCCTCGCTCGCGCGCCCCGCAACCGCGAACGGATCCGTAACGCCGCGCTGCGGTTCATCCGATCGTCATCGGCTTCGCTGCCGCCGCCCGTGATGAACGCGCTGGAAGAGACGTTCGGCGCGCCGGTCATCGAAGCCTATGCCATGACCGAAGCGGCGCACCAGATGTGCTCGAACCCTTTGCCGCCGGCGGCGCGCAAAGCCGGATTCGTCGGTCCGGCGGCGGGTCCGGAAGTGGCCATCATGGACGCCCGAGGCGTTGCGCTCGATACCGGCGAGGAAGGGGAGATCGTCATTCGGGGAGAGAATGTCATGAACGGCTATCTGGCGAACCCCCAAGCCAACGCGCAGGCGTTTCACGGCGACTGGTTCCGGACCGGAGACCAGGGCTACATGGACGGCGACGGCTACGTCAAGGTGACCGGCCGTTTGAAGGAGATCATCAACCGCGGCGGCGAGAAGATCGCTCCATTGGAGGTGGACGAAATATTGTTGAATCACCCCGCCGTCTCTGAGGTATGCACGTTCGCGGTGCCGCATCCCCGCCTGGGCGAAGACGTGGCTGCGGTCGTGGTTACGGCGGAGGGCCATGCGACGGACGCGGACGCGCTCAGAGACTTCGCGAAGGTGCGGCTGGCGGATTTCAAGGTGCCCCGGACCATCGTATTCGTCGAAGAGATTCCGAAGGGCGCGACCGGCAAGATACAGCGTATCGGGCTCGCCGCCGCACTGGGATTGGGCGGGTGAAAGCATTTCCTGGCGGGCGCCTCCCGGCCTCGACCCCGTCCCGACCACGCCGATGACGAAAGTATGTGTATACGGCGCGGGCGCGATCGGGGGCTACCTGGTCGCCCGCCTGGCGCAGAGCGGCTGCGACGTGTCGGTCGTCGCCCGGGGGCCGCACCTGGCGGCCATGGCGGCGCGTGGTCTACGGCTGGAAACGGGCGATGAGCGGCTGACCGTCGAGGTGGCCGCGACCGACGATCCGGCGACGCTCGGGCGTCAGGACTATGTCATTGTGACCCTGAAGGGCCATTCGATCCCGTCCGTCGTCGAGCCGATGCAGCCCTTGCTCGGGCCGGATACCGCCGTGGTCAGCGCTGTCAATGGGATTCCCTGGTGGTACTTCCACCGCCTTGGCTCGCCATTTGGCGAACGCCATGTCGAAAGCGTCGATCCCGGAGGAGCCGTGTGGCGGGGCATCGGGCCGGAGCGCGCCGTCGGCTGCGTGGTGTATCCATCCTGCGAAGTAGTCGAGCCCGGCGTAGTGCGCCACCTTTCGGGGGACAGATTCGTTTTGGGGGAACCGTCCGGCGCGCGCAGCGAACGCGTCCGCGAACTCGCGTCCGTGTTCACCCATGCCGGCTTAAGGGCGCCGTTGCGCAGACGGCTGCGCGACGAGATATGGATCAAGCTCTGGGGCAACGTCGCCTTCAATCCCTTGAGCGCCCTCACCGGCGCGACGCTGGATGTATTGGCCACAAGTCCGGGCACGCGTAGCGTGGCCCGCGCGATGATGGACGAAGCCCAAGCCGTCGGCGAGGCCTTCGACGCGCGTTTCGCCATCGATGTCGAGCGACGCATCGATGGCGCCGCCAGTGTTGGCGCGCACCGCACGTCGATGCTGCAAGACCTGGAACTCGGTCGCCCCCTGGAGAACGACGCGATTGTCGGCGCCGTGCAGGAACTCGGCGCGTTGGCGGGCATCGCCACGCCCACCATCGACCTCGTTCACCACCTGCTGCGCCAACGGATCGCCGCAAGGGACCTCGCAGCCACCTAGGCGGATTCAGTTCTACGGGTGGTATTGACGTTCCACTTCGTCCTGGAGGGCGGCGTCCCGGGCCTTGATCAGGCCGGAACGGGTCCAGTCGAGCAGGGCTTTCAGTGGAAATTTGCTGCCCGGGCAATCGGTACGGGCGCCTCGCACCTGACGATGCCCGCCGAAGACGACATCCGGATAGCGCTGCTTGATCGCAAGGAGCAAGTCCTTCAGCGCTTCGATCTGGAGATTACGCGGAGGTGTTTCGGAGAAGGAACCCTCAAGCCCGATTTCTATCGAGTTCGCATGGCCGGCGCGCTCTGACTCCGACAGGAGCCCCACGGCTTCCCCTGTCGCGGATATGCGATAGTGCACCGGATCATCGCAGGCCGCGTGATGGACCAGCACGAACTTGATCGAACCGCGCTGCAACTCCTCCTCCGGCACGACAGCGTGGATGTCAGAACTTGCCGCGCTTGGGTCTCTGCCAAGTGGATGCGAACTCGATCTCTGGCGGCGGTGCAGTGGAAACGACCTTGTCGCCGCGACTGACTTCGCCGTTCAGCGATACGGTTTCGGCGATGCTGAATCTGTCCTGGACCTGAACGATGCGGGCACTGCCGACTTTCGTCTCGATGCCGCCGAGACTCAAGCCCGTTTCGGGATCGATCAGTTCTTCGCCCTTTGCGAGGACGTCGACGACATCGCCGACCGACACGACGCCTTTGCCGAGGTTAATCCAAACCCGCTCGCCATCGGCCCTGACCACACTTCCCGTTGCGGGCGCCGCGCCGATTCGCTTGACAAGCTCGTACACGCCCTTGTGCACCCCTGCGATAACGGCTTGGCCAATCGGAGTCCTGGAATAGTTCGAGAAGAAACCGCCGAGGCCGGCACCGCCACCAATGGCCAAACCGCCGAATGAGAGTCCCGATTCGGTGATCACCGATTCGATCTGCCTGGTGTACGTGACTTCGCTGGTTTCGGCGTCGATCAGACGGAAGTTCAGGCCGACGCGTCCTTTCCCGGACTTGATCCCCACGGCGCCCAGTATGCCAGCCCGATCCCCGATCAAAGCGCCGAGAGCGCCGCCGTCGCGGCTTGACACGTTGGCTTCATAGTCGGTTACGACAACTTGCACCAGGTACTGGGCGCCGAGGATGTTGCCGGTGGCGGCGCCCGAAGGTTTCGCAACGCGATCCGAAGTGACCAGGTCCTGTTCTTTCAGGACCGCGTCCAATGCTTGCCGTTCGAGCAAACGGAATCGGCCCGATCGATTCATCGCATCGGCGATGATCGCTTCGATACCGTTGACTGGCACCATGTTGGAGTGTTCAGCGCCCCAGGTGACGGTTGTACCGTCCGATCCCGCGACGTTGAACGAGGATTCGGAACTGGTGTTATCCACGGGAAGCACCGCCACCCTCGCGCGCCCGCCTTCATACGGTCCCCACTCGAGTTTCACAAGGTATCGGGAATCGATGGCGTCGATCGATTCGGGCAGCGGCAGCTTCGCCTGTGTGCCCACGGCGTAGGCCAGGTACTCGGCTTGCGCCGTCCCGCTCGTCAGAAGACAGGCGATCAATGCGCCCATAGGTAGCCGCGATGTACCCATCCAACCCCCTCTTGGTGCATCGGCGGAAACCATACCTCAGCGTGGATGCTTGTCAATGCCAAAGGGGGTCTGAAAGGAAGCGTTGTCGCGGCCTGGAAAATTTCCGGGTTCAGGCGTCCGCGCGCCAGTGCGAGACGCGGTCGATCTCGATCCTGATGGCGGACATGATCGGCACCGAGGCGTACTGCCGGTACTTGTCTAGAAGCGCCGCGACCGCGTCGGCGAAGCCGGCCTCCCCGGATAGAGCGACCGACGCGCGACCGTCTACGCGCACCCACCACAGCGCGCCCCAGTCTTCCTCGTAGTGGTCCATCAACAGGCACACGCGGGGGTTCGCGCGAATGTTCTCGAGCCGTTTCAATCGCGCGTGCCGCTTCGGCTTGCCGTCGACGGGAACCCACAGGGCGCCGTCGCAGTGCGCGAACACCACGGGAACCAGGTGCGGTTTGCCGGCGCCGAGGGTGGCGAGACGCGCGACCCGCGCGCCAGCCAACGCATCCGCCGCGAACGCACGCTGATGTTCCTCTTTGGACATGCCCGGTTGCTCGAAGGCGGCGAGGACGGCCGCCGGGCTTTGTAGGCTATCATGGCGTTGCGTGCTGTCCGGCGCCGCAGTTCCGGAATCGCGTTGTCCCGTCAACTCAGGAGACCCCATGGCCGAAGCGCTAGATCTCAATAAATCCCACGATTTCAAATATATAGGAACGCGTCCCGTGCGGCCGGACGGTATCGAGAAAGTTACCGGACGCGCCAATTTCGGGGCTGACTTCGAGATGCCGGGCATGATCCACGGGAAAGTGGTGCGCAGTCCCCACGCGCACGCGCGCATAAGATCCATCGATACGTCCAGGGCCGAAGCGATGCCCGGGGTCATGGCGGTCATCACCGCTGCCGACTTTCCGGACCGCTCCAAGCTCGGCTTCGGCCAGCGAGGGTTCAACGAAAACCTCATGGCCAGCAAAAAGGTGCTGTATCACGGCCATGCGGTCGCTGCCGTCGCGGCGGCTTCCAGCCGGATCGCGGAGTTGGCCACGGCCGCCGTCGAGGTGGACTACGAGGTGCTCGAATCCGTCACCGATGCGCTCGAGGCCATGGCGCCGGATGCGCCTTTGCTGCACGACGGCATGATCACCCAGGGTTTGCCGGAGACCCCCAAAGAGCCCTCCAACACTTCCAAGTACAACCTCATTACGAAGGGTGATGTGGAGATCGGTTTTGCCGACGCCGACGAGATCATCGAGCGTACCTTCGTCACGCCCATGGTGCACCAGGGGTATATCGAACCGCATGCCTGCGTGGGCAGTTTCAAGGAAGACGGGCAAGCCACGTTGTGGTGTTGCACCCAGGGTCATTTCGGCGTGCGAGACCAGACCGCGATGGTATTGGGCTTGGATTTGGGCGATATCCGCGTCATCGCCAGCGAGATTGGCGGCGGTTTCGGCGGCAAGACCACGATCTACCTGGAACCGCTGGCGTTGAAGCTGTCGCAGAAGAGCGGTCGGCCGGTGAAGATGGTCATGTCGCGGGAAGAAGTGTTCCGCGCCACCGGCCCGGCGTCGGGGACCGTCAACACGATCAGGATCGGCTGCAAGCGAGATGGCACCGTGACCGCCATGTTCGCCAAGCTTATCTTCGACTCCGGCGCCTTTGCGGGCAGTGCGATGGGGGCGGGCGCGATGTGCATATTCGCGCCTTACGATGTGGACCATGTGCGTATCGAAGGCTACGAGGCGGTGACGAACCGCCCGCGGGTCGCCGCGTATCGCGCGCCTGGCGCGCCGCAGGCGATGTACGCCGGCGAGTCCGTCATGGACGAACTGGCGCAGCGGATCGGCATGGACCCGATCGACTTCCGCCTGAAGAACGCCGCTGAAGCCGGCACCCGCGCCGCTTACGGTCCGACGTTCGCGGCCATTGGTCTCAAGCAGTGCCTCGTGGCCGCGAAGAACCACCCGAACTACAACGCGCCGCTGCCCGAGGGTCACGGCCGCGGGGTCGCGGCGGGCTTCTGGTTCAACGGCGGCAACATGTCGAGCGCCGAGGTGCACCTGACGGAGACCGGCATCGTCAAGGTCGTCGAGGGCAGCCCCGATATCGGCGGCAGTCGCGCGTCCATGGCGTTGATGGCGGCGGAAACCCTGGGCGTGCCCTACGAGCGGGTGCGGGTGCAGGTCGGCGACACCGACAGCACCGGATACTGCAGCACGACCGGCGGCAGCCGGGTGACGTTCGCCACCGGGTTGGCGGTGGTGCGCGCCTGTGAGGATGTGATTGGCGAACTGCGTTCGCGAGCCGCCGCGACCTGGGACATCGATGTCGATCAGGTGGAATGGAGCGACGGCTCGGCGCGACCGATCGCCGGCGTCAACATCGAGACCCAGCCGCTATCGCTCAGGGAACTCGCGGCCAACGCTCCCCGCACCGGCGGTCCGATTTCCGGCCGCGCGTCGGTCAACGCGCAAGGTCCTGGACCGTCATTCTCGGTGAACGTCGCCGATGTCGAGGTAGACCGGGAAACCGGCCGCGCGACGGTAACGCGATTCACCGCTGTGCAGGATGCGGGCAAGGCGATTCACCCCGACTACGTGGAAGGCCAGATGCAGGGTGGAGCGGCCCAGGGCATCGGCTGGGCGCTAAACGAGGAGTACCTCTACGACGACAACGGCGTGCTGGAGAATCCGGGTTTCCTGGACTACCGCGTGCCCGTCGCTTCGGATTTGCCCATGATCGACACAAAGATCGTCGAAGTGCCCAATCCGAACCACCCCTTCGGCGTGCGGGGTTGCGGCGAAACTCCCATCGTCGCGCCGCTGGCCGCGATCGGCAACGCGGTCAGCCGCGCCATCGGCATACGGATGACGGAATTGCCCATGTCGCCCCCGAAGGTGCTCGAGGCGATTTCCGAGAACGGAGGGGACTGACGTATACAGCTATACGACGATAGCCTCGCTTGGTTTCTGCCCTCGCGGCTGGGAAGAGAGTTCAGTTGGTTGGATGTCTCGTTTGGGCTCAGAAGAGCTACATGCCTAGGTGTTCGCCAAGCGCGCCTCGTAGCCGAGCAATTGGTCCGTGTTGTCGACCAGCGCTGGTGAATCCGGCGACCACTCGAGGCGTTGAGTGACTGATTTGAGGTTGGGGGCGCCATAGACAAAACGTTCGTCATAGCGTCGATAGAGCGTTGTGAAGAATTCTTCGATGTGGAGGGGGCTGTTCGCGTAAGGAAAGCCCGTCACCAATCGTCCGGCGACACCTTGCCGTACGTGTACCAGCGCGAGTGACACTGCCTCGTAACGGCTGATGTCGTCACGGATTCCGCGGCGGCCGGCGAGCTCTCTCAGTGCTGAATGAAAGCGAATGATTGCCTCTACGGGTTCATGGTTTGCGGTGATCGCGATGTCGTTGGCGGCTATGACCACTGAAGCCCGATTGGCTCGGATCACGAAAAGGTAGCCAAACACCAGCGCGGGATACGTGATGTGCAGATTGGTGCACTCACCTATGGTTTCTTCCATACGGTTCGTCAGATTTCGAAACGCTCCTGTCATGCCTTTGCACGATACCGCGAGAACTGGCCCAAGCTGCGGTTTGGTTACCACGACATCCACACTCTTGGTCTTCAAGCCACCGAAGACCGTTGCTTCACCGCCTGTAGCCGTCGATGGATCGAAGTGAATAAAATTCCGCCCGCGACGCCGGGTGACAGAGAACGGCGGCCGTGGTTTCAGATCGTCGGGATGAAAACCACCTTCGAGCACGAGACGGCATGTCACATACCAATGCAAGGGCTTGATGTGTTGTTGGCTTTGGGTAGGGCCGTCATAGACGGCGAAGTGTTTGAGGGCTTCTCCTTGACCACCCACTGACAGCGTCGACTTGACATATCAGGTGGCGGCATGGTGCCTCCAACTCCTCATGGTCGAAATGGCGGCGCGGGTATCAACACCGGAGAGGGTAGGGAGTTGTGTCGAGCCCGGCAAAACGATTCGGCTTGCCTCGCCGGGCTCAAGTTTGAGTACACCGCCGCCGAGCGGATGGCCTTCGAGTTCGCAACTGAGCTGAACAAAGGGCGTTACCCAAACGTCGAGAAGGCGACGACATGCCTTCTCTTCACGAATTTGGACGCAGTGCACCGAATTTGTGCATGTCACGCCTGCAGAGTTGCGAACCAAGCTTGGCGCACCACCGGACATATAGGCCAGAAAGAAATCGGGGATGCGGACATGCGGTACGGAATACCACGGATCGCGCGTCCGACATTTGTACGCGTTACGTGCCTCCTTCCCCTCGTCTGTTTCCAGATACTTCTCCACGCTCGCCGGCAGATCCATATTCTTCGGAATCTTGAGCAGCAACATAGCCTCGTCGGTCTGGTGCCACCGGTTGACGGTCTGGCGCGTCAGCCGCCGTGCTGGCAATAGCCGACTGTTGCGCACGGTAGGCCAGAGCAATTTGGGAGGGATATCCCAAGCGGCCGTTTCCGAAGGTCTTAGATGGAAGAAATCGTTGGCACCGGTAACGTAACCGATGCCGATTGAAGCGATGTCGCCGAACCGCACCGCATCGGGATCAGACGCCGCTGCGACGTATGCGTCTCGAACGGACTGCGGTAGCAAGTAGGGTCGCAAACGGTAATTCCACGATTGGCGCCAATCAGCAACGGGCACTGATAGGCTCGTGCTGGGTCGTTCGGCAGAAGGTTCGAAACGATCCTGGACGGAAAAACGCAACTCGCATGTGTTCCGTCCGAATCCGTCGGCGTAAAGGAGCCAGCAGTCTTCGGAGAGTTCAGGGAAGAGTTTTTCGCGCACGGCGACCATATGTACTAGCGAAAAGTTCTGGACAACGTAGTCGACCAACGGTGATGCATAGGGGGCATGACCGACTTCTGCGGGAACCACGAATGCCATACGCCCGCCCGGCTTCAACAGGCTAGCAGTGGCAACGAGGAACGGGGCCCAAGACGACGTCAAGGCGGAAAAGTTCGTGCCGAGCGATGCGCACAGATCGAGCGCGCGTGTACGAGATGCCCCTTTGAAGGTCTGGTATCGAATGAAGGGCGGATTGCCGACTGCGCAGTCGAAACGTTCCTTGGCACGAGCCGCCCAAGCGAAAAAGTCCTCATGGTGGACCAGCGCGTGCGGAGCTCGCTCCGCGGCCTGTTCGGCAGTCCGGGCGTCCCGCTCTATGCCCACGCTGTTTCCATGAAACGCGATGAATCTTCCATCTCCGCAAGCGGGATCGAGTAGACGATCCTTACCGTCGCGCACCGCCCATCGAACGAGCGATGAAACAACGCTCTCGGGGGTGTAGTAGGCGCCCTTGCGTTTCCGGGCAAGCGGGGTCATGGGCGTTGGTTTTGTTCTTGTCGGCAATGGGCGCTTGTTGATTCAGGGGCCGGGGAAATGCGACGGTGCATTGTCTCACGGGGCTCCTTTTCTGTCAGAAAATGTTGCCGACGGGGGTGGTTCTCTGTCTTGCGCTTCCTGCCTTTTTGAAGCCCTGGTGCTGCCCTCCGATACGAATCCGTCGAGCGGCTCTGTAGTTTGACAGTTCCATGAACTCCGCTAGGCTGCGGCAACCGTGATTGCTCCGCCTGTGTAAGCAGCGGAGCACTTCCTCCCAGAGGCCGTCCCTTGAACAACGCCCAAAGACTCAGCTACGCGGTCGGCGACTTCGGGATCAACCTGTATTTCATGTCGGCGATGACCTTCCTGCTGTTCTTCTACACGGAGGTGTACGGACTGTCGGCCGCGGTCGCGGGCGGAGTGTTCCTGGTGGCCAGGATCGTCGATGCGGTCACAGATCCCATCATGGGGTTCATCGCGGACCACACGCGCAGCCGCTGGGGAAAGTTCCGGCCCTACGTGCTCTATGGTCCGGTTCCGCTGGGGTTGATCGCCGTCGCGATGTTTACCGTCCCGGGTTTCGGCGATTTCGGCAAGGTGGTCTGGGCGTATGCGACCTATACGCTGTTCGGCATCGCCTATACCGTCGTGACGATCCCCTACGCGGCCATGACGGTGGTGATGACCGACGACTACCAGGAACGAACGCGCCTGACGACGCTGCGCATCGGCTGTGCGTTCGCGGGCGGCATAGTCGTTTCGGTGGGTCTGTTGCAGTTGGTGGGCTGGTTTGGCGGCGGCGCCGGCGGCTTTCAAGCGGCGATGATCGTGTTCTCCGTTGTCGGGACGGCCCTGTTGTGGGTCACTTTCGCGGGCACCGGGGAGCGCATCACACCTACGCACACAGCGCACAGGCTCTCGCTTGCCGACGGGGCCCGGGCCCTGGTGGCAAACCCGCCCCTGATCGTCGTCGTGCTGCTTTTTACTCTGGGCATGCTCGCTCTTACGGTGCGTTTGACCGCGGCCCCGTACTACTTCAAGTACAACATGGGCCGCGAAGACCTGCTGTCGCTCTACTTCGGCGTGACCCTGCCGGTCATGTTTCTGGGATTGATCGCGGTGCCTTGGCTGTCCCGGCGCGTCGGCAAGGCGGGCGGCATTCGGGCCGGTGCCGTCTTTGCGATGATCGGTGCCGTGGGCTTCTACTTCACGCCGCCAGACAACGTCGCGATGGTATTCGTGTGGGGATCGGTGCTCGCGATCGGTGGCGCCCCGATCGCCGTGCTTGGTTGGGCCATGATCCCGGACACCGTGGAGTACGCCGAATGGCGCACGGGCGTGCGTGCGGCCGGACTGACTTTCGCCGAGGCCAGCTTCTTTCAGAAGTTAGCCAAGGCGGTCGGGGGGGCTGGCGTTGCAGCGCTGCTGGCGGCTTTCGGCTACGTCTCCAACACAGCGCAGTCGGAGACGACGCTCGCGGCAATCCTGTGGACGATGTCCGTGGTGCCGTTCGTCATTCAGATCCTGCTCATCGCCGTCTCGCTCGCCTATCGCTTGGACGAGCGGGCGCATGCGCGTATTGTCGGCGAACTGAAGGATCGACAGGATATTCCGGTATGAAGCCGCGCCTTGCATTTCTCGTCTTCCTTGCCGCGACCTTGAGCTACGGCGCGACCGGAGACATACCGCCGGCCCTGCTCGGCGAAGCCGGCCCGCCGGGCGGCGAAGCACTCGGTTACCACGGGGAGGCGAAGGGCTATCTTGCGCTGCCCGATGGTGCCGGCCCCCACGGCAGCGTCATCCTGATCCATGAATGGAACGGCCTGGTGGATCGGGTCCGCCAAGTGGCGGATGCGTTCGCGGCGGAGGGTTATGTCGCCCTCGCGGCCGATCTCTATGGCGGCCGCACGGGTTCCAGTCCGCAAGAAAATATCGCCTTGGTGCGCGAGACGCTGGCGCAGCCCGACGCCATCGTCGCGAACCTCGATGCGGCCGCGACCTACCTGAAGCAGCGCCCCGACACGACCGGCAAGATCGCCGCGATCGGCTGGTGCTACGGCGGCGGCGTCGCCCTGAGCTACGCCCTGGGCAGCGAGCACCACGACGCGACCGCGATCTTCTATGGCCGCCTGCTCGACGATCCGGAGCGTCTCGCGCAAATCCGCCACGAGGTGTACGGCACTTTCGCCGGGCAGGACGCGGGCATACCGCCCGAGGCGGTCGAGCGTTTCGTCGAGGCGCTTCGCGCGGCCGGCGTGGACAACGATATCCACATCTACGATCCGGTCAAACACGGTTTCTGGCTATACGTCGATCGCGACCCGGAGGTCAACCGGGAACCGGCGGCGGACGCCTGGCGGCGCCTGAAGGCCTATCTCCAACGGACCTTGGGTTAGCGCGCCAGGCCCGCTTAGAGGAGATGCCCCGGCCGGCGTCCGGTGATGACCCGGGTGTTGAATCCGAGCCAATGCATGCGGCCGATATAGCGGGCGTGCTCTATCTTGAAGCACCGGTCCATGACGACATCGAGGCCGCCGGCCTTGGCTATTTCGGCGGCTTCGTCGCTGATGACTCCGAACTGGAGCCAAAGGGCCCCGGCCTGGATGGCGACGGCCTGTCGCGCGATGTCGATGGCTGCCGACGGGTCACGGAAGACATCCACCACATCCACCGAGCCGGGTATGTCCGCGAGAGTCGGGTAGCATTTGAAACCCATGATCTCGTCTTCCCGCGGATTGACGGGAATCACTTCATAGCCGTGACGGTCGGCGTAGAACCCGACGAAATTGCTCGCCCGCAGCGCGTTCGGCGACAGGCCGACGATGGCCACCGTTCGCGATTGGTGCAGTATCCGCTGGATCGTCTCGGCGTCTTGATACTTAGGCGATACGGGCAAAAGCGGCCTCCAGGTCCCAGATAAGATCGTCCACATCCTCGATGCCGACGGAAAGCCGGATTGTTCCCGGCCCGATTCCCGCGGCGGTCAGCTCCTCTTCGTTCAACTGCCGGTGCGTCGTGCTCGCCGGGTGAATGATCAGACTCTTCGCGTCGCCGACGTTGGCGAGGTGCGAAAAGAGCTCCACGCCCCGAATGAACTCCTGCCCGGCCTCCCGCCCGGCAGCGAGGTCGAAGCAGAACACGGCGCTGGCGCCCTTCGGCAGATACTTTGCCGTCAAGGCGCTGTAGGGACTGTCGTCGAGGCCGGGATACCGCACGGCGCTCACTCCGCTGCGACCGCGCAGCCATTCGGCCAATGTGACGGCGTTGGCGACGTGGCGCTCCATTCTGAGCGGCAGCGTTTCGATCCCCAGCATGAACAGGAACGCGTTGAACGGACTCATGGCGCTGCCCAGATCCCGCAGGGTCTCCGCGCGCAGTTTCATCAGGTAGCCGTAGCCGCCGAAAGTCTCGTGGAACGCCAGCCCGTGATACGCCGGCGAAGGATCCGCGATGACCGGAAAGTTGCCGTTGGACCAGTCGAACTCGCCGGAGTCCACTACCACGCCGCCGATGCTGGTGCCGTGGCCGCCGAGAAACTTCGTTGCCGAATGCACGACGATGTCGGCGCCCCAGTCCATGGGACGGCAGAGATAGGGCGTCGCGAAGGTGTTGTCCACCACCAGGGGGATGCCGTGATCGTGTGCCAGGGTGGCCACCGGTTCTATGTCAAGGACGTTGCCGCCCGGATTTCCGATCGTCTCCGCGAACAGGAGCTTCGTGTCCGGGCGAATCGCGGCCCGCCAGTTTTCCACCGCGTCCGGATCCACAAAAGTGAGGCCCACGGACAGCTTGCCGAACAGATGCTTGAGTTGGGTTACCGTGCCCCCGTACAGCGCCGCGGAAGCGACCACATGATCGCCGGGATTGAGCAGGGTGAAAAACGCGGCGGACTGCGCCGCCAGCCCGCTGGCGAAGGCGACCGCGCCGATGCCGCCTTCGAGGTTGCCGACACGCTCCTCGAACGCGGCCACAGTCGGGTTCATGATGCGCGAGTACGTATTGCCGTACTCCTGCAGATTGAAGTACGCGGCGGCGGACTCCGGGTCTTCGAACACGTAGCTCGTCGTCTGGAAGATCGGTACCGCCCGAGCGCCCGTATTGGGTTCCGGCCGCGCGCCAGCGTGAACGCTTCGGGTGTGGAATCCGAATGATCGCAAGGGTTTCTGATCGGGATGGGACATTGGTATCGCGCGGCCGTGGCGGGGTCGCACTCTATCACTATCACTAGAGGATTAGGAGGATTGGGACACAGGAGAGGAATGGGACACACGAGGTTTTGGTCGCACGGAGCGGCCGAGATTTCGCGCGGGGTTCGCGTGGGATGCTCACGCGGGCGGTGGGCGATAGCGCACCCGGTCCCGGGGGCAGCGCGGGCGGCAAAGAGGATTGGGACACACGAGGTTTTGGTCGCACGGAGCGGCCGAGACTTCGCGCGGGGTTCGCGTGGGATGCTCACGCGGGCGGTGGGCGATAGCGCACCCGGTCCCGGGGGCAGCGCGGGCGGCAAAAATGGGACGCGGGGGCGTTGGTGGCGCGCCGTGTCGAAGAGGATTGGGACACACGAGGTTTTGGTCGCACGGAGCGGCCGAGATTTCGCGCGGGGTTCGCGTGGGATGCTCACGCGGGCGGTGGGCGATAGCGCACCCGGTCCCGGGGGCAGCGCGGGCGGCAAAAATGGGACGAGGTTTTGGTCGCACGGAGCGGCCGAGAGTCGGTCGTTGTCGCCTCCCGTTCGCGCGGGGTTCGCGTGGGATGCTCACGCGGGCGGTGGGCGATAGCGCACCCGGTCCCGGGGGCAGCGCGGGCGGCAAAAGATGGGACGCGGGGGCGTTGGTGGCGCGCCGTGTCGAAGAGGATTGGGACACACGAGGTTTTGGTCGCACGGAGCGGCCGAGATTTCGCGCGGGGTTCGCGTGGGATGCTCACGCGGGCGGTGGGCGATAGCGCACCCGGTCCCGGGGGCAGCGCGGGCGGCAAAAATGGGACGCGGGGGCGTTGGTGGCGCGCCGTGGGCTATTGGGGAGGAAATCGCGGTCGGGAGCGGCCGGGAACGGCGCGCGCAGGCAGGACGGCGTGGCAACCGCTCGGCGGGTCAAGCGGGGAGTCGGTCGTTGTCGCCTCCCGTCGGGGGCGCCCGAAGGTCAGGCAGGCAGGGGCACTTCGCGAAGCCGCAGGCCGCGGTCGGCCGCCCACTGCTCCAGCCGGGCCTTCGGGCCGTAGGCGCGCTGGTATTTGGCCAGGGACGCCACCCCCGCGATCCACCGAGCCTCGCGGTCCGACGCCCCCTCGGCCTCGACGACGGCCTCTAGCCGCGCGACGTAGGCCGCGAGCGTCACGCCGAGACGCGGCGGCCTCCCCGCGCGCGCCAAGCCGGACGCCAGCGGGCGTAGGAAATCCGCCAGGGCCGCGCGGCTGTTCTCCAGCAGCCGCGCGCTGATCGACGCGTGCTGGCATTGCGCGAGCCGCCTCGCCAGCTTCGCCCGCACCGGATTCAGGTCCACGTAGGCCATCGCCGCCAGCACCGCCTCCTCGCTCAGCAGCGCGCCGGAGTAAAACCGCTGCTCAAAAAAGTGCCCCTTGCAGCCGTCCTCCTCGTTGGCCCGCCGCGCGATCGGCTGCTTCAGATGCTGCATGAAGCACGACAGCGACCCCAGCGTCCGACGCGCCCTCGCCAGCCGCTCCGGATCCCCAAGCAGCAGCTCCCGAGCCTCCGCCTTGTGCTCCTCCACCACCGCGCCCCGCTCTGTCGGCGGAAACGCCTCCACCCAGCGCGCCGCCACTTCCTCGGTGCTCCAACCCTCGCAAGCCTTTGGGTCGTAGTGCACAACCAGGTGGAAGTGGTTGCTCATCACCGCGTAGGCATCAATCTCCACTGCGAAACAGCGCGCCAGCGTCAGCACCCGCTCCACCAGCCAACGCTTGCGGTGAGAGTAGTCCTTGCCTGTACGCTTGTCGCGCCCGCACAGCCACGCGCGGCGCACGCAGCTAGACACTAGGTGGTAGCCGAGAGCCGTCGCGTTGTCGACCAGCTTGTATCGGGGCGTCGCCATGGCCGCAAGTGTGACCCGCCCCCCGGCCCTGGGGTGAGAGGAGAGTTCCCCACTTCGCGTGCGACATCCCGCAACCGAGAGTAGACACATCTGCCACCCGTCGCGCGCGAAATCTCCCCCGCCCGTCGCGTGTGTCCCGACCAGCTTGTATCGGGGCGTCGCCATGGCCGCAAGTGTGACCCGCCCCCCGGCCCTGGGGTGAGAGGAGAGTTCCCCACTTCGCGTGCGACATCCCGCAACCGAGAGTAGACACATCTGCCACCCGTCGCGCGCGAAATCTCCCCCGCCGCGTGCGACACAAATTTCGTGTGTCCCAGTCTTTCAGTCTTTCTTTCTTTACCCCACCACTTCCAGCAGGCCGTCGGCGATCAGCAATTCCGCCGCCGACAGCACGGCTTGGCCCACGCGCGCGGGATCGGCGTCGTTGGCCTTGGCGATGCGCTCGGAGATGGTGCTTAAGGCTTGACCGCCGGCGTGGCGCGCGAGGCTCGCGACGAGCGTGCTGACGGGTAGTTCGTCGCGGCCCGGTCCGTCGATGACATAGCCCGTCTCGAAGCGCCCGTCGCCCAGGACCATGCCGCGCCGCACGGCGACTCCAGAAGCCCGCCGGACGCGCGTGGCCGCCGCGGGTCGCATGCGCCGCTCGCGCCGGGCGGTGGTTTCGGCATCCACCGCGCGCAGGAATGCATCGGGCAGGACGCCATGGCGCAGCACGGATCGTTCGTAGCCGGCGGCGGTCTGCCCGGACACGGCGCGGACAAACGCGGCGCGCGGCGCATCGCCTGGCGATCCCGCAATTCTGCGCGCTTCCCAGAAGTAGGAGTCGGCGGTTCGGTTCGATGCGTAAAAGAGCTTCGCCAGTTCGCGGAAGTGTGCGTATTGGTTGGTGTAGAGGCGTTCATAAGCGGCGCCCGCAGCCGCGCGCAGGGCGGGCGCCGATAGCGCCGTGGTGACGTAGGCGGCCGCGAGATGGGCGCCGGTCACCGCGAGATGCACTCCTGTGGAGAAGAGAGGATCGATGAAGCACGCGGCGTCGCCGACGAGAACGAAGTCGTCGCCGACCATGGATTTGGCGCAGTAGGACCAGTCGCGGACAGCCGTCGGGCCCTGCCGCGCAACGGCGGTGCCGAGCAGGTCGCGGGTCCGCGTGCTCGATGCGATCTGCGCGGAGAAAAAACGCTCCAGGCCGCCGCGCCGGATCTGCGACGCGCCGTAGTCCCGATCCACCACCGCGCCGACGCTGGATACCCCGCCCGCCAGCGGAATCTTCCACAGCCAGCCGTGCGCCGTCGCCTCGATGAAAATGTTGCCGTCGTCCGGCGGCTCGAGATGCCGCCCGCCGTCGAAGTAGCCGTACACGGCGAGATTGCGGAAGGCGCGGTCCCATTCCTTCAGCCCGCGCGAGGTCGCGACCAACGCCCGCTGGCCGGACGCATCGACGACCATGGCCGCTTCCACCCGTCCGCCTCCGGCGAGTGTCACCGCGCCCGCTTCCACCGCCGTCACCGGCTCTGCAAAGTGCACGGCGCAGCCGCAGTCGGCAGCGTGGTCCAGCAGTATCTGGTCGAACCGGGGCCGCCACACTTGGTAGGCATGCGGAAAGCGCCTGTTCGTTTCCTTGAAGTACCAGCTCCAGGGCTCGGCATCGCGGCCCCAGGACATGGTCGCGCCCCACTTCTTGACGAAACCCGCCGCTTCCACCGCCGGCAGCGCGCCGATGTCATCCAGCACCGCCAGCGTCGCCGGCAACAGCGACTCGCCGACGTGCGCGCGGGGAAAGGTCTCTCGTTCGTAAAGCGCGACGTCGAAGCCTTGTCGAGCGAGGAGGGCGGCGGCGACGCTGCCCGCCGGACCGCCGCCTACGACGATGACGTCAATCGGCAGCGGCCTGCTCGACGGTGTCTGTGTCCGACTGCTCGATGGTCTCGTTGGTCTGCGGATCCGTTTCGAACGGCCCCTTCAGATCGAGTTCCCGGCTGATCTCGCGCACGGCGGGTATGACTTCTTCGCCCATGAGCCGCAGCGAGCGCATGCTGTCCTCGTGCGACATGGCCCCGTCGCCATCCCAGAAAAAAATGGTGCCGGGCCGCAGCGTTTCCAGCACATGTCGCACGCGCTTGATGACCGATTTCGGCGTGCCGGAAATGATGCTGTATTTTTTGGTCAGATCCGCGTAGGGGTCCGTCGGCGGGGGAGGAGGCGCCCCCTGCTCGCCGCGCGCCTGCTTTTCTTCGATGTGCTGTGTCGCCCGGCCCCGCGACCTGGCCGCCGCGAAACTCTTGAGCGTCGGCAGCAGGTTGTTGCGCTGGGTCAGCCCCGGCAGGTTCTGAATGAACGGCCGGACTATCCCCTGGTTGCCTTCGAGGAACGGGTTGCTCGGCCCCTGAACAAACTTTCGCCCGGCTTCGTCCGCCAACGCCTCTGTCTCGTCGACATGCACCTTGAACAGGTAGCCCCTGTGTTGGGTCCCGGCCTCGTAGCCGTTCTCCTTCGCCACTTGGTCGTAGTAGCCGTAGGACTCTTTGGTCGGCCCGAGTTCCGTTGCCAGCATGATGTAGGGATACCGGTTTTTCGCCGCCCAGGCCACCGTGTTGCGGCTCATGACCCCGGGGATCCAGATCTGCGGATGCGGCGATTGGTAGGGCCGCGACCAGGGGTTCACATAGCGATAGTTATAGTGCTCGCCTTCCCAGCGGAACGGCCCGTCCCGCGTCCACGCGTCGATGATGAAATCGTGCGCCTCCTGGAAGCGTTCCCAGTTGTATGGCGGCACGGCGTTGTGCGCGATGCTTTCGCGGCCGGTTCCGCGCACCCAGCCGGTCACCAGGCGACCGCGGGAAATCATGTCGATGGTCGCGAGACCTTCCGCCAGCCACAGCGGATCGTCCCAGATCGGCAATATGTTGCCGAGCAGCACGATCTTCGCGCGCTTGGTGATGCGCGCCAGGATCGCGGCCTCGAGGTTCATGAACTGCCCCATGCAGAACGGCGTGGAATGGTGCTCGTTCAGCATCAGACCGTCGAACCCCGCTTCTTCCGCGTACAGTTTTTCGTCGAGGTAGCGGTTATAGAGGTGAGAGCCGAGCCGGGAGTCGTAGGAGCTGTTTGACATGGCGAGGTCGGCGACCGCCCTGCCCGTGTTGCCGAAGTAGCCGGATCTCGGATCCTGGTAGGGACGCTCTGTGAAATAGCCGATGAACATGTCTGAACTTTATCGAATACCGCCACGGCTGATAGCGCAAATACTAACAGCAGATTCTCCCGGGCGTTGGGATGAGGAGGTCCGAGGGCGGAAAGACCGACGATCCGGCATTTGCTAGCCGTCGACGTGGCTCAAGATCAGCTTCGCGATGCGCTCCGGTTCTTCGATCTCGACCAGGTGTCCCGCGTCCTCGATCATCTCGACCGTCGCATTCGGCAGGTTCGCCGCGTACAGGCCGGCGCACTCCGGCGGCACGATCTTGTCTCGCCCGCCCCAGACGATGAGCGTCGGCGTGGTAACGTTGCCGAGCAGCGGCGCGAGACGGCGGTCGAACATGTACGGCTTCCACGTCACGCGCGCGGTCATCTCCCTTGAGAAGTCCCACAGTTGGCGCACGTCGTCGCCGGGTTCTTCGCCGATCCAGGCGAGGTGGCTCTCCGGGTCGCGAAAGCTCTCCTCGATGTAAGCCCCGTGCGAAACCATCATCTGGTCGAGGATTTCGCCGTTCTCCGGTTTCAGGCCCGCGGCGCCGATCAGCACCAGCGCGCGCAGCCGCCCGGGCTGCATGGCGGCGAGTTCTGCCGCGAGGAAACCGCCGAATCCCGTGCCGACCAGCGCTACGGGACCGATGTCCAGGGCGTCGAGAATGTGGCCGCAGAGAATCGCGATATCCCGGGGATCGCGCGCCCACGACGGGCGCACCGAGCCGCCCCAGCCCGGCAGGTCGGGCACGATGACCCGGTGGCGTTCGGCCAGCGCCGCATGCACCGGCAGCCAGCCTGGGCTGCCCCAGGAGTGGTGCAGCAGGACGATGTCGCTGCCGCTGCCGCCTTCGAGCACGTGCACTTTGCCGGTGGCGAGCGCGATATCTCTTTCACGGTACCCGTCGGTCAACTTTCCCCTCCCCCAGGAGTGGCCTTAGTGTAACGCGCGAATGGACGTTGGAAACGACTCGAATCAGGCGCAATATGGCCCGGTACTCGGTGAAGCGAACGAACGATGACGGTGATTCACGCGCGGGATCTGACGACAAGTGTTGCCCACGCGCTGCAATACATCTCCTACTACCATCCCCCGGATTTCATTCGCGCCATGGCCGCCGCCTACGAACGCGAGGAGAACCCCGCGGCCAGGGGCGCGCTGCGGCAGGTGCTCGTCAATTCGCGCATGTGCGCCCTCGGCAAGCGCCCGATCTGCCAGGACACAGGTATCGTCAATGTCTTTCTGAATGTCGGCATGGATGTCGCCTGGGACGGTGGCGCCAGCGTCGATGACATGGTCAACGAGGGCGTGCGGCGCGCCTATCTCGACCCCGACAACATCCTGCGCCCTTCCATCGTTGGAGACCCCGACGCCGACCGCGCCAATACCCGGGACAACACGCCGGCCGTGATCCACTACCGCATCGTGCCCGGGGACAAGCTGACGGTGGAGGTCGCGGCCAAGGGCGGCGGCAGCGAAGCGAAAGCCATGTTCACGATGCTGAACCCGTCAGACTCCGTCGTCGACTGGGTGCTCGGCGCAGTGCCGAAGATGGGCGCTGGATGGTGTCCGCCGGGCCTGCTCGGCGTCGGCATCGGCGGCACGCCGGAGAAAGCGATGTTGCTCGCCAAGGAGGCGCTGATGGAGCCCGTCGACATCCACGATCTCATCGCCCGCGGCGCCTCCAACCGCGCGGAAGCGTTGCGCCTCGAACTCTACGAGAAGGTCAATGCCTTGGGGATTGGCGCGCAGGGCCTGGGCGGCTTGACGACGGTGCTCGATGTCAAGGTGGCCGACCATCCGACCCACGCGGTGAATAAGCCGGTGGCGGTGATACCGAACTGCACCGCCACGCGCCACGTCCGCTTCGTGCTGGACGGGTCGGGACCGGCGGAGTTCGTTCCTCCGAACCTCGACGACTGGCCGGACATCGCCCTGGATGCCGCCGGCGCCGCTCGCCGCGTCGATCTCGACTCGATCACCAGGGCGGATATCGCAACCTGGCGCGCCGGCGAAACGCTGCTGCTGTCAGGCAAGCTGCTGACCGGTCGCGATGCGGCGCACAAGCGCCTGGTGGACATGATCGAAAGGGGCGAGCAACTGCCCGTGGATTTCTCGAACCGGTTCATCTACTACGTCGGCCCGGTCGATCCCGTGCGCGACGAAGTGGTGGGACCGGCGGGCCCGACCACCGCCACGCGCATGGACAAGTTCACGCGCGTTATGCTCGCGCGAACGGGTCTGATCGGGATGATCGGCAAGGCCGAGCGCGGCCCTGCCGGCATCGAAGCGATCAGGGATCACGGCGCCGTATCGCTTGTCGCCGTGGGCGGCGCCGCCTACCTGGTGTCGAAAGCGATCACGAAGTCGACGCTGCTCGCGTTCGAGGACCTCGGCATGGAGGCGATCTACGAGTTCGAGGTGCGCGACATGCCCGTAACGGTGTCGGTGGACGCCCGCGGCGAGTCGGTGCATATCCAGGGCCCGCGCCTCTGGCGCGCGAAGATCGCGGACCGAATCGCGACAGTCAACGCATAGCTTTCAAGCGCGAGGCCAACCCGGAAACGCCTGCGCCGGAAAATCCCGTATGAGGTCCACATAGTCGCGCGGGCAGCGCAGGGTGCCGGGCGGACAGACAACTGGATCGAACGGCACCCGTGCCGAGAACCCACCGCTGTGGGATCATCGGCCAACCAGCCCGGATTTTGCATCAAGGGTCGCGATGATCGCGCAGAATTTTGCCTGTGTGGGCGCGCTCGGAGCCTTCAGCCGGGGAGCGCGAGGGGACACCCGTTAGTCGAAGCATGTGAATCCAGCCTCTGTTTGATCGCGTGTGAAGGACTTAGAAAGGACTGGGACAAGAAAGGACTGGGACACACGAGTTTTTAGAAAGGACTGGGACACACGAGTTTTTGGTCGCACGGAGTGGCGGCTATTTCGCGCGCGGTTCGCGGCGGGATGCTCACGCGGGCGGCGGGCGATGGCGCACCCGGTCCGGGCGTAGCGCGGGCCGGGAAGTGGGACGCGGGGGCGTTGGAGGCGGGCCCTGGGCTGTTGGGGAGGAAATCGTGATCGGAAACGGCGCGTGCGGGCAGGACAGCGCGGCGGGTCAGGCGGTGAGCCGGTCTTTGTCGCCTCCCGTCGGGGGCGCCCGAAGGTCAGGCAGGCAGGGGCGCTTCGCGAAGCCGCAGGCCGTGGTCGGCCACCCACTGCTCCAGCCGGGCCCCGCGCTGGTATTTGGCCAGGGACGCCACCCCCGCGATCCACCGAGCCTCGCGGTCCGACGCCGCCTCGGCCTCCCCGCAGCAGCCGCCTTCTGCCCGCCGCCGCGCGCAAACCGGACGCCAGCGGGCGTAGGAAATCCGCCAGCGCCGAGGGGCTGTTCTCCAGCAGCCGCGCGCTGATCGACGCGTGCTGGCATTGCGCGAGCCGCCTCGCCAGCTTTGCCCGCACCGGATTCAGGTCCACGTAGGCCATCGCCTCCTCCTCGGTCAGCAGCGCGCCGGAGTAAAATCGCTGCTCAAAAAAGTGCCCCTTGCAGCCGTCCTCCTCGTTGGCCCGCCGCGCGATCGGCTGCTTCAGGTGCTGCATCTCTCGTGCGAGCATTATGTGGCGAGTGTTGTGATGTGGAGTTGAAGCGGCAGGTCGTTGAAAACCAAACGGATGGGCTTCCCGCCCTCATAGCGCGTGGAGCCATTCGAGCAGGGACTGGTCCTTCTTCCAGAACGGGATGTCAGGGAATGTGGAACTGTCAGCGTGACGGGCGTTCCCCGCAACTATCTGGTGGATTCCGAGATTGGTGAAATCCTGGCGACTAACCTACGTGGTCATCATCTCGACGTAAAACTCGAAGAGATTTTGCAATAGCTCGGTGTTCCGACTTCCGACGGAATCTCTGGGCTTCATTTATTGGACGGGTGATAAACTCAATCCGTCAGAACACGATTGGAGAAAACTGACAATGAGTCCTCGAGTATTCACTGCACTACTGGCCGCACTCGTGGTTTCTTCGCCGCTCCTCGCCGAGGAGCCAAAGACCATGGTGCTGGAGGGGGACCTTTCAGCAATCTATGCGAGCGGCGACTTCCTCATTTGGACGCCGAAGCCGAAGGAGAAACGGGGCGGTTGGCATAAGCATGTCCGCGGCAACGAGCACCAGCACATCCAAATCCCCCAAGGAAGATCCACCCTCTTTCGAGTCCACGCTCAATGTTATCGCCAAGGCGCCCCTGGCGGCCGACGGGACCTTTCGCATTGAAGTGCCGGTAGAGGAATCACGCGTTGTGTACTTCCACGTATCGAATGCGATTGGACACGAGGGTCAGCGATACGGAGCGATCAAAGGCCAAGAGCTTCGTGCTCGAACCCGGAAACCTTCGCATTACGATGAATGAAAGCGCGCGTTTCGTGATTCACGGTGGCGAGTACAACGACGCCATATTCAATTCCTGGAAGACTTCCGATGAGTATCTTGAAGCGGTGGCAGAAAACGGACGCCTTTGGACGTCCGTGGGGGGCGAAACCGAAGAGCAGAGGCGGGCACGGGTGGACCTGGCTTCTGCGGCGCAAAATCGCTACCTCGACATAGAAACCAACACGCGCGCTGAGGTTTCCACCACGCACCCGGACCCCTTGGTGCGTCGCCTCGTGATTGAAACCGCTTGGCTACATGGCCCTTGGGTACTCGATGCGCTTCGCGGGCTTGCCGAGATGACGCCCGAGGATCCATGGGTGCTAGAGCGCCTTGCGAAAGTCGAAGCGGCGGAAGCCAAGCGAGCGAAAGGTCGCCTCATCGCCACCGGCACGGACATCATCGACTTCACCGCCGAATCCCTTGACGGAGACTCGGTTCGGCTCGCCGATATTCGCGCGGACAGCGAGATCGTTCTCGTTGAATTTTGGGCCTCATGGTGTGGTCCCTGCCGCGCAGAAATTCCGCACATGAAGCAGGCCTACGAGGAACACCAGCCGAACGGCTTCGAGATCGTTTCCTTCACGATTGACGACGATCGTGAAAACTGGGAACTCGCTTCCGAGGAAGAAGACCTCCCCTGGCTGAACCTCGGCATGGGCGAAGAAGCCGAAGCGCCCACGGCGTACAGCGTCACCGGCGTTCCCAGGAACTACCTCGTGGAGTCCAAGTCCGGCGAAATCCTGGCGACCGACCTTCGCCGTCACCACCTCGACGTGAA
This sequence comes from Candidatus Azotimanducaceae bacterium, assembly GCA_965261535.1. Taxonomy (GTDB): domain Bacteria; phylum Pseudomonadota; class Gammaproteobacteria; order Pseudomonadales; family Azotimanducaceae; genus VXNE01. The sequence goes on from OZ253469.1 coordinate 4,297,544, forward strand.
ACTCGACGAACTTTTGCAATAGCAAGGTGGTTCTCCGCTCAGACCAGGCGTCAAAACGAAATTCGTTGTATGCCATCCACGGTGCCGAAGTGCTTGTCCCTGCTCAGTTAATGGCATGGAGGACGTTGTCAGATCGACTCAATCGGACCTGTACCACCGACAATCGGCCTGCGCTTCAGAAACTTCAGCGCTGCCCGCGCACGAGCAGCCCGGGGCCGTCGAGGCGGCTGTCCGCGGTCGTGGCCGGTGGGAGCCCCTTGTCGCGCTCGGATTCGGCGAGGTCCCGGCGCGCGGCATCGAGTTCGTCGTCGCGGTATGTGCGGTCGACCTGGTCGCTCACGAGGACGACGCGTACCGGCAGTGGGGGCGCGAGCGCGGGCTGGCTGGCGGCGGATACGCGGCCGCAGCTACGGCCTGGACGGGTTCATGGCGGCAAGAGTGCCCCCCGGCCCTGGGGCGAGAGGACATCTCCTCACTTCGCGTGCGATATCCCGCAACCGAGAGTAGACACATCTGCCACCCGTCGCGCGCGAAATCTCCCCCGCCGCGTGCGACACATATTTTGTGTGTCCCAGTTTTACACAAGGCTTTTTCTTCGGACAGGCCGTCGATCCGCTCGACCAGGAGTTCGGCCGCCTTCTGCGCAAGGTCGAGCATCTGTTGGGGCGCCATGAGCAAGTCGCCAGGCGCGTTGTCCTTGTCTGCGGGCACGTGCTCGGGTCCCACGCCTTCAGGTGATCGCGTCATGGATGTGCCCCCCTTGTTGGCAAGCGGTGACTTGCCGCACGCCACCGCCGGTTTCCCCGGCACCGCTCATGACATCGGGACAAACGTGATCAGCGGCAGCAGCGCCGTCGCGATCGACATGACGTAGCTGAATACCGGCACGCCCAGGACCCCCAAAAGGATCAGGCCCAGTAGCGCGTACACGCCGTAGCGGGCGTTGTAGCGTCGATATGCCTCGGCGGCGGCGGGCGGAAGGAAGTGCGGCAGGATGTAATGGCCGTCCAGCGGACCGATCGGTAGCAGGTTGAACACCATCAACAGGAGGTTCACCCGCACCAGCAATACCACAAACATTTCGGTGCCGGGAGTGAACGCCACCTCGACGCCAGCGGCGCGGAGCAGCAGGAAGGCGTTCCACACAACGAGTGCGAGCAACAGGTTCATGCCGGGGCCCGCCGCCGCGACCCACAAGTCCGCGCGCTTCGATCGAAAGTTGCGGGGATCCGTAGGCACCGGCTTGGCATAGCCGAAACCCACCATGATGACCATCAGCAAACCCACGACGTCGATGTGCGCGATGGGATTCAAGGTGAGCCGCCCCGCGCGTTTCGCGGTATCGTCGCCGTAGAGCTTCGCCACGAGCGCGTGGCCGAACTCGTGAAACGATAGTGACGCGACGAGCGCCGCGATCAACAGCGCAAAGAGCAGTATTTCGCCCTGGTAGATGAGTTGAATCACGCGTTCGAACCGGTTGTCTGGGTACGGGCATTTCGACCGACGAACACGCGCGCCGTCGCGAAGCCGGCCAGCAGTCCGAACAGGTGCGCCTCCCATGAGATGCCGCCGCCTTGCGGCACGATGCCCCAGATCGTGCCGCCGTAGAGAAGGAGGACCGCGAGCGAGACCATCAAGGAGGTGACCGCGCGCTCATACAGTCCGCGCACGATGAGGAAACCGACGAGGCCGAACACCAATCCGCTCGCCCCCACGTGGGGGGCTTCGCGGCCGAACAGCCACACGGCGAGACCGCCAACGACGACAATCCACGCGACTACGACCAGGTAGTAGCGCACGCCGCGGAACAGCACGATGGCGGCGAGAGGGATCAGCGACAACGTGTTGGCGATGAGGTGCCACAACGACCCGTGCACGAAAGGCATGCCGAGTACGCCCGGCAGCCCGTCGAATCGACGAGGCGTCAGCGCCAGGAAATAAAGCGCGCTCGGGTCGACGAATGCGTACAGCGACACTGCCCAGACGAGGCCCAGGCCGCCCAACAGTACGGCGGCGCGCTGGGCGAGGGCGGATTTCATCGGCGAGGCTCCCGTATCGGTTCGGCTGCGGGCGCGCCAATGGTACCCTCGTTCGCCGGCGGCCGTGACGTTCGGGCCGAAGGGTGCGGATTCTGGCGAGGTGGGACACCTGGAGCGCATGGTCGTCCCACGTAACGATGTGCGGGTCTGGAGGGCGTAAGGCAGCGCCCTTGTTTCATGCGGTCGCAGCCGATATCTTACTTCTGGCTTACCTCGTGTTCGGGGGTGCCCGGGATGTCATCGCCAGAAAGACTCACCACGATTGTCTCGACAAAGGGCCAGGTCATCCTGCCGAAAGCGATGCGCAGGATGCTGCGCTGGGAGGCGGGGACCCGGCTGGTCGTGGTGAACACAGGGGAAGGCGTGCTGCTCAAGCCGTTGCCGGCGTTTGCGGAGACGCGACCGGAGGAAGTTTTCGGACGCCTGGCGTGGCATGGCCCTGCCAAATCCCTGGCGGACATGGATGCGGGGATTCTGGCGGAAGCCGAGCGGCGCCATGCGGGCGATTGACACCAGTGTGGTCGTTCGATATTTGACCGGGGACGATCCGGTGCAGGCCGCCGGGGCGCGGTCCGTGATAGACGCCGGGAAAGTCTTCGCCGGCACGACGGTCCTGCTAGAAAGCGAATGGGTGCTGCGTAGCGTCTACGGTTTTGGGGCGAAGGATGTTGCGGCGGCCCTGCGCGGGTTGGCGGGACTGCCGAATGTCTCGGTGGAGAACCCTGTGCTACTCGCCGAAGCCCTGGATCGCGCGGCGCACGGCATGGACTTTGCCGATGCTCTGCACCTTGGTGCCGCAGTGGGATGCGAGGTCATGCTTACCTTCGACCGGGGGTTTATCGAGAAGGCCGCGGATGCGCCCGTCGGGGTGGTGGAACCTTGAGACCCGCCGAAACCATCTAACGCAGCCCACTGGGATCATCTATATGGATCGACATGGATCGACATGGATCGACGCCAGTTTCTGACGGTCGCCGCCGCGGCCACCTTGCTCGCTCCGGGGTTCCCGGTCCGAAGCGCGCCGAAACGGCGGGTCGTAAACGACTTCTCGGGCCTCAATGCCGTACCCGTCGCCATGGAGCGGCGTCCGATCACCACCGAGGAGGTGAGCGATGCGATCGGTCGCTGGCCGGGTGCGATTTCCATCGGCGGCGGCCGCTACAGCATGGGAGGCCAGGTCGCGGCCCCGGATTCGCTGCACCTGGATATGCGCCGCATGAACCGCGTGCTGACGCTCGACCCGGCGCGGCGCGTCGTTCGCGTGCAGGCCGGAATTTCCTGGCGTGATCTCCAGGAGGTGATCGACCCGCATGACTTGTCGGTCCGCATCATGCAGAGCTACAGCAACCTTACGGTGGGCGGCTCGGTGTCCGTCAACTGCCACGGCCGCTACGTCGGCAAGGGGCCAATGGTGAATTCCGTGCGCGCCGTGCAGATGGTTCGCGCCGACGGTCAGGTCCTGGAGTTGACGCCGGAGTCGGCGCTGTTTCGCGGTTTGTTCGGCGGCTATGGAGGCCTCGGGGTGGTCACGGAAGTCGAACTCGATCTCGACCCCAACACGCGCATTCGCCGCGTCGTCGAGAATGTCGACCTCGACCGCTACCCCGATCACTTTCGCAGCAAGATCGCGCAAGACCCGCGTGTCGTGCTGCACAACGCCGATCTCAGACCCCCGGGCTTCGCCGAGCCCCGGCTGATCAACTGGATCTCGACGGAAGAACCGGCGACGGTTGGGGAGCGGTTGATTCCGCGCGACCGCGACTACAGCCGCAACCAGACCCTTATCTGGATGGTGTCCGAACTGCCTGGCGGGAAGAGGCTGCGTCGCGGCATCGAGGACAGGGCGCTCGAGCGAGAGGTCATCGTATGGCGCAACTACGAAGCCAGTCTCGACACCGACGCGCTGGAACCCGGAACTCGTCTCTTTTCCACCTACCTCCTCCAGGAGTACTTCATCCCGGTCGGGAATTTCCTGCCTTTCGCGCGCACATTGGCGGACGTGTTGAAACGCCGACGGGTCAATGCGCTGAACGTATCGATCCGCCACTCTCCCAGCGATTCAACTTCCTTGCTGGCGTGGGCGCCGACGGAAGTCTTTTCGTTCGTGCTCTACTACAAGCAGCGCGCGAGCGAGCGCGCGAGCCGCGAAGCGGGGGTATGGACGCGGGAGTTGATCGATGCGGCACTCGCCAACGGCGGCCGATACTACCTGCCTTACCGCCTCCACGCCGCCCGCTCGCAGTTCGAGCAGGCCTACCCCGAGATCCGGGAGTTCGTGGCAATGAAGGCCCGGGTCGATCCGCGGGGGAAGTTCCGAAACCTGCTTTGGGATAAGTACCTGTGGTCACGTTCCCCGGGGCTGCGAGCGGCGGGCCGCCAGGGTAGTGGAGCGACCGTTTGCTTGACAATCTGAAAGGCTCGAATTCCGGCGATGCTCGATGTCCCCGTTCGGACTACAATCCCCCGCGTCCCCAAGACAAAGGAGCATCGGCGTGGCTGTGCACGAAATGTTTGCCTACCTCTGTGTCGAAAACGCGGTCGAAGCCATCGAGTTCTACGAGAAGGCGTTTGGCGCGACCGAGAAGTTCAGACTGGTCGAGCCCGGCGGTCGAATCGGCCACGCCGAACTCGACTTCGATGGCGCCACCCTGATGTTGGCGGACGAGTTTCCCGAGATTGGCGTCAAGTCGCCGCCGAGCATTGGCGGCTCGCCGGTCACCATCTACCTCCAGGTTGACGATGCGGACGCCGTGGTTGGTCGCGTGGCACAGGCGGGCGCCACGATTGAGATGCCTCCTACGGACATGTTCTATGGCGAGCGCATGGCGGTCCTGCAGGATCCGTTCGGGCATCGCTGGAACATCGGCCACACCATCGAGGATGTTTCCCCCGACGAAATGCAACGACGCTACAACGTGATGGTCGAGGGATCGTAGAGCGCGCGAATGGAAGTGGATCGAGGATAGGGCGAGCGACGGCGGATCGACTCCGCCGTCACGGCCCGCCTCATTTCAGCGGACGGAAGTTGTAGCGCTGGCCCGCGATGGTCGCCTGGTACATGAGTCCGCCGACGGTCATCGTGAAGACGCGCATCCCTTCGTAGTAGGTTTCGGCGCCGGTAAGCTCCGCGGACGAAGCCGCGCCCACGGAAGCCTGGCTGCCCTGCGTGCCCGATGAGGCCCGCGCGCTGGCGGTGACCGCAACCGCCGAAGCCTGCGCGTCGAACTCGAATTTGCCGGCGGTGAAGCCGTCGTAGGCGGACGCGTCCTCGAAGAAGACGATCTGCCGGTAGACCTGCCCGCCCAACTGGAAGCCGATGGAGACATCGACGAGGCGGCTGAACCCCGTTATCTCGCCGTCGACATAGACCTGCCCCCGGCCGGTCGCCCCGCCGACGCCGAAACCCCCGCGCGCGACGCGAGACCACACCGCGTAGCCGTAAGAGTTGTCGAAGAAAGGCTGTACGACCGGCACGGACTTGAAGGTCTCGATCGTCTTGGAGAGATCCTTGACGCTCTGCCCCGATGCCGCAATGGACCCCAGGATCGCGATCGACGCGAACGTTCGGGCGTATAGGTTCACGGTCTCAAGCTTCTCGCGACCACTGGCCGCGTTCACTACAACGGGAATCGGAGTGTAGCCCCCCTGCGCACGAAACCAAAGCCGCCGGGATCGTCAGCGACCGGGCTCTTGCCCGACAACCTCCGCGTGTTCCCGTGTAGTGAACTCGGCGCGACGGATCAGGCGAGTCCCATCTCACGGTAGGAGCGCACCACTTTCTCAAGCGCGACGGCGAACGCCGCGGTGCGCAGGTCGTCGATGGCATCGGACGTGAGCATTGTCTCGCGGATCGCCTGGTAGGCGTCGCGCATGGTGTCCTCGAGGCCCGAGCGGACGAGGTCGAGCTCTTCGGTGCCGCGCAGCAGCGGCGCCTTGAGGGCGTCGGGCACGGGCTTGCCGGTGGTGGTCTCGATCATCTCGACGATGTGCCGGTTGCGCTGGATTTCGATCTGGCGGGAAAGGCGGCCGAAGCGCATGTGCGAGACGTTGGAGACCCATTCGAAGTAACTGAGGGTGACGCCGCCGGCGTTGACCAGAAGATCCGGGAGGATGACTTTGCCGCGCTTGAGCAGGTCCTGTTCGGCCGCGAAGGTGACGGGACCGTTGGCGGCCTCGACGATGAGCGGGGCGCGGATCCGCGGCGCGTTGGCGACGGTGATCTGGCCCTCGATGGCGGCCGGGATAAGGATGTCGCAGTCCGCCTCAAGCGCGCGGGCGCCGTCGGCCACGAAGCGAGCGCCGGGGAAGCCTTCGACGCCGCCTGTTCGGCCGAGGTGTTCGGCAACCGAGTCTGGCGCGAGTCCGGCATCGCAGAGGATGGCGCCGTCGCTCTCGACGACGCCGACGAGGCGCACGGCTTCGTCCTCGACGAGGTAGCGCGCGGTGTTGAAGCCCACGTTCCCGAACCCCTGGAGGATGACGCGCTTGCCTTCGAGACCGCCGTCGAGGCCGCAGCGGACGATGTCGTCGGGATTGCCGAAGAACTCGCGGACCACGAAGTGGGCGCCGCGGCCGGTGGCCTGGCGCCGGCCGGGGATCCCGCCCTGGGTCGCCGGCTTGCCCGTGACGCAGGCGAGCGCGTCGATGTCGGCGGGGTAGAGGGCCCGGTATTCGTCGGCCATCCAGGCCATTTCGCGTTCGCTGGTGCCCATGTCAGGCGCGGGCACGTCGCGGCTCGGACTGATGTAGCCGTGGTGGGCGAGTTCCTGTGTGAAGCGCCGGGTAATGAGTTCGAGCTCGTCTTCGTCGTAATCATCGGGGCGGATCGCGAGGCCGCCCTTGGCGCCGCCGAACGGCACGTCGACGAGCGCGCACTTGAAGGTCATGAGCGCCGCGAGCGCCTCGACCTCCTGCTGGTCGACGATGGGCGCATAGCGGATGCCGCCCTTGACGGGCAGGCGGTGCTCGCTGTGCACCGCGCGCCAGCCGCAGAACGTCCGGTAACCGCCGCGCAGGCGCACGGGGAAGCGCAACTGGACGACGGAGTTGCACTCGCGGATGGCCTCGACAAGGTCCGGGGGGACGCGGAGGGCGCGCGCCGCGCGGTCGAACATGCTGCGCACGCTGCCCAGGAAGTTGGTCTCGGTCGAATGGTTCACGCGGACTCCGCTGGCAAGGGCCGGGTGGTCAAGCCGCGCGAGCGTACGACGCCGGTGTGTCGAGGACAAGCTCCCTTCCCAGAGCCGAGGCTATGCTGCCTTGGCGGCGGGCGCGTCAGCCACCCACGCGTCCACCGCCGATAGTCGCGTCCGGTCCCGTTAACAGCCGGGCGATATCGGCTGCGTACTTCACCTCGGAGTCGTCTTCGGGTTCATAACCGAGCACTCGACGTGCGGACTCCAGCGACCAGAACGCCCGGGTATTTCCCGAGATCCCGTATACGACCAGCCACGGCACCCCATCGGCCCGCGCGATGTCGGGTGTCGCGATGGCCTTGATGAACAGCTGGCGCAGATCCCGCGAGCTGAAGTGCGCCCCGAGGTCACGCTTGAAGTCGGCCAGGCTCGAACCGCCGGCGTGCTGCTCCGACGGGGTTCTTTCATAGACCGATCCCGGGACTTCACGCGGCGCGCCGATTCTCACCTGCACCACCTCGAGCTTTCTGCCGAAAATCCCCGAGGCGTACGGAAATCCGAGTAGCTCGTAGCCGGCCTTGGCCCAGCCGTAGAAGTTGTCGGAAAGCGGCACTTCGTCCGGCGACACCATCTCCTTCTTGTGGTTGTGGATCAACGCATGCTCATACCAGTCCGCGGCGTGGTTGGAACTCGCCATCACGACGCGCCGCACGCCGGCGTCGAATGCCGCGCGGTAGACGTTGTTCGCCATGCGGACGTTGTCGCATTCCGCTTCGAAGCGGTCGATCTCCTGCGCGCGGGACCCCTTGTAGCCGAGGTGCACCACGGCATCGACGCCCTCGAACAGGTGCGCGTACTTCGAGCGGTCGGGATCGACCAGGTTGACGATCTCGACACCGGCGATTTCTTCGCCGCTTCGATCCTGCGACCGAACGTCAGCCATCCTGAGTTCGAACCGGTCCCGAAACTCCTCGCGCAATTGCGACGCGATATAGCCGCTCGCTCCCGTCAGGAGCACCACTCGTTTTTCCATCGTTCACCTTGCATGGAACAAATTTTTAAGTTATTGAATTTGCACGAATTAGACTGATCGTCATTTAGCCTGATTTCCGGCGCCACCGCCGCGCCCGAACGCCCTTGTTCCCTCGCGTCAGCGCAGCGGATCCCGCTGCCAAAACTCCTAGAGGAGCCCTGCTTCGTCCATCCAGCAGGCAGCGACGTTGAACACCAAGTGCGCGAGTATGCACGTCTCGATCCCGTGTTTCCTGGCCAGCCAGCCGATCGCCAGTCCGGCGGGGAAAACCTGAGCCAGCTTTACCCATCCCGGTTCCAGCGTGCCGACGTGACCGAGCGACCAAAGCGGTTGCAGACAGCAGGATAGCCAGCCAGTAGCGGCGGTCCCACCAACCGAAGAGCCTGGCAATGTAGTGCTGGATGCCCAGGCGGAAAATCAATTCTTCCCCAAACGCACATGCCGACACGGCCAGAATGGCGGTGGCCATGCTGTGGCTGACGTCGGACTCCCCGAACAGGCGCCTGGCGGCGTTCGTCAATTCCGGTTCGGCGACATTGAAGAGCAGGGCGGTGTAAGCGATCCATGTTCCGGCGACCAGCAAGCTGATCGACACCGGCGCGACCAGGGAGCGCCGCACGGTTGTCCCCTGCGACCCGAGGTCGGGTCTCAGCAGCGGGAACGCAACGATACCGGCCGCCACGCAGCACGAAACACCGATAGCGGTGAACAGGAACGTCCGGACAATATCGACCGGCAACACGAACGCGCGCACCCACATGAGGTCTTGCATGGAACAAATTTTTAAGTTATTGAATTTACACGAATTAGACTGATCGTCATTTAGCCTGATTTCCGGCGCCACCGCCGCGCCCGAACGCCCTTGTTCCCTCGCGTCAGCGCAGCGGATCCCGCTGCCAAAACTCCTAGAGGAGCCCTGCTTCGTCCATCCAGCAGGCAGCGACGTTGAACACCAAGTGCGCGAGTATGCACGTCTCGATCCCGTGTTTCCTGGCCAGCCAGCCGAGCGCCAGTCCGGCGGGGAAAACCTGAGCCAGCTTTACCCAGCCCGGTTCCAGCGTGCCGACGTGACCGAGCGACCAAAGCGTTGCAGACAGCAGGATAGCCAGCCAGTAGCGGCGGTCCCACCAACCGAAGAGCCTGGCAATGTAGTGCTGGATGCCCAGGCGGAAAATCAATTCTTCCCCAAACGCACATGCCGACACGGCCAGAATGGCGGTGGCCATGCTGTGGCTGACGTCGGACTCCCCGAACAGGCGCCTGGCGGCGTTCGTCAATTCCGGTTCGGCGACATTGAAGAGCAGGGCGGTGTAAGCGATCCATGTTCCGGCGACCAGCAAGCTGATCGACACCGGCGCGACCAGGGAGCGCCGCACGGTTGTCCCCTGCGACCCGAGGTCGGGTCTCAGCAGCGGGAACGCAACGATACCGGCCGCCACGCAGCACGAAACACCGATAGCGGTGAACAGGAACGTCCGGACAATATCGACCGGCAACACGAACGCGCGCACCCACATGAGGTCTTCTACGCCGAAAGTCGGCGGTATCAGCAGAACGGAGTAAACGCCCACGACCGCCAAGGCAAACCGTGAGCAGTCCCGGATCTCCTTCCGCCTGGACACCCAGTTGACGGCCACCGCGACGAAGAGTGCGAACATGGCGATCGCGTAGACCGCCGCGAGGAGGAGAATCACTGTGAAGAGGCGCGGGGACGAAAGCTATGGCGCCGGCCCGCGATGGTCGTCTGGTACATGACCCCGCCGACGGTCATCGTGAAGACGCGCAGCCCGTTGTAGTAGTCGCTGGCGCCGCAAGCTCTGCGGACGAGGCCGCACTCACCGAAGCCTCGCTGCCCTGCGCGCCCGAAGAGGCCCGGGCACCGGCGGTGACCGCAATTGACCCTGCCATAGCGATCAGCGCGAGCATTCGGGCTAGCCCGGATATTTCATCAAGGGCCGCGATGATCGCGCAGGATTTTGCCCGCGTGCGTGTACTCGGAGCCTTCAGCCGGGGAGCGCGAGGGGGCACCCCTCGCAAGAAGACAGCAGCGCGAGGGGGCACCCCTCGCAAGAAGACAGCAGCGCGAGGGGGCACCCCTCGCAAGAAGACAGCAGCGCGAGGGGGCACCCCTCGCAAGAGAAGAGACGGAAGCATAGCCACGCTTTATGGTGTAGCGACCATGTGCACGCCCGCGGGCAAAAGACCAGCGAGGGCGCGGCCAGCGCAGTTTGTATCCGGCAGAATTTTGGGAATATCGAATTAACCTATTGGAACCAAAAGATATTTATCTATTCTACAAGCGGCTTGGTGAAATATCCGGGCTAGGGGGTGCATGTTCTGCGCTTCCACGCGGGTTGCCGCGTTCACTGCAATGGGGATCGGAGTGTAGCCGTCTTGTGGAGGAATCCAAAGGCGGTTCGCCCAAGGAGGTATCGCCTCGACTGTTGAACTAAACTTGGGGCTGTGAGGTGTGACCCATCGGTATCAGCTTGAGCAATGGACCCATGAACCTCCTTTTCGTGTTTTCGGATCAGCAGCGCTACAGCGCGCTGGGCGCCAACGGCAATCCAGTGGTGCGCACGCCGAACCTCGACCGTATGGCGGCCGAGGGAATGGTCTGCGACAACATGTTTTCCAACCACCCGCTGTGCTCGCCGTTCAGGGCGATCCTGCTGACCGGTCGATACGGCTGGCGCAACGGCGTGATCGACAACGGGTACGAGCCGTTTCGCGACGTTCCGACCTTGCCCGGCACCCTCCGGTCGGCGGGCTACCACACGGGCCACATCGGCGTCTGGCATCTCGGCGTCGGTCCCTATCCCCCCGAAGACCGCTATGGCCTGGACTACCTGGCGGCGGTGGAGGGGACCGGCGGGAACTACTTCGACCAACGCTATTTCGAGAACGAGCGCGGCCCGACGCGCCATCGCGGTTGGTCGCCTGCTGCGGAGACGGATCTCGCCATACGCTTCCTGGAGGCACACCGGGTGGAGCGCGAGAACGATCCGTTCGCGCTGTTCGTTTCCTGGCGCCCTCCGCACTGGGCGTACACGCAATATCCCGACGAATACCGACTCTACGATCCGGCGGATGTCGATCTGCCGGGCAACGTGCCGCCGCAGATGGCGGACTTCGCGCGAGGCGAGATCGCCGACTACTACGGCTGCTGCACCGGCCTCGACGCACAGATGGGCCGATTGCTGGACGCGCTGAACCGCCTGGACCTCGCCAGCGACACGATCGTCTGCTACTCCTCCGACCACGGTGATCATCTGTCGAGTCACGGCTACGGCAAACCCGCCGATCTCTGGATGCACCCATCCATGCGGGCCTCCAAGGCGACGCCCTATGACGAGTCCGCGCACACCCCGTTGTTGATCCGTTGGCCGGGGGGCACGAGGCCCGGATCCCGCAGCCAGGCATTCATGGGCGCTATCGACCTGGTGCCGAGCCTCCTGGGCGCCTGCGGCGTCGCGCTGCCGGATGGGCTACAAGGAAGGGACGTCTCCCGCGTGTGGCGGGGCGAGTCCGTGCCGACTGACACCGAACGCACCCCGGGTGCCAGCGACTCGGTATACCTGATGAACATGGGCAATGGCTGGCCCAATCGCGAGGCCTGGGTGGGCCGCTGGCGCGGCGTCCGCACCGAGCGGTATACCTACGCCCGCTGGTTCGGCCGCGAGCGCGGTCCCTGGCTATTCGATCGGCATGAGGACCCGCTGGAGACACGCAACATCTTCGGCGCTGGGCAGGCGCGACCCGCCGTCGAGGAGATGGAAGCTCGCCTGCACCGTTGGATGGAGGCCACCGGCGATCCCTTCGAATACGGCAAACGTGGCCCACGAGGCTTCCTCGACATCGGCCAGCGCTGGGCCGATCCGGAGCGCTGGAAGGACTGGAGCACGGTCTGAGCGGTTCAGTGCGTAACAGTCTCGAGCCGTTTTAAGGATGCGCGAGATCGAGAGTCCGACCATCGTGCAGTTACGAGTTCGCTCGATCTTCGGCCAGGCGGCCTGTTCCCCTTCACGCACCAGCTTGCCGGCCTCTTCCGCGGACAGGATGGCGAGCAGCCCCATCGGGTGAAAGAAACGCTGCCGCGGAACTGATTCGCGGTGCCTTCGCGCCAAGCCCCGAACCCGCGCTTGAAGCGCCGAAGCCGAAGAAGATGGCCAAGGCGAAGGCCGCCGCCTGATCCGGTAAAGGAGCGAGCCATACCCGGCTCGCCAAGTCTCCTCAAGGTTCCACTCTCGCTACCCGGGGCACCGCTCGTCTTCTGCCGCGCCGATGCATGGCGCGGCATTCGGCCCGGCACACACCGGCTCGAGGCCAACCGGTGCCTGAACAGACCACCTCAAGGAGCTCAGGAACGAGCACTTGGGGGAGGCCGTAGGATCAACCCCGCACTGACCGGACTCGTCATCCAAACGGTCCCCCGAGCCCCACCCGCGGTCATGTCTTCGTGGGCGCTTCGGGGGCTTCGGCGTCCGCGGCCTCGTTCCGGCCCTTCGGTACCGGCGCGAAGTAACCCACGACGAGCAGCAGCAAGCCCACACCGAGGAAGGACACGACCCGGCTCAACGTGCCAACGTTGCCGAGCTCCACGATGAACAGCTTCAAGATCACGATGCCCATCACGACCGCACCGCCGATCCAGACTTCCCGACGTTCTCGAATCGCACCGACCACCATGCCGGCGAGCCCTGCGACTCCCCAAACCAGCGACAGTCCCGCCTGGAAGATCGCCGATCCGGCAAGGTCGGTGGCCGTGAACGGAACACCCGCGAAGTGGTGGACCCCACGCGCCACTTCCATCGACAAGAGGACGAGGCTAACCACGGCGAACAACGGCAAAATGACTCGCGCATCGGGACGCCGCACCTCGACGTCGAGAGCAAGCCAAACCGCAACACCCGCCACAACCGCCCCGATCGTCAGCGGATTGAGCAGCGGAAGATAAAGAAGCGGTGTTGCACTCCCATTGGAGATCAAGCTGGCGACCAGGACCAATACGCCGGCTGCGCCCGCCACCACCGGGATCCCCAGCGTGGAATACGAACGCCAATGTTGCTCGAGCGGCCAAGGCAATTTCCCGCGCGCCATCCCGGTCGCCAATGCCACCACGGCAGCCGTCACGACGGCGGCCGCAAGGGGCCAGTCGCCTCCGGCCACGTTCCCCACGAGCCAACGAACTTCGCTCGTAATCATCACCGCCAATGCCCAGTAAGTGCCGATTTGCAGGTACGGCGTGAGTCTGGGATAGCCGCCCTCCCGGTAGTACAGGAATCCATATTGAACGCCCAACGCGAACGGCCAGGCGAGCCAGCCATAGTTCTCCAGAGGATGAGGCTGCGTGCCCACTCCGAGGTTGAAGAAAAGCGTCACGGCCATGACGGGCAGCAGCACGAGAGCCAGGGAATCGAGTCGCCGCCATCGCAGCGTCTTCGCAACGAGCATGGCCGCGATGGCCGAGAGCGCGGCCATGCCGAGCCAGGCGTTGCGAGCGCCCTCGACCACGAATTCGGCAATCTCCCGGGCCACCGACCAGAACCACCACGCACCCGCCCAGAACAGCGCGATGCGCGTACACAGGCGTTGAGCACGCGGCGACAGCGTGCCGTGGTCGAAGCTCCAGGCCACCGTCCAGCCGGCTAGCGACAGCATCGCACCGGTCAGAAAAGGACCATTCAACAAAGGCGTGACCACGTCGCCAAACGGTCCCGCCCGGACGTGCGCCACCGCGGCGACAACTTGCAACGCGGCGCCGGCGAAAGCCAGGAGCCGCGACCCGTTGCGCATGCCGAACCACGCCAGCGTCGCGCCCTGCGCCGCCCAGGCGGCGCACGTCCAGCGGTCATCCAGCGCAAGGGGAAACGCAAAAGCCAGGAATACGAGCGCCAACCCGATGAAGCACATCGCCAGCGTGCGCAGATCCCTGATCCGCCACACGCCCGCGGCAAGCACGGCATAAATGGCAGTCAAACCTCCGGCCGTCCACGCGAGCCCCGCGTCGCTCTCCACGAGTCGTGTCTGCAAGCTGAACCCGATAAACGGCGTGCCGAAGACCACGGCGCTGTCGACGAAGCCGCGCAGGTTGGGCGGGCGGCGCACGGCGAACAGCACCGCGATGCCGATGTACATCAGTACGAACAGCACCAGAAAGGGCTCGGTCGTTGCGAAGTGCTCGGGCAGATAGCCCTGGTAGCCCCAGAAGCTCGCAATCACAAAGGTGAACGCGAAGCCAAGCAGGTTGAGAATCCGCCACGTCTTGAACCAGGCAATGGTCAGGATTGCCGCGTTCAGCACCGCGTAGTAGCTGAATAGCGCGACGTGGTCTCCCGTCTGGGTGGCGGCGAGAAGGGGCGCAAGGAATCCCCCCGCGACGCCCAGCACGATTAGCGTGCGAGAGTTCTGGACCACCGCAACGACGCCCGCCGCCACCGTGACAACCACCATGGCCCCGAATGCAACCGTCGCCGGCACAAGCGCGTAGAACTCGAACGCCGCGTAGGTCGTGAGATAGAGAACGCCCAGGCCCCCGCCCTGGAGACTGAGCGCGTAAATCTCTTTCTTCTTCCTTAGATGCCAGCCCACACCGAACATGGCAAAGCCGAATAGGGCTAACCCGGCCAGCCGGGCCCATACGGGAAACGTGAATAGTTCGTGGTCGATGGCGTACTTGATGAAGAATCCGACGCCAAAGAGAACCACCACGACACCGACTTTCACCGGCACGTTGCCGGTCGTGAACCACTTTTTCGCCGCTTCGATAGCCCAGTCCACGGCGGATGGGCTGGACTGGAGTTCAGGTTCTACGCGGGCCGGTGCCTGCGCCCATACGGCGTCATCTGTTTCGGAACGAGAAGGTGGAGCCGACGACGGGCTGGACGGCCTCGCCGTGTCCGTCGCTGCGGTCTCACGCGCGACCGGGGCGGTCCTGGATGGAGTCGCCTCGGGCTCGCCCACCGCCGGATCCGGCTGTGCGAGCCGACCGACCGGCGCATCGGCCTCCCAGTGGGTTTCAAGTTCCTTGAGACGGAAGCTGAGGTGAAGGACCCAACCGCCGAGACCGCCAATCAGACCGCCGTAGAGGAAACCATCGGTCAGCGATCCGACGAGCAGCCCCAAGACCATGCCAATCAGAACATAGAAAGCCAAATCGGTCTCTCGCACCCTGCGTACAAACGATTCTAGCCTGTCAGCGGAATTCCGTCCCGGATTCCCGTCCTGATCGCCAGGTGCCGACGCGGCCGACATCCGCGTAGCCGGTCGAGTGCCACCACCTCGGTGTGGAAGGCGGGTCATCTCGTAGAAGTCGATCATGCCGCGCACATCAGCATGGGTGAAATTGCCCGCAAGGCTTGCCGCTCGCTCGCTGGCCACCTCGACGACCGGGCGGTAACGGCCTCGGGATTGCGCACAAGTGTGGACTCCGATGGACGTTGACAAGGTCGTCCTGATGACGGCCAGTCTGATCTCCCGCAAGCAAGTACACGAGTGCGGGTTGGTATGGGTCAGGTCAGACTGGCAGAGATGTGGTAGTCATGGAGTTGCATTCACATTTCAGCGCCGCTTTCTGGACATCTAATGGACAACTGGATTCTGTTTTTATTCGCAGTTCTGTTGCTGATCCTGGTTCCTTTGGCCCCCAAGCTGTTGCGACTCAGGATTCGATTTTTCAGATGGATTCACTGGGAATGGGCGGCCAAGGTGCTTGAAGACCATTTCCAGGGCTGGTGTTTGTTCCTTCGTGTAGTGTTTCTTGTGATTTCGGTCCTGTTGCTCTATTTCGGATGGACCCAATGATGCTCACTGGGTCTCTCAGGTATGGGCGTTGCCCAGTTTCCGGCCGAGGAGGCGGTGCAGATCCGGCGACGCATGGTCGTAGAAGTCCACGATCACCGCCTTCGAGGCAGGCGTCGGGGACAGGGACGCCGTGCGTATTGCAACGACTCATCGTCTATCGCTGAAGTGACCTGCATGGTTCGCCGGTGACGATGACCTTAGCGTTGTATCCAGTACATTGCGCCCAGGGCGCCCAGGAACGCCTTGGCATCGGCGCCCTGCAGCGAGGCCAGCGTCGCCATCATGCCGGCCTGGGTGCAGGACTGCGCAAAGACCGTCATGGCGCGGGGAGCATGCGCGACGGGCCACCCGGTTCGCGGATCCAGGATATGCGAGTAGCGGACACCGTCCCTGAGCAGGAAACGGTGGCTGTCGCCGCTGGTGGCCACGCCGCCAGCTGTCAGCGCGATCGTGGGCTGATGGGCCTCGCTGGTCGCCGCTTCTATGCCCACGCGCCACGGATGCGGTTCGCGCGGGCGGCTGACCGCAATATCGCCGCCGAAATCGACTAGTGTTCCGTCAAGTCCAAAGATGCGAGTGTAGCTGCGAGGGATTTTTGGTTCCTGGCGAGGCGCGACGACGCGTTGTGGCAGGCCCCACACAAGGAGGAGCAACGGAGCCTTCAGCGGGGGAGCGCGAGGGGGTGCCCCTCGCAAGAAAGGAGCCTTCAGCCGGGGAGCGCGAGGGGATACCCCTCGCAAGAAAACCATCAGGGGCCAGAAAGACCCGCAGATACCCGTAGATTTGGGCTTGATGGAGCACTAGGCAACTGGCCTGGGTGTGCTCTCGGCAAGGCCGGCGCACCGGTCTACGGCGTACTCCTTGCCGACGCCTCCCAGGTCGATCTGCATGCCGGGCCGCAGGGTGAGGGCGTGATCCTCCCAGCGGACCCTGTCCCAACCGATCCGCGGCAATATGGCTTCGATGGCGGGCTGGGTCGGCACTCTGTCGCTGCCGTCGAACCGCCACGCCTCGCGCGGCACGCCGGAGGTAATGTCGAAGCATCCGTCCGAGAGGCGGCAGAGTGATTCCGAGAAATCCATCAGTCGGGCGGTCTCATCGTCGACCTCAACAGGCGTACCGTCGCTGGTGTTGATCCTGTGGATGATATTCCCGTCGAGGTACCGACTGAACTTGTCCTCGATGCGCCACGCCTCGGCCGATACGAGTTTGAGCAGCCGCTTTGCATCTGCGGCGCTGTCGGCGTCGGTGAGCAATTCGCACGGGCAGGCCATCGCCCGGAATCGACCGATCCGGTAGCCCGCCGCGCGGGACAGACGAGTCTGACGGCGCGGCACGTTCATGGGTTGCTCGCGTCCGCAGGACGGGATACTAGAAAGCGAACTTGTAGGTGAACTGGGCGATGACGGCGTGGAGCGGAGCGAACTGGTCACGTTCGGCCTGGTGGCCGATGATCCGCGCTGCGGGAACCTTGCCGGATTGCCGGCGCTTGCCCGTTGCTACGGGGGCGTGTTCCCTTGGGCAGTGGAACGGAAGATGGGTTTGGTGCCTGGGGAGAGACTCGAACTCTCACAGGGTTGCCCCTACCAGATTTTGAGTCTGGCGCGTCTACCAATTTCGCCACCCAGGCGGGAGCGGGCGGGTCGGCAATGTAGCTGCGGGCCGAGCCAGGGTCAACGCCGGCGCTCAAGCGGCGGTTCTGTAGGTACTCCTTTTCTCAGGACACCCATCCATGGCCCATCTGGGATACTCCTTTTCTCATGGCCCATCTGGGACACCCATGACGGTCGGTCGTTAAGGACACCCATCATCTGCCTGGGACACCCATGACTTTCGTTGGCTAACCCGCATTTCTCATAAACCGGGGCGATGGTCGCATATCGGGAGGAGGTCGGGGGGTTTCGGCGACCGATTGGCGGATTGGCGGCGCGGCGAGGATATCGCGGCGTAGCGGCCCGTCGATTGGGGCGGTCGGCCGGACAACGGGCCGGCGGCGGCCGGTCTTCGGCGTTGTCCGGCGGCGGCGGCGGTTCGGGCGCGCGCAATCGACCGGGCGCGTCGTTCGCGCGGGCGCGAGCATTGTTCGGGCCGGTCGGCCGCGCATCAGGTCGGAACAAGCGCGCGCCACGCCGCCGCGAACGCGGCTTTGTCGGGACAGCCGCCGGCCATGGCGACGTGAATGCGGCGCGCGGACACGCGCACGCGCGCGCCGATCTTCAGCAGCCGCAGCCGCAGCGTGCCGGGATAGGCGCTCGCCAGCTTGTCGGCGGTTCGCGCCAGGGCGTCGCGCAGGCGGTTGAACAGGATCAGCGCGAAGGTGGAGAAGTACAGGCGCAGCGTGTTGGCGTCGAACAGGTTGCACGAGCAGCGCGCCGAGAACAGGTCGAGCTTGTGCTCCTTGACGCGGTTCTCGGCGTCGCCGCGGGCGCAGTAGAACTCCTCGTAAAGCGCTCGCGCCGGATGCGTCTCGGCCGGCAGCGACGTGACGACGAAGCGCGGATTGTCCTTCGCGCCGGCAACGCCGGTGCCGGGCAGCGCCTCCGCCTTGGCGACCACCCGCCGCTCGCGCGTCCAGGAGTCGAGCGTGGCGTACCGGAAGTCCGCGAAGCGCCGCGCGGCCTCGCCGGTCTCGCGCGCGCTCTGCCGGGCGTCCGCCAATTCGCCCTCGATCATCCGCTTCAGCCGCGCGTTCTTGGCCAGCCCGATCACGTAGTCGACGCCCTCCCGGCCTTCGCACCACGCCAGGAGCTCCTCCCGGCAGTAGCCCGAGTCCGTGCGCAGGATCAGGCGCGCGTCCGGCCAGCGCGCGCGCAGCCGGTCCGCCAGCGCGTCCAAGTCGCGCTCGACGCCGGCGGCCGCGTCCACGCCGGCGCTGCGCAGCCGCACGAGCAGCGGCTCGGCGCCGCAGAACACCAACAGCGGCAGGTAGCAGTACTCCCGGTAGTAGCCATGGTAGAAGCGCCCCTCCTGGCCGCCGTGCAGCGGCACGTCGGTGGCGTCCAAGTCCAGCACCAGCTCCTTCGGCGGCGCCCGGAAGCGCTCCGCGAACAACTCCGCCAGCAGCGCGTCGAAGCGCCCGAAGTCCGCCACCACCTTGCGATGCTTCCGATCCAGGCGCGCCGCCGCCGCCAACTCCAGCCGGTTCAGCGTGCTCTTGCCCGCCAGCGGCTCGCAGTCGTCGCGGCGCTTCTCCAAGCGGCCCAGCACCGCGCCCAGCAGCGGGTCCTTGCGCAGCGCGTCGTGATCGTTCAAATCCTCGTAGCCCAGCGTCAGGCCGAGGATGCGCTGACCCACCAGCGTCTCCACCTCGTGCACGACGTAGGCGGCGTCGCGGTGGTCGGAGAAGCAGGCCGCCACCCGGCGGAACAGCCCGACCGACTGGTTCGCCAGGCCCATGAGCAGCGCGCCGCCGTCGGCGGTCAGGGCGCCGCCCGTGAAATCGGCTTCGAAACGCCGCGGGCGAACGCCGTCCGGGGTTGCGCAGCGCAGCCGCGCCGCGCTACAGTCTGTCGCGGTGGGAGAATCCATGCTGTTCCTCTTTTTTATTTGTCAATCAAAGGGTTATAGCACATTCTCCCATCTCTAAACACCCTTGTTTGAGAAATCCGGGCTAAGGACAGCCAAAGGACAGCCTGTTCTCAGAGGCCGAACGCGAACTCGCCGGCCTGCCGGACGACGCGCGCGAGGGCCGGCCGCTGCGCTCGCTGGTCAACCACCGCGACGGGCTGAGCGTGTTCGTCGACCGGCCCCGGGTCCCTCTGGACAACAACCTCGCCGAGCGGCTGCTGCGGGGGCCGGCCATCGGGCGGCGCCTGTCGTTCGGCTCCGACTCCGAGACCGGCGCCCGGTTCACGGCGCTGATGTACTCGGTGATCGGCACCTTGACGTTGAACGGCATCGACGTCCCGGGCTGGCTTCGGGCCCGGCTCGGCGCGTGCGCCGCCAACGGCGGCCGGGCGCCGGACGACCCCTCGCCCTGGCTGCCCTGGTCGATGGGCGAGGCGCGCCGGCGCGAACTGGCGGCGCCGGGGTGAGCGAGAGCATCGGGTGCCGCTACCACGGGCGCGACTTCACCGCCGACGAGATGGAGCTGTTGCGCGCGCTGATCGCCGGTCCGCCGGCGCTGAACCGCCATGCCCTGTCCAAGGAGTTCTGCCGCCGCATCGCCTGGTTCAAGGCCGACGGCGGGCTCAAGGACATGATGGCCCGTGTCGTCATGCTCGCCATGCACCGGGACGGCCGGATCGAACTGCCGCCGCCGAAGTGGCGGCGGAACCGGCCCGGCCCGATCGTCTTCGGGCCGGACACCGAACCGCCCCTGTTGCCGCCGCCGACCACCCTCGAGGCGGTCCGCCCGCTCACGATGCGCACCGTCGTGCGCGGCGACCGCGAGGGGAAGCTGTGGAACGAGTACGTCGCGCGATACCACTACCTCGGCTACAAGACCCTGGTCGGCGCCCAGATGCGCTACGCCGTGCATGCGGGCGACGGCACGCCGCTCGCCATGCTCGGCTTCAGCACGGCGGCGTGGACGCTGGCGCCGCGCGACCGCTTCATCGGCTGGACACCGCGGCTGCGCGAGAAGAACCTGCCGCTCGTCGTCGACAACCCGCGCTTCCCGATCCTGCCCTGGATCCACATCCCCAACCTCGGCTCGCACATCGTCGCCATCGTCCGCCGCCAACTGCCGGTGGACTGGGCCGCGCGCTACGGCACGACGCCCGTGCTGATCGAAACCTTCGTCGAGACTCCACGCTACACCGGCGCCGTCTACCGGGCCTCCGGCTGGGTGCACGTCGGGACCACGCAGGGGCGCGGGCGCTACGACACGAAAAAGCGCACCGACAAGCCCAGGAAGGACATCTGGCTCCGGCCACTGCGAAAGGACTGGAAACGCATCCTCAATCGGTAAATCATCCTCGCGTCACGGCCTGACCGAACGCTTACTCGCGACCGGGCGAGACGGAGCCCCGCGTCTAGCCCGGATATTTCACCAAGCCGCTTGTCAAATATAAAGATGTATTTTATTTTCAATAGGTCAATTTCATGTTTTGAAAATCCTGCCGGATGCAAATTGCGCTGGCCGCGCCCTCGCACGGTGGGGTCGGGCCACGGGCGAAGCCGAAGGCGCCGCCCGTGGGGCACTTTTTTCCGCGTGCGCGCACGTGCTCGCTACACCATAAGGCGTGGCTATGCTTCCGCTCGCGAGCACACGCACGCGAAACAAATCCTGCGCGATCATCGCGGCCCTTGATGAAATATACGGGCTGGCGGATGCGCGGCGATTCGTGGATGTGGCCCACGCCATGACGCCGGACCATCGAGCGGTCATATATTTCGATACCTCCGCTGAGCTGTTGGCACGGGAGATAGCGCAACGGCTGCCCGAGGGATTCGCGCTGGCATCGGGTGCCGCTCCGGATCGCGGTTGGTATCTGTTCGTCAACAAGGATGGGCTGATGCTGCGCGATAACGGGAAACGAAGGTTTCGATTGTCTGACTCGCCGCCCGACGGTCGGCGGCGCCCTCGGAGGTCGGCGTTGGCTCGCGCCTGTGACGCGGGATCGGGTTTGCGCGTACTCGACGCCACGGCAGGTTGGGGCACCGACGGGCTGGCCCTCGCCCGTCTCGGTTGCTATGTGCAAATGCTGGAAACCAATCCCCTGGTCTACGCGATGCTCGATGATCGCCTGCGTGGCAGCGGCGTCCGCGTTGCGACGGAATGGGTGGACGCGCGATCAAGAATGCGGGACCCGGACAAGGACCGCTATGACGTCGTCTATCTGGACCCGATGTTCCCGCCACGCAACAAGGCCGCCCTCCCTGCGAGGCCGTTGCAGGTCTTGCGCGAGGTCGTCGGGGACGAGGCACCAGACGCGACCGAGTTGCTGGCGCTCGCGCGGCGCTGCGCGCTAAGCCGCGTGGTGATGAAGCAGCGCGCGCATGGGCCCGCAGTCGGCCAGCCGGATTGGCGCGTGGGTGGCCGGACGGTACGCTTCGATGTGTATCGGCCGGTTAGGTGAAACACGGACAGCGTGCCGAGACTTCGCAATTTCGCATGTCAGGCCAAGTTCCGCCACGCGAACCAGCCTGCCACATGGCCGTTTGGACAACTTGACGCTTGGATAAAGCGTGACGATACTGCCGGGCCGATGAACTGATCGTGAACTTCCAATGCCTTTGTGTGCGGATCTGGCACTGTACGACGAGAGCGGTCGTCTAACAGCCATAGCGGAGGTAAAGAACAGGTTCGGAACTTCCGCCGAATGGGCGGCTCGGACCCGGCGTAATATCCTCGCCCATGGCGGGCGATGGAAATCCGATTTCTTTCTGTTGATCACGCCCGACCGACTCTATGTATGGAAGGACGCCGGAATTGATCCCATCGAACGTCTGCCCACATATGAGGCGGATTTGGCGCCTACTTTTGCGCCCTACTTTGAGAACGCGGGGCTGAACCCTCGTAAGGTCAGCGGTCAGGCTTTTGAACTGCTCGTCGCTGCCTGGCTCAGCGACCTCACTCGATCATCGAGCATGTCGAAGGATCGAAAGTGCCACCAAGACTGGTTGGATGAGTCTGGATTCCGCACTGCAGTTCGGGACGGTCGGATAGAGTACGAAGCGCTTGTGTGAATGTATACGTCGAGTCGAATTTCGTGTTGGAGCTCGCTCTTTTGCAGGAGCAGTCTGCCAGTTGCGAAGAGTTGTTGGGCCTTTGTGGAAGTGGTCGGGTAGCACTCGTCATCCCCGCCTATTCGCTGGCGGAGCCGTATGAAACGCTTATCAGGCGACGGAACCAGCGGCGACAAATCAAGCATGATCTAGACGATGAGTTGAAGCAGATCGCGCGTACTGCAACCTATGCGGATCGCGTTGACAGGTTTGAGGAACTCACGGCTTTGCTGATTAGTAGTGCTGACGAGGGGGTGCGGCACCTTGAGGAAGTACTCACGAAGGTCATTGAGGTCGCGGAAGTCATTTCCCTCGATGCCGCGGTACTGACAGCATCGATCCGTTACCAGCAAACCCACGATTTTTCTCCGCAGGACGCGATCATCTATGCAACCGTTATCTCTGACCTGAGTCGGCGTTCGCCGGATGAGCAGAAGTGCTTTTTGAATCGCAATTCGAAGGATTTCGACGACCAGGTGGTGGTAGATGAACTACAGGGTCATCGATGCAAATTGTTACCGAGATTTGACTCTGGCCTCAGCTTCATTCTCAGCAATCTGGATTGAATCTCGAGCAAGTGGTTGTAGCGACGGCGAGTCAACACTCGGTCCCTTGGTAACCGTGCGTGGAACGTCTTTTTTCGGGTTGCAACCCTCCCGGCGGGAACGAAGCAAACACGCATTAGCGTATCGTCAGGCCAGGTTCCGCCAGTGGTGACAGGCGACCGATGTGCCGCGTTCCACTGTCGTCAGCGCCGGTTTGCTTCGGCGGCAGTCGTCCCGGGCGTGTCGGCAACGCGTGTGGAAACGGCAGCCCTGGGGCGGTTCGATGGGAGATGGCACGTCGCCGACGAGCACGATGCGGTCGCGGGGCGCGGCCGGATCCGGTACCGGGATCGCGGATATCAACGCCTGGGTGTAGGGGTGGCGGGGCGTTTCGTATATGTGGTGAGCGTCGGCGGTTTCGACGACTTCGCCAAGGTACATCACGGCGATTCGGTCCGAGACGTGCTTGACCACGGCAAGGTCGTGGGCGATGAAGATCAGCGCGAGGCGCATTTCCCGCTGCAGTTCGAGCAGCAGGTTGACGATCTGGGACTGGATGGACACGTCCAGGGCTGATACTGCCTCGTCGCAGACGATGAGGCGAGGCTTCAGGGCGATGGCGCGCGCGATGCCGATGCGTTGCCGCTGGCCGCCGGAGAACTCGTGGGGGAACCGGTTCGCGGCGCCGGCGTCGAGGCCGACGCGCTCCAGCAGTTCATCGACCCGCCGGCGGCGCTCCGCGGGGGTGCCCAGCCGGTGGATGACGAACGGTTCTTCGAGGATCTTGCCGACAGTGTGCCGGGAGTTGAGGGACTCGAAAGGGTCTTGCAGGATGATCTGGATGTCCCGGCGCAGATGGCGCAGTTCGGTTCGGCTCATCGCGGCGATGTCCCGGCCGTCGAAGAACACCGTGCCGGCGGTTGGATCGTACAGGCGCAGCAGCGTCTTGCCGACGGTGGTCTTGCCGCATCCGGATTCGCCCACGAGTCCGAGAGTTTCGCCGGTGTCGAGATCGAAAGAGACGTCGTCCACCGCGTGCACCTGTCCGACGGTGCGCAGGAAGACGCCGCCGCGCACCGGGAAGTGTTTGGTCAGCCCCCGCACCTGTAGCAACGGCGCGTCCGATTCTGTCCTCATGCGCTGTGCGCCTCGGTGCTGCGCGCATCGATTTCGCGCCAGCGGTGACAGGCGACCTGGCGGCCAGGCGTCGGCGCAACGAGCGGGGGAGGCTGGCCGTGGCACCGTTCGGCGGCGAATGGACAGCGATTGACGAAGCGGCAGCCGCTCGGCAGTTCGTCGATGCCGGGCACCGTGCCGGGAATCGTCGTCAGGAGCGTTTTCGGCTCGTCGTCGAGGCGCGGAATCGAAGCGAGCAGACCGCGCGTGTAGGGATGTAGGGGATGCGCGAAGAGCGGGCCGATGATCGACTGTTCGGCGACCCGGCCCGCATACATGACGACCACCCGCGAGCAGAGTTCGGCTATGACGCCCAGGTCGTGGGTGATGAATATGATCGCCATGCCGGTGTCGCGCTGAAGTTCGCGCAGCAGTTCCAGTATCTGCGCCTGGATGGTGACGTCGAGGGCCGTGGTCGGCTCGTCGGCGATCAGCACGTCGGGTCGGCACGCCAGCGCCATGGCGATCATCACCCGCTGTCGCATGCCGCCGGAAAGCTGGTGCGGGTATTCGAGCAGACGCCGCTCCGGCGCCGGAATTCCCACCTGTTCGAGGAGCCCGAGGCTGCGCCGCCTTACCGTGTCGGACGACAGGCCCGATTCGTGCAGAGAGAAGGTCTCGGCAAGCTGGCGGCCGATGCGCTGTACCGGATTCAGCGCCGTCATGGGTTCCTGGAAGATCATCGCGATGCGGTTGCCCCGGATGGCGCGCATGCGTTCGGGGGGCAACTTCGGCAGACTTTCGCCCCCGAACAGGACATCGCCGCCCTGGATGCGGCCGGCCGGCTTTGGCAGCAGGCCCATGATCGACAAGGCCGTCACGCTCTTGCCGCACCCCGACTCGCCCACCAGGCCGAGCGTCTCGCTCGCCTGGAGATCGAAGCTGACGCGGTCGACCACGTTCACGACGCCGTCCTCGGTGTCGAATCCGACGGACAGCTCCTCAACTTTCAGCAGTGCCGCCATGCGTCAGTGCGCCCGGTACTTTGTGTTCACGATGGTGATCGGTTCGAAAGCGCGTCCTTCGTCCTTTGCTTGCAGGGTGCGCTCTTTTTCCTCGGCGTCGATCCAGAACAACCCTCCCGCAGAAAAAATGCCGGCGGAATTAGCCTGGGAGTTGAACAGCGTGCCGGAGGTCCGGGTGCCGAGCCACTCCGGAAGCTTCACCCAGCGCCACGCGCCGGCGCGGGTGTAGGGTACCTGGAAGGTTGGTATCACCACGCCCGCGTCGTGCACCATCTGCTCCAACCGATGCGCGAGGGCGACGCGTTCGCTGAAATCCGCCGAGGCGCGGTAGGCCAGGATCATTTCATCCATTAGGGGGTCGCCGTAGTTGGCGAGGTTGTTGGTCTGCGGCTTGTTGGCGTTCGCGGAATGGAAGTGTTCCCAATAGCGCGGCGACAGTCCCGAGCTGTTCCAGGACATCCAGGCGATCTGGTGCTTCTTCTCCTGCATCTGCTTGAATGAGCTGGAGGCGTCGAGAAGTTGCAGTTCAAGTGAGACGCCAGCCTTCTTGGCCTCCTGCTTGAGGATGACCAGGCGCTCGGTGTGCAGCGGGCTGCCGTAAGTGACCCGCAGGGACAACCGCTGGCCGACACGCTCCCGGATGCCGTCACCGCCCCGTTTGTCGAATCCCGCAGCATCGAAGTATGCGCTCGCCTTATCGATATCGAACCCCCGCGCCTCTATTTCGCGGTTGTCGTAGTCGCCGAAGCCGAGCTGGAAGGTTGGCAGGCGCTCGTAGTCGCCGCGCAGGACGGTCTTGATGACACGGCCAAGGTTCATTGCGTGGGCCAGGCCGAGGCGAACTTGCCGATCTGCCAGAATCGGATCGGCCGTGTTCAGGTACATGCCTGCGGACGGCACCGGGAGATCGTTGTAGAACCAGTACTTCGCTATGTAGCCGGCATCGAACGGATCGCCCGTTGCCTTTTCGTGCCAGTACTGCGGCAGCACGAGATTCATGGTGTCCAGTTCGCCTTTCAGGAAGTGCTGAAGTGCGACGTTCTGGTCGCGGATGACCCGCACATGCACCTTGTCCGGGTTGAAGCGGTGCTTGTTGTACTTGATTTCATCGCCCCACCAGTCGGCCTTGCGCGACAGTTCGATATATTTGCCTTTTCTGACTTCGCTGATCTGGTACGGGCCGGTGTTCGGTTCGATCGCCCAGTTGGTGCGCTTCACCCAATCCTCGCTGAGCACATGGAAGTGCTTCGGCTGCGGGCCCACGCTGTATGCCGCGTGCATCTCGTTGACGGGCTTCGGGTCGGCACCCTGAATGCCGATGGTGTAGGCGTCGTAGCGCTTGAGGTCGCGGATGCGTTCCGTGGAGTAGTTGTTGTACCACGGGGCGACGATCTCCTTGGAACGCATGAACTGCACGGCGAAAACAAAGTCGTCGGCGGTCACCGGCTCGCCGTCGGACCAGCGCGCGCGGGGGTTGAGGCGGTAGTAGATGCTGCGACCGTCGGTGCCAAAGGCCCATTGGGTCGCCAGTGACGGGATTGGCCGGCGCGTGTTGGGGTGGTAACTCACGGGTCCGAGCTGGTTGTGGCGCAGGAAGCCTGCGAAGGCGCCGTTGGAGTCCGGTCCGACCCTGCGCAGGGTGAGCGGAAAGCCAAGCATCCAGGTGTGTAAGGTGCCGCCGCGCTTGGCCTCGGGAGACGCGAATACCGGGTCGTTTTCGTTGGTTTCCCAAACGAGGTCCGTCGGCAGAATTTCCGGAAGCCCGTCGCCTTCGCGCACTTCGATGGGCGGCAACTCGGCGGCTGGGGGCGACTCGACGACGGCCGGATCGTCGGTTTGGATGGAGGTTGTTTGGGTGTCGCACGACG
The DNA here is from genome assembly GCA_965261535.1 of Candidatus Azotimanducaceae bacterium. GTDB lineage: Bacteria > Pseudomonadota > Gammaproteobacteria > Pseudomonadales > Azotimanducaceae > VXNE01. The sequence continues at coordinate 4,324,780 of OZ253469.1, forward strand.
AGACGAACAGGGCGCAACCGGCGAGCGCGAGGCCAAGGACGTTGACCGAAGCTCCCCGCCGGGAGGACGTACGCGTGACCGCCCACAAAGGGATTCTACAGGCGGGATTTCCCCGCCCCTGGTGCGCGCGTCGTGCCATATGCCGTACTCCTATTCGTAATACGTGAATTTCTTGGGATCGAACGCTTCGCGGATCGCCTCGCCAACGTAGGTCACCATCAACAGCATCAAGCCCATGGCGACGACCACCGAGGTGACGATCCATGGTGACTCCAGGTGGTTGGTGCCCTGGGCCAGCAACTCGCCCCAACTCGGGGTCGGCGGAGGCAGGCCGAAACCGAGGTAGTCGAGCGCGGTCAGCAGCGCGATGGTGCCGGCAATGGAAAACGGGATGAACGTCACGATCACGGAGATCGTGTTAGGCAGGATGTGGCTTGCGATCATGCGTGGACTCGAAGCTCCCAGGGCCCGCGCGGCAAGGACGTACTCCCGGGATTTTTCCTTGTACGTGGATGTGCGCATGTACCAGGTCATCTGCGTCCAGCCCAAGATCACCATCACCGCCAACAGGGTCCAGAAAGTCGGCACCACGATGCTGGCGACGATCATGATCACGTAGAGGATCGGTACGTTGTTCCAGATTTCGATAAGGCGCTGGAAGAGGAGGTCAAAAGCGCCGCCCCAGAACCCCATGGCGCAGCCCAATGCGATGCCTATGACGTAGTTGCATGCCAACAGGATGAACGCGAAGCCGAAAGCGATGCGGAAACCATAGACCAAGCGCGCCAGCACATCGCGACCGGTGGAGTCGGTGCCGAAATAGTGGCCGCTCGACCATGACGGCGGGTAGGGCGGATAGGCGTCCGCGCGCAGGTCGTTTTGCAACGCATCATAGGGCACGGGCGGCATCAGTACCCAATCGCCGTCGTCGCTCTCGGCGAACAGGCGCTTGAGTTCGCGGTAGTCGGTTTCGTAGTCGTAGTCGAGGCCGAACATCCTCCCCGGAACGACGTCGCCGTAGGTTGGAAGGGTCAGCGTGCCCTGATGGTAGACGATGAGGGCACGACTATTGACGAGCAACTCCGCGCCGAGCGACAGGACCAGCGCGGCGCCGAGGACGATGGCTGAATAGTAGCCGCGCTTGATGGATTTGAAGCGCTGCCACTGTTTGGCCGTCTCCGGATTGAGGGTCAGTTTCCCCGGGGTTCGATCGGCGGGTTCGTGGCGGTTCATTGCGCCGACTCTCCGCTACCGAACTTGACTCTCGGGTCGACCAATGCGACGCAGATGTCGGAGAGGATATTGCCGATCAGGAACAGCAGCGAGGAGATGACCAGTATGCCCATCACCACCGGGTAGTCGCGTTCGACAAGGGACTCGTAACCGAGCAATCCGAAACCATCGATGTTGAAGATCCTCTCGACCAGAAACGACCCCGTCAGGATCAGTGAGATGTTGCCGCCGAACGAGGTGGCGAGGGGGATCAGGCTGTTGCGCAACGCATGACCGAACACGGCGCGCCTGAAGTCCATGCCCTTGGCGATGGCCGTGCGCACGTATTCTGCGGCCAGGTTGTCCATCAGCGAGTTCTTCATCAACATCGTGGTAAACGCGAAGCTGCCAGCCATATACGCGGTTAGCGGCAGGGCCGCGTGCCACAGCACGTCGATGGCCTTGCCTGCGGCCGAAAGCCGGTAGAAGTCATCGCTCACGAATCCTCCGAGGGGGAACCACTCGAGTTGCGCCGCGAAAAAGGTCAATAGCGCGATGCCGACGACGTAGTTCGGGATGGCGTAGCCGAAGAACACCACGGCCGAACTCACGTTATCGAAGGCGGTCTTGTGGCGGATTGCCTTGACGATGCCGAGCGGAATACATATGCCATAGGTGAGGATCAGGGTCGCCACGCCATAGAAGATCGAGATGGGTAAACGGTCCTTGATGGTGTCCCACACTGGATCGTTGTAGCGGGTGGAGGTGCCGAGATCCAGAACGAGCACCTTGCCGAGCCACTCCACGTAGGCGACGACGACCGGCTTGTCGAAGCCGTAGTAGGCCTTTAGGTCCGCGATCTGATCGTCGGACAATGCGCTGCCGCCAAGGCCGTCGTAGCCGGATGTCGCGCTGGCGAAGTCGCCGCCGGCCGTCGCGGCTTCCTGCAGCATGCGCTCGATGGGGCCACCGGGGACCAGGCGGGTGAGGACGAAGACGAGGACGGTGACGCCGATGAACGTTGGGGCGATCAGCAGGAATCTGCGGATAAAGTAACTGGTCATCGAAATCGCGACCGAGGTGCGTGAGCGCAATAAATCATGTTTCTCCGCATTCGGCAATGTCCGGTACCGGCAGGGCGGTCTGTGGGCCCCAGTGTTCACGGGCCGTCGTTTTTGGCGTTGACCCCGACGCGGCAAATCCATCAAGCTGTGGCGATGAACCTTCGGTGCGCGAGACGAGGAATCCCGGCGAGCATGAGACGAAGTTTGTTGTCGATTCTGGCGGCGCTGGTGGTCATTTCGTTGCCGGCGTCCGCCGAGGAGGGGGTCGCGACGGGCTTCTCGTTGTCGGTGGTGACGGACCGCGTGCCGAACGCGCGGCAGATGGCACAGACCGACTCCGGCCTGCTGCTGGTGGGGTCGCGGTCGGCGGGCAACCTGTACGCGGTGACGCTGGCGCCGGGACGGGAGGCGGAGGTGGTGACCTTCGCCAGCGGTCTGAAGGTGCCAAGCGGGATCGCGCTGATCGGCGACGATCTGTACGTGGGGGCGCTCAACCGGGTGCTGCGGTATCGCGACATCGAGCGCACGTTTCGAGACCGGCCGCAGCCCGAGGTGGTGACCGACACGCTGCCGGGGGAGCACCACGGCTGGAAGTACCTGTCGGTGGGTCCCGACGGGTATCTGTACGTTCCCGTCGGCGCGCCGTGCAACATCTGCCAGCGAAAGGAAGAGATTTTCGCCACCATCCTGCGCATGCGTCCGGACACCGGCGAGTGGTCGATCTATGCGCGCGGGGTGCGCAACAGCGTCGGCATGGACTGGCATCCGGAATCGGGGAAGCTGTGGTTCACGGACAACGGCCGCGACTGGCTGGGGCCCGACCTGCCGCCGGAAGAAGTCAACGTGGTGGAGGAGGCGGGCGCGCACTACGGCTTCCCCCACATCCACGGCACGGACATCCGGGATCCGGAGTTCGGCCAGGACCACGATCCGGCGGACTACGTGGCGCCGGTGTACAAGATACAGGCGCACTCGGCGGCGCTGGGGATGGCGTTCTACGACGGGGACAGTTTTCCGGCGGCGTACGCGGGGGCGCTGTTCATCGCGGAGCACGGGTCGTGGAACCGGTTGTCGAAGGTGGGCTACCGGGTGAGCGTGGTGCGCGCGGGGGCGATGGAGGCGGAACCGTTCGTGGACGTCTGGCTGGACGGCGAGGTGTCCACGGGGCGTCCGGCGGACGTGATGGTGGCGCGGGATGGATCGCTGCTGATCTCGGACGACTACGGGGGCAGGATCTACCGCGTGACTTCTACTGCCGCTGGCGCGAAACAGCTTGGCGGAATTCATCGCTGATGACGCCCTGGGCGCCGCGAACGACCTCGCCCAGAATGGGAGCCGCGGTCAATTCTCCAGCTTCCGATTCGACCGCGGCACCGCGCTCGATCAACGTCTCGATGAAACGGCGGAACAGCGCGGCGTCGAAGAAATCGGGTGCATTGATACCGTAGATCCTGGACATGCGGCGAGCGACGATGCCGCATTCGGCTTCGAGATCGGCGCGTGTCATGCTGCCGTGGCGCGTCAGCAGGGCGACGACGATGTAGTAGCGTTCGATGGTCTGCATCGCGATGTTGGCCAATAGCCGGAGACGTAAGTGCTCGGGCGAGTGCCTTGGCGGCGGCGCGTACACGTCGTCTCCGTGCCTGGTTACGAGGTTGAGGCGCGCCAGGTGGCTGAGCCAGCGAGGCACCAGGTCGTCGTTCGCGGCTTCGAGAAACAACTCCGCGCGCATGTGCGGGAACACGGCGTGGAAGTACCGCGCCAGGTCTGTGCCGCGCACGCGCCGACGACGGTTGACCAGCAGGCAAGCGATGAGCGCGGGGACGGCGAATACCGGCAGCGCATTGTTCCGGTACCACGTCATGCGCACGGCGGTGAAGGCGTCGTGGCTAATGATATCGCCGAAGTCGTGTATGTCCCGGTCCAGCATGCCGAGTGACTCGACATGGGCAAGGATGTCCCTCGCCGGCATCATCGTGATGTGGTGCTCGTGGCGACCGGCGTCGAGGGTGAGCAGATCGCGCAGGCAGTCGATCTGTTCGAGTGCCAACTGTTCGTCGATGGCGTGGCGCGGCATGGACAGGGTGACGAGCGCGACGAGGTTGATGGCGTTCACCGACGCGACGGCGTTTATGCGCGCAAGTATCTCCACAGCGAGCGCGCGGACGAGTTGGTCGTCCTCTTCCCCTTTCTCGCCAGCCGCGTCTACGAACGCGGCCAGTTGTATGGGCGCGGCGAAATCAAGCGCGACCTTGCCGAACGACTGGCGCACGAGGCGTAGGCTTCGGACGACGTTGCGAACAGACTCCTTCGGCCTCGCCTCGCCTCGCAGTTCCTCCAGGTAGGCGCCGGCTTCGACGAGCTTCTCGTAGCCGATGTGTACGGGCACGATGGCGATGGGCCGCAGCACGCCCCGCCTGTGGCTGCGAACGGTCATTCGCAGCATGCCGGTGCGGGGCCGGAGCAGGCGCCCGGTCCGCGAGCGTCCGCCTTCGATGAAGTACTCCACCGAGTGTCCGCGCCACAGCACCTGGTAGAAGTACTCCGAGAACACCGCCGCATAGAGTGGATCGTCGGCGAAACTGCGGCGCATGAAGAAAGCGCCGCCCCGGCGGAGCAGCGGCCCGACGACAGGGAGGTTCAGGTTCTCGCCGGCGGCGATATGCGGCGGCATAAGCCCGGCCTGGAACAGCGCGTACGACAGCAGCAGGTAGTCGATATGCGAGCGATGGCTTGGCGCGTACACCAGCGTGTGCGTCTCGGCGATGTCGGCGAATCGCTCGAGGCCCCTCACCTCGATGCCGGCGTAGATGCGATGCCAGAACCAGGTGAGGAAGCCGTTGAAAAGCCTGAGTCCTGGATAGGACAGATCGGAAGCGATTTCGTTTGCGTAGCGCCGGGCCAGCCGCGCGGAGAGCGCGCTCTCTTCGCTGGCTTCAACGATGGACCGAACGGCTTCGCTCCCGAGTATCCGCGTTACCAGACTCCCCCGGTGGGACAGGTCGGGTCCCAATGTCGCGGTGCGTTGATTGCGGAGCTTGACGCGCACGAGGCGCGCAGTGCGGCGCGCCAGGCGGTTGGGGTCCATGCCGGGGTCGATGATGTCGTGCCACGGTATCGGCGTCGCGAACTGCACCAGGATGTCGGTGCGGTTGAAGAACAGGCTCATGAAGCGGCGGAACCGCGATGTGACCGACCAATCGTCGGAAAACAGGGAGCGCAGAAGCGACCGGTCCTTGTTCGCGGCGCGCCCCCAGAACACCGACACGGGGACCAACGTGGCCTCGGCGTCCGGGTGATTGAGCAACCAGTGCTCGATTTGCCGCATCCGCCTGGAATGCTCACGCGTGGGCCGGCGCCGGAAACCGCCCCGGTTCAGGAAGAAAAACCGGTGGGCCTCGTTCATGCCGTCTGCGGTCAAGGGATCCATGGGCCGAGCGGCGCCGATGCGCTTCGCGACCAGGTCCAGGGCGATCAGATCGGTCAGGGAGGGAGACCCAAGCACATAGACGGTGTTGACGGCCCCGGTCGCTGCCATGCCGGGCGTTGTCGGACGTATCAGCCAGCGCGCTACCGTGTGAGCGACGGCGTAATTCGTGCGTTTGCAGAGTGCCGCCATCCTTCGGTCGCCCTTCTCGCGGCGCATGTGGCTCAATCCTCGGATTGCCCCTCGAACAGGCTATCGGGGGAGGGTGTCGGCGGGCGCGAATAGATCTGGACTTCCCAGATGTATTCGTACATGCGCGCGGTGACGCGGCTTGCGTCTTCCTGCGTTCGCACGACGGTCGGCCGAATGAATACCAGCAGATGACGTTTGTTGCGCGTCTGAGACGTGCTGCGGAACAGCCTTCCGACGAGGGGAATGTTGCCGAGCAGCGGGACCTTCTTTGCCGTGTCCCGGTAGTCGTTCTGGATCAATCCGCCGAGGACGATGGTTTCGCCGCTCTCCGCGAGGACGGTCGTCGAGATCTTGCGCTTCTGGGTGATGAGGTCGGCGGCGTTCAGCGCCAATCCCGAGTCGAGCAGGTTCGACACCTCCTGCATGATTTCCAGCCGCACGGCGCTGCCTTCGTGCACGTGCGGCGTGACCTCTAGCGTGATGCCGACAGGTTGGCGTTGAACGGTGGTGAAAGGGTTGGTCGTGCCTTCGCCGACCGTGCTGAATGATCCCGTGCGGAATGGGACCTCCTGGCCGGCCTGGATGCTGGCCTGCTGGTTGTCCAGGGTGAGCACGCTCGGCGCGGAAAGCAGGTCCGCCGCGGTGTTGGTGGACAAGGCGTTCAGGACGAGGGCGAAGGTGACGCCATCGCGGTCGAGTTTGGCGATGCCGAGGGTGGGCGACTCCGCCTGCGACAGGGCATCCACGGGGCTGATCGTCTCCGTGCCGCTGTTGCCAAGGAGTGCGCCGATGATCCCGTTCAGCGTGGCGTTGAAGGCGGGCACGGATCGCCCGCGCTCGTCGGCGGCGGCGGTTTCGACGCCGGCGCTGAACAGGTCCGTTACCGAGATTTCGGCGATCGCGGCTTCGATGAGCACCTGCGCGCGGCGCGTGTCCAGTTGTTTGACGATGTTGAATATCTCGTCCATCGTCCGGGGGTTGGTCCGGGCGACGATCGCGTTCAGACCGGAATCGGCCTGAATGGTGGTTCGTATCGGGGATTCCGAGTCCTCGGAGGCGCTGTTCCCGACCAGTTGATTCAGGGTTTCGGCAAGCTCGTCGGCGTCGGCGTAGGACAGGTAGATCACCTGGGTGTTGCTCATCGTGGTTGCCGGCACATCCAACTTGTCGATGAGATCGTTCACCACCGCCAGCGGTTGCGGTTTGCCTCGCAAGAGAAGGCTGTTGTTGCGTTCGTTGGCGATGATGCGGATGGACTGCGGGCCGACTGCGCCCTTGGCCATCTGTTCGGGTGCGACCTTTTCCAGTGTAGTCACGACCGAACTGGCCCAGGCATGCTCGAGGGCGCGGACGATCACCTCATCGTCGTTCAGCACGTCGAGCTCCCGGATGACTCGCCGCAGGCGTTCCACGTTGTTCGCGTGATCGCTGATGATGATGACGTTGCGGTCGGCGACGGCGCCGACATGGCCATGTTGCGGACTCATTGGCCGCAATATCTTGACGAGTTCGGCCGCCTCGACGTTTTGCACCGGGATCAACTGGGTAACGATCTCCTGGGCGGGCACCCCTGGGGTTTCGCCGACAGCGCCGCCGGACTGCTTGACTGCGGCGAGGTTCTGAACGATGTGGACGACGTCGCCGTCGCCGATGGGCACGGCGCCGATGCTGTGCACGCGCAGCACGGACAGAAGCAGATCATAGACCTCGTCCTTGTCGAGGGCCGCCTGTGAGATGACGCTGACTGTGCCTTTGATGCGCGGATCGATGACGAAGGTCTTGCCGGTGATCTGGGCGATCTGCGTGATGAACTGCATCATGTCGACGCTGGGGGAATTGATGGTCCACGTCTCGGGCTCTTCGATGACGTCTTCGGCCGCGACCACCGTGGCTGCCGCAACGATCAACGCGGTTGCGAGCGTCGCGACGAAAGCGCCGGTTCGGCCCGGCGTTTGGCCGGATCGTCCGCTGCGGTCTCGTCTTGGCGAACTCGGTAGTAGGTCCATGGCGCCGCTCAAGCGGGTTCCCGGTCTTCTGCTGCGAGCGCGACGAGCGTTGCGAGCGATGTCGTCAGAAAAAACCGGCGTTCTCCGCGCCGAATCTCCAGCCGCGCCGAACCCTTGGAGAGCAGGTTCCCGAACGCCTCGGGACTCTGCTGCACATCGCTGATCGGGCGCCCGTCGATCGATATGATCGTGTCGCCGGGTTGCAGGCCGGTGCGGCCGAGTTGCCGCGAGGCGGCGTGCTGGCCGATGCGATATCCCGTGTCGCCGTCGATGGAAACGGGTTCGAGACCGACCGCGCGAAGCGTCCCGTCAGGATCCTGTTCGAGCCGGTTGCGGAACACCTCGATCGACTCCTCCAGGGCGGCGCGGTCGGAATCGTTGACCCTGACCTCGACATCCGACGCCGCCAACGGTTCGGCATCGGTGGTTGCCCTCTCTTCGGAAGCGGCGCGCGGCGCGCGGTTCATCACCAGCAGGGGTTCATCGTCGAAACGAAGGGCCTCGATCATGCCGGCGCGGCTGATCAACACGATGTCCCTGTGGATCTCCGCCAGTTTTGCATTGCCGAAGATCGGATCGCCGACGCCGTAGGCTTCGCCCGCGTCTCCCCGCGAGCCGATGATGGCGATGGACGTTTCAGGCTGGTTGGCGAGGAATATCCCGAACAGCTTGAGATCGAGTTCGGTGTCCGGCGTGGCGTCGACGTCCAGGCCGCTGGCTGACGATCGCGGTGTGCCGAAGAGGTTGAGCGCCGCCATTTGTTCGACATTCATGAGGTCTGGCTTGGGCGATCCTTCGGGACGGACCGATTCGACGAGTTGCGCGGGTTCCGGGCCGAGGGCAAAAAACCAGATCGCCCTGGCCAGGGTCGCGGCAAGGGCGCCGATGACAAGCACGCGCGCGGTCGCCAGCAGTATCGTCGAAGGATTGAACATCTTCAGCCTTCAGTATCCCGCATTCCGTGCGCCCGCGAAGCCGCGATGTCGTCGGCGTGGTCGGGCGCGCCCTTCCATGAGAGCCGAGGGTAAATCAGACGCTCGCTCACATCTATGACGATTGCATGATCCGGTTCGTTTCCCGGCCATGGAAATCCCGCCATTTGCGTCAGCATTTTCGTGACGCCTATATCGAGCCAGCCGTCCGCGCCGAGGCGAACATGCAACAGCGGGGCGGACACCCCTTCGCCGAATACCGTAAGCGCCGGTTGGGCATTCTCTGTTTCGAGCACCCCGGTGAGAGGCGGCAGAACTATCTGATAGTGTTCGCCAGCGAGACGATACCGTACTTCGCCCCCATTCCAGGACAGTTCGCCGACCATGTTTTTCGGACGCAGGTCGTAAGTGAGGTCCGCGCCGATGCGTACGATGCCGATGTCGCCCTCGGCCTCTATCCAATAGCGAGCCAGGATGCGGCGCATGGCCGCGCCGCGCACCGTGCCCGTCGCCTGGCAGTGCATTCCCGCGAGACGGAGGCGCGCGCTGCCGGACAGCGCGTGGCCGGTATCGGCCAATTGCCAGTCGAAGACCGCTTCGCCTTTGGCGAGACCGCTCGCGTCGAATCGCCACGTAAGCGTGCCGAGAGATTGACCTTCATACTCGGCCACGGCCGCGCCGTCCCAAATGCTCCCCTGGACCTGCGTGAGCCGCGCTGCGCCGATCTCGCCGAGCACTGCGGCGAGGAGTGTCGCGGGGGCTGAATAGACGACGAAGCCGAGGAGCGCCAGGACTCCGACAAGCGCATAGCCATAGCTAGCGCGCATATCTCACCAAGCCTCTTGCTGGGTCATCGAAGGTCATCGTGCGGCCGGTTACTTCCATATCCTGGACATCCTCCCGGGTACAAACGGCACTGGCCGCGCAACCGATCAGCCGACAAGCAGGTTTTCGAGCACGCGCTGGTACATGCGTGCCAAGGGCTCCAGGTCGGCGACGGCGATGTGCTCGTCGATCTTGTGGATAGTGGCGTTGACAGGGCCGAGTTCGACGACTTCCGCGCCGACGGGCGCGATGAAGCGACCGTCCGAAGTGCCGCCGCCGGTCGATGTTTCGGCGATCAGGCCAGCGACGTCGCGCACCGCTTCCAGCACGGATTGCGTCAGGCGTCCGGGTCGCGTCAGGAACGGCTGTCCCGGCGTCGCCCACTCCAACTCGAATTCCGCGCCGGACCGGTCGAACGCCGCGCGGGCCGCGGCGCGCAACCCGTCGCCCGTTTGCTCGGTGTTGAAGCGGAAGTTGAACTGCGCCGTCAGTTCGCCGGGGATCACGTTCGACGCGCCGGTGCCGGCATTGATGTTGGAGATCTGAAAGCTGGTGGGTGGAAAAGACGCATTGCCGCGATCCCAGTCGCGCCGCGCCAGATCATGCAGCGCGCCGAGGACGCTGTGTATGGGGTTCGACGCGTCTTCGGGGTAGGCGACATGGCCCTGAATCCCCTTGACCGTGAGCGTGGCGCTTAGCGACCCGCGCCGGCCGACGCGTACGACGTCTCCCACGCGCTTGCGCGACGACGGTTCGCCCACCAGGCAATAGTCGATCGCGGTGCCTTGGGTCTTCAGCCATTCCGCGACCTTGGCCGTGCCGTCGACCGCGGCGCCCTCCTCATCGCTGGTAACGAGGAAGGCGATCGAGCCGCCGTGATCGTCGTGGTCTCCGATGAACCGGCGCACCGCCACCAACATCGCCGCCAGGCTTGACTTCATGTCCGCCGTGCCGCGGCCGTACAGGTGGCCGTCGCGAATTTCCGGGACGAAGGGCGGCGATGACCAGGCCTCCAGGGGGCCGGCAGGCACGACATCGGTGTGTCCGGCGAAGACGAACAGCGGGCCGCTCGAACCTCGGCGCGCCCAGAAATTGCGCACATCGCCGAACGGCAAGCGCTCCACCGCAAAGCCGAGGGACATCAGGTAGTCGATCATCAGGTCCTGGCACCCGCCGTCCTCCGGCGTCACCGAGGCAAGCCCGACCAGCGCCCGGGTCAGCGCCAGTGTTGCGCCGTCAGTTGTGCGCATGCAAGCGGGCATTCAACTCGATCGCGCACCGGTTGGTGCGGCACTGGACCGTGCCGGTCTGGCTGTGGCGGATGAACAGCATGTCGTTCTGTCCGGCAAGGTCTCGCGCCTTGACTGCGCGGACCGCGCTGCCGAACTCGTCGAGGACCTCAACGACGGTGCCGGCGGTGATGTAGAGGCCGGCCTCGATGGTGCAACGGTCGCCGAGCGGGATTCCGCAGCCCGCATTGGCGCCGACCAGGCATTGTTCGCCGATGGAAATCACGATTTCGCCGCCCCCCGACAGGGTCCCCATGGTGCTGGCGCTGCCGCCCAGGTCGCTGTGCGAGCCGAGGATGACGCCCTGCGAAATGCGCCCTTCGACCATGTTTGGACCGAGGGCGCCGGCATTGAAATTGATTTGGCCCTCGTGCATGACCGTCGTGCCTTCGCCGAGATACGCGCCGAGCCGAATGCGGCTCGCATCCGCGATGCGGACCCCCGAAGGAATGACGTAGTCCGTCATGCGCGGGAACTTGTCCACAGCGTAGATGGTCAAGTGATCGCCCGCGGCGCGGGCGGCGGCCAATCGCGCGGGCACTTCCGCCGGGTCGACCGGCCCCTGGCTGGTCCACGCCACCGTGGGCAAATGTTCGAAAATACCGTTCAGGTTTAAGCTGTTGGGCAGTGCCAGGCGGTGCGATAGCAGGTGCAGCTTGAGGTAGGCCTGGGGCGCGGAAGCGATGTCCTTGTCGGCCTCGAGGGCCACCGCCGTCAATGGCTGGTCGAGTTCCGCGAGCATCCGGTAGGCGGTCGCCGCGCTGGACCGCCCGTCGGCGTCGAGGGCGTCGGCGACAAGGATCGCGTGATCGGGGCCGGCGCGATCACGATTGCCGACGCGCCGCGCGGCCTCGGCAACGACGCCCTCCGGTTGTTTGAGGGGGAGGGGATACCAGGTTTCGAGTATGTCACCCGCAGCGCTCCTGGTGCTTGCTCCCAATCCGAAACTGAAGAAGTCGCTCATGTTTTGCTCGCCCCTCGCCTAAGGCGTGAGCCGCTAGTGTAGCGTGATCGCGCAAGCGCAAAACACGGTGTCCGCTAGGGCGACGGATCCCGTGGCGCAAGCGCAAGCGCGAAGTCCCGAATCCGTCGCACCGCCTCGGCGCAGGTCGTGAGTTCGTCGACGAGGGCGATCCGCACGCGGTTGGCGCCGGCGTTGACCCCTTCGTGCCGACGTCCGAGATAGCTGCCCGGCATGACGGTGATGTTCTCGGTTGCGTAGAGTTCTCGGGCGAAGGTTTCGTCGTCCACCGGCGTCCGGGGCCAAAGGTAGAACGACGCTTCGGGCATGTCCACGACCATTGATTCGGCGAGGATGGGCTGCATGACTTCGAACTTCTCGCGGTAACGGACCCGGTTTTCTCGCACATGCGTCTCGTCTCCCCACGCGAGCGCGCTGGCGGCTTGCACATGCGTCGGCATGGCGCAGCCGTGATAGGTGCGATAGAGGTAGTAGCGGTCGATGATTTCCGCGTCGCCAGCGGCGAACCCGGAACGTAGTCCGGGAAGGTTGGAACGTTTGGACAGGCTGTTGAACGCCACGCATCGATGGAACTCCGTGTTACCCATGGCGGCGGCGGCCTGCAGCAGCCCAACGGGCGGCGCGGCTTCGTCCCGGTAGATCTCGGAATAGCATTCGTCGGACGCGATGACGAAGTCGAAACGATGGGCGCGATCGATCAGTCTTCGCAGTTCGCTTTCGGGGATGACGGCACCGGTCGGATTGCCCGGGGAGCAGATGTAGACGAGTTCCGTCGTCCGCCACACTTCGTCGGCGATGCGATCGAAGTCGGGGATGCCGCTTGGAGCGCACGGCGCGTAGTAGGGCGCCGCACCTCGCAGCAAGGCGGCGCCTTCGTATATCTGGTAGAACGGATTGGGCAGCACGACCCGCGCCGAACCCGCCCCGGAAAGCACCGCCTGGCCGAAGGAGAAGAGCGCCTCGCGGGTGCCACTGACGGGCAGGATTTGCCGGTCGGCGTCGACGCGGGCGCCGAAGCGGCGCTGAAGCCATGCCGCCACCGCCGCGCGCAACGCATCGCTTCCCCGGGTCGGGGGATAGGCGGTCAGGCCCGATGCGAGCGCGTTCGGATCGCGCAGAATCTCGATGACGAAGTCGGGAGGCGCGTGCTTCGGCTCCCCGATCTCCAATGGCACATGCGGCGCGCGCGCCGCTGGCTCGACACCTGCCTTCAACGCGTTCAGGCGCTCGAAAGGATATGCCAACAGGGTGTCGAGATACGGATTCATGGCCGCGCGGCCCGCGAGGGGTCGCCCCCTGGCGCTGCTGTTTCATGCGAGGGGGCACTGTCTCGGCTGAGGGCTTCGTGCGCGGTATCCAGGCGGTTGCGGATTGCCGCGCAGATGCGTTCGGCGTTCGCCGGGTCTGGAACCTTTGCGATCTGGAACATGTCCTCGACTCGCTCGCCCAGGGTTGTGATATGCGCGCGTTGTACCGAGATGCCGAGTTCGACGAAGAGCAGCCCGAGGCGAGCCAGCAGGCCGGGTCGATCAGATGTCACGACTTTCAGAACACTGTGCGCCGAATCCGGTTCCGTGCTGATGGTCGCCTCGGTTGGCGTGACGAACTGTTTCAGTCGCCTCGGTACGTGTCGCGTTGGCGCTGCCGCGATCGGATTCCGATCCGCCGGGGCGCTGGCCAGGACCTCGCGGATGACCCCTCGTCGTTCGTCGTCCTTGCGAAGCGGTAGGTCGTGCTCGTCCAGCACGATGTAGGAATTGAAGCACAGGCCGCCCGCGCTGGTGTTGATGCTGGCATCCTGGATTTGCAGGTTCAGGTGATCGAATGCGACGGCGCTGGCGGCGAACAGCTTGGGGCGATCCGGCGTGTAGACGATAACCTCCGTCGCGCCTTCTTCGCTGCCCGGGTCATCCAGGTCGAGCAGCAGCACCAGCGGACCCGACTCGACGTTGTGTTCGTGCATCGCGGCGGTGATGCCGGCGATCTGCAAGGCGGTGTGGCGCAAAAAGAATTCGTTGGTTGGATCGTCCCAGAGGGCCAGGGCCCGGTCGCGGCGAATACCGCGCTGCGCCAATATCTCGAGGGCCCTCGCCGTGCGCGAGGCGACGCGGTCCTCCGGTTGCGGGGTCGCGCCGGGCGTTAGCGCGAGACGCGTTTCGGCGTAAAGGTGATTCATGAGTGTCGCGCGCCAACTATTCCACAGGCTCGGATTGGTCGCCGTGATATCGGCGACCGTGAGCGCGTACAGATAGTCCAGTCGCGTCTGCGTGCGCACGCGCCGGGCGAACGCGCCGACGACTTCCGCGTCGTAGATGTCCTCGCGCTGGGCTGTCGCGGACATCACCAGATGGTCGCGCACCAGCCACCCCACGAGTTCAGTGTCGTCGGCGTCGAGGCCATGGCGCCGGCAAAACGCGATCGCGCGGTGAGCGCCCAGTTCGGAGTGGTCGCCGCCTTGGCCTTTGCTGATGTCGTGGAATAGTCCAGCGAGGTAAAGCAGTTCGATCTTCGGCACGTTGCGCGCGCATTGCGACGCCAGCGGGAAGCGCTCACGGCTGGAACCGCTGCGCAGCCGACGCAGATTTTCGGTGACCATGATGGTGTGCGCGTCGACGGTATAGATGTGGAACAGGTCGTGCTGCATCTGGCCGACAATGCGTCCGAACTCCGGGATATAGCGGCCAAGCACGCCATAGCGGCGCATGCGAGTGAGCTGCGCGTCCGGCGAACGGAGGAGTTCGAGGAACAATCGGGTCGCCTTGGGGCTGCGATGGAAGTCGTCGTCGATCAGTGCGAGATCGTCGCGGATGCGCCGGATGGTTTCCGCGCGCACGCCGGCGATGTTCGGCCGATGCGCCATGATCAGGAAGATTTCTATCAGGGCGGCGGGGTCGTCCCGAAAGACCTGCGGCGAGGTGGTTTCGATGTAGCGGTTGCGGAGCTGGAACCGCGCGTTGATCTTCTCGACGACCGGGCGTTCCCTGGCGCGCAGGATGGCTTCGTCGAAATGCTGCAGCAGGATGTCGTTGACCTCCCGGAGCGCCAGTACGTGTCGGTAGTAGTCGTGCATGAACTGTTCCACGGCGAGCTGCGCGTCGGAGTCGCGGTAGCCGAAACGTCGCGCCAGCGCGCGCTGGTGGTCGAACAGCAGTCGGTCCTCCTTGCGTCCGGCGACGAGATGCAGTCCGAAGCGCACCTTGAACAGGAATCGGCGGCCGTCAATCAGCCAGGTGCGTTCTTGCGGCGTGAGGTAGCCGTGTCGCGTGAGTTCGCTCAGGTGAGACGTGCCGAGGTGCCGCTCGGTGATCCAGCCGATGGTCTGGATGTCCCGCAACCCCCCTGGCCCGCCCTTGATATTGGGTTCGAGGTTGTACTCGACATCATCGAACTGCGCGTGCCGTCGCGCCTGCTCGCCACGCTTGGCGGCGAAAAACGCGCGGCTTGGCCAGACCCGCTTCCTGCCGAGCGCGCGGTCGAGCTTGACGCAGAGGAGTTCGCAACCCGTCAGGCGCCGGCGTTCGTACAGCGAAGTGATGACCGTGATGTCCCGGGCGGCTTCCCGCACGCAATCGCGCACCGTGCGCACGCTGTGTCCGATATCGAGCTTCAGGTCCCACAGAAAGCGCACGAAAGCCGCGATGTCGTCGCTACCCGTCTTCGTGCGGCTGACGAGAACCAGGAGATCGATGTCGGATTGCGGATGCAGCTCGCCGCGGCCATAGCCGCCCAATGCCAGAAGCGCGATGTCGCTACGGTATTCAAACCAGTGTTGCCAAATCTCCGCGAGAAAACCGTCGATGAACCGCGCCCGTTCGGCGACGAGCAGGTCCACGTCCTCGCCGGCCCAAAACCGGTTGGCCAGGTTGCCGTCGGCGAGGCTGATGCGGTGCCGCAGTTTCGCCGTGTCGGGCAGGCGGCTCAAAGCCACGCCGATTCTTCGGCGCGGCGCGTCAGGACTTCGGCTCCGGTCGGGGTGACGAGGATGGTGTGCTCCCACTGCGCCGACAGCTTGTGATCCTTCGTCACCACGGTCCAGTGGTCGGAAAGAACTCTCACGTCGCGCCTGCCGGCATTGATCATGGGCTCTATGGTGAAGGTCATGCCCTCCTGCAGGACCTCGCCGGACCCGGGCCGGCCATAGTGCAGGACCTGCGGCGCATCGTGGAATGTCCTGCCGATGCCGTGACCGCAGAATTCGCGGACTACGGAGAAGCGGTGGGCCTGGGCATGCGTTTGAATGACCGCGCCGATGTCGCCGAGGTGCGCGCCGGGCCGCACGGCTCCGATGCCCTTGTAGAGGCACTCCTGCGTCACGCGCACCAGGCGTTCGGCCAGCACGCCCGGTTTGCCGGCGAAGTACATCTTGCTCGTGTCGCCGTGCCAGCCATCCTTGATGACCGTGACGTCGATGTTGATCACGTCACCGTTCTTGAGTCTTTTCCTGTCGGTGGGAATGCCGTGGCAGACCACTTGATTGACCGACGTGCAAATGGACTTTGGAAACGGCGGTTGGCCGGGCGCGTTCGAGTAGTTGAGCGGCGCCGGGACGCAGTCGAGGTCATTGACGATGTAATCGTGGCAGCGGCGGTTCAGTTCCTCCGTGGTAACGCCAGCTTTGACGTGTTCGCCGATCATCTCGAGAACGCTCGCCGCAAGGCGGCCCGCGACGCGCATTTTCTCGATTTGTTCTGCTGTCTTCGGCACTGGCTTTGGAGTTGTCGGCATGCGTTTGTCGTCCGGGCGAACTAAGGCTAAGCAGGCACTTTATGGTATAAGGCGCTGTTTGGACATTCCAGGTGCGGAGAACTGCTCCCGCTTGGGTAAATCACGTGTGGCGACAAGGATCTGCCGCGGGTGGATGTCGCGTGCGCATGGCATGCGGTCATTGGATCCGGCAGTGAGCCGCGCGGAAGCACCAACCCGGAGATGCATTGATGACCTCGATAGACATGCGCGCCATGCTGGCGGCCGGCGCCCATTTCGGCCACCAGACCCGCTTTTGGAACCCCAAGATGGCGCCGTATATCTTCGGCGCGCGCAACAAGATCCACATTATCAATCTCGAGCACACGCTACCCGCGTTCAACGAAGCCCTCGACCACGTTAGGTCTCTTGGTGCCGCACACAAGAAGATTCTATTTGTCGGCACCAAGCGCGCTGCCGCCAAGGACATCAGGGAACAGGCCGAGCGTGTCGGCATGCCCTATGTCGATCAGCGCTGGCTCGGTGGCATGTTGACTAACTACAAGACGATCCGGCAGTCGATCCTGCGCCTCAAGGAGCTTGAGACGCAGGTGGAAGAAGGGGCGTTGGAGATGCTGACGAAGAAGGAAGGTCTGAGCAAGCGCCGCACCATGGAGAAGCTGCAGCGGAGTTTGGGCGGCATCAAGGATATGGGGGGATTGCCGGACGCGCTGTTCGTCATTGACGTGCAGCACGAACGCATCGCGGTGTCCGAAGCCAACAAGTTGGGCATCGAGGTCATCGGGGTGGTGGACACGAACAGCGATCCGGATGGCATCGACTATGTCATCCCCGGCAACGACGATGCGATTCGCGCGATTCGCCTGTATGTCATGGGCGTGGCGGATGCCATCGAAGAAGGCAGGAACGAGGTCGCCCTGGTTTCGGCGGATGAGTTCACCGAAGTGCA
This sequence comes from Candidatus Azotimanducaceae bacterium, assembly GCA_965261535.1. Lineage (GTDB taxonomy): Bacteria > Pseudomonadota > Gammaproteobacteria > Pseudomonadales > Azotimanducaceae > VXNE01. The sequence goes on from OZ253469.1 coordinate 4,342,362, forward strand.
AGAGGAAGAGTCGACTTCGAGCGCCGCGCTGGCCCAGGCGATCGACGCGGCGGAGGTCTCGGAGCGCCCCGTGGCGGAAGATGTGGCGGAAGATGTGCCTGAAGATGTGCCTGAAGATGTGCCTGAAGAAAAGCAGAGCGCGGCGGAAGCAACCGGGCAGCCGGTCGTCGCGTCGCCCGACCCGATAGCCGAAGAGGAGAATTGATTGTGGCGACGATCAGCGCGCGGTTGGTCAAGGAACTACGGGACCGGACCGGTCTCGGCATGATGGACTGCAAGAAGGCGCTCGAAGAGGTGGACGGCGATATTGACAAGGCGATTGAGTTGTTGCGCAAGAATAGCGCGTTGAAGGCGGCGGCGAAGGCGAATCGCACGGCGGCCGAGGGTCTGCTCGGAATCAGGATCGGTGCCGACGCCAGGCGGGGCACCATGGTCGAGATCAATGTTGAAACCGATTTTGCGGCGCGCAATGCGAAGTTCGGCGCCTTTCTCGATACCGTGACAAACGCGGCTTTCGACACTGCCTGCGACAGCGTTGAGGCGCTTATGACCGGCGACTTGGAGGCCGAGCGTGTCGTGCTGGTACAGGAAATAGGGGAAAACATCACCGTTGGGCGCGTGGTCACGTTCGAAACCGCTGGTGGCGGGATCTACGGGTATGTGCATACGGACAGGCGCAAGGGCGCCCTGGTCGAGGTGGAAGGCGGGGACGACTCTCTTGGCAGGGATCTGGCGATGCACGTGACGGCATCGGCGCCGCTGGTGGTGGCGCCCGAACAACTCGATCAGACCTTCGTGGAAAAGGAGCGAGAGATTCTCGTGGCGCAGGCGGCATCCAGCGCGAAGACGCCGGAAATCGCCGAAAAGATGGTGGCCGGTCGTTTGCGCAAGACGCTGGCGGATCTCAGCCTTGTCGAGCAGCCGTTCGTCAGGGACTCCAAGACGAAGGTGGGCAAGCTGCTGGCTGACGCGGATGCGCGCTGCGTGCGCCTCGTCCGGTTCGATGTCGGGCAGGCGAAGGCGGCCGGCTAGCCACCGGTATCCGGATGACAGCGGTGGAAACCTTGCCGATTCGTGTTGGGCGTATCGCATGCGCCGGGCATGGAGGCGAGAGCGGGAGGTGATCGCATGGAACTTATCGACGAAATCGTCAGCGATGCCGACGACAGGATGGCCAGGTCACTGGAAGCGCTGCACGCGGCATTCGCGCGGATTCGCACGGGGCGCGCGCACCCGTCGCTGCTCGACGGCGTCGAGGTGGACTACTACGGCGCGGCAACGCCCATCAACCAGGTCGCAACCGTGACGGTTGAGGAGGGACGGACCTTGGCGATCGTCCCCTGGGAAAAGAAAATGGTGCCGGACATCGAGAAGGCGATCCTGAGAAGCAACCTCGGTGTGACACCCACCTCCACGGGGGACGTCATCCGGCTGATGCTGCCGCCGCTGACCGAGGAGAACCGCCGGGACCTGTCCCGTCAGGCGCGCAACGAGACGGAACAGGCGCGCGTGGCGATACGCAACGTCCGCCGCGATGCGAACCATGACATCCGCGAGTTCCTGAAAGAGAAGGAGATCACCGAAGACGAGGCGCATCGGGCGATTCAGGACATCCAGAAGGTGACAGACGAGCGCGTGGAACAGGCGGGCAGCGCGCTGGAACGCAAAGAAAACGATTTGATGGAGATTTGAGCGCGATTTGCACGATCGCGGTGCGCGCGGGCGATAGTCTATGCGCCATGTTTTGTCGGGTGCGTGGGAGATGATGCGCGTCGAATTGCAACGAGAATCCAACATGTGGGAGGCGACGGCTACTGCCGCCGTGCCTCGGCATGTGGCGATCATCATGGACGGCAACCGCCGTTGGGCGAGAAGACGCAATGTGCCGGCCCCCAATGGCCATCGCGCGGGCGCGGACAATGTCAGGATCGTCGCCGAGGCGTGCGCCGACGCGGGCGTCAAGTACCTCACGCTGTTCGCGTTCAGCACGGAGAACTGGTGTCGGCCCGAACGCGAGGTCTCTGTGCTCATGGATCTCATGCGCGGTTTCCTGGAGAACGACGTGGATGAGCTTCACAGCAAGGACGTCAAGCTCAATATCGTCGGAGACAAGACGCGTTTCGCTCGTGGTCTGCGGGAGTTGATGGACCGCGCGGAGCGGATCACCCAGCCCAACGGACGCCTGTTCCTGACCATCGCGGCGAACTACGGGGGGCGCTGGGACATCACCCAGGCGGCTCGCCGGCTCGCCATGGACGCGCGCGCCGGTCGCGTCGATCCCGCCTGTATCGACGATGGCCTGTTCGCGTCGTATCTCAATCTTGCCGCGTTGCCCGAGCCGGATCTCTGCGTCCGCACCGGCGGCGAACAGCGCATCAGCAACTTCCTGTTGTGGGACCTCGCCTACACCGAACTCTACTTCGCCACGGAGTGCTGGCCGGATTTCAACGCCGATGCGCTGCGACGTGCGTTGGCGGAGTTCGGCTCGCGCCAGCGCCGCTTCGGCGGTCGCGATTGATTGTAAGAGTCGTGCCCCGCAAGTTTCTGAAGTGCCATAAACTTGCGGGACACGACTCTAGAACTTCGCCTTGCTACCGCGTTTGTCCTGGCCTCGGCGGTCTTGGCCGGGGTCGTTTTTCTGCCGAACGACCTGTTTGCGCTGTTCGCCTTCGTGTTGGGAGCGTTCGGCCTCTACGAGTGGGCGGGATTGGCGGGGCTCGCACCCCCGTGGGCCAGGATCATCTATGTGCTCCTCGCGGGGACGTGCATGGCTGCCTTATGGTTTCGGCCCGAATGGTGGATGCCGGTGCTGGTCGCGACATCCGTCTTCTGGCTTTTCGCGTGTGGCTTCGTATTGCAGTGGGCGGCGGGGCGCTTTGATCGGAGCGGGGCGAGCGACCGTGATGCAAGGGCGCCGACGCCTGGGACATCGCGGGCGGCCGCGTTGCTTCGACATCTCGGACGCGGCGAGTCGGCACGGCTGACCTGGTTGGCCTTCGGCGGCATCCTCGCATTCACGGGCGCGTGGCTGGGCCTGGTCTCGATGCATGCTTTCGATGCCGGATATCGGTTCATTGTCTGGGCGTTTGCGGTGGCCTGGTCGGTGGATACGGGGGCGTACTTCGCGGGCCGGGCCTTGGGCAGAATCAAGCTGGCGCCGCGCGTGAGCCCGGGGAAGACATGGGAAGGCGTGGCCGGGGGAATGTGCGCCGGCCTCGCGGTCGGCCTCGGGTTGGCCTGGGTGTTCGACCTGGGATCTCTGGCGGAATGGGCGGTTGTCGCTGTCGCGCTTTCCGCCGTCGCCGTGTTCGGCGATCTGTTCGAGAGCGCCGTGAAACGGGCCTTCGGGGCCAAGGATTCCGGAACGCTTCTGCCCGGTCACGGCGGCGTGCTGGATCGCATCGACTCGACCATCGCGGTGGTGCCGGTATTCGCGCTGTGGCTGCTGTTATGATGTGAACCGGGCCGCGCTCCCCGCGCGCGCGCATACTCGAATTAGCGGCACGACAGGTCATGGAAGCATTGCAGTACGTCCTGTACCTCTTGGTGACGATAACGGTTCTCGTCACGGTGCACGAGTTCGGACACTACCTCGCAGCGCGTGCCTCCGGGGTCGGGATCCTGCGTTTTTCCGTGGGGTTCGGGCGCCCGCTGCTATCGTGGACGGACAAGCGGGGCACGGCCTTCACCCTCGCGGCCATCCCCCTGGGCGGATTTCTGCAGATGTATGGCGAGGGCGAAGAGACCGGACACTGGGAGCCGCGCGAAGGGTCGGAATACCCGAACATTCCCTTCGATAGACTATCGCCCTGGTGGCGAATCACCATTGCCGCGGCGGGCCCCGCGGCGAATTTCGTGCTTGCTGTTGCCGTCTATTGGGCGATTTCGGTTGCCGGCGTCACGGCGTACATCCCCATCGTCGGCACGGTCGAGGAAGACACGCCCGCGCACGTCGCCGGCCTGCGCGGTGGCGAGGAACTGGTCTCCATCGATGGCCGGCCGACGCCGACCTGGCCTGAAGTCAACGCGGCCTTGGCCGGGCGCCTGGGAGATACGGGAGAGATCGACATCGCTGCGCGGCGGCCGGAACAAACGTCGACGCGCGTCTATCGTATTCCGGTCGAACAGTGGCGCCGCGGCGAGGAAGCGCCGGACCTTCTTGGTGATCTCGGCATCGTGGCCCCGCCTGCGGTGATCGGGCGCGTTCTGGACGACAGCGCTGCGGCGCGGGCCGGCTTGCGCGCATGGGACCGGGTGTTGGCGGTGGACGGCGAGGTTGTCGAGACTTGGTATGACTGGGTCGTTGCGGTACGCGCAGCGCCGGAGCGAGCGGTGTCGCTCCTTGTGGATCGCGGCGGACGCGAACTCGATGTCTTGCTGACGCCGAGCGCCACGTCGGAGGGCGGAACGATGATCGGCTTCGCCGGCGTCGAGGCCCCCGTGCGAACGATTCGGTACTCGATGATCGAAGCCCTTGCCTGGAGCGCGAACGAAACGGCGGCGAAAACGGTGCTCACCCTGAACCTCCTGGGCAGGATGTTCACCGGGACGGTTTCGCCGAAGAATCTAGCGGGTCCGGTCATGATCGCCAAGATCGCGAAGGACTCGGCGCAGACGGGTTGGCGGAACTTCCTGACCATATTGGCGCTGCTGTCGATCAGCCTCGGCGTGATCAACTTGCTGCCCATACCCATACTGGACGGTGGACATATCCTGTTCGCCTGCGCGCAGATCGTCGCCCGCAGACCGGTGCCACCGCACGTGCAGGCCATCGGCATGCGCGTCGGCCTGTTCCTCGTCAGTTTCACGATGCTGTTCGTCATCTATAATGACGTGGCGCGTCTGCTTTGATGGCCCCGCGGGGGCGGGCGAGGAATATAGTGAAACGAACTATCGTGCTTGCGGGTCTGCTCGCCGCCTTCGTTGCGGTTGGCGCGTCGGCGTGGGAGCCGTTTCGCGTCGGCGACATCCGTCTACTGGGCTTGCAGCGGGTTTCTGCGGGCACAGTCTTCAACTTGTTGCCGTTGTCCGTCGGCGATGTGATAGACAATGTCAGCGTGCGCCAGCTCGTGCGGGGGCTTTTCGCCTCTGGCTACTTCGACGACGTCACCATGTCCCGGGACGGCGACATTCTCATCGTCAGTGTCAAGGAGCGACCCTCGATCGAATCGATCGAGATCGACGGCAACAAGGCCATCAAGACCGAAAACTTGATGGAAGCGTTGTCGGCGCAGGGGCTTCGGGAAGGAGAGATATTCAAGCAGGCGACGCTGGAGCGCGTCGGGCTCGAACTCGAGCGCAGCTATGTCGCGCAGGGACGCTACAACTCGGAGATCGAAACAAAGGCCGACCCGTTGCCTCGCAATCGCGTCGCGATCGAAATCAACATCGAGGAAGGCAGCAACTCGGGCATTCGCCACATCAATATCGTCGGCAATACGGTTTTCTCCCAGGCGGAGCTGCTTGCCGACCTTGAACTCAAGCACCCCTCGCTCTTTTCCTTCTTTCGCGGCGACCACAAGTATTCGCAGGAGAAGCTCTCGGGCGATATCGAGCGCGTCGAGTCCTACTACCAGGATCGCGGACACGTTGACATGTCGGTGCGTTCGGCGCAGGTCAGCATCACGCCGGACAAGAAGCAGGTCTATGTGACCGTCAACGTCGATGAGGGCGAGTTGTACACGGTCAACGAAGTCGACCTGGCGGGCGAGCTTCGAGAAGTGGATCCCGAAGTGATCCGGAGCCTGTTTCTGGTGCGGGAGGGACAGACGTTCTCCCGAGCGCTCATGACAGCTACCGAGGAGCGGATCACCGCTGTGCTGGGAAATTCCGGGTATACCTTTGCTTCTGCAACCGGCATTCCCGAAACGCGCGAAGACGGCACCGTGGATGTCACGTTCTACGTCGAGGCGGGCAAACGCGCGTACGTCCGGCGCCTTTCCTTCGTCGGCAACAGCGTGACCCACGACGAGGTGCTGCGCCGGGAGATGCGCCAGATCGAGGGGGGTTGGGCGTCTACCGCACAGATCGAATTGTCAAAGATTCGGCTGGAGCGTCTCGGCTTCTTCGAGGAAGTCAATGTCGAAACGCCCGAGGTGCCGGGCACCGATGACCAGATCGACGTGGAGTTCTCGGTCGAGGAGCAACCGACCGGCGTCATCTCGGCCCAGCTCGGCTACCAGAAAATCACCGGCTTGAACCTTGGCACCAGCTATCAGCAGCAGAACGTGGCGGGTACCGGCAACAGCATCGGGATCAGCATCGGCTGGAACGACTTCTACAAGCACGTGACCGGCAGCTTTTTCGATCCGTACTTCACCGCGGATGGGGTCAGTCGGGGCTACAACCTTTACTTCAGACGTTCGGACTATTCGGGCTTGAATCTCGCGCGGTTTACGACCGACGCGATCGGCGCGGGCGCTACTTTCGGCTTCCCGATCAGCGAAACGCAACGCATTCAGTTCGGACTCACTGTCGAGCAGACCGAGATCACGGAAGGGACGTTCGCCGCGCTCGAAATAGCGGATTTCCTCCGGCGCGAGCAAGGGGACTTCCTCAACATGAAAGCGGAAAGCTCCTGGATCAGTTCGACTCTGAACCGGGGTTTGTTTCCCACTGCCGGGAGAAGCCAGTCGCTGGGGCTGGAGGTGGCGATTCCGGGAAGCGAACTGTCCTTCTACAAGTTGCGCTACACGGGTGACCAGTACTTTCGGCTACCTCGGGGCTGGTCGCTCAGGATGAGGAGCGAAGTCGGTTACGGCGGCGTGTATGGGGATACCGAAACTTACCCGTTCTTCGAGAATTTCTTCGCTGGCGGATTCGGGTCCGTACGCGGCTTCGAACGGAGCTCCCTCGGCCCCAGGGCGACGGATCCGCCTGATTCAGTCTTCTACGACCCGGACGGTAGCCCGATCGGCGGCAACCTCCTGTTCGAGGCGAGCATGGAACTGATCTTCCCGTTGCCGTTCCTGGAGAATCGGGGCCAGTTCCGGCCGGTGTTCTTCGTCGATGTGGGCAACGTATTCAACACGGACTGTCCGACCGCCGAGCGGCTTGCGCTGGTCGGGGAGGTCGATCCATCGGAGATCAACGTGATCTGCGAGGACTTCTCGGTCGATGCCCTGCGATACAGCGCGGGTTTCTCCGTGACGTGGTTGACCGGCATGGGACCGATGACCTTCGTTCTCTCGGCACCGTTCAACAGCGGGCCGTTCGACAAGGAGGAATCCTTTTCGTTCGAGATCGGCAGAACGCTGTAGCAGCTTGGCATCCACGGCTTGCACGGGTTGGCCGGCGGCGCGTTCCTTGGCGGGCAGAACGAATCGGTACGTGATAATCGAACGGCATCCACTTACAATCGCGAAGGATTGTCGACGAAGTCGCCGGCGGGGCTGAAGTTTAATGATGAGGAGAATGGGTGTGGTCAAAAGGCTGGCGGCGACTTTGCTCGCGGTGTTTTCTTTCGCGGCCGTCGGCGTTGCGGCGGAGATCAAGTTCGCTGTGCTTGACGTGCAACGTGCAATCGGCGATAGCGAAGAAGCACAGTCTCTCGCGACCCAGGTGGAGCAGGACCTGAAAAAGGACCAGGATGCTCTGCAACAGCTCTTCTCGGAGATTCAAGCCTTGCAGGAGCGGCTTCAGAAAGACGCCGAGATCCTGGGAGATGCCGACAAGCGGAATATTCAGAAGGACATCGAGGACAAGCAGATCGACTACGAGTTCGGTGTCAACAAACTCCGCAAGGAATTGCAAGACCGCCAGCAGGAAATTTTCCGCCAGATGGCGCCGAAGCTGGATGCGGTCCTGAAGGACCTGATCGAGATCGAGGGATACGACGCCGTATTTCCCCGAGCGGGGCTGTTGTACGTGAACACGAAACACGATGTCACGCGCAAGGTCACCGAAAAGATCAACGAGAAGCAGTAACAGCGGTCCGTGGCCGCCGCGTTCAAGGAGTTCACGCTAGGGGAAGTCGCCGGACGCATCGGCGCCATGGTCCTTGGCGATGACCGCGCGCGAGTCAACCGGCTGGGTTCGCTTGAGAACGCCCGGTGTGGCGAGTTGACGCACTTTTCGAATCCGGCCTACAAGCGATTCCTCGCCGACACCGCGGCCACGGCTGTCATCCTTCGCGAGAAGGACGCGGCGGATTGCCCGACCAATGCCCTGGTGACCGACAATCCGTACCACGCTTTCGCCGTGGCGTCGCGGATGTTCGACGCCAGACCTGCCGCCGTTCCCGGAATCCACGCATCCGCCACTGTCGCTCCGACGGCGCGAATCGGCGAGGGGGTTGCGATCGCCTCCGCGGCGGTGGTCATGGCGGAGGTCGTGTTGTGCGATCGGGTAGAGATCTGCGCCGGCGTCTTCGTGGGAGCGGGCACGATCATTGGCGAGGATACCGTGGTCATGCCGAACGCCACGCTCTGTCACGGCGTGGAGATCGGCCGTCGTTGCGCGATCCACTCGGGCACTGTCATCGGCGCCGACGGCTTCGGTTTCGCTCCTGACGCGACCGGTCGCTTGCAGATGATCGCGCAGTTGGGCGGCGTCAGGATCGGCGATGATGTCCGCATCGGCGCATGCACGACGGTCGACCGGGGCGCCATCGAAGACACGGTCATCGAACATGGGGTAAAGATCGACAACCAGGTGCAGGTCGGGCACAACTGCCGCATCGGCGCGGACACGGTCATTTGCGGCTGCGTCGGATTGGCCGGAAGTACCCGTATCGGTCGCCACTGCATCCTGGGGGGCGGCGTGGGGGTGGCCGGCGACGGACCGGTCGAAATCTCCGACGGCGTCACGGTGAGCGCGATGACGCACGTGACGGGTTCGATAAAGGAACCGGGTATCTATTCCGGCGGCGTGCCGCATAATACGAACCGTCGATGGAAGCGCAACGCCCTGCGTTTCGCGCAACTCGACGGCATCGCCACGCGCTTGGCCAAGCTGGAAAAGAAGAGCGGAATTCGATGATGGATACGCGCGAGATCATGGACTATCTCCCGCATCGGTTTCCATTTCTGCTGGTGGATCGCGTGACCTTTATTGAGCCGGGAAGCTCGATCAAGGGCTTCAAGAACGTCTCCGTCAACGAGCCATTTTTCGCGGGACATTTCCCGGGACACCCCATCATGCCCGGCGTCCTGGTGATTGAGGCGATGGCGCAGATCGCGGGCATTCTGGCGTTCAGGACCCACGGACAAAAACCTGTGGAAGGCTTTCTCTACTACCTTGTCGGCGCCGACAAGACGCGGTTCAAGCGGCCGGTGCGTCCCGGCGACCGGCTCGACATCGAAGCGACGATCATCAACCAGCATCGCTTCATGATGAAGTTCGATTGCAAGGCATTCGTCGAAGGAAACCTCGCGTGCGTTTCCGAGGTGCTATGCGCGCGACAGAGAGCGGAAGATTGATCGACCCCCGGGCCATCATCGATCCGGGCGCCGCAATCGGTGCCGATGTGGAGGTTGGTCCCTGGTCCATCATCGGACCGGGCGTGACGATTGGCGACGGCTGTCGCATAGGGCCGCACGCGATCATCAAGGGCCCTACGACCCTCGGCAAGCGCAACCATGTATTCCAGTTCGCGACCGTTGGCGAAGATACGCCGGCGCTGGCGTACGGGGGCGAGCCGACAACATTGACCATGGGCGACGACAACGTGGTTCGGGAAGGAGTCACCATCCATCGCGGCATGTTGCAGGACCGGGGCGCGACCCTTATCGGCAACAATAATCTCTTTATGGCCTACGTGCACATCGGCCATGACTGCGAAGTGGGCGACCATGTCATCATGGCCAACAACGCCTCTCTCGCGGGGCACGTATCCGTTGGCGATCACGCCAATATCGGGGGCTATTCCGGCGTCTTGCAGTTTCGCTCGGTCGGCGCGTTCACCCACATCGCGGCTTTCTCCTACGTCATCAAGGATGTCCCCGCATACGTGACTGCCGTGGGTAATCCGGCTTGCGCGGTCGGACTGAACGTGGAGGGGATGCGTCGGCGCGCCGTGCCGAAGGCGGTGACGGTCGCCCTCGATCGCGCCTACAAGACTGTCTATCGCGCCGGATTGACGGTGAAAGAAGCCTGCGACGCGCTTGAAGACGACGCGAATCGTCATCCCGAGGTAAGGATGTTCGTGGACACGATTCGGACATCCGAACACGGCGTCATTCGGCCGCGCCGCGGCTCGCAGGCAACTTGAACGGCAACGGCGGCTTCGAACCGATGGCGCCTTGAGACGTGGCCTTGAGAGTTGGCATCGTCGCGGGCGAGATATCGGGAGATATCCTCGGCGCCGGATTGATGCGGGCCATCCAGCGCCGCGTAGACAGCGTCGAGTTCACGGGAATCGGCGGGGAGCGGATGATGTCGGAGGGGCTGCAGTCGCGCGCGGAGCTCTCAAGGCTCGCCGTCAACGGATTTGTGGATCCGTTGAAACGGTTGCCAGACCTCCTCCGCCTGCTGTCGGACCTTGTGCGCCACTTTTCACACAGCGGCGTGGATGTGGTCGTCGGCGTGGATTTCAATGTCTTCAACCTGCTGCAGGAGCGGTTGGCGAAACGGCGCGGCATACCGACGGCGCATTACGTCAGTCCGTCTGTCTACGCATGGCGCCGGGGCCGCGTGAAGCGCATAGGCCGCGCGGCCGATGTGGTGATGGCCCTGTTTCCGTTCGAACCCGATCTGTATCGCGATCACGGCGTGCGCGCCGTCTTCGTGGGTCATCCCCTGGCCGACGACATCGGGCCGGAGGCGGGCTCTCATGCGGCCAGGATGGAGGCGCGCGAGCGTTTGGAACTCGACCAGGACGCTGTCGTGATCGCGCTGATGCCGGGTAGCCGGATGTCGGAAATCGAGGCCTTGGGCGGAATATTCCTGGCGTCGGCGGCGCGTTTGCGTTCTGAACTGGGCGAGTGCGCCTTCGTTGTTCCCTGTCCCGATCCTCGCGTTCACGACCTGCTGAGCGAGAAGCTTCGCGGACGGTCCGACGGATTGGATGTTCGATTGACTGCGGGAAACTCGCTGGAGGCGTTGACGGCGGCGGATGGGGTCCTGGTGAAATCCGGCACCGGGACACTGGAAGCCATGCTGCTGCGCCGTCCCATGGTGGTGACGTATCGGCTCGGTCCCTTGACGTATCGCATCGTGAACGCGCTTAAATCTTCGGAGTTCGTCGCGTTGCCGAACATCCTGAGCGGCCGCCGGCTCGTGCCCGAACTTCTGCAGGATGCGGCCGAGCCCGAGCGGCTGGCGCGCGCGTTGCTGGCGGAGATGCGGCGCGCGCGCGAGGAGCCGGACTACTTCGACGAATTCGACCGCCAACACGCGATACTGCGGCGCGGCGCATCGGAACGGGCGGCGGAAACGGTGCTCTCCCTGGTGGGCAACTCGTGACCGCAGACCTGTTCGGGCCGTCGGTGGACGACGGCGCGCGCGTAGCCGGGATCGACGAGGCCGGACGCGGTCCGCTGGCGGGCCCGGTCCTGGCCGCCGCCGTGATCCTGAATCCCTCGCGGCCGATCCCGGGACTCGCGGACTCGAAACAGTTGTCTGCGAGGCGTCGGAATGCGCTGGCGGAGCGCATTCGAGGCGAGGCGCTGGATTGGGGCATCGGCCGCGCCGACGTGGAGGAAATTGATCGGCTGAATATTCTTCAGGCCGCCTTGTTGGCCATGCGGCGCGCGGTCGCGCAGCTTTCGACCCCACTCGACGTGGCTTTGGTCGACGGCAACGCGCGGCCACGGCTGCCTTGCACGGTGGTGACGATCGTCGGCGGGGATGCCACGGTGCCGGCCATCAGCGCGGCATCCATCCTTGCAAAGGTCGCGCGGGACAAGGACATGATCGAGCTTGCGGCGGCGCATCCGGAATACGGTTTCGAGCGGCACAAGGGCTACGCTACGGCAGAGCACCTGCAGGCCCTTGCCCGGCATGGCCCTTCCGTCATTCATCGCAGAAGTTTCGCGCCCGTATCGAAAGCGTACGCGGCGATTCATCCTCAATGTCAGATGGAGTTGTTGTGACGGGATTCGTACACCTTCTGGTGCACACGGAGTATTCGATCAGCGATAGCCTCGTGCGGATCGGCGATCTGGCGCGCCGGACCGCGCAGATGTCGATGCCGGCAGTCGCCATGACCGATCGATGCGCCCTGTTCGGTCTGGTGAAATTCTATGATGCGTGCCTCGCCGCCGGGGTAAAGCCTATCGTCGGCGCCGACTTCCAATATCGCCTCGGCGGCGACGTGAATCGTTGCGTGCTGCTCGCCCTGTCGAACGCAGGCTACGCCAACCTCCTTCGGCTCGCGTCGAGAGCCTATGTCGACACGGCCGGGCGCGGTCGCCGGGAACACGGCCTGCTTGATCGTCAATGGATCCTGTCCGCTCCCCAGGGATTGATTGCGCTCTCCGGCGGCCCCGAGGGCGATGTTGGACGCGCCTTGCTCGCCAATGACGTACCGAAGGCGGGACGCCTGGCGGATGAATGGGCGAGGGCATTCGGCGACCGCTACTATGTCGAAGTGCGGCGGACGGGGCGCGTCGGGGAAGACGACTATCTGCGCGCGGCGGTGGACCTGTGTAGCGCGCGGTCGCTGCCGGTGGTCGCGACCAACGATGTATGTTTTCTCCACCCGGACGATTTCGAAGCGCACGAAACGCGGGTTTGCATTCAGCAGGGCCGCACCCTGAACGACCCCCGCCGGGAACGCGGCTATAGCGAGGCGCAGTATCTGCGTTCGGCCGAGGACATGGCGGCGCTGTTCGACGATCTGCCGGAGGCGCTCGAAAATACCGTCGAAATCGCGAAGCGGTGCAACCTCGACCTCAAACTCGGCGCGTATCACCCGCCGAACTACCCCACGGAGAACGGCGAGTCGCTGGAGGCGTTTCTTCGTCGCATCGCGACCGAAGGCCTTGAAGCCAAGCTGCGGGCGCGCGTTCCGGGGGGAGCCCCGGCCGACGCTGAAACTTACGCCGAACGACTGGACCACGAACTTGGCATCATCGAGGAGACGGGTTTCGCCGGATATTTCCTGGTCGTCGCGGAATTCGTCAATTGGGCCAGGCAAAACGGCGTTCCCGTGGGCCCGGGACGCGGCTCCGGTTCCGGCTCCCTCGTCGCCTACGCGCTGAACGTCACCAATGTCGATCCGATCGAATACGATCTCATCTTCGAACGCTTCCTGAATCCCGATCGTCTGTCGATGCCGGACATCGATATCGACTTTTGCATGGAGGGCCGGGACTCGGTCATTCGCCATGTCGCCCAGCGCTACGGCGCGGATGCGGTCAGCCAGATCGTCACGTTCGGCACGATGGCAGCGAAAGCTGTGGTGCGCGACGTCGCCCGCGCCCAGGGCAAGCCGTACGGGCTGGCCGACAAGCTGTCGAAAATGATTCCGGCGGAGGTCGGCATGACCCTGGCCACAGCGGTCGCGCGCGAAGAGGAACTGCAACGCTTTATCGACGAAAACGCGGATGCCGCCGAGATCGTGGACATGGCCTACAAGCTGGAAGGCATTGTTCGCAACGTCGGCAAACACGCCGGCGGCGTCGTCATCGCGCCGGGTCCGCTGACGGAATTCGTGCCGCTCTACGCGGACGAGCGCAGCGGCGACACGATCTCCCAGTTCGACAAGGATGATGTCGAGCGGGCCGGTCTGGTGAAGTTCGACATCCTCGGGCTGCGGACCCTGACCATCATCGATTGGGCCGTGAAGGCGGTTAACGCCGGCCGCCAACCGGGCGCCGCCCCGGTGGACATAGACGCCATACCGCTCGACGACGAAGCGACCTTTGCGCTGCTTCGCTCGGGTGAGACGACCGCCGTCTTTCAACTCGAATCCCAGGGCATGAAGGATCTGGTCCGCCGCCTGGCGCCGGACAATATCGATGAAGTCATCGCCTTGGTGGCGTTGTACCGGCCCGGTCCACTGCAGTCCGGCACGGCGGATGACTTCATCGATCGCAAACACCGCCGCAAGCGGGTCGAATACGACGATCCGAAACTCGAAGGCGGTCTGAAGGCGACCTATGGCGTCCTGCTATACCAGGAGCAGGTGATGTACGCCGCTCGCGTGCTGGCGGGGTTCAGCCTGGGAGAGGCGGACGTGCTGCGCGCGGCGATGGGGAAGAAAAAGCCCGAAGAGATGGTCAAGGTGCGCGAGAAATTCATGGCCGGCGCCACGTCGCAGGGGGTTCCCGAGCGCCGCGCGGCCCATATCTTCGATCAGATGGAAAAGTTTTCCGGCTACGCGTTTCCGAAAGGACACGCCACCGCGTACGGCATCATCACGTGCCAGACCGCATGGCTCAAGTGCCACTACCCCGCGGAGTTCATGGCGGCGGTGTTGTCGGCAGACATGCAGGATGTGAACAAGATGGTAGCCCTGGTGAGCGAGGTGGGGCGAATGCGCCTGACGATTCGCTTGGCAGATATCAATACAAGCCAATACCGGTTTTCCGTGGTCGGCCCAGACGTCCTGTACGGCTTGGGCGCGGTGCGCGGGGTCGGCGCGGGACCGGTCGCGGCGCTGATAGAGCAACGAGAAGCGGACGGTCTGTTCAAGCATCTGTTCGACCTCTGTTCCCGCATCCAGGGGACAGATGCGGGCCGCAACGCGAAGAACGTTATCGAACCGTTGATCTGCGCCGGCGCCCTGGATTGCTTTGCCGTCGAGGGCGAGGATATTGATCACCTGCGGGCGCGTTTGATGGCGGAGTTGCCAACCGCACTGGCCCGCGCCGGGCAAGATGCCCGCGATGCCGCGATGGGGATTCACGACATGTTCGGGGACGTCGTCCGGGAGGAACCGGCCGCCACCCCGGACATCGTCCCCTGGAGCAAGAGCGAGCGCCTGGCGGCGGAGAAAGACAGTCTGGGCCTGTATCTGACGGGCCACCCCATCGACGCTTACCTCAAGGAAATAGCGATGCTCCGTTCGACCCCCATCGTGTCCCTGGCTCAGGGACAGGGCACGCAAACAGTCGCCGGTCTCGTGGTTTCGAGCCGTTCGCGCAGGAGCAGACGGGGCGGTTCGATGTCGTTCGTGGTGCTCGATGACCGCACTGGCAGGATCGAGGCGAGCGTATTCGGCGACGTGCTGGGCGCCGCGCGCGACAAGCTTGTCAACGATGCCGTGATCGTCGTCGAGGCCGACGTCGAACATGACGATTTCACCGGCTCGCTAAAACTACGAGCCAAGTCAGTGGAAACCCTTGAGGAAGCTCGGACGCGGCTGGCGGAATGTCTGAAGATCTCCGTGGATGGCAACGGTGCGAACCAGGACTTTGCGTTGCGGCTGCGGGATTTGCTGCGATCGCATCGGCGCGGCGAGACGGCGGACGGTTGCCCCGTCGCCGTAGAGTACTGCTGCAAGGAAGCGCGGGTCCGCGTTGACCTGGGCGAACAGTGGCGCGTTGTGCCGAGCAATGCGCTGATCGAGGAACTGGGCGCGGCGTTCGGCGCCGAACGGGTCGGATTCGCATACCCGGCCCAGAGGTAGTCCGGGATATGAGGAGTCGCGCGCGGCATGGAAACGGCAATGTCGGCCCGCGACCTTGCGGGTGGCCAAGGTTGTCCGGCGCGGACAAGTAAGTCATGGGCACGCCGCCCGCGGATGTACGCCAAGCCATCGCGCTGATTCCCGGCGCAGGGGACATTGCGGTGGGGTACAGCGGAGGGCTCGACTCCACCGTGCTGCTGCATGCGGCCGCCATGCGCTTTCCCGCAGCAAGCCTGCGCGCGCTCCATATCAACCACGGGCTGCAACCGGAGTCTCGCGCCTGGCAGCGCCACTGCGAACGCGTGGCGGGCGCCCTGGGCGTCGCCATCGAAGTGTTTCGCGTGACGGTGGAGGCGGGCAACGTCGAGGCGCGCGCGCGGCGCGCGCGCTATGCCGCATGGCGGGAGACGCTGCGGCCGTCCGAACAACTGCTGCTGGCCCACCATGCCAACGACCAGGCCGAGACCGTGCTATGGCGGCTGTTCACGGCACGAGCGCCGGTCGGCATGCCGAAGGAGCGAACGCTGGGTGCCGGGCGTCTGGTGCGGCCATTCCTGCATCTGCGCCGATCACAACTCGTCGACTATGCCAAGGCGTACGATTTGCCTTGGGTGGACGATCCGACCAATGCGGACACAAGGCGCGACCGGAACTTCATCCGCCACGAGATCATGCCCCGAATCGAGGCGCGTTTCCCGGGCGCCGTGGACGCCTTCTCCGCCTTCGCGCCGGGCGCGCTGGTCGCGTCCCAGGCGAGTCTTCCGATCTCTGGTCTCACCGCAGAGAGCGCGCGCGCGTGGCTTCGCGCCGGGGTGTCGGATCGGCGCATCGAGGACATCCTTCGCCAGGCCCACGCCGCCGCCGACGCGAATCCCGTCGTCCGGTTGCCAGGCGGCGACACGGTGCGGCGCTACGGCGACCGTCTGTACCGCGTCTCCAGTCTTCCGCTGCGCGATATTCGCAAAAGCGAAAACAGTCGCATCGAGGTGGCGCGCGCCGAGCAATTGCCGCACGGCACCATTGGTTGGCGGCGCGGGACAATGGGCCTGCGCGGTGGAATGGGGCTGACGGTTCGCTATCGCGCTGGGGCCGAACGCATCAAGCCCCTTGGACGAGGCGTGACGAAGCGCGTAAAGACGCTGTTCCAGGAACACCGGATTCCCCCTTGGCAGAGGGATGGGTGGCCGCTGCTGTTCACCGGCGACACGCTCGTCGCCATCCCCGGCATCGCGGTGGACGAGGGATTCGCGGAACAAGTAGGATGGTGTCCGGAGTGGACGCCCTGCTGATGCGTTAGCTGTCTCACGCCAAGGAAATGAAAATGAACAATTACCGCTCGATCTTGATCTCTGTGATCAATGGTTTCCTCGTCCTGGGTATTTCGTCGCACGCCGCTGCTGCAACCGACGCGATGGCTTGGAATGGCGAGTCGTATGTGCTCTCGGTGCGCGACATGGAAATCTTGCATGACGTCAACCACGACGACACGTGGTGGCCAGATCCCGACCTCGTCGTCCGCATCGCGCGGACGGATCCTGAGGTAAGCCGCGAGATTCGGCGACTCGAAAAGGCGAATGACCGTCGGGAAGCGCGACAACGAAAAGTGGAGCAAGCACGGGACGATCTCCTTGACCAGAGGGAAAAGAGCACAGAAAAACCTGTGGAACCGTTGACAGACACACAGATGGAACGGTTGAAAGCGTTGCTTGTGGAGGTGCGGTACATGTGCTCGAAGTCACAGAGCGTTTGCCGCCGCTGCCCGGAGGAAGGGGATTTCGACACCTGCTACGCATGCGCGAAATGCCCGGAACTCGAGCTGCTTCAATGGCGGAAGAGCGACAGCGAACGTTTCACGGTCCCGCCCTTGACCGAAAGGCAATTGCGGCGGCTGGAAGATTATGAGGAAGAAGCGGGGACGCTTGCTGAAGAGATAGCAGTGACGGAAAGGGAGGTATCGAGCCTCCGGCGGTTGATCTTCGGCTCCTCCAGAAAGATCGAAACATCCAGTCGCACCGTCGATTTCGGAGATAGAGATGTCATCAAGATATATCCCGACGATGAGATCAAGGTTTCGGTCTGGGATGACGATGTCTTCATGGACGATCTCTACGGCCGGGCCACCGTGACACTCGACCGCGCGACGCTGGAGCGGGGAACGCTCGAACTATCGATGCCGAACATCAAGTTCGTCCGGTTGAGATTCAGGCGGGACGAGGGCGCGTCCGTCCCGGAATGACCGGGGTTAACGTTTTCCGACGATGGACGCCGGATCCACCGGCGTGCCGTCGCGGCGAATCTCGAAGTGCAGCCGGCGCGTCGCGGGGTCGCCCGACCCGATGTCGCACACCTTGCCGCCGCTGGCGATCTTGCTGCCCTCGGTAACTGCGGGCTGTACGTTGACGTTGTAGGCCGACAGGTACTGGTCGGAATGCTCAACGATGATCAGGTGGCGGTACCCGCCGAGCCCGGGACCGGCGTACACGACCTGGCCAGCCGCTGCCGCGACCACCTGCTGGCCGCTCGCCACCACGTAGTCCAGGCCGTTGTTGCCTCGGCCAAAGCCGCGTGCCGGTTGCGCGTTGACCGGCCAGCGCCAACCTGCGCGCGCGGGTTGGCCGCGCGTGGTCTTCTGCGCCGCAGGCGGTTTGGGTTGCGGCTGCGGGGCAGGCGTCGCGACGGGTTGTTTGGGTTGTGGCCGGGGGGCGGGCTTTGCTACCCGACTTGCGGCCGGCCTGGCAGGATTCGGCACCTTGCGCTCGGCGACCTCTGGTTTGCTCTGTGTGGCTGGCGGCGTGGCCGGGCGAGTCTTGGGTGCTTCCACAACAGCCGTTGGCTCGCTTGTCATCCCGTGCAGCACCAGTTTCTGTCCGGGATAGATCGTGTAGGGCGGCTCGATGCCGTTGCGGCGGGCTAGATCCCGATAGTTGAGCTTGTATCTCCACGCGATCGCGTAGAGGGAGTCGTTGCGTCTCACGATGTGCTCGCCCGACGACTTGATGACCGGTTTCGAAACCGATTCCGACCGATCCAGAACCGGCGCGCGCGACGGCGTGGCGCAGCCGGCGGCCAGTACCGCGCCGACAATCAGTGCGCAGCTAACGACTCGTCGACCGGCCACTTTTCGCGAGGAGTGTAATGGCGGCGATGCCGAGACATGCGGCGGCGGCGACCCAGGCGATCATCGGATCATCTCCCGTGCCCGCGCGATAGGTTGCGGGCAGCACCATCGCGTCGTCCACCCGCCAGGGCCACAGGCGAACCAGGGAGCCGGCCATCAAACCTGTGAGTAGCGCGAAAACCGCGGCGCGATAGCGTTCCAGCAAACGGGCGAGGAGCTTGACGAAAGAGAACAGTCCGACGGCCATACCTGCCGCGGTGACGGCGATGATGTCCAGCCGAGCGGCGTTCAGCGCTGCGAGCAAGGGTTCCCACAGGCCGAGCAGGACCAGCACCAGGCTGCCGGATATGCCCGGCAGGATCCACGCCGAGGCGGCAAGCGCGCCGCCGAGCAGGAAGCGCGGGTAGGTCGGGTCCGAACTCGTCGGCGCCAGAAACGACACGAGAATGGCTGCGACCGCCCCCGCGACGCCGAAGATCACCAGGGATCGCAGCGTGGTGTGGCGCGCGACGCTCACGAGCGATGCCGCGATCAGCCCGAAAATGAAACCCCATACAACCGGTCCGTGCGTATCGAGGAAGTAACCCAGGACGCGTGCGAATACTACCAAACCAACGATCATGCCAAGCGCGAGCGCGGCGACGAACGATAGGTCGTGGGTTCGGTGGAATGCGCCGAAGCCATCGCGCAGGAGGATCCTCGGTGAACTTGTGGAATAGGCGGCGAGAGCGTTCAGGAGTCGTTCGTAAATGCCCGTGATGAAGGCGATCGTGCCGCCGGAAATACCGGGAATCACCTCGGCGATGCCCATGGCGACGCCCCGCGCCGTGATTCCGAGCCATTCGCGCCAGCCGTTCAGAGTCACGACCTCCCGGCTACGTCGCGGACAACCGCCAGCCCCGCGAAATCAGGGCGCGCCACATCGCGGAATTCCCCGACCTCGCGCAGCACTGTCGTCGCGTACACACCTCGATCCAGCGCAAACTCGACGGTGAGCACGCCGTTGTCCACGCTCCAGGACAAGTTTTTCGGAATCGTTGCCAGCGCGCGTCGCTCCTGGCGCAGTCCGACGAACTCCAGCGCCTGGACAATCTCGCCGTGGGCCCTTGTCGCGGATTCTTCCAGCAAGCGCGCGGCACCGGTGCTCTGGAGCCTGCCCCGGCCCCAGAGCGGCCCCGTCGGCAGCCCATCCAGTTCGGCCTCTCCATCCAGCGAACACCGCCAGGTGCCGTCCGCGACGCGCTGCCCGAGCACCTCGTTGAACAGGAAGCTGCGCAGGCTCGACAGGTATACGGAACGGAGAAAGGGCGAGATTCGCGGCTTGCTCGCGCGCACCCAATCCAGGGCGGCAGCGACGTTCTCGCCGGTGGTGCCGAAGCGCTGCTCGCCGAAATAGTTGGGCGCGCCGAGCACGCGCAACCGCTCCAGGGACGTATCGGGGTCGCCGACGAGGGCGCGAACGCGAATTCGAAAGTGGTTCTCTTGCAGTTCGCCGCGGCGCAATTTTCGCCGATGGCGGTCGCGCCGCAGAAGGCGCACGCCCTCGCAGAGGTCGATGTTCTCGCATTGCGGGCGGCGCACGCTGAACCATTGGCGCGCCACGGCGCGCTTGTCCTTCATGCCGGCGTAGGAGACGTCGCGTAGCGGGACGCCGCAACTTCGGGCCAGCATCTGCTGCACCGCGCGCGTGGTAATGTCGCGCTTCTCCGCCAGCACGTACAGGTGTTCGCCTTCCCCTTCGGGCTCGAATCCAAGCGTCTCGGTCACCTCGAAGTCGCCGGACGTCGAGCGCAGAATGCCGGTGACATTCGACGCGCCGGCATGGGCGCGGGGCCAATGCATCACGGCGCTCGCAGCCCGCCTTCGACCTCCGGCTCGGTTTGTCCGTCGTCGTCGACGACGAGAAAGAAAGTCTCGCCTTCCGCGATCATGCCCAGAGCGGTTCGAGCCCGCGCTTCCACGGCATCGAGGCCGTCCTTCAAGGCGGTGATCTCGGCCGCGAGCACGCGGTTGTCCCGATCAAGACGGTCATTGCGACGCTGTTCGGTCTCTATCCTTTCAGTCAGCTTCACGACGGCGAGATGACCGGCGTCGCCGAGCCAGTAGCGGTACTGCAGGGCCAGGATGGCGACGAGACCCAAGCACACGAAAAACTTCATGGCGTCTATCTACCCTACCTATCCCTTCTACCTTTCCTATCCCTTCTACCTTTCCTATCCCTTCTACCTTTCCTGTCCCTTCTACCTTTCGCTATCTCTCGTTGCGCGTCGCGCCGAAGGTGCCCCAGGACCCCTTCGCGCGGCCGCCAGCTCCGCCATCCCTCGATAGTCCGCCTCGTCCTGGAGCAGCGCTTCGATGCGGAGCAACCGATTGTACTTGGCGATTCGGTCCGAGCGGGAGAGACCGCCGGTCTTGATCTGCCCGGCGCCGGTACCGACGGCAAGGTCGGCGATGGTCGTATCCTCCGTCTCGCCGGAACGATGCGATATGACCACCGCGTAGTCCGTGTCTTGCGCCATGCGTACCGCGGCAAGCGTCTCGGTCAAGGTGCCGATCTGATTCGGCTTGACCAGTATCGCGTTGGCCGCGCCGTTGATGATGCCCCGCTGCAACAACGTTGTATCGGTGACGAAGAGATCGTCGCCGACGATCTGTATGCGCTCGCCGAGCGAATCCGTGAGCTTCGACCAGCCCTCCCAATCGTCTTCGTCCATGCCGTCCTCGATGGAGGAGATTGGATAGCGGTCGGCGAGGTCGGCGAGATAGGCGCAGAACTCATCGCTCCCATGGGTCGCTCCCTCGCCCGCAAGGGTGTACTTGCCATTGTCGAAAAACGTCGACGCCGCGCAGTCGAGCGCGAGCATGATATCCTTGCCGGGTTCGTATCCGGCCGCCTCGACCGCGCGCGCGATCATGTCCAGGGCGGCGGCGTTCGACGGCAGATCCGGGGCGAATCCGCCTTCATCTCCGACGGTCGTGGACAGCCCCTGCTCGTTCAGCACCCCCTTCAGGGCGTGGAAGACCTCGACGCCGCACCGTAGCGCCTCGCCAAACGATTGCATGGATACGGGCTGCACCATGAACTCCTGGATGTCGACATTGTTGCTCGCGTGCTCGCCCCCGTTCAGGATGTTCATCATCGGCACGGGCAGACGTACTTCGCCGCCGCCGAAGATGTCGTGGATATGTTGGAACAGGGGCACTTCCCGATGCGCCGCCGCGGCTTTTACGGCGGCGAGGGACACGGCCAGGATCGCATTGGCGCCGAGACGCGACTTGTCGCTGGTGCCGTCCAGGTTGATCATCGCGTGATCGAGGACTTCCTGGTCCAGCGCGTCGATGCCGCGGATCGCCGGGGCGATTTCATCGACGATACCAGCGACGGCTTTCAGCACGCCCCTGCCCGAAAAGCGTTTTGGATCGCCATCCCGAAGCTCAAGTGCCTCGCGAGATCCGGTGGATGCGCCGGACGGCGCGAAGGCGTCGCCGCGCGCGCCGCCGCGCAGTACGACTTGCGCCCGCACCGTGGGGTTGCCGCGGGAGTCGAGGACTTCCTGCGCCGCCACGTCGCGGATGATGCTCATGGCATACGGATTCCCGAACGGGTCTCCATGTAGCCGCGCGATTTGACTGCGGCGTCGATTGCGAGGAGGTCTTCGACAAGGTCGGCCATCAGGTCCATCGGCCAGGAATTTGGCCCGTCGGAGAGCGCTTCGTCGGGCCTGGGATGCGTTTCCATGAAGATTCCCGCAACCCCGACCGCCACCGCCGCCCGCGCCAATACCGGCACCATTTCCCGCTGCCCGCCCGAGACATCGCCCAGACCGCCCGGCATCTGCACCGAGTGCGTGGCATCGAACACGACGGGACAGCCGGTGCCGCGCATGATGGGGATCGAGCGCATATCCGACACGAGATTGTTGTAGCCGAAGCTAACGCCGCGTTCGCACACCAGGATGTCGGGGTTGCCGGTGGCGCGGGCCTTGTTCACGACATGGTTCATATCGGCAGGCGCCAGGAACTGGCCCTTCTTGATGTTGACGGGGCGATGGTGCCTGCAAACGTTTTGAATGAAGTTGGTCTGCCGGCACAGGAACGCCGGCGTTTGCAACACGGAAACGACGTCCGCCACTTCATCCAGCGGGGTGTCCTCGTGCACGTCCGTCAGCACCGGCACCTCCACTTCGTCCCGCACCCGCTGCAGGATGCGCAGGCCCTGTTCGAGACCGGGTCCGCGGTAGCTTGTATGGGAGGAGCGGTTGGCCTTGTCGAAGGAGGTCTTGTATATGAAGGGGACCCCGAGCGCGCCGGTGATTTCTTTCAGCCGCGCCGAAGTCTCCAATGCCAGCCCTTCGCTTTCGATAACGCAAGGTCCGGCGATGAGGAATATGGGCTCGGCATTGCCGACTTCGAAGGAACAGAGTTTCAGACTATCCACCCTGCAAGGGTTGTTCGACCTGGATGCCCTGACCGTTGGAGCTGCGTTCGTCGCGCGCGTTCGCAGCCTCGGCTTGTCGATGCGCGCAGCGACAAGCCGCTTCGATGAACCCGGTGAACAGCGGATGGCCATCCCGGGGCGACGACGTGAACTCCGGGTGGAACTGGCAGGCCACGAACCAGTCGTTGTCGGGCAGTTCGATCATCTCGACCAGGGAGTCGCGCGCGCTGCGCGCCGAAACCCTCAAGCCCACGCTTTCGAGTCGGGCAACGTACGCCTCGTTCACCTCGTAGCGATGCCGGTGGCGTTCGTTGACGCAAGCGGAGCCGTACATTTGCCGGGCCAGGGAGCCGGGCGTCAGCGTGCACGCCTGTTCGCCCAGGCGCATGGTGCCGCCCATGTCCTCGGAGCCGTCGCGGCTTTCGCGTCTTTCCATGCTGCCCGAGCCATCCATCCACTCCTCCACGAGGCCGATGACCGGATGACGGGCATCGGGGTCGATCTCCGTTGAACCGGCGCCCTCCAATGCGGCCACGTTGCGGGCGAATTCGATGACGGCAGCGTGCAGCCCGTAACAAATGCCCAGATAAGGCACATCGTTGTTTCGCGCGTAGCGCGCCGCTTCGATCTTGCCTTCGAAGCCACGCTCGCCGAAGCCGCCGGGCACGAGGATCGCGTTGACGTCGTGCAGGATCCCGGTGGCGTCACTCTCGATCGTCTCGGCGTCCAGGAATTGGATTTCGACCCGCGTACGCGTCTGGATGCCGGCGTGCGTCAGTGCTTCTACCAGGGACTTGTAGGCGTCCGGAGTATCCAGGTACTTGCCGACGATGGCGACACGCGCGGCGCTTGTCGGGTTGTGAAGCGCCTCGACGACGCGCCGCCACTCGCTGAGATCCGCTTCGCCACAGTCGAGCTTTAGTTTCTCGGCCACGATGTCGTCCAGATGCTCGGCGTGCAGTTTGAGCGGTCCCTCGTAGATGGCGTCCAGATCTTCGAAGGGGATGACCGCTCGCTCTTCGACGTTGGTGAACAGCGCAATCTTGCTGCGGGTAGGCTGTGTGATCGGCTGTTCAGACCGGCACACCAGAATGTCCGGCTGCAGCCCGATGGTCCGCATCTCCTTGACCGAATGTTGCGTCGGCTTGGTTTTCGTCTCGCCGGCCGCGCTCAGATAGGGCACCAGCGTGAGATGGATGAAGAGGGTCCGGGACGCGCCGACATCCAACCGCAGTTGCCTGACGGCCTCGAGAAAAGGCAGCGACTCGATGTCGCCCACGGTGCCGCCGACTTCCACAAGGACGATGTCCACACCGTCGCTGACTGCGCGGATGCGGCGTTTGATCTCGTCGGTGATGTGGGGAATGACCTGCACCGTGCCCCCGAGATAGTCGCCGCGGCGCTCCTTTCGGATGACCTCTGCATAAACGCTGCCGGTGGTGAAGTTGTTGTGTTGCGACATGCGCCGACGGATGAACCGTTCGTAGTGCCCGAGGTCGAGATCCGTTTCTGCGCCGTCCGAGGTGACATAGACCTCGCCGTGCTGGAACGGGCTCATGGTGCCCGGATCCACATTGATGTAGGGATCCATCTTGAGGATGTTGACCTTGAGTTTGCGCGCTTCGAGGATGGCCGCGAGAGAAGCGGTGAGAATACCCTTCCCCAAAGAAGAAGTGACGCCCCCGGTAACGAAAATATAGTGCGTCAACGAGCCACCCGATGCCACCTGGATGCCGTCCCCAAATGAACGGCACGCTGCCGATACGGCGTGCGGCAAGATGGGAGGGCACCATAGCAAAAAGCCGATCCAAGCTCAACGATCCGTTGTTCCGGCGGGGCGAGAGAGGACGGCGATTCCCAGTCGCCGCCAAGCGATCAGGCCACAGTATTTGTTACGAGCATCCAAATGGCTATTGGTTATTGCAATGACGACGAGTCGTTTGCATAAGTCCCATGCTTGGGCGCACCATCGCAGGTTAGATCGCAATTTGCGTAGGGAGGCCTTCGGATGCGGAGAAAATTCCTGGTTGAGATCAAGACGCGGCTTGGCCCGAAGAGTGCAGGAACCGGTCGCATTGCGTCGACCCTCGCGGGTGCCGGTCCGCTGTTCCTGGCGCCGATGCTGGCGCTTTCAGGCCCTGTTGCCTACGCGCAGGAGGAAGCCGCCCCGGAACCTGCGGTGTCCGGTCAGATCGAAGAAATAGTGGTCGTCGGCTCGCGGCGCAGGGACCGTTCCGCCGCCGACTCGCCCGTACCGGTCGATGTCATCGGCGGCGACGAGTTCCGCGCGCACGGCGACAGCGACATGGACTCCCTGCTTGCGGCAACGGTCCCGTCGTACAACGTCGCCCAGGAACCTATCAGCGATGCGGCGACCTTTATCCGTCCGGCGACGCTGCGTTCCTTGCCGCCGGACGCCACGCTGGTGCTGGTCAACGGCAAGCGTCGCCACCGCGCGGCCGTTATTGCCCTGCTCGGCGCCGGCATTTCCGGCGGGTCGCAAGGCCCCGACCTGTCCGCGATTCCCGCCATTGCGCTCGACCGTCTTGAAGTGCTCCGCGATGGCGCGTCAGCCCAGTATGGATCCGACGCGATCGCCGGCATCCTCAACTTCGTCCTCAAGGAAGACGACAGCGGCGCCACGGTCGACGCCAAATGGGGGCAACATTTCGAAGGCGACGGCGATAGGCTGACCATTGCCACCAACATGGGCTTGCCGCTCAGCGACGTCGGTTTCGCCAACTTGAGCTTCGAGTGGAAAGAAACCGATCCCACGAGCCGGAGCCGCCAGCGCGGCGATGCGCAGGGGCTGATCGACGCCGGCAATACCCATGTGCGGCAGCCGGCGGCGCAGATCTGGGGCGCCCCGGAGAAATCCGGCGACTTCAAGCTGTTCGGCAACTTCGGCATCGAGCTCGGCAACGGCAGCGAGGCGTACGCTTTCGGCAACTGGGCCGAGCGGCAGGTGGAAGGCGGTTTCTACTATCGGAACCCGCACACGCGCAACGGCGTCTTCAACGGTGGGGAGGTAAACGGCGTCCCGACGGTCAAGGTCGCCGATCTGACCCCTGACGGCACCGGCAACTGTCCGGTCGTTAACATCATCAACAATGTGGCCGATAGTTCGGCATTGGCCGCGATACGCGACGATCCGAATTGCTACTCGCTCATCGAGAAGTTTCCCGGCGGTTTCACGCCGCAATTCGGCGGCTACATCCACGATTTTGCGTTGGCCGGGGGTGTGCGCGGCAATATCGGCGATGCCTGGTACTACGACCTGAGCGTAACCGCGGGCCGCAGCAACGCCGAGTTCTATATCTACAACACCATCAATCCGCAACTGTTGGCGCTGCGAAACGACATTCCCGTCTATTACGACGCCGGGGCCTACACGGAGACGGACCGGGTGGTCAACCTTGACTTGTCGAGGCCGTTCGAGGTGGGTCTGTGGGGTGCTCTGAATGTGGCCGCCGGCCTGGAGTACCGGGACGAGACATTCCGCATCCATAACGGTGATCCCAACTCGTTCTACATCGATCCGAACATCGAGTTCGGCCTCGCGGCACAAGGCTTCGGCGTCGGCTCGAACGGCTTTGCCGGATTTCAGCCCGGCGACGCGGGAGAGCACACCGTGCGCGCCACGGCCGCGTACGTCGACATCGAGTCCGACGTGTCCGAGCGTCTCCTGCTAGGCGGCGCCTTGCGCTTTGAGAACTACTCGGTATTCGGCACGACGCTGGACGGGAAGATCGTGGCTCGTCTGCAGATCTCGGATAGCGTGGCGTTGCGCGGTGCCGCGAGCACCGGTTTCCGGGTGCCGACCGCCGGACAGGCCAATCTACGCAACGTCACGACGGAGTTCCAGGACGGCAAGCTGGCGGACATCGCGACGCTGCCGCCGTCGAACCCGATTGCCCAGCAGAAGGGCGCGAAGGAGTTGACTCCCGAGGAGTCGGTCAACCTGACGCTCGGCCTGGTGTTCCATGTCGGCGACCTCGACGTGACGCTGGACTATTACAACATCGAGATTACGGACCGCATTGCGTTCACGAGCCGGTTCAAACTGACCCCGGCGGACATCGACGCACTGCTCGCCGTGGGCGTATCCGACGCCACGAGTTTCTCGTCGGTACGTTTCTTTTCCAACCAGCAGACCGTGCAGGCAACGGGCATCGATATCGTGGCGAATCTGCCTTTCGACCTCGGAGGGGGCGTCTCCACCCTGACGTTGGCGGGGAATTGGTCGAGTATCGAACTCGCCAAGTTCGATCCTGCGTTCACCAGTGAAAATCGCCGTCTGCAGATCGAACAAGGCCGGCCGGACTCTCGCGTCACGGTGACCTGGAATCACCTGCAAGGCTCCTGGCGACTTATGGCCCGGGCGCGCCACTACGGCGGTTACTACGATGCGCCGACGAACGACGGCTCGGTGTCGTTTTATCCGGAGCCCGAGATGCTGTTCGATGCCGAGGTCACGTACGATGTCACCAGCAAGCTGTCGCTATTGCTTGGCCTGCAGAACGCGTTTGACGAATACCCGGATGAGAACCCTCACGGAGAGGTGGCCGGACTGATCTATCCCGAGCAGACTCCTTTCTCCTTCAACGGCGGCTATACCTACTTCCGCGTGATGTGGAGCCCGATGTAACGTCATAAAACAGGCTACGAGGGGGCTTGGCCTTTCTGTCCGGGTCCCGCGCGGCTTGGCAGGATCAGCGCTCGAGCAGTTCGCGCTTGTTCGAGATGTCGCGCCACTCGGCCTCGTCGGGTGGCGGGTCCTTCGCTTCCGTGATGTTCGGCCAGACTTCCGCGAGTTCGGCATTGAGATCAAGGAACTCTTCCTGGTCCTCGGGCAGCTCGTCCTCGGAATAGATCGCGTCCACCGGGCATTCGGGTTCGCACAAGGCGCAATCGATGCACTCGTCGGGATGGATGACGAGCATGTTCGGCCCTTCGTAAAAGCAGTCGACTGGACACACCTCGACGCAGTCCGTCAGTTTGCACTTGATGCAGGCTTGGCCGATAACGAATGTCATGGGTGTCCTCGTCTGATTGGGTGGCGTATTTTACAGTAGGTTCTTGAGGTCAAACACGAGGTCGAGCGCCGCTTTCGGCGTCAACTCGTCGGCATCGACCTCCCGCAGACGTTCTCGCAGCGCGTTTTCTTCCCGAGATTCTTCATCGACTCCCGCGACCGGGTCGGGCGCCGGCGCGAACAGGTCCCCCTGCCGCGCGTCGCAGCGTGTGTGCTGCGATTCCAGCCGGGCCAGCCGCGTGCGCGCCAGCGCCAGCACCGCTTCCGGCACGCCGGCGAGTTTCGCCACCTGCACGCCGTAGCTCTGGTTCGCCGGACCTTCCTTGACGATGTGCAGGAAAACCACGTCGGCGCCGTGTTCGACCGCATCGAGGTGGACGTTGGCGATGCCGTGGAACTCTTCCGGCAACGCGGTCAGTTCAAAATAGTGCGTCGCGAAAAGGGTGAACGCGCGCAACCGGATCGCCAGGTGGCGCGCCGCCGCCCATGCCAGCGCGAGGCCGTCGTAGGTGCTCGTGCCGCGTCCGATCTCGTCGAGCAGCACGAGGCTCTCGGGCGTCGCGTTGTGCAGGATGTCGGCGGTTTCGCTCATCTCGACCATGAAGGTGGAGCGTCCGCTGGTCAGGTCGTCGGACGCGCCGATGCGGGTGAAAACGCGGTCGATGGGCCCGATGACGGCGGACGTCGCCGGTACGAAACAGCCGGTGTGGGCGAGCAGGGCGATCAACGCGGTCTGGCGCATATAGGTCGACTTCCCGCCCATGTTGGGCCCGGTAATCACCAGCATGCGTCGTGATTCGTCCATGTCCAGGTCGTTCGGTACGAACGGCGCAGCGGACTCCGCCTCGACGACCAGGTGGCGTCCCGCGCGAATGTGCATGCCGGGGACGTCGGTCAACTCGGGCGCGACGAGCCCCAACGCCTCGGCGCGGTCGGCGAACGCGGCCAGCACATCGAGGGCGGCCAGCGCCTCGCCCGCGGCTCGCAATGCCGCGCCGGACCCGTCCAGGCGGGACAACAGCTTGTCGTAGAGCGCCCTTTCCCGGCGCAGCGCCCGCGCCTGGCTCGTCAGCGCCTCGTCCTCGAACCGTTTCAGCGTCGGCGTGATGTAGCGTTCGGCGTTCTTCAACGTCTGCCGGCGGATGTACTCGGCGGGCACTTCCGCGGCGGCTGCGCGGTTCGTCTCGATGTAGTACCCGTGGACCCGGTTGTAGCCGACCTTGAGCGACGCGATCCCGGTGCGTTCTCGCTCGCTTGCTTCCAGGTCGCTAAGGAAGCCGCTGGCGTTCTCCGTGAGGTCGCGCAGGCTGTCGAGTTTCTGATCGAATCCGCGCGCGATGACGCCGCCTTCGCGCAGCGTCGCCGGTGGTTGATCGACCACGGCGCGACATAGCAGGTCGTGTTCTTCCTGAAAGGGTGGCAGGGCGGCGAAACGCCCAACGAGGGCCGGCGCATCGAGTGTGTCGACCAGCGCGCGGATATCCGGCCACACGGCAAGGCTGGCGCGCAGCCTCGCGAGATCGCGCGGCGAAGCGCTGCGGAGCGCGATGCGCGTGACGATGCGCTCCATATCGCCGATTTCGCTTAAGGGGGGGCGAAGCCGCTCGGGGCCGCGCGCGTCGATCAGGGCGATCACCGCGCGTTGGCGTTCCCGCACGGCTTCGGCGTTTTTTAGCGGCGCCGCGAGCCAGCGCTTCAGGAGCCGCGCGCCCATCGGTGTGCGCGTCTCGTTCAGTACACCGTAAACTGTGCCTCGGAATGTGGGCCGGCCGTCGAGGCGGGAGTCGATTT
The DNA here is from genome assembly GCA_965261535.1 of Candidatus Azotimanducaceae bacterium. Lineage (GTDB taxonomy): Bacteria > Pseudomonadota > Gammaproteobacteria > Pseudomonadales > Azotimanducaceae > VXNE01. The sequence goes on from OZ253469.1 coordinate 4,372,258, forward strand.
CGAGGTTGCGCCGGGTGCGCTGGTCGAGGATGACGTGGTCGCCGGCCTCAAAGCGGCGGACCGAGTCGATGTAGTCGAGAGATTGCCGCCGCGCGTTTTGCGCGTAGCGCAGCACGGCGCCGGCGGCGCCGACACCCGCGGTCATCCGGTCGATGCCGAAACCCGTCAGGTCGCGCACGCCGAAGTGCTCGGTCAGAAATCGTTCGGCGAGATCGACATCGAAGTCGAGGGCGGGGCGACGCGTCATCTCCCGACCCGCATCGATATCGACGTCTTCCGCCGCCACCAGTTCGGCGGCGCCGATTCGGTCCAGCTCCGCGACCAGCTCGCCGGTCGAATCGCACTCGCGGACACGGAACTCTCCGGACGAAACGTTGAGCCAGCTCAGCCCCCAGCCGTCGCCGTCGGGATGCACGCCCGCTAGCACGCTTTCTCTGTCCGGATCCAGCAGCCCATCTTCGGCCAGCGTCCCCGGGGTAACGATGCGCGTCACGCGGCGCTCGACAGGGCCCTTCGAGGTGGCCGGATCGCCGAACTGTTCGCAGATGGCGACGGATCGTCCCGTGCGCGCGAGCCGCGCCAGGTAGCCGTCCACGCTGTGGAAGGGCACGCCCGCCATGGGGATGGGACTTCCCGCGGAGCGCCCCCGGGCGGTGAGCGTAATGTCGAGCAGGCGCGCCGCCTCGCGGGCGTCGTCGAAGAACAACTCGTAGAAATCGCCCATGCGGTAGAACAGCAGGATGTCCTGGAACTCGGCCTTGATGCGCAGGTACTGCTGCATCATCGGGGTATGGGCCGAAGTGTTCATGCGATCGAGCCTGCCTGGCGGCCAAACACCCGATGACGGCGCGGAATTCGACTCGACTGCAACGGGTTCCCTCGATCAGGAAGGCGGGCGGCGGCCAGCGGAGGGCCTATTGTAAGCCAGGGCCAAAAATGTCGTGGGACATGACGCTTTCTGCGAGTTTTCCGCAAGTCGGCGGTTGCACTTCTTACTGGTCGGATATACAGTATCGGCAAATCCTGATCCCAGCGGAGATTCTCAAATATGTCGGGAACCGAAAAAGCCCGCGCCTTGAAGGCGGCGCTGACGCAGATTGAGCGGCAATTCGGCAAGGGGTCGATGATGCGACTCGGCGACCACGAACAGGAGTTGATTCCATCGGTGTCCACCGGCTCCCTTGGACTCGATGCCGCGCTTGGCGTCGGCGGCCTGCCTCGGGGACGTGTCGTCGAGATCTACGGGCCGGAATCCTCGGGCAAGACCACGCTGACGCTGCAGATCATCGCCGAGGCGCAGCGCGCAGGCGGAACGTGCGCGTTCATCGACGCGGAGCATGCCCTCGATCCGATCTATGCGGAATCCGTCGGCGTCGATACCGATAACCTGCTGGTTTCGCAGCCGGACACCGGCGAGCAGGCGCTCGAAATCTGCGACATGATCGTGCGTTCCGCTGCCGTCGATGTCGTGGTCATAGACTCCGTCGCCGCGCTCACGCCGAAGGCCGAAATCGAAGGCGACATGGGCGACTCCCACGTCGGTCTGCAGGCGCGCCTGATGAGCCAGGCGCTGCGGAAGATGACGGCGAACATCAAGCAGTCGAACACGCTGGTGATCTTCATCAACCAGATTCGTATGAAGATCGGCGTGATGTTCGGCTCGCCGGAAACCACGACCGGCGGCAACGCCCTCAAGTTCTACTCCTCGGTGCGACTGGACATCCGTCGCATCGGCGCCATCAAGGACGGCGACGAGGTGATCGGCAACGAGACCCGGGTGAAAGTGCTCAAGAACAAGGTGGCGCCGCCGTTCAAGCAGGTGGAGTTCCAGATTCTCTACGGCAAGGGGATCAATCGAACCGGCGAGATCATCGACCTCGGCGTGACCCAGGGGATCATCGACAAGTCCGGCGCGTGGTACAGCTACAACGGCGACCGCATCGGCCAGGGGCGAAAGAAGGCGGCGGATTTCCTGAACCAGAACGAAGCGCTTCGAAGCGAAATCGACGCGCGCTTGCGCGCGGTGCTGCTGCCGCCGCCCAGAGAGAGCGAAAGGCAGAGCCAAAAGAACGGTCGGCAGAGCAAACCGGCGTCTGCGCGGTCGGGGTAGTCGCAATAGCCGCGTAAAGCCTCCTCTCGACGGCGATGAGCACGCGCCAATCCGAACTGACCGAGGCCGCGCTGACCGAGCGCGCCCTGCGTCTGCTCGCCACGCGCGAACATTCCCGATTCGAACTTCGCCGCAAGCTGCTGCGCCGCCGCGCATCGCATGCGGCTGCGGCGACAGCGCGGTTGGACATCGTCCTCGACGAGCTGGTACGCCGCGACCTGTTGTCGGACGCGCGCTTCGCCGAGTCCTTCGTCCGTCGGGGCGTTGATCGCGGTCACGGTCCGCTCAAGATTCGCGCGGGTCTTCGCAGCCGCGGCGTGGCGGAAAACATCATCGACGATACCCTCACGTTTTCCGACGATTTCTGGCTTTGTCGCGCCCAAGCTGTTCAGACCAAACGCTTTGGCAACGGCAGTGCCAGTGCGAGCGACAGCAGCGGCAAGGCCGACGGCGCGCCGGCCAACCGCTCCGAGTGGGCCCGGCGCGCGCGTTTCCTCGCGGCGCGCGGATTCGCATCGGACATCATCTATCGAACGCTGGGCCGGCAGACCGTATAATCCGCCGCCTTTTCAAGTTCGGGGTCGCGACGGTGAAAACTGCCGAGATTCGAGCCGCGTACCTTGATTTCTTCGCGGCTCGCGGCCACAAGGTGGTCAAGTCCAGCAGCCTGGTTCCGGGCAACGATCCGACGTTGTTGTTCACCAACGCCGGCATGGTGCAGTTCAAGGACGCGCTGACGGGGCGCGAGCGCCCCGGCTATGATCGCGCGGTCTCGTGCCAGCTATGCGTGCGCGCCGGCGGCAAGCACAACGATCTCGAAAACGTCGGCTATACCGCCCGCCACCAGACGCTGTTCGAAATGCTCGGCAACTTCAGCTTCGGCAGCTACGGGAAGGAAGACGCCATCGACTGGGCGTGGGAGTTCGTTACCGGCGTCCTCGCGTTCGACCGGGACCGGTTGTGGGTGACGGTGCATCCGACCGACGACGAGGCGCGCAAACTCTGGATCGACAAGATCGGCATGCCGGCGGAACGCATTGTCGAACATCCGGACAACTTCTGGTCGATGGGCGATACGGGTCCCTGCGGACCGGATTCGGAGATCTTCTACGATCAGGGTCCCGCCGTCGCCGGAGGGCCGCCGGGCTCGCGGGAAGAGGAGGGCGACCGCTTTCTGGAATGCTGGAACCTGGTGTTCCCGCAATATGATCGCTCGCCGGACGGCGTACTCGCCCCCTTGGCGAGCCCCGGCGTCGATACGGGCATGGGCCTCGAACGCGTGGCGGCGATCTCCCAGGGCGTGCAGTCGAACTACGAGGCGGACATATTCCGCGGGATCCTGGTCGAGGCCGGGCGCATCGCCGGGTTCGTCGATGAAACCGAGATGCTCGGCAACTCGTCCCTGCGCGTCATCGCCGACCACATCCGCTCCACCGCTTTTCTGATTGCGGAAGGCGTGATGCCGGGCAACGAGGACCGCGACTACGTCCTGCGCCGCATCATCCGCCGCGCCCTGCGTCACGGACACAAACTGGATCTGCATGAACCGTTCTTCCATCGTCTCGTGGCGCCCCTGGCGGCGGAGATGGGCGAGGCGTATCCGCTGATCGATGAGCGCAAGGACAGCATCGCGGCGATCCTTCTCTCCGAGGAAGAGCGCTTCGCCAGGACCCTTGATCATGGCATGGTGCTGCTCGACACCCACATTGCTGACCTCCGATTCAGGCACGCGTTACACAGCGGTGCGCTCGAGGCGGAATCGGCCCCGGCGGCCAGCGCGAGCGAAACGGCGGAACCACAGGCCGGCCGCGCAACGATTCCCGGCCGAGTGGTGTTCCAACTCTACGATACGTTCGGTTTTCCGGCGGACCTGACCGCCGATGTCGCGCGTGAGCGAGGGCTCGACGTGGACATGGAGGGTTTCGAATCCGCCATGCAGGAACAGCGGGTGCGGTCGCAACGAGCTGGCCGATTCGATGCCAGCGCCGAACAGCGCGTGCAAATCGACTCCGATGTGCGATTCGAAGGCTACGAGTCGCTGGAAGTCGAGGCGCATATCGTGTCGCTATTCAAACTACCGGAGCACGACGGTAGCGGAGCTTCCCCGGTGCAGACTGAGCGCCTGGAAACCTCGGAGTCAGGCTATGTCGTGCTCGACCGTACACCTTTCTACGCGGAGTCCGGCGGCCAGGTCGGCGATACGGGATTGATCGCCGCTGACGGCGTCCGGTTTGTCGTGGCCGATACCACCCGCGGCGGCGGCCAACATTTGCATCGCGGCACAGTGGAGGAGGGCGCGCTGGAGGTCGGCCAGCGAGTCACCACGGCCGTGGACGGCGAGCGGCGCCGGGACATCGTGCGCAACCACTCCGCCACGCATCTGTTGCACGCTGCGCTGCGCCGCACTCTGGGCACCCACGTGCAGCAAAGGGGTTCGCGGGTGGGTCCGGAGGGCTTTCGCTTCGACTTTTCCCACCCCGCGCCGCTCAGCGACAGCGAATTGCGCACCATCGAACTCGAAGTGAACGCGCGTATCGGCGAGAACTCGGCCGCTACTGCGAAGGAGATGCCCTACGCCGAGGCGATCGACAGGGGCGCCATCGCATTGTTCGGCGAGAAGTACGGCGACGTGGTGCGCGTGCTCGCCATGGGCGGCGACTACTCGGTCGAGCTTTGCGGCGGCACCCACGTGCGGCGCACCGGCGACATTGGATACATGTGCATCGCGTCCGAATCCAGCGTTGCGGCGGGAACCCGGCGCATCGAGGCGCTCACCGGAGAGCGCGCCGTCGCGCATGCTCGGGGCGCGGAACAGTTGATTGCCGACATCGGTCAAGTCGTCGGCGGTGGCCGCGACAACCTGCTGGAGCGGGTGGGATCCCTGTCGCAGCAAACGAAGTCGCTGCAGAAGGAGTTGGAGACGCTCAAGGTCCAATTCGCGCAATCTCGGGGTTTCGATCTCGCCAGCGAAGCGGTGGATGTCGGCGGCATCCACGTGCTGGGCGCCGAGGTCGAAGGCGACTCCAGCACCGTGCTGACGACGCTCGACAGGCTCAAGGACAAACTCGGCACCGCCGTCATCGTGCTCGGACAGGTGGACGGCGGTCGCGTCAACCTCACCGTGGGCGTGACGAAGGACTTGACCGAAAGATTTACCGCTGGCGACGTCATCCGCTTCGTCGGCTTGCAGGTCGGCGCCAAGGGCGGCGGCGGCCGGCCGGACATGGCCCGAGGCGGCGGCGGCGACAAGCCGGAGGCGCTGCCGGCAGCGCTCGCCTCGGTCAGGAAATGGGTCGAAGAGCGCGTCGCCGACGCGGGCGCTTGAGCGGCGTCCCGACGCGACCGATTTCGACCCCTACATCGACTAAGACAATGGAACAACGATCAGCAGCCCTCGGCCCGGCAGCGCCAGGGAGCGAATCCTCGCAGGCAGCGCCGCGATTCGTGCACAAGTACGGCGGAACATCCGTCGTCAGCGTCGAACGTATTCGCGCGGTCGCGGACCGGATCGTGCGCAGTCTCGATGCCGGCGAGGAGATCGTTGTCGTCGTTTCCGCGATGGGCGGGGAGACGGATCGGCTGGAGGGGCTCGCGCGGCAGGTCGCCGAAGAGGTCGCCCCCAGGGAACGCGACGTGCTGCTGTCGTCGGGAGAGCAGGTGACCATCGCGCTGCTGGCCATGGCGCTGATCGAGCGGGGTTTCGCCGCCAAGTCGTATCTCGGCTGGCAGGTCCGGATTCTGAGCGACGACGCGCACACCCGGGCGCGGATAGAACACATCGATACGGTCGCCCTGAATGAAGATCTGCAAAACGGCGTGACCCCGATCATCGCGGGCTTCCAGGGCATCGATGCCCACGGCAATATGACGACCTTCGGTCGCGGCGGTTCCGACACCACAGCGGTTGCCGTGGCCGCCGCCATCGGAGCCGACGAATGCCGCATCTACACGGATGTGGACGGCGTATACACCGCCGACCCGCGCATCGTCGAGGGCGCCGCAATGCTCGACGTGGTGACCTTCGAAGAGATGCTGGAAATGGCGAGCCTCGGATCCAAGGTGCTGCACCCGCGCTCGGTGGAGTTCGCCGGCAAATACGGCGTACCCCTGCGGGTGCTCTCCAGCTTCGGCGAAGGAGACGGTACGCTTATCACGACGGAGGAGAAGGACATGGAACAACCCGTCGTATCGGGTATCGCGTATTCGCGCGACGAGGCGAAGCTGACGCTGCTCGGCGTCCCGGACGTGCCCGGCATCGCCTCAAGGATCCTCGGCCCGATCGCGGCCGCGCTGATCGAAGTCGACATGATCGTGCAGAACGTCGGCGCCGACGGCTCGACGGATTTCACCTTCACGGTCAAACGCGAAGATTACGCCCCCGCCCGCGAACTGCTGGAAGCGATCCGTACCGATCTCGACGCACGCGCCATCGAAGGCGACAACCGCATCGCCAAGGTCTCGGTCGTCGGCGTCGGTATGCGCTCCCACGCCGGCGTCGCGACCCGCATGTTCGACGCGCTGGCCGCGGACAACATCAATATCCGCATGATTTCGACCTCCGAGATCAAGATCTCCGTCGTCGTTGACGAACGCTACCTGGAACTCGCCGTCCGCGCGATCCACTCCGCGTTCGACCTGTCCGACCCGCCCGCCAAGGACTGACGCCCCGGTGCTACAATTTCCGTCCCCGGAGAGGTGGCCGAGCGGCTGAAGGCGCTCCCCTGCTAAGGGAGTATGGGTTGAAAGCTCATCGAGGGTTCGAATCCCTCCCTCTCCGCCAGTAACAATATCTATGCATCTGATATTTCTGAAGTTTATCTAGACCTCGGTATTTTGTTATCATTTAACGTATCACTAGACTGACAACATTGCTCGGAGTTGGGGGCTCGGGCGCTTGCGCGTGACAGTTCGGTCGTCGAGGCATAGGTCAGACTCGGCGCGGTTCGATGGCGCTTTGTTCAGCATGGAGGCCAGCAGGTTGCAAACGCCCGAATTTGCCAGACTCCTATTGGCGTCACCAGCGGTTCCACTACCCTTTACGCAGGCGTGCATCCTGGCGGTGCGGGGTTAGAATGTGTGTCGACTCGGGTGAATGCGGGTAGCGGTGACGGGGCATGTTGGTTGTTCGAGGACCGCCACGGTAGCAGCCCTGACCTTGGAACTTGGGAGTAGCCTGTGAAGGACGCACAGAAGCCCGATCACGTGAGCTTGACGACACTCGTGGGCCGTCTCCGCGAGGGCCGATACGTCATTCCCGACTTCCAGCGCGAGTTCGAGTGGAAACCGTGGGACATTCGCGAGCTCGTCCGATCGATCTTCCTTGACTACTACATCGGCAGTCTGCTGCTGTGGAAAGGCAAGTCGGAGAGCTTCGCGGCGCTAGCCTGCGAGCCTATCTACGGCTACGGTGGCGAGGCCGATCCGACGCACATCGTCCTCGACGGCCAGCAGCGTCTTACTGCGATGCACTATGTGTTTATGGCGCCGGACGAGCCGCTGCCGAACCGGTCGAACCGCTTCCTCTACTTCATCCGGGTCGACCGCTTCATGGACGAGGCGTACGACGAAGCCTTCGAGTACCACTGGACGCGTAGGGGTGTGAACTTGCTGGCGGATCCGGAGGCGCAGTTCAAGAACCATATGTTCCCTGTCTCCGTCGTGGGCCAAGGCGGGTGGGAGCTTCCGAACTGGGTCCAGGGCTACGAAAAACACTGGCGTGACAAGGAGAGGATTGCGCAGGACGATGCCGACGAGGCTGCTGCGCGGGAGGCGGATCTGCGTGCACGCGATGCACAGGCGTTCGGGGAACACCTGAAGGGGATCACCGAGCAGTACCAAGTCTCGTATATCGAGCTGGACCGTGATCTGGAGATCGACAAGGTGTGCGACATCTTCACCCAGATCAACAGCCGTGGGATTCGCCTCGACGTTTTCGATCTGGTCAACGCGATGCTGAAGCCCAAGGGTCTGCAACTCAGGCATCTGTGGCGAGATGCCGCGCCGCGTCTCGAGTTCGTGGATACAGAGCGCATGAACGTCTATCTATTGCAAGTGATGTCCATCTTGCGTCAGGCGTACTGCTCGCCCAAGTATCTTTACTACCTGCTTCCGGGTCAGGAAAAGAAGGTGCGAGAGGCGGACGGTTCGCTGCGTAGAGAAGTTCTGGTCCCCGATGTAGCGGACTTCCAACGGCGCTGGAACGAGGCGGTCGACGCGGTGGAGGATGCGATCAAGGTCCTGCGACATCCTCAAGAGTTCGGCGCAATTTCATCCCAGTACCTGCCCTATGTTTCGATACTTCCTGCATTCGCGGCGCTTCAGACGGCTCTCGGCACACTTGCGGCCCCAAGCCAGCTGGATGCGCGCAGGAAGCTTCACCACTGGTACTGGGCCAGCGTCTTCACCAACCGCTACTCCGGGTCGGTAGAGTCCACCAGCGCGCGCGACTATCTGGATGTAAGGGCTTGGTTCGACGATGACGCGGCCGAGCCGGGTTTGATCGCCGAGTTCCGAGTGCGGTTCAAGAATCTGGATCTCCGCCGGGAGACTAGGCGCGGTACGTCCGTCTACAACGGCATCTTCAATCTGCTGGTGCTGCGCGGCGCCCGCGATTGGATGACGGGCATTGTTCCCCAGTACGACGATCTTGATGACCACCACATCGTGCCGAAGAGTTGGGGGAAGCGGAAAGAGAACGGAGTCGGCGGAGTTATCGACACCATCCTGAACCGAACACCGCTCACCGCCGACACCAACCGCAACGTCATCGGCGAGCGGTTGCCGAACGAGTACCTGCCCGAGTTGATGGAAGCGAGCGGGGAAGCGAGTGTTCGGGCTACGTTGGAGTCGCATTTCATCTCTCCGACTGGCTTTGAGATTCTCTTACGAGGGTCCTTTACGGCGGACGATTTCGAGGCCTTCCTCGCCGAACGGCAGCGGACGATCCAGAACGCGATCGAAGACCTGCTGGTCAAGGAGCGGCTTGACCTGCCTCCCCAGCTGCGAGAGCTCGACGCAAAGATTGAGACGGTTGAGCTAACTCTGCGCCAAGGGATCGACACGGCGCTTCATAGCGATCCCACGTTGCTGCCGTCTCACGTGCGTCAGAAGATAGAAGACCGGCTCCAGTTGGCTGCCAAGAAGAACCCGGGGTTAGACGGCGACTATTACGACACGCTCGCCGGAAAGCTCGAATACGCGGACCTGCGTGAACTGCAGGATATGATCGCGAACAAAGGATTGTGGCAGCGATTTGAAAGGCGGTTCGCCAACAAAGAGACGCTCGCAAGGCGCTTCGGGCAGCTTGCGGACCTCCGCAACGGAATCCGCCACAGTCGCAGCGTAGACGAAATCTCCTGCAAGGAGGGGGAGGCAGCGATCCTCTGGTTCGAACAGGTGAACGGACGGTGATCGACTGGCCCAAACCCTTTTGGGGAAGATTGGCTCTGCGACCGGCATCTCGGGCTGGACCGGACGCGGACAAGGGTGTACAGAAAGCTGGGTGCGGTAATCAACGTGACTCAGGTGTAACTGGACGGGCACATGGTTCGACAACACGCAACGATTAGGAGCGCAGACTGGGAGGGATGTTCTGCCGTGGAGAGGACGCCGGGTAAGGTCAGTGGCGCTTGGGTTTTCGCTGGCACGCGAGTGCCATTACACGCGCTCTACGAGAATCTTGCCTGTGGGGCAACCATTGACGAGTTTGTGGAGTGGTTCCCAGGGGTGGAACGAGGACAAGTGCGTGCCGTTCTCGAACATGAAGCGAAGGTGCTGAGAGCGGCGCTGGCGCGTTGAAGCTGCTGTTCGATCAGGGAACGCCTGCACCGCTGCGGGAGCATTTGATGGGGCATTCCGTGGCCACGCTGGCAGAGAACGGCTGGTCGGACAAGGGCAATGGTGAGTTGCTCGACCTCGCGGAGCAGGAAGAGTACGAGGTTATCGTGACGACCGACCAGAGCCTGCGCCATCAGCAGAATCTGGAGGGGAGGAGGATCGGTGTCGTCGTTCTCCGCGCCAATGCTTGGCCGCGCGTGCGGTTGCACGCGAAGGAGATCAGGGAGGCAATTGAGTTGGTTCACGCGGGGGACGTGATAGAGGTGCCGATTCGGTATGGATGAGATGGCGGAGCACTGTCCAGCCACACGCGCCCAAGAACCCCCCGTCTGTGGTGTGGTCCCGGCTGCCGGCCTGATCTAGGCAGAGGATCCCCGAGCCAGGACCTTGTCCGGCGCGAGGCAGACCAGCGCCCCGTGCTCCCCGGCAGGACCGTCGCATCGTCTTGGATCCCTGTTATAGCAACGAGGCCAACAATTGGGCGGAATCGGTGCATGACGTTGCGGAAGACTCCAGCTTTTCGCACACTTGGAGGCTCTGTCGACGAGGGAGGCGCGGAACCTCCATCCTGCTCATGGAAAGAAAGGACGCGATCCCAGGTGCGGGCATCGATCCGACGGTGGCGAGCTTTGTGGATGATGCCCGCAAGAAGCTGGTGGACACCGGGACGCGTAATCGTCTGATCCATGTGAACCGGCAGGGGCGCGGGAGGTTCTTGACGATTGTCAACGAGCGGGCCGACGAGGTCTTCCGGATACTCCGCAGCGAGGGACGCAAGATGAGGTTCCATCCGTCGGAGAGCGATCCGGAGGAGATCGACGACGACAGCGTTCGGTTAGACGAAGCGGATCTCAGCCTCTTCTCAGGGGTCGGAGAGGTGGACGAGTCCCGTTTCATCGACCGCTATCTGGACACGATGCTAGGAACCGACGCGCTGCAGAAAAGAGTTCTGCAATTGGCGCGGGATGCGCGAACCGCGGAGGAGGAGCAAGGAATCAATATCCTTTTCCTCGCGATCGGATTTCTTCAGTGGTTCGAGGACGAGCGTTCGGAAGTGACAAGGGAAGCTCCGCTTCTTCTGCTGCCGGTCGAACTCGTTCGGAACGAGCGAACGTCGACCTACGATTTGCGCGCCCGGGAAGACGATATCCTCACTAATCTTCCGTTGCAGGCGCGGCTTCGCGATGACTTCGGGTTGTCGTTGCCGGAAGTGGATGTGAGCGAGGAGTGGTTGCCGTCCGCGTACTTCGACCTGGTCCGCGACGCGATGTCGGGGAAGCCTCGTTGGGACATCGACGACCACGGCATGCAGCTCGGGTTCTTCTCGTTTGCCAAGCAGCTGATGCAGCGCGACCTCCAGCAGGACGAGTGGCCGGAGGGTCGTCTCGGAGGCGATGCGACGATCAGGAGTTTAATGGTTCGTGGCTTCGAGCCCGAACCGCCACTGTTCGGGCGGGACGAACGATTGGATGGGCGCTTGGTGCCGGAGGACATCGTACAGGTGATCGACGCCGATGCGCCTCAGACGAGGGTTATCGAGGAGGTCCGGAGCGGAAGGAACCTAGTCGTGCAAGGGCCGCCAGGTACCGGCAAGTCGCAGACGATCACCAACATCATCGCGGCGGCGGCGCACGACGGGAAAACGGTTCTGTTCATGGCGGAGAAGATGGCCGCACTGGACGTCGTTCACAGCCGCATGAAGAGGTGCGGGCTCGGCGATCTGTGTCTCGAGCTGCACTCCCGCCATGCCAACAAGCGAGAGGTTCTGCAGGAGATTGAGCGGACGCTAAAGGCGCGGGAGGAGGAAGAGCCGGAGCCGATTGCGGCGGCGGAGCTGCGCCAGAAGCGGGACGAACTCAATCGCATAACGGACCTGTTGCACGGGGAAGTCGCAAACCGCGGTTTCACGGCGTTCGAAGCTATCGCCGAGGTTGTCAGGTTCATTAGCAGCGGTCGCAAACCACCGACGCTGTCCCGGAAAGGCCTCGCCGAGCTGACGCTGGCCGAATGCGCACGGATCGACAGAGACATCGGGGAACTCGGGCGCCTTCTCGAGAGCGGCGGCCCGCGTCGGCTACACCCGTTCGCGGGTTGTCGAGAGCTGGACCTCACCCCGATTCAGCAAGAGCGCTTGAAAGATGGGCTGGGGCGGGCAGTCGAATCCCTCGACGCCGCGGTGTCCGAGAACTTGTCGTTCGGCCGGGGGGCCCTAGACGATGGGCCTGGTGCCGGGGATGCGGAAAGCTGGGCACCTCAACCCGAGTCGGTAGCCGAAATGCACCGGAGTGCTGCGTTGCTCGACCTGCTCGCGGACCGACCTACCGAGGGGATGTCACTGGCGGCGGCAGTTCTCGGGCAAGGAATCGGCAGGCAGTTGGTCGATTCCCTAGAAGTGGGAGCGACATGGGCGTCCGCGAAGCGGGCCGCCGCACCGCTGTTTCGAGAACACGCATGGGATGTGCCAGCGGTGGAACTCCAACTCGACCTGGAGCGAGGCGCGGCGGAGGGCCTGAGGGGAATATTCGCGCGACTCGGATCGGATTATCGACGTGCAAGCAAAAGCCTAGGGCGACTGGCTTGCGATGAGCTTCCCCGGGATGCAACGGCCCGGGCCGAGCTGGCAAAGCGACTCGCCGACGTTCAGCGCCGCCGCCGTGAGTTGGGTGACGAGGAGGAATTCCTGAAGGCGCACTTGGGCGGGTCGTGGCGTGGCGAGCAGACGGACTTCGGTAACCTGCAGCGGACGGCGACGTGGCTTTCGCGCGTAGAGGAGACGGGACTCTCATTGTCGTCGCGCGATCTTGAACGGGCCTCGGAGACGATCGTCGATCCGGGAGGAGCCGCAGGGGCGATTCGCGCGAAAGGCGACGCGTCCTTGGAACGGGCTCGGGAGATCGCGGATCTGCTGAGGGTAGACCTTGCGGCCCTGGGATTCAGCCGGGCTTTGGAGAACGTTCCCGTCCTGTCGCTCCGCGAACACTTCGTGGCAATGGCCGGAAATCTGGATCGGTACGTCGAGTGGTGCAGGATCGAGGCGCTAGTCGGAGCATTGTCGGACAGCGGCTTGGACGAACTCATCGACATGCTGGATGAGGAAACGCTCGAACCGACGGACGCTGCGGCCGAGTTCGGCTACGCGTGCGCGGAGGCGCGGTTGGATTTGGCGGCGCGTACGGTGCCGGGACTAGCCAGTCTTCGGCATGTGGACCGGCATGAGCTGGTGCGCGTGTTCGCCGCGCTGGACACGAAGCACACCGAAGATGTTCGCGGGTTAATCCGGTCTCGGCACCTCGCACAACTGCCCACCGGGGCGGCCGGGGAGATGGGTGTCATCCTGGGGGAGATCGCGCGGAAGCGCCGCCACATGCCGATCCGCCGACTGATGGACCGCGCCGGGGGAATGGTACAGCGCATCAAGCCCGTGTTCCTGATGAGTCCGATTTCCATCGCGCAGTTCCTCCCTCCTAAAGCGCTCCGGTTCGATCTTCTGGTGGTCGACGAGGCCAGCCAGGTGAAACCCGAGGACGCTATTGGGGCCATAGCGAGGTGCGGTCAGATCGTGATCGTCGGGGACCAGAAACAGCTGCCGCCGACATCGTTCTTTGATCGCCTGGGGGCCACCGGTGCACTGGACGAGGAGGATGAAGACGACGAGGGCGTCGTGGCCGTAACGGAGATGGAGAGCATCCTGACGCTGTGCGAGGCACGCGGCGTAAGCGCGAGAATGCTCGAGTGGCACTATCGGTCACGGGATCCGTCCCTCATCCGGGTTTCGAACGAGGAGTTCTACGACAGCCAGTTGATTCTCCCACCTTCTCCCCTGACGCAGGAGGGGTCGTACGGACTGTCGTTCGAGCGCGTGCCGGGGGTATATGCCAGTCGCGGAGGCGCCGGACCGGGGCGACCGGGTACCAATCGGATCGAAGCGGAGCACGTGGTCAGGGCCGTGAGCGCCCATGCTAGAAGTGCGCCGGAACTGTCGCTGGGAGTGGTGACCTTTTCGAAGGCGCAGGCGGACATGGTGACGGAACTGTTGGAGTACGAGCGCCGGAGAGACCAGGTTCTGAACGACTTTCTGCGGGAAGGACATGCCGAAGACGCGTTCGTCAAGAACATCGAGAACGTCCAGGGCGACGAGCGCGACGTCATCTTCATCAGCGTCGGCTACGGTCCTACGACACCAGGTGGCCGGCTTAGCAGCATGCGTTTCGGTCCGATCAACGCGGAGGGAGGCGAGAGACGGCTCAACGTGCTGTTCACGCGCGCACGGGCTCGATGCCGGGTGTTTGCGTCATTCGAGGCCGGAGACATCGACCTGTCCCGGGTGACACGTGTGGGACCGCGAGTTCTTCGGCGGTTCTTGGAGTACGCGGCGACCGGGCAATCCGTGGAACACCAGCCGGAAGGGCTGGGTCCCGAAAGCCCGTTCGAGGAGGACGTGGCCAAGGTGATCCGATCGCTCGACTACCTGGCGGACCACCAAGTCGGGAGCGGAGGATTCCGCATCGACATCGGTGTGCGGCATCCCGCCTCACCGGGCCGTTACATACTTGCGGTCGAGTGCGACGGTGCCACCTACCACGGAGCTCTGTCCGCCCGCGAGCGGGACAGGCACCGCCAAGAGGTGCTGGAAGGAATGCTGTGGAGGTTTCACCGGATTTGGAGTACGGACTGGTTCTATCAACGCGCGCGTGAAACAGATCGCCTAGAGGAAGCGCTCGGGAAGGCGCGGGACACGGCGAAGTTCATGATCGTGCCCGGCGCGAACGAGGCGGTGAGAGGGGCTGAAGAACCCGAAGCGATGGACGTCATTGGTAGCGACGAGCAGGCTGCGCAGCTGGGAATGAGAGCGGCGCCATACCGCTCGGTGGAGGTGTCTGCGACGCGGGCGTTGGTCCGAAAGTACGCCAGCAGAGATCCGTCCGACAATGAGCCCCACCGGATGCCGGTGCCGCGGCTGGCGGAGATTGCCCGGAAGGTGGTGGAGGCCGAAGGCCCGGTACATGTGGATCTTGTCGCCCGCCGGATCGCGGGGGCATTCGGGAAAGGCAGGACCGGGGCACGCATCTTGGCTGCCACCCGGGCCGCATTGAGCCACGCGAGGCGACAGGAGCCGGGTGAACTGTTGGAGAACGGACAATTCTGGCTGACACGGGTCCAGAGTGGAGACGTTCCGGTACGCGACCGGTCCGGCGTGGATGGTGGCGTCGGCAAACCGGCGTTCCTGCCGCCTATGGAGATCGTAGCTGCGGCCGACTGGATTGAACGCGAATGCGGTCGCGTCGAACAAGACGACTTGACACGCGAACTCGCCCGACTGTTGGGCTTTAGGAGAACGGGAGCAGAGCTTCAGCGTGTCATTGGAAAGGCTCTGGGAAGGCGGTAGCACAACTTGACGATCACGGTGCCCAGGTGGCCTCGTTCGACAAAGGAGTTGCGCTCCATGAGGACTGGACGGGCATGGAGGCCTGACGCGGTGCTTCTGCCCCCGTCACTACCGTGAGGCATCCCGCCGGACGCTGCGACGGCGGTACGGCGGACGCTCTACGCGGCGGAAACCCGGTAGTGACGGGGCGCAAAATCGGCCTACAGGCCAGTGGCGGCAACGATTTGCTAAACATTTTCTTCGTGCTGGCGTGATGACGGGGTGTTAAGGTGCCCCGCAATCACCTGCTGTCCTAGACAGCGTTGCCGGAACGAAGATCGGCAAGCCCGGCATCGTAAGGAAGGGCAACGCCAGCTACGGGATCGGGTAGCGCTGCCTCCCGTTGGACGTGGATCGGGTTCAGGGCGTCCGGCCGCGGGCCATCTTCTGGCTTGGCGTCCGCATAGCCTCGTTGGTCGAACGGACAACGGTTCAGCTATCAGCCTGGTTGAGACTTGGCGCGGGTAGATCGAACCGTAGCGGACGCCGGACGCGAGTTTTGCGTTCGCTCAAGGGATCGGGCGGTGTAACGATCATCGAGCATGGTCGCTGGTTCATTTGGCGTCGAAGCCTAGTCGAGCCCGTACGTTTTAGCGGCGCAACGTTGTGTTCGAATACCGGGCCGTGGTGGTCCTATCAGTGCTGCCCGGAATCGAGTTTTCGGCAGTCCTCCGGTGGCTAGTGACATGACACGCGAGAAGATTTGGTGTCCGGACCTCATGATTCGTAGAGCGAGATCTTTGGGTCGACTTGCGGAGGAGATGGAGAAGACCGGGAAGGAGTCTGGACCACAGGACTCTGCGCTTCTCGAAGGGAGCTTCTTGGCGGCTCCTATACTCTTGTCCCTTGCCACTGAGATCGCTCTGAAAGCTTGGCAATGCCGAGCGCGAAACGGGGCGCCCGACCAAACTCACGATCTGCTGAAGCTTTTCGATGGCTTGGGGGACGATGCACAAAGACAGCTGGAAGAGAAGATGCCCGAGATCAGAAATCCAGTAGCTGGGATGCCCCCAATCTATCCGGGCATGAGAAGTGCTTTGTCCCGATGCAGCAGTGTATTCGTGGAGTGGAGATATTCGCACGAACACCAATCGCTGTGGGCCGAAACTGGCGCTCTCAAAACAGCGCTTGTGGCGATTGTTGAAGGGTACGATGACTCGCTTGAAGGCTTGGTACGGGGGACGAATTTGTAGCTTCCGCCGGCAGTGAACACTGGAACGCGCACTGCGGTGCAACGGCGACAACCATTCTAAATCTGCGCGATGCTGAGTCTCTTGCGATAATCCCTCACATCAACGTTGGTATCTTGCTCACAGTGGCATGTTGCCGGCGTCATTGAAATCAAGGATCGCACTAGGGGTATCGTTCTTCGCCGCGCTTGCAGGCTGCGCGACACCGAACCCCGTACTGATTGACTTCTCCGAAATCAAAGCTGAGGTTCGGTGCAATTCGATCCGATGGCTGGACCCTCCGTTCTAGGACGCCCCAGAGTCGGCTCAACCCGTTGGCGCTGAACATGGCGGGAGCATCGGCAAGGAAGCGGTCTACGTCGGTTGGAAGGGGAACGAGTCACGTCGCTCACCAGCGAACTCAGAAGCGCGAAGTCCTGGGTCAATCAGTTCTTCAAGGCACGCATTCCGCGCGTCGTGGATTTCGCGCGCGGCAAGGGTGGTCCGGTGAAGTCGATGGAGACCGTCGTGCCTAGTGGTTCGGCGGAATCCGTCCGACTAGTCGGAACGGCGTTCGACTACCGTCTTCGGATGCACCTGAAGGCCGACTTCGCGGACCCCGACGCTCTGCTGATGGGTATCGAGCGGCTCCGCTGGACGGGTAGCGATCTCGGATCGTCCATCGATCGGAAATGGGCAGCGGCGACGGCGAATCTACTGACCGAGATGCCCGCCGGGGACGAGATGCTGAAGGCTCGCGCAAGCGTGGTTCTCGCCTGGGTCGACTGGGGGTATCGCAGCGGTGGCAAGTGGTCTGACGGGCTTCGGGCGGTGGCGGATTCGACACGCCGTGGCGACGCGCGTACCTGGGACTCCCTTGCCGCGTCGGTGGATTCGGGCGTCGCTTCGGAAGTGGCGGCGCTGATGAACATCGTGGAGGTTCCGCGCGCAGTCAGCGCTTTGTGCGGAGCGTCGTTTCGAGGCAGCGGCTTCGTTCGCGGCGCAGATGCGGATCTGATCCTCGACGGTTGCCTATACGACGTGAAGACGATGCTGCGGCCGCGGCGAGGCCTGACGCCGATGCTTCGGCAGCTGCTCGGCTATGCGTTGCTCGACTGGTGCAACGAGTTCGAACTGGATCGCGTGGGCTTCTACTGGTCCCGCCAGGGGCAATGGATGTCGTGGGAGCTGGACGAACTGATCGCCCGAAGCGCGAGCCCGGCAGCGTCGCTTGACGGGCTTCGCGAGGAACTCAGGCGCTGCGCTCGCGAACGTGCGCCCGCCTTCCTTCAGCGATCCGCCCGGGCGATGTAGTCCGCCCAATCGGCCATTAGCGAGCGGCGCTTCTCGAAGAGGTCGGAGCGTCGGTACGCGGCTTCGACGCGGTCGCTGTTGACGTGGGCCAGGGCGAGTTCGCAGATTTCGCGTGGCACGTCGGTTCGCTCGGCGGCCCAGTCGCGGAAGCTGGACCGGAAGCCATGCGGCACCGCGCCGATGCCGAGGTCACGCAGGAGCTTCGAGAGCGTGCTGTCGCTGAGTACTCGTCCGGTGGGCGACGGGAAAACCAACCCGCTCTTGTCCGAGATCTCCCGCGCCTCGCCGAGGACGGCTACCGCGCGGTTCGAGAGCGGCACGCGGTGCTCGAGCTTCGCCTTCATGCGGGTGGGCGGGACCGTCCAGGTGGCCGCGCCGTCGTCCACCTCGTTCCACCGCGCGCCCCGGGCCTCCCCCGACCGGCAGGCGGTCAGCACCAGGAACTCGAAGGCGAGGGCGGTCGCCCGGTGCGCCTTCGACGCGCGCACCCGCGCGAGCGCTTCGGCGACCTGCGCGTGCGGCAGCGCCCTTTGGTGCTGGCGGCGCACGCTGTTCTTGGGCAGCGCGGCGGAGATCGCGTCTCCGGCGGGGTTGTCCTCGCGATATCCCCGCGCGACCGCCCACTTCATGACCGCGCCGATACGCTGCCGGACGCGCCTCGCAGTCTCCCGCTTGGTCGACCAGATCGGCAGCAGCACCTCCATGACGTCGGCGGTGGTGATGCGATCCACGCGCTTCGCGCCGATCTTCGGCACGGCATAGTCCCGGAGGCTGGCACGCCACTGGGCGGCGGACTTGCCGCCGTCCTTCCAGTTCTCCGCGTGGATCCCGATGACCTCCTCGAAGGCGTGCTCGAAGGTCGGCGCGCGACTGGCCCGATCGCGGGGATCGCGGCCATCGGAGACGATCCGTGCGTTTGCGAGCGCCTTCCGCCTTGCGCGGGCGAGCGTTACCACCGGGTAGGCACCGAGGCCGACATTGGCGGCCTTGCCGTCGAGGCGTATCCTCTGCGCCCAGGACTTGGAGAAGCCACCGGTGGAGGCGGGTTTCACAAGGAGGCTCAGGCCGTGTCCGCCGCGTCCATCGCCGTAGCGGCCGGGAACATTGACGGTGTTGACGAAGGTGGCGGAGAGTCGCTTGGGGCGTTTCATGGGATGCAAAGCTATCACTTTCGTTATCACAATAATGGGAAGTATGGACGCATCGCTGAGAAACGACAAGGAACTGAAAATATATATTTATCAGACTGATAAGCTAACCTTGGGCAGTCTGAAGAAACGGCTGCGATCCCCGTTCTGGCGGTCTCCCTCTCCGCCACAATTCCGCTGCCGTCTTAAGCTACTGGCTGGACGGTACTGACACCTCGACTAAGGTGTATAGCTCCCTCTGGGAGGCCTTCCTGCGAAGTGGGCGATTCGACCACGAGGGACGGAGGTCGCTCGCGACTCCTTGCGATCGCAGACGGAGGCTGCACGGTCCGAACCAGATGGCTACCACTTTGGTAACGCGACAGTTACCATTTGCCTGTGATCCAAGTCACCGAGTACGTCGATGCCCGAGGTCGCCGTCCGTTCGGTCGATGGTTCGATCGCCTCGATAGCCAGGCGGCGATAAAGGTCACGGCGGCGCTGGACCGCATGGGACGGGGCATCCTGTCCAGCGCGAAAGGCATCGGGGCGGGGGTTCTGGAGTACCGCATCGACTCTGGCCCGGGATATCGGATCTACTTCGGGCGGGACGGCGATACGTTGATCGTGCTGCTCGGGGGCGGCACAAAGAGACGCCAGCAGGGAGACATCGAAGCCGCTAGGCGGCTCTGGCGGGACTACCGGCGTAGACGGCAGGAGGAATGAGACGATGGCATTGACCCGAGATTTCAAGGTGACCGTGCGGGAAAGGCTCCAGCGCGACCCGTCCTTTCGCGAGGCGCTACTTACGGAGGCGGTCGACTGCCTACTGGCCAGTGACGTGGGGACAGGCAAGTCGCTGCTGCGCGACTACGTCAATGCGACCGTCGGGTTCGGCGAACTCGGCGGGCTGACCGACAAGTCGCCCAAAAGCCTGATGCGCATGCTCAGTCAGAACGGCAATCCGCAGGCGCGCAACCTGTTCGAGATCATCGGCTGTCTGCAGGAGCGCGAAGGTGTCCACCTCAAGGTCCAGGCGGTCAAGGTGACCGGCGACGTCGCGTGAACGGCCAGCAGACGGCAAACGACGCGCAGGCTGGAATGTGTCGTCGTGTGCTCCGACGCCACTGCCGGCGGACGCAACGAGAACGAGGACATTCGCGTATCCGAACTGGAGTGTCCCGTCTCCACGGATGCGGCGGCGATTGCGCGTTCACTTGGTGGCGATGGCGCGAGATCGTCCCGGCGAGATACGCAATCGACGCATGCGCGTTCAGAACCAGCCGTAGTGCTTCGGATTTCCGCGCGAGAACACGCGGTCGAATGTCACCCGTTGCACAAGGAACAGCAGGGCCGCGGATCTGTGCTGCTCTTCCTGCCGTTCGCGCCAGGATTCGACCCGCCGCTCGATATAGTCCCGCCGAAGATAGAGACAGATCTCCCAATAGCTCACCAGGAGGTTCATCGCTTCCAGACGCAATCTTCATTCGCCATCATGGACCCATGGTCCGGACCTCGTTGATTGCCATTGACAGCACCATTGCCATCGACTGGAATGGCTGGTACGGAACGCACAGCGCGCCTTGCGGGCGGGTTGGGTCGACCGTAGGGTGTCGAGGTTGTGCGGAACCTAGGCGCGGGCGCCCGCGAGGGTCGCCCTTACGGTAGGTAAACCAAGGAGTCGTATGAGAACGAACCCACCGAACATCCTGCTCGTCATGAACGACGACATGGGCTATTCCGATATCGGCTGCTACGGCGGCGAGGTGCGGACCCCGAACCTCGACCGGCTCGCCGCCCGCGGTGTCCGCCTCACCCAGTTCTACAACACCGCTCGTTGCTGTCCCACCCGGGCGTCGATCCTCACCGGGCTGCATCCGCACCAGGCCGGCGTCGGCTGGATGACCGCGCGTCTCGACGAGGACGGGTACCGGGGCGACCTCAACGACACCTGCGTCACCATCGGCGAGGCATTGAAGGTGGCGGGCTACGCCACTTACATGAGCGGAAAGTGGCACGTCAGCCACCATCAGGGGCCCGACGGTCCCAAATACGGCTGGCCGTGCCAACGCGGCTTCGACCGCTACTTCGGCATCCTCGGAGGCGCGGCCAACTACTGGCAACCGAGTACATTGACCCGGGACAACGACGCCGTGGACCTGGCGAGCCTGCCCGAGGATTTCTTCCTCACTGACGCGATCAGCGACCAGGCGGCCGACTACATCCGGGAACACGCCGCCACGAATGGCGATGCCCCGTTCTTTCTCTACACCGCCTACAGCGCACCGCACTGGCCGTTGCACGCCCACGAGGACGATATACGCCGGTACCGGGGTCGATTCGCGGCGGGCTGGGACCGTCTGCGCGAAGAACGTCTGCAACGGATGCGTGCCATGGGCATTGTCGATGCGTCGTGGCCGATGACGGAACGGGATCCGACGCAGCCGCCATGGGACGAGACGCCGCACAAGGCGTGGCAACAGCGCCGCATGGAAGTGTACGCCGCGCAGATCGACCGGATGGACCAGGGCGTCGGCCGCATCGTTGCCGCTCTCGAGGAAACGAACCGAATCGACAACACCCTGATTCTCTTCCTGGCCGACAACGGCGCCTGCGCCGAGGAATTCGCCGCGGAAGTCCGACCACTCCCGCCCACCTACCCTGCGGGCACCACGCAGACGCGCGATGGCAGAACCGTTCTGCGGGGCAACGATCCCACCGTCATGCCCGGACCCGAGCACACCTACCAGAGTTACGGCGTCCCGTGGGCCAACCTGTCGAACACGCCGTTCCGGGAATATAAGCATTGGGTTCACGAGGGCGGCATCGCCACGCCGCTGATCGCGCACTGGCCGTCCGTCATCGACGACGTGGGCGCCCTGCGGCACCGGCCGGGCCAACTCACCGACATCATGGCGACCTGCCTCGACGTGGCCGGTGCCGACTACCCGAAGCGATTCAACGGCAACGACATCGTGCCCCTGGAGGGGACGAGTCTTGCGCCGATATTCCACGATCAGCCCAATCACAAGGACGCGCTGATCTGGGAACACGAGGGCAACAAGGCGGTACGTCGGGGACGGTGGAAACTGGTGTGCAAGTATCCCGGCGAATGGGAACTCTACGACATCGTTGCAAATCGCACGGAAACCGAGGACCTGGCGGAGCGGCATCCGGAGATCGTGGGAGAACTCGGCGCCATCCACGATGCGTGGGCCGAGCGTTGCGGCGTCAAGTCGTGGGATCAGATTTCGGAGAAATTGAGATTGGCGAGAGAGAAGGCTGGCAACGTAAGCGCAAGAGAGTAAACCTGCGCACCACTCCCCGGGGCACCATCCGGGTTTCAACGCCGGAAGCAACGGCCGTCGATCTCGTCGGCTATCACCGCCGCGTCGGTGGGCTCGACCAAGTGGCAACCATCCTCTCCGAACTGGCGGAGCGGATCGATCCGCAGAGACTGGTGGCGACCGCGCAGACCGCGCCGATCGCGTGGGCACAAAGGCTTGGATACCTGCTTGCGCTGGTCGATGCCCGCGAACAGGCTGCCCTCCTGAAAGCCTACGTCAAGGATGAGGCGCGGCAAACGGTTCCGCTTCTCCCCGGCGAATCCCGCGAAGCAATCCCACGCGATGCGGATTGGAAGCTCTCTGTCAACGCCGACGTGGAGCCGGAACTATGATTCCCCGCGACTACGTTACCGAGTGGAGGAAGCAAGCGCCTTGGGTGCAAGATTTCCAAGTCGAACAGGACCTTGCGATCAGCCGGGCTCTAATCGCGATTTTCACTCACCCGGTTCTGGGAAACGCACTGGCATTCCGCGGCGGGACGGCGCTCTACAAGCTCCATATTCGCCCGCCGGCACGCTATCCCGAAGACATGGACCTTGTACAGGTTAGGGCCGAGCCGGCCGGGCCGATGATGGATGCGATCGGCCACAAAACTGCGGGCTCTTTACCAGCGTCGGAAAGGCAGGGATCCCTTCGACCTAGCGATTGCGCTCGAAGAAACGACGCTCGATCCCGTCCGGGTCATCGCCGCGTTCTTGCGGTGTATGGAGCATGATGGCCACGATGTGACGCGCGCCCAGATTGAACGGAACATCCAATAGAAGTTGCGCAACGCACAGTTCAACGCCGATATCGGTCCGCTTCTTGCCGCTGGGTTTTCTTGGGAACTCGAAGAGGCAGCCGAAAGCGTCCGATCCCGGTTGATCGCGCGATTGCCGGCCGACCAATGGAAGGGCGATAACGAGGCCGAGGGAACCCCACAGCAGAGCCGATCAGGGGAACCGCGGGACACGTGAGACCTTCTCGCGCTGGTCCGGGCAAATGGCGTCAGGTACCTGGACGAGCACCTCAGCCACTATGCCGCGAGCCGCTTTTGATCGCGGCGTCGCGCCGCGCGGCCCTTCATGCGGACGGACGGCCTGCGCTTGAGGCGTTGCGACACCGGGTCGATTTCGATGCCGACGGACTCCAGCGCCGTCAGCCCGAGAATCGGCTCTATGTCGTCGTTGCCAAAACCCACGGTGGCGCCGACGATCTCGCCCATGAACTCGACTTCGGCCACGGCGATGCCGACTGTCTCCTCGCGGCCATCGGCGAGTTCGTAAGTTCGACGGCCCCTCGGCTCTATGCCGATTTCCCGCAGCGCGCGACCGGGAACGACACAGTCGGTTGATCCGGTATCGACCAGGAACAGGCCGTCCCAGGAACGCCCGGGTTCTGCGGGATTGCGGATAGTGACTGTGACTTGCACGACGCCCATGGAGACTTCCTTGCTTGAAGGTGGCTGACGGCGCGAGTTGTACTCCATGGACTCGGTTCCGGCAAGGAGGTCGGCAAACACTCACGCAATGTCGGGCGGGTGTCTCCAACAAAGTTCGCGGCTCGACTCCTCAAGTCGCAAGTTAAGGAAACGCGGGATGCGATGATCTGATTTCAGCCCAACGCTGTTGGTCTGTGTGGCAACATATGCACCGAGCGCCAAGCAAAAGCCTTCGCGACATAGGTAGACATGGACTCCTGCTGCAGCAATACCGTCGATGTGGCCAACCTGCAGGGCCGGCAGCGCCGCGTGCTGACTTGGGTGCTCGGAATCAACGTGGCGATCTTCGCCGTAATGGTCGCGGGCTCCGTGATGAGCGGCTCGTCCGCGCTGCTTTCGGGAACGCTGGACAACCTGGGCGACGCTCTCACCTACGCGCTGAGCATCGCCGTGGTCGGCGCGTCGGTCCAGGCCAAGGCCCGGGTTGCCATGGTCAAGGGATTGCTGATCCTCGGCGCCGCCCTGGCGGTCGCCGCGCAGATCGCTTGGCGTCTGACAGAGCTGGAGGCTCCGGTGGCGAGCACCATGTCCGCCGCGGCCGCGATCAACCTGGTAGGCAACGTGGTTTGCCTCAAGCTGCTGACTCCGTACCGCACCGGCGACGTGAACATGTCGTCGTCCTGGGAGTGTTCGCGCAACGACGTCATCGAGGGCGTCGCCGTGATCGGCGCGGCCGCCGCCGTGTGGGTGTTCGCCTCTCCGTGGCCCGATCTAATCGTGGCCGTGATTCTGTTGGCGATATTTCTGCGCTCGGCGAGCAGGGTGCTGAAGAGCGCCTACCGAGAACTCGCGCCCGCCGTGGCGTAAGCCGCAAGCCCCCGAGTTCGAGCGGCAGGCGCGGGCGTTCGCCACGCACCGACCTTCACATGCCCTCCTAGCGCGGCGTCGACAATGCTTGCTTGAGCGCCGCCACCTCGAGTTCCAGCGCGGCGACCCGCTGTTCCAGATCGGCGCGCCTTCCGACCCGGGGCTCGTCCTGGGCCGACGCCTCGTCCTGTGGCACGGACTCGATGGCGCCAGACAGCAGGTGCGCGTACTGGTGGTCGCGGCGTCCGGGTACCCGCGCGAGTCTGGCGACCACCGGGCCTCCTTCGCGGGCCGTATCCATCAGGCGCAGTAGCGTGTCGACCACCGCCCCATTGTCCGCGAACACATGCAGGCGCGCGCTACGCGCCCGCAGTTCGCCGGGGGTCTGCGGACCACGGAGGAGCAGCAGGCAGAGCCCCGCATATTCGTCCTCGGCCAAGGTCAGGTCGCTGAAAATCGTGTTGCATAGTCGCTGCCGATACTTCACGACGCCGGTTCTCAAGTTCTCGTCCCTGGTGACGAGCGACTTCTCCTGGAGGTCGCGCCCCACCCGTTCCACGGTGGCGCGGTCCAGCGCCAATACCGGCTCCCGGCTCGACTTCTGGTTGCAGGCCGTCATGAGTGCGTTCAGCGTCAACGGGCATTGATCCGGCGTCAGCACGGCCTTCTCCATCAGGCAGCCGATGACGCGTGCCTCGTGCAGGCTGAGGTGGATGCGGGACATGCCATGGGCCAAACAGGGTAGGGCGGGCACGGTAGAGGCCCACCGGGCGATAGTCAAACCGGCAGCCCGTCGCGGCAAGGTGCGCATGTCCGGCAGACATCGGAGTGAGGCGACATGGCCCCAGACAAGATCGGACAAGAGCCACTTGCGCTGTTCTGAGAGCCGCTGAAACAAAGGGCTTGCGGGCGGTGGATTTATTCTTTACCCCAAGAAACGCGGCATTTCGGACGTTTTCCGACTTCACGGGACTTGAATCCGAGATTTCCACCCCAACGCCCCGTGCTTACCCCAAGCCGTCGAAGTAGGAACGATTCCCATTTAGACACCGCGAAGACCCCATAACGAGCAGTTTGACCATCTGTCGCGCCCCGCACGCCTCGCCGAGCCTCTGATTGCTGGGCAACCAGCCGCAATCCGGCGAGGTCCGCCAAAAAACCCTACAGCGCAAGTGCCTCGACAAGAGCCACTTGCGCTGTTCTGAGAGCCGCTGAAACAAAGGGTTTCCGGGCGGTCGATTTTTTCTTCACCCCAGGAAACGCCCCGATTCGGGCGTTTTGCGGCGTTTTCCGCTCGAAAGCGGAGATTTCCACCCCAACGCCGGGCACCCGCCGGGCGCGGCGGCCGCAGGTGCGCGAGCGGGGCGCCGGAAGGATAAAAAAGATATATAAATCAAATGGATAAGTGGAATTGAGCGTCGCCACAGGGTACCATTCGCCTATCCACAACAAGGGGCACCCGCCCCCGGAGGGGAACGTATGGCGACGCAGAGCAAGCTACCCTTTTCCTGGCGCGATGTCGATCAGCTGCCCGACCTGCGGCGCCTCGAGCTGGCGCTCGAGCACCTGCCCGACGGGCCGGTCGTCGCGGCGCTGAGCGAGCGGCGCGGGCGCGGGCGCGACGACTATCCGGTGGAGGCGATGTGGCGCGCGCTGGTCGCCGGGGTCGTGTTCCAGCACGCCTCGGTCGAGTCTCTGCTGCGCGAGCTGCGGCGCAACCCGGCGCTGCTGGACCTGTGCGGCTTCGATCCGCTGCCGCGGCAGGGTCCGCCGAGGCGGTCGGTGGAGCGGTCGAAGAGCGGCGCGGCGGCGGTGGTTCGGCTGCCGAGTCCGGTCCGGGACGGCGCGCCGGGGAGTTGGGCGTTCTCGCGGTTCCTGGCGGGCGTGGCGAAGCTGGAGGATGAGACCGGGGCGGTGAGCGGCATGGCGGACGCTCTGCGGCGGCGCCTGATGGACGAGTTGCCGGGCTTCGGGCGGCACCTGGGCTACGACGGCAAGGCGGTCGGCAGCCATTCGACCGGGCGCGAGGACGCGAAGAGCGGGAAGACCTCCGATCCGGACGCGGACTGGGGAAAGCACGAGACGCGCGGCGTGGATCGCCGCACGGGCAAGGCGTGGACGAGGGTGAAGACATGGTTCGGCTACGGCCTGCACCTGATCGCCGACGTCGAGCACGAGATTCCGGTGTGGTTCGAGGTGACGAAGGCGTCGCGCTCGGAGCACAAGGCGCTGTCGGCGGCGGTGGACGAGCTGTTCGCGGACGAGCCGGAGCTGGCGGCGCGGTGCGCGGACTTCTGCGCCGACCGGGGCCTCGACGCGGAGCCGCTGAAGAAGAAGCTGTGGGACGTTTACGAGGCGCGGCCGCTGATCGACGTGCGGGAGATGTGGCGGGAGGAGAAGGAGATGCCGGGCTGGGACCCGTCGAAGCCGATCCTGCGCTCGCTGGCGAAGGACGGCGGCGGCAACGTGCTGCACAGCGAGAAGGGCGAGGTGTTCTGCCGCTGCCCGGCGACGGGCGAGGAGCGGCCGATGGCGTTCCAGGGCTTCGAGGCGGACCGGGGGACGCTGAAGTACCGCTGCCCGGCGGCCGCCTACGATCTTGACTGCAAGGGGCGGGAGGAGTGCTGCCGCGCCGCCGGCGCGAAGGCCGGCGACTACGGGCGCGTCGTGCGCATCGCGTTGAGGGACCAAGACCGCCGCATCTTCGCGCCGACGCCCTGGGGCTCCCCGACTTGGAAGCGCGGCTACAACCGGCGCGGCGCGCTGGAGCGGATCAACTCGCGCGTCGACAATAGCTTCGGCTTCGAGAACCACTTCATCCGCGGCAAGGCGAAGATGAAGGCGCGCATGGGGCTGGCGCTGTGCGTCATGATGGCGCTGGCCCTGGGCGCGGTCATGGCGGGGCGCCCCGAGCGGATGCGCTCGCTGGTCGATCCGGGGCTGCCGCTCGCGGCGTAGACCGCCGCGCCCGCCGTCCGCGGCGATCGGCCGGCCCGGTCGAGGGGCGACCTCGCGCGCCGCGCCCTCCAATGCGAATCATTCCTATTTGAACGCCGGAAAACCGCCTCGGAGAAGACCCGCGGACGTCCGCCGGCAACGCCGCGGCGGCGCCGGCGGTCCGAATCGGCGGAGCGCGCCGCGGAATCCGTCGCGGCCGGACCGAAAAACCCCTACAGCGCAAGTGCCTCGACAAGGCTCTCCCTTGTTTCCGCCGCTCCCTTTCCACGATAATACGCTCCCTTTCCACGATAATACGCCGCCTTTTGGCATATGCACCCGTGGCCAAATTGGACAAGGCACCGGTCTACGAAACCGGGGATTACAGGTTCGAATCCTGTCGGGTGCGCCATATCCTTGACTAGGACGAGGATTACGCGATGAAGCAAGCCGAGCGAGCAACACGCGCAATCGGCGTGACCTTGTCGTGAGCGGGGACTTGCTAGCGCAGGCGCTGGGGCTGGCCGCAGTGGGCATGGCGACGGTGTTCATCCTGCTCGCCGCGCTGATCGCCGCGATCGTCTTGATGTCGCGGCTCATCGATCTTCGGCGGCAACCCGCCCAACCCGCGGAAGCTGCGAAAGACGCCGACGCGCAGGCGGAAATAGCTGCCGCCGTGGTCGCCGCGATACGACACCATCGCGCCCGTGCGCCTGCCGGGGCCGGAACGGGACCATAGGCCCGGCCATGAGCAAGCTCGGGATCACCGAACTCGTCCTGCGCGACGCCCACCAAAGCCTGCTGGCGACCCGCATGCGCGTCGAGGACATGCTGCCGGTGGCGGACAGGCTGGATCGCGTCGGCTATTGGTCGATCGAATCCTGGGGCGGGGCGACTTTCGACGCGTGTATCCGCTATCTCGGCGAGGACCCCTGGGAGCGCATCCGCAAGCTCAAGGCGGCGATGCCCAACACGCCGCAACAGATGCTGTTCCGGGGGCAGAACATTCTCGGCTATCGGCACTATGCGGACGATGTGGTGCGCAAGTTCGTCGAGCGGGCGGCGGCGAACGGCATCGATGTGTTCCGCGTGTTCGACGCGATGAACGACACGCGCAACCTCGAAACCGCGATCGCCGCCGTGATGGAGCAGGGCAAGCACGCCCAGGGCACCATGGCCTACACGGTGAGTCCCGTGCATACGATCGATATGTGGGTCGATCTCGCGCGCCGGATCGAAGACATGGGCGCGCATACGGTGTGCATCAAGGACATGGCGGGTCTGTTGAAGCCCTACGTCGCCTTCGAACTGGTGTCGCGGATGAAGGAGACGCTTGAGATTCCGGTGCACCTGCATTCTCACGCCACCACCGGAATGTCGACGGCCACCTGCCTCAAGGCGGTGGAGGCGGGCGTCGACATCGTCGACGCGGCGATTTCCTCGATGAGCATGACCTATGGGCACTCGGCGAGCGAGTCGCTGGTGTCGATCCTGGAAGGTACGGGTAGGGATACGGGCCTGGACATCACGCTGATGGAAGACATCGCTGCGTATTTTCGCCAGGTGCGCAAGAAATACGCCGCGTTCGAAGGCAGCCTGCGCGGCGTCGATTCGCGCATCCTCGTGGCGCAGGTTCCCGGCGGCATGTTGACCAACCTCGAGAGCCAGCTTCGCGAGCAGAACGCCGCCGACAGGCTGGACGACGTCCTGGCGGAGATTCCCAAAGTGCGCGAGGACCTGGGTTTTGTTCCGCTGGTCACGCCGACTTCCCAGATCGTCGGCACCCAGGCGGCGATCAACGTGTTGCAGGGCGAACGCTATGCGAGCCTGACCAGGGAGACGATCAATTTGCTGAAGGGCGAGTACGGAGCAGCGCCGGCGCCGCTGTCGTCGGCGCTGCTCGAGAAACTGCCGGAATCGGAAACGCGCATTACCTGCCGACCCGCGGATCTGTTGCCGCCCGAAGTCGAAACGCTGTCGGCGGAGCTTGAAAGGCTGGCGAGGGAAAGGTCGATTGTCCTGGCGCTTGACCGCATCGACGATGTCCTGACCTATGCGCTATTCCCGCAGGTTGCATTGAAGTTCTTCGAAAACCGGGGCAATCCGGAGGAGTTCGAACCTGTTCCCCACGAAGGTGTCGCGCCTGCGGCCGCAACGTCGGAGGAAGCGGCGACCTACGAGGTCCGCGTCAACGGCAAGGCGTTCACCGTGGAGGTCTCCGCAAGCGGCAGCGTGACGACGGCCCCGATACCGCGTCCCCGGGTCAACGGTGCCGCAGTGCCGGCGGCGATGGCGGGCAACATCTTCAAGATCGTCGTGCCGCTCGGCGCGCACGTTGAGCAGGGCGATGCCGTGCTGGTGCTCGAAGCGATGAAGATGGAGACCGATGTGGTCGCTCCTCGGGCCGGCACCGTGACGGCCCTGCAT
The DNA here is from genome assembly GCA_965261535.1 of Candidatus Azotimanducaceae bacterium. GTDB lineage: Bacteria > Pseudomonadota > Gammaproteobacteria > Pseudomonadales > Azotimanducaceae > VXNE01. Next base: position 4,402,237 of record OZ253469.1, read on the forward strand.
GTCGCCGAGGGCGACGCGGTGGCCGTCGGCGAAGCGCTGTTCGATCTTGATTGAGCCGCCGCACCGCGCCGCGTCTCTAGCCCGGATATTTCATCAAGGGCCGCGATGATCGCGCAGGATTTTGCCCGTGTGCGCGTGCTCGGAGCCTTCAGCCGGGGAGCGCGAGGGGGCACCCCTCGCAAGAAGACAGCAGCGCGAGGGGGCACCCCTCGCAAGAAGACAGCAGCGCGAGGGGGCACCCCTCGCAAGAAGACAGCAGCGCGAGGGGGCACTCCTCGCAAGGAAAGAGACGGAAGCATAGCCATGCCTTATGGTGGAGCGAGTACGTATGCGCACGCGGGCAAAAGATCAGCGAGGGCGCGGCCAGCGTAGTTTGTTCCCGGCAGGACTTCCGAAGAATGGGATTACCTATTGAAACAAAAAGACATTCCAATATTCGACAAGCGGCTTGGTGAAATATCCGGGCTAGGTCGCGCGGCGACGCGTCGGACGGCGTAAGGCGCGCCCGTGTCGCTGTTCATGGAAATCGTGCGGGCGTCGGGCCTGTATCAGATTTCGCTCGGCCAATGCGTCATGATCGGCGTGGGTCTGCTCCTGCTGTACCTCGCCATCGCGCGCAAGTTCGAACCGCTCTTGCTCGTGCCGATCGGCTTCGGCGGCATCCTGGCGAACATTCCGGGCGTCGAGATCGCGACCGGCGACGGCATTCTGCACCTGATCTACCTGGTGGGCGTGGATACGGCGGTTTTTCCGCTGCTGGTATTCATGGGGATCGGCGCGCTCACGGACTTCGGTCCGCTACTGGCCAATCCGCGTACGTTGTTCCTGGGCGCGGCGGCGCAGTTCGGCATCTTCGGGACGTTACTCGGCGCGGTCGGCTTGAGCCAGCTCGGGGTCATGGACTTTACCCTCCGGGAGGCGGCGGCCATCTCCATCATCGGCGGCGCGGACGGTCCTACGGCGATCTATGTCGCGGAACAGCTTGCGCCGCACCTGATGGGCGCGATCGCGGTCGCTGCCTATTCGTACATGGCGTTGGTGCCGCTCATCCAGCCGCCCATCATGCGCCTGTTGACGACGGCTGAGGAGCGGCGCATCGAAATGACGCAACTGCGGGAGATTTCGAGGCGCGAGCGCATTCTTTTTCCGCTGGTGCTGTTGATTGTCGTCGCGTTGGTGCTGCCGACGGCGGCGCCGCTGCTCGGCATGTTCTGCTTCGGCAACCTCATGCGCGAATGCGGCGTGGTGGACCGACTCACCGACACGGCGCGCAATGCGCTGATCAATACGGTGACGATCTTTCTCGGCCTCGCCATCGGCTCCAAGCTCGGTGCCGACCAGTTTCTTAACGCGGCAACGTTGGGCGTGATGCTGCTCGGCGTCGTCGCATTCGCCATCGGTACCGCGAGCGGCGTGCTCATGGCGAAGGGCATGAACCTGGTGTTCAAGCGGCCCATCAATCCGCTCATCGGCGCCGCCGGCGTTTCTGCCGTGCCGATGGCGGCGCGCGTCGTCAGCCGCGTCGGCCAGGAAGCGAATCCCGGCAACCTGTTGCTGATGCACGCCATGGGACCGAACGTCGCGGGGGTGATCGGCTCGACCGTAGCGGCAGGCGTGCTGATACTCTTGGCGGGATAGCGCCTACCGCTTCTGGCATTGCTCCGACATCGCTTCCACATGGACGAATCCCAGGATTTGCTGTTTGACGACGCGGAGTCCACCACCCGGCGTGCCGCGCTGAACGTGGTGCATGCCCGCGCCGCAACCGTTGCGTCCTTCGGCTTCAGGTACTTTGCGGGCTACCGATCCATGCGAGCTCTCACCTGTACGGCAAGCATTCCCACCATTGCGGATCTCCTCGCGAGGCAGCGATTCGAAGACTTCGAGTGCATCTTTGGACATGGCGGCATCCTTCGCCGCGCCGCGACGGACATATTGGCCTTTCAGCGCGTGGTGCGCGAGAAACTCACCGGAGCGGTCGTCGGCGTCAAAGGTTTGGGCGATGAATCGCGTGAAGCGATCTACCGCCGCGTGGCCGACGGCGAGGTGCGCTTCTTCGTGGTCAAGGATGCCATCGCCCACGCGAAGATCTACTTGCTGGAGGGAGACGGGAAGACGCGGGTCATCGTCGGTTCCGCCAATCTGTCGGAACGGGCGTTCTCTGGTCGCCAGGCGGAAACGCTGGTCGTGTTCGATGATGACGAGACCGCCTGGAACCATTATCTGGCGCAGTATGAAGCAGTGCGGGACGCCGCAACGAGCCGCCTGGACCTGCCCCGCGCATCGGATGCAACGGAAGATGTGCGCGTCGAGGAGACGCCCGCGCTGCTCGAAGCGCAGTCCAACCCGGATGGTGCAACGCTCTATGTGCCGAGGGAGCGGCCCGAAGAGGCCGGCTACTCAGTGCCGGAAATCACCGCAAGGATCGAGACGATCAAACCGGCGTACAGCCGAGGCTTGGCCGACCTGAAGCCGGACCGGCGGGGCAATCTGCTGCTCAAACCCCGCGTCGTGAGGCAGATCGTGCAGATCGTTCGATCGAGGGATGCCGAAGCGGGGCCCCGTGTCTACCTTTCCCGCCGCGGGACCGATTTCGTGCTGTCGGGCGAAGAGATGCCCCTTGATGCCGACCCCGAACAGGTGCGCGGCGATGTCGCCCGTTGGCTCGAATTCTTCGGCAACTACGAGAACGGTTTTGTCGGCGACGTGCCGCGGCTGCAGCGCGACTACTTCGCGTTCATGTGCTGGTTCTACATGGCGCCCTTGATGTGTGACCTGCGCAACGCCGCGCTGCGCGAGAACGCCTTCAGCTTCGATCAGCCGCTGTTCGCAGTGCTCTACGGTTCGAGCAACTGCGGCAAGACCAGCTTGGTAGATGCGCTGATGGCGTCCATGTTCTCCTATCCGCGCATCGTCGACACGCAGGAGTTCACGCCCGCCAAGCTGCGCGCGCTGCAGCAGGCCTACAAGCGGTTTCCTGTCGTATTCGACGATCTCACCCGAGATCGCTTCAATCGCTACGCCGATGAGTTCATCAAGGACGAGACTATTCCCTACGCGGAGTATCCCTGCTTCGCCCTGTCCATGAACGCCGATGCGCGCAGCTTCAAACCGGAAATCGTCAAACGCTGCCTGATGATCTATACGCGAACCGCGCTGCCGGGGGACAACACCACGGCCCGAAGGACGTTGCAGCGATCCGTGGCGAACATCCGTGATGGGTTGACCACCGCCTTGTATCGCGCATACCTCAAGCGAGCCCTGGCTGCGCTGGATTCGCCGCAGGAGGTTGCTGCCGACCTTCCTGCGACAGCCGGGAGGAGGGGTCAGGAGCCGACCGATGCGCTGCATCTGTCATCTGCGACCTTGCGCGCGCTGTTCGAGGAGAACTTGCCACCGGGGGCTTCGATGCCTCCGTGGTGTGCCCGCATGACGCTTGAGAGCTACCAGGAACGCGCTTTCGAGCGCCCCCGACTGTTCTTGCGCAATCTGCTTGGCCCGGACCGATACCACTCGGCGCGAAGACCGCCTGAAGGTTGTTGGAGCTTGAGCGGGAACAACATTCTGGTTTCGGTCTCCGCTATCGGATTCACCCGAACGAGAGCCGATATTCCCGATTGGCTGTTGGACGACACGGCGAGCGCATCCGGCCAGATCACGTTGGATCGAAAACTGACGGAGGATTTTCTCGGCAGGCGAGTTAGAGCGCCCCGGCGATGGCCGTGGCGGCGGGCATGAAGCCGCTACTTGGATATGGAATCTATCTGGGTCGGATGTAGAATCGTCAGACCGAACAACGAATGTGGATACGACACAGGCGTGTTCGGCGGGTCATATAAGGGCATGGTGAGGTGCTGCGTTCTTGCGCTTGCGACGGCGGCGCTGGCGGGATGTTGTGCTATGCCGCGGTCGTTCGCTAGGGAGGGTGGCGAAGGCGATCCGGGATTCGCGGTGATGGAGAGATGTTATCCGCTGGAGTTGAAGGCAGCTCGTGCATCCTTTGACAAACCGATCGAGTGGACGTCGACTATCAGTGGAAGGCAAGCGAAGGCGTTCTACCGTCTCTTCGAGAAGGTGGAAGCCGGCGAGACGCTTAACGAGCAGGACTACACCGCCGCCGGATGCAGGCGGTATTCGGCACTTCCTGAGTAGCGGGATAGCGCATACCGCTTCGGGCATTGCTCCGAGATCGCTTCCACATGGACGAATCCCGAGTTGCGGTGGACGTCATAGATCGCAATATGGGTTGTCCGTGTCTGACAGATGTCTACTATGGCTTAACGTGAAAACGACCTTGGACATGGAGGACGAGCTCCTTGCTCGCGCGAAGCAGTTGGCCAAAGAAAACGGCAAACCACTCCGCGCAATTGTCGAGGACGGATTGCGGGCAACGCTCGCGGCCGCGGAGCAAACAGTGAGTTGCGAGCTGTCGGACTGCAGCTTTGGCGATCCGAATGGGGATGATCCGCTCGAACTCCTCTCCTGGCAGGATCTCAGCGACGAGATCTACGGCGAGCCCCGTTAGGTCATCGATCAGCCTCGAATTCGCGGCCCGGTGGTTCATGACGCACGAATTGCAGCTCTTTGCCTCGCTCACGGTGTTGACGAGTCGCTGTCGAAGGATCGCGACTTCCAGCTCTTTCCTGCCCTGAGAGTCCGGGACCCATTCGCTTAAGAAGCTTGTGGTTACGGGGTTGTCAGTATTGTGCAATGCCGTGAAACCCGCGCGTAAGCAGTTGAGAAAATTTGAGTTTTGGCCCCCAAAAAGCGTAAAATGGCCTGTTTCCCGGGAGAGTTTATGCGCGCGGCCGTCCAATGGGCCTTGCTGGTGATAGTGTATGCGGCCGTGCCGACATCGACTTGGGGCGATGCGTCTCACCGCGGTTCCGCGTCTGTTTCCACGGCTCCTGACCCCACATTCTTCGATGTCGGCCGCCCGCCACCCATCGCCCCGGTCCGGGCCGGAGACGACGTAGATATCGTCGTCGACGGCAAACTCGACGAGCCTGTATGGAACACGCTGCCTGGCTACGGCGACTTCAGGGTCGTATCGCCAGACACGATGGAACCGCCGCAGCTCGGCACAGAGATGAAGTTCTTCTACACCGCAAAGGGCTTTTACCTGTCGGCAAACATGGAGCAGGTGCCGGAGACCTTGGTGGAGCGATTGAGCGGTCGCGACAAGTGGGATAGCCGTGATTCCTTTTCCTTCTATCTGGACACGTCCGGAGAAGGACGCTACGGCTTCTGGTTCAAGATCAGTCTTGGCGGCAGCGTGGGGGACGGCACGATCTTGCCGGAGCGGCAATTCAGCATGAACTGGGACGGCGCATGGCATGGGGCGACATCCCGCACGGAAACGGGGTGGATCGCCGAATTCCATATCCCCTGGTCTCTCGTCAGCATGCCGAGGTCAACCGGCGACCGCACCATGGGTTTTTTGGCCAGGCGCTCAGTCGCGTACTTGAACGAACAGTGGTCCTGGCCCGCGCTTCCGTTCACCAGGCCGAAGTTCTTGTCCGAGTTCCAGGAACTGGTGTTGAACGGCGTCGATCTGCGGCAACAGTACAGCGTGTATCCCTATGTTTCTTCGGTGCTGGACAATCTCGACGGTGAGGTCGCCGCCGACGCCGGCATCGATCTGTTCTGGCGCCCATCCACCAACTTGCAGATAACGGCGACTCTCAATCCGGACTTTGGCGACGTTGAAACGGACGACGTCATCGTGAATCTGACCGCTTTCGAGACGTTCTTTCCCGAGAAGCGCCTGTTCTTCCAGGAAGGCCAGGAGATCTTCCGCACCGGGACGCGGCATTCATTCGGACAAGGGCCTTCGCCGCCGCAGACGTTGCTGCTGCATACGCGTCGGATTGGGGGTCGGCCGCCGCAGCCGGATGTGCCCGCCGGCGTGACGGTGTCGTCGGAAGATCTTGCTCGGCCGACGGAGCTCCTCGCTGCCGTCAAGGCGACCGGCCAGCGCGAAGGTCTGCGCTTCGGTTTCCTGCTCGCCGGGGAAGACGAAACCCTGTTCCAGGGACTCTCGTCGGAAGGTGAGCGCGTGCAATTGCGACAGAGCGGGAGGAACTACGGCGTCGCCCGCGCGCTATGGGAAGGCGGCGACGCTGCCTCGCGCGCCTTGGGATGGATGTCGACGGTCGCACAGCGTTCGGATGGCGATGCCGTCGTGCATGGGTTGGACGGACACGCGCTGACTGCCAGCGGACGCTGGGAAGTCGACGGCGAGGCGATCACATCCTCTGTGCCCGGCGCCGAAAACGGCTATGGCGGCCTGCTCGACATCAAGTTCGCGCCCGCTCGGGGGATGACGCACACGTTGTCGATGGACCACTACGACGGCAATCTCGATATCGACGATCTCGGATACCTCAAGCGCAACGACCTGACCCGCTATCAATATAAAGCGCGCCTCTACCGCTCGGACCTCGCCTGGGCGAGCGAATCTCGTACCCATTTCGTTTGGAGTCGAGGATACAACGGTGCCGGCGAGCGCGTGCTTGGCGGCATGGAGGTGTCGCAGAATATGCGCTTGGCAAACCTTTCCAGTGCGCGGGTGAGTGCGGCGTGGTCCCCGGCGAGATTCGAGGATCGCAACAGCTTTGGCAACGGCAGCTACCGCGTCGAGGATGCCTGGAACCTGCGACTCCGTTACGAATCCAACGGGACGCTGCCCGTCAGCTATGGCCTCCAAGCGAAATGGGGTCAGGAGGACCTTGGGGGCGCTCGCCACACCTACGGCGGCCGGATAACATGGCGGCCGGCGGACAGGATGGCCATGGAGTTCGGCGTTGACCACGTCGAACGTGACGGCTGGGTCCTGCACCGTGAGGAGCAGCGGTTCGCGCTGTTCGGGGCCGACGAATGGTCGCCGAAAGTCAGCCTGGACTACTTCATCACCGGCAAGCAGCAATTCCGAATGGCGCTGCAGTGGGCAGCCGTCCGTGCGGGCGACGCCCGGTTCTACGATTTGGCGCCTTCGCGCGTCCTCGTTCCCGCGAGCGCAGACGTCGACCCGAGCAGCGCGGATTTCTCCATCTCGGAACTGAGTTTTCAGATTCGCTATCGCTGGGAGATCGCCCCCATGTCGGACCTGTTCCTTGTCTATACGAAGCAGGGCGATCTGCCAGCGGGCGTGGGCAAGGACTTGGGCTCGATGTTGACAGAGGCCTTCGATCATCCGGTCGCCGAACAGCTTGTGGTCAAGCTGAGGTATCGCTTGGGCTCGTGATTCTTGAGCCCGGTCACTGGATTGGAAGAGGTTCCTATCGTCCGATAGGAGAGACTCTCGGATGCGGTATCGACGTTGACTTCCAGCTAAGGGAAGAAGAGGCCGGCAAGCTGATCGAAGCGCGCGTGGAGTCCCGGGACGGCGCCGCGCTCGATCTGATCGTGTGGGTCGTCGCCGACGAGGTCGGAACCTACGCGGTGTCCGTGCGCGGAGGGGGAGTGGATGTCGACGGGACTGCCAAGCTCGAAGCCGAACCGCATCTCGGCCTGCTCTGGTCGGAGGACGGCGGGACGCACATCACGTTTGCGCTGTTCGCCGCTCGGGATGCGATTGGACTGCGGGGCTTCAGCCGCGCCGGACCGGTCGTCCTGACCTGGGAGGTCGCGATTCATCCTCGGCGAAACGTCGTTTCCGGCGACAACGTTGTTGCTTTCGACACGCGGCGGTCGAGCCCGCGAACCTAAAACCTAGTCGTTCACCAGAATGGCCTTGCCGATCACCTCGCGAGCGGTGATCAGATGCAGCGCGTCCCGCGCCCGCTCCAGGGGCAGGCGATGCGAGATATGCGGATGGATCCGTCCGCAGGCCAACCAGTTCATCAATGCTCTCTCGTTGCGCGCGGCCCATTCGGCGTCGTGGCGGGCGAGCGCCCCGATGGTGAAGCCGATGAGTTCGGCGTCCTTGATCAGGAGGTGGTTGGTCTTGGCGAGCGCGGCGCGACCGCTGGTAAAGCCGACAATCAGGATGCGCCCGAACGGCGCGATGCAGCGCATCGATTCGTCGAACACGTCGCCGCCCACGGGATCGTAGATGACATCCGCGCCGCGATTGTCGGTGAGCGCCTTCACTTGCTCGCGGAAGCCGCTGCTGTAGTTGATGGTGTGATCCGCCCCCGTGCGATCGACGACGGCGAGCTTGTCTTCGGTTGCCGCCGTTCCGATGACCCTCGCGCCCAGCAACTTGCCGATGTCGACGGCGGCAAGCCCGACGCCGCCGCCGGCGCCATGCACCAGCAGTGTCTCGCCGACCGCGAGACGCGCCCGCTGCAGGGCGTAGAGCGCGGTCGCATAGTTGCTTCGAAACGCCGCTGCCTGTTCCAGGTCGGCGCCCTTTGGAATGGCTGTCGCGCGGTTCGCCGGTACCACGACCTGCTCGACGCAACCGCCCCCGGTCAATACGGCGTCGCCGACGCGAAGCCCTTCGACGCCGGGACCAACCTCGACGACGCGTCCCGCGGCTTCGCCGCCGACTATGAACGGCATCGTCGGTTTGACCTGGTACTTTCCTGCGACCATGAGGACGTCGGTGTAGCTGACGCCCCGGGCCTTGAGCGCGACCCTGACTTCGCCCGCCCGCGGCGCGGGCGGTTCTTCAATGTCGCGAACGACCAGATCGTCCGGCGAGCCGAGTCTCTCGCAAAATACGGCTTTCATTTCTCCCCGTTCATCGCGCGCGTGCATCCGCCCAAGCGGACAGAATACATGGACGGGACAGCGGATTCGGAAGCGATTGACGAGCAACCGCGACTTGGTAGTATTGCGGGCATGTCGAAGGCGCACTGTCATCGCATACTGCAACGCTTCGCTTGGCTGGCAGCACTGGTGCTGTGTTTCGGTCAAGTCGCCGCCGACACTCACCTGCATCTGGATGAGTTCGAAGAGGAGGTCTGCACACTCTGCGGATTCTCCGATCCCGGTCACGTCCTGGACGTTGGAGGAACCGACGGCCAGCCGCGCGCATGGCACCGGACCTACAGCGTGCCGGTGTTCTCGGCCATCCTCTCTCCCCGCCCATTCGAGGTCAGCCGCTCCCGCGCCCCTCCCGTCTCCTGACTGAAACGTAGGCAAGATCGCGCGACTCTCCTCGGGTGTCGCGCGCCTGTTCGGTTATTTGGAGATGGGCTATGAATCGCACGCATTTATTTCTGCTGGCTATGGCGCCTTGCCTGGGCACGGTCGTGTTCGCTGGAGAGGCCAACGACGGGGAAGAGCCGTCGGCTATAGAGGAAATCATTGTCGTCGGACATCCGTTGTCGGGAGAAGGATTGGCCCAGGCGAGCGACGTGGTGGCGGGCGACGAGCTGGAGCGCAAGGCGGCTGACAGCATCGGCGCGACGGTCGGCAACGAACCGGGAATCCACAACAGCTCCTTCGGCGCCGCCGTTGGTCGGCCGGTGATCCACGGGCTCGACGGAGCGCGCGTGCGCATCATGGAGGATCGCATCGATACGCTGGACGTCTCCGTCACCAGCGGGGACCACGCGGTGACCGTTGATCCGTTCATCGCCAACCAGGTGGAAATACTCAAGGGTTCCGGCACGTTGCTATATGGTTCTGGCGCGATTGGCGGCGTCGTCGACGTGCACACCGGTCGGATACCGCACAACGCGTTCAAGGGAATCGGCGGCAGACTCGACCTCAAGGCGGCGGATAACGGCGATGGAAGGAATGGCTCGTTCCGCGTCGACGGGGGAGTCGGGATTCTCGGTTGGCATCTGGACGGGTTCTCCCGCAGCGCGGGCGACTACGAGATTCCAGGCTTCGCTGCATCCGCGCGGGAACTCGCGAGGGAAGAGGAAGAAGAGGACCACGAGGACGAGGAATTCTTCGGGGTATTGCCCGGCAGCGGCTTCGACATGCGGGGCGGAGCTGCCGGGTTCTCCCTCGTCGGCGACGGCGGCTTCGTCGTTGGCATTTCCGTGAGCAAGCTCGCGGCCGAGTACGGCATACCGGGGCACGGCCACCAAGAACACGGCCACCACGAGGACGGCGAAGAAGAACATGAAGTAGGCGAGGAGGAGGAAGAGGGACATGAGGACGAGGAAGGCGGCCACGGGGAGGAGGGCACACCGATCATCGATCTCGATCAGACGCGGGTGGACTTCGAGGCGGCGATCGCCAGCCCGCTCCCGGGTATCTCAAGCCTGAACCTGCGGTTCGCCGTCAATAGCTACGCCCACGACGAAGTGGAACCGTCGGGAGAGATCGGTTCGGCGTTCGAGAACGAAGCGTGGGAGGCGCGGGTGGAGATGTCCCACGAAGCGGTGGCGGGATGGGAAGGCGTAGCGGGCGCGCAGGTGGGCGACCGGAGCTTTTCCGTGGTTGGCGAGGAAGCCTTCACGCCGCCCGTGGACACCAGCACCTTCGGCCTGTTCTGGGTGGGCGAGCGGTCTTTTCCCGGCTTTCAACTGGAGTCCGGCTTTCAACTGGAGTCCGGCTTTCAACTGGAGTCCGGCATTCGCTTCGACAGCGTGGAACACGATCCCGCCGTGGGCGAAAGCAGAAGCTTCGGCGGCGTCAGCGCCTCTCTCGGCCTGGTGATCCCATTCGACGACGACTGGACGGGCACGGTGCTTGGGGATTACTCCAGTCGCGCTCCGGTGGGCGAAGAGCTGTATTCCAACGGCCCGCATTTCGCCACCCGCAGTTTCGAGATCGGTGACGCCAGCCTTGATGGGGAAAAGGCCCTCAACCTGTCCGCGACCTTGAAGCGACAAGGCGAACGCTGGTCGGTACTCGGAACGGTCTACCGCACGGCGTTCGCCGACTTCATCTTCCGGGCGCCGACGGGCGAGCACATGGAAGGGTTGGTCGTGCGGCAATTCAACCAGGAGGCCGCGACGTTCACGGGACTGGATCTGGAGGCGTCCGTCGCGGTTGCCTGCTGGGACGGTGGACAGCTTGATCTCCATGGATTGTTCGACACGGTTTCGGCAAGAGTCGACGTGTCGGGCAACGACAATCTGCCGCGCATTCCGCCGGCCCGCGTGGGTCTCGGCATGGCGCTCGCAGCCGGACAGATCTCCGCGAATGTGGACTACATGCGCGTCTTCAGCCAGGAGAATGCGGCCGAGCTGGAGTTTGAAACGGACGGCTACAACGACCTGCGGGCAACTGTCGGCTGGGATGTGGAAGTGGGCATCATGTCCGTCAGCGTGTACCTGCGGGGCAGGAACCTGACCGACGACGAGCAACGAAACCACACCTCCGTGGTGAAAGACCTCGTCCCGGAACCGGGCCGCACAATCGAAGCGGGAGTGCGCATTCGATTTTGACTTCGTCAGGCCGGCGGTGGTTACGGGGCCAGCCTGTCAGTATGATCGCGTTCGCCGCGCGGCGACGCAGTCCGCCGCGCCGGCGGGTCGATTCGGATGGCCCCGTAGTTCAATGGACAGAACGACCGCCTCCTAAGCGGTAGATGCAGGTTCGATTCCTGCCGGGGCTGCCGGTCGCGGTCGCGGCATGGTCAACGGTGACGAATGGAACACGATCAGAGCCCGTTGGTGAGCGTCGTCGTTCCGACTTTGAACGACGCCGGACCCTTGGCGGAACTGCTGGGGCATATCGCCGCGGCGGACGGTTTCGAAATCGTGGTCGTCGACGGCGGCAGCCAGGACGATCCCCAAGGGGCGTGCGAGGGTCACGGCGTTGTCTTCGCGCGCTGCGAACCGCATCGCGCACGGCAGATGCGGCGCGGGGCGGCGCTTGCGCAAGGCAAGTTGATCTGGTTCCTGCACGCCGACGCCAGCGTAGAGCTAGCGCTGCTGGACACGCTGCGGAACGCCGCGGGATCCGTGCTCTGGGGCAGGTTCGATGTCCGTTTGTCCAACGCTTCACCGGTGTTCGAAGTGATCGCCTGGCTGATGAACCAGCGCTCGTTCTTGACCGGAATCTGCACCGGCGATCAGGGCATCTTTGTTTCGCGGCGGTTGCTGGATGCCGTGGGAGGCATGCCGGACCAGCCACTGATGGAAGACATCGAGCTTTCAAAGCGGTTGCGCAGGCTGGCGAAGCCGAAACGTATTCGCGAGCGGCTCATAGCGTCGTCGCGCCGCTGGGAGCGCGAGGGCGTGGTTCGGACCACGCTGCTCATGTGGAGTATCCGGCTGCGCTATTTCTTCGGCGCGCGGCCGGAAGAACTGCACGCCCGCTACTATTCGGACCGATCTCTTGGATAGCGTCGGCAGCCGCGTCGCCGTGTTCGTGCGCGCGCCGGAACTCGGCAAGGTCAAGACCCGCCTCGCGCGCGTCCTGGGGGCGGCGGCGGCATTGGAGGCGTATGTCGAACTGGTCGAGGGCACTCTCGGAATATTGGAAGAGGGCGCGTTCAACTGCGAGCTATGGTTCGATGGTGAGCGAAACGACTACTTGAGGCGATGGCAGTCCGACTATGGCTTGCCCGCTTTCGAACAACCGAAAACGGACCTCGGCGGGCGCATGCTCGCGGCCATAGCGGCCGGCGCGAAGGTGGTGGTCGGATCGGACATTCCGGTGCTGGTCGCCGCCTACGTCGAAGAGGCTCTCGCCAGGCTCGCGCGAGCGGACGTGGTCCTCGGGCCGGTGGAAGACGGCGGCTATTGCCTGATAGGCATGAACGAACCCCATCCGGGCCTGTTTCGATCGATCGAATGGAGCACGGGCGCCGTGATCGAACAGACCTTGAGTCGGGCCGCCGCGGCCTGTCTCAATGTCGCGCTGCTCGACACCCTGTGGGACGTGGACGACCACGCCGACTACGTCCGCTGGCGGAAGACCTCGTTGTGACCGAGCGAAGTGCCCGAGGGGGACAATGCCAACGCGGGCTTCAGGTGTATAGGGAAATGCGTGCCGGATGCGCAACGCTTGCGAGTGAACGTTCCAGCGCCTGTGACAAGACGGGCGCGGGCGGCGACCAGGTGTAAGCATGACGCAGGTAGCGCGAGAGAAGTCGCGGTCGCAGATCGATCACTGAAGACGCGGCCGCGTCCAGGGGGGCAAGCGTGGCGTCCTTGGGCACGAGATAACCGCTGGCGTCCACGTCGACAAGAAACGGTTCGATGCTCCGGCAGACGTTTTCGCCGCTGTCGGCCGGGCTGATGCCGTCGGGCGGTGCCAGCAGCGTGACCGCGAGAATATGGATGCGACGCGCCGGCAACTCCGCCTGGAGCGGGATCGTCCCGCCGCAAAATTTCTGCCAATCGTCTTCGGTGATCGCAATCAGCGGCGGTACATACTGAAAGACGCGTAGGACGGTATCGACCATGGGCGTAGGATATATGTACGCATATCCAGTATCAAGTCCGTGACTCGATGTTACAGAGGCCCATGCGGTAGCTCATGGGGGCGTCAGGCGTCCCTCCTCGTCGATGACTGCGACGCGAAATGGGTAGTCGTCTCCCCACTGCCACATCACGAGATTCAAGTCCTCGCTGCCTGCGCCGACCGCGAAACTGTGCACGCGCATGCCGACATAGCCCGCCTCGATCAGTCGTTCCGCCAGAAGCTGAGAAGCGGCAACCGCCCCGCCAAGCATATCGGCTTCCCACGTGGGACAGGCCACGTCGGATTGATCCGCCTCCCGCAACCGCGTCGGGTCCTCGGCATCGAACACCGGCTCCGCATCGACCTCATAGGTGCAGAGTGCAAGAGGTTGCATGGGCCGCCCGATCGGCTGCGCCTCGCGAATCGCAGTGACCGGAGAGAGCGAACAGTATAGTGCGGGTACGGCCCGCCTGTTGAAACGTCCACCGTACCGACGCGCCCCCTCGCCCGACGCCGAAGACCACGCCCACTCTGGGTTGTGCGCCCGGTACACCACGCCTTGGAACCGCATCAGAGGAATCGACCGTCAGGCATAGCCTCCGGCCGCAACCCGGTCCAGGTAGGCGTGCACGTACTCGGCCTTGCCTTCCCGCACCAAGAGGTCGGGCGTCGCACCTCCGAAGCCCGGAAGCCGTGCGCTGCGAAACCACGCATAGGCCGAGAGAGGAGACCCCATCTCCACCTCGACACGGTTCATGATCTCCAGCATCTGCCTCAGCCGAACCTGCGACTTTCGAGCCCGAATCCTGGATCTACGCGTGAACGCATCCCTCCCAAGCCCCAATGTCCTGGCGATCTCGCTCCTGGTAGTGCGCAGTTCGTTAGCGACCAGCGTCGGCGAGAACACCTTATCCTCCACGAGTTCTTGAAGCTGCATCGTCAAACCTCACAGTTCACGACAGACTATAGCGTGACAACATGCGCCATACTACAGGCGACACACATGCAGCAGTGCAGCTGGTCCTACCTGGCGAGGCCAGGTCGTTGCAATCACCACCCGTCCATCATCCCGTCAACTCGCCGCCAGCGCGGCAAGTCCGACAGTGGGCCTCCTAGTTGGCTGCGGGGTTTTTCGCCACCGACCGAATGCGGCCGACCATCGCGCGCAGGCCATTGCCCCGGGTGGAGCTCAGGTGCTGCATGAGGTCGAGTTCGCTGAACAGCCCCTCGATGTCGAAGTCGAGAATATCCTTGGGCTTGTTGCCATCGTAGGCGGCGAGGACGATGGCGATCAGGCCGCGCACGATGTGCGCATCGCTGTCGATCTTCAGATGCAAACGTCCCCGGTCGGCATCGAAGCGCGGCACCAGCCACACCAGGCTCTGACAGCCGCGAACCAGGCGGTCATCGGTTTTCAGTTCCGCTTCGAATTGCGGCAGCGACCTGCCGAGATCAAGGATAAAGCGGTACCTGTCCTCCCAGTCGTCCAGGAACTGAAAGGTGCTGCGTACTTCGTCGAGATCGGCCACGATGTCGCGGGGGAGTCAGAAGATCCCGAGCGCGAGTTGTGCCTCTTCGGTCATCATGTCGCGCGACCAGGGGGGATCGAAGACCAGTTGCACATCGACATCGGACACGAACGGAACGCGAGCAACGCGACGCTTGACGTCGTCCACGAGCACCTGACCCATGCCGCAGCCGGGGGCGGTCAACGTCAGGTCGATCTGCACGACGCCTAGGGAGCCCTCAGCCGGGGAGCGCGAGGGGGCACCCCTCGCATGAAGGGAGCCCTCAGCCGGGGAGCGCGAGGGGGCACCCCTCGCATGAAGGGAGCCCTCAGCCGGGGAGCGCGAGGGGGCACCCCTCGCCCTTCAGCCGGGGAGCGCGAGGGGGCACCCCTCGCAAGAAAGGAGCCTTCAGCCGGGGAGCGCGGGGGGGCACCCCTCGCATGAAGAGAAGAGCGCGGGGGAGCATCCCCGGCGACGATGTCGCAGCGGTAAACCAGCCCCAGTTCGACGATGTTCACCGGTATCTCCGGATCGTACACGGAAGCGAGCGCTTGCTGGACCTGCTCCATGCTCGGCTTGCCGTTGGCCGGCGGTTCGAACTCCAACACGACCGGTTCAAGACCCAGCGCATCGCCATCCTCGCCCTCGACGCGCGCCATGTTGCCTTCGAATACCACCGTATAGGCGCCGCCCAGGGTCTGCGTCAATGTAACGAAGGCGCCCTCGGGTATCGTCGTCGGCGTGCCGGTGGGCACAAGGCGCGCCTCGACCGGGCGAGAGATGGGAACGATTCGACTCTGCATCCTAGTGCTCCGTCAAGCCCAAATCTACGGGTATCTGCGGATCTTTTTGGCCCCTGAATAGTTTTCTTGCGAGGGGTGTCCCCTCGCGCTCCCCGGCTGAAGGCTGTTCTCTTGCGAGGGGCATCCCCTCGCGCTCCCCGGCTGAAGGCTGTTCTCTTGCGAGGGGCATCCCCTCGCGCTCCCCGGCTGAAGGCTCCGTTGCTCCTCCTTGTGTGGGACCTGCCACACCGCGTCGTCGCGCCTTGCCAGGAACCAAAAATCCCTCGCAGCTACACTCGCATTTTTGGACTTGACGGAACACTACGCTCAGCCGGCCGACGCGATAGAGAAACTTTCGCCGCATCCGCACTTGGCGTCGGCGTTCGGATTGTTGAACTTGAGCATCGAGTTCAATCCCTCGGTCTCATAGTCAATCTGGGTGCCGCGCACGAAGGGCCAGTCCCGCTCCTCGACGAATACGCTCACGTCCTCGGCGAAACGAAATGATCGACCGTTGGCCAGGTCGCCTCGCGCGTAGTCGAGTTCGTACATGTATCCGTTGCAACCGCTCTCCTTGACGCCGAGGATCAGCACGGTGGCGTCTTGTCCGCGAAGTTGCCGCTTCACATGCGCCAGCGCCCGGGCGGTGACCGTGATGCTTTCCGGATCGTAGCTTTGCGTTGCGGTGTCCGTCATAGGAAGGACCTCGTCTTGTGGACGCCGGCGATCAGCCGTTCGACGTCGGTCGTTGAATTATACAGGGCAAAGGACGCCCTGACGGTGCCGGGGATTCCCAAGCGCCGCATCAGGGGCATCGCGCAGTGGTGGCCCGTGCGCACGGCAATTCCCTGCTGGTCAAGCAGGGTCCCGACATCGTGGGGGTGGGCGCCTTCCATCAGGAACGATAGCACGGGGCCCTTGTCGGGGGCCGTGCCGAGGATTCGAACCCCTTGGATCTGGCTCAGGGCGGAGGTGGCGTGGCGCAGCAAATGGCTTTCGTGGCTGACCAGTGCGTTCGCGTCGACCCCTTCGAGATAGTTGATGGCGGCGCCGAGACCGATCGCGCCGGCGATGTTGGGCGTGCCGGCTTCGAACTTGAACGGCAACCGGGCATAGGTGGTCGAGTCGATACGTACTTCTTCGATCATCTCGCCGCCTCCCTGCCACGGCGGCATGGCTTCAAGCAGTTCTTCGCGGCCGTACAGCGCCCCGATTCCCGTCGGCGCGTACATCTTGTGGCCGGAGAAGGCGTAGAAGTCGCAACCGAGTTCCCGCACGTCGACGCGAAAATGCGCCATAGCCTGGGCGCCGTCGACGACGGTGACGGCGCCCGCGGCTCTGGCGCGGGCGATCAGCTCGCGAACGGGATTTACCGTGCCGAGGGCGTTCGAGACATGTCCGAATGCGACGATCTTCGTATTGCCATCGAGCTTTGCCTCGAAATCGTCGATGTCGATGCCTCCATCGGAGGTGACCTCCGCCGCGGCCAAGGTCGCGCCGGTCTTCGCGCAGACGATTTGCCAGGGCACGATGTTGGAGTGGTGTTCGAGTTCCGTGATCAGCACGCGGTCGCCGGACTTGAGCACGGACTCGCCATAGGACTGGGCGACGAGGTTGATGGCTTCGGTCGTGCCCCGCGTCCACACGATCTCGGCCGTCGTCTTCGCGTTGATCCATCGGGCGAGATCCGCGCGGGCCGACTCGAACGCTTGGGTGGCGGCGTCGCTCAGCGCATGCGCGGCGCGGTGCACGTTGGCGTTGGTCGTCTCGTAGTACCGACGCACGGCGTCGAGGACCGCGACCGGCTTTTGCGTGGTAGCCGCGTTGTCCAGATAGACGTTGGTCCCGCGTTCGATGAGCGGGAAATCGCGTGCTGCCGCATGGACATCGAATGTCATCGTTCTCTCGCGCTCGGCAGGCTTAACAATGCGCGCGCTTCTTCGCGCTGGAAATCAGCCAGGGCTTCCTCGAGGAAGCCGGCGATCAGGAGATCGCGGGCGACCGCTTCGCGTATTCCGCGAGAGCGGAGGTAGAAGAGGGCGTCGCCGTCGATTTCGCCCATCGTGGCGCCGTGGGCGCACTGCACATCGTTGGCGTAGATTTCGAGCTCCGGCTTGGCGTAGGCCTGGGCAAGGGGTGCTAGCAGCATGTGCTTCGCGGAGAGCGCCGCGTCGGTGCGTTGCGCGTTGGGAGCGATATGGATGCGGCCGTTGAATACCGCCTTGGCGCGATCGTCCACCACGCCCCGCACGGTCTGGCGGCTGGTTCCTCCGCCAATGCTGTGATGCACGTTGATCTGCGTGTCGAGGTGCTGGCGGTTCGATAGATGCCAGGCGCCGTGGATTTCTATGTCTGCGCCATCGCCTGCCGCTTCGACGTGGATATCGTTGCGCCGCATCGCCGCGCCCTGGGCGTACTGCGCGAAGCGGTAGCGCCCGCGCGCGCGCACCCGGGTCGACACCAGATGGTACTCGAGCGAGTCCGAAGCGCTTTGCAGGCGCGTGTGGCGCAAGCTCGCCCCGGTGCCGATGAGACACTCGACGACGCGATGGGTCGGCGTGGCGGGGCGTTCGACCAGCGTCGCTTCGGCGCCCTCGCCGACGATGAGCAGAACGCGTTCGAAGCCGCCGCCCAAAGACCCCAGTTCGATCTCGGCCTCGCGCGCTTGCCCGGGTACTTCGATGACGACGCCCCGGCGCAGCAGGACATCGTTGACTGCGGCCAGCGGATAGCGGTCCCGGTCTATGGTGGCGTTGAGGTTGGCCTCGACGATGCCGCGCGCCCGGGGCCCCGCCGCGTCAAAATTTGCGACTTCTACGCCCTGGGACGCGACGATCCCCTCGGTAGATCCAAGATCGTCCGGACCCGATGCGTTTCGTTCGTACCAGGGGTTGGGATTCGAATACTCCCAGGTGTATGACCTCGGCTCGGGCAGGCGTGCGTCCGCCAGCGCGGCGAGACTCGGCCCGCGGTCCAGCCAGGGGGCGTAGCATGGTGGGTCCCGCCGGTCGAGTTTCCGCCGCGCGCCGCCGAGAACGCGCGCGTGGAACAGTTCCGCGGCGGTCACTTTTCCGCTTCCGCGAAGCCGGTGTAGCCGTCCGCTTCCAGCTTGTGGGCGAGGGACTTGTCGCCGGTCTGGACGATCCGCCCGTCCAGCAGGACATGCACGAAATCCGGGGTGATATATTCGAGCAGCCGCTGATAGTGCGTGATCAAGAGCACCGCGTTCGTGTCGGACCCGAATGTGTTGACGCCGCGCGCAACCGTGCGCAGCGCGTCGATATCGAGGCCGGAATCGGTTTCGTCGAGCACCGCGAGTTTCGGATCGAGCAGCAGCATCTGCAATATCTCGTTGCGCTTTTTCTCGCCCCCGGAAAAGCCCGCGTTGACGCCGCGTCTTAAAAACTCTGGCGCGAGGTCCAGTCGCGACGCAGCCTCCCGCGCCAGCCTAACGAACGCCGGCGCGGACAACTCCTCGCGTTCAAGCGCCGCATTGCGGCTGTCCACGGCCGCCTTCAGGAACTCCATGTTGCTGACCCCGGGTATCTCCACCGGATACTGAAAGGCGAGGAACAGGCCGAGATGGGCGCGCGCCTCCGGGGCCAGCCCGATCAGGCTGGCACCTTCGAGGCGCAACTCGCCGGCGGTCACTTCGACATCAGGCCGACCGGCCAGGGCATTAGCCAAGGTGCTCTTGCCCGATCCGTTGGGACCCATGATGGCGTGCACCTCGCCCGCTCGGACGGTGAGATCGATGCCTTTGAGGATCGGCTTGCCCACTGCTGCAGCGTGCAGGTCTACGATTTCGAGCATCGGCTGTCCTGTGTTATCGCGTCCCGGAGCCTAGCTAGCTAGTTAGCCGACGGCGCCTTCGAGACTCACTTCGAGGAGCTTGCCCGCTTCCACGGCAAACTCCATTGGCAGTTGCCGGAAGACTTCCTTGCAGAAGCCGTTGACGATCATCGATATCGCCTTCTCCGGATCGATGCCACGCTGTTGGCACAGAAAGAGTTGATCATCGTTGACCTTGGATGTGGTCGCCTCGTGTTCGACGATGGCGTTGGGAATGCGGCATTCGATAAAGGGGAAGGTGTGCGCCCCGCAACGGTCTCCGATCAGCAGCGAATCGCACTGCGTGTAGTTGCGCGCGCCCGCTGCCGCCGGGTTCATTCTGACGCGTCCGCGATACGAGTTCTGGCTTTGGCCGGCGCTGATGCCCTTGGAGATGATGGTGCTCTTCGTGTCGCGTCCGATGTGGAGCATTTTCGTGCCCGTATCCGCCTGTTGATGATTGTTGGTGAGGGCGACCGAGTAGAACTCTCCGGTCGAGCCGTCGCCGCGCAGCACGACGCTCGGATACTTCCACGTGATGGCCGATCCCGTCTCGACCTGGGTCCAACTGATCTTCGAACGCGCGCCGAGGCAGGCGCCGCGCTTGGTGACGAAGTTGTATATGCCGCCTCGACCCTCGGCATCGCCGGGATACCAGTTCTGCACCGTGGAGTACTTGATCTCGGCATCGTCCAGGGCGACGAGTTCCACGACCGCGGCATGCAGTTGATTCTCGTCCCGCATCGGCGCCGTGCAGCCCTCCAGGTAACTGACATACGCGCCCTCGTCGGCGATGATCAGCGTGCGTTCGAACTGTCCCGTATTCTGCGCGTTGATGCGGAAGTAAGTGGACAGTTCCATCGGGCAGCGCGTGTGTTTCGGCACGTAGACGAATGAGCCATCGCTGAAGACAGCGGAATTCAGCGCCGCGTAGAAGTTGTCGGCCCGCGGCACGACGCTGCCGAGATACTTCCGCACGAGTTCGGGATATTCGCGCACGGCGTCCGCCATGGAGCAGAACACCACGCCCGCTTCTCGCAGGGTCTCCCTGAATGTCGTGGCGATGGAGACACTGTCGAATATGGCGTCCACGGCGATCCGGGGTCGTTCAACGCCAGCCAGGGCTTCCTGCTCGTGCAGGGGAATTCCGAGCTTTTCGTAGGTGCGGAGAATCTCCGGGTCCACCTCTTCAAGTGACTTGGGCTTGTCGCCCTTGGGCGCGGAGAAGTAAGAGATCGCCTGGAAATCGATCGGCGGGAATTGCACGTGCGCCCAGCGTGGCGGACGCATGGTGCACCAACGGCGATAGGCTTCGAGCCGCCAGTCGGTCATCCACTGCGGCTCATCCTTTTTCGCCGAAATCCGGCGAACAGTATCTTCGTCGAGGCCTGGCGGTAGCGTTTCTGATTCGATTTCGGTGACGAAGCCGGCGCTGTATTCGCTGGACAGGCGCTCTTGAAGAGTTTCATTGCTCTCTGCCATGGAGCGATTATAGCGAAATACCTGACTAAAATACTCGGGAATTGTCGTGCATCGAATCCTCCCCGCTGGCGCCTAAGGATGCAATTCGCCTTCGCGGGGCACTAACCCGGATATTTCACCAAGCCGCTTGTCGAATAATAGAATACATTTTTGATTCAATAGGTTATGCGGACTTATCGGAGATCCAGCGGCGGACAAAAGGTAACCGTTCGGTCGTGCCGGTATGGGGCGACGTTCGGATGATCGTCTATAAGGGCACTGGTAACGCTGTCCGCCATGCGCTATGGTCGCACCCATGGCGATTCGCATCGAGGATATTGACACAGCCCCGACCGTGGCCGCCGGGGACGACGGAGCCCGGTCATTGCCCGAGGCCGCGCCGATACGCCAGCCGCGCGACTGGCGTTTGCCGTATGAGCGGGAGCACGCCCGCGCGGAGCGGGAACGGGCGCGGGCGCGGGCGGAGGCGGCGCAAGCGCGCGCCGAAGAGTTGCGCTGGGCGGAAGTGGTCACCCGCTGCGATGCGGGTTCGTGGAAATCGCGCTTCGAGGCATCGCGGCGCAAGCTGAACGCGGCCGTCGAGCAGGCGAAGGAAGCCCGCCGCGCGGCGAAGGACGCACTATCCCTGCGGGCGGAGGTGTCCCGTCTGCACAAGCTCCTTCGGGAAGCCGGCGTCGAGTCGGGCAGGCGCAGCACGATCATGTCCCTGCGCATGGAGGTTGCCCGGTTGCGCAAGGCCGTGAAGGCATCGCAGAGCCGGGTCGAGACGCTGGAAGCCCAACTCGCGAAGCTTCGCGCGACCCGGGCGGTGTTGTCGAAGGCGCTGTTCGGCCGCAAGAGCGAGAAGCGGGAGACGCCGGGCGTCGGCGCGGCCAGCGGCGCGGCGCGCCCGGCCATGGCCGCACCCGGCGGCCCGGGCTCGAAGAACGCACCGAAGAGCATAATCCGCCGGCCGATGCGCGCGCGTGTTCCTGTTGCGGGAGGCCCTACGCGGCGGTCGGCGCCGAGGTGTCCACTCTCGTCGAGATCGAGGTCCGGGCCCACAAGCGCGTGATCCGCCGCCCGCGCTGGCGCCGGACGTGCGACTGCGCGTCGTCGCCCGCGGAAGTGTCGGCGCCCCCCGCGCCGCGGCTGTTCGCCAACACGCCCTGCGGCACCAGCGTCTGGTCGCGCTTCCCGTACGAGCGCTATGCCTGCTTCCGGCCCCTGAATCGCGTATCGGCCTGGCTGTCCGACCAGGGGCTGCCGGTCTCCGCGGGCACGCTGGCCGACGGCGTGCCGCGCTTCGCGCCGCTGTTCGACCCGGTGGGCGAGGCGATCCTGGCGCACCGGAACGAGGCGGCGCTGCGCCATGCCGACGAGACCACGTGGCGCGTGCGTGCGCTTCGAGACGCGGGGCGGTCGGGCCGCGCCTGGCTGTGGACCTCGGTCAGCGACGATGCGGCCTACTTCCACATCGACCCTTCGCGCAGCGCCGAGGCGGCGCGGAAGCTGTTCGCCGAGGCCATGCCGCACACGGTCCTCGTCTGCGACCGCCACAGCGCCCACAAGAAGCTGGCCAAGGACTCGGCGGGGCTTGTGACCCTCGCGTTCTGCTGGGCACATAAACAGCGCGATTTTATCGAGTGCGCGGCCGGCCAGGTTCGGCTGACGGCGTGGTGCCGGGCATGGGTCGAGCGGATCGCGTCGATCTACCGCCTCAACGAGGCGCGGCTGACTCATTGCGATCCCGGTCTCAAGAGCCGGACCCTCGCGTTCGACGCGGCGCGGCGCGCGCTCGAGGCGGCGCTCGACAGCCTGTTCGCGGATGCCGAACGGGAACTGGCCGGCCTGCCGGACCGGGCGCGCGAGGGCAAGGCGCTGCGCTCGCTCGCGAACCATCGCGAGGGGCTGAGCGTCTTCGTCGACCGGCCCCGGGTTCCGCTCGACAACAATCTCGCCGAGCGACTGCTGCGGGGGCCGGCAATAGGGAGACGCCTGTCGTTCGGCTCCGACAGCCGGAGCGGCGCCCGGTTCACGGCGCTGATGTACTCGGTGATCGGGACGCTGACGTTGAACGGCATCGACGTCCCGCACTGGCTCAAGGCGTGGCTGAGCGCGTGCGCGCACAACGGCGGCCGGCCGCCGGACGACCTGTCGCCCTGGCTGCCGTGGGCGATGAGCGAGGCGCGCCGGCGCGACCTGACGGCGCCGGGATGACCGGCGACATCGAGTGCCGCTATCACGGGCGCGACTTCACCGCCGGGGAGATGGCGCTCCTGCGCGCGCTGATCGCCGGCCCGCCGGCGCCGAACCGCCATGCCCTGTCGAAGGAGTTCTGCCGGCGCATCGGCTGGTTCAAGCCCGACGGCGGCCTGAAGGACATGATGGCCCGGGTCACCATGCTGGCCATGCACAAGGATGGCCTGATCACCCTGCCGCCGCCGAAGTGGCGGCAGAACCGGCCCGGGCCGATCGTCTTCGGGCCGGACACCGAACCGCCGCTGTTCCCGCCGCCGACAACGCTCGACGAGGTGCGCCCGCTCGACCTGCGCACCGTCGTGCGCGGCACCCGCGCGGGCAAGTTGTGGAACGAGTTCGTCGCCCGCTATCACTATCTCGGCTACAAGACCCTGGTCGGCGCCCAGATGCGCTACGCCGTCCACCACCGCGACGGCTCCCCGCTCGCCATGCTCGGCTTCTCCACCGCCGCATGGCGGCTCGCCCCGCGCGACAACTTCATCGGATGGACGCCGCAACTGCGCGAGAAGAACCTCCCGCTGGTGGTCGACAATCCGAGGTTCCTCATCCTGCCCTGGATCACCATCCCCAACCTGGGCTCGCACCTGCTCGCCATCTTCCGCCGCCAGCTACCCGTGGACTGGGCCGGGCGGTACAACACCATGCCGGTGCTGATCGAGACGTTCGTCGAGACGCCGCGCCACACCGGCGCCGTCTACCGGGCCTCCGGCTGGATCCATGTCGGAACCACCCGCGGACGCGGGCGCTACGACACCCAAAATCTCTACGACAAGCCGAAAAAGGACATCTGGCTCCGTCCGCTCAGAAAAGACTGGAAACGCTCACTCAATCGCTGAAAACTACCGCCACATACCGGCACGACCGAACGGTTACGGACAAAATGCGCTGGCCGCGCCCTCGCTGGTCTTTTTCCCGCGTGGGCGTACGTGCTTGCTACACCATAAGGCGTGGCTATGCTTTCGCTCGCGAGCACGCCCACGCGGGAAAAATCCTGCGCGATCATCGCGGCCCTTGATGAAATATCCGGGCTAAGATGGCGACTGTCGTCTCGACCTTAAGCGACATCGAAAAAGCATGCCGAAACTCGAGCAAATGCCGGAAGATCATATCTACAAGGCGTACGGGCTCTATCTGTTGCACTCGCAGCACCGGTTTGTGCAGCGACTGAAGCGCGTCCACGCACCCTCGCTTCACGGCGACAGGACCTGGCAGACGAGTTTCGTTCTGATGGACTACCTGCGGCACCGTCCGCCGCAAATATCTGCCAAGGTCATGGAAATCGGGTGCGGCTGGGGCGCGGCGGGGGTGTACTGCGCCAAAACCTTCGGTGCCCAAGTCACAAGTGTCGACGCCGACCAGCACGTCTTCCCCTATCTGAAGCTCCTGGAGGTCTTGAACGACGTCGAGGTGGAAGGTTTGCACAAACGTTTCGAGAACCTGACCACCAGGCGTTTTGCGGAGGAAGATCTGGTCGTCGGCGCGGACATCTGCTATTGGGACAGAATGGTGAAGCCCATGCTGAATCTGGTTGCGCGCGCCATCCGCGGCGGCGCCAACCGCGTCGTCATCGCCGATCCGGGCCGTCCGCCGTTCTACGAGCTTGTCGACCACTGCGCGAAGAGAAAGGGATTGCGGACCGAACTGACCGGGTGGTACGCGGTAGAGCCAAAGCGTTACCACGGAGAGGTGTTGGAGGTTCGCGGTCCGGCGACGGAGTAGGGCGCCTTGTTGCGAGGAAAGCTCGCGCTCTTTTGCCCTGCGATGTTACGAGCTTGACAGCAATAGTATCGAGCGTCTTGTCCCCCGCTGAAGCCGTATCCGTGATGCGCGTACCGCCAAACCGCTCCTTCGGGACCATCGCTCGCCACACTCGACGCAGCGACGATCACTTGAACACAGATGCCCCAGCACGGAGGGCGGCGGTCCGCAACCGCTTGTCGTTGGTCGCCAACGCTCCGCCCACGCGTAGGACGAGTTCCAGATAGGCGGCATCGTAAACGGACAGTCCGAAATGGATGCTCAAGGTGAAAGTTGCCGTGGCCGCGTGCGCATGGCTGGGTGTATCCGTCATGATCGGCAGCAGGGCGACT
Organism: Candidatus Azotimanducaceae bacterium; assembly: GCA_965261535.1. Lineage (GTDB taxonomy): Bacteria > Pseudomonadota > Gammaproteobacteria > Pseudomonadales > Azotimanducaceae > VXNE01. The sequence continues at coordinate 4,427,437 of OZ253469.1, forward strand.
TGCTCGAAATAGCGCGCCGCGCTCGCTTGCGACACTTGGCCCGTCCGCACCAGCGTAGCGGCCACATGCGCAGCCTCGTAGTGCCAGATGGTGGGCACATGGAACACGCTTGCCTTGGCCGCTTGCCGAATCACCTTGAGCGCGTACCGGTTATTTTCCGGGCTTTCGGCATCTGGCCACAGCAGGCGGGTGTTGATGCTGTTGTCGAGCACGATAACTTCCGCCGCCACTAGTCGCGCCCTTCCTCCTGTATCCGGCGCAGTTCCTCCTGGCTCCCGCCTGCCCCCGCTGCCAACTGCATTCGCTGCAAGGCGGAAAGAGCCTGGATGGCGTCGGCGATGCTCTCGTCGTCGGCGGGTGCCTTGCGGATTTCCACGTGCGGCACACCGTGGTTGGTTACGATGATCGTCTCACCGGCAGCGGCTCGCCTGAAGATCTCCGCCTGCCTGGTCTTGCATTCGTACGCGGTGACCCGGATCGTACTCCTCATGTTTTCTATCCGACCAGAATAAAAGACTAGTCTGTAGAATAGACTAGTGGGACCGCATTTCCAACTCGTTCGGGAACCCGTCCGGGAACCCGTCCGGGAACCCGTTCCGCGCTCCATTTCCATGTGCCGCCGAGTGTCACCGCGCGCCTTGGCGGAGCGAGGGTGTGCCTGGGTTACTGCTTCGCGCTCCTCGGCTGACGGCTCTTTACTTGCGAGGGGCACCCCCTCGCGCTGCCGTCTACTTGCGAGGGCTACCCCCTCGCGCTGCCGTTTACTTGCGAGGGGTACCCCCTCGCGCTCCCCGGCTGACGGCTCCGGCTGAAGGCCCTCAGGATTCGCTGCCGAGGAACGTGCGCAGTTGGTCCGACAGGCCGGTGCAGGCGCTTTGTCTCACCTGCGCAATGATCGGTATCGGCACGACAACGGCAGGCACGAAACTCGTTCCACTGGCTTCGGCGCTTACCCTTCCCGCGTGAACGCCGGTCTTTACGTCCCAGATCGACGCTTCATAGTTCGAGTCGCTGTCCCAGGTCAGAAAACCGATACATGCCGGTATGGCGCCGCTGATAATATTGCAGGTGAGCCTGCCGGACTCCGACGACCGCTCGGTATTGCCCTCGATCCAGACCAGGTAGCGTACGCCGATTTCCTCGATCCGTTCGGCGACCAGGGGTCTCGATATGACGTTGGACAGATCGCTTACGTCCAGCGGCGCTGTGCGTGGCTCGAACCAGGGGAATACCGCGTCCACGAATTCGCTTTCCGACATGACATTGACGCCATCGCTCTTGCGCGTAATCTGCTCGCTGACGCAGTCGATGAAGTCCGTTTCGGTTTCGTTGCGGGATTTGTGTCTGCGTCCGAGGACCACCACGCGGTCGTCCTCGCCGATTCCCGTGTGCGCTTCCCGCACTTCCTGCACGGTTGCGGTCACGCAGCCAGCGAGCGCCGCAGCGCAGAAGCCCGCAGCGCCCAGACCGACCAGACGTAGCGCTCGAGCGAGCGGGAGCGACGGAGCCCTCATCCTTGTGGCGCCTGGACTAGTTGCGCGATCTCGGGCAAGCGCGGAAAATAGAACGACAGGTGTGCTGCGGCGTCGCGCAAGGCCCATATGGAGGCTTCAGTCAACCCCGATCCCTTCGAGTCCTCCATGAATCCAAAGTTGCGTTCATTGCTCTTGCCGTAGGCGGGTAGCGGCCAGCTCGCCAGGAGTTTGCCGTCGGCCCCATAGACATCGATCCGATACTTGATCCAGACCTCGAAAAATTGGCCCCGAGTCTGCTCGGGAATCGAGAACTGCATCTCTTCGAAAACCGGCACGATGACGGCGGCGACCCCATCGCCCGCTTCCATGGACGAGAGCGCCACTGTCTCCTCGAACAGCGCATCGAATATGCGCTCGAATACAGGCACCTGGACGGAGCCGAGCTCAATGCGGAAGTCGCCGTAGTGTTCCAGGGATTCCTGGTGGACGTAGCCCTTGAGCGATTCGTCGAAGAACACGCCTACGCGCACCGGGATGGGCTCCACCAGCGGCGAGGGCACAACGGTATTGACGACGACATTGGCGCCGGTGCAACCGAAGACGACGAAGGCCCCGGCGATGGGCAAAACCCCGAGGCGAAGCCTCGCTGCGACGCGCCTGACATTCCGCGTCGGGGCGTTGGTGGGCCGGGTGTTCATGGCATTAGCCGGTTCATGCGGTCAGAGACTACTGCAAACTCGGCAGCCCGACAAAGGTACCGTTGTTGCGGAATGCCAATTCGCGCATGAGCGCGGCAAAACGGAAGGCCGAGTACGCCTGGTTGCTCACCTCGAAGATCACCGGAAACCCGACGGCGTGGATGCGGACTCGGCGGCTTCCGTCGGGGCCGACGGTATTTATGGCGTCGACACGGTCGACGACCTCCTCGATGGAGTCGCGCGTCTGGAAGTCGTCGCCGAACACGTAGATGCTGATCTTCTTGTCCGGCGACCAGAACGTCTGGATGGCTTGTTCTATACCCTCCACCGGGCTTGAGTTGCTGTACGGCGCCCAAGTCGCGAGCCGGGTCATGATCGCCATGCGCCGCTCCGGCGAATCGGGAATCCACTTGTTCCGAAAATGGTTGAACATGTAGTCTCCCATGTCGTTCATGATCTGGATGCCCTTGACGTCGGGATAAACGTCGAGGGTTTCGCCCACCTTGCGAACGACATGCGGCCACGCATAGCTCTGCATGCTGCCGGAGGTGTCGATCACGAAGATGATGTACTCGGAATCTACGGTAATTCCGCCGATCAATTCGTTTTTCCGTCTGAAATCGGAACCGAGCAGCCGAGTCATCTCTTCGGATAGACTCTGTTTTGCTCCCGCGAGTCGGCTATTTTCCACTGCGTGTTGGTCTGCTTTTTCCTTGATCGCGGCGAATTGACCGAGGATCTCCGACAGTTCCCTTCTTGCGCGCGCCAACAATTCGAGCACTTGGTCGAGCTGGTTCTCCTCTTCGACAATCTGTCGTTTGAGTACCGTGGTTTCTCCGCGCATTGTGCGGACGGCTTCCCGCTTCACCACGACTTCAGCGTCGAGTTCGACGCTGGTTTTCTCCATCACCATGGGTTCCACGGTCTTGGTGATGATCAGCAGGAGGACGATGGCGCCGAAACCGCAACAAATGACGTCGAGGAACGACAGACTGAACTGTTCGATTTCGCGTCGGCGCAATGGTTTCATGGCCAGTCCTCGGGCGGCGCCATATACACGCCGCCGGTCTGGCTCGCGAGGGACCAGTAGGCACCGGACGCCAGGGGATCGCCTTCCAACGGAAACATGATGACATTGATCGGCATATTGGGAGGCAAGCGTCTCGTCGCATCGACGTGGAGTTGCATTCTTTCCTGCCCCGTGACGATTGCTGACCGCGGCGGTCGCCCGCCTTGGGTGGGAAGGCTATCAATGATCAGAAAGACATTGTCGGGCAACGGCTTCATATTGGCGATGGCGCGGAACAGGTTCACGAGGCTGGTGCCACCGGCTGGAGCCGTCTGGCCCAACGCTTCGATGGCATTGGCGATGACGGCCAGGTTGAACGCCGAGTGCCATGCGTCCGATGGCAATACCGATGTGGGTTTCGTATTGAACCGATAAATCTGGTAGGAACTTTCCAGGGGCATCTGTGCCGCCAACCACTCGACGGTGCGAACCGCGCGTTGCCACTTCGGCGATTGCAGTTGGCGCGAAGCCGGCATGTTGCGCCGCCGAATGACGTTGACGAGCGTACTGTCGAGCATGCTGGCAGAGGCGTCTACGGCGATCAATATGCGCTTGCCGCCCATGAACAGGCCTGTAAGGTACTGCCGGTCACCTTCACCCTTGATTTCTATGGTCCCGGTCTCGTGTTCATCGATGGCGCGCAGCCGATTGACCTCGTCTTCGTGCGTGTCGATGTCGGTCTTCAGTTCTTCGATGCTCTTGCGTTGGGCCATCGTCATGGCGTTGAGTTCATCGAGCTCCTTGCGCCTGCGCTCGGCATCTTCCCCCGTGGCGGCGCGAACCCGCCTGGCTTCCGCGATCCGGCGGCTGATGTCGTCGAGTTGTCTCTGCAGGTCGATCAGGTCGGGCGTTGCAGACCTGATCTCGTAGTCGAGCAGCCGCAATTCCGACAGAAGGTCTCGATTCAGTTCCTTGATCTCGTCGTCGAAGGTGTGGTTGATGAGCAGGAACACCAGCACGGTGGCACCGAATCCGCACGACATCACGTCCAGAAACGAGAGCGAAAAGACGTTGAGGTGGCGTCGCTTGGAATACTGGGTCATCGCTCATTCACTGGCGAAATGGATGATGGTGAACTCCTGTTCCCGGCATCTGATCGAGTCGCCCAGAGAGATGCGAGTCTCGGCGGCAATCGGATGCTCGTTAAGCAGCACCTGGGTCTCGGCGCCTGGAACGAGGTGATGGCGGCTGCTACGACGCACGATGCGAAATGCGTCGCCGAGAGCGTTCGCCCGGGGGTGGCGACTGGCGTTGAATTCGTCGCCAAGCGGCACTGCCACGGCATCGCAGAGGATGTGGGTCGGAGGTATTTCTGCCGGCGGCGCCGCCTCGCTGTTCGCCGGCAGCGACGAAACGAACGCAACCTCGCCGTCTCCTCGCAGGACATCGGCGCACTCCCATATGCCGTCGCGGACGGCGTCCGGATCCAGAAGAATCAACCGGTGGCCCAACGCCCGCAAGCGTTCCGACAGACCCGGGAGACGGGCCGCGCGGTGTGTCAGCGCGAGTGCCGTGGCGGAGCCGATTCGCCGAGCCAGGAGGTCATAGCGTTGCCCCGATTTATCCGCCAGCGCGGAAGCCGGCAGGCGTACCCGGCGCTTGCTGCCTCGATGTTCAACACTTATGGACAACTCCAGCGCGCCTTTGCTCAGGATCTGCGCATACACCTGGTCGAATACCTGCTGTTCGGTCTCGGCAATACGCAGCGGGTCGAGCCGCGTCTCCCCGACGAAGCGGTCGGCGACCGCATCCACCCAGCCTTCCAGCAACTGCAGGAGACCCACGTCGGGCACTTCTTGCACGTTTTCCCGGCGTGCGCTCTCGGCGATGGCCAGGCCGACGACCACCGCGCCATGCAGGAACACGTCGATCAGCTTGCATCGCTCGGGCAATCGCGCGGAACTCGCCGCGGCGGCCGCCGAGTCGACTACCGCGCGGACATTGAGCTTTGCTTCCTGCGCGATGCCGAGCAGCAGTCCGAGTTGCTCCGGCGTGCTTGCGCTGGGAACCGCGACGAAAAGTTCATCTTCGTCGCCGATGCCGGCCGCCGCCTTGATGTGGAGCAGGTGGCGATACACCAGGTCCGCCTGATTCGAGATGCCGGGTGTGGCGGCAGTGATCGGCTCGGCGTTCATGCGGGCGAAATACTGGCTCTGGAACTGCCTTGGTCGCAGCCGCGCGGCGGCGAGGGCAGCATTCCCGAAGACCGGTTGGCGCTCCAGCAAAGCCACGCCGGGCTCCCGGTAGTGCATGCCGCCATCGCGCGACAAGGCGATTTCGGTATCGCTCAGTTCAAGCACCCACATCGTCAACGCACCTGCATGTGGCGTACTAGCCGCTGGTCACAGAAAGTCTGGGTATCGAAAACCAGGCGCTCCTGCACGAGTTGCACCTGGTGAACCAGAAACATCACCAGGATGCTGATCACGAGGGCGACGAAGGTGGAGTTGAACGCGACGCCCAGGTTTTCCGTGACGCCGGCGATATTACCCGCCACGGCCTCGTGCGCTTGTCCAAGCGCGTTGCCGATGCCGCGCACGGTGCCGATGAAGCCGATGGAGGGGATCGCCCAGGCGATATACCTGACGATCGACAGTTCGCTGTCCAGCCGATCAGACTCCGCCGCACACACCTGTCGGATGGCTTCGGAGACATCCTGAACGTTGCGGGTCGATGCGAAACGTTGCAGAGCCGCCAACAGCGCGCGAGGAAGCAGTTGCTCGCGCGCCTGGTCTGGCAGGGCCTGCAAGGGTCGCGCGTATTCGCGCGTATCCTCCGGCAGAATGCTTATGCCCTCGCTTACCCTGATCATCTCCTGCTCGAACAAGCTGCGCTCCCTGAGCGAGTTGCGCGCTTTGAAGCCGACGATCGCCATGGCCCACAGACCCAGGATGAAACAGAACTCCTGCTCGTAGTCGCGCAACACGACGTAGAGGGAGCGCTCATCCGAGATGGGTTCGCCTAGCGCCTCGGTTTGCGCGCGGGCTTCCAGAATGGCATCCGCATTGGGCCGAATCAGGGTGACGTAGACCAGGTGCACGAGGATCACGGCGGCAACGAGAGCGATGAGCTGGTAGAAGAATTCAAATTTTTTCATGGGTGCCCTAGATGTCCACGGGGAACTTTACGGAGATGTTCTCCGAAATGTCCTCGCTTGGGATGAAAGTATCCGGAGTTTCGCTGGCCGCCGTCTCGGAGGTATCGCCTTGCGTTTCTTCGGCGGTCTCGATCCGGGGCGAGGCGTCTGAATCGATCTCCTCCGCGCTGGCGGCGGGGAGTTGATCCGCGGCGGGCACCGGCTCCTCGGCTGCCCAAGCGCCGGCGGCGAGCGCGCAACACAGCAGAAGTGCCCCACAGCCGGCGCTTTTGGCTCCGGTTCTTTTTTGCGAGGTGTACCCCCTCGCGCTGCTGTCGTCTTGCGAGGTGTACCCCCTCGCGCTGCTGTCGTCTTGCGAGGTGTACCCCCTCGCGCTCCCCGGCTGAAGGCTCTTGGCCCGGCCCCGGTCGTCGACCATGGAACAACCGTCCCTGGTCGCTTTTGCTCCCCGAAGACGTTTGTTCCATGGCAGTACGTGGGTGGTCACGGCGCTACTCCGCGAAACGGGCCAGCCGGAAACCGACGTCGCTCCGGCCCTTGTTGCCATAGTCGCGAAAGGAGAGACGCAACTCCGAAATAGTGCCGTGCATCCAGCTCGAACCCTTGATGACATGATGGTCGCCCTCCTGCGGACCGAGCGGATTCAAAGTCCGGCCCGGAACCGGTATCTCATAGTAGTCGTGGACCCACTCGGCGACGTTGCCGCCGAGATCGTGGAACTGCTTTGCGTTCGGTTCGAATGTCGCGACCGGTGCAGAGCCGATGTAGTTGTCCTTATAACCGAAGATGATGCGGCCGACGACATGGGCCGCGGACCTGTCGGCGTAGTTGCCGTGGCGGTCCGAAGGGGGAAGTTCGTTGCCCCAGGGAAAGCGCAACAGGGGAGACGCGTCATCGACGTGGCGGGCGGCCCACGCCCACTCCGCCTCGGTGGGCAGTCGGTATCCGAGCGAACCGGCGTCGAAGCCCAATATGCTGCCAAACTCCTCCGTGTAGAACGGTTGCCTCCCTTCCTGTCTGGACAACCAGTTGCAGAACAGGGCCGCTTCCTTCCAGGAGACGTTGGAAACGGGCTGGTCGTCACGGTTCAGGTCGCTGTCCTGAAACACCTCCGACGTGTGTCCCGAAGCGAACTCGCGGAACTCGGCGTTCGTGACCTCCTTCGTCGCGAGGTAGTACAGGCGTGTGAGGTCGACATCGCGCAGAACTTCGTTGGCGCGCCTGCCGGATTCTCTCCGCGAGGCGCCAAGCTGTATCGGCGAGGGCTGAAGCAGTCGCAGTTCCTGGCCGAGGGCGGTCGTGATCGATGGCTTGAGGCGAGCGAGGCGCGCCTCGGCGAAGGTCAGAAGCCGCACCTTTAACTCCTGCGAGAAGCCAGGTTGGGGGATTACGGTCTTGCGGTAGCCCGCATAGCCCTCTTTGCGTAACTCGATCTCGTGGGAGACGGCGGGAAGCGTAATCGTCCGGTTCGCGCCGCCGGCGCGTTTGCCGTCGATCCAAAGCTCCGCGTCGTCTGGTTCTGCGGTCACCAGAAGTTCGCCGGTGAGCGCCTGCAACTCCACGGACAGGGCGCGCTCGCGTCCGGACTCCACGCGAACGCTGCGCTCGCCCGGCGCGTAGCCGACCTTGAATACGCGGACGCCGAGAGTAGTGCCGGGTGCCACCGCGACTTCGATCGGGGTGAGTCCCTCGTACCGTCCATCTACGGTGACGCTGGCACCGCGTGGCGACGAGCGAACGGCAAGCAACCCGTCGGCGCGCTCTAGTCTGACCTTGGGCAGGCTCAGCGGCTCTCCCGCCGTCACCTGCAGAATGTCCCGCCAGCCCTTGTGGCCGGGCAGCCTGACGAGTATGCGGCGCTCGCCGGACGGGACGGGAACCGGGCCGGGCGTCACGCCAACCTGGACGCCGTCTACGCTTACCGCGGCGTTGGGAGGGTCGGAAGGAATGGTGACGTCGGCCCAGTCAGGTAGCAATTCGGCGTCGACGGACTGGGGCAGTTCCCGGCCTTCGACATCTATGCCGAGGTACGCGGACTGATAATCTTCCTTGGTGATCACGACCGCGCGGGGGCCGGCGGCCACATCTTCCGCGAGTGGGGTCTCTCCGATATCCTCGCCGTCGACGAGCACGCGGGCGCCGGGAGGCTTCGATGCGAAGGTGACGCGGCCCGGGAGCGGCAGCATTTCGTAGATGAATTCCTGGTTGCGACGTGGACCGACATCGATATCCACCTCCAACGGGTAGTATCCGGGCGCCTCGGCCTGAAGGTGGTAGCGGCCTTCCCGCATCAGGCGGACTTCGCCGATTTGCAGTTGCAAGCCGCCGTCGGTCGCGACTTCGGCAGTCGCTGGCGTCACATCGAACCGAACCGATTTTGCGGTGAACATGAACCACAGAAACCAGGCTGTGCCGACGACAGCCACAATCCCGATCATTTGCCGCCTGGTCAGGCGGATAGTCTTCCGCCCCTTGTCCGGCGCCGTCGGCCGAAACACTGCGGGTTTGATCGTCGCCTTGGCGTCGTCCACGCGAGCGTTCCTTTCCGTTTTCAGATCCGTTCTTCGCAGCGCACGGTCACCGGTGGCAGCCCCGCTTCGAGGAGGATCTCCATTCTCACGTCGCGGCAACCGTCGTGGCTGCCGACAATGACGTAGCGACCCGGTCGCAGGTGCAACGCGTGGCGCTTGAAACTCCCCAATTCGGCGACCTTGTGGATGATGACATCGGTCGCGTTGTCGGAGAACAGAACCAGTTCGACGGGTATGGTGGCCCGAGACAGCAGTTCGGCCAACGCTTGGGCCTTTGCCTCGAAGGCGGCGCCGGCGCCGGTTTGCGCGCGCGCCTTGACGACCAGGGCATTCGCCTGGTCGAACAGAGGGTCTTCGGAGAGCGCCGCCGGGTCGTTGAGGATACCGTCGATGGTGCGAACCATTTCCACCCGCTCGCGCATGCGCGAGCGGCCTTCGCGGGCGAATCGCAGCGAGGCGTCGATCTCAAGTGCGGCGTCGAGCGTCGCCAGCGCGGCCTCCCAATCGCTGGCGTTTTCCTGGACTTCGGCTTGCGCGCGGAGCGTGTCGATCCGGGACAACGTGCGGAGTTGACCGGTTTGCTGTAGGCCCGCTAGCGCCCCGGCATCCTCCGGTCGCGCCGCGAGGACACGGTTGAAGATGGCTTCGGCGTTGTCGAATTCGCCACGCTCCAACGCCGCGAAGGCGGCGGAGAGCGACTCTCGGTAAGCGATCTCGGCGCGGGCGGCGCGGACCTCCGCGATCGTCGCGTTCATGCCTCGGGTGAGCGGATCCCGCGAACGCGCCTGTCGCAGCAGTTCCTCGGCCCGCTTCAGGTCTCGCTGCAGCCGGGCCCGCTCCGAGGCGCGGAGCAACTCCAGCACCTGCGGCTGAACCGCTGCGCGGTCGGCTCCGGCCAGCGCTTCGGCGTTGTTCGGCTGTATTGTCAGGGCCTCGGCGAATGCGGCCGCCGCCTCCTCGGTTGCCAGCGCGTCGAGCGCGGCCATTCCACGGGCCACGGCTTTTTTAAATTCGGCGAGACCCTCGTCGCGCAACGTTCGTAGACCCGCCGCCGCCGCTTCGTATTCGGCTTGCGCTTGGTCGTACTTGCCTTCCAGGAACAACCGGTCGGCTTTGATCGCCAAGTCCAACATGGCGGCAAAGGGGTCGCTGGCCCTAGTCTGGATGTTCAATTCCTGTTCGAGAAGGCGTTGCAACTCCACGACTTCTGCAATGATGGCGTTGGCCCGTTCCTGTGCCTTCGCTATTTCGGTCTGTCGGAAAGGTGGGACGACATTGCTCGCGAGGCCATCGTCCCCGGCAGGTTGATCCGGGAGTCGGTCGCCTGGCGGGGGAGCGTCGATTGCCAGGGTTTCCACATCATCGACATGATTCGGCAAGACGAAGACAGTCCAGGCCGCGACGGCGAACAACACGACGAGGGCGCCGGCGAGCGCGAGCGTTCCGAGAGATGGTTTGGGGATGCGCTCGCGCTGGGGGGCATCTTGCCGAGAAAGCGGTGCTGGCGCCGGCGTGATGACTACGCGGTCGCGGTTATCGGACTCGGTCATTGGCGACGGAACGGGTGCTCCCCGGTCGACGTTTCCAGGTTTGGCGGCGCTTCGAGTCCTTCGCTGCTATCTGGTTGCGAGGGGCCGCCCACTACGGGGTCGTGATCGAGCGTTCCTTCGAGCAGAGCATCCGGCAGCGCTAGTCCCAGATCCCGGTAGTAGGCCATCTTCAGAATTCGGCGCAGCTCCTGGTACTGCACATCGACGCTTCCCTGCAACTCCAGGATCTGGTTTTCGAGTTCCATGGTATAGGGCGCTATCGCCCCCTCGGCGGAGACGCCGAGTTCCTGGAGAACGTCGGCGCTGACTTGCACTTCCGCCCGCTTGTCAAGCGCCATCTTCATCACTGCCGCTCCGCCAATGATGCCGACGATGCCACCATAGTAGGTCACCGCGTTTTCGGCGGTAGTCTTGGCGGCAATGCCGCCGATCACCGCCCCCGAACCCGCGATCATGCGAGAACGCGCCTGCTGTTGCGCACGCTTGTAGGCGATGGCCTCCTCGTAGGTGGCGCGGCGCCAGTTCTGGTAAGGCGTAAACATTCTGGTGCCGAACGTCTCGTAGTACTCGTCGAGCGTGTCGATGAACAGATACTCGCGTTCGCGCACGCGCCGCACGCGCAAGAGGTTCTGGTCACCTTCGGCGGGCAGGCGACGCAATTCGAATCTACCGGACCTTGTCGGGGTGATGTAGTCCGAGAATGCGTCGGGCACGAAGTCCCGAGCGAACCGCATTTCCGCGGCGGCGCGAATCTTGGTTATCCGTTCCGGTGTCAGCGTCTTGAGATGCGCGGCCAGGTCGTCGGCGATTTCCCTATAGACGCTTTGAAACGGATCGATCGTGCGCTCATACGCCGTTTCGTAGGCGTACCTGCTGGCGAGTCCCCGATACTCCCTGTCGAGCCATACCGAGCCGAGCACATCGGTTGCGCGCGCATGCAGGCGCAGGGCTTCGCCATCGGATTCCTCGATCGTGGCCTGGACGGTCAGATCGACCGCATGGGTTGCGCGCGGCACCACCCGAACCGCTCCCCAATTGCCGGTGGATTGCAACAGGTTCTTCAGGTAGTAGGCCAGGTAGTTGCCTTCGGCGCGGCGCACCTCCGGTTGAATGTTGGCCTTGACCTGTTCGTCGTATTCCTCGGGAACATTAATGTCGAATACCGAGACGCCCACATCCAGCAATAGCTCTTCGGGAACGTTCGTGGCAATTTGTTCGGGCGATGTCATATCCACAACTCGCACGGTCTGGGTGACGCATCCCCCCAGGGAAATTGCCACGCCCAACATCCACCCGAGTCCTCCTCGCCAGCGTTGATGCGTCGCTGCCCTGCGCAGTGCGAAAGTCTGGCTGACCACGTGGGCGACCAGAGCGATTCGGGAAACCTGAGTGCGCTTGCGACCCATCTTGATCCAGGCTACCCGCGGTCCCTGCAACGGCGATATTCTTCCCAGAGCGCCTTGCGCAGATCCGTGTCGCTTTCGGCCACCGCCGCTTCGCGGATCTGTCGGCAGACGACATTGTCGTCCGTGGCATCTGCGACATCGGGTGGAACCGGCAAGACGGTCGGCGGATTCGACGGCGTATCGGATCGTTTGGGATCGACTTCTTCAACCGACCCGGTGTCCGCTACAGCCTCTCCGGATTGGGCAGGCTCCTCTGGCAACGGCCGCTGACCCGCAGTCTCGTTTCGGCGCGCGAGAATCGCGGCACGTTCGCTCAGAATCTCGTCGTCGAATATCTCCAGCGCCTTGTCGAGTTCGCTATCGCCGCGCGAGTCTCCGGGGTCGGGTCTGCCGTCGCGCTCCGATTCATCGCCTGAGCCGGTTGCCGTCGATTCCGTGTCCTCGTTGCTCGACTCCCAGCCATCGTCGCCCGGTCGCCCTTGACCGTCCTCGGACGATCCCGGGGGTGTTCCGGTATCCCCGGGCAAGCCCGGCGTGGATGGGCTGCCCGAAGGCAAAGGTAACGACGGCAAGCTAACGGGGGAAGATGACGACGAAGGATCCGACGGTATCGACGGAGGACCCGACGGTGTCGACGGAAGGCCCGACGGTGTCGACGGAAGGCCCGACGGTGTCGATGGAGAACCCGAGGGTATCGATGGAATCGATGGAGACGGGAGGCCCGGAGTTGACGGGAGACCCGGAGAGGACGGCGACCCGGTAGAAGGCAGGCCCGGCAGAGGCAGAGAGGATGGCGATGACGGCATGCCGGGCATACCCGGCGGCGACGAAGACGCGGGTGCCTTGCATCCCGACATCGCCGCAAGTCCGAACAACATTCCTGACCACAATATGAACCGTGCGTGTCTCATCGCGTTACAGCCCTCGCATATCTGTAATACGGTCATGTCGCCCCTTTCCGTCGCCCCTTTCGGTTGGTTCTTGGCGCGTACGTGGAATCGCGCTTGGCGATGCGTCGATCATACTGCCTAAGGCACGCTCCCGGTTCAAAGGTTCGGCATCGTTAATGCGTGGTTCATGTTCGCCATGGCGACGGAATATTTGCCCGTGATCGGATCCAGACATGCCTGCCCGGCGGCTTGATGGCGGCGATACCGATAAACGCGGTTCGCCCGGCTATCGATTGGGCACCGGCTCTGAGAAACCGGCTGAGGGCTCGGGTCACGTTGCCGGGACGTCTTTATGCATCCGGCTTGTATGGGAAGCGGTACTCGATCCGCACGTCTTCGGTCAATACCGGAAGCGCCTCGACAAAGGCTGGCCGGTAGCGCGCGCGCCGCGTCGCCTTGCGGACTCGAAACTCCATCATGCCCTCGGGTTCCGAGCGCAGGGTGGACAAATCGGAAACGAGGCCCCGGTCGGTGACGGTAAGCGCCAGTTCGACGATGCCGTCTTCCGTCGTCGAGACGATGGCCGGTGTCGGCGGAGGCGGCAGTGGAAGGTAGAGGGGCGTCGGCGTCTTGAACACGGCGTCCAATCCTTCCGGGTCGGACTCGAGGAGTTCCCAGATGCGGGTGTAGAGCGGAAACGCGCGACTGTACTTTTCAAACAACAGATACCAATCGGCGAGTTCGAGCATGGCGGCGGCGACTTCTGCGTCCGACCCGTCCGGCTTCGCCATCTCGATGTTGATGACTTCGATCAGCGCGCGCTCTCCCGGGCTGAAGTTGTTGAGCTGTATCTGCTGGTAGCGGCTGCGTGCGCGGGGGTACAACGCATTGCTTGCGTCACTGCTTTCGTTCGTGATCGTCGGAAATCGTTCTTCGCGGAATGTGCGGGCGAGTCCCTTGAGGGCGCTGATGGTCTGCGGGTCGTCGGCGGGCAGGTACCGCTTGCCCAATATGACAGCCTGGCCCCACAACCTGCGGGCGACAAAGATATTGTGATCTTCGCTATACCAGTCGGCGAGCAGGAAGAGGCCCGGAATAAGCCTTGGATCGTTGTCGCCGTAGGCGCGATACATGATGTTGAAGGCATACTCTTGGCGGTCGTTGGCCACTTGGCGGTTGCCGAGCGCGGCGTGCGCGGTAGCTTCGCGATAGACGATTTCGACCTGATCGGGAGTGAACAGACCCTTGTTGGTCCTTGTGATCAGCAGCGACCGGTCATACGCGTTCAGAGCGCCGACGACATCCGACATGCCGAGGCGGGCATCGCCGAGTAGCATCAACGGCTGCGCCAGGTCGATGTCATGCCGGTGCGAACGGTCTTCGATTTCCTCGACTATGCGCTCGGCGGCGACGGTCGCCGAGGCGAACTCGCTCGCGTCGAGCTGCACCTCGATGCGCGATAGTGGGTTGCCTTCCTCCCGCAACGCTTCCCGAATCGTTTCATCGGCCCAAGCGCTAGCGGTTGCGGCCAACCACGCCAGAATGAAGCTTGCGCGATACTTCATCGTGATCTCCAAGGCGAATTTGCTTGGGCGGATCGTTCGCCTGACAATGCCATGCTGCGAGTGTCATACTGCCTCGCGCCGCAGTCAAGAGGTTTGACTCGGACATTTGCCGCTGGTTTGTCTGTTCCCATCCAGTTCATCCTGTGCGCTGGTTCTCCGGTCGCATCAGGACGCGACTCGGTGTGATTTTTGCCCGGCATCTCGGCTACCATCGTGAACATGCCTGGGCGACCCCCCGAACACAAGGCGACCGAACCGGGTGGTCCGGGGTCGGCCGCGGACTTCGAGATCGATGCGGTCGGACTCGTGTGTCCGGAGCCGTTGATGATCGTGCGCAACAAAGTGCGGGAGATGCGGCCGGGAGAAACGGTCCATATCGTTGCTACGGATCCATCGACGACTCGCGACTTCCGCAATTTCTGCCGATTCATGGGGCACGCGCTCCGCGAGTTGGGGGCGTCGGGTCCCCGGCTGGAATTTATCATCGAGAAACGGGCGTGAGTCTCTACTTCGCCTATGGCAGCAATATGAACCCTCGCCGGGTCGCCGATCGTGGTATCGGTTACGACCGCGTGACCGCGGCGCGGGCGATGGGCTTTACGGTCCGATTCGAGAAGCGCTCGCGCCTGCAGGATGGTGCCGGACACGCCAACCTGGCGTACCGGAACGGTGGCGTGGCCGAGGGTGTGCTTTATCGGCTGATTGACGACGATGAGATAGTGAAGATGGATCCGTTCGAGGGCGCGCCCGTCCACTACAGCCGCGAGTGGATCCGTGTCGAGACCGAAGGCGGCGCGACCTGGGGGTGGACCTATTTCGCCAACCGCGCCGTGATTGCGCCGAATCTCAAACCGCCGAATTGGTATGTGGCGCACATGACGGCCGGCGAACGGTATCTCTCGGCGGAATACGCCGCCTGGCTGCGCTCGCTCGCATGCATTTGAACAGTGCCCCACAGCCGTCGCCTTCGGCTCCGGTTTCTTTCTTGCGAGGGGTGCCCCCTCGTGCTCCCCGGCTGAAGGCTGTTTTCTTGCGAGGGGTGCCCCCTCGTGCTTCCCAGCTCCAGCTGAAGGCTCTGGCCCGGCCCCACTCGTCGTCCACGCAACAACCGCACCAGGTCGCTGACGCTCCCCGGAGGCGTTTGTTGCATGCAAGGTGTCCGGGTCGCGGGCTCCCACCGCACTGGCCCGCTTTCGACGGGGAGTGACCGACGTTGGCTGAACGCTGCGACGCGGTGGTCATCGGCGCGGGCGTGATCGGCCTGGCGGTCGCGCGGGAACTCGCTTTGGCGGGGCGGGAAGTACTGATCCTCGAGCGGAATGCGCTGATCGGCGCCGAAACCAGCAGCCGCAACTCGGAGGTGATTCACGCCGGAATCTACTATCCGACCGGGTCGGTCAAGGCCGAGACATGCGTGCGCGGGAAGGCGCTGCTGTACGACTACTGCGATCGCCGCCATGTGCCCCACAAGCGCGTCGGCAAGCTCATCGTGGCGACTTCCGAGGCGCAGTTGGACGTGCTGCGCGGCTATCAGCGCCAGGCGCTACGCAACGGCGTCGGACACTTGCGCTGGCTCGACCGCGACGAGGCGCTGCGTCTTGAACCCGATGTCCGGTGCCTGGCGGGGGTCTTCTCGGAAACGACGGGCGTCATCGACAGCCATGCTTTCATGCTGAGCCTGCACGGAGATGTGGAAGCGCACGGCGGGATCGTATCGTTCCACACCCAGGTCACGGATCTTGATCGGGACAACGGTCGGCTGCTCGTGCGCTGCGGCGACTTCGACCTCGCCGCACGGATCGTCGTCAATGCGGCGGGGCTCGAAGCGCCGAAGGTCGCCAACGCCCTCGGCGGCCATTGGCGTGGCCACTACGCGAAGGGACACTACTACGCGCTATCGGGAGGAAGCCCGTTCACGCACTTGGTGTACCCCGTGGCCGAGCCGGGCGGGCTTGGCGTGCATGTGACCCTCGACATGGCTGGGCAAGCCCGTTTCGGCCCCGACGTCGTGTGGATCGACGAGGCCGACTATGCATTCGATCCGAGGAATCGCGATCGTTTCGTCGAGGCCATTCAGAAATACTATCCCGGCCTGGACCCCGATCGCCTGCATCCCGACTACACGGGAATCCGTCCCAAGCTCGCGCCGGCCGGCGGCCCGGCGACGGACTTCGTGATCGAGGGCCCGGCGGACCATGGAATTTCCGGCCTTGTCAATCTGCTCGGAATCGAATCGCCGGGCCTCACGTCGTCGTTCGCCATAGCGGAACGGGTCGCGCGCCTGCTGGCCTGACAACGCGAGTTTGTAGTTCTCGCCCCGGAGACCGGAGCGCGACCGGCATGGCCGAGATCTCTGCACACCGCTGCGGGCATCGGCCGCGCGGTGTCGCTGCGTTTAGGGTATACGCTCGGCAAAGCGTCGTAGGACGTATGGACGCAAATATCTGGGTACAGTAGGAACTAGTCGCCAACCACCGGAAGCAATCCTGATTCCGTGCCGTGTCGCCGGCCCGCGGCGATGCGCTGACGAACGGACGATGCCCCCCGGTCGCCGCCCTTTAGGGTGCTGACAGCGTCGTGCGTCATTCCAGGTACACGGCGTTGGTGCTGCTCGGTTGGGCCCTGGGCTCGACAGCGGTCTGCGACGCCGACAACGACGCAGCCCGGAACGGGGGTCAAGTGGACGAAAAGACGAATGACACGGCGGCGTGGATACGCGCGCCGCGCGAGATCCGGTTCGACATCCCGGCGCAGGATCTGGCGGATGCGCTGATCCAGTTGGGCGAACAGGCCGACCTGTCCGTGATGGTCCACCAGGACGTCATCGGCATCGGGACGCCGGGCCTGCGGGGCGAGTTCACCGTCGTTGATGCGCTTGGCCGCATGCTGGCGGACACCGATCTCGAATACCGCACAAAAGGGGATGCGATCATCGTGTCGCGTCCTCTGGCGCGACTGACCCGTCGCGCGGAGCCGCAGAAGAAATCGGTTCTTCGGCGCGTTGGCGCAGCCGTCGCCGCGACCTTCCTGGCGATCACCGGCACCGGTGCGACCGTTGCGGCGGAGGATGGCCCGCAGGACGCGGAAGCGGCCGACGAGCGGGACAGGGAGGTTGAGACCATCGTCGTTACAGGGAGCCGTATTGGCCTGCCGCCTTCACAGATTTCGAGCCCGGTGATCGTCCTGGACGCCGAAGCCCTGTTCGAGACGGGCGAGGCGAACCTGGAGCGGGCGCTGGCCAGGCTGCCGCAGAACTTCGCCGGTGGCACGGAACTCGGCGGCGGCGCGCGGCTGGGCTTTCCATTCGACGAACAGCAGTTCAACGGCACCCAGAACGTCTTCGGCGCGTCGACGGCCAATCTGCGGGGAGTCGGGGAACGCGGCACGCTGGTCCTCGTGGACGGCAAACGCATGGGCTCATCGGGCCTCCTCGGCGGCTACTCCGACATCTCGAGTATCCCGATGGAACTGGTCGAACGGGTAGAGATACAACTCGATGGCGCTTCGGCGCTGTACGGGTCCGATGCCATCGGCGGCGTGATAAACATCATCCTGCGGAGGGACTACGAGGGCACGACGGTGAGGGTGCGCCAAACCGCGCCGCTCAAGGGCGGATACGAGCGGTACAACGCGTCGGTCGCGACAACGAAGGCGTGGTCAACGGGCAGCATCACCGGGTCGCTCACGTATTACCGGTCGACGATCCAGACCGTCGCCGAGGATAGCTCGCTGGACGCGTTCTTTGCGATCTATGACCTCTATACGCCCGCGGGCACCGTGCGGGGCGAGAACGGCGCTCCGATCGAGGCCCTCTCGTCGCTAGTGGGGGAGGACGTGCTTGTCGCGTCCATTCCGCCGGGACAGGACGGGACGGGACTCACGCCCGCCGACTTCGTCGCGACGGCGAACAATCCGACAATGGCGGATCCGAACCGCAGGCACCGCACCCTGACGCCCGCGCGCGACCGCCTCACTCTGCGCGCGGAGCTGAACCAGGAGCTGCCCGGCGAGACGACCTTGTCGACATCGGTTTCGTATACGCCGAACGAGAGTTTGACGACGACGGGGTACGGCAGCCTGCGCTTCAACGTCGAGGACGACAATCCTTTCAACCCTTTCGGACAGGATGTCGACGTGTTGCGTTCCACAACGGACTTCCCGGCGAGGGAGATCACTGGGAACAACGACCGGTGGCGGTGGACCGGGGATCTTGAGGGTTCGTTCGGAAACATCCTTCCCAACTGGTCCTGGACTCTCGGCGCGACCCGGACTTGGGAAGATGCCGAGTCGGTCACTACCAATGAGTTCGGGGGTCGAGTCGTCGAAGACGCCTTGGACGACGGCTTGCTCAACGTCTTCGGCCAGAGCCTGGCGGGCAGCAATCCGCCGGATGTCCTCGCTTCCTTCGTGCTGCCGCCGCAGACGTTCGATACCAGGAACGAGGACACCGGGCTCGAGGCGACAGTCAAGGCGGAGTTCGAGTTCCTCCCGGCCGGCAAGACCAAGATCCTGGTTGGCGCGTCCTACCGGCGAAGCGAACTGTCGTACGCCCATCAGCGGCATGATCGCGCCAGCTACAGCCCGGTCACCTCGGGCGCCGGCCTGGGCGTCTTCCCGCGCGACACGAGCATGATCGGCAACGAGGATGTGGACCTGTCGGGCGTGCAGGGCGTCGTCATCGTCGACAACGACAACGCGAGGCTGTCGAGCAGCATGTCCGTCGAGAGCGCGTTCGCGGAGCTGCAGGTTCCGCTGCTCGCGGATCTTCCGCTCATCCACCGGGTCTCGGTCAACGCGGCGCTACGGCACGAGAACACGAGTCTGTACGGTTCCGACACGACCTGGTCGATAGGCGGCGTGTGGAACGTGGCTCCGGAGTTCAGATTCCGATGGCGCAAGGGAACTTCTTTCTCCGCGCCGACCCTGAAGCAGTCGACGTTGCCGACCAGGGTTCGCCCGATACCGATCTTCTTTGACCAGCGCGGCGGGGGTTTCCGGATTCTCTGTTTTCCCTTTCCGCCATGCAGCGCGACCATCATCGAAGGCGGCAAGTCATCGCTCCTTCCCGAGACGTCGGTCACCTGGAGCTACGGAATGGAGTACGAGCCCCGTTTTATCCCGGGCTTCCGGGCGAGCGTGAACTACTCGGAGTTGGACTACCGCAACAAGATCGACGCCCAAACGGGACTCATCGCGACCTTGATACCGTTTTTCGTCGACCTCGACCTCGAACTCGATCTTCCCGGATACAGGTACATCTACCGGTTCGACGATGACGGCGAGTTCCTGGGGATCGACGGGCGCGCTACCAATATCGGTTCCCGATACATTGCGAGCTACGACCTGGCCCTCGACTACGAACGCGAGACGTCCTTCGGCAACTGGGCCTTCCGAGTCAGCGGCACGGTACAGGACACGTACGAGTCGCGGCTGGGCCCGGGCGAAGAGGCCACCGATCACATCGGGTTGAACTACGGCGTGCCGAAGCTCAGGCAGCACGCGCGCCTCAGGTGGAGCAGGGGCAACCTCAGGGCGACACTGAGTGCATCCCATCAGCAGGATACGGCCAATGACTCAGCGTACAACAGCGGCGGTGTATGGTACGACTACCGGAGCGCGCTCAAGCACCCGGCGGTGCTCGATCTGGCGCTCACCTACGAGTTCACAAAGGGCATTCTCGGTGTCGTGGAAGGCATGCGGGTCAATTTCGGCCTGAGCAATCTGACCAACAAGCACACCACGCGACTGGAGACGTTGGCGGACGGGCAACCGCTGCCCCGGTCCCAGGACGACCTGGTGAGGATTCCCCAGGGCCGGTACGACTCGAGAAGCAGGGTGTACTACGTGGAATTCGTCCACACGTTCCGCTAGCCTTGATCTTTATCAAGGTGAGCGGCGATTTTGGGGATTCGGGCTTGGTTTTGCCCGATTTTCGCGCGCAAGTTGTTGATTTCCGGTCCGGGGAGGCGATGTAGTGCCATAATCGTTCGGAGAGGCGTTGCGGCGCCGGGAGGGCCGCGATATCCTGGCCCGGCATGTTCGTCCGACGCACCCAAACGCGCCGCTCCGACAGCGGCGAGACCTACCACACGCACCGCCTGGTGCGCTCGGAGCGCGTCGGCGGCAAGGTGCGCCAGCGCACCCTGCTCAACCTCGGGCGGCATTTCGACATCGAGCGGGAGCGCTGGCCGTTGCTGTGCGTCCGCGTCGGCGAGGCGCTGTCCGGCCAGGCGGCGCTGCTGGCGGACAGCCCGCCGGCGGTGGAGCGCGAGGCGCAGCGGATCGCGGCGCAACTGATCGCGCGCGGGGCGGCGCCGGCGGGCGACGCGGCGGCGCGCGACATTCAGGCGGTGGACGTGGATTCGCTGGAGCTGGCGCGCCCGCGCGGCGTCGGCGCGGAGCGGGTCGGCCTGTGGGCGCTCGAGCAGGCGGGGCTGCCGGCGCTGCCGCGCGAGTTGGGGATCGGCCGCGCGCTGCGCGCGGCGGCGCTGGGCTCCATCGTCGGGCGCATGGCGTTCCCCGCCTCGGAGCGGACGACGATGCGCTGGCTGCGCGAGCGCAGCGGCCTGGGCGAGTTGCTGGATGTCGACTTCGAGACCATGGGGGCGATGCAGCTGTACCGCGCGTCGGACGCGCTGATGACGCATCGCGAGGCGATCGAGTCGCACTAGTTCGACCGGGCGATGGGGCTGTTCGATCTGCGCCCGACGGTGACGCTGTACGACCTGACGAACACTTTCTACGAAGGCGAGGCCAAGGGCCAGCCGCTGGCGCGGCGCGGGCACTCGAAGGAGAAGCGCGGCGACTGTCCGCTGTTGACGCTGGGGCTGGTGCTCGACGCCGGCGGCTTCGTGCGCCGCTCGCGGGTGTTCGCCGGCAACGTCGAGGAGGCGGAGACGCCGGCGGGGATGCTGGAGGCGCTGAGCGCGCCGAAGGGCGCGCTGGTGGTGATGGACCGCGGC
Source organism: Candidatus Azotimanducaceae bacterium (assembly GCA_965261535.1). Taxonomy (GTDB): domain Bacteria; phylum Pseudomonadota; class Gammaproteobacteria; order Pseudomonadales; family Azotimanducaceae; genus VXNE01. Next base: position 4,448,680 of record OZ253469.1, read on the forward strand.
GTCGCCACCGAGGACAGCGTCGCGTGGCTGCGCGCCGAAGGCTACCGCCATGTGGTGGTCAGCCGCGAACGCCGCCGGCGGTTCGACGCCGACGCCGCCGTGCCCGTCGAGACCCGGTCGAAACAGACCGTGCGCCTGCACAAGGAGGTTTCCGAAGATTCCGGCGAGACGCGCCTGTACTGCTACTCGGAGGAGCGGGCGAAGAAGGAGCGGGGCATCGTCGAGCGCTTCGCGAAACGCTTCGAGAAGGAGCTGGCGCTGCTCGACGAGGGGCTCTCGCGGCCGCGCACGCGCAAGCGGCTCGAACACGTCTGGCGGCGCATCGGGCGGCTGAGCGAGAACAGCCGCGGCGTCGCCCAGCACTACGACATCCGCGTCGCCGCCGACGCGGCCGGCGAGAAAGCCGTCGCCGTGACCTGGACCCGGCGCGCGGTCGAGGGCTCCATGGCGACGCATCCGGGCGTGTACTGCCTGCGCGGCAGCGAAGCCGACTGGGACGAGGAGACCCTCTGGCGCACCTACGTCACCCTCACCGATCTGGAAGCCGTGTTCCGGTCCCTGAAGTCCGAACTCGGCTTGCGCCCCATCTACCACCACAAGCCGCTGCGCGCCGAAGGCCACCTGTTCATCACCGTCGTCGCCCACCAACTCGTCCAGATCGTCCGCAAGCGCCTGCGCGAGCGCGGCGAGCGCGCCAGTTGGACCACGCTGCGCCGCGTCCTCGCCGGACAGCAGCGCGTCACCGCCACGTTCCGGCGCGCCGACGGGCGCGCGCTGCACGTGCGCAAGGCGACCCGCGCGGAACCCCGGCAACTGGCCATCTACGCGGCCCTCGGCATCGACCCCAGCCCCGGAGGCGTCCAAAAGACCATCGTCCGAATCATCCGCAAAGCGGCTCGCGCGCATTTGTAGTGCCACTCGCGATTTTCAATCAACGCAACCCGTTGATCTTTGTAGGTTTACCTAAAACCTTGATAAACATGGGCTAGGGGGCGGCAGCCGCGCCGGAGTGTCCGAGTGGACGAGTCGTCGGTCAAAGCCGTGCGGGACCGTTTTCAGCATCATGCGGCACGCCCGTCGTGGATGCCGGGATTCCTCGCCGCGGCGGCCCTCGCGGGCGGGTGCGGCTGGGGCAACGCGAATGAATCCGTGTACTCGATCGTCGGCAGCGTACACGGCGAGCCCGGCGATGGGCGCATCCTGATCCGGCAGATGGACTTCGACGATGAAGGGGTGCGCCGGCGGGTGGTCATCGGGGAGTCGGTCGTGCAGAACGGACTGGTTGACTTCCAGGGCGAGATTTCCAGGCCGACCGTGGTCGACATCGAGGTCGAGATCGACGGCGGGCCCGGCCGATCGACGCAGGCTGTGATCGAGCCCGGCGCAGTGATCCGTCTCCTTCCCCGCGGCACGCTGCAAGGGTTCGCGGCGGATGGCGCCAGTCGGCACGGCGAGCTGGTTTCGTCCTGGGCGCTGGACAGCCGCTACCTCGGGCTGTGGGACGGGCAGGAGAAACTGTTTCGGGAGTTCCAGGAGGCGTCGGGCGGACCGACGACGGCGGCAGCGGCGGCCGAGCGCGTCCGCATCCTGCTTGAAATATCCGATCGCAAGAAGGAGCTGCTCGACTATCGTGGGAAGGCGCTCGACGAAGTCGCGAGAAGCCGGGACGATCCGTTGAACGCCCTGCTTGCGATGGAGCTTGGCGGCCTTGGCAAGTCCCGGGAGGGCATGGATCTACTCGACGGGATCGCGGCTTCCCTGGATGAGGCGACTGTGGCCACGCGCATCGCCCCGATGCGACGGAACCTGGCTTCGCACCTGCGGAGGGTGGATGTCGACGAGCGCCTCGTCGTGGGGCGATACGGGCCGAACTTCAGCGCACCCGATCTGGACGGCGAACGGGTATCGCTCCATGCCGTTCTGGAACAGAACAAGCTGGTTCTACTCGACTTCTGGGCTTCGTGGTGCGGTCCGTGTACCGCAAGTTTCCCGAAGCTCAAGGAACTCTACCGGGAGTACCGCGACGACGGATTCGAAATCGTCGCCATCACGATCGATAGCGACCATGGCGACTGGCAAGAGGCGTCTGGTGAACACGCGATACCTTGGATCAATCTGGGCGACATAGCGAAACGTCGCGGTCCCGTCGCGCATGCCTACGGCGTGACCGGGATACCGAAGGCGTACCTGCTGGGTTCCGATGGCAAGATCGTCGCGAAGGATCTCGACGTGGCGGAAATCAGGAAACGGGTCGCGAACCGTTTCGGCGAGGTCGCGGACCGCTGAGCCGGCCGGCGGCCCGGCGTCGGATTCCGTGATAGAGGGCCCGGCGGAACACGGAATACCGGGTCTCGTCAATCTGCTCGGAATCGAATCGCCGGGCCTCACGTCCTCGTTCGCTGTAGCGGAACGGGTCGCGCGCCCGCTGGCTTGAGATATCCGCGCCGGACTTGTGACCAGCCGACCACGTTTCAACGCACTCCGACCCGACGCCGCGACTCGAGTTTAACGACGCGCGATTTCCGGCGGTGGGATGCAAAGCGCGATCCCCGTGGTGCCCCATATCATCTGCACCCACCACAGTTCCGAGATCTTCCAGGCGATGCCGAAAAAAACCGCTGCGCAGACGAGCATGGCCAGGTACGTGACCCATACGAACCATTTTTTGCGTCTGCGCCCCCTCCGCTTCCCGCGGAACGCCGCCATGCCCTCGCCAAGGCATATTGCCAGCCCGACTGCGACAAGAAGGACGGTGAGCGTAGGCGAGGGGATGAGAATCCCGCCCACGATGACCGACATGCCGACCATCATCCACGTCGCGTAGGAGATCTGTTGCAGGCGTTTGCGTTTCATTCGGGGTTCCCGCGCCGATTCGGGTTTGCAGGATCCACTGCATCTGCTCGGCCACTGTCCTTGTGACCGCCTATCTTAGCCATGAGCACCTTCGAATCGGGCTGATCGCACGGTGGTGACGATGTGCTAGGTCTTGGCGTTTCGGCGGTTGCTACGCGCGGCCGAGGCCCGTTCGCCCGCTTGGCCTTGCCAAACCGCTCGGAATCGAATCGCCGGGACTCACGTCCTCGTTCGCTGTAGCCGAAGGGGTCGGACGTCTGCTGGCTCGATCTCCAACGCGCCTTTGACCGTCGCTCTTCTCTCGTTGCCTCTATGCGGACGGGTGTGCATCGAGGAAACAGCGCAGATGTTGCGCCAGGATCTCCGGCTGGTAACCGAGTTTCCCGCCCGTTGGACTAGGTTTGGCGATAGCTTTGGAGAAAGCGGTCCATGCGGCCGATGGCGTCGGTCAGCTCATCGACCCTCGGGAGGAAGACGAGGCGGATGTGATCCGGCTCGGGCCAGTTGAAGCCCGTCCCCTGGATGACCAGGATGTGTTCTTCGCGCAACAGGTCGAGAACGAAGCGCTCGTCGTCGGAAATGTTGAAGCGCTTCGCGTCGATTCTCGGAAAGAGGTAGAGCGCCCCCTTCGGCTTGACGCACGTGACGCCCGGTATTTCTTCCACCAGCGCGTGCGCATGCGTGCGCTGCTCGTGCAGCCGCCCGCCGGGACGGACCAGGGCTTCGATGCTCTGAATCCCGCCCAGCGCCGTCTGGATCGCGTGTTGCGTCGGCACGTTGGCGCACAGGCGCATGGATGCGAGGATATCGAGTCCCTCGATATAGTCGGCGGCACGGCGCTTCGCGCCGCTCACCACCATCCAGCCGCTGCGAAAGCCCGGCGCCCGGTACGCTTTCGACAGTCCATTGAAAGTGATGGTGAGCGCATCGGCGGAAATGGACGCCGCCGGGATGTACTGCGCGTCGTCATAGATGACCTTGGCGTATATCTCGTCCGCGAAGACAACGAGATCCCGCAATTCGGCCCATCGCACCAGCTCCGAGAGGCAGACGCGATCGTAGACCGCGCCGGTGGGATTGTTCGGATTGATGATGACGATGGCCTTGGTGCGGCGCGTGGTCTTGGCGCGAACGTCGGCCATATCGGGCATCCAGTCCGCCCCCTCGTCGCACCTGTAGTGCACTGGAACGCCGCCGGCGAGACGCGTAGCCGCGGTCCACAGCGGGTAGTCCGGCGCCGGGATAAGCACCTCGTCACCATCGTTGAGCAATCCCTGCACCGACATGGCGATGAGTTCGCTGACGCCGTTGCCGATGTAGATATCCTCGATTTCCACGTCGGGAATGGCCAGTTGCTGGCAGTGCTGCATGACGGCCTTGCGGGCCGAGAAGATGCCCTTCGAGTCGGCGTAGCCCTGACTTTCGGGGAGGTTGTGGATGACGTCGCGAACGATCTCGTCCGGTGTTTCAAAACCGAACGGCGCGGTATTGCCGAGATTGAGCTTCAGAATCCGGTGGCCTTCCTCTTCGAGGCGGTGCGCTTCATGCAAGACCGGGCCGCGGATTTCATAGCAAACGTCGTCGAGCTTGGTCGACTTCACGAAGTTGCGTCGCGACTGCGGCAACTCCGCTATCTCGGCGGCGCCCGCCGTCTTGTCGGTGCTAGGCACGTGCAGTGACCCCGCGTAAAATCCTGCCGAGGCGATGGGGCGGCGAAGTTTAGCAGGGGCGGGTGACACATGCATGAGATCGAACACGAGACAGAAGACGACGGGAAAGTCCGGAAATCAGATGATGCGTGGCGCGGAGAACTGACCCCGGCGGAGTTCGAGATCGCCCGGCGCGGCGGCACCGAGCCCGCCTTCACGGGCATCTATTGGGATACCAAGACCAAGGGCACCTACAACTGCAAGTGCTGCGATACGCCGCTGTTCGACTCGCAGACAAAGTACGACTCGGGCAGCGGCTGGCCGAGTTTCTATCAGCCGGTCACGCCGGACGCGGTGAAGATGCGGGAGGACAATTCGTTGTTCATGCGCCGCATCGAAGCGCTCTGCGCCACCTGCGACGCTCACCTGGGGCACGTCTTCAACGACGGGCCGGAGCCGACGGGCCTCCGGTTTTGCATGAACTCCGCGTCCCTCGACCTCGACGAGGACTGAACGCGTTGCTTCCGTGCTCCGACGGAGGCTTGTCGGGGGATTCTTACGTCTACGGAGGGGACGCCGAACGTTGTCCAAATTCGATCACTGCACGATGAACAAATTTGTTCATTGTCCTGCGCGGGGGCAGCAGCAGCAGTAGAAGAGCAGAGGGCGCGGCGTCCGCCACGGCGACCGTTGCTGTGACACGGGCTTCAGAAGCCGGTCGCGAGCCCTTCCTTGCGGTGGTCCGACGCGGCGCAGTAGCCGTCGTCGAGCCGATAGATCAGTTGTGCGCCGCCGAACAGGGGAACGTCCGGGTTGACCCGCACCACGTTGTGCCCGCGCTCGGCGAGCTCGGCCGCCACGCCGTCGGAGAATCCGTCTTCCAGCGCCAGGGTGTAGTCCGGCAGGACCTGCCATCGCGGCGCGTCGGAAGCGGCCTGGGGATTCTCGCCGAGATCGAAGATGCGGTGCACCATCTGCACATGACCTTGGTGCTGCATGTGTCCGCCCATGACCCCGAAGCTCATGCGCGGCGCGCCATTCTCCGTGACGAAGCCGGGAATGATCGTGTGGTAAGGCCGCTTGCCGCCGGCGACGCGGTTCGGATGTCCCGGTTCCAAGGTAAAGCCGCTGGCCCGATTCTGCATGGCGATGCCCGTGCCCGGCACGACGATGCCGGAGCCGAAACCGCGATAGTTCGATTGAATGAAGCTCACCATCCGCCCGTCGGCATCGGCGGCGGCGAGGTAGACGGTGTCGTGGCCGACGGGCAGGCGCGCCGGCGGCAGTCGGGATGCGTTGTGTTCGATCTTTCGGACAACGCGTTCGATGGACGCCGGGTCGAGCAGCGCTTCGGGGGACGCGTCCATGGATTCGGGATCCGCGAAGTGGTCGAATGCCGCGCGGATCGCGATCTTCATCGCCTCCACCTGCAGATGCACCGACTCGACGCCATTCGGCGGCAGCGCGCTCAAGTTCCAATGCGCGAGGATCGCCAGCGCGATCTGCGCCGCCAGGCCCTGTCCGTTCGGCGGTATCTCGTGCAGCGTGATGTTTCGATACGTCTGCGCGCCCGGCGTCACCCATTGCGTCCGGTGCTCGGCCAGGTCCTCCATGGACATGGCGCCGCCCATCGCCGAAGCGTTGTCGACAATCGCCTGCGCGAGCGGCCCCCGGTAGAAAGCTTCGCCCCCCGACGCGGCGATCTGCTCCAGTGATAGCGCGATCTCTGGCCGCCTCACCAGTTCGCCGGGCTGCGGCCCGGCGCCTCGGGGGGCGAAATGGGCCATGAAGGCGTCGAATCCGCGATAGGTGTCGACGGCCGCCTGCCAAGCGTGGGACGTCATGTGTCCGACCTGAAAACCCTCCCGCGCGTAGTGGATGGCCGACGCGAACAGGGCATCGAAGGGCAGGGCGCCGAAGCGTTCGGAAAGCGCCGACCAGGCGTCGACGGCCCCCGGGACGGTGACCGCGTCCCAACCCAGGACTGGCATCTGCGTCAGGCCGGCGAAACGCTCGGCATCCCAGGCGCGCGGCGACCGACCCGAGCCGTTGATGCCGTGCAGCGCTTCGCCGTCCCAGACAATGGCGAACGCATCGCTGCCGAGACCGTTCATGCTGGGCTCGACGACCGTCAGGGTGATCGCCGCCGCCAGCGCGGCGTCGACGGCATTGCCGCCGCGCCGCATCGCATCGAGGCCGGCTTCGGCCGCCAGCGGCTGCGATGTCGCGACGACGTTGCGCGCGAACACCGGCGCACGCCTCGAGGCGTAGGGGAAGGACCAGTTCAGCATCTTGCCGGCGACGGTTGATAAGGACGCGCTACCTTACGGCGGGCGGCGGCGGCACCGCAAGGCGGTGGGCAGGGGCTCGCTAGCGCGGACAGGCGACTTTCATTTCACGGTCGTCTCATAGCGGACGCCGTCCGGCACCGGCACCGCCTGGTGCACGGTCACGCCATATTGGCCCTCGGTGGCCTCGGACGAGTCCACGGCAACGAAGGACGTGTAGTTCGACACGAGCTGATGTCGCAGCGCGATGCGCCGGATGGCGTCGCCAAGCTCCCCGTGGGCGTCCCCGACAGTGGCCTGCCGGTCGGACAGGTCGGCGATATTCGACCGCGCCCAGACCTTGGCGACCGACGGACCGCCGCCGCCTTGGTCATTGGGCTCAAGCGAGAAGGAACGACGCGCTTCATCCACGGTCCCCGACACGGTCACCGACCCGGGTTCGCCTTCGAACCGGCCGGAGACGACCAGCGGCCTGCCGACGAACAGGTCGGGGAGTTGGGCCGGATAAGTGTCCGAAACGGTCATCTCGCCCCAGTCGATCTCGATGTCCGTGAGTGCCGCGTGGCTCACGCGGTCGAAGAAAGCTCCCATGACTTCCTCGGCGGAGTCGTTGAGGCCGAGATAGGCGGCCACGCCGCGCCCCTCCCTGGCCATGCGTTCCATCAGGTAGCGGTTGACGGAAGTTCCGACCCCGAAGCTGAATATGCGGGCGGCGCCGATACGCCGGTGCACTTCGGCCAGAATCTCGGACTCATTGCCGATATAGCCGTCCGTCAGAAACGATACGAAGCGCAAGTGGGACGGGTTGTGGGGGAAGTCGAGGGCCGCCTTGATCCCCTCGATCATCCATGTGCCGCCCTCGCTGTTCAGATTCGCGAGATACCGGCGCGCGGCCGCCAGGTTGCGCTCGGTCGCGCGCACCGGTGATGCGCCGAATTGAGACGCGTCGTCCGAGAAGCGGATGATCTGGAAACTGTCCTGGGGATCGAGCCGCGCCAGGGCCGTCGCGACGGCTTCCTTTGCCTGCTCGAGCGGCCGGCCGGACATCGAACCGGAGCAGTCGATGACGAACACCATCTCCATCGGCCGGCGGGCGATGACCTCGGTATCGATCGGCGGGATCACCATCAACGAAAAGAACCCCTCGTCGGTGTCCGGATCCCTGTAGGTCATGAGATTCGATTTGACGACGTCGCCGGCGACGCGGAAGTCGAGCACGAAATCGCGGTTGGGAACGGTCGTTTGGCTGGCGAGTTGCACGGTCGCGGATGCGGGCCCGTCCCGTTCTACAGCGATCTCGTGGGTCGATTTGAGGTCTTCGATTTCCACTCCGGCATCGATGCGCACGGTGATGGCGAGGTCGTGGCCGGACCGTTCCGTGGGCGCGAGATATTCGACGCCGGTTGCGCCGGCCGCTTCCGAATTGCCGCCGCGAGGCAGCGCCGGGATGGGGTCCGCGCGACCGGGCGGGTTGAATCGGGGCCCGACCACGGTAGGGAACACGAAGGAATACCATCCGTCCTTGTAGGCGAGGGTGTGGAAGTAGGTGATGTCGATATCGATGGCGTTGCCCGGCTCGATGTTGGCGACTTTCTGTTCGAATACGTTCGGCCGCCGCTGGACGAGCAGGCTTGCCCGGTAGCCCTGGGCGCGGGCCTCGCGGTAAATGGCCTCCGCTTCTTCCTTCTCGCGGAGAATGCCGCGGATGGTCCGCTCTCCGATGACCATCAGGAACTCGGTGACCGCGGCCTGTTCCGGCAAAGGAAACAGATAGACGGCCTCGATCTTTGTGTCGAACGGGTTGGCGAACTGCTGCTTGACGTTGACCGTGCCGATGTGGCCGGCGACGGAGGCGTCCACGGCCGTGTGCTGCAAGGGCAGGGGCACTCGCTGCGTGGTGCCGTCGTCGGCTTCGGACGGAACGATACCGACCATCGCTCCGGAGCCGGGATCCAAGGGGTTTTGGTCGACTGAGGGTCGTGAAGATCGAATTGTCCGCTGGGGCCGTCCGACCGACATGGCGGTAACCGCAATCTCCTCGACCAAACCTTCCTCTTTGGTGAAACCTGGTTCGAATTCCATGGCGGTCGCTGCTTCCAGCTCTGGCTTCGCGATAATCCAGATCTCATCTGCCGCAACCACTGATTCGGAAACGGACACGGGCTCCGTTTGCGTCACGGGTGCCGGTGGCGATGAATGCATCGGCCCGGAGCACGAAGTGAGCAACGCGATTCCCACAAGGAGGGTTGTCATGGAGAGCACGAATCGGGTCAGTCTGTTCATTGGGATCTCTCTTGTGTGTCCATGTTGAACCCTGCGAGGGAAATGGACGCATCGATGGCGCGTCCTTCCGGCGTGGTCGCCTTGATCAGCCGCAGTTCGAAGTCGGGTTGCCCTCGCAGCATCAGGTGCAGCGTGGCGAGACGAAAGCGACCGACCGGCAACAGGCTGTGGTCGGCCAGGGAGTAGTCGGCGACGACGATTTTCGAGGCGCTTCCTCGGGAAACCGCATCGCGGTCGTAATACGGCGCGCGCTGAAACGCGGCGTGACCGCCGTTCTCGACGCCCACCACCTTCATCGCGCCATTGCGATCATTGAGTTCGAACTGCCAGGCAGCCACGGGTTCGGGGCTATCGAGGTGGATTTCCAGCGGAACGAATCGCGGGCTTTGCGCTTCCTCCGCATACGCGACGCCGGGGCACGCGGTGAGCAGAGCCAAAGTCACAAGCAGCTTCTTCATGGCGTGCCGTTCCCGCGGAGCGATACCAGGCGAAAGGCGAAGGCATCGAGATCGTCTTGGTCGATGCCTTGCTGCGTACGGGCCAGGGCCAGGACATCGGCGATATCGATCTCACCGGAACCATCCATGTCCGCGTAGATGGAACTGCCGCCCCGGTCGTCGAGACGACTCGTTGTGAATAGCGCGGCGAAGAGCACACAGGCCGCTGCTACGCCCCAGGCCGGTTGTCGCCATCGACGGACCTGCCGAGACGAAAATTGGTCTCGCGCCATGGTCGACAGGGTGCGGTCGACCCGGGATGTGATCACGGCGGGCGCCCGGTCGATTCGCTTCAGTTCGTCGATCACGGCGCTCGGCAGTTGTTCGTCTTGTTCGTTTGTGCCTGTCATGTCGAATCGTTCCTTGCCCATGTAACGCGCGAGACGGGCAAAAGGTTCATTCAATCGAAAAAATCTTCGAGCAAGGGGGAGGACCGGAGGTTCGCGATGCCTCCATGAAGTCGGGATTTCACGGTCCCTTCGGGTATGCCGAGCACTTCCGCTATCTCCCGGAGCGACATTCCGTCCACGAAGCGAAGCGTTATCGCTTCTCGCTGGCCCGATGGCAGAACCGCAAGCAGCCTGCCGATGTCGTCGTCTTCCCGAGCCGGCCGCGCGGCAAGCTGGTCGGGTGTCACGTTATCGGCGACCGGGAACCTGCCGGCCCTGCGTGCCGCCGTAATCGCCGTATTCTTCGCGATGGGATACAGCAGCGTCGTCAGCCTGGCGGTCAGGGTTATTCCGTCACCTGTGGGCGGGAACCGGCGCAGCAGTTGGACGAAGGTGTCCTGCAGCACGTCCAGGGCCGTGTCGATGTCCGGCGCAAAGCGCAGCGCGACACGGATCACATAGTCCTTGTGCCGCAGGTAAAGGGTCTCGAATGCGGCCGCTGCGGCGCGGCGCTGACCCTGGTTGCAGGCTCTCACCAGCGCTTCATCGCTTCGGAGGTCTCGCTGACCGCGCCTGGGCATGATCGGCCTCACTCGATGCAGAACGCTATGTCGACTCCTCGCGCATCGACCGCGAAGGCGGGCCAGCAGCGGTACCGACACCGGGTCGTACCTTACGGCGGGCGATGGCGCGCCCGCAAGGCGATATACGTTACTCGCGTCGGCCGGGTCTCAGCCGCCCTCCAGTTCGAACATGAAGAGATTACGGACGCCCGACACCTCCATGCGCTCGCCGTTGGCCACCTTCGGCCTGTACTTGAATTTGAGGGCCGCCTGAATCGCCGCCCGGTCGAAGACTCCCGGCGGTTTCGCCTCGACCACCACGGGATCGCGCACCGCGCCCGAGGTCGTGACGACGAACTCGGGCAGGACGTATCCCTCGATGCCTCTCGTTATGGCGCGCTGAGGATAGACCGGCGCGACCTTGATGATCGGCAGGTACTCTCCATCGGCCTCGAATCCGAGACTGATCGGTCCTTCTTGCTCCGTCGGGTCGGTCACCGGGCCGATCTCGATTCCCACCGTGACGTCGGTGTCGTAGTCGACCTTTGGTATATCCGGCGGCATTTCTTCCGGCGGCGGTGGCGGCCTCGGTGGGTCTCGCGGTTGGGGAATCTCGACTTCCTCCTCCAGGCGCACGAATTCGAGGATTTGTGCCTGTCCCAGGTCGGTGAATGGATCCTTGTCGCTCTTGATCAGCGCCTGCATGAGATAGAAGAGCAGAAGGGTGGTGACCAGTCCGACGGCCACGCCGATCGCGTATCGCAAACCATGCTCGTTGTCGAAGCGAGCGTCATGGCCCCACGCGTCTGCGAGTGCCATGGACCCCAGCAAAGTCGATCTTTGGTGGAACATGGTGACCCCTTTTTCCGTCTTCGTGCGTTGATTGGAACGGACGAGGGTCGAAAAAAGGGGTTAACTTTGCTGAAGAAGTGCGACGCGGTGCCCGGCATTGGCTGAATCCTCGGACGACTACCTGATGGGTCGCTTCGCCGCGGGCGACTATGCGGCGTTCGAGACCTTGTACGGGCGACACAAGGACGCGGTGTACCGTTATTTTCTACGGGCCACCCATGCGGCGAACGCCGCCGACGGCCACCAGGAGACCTGGTCGCGGGTGGTGGCGAAACGCGGACAATACCGGGCCGAAGGCAACTTTCGCGCCTACCTGTTCGCCATTGCGCACAACGTGCTGATGGATCAGTTTCGCCGTCAGCCGCGGGAGGCGGTCTCCGATGTGCAGGCGATCGCCGACGGTTCGCCGGAGCGGGACGCGGTCAACCTGGAAGCGACCGAGCGCCTGAACGAGTTGATCGCAGCCTTGCCTAACGCTCAACGGGAAGCATTGATCATGCACAGGGAAGCCGGCCTGACGATCAGGGAGATCGCGCAGGTGACGGGCGTCACGGAGGAAGGCGTGAAAAGCCGTCTGCGCTACGCCATGGCGAAACTCAGGCGGGGGATGCGGGACTATGTCTGAAGACTGGTTCGACAAGACCTATCGGTCCGACGAGACCTCGCCGGCGGACCTCGACGCCAGAATACTCAAACAAGCGCGTCGGGCCACGCGTCGCTGGGTGGTTGCGCTCGCGGCGGGCGCCGCCTTCACCATCGCCATCGCGCTGGTCCTTGCGATCATGCTGACGAACATCGAACTCGACATGCCGCCAACGGAGCGGCGGCATTCGCGCGATACGGAACCCGCCACGGCGGACGCCTTGCCATCGGACGAAGCGGCTATGGGGGAGGCGGGCACCCAACAGAACTGCGTGCGCTCGATGCTACTGGTCGGACCGTTGGGCGGGTTGGGACGACAGGACCGTGCCGAGATTTGCCTCACCGCCGACCTGCTTCGCGCCGAGTTCCTCTGGGATGGCGAGTCGTCCTGTCCCTCGCGGCTGGAGGTCGAGGTATCTGCGGATGCGCGGGTCCTTCTCGAGGAGGGAGATCTGGTCATCGGTTCGGCGAGGTACCGATGTGTCGACGGGGCATGGACTCGGAACCGTTGAAGATGGTGCCGGCCATGGCCTGTCGATAGCGAATCCCAAAGAGGCGCGCGAAGGGAGTAAAATACCGCTTTGCGCCGCCGCGAGGAATGATTTGGCCGAGTCTCGCATCACCGCGCTGCCCGTGCGGGAAATCGCGCTCGTTTTACTGCTGGCGCTCGCCGTCTACGTCTTTCTCGCCATCGTTTCATACTCCCGATTTGATCCGGGTTTCAACTTCGCTGGCACCGATCTCGCTGTAACCAACCTCGTCGGCAGGAGCGGCGCGTTTGCCGCCGACATCATCCTGTCCCTGTTCGGACGAATCTCCTACCTGCTGCCGCTGGCGCTTGTGATCGCTGGCGTGAAGCTACTCCGCCCCGCACGGGAAGTCTGGACCTTGCCGCTGTTCAGTATTCGCTTTTGCGGTTGGGTGGCGGTGGTCGTTTCCGCCTGCATCCTCGCTAGGTTGCATGTGGCACGGACCGCCGAGTTGCCAGCGGGGCCGGGCGGCGTTGTCGGCGATTGGCTGGCCGCGTTGGGATTGCCGGTATTTAGTTGGGTCGGCCTCACGCTGATCGCGGTGGCCGTAATGCTGATCGGGGCGCAGGCCGCCCTCGGGTATTCGTGGGTCGCCGTCGCCGAAGCCACCGGCAAGGGGGTGCACGACGTGGCCCGCATGGCGGTGGAGGCGGTCGATGTTGCGGCGCGGATGGCGCGTTCGTTACGGAGTTCGTTACGGAGTTCGTTATGGAGTTCGTTATGGAGTTCGTTATGGAAGAGTGCGGCGGCGGGCGAGCCGGAGACCCGGCGCGTTGCGGCGGCGCCGAAGAAGCGATCGCCCCGCGTCACCGCGAGCCGACCGAGGACGAGGAAAGCGGCGGCGAAGACCGGCGCGGTGCAGCCGCCGACGGTCGATGCCCCCCGCGCGGCGGCCGAGTCCGGCAAGCCCGTGGCGCAGATGCCCGATCTGGATCTCCTGGACAGGGAGGAGGCGCCCGGGCGCGGCGGTTTCTCCGATCAGAACATAGAAGACATGTCGCGGCTGCTCGAGTCCAAGCTCGCGGACTTCGGCATAGAGGCGACGGTCGATTCGGTCCTGCCGGGTCCCGTGGTGACGCGATTCGAGGTGCAGCCCGCCGCGGGCGTGAAGGTGAGTCGCATCACGGCGCTGGCCAAGGATCTCGCGCGTTCGCTCGCCGTCATCAGCGTGCGGATCGTCGAGGTCATTCCAGGCAAGACGGTGGTCGGCATCGAGATTCCGAACCAGCATCGCGAGACCGTGCGACTGCGCGAAGTGTTGGCGTCCGATGTCTATCAGCGCGCGGATTCGCCGCTGACGATGGCGCTCGGCAAGGATATTTCCGGCGATAGCGTGGTCGCCGACATCGCGAGGATGCCGCATCTGCTGATTGCCGGCACCACCGGCTCGGGCAAGTCCGTGGGCGTCAACGCCATGTTGTTGTCCATGCTGTACAAGGCGACGCCGGAGGAGCTGCGGCTGATCCTGGTCGACCCGAAAATGCTGGAACTCTCGGTCTACGAAGGCATCCCCCACCTCCTGACGCCGGTCGTCACGGACATGAAGGACGCGGCGACGGCGTTGAACTGGTGCGTGGAAGAAATGGAGCGCCGCTATCGCCTGATGTCGGCGCTGGGCGTGCGCAGTCTGGAGGGCTACAACCGGTGGATCGAAGAAGCCCAGCGAACCGGCAGACCCGTCGCCGATCCGCTGTGGCCGGAGGACTCGGGCAGCGATGCCCCGCCATTGGGGAAAGAACCCGTGATCGTCGTTGTTATCGACGAATTCGCGGACCTGATGATGATCGTCGGAAAGAAGGTCGATCAGCTTATCGCCCGCGTGGCGCAGAAGGCGAGGGCGGCGGGGATTCACCTGGTTCTCGCCACGCAACGGCCTTCGGTGGATGTCATCACGGGACTGATCAAGGCGAACATTCCGGCGCGCATGAGCTACCAGGTATCGAGCCGCGTCGACTCGCGCACGATTCTCGACCAGGGCGGCGCGGAGCAGTTGTTGGGCTACGGCGACATGTTGTTTCTGCCGCCGGGCACCAGCATCCCGGTGCGCGTGCATGGCGCGTTCGTATCGGACGAGGAAGTGCATTCCGTCGTCGCGGACTGGAAAGAGCGCGGCGCGCCGGACTACCGCACCGAGGTGCTCGAAATCGCCGCGGGCGGCGCGCTGGCCGTCGGCGGCGACATCGATGCGGAGCAGTCGGACGAGTTGTACGACGAGGCGGTCGCGCATGTGCTCGATACCCGCCGGGCTTCGATCTCGGCGGTGCAGCGCAAGCTTCGCGTCGGCTACAACCGCGCCGCGCGCCTGATCGAGACGATGGAGGCCGCGGGGGTCGTCAGCGGGATGGACAGCAACGGCAGCCGCCAGGTCCTCGTCCCGGACCGCGGCGAGATGCGCTGACGCGTGCTCGGTATCGAGCTCACCGCGATCGTCGCGGCTGCCGTGGCCCTTAGCGCGCCGAGCGCCGAGTCAGCCGCGCCCACCGCGGATTCCGCCGCGTTGCGCGAGTTGCTCGCGCCCATGCGCGAATATGCGGCGCAGTTCGAGCAGGTGGTGGTCGATGGTCTTGGACGGCCGCTGCAAACGGCGACCGGGACGATGCGGCTGCAACGGCCGGGACGTTTCCGCTGGGAGGTGGTAGAGCCGTACAGCCAGGTCGTCGTGACCGATGGCACGACGGTCTACGTGTTCGACGCCGACCTGGAGCAGATCACCGTCCAGCCGCTTGACGAGACGCTCCAGGGGACGCCCGCGCGCCTGCTCATCGGGTCGATGGACGCCCTGGAATCGATGTTCGATGTCGTCAAGGAGGAAGACGCGTCGTTCACGTTGCATCCGCGGGACGAGGAAGCGCTGTATCGCCGGATTCACCTCGAGTTCGCGCCGCGGCCGAACTATGCGGCCAGCGCCAGTCAACAGGGCGTGGAGGCGATGCCTGACGCGATCCTGATCGGCATCGTGATCGTCGATCATCTCGACCAGGAGACGCGCGTGGTGTTCACGAACCCGACTTTGCGCCCTGAGCCCGCGCCCGGCGTATTCGATTTCCACATTCCCGACGATGTCGATGTGATCGGCGATGTCCCGGCCCGAAGCTCCGCTCGCTGACGCGCCGCTGGCGGCGCGCATGCGACCGTCGCGTCTCGATGAGTTCGTCGGCCAGGCGCACTTGCTGGGTCCCGGCCGCCCGCTTGCGCGTCTGGCGGCGTCGCATCGCGTCGCGTCCATGATCCTGTGGGGACCCCCGGGAACCGGCAAGACGACGCTGGCGAAGATCCTGGCGGACGCCGCGGGCGCGCGCTGGACCAGCCTGTCGGCGGTGCTCGCCGGTGTCCGCGATGTGCGGGCGGCCATTGCCGACGCGAGGGTGCACCCGGATACGCCCACGGTGCTGTTCATCGACGAAGTGCATCGGTTCAACAAGGCGCAGCAGGACGCGTTCCTGCCGCATGTCGAGCAGGGAACCGTCGTCTTCATCGGCGCGACCACGGAAAATCCATCGTTCGAAGTGAATTCCGCGCTGCTTTCGCGCACGCGGGTATACGTGTTGAAGCCGCTGACGGCCGAGGACCTCGAGACGCTGGCGCGCCGCGCGCTGGCGCGCGAAATCGAAGGCGTCGACATAGAGCCGGAAGCGTTTCGCGATCTCGTCGCGAACGGCGATGGCGACGCGCGCCGCGTATTGAACACCCTCGAGATCGCGGCGCAACTGGGCGATGGCACCATCACCGCGGAGCACGTGGAGTTCGCCGGCGGCCAGAGCTATCGCGGTTTCGACAAGCGCGGCGACGCCTTCTACGACCAGATTTCCGCCCTGCACAAGGCGGTGCGCGGGAGTTCGCCCGATGCCGCGCTGTACTGGCTCGCGCGCATGCTCGACGGCGGTTGCGATCCCCTCTACGTCGCGCGGCGCGTGGCGCGAATGGCGACCGAGGACATCGGCACGGCCGATCCGCGCGCGCTGCAGTTGGCGCTCGCCGCGTGGGACGCCTATCACCGGTTGGGGTCGCCCGAGGGGGAACTGGCGCTGGCGCAGGCGGTCATCTACCTCGCCAGTCTGCCCAAGAGCAACGCGGTGGAGGAAGCCTTCGGCGCGGCGCGGCAATTCGTCGCGACGCATCCGAGCTACCCGGTTCCCGCGCGGTTTCGCAATGCGCCGACGCGCCTGATGGCCGAACTTGGCTACGGCAAGGGATACCGCTACGCGCACGACGAACCGGACGCGTACGCCGCCGGGGAGCGTTATTTGCCGGATGAGATGGAGGACGTGCGCTTCTATCGGCCCCGAAAACGCGGCCTCGAGGGAAAGATCGCCGAGAGATTGGCTACACTACGCGGGCTGGATCATTCGCGTACGGCCCGCGGGCGCCAGGACGCGGTTCGAGAGAAAGGAAGGACGCCCGACACGAGCGGGTCGAGCGAAGAATAATGCTGGATCGCAATTACCTGCGGCGCCACGCGGTTGAAGTGCGCGATGCCCTGAAGGTGCGGGGGTTCGACTTTGACCTCGACCGCTTTGGGGCGCTCGAAGTCGACCGCAAGGCGCTGCAGGAGGAAACCGAGGCGCTGCAGGCCGAGCGCAACGCCAGGTCGAGAGCCATCGGCGCGGCCAAGGCGAGGGGCGAGGACATAGCGCCCCGCATTGCCGAAGTGGGGGATCTCGGACGCCGCCTCGACCAGGCGCGCGCGCGTTTCGAAGCGTTGCGCGGGGACCTCGAAAGTTTCCTCGAAGGCATACCGAACCTGCCCGACGCGTCCGTGCCGGCGGGAGACACCGAGGAAGACAACGTCGAGATTCGATCCTGGGGCGATCCGCCGGAATTCGACTTCGAACCGCTGGATCATGTCGACCTCGCGGGCAGCGCGTTGGACTTTGCCGCCGCGGCGCGGATCTCGGGCGCGCGGTTCTCGATCATGTCCGGCGACCTGGCCCGCCTGCACCGGGCGCTGGCGGCGTTCATGCTGGACATGCATACGCGGGAGCACGGCTACGAGGAACTCTACGTTCCATATATCGTCAACGCCGACGCGCTGAAGGGCACGGGCCAACTGCCCAAGTTCGAGCTGGAGCAGTTCGGCGTTCGCGGGGAGGAGAACTATTACCTCATCCCCACCGCCGAGGTGCCGGTCACGAACCTGATTCGCGACACGATACTGCCGGCCGACGCGCTGCCGCTGCGCTACGCGGCGCACACGCCGTGTTTTCGCCGCGAGGCGGGCACGTACGGCAAGGACACCCGGGGCATCATCCGCCTGCACCAGTTCGACAAGGTGGAACTGGTGCAGGTCGTCGAGCCGGAGAATTCCTGGGATGCGCTGGAAGAACTCACGTCCCACGCCGAAGCGGTCCTGCAGCGACTCGAGCTCCCGTATCGGGCGGTGGTCCTTTGCGCCGGCGACCTGGGCTTCGCCGCCGCCAAGACCATCGATCTCGAAGTCTGGTTGCCGGGCCAGAGCCGATTCCGGGAAATATCCTCGTGCAGCAACTACCGCGACTTCCAGGCGCGTCGCATGATGGCTCGCTATCGCGCGGGCGACGGGCCGGCGTTCGTGCACACCCTGAACGGCTCCGGCCTGGCGGTGGGGCGGACCCTCATCGCCCTGCTCGAGAATTACCAGGAGGGCGACGGCGCCGTGCGCGTGCCCCAGGCGCTGCAATCCTACATGTCGGGGGCTACGAGGCTGCGGTTCGACCCACCGTGAAACGGTTGCCGCTGTTCCTGGACCTCTCGGATCAGCCCTGCCTGGTTGTCGGAGGCGGCGAGGTGGCGGCGCGAAAAATCCGATCTCTGATCGACGTGGGCGCGCGGGTCACCATCGTTGCGCCGGTTCTCGGCGGTGCCGCCGCTGAACTTGCCGAGCGCCACGGACTCGACGTCGCGCTGCGAGAATTCGAGGAGACCGATGTCCGCGGCCGGCTGCTCGTCATCGCGGCGACCGGGGACGCCGACGTCAATCGCAGGGCCTTCGCCGCGTGCCGGGAACGTCGGGTGTTGATCAACACGGTGGACAATCCCGCGTTGTGTACCGCGATCTTTCCCAGCATCGTGGACCGCGGTCCGGTGACGGTCGCGGTCTCGACCGGCGGCGCATCGCCGACGCTGGCGCGGCGCATCCGGGCGCAGATCGAAACCCTGCTGCCGGCCGCCACCGGACGACTGGCCGAATTCCTCGGTCGACGGCGCGCGCGCGTGCGTGCGGCGATACCGGATATCGATACGCGGCGACGTTTGTGGGAGAACGCGCTGGACAGCAATGTCCCCGCGCTCATCGCCGACGGCAACGAACAGGCGGCGGACGCGGAATTTGAGCGGCTCGCGTCGGGAGGCGCTGCCGAAGGCTTCGTGTCGCTGGTGGGCGCTGGCCCGGGCGACCCCGACCTCCTCACCTTGAAAGCATTCCGCGCGTTGCAGCGGGCGGACGTCGTCTACCATGACAATCTCGTCTCGCCGGCGGTGCTGGAACTGTGCCGTCGCGACGCCCAACGGGTCTACGTGGGCAAGCGTCGCGCCTTCGCCGGCGCGCGGCAGGCGGACATCAACGCGCTCCTGCTCGGCGATGCGCGGCGAGGCCGTCGGGTGGTGCGCCTCAAGGGCGGCGACCCTTTCATCTTCGGCCGCGGCGGCGAAGAGATCGAGACACTGCGCCGACACGGCGTCGGCTTCGAGGTCATTCCCGGGATCACCGCCGCGCTCGGATGCGCGGCGTACGCGGGCATACCGCTGACCCATCGCGACTGGGCGCAGTCCGTCCGGTTCGTCACCGGCCACCTGCGCGACAATGCCGTCAATCTGGACTGGCCGGAACTGGCGAAGCCGGATCAGACGCTGGTCGTCTACATGGGACTTGTGGGGTTGCGGCAACTCGCGGCGCGGCTGATCGAACATGGCATGGATCCCAAGACGCCGGCGGCGACGATCTCCCGGGGAACGCTCGAAGATCAGGCGGTCGTTGCGGTGCCCATATCGGGCCTCGCGCAGGCGGTGGAGGAGGCCGACCTTCCAGGCCCGACGACAACGATCATCGGCCGCGTGGTCGACCTGCGCGCGCAGCTCGGCCAGCCTCGATAGTGCCTTGGATCATATTGGAAAGTCCGCTGTTTTAGCGGACATTTCCATATGATTCAACTAGTGTGATGGAAATCATATTGGAAACTCCGCCAAATCAGCGGATCATCAAATATGGCCTTGCAGGAACTCAGCATATCCCGCGCCCAGGCCGAGCAGCGCATGTTCGCCGAGCTGGCGAAACCTGGGTTTGTCGCTGACATCCGCCCCCTTCTTGCCGCGCCGGAGGCTGAGCGCCTGACCGGCAAAGCTGTCAACGAAGCTTTTGCTAACGTGTTCACGGGCTTCATTGCACACTTGCCCGGTAACGGTTGGGCGCGCACCGGGGAGATGATTGAGCGTTTCGGGCTCGTGCTGGCAAGAGCCGACTGACGCCGGGCGATCTGTTCGCGGCACCATTACCAATTGTCGCGATGGTAATCGAGGCCCAATGGGACCAAACGTGGGCTATACGTCGCAGTTCGTTGGTCGCGGCAGACCGCCGATCTTGGCGATGAGCTTGGCCGGATTGCCGGGAAACAACTGCATCAGCGCGATGCTCGAACCGAATTCGTCGCCAAGCCGGAGACGCGCGAGTTTCACCAGGGGGCGCATGGCGGGCGCCACGCCTGTCTCGGCATGGAATGCGCGGACCATGTCGATCACGCGCCAGTGGTCGGGGGTCAAGGTGACATCCGTGCGGTCCGCGAGCTCCCGGGCGAGATCTTTCGACCATTCGGACAGGTCTTTCAGGTAGCCGTCGCGGTCGAGCGCGGGGCTGCTCACGTCCATGTGACGCTCGCATCGTGGGCGACCACGAGTTCCACGAAACCGTCGTAGCCGACGGCCTTCACGGGCGGTTCTAGACGAATGCCTCGGGCGGTCGCGTCGTCTTCGATGGCCGCTACGACAGCTTTCGCCGCCCGAGCCGCCGCCGCCGCCGCGTAGACGCCGTCTGCGAGCAGCAGCACGGCATCGTCCGGGCCGACGTAGCGCAGGCAGGCGTCGAGGGCGCTTGCCCGGCTGACCAGGTGCACCAGCGACATGTCAGTCCGTCACCACGACATCTGCCGCGTGCAGCAGCTTGGCCACGTCTTCGTCTTCAACGATGCGCGCGTCGACGGCCAGGTCGTCCGGGTCGATGCCGCGCGCGGCGAGACTTCCGGCGTGGGCGAAGAGTTCCTCGACATCGTAGGTGGGAAGTGCGCTTAAAGCCTTCGCCGTGTCCTTTCGATCGACCAGGGACGCGTCCTGCCCGGCGGCGAGCTGGCGGACGCCATCGTCCAGGAACAGGACGCGCGCGGGTTGTTCGAAGACGCCGGAGACGAGCATCATGTCGATCATCTCGTTCGCCAGCGCGCCGGGCGGTTTCCGCACAAGGTAGAGAACGCTACGCACCGAAGGTCACCGTCCGGTCGCCTTCGAGCATCCCCTCGACCATCTGTCCCAGGCCGACGATCTCGAAGCCGTCGCGCAGGTTGGCACCGGCAAGCTCATATTGCTCCGCCTCGTTGGCATCGACGATGCCGCGGCGCAGCGACGCCGCGACGCAGATGGTCAGGTCGATGTCTTGGCGGCGGGCGAAGTCGACCCACTGCGCGGCCATATCGGCTTCGTCCCTGGGCGGGGTGGCGAATGCGTTCGCGATGTATACGCCGTCGTTGTAAAAGAATGCGCGGTGTATCTGGTGCCCGGCACCGACGGCGGCCTGCGCGAATCGCAGGGCCGAGCGCGGCGCGTCCGAGGCGTAGGGGGCGCCCTGGATCAGGAGCGTGATGCGCATCCGGCGAGACTCGCTGCGAAGACAATTGATTCCGTATCATAGTGCAACAGTCTGTACCGGCTTGCTATCTTCGGCGTCGATGTCAATGCAAGTAGAAAAGTCCACTTTTTATGTTGGGGGATGAGGCGTGAGGGGGCCCCGGGGCGACAAGGTAATACGAGCGACGCGTGTGACCGCTTGTAGTTGTCGAAGAAGTCGTGGCTGGCCAGTCGGCGCACGGGCCGGACTCGGCGGGCTGCTGGCGTTGCTGTTCGGGATGAGCGCCTGGGGCGAGGAGTCGGTGCACACGGTGCCGTATGTACCGTCGGCGTCGTCGGAGGGCCACGCGGGGCTGGTTCGGCTCGAGAGCGGGTCGGCGGTCTCCGGCGAAGTCCGGGTGGTGGCGGTGGACGACGCGGGCCGGAAAGTGGAGGCGCGGTCGCTTTCATCGGGTATCGCTGTTTCCATCGGCGTCGGACGGATCGGGACGGCGGGGTGTGGTGCGCGTCGTGAACCGTTCGGCGGCGACGGCGGAGGTTGAGATCGACGCGTTCGACGCGACGGACCGGGCGTACGAGAGGTTGCGGCTGTCGCTGGGCGGGGAGTCGTCGGCGGAGCTGGACTCGGCGGACCTCGAGCAGGGCAACGCCGAAAAGGATCTGACCGGGAGCACGGGACCGGGCGAGGGGGACTGGTGGCTGGAGCTGGCGAGCGGATCGGACATAGAGGCGCTGTCGTACGTGGACTGGGCGTCGGGCCCGCTGTCGGCGTTGCGCGGCACGGCGGGAGCGGAGACGGACACGGGGATGCGCTACGAGGCGGTGCTGCTGGCTGGGGAGGCGGGCGAGCTTCGGCTCCTGAACGCGGGCGGCGAGACGGTGGAGGTGCGCGTTTCGGCGACGGACGACGCGGGCGCGTCGGGAGGTCAGGCGGAGTTGACGCTTGCGCCGTGGGTCGCGCGGACGGTGACGGCGACGGAACTCGAGGAAGGCGGAGAAGGGCTGCGAGGCGCGCTGGGCGTGGGGACGGGGAGCTGGCGTCTGCGCCTGGAGTCGGACCGAGAGATCGACGTGCTGAGCCTGGTGCGGGGGACCGGCGGCGTGTTGTCGGACGTGTCGCGTCGTGTTCGACCGGCTGGGGCGCCGCCGCGCACGGACGTGATCGACGCGACCGCGTCGCGTTCGGAGGCGGACCTTTGGGTTTTGGCGTCGGCGAGCGGGCGCGATCTGTCGCCGGGCGAGGCGTTCGAGTTGAGGGCCACAGTGGGCAACATCGGCGACCTGGAGACGTCGGCGACGACGCTGCGCTATTACCGCTCGGCGGACGCGGCGATCACGATAGCGGACACGGAGGTGGGCACGGATGCGCTGGCAGCCTCCGGTTCGAGCGCGGAGTCGATTGCCCTGACGGCGCCGTCGACGTCGGGCACGTACTACTATGGTGCCTGCGTGGACGCGGTGCCAGACGAGTCCGATGTGGCGAACAACTGTTCCATGGGGGTAGGAGTCGCCGTGGCCGGGCCACCGGACCTGGTCGTGTCGGCGTCGAGTTCGGATGTGGGACGTGATCCGGGTTGCAATTCCAGAAGTCCCGCCATGAACACCAGCGCGACGGTTCAGAACGTAGGGGCCGGGGATGCGCCGTCGACGACGCTTCGCTATTTCCGTTCGTCCGACGCGACCGTCTCGGCGGACGATGCGGAGTTAGGCTCAGTCGTCGTACCGCCGATTGCCGCATCTGAAAGATGGAGCCGCGATCTCGAATCCGATCCGGTCTCGGGAACACACTACTACTACGCGTGTACTACGCGTGCGCAGACTCGGCAGCAATCGAAGTGGCAATCGAAGTGGCCAGAGCGAACAACTGTTCGGATCCGCAACCGATCGCGACGTCAGCTCTCACGCCCCCCGACCTCAAGGTGACTAACTTGAGGGTCGTGGTCGACGGGAGCCTCGTTACAATGGCGGTCTCTGTCAGGAACGTGGGAGATCGTGAGATCACCGGTCATCGGAATTATATCTGCCGTTCGACGAACCGTGAGCTTACGCATTGTGAGGTTATCTCGGCATACAACGGTTCGGAAGAGGCGGGCGGTTATCAACGCTTCCTCCTACGCGGATGCGGACTCACAAATGGTGGTGGTTCCCATCGAAGGCTTCAAGGCACGTTCTATTACCGCACTTGCGTAGAGGAAGTCACACCGGAGGATGCGAATCCGGAAAATGATTGCTCGCAAGTCATTGAGGTAGTCCAGTAGCGCTCGTGGGCGCGCGATTCCCCGACATGGCGCCGAGCGATCCGACGACCGTCAGTTGCGGGCTTGCCCGGACATTTCATCAGCTTGCCGGATCGCTATTTCTCGCCAACCGACCTGGATTGTTCGGCGCGCTGGGTCTGGGCTTCCCGCGCCGCCAGGATGGCCGCCAACCGCCAATCCCGCCATCGACTTCGCGTGAGTTCGGCGCGTATCGTCACGGTAATTTCCATCGTTGCGCTGGACCCGTCGTTATCCGTGGCCGATACCGTGATCGTCGCGGTGCCCTCGGTGTTCCCGACGGACGTGATCGTTGCCGTGCCGCCCATCACTGTCACCGTCGCCACGGCGGGGTCACTTGATGTCGCGACGTAGGTGAGCGAGACGCTGTCGATATCGGAAAAGTAACGCGCCAGATTCAGTGTCGCGGTGTCGCCGTCCACGCCGACCTCCTGGGCCGCGATCTGCTCGACGACCATCGGCTCGGTTTGGAATAGGGGAAGCGGGTCTCCGACGGCCCCGACCAGCCCTCGGTAGCACAACTCGCTCCCGCACCTGCGAGCGGGAAGACTCGGTGGCTCCAGGGTTGCCCACACGGGTTCTTCGCCCGTTCGAGTGATGACGGCGGTCTGTCGGCTGGTGGAGGATCCCGTCGATATCAGCAGCGTTGAACTGTCTGCGACACCGCCGGTGACGGACAGCTCCAAAGTCATGCCGAAGGGCGCGCCCGTCGCGATCTCGGCGGCGACGCGGGCGAGGCGAACCGCCTGCGATACCGGAACATCCCGCGCCACCAGGTCCACCGTGAGAGGAAACGGCGCGCCAGGATTGTCGTGCACCCACACCCATCGCATTCGGGTCAGTCCGGCGAACAGGCCGTCCGGGAGCGCGGTGATCTGGTTACCTTGGAAACGCAGCGTTCGGAGTAGGGGTAGGCCATCGAAGATACCCTCGGGAAGCCTCGCAATCCGGTTGCTGGCGAAGTCCAGGACCTGAACGCTCGATAGCCCGTCGAACGCACCTTCGGGCAACGCGGCCAGATGATTGTCGTTGAAGTAGAGCCTCGCCAGGCTCGTCAGGTCGTTGAAGGCGTGATCAGGGATCGCGGCGACGGCGTTTGCGTGCAGATCCAGTTCCACGAGATTGGACAAGCCGTCGAACGGTCGGTCGGGCAGCGCCGTCAGTTGATTGTCGTAGAAATGCAGTTCCACGAGGCTCGCCAGGTCGTTGAACGCGCCGTCCGGCAACGTCGTCAGACGGTTGTCGTAGAAATGCAGTTCCTCGAGAACAGATAGCCCGTCGAATACGCCGTCGGGGAGCACGGTCAACGGGTTGGCATGGAAGTCCAGTTCCGTAAGGCTCGCGAGGCCGGCGAATACGCCCGCGGGCAGCGCGGTCAGCCGGTTGCTCTGAAGATGCAGAGTGCTCAGATCGATCAAGCCCGCGAATACGCCGTTGGGCAAACCGGTCAACCGGTTGCCTTCAAGGAGCAAGGTTTGCACATGGACGGTGTCTTCGAACGCGCTGTCGGGCAGGGCGGCGAGCCGGTTCCCGTAGATTCTCAGGTGCCGAAGGCTGGATAGTCCACGGAACGGGTTTTCGGGCAGTCCCGTCAGTTGATTGTTCTGAAAGCTCAAAATCTGCAGGTTGGCGAGGCCGTCGAAACTCCCCTCGGGCAGCGCTGTGAGGCGGTTGTCGAAGAAATACAGCCCCCGGAGCCGGGACAAGCCATCGAACAGGCCGTCGGGCAGGGACGTCAACTGGTTGCCGGAAAAGTAGAGCCACTGCAGGTTGGCCAACCCGTCGAAACTGTCGCTGCGTAGCCGGGTGAGTAGATTGCCGCCGAAAAAAAGTCGTTCCAGCGCGGGCAGGCCATCGAACAGTCCCTCGTCCAGTTCGGTGAGCCTGTTATTGCCCATGAGCATCGATCTGAGATTCGTCAGACCGTCGAATGTGCCCGCCGGCAGCGAAGCCAATTCGTTGTTGTTGATCCACAACTGCTGCAGGCTCGCGAGGCCGTCGAACAGGCCGTCCGGCAGCGACGTCAACTGGTTTCCCGGGAAGTTCAACTCCCGCAGATTCGTCAAGCCGGCGAAATCCCCCGCCTTTAGCGCGACGATGTCGCTGTTCGCGAGTTCCAGGATCTTGATCGAGCCCAGGTCCTCGTCAGATATGCCTTCGCAATCCGAGTCGGGGAACTGTTCGAGAATCTTGTCGCGGACCTCGGGCGTGCGATCGCAGATGCCTGTAGCGGCCGACGCATGGGTTGTCAGGACCAGGAAACTGAGGATCGAAACCGCAATCCCCGGTCGGGCGAGGTTCCGAACATTCATCCCTTGGACCCGTTAACCCGAGTCAGGGCGCAAATGATCGCAAAAAGCGACGTGAACAAATCTCGGAAAGTTCCCGAAAGCATTGACGAAACCAAGAGACTTTCTTGCAACTGCAAGACTACGTACAGGATCCACGCAGGCAGGCTAATGACTATGGCGTATACCACGATACCGATGGGGCCGAGCAAGGCCCGCGACCAGGGAAAGAACCACCGTCGTAAGCGCGAGAATTCCGCACACCGCTCCCGCCGTGCCCGGATAACCCAGTCCATGTATCGCCGACCAGGCGAATGCCAGCGGTAGTCCGCAGGGCGCAATGACCACGAGCGACAGCCACGCCTGGGGTTCCAATGGCAAACCGAAGCCCCGCACCACGGCGGTGGCCGCGATGCCTATGGGCAGCCACAACGGTGCGACCAGCCAGAATCCGCGTCGAGGAATCTTGCTTTTCCGACGCTTCGGCGCCGCGTTCGCGATTTCATTCATGGCCGACCCAATCATCCAGATGTTGGAGTTTTAGAACGTCCCCATCGAGGATAGTTTTCCGAAGTGTCGTGCCCTGCCATAGCAGTCCCGGATGCGGGGAGAATACTACTCCGGTCCGCGTGCACGGCGTCGATCAGGACCGGGATTTCAGGGCGACTGGCGCGCGGGCCATCGCGTCCAGCCAAAGTGGTCATCTTCACGGGCGCGGTCCTGGTGGCCCGCCGTCAGGAGGCCGGTCTCCATCCAACACCCGGCCTCCACTGCCTGGGCATTCGACAGCCATCGATTGCCGCATGTGCTACAGGCATGGTGAAGGCACCTACCTCGCGAACCACGGTGGACAAATCCGGCTCATCAATCAGAAGCGGCTCGCGGGCGAGAAATGATCGCCATTGCTGCATTTTTTGGGGATCCTCCGAGAAAGCACTCGTCAACGACGGAGGGCGTTCACTTGGAATCTTTGTGGCACGTCTCTCAAACGTGGCATGTATCGCAGCGACAAGCACTGCTCCTTCAAAGACGAAGAGTCGCGACATTGCGAGAAGATCGTAGAAATCCTTCATCCGACTGTTCGCGAGATCCAGCGCTACAATCGCCTCGAATTTCTCGGCAACGACGCTTTCACGTGGATAGGCATTGAGCTTGGGGGCGGGCTGATCCAGCAGAACCGGATACTCCAGCTCCAATGGGCCGGGAGTCACTGCGTCCCCAAAACCGATGTCGATCTGGACCGGTATAACGGCCGCCGCCAGACGCGCCGACGTACGCAACCGAACTCCTCCATATGCCCGATGGTCGCGAATCGATTCCGCCACAAGGCGCTCCCCATTGAAGATCAATCCATCGTCCTCGACCGGTTGAACGCAAATCTCGCGGAACATCATCATAAGACGCTCAGCTTCTCGCTCACCGAAGGCAAGAAGGCCCAGGTCTCGTGTCGTTCGAAAAGGATCTTCGAGCCAAGCCGCATAGAGCATGGCGCCCTTGAGGACGAAGCTTTGACTGTGAGGCGACACGCTCAGCCGGAAGAGAAGCCTTTCCAGTGCATATCGCGTTAGCACACGTTGGAAATTCGCGCGGTTCTCCCTAGCGATATTCTGGAGCCGAGCACGCACTGACGCCCCAATATTCCTCACTTCACGCGCCATCGGCGACCACCGCTTCGAGATAGGGCCGTAGAACCGACCAGATCTGGGTTTCACGGGCGTATTGAACGATCTCCGCCGGTCTGGCCTTGTCGGATTTCGTGACACTGTGAAGACCCTCGAGCGCCACATCGAGACCGACGTGCCTTCTGAATCGAAAGCAATCGACCACTGTCTTGGCCGGGTTGAAGATCGGGACCGACACGCCGTCGATGGAGTGGATTTCCACGCCAAGCGAAAGCGCCTGCTTTCCGAACCTCACAACTCGGGTTGGGGGGTAATCGATCTTGGGCGCCCGTGCCTTTGTCCCTATGGCAAGCCAGACTCGACTCGGCATTTGCAGCGTGAGCTCGTGGAACTGCAGGGCGGAGATAAGGCAAATGACCCCTTTTGGCGCAACCTTCGCGACTTCAGCTAGTTCATGTGGCGCCGTGATTTCGGCATCGCTAAGCTGGTAGAGTCCACGCGTGACGCGCGTCAGGGTTCCTTTCTGAACCAGCCGCGCGAGAGTTTGCGGGTGCACCCCCGAGGCGCCCAGTTCGACGCGACGCATAGCGCCGCGTTCCTTGAGAAGCTCGACAGCCAGATCTCTCTGCGACACAGCAGCCATGTGACTAAACGTCGGTCGTTAGGTTTCCTATTCCGACATTTTGTCACAGCTAAACCCGGCACGAAAGTAAAGGAAGGGGCCTCGTGAGCCCTTTGGCGCGGCCCTACCGGAATCCTTAGGCAGTATTTGGGCCGAGAATTACCGGA
This sequence comes from Candidatus Azotimanducaceae bacterium, assembly GCA_965261535.1. GTDB lineage: Bacteria > Pseudomonadota > Gammaproteobacteria > Pseudomonadales > Azotimanducaceae > VXNE01. The sequence goes on from OZ253469.1 coordinate 4,477,006, forward strand.
TGCCGTCGGGGGCGAGCTTCTCGAACTCGTCCTCGATCATATTGAGGACGAGGCGGTTTTCGTCACCGAGGTCGGAAAGGCCGCCGAATCCCGCCATCCACGGCGGTTCCGGAGACGTACCGGAGACGTACCGGAGATAGTGTCGCGCGGATGTGCACCATCACGGGCCGCGACGGCACGCCTGCGGAGCTGCTGCGCGACAGCGTTCGTGAAGAACCGCCTCAGGGTGATGCCGCGGGCGGCGGCGAAAGCCTTGACGCGCCGGAAGGTGATATCAGGTAGTTCGATGAGGGCCTTCATGGGAAGTATGTCTTTGTGGTATCCGAACGATCCAGCGACGGCGACAACACCACCGCGACGGTGTCAGAGGCCTAACTCGGCGTGCGATCCGATACGGACCAATCGAAGCGTCTCGGCACGGGCTTCTGGTAGATGAGTACCAAATCCGGCCTGATGTGGCAGTCGCGGAAATCCGTCCAGGGTTCGCTGAGTGCGTGGTCGTAGTGTCGGGGTTCCAATGGGAAATCCGTCGCGAGGGCGTGAACGACTGCCGCCAGACGTTCGTCGAGGTCCCCGCGGTGGTGGCCTCGGGTTTCCCGCCAATAGTCGCGTTTGAACCGACTAGTCCGCTCAATCGTCCGCATGTAGGTCGTCGAACAGGCTCTCGACGTCGCTGAACCTCTCAAGGTTGCCGGCTCGCGCCTCTTTCATCGCAGCAACGGTCGCAGCATTGGGAACGAGGGGGGCGAACGGCAGCGCTTTCTCCCGCGCGACCCGGGTGAGCAGCAGGCGGACCGCGTCAGAGACGGTGAGTCCCATTGCGGCCAGGACTGCGGCAGCCTCTTCTTTGACGACCTTGTCGACGCGGGCCTGGACGAGTTGGTTAGCCATACGGGTCAACCTACCAAATCGAACATCTGCATGACATTGTCGTTCGGCATGGTTGCGTGTCCAAGCCTCGGGCGAGGACAAGGGCTGAAACGTGCGGCGACAAGAAGAAGATGTCGTCCCGACCCTATGGTTCAGACACTGCGGCTCGCTATGAGCCGGAACTTCGCAATGAGTATCCAGTAGGGGCAAGACGGTTCGGCAGAGAGATTTGCTATTGTGCGGACTTGGGCGTCCGACGTGCCCCGGCGCGGAACAAGGGCGATAGTCACTCCCGTGAGATGCGATTGACGAACCGAAACCGTACTCACCGGGTGCCTGTCGCCCATGGGCTACGCGCCGGGCGAACTCGCATCCGGGCAAGAGCAGACCTGTGAGCCGTTCAACGCGCGGACACTCGGTGCCGGCATCGAAAGGATCTGGCGAATGTAGTCGTCCGGGAAAGTAGGAGGTTTCCGGGGATGTTCTTGGCCATACCGCAGGCGGCGCTTGTCAAGGCGGTTTTCTGCGCCACGCAAACGGCAGGACGACGCCGAGATATCGCTCGAAGCTGGGAGGGCGAACCAGTGACAAATGAAGGCGATGCACGGCGGCGACCGGTTGCCGCAACGTTGTCGTCGATCGCGCTGGCGCTCGCCATGGCGACCTTCTTTCCAGCCATGGTGTTCTTCACCGGCGCGGTATTCGTCTGTTTGTCACGCCCGTGGTGGCGTTGTTGCTCGTCTGGGCAACGCCACAGCTCTCTGCCGCCACGCTGTACTGGTCGGCCGCGACCATTGCGGGCAGCCCCATGTTCTGGAATCTCTCGTTTTCCCTGCTGATGGGCATTGGCGCATTTGGTGTCGTCCTCCTCGTGTTGCTGCTGCTGCTGCATTACCTGACGGTTCGGCGGGCGCCGGCCAATCTGTAATGTTCACGACTCTGATCGACGGCTCGACACTCGTGTCCCGGGTAGGGGAGTCGGGCTGGCTCGCCGTGGACTGCCGAGCTTCGCTTGGCGATCCCGACTACGGTCGCGACGCCTTCCGCGAATGCCATATCCCGGGTGCGCGCCGCGCGGATCTCGACTGCGATCTGGCTGCGGCGCCCGGGAAGCGCGGCCGCCATCCGCTGCCCGACCGCGAGGTGCTGGCAGGGCGATTCGCGGCCTGGGGTATCCGCCACGGCGATCAACTGGTCGCTTACGACGACGCCGGAGGCCTGTTCGCGTGCCGTTTCTGGTGGCTGGCGCGCTGGCTCGGTGTTGAGTCGTGCGCCGTTCTGGACGGCGGTCTTGCCGCGTACGTGGAAGCGGGAGGAGATCTGACCCGCGAGGTGCCAGCAGTCGAGCCCTCGCCATTTCGGCCGCGCACGTCTCTGACGCGCGTGGTGGAGGCCGACGACATCATCGCCGACGGACCATCGCTGACGTTGATCGATGCCCGAGCACAAGCGCGCTACCTCGGCAAAGAAGAACCCATCGACTGGATCGCCGGCCACATTCCCGGCGCGCTTTCATACCCCTGCGCCGATAATCTCGACTCACGAGGCCGCTTCCGCCGCAGTGCGGCGCGCTTCGCGGCACTCGCGGGACGCGATGTCGTCAGCTACTGCGGCTCCGGCGTCACCGCGACGCACAACATCCTCGCCATGGTCGACGCGGGCCTGCCGGAGCCGGCGCTGTACCCGGGTTCGTGGAGCGAGTGGATCGAGGATCCCGACCGGCCGCGGGCACCTTGATTCGCGCTGACTGCCCGAGACTGTCTTCCCTCTATCGACCTTGGGGTAAGCTGTCGCGACACGGTCTGGCGAGGGACGATGGAAATACCAAGACGTGTTGAACGCTTGGCCGCAATAGTGGTTCTGCCCATTCTAGTCGTGGCGGCCATTGACAGCGGTGCCGAAATCGCCACGGAGGAGACGTGCGCCGGCAAACCGGAGGGGACCGAGTGCTGGAAGCCGTTGTCCGACCGGCCGGATTGCCATGTGTGGGACGATTATTTCGTCGCGACCCAGAAGGTGACCTGGAGTGGCGGATGCGTCAACGGTCAAGCCCAGGGGGAAGGCACGTTGAGGTGGGGCCGTAGCGATGGCGACCGCTATACGCAGACGGGGCGTCTCCATGACGGCAAGCGGCAGGGCCATTGGGACCTGCGCGAGTCCGACGGGAGTGTGGATGAGGGCCCGTACGTGGATGGCAAGCAGCACGGTCACTGGGTCCTGCGCGACGCGGACGCGGATATGTGCGAAGGCCCGTACGTGGATGGCAAGCGGCACGGCCACTGGGTCCTGCGCGACACGGGCGGAGGAGTGGCCGAAGGCCCCTACGTGGACGATAGGCAGCACGGCCCTGGGTCGTCCGCTCCGCGAATGGGATGGGGGCCGAAGGCCCGTACGTGGATGGTAAGCAGCACGGCCACTGGGTCCTGAGGAGTCGCGGAAACTTAGTCGAAGGTCCGTACGTGGATGGCAAGCGGCACGGCCACTGGGTCATGCGCCTGGCGAACGGGACTGTCTCAGAAGGCGCGCTCGTGGACGAAAAGCGTCACGGCCGCTGGACGAAGCGCTCTCCTGAAGGTTCCGAATCGTGGCGCATCTACGAACGTGGCGAATTGAAGGAGCGTTCGAACTAACGCTCCCCAAGCAGAAAGCACTTCGACGAAATTGCCCGCCAGTCGACGAGGCGGGCAGTGACGACGCTAATGGCTTGCGAGTTCGGACTTCTCTTTCTTGGCGGCTTTCCAATCCTTCGCGGCGCCCTTTTTCCAACCCTTGCGCCAAGAACTACCCATGTAGAAGCAGTTGAACCCCCGGCGGACCGATCCATCATGGTTCGGTCCGGACCAGTGCACCGTCGTGGATCTGAAGATCACGATGTCACCGGGGCTCATCGCCGCTTCGAAGACATCGGGATGATCGTACAGGTCCGTCGGCGCGTGGGCCCGCAGGTGTGCGAACTCCGCCTCGCGCTTGTGGGACCCCTTCAGGAAGTGCAGGCAGCCGTTGTGTTCGCGGTTTCGTCCAGGGCGATCCAGGTCACCGCTCCATCGATGGCGTCGGAGTGCGGATGCACCTCCTGATCGTTGTCGATTTTGGTGAAGAAACTTGCCGTCGTGGGTTCCGGCTTCTTGCCCAGAAGCGTCTCAACGATGGGAACCTGGGGACCGTCGCGGAGGAGTTCGCCGAAATAGCCGTCCCGTCTCTCCAGGCCTTTCGTGACGTTGCTGAACGGTCCTTTGCGGGGAACATCCTTGGTCGCTTCTTCCGCGCGAGCGCGGATTTCCCGGACTTGTTCTGGTGTTGCGAAGTCGCGAATGATGACAAAACCGTCGCGATCAAATTCGGCCTTGAGTGAGTTTGCGTGCGAAAGGCCCACCTATGTCCTCCACGATTGAGCGATGGCGAATCATAAGGTTTGCGTTGTCCGAGCGCCCGGTCCCGCCGGACGATGATCACCCAAAATATCGGGCGGACGGCTATGTCGGGGTGACCTGACAGAACGGTCCACCTTTCCAAAGAGTCGCCAAAGAGTCGCCAAAGAGTCGCCTCTCGCGGGAACCCCGAGCGGATTTCATGGTCAGCAGTAGATACAGACCGTCGCTAAAGGATGAACGTCGTGAGAGATCCGTCGAACAACTTGCAGAGGCAACACAAAGCGGGCCTTTTGGAGGCCCGTTTTTTTTGGAGAAAAGGCTCGGAAACCGCGGGAATTGTGCTACGCCGTACCGCAGCACTATTGGTCTGGGGGGTCTCGATTGCTGGCGCGACCGTTCCGATGTCCGCACAGACAGACCAGATCCAGGTTTTGATCGCTCCGCCGACGCTGGCGGCGGGCGTGGGTGGCCATCTCTTCGAGATCGAGGGCGACCCCTTAAGCGCAGAGGCGGTTCCGGGCGGCGCCTGGGTCCTTGCGCGCACGGGGGACGGCCCTGGCGAATTGACGGTGAATGTGACCGTCACGGAGGTGGACGGCGACTTCGTGCCAGCCGGGATGGAAGGTTCGCAAAAGGTGACCTTCGCCGACGGCGAGACCGCGGTCCAATACCGTCCCATTGAGGACGATTCGACCCGGGAAAGCCGTGGCACCGCGACCGTCGCGATCGCGGCCAGTGACGATTACGAGGTCGACAGCGCCAGCGGCAGCGCGGCCGTCTCGGTGCGAGACGACGACAAGCGCCTCGAGTACACGGTCGATCCGCTGAATCTGTCGGTGGTCGAGGGCGAGGCGGCGCAATTCCGTGCCGTATTGCGAACCACGGACCCCGCAACGTTCACTGAAGCCGGGGATGTGGCCCGGGTGCTGCGTTCGCGGCACGGGTTTCGCCCGGGGGGTATGGTGCCCTTCGATCTGAGCTGGCTAACCAAATTGGTGGAAGCTGAGTCTCTGGATGATTACCAGCCGGTCTCGGGGACATTCCAGATCGCCGCGTCCGAATTCCTCGCGGAGGGCAACGGCTACGCGGCGCGCAAGAACTTGCAGCCGATCCAGACATTGACTGACATGGAAACGGAGGGTCCCGAGCGGCTTTTGGGCCGGATTGAGCTTTCCGCAGGAACCATTCGAGAGGCCGCCGTTGCCGCGTCTCGCGAGAACGTGCCGGATCTGCTCGAGGACGGCGGCGTCGCATCGCTCTCCGGCGGTCAGTTCATCGCCGCGGTATTGACGATCACCGACCCGCAACCGAGCGGCGACGCAACCCTGAGCGGGCTGACGCTGACAGTCACCGACACCGGCAATGCCGTAGAACTCGACCCGCAGTTCGCGAGCAACGAATTCGATTACTCGGCGAAGGTGCCGGTGGGCGTGCAAAGCGTCACGCTGGATGCGACTGCAAACCACTCGGGCGCCGCGCTGAAGTACATGAACGGGAAGGAGGGAACGCTTCCGGACGAGAACCCGGATACGGATGGCTTCCAGGTCGGGCTCGTGTTGGGCGGGAACGTCGTCAAGGTACAGGTGGAGGCAGAAAACGGCATGAAACAGATCTACACGGTGAGCGTCACCCGCCCGGGGGCCGCCGCTGTCACTGGCGGTCGACACCATCGCCGGTGACGATGTGGTGAATATCCAGGAGAAGGCAGAGGGGTTTGCGATCAGCGGCAGCGTGCGCGACGACAAGATGGCCAGCATGGACGATGCCTCGGTGACGGTGGACATTGCGGGCGAGACACTCACCGCGACCTCGGGCAGCGACGGGACATGGTCGGTTGACGTACCGGCCGCGGCAGACTACGTGAGCGAGTCGAGCGTAGCGGTAACGTTCAATGCGACCAAGCCGCCCTTCCTGCCAGCCCCGGAGGTAGCGCGTGAACTGGCGGGAGACCTGACCTCGCCGGCGCTGGTCGCGGCAGAAGCGGAAGAAGCCCTGCTGACGCTGAAATACGATGAGCCGCTGGGCCAGAACGGCGTGCCGCCAAGTGCTTTTTCGGTCACGGTGAACAAAGTCGTCTTGCCGGACCCCATGCCCGTGTCGGTTGGCGGCAGCACTGTGGATCCCGGTCTTCCGTCTGCGATATCTCCTGGCGATACCGTGACGGTGAGCTATACCGCACCATCCGCTGCGGACGGCAAGCCCATTCGGGATGTGGCGGGCAACCCGGCCGGATCCCTCACCGATCACCCCGTGGCAAATGGTTCAAGGCCCGGCGTGCGATGCGCCGGAGTCGAGGGCTCGATGCGCCTCGCGGACGGCGCCGACTCGAAGGAGGGGCGCGTCGAGGTCTGTGCCGACGACGATACGGCCGATGCCACGCCGGCGCGCTGGGGCGTGGTGTGCGACGACTACTGGACGAACGACGATGCGGACGTGGTTTGCAAGGCGCTCGATTTTGAGCGCTCGGAGCCCCACGCCGGTCGGTTCCGGAAGTCGTACTTCGGTGCCGGCACGGGTCCCATATGGCTTGATGATCTGATTTGCGACGGCGACGAGTCGAGCCTGCTCGATTGCCTGGTCGCGAACGGACGGCGGGCAAGGGACACGATCGGCGCGCACAACTGCAAGGTCACGGAGGTCGTGGGGGTTCGCTGCATGGCCGCGGGCGATCCCTTGAAGCCCCACTTCGTGTTCCAGCTCGAACTTACGGATCCTGGGGAGGACGGCCGGTACGAGCCCGGCGACAACCTCCGGGTGACGATAACGTTCAACGAGCCGGTGGTGGTGGATTCCTCGGGCGGTACTCCGACGATCAACTTACACCTGGGCGGCGGCAGCGCACCGCTCAGCCGCTCTGCGCCCTTTGTGGGCGGTTCGGGCACGAAACGGCTCGCATTCGAGTATCGGGTAGCGATCGAGGACGGGACGTTCAACGAGCTGCGCCTGGTGGCCGACAGCCTCGCGACCAACGGCGGCACGATTCGCAATGCCGGGGGCCTCGACGCGATTCTGGCGCATAGCTCGGCCACCGCCCCTGTCGAACGATTCCTTCAATCCTCGACATTGAGCGTGTCGGACGCAACGGCCCAGGAGGGTGCGCAACTCCAGTTCCAAGTCTCTCTGAGCTATGCGGCCGCCAGCGAGGTCTCGTTGTCGTACCGACAGAGGACGGGACGGCGACCGCGGGTACCGACTATGAAACCGCATCGGGTACCTTGACGTTTACGCCGGGGCAGACGGCCATGGCCGTCTCCGTGGTCACGCTCGACGACGCGCACGACGATGGCGGGGAAACCCTTGGCCTGACACTTTCCGATGCCTCCGGCGCGCGAATTGCCGATGGCACCGCGATAGGAACCATCGCGAATTCCGACCCGATGCCGCAGGCTTGGCTGGCGCGGTTCGGGCGAACCGCCGCGAGTCACGCGGTCGAGGCGATAGACGCGAGATTGCGCGACAGCGAAGGCGAGAACGTCCCGGGCGGCATGACCTTTGCCGGAGAGGACTGGCTCGGGGATTGGTCCGCGTGGGGCCGGACCGCCTCTACCCGCTTCGACGGCGTTGACGGGCTCCTGTCTCTCAACGGCGAAGTCACCACCGCCACGCTCGGACTCGACAGCCGGCGCGGCCGATGGCTGGCTGGCGCGGCGGTTGCCTACAGCCACGGCGAGGGTGCCTATCGCCACGAAACGGCAGCCGGCGGCGTCGTAACGAGCACCCTGGCAAGCCTGCACCCCTATGCGAGCTACCGGGTCGGCGAGCGATTGAGCCTGTGGGGAGTGCTGGGCTACGGCGTTGGGGAGCTGACCCTGCGGAGCGAAGGAGCCGAGACAAGGATCGAGACCGGACTTGCCTCCACGATGGCGGCTTTCGGCGGGCGAGGGGTGCTGCGCCCGTCCTCGGGCGGGCTTGAGTTGGCGGTGGTCTCCGATGCGCTATGGAGCAATACGGTTTCTGAGGCCACGAGAGGACTCATGGGCGCGGAAGGTGAAGCGCTGCGGCTGCGGCTGGCGCTGGAAGGGTCAGGATCATTCGCCATGCCTGGAGGAGGGGAGCTGAAACCCAGGCTCGAAGCGGGATTCCGATATGACGCCGGTGACGCGGAGAACGGTACCGGAGTCGAGGTCGGCGGCGGACTCGCCTACACCGCCGGACGATTGTCAATGCAGGTCGATGCCCGGGCGCTGCTGGCGCATCAGGACGAAGACTACGAGGAATGGGGACTCGGCGGCTCGGTCAGGTGGCAGCCTGACGAGCGCGGACACGGCTGGTCGATGAACGTCGGATCGTCATGGGGCGTGACGGCGAGCGGTGTGGATGCGATGTGGAGCCGGCCGACAAGGGACGCGTTCGCGCACGATGTGGCAAGAAATTCGGTGCAACGATTCGAGGCGGAACTCGGGTACGGGCTGGCCAGCCCTAAAGGCTGCGCCTTGTCGTACCCGTTCGTCGGGACCTGGGCCGCCGACGGCGGTGCGCAGGGCGTACGGATGGGCGTCAGGCTCACCTCGGGCGCGAATTTGAGTTCAATGCTTGAAGTAGGACGCCGTGAGCACCCGGACGGCGGGTCGGAAGACGCGATCCAGCTTCGCGGGGCGATGCGGTGGTAGGACGAAGCGGGGCTTTCGAGTGCTAGCCATCATCCGTCACGGACTGAATTGAATAGACCATATTGACCACGGCGGTTCGGCGGGGGCCGTCCCGTTCTCCGAGGTGGCCGCGACGGTGCCCGCCGGATACGTATTTTCAATTAGAGAGTTATTATTACTCTTTACGACGCTTTAACTTATGTTATTTTGCGTTTTATGAAAAAGAGACGGATATCTCCCAGGGCGTCCGCCGCTCTCCGCGACCTGGGGCGTGGGATCCAACTGGCCCGCCGTCGCCGGCGTGTCCGACAGCGAGACCTGGCTGCGCGCATGGGTGTGTCCGTGTCGACGCTGCGAGCCCTGGAGGCGGGCGAGCCGGGGGTCTCGATGGGGAGTTTTGCCATGGCATTGCTCACCCTGGGGATCCTGTCTCGGCTTGACGACCTCGGTGATGTGGGTCAGGACGACATCGGGTTGCTCATGGACATCGACGCCCTTCCGCAGCGGGTGAGATTGCAGACACGTCGCGCGCCGGCGGGTGGTGGCAGCGCATCAACGGTGTCGTCCGCGCCCAAGGGCGCCCTGCTGTGAACGGCGAGTACGTCGTCGCCATCGGCGAACGCCTTCAACGCGTGGGCACGGTGCGGTTCGGCGGTATCCGGGAGAGGCAGATTTCATTCTTCAGGTACGCCGACGAGTGGATCGAGAATCCTTCGGCATTCGCATTGGCTCCGTCATTGCCGCTCAGTGACCAAAGGTTCCACTTCGCAAGCCTTCCCGACGACCCCAGTACCAGCATTCCGGGCGTCTTCTCGGACTGCGCTCCCGACGCCTGGGGGAGGTCGCTCATCGCCCGCGCGTTGGGAACCCCGAGGCACGAGATGGGCTACGTGTTGGCGGTGGACGACCTGACGCGGCAAGGGGCGTTGCGGTTCCTGGATGATGAAGGCAAACCGCTGGCCGATGACGTGCCGCCAACCCCCCGGGTCCTTGATATGCCCCGCCTGCAATCGCTTTGCCAAAACATCGAGTCGGGAATCGGCGATCTTGGGGCATTGGCGCGAGAACTCCGCGGTGCCACCGCGAGCCTCGGCGGCGCCCGCCCCAAATCCGTCGTGGTGGACCAGAGCGGGACGCTCCATGTCGCAAAATTCACGATGCTCGGAGACACGATGCCCGTGGAGCGCGTGGAAGTGGCCACGCTCTCACTCGCCCGGGATGTCGGAATCCGGGCGGCAAAGGCGACGTTGGCGAGACCTGCGGGGACTTTGCCCGTAGCGCTGGTCGAGCGCTTCGACCGAGAGCCGGGCGAATACGGGCGGCGGCACTACATGTCCGCGCAGACCTTGCTTGAGGCGCGCAAAGGCGAATCGCGCTTCTACACCGACATCGCCGACGGGCTCCGCGCGGTGTGCCGCACGGACATGGAAGCCCTTGCGGAGATGGCGGAGCTTCACCTTCGCATATTGTTCACCATCCTGGTTTCGAACAACGACGATCACCTGAAGAACCACGGTCTCCTGTACGCGGGCGAGGGGAGCTGGGCGCTCGCGCCGGCATTCGACATCAATCCGCAGCCGTTGCGTCACCGCGAGCTCAAGACCGGTATCAGTGAGATCAGCGGGTTCGACGCGTCGGTCGAAGCGTGGGCGGAGGCGGCGCCGTTCTTCGAGAGAACCGAGGATGGCGCCCGTCGCCAAGCCGCCGGCATGGCCGAAGCGGTCTCCTCGCGCTGGCGCAATACCCTGTTGGCGAACGGTTTGACCGAGGACCAATGCGACGAGTACGCCCTGGCCTTCGAGCATGAAGAGACCCGCGTTGCGTTGCGCATGGGGTCGGCGTTCGTGGCGGCGACGGACCGTGATCCCGACAAGAAGAAGCCGTCGAGTTTGGCGTCGTAGCGGTGATTCCACTTCACGGAGGATTCGCGCGCTCCTGATGGAAACGAAATGCCGCCCAGGCTCCGGCTATCATCGCCCGAACTGCCAGAAGGCGGCCAGACGCGTTGACCGCGCGGAACAGCGCACGCATCTTACTTTTGACTTGCTTTGGTTCGTAGAGGATCCATCATGCCGCACGCGGAACTGCTGACGACCACGGTGTCGACGAAGGGCCAGGTAATTCTGCCAAAGGAGATCCGGCGGACACTGCATTGGGAGGCGGGGACGCGGCTGGTCGTTGAGCATACGCCGGCGGGTGTGCTGCTCAAACCGTTGCCGGCGTTCGCCGAGACCCGGCCGGATGATGTCTACGGATGCCTCGCGCGCGACGGCGACCCGAAGACCTTGGCGGAGATGGAGGCGGGGATTCTGGCGGAAGCTCGGCGGCGCCATGCGGGCGGTTGACGCGAATGTCGTCGTCCGATACCTGACGGGAGACGAACCGGAGCAGGCGGCCAGGGCGAGGGCGGAGCTGGACCTGATCTTTTGCGAGCACCACCGGCGCAAGCTGACGAAGAACCTGACGATCAGGTTCGAGTGCCGCGAGTACCAGGTGACGGGCCGGGGCAAGGGGTATCGCCTGCGGGGCGCGGAGGTGACGGTGTGCAAGGCCTTCGACGGCTCGGTGACGGTGCTGCGCGAAGCCCGCGAGCTGCCGGTGCGGCTGCTGGCCCGGGGCGAGGAGCCGATCCCGGTGGAGGACGGCAAGACCGTGCGCGGGCGCGTAGACGCGGCGAAGGCGGAGCAGCGGGCGCGGCCGGGCTACAAGCCGCCGCCGGACCATCCCTGGCGGCGACCGTTCAAGCCCGCCGCCGCGAGCGCGGTGGCCGGAGGATGAAGCCGCGAGCGCCGGCGGACGCGCCGTGGATTTGTGGATGAGTCCTGCGGCACGGCGCGCGCCCTTCGGGGCGTGTGGACAGCCGGTGGACAACGCGCTCGGCCGCCTCGCCGTCGATCGGGCGTTCCGCCGCGCGTTGCCCACCGGCTGCCCACACTCGCGCGCCTCTCGCCCACGCCCCCACAGCTCAAGCAACAAGTTTTTTCTTCTCGAAGAAGAGAAGAGTCCGAACTGCGAAAAGGGGACATTTCAACTTTGGAGAAAAGGGGACATTTCAACTTTGGGTTGACAAGATGCGCGTCGTCGTTGAGCGGACCAATCCAAACTGCTATCTTCGGTTGGTTAAACGTTTGACCATACAGAGTGGCTTCCGTGACACGCGCTTCCTTCGGTCTAGATAGCGCAAACACTGCGGGCATCCAAAAGGAACGCAGTCGAGTAGCAGCTCGAGGACTCGAGGAGGTCGCCTTTACGCATCGAGTCCGAGCAAGTCCAACGACCCTGTTGTGGGTTTTGGCGGCCAGCTCGTTCGCGCTGTTCGCTCCAATGCTGGCGGGCGAATTCGGGCATGTACCCGGCGTGCTTGCGGTCACGTTGGCCTTTGCCGCCATGACCAGCGTGTCGCTGCGAGCGACGGTAGAGATCGACTCCGAAAACCGGCTGACGATTCGGCACCTCGTCTACTCGTTCTCCGATAAATTGGAGAACATCCAAGTGGAGGCAACGCCCAAATTCGACTTCCGACGGGACGACAGACTCGGATTCAAGAAGCTCTACCAGGGCACCCGATTGCCCTGTTTCAACGTGGGTTGGTTCGTCCTTAAGAATGGCGCCGTCGCCTTCGTCTGCGTGAGCCGCAAACGCAGGGCGCGGGCGTTGAAGACCCGAGATGGTTGCTACATCCTGGTGGATCCGCATATCGCTCGTCGGATCCAGGCCGCCGCCGATCCTGATGGCGCGAGGCGAACCCAATAAAGAATCAGAAAATCTGTTCGCTTCAACTGAACCATCTGGCCTCCTCGCCGCGGGTCGCATCCTGCAGTTGGCGAATGGTCGCGGCGACCGACTGACCGATCAGGTCCAACTTGACGACCTGGGCGATCCTGGGTTCGAGCCCGACCAGTTCGCGTTCGTGGATCATTCCGCCCCACAGCGCGCAGGCGCCGGCCAGGCAGATGATCGCGATGTCTTTCGGGTCGGGAATCGTCTCACTCAGCAGTACGTCCATGATCCGGCGCTTGACCTCGCGCAGCGGGCGGCCGTCCGCCGTCGGATAACGGCGTGAACCCAACACCCACAACAGCCGATCCTCCTGCATCGCCAGGATGCCCCGCGACACGAGTCGGTCGAGCAGGCGCGGCTGAACGGTCTCGAACTCGGCTGCGAACAGACGGACCCAGTGACCGGTCGGCCGGTCCTCTCGTTCCCTGACGATACGCGCCAGAACCGGATCGAGCACGGTTTCGTCGAGCGGCGTGGAGTCGATGACGTAGAGTTGATGGAGATCGGTGTCGATGCGGTCGTTGAAGGCCAAGTCCATCAGGAGGGCGCCACTGACGGCGTTGCGCAACGAGTGGACGGGTAGCCTGGGATTGACCCTGCCGGTTTCGTCATCGAGGACCAGGAGCAACATTTCCTCGGCAATGGTCGGCATGTCCTTCCTCCCCCCCCAAGCCGGCAGGGTAAAGGCATCGTAGCGTATGACCGCCAGCGAAATCTATATGATCGCCGGGTTCCTGTTGGCGGGTTACGCGGTCGTCGCGAACGACGCCATCCAGACCCTGGGCACCTTCCTGAGTTCGAACGCCCATCGGCCGTGGTGGCTGCTGTGGCTCTTCGCGGGGGGCATTCTGGTCGCGGTGTTCGTCTACGGCTACATCGCCGAGGAAGGCGACCTGTCCTACGGCCGACTGGCGAGCGTCCCGGAGATTCAGGTCTTCACGTGGTGGATGTTAATCCCGCCCCTGGTCATTCTCTGCCTGACCCGGCTGGGCATTCCGGTGAGCACGACATTTCTGGTTCTGACGGTGTTCAACCCGCGGGGATTGGAGAGCATGCTCACCAAGTCGTTGCTGGGCTATGGCGTGGCGCTCGTGGCGGGCTATCTGATCTACAAGTTCGTCATGAGCACCGCGGAGCGCCGTTTTATCGAAACGTCCAGGGACAAGCCCGCGCGTCACTGGGTGGTGCTGCAGTGGCTGTCGACGGCCTTTCTCTGGAGCCAGTGGCTGATTCAGGATCTTGCCAACATCGTCAAGGACGCTTTCAAGGGCGCGATCGGGCTCACCGTAAGCATTTTCGTCGCACTTGGCGTGCAATGGCTCTCCTGAAGGCGCACGCGGTGATGAGTACGCCGAGCCGATCGGCCGCAAGCGGGTGAGATTGCAGACACGCCGCACGCCGGCGGATGGGAGCAATGCATCGACGGCGTCGTCCGCGCCCAAGGGGGCCCTGCTGTGAATGGCGAGTAGGTCGTCGCGATCGGCGAATGCCTTCAACGCGTGGGCATGGTGCGGTTCGGCGGGGTGCGGGAAAGGCAGATTCCATTCTTCCGGTACGCCGACGACATCTAGTGCCGCCGCCCATACTCGCCCGGCTCTCGGTCGAAGCGTGGGTGGAGGCGACGCCGTTCTTCGCGAGAACCGGGGATGGCGCTCGCCGCCAGGCCGCCGCCATGGCCGAAGCGGTCTCCTCGCGCTGGCGCAGTTCCTTGTTGTCGAACGGTTTGACCGAGGACCAATGCAACGAGTACGCCCCGGCCTTCGAGCATGAAGAGACTCGCATTGCGTTGGGCATGGGGTCGCCATTCGTGGCGGTGACGGGCCGTACTCCCGACAAGAAGACGCCGTCGAATCACGAGTCGTAGAAGTGCTTCGTCCGCCGCGTCGCGGGCGGACAAACGGTCGGCTGACGGTGGCTATTGGCTGGCCATCAGTTCCTTCAGGAGCAGCGGCGACCCAGAGCGTGGTCGGTTGAACGGGTGGAGGTATCCAGGGTGATAGTGGACTGGCGGACTGGTTGGATAGAAAAGACTAGCCGATACCGGTTTTTCGAATTGAGATGCGCCCGTTTCGTGGGCCATTGATGTCTTGAGCCGTTACACTCGGCGAATGCAACAGGGATACCGGAAGCCGGCTGTGATGCCCGGCCAAACTTCACCATGAGCCATGCCGTGAGAATCACGGTATTCCGATGGGCGGGCGCATGGGGACCGTTCAAGGTCAACATACCCTGCGGCGAGTGCTCGCTTACGAAGGACATCATCCAGGACTGCATCGATACGGATCTGGCCGGCATTGACGTGGAACTCGATCTGCGCGATTGGCTGACCGAGTGGTGGAAGCCGCTGCCCAAGGGCGGCTGGCATGCCCCCATCGTGCTCGTCAACGGCAAGATCATCTCTCAAGGCCGGGCGCTCAACCGCGGCGTGCTGACCCAAACCGTCATCGAAGCCTCGGCGGCCGATACACCGCTACGTGGCAACCACATTTTCGGCAAGTCCACCTGCCCGCATTGCGTGCGCGCGAAGGGCTACCTGGCAGAAGCCGATGTCCAAAGCCAGTACTACGATGTCGTCAAGGACACGCGGGCACTCTACGAAATGCTGGCCCGGGTGAAGCCGATCATCGGGCCCAAGACGCCCGTCACCGTGCCGCAGATCTGGATCGATGGAAGCTACATCGGCGGCGCGGATGCACTCAAGGATGTCCTGGGGTTGTCCGAAGTCGTACCGAACCCGGACCGGGGCCAATGCTCACTGTCGCCGGGCGGGGGTCCGGGGTATCGAGGGACGCCCGAACCTGTCTAACAGGCTGGCGTCCATGGGGGGCTGGATACCGGGCGGTCGAGCTGTCGGGCATCGGTGCCCGCGTCATCGATACGGCGATTCGCTGGGCGACGGGCGTGAGATTGGCCTTGACGCCCTCCATGTCGGCTCGTATGTTGCGCCGCCCATGAACCCGCACCCGGTCCAGAACGCCATTCCGGTCGCCATGCTGATGCGTGGCGCACGTGGCGAGGTTCATCCAGCAGGTAGCTTTCGAGAAGCATAAGCCCAATCAAAAATGGACCTCTCCGCTCCCGGAGAGAGGTCCTTTCGACGACTCCTCCGGCGCGGAAGGCTGCATGAGGAGTACACCGTGAACCCCAGTGATCCGCCCCTGGCGAAACAGGCAGCCGACTACTACACGCAGTTGCTGCGGCCGGTATTCTCGGGCCGCAAATTCCTGCTTGCCGGACCGATCGCCGTCGCCTTGGGCGGGCTGGCGCAACGTCTGGTCAGGTTGGGCGCCGAACGCCCGTTCCTCGTCGCCGGGAGCGAAGGGACCGGTCCGATGCCGAGCCCGGAACAGGCGGAGCTGCGCATGCTCGGCACATACGGCACCGACGTCCTGTCGGAACATCGACGTCTGCAGCGCGCGCTCGACAACCTGCCAGCCGACGTGCGACGCGCGATCGACGCGTGGGATTCCGCGGGCACGGCCCGTTGCGTACTCGCCAGCCCGCTTGCGGAATCCCGACCGGTCGCCCAGCGAGAGCCCTACGGAACGCGGCCCTCCGCGTGGACGGTGCTGGAGGACAAGGTCCGAATCGACGCCTTCTGGGACGCCGTCGGACTGCCGCGAGCTCCGTCGCGCATAGTTCCCGCCGACTACCGGGTAATCCGGGCGGCAGCCGACACGCTGGACCGGGGCGGCGGCACGGTTTGGGCCGCCGACGCGCGGGACGGACCGAACGGCGGCGGCCTCGGTCTGCGCTGGGTGCGACCCGGCGACGACGGCCGGGAGTCCTTTGCTTTTCTGTCCGGGATCGCGGACCGGGTACGCGTCATGCCGTTTCTCGAAGGGATTCCCGTGAGCATCCACGGCATCGTGTTTCCGGACACGGTGGCGGTGTTCCGCCCCGTCGAGATGATCGTGTTCCGGCCCGTCACCGGAGACCGCCTGTTCTACTCGGGCTGCGCGACGGCTTTCGATCCAAGGCCCGACGACCGAGAGGCCATGCGGCGTTTCGCCCGGCGCGCGGGATCCGCGTTGCGCGAGATCGTCGGCTACAGGGGACCCTTCGGCATCGACGGCGTGCTCACCGAGCAGGGCTTCCTGCCGACGGAGATGAACCCGCGGGCCGGTGCCGCGCTGGGCCCGTTGGCGCAGGGCGCCGGCGATCTCCCGTTGTTCCCGCTGTGCCTCGCGGCCATCGAGGGCGAGTGCCTCGACTACCGGGGCGAACTGCTCGAACAGGCCATCGTCGAGAGTGCCGACACGTATCGCATGGGCTCGGGATGGTTCGCCACGCAGCGAAAGTTCGCCGCGAACGGCACCATCGACGTTGTCCGGGACGGCGAGGAATACCGCGAAGCGCGACCGGTCGAAGAGTCACATGCCTCGTTGCAATACGGACCGGGGCCCGCTGGGGGGTTTGTGCGTTTCACAGTGCGTCTGGAGCGGGTCGAACCCGGACCGTCCGCCGCTCCGGAAGTCGCGCGGGCCTTCCGCCTCGCGGACCGGGTGCTCGGCACGAATCTCGGCCCACTGGAAACGGCCGCCAACGTCCGACCGTGAACGCGCGTAGCGGCGTGTCGGCCCTTGAGCGGCCTACAAGCCCTACCGGCTCGCCATCAGTTCCTCCAGCAGCGTCTCCTGATCCACCACCTCCGTGCCGAACGCCTCGATCACGATGTCGATGATCGTCCCCTGGAAGACAAATGGGGATTCGTAGAGATCATCGACGGGGGTCTGACTGTCCCGGCCGACATCGAGGGGTTCGTTGGCGAAGTCGCAAGTGGCGAAACAGAGAGTGCTTCCTGTTTGTGGCGACGGAACATGCGCGTACGATTGTCCTCACTTGGGTCGTGGGAGAGGGTGCAACAATGGCTACGAGACGGGTGCTGAACTACACGCAGGCACGCCGGAACCTACAATCCTTGATGGACACAGTCATCGAAGATCGGATTGCCGTCACAATTACGCGTACCAAGGGCGAACCCGTCATCATGATGGCGAAGACGGAGTACGACTCTCTCATGGAAACCCTCGACTTGATTCGTTCCCCTCGAAACGCCGAGCGGTTGCGAGCGGCCATCGCCGAGATCGATAGAGGCGACGTCGTCAGCGTCGAAATAGTCGACGGGGAGGTCAGAGAACGGCTCCAGGACAGGTGACCAATGGGTCGTCCACTCGGCGGCTCAAGACAACCTTGCACTCAAACCCGACCCGGAGGGATGGTCACCAAGCCACGCCGGCGAAATGGTTGCTGGCTGACCCCTACTGGCTCGCCATCAACTCCTCCAGCAGCGCCTCCTGATCCACCACCTCCGTGCCGAACGCTTCGATCACGATGTCTACGATCGTCCCTTGGAAGACAAATGGGGATTCGTAGAGATCATCGACGGGGGTCTGACTGTCCCGGCCGACATCGAGAGGTTCGTTGACGAAATTGTGGTGGCCGAACGGAGACAGCACTCCGTTCCCGGCGGATTCGTCGTCGACGTAGAAACGCACGCGCCCCTCGTCGTCGCCGGTGCGCACGACATCCGCCCGAAGCGTCACGGCGCCCGGCGGGATGGCGTTGGGGCAGGATATGCGGCACCGCTCCCCAAAGTTGTTGGTCGTGTAGTGCAGCCGATTGTCGCGGATGAAGACGCTCCAGCCGCCGAATCGGCCGCCGTCGGCGATGATGGCGCCGTCCTGGTCGGTGGATTGGCGTTCGATCCGGGCGGTGATCCGGTGGGACACGCCCCGCACCCGTGGCCCTCCCTTGAAGTGATGCGGCAGCACCGCGTCCTGGTACAGGACCCATCGGTCCTTGGGCTCCGGCCACCAGCCGACGCTTGACCGTCGGCTCACATCGTCCAGAGGGAGCACGCCGTAACGTTCGGCCTCCCGCCACCAGAGGTCCTTGAGCGCCGCGAGCTTCTCGGGATACCGGTCGGCCAGATCGTCGATTTCCGCCAAGTCTTCGTCCAGGTGATAAAGCTCCCAGACATCCGCGTCGAAATCCGCTCCCCGCTGGTGGAAGGTGACCGCCTTCCAGCCTTCGTGCCAGATGCCTCTGTGGCCGACCATCTCGAAATACTGGACGGTCTTGCGGGTATCCGCGTCGTTGTCATTGAAGGTGTGGGCCATGGATACCCCGTGCAGGGGAATCTGCTCCACGCCGTTGACATGCGCCGGCAGCGGCACTCCGAGCAGATCCAGGAGCGTCGGCGTGATGTCCACCACATGGTAGAACTGCCGCCGCGTCCCGCCTTTCGCCCGAATCCCGTCGGGCCAGCGGACCAGCAGGGGGGCGCGAACACCGCCCCCGTAGGTGTGGCCCTTGTAGCGCTTGAACGGCGTGTTGCCGGCCATGGCCCAGCCGAACGGGTAATGGTTATAGGTGAGCGGCCCGCCCATGTCGTCGAGGCGCGCCAGGTTCTCCTCGACGCTGGGGCGGAGTCCGATCCTGCTACGTTGATGGTCGTAGGTTCCGTGGGGGCCGCCCAGGGGGCTCGCGCCGTTGTCGGAGATGGCGATCACGATCGTGTCGTCGCGCTTGCCGAGGGCGTCCAGTTGGGCGAGTAGCCGGCCGATCTGCTCGTCGGCGTGGTCCATGAATCCGGCGTAGACCTCCATCAGCCGCGCGGCCAGCCGCTTCTCGTCGGAGTCGAGTTCGTCCCAGACCTGCACGCCCGGATTCCGGGGGGCCAGCCGCTGATCGGGAGGCAGCAGACCGGATGCCTTCTGGCGCGCCAGGATCCTCTCCCGGGCCGCGTCCCAGCCACCGTCGAATCTGCCCTTGTACTTGTTCGCGTAGGCGGCTGGCACATGGTGGGGCGAGTGGCCGGCGGCGAATGCGACGTAGAGGAAGAAGGGCCGGTCGGGATCGGCGGACACCAACTGCCGCAGCCACTTGCAGGACTGATCCACAATGTCTTCCGACAGGTGATAGCCCTCGCGCCGCGGCGGCTCGACCCGCTCGTTGCCCGTGATCAGTTCCGGGTTCCACTGGTTCGTCTCGCCCGGCATAAAGCCGTGGAAGCGGTCAAAACCCCGCTGCAGGGGCCAGTGGTCGTAGGGACCGGCGGGACTGGTCTCGTGGATGGACCCCAGGTGCCATTTGCCCGCCGCGAGCGTCTGGTATCCGTGGGGATGCAGCATCTCGGCCAGGTTGGCCGCCTCGCGGGAGGCGAATCCCCGGGTGTTGGGAAAGCCGTTGACCATCTCCGCCACCCGGCCCATGCCGACGCTGTGATGGTTGCGGCCAGTGAGCAGGCACGTGCGTGTCGGCGAGCAGAGCGGAGTGACGTGGAAGTTCGCATAGCGCAGTCCATCGGTGGCGAGGCTGTCGAGGGCCGGGGTTTCGATATCGGAGCCGTAGCAGCCGAAGTCCGAGTAGCCGACGTCGTCCAGCACGATCATCACGATGTTCGGTCGCTGGTGCAGGTGTGAGGGGTCCGAGGACCAGGCGATGGTCGATTCGGCGGCGGTGCGGTTGATGGTGCCGGTGAAGTTTTGGTTGTGTTCCATGGGTGGTTAGCGGGCTTCTAGTGGAGAGATGTCAGGATAGAAGACTATTCGAGTTGCGCGGCCGGCACACACCCAGAAGGCTTGGCGCTCATCGGGACTCTCGGGCGGAGGAGGCATCAATCGTTCACGTTAGGAAGCAAGGGGAAGAGTCGGCGAGGGTGGTCGAGCAATTCGAGAAGAATGTCGCCTCCTCTTTCGTGGCGCCAGTCCGCCAATCCCGAAGTTTGGAGACTAGCGGCTCGGGAGTCCGAATAGTTTGTCGACTAGTGCTTGCATGTCGGGCACGGTCTCGAAACGGCTCTTCGAGACTCGGCGATGGTTTTTGCGGGTCGGTCGCGTTCCCTTCGAGTCGAATGTCACGCGCTTCGCCTGCTTCGCTTCGGAGATATTCGGTAGTGGATCTCCCGACGACCCACCAAAGAATAGATACTGCTCGACGTCCAGCGTGTATCGATCTACACATTGCACGATTACACAGCCTCCCGATTTCTGGGCAAGTAGCTTCGATATTTGCCACTCCCTCGTCGTTGCGCCGGTGGATAGGCTTTTCAACTGAATGTAGCGGGTGTCGTTGTCAACAGCGATCACTACGTCATAGCCCGCCCGGTCGACCTCCGCACGGAGCACTTCCACCGAGTAATGGCCGCGCTTCCACAACTCTCGCCCCAGCGCCCCCAGAAACGCATGCTCCAAAATGCTCTCTCGCAAAGAGGAGTGGTCCGCGCTGGGGTCGTATGATGCCATGTCGTCTGCCCGAATCGGATTGGGGACAATTGGAACTTAATGGGAAATGATGCTTCAAGGCAATGGTCCCAAAAAACCACCTGCCGTCTGTACAGACGGGTGGCAGAGAGAGTTGGAAAGGCGATGCGGACGGCATCGCTCGCCGCCGCGCATCATGCACATCTATCGTCGAGGACATCTGTCGGGCGACCAAATCCAAACGGCGTCGATCCGGAGTAGTCAGGTGCTGCTGATACGTCCGTTCAACTTCTGAACTCCATTGCCGTACACTTTTGGCGTTTAGTTCTCCGACCAACGCGAAGCGCGGGCAGTGTCACCGCTCTGTGGCGGCTGCACCGTTCGTTCACAGAAGGACGGCGAGAGTCCGTGCCCCGTTGCGTTGGCGAGCACAGGAACTACGAGAGTTCATTGTCGGTCATGCTGCTAGCGAGCAGGAAGTAGAGGATGCCGAAGGCCAACCAGATGCCTGAGCAGGCGGCACTGATCAATATCGACGCCAAGCTCGCCGAGGCGGGCTACGCGCTGGGGTTGGGAATGCCGGTGGTTTGGTGCGTGCGCGAGGACGAGCTGGACGACGTGCACTTCGACACGCGCCAGTTCAATCACATCGTGTGGAGGGATCCGTCGGAGTTGCGGCAGCGGCTAGCGGAGCGCGTTGCCGGGGTGATCGACGCCGACTGAGGGTGAGGCGGCGCAGCGGCATTGGACATGGGTCGTGATGGCCGTCGATTTGGGCGGGACCGATTCAATCGCCCGAACCTTTGTCACCACTGGAAGGGTCGTCTCGCTGGGGGCAAGTCGGGTCGCCCGTCACTACGGGGGCTGGCGCAGCATTTGTATCTGCAGATAGCGTCGAAGAAGAACAGGCACCTCTACGTTTGATCGGAACGATACGGCCCGAGAAAGCGGTCGCCGTCGAAGTGAATGAGGTGGCTTGGCGCGTCGGCGCACCACACCTCCGTCTCCCACGAGATGTCCGAAAGATAACGGGCCATGTCGCTACGGGTGGGAAACGCGGTCACGTAAACGAGGCCAGGCTCCGCAGCTTCGAACAATTCGGCGAGTTCGCCGTGGCGCTTGGTATCCACCGGACCATGGCTGGTAACGCACTCCACGAGGAAGAGCCAGTCCTTGTTGGCGTGGTAAAGGATCGCATCGGGCATCTTGCCGTGTTTATCGACGGCCACGCCAAGCTTGGCGAGTCGGAGAGCGTCGAAGAAGCCGGTCTTGGTGCCCGTGTCTCCGACATAGATGACCTCGGCTCCGGGCGCGAAGCGCGGGGCGAAAGCTTCGATGATCTCGCGGATGAGATCGCTGTGGCGCCCGGGAGTACGGTAAATCTGAAGGTCTTCCGAGACTTGGACGGGAATCATCTGCATCTCGCGGAGTTTCGCCCACCTGGCGACGAGGGTCGCTCGGTCTTTTAGCCATCTATCGAGCGCTGGAAGCCATTGGTCGGTGCCGTAGGATCGAATCGCCGCAGCTGCTTCGTCGCTGATCCGGTAGCAGGTCTTGGGACTATTGACGGGGCGCGCGGGGTTGTCGGGATTGTGTAGCGCCACGCCGGCCTCGACGAATTGGTGCATGGTCTGACGGCGTATGGTCTCCCGCGTGTTCGGCGCGTATTCCCGACCATAGTTCTCTTGGATATTCTGCATGATTGGAGTGATTCCCAAGAGGCGTGTGCGGACACTGTTCCAAACGCCCGAGGGTTTGAGGTCGACGAGCGCGAGCAGTGTCAGCGCAGAGCGGTCGTTTTGCTGGCCCCTCGGTAGTCCAAGCGCCTTCAAGATTTGGAGGGCATCGTCGATTTTGCGCTGCGCTTCGATTGGATTGTCATCATCAGCCATGTGGGTTGTCTCCCCCTCGATGATCTCGTCGATGTCGTGCTGCGAAAGCGTTCGGCCGCCGTTCTCCGCGCCGATGCGCTCAAGCGTGTCGCGGTTCGGATAGCGGAGCGAACGGAGATCTGCAGCATTGACTTGGGTGTGGCCATTGAATTGCCGGAAGTAGCGGTCGACCAAACTGCTGTTGAGGTAGATGGCGAGGCCAGATGCCAAATCCCGAGGCAACCCGGAGTGGCCAGCGTGATACACGTTCAGATGGTTCTCGAAGCCGACCAGTTCGCCCGGAAGATCGCCTGTATAGATTGACGCCACGATCCGGCGACGCTCTTCCTTGCTCGTGAAGCGCCGCGTGACGACGAAGTGGCCGGCGTTCGGCCACAGCCATTTGCGATTCTTGTCCGACACGCGGATGGCGTTCGGCTTGCGGGAGGACTTCGGCCACGACAACACTCCCCCTTGGAAGTGAATCGGGTAGAGAACGGGTACCGATCCGGGCTCGGACTCGGGCCGGAGGTCCTCCCTCAAGCGGAAATCGACAACCGGCCCGGTCGAGACGTCGATGCCGAGATCCGGGAGCGTCGCGGTGAAAGCGGACAGGCGGTCGACGATACCCTGTTCGATGCTGTTCACTGGAAGGTGGACGAAGCGGTCAGGGTCTCCCGGATGGATGACGGATGCAGGGGGAACGACCCGCTCGGTCATGTCGTCGAACGCGGCGTCGGAACTGGTGGTGATCTTTATCTGCGAGGCCCCGCTGTCCTTCACCGCTAGTACGATGATGTTCTCTTGGAGCACGTCGTCGTCCCCAAAGGCGCGGTTGCGAGTCTGAAAGATGTGCACATGACGAAGGGACATCATCGACAGGAAGCTCTCGCGGAAGGGCTTGAAATAGGGACCGTTGCAAAACGAGCGCGGAACGATTGCGACCATCTCGCCGCCCGGTCGGAGATTGAGGGCGCCCAAGTACATGAAACCGGCGTAAAGATTCGAGGTCTCGATGCCAGCGTGCCGCAAGGCGGCCCGATGCCGTGACGCCGAAGATATCTTTCGGTATGGGGGATTCATGATGACGTGCGTGAAGCCGGGGTCGTCGTCGCCATGGCGGAACAAGTCCGGCTGGCCGGGAGGCGAGAGGACGAAGTCCTCGTCGACGATGCTGGCAGTGGCAGCGAGTCCGGTGTCTCGGCACGTGCCCACCGTCTGTTCAATCATGTGATCAAGATGGCCGAGGAGCAGGGGTTCGATCTCATAGCACACGAAGTCGACGGATGAAGGTTCCGTGGTCGGGGAACGGAGGCGCTCTGCGAACGCTGCTGTGAGACTTCCGACACCTGCGCCGGGGTCTAGGACACGCATATGATGCGGTGGCGGTGCAAACAGGCTCGCCATAAAACGGGCGATCGGAGCAGGAGTCATGAACTGGCCAAACGGACCCCGCCTATGAGGATCGAGTTCCGAGGCGGCTGCACGGCGATAGAAGTCTGCGGTGTCGGTGAGGGGGGAATCGGCCGCTGTATGGATTGGACCGATTGGCGAATCGGGGCTTCGAGGGAGGCTGGTCACAGGCGCACGAGTCATCAATCCAGATTGGGAATACTCGCGTAGAGCGTTGAGCGTAGTTTAGCGCGTCAAGGCGACTGAAGGCAGGTTTGGATGGCGCTAGACGGGCATGCGTGCACCAGTGCCTGCAAGGCCTCGCGCCCAGCGCGGCCACCCATTTGCCGAACGCCGACGCGACTGGCGACACGCCAGTTCCCTGCGCGTCAGCGCGGCGAACCCGCTGCGAGAACTCCTAGCTGCTATCGTCTTCGCCCTTCCGTTCTTCCTGTCCGCTCGGCTCCAGATTGACGCTGAGCGGGTTAGGTTTGTGCGAATACAGCGCGCCGGTTCCAGCATCAACGCCAGCACCGATGATGCCACCGAGAATGACATTCCCCGCCATTCCGGCCGCGCCACCACTGTCCACGGAGGAAGTCACAGTCGCCCTGACCGTTTCGTAGCCTTCCTTCTTGATCGTGACGACGAAGTCCCCGCGGCGTTTTACGATCAGGCTGCAAGGTGTGGAACATTGCAGTCCATTCGACAGGGTCGCTTCGGCTCCTGGGGATCGGTATTGATCACGAATGATTCATTGGTGCCCCTCGTCATCGTCGCACAACCCGAACCGAGAACGACGACGAGCGAGATGCCCGCCGCATTTAGTAGCAAACCATGCATCGTATGTATTCCCTCCTCCCAATTGTGAGCGTTCTGTTGAGAATGTCCGCCGCCTAAGAATCAACCAGACCAACCCCATTCCGCGCGAGTGACCCTGTCCTATCGAGCGGGTACGACAGAACTAATTCTGGGCGGTGATCCGGTGGGACACGCCCCGCACCCGGGGCCCTCCCTTGAAGTGGTGCGGTAGCACGGCATCCTGGTACAGGACCCATCGGTCCTTGGGCTCCGGCCACCAGCCGACGCTTGACCGTCGGCTCACATCGTCCAGAGGGAGCACGCCGTAACGTTCGGCCTCCCGCCACCAGAGATCCTTGAGCGCCGCGAGCTTTTCGGGATACCGGTCGGCCAGGTCGTCGATTTCCGCCAGGTCTTTGTCCAGGTTCTAGAGTTCCCAGTCATCCGCGTCGAAATCCTCTCCCCGCTGGTGGAAGGTGACCGCCTTCCAGCCTTCGTGCCAGATGCCTCTGTGGCCGACCATCTCGAAATACTGGACGGTCTTGCGGGTATCCGCGTCGTTGTCGTTGAAGGTGTGGGCCATGGATACCCCGTGCAGGGGAATCTGCTCCACGCCGTTGACATGCGCCGGCAGGGGTACTCCGAGCAGGTCCAGCAGCGTCGGAGTGATGTCCACCACATGGTAGAACTGCCGGCGGGTCTCGCCCTTCGCTTGAATCCCTTCGGGCCAGCGGATCAGCAAGGGGGCGCGGACGCCGCCCCCGTAGGCGTGGCCCTTGTAGCGCTTGAACGGGGTGTTGCCGGCCATGGCCCAGCCGAACGGGTAATGGCGTAGGTGAGCGGTCCGCCCATATCGTCGAGACGCGCCAGGTTCTCCTCGACGCTGGTGCCGATTCCGATCCGGGGGCGTTGATGGTCGTAGGTTCCGTGCGGGTCGCCCAGGGGGCTCGCGCCGTTGTCTGAAATGGCGATCACGATCGTGTCGTCGTGCTTGCCGAGGGCGTCGATCTGCTCAAGCAGCCGGCCGATCTGCGCATCGGCGTGATCTATGAATCCCGCGTAGATCTCCTCCAGCCGCGCGGCCAGCCGCTGTTCGTCGGCGTCGAGTTCGTCCCAGACCTGCACTCCCGGATTGCGGGAGCCCAACCGCTGATCGGGAGGCAGCAGGCCGGAAGCCTTCTGGCGCGCCAGGGTTCTCTCCCGGGCCGCGTCCCAGCCGCCGTCGAATCTGCCCTTGTACTTGTTCGCGTAGTCGGCCGGCACATGGTGGGGCGAGTGGCCGGCGGCGAATGCGACGTAGAGGAAGAAGGGCTGGTCCGGATCGGCGGACACCAACTGCCGCAGCCACTTGCAGGACTGATCGACGATGTCTTCCGACAGGTGATAGCCCTCCCGCCTCGGCGGCTCGATGCGCTCGTTGCCCACGATCAGTTCCGGATTCCACTGGTTCGTCTCGCGCGCGAGAAAGCCGTGGAAGCGGTCGAAACCCCGTTGTAGCGGCCAGTGGTCGTAGGGGCCGGCCGGGCTATTCTGGTGGAACGACCCCAAGTGCCATTTGCCCGCCGCGAGGGTCTGGTATCAGTGTGGACGCAGCATCTCGGCCAAGTCGGCCGCCTCGCGGGAAACGAATCCCCGGGTGTTGGGAAAGCCGTTGACCATCTCAACAACCCGCCCATGCCGACGCTGTGATGGTTGCGACCGGTGAGCAGGCAGGTCCGGGTCGGCGAGCAGAGCGGGGTGACGTGGAAGTTCGCGTAGCGCAGCCAGTCGGTGGCTAGGCTGTCGAGGGCGGGTGTTTCGATATCGGAGCCGTAGCAGCCGAAGTCTGAGTAGCCTACGTCGTCGAGGACGATCATGACGATGTTTGGTCGCTGGCGCAGAGGGGAGGGCTCCGAGGACCAGGCGATCATTGATTCGGCGGCGGTGCGGTTGATGGTGCCGGTGAAGTTTTGGTCGTGTTCCATGGGTAGTTGGGGAGTCCTGATAAGGGGATGTCAGGATTGAAGACTATTCGAGCTGCTTGGTTGGCACACCCGTGAGAGTCCGAGCTTTGGTGTGAGAGTGGTATCGCCGAGAGTGGCTCGTCGTCTCCAGAACTCCGTTGGTGGGTAGCAACGAGGGTGGGCTTTCGCTCCGTTGGGCGAACGGCGATGCGGTGCTCGCCCAAATTTTTCAGGCCTTTCGTCGGCGGACGCTGCGCCGTTTCGTGGTGCCGGACCGGCTTCAGGCATACGAGCAGACAGCGGGACGGTGGATCGGAGCGTACCGGGCACTGGCGGCGGAGACCGGACGAGAGGCACCGTTGATGCGCCGGGCGCTGGGTTTCACCAAAACGTCGAGGTTCGAGGATGCGATGGAAGCAGGCGAGAGGTTCGCTGGAGAGCTCGACCTGGGGCCTGTGCCGGCGTTGAGGCTTGCGTCCGCGATGGAATCGGAGCTCGGTATTTTGGTGCTCATGGTCGATGCTCAGGAGGGCATCTCGGGAGCTGCCTGCCGTCTACCCGAGCTTGACGCTGTCTTGATCGCGCGGGGCGAGGTGGCTGGGCGTCGGCACTTCGATCTTGCGCACGAGTTGTTTCACATCCTGACGTGGGAAGCGATGCCGCCCGAACACGTGGAAGACGCGAGCGAGTTCGGCGGCAACCGTGTCGAGCAACTTGCGAACAACTTTGCGGCGGCGGTACTGATGCCCTCGGTTGCGTTGCGCGAGTTCGATGATTGCGCGCGGCTTGACATGGATGGACTCGTGACGCGACTAAACGCTGCCGCAGACGAGTTGCGGGTAACGTCCTCTGCACTTAGGTGGCGCTTGGCAGCGCTGCGGCTGCTGACCAAGGCGAGAGCACATGCGATCCCGGAGGGCGCCCTGCGCAATAACGGTCGGGACTCGGTACCTTGCGAGTCTCCCGCGCTGTTCTCGAAGGCGTCGAGCACGGCGGCCTGGCCGGCGGGCTTGCCGTCATGGACGACTTGGAGGGGCCGGTTGGGCGGCGCCGCGGGTTCGTGGCGCAACACGACGGTCTGGCCGACGAGGAGGGCGTCGACCTCGTAGAGACGTCCCGTGTCATAGGGAAAGATGAGGGCTTGGTGCCGGGGTCGTGGGTGGCGCTCACCATGTGGCAGTCGACCTGGGACTTCGCGATTTCATGCCAGTCTCGGCTGCCAAACGCGCCCTAAGCCGTTCAGCCTAAGGCGATTGTTCCCAATGTCCATGGAGCGACCTGTCATACGGTTCCTTGATTGGAAAGTGATCTTTCGCTATCGAAGGAAAGACGGCCCTTGCCGTTCGGTCGATACGGCTGCACAGTGTCGTCGCATGGGCTCCGAACTCAGTGAGTTCCCGGCTCGTCCAAACCGTCTCCGCCGTGGAATGGCCGACTGCGCTGCGCCGCTCCCTTCCAAAGCCGAACCATGAAGCGATCATCTTCCTCAACGAGATCCGGCTCCGTACCGTTGTGGTCCCGCATTGATTCGATGATCCGGTTCCGGACCCCCATACGCTGGTGCTCGACATGGCGGTAGTCCCTCAAGATCTCCTTAAGCAGCTCGTTGCGGGCCACCCGAACCACGCCCTCTCTCATCTTCTCCACAGTGACGCCGTTCGGCAGTCGCCCCGGTGAAATGACCTCAAGTCGATCCAAGTACAACGAGACCTCGATGTCGGTCCCTTCGCGCGCGTAGTCTCGATGCACCACCGCATTCACTACGGCTTCTCGTATCGCGTCAAGAGGGAAAGCCCTTTTGCGACGACGGCGGGCGCCGTCGAGCCATGCGATGCTTCCCATGTTGCGTCTCACGAAGTCCACCGTGCGGTCGATTACGCCTCTCTCTACCACGGCCCCGCGCCTGGAGACGATCGGGACCAGCGGGCCGCGGATTCGCTCCTCATCGACTGTGTTGTAGTCCTTCTCAGCGCCGGGAAACGCCGCCGCGGTCACACCAGCCTGCGGTAGACGGCGGTTCGGGTTCTCGCCGAAGAGCAAAAGCCCCGCGACCGATGCGCTATTCGAGTCTCTGCCCGGAACCAGCAAATCGGAGTTGAGCAGAAGCCGCCGCCAGCCTTCGACGTCGGCCCGGCCCGGCACTGATCGTTTCAGAACATCACGGAGGTAGTTCTCGACCCGGCCGATGTCCAGGCTCTCCAACCGCGTATCTGGAACGGCCTTTATCTCATAGCGGACCAACCTGGCGGCTTGGTAGAGCCTTCCTTCTTCCTCTCGTGTCGCTTCTCTTGACTCGCTACCTACGCGGGTGTAGGTGACCCATGCCTTTCCTCGTCTGGCCTTGTGAGGTTTGCCTGGACTGTCGACGGGAAGGTCCACGATACCGACTACGCTCCTATCCTCCACCACCATAGAACTCCATACCGGTGTCGTCGGGGGTTGCAGGTTGCTGCGGGCGATGTTCATGACCCACTCTTCTGCTTCCTTCTGGCTCCTGGTCAGCCCGGAGATTCGACCATCATCTTCCACACCGAGCAGGATGACGCCGCCCTCAAGGTTCAACAGTGCGGACATCTCCTTGGTAACGTCGTCCGGATGGCAGTCGTCGCGCTTGAACTCGACGCGGGAGTTCTCCCGATTGGCGATGAGTTCGAACATCTCCGTTCTGTTCATCGGTCAGAATCCGTATTTCCGGCGTCGGGTCTCGAACGCCTCGCGCCCGCCCTCGAGAATCTCCTCCACGAGTTCCCGAACCATTCGGGAATCTATCGATCCCGCATGTCCCGGCGCGATACGCGCCCGTCCGGTGTCTGCTTCACCCACCGCCGAGAGCCCGAGAATGAGCTCGGCGTCGCCGAGAACTGGAATGTTCGCGTTGTGCGTTGAGAAGATGAACTGTCGCCGTTGCTTTTCCTCGCGCATGCGGGGGACAACGCCCTCCGTGATGAAACGGTTATCGAGGTCATCCTCCGGCTGGTCGACAATCAGCGGGGCATCTGACTCAAGCAGCAAGAGGAGGAGTACCGCGGTAGCCTTCTGTCCGGTCGAAAGGTCTTCTAGCGGCTGCCATGCGGGTGCCTCCCCCGCTGGCGCTGTGTTGAGACGGATCGATGTCGTCGGCGCAAGCTCCAGTTCCTCAATTCGCATGAACACTTCCGGATTGCCAGCAGCGAGACGTTCCGCCTGACCAGGCGTGATTCCGTAGGTAGTTCGCAACGCCTCGGCCCCCGACCGGCACGCTTCGACGAATTGTGTGAGCGAAAGCTCGGGAGAATTCCGCAAACTCTCTACGGCCTCCGACATCCGACCGCCGATCTCTTCACGCAGCATCTTGAAGAGGGGCTCGCGATCTCCCGCACCAGTTACTTCCACCTGAACGCGGTTGCGGAGCTCTTGGCTAACCTCCCTCGCCGCCTGGTCGAATGTGCGGAATTCCGCAGCCTTGATGTCCTCCCACTCCGCAAGCAGTGTGCGACGCAGGTCATCGTGCTCTTTCTCCAACCGCCGAAGAAGCACAAGCCGATCCTGAAGTGGGCGCAGTTCCTCAATCTGGCGACGAAGACGGATGAATTCCTCCCCGTCGACACGCGACTTCTGTAGTTCGCGAAGAATCTGTTCGTACTGAGTCTGAACACGCTGCCTTCGGACATCCCAAGCGGTCCGTACTTGGTCAATGCCGTGATCGGCGCGCTCCAGGGCGCTCATCAAGTCGTTGGCAATGCGCTCGATTTCCTTACCCAGGTCGGTGAGAACCTGAGTCGATTCGGAGAGGATTTCCCTGCCTGGCAGTTGTGCCAGCGCCCGCTCAGACAGAAAGGCCAAATCAATCGGAAGCTCTTTCCGCAAGAGTTCCAGAGCCTCGCGGAACGGCGCCAGCCGTTGAGGAACGGAACCAATTACGCGTTCTTCGCGCACCAGCAGACTCTGCTCCCGCAGACGCTCTTCAAGACCTACTTCCTGAAACCTTTCGAGCGTTTCCTGAAGTCCGGGAAGGGCGTCAAGACGCTCTTCGACAGAGTCAATCTCGGCGCGGGCGTCACACAACGCGCGGCGGTTCTTGGCGAGCTCGGCACGCAGCGACGTCTTGCGACGGGAGAGTGATTCGTCAAGCTCGACGAAGCGATCAAGTAAGCGGGTGCGCTTGTCGGGGCTACGTGCAAGTTCCGAAATCTCGTGCTGACCATAGGCCTCGATTCGAGGAAGAATGTCCGTTGGCGCCAAGTGAAGCACTTCCCCGCTGTCTTCGCGTACCAACGGCGGATTGGGTATGGTCCGCTCGATGCGATATTCGCGAACCCCGGGGCGTTGGACGCGGACCCGAAGCGATATCTTCGTCCCGCTGCGCAACACATGACGGACAATCCCGTCGTGTGCCTTGTGTGCTTCTTCACCGATTGGCGCGAGTCCGACCACGCTACGGATGCTCTCGACAATGGTGGATTTGCCCGTGCCGCGCCCACCAATGAGTACGTTCAGGTTTGGGTTGAAGCGAACGCTTACGCCATCGAGAAACCCGCCTTCCCAGCCTAAGGAAACCAATTCCATGTGTTCCTCGGGCTCGAAATCCCCATCGGCGGAATTCAGTCGAATGCGCGATCCGGGATCGAGAAACGCTTGCCGCAGTCCGTCGATGCTGACTTCGTGCATCTTGATCCAGCAGGTGGCGGACCGTTCGTCGAGTTGGTCAGGTCCGACGATGTCCTTTGCATTAACCGTGGCGACTGCGAGGCCATTTTCGGCGGCGTGGGTGCGACGGTAATCGGCGTTTTCGTTCTTTACGATCTGGCGGGTGTCTTGCGGCAAGTCGTCAACGGCACCTGGGATCTGAACGGCCAGGAGATGTTCGTCCCTCCAAGCGCGAATCCTAGCCTGGCCCCGTAGTACCCTGAACAGACCGCCGTTGCCCGTCACGTGCGCCGCGATCGAAATCCCCCCTTGACTGTGAACGATCTTCAAAACATCTGCGAAAGTCTTGTTGGCAAGATCGGATGAGGGGTGGGTGTCGTGAATGCCAAACTCGCCAAGATATCGATCAAGCCGATCCAGTTCCGTATTCGGCGGGTAAAGGCACAGGACATGTACGCCCTCGCTCGACGACAGCTCAAACCCTGGGAAGATACGGACTCCACGTTTGCGTGCGGCGGATCGAAAAGCTGCGAGAGCGGTGACGCTATTGTGATTGGTGACAGCGAGCACCTCGATGCCAGCGTCGACAGCTTTGTCGACAATCGCCTGTGCGTGGCTGATCGCGTCTCCGTCGGATTGCTGCCCCCGGAAGGTCCCGCCATAGTCGTGCGGGTTCACTTGAAGCGCGCACTTGTAGAAACGCGCTCCGGCAGGAAGCCGCGCGTCCAAGATGGGATCCGTTGTCACAGTCGCACGTGCCACACTTTGGTGTCCGTCGTCCCCGGATCGATTTCCTTGCCGTGCCCCGACCAGTTGGACTCTTCGAATTCTCGGCACAACGGGAGTCATTTTTCGCCTTCGAGCAGTCGTGCGATAAATCGGAATCGTCGCGCGCACGACAGCCGCGCCCAAGATATCGCTTACGGGAGGGCCGGCCGAGTCGTTGATTTAGGTACAGGTAGACCTCTTCGCACGCATCAGAGAAGTGGCTTCGCGATAAGGTTTAGTACCGCCGAGTACGGCACGTGGAGACGGTGAGCGAGTTCGTTGCGCACATCGCGCAGGCGCTCGACGGTCCTGCGGACGTTGCGGTCGGCGCCACGCCGAACGAACAATCTGAACAGGTCGCCCAACTCAAGGGAGAAGGGATCTCCTTGGCCATCTCCGTCAGCGCGCATCTGGCGTCTCACCTCGAACAGATTGCCGACAACGGTCTCATGGCGGCGCTCCTCGATCCAGGGTAATAGCACGGAAAGCTGTGCGCTCCATAGCCGGCGGTGGAGTTCGGCGGGCGGGTTGTCGAGTGCCGCGCGCGCGGGATGGGCGACGCCGGCCTGCGATACCGTGCCGAGGCGCCAATCGAGCGGAGTGTCGGTTGTCCAGCGTCTGTCGTGGGCGAGGGCGCGCAGCAACTCGACCGGATCCATTATGGTGCTATCGTTTTCCGCGACGAGGGTGGCGGCGGTTTGGAAGTCCCAAGCCGCCACGCGGGCGATCGATACCCGGTCATCCACATACACGATGGCCAGATGATGTTTGATCGAAGCCATTCGCCTATGGCGGGTACCGACTGGTTATGGGATGTAGACAAGACCATGACGCGGCTCATCCGGGAAGGGGAGATCAGGCCGGCGATTGTCGTTTCGGTGTGGACGAACGGCGAGAAAAAGCGCAGCCGGAGAGGCGAGTACATGCCGCAGAAATTTCTGACCGACGAGATCAGACAGCGGATGCTCAGGGAGCAGCCGGATCTGGCCGGTCAGGAATACACGTCGGACAACTACCTGGCGTTCCTCGTCGAAGAACTCAAGCCGTTTATCGATGAGACCTACCGCACACGTCCGGGTCGGGAAGACACCTTCGTCATTGGATCAAGCTTGGGCGGCCTGATCTCGGCGTACGCCATCGCGGAATATCCAGATGTTTTCGGCGGCGCAGCCTGCATGTCGTCCCACTGGGTCGTTGCGGAAGGCGCCTTTGTCGAGTGGCTCGCTGACCACTGGCCGGCTGCCGGATCACATCGAGTCTACTTCGACCACGGTACCGAAACTTATGACGCCGCCTATGGACCCCATCAACCGAAGATGGATGGAGTGATGCGGCACAAGGGTTATCGAGCCGGTGAGGATTGGATCACGCGTCGGTTCGAAGGCGCCGACCACTCGCCGAGAGCATGGCGGGAGCGGCTGCATATTCCATTGGAGTTTCTGCTTGCCTCGCCGGGTTGAGCGTGACCGTGGATCTTGAAACGCTGCGACGCGACCTGGAGGCCAACAATGGCATGACGGGGCTCGAGATCCTGCTGTTGTCGGAACACGGGCGTCGGATCTGCGATCTGGTGGTCACCGATGGTCCTCTTGAGACCGGGTACAGGAACGACTCTGCCCTCAAGAGGGAAGGGTCGTAGAGTGCCGCAGACAACAACGAAACGAGCTGCCGATGGCATCTACCAACGAGTTCGAAATTCACGACCAATGTGAACGGCTTGTTTATAAGTTCTTGCAGCTACTTGAAGGTGAGCAAGCCAAGACCGCTGATCTCTTCACTGAGGACGGACAAGCGTTCAAGCTTGTTGGACGCGAAAAGATCCGCGAACACTTCGCCGGAATCGACGCGGTCGATGACGAAGATCATGCCAGGGCCACAAACTACGTTACGCATTACGTTGCAGATCGTGAGGCTGAAGACTTGACTGTCCCAGGAGGCGCCCGAGTCGATGGCGAGCTCGATACTGCGAGGTCAATCACCCGGTGGTCTTGGGAGTTCAGGCGTGTCGAGGGCGAGTGGTTGATCTCGAAGATGCAATATCCGGAACCGGTGCTCCTTCGAAAGGACGTGATCGACGACCTCTAGCGGGAATTGGTGTCGAGAATCACGGGATGTCGTCGGGAGCGAGCCTTTCGAACTCGTCCTCGATGGCATCGAGGATGAGGCGGTGCTCTTCACCCAGGTCGGAAAGGTCTCCGAATCCCGCCATCCATGGCGGTTCCTCATGGGGGGCGTAGGTGGTGTCGTCAGTCCTGACCGCGACCGCGCGCCTGCGGAGCTGCTGCTCGATGGCGTCCGTGATGAAACGCCTCATGGTGATGCCGTGGACGGCCGCGAATGCCTTGGCACGGCGGAAAGTGATATCGGGTAGTTCGATTTTGGTCTTCACGCGGCCATATTCCCAATATTTATGGCACTTGGACAAATCAAGAGTCTGCTGCCCCGACCGCCTCCAGCAAGCGTTGCCTTTGCGCTTCAACCGGCGCCGCCCGTTGTCCGGCAGGCCCCAGCCGGATCAACGAAAGCATCGTTTCAACGTCTCTGGCGTATTCCGCGAGCCGTCGCTTATGGCTCGCCCGGTTCTTGGTGCAGACCAGGGTATAGGGCCGGCCGCGCCGCTCGGTGACATGGGACATGTCGAGCCGATGCTGATCGATCTGCCGATGCAGGTGCTTGCGCAAATCCTGGCGCAGCGGGAACCGCCGGACACGGTCGACCGGATCCCCGCAGAAGTCATTCAGTGCCGCGCAGAGTTCGCAATCGCATGCGACCCGAGCCTCCAACACCCAGTCCCGGGGGGCCTCGGGCGGCTTCTCGCTGCGGTCCAGCAGCGAATCGGCGGCGTGGCGCCACAACAGCAGATAGGCCGCGCTGCCCGCTAATCCCTCCTCCAGGAATAACCCTTCCAGCGCCGCCGGGACGGCCCGTGGAGGCGCTATTTCCCTGGGATGCGTTGCGATGACCGCCGCCGCAGTCTCCGCTTCCTCCGCCAGCCCGCAACGCCAGGCCAGTGCGAAGAGACTGCGGAGTTCGGCGGCGTCAACGGGTTTGCGCGACGGTGCGGGCGGCCAGGTCACTTCGGGCTTCTCGTCGCGGGGACTCAGCGCCAGGGGCAGGGCGGCGAGTGCGGCGCGCACGCTTCGCCTGATCGTGTCCCGCCAATCGAAATCCCCCGATTCACCGAGGCGCAGTAGCAATGCGAGCGTGGCGTCGGGGTGAAAGAGAAAGCGCGCCTCCACCAGATCGACCAGAAATTCGGCGGTGTCTTCCGAACCGGCAGAGCGCAGCACCGCCGGCAGGCGTTCGTTTTCGCTGCCGTCGTAGCGGAGCAGCAGGACCTCGCGCAGGAACCGCATCGCCAGCATCGCGTCCCCGACCCGCTCGAGCAGGCGCAACATGGCGGCACGGCCCTCGCCATCCCGGCTTGGCCCCTCCGCTGGCCAAGCGGAGATCAAGCGCGCGATCAGTTCGCGGGCCTCGTCCGCGTTCCGCTCGACTTGTCGCTCGACCCAGTCGACAGCGCGGTCGATATTTTCGCCGGCCAGGATGCCCAGAGTGCAGCGCCGTGGCCAGATCACCAGGGCCGCATGCCGGTAGGCCCTTTCCACGGTGGCGCCCTCGTTGCCGGAGGCCTCGTGTACCCGTTTCTCGTCGGGCTCGGCATGGTCGAGCGCTCCGGCGGGCAACAGTTCGCCCAAATTGATGGATAGCTCGCCGAAGGCCGGACGGTCGCCTCCCCCGCTCATCCAGCCGTTGAGCCAATATCGCCCGTGGAACACTTCCTCCATTTCGACGTCATCGTCGTCGCCCCGATCGAAATCGTCGTAATAGTCGTCGCTGACCGAGCCTTCTTCCTCGATATGGACAACCGCAGCGTGCATTTCGCAGTCGGCCAGTTCCGTCGCCGACTTCAAGACAGCGGCTCTGGCGGCGTCCGCGTTCTTCAACACATCGAACGACAGCCCGGCCTGGCTGTAGTCGTGTTCAAGCAGCCACACCAGCTTGTCGGGGCCGTACTCGCCGTCGCGCCACGCGATGAGATGGTCGGCGATGTCCCGGACTCGATCCGAGTAGTCGGGCGCCTGCCGCGGCGTCTCCGTGTCGTCGGGACGCAGGCACAGATTGAGCACCAGCGACAGCCGGCAACCGTCGCGAATCGGCCGGGTCTCGTGCGCGCAATCGGCGTAGAAGGCCGCGAACGCGAGTTCGGAGGGCTCGCTGGCGTTCATATCGACGCCGACCTCGCGGTCGAGGTGGCGCACGATGAGCTCGCCCCCGGTGCCGGCGGCGGGCAGCGTGATCGACAGCGTCGCGATCATTCCGTCGGCCTTCTCCGTGTCGCGATGCGCGGAGAAGAAACCGCCGCGTTCGTAGATCAGCAGCTTGTAGGGCCTCGCGTCGAGTCGCCCGGCCGGACAGCCGAGACCCGCGGCCACCGTATCCAGAATGCCGCGCAAGGTGTCCGCCCAGACGCTGCCTCCGAGGCGAATCCGCGCCGCGTCGATTTGCCAGCAGTCGCGAACCGAGGTGTCCACCAGCGTATCGGCGCCCTTGCCGTAGGGCGCGCGTTCGGCCGCGCCCACCAGGAGGCGAACCTGGAAGTCGGGAACCGGAAAGGAGAGGACGCCGACCCCTTCCACTTCCAGGATGGGCATGGGAACGAACACCCTGCCATGCGTGCAGAACCCGCCTGGACGGGCCACGGATTGCAGCAGCTCCTCAAGCTCTTCTTCGTCGGCGTACTCGATATCGAAGTCGGTCATCTGGCCTGTAACTTTACGGTCTTTTGCGACTCCTTGGGAGGGCAGAATCACATTTGACCGAACGTTACTCCGTTTCGCTGCGCAACGCCTCGCCGCGTTGTAGTACCACGCGGCTGATCCCGCTACGCTAGGTCGGATGGAGCGCGGCATGCCACCCATCGATCTCGCCAGCGTCGATCATCGCTCGTCTCCGGATCGCAAGATCGCGCTGTTCCGGTCCCTTTTCCGAGGTCGCGAGGACGTCTATCCGCGACGGTTCGAGAGCCGCACGTCGGGCCGGTCGGGGTACGCTCCGGCGTGCGGCAACGAGTGGGTGCCGGGCGTTTGCGGCAAGCCTCGCATCAAGTGCGCCGAGTGCCCGAACAGCCGGTTCCTGGCCGTCACCGACGACGCGATTCGCGGACACTTGCTGGGCGCGGACGAACACGGCAAGCCGTTTGTGATGGGTGTCTATCCCATGCTGCTCGACGAGACCTGCCACTTTGTGGTGGTCGACTTCGACGGGCCGACATGGGGCGCCGATGCCGTGGCGTATTTCAACGCGTGCGTCGCGCGTGACGTTCCCGCCGCCCTGGAACGCTCCCGCTCCGGGAATGGCGGTCATGTCTGGATATTCTTCGACGGAGCCGTGCCGGCGGGCCTGGCCCGGCGCCTGGGGGCCATGCTGCTCACCGCCGCCATGGATGAGCGGCCCGATCTCGGATTCCGCTCGTACGACCGGTTCTTCCCGAGCCAGGACACATTGCCGCGCGGGGGTTTCGGAAACCTGATCGCCCTGCCGCTGCAACACGGGCCCCGTCGCGCCGGAAACAGCGTCTTCGTGGACGACGAACTGAATGCCCACGCGGACCAGTGGGCGTTCCTCTCCGGGTTGGGAAGGGTGTCTCCAGCAAGTGCCGAGTCCGTTGTGGACCGGGCGGAGCGCCGAGGGCGGGTCCTGGGCGTGCGCGCCGTGGTCGAGGACGACGCCTTCGCCATGGCGCCCTGGTCGGCGCCGCCCTCCCGGCGGCAACCGGATCCGCCAGTCGTCGGCTCGCTTCCCGACACCGTGGAATTGGTCCTGTCTGATCGCGTGTACATCGCCAAGGACGGCCTGCCTCTCGCGCTGATCACTCGGCTGATGCGCCTGGCTGCGTTTCAAAACCCCGAGTTCTATCGTGCGCAGGCATTGCGCCTGCCCACCTACGGCAAACCGAGAATCGTCGACTGCGTCGAGGACGGGCCGAACTACGTTGGCCTGCCGCGCGGCTGCCTTGAGGAAGCGGAGGAGATGATTCAGGCGCTAGGAATCGGGATTTCGACAACGGACCGACGGTGCGTTGGCCAGCCGCTCGAAGTTGCGTTCCGAGGCGTACTTCGCGCCGATCAGGAGGCGGCGGCGAGAGCCTTGATGGCACAAGATACCGGGGTTCTCGCGGCGGCCGGGGCGTTCGGCAAAACGGTGGTTGCCGCCTGGCTGATCGCCCGACGAGGGGTCAACACGCTTGTCGTCGTGCATCGCGAACAATTGCTGCAGCAGTGGACCGACCGGCTGGCGGAGTTCCTCGATATCGGGAAGGATCGAATCGGTCGCTTGAGCGGGCGACGCAAGAAGCTCACCGGCGCGGTGGATGTCGCATTGATGCAGAGTCTCGTCAGGAAGGGGGAAGTGGACGACCGCGTGGCCGACTACGGTTTCGTGATCGTCGACGAGTGCCATCATGTCCCGGCCCGCAGTTTCGAACTGGTCGTGAGCCGCGCAA
The DNA here is from genome assembly GCA_965261535.1 of Candidatus Azotimanducaceae bacterium. GTDB lineage: Bacteria > Pseudomonadota > Gammaproteobacteria > Pseudomonadales > Azotimanducaceae > VXNE01. The sequence continues at coordinate 4,515,729 of OZ253469.1, forward strand.
AGGCCAGATACATTACGGGTTTGACAGCGACGATTGTGCGCAAGGACGGCCACCATCCGATCATTTGCTTGCACTGTGGTCCGATCCGTCACCGTGTCGATGGGCGAGTTCCAACGGTTGATCAACCGTTTTCGCGGCGCGTCCTGGTGCGGCCCACCGGGTTTCGACCGAGCGGCGACGCCGAGGCCGATCCCCGCGCGGAGTTTCACCGACTCTGCGGCCAGGTGATCGCCGACGAAACGCGCAATGCGGCGATCTGCAGAGATGTAGCGGACTGCGCCGCCGCCGCTCGCTCGCCGCTGGTGCTGACCGAACGTGTCGAGCATCTTGAAACGCTTGCCGGTCGCTTTGCCGACGCGGGACTCGAAGTCGTCTCGCTCCGCGGCGGGATGAGCCCGAAGGCGTTGTCGTCCGCGCTCGCGCGGATCGGCGGAGCGCAGGGGTCGCAGGTGGTGCTGGCCACGGGTCGATTCGTCGGGGAGGGCTTCGACGAGCCGCACCTCGACACGCTTTTCCTGACCATGCCCGTTTCCTGGCGAGGCACCGTCGCGCAGTATGTCGGGCGTCTGCATCGCCTGCATGAAGGCAAGCGCGAAGTGCGCGTGTACGACTACGCCGACATCGATGTGCCGATGCTGGCGCGCATGTTCGAAAAGCGCCGCCGCGCCTACGAAGCCCAGGGCTACGCCGTGGAGCTGCCGGCCAGCGCTGTCCCTGGCTGGCCCGCCAGGGTGGAGTTGCCAACGCACGATCTCTGGAAGCAACGGTTCCAGGCAAGCGTTGGCCGTCTCGCCCGCGATGGCGTGGATGCGCGCGGGGCCGATCTCTTTCTGCGACTCGTCGACGAGATCACTGAGGACTCCGACCGCGTGCGGAGCGCCAGCGAGGCTTTCCTGCTGCGGCACCTGCAGCGCGCGCCCGCTACCCGCGATCGGTTCCGACCGAACGCGAAGTTGTCGATTCCGTTCTGCGAACGGGGCGACATGGAAGTGGATTTCCTGGACGCCGATGCGCGCATCGTGATCGAGTTGGACGGCCCGCAGCATCTCGCGGACGAGGATGCGTACCGGCGTGATCGGCGCAAGGACGCACTATTGCAGGAGAACGGCTACCTGGTGCTGCGGTTCCTGGCCGAAGATCTGGGCACGCGCCTGGACGCCGTGTTGGATCAGGTCCAGCGGGCGCTGGCAAACAGGATGAAATCGGCGCTGTAGCTGTTGCGGGCGTTATTGCTGTTGCGGAGGGGATGGCCGGGGTGAATCAAGTGCCCACGGTCGGCGCCTTCGGCTCCAGTTTCCGGTACCCCCTCGCGCTCCCCGGCCGAAGGCTCCAGCCCGGCCCCGCTCGTCGTCCATGGACCAACCGCCGCCGGTCGCTGACGCTCCCCGGCGGCGTTTGTCCATGGAAGTGCTATATGCTTAACGGCTATTGGAGCCAATCGCCGATCCGTGGAACAAGAGACAACAGACGTCGCCGAAAAGATGGCTCGGCTCGTGTCCGCCGTGGAGCGCTCCCGCGCACGACCTCGTCCGCAACCGCGCCTCCCTCGCGGAGAGGAACTCGAAGCGGTGATCGAACTCGCCGAGTCGTTCCCAATGCGACCGCGTGCGCCCTTGAGTTACCCCGTACTGAAGCGTCTGCTCAAGTCGAACTCATCGGGATCCTGAGAGCATTCTTCAACCGTACGAGGGACTGGTCGGACCTCGAAGAGATGCGAAAGGCAGGCCGACTGGATTTCGAAGCGGTTCGGGAAATTCTGGTCGCCTCTTTGGGCGAAAGCGACGAACGTGTTCGAGCGCTGGACCGTCTCGCAGAGACCGGACGCGCGTTTCGGCCGTGACCGACCTGTACTCGAGTACGTGGGGCCGAACAGTTCGAATCCCCAACCATAAGCGCTAATATATAGTCGTTAAAATACATTCAAGATGTATTATTACAGTCCTTATGAGGAAGGGAAAAATATCTCCCAGCGCGTCCGCTGCTCTCCGCAACCTGGGGCGCGGGATTCAACTGGCCCGCCGTCGTCGTCGTATTCGACAACGAGACCTTGCCGCGCGCATGGGCGTGTCCGTGTCGACGCTGCGGGCACTCGAGGCGGGCGAGCCCGGCGTCTCGATGGGGAGCTTGGCCATGGCATTGCTCTCCTTAGGTGTTCTCTCCCGGCTTGACGACCTCGGCGATGTGGGACAGGACGACATCGGATTGCTCATGGACATCGACGCCCTCCCGCAGCGGGTCAGGTTGCGGTCACCCCGCACACCGGCGGATGAGAGCGCCGAATTGCCGGTGTCGTCCGAACCCAAGGGCACGCTGCTGTGAACGGCGAGCATGTCGTCGCCATCGGCGAACGTCTTCACCGCGTGGGCACGGTGCGGTTCGGCGGGCTGCGGCAGAAGCAGGTTTCCTCGTTCCGCTACGCCGATGACTGGATCGGGAATCCCGCGGCATTCGCCCTGGCGCCGTCCCTGCCGCTCAGCGACCAATGGTTCCACTTCGCAAGCCTCCCCGACGACGCGGGTACCAGCATTCCGGGCGTTTTCTCGGACTGCGCTCCCGACGCCTGGGGGAGGTCGCTTATTGCGCGCGCGTCGGGAATTCCTCGGCACGAGATGGGCTACGTGCTTGCGGTCGATGACCGGACGCGACAGGGGGCATTGCGGTTTCTGGACGACGAAGGCAACGCGCTCGCCAACGACGCGCCGCCAACTCCCCGGACCCTTGAACTGTCCCGCCTGCGACGGCTTTGTCAACACATCGAGTCGGGAACCGGCGATCTTGCGGCACTCGCGCGAGAACTCCGCGGCGCCACCGCGAGCCTCGGCGGCGTTCGCCCAAAATCGGTCGTGGTGGACGAAAGCGGGACGCTCCATGTTGCGAAATTCACGATACTCGGCGACACCATGCCGGTGGAGCGCGTCGAAGTGGCCACGCTCTCGCTCGCGCGCGATGTCGGAATCCGGGCGGCGAAAGCGGCGCTGGCGATGCCCGATGGCGAGTCGCCCGTAGCGCTCGTCGAGCGCTACGATCGCGAGCCGGGCGAACCCGGTCGCCGACACTACATGTCCGCGCAGACGCTGCTCGAGGCGCGCAAGGGCGAAGCGCGCTTCTACACCGACATCGCGGACGGGCTCCGCGCCGCGTGCCGCACCGACACGGAAGCCTTGACGGAGATGGCGGAACTACACCGTCGCATACTGTTCACCATCCTGGTCTCGAACAACGACGATCATCTCAAGAACCACGGTCTCCTGTACGCGGGCGGGGGAAGCTGGGTGCTCGCTCCGGCATTCGACATCAATCCGCAACCGTTCCGTCACCGGGAGCTCAAGACCGGCATCAGCGAACTCAGCGGTTTCCGTGCGTCGGTCGAGGCGTGGGTGGAGGCGGCGCCGTTCTTCGAGCAGACCGAGGACGATGCCCGCCGCCAGGCCGCGTCCATGGCTGAGGCGATCTCGGCGCGCTGGCGCGGTTGCCTGCTGGCCAATGGTGTGACCGAGGATCAATGCGACGAGTACGCCCCGGCCTTCGAGCACGAAGAGAGCCGCATCGCGTTGCGGATGGGGTCGACATCCGTGCCGACGGTGGATCGTGCTGCCGACAGGGAGAAGCCTTCGAGTTGCGAGTCGTAGCTGCTTGATGGTGGGCGGACACACGGGGCGCTTCAACGCCGTTGCAGGCATCCAGCGGCAAATCGTCCCGAGCCCGGTATCGACCCGACGACTACGCCTCTCGGGATTTGGTGAGCGATGCGGTCCAGGTTTCCGCCTCGGCTCGCGCAAGGTCTACGGCCGTTGCTTGATTCTCCAGTTTCGATATGTGGCAGCACCGTGTCCTGGTGCAGGACCCAACGGTCCTTGGGCTCCGGCCACCAGCCGACGCTGGACTGCCGGCTACGGCTCATGTCCCTTCCTCCGTCGTGTATCGCTGCGGCGCCGGGCAACCCGATCCCTCGTCCAATCTATCGTCTTGGATTGATGCGAGTTCCCGTTAGCCTTTCCACCACCGCCACGAATGCGTACGCGTTCTCGGCCCCGTCGAGCTGCCACCACGCATGGTCTCGCTTTTCCTTCCATCTGAAGCCATGCTCGCGCAGCAACTCGCCTCGGTTCCACGCTATTACCTTGGACACGTACCAGTCGGAGTTCCTCGGGTTCCAGCCGCCGACCTTTCGTCCTTGGTGATACAGCATTACCTGCTGTCGGCCGCGTCTCACCGTGAATCTGGCCGCTTCCGCTGCTCGAAAGACCTTCATCGAGGCGGCGGATTGCCGAGGCGGAAGTACGTCATGCTGCGAATCGGGACGCCGTCCTTCTCGTACCGCCCGAACCCCCATGTCTCTGGATGCTCCTGCAACATCACCCAGACGAACAATCCGAAGCAGTAGCCCGACGCCACCTCGTTGTAGTCGCATGCTTCAGTGTAGATCGGCTCCCACGGCGTCCCGGTCCAGTCGCTCCCGGGCATCCAACCCGCCGTGTGGATCTCCGCGCCGTCAATCATTCTGCGGAGTTCGTCGCAGATCGCCTCGAACTGACCCTCGGACAGACGTGACCGCCACCGCTCGAAGTTCTCACGATGCGGGATGTAGTCGACGTATTGCTCCGAGTCAATCGGGTACAGCGCCATGTTCTCTCCACCTATCCGAGAGCCGCGAACGCTACCCAACGGCTTGAAACGCGTCAACGTTGTTGAGATGCCATGTGAGGTGTAGATCGGATCCGCTGGTCCGTCCATTCTTCGGGAATATCCGCCGTGTCCACGGAACGGTCGACGAATATTGAATAGTTCTTTCCGAAATCAACCAGCGCGTTTTTGTACCACTGGTCATTGGCGTGGTGGTAGCTAATGAATACTTTGTGCCTCGGCGTCTTGACCTCCGCAGATTCGACGGAGACCTCGGTCCACCAGGGCCACTGCTTCCTGGATGTGGGGTGTCCGGGCCAAGACGACGTTTTCCTCGGCGGAAAGACCGTTGTGAAGGTCGTCGGGAGAGTATTGCCGAAAACAATGGCGCCCGGCCCAGTCATCTCGTGAACCGGACCAACGCTCGATGAGACCAACCGTCTCCGCGACGTCGCGCGCGCATCCGCCGAATCCGCCGAGCACGAAGACCGGCTGACCGGCTTCGAGCGAGATGCGGGTCTCCTCAGCGATTCCGGGCATTGATCCCTTGTATCCCTCGACTCTGCCGCCTAGAACGATGCGCGCCCGAATGTGGCCGCGCATGACATTCCGCATTGCCGTCAGTCCCTTCGACCATTCGTCCTCATGCGGTTCGCGCGCATGAAGCTCGAGTCTTTCTTCCCGCGCTAGCCGTCCGCCGTCGAGCGCCAGGAAGACCAGGCGCGCGGCAGGTTCGTGCTCGGCGGAAAACGTTGCAAGCTCGTTTGACGTCATTCGGATGTGAACTGGCCAAGCCAAGTAGTCGGTGACGGCCACGGTTCCGCCGTGAAGAGGGTGGCTGCGGTAACGTCGTACCAGTTCGGCCAAGAGTTCGGTAAAGCCGTGCTGCCGCAGATCTCCGCCGTAGGCCAGGCTTGTCCCCGAGGCGAGTAGATTCAGAGCAATCTCGGCCATCGCATCGCGCAAATGACCATCGCTCAGACCGAGGACATGCAAGTCGGGGCTCTCCGAAATCGAGACCCCGACTGCAGGTGTTGTCTCAGCATGAGATGCGTTCATCGGCGGTCCTCCAACCAGTTCGACAAGGTCTGTATGCGAACCCCTGGCGAGATTTCCCTGAACAGCCGTTCTTCGTCGGCGCTCAACAGCGGGTCAGGATATACGATTGTCTGGGCCGAATCTTTGGGCTGATGAAGACCCGGAGCTTGTCCAGGTAGCGTTCAAGCGGAACCGCTCCGCTACCCGTGCCCCGGAGTTCGTCGAGGCGGTGTCGGAGCATTCGGCAGAACTCGTGGGCCAGGTCCGATGTCAGTCGTCGGAACCGATCCGCGACGGGCGGACCCCAGAGGTCCCAGCGTAGCGCCTGCTGTGCGACCCCCAGCTCAGTACCTCGACGATCCATCGTCACGGGAAATAAGCTGGCGGGAATCCCCCTTCTTTGCGCGGTCTGCGCGATCCCACGCACATGGTCGGCCCACTCGCGATCATCGACCAGCGTCGACTCGGCCAGCACAACGACGGCCGTAAACTCCGAATCGTCCCAGTTGATCGGCAATGGGGTCAGCGCATCTGGTGCGGATTCGCTGCGTTCAAGAACGCTGATCCCGTGGCCCGCGCTGATCGCCCCGTAAAGATCGCGGCCGAAGTGCCTGCGGAGCCGGTCCGCAACCTCCCGGCCTCCTTGAAAAGAAGGGTGCCACATCACATATAGCGCGAAGAGCGGATGGGTCGTTGTCTTCACGGAACCTTGCCGACTTATTGCCTCGTCAAATTTGATTGTAGGACGACGCGTTCAGCCTGTGGTCCGTGCCATCGGGTTTCTCACCTTGATTGACGGTGATCTCTCAGAGCCTACTGGCTGATGTGCTGGCTTTGAACGCAGCGGCTGTTCGAGCATAGGCGCGACCGTCTCGGGCAGATCGCGGCACTTCGGTCTCTGTGCGGACTCATCGAGCCGAGATTCGGCTGAGGCGAATCACCGAATAGATGTAAAGAATCCGGCCATTTCCAAGTTGAACGATTGGAACACCAAGGAGATACGACATTAGCGAGCGATCCACCGGAACCGGCGCTGGCCGTCAGTTCGCCGATTCCACCATCTCGGACATGGAATCCCATCTCAATCAGATGTCCGTCCTTCCGGATCAGGCGGGAGACTGGCCGGGCCACCTTCCATATGCCGCCGCCGCTGGTTACCTCGAAAACTCGCAATAGAGGAAGGAGTACGGCCCACATGTCGACGCCTGTTTGTATTGTCGCAAGCTTGCCGATGCGCTACATGCTCGGAAAGTAGCCGTCTTCGAATAACGTAGCGTTTCGCGCGGTTGGTCAGTACTCGACGAACCTGCCCACGATCCCGGGAGCACCCTGATCGAGGCCCCGCCTCGCTCGATGCCAACCCGTCAAGTCCTCGCAAATGTCTGCGTCAAACGTGGCAATGTGCCACTGAGTCGTAACGCGCCGCGCGTCCACTGACCCCAGTGCGAGTATTATTGGCAGTTCCGAGAGCGACGGAGCGACGATGTCGAACGAGGCCCCAACGAGCCTTGAGGGCTCTGAGTTGAGCGAAGATCCCGTGGAGGGACTGGATGCGTCAGGTGGGTCGTGGGGGGAGTACCCGCTCGATGAGTTGCTCATTCGACATGACCACCGAACGGTCCATGACGTCCTGCGCCGGATTGAGGGGGGCTCGTACGTTATGAACCCGGACTTCCAGCGCGACTTTATCTGGTCTGAAGACAAGCAGAGCAAGTTGATTGAATCTGTCATCATGCGGATACCGCTGCCTGTGTTCTACATGGCGGAGGATGCCCAGGGCCGGGCGATCATAGTGGACGGCCTGCAGCGGCTGTCCACCTTCAAGAACTACCACGGTGATGGTTTTGGTCTGAGGCTTCCAGATCGGCCGGACCTGAATGGTCGGCGGTTCTCCGAATTACCGATGAAGTACCAGAATCGTGTAGAGGACTGCAACCTAATTTTCTACATCATTGACGCTAAGGCACCGGAACAGGCTAGGTTGGACATATTCGAGCGCGTGAATGGCGGCGTTCCGCTCACCCGGCAGCAGATGCGCAATTGCCTCTTCATGGGCAAGGCCACCGCATTCCTTAGGGCGGAGGCCAGCTCGGAACTGTTCCTTGAGGCGACCGGAAGGAGCTTGAACTGGAAGACGATGAGGGACCGCGAGTTCGTCAATCGGTTCTGTGCATTCCGGCTGCTTGGGGTCAACCGATACCGGGGTGATATGGACCAATATCTTGCGGAATGTCTCACTCAAATGAACGGGATGACCGACTGCGACCTCGCGCGCCTGACCGTGACATTCGGTCGGGGACTCGCAAACAACCTCCGGCTGTTCAACCAGCACTCATTCCGGAAATCATTGGTAGCACAGGAAAGACGAAGCGTCATCAACGCTTCGCTATGGGATGTGATGTCCACGGGCTTGTGTGATTGCTCAGAGGAAGACGTGGCTGCAAAAGCGGACGACCTCAGGCTGGGAGTATGGGGGCTTTTGGAGGAGGAAGAGTTCAACGCGTCTATCACCTACGGGACCAATGACACGGTGCGCGTCTTGCACCGATTCGCACGATCGACCGCAATACTGGAGGAGGTCCTAGGTGTTTGAGCGGATTGATCTCCTTCATTTCAAATGCTTCGAATTGCTGCGACTACCGCTTCGGCCGCTTACTCTCCTCTCGGGTCTCAATGCATCTGGGAAGTCCTCCGTGATGCAGGCGTTTGCGCTTTTTCATCAGACCGTGCGAGAGCACGAGTGGTCGCCAGCGCTGATGCTTAATGGCAGCGCCGTACGGCTCGGCACGGCGGGCGATGTCATTGATCAGGTGAGCGGGGGCCGAAGCTGCGGCATTAGCTTGCGCGATGGCGATACGGAATACCAATGGGAATTCGTTGCCGGACGCTCCGACATGTCATTGACCGTCACTAGGGTGGCCATTGACGAACAACAGTTTGTAGTGCCCGATGATGACATTCTGTTTCTGCATCAAATGCTTCCAGAGGGTGAAGAAAGGAGCCCCAACTCCGAGAGGCCGAGCTTCGTGGGCGTGGACCTCGTAACGCGCCTGGACGAGTTGTCTTACCTAACCGCAGAACGAACGGGGCCCCGCGACACCTACCCGTTGGAGGGGCCAGAGTATCTCGGCGTAATCGGTGCCAGAGGCGAACATGCAGTCTCGCTCCTGTACTCCCGCGGAGACGAGCCTGTCATTGATGCGCTAGCACTTCCCAACGTACCGCGAACACGGCTACGTCAGGTCGGGGCTCGCATGGCCACCTTCTTTCCTGGCTGCGAGCTCGAAGTCTCGCCGATACCGCGTGCCAATTCCTTGACATTGGGCGTCCGGACGTCACACCAGACGGACTTCCATCGGCCAGCGCACACGGGTTTCGGCATCACCCAGGTTCTTCCCATCGTCGTAGCGTCGTTGTTTGCAGAACCTGGTAGCGTGCTTCTCATCGAAAACCCGGAAGTACATCTGCATCCCGCTGGCCAGGCCACCATGGGGGAGTTCCTTGCCGAGGTCGCGGCGGCCGGCGTACAAGTAGTCCTTGAAACGCACAGTGACCATGTCCTCAACGGTGTCCGGCGTGCCGTCAAACGAGGTGTGCTGCGTGCAGACGCTGCGGCCTTGCACTTCTTCCGGTCTCGGGAGGATGCCGCCCGCGATGGTGGCTCGCAGGTGCAAACCCCACAGCTTGCGGACGATGGTAGTGTCGATCACTGGCCCGAAGGCTTCTTTGACCAGTTCGACCGGGACATGAACTACTTCGCCGGCTGGAGTTGACCCTTGCAGTTGATCGCCAACGACCTATCGGTCCACGGCCAGTTTCATGACGTTGGAAGCTTTCGCGAGTCCTTCGGCACGATCCAGACGTTACGCGCCGTGGCGAAGCGCTTCGGGCGGGACATCCATTGCAGTCGTGACTTGGTGAATGCCGAACCCTTTAGGGGAGTGCCGATGAGCCAGGCAATTGGTCGATTTTCTCGTGACCAACAGCGCTCGATGATGTCGTGGCTCACTTCTGGCGGACCGTTCTGGGACGATCTCCGTCGGCATGGTCCGGATGACTATCTGGAATGCGGGGGTGAGATCGTTACGGATTCGGGAGTTGGCGAAGCTGCCTTTCGTTCATTGCTTGCCGCCCAGTGTGCCTTGGTGAGCTTCGTGCCTTCGGATTGGAACTACGCGCCGGTTGAAGTGGCGCTCAGGCATGCCGAGGATGAAGTCCCCGACCGTATCGCCAGGCTCCCCAACTGGCGAACGGTGTCGGAGGTCGAGACAGGCCTCACTGAAGCCGGGTTGCCGATGAGTACGTGGGATGAACTGGAGGCAAGCTGTGTCATGCGGTTCACGCGGCTCTGTTTTGCCAAGGACGCCTTCGCCAAAATGGCCGGCGTGCCATTCGCCAGGAGTTCAGCCGAACGGATCTTCGTGTTGCTCGGCATCGTCGACCGACGGGCAAGAGCTTTTGATCCTAATGGCGCACCCACGGGTGAGGCGCGTCACATCGACCGGGACTATTTCAGTGGCGAAAACGCACTGTTTACGGACTCTTCACCCACGGAGAAGCGTGATTTCCGCAGCCGGCTAACGTTTCGGCATCCAAAGAACCTGGGGACGCCGATCTGGTGCCCTTGGCACGGCAAGGAACGCGGCTCGACGTTGCGAATTCACTTTTCTTGGCCGATTCGCCACAACGAATCTGTCTATGTTGTTTATGTCGGGCCGAAGCTCACAAAACGATGAGGCGTCTGAACCCGTCCGCGGGCCCAGTCCTGACCCGCGGACACCAACTGCCGCAGCCACTTGCAGGACTGATCCGCGATATCTTCCGACAGGTGATAGCCCTCCCGCTGCAGCGGTTCGACACGCTCGTTCCCCGTGATCAGTTCCGGGTTCGACTGGTTCGTCTCGCCCGTCTCGCCCGTCTCGCCCGTGAGGAAACCGTGGAAACGGTCGAAACCCCGTTGTAGCAGCCAGTGGTCGTAGGGGCTGGCCGGGCTATTCTCGTGGACCGACCCCAAGTGCCATTTGCCCGCCGCGAGGGTCTGGTAATCCGTGTGGACGCAGCATCTCGGCCAGGTTGGCCGCCTCGCGGGAAACGAATCCCCGGGTGTTGGGAAAGCAGTTGGCCATCTCAACAACCCGCCCATGCCGACGCTGTGATGGTTACGGCCGGTGAGCAGGCAGGTCCGGGTCGGCGAGCAGAGAGGGGTGACGTGGAAGTTCGCGTAGCGCAGTCCATTGGCCGCCAGACTGTCGAGGGCCGGCGTCTGGATGTCGGAGCCGTAGCAACCGAATTCCGCGTAGCCCACGTCGTCCAGCACGATCATCACGATGTTCGGTCGTTGGCGCAGGCGTGAGGGGTCGGAGGACCAGGCGGATTGTGGATTCGGCGGCGGTGCGGTTGATCTTGCCGGTGAAGTGTTGGTCGTGTTCCATGGTTGTTCGGTGGGCTCCCGATGGAAGGATGTCAGGACTAAGGACTATTGGAGTTGCGCGGTTGGCACATCCTCTTGCGGCACGTGATTCGGCAAAGAGAGCCGTACACAATCTCGTCGGCTGTTGTGAGTCCGGCATCAAGGCTGCGCACAACATTCCTCGCCGTGGTCGACGCTGGCCGTTGCAGATTCATCGCGCTGCTAACAACTCTAACCAGCCTCTAACGAGATCCGGAAGGCGCTCTACTGTTTCGTAGCCAAAGAGGATTTCGTCAACGTAGCCCATGTGCAGCATGTCAACCAAGCGGCACAAATATGATCGACCGCATTCCCACCAAGTGAAGTGCGAGTCCACGATCAGATAGTGCCTGACGTCCATACCCTCGTTTGTTGAGAGTTCAGCAAGTTCCATGCCATCCAAAAGCGTCTCGTACACGCCGTCCGCAACGCGGCTACCGAATGTCGTGGTGTGGTAATACTCCTTGATCTCCCACAGGGCCACGGGGTTGATGGTGCTTGGAAACGCGCCATCGACGCGCCGAGCAAGAGTCCGCAGTGGAACGTCATCGCGCGTGAACTTGGTGAGGCTCCGGGGATCGTAGTCACAGGCGTGACCGCCGGAGTGGGCCTCAATCAGCATGTTGACGATGCCGGTCAGGTACGCTGGACCGCGCTTTGCGCCTCGTTGCTTGTTCATCGGTAGCGGACAGGTCGGCAAGAATTCACGGCGCAGCCTTTCGAACTCTGTCCTGGCGCGCTCCAAGTCCATTAGACGGGGTTCGACTTGGAGGTTGAGGATTTCTGCGCGGTAGTCCAGGTATGAGAGCAACCGGTGCCCAAGGCGAGATAGTTGCCCGGGGCTCCGGAATAGGTGGGCGGTCCCGAGGCCAAGTGCTTGATAGGATGCTCGAATCTCGCTTGCTGTGGGGACTCGGACGATCTTCCGGCGCGGAACTGTATACCCAACCGCTTCGCCAATGGTCCTTACATCCGCCCAGAAGGACAGTGGCAGGCCGACGAAACTTGGGTTTGCCTGCACTAGGGCTCGAACCGCGAGATGAAGTCGGACAAGGACAATCCACAAGCGACGCAGACCTGCTCCAGCTCCACGATGTCCAGGCGACGTTCACCTGCTTCGTACTTGCTGACGAACGACTGTGGCTGCCCTAGTCGCTCCGCCAAGTCGACTTGACGCAATCCAGCCTCGCTTCGAATGTCGCGCAGGAGCTCACGCAGGTGATTTCGCCTTTCCGAGTAGATCGACCTATCCACACCTTCGCAACCTATGTCCCCTTGCGGCATATCCCATAATCGGATATGTTCGAGCTAAGTGCATTTGCGAGGGGTCCCAAGCTTGTACGTGGACGCGATGATCGATCTTCTCGGCGACGTTAGGCCTACTCGCCCCAATGGGTCGCTACTTAAGTGGATCGGTAACAAGTACCGAGTGGCGGAGCAGATCGCGTCGTACTTCCCAGCCGACATTCGCAGGTACTTCGATGTCTTTCTCGGCAGCGGAGCGATTCTTGCGACAGTCGCGCCGGTGCGTGGCGTAGGTTCGGACTCGTTCGGCCCTCTGATGGAGATCTGGAAGGCGGTGCAGGCGGACCCGGACAAAGTTAAGACGTGGTACGAAGAACGCTGGTGCTACGCCAATGCGGGGAACAAGCGGCAAACCTACGAACACATCAAGGCTGCCTACAACGACCAGCCCAATGGGGCGGACTTCCTTTTTCTGGTGCGCTCCTGTTATGGCGGCGTCGTGCGATTCCGAAAAAAGGACGGCTACATGTCGACACCCGTTGGTGTCCATCGACCGATTTCTCCTGACGCCTTCGCTAGGCGGGTCGACGAGTGGCACGTCAGAGTGCAAGGTACGGAGTTTCGGCATGCCGACTACTCGGAGGTGATGGCGATGGCTGGCGAAGGGGACTTGGTGTACTGCGATCCGCCGTACTCGGATACGCAGCCGATCCTGTACGGTGCTCAGGACTTCCAGCTCGCTCAGCTCTTTGACGCAATCGATGAATGCAAGACTTGTGGTGCGCGCGTCGCGTTGAGCATTGACGGTACGAAGAAGTCTGGGGAGCGAGTGTGCGACCTCTCGATTCCGGACGGATTGTTTGAGCACGAGGTCGTTGTCGATACGGGACGGTCGATGCTCAGGAGATTCCAGATGACCGGCCAGAGCCTTGAGTCGGAGGTGGTGGCTGATCGGCTTATGCTCACCTATTGACGCATCTGAAGTGCTGCGACGTAGCAAGGGAGCATTGGCCGCAACGCGCGGCAGTGGCCTGCGGGCATGGTTGGGCGAGGCAAAGGAATCTCACTCGGCTCAGTCATGTTGGCAGAGAGGGGTTCGACGCAGCGCAGCGGAACCTCCGAAAAGAGCACACCAGTCAGTCGTCCCGATGCACAATGAATCTCTGCGCCAGTTCCCCGTTCTTCCCAATGGTACTGATCGTCGTCTTATCCCAAGGAAAGGAGTCTATGTACTCCACATTGCATGGCGGCTCGTGCCAATAGATCGTCGCGGCCTCTACCCTTTCCCGATCAGTGGACGGTACTCTCGCGCAACTTGCGCAAAGCACCTCCCCGCGATTCAATTCCCTCGCCCACTCGTCGCGACGGTTCCGCGGTTGTTCTGGTACTCGTCTCCGCACGTTGCCGGACTCACCGATGTAAAGCAGCCGCTTGATCGCCACCGTGCCCCTTTCTGAGTTGTGCGTGCAGGCGTAGATGCAGTAGACCCCAGACGCGGCTGGCAGCGCACCCCAGTTGCTCTCTAGCCAATACCCGTCAAATTCAAGCCCGTAGCTCTTCTCGGCCATTTCGTCTCCTTAGGTCGCAGACTGTCACTTTGCTCATCCTATCCCCTTAGCGCATCCCTCACACTCGTCGCATGTGCATGTTTGGCGCGATCACAGTCCAGGGGATACCAAGGCCTACTATCCCGGCTCTCCATCGGCTCCCATAATGGAATGCACCTTAAACACGGCATCCCGTCAGCTTCGAAGTGGGGCTACGCCGCCGTGCGGTAGATCGTCGGCGCCGGGCCAAGACAACCTATCCACAGTTACGATCCTACGGCGTCTGGCTAGGGGCTGCTGGCGTTGCCGGTCCTGGCGCAGTTATCGCAGGAGACGAGGCTGTTACGGAGCCTGATGAGCCAGTTCGACCCCCGAAATAGAAGCCAGAGACCGCCCCACTGAGTGTGCCGAACGCCACGAGCGCCTTGTCGAGGCTTTGCGCTTCTCCGCTAACGAACGGCATAAACACCAGAAAGATGACAAACGACCCAATGATGACAAGAGCTAGGATTGCGCGTACGGAACCTCGCGGCAGATTCAAGCCTCGCAGCTCAGTAGTGTTGCTGGCGGTAGTTGCCGCATAGATTGGCCAGCCGATGCCGACAATGATCAGCCAGAGAACCTCAGCAATCAGCAGCCCGCAATCCGCGCCTGTCATGGTCACATCTCCCTGACGACCTGATTGGCCAAAACCTTACCGCTACACAGAGGGCGACCGCAAGCAGATGCTTCTGTGTCGAGGGACCGACGAGACAGATCGACGGGGCGGACTGGTGGATCTTTCGGTCGCAATCGTGCTTCCAGTCCTCGTCGTAGTAGTTTTGGACCGCGTGGTCGACCAACTCGACGTTCGGGTTCAGCAGCTCGAGGACGCTGGGAAGTGCGAGGTCGATGGGGCGTGGGCGGTGGTGCAGAGCAGCTGGCAGTAACCACGGGAGGGGCTGCAGCGAATGGAGCGAGTTGCGCTGTTCTGAGAGCCGTTGAAACAAAGGGTTTCCGGGCGGCCGATTTTTTCTTCACCCCAGGAAACGCCCCGATTCGGGCGTTTTGCGGCGTTTTCCGCTCGGAAGCGGAGATTTGCACCCCAACGCCGGGCGCGGCGGCGGCGGGCTCGCAAGCGCGGAGCGGAGGGCGCCGGAAGGAAAAAAAGATATATGAATCAAATGGATAACTGGAATATAGCGTCGCCATAGGGTACCATTCGCCTATCCAAAACAACGGGCACCCGCTTCCGGAGGAGAACGTATGGCGACGCAGAGCAAGCTACCCTTTTCCTGGCGCGATGTCGATCAGCTGCCCGACCTGCGGCGCCTCGAGCTGGCGCTCGAGCACCTGCCCGACGGGCCGGTCGTCGCGGCGCTGAGGGAGCGGCGCGGGCGCGGGCGCGACGACTATCCGGTGGAGGCGATGTGGCGCGCGCTGGTCGCCGGCGTCGTGTTCCAGCACGCCTCGGTCGAGTCTCTGCTGCGCGAGCTGCGGCGCAACCCGGCGCTGCTGGACCTGTGCGGCTTCGATCCGCTGCCGCGGCAGGGTCCGCCGAAGCGGTCGGTGCGGCGGTCGGCGACCGGACGGGCGGTGGTCGCGAGCGTGCCGAGCCCGGCGCGGGACGGCGCGCCGGAGAGCTGGGCGTTCTCGCGCTTTTTGGCCAACGTGACGGCGCTGGAGGATGATACCGGGGCGGTGAGCGGCATGGCGGACGCTCTGCGGCGGCGCCTGATGGACGAGTTGCCGGGCTTCGGGCGGCACTTGGGCTACGACGGCAAGGCGGTCGGCAGCCATTCAACCGGGCGCGAGGACGCGAAGAGCGGCAAGACCTCCGATCCGGACGCGGACTGGGGGAAGCACGAGACGCATGGCGCGGACCGCCGCACGGGCAGGGCGTGGACGAAGGTGAAGACGTGGCTCGGCTACGGTCTGCACCTGATCGCCGACGTCGAGCACGAGATTCCGGTGTGGTTCGAGGTGACGAAGGCGTCGCGCTCGGAGCACAAGGCGCTGTCGGCGGCGGTGGACGAGCTGTTCGCGGACGAGCCGGAGCTGGCGGCGCGGTGCGCGGACTTCTGCGCCGACCGGGGCCTCGACGCGGAGCCGCTGAAGAAGAAGCTGTGGGACGTTTACCGGGCGCGGCCGCTGATCGACGTGCGGGAGATGTGGCGGGAGGAGAAGGAGATGCCGGGCTGGGACCCGTCGAAGCCGATCCTGCGCGCGCTGGCGAAGGACGGCGGCGGCAACGTGCTGCACAGCGAGAAGGGCGAGGTGTTCTGCCGCTGCCCGGCGACGGGGACGGAGCGGCCGATGGCGTTCCAGGGCTTCGAGAAGGACCGGGGGACGCTGAAGTACCGCTGTCCGGCGGGCCGCCTACGGCCTGGAGTGCGCGGGCCGCGAGCGATGCCTGCGCGACGCCGGCGCGAAGGCCGGCGACTGCGGGCGCGTGGTGCGCATTCCGCTCAAGGATCATGATCGCCGCATGTTCGCGCCGACGCCTTGGGGCGGCCGCTCCTGGCGGCGCGGCTACAACCGGCGCGGAGCGCTGGAGCGGATCAACTCGCGCCTCGACAATAGCTTCGGCTTCGAGAACCACTTCATCCGCGGCAGGGCGAAAATGAAGGCGCGCATGGGGCTGGCGCTGTGCGTCATGATGGCGCTGGCCCTGGGCGCGGTCATGGCGGGGCGCCCCGAGCGGATGCGCTCGCTGGTCGATCCGGGCCTGCCGCTCGCGGCGTAGCCGCCGCCCCGCCGTTCGCCATGATCGACCGCCGGGTCGAGGATCGCCTTTGGGCGCGGCCCGCGCAAATGCGAATTATTCCTATTGGGAGGCCGGAAAACCGCCTCCGGGTCGTCCTTGGCAGCCTCCGCCGGGCCGTCGCCGCGGCCTCGACGGTACGAACCGGCGGAGCGCACTGCGGAATCCGGCGCGGCTGGGCCGAAAAACCCCTACAGCGCAACTCCCTCCGTGAGAGCCACTTGCGCTGTTCTGAGAGCCGCTGAAACAAAGGGCTTGCGGGCGGTGGATTTTTTCTTTACCCCAAGAAACGCGGCATTTCGGACGTTTTCCGACTTCACGGGCCTTGAATCCGAGATTTCCACCCCAACGCCCCGTGCTTACCCCAAGCCGTCGAAGTAGGAACGATTCGCGTTTAGACACCGTGAAGACCCCATAACGACCAGTTTGACCATCTGTCGCGCCCCCGCACGCGTCGCCGAGCCTCTGATTGCTGGGTAACCAGCCGCAATCCGGCAAGGTGCGCCAAAAAACCCTACAGCGCAAATGCCTCCGTGAGACTTGGCATGGACAACCTTCGCCAGATAGGGTCGGAGTTTGCCGAATGGCACATCTCCGGGCCTAAAGAGCTTGAGCTGGCCGTCCCCAGGTTCCGCACCTTCACACGTTACGCGGCCAGTCCAACGCTCGACATGTTCCAAGGCAATGTAGCCCATGCCTTTGGGGCGTTTGAGCGTTTGTTCGGAGATATTCCCAGCAACGGATTTGAGCCGTTGCGTCTCCCAATGCGCCGGCACATCCCCCAGCCACTCCACACCGGAGTTCCAGTAGGTGGGGTAGGGGTTCAATTCCGTTTGCGTCACAGTTTGGCGTCGGCTACTGCCTGGTCTTCCCGGAACTTCTTCGCCAATCGCGCCAGCGCGGGATCCGAGTACTCCTGCGAGGCGAACCACTGGACGAGCTGGTCGTGGTCGAGGCCGGTGATTTCACGGCTGATCTGCTCCCGAGCCTCCCGCATGAACCGCACGCAGTCGAACCGCTTTGTCTTGTCGCTAGTCGCCATAGTCGATCTCCCGAGGCGTGCGAATGTCGATGCTCGGATAGCCCAAGCGTCGATTGACCTCATTGTATGACTGGATCCTGATCAGGTTCACCATGTGCCTGAAGTTCCAGCTAGCGAGGCAGTCCACTTCGGCCAGGCTCGCGATCGCGATGTGCAGAGCATCGACTTCGCTGGACGGGGCCAGTGCGCCGGACTCCAGATAGGCCGCTGCCAGCTTCTCGGCATCTGGCGAGATTGGCAACCTCTCGATCCGCTCTTCGGGTATCTGATCGACGATGGCCCGCACCGCCTCCGGAGCGTTTCTCAGTTCGCCGACCGTGACCTCCGAAAGCAACAGCGTTGCGGCACCGGCCCTGAACTGCTCGAACAGGCGTCGTGACGGTGTGCGCAACTCGTCGTCTTCGCAACCGCCGAATACGGACGTGTCCGCGTAGATGCGCAGCGCGCCAACCGCATAGCGGCCTCTCGACTCCGCGACGAGCGTTCCCAACAGACCTTCCGTTTCGCGTTCCAGCGCCACGATATCGCCCCGGATCTCCTCCAGCGGCCGCATCGGCTCGGGCTTGTAGAAGTAGCGATTGAAGCTGATCTCGTAGCCGGTCTTGACCTTGTCGGGCCTGTACCAGGCGTCAGGCGCATAGGGCAGCACCTCGCGCCGGAGGAAGGCCTCGACGCCGCCGTTTTCACGAAGCGGTACCTGCTCGGTGTCGCGCAGCTCCGAGTCCGGCTCGTACTCGACCACTGCGGGCTTGCCGCCGATCTCGGCCGCGAAAAGGCCGCGCAGCGGATCGGGCACCGTGCCATGCCTGTGCAGCTTCCTGATGACCGGCAGCGCGTCTTCGCTCCGCTCGCCCCTGCCTTTCAGCGCCCTGATCTCTGCCGCCCGGTAGACGCGGCCCGGGTCGATGCCGTCGATCCGCAACGGCCGCTCGACCGTCACCTTCCGGTAGCCCAAGGCTGCGTTGTCGAAGATACGGCTCTCTTCGGACTCCTCGAATCGCAGGAACGTCTCGCAGACGTGGGCGATGTCCTCCTCGCCGAGTTCGCAGTTCTTCTTGCCCAGGTTCTTGCGCAACGGCCGGAAGCGGTTCGTGGCGTCGATCAACTGCACCTTGCCCCGCCGGTGCTCGGGCTTTCGGTTCGTGAGCACCCATACGTAGGTCGCGATGCCGGTGTTGTAGAACATGTTCGCAGGCAGGGCCACGATGGCTTCGAGCCAGTCGTTCTCGATGATCCAGCGGCGAATATTGCTCTCGCCCTGGCCCGCGTCCCCCGTGAACAGCGAACTGCCGTTGTGTACCTCCGCAATGCGGCTGCCCAGCCGCGTGCCCGTCTTCATTTTCGACAGTTTGTTGGCGAGGAACAGCATCTGGCCGTCGCTTGATCGCGTCACGAGCGAATACTCGGGATCGTCGTCGTGGTCGATCAGGAACCGCATGTCACGCATGCCGGTCTTGCCGCCCATGCGTTCGAGGTCCGTCTTCCAACTCTTGCCGTACGGCGGATTGGACAGCATGAAGTCGAACTCGTGGGATGGGAACGCATCGTTCGAGAGCGTCGAGTGCTCGGGACCGCCGACAATGTTGTCGGCCGCGTCGCCTTCGCCCTTCAGCAGCAGGTCCGCCTTGCAGATCGCGTACGTCTCCGCGTTGATTTCCTGACCGTAGAGATGCGTGGATACTGCTTTTCCGCGCTCGGCGGCGATTCCCTGCACCGTCTCTTCCGCCACGGTCAGCATGCCGCCGGTACCGCATGCGCCGTCGTAGAGCAGGTACGTGCCAGAGTCGATGTCGTCGGCGATGGGCTGGAAGACGAGCTGAGCCATCAACTTCACCGCGTCGCGCGGTGTCCAGTGTTCGCCCGCTTCCTCGTTGTTCTCTTCGTTGAACCTGCGCACCAGCTCCTCGAAGATCGTCCCCATGCCGTGGTTGTCGAGTCCCGGATGCCTGATTGAGCCATCCGTGTTCCTGACCGGCTCCGGGCTCAGGTTGACATCGGGTGACGTCAGCTTCTCGACCAGCGTCCCAAGCGCGTCTGCCCGGCTCAGACGCGGTATCTGGTTGCGGAACTCGAAGCAGTCGAGGATGTCCTGCACGTTCGGCGAGAAGCCGTCGAGATAGTCGCGGAAGTCGGCCTCGAGACGTTCCGCGCTGGCGCGGGAACGGAGGTCACTCAGCGTGAACTTCGACGTGTTGTAGAACGCCTGTCCGGCGGCTCCTCGCAAAGAGGTGTCCTGTTCGACGATTCCCGCGTCGTCCAGGGTGGTCTTCATGTCGAGCACCGCCTGCTTGCCGTCTGCCAGCACGGCGTCCAGCCTCCGGAGCACGGCCATCGGCAGGATCACGTCGCGATACTTGCCCCGCACATAGAGATCGCGGAGCACATCGTCCGCGATGCTCCATATGTAGTTGGCAATCCAGTTCAGGTCGCCGTTTGTCATACCAGGTCCTAGGTGGCTCGACTTTCGTGCCGAGCCTGAGATATCAAGTCTAAAGGCGCCGCGCGCTGGGCGCGAGCCGGGGCGGCGAAGCGCGGCTGGAACCGGGGAAAACGGTGAGAGACGCAGCGATGGCGGCGCGGTCCCAACTCTATGGTGACGACAGGCTTCGCATCGCAAGATGAAGTATATGTGTGGCGGAGGGGCGGTCCGCCAGAACACCGATTTCAGACGTCTCCTAAGACTCCCAGAAAGTTCACTTAACAGTATGATATATAATCGTTTTATGATCCTAACGCATCGCGGCGATACGCCGCGATCCTCGTGATCGGGCCAGCCGCGCGCCGACCTTCGAGCAGGCCGTCGAGACGGTCATTGGGATCCACGCCGAGAATTGGAAGGACGGGGGCAAGTCCGCCGCCTAGTGGCGCGCCAGCCTACGGGACTACGCAACGTCGCACGCGTGGCGGGTCAACCGGACGGTACTCCGCTACCGCTTCGACCTCGCTAGCGCGAGATGACCGCCCTGCGCACGCGTGCCGCCCGTTCAGGCACCGACGCACTCCGCGTCACCCTGAAGACGGAGAATCACCATGGACCTCAACTTCTCATCGCGCAGTGGAGCGGGGCATTGCCGCCGGAACTCGTCGGGCCCGCCATCCTCGAAACCGGCCTCGCGTTCCCGGGCGACACGCCGCAGTCCAGATTCGGAGGGTTATGGACGCGGCCTGGGGGAGAACTCGTCGATGGCGGCACCACCACTTCAACGCGCTCGACGCGACACATTGGCACTTAGGATCAAGACAGGGCGTTGGATCAAGATGGCGCGGCGGCCCTTGTGAGACTGACCGAGGGCAGCCAAGGCCGTCGGAACCAGGCGCTGTGATACAGCGGGTCGTTGGGCAAACAGCTTTGGCGATGCCTCAATGCATGGGACAATAGGCAATCAGAGCTTGGCAGCGAGGGGTGTAACGATGGCTGATCAGGAATTCCTCGAGTTTGTGAGGCGAAAGACTGCGCGCGTGCAGGCTGAGTCTGGAGAGGCAATTGATTGGGCCAAGCGGAGGACAGACTGGCTCCGAGAGCTTGAAGAACTGTATGTGAGCATGGAAGACCATCTCAGGCCCTTTACGGGGGCGCACGAGATCGAGATCGAGCGCACACCGATACAACTGAGAGAAGACTATCTGGGGGTCTACAACGCCGACAAGCTCACGTTGAAAATTGGTCGCGACAAGATCGTGGCGAAGCCTATCGGGACATTGCTGATCGGCGCGAGAGGTCGCGTGGATCTGTCGGGACCACGAAAGACGCTGAAGATCGTGCTGCTTGACGAGGGTGGGCCGGTCCTCACTACCAAGATCGAACATGGCGGTGTCACCGAGGAGTCAAGCCATTCAACGGTACGGGGCGACGTGGAGGACGCGGGCTGGTACATCGAGACTACCCCGCCAAACAGCGTCGTTGTCGCGTTCAGCGAGGAGTCGTTCCGAGACGCGATCATGGAAGTCTCGGGTGGCTAGACGGGTACCGTTGTCGGGTGCGCATCTCGCAGCGAATCAAGTGGCCGAACACCACGAGGTCGTAGAAGGGGCCATCCACCTGTACTACACGGAGGTGAGTCCCGATTTCGGAACCAGATTCGCGTACTACACGGAGGACGAAGTCCTCGCGGAACGGGATGAGAGGTTGTACGAGGCTGGTGCGGCGTCGGCAATGATG
This sequence comes from Candidatus Azotimanducaceae bacterium, assembly GCA_965261535.1. Lineage (GTDB taxonomy): Bacteria > Pseudomonadota > Gammaproteobacteria > Pseudomonadales > Azotimanducaceae > VXNE01. Next base: position 4,537,575 of record OZ253469.1, read on the forward strand.
GTGCTGGCCTCGATCGAGGCTGCGTTTCGGGTCGACTATCTCCGCCGGTGTTACGCGAGACACAGAGATCGGCTGTCGCGCGAGCTTCGCTCGCTGTACCAGGACAAGGGGCCGAGGGTGTCGCTATCCGAAGATCTACTGGAGGTATGGAAGGAACACGATGCTATGACGGCGAGACTGATCAGCGATATCCGTAGTGCATTCGGCTATCGGCACTGGCTGGCCCACGGACGCTACTATGTTGCGAAACTTGGTCGCCAGCACGACTTTTCGAGCGTGTACAACTTGGCGCGAGAAGTCGAGGAGGCGCTTTCCTCTCCACGTTCGACGAACTGACCCACTGATAGCCCCACGCAGGTTGCAGAAGCGAGAGGGAGTCCGGAAGGCTACTTTGACAGAGGCTGTGTCGCGATTCGGACGCGGCCGACGATTCGATATGGCGTGCCAACGCTCGGTGGTCGAGATTCGGGATGCGGCAGCGCTGTGTGGTACCGCGTAAGTTGTAATTGTCGTGGCGTGATGCCCTGACGAGGAACAGCTACCCGCGCCAAGTGGCGCGAACGGCGCGAACGGGCAGTCCGCTGTCTGGCGAAGATGCGGCCAAGAGCGCGCGGGCGTTGCTGGTGGTTTCCGGTCCTCCGGCGCCTCGCAGCCCTGCGGATGCTCAGAGCGGGGGTGAGGTAACCCAGTTTTTGGTCGTACTCACTCGGGGCTCACGGGGCGCCCAGCACCTCAAATGCACGCGTGCGAGTGAGATGCGGGTGAGCAAACTGGTTTCGGTAGCTTCGCAAGCAACCGTAGCAGCTTGAGTCGCACCCGCATCCGCCCCTGACCCGGAGCCGCGAACTGTCAAGCATTGCGCTGAAGGCGGCTTCTCGTTCGAGCTGGGCAACTAGGCCTGCGCCACCGGGTACGTTGTCATACAGCACGATCGCGGTTTCTCCTTGCTTGGAGCCCCCGGTGATTGTCACGTTCAGATCTGTATCCGGCACGTTCAGCGTCTCTGCGGCACCGAGAAGAACTGCGTACCCGATGGAGTATGCCTCCCATTGATCACGCATCCCCGGGAACTGTAGTCGGACAACGTCCGTAACGAGTTCGTGGCCAAGCGAGAAGCGTTCGAGCATTCCCCTGCACGCAGAGTCGTTTGGGGATCGATGCTCGCCCTTGGGTTCAGCCATGTGGGCGCCGCAGGAGCGGCAGATGTGGAAGCCGTTCTGCTCCTTGCCCTCGCAAAGGACTACCAGCGTGCCCGGAAGCGCCTTGGTCAGGTGAACGCCCCGTATCGTTTTGGTTTCGGGTTCGGCACCGCTGCCGAAGCCTTGAAAGAACGGCCGCGTCGTGTACAAGCGCCGTGCGCGGCCGTGCGGTTCCTTTGGTCGCTTGAAAAGTGGCGTGACGAACCCGAATTCGGGTACGAGGTACTTTCGCCTAGCAGACCTCGGGGTCGAAGGATCGCCTTCGTTCCACTGCATGAAATTGTGCTGATCATCGTATTGGTAGTGGCGAACGGGCCATGCCTTCCCTGGCACCGACTTTATTCCGCATGACTCCCACTCCAGCTTGTTTGCAACGACCTTGCCGCCGGGTGCGTACTCGGCGATAGCCTGTGACAAATCCCTTTGGAGCGAGACACCGGCGGGATTGCCGTCCGAGGTGCGCGTGTCGAGTTCGACCACGTCCACCGGAAACCCGTACTTTGGAATGACCGCCTTGCGCGAGAGGAAGGTCAGCGTCCGTTCGGACGCGATCGTGCGTACACGCCTGCCGATTCGCGCGACCAAGTAGTCCTTTCCCTCGTCGAAATATCGCTTCCGTAGCTCCGCCATGGCACGAAAGTCGGCGCAAACCTCGGCTTCAACACGGCTTAGACGGCTGTCAGACCCGGCTATGTTCTGCATCCAAGCATCGCCGGCAAGGCCGGTTGCATCATGCATCTGAGCGCGACGGCGAAGCGCCCCGAGAAATGCATGCTCCAGAATGCTCTCCCGTAGAGAGGAGTGGTCCGCGCTGGGGTCATATGTTGCCATGTCGTCTGCCGGAAATCGGGTCTGGGAAAATTGGAACTTAACGGGAATCAATGCTTCAAGCCAATGGTCCGAAAAGACCGCCTGCCGTCTGTACGGGGCAACACGTACGGGGCAACACCTTGACATGAACTGTGTATATATACATAGTTCTGGGGGTTTCGGCAGGTGCATGGTGAGGCCCGATCAGGGCCGCTGGCGCAAGTTGCTCATTCGCGCTAAGGCGAGGATCGCTGCCTTAGGGGTCGGCGTCAGGTTTTGAACAATGAAATAAATCTACGGAGGGACCATGGGTGTTCAGACCCACTTCGACAAGTTTCACGGGAGGATCAAGCTTGGCCGGGAGGACGGCGCGTACAAGACGGCGCGGGAGCGCGACGACAGCATCAAAAAAGATGTGATGGACGCGTTCAAGAAAGAGGGATTTCCGATTGTGGGGAACTTCATCCAGGGTTCGCTCAAGACCAATACGGCGATCAAACCGATCAACGGGGACTACGATGTTGATCGCGCGCTGGTGATTGACGAGGAGAACGCTCCCGAGAATCCAGTGACGCCGAAGAAGAAGGCGCTCGTCGTCCTTGAGGATCGAGGGTTCAAGAATGCGAAGATCAAGAAGCCATGTGTGACCGCAGACTACGCGGGAGACAACGTGCACATCGATTTGATCATCTACAAACGATCGGGTGACGAGCACTGGCTGGCCGTCGGCAAAAAGAACTCCGACGAGGACAATCGTGAGTGGTCGGAGAGCGACCCGCTAGGACTCATCGAGTGGATTAACGACGACAGCGAGTATTGGGACGACCCGGGAGAAGAGCGGGCCCAATTCCGGCGGGTCGTGCGATACCTCAAGCGTTGGCGCGATGTGCAATTCAGCGAAGCGGTTGCGGCGAAGGTGTACTCCATCGGTCTGACCGTGATGGCGAAGGAACAGTTCGCCTCCTCCTTCAGCATCGAGGGTGCCAAGCACGACTTGGCGGCGCTGCGGGACACAGTCGCGACGATACTGGACGGAGGCTACTTCGAAGAAGAGGCGGACGGGCAGTACCGCGTCCACGTCGATCTGCCGAAGGAGCCGTATCGGGACATCTTCGATGGGTCGAGCTTAGATACGGGAACGCAGCTCTACAACAAGTTGAGGCGGCTCGTCCAGCGTCTCGACAAGGCGGTAGAGGAGACCGACGAACGTAAGCAATGCCAGATTCTCAACGAGCTGTTTGGCGACGACTTCGTGGTCCCGCATCCGCCGAAGGAAGGCTCGAAGGCGAAAAGGAAGACATTCGGGACATACGGTGTCGTGAGAACGTCGCAAGGTGCATGAATCGGGAGCGGATTTGCAGGAGCCTTCAAGACGACGGATATGATGCAGCGCTGACGGACGGTGGGTCGCGCCTGACGGTTGTGTTCGAGGCCGGCGGCCGGCTGGTAAAGCTCGTGCATTTTTTTCCGGAGGAACTCCTGCGCGTCCCGAGGTTCGATCTGGTGGACGGGCACGGCTTCGGGAAGCTCGCACACGTGCTCGCGAGCGGCGATCACAGCGGGGAAGGGGGGGAGGTCTGCATTGGAGATGTCGCGTCGACATCCATCAATGTCGACTGCCCTGAGTTGGTCTACCGGGACACCCTTGAAGAACACGTTTTACTGCTGACGCGGCTGATCGAGGATCCGGCGTACAACCGCGACGAGCAGTTGCGAGAGTTTGACGCGCACTGGAGCTTCCTGTGCGCACAAGGCGTTGCGGAAATGTATGTCGCGTGGGATGGCATCGCGAGCGAGGGCCTAGAGGTGAAGCCAGGTCGGGAGAAGCCCGATGATGGCATCCGGTCGAGCCCGATCGTGATGGCGGCCGGTCCGGCCGAAGACGCCCGCTCGGCAGCGCTGAGGAAATGGGTGAATTGGGGCAGTCGGCCGACGCGGGGGCAGGGCATAGGCGTCCGTTTGGATTGCCTGGAGCCAGCCCCAGCGAGCGCGGAGGGTCTGCAGCTCTGGTACTTCGAGGCAGTGGAGCGCGCGGATACGGAGGGGCGTAGATGGCTGAAGCGGCTGGGAAGGGAAAGGAGCCGCGAATTCTGGGTGATCCTATCCGGCGATATACCGGACGGGCAGGTGCTGTTCGCCGTGCTCTGGCGTTCACCAACGAAAGCGGGCTTGCCGTCTTCGGTGGCTGAGGCGCAAATGGGACGATGGACGCCAACGGCGTACAGAGTGAGGTCGCTATCCCGGGGATCGCTCGTCCCGCGGGGTGGGGGTTCGCTGGACCTCGGAGGTAAGTCCGTTCTGCTCGTGGGCTGCGGATCGGTCGGGAGCGAAATTGCACACCGCCTGACATCGGCGGGAGTGGGCAGTCTAACGATCTCGGATCCGGACAGGTTCTCGGAGAAGAACCTGTATCGTCACACACTGTCGTTGCGGGCCGTCGGCACGTGGAAGAGTGCGGCAGTCGCGGGAGAAATCGCGCTGAAACACCCTTGGGCGGCGGTGAAACATAGGGATCGGTGTTTGGAGGAATTGAGGGATGTGGACATATTGCGCGAGTTCGATCTCGTCGTGATTGCGATCGGGTCGCCGACGGTCGAACGGGTGTTCGCGGAGTACTGTCGCACGAGGCAAGTCGGTGTGCCCACAATCAATTGTTGGGTCGAGGGATACGGGATCGGCGGCCACGCGATTCTGGTGGCGCCGGGTTCGATGGGTTGCTGGGAATGTGCGTGCGTGGATCAAAAGACGTTCGAGCCGGGACCCGCGTCGAATCTCAACTTCCTGGCAGCGAACCAGATCGTGATGCGGAACCATGGAGGCTGCGGGGCACAGTTCCTGCCGTTCAGCGGGATCGCGGCGAGTCAAACCGCGACGATGACGGCGGACCTTGCGGTGCGGTTCCTTGTGGGCGAGGTGACGACATCGTCGCGGGTGAGCTGGCAGGGTAGCGCCGTCGAGGCGGGTCATGCGTCGCTGGCGACAACGTACCGATACCATCGGTTCAGTGACTCCTTGGAGATTCTGCCCCTGCAGGACCCGAACTGCGGGGTGTGCGGTGGCTGAGGGCGAATGGGAGTTCAAGGGCCATGGACGGCGTGTGCACGTGTTGGACTGTGTGACGAGGGCGTGGAAGGCCCATCGGCGAATGGCTGCCACGGCGGCCGAGTCCTTCGGCGTACTGATCGGGACCGTGTCGATGGACAGGGCGGAGGTTTGGATCGAGGCGCTAACCACGCCGAAACGCTTGGATCGGGGATGGAGGCTGGGATTCGAAATGCGCGATCCCGGGCACGAGCAGGACGTCCGGAGGATGTTCGAGCGTTCGGGCCGACAACGCATCTACCTTGGGACCTGGCACACGCATCCCGAGCCCGTCCCTGGGCCGTCGCGGGTGGATAAACGGGATTGGGTGAAGTGCGTGCGGGCCAACCCCGGACGACCGTTAGTCTTTGTCGTAGTGGGGACCTCGGAGATAAGGCCGTTCGTTCGGATAAGGCGCGGCTTCAAGGCACTGGGGCGGAAGCCGGAACGATGACGGTGGGTGAGCCGCCAGAGCACAACGAACATACATACTTTGTTGATTCGGCGATTGTTGCGGAAACTAGTTCGTGACGACCAAAGAGGTGGGAAGCGTGTTCAGCGGCTTGCTGCGGTTGGGCGAGAAATGGATCGACTGGATGCGCCAGCGACCGGTCGGAGTGACGTTGATCAAGTGCGGGTGCGTGTTGATCGGTCTTGTGGTCGGCGGCTGGGCATTGACGGGATGGGTGTCGTTCGATGGCAGGAAGCTGGCATTCGGTTTGGGAGAGGGCGATTTGCCGACCGTGGTGCTCGTGGTGGCGCTGATAGTGGGCGTTGGCTTGGTCGTCGGCGGAGGGGCATCGTTGTGTTTGGGTGCGTTCCGCGCGCGGACGGGGCGGGTGATTGTGATCGAGGTGCGCGGGCTACGCGATTGGGGTGGAAGCCGGTTGGAGAACGCTATCCCGCGTGAGATCAAGGGACAACGCGTGGTCGTGCGGGTGGACCTGCGACAAAAGGTGAAGGATGGCGTGATCGTCGAGCCTGGGGCAGCCTTGGAGAAACTTGGGGACTTGGCTGGCCAGATCAGGTTGCTTGAGGAAGGGGTGAGTTCGGGAGTGTCGACGATCGTCTATGGGGGCCTTTCGCCCGTGCCGTTCGCGTTCCTGACCGGGATGGTCCTCGATGACGAGGGTGAAGTCCTGGTGATGGACTGGGACAGGCACAACAGTCTATGGCGGGAGTTGAACGAACCGGACGATGGGGCGCGATTCGAGGAGACGGGACTGGACTCGGTGTATGAAGGGACTGAAGAGGCGGCGCTAGTAGTGTCCGTTTCGTACCGGATCGGTGATGTGGCGGTGCGATGCACCGTGCCCGAGATACCCGTCGTGGAATTGAGATTGCCGCGTGGGAGTTCGGAGAGCCATTGGTCGGCGGCCAAGCAGGGAGTACTCGGAAGGGACTTTCTGCAAACCGTCGTGAGGTTGCGGGATTTGGGTATCACGCGTTTGCACCTGTTCTTGGCGGCGCCGAACAGCGTCGTGTTCCGATTCGGGCGACTTTACGACCGACGCAATCTGCCAGAGGTGATTGTTTATCAGTACGAACAACGGCAGAAGCCGCCTTACCCTTGGGGCGTTCGAATGCCTTCGAGCGGCGAGACGCGCGGTGTGTTGTGGCGTCCCACCCTATTGGGGTGAGAATTCCCGCGTTATTTTTCAAAAGTTGCGTCGACCCTGACCAGTTTCCGAACGGGCAATACATGAATCTGATCTTGGTTGTGCGCGCGCCACGTTACGCTCGGGTGTCAAACCGACTTGGTACTCGGCGAGCGGGGCGTCCACGACCGGAACTCCCCGTTGGACTTTGTCGAGGAACTGCCCGCGCATGTCGCGGCGTGCTCCCGGCCTCGTGCTGATTGGGCTTCCGTCGTTTAACGTCCACGGCGGTCGGGCGTTTCACGTCCAAGCCAGAGAAGCGGTCACGCGGCTGTCCGCGTCTCATCGCCCGCCACGGCCTGGAGCGGAAGACGTGCGCGTCCTTTGAGAGCAGTCAGTGGAGAAACCGACAAGGCGACCCGCGCCGCGTTGTCGATGAGTTTGGGCGGGACACGGTCAAGGCATTGGTCAACTATGGCGTCTTCAGCGAGGGCTTCGACGCGCCGAAGACGCCGTATGCGGGGTCTACCCGAGTTCGTGGGCGCCTACGTAGCGAATGAAGTCCCCGAGACTCCAGAGCCATGAGCGTTGGGCATCGTTGTAGGTTTCCTGTATCGAATGCGGCACGACGAGTTGTAGGTTCGAATTCGCCATCTGGGTCGTTTGCGACTCCGAAATTCCCGGCTCCAGTGTCAGAAGGTGCTTGCTCGGTATCTTGGCCGCTTCGGCGAGAACCTGCCGCCACCGGTCCTTGCAGGTCGACTTCGCTCCGAGCATCGCGAGCCACGCCGAGCCATCCTCGGGCGCGGCGCGATAGGCCTCCTTGCTGGGGAACAGGAAGTCCGGCCGTTGGTTGTTTTCGGTGATGGCACCCCGGACGTAGGCAATGGCGCGGGCCCGGAACACCGCCTCGATATGATGTTCCAGAGACTGTCCCATGCGCGACTTCCTCCTGTTCTGGACGCTCAGCGAGAAGCGGATGAAGCCGTCTACATCCGTGGCACCGCCGTCGTCGCGGATCTCCTCGTCAAGACGCGCCGTGACAATCTTCCGCTCGAGCCGACGGAACAGGGATTCCTCGTGGCTGAGCCATGCCACCAGCGCCGTGTCCGGATCGTCCGCGGCCCTCGCGTCGGGAAGCGTGAGACGTGCGAGAGCTGAGAATTCGGCGGTGCTGGGGAATGCCAGGCCGAACCGGTCGATGATGGCGTCGAGGCGATCCGCGTCCGGCTCCTCGAATTCGACGCCGATCTCGTCGAGGATGAAGCGGGCGGCAAAATCGAGCTCCGGCCCGTCGTCGGCAACCGCGCGCGACACGAACGACCGGCCTCGCGGGTGCAGGTCAAAAAGCCAGGAGAGCTGCCTCTCGCTGGTCGATCCCCCCGGCGCGACGATGAAGTACAGCAGCCGGTCGTTGGCCATGGCGAGGAACAGCGTGTCGCGCTCGTGCATGGCCTCCGTGACCGGATTGGAGGGGTAGTAGAGGCGCCATTCCGGCGCCCTTTGCGGTTGCAGCTCGCGCGTGTCGTAGTGGGTCGCGGTGCCCTCCGTGGTGAAACCGTCTTGGTCCCCGCCGAGCCAGACGTATACGACGCTGAAGGTTTCGCGCTGGACTTCGCCCAGGAACTGGCGGCGCATTTCGCGCGTGGTCCCGACCTCGTGCTGGTTGGACCTCCGGGATTCGGCGTCCACAGCGCTCAGACGTTTCACGCCTACGCCTACGAAGTAGTCACGCAGTTGTCCGCGTTTCATCACCCTTCAGCCTCATTTCCGGTTTGTCGGACTCCAGCCACGCAGCGCACCGTTGTGCCACAGCGTTGAGCGGAAGACGCGTCCGTCCCTTGAGAGCGCATTCCCAGACGATCGCGACACGCCAGCCCGCACCTGCCAAGGCGAGGCGGCAATCGCGATCCCGGGCAATGTTCGAGGTGATTTTCTGCCGCCAGAAATCGCTGCGGGTGCCCGGCCACTTGAATAGGTGGCAGTCGTGGCCGTGCCAAAAGCAACCGTGAACAAAGATCACGGCCCTGTGCTTCCGGAACACCAGATCGGGCTTCCCGGGCAGGTTTTTGGCGTGAACGCGGAAGCGGAAGCCGCGCCGATGCAATGCGGAGCGGACCACCATCTCCGGCTTCGTATTCTTGCCCCGGATTCGCGACATCATGCGACTTCGGACATCGGGCGTGACGATGTCGGGCGGCATGGATCAGGTCGCGACGACAGGTTCCGGGAACAGGAACTCGTTCTGACGTGCGGAGGGTAGTTCGCGGCCTTCCCTTGCGAGAAGCTCGGCGATGTGCGGCTTCATGAGCCGGGCGACGGCGCGAACGACGGGGATGACCACGGCGTTGCCGAACTGGCGGTAGGCTTGGGTGTCCGATACCGGAATCCTGAAGTCCGACCCGCCGGGTCTGTCGAAACCCATCAGGCGGGCGCATTCGCGCGGCGTCAGGCGACGGGGGCGCCGACGGCTCTGCTTGAGCAGTATCTCCGAACCGTCCTTGTAGTAGCGGGCAGAAAGGGTCCGGGCCACGTCGTCCGCGCCGAACAGCGAATAGCCGAATCCATTGCCGGCGCTGCGGTGCTTTTTCTTGTATTCCTGAAGGTAGTTCCACAGGTGCCGCGTGAGCGTGTATTTCGGGTCGACTTCGTTGTCCAAGATCGTCCTGAGTTTGGGCCCGGGACCTTCCGGTATCGCCAGTTGGTCGAAATCGAAGTCGGTCCGGTCGCGGAACCCGACTATGAAGATTCTCTCGCGCTTCTGCGGAACCCACGGGGAGGAGTCGACGACATGCGTCGCTACCGTGTAGCCCAGTTCGCTTTCGAGCACATTTATGATGGTCGAGAAGGTTCGGCCTCCGTCGTGCCCCCGGAGATTCTTGACGTTCTCCAGCAGGAAGGCCAACGGGCGGTGGTGATCGAGGATCTTTGCCAGATCGTAGAACAGCGTGCCCTGCGTATCGCACAGGAAACCGTGCGGACGGCCGAGCGCATTCTTCTTCGACACGCCCGCGATCGAGAACGGCTGGCAGGGGAACCCCGCCAGCAGGACATCGTGATCCGGTACGTCGCCGGGCTTCTCCGCATACGGTCGTATGTCGCCGACGAAACGGTGGTCACTGTCTGCCGGTTCCGGGAAATTGGCGGTGTAGGTCTCCTTGCAGAATCGATCCCACTCGGAGGTGAACACACAACGCCCGCCGATTTCCTCGAACGGGCGGCGCAGTCCCCCGATCCCGGCAAACAGGTCGATGAAGGTGAAACCTTCCGGCCGGTCGACAGGGCACCGCGCGTTGGCGATCTCGCGCAGCTTCTCGATCTTAAGCCGGTCGACGCGCCGAGCCTCGCCGTTGATATAGCGCCGGACCGTCCTTGAGTTGACGCCCAGCAGGCCGGCGGCTTCGTCGATGCCCAGCCCGGCGCGAGTCATTAGCTGGGAGAACTCGTTGGAGCCACTCGCGTACATGCCGCATTCTCTGTGTCGATTTTGGACAATATGTCACGATTCAACCCAGGGCACAACCAAACATCCTGCGCCATGCATGTTGCTGCGGTCTCTGCTAGGCTCGCGCGCTTGACTCGGTGGGGCTCCGGCAACGGTGCAGTGTGCATTCGACGGAACGAAGGTGCCAGCCCCGACGCACGCCACAGGCCGCACTGCGCTGCGGGGTTTGCTCCGAGGCGAGACCGTCCGAGTCAAATTGGCCGGAAACTGAGCAGGTCGGGGGACACAACCGGCCGACCGCTCGCATGGGGCCGTAGTGCGGTACGGAGTGATATCAGGGATGACGCGTCCTGACGATGAACTGCAGCGAGAGCATATACGCAGCGCCGGAGCGGGCGCCCGTTTGCTCGTGGACGCGGGCCCCGGCACGGGCAAGACGGAGATGGCCGCTGTCCGGATGGCCGGCCTGGTACGGACGGGGCTCTCGCCCGGACAACTGCTCGTCCTCAGCTTTTCCCGGAGCGCGGTACGGAACCTGACTAACCGGCTTGCACGCCTGGGGGGGACCGGCGATGCGGTCCTGGAGGAGCTGCGGCACGTATCGATCCGGACCTTCGACTCGTGGACGTTCCGAATGCTCAGGTTGTTCGGCCATGCCGTACCGGCCTTGCTGGCAAGAAGTCACGACGAGAACATCGAGGAGCTGGGCGGTCTGATCAGGGGCAGGCAAGACGAGCGGCTCCGAACGCTGATAGGGGATCGGCGTCACCTGATTGTGGACGAATTCCAGGACCTTCCGGGCGTTCGCGGCGAACTCGTCCTTGCTCTCCTTGACTTCTTGGCGCCACCGGGACAGCTAGGCACTGGATTCACCATTCTCGGAGATCCTGCACAGGCGATCTACGGCTTCGCCGCGAGGGTGGAGGGGGGTATATTTCCGACGCCCACCGAGTACTGGCAGGAGGTGAAGGACGCATACGGTGCGGAACTGGATGTCGTGACTCTCACGCACAATTTTCGGGCCGACAGACCGCTGGCGGATCTTGCCGCTTCGCTTAGACAGGTGTTACTTAGCCACAGAACCGACGACGAGAAGCTCCGGATTGTCCGGGAAAAGGTGGCCGAACTTCCCTTGTCGGCACACCCGGTCAATCGTTCTTGGCTCGACGACGGAGATTCGCGAAGCCGGGCAATCCTCACGCGTACGAATGGCGAATCCCTGCGCGTGCTCACACATCTCTTCGGGACAGACGTCGAGGGAGGGGCAGCGCCGGTCCGCTTGCGGGCCGGCAACGGCGCGTCCCTTCCTCCCGCCTGGATCGCGGCGCTGCTCAGCCGCCTCAGGTCGCCGGAACTCACACGGTCGCAGTTCGGCGTGATCCACGGCCACCTGAGCCGGGAGTGGGATGAAACGACGTGCCGGAGTCTGGGTCTGCCTCCGGAGGCAATGACTTGGTCAAGGTTGTGCACAGCCAGTGGCGCCCCGGAAGACGCGAGCCGCATCGCGGTTTCCGAGCTGCGGTCGCGACTGAACTGGCCCGACGCCTTTCCGGATGACCAGCTCGCGGGGGGAGACGGTCTCGTCGTGACCACCATCCACCAGTCGAAGGGACTGGAGTTCGATGTCGTCACAGTACTGGATACGCCACGGAACGAGCAGGAATACAACGTCGCGGGCGCCGCGCCAAATGATCCATCTGTCCTGGAAGAAGCTAAAGTTCACTATGTGGCGGTGACGCGGGCGGGCCGGAAACTCAATCGGGCGGATGGGAAGGCTCTGTACCAGGCACCGTGGACTTGGACGCTTGAGAGCGGCCGTGCACGCCTCTGCCACTGGCGGTACGGCTGGATGAACGTGGAGGTCGGGCTGGGTGGCGACCTCGACCCCTTCGGATTCGTGGATCCCGATGTCCACGGCGGAAGCGATGCTGTCGCAACGCTCCAGGACTATCTGTTGCGGGGAGCGTGCACGCTGCAGGGACACAAGGTCATGCTCCTCAAGCGCGCAAACGATGGCAAGGCTGTTTGGGACATCCATGTGCAGACGTCCGACGGACCTGGGCTGCTCGTCGGGCGAACCGCTCCACAGATGACCCTCGACCTGCTGGACATGTTATACGGGAGGGGCTACGCATTGCCGAACACGATCATGAACCTGCGCATCGCCGGCGTCGGAACGGTCACCTCCGAAGCCGAATTTCCGCTCGAGGAACCGTACCGCACAAGCAGGCTGTGGCTTGGTGTCAGCCTGTTCGGAACGGGCGACTTCAAGACTCACAGGAGGAAACGATGAACGGCAAGCCTGATAACAGCGGAGAGCGTGCGGAGGTCATCCGCCTCGTGAGGGCGTTGCTGCTTGGTCCCCTCGCCGAGGACGAGACCATCGCGTCCGCGCCGGCGGATACATACCTTACCGGGATTCTCTGGCCGGAGGGCGCGCCGCTCGCTTCGATCGAGGATGACCAGCAGGATGGTGCTCCCGCAAACGAGGACGGCGAGGCGGACGCGGGCGTGCCGGGTTACCGTACGGTGCGTCCCTGCACTATCGGGCTGACGTTTGCTGCGGATGCCGATGCTCCCGTCGTTGTTTCTTTGGGCTCGACCGCACGCTATGTGCCGGTGGAGGGGGAAACGCGGGAAGGCGAGGCATCCGGGCGGCACTGGCGGCGCGTGGCGCTGAACTACCGCCGCGAGATACCGCTCGACTGCCCGCCTAGGTGGTCGACGCACGATTTCCAGGGCCCCGACGGAAAGGCGGTTCACGATCCCGAACTGTGCCTGCACGTCAGGCGGCGGGTCGACGGAATGCGGCAGGTGATCACCGCTACGCTCATAAACAGGTCCGTGGAAACCGACGACAGGTCGCGGGACGAACTGTGCCTGTTCCAGGCGGGGCTGGAAGTGCGGGCGGCTGATCGAGAAGGCGCCGGCGCGATACGGGCGCGACCGGCGATCCTGTCTGCGGCCGCGGACGAAGACACCCGGTCGGCGGCGCTGCTGTACCGCGATGTCCGGGAGTACGCGGTGGGGCATGGCGTCGCGGCAAAGTGGGAACGCTCGGCGGCCGGCTCCGTGGATTGCGTGGGCACGACCTGGCTGCCCGAGGCAACCGTGAAAGGCACGATTGCCGCAGCGCATCCGATGTTGAGAGGATTCCTCGGCGATCACCCGAAGGCATTGAGAGCGTCCTGGCTCGCGCGTGCAGACAAGCGCGGCGAGGTAACCGGGGTTCTCAGGAGCTTTGTCGCGGAGTACGGCCGGTGGATCCGCGAAACCTTGGAGGCACGGCTCGCAGGTATCCCGGAAGGCATGCATGACGCCGCCGAGCGGAACCTGGCACTATGCGTGAAAGCCCGCCAGCGCATGAACCACGGGGTGGCGAGCCTGGAGCAGGACGACAACGCGTGGCGGGCATTCGTGCTCGCCAATATGGCCATGAACCGGCAAGCGGGGTACGACGCGAAGGGGGACCGAAAGGGAGCGCTCACCTGGAGACCCTTCCAGCTCGCGTACATGCTTCTGGTACTGCGTGGACTGGTCCGGCCCGACGATGACGATCGCGACTGCCTCGATCTTCTCTGGTTTCCGACCGGCGGCGGGAAGACGGAAGCGTATCTCGCGCTGACGGCGTTCCAGATTTTCTTCCGTCGGCTTGAGGACGCCGGTCGCCGCGATCGCGGCGGGGTGGATGTGCTCATGCGCTATACGCTGCGGCTGCTCACGGTGCAGCAGTTCCAGCGCGCGGCCTCGGTGATCTGTGCCTGCGACGCGATACGCCGCGAAAGAGACGACCTCGGAGACGCAGCGATATCCCTGGGTCTCTACGTCGGGGGCGAGGCGACGCCGAACCGCATCCGGGACGCCCGGGATGCGCTGCGCGAAGAGAAGAACGGTCTGGAGCCGCGCTCGACTCCCCGGCAACTCTTGGACTGTCCGGTGTGCGGGCATGAACTACCTCCGTCGGCCTATAACGAGGCGCGGGACGGCGCCGGTATCGAAATCCGCTGCAAAAACCGGGATTGCGAAACCGCGGGGGAGGCGATTCCGGTACATACGGTCGACGATTACATCTACGCGTCGCCGCCGAGCCTGATCATTGGGACGATCGACAAGTTCGCGCAACTGCCGCGACGCAACGACATCAGGGCCCTGTTCGGGCTGGATGGGGGACTTCGCCCCGGCCTCATCATCCAGGACGAACTGCACCTGATCTCGGGTCCCCTCGGCTCGATCGCGGGTCTATACGAAACGGTGATCGATCTCATTTGCACGGATGGCGGTATCCGTCCCAAGGTGATCGGGTCCACCGCGACGATCGGGCAGGCGGGCCGTCAGGTCCGTGCGCTGTTCGACCGGAACGTGCTGCAGTTTCCTCCTTCGGGATTCGATGCCTCGGATTCGTTCTTTGCGGTGCGCGACGAAGACGGGGCGGACCGGATCTATCTGGGACTCTCGTCTGCGGGTCGAAGTCCGAAGTTCGCGCTGCAGGCAACGATGGCGGTCCTGCTGCAGATCGCGGGGCACCGCAAGGACGCGGGAGCCCCGGTCGACTTGCTGGACCCATTCTGGACGGCCGTCGTCTACTTCAACAGTCTGCGGGAACTGGGCGGCGCCCACGTGCTTGTACAGGATGACATCCCGCGTCACATGGCCTTCCTGGCAAGCAGGTTCGGCGATGCCGTCAGGCAGCTGGAGGCGGAGGCGATCGAGCTGAGCAGTCGTGTCGCATCCCGGGATCTTCCCGAACACCTGAACCAGTTGAATGTAGGCCTCTCCGGGACCGGCGCTGATCCGTTCGCCTCCTTGCCCCGGGATGTGGTGCTGGCTTCCAACATGATATCCGTCGGAGTGGATGTATCCCGGCTCGGCCTGATCCTGGTGAACGGGCAGCCGAAATCCACGGCCGAGTACATTCAGGCAAGCAGCCGGGTGGGACGTGGTCTGCACGGTCTCGTTGTGACCCTTTACAACTTCGGTCGCCCGCGGGACGTTTCGCATTTCGAACACTTTCTGGCTTATCACGGCGCGCTGTACCGCAACGTCGAGGCGACCAGCGTGACGCCGTGGGCTCCTCGCGCGCGCGACAAGGCCCTACACGCCGTGGCCGCCGCCGCGGTGCGTCACCTTGTCGCGGACATGGACGACGAGGAAGCGGCAAGGGATTTCGATCCGTCGGACCCGGCAGTGCGGGCGGTGCTGGAGGCCATCGGCCACCGTGCCCGTTCCGCGTCGAACGACATCGAAGGCGACGACAGCGCTTCGGATCTGCAGGGGATTATCCGGAAGTGGGGCGAGCGCAGCCGCAGTTCACGCGCTGCCGGGACGGCACTCCTGTACTGGGAAAGAAAGGCGCCGTTCGGAAGGACCAGGCCACACCTGATGACCTCGGCGGAAGAGGGGGCGAGAACGGGCCGCACGGGCTGGCCGACCCCGAATTCGATGCGCGAAGTGGAGCCGTCCACGGCGTTCGCCCTGCGCATCGCCAGGAGAGACTGAGGTGGCATGGAATAGCGCCAGGGGACGTTCGGCCGCTGTTCCGACCGATGGTGTCGAGCCGCTCGGCAGCGTCCGTCGTTCGCAGCTGGTGTCGAGTTTCGGGATCGGCGCCATTGTCGATCTGGAAAAGGGTTCGTTCATGCCCATGGGACTCGAGGATTGGGAGCCGGCTACACGCTTTCCTTCGCTGCGTATCGGGGAACCGCGCCTGCAGGGCATGCTGGGGGTCAGCCACTTTCGCCTCGGTCCGGTGAAGGAAGACGTTCCTGGTACGAGAATGGTTCGCGCCAGGAGCGTAGCGCCCGCTGTCCGGTTCCCGGAGTGGCATGAATGTCCAAGGTGCCACCGGATTGGCCGGCAGAATGCACCGTTCGAACTGGCCGCGGACGGCGGGCGTCTGGAATGCCATGCCCATGGGGCTGCAGTGCACACGACCCCGGTGCGCTTCGTGCTGGCGTGCAGGCGTGGCCACATCGAGGACTTTCCCTGGGCATGGTGGGCGCACCGCGACAGACCTGGGGGTGTCTGCGATGCGCCGAGCCTGCGCCTCGGTTCCTACGGAGTTTCCGCATCGTTGGCGGATCTCTACGTTCGTTGTGTCGCCTGCGGGACGAAGGAACGACCGGTGCAGCAGTCACTGGGCGACGCGTTTAGGCCCGAAGCGCTCCGTGGCTATTCCTGTTCAGGATTTCGTCCATGGCTTTTCGACCGGGAGGAAGGCTGCGACGAGGCGGTGCGTGCAATGCAGCGCGGTGCTTCCAACGTTCATTTCGGCGTGGTCTGTTCTTCCCTTTCGATTCCGCCTGCTTCGGAAGCGGTTAGCCAAATCGTTCTGGAATATCGCAACGTGCTCGACGCGGTGCCGGAAGACACCCTTCCGACTGTGCTCGAAGGACTGGCGCCAGAACACGGCGTAACTGCCGAACAGATGCTTTCGGCGTATCGCCAGTTGCGTACGATAGAAGCCGACGGGAGGACGCTGACCGAGGGACATGCCCGGATGGAGGAGTACGCGGCTCTTTCCGAGGACCGGGAAGATCCGGTGGTGAGCGGAGTGGTCCCGGAGTTCCGCAACCGGGTGGCGGAGTCGCCGCCGTCGCTGGCGCGCTGGTTCGAACTGGTGGGCGCGGCTTCCCGTTTGCGCGAGGTTCGCGCCCTTGCCGGCTTTTCCCGAATCGAACCCTATCCGGTTGCCGCCGAGCGGGTGAATCAGGCGGTTCGGGATGGTCTGGTGTCCCCACTGTCGAAGTCGCCGCGCAACTGGCTGCCGGCCGCCGAGATTCGTGGCGAAGGCGTTTTCTTCCGGTTCCGCACGGGTGCCGTCGATGCTTGGGTCGATGCGAATCCGGGGCTGAAGCGACGGGTGGCGGCCCTTGAGGCCCGTAGCCGTCACATGGCGGAGCAACGCGAGTTCGACCGAAGCTACGCGATTACGGCCCGCCTGCTTCTCGTTCACTCGTTCGCGCACGCGGTTATCCGCCAGATCAGCGTGGAGTGCGGCTACTCGGCGTCTGCCTTGCGGGAACGGCTGTACGTGAGCAAGCCCGATGGAACGCTGCCGGCGATGAACGGAGTGTTGATCTATACGGGGTCGCCGGACTCGGAAGGGAGCCTGGGGGGCTTGGTCCGGCTCGCCGAACCGGAACTTCTGGAGCCGATCGTGCAAAGGACTCTGGACAGTGTGCGCTGGTGCGGAAGCGATCCTGTATGTATCGAGACGGATGTCGAGCAGTCGGGGGAGCGCGTAAGCGGGGCGGCCTGCCACTGCTGCCTGCTGCTGCCCGAGACAGCCTGCGAGAAATTCAATCGCGAGCTGGACCGGGCGGTACTCGTGGGAGACGCGGAAGGCACCTTCGCCGGCTACTTCGGCGACGTGATCGGGGAAACCGGTTGGCCGTCCTGATACCCGACGTACCCAAGGACTGTCCGAACAGCGAGCGGCACGTATACGCACGGCTCGGTCGTGAGCTGCCGGACAGCTGGATCGTGCTTCACTCGCTCGGTCTTGCCGGCCACGAGAGCAAGATCTGGGGAGAGGCGGACATTGTGATCCTGTCCGAACGGGGCGTCTTCGCCCTGGAAGTCAAGGGAGGTAACGTTGCTTGTGTCGACGGAGTCTGGACCTACAGCGGCGACTTCGGCAGCTTCGAGAAGCGCGAGAGCCCGTGGGCACAGGCAATGGGCGCGCTGGGCGCGATTCGCCAAGAGCTACGAACCGCAAGGCCGGGCTTTCGCGATGTTCTGTTCGGTTTCGGGGTGGTCATGCCGTACACAACCTTCACGGCGACGGGTCTCGAGATCATTCCCGAGGTTCTTGTCGATCGACGGTCTTTCCGGCAGTCGATGATGCAGTACGTCAGTTCTCTGGAGAGACACTGGAACGCCGACCACGTGCGGAAGCGGGGCCGCGAGCCCAGGGGGCTGACTGCGAAGGAAATACGCGAGGCACGACAGGTGCTCCGTCCCGATCTTGAGACCGCACTCAGCCTGGGCGGATACCTGACCGGGGTGGACGACCGCCTGGTGCACCTTACCAACGAACAGATCCGCGCTTCGCGAAGGATGGCGGCCAATCCGCGAACGGTGGTTCGCGGCGCGGCCGGAACAGGCAAGTCGGTCATCGCGCTGGACCGCGCCCGTCAACAGGGCGCAGCGGGTCGGGACGTGGTGTACCTGTGCTTCAACAGGCTGCTCGCCGGCCATGTAGAGGCCGGTCTCGAGCGGGCGGTAAGTGCGCAGTCGGTGCAGGTGCATCATGTGCATGCGCTGTACCACGCGCTGATCGAGGATGCCGGCCTCCTTCCCCGACTGCGGGACATGGACGCAAACGCGCCCGATTTCTTCAGCAGGGGATTTCCAGAACTCGCGTCCGAGGCACTGTGCGAGAAGTCCCACGCCGGTTGGGACGTGCTCGTGGTCGACGAAGCCCAGGATCTGCTGACTCCCGAACATCTGGATGTATTCGACCTGCTGCTTAGGGATGGCCTGAGCGGCGGCGGCTGGCACCTGTTTCTCGATCCGAAACAGAACATCTACGGAGAAGACGTCCAGTCGATGGTGGCTGGCCGGCTCGCGGCCTACTCGCCAACCTTCGACGACCTTTTCGAGAATTGCCGCAACACGCGCCAGGTGGCCGTCCAGACGTCGATTGTCTCGGGGATCGACCTGCCCGTAACGGGTGCGGCCGATGGGCCCGATACCGGAGTGCACTACTATGTGACGCAAGAGGAGGCGGTTCGGCTGATCGAGGAACTCATAGGGCAACTCGTCGATGCGCAGGTACGGCCCGACGACATCGCGATCCTCTCGACCCGACGCTTTGAGAATTCGCTCTTGGCGGGGTATCAACGTCTGGCCGGATTCCGCCTGCTCGAGGCGACGGGAAACGTGGAGCCTCGCAAGGGGGACCTGCTCTTCTCGACGATGCATGCCTTCAAGGGCTTGGAGCGGCAGACAATCGTGGCGGTCGACATGGCCGAGATAGGGGAGGACCACTGGTCCATGCTTCACTACACGGGGCTGTCTCGGGCGCGCGTCCTGCTGCACGTGTTCCTGCCCGTGGCAGCGAAAGGAAGTTACGAGAAACAGGCCCGCGCGTTCGGAGGTAGGCTGCAGGGTCCCGCGTCGTGACGGATTCGCCTGCCTACGCTTCGGATCACGTCGATACCAATCGTTTCAGAAACGACGTCCAGCGCGCCCTCAGGGCACTTCGAGACGGCCGCGTCTTGCCGGGGATGCGCAGTCGTACGCCATTGAAACTCCCGTAGCCGGCAGGTTCAGCCTTCGGGTGAACCCCAACTTCCATCGAGTCTGGCTCGATGCCCAGAAGTCCACCCACTGCTGCATGAGCGTCCTGCGGCGCTCGAACAGGTCGCTGCGCCGATACGCTGCCTCGACGCGGTCGCCGTTGACGTGCGCCAGGGCGAGCTCGCAAACCTCCCGCGGTGCCTCGGTGCACTCCGCCGCCCCCGCCGACCGGGACCGCCGCCGCGCACCGCTGCGAAGCAGCTCGGTGAGGGGAAAGGAATCTCTGCGGGTGCCGACAACGACACCACATTTGGTTGCTTACGTGCGGGGTGCTCGATTTTCTGGAACCTGAAATCGCAAACCCGATTTTAGCAGAGCCAATCCGCGTGACTCGACTCACCTGTACACCACTATCGGCGATAGCTTTCAGTTCGATCTGGCCTGGGATTATTGTAGACTCGGATTCAATGCGACGCGGAAGATCGAACCAAGGATAGAGATGTGAACGGTACCTCGGTAGCTAGGCTTTCTCGCGACACCGGCATACCTATCGATGCTCTTCTCTATCACTTAGGCGAACTCAATATCGCCGCACGGGACAAAGAGAGCTTAGTGAGCGGTAACGATCAGCTCCGACTTCTGCAGCGGCTTCGTGCAATTGATGCTGGTGCCTCAACACGAGATTCCGTTGCACTGACTGCGATCGAGCAAGCATCTACGCTGTCCGAATTGAACGGTCTTCTTACAAAGGCTATGGCGTCCCGCCAGATACAGGCCTTGGTAAAGGGAAACAGACTCGATGCGGTAGTTGATCGTATTCTCGAATTGGAGCGCCGGCGCGGCGATGGTGACGAAATCCTCTCGGCTGCAGCGTTGCAACGCCTCTCCGCTGTAATTCGTGGAGATCGTCGGTTAACGGTTCTCGCCCGTATTTCAGATGCGATTACACGTGAACCGTCACCGATCGATGCTCTACCTGACGCGGATACCAAGACCTATGCCGCTGCGGCGTTAGCTCAAGTCGAACAGCCGTGGCTAGATGCCTACTTGGCGAGAGAAGCCGTTTCGATTGACACTGCCGACAACGCTCGTCGCGAATTGCTTCAGCTGGGTCTCCGGCGTACGGGCAACATCGCTACTTGGGTAGGCGCTCTAACGGACCAAGCCGACTCCATCAGGAGCCTATCTTCGACAGTAAGACAAAGGCGAGTTCGCCGGCTATTCGTATGCGCTCGAGATGTTGTGCAGGAATCTCGGTATCCAATCGGAAACGACGTCGGTTTGGAATTGGCCAATTGTCTTAGGCGTTTCTTTGGATCAATAGACCAGAGCCAATTTGATGAACAAACGATCTTCGAATCGATCGACCATCTGCTTTCCGTGCTCCAAAGGGCAATTGAGCTTCGATTTTCGGTCGCTATGCAGCCAGATTCGTATCGTCTATTAGGGCAGGCGCGGCAGAGCCTTGGCGTAGGAGTGTGGGGGAGGTTTAGCCGAAATTCGGCGGTCCTTCCACAAATTCGGACGCTTTTATTGGAGGCGATACTTGTATTGGCAAGACAGAATCGGACCGATAGGGAACTTGTAGATGTGCTTGCGCGTGCATATCGAGATCGCCGACAGGCGGCGTCCGCAGTAAAAAGGCAATTCAAGGAAGCACGGGATTTAGATCCCCAGACTGAAGATTGGTGGTCAAATTTGGGGAAGGTATCGCGTCCGCAGCAGGCTTCCGTGCACAAGGTTGGTACCACGGAGGACTTCGAAATAGCCGTTGCTCTTATCGAGATCGACCGGATTCGAGAGGCAATGGAAAAGATGGGAAGCGCAATGGTGCCCCTGCTGGAGATTTCGGACCCGGTACTAGCGTCTACCGCCCGTATCGCCGTTGCGGGTTACCGAGAGGTCGATCAGACAATGCGACGTCTTGCGCGAATGCGTCGATTGGTTAGCACTGATTGGGTCGGGGAAGTCGTCGAATACAACCCATTGCAACACGAATTGATTGGCGGTCATACCTCGGGTGTTCGGCGAGTCAAAGTAGTACGTGAAGGAGTAGAGAAGGATTTCAGGGGCAGGCGAAGGATGTTGGTTAAGCCATGGGTCGAGAAAGCGGAATAGAGAAGTCAAATGGAAGTATTTGAGGCAAGCATCCTCTTGAGCAATTTGATCAATCGCATAGAGGAGAAGGGTGAGGACGGTAGGGGGACCCTGCCAGGTGCCATAACAGCGGACGAAATTGCCGCTCTTCGTTTTGCCCTGACAACTTTGCAAGGGTCCACTACGGCCCCCCCTGTGGAAGCCAAAAGAACGCCTGCGCATGCAGAGCCGTCTCTGGAGCAATTGGATGAGCCTTCCGATATCGGACTGAACCTTTCGGCCCTCGCAGCTGACTCCCCGGCATCAAATGTAAGGTTTTGTCTCGACTTTGGCACTGCGATGTCAAAGGCGACTCTTGTGCGAGAAACGGATGACGGATCTGAAGAGGTTGACGTTCTTAACCTAGGTGTTCCCGGAGAACAGGAGCTAATCGATGAACAAATGCTGATTTCGTCTATCTTCATCGATCAATCCGGCTCCATTTGGTTTGGCCGAAAGGCGGTCGACAAGTCCTTACAGGAGGGGTCTGACGGTACACACCAAAGGGTAGATAGCATCAAGCGTAGACTCTCGGAAGATGGTTGGGATGAAAGAGTCATCGCGCTATACAACCCCACTGCTGAGACTGTGACCTATGGCGAACTCATTCTAGCCTATCTCACATTTTTGACTTGGGCCGCCAACCGGTGTCTTGAAGAACTTGGTTACTCGCCGTTGCTCAGTCGACGTTTTGCGATGCCATGTTTCGAAGGACAACAAAAACGCCGGGAGTTTGTCGACAGACTTGGAAAGGCTGTCGGAGATGCCCAAGTTCTTGCTGATACTTTTGGAGAGGGTTTGACACAGGGCCTGGCGCTCCAGGACTTCCTTAGAGTGAGCCGGGCACTGCGCCAACAAAACCTCGAGTACGTTTTTGTAGACGAGGACGTTACGGAACCGATGGGCGTCGCTGGATCGATACCAA
Organism: Candidatus Azotimanducaceae bacterium; assembly: GCA_965261535.1. Lineage (GTDB taxonomy): Bacteria > Pseudomonadota > Gammaproteobacteria > Pseudomonadales > Azotimanducaceae > VXNE01. The sequence continues at coordinate 4,560,012 of OZ253469.1, forward strand.
GCGATGGATCCTCCTTGGACCACTTGGTCCTAGTCGTGGACGTTGGGGCAGGCACAAGTGACCTTGGGCTGTATCGCATTCATGTGGATCCTAAAGAGTCCACGTACGTAGCACGTGAGGTCGAGCAGTCCACTAGGGTGCTTACCGAGGCGGGAGACCACTTGGACAATTTACTAACCCAATTCGTGCTTGTGAAGGCCGGTATCAAGCCTAACGATCCGAATATTGAAGGGATTTTGGGTCAGCTTCGTCTTCGTATACGCGAGTACAAGGAGAGTCTCTTCCGTGAAGGTACTGTCTTCGTTGCCCTTTCTGGTAGCCCGAATCGCACCGGAGTGGACATCGAGTTGGAGGAGTTTTGTGATCATGGTGCAGTACGCCAATTTGGTGAATCGTTAAAGACAGCTATCACTGGTATTCTGGAGTCGGTAGATGATAGTTGGGTAGATTGGATAAGGGCTCATCCAACCCGACGACTTGTGATGGTATTGGCCGGTGGAGGCTCTGAAATGCCCATGGTGCGAAATCTGGCAGACGAACCGTGGACGGTAAGCGGCAAAGAGGTCCAAGTTCAGAAAGCCGTCTCAATACCCCAGTGGCTTGACCAACAACTGGAAGACATCTATCCGAGAATCGCCGTCTCTCTCGGGGGTGCCCGAAGAAATCTGATTAAGGAGACAATAGCGACAATCACGGCCGGTGACGTCGGTGTACCCGGGAAGTTAGGAGTCTACTAGCGATGGTCGTGCGCAATTGACGTCATTGCCAGTCCACTTGGAACGTCGATCTAGGCGATGAACATCAGATCACGTCTCCAGAATGGACCCTGAGCAAGTGGCGGAGGGGCAGGGATTCGAACCCTGGGAGGCGTTACCCTCGCTGGTTTTCAAGACCAGTGCTTTCGACCACTCAGCCGCCCCTCCGGAAGGGAGATTGTTTCGCCGTTGAAGTCGCGGCAATTTCACTGGCAATTTCGCGAGCAAACGGCCGAGTTCGGCATCTGGCTGATTGAACGGAAGCAGGATCATCATGGCGTCCGCAACGTCTTGCGCGCGGATTTGGCAGATCGCCCCATGAGAGTCCAACGACGCCCATCGGTCCGGCGGATGGGCATCGCGATTCAAGAGGCTTGACTACGCCGCGTCCACGATTTGTTCGGACGAGCCTCGATCAATGACATGGTTGCTGATCAAAGTTGCCTCAATTAAGCGTTCGGAAACGTGGAAGTAACGGGCGGGATGGATGTCGTCCTCCCCGGGCTCGTCGGTGTTGATGTACGCCCGAAGGTCGGCGAATGGGCAGAGGAACCCCTGGGCGAAAGCCCTTTGGAACTTCTGGCGTTCCGACTTTGCGGCAGAGAGAGGGCACATGGCGTCGTCGCGAGACCAGAGGATGTTGCCGAGGCTTCTGCAGAGTTCGAACCGTCGCGTGTGCGACCCGGTGGACCGCAAGGCGAGCCTGCTGCCAGTTTCTTGGCGCAGCCGCAGGGCGTAGGGAATGTCGAAGGTCGATCGCCGTTTGGTCTTAAGGTGATCGACGTTTGTCCCGACAATCTCGCTGAGTCGCGTGTTGCATATGGGTCCGGGCGGTACGCCGAGCCAATGGCGCAGTTGGTTGGCGGCCCCTACGGCGAGCTGCCAAGGTGGTTGCAGGGAGGCCCGGTTTATTTCCAACGTGTCGAAAGAGAATGGCGCGCGAACCAGAACGTTTGAGGACTCGGCGGCTTCGATGCAGATCTCCAGCACTTTGGTTGCCTCCTCGCCCTGATGGGCGAGCGCCGCTTCTTGGAGCGGCTCCGAGCCGTATTGCGCCGATAGAGCTTCCAAGCGGGCCACCAGACCGTCCGGGGCGTCGTCGGGATCGAACCCCAGAACCCCGGCATGGCTTCGAGCTTGCGCCATGCCGCGACCGAGGGTTCGGTGCGCTCGGATTGCAATTGGCGGTATTCGGTGCCGAGCCCGTCTGAGGCGTCGCCGACACTTTCGAGGACAGCTCGAACGAAACGGTCGATGGCGTCTTCGATGATTGAGGATGGGACGTAATCCAATCTGGGCTTTGCGACGAACTTCAGGGAAGGCTTGAGGTTGTTGGCGTCGGCGTGAACGGCGACCCCAACTCGCGAACCTTCGCCCAGATCGACACGTTGGGCCAATGGTATCCGGCCCCGACAGACGACAGGTGATGTGCAAGTCGCCACTCCGCGTTGAGGTCACCGTGGGGCGTTTGGCTTCCAGCGTATGCGCCACCAGTTGTCAACAAACCAGAAGGCAAGCGGGACGGGAGGGATTTCCAGGCAGTCGTCGGGCGCGTTGCTGCCGCGACGGACCGGGCGGGTGAGGCATGCATCGTCGAGGCGAATACGCAGGCGGTCTGCCGCTGGCGGCGTCTCGGGCCTGCGGCCCCGCTTTCATCACCGCGTCAACGCAAATTCTCGCTTTGCGGATCGCGAACCTGTGCGAAGATCTCCATCATCTGGTTTGTCACAGCTTCGCGGTAGTCGGGGGCGTCGACGGTTCGCGCGGCCACATCCATCGGCAGGAACAGCCGAAGCGTGTCGCGAAACGCATCTGACGCGATGATCGCAGGGAGCTTTTCGCTCACTGCGGTCAAGGTGTCCTTGAACTCATCCAACCCCATCCGCCTGGCGGCGTACTCTCGCGCCGCTTCGATGACCGGGCGGCGCTCTCCCGCCGACGGCGGCATGAACTTGTGGATGTCCCATATATCGCGGAAGCGGGGGTTGCGACGCTCCATGATGGATATGGGCAAAGCCACCAGTTTGTCCGCCATCGTTTGAGCTACGGGCACGCATCGCACCGCGACGGCGGTGGAGGGCATTATCACGCCGCCATGCGGAAAAATGGCAGGCACGACGGATGTGCGTTCCGGCCAGCTCTCGGAGTCCACTTCAATCTTGATGCGCTGTACGCCAATGTTGGACGTGGCCCCTGTGGGCGACGGGCGGGTCACAATTCGCGCCCACCATCGGTGCGTTGGTCTGTCGCCGGAGACTTTCCCGACTGCTCGCACCGTGGACTCCAAGCCGTAGTGCCGCCACAGGTGATCCCCGATGGTCTTTTCGAGATTGTCCATCGTTTCGGGGTCGAAGTGCGGCCCGCCGGTGAAGTCCAGATCCTCGCTCAAACGCTCCCCGCCCCGGCAAAGCCGCAGGCATGTCCCACCCTTGAACACGAGCTTGCGGAGGGTGCCGGCTTGACTCGTCGCGCGAAGAATCTCCATGTGAAGAATCTCCTTTTCCACCGTTTTGCGGCAGTGCGCCAGTTGCCCCTTGCGCTCTATGATTTCTTCGGCCAGCGCCATGAAGTCATCCGGCATGGTACGGACCCCACTCGGCGACAACTTCCTCATGCGCGATCTCGTCAACGCTCGCCACCAACGCGGGCTTCGCTCTGCGCAAGTCCTCAAGGGCCATGGTCGGGTGTGCCACCATGTACCCGCCCTGTTCGTCCACGACGGTGTTGGCGACTATCTCTCCGCGACGGCGGTTCGTGTGCCGGAACGCTATGTTGCCGTACCTGGTGGCGTACTCGCCCGGATTGCCGGTCGTGGCCAAGGTATACCAGTAAGGCTGCTGGCTTAGCGATCCCGCGTTTGCCAACGCGGATTCGTAGCTCAGGTAGTTCAAGTGCCCCGGACGCAACGCTTCGATCGCCCAACCCATGAAACGCTCGGTTGTTCCCGGTGCCGTGCGATTGAGATATACCCCACGGGCGATCCGCTCAAGCAGTCCGATTTCCAGCAACATCGTGAGGCCCGCCGACAATGCGCGGTCAGAGTCGGCGGGGAACAGCATGTGCAGCATCTCTCGCCGGAGTACGGGAAACTGCCCCCCGTCGCCGAGCACAAGAACCCGCACCGCTTCGGGCAGATTCATGGTGCATATTCCACTAATCGCGGCATTATCCGCCACACTCACACTATACGCCTATGAACTCCGGATCACCCGCCCGGTTCGTGTCGGTATCGTTACCGACGTGCCGACAGCCATTTGACCGTGCCGCGCGCGCGGCAGCAACTGAGCCTGGGTCCGTTGCCCACGGGGCTTCAGCCCGAAGGACCTGGCTACGCGGCATCCACCATTTGTTCGAAAGAGGCTTGGTCGATGACGTGGTTGTTCACGAGAGTCGCCTCGATCAAGCGTTCAGAAACGTGGAAGTGACGGGCGGCGGCATGGATGTCGTCCTCGCCCGGCTCGTCGGTGTTGATGTACGCCCGAAGGTCGTCGAATGGGCAGAGGAACCCTTGGGCGAAAGCCCTTTGGAACTTCTGGCGCTCGGATTTTGCTGCGGACAGCGGTCCCATATCGTCGTCGCGGGACCAGATGATGTCGCCGAGGCTTCTGCAGAGTTCGAACCGCCCCGTGTGCGACCAGGCGGATCGCAAGGCGAGTCTGCTGCCCGTTTCTTCGCGTAACCGCAAGGCGTAGGGAATACTGAAGGTTGATCGCCGTTTGGTTCGAAGGTGATCGACGTTTGTCCCGACAATCTCGCTGAGTCGCGGGTTGCGTAGCGGTCCCGGCGGCACGCCGAGCCGATCGCGCATTTGGTTGGCGGCATCGACCCCGAGCAAGCAAGGCGGTTGGAAAGAGATCCGGTCGATGTATGCCGGGTCGGCAATCGTTTCTGCGGGGAATGGCGAACGAACCAGGACGTTGGAAGACTTGGCCGCATGGATGCAGTTGTCCAGCGCTTCGGCTGCCCGCCTACCCTGATGGGCGAGTGCGGCCTCTTGGAGCGGCTCCGAACCGTATTGTGCCGATAGAGCCTCCATGCGGGCCACCAGACCGTCCGGGGCGTCGTCGGGATCGAACCCGAGCATGGCTTCGAGCTTGGGCCATGCCGCGACTGGAGTTGACCCGCTTTAGTGGACACATGGATCCTAATAGGAGGAGGTGTTCCTATGGCGAAGACACGACGCCCGTATGCGCGGAATTTTCGAGAGAAGATGGTGGCGCTGGTTCGGTCCGGTCGTAGTCCGACGGAGTTGTCGAAGGAGTTCGAACCGACGGCGCAGACGATCATCAACTGGGCGCGGCAGGCGGATCGCGCCGCGGGTCGTGGCGGCGACGGCTTGACGAGCGACGAGCGGTCGGAGCTGCGTCGGATCAAGCGTGAGAATCGTCGGCTGCGCGAAGAGCGCGACATTTTGGCAAAGGCCGCGGCCTGGTTCGCGCGGGAGACCGACTCGATAGCGGAAAGGTGTTCGAGTTCGTGAGTGCGAATCGGGCCGATCACAGGGTGGCGACGATGTGCCGGGTGCTGGGGGTCTCCGCCAGCGGGTACTACGCGTGGCTGCGGCGGGGTCCGTCGCCGCGCGCGCGGCGGGACGCGGAGTTGGCGGCGCGGATCGAGGCGATTCACCGCGATTCGCGGGGCACGTGCGGCGCGCCGCGGATTCACGCCGGGCTGCGGGAGGAAGGCGAGCGGCTGGGCCGCAAACGGGTGGCGCGGCTGATGCGGGAGAGCGGTCTGCGCGGCGTTGATCGCCGCAAGTGGGTGAAGACGACGGCCGCGGACGCGGCGGCGGAGCCGGCGCCGGACTTGGTGCGGCGCGAATTTTCGGCTTCGGCGGCGAACGAGCTGTGGGTGGCGGACGCGACCTGCGTCCCGACGCTGGCGGGCTTTCTGTTCCTGGCGGTGGTCGTGGATGTGTATTCCAGGCGCGTCGTGGGCTGGTGCATGGGCGCCGAACTGGTGACGCGGCTGATGCTCGACGCGTTGAACATGGCGCTGGAGCAGCGCGGCGCGCGCGGCGTGATCCACCACTCCGACCGGGGCTCGCAATACACCTCGATCGCGTTCGGCAACCGCTGCCGCGACGCCGGCGTGCGGCTGTCGATGGGCTCGACGGGCGACTGCTACGACAATGCGCTGTGCGAGAGGCGCTGTGCGAGAGTTTTTTCGCCACGCTGGAGTGTCAATTGATTGATCGCGCGACGTTCCGCACGCGGCGCGAGGCCGAGTTGGCGATCTTCGACTTCATCGAGGGCTTCTACAACAGCAAGCGCCGCCACTCGTCCATCGGCTACCTGAGCCCGGCGGAGTTCGAGCGCCGGGGCGGTTGGGACCACATGCGGGAGGCGGCGTGAACGTCGCCGCTCGCGGCCCCGCGGGAGCTTTGGGGCGCGGCCCGGCCGGGTCGCGCAGGCGCGCCGCCCGCCCGTTTGAACACGGGCGGCGCGCATCAATGGCGTCGCTCCGTATCGGGGAACCGCCCCGATCAAGGGCGAGGGGGCCGCAAGGCCCATTTGTTCAAATGTTAAACTGTTCACCGAAGCGGGTCAGGTCCAGTTCGGCGGTCCCGGACGACCTTGAGCGTCATGGCCGGCCGGAACACGGTCAGGCCGCGGTTGAGCGTCACCACTTCCTGCTCGTGCATCCAGAGCGGCGCGCGGTCCACCAGGCCCTGCGTGTTCTGGTTCCTGAGTTCGGCCGTGAGAAGCATGTCCGCCTTGACCGCCGTTCGAGTTCGCCGTAGGTCGTCTCGACCAGGCGATCCACGCCGTGGATGCCCGCCGGCACCTTGCCGACCAGGTGATCGAGCCGCTCCGGGATGTCCCTCAGCGGCGTCCGGCCGCCCAACACGGAGTTGCCCGCATTGGGGGAGCAGTACGACGAGTTGGACGCGCGGCTGTCCGATGTCGCCGCTCCGGCCCTGTCGTCGCAGGGGTCGTCGTACAACGAACTCGTGTTGAAACGTGCTGAGGTGACGGGGTCGCTCGAGCGATTCACGCGGCTTGAGAAGCTCCTGTGGCAACGCGGGGAACTGGCGAAGGGAGCCGACGAAGAAGAGGAAGGCCCGGAGTCCCGAACGGAAATCGCGAGTGCGACGCTCGACGCGTTCGCCCGGACGGTGCAGAGAGTCCTGTCGGACTGGCACTATCCGAACGCCGAGCGCGTTCACTTCGACGAAAGTGCCAGGGACTTCCAGATCGATGGTAAGAAGCGAGGCAGCACGGGCAAGGGACTGAGGGCGATCACGCACGCCGCGGTGAATGTCGGGCTGCTGGAGTTCTGCCTGGAACACGAGCTACCGCATCCGGGGTTCGTGGTTCTGGACTCGCCGTTGCTGGCCTACCGGGAACCCGAAGGGGACGAGGACGACCTTACCGGCACTGACGTGAAGGAACGGTTCTACGAGTACCTTCTCGGCCTGAAGTCGGACGCCCAGGTGATAGTGGTCGAAAACGAGCGCCCGCCGCCGTTCGTTCGGGAGCAGGCGAACGTCGTCTCGTTTACGAAGAACCCGCACCAAGGACGATATGGGTTCTTCGAGGCGCAGGAAGAGCAATGAGCCCGCGGTCGCGCGCGATGGACGCGGAGCGGCAGGCGTAGTCCCGACCACATCTTAGTTGTGAGAAGGGCGGGAACTGGATGGCGCGCGATATCGGCGAGTTGCGATCGGCGGCGGAATCCGTCAATGTTAATGGAAGATTTCTGACAAGCGATTCTTCGGGTACAGCGGTGGAAAGTCTATCGAAGCGCGTCATGGAGCATGTCCGGTCGGTTCCGGAAGCGTCGCCGATCTGTGCCGGAGCCTTGCTTCATCTCGGTAATCGCGCGGCCGTGGACCAGGCGCTGTCGCGTCTGGCGCGAGCCGGGGATTTGGTGCGCATATGCCAAGGCGTCTATATGCGACCTGTGGAGACGCGGTTCGGTCGTTGCGCGCCCAGCGTGGACAAGGCGATCAGTGCGCTCGCGCACTTGTGGGGGGAGACGATCGTCCCGTGCGGTGGCGCCTCGGCGTACGTGCTCGGCCTCACGACGCAGATGCCGGTACGGTCGGTCTACCTGACTTCCGGCCCCGACCGCCGCTTGCGGTTCGGGAACATGGAGGTCGAACTTCGGCATGCACCGCGGTGGCAGCTGACCGCACCGAACCGCCGTGCCGGGGAGATCATCCGTGCTTTGGCCTGGCTCGGCCCGGAAGAGGTCAGGGACGGGCTCGAAGGGGTCGTGTCCGGCCTTAGCACCGAAGAGATCGACGAACTCGCGGACGCTCGGGCGACGATGCCCCACTGGATGGCCGAGCCGGTGAGCGATCTCGTCGTGAATGGGTGACGTCGCGTTCCATTCGTTGCCGGCGATAGACCGGCGCGAGGCGCTCCGAGCGGCCCAGGAGACGAGCGGCCGCCGCGCATTCCTCCTGGAGAAGGACGTCTGGGTCGTTCAGACGCTACGCGCGTTGTTCGAGGGGCCGTTCGGCGCAGACATTGTCTTCAAGGGTGGCACGTCGTTGGCCAAGGCGTATCACGCAATCCGGCGGTTCTCGGAGGATATTGAGGTCACCTACGACATACGGGCCTTCGCCTCCGAACTGGTGACCGCGTCCGGCGGAGAAGTGCTGCCGTCGACGCGAAGCCAGGGGAAGCGGTGGAGCCGCTCCATTCGCTCGCGCCTGGCGGAGTGGGTGCGGAACGGCGCCCTGTCGGCAGTCGGCGAGGGTTTTTCGCGGGAGTGGCTCCAGGCAGACGTTAGCGCGTCCGGCGAGAGGCTGCTGGTGCGCTACGAGTCGCTGCTGGACGATGCCGGATTCGTGAGACCTGAGGTGATCGTCGAGTTCGGCGCGCGGGCGACCGGGGAGCCTCACGAACGGCGTTTCGTGAGGTGCGACGCTGCGGCCCATCTGCCGGACATCGCGTTCCCGACGGTGCGGCCGACGGTAATGCTGGCGGAACGGACGTTCTGGGAGAAGGCGACGGCAATGCATGTGTTCTGCTGGCAGCAACGGCGCCGCGGGGAGCGGCTGTCCCGCCACTGGCACGACCTGGTGCGGCTGGACGATGCGGGCTATGCGGCGAGGGCGCTCGGCGACCGCGGACTCGCGTTGTCGGTGGCACGCCACAAGGCGGCGTTCTTTCGGGAGAAGGACGCGGCGGGGGCGTGGATAGACTACGAGCGCGCCGTGTCCGGCGAGTTGAGGCTGGTTCCGCAAGGTGCGGCGAGAGACGCGCTGGAGCAGGACTACCGGAGGATGGTCGACGACGGGATGCTGCTGGAGGACGCGGAGCTGTTCGGCGTACTGATCGAGCGATGCGCCGACCTGGAGGCGCGGGCAAATGAAGCGTAGGGCCGCGGAAGCGAGACCGGGCGGTGGACGGGATCGGGCCGCTGGCCGTAACTCCGGTGTGAGGCCGGGAGGTCGCGGCGCCGTGCGGACCTCGTGGTGTCGCGGCGCGTTCCGCGCACTGAGCCGGCTGCCATGACGGACACGCCGGAACAACGCGCACGCCGTGAGATCGATGCGAACCTCCAGGCGGCGGGATGGCTCGTGCGGGATCGCGGGGAAATGGACCTGACGTCGGGGCTGGGATCGCGGTGCGAGAGTTCCCGATGAAGTCGGGTTTCGGGTCGGCGGACTACGTGCTCTACGTCGGCTTCGACGTCGTCGGCGCGATCGAGGCGAAGGCCGAAGGGACGCTGTCCGGCGTGGAGGCGCAGACCGCGAAGTACGCCGCCGGTTTGCCGGACGACCTGCCTGCGCCCAGGCGCCCCCTCCCCTTCCTGTTCGAGTCGAACGGGGCGGTGACCTACTTGACCAACGGACTCGATCCAGCACCTCGCGGTCGGCAGGTGCCGCTGCGACGCCACCAGCAACACCACCGTCTGCGACGATGGGACGATCGGATGGGGGCTGGATACGGGGTGTATGGCGAATCGAGTGTGGGAGCAAACGGGGGACTGGGCAACTTCAGATAATAAAAGGTAATAAAAACAATACGTTAAATTTGTATCTGGCGGAGGGGCAGGGATTCGAACCCTGGGAGGCGTTAACCTCGCTGGTTTTCAAGACCAGTGCTTTCGACCACTCAGCCACCCCTCCGGATGGGAGTTGCCTCGCCGTTGAAGTGATGTACTTCAGGCTGATACGACAACGGGTTGAGCGGATGAGGCTAGCGGTTAGCGAAGGCGCCATCATAGCGGCGGCCTCAAGTCGCGGCAATTTGGCCCGAGCAGATGCCGCGCGACCTGTTGTCGTGGACCGGTCATTCGTCGTTCGCATCTTCGCACGCTGACGACCTGCTCCCGTGCTCGCGAGTGCGACTTGGACATCAGTTGGCTATCAGTTGTCGTCGCGGGCACGGGAGTTGTCCGTTAGGCTGTTGTATACAGTATCGTCGTTTCCAGGGGTTGGCTAAGAGGCTTCCACCATTTGTTCGAAAGAAGCTTGGTCGATGACGTGGTTGTTCAAGAGGGTTGCCTTGATCAAGCGTTCGGAAACGTGGAAGTGGCGAGCCGCGGCATGAATGTCATCGTCGCCCGGTTTGTCGGTGTTGATGTACGCCTGAAGGTCAGCGAATGGGCAGAGGAACCCTTGGGCGAAAGCCCTTTGGAACTTCTGGCGTTCCGACTTTGCTGCAGACAGCGGGCCCATGGCGTCGTCGCGGGACCAGATTATGTCGCCAAGGCTTCTGCAGAGTTCGAACTGTCGCGTGTGCGACCAAGTGGACCGCAAGGCGAGCCTGCTGCCAGTTTCGTCGCGCAGCCGCAAGGCGTAGGGAATGTCTAAGGTCGATCGCCGTTTGGTCTTGAGGCAATCGACGTTTATCCCGACAATTTCGCTGAGTCGCGTGTTGCGTATGGGCCCGGGCGGTACGCCGAGCCAATGGCGCAGTTGGTTGGCGGCCCCTACGGCGAGCAGCCAAGGTGGTTGCAGGGAGGATCGGTCTATTTCTATCGTGTCGAGAGAGAACGGTGCGCGAACCAGGACGTTTGAGGACTCGGCGGCTTCGATGCAGGTCTCCAACACTTCGGTTGCCTTCTCGCCCTGATGGGCGAGCGCCGCTTCTTGGAGTGGCTCGGAGCCGTATCGTTCCGTCAAGGCTTCCAGACCGCCAACCAAGCCGTCCGGGGCGTCGTCTGGATCGAACCCCAGCATGGCCTCGAGCTTGCGCCAAGCCGCGACTGTGCTATCTGCACGCTCGGCTTGCAGTTGGCGGTATTCGGCATCGAGCCCGTCGGAGGCGTCGCCGACGTGTTCAAGGACATTTCGAACGAAACGGTCGATGGCGGCTTCGACGGTCAATGATGGGACGTAGTTCAGCTTGGGCTGGGCAACGAACTTTAGGGAAGGCTGCAGGTTGTTGGCGTCGGCGTGAACAGCGACGCCAACTCGTGACCCTTCACCCCAGATCGACACATTTGGCCAATGGTATCCGGCCCCGACAGACGACATATGATGCGCAAGACGCCACTCCGCGTTGAGGTCGGGATGGGGTGCTGGTTCCCAGCGTATGCGCCACCAGTTGTCAATGAACCAGAAGGCCAGCGGGACGGGAGGGGCTTTTAGCCAGTCGTCGGGCGCGTTGCTGCCGCGACGGACCAGGCGGGTGAGGCATGCATCGCCGAGGCGCATCGAGATACGGCGCGGATCGGCACCGCTGTCGGTCCCGCCACTTTCGACGAGGATTTCGAAGTTGGTCATTTATCAGAACCCGTAGCGGAACCTACACGAGTCGCAGGCGAATTGTTCTGTATCCGTGCCCTGTTTTTGGACCCAAACGGAAAAGCGGTTGAACACAGCGCGGCCGATGGCCTCGGTCGGGAGAACCGGGTAGCCGTGGAACTCTGCGGTGTCGCGGTTCGTCTCGCGAGCCTCGAAGATCCAGCCGTCGTCGGCCACGGTCTAGATGATGCGCTGCGTATGTCCGATGAGGCCAGCACGGATGCCGCGTCGGATCAGCATCGGAACCTCGGCCATTTGGCCGGGCTCGAAGTCGGCTTCATCGCAAAGCGTGGCATCGCCCCTTTGTCCGTTGAATTGCGGAAGACCGAACAGGTGCGGGTGCAGCTTGTGCTTCGGGCTGCCCCGGTAGTGGACGTTATTCAACAGGTCTTGGACGACGTCATCGGTGAGATCTCGCAAGAGACGCCGCTTCTCGTTGTCTGACCTGCGCCGGTGTGTTTGGCGGCGGGGCTTTGCCAAGTCCGGAACTCACGTTGGTGACCAAAAGGCGGCTAGTTTGCGAAACGGCAGATGGTTCAGCAAGTTCGGTCGGCGATGTCTTACGACTTGTTGGGTTCATGCTTACGCCGATCGCCATTCAATCCACCATCCATGCGGCGACGCATCGGCCAGCAATTCGGTCTCGCCCACACGGTTCCAGTAGCGCGTGATGGAGAGTTCCGGGTCGTTCCCCTCAAGCGCGACCTGCCAGACGGGCCTTGTAGCACTGGCGGCGGCGAGCATATCGGCGATGCGCTGGCGGCTTTCGCGGGGAAATTGGTAGAGCGCGATGGTGGAGTAGACGACCATGGCGTGATCGAGGGGGATGGTCTCGATCAACGCTGGCAGTACAAGTGACGCATCGCCCGCGTGCATGCGGATGTCGCTGTCCTCGAACTCTGCCGTCACGTCGATCAACTGCTGGTGGCGCTCGAGATGCTCGGGCCAGATCAAGGCGCGTAGCCAGAGGAGTTGGTCAGGATTGGCGAGGTCCACCGGATCGAGATCGATGCCGTCTCGGCTGGCGACGGGGATGGCGGACGGGAGCGAGGGCAATACGCCATCCCCTCGGAGTTCCGCTTCCAGCCTGACTCGCGCCCCGTCCGGCCCCCAGCGCAAGATCTGGCGTCCGTCCCGTTGGTAGCTATAGGCGTAGCGGTCGAAGTTGAGGTTGAGTCCGGCGCTCGCGCCGAGGTCGATCAGCGCGAGGGGCGAGGACGTTTCCCGGCAGACGATGGCGAAGGCGGGCAGGAGACAGGTGCAGCGGCGCACGACGTTGGTTTGGGTGCGGCGGGTGCGGATCAGTTCGAGGATGCGCTCGCGGTGCTGTAGGCAGAAATCGCGGAAGTGTGGGAAGACTGGTGTCAACGGACGTGGACTGCCCGAGATGATTGGGTAGTGCGCCGCGAGGGGATGGTCGATTCCGGTGAGCAACAGGTACTGCACGGCGGCGAAGAGCATATTGGGCGCGGGTTGATGGGGCCGCGTATGCGTGGCGACTTCGAGCAGGTCTTCGTCCATGGAGACGCCGTAGGCGAGTTCCGCATACGTGGGCGAGTCAAGTCCCGGCGCTTCCACCCGCGCGAAACGATGGAAGGCCGCGCGGAGGGAGGCGAGTCGCTCGGCTTGCATGGGTCGTATTCTTCCATGGAACAAACGTCCGTGCCGATGGGGGTGGAAGAAACGGGCGTCTGTGTTGTCAGCGTTCGGCCTCATCGACGGGCAGCGGGGACCGACGGGCAGCGGGGACAGGCACTCGTCGAGAAACAGGCGCACCGATGGGGTGTGGGAGAGGAGTCAGGCGGCGTTGCGCCAGGGTCGTCCCGAGGGGCGTCGGCGGAGCGGGTGGGCCCTGGCGTACAGGTTGGCAGCTTCGAATGCCTCCGGGGCAACTTGCGGGTAGTCGTCGATCAGGTCCTGGAGGGTGTCGCCGTCCTGGAATCGGCCCAGCACGGCGTAGACCGTGATGCGCGTTCCGTCAATGTAGTCGGAAGGGAACTCGGCGCCGTCCTCGACAATCGCCATGACTCGTTCACGACCCAATCGTACGAGGAAGTACCCAAGTTCGAGGATTGCGTTCTGCCGCGCCCGGTGCCTGTCCGTGGCTTCGGACTCGTTCTGCCGCGCCCGGTGCCTGTCCGTGGCTTCGGACTTGGCTCGCCCGAACCGCCACCTCGGCTGTAAGCCACGCCATCGCGTTCAACGTTGCCGGTACACGCTGCTCCTGTGGGCGACGCGGACAATCGAGATCGCCTCGTCTCCCACATGGTGGAGAATCCGGTATTCGCCCACCCTAAGCCGCCGGATCCGGTCGCTTCCAGCGAGTAACCTTCCCCGGTAGGTTTTGTCCGGCAGAGAATCCACTGCGGCTTCCACGCGCCGCCGGACGTTCGCGGGCAGTCGACCGATCTCCTTGGCGACCCGCCTAGTCGTCCTTATGGGCACGCTCACGCTTGACGTCGTCCCAGTCGACCCACTCCGTGTCGGGATCGTCCAGAACACGCTTTGCGTAGGCTACGTCCGCCGCGTCCGCTTCGGCATTCGGTGCCTCTTTGCGAGCCCGGTCGCGTTTCGTCAGGAATCCCAACATCCCCGGCGCCGCCTTGCCTTTCGATTCCCTTTCCATTTCCAGCCCTTGTGGCTTCTCGCTTTGCGGGACCTTCGACGCGCGCCAATCCACCGCGCATCGCGTTTGCCCGCTCCCTCACTTTCCTAGCTTCCGTTAGTTTACTCTGCCCATATCCCTCTCGCGACACATCCAATCACACACACCCGATCACCTGCGAACGGCCTCATACATTCCTGGCGAGGCTGCGCCTCAGACCGACTCGGCGGTTTGTCCTTCGTTGCCGGCCAGCGGCGGTCGCCGAACGACCGTCGCCGCGAACGGCGCGGACCAGGCTGTGGGGCAGTGCTAATGAAAGTTCCGACTGGCAAAAGCGCCATCGCGGGTATCGCGCTGCGACAGTCCGGCGAGCTTGTGGGTCAGGTCTTGGACGTGGCCCGCCACCACGTGGATGACTTCGCCTTCCCGCTCCACCACGCCCTTGATCGCGAGCAGCCGTCCCTGCAGCAGCGCCGCCCGGAAACGCTCGAGCACCGAACTCCAGACGACGATGTTGCTATTGCCGGTTTCGTCTTCGAGCGTCATGAAGATGACGCCCGACGCGGAGCCGGGGCGCTGCCGGCAGGTCACTATGCCGGCCACCTGGACGAACTGGTCGTTATGGAAGCCTGCGAGTTCCGCCGCGCTGCGGCAGTGGCGGAATGCGCTGTCTTCGCGCAATAGCGACATCGGGTGCGGTCCGAGCGTGAGACCGAGATAGCGATAGTCCGCCATGGCGTCTTCGCCCGGAGCGGGGCCGCCGAGGCGAACGCGCGTTCGGTAGGGCGCGTGCGCCTCGGCGGCGGACCAGATCGCGGCCGGGTTGTCGAGTCCGGCGGCGTCCCAATGGGCCTGGTAGCGGTGCCCGCTCAATTGGCCGAGCGCCCCGGCGCGCGCGAGAAAGTCGAGGTCCCGCTTGTCCAGCGCGGCGCGTCGGCGGAGATCGTTCGCGTCCTCGAACGGCTGCGCCGCGGCGATGCGGTCCGCGGTTGTCTGGGAAAGTCCCTTGACCTGGCGCAAGCCGAGACGAATGGCCGGCTGCGGGGCGAGCGGCGCCTCGAAGCACAGGCGGCCGGTCGCCTCCCTGTCGGGATCGCTAGGTTCCAGGCGATAGTCCCAGCCGCTTGTCTGCACGTCGGCTTCGCGCACTTCGATGCCGTGGGCGGCGGCGTCCTGCACGAGTTGCGAAGGCGAGTAGAAGCCCATCGGCAGGCTGTTCAAGAGGCCGCAGTAGAATCCGCTCGGTTCGAACCGCTTGAGCCAGGCGGAAACGTAGACTAAAAGGGCGAAACTCGATGAGTGGGATTCGGGGAAGCCGTATTCGCCGAAGCCCTTGATCTGCTCGAAGATGCGTTCGGCGAACTCTTGATCGTGGCCGCGTTCGAGCATGCCGCGTATGAGTTTCTGCTCGAAATGTTCGAGTCCTCCGCGCCTGTGCCAGGCCGCCATGGCGCGGCGTAGCTGGTCCGCCTCGCCGGCCGTGAATCCCGCCGCCACCATGGCGAGTTCGATCACCTGCTCCTGGAAGATCGGCACGCCGAGCGTGCGCTCCAGCACCTTGCGCACGGCTTCGTTCGAGTAGGTGACGGGCTCGAGTCCCTGGCGGCGGCGCAGGTAGGGATGCACCATGTTGCCCTGGATCGGGCCGGGCCGGACGATGGCCACTTCCACGACGAGATCGTAGAAACATTCGGGGCGCAGCCTCGGCAGCATGGACATCTGCGCGCGGGATTCCACCTGGAATACGCCCATGCTGTCGGCGCGCCGCAGCATCTCGTACACCTCTGGACGTTCCGGCGGGATCTGGTCCACCGTGAGGCTGCCCCCGCGAAAGTCGTTGACGAGGTCGAGCGTCTTGCGGATCGCCGTCAGCATGCCGAGGCCGAGCACGTCCACCTTCAGCAGGTTCAGGGCATCGAGATCGTTCTTGTCCCACTGGATGACGGTGCGGTCCGCCATGGCCGCGTTCTCGATCGGCACGAGCTGCGACAGGGGACCTCGCGAGATGACGAAGCCGCCGACATGCTGCGACAGGTGTCGCGGGAAGCCGAGGATCTCGTTGACGAGGTGGACGAACTGACGGACGACCTTGCTCTTGGGGTCCATGCCGGCGGCGGCGAGGCGCGAGTCGAGCGCTTCGCCCTTGTCCCACCAGGCCATGGACTTCGCCAGCAGATCGACCAGGTCGAGATCGAGCCCCAGGGCCTTGCCGACATCGCGGATCGCGCTTCTCGGCCGGTACGTGATGAGCGTGGCGGCCAGCGCCGCGCGGTCGCGGCCGTAGCGCCGGTAGATGTACTGGATCACCTCCTCGCGCCGTTCGTGTTCGAAGTCGACATCGATGTCCGGCGGTTCGTTGCGCTCCTTCGAGATGAAGCGCTCGAACAGCATGTGCATGCGCGACGGGTCCACTTCGGTGATGTGCAGGCAGTAGCAGACCGCCGAATTGGCCGCGGAGCCCCGGCCCTGGCAGAGGATGCTTAAAGTACGCGCGTAGCGCACGATATCGTGCACGGTGAGGAAGAAGTGCTCGTAGGCGAGGGACTTGACGAGCGCGAGTTCCTTTTCGAGGAGGGCGGTGACGTTGTCCGGCACGCCGTCCGGCCAGCGTTCGGCGGCGCCTTCGTCGACGAGCCGGCGCAGGTGCTCGCAGGCGTCGACGCCCGGCGGGACCAGCTCCGCCGGGTATTCGTAGCGCAGCTCGTCGAGGGAGAACCGGCAGCGCCGGGCGATGCGGACGGATTCGTCCAGCATCTCTTCGGGGTAAAGCTCGAGGAGACGGTCGATGGGGCGCAGGTAGCGTTCGCCGTTCGCCTGCGCGGCGGTGCCGAGTTCCGCCACCGTCGTCCTGTTGGCGATCGCGGTGAGCATGTCCTGCAGGGGCTTGCGATGCGCCGCGTGCATGTGCGCGTCGTTGCTGGCGACGATGGGCAGGTCGAGGCGCGTCGCCAGGGTGAGGGCGTTCGCGGTCTTGTCGAGGTCCGTGGGTTCGAGGAACACTTCGAGGGCGATCCAGAGCTGCGGCAGGCGCGCGCTGAGCAGGCGGCCTTCGTCCATCAGGTCGCCGATGGGCTTCAATCCGGGGATCCAGAGCGCGAAACACGCGTCGACCGCTCCGCCCAGGTCCTCGAGAAGCAGCGCGTATTCGCCCTTGGGGCTGCGCCGCCGCGCCTTTGTGATCAGCGCCCCGAGTTGGCCGTAGGCGAGGCGGCTCGGCGCCAGCAGCACCAGGTGGATGTCCTCGGCGAGACGGAATTCGGCGCCGACGATCAGGTCGATGCCGTGGCCGTTTTCTTCGCACGCCTTCGCGGCCATGTGCGCCCGCACCGCGCCGGCCACGGAACACTCGTCGGTGATGGCGATGGCGGCGTAGCCGAGATCATGCGCGCGCTTGACGAGTTCCTCCGGGTGCGAGGCGCCGCGCAGAAAGGTGAAGTTCGAGACCGCGTGCAGTTCGGCGAACGCCGGCCGCTGCTCCTCGGGCTCAGGCGAAGTAGCCATGAAGAAACCACGCCCGGTGTTCGCCCCGGCTGTCTGCGTATCGACGCGCCGCGCCGGGCCTGCGATTCGCGTATATCCAGCACTGCGCGCCGCTCCTGTGCACGGCGATGAAGTAGTCCCTGGCGACAGCCTCGCCCCACCAGCCGGCTTCGATGCGCTCGGGACCGCTTAAGCACCGGAAATGATCGATGTCGATGGGGCGGGGCGGTTCGAACAGCCATAGCGGCCTTGGATGGAACAACGCCTCCGGGCGCGGGACATTGCGTTTTGAACTTGGCGAACGCGGCGTCCAGGCGAACTCGGGACGGTGGTCGTCCGCCAGCGCGAGCCCCTGCAGGGCGTTGCGCCCGAGGCGCGCCGCGATCAGGTCGACGAGTTCCATCGGCAGGGCCGCGGACGCCTGCTTCGCGCCGAACAGGTCGGCGGGGCCGACTTGCTCAGGCCGCACCGGTTCGGCGGCCGCGACGGCGAGGCGGACGCTCATCACCTCGTCCGGCACCTGCGCGCCTTCGAGTTGCAGCCTGCTCACGGCCAGGATGCCCTCGGCGTCGAGCCGGGGGTCGGCGAATTTTGCCGTGAGTTCGCATCGGCGGACGCTCCCGCGTTTGTTGTTCCCGCCGCCGCCCAGTGGTTCGAAGCGCCACGTCAGGCTGCGGACGCCGAGTTGTTTCGCGCGCAGCCAGGTGGCGAGTTCCGAGACCAGGCGGCGCATGGGGAAGAGCAGCGCCTCCTTGTCCGAGATCGATTCGAGCAGGTGCAGGGACGAAGAAAACCTCTCCCTCGGAACGATGGGACGCACCGGGTCCGGAGCGTCGCCGGCGAGGCGCGCCAGGTACTTCTGAAGCGCCGGTCCGAAACGCTTGCCGAGTTCGTCCCGGGGCAGGTCCAGGAGCTGGCCGAACTGGAATATGCCCATGTTGGCGAGCCGCTCGATGTCCCGCCCCTCGATCTCGGTTCCCGCGCATTCGAGCGGCGCGGCGCGCAGCGCGTCGAAGCTGTCGTCGGCTTCGGCGACGTTGGGGATCCCGGCGCGGGCGAGCGCCATGGCCGCCGCCGGCGTGCGCGCGGCGGCGATGCGCGCCGCGTGTCCCAGACGTCGCAGCAGCGCGTGGAGGTTGGCGGCGAGCGCTTCGGCGCCGCCGAAGAGTTTCAGGCTCGCGCCCGCCTCGAGCACCAGGCAGTCCGCCGCCGGCATGCCGACGCGGGGGGTGTATCGGTATGCGGCCTCCGCCAGAAGGCGCAGACGCCTGCGTTCTTCGGCGATATCGCGGTTGAAGTGCTTGAGGTCGGCGACGATGCTGCGGGCGGTGGCGAGGGTCGAACCGGGCGCGATGCCGGCGGCGCGCGCCGGGATGTTCATGAGCGAGACCCCCTTGCCGTCCATGAGCACTGTGGCTCGGCCGCGCTCGTCCGGCCTCGGGGGATATCGACGTTCGAAGATCTCAAGGCCGAGATGCGGCAGGTGGACGCCGTACCAGAGCGCGATCCGCCTCTCTCCCTGCGCGGACGACGACGCCTGGAACGTCGGTGCTATTTCTTCGCGTCCTTCGCGCTGTTTACGTCGTTTACGCCGTTTGCGCGGTAGTCTGGCGGCGGCCTGTCCCATGCTTTCCCCGGAGGCATCGGCTAGGAGGCCGTGCGATAGTCGCCCGTGCTCGCGCTTCGGTGGCGCCAGAACGCGAGTTGTTCTCCGACGGCCGCGCGCTCGCGGCGAATGGGCGCATGGCCGATATCGAGCGCGACGCGCGAAGTGGGCCAGCCGCCCCGGCGCTTCAGGATAGTGAATGCCAGACGGTCGCATTTCCCCGCCGGTTCGCTCTCGGCCAGGATGCGAAGCTCCGCCATCGACGACTTGTCGGCGGCCGCGGCGGGACGGAACAGGGTTGTCCAGGCGCGGCCCGTTCCGGCGGCAAGCTGCAGGCGGCGGATCTCGGTGGTCTTGAGCGCCGATTCGTCGAGCCAGGCGAGGGCGGCGCTTGATGCGCCGCTTTTCAGCGCCTGCTCAAGCGCCCACAGCGCTTCGCGATGGCTTTTCGGGTAGACCAGCAGCACCTTGCCTATGTCGATGCCCGCCCGCGCGAGCGCCGGCGCGTAGGGCACGAAAGGCGGATTGATCCAGGTGATCCAGCGCGCTTCGTCGCGGCTGATACGCGTCAGGGCGGATGCCAGCAGCCGCAGTTCCCCGATGCCGTGGACATCGCACAGGAGTTCCATCAGGCCCGCGGCGGGCCAGCCGCCGCCGTATAGCAGTTCGTCGAGCTGCGCGAACCCCGTGGCGTGGTTGTTTGCGGCATTTCGGCGCCGATTCGGGTCCGTCGCGAGTTCGCGCGCCTTCCAGAGGTCCGGGTGATCCGGCAAGCGAGGTTGAATGTTCATTACTGTGTTTCCGTACAGGGGCCGGACAGGCTACCTGTATCGATATACAGTATCAAGCCGTTATTTGATGACGGCTTACACGAAGATGCGCTGGCAGAGCACTTCAACGTCCGCGAACGCTGATGCAAAAGGCGCATCTGCCATGCGTACCATTCGTGCGGTGGGTCGGGGGTGCGAGGCTTGGCGAATTTTGGCTACTGAACAAAACAAAGATGCCGCCGAAGGTAAGTGAACTGATCGCGCGTTTGGAACAGGCGGGATTCCAGAACCGTGGTGGCAAGGGTAGTCATCGCAACTTCGTGCACCCGAACGTGACAAAACCGATAACCATCTCTGGTAATCTGAGCGCGGATGCAAAGCGCTATCAGGAGCGTCTCGTCCAACAGGCGATCAGGGAGTCGAAATCGTGAAACCGAGTGCGCGCTACGTCAAGATTGTCGAATGGTCCGAAGAGGATCAATGTTACGTCGGGAGCGCACCTGGGCTGATTTGGGGTGGATGCCATGGCGACGACGAGCAATCGGTTTTCGTCGAGCTATGCCAGATCGTTGAGGAAGCCATAGAGATATTCATCGCCGATGGCAATCCCCTCCCGCCGGCGACATCGGGAAAGGATTGGTCAAACCGTCTTCAGGACGTAGCTTGAACTGAAGGTGCCATGCTGGCGCCTGCGCTTCGCCGGAAACACCCCGAATCCTGGGAGCGAGTAAAGATGGCGGAATTGCCGGAGGCGTTTCTTCCCGCTCGCCTGGCGGAACGTTGACGGACCTTTCGTCCATGCGCAGCGCGCCCACCGCCAAGGACATCCTGCTCGCCGATGCCGGGCACAGCCCCATCGAGGTCAAGGCGGGACGTACGGGCACCTGGGACGCTCTATGACTCCGCACCTCTTGGGAAAGCTCTCTGTTACGTCCCGTCGGAACCCGGCGCAGGATAGACGGAACGCGCAACCCGATAGGCGCAAATCACCCCGCCGCCGCGACCGCCTTGAGCAAGTGTCGCCGTTGCTCCTCGATCGGTTCCGCCCGTTTCCCGGCTGGCATGAACCGCGTTAACGAACGCATCGTTTCGATGTCCCTGGCATCACCCAGTCCTGCGGCGCCTCCGGCGGCTACGCGCTGCGGTGCAACAGCAGAACCTCCCGCAGGAGCCGCATCGCCAGCGTCGCGTCACCAATCCGCCCAAGCAGGCGCAACATGGCAGCCCGGACGTCACCATTCCGTCCTGATCTTTCCGCTGGCCAAACGGAGATCAATCGCGCGATCAGGTTGCCAGCCTCGACCGCGCCCCGCTCGACTTGTCGCCTCGCCCAATAGCGCCCTTCGAATACCCCGTCCATTTCCACGTCATCGGTATCGTCGTCGCGCCGGCCCCACTCATCGAAACAGCCCGTGTCGGTATGGCGGCCCGAGCCCTCTTCCTCGATATGGACGATGGACGCGTGCAACTCGCAATCCGCCCGTTCCGCCGCCAACTTCAGGACCTCCGCCAAGGCGGCGATGGCCAACAGCAACGGTATCGAGCGCCAAGAAATCGAACGTGAACTTTCCAACCTGATGGCCTTGGTGGAGGTTGACCCTGACGAGGAGAATCCAGCAAGCTTGGGCGAGCTTCATGCGTGAAGGGAGCTTCGAGAGCATGTTTCGATATTGCTTGGCATCGCTTCTCGCGGCGCTGCTGGCTGTGCCGACGGCGGCGGAGGAGGGGGTCGAGTCGGGCTTCTCGCTGTCCGTGGTGACGGACCGGGTGCCGAATGCGCGGCAGATGGCGGAAACCGACTCCGGCTTGCTGCTGGTGGGCTCGCGCACGGCGGGCAACCTCTACGCGGTGGTGCTCGCTCCGGATCGTCAAGCGGAGGTTGTCACCTTCGCCAGCGGCCTGCGGTTTCCGAGCGGGCTGGCGCTGATCGGCGACGACCTCTATGTGGCGGCGCGCAACCGTGTGCTGCGCTATCCCGACATAGAGCGGACATTCCGTGATCAGCCGCAGCCGGCACTGGTGACGGACGCGCTGCCGAACGAGGAGAACCACGGCTGGAAGTACCTGTCTCTGGGCCCTGACGGATATCTGTACGTTCCCGTCGGCGCGCCGTGCAACATCTGCCAGCGGCAGGAAGAGGTTTTCGCCACCATTCTGCGCATGCATCCGGGCACGGGGGAGACGTCGATCTACGCGCGCGGGGTGCGCAACAGCGTCGGCATGGACTGGCATCCCGACACGGGCCAGCTATGGTTCACGGACAACGGCCGCGACTGGCTGGGTGACGATCTGCCGCCGGACGAGGTGAACGTCGTCGCCGACGCGGGGGCGCACTACGGCTACCCGCACATACACGGCGCGGACATCGTCGATCCGCAATTCGGGACGGGGCACGACCCGGCGGACTACGTGGCGCCGGTGTACGAGATCCAGGCGCACTCGGCAACGCTGGGTATGGCGTTCTATGCCGCCGGCCAGTTTCCGCGGGCGTACGACCGGGCGCTGTTCATCGCCGAGCACGGCTCGTGGAACCGCACGTCGAAGGTGGGCTACCAAGTGAGCGTGGTGCGCGCGGGGACGACGGAGGCGGTGCCGTTCGTGGACGTTTGGTTGAAAGGCGAGGCGCACACGGGGCGTCCGGCGGACGTGCTGGCGGCGCGCGACGGGTCGCTGCTGATCTCGGACGACTACGGCGGCCGGATCTACCGGGTGACCGCGCCGGCGGTGAAGGTAAATCCGACATCGCTGCGCATCGCGGCGGGGCGCAGCGCGAGCTATTCCGTGGCATTGTCGGTGCGGCCGACGGCCGACGTCACCGTGGCGGTAGGCGGCGCGACGGCGGAGGTGAGCGTGGACGGGTCGCCGCTGGTATTCACGCCGACGGACTGGCGCGATGCGCGGACCGTGACGGTGAGCGCGGTGTCGGGGGCGTCGGATACGGTGGTGACCCTGTCCCACGCGGTGAGCGGCGGTGACTACGAGGGACTGGCGGCTCCTGCGGTGACGGTGACGATCACCAATGATGACGGCGGCGGCGGCGGCGGAGGCGGTGGTGGAGGAGGAGGCGGCGGAGGCGGCGGTGGCGGGTCGTCGAACCGGCCACCTGTGGCTACGGACGAGATCACGACCCAAGTGGTCGACGTGGGCGCCAGCGTCGACATCGACCTGTCGGAGCACTTCCGCGACCCGGACCGGCGGTCGCTGACCTACGCCGCGGAGTCCGCCGACATTGAGGTGGCGATGGTCGAAATCGTGGAAGGCACGCTGACGGTCCGCGGCGTCGGACACGGCATGACCGCCGTAACGGTGACAGCTACGGACCATCTTGGCCTGACCGCGACGCAACGCTTTGAGGTGACGGCGGGCCGGATGGTTTCCTTTGCGGATATCGCGCAGTCGGTGCCGGAAGGCGGCACAGCCGAACTGACGGTACGTATCAACCGGCCGCGCAACGCGCCGACGATGCTGACCTACGTGCTCGGTGTGGACGAGGACCCGAACAGCAGCGATGCCGACGAGCGCGACCACGGCGGCGAGAACGGCACTGCGACCATTGCGGCGGGCGAGACGGAAACTCTCATCGAGATCGCGATTCGGGACGATGCGGATATCGAGCCGGCGCGGGAGACCTTCACCGTCACCCTGGAAATGACCGATGCGCAGGCGGCAGACTTTGCCCTCGGCACGGCGACCGTGCTGGTGACGATCGATGAAGGCGTGTGCGACCGCACGCCGAAAGTGCGCGACGCATTGCGGGGGTCGCGTTCCTGCGAAGCCACATCGGACAAGGCCCTGGCAGGTCGCCTCTCCCTGGGTATAAGGAACCGGGGGCTGACAGCCGTGCACGTGGACGACTTCTCCGGGCTGACCGGGCTGCGCACCCTCAATCTCATCGGCAACCGGCTCAAGACGCTGCCGGCGGGCGTGTTCGCGGATCTTGCCGAACTGCGCAATCTGTGGCTGTCGGACAACGCGCTGACGGCGCTGCCGACTGATCTGTTCGGCGGATTGGCGCAGCTCAACCGGCTGCGCTTGGAAAGCAATGCGCTGGCGGCGCTGCCGGCGGGCGTGTTCGAGGGCTTGGCGAACCTGACCGAACTGCAGTTGCAGAACAATCCGGGCGCGCCATTCCCGCTAACGCTGACATTGACGCGCACCGACGCGCAGCCGTGGTCGCCGGGCCCGGCCGAGGTCGTGGCGCGGGTGTCGGAAGGCGCGCCGTTCGCGATGCGTGCGGAGGTGTCGACGGTCAACGGGACGCTGTCGGCGGACGCCGTCGACGTGTCGGCGGGCACAACCGTGAGCGCTCCGATCACAGTGGTCCAGACCGGCGAAGGCGCAACGCGGCTTGCTCTCGATGTAGCACCGACAGTGCCGGAGGCGCGCTGCGGGGAATTCGACGAGTATCCTTGCTTTCAAGGGATTGCCACGGCGGTCGGCCAGGCACTCGTGCTGTTCAAGCATCCACCGATGGAGAGGGGTTCGGTGCCGGATGCGGAGCTTGCGACCGACGGCGACTCGGTGCGCATAGAACTATCGAGGCTCTTCGCCGCTTCCGACGGCGGCGCGTTGACGTACGCGGCGCGGTCGAGCGATCCACTGTTGGCGACCGTGATCGTCAATGGCAGTGTCCTGATCGTCATATCGAACGAGGCCGACAAGGAAGGCACGGTTACGATCACCGTGACGGCGACGGATAGCGATGGCCTGCCGGTCACACTTACGTTCGAAGCGAAAATCGAAACGATGCCGCGGGGGTTGTTTCGCGGCTGGCGCAAAGTCTTGCTCCCCCAGGCCTCGCAGACGCCGAACCGGGCCGATCAGGAGTGAGCGAAAGGTTGGTCGTAGCTCCGTAGGGGGAGTATGATACACTCTTCAATACACCTTCAGTCTTCAAAAGCAATGCGTACGAATATCGTCCTGGATGACGACCTGGTCGAGCAGGCGTTCGCGCTCACCGGCGTTAGAACGAAGCGCGAACTCGTGCATCTGGCACTCAGCGAATTGGTGCGCCAGCGGAAAAAAAAGAACCTCTTCGACCTGGCGGGCAAGGTGAAGTTGCGTCCGGACTTCGACCACAAGGAGATGCGGCGGCTCCGTGACGGTTCTGATTGACACGTCCGTGTGGGTCGACGTGCTTCGAGACGCGAGCGGCGCGGCCGCGGACCGTGTGCGATCCATCGTCGCCGACGACGAGGTGGTGCTTACGCGCTTCAACCAGTTGGAGTTGCTGCAGGGCGCCGTCGACGAACAGGAGTGGACAACCCTGGCCCGCTACCTGGACGGTCAGGATTACATCGAAGCAGATGCCGACACTTGGCGCGCCGCGGCCCGCATCTACTACGAGTTGCGGCGCCGGGGCCGAACGGTGCGTAGCGCGATCGACTGTTGCATCGCGCAACTTGCCATCGAGCACGAGGCGCTGTTGCTCCACAAGGATCGCGACTTCGAAACCATAGCGGAGATCCGACCGCTCGTGGCGCAGCGCATTTTCTTCCCGGCGGGCCAAGCGCCGTGACGCGCTTTCTCCCATGACCATCGACACCGCCATTCGCGGTAGCCTGTTCGCGCCGGATTTCCTGAACGAACCGGAATCCATTGGCGAATTGCCCGAATGGGACGACCTCGACGCTGCTACCCTCGACCGCCGCCTGTATCTGCGGGAAAAGCTCGACGCCCTTTTCTTCCACCTCTACGGCATAACCCACCGCGACGACGTCCGCTACGTCTACTCCACGTTCCCTATCGTGAAACGCCAGGAGACCGCTGCATACCGCGGCTACCGATCCCGAGACCTCTGCCTCGCCTGGATGAACGCCCTTGCCGCCGGGCGCCCGGATGCAAACGTAAATGGATAACCGCACGAACTTCTACTGAGACGGGTCGTCGGTAACCTGAAGGGGAAGCCAAGCTTGGTCAATTGTGCGAAAGGAGTGGCACGTCTAGTCGAGTCTCTCGCGAGAAGACATGAACAGCCCGCGCCGTCAGCTAGGCTTGACGTAGTGAGGACTGAATGAACCGAATCGACGCCATCCGCATTCGTGGCTTCAGGTCCTTGGCAGACGTCGAGCTTATCGGATTGCCTGATACGACTGTCCTGATCGGAGCCAATGGGTCCGGCAAATCCAACTTCATCCGATTCTTCGAAATGGTGAGCTGGATGCT
The DNA here is from genome assembly GCA_965261535.1 of Candidatus Azotimanducaceae bacterium. Taxonomy (GTDB): domain Bacteria; phylum Pseudomonadota; class Gammaproteobacteria; order Pseudomonadales; family Azotimanducaceae; genus VXNE01. The sequence continues at coordinate 4,586,104 of OZ253469.1, forward strand.
CCGCGCGCGTCGGCTCGGCGAGTTCGTGGCCAGGCACGGCGGCGCCAACGATCAGCTTTTTGGTGGTAGCAGCCGCACAAACCGCGTGGAGGCCGAGCTGTCCCTGGACACGGATGCTGGCAGAGACGACTATCGCTTCGTGCTTGCCCATGCGCATCCGGATCGGTTCGTCTTTGCCGAGGAGGCGTTCCGGTCCGGCAGGCAGAACTTTCCCTTTCCAACCGAGGCGCAATGGCGACCACTCGGGGTCGGTCACGAGGAGGCGCGAATCGTCGAAACCGCACAAACCGGGCAGCCCGATAGCATCAATCGCAAGACCGCTTCGGTGGTCGTCCGCGTGCTGCGAAACTGCGCGGCCTTTCAGTTTCACGACACGTCCGACAGTTCGAACTTCAAGAGATCTTGGGATGTCGGAGACAATAATAGCCTGCGCACGGATGGCGGCAATCTCGCTGCCGTTCTGTACCGGTTGGAACACAAGGATGTCGGGCGCTTCGAACAGATCTGCCGTCACATCAGCCGCATACTGCCGGTCTTCGATCGCTTTCAGATCGAAGAAAGATACGAAAAGGTGATGCTGCGGTGGAAGCCCAAGGGCTCGGATGAAACCTTCGGAGCGCACCTCACATCGGATGGTTCCTTGCGCTTTTTTGCGCTCGTGACGCTATTGAACCTGCCGCCGGAGATGCTGCCGGATGTCATCCTGTTGGATGAGCCGGAGCTTGGCTCGCATCCCGCCGCCATCGCGCTGGTCGGCAACATGATCAAGTCGCTCGCTACGGAAAGACAGGTGATCATCGCGACGCAGTCGCCCTTGCTCGTCGACGCGTTCGGTCTGGATGAGATCGTCGTGCTGGAACTCTGCGACCAACGAACGGAATTCCGCAGACTCAACGAGGACGACTACCGAATCTGGCTCGACGACAGCTTCACAACGGGCGAGCTGTGGCAAAAGAACCTCATCGGTGGGCGCCCGTGATTCGGCTTGCTATTTCGGTAGAGGGCCGAACTGAGGAGGAATTCGTCAAGACTGTGCTCTTGGATCATCTACGCCCGATGGCCATTGAAATCCAGCCAGTCCTGATAGGACGCGCGCGCAATGCGGACGAGGGCGGCGGCAACGTCACGATCGACCGATTGACATCCGAAATGGCGAGCCTTTACCAGTCCTTCGACGCGGTGACTTCGCTGGTCGATTTCTACGGATTCCGGGACAAAGGACGTAGAACCGTCCAGGAGTTGGAGACCCATCTGCATGGTGAGGTTGGCAACAGGATCGGGGGCAGTTGGAACGAAACGAAAGTGTTCCCATACGTTCAACAGTACGAGTTCGAGGGCCTGTTGTTTGCCGATGTCGAGGCTTTCGGCGGGTTGATTGACATTCCAGACGACTCCGTTGCGGCGCTGAGGAGAATACGTGCCCAATTCCCGACCCCGGAGGACATCAACGACGATCCGAACGCGGCACCCAGCAAGCGCATTGTCGATGCTATCCGAAGATACCGAAAATCCGTTCATGGCCCCCAAGTCGCCGAGACAGTGGGTTTGGGTGCAATTCGGGCCGAGTGCTCGCGATTCAACGCGTGGGTAGCGCGCTTGGAGTCTCTATCGAACTGATCCGCGCCGGTGTGCTTGCCGCGAGCCGTGGTTGGAATAACATCTTGCCGCTATGGACTTCGACTACGACACCTTGTATCGGCTTCGGCAGAGTCATCCGGGGTGGCGGTTGCTGCGCTCGGAGCACGCCGCGCTGGTGGCGAGCTTTTTGCACCGCGTGTTCGTGGAACCGAACCGTCGGGTGATCGCGCAGAGCGATCTTGCGGAGTATCTGGAGGATGAGTTGTTCGCACTGCGCGAACGCGATGGCGACGGTGCGTTCCCGCGGCCGCCCCTGGACTATCTGAACGACTGGGCAAACTCGGATCGTGGCTGGCTGCGCAAGTTCTATCGGGACGATTCCGACGAACCCCAGTTCGACCTCACTCCCGCCGCCGAGAAGGCCATAGCGTGGCTCGCTTCTCTGACGGAACGCAGTTTTGTCGGCACCGAGTCGCGCCTGCGCACGTTGTTCGGCTTGTTGCGGCAGATGAACGAAGGAGTAGAGGACGACCCGAAGATACGTATCGCCGATCTTGAGCGTCGTCGCGACGAGATCGAAGCCGAGATTGCGCGTGCACGCGAGGGCGATCTCCCGCTGCTCGACGATACCGCCCTCAAGGACCGTTTCCAGCAGTTCATGCAGATCGCCCGGGACCTGCTCGGTGACTTCCGCGAGGTGGAGCAAAACTTCCGTGCCTTGGACCGTCGCGTTCGCGAGCGCATCGCGGGCTGGGAAGGTTCGCGGGGCGCGCTGTTGGAAGAGGTGATCGACGAGCGCGACGCCATCGCCGGTTCCGATCAGGGGCGCAGCTTCAACGCCTTCTGGGACTTTCTCATGTCCCGAGACCGTCAAGAGGAACTGACGCGTCTTCTCGAACGCGTGTTGGCGTCGCCGCCGGTTCGGAGCATGGACCCGGATGTCCGTACTCGGCGGATCCACTACGACTGGTTGGATGCCGGCGAACACACCCAAGCTACCGTGCGACGGCTATCGCAGCAGTTGCGCCGGTTTCTGGACGACCGGGCGTGGCTGGAGAACCGCCGCATCATGGACATCCTGCACAGCATCGAAGCCCACGCGCTGGCGCTGCGCGATGCGTCTGCAGCCAAGGGTGGGGCGACGGTCCTCGAGGATACTGTGATGACCATCGCTTCCCCGGCGGCGGAAATCCGACTGCCTACAGAACGCCCGCTATACGCGCCGCGCCTGAAACCACGGATCGTGGACGCCATCCTCGAAGCCGGCGACGAGGCTGTGGACGCCGCGGCGTTGTTTTCGGAAACTGTCGTCGACAAGGCCCGCCTCGCCGGGCACATTCGCCACGCGCTCCAGGATCGCTCGCAAATCACGTTGCGCGAACTGTGCGAAACGCAACCCATCGAGCAGGGTCTCGCGGAACTCGTTACGTATCTGCAGCTCGCCAGCGACCACGGCCAGTTCAAGGCTGTCGTGGATGAGGACACCGAAGAGGCGGTTTCCTGGCGAAATGCGGCTGCGTCCGGGGAGACCACTGTCAAAAGCGCGCGCCTGCCGCGCGTAATATTCCTGCAATGAGCGAGGACGCGCGATCTGGCGACGCCGCCGCGTCGGGCGACGAGTTGTCCCCGCTTGCCATCCGGCTGCTGCGCGGTATTTTGTTTCGCGATAGCGATCCGCGATTGTGGGAAGATCTCATCGCTTTGCAGGCCCGTATTCGAGACTACATGTCCGTGCTGAACCTCGACCTCATCATCGATGAGGCCGAGGGCTACGCATTCTTGCGCTCGCGCCCGGACGAGGATGATGGCGACAGTCGTGCTATTCCGCGGCTGATCGTTCGACGGCCACTGTCCTTCGCCGTCAGCTTGCTGCTCGCGCTATTGCGCAAGAAACTGGTCGAATCCGACGCCGCGGGCGGCGATGCCAGATTGGTGCTGAGCCGGGACGAAATCGTAGAAATGGTACGTGTATTCCTCCCCGAGAATAGTAACGAAGCCCGTGTCATCGACCGGCTGGACGCCGATCTGAACCGCATCGTCGAGCTCGGCTTTCTGCGCCGCATGAGCGCTTCCGGCAACGAAAGACAAGTTCGCAGCTTCGAAGTGCGGCGTTTTCTCCGCGCCTTTGTCGACGCGCAATGGTTGGGCGAGTTCGACAGCCGGCTGGCCGCCTATCGGGCCGAGATTGAGGCTGCGGCCAGTGAATAACCGCGGCCGCATGGACTACGAATCGTCGTCAATCTTCGACAGCATCACGGACGACGCGCTCTCCGGTTACCGCCTGCATCGCCTTGAGGTATTCAATTGGGGCACATTCGACCAGCGCGTCTGGTCGCTGAAGCTCGGCGGTCGGAACAGTCTCGTGACCGGAGATATCGGCTCCGGCAAAACAACCTTGGTGGATGCCGTCACTACGCTCCTGGTGCCGCCGCACCGCGTTGCCTATAACAAGGCCGCGGGGGCGCAGAACCGCGAACGCATGCTGCGATCCTATGTTCTCGGGTACTACAAGACGGAACGCGGCGACACCGGCGCGGCCCGCCCCGTGCCGCTGCGCGACCGCAACAGCTACACCGTGATCGTCGGCGTCTTCCGCAACGAGGACTACCAGCAGACCGTGAGCCTCGCCGAGGTCTTCTGGATTACCGAGACGCGCAACCAACCCGAGCGTTTTTTTGCCGCCGCCGAGCGGGATCTCACCATCAGTCGGGACTTCGCGGGTTTCGGCACGGACATCGGCCAACTACGCAAAAGGCTCCGTGACGCCGGCGTGGATATCTTCGCGAGTTTCCCCCCCTACGGTGCCTGGTTTCGGCGCCGTTTCGGTATCGAAGACGAACAGGCCATGGACCTGTTTCACCAGACCGTCTCCATGAAGTCCGTCGGCAACCTGACGGATTTCGTGCGCGATCACATGTTGGAACCGTTCGATGCCGAGACGCGCATCAAGGCGTTGATCGATCACTTCGACGATCTCAACCGCGCCCATGAGGCGGTACTCATCGCCAAGCGCCAGGTGGAACTGCTCGTGCCCTTGGTCGCGGATTGCAACGCCTATGAGGAACTGTCGTCGGAAGTGGAACGGCTGCGGCACTGCCGCGAAGCCCTGCGCGCGTACTTCGCGAGTCTGAAACTTGGACTACTCGATACGCGCCTTGCCGAACTTGACAAGAGCTGGCAGCGTCAGAATGCGCGGGTGGAACGCTTGACGGCGCGCCGCGACGACGAACGGCGTCAAGTGGAGGATATCCGTCAGGCTATCGCAGAAAACGGCGGAGACCGTATTGAACGTCTTGCCGAGGACATTCGACGCTTGGAACCGGAACGGGACCGGTGCACCGACAAAGCCGAGCGTTATCGGAACTTGATTCTCAGTGTGGACGAATCGCCGGTAGCCACGGAAGCCGAGTTCGCGTCCCAACGCGAACGCCTGGCGCAGCTCGAGGTGAAGCTGACCGAACGCTCCGACCGTCTACGGGACCAGTTGGTAGAAGATACAGTGGAGGTGCGGCAGGGAAGGGACGAACTCGCGGAACTGGACCGAGAGATCGCGAGTCTCAAGGCCCGGCGCAGCAATATCCCGGCGCAGCAGGTCGTTTTGCGCGAGTTGCTGTGCAAAGCGCTATCCATTGACGAATCGGAACTGCCTTTCGCTGGCGAGTTGTTGCAGGTGCGGGATGATGAGCGGGACTGGGAAGGCGCGGCCGAGCGGGTACTGCGCAACTTCGGACTGGCGTTGCTGGTCGCGGACAGGCACTACGCTCCGGTGGCGGCCTACGTCGACAGGACGCATCTCAAGGGCAGGTTGGTCTACTTTCGGGTGCGCCACCGCGAAGCGGATGACTATCCGAGCCTGCATCCCGATTCCTTGGTCCGCAAACTCTCGGTGAAGCCGGATTCCGGGTTTTACGCGTGGCTGGAAGGGGAGCTTGCCCGGCGCTTCGACCTGGCCTGTTGCGCCACCACGGAGCTGTTCCGGCGCGAACGCAACGCCGTCACCCGGGCCGGCCAGATCAAGATGTCTGGCGAGCGCCATGAAAAAGACGATCGCCATCGCATCGATGATCGCTCCCGGTATGTGCTGGGCTGGACCAACGAAGCCAAGATTTCCGCGCTCCAGGCCGACGCGCAACGCTTCCGAAAGCGCTTGGACGGGCTGGCGGAGCGCATCGACCAAACGAACCGCGAGCAATCCGCTGTCGAGCGGCAGATTCGCAATCTTGCGACGCTCTCGTCGGAGTATGCGGACTTCAACGAACAGGACTGGAAGTCGCGCGCTGCGAAGATCGAGCAACTGCGCGAAGAGCGGGATCGGCTCGTTGCGGCGTCCGACGTTCTCAAACAGCTACAAGGACAACTCGACCGGGTCCGTAACGCGCTTGGAACGACGGAGACGGAACTCGACAACGCCAAGTCCACTCGTTCAAAAACCGAGGGGCAACAGGATCAGGCGAAGAGATTGCGCACGGAAACCGAAACCCTCATTCGGGACACGGCAGAGACGTTCGAGCAAATCTCCGATTCTCTCGATGTCATGCGCGCCGAGGCGCTGGGCGAGCATCGCCTCACCGTGGAGTCCTGCGACAACCGTCAACAGGATGTCCGGCACTGGCTGCAGGGTCGCATCGACCAGGAAGGTATTCGCTTGACCCGATTGGGCGAGAAGATCGTCAGGGCCATGTCCGCCTACAAGGAGGAATTCAAGCTGGCTACCGCCGAGATGGATGCCGGCATTGACGCCGCGTTCGAGTACCGCGCCATGCTGGAGAAGCTCAAGGCCGACGATTTGCCGCGCTTCGAAGCGCGTTTCAAGGAGCTTCTGAACGAGAACACCATCCGGGAAGTCGCCAACTTCCAGTCGCAACTGGCCCGGCAAGGCGAAGAGATTCGCGACCGTATTGAGCGCATCAACCATTCTCTGGCGGAGATCGACTACAACAGGGGCCGTTACATCGTCTTGGAAGCGCAGCCCGCCCCGGATGCCGACGTGCGCGATTTCCGGTCCGAACTGCGCGCCTGCACTGAAGGCGCCTTGACGGGCTCCGACGACGCCGAGTATTCCGAGGCCAAGTTCGCGGAAGTCAAGCGCATTATCGACCGGCTGCGCGGGCGCGACGGTCTTTCCGAACAGGATCGGCGCTGGACCGCCAAGGTGACCGACGTGCGCAACTGGTTCGCCTTTTCAGCCAGCGAACGCTGGCGCGAAGACAATACGGAGTTCGAGCACTATTCGGATTCTGGCGGCAAGTCCGGGGGCCAGAAAGAGAAGCTCGCCTACACGGTGCTGGCGGCCAGCCTCGCTTATCGGTTCGGGCTGGAGCGGGGTCGCGTGCGTTCCCGGTCCTTCCGGTTCGTGGCGATCGACGAAGCCTTCGGGCGCGGGTCCGACGAATCCACGCAGTACGCTCTGCGGCTGTTCAAGGAACTCCATCTACAACTGCTCATCGTTACGCCGTTGCAGAAAATCCACGTCATCGAACCGTTCGTGGCCGGCGTTGGATTCGTCCACAACGAGGATGGGCGCGCCTCGAAGCTGCGCAATCTGAGCATTGAGGAGTACCGCGAGGAACGCGAGAAGTTCTCCCGTCTCGCGAGGGGTTCCACTCTCGCGCGCCCGGGGCGCGACAGCGCGGCATGAGTAAGCCGCCGAACTGGACGACGCCGGCGCAACTGCGGCAACAGGTCAAGCGGTTCTGGGACAACGGCAAAATTCTGGAGAGCCTCGTCACCGCCGAAATTGAGCGTGAGGTCTCCGGCGAATCCGGCAGCGGCCCCCTGTTTCCGTTGCGGCTACCCATCCGGGGTCCAACATCGGCGCAGCTTGGCCTGCGCTTCGACGATGCCCGGCGCTGGGCCGCATCGCTGCGCGCCATGCCGAAGGTCCGCATCGAAGAACGCGAGGTAAGACACCAGTTGTTCGGCGCCAACTCGCTGCCCCGCGCGGCGTGGCTGGACGACATCGAAGATGCGGTCGCGTTGCTCGGCAAGGCGGACGACTTCGCGCGGTTTCTGGAGATCTATGACGCGATGTCCTTTCGGCAACCGAAGCTCCTGGTCTGGCTCTACAGACGGCCGCTTGTCGCTCTCGGCAAGGCTGGAAACTGGGACGGGCTACTCGATGTGGTGAATTGGCTGCTGGCGCATCCTCGACCGGATATCTATATCCGCCAGATGGATATCCCGGGCGTGCACAGCAAGTTCGTCGAAAAACACCGGGCCGTGTTCATCGAATTGCTGGATTACCTCCTGCCCGCAAGCGCCATCGACTTCCAGGCAACCGGAGTGCGCCGGTTCGAGCGCCGATACGGTTTTCGAACGAAGCCCGAACGCATCCGCTTTCGCGTTCTGGACCCCGCGCTGGCGCTGTTTCGAGGTCGCCCGGAGGCCGACATCGAGTTGGACGCCGACACTTTTTCCGCGCTCGAGACCGGAGTCTCAAGGGTCTTCGCGTTGGAAAACGAGATCAACTTCCTGGCCTTTCCGGATGTCCCCGGGGGCATGGCGATCTTCGGCGCTGGATATGGCTTCGAAAGTTTGGCGAAAGCGCGATGGATCAATAGCTGCAAGTTCTACTACTGGGGCGACATCGACACCCACGGCTTCGCCATCCTCGACCAGTTGCGCGCCCACTTCTCGCACGCCGAGTCGCTACTGATGGACCGCGAGACCTTATTGGCGAGCCGAACCCTCTGGGGGCGAGAAGACAAGCCGTTGGAGCGCGCACTGCCGCGCCTGAACGCAGCGGAACGAGCGCTTTACGACGATCTGCGCGGGAACCGCATCGGCGACCGGGTGCGCCTGGAACAGGAAAGGATTGGTTTCGAACGGGTCAAGGAGGTGCTTTCGAGGCTCGACGAGTAAGTGGCATCCGGCTTCGCCAATGTCAGAGCTTGCGGTATTCCAGGCAGGCTTCGGTCAGCGACGACGGCACTGGTTCCACGAGACGTTGCGTTTCATGGCACATTCGATACAACTCGTCAGCGAAGGGCTTTTGATCTCTCGGGGTCCGCCGCGGATATGTTGTCGTCTCATCGACCGATTGTCCGTCCAGATAGGCGAACCACGTTTCGATGTTCCTCCTCGGAACCATAACGATCACCGGTTCTTCCGACGTTCTTCTCGGTACTCCTTGCTCGTCGCACTCTTGATCCAATTGGGATCGCCGAGCTTCAGTCGTCCGGTTGTCAGCATCGATGACGGCGAGAAGAAACGCCTTCTGGCGACGACGAATGGCCTTCAGTTCAGTGGGATACCTCGTGCGTACCCATTGTTCGCCGGATTGCCTTCCGTCTGGTAGTGCTACGGTATGAATGTCGCGGGAGTTGAAATTTCGGTGTGATAGGAATCGACGCACGAAACGGTTCGTATCTGCGTCTTCGCAGAGCAGGACGATTCTGGCACTCATTCCCAGCGTCTGGCGATGACATCCGAGAATGAATGACCGTCAACAACGTCTATTGTCGGTTCCTTGCTCACGCGCACCGGGCCATCTCCGTCCCGGGAAAACCATCTTCCACTGGCCCCCGCCATGTAGTCGATCGTCACCGGGTGATGGGAGACCACGACGACCTGCTCCAAGGACTCTCCGCAGCGCTGCACAGCCTCGGCAAGCCAAGGTTGCACTTCCCCGAGGGCAAGATAGTTGTCCGGCTCGTCTATAAACAACGACACTCGCCTGTCGGCTGATAGATGGATCAGGCTGTACAACGCGATCAGCGCGCGTTGACCGTCGGAGAGCTGATCGAAGCCGTACCGGACCGCCTTGTTCGAGGGGCTTCGGAAGACGGCCTTGAGGGCGCGGGAGTTCTCGCCTGACTCCGTCAGATTCATTGAGTCGAAATCCGGAAGGGCGGCCCGAAGCGCGTCGAATAGCGCAGCGACCGAACCCATGTTTTCTTGCACGGAGCGGCGGTACCAACCGGCGAAATTCCGCATCCAGGGATCGAGGAACTCGTCCTCCGTCCTCGTTTCCGGCTCCATCAGCGGAGGGCACGGACCAACGATGATGTAGTTGGCGACGTCTTGCTTGAATCGGGTGAGCTTCTGATTGTCCGGCCTTGCGTTCAGAAAGCCGATTCCGGACTGGGCCCAATCGAAGGGATATGCGGGACCCTTCCTGTAGTCATCGTGGTATAGCTGCGCTTCGCCCATGTTGAACTCGAAGATCGGGTTGCCGTCATGTTCAAGTGTTTCGTGGATGATTCGAATTTTTCGGTGACTGACATCGTGCTCCACCACGAGTGAATACCGGTAGGTACCGTCATCTGCGCGGGTTTCGATTTCGAATCGTTGCTCTTGGCGATCATGGGTTGGCGATAGATCGCGCGCGGGGAACACCTCATCCACTCTCGATCCCCGTGCGATCAGGTTCTGAATGCTTCTCAGGACGTGCAGGACCGAGGTCTTGCCGGTGCCGTTGGCGCCCAGGAAAACATTAGCCTCGTCAAGATCGAGTTCGAAGTTCGACAGACATCGGAAATTGTCCGCGTAGATTCGCTGTAGCATGGCTTTGACTTCGCTGGGTTGCGCTTGGGGGCTACTGGGTATGGCCCGAATCTCAGTGTCTTTGAGGGGGTATTGGCCTGTCAAGATCGACTGCCCGTGGCACGCGCCAAATCGGGAATGGTTATTCGACGGCTGAAGTATGATGTGGTCGGTGTTGCGCGGGCCCCGGGAGGTTCGACCTGGAAACCACCGGGAAGATCTCAGGAGTGAGCGATAGATGGCCGAGTTGCCGAAGGCGTTTCCTCCAGGTCTTCTAGCCGGACGTTGACGGACCTTTCGTCCATGCGCAGCGCGCCCGCCGTCAAGGACATCCTGCTCGCCGGTGCCGGACACAGCCATGTACAGGTCCTGCGCCGGTTCGGCATGCGGCCCGAGCCGGGCCTGCGCCTCACCATCATCGCGCGCGAAGTCGAAACCCCCTATTCGGGCATGCTGCCCGGGCATGTCGCCGGCGTCTACGAGCGCAGCGAGATGCACATCGATGTCGCGCGCCTGGCGCGCTTCGCCGGCGCCAACTTCATCGCGGGGGAGGTGGTCGGCGTGGACCCCGATGCGAACCGCGTGCGGCTGCGCGGAAGACCGCCGATGCGCTACGACATCCTGTCGATCAACACCGGCGGCGTTCCCGGCGGTGGCCTCGAACCTGCCGACTGGATCACGCCTGTCAAGCCGATCGGTCGCTTCCTGCCGCGCTGGGAGGCCGTGGCGGAGCGCCTTGCGCGCGAAACCATGCGCCTGGTCATCGTCGGCGGCGGGCCCGGCGGCGTGGAGCTTGCGCTCGCCGTGCGCGCCCGCTTTCCGGATACCGCGAGTTGCATCCTCGTCACTGCCGACCGGGACATCCTGCCGGGCCATGCGTTCACCGTTCGGCGCAAACTGCGCGCCTTGCTCCGTCAGCGGGATGTCGAAGTCGTCACCGAGTTCTTTGCCGAGGGCGCTAACGCAGACGCGATTCGCGCCCGCGATGGCCGCGCGATCGAACACGACCATGTCTTCTGGGTGACGGGCGTGGACGCATCCGACGCTTTTTCCAATAGCGGATTGGCGACGGACGAACGCGGTTTCATCGCGGTCAACGGCCACCTCCAGTCCATCTCTCACGAAAATGTCTTCGCGAGCGGCGATGCCGCCGCCATGCGGGGCCAACCGCGGCCCAAGTCCGGCGTATTCGCGGTGCGCCAGGGTCCCGCGCTGGCGGATAACCTGAGACGCTACGCGCTGGAGCGGCCGTTGCGGCGCTACCGGGCGCAGTCCGCCGCGCTCGCGCTGATCGGCACGGCGCAGGGCCACGCGGTGGCGTCGCGGGGCGTATTTTTTGCTTCGGGACAGTGGGTCTGGCGCTGGAAGGAGTGGGTTGATCGCCGCTTCATGCGACGTTTTCAGCTTCTGCCGGAGATGGCGGAGCCCGAACCATCGCTGGCGCCGGCGTTGCGGGCGGATGCGCCGGAGACCATGCGCTGCGGAGGCTGCGGCGCGAAACTGGGCGCCGATCTGCTCGCGCGCGTGCTGCGGCGTTTGCCGGAGAGCGGCGACTCCACGCTGCTGCAGGGCATCGGCGACGACGCCGCGGTTATCCAGTTCGGACACCCGACGCTGGTCGCGACCTGCGATGCTTTCCGCGCCATGATCGATGATCCCTACCGGTTTGGCCGCATCGCCGCGCACCACGCGCTGAACGACCTCTACGCGATGAATGCGGTGCCGCGCTATGCGCTGGCCCTCGTTACTGTTCCGTCAATGGCGGACGCGTTGATGGAGGAGGAGCTGTTTCAGGTCATGTCGGGGGCCGTCGCGGTTTTCGGCGAGCACGGCGTCAGCCTGGCGGGCGGACACTCCGCCGAAGGCGCCGAACTCTCGGTGGGTTTCGCGGCCTTCGCCGGCGCCGCCGAGCGGTTGCTGGCGAAAGGCGGCTTGCTTGCTGGCGAGCGTCTGATCCTGACCAAGCCCATCGGCACGGGGGTGGTCCTGGCGGGCGCGATGCGGGGCAGGACAGCGGGCCGGGACCTGATCGCGGTCATGGATGCGATGGATGTGTCGAGCGCCGCCGCCGCGCGGACTGTCGCCGAACATGGCGCGACCGCGTGCACCGATGTGACGGGTTTTGGCCTGGCGGGACATTTGAGCGAAATGACGCGGGCTTCCGGGGTCGGCGCGGTGCTTTGGCTGGAGTCGATTCCGTTCCTTCCAGCGGCCGTGTACCTGATGCGGGCCGGGGTCGAGAGTTCCCTGCAGCCGAATAACGAGCGGGCGCTGGACGATTTCGTCACCGAGGGATGCGGCCGGGGTCGCGCCGACTTCCGCCTGCTTGCGGACCCGCAGACGGCGGGCGGACTGCTTGCCGGCGTGCCGGCGACGGAAGCGGACGCCTGCGTGCGCGCTCTGCGTAGTAGCGGCTACGCCCAGGCGGCCGTGATTGGCACCGTCGAGGATGGTCCGTTGACCGTGCGAGCGGGAGGAGACGACGCCGCATGACGCCGACGCTCAAGTTTGTGACCGACCCGATGTGCTCGTGGTGCTGGGCCATGACGCCGCACATCGAATCGACGCTGCGGAGTTTCGATGGCCGCGTGGCTTTCGATCTCGCCGTCGGCGGTATCAATATTCATACCAAAAGGCCGCTGGGGAGATAGGGCCTGGAACGGTTGCAGGCGCTGTGGCACCGCGCGACCGCTGTCACTGGTCAGTACTATTCGCACCGCCTGCCGGAGGGAATGGTCTACAACAGCCAGTTGCCTTGCCGTCGAAGCGATGCGCACCCTGATGCGCGCCCCGCCGTTTGCGTACCTGCACTACCTGCAGCGGCTTCTCTTCGTCGATGGGGTCAACATCAACAACCTGGATGTGGTGCTTGAAGCGTGCGACGAACTCGGCGCGGATCCTGACCGATTGGTGGCGTTGATGGATCGGGAACCGGTCAAGGAGCGGACGCGTCGTCAAATCCATACTGCCCGGAGCTACGGCACGAGCGCCCTGCCGAGCGTGCTGGTGAGCGCCGGCGGAGCAGAGTTTCGGCTGTTCGCTGGCGGCTTCATGGATGCCGTCCAACTCGAAGCGGATATCGAAAGATAGCTGGCGGAGTAGTCGCATAGAGCTCTAGCCCGCATATCTCACCAAGGGCCGCGATGATCGCGCAGGATTTTGCCCGCGTGCGCGTACTCGGGAGCCTTCAGCCGGGGAGCGCGAGGGGGCACCCCTCGCAAGAAGACAGCAGCGCGAGGGGGCACCCCTCGCAAGAAAAGAGACGGAAGCATAGCCCATGCCTTATGGTGTAGCGACCATGTGCGCGCACGCGGGCAAAAGTGCCCCACGGGCGGTGCCTTCGGCCCCGCCCGTGGCCCGACCCCACCGTGCGAGGGCGCGGCCAGCGCAATCTGAATCCGGCAGGCATCCAAAAAAATGTACATACCTGATTGAAACGCAATGACATTCAGTGACTCAACAAGCGGCTTGGTGAGATATGCGGGCTAGGTCGCGTCGCCGAGTTCGTGCGCCCGCCGGGCGATGCGTGGCCTGGACGCGCCGGAATATGTGCTTTCGAAGCCGAACGACTCATTCTGCTCAAGATGCCGGCCGATGGCCGCGTCAACCCGGGTCCGGGCTTCGAACTGGAGGGTGGGATCGTCGTAGCTGCCGAGACCTTGCGCGATGGAATCAGCATCGTAGAAGTTCGGCTGCGGCACCAAGTGCTCTTTCCGGCCCCGTTCGCCCCGGTCACGACGACGAAGCGGCGCGCCGACACTCAAGTGCCCGGGGGAGCGATGTACGGACACTCCTTGGCGGCGGGGTCGTCGGCGTGAAAGCGCTCGACTCGACGGTCGGGCCACGTGCGCGTGATCGTGTCGTCGGCCAGCAGATGATCTTCGATGACCCCGTTGGGCCACTCGGTGATCACGCGCGAGTCGTCGTCGGGGGGCATGTAGACGAAAGTTTTTCCTTGCTCAAAGCACATTCGCCGAGAGTCGGTCTTGGTGCTGGTCTTGGGTAGATCGGGCCAAGGATGCCCCTCCTCGGCGAGGTCCCACTCCTCAAGCACACTCGCGACCTGTCTGCGGCTCGCTGGTCGACTTAGAAGTCTGAATCGCGACAACTGTGGTAGCGCGATGAGTGAACACGGTGGATCAGCGATATGGTACTGCCGTATCCGAATGTTTCCCCACTCCGTCGGCACAGACCTGTCGAGTTCTCCGCCGAGCATGTCGATCAGGGCATCCTTCACCGGTTTGCCGGAACAGACCAATACCTTGAGGCTACTCTGCACACGAAGTGCCGTCTCCCAGAACGCCCGACCTATAGCCAAATTCTGGCCATCCCTCGACGCCTTCCACTCCTTCGTGCGGAAAGGTGCGAGTACGCCGCACAGCACGCGATCCGGAGATACACGCATCAGCTCGCAGAGTTGGAGATATTGTTCCGTGATCGGTGATTTTGTGGTGTACCGCTCGATGCGGTAGGAGTTGCCGCGCTCATCGCTGACAGTTCGTAGATCTGCGCTATCAGGCGTTCTGCCGCCGGGATTCATCGACAAGAACGCGACTTCGCAACCCTCGAATAGGGTCGACCACGGGCAGTAGAGCAACTTGAAACCGTCGGCGTAGCCATACCTTGGAGTTGACCCGCTTTAGTGGACACATGGATCCTTTGAGGAGGAGGTGTTCCTATGGCGAAGACACGACGCCCGTATGCGCGGAATTTTCGAGAGAAGATGGTGGCGCTGGTTCGGTCCGGTCGTAGTCCGACGGAGTTGTCGAAGGAGTTCGAACCGACGGCGCAGACGATCATCAACTGGGCGCGGCAGGCGGATCGCGCCGCGGGTCGTGGCGGCGACGGTCTGACGAGCGAGGAGCGGTCGGAGCTGCGTCGGATCAAGCGTGAGAATCGGCGGCTGCGCGAAGAGCGCGACATATTGGCAAAGGCCGCGGCCTGGTTCGCGCGGGAGACCGACTCGATAGCGGAAAGGTGTTCGAGTTCGTGAGTGCGAATCGGGCCGATCACAGGGTGGCGACGATGTGCCGGGTGCTGGGGGTCTCCGCCAGCGGGTACTACGCGTGGCTGCGGCGGGGTCCGTCGCCGCGCGCGCGGCGGGACGCGGAGTTGGCGGCGCGGATCGAGGCGATTCACCGCGATTCGCGGGGCACGCGCGGCGCGCCGCGGATTCACGCCGAACTGCGGGAGGAAGGCGAGCGGCTGGGCGCAAGCGGGTGGCGCGGCTGATGCGGGAGAGCGGTCTGCGCGGCGTTGATCGCCGCAAGTGGGTGAAGACGACGGCGGCGGACGCGGCGGCGGAGCCGGCGCCGGACTTGGTGCGGCGCGAATTTTCGGCTTCGGTGGCGAACGAGCTGTGGGTGGCGGACGCGACCTACGTTCCGACGCTGGCGGGGTTTCTGTTCCTGGCGGTGGTCGTGGATGTGTATTCCAGGCGCGTCGTGGGCTGGTGCATGGGCGCCGAACTGGTGACGCGGCTGATGCTCGACGCGTTGAACATGGCGCTGGAGCAGCGCGGCGCGCGCGGCGTGATCCACCACTCCGACCGGGGCTCGCAATACACCTCGATCGCGTTCGGCAACCGCTGCCGCGACGCCGGCGTGCGGCTGTCGATGGGCTCGACCGGCGACTGCTACGACAACGCGCTGTGCGAGAGTTTTTTCGCCACGCTGGAGTGCGAATTGATTGATCGCGCGACGTTCCGCACGCGGCGCGAGGCCGAGTTGGCGATCTTCGACTTCATCGAGGGGTTCTACAACAGCAAGCGCCGCCACTCGTCCATCGGCTACCTGAGCCCGGCGGAGTTCGAGCGCCGGGGCGGTTGGGACCACATGCGGGAGGCGGCGTGAACGTCGCCGCTCGCGGCCCCGCGGGAGCTTTGGGGCGCGGCCCGGCCGGGTCGCCTAAGCGCGCCGCCCGCCCGTTTGAATACGGGCGGCGCGCATCAATGGCGTCGCTCCGTATCGGGGAACCGCCCCGATCAAGGGCGAGGGGGCCGCAAGGCCCATTTGTTCAAGTGTTAAACTGTCCACCGAAGCGGGTCAGCTCCACCTCGACTCCAACTTGACAAGGCGCCTCTGCCACTCGTCTCGATCCAGTCCAGCCGCTGGCTTATCAGACAACTTGCCATGGTTTTGGTCCGCAGTTGGCATGACGATGCGCTCAGCGCGAAGACGCTCGGCGTACTTGCCTTGAACGCTATGCGATAGAAGCTGGGACAGGTTGTACTCTGGACGGAGATCGTCGTTCATTTCGTCATGAGGACCCTTCTTCATACTGCCTTCGTTCCCTTCGCGTTAATTCGCGTGGGCTGATGATGCGGATATCGTTGATGCGGTCCGTATGTGCCACCATTAGCAGTCGGCCCTCTTCGGAGCGGCCAACAATAATATAACGACTCTCTGTCAAAGAATGGTCGGGGTCCGGGGCGGTTTTGCTTAGCGAATCGCCGAACACCGTGGCCGCTTCTTGAAATGAGACATGGTGGTTTCGCAAATTTTGATTTGCCTTGCTGGGGTTCCAATTGAAATTCACCAAAAACGCCATCCCTCCAGAGGCAGGCTGACTCCATCGGAACTCTCGGCGCTCGTGCCTCGCCGCCGGCTAGAAAAAACTCGCCACCGCCGGTCTGAACCGGTCCATGTCCACAAGGAACGAGTCGTGCCCCTGGATCGAAGACAGCACGCGGAAGTCCACATCGGGCACCGTCGCCTTCAGCCCTTCGGCCAATTCGCGCTGTTGAGCCAGCGGGAACAGGAAGTCCGTCTCCACGCCGATGACCAGCGCGCGTTCGGCCCGCACCCGCGCGAGGCCGGCCGCCAGGCTGCCGCCGTGGTCGCAGACATCGAACAGGTCCATCGCCCTTGATAAGTACAGGTAGCAGTTGGCGTCGAAGGTGCCGATGAACCTCACCGCGTGGGCCTCGAGGTAGGACTCGACCTCGAAGTCGATGCCGAAGGCTTCCCGCACGGGCTCGTCCGTGGCCCGCTCGCGCCCGAAGCGCACGGTCCATTCGGCGGATGACCGGTAGGAGATCATGCCGAGTTTCCGCGCCAGGCGCATGCCCACCGCGGGTGGCGCGTCGGGAGCGTATTGGCCGCCGCGCCACGCGGGATCGGAACGCACCATCTCCCGCTGCAGCGAGCGCATGGCGATGGAGAAGGGCAGACTCCGGGCGGCGGAGGAGATGAGGACGACTCCCGTGGCGGCGTCCGGATGCAGCATGGCGAACGCCAGGGCGGTCATGCCGCCCATGGAGGCGCCGACAACGGCATGCAGTCGCGAGACGCCCAAGGACTCGATGACGGCATGGCCGGCGTTCGCGATGTCTTCGAGACATAGCATGGGGAAGCTGAGCCGATATGGCTGTCCCGCCGCGGGATCGATCGAAGCGGGACCCGTCGAGCCGAAACAGCTTCCGAGCGAGTTGACGCAGACCACGAAGTGGCGATTCGTATCGATGGGCTTGTCCGGGCCCAGCATGTCCTCCCACCATCCGGTGGTGGGATCGAGGGGCGAAGAGGCCGCGTGCGCGGAAGGCGACAGGCCCGTGAAGAGGAGCACCGCATTGTCCTTGGCCACCGAGAGTTCGCCCCAGGTCTCGTAGGCGATCTCGGCCTGCGACAGGACGCCCCGCATCATCCTGAAGAGCCGCTTGATCTTGAGGTATTTGCGCGCGTCGCTCACGAACCAGGCGTCGCTCACGAGCTCGGCAGCGGTTCGAGCAGGTAGCAGAGGCAGTCCGCGCGGGCCGCGCGGAGATCGGGTGTGTACATCGATGGTATGACGGAGCGCCGCAGCCGGATCTTCCCGTGGGTCGTCTCCAGATAGCGGGCGGTCACGTCGGCGCCGGATTCATCCACCGCCTTCAATCCCGGGCCGCGACGGACGCTCGCGATGACCGTGCCGCCCTCGGCGCGTTCGAAGTTGAACTCTTCGAAATCTGGCCGGAGTGTCACGCCGCCATCCTCTCCGTCGATCAGGACGCGGGCCAGGTTTCGGTACAGGTAGAGCTCTTGCGAAGATGCCCGCGGTGGTTCACGCCAACGGAAGGCCTGTTTGAGGTAGGCGCTGGCGCGTTCGATGCTTGCCGGATCGCGCGACCTGCCGACCTCGACGGCCACCGCGGTGCAGAACTCGGAAAAGCGTCGGGTCTGCACCCCCGGATGATCGATGACAATCACGCGCCGCGCGAAGGCGGCGGCCGTGCCCAGAGAACGCTCGTCAGTACGGGTGACGACGCTGTAGGCCGGATTGCGGCCGGTGTTGTTGTGGATGTCGATGGCCGCCAGCGGCTCGGCGGCGATGGCGCGCTCCGTGACCTCTCGCGCGATCGCGGCTTCCCGCGAGTCGCCGCCTTCCCAGGCGCGATTGAAATCCACCTGATGCGGCAGTTTGCGGACGTTCTGCCGCGCCGCGTCGATGTTGGCGACGAACAGCATCAGGGGAGGCGCGCGTTTTGCGCTCAGAAGCGCGCGCGCGGCGTCCCATCCCGAGGTTTCATCGCCGTGCTGCAGAACGGTGACGAACAGGGTTCCCTTTCGCCCGCCGCTCAAATCGAACAGGGTGGGCCCCGAAAGCACATCTCGCAGTTGCGCGGCGGAGCATTCGAGAAGACCGTCGGGCAACGCCTTGTAGGTGGAAAGGCAGGCGGACAGATGCCCGGAGCTCATAGGCTCCACTCGTGCACCGGCTCGTCCGACTCCTGTGCCTGAATGTAGGCGTTTGTCAACGCGTTGAAATCCGCGCCGTATTGCTCCACCCAGCGGCGCTGCCATGCGGCGCCATTCGTGTTCGACTCGACCCGCCGCGTGACGATGCCGAGAAAGCGGTCGATGTCATCGGCCGGAATATCGGACTTGGCCAACGCGTCGGACGCCGCCGGCAACAGTTCTTCGAGCAGCAGTTCCCGCGCGCTGCAGACGCCGTTGCGCCAGCGCAGCGGGGCGTCGAGACCGAGCCGCGCGGCGGCGTAGAAGTTGTCGCGCGCCGCGTCGAAGTCGAGTTCCGACTCTATCGGTGTTTCGGCGTCCACCAGCGCCCGCACCAGGCCCAGAAACGCCGCCGCGTTGCCGATGCAGTCCGCGATGGTGGGCCCCGCGGGCACGACGCGATGCTCGATGCGCACGTGGGGCTGGCCGTCGAAGTCGAAACCGAGGAGCGGTCGGTTCCAGCGCCAGATCGTGCCGTTGTGCAGTCGAATGTGGCTGAACTTGTGCGGCGGTTCGGTGCTGGGGGAGGGCAGCAGGATCGGATGTTCGACCAGGTTTTCGCTGAATACCTCGAATAGCGACGCGTCGGCATACCCGCTGCCGAAGCTGACGCGCGCCGGGGTTCGCGGTCCCACCGAAACCGCCTGTTCGAACAGAGGGATGCGGGTCTCAGCCCACAGGGACTTGCCGAACAGGAACGGAGAATTGGCCGCCAGGGCCACCATCGGCGCCGACGCGACCAATGCGGCGTTATAGGTGCGCGCGGCGAGGTCCGGTTTGCATTGCAGATGGATCTGAAACGATGTGGTGGCCGCCTCCAGCATCACGTCGTCGTGCGACAGCCGCAATGTGTGGGCGCCTTCGATATTCACCTCGACCGGCGCGCCGTTGCGCAGCGCCAGCACGCGATCATTCAGCGCCTGGTAACGCACCATGTTCGACATGGAGTTGGAATTCAGCAACTCGGGGCTGATCGTCGGCAGGATGCCGATGATCGCGAGTTGCAGGCCCTGGGACCGCGCGCTTTGCTGGCACGCTTCCCAGGTGGCGGCGAGTTCGTCGTGCAGGCGCCCGAAGACCCGTCCCGTCATGGCGCAGGGACTGCCGTTCAGTTCGATGTTGAACGCGGCGAGTTCCGGCACCACCAGGGGATTGTCGAGTTCGCTCAGAAAAGCCGCGTTTTCGCCGGCTGGCTCTCCCGTCTTGTCCACCAGCCATGCTTCGAGTTCGAAGCCGGTGATGTCGCCGCGGTGGCTGAAGCCGTCCTCCTCGAACAGGCTGCCGACCAATGCGGTCTCTTGATCGAGATGTCGCCGGAACCGGGTAAAGTCCTCTGCGTTGAAGTGTCGCCGTGCGATTTCGTCGCCCATACGCCTCTGATGTACCCCGCCGGGATTACCGTGTATTCAACAGCTTATCAAAGCACGCGGATCGATAGCGTGCATGGAACGGATTGTGCGCGGATAGTGCGCCCGCATCGGCGTGCGGCCGCGACTATCTCGGCGCTGGCAGGGCGCCGGTTTTCGTGGGCTAGTGTTCCGTCAAGTCCAAAAATGCGAGTGTAGCTGCAAGGAATTTTTGGTTCCTGGCGAGGCGCGACGACGCGGTGTGGCAGGCCCCATGCAAGGAGGAGCAACGGAGCCTTCAGCCGGGGAGCGCGAGGGGATGCCCCTCGCAAGAGAACAGCCTTCAGCCGGGGAGCGCGAGGGGATGCCCCTCGCAAGAGAACAGCCTTCAGCCGGGGAGCGCGAGGGGATACCCCTCGCAAGAAAACTATCAGGGGCCAAAAAGACCCGCGGATACCCGTAGATTTTCGCTTGACGGAGCACTGGATCAATACTCCCACTTCAGGCTGAGAGCGAATGCGGGTCCGGGGTTTTCCTCGAATGTGACGATCGACTCGCGCTGAATCTCGACGGTCTGATCCAGGATGTTCTTCAGCTTTGCCTTGACGGTAATGGTTTCCGTCGGGAACCAGGAGTAGGTCAGGTCCAGGCTGTGGAACGGTTGTTCGTAGCCATCGGGCGCGCCGAGACGTCCCGCGACGTACAGCCGTTCGCCGAACACGTTGTATATCAGCGAGGCGGAGTGCTTGCCGTTGTAGGAATCGTATCCGAGCATCATGTTGAAGACGTAGTTGGACGCGCCGGTCAGCGGCCGATTGGGATTCGTCGGCGCGTTCGCTTGCGGGCCGACCTCGATTTCGGAATCCTGAATCGTGACATTGCTCTGGACGAAGAACGCGTCTCCCCATGCGCCGAGAAAGCCGAGCTGCTTGACGACTTCGAATTCGATGCCTTTCACTTCCGCAGAGTCGGCGTTCAGGATCTCGCGCGCGACATTCGTATCGCTCGCCGGCGACTCGAAGTACTCGATCGGGTCGGCGATGCGCTTCAGGAACAGCGAGATCGTGTAGTTGTCGCCGTTTGCCGGGAACCATTCCGCGCGCAGGGCGTAGTTGTCGATCAGCGAGGGTATGACGCCCGGGTTTCCGTTCACGATTTCGTCGGTGATGGGATCGATATAGCTCGCGTCGGTGATCTCGCGCAGATCGGGCAATATCGTGGTCTTGCCGTAGCCCAGGCGGACCTGAAAGACCTCGGCCAGCCAACTGCCGATGTACATGATGGATGCCGCCGGGTAGAAGCGGTCGTCGTGGAAAGTACCCTCCCGGAGCACGTCCGGTCCGTGGATATCTGCGGGTTATCGACGGTATAGCCATAGCGGTTCCACGGCGGGGCCACCTGTTTGTAGTCCTCCCAGCGCACGCCGCCGGCTAAACGGATCATGTCGTTCCAGGTCCAGTCGAGCTTCCCGAACACGGCTTGGGTCATCGTGGCCGCGATATAGCTGCGAGTGCCGGAGCCGAGCAGCGAGAACACGAAGTCATTGCTCGCGTCCGTGATGTTGCGGTCGGAAAACACATCGTCCAGGTCTCCGTGCAACGTGGCGGGATCGCTGACGGATAGCGGACCGATGCCGAATTGCGACTGGGCGTAGGTCCGCGCCTTGTGCTCGTGCTGGTAGCCGCCGCTGATCTCGATGAGCGACCAGTGGGTCTCGATCGGGAGCATCGCCTTCCAGCCATAGTTGACGATCTCGTCGTCGAGATCGGTGAAACGCAACCTCGCCGCCGAGGAACTGGTCTTGACCCTGGATTGCAGCACGTCGCCGGTTTCCGGATGGGTTTGTGTCTGGGCGTCGACGGACACCTGGTTCGGGATATCGGTCGTGGCGGTGGAGGCGGAGTACAATCAGGTCAATTCGGCCAGTTCCGGCATCCAGTTCAGCAACCCGCCGGGGATCAATTCCTTGGTCTCGCCGCCGATGCGATGCGTGCCGTGCAACTGATTGACCATCAGTTCGCGCTGTTCGAACTTCAATCCGTATTCCCGGTTGCCGAGCCCGTCCGACCTTTCGCGGTTTCCGTCGAAGAAATCCCGGATCGCGGTCTTGTCGTCCGTGTTGCGCAACATCAGCGCCATGCCCGCGACCTCATGGTCGTCGGTGAAGCGCAACCCGGCATTCATGATGGCGGTGACGTCCACGGAGCGGGTCGATTCACGTTTCGTGTCGGTGCGTTCTTCGGGGGCCTGGAAGTTGTAGCTGGTGCTTTCGGTGTGGCGCCAATTCGTATCGTAGGAATACTCCCCGTGAATGCCGAACTCGAGCCGGTTTCCGATATCTCGCCGGCGCATGACGGGCGCAATCAGGGAGGGCTGCCGACGCAGGCGAGGGCCATCGGCGCGGTTGTTGGAACCGCGCCAGGACGATATCGCCCCACCTGCCCTTAAACGGGGGTCAGGCCCCGGGAACTGACTTCCTAGAAGAAGACGAAGGACCTGACCACGACGTTCTTGCGGGACGGGGCGTCGTCGGGCGCGGTTGGATCGACGCACGCGGTGTGGAAGGACCAGCGCGAGACGGAACCGTCCGTCACAGAGTCGTAGCACTTGAGCATCGAGACCTCGGTGGACTTCTGCTGGGGCAACCAGTACCACTCGTGGCCGGGCCGGTAGGTGAAGCGGGTGGTCTCGCCGACGCGGTCGTCGTAGATGCGGTAGTTCGTGATGTAGGGCTGGTCGGCGAAGGACGGCCAGGCGCAGAGCACGAAGGGGTGCTGGCCCACGGTCTCCATCGGCTTGGCGAGGTTGATGGACATGAACCGCCGCGACATCTTCGCGTCGGCTTCCTCCTGGGTGTGGTGCTGCTCGCGCCCGAAGTTGCGCAGGTTCTTCGTCAGCAGCTCGCGGCAGCGTACGCGGCCGCTGTTATCGTTCAGATCGTTGTGCACGAGGTTGGCGTAGCCCCGGTTCACTCCCGGGTTCTTGTTGTCCTGGTCTTCCGTGCGGTCGCCCTGGTAGTCCTTGTTGAACACGTCGTGGTTGTAAACGAGCGCATCCGTCGCGCCCGGGAAGAACTCCAGGAGAAGCTTCTCAATCTCCGGGTAGAACACGCGCTCGACCTCGGCCGCGTCGTAGAAGTTCTCGCACTTCGACTCGCAATGCGCCAGCGCGACGCCAAGCTTGTCCATGCACTCCGCGCTCGTGGGCGAGAGCCCCGGGTAGTATTCCTGCATTCGTCGCGCGTCGCGCATCACCTGCGGAAAATAGAGGCATGGCCGCCCGAGGTCCCGCTCGTACCTGCGGAACGCTCTTGCCTCGTCCGCGCGCGCGGGGTCGTGCCAGAGTGCGTTGGACGGGACGATCGTGTAGGACGGCTGTTCGTGGACGGTGTAGTGCAGCGGAAGCGCCAGGCCGCCTTCCGGGGCTTCGATGTTGTTCGCGCGAATGTGCTCCAGGCATTCCTCGTAAGTGCGGAATCCGACGCCCCATTTGGTCTCGATGGGGCCGGGGGGCGCATTCTCGATCATGTCGATGACCGCGCGAGTGTCGCCCTCGGCGACCTGGGCCAGCGCGTCCTCCGTCGCTACGGCGGTTCCCGCATCCCCATCCCGATCGAACGACATGTAGGAAAGGCCTCCGTTCATCGCGAAGGGGGGTGGCTGTCCTTGCGTGAGTTGGAACGCGGGCACGTAGGCAGACGAAGCTGTTTCCATACCGTTCGCTGCCTTGTTCGCGATGACTTCGGATCGATCCACGGCATGTCCCCAAGCGGAAAACCCCAAATTATTGCACACGGGGCCTGTATTCTGGAGGACGCATCGGGAGGTGGGTGCACGTCAGATTTGTTGGAGTTGTGGGACCATAAGGGCATCGGCCACTTGTCTGTACTATACTTGTGTATGTACAGGCATGACAGGAGGTCCACGCCATGCCCGATGCCCAGGATATCGACGAACTCGAACGCCGCCGCCGCGACCTGCTCGGCGAGCTGGCGGCGATCGACGACTTCCGCCCGGGCCGCCTGGTGGCGACACGGCGCAAGTGCGGCAAGCCGACGTGCCACTGCGCCCGGCCGGGGGACCCGGGCCATTCCGGCTGGGCGCTGGTGCGCCGGCGGGGCGACCGGCTCGTGAGCCGGGGCGTGCCGCGCGGCGCGCTGGCCGAGACGCGGGCGCAGATCGAGGAGCACGCGCGGTTCAAGGAGCTGTCGCGGCGATTGGTGGAGGCGAGCGAGGAACTGTGCCGGGCGCGGCTGAAGGCTGGCCGGGACGCGGGGCGGGGCGCCCAAAAAGGGGGCTCCGCAGTTCGCTGACGGCCGCGTTCGCGGCCGACATCGCGGCCGAGATCGACGCGCTGGCGGGGCCGGGGCCGGGGACGGCACCGACTTCGAGCGGCTGGAGACGGCGGTTCGCCGGCAAGCGCTGGGACTGGCGGCGCGGCTGGTGGAGCGGCGCCTGAACGCGGACCGGAGCGACCGCGCGGGCGCGACGCTGCCGTGCGCCTGCGGGGCCCGGGCGTCGTACGCCGGGCGGCGCGCGAAGACGGTGACCACGGTGCTCGGCGATCTGCGCCTGGAGCGCGCCTACTACCGCTGCGCGCGCTGCGGAACGGGCTTCCACCCGCGCGACCGCACCCTCGGCATCGAGGGCGCGTCGCTGTCGCCGGGCGTGGTCCGGATGACCGGCCTGGCGGCGGCGCGGGCGAGCTTCGCGGAGACCGGCGCGCTGCTCCACGACCTGGCCGGCGTGAACGTCGACGCCAAGCAGGCGGAGCGCACCGCGGAGGCGCTCGGCCGCGAGATCGCGGCCGACGAGCGGTCGGTCACGGCACCCGAGCCGGGCCGGGCGCCGACCATGTACCTGGGCATGGACGGCACCGGCGTGCCGGTGCGCCGCGCGGAGCTCGCCGGCCGCGCGGGCAAGCAGGCCGACGGCTCGGCGAAGACCCGCGAGGTGAAGGTGGTCGCGGTCTGGGCCGCCGCAACGGACGAACACGGCCGCGAGCTGCCCGAGCGGGAAGCCGGCTCCGTGACCTACTCCGCGGCCGTCGAGAGCGCCGCCGCCCAAGACACCGAACCGGAACCCTCGCCGTTCGCCCAACGCGCCGATCGCGAGGCGCGGCGGCGCGGCTTCGACCGCGCCCCCCGCCGGGTGGTGCTCGGCGACGGCGCGCCGTGGATCTGGAACATCGCCGACGAACTGTTCCCCGGCGCCGTCCAGATCGTCGACCTGTTCCACGCCAAGCAGCACCTGTGGGATGTCGCCAAGGCCATCTACGGCCCCGGCACCGACATGGCGGAACGCTGGGCGAAGCGGCGCCGCGACGAGCTCGACGACGGCCGTCTCGGCGCGCTGCTGCGCGCGCTGCGCCGCCACGAGAGCCGGGACGAGGCGCGACGCTGCGTCGACTACATCCGCCGCAACCGGCACCGCATGCGCTACCCGGCGTTCCGCGCCCGCGGCCTGTGCGTCGGCTCCGGCGTGCTCGAGGCCGGCTGCAAGAACGTCGTCGGAACCCGCTTCAAACGCCCCGGAATGCACTGGTCCGTGGCCGGCGTCAACGCCATGGCCGCCCTGCGCTGCTGCGTCCTCAGCAAACGCCTCGACGACTTCTGGATCCGGCGCAAAGCGCGCTCCGCCGCCTAGCTCCCAACAAATTTGTCGTACACCCTCGGGAGGTCCTTCGGGGCGGGGAGCGGCATCTGCGCGGCCAGGGACCACACTGGCTACGATTCAGGTCACGCGCTTGCCGTTCGCCAGCGTATGGTCCCAGCGATGGGTTTTGAGATAGTCGAGCGCGTGCAACAGCCCGGTGCGGTTCTCGCCGCTGCGCTGCAGCGTGAGGGCCTCCAGCGCCATGGCCTGCACGTGGCCATTCTCATCGTGGAGGCAGGCAGCGAGCACGTCGTCCAGCTCGTCCATGGGGGCATCGGAACTCAGCAAGCCGTACAGCGCGTTGAAGCGGACCCCGATCTGGCCGTCCCTGTCGTTTTTGCCCATCGGCTTGCGCCAGATCGGATTGTCCACGGTCAGCAGCGTGCGGATGGCGGGCAGGGCCACGCGGATATTGGTGCCGATACAGCCCATCGCGTCCAGGCTCGCCCGCGCCACCTGGTGCAGTTCATGGCCCAGCAGCTTCGTCAGCTCGGGCATGGCGCGGGCGGCGGGCGCGCCGATCTCGCCCAGCGCGAAGGCGGCGTTGATCTTGATCCAGGCATCGTCGTGCTCGAGCAGTTCCATCAGCGGTCCCATGGCGATCTCGCCCATGGCGCCCAGCGCGTACGCCTCGTCCTGCAGCGTATAGGCGACGTCGTTCCACCGGCGCTCGTTGGGATCGCCGATCGGAACGTATGCGCCGTGCTCGTTCATGCGGTACGGCATGGTGAATTCGCGCTGCTGGCCGGCGTTTTGCAGCAGGCTTTCCCGCAGCGGCTCAATGGCGTCGGCGCCGATCTCGGCCAGTTGGTAGATGGCTTCCAGCCGGACCTCCTGATCGGTGTCGTGGAGCCGACCAATCCATTTCTGCATGTCGTTCGACGCTGCCGGGTTCGTGGTTGCGAAACGCGGCGCGGCCCGCATCCAGTCCCAGATATAGGACCAGGCCTTGCTGTGATCGTACCTGCCGAGGCGCGCCTTGGGCGGCGCCCATTCGTCCTCGCCGCCGTCCCAACTTGGTTCGACCGTTTTCCCGACCGGTTTCCCGAACGGGTTGCTAGTGCGCAGGAAGATGAACTTGAGCATGTAGCGGCTTGAGTCCGTCCGGTTGCTGAGCGCCGCGTGCGCGATGTCGAAAGCGATCAGCAGGCATGTGCCCGCCTTGATGCGATCCGCGACCAATGCGAATGGAAAGTCGCTGTTTCTGAGGTAGGGCTGCAGATGCGTGCCCGGAATGACCCGGGTGGGGCCGCGCTCGACCGGGGTGTCCTGGGGAAAATAGAGGACCATGGCGATCCTCGGCACGTGATACCGCGCCCGGGACATCGGAATCTGTCCGTCCTGGTGCCAGGCGCTGTTGCCGGTAGATCCTTCGCCCACAGGCGGACCGTGCTCGCGCCCGGTCAGAGACAGATTTCGCTCCGCCTCGTCGAGCGGTTCGTTGGCGTGCATGTACCGATGCGGGTGCAGCATGTAGTCGTCGCCGAGAATGCTTTGCAGGGCGCCGTGGATCACCGGGGCGTCCAGTATCCGCTGCAATTCGGCAATCCGGGGCAACACGTTGTTGCCCATGTTGAATTCCCGCGTATTGTTCCACTGGATCTTGTCGTAGATCTGTTGATGGACCTCGGGCGCGACCCCGCTGTCGAGCACGGCGACGCCGTCGCAGATGAACCGCCGAATCTGCTCGTCGTTCAGTTTGACGCCCTTGGGCTTCATTCAGCGTCTCCTCATCGCATCCGGGCTGCGGTGAAGCCAATGGAGCGCAGTCGGGACCTCGCTGGCCGCACCTCAGAACACGCGTACGCCGTTCGCCAGCGTGTGGTCCCAGCGATGCGTTCTCAGATAGTCGAGCGCGTGCAGCAGCCCCGGGCGGTCCTCGCCACCGCGCGGCTGGGCGAGGGCTTCCAGCGCCATGGCTTGCACGTAGCCGTTGTCATCGTCGAGGCAGGCAACCAGTTCATCATCCAACTCGTCCATGGGAGCGTCGGAGCTCAACAAGGCGTACAGCGCGTTGAATCGGACGCCGATCTCGCCGTACCGGTCGCTTTTGCCCATAGGTTTGCGCCAGATCGGATTGTTCACGGTCAGCAGCTTACGGATGGCGGGCAGGGCAACGCGAATATTGGTGCCGATACAGCCCATTGCGTCGAGGCTCGCCCGCGCCACCTGGTGCAGTTCATGGTCCAGCAGCTTTGTCAGCCCAGGCATGGCGCAGGCGGCGGGCGCGCCGATCTCGCCCAGGGCGAAGGCGGCGTTGATCCTGATCCAGGCATCGTCGTGGCCGAGCAGTTCCATCAGCGGTCCCACGGCGACCTCGCCCATGGCGCCCAGCGCGTACGCCTCGTCCTGCAGCGTATAGGCGACGTCGTTCCAGCGGCGCTCGTTGGGATCGCCGATCGGAACGTATGCGCCGTGCTCGTTCATGCGGTACGGCATGGTTAATTCGCGCTGCAAGCCGGCGTTTCGCAACAAGCTATCCCGCAGCGGCTCAATGGCTTCGGCACCCATCGCGGCCAATTCGTAGATGGCATCGAGGCGGACTTCCTGATCGGTGTCGTGGAGCAGCCCGATCCATTTCCGCGCGTCGTTCGATGCTGCCGGGTTGCGATTTGCGAAACGCGGCGCGCCGCGCATCCAGTCCCAGATATAGGACCAGCCCTTGCTGTGATCGTATCTGCCAAGCCGTGTCTCCGGCGGCGCCCATTCGTCCTCGCCGCCGCGCCAACTCGGTCCGACTGGATTGCGAGTGCGCAGGAATATGAACTTGAGCATGTAGCGGCTCGAATCCGTTCGGTTGCTGAGCGCCGCGTGCGCGATGTCGAAAGCGATCAACAGACACGTGCCCGCCTTGATGTGATCGCCGACAAATGCGAATGGAAAGTCGCTATTTCTGAGGTATGGCTGCAGATGCGTGCCTGGAATGACCCGGGTGGGGCCGCGCTCGGCTGGCGTGTCCTGGGGAAAGTAGAGGACCATGGCGATGCGGGGCACGTGATACCGCGGCCGGGACATCGGAATCTGTCCGTCCTGGTGCCAGGCGCTGTTTCCGGACGATCCTTCGCCCATGGGCGGACCGTGCTCGCTGCCGGTCAGCGACAGGTCCCGTTGGGCCTCGTCGAGGGGTTCGCTGGCGTGCATGTATCGATGCGGATGCAGCATGTAATCGTCGCCCAGGATGCTTTGCGCGGCGCCGTGGATGACCGGGGCGTCGAGCACCTGCTGCAACTCGGCGATCCGGGGCAACACGTTGTTGCCCATGTTGAATTCCCGCGTATTGTTCCACTGGATCTTGTCGTAGATTTGCTGATGGACTTCCGGTGCGAGGCCGCTGTCGAGCACGACCACGCCATCGCAGATGAACCGCCGAACCTGCTCGTCGTTGAGTTTGATGCCTTCGGGCTTCATTCGGCGGCCCCTTGCATCCGCGCGGACCAACGACCAACGCGTGGTCGGGATTCCGCGCGCCGCAACTCAGAATACACGCTTGCCGTTTGCCAGCATGTGGTCCCAACGATGCGTCTTCAGGTATTCGAGAGCATTGCGGAGCCCCGGGCGATCCTCGCCGTTGCGCGGCTGTGTGAGGGCTTCCAGCGCCAGCGCATGCACGTAGGCTGATTCATCGTCGAGGCAGGCAACCAGCAGATCGTCGATTTCATCGGCCGGAATGTCGGAGTTCAGCAGCGCGCACAGGGCGTTGAACCTGGCCTGATTCTGGCCCGACCAGCGACGGGGGTCGGTCTCCCTCCAGGCCGGATTGTCGACGGTCAGCAACTTGCGAATGGCTGGAAGGGCGGCGCGGATGTTGGTGCCGATAAAGGCCATCGCATCCAGGCTTACCCGCGCCACCTGGTGGAGTTCGTGGTCCAGCAGCTTCGCCAGCTCCGGCACGGCGCAGGCGGCGGGCGCGCCGACCTCGCCCAGCGCGTAGGCGGCGTTGAGCTTCATCCAGGTATCGTCGTGCTTCAGCAGTTCCAACAGCGGTGGCAAGGCGACCTCGCCCATGGCCCCCAGCGCGTACGCCTCGTCCTGCGGCACGAAGGCATGATCGCTGAAACGGCGATCATTGGCGTCGTCGACCGGTACGAACGCGCCCGCCCTGCTCTTATGGTACGGACGCGCGATTTCGCGCTGCTGGCCGGCGTTCTGCAGCAGGCTTTCCCGCAGCGGTTCGATGGCATGGGCACCCATCGCCGCCAGTGCGTAGATGGCCTCGAGCCGGGCGGGCTGATCGGAGGAGTTAAGCAAACCGAGGTATCGCTGGATCTCGTTTGACCCAGCCCGGCCGTTCGAACGCGGCGCGCCGCGCATCCAGTCCCAAACGTACGACCAGGCCTTGCTGTGATCGTACCTGGCCAGGCGGGTTTTCGGCGGTCGCCATTCCACCTCGCCGCCGTCCCAGCTTGGCCCGTGCGGGTTGCTCCTGCGCAGGTATATGAATTTGAGCATGTAGCGGGTCGAATCCGTTCGGTTGCTGAGCGCCGCGTGGGCAATGTCGAAATGGATCAACAGGCACGTGCCCGCCTTGATGTGATCGCCGACAAATGCGAACGGGTGATCGCTCTCTTGCACATAAGGCTGCAGATGGGTGCCCGGAATGACCCGGGTGGGGCCCTTCTCGACCGGGGTGTTCTGGGGGAAGTAGAGGATCATGGCGATTCGGGGCAAGTGCCACCGCGTGCGGCCTTTCGGGATCTGTCCGTCCTGGTGCCAGGCGCTGTTTGCGGTCGATCCCTTGCCCATCGGCGGACCGTGCTCGTGGCCGACGAGCGACAGGGATCGCTCCGCCTCGTCGAGCGGCTCGGCGACGTGCATGTATCGATGCGGATGGAAGATGTAGTCATCGCCGAGAACGCTTTGGACCGCGCCGTGGACGACCGGGTCATCCAGGACCTGCTGTAACTCGGCAACGCGGGGCAACACGTTGTTGCCCATGTTGAATTCCCGCGTGCTGTTCCAGTGGAGCTTGTCGTAAATGTCTTGATGGACCTCGGGCGGGAGGCCGCTGTCGAGCACGATCACGCCATCGCAGATAAAACGCCGAACCTGCTCGTCGTTCAGCTTGATGCCCGTAGGATTCATCAGCGTCTCCTCATCGCGTCCGGGTGGTGGCGAGGCGATTGGATACCCGATCCCATATTCTAGCCCAATGACTAACGTCCGGTCGGGATCGAGGCACTTGCGCTGTAGGGTTTTTCGCCGGACCTCGCCGGATTGCGGCTGGTTGCCCAGCAATCAGAGGCTCGGCGAGGCGTGCGGGGGCGCGACGGATGGTCAAACTGGTCGTTATGGGGTCTTCGCGGTGTCTAAATGGGAATCGTTCCTACTTCGACGGCTTGGGGTAAGCACGGGGCGTTGGGGTGGAAATCTCGGATTCAAGTCCCGTGAAGTCGGAAAACGTCCGAAATGCCGCGTTTCTTGGGGTAAAGAATAAATCCACCGCCCGCAAGCCCTTTGTTTCAGCGGCTCTCAGAACAGCGCAAGTGGCTCGGGATCCCGCTGGCCGCAACTCAGAAAATACGCTTGCCGTGTGCCAGCATGTGGTCCCAACGATGCGTTTTCAGGTAGTGGAGCGTACGCCGCAGCCCCGGACGGTCCTCGCCGCGGCGCGACCGGGTGAGGGCTTCCAGCGCGAGCGCGTGGACGTAGGCCGTGTCGTCGTCGAGGCAGTCGATCATCAGATCATCCAGTTCTTCGACGGGGATATCGGAGTTCAGCAGCGCGCACATCGCGTTGAACCGGGCCTGATTCTCGCCCGTCCAACGTTCGCCATCGAGCCTCTGCCAGGCTGGCTGGTCCACGCTCAGCAGTTTGCGGATGGCGGGCAGGGCGACGCGGATATTGGTGCCGATATAGGCCATCGCATCCAGACTCGCTCGCGCCACCTGGTGGAACTCATGATCCAGAAGCTCTGCCAGGTCGGGGACAGCGCAGGCGGCCGGCGTGCCGATCTCCCCCAGCGCGAAGGCGGCGTTGATCTTGATCCAGGCATCGTCGTGCCCGAGCAGGTCCGTGAGCGGCTCGACGGCGATCTCGCCCATGGCGCCCAGGGCGTATGCCTCGTCCTGTGGCACGCACGCCCATTCGTTCCAACGGCGAACATCGGGATCGCCTTCCGGCGCGTACTCGCCCCCCTGGGCCACATGGCATGGCGCCTTGAATTCACGCCGCAAGCCAGCGTATTGCAGCAAGCTCCCCCGCAGCGGCGCGATGGCGTCGGCACCCATCGCCGCCAGTTCGTAGATGGCCTCGATACGGGCGGCCTGATCGTTGCCGTTGAGTGCCGCGATCCACTTCTGCATATCGTTCGAAGCCGTCGGGTCGCGGGTGGCGAAACGGGGCGCGCCGCGCATCCAGTCCCAGATATAGGACCAGGCCTTGCCGTGATCGTACCTGCCCAGGCGCGCCTTCGGCGGCCGCCATTCGACCTCGCCGCCGTCCCAACTTGGCCCGAGGGG
This sequence comes from Candidatus Azotimanducaceae bacterium, assembly GCA_965261535.1. Classification (GTDB taxonomy): domain Bacteria; phylum Pseudomonadota; class Gammaproteobacteria; order Pseudomonadales; family Azotimanducaceae; genus VXNE01. Next base: position 4,618,338 of record OZ253469.1, read on the forward strand.
ATTGCGCGTGCGCAGGAACACGAACTTGAACATGTACCGACTCAGATCGGTTCGGTTGCTGAGCCCCGCATGCGCGATGTCAAAAGCCACCAGCAGGAAGGTGCCCGCCTTGATGTCCTGGGGAACGAATGCGAACGGATAGTCGCTTTTCTGCAGGCAGGACTGCAGATGCGTGCCCGGAATGACCCGAGTGGGGCCGCGCTCGACCGGGGTGTCCTGCGGAAAGTAGAAGATCAATGCGGTCCGGGGCAGGTGATACCGCGCCCGGCCGAGCGGAATCTGACCATCCCGGTGCCAGCCGCTGTTTGCCGTCGATCCCTTGCCCATGGGAGGACGGTGCTCGTCCCCGGCCGGCGACAGGTTTCGCTCCTCCTCGTCGAGCGGCTCGCTGGCGTGCATGAATCGATGCGGATGCAACAGGTAGCCGTCGCCGAGAACGCTCTGCAGGGCGCCGCGGACGGCCGGGGCATCCAGTATCTGCTGCAACTCGGCGACGCGAGGCAGCACGTTGTTGCCCATGTTGAATTCGTGCGTGTTGCTCCACTGGATCCTGTCGTAGATCCGCTGGTGGACCTCGGGCGCGACGCCGCTATCGAGCACGACGACGCCATCGCAGATAAACCGCCGAACCTGCTCGTCGTCCAGTTTGATGCCCTTGGGACGCACCTGATGTTTCCTCAACTCATCCAGTCGAGTGAATGATTGCGTGGTGCTGCAATGGGAACCATTATGCCACGGTCCGAATCAACGGCGAGGTGGCGGGCGCCCCCGGATCCGCCGGACCCGTCGACTCACGCGGTTCCGGCGTTAGCTGACCAAAGTATTCGATGCGTCTCCCGCAGTGGGCCGTGCACCAGGGCGTGCCGGTGCCGGAGGGGGGGGCCGCCATGAGACGACCGTGGAATGAGAGCATGGGCTTTCCATGCTTGAACTGGCCTCGTCGGCGATCCGTCAAGAGGTCCAGCTAAAAGCCCAGGCGACCTTCCATGATTGATCCTTGGCAACCATGCGCCAGGCGATCACGCTGTACCCAACTAAATAATGGGCCGTATAGACCAACAACGAGTTTATACAAACTAGTATTTAGGCGATCATGGCGCGCATGGAAAACGAACTTGCAGCCATAAAGGCGATATTTGGGAGCGGAAGCGCGGCCCGTGTGCTGCTTTTCCTTGAGCGCCATGGTGAGGCCCATGCAGCTCGTATTGCCGGGTCACACAACGCGGCGACGACACCGATCACCAACCAACTGGGAAAGTTGGAGGCCGCCGGTCTTCTCCTGAGTCGTGAAGTCGGACGCAGTCGCGTCTATAGCTGGAATACGTCCAACCCGGTCGTGGCACCTTTGCGTCGGTTCTTGCAAGAGCTGTCCGCGACCGATGCATAGTGCCGAATTTGCAGTCCGAGCTTGACATGCACAACGCCATCCTCCCCCTCAACACCGCGGACGCGGACCCCGACACGGTCGGGGGAAAATGCCTGTCCTTGATGAACATGGTCACGGCGGGGTTTGGCGTGCCCGCCGGATTTTGCGTGACGACGGGCGCCTACCGCCGTTTCATCGACGACAACGGCCTTAAGAATCGCATCCTGGAGCTGGCACGTCCTCGGGTCGTGGACGGCGCGATGACCTTCGAGTCGGCGTCGAAGGAGATCCAGACGCTGTTCGCGGCCGAGATGTCTGCGGAGATTCGCTCTGAAATCCTTTCCGCATATGCCGGGATGGAAGCCGTCGCGGTGCGTTCATCGGCGACAGCCGAGGATCTTCCCGATCTTTCATTCGCCGGGCAGCACGATACGTACCTCAATGTCCGTGGCGAAGACGCATTGATTGCGGCAGTGAAAAACACCTGGGCATCGTTGTGGACAGAACGGGCCATGAGCTATCGGCATCAACACGGGATCGACAACAGTAACGTCGCGATAGCCGTCGTGGTGCAGATCATGGTGCCCGTCGATGTTGCCGGCATTCTGTTCACGGCGAATCCGGTAACCGGTGAACGGTCCGAAATGATAGTCAATGCAAGCTTCGGTCTGGGCGAGGCGATTGTCGGTGGTCAAGTGACGCCCGATACCTATGTGGTGGATCGAGACTCGCTGACAGTAAAAGAAGCGACGCTCAGCACCAAGTCGCACAAGATTTTCGCTGACGATAATCAGGGCACGCGGCTGGAAGCCATTGTCGCCGAACAGCGCAATCAATCATCGTTGCCGGCGGGCGCGCTCGTAGCACTGGCATCAATGGCACTGGAAATTGAACGCCACTTCGGCGGTGTTCCCCAGGACATTGAATGGGCCCTTGCAGATGACGATCTATCGTTACTGCAGTCTCGTCCGATCACGAACCTGCGGCCGCAACCGATAGAAGTGTCGTGGGAACTACCCGCGGATCTGGACCCGGCTGTGGACGTGCTCATGAGACGTCAGATCCTCGAGAATGTCCCGGCCCCGGTGAGTCCGCTGTTTGAAGATCTGTACCTGATAGCCGGAATCAAAAAAGTCAGGATGCTGAACGGCTTTGCTTATATGCCGTTCCGCAGGACGACGTCCACGTCCGCACGACGAGTGAAACGATCCGACCATGGCAACAGCCAAAAGACATCCATCGAGATTGCGGCGAAAGAAAGACGCGACATGGAGATGTTTGTAGCGCAGCTGTCGATCGATGACCTGGCCCATTTCAACAAGGTGGCAGGAGAACTGGATGGCGAGTCCCTGGCTCACTTGCTCACGAATCCTGACGGTGCCGGGTGGAACTTGAGATTGGTAACTGAGGCTGTGGATCCCATCGTTGAAGGCTTCCATGCAGCCAGAAAGCCAGCGTATCTGGCGAAAATCGCTGAGTGGCACGTTGTCGAGAAGAAGACGGCGTCCAACGATCACTTGTTGGCGGGCATCCGCGAGCTGGCAGCCGCGGAAGCCAGCTACTGGGTTGACGGACCGAAAGCCAAGGGGGTCGGTCTCGGCGGGCGTACCACGCAGTCCAACAGCCTGACCCTGGCAACTTCGAAAGTCACGGACAGACAATTGCAGATCTTCCTCGACCGGCACTTGCCTGAATTCACCAGTGGCCACTTTCTCACGCGATATTTACGCGAAGGGGGCTGGTCGAATCCATTCTCGAACCCGTGTGCCCCCTGTTCGAGGATCTGTACCTGCACGCCACGCGGGCCAGGACACTGAACGGCTACGCGTACGCCCATGTGCGCTTCAATGTACGTCGTGTTATCGAAGACAGTGGCGGCCAGCCCGATGGCGGCCGGGGTGCGCCGCCGCGAGGGGACGGCAACGGCAAAGGCGACAGCAACCGGAAAGCCAGCCGGCAGGCCGAAATGCCAAACCGCGGCGAAGGTGCGGGTCGCGTTACACGAACCGCGGCGCAGGACGCCATTGCGCGCAACCGAGGGCGCGAAGTGGATCCCCGTCGGATCATCGCCGCGAAAGCGCACGCCGAACATGATCTGGCGTTGTTCACCGCCACCCTCAGTGATGACGAAGTGGCGGCACTCGACGCCGTTGCGGCGTCGCACGATCCGGATGACTGGCCGCGCAAGCTGACCTGCACCGAAGAAGCGCACTTCCTGCCCTGGCAGACATTGCCGTTCACCGCCGTGAAAGACATGGCGGTGAGCACGTGGCGCGATGTCTACCTGCCGGCATTTCTTGCCACGACGGCCAAGTGGCGCGAACTGGACCTCTCGACGGCCACAGACAAGGAGCTGATGGACGCCATGAGCGAGCTGCCGGAGTCGGAAGTCATCTACTGGCGGTACGGCGTCGCGGCGCACGGCGCCGCGCGGACCGCGGACGATCGACTGCAGGCCTTCCTGAGTGAACACGCGCCCGGCTTCAGCAGCGGCGTGTTCTTAAGCGGTCTCGGCTCCAGGACCCTGCAGTCCAGCAAGGATGTTTGGGCCATGGCTGAACTCGTGCGCGCAAACGCGTCTCTGTACGAACTGGTGATTACGACGCCGGCGTCACGGCTACTCGACGCGTTGCGCGATCATCCCGACAGCGCACAGGTACTCTCCCCCATCGATGACTATCTCGAAGACTATGGTCAGCAGGTCTACGGACTGGACTTCGTCGAACCGACGCTGGCGGAGAACCCGGAAATGCTTCTCGCCCAGTTGAAATCCATGACCGCCAGCGAGAACAATAATCCGGATATCCTTGAAGCAGCTGCGACACGAAAGCGCGAGCAGGCGCTTGAGGACATCAGACAGGCGCTTGGCGACCTGGAGTATTGGCAGTTCCGTTGTCTGCTGTGGTTTGCGTCACGCTACTACCCGGTGCGCGAGGAAGCGATGTTCTTCCTCAGCACGCCGTGGACGGTCTTCCGACCCATCGCCGCGGAACTCGGTCGGCGGCTCAAGGAGATCGGCTGCATCGACGATGTCGATGACATCTATTTCATGCGTCTGGCAGATCTCAAGGTGGCCATGAGCATGCTTGGTCAACGTGAGGATCTGCCGAAATTCCCGGCAGCGAACGCGGGCGGGCCCTCACGGCAGCGGGAGCTGCGTGAAGCACGCAAGCGCCTGCGTCCCCCCAACATGCTGCCCAAGGAGGCTCACCAGATACGGGATGCCAGGCTCAACCCCACGTTCAAACCCAACGACGGATCCGAGGATTCCCTGAGCGGGTTTGCCGTCAGTGCCGGCACTGTGACAGGGCGCGTCAGCCTGATCAACTCCCCGGAGGAATTCAATCGGATGCAACAGGGAACCATCCTGGTCTGTCATACGACATCACCGGCCTGGACGCCCCTGTTCACCCATGCCATCGGTCTCGTCACCGACATCGGCAGTATCGGCGCGCATGGTGCTCTGGTGGCCAGGGAGTATGGGATCCCGGCCGTGCTCGGTGTGGACAACGGCACTGAGAGAATCGAACACGGACAGATGATCACCGTTGATGGAGATGCGGGTACCGTCTACCTGAAAGAGATGCAATGAGTCCGCGCGGGCGGCGCTGGCCACCGTAGGGGTTCAGAAATCGTTTGTAGAAGGGGTCGCCGGAGACCCTGAGTCAAGTAGGACATCGCCCGGCTCGCCGCAGCCGACAGTTCGCGCTCACGGAACGCGGATGATCTCACCCGCCCACAACCGCTTGAGAAAGTCGATCAGGGGCAGCACGTGAACATCGTCCCAAAGCGCCGCCCGTTCCCCAAGGTACACGCCATAGCACCTGGTCCGCTCCTTCCCGAGGTCGTCCCCGACTCGGTGCAGGCCTCGGTTGAAGCGTTGCTCCCATCGCGATGACGCCTTGATCTCGATTGCAACGAAACCTTCCACCGTCTCGCACAGCACGTCTACCTCCACACCGTCGTAGCTGCGCCAGAAGTACAGCCTGTAGTCCGTGCGGGAATACCCGAGCCAGGCACGCAGCTCGCTGAGCACGAAGGTTTCGGCCAGGGGGCCCATTTCCTCTGTTGTCGGTGGATAGAAAAGCCGGCCGCCGAGCGCCCGGGCAACGCCTGAATCGAAGAAGTAGAACTTGCTCTGCCGTACCTGCTTGGTGGCCGACTTCAACTTCCACGCGGGCAGCCAGAATCCGATCAAGGTGTCCGTCAGAATTTCGAAATGGTTCTGTACGGTTCGGCGGTTGATTCCAGCGTCGCGTGCGATGCTGGCGGCATTGGTGACCTGGCTGTTCTGGCGTGCTGCAATTTCAAGAAAGCGCGCGAACGCTCCGATATTGCGTGTCAGCGCCTCGGCCTGGATCTCCTGAACAAGATAGGTATCGGCATAGGTCCGTAGATAGTCCTGCGGAGCGTCGGTGGTGACCGCCATCGGCAACATACCGAAACGCAGAGCCCGTTGGGGCTCGATCTCGAAGGAGAGCTCCGCCGATACCAACGGAAACATGGATGTCGTGATGGCCCGGCCCGCCAGCAGATTGACACCGCCGCGGCGCAGCTTGCGCGCGCTCGATCCCGAGAGCACGAAGCGCAGCCCATGGGTCTCTATGAGACGATGCACCTCGTCCAGCAATTCGGGCACTTTCTGAACCTCGTCGATCACGGCCCAGCTACCCCAGGACAACGTCGCAAGCTCGCGGTACAGCGAGTGCGGGTCCTTGCTCAATCGCAGCGCTTCGCCGGTATCGAGTAGATCGTAGGTGACGGTGTCGGGAAAACGGTCGCGGATCCAGGTTGACTTGCCGGTCCCGCGCGGGCCGAACAGCAAGATCGATTGGGCGGGTGTTGGAAGTAATCTAGCGTACATAGATACCGATATTACCGGAAATATGCGACTTAAATGGGCATATTTCCGACATATTCATTGAGGTCGATCAGGCACCGCCCGGCAGAAAGCACAAGCTCAAACGGGCCGGCCAAGAAGAACAGAACTCGGACTCGACGACTTCGTCGCGGGCATCGACGGCAAACCATCGTGGCGGGTCACAGCTTCGGGCCGGATCTGGCGATCGCGTACACGCTCCGATACCCGGCCCGGGTGCGTGGGCTGATCGGCATCGCGGGCGGCAGACTCGTCAACGACCGCACTTGGCATGATGCCTGCCAGCGAAAGCTGGAAACCGTTGGCGAGGACCTTGGCGGCGTCGTGTTCAACGCGGATGAGCGCGTCGACAAGGATCGAAGTTGGAAGGCGTACATCAAGCGCTGTACCCTGTTCCGCCGGGTTGCCGACCTGCGCATTCCGGCTACGTTGATCAACGGCTCCGAGGATATTCGGCCAAGCTGGCCGACCCGACAGTTGGCGGCCTTGATGCCCAACGGCCGCTATGTCGAGCTCGATGGCGCCGCACATACGGTGTGGCTTAGTCACGCTGTGGAGCGACGCTAAGGCCGTGGTCATTGCCCTGCATGCGGCGCTCTTTGGCGATCGCCGTGATGGAGAGTTTACGGGGCTAGCCGTACGTGGCACGGGCGACGGTCCGTTCCATTGGATCGTATTGGCTATTCGCGATCTGGGCGGCGCGTTCGGGCGACCGGTTCTCGTCGTCCACGGAGACTTCCACACATTTGAGATAGACCGACCATTTACGGTCTCGGCAGGTGAAAGTGCACCACCGAAATACGCCAACATCACGAGGTTGCAGGTGTACGGCGCACCGGAGATCAAGGCGGTGCGCGTGTCTGTCGAGCCGGACGCGCCTTGGGTCTTCAGCTTTGCGCCGTTGCACAATTGACTGACGTCCAATGTTCGCGGAGATACCCTAACTCGTCATTTGGACCAATTGTCGCGAGGCAAGCCAGGACGGCATCGGTAAGTCTGACAGCGCCATTGCAGTTCACGACGCAGGAGGCGCCGAAGTGAACGCCAGACACGCGGGGAGCATGTCCGTGCGTCACTGGATTGCGGGAATGCTGGCCGCGTGCGTGCCCACCGCGTGCGCCCTTGCCGAGCCGACGGTGATCGTCCTCTCTTGGGAGGATGTGCGCCGCGACTACCCGGACGTGGCCGGAGACGACGTCAACAGTTAGGAGGACAGCAAGGCGCGTCTGACCGCGTCCGGCTCCTTGCGGATCACCTCAAGCAGCGCCGCGGCGGGGCCGCTTACGCGGCGGGCACCCTGCTCCCACTTGCGGTAGCCGGACGGGCTCATGCCAACCAGGGGCGCCATCTGGTCCTGGGTGAGGTGCAGGGCTTCCCGCACTGCGCGAGGCGAGACTGCGGGGTGGACGATGGCGGGACCGTCGCCCTTCGCGTGGGCGAGCGCCTCGGAAAGGGACTGGATCAGGTCGTCGCCGAAAGTGGCCATGGTTCACTTCTCCTTTGTTTCAGCGTAACTACTCACCCCCTTGCTCGTAGATCTCCCCGGAGAGAGCGATCTGGATGGCGACGAGAGGATTGTATCCGCGGTTTCGCATGGTTTGCAGGTAGCTGGAGATACGGCAGTAGGCTTGGGCAAATCGCTCGGTGCGGAAGCAGCCCGACACCTTCTGTTTCACCTTGCTCATTCGAAGGTCGCGCTCGGCCCGGTTGTTTGTGAAGGGGACGGTGGACTCCTCGGCGAACAGCAAGACCGCCTGTTCGTGCTTCTTCAACCGTTCCCAGAGGTTGTGCGCATCGGACTTGGCGATTCTGCCGCGTTTGCCCTTGGGCCGGGCGGGGATGGGCGGCAGTTCCTTGGCGCCGCGCGTGAGGATGTTTCGATAGCGTTTGCGCAGGTTCCGGTATTCCCGCTCGGTCACCTGCTTGGCGTCGCTCGCCGACACCTTGGCGCAGGTTTCCTTGAGCAGTCGCTTCATGTTCCTGGCCCAGGGGTATTGATTGGAGTCTACGACGAACTGCAATTCGCGCAGGAGATGCGAGCCGCAAAGCGCGTGGCCGCAATGATCGTAGGACAGATACGACGCCCAGCAGTCGTGCACCACGACACCGCCGTAGCGGGGGATGATGCCGATGTCGTCGATGGCCTCGCAACCGCGTTTGCGGTGCAGGCGTTTGACGGTGATCTCGCCGCCGGAATAGACATGGATCCAGTGGTTCTTCCGATCCACCCGCAGCGAGGTCTCGTCGGCGTTCAAGGCCGGCATGCGGAGCAGTTCGTCGATGGCCGTCGCCTCCCAACGTTCCAGCGCCGCATGCAGTCGGATCACGAACTTCAGCAGCGTCGCCGGCGAAGTTGAACCACAGCTTCTCGGTGCGCACCCCGCCCCGGTTCATGACCTGCACCTCCAGGCTGCGCCAGCCGCCGAGCAACCCGTCGTACAGCGCCGAGGGATAGCCGGACAGCATGACCCGGCAGGGCAGGGTCTTGAGCAGTTCCAGCAGCTCGACGTGGTCGGCCTCCCCGTAGTCGAAGCGATAGCGACGGCCCGAGGTGCGGGTGCGCATCAGGTAGGGCGGGTCGCTGTAGACCAGCTCCGAGCCCCGATAGTCGTACTCGGCCAGGAACCGGTGCGCGCAGCCGTGAATGCGTTGCACGGGGTAGTCGCAGTCGAACTTCGCCAGAGCCCGCCCATCGAGGTCGATGCCGATGTTGTGCAGCGCCGCCGGCTTGCGCTTCATGATCGCGCCGCCGCCGAGGTGGGTCTCGATGTAGGTGTCGTGCGGCGGCATCATGGCAATGATGGGCTGGCATAGCCCCGAGGTCGCCTTCGATCCGAAATAGGCCAATCGAGAAGATCCGGCAATCCGTACGAAGGCCACACCATAGCGATGAGGCGCTATGATGTCAAGCAATATCCGACGGACGCGCGTGGCCCATAGCGCGGGACGCCTTTCAGGCTATGCTCTCTCGGGAATGAGGTCGGGTAGGGGGTGAGTAGTTACGATAAGTTATTGTTTATGCGGACATTTTATGGTCAAAAGAGTCCTTCTTAAAACGAGGCAATAGGAGCAGGTTTGGCGGAAGAGGTAGGGGGAACCCTTACGTACAATCTATTGTTGTTACGCACTTTTTTTTACGCACTACGGTTCTGCAACCCCACACTTGGCCCAACACTTAATGTGAGACCCGGCGCGACACTGGTCGGGCGGAAGGGGACATGGGCCCGGTGATACACTTGCCGCTGTAAACGGATGTTTTGCTACATACAGGCGGCCGAGATGGCTGAATCTGGCGGTGCGGGCAAACAGCGGGGGTAGCGTGAACAGGTGGCGAGCACTTAGCACGGTCGAGGTGGCCGGTTCGCAGGGGGAAAGACTCGATCTGTGGCGCAACCACCGCCTGTGGTACGTGGCGGAGTCCGGCTATCTGATCGACGGCTTCGAGAACCGGCCCGGCGTCCATCCCTGGCAGGGCGAACACCTCGGCAAATGGCTGCATGCTGCCACGCTCGCCTGGGTGGCGACACGCGACCCGAAGCTCCGAGCGGAGCTCGAGCGCAACGTCGAGCGTCTGCTGGCCACGCAGTTGCCGGATGGCTATCTCGGCACCTATGCACCCGATTCTACCTTCATGGCGCAGCCCGAGAACGTTCCGCTTGCGAAGCCGCACGACGACATGGATGTCCGGATGATGGGTCAGAAACCCCGTGCCGGCTGGGACGTCTGGACGCACCGGTACAACCTCTACGGCCTGCTGACCTATGAGACGGTGTTCCCGAACGAGCGGGTGGTCGACGCCTGCCGGCGAATGGCCGACCTCCTGATCGAGGTCTACGGCGGGGACGGGGCAGACCTGACGAAGTACGGAACGCGCAAGGGAATCTCCACGACGACGCTGCTCGAATCGATCGTCATGCTCTACGAGCGCACCGAAGATGCGAAGTACCTGGATTTCGCCGAGCATATCGTCCGCAGAATGGAAGCCAGTCCGGGGCTCAGGCTGATGAGCACGATGCGAAGCGGCGGCAGCGTGGTGGGTCCGGGCGAGGGCAAGGGCTACCAGCTCATGGCGAACCTGTTGGGCTATCTGCGGCTATACCGGTGCACCGGCAAACGCGAATACCTCGACACGGCGATCAACGGCTGGACCGAAATCAGGAAGAATCACATCCTCGTCACCGGCGGTCCGTGGACCCGGCACATGCCCTACAACGCCAACCGGGAGTGCTTTGCCCGCACCGACGACTTCGATCCCCGGGAAGTCTCGGTGGAGGGTTGCTGCGACGCGACCTGGATGCAGCTTTGCCTGCACCTCTTCGAACTCACAGGCGAGAGCGCGTACGTCGACGCCGCGGAGGTGACCCTGTACAACAGCCTGCATGGCCACCAGCATGCGGATGGCGTTCGATGGTGCTATTTCACGTCCCCGAACGAGGCGCGGCCGGACTACTCCGACAGGATCAGCTGCTGCGCCTCGAGCCTGCCGCGGGGAATGGAAATGATCGCCGGTCACCTCGTTGGCGAGGTCGACGACCATCTCTCGATCGGTACGCTGGCCCCATGCACCGTGGCACTCGGCGAAGTATTCGGTGGCGGCACCCTGGTAATCGAGAGCGACTTTCCCGCCGATCCAACCACGGAGATTCGCTTCCAGGGCGTGAGCCCACGGACCTATACGTGCGAATTCAGACTTCCTGCGGGCACGGACCTCCTGGATGTGCGGGTCAACGGCGCAAGCAGGAAGGTCACGGTTAACGACCGGGGTTTCCACGAGTTGCACCGCCGCTGGGATGCGGGCGATGTCCTCGCCATCGAGGCCGGGTTCGAACTGAACCTGCATGTCCAGGATGGTGAGCTCGGCCAGCAGTGGGTCGCCTTCACGCGGGGCCCAATTGCGCTGGCACAGCAAGTCTCGGCAATTCCGGACGACGAGCCCTTCGATGGACGGCGACCCGATGATGCGCTGGGGATGCTCGCAGAGTCAGCGGACGGATCGTTTCGGATCGCCGGTACCGGGATCACGCTGATGCCGTACCACCTGACGTGCTCGGACGATTCGGGACCGAAGACCTACTTCAGGTGCGGATGCCGGAGGTCAGCCTGAACGCCGTCTACTGGCGGATTGTGGAAGAAAAAGGCCTTCAGGCCAGCAGTTCTCATTTTGGCCATTCTGGTGACGAGGACATTCGGAAAGGCGTCTTGAGGATTGGCTATCGGGGCTGCTTGGACTGCTTGACAGCATAGATCGCGGCGTCTATGGTGCGGGCCATGGGCAACCCGTGGTTCGGATTGAAGGCGGCATCGGGGCTGTGGCAGGCGCTGGTCGCGCTGATGCCGCCGCACGCGGTGTACATCGAGACGCACCTGGGCGGCGGCGCGGTGATGAAGCGCAAGCCGGCGGCGCTGCGCAGCATCGGCATCGATCTGGACGCCCGCGCGCTGGCGGCGTTCGAGTGCGGCCATCCGGTGGAGCTGGTCGACGCGGACTGCCACGGGTATCTGGCGGACTTCGCGTTCGACGGTTCGGAACTGGTGTACAGCGATCCGCCGTACCTGCACGGCGCGCGCAAGTCCGGGCGGCGCTACCGGCACGACTACGCCGACGCCGACCACGCGGCGCTGCTCGGGCTGCTCAAGGGGCTGCCGTGCGCGGTGATGGTGTCGGGGTACCCGTCGGCGCTGTACGACGACCTGCTGCGGGACTGGCGCAGCGTGACGCTGCAGGTGATGAACCGGGCGGGGGCGGTCACCGAGAAGGCGTGGTTCAACTTCGCGCCGGACCGGGTGCACTGGGCGTCGTGCGCGGGGCGCGACTTCACGCACCGGCAGGCGGTCAAGCGCAAGGCGGCGGGTTGGGGCCGGCGCTACCGGGCGATGCCGCCGGCGGAGCGCCTGGCGGTGCTGGCCGCGGTCATGGCGGTGGAGGCGCGGGCGCCCTCGTGAAGCTTCTCGCCGGCCACCTCGAACGGCTCCGGGCGTGCTGCGCCGGGCTGCCGGATCCGCGTCGCGGCCGCAACCGCCGATACCCCATGGCGGACGTCGCGATGGCGGCGCTGTCGGTGTTCTTCATGCAGTCGCCGTCGTTCCTGGCGCATCAGCGCGCACTGGCCGAGGGACGCGCGCGGTCCAACGCGCACACCCTGTTCGGGCTGGACCGCATCCCCTGCGACAACCACATCCGGCAACTGCTCGACGGCGTGCCGCCGGCGCACTTCGACGCGCAGTTCCACGCCATCGTCGAGAACCTCGACGCGCACGGCGCCCTGGCGCCGATGCGCCGCCTGGACGGCCGCGTGCCGGTCGCCCTGGACGGCACCGGGTTCTTCCGCTCGCGCAAGCTCCACTGCCCGAACTGCTCGACCCGAAAGCGTGGCGACGGCGGCACCGAATACTTCCACCAGATGCTGGCCGCCACCGTCGTGGCGCCGGGCCACGACCGCCCGCTGCCGCCGCCCCCGGAGTTCGTGGCGCCCCGCGACGGCGCCGCCAAGCAGGACTGCGAGCGCCAGGCGGTCAAGCGCTGGCTGGAACGCCACGGCCCCCGCTGCGCCGCGCTGCGCCCCGTCCACCTGGGCGACGACCTGTACGCCTGCCAGCCCGTCTGCCGGGCGATGCTCGACAGCGGCGGCGACTTCCTGCTCACCGCCAAGCCGGCCAGCCACAAGACCCTCTGCGAGTACCTCGACGGCATCCGCCCGCCCACCCGCCGCACCACCGCCGGCATCGGCGCCCGCCGCCGCATCCACCGCCACCGGTGGATGACCGACCTGCCCATCCGCGACGGCGACGACGCCCCGCGCGTCAACTGGCTCGAGATCACCAGCGCGCGACCCGACGGCACCGTCACCTACCGCGGCACCTTCGTCACCAGCCTCGACGTGAACCGCGGCAACGTCGCCGAACTCGCCGACTGCGCCCGCGCCCGCTGGAAGATCGAAAACGAGACCTTCAACGTCCTCAAGCAGCACGGCTACCACCTCGAACACAACTTCGGCCACGGCAAGGACACCCTGGCCAGCGTGCTGGTCGTCCTCAACCTGCTCGCCTTCGCGCTCCACGGCGCCTGCGAACTCGCCGAGACGCTCTGGCAGCGCGCCCGGCGCCGACTGTTCGAGCACCCGCGAACCGTCACCGAATACCAGGTGTTCCCCGACTGGAACGCCCTCCTGTCCCTGCTCGCCACCGGCGGCACCGCCTCTCAGCCGCCCTGATATCCGCGACCCGCTCCCGACGATACCAACGAAAACCGACCACTCGAACCAAACCCCGAGAGAACAACAGAGCAAAAACCCAAAATGAGAACTGCTGCCTTCAGGCAGGACAGCAAGATGAGCCCCGACCCCGGGTTTGTAGTCGCCAGGCCAGTGTGGCATCAGTGGCGCAGGCGGTGTCCGCCGTCCAGGTTGAGCACCTCGCCCGTGAAATAGGATCCGGCCCGGCTGCACAACATGACCGCCACCCCGGCCATGTCTTCCAGCCCCCCGTAGCGGTGGGCCGGGATTCTCTCAAGTTCCTGTTTGAACGATTCGGCCTCGGGGTCCTTCCATGCGCCCCGGGTCATTTCGGAGTAGAACCTTCCGGGTGAGATCGCGTTCACCAGAATATTGTCGTCGCAGAGTGCCAATGCGAGCTGCGGTGTAAGGTGTTCGAGCGCTTTCTTGCTGGTGGAATAGGCCATGACATGCTTGAAGATTTCACTGGCTGCGACAGAGCTGATGAAGATGACGCGCGCGGGATCGGCGCGAGTTGCATTCTTTTTCAAAAGGTCAAGCAACGCCTGGGTGAGAAATAGCGGGGACCTAAGATTGAGGTCCATCGTCTTGTCCCAGTCGTCCACAGTCATGCGCTCGAACAAGCCGCCGGTACCAATACCTGCGTTGTTGACCAGTACATCGATGTGGTCTTCCTCCCGGTGGAGGGCCGCTGACAGAGCGGCCACACCATCCATCGTGGCGAGGTCACCGGCAATGCCAATGCACTCGCCATCGCACATTCCGGTGAGTTCGGCCGCTTTGGCTTGGAGCGTGTCTTCCGACCTTGCCGTGATGTATACCCTTGCAGCACCAGCAGCAAGGAATCCCTGCGCCATATAACTGCCAAGGCCGCTGGAGCCGCCCGTCACGACGCAGACTTTCCCTGTCATGGAGTACAGGTCTTCAATACTGACCATGCTCACCCTCGCTGCTAGACCAGGAGATGACGCTCGTAGCGCCCCGACGCGGGTCGACGTCCACCAAGACGTCTCATCGCTTTTTTGCCCATCCAAACCGACGGAAGCGGCGGACGCTGGTAGAAGCAATTGTCCCCCGGCCCGGTTCACACTACGCGTTCTTGCCGGACCAGTGGAAGGACTTCGAGGTGTAGATACACGTCGCCCGGGTTGAGTGGCATCGGGGTGCGCGGTCAGGTTAGTAGCAATGCCGACCACATGCGACAACGCGCCATTTGCTGAACTGCTGAATGCCTTGTAGTTGCGGCCCGCACCCGCGAGTACTTGGCCGTACGATGACCGGGCGAGACAAGAGCGGTTGGCGGAAGAGGTAGGAGTCGAACCCACCAGACACGGTTCGCGCGTCTCAACGGCTTTGAAGGCCGCGCGCCCCACCGGGAGCGATGCTCTTCCGCTAGGTCGAGTCTATCACTCGACTCGCGTCGCCCACGACGCGGCGGCTATCGCCCATGCGACGCGTGAAGCCCTTGCGGTCGAAGTGTTCCAGTACTTCGATAACAACATTGCGTCCGACGCCGGACGCGTCGCGGAATTGGCGCACGGTAAAGTCCTCGGGCAACCGCAGGGCGATGTCGGCCAGTGCGTGTAGATGCGCGTTTAGATAGTAACGGGTGGGGCTAACGCGCTGGCATAGTCCGAGGGCGGCCAACGCGCGCATGTCGCGTTCCAATGCGCGGAGCGGCGCTCGAAGCGCCTTGCCCAAATCGCCGAGGCTCGGTGGTTGCACGGAATCGAGGAGTGGTTCCGCGCGATTAAATAGCATGGCAAGGGCTTGCGGAATCTCGGCGCTATGTTCGGCCAGGGCAAAACTGCCTGACCGCGCTCGAACCGTGCCTTTATCGATCAGAGTTTCGATGGCGATGTGCGTGATCGTGGGGGAGGCGCCCAACGCTGCGGCCAGGGCTTCCTGCGACATGCCGCTGCTGGCGCGATCGGTTTCGTGATGCTTGGTGAATGTGTCGATGACGGCGCGCTGCGTCCCGCTCGCGAGCTCCGGATGGACGACGTGTTCGCCGTGCTCGATCAGTCCTGCCTGCCGGACCACCTCGGTCATGGCGTTCGGTGTCAGGTTCCAGTTTTGCTGGAATGTTTTCGCATGCGTCGCGTCGCGACGCGCCAGGGCGGCGAGGGCCTCGGCGGGTGACGTATTGCGCAATGCGGCGACGCGGGCCAGGCGGCCAGGTGCCCGGCGGCGCCCAAGCGGGGCTTCGACATCGATGACCGCCCCGCCGCCCAACGTCCTGTCCAGGTCCTGGTCGCGCAGGATGAGGCGGTCGCCGACCTTGATGTGGGCGGGGTCGCGCAGCACGATGTCCACTGCGGCGGCGGTGCCGGGTTGCACCGGCGAACCGTCCATCAGGCCGACCCTTCCCTGGTGATGGCTGGTTGCGCCATAGACGTGAACTGGCGCCCAGTGACGCACGGCGCGCGGAAAGTCGTCCAATACTTCCAGTTCCACGATTGCATGCCGTGTGGTGCTGCAGTTGGATTCGGCGACGATCCAATCCCCTCGCGAAAGCTCCTCGAGGCGAGGCCCCGCGACATTCAGAGCGACGCGGTCACCTTCGACTGCGCGTTTGGCGGGTGCGTTCTGGACGAACAATCCGCGTACGCGCAGCGGTTGGCCGGTTGCCGCCAGCGCCACGCGATCATCGATGTGCGTGGCACCCGATACGACGGTGCCGGTGGCAACGATACCGACCCCCCTGAGGGAGAACGAGCGGTCTACGGCGAGGCGGAAGGCGCGGTCTACCATCGTTGCGGCATACGCTTCGCCGGCGCGTTGAATATGCGATCGCAGCGTGTCTATGCCGCGGCCGTCGGCGCAGGAGATGTCGACGATGTCGGCGGTGCGCAGAAACGAATCGGATGTCAGCGCCTCGACATCGCGACGCACTTTAGCGACCCGTTCGGGATCGCTGCGGTCGATCTTGTTGATCGCGACGATGCCTTGTCGCAATCCGAGCAACTTCAGAATCTGCAGGTGTTCGAGCGTTTGCGGCATGACGCCATCGTCGGCGGCGACGACCAGCAGCGCGTACTGATTCCGGGCAACGCCGGCAACCATGTTGTGAATGAATCGGCGATGACCGGGCACGTCCACGAAGCCGATACGAACGCCGCCGAAATCGGCGTAGGCGAAGCCGAGGTCGATGGTCAGGCCGCGGCGCCGCTCCTCGGTCAACCGGTCGGTGTCGACGCCTGTCAATGCCCGCACGACCGCCGTCTTGCCGTGATCGACATGGCCGGCAAGCGTAACGATCACGCCGCCAGGGTCTCAAGCGTTGCGATCAATTCGTCGAGGGGCTCGGCGCACCGCATATCGAGCCAGAGCCGTCCGGATTGGCGGCGCGAGACGACGGGGATCGCCAACCGGCGGAGCTTCGCGGCCAATCGTTCTATGGATCGACCCGGCCCGGAGATGGCGACGGCGCGGCTTGGCACGCGTTGGTTCGGCAAGGCACCGCTGCCGAGTTGGCACTCCGATGCCTCGACACTGATGGACAGAGTTTCTTCGACGCGGTTCGTCAATGTCTTCGATACGGCGGCGGCCCGCATGTCGAGTTGCTCCAGCGGCGTTGTCAGCGTCGCGAGTAACGGAATGCGTTCGGCCACAGTGGATTCATCTTCGTACGCCCGCAGGGTCGCATCGAGGATCGCGAGCGTGATCTTGTCCGCGCGAAGCGCGCGCTTCATCGGGTTGCTGTCGAGATGCGCTACGAGGTCGGCGCGTCCGACAACGATGCCGGCTTGCGGGCCCCCGAGCAGCTTATCGCCGGAGAACGTCACGAGATCCACTCCCGCCGCGATCATCTCGCGGGGTGTGGGTTCGTGCGGCAAATCGAACCGTTCCAGGTCGAGGAGCGTTCCGCTGCCGAGATCGACGCAGACCGGCAGGTTGCGCATCCGGCCGAGGCCGACGAGTTCCTTTTCGCTGATGGATTTGGCGAATCCCTGGATGTGATAGTTGCTGGGGTGCACCTTCAACAGCAATGCGGTGGAACTGTCGATGGCATTGTCGTAGTCGCTCAAGTGTGTGCGATTGGTGGTGCCGACCTCGACCAGGTGGCTGCCGGAACGCGCCATGATGTCGGGGATGCGGAAGCTGCCACCAATCTCGATCAGTTCTCCGCGCGATACCGGGACGGATCGGTTCAGCGCCAGGGTGTTGAGCAGGAGCAGCACGGCGGCGGCGTTGTTGTTGACCACTGTGGCTGCTTCCGCGCCGGTCAGGAGCTTCAGCCGATGCGTGACAATGCCCTCGCGCGAGCCTCGTCGGCCTGTCGCCAGGTCGTACTCCAACGTGACCGGCGCAGTGGCCGCCGCCGCCGCTGCCGCCAGCGCCTCGGCGCTCAGGACAGAGCGGCCCAGATTGGTGTGGATGACTGTGCCGGTGAGGTTGAACACGCGCCGGTAACCGTGTCCAACGCGGGAAATGATCCACTTTTCCGCCGCCTGCGCGTACTCCGAAGGCTTGCTGGCCCAAGCCGGCACCTCATTGGTTCGGGCGTGGTCCTGCAACTGGCGCACTGCGTCCTTGACCACCAATAGGCCCCACCGCGCGATGACGGGCGCGATGGACGCGTCCGACAGCACAGCATCGACGCCGGGTAGTGATCTGCGCGACATAGCGCGCTGATTATGTGGATTCGGGACACACATAACCACCTATGGATTCGGGACACACATAACCACCTATGCGGATTCCAACCGCCCGGATATAGGACACACGCCCGGATATAGGACACACATAGTCGGGATTGGGAATGTATCGCAGCAGCAGGTACGGGCCTGCGCGAGGATGCTTATTGCGGCGAAGAAGGGTGGTGTTGTGAAACGGCTTGTCTGGGGGCGACAGCCGATGCCGCGAGAAGGCAAATGGTGTCAACCCGCCTCCGGAAGAAAGGTGAAGACGCTCTCTTGCCGGGCGGAATCAGGCGGGCAGGGGCGTTTCGCGCAGCTGGAAGCCGCGCTCGCCGGTCCATTGGCGCAGCAGTTCGACCGGCCCGTAGGCGCGCTGGCGCTTGCGCAGGGACGCGGCGCGTGCAATCCAGCGAGCCACGCGGTCGGGCCGTTCCGGCACCGGTGGTGCGGCTTCGGGCGCGGCCATCTCGCGTAGCAGTGCGACGTAGTCGCCCAGCGTCACGCCGAGGCGCGGCGCGGAGGTCGTCCGCGGTGTGCAGTCGGATGCTAGGCCGGAGGCCAGCGGCCCCAGATATGCCGCCAGCGCGGCGGTGCCGTTCTCGCGCAGACGGGTGCGGATGGATGCGTTGCGGCACTGCTCGATCCGCCGTGCTAGTTTGGCCCGCACCGGGTTCAGGTCGACGTAGGCCATGGCAGCCAGTATCGCCTCTTCGCCGAGCAGCGCGCCAGAGTAGAAGCGCTGCTCGAAGAAGTGGCCGTCGCATCCGTCCTCGGTGTTCGCGCGCCGCGCGACCGGCTGCTTCAGGTGTTTCATGAAGTCGGACAGGGAGCCGAGCGTGAGCCGAGCCCGCACGAGGCGGGCCGGATCGCCGAGCAGCAGTGAGCGCGCCTGGGCCTTTTGCGCCTCCGCTTCGCCTTGGGTTTTGGGCGGAAACGCTTCCACCCAGCGCCGCGCCACCTCCTCGTCGCTCCAGGCGACGCAGGCCTTGGGGTCGTAGTAGACGACGACGTGGAAGTGGTTGCTCATGACGGCGTAGGCGTAGACCTCGACCGCGAAGCAGCGAGCCAGGAGCAGAAGGCGCTCGACCAGCCAACGCTTGCGGTGCGAGTAGTCGCGGCCGGTCCGTTTGTCGCGGCCGCAAAGCCACGCGCGGCGCACGCAGCGGGAGGCGAGGTGGTAGGCGCAGGGGCGCTCGGGGTCGACGAGCTTGTGTCGGGGCGTGGCCATCGCTGGCAGTGTCGCCGAGCCCGGGTTGCTGCGTCGATAGCCCTGATCGAAAAAACGCGGCGGCCATTGCTGCCGCGTGGCCCAGGACATCACCCGCTCCGTGCGCTAGATATCTCCTACGCTTTGAGACCAATACCGTCTGTGTCCGGGTCCGGGGTGTGTCCGGGTCCGGGGTGGCGGTGTGTGTCCCAATTTTGCGGTAAGGTGAATATTGGATTGGTGGGCAGGTGACTATGGACAATCAAAAGAAACTGGCATTCGTCGGCTTGGGCGTCATGGGTTACCCGATGGCGGGCCATTTGGCCGCTGCGGGGCACGATGTTCGGGTCTACAACCGCACTGCTGCACGTGCGGACGCCTGGGTTGCGGAGCACGATGGAGGTGCGGCTCCAACACCCGCGGAGGCGGCGCGGGACGCGGACATCGTCTTCATGTGTGTCGGCAATGACGACGATGTCAGGAGCGTTGCGCTGGGCGAAGGTGGCGTGTTGTCGGGGGTAAAGTCCGGCGCGATAGTGGTCGATCACACGACCGCCTCGGCGGAACTCGCCGGTCACCTCGGGAGTGCGGCGGCGGAGCGCGGCGCCGGGTTTCTCGATGCGCCCGTGAGCGGCGGCCAGGCGGGCGCCGAAAACGGGCAGCTCACGATCATGGTCGGTGGCGACTCGGACACTTTCGCCATCGCGGAGCCTGTGATGGGGCACTATGGGCGCGCGGTCAGGCTGATGGGCGATGTGGGCTCGGGCCAACTCACGAAGATGGTCAATCAGTTGTGCATTGCCGGCATCGTTCAAGGCTTGGCCGAAGGCATGCACTTCGCGGAGAAGGCGGGACTCGACGTTGCTGCGGTGATCGACGTCATATCCATGGGAGCGGCGCAGTCATGGCAGATGGATAACCGTGCCGGGACCATGGCGAAGCGCGAGTTCGATTTTGGCTTTGCGGTGAAGTGGATGCGCAAGGACCTGGATATGACGCTGGCGGCGGCGCGGAAATTCAAGGCGCGATTGCCGTTGGCGGCGCTGGTCGATCAGTTCTACGCGGAGGTGGAGGCGCTAGGCGGCGAACGCTGGGACACTTCCAGCCTGGTTGAACGCTTGCGGCACGTGGACGACGCGCGGTGAGCCTGACGACTCGCCGCGGCTGGATCAGCGCTTTTCGATCTGAACGAAGTCCCTGCGTGGGGCACCGGTATAAAGTTGCCTCGGACGCCCGATCTTGTACGGCACGGCCACCATCTCGCACCAATGCGCGATCCAGCCCGGGGTGCGGCCCGTGGCGAAGATCACAGTGAACATGTCTTCGGGAATGCCCATCGCGCGCAAAATAATGCCGGAATAGAAGTCCACGTTCGGATATAGCCGCCGGTCGACGAAATACTCGTCTTCCAGCGCGATCTTCTCCAGCCGCTGCGCCATCTGCAGCGTGGGGTCATTGTCCACGCCGAGTTCGTCCAGCACCTCGCGGCAGGTCTGCTGCATGACCCTGGCGCGGGGATCGTAGTTCTTGTACACGCGATGTCCGAATCCCATGATCCGAAACGGGTCGTTCGGGTCTTTTGCCCGGTTGACGAACTTGTCGATATTGTTCGGCGTTCCGATTTCGGCAAGCATGTTGAGCACCGCTTCGTTGGCGCCGCCGTGGGCGGGTCCCCACAGGGCCGCGATGCCTGCGGCAATACAGGCGTATGGATTGGCGCCCGTGGAGCCGGCGAGGCGCACGGTCGATGTCGAGGCGTTCTGCTCGTGATCGGCGTGGAGCAGGAAGATGCGGTCGAATGCGCGCGCGAGGACCGGGTTGACTTCGTAGTCCCCGTCCGCCGGCGCGAACATCATGTGCAGGAAGTTCTCCGCGTAGTCGAGGTCGTCTCGCGGAGGAATGAATGGCAGCCCCAGCGTGTACCTGTAGCTCATTGCCGCCAGGATGGGCATCTTCGCGATAAGCCGATGCGCCGTGTCCCGCCGATCGGATGCGTCCGCGATATCCAGGGAGTTGTGGTAGTAGCCCGACAGGGCCCCGACCACGCCACACATGATCGCCATGGGATGCGCGTCGCGGCGAAATCCCTTGTAGAAATTGCCCAGTCGCTCATCCACCTTGCCGTGGCGCCTGATGGCCTGGACGAAATCGTCTTTCTCGGCGACCGTGGGAAGTTCACCGTTCAGCAGCAGGTAGCACAACTCCAGAAAATCCGATCCTTCGGCAAGCTGTTCGATGGGGTACCCGCAGTGCAGGAGGATGCCCTCGTCGCCGTCGATATAGGTGATGTTGGAGTTGCAGGAAGCTGTGGAGACGAAACCGGGGTCGTAGGTGAAATATCCCCGGCCGGTGAGTCCGCTCACATCGATCACGTCGGGGCCGACGCTGGCGGCGTGCACTGGTAGCTCGATCGGATCCTTCGAGTCGACTGTCAGGCTCGCCATCCGTTCTCCCATATTGCCGCATCCTCCCGGGGATGGACCGTGTGCTCCAGTGAGCCGGTCATTGTCTCGACAGCCGTGTTCGGTTGTCAAACCGAACTGCGGTGACTTCCACCCCAAACGGCTCGAAATGCCAACGTCGTCGCGTGCGGATGCAGGCCGCCTCAATGAATCGTTTGCGTCACTCTTTTACGAATTTTCTCAATGGCTTGACGCAACTCCTTCGTGCCGGGGTTTAATGCCAGGGTCCGCTCGAAGGCCAGCAGCGCCGATGTCATGTCGCCGCTGCGCAGACAGATCTGACCAAAGCCGCCCAGAGCGCCAAAATGCCGCGGCTCGCGCTCCAGGGTGTAGACGATGTCGCTCAGGCTGTCGGCGTCGCGATCTTCCAGGAAGCGCAGGGTCGCGCGTTTGTTCCACGCTTCCGCCCAACTCGGCCATCGTCGGATCATCCTGTCCAGCGTCTTGCCGGCGCTCACGAAGTCGCTGGCCGTGAGCGAGCGGATAGCCGCATGCATGGCGCGCGCCGCGGCGTCATGCTTGTGCGAACACCAGATTGTCCATATCTGCTGTTCCGTTTCGGCGAGGTCGCGCCCACCCGCGACAAGCTTGGCGAACAGGACGTCCAGTTCTGGCGTGTCGGCGGGCGGCGGAGCATTCATCGCTGCGAGCGCCAGGCTGATCCGCGTTCCGATGGGGTCGAACATCGCTCAAGCATATCGCGTCGGCGACACCCGGGCGCAGGGCGGGCGTGGAATCCCGCCATAGCTCCCGTGCGGCGAAGCGTGTGATTGAGCGACAATACGCACTGACCCAAGGGCCAGGGACGGGGAGGTATGCATGCCGAAACCACAAAGCAAGGAGTGGTACGCCGCAGTCGTGGAGGAGGCGATCGATCCCGAGCGACCGATCATCGATGCGCATCACCACCTTTGGGAAAGGCCTGCCAGGTTGGGCGCCTACATGCTGGAAGATCTTTGGCGCGACACGGAATCCGGACACAACATCGAGAAAACCGTCTTTATCGACTGTCGCTCGGGCTATCGACAGGATGGCCCGGAGCACCTGAAGCCTGTCGGCGAGACCGAGTTCATTGCCCGCGTCGCAGAGGAAAGCGCGGCGCGGAAAGGGGCGGCGACCATCGCCGGCATCGTCAGCCACGCCGACATGCGGCTTGCCGAGGGCGTCGAAGAGGTGCTGCAAGCGCATGAGGAAGCGGGTCGGGGCCTGTTTCGCGGCATCCGCCATGCGGGGCCGCACGACTCGACGGGCACGCTTTCCAATCCCGGGAGAGGGCGGCCCTGTCCGTACGGTGAAGACGATTTCCGAGCGGGCGTGCGCAGGCTGGGCGAGCTCGGCTACACCTACGATACGTGGCACTTCTTTCATCAGAATCGGGACTATGCGGCCCTCGCCCGCGCCGTGCCGGAAACGACCATGGTCCTCGATCATTTCGGCACACCGTTGGGCGTCGGCCACTATGCGGGGAAGCAGGAAGAGATCTTCTCGCAGTGGCTGGAGGATATCGCCGCCATCGCGGACTGTCCCAATGTGATTGCCAAGCTCGGCGGTCTGGCGATGCCGGACAACGGTTTCGGCTGGGACAGGCGGGAATTGCCGCCAACCTCCGCCGAGTTTGTCGAGGCGCAGAAACGGTACTACCTGCACACCATCGATTGCTTTGGGCCGTCACGGTGCATGTTCGAGAGCAACTTCCCGGTGGATAAGCTGTCCATCGCCTACCACGTGTTGTGGAACGGCCTGAAGAAGATCGTCGCGGATTTCAGCGAGGACGAGAAGCAGGCGATGTTCTACGGCACCGCGGCCCGGGTGTATCGGCTTTAGGCCGATGGAAGCTTGGGGGCGTCAGGAGACCGCGCGTGCCGCAGCATTGTCGCCGCACATGGCCTGCACCGCGAGGACTTCTGAAAACCGAATGCAAATGATTGAAACCAAATGACATTCGGTCACTCGATGGTCGGTTTAGTGAAATATGCGGGCTACACTGTTATTTTCGCTTCAAAGAGGTTCGCAACGCGGGGATCATATGGCGGGCGGTTGCGCGGCGATTGTCGCGCCGATACGTAGCGGAAACGGTGGGCGTAGTGGCCGCTGATCGCCCCATCGATCTCTCGCCGACGAGTTTCCTTCCGGTCACGGCGGTCGCGTCGATCACGCACCGCATCGCGGGCGCGATGCTCTTCGTCGGCGCGGGATACCTGATTTATCTGCTCGACCTGGCCCTGGAGTCGGAAACGGGTTTTGCCGAGGCGCGGGCGCTGCTTGAAGCGCTGCCAGGCAAGATCGCCCTGTGGGCGGCGCTGGTCGCATTGAGCTATCACCTGCTGGCCGGCATCAAGCATCTGCTGCTCGATTTTCATGTCGGCGATTCGTTGGCGGGCGGCCGCAGGGGCTCGTGGCTCGTGCTCGTCCTGTCCGCGCTCGGGGCGATTGGCCTCGGAGTGTGGCTGTGGTAATGAACGTCGCGAGCTTTGGTCGCAGCGGATTGTCCGATTTTCTCGCGCAGCGCGTTACGGCGGTGATTCTGGGACTGTTCGCCCTTTGCGTCGCTGGCTGGTTCGCCGTCAACCCGGGCGCGGGACACGTCGAACTGGTGCGCTATTTCGGCAGTCCCCCGATGATGGTCTTTTCGTTGCTTGCCGTCGCTTCGCTCATCGCGCACGCGTGGATCGGCATGTGGACCATCGGTACGGACTATCTGCGACCGCACTACTTCGGCCGCTTCGCGACAGTCGTTCGCTTTGCCTACCAAATGGCCATCGGACTGGTGCTCTTTACGTACGGGGTATGGGCGTTTGCGGTGATCTGGAGATTCGCTTGACGCGTTTGCGGGTACTGGAATTCGACGGCGTCATCATCGGCGGCGGCGGCGCCGGCATGCGCGCCGGTCTGCAACTCGCGGAATCGGGCTTCAACACGGCTGTGCTTTCCAAGGTATTTCCGACCCGTTCGCACACCGTTTCCGCCCAGGGAGGCATCACCTGCGCCATAGGCAGCGACGATCCGGACGACGATTGGCGCTGGCACATGTATGACACGGTCAAAGGGTCGGACTACATCGGCGACCAGGACGCGATCGAGTTCATGTGTTCCACGGGTCCGCGGGCCGTCTACGAGCTCGAGCACATGGGCTTGCCGTTTTCGCGCAACGAGGACGGCCGCATATACCAGCGGCCGTTCGGCGGCCAGTCGAAGGACTTCGGCAGGGGCGGCCAGGCTTCGCGCACATGCGCGGCGGCGGACCGGACGGGACATGCGCTGCTGCACACGCTGTATCAGGCGAACATCCGCGCGGAAACGGTATTCCTGTCGGAGTGGTTCGCCGTCGATCTGGTCAAGAACCAGGACGATGTCGTCGTCGGGGCCATCGCCATTCGCATCGAAACCGGAGAGGTGGTTTTCGTCAAGTCGCGAGCGACCGTGCTCGCCACCGGGGGCGCGGGGCGGATCTATGCGAATACCACCAACGCGCACATCAATACCGGCGACGGGATCGGCATGGCGCTTCGCGCCGGGGTGCCGGTGCAGGACATCGAGATGTGGCAGTTCCATCCCACCGGTATCCACGGTGCGGGGGTTCTGATCACCGAGGGCTGTCGCGGC
The DNA here is from genome assembly GCA_965261535.1 of Candidatus Azotimanducaceae bacterium. Lineage (GTDB taxonomy): Bacteria > Pseudomonadota > Gammaproteobacteria > Pseudomonadales > Azotimanducaceae > VXNE01. Next base: position 4,643,730 of record OZ253469.1, read on the forward strand.
GAAGGCGGGTATCTGGTCAATCGGGATGGCGAACGTTTCATGGAGCGCTACGCGCCCAATGCCAAGGATCTGGCCGGCCGGGATGTCGTCGCCCGTTCGATGATCATCGAAATGCTCGAAGGCCGGGGTTGCGGCCCGGAATCGGATCATGTGCTGCTCAAGCTCGACCACCTGGGCGAGGAGGTGCTGAACAGCCGTCTGCCGGGCATTCTCGATCTGTCGCGCACGTTCGCGCATGTCGATCCGGTAAGGGAGCCCATTCCGGTCGTGCCCACGTGCCATTACATGATGGGCGGCATCGCGACCCGGGTGAACGGTCAGGCGCTGGCGCGCGACGAAGGCAGCGACGAGGATCGGGCGGTGGAGGGTTTGTACGCGGTGGGCGAGGTCGCCTGCGTATCGGTGCATGGCGCCAATCGGCTGGGCGGCAACTCGCTGCTCGATCTCGTCGTGTTTGGCCGAGCGACGGGCGTGCATCTGGAAGAGGTCATGCGCCAGGGGACGAGCGCGCGCGACCCGAGCGATGCCGACATCGAGGCGGCATGCGAACGGTTGCGCCGTTGGGACGCATCGACTTCCGGTGAAGGCGTGGCGGAGCTCAAAAAGGCTTTGCAGGAGGTCATGCAGGCCAATTTCGGCGTGTTCCGCACGGAAATGCACATGCGCGCCGGCATGCGCTCGCTGTCCGACTTGCGCGAACGCATTGGCAATGCCTACCTGGCCGACAAGAGCGCCGCGTTCAACACGGCGCGCCTCGAGGCATTGGAACTCGACAATCTGCTCGAAACGGCGGAAGCGACGGCCATCGCCGCCGAGGCCCGCACGGAAAGCCGCGGCGCCCATGCGCGCGAGGACTACACGACGCGCGACGACGAAAACTGGCTATGCCACTCGCTCTACCTTCCAACCAGCAAGCAGGTGGGCAAACGCGGCGTCAATTTCGCTCCCAACCTCGTCGAACCGTTCGAGCCGACCGAGCGCAGCTACTAGTGCTCCGTCAAGCCAAAATCTACGGGTATCTGCGGCACTACCATGGAACAAACGTGTCCGTGGAGCGCCAGCGACCGGGGACGCTTGTTGCATGGTCGACGAGCGGGGCCGGGCCACGGGCGAAGCCGAAGGCGCCGGCCGTGGGGCACTTTTTGGCCCCTCATAGTTCTCTTGCGAGGGGGATCCCCTCGCGCTCCCCGGCTGAAGGCTGTTCTCTTGCGAGGGGGATCCCCTCGCGCTCCCCGGCTGAAGGCTCCGTTGCTCCTCCTTGCGTGGGGCCTGCCACACCGCGTCGTCGCGCCTTGCCAGGAACCAAAAATTCCTCGCAGCTACACGCGCATATTTGGACTTGACGGAACACTAGCAGCTACCAGAGGAGTGCCCATGGAGGTCAGCATATATCGCTTCAACCCCGAGACGGACAAGTCGCCTCGGATGCAAGACGTCACTGTCGATCTGCCGACGGACAGAGACATGATGGTCCTGGATCTCCTGGAGATGCTCAAGGCGAGTGATCCTAGTTTGAGCTATCGGCGCTCTTGTCGGGAGGGCGTGTGCGGTTCGGACGGGATGAATATGAACGGCAAGAACGGACTTGCCTGCATCACGCCCGTCTCGGAGGTGGGCAAGCGCGGTCGGCTGGTGGTGCGGCCGTTGCCGGGACTGCCCGTTATCCGCGATCTCGTGGTCGACATGACCCAGTTCTACAAGCAGTATGAGCGGGTGAAACCGTACTTGATCAACGACTCGCCGACGCCGACGCGGGAACGGTTGCAGTCGCCGGAAGAGCGGGAAAAGCTCGATGGCCTCTATGAATGCATCCTGTGCGCCTGCTGCACCACATCGTGCCCGTCTTTCTGGTGGAACCCGGACAAGTTCGTTGGTCCGGCGGGATTGCTCCAGGCATATCGCTTTCTCGCCGATAGCCGCGACACCGCGACGGCGGAGCGACTTGCCGAACTCGAAGACCCGTTCAGCTTGTTCCGTTGTCGCGGCATCATGAACTGCGTCAGCGTCTGTCCGCGCGACCTGAATCCAACCCGCGCTATCGGCAAGATCAAGTCGATGATGGTCACGCACGGAACTTGACCGAGCGGTCATTCTCATGCAATAGACATGCAATGACCAAGCCCACACATGCCGTACATGGCAGTTGTTGGTATTTCATGCGTCCTGGACCAGCGAGCTAGAGGACTATGGCGGATTCCTTCGTTGAGCGGATGCGCAAGAGCAGCCATCTTTCGGGTGGCAACGCGGCGTATCTCGAATCGTTGTACGAGTCGTTCCTGAACGACCCGGGCGCGGTCGCCGAACAGTGGAGCGACTATTTCGACGGTCTGCCCCGGCAGCGGCAAACGCCGGATGTGCCGCACAGCGTCATCATCGACCATTTCGGGCGACTTGGACGCAACCGCCTGCGGGCGCGGCCGGAAAAGGTCAGCACCGAAATTTCGGACCAACACGCCACGAAACAGGTGCGGGTGCTGGAGTTGATCGCCGCGTATCGGAGTCGGGGTCATCGTCGCGCGCGTCTGGATCCTCTGGATGTCTGGCGCCGCGCAGACGCCCCGGAACTCGACCTTGCCTATCACGGGCTTTCGCCCGCCGACCTCGACACCGTGTTTCAGACCGGCTCGGCGCATTTTTTTGACGTCGGAACGGCAAAACTGCGCGATATCCTGGATGCGCTGGAACGCACTTACTGTTCGTCGATCGGGGTGGAATACATGCACATCGCCGATGCCGCCGAACAACTGTGGGTCTGCCGGCGCGTGGAAACGGCGCGCTCGAACCTCGCGCTGGACGCGGCGGAGAAACGTGTCGTGCTGGAGCGGCTGACGGCCGCCGAGGGTCTTGAGAAATATCTCCATGCCAAGTATCCCGGCACGAAGCGGTTCAGCCTAGAAGGCGCCGACAGCCTGATACCCATGCTGCACGAAACGTTGCAGCGCACGGGTGCGCATGGTGTGGTCGAGACTGTGATCGGCTTGACGCACCGGGGCAGACTGAACGTCCTGGTCAACATCCTCGGCAAGCATCCCGGCGACCTGTTCGACGAGTTCGAGGGGCGTCTGGCGGAGACGGCGGCGATGGGCGACGTCAAGTACCACCAGGGTTTCTCCTCGAATGTCGAAACAGCCGGAGGCGAGATGCACGTCGCGCTCGCGTTCAATCCGTCCCACCTCGAGATCGTCGCCCCCGTAGTCGAAGGTTCCGTGCGCGCCAGGCAGGATCGCCGGCAAGACTCCGCCGGAGACCTGGTCATGCCCATTGTCATTCATGGCGATGCCGCCTTCTCCGGGCAGGGCGTCGTGATGGAGACGTTCCAGATGTCGCAGACGCGGGGATTCCGCACCGGCGGGACGCTGCACATCATCGTCAACAACCAGATCGGTTTCACCACGCATCGCATCGACGATGCCCGTTCCACCGAGTATTGCTCGGAAGTCGCGAAGATGGTCCGGGCACCGATATTCCACGTCAACGCGGACCATCCCGAGGCCGTCATGCTTGTCACGCGGCTTGCTGTCGACTACCGCATGCAATACAAGAAGGATGTGGTCATAGACCTCGTCTGCTATCGGCGCCGCGGCCACAACGAGGCCGAGGAGCCGATGAAGACCCAGCCGCTGATGTATCAGGCGATCCGGCAGCACCCGACGACGCGGGCAATCTACGCCGGGCGGTTGGCGGAAGAGGGCACCGTCGCTCCGGGAGAAGCGGATGCGCTCGCTGAGGACTACCGGACTTCGCTCGACTCCGGCGATCACGTCGCCAGGAGCCTGGTGCACGAACCCGATGCGGAGATGTTCGTGGACTGGCGGCCCTACCTGGGCCACGAGTGGACAACGCCGGCGGACACGCGCGTGGATCTTGCCGGCTTGCAGGAGTTGGCGCGCAAGGTCAACTCGGTCCCGGACGGATTCGCATTGCACACGCAAGTGCAGCGTCTGCTGGCCGACCGCAAGCGGATGAGCGCTGGCGCCGCCCCCATAAACTGGGGATTCGCCGAGACCATGGCTTACGCGACGCTGTTGGATCAGGGGCATGCCGTCCGGTTGACGGGCCAGGACGTGGGCGTGGGCACGTTTTCGCACCGACACGCGGTTGTGTACAACCAGAAGACGGGCGATAGCTACGAGCCGCTGGGACACTTGCAGGAGTCGGCGGACGCGCCGACCTTCGAGGTCTACGATTCGCTGTTATCGGAGGAAGCCGTTCTCGCCTTCGAATACGGCTACGCCACAACGACGCCGGGCGCCCTGGTCGTATGGGAGGCGCAGTTCGGCGACTTCGCCAATGGCGCGCAGGTGGTGATCGACCAGTTCATCACCAGCGGCGAGACGAAGTGGGCGCGGCTGTGCGGTCTGGTCATGCTGTTGCCGCACGGCTACGAGGGGCAAGGCCCGGAACATTCGTCAGCCCGGCTGGAGCGCTACCTGCAACTCTGCGCGGAACACAATATCCAGGTGTGTTTACCCACGACGCCGGCGCAGATGTTCCACATGTTGCGGCGGCAGGTCATGCGACCGCTGCGCAAGCCTCTCGTGGCGCTGACCCCGAAGAGCTTGCTGCGGCACAAGCTGGCGGTATCCTCGCTGGAGGATCTGACCGACGGTAGTTTTCGCACCGTCATTCCGGAAGTGGACGATCTCGATCCGCAGGGCGTCAAGCGGTTGGTGCTCTGCAGCGGGAAGGTGTTCTACGACTTGCTGGAGGAGCGGCGCGAGCGGAAACTCGACGATGTCGCCATCGTGCGCATCGAGCAACTCTATCCGTTCCCGGAAACGGAACTCGGCGATGTCATCGCGCCGTACAAGAACCTGAAATACGCGAGCTGGTGCCAGGAAGAACCGGCGAACCAGGGCGCCTGGTACTCGAGCCAACACCACATTCGACGGGTCCTGGCGCGGCACGATCTGTCGCTGTACCTGTTCTACGCTGGACGGGTGGGGTTCGCGTCGCCGGCCAGCGGCTATTTCAGCAAGCACATCGATCGTCAGAAACGGCTGGTGGAAGAGGCACTCATCGGATAGATGGCTATGGATATCAAGGCACCCGCGTTTCCGGAGTCCATCGAGGACGGCACGTTGGCGGCGTGGCACACGCTGCCCGGCGAGGCGGTCAAACGCGACGAACCACTGGCCGATATCGAGACGGACAAGGTCGTGATCGAGATCGTCGCTCCCGCGGACGGTACGCTGACGGAGATCGTCAAGGCCGAAGGCGAGACGGTATTGAGCGACGAACTCATCGCGCGATTTGAGCCGGGAACGGGGGTCGATGCGCCGTCCGGAGCGGCGCCGGCTGACGTCGAGGTCGGCATTTCGCCCGCCGCCCGCAAGCTTGCCGAGGAAGAAGGTATCGACATCGCCGAATTGAACGGGTCGGGACGCGGTGGGCGGATCACGAAGGCCGACGTCTCGCGCGCGGCCAGCGGGCTGTCCGTCGCGGCGCGGGCGAGAGCGCCCGCGGCGAAATCCGCCACGCCGCCGGTCCGAGATTCTGCCGCGAAAGCTGCGGCGCCGGTTGACAGCTCGTCGGTGGCGGATCGGGTAGAACGCCGGGTACCAATGACGCGCCTGCGCGCGTCCATCGCGCGACGGCTGGTCGAAGCGCAGCAGACCGCCGCCATGCTCACGACGTTCAACGAAGTGAACATGGAACCGGTCATGACGTTGAGGACGCGCTATCGCGACGCGTTCGAACGTGCCCACAACGGAACGCGTCTGGGCTTCATGAGCTTCTTCGTGCGCGCGAGCGTGGAGGCGTTGAAACGGTTCCCCCTGGTCAATGCCTGCATCGACGGGGACGAGATTGTCTATCACGGTTTCTACGATATCGGCGTGGCGGTCAGCACCGAACGGGGCCTGGTGGTGCCGGTGCTGCGCGATGCCGATGCGGCGAGCCTCGCCCAGATCGAGGACCAGATCGCGAGCTTCGGTGCCCGGGCGCGCGACAATAAGCTCACCATCGAAGACATGTCGGGCGGCACCTTTACCATCTCCAACGGCGGGGTTTTCGGTTCGCTGCTGTCCACGCCGATACTGAATCCGCCGCAAACGGCCATCCTCGGCATGCACAAGATCGAACAGCGGCCGGTCGTGGAAGACGGTGAAATCGTCGCCCGTCCGATGATGTATCTTGCCGTTAGCTACGATCATCGGCTGATCGATGGCCAGGAGGCCGTGCGCTTCCTTGTGACGATCAAGGAATTATTGGAAGACCCGGCTCGCATACTGTTGGAGATCTAATGGCGAACGAATACGGCATCGTGGTGATCGGGGCTGGTCCCGCCGGGTATGCGGCTGCCATCCGCGCCGCGCAGCTCGGCATGCGCACTGCATGCATCGACAAGTCCGTGGACAGGGATGGGCGCCCGACGCTCGGAGGCACCTGCCTGAACTGGGGCTGCATTCCGTCCAAGGCGCTGCTCGACGCATCTCGCAAGTACATGGAGGCCGCCCACGGTTTCGACGAAGTGGGCATCGATGTCGAAGGCCTGTCCATCGACGTGGCCAGGATGATGCGTCGCAAGGACGACGTGGTGGGGAAACTGACGTCGGGCATCGCGGCGTTGTTCGACGGCAACGGGATCGTTTCGCTGCCCGGCCGAGGCAAGTTGCTGGCCCACAAACGCGTCGAATATACGAACCACCAGGGCGAGGTCACCGAGTTGGCGGCCGATCACGTGATCCTGGCGCCTGGCTCCGTGCCGCTGCAGATCGATCCGGTGCCGCTGGTCCCGGGTCTGATTGTCGACTCCGCGGGCGCGCTGGAATTCGACGCGGTGCCGCGGCGGCTCGGAGTGATAGGCGCCGGAGTTATCGGCCTCGAACTCGGTAGCGTCTGGTCCAGGCTCGGCGCCGAGGTGGTTCTGCTGGAAGCGCTGGACGAATTCCTGCCCATCGCCGACCAGCGCATCGCCCGCGACGCGTTGCGCACCTTCGGTCGCCAGGACCTGGACATCCGCCTCGGAACCCGTGTCACCGGCGCCACGGCGAAGGGCGATGGCGCCTCGGGCGAAGTGACCATCGAGTACCAGGACAAGGGCGGCAACCACACGCTGACCGTGGACAAGCTCATTGTCGCGGTGGGTCGCCGCCCGTACACGGAAGGGTTGCTGGCACCGGACAGCGGCGTCAACCTCGACGAACGCGGCTTCCTCTATGTCAACGATCTTTGCGCCACCGATGCCCCCGACGTCTATGCCGTGGGCGATGTCGTGCGTGGTCCGATGCTTGCGCACAAGGGCGCGGAGGAAGGCGTCATGGTCGCCGAACGGATCGCCGGCCACAAGCCGATGGTCAACTACGAGTGCATTCCGAACGTCATCTACACCCATCCGGAGATCGCCTGGGTCGGAAAGACCGAACAGGATCTCAAGGCCGACGGCGAGGCGTACAACGTCGGCACATTCCCTTACGCCGCCAACGGCCGCGCGCTCGCGGCCAACGACGCCGGGGGCATCGTCAAGATGGTCGCCGACGCGGACACCGATCGAATCCTGGGCGTACACATCTTCGGCCCACAGGCATCCGAACTCATCGCTCAGGCGGTGATCGCCATGGAATTCGACGCCAGCGCGGAAGACATCGGGTTGACCATGTTCGCGCATCCGACACTGGCCGAGGCCGTGCACGAGGCGGCGCTGGCGGTAGGGGGCAGGGCGATCCACATGGTGAATCGAAAGCGGCGGTAGTACGCCGGTCGCAAAATGAGCGCTGATGCAAGATCCGAGCGAGAGGAATCGGAACAGTCCGATCCGATCCAGAAGGACGACCTGTCGCTCTACTGGAGGCTGCTCCGCTACCTGCGACCGTACCGGTTCTGGTTTGTCGTCGCGGTGGTCGGATTTCTCGTCTCGGCCGGTGCCGAGACTTACTTCGCACGCCTCCTCGGCGGGATCATCGACGCCTTCAAGGCAGCTGATTCGTCCGACACCAGCGCGATCTGGTTCTATCCGGGACTGATGGTCGCTGCCGCAGCTATCCGGGCGGTGGGAGCAGTTGCTGGAGAACTGCTGCTGTCGCGCATCTCGTTCGGCATCGTGCACGTCATCCGTTGTGAGCTGTTCGAATGCCTGCTTGTGGTACCCAGCGCCTATTACGACCGCAGTGGCCGGGGTGAACTGCTCTCCAGGTTGACCTACTCCGTCTCCCAGTTGCGTGACACGGTGACGGACACCGCCCGGATCTTTCTGCAGGACGGCACCAAGGTGATATGCCTGGTGGGATACATGCTCTACATGAATTGGCTGCTGACCATCATTTTCGCTGTTGTCGCGCCGATCATCGCCCTGATGGTGCGCTCCGCAGCGCGCCGCTACCGGCGCATCAGCGAACATATCGAGGTGTCGATGGGCGAAGTGGCGCAGGTCGCGTCGGAGGTGATCGCCGGCCAGAGGCTGGTCCGAGCGTTCGGCGCGGAAACGAGAGAGCGCGATCGTTTCGTCGAAGCCAGTGATCACATCAGGCGGCGAAGCGCCAAATTCGCGGCGATCAAGGCCATGAACACGCAGGGCATTCAACTGATCGTCGCATGTCTGCTCGGCGGGGTCGTGGCGCTGGTGCTGCTGCCCGAAATCGGCGGCGCGTTTTCTGCGGGTGATGTCGTCACCTATCTCACATGTGCCGGCCTGCTCGCCAATCCGACGAAGCGCCTGTCCGAAGTCACAGCCCGGTTGCAGCGCGGTCTGGCGGCCGCCACCAATGTATTTTCCCAGATCGATCAGGAGCCGGAACCCGATGCTGGCGAGCTTGAGGTAGACCGCGTCGAAGGCCGTATCGAGTTCCGTGACGTCTGGTTCCGCTACGAAGAAAGCGACGACGACATTCTGCGCGGCGTATCGTTCTCGATCGCGCCTGGTGAGACGCTCGCCCTGGTCGGCCGCTCCGGCAGCGGGAAGTCGACCCTGGCAAACCTGATACCGCGTTTTTACAACCCCACGCGGGGCGAGATTCGCCTCGACGGCCATCCGATCGATACGTACACGCTACGTAGTCTCAGGGATCAGATCGCCCTGGTTACCGAGCAGGTGATGCTGTTCAACGACACCCTGCGAAACAACATCGCGTACGGTCAGCTTGCAGGCGCCGCCGGTGCGGACATCGAACAGGCGATCCAGCGCGCGCATGTCGACCAATTCGCGGGCGATCCGGCCGGGCTCGACGTGGTCGTCGGCGACGGCGGCTCGCGCTTGTCCGGCGGCCAGCGCCAACGCGTCGCGGTTGCCAGAGCGTTGCTGAAGGATGCGCCAATCCTGATTCTTGACGAAGCCACGTCGGCGCTCGACGTCGAGAGCGAACGGCGCGTCCAGGAAGCGCTCGACGAGGTGATGCGCGGCCGCACGACAGTCGTCATCGCGCACCGGCTGTGGACGGTGAAGAAGGCCGACAAGATAGCCGTGCTCGAGCATGGTCGCATCGTCGAGATGGGGAGACACCAGGAGCTTCTCCACGCGGGCGGGGCATACGCCAAGTTGTACCAGTTGTACTTCGCCAACGGCGCCGAAGAGCGCGAATCTGGTGCGGCGGACGTGGCGCGGCTTCTGGTGCCAGTCCCTGAAAGCGCGGGAACAACATCGAATGCGCTTGCCGAGGCGTGGTACGGGAACCGATTCTGGCCGAAACTTCTGTGGCCGCTGTCGATGCTCTACGCAACCATTGCGCGGCGCAGGCGGGAACGTTATCACGCGGGACGCAGCGTCTCCTGGCGGGCGCCGGTGCCGGTCGTCGTCGTTGGCAATATCACCGTCGGCGGCACGGGCAAGACGCCGTTGGTGGTCTGGCTTGCCCAATGGTTGCGCAGCCTGAACATGCGGGTAGGCGTGGTGTCCCGCGGGCACGGCGGACGCGCCTCCTACCCGCTCGATGTCGCTGCAGATACGCCGGCCTTGCAAGCTGGCGACGAGGCGGCCTTGATTGCGCAAAGCACCGGTTGTCCGGTGGTGGTCGATCCGGACCGGGTCGTCGCCGTGCAGCGCCTGCTCGCGCGATCGGACTGTGACGTCGTGCTGAGTGACGACGGGCTGCAGCACTACGCCCTGGCGCGGGACCTGGAGATCGCGGTCCTGGACGGGGACCGGGGTGTCGGCAACGGCCTCCTTCTGCCCGCGGGTCCGCTGCGGGAACCGGTATCGCGCCTTCGCGAAGTCGATATCGTTGTTGCGAACGGCGCGCCGACGGGTCTGGTCCCCGGGGAACACACCATGACCGCGCGGCCGACCACGTTCCACAATCTGGCGACGGGCGAATCGGTCCCGGCAACGCAATTCAGGCAAAGGGTCGACGGTCCCCTGATCGCCATCTCGGGAATCGGCAACCCCCGCCGCTTTTCGCGCACGCTCGCCGAAATCGGGCTCGCTCCAGCTATCCGGGCCTTCGCCGATCACCACATGTTCACTTCCGCCGACCTCGAGGTTCCTACCGGAACCTGGATCGTAACCACGGAAAAGGATGCGCAGAGGATCCGGAGCCTGGCTTTCCCGCCGGAGAATTGCTGGTTCCTCAAGATCAGCATGGAGCCCTCGGAGGGCCTTCGTAACGCGCTCGCCGCAAGGTTCCGCAAGAGCGGCATCGACGTTTGAGCGCCTTTTCCGTCGTCGTTCCGGCGCGTTTCGCTTCGATGCGGCTACCGGGCAAGCCGCTTGCGCAAATCGCCGGCAAGCCGATGATCGCGCATGTCGCCGCGCGGGTCGCGAAGTCGGGCGCGGGAGAAGTCATCGTCGCGACGGACGATGAGCGCGTGCTGCGGGCTGTAGCATCGCGGGACGTGCGGGGTATAATGACGCGCGCGGACCATGCCTCCGGATCGGACCGGGTCATGGAGGTGGCCCAAGCGTGTGGCTGGCCCGACGATCACGTCGTCGTGAACGTCCAGGGCGACGAGCCCCTGATTCCCCCGACCGTAGTCGACCAGGTGGCCGGACTGTTGCGCAGGTCGAAAGATGTTGGCGTGGCGACCCTGAGCGAACCGCTTTACGACCCGGCGGACATCCTTGATGAGAACATCGTCAAGGTCGTCGTCACGCGAAACGGACGCGCGCTGTACTTTTCACGGGCGCCGATTCCCTATGCGCGCGGAGGATTCCCGGCATCCGTCACCGGTTCCGATGGGGGATGGAAACGCCATATCGGCATCTATGCCTATCGGGTCGCCGCGTTGCGTCGCTTCGTCGCTCTCCGGGTTGGCCGGCTCGAAAGCACGGAGTCGCTGGAACAACTCCGGTTCCTCGAAAACGACATGGATATCGCCGTAGAACAGGCCCTGGCGCCGGTGCCGGGAGGCGTCGATACGCCCGCCGATTTGGAGCGGGTGAAGCAAGCCATAGCGCGAGGGGAAGCCCCCGCGTGAGAGCCCTCAGCCGGGGAGCTGCGAGGGGCACCCCTCGCAAGAAGAGAGCCTTCAGCCGGGGAGCTGCGAGGGGGCACCCCTCGCAAGAAGAGAGCCCTCAGCCGGGGAGCGCGAGGGGGCACCCCTCGCAGGAAGAGAGCCCTCAGCCGGGGAGCGCGAGGGGGCGCGCCTCGCAGGAAGAGAGCAGCGCGAGGGGAGACCCCTCGCGTGAAGAATGGACAACTTAACGAGGCTGCATCCGGATCCCGGCGTCGAGCCGTATGGTTTCGCCGTTGAGGTACGGATTCTCGATGATCTGGTTGACCAGCGACGCGAACTCCGAGGCTTCGCCGAGCCGCTTCGGGAACTGCGTCATCTCCACCAGCGGTTCGCGCACGTTCGGTGGCGCGGCGGCCAGCATCGGTGTGCTGAAGATGCCGGGAGCGATGGTGCAGACGCGGATTCCGGACCGCGCCAGATCGCGGGCGATCGGCAACGTCATGCCCACCACGCCGCCCTTCGACGCGCTGTAGGCCGCTTGTCCGATCTGGCCGTCGAATGCGGCTACGGAGGCGGTGTTGACGATGACTCCGCGCTCTGAATCCTCGGTCTCGGGCACGTTCTCCTGCATACGCGCCGCGCATAGTCTGAGCGTGTTGAACGTGCCAATCAGGTTGACCTGAATGACGAAGTGGAAGGCATCGAGAGACAGCGGCCCGTTGCGACCGACGGTGCGTCCCGGGGGACCGATTCCGGCGCAGTTGATGTCGATGTGTATCGCGCCGAAGGCATCCATGACTTCACCGATGGCCGTCTCCGCCGAGTCCGCGTTCCGGACGTCCACGGCGAAGGCGCGCGCCGAAGCGCCGAGTTCCTCGGCGCTCTGATGAGCGAGTTCGACGTTCCGGTCCAGCAAGGCGACCTTGCCCCCGTGATCGACGATCATCCTGGCCGTGGCGCGTCCGAGTCCCGACGCGCCCCCGGTCACTACGGCGACTTTCCCGCTGATGTCCATTCGCGCCCTCCCGTGAACCGCGGCTAGTATACAGAGCCGCGCCAAGCGGTCCGTAAGGGAAGTACGTGATCGAAGCCGAATGACCTTGGGTGACAGATTGCACACATCAGCGGCAGGTATTCGCGGTGAAGTTTCCCTCTGGGAAGCCAACAGCTTCCGCGTCCAATGCATCGCCGAGCAGTACCTCGAAGTGCGCGACGAACGGGAGCTGCTGGACGCGCTGGACCAGGCGCAACGGGAATCGGTGCCGGTGACGTTGCTCGGCGGCGGCACGAATGTCGTGCTGCTGGAACGCATCGATGGCCGCGTGATTCGAATCGCGAGTCGAGGGATTGCGTTCGATTCGGACGGCGACGGGGTGCGGGTGACGGCGGCCAGCGGCGAAAACTGGCACGGCCTCGTTCGCGCCTGCCTCGGCCGGGGCCTGTCCGGCCTGGAAAACCTGGCGCTCATTCCGGGCACGGTCGGTGCGGCCCCCATCCAGAACATAGGCGCGTACGGCGTGGAGCTGTCCTCGTTGGTGATTGGCGCCACAGCTATCGACACGCAGACCATGCGGCCAACGATCCTGGACGCGCCAGCTTGCGCCTTCCGCTATCGCGACAGCGTGTTCAAGTCGGACGAACCCGGACGCTACGCCGTCACGGGACTAGTGCTGCGGCTTGGCCATCGGGGACTCGAAACAGGATATCGAGACGTCGGCGCAGAGCTGCGTCGAATGGGTTCCCGGATGGGTCGCGGCGTTTCGCCGCACCTGATAGCCGAAGCGGTTATTCGCGTAAGACGCCGTAAACTGCCCGACCCGCGAAGCATCGGCAACGCGGGCAGTACTTTCAAGAATCCGACGCTTTCTGCCCACCGGCTCGACCGATTGCGGGGTCATCTCGACATCGATGCGTTCGACGCCGGAGACCATTTCAAGGTCCCGGCTGCGAAGCTTGTGGAAACAGCGGGCTGGAAGGGATACCGGCGCGACGATGCGGGAGTCTGGCCCCGGCACGCGCTGGTGCTCGTAAACTATGGCCGCGCGACGGGGCGACAGATATTGGACCTGGCGCGGCGCATCACGGACGGCGTCGCGCGCAAGTTCGAGGTCGAACTGGAACTCGAACCCCAGATATTGGGACGCGATTGATCGCGCGCGGCTGGGGTGCCGCTCGCGTCCCAATCGCGGCCCTCTAAGGAGCGGTCGACGCACTCAAGCGAGAGGTTGCTCGGTTGCGCGCCGACGCATCTCGCGCGGATCATTCTTGGCTCTGCCGGTTGGCTTGGATTCCCTGGGGGCTTCCTCTGGCGCCGCCGTTTCGGTTTGCCCGGAAGCGGGGCGTTCGCCCGCGCTCGATTCAGTTGCGGGCTGGCGCTGCTCGGGACCTTTGGCGGCACCTCCCTCGATGGAAGTCACCTCGCTGGCCGGGGACCTCGCGGGCTGTTCCGCGGGAGAGTCCTTGACCTCGATCTCACTTGCGGAGGGGTCACCACGCATGGCAGCGGCTACGGATAGCTCCTCCTGGGGAACGGCCAAAGAGCTCTCGGCAACAGGTTCAGCAACGCGGGAAGCGCCACTTTCGCGATCTCTGCGCGGGGCTCTTTCCCGATTGTCTTCCTGATTTTCGTTGATCGCGCGACGATCGCGACGGGGTTTGCGCTTGGTCGCATCGTCGCCGCGCCGGCTGTCGATGGCGGTGTCCGCGCGGCGCCGCTGTCCGCTGCGACGCGTCCGAGTCCGGTTGTCTCCGCCTTCGCGCGACTGTTCGCGCGCCTCTCCGCGCGCCTGCTTCGATCCGCGGTCTCGATCCCGGTCCCTGTCTCCCCGCGACGTGCGGGGCGCGCGCTGCTGGCGTCCGCCAGGGCGTCCGCCGTTGCGACCGCCGTTGCGCGGATCGCCGTCGGAACGCGCGCGGCGTTCGTTCCCGGCGGATCTTTCGTCGCGGCGCGGCCTGCGGTTCGCCGTGTCGTCCTTCGCGCGGTTGCGACGTTGCGGTTGCCTGTTCGCCTTGCGATCAGGTTTCCCCTGGTTCGCCGTCGATGCCGCGCCTCGCCCGAACAATGCGGCGAGCAGCCGTTTCAGAAGGGAAGGGGCACTACGCGCGGTCCGCGGGGGAGCGGACGCGGCCGGTTTGATCGCCGGTGCCTGAACCGGACGGCTATTCCTGCGGCGCTCATTATCGCGATCGAGCTGTTCGGTTTCGCCAACGGTATCGGCCAGTTCGTAGCTCAATACTTCAGCTTCAGCTTCGGCGCTGTCATCGCGGATGCGTTGGATATCGTAGTTCGGCGTCTGCAGGTTTGCGTTGGGAACGACCACCAGGTGGATTTGAGTACGCTTTTCGATTTCCGCCACATCGCGGCGCTTCTCGTTCAGCAGGTAGGCGGCAACGTTCAGGGGCACCATCGCCCTGACGATGCGACTGCGCTCCTTGAGCGCCTCTTCCTCCATCACGCGCAGAATGGTAAGCGCCAGCGATTGGACATCCTGGATACGGCCTTGGCCGCTGCAGCGGGGGCAGACGTCCGTCGTCGTCTCTTGGAGGGACGGACTCAGACGCTGGCGCGACATTTCAAACAGCCCGAAGTGTGAAATCCGACCAAGCTGGATGCGCGCCCGGTCCGCTTCGAGCACCTCTCGGAGCTTGGATTCGACGGCGCGTTGATTCCTGGTGCTCGACATGTCGATGAAGTCGATGACAATCAGGCCGCCCACATCGCGAAGGCGCAGTTGCCGCGCAATCTCTTCGGCCGCCTCGATGTTCGTGTTGAGTGCCGTTTCCTCGATGTCGGCACCACCGGTCGCGCGGGCCGAGTTGATATCGATGGCAACCAGCGCTTCGGTGGGGTCGATGACTATGCTGCCGCCGGACGGCAGCTTCACCATATGCTGAAAGGCAGTTTCGATCTGGCTTTCGATCTGATAGCGGCTGAACAGCGGGACATCGTCGGAATACAGCTTGATGCGATTCTCGTAGTGCGGCATCACCTGCTGAATAAACGTCTGGGCTTCGGTAAAAGCCTCCTCGCTGTCGATCAACAGTTCACCGATATCATCGCGCAGGCAGTCCCGTATCGCGCGCACCACCAAGTTGTTTTCCTGGTAGATCAGCGCCGGGGCGGGACTTTCTTCGCCAGCGCGCCGGATCGTTTGCCAAAGCTGCAACAGATAGTCGACATCCCGCTGCAATTCCGCCTGGCCGCGACCGACGCCGGCGGTTCGCACTATCACGCCCATGCCTTCCGGAATCTCAAGCTGGCTCAATGCTTCGCGTAGCGCGTCGCGATCTTCGCCCTCTACGCGGCGGGAGACGCCGCCAGCCCTGGGATCATTGGGCATGAGCACCATGTAGCGTCCGGGAAGGCTGAAAAAGGTCGTGAGCGCAGCGCCCTTGGTACCGCGCTCTTCCTTTTCGACCTGGACGAGGAATTCCTGACCCTCGCGAAGCAGACCCGAGATTTCGGTCTTGCGGGAGGCTGACTCATGACCTCCCTCGGTCGCATCGACGTGGCTTCGGGAAATCTCTTTCAGCGGCAGGAATCCATGGCGCTCGGCGCCGAATTCCATGAATGCCGCTTCGAGGCTCGGCTCGACCCGGGTCACCCTTGCGCGATAGATGCTGCCTTTCTTTTGTTCGCGCCCGGGGGTCTCTATATCGAGATCATACAGGCGCTGTCCATCCACGACCGCGACGCGCACCTCTTCCGGCTGCGTCGCATTGATGAGCATGCGTTTCATGTGTATTCGTCCTTGGTTCTTCACCGAGGACGCGTTCGGAGTCGACTTCTCGAACACCCGGGTTCAATGACCCGCGTTGCGCGGCGGTAAGCGAAATGTGCTTGCGCACAATTGCGCCGCACCGCCTTTGCCCGTAGGCGGGAAATCGGCTAGGCCAAATTCCCGGACAGGGTCATTCCGCTACTGATCCAGCGAGCTTGCAGGCATCCATAAAGTCTTTATGTGGTTCCAAAAACACTCACTTCGGCGGCTTCTCAAGTTGTGCCGCTTGCTATCGCTTGCTGGCGGGTTGCCCGCACACGCGGGCGTGTGCGGGCGCGGGTGGCTCGTGAGGTACGCCGACATTCGTGGCGGGCGTACCTGAAAACATGCCTGTTGTCGGTGATTCCTTAAACGCGTCCGTTTCTATTTACAGTTCAATCAGTTCAACATTTATAGTTAAACATCTACAGTCAAAAGGACGGCAATCTATCGCCGCCGTTTCGCGGCATTGCAAACGCCGCGTGCGTCGGTCCCATGAACACCCGCCGGGCCTGCCCAGCGCTGTGTGCCCGCCGTTCTTTACGGTGGCTCCGCACACTTGAATTAATGTCCTGCCGAGGCGGCGCAACTATACCACTTCCAAGGAACAAACGTTTCCGGGGAGCGCGAGGGGGCACCCCTCGCAAGAAAACGGCAGCGCGAGGGGGTACCCTTCGCAGAAAAGCAGCAGCGCGAGCGCGGGGGTATCCCTCGCAAGAAAACAGGAGCGCGACGGGCACTTATGGCATTGAGCGGCAGGACGTCTGCAGCATACCGAGTCATCACCGAGAACGCTGGTCAGCGCCTCGATAATTTCCTCTTGGGGCTGCTCAAGGGCGTTCCCAGAGCGCGGATCTATTCCATGTTGCGCAAGGGAGAAGTGCGAGTGAACGGAGGCCGCTGCCGTCCTTCCAGGCGGCTTGCCGCCGGCGATGTGGTTCGGATCCCTCCGGTTCGCGCGCCCCGTCTGAACGACGATACGCGCCCGGCGGCGGGAGATCATGCGGCCAGCCAACGAATGCGGCTCGCCAGCGCGGTGCTGTATGAAGACGAACACCTGATGGTGCTGAACAAGCCGCCTGGCGTCGCGGTCCATGGTGGGAGCGGTGTTTCGCTCGGAGTCATTGAAGCGCTCCGCGCCATGCATCCGGGCGGTGCGTTCGAACTCATTCATCGCCTCGACCGGGACACCTCGGGCTGTCTTGCCATCGCAAAGGACAGATCCACGCTGCTCCAACACCATGCGGCATTCCGCGAGGGTCGCGTCAAGAAGCGCTATGACCTCGTCGTGCATGGTCGTTGGTCGGGCCGGCTGCGCTCGGTTCGCGCTCCGTTGTTACGGTACGTGCTGCCGAACGGCGAGCGGCGCGTCCGTCAGGATGCCGCCGGTATGCGCGCCCGGACCGATTTCGAACTCGTCGATGCGCGAGAGGGCGTCACCTGGCTGCGGGCGTTTCCGCGAACGGGGCGTACGCACCAGATTCGCGTACATGCGGCGACTGCCGGCCATCCGATCATCGGAGATCAGAAGTACGCCGACCGGGGCACAGCCATCGCAGGGGTCAACCGCCTGATGCTGCACGCGTCGTCGCTCGACCTCGCGATCGGGGATGAGCGGCGACGATTCGAGGCGCCGCTCGATGCGTCGTTCCTTGGCCTATGGGAGATGCTGGCAATAGATCCGGGACCGAGCGGTAGCCCGTCGAAACGGACCGGCGACGGCAATGCCCCCTAACCGGCGCCTTCTGCATCGGCTTCTTTCTTGCGGCTCGCCCGCCGCTTGACTTGCGGCTTGCCCGCGGCTTGGCGCAATACCCGCGCTAGAGCCCGATGCCTTCCGCGCGCAGCATCGCGCCGAGCCGGATCAACGGGAGCCCGATCAAGGCCGTCGGGTCCTGGGTCTCGATCTTGTCCAATAGCAGAATACCGCGACCCTCGGACTTGATGGCGCCGGCGCAGTCGAGCGGCTGTTCCAACTCCACGTAGCGGCGAACTTCGTCGATCGAGAGCTTGCGCAATCGCACGCGCGTGCTGTCCACATGCTGATGCATGGCGCCCCGGGTGTTGACGACGACGAGGGACGTAAGGAACGTCACCGTGGTCCCCGCCATCGACATCAGGTTGGCTATGGCGTCTTCGGGTGTCCCGGGTTTGCCGAGAGTGCGCTCGCCGGCCGCAGCCACCTGGTCCGAGGCAATGACGATGGCGGGGCCGCTGTGGCGCGCTGCGCTCGCCGCCTTGGCTTTGGCCAGGCGGAGCACGAGATCCCGCGGCATTTCGCCCGGTCGGGGTGTTTCGTCCACCTCCGGCGCCATGGTCTCGAACGGAAAACCGAGCCTGGCAAGCAGTTCCTTGCGGTAGCGGGACGAGGATGCGAGAAAGATATTCAAGGGCGCGGCATTGTAACTGCGCCTGTCCGGATTTTGACACCCAGGAGCCACCTCCCTATGATGCGCGGCGCTGCCGTGATCGGCGCCGGCAAGGCGCTGGCGGTAGCGCGAAGTGTCCATCGTTCCGGAGGCGAGGCGGCGGGCGCGTTGCGAGGCTGAAAGAGGGTTTTAAGCGCCATGGCCGTACAGAAAAGCAAAGTGACGCGCAGGCGACGGGGCAATCGCCGTTCGCACGACGCGCTGTCGAGACCTGTGCTGTCGATCGATTCGACCACGGGCGAGATCCACCGGCGCCATCATATGACCAAGGACGGTTTCTACCGCGGCCGCAGCATCCTCGAACCCGACGATTGACCCTGGCGGGCGAACCGCGCTGGACATGACGCCCGACGTGATGCCCGAAATGCTGTGCACCACCGATTGATCGGGAGACGTCCAACATGGCGATAGCTTTCGTGTTTCCGGGACAGGGTGCCCAGCGGGTCGGCATGGGAAGCGACTTCCTGGAGACGGATACGGTCGTGAGGGAACGCTTTGAGGAAGCGAATGATGCGCTGGGATTCGATCTGGCCCGCATCGTCCTCGATGGACCCGCATCGCGTCTGGTCGAGACTGAAGTCACGCAGCCCGCGCTGCTCACGGTAAGCGTTGCCCTGTGGCAAGCATGGCGCGCGCGCGGCGGCGCGATGCCTGCGCTGATGGCGGGGCATAGCCTCGGAGAATACACGGCGTTCACAGCGGCGGGAAGCATGGCTTTCGCCGACGCGGTTCGCCTGGTAAACGCGCGCGGGCGGTTCATGCAGGAAGCGGTGCCGGTCGGCGAAGGCGCGATGGCGGCCATATTGGGGCTCGACGACGATGCTGTCGCGGCGTGCTGCGAACAGGTCGACGGCGTCGCGCAGCCGGCGAATCTCAACGCGCCTGGCCAAGTGGTGATTTCGGGCACACTAACGGCCGTCAAGGCGGCTGCCGCCGCTTGCTCCGAAGCTGGCGCGCGGCGGGCGGTGCTGCTTGAGGTCAGCGCGCCATTCCACTGCGAACTGATGCGGCCGGCGGCGGACCGATTCGAAACCGTGCTCGATGCCGTTGATTTGCGCGCCCCCGACGTGCCTGTCGTGCACAACCTCGATGCGACCGTATCGACGGACGCCGCGACGATCCGACAGAAATTGATGCGACAAATCTACTCCCCGGTCCGATGGACGGACTGCGTGACGACCATCCGTAGCCACGGCGTGGACCGATTGATCGAGTGCGGACCGGGAAATGTCCTGGCAGGACTCGTTCGCCGCATCGACAGGTCTGTCGATGTTGTCGGCATAGGCACCGCCGAAGGCATGCAATCCGCACTCGAGTGACCGCGCGTTTGCGTTCGGGCTTTCCGGGAATGTGCCGCGACCTATGACCGCGACAAGGCGTCAGTCTCGATTGCACATGGATGGACCCGTGCTTACACTACCGCCCCGCCCTCCGAGCTGTCGGCCGTGAACCGCGAATTCGGGAGCAGGCGGCGCCGCTTAGCGCGGAAATTTCAACAGACCATGGATAAACAACATGAGTAGCGTTGACGAAAGGGTGAAGAGGCTCATCTGCGACCAGCTTGGTTTGAAGGAAGAACAGGTTAAGGACGAAGCGTCTTTCGTCGATGATCTCGGCGCGGACTCGCTGGATACGGTGGAGTTGGTGATGGCTCTCGAAGAAGAATTCGAGACTGAAATTCCCGACGAGGAAGCGGAAAAGATCACCACCGTCAAGGAAGCTATCGACTACATTCTCGCGCATCAATAGAGCGCGAACATGCTTCGCCCCTCTCCTGCACGTGCAGGTCGGCTACCGTATCGATGGCAAGCGTCGCAGCATTTCAACTAGTCCAGTGGTCAATTCGGCAGGGTTTGAACGCCGCGTGGCGGTGATCGGCCGCGCGCGAACTCGCGCGGCTGCAGGCAGGCGCCTGTGCGCGGTGCGATCTTGAACGAAAGACGCGTGGCCCTGGTCACCGGGGCGAGCCGCGGCATCGGACGCGCGATCGCCTGCCGTCTCGCCCGCGACGGGTTGTTCGTCGTGGGAACCGCCACCGCCGACGAAGGCGTGGGTCGTATTCGCTCGATGCTTGGCGAGAACGGGGCGGGCGTCGTCCTGCGCCTGCAGGCCGCGGACTCGATTGCGACGGCGCTGCGCAGCGTGGAACAGGATTTTGGATCGCCGTCGGTGCTGGTCAACAATGCCGGGGTCACCCGCGATGGCTTGTTGATGCGCATGTCCGACGAGGCGTGGGACGAAGTCATCGACGTCAACCTCGGCGGTATCTACCGCCTGACGAAACCATTGCTGCGGTCGATGATGCGCGCACGGTGGGGCCGCGTCGTGAGTATCGGATCCGTTGTCGGGCGCATGGGGAACGCGGGACAGACCAACTACGCCGCCGCCAAGGCCGGGATCGAAGGCTTTACTCGGGCATTGGCGCGCGAAGTCGGCGCGCGGGGCATTACCGTGAACGCCGTCGCGCCCGGATTCATCGACACGGACATGACTGCTGAACTGTCGGAAGCGCAACGCGCCGGGATGGTGAACCGAATTCCTTTGGGCAGGATGGGCGAGCCAGAAGAGGTCGCGGCGGCCGTTTCCTTCCTTGTGAGTAACGAAGCCGCGTACATCACCGGCGAAACGATGCACGTCAACGGCGGATTGCACATGCACTGACCCGTGCATACACTGCCGACGGCCTGAACGAAGGGGAAAAATGGACAAGCGACGTGTAGTGGTCACCGGCCTCGGCATGCTCTCGCCGATCGGCAATACGGTCGAGATTTCCTGGGAAAACGCGCTGGCCGGGGTAAGTGGCGCAGCGAGCATAGACACTTTCGACGCGTCGGCGCATAGCGTCAAGATCAGCGCGGCGGTGAAGGACCTGGACATTGCCGAGTACCTGGACCGGAAGGAAGCGCGGCGCATGGATGGGTTCATCCAGTATGGCCTGATCGCCGGCATCCAGGCTGTCGAGGACGCGGGTCTAGGGGATCTGGACGATGATTCCCGCAGCCGCGTGGGCGTCGCGATCGGGTCGGGGATCGGCGGCATCATCACGATCACGAAGACAGAGGGGGATCTGAATCGGGGAGGACCGCGCCGGGTGTCGCCGTTTTTCGTTCCGGCGAGCATCGTCAATATGCTGTCCGGGAACCTGTCGATGAGGTACGGCTTCAGCGGTCCGAACCTGGCCATCGTCACCGCGTGCACGACGGGCGCGCACAACATCGGCTATGGGGCGCGGACCATCCAGTACGGCGATGCCGATGTCATGGTGGTAGGAGGCTCGGAAAAGGCGACATCGCCCCTGACCGTGGCTGGATTCGCGTCGATGCGCGCGCTTTCCACCCGCAACGACGATCCCCAGGGCGCGAGCCGGCCGTGGGACCGCGACCGCGACGGCTTCGTGCTGGGAGACGGGGCGGGGGTCATGGTGCTCGAGTCGTACGAACACGCCAGGAAGCGGGGCGCCAACATCTACTGCGAACTGGCTGGCTTCGGCATGAGCGCGGACGCGCACCATATCACCAGCCCCCCGGACGACGGCGCGGGTGCCGTCGCTTCAATGAAGAACGCCATCCGGGATGCCGGGCTGACAAGCGACAATATCGACTATGTCAACGCCCACGGCACATCCACGCCCCAGGGGGATGTGGCGGAAACCCTCGCTTTGAAGACCGTGTTCGGCGCCGATACGCGCATCCCGGTCAATTCGAGCAAGTCGATGATCGGCCACCTCCTCGGCGCGGCGGGCGCCGTCGAGGGAATCTTCACCGCGCTCTCGCTGCATCGCCAGAAGATCCACCCCACCATCAACCTGGAGCACCCGGGCGATGGATGCGATCTCGACTACGTCCCCGGCGAGGCCCGCGACATGTCTGTCAAGGCGGCACTCACCAACTCGTTCGGGTTCGGCGGCACCAACGGCAGCCTGGTCTTCACGCGCATCTGACCACCCCGCCGTTTCTCGAGGCGGATGTAAACGGGATTCGCGCCGAGAGTAGAATCGATGCCATGTCCCGGCGTTCGCAATACAAGCTCGTCGCCGTCGTTACGCTGACGATGGCACTGACCATCGCGCTGGGAGCGCTTTCGGCATGGAGGTTCATCCACGCGTGGGCGGACCGACCGGGACCGCTGTCCGAACCGCTCGTCGTCGAGATCCAGCCGGGAACGGGCTTTGGCCGCCTGGCGCGCGATCTGGAACATCTCGGCGTGGTGCAGAGCGCCGCGTTGTTCTCGTTTCTCGCGCGCCTGGAGAACGCCGCCGAATCCGTGCGCGCGGGCGAATACCGGTTTGCGCCGGCAGCCGCCCCGGACACGGTGTTGCGGCAACTTGTCGACGGCGATGTCATTGTCTACAGGTTGCAGATTCTGGAGGGCTGGTCGGTTTCCGACTTGCTCGACGCCGTGACCAAGGCGCCGGCGCTGGAACCCACGCTTGAGGGAACGGATGTCGGCGAGCTTCTGGCACGGTTGGGTCTGGGCGCGGAGCATCCCGAGGGGCAGTTCTTTCCCGACACCTACCACTATGTCAGGGGCGCGACGGACGCCGAGATTTTGCGGATGGCATACAGAAAGATGCGGTCCGTGCTTCAGACCGAATGGAATGGACGCGCACGGGACCTGCCGTATCGCGATCAGTTCGACGCGCTGGTCATGGCGTCCCTGGTGGAGAAGGAAACGGGCCTGTCGGAGGATCGCGCGAGGGTCGCGGGCGTCTTCGTGCGCAGGCTCAAGCGCGGCATGCGGCTGCAGACCGATCCTTCGGTGATCTACGGCCTGGGGCGGGATTTCGACGGCAACCTGACCCGCGCGCACCTTGCCCGTGACGGTCCCTACAACACCTATACGCGGCCCGGCCTGCCGCCGACGCCGATCGCGTTACCGGGACGCGCGGCGATTCAAGCGGCGCTGCATCCGTCACAGGAAGCGTTCATGTACTTCGTCGCCCGGGGCGACGGATCCAGCAAATTCTCCGCCACGTTGGAGGAGCACCTGGCGGCGGTTCGGCGGTTCCAGTTGGGCGTGGGGGGGATCCGCTGATGCCGCGCGGACGGTTCATCACGCTCGAGGGTTCCGAGGGCGCGGGGAAGTCGACCAATGTCGAAGTCGTCCGGCGATGCTTGCGCGCAATGGACATCGAGGTCGTGGTAACCCGGGAGCCCGGGGGCACGCCGTTGGCGGAAGAAATTCGCAGCCTGCTTCTATCCACTCGGGAAGAGATCGTCGATCCGCTGGCCGAGACACTGCTCATGTTCGCCGCCAGGGCGCAGCACTTGACGAAGGTGGTAAAGCCGTGTCTCGCGGAGGGGCGCTGGGTTCTGTGCGAGCGCTTTACCGATGCGACGCACGCATACCAGGGCGGCGGACGCGGCATTGACGCCGCGTTGATCGACGCGCTCGCGACGCTTGTCCATCCCGATTTCGAACCGGATCTCACGCTGTATCTCGACGTGTCGGTGGAACAGGCGCTGGCGCGCATAAGCGGGCGGGCGCTTGATCGTTTCGAGCGCGAACGGCGCGCGTTCTTCGAACGTGTTCGCGCGCGCTACCTCGAACTTGCGCGGGAGAATGCGCGCGTGTGTGTCATCGATGCCACTGTGTCGCCCGCCGAAGTGGCAACGGCGATCGAGGCGCGTCTGCGCGCGTTCCGGGACGCGTCGTGAGTCTGCCTCCCTGGCTGCAAGCGCCGTCGCGCAAGTTTGAACGAATGATGATGAGCGGTCGGACGCCGCATGCCGTGTTGGTCCATGGTCCCGGCGGATGGGGTGAGGAGATGTTGGCGGCGCGATGCGCGCTGACCTTGCTGGAGCTGGATCCCGAGTCGAACGCGCGTACGCTGGCGCACCCCGATTTGCGCTGGGTCGATCCCGACGGGCAGACAGTCAAGATCGACCAGGTGCGCAACGTCGGCGAATTCATGTACCAGACCGCCCGGGGCGGGGTGGCGAAGGTCGCCGTGCTCAACCGCGCCGACCGCATGACAGTCAACGCGGCGAACGCGCTGCTGAAGACCCTGGAAGAACCGTCGTCGGGAGGTTTTCTGATTCTCGTCACGGATGCGCCGGATCGACTGTCGGCCACGGTGCGCAGCCGTTGTCAGCGTATTCCCGTATTTCCCGCCGACGAGGCACAGGTGCTCGCCTGGCTCGTGGACCAGGGCTTTGACTCGGATCGCGCCCGGGCGCATGCGACGGAACTGGGCGGTGCGCCATATAGAGTTCTGGAAGCGCTGGAACGCGGAGATGAACCCATTCGCGGCGTGTTGGACGCGGTTGCCTCGGGTGAACGGCCGAGTCTGGCGGCGGCGGAAGCCTGGCGCGACGAAGATCTGGTCGACCTCACCGGCCGATGGGTGCGGATCGTCCATGGCATGGCGCGCGATGCCGAGGATCCGCGGGCCCTGGTCGCTTTCGCGGACCACCTCACGGCGCTGCGCATGGCGGCATTGACCAATAGCGGGCTCGGTCGCCAGCTCCAGCTCGAGCGTCTGCTCTTTGCTTGGGCATCGCTTCCGGTCTGATATTTCCCACAACATGTGGAGCCGCCGTCCTACGGACGCGGCACTTGGCGGTCGGTCATAATGCGGCGTCATGTCTAGCCCGCCCCACATCGCGCAGGAATCCGGTCGGAACGACGGCATCCTGTCCCTTTGGGTCAGGGATCGACGCGTGCTCCGCGCCGCTTACATGCCGTTTTTGAGCCACGGCGGGTTGTTCGTTCCGACGGACAAGCATTTTCGCCTCGGCGACGAGGTCTTCCTGCTCCTGCGCCTGTTGGATGAGCCGGAACCGATTCCGGTTGCGGGCAAGGTCGTGTGGGTCACGCCGAAGGGCGCGCAGGGCCAGCGCGCCGCGGGGGCGGGCGTACAGTTCAGCGGAGAGGACGGCTTCGCGCGGGAGAAGATCGAGACCTACCTGGCCGGCGCGCCGACAACGGATTACCGAACGCACACCATGTGACAATAAGGGATTCCAAGGGCTTGGGGAGTATTGAGCAAATGGCTGTGGGTGTGAGTCTCACCAACATGAAGGGAGGTGTTGGGAAGACCACCGTGGCTTCCAGTTGGCCCATGCAGCGGCTGCCGACGGTCTGCGCGTTTTAGCTATCGATCTGGACCCGCAGTCGAACCTGAGCCACAGCATCTTGGGGCCCGAGCAGTACGTGCGACACGTGAGAGCGAACAAACCGACGGTTGTTCAGATTCTCGAGGATTACATCCCACCGAGTGGAGATGAGGGCGGCCCAAGGCGGATCGACGTCAATGACATCATTCTGAATGGTGTCGGATACGGGCGGAACAGTCAGCTTGACCTCATTGCGTCGCGGTTGGAACTGAGCCGCACCCTGAAGAACCCAACCGGGAAGGAACGACGGCTCGCGCGGGGGATCGGGCAAGTTGGTGACCGCTACGATTTGGTCGTGATCGATTGCGCGCCCACCGAGTCGATCTTGACGGACGCCGCCTATTTCGCAAGCCGGTTCGCGGTTGTCCCGGTGAAACCAGAATTCATGGCAACGATCGGGTTGCCCCTCCTCGCAAGGTCTATTCGGGAATTCCGGCTGGAGAACGAGGATCATGAGTTGGAGATAGCGGGCCTCGTGATAAACGACCAGTCTGAGTATGCGGACAACTCGGAGAAGGCGGATTCGATCGCGGAGGTCCGTGACGTGGCGGGCCGGCATGGTTGGCGGATATTCGACTACCAGATACCGTATTCGCGATCATATGGGAAGGCGGCGCGCAACGGTTTGCCGCTCGCTCGCACCCCCTACGCGCAATCGGATCGGGTTGCGGGTTTCAGTAGCCTCAAGAACGATATACTGTCGGCAGTGGGCGTGACGTGAGGGGCGAAAAATGGCGGAAAACCAGACTCTGACGCTCTGGACCAGGCTTCTCGTCGCGGAGTACGGGCGGAGCCGGGTCATCGCGGCGCTCGCGCAGGCGGAAGATGCCGAGTTCGAAGCCATTGAACGTGAAGTCGATGCCGTGACGAAGAGGAAGTCCGCCAGGCGTCGACGTCGCCCCAAGAGCCTTGCGGAACTGCTGGAGGCATTGAAGCTTGACGCCGAGGCACATGCATTGGTCAAGGAGATCGGCTGCGCGTACGAAAACAAGCGCTATCTGGGGGATTTGTGGCGCGTCAAACGCTTCCTGGCGTCCCACGGCGTTGATGCGGACAAGCTTCGGTCTCGAGCGGTCGCGTTACCAGTGCTTGTCGGGGTCCTGGGTGAAGTGCCCGTCAGTGAACTGACGGAGATAGCAGCCGCGTTAAAGGCGCCCGCAAGAGGGGATCTAGGAATCCTTGCCGACCAAATTCTTGGGTCCGAGGACAATTCGGCGTGCGCGGGGCGGGCGGCAGGCGCAATCGCTGCACAGGAACCGGTTCGGTAGAAGGAACGTGGCGCAAGTCGCTGCCCTGCTCGGGGGAACGCTCGATCTTCACCGACGAGCCCCTGCGCCAAAACCGCCTGGAGGCCGCGTCCTTGTTGAGGCGGGCGTAGGCCGTGCCCTCTTGGGGCTCCGCACTCAAGCCGAAGGCCAGACAACTGTCTGGCAACGACTGCGAATCCACTGTAACGAAAGCGGGGCGGACCGTCGGACCATACATCTATGGGGCGCTAAGCCGAGGCATGGTCCAGGCGGCGAAAGGCAGGCCGGGTCAAGTTTTCGAAGCCATCCTCGGTCACCAGCACGTTGTCCTCGATGCGAATGCCGCCACAGGGCAGGAACGACTCGACCCTTGGCCACACCACTTCACGCGCGTGTCGGCCCTCGGCAGCGGCGGTAAGCAACTGCGGAATGAAGTAGATCCCGGGTTCGATGGTGAACACCTGTCGCGCCTCGAGGCGCCGTGTCAGGCGTAGCGCGGGATAGCGTTTCGGCGGCGGCGAAACGCGGCCGTCCGCCGCCGCGAGCCACCCGCCAACATCGTGCGTCTGCAGTCCCAGAAGGTGCCCCAGGCCATGCGGAAAGAAGACGTCCGTGATGCCGGTCTCGAAAGCCGCGTCGGGCTCGCAGCGCACCAATCCGAACCGGGCCAGCAATTCGCCGATGCAGCGGTTCATGCGTTCGTGCAGGGCGACATAGGACACACCGGGGCGAATGTCGGCGATGAGCGCCTGTTGCTTGTCATCGAGGGCTTCGATCAGTTCCGCGAACGCGTTTTGCTCGGCGCTGTAGGTGCGGGTGATATCGGACGCGTAACCGAGATGTCTGCCGCCGGCGTCTATGAGAAAGCTGCGGCGTTGCGACGGCGGTCGCGGGTCCCGGTGCTGATAGTGAAGCACCCCTGCATGGGCGTTCTGCGCGATGATATTTGGATAGGGCAGGTCCGCGTCCGTTTGCCGACTAGCGCTCAGATAGGAAAGATGAATGTCCAACTCGCTCGCGCCGTCGAAATACGCGGAGCGAGCGGCCAGGTGGCCGCGAACTCCGATTTCCGTCGCATGGCGCATGGCGTCAAGTTCGAAGTCCGTCTTGTAGGCGCGGGCATACTGAAGGTGCGCGATGAGCGCCTCCGGGTTGATCGCCACCCGTTCGCTGTCGCCATGCTCGCCGTGCCAGGGTCCGATGTACGCAACACGGCCCGCGCGAGAGGCGTGATCCATGGCGGCTGCCGCGAGCAGGTCGGCATCGTCGCCGACCTCGATCTGGAACGCTGCTTCGGCCCAATCCGGAACGGCCGCCGGCAGATACCAGTAGTCGGCCCGCCGGTGAAAGAAAAGGCGCGGCTTTTGGCCCGGCCGGTACACGAGCACGGCGTTTTCCATGCCGTCGTCCGGCACCCATTGCGCAAAATTTGGATTGGGGCGGAAGGGCGGGGCGATGTCGTCCTGGAAGTAGAAATCGGCGCTTCCCGCGGGCACGACGACAGCGTCCATGTCGGCAGCCTCCATCGCATCCCGCCATAGGGTGGATACGGTAGCGAGGTGGCGCGCGTAAGCGGCGTGGTCGAAAGGTGGGGGAGACAACGACGGTTCGGCCATGGTGGTATCCAATCCAGTGAGGCATGTAGCATCGCGGCGCGGCGGCCCGGCGATACGCTACTCGACCTCGAAGAAATCGCCGTTTGGTCGAAGCATGGACCAAAGACACGTTCCGGCGCGCGCGAGTTCATGGTATACAATTACGGGCAATCACTGGGTTATGGGAGACGCAATGGAGGCTTATGCCTACGCTAGGCCGACGACCTTGGACGAAGCGACTTCGCTTCTCGCGGCGCACGCGAAAGAGGGCCGGCGCACACAGATACTGGCTGGCGGCACGGATGTGCTCGTGCAGATGCGGTCGGTAGACCGCGCACCGCGCACCTTGATCGATGTCAAGCACATCGCGGACACGAATAGACTTGAAATCGGGGGGGAAACCATATTCATCGGGGCGGCTATTCCCTCGGCCATATTGAACGAAAACCAGGAACTGAAGTCGCTGCTGCCGGGATTGATCGAAGCTGCCGACCTGATTGGCTCGACCCAGATTCAGGGCCGTGCGACGATCGGTGGCAACCTGTGCAACTCATCGCCCGCGGGGGACACCATTCCGGCCATCATCGTCGCTTCGGGCGTTTGCGTCATAGCCGGTCCGGCGGGTACGCGGCGCGTGCCGTGCGAGGATTTCCTTACCGGCGTCGGGACGAATGTCCTCGAGGCGGACGAACTGTTGGTCGGCCTGGAGGTTCCGAGGCCGGCGGGACGCACGGCCGATGCGTACCTGCGTTTCATTCCGCGCACGGAAATGGATATCGCTGTCGCTGGGGCGGGCGTTGCCCTGACCCTGGACGACAACGGCACGTGCATAGCCGCGCGCGTGGCCATCGGTGCTGTCGCGCCGACGGCCTTGCTTGTGCCTGCGGCGGGCGCCGCGCTGATCGGCACCAAGGTGGACGACGAAGCGCTTGCGGCCGCCGGCGTAGCCTGCACCGCTGCCGCCTCGCCCATATCGGACAAGCGGGGAACCATCGAATACCGAAACAAGGTGGTTGCCGTGCTGTGTCGACGAGCAGGGGCAAACGCGAGGGACCGGGCGCTCGCGCGCTGATGGTCCCAATCTCAAAACGATCCGAAAAACAATCCGTATATGAATACAGGGATGAGTACACACTATGAGTTCAACTAAGGTACACATCGTCACGAGCGTCAACGGCGAACCCCGCGAGGTGTTGTGCGAGCCGCAGCAATCGTTGCTTGAGGTGTTGCGGGACGAACTGGGCATGACGGGAACGAAGGAAGGATGCGCGACGGGCGACTGCGGGGCATGCTCCGTGCTGGCGAACGGACGCCTGGTGTGTTCCTGCCTGATGCTTGGCGTCGAGGCGCAAGGCGTGGACATCACCACGATCGAGGGCATAGCCCAGGGTTCCACGCTGCATCCCATACAGCGCAAGTTCCTCGAACACGCGGCGCTGCAGTGCGGTATCTGTACGCCGGGATTCATCGTGGCGACGAAAGCGCTGCTCGACAAGAATCCCAATCCCGACGAGAGGACGATTCGTTATTGGCTGGCCGGCAATCTGTGCCGATGCACCGGTTACGACAAGATCGTTCGCGCGGTGCAGGATGCCGCGGCCGAATTGGCCCACGAAGCCTGAGGGAGAACCACGTGGCAGAAGCACGAGACTATAGAGCGATTGGCACCCGACCGGTCCGGCCGGACGGCGTGGACAAGGTCACCGGCCGCGCCAACTTCGGCGCGGACATGAACCTGCCGAACATGGTGCATGGCAAGGTATTGCGCAGCCCGCACGCCCATGCGCGGATCAAGCGCATCGACGGCAGCCGTGCGTTGCAGATGCCGGGCGTCTACGCGGTGATATCGGGCACCGACTTTTCCTCCGGAGCCGGAGGCGGGACGGTTTCGGACCTGGCGAAGAACGTCATGGCCCGCGACAAGGTCCTCTACCATGGACACGCCGTAGCGGCGGTCGCGGCAAAGACGGCTTTCCTGGCGGAGCGCGCGCTTGAACTGATCGACGTGGAGTACGAAGCGTTGCCGCCCGTTCTCGATGTGGATACCGCCATGGCGGACGGCGCTCCGCTGGTGAACGAGCATCAGCGCACGCGCGGCGGGGAGGGCGATGGTCCAAGCAACATAGCCGCCATCACCCGGTTCGAACGCGGCGACCCGGAAGCGGGGTTCGCCGAAGCCGATGTCGTGGTTGAAGGCGACTACCGCGTGCCTACGGCCCACCAGGGCTACATCGAGCCCCACGCCTGCACCGCGTCCCTGGACGAGCAAGGCAAGGCCACGGTTTGGTGCTGCACCCAGGGCCACTTCGATGTGCGGTCGATGACGGCCGGCGTGCTCGGCAAGAGCGTGGGCGACATCAAGGTCATTCCGTCGGAAATTGGCGGCGGTTTCGGCGGCAAGACAGTCATTTACCTGGAGCCGGTCGCCGTGAAGTTGTCCGAGTTGACCGGTCGTCCGGTGAAGATGGTCATGTCGCGCGAAGAGGTGTTCCGGGCAACGGGGCCGACCTCCGCATCGCATTGCAGAGTCAAGGTTGGCGCCATGCGCGACGGCTCGATCACCGCGGCCACGGCTTGGCTCGCGTACGAAGCGGGCGCGTTTCCGGGCGCGCCGGTGGGTCCGGGATGCATGTCCGTGTTCGCCCCTTACGACCTTCAGAACTTCCGCATCGCGGGCTACGACGTGCTGGTCAACAAGCCGAAGGCCGCCGCGTACCGGGCGCCTGGAGCGCCGCAGGCGCTGCACGCGATGGAATCGACCCTCGACGAAGTCGCTCGCAGGATCGGTATGGACCCGATCGATCTCCGACTGAAGAACTGTGCCGAGGAAGGCACGCACGCGCCTTACGGGCCGACGTTCCCGGCCATAGGCATCAAGAAATGCCTGGAAGCGGCGAAGATCCATCCGAACTACACGGCACCGAAAGCGGAAGGGACGGGTCGCGGCATCGCGGCGGGTTTCTGGTTCAACATCGGTATGCAATCTAGCGCGGAGGTCCGGCTGTCCGAGGACGGCACGGTGACGGTCGTGGAAGGTAGTCCGGATATCGGCGGCTCGCGCGCATCCATGTGCCTCATGGCGGCGGAGATGCTCGGCGTGCCGTACGAAATCGTGCGCGCCCATGTCGGTGACACGGAGTCCACCGGGTTCTGCAACGTCACCGGCGGCAGCCGCACGACGTTTGCCACGGGCATGGCGGTGGTCCAGGCCTGCGAGGACATCATCGCCCAGTGCAAGCAGCGAGCGGCTATGACCTGGGACATCGATTCGGACCAGGTGGACTGGACCGATGGCGAGGCGGTTCCGAAGCCCGGCGTCAACATCGACGTCGAGCCCCTGAGCCTCGCCGATATCGCGGGAAACGCGGGTCGCACGGGCGGCCCGATCCTCGGCCGGGCGAGCTTGAACGCGCAGGGCGCCGGGGCCTCATTCTCGGTTAATTTCGCGGACGTGACTGTCGACAGGGAGACTGGAAAGGTAGATGTCCTCAAGTTCACCGCGATCCAGGATGCTGGAACGGCGATTCATCCGGCATACGTGGAAGGCCAGATGCAGGGAGGCGCCGTGCAGGGCCTCGGCTGGGCGCTCAACGAGGAATACATCTACGACGACAACGGCGTTATGGAGAATGCGGGATTCCTCGATTATCGAATTCCGGTGGCATCGGACATGCCGATGATAGATACGCAGATCATCGAGGTGCCGAATCCTTCGCATCCCTATGGTGTCCGAGGCGTTGGCGAGACGCCCATCGTCGCACCGCTGGCGGTGACGTCCAACGCGGTCAGTGATGCGCTGGGATTCCGAATCAGCGATTTGCCGCTTTCGCCGCCGAGTGTGCTGGCGGCCATCGACGCGCATGAGGAGGCCTGAAGAGCCTGACGAGGATGCAAAAGAACAAGTTCGAGAAATGCCACGCGGCCACCCGCCCGCGCGCGCCGTGAACCTGGACTAGGCAAGTCCCATGGCCAGAGTGGTATTTCCCGACCATTTGCTGCAACACACCGGCGGCACCCGGGAGATCGAGGTGCATGCCTCGAACTATCGGGGCGTCGTACGCGCCGTGGACAAGGAGTGGCCGGGAATCGAAGAGGTGTTGATGAAGTCGGCCGTCGCCATCGACGGCCAGATCTATCAGGATGCCTGGCTGGAGCCGATTCAGGAAAACAGCGAGATCTTCTTCATGCAGCGCATTGAAGGCGGCTAGCCGCCGCGTACAAAGATGCCCAAGCTGGTCAACCTGGGCTCGTTGTGCATAGACAATGTCTACAGCGTGCCGAACATCACGGCCGCGGGAGAGACCGTCGCCAGCCTTGAGTACGCCGTATACGCCGGCGGCAAGGGCCTCAACCAATCGCTTGCGGCGGCCAGGGCGCGCGCGCGGGTTGCCCATGTGGGCTGCGTCGGTTCCGACGGTCGCTGGCTGAAGCAAGAGTTGTCGAAATCCGGGGTGGATGTTGCGGCCGTACGCGAGACGGAGGCTCCTTCCGGCCACGCGGTCATCCAGGTCAACCCCTCGGGAGAAAACGCGATCGTTATCTCCGGAGGTGCCAACCGGACGCTCAACGATGTCGACATCGATACCGCGTTCAGCCTATGCGATGGGGATGATTGGCTTCTTTTACAAAACGAAATTAACAAGATGAAAGATATTCTTGATAGATCTTCCAAAGCCCCGAAGCTGGCGCTGAACCTGGCACCGGTTGATGATCGGATCCGGCGCTACGACCTGACCGCGGTTGATCTGCTGATCGTCAATGAAGTCGAGGCCCAGGCGCTGTCAGGCGAAACTGGCGTCGAGGACGCATTCCAGGCGCTGTGCGCACGCTATCCGGCGTGCGATATCGTCGTTACCCTCGGGCGCGCGGGGTTGCGCTACGGCAAGGGGGATGATCGAGTTGCACTCGGTGCCTTTGCCGTGCAAGCAGTGGACGAAACGGGCGCCGGCGATGCATTCGTCGGGTATCTCATGTCGGCCTTGCTTGAAGGACAGGGCGTAAGAGATGCGTTGATTATCGGTTCCGCTGCGGGCGCCTTAGCCGCAACCCGCGCGGGTGCGGCCAGTTCCATTCCGAACCGCGAGGCCGTCGCATCCCTGATTGCGACCTCTGAACCAAATCCCGCAGGATGATAGTTGAACTTGTCCGATATCATGGACGGTCCAGGCGATGGAGGGTCTCGGCTGTCTCGACGCACCGATGGCGTCGGCGTCGCCTCCATCGAGTCACCGGCAAGCGTTGATTTGAGTATCAATCGTGTACACAATTGATCAACGCCCCAATAAACCAATAAATAGGTATCGACAATGGACTTCGTCAGTGTCCGCCAGCTACGAAATGAATCTGCTGCGGTTTGGAAGGCGCTAGCCGCGTCCAGGGATCTCGTAGTCACATCCAACGGCAAACCTATCGCCGTCCTGTCGGCGACGACGGCGACAACCTTGGAGGCGTCCCTCGCCGCACTTCGGCAGGCTCGGGCGCAACTTGCGGTTACGGCGATGCAGCGGCGCGCGAAGGAGACGGGCGCTGACCAGTTCACGCTTGACGATGCAAACGCCGAGATCGAAGCCGCGCGACGCCAGCGCAAGAGATGAGGCTGGTCGTTGATACAAACGTCCTCGTCTCCGGTCTGCTCACACCATTCGGTGCGCCGGGTGTCATCGTCAGTCTCATCGCGGGCGGCCGTCTGGTGCTCTGTTACGACGCGCGAATACTCGCCGAGTACGATGACGTCCTGGGCCGGCCCGTGTTTGCATTCGAGGAAGAGAATATCGCGTCTTTCCTGGCGCAGATTCAGGCGCAAGGCGAATTGGTGGCGCCGATGCCGCTGTCCATTGGCCTTCGCGACGAGGACGACGAGCCTTTCCTTGAAGTGGCTGCGGCGGCGAGGGTCGAGTTCCTGGTTACTGGCAATCTCCGGCACTTTCCGGAGGGCGGTTGGAATAGCACTCGTATCGTATCGCCCCGCGAGTTCCTCGATCGGTTCGATGGTGTACGGTAATCGAGGCTTCGGCGCGTCTTGGCCGGGCCCCGTGACACGCGTTCTCGCATGACCATCGACAATGCCATTCGCGGTG
This sequence comes from Candidatus Azotimanducaceae bacterium, assembly GCA_965261535.1. Lineage (GTDB taxonomy): Bacteria > Pseudomonadota > Gammaproteobacteria > Pseudomonadales > Azotimanducaceae > VXNE01. The sequence continues at coordinate 4,678,281 of OZ253469.1, forward strand.
GCCTGTTCGCGCCGGATTTCCTGACCGAACCGGAATCCATTGGCGAATTGCCAGAATGGGATGATCTCGACGCCGCTACCCTCGATAAAATAGAGAGTCGCTTGCGCGCTATCTTCGAGGCGTTCCCCCACGAAAGCACGCCAAATGAGAGCCAAACCGAAGACGATCTGATCTGGAAGACTCTCTATTGTTTGGACTGGACCGCATACCTGCGCCAGCAAAACCTGAGTGGAGTGGGTCGCACGGATGTGCCTGACGGATTGCTGTTCATCGATGATGCCTCCAAGTCTCGAGCGGTCGGCATAGCGGAGGAGCGAGCGCGATATGCCATTGGCGCCGTAATGGTGGAGTCCAAACGCTGGCTTCGACCTCTCGGCAGAACCTCTGATCGGACCGTGGCACCGTCCACGCAAATGCTTCGCTACCTGCGCCGCGCCGACGACTTGACGGAAGGCCGAATGCGCTGGGGCATCCTAACCAACGGCGCGCATTGGCGGCTTTACTATCAAGGCGCGGGTTCGGTCTCTGAAGGGTTCCTTGAGGTCGATCTGGCCGCCATGCTGGACATCCCCGGACACAACGACGGGCTGTTCGCGCTGTCGAGCGATGAGCGTCGGCATTGCCTGAAGCTTTTTGTTCTCCTGTTCGGCCGCAAGGCGTTCCTCGCAGAACGCGCGGATGGCCTGACGCTGCATCGGCGCGCTCTCGACGAGAGTCGACTCTACGAAGAGCGTGTCGCTACCAACATCTCGAACCTGGTTTTCAAAGAGGTTTTCCCCGGCTTGGTACGAGCTATCGCCGAAGAGGCGGCGAGCGCGCCCTTGAGCGAAGTGCGAGATGCGGCGCTGGTACTGTTATATCGGCTGTTGTTCCTGCTCTACGCTGAAGATCGCGCACTGTTGCCTGTGGGCGACCGGCGCTACGACAACATCGGTCTGCGCCGCCGCGTGCGCCAGGATATCGGGCGGCGCAAGGAACACGGGGAGATCTTCTCCGCCACGGCGACGAGCTACTACGCGGCGCTCGACGATTTGAGTCGCGTGATCGATCGGGGAGATCCGGCCTTTGGCCTGCCGCCGTATAACGGTGGCCTGTTCGATACATCGCGCACGCCGCTTCTGGCACGAATCCGGCTGTCGAATCGTGTCATGGCGGACGTGATCGACGCACTTTCCTTTGAGCAGCATCGGAGTGGACGCCGTTACATCAACTACCGAAGCCTCTCCGTGCAGCAACTCGGGTCCATCTACGAGCGCCTGCTGGAATTCGAGCCTGTCCACGAAGCCGGGGACATCCAGGTGCGACCAAATGTCTTCGCTCGCAAAGGATCGGGGAGCTATTACACGCCGGAGCCACTTGTCCTGCTGATCCTCAAGGAAACCGTAGGGCCGCTGTCAGACGCGAAGCTTGAGGCTTTCCGCGCCAGAGTTTCGGAAATTGGTAGCGCTCCCGATGCAGCAACCCTCACGCCCGATGTCCTGGCGGAATTGGCGCGCGTGGACCCCGCCCAAGGCCTGCTCGACCTCAAGGTCTGCGACCCGGCCATGGGCTCGGGACACTTTCTGGTCAGCCTCGTGGATTTCCTGAGTGACCGCGTGATCAAGGCGCTGGATGAAGCCAATGGTGTGGAGGGCTACGTCTCGCCCTTGGCCGACCGCATCGAAGGCATTCGCAACACGATTCTCGACAATGCGAAGCAAAACAAATGGACGCTGGACCCTGCACACCTCGACGACGACCAGATCGTCCGCCGCATGGTTCTGAAGCGCTGTGTCTACGGCGTTGACAAGAATCCGATGGCGGTGGAACTCGCCAAGGTGTCCCTTTGGCTGCATACATTCACCGTGGGCGCACCGCTTTCCTTCCTCGATCACCATTTGCGCTGTGGCGACAGCCTTTTCGGGTCTTGGGTGCATGAGGGTTTGCAACGTGCCGAGGCGCAAGGCGGAAAACTGTTTCTTTCCGGTCCACTCTCTCGCGCCAAGGCGGCGGCGATTCCCATGCAGGAGATTGAGGTGCTGTCCGACGCTGAAGTGGCTGAAACGGCGCAGTCTGCGAAGCTGTTCGACGACATCCACGCTGGGACCGCGCCGCTGGATGCCTTTCTTTCATTGCTGCATGCCTTCGATTGGCTGAAGCCCAACAGAGAGGACAGAGCTGCCATCGCCACTTGGCTAATCGGCAACTACGGCGATCCCGTCGCTATCGCGATGGGCCGGGAAGAGGTTGCGGGTGACGCGGCGGATGCGGCCACCTTCGCCGAACTTCTGGCTCAAGCTCGCAATGTCGTCAAGGACGAGCGCTTCCTCAACTGGCAAGTCGCGTTCCCAGGTGTCTGGACGGATTGGGAGAATGCAGACCGGCAGGGTGGCTTCGACGCCGTGATCGGCAACCCGCCCTGGGACCGCGTCAAGCTGCAACAGGTGGAGTGGTTCGCGTCCAGACGCCGTGAGATCGCCTTGGCGCAACGTGCTTCTGACCGTAAGCGGATGGTCCGGGCGCTGGAGAATTCCGGAGGTCCGCTCGCTGCCGTCTTCCAGCATGCCAGCGAACGCGCCCTGGCGGCGGCTCGGATAGCTCGACAGAGCGGCGAATATCCTTATCTCTCTCGCGGCGACGTGAATCTGTACTCGCTGTTTGTAGAGCGGGCGATGGCGTTGGTGCATTCCGACGGGGTGATCGGCCTGCTCACGCCTTCGGGCATCGCTTCGGACAAGACTGCGGCACCGTTTTTCCGTTCCGTGGCGACGGCAGGACGGTTGCGAGCGCTCTATGACTTCGAGAACAAGAAGGTATTCTTTCCGGATGTCCACGCCTCTTTCAAGTTCTGCGTCTTTGTGGCTGGTCGTCAGCGCCGCGCGCAACCGGCGAATTGCGCTTTCTATCTGCACAGTATCGACGAACTGAATGATGAAATCCGTTGCTTCCCTTTGGCGGCGGCGGATTTCGCTCGCGTCAATCCCAACACGGGCACCGCGCCCATTTTCCGCAGTCGTCGCGATGCGGACCTGACCACGGCGATATACGAGCGTTTACCTGTGCTTGTGGATCGGTCGTCCGGAGAGGAGGCGAAGGCATGGCCCGTGAGGTACGAACGTATGTTCGATATGACCAACGACTCTCACCAATTCCGCACTCGCGAGGAAATGGAGGAGCGGGAGGGCGCTTGGCCCATCGGTGGCAACCGCTTCGACAGCCCAAGCGGCAAGTGGTTGCCGCTTTATGTTGGCCGGATGATCCACCAGTTCGATCATCGAGCGGCATCGGTCAATGTAAACGAGGAGAACCTCCACAACCCGGCATTGAGCGGCGACATAAGTACCGAACAAAAGGCCGATCCGGCTTTCGTACCAATCCCGCAGTACTGGGTGCCGGATAAAGCCGTGTCGTTTCCCAACGCTCTAGGATGGACTGTTGCGTTTCGGGACATCGCCCGTGCGACTGATTCCCGAACATTGATTGCGGCGGCAGTCCCATTCGTTGGATTGGGGAATACGGCACCTGCGATCTTCCCAGAAGACAGGGTCAACAATCCGCCGGACCGCGCTTTGCTGCTGGGCAACTTGGGTGCAGTGGTGCTCGATTTCGTGGTTCGTCAAAAGGCTCAGACTACGCATCTCAACTGGTACATGGTCGAGCAGCTCCCGGTCGTTCCGCCATTGGCCTACCATAAGACCCGCTTCGGCCGCAAGACCGCCGCCGAGATCGTCCGGGAAGCCGTCCTCGAACTCACCTATACGGCCGACGACATGGCACCCTTCGCCCGCGATGTCGGTTACGTCGATGGTGATGGCAAGATCAAGCCTCCGTTCCCTTGGAACGAAGACCGCCGCCTGTATCTCCGCGCGAAACTCGACGCCGTGTTCTTCCATCTCTACGGCGTCACAGACCGGGACGACATCCGTTACGTCTACTCCACGTTCCCCATCGTGAAGCGCCAGGAGACTGCCGCCTACGACTCCTATCGATCCAGAGCCCTCTGCCTCGCCTGGATGAATGCCCTCGCCGCCGGTCGCCCCGACGCAAATGTAGACGGATGACGCGCCGAACCTTTACCGATGCGTGATCGTCAGTAATAGCGGCAGGCTCGAGCAGACGTGAAGACGTGCGCCATAAACTAGTGTTCCGTCAAGCCTAAAAATGCGAGTGTAGCTGCGAGGGATTTTTGGTTCCTGGCGAGGCGCGACGACGCGGTGTGGCAGGCCCCACACAAGAAGGAGCAACGAAGTCCAGGGGCCAAAAAGACCCGCAGATACCCGTAGATTTAGGCTTGACGGAGCACTAGGCCGGACGTAGGAAAGGGGAGGACTGAATGAACCGAATTGACGCCATCCGCATTCGCGGCTTCAGGTCCCTGGCGGACGTTGAGCTTGCCGAACTGCCGGATACGACTGTCCTGATCGGTGCCAACGGGTCTGGCAAATCCAACTTCATCCGATTCTTCGAGATGGTGAGCTGGATGCTCCGCTCGCATCAACTCCGCGAGTTTGTTGCCAAGCACGGAGGGGCTAGCGATCAGCTTTTTGGTGGCAGCCGCCGTACGAATCGCATGGAGGCCGAGCTGTCCCTGCGCACGGATGCTGGCAGAAACGACTATCGCTTCAAACTTGCCCACGCACATCCTGATCGGTTGATCTTCACCGAGGAGGCTTTTCGTTTCAGTAGTGAGCACTTCCCAACCGAGGCCGGATGGCAGCATTTGGGAGTCGGTCACGAGGAGGCGCAAATCGTTGAAACCGCACAAACTGGTAGTCCCGACGGTGTCAATCGTAAGACCGCTTCGGCGGTGGTCCACCTGCTGCGGAATTGCGCGGCCTTTCAGTTCCATGACACTTCCGACCGCTCGAACATCAAAATGCCTTGGGACGTAGAAGACAACAACAGCTTGCGTTCCCATGGGGGCAATCTGGCGGCGGTCCTGTACCGGTTGGAGCATGAAGACATTAGACGGTTTGAACAGATCTGCCGTCACATCGCCCGTGTGCTTCCAGTCTTTGATCGCTTTCAGATCGAAGAAAGATACGGAAAGGTGATGTTGCGATGGAAACCCAAGGACGCGGAAGAAACCTTCGGAGCCCACCTTACATCCGACGGTTCTCTACGCTTTTTTGCTCTCGTAACGTTGCTTAACCTTCCGCCGCAAATGCTTCCGGATGTGCTGCTGTTGGATGAGCCGGAACTCGGTCTCCATCCCGCCGCTATTGTACTAATCGGCGACATGATCAAATCGCTCGCCACCGAAAGACAGGTGGTCATCGCGACCCAGTCGCCGCTGCTCGTAGACGCGTTCAACCTGGATGAGATCGTCGTACTGGAACTCCGTGACAAACGAACGGAATTCCGCAGACTCGACGCGGACGACTACCAAATCTGGCTCGACGATTTCACTACGGGCGAGCTGTGGCAGAAGAACCTCATCGGCGGGCGCCCGTGATCCGGCTGGCCGTATCGGTAGAGGGGAGGGCCAAACGGAGGAGGAATTCGTCAATGCGGTGCCCCTGCATTATCTGCGCCCGATGGACATTGAAATCCAGCCAATCCTGATAGGACGTGCGCGCAATACAGACAAAGGTGGCGGCCACGTCACGATAGACCGATTGGCATCCGAGATGGCGAGCCTTTACGGGTCATTCGCCGCGGTAACTTCGCTGGTCGATTTCTACGGATTCCGCGACAAAGGGGGTAGAACCGTCCAGGAGTTGGAGACCCATCTGCATTGTGAGGTCGGCAACAGGATCGGTGGCAGTTGGAACGAAACGAAAGTGTTCCCATACGTTCAACAGTACGAGTTCGAGGGCCTGTTGTTTGCCGATGTCGAGGCTTTCGGCGGGTTAATTGACGTTCCAGACGAGTCCGTCTCGGCGCTGAGGAGAATACGCGGCCAATTCCCGACTCCGGAGGACATCAACGACGACCCGAACACGGCCCCAAGCAAGCGCATTGCCGGTGCAATCCCAAGATACCGAAAGTCCGTTCACGGACCCCAAGTGGCGGAGACAATGGGGATGGAGGCAATGCGGGCCGAGTGTCCGCGATTCAAAGAGTGGGTGTCCCGCCTGGAGTCGCTATCAGACTGACCGGAACCCGGCTGGGCCTGTTCGCTGCGAGTGAACCCACGCTACTCGAAGCGCAGGCCGGTAACTTCCGACAGTTCGGCAAGTGCCTGGTTTTCGTTCAGCACCTTGATTGTTTGCATTCCCATCGCGCGGGCGGGCTTGAGGTTGATGCCCAGGTCATCGAGAAACACGGCCCGAGCCGGTTCGACGCTTAAGCGTTCGCAGGCGATGCGGTAGATCGCGGGATCCGGTTTGCGGACTCCTTCGATGCTCGATTCCACAATGACTTCGAAGAGTGACATCGCCTTCTCCATGAGCGTTGCGCGGTTCGGATCCTTCACAGCCCGAGGGCTTTCGCTGCTTGGTTTCATGTTGTTCGTGATCGCGCCTACGCGGAAGTGCCGCTTGCAGGTCCGCAAGGCTTCGATCATGCGCGGTCGGGGAGCGCCGCTCAGGATTTCAAGCACCTGCTTGCCGTTCACCGGATGGCCGAGCGCCGCGGTCTCCGCCCGGAACAGGGCGTCGAACGCATCGACATCGACCTGATTCGACTCGAACTGGGCCCAGGCGTTGGTTTCCGGGTTCGTCGCGTTGACGCCGCGAATGAAGTCCCGAGGGAGTCCGTTCGCCGCTTCAAACCGATTGAAGGCTTCAAATGGGCTCGCGGTCAAGACTCCGCCGATATCCCACAGAATCGCTTTGATGCTTGGGCGCATGGATCTCTTCCGGTTGGTCGGCGCACTTCCTGATCGACGAGCGGGGCCGCACTCGGCGGTCGGCTTGTCGAGCCTGACCTTATCATAGGGCTGCGGACTCTCTGCAACGAGAGTCGCGCGGAAAACGGGTCGCGAACAAGGACAATGCAGATGGACATACAGGAAGGCGTAGCGATCATCACCGGATCTTCTTCCGGCGTTGGCGCGGCTTGTGCGCGCCAATTGGCGGAGAAGGGCTGCCATGTGGTTATCAATTTCGCCCATAACGAGGCGGGGGCGAGAGAGACGCAGGCGGCGTGCGAGGCATTCGGGGTCGAGACGGCCGTGGTGCAGGCCGATGTCGCCGATGACGACGGATGTCGCGCGTTGGCGCGGGCGGCGCTCGACAAGTGGGGACGTGTAGACGCGCTGGTCAACAACGCGGGCACCACAAAATTCAATGCCCACGACGATCTCGAGGGCTTGACCAAGGAAGATTTCCTGCGGATCTACGCGGTCAATACCGTGGGTGCCTACCAGGCGACGCGTGCCGTCGTCCCCGCGATGCGCACGGGAGGCCGCGGCAGCATCGTCAATGTCTCGTCGATCGCGGGCGTGAACGGGGGCGGCAGTTCAATCGCCTACGCCGCATCGAAGGGCGCATTGATTACCATGACCTTGTCGCTTGCCCGTGTCCTGGGTCCGGAAATTCGCGTGAACGTCGTGTGTCCCGGGTTCATTCAGGGCCGTTGGCTGGAAGGCGGCATGGGCACGGAACGCTATGCGGCCGCGAAGGCGACCCTGGAGGCGAATACACCTCTACGACTTACGGCGACCCCGGATACTGTGGCCGAAGGCATTCTCTACTTCATCGAAGGTGCGGACGTGGTGACCGGGGAGACATTGATCCTGGATGGGGGCGCGCACCTGTCGCAGACCCCGCTCGCGCGGCGGTAGCGCGGGCTCTCAACCGTCGCGAAGCCTTTCCGGCAGACCGGTAAAGCGGGCGGTGGTCCGGCGTATCGCGGCGGCGACAGTGCCTTCGTGGGCGCGCACGGTCACCCTTCGGCGTGCGCGCGTTACGGCCGTGTAGAGCAGTTCCCGCGTGTTCACGCGCGAGTCCGTATCGCCGGGAATGAAGACCACCTCGTCGTATTCGGAGCCTTGGGCGCGATGCACCGTGAGCGCGAAGAAACTTTCGTGCTCCGGGAGGCGGGAGGGCGAGACGAGGAGCCGGGAATCGTCGCCATCCTGCCCGGCGAGGTCCGGGAACCACACTCGACGACGGTTTTGGCTGTCGAGAATCACCACGCCGGTGTCGCCGTTGGATAGCCCCGTCGCTCGGTCGTTGCGCGTCACGATGATGGGTCGGCCTGGATAGAACTCGTCATTGGCGGGAATGCGCCCCGTGTCTCGCAAGCGCCGTTCCACGAGGCGATTGAGGCGGTTGACGCCGAACGGTCCGCGCCGATGGGCGCAGAGGACTCGGCGGGCGGGGAACGCGTCCTCGGCGCGCGAATCCTCGATGTGCGCGGCCCACTCCGCAGCGGTTTCGCGCGCGAACCGGCCGAAGGCGGCCTCGTCGGCCAAGTGCTCCAGGTTGGTGTCGGGGCTGTCCTTGAGCACGGCGATGGCGCTGACCGCATCGCCTCGGCCGATGGCGCTGGCGAGACGCCCGATGCCGCTGGCCGGACCGAAGCGATGGCTTTTCGTGAGCCGCACGATGCATGGCGCCAGCGGCGAGGTGCCGCTATCGGATGTGGCGCAGAGATCGCTGAAAACCGAGCCCGGCTCTACCGAGGATAGCTGTCCCGCGTCGCCCAGCAGAATCAATCGCGTACCGTCCCTGAGGCCGTCCAGGAGCCGGGCCATCAGGGGCATGTCGACCATCGAACACTCGTCCACGAGGAGCGCATCGACAAGAGTGTCGGTCCTGTTCAACAGCCGGTGAAGCGTGCCCGCGACGGGGGTGAAATCGCGTAGCGCGGGCACCTTGTCGGCCAGCGCTCTTGCTCGGAACTGGGTTCTCACGGATTCCTGCAGCCGCGCCGCCGCCTTGCCCGTCGGGGCGGCGAGCGCGATGCGACGCGGCTCGGCGATGCCAAGGTCCGCCAAGAGCGCGATGAGGCTCGCGGCGAGCGTGGTCTTGCCCGTGCCGGGCCCCCCGGTGACCACGCAAAGATGGCGCGAGGCGGCGATCTTCGCCGCGGCGATGGCGGTTTCGGACTCTTCGTGGAGCACTTCGTGCATCCAGCGCGCGACATTGCCGCACGGCGTGGCGGCGTCCCGCGCCAATTCCCGCATCCGCTGGGCAAGTCGCGATTCCGCCGCGAACATGCGGTAGAGGTATAGATTGTCGCCATCGAGGACCAAAGGGCGTTTGGCTTCGTGCGCTTGGCCGCAAGCGACCACGGGACTCTCGGACAGCGCGACCTTCAGGTCCGCGAACGCCGGCAGGCACGCCTGGCGGATGTGGTCGGGCGGATCGCCGCCGATGTGTCCCGACTCCGCCGAAGACCATTCCAGGATTTCGATGATCGGTCTGCCGGCGCATCTGGCCAGGGGCAGGCAGGCGTGTCCGCTTCGATGCATCGCGCTGGCGACGGCGCCCGCGAGGCTTGCGGCCGGGGCCGCGCCAAATTCGGCTAGCAGTCGTGCGAAATAGCGGTCGATGTCCGCCATGGCCCGGATTTCGCAAAGGTCGGTGAGGAGGATGTCCTGGTTCATCCCGCCGAGCCCGAAAAGCATGCGTCGATCGCTTCGATGCAATCGCGCGCGGGCGCGTCGCGGTAGACGCCGTTGCCGGGCAGGTCTGGCGACATGCCGCGCACGAAGAGATAGAAGACGCCGCCGATGTGCCGCGCGTAGTCGTAGTCCGGCAATCGCAGCCGCAGGAAGCGATGCAGGGCGGTGAGGTAGAACAGGTACTGCATGGGATAGCCGGCGGCGCGCATGGCGGCCCGCACCGCAGGTCTTGAGTAGGCCTCAATGTTCTCGCCGAGCCAGTTCGATTTGTAGTCCATGACGTACCAGCGCTCCCCGTGTAGCGCCACGACGTCGATGAACCCGTGCAGGAAGCCGTCGATGCGGCTCCGGCTCTCCGGGAGCCCGTGGTCGTAGCCGTGGTCGGCGAAGCATCGACCGAGGCTCGCGCGATCAAGTCCTTCGAGGGGGAGGTGAAACTCCATTTCCGCGATGGGTCGGCGCGCCTCGCCGAGGCGGAAGACGCTGCCGTCGGTCGGACTCTCGAGGGGGGCGCCGAACGTATTTTCGACGATCTTCCGGGCGACCGGCGCCCACTTGGCGTCGATGCGGTATCTGGCGAGAGAGTCCCCACAGATTTCGTCGCGATCAGCGCCGGGAGCGGCGGTTCTTTCGAAGATGTCATGCAGGCAATTGCCGGCGCGGAAGCCGCTCGGAAAGGTGAACGCGTCGAGCGAGTCTTCCGTCTCCTGCTTGGGCGGCGCTTCGTGGACGGCGGATTCAGGCTGATCCTCATCCGCGCCGACGAGGGGGTCCTGATCGTGATCCGGCTCGTCGACGTCCTCGTGCTCCTCCGACGTGACGGCCGCACCCATCTCGGACGCGAGAGCGGAGAAGCTGGTCCGTTGGCGGATGCGCGCAAGCTGGCGGCCGAGGTTCCGGGCGGCGAGGGGTTCGAGTCCGGGAAGCTCCAGATTCTCGTTCACACGCTGGGGAACCGAGGCCGCGCCATCCGCCACCGTTGTGCCGATAGCTTCGGACGCTCCGTTCGCGAACCGCTCGACCTCCGCGAGCCAGGCGGTGCCGTCCAGCGACCTGACATGCGCGGCGTTGGCGTCCAGTTGTTCTTCGAGCGTGCTTTCGGCGAGCAGATCGGGACGGTGAATGAGCCACGCGAGCGGTGAATTCTGGCTGTCATTCGCCCGCGCCCACGTCACCACGCAACGGTATTTTGCCCGGGTAAGTGCCACATACATGAGACGCAATTCATCCGCCTGGTCTTCGATCCATTCCCGGGCGCGGGCGTCGTTCGAGGGATTCAGATCGAGAATCTCGGCGAAGTCGCCATCCAACTCGTGGTACTCGGCTGTTTTCTGTGTTCTCCGTTGGCGCCTGTACCAGGCGAACGGGCAGAACACCGCGGGAAACTCCAGCCCCTTGCTGCGGTGGATCGTGACGATTTTCACCAGGTGCTCATCGCTTTCCAGGCGAAGCTGCGTGCCTTCGTCCCCGGGTTCCGGGCGTGCCGAGGCGCGGGCGAACCATTCGACCAGCCCCTGCGGCGACAGCCGTGCGTCGGCCTCGGCCTCCTGCATTAACTCGGTCAGATGCAGGACGTTGGTCAGGCGGCGCGCGCCGTCGGGATATTCGAGCAGGTGGGCGGCGCAATTCGTGTCCTTGGCGAAGAGCAGCCTTCGAATGAGGGTCGCGATGCCCCGTTCGCTCCACGTCCTGCGCCAGTCTTGCGCCCACACGGTCCAGCGGGCCCAGGTGTCGTCGTCGTCCTGGAGCTCCGCGAGATCGGACATGGTGAGGCCGAACAGATCGGTCGCCAGCGCGCCGCGCAACAGGGATGCGAAGTTGTACTCGGCCGGGTCGGCCGCCAATGCGCGCAGGAGGTGCTTTAGCTGACTGGCTTCGAGCGTCTCGAATACGCTGTCTATTCCCATCTCGACGCTTTGAACGCCGCGTTCCCGCAGCTTGTCCGCGATGGTGCGGCCCTGTTCGCCGGTGCGAACGAGGACCGCGATATCGCCGCCGACGAGGACTTGCGGCCGTCCATTCGACGTAATGGTGGCCTTGCCGTCCCGGGCCAGGGTCAGCAACTGGGCGATTTCGTCGGCGGCGTGGTCGGCCGCTATCTCGGTCATGTCGCCCTTCTTCCAGCTCTTGCCGTCCGCCGCACCGGGGAAGAGCCGCAACTGGAAGGGCTTGGCATCCAGTCCCCGGCCCCGCGTTCGCAAGCCATCGGAGCGGCGCGTAGCGGCTTGCACCTCTTCGAACTGGATCTGTTCCGGGCGCAGGAAGGGATTGCCGCGTTTGAACACCGCGTTGACGGCCTCCACGAGTGCGGGACTTGATCGGTAGTTGCGCTCGAGCGAGAGCTTGCGCATTTCGAGCCTTTGGGCGGTCGCGCCCAGGTAGGCAAAGACGTCCGCACCCCGGAATCGATAGATGGACTGCTTGGGATCGCCAACGATCATGAGACCGCCCTTCGGGTGCGCCGCAGCGGCATGGGTGTCCCTGGACGGATAGATCTTCTCGAAGATGCCGGCCTGCAAGCGATCCGTATCCTGGAACTCGTCGATAAGGGCCACCGGATAACGCGCGCGGATGCGGTCTGCCAGCGCCGCGCCCGGTGCTCCAGCGAGCGCATGATCGAGTTCCGTGAGGAGGGCGTTGAAGCTCAGGCGGCGATGCTTCCAGGTGTCGTGCCGCAGCGACTTTCTCGCGTCTTCGAGGAGGCGTTGTCGCCGGTCGGGCAGCCACAGCTCGCGCATCTTCTCGGAGTTGGTGCCCAAAGCGTTGAAGTGATCGTAGAGGGGGATGGCCGGCAATTCCTGCGGCGGTCTCTTCCTCAGTTTGCCGGCGAGCGCTTGCCGACCGAAATAGCCGGAGTGTCGCAGCGGCAGCACGTCGGGGTCGTTCGCGTTGAACGCGGCCAAGACTTCCTCCAGGCGATCCGCGTTCTGATTCTGGTTCCACCTCAGTGTTGCCAAGGCATCAAGGAAGCGCTCCCGTTGCTCCAGGTCGTCCCAAGCCTTGCGCGCGGCCTGGAATGCCTTCAGGCGCTCGGCGTTGGCTGAGGCGTATCCATCGGCGAAGTCCGTAACGCCACGAATCACGCTCGGCTTGGCGTGATGCGCGCCGACCCACTCGCTGAGCGCATCCAGGCGGAATCCATCGCTCTGCGCGACCTCCAAAAGCGGAATGGGTTCGGGGGCGATGTGCTGCCGCCAGAAGTCGCGCGCGGCTGCGGCCACCTCGGCCCTGTCGTCGCCGCTGACCCCGAAGCCGAACGGAATGCGGGCGTCGAACGCGAACTCGGTCAATGCGCGCTGGCAGAAGCCGTGGATGGTCATGACATTGGCGCGGTCGAAGTCGCGAATGGCGGAGGCGAGCCTTGATTCGATCGCGTCCTGGTCGATTCGCTCGGCGCGCCAGCGACGAACCAGGTCCCTGGCCAGCCCCTCGCCCTCGTCGTGGCCGCGAGCGACTTCGAGCGCATCGCGCATGGCGCTCCGAACCCGCGTCCGCAATTCACCGGTGGCCGCGACGGTGAAGGTGACGATCAGCAGGTCGTCGATGCGCCACCCGGACTCGACGATCAGGCGCGAGACGATCGTGGTTAGCGCGTAGGTCTTGCCGGTGCCGGCGCTCGCCTCGACGAGCAGGTCGCCGTCGAGCGGCACATCGAGCGGCTGCGCTCGCACCGGAGCCCTCATTGCATCGCCTCTTCCAGCGGCTGAAGCAGATTCTGCGCTAGCGAACGGAACGCATTGGTCAAGGGGGCGTCGGAGAAGACCAGGCGGTGATAGTCGTCGTTGCCTTCGCCATAGTCACCCCGCCAAACGGCTTCCGCTCTCGAAGGCTTCGTCACCCACGTCGACGAGGTCTCCGGGAAGAACGGCAAGGGTTCGTTCTGGCCATCCGTCCACGCCTTGAGCCAGCGACTCAAGTGTGACCGCGCCTTCTCCGGCGCGGGACCCTTCACGATAGTCGGCGCGTTGCTCTTGCTGCCGTGCAGGAACGCGGTGACGGGGCGCTCGACGGCGCAGGTCGACGCCAGCAGACGCAACCAGACCTCCACCTTGTCCTTTGGCCGTATGCGGCCGATGCGCCACCACAGGAATTCGGTCTTGTCCTGGTGGAACTGCGCCACGTTGCCGACGATGCGAAAGCCATCGACCGCGATGTCCACCGCGACTTCCTCGCAATGGTCCTTGTACGGCGTCAACGCGGCGGCGAGAGCCGCGACTTCCTTCGCCGTATCGCGATACTGGATGCGTCCCAGGTTCTCCGGAGGAAGCTGGCCGGTGGCCGCCAGCAGCCCGTGATCGCCGGTCATCCCGTTCCGTTGCCGTTGGAACAGATCGACTTTCAGTTGCCACGCTTCCAGGCCGCTCAACTCGAACGGCTCGTCGTCGCCGATCTCGTCGTCGTACACATCGAGATGCAGGCCAAGACGGTTGCGCAGGAAGTACTTCGCGGGGCTGGCGGAGAAGCGTATGAGTTCTTCGAGCGGGATCTCGTCGCCTGGCGCCGCGAGGCGTTCTGTCGGTGGGGTCAGTTTGCCGACGAAACGCGCTGGCCGTTCGGGAATGCTTTCGACGGCGCGGGCGGCATTCGCCATCGCCTGCGAGTAGCTGAACAGGTTCGGCGCCGAGGGTGTGAAGTATCGGCGGCTGAATGGCTGCAGCGGGTGGCGCGTCTCCCACCCGTCGGTCGCCGGGAAGCGCTGGTGCAGGTAGTCGGTCAGTTCGCTCACCACCACGGAAGGCGGGATCGGCTTGTCCTCCATCAGGTCCCTGCCGGTGTAGCTCACAAGAAAACACCGCCGCGCCGCGAGCAGCGCCTCGAGGAATGCGAATCGGTCTTCATCGCGCGCATCCCGGTCGCCGAGTTGTCGCGCGTCGTCGCCGAAAAGACCGTCCATGAAGTCGAATGCTGTTGTCGGCGGCCTGCGCGGAAAACCGCCGTCGTTCATGCCGAGGAGGCAGACCACCTTGGCGGGGAACACCTGCCCCGTCGCCAGACCGGCGACCGTCACGCCATCGGCCAGCCGGGGGACAGCGCGCGCCTCGACGCCGGCGCGGCTCACGAGCGCGTCGCGCAGAACCTCGAACGGGACCGGGATGTCCGCGTCCGCGACATCGCACTCGCTGACGAAGTCGTCGATCAGCCGCGCCACGGAGTCGATCTCGCGGGCGGACTCCGGGTCAACGTAGGGTTGGCGAGCGAAAAAGCGCCCGAGAACGTCCGCCCGCAAGATTCGCGCCCAGTCGTCAGGCGTACGTTCATCGGCGATCCAGCCATTCGGCTCGCGGGCGAGGTCGCAGTAATGGGCGAAGGATCCAAGGCGTTCGTAGTCGCCTGCCCCGGACGGGTAGCCGCGCCAGTCGAGGGGGCATGGCACTATGCCGTCGATGAGGGCGTTGTCGTCCGGTATCGCGTATGCGAGCAGGAGTCGGCGCAGGCCGTGGTGCCAGTTGTTGTGGGCGGGCGCGGCTACGTCTTCCTCGGTGCGATGCGCGGCGTCCATGCCCCAGCGGACGCCGGCGCGGCCCACCCAATCGCGAATGCGGGCGAGGTCGCCTTCGTCAAGGCCGAAACGTTGTCGCACGGACGCCGCCCGTAGCGGCGCGAGCAATTCGCTCGCCGTGTAGCGCGATCCAGCCAGCGCCAGGAGGTCGAGGAACGCGTTGATGGCCGTGCCCACCCTGGCGCGCTGCCTCCCGATGTTGAACTGAATCGTGTCCGCCGCGCCGAATACGGCTTCCACGACGGGCGCGTAGGCGTCCAGGTCGGGGGTGAGCACGAGGACGTCGGCGGGCTGGATGTCCGGATGGTCGTCGAACAGGCCCAACAGGCGGTCGTGCAGCACTTCAACCTCGCGCGTCGCGGAGTGACAGACGTGGATCTGGAGGGTCTCGTCCCGCCCGATTCGAGGTGCGCTCGCCGAGTCTGCCGTTGCGGTGCGCGCCTCGGTTGCCGACCGGCCCGAGAGGATGTCGCGATGCACTTCCCCAAGGCATGTTTCCGCGACTGCGCCGTGTGTTTGCCGGCCCGCCTCTGCCGATAGCTTTTCGGCGAGGAGCGTTTGCATGTCGCGCGCCAGACGGCCCCAGACGGCGACCAGTTCGTTTCGCTCGCCCCCGGCATCGACGGGCGGGACGCCGTGTGCGCGGAAATCGCGAGAAGGGCTCAGCAGGAACAGATCGATATCCATGACCGCTCCGATACGACGCAACATCTCGAGATAGGAAGGGGAGAGCATGGCGATGCCGAACAGTCGTACCCTGGGGCGTCTTGAGGTGGAGCCGCCTGGGCCGCTCGCCTGCTCGATTGCGCGACCATATGCGGCCACCGCGTCGACCCAGTGTGTCGCCCCGCCGATGTCGCGCACGAGTTCGTCCCAAAGGCGGACGTGCCAATCCGACCGATCACCCGCGTGCCACTGCCCGTTCCGAAACACCAGGCAACGGTCGTAGGCGAGAGCGAGCCTGTCGGCCAATTCGAATCGTTTTCTGGGATCGCCGTCCGCCAGGTATTGGTTGATCGGGTCGTCACCGGTCCAGTGGCCGAGCAGGTCGAATATCCGCCATCGCAGCGCCCCGGGCTCGAACGCCGACTCGACCGGGAGGCCTGGCACGGCTTCGCGCATGACCGACCAGGCGAACTCGGCCGGCAATTCGGTACGCAAATGCGCGGCCACGCCGAGGCGAGTGGCCAACTCCAACCGCAGCCATTCCCCCAGCAAGCGATGCGGCACCACGATACGCTCGGCGTCGAGTGGCTCGGCAGGTTGCTCGCGCATGTCCTCCGCCAGCCATTCGGCGAGGGTTTCCATGCGGTTGGAGGCGTTTACGCGAATCATCGTCGGGCGCCGGCTATCTGATGAGGATGCGGAGGATGGTCCCTGGGCATAGCGACATTGTATGTCGCGACTGGCACCGTGGCGCCGGCAATCGCTTTGCGTCCCGGATCCGTGCCGTCAGTCCATTCTCTGGAGGACGTTCGCAGGCGAATACTGGTCGGTCAGGGGTCGTCGATCCCGGTTCCAGTTCTGTGCGCGGTCGAATCGGCGGGAATACCTGGTGACCGGTACGCCGTAGGGCGCGAGACGTTGGCGCCACGACCTGGCTGCCTGGTTGAGCGTCCGGTTGTCGGGAAGTGGCGCCGTCGAGGCCAGGATGATGCGGTTGGCGCTGTCGGGCATGGTGAAGTTGAAGAACGGCCCGAACGCGCGGTAGTAAGTCTCCGACTCGTGATCGTAGAGTCGACTGGTGGAGAACGTGTTGGCAGCGAGAACGCCCCCGGGCGCAAGCAGTTGGCGCGCCTGCACCAGGTACTCAAGCGTCATCAGGTGTTCCGGGATGTAGTCGCCGTCGAAGGTATCGAGCAGGATCAGTTCGTAGCGCCGCGCATCGCGAAGCGCGCGACGGGCGAATACCCGCGCGTCCCGCACGAAGACCCGTGTGTTTCCGCCCGCGCGGAAGTCAAAAAACCGCTCGGCAACGGATACCACGGCGGGGTCGATCTCGACGACGTCGATGCGAGTGGCGGGCAGTAGCTCCGCAAGAGCCTTGGGCAACGTGCCGCCGCCGAGTCCCGTGATCAGTATGTGCTCGGGCTCGGGTACCAGCAGCAGCGCCGCCATCATCATGCGCGTGTAGCGCAGCGCCATCCTTTGAGGGGTCTGCTCGTCGATGCATGACTGTTTACGCCGTTCGCTCCGGACGGCGAACTTCATGCACAGTTGCGACTGCTCCCGCGTGACGAGAATCCTTCCATACAACGATGCCTCCTCGTGGATGATCTCGCCGTGCGCCGAGACGCAAACCAGGGCAAGAACGGAAAGCAGCGCGAACTTCATGGAATACGGCCGACGGCGAAGGCGAGGCACGCGAGTAGGACAAGGACACCGGCGAGCATGGCCACGATGGTGTTCAACTCGAACCACAGCACGAAATAGAACGACGTGCCGAGCGTACCGAGCGCGCTTCCGAAAGTGGAAACGAAATACAGCGTGCCTGCCACGCGGCCCGATTCTTCCGTCGCCTTGACGAGAAGACGCACGGCGTAGGGCGAGATCATGCCGAGAATGATGGTCGGCGGCATGAACAGCACCAGGGAAGCGAGCAGCGATCCGTAGCGGGGGTCTTCCACGCGGTCGAATATCCACGCCATCGCGGGCTCCGCGATCAGTACCAGCGGACAGACCAGAACGCCCGCGACGAGCAGGATGACACCGAGCTTGCGCAGGTTGGGGCGCCGTAGCGAGAGATAGCCGCCTAGCAGATAGCCCGCGGAGAGGGCCAGCATGAACACGGTGATGATGCTGCCCCAGACGTAGATGCTGCCGCCGAAGTACGGCGCCAGCACTCGGCCACCCAACAGTTCTAGGGACATGATGACAAAGCCGCCCCCGAAGGCGAGAACGTTGACGGCAAGCGTCTTCAATGTGCGAACCAGGTAGATCGAGGACTGGGGCCGTTCATGACGCCGTTGTCGTCGGTACTCTCGTCGTTGCGCGATTCGTCCACCGCCGTTCAGGGACCTTCGGGTGGTAGGGCACGGGCCCCATGTCGGAGCGCAGGACCTCCCAACGCGCCTCAAGCCTCATGGATGGAGACCATGGTTTGCTCCACTGATTGGAGGAAGTAAGGATTCACCTTGTCAGTCTGCTTCGACTTCGCCGTCATTTCCTACGCAGGCGATCAAGAAGCTTCCCAGGGATTGATGGCCTCGACGTCGAGGCCATCAAAGTGATCGATGTTACGAGTGACTACGGTCAAGTCGTGAGCCTTGGCTATACCGGCGATCAGAACATCGCCAAGGTCGACGGTACGACCGGCGCGACGGGCTTGCGCCCTGAGCTCGGCGGACCACTCCGCCCCCGCCCTGTCCAGCGGCAGGATGCGGTCTTCATAGCTCTCCAGGATGGACGATTGCATTTCGGACAAGCGGCTGCGGCGCTGTCCCTGAGGGAGCAACCGCAGGCCGTACCCCACTTCGTGGATGAGCATGACCGACAGCCAGAGGTCCGGCTGATTCGACAGAAAGGCGACGACCTGCTGGTCCGGGTCGTCCCGCGTCAACTCCGAGATTACGTTGGTATCCAGGAGATAGCCGGTCACGCGTTGTCTTCGTCAACGAACGGTATGGGACGGTCAGAACGCCGGTCCGGCGGCTCGAGATTTGTGCCCTGCGGCACGTTCTCGACCAACCACTGTCCGAGGGGCTCGCGGGGCGATTGCCTCTCATCCCACACATGGGCGGGCACCACGACGAAGGACTTCCGGGCGCCAATGCGCTGCGGTCCTTCTTCTTCCGAGAGACGAAGAATCTCGGATAGCCGCGCCTTCGCTTCGGTCACGGTCCAGACTTGACGAGTTTCGGAGTCAAGCACTGTTCTATCCACCTTTGGGAGACTGTACTGGTCCATCATAGACCACCTTGTCGTCAGCGCCAAAGACTATGCCATCCGCCAAGGTTCGGGCCTTGTCCGTGATGGCGGCCGTCTTTCCGTCGAATTCCGCGGACTACCGGCCCTTCCAGACCGGCGGGCGCTTCTCCGCGAACGCTCTCGACCCTTCGACGTAGTCTTCGCTATGGAGCATTTTCCACACGGATTCGTAGCGGTTTTCGTTCGCCTCCGACAGGGAAGGGATGTCGAGACTGCGGTATACGACGTCCTTGCTCGCGCGGACGGCAACCGGCGCACACCTCAGGATCTGGGCCACCCACTTATGGGTCTCCTCCATCAACTGGTCACGGGGCGCCACGGCGGTGACGAATCCCAGTTCGTAGCCTTCCCGGGCGGTGATGTGGCGCCCCGTCAATATCATTCCCAGTGCGCGTTTGGATCCGATCATGCGAGGCAGTCTTTGCAGCCCTCCGCCGATGGCGGCGGTGCCGACTGTCGGTTCCGGCAGGCCGAGCGTAGCCTGCTCCGAAGCGATGATGAGGTCGCAGGCGAGGGCCACCTCAAGGCCGCCGCCCAGGGCGAAACCGTTCACTGCGGCGATCAGCGGCTTCGTCAGGTCGTATCGAGAAGTCAGGCCGCCGAACCCGCCCGGCGTGCGCCTGGCCTTTCCGCCCTCTGCCACGTACCGCAGGTCGTTCCCTGCGCAGAAGGCGCGGCCCGCGCCGGTGACGACGGCCACCCACAGGTCGTCGTCGGCCGCATAGTCGTCGAACACCTGGCCGAGTTCCGCGCTGGCCGGGGGGTGCAGCGCGTTCAGCCGTTCGGGTCGGTTGAGGGTGACCGTCAGCACGTGATCGGCCTTCTCGACGATGCAGAATTCCATTTGCTACTCTCTCACTGGTTCCGACCCGCATGCTGGCCGCGTGCATTAGTTTGTCTGCGGGGTTCGATCAACGTCAACCGTTTCGACGGGCCCGCGGCCTGCTGGCCCGCTCCCAATACAGGAATCGCCACGCGAAATGTTCAATGTCTGGTATGTGCTGGCGATCGCCGCGCTGGCTGCGGGTTGCGGCGGCGCCGGTTACCAGCCAGCCGATGGACAGACGATGGGGACGACCTATCGGGTCCTCGCGCGATGCCCTGAAAACCTCGATGTAGACCGAATCGATACCGTTCTGGCGAGCGTCAACGCCTCGATGTCCAACTGGGAAAAGGATTCGGAGATCTCTCGATTCAATGCATCGCCCGTCGGCGAATGGACCGCGTTATCTCCGCCGCTCGCAGAAGTCATGCGAACCGCGCTGGCGCTGAGCGAGATGTCCGACGGCGCATTCGACGTTTCCGTTGGCGCGCTGGTCGATGTCTGGGGATTTGGTCCGGCCCCGGCTCGCGTTCTTCCGGATGATATGGAAGTCGAAGCGGCGCTCGCGCGTACCGGGTTCCGACATCTGGAGTTGGACGGCGGCCGGTTGCGCAAGACCCTGGACGTGAGCATCGATCTCTCGGCCATTGCCAAGGGCTACGGCGTCGACGCGGTGGCGGCGACTGTCGCCGAACAGGAATGCACCGACTACCTGGTGGAAATTGGTGGGGAAGTCCGTGTGCGAGGCAAGAATCCCGGGGGACGCTCCTGGCGGCTCGGCATCGAGATGCCGGACCCAAGCGGTGCGGCGCATCGGGTCGTGGCCTTGAACGAAGGAGCGATCGCGACATCGGGGGACTACCGAAACTTCTTCGAGCGCGATGGCAAAAGGTACTCGCACACCATCGACCCGCGCCTGGGAACGCCGGTGACGCACGCCCTGGCATCGGTGTCGGTGGTGCACGCGTCGGCGATGTGGGCAGACGGGTACGCGACTTTGATCGCCGTTCTGGGACCTGAGGCGGGCCTCACACTCGCGGCATCGAAGGATTTGGCCGCGTATCTGCTCGTGCGCCGAGAAGACGGGCTGGAGGCGAGCGCAACGCCTTCGATGGCGTCGCTCCTTACGTCGGTAGACTGACCAACAACATGCGCGCGACGGCTCGTTTTACAATCGGTTGAAAGCTTTTTGCGAAGGACTTACTTTGTTTCGCCCCCTCGCGGTCAATGTCGGGCTCCGCTATGCGGGAAGCCGACACCGTTTCGTCTCGTTCGTCGGCGTTACTGCGCTAGCGGGCCTGGCGCTCTCGGTCGGCGTCCTGCTCTACGTGCAGGCGGTCGTGCGCGGCTTTGAGCGCGAACTTGAAGAACGTGTTCTGGGCGTCGTGCCGCACGTCACGCTGGTGGGGCGAGAGACGATCACGGATCCCGAGGCCGTTGCGGCGGAACTCCTGCACGTGCCCGGGGTGCAGCATGTTGCGCGGGTGATTTCAGGCGGGGTTCTCCTGTCTACGGGGACGGGCGTCGCCGTGGTCCGTTTGAAGGGTATCGTCCCCGCCGACTACGAGCCGGTCATCGGGCATTTTTTCGACGCCGGGAACATCGACGTGCTGCGGCCGGGAAGCTTCAACGCGGTGCTCGGGCGCGGCGTGATGCAGCAACTGGGACTGGCGCCGGACGATGTCTTCACCGCCGTGATGCCGGACATGGCGGTGACGCCGCTGGGGGTGTTCCCCGCGCGCAAGAGACTGCGCGCCGCGGGGATCCTAAGAACCTGGTCGCAACTCGATGGGCAGGTCGCCTACATTCACATCCGGGACGCGCAGCGGCTGTTCCGCTCGCCTTCGCGGGCGCGGGCGCTCGAGTTGCGCATCGACAGTGTCCTCGAAGCGCCGGATGTTGCTGCAAGTGCGTTGGCGGCGGTCGGAGCTGACAAGTTCGCCGCGAGTACCTGGCTGCGGTCCATGGGCCCGGTGCATCGGGCGATCCAGGTGACGAAAGGCATGCTTTTTCTGATCTTCTCCCTGCTTGTGGCCGTGGCCACATTCAACGTGGTGTCGAGTCTCGTCATGATCGTGAACGAACGCAGGTCGGACGTGGCGATCCTGCGCACGCTGGGCGCGCCTTCGAGCCTGATCGTCGGTGTGTTCATTGTCCTTGGCCTGCTGGTTTCGTTGGTGGGTGTCGGACTCGGTCTGGTGCTCGGATTGGGCCTCGGGGCGCTGACCGAGGACGGCTATCGATGGGCGCAGGAGACCTGGAACATCGACCTGATGGGCGAATACTTCGTACACAAGTTGCCCGTGGAATTCGCCGCGGCCGACGTCGCGCGGGTCGTGGCCACCGCGTGCGGTCTCGGTCTGGCGGCGACGCTGTATCCAGCCTGGCGCGCTGGCCGGCTGAATCCGGCGGAGGTCCTGCGCCATGAATGACGCGCCGCCGCTTTGCGGCAGGGATCTTGCCAAGGCCTATTCGCAGGGGAGTACGCGGATCGAAGTTCTTGCCGGCGCCGAGATCGACGTCTCGGCCGGCGAGCGGTTGGCCATCGTGGGCCAATCCGGTTCCGGCAAGAGCACGCTGCTGCACGTCCTGGCCGGACTTCTGGATCTAGATGCCGGCAGCGTGCGCGTCATGGGCGAAGACCTCACCGCGGCGAGTCCGGCCCGGCGCGCGGCGTTGCGCAATGCTCACATGGGGTTCGTATACCAGTTCCACCACCTGTTGCCCGAGTTCACCGCGTTGGAAAACGTTGCCATGCCCCGGCTTGTCGCGGGGGCGGCCATGCGGGACGTCGTCGACGATACGCGCGCCCTGCTCGAATCCGTCGGATTGTCCGCGCGCGCTGGCCACCGACCGCACGAACTTTCGGGCGGGGAGCGCCAGCGGGTCGCGGTCGCCCGCGCGCTGGCGGGCAAGCCGCGCGTCGTCCTCGCTGACGAACCGACAGGGAATCTCGATCGACGCAACGCCGAGCGCGTACTGGAAGTGATCGAGCGGCTCATCGCCGCCACCGGAACGGCTTTCGTGGTCGTCACCCATGACGAGGCCCTGGCCGCGCGTCTGGACCGGACGCTCGTGCTCCGGGACGGCGTCCTGACCTGACGCGGCGCCATCCATGACGAACCTGTTCAATATGCTCTGGATGGCGCGCCGCTATCTGACCTCGCGGCGCAATCAATACGCGTCCTTCGTCAACTGGGTGTCGTTCGCCGGTTTGGCACTCGGGGTGATGGTTCTGACTGTCGTGGTCAGCGTGATGAATGGTTTCGACCGCGAGTTGAAATCCAGATTGCTTGGCGCTGTGCCTCACGCTCTGGCGCTACCGCCCCCGGATTGGGATTTTGAAATGCGCTATGCGCCGACGCCATCGGATGGCATCGTTTCCGTTAGCCGGTTGTTCCAGGGCTCTGCGATGATTTCGCGCAGTGGAGCGGTTACCGCCCTGGCACTGCTCGGCGTGGACGCGGAGGAGGCGGGCGGTCTGGATCTGATCGCGGATAGCATCGTGCACGGAACGCTCGAAGAACTATTCGAGGGACGCGGGGGAATCATGCTCGGGGCGCCCCTGGCCCGAGCCTTGGGTCTAGGCGTTGGCGATCCCGTCACCCTCGTCGTGATGGCCCCGGCGGCGAACGGGGCGCGTCCACGAGTCGAACGCTTCACCCTGCGCGCCACGTTCGAGGTGGGCGCGGAGCCGGATGCGACCTTTGCCGTGGTTCGCTTCGACGACATCGAACGGCGGGGACTAGCCGCGAGCGGCGCTGCGGGTTGGCGGATGGTCTTCGCCGATCCCATGGATGTCCCCATGATCGAGGCGGACCTGCGCGCGTCATTGCCGCCCGGCTGGAGGCTCACGACCTGGATGGACAGCTATGGCGAACTGTTCCGCGCCGTCGGCCTGGAAAAGACATTGATGTTCGTTTCCCTCGCTTTGGTCGTCGCGATCGCGGCATTCAACATCGTGTCCGGTCAGACAATGCTGGTGAACGACAAACGTCGCGACATCGCAATGCTGACAACCATCGGCGCGCCTTCGCGGTTTCTCGTGGAAGTATTCCTGGTACAGGGATTCTCCGTGGCGGTCCTCGGGATTTGCGTTGGGTTGGTAGGCGGCGTCCTGATCGCCTGGAACGTCGATCCGGTTGTCTCGGGCATCGAATGGCTGACCGGACAGAGCATCCTGTCGGGGACGGGTTTCGGCGAAATGCCGTCCGCGGTATTGGCCAGCGACCTGGTTGTCATCGCGGCGCTATCGCTGGGCCTTTGCTTCCTCGCGGTATTGCGGCCGGCGTTGAAGGCCGTGGCCGAGAATCCGGCCCAGGCGTTGCACGAGGGTTGAAACCGGCGGCGTCATCGCGGCGCCGGCGCTACGACGTTCTGAGAGCCCTCGCGCGTCGCCGTTCGCGGCGTTGCCGCCAGCGGCGCAGGATGTGAAGCCGCCAGGTCAGCCGGGCGATCACCATCAGTGTAAGCCCGCTTACCCAGCCGCAAACCAGGCAGCCGATGATCAGCGGCCACCACACGGCCGTGAAGCGAGCGCGCAGCGATTCCCAGGACAGGTCAAGTTCGCTGACGGCGGGTTCCATATCGATCAACCATGCGCCGAGCTTGTACGCGAACAGGAACATCGGCGTGAACGTCACCGGATTCGTCACCCAGACGAGCGCTAGCGCGATGGGCAAATTGCAGCGCGTCGCGATGGTGAGCACGGCGACTACGAGCATCTGACCCGGTAGCGGAATGAATGCGCAGAACATGCCGATAAAGCAGGCGCCGCCCACAGAGCGGCGGTGCAAGTGCCAAAGCTCGGGATCCTGTAGGAGATATCGCAACGGCCGCAGTATTCGTATCTCACGAATACTCTGGGCGGTTGGCAGGTACCGCTGGAAGAAATGCTGTGGCATATCAGCATTATGCCAATGCCCAGTGACAAATAGGCATGCGCGTCCTGTTGGCGGCCTTTTCCGGGGGCGTAGTTATCGTGCATGCGGCACCTCAGTCCGAGGTGGCCGCGATGATCGTGGCTATCGGCGGCGGCGCGCTGCTCTGCGTGCGCGCTGCGCGCGCGGTGGGCCTGTTCGCACTCGGACTGGCGTGGGGTTCCTGGGCCATCAGCGATGCGACGTCGAACCGGATGTCGCTCTGCTCGGTTCCACTCGAACTGACGTTGACAATACGGGGCTTGCCCTCCCGCAGCGGCGACGCCTACCGCTTCGAGGGCGAACTGGCTAGCGGCGCGGACTGCGGACTCGACGCGGGCGACCGGGTTCGGCTGTCCTGGGTGAGCGAAGACATGCCGCGTCCGGGGCAGCGCTGGCGGATGATCGTCAAGGCCAACCCGGCGCGCGCCTACGTCAATCCGCACGCCTTCGACTACGAACGTTGGTTGATGCGCCGCGCCATCGCCGCAACGGGCTACGTCGTCAGCGCAGAGCTTGCGGCGGATACGCGCGATACGGTCTCCGACTTCAGATTGCGCTTGCGCGAACGCATCGAGACCATGACGATTTCGCATGGCGGCCTCATTCTCGCCTTGGGCACTGGCGATGCGGCGCTGGTTCCGAACTCTGCCTGGCGGTTATTCCGCGACACCAGCACGGTGCACCTGTTGGTTATTTCGGGGCTGCATATCGGCATGTTCGGCGCGCTGGGATTGGCGCTCGGCAACCTGATCGGACGCGTTCTCCCTCTCACACGGCGTTTCAGGGCGCGCGCCGTCTCGGGGCTGGTCGCCATCGCTGCGGTGTTGGCCTATGCGACCCTCGCGGGATGGTCGCTTCCGGTGACGCGCGCGAGCATCATGGCGGCTGTCGGTATATTCGCGGCGGCCGTCGGTCGGCGCATCGGCGCGATCGATGGGCTTGCATTGGCGCTCGCGACGGTGCTTGCGGTAGATCCGATGGCGCCGCTGGATACCGGTTTCTGGCTTTCGTTCGCGGCGGTTGGCGTACTCATCGCCTTTTTCGCGCCTCGCTCACATGGACGAACCGAGCGCACAGTCCTGTCGCGTCTTCAAGCGCGCGTCGTGGCGCTCATCCTGGCGCAACTCGTCATCTGCGTCGGATTCGCTCCCTGGCTCGGTATCTTCAGCGGCGATATCCAACCCTTCGCGCTGTTCGCCAACCTCGTGTTGATCCCCTTGGTAGCCTCGGCCGCGGCACCGCTGTCGGTGATGGGTGTATTGGCATTGCCGCTCGCGCCGACACTGGCCGAGATGCCGCTGGCGGTTGCGGACTCGACGCTCGGCGCGGTCATGTGGATCGTCGAGCGCGTAGGCGAAGTGCCGACGGTGCCGGCCAGCAACCGCGTTGGAGCATTGGCTGCCGCGACGGCGTTGTCCCTGGCTTTTCTCCTGCCGTGGTCAAACATTGCCCGCTGCGTCCTCGCTGCCGCGATGTTCTCAACGTTGACGTTGCTCGATCGCGTTCCAGAGGGTCGATTCGACCTGATTGCGCTGGATGTCGGGCAGGGCACATCCGCCCTCGTGAGAACGCGCAATCACGCGTTGATCTACGACACCGGGCCGCGCTATCCGTCGGGTTACGATGCTGGCGATGCCATCGTTGTGCCCGTAGTGCTGCGCGAGAACGGCCGTGGAATCTCGCAGCTCGTATTGAGCCACGCGGACATCGATCATGTAGGCGGCGCGACGGCCGTGTTGACCCGCCTGGATGTCCGCGGGGTCAGCGCGGGCGAACCAACGGAGGGGATCTCAGCGCGGCCGTGTCGGCGGGGCGATGCGTGGCTTTGGGACGGTGTTCGGTTTCGTGTCTTGTGGCCCCCCGGCCCGGCGGCTGGCAACGATGCCTCGTGCGTGATCGAAATCGACGACGGTGAACATCGAGCCATACTGACGGGAGACGTAGGAAGCGCCGCGGAGAGACGTATCGATATTCGCCCGGTGCGCGTGATGGTGGCGCCGCATCACGGCAGTCGCACGTCCTCGTCGGCAGCGTTCGTTGCGCGGGCGTGTCCCCGTGTGGCCATCTTTTCTGCGGGTTTCCGAAATCGTTTCGGTCATCCACATCCGGAGGTGGTCGAAAGATATCGTTCCATCGGCGCGCACCTGGTGACCACGGGCGATCTCGGCGCCATCAGGTGGCGCAGCGACGCGCCGGCATCGTTGACAGCGGCGCGGGACGATTGGCGCTATTGGCGAACCGGGCGGCGGCCAGCCATGCACCGCCTGGATCGGGCTTCTGCTGTTGTGCCGTCGGCACAGGACGGCACGTCGCCAGTTTGCCGAACCGAGGATCCTTTGCCGTGATGTCAGAGAGGCGCCGCTGCACCTGGGCTGACGAAATCGGACCCGTCAAAATATCGTGGAGATTCCGCCTTTAGTGTCGTTAATAGTATCATCTGGTCGGATGGTGGAATGTCTTGAATCTGGATGCATTTCGACGGAACCCGCAGGGATTTCGCTACCGGGACTTGTGCAAGCTATGCAACAAATACTTTGGCAAGCCTCGGCAATAAGGGTACGAGTCACCGTGTGTACCGCACACACTGGCATGGAACAAACGGCCGTTGGGAGCATTGGCGACAAGGGGGGTGTTCCATGGTCGACGAGCGGGGCCGGGCCACGGGCGAAGCCGAAGGCGCCGACCGTGGGGCACTGGCATGGGGACCCACGGGTAAACATCCAAAGTGATCGTGGGATGGCCAAGGCGTATCAGGTTCGACAGGTCATTAGGGCAATCGAGAAACTGGAGCTCGTGAATGATTGACCACTATACGTATCGAATTACGTGGTCGGCGGAAGACGGCGAGCACGTGGGTCGTTGTGCCGAACTCCCATCGCTGAGTTGGCTTGCGCCGACGGCGGGGGAGGCGTTGGCCGGGATTCGGAACCTGGTGCAGGGTGTTCTGACTGACATGCGGGACACCGGCGAATCCCCGCCCAAGCCACTTGCGGACCGTCCGTACAGCGGGAGGTTTGTGGTACGTATCCCGCCCGAGACGCACCGCGATCTCGCGATCCAGGCGGCCGAGCAAGGCGTGAGCCTCAATCGGCTGGTCAGTGCTCGCCTGAGCGGACAGGTTCGTGCTCATCAGCGAGGTTAGCCAAGCGAACAGCAGGATTGCCAACCGTGCTTCTCCGCCGCATCTTGCACGACCCACTGAGATCTATTCGGTTTGTCCCTTATGCAGGATATGGACACGATCAGCTTCCAGGTCGGTCCAGATCTCTGTCCCGCCGTCGGGCCAAATGACGGTCACTGCATCGACGCGATCCATTGCGCCCAGCCCGAAGGTGAGTACCGGTTCCACCTGGGACAGGTAGCCGCGGCTCGGCATGACAGTGCGATACTGCCGCGTCCCTGATGCCTCGAGTATGGCCCGCGCGCCGATGGCATATACGTTGGGCCGCGGCGCGCGCAGCTTCAGGCGCAGCCAGTGGTTGCCCAGGCGCTGATCGTTGCGGAGCAACACAGCTTGTCCGCCGGCCTGGGTCAGCGCAAGGTCCAGGTCGCCGTCCGCATCGATGTCGGCGTAGGCCGCACCGCGCGCGACCCGCGGAGTCGCCATCACTGCCTCTACGAGTTGGAAAGGGCGCGCGCACTGCGGCCCGCAGTTCCAGAACAGTTGCGCTGGCTGCGCGTAGCTTTGGCTGGCCTGAACCTTGGCGATCTCGGGCTCGACGTGGCCATTGGCGGCGAAAAGATCCGCGCGGCCGTCAAGGTCGGCGTCAAGGAATAGCAGGCCGAAGGTCAGCGCTCGCCGGCTGTCGGCGCCGACGCCGGCGACGATGGCGTCGTCGCTGAACAGATCCGCGCCCGCACGAGACACGTAGAACGAAGTCATTTCGTTGGCGAAGTTGCCGATGGCGATGGCAAGGCGGTCGTCGTTGGCGAAGTGGGCGGCATCGATGCCCATGGCCCCGGTCGCGAGGCCGGCGGTGTCGAAGGCGAGTCCCGACTCGACGCCCGCCTCGCGGAAACTGCCATCGCCGCGATTCAAATAGAGGAAGTTGCGCACGGTGTCGTTGGCGACGGCGACATCCAGCCACCCGTCTCCGTTTACGTCCACCGGCAGCGCGGCGAGGGCCTTTCCGCCGGGCAAACCCGTGGCGGGATTGGAGACCCGAATACCGGACTCGGCGGATACATCGGTGAAGCGCTCCCCGTCGTTGCGAAACAGATAATTGTCAGCGCCGGCGAAATCCGTGGGCGGGCCGTACGCACGACCGACGCCGGTCAGCCGGTAGTCGACTTCGCGATCGACTTCCGGCGACCATTGAACGTAGTTGCACACGAAAAGGTCGAGATCGCCGTCGCGGTCGTAGTCGAAGAACGCGGCGCCGGTGCTCCAGGCATCGGCCTCGCCGGCAACGCCGGCGGCGTCCGTACTATCGATGAAGCTCCCGCCGACATTGCGCATCAGTCGGTTCCGACCGAGAGCGGTGACATAGGCATCCAGATGTCCGTCTCCGTCGTAGTCGCCGACCGCCGCGCCCATGCCGTACAGCGTCAGGTCGAAACCTGCGCGCAAGGTGACATCTTCGAACGTCCCGCCGCCAAGATTGCGGTATAGGCGTGAAGTGGGTCTCGAGGGCGGGGCGGGGCGCCATGGCCAGCGATCCGAGTTAATGAGCAGCAGATCCTGGTCGCCGTCGCCATCGTAGTCCAGGAAGGCGACGCCGCCGCCCATGGTTTCCGGCAGCAGGCGTTCCCCGTAAGCGCCGTTCTCGTGGACGAAGTGGATACCGGCACTCTCCGTGATGTCGGTGAACTTGACCGGCGGCGGTTTTACCGTCTCTTGCGGCACTGGCAGGGGCCCCGGGACGTTGGCTTCTTCGACGATCTCTTGCGGATGCCAAGGCCGAGTTGCCAGAAACACCGCGATGCCCGCTGCCGCGAGTATCGCGATAGCGGCGAGCGATTGCAGCAACGCGCGGCGGATGCGCGCTTCTCCGGCGGACAGTGCGTTCACAGGTCCCCGCCGACGCGCTGGAGATCGTGGACGACGAGCGCTTGGGCGGCGAAGTTGGCTGCCGGATCGCGCAGGCGGGCAGCGGCCAGCGCGCGATCCTGGGCGTTGTCGTCGGGTCGATAGGTGGCGTGCAGCGCTCGATGGCGGTTTGCGGTCTCCTCGTCGCCAAGCCGCGCGTGGACCTGCGCGAGACCATAGTGGGCGACGACGTTTTCCGGGTCCTCGGCGAGCGCGGCGTCGTGGCGGTCTGCGGCCCAGCGGAGCAGTTGTTCTTCCTCCGCACGCGTGGCCGCCAGCTTTGCGCGCTCGAACAGCGCGCGCGCCAGCGCGTTCTGCACCCGGTAGTCGCGGGAGAAGTCGAATCCGCGCCGCCGCGCCTCTTCGAAACGGGTATCCGCCAGGTCGGTGAAACTGCGTATGGCGGCGTCGAATTCGCCGTTCTGCATGTCGACGAGTCCACCAAACCACGCCACGGACCACGGATAGGCACCGTTGGTCGCGGCCCGGCGCAACGCGGCGGCAGCCTCAATCAGCCTGCCTTCCCGGATCATGACGCGGGCGAGATTCAAATCGCCTTCCGGTCGGCCAAACGCGGCGACGCGACGAAACGCTTCTTCCGCGTGGCGCAGAGCGCCGCGTTCGGGCTTGGCGAGGAGACCGATGCCGTAGTCGTTCCAGCGCTCCCACTCGGGTATGTCGGGCGGGGGCGATGTGCCTGGCATGTCGGCCACGGGAAAGACGAGCACGTCCTCGGCGATCGTGATGATCGGGAGGTCGTTATGCTCGAAGCGTTCTCCCTGGAAGGCGCGCATGTAGGTGGTATCGAACTTGCGGTAGCGCAGTGCCACGGAGACTTCGACAGGGGCGACGGCAGTTTCTGGAATCCGCACGCGATAGTGCGCGGTGGTGGCCGCCCCCGGCGCAATCTGGTGATCGTAGAGCTTGGTAAATATGTCCTCGGCGTTCCGGCGGTCGATGCGGTTGCCGTGCCGATCCAGCACATATGCGTTGACGAAGTGCGACCACGGGTCCACCGCGCCGTCGCTGTCGCGCGCGCCGCTGCGGCCGATGACGTTGCCGGCGCTTTTGACGGCGACGTCGAGCCAGACCTCGTTGGAGTCTGCTGTTCCTTCCGTAAACAGGTGGCCGAGACGCAGGGTCCGCATGACCACGTCGAACACGTAGGTCTCCCCGGGCGTCAGGGCGGGCACTTCGGGACGCAGCGGCGCAATCGTTTCCGCTTCGATGTCCGTGCCCGCGCGTATGGCGAACAGGTCGACTCTGAGCGCGCCTTCCAGCATCGCGCGGTGGGCATCGATCACCTCGTCCGGCCATCCGAGCAAGGCGCCCAACGCCGTATTGGCCGCCGGAAACTGGTGCCCGCGGATCGCCGGTTCGCCGAGGGTTGCATCGAAATCGGCAGCGAAGTCGGCGGAGGCCACGGGCTGCATGTGGCACCCATTGCAGTTGGTCTCGGCGCGCGGGGGATAGTAGAAGCTCTGCGCGCCATGGCCCGACACGCCGCTCAGGAGGAACGCGTCGTAGTGATTCTGGCCTCGCAGCCACTTGTAGGCGTTCAGCGCCTTTGGCAAATGTACCTTGTGACAGGTGCCGCAGAATTCCGCGGTTCGATGCACGGGTTTCAGGAAAGAACGTTTATGCAGGTCCGGGTTGCTCTTGATGGACAATCCGTTGATCCATGCCAGCATGGCGTTGTCGGAGAAGGCGAACGGATAGTGCTTCGGCACGCCGATGACGTAGTCCGCGTTGCCGCGCGGGCTACCCAGGCTCTCGATGGCGTGGCAGGCGACGCAGGTAATGCCGGCGTGCGCTGTGGGATGTTCCTCGTCGTCGAATGCCGGATCGTCGAACGCGCCGGTGAAAAGCGGCACGGGATCGTGACAGCCGGCGCAAAATCGCGCCGCCGAGACGTCGCCGTCGCGCGCGAGCACCATGCGGCGGGTATTGCGCACCGAAAACAGGTAGGCCGGATTGTTGAAGGATGCGAGACGATGCGCGCTGTGGCGCCACTGCGCGTGGATGTCGGCGTGACAACGGGCGCAGTAGTCGTCCCGCATGAGTTCTTCCGCGGGGACAAGGCGGCCGGTCACCGTTCTTGCCAGGGACGGAAGAAAGTCGGCCTGGGCGTGCGCGCGCTCGGTAGCGGCGGGTTCGGCGAGCCACGCGCCCGCCAGGCCGACAACGATGCCCGCGAGTGCGATGGCGCTGCCCGCGAGCCAGCGGATGGGCGGCCCCGCCAACCGGTGCAGGACGAATAGCCAGCACGCGGCGAAGGGTGCCGCGACATGCAGCCAGTAGGCGATGGAGCGGGCGGAAGCGCCGCGCAGCTCGATCACTGGAATACCGCGCGTCAGCGCGAAGCCGGAGCCGATCAGCAGCAGGACGACGGCGAAGAGTGCCAGACCGAGTCGTATCGCCAACCTGTTCGGACGGTGAATGGCGCGTCGCAGGTGCAGCGCGGCATAGATGATCGCGGGCAATGCGATGGCGAATCCCAGCGCGAGATGGCCGAGAAACATCGATTGGTACAGCGGCCCTTCCAGGCTCGCGCCCTCGAACCATTGCAGCAGGGAAACCGCGCCCAGGTAGATCGAGTTGACGATCAGGAGTGCGAACAGCACGAGCACGGCAACGAGTAGCTTGCGCAACCGCGGCCCGACGGCTTCCGGCATGCTTGGGTGGTTCATGCGATGCGACCCGCGCTCCGAGACTCCTTAAGCCGCGAGGGAATCGACGGACACGTCAGGCTTCGGCAATGGTTGATTGCACCAAGACGACAGTCGGGAGCTGCGGGATGGATGGATATATCGCAAGAGCAATCTCACGAATTCCGTCTCACCGCGCAAATCGCGGCGCGGCGGCGTAGTTCCTGAGCTTTGGGATTGCATTGCGGGCAAGATCAAAATACTGGACGTCGATTTCCAGCCCGGTACTGGCGTATCCAACAAACTCTGCTGCGGCGAGAGTTGAGCCGGCCCCCGCGAAGGGGGTGAGCACGATGCCTTCCAAGCGGCAGGATGGCGCGCACGATTGCCGGAGAAAACCTGTGGCTTCAAGCTGAGATGTGGCGCGAGCAACTGTTCAGCGCGTCGTGTTGGGGCCGATTGGATCACTCGCTGCCCTTGATGGTTTTCGTCATCGCGATCCCGCTGGTCTGATAAGGCACTATCGAGCGAGATACTGGCTCCCAACCGGGTCTCAGCGCCATCCGGAACCCCATATTGTGCGTCAGTATCGTCACCAGATGCTGATTGAGGCTGACGCCGTCGTTTTCGGCGTCACGGGCTAGCGTCCGGTGCAGGCTCTTCGGAAGGCGCAACGTGACGCGACCGCTGAAGTCATCCTGCGGTGTGGCCGGTGGCGGGAACGATTTGCCGTGTTCGGCAAACGTAGCCGCAGCCGTCTCGATGGTGTCGATGGCCAAGTCGTAGGCTTCCGATGCGGACTCGGCGTATTCGCACACATCAGGCAGTTCCTTCACGCGCGCCTCGAACAGTCTCTCGCCTTCGAATACTGTCTCGCGCACCGTTATGTTGTATGCATTGGGATTCACAACATTCGCCATCACTGATCCTCCTTCAGTTTTCGCAGACCGTCGGCATGAGATTCCAGCAACTGCCGAATCCGTGCCGTATAGACCGGTTTGACTTGCGGGTTCCGTCCATGACCACAGGCGAAAGCCGCCGACGTGAAGCCTTCGAGCTTTGGATAGGTGATGACCTTGTGGCCCTGCTTGCCGCCGTCGCGGACGGCAAAGCCACGTCCGCTCAATATTCGGACCATGTCGTTGCATCGAATGCTTCCGCCGGTCGACAGAGCGTCGATCGCAGCACCGACGCTCTGCTTGGTCTGCCTCACTATGACTCCATATATAGTGTCACATTGGTGCCTGTCAATTGTCGAAGAGCGACCAACCTGTTACAGGTGTCGGTTCAGGCCCGCACTAAAGCCCGGCCTGAAAGCGCACGTTGTAGCGGGCGTGCAGGCGCGCGCGCCGTTCCCGCGCTTCGGCTTCGATGTCGTCCAGCACGGGTAGGGGCGCCACGGTATCGCCATGTTCGGTGTAGAGGTCCATGTCCTTGGCCCAACCGTAGAACTCGATGGCGAAGAAGCGGCGATCGCCGGCGGCCGGCGGCAGCCCCGCGCGAAATTCGAGATGGATCTCTTCGCCGCTGCCGATGATCGCAACGGCGCTGTCGATATCGGAGATGAGTTCGACCGCTTCTCCAAATGACGTATAGAAGCCGCGCTGGTACTTCGCGTCCCAATAGGGCGCGCGCGCCTCATATTCGTAGTGGGGCAGTCGCTGGGGGCCGGTGGTGCGCTTGGCGAAGCCGGTTCGCCGGACGCGGACGGCGAGAGGTCGCTGCGCCGGGGGCTTGGCGATGGGCAACGGCTCTTCCATCACGACCCGAAGTCGGTCCCAGTAGATTTCCATGTTCGAGGACAACCGCAGGGCGTCCGTTCCCGCGGGGAGATCCGGCATCGGCAGCGCCATGGTTCTGGGCATGCCCGCCGGATACCCGAATTCCGCCGCGATCATGCGCCATTTGCCGTCTCCGCCGCGCGCCTCGAGGCTCGCCGGGCGGTAGCGCAGGCCCGCTTGCCAGGCGGCGAACACGGTCTGGGAATAGGGATATTCGATCCAGCCATCCGCCACCAGCACGGCGCCGCGGGCCTGGATGGGCACACGGAATTCGAGTGTGAGCACCTGATCCTGTTTCAACAGGCCGATGAATCGAGTGTCCGCCGCACCGGGCGAAGGCGCTTGCGGGTCGCGTTCGGCGATGAGGGACAGCACGTCTTCGCCACCCGAGTTCGTCGCGCGCGTCGGCGCGTGGCTTCGGCGGTAGGCGATGGGTCTGCCGGTAACCGGCGGATCGGCCGTGCCCATGCGCTCGTCTAGCACCATGGACCAATCCGGGGGCAGATCGAAGGCGGTTCCTGACGGACGGCCAGTTCGTACGCTTGGGCCGCGTGCTGGGCGAGGCGGTATCCGATGACAGGGTCTAGTGCTCCGTCAAGCCTAAATCTACGGGTATCTGCGGGTCTTTTCGGCCCCTGATGGTTTTCATGCGAGGGGTGCCCCCTCGCGCTCCCCGGCTGAAGGCTCCGTTGCTCCTTCTTGTGTGGTGCCTGCCACACCGCGTCGTCGCGCCTCGCCAGGAACCAAAAATCCCTCGCAGCTACACTCGCATTTTTAGACTTGACGGAACACAGGTGCATGCGGAGGGCGGCGATTCGGCGGCTGATGCTGGCGGGTTGCGGGGGCAAGGACGTACTGACTCTGCTGTGGGAGGACATCGACCTGGAGGGTCCGCTCACGCGACTGGGTCAAGGAGGTGGCGGCCAGGGGCCAGGATCGGCGAGGACATTCCGACAAAGGCTAAGGTGCTGGACGTGGCCCGACGGTTTCGGCCTGGCGACTTTGTGGCAAGCGTAGCTTGACGCTATACACCCATGGGAGATAGCATCGAGTATGAAGATCAGAAACGTGGTCCATAGAGGGGTGCGCCGACTCATCCAGGAAGATGATGCCACGGGTGTGCAGCCTGCGTTCGCACCGAAACTGCGGCGCATCGTCTCCTTCCTTCAGGACATGGAGCGGGAGGAAGAACTGCGGGCGGTGCCGAGTTGGAGGGCACACAGGCTGACCGGTGATCGCAAGGGCACATGGAGTCTGTCAGTCACCGCGAATTGGCGGCTCACATTCCGGATTGATCGCGAAGATATGGAGATCGTCGATCTCGACTATGAGGATTACCACTGAGAGGAAGATATGAGCTCAACGCCCGGCATCCGTATGAAGAAGCCCGTCCATCCCGGGGGGTTCGTAAGACATGAGATCATCGAAGCTCTCGATCTTTCGGTTACCGCGGCGGCGCGGGCGCTGGGAGTGACGCGGGCCGCGCTGTCGGCTGTTCTGAACGAGCGTGCCCGCCTGTCGCCGGAGATGTCGCTGCGAATCGAGAAGGCGTTTGGCGTGTCGATGGACACCCTCATGAGAATGCAGAACAGCTACGACATAGCTCAGACCCGTATGCGGGCGGGAAAGATCGAGGTTGCTCCATTCGAGAGAAAGACGCCCGGCCGCAAACCTGGCACGGTCTCCCTTGGTGAAAATTGAGCGTTGGTTTTACTGGACTGCCCGGCGGCAATCACTGACCGCAGAAGAAAGCTTTACTATCAGTTCAAGTACGGGTTGAACTTTTTTCTGGTTATCGCGCTGGCCGACACAGATCGCCGCACCGTCGGTACGTCAGTCACGACGGAACAAGAAGCGGCGTGAAGCGCCTTGTTGCCCGATCACCTTCCTGGGTCGGGCTGGTCCCCTACCGAAACTGCCAAACCTGCTATACCGAATGCGCATGACGCTGGCCGCTGTGCTCACGGGCCGGACCGCGAATAATCGTCACCCGCACATGCCGCGATGGACGATGTTTGGGGTCTGGAGGCGCTCCGCGCACCACAGGTCAGGACAAGCTGTGGGAGCTGCGGGTCAGGGCCGAGGGGGCATTGCCCGGGAATTTAGCTGACGGTGGCCGGCCGGTGGTGCTGCACGTCTTCGCAAAGAAGTCGCGCAAGACGCCGCGCCGCGCGCTAGCGACCGCGAGGGAAAGGATGAGGCAGATGACGCAATGACGAAACTGAAAGAGTTTAAGAAGCGCTTGATGGAGGATCCGGAGTTCCGCGAGGAGTACGCGCGGGACGACGAGGAGTACGCGTTGGTCGAAGCGCTGGTCCCCGCCCGCACTGCGGCGAAGCTGACGCACCCGGAGCTTGCCCGGCGGCTGGTACGCCCCGGTCCGCAGTCGCGCGGCCGGAGGGTGGCCGGGCCTCCCCGTCCTTTGCCGCGCTGCGCCGCTTCGCCGAAGCGACCGGCATGCGGCTGACGTTGGGTCTGGAACTGGCAGAGGGCTGAGGAGCGTGAGATTGCCGCACTAAAGCCCGGCCTGAAAGCGCACGTTGTAGCGGGCGTGCAGGCGCGCGCGCCGTTCAAGCGCTTCGGCGTCGGTGCCGTCCAGAACAGGTAGGGGCGCCACGGTGTCGCCATGTTCGGTGTAGAGGTCCATGTCCTTCGCCCAACCGTAGAACTCGATGGCGAAGAATCGGCGATCGCCGGCGGCCGGCGGCAGTCCCGCGGAGAATTCGATGTGGATCTCTTCACCGCTGCCGATGATCGCAACGGCGCTTTCGATGTCGGAGATGAGCTGGATCGCGTCTCCGAATGACGTATAGAAGCCGCGCTGGTATTTGGCGTCCCAGTACGGCGCGCGCGACTCATATTCGTAGTGGGGCAGGCGCTGGGGGCCGGTGGAGCGCCTGGCGTAGCCGGTTCGCCCGACGCGGGCGGCAAGGGGTCGCTGCGCGGGGGGCATGGCGATGGGCAATGGCTCTTCCGTGACGACCCGCAGTCGGTCCCAGTAGATTTCCATGTTCGAAGACAGCCGCAGCGCGTCCGTCCCCGCGGGAAGATCCGGCATCGGCAGCGCCATGGTTCTGGGCATGCCCGCCGGATACCCGAATTCCGCCGCGATCATGCGCCATTTGCCGTCTCCGCCGCGCGCCTCGAGGCTCGCCGGGCGGTAGCGCAGGCCCGCTTGCCAGGCGGCGAACACGGTCTGGGAATAGGGATATTCGATCCAGCCATCCGCCACCAGCACGGCGCCGCGGGCCTGGATGGGCACACGGAATTCGAGTGTGAGCACCTGATCCTGTTTCAACAGGCCGATGAATCGAGTGTCCGCCGCACCGGGCGAAGGCGCTTGCAGGTCGCGTTCGGCGATGAGGGACAGCACGTCTTCGCCACCCGAGTTCGTCGCGCGCGTCGGCGCGTGGCTTCGGCGGTAGGCAATGGGTCTGCCGGTAACCGGCGGATCGGCCGTGCCCATGCGCTCGTCTAGCACCATGGACCAATCCGGGGGCAGATCGAATACGCGCAGGCGGGCGGCATCGAGGTACGCGTTCTCTTCCATGGGCTCGGCGAGCTTCAGGCGATAGCGCCCCTCCCGCGCGGACAGCGCGGCGGCATCCAGCAGGAAACTCTCGAACGGTCGAGGCGGTGCGTAGCGGTCGGGCGCGTCGAAAAAGCCCAGTCCGCCGACGCCGAGCACATCGGCGACGAAGCCGTAGGTTTCGCCATTCCAGGCGAACAGCACGGGACAGCTCGCGAGTTGGCGCTGCGTTTCGGCGATTTCGTGCAGGCGCTTGGCGCCCAGGTCGATTTCCGTTTGCGAAACGCCATCGGACCATTGCAATGCCACGAAGTCGGCGCGGGGACTGCCGCCCAGGCCCACGCTCATGGGGACGAGACTCTGACCCGGTCCGGAGTGCGAGTCGAGGGCGTGGAGCACGGTCCAGCGTCCGGCGGTCCGCACCTGCAAGCGGGTGCCGACGCCGGAAGCGTTGGAGCGCATCTGATCCGCTTCGCTGCGTCCGCTGAGCGCAAGCGCAAGAAAGGGGAAGCGGCCCGGTCCGGGGGGCCATAGATCGATGCCTTCGTCGCCGGCGACAATCAGCGCCGGTCCGGTCGCGGGGTTGATCGGCAGGGGAAGGGCGGTTGCGGCGCCTTCGGCGCTCTTTCGCCAGGCGACGGTGCCGGCGCGCGGATCGACAATGGATATGCGCGATGGTTCAACGCGCAGCAAATCCAGCAGGCCGTCGCCATCGAAGTCGACCACAGCGAGTTCGATGGCCGAGGCGGGCGCTACGGCGGGAACGAGCGATATCCGCGACCAGGAAACGCCGCTGCGGCGCCAGGCGAGCAACTCCCCATCCGGCGAGGCGCCATAGATTTCGGGCGTCCCGTCCGCGTCCGCGTCCGCGGCTGTGACTGCTAGAAGCGGCGCGCGGCGCAAATCGTCCAGGTCGGGGAACGGCTGGTAGCGCCACATGCGGTCGTTCTGCCAGACATCGTGGGGCGGTGTTGCGTTCAGGACCAGGATGTCCATGTCGCGATCGTTGTCGAGGTCCGCCGCGAGCACCTGACGTCCCGCGCCGCCGCGTATTCCCATCTCGTCGGCGAGGGGGCGGAAAGAACCATCGCGGTTGTTGTTCAACAGTTCGCTGCCAGCGGGACCCGTGACGAAGATATCCAGGTCGCCGTCGTGGTCGGCATCGAACAACGCGCCGGCGTGGCACGGCGAGTCGTGACCGGTATCCGAGCGTTTCCAGGCTCCGTCGTCGAGTTGCCACCACAGCCGGGCGCCGCCGGGCCCGCAAAGCAGCATGTCGACATCGCCGTCATCGTCCATGTCGCCCCACAGACTTGCGCCGGGGCCCGCGGCCGCGAGGGGATGGTCGGTAACAGGCATGAAGCCACCGTCCTTCGTGCCGAAAAAGAAGCTGTTGCCACCGGGCCCGGAGGCCGCGAGGTCCAGTGCCCCGTCCCCGTCGATGTCTGCGGCCGTGACGGATGACCACGCTCCGGCGCCGACCCGTTCGGGCGCGGCGAATAGGGCTCCGGCGGGGAGCTGCGGCGCGGGCTGGGCGGCGTCTGCGGCAGCCAGGGCCAGGGCTTTGGGACCCATGCGGCCATAGCTGAATGCCGCGGAGTGCGCAGCCGGGTTGTCATCGAAACGCTGATAGTCGGCGAGCAGCGTCTG
Source organism: Candidatus Azotimanducaceae bacterium (assembly GCA_965261535.1). Taxonomy (GTDB): domain Bacteria; phylum Pseudomonadota; class Gammaproteobacteria; order Pseudomonadales; family Azotimanducaceae; genus VXNE01. Next base: position 4,717,586 of record OZ253469.1, read on the forward strand.
GGATTCCTCGATACGACCCGCCCGTCTAAGCGCCTGCGCGCCGGCCCAATAGGCGCTGCGCAAATAGGGGTCGAGTTCCACGGCGCGCAGGAACCACGACGCGGCGTCGGCGTGGCTCGCGGATTGCAGCAGGGTCTGGCCGAGGAAATAGGCGGAAAACGCGTCGTCCGGATCGGCGTCGACGGCCCGCCGCAACAATGTCTCGGCCGGCTCCGTCTCGCCGAGATAGAGGTGCAGGATTGCGCTCGCGTATATGGCGCGAGAGTGGTCCGAATCCTGTTCCAGGACGCGGCCGAGGATCGTGAGGGCGCGCCGTTCATCGCCTTCGCGCTGCCGGTTCAGGATGGCTATTGCCCAGTTGACGCGCGCGTCCAGCCAAAAGGGAGCGCGGTCGACGACTTCGGCGAACGTCTCCTCCGCCGTCGCGTACTCGTATTGGCCCATGAGGGCGACGCCGCGATCATTCAGGCCGATATCGCCGGGAGACGGTGTCGCGTTCGGCGCGCAGGCCGCGAGGGTGAGCGTCGCAACGCAAAGCCCTGCGCCGGAGCGAAACGCGCGGCAGATACTGCCGCCCGATCTCCTCGGCATCCTCACGCTTTGCGGTCGCGTTTCCATCGACGTGCGGTCACGACGCCACCGGCCTATTGGATTGGCAAGCGGACTGTCGCAGTTCCGAAAACGCGCGTTTCCTGCGCCGCGTTGGCGATAGTGATGTCAATCTCGACGGTCCCGGCGTCCGTGTCGATGTCCGTCACCACGCCAGCGATGGTATGCGGCGCGTCCGCAAGCACCGGAGCGCGGAACACGGTGTCGATAGCGATAATTTCGGCGGGCGGCGCCCACCGGTGAATCATTGCCCCGAGGAATCCCTGACTCATGACGCCGGGAACCAGGGCACCGGGAAAGCCCTCCTTGCGGGCGGCCTCATGATCGGTAAAACGCGGCCCGCCCCAGCCGAGATGGCGGCCGAAACGCTTGATGTTCTCGATGCTCGTATCGGGTGAGAACGTGGGCAACTCGACGCCGAACTCGACATCGTCGATAGAGGAAACGACTCCGCTCACGAGGATCTTTCCCTGATCACCGTGCGCGTGTCGGCGTTGGCGACATGCGTGCCGTCTTGGTCATAAAGCTCCATGCGCCGCACGAGGAACACCATGCGTCCCGAACGCCCGGTCTTGGCATAGATGTCGTGCAGGTGAGACTTGCCGGTCAACGTCGCGCCGTCGCGTATCGGGGCCATCCATTCGACGCCTTTGCCGGCGTCCATGGTGACACCGTTCAGATCGGGGAAATCCGGCGGCAGGGAAAGTCCGCCTGCCAGGGTTGATACGAATGTCGGTGGCGCCTGGAAACTCGGGTCGGCCGGATCCGTAAAGCGCGCGTTCTGCTCGCCGCAGGTGCGGGCATATTCGGCGAAGCTTTGGCCATCTATCTCGAATGTCGCCTTGTCAAATTCACGGTTGAGAAAAGTTGCGCGCAATGCATCGATGTCGGCTTCCAAGCGCTTACCTCCCAAAAGGGTCTTGAACAACGGCGAGATTGACAGATGCGCCGCATTTCGGCAACACGCGGGGGCTTGGGCGGGCGCGTCATCCCCCTGTCCCTTCGGCGTTGCGCTGGCTATAGTAGGCATCGCATTGGCTGTCCCCCGGCCTCTCCTTTGGAATTTCGCGAAAGTTCTCGGATTGTGAGGCGAGCGTGAATTTGCACGAGTATCAGGCAAAGCGGCTGTTCGCCGATTACGGAATGCCCGTGTCGCCCGGCATCGCCGCGGACACCGCCGCCGAAGCTGTCGTAGCGGCGGTGGAGATGGGCGGTTCGCGTTGGGTCTGCAAGGTGCAAGTGCACGCCGGCGGAAGGGGCAAGGCGGGCGGAGTGAAGGTCGCGGAGTCTCTCGATGGCGTGCGCGACTTCGCCGAGCGCTGGCTCGGCAAGCGCATGGTCACGGTCCAGACGGACGCGAAAGGGCAGCCGGTGAACAAGATATACGTCGAAGCATGTGCCGACGTTGCGCGCGAGCTATACCTCGGAGCGGTGGTCGACCGCGCTTCGCGACGCGTGGTGGTCATGGCGTCGAGCGAGGGCGGCGTGGAGATCGAGCAAGTCGCCGCCGAGACACCGGAGAAGATCCTTCGGGCAGCGATCGATCCCTATGTTGGCGCCCAGCCATACCAGGGACGAGAGATGGCTTTTTCGCTCGGACTCGAAGGGGCGCAGGTTCTGGAATTCGCCGATCTGTTTCTCAATTTGACGCGGATGTTCCACGCGTTGGACTGTTCCCTGGTCGAGATCAACCCGCTGGTGGTCACCGGCGAAGGCAAGATCCACTGTCTCGACGCCAAAATGAACATCGACAACAACGCGTTGTACCGCCAGCCGGCGTTGCGCGCGCTTCGCGACGCTTCCCAGGAGGATCCGCGGGAAGCGCAAGCCGATGCCTTCGGTCTCAACTACGTTGCCCTCGAAGGCAATATCGGCTGCATGGTCAACGGCGCGGGCCTTGCCATGGGCACGATGGACCTCGTGAAACTCTACGGCGGTAATCCGGCGAACTTCCTCGATGTCGGCGGCGGCGCGACGAAAGAGGCCGTGAGTGAGGCGTTTCGCATCATTCTTTCGGACCGCAATGTAAAAGCCGTACTCATCAACATCTTCGGCGGTATCGTTTCCTGCGCGGTCATCGCCGACGGCATCATCGGCGCGGTAACCGAAGTGGGTGTGCGCGTGCCTGTCGTGGTTCGCTTCGAGGGCAACAACGCGCGGGTTGGAGCCCAGCGGCTCGCCGGCAGCGGCCTGGACCTTATCGCCGCCGAATCCCTGGCGCACGCAGCCGAACAAGCCGTGAAGGCGGCGGGAGAGGCGGGAGAACGGGCGTGAGCATACTCGTCGATGCCGAGACGCGAGTGCTTTGCCAGGGTTTCACGGGTTCCCAGGGGACTTTGCACAGCCGGCAGGCGATCGACTACGGCACTCGCGTCGTGGGCGGCGTGACGCCGGGCAAGGGCGGCACCGAGCACCTCGGTCTGCCGGTATTCGACACGGTGCGGGAAGCGGTCGCGGCGACCGGCGCCACCGCATCGGTGATCTATGTTCCCGCGGCTTTCTGCAAGGACTCGATCCTGGAGGCGCTCGACGCCGGGATCGATCTGATCGTTTGCATAACGGAAGGCATTCCAACGCTCGACATGCTGGCGGTGAAGGCGCGGCTCGACCTGACGGATGCTCGCCTCATCGGTCCGAATTGTCCCGGCGTCATCACTCCCGGCGCCTGCAAGATCGGCATCATGCCGGCGGACATCCACTTGCCCGGGCGCGTCGGCGTCGTCTCGCGCTCCGGCACGCTCACTTACGAGGCGGTCAAACAGACCACCGAGATGGGTTTCGGCCAATCCACCTGTGTCGGCATTGGCGGCGATCCGATCCCGGCCAGCAGCTTCGTCGACATCCTGGAACTATTGCAGTCCGACGATGGCACGGAAGCCATCGTCATGGTGGGTGAGATCGGAGGCACGGCGGAGGAGGAAGCGGCCGAGTACATCGGCGCGAACGTGACAAAGCCCGTGGTGGCGTATATTGCGGGGGTTACCGCGCCGCCGGGCAAGCGGATGGGTCACGCCGGTGCCATTATCGCGGGCGGCAAGGGCACGGCTGAAGAGAAGCTGGCCTCGCTTGACGCGGCGGGCGTGCGGACGGTCCGGAGTCTCGCCGACATCGGCGCGGCGCTCGCGGAAATCACCGGGTGGGCGGGTCGGGATGTATAGGTGGGCGGGTCGGGATGTATAGGTGGGCGGGTCGGGATGTATAGGTGGGCGGGGCGCGATGCATAGCGGGTCGGGATGCATAGTCCCCCGATTGAAAAAGAACGCGACGAACCCATATAAGCTCACCATAAGCCGGTGCCTTGAGCTTCGCCTTCGAGTCGGCGCGCAGGCAAAGCCGAGGCGTTAGGGCCTTATACGACCTTCCCGGCGTTAGGCAAACCAGCGCCGACTTCCATCAAACGGCAGACCTATGACGATCGAGACACGCGGATTTCAGACCGAAGCCAAGCAGTTGCTCCACCTGATGATTCACTCCCTGTACTCCAACAGGGAGATATTCCTGCGCGAACTCATTTCCAACGCCTCGGACGCCATCGACAAACTACGTTTCGAGTCCCTTGTCAACGACGCGCTGATTGCCGACGATCCCCAGTTCAAGATCGGCATTGAATTCGACGCGGATGCCAAGACGCTGTCGATTGCCGATAACGGTATTGGCATGACCCGAGAAGATGTGATCGAGCAGCTAGGCACCATTGCGAAATCCGGGACGGCCGAGTTTTTCGAGCGGCTTTCGGGAGATCAGCGCCAGGACGCACAGCTTATTGGCCAGTTCGGCGTGGGTTTCTACAGCGTGTTCATGGCCGCGGACGAAGTCGAAGTGCTTACACGCAAGGCGGGAACCGCCCAGGGAACGCGCTGGAAGTCGAAAGGCGAGGACGAGTTCACTGTCGAGGACGCCGAGGCAGATCGCGGCACACGCGTTTTATTGCATCTCAAGCCCGATGCCCAGGAATTCGCGGAAGCATTCCGGCTCAAGACCATCGTGCGCAAGTACTCGGACCACATAGGCGTGCCGGTGGTCATGCCCGCAGAAACCGCGGGCGACAAGGACGGGGAGGACGAAGACGCCGACAGCGCGCCCGCGGAGGAGGTGATCAATTCCGCCACCGCGCTGTGGACTCGCTCGCGCAGCGAGATCAAGGACGACGAATACAGGGAGTTCTACAAGCACGTCTCCCACGACTTCGAAGACCCCTTGGCCTGGAGCCACAACAGGGTGGAGGGGAAGCTCGAATATACGAGCCTCGTCTTCGCTCCCCGCCGCGCGCCGTTCGACTTGTGGAACCGCGAGTCCCCGCGCGGCCTGAAGCTCTATGTGCAGCGCGTGTTCATCATGGATGACGCCGAACAGTTCCTGCCGCTGTACCTGCGCTTCGTTCGCGGCATCGTCGACTCCAACGATCTGCCGCTTAACGTTTCCCGCGAGATCCTGCAGCAGGACCCGGCCGTTGCCACGATCAGGAACGCGCTTGCCAAACGCATTCTCGATTCGTTGTCGAAACTCGATGGCGACGACTACGACCAGTTCTGGGGCGAGTTCGGCCAGGTCTTGAAGGAGGGGATTGCCGAGGACTTCGCCAATCGTGAAACGATCATGAAGCTGACGCGCTTTTCGTCCACCGAAAAGGATGGCGAGGACCAGCGCACTTCGCTGACTGACTATCTCGGCCGCATGCAGGAAAGTCAGAGAAAGATTTACTACCTCATCGCCGACAGCCTTTCGGCCGCGAGACAAAGCCCGCACCTCGAAATATTCAAACAGCGGGGCATCGAGGTATTGCTGCTGACCGACCGGATCGACGAGTGGTTCATGACGTTCGTCAACGAATTCGATGGCAAGCCGTTGCAGGATGTCACGCGGGGAGAACTCGACCTGGACGGCGAGGCGAAGCCCGAGGACGAAGCGGACGACGATGCCTTGGCCAAGCGTATCAAGGACGTACTGGAGGGTCGGGTCGAAAGCGTGCGCCGCTCGACGCGGCTGACCGACTCGCCGGCGTGCCTGGTGCTCGGCGAACACGACATGGGCGCCCAGATGCGGCGGCTGATGGAAGCTAGCGGGCAATCGGCACCTGATTCCAAGCCGCACTTCGAATTCAATCCCGATCATCCCCTGGTGTCAAAACTGGACGGAGAGGCTGACGAGGAGCGCTTCGGCGACCTGGTGAAACTCCTGTTCGACCAGGCCAGTCTCGCCGAGGGCCAAGCGCTTGCCGACCCCGGCGACTATGTTCGCCGAGTCAATTCGCTGCTGCTCGAACTGCTGGCGTGAAGGATTGGGCCAAAATGTGCGGCGCGCGCGACCGCCTGCTGCTGTCCAGTCGGTCATGATCGCAGAGGAGTTTTTATAATAGTCAGTATAAACAATAGTTTAAATAATTATCTTCCAAAGTGGTAAAAGTCCATGGTGTCTCCCGGTCATGGTTCGATCGGCTGAAACCGATGGTGCGGGCGTTTGCTAACATAGCCAGCCTGTCGGATGAGAACATCGTTATGCGAGCGGCCATCGTCGGCGCGGGGAATTTCGGTACGGCCGTTGCGAACATCATCGCGAAGAACGGACATTGCGCTTACCTATGGACGCGCGACCCCGAACAATTGGCCGAGATGCGCGCGTACGGCGAGAACAGGCGCTATCTGAAGGGCTTTCCCTTGGAACGCAATGTGATCCCGACCTGCGACATGGCGGTCGCGGTCGGTGCGAGCGACATCGTGTTCCTGACCGTTCCCACGGCATCGTTCAGGGAGGTGACCCGGGAAGTCGCTCCGCATGTCCCGCCTGGGGTATTCGTTGTCAGTGGTACCAAGGGCGTCGAAGCCCAGGGGTTCCACCTCATGAGCCAGATCCTCGACGAACTGTTGCCGCAGTGCGCAACGGGCGTCATCAGCGGGCCTAACCTGGCGGAAGAGATGGCGAGCAAACAATATGCGGGGACCGTTGTGGCGAGCCGCAGCGACGCGTTGCGCCGAGCGGTGCAGACGGTGCTTCGCAGCGCCGAATTCCGCGTCTATTCGAGCGCGGACGTCTACGGCGTCGAGTTGGGCGGTGCGCTGAAGAACATCTACGCCATCATTTGCGGAATGGCTGCGGCGCTCGAGGTGGGGCAGAACACCGTGGGCATGCTCATTACGCGCAGCTTGGCCGAAATGAGCCGCTTTGCGGTATCCCTCGGCGCCAATCCGTTCACTTTTCTCGGGTTGGCGGGTGTCGGCGACCTGGTCGTTACGTGCACGTCGCCGCTCAGCCGAAATTTTCAGCTCGGCTATCGCGTCGCCAAGGGCAACACGCTGGATGAAGCCATGGACCAACTCGGCAAGTTGGCGGAAGGTGTCAACACGCTCAAGGGTGTCCGCGACAAGAGCATGGAATTGAATGTACACATGCCCCTGATGGAAGGGTTGTACGACGTGTTGTTCAATCGCGCAGACATCGCTGCTGTGATCGCGGGGCTCATGACGGGCGAGGCGGTGGCTGACGTTGAATTCGCTGCGCCGAAGACCTGGAGCTACGAACGTTGAAATGGCACGGTTTCGCAATCGCCCTCGCCGCGGTGTCGATGCACGCCGCGCAAGACATTCCCAGCGCGCGCGACCTCGATGGGATCGACCGCTACCCGCGCTCCTGGATCGTGGAATATGAAGAAGTCGCCGAATCGCTGCCGTATCGGTTTGTCACGGCGCCGGTCGACAAGATTCGTCAGGACCTTCGCATCGAAGGTGTGCGGGTCGCGGGTCCAGTTCAGCGCGTGACCTATCGAATTCCGGAGGGCGAGCAACTCGACGATATCGCGGCGCACTATCGGGAAATCCTGGGCGCGGGGGGATCCGGTATCGTGTTCTCCTGCGAGGGGCAGGACTGCGGCCGCAGCACGATCTGGGCGCACGACGTATTCGGCATTCCCATCCTGGTCGCGCCGGATCGCGGCCAGCGCTTCCTGGGCGCCTCGATAACGATTAACGGCGTGGCGAAGCTTGTTGCGGTGTACGCCGTGCAGCGCGGCAACCGGCGCCTGTATGCGCATGTAGAGGTCGTGGTGCCGGACGAAGAAGTCGTTTTCGACACCAATCGAACCCTTGCGGAGACCCTGGCGCGAACTGGCTTCGTGGTCATCGATGGCGTCGTTCCGGACAAGGTGGGCGCGCTCACAGAAGAAGGTATGGCGAAGATCGAGACCGTCGCGGGCAGCCTGGGACCGTTCAGCCGCGAGACCATTCACGTCGTCTGCCATCTGTATGGATCCGAATCGGTGGATGAATTGAAGCGGTCGTCGGAGCGCTGCGCCGCGACGGCTGCGGAAATCCTGCGGCGTGTCGGCGGCGTCGCCGCCGAAGCGCACGGCTTGGGGCCGCTCGGCCCGCGGGAAGCGCTGGCAAAAGCTCGGTTGGAGTTGGTGTTGCCGTATCGCCTGCGCAGTGAATGAAGTTGTCGATACCCTGATCGAGGCGTGTGCGGTCCGCCTGGCCCGCGAGCCCCTCGCGTTCGGCCACGGTAGCGTGAATCCTCGGAGCGAGGCGGAGCTGCTCGTGATGGGGTTTCTCGAGAATCATCCGCTCGACGAGAATACGCGCGGCGCGCTGCGCGACCTGCTTCAACGGCGCATTGCCGAGCGCATACCGTCGGCGTATCTCACCGGCCAAGCGTGGTTTGCAGGTCGCTGGTTCGCAGTCCAACCGGGCGTGATGATCCCGCGGTCGCCCATGCAGGAACTCATTCAGTGCGGCTTCCGACCCTGGCTGCGCCGGATGCCGGAGACCGTGCTCGACATCTGTTGCGGTACCGGCTGTCTTGGCATCTCGACGGCGCTTCAGTTTCCGGACGCTCACGTCACGCTCGCCGATGTCGACGAAGCCGCGGTGGCGAATGCGCAGACGAATATCGAACGTTTCGCCCTCGCTGGTCGTGTCGAAGCGCGGCTGTCTGATCTATTCGACGGGCTTGATCGCCAGGAGTTTGACCTGGTGCTGGCCAATCCACCCTACGTCCCGCAGCTCGAGTACCTGGCGCTGTCGCCGGAGTACGCCCATGAGCCCCGGCGCGGTCTGGAAGCGGGCGCGGACGGCCTCGACTGTTGGCGTCGACTGATGGCCGAAATCGGTCCCTGGCTGTGCGCGGAGGGCCTGCTCGTCGGAGAAGCGGGGAATACGGCAGCGTCCCTCGGCGCTGCGTTTCATGATCTGCCTTTCGTGTGGCCCGAAATTGAAACGGCGGAGCGGCTGTCCGACGGCGGTTTCGGCGTGTTCGTGCTCGACGCCGCCGCGCTAACTTGTCAACCAGCGAGCGACTCCCGATGCTTGCGGCGGTCTTCCGCGTAGCGCAAATCCCATGCCCGGCAACACCTTTGGACAAGCGTTTACCCTGACGACTTTCGGCGAGAGCCACGGCATCGCGATGGGCGCCGTGGTCGATGGCTGTCCCCCTGGTCTGGCGCTGTCGGAGGCCGACCTGCAGGTCGATCTTGACCGACGTCGCCCGGGGCAATCGAAATACACGACGCAGCGACGCGAGCCGGACCAGGTGAAGATACTGTCCGGCGTCTTCGAAGGCGTGACCACCGGCACGCCGATCGGGCTCGTCATCGAGAATGTCGATCAGCGCTCGCGCGACTACAGTGCCGTCAAGGACCAGCTGCGACCGGCGCACGCCGACTACACCTATCTCAAGAAGTACGGCGTGCGCGACTACAGGGGCGGCGGCCGCGCGTCCGCGCGAGAGACCGCCATGCGCGTCGCTGCCGGTGCGATCGCGCGCAAGTACCTTGCCGAGCAATACGGTGTGTCGGTGCGCGGGTACCTGGCCGGCATTGGCGGTATCGTGCCGCGCAAGCTCGATTGGGACGCCATAGACGCCAACCCGTTCTTCTGTCCGGACCCGGACATCGTCGACGATATCGCGGCTCTGATAGACGAGTTGCGTTCCGCTGGCGACTCCATCGGAGCGCGGATCAATGTGGTCGCATCGAATCCGCCGGTCGGCCTCGGCGAACCGGTATTCAGCAAGCTCGACGCCGATATCGCCGGGGCGATGATGGGCATCAACGCGGTCAAGGGCGTCGAGTTCGGCGCCGGTTTCGACGTCGTGCGCCAGCGCGGCAGCGAACACCGCGACGAAATACGCGGCAGCGGCTTTCTGAAGAACGATGCGGGCGGCGTGCTTGGCGGCATCTCGTCAGGCCAGGATATCGTGGTCAGCATCGCCTTGAAGCCGACATCGAGCCTCGCCATACCCGGCAGGAGCATCGATACGTCGGGCAACGAAGTGGAGGTGGTGACAACCGGGCGCCACGACCCGTGTGTCGGTCTTCGGGCCACCCCGATCGCCGAGGCGATGGTGGCGATGGTTCTCATGGACCACTTGCTCCGGGATCGCGCCCAGAACGCATCGGTGAGTCGCGAGTAGTAATCCGGCCGAGATAGCCGGGTCAGCCCGCGTCTTCCACGGGCCGCCCGTTTCAGGCTTGCTTGAATATCGCCATTTGTGTCGGCGCCCCGAGCCCCGGGTGCGAGTCGCCGACAGAGCGATGTTCGACGCCGTAGCCGTACTTTTGGCAAATCTGGGCACACCACGCTGAAAACTCCACGCGGGTCCACTCGAAGCGATGATCCGGATGCCGCAATTGGCCGGGCTTCATGTTCTCGAACGTGGCGTTATATTCAGCATTGGGTGTGGTAATGATCACTGCTCCGGGCTTTGCGAACTCGAACACGGACCGTTCAAAAGCACCGAGACGGTCCAGATCGATGTGCTCAATGACCTCGGCGACGACAGCTACGTCGAATCCGTTCAACCGGGCATCCCGGTAAGTTACGGATCCATTCATCAGTTCAAGCCGCCTCCGCTGGTTCTCCGGCATTTCCCGCAAACGCAGCCGCCGTTCGGCGAACTCGAGCGCGGCGCTGGACACATCCACACCGACTATCTTCCTGAGCGTACGTATACCGAGAAGCTTCCTGATCAGCTTCCCCTCCCCGCAACCCAGATCGATCACCGTGCCCGGCCCGAGCGACTTCAGGACATCAACGATTGCATCGATTCGACGATCATTGAGTCGGAGCGGCGCCTCCAGGACCTGCTCCCTATCGGGTTGGCCCTCTTCTTCCGCCGCTGTTTCCTCGCCGTGGGTCAGTCGCTCAAGGGCGGCGCGCGCAAGACTCCGCCTATGCTTCAGGTAGCGCGATGCGATGAGTTCCTTTTCCGGGTGCGATGCAAGCCAGTCTTCGCCATGGCGCAAGAGCTTCTCCACTTCGTCGTCACCGACCCAGTAGTGTTTTTTCGTGTCGAGCACCGGGATTAGCACGTACAGATGGCGCAGCAAATCGCGAAGCCGCTTCGACCCGGTGATCGTCACGGTGAAGTAGGGGCTATTCCCCCAAGCATCGAATTCCAGATCCAGCGGATGTGATTGCACGCTGATCTCATAGCCCAGGGGTTCGAACAAGCGCCGCAGCACGGGTTCGCCGCCGCGACTCGGTAGACAGTGGACGACGGCTTCCAGCGGCATTTCCGATTCGACAAGTTCCGGTCGGTCGTGGCTGCTGCCGATGAAGGCGGAGCGAAACACCCTGTTGAGGGCAACGCTGAAGAATGACGACGCGACATATGGGCGGTCATTGACGTAGTCCTCCAATAAACGTTGCTTGCCCCCGCTCCTGATGCTTCGGACCAGCCCGATGGGATCGATTTCAAGCTGAAGCGCCGCCGTACAACGTTTCTCCGTCGCTTCCGGGTAGAACACATGCGCCTTGCCGAAAGACAAGTCGAACGATTGCAGCTTGTCCGGATGCTTATGCAGCAAAAAGCCCAGGTCGGTTGCCGGATTGTGGGTTGTCGATATCGTCAGCAGCATCGTCACAACCTCGGATCGACAGGCTCGGATTCCATCGCCAGAACCCCCAAAGCGCACTCGTGCACCTTTCGGACCGGTTCTTTTCGGATGAAGCGCTGAAGGCCTTCAAGACCCAGGAAAAACTCGCGCAGCGCCAATCGCCTCTTGGCCCCCAAACCCCGCGACCGCAAGCGTTCGACATGCTCTTCTCGTGAGTACTCCGGCCCATAGATGATCCTGAGATACTCCGGTCCGCGACACTTGAGTGCCGGCTGAACGAATCCTTTCCGACCCTTGGCAACGAAGTCCAACGGCTTGATCACCATTCCTTCGCCGCCGGCTGCCGTAAGCTCTTCCCACCAACTTGTGACGTCGTCACACTCGCCGCGATCATTGAGATTGACCGTCTTGTATGGTGTGGCGACGAACACCTTGTCCGCCGAGGACGAGAGCCTCGCCAGTGTGTCCATGTGCCAGCGGTGGTGCTTGTCGATGTGTGTCCCTGCCTCGCTGGCCAAGAGGTGGAAGGGCGCCAGCCTCAATTGCTCGATCGACTCCACCTCCCAGCAATAACCCCGGTACGCGGTCGCGTACCGGGCGACCATCTCAAGCCGCCGCTGTTGTTCATCCAGCATCCCATCCACCGGCAGACCGCGCGCTTGCGCTCGGGTGAGCACGTCAATGCTGGCCGAAAGAGATGCGTTGGCTGCCGCGCCCACCGCCGCGTACTGCGTTCGAATGAGGTCCATCGCCTTCATCGACCACGGCATCAGTTCGCAGTCCAGCGTGAGCCATGTCGTCCGCAGCTCTTCCCACAATCCGGCCCGGGAAATCGCCATGCTGAGCCGGTCCAGGAATTCCGCTTCGAGGGATCTTACGTTGAAAAAACGACGTCCTGTCCGTGTATAGCAAACACCGATTTCACCCGTGTCGATACCGAATCGATCGCGAGCGGCCGCTGCATCTTGGCATATCTGGATCACGGCGCGAGAGCCCATATGTTTTTCTTCGCAGACGACCGTGTCCGTGCCCCGACTCCGGTAGTAGTCAAGCGCCTCCTCGGGATGTTCCAACAGGCTCGCCTTGGCGGTGGTTTCACATGGCGACATCGTCGGTGGCAGATAGTTGATCCACTTTGGATGCACCGCGAATCGGCTCATCACCTCCAGGGCGGCAAGCGTTCGGTCTTCCGTCAAGATCACGGTTCGACCCCATTCGGTCTCGATGCGCCGCTTCCCCAAGACATCCTCGATGTCGAGCATGTCGTCGTGCTCGTGCCGTGCCGCGAGGCCCGATGAATCTCTTGCTGCGAGCGGTTTGACCGGTTCGTAGTGTTGCCGTGCGGCCGGCACGTCGACCAATTCCTTTTCCGGATATCGCAGTGCCGTGAGCTTGCCGCCGAAAACACAGCCGGTATCGATGCATATCGTGTTGTTCAACCACTCGGCCTCCAATACCGGGGTGTGGCCGTAGACGACCATGGCATCTCCGCGATACTCCGAGGCCCAGTCGTAGCGCACGGGAAGTCCGTACTCGTCGGTTTCGCCGGTGGTTTCTCCGAAAAGCGCAAACGCCCGAACCGTGCCCGAGCCACGCCCCTGGTAGGCTTCCTTCATACCGGCATGGGCAACAACAAGTCGTCCCCGGTCCAGGACGTAATGGCTGATCAGCGCCGGGATGAAGGACTTGACCCGAGCGACGAACGCTTCGCTCTCGCCTTCGATCTGCTCCATCGTCTCAGCCAGCCCGTGCGTCAATTTGACGTTCCTGCCCGACAGCTTTCTATGGAGCTTCATCTCGTGATTGCCAGGCACGCAGATCCCGACTCCATCCTCGACCATGTCCATGACCAGGCGAAGCACTCGGGGGCTGTCGGGTCCTCGGTCCACCAGGTCGCCGACGAAGATCACCTTTCGCCCATCGGGCGGGGTTACCGAGTAACCGATTCCGGTTTCCCGCATGGATTCCGAAACGGAATAGCCCAGCTTGATGAGCAGTGATCGCGTTTCCTCGAAACAGCCGTGGATGTCGCCGATGATGTCGAACGGGCCCGTTTCAGTGCGCTTGTCCGTCCACATGGGCTGGCGCACGAACGTGACCGCATCCACCTCTTCGGGGGACTTCAGCACATGCACCTGACGGAATCCCTCGCGCCTCAGCGAGCGTAGCGACCGGCGAAGCTGCCGAACCTGGTTGCGCACGACATGGGATCCGAAGTTGCGATTGGTCCGATTGGCGTTTCGTTCGCGGCACAAGGGCTCGGGAAGGTCCAGAACCACGGCCATTGGAATCACGTGGTATTCGCGGGCAAGGCGCAACAGCCCACGCCTGGCGTCCTGTTGAACGTTGGTCGCGTCTACAACCACCAGCTTTCCGAGCGACAGGCGCTTGCCCGCAATGTAATGCAGGACTTGAAACGCCTGGTTCGTGACCGTCTGATCGTTCTCGTCGTCAGAGACAAGCGCACGACATGCGTCCGACGACAGAATTTCCGTTGCCTTGAAGTGCTTATCCGCGAACGTCGACTTGCCACTTCCGGAGGCACCGACGAGTACCACGAGAGACAGTTCCGGGACTGTTATCTCCACAATTTTCTCATGTCACAAGAAACCCGGCGGCCCGTGGCCAACCGGGTTGTTCCCAATAGGAGGGCTATCCGTCGCGTTGGATTGCTAGGCTACACGAACGTTGTAGATTTGTATTTCCTGGGCGTGCACGGATCTGGATTCAGAGGTGCGCCGTCCACCGAAGAGCTGCGGCAGGGCGTGTTCAGCTACCGTCCCATTGCGGGCACCAGGCCGGCCGGATAGTCCGCGCCGCGCGAGGATTGCTACCGCGTGCCTTCCGCCCGCCAGAACTCGACAAAGAACCGCACCGGCCCGAGCGCCTCGACTCGGTGAGGAACCTCCGGGACGATGACTGCGGTCGCTGCCGCTTCGACAAGAAAAGCACGGCCAACCGGTGCTCCCACGTGATACCTCAATGACCCCGACACTACATGGATTCGCGCCCAAACGCCCCGGCTGGTGGCATGGTCCTTCGCCAAGCCCGAGGGCAGGGTTGTCTCGTCGAACTCGCGGGTCCGGCGGTAGGGCGCGAAATCTTCCGGCCACTCCATCCGGTCGCAGCGCGGGCAATCGAGTTCGACGCCGAGCATCGCCTCTCGGCCTTTGTCGCAGATGACCCATGGTCGATTGACGAATGGCGGGCGATGGCGCGCGTGCTGGCCGTGGCCGCAGTCGAGATCGGCCACCCAGTCGCCTTGTTCATCGCGGTGAAAACTTGAGATCGCTCGCTTCACGACGAGACCGATCCGGGGGACCTGGCGTCGGCGGGTCGTACCATGATCGACGGGCGGGGCGGGCCAGGAGCCCTCAGCCGGGGAGCGCGAGGCACTTTTCATTACCATTTCGAATGCCGATCATGAAATCGTACTTTCCCGAAGCAACGCGGAGCAACTGCATGAACTCAGAAGAAAGCATGGACGGGACTTCGAAAGGTGGTGGCGTGCCGGCTTCGGTCACGCCTTCAACTGCCATACTCAATCGGAAGCTCGGGATCTCACCCGTTCGCCGGATGTTGACACGATCAGAAATCGACTTGTTGCGGCAGAGCGCGAGGGAGATCGCCCATGCGACGCGGGAAGCGTTCGGGAACAAAGGCAATGCGTCAACGCGTTGAAGTCCTTCAGACGGCTGACGCCTATGCGCCCGATCCCCGGCCGATGGCAGGGCTACCACCGTTCGCGAGCAACCCCGCCCGACTCCAGGACCCATTCGGTGTTCGATCCACCTATGGTCGTTCCTGGCCATCAGGGGCGGGCGCGTTGCCCTTCCCGTCACCCTCAAGCTTACCGCCGCGCTGCGCGGTCTACCGATGCGCGAATCCTCCATTCAACCGCCGCCGGAGTGGTTCAAAGGCTGTAGGCTGACAGAATTGTCGCGGCCCCGGGCATACGGCCGGGTACGGGAAGGATCCCAGCGCTCGCGCCGCATGGCCGGAGCGTTCCGGGTTGCTGTGGCCGAGAGAGCATTCGAGCATGTGGCCTCCTGAAACCGGCGACCGCCCGATACCGAACAGCTACTGGATCAAGCAGGGCCGATTCGCGGCGGGAGAGTATCCCGGCGCGGCGGCGTACGGCGATGCCGACATAAGATTGAAGGTGTTGATGGAGGCGGGGATCAACCATTTCATCGACTTGACGGAACCGCATGAATTGGGTTCCTACGTCGGTCTCGCACGGCAGTACGCCGCCGAGCTTGGCGCAACGGTGGCGTGGGAGCGGCATCCTATCCGCGACGCGAGCATTCCGCGCGCTCCGGAGCGCATGACCGGGATCCTCGACGCCATCGACCATGCCCTGTCGGAGGGCGAGAGCGTTTACGTCCACTGCTGGGGCGGAATCGGTCGAACGGGCACCGTCATCGGTTGCTGGCTTGTGCGTCGCGGGCTTTCGGGCGACGAAGCGCTCCGCCGCGTCGCCGAGTGGTGGCGGGGCGCGGCGATTGTCTGCTTCGCACCGCTTTCGCCCGAAACCGCGGAACAAACGGCCTACGTTCGCCACTGGCGCGAGATTTCGCGCGCGTCGGGGACGCGGTGAGGCGACCGCTCGATCGGAACGCGCGGCGGTCTTTGGGCTGTATCTTCCGGGTGGCCCGCGGCGCGACTTCGTCGGCCCGCGAGCGCGCATCAGCGTGACTGTCGTGCCCTGTGGTACGTCCGCTTCGGGTCGCGCGGTCCGCTACCGATTTCCACTACCAGGCCCCGCTCGACCAGCTTCGCCAGCCGACTTCGGGTGGCGCGCGGCGAGAGCCCAATGGCCCGGGCGAGCTCGCTGGTGCTGCGGCCCCGGCCACCGTCCATTTGGTCGAGAATCGCCTGATCGGTGGCATCGGCGGCTATTTCGCCGAGGCGCTCGGTGCGAATCGTCACGCGCAGTCGGTGGCCGATCTCTTCCCAGACAGGCGGCGCCAACCCGGCGTCTCGGCACGCGGCGATCATTCGCTGCGCGCCGCTGCCCCACTGCTCCACGAGGCGAAGTTCATGGAACACCCGACCGATGACCCGATTGCGCAGTTTGGAAACCCCGCGCGGCAGGTCTTCGATGGTGAGTCCGAAAGGCAGGAGGCCCGGGTTCTCCACTTCCAACCGGTCGTCGAAAACCGCCAGGCGGATCGGCGCGCCGCGCTGGGAATAGTCCGCGTGGGCCACCGCGTTGACCAACGCTTCGCGGACCGCGACGGGCGGTAGTTCCCATTGGGGCGCGCTGCGAACGGGACCGATTTCGACACCTGAAGCCAAATGCCGCTCGAGGAAAGCGACGCTCGCCGATATCGTCTCCGGCAGCGGCATCTTGAGGTCGACCTGGTCCACGATTCTTGCCTTGTCGGTGCCCGCGAACCGGCCGGCCTGCATCCAGGCGTCGGGGAAATGGCCGAGACGATCCCGCCCATAGAGAAGAATGCCGCCTGCCGTGGGCACCTTGCGCCCTTGGTGGGTGGTGAGCAGGCCCAGGATATCGAGATCGGGCTGCGCGAGCTGTCTGAACTCTGCAAAAGACTCTGAAGCAGCTCGGAAGTCCAGCGCTTCCGAGTCGAGGTCCGGCATGGGGCGCTCGTCGAAGGACTCGTGACGAGCGAAACGGCGCATTTCGGCAATGAGGTCTGCATCCGCACGACGGTTGGTGGACCCGACCCGCACATAGGTCCCCGTCGCCGCATCCGGCCCCAAGTGATGCGGACGATTTGGACTCGGAAATACCTGCACCGCCAAGACGTAGGTATCGCGGTAGCTCAGCAGTTCGACATCAGGCAGCAATCGAGGCGAGATGGCATCGCTGATCAGGTTGGCGGCTTGTTCCTCGAGCGACCATGGGTCGGTCACGCCGCGCACATGTCGTGCCTGGTCCTCGACGCCGATAAGGATAGTGCCCCCGGCAGTATTGGCGAACGCCACCACCGAACGCAGAAAGGGGTCCGGCGAAGACAGGTCGCGCTTGAACTCAAGAGTCTTGCCCTCGGGCCGGGATAGGATTTCCGTGAGGTCCACAGCTCGGAAGATTACTCTGAAGCGGTGGAGGGGGGTAGGGGCCAGAGTCGATTTCCGAGTAGACGGCGCGGCAGCCCTGCGGCGCGTTTCTCTCAATAAGGTGGCTCCGCCGGTCCGTCGTACCCGCAAACGCCCGATCTGGGCGAGTTGAATATGGGCATCTTGCCGTAGTCGTCGTGTTCGGCGTGCGCGGCCACGTGATCGTCGCAGACATGACCCGCCCAGGCTTTGTAGCTTTGGTAGCAGCATTGGAGGCAGATCGCCCGCGCGGGATCTCCGCATATCTCGCAGGGCACCCGCAGCGGGTCATTGCGCGCCATCAGGGCAACGTCGTGGTCTGTTGTTGGCTTGCCGCTACGCTGGTCCACTACGCGGAGCGAAAGCTCGGTGGTCGTGCCGAAGTCGTATTCGTGGGTGAAGGCCAAACCCGGCTCGAACACTTCATTCGCTTCCGCATCCAGGGACTCGCAATCGTGGAAGCCGAATGACTCCTCGGGCGATTCCACGTACTGCACTCGCCGGATGTCGAATGTGCTCATATGGCCGCAGCACTCCAACCAGATGCGGCGCAGGTAATAGTCCAGGTCGAACAAGGTCGCGCTGCCGTTCATCTCCAGATGCAACCAGTAGCCCAAACCGTAGCTGTCCCGAACCTGAAGGTGGTGGAGACGTTCGTTCGGTCCCGCCCTGCCGTCAGCCTGTTCGGTCGCCTTGCGCCTCTCGGCACAGCTCCGAAGATGTCGCCCCAGCCCTGTGCAGGTCATTTCCCGTCCGCAGTAGCCGCAACGCCCCCTGGTCTGCGCCGTTCGCGGCATGGACAAATCCCCGACTGAAGTTGCCCCTACTGTACCACCTCCGGCGAGCAACGCGGCATCCAAGTTGCTTCAGTTCCGGACAACGACCTCTTTGACATCGCTCGGCGACGGCTTAAGGTGCGGCCATGACTAGACGCAGACTGCCCATCGGCATGCAGAGCTTCCTCGAGGTTCGGGAGGAAAACTGCTACTACGTCGACAAGACGGCCTACATCGGGCGACTGCTGGACGAGGGCAAACACTACCTCCTGTCGCGTCCGCGGCGGTTCGGCAAGAGTCTGTTTCTGGACACCTGCAAGGAACTGTTCGCGGGCAGCGAGCCGCTGTTCCGGGGACTCGCCATCCACGACCGCTGGGACTGGTCGGTGCGTCATCCAGTGCTGCACTTGAGCTTCGGCAGCGGCCATTTCCAGGGGCCGAACGACCTCCGCACGGAAGTGGAAGATCGCCTGCGGGATCTGGAGGAGGAAACGGGGGTCGCCATCCGCCGAGTGAGTCCGGCGGCGCGCCTTCGCCACCTGATCGAGACGCTGCACGGCAGGACCGGCCGCCGCGTCGCGGTGCTGATCGACGAGTACGACAAGCCGGTTCTGGATGCCTTGGAGACGCCGGATGTCGCCCGCGCCAACCGCGACTTTCTGCGCGGCCTGTACGCGGTAGTGAAGGACTGCGACGCGCACATCCGGTTCAGCTTCATCACCGGCGTCAGCAAGTTCTCCAAGGTGAACCTGTTGTCGGGGCTCAACAATCTCAAGGACATTACCTGAACCCGCGCTACTCCGCCATCTGCGGCTACACGGACGCGGACCTGGACGACGTGTTCACACCAGAACTCCCCGGCCTTGACCGGGACGAGATCCCCGACTGGTACAACGGCTACCGCTGGCTAGGCGAGGAGAATGTCTACAACCCGTACGACATCCTGCTGCTGTTCGACAGCCGCGAATTCGGTGCCTACTGGTTCGAGACCGGCACGCCGACGTTCCTGGTTGAAACCCTGTTCGAACGGCGCGTGAGTTCGCTGGCGCTGGACCAGATGGCGGCCAGCAGCGAGTTGCTGTCCACCTTCGACGTGGACGACATGCCGACGGAGGCTCTGCTGTTCCAGACTGGCTACCTGACGATCACGCGCGCCGAACCGCGCGGCGCAGAGATGTTCTACCGGCTGGGGTATCCGAACCGGGAGGCGTCGCAGAGCCTGAACCGCATGAGCGGCGATGCCTCAAGGCGGTCGGCCCACAGCGCCCGACTCTACGACCTGCTGCTGGTCAACGACTTCGACGGACTCTCCGAGTTGTTCCACGCGTTTTTCGCCAGCATTCCCCATCAGTGGTACACGAACAACGACATCGCGCACTACGAGAGTTTCTACGCCAGCGTCTTCTACTCCTACTTCGCCGGTCTGGGCCTGGACGTGACCGTGGAGGACAGCAACAGCCGCGGGCGGCTGGACATGGCGATGCGCTTCAACGGCAACGTCTACCTGTTCGAGTTCAAGGTCGTCGAACTGGCCCCGAAGGGCGCCGCGATGGCGCAACTCAAGCGCCGGCGCTACGCGGACAAGTATCGCGACCTGGGAGAGCCGATCCACCTGGTCGCGGTGGAGTTCAGCAGGGAGGCACGCAACCTGGCGGCGTTCGAGATGGAGCGCGCTTGACGCGCGGGAGCGGGCAATCGAGTTCGACGTCGCGCATCTCCTCTTTCGGCGCGCTCACCGAAGCCCCGGCATTAGCGCATCCACCGGATTAAGCCGCCCATTCACGGGATCGATGCCAAGGCCGAAAATCTCCAAGGTGACAGTGCCCAGCCGCCCAGCAAAGGGGGGTGCGCCCCTTCATCCCGGAACACCACGGGCGAGAGTTCCTGTTGGCCGTCGAGCCGCATCCAGGTTCTGCCGAAGCCACGCTCGACTCGGCCACCTCCAGCGAGCACGAATCTTCTGGTGCCGTGGGGGCACGCCCAATTGTTCGAGAATGGAACCCGGAAGAACCGTGCAAGTCGCGCCGGAGTCCACAATGGCCGCGACAGTTTCGTAGCGACGACCTTGCGGGTCGGCCACTTCCAGCGGAACGGTGAATGTGACCATACTCTCCCGCGCACTTCGCGTTTAATGTAGCCAGACTTGCGGAAGTAGACTACTACGGCGCAGGAATCGCTCCAAGCTCAAGAGCGATGGTTGTCGCGCCCGTATCGATATTGGCCGAATGGAGTTGAAGACGCGAATGTCCGTCTCGCGACGGGACGGAAACAAAGGGCGGTGCGCAGTTGGCCTATTTCGATGACTTGACCGCACTTGACAACGGCATTGAGGGCAGGACGGTCGATATTCCGACTGCCAACCCCACAGGCTTTTTTCAGGCGATATCGGCGCACGGCTCGATGCCGAAGGCAGAGATTTCCGCCAAGCTTTTCTTGCCGGCGGCGCGTGGCGTCTGGCCCGTTGTCATCGTCGTGCCGGGCAGCCTCGGCGTGGGACCGCCCCACGTTGCCGCAGCGCGGCTGCTTACGGATCGTGGAATCGCCGCCTGCGTGGTTGATCCCTTTGCGCTGCGGGGCATTGTGTCGACCGTGGCGAACCAAACGCAGTACTCATTCGCCGCCAGCGCATGGGATGTCCTCGCGACAGTACGTGTCTTGTCCTCGCGCAACCAAATCGACGCCACGCGTATCGGGGCGCAAGGCCATAGTCGGGGCGGGTCGGCGGTGCTATCCGCAGCCTGCATGGCGCCTCTCGTGGATGTTGGCACCGCAGCCTTGCGCGGCGTCTATGCCGCGTATCCGTGGTCGGGACTGCAATTTCTGGAACCCAATGTCGGGACGACGGTTGTGCGCTCCGTGATCGGTGACCGGGACGAGTGGTGTTTGCCTCAGCAGGTCCAGGCCCACATGCACGCGATACGGCTTTGCGGCGGCAGCGCGAGCTGCCGGATATTCGGGGACGCGCACCACGGCTTTGATCGGGACACCTCCCTGGAGTTGATCGAAGACGCGAAGGTCGCGCCGGCGGCTCCGACCGTTTACGTCCGCGAAGACGGCGCGCTGATACATCCGCTCGCCCAGGACGCGGATCCCGCCCTTAGCGAGCGCGATGTCATGATCTATGCGCTGAAGGCAGGCTATGGGCGCACTGGGGCTCGCATTGGCAGCGGGGGCGACCAGGCCGAACTGTTCCGGGTGGACATGATCGGTTTCTGGGAAGCCGTGATGTTTGGGTACGACGATTGACGCCAATACCGTAGGCTTGGATACGAAAGATGGACATGGATCGCGCATTCGCACTTCACCGCATCCTCAATAGCCGTCGATACCCCGTCCCGACGGCGGAGTTGATGACGGAACTCGAATGCTCCCGCTCAACGCTGCAGAGAGCGATCTGCCATCTGCGTGACTCATTGGGCGCGCCCGTCTTGAATGCACCTGGCCGCGGGTATTTCTATGATCGCAACGCCGGCAAGTTCGAGTTGCCCGGCCTTTGGTTCCGGGCCGACGAGTTGGAGGCGCTATTGGTGATGGACCATCTGCTTGAGAGTGTGCAGCCGGGTGTGTTGCAGGCGCAGATCGGCCCGCGGCGTTCGAGACGGAGCGCGCCTGACGCGTGAATCAGGTGACGGTTCGCGGAACTCGGAGGCCTTTGCCCGACAAGAGCGAACACTACGTCGTCAGCTATTTGCGCACCGATTGCGGCGACAAGAGGTGTGCAACGGCGATAACTAGATCCGCCCCGGGGTCATCCCCCGGGTGCGGGGAACGCGGCCCTCCTTCGACCGCGGGCCAAAGTGTAACCGGGTCATCCCTGCGGGTGCGGAGAACACTGGAACGTTCGAGACCAGATCCCACACCGAGTCGGTTCATCCCCGCAGGGGCGGGGAACACCGTGGCGAGGTTGACGGAGCCGACCATTACGACGGTTCATCCCCGGGTGGTAGTGGGCGAGCATGCGTCAGAATCGCCCGATTGCGGTCGGCGGCGCGCGCGATCCCAGCCCGGGGATATCGCGCTCCAGGAACGTCTGCGTGAACGACTCCATCCATCGCCTCCATGCCGCGGATGACGAAGCCAGCCACGCGCGCGGTAAACTGCCTCGCATCCACAGCCGACTTTGATGATCGCCACCCACCTCCGCAAGCGAAAGGCCAGCCACATCGACGAACAGCATCCTGTCCGCGAGCGTTTCCGAAACGCCCTTGATCAAATCCCACGAAGCGCTGCCCAACAGGAGAAAAACCGCCTTGCGCGACGGATCGTCGCAGATCGGGCGCAGGACCTCGAACAGGGCCGGCATCCGCTGGACTTCGTCGACGACCACCAGACCGTTGCTGCCGCGCAATATGGCCTCCCGCGTCTGGGCGAGCGCCTCCCGCGTCGCGGCAACCTCGAGATCGAAAACCCTGGTTGATCCTGGCCATGCCGCCGCGAGCTGCCGCGCCAGCGTGGTCTTGCCAACCTGTCGAGCGCCGAGCAGGGCGACGACCGGCGCTTCGCGGAGACCCTCGGAGACTGCGGTCAGCAAACGAGGACGATCCACAAGTTGTTGCATATCCACTCTTATACATTGGATATACGACAACAAAAAAAGCGCGTCATGGATCGTGTCAACAAGTGGCGACATGCAGAACGCGTCCGATCCGGCGTAAAATCGCCGTTCCATCAATGGACTGCCGGGCGGTTCGCGCATGGGCGGCAAGACGCTCTACGACAAGATATGGGAAGCGCACTGCGTCGGCGAACGCGCCGACGGCATGAGTCTGATGTACGTGGACCGGCATCTCTTGCACGAGGTCACCTCGCCCCAGGCGTTCGAAGGTCTGCGGCTCGCCGGTCGCACCCCCTGGCGCGTGGGCGCGAATCTGGCGACGCCGGACCACAACGTGCCCACCGTGCGCAGCGAACGGGCGGCGGGAGTCGCGGGCATCGCGGACGAGTTGGCGCGAATTCAGGTGCAGACGCTCGATGACAATTGCCGCGATTTCGGCATCGAGGAGTTCGGTATCAACGATGTCCGCCAGGGCATCGTCCACGTCATCGGCCCGGAGCAGGGCGCGACGCTGCCGGGCATGACCATTGTTTGCGGCGATTCGCATACTTCCACGCACGGCGCCTTCGCTGCCCTGGCGCAGGGAATCGGCACATCGGAGGTCGAGCACGTATTGGCGACGCAGTGCCTGGCCCAGCGCAAGAGCGGCAACATGCGCATCGACATCGAAGGCGAGTTGCAGACCGGAGTGCACGCGAAGGATCTGATCCTCTCGGTGATCCGCCGCATCGGCACGGCCGGCGCGACGGGGCACGTGATCGAATTTACCGGTCGCGCGATCGCCGAATTGTCCATGGAAGGTCGGATGACGGTGTGCAACATGGCGATAGAAGCCGGTGCCCGCGCGGGACTGGTCGCAGTGGACGAGACGACTCTCGACTATGTGGCGGGGCGTCCGTTGACACCATCGGGTGACGATTGGACGGCCGCGGTGACTTATTGGAAGGCCCTGTGTTCGGATGCCCACGCGGCATTCGACCGCGAAGTGCGTATCGATGCCAGCACATTGGCGCCGCAGGTAAGTTGGGGCACATCCCCGGAGTTTGTCGTCGACATCGATGCGGGCGTGCCCGACCCGGCGGCGTTCGAGGATCCGATCAAGGCGGAGGTGGCGTCTCGCGCCCTGGGGTACATGGGCCTCGCGCCCGGCACGCCGATGACGCAGATTTCTCTGGACAAGGTCTTCATCGGATCCTGCACCAATGGGCGTATCGAAGATCTGCGGGTCGCGGCGGGCATCGCCGAAGGCCGCAAGGTGCGCGTACCTCAGGCGCTGGTGGTTCCGGGGTCTGGTCTGGTCAAGCGCCAGGCCGAGGAAGAGGGTCTGGACAAGGTGTTCATCGATGCCGGTTTCGAGTGGCGCGAGCCGGGCTGTTCGATGTGCCTGGCGATGAACGCGGACCGCCTCTACCCGGGCGAACGCTGCGCTTCGACATCGAACCGCAATTTCGAGGGCCGGCAGGGCCACGGCGGCCGCACGCATCTGGTGAGCCCGGCAACGGCCGCTGCCAGCGCGGTGGCCGGTTACCTTGCCGACCCCAGGGAAATGGCGGCGTAGTCCGCGATCCGCTAGATGGACGCGTTCGGGCGCCGAAGCGATAAACAAGGCCGCGCTGAAGGATTGGACTGACGGAGGTTTGCATGGAGAGTTTCGACATCCACCGGGGATTGATCGCGCCCATGGACCGGGCCAACGTCGATACGGACCAGGTCATCCCGAAACAGTATCTAAAGTCGATTCGGCGCACCGGCTTTGGCGACAACCTGTTCGACGCATGGCGCTATCTCGACGAGGGGGATATGGGCAAAACGCTAAACGAGCGGCGATTGAACCCGGATTTTGTCCTCAACGCAGCGCGCTTTCAGGGCGCCAGCATTCTCATCGCGCGGGATAACTTCGGCTGCGGCTCCAGCCGCGAACATGCCGTGTGGGCGCTGATGGAGTACGGATTCCGTTGCGTTATCGCGCCGAGTTTCGCGGATATCTTCTTCACCAACAGCGCCAACAACGGCTTGCTGTTGGTCGTACTCGACGCTAACGCGATCGATGCGCTGTTCGAGCGCGCCCAGATGCCCGGGTTCTCGCTTGAGGTGGACTTGCCGAGACAGCGCGTGGCTGCGGATGACGGCGCGTCCTGGCAGTTCGACATCGCCTCCGAACGCAAGCAGCGGCTGTTGCACGGTCTGGACGACATCGGCATGACGCTCGAATGCGCGGCGGCGATTCGTGACTTCGAACAGGGACACAGGCAGCGCGCGCCGTGGGTGTTTCGAACATGAGCGCGAATATCCTGGTGCTGCCGGGGGACGGCATCGGCGCCGAGATCATGCCGCATGCGGTGCGGGTATTGAAACACGCCGATGCGGGGATCGAACTCGACTTCGAATACGCGGAAGTCGGCGGCGTGGCGATCGACAATCACGGCGATCCGCTGCCGCCGGACACGCTCGAGGCCGCGAAGCGGGCCGACGCGGTGTTGCTCGGCGCCGTCGGCGGCCCCAAGTGGGACGATCTGCCCATGGATCAACGCCCGGAGCGTGGCTTGCTCGGCTTGCGTTCGGGCCTGGACCTGTTCGCCAATCTGCGTCCGGCGATCCTGTTCGAGCCGCTCGCGCAGGCATCGTCTCTGAAACCGGAACTCGTCGCGGGGCTCGACATTCTGATCGTGCGGGAGCTTACCGGAGGCATCTACTTCGGCGAGCCGCGCGGCGTCGAGGCGGGAAACGGCGGCAGGCGAGGGTTCAATACCCTTGTCTACGACGAGCGCGAAATAGAACGTATTGCGCGCGTCGCGTTCGAACTCGCGCGCAAGCGCCGACGGCGGCTGACCTCGGTGGACAAGGCCAACATACTGGAAGTCACTCAGCTTTGGCGCGATGTCGTCTGCGAGGTGGCGGTGGAATATCCAGACGTGGAACTGTCGCACATGTATGTCGACAACGCCGGCATGCAACTCGTTCGAGCGCCGAAGCAGTTCGACGTGGTGGTCACCGGAAACATGTTCGGCGACATCCTTTCGGACGTGGCGGCCATGCTTACCGGATCGCTGGGAATGCTGCCCTCGGCGTCGATCAACGCGGGCGATCAGGGCATGTACGAGCCGGTGCACGGTACCGCGCCGGACATCGCTGGTCAGAATATCGCGAACCCACTCGCCACCATCATGTCGGTCGCCATGATGTTGCGCTACAGCTTGAATTCGGCAGCCGCCGCGGACCGTATCGAAGCGGCGGTGGCGGCTGTGCTCGACGACGGTTTGCGCACGGCTGATATATTTCCCGAGGGCGGCGGGGAGCATCTCCGCCGCGTCGGCACCGACGAAATGGCCGATGCGGTCATCGCCGCAATGGCCCAGGAGAAGATCGCGTGGAAAAAGTCAACGTAGCCGTCGCCGGCGCCACGGGGGCCGTGGGCGAGGCGATGCGGGAGCTCCTGGAGGAGCGCGGCTTTCCGGTAGATCGGCTGGTGTTGCTCGCAAGCCCGCGGTCCGCCGGCAAACGTCTGCAGTACCGCGGCAAGTTCCACCGGGTCGAGGTGCTCGACGACTTCGATTTCGAGGACATCCAGATCGGGCTGTTTTCGGCCGGTGGCCCCGTCAGCGCCGAGCACGCGCCGCGGGCGGCCGCGGCTGGGGCGGTGGTGATCGACAATACGTCCAGGTTTCGTTTCGACGATGACGTTCCGTTGATCGTGCCCGAGGTGAACCTGCATCGCATCGACGGGTATTCGGCGCGCGGCATCATCGCCAATCCCAATTGCTCGACGATCCAGATGGTGGTGGCGCTCAAGCCGATTTACGACGCTGTAGGCGTCTCGCGCATCAACGTTGCCACATACCAGGCCGTATCCGGCGCCGGCGCGCGCGGCGTGTCCGAACTAGCCGGCCAGACGGCGAACCTGTTGAATGGCAAGGACATCGAGCTCGACATGCATCCCGTGCAGATCGCATTCAATGCGATTCCACAGATCAATGATTTTCAGGAGAATGGCTACACCACCGAAGAGATGAAGATGGTCTGGGAGACAAGAAAGATCTTCGATGACGAGCAAATCCTCGTGAATCCGACCTGCGTGCGGATTCCGGTATTCTATGGCCACTCGGAGGCGGTTCATATCGAAACCCATGAGCCGATTTCGGCCGAATGGGCCAAGGAACTGCTGGCCGCCGCCGAAGGCGTCACGGTCATCGACGAACGCGAAGACGCCGGCTATCCCACAGCCTTCGGGGATGCGGCGGGCAAGGATTCGGTCTTCGTGGGCCGGATTCGAGAGGACATTTCTCACCCCAACGGGCTGAATCTATGGGTAGTGTCGGACAACGTGCGAAAGGGCGCCGCGCTCAACAGCATCCAGATCGCCGAACATCTGCTGCCGAGGCTCGCCGCATAGCCGGCGCGCGCGGTTTTCTGGCGAGCATGGGCGTTCGGCCGGCTGTCGGCTTGGCCCTCGCGATGCGGCCAAGGGCGATTCTGGGCGTGCTTGGCCTGTGCGTCGCCGCAGGTCAAATGGCCTTGGCTGCCCAAGCGCCGGCGAATGTAGAAGAGACGTACGGGCCGACGACGCGGGACGATACGCTTTGGTCCATCGCCAGGGAGGTGCGGCCACCTGGGTTGACGATCGCGGAAACGATCGCGGCCTTGCAACGCATGAATCCGCACGCGTTCGTCGATGGCGACCCCAACGTGTTGATGCGGGGCGTGATGCTCAGGGTTCCGACAACGTCTACGGCGATGGAAACCTCGACCCAAACGCAGCAGCCGGAGCCGGATCCTCCGACCGAGGAAACGCCTGCTCCTGAACCCGAGGAGATCCTCCTTGAGGAGAATGTCACTCCCGTACCCATCGCCACGGTCGATGAACGGGAACTCGTGGCGATTCGAAATGCGGAACTGGAGGAGCGCCTGGAGGCCGTCCAGACCGAACTTGAGGTCGCCACCGCAAAGATCGGGCCGCTGGAAAGCCAGATCTCCACAATGCGCCGCCGTCTGGCCCAGAGCGAGAGGCAGTTGGCCGTTGCGCAATCGCCGGCCGCGAAGGACGCTGACCCGACCCGCCGGAATGCGATCATGGGAATCGCGCTGGCTATGCTTCTCGTGGTTGTGGGCGCGTTCTTGTATGTCAGAAACAGACGGGGAAGTCAGGCGGTTGCCGGGGAGCCGGCGCACCAGCCGCTTGGAGCCAGGCGGATCGGAGGGGGGCGGATTGCACCGAAGGCGGCGCCAGGCGGGCCGGAGATGGTGCCCGACGAGTACGCTCCGGCAACCAAACTCAATCTTGCCCGCGCCTTCATCGATATGGATCGAACTGAGCAAGCCCGGGAGGTTCTCGAAGAAGTGTTGGCCGAAGGAACCGAACAGGAACGGCGCGATGCGGATGAACTCTTGAGGCGGATGGAGTGACGAGAGCCGGAACCCCGGCGTGATAGTCGCATTGGGACTTGAGTACGATGGCGGCGTGTTCCACGGCTTCCAGGCCCAGCGCGGCGTTCCCACGGTTCAGGAAACCCTGGAAACGGCGCTCTGTGAGGTTGCCGGAGAGTCGATTCGCGTCACGGCGGCCGGCCGGACGGATGCCGGTGTGCACGCGACGCAACAGGTGGTGAGTTTCTCGACGCATGCCGAAAGACCTCTCGAAGCGTGGCGCCGGGGCGTCAATTCCCTCATGGACGACGCGGTCTCCGTCACCTGGTCGCGCCACGCGGAGAATGGATTCAACGCCCGTTTCGATGCCATCGCACGTCGCTACGTCTACGTCTTCCATGAGTCGGAGACGGCGCCCGCGCTGCTACGCGGCAAAGTGGCCTGGTCCCGCGAACGCCTGGATGAGAGGGCCATGTCGAAGGCGGCGGAAAGTCTTCTCGGCGAGCAAGACTTCACTTCGTTCCGGGCCGCGGGCTGCCAGTCCAATACGCCTTACCGTTGCGTCCGCGCCGCGCGGGTGTCCCGTCGCGGCCCCCAGGTTGTTATCGACATTGCCGCCAATGCATTTCTTTTGCGGATGGTGCGCAACATCGCGGGCAGTTTGCGTCTCGTCGGTCTGGGCGCGGAAGAACCCGGGTACCTCGCGCGGTTGCTTGCCTGCAAGGACAGAGCCAGGGCCGCGCCGACGGCGGCGGCAGCAGGCCTGTACCTCGTGCAGGTCAGCTATTCGGATTTCGACATTGCTTATCGTCCTCCGCCGACGCTGGAATTCGTGTAATTTGCAAAGACTTTTTTTCGGGTGATGCGTCGTGCGCGTGAGGGCGAAAATCTGCGGGATTACTTCCGTACGCGATGCGGCCGTGGCGGCGGCCGCGGGCTGCGACGCCATCGGCATGAACTTCTATCGAGGCAGCCCGCGGTGCGTGCAGGTGCCGGTCGCGCGGGACATCGCAGCCTCACTACCGCCCTTTGTCACTGCGGTCGGTATTTTCGTAGACGCCGAGCCCGCCCGGATCGAAGAAGTCCTGCGCCAGGTACCGCTCGGCATTTTGCAGTTTCACGGCGACGAACCGCTGGCCGCGTGCGAACGATTCGGTGTGCCGTACATGAAGACAGTCAGTGTCCGGGAACTTTTCGATCTGGCAGTGCTGGAGCGGGACTACGGCTCTGCAAGGGGCTTCCTGCTCGACACATTCGATCCGGCGGCGAAGGGCGGTATCGGTCGCCCTTTCGACTGGTCGCTGTGGCCGGCGAAGTCGGTCAAACCGCTGGTGCTCGCGGGAGGACTGACGCCCGACAACGTGTTCGCCGCGATTCGCAGGTTGTGCCCATATGGGGTCGATGTCAGCAGCGGAGTCGAGGATGCAGAGAAGGGCGTGAAAAATCCCGCCAAGGTGCGTGCGTTCATGGATGAGGTGCGGCGTGCCGGGAGCGAATAAAGCGCCATATCGCCAGCCAGGGGCGGGAGGACGATTCGGCCCATACGGCGGCCGTTTCGTCGCGGAAACGCTGATGCACGCGCTCGATCAACTGACGACGCTCTACGCGTCGGTGAAGGACGATGCCGCATTCCAGCGCGAACTCGCCCATGACCTGGCGAACTACGTGGGCAGGCCGACGCCCCTGTACTACGCCGAGCGCCTCACGGCGGAACTGGGCGGCGCAAAGATCTACCTCAAGCGCGAGGACCTCAACCACACGGGCGCCCACAAGATCAACAACACCGTGGGTCAGGCGCTGCTCGCGAAACGGATGGGCAAGCCGCGCATCATCGCCGAAACCGGGGCGGGCCAGCACGGTGTCGCTACGGCCACGGTCGCCGCGCGCATCGGTCTTGACTGCCGCGTATACATGGGTGCTGCGGACATCAGGCGGCAAAGCACTAACGTCTACCGCATGAAAATGCTCGGTGCCCAGGTGGTGCCGGTCGAATCCGGCTCGAAGACGCTGAAGGATGCGATGAACGAAGCGATGCGCGATTGGGTCACCAATGTCGATACGACGCACTACATCATCGGAAGCGTCGCTGGACCGCATCCCTACCCCATGATGGTGCGCGACTTCCAGGCGGTGATCGGTCGGGAGGCGCGGGAGCAGTGCCTGCGCGTCGAAGGCCGGCTGCCGGACCTGCTTGTGGCCTGCGTCGGCGGCGGTTCGAACGCCATGGGGCTGTTCTATCCGTTCGTGGATGATGAAGACGTCGATATGGTGGGTGTCGAAGCGGCGGGGCTGGGCCTCGCGACCGCGCGGCATGCGGCGCCGCTGAACGCCGGAACGCCGGGGGTCCTGCACGGCCAGCACACCTACCTGATGCAGGACGAAGACGGACAGATCATGCAAACCCATTCCATTTCGGCCGGCCTCGACTATCCCGGAGTCGGGCCGGAACATTCCTATTGGAAGGACATCGGCCGGGCACGCTATACCGCCGTCACCGATGACGAAGCGTTGGAGGCGTTTCGGCTGCTGAACCGGACCGAGGGCATCTTGCCCGCCCTGGAATCGAGCCACGCCGTGGCGTGGGTCGCGCAGGAAGCGCCCCGGTTGTCCGCCGATCAGATTGTCATAGTGAATCTCTCGGGCCGGGGCGACAAGGACATCAACACTGTCGCCCAACTCGACGGTATCGAGCTATGAGTCGACTGGGCGAAACGCTGGCAGCCCGGCGTGCTGCCGGCAGAAAGGCGTTGACGGCTTTTATCACCGCGGGGGACCCTGCGCTGGAAGCGACGGTGCCGGCGCTGCACGCCTTGGTCCGGGGAGGAGCGGACATCCTGGAACTCGGCGTGCCGTTCTCGGATCCCGAGGCGGAAGGACCGTCCATTCAGAGATCATCCGAACGTGCGTTGGCGAACGGCGTGACGCTGTCGACTGTGCTGGACATGACCCGGGACTTTCGCAAAGCCGATGACGTGACCCCGGTTGTCCTCATGGGATACCTCAATACTGTCTTGCGCATGGGCTATGAAACGTTCGCTTCCCGCGCGCGGGAAGCCGGGGTGGACGGGCTCATTCTTGTGAACCTGCCGCCGGAAGAGGCGGCCCCGGTGCAGGCGGCGTTGGCGCGCCAGGGCATCGACCTGATCTTTCTGGTCGCGCCGACGACCTCCAGAGAACGCGCCGCGCGCATCGCCGAGCGCGGCAGCGGTTTCATCTACTACGTGTCTTTGAAGGGCGTGACCGGGGCGTACCACCTGGACACCGCCGATGTTGCGCGCAACATCTCGGCGTTGCGAAAAGTGTGCCGTCTGCCCGTTCAAGTCGGCTTCGGCATAAGGGATGCGGAGTCGGCCCGAGCCGTCGCCCGGATAGCCGACGGCATAGTCGTCGGCAGCGTCCTGGTGGACGTGATGGGAGAGCGCAGGGCGGATCCGGACGGCATACCGGCGGCGCTGCAGGCGCGACTGGGCGTGTTGCGGGACGCCATCGACACGATATGAAGGCTAGCCTCGCGGGTTGGCTGGACCGCATCGGCGTAGAACATCCGAAAACCATTGTCCGGGGCCTCGGTCCCGTGGCGGAAGTCGCCGCCCGCGCCGACCTGAATCCGCCGGCGCCCATCAACTTCGTGGTGGCCGGCACCAACGGAAAGGGATCGACGGCGGTCTTCCTGGAACAACTGCTGCTCGCCTCGGGTCGCACCGTGGGAACGACGCTTTCGCCGCACCTCGTGCGCTTCAACGAGCGCATCCGCGTCGATGGCGAGGAGATCGAAGACGACGAGATCGTAGCCGCTTTCGAAGTCGTGGAAGGTGCCCGCCATGGCGTTGCGCTCACCTACTTCGAGTACGCGATACTCGCGGCGTTTCGGGTATTCCGCGCCCGCGACATAGACGCGTCGGTGCTTGAAGTGGGACTCGGGGGACGTCTTGATGCGGTCAATGTCGTCGATGCGGACGTCGCGCTCATCACGAGCATTGGCCTCGACCATCAGGACTATCTCGGCTCGGGACTCGAAGCTATCGGCGCCGAGAAAGCCGGGGTGATGCGTCCGGGTCGACCGGTGATTTTCGGAGCGCGCCAGGTGCCGAACTCCATTTGCGACCGCGCGGCGGAACTCGACGCGCCGCTTGTCAGGAATGGAGTTGACTATCATCACGTCGAGGACGAGCACGGTTGGAGTATGGAGTTGGTCAATGGTCGCCGGATCCGGGTCCCGGAGCGCCCCAAGGTGGCGGCGGACAATGCCGCGGCTGCCTTGCAGGCCTTCGCGATGATCGAACCGGATTTCGCGCCGGCGGCACTGGCCAGAGCGTGCCATCTCGCGAGGATTCCTGGCCGGCTCGAACGGGTTGACGCCTGCGGCCGGCGCTGGATCCTGGATGTCGCCCACAACCCCCACGCGGCGGGGTTTCTGCGCGAGAACGTGGATGGGCGCATCGCCTGCGCGATTCTCGGTATGCTGGAAGACAAGGACCACGCCGGCGTCGCCGCCGTTCTAGCGGACAGGGTTGACCGTTGGGTGCTCACGGACAACGCGGCGCCTCGGGGATTGAGCGCGGTAGAACTGGGTGAACGGCTGCGTGTTCGACGTGCGCGGCGGCCGCGAATGCGAGACGCCATTGCGCACGCCCTGTCTACTACGGAGCCAAACGATGTTATCCTCGTGCTCGGTTCGTTCGATACCGTTGCCCGCGCGCGCCAAGAACTGATCCGTGCAAGTTAGCTTAAGCCCCCGATCCTTCGATGCCCGACAGGCGGGCTGCGCGAACTCGTGAGCTATCCCTACGGCCTATGTTGAACGAACAGACTCGATACCGGGTTACAGGGAGCATCTTCCTCCTTGCCTTGGCGGCGATTTTCTTTCCCATGCTTTTTGACGGCGACGGGCTCGATCCTCTGGAACTGCCGCCGCTGCCTCATCGGGAAATCGACGTCAGCGCTGTTGAGGCGGTGCGGGACGAGCCGCCTCCAGACTTCGCGTCGACTATCGCCGGGCGTGATGATCTGTTGCAGGACATGGACGATGAAGGTTATCGACGTGAAACGGGCGTCAGGATCGGTGAACCCGTTCTTGCCGGAGAGGACGATCGGCTCGAGATGCCGGCGGATGCGTGGGCCGTTCAGGTTGGCAGCTTCGCGGCGTATGAGCGCGCCGTCGCGTTGCGCGACCAACTGCGCTCGGATGGCTACGATGCGTTGTTTTCTAATGCCAGGAAGGGAAACGAAAAGCCCGACAAACTGACGCGTGTCGCGGTCGGTCCGATGATCGACCGGGAAGATGCCGTACGCCTGAAGGCGGAGCTGACTGATCGCTACGAGCTCGAAGCCATGGTCGTTCAGTTCGCCTATTGATGGAGATGTTTCTCGCGAGCAATGACGATACGCACCGCAGGACGCCGCCTTGACACTCCCGGCCGCCGACATCGTCATACTGACGCTCATTCTGCTGTCGGCGGTTATCGGGTTGTTCCGGGGACTGGTCAAGGAGCTGGTTTCCCTCGTCATCTGGTTTTGCGCAATTGTCGGCGCGACCGTGTTCGCATCGCCGTTATCGGACTACCTGACGGCTGTCGACGCGAACCCACCAATCCGTGTTGCCATCGCCTTTGCCGTAGTTTTCTTTGGCGTGCTGATCGCCGGCGGCCTACTGCAGTGGTCGCTGGCCAAATTGATTCAATCCACCGGCCTGGGCGGAACCGACCGGTTCCTGGGTTTCGTCTTCGGTGCATTGCGCGGTGGTCTGGTAGTCATTGGCGCGCTCATACTGGTGCGGCCATTTGCGGAAACAAGCGACTGGTGGGAGGAGTCTCTGCTGCGGCCGGAGTTGCTTGTTTTCGAGGACGATGTCCTCGAATTGTTTCGGACGACTGACATGGAATCGACGGACGCGGAATCGACGGATCCGGGGCTCGAGGACGAAACCTTGATCGAAACCTTCATCAAAACCTGACGGGACAAAACCATGTGCGGCGTTGTCGGAATCGTTACCAGGACCCAGGCCAACCAGGCGCTGTATGACGCGTTGACCGCGTTGCAGCATCGAGGTCAGGACGCCGCGGGCATGGTCACGTGCGACGGCACGCGCGTGCAGTTGCGCAAGGCCAACGGTCTCGTGCGCGACGTATTCGAGCAACGCCACATGCGACGGCTTGTTGGCAACTTGGGGATCGGACATGTGCGCTATCCGACCGCGGGAACGTCGAGTTCGGCGGAAGCGCAGCCGATGTACGTCAACTCGCCGTACGGCATTGCGCTGGCGCACAACGGCAATCTGACAAACGCCGCGCAACTGGAGGCGGACGTGTTCCATGCCGACCGACGTCACGTCAACACCGATTCGGATTCGGAGATTCTGCTCAACGTTTTTGCCCACGAACTGGACCACACCGCCACGCAGCGGCTGGAGGCGGACGACATATTCGCCGCTGTGGAAGGCGTGCATCGGCGCTGCCGGGGCGCCTACGCCGTCGTGGCAATGGTCATCGGCGGCGGCATCGTGGGCTTTCGCGACTGCTATGGCATAAGGCCCCTGGTTTTCGGACGGCGCGAGACGGAGTCGGGCACGGAATACATCATCGCATCGGAGAGCGTCGCCCTCGATATCCTTTCGTTCGAGCTAATCCGTGACGTGTTGCCCGGGGAGGCGGTCTATATCGACGTCGACGGCAACCTGCATACGAGGCGCTGCGGCCCGGAGCGCGCATATTCGCCATGTGTCTTCGAGCACGTCTACTTCGCGCGCCCCGACTCCATCATGGATGAAGTGTCGGTATACAAGGCGCGTCTGCGCATGGGCGAGACCCTGGCGGACCGCATCGTCGGCCGCTACTCGCAACACGATCACGATATCGATGTGGTCGTTCCCGTTCCGGATACGGCGCGCACGGCGGCGCTGCCGCTGGCGCACCGTCTGGACGTCAAGTTTCGCGAGGGGCTGGTCAAGAACCCCTATGTGGGCCGGACCTTCATCATGCCGGGACAGAGGCAACGCCGGCAGTCCGTCCGACAAAAGCACAACGCGATCGAATTGGAGTTCAAAGACAAGAACGTGTTGCTGGTGGACGACTCCATCGTCCGCGGAACGACCACCCGGCAGATCATCCAGCTTGCCCGGGAAGCCGGTGCGCGGAAGGTGTACTTCGCCTGCGCCGCGCCGCCCGTACGCTACCCGAATGTCTACGGCATCGACATGCCCGCCGCTCACGAATTCGTTGCCTACAACCGCACGGAAGACGAGGTTGGCCGCATCATTGGTGCCGACTGGCTGATCTACCAGACCATCGAGGACCTCGTCGCGGCGGCCCAGGAGGGCAATCCGAGGCTCTGCTCCTTTGACTGTTCGGTGTTCGACGGCAACTACGTGACTGGAGACATCGACGACGCGTACCTCGACCGTTTGTCGCGTGACCGGAACGATACTTCCAAACTGAGCCGGCAGACCGAACTGGATGGCGATCAGATCGCACTGCACAACCATGATGATCCCTAGCCCGCCCACGCCATTCACGTTTCGGCGAGGGTTCGGCGGCTTGAGGGAGCGACAAACGCCTTGTATCGGCATCTGTTCGACCACTTATGGCGACCTGATTTGCCGCGGATGCAAACGTTTCGCCCACGAAGTGACCGGATGGAATGGATACGCGGACGCACAGCGCGCTACTGTGTGGCGGCGTCTCAAAGATTTGCGCGACGCGGCCGTCGCCGAGTTTGTGCTGATCGAGAACGAAGCAGTCCTTTTTGAAGCCGCCGCCGCCCTGCGGATCGCTCCGGCACCGGACTGGACGGGCTTGAGCGCCGCCTACGAAACCTTGCGCCGCACGCGGGGGGCGCCCGATCTCGCCTCCCTCGGACTCTCCCGTTCAAGCCTGGCCGTCGGTATTGCGGCCGATGATCTGTTCGGAGCCATAGACCGCGAGTTTTATGCCCGGGCTACCGCCGCTTACGAGCGAAACTTTCGCACTCTCGCGCAATGACCGCCGCAGACATCGCTGCCGTTCGCGCGTTTCTGGCCTGCGATACCCCTGACGCCTGGGTGGCTGCCGCGCTGGGTTCGCTCGACACCCTGCTGATCGACCACGCCAACTGCGAGAAGAAAGCGGCGGGCACCGCGCTCAACATGTTGTTTCGCTACGTCGATCGGCCGCTCTTGCTGACGGCGCTGTCGAAGATCGCACGCGAGGAGCTGCGACACTTCGAGCAGGTGCTCAAGGTGATGCGCGCGCGGGGGGTGACGTATCGGCACTTGTCATCTTCGCGCTACGCTGCCGGATTGTTTGCGCACGTCGGCAAGCGCGAGCCGGCGCGCGTCATCGATACGTTGATTGTCGGTGCCATCATCGAAGCGCGCTCGTGCGAGCGCTTCTATCGGCTGTCCCAGGGCATGGACGGCGACCTGGGAGATTTCTATTCGGATCTGCTGGTTTCCGAAGCGCGCCACTTCCGCATATATCTCGGTTTGGCCCGCCATTGCGCGGGATCGCCGATCGATGATCGCGCCGG
Source organism: Candidatus Azotimanducaceae bacterium (assembly GCA_965261535.1). Classification (GTDB taxonomy): domain Bacteria; phylum Pseudomonadota; class Gammaproteobacteria; order Pseudomonadales; family Azotimanducaceae; genus VXNE01. The sequence goes on from OZ253469.1 coordinate 4,754,280, forward strand.
GGAACTGCTGGAGGCAGAGAGGGCGTTGATACTGGCCCCCGACAAGGAACTGAGGTTCCACGGCGGCCCGCCCGCGTAGCCGGACGCCCGGTTATAGCGGGAAACACGCCAGTTCGGGCGTCCCCTTAAAACGGATGAACCAGCCGCAACGATCCCAATCGCCCAGAACGTAGCGCGTGCCAACCGTGTCTCCGAGAGGCACGTCGTGTACGCCGGGCCGATGGGTATGTCCGTGTATGAGCGTCGCGCAACCCATCCGACGCATCAATGCGACGACTTCTTCGGGGGTTACATCCATGATGTTCTCTGCTTTGTTCGCGTTCGCCGCCTTGCTTTGCCGCCGCATTTCCCGGGCTATGCCGCGGCGCTCCTGAAGACTCCTGCCGAGTATGTCGCGTTGCCACGCTTCGGAGCGAAACAGGCGGCGGGCGAGTTGATACGCGGTGTCCGCCGTGCAAAGCGCATCACCGTGGGTGAGGAGCACCCGTTGTCCGTCAATTTGGGCGACATGCGGATCGTCGATGAGTTCGCCGCCGACCTCCCGGGCGAACCGCTGACCGAAAAGAAAGTCGCGGTTCCCGTGCATGATGCGCAGTGGACAAAGACGCGCCGCCCGCGAAAGGGCTTCGCGCAGGGATTCGGCGGTTTCGGAGTCGTCGTCGTCTCCGATCCATACCTCTGCCAGATCGCCCAATATATAGAGCGCGTCGGCCGTCGGAGCCTCGCATTCGACAAGGCGCTTCAGCCCTTCAAGCACGTGCGGCTTGCCCGCGTCGATGTGCAGGTCGGACACGAATAGCACTGTCATTTCGCTTCGGCGGATTGGAGAGCGTTTTCGAGCATCGATACCCGTGTCATGGGACCGACCCCGCCGGGCACCGGCGTGATCCAGGCGGCGCGCTCACATGCCGCGTCGTAGTCCACATCGCCGTACAGCTTGTTGTTTTCGCGCGTGATACCGACATCGACGACGATCGCTCCCGGCTTGATCCAGTCACCGCGAATGAGGCCACGTTGGCCCGTCGCGGATATGACGATGTCCGCCGCCGCGACATGCCTCGCCGTGTCCTTGCTGAATTTGTGCGCGGTGGTGACGGTGCAGCCGACGAGGAGCAACTCGAGCGCCATCGGCCTGCCGACATGGTTGGATGCGCCGACGATGGTGGCGTCCAGACCGCGTAGCTGGCGCCCGGTCCGCCCGAGGAGCGTCATGATGCCCTTGGGCGTGCATGAACGCAGTGCCGGCCTGCGGAGCGCCAAACGCCCGATATTGTAGGGATGAACCCCGTCGATATCCTTTGTCGGAGCGATGCTTTCGAGGATACGCGAGGCTTCAAAATGCGGCGGCAGGGGCAGTTGCACAAGAATACCGTCGATGCTGTCGTCGGCATTGAGTTCTTCGATCATCGCCGATAGCTCCGCGGGCTGGGTGTTGGCGGAGAGGTGGCGTATGTCGTGTTTGAAGCCGACTTCGCGGCAATCCCGCCGCTTCAACCGTACGTAGATCTCGGAGGCGGGATCGTCTCCGACCAGCAGTACGGCCACGCCGGGTGGACGCGAATCCCTCGCGCGACGCTCCGCGACCGCGGCAGCGATCCGGTGTCGAATGGATCCCGCGATTGCGTTGCCGTCGAGTATTTGGGCGGTCATGATGTCAGTCTTGCTGTTGGTGGGACATGCGGTTCCCCTGGCGCCGAGGCGGCTCCGACATTGGCCGTCCTTCGGCCGACGACGCGCCGGTGTCGCCCAACGTACGCCGACGATCCCACACATGCACGGTTGGCTGTCGCACCGTTCTGCATAGGGCAGGCCGCAGTTCAAGTTTTACATGCTTCAAGTTTGACCGTCCATATGGTGGCCAGTATGATTCGCGCGCACAGCAGGGCTTCGCTGGAGCGAACGGCGCCCCAATAGCGAAAGAGTGGCGTGTGCGGCGGGGTATGGCGCAGTCTGGCAGCGCGCCTGCTTTGGGAGCAGGAAGTCGGGAGTTCGAATCTCCCTACCCCGACCAAGAATGCCGACGTTTCCTCGGATGGGTTTCCTTATAGAGCATGGTCAGGCCTTTTTTACGAGTCATGGGAGGTGGCGCCGCCAATTGCGCCCGTAGCTCAACTGGATAGAGCATCGGCCTTCTAAGCCGAGGGTTGCAGGTTCGAGCCCTGCCGGGCGTGCCAATTTTCGTGGCCGACTCGGCGGCATGGATGAGAGTCAATGCATACCCGGCGCGCGCAGCCGAACCGATGGTGGACGTAGCTCAGTTGGTAGAGCTCCGGATTGTGGATCCGGCGGTCGTGGGTTCAATCCCCATCGTCCACCCCAAAACCGTGGTGCCTGCAGGCATCGGCGCATGCGAGGTTGCCCGTTTGCGCCTGAACAGACAGACTACGTCGCATGGAGAACGCACCTGAAATCCGATCTTTCGCGGCACGCGCCCCCCATATAGGTCCTGAAAGCCGATGGCAGTAGGCGAGATACAGGTTTCCGTCGAAAGCGCTGAAGGCCTGCGGCGCCGCATTAAGGTGGCGCTGCCCGTCCAGGCGTTCGATGATCGGGTCGCAGAGAGGACGCGTGTTGTGGCGCGGGAAGCCCGCGTGAACGGTTTCCGGCCCGGCAAGATGCCGGTGAAGGAGGCGAGTCGGAGATTCGGCGCATCGATACGCCGCGAGGTTGCTGCCGACCTGATGCAATCAAGCTTCTTCGAGGCGGCGCAGCGCGAATCGTTCGATCTCGCCGGTCCTCCTACCTTTGACCCGCCGGACCTCGCGGCCGGCGCGGAATTCACATTCTCGGCGACCTTCGAGGTCATGCCTGAAATTGAGATAGGCGACCTTTCCGGCATCCGCCTCGTGCGACCAGAAGCCGAGGTGACGCATGAGGATATCGACGAGATGATCCAGACCCTGCGGGAACGAAACAGGAAGTGGCAGCGCGTGGATCGTCCGGCGGGGGAAGGCGACCTCATTGCCGCAGATTTCACCGTTGCCGGCGATCCGTTGCGCGATCCACGCATTCCGGGCAAGGACGCTGCGTTCATGGTCGGCGACGGCAGCGTGCTGGAGGATGTCGACCAGGCCGTGCGCGGAATGTCCCCGGGCGAGGAGAAAGAATTTGCGGCGACAGTTCCCTCGGACTTTCCGGACGAGTCCCTGCGCGGCGGCGAACTCGCCTTTACGGTGGCTGTCGCCTCGGTGGAGGAATCCGAACTGCCTGATCTGGACGAAGCCTTCTTCGGTTCATTGGGGGTGAAGGAAGGCGGCGAGCCGGCCTTCCGCGAATCGATTCGAAAGGACATGCAGGTCCGGCTCGACGCCGCGATTCGCCAACAGATGCATGAACAGGTTCTGGAGACGGTTGCCCGGATACATGACTTCGCCTTGCCCGAAGCATTGATTGAACGCGAGCGGGAGCAGATGAGCGCAGATCTTCGCCGGCGTGTCAGCCTGCCTGTAGAAGAGGAAAGTCTGGAGCGAATAGGGGACCTCGTCGGCGCGGAAGCCCAGAAGCGCGTGAAGACCGGCCTGGTCATGAAGGCCATCGTGGCCCACGAGTCGTTGACGTTGGACGCGGAAAAGCTCCGCGAACGTATTGAAGCCATCGCCGAGAGGTACGAAAAGCCCGAAGAGGTGATCAACGCGTACTATGGCGACGAAAGGTTGTTGCAATCGATCGAACAAACTACGCTCACCGAGCAGGTGATCGACCACGTAGCCGGATTAGCGACCGTGGAGACCGTGCAGAGCACGTTCCAGGATGTGATGTCAGGAAAGCTGGCGTCGCTTGGCGAGGCCGCCCAAGCGTAGCGAGCCATCCGGTCTGGACGCGCTGCGGGGGATGAGAGCACCGCGGGAACGAGCGGCGGCATCGAGTGGGTTGAAGAGAGGATAGCAGTGAACGATCAAGATCGGACGATAAGAAACCTTGGGTTGATCCCCATGGTGGTCGAACAGAGTCCCCGCGGCGAGCGCGCATACGACATCTATTCGCGGCTGCTCCGGGATCGCATCATCTTCATCGTCGGGCCGGTGGACGACAATGTCGCAAATCTGATTGTCGCCCAGTTGCTATACGTGGTGTCCGAGAATCCTGAGAAGGACATTTCCCTGTATATCAATTCCCCCGGCGGCTCGGTGACCGCGGGACTGGCGATCTACGATGCCATGCAGTTCGTTTCATGCGACGTGAATACCTGGTGTATCGGGCAGGCCGCCAGCATGGGCGCGTTCCTGCTTGCCGCCGGCGCGCCGAAGAAGCGCTTCGCGCTACCCAATTCGCGCGTGATGCTCCACCAACCATCGGGGGGCTCCCGGGGCGTGGCCGCGGACATAGAGATACAGGCGAGGGAAATTGTTTCGATGCGACAACGGCTGAACACGATTCTGGCGCAACATACCGGACAGCCTGTCGAACACATCGCTGAAGATACCGACAGGGACTTCTGGATGAGTCCCGAGGATGCGATGGATTACGGGCTGATCGACGCGGTGCATTACCCGCCCCCCAAACTCAAGGCTGCCGCCATTGGCTAACCCGGAACCATCCGTGCCCCCGGGCGGGCCTGGGCGGGGTTAACGCGGGCCGGGGGGGGGGGGACACGGCGTCCATCAGGACATGGACTTTCTGGCACGAGCGCAGGGGTTGAAACTTGGCGCGTTTGCAAGCATGGTTGAAAGCCGGATTTCCTGGCGCTGAATAGCGCGGGCGCAAAGCCACGAAGAGGATAGCGAGCACAAGAAACACGGAAAGGCTGATATGGCGGACCATCAACGGGGCAAGGGCAACGATTCGGGGAAACCCCTGTTCTGCTCTTTTTGCCACAAGAGTCAGCACGAAGTGCGAAAACTGATTGCTGGCCCGGAAGTTTTCATCTGTACGGAGTGCATCGAGCTCTGCAACGACATCATCCGGGAGGAAGTTCAGGAGAGTGATCAGGGGAAGGACGCCAACAAGCTTCCGGTTCCCCGGCAGATCAATGACATCCTCGACATGTATGTCATCGGTCAGGAGCACGCAAAGAAGGTCCTGTCGGTCGCCGTCTACAACCACTACAAGCGCTTGAACTCGACGGGGAAAGGTAACGCGGGTGCCGGCAACGACGACGATGTCGAGCTCTCCAAGTCCAATATCCTCCTGATCGGCCCGACAGGTTGCGGCAAGACGCTGCTTGCGGAAACCCTCGCGCGGCTGCTGGACGTACCGTTCACCATCGCCGATGCAACGACGCTTACCGAGGCGGGCTACGTCGGCGAGGATGTGGAAAATATCATTCAGAAGCTCCTGCAGAAGTGCGAATACGATGTCGAACGCGCACAGGTCGGTATCGTCTATATCGACGAGATCGACAAGATTTCGCGCAAATCGGACAATCCGTCCATTACGCGCGACGTTTCGGGAGAGGGCGTCCAGCAGGCGTTGTTGAAGCTTATCGAGGGAACGATCGCTTCGGTGCCGCCCCAGGGCGGGCGCAAACATCCCCAGCAAGAGTTCCTGCAGGTGGACACCAGCAGCATTCTGTTCATTTGCGGGGGCGCCTTTTCGGGCCTGGACAAGGTCATCATCGAACGGTCGGACCGCAGTGGTATAGGATTCGGGGCCGAAGTCAATAGAGAAATCTCGGGCAAGAACATCGGCGAGACGTTGCGCCAGGTCGAACCCGAAGATCTGATCAAGTACGGTCTCATTCCCGAATTCGTCGGGCGCCTTCCGGTACTGGCCACGCTCGAAGAGCTCGATATCGAAGCGCTGGTGCAGATACTGACCGAGCCGAAGAACTCGCTCACCAAGCAGTATGCGAAGCTGTTCGGCATGGAGGGCGCTGAAGTCGACTTTCGCGAAGGCGCGCTACGGGCCGTGGCGCACAAGGCAATGGAGCGCAAGACTGGCGCACGAGGACTTCGCTCCATCCTGGAATCCGTGCTGCTCGACACGATGTATGATCTGCCGTCTTCGTCTGAATCAGTCGCCAAGGTCGTCATCGACGCGAGCGTTATCAACGGGGAAAGCAATCCCTTGTTGATGTATGAGAACCGCGCCCAGGCGTTGCCGAAGGACTGACTTCCATGGAACAACCGTCTCCGGGGAGCGCCAGCGACCAGAGGCGGCTGTTCCATGGTCGACGAGCGGACCCTGCGCGCCCGGCCAGGGCCTCGTTGAAATGAACCAAGCACCGCTTCCGGTCCTGCCGTTGCGCGATATCGTGGCTTTCCCGCATGGGGTGCTATCGCTGTTCGTCAGCACCAAGTCATCCATTATGGCGCTCGAGTCCGCGCTGGCGGGAGACAAGCAGATTCTTCTCGTCTCCAAGCGCGACGCCCAGTGCGAGAACCCTGGACAGCGAGACCTGTTCGGGGTCGGCACGTCGGCGACGGTCCTGCAACTGCTGCAACTGCCTGACGGCACGGTCAAGACCTTGGTGGAGGGCGTAGGCCGTGCGCGGATTGCCCGTGTGCGCGACAACGGCCGGCATTTGGTCGCGGATGTGAAAATCGCCGAAGAGCCTCGGGTCGAAACCACCATGGCGGAAGCGGTAGCGCGCGCGGTGTCGTCGCAGTTCGATGCCTATGTGGAATCCGCCGCCAAGGCTTCAAAGAAGGTACCGCCGGAGACGGTTTCTTCGGTGGCGTCCATCGATGAGCCTGGTCGCCTCATCGACACCATCGCGACGCAACTCCCGTTCAAGCTCGAAGACAGGCAGGCGGTCCTTGAAGCCGTGGGGTTGGACGACCGCATGCAGCGGATCATTGGCTTGATGGAAGCCGAGATGGCGCTCAATCGCCTGGAGAAGAATATACGCGGCCGCGTCAAGAAACAGATGGAGGATAGCCAGCGCGAGTACTACCTGAACGAAAAGATGAAGGCTATCCAGCAGGAACTCGGCGGCGAGGCGTTGCCGGACGAATTCGAGGAGTTTCGGCGAAAGATCGACGACGTCGGCATGCGCAGGGAAGCAAAGAAAAAGGCGGAGCACGAACTCGCGAAACTCATGCGCACGCCGCCGATGTCGCCCGAGGCGACGGTCATACGCGGATATCTCGACTGGTTGGTGGCCCTTCCCTGGAAGCGGCGAAGCCGCACGCGCCGGGATCTCAAGGCGGCGGAGGAGATTCTCGAAGCAGACCACTACGGTCTGCAGGAGGTGAAAGAGCGTATTGTCGAGTATCTTGCGGTTCAGCGGCGCGTAGGCAAGGTCAAGGGCGCAGTGCTTTGCCTGGTCGGACCGCCCGGCGTCGGCAAGACCTCGCTCGGAGCGTCGATCGCCCATGCCACGAATCGTAGATTCGTGCGCATGTCGCTCGGCGGCGTGCGAGACGAAGCGGAGATCCGGGGACATCGCCGCACGTACATCGGCTCGATGCCCGGCAAGATACTGCAGAAGGTGGCGAAAGTCGGCGTACGCAACCCGCTGTTTCTGCTCGACGAGGTCGATAAAATGGGCATGGACTTCCGGGGAGATCCGGCGTCGGCCCTGCTCGAAGTTCTCGACCCGGAGCAGAATAACACCTTCAACGACCACTACCTTGAAGTGGACTACGACCTTTCCGACGTCTTCTTCGTATGCACCTCGAATTCCATGGATATTCCCCCGGCGCTGCTTGATCGCATGGAGGTGATTCGACTGCCCGGCTATACAGAGGATGAAAAGGTCAACATCGCATCGCGCTTTCTTGTGCCGAAGCAGAAGGAGCTGAATGGATTGGGGTCCGTCGATTTCAAGATTTCGGAACAGGCCATTGTCGAACTCATCCGCTACTACACTCGCGAAGCTGGCGTGCGGGCGTTGGAGCGCGAAATCGCCAAGATTTGCCGCAAGGTCGTAAAGGACGAGACACTTGGCGACGCGAAGACCGAATCGCCAATCCTCAAGGAACACATTGAGCATTACAATGGCGTGCGCAAGTTCGACTACGGTCGGGCAGAGGATGAGAACCGGATCGGAGTCGTCACCGGCCTGGCATGGACGCAAGTGGGCGGCGAACTTCTGAATATCGAGGCGGTCGCCGTGCGTGGAAAGGGCCGGCAAACGAAGACCGGATCCCTGGGAGATGTCATGCAGGAGTCGATTCAGGCGGCGTTGACGTTCGTGCGCAGCCGGGCGGGCGATTTCGGTATCGAGGTCGACTTCCACGAAAAACATGACATCCACATACACGTTCCCGACGGCGCGACGCCAAAAGACGGGCCCAGCGCCGGAATAGGGATGTGTACGGCTCTCGTGTCGGTGCTCACGGGCATAGCCGTTCGCGCGGACGTTGCGATGACCGGCGAAATCACCTTGCGGGGTCAAGTGCTGCGGGTAGGCGGCTTGAAGGAAAAACTGTTAGCCGCGCACCGAGGCGGTATCCGCCGCGTCCTGATCCCCGAGGACAATGCGCGTGACCTGAAGGAAGTGCCGGACAATGTAAAGGCGGCGTTGGACATCCTGCCGGTCAAATGGGTCGACGACGTGATCGGAGCCGCCCTCGAACGCCGACCGGTGCCCAAGACGGAAGCCGGGCCGGCACCGGAATCCATCCCCGGTTCCGGGGTGGATCCGGATGCGCCCGTCATCCGAATCGATCGTCGGGGTGATTCTGCCGTTGACAGCGTTTTTTCGCCGTTGATATGAGTCACGTGTTGCTTAAGCCGATAGCTTGCAAGCATTTCCCAACCCGTTTCAAAACGTTCCAAGTGAGAATAATTGAGCATGAATAAGTCAGAACTAGTCGATTCGATTTCCAACTCGGCCGATATCTCCAGGGCTGCTGCGGGCAGGCTGCTGGACGCACTTTGCAATGCGGTGGCTGAATCGCTCAAGAACTCCGAACCGGTGGCCATTGCGGGATTCGGTACGTTTTCCGTGCGCGATCGGGCGGCGCGAACCGGGCGCAATCCGCGGACGGGTGAAGCTATCGAAATCGCCGCATCGAGGGTGCCGAGTTTCAAGGCGGGCAAGGCGCTCAGAGACACCGTCAACGGATAGGCCAAGTTTCGCTTGGCTAGGGCCTCGCAATACGGCGCGGCGATGAATGCTGCCAGCCCCGGCCAGCGGGCCGAAGCCACGCGCCTGTTAATGGAGCACCGATAACGTGATGCTGCAAAAGATGCGCGATGGCGCGCAGACCTTGGGCGCCAAGATCATGGTCGTCATCATCGCCTTGACGCTGACGGTTTTCGGTTTTGGGGCATTCAACCTGTTCACTGTCGGCGAGCCAGTCGCAGCGACTGTCAACGGCGAGGAAATCACCGAAGCCTACCTTGAGAGCGAAACTGAGCGGCGGTTGCGCACGCTGCTTGCGGAGCTGGGCGAAGATGTGGACCCGGCCCTGATAGACCGTCAGTTGGTTCGACAATCCACGTTGGCGCTGTTGATCGACCGTACCCTTTTGCTGCAACTGGCGGATGATCTGGATCTGGCGGTGGCGAAGAGCGAATTGGATCGCGAGATTACGTCGATGCCCGAGTTTCAGGTGGACGGCGTTTTCGACGAAGGACGCTTTCGTTCGGTGCTGGCAGGCGCTGGATTTTCACCGGCGTCGTTCCTCGATGACCGGGAGCGCAACGTTCGCATCGATCAACTCAGGGGCGCTGTCACCGATACGGTCGTCGTGACCAATCAGGAAATCAGGGATGCTGCGCGGGTTACGGCGCAACGCCGCGATATCGCATACCTCGAGTTTCCGATCGATGCCTTCGTGGAAAGCATCGAGGTGTCGGATGAAGAGGTGCAGCGTTACTACGAAGAGAATATCCACCTATACCTGACGCAAGAGAACGTCGACGTCACGTATGTCGAGCTAGCGTTGGACGCACTGGCGGCGGACCAGGAGGTTCGTGAGGAAGATATCGTCGCGGCATTCGAAGAGGAAGAGCGGATCCGAGTCGAATCGGGTGCGGGCGAGGAGCGGCGCGCCGCGCACATACTGCTGCAGACGACGGACGCACGGTCGGGTGAGGACGCCGTTGCAACGCTTCTCGAAATACGCTCCGAGATCGAGGCAGGCGCGTCCTTCGGGGACAAGGCGAGGGAAGTGTCGGAAGATGCCGGATCGGCGCCTAACGAAGGTGACTTGGGATTCGCTGGTCGAGGCGCATTCGTGCCAGCGTTTGAAGAGGCGCTATGGGACCTCGGGGTCGGCGAAGTCTCCGAACCCGTAACGACCCAGTTTGGCGTGCATCTCATCACGTTGCTGGAAGCCAGGCAGGCCGAGCCGCGCGCGCTGGGGAACGAGCGGGACCGACTTCTCGAGTCGATCAAACGCGATCGCGCAGAACCCATATTCGAGGAGAATCTGCGGGTGATGGACGAAATCGCATTCGAACAGCCCGATACGTTGAGCGGCATCGTCGAAGCTGCGGGCCTGGAAATCCGCGCTGCTCAAGGGGTAACCCGCGAAGCTGGCGAAGGCGTTTTTGGTGATCGGACACTGCGCGAGGCGGTCTTCGAGCCTGATGTCCTGGTTGAAGGCTATAACAGTCCCGCCGTCAAGATCGGCGGTGGCAGCGCGGTGGTGGCGCGGGTCACCGCACACCATCCTGCCATGGAAGTGCCACTCGAAGAGGTGGCCGAGAGCGTGCGGGAAACTCTTGCCGCACAGCGCGCCGGGGAGGTCGCATCCGACGCTGCGGATGCCGCGCTGGGGCGCTTGCTTTCCGGCGAAGCCGCCTCCGACGTGGCCGGCGAGCATTCGCTGACCTGGACAACCCACGAGTCAACAGGTTTTGCTGATCCCGGCCTCCCGGGCTCGGTGCGCGAAACTGCGTTCAAGCTGTCTCCGCCCGTCGGGGAAGAACGGTCCGCAGCGACGACACGCCTTGGGAACGGCGGTTCGGCCCTGGTTGTCGTGTCTCGCGTGGATCCCGGGGACTACGCTGCCATGAGCGAGACGGAACGCGTTTCGTTGCGCGGCGAGTTGGCGCAATTGGCAAGTCAGCGCGCTATCGGTTCGGTATTGGATTCCTTGAGGGAGGAAGCGGGTCTCGAAACCACTCCGCCCTGAGCCGGCACCGACGTTGCGGCCGCCCGGATGTGAGGCACGTCGGGCACGGTTCTCGTGGATGCTGGGTTGTGCCGCAAGCGGTCGGGCAGGGTGATGCCGTGTGCCGAGGGATCAGCGAATATCGCCGCGAAAGCGAGCAGCCTCGGCACATAGACGGCCGTTTCCGTCGGCCAGCGCAAGTCGAAAAATGACGTGCCCGCGGCCGCGTTGCCCAGCACTTTCGCTACCTTGGTTTCCCCACAGTTGTAGGCGGCGAGTGCCAGAGTCCAGTCGCTGAAACGGCGCTGCAAATCGTTCAGGTACCGGAGCGCGGCATCCGTCGATGCAATCGGATCGCGGCGTTCGTCGAGCATCCACGTGATCTTCAATCCATAGCGTTTGGCCGTGCCGGGAACCAACTGCCACAGACCTCTCGCTCCGCTGCCTGACACGGCGACCGGGTTGACGCCGCTCTCGATGATCGGCAGCAGGCAGATTTCGGCCGGCATGCCGCGCGCGCGCGCTTGGGCGCAGATTGCGGGCAAATAACGCTCGATGCGAGGCGACAGCCTTGCGAGGTAGGAAGGGCTGCGTCTCACACGATCTATCTCGCGCAATACCGCCGGTTGATCGAGTCTGTGATTCAGGGCGAAGCCTCGCCGCAGCAACTCCAGAAATCCTGCGGCGGCGTCGGGAGACGCGGCCGGTTCCTGCGATAGCGCGGACGCGCCACAAGCGGTATAGACGAGCAACAACGCGAACAGCCGTCGAAAGCACATCGCCACGGGTCGTGGTTCATCCGATTTCGGCCCGATATCGAGGCGTAGAAATATGCCGCCGTTGAGGACTATTCCGACATCGTTGGGCGTGCTGTTGCTTACACGCATTGCAGGTAGTTTCTTAGGTTGCGGATCGTATCCGCGCGGTACAAAATGACGGGGATCTTGTCGCTACTCTGCGGGAAAATACCGTTATTCGCAACCTGGCCGCCTCGGTCTCGCCTCAAGCGTTCCGTTTCATGAGGAACTGGTTCGAAACCGAGCCGGGAAATCGGCTTTTGGGGCGCGAAACTGCATTGATACGCAGTCAAGTTCGTCGTTTCCACGGCGAATCTCTGCTTTGGATGGGTCCTGCGCCGCAGGCAGCGGCGGCCACGGGGCGTTGCATGGTCAAGAACCGTTTCTACCTGTCCGGGGATCCGAGCGCCGTTGGTGACAGCGAATTGCCGTCGACGATTGCCATTTCCGAGGCGCTGCCAATTCCCACGAATAGCGTGGATGGAGTCGTTGTTCACCACGCCCTGGAGTGCGCGGAGGATCCGCGTGCCGCCATTCGGGAAATCACGCGCGTGATCCGTCCAGGTGGCAGATTGCTGATTTGTTCCTTCAATCCGCTATCGCTGTGGGTGCTGCGCCGACCGCGCGGAATGACGCTGGTCACCGCGTACCGGCTGAGCGATTGGTTGGCGGTCCTCGGATTTGATCGCGAAGAGAGCGTTCGGTACATGAACTATCGAGCCAGCCTGAAACTTGGGCTCGACACTGCACGTTGGCGGAAGGTTGGAGACTGGCTCGCTGAAAAGCGCGTGCCGGTAGGGGGGGTCTACCTGGTGCTCGCCGCGAAGAACGCCGCTGCGCCAACTGGCGTCGGGCGTGTGGCGCGCGGCGCCAATAATATCGCGCCCCTCGCGATGCCTAGGCCGATGGCCCGTCAATGATCGTCGCGCCGGTGATTGAGATCTTCACCGACGGCGCGTGCCGGGGAAATCCGGGACCCGGCGGCTGGGCGGCCCTGTTGCGCTGCGGCGACGGCGAGACGTTGCTGAAGGGGGCCGCCGCAAGCAGCACAAACAACCGCATGGAGTTGCGGGCGGCCATCGGGGGATTGGCCGCCCTCGGCAGTCCCCGCCGTCGCGTGCGCCTGACTACGGATTCGCAATACGTGCGCATGGGCGTCACACAGTGGATAAAACGTTGGAAGACCAACGGCTGGAGAACCGCGGGCAAGAATCCGGTCAAGAACCGGGCGCTTTGGGAGCGCCTTGACGCGCTTGCAGCGATGCACCAGGTAGAGTGGTTGTGGGTGAAGGGTCACAGCGGCGTGGAAGAGAACGAGCGGGTGGATCGGGCTGCCAACGCTGCCATAGATGCGATGCTTAGCGGATCATGCGCCAAGTAGTTCTGGACACCGAGACGACTGGACTCGAGCCGGAGCAGGGACATCGCATCATAGAGATCGGTGCGGTGGAGATCGTGGACCGGCATTTGACCGGCCGCCGGTTCCATTGCTACGTCCATCCAGAGCGCCCCATTGACGATGCCGCGTTTGAAGTACACGGCCTGACTTTGGAGCGCTTGGAAAAGGAGCCAAAATTCGCCGAAGTCGTCTTGGATTTTCTCGATTTTATTCGCGGCGCCGAACTCATCATCCACAACGCGCCGTTCGATGTGTCTTTTATTGATCTTGAATTCAAGGCGCTGGGCGAAATGGATGGCGTCCCGGCGTCGATCAAAGATATATCTCGCGTGACGGATTCTCTGGATATGGCGCGTCGCAAGCATCCGGGTCAAAGGAGTTCCCTCGATGCCTTGTGCCGACACTACGGCGTGGACAACTCCCAACGAGTCCTTCACGGAGCGTTGCTCGACGCGGAGATTCTGGCGGACGTTTACCTGTTGATGACCGGGGGACAGACCTCGCTGTTCGACTCCGATTCGACACACAGCGTTCTGTCGGGCGCTGAAGGTTTCGAGAGACTTCCCGCCGACCGGCCGCGGCTGCCGGTGGTTCGTGCCACCCCCGAGGAGTTGGCGTCCCATGAGGCCATACTCGACCGGGTGGAAGGCGAAGCCGAAGGCGTTATCGTCTGGCGTGCAGCCGCACACCGCGGTAGCACGGGGACCGGGTGCCCCGCGTGATTCAGGCGTAAACGGCCAGCCGGTCGATGAGCCAGTACGATGCGATGCAGCCGGCCGCGTACCCGGCCAGGACCCGGCCGCGCTGTAGCGCAACACCTCCAGCCACCAGGGCGGTTCCTCGGAGGAGCAGAATCACGGCCAGGGCGAATATCACTTGACCGATCTCAACGCCCAGGTTGAAAAAGATGAGTCCCGTGATGACTTCGACCTGCGGCAGACCGATATCGTTGAGAACGGCAGCGAATCCGAGCCCGTGCAGCAGGCCGAATGAACTCGAAACCGCTATCGGGTAACGCCAGGTCAGGTTCTGGCGCGGCCCCTTGGTCACTTCGCTCGCCAGGAAAAGCACGCTGAGGGCGATCACGGCCTCGGTAGGGGCACGGGCAACCGGACGATGTTGAGCGCGGATAGGGCAAGCGTGACCGAATGCGCCAGCGTAAAACCCGTGATTGTGATCACGATCCGTTTCCAGGTTCCAGCGATCCAGATCAGGCAAACGAGGAATAATAGATGGTGGAAACCGATCCAGATGTGTTCCGCGCCGAGCCATGCGTATTGCGCCGCAACCGTTGCAACGTCTTCCGGTCCGGGCATCCTGAATTTTCGTACTCCCGAGGACAGCGCCATGGTGTGGCTCTCTCCCGTTACGAGGTTCACCCTGACCACCGTCGAGTTGGCCACCTCGCGGCGCGGATAACGAATCGACAGTTCGGCGCCGTAAAGCGCATCGGCGCAATTGATCAGCAACTGCGCGGGCGCAGACTTGCGGGTGCCGCAAGTCTCCGGAAGCACGATTTGCGGGACGTTGTCCGCCGGGACCCTCGGCGGAGTCTTGATCCGCAGCAGGTAGCGGTGTCCCGCGTGTTCGTTGATTTCTATGTAGAGGGGGCGCAGGTCATCGGCTGCGGTGAGCGATGCGGTGGCGGCGCACAGGACCCCCGCCAGCCACTTCGATGGAACAAGCGTCTCCCGGGAGCGCCAGCGACCGGGGACGGCTGTTCCATGGTCGACGAGCGGGGCCGGGCCACAGGCGAGGCCGAAGGCGTCGGCTGTGGGGCACTTCACGGCGTTGCCTCGGGTAGTTCGATGACGATGTCGTAGCCGCGTCGCGCATCCTGATAATAGGAGTCCATCTCGTCGCGCACGCGCTCGAAGGTCAAATCCTGAACAACCCGTTGGCGGGCTTCTGCCACCGACGGCGAATAGCCCGGTTCCCGTGACGAAACCATCACGATGTGATCGCCGTGCTCGGATGCAATGGGTCCAACCCAGCGTTCGGACGGGGCCTGCCGGAATACCGCCTCCGCGAAGTCGGCGCCGAAGTGCGAGGCGACTTCTTCTGCTTGCTTGGCGACATAGTTCCTGTGGTAGAGAAACAGATCGCCCCGCGATGGACCGATATGAAACGGCACCGCGTTTTCGTTGAGTTCCTCCAGTTTCTCGATGGCTAACGCCTTCGCGTTCTCCCCATGAGTGTCCGCGCCGAAATATACGTGCGTGAACGTGATCTTGGGCGGAACAACGTAGCGCTCGCTATTGGCTTCGTGAAAGGCGCGGAGCTCGTCGTTGGAAAACTCCATCGCATCTTCCATGAATCCGCGGTTGATGTAGTCGAGTTGCGCGATCAGGCGACGTCGACCGATGTAGTCGTACGGATCGAGACCTATCGCTCGCGCCTGTCGAAAGAGCACTTCTTCCCGGACATACTCCTCGATCAGCGTATCGCGTTGGTCGCGGGTCATGGTTCCAAGCGCCGTTGTCGCCGAATCTACGTCAAGGCGGGGATTGCGGTGTGTCAGGAACAGCCCGAGCGCAGCTTGATCGACGCGTATTTGGTCGCCAGGTGCAGTATCGTCATTCCCGACCCACTCGAACGCCACGAACAGCACGACCCCGACGAGCATGAAGTGCAGGAGTGGTTCGCGCAGGACACCCCTCACGGCGATCGACCATGCTTGTGAATTCGGGCGGCAACGACACATCCGAGGCCGGTGACTCTGACCGCCTGGCGTGAAACAGAAATTGCTCTGTGCATACGGCGATATGCTAGCCGAGCACCGGGGCTGCGGTGATCGTTTATAGTGGCTTCTTTTTTGTTATCTGCGAGAGCCAAGGATGTGGCCCACTGAGCCCGACGCCTTCGAGTCCATCGTCAAGGCACCGGCGGATGCCGATACCGACGACGCCCTCTGTTTCATCTTCATCGGGGACCGCATCGTTTGCGTTAGCGAGGCCGGAATCCCGAGGGCCGTGACCCGGGACGAATTTCGTTGGTTCGATGTCGAGGTTTTGCTCAAGCACTATCTCGGGCGCTGGGAGGGACGATCCTGCTACGTCCTCGTGATTGCGGGTACGGTGCCGGACGGTTTCGCGACGGTTGGACTGCGTGACTGGTTGGGGCGGGTCGATCCGGCGTTTTTCTATCTGGCGGGGCGGGCCAAGCAGATCGTCGATTGGCACCGGAATCACCGCTTCTGCGGCCGCTGTGGCGCAGAAACCCGGGACCACGAAGTCGACCGGGCGAAGCAATGCCCGCGCTGCGGACTGGTCAGCTATCCAAGGCTTTCCCCGAGCATCATCGTCCTCGTGCGCAAGGGCGACGAAATGCTGCTGGCGCGCAATGCCGCCTGGACGCACGGCATGTTCAGCAACATTGCCGGTTTCGTCGAACCCGGTGAGTCCATAGAGCAGGCCGTCCATCGCGAAGTGCGCGAAGAAGTCGGCCTCGAGGTGTCTGGACTGCGATATCTAGGTAGCCAGTCGTGGCCGTTTCCAAACTCGTTGATGCTCGGTTTCCACGCCGACTATGCCGGCGGCGATATCGTTTGCCAGGAGGACGAAATCGCGGAAGCGCGGTGGTTCCACTATACGCAGCCCCCGAACCTGCCGATGTCCACCGCGATATCCGCATGGCTCATCGATGCGTTCATCAAGGAACGGAAGAAAGCGGAGGGATTGACCTGATTGAATAGGTCGGCTTGGACGGGGGTAGGACACGGCGCCCGCTAGCCCGACGGATTTTGTAGCGCTAGTGTTCCGACGCCCCGGAAGGCCATCAGCAACATGAAGACTAGCGTGATGTGTCCGTCGGACCGAAACGCGCCTCGCATGAAAGCCGAGATGAAATCGCCGCCACCGCCTAAAAGCGACAGCAGCGTGTCCTGGGAATCGAAATAGAACGTCGCTTCGGGCGCGAGCCGCGCATCGAAGACAATTCCCGCTGCCGTCATGTGGCACACCAACGGTTGTCTGTCCGCTATGGCAAAGGCGACGTGGATGTCGTGTCCGGCCGCGGCCGCGCTTTGGTAGCGAGCCTCGAGCTTCTGCGCAAGTCGGTTCTGATCCATTCTGCCGGGGAGTTTAGTTTTGGCCTCTTATGGTAGATTAGCGCGCTTGCCCGTCCGTGTACGAATCCCTCATGGAATACATGTTCGACTACCTGAGCTTTCTCGCGAAAGCGGTGACAATCCTTGCGGCTGTCGTGGTGATCATCATTGCCGCGGGAGCGCGACGCAGCCACCGGTCGTCCGAAGGCCGCATACAGGTGGTTCGGATCAACGACCGTTTGCGGGCGCTGCACAGCACCGTACAGCATGCGGTCACGCCCGCTGCGCGACGAAAGAAACTGGCCCGCCAAGAGAGCAAGGAACAAAAGCGCGAGCGGAAGACGGAGTCAGATCGCAGCCGTGTATTCGTTGTGAACTTCAACGGCGACTTCGCCGCGTCCCAACTGGAATGCCTGCGCAACGAGATTACTGCGATCCTGACCAGCGCCCGGGAAGAAGATGAAGTGGTGGTCAGGATCGAGAGCGCCGGCGGGCTGGTCCACGCATACGGCCTGGCGGCATCGCAGCTTGCGAGGGTCAAGGAACATGGCATCCGCCTCGTGGCCGCGATCGACAAGGTGGCGGCCAGCGGCGGATACATGATGGCCTCGGTCGCGGACAGGATCGTTACCGCGCCGTTCGCGGTCGTGGGCTCTATCGGGGTTGTGGCCCAATTGCCGAACGTTCACCGGTTCCTGAAGAAACGCGATGTGGACGTCGAACTTCTGACCGCCGGCGAATACAAGCGAACGTTGACAGTATTTGGTCAAAATACGGATAGCGGGCGCGCCAAGTTTCAGGAGGAGCTCGAGGACATTCACGCCTTGTTCAAGTCATTTGTCGGCGATCATCGGCCGGATGTCGATCTGGACGCCGTCGCGACGGGGGAAGCCTGGTACGGCCAGCGAGCCATTGAGCGCAAGCTCGTGGATCAGCTCTGCACGTCGGACGAGTACCTGGTTGCCGCCTGTGATGACAAGGATGTATTCGAGGTCCGTTGGGTCGTGCCGGAAAAGCCGATCGACCGACTCATGCAGCAATTCTCGACAGCCATGAACGGGTTGATCGATCGGGTACTGGGGAGGCTTTGAGTGAGCGCATTCAAGGCATTCTGGGTCGAGAAGGGAGAAAAGGCATTCGCAACATCGATCATCTCCCGCGATGTGGATACGCTACCCGCGGGCGATCTGCTCGTCGAGGTGAGATATTCGTCCCTCAACTACAAGGACGGCCTGTCAGCGACGGGTCGACCGGGCATTACGCGCAACTATCCGCATACTCCGGGCATAGACGCGGCGGGCATCGTCCTGGAATCCTCGGTTGACGCCTTCAGCCCCGGCGATGAAATCATCGCGATTGGTTTCGACCTCGGCATGAACACGCCGGGCGGCTTCGGTCAGCGTATTCGCATTCCGGCCGGGTGGGCGACACCGCTGCCGGCCGGGCTCACCCTCGAACAGAGCATGGTTCTGGGCACGGCGGGGTTTGCCGCAGCATTGTGCGTGGACAAGCTCGAGCGTGTCGGCATGACGCCAGCCGCTGGTCCCGTGCTCGTCACCGGGGCTACGGGGGGCGTCGGTTCGGTTGCCGTGATGCTCTTGAGTCAGCTTGGATACACGGTCCATGCGGTGACCGGCAAGCCTCTCCAGCATGGGTTCCTGCGCGACATAGGCGCGACGGAGATCGTCTCGCGGGAGGCGGCGCTGGAAGGCGCGAATCGGCCATTGCTCAGGGAGACCTGGGGCGGCGCCGTGGACACGGTGGGCGGGGACATCCTGTTCAATGCGGTGAAGTCGCTCAAATACGGCGCGAGCCTTGCGGCGTGCGGCCTTGTTGCATCGGCGGCGTTTTCCGGCTCCGTGCTGCCCTTCATCCTGCGCCACGTGAACCTGCTGGGCATCGACTCCGTCGAGCTTGCTATCGAACGCAAGACCGCCTTGTGGCGAAAGCTGGGCGGGGACTGGAAGATCGATGGACTGGACGCCTTGAAGCGGCCGCTGCGCCTGGAGGGGTTGTCTTCCGCGATCGACAGTATTCTCGCCGGGGAAATGGTCGGTCGGGGCGTGTTGGACCTCTCGGAATAGCGGGCTTCCTACCCGGGATGGGGTTCAAAGATCGTTGAACGCGCAGGCGCCGATCCCGGGGATGGGCGCTGCAAGCTCGGGGGGCCTCAATCGCGGCGTAGTTTGTCCGAGACGGCGATCGGACTCGGGTATTTGAAGATCACCAAATAGGTTGATGCGATCAGCGTCACCACGGTGGCCCCCTGGATCACATGCGCGGCTGGACCGCCTATCAGGGTCCCGCTGAGGGCCACCGCGGTCACCAGCAGTGAGAATTCGCTCGCTTGTCCGAGACGGCACCCGATTTCCCACGATGTCTCGCGGGATTCTCCCTGCCAGGCCAACAGCCAACGGAACACTACAGGTTTCGCCGCGAGCATGGCTCCGCCGAGACAGAGCGCCGGCCAGACGACCTCCGCCAGCACTGCCGGATTGATGGCGGCGCCCACCGAAAAGAAGAAGAGGATCAGGAAAAAGTCGCGCAACGGGCGCAAGGTCTCGGTAATGAATTGCGCGATGGGCGAGCTGGCGAGCGACACGCCGGCGATGATGGCGCCGACTTCGAACGACATGCCGACCACGTGGGAAACTGTCGCAATGGCAAGGCACCAGCCGATAACGAGCAGGAAGATGAACTCATTGAATGCGTCGAAGCGCGCGAGCAGGGGGGTAACAATGAACTTTACGCCGAAAAACGCGCCGCCGGCTATCAAAGGGAAGGCCGCCACGACAAACAGCGGATGGCCCAGCAAGGGATTGTCGTGGCTACTGCCGAAACCTGCCAGGGCGAGTAGCGCAACGATTGCAATCAGGTCCTGAATTAGCAGAAGACTGATAACGATCTCGCCGACATGTCGGTGGTGTAGCACTGTCGTGGGCAGCATCTTGATCCCGATGATCGTGCTGGAGAAGACGCAGGCGATGCCCGCCACTAGCGCTTCCAGCAAGCCAAAGCCGAAGCTCCAAAGCAGGACAAAGCCCAGCGCGAAGAAAATTGGAGTGCTGACCAGGGCGGTAACGATGGACGCGCCGAGCATGTTGCGTAGTTTGGCCGGCGGCAGATCCAGGCCCACCAGGAACAGCAGGAAGATGATCCCGATATGGCCGATGTCGCTGACGAACTCGGCGTTGGGTATCCAGGCGAGACCGTGCGGGCCGAGCAGCACACCGATGCCCATATAGGCAACCAGTAGCGGCTGACGGGTAAACAACGCAACGGTTGCCAGCACCGCCGCGCCGGCAAAGATGAGAAAGAACGATTCGATGACGCCGACCTGCATCGTGCAAGCATGCCATCACAGAGGCCGAGCGGCATCCAGATTTCTAAGGACGACTCGCGAGGAGACTCCTCGAAGGCTCAACTTGCCGCGCGAATCCTCCGGAAGGCAGGCCGTGACTGCAGTACAGATGCCTGGTAATGGTCCGTGATGGAGCCGATCGAGGCAATCGCGACCGCGGCGGCGCGATGGTCTGCAACGACGAAGGAGTCGAAGCCGGAGCGGTGCAGGTACTGCGCCAGGTCGGGCAGGATATCGCCGAATGCCCGCAGTTCGCCCTTGAAGCCGCAGCGAGAGCGCAGCAATACGCCTAGCGACAGGCCGCGACCATCGGCGAATGCGGGGAACTTCACCGCCACGAGCGCCGCGCCATCGAGATGGTCGCAGATTTGTTCGATGTCGACCTTGCCGTCCACCCAGAATCCGACCTTCGTCGAAAGCGTATCCGGAGCATGCGCTCCGTTCGCGCCCGTCGGTCGCATGGGTGATAGCCAGAGGTCGAACGGGAATATGATTCCATCGCCCGCAATGTCGCATTGGTCGGGCGAATCAATCAGCGTCCACGGATCCTCGACAGTCTCGAGATTCTTAACGAGCACCGGCATAAACGCGCTCCTTGAACGGTTCCATGCCGATGCGGCGAAAACAGTAGAGAAAAGGTTCCTGTTCGATCCGTCGGTTCACGTAGACATCGAGTATCTGTTCCACCACTTTCGGCACGTCGCCCCGCGGGAAGGATGGGCCGATGATCTGCCCCAGCGAAGCGTCGGCTCCCGCATGTCCACCAAGCGAGACCTGGTAGAACTCGGCACCCTTCTTGTCGACGCCGAGGATCCCGATGTGGCCGACGTGATGGTGCCCGCAGGCATTCATGCAGCCTGAAATATTGAGATCGATGGGACCGAGATCGTGCAGGTAGTCGTAGTCGTCGTAACGGCGCTGAATCGTTTCGGCGATGGGAATCGACTTTGCGTTGGCGAGCGAGCAGTAGTCACCGCCGGGACAGCAGACGATATCCGTTAGGAGCCCGACATTGGCAGTCGCAAGCGCCATTTCTCCGGCGCGCTGCCACAGTTCGTAGAGCTTCTCCAGGGCCACATCCGGAAGTACGAAGTTCTGCTCGTGGCTGATGCGAATCTCCCCGAAGCCGTAATCGTCCGCCCAGTCCGCCACTGCTTCCATTTGTGCGTCCGAGGCGTCGCCGGGCGGAACACCAGTGTGCTTTGTCGATAGTGTCACTATTGCGTAGCCGGAAACCTTGTGCTCGGACACGTTGTTTCGAACCCAATTGTTGAACGCGGGCGACTTCAGTCGTTGCTCGGCCAACAGCGGCGTTCGATCATCGCGGTCGCGATACGGGGGCGGAGCGAAGCAAGCTCTTACGCGGTCGAGCTCGTCGGTGGTCAGGGTGCTCGGACCGTCCTTCAGGTGCGCCCACTCCCGATTGACGCGTTCGGCGAATACCTCGGGCGTCATAGCCCGGACGAGAATCTTGATGCGAGCCTTGTACTTGTTGTCGCGCCGGCCATGGCGGTTGTAGATCCTCAGGATCGCTTCCAGGAAGGTCAGCAAGTGCGCCTCGGGCAGTCCGCGCCGGATGACGCTGGCGATGGCGGGCGTGCGACCCAGGCCGCCGCCGACCAGGAAATCGAAGACCACATCGCCCGAAGCATCCCGATCGAGGCGAATGCCGATATCGTGCACATGCATTGCGGCACGGTCTGATTCGGCACCGTTCAAGGCGATCTTGAACTTCCGGGGCAGCCAATCGAACTCGGGATGCTGCGTCGACCACTGCCGAATGATCTCGCAGTACGGGCGCGCATCGACGCGTTCGTCGTCGGAAACCCCTGCGAAATGATCCGTGGTGACGTTGCGGATGCAGCTACCGCTGGTCTGGATAGCGTGCATCTGGACCTTCGCCAGGTCGCCAAGAATATCGGGAACAGACTCGAGGTCGGGCCAGTTGAACTGCATGTTCTGACGCGTGCTGAGGTGACCATAACCCTTGTCATAGCGGCGCGAGATATCCGCCAGCGCGCGCAGTTGTCGCGACGACAACGTTCCGTAGGGGATCGCCACCCGCAGCATGGGGGCCAGGCGTTGGATGTACAGGCCGTTGCGCAGCCGAAGCTGCAGGAACTGGTCGTCGGTCAGTTCTCCGGCGAGGTATCGGTTGGTCTGTTCACGGTATTGCTCGACGCGTTCTTCGATGAAGCGCTGATCGAAATCTTGATACTGATACATCTAACGTACAGTATCAATTCCGGTCTCGAGT
Source organism: Candidatus Azotimanducaceae bacterium (assembly GCA_965261535.1). Classification (GTDB taxonomy): domain Bacteria; phylum Pseudomonadota; class Gammaproteobacteria; order Pseudomonadales; family Azotimanducaceae; genus VXNE01. Next base: position 4,777,094 of record OZ253469.1, read on the forward strand.
GAGAACTAACCAATTTTTCTATAGTTAGAGCATATAGTTCACGCTCCATCGCCATTGGGTGGCGTCAGCGGTCGAGGACGAAACTGATCCAGCGTCGCGCGATCGCCGGGTCAACGTCCTTGCGTTGACAGTAGGCAATCAACTGGTCTTCGCCGATTCTGCCGACGCCGAGGTATCGAGATTCCGGGTGCGAGAAATACCAGCCGGCAACGGTCGCCGCCGGCCACATCGCGTAGTTCTCGGTCAGCGTCGCGCCAGTGGTTGCGGTGGCGTCGAGCAAGGCGAAGAGGATTTCCTTTTCCTCATGGTCGGGACAGGCGGGGTAGCCCGGCGCCGGCCGAATGCCTCGATAGCGCTCGGCGATCAACTCGTTGTTGGTCAACGCCTCGTCCGTGGCGTAGCCCCAAAACTCCTTGCGCACGCGTTGGTGCAGATGCTCGGCGAAAGCCTCGACCAAACGATCCGCCAGCGCTTTTACCATGATGGCGCCGTAGTCGTCGTCCTCAAGGTGGCGGGTTGCACCCGTTTCGGAGCGGATGGTAACGATGAAACCGCCGACGTAGTCTTCGACGCCGACGGGCGCGATATAGTCGGCGAGGCTCAGGCTGGGTCTGCCGTTGTCAGTCTGCTGGCGCAGATGGTGCGATACCCCGAGCGCGGCGTCTCTGGCGTCGTCGCGCCAGATTTGCACATCTTCGCCGTCCCTGTTCGCCGGCCACAGGCCTATGACGCCGTTCGCGGTGAGCCAGCTCTCTTCGACTATTCGATTCAGCATGTCGCGCGCGTCTCGGTACAGGCTGGTGGCGGCTTCGCCCACGGTCTCGTCGCGCAGGATGTTCGGGAACTTGCCGGCAAGCTCCCACGTCCTGAAAAAAGGGGTCCAGTCGATGTGGCCAACAAGTTTGCCGAGCGGGTATTCGGGAAGACGCGTGATGCCGAGACGCGCCGGGCGTGGCGGGCGGTACGTCGACCAGTCGAGCCGCGGTCGGTTGGCAACAGCCTGCTTGTACGACAGCATCGGCCTGCGCCGAGCGCCGTTTTTACGGCGCCTGCGGATCGTCGCATACTCGCGCTCGATGTCCTCGACGAACGCTTCGCGCATGGTGTCTGATACCAGGTTTTGCGCCACGCCGACGCCGCGCGATGCGTCCGGCACATAGATCGTGGGGCCCGAATAGGCTGGCGCTATCTTGACCGCTGTATGCGCTTTCGAGGTGGTCGCGCCGCCGATGAGCAGCGGTATCTTGAGTTCGCGGCGTTCCATTTCCGTAGCTACGCGCGTCATCTCGTCCAGCGATGGAGTGATCAGTCCCGACAGTCCGACAAGGTCGGCACCCATGTCGGCGGCTGCGTCGAGAATGGTGTCGGCCGGCGTCATGACGCCGAGATCGAGCACTTCGAAGTTGTTGCACTGAAGTACGACGCCGACGATATTCTTGCCGATGTCATGCACGTCGCCCTTGACGGTGGCCATGACGATCTTGCCCTTGCTGCTCGCTCTGCCGCCCTCGGCGGTACGCAAAGCATCGATGAACGGCGTGAGGTGGGCCACGGCCTGTTTCATCACACGCGCGCTCTTCACCACTTGGGGCAGGAACATCTTGCCGGACCCGAACAGGTCGCCGACGATGTTCATGCCGTCCATCAACGGCCCCTCGATCACATCGATGGGAAGGGCGGCCTCGCGCCGAGCCAGTTCGGTGTCTTCGACGATGTATTTCGAGATGCCCTTCACCAATGCATGAGACAGCCGATCCGCCACCGGTGCGTTGCGCCAGTCCTCGGTCTCGATGTCCTCGCTAGCGCGACCCGCATAGCGTTCCGCAATGGCTACGAGCCGTTCGGTGGCATCGTCGCGCCTGTTCAGTACCGCGTCCTCCACGGCATCTTTCAAGTCGCTTGGAATCTCGTCATAGATCCCAAGCTGCCCGGCGTTGACGATGCCCATTGTCAGGCCGGCCTTGATGGCGTGGTAGATGAAAACGGCGTGCATCGCCTCGCGCACAGCGTCGTTGCCGCGAAAGGAAAACGACATATTGCTGACGCCGCCGGAACAGTTGACGCGCGGGAATTCCCGCTTGATCCATCGGCAGGCTTCCATGAAATCGACGGCATAGTTCGCATGGGTTTCGATACCTGTCGCGATGGCGAAGATGTTGGGATCGAAGATGATGTCTTCGGGCGGGAATCCAACTCGATCCACCAGGATGTCATAAGCCCGTTTCAACACCTCCTTGCGGCGGGCCAGGGTGTCTGCCTGGCCCGACTCGTCGAATGCCATGACGACGACCGCCGCCCCGTATGCCCGGCATAGGTGCGCGCGCTCGACAAACATCGCTTCGCCGTCCTTCAGACTCAGCGAATTGACCACGGACTTGCCCTGTACCCGGCGCAGGCCCGCCTCGATAACTTCCCATTTGCTGGAGTCGATCATGATCGGCACGCGGGCGATATCGGGTTCGCTCATGACCAGGTCGAGGAAGCGTCCCATCGCTTCGGCACCTTCCAGCATGCCCTCGTCCATGTTGATATCGATGATCTGCGCTCCGTTGTCCACTTGCTGGCGCGCCACCTCCAACGCTTGGGCGTAATCGTCACGCTTGATCAATCGACGGAACCGGGCGGAACCCGTGACGTTGGTACGTTCTCCAATGTTGACGAACAGCGAGTCCGAGGTGACTTCGAGCGCTTCGAGCCCGCAAAGCGCGAGGTGCCCGGGTCGGGCCGGAGCGCGTCGCGGCGCTATCGCCTTGACGCGACGAGCGATCTCGCGAATATGGGCCGGCGTGGTGCCGCAACACCCTCCCACCATGTTGACCATGCCGCCACGGGCGAAGTCCTCGATGACATCCGCCATCGATGCGGGGGTCTCGTCGTATTCGCCGAATTCATTGGGTAGGCCGGCATTTGGATGCACGCTGACGAACGCCGGGGAAAGGCGGGAAAGTTCCTCGATGTGGGGGCGCAACGCAGCGGCGCCCAAAGCGCAATTGAGTCCGGCGAGAAGCGGCTCGGCGTGGGAGATCGCGTGCCAGAACGCTGCACAGGTCTGCCCCGAAAGCGTGCGGCCGCTCGCGTCGGTGATGGTGCCGGATACCATCAGCGGCAACTGCTTGGCACATTGCTCGAACGCGCGCCGGATGCCGAACAACGCTGCCTTGGCGTTCAGGGTGTCGAAGACCGTCTCGATCATCAACAGATCGACGCCGCCCAGTATGAGCGCGGTGGCGGCTTCGACGTAGGCCTCTTCCAGCTCACCGAAGCGGACGTTCCGAAATCCAGGATCTTCGACATCGGGAGAGATGCTGGCCGTGCGGTTGGTGGGTCCGAGGACGCCGGCAACGAATCGGGGCCGCTCCGGTGTCGAGTGCGCGTCGGCGGCGCGACGCGCGATCTGCGCGGCCGCGAGGTTCATATCGTAGACCGCGTGTTCGAGGCCATAGTCCGCTTGCGCTATGCGCGTCGCGGTGAACGTGTTGGTTTCGATGACATCGGCGCCGGCGTCGAGGTAGGCGTTGTGGATGTGCTCGACCACATCGGGCCGGGTGAGCGACAACACATCGCCGTTCCCTTGAAGCTGCGCGCCATGGATCTTGAACCGCTCGCCGCGAAAATCCTTTTCGCTCAACCCTTGCGCCTGCTGCATGGTGCCGGTGGCGCCGTCGAGGATCAGGATGCGCTCTTCGAGCGCCTGTGCGAGAGGATGTTTCATTGCTTTAGCGCGTAGCGCGCGCAACGGGTCAGATTAGCCCGGGAGCACGGGAGCGCAATTGAAGTTCCAACGCTGCAACATGACTTCATTTCATCTAGTGCCAACGCTCTCCGGCGACGGGAATGCAAGCGCGCAACCGGGTTACGGCCCGTAACGCCATGATCGAGAGTGATGATGCAGACGCGACGGACACGATTCGCTAGAATATCCCGAGTAATTTGATCGGGATTTGACCTGTGATAGAAATTTCCGACGCCGCCAAAGACTATCTGAAAGAGCTCTTGGCTAAGCAGGAAGAGGGTTGCGGGATTCGCGTCTTCGTGGCGCAGCCGGGCACTGCCAACGCCGAAACCTGCATCGCGTACTGTCGTCCCGGAGAAGAGCAGGACGACGATGTGGTCGTGGACATGGGCGGGTTCAAAGGGTATTTCGAAAAGCGTAGCGAGTCGTATCTGCTGGACGCTGTCGTGGACTTTCAGGAGGATCGCCTGGGCGGGCAGCTTACGATCCGCGCGCCCAACGCGCGCACGCCCAACGTCACACCGGACTCGCCGCTGGAAGACAGGATCAACTATGTGCTCTACAACGAGATCAATCCGGGTCTCGCGTCGCACGGAGGCATGGTGACGCTGGTCGAGGTGGTGCACGACGACACTGCGGTTTTGCAGTTCGGCGGCGGTTGCCAGGGATGTGCCGCGGTTGACATCACGTTGAAGCAGGGCGTCGAGAAGACGCTGATGGACCAGATACCGGAACTCGCCGCAATCAGGGACGCGACGGACCATAGTTTTGCGGAGAACGCCTACTATCGTTAACGGCTCACCTTGTCGAGAGTGGCCGCGGCGCATCGCCGGTTCTTAGCGGCCCGTTTCGCGAGTAGCGGCGCAAGCCGCTGGGCCAATTCGCGCAGCAGCGATTCCGTACATTCCCAACCGATGCATGCGTCGGTAATCGACACGCCATAACGCAAGTCTCGACTGAGCGGTTGACCGCCCTCGGCCAGGTTGCTTTCAAGCATGATGCCGATGATGGATGCATTGCCGTCTTCGATCTGCCGGGTAACCGCTCGCGCCACAACGGGTTGATTGCGGTGATCCTTGTTCGAGTTGGCATGGGAGCAGTCCACCATGAGATTGACCGGAAGGCCCGCTTGGCGAAGGGCTTCTCCGCACGTGGCGACCGACTCGGGATCGTAGTTCGTCCCGGCATTGCCGCCGCGCAGAACGATGTGGGCCAGCTCGTTGCCTCGCGTATGGATGACCGCAACCTGACCCGAGGGGTTGATGCCGAGAAAACGGTGCGGCTTGGTCATGGACCGCAGGGCGTTGACAGCGACCGTGAGGCTCCCGTCGGTGCCGTTCTTTACGCCGACGATGGAGGACAGGCCCGACGCCATCTCCCGATGCGTTTGCGACTCGGTAGTGCGTGCCCCAATGGCGGACCAGGTGATCAGGTCGTGCAGGTACTGGGGCATGATCGGATCCAACGCTTCGGTCGAGAGCGGCAGACCGATTCGGGTAATGTCGATCAGGAGTTGGCGCGCGCGCCGTATACCCTCCTCGATGCGAAACGTATCGTCGAGATAGGGGTCGTTGATGAAGCCCTTCCAGCCGACCGTTGTTCGCGGCTTTTCGAAGTAGGCCCGCATCACCAGATACAAGCTCTCCGATGTCTCCCGGGCGAGTTCGGCGAGTTTGCGCGCATACTCGATCGCGGCGTCGGTGTCGTGGATCGAGCACGGTCCGACGACGACGAGGAGGCGATGATCCCGGCGTTCGAGAATGTTCCGCACAGAGCGCCGGGCTTCCAGCACCGCGGTGGCGATTTCCGGCGTGGCGGGAAAGTCTTCCTTCACTGCTTGGGGGCTGGGCAGTATTTCATGTGCCAGCACGTTGAGGTTCTCCGTCTTGTGTTTCGTCTTGTGTTTCATGGGGCGCCTCCTTGATGAGAGTCTTGCCGAATGCGCAAAAAAAACCCCGATGGTTGCTGCCTATCGGGGTCTGGTCTCCAGAGGCAGCTGGCGCTGCCCGCAAACGAGCCGCGCTACAACTTAAAGTAGGTAAACCTGTAGCGTCGCCAGCGAATGGGCGCCGAGCAGCACGCTCGCGCGGTTCGCGCGTGCATCTGACGTCGAGTGCACTCCAGCATTCGCAATCTTCCCACCGTTGGCGGACGTTCGTTTGACTGGTCCGAGGGCGCCGATTGTCGCGTCTGCCGAAATAAAGTCAAGCCTCAATCGTGCAACTGACGCCGTTCGACCTCGACCAATTTCGGCAGGGCCGTCAGGTATAGCGCCGTCTTGATGGGTTGCGAATGGTCCAGTTCAGACAAGACTCTCGCATACAACGCAAGCTGCGCCGCGTGCCGATCCAGTTGCAGTTGCGCGAACTCGGCCTCGTCCTGGCCGTCCCGGGGCACCGCGGTCTTGTAGTCGACAATCCAGCGGCAACCGTTGTCGTCGACGAACGTTCGATCGATGACAATATTACGGATTTCACCGTCGATGAACGCTGTGTACGGCGCCTCCGATTCCGCATCGCGGCGGGCGGCGTCGAGCAGCCAGCGGCCGTATTCGTCATCCAGAACGCCGGCGATCTGCCTGCGAATCTCTGCCAGCGCGCGGGCCGCCTTGATGCCTTCGCGACGCAATAGACGATCCCAGGCTGCTTCCCGCGCGGCCAGGTGCGCGCGCGAATCGGGTAGTGGCGTCGCAGCGAGTCGCTTCAGTTCGCCATGCACGATATTGCCGATGGCCGTTTCGGGCTGATCCAGAATCAGAGTGCCGGGAGTGGCATCCGTATGGGGGGCAGGATCCAGGACCACTTCCGGCAGCGCGACCGGCGGGGACCATAGATAGTCACCGGGAAGGCTGTTGAAGACATTGCCATGCCTCGGAGTATCTGGATCGATGTCCGGTGCAGGCTTCACGAACACCGCCTGTTCCCTGATCAACGGCCAGATCATCGACAGCATGGATTCGCGCGGCGGCGGCGAATCGACGCCCTTGTCGAGACTCGCGAACCATGTCAGCGACTTGATCGCGCGCGTTGCCGCGACGTAGATCAGGCGACCGATTTCGTTCCGGTCCCGGATACGTTCCTCGCGAACAAGCCAGCGGTACAGCGAGCCACTTTCGCGCGACATCGCTGTTGCCATCAGCAGGTCGTCGCCTTCGGGGCGCCAAAGTACGAGCGCCGGATCTGAACGGCGCGTTGCCTTCTCCAGGCCCGGCACGAGGACATGATCGAATTCCAATCCCTTCGCCTTGTGGATCGTCATGACTTCTATGGCATGTCCTTCGGCGGAAGAAGACGCATACAGCCGGCGGACGGCGGACCAGAGCGCGCCCGGTGTCGAATCCGGGGGCTCAAGCTCTTCCAGCAGATCCAGGTAGCGCTCGGCATCGTCCAGGTGCGTGTCGCTGTCGTACGCATCGACGCCGCCGAGGCGCAACCAAAGCCATTCCACCCGGCGGCGCGCAGAACCGCCTCCAGGTTGTCGCGCCACGGCCTGCGCGAGGCGGGCGATTCTTCGCTTGCCGTCTTGCGAGTAGCCAACCACGCGCAGCATATCGTCGATACCTCGTGCCCGAGCGGCGCGCTCGAGGTCGGGCAGACGCATCCCGATCAGGGGCGAACGCAGCACGCAAAGCCACGCGAAGCGGTCATTCGCGTCCGCGAGCGCCAGGGTCAGCGCGTGCAGGTCACGTACCACGCCGGTATCGGCCAGGAGTTCGATGTCCTTGCCCTGCCAGGCAATGCCGGCGCGGCGCAGCGCGGACAACAGTCCCGCGAGCGCAGTTCGTGCCCGCACGAGCACGGCGATGGAGTCTTCGGGATGTTCGCGCCTGATTTCAAGAATTCGCTCAACGACCTGCGTGCTCTGCCCCCGGCCGGCGACATCTTCGAGACACATGATGGCTCGCACTTCGCCGCCCGCTTCGGTCGCGGAGACGGACGGTTGGTAGCCCACCTGGTCGATGGAATCGGCGCCGAAAAGCGTTCCGAAAGTCGTGTTGCACCAATCAACCAGAGAAGAGCGGGAACGAAAGTTGCTCGTCAGTTGCAGACCTCGGAGAGGCACTTGCCCGATTCCTCGCGCGAATGTTTCCTGATATAGGCGCACGTCGGCGTCCCGGAATCGATACACCGACTGCATGGGATCGCCGACCGCAAAAAACGAGTTGCCATCGCCTTTGTGCCACGACTCCATCAGCGTCTGCAGGAGGCGGTATTGACCGAGTGAAGTGTCCTGAAATTCATCTACCAATAGGTGCGCGATCCGGTAGTCCATGGCCAGCGCAAGGTCCGTGGGCGCGCCTTCGCGTTCGAGCGCCCGGCGCGCATTGATGATCAGTTCCGGGAAATCGACCGCGCCGAGATCGCGGAATACTGCGTCGAGCTCTACTTTCAGGAGCGAAAGCGCGACGGCGAAACACGTGATCGCCTCTCGCTCCGCGTTTGGCAACGCGCTATCGGGCGCCGCTCTCATGGCGGCGAAATGGGGCATGGCGCCGTGTGCGTCGAGCGCCTTGATCACATCCATGGCACGCGCCTTCTCGGCTCTTGCGCGCGGCGGAAAGCCATCGCGCACCGTGAGAAGCCGTCGCGCCGGGCCCCTATCGGTAGTGGCGAGCTTTGCCGCCGCACGCCATGCGTCGATGTTGTCGGGATCGAGAGGACCCGGTTCGCGCCGATCCAATTGGTTCGCGGCAAAAATGACGCTTTCCGCCAGGGTATCGATCAACTGCGCGGGCACCGCTTCCGCAAGCCTCGCGATGTTGGTGCGATTTAGCGCGCGGATGGCCCGTTCGACGCTCGCCGCCACGATCTCCGGATGCCGGGCGTGTTGTGCGACGGCGACAATGGGATCCAGCCACTGATCTCGCCGCGCCAGCATCGCCGTCAGCAGTGCGCGTGCTTCGTTGTAGTCGTTGTCGATCAACGCGAGGAAGTCAGCGAGCAGCGGCGCTGCCGGATCGCCGTGGAGCCTTTCGAATAGCCGATCCACGGCGTTGGCGTAGACGGCCTGGGCGTCCTCGACGAAGTTGGCGTCGAAACCGAACCGACTCCCCGCCGGCATCCGTCGCGCCAGGCTGAGGGCGAAGGCGTCGATGGTCTGTATCTTGATTCGCTGGGGCTGTTCGAGGAGTTGCCAACCCAAGTTGGCATCGCGTTCGACGGCAGCAGCCGCATCCTCCGTTCGTCCGGCCAGTTCGCGGTACACGCGCTGGCGCATCTCGCCGGCGGCCTTGCGCGTGAACGTGATGGCGAGAATCTGCTCGGGACGCTCGACATGGCCGAGGAGCGCCAGGTATCGGCGGACCAATAGCGATGTTTTCCCGGAACCGGCGGGGGCTTGAAGGATGACGGATTGCCGCGGGTCAACGGCGATGTCGCGTGCCTCGCTATCGTCCAGCAGTGCCCCGCCGCCGGAGCTTTGGATGGAGCTTTTCATGGGCATTCGAACACCCTGCAGAGCGAATGCAGATGGCAGTTTCGGCAGTCCGCCGATGTCTGCGGCACGACTGTCGCCAGGCCACCCCGGTATTCGCGCGCGAGAGAGAGCAGAGCGTCGTGCCAATTCGCCTTCAGGGTTTCGAAGTCGTTGGCACCGAGCCGCTGGGGGCGGACAAACCCGGACATGTCGTCGGCGATGCCGATGAGACGGATTGAACCACGAACCAGTTGCCCGAAGGCCGCGGCGTTCGCGTCGGGCCCAGCCGTCGCGTAGAGGGGCAGTTGCGGTTCGCGCGGGCGGGGCAAACGCCAGTGGGCGATAGAAGCTGGAGAAGTCTTGAAGTCCATTACTACCGCTTGACCGTCGTCCATCCGGTCACGCCGGTCGGGCCGAAGTCGAAACTCGAGCCCGCCCAGGTCGATGGAGGTCGGGCCTTCGACGGTCTCCACTTGAAATGGGGGCCGTTCGCGCTCGATTTGCAGCCATTCCTCAAGCAGCGATGTCAGCCTGTGCGCCTCGCGTTCCCGGAAAGCTTCCGGCCAAGCCGCGCCGCGCGCATCGACCGTTCTGGCGGCGACGGCGCGGATTTCCTCGGCTGACAAGGCAAGCAGCTCGGTCGAAGTTCTATGTGCGGCGAAGAGCCGTGCCACGGCATCGTGGGCCAGCACGCCCCGGTCGAGCGCATCGGGCAGACTGTGGGGAGGCCGCGATGCCGCGAGATCGAGCCGGTGGATCGCATAGGCCCGGAAGGGGCATATCGACTGGTCTCGCAATACGGAAACGCCGCCGGTGACGACCATCGGCGACTCAAGCTTGGAACCGCGTTCGTCGATTCGCGCCTCAAGCAGCACTGGCCGGCGTCGCATGTAGGGATGTCGATATCGCGCGAGGAGGGGATCGCGGAGGATTGCGCGTACGTTGATAGGGCGTTGGTGCGGCAGCAGACGGCTTGGTCCCCGCTCGGTATCGCCGTCGGTTTCCGCGTAGCTGAAAGTCACTTCCCTGGCGTTGGCGAGCCATGACGCGGTGGTGTTTCGGGCCCAGTCCAGTTCGTCTGTCTGGGTCACGCGCGGTATGCCGGCATCCCTTTGCAGCCGTGTTGGAATGAGCGGGTTCGGGTCCGATGGCCCTGGCCAGTTTGAGTCGTCGGCTCCCAACACCCACATTTTGTCGAAAGTGAGGCCGAGGGAGTCCTCCCGACTCAACACCTGTACCGGCGCGCTCGGCGAGCGTTCGGTGAAGGTTTGGGTGGCGGCGATCATTCTCAGCATCCGGAACGCTTCGGCGCCGCTGCATCGGCCGACGACGAGATCCTGTTCGCCAAAACCGAGCAACAGCGTGTCGAATTGCACCCGCGCTTCATGCGATCGTCGCTCAAGATCGATGTCGTGCCAGCGGCTTGCGTGCAGCAAGCGCCGAAAATGGCGTCCCCACGCGGACGGATGGTCCAATGCCGGCGCGTCGCGGCTCAGTTTGGCGAGTGTGTGCGATCGCCTTACGTAACGCGGCAGGTCGAAGAACGTCGGCAACGTGGCGGCGAGCGCCCCTGGTGCGTCCGCTGTCAGGCGAACAAAGCGCGATCGAAGCAGCGCGGCGACGACTTCGAAGTGCAGGGGATGCAGGGACCATTCGATCAGCCGCAACGCATCCCTGCATACGCCTTCGCCCGCGAGTCTGCCGCCACCGCCGAAGTTCACGAAATGGTCAATGTCGTCGAAGTCGTCGAACGCCGCCTGGAATTGTGTGCGGAATCGGCCATGCGCGCGGTTCAGCGTCGGCGCGACGATCCCCACTGTCGTCTCCGGACTCGTTGTCAGGGTCTCCCGTGCCCACGCGGCCACAAGAGCGAGTTCTTCGGATGAGGTCTGGGTACGCACGACGCGCGTGACGGCGCGCGTCCGCGCGGACGGCAAGGGTAATTCTTCGATTTTGGCGCCGGACGCGGCAAGGGCTTCGATCCAACCTCGTCGCGCTGGCGAGAGCCGGTCGACCCCCACAAGCGCCAGGTGGCGGGGCAGGGCGGTCCCCTCTCTTGCCGACAGCGCCAGCGACGCCGGCAGTTCCGGCGTAGTGATCCAGCCGTTTTCCCGGCATTGGCTTTCGAGGCGCCCAGCCCAGTCCAGGAAGGCACGGCCGTTTTCCGTCCGCTGCAGTTCCGATGCCTGGCTGAACAACTGCCACTCGTGGGCCAGTCCCCAAGCGGTCATGAAGAGTTCGACATGCCGTGCCAGATCTTCGTCGGGAGCGGCACGTTCGGCCGCGATGCGGAACGCGTCGCGGGACAGCAGCATGCGCTCTGCGCCAGCCCATGGCGCTTCGGCGAGCTCCTCGTAGCGGCGGACGAGCAACGTATCGATGGGCAACACGTCGGCCGTTCGCCAACCGGTTCTGCCAGCCTCGACCATGGCGAGGTTGTAGGCCGACTTCATTTCTCGAGCCACGCGGGCCCGGGGCGCTGCCGTGGGAGTCTCCCGCAACGTTGCGCGGAGCTTCGCGTCGAGGGTGACGAGCGGAGGAAGCACGGGCAGCTATTCTATGCTGGCGGATTCGCCGGTTGGGGCCATTTTCGTGTCGTGTCGGAAGAGGCGGTGCCGCAAGCATGCGTTCCGCGCCGCCTGGCGAGCAGCTTGGCGAACAGCGATTCAGAGACCGAGTCGACGCTTCACGGTGACGGCTATCGAACATGTCCGTGTGGTGTAGAAAGTGTTCCGATTAGTGAAACCGGGGTCTTGCGCATGCATCGGGTGGCGCAAATAGGTGCCGTCGTCCTCGGTGCCGTCAATCAGAGAGCAGGTCAGCTTCGCGCCGACAAGCATCTTCTGGCTCATGACGTAGTCGGCGCCGGCGTGGACGTGACCGACGACTACGGTATCGGCGTGATCGATATCCTGGTCGCTCCCGTAGAACGACAGTGGCGGGTCGTAGGCTGGCGGAAAAGGCGAGGTATCCCGGTAGTCTGCCGCAAAGTGCATATCCCGCGTCTTGGCGAAGGCGGCACCCAAACCAATGCCGACATAGGGAATCATCCGCGCACCGGATGCGGCGAAGTCCCGGTAAAGGTCAAGGGATACAACTCGTGTCGTGAGGTTTCCGATCGCGATAGTGACATCGGCGACCACTGACCCGTCGCGTGGCACTCTCGCGCTGTCGTCGAGATACTCGATATCGACGAACTCCTGTTCGAGATCATTTCGACTTTGCGCCGCCGAGACCTCGATGCGGAATCTGCCGATCTCGCGGCCCAGGGCGACCTCCAATCCGGTGCCGGCATCCGCGTCGATTGCATAGCGCCAGCGATAGCCCGGAACCGAGGGCACGGGGTCGAGGGCAAAGCACGCGTCGGTCGGATAGCACACGGTGTCCGAGTTCCAGCCCACCTGTTCCATGCCGGAATGCAACGCGATGGCAGTTCCTGCACCAACGTACCACTTGGCTTCGGCACCGGCGGCGGAAGCCGCCAAACCTGCACAACAAATGGCGAACAGGGTTGCCGACAACGCTCGCATGGAGGACCCGCTGGGAAAAGGCAGCCCGATAAATGCTCCCTCAAGCGCCGGTTCAACCGGGCGAGGCGAACGCGCGCATCGATTGCGGAATGGAAACCTGTCGGTTTGGGCACTGTGATATTCTGGCCTTTTGGCCCGGAGTAGAATGTCAATGCGCCACCTGCTTGATGACTTTCGCAGCCAGCCGTGGGTGATGAAGCTGTTTCTCCTGTGGGGTTGGCTCGTGGTGGTCATCATGATATCGAGTTTCGTAACGAGCGTTACGGTGCTAGCTGACACGCCGCATTGACCGAGCATTTCGACCGAGCTTTTTTACAATGTGGCTCTCGTCGCTTACCAGCGAACAGCGCAAGGCGTTGCTTGGCCTGGCCCACAATGTCGTCGTTTCCGACGGCCTTCTCGACCCCAATGAGGAATCCATGCTGGATGAGTTCAAACGCGAGATGGCATTGCATCCGGCCACCGAGGCGGATTACCTGGAACTGGAAGGCATCGGCGACATCTTTCCCACCCGCCGCGCGCAAATGATCGCCATGTTGAACCTCTTGCGCCTTAGCTACGTGGATGGGGCATTCGAAATTGAGGAAGAGTGTTTGCTGAAGGAAATCAGCGAAACATTCGGCTTCAACGCTGCGGACTTCCTCCTGCTGCACAACTGGGTCAAACGTCTCGTGGCATTGGAGAAGGAAGCCGCGAGCTTGATGGCGCCGTAACTTTCATGGTCGACGAGCGGGGTCGGAGCCCTCAGCCCGGGAGCGCGAGGGAGTCACTCGCAAGAAAAAGCAGCGCGAGGGAGTCCCTCGCAAGAAAGAGCAGCGCGAGGGGGCACCTCTCGCAAGCAAGGAGCCTTCAGCCGGGGAGCGCGAGGGGGCACCTCTCGCAAACGAACAGGACGCGCCGCTACCGTTTCAACAGGACGCGCTTGGCCTCATTCAATGTCACCGCGAGGAACGTGGACCCGCCCCGGTCGGGATGCAGTCTCTGCATGAGTCGGCGATGCGCGTCCACTATGTCCTGCTCGGACGCGCCCGGTTCCAGTCCCAGGATCTCCAGCGCCCGGGATTCGGACATCTCGGCGTCGGACCCTGCCGTTCCGGCGCCCTGATCTCGCCCCTGTTCCGCCCCGCCCTGCCGGCTTCCGAAACGCCGTTCCATATACCTGTCCAGGAGCGGCGCTGACTGCGTATCGTTGAAACTCGTGCGCAACACTTTCAATTCGTCAAGATTCATCTCGGACAGCCGACGACCCTGAAACGCTCCGATGAGCACCTCGCCGTCCATTTCCCCCGAGGCGTGATGCAGGGTCATCTTCAGATCGCCCGTTTGGACCTCGGAATGTTCGGGCGCGCCGCCTGGGCCGGGACCCTGTCCATGCGAGAACGATTGGCCCGCCATGGGCGCGAAACGCCGCAACATCTGCCACATGGGCATGATCGCCAGGAAACGGCGGAGGAACGGGAAGACGGCCGCACCCAAAGCGACCAGCCAATGGAGACGGCCCGTCGCCGCCAGCAAGGCAAGGCCCACCACAAGGGCGATGCTTGCCGCCGTCAGGATCGCTGCATTTCCCTTCGGCTGTGCCTTGACCCACAGAAGGCGCACCAGCAGAAAGAATCCAACCGCCGCCATGATGCCGGCCATGGCGACGATCATCGGTCGATTTGCGTCAGGAGTTTGTGGGCCATCGGATTGTTCAACGCCGCTTCGAGTCCGGAGCGACCGCGAGCGGCGTAAGCGGCTACGGCACGCAACAGTTCCCGCAACTCTTGCGCGCTTCCCTGTCGAAACGGGACGTGCGCTCCCCGGGTAATGCGCGCAAGTTCTGCGAAGGTCTGCGCAGCGTACGGATCGTGTCCCTCCTGGAATATGAACATTGGTACGCCATAGACGGCTAGTTGTCCGGCAGCCGCCACCACTTCAGTCGGGTTTTCTTCGAAACAGTCGCCGACGAGGAGTAGCGCCCGAACCGGATGCAGCGCGCACTCGCGGCGCGCGTGCTCCAAGACCCGCAAGATCTGCGTCCTGCCCCCCAGGCAGCGAACGCCCAACATCGTGTTCAGCAGGGCATCCGGCGTGGATTTCCAGGGCGATGCGCGGAACTCGTCAAACCCCCGAAAGTAGACAAGCTGCACGAGGATGTTGCCGACATCCCGCACGGCGCCGAACAGTTCCGCATGGAGTGAGCACGCGAGATCCCAAGTGGGCGACCGGCTTGCCGTCGCGTCCATGGCGAAGATCAGGCGCTGCGTAGCGGCCTCGGCCGGCGGCTTTGCGGCTGCCGCCTTGGCGAGGAACTGATTGATCGCGTGTTTCGATGATGGAAGTTTATTCATCTTTCGTCATCAACAGGGGGACAGCGAGGATCAACGGCCCTATCATGCCAACGACAGGTTGCTCATGGAAACAAATTTGGAAGAAGCCGATACAGTGAAGTGGCTGGAGGAACTCAAGGTCGAACATCGCGATCTGGACGAAGTCATTCGCTACCTGATCGAGACGGGCCACCACGATCTCATGAGGATCCAACGATTGAAAAAGAGGAAACTGCGTCTCAAGGACATGATTAGTCGCCTTCAGAGCGGTCTCATCCCTGATCTAGACGCATGATCTCCTAATCCGCGCGTCACGCGGCGGGTAGCCTTGAACGCGAGTTTCACCTCGGACGGGTTTGATTCGCGGGGGCCGACCGTCTCCCGGGCCCGTACCGACGAATTGACGCGCATTTCAGCTCGATTGGCAGGCGTGCGGACACTATGCCCAGGGAACATTCACTCACGGTAGCGATTTCGTCCAGGGCGCTGTTCGACCTCGACGATAGCAATCGTGTTTTCGAGGAGCAGGGGCTCGAAGCCTATCGCAAGTACCAGATTGAGCGAGAGGACGAGGTGCTTGAGCCTGGAGACGCCTTCCCTCTTGTCAAAAAACTCATAAATATTAATGAATTGCTCGGACAAAATAGAGTTGACGTAATACTTTTGTCGCGCAATTCAGCGGATACGGGCCTAAGGATTTTCAACTCGATTCGCGCACATGGCCTGGACATCCAGCGGGCGGCGTTCGGTGGCGGCGCGGACCCTTACCGCTATGTGCGGGCATTCAATTGCGACCTTTTCCTTTCGACCGTCGCAGAGGACGTGGCACAGGCCCTGGCGAGCGGCGTCGCCGCGGCGACGATCTTCGGAACGGCGTGGTGTGACAGTGAGCCGCGCGAACTCAGGATCGCGTTCGACGGCGACGGAGTGGTTTTCTCGGATCAGGCGGAGCGCGTGTTTCAGGACTCCGGGCTCGACGCATTCACGAGAAGCGAGGCCGCAGCCGCGGACGAACCCCTGGAGGGAGGGCCGTTCAAATCTTTTCTCGGCGGCCTCCAGGCGTTGCAGCGCGAATTCCCCCTCGAAAGCTGCCCGATCCGCACGGCCCTTGTGACGGCGCGCGGCGCCCCGGCCCATGAGCGGGTCATCAAGACCTTGCGCGCCTGGGACGTTCGCCTGGACGAATGCCTGTTCCTCGGCGGTCGTGACAAGACGGAATTCCTGAAAGCGTTCGCCGCAGACGTGTTCTTTGACGATCAGGCCCGCGCTTGTGAGCGGGCGCGCGCCCACATGACCGCGGGACACGTGCCGCACGGGACGATGAACGCCAGCGACTAGCCTGGATATCTCATCAGGGGCCGCGATGATCGCGCAGGATTTTTCCCGCGTGAGCGTGCTCGGAGCCTTCAGCCGGGGAGCGCGAGGGGGTACCCCTCGCAAGAAGACAGGAGCGCGAGGGGGTACCCCTCGCAAGAAGACAGCAGCGCGAGGGGGCACCCCTCGCAAGAAGACAGCAGCGCGAGGGGGCACCCCTCGCAAGAAGACAGCAGCGCGAGGGGGCACCCCTCGCAAGAAGACAGCAGCGCGAGGGGGCACCCCTCGCAAGAGAAGAGACGGAAGCATAGCAACGCCTTATGGTGTAGCGACCATGTGCGCTCACGCGGGAAAAAGTGCCCCGCGGGCGGCGCCTTCGGCTCCGCCCGTGGCCCGACCCCACCGTGCGAGGGCGCGGCCAGCGCAGTTTGCATCCGGCAGGATCTTTGAAACATGGGATTAACCTATTGGAACTAAGTCACATTCGTTTTTTCGACAAGCGGCTTGGTGAAATATCCGGACTAGCCCGCCAGATTGCGTCGTATCGTCCGCGTGCGTCCGCCGAGCGGGGCGGGGCCGCCGGAGGGTTCACGAACGCCCCGTGTCGATCTCAAGCGAGATATGCTTGAAAGGCGTATTTATTGAAACGATAAGTCTATTGCGTTATAAGAGGCTCCGTGAAGCTACAACAACTGCGATACGTCTGGGAAATTTTCAACCATGACCTGAACGTGTCTGCGACAGCGGAGAGTCTTTACACCTCGCAGCCGGGCATCAGCAAACAGATCCGGATGCTCGAGGACGAACTCGGGATTCTGATCTTTGCCAGGAGCGGCAAGCGCCTCACGCACGTGACGGCGGCCGGCAAAGTCATTGTCGAAATGGCGCGCGATATTCTTTACGAGGTGGAGACCATCAGGCGCGTCGCCGAGGAATACAGCAACGAGCGCCGTGGAAGCCTGTCCATCGCCACGACACACACCCAGGCGCGGTATGCGCTACCGCCGGTGATAGAGGCGTTTAGGGCGGAATACCCGGAGGTGGCGCTGCACATGAATCAAGGCGCCCCAGAGCAGATCGCGAGACTCGCGGAAAATGGGGAGGTCGAGTTCGCCATCGCCACCGAGGGCATGGAACATTTCAACAAACTGATCATGATGCCTTGCTACCGCTGGACGCGTACCATCGTGGTCCCCAACGACCATCCGTTGGCGTCGAAACGGTCGATCACATTGGAGGATGTGGCGGAGCAACCCTTGGTAACCTATGTCTTCGGGTTCACCGGCCACTCCCGTCTCGACGAGGCGTTCCTCTCGGCCGGACTGAAGCCGAACATTGTCTTTACGGCGACGGACACGGATGTGATCAAGACATATGTTCGCCTGGGGCTCGGCATCGGCATTATCGCGACGATGGCGTACGACCCCGCGCGGGACAGTGATCTCACGGCAATCGACGCAAGCCATCTGTTCCGGCCCAGCGTGACCTTCATCGGTTGCCGCAAGGGCACTTTCATGCGTCGATTCATGCTGGACTTCGTGAGCCAGTTCGCCCGCCATTTGACGGAGGACCTGGTGACGGCCGCCCTGGCGACAAGCAATCGGGCGCGCCGGGAAGCGCTCTTCGCCGACATCGAATTGCCCACCCGCTGAGGGCCGCGACTCCGGGTTGACGGCGGGCCAGCGACTAGATCAAGTCCAGATCAGGGTTTGCTCGAAGGATTTCGCGCGCTTCGTCGACTTCCGAAATCATTGGATCCTCGCTGGCGAACACTTCCGTGACGAATTTGAAATAGACCGTGTAGACGATGGTCGTGCGGTTTTGCTCTACCAGGAAGAAGGGCGCCACGTCTACGCCGTGGCGGCGCGCCAGTTGCATGCCTTCGGAAATCGGTTCGCGTTCGTCGGCCACCGCCACATGGTCGATCTTCGTCATCAGGCCGCTCTTTTTGAGCCGCCGCTCGACATCGCCGCATTTACGGCAAGGTGTGCGCCGTTCGCCAGTATTTTCTTGACGAACGTGACGCGCACGGTTGCTCAGGATACGAACGTGATGGGCTTCACAGGTACGACGTTCTGCGCGTGGAGACCACATTCCTTGTCGTCCGCGTTCTCCCACCACCAGCGCCCCTCGCGTTCGCTTTGATTTGGCCCGATGGCGCGGGTGCAGGGTTCGCATCCGATGCTCGGCATTCCGTGATCGTGGAGAGGATTGTAGGGCACATCGCGTTCATGGATGTATGACCAAACATCGGCTGCGGACCAATCGGCGAGGGGATTGAACTTGACCAGGGTACGCGCGGGCGTGGAGAAGACCGTATCGACTTGCTCGGTCGGAAGTTCGGTGCGGGTGATGCCCTGGTCGCGGCGCTGACCCGTGATCCACGCGTCGAGGCTGGCGAGTTTCTCGCGCAGGGGCTGGATCTTGCGCACGGCACAGCACTCTTGATGTCCGTCGCGATAGAAGCTGAACAGCCCCTTTTTCCGTACGAGATCCCCGACAGCGGTTGGCTCCGGCAGCCGAACCTCCATGTCGACGCCATAGCGCTCGCGCACCGTTTCGATGAATCGATAGGTTTCAGGATGCAGACGGCCCGTATCCAGCGTGAAAACGGGAACGCCACTCCCGAGGATCGAGCTCGCCATGTCGATCAGCACGATGTCTTCCGCACCGCTGAACGAGATGGCGATCCGTTCAAAACGCGCGAACGCATCTTCAAGCAGTTTTCTTGGCGCATCCTGGATTGGCGCATCCTGCGACGCGTCGGACACGACGCGCGAAACTGTGCTGGTGTCGGGCATTCCGGGAACATTAAAACGAAACGAAACAAGAGACTAGCAGCCACCGCCCGGCAAAAGTAATACCGTCTGGTCATATGCTTAAAGCGCGTCACCTTCGTTCGTGAGCGGTTCGCATCGCGATGCAAATCCGGGCTTCTCGTTCTAACATACGCGCGCCGCGTTGTTTGGGGACCGTTTTGAACATCTTGTGCCTTGATCTCGAAGGCGTGCTCGCGCCGGAGATGTGGCAGGCCGTCGCAAGAGACCGCGCCATCGAAGACCTGCAAAAAACAACCCGCGATGTCCCGATTTACGACGACCTCATGCGATTGCGGTTGCGTGCCCTGGCCCGCCACGAGGTGCCGTTCAGCGCGATGTTCGACGTGATCCGGTCACTTGAACCCCTGCCTGGCGCAACGGATTTTCTTGCCTGGGCGCGAGAACGGTTCCAGGTGGCGATCGTGTCGGATAGCTTCTACGAGTTCGCCATGCCGCTGATCGCCAAGCTGGGTTACCCCCTGTTGCTGTGCCACAAGCTGCAAGTCGAAAACGATCGCATCGTCGGCTACCGCCTGCGCCAGGACAACCCGAAGCGGGCTGCGGTGGAGGCGTTTCAGGCGCTCGGCTACACGGTCTGCGCCGCGGGAGACTCCTATAACGACGTCGCCATGCTGCAGGCCGCGAATCATGGCTGCTTCTTCAACGCGCCGACGCAAGTCACCACGGACTATCCGGCCATCGATGCCGTCCGCGGCTTCGACGATCTGACAGCGACCTTGGAGCGCTACTGCTGATCCAGGAGAGATCCGCTACGCGCCAGCCGACCTGGTCGACGCGCGAGCCCAGGCACCGCTATCCGGACTGCGCCTGCCGGAACTGCTGTTCCTCGGTAGACCCGGTCAACGCCGTTACCGACGACTCGCCGCCCTGGATCACGTTTGCCACCTCGTCGAAGTAGCCGGTGCCGACTTCCTGCTGGTGGCTCACGAACGTATAGCCGTCCTCCGCCGCCGCGAATTCCTTTTGCTGTAGTTCGACATAGGCCGACATCTGCCGTTCGACATAGTCGCGGGAAAGTTGGAACATGCTGTACCACATGCTGTGAATCCCGGCCAGGGTGATGAACTGGAATCGGTATCCCATGGAGGCGAGCTCTCTCTGGAACTTGGCGATGGTCGCGTCGTCGAGATGCGCCTTCCAGTTGAACGACGGCGAGCAGTTATAAGCCAGCAACTGGTTCGGAAACTCTCTTTGAATCGCCTCGGCGAACCGCTTTGCCTCGTTCAGATCAGGTACGGCGGTTTCACACCACAGCAGGTCCGCATACGGCGCATAGGCCAAGCCCCGGGCGACCGCCTGGTCGATGCCCGCGCGGGTGCGATAGAAACCTTCCGGCGTGCGTTCGCCGGTAAGGAACGGTTTCTCGCACTCGTCGACGTCGCTCACCACCATGTCCGCGGCGTTCGCATCGGTGCGCGCCATGAGGACGGTAGGGACATCGCAGACATCGGCTGCGAGACGGCCGGCGATCAGTTTTTGCACTGCCTCCTTGGTCGGTACCAGGACCTTTCCGCCCATATGTCCGCACTTCTTGACCGAGGCGAGTTGGTCCTCGAAGTGCACGCCGGCGGCGCCTGCCGAGATCATCGCCTTCATCAGTTCGAAGGCATTCAACACGCCACCGAACCCGGCTTCGGCATCGGCCACGATGGGCGCGTAAAAGTCGATTCCCTCGTCGATGCCGTTGGCCCACTGGATCTCGTCGGCGCGGCGAAACGCGTTGTTGATCCGGTTGACCACCTGGGGCACGGAGTTCACCGCGTAAAGCGACTGGTCCGGATACATGGTCTCCGATGTGTTGTTGTCCGCTGCCACTTGCCAGCCGGAAAGATAGATCGCCTTGACGCCTGCCTTGACCTGCTGCACCGCCTGACCACCCGTAACAGCGCCGAGGGCGTTGATGTAGTCTTCGGTCTGCAAGTATTCCCACAGTTTGTCGGCGCCGTGGGCGGCCAGCATGCTTCGATGCGGGATGGTTCCACGGAGTTTGACGACGTCTTCGGGCCGATAACCGCGCTTGACGTCAGCCCAGCGCGTATTCGTGTTCCACTCGTGTTCCAGGTCGCGAACTTGTTCCTCGCGCGATTTGCGGGGGACATAGTGCAATGCCATTAAGGTCTCCTAGCAGGTGACTCCAGCGTGGGACGCCGAAGGGGGTTCGACATTCGTCTTATATGCAATATTTTGTACCATTCAAGGCTTCATTGGTGAAATTTATCGCCGCCGAACCGAACAAGGCGCCGATGCCGCGAGGCGCGACGGGCCTGCATCGGCTTCGGTACTTGTCTAGTCGTGACGAAACCGGGCCATGGACTTGAAAGGGACTTTTCAGGGACCTGATTGCGACGTTGTCGAAGGACCTTCCGGCTGCGCTGGCGGGCAGCTTCAGGGGCAGCGACAAGAGCAGCAGGACTGCTATGGATGGGTGATGGAACCCGGCGTTCAAAACGCCCGCGAGCAACTGGTACTGCTCCTTGCCGATGGTATGGGTGGGCACGCCGGAGGCGCTACGGCGAGCCGTGTGGTCGTCGAAGCCTTTGGCGCGGCCTTTCGTCAATCGCGAGGCGCAATCTCCGAGCGTTTGGAGGAGAGCTTGCGCGACACGAACTGGAACGTCGCGAGCATCGCGAGAAGCAATCCTGCTCTTGGCGGGATGGGGGCGACCGTTGTGGCGGCGCATATCACGGGCGAACGATTCCTGCGCTGGATCAGCGTCGGCGATTCTCCCTTGTGGCGTTTTGCAAAGGGAAAGCTTGTGCGCCTCAACAGGGACCATTCCATGACGCCGCTTCTCGCGCAACTGGTGCAACTCGGCCGCCTGACGGCGGATGAAGCCGCTACGGACGCCCGCCACCACCGACTGCGTTCGGTCCTCGTGGGCGGGGACATTCCGCTGATAGACCTGCAAGACGATGCCATCGAGTTGGACGCGGGCGATGTCCTGATCCTCGCAAGCGATGGGCTGGAAACGCTCAGCGAGAACGAGATCGCCACCATCGCCAAAGCACATGGGACTTCATCCAAAGCGATGGTTGAAGCCCTGCTCACAGCGGTGAGGGGCAAGTCGATGACGTACCAGGACAACGCGACGGTGATCGTCTACATCAAGCCGGCGCGTGAATGACGCTAGAACCGCAAGGCCGAACATCGCGCCGGGGTGGACCTCCTATTTCAGCTCGCGCTCCATCCCGATGTGCGGGATTCCCGCCTCCATGAAGCGCTCGCCGACGATGTGGAACCCGGCTTGCAGATAGAGGTCCTGGGCATCGATCTGCGCGTGCAGCCAGACACGGCGGTCGCCTCGTCTGCGGGCGGAGTCCAGGGCAAGGGCAAGCAGGCGGCGACCGATTCCGCGACGGCGAAACGCGGGCAATACGGCGATGCGTCCAATTTGACCATCGGCGAGCAGGCGCGCCGTGCCGAGCGGGTTGTCGGCTTTGTCCATGGCGAGGAAATGCATGGCATCCGCGTCGCGGCCATCGCACTCCAACCCCGGGGGAACGCCCTGCTCATCGACGAATACGGCGATGCGGACCGCCATCAATTCCACGCTCCGCGCAAGCCAGTCCGCCTCGACGACGCGAAACTGCATCTCAAGCGCCCGCGCTGCGTCAGGAGTCCGGCTGGGTAAGCATTTGCGCGAGTTGTTGCGCCAACCCCGTATAGCCTGCGGGAGTCAATCGCCGCAACGCATCAAGCGCGGATGCAGGCAGGTCGAGCGCTTCGATCAGCGCCTTGAACGAGGCTTCGTCCAACTCGCGTCCGCGTGTCAGTTCCTTCAGTCGTTCGTAGGGTTCTCGCAGCCCCTCCCGGCGCATCACGGTTTGTACCGCCTCGGCGAGCACCTCCCAACTGCTGTCGAGGTCCTGTTGCAACCGCTCGGTATCGAGCTCGAGTTTGCCGATACCCCGCAAGGCGGAGGTGTAGGCCACGAGCGAATGGCCAAGACACGTCCCAACGGAACGCAGCGCCGTCGAGTCGGAAAGATCGCGTTGCCAACGCGACACCGCAAGCTTGCGAGCGAGGTGCGACATCAGCGCGTTGGCCACACCCAGGTTGCCTTCGGCGTTCTCGAAGTCGATGGGATTGACCTTGTGCGGCATCGTAGAACTGCCGGTTTCCCCCTCGATGCGTCGGCTCCTGAAATAGCCGACGGCGACATAGCCCCAGATGTCCTGCGCCAGATCGAGCAGCACCTGGTTGAATCGGGTCAGCGCATCGAAATATTCGGCGATGTAGTCGTGCGACTCGATCTGGGTGGTGTATGCGTTGAAGCCCAGGCCCAGGCCTTCGACAAAACCCGCGGCAAGGGCGGGCCAGTCGATTTCCGGGAATGCCGCGAAGTGCGCGTTGTAGTTGCCGACGGCGCCGTTCATCTTGCCGAGGACTCCGACATCCCCGAAACCGTTGAGCTGGCGCTCGAGCCGGGCGATGAACACGGCGAGTTCCTTGCCGACCGTCGTGGGGGAAGCGGCTTGACCATGCGTGCGGGCAAGCATGGGGACATCCGCGGTCGCCGCCGCCATTTCCCTCAAGCGCTCGATCAGTTCGCGCATGGCGGGAACCATGACCTCTTCCCGCGCGCGTTTCAGCATTACCGCGTAGGCGAGGTTGTTGATGTCCTCCGATGTGCAGCCGAAATGCACGAACTCCACGTGCTCCGCCGCTACGGGCGCGATTCGCTCCTTGACAAAATACTCGACCGCCTTGACGTCATGGTTGGTGGTCCGCTCGATGTCCCGGATGCGCTGTGCATCAGCGACCGAGAAGTCCCGCCAGATCGCGCGCGCGGCGCGCCGGGCCGCATGATCAGGATCCGGCAATTCGGGGATCTGTTCCTCGGCGGCGAGGTGCAGGAACCACTCCACTTCCACCATCACGCGGTTGCGCATCAGGCCGAATTCGCTGGTGAGCGGCGCGAGTGGCGCCGCGCGCGAGCGATAGCGCCCGTCGAGCGGCGAGATGGCTGTCATCGATCCCTGGTCCACTACGCGACTGCCCGCGCCGCGCCGGGGAAGGCCTCGACAATAACGCCGCCGCCAAGACACCGATCGCCGTCGTAGAGGCAGACGTACTGCCCCGGGGCGACCGCG
This sequence comes from Candidatus Azotimanducaceae bacterium, assembly GCA_965261535.1. Taxonomy (GTDB): domain Bacteria; phylum Pseudomonadota; class Gammaproteobacteria; order Pseudomonadales; family Azotimanducaceae; genus VXNE01. The sequence goes on from OZ253469.1 coordinate 4,801,331, forward strand.
CGCTGGGGCGCTTCGAAGTGGACGCGGACGCCATGTCCATGCCGTGTCACGAAGCAGGCCTCGTCAACCTGCCCGTAGCGCGTCTTGGCAGCGCAGGAGAAGGGCGGATCGACATCGGCCAGCCAATTCATTTCGTCGGCGATAAGGCTTTGGCTCATCAAGTCTGCCTGGTTCTGGCTTGCCACGAGTTCATTGCGGTCGGCGTCCTTCGAGACCACGTACCAGGGCGCTTCCGGCCGGTTGGCGCGGCCCCCGATTCCGAGTCCCTGCCGCTGGCCAAGCGTATAGTAGGCGACGCCGCTATGCGCGCCGAGGGTTTCGCCTTTCGCATCGATGATGCGCCCTTCGCTCGGAGGCAGGTAGCGCGCAAGAAATTCGGCGAAGCGGCGCTCGCCGATAAAGCAGATTCCCGTGCTGTCTTTCTTGTCGTGCACTGGAAGGCCTGCCTCCCGGGCAAGTTGCCGCACCTCGGGCTTGTTCATTTCTCCTAGCGGAAAAAGGCACTGTTGTAGTTGTTCGCTTGGGACGGCCTGCAGAAAGTAGCTTTGGTCCTTGTTGCGATCAACACCCTTCAATAAATAAAACTCGCCGTCGGCCCGAGCCGTACGTACGTAATGGCCGGTGGCGATCATCTCTGCGCCGAGCAGCCGAGCGTAGTCGAGGAACAGGTTGAACTTGATCTCCCGATTGCAGAGTACGTCGGGATTCGGCGTACGCCCGGCCGCGTAATCGTCGAGAAAGCGCGCGAAGACATTGTCCCAATATTCCGAAGCGAAATTCGCTTCATGCAAGGTAATCCCCAGATGCGAGCAGACGGAACGCGCATCGTCGCGATCGATTTCGGCAGTGCAATATTCGTCGTCGTCGTCCTCGTCCCAGTTCTTCATGAACATGCCTTCGACGCGGTATCCCTGCCGCATGAGGAGGAGGGCGGCGACGGTCGAATCGACGCCGCCCGACATGCCGACGATAACTTTGGGGCCGGTCACCGAACACGTCCCACATCGGTTGAGGGATGGATATTGTACGCGTGGTTGCACATGACGCCGCGCGGCGCGCGAACTCGTTGGTTGCATGGCCCGGTGCGGTGGTTTGTAATCTCTTGCATGACACGACTGACGCATATCGGCGATGACGGCGCGGCGCGCATGGTGGACGTATCCGACAAGGCCGTTACCGTACGCACCGCCCGGGCGCAAGCGATCCTCGCGATGCGTCCCGCGACGTTGGCCGAGATCCGCTCCGGCAATGTGCCCAAGGGAGATGTCTTCGCCGCCGCGCGGATCGCCGGGATCCAGGCCGCCAAACGCACCAGCGATCTCATTCCGCTATGCCATCCGTTGCCGCTGTCCACGGTGGCCGTGGAATTTGAGATCGTCGGCGAGGACAGGCTGCGCATCGATGCGCGTTGCAAGGTGACCGGAAAGACAGGCGTGGAGATGGAGGCGTTGACCGCGGCAAGCATCGCGTCGCTTACCGTGTACGACATGTGCAAGTCCATGGATCGGGGTATGCGCATCGAGAGCGTGCAACTGGTCGCGAAGGACGGCGGCGCGAGCGGCGCGTGGCGCCGATGATCGTTCGAGCGGTTTTCTTCGCCTCGCTCAGGGAAGCGGTGGCGGTCGATGTCCTCGATGTCGAGATCGGGGACGGCGCGGGTTTGCGCGACTTGCGGAAGGGTCTCGCAGCGCGCCTGGGCGCGGATCAGATGGCAGCGCTCGACGCGGTAGATGTTCGCGTGGCTGTCAATCGCCGTCTCGTGCACGAAGGCGAGGAATCGGAGCTGGTCGCGGGCGACGAGGTCGCGTTCATGCCGCCCGTGACCGGAGGCTGAGCGTGTCCGTACGCATTCGCATCCAGGAGGAGGACTTCTCCCTGGCTCTCGAATGGGATGCGCTGCGGCAGCGTACAGGCGGCACCGCGGGCGGCATCGTCGCGTTCGCGGGACTGGTCCGCGACCATGCGAGGGCGGGCGAGGAAGTGTCGGGACTCTTTCTCGAGCACTATCCCGACATGACGGAATCGAGCATCGAGCGAATTATCGACGAGGCGCGCGGCCGCTGGCCGCTGCGGGATGTCGTGGTCATACATCGCGTGGGCGATCTCAAGCCGGGGGATCAGATCGTGCTCGTGCTGGCGGCGTCATCGCACCGCAGCGCGGCGTTTGCCGGCTGCGAGTTCATCATGGACATGCTGAAGACGAAGGCCGTGTTCTGGAAAAAGGAGACCCGCGCCGGATCCGAAGGGACCTGGATCCGATCCACGGGCGACGACTTCGAGCGGGCGAAGCACTGGCAGGACGACGGCGCATAGACGCCGCCTTGGGCGAGTTCACATCTCGGCGATGATGGCGTTGCCGAACTCCGAACACTTGAGCAGCTTGGCCCCGGTCATCAGCCGCTCGAAATCGTACGTGACGGTGCCCTGCGAAATGGTGGCTTCCATCCCCCGCAGGATCGCGTCGGCGGCTTCGCGCCAGCCGATGTAACGCAGCATCATTTCCGCTGACAGGATGAGGGAGCCTGGATTGACCTTGTCCTGGCCCGCGTACTTCGGCGCCGTGCCATGGGTGGCTTCGAACAACGCGACTGCATCGCCGATGTTGGCGCCCGGCGCGATGCCGATCCCGCCTACCTGCGCCGCGAGGGCATCGGAGAGATAGTCGCCGTTGAGATTGGGCGCCGCGATGACATCGTACTCGTCCGGGCGCGTGAGGATTTGCTGCAGCATGGCGTCGGCGATCATGTCCTTGATGACGATCTGCTTGCCGGTGTTCGGGTTCGTCAGTTCATGCCACGGTCCGCCGTCCAGGGGCATCGCGCCGAACTCGGAGGCGGCCAGGGCGTAGCCCCAGTCCTTGAACGCGCCCTCGGTAAATTTCATGATGTTGCCCTTGTGCACGAAGGTCAGCGAGTCGCGATCTTCGGCGATCGCGTACTGCAGCGCCTTGCGTACCAGGCGCTGGGTGCCCTCGACGGAAATCGGCTTGATACCGATGCCACAATGGTCCGGGAAGCGGATATTCCGCACGCCCATTTCGTCCTGCAAGAAGCTGATGACCTTCGTTGCCTGTGTCGAGTCCGCTTCCCACTCGATGCCGGCGTATATGTCCTCCGTGTTCTCGCGAAAGATCGTCATGTCCGTCTTTTCCGGCGCCTTCACGGGGCTTGGCACGCCCCGAAGCCAGCGAACCGGCCGCTGGCAGACGTACAGGTCGAGCACCTGCCGCAAGGCGACGTTGAGCGAGCGGATTCCTCCGCCAACCGGCGTCGTCATCGGGCCCTTTATGCCAACGACAAACTCGCGCATCGCATCGATTGTCTCGTCCGGCAGCCACTGATCCTCGCCGTACAGCCGAACCGACTTCTCGCCGGCATAGATCTCCATCCACGAGATCGAACGCGCGCCCTCGTAGCTTTTCTGCACCGCCGCATCGACTACCTTGATCATGACCGGAGAGATGTCGATGCCGATGCCGTCGCCTTCGATAAATGGAATGATGGGCTGGTCCGGAACGTTCAGGTTGCCGTCGCCGTCCACGGTGATCTTCTCGCCTTTGTCGGGCACGACGATGTGCTGGTATCCCATTCGATTCTCCAATGCGGATCGGGTGCAAGAGCGAACCGGCAATTATAGGGACCGCGGTACGCGTTTACAGTGTCGTTTTCGTGGCACCGCCATTCGAGCGGACGAAGTGCCAAGCTTCGGTGAAGAGCCACTTGCGCTGTTCTGAGAGCCGCTGAAACAAAGGGCTTGCGGGCGGTAGATTTTTTCTTTACCCCAAGAAACGCGGCATTTCGGACGTTTTCCGACTTCACGGGCCTTGAATCCGAGATTTCCACCCCAACGCCCCGTGCTTACCCCAAGCCGTCGAAGTAGGAACGATTCCCATTTAGACACCGTGAAGACCCCATAACGACCAGTTTGACCATCTGTCGCGCCCCGCACGCCTCGCCGAGCCTCTGATTGCTGGGCAACCAGCCGCAATCCGGCGAGGTCCGCCAAAAAACCCTACAGCGCAAGTGCCTCGGTGAAGGCTTCGCGTTGCGGCGCATTTGGCCTTGACCTAGACTGCGGGCCGTCACGGAAGGGGACGATGCGCCGAATCTTCACCGTCGAACGGTCTGCCGAACGACGCCGCTGTCGCGGCAGCACTGGCGTACTTCGGTGGGCGTAGAGATCCCGTTCCGCCGCGAACTGCGGTTCGAGTACGGCGAAGTCGCCGTATTGTCGGCGAACATCCGGCGCGTCATTGCACACAATCCCGGTCCGTTCACGCTGTATGGCACCGGAACCTACATCCTGGGTCGGGGCAACGTGGCGGTCATAGACCCGGGTCCGCCGGATCCCGAGCATATCGATGCCATCAAGGCTGCGACGGTGGGAGAACGCATCACGCATGTGCTGGTAACGCACACCCATATGGATCACTCCCCCGGATGCCGGCTGCTGCGCCAGGCGACGGATGCGCCCACATACGGATATGGACCCCACGGCGCGGGCAAGATCGAACAGGGCGTGCCGGTGGAGGAGGGGGGCGACATGGACTTCGCGCCGGACGTCAAGGTGTCGGACGGCGACGTTATCGAAGGCGACGGCTGGTCCGTGGAATGCGTGTATACGCCGGGCCACACGTCCAACCACATCTGCTACCAACTGCGGGAAGAGCGGGCGTTGTTCACCGGCGATCACGTGATGGGCTGGTCTACCAGCATCGTCTCCCCGCCGGATGGCGACATGAAGAGCTACATGGCAAGCCTGCGCCGCCTGCTCGAACGCAACGACGACGTCTATTGGCCCACGCACGGGCCGGCGATCACGCAACCGAAACCGCATGTGGAAGCATTCATCGCGCATCGGCTTGAGCGCGAGGCCGAGATTCGCGCGTGTCTTGCGCGCGGCATCGAGAATATCCGGGAGATGGTGCCGATCATGTACACCGAGTTGCCTGAATTCATGTATCCGGCCGCGGCGCGAAGCGTCTTTGCGGCGATGCTATACATGGTCGAACGCGGCGAAGCGCGTTGCGACGGGGAGGTTGCCCTGGACGCCGCTTACAGCCTCAGCTAGTTGGACCGTGCCGCCCGCAGTTCCTCGTTCGCGGCAACGGAAGAAACCAGCGGCAGCCGCACCATGACGGCGACGCCGGAGCCGTCCGCCAGGTTGGCTGCGCGCACGGTTCCGCCATGGTATTCGGCGATCACGCGCACGACATAGAGGCCCAAGCCGAAGTGCAATCGGCTTTGCGGGCCACGGTGGCTGACCATGGATTCAAATAGCGACTCGTCGTCGTTGGACGGTAGAACGGGTCCCCGATTGGCTACCGTAATCTGCAGCGAGTCTCCATAGTCGTCCAACTGCACCTTGATGGGGCTGTCCGGATGGTGGAAGTCGACGGCATTGTCGATGATCTTGTCCAGGAGCTGTTCGACCCTGAAGTCGGCAATCCGCGCGAGTAGCGGATGGGAAACGCCGCGGAATACGATCTCCCGATGTTTCCGGGTCGTCTTCAGGTTGCCGACGTAGCGATCGAGGAACTGCTGGATGTCTATGACCTCGAGTTCCTCCGCCTGCAGGGATTCCTCCAGATTGGCGGCGTCGGCCAGGTTCTGCACGATCGAGCCGATCAACATGACTCCGCGTTTGGCGCTGGCCAGATACTTGCTTGCCGCGGAAGGGCCCTCATGTTCCAGGTGTTGCAGCGAAGTGCTCAGGGTATTGAGCGGATTGTTGATCTCGTGGCGGAGCGTGCGCGGCATGTTCTCGAGGAACGTGTTGTGCTGGTGCAAGCGAGTCAAGACGTTGGACACGCTGCGCGAAAGGTCACCGATCTCGTCGCCGGCATGGCGTTCGGCCGTCAGCGACAACGTTCTTAGCCGTCCGTACTCATCGATGGCCGCCGCAGCTTCGCGACGCAGGTTGCGTATCCGCCATGCAAGCCGGGCCGAAAACGCAAACAAGGCGAGGAAAACGAACAAGAGAATCAAGGCCGAAACAAGCATCACCCGTTCGATCGCCTCGTATTGGAAGGCCAGGATCTCGTCCATGTTCTGTTCCACCAGCACGGTGCCGAGGATGGCGTTTTCCGAAACGATGGGATAGGCCGCGGTAATGATCTCGACGCCGTTCTCCAGCGTGCGCGGCAGCGCGATCGGGCCGCCTTCGAGCGACGCGTCAATTATCTCCTCGACGTTTCCGGCTTCCGGGACGGTCGATGAGAACCTGCGAATCCACTCGCCGATCTTGTAGACCCAGTCGGATTCGCCCTGCTTCTGGCCGGTGATGGTGTGGCTGCCGGTTTCGGCGCGCACCCTTCGTTCCGGATCGATGATGAGAATGCGAGAGCCCGAATAGCCGAGACCCTCGATGACTTTCAGTAACTCCGGCGAGCGCAGAATCACCAGGTTGAAGCTCTCCTTGCCCCCGGTCGGAAGTGTTTGCGTGATGGCGCGCATCTCGCGTGTCGGCGCATCGACGTCGGCAAAGGCGACGCCAAAATATCGTCGGGAACCAAGCAGCGACAGGGGCAACCGAAACTCGACGTCGTATCCCTGCTCGGTCTCCGTCAGATAACCGAGGATCTGTTTCGCCGGGGCGCCGGTTTCCGCATAGCGCCAGTCCTCCTGCATGCGATACGCCGTGGCGACCCCCGGGCGGGGCAGGGTGATGGTTGCGCGCCCTTCTTCGCCGTCGGTGCGGATGAAGCTCAACCGCACATGGTCGGCGTTGTCGAGCCGCAGCGAGGTCGGTTCGCGGTACATCCTCGCATCATCCAGAATCTTCATGAATCCGTAGAGATTGCCGCCCCGTTCGCCGAGTACGAGACTGAAACTACCGTCCCGGGCTTCGCCGTCCTCCGCGCCGAAACGTTGCATCCGGGTTTCCACTTCGCCCCAATCCTCGATCCTGCCGTCGAGACGTACCGGGCTTTCAATTGGGTGCGCGAACAAAGGTTCGTAGTCCTCGAGGCTGATGGGAAGTTCGTTGAACAGGTCCGCCCGAGCATTGAAAAGCGTGGAGATCCCCTCGGCGGTAAGCAACTGCGCGTGGGACTGGCCCTGGATCAGGAGTCGCTCCATCTCCGCCAGTTGGAGATATGACAGGTAGGGAAGCGCCAGCACGCCGAGCGCCAACAGCAGCAGTTTCGTGCGCAGGCGGGGACCGCGGAACCTGGAACCGATCTTCATGTCGCCGACCAGCGATAGCCGTAGCCGTACTCGCTCTTGATGCAAGCGAACTGGGGATCGACCTTCTGAAACTTCTTGCGGATGTTACGCATGTGGGTGTTGATGGTGTTATTCGTGACGAAACTCTGCATGGTGGCGTCCATCAGCGTTTCGTAGCTCACGGCGTGTCCCGGACGGCGGACCAGTTTCGCCAACATGCGGAACTCCGTGCCCGACAAGTTGATGCGCTGACCCTTCCAAGAGACGAGCAGGGCGTCCTGATTCAAGTCGAGATCGCCGAATTGTCGGCTGCGGTCCGACGTGTTGGCCTGGTTCGTCGTTCGCACTTCGTCTATGCGCAGGAGCGAGGAGATGCGCTCGGCGAGGTAGTCGAGGGAAATGGGCTTCGGCAGGTAGTCCCAGGCGCCGAGCCGCAATCCCGAAATCTTGTCGATCTCGTCGATCCGTTCCGTAAGGAAGATGATGGGCAGTGTCGGCGCGCGGGTGAGCAGATCGCGGCAAAGCTGGAAGCCGGCATCGACTTCGTTGCCGAGCACGATGTCGAGGATCACAAGATCCGGCAGTTGTCGTTCGAAACCGGCCAGAGCGGTCCCGCGGCTGTCGTATTCGGTGACTTCGTAGCCTTTGGCGGTGATCGCGTCCGCGTAGTTCGCACGCTGATCGGGATCATCCTCGACGATGGCAATGGTCTTTGTCATGACGAATCCGCAAGCTGCCCGGGGGAGATTTTAACAAGTCGCTCGCTTAAGTTACGGGATTCCTTGACGGCACTGCGCTTGCCGATCCCCTGATCTACACTTGGGCGGTGACGCAGATCATCTCCATCGTCGGTCCCGAAAGCTGCGGCAAGACAACGCTCGCGCGCGCGTTGGCGAAGCGGTTCGACGCGCCTTGGGTGGAGGAATACGCCCGCGCATACCTCTGTGGCCGCTCGGCGTATGACGGAAACGATCTCGACGCTATCGCCAGGGGCCAATTGGCCCTTGAGGCGCGGGCGCTCAAACACGCGCCGCCGGTACTCGTGCTGGACACGGACATGTTGGTGATCCGCATCTGGTGGCAGGAGAAATACGGACAGGCGCCGGACTGGGTCGAAGCGGCGCTGTGCTCGCAACCTGATCGGGCCTACCTGCTTGCGCGCCCGGACCTGGCCTGGGAACCTGATCCCCTTCGCGAATCGCAATTCGACCGCGAGCGGCTCTTCGACGTCTATCGAGACGCCCTGGCGGAGCGTGGGGCGACGTTCGGGATTGTGGGCGGAACCGACCGGGCACGGTTGCAGTCGGCGCTGGGCGCGCTCGAACATCAGGGTATCGTTCCATCCGCTACCTGAACTCCGCTCGGTGACTATCGGCCCAAACGCGGCCCGCCCGCCATCAGGCGTTCAAGTTCGCGATCAGATGCGACGGCCTGGGCCGCCACTCCATCGTGCGGGTTGCCGATACGCATCTGGCGCTGGGCCCAGGCATGCTCCCGAAGCTGGTACAGAATGCGCGTCTCGACGAGGCGCTTGTCGCTCGGACGGTCGGCGTAATAGGCTGCCACAAGGGCGTCGAACGCATCTTCGCCGTAGGCCATTCCGTAGCCGAGACCAACCAGATCGAACAGCGGATCATTGTCTCCCGCGAACTCCCAGTCGAGCGTGCGCCAGGATTCTCCACAGCGAATCACATTCCACGGGTTCAGGTCGTTGTGGCAACCGGCTATTTCCGTGACCGACCAATCGATTCGACGCAGCGCCGTGGCTGCGACTCGAGACATCGGCGCGTCGCGCGCATAATCCCGAACGACCTGTACCGCATCGTACCGGCGAATGCCGCGTGGAACGATGTCGTGCAGTTCCCGGAGGTAAATAGCCGCCTCGTGCGGCTCGGCGGGGACTTCCGCCAGCAGTGTGCCATCGATCCAGCGGGTGATCAGGTCGCCTCGAACCGGGTCCGCGGCGACGACGCGCGGCGCCATGCCAAGTTCAAGGAAACGCATCTCGGCGTCACGCGGCCTCGCGGGTCCGCGAACGATCCGGACCACGAAAGACCCGCCGCCATATTCGAACCGATAGTTGTCGTTGGCGTAGCCGCCCTCAAGGTAGCTAACGCGCTCGATGCGTTGTCCGCGCCAGGCCGGCATCAGCCTTAGAATTGTCTCGGCAACCCGTTCCACGTCCGTCTCCGGTTTCGAAGTGACCATCCAGTTCCCCCACGGAACGAACGCCCACTTGAAGGGTCCAACTGTTGCGCACCCACGCCCTCAACTGTGCTAGGGTCCAAAATTACAATGAAGCCAACGGAAAAGAAGGAATGTTGATCACCCGCGTAAAGGATGCGCCTCGCACGATCACCCGGTTCAGCCCTGAAAGTCCAGCGGCAGAGAACGGTGGAGAAAGCATCGTACCCTCGGTCGGCGACGGCGAAGAGTCGAAGCCGCTTGGCCCCGCCGAGGTCGAGCACATCGCCGAAATATTCAAGACGCCTCTCACGTGCAGCTACAACTGGGACTATCGCGTCGCCGAAGACCGCATACGCAAACTCTACGAACTCGGCAAACGCCTCAATTGGAACGCGAGCCTCGATATTCACTGGGACCAGTCCCCCGATTGGCAGGATGCCGAGCCGTGGGATGAGGAACAGATCGAATGGTGGCTGGAAGACAATCCCTGGAACGGCTATGCACCGTGGGACGCGATGTCCACCGAGCGCAAGATAGAGTTCTTTTTCCACGACATGGCTTGGTCCCTTTCGCAGTTTCTCCACGGCGAGCAGGGTGCGCTGCTGGTCGCTTCGCAGCTCACGTCAAGCGCGCCAAGCTTCAACGCGAAACTCTATGCGGCGTCCCAGACCTTTGACGAGGCGCGCCACGTCGAGGTGTTCAATCGCTATCTGAAGACCAAGGTGGGATTCCGGTATCCGGTGACCCGGGGCTTGAAAGATCTGCTGGACAAGGTCCTCACCGACGAACGCTGGGACCTCAAGTTCATCGCCATGCAGATTATCCTGGAAGGACTTGCTCTGGCTGCCTTCCATACGGCGAGAGAAGACACGAACGATCCCGTGTTGAAGGAACTGCTCTATCTGGTCATACGCGATGAAGCCCGGCACGTGACATTCGGCGTCAACTATCTCGAAGACTTCGTGCAAACGCTGTCGGAAAAGCAGCGGGAGGATCGCGCGCAGTTCGCGTACGAGGCTTGCGTCGTCAGCCGCGACCGGTTGATCGCCACCGATGTCTTCCGTTATTTCGGCTGGGATGTCGACGAGGCCAAATCGGTGCTGGTGGAGCGCGGCATCAATGCGGACTTTCAGAGGCGGCTATACGAGCGCGTGATACCGAATCTCAAGCGGATAGGGCTGCTGACCGAGCGTATCCGCCCGAAGTTCGAAGAAATGGGCGTTCTCGACTTCGAGCACGCGGCGACCGATGGCGATCTCGATTGGCGCGAGCTGGAAAGACCCCTCGAGCCGACTGTCACCGAATAAGCCTGCTGCGGCCCCTGCAATCGCCTCTCCATGGAGGTCACTTTCTCGCGTTTCGTGCAGGCGCTGCGGAATGCCGATGTGCGTGTTTCCCCGGCGGAAACGCTCGACGGATTCAATGTCGTTTCCCGGATAGGCATCGGCAACGAGCGGCTGTTGCGGAACGCACTTTCCCTGGCGCTCGCCAAGTCGATCGATGAAAAGGCGCGCTTTGACGATGCCTTCGAGCGATTCTTCCACCCACTGGCGTTCCGTCGTCCGCCCCAGCGGAGTTTCGTCGGTGGCCTCGACAAACAGGCGCTGTTACAAGCGCTCGATCAGGAACTCTCGCCCGGCCTGTTGCGCGTAGTCAGCAGCGTCCTCGACGACGGCCGCGACTATCTGGCGTTCCTCGTGCAGCGCACGGCGGAGGAACAGGGATTGAGCAGGATTCGTACGCTGCGAGAAAAGGGCCTGGTTGCGCAGCGCATAGCCGAGGTCCTTTCCGTCGACGAACTGGAAATCTATATCTCAAGCGGAACCGGAGAGCGGCCCGCGGACCCGACCCTGCGCTATCTGCGACAGTATTTTCGCTCCGAGATCGGGGCCTGCGTGGATGCGCAATACCGGTTGCACGTCGACGCGTCAGGCAAGAGAGCGTTGCTCGAAGCCGCGCTGAAGGCGAACCTGGACCAGGTGCCGCCGGACTATCACGCGGCGGTTCGCGCCGCCGTTGCGAAGTTGGCGCGCAGACTATGCAAGATGCACCGGCGGCGGCGGGAACAGAACAGGCCGGGCCTGCTCGACATCGAGAAAACGCTGCGGCGAAACGTTTCCTACGATGGCGCCATGTTCGACCTGTGCTGGCGGCGCACGAAGCGGGAACAGGCGAGGGTATACGTCCTGTGCGACGTGAGCGGTTCGGTCGCGCGCGTCGCCCGGTTCTTGCTGCTGTTCCTGTACGAATTGACGGACGCGTTGCCTAACATCCGCGCGTTCGCTTTTTCCAGTGCGCTTGGCGAAGTGACGGATATCTTCAAGCGCAAATCGACGGAAACGGCGGTGGAGGAGGCGCTGGTCGCCTGGGGCGGCGGCACCACCCACTACGCGCGCGCCTTCTGCGACTTCCGAGCGTTGTGCGAGCGCGACCTCGACCACAAGTCCACGATCATCGTGCTTGGCGATGCGCGCAACAACTACTTCGAACCGAAGACGGACGTGTTGAAAGAACTGTCCGACCGGGTCAAGCAGGTGCTCTGGCTAAACCCGGAACCCCGCAGCCAGTGGAGCCAGGGCGATTCCGAAATGCAACGCTATGCGCCGTATTGCTTCGATGTGAGGACGTGTAGCCGCCTGAGCCATATCGAGACGTTGGCGGACCAATTGCTAAGTGCGGCGCGGTAAACGAAGTATAAAAATGGATACGTCGTTGTCATTGGTGCAGGCTAAATCCTGGTGGCCCAGGCTCATGTGGCGTCACGATTTGAAGTGCGGCTTGGAAAGCTGGCATTGTACGGTCGGGCCATAGTCCGAAGAAGGAATCACGCCAGATTCCCGTAGGCCCGAAGGGAGAGAAGCGACCGGGGATACGATGCCAATCGCACTACTCGTGGCCAAAATCTCCCCTGGCAAGTCTGCGGAAGGCTACTTCGATTCGGGCAAGCGCAAGGGGCGGTCAGTAAGGGTGGCCAAGCGCGGGCGGCCAACTTGTCTCGAAAGCGCCGGAGTGAGATTGCGCGGAAAGCCGCACAAACCAGATGGGGAGCGAAAAAATGGGCAGTGAATTTGGTCGAATCTACGCCGGAGGAAATGCAGCGACGTTCGCCCCGGCGGGGAGAATGTCTGGGTCAGCAGGGCTAACACCTGCCGCTTGGTGGGGTCGCCGAAACCGGCTTTCAAACTCTCATCGTCGGGGCTTCCTCCAATACTTGTCGGACACTCACTCAGACTTCTCGCGCAGGGTGATCTCGATTTCCTGAAGGTCCTCGAAGCTCGCCCCATAGATCATACTGATGCTCGCTAACAGGGTTCGGAGCCAGACGATGCACTGCGCCTGCTCCCATCCATCCTTCTCCGGAGGCATCTGAGCGAGCAAGGCAATGATAAGGGGATGTTGCGTCGGAGCCTTCCCTCCTCCTCCGTTCTGCCCTTCCTTCCTAAGCTTGTCCAACGAGTTCTTGTCAGCCAGCTCTACACCCGGTTTCGTAAGTCGGTCTGGGTTGATGTCGAAGTATCCCGCTTCCCGCGCTGACTTAGTGAATGACTGACGCGCTTTGGCCGTCTGTTTCGGAGCTACCCCAAGCTCCTCCATAACGTGCTGAATCGCGGCGTGCGGGGGCAGTTTCAGTCCATCAAACCGTTCGAACAGTTGCCGAAAGAGCGGGACATGGAGGAATGCGTCCGCGTAGCCGCACTTGTTGGTTTCTTCGTCAATGCACCGTTGTCCGAGCACCGTCAGGGTGACGTCCTGTCCGCCATATTCGATTAGCCCGAATATCCTGGTAGCGACCATCTTCTGACGGAACGCGCCGCCTTGTGCCGCTAGGCCCAGGTGCGACGCGATCTGGTTCCACTCGCATGCATCGCCTCCTACCTCGTGCACGGCCGATGGGACCTCAAGGCAACTTCCCAACGCAAGGTAGGGGAACAAAATCGTTGAACGAGTCCGTTTCCGCTTCCCATTTTCGGTCGCTGTTTCGTCAACGCTCATAATGTTGGATCCCCGCGATCCTTAGTCTCGAGCCAGACTATACGCTAATACGCCCATCGCGCGCATATGAAGCATAATACATATGGATATGAGAGAAGAGTTAACGAAAATGGGTCACTAATATTCATGCGGGACCATAATAATAGACTTCCGCCACACAAGCGTGATCAGCTTCTCTTGATGCTGGTGGATACTTCGTCCACCAGAATTTCTGCCGGATTGACAAGACGCTGGGCGTAACGCCTGAGATGAAGCGGGACTGTCCGACACTGTTCACGACATCGGATGGATCGTTAGGTTGGTCGACGCCCGCGCCCCGAAACCGGTCGGCGCGGTGGATACAAGAAGCGTGCTTGAGGGGGAGACTTCCAAAGGCACAATTGCTGAGGTTGGCAGTTGCGTTCGTTGTCACCTGCGTTTGCAAAGACAAAGAGAAGAAATACGACTCCGGCGACGTTGTCGGAACAACACCGCCCTGGGAAATCAGGGCCCCGGTGATAGAGGGTGACTGGTCCAGCGAGGCCTATTTCGAGGGCTATGCGCCGGGTGTGGCGACCGGAACCGGCGCCTGCACCGACAATTCCAAGAATTCAAACTAAGACACTACCTCGGCTCTGGACTAGTTGATGCCCACCGCGTAGGACAACGCCGGACCGATCTCGTCGTGGACTACAAGATCGGCGATGTCGTCGAGGGGGGTTGCTTCCCTGTTGAGTATCACGAGTTGCGCGCCAAGCCGCTTGGCATATTCGGGAAATCCCGCTGCTGGATAGACGATGAGGGTTGAGCCGGTGGCCAACATCAGGTCGCAGGACTCCGTGTAATCGCGCGCGCGCCGCATGGCGTCTTCCGGCATTGGCTGGCCGAAAGAGATCGTGGCGCTTTTGATGATGCCACCGCATCTCTCGCAGGGATCCACGCGTTCTCGCTCCTTGAACTGGCTCTCCAATGCAGCCAATCCGTAGCGCATGCCACAGGCGAGGCACTTCGCGTAGCTGGCGTTTCCGTGCAGTTCCACCACTTGCTGTTCCGGGATGCCGGCGGCCTGGAAAAGGTTGTCCACGTTTTGCGTGATGACGCCGATGACCTTGCCTTCCTCGACAAGTTTTGCGACCGCCTCATGTCCCTTGTTGGGTCGCGCCGACTCCATCTCCCGCACGCCACTAAAACGGCGGCGCCAGGACTCCTGACGTACCGCGTCCGACGCCATGAACTTGTCGAACTCGATGGGTTTGACCTTGTTCCAGATTCCTGTGCCGGGGCTGCGGAAATCGGGTATGCCCGATTCCGTACTGATCCCCGCGCCGGTGAATACCACTGCGCGTCGCGCCGTATCGAGCATCCGCCGCATTTCGTCGAGGAGACCGATATTTTCCATGTCGTCTTTCGTTCCGGCCCGTCCCCAGGATGATAAGCCAATCGTCGGCGGGGCGAGCCGACTGGTTTTGTGGCGCTAGCCCGGATATTTCATCAAGGGCCGCGATGATCGCGCAGGATTTTGCCCGCGAGCGCGTCCTCGGAGCCTTCGGCCGGGGAGCGCGAGGGGGCACCCCTCGCAAGAAAAGAGCAGCGCGAGGGGGCACCCCTCGCAAGAAGACAGCAGCGCGAGGGGGCACCCCTCGCAAGAAAAGAGACGGAAGCATAGCTATGCCTTATGGTGTAGCGAGCACGGGCGCGCACGTGGGCAAAAGTGCCCCACGGGCGGCCCCTTCGGCTCCGCCCGTGGCCCGCCGACCCCACCGTGCGAGGGCGCGGCCAGCGCGGCTTGTTCCCGGCAGGGCTTTCGAAAAATGGGATTACCTATTGAAATAAAAAGACATTCAAATATTCGACAAGCGGCTTGGTGAAATATCCGGGCTAGGTATCTCGCATTCTCGGGTCGAGGGCATCGCGCAGCCCGTCGCCGATATAGTTGACACTCAAGACGGTCAGCGAGATCGCGAGTCCCGGCCACAACACCCGTGCCGGGGTGATGGAAA
Source organism: Candidatus Azotimanducaceae bacterium (assembly GCA_965261535.1). GTDB lineage: Bacteria > Pseudomonadota > Gammaproteobacteria > Pseudomonadales > Azotimanducaceae > VXNE01. The sequence goes on from OZ253469.1 coordinate 4,816,656, forward strand.
TGAAGTTCGCGCCGTCGAACAGCAGGCGGCCCCAGGTGGGGAAGTCGGGCGGAAAGCCAAGACCAAGGAACGACAGCGCGGACTCCGTGATGATGGCGTTGGCGATTCCGAGGGTAGCGGACACCATGATGGGGCTCAGCACGTTGGGAAGGATGTGTCGACTGATGATGCGCCGCTCGCGCGTGCCGATGCTGCGGGCGGCGGTAATGAATTCGCGCTCCTTGATGGCTAGCACCTCGCCTCGAACGATGCGCGCGGTCTGCATCCAGCTCGTGATGCCGATGACGAATACGATGAGGAGAAAGATGCCCGTCTCCGGGCCGAAGGCGTTGCGCAGCGCATCGCGGAACAACATGATAATCACCAGCAGCAGCGGCAGCAGCGGCAGGGCGAGAAACAGGTCGGTGAATCGCATCAGCGGCCCATCCAGGCGTCTGAAGTAGCCCGCCAAGGTGCCCACCGCGGTCCCGAGCAGCAGCGCCAGGAACATCGCGGTAAATCCCACGGCTAGCGATATGCGACCGCCGGCGAAAACCAGCGCGAGGGCGTCGCGCCCCAGATTATCGGTGCCCAGCGGGTGGGCAAACGATACCGCCTGATTCCTCGCCTGGATGTCGAGGTACTGCGGGTCCACGTGGTGAACGAGGGGGCCGACGAGCACGGCCAACACGATGGTCGAGAAGACGGCCATGCCGATCAGCGCGCCCGTGTGCTGACGGAATGTGAGCCAGACATCGAGCCACAGGGAGCGATGCGCGTGCCAGGTGTCCGGAATTTCGGTCGGCATTATTTCGCTCGCTCAAGCACTAGTCGTAGCGAATACGGGGATCGAGGATCCCGTACAGGACATCGGCGATAAGGTTGAACACTACGATCAACACGGCGAACAGGAACGTCAGCGTTTGCACCAGCGGAATATCCGCTCCCTGGATTGCGACGATCAGGAGCTGTCCAAGTCCGTTCACGCGGAAGATCTGTTCCGTGATGATGGCGCCGCTGAAAATCGTCGGCACGCCGAGGGCGATCATTGTCACCACCGGAATCATGCTGTTGCGCAGAACGTGAATGAGCAGCACGGCCCGCTCTCTCAGGCCCTTCGAGCGGGCGGTGCGCACATAGTCCAGATTGAGGTTGTCCAGCATCGCCGAACGCATGAAGCGGCTCAGCTGGGCGGCGTTGTACAGCGCCAGTACCATCACCGGCATCAATAGCTGCTTGACCTGCACCCAGAAGCTCGAAAGGTCGGTGACCTGGTGGGTGGTGTCGTAAATCGAAGGCAGCCACTGCAGCACGACGCTGAACAGGATGATCGCCAGCAAGCCGGTGAAGAACGTCGGCACAGAGAAACCTATCATCGAGATGAAGGTGCCGACTTGATCGAACCAGGAATACTGCCGGTAGGCGGAAATCACACCTATGGGCACCGCGATGAGGATGCCGACCACGTACGACAGTCCCACTACCCACAGGGTCTGGGGCATCCGCTCCGCGATAATGTCCACTACCGGACTGCGCGTGGCCCAGGAACGCACCCGCGGGCGCGCGCTTGAATCGCCAATCTGGATGTCGAAGGCCTGCTCGACGAGATTCAGCGGCTCGTTGACGAAGAACTGTTTCATCCACTTCGCGTAGCGCACGTGGAATGGCTGGTCCAGTCCCAGCGATTCGCGAATCTGCGCCCGCACCTCGGGGGGAATGGTGAGAGGCAACTGGCCGGTGGGATCGTTCGGCGCGAGGTCGAGGAGGGCAAAGATTGCGAAGCTGATCGCGATCAGCGTCGGCACCGCGAACATCAGGCGGCGCGTGATAAAGCGAATCATCTTACCGATGCCAGTCCGCGACGTTCCACAGTTCCGAGTCCCAGGGATTCATCCGCACGCCCTTGAGCGTATTTGACCGCGCGGAAACCGCGGCGCGCCAAATGAGCGGGATCAGGAACTGGTTCTGGACGATGATGTCGTTCATCCGCTTGGCGATGCGGGAACGATCCTCCCCCGGCAGAGTGATCGAGAGCTGTTCGACCAGCGCGTCGAATTCGTCCGAGCAGCCGCGGGCGATGTTGGTGCCGAGCCATTGGTTGTGCGGTCCCGGGCTCTGGTCGCACACCCAGCCGGCCATGTACACCTCGGGGTCCGTGCCCTGGAAGTTGTTGGTGTACATCTGCGCGTCGGCGTAGAACTTCTGAAAGGTGTCGGGGCTCGCGGGGTCGGCACCGAAGAACACGCCCGCGTCGATGTTGCGCAGCTCGGTTTCGATGCCGATCCCTTCCCACATCTGCTTGATCAACGCCTGCGCTCCCTGGCGCACCGAGTTGGTGGAGGTCTGAAACAGGACGGACAGACGTATGCCGTCCTTCGCTCGCACGCCGCCTTCGCCGCGCACCCAGCCGGCCTCGTCGAGAATGCGGTTCGATTCTTCCGGGTCGGGCGTTCTGCAGGACTCGTTGACGACGGACGCGTAGGCGGGTGGCGCTGGCACCACGTTGCACGTGATCCGGCCGGCGGCGCCATAGCCCGTATCCACCAGCACCTGGCGGTTGATGGCCAGCGACAGGGCTAGTCGCACTACGGGATCCGACAGGAACGGATGCGGGTTGGTGCCGTCGAGGGAGAGGGAGCGGCGTTCGCCAAGGCTCGAGTCGTCGTTGGTCTGATTGACGAGGAGTCGTTCCACCTGGCTGCCGAACCCCATCAAGACTTCGCCTTTGCCCGCTTGAGCCATTTGTTCCAGCACTTCGGGCTCTACCTGCAGGTTCCAAGCATAGTCGTATTCGCCGGTTTCGAGCACGGCCCGCGCTGCCGAGGCGGCGTCTCCGCCGCCCTTGAAAGTGGCCGTCGTGAACCACGGCTTGCCGGGTTCTCGATAGAATTCGTTGGCTGAGTAGACGATGACATCGTTGGCTCGGAACTCCTCCACCTTGAACGGCCCCGTGCCGATCGGCCCGAAATTCTGTTCCGTGCATTCCTGCGCCTTGGCGCCAAGGCAGTCCCGGAACTGCTCGCGTTGGATGATCGGTGAAAGCGCGCCGACGAACGGGCCGTAGGGCCAGGGTTTGGCCACCTTGAACGTGATCCGGGCGGTATGATCATCCAGTGCCTCGACAGTCGAGACGTGGGCAAACGAGGCGAGAGACGCGCAGCCAGCCTGTTCGTTCAGGCAGTATGCGCCGGAGAACGCCACGTCGTGTGCCGTGAATGGCGTGCCGTCGGACCATTTGATATCGGTCTTCAGCTTCCAGGTAATGCTGCGCAGGTCTTCCGCTACGCCGCCGTTTTCGAGCGTAGGGATGTCGGCGGCCAGCACGGGCACCATCGCGCCGTTCTCATCGTAGTGGGCGAGGGGCTCGATCATCATGGAGGCCGCCTCGATATCCTTCGTGCCGCCAGAAAGATACGGATTAAGGATCGATACGGCCTGCCAATAGAGGATGTTGAGGTGTCGATTTTCGACCTGCTCCTCGGAGACCGGATCGGAATCGTCGGGGGCGCAGGCGGCCAGGAACGCCATGGCCGCGAAAATGGATGGTATGGTGCGCAGGTGCATGATCAATCGGGTCTCTCCGGTTGGGTGTGGTGCTGGCCAATCCCTATGCTACCGCTCTCGACTCTGGACAACTCGCTCCGCTATTCGGCGAGATGGCACGCTACCCGATGGTCGGGACGTAGTTCGCGCCATTCGGGTGCGAGGGTTGAACACTCCCGCACTGCCATTGGACATCGCGTGTGGAAGGGGCAACCCGGCGGCGGGTCGGAAGGACTCGGCACATCGCCGCGCAAAATGATGCGCTCCCGCTGCGCCTCAAGTTCCGGGTCGTGCACCGGGGCAGCAGACAAAAGCGCTTGCGTATACGGATGCATTGGCTCGTGGTAGAGCCGATCGCTCGGCGCGAGTTCGACTATCTTGCCGAGATACATCACCGCGACGCGATCGGCGATGTGACGAACCATGCCGAGATCGTGAGAGATGAACAGATAGGTGAGGCCGAGGCGTTCCTGCAGTTCTTCCAGCAGATTGACCACCTGCGCCTGGATGGAAACGTCCAGCGCCGCAATCGGTTCATCGCAAATGATCAAATCGGGCTCCAGCGCGAGCGCCCGCGCCACCCCGATGCGTTGCCGCTGGCCCCCCGAGAACTCGTGCGGGTAGCGGTTGGCGAAGCTGCGATCGAGCCCAACGGACTCGAGCAGCGCTTCCACCCGCCGCGCGAGTGCTTCTCCCTTGGCGAGGCCATGCTCGAACAGCGGCTCGCCGACGATGCTGCCAACGGTCATGCGCGGATTCAGACTGGCCTGCGGGTCCTGAAACACCATTTGCATCCGCCGGCGCAGTCGGCGCAGCGGCTCGCCGGTGAGCCGTGAGATGTCTTCGCCGCGAAAGCGCACGCTCCCCGCCGTCGGTTCGTACAGTCTCAGAATGGCACGCGCCGCGGTCGACTTCCCGCAGCCGCTTTCGCCGACGAGGCCCAGGGTTTCCCCTTCGAGAATGGCGAAGTCGATACCATCCACCGCTCTCACAGTGCCGACCTGTCGCCGGAAGACGCCAGCCATGATGGGAAAGTGCATGGTCAGGCCTTCGACCTCGATAAGCGGCTCGCTATCAGGCACGGGGGCCTCCCGCATCGATGTCGTACCAGCACGCCACTTCGTGGCCACCGCCGACCGGGAGCAGGGGCGGGTTCTCGCGGCGACAGGCGTCGAATGCGTGCGCGCAACGCGACACGAATGGGCATCCTCGGGGAGGCTCTGAGAGATGCGGCGGTTGCCCCGGAATGGTCGCCAAACGATTGGCGCGCGTACCGTCCAGCCGCGGCAGGGTGCCCAGCAAGCCGCGCGTGTAGGGGTGTTGGGGCCTGCCATATAGTGAGCCAACGTCGGCGCGCTCAACGATTTGCCCGGCGTACATGACTGCGATCCGATCCGCGAGTCCGGCCAGGACGCCAAGATCGTGCGTGATCCAGATGATCGCGATGCCGAACTGACGCCGAAGCTCCTTGACGAGGTCCAGAATCTGCGCCTGGATCGTCACGTCGAGCGCGGTCGTGGGTTCATCCGCGATCAACAGCTTTGGATTGCACGCAAGGGCGATGGCGATCATGACGCGCTGCCGCATGCCGCCCGAGAACTGGTGAGGGAAGGCGGAAAGTCGATCTTCCGCGGATGGAATCCCGACGCGCTCAAGCATTTCCACTGCGCGTCGACGGGCGGCGGATCTGCCCATGCCGAGATGCGTTCGCAAAGGCTCCATCAACTGGTAGCCGATGGTGAGCACCGGGTTCAGCGAGGTCATCGGGTCCTGAAAGATGAAACCGACCTCGGCGCCCCGAACGCGTCGCAGTTCCTCGGCGTCGAGCGCCATCAGGTCCTTGCCGTCGAGCCAAGCCCGGCCCGAAACGATTTCGGCGGGAGGCATCGGCAGGAGTTTCAACATCGACAACATCGTGACGCTTTTGCCGCAGCCGCTTTCCCCGACCACCCCCAGCAACTCGCCTTCGTCAAGATCGAAACCGACTCCATTGACCGCGTATATCGTGCCATCCCGCGTGTGGAAGCGGGTATGGATATCCTCGACCTCCAGCACCTTGCGTCGTGGGATCTCTGGTCCGACTTTCTGATTCATGAAGTCCCCGCGCGCCCCTGACGCCCTCCGATATTGGCTATGACCCGGATACCGAACGCATCGTTCCAGGCTATGCGATCAGCCGACACCGAATTTCTCGCGCAGGTGATCGAATGCGCGAGGCGTCTCCAGGGCTGCCCGCATGATTTGCTGCGCACATTGTCTTGGCGTGGAGTTCGTGGTGTCGACTTCCACGTCGTAGACGCAGTGCGCGTGAATGCTATGGAAATGGGATGTCGCCGTCCCCGGAAAGCGCCCGGGTCGAGTGGCTTCCCGCGCGTTGACAGCCGCCAGGTCGCAGCGAATGCCGGCGAAGGTCACATCCAGTCCCGCCAGGACCTCAAGATAGTCCACCAGGAAGGACTTCTCGAATATCAGGTCGTCGACGATCACAGGGTTGCCGGCGCGGGCAAATACGGCGATGGTCCGGTGCATCCCGCGCAGAACTCGCCTGCCTACATCGCCGAAGCGAATTTCGGTCATCCGCTCCCCATCGCGTTCGATGGGCACCACATTCATCCCGCGCGCCCCGGGATCGCCAGAGGGAGAGTTAAGCCCGCGAAATCGATCAGACATGCCGTCGCGGAACTGATCGAGGGCGATGTGCTGGTAGGGCTCCCGGTAGAGTTGCTGGAGCATGCGCGCGATGGTGGTCTTGCCCGAGCTGGACGACCCGTTCAACAGAATGATCCTTCCTGACGTCATGGGAAGCCCTTCTCCCGACCGATTCCGGGCCCTCGTTGCGCCGAACGCTTCCAGCGCCCGCGGGCGCTCCACCTCGCCAGCATGGTAGCCCCGGACCCAAGAGGCCACAAATGCGAAAAGCGCGGGCGCGCGCTAGTCATCGCCGCTATCTCTGCGCATGTGTTCCGCGAGCCACGCGGGCGCATCGTTCCAGGACTCGCGGTAGCGCTGCGCGTAGTCGCCAAAGTCGTGCGACTGGGTGCCCTCGTGCTCAATGTTGATGGTGGCCGCGCATGCGCCGGCGCGCATCGCATCTTGCATCGTGGCGCCGCGCAAGCGCGCATCGACAAAGCCGGCGCGATACGCATCTCCGCAACCGGTGGGGTCCTTGACCACCGCCGCCGACACTGCGGGGACGGCGATGTCGCCGCAGTACGATCCCGTTTCGCCGGTGGTCACGACGACGTATTCCGGAGCGCGCATTTCCTCATTGCACTTGCTCGTGAGCGTCGCGAATTCGAACTCGTTGACAATCAACGCGTCTGACAAGGCGACGAGTTCTCTCGCCTCGCAAGCCGTGAAGTCGGTCAGTCCCTGTCCGGGGTCGCAAAGAAACGGTACGGCTTTCGCGCGCATGACACGGGCCGCGTCGATCATGTTCACCGCGATATCGGGCGCCAGCACCGCGTAGTCGGGCAGGCGATCTGCCACAAATGCCGACAGGCGCTGCGCGAAGTCACCGACCCTGGCCGGGCCTGGAAAAAAACCCGTGAATTGATTGCGCTCGGCATCGGTGAACACGAATGCGTGGGATGAATACCCCGCACCCGACAACCGGGTGATGCCGCTCTGATCGATAACGAGGCCGTCGAGATGGCTTCGATAGTCGTCGCCGTAGTCGTCCCCGACAAACACAAACGGCACGGCGTCCTGTCCGAGCCGGCTCAGACCGTAGGCGATGTTCATGGCGCAGCCACCGAAACGGCGTTCGATGCGCTCGAGTTGAATCGACAGATTAACGCCGGGATGGCGGGGTAGTCGGGAAAAACGACCGCCGTAATCGGCCACGTAGTCTATGGCCAGCGTTCCGGTGACGAGGATGCGCGACATGGAGGTTTGGCGCAGGTCTGATGGCAGGAAACGAAGCGCTCGGGAGCGCCCTCGCGCAGTCTGTGTTTGCGCCGCGTTACCGAACGGCGCGCTCAGTTCCCCGCAGCGAGTGAGACGTTGGCCACTCCAGCCTGCCGTGCGGAGTCCATTACGTGCACCATGACTTCCGTTCGCGATTCGGCATGCGGCTGAATGATAACCGGCGCCTCGGGGTTTTCCGCGTGCAGACGTTCGATATTGGCGCGCACCGAACGCCAGTCGACGTCGCGCTGAGCGATAAATATGTGGTCTCGGCTGGTGATGCGGACGATGATGCTGCGTTTGTCCGGGTCTACGGTCTTCGGTTTGTCATCGTCCGGCTGATTGACATCCAGACCGACTTCCTTCACGAAGGTTGCCGTCACAATAAAAAAGATGAGCATGATGAAGACGACGTCCAACATGGGCGTCAGGTTGATTTGCGCGCCGTCGTCGTCGTCGCGTCTCGCGTACCTGCGCATGTTCTCTTCCCCTGTCTCGTCGACCCGCCGTTCGGTTCCAGCTGGCGCGGCCGTTGATGCGGCTTGGGTTCTATCTTAACCGACGCGAGCGTGAAGTCGAATGGTCCCGTTAAGCATATTTCACAATTGCACTCCGACACTAGGCCTGTTCTGCCACCACCGAATCGCCGGAGCCAGCCAGATCACGGCGCAAGCGATCGCGAGCACGACCGTGGCCGGACGATGCAGGAGCATCGACAACGATCCGTCCGCGAGGTAGAGAGTCCGCCGCAGGTTTTCCTCCAGCATGCCGCTCAGGATGAAGCCGAGCAGGAGAGGCGCCAGCGGAAAACTCGCCCAACGCAGCGCCAGGGCCGCGATGCCGAAGGCGAGCATCAGGTAGAGGTCGAACGCATTCGAGGTGGTGAGATAGACGCCGACGAGGGAAAAAGCCACAACGAACGGAATGAGCACCGGCCGCGAGACCTGAATCAGCCGGGAGATGTAGGGTATCAACGGCAGGTTCAGCCCCAGTAGCACCAGGTTGCCGACATACATGGAGACAATCACCCCCCAGAACACCGCGGGGTCGGTCTCCAGCAGGCGTGGACCGGGCTGAATACCGAGACTGAGCATGACGCCCAATAGCACTGCGGTGGTGCCGGAACCGGGAATGCCCAGGGTCAGGAGCGGTACGAAGGAACCCGTGCAAGCGGCGTTGTTGGCGGCCTCCGGAGCGGCGATGCCGCAAGCGGGGTTGCGGTTGAAGCGCTTTTCGAACTCGTAGGCGAAGAAACTCGCCAGCGTCGCCCCGGCGCCCGGCAATACGCCGACCAGGAATCCGAGCGCGGAGTTGCGTCCTATGGTCGGTGTGATGGCTCGCGCATCCCCCTTCGCCAGACGGACGCTGGTTGTGGGACGATAGGGGTCGGCGCGTTCCGTTGTCGTCAGCATATGGAACGCCTCGGCGAGGGCGAACACGGCCATGGCGAGCAGAATGAAACTGATGCCATCCATGAGGTCGAGGCGCCCGAACGTAAACCGCTGCACGCCGGCCGACTGATCCGTCCCTACGGTTCCAAGCATCAACCCGAGCAGGGCGGCGACACACGACTTGGCCACGCGTCCGCGCTCGGCGAAAGCAGCGATACTCGATAACGCGAAGATCAGGATCAGGGTGTATTCCGGCGATTGGAACGCGGTCGCCCAAGAAGCGAGAATCCCTGCGAAGAGGAGCAGGGCGACGGCGCCGATGGTGCCGCCGGCAAACGAGGCGTAGGCGGCGATGGCGAGCGCCCGCCCCGCTTCGCCGCTGCGTGCCATCGGATAGCCGTCGAATGAGGTGGCCACGGTGGAGGCGACGCCGGGCGCGTTGATCAGGATAGACGAGGTGGAACCACCGAACACCGCGCCGTAGTACACCCCCGCCATCATGATGAGTCCCGCCGCCGGCTCCATCGTATAGCTCACGGGGATCATCAGGGCGATGGCCGTGATCGGCCCCAATCCGGGCAGCATGCCGATCAGAGTCCCCGCGCAGCACCCCGCGGCCACCCAAAGCAGGTTGGCCGGATCGAGAGCCGTCGCGAGACCAGCCGCAATGCCTTCCCACATCAGGACCACCAATCGCCAGGATGTATGTAGACGTCGAGCGCCACCTCGATCAGCATCCATCCAATGATCGCCGTGGCGACCGGAGCCGCGACGAGCACCAACGGACGCCTTTCGCCCAGCAGCGCCAGGGACGCACACAGGAAGAGCGCAAGCGAAGGCCACAAACCTGCGCCAGGGATCAGGACGGCGAAGGCAACGATGCATGCGGACATTGTGGCGAGCGGCTTGTACCGCCGAGATGCATCGCCGGGCGCGACGCCACGCAGCAACATGCCCGCGGCAAACAACGCGAGCAGGGAACCGCAGAACAATGGCAAGGCGCGCGCGTTGACCAGTTCGTCGGCCGACCACGGGTCGAGTTCGATGCGCGCTGCCGCCCACAAATAGACGCCGGCCACTACGAGCAGCGCCAGCGGCACCCAGCGGCCGGTCACCGCGCGAAACCAAGCTTCGCCATCGTCGCCGCCAACAATTCCTCCTGCTGTTCAAGGTATTGGGTAAAGTCGTCGCCGAACAGGTTTAGCGGTTCCCAGCCGTACTGTTCAAGCGTGTCGCTCCATGCGTCGGAAGCAGTCATCGCGCGAAAACGCTGGATATGCCGTTCGCGAATGCCGGCATCGACGTGTGGTGGGGCGAACATGCCGCGCCAATTGGCGAATCGTACCGGATAGCCGAGTTCTGTCAGGGTCGGGGCGTTTTCAATGGCCGGGACCCGCTTGGGCGCGGTGACCGCCAGAACGCGCACTTGGCCTGCGCGTATGAAGGCGATCGTTTCTCCGAGTCCCGTGGACAGGACTTCTATCTCGTCACCCAGGAGAGCAAGCATGGCCTTGCCGCCGCCGTCATAGGGCAGGTAGCGAACGCGCCGCGCGTCCACGCCGGCGGCATCGAGCGCCAACGCGGCGACAACGTGGTCGAGGCTACCTCGCGCGGAACCCCCGCCCAGGGTCACGGCGCGAGGATCTGCCTTCAGGCGCGCCACGGTACTGGGCCAGTCCCTAACAGGGGCCCCGTCTTTCACGACGAATATGCCGTAGTCGGCCACCAATCCGGCGATAGGAGTGAGATCGCGAAAACCCAAGGGGTACAGGTTCTGCAGGCGCCGCAGGATGAGCGGCGCCGAGTTCACGATCAGGGCCGTGCGAAAGCGGGCCGCATTTTCCACGAATACGCTCAAACCGCGGCCGCCGCCGGCGCCGGCGATGTTTTCGAACGAAACGGTTTGCGTTGGCTCGAGCGTTGCCAGCGTCCGTCCAGCCGCCCGAGCGGTTCCATCGAGGCCACCGCCGGCAGCGACAGGGATCACGATGTGGACGCGTTCCGCCCATGCCGCCCCCGCCAGCAACCAGGCGACAATTGCCAAACTCCGGGTTCGTCGCATCATGGGCGTCCCGACATTCCGCTGGTCACCTTATTCAGATAATTGAGGGGGAGGCCGGGTTGCCCCCACGGCATGGAAACGAGTTGGCCCGTGGAGGAAAGCGTGATGTACGCGGTCGCAAGGTCGGGTCCGCCGAAACAGATGTTCGTGGTCAAGGGATCGGGCATGGGCACGAAACCCGGTTCGTCGCCCCGGGGCGACAGAACCGTGATACCGCCCTCCCTCAGTGTCGCGACGCAGATGTTGCCGACGGCATCGACAGCGAGTGAATCGAACAGGAAGTAGCCGGGCCGGCCCGGAACGAGCCGGCCGCCGTCGGGCTTGTCGCCGCGTTCGCCCGACAGTTCACCCGGCCCGCTGAGCGCATACGCCCATAGACGGCCGGTGGGTGTTTCGGCCACGTACAGCGTGTCTTCGTCCGGTGACAGGCCGATGCCGTTCGGGCCTTCCATCGGAAAGATCATCTCTTCGATATGGCTGCCGTCCGTCTGCGCATAGAAAACGCCGGTACGGTCGCGTTCCCGCGGGCGCGTCTTCCCGAGGTCGGAGAACCAGAAGCCGCCTGACGCGTCGAAAACGATGTCGTTCGGCCCGCGGAGCGAGACACCATCGGCGTGCGTGTAGAGAACCTCAACCTCCCCGGTATCGAGATCGACGCGTTCGATGCGGCCACCGCTGTAGTCTGTCGCCTGACCCTGCGCACGCAGGCGTCCCGGGCGTTCCGCCCAATTGAAGCCCCCGTTATTGCAGATGTAGCACTTGCCGTCGGGACCGATGGCGGCACCGTTCGGTCCGCCGCCGGTTTCGGCGACAACGGTGATTTCCCCGGACGGCGAGACGCGCGAGAGGGTGCCGCGCGCAATTTCGACCAAAATGATGGAACCGTTCGGCATGGCAATGGGCCCCTCGGGGAAACGTAACCCCGAGGCGACGACCGTGGGTGCGGAAAGCATGCGGTGTCCTTGTCGCTTGAACCAGGCGAATGTTAAGGTCGGCTTGATTCACGCGCCACAGAAACCAACATGTTCCGACCCCTTTGCTTCTCGATCCTGGCGATATTTCTGACTGCCGGGTGCAAGAGCTACGTCGATGAATCCGCTGGCCGAACCGTCGGTGAGGTGATCGACGACGTAAGCATCAAGGTAAGAGTGAAGGCGAGCTTGGTGGGTGACAAGGAACTCAGCGGCTTTCGCATCAAAGTCGACGTGGACAAGGGGGTTGTGAGACTCCGCGGCAAGATCAGGCGACCCGAGTTGCGGCAGCGGGCGCTCAAACTGGTGCGCGAGGTTCGGGGTGTCGTCGACATCGTGGACAAGCTGGTCCTCGTCGAATCACCGCAAAAGGAATCGAAACCCACGCCCTGATCGACGCGAATGCTGCGGCTGAAGCTTCAGGCGCTCCGATACATGCTGTCGATCAGGTCGCCATATTTCTCATTGACGACCTTGCGCTTGAGTTTCTGGGTTGGGGTCAGTTCGTCGTCCTCCGGATCGAGCAACTGGTCGATGAGGCGGAACTGCTTGATGGTCTCGACGCGGGCAAATTTCGTGTTGACCGCCTCGATCTCTGCGCTAATCAGGTCTTCGACCTCGCGCGTGTGGCACAGGCTGGTGTACGTCGTGAAGGGCACGTCGTTGTCCTGGGCGAACCGGGTGACGTTCTCATGGTCGATCATGACGAGGCAGCTGAGATACGGTCGCCGGTCGCCCACGACCACTGCGTCGGTGATGTAGGGCGAGAACTTGAGCTGGTTCTCGATCTCGCTTGGGGTGATGTTCTTGCCCCCGGCGGTGATGATGATGTCCTTCATGCGCTCGAGGAGATAGATGAAGCCGTCATCGTCGATCCGACCAACATCGCCCGTGTGTAGCCAGCCCTGGACGAACGTGTCCGCCGTCTGTTCGGGCTTGTTCCAATAGCCCTGGATGACGGCCGGACTGCGAATCAGAATCTCGTTTTCTGCCGATAGCGCGATCTCGACGCCGGGCGTCGCCTTGCCGACGCTGCCGATGCGGAAGTCGCCGGGAAGATTGGCCGTAGCGATGCCGCTACATTCGGTCTGTCCGTACGCCTCATACATGGGCTTGCCGAGCGCCCAATACCAGTCGATGAGATCGGGCGCGATAGGGGCGGCGGCGGTGGAAAGCCAACGGCAGGCGTCGATACCCAACATCCGGCGCACATTTTTCAGCACCAGTCGATCAAGGCAGAAGAAGGCCAGTCCCAACGGCAACGGCACGGGTCGGCTCGCCTTGAGATAGCGCGCGCGGCGCACGCCGACGGCCATTGCCATGGTGTAGGCGAGCCGACCCAGGGCGGTCGACTCCTTCAGCATGATCCGCACGGCGGAAAACTGCTTCTCCCACACCCTCGGCACCGCGAAGTGAAAGGTCGGCGACACCTCCCGCAGGTCGTGGATCATGGTTTCGGGGCTTTCCACCAGGTTCACTACGGAAGCAGCCGTTATGCCCAGAAAGGTGTAGAACATGCGTCCGGCGACGTGCGCCAGGGGCAGGAAGCCGAGCTGCTCGTCCGTATCGAAGACGGTGTAGCTGCTCGTCAGCGTCGCCATCATGAACATCACGTTGGCCTGGGAGATCATCGCGCCCTTGGGTGGCCCCGTCGTGCCAGAGGTATAGGTCAGGATCATCAGATCGTCGGGACCGGCGCGGTCAATCTCGCGGTTCCAGGCATCCGGATGCGCCGCGTCGTAAGCCCGGCCGAGATCCTTGAGGGCCTCGAACGACATGCACATCGGATCGTCGAGGCTGCGCAGACCCTCCATGTCGAAGATGATGATCTTTTCGAGCGTCGGGGCGCGTTCCCGGACAGCCAGCACCTTGTCGAGCTGTTCCTCGTCTTCGGCGAAGTAAAAGCGAGTGCCGCTGTCGTTGATGAGATATTCCACCTGCGTCGACGAATCCGTGGGATATACGCCGCTGGTAACCCCGCCGACGCAAATGATGCCGAGGTCGACGAACAGCCATTCCTTCACGGCCTCGGCCGCGATGGAACAGACATCGCCGCGCGTGAGACCAAGCGCGAGCAATCCCAATCCCGCCAGTCGGGCCTGCTCGCCATAGTCGGCCCACGTGTACTCGTTCCAGATGCCCAGATCCTTTTCGCGCAGAGCCACCTTGCCCGCGCCGAGTTCGGCCACGCGCTTGCTGAACAATGCCGGCATGGTGACGCAGTCTTCGATAGCGGTATGGTTCGCGTTCATCGCCATGTCTTGCGCTGCTTCCAGCGTCGCCGTCCGCGCACGCCCCGATCCTTCATGCCGAGATAGAACTCCTGGATGTCGGTCGCGTTCTTCAGGCGTTCGCACGTATCTTCCATGACGATGCGGCCAATCTCCATCACATAGCCGTAGTCCGCCACGTCCAGGGCCATGCGGGCGTTCTGCTCGACCAGCAGTATGGCCATCCGCCGCTCGCTGCGAAGCCGCCCGACTATGGTCGCGATCTCTCGCGCCAATGTAGGCGCCAGTCCAAGCGAAGGCTCGTCGAGGAGCATCAGCTTCGGGCGCAGCATCATTGCGCGACCGATCGCGAGCATCTGCTGCTCGCCTCCTGAGAGATATCCCGCTGGTTGCTTGCGACGTCCGGCAAGCCCCGGGAAATAGCCGTATACCATCTCCAGGTCGTCGGAAAAGTCGGCGCGCTTGCGGGAGAACGCGCCCACCACCAGGTTCTCTTCCACCGTGAGGAAGGGAAATACCTCCCGTCCCTCGGGCACGTGACCGATCCCTAGCCGCGCGACGCGGTCGGGGTCGAGACCGGTGATGTCCTTGCCGTCGAAGTCGACCGAGCCCTTGCGCGGGTCCATGGCGCCGGAGACGGTCTTCAGCACCGTCGTCTTGCCAGCCCCGTTTGCGCCCAGGACGGCGACGATTCCGCCGTCCTCGACCTCAAGGGAGACGCCCCGGATTGCCATGATGGGACCATAGTAGGTCTCGACGTTCCTGAGGGTAAGCAACGCCACGTCAGTCTCCGAGGTACGCCCGCAGAACCGCCGGGTGGTTCTGCACCTCCGCCGGCGTGCCGGTGGTGATGGCACCACCGTCCGCCATCGCCATGACCCGGTTTGAAACCGCTGTCACCAGGTTCATGTCGTGCTCCACCATGGCGATGGTAACGCCGAGATCCGCCGAAATGTCCTCGATCCAGAACGACAGGTCCTCCGTCTCTTCGGGGTTGAGTCCGGACGACGGCTCGTCCAGCAGCAGCAACTGCGGCTCGGCGCACAGCGCGCGAGCGATCTCCACGATCTTTCGCGTCCCGAAGGGCAGGGCACCCACCATCTGATCTCGGCTGCTCTGCAGATCGAGCAAGTCGATGATCTGTTCCGCGTAGGACCGGAATGCGATCTCCTGGCGACGAACGGACGGCAGGAAAAGGAATTCTGCGAGGAGGTTCGTGCGGCGATGCACATGACGGCCTATGAGCAGATTCTCAAGCACCGTTGCGCGATCAAACAATTCGGTATTCTGGAACGTCCGCGCAATACCGAGTTCGGCGATGCGGTGTCCCGGCACCCGGCTCATTTCTTCGCCGTTGAATGCCATGGTGCCCGCATCCGCGTCGTATATGCGGTTGATCAGGTTGAAGATCGTCGTCTTGCCGGCCCCGTTGGGACCGATGATGCTGAACACCTCGCCCGGGCGAATATCGAACGATACGTCTCGCACCGCCTTTACGCCGCCGAAACTGAGCGACAGGCTGCGCGCCTCGAACAGCGTCGCCGCCGCTTCGGGGGTCTGCGAACGGGTCAATGTACCCGCTCCGTTCTGAGATAGGACTTCTGGCGCTTGTGCGTCGCCTTTCGATACAAGGGAAACTGGCTCAGCCAGGCGCGAATCTTGAGCCAGCGACCGTATATGCCAAGGGGCTCGAAGACGAGGAACAACACCAGAATGGCGCCGAAGACGCCAAGCTCCAAGCCCGGAATCTGACTGACGGTGGACGGCAGGACGTCCCGAGCCAGCGCGATCACCTGGGGCAGGAAGCCGACGAAAATCGCGCCGAAGACAACGCCGTGAAGAGATCCCAGCCCGCCGACCACGACCAGCAGGAGGAGTTGTATCGACGTTTGCACGGTAAACGAGTCCGGCGCCAGGTAACCGATTCTGTGCGCCAACAACACGCCGGCCAGGCTGGTGAACGCCGCCGAGACCGCAAAAGCCGTTGTCTTGGTACGGGCCAGGTGCACGCCCATGCTCTGGGCGGATATCTCGGAATCCCGCACGGCGATGAAGGCGCGTCCCATAGGGCTGCGCAGCAGGTTAGCCGCGGCAATCAGGCCCGCCCCAAGGAGGCCGAGACTGACGTAGTACAGCACGTAGCTGTCGGTCAGGCTGAAGCCGAAAAACTCGGGTTGCGGGACTGCAACGCCGCGCAGCCCGCCGGTGACCGGTTCCCAGTGCTCGATGCCATACGCCACGATGCGTTCGAACGCGAGGGTTGCGATCGCGAGATAAACGCCGGTCATGCGTAGGGCCGGGATACCCACCAGCGCGCCGACAAGGGCGGTAAACACCACGGCGAGAGGCGCGGACAGCGCAAAAGGTACGCCGTAGCCGAGGAGTACCGTGTGGGTGTAGGCGCCGATGGCAAGGAACGCCGCGTGTCCGAGGCTGACGAGTCCGGTATGGCCGACCAGCAGCATGAGACCGATACCGGCGATGGCCCAGATAAAGACCAGCACCAGTTCACCGACGTAGAAGGCGTTCAGGAACCATGGCGCCGCGACCACGGCGACCGCGAGGAGCGCGTACCAGAACCGCTGGCCGTTGTGGCGGAAAAGATCGACGTCCTGGCCATAGTGGGTGGTGAGCACGAATCGCATGTCCGGGCTACACCTTTTTCTGTTGTAGCGAAGCGAAGATGCCTTGCGGGCGCGCCAAGAGCATCACCAACAGGATCACGAAGGCGCTGACCTCGCCGAGTCCCGCCGGCAGATAGAGTCCGGCGAACTGCTCTACGACGCCGATGAGCAACCCGCCGACGATCGCCCCGGGCAAGCTGCCGAACCCGCCCACGATGGCCGCGGCGAACGCCTTGATGCCAAGAATCCCCATCATGGGCTCAATCAACATGACTGGGGCGACGAGTATGCCGGCGGCGGCGGAGATCGCGGCGGAGATACCCCAGACCAACGAAGTGACGCGCTTGACCGGGACACCGCTATAGTACGCCGCGAGCTGGTTCTGGGATGCCGCCTGCATCGCGACCCCGATGCGTGAGTAGCGAAAGAACGCCCACAAGGCAAGGCAGAGGAGGGCGGTGCCGCCGATGACCACGAGGTTTTCGTAACCGAGAACGACGCCGCCGACCTCAAGCACGTTTCCGGCAAACGGGACATCGAGGGTGCGTATGCCGCTGCCCCAGATCGCCCCGGCGACAGCCCGAAGGACGAAGCCAAGACCAATCGTGAGCATCAGCACAGCAAACGGCGGCTGGCCGATCATCGGCCGAATCACGGTGCGTTCGATCGCCATGCCAAAGCCGACCATGACGACAAGCGTGAGGAAAAATCCCGCGAAGAACGGCAGTCCCGCCGAATTGACGAAGCTGAACGCCACGAAAGCGCCGAGCATCATCATGTCGCCCTGGGCGAAGTTCAGCATCTCGGTGGCCTTGTAGATCATCACGAAGCCAAGGGCGATGAGTCCATAGACGCACCCTTGGGAAAGGCCGCTCAGCAATAGCTGAAATACTTCCATTGCCCTACGCTATCCGCGCCATTTCGGCGGCCATCGATTCCGCGGTCCGCCCGGCGCCTCGTGAAACGACGTCAATTGTCGCGCAGCCGGCCCGTCTCATCGCGAAACTCCGGGCCATTGACGCGCGCCCGACCATCGCCGAACTTGGTGTCGCGATTGCGCAGCGTCTCTCGCGAACGGACTCTCGGAAGCCGAAAGCGGCAGCCGCGTTGTGGCCGCGAACGTCGTTTTCGACCGCCATGCGCTGCAGGGTGCGGGCACCCATCAGTTCGAGTCCCATGTTGATGATGCGCTTGTTGGCCGATAACAGGTCCGGGTCTATCTTGCACAGGCGGTCGGCGAGTTGCTCGACTTCGTACTCCAGGTGTTCCTTCGGAACAGACTTCAATCGGACTGCAGTTTCAGCGACAGCGCGTTGAGTTTCTCCGGACGGTTGAGGGTTATCCGAGCGCGGCCGTCCGCCACGTCGTACTCAATGCTGTCAAAGCCCGTCATTTATCCCCTCCGGCTACCCTGAACGCGCGCCGTAGGTTACCGTTTGCCAGGTGAAGCCGAAACCCTGAAAAGGATCCATGCGAAAAGCACAGCGGAGCGGTCGCAACGTGACAGGCGCGGCTCCGGGTCATGATTGTCGGCGTAAAGGCTCGCCAGATATTTCCCATCCTGCACCAAAACAGGGCGTCAATTGTCAGGACTGACGCCAGGAACGTCTTTCGCGATAACGTTTTTATGCACAAGCCGCAGTTGTCGGGGGTGTCTGAAAAAGGCCGCACAATTGAATCTATTACCTTCGAAAAGATCTTTATCTAATTGTTTTTTAAGTTAAACGTACGTATTTTCATACTTCTGTAACATTTCATCCCTATTCCGTCGATAATCAGTCCCCAGACTTATCCACAAGCTCAAGCCAGTTGCGCGGCGGAAGGAAATGGTCCGTGAGCGCCGCTTCTGCCGAATTCGGCGGCGGCTTGTAGTCGTAGATCCACCGCGCCCGCGGCGGCAAGGACGCCAGCACCGACTCCACGTTTCGACCTGATTGGAGGCCGTAGCGCGTACCGCGATCCACAGCCAGATTGAACTCCGCGTAGCGTCCGCGTCGAAATAGCATGAAGTCTTCTTCGCGTCGGCCCCAGGGAATGTTGCTGCGCCGCTCGAAGATAGGGCAATACGCCGGCAGGAAGTGCTTGCCGACGCTGCGGACGAAGGCCAGGCTGGCGTCGAATCCGCCCTCCGTCCAGTCGTCGAAAAAGATGCCGCCGACGCCGCGCGCTTCCTTGCGATGGGGCAGGTAGAAGTAAGCGTCGCAATTGCCCTTCAGCCGGGCGTAGGCATCCCCATGGGGATGGCAGGCATCGCAGGCTGTTCGGTGCCAATGCACGACATCCTCGGTGAACGGATAGAAAGGCGTCAGGTCGAAACCGCCGCCGAAGTACCACACGGGATCCTTCGTGCCGACGAGAAAGAATCGTAGATTCATGTGGGCGGTCGGCACGTAGGGATTGCGCGGATGCGCGATCAGCGAGATCGCCGTTGCCTGAAAGGGTTGCCCGGCAAAGTGCGGGTTGCGTTCCGTCGCCGCGGCGGGAAGGCTGTCGCCGATTGCATGGGTAAACAAAACGGCAGCCTTTTCGATGTTGGCGCCGTCCTGCAGTACGCGGGATCGAGAAAGGCCGCCGCGGGGCAGGGGGGTGCTTTGTCCCGAGAATCCTCCCTCGCCGTCCAGGCGCGCAAGGCTTGACTCGATCTCGTCTTGCAGGTCCCGGAAGAGCTGGCGCGCGGGCGCGATTCCTATCCCCACGATGCCTTCGTTCCAGGGGCTTCCCGAGCATTATGCAGTAGAATCCTGTGTTTGCTACCCCGAAGTCGCGGGTAGCCCGGATATTTCACCAAGCCGTTTGCCGAATATTTGAATGTTTTTTTGTTTCAATGGGTAATCCCATTTTTCGGAAGTCCTGCTGGGAACAAACGGCGCTGGCCGCGCGCTCGCACGGTGGGGCCGGGCCACGGGCGGAGCTAATAGGCACCGCCCGTGGGGCACTTTTGCCCGCGCGATCATCGCGGCCCTTGATGAAATATCCGGGCTAGATCACGAATGGACAGATGCGAGCGCGCGCAGGATATCGTAGCAGGCGCGCGCCGCGCGCTTGAGGTGGCGGCGGCCAGGCTGCATGAAGAGGCGCAGATCGAACTCTACGACCTGGCGATCTCCAGTGCCGAACTCACCGCTGCCGAAATCATGCTCGATTATGCCGCGCAACACGCGCCGCCAGACGAGCGGGCGTTCAAGGAGGCGCTGGCGCTGACCTTCTGCGCCGAAGCGACCAGCAACCTGCAGCACAGGCTGCGGCTGCGGCCAAGCGCCTACGGACTCAGCGCCGCCGAACTCTCGAATGACTACGTGGAGATCGCGGATCAATACCTGTCTCCGGATCATTTGAGATCCCTTGGACAGGCGTGGCGTGACCGAAGCGGACGGATGCCGCCGGACCACCTCGACGAGGAAAAGTCGATGATCCGCGAAACGTTCCGCCAGTTCGCGGACGAACGCGTGGCGCCATTGGCCGAAGCGATCCACCGCGAGGATGCCATGGTTCCCGACGCGATCATCGACGGCCTGCGGGAACTCGGCTGTTTCGGATTGTGCGTGCCGGAACGATACGGTGGATTGCAGCCGCATGGGACCGAGGACCGCCTCGGCATGGTGGTGGTAACCGAAGAACTGTCCCGAGGTTCTCTTGGCGCCGCGGGCAGCCTGATTACGCGACCGGAAATCATGGCGCAAGCCCTGCTCGAAGGGGGCACCGAGGCGCAAAAGCAACGCTGGCTGCCGGGTCTGGCCGCGGGTGATCCCCTGTGCGCCATTTCCGTCACGGAACCGGGGACCGGATCGGATGTGGCGGCCGTATCGCTGAGGGCGGAGAAGACCGAAGGCGGTTGGCGGCTCAACGGAGGCAAGACCTGGTGTACGTTCGCCGGCAAGTCGGGCGTCATCCTCGTTCTCGCCCGGACCGACCCCGATGTCCGACCTCCGCACCGCGGATTGTCGCTTTTCGTGGTGGAGAAACCCGTCTACGACGGGCACGATTTCGAGTACGCACAACCACGCGGCGGCAAGGTGTCGGGACGCGCGATACCGACCATCGGGTACCGGGGGATGCACTCGTTCGAAATGTTCTACGACGACTTTTTCGTGCCCGATGATGCGATGGTGGGCGAAGCGGACGGACGCGGCAAGGGCTTTTACTACACGATGCGCGGCTTTTCGGGAGGCCGTCTACAGACCGCGGCGCGCGCCAGCGGCCTGATGCGCGCCGCCTTCGAGGCGGCGCTTGGCTATGCGGAAAACCGCACGGTGTTCGGTCGCGCCGTCGCGGACTATCCCTTGACGCTGCAGAAGTTCGCGCGCATGGGTATGTATATCGTCGCTTGTCGACAGTTCTCGTACGCGGTCGCGCAGCGCATCGACGCGCGGGGCGAACTTGACACCGGCCGAAACGGCGCGCAACTGGCGGCCAGTCTGGTCAAACTATTCGCGTGCAAGGTGGCGGAAAGCGTGACCCGGGAAGCGATGCAGATCCACGGGGGCATGGGCTACGGGGAAGAATCCCCGGTGAGTCGCTACTTCCTCGACGCCCGGGTTCTGTCCATCTTCGAGGGTGCCGAGGAAATTCTGGCCCTGAAGGTCATCGGCAGAGCCTTGTTGGCGACGGATTAGCCCCGCTTCGGCGACCGCAACCACCAGATCTGATTGCGCATAATATATATTATGTTAAATAGAGCCACGAATGTGCGCGAGCATGGCCGTCGCGCTACCGGATGCTCAATCTCACATTGACAACGCCCTCTGCGTCCTCGGCGTCGATCGCGGCCTGAACGATGCGCAGATCATCCGCGACGAGCAAGCCGGTCCATCGGAGCACATCGTTGAACGACTGCCGCTGGATCACCACGTTCACGCTGCCGTCGCTTTCCGGTCGATAACGCGCGAGGCGAACGTTCGCCTCGCGCGCGGTGGCGTCGATCAACGTCAGCAGTGACCGGTTCGGCGCGCCCGTGCCTGAGTCGTCTTCGCCCCGTTGCCGCGCTTCGGCTTCGTGCGAGCGCATCCAGTCCAGCCGGTACTGCTGCTCCGCATAGCGCGCCAGCGCCGTTTCGCGGAAAGCGTATGCGGGAGCACACACGCCCGCGTACAGGAACGCCACCAGCCCTATGGCCCCGGCGACGTGCAGCAGCAGGCGCTCGCGTTGATCCAGCGCCCGGTATCTACGTTCGACGCCCGAATCCCGCAGCACGGCGCGCAATCGTTCGCGGATCATCCTGACATCCTTATGCGCAACCGTGCCCGGACGACATTGTCGCGCTCTTCGGCGCTACTGATATCGACCGCGAGGCCCCGCCGTTCGAGCTCGAGCTTGAGCGCGTCGAGTAGCGCGTAACCGGGCAACCAGAGCTCGCTCGTGAGCTCGCCCCGGGAATCGTTGAACGAGATCGACCTGACGCTGACGTCTTTATTTCCCTGGGTCGTTTCAGCGGCAAGTTGTCCCAGCAGCGCGTGGAATGCAGCGTGTCCTACATCCGATTGGCGGAGCTTGCCGCGCATCTGCGCATAGGCATTGGGGATGCGACGCTCATTCGGGTAGATGCTCCGGTACAGGGCTGTCAATTCTGCTTCGAGCGCGTCCGCGCGATGGCTCGCAACGTAGCCTTCGGCGAACAGCACGGCCAAGGTCACGATCAACCAAAGTGCGGCCAAACCCGCGACGCCGCGCCACCCGCTGCGGGACGGGCGCGCGCCTCTCGAGGGCGCAAACGGCCCCTGCAGCAGATTGATCTCGGGTTGATCGGCATCCCACTGCGACGCGAGCAAATCGAGCACGGTGCCGCTGAGAACCGTCCGGCGGACGTTGAAACCACTGCCATCCAGCCGCCCGTCTATCGCTTCTCCACCAATGAGATCGAGTTCAAGCGATTCATCCGCGTTGTCGAAGCTTGCGCGAACCGACTCCAGAATGTCCGGCAGTGTCGACGCCTCGACAGTGGCGATGTGCTCGGGGGTTCTTACCAATGCCTCGGCGCCCTCGAACAGCACGCTCGCCGAAGATTCGCTGCAAGGCAGCAGGCAAGCGTCCGGCACCATGTGACCCGGCCGCAGCCCGCAGTCACGCAGGCAGGCGAGCCAATCGGCAAGCAGATGTCGATCGATCAGCGCGCAGCGCACCGGCTGCCCGCGCACAATCGGCGCGTGCGCCAAATGCATGGATTCGACATCCTGGGTAAGGTCTTCCTCTACGGCGAACGGCAACGCCCGTCGAATTTGCGCGGCACGGCGCCCGGGCACCGTGCGGGAGAGCCAGGCAACCTGCGCGCTTGGAACAAGGACCACAAGATCATCCGGATCTACCAGGATATCGGGCTTGCCGGAGGGCTCGCCGGATGGCTTACCGGACCCCACGCCGGACACGTTAGCTATGTCGCTGAGTCCCGCCGCGTCCGTTTCGCCCTGCGCCACCGTCTGCCCGCGATCATCGCGCACCAGCCACTGACACCGGATCGTCTTCCCGACAGTCTGGTTCGCGCCAAGATGGGCCAGCTCCGACCCCGAGAGGATCCGTATGAACAGCCGCATGAGGTATCCCCCCTACTTCGCCGCGCCGACGCGGTACCTTTCGTCGCCGCTCACTCGGCCCCCGCGCCAACCCCGGACGTGAACGCGAGTCGTTTCAGAAGCGGGCACAAGGATAACCGTTCGGTTGTTCGTAGATAAAGACGGGCCATTCTCCCGGTCCTATAACATCGTATCCGTGATGCTTGGGCCGCGGACACCGGTGGTGGTGTCTTCGGCGTCCGCTGACTCCTCATCGAAGATCAACGGTACGCGGCGTCCGAAATTACGACCAAGCAACCGGACCGCGCCGCTGCGCGGATCGCGGTGAAGCATCGAAATCAACTCGGCGCGCGCGCCGCGCAGTTCGACCCGAACGCGCACCTCAAAGAAGGCACTGGTTACGGTCAGCGCTTGGGTGCTGTCCGCTAACCCGGCGTATCGCCCAACGGCTTCGGCAACATCCCGAAACTCTCTCGGGAACTCCATCAGGGCCTCGGTTTCGTCCAGCGTGAAAGAATGACCCAGGCTCCGCAAGACCTCGGCACCGCTCGTGTTGACGTTTACCTTGAGTTCTTGGACGGGAAACAGCGCGACGTAGGGCAACAGGCGTTCGTGGACATCTTTCGTAAAGCCCTCCACGGCGAGCATCGTGCTGGTACTGACGGCGGCTCGGTTCGCTGCACGATAGGCGGGTTCGACCAGCAGGTAGTCTTCGTCCTCGGCGCCGAAACCGTACACGGTTTCGTCGCGGTCGATCCAGTCGAGCCAAGCGTCCGCCAGGTTGGGGTCGAGTTCGAGGTGGACCATCAGAAGCTTCAGCCGTTGCAGGTTCTCGGCCGATGTGACCGCATTCAGATTGAACCGACGTTCGAGGTCTGCGATGGCGAGTTCGATCCGCCCGCCTTCGATCTGAAATGGTTCGCTCGGCAACGACCATGCTTCGACAAGGGTGTCCACCGAGTTGTCCGTTATCCAGTCCTCGAACAGCAGTTGGCGCGCATAAGCCTCCGCGCCGAAGGCGTATTCGCGGGCCTGCGCGCCGTCAAAGACCTGCCGCGCGTGAGCCACGGTAAGCGCGTGTCGCGAGATCATTTGGGACGCAAACGCGCTGGCGAGTGCCACGACCAGCAACACGCTGACCAATGCTACGCCGGGAGCGCGGCGAGCATGCTCGACCGCACGGCCACTCCGGGTTCTGTGGCGATCCTTTTGTGCTCTATAAATATTCGTATATATCAATAGAATACAATTCCTATTTTAATTAGTTTCAAGCGCACTGCCGGCTTCTCCAAGGATCTGCCGGGCCATGGTCGTCGGGACCGTCCACAGCCGTTCGATATCGCCGTACGGCGGCAGCGTCATCCGTACGATAACGGCGGCGAGACTCTTCTCTTGCTCGTTGCCTCCCTCATCCGGGGGCCAGAACCTGTGTTCGACACCAGAGTAATCCACCGCGAGCACTTCCATGTCGGTGACGTCGCTCAGCAACAACTGTCGGATTGGCAGACTGTCCGGCCCGCGGTCGAGCACCGGCCAATACAGCC